>NZ_JBPQGP010000005.1:0-4800000 GCF_051374625.1 Kitasatospora sp. HPM-01-4 | reverse complement strand
ACGGCCACTGGCCCGCGCCGGAGCAGCCGGCCGCGGGACGGCCGGGCGGCGAGCTCCCGGGCGGCGAGCTCCCGGGCGGCGAGTTCCCGACCGCCGGGTTCCCGACCGCCGAGCTGCCTCCCACCGCACCTCAGGCCCCCGCCAGCCATGCCAGGCGCGGCCTGCTCAGGGGCCGGCTCGCCCTGGTCACCGCCGTGGCCGCGGTCGCCGCCGTGCTCGGCGGCATGGCCGGGGGCGCGCTCGTCGACCACCGGACCGCCGCCACCAGCGCCGCCTCCTCCACCGTGGCCAGCCCGGTCTCCTCGAACTCCAGCGGGAACGTCGCCGCGATCGCCGCCGCGGTCTCCCCGAGCGTCGTCCAGATCACCGTGCGGACCGGCACCGGCACCGCGACCGGCACCGGCGTGATCCTCACCTCCGGCGGACAGATCCTCACCAACTACCACGTCATCTCCGGCGCGGTCAGCGACGACGGCCAGATCACCGTCACCTTCCACAACGGCACCACCGCCGACGCGACCGTGAAGGGCACCGACAAGTCGATGGACGTCGCGGTGATCGACGCCTCCGGTGTCAGCGGCCTCGCCCCCGCCACCCTCGGCAACTCCGACAGCATGCAGATCGGCGACCCCGTGGTCGCCATCGGCAACCCCGAGGGCCTCACCGGCACGGTCACCTCCGGCATCATCAGCGCCAAGAACCGCCCGGTCACCGTCCAGGTCGACGAGGGCTCCACCCGCGGCAACGGCGGCTTCGGCTTCCCGTTCCTCCCCGGCCAGCGCCCCGACTCCACCCCCAGCGGGGACACCGCCACCTACAAGGCCCTGCAGACCGACGCGGCGCTCAACCCCGGGAACTCCGGCGGCCCGCTGATCAACGCCGGCGGCCAGGTGATCGGCCTCAACTCGGCGATGTACTCGGACAGCAGCGGCGGTTCCGGCACCGGCGAAGCGGGCAGCGTCGGCCTCGGCTTCGCGATCCCGATCAACGACATCAAGCAGGTCCTGCCCAAGCTCCAGGCCGGCCAGACCCTCTAGCCGTCAACCGGAGCTCCGGCGATCCGCCGGATTCACGGCCCGCTCGACGCACAATTGCACAGGACACCCGGACGAAGAAAGGGCACCGGCCCATGACTCCCCCCGCCGACGACCGCACCCCTGCCGAGGGCGCGGGCTCCACCGCCCGCGTCCTCGTGGTCGACGACGAGCCCGCCCTGCGGGACGCCCTGGAGAGCAGCCTCGCCTTCGAGGGCTACGACGTCACCACCGCCACCGACGGCTACGAGGCGCTGGACGCCGTCGAGCACGACCGGCCCGACCTCGTCCTGCTGGACATCATGATGCCCCGGATGGACGGCCTCACCGCCGTCCGCCGGATGCGGGGGCGCGGCGACACCGTGCCGGTCCTGATGCTCACCGCCCGCGACGCCGTCGGCGACCGGGTCACCGGCCTGGACGTCGGCGCCGACGACTACCTCGCCAAGCCGTTCGAGCTGGACGAGCTGCTCGCCCGGGTCCGCGCCCTGCTGCGCCGCAACGCCATCGCCAACGAGGCCGCCGCCCGCGCGGCCGCCGACGACAGCGACAGCGACGTACTCGCCTTCGGCGGTCTGCGGATGAACACGGCCACCCGCGAGGTCACCCGCGAGGGCAAGTCGATCGAGCTCACCCGCACCGAGTTCATGCTGCTGGAGATGTTCCTCTCGCACCCCCGCCAGGTCCTCACCCGTGAGCAGATCCTCAAGGCGGTCTGGGGCTTCGACTTCGAGCCCTCCTCCAACTCGCTGGACGTGTACGTCATGTACCTGCGCCGCAAGACCGAGCAGGGCGGCATGTCCCGCCTGATCCAGACCGTCCGCGGCGTCGGCTACGCCCTGCGCACCGCAGCGGGCGCCGCGGCGTGAAACTGCTCCACCGGCTGACCGGCTGGTTCCGCTCCCGCTCCCTGCGGAGCCGGTTGGCCATGCTCACCGCCGCCGCGGTGGCGGTGACCATCGCGCTGTCGGCCCTGGCCTGCTGGTTCCTGGTCAGCGACCGGCTGTACGGACAGGTGCGGGACAGCCTGAAGGAGGTGGCGCAGGTCCGACTGCCGGCTCAGCAAAGCCTTTCGAGCTGTTTCAAGGATCCGAGGCAGGCACTCGCATACACCCAGGCAGCCACCGACCGGCTGGATGGTGGCCATTACCGTCCCAAGGGATGGGATACCGAGCTGCTCACTGTCGACGGGAGGGTCTGCTTCCCTTTCGGCTCAGACAAGATCATCCAGACCGACCCATCGGATTTGAAGCACATCAACGTCCCCGGTCAGTCCACCTACCGTGAGGGCAGCTTCCAGGATGACGGCAAGCCCGCGATGGTTCGGCAGTCGACCGTTATCGCGCCCGATGGCCAGCCTCTGGTGGTACTCGTAGCGGCACCAACCGAATATGTGCAGCAGACGCTTCGCGGCCTCGGCCTGGTCCTGATCGGCGTCGCCGGCCTCGGCGTGATCGGCGCCGGGTTGACCGGAACGCTGGTGGCGCGGCAGGCGCTCAAGCCGGTGGACCAGCTCACCGACGTGGTCGAGCACATCGCCCGCACCGAGGAGGTCGGCACCACCATCCCGGTCCAGGGCAACGACGAGATCGCCCGGCTGGCCACCTCGTTCAACTCGATGTCCACCGCGCTGCTGAACTCCCGCGAGCGCCAGACCCGGCTGATCGCCGACGCGGGCCACGAGCTGCGCACCCCGCTCACCTCCCTGCGCACCAACGTCGACCTGCTGATCCGCAGCGACGACACCGGCCGCCCGCTGCCGCCCGCCACCCGCAGCAAGCTGCTGGGCAACATGAAGGCGCAGATGCAGGAACTCACCCTGCTCATCGGCGACCTGCTCCAGCTCTCCCGCCCGGACTCCCCCAAGCCCGGCCAGAACCTCACCGTGGTGGCCCTGCACGACATCGCCACCCGCGCCGTCGACCGGGCGAAGCTGCGCGGCCCCAGCCTCACCTTCGCGGTCGCGATCGAGCCCTGGTACGTCCGCGGCGACAGCCCGGCCCTGGAACGTGCCGTGATCAACCTGCTGGACAACGCGGTCAAGTACTCGCCGCCCGGCGGCACCATCGATATCGCCCTGCGGAGCGGCATGTTGACCGTCCGCGACCACGGCCCGGGCATCCCGCCCGACGAACTCCCGTACGTCTTCGACCGGTTCTGGCGCTCGCCGTCCTCCCGCCAGCTCCCCGGCAGCGGGCTCGGGCTGTCGATAGTCGCGCAGACCATCAGGGACAGCGGCGGCGAGGTCGCCCTCGGCCCGGCCCTGGACGGCGGCCCCGGTGCCCTGGCCACGGTCCGGATGCCGGGCCAGGCCGACGTACCGCAGTAGGACCGAGCGAAAGGGGCGGGGCGCCCGAAGGCACCCCGCCCCTCAACGCTCGGGCGAGTGTCAGTCCTTGTCCTCGCCGACGCCGATGACCTTGATCCGGTCCTGCGCCGGAACGGCCAGCGGGCTGCCCGCCTTGCTGTGCGCCCCGAGGTAGGCGGTGAACACGTCCAGGTCGGAGGGGCCCACCAGCTTGTCGGTCCCGGCCGCGAAGGCGGGGAAGCCGTCGCCGCCGCCGGCCAGGAACTCGTTGGCCGCGACCCGGTAGGAGGCGGCCGGATCGACCGGGGTGCCGTTCAGCTTCACCGAGGCGACCACGATCCGGTCGGCGCCCGTCCTGTTCAGGTCGAGGGTGTAGGTCAGACCGGCCGAGGACTGCAGGATCTTCGGCGCATCGGCGTTCGGCCCGCTCACCTGCTGCTGGAGCAGCTGGATGAGCTGCGCCCCGGTCAGCGTCTTGACCTGCATCATGTTGGTGAACGGCTGGACGGTGAACGCCTCGCCGTACGTCACCACACCGTCGCCCTCACCGCCACTGGCCTTGTAGACCAGGTCGGAGCGGATACCGCCGGGGTTCATGAAGGCGATCTGCGCGCCGCCCTTGTCCTTGGGGGCCATCCCCTCCAGCTGGGCGTCGGCGATCACGTCACCGAGCGGCTTCTCGAACGCGCTGGAACCGCGGCCGTTGACGTCCGCACCGATGTAGCCGACCGGGCGGTTGGCGATCGGCGCGGCCAGCTTGTCGTACTGCTCGATCAGCCTGGTCATGTCGGGCGCCTTGGGCACGTCCCGCCGCACCACGTGGTTGGCCGCGGTGACCGAGGGGCGGACGATGGTACCGGTCCGCCGGTCCAGCTTCAGGTCGATCTCGGTGTAGAGCCGGCCGAAGGAGGCGGCGCTGGTCACCGAGCGCGGCACGCCGTTCGGGTCCGGGATGGTGCAGGCGTACGAGTTGTGGGTGTGCCCGGTGACGATCGCGCCGACCGCCGGGTCGAGCTTCTTCGCGATGTCCACGATCGGCCCCGAGATGCCCTGACCGGCCGGGCCGCAGTCGTAGTTGTACGTGCTGGAGGCCGGGTACCCGCCCTCGTGGATCAGCGCGACGATCGAGTTGACGCCCCTGCGCTTGAGCTCGGCGGCGTACTTGTTGATCGTGGTGACCTCGTTGCCGAACTTCAGGCCCTTGACGCCCTGCGCCGTGACGATGTTGGGGGTGCCCTCCAGCGTCGCCCCGATGAAGCCGACCTTGACCCCGTGCACGTTCTTCACCCAGTACGGGGGCAGCAGGGTCCGGCCGGTCTTCTCGTTGGTGACGTTGGCGGCCAGGTACTGGAACTCGGCGCCCTTGAACCGGTGCCCGCCCTTGCAACCGTCCGCCGCGCAGCCGCCGTTCTGCTTGCGCAGCAGCTCGGCGGAGCCCTGGTCGAACTCGTGGTTGCCGACACTGGTCACGTCCAGGCCGAGCTTGTTCATCGCCTCGATGGTCGGCTCGTCGTGGAACAGGCTGGAGAGCAGCGGGCTGGCGCCGACGATGTCCCCGGCGGCGACGGTGACCGAGTTGGGATGGCCTTCGCGGGCCCGGCGCAGCTCGGTGGCCAGGTACTCCACGCCGCCGGCCGGAGTCGAGACGACCTGGCCCGTCTTCGGATCGACCTCCCTGATGGTGCCGGAGGACCCCGCCGGGGGCTCCAGGTTGCCGTGGAAGTCGTTGACGGCCAGGAGCTGGAGGTCCTCGACCCCGTGGCGACCGTGCGCCTCGGCGACATTCGGCACCAGCACGGCGCCGATCAGACCGGCAGCGGCGGCTGCCGCCCTCACCCGGTACCTGGCTGTGAACATACGTCTCCCCCCGCAAGCGGCTCGTCGGTGACTGCAGCCTAGGGTCAACGCGCGTAGCTGTCAGGACATCTGACGTAACGAATACATTGCCGATTCTTGACCGGACAGAGAATCGGACGCGCTACATTCCCGGCTCGGCGGCCAGTTGCTGCTCCGCCCGCTGCCGCTCCGCCACCGCGTCCTCGGTCATCGCGCGGTCCGTGTACACCAGCGGCCGTTCCGCCTCGGTGATGATGTGCTTCACCACCTGCACATTGCCGTTGACATCCCAGACCGCGATACCGGGCGACAGCGTCGGGATGATCTCGACCGCCCAGCGGGGCAGGCCGAGCACCCGGCCGGTGGACCGCGCCTCCTCCGCCTTCTGCATGTAGATCGTCCTGGTGGAGGCCATCTTCAGGATCGCCGACGCCTCCTTGGCCGCCGCCCCGTCCACCACGTCCGAGAGGTGGTGCACCACCGCGACGAAGGAGAGGCCCAGGCGCCGCCCGAACTTCAGCAGCCGCTGGAACAGCTGGGCCACGAAGGGGCTGTTGATGATGTGCCAGGCCTCCTCGACCAGGAAGATGCGCTTCACCCGGTCCGGCCGCAGCCAGGTGTGCTCCAGCCAGACCCCGACGATCGCCATCAGGATCGGCATCGCGATCGAGTTGCGGTCGATGTGCGAGAGGTCGAAGACGATCAGCGGTGCGTCCAGGTTGATCCCGGCCGTGGTCGGCCCGTCGAACATGCCGCGCAGGTCACCGTCGACCAGCCGGTCCAGCACCAGCGCCACGTCGAGCCCCCAGGACTGCACGTCCTGGACGTCCACCCCGAGCGACTCCACCGAGGTGAGGTCGGGATTGCGCAGCGTGGTGATGATGTCGTCCAGCACCGGCTGGCGGTCCTTCACCGTGGCGTGCACATGGGAGTGCGCCGCCTTCAGCGCGAAGCCGGCCCGCTCCTCGAGACCGCGCCCCATCGCCACCTCGATGATGGTGCGCAGCAGCGACAGCTGACCGGTGGTGGTGATCGCCGGATCCAGCGGGTTGAGCTTCACCCCGCCGTCCCTGGCGGCCATCGGGTCCAGCCGGATGGACTTTATCCCCAGCGCCTCGGCGATCAGGTTCCACTCGCCGACGCCGTCCTCGCCCTGCGCGTCCAGCACCACCACCTGCCGGTCACGGAAGCGCAGTTGGCGCAGCACATAGGTCTTCTCCAGCGCCGACTTGCCGTTGCCGGACTCACCGAGCACCAGCCAGTGCGGGGCGGGCAGCTGCTGCCCGTAGAGCTGGAACGGGTCGTAGACGTACCCCTTGCCGCTGTACACCTCACGGCCGATGATCACGCCCGAGTCGCCGAGACCCGGGGCGGCGGTGGGCAGGTAGACCGCCTGTGCCTGCCCGGTCGAGGTGCGGACCGGCAGCCGGGTGGTCTCCACCCGGCCGAACATCAGGCTGGTGAAGGAGTCGGTGAGGTTGCCGAGCGACATGACGCGGGCCTCCAGAGGGGATCAGCGGCGGATGCCCGTGGCGAACGGGAGGGTGTTGACGAAGGCCCGGTGGTGCTCGCGGTCGCACCACTCCAGCTTCAGGTAGGACTTGCCCGCCGAGGCCCGGATGGTGCGCTTGTCACGGGCGAGCGCCTCGGGGCTGCGCGAGGACACCGTGATGTACCCGACCAGGTTGACCCCGGCCGCGCCCGAGGCCAGGTCGTCACCGCGCTGGTCCACCCGGCCGGAGTGGGCCAGGTCGCGCGGGTCGACCGTGCGGTTCATCTTGGCCGCCCGGCTGGACTCCGCCTCGTCGTTGGTCTTCTCGGTGAGCATCCGCTCGATCGCGACGTCGGTCGGCTCCAGGTCCATGGTGACGGCCACCGTACGGATCACGTCCGGGGTGTGCACCAGCAGCGGCGCCAGGAAGTTGACCCCCACCGGGGTCAGCGGCCACTCCTTGATCCAGGCCGTGGAGTGGCACCACGGCTCCCTGGTCGCCGACTCGCGCGTCTTGGCCTGCAGGAACTGCGGGTGGGTGGCGTCCAGTTCGGCCGGCCAGGCGTTCCGCCGGGACATCGCCTGGATGTGGTCGATCGGGTGGTCCGGGTCGTACATCGAGTGCAGCAGCGAGGAGAGCCTGGCCTGGCCCAGCGGCTGCCGCACCCGGATGTCGGCCTCGGCCAACCGGGCGCAGATGTCGGTCAGTTCACGGGCCATCACGGCGGCCAGACCGTCGTCGTCCCTGGCCCGCTGCCCGTCGGCCGTCCGCCCCATCGCGTGCGCCTCGGCCGCCAGGTCCCGGTTGTAGTGCATACAGGCCACCAGGTACGCCCGGTGCTGCTCCGAGGAGGTGGAGACCATCGACTGCAACTGGTCGTAGGAGTCCTTGAGCCAGCCCGGCGCGTCCGAGTTGCCGCGCCGCTCGACGTCCTTGGCGTGCGCGTCCGGGTCGGCGGGCAGCGTACGGGCCAGCATCTGCAGCCGGGTCACGAAGCCGTCGCCGTTGGCCACGTGCTTCAGCAGCGTGCCGAACCGGTCGACCAGCGCCTCCTGGTCCTCCGAGTCGCGCAGGCCGACACCCGGTCCCTCGATCTCGATCGCGGCGGTGACGGTACGGCGCTCCAGGTGCATCAGCACCGCGACCTCGTCCGGGCCGAACGGCGCGCTCAGCCAGCGCAGCCGGCCGACGCCCGGCGGCGGGCCGACCTCCACCTCGCGGCCGTCCAGACGGGTACCGGCGTCCATGGCGTCGGAACGCCACACCGCCCGGCCGCTGCGCACGGTGCGCCGGTAGCTGCGGTTGATCTCCACCCACTTGTAGAAGGTGCGGCGCCGGTACGGCACGTACACGGCGGCGATGGCGAGCAGCGGGAAGGCGACCAGGCCGGCGATCCGCAACGGCAGGACCGGCATCGCCAGGCCCCAGACCATGCCGAGGAAGGCCCCGAAGATGATCAGCATGATCTCCCCGGACTCCCGGTTGCGGCCGATCGGCGCGTTGGGCCGGGACTTGCCGATCAGATAGGTGCGGCGCTGGTGCACATACGGCTGGGCGTACTGGGCGCCGTACTGGCCGAGCGGTTCGCTGCTCACGACCGGTCACCCTCCCTTCGCTCGACTGCTGCTGGTGATCACTCTGCCTGATGCGTCGGCTTCACGACGAGGAGTTGGGGTCCCGCGGAGGTGGAGCCTGGGCCGGGGTCGCCGGGGCCGGGTTCGCGGCACGCCCGGCGTGGGCGGCGATGCCCGAGCCGACCGCGTTGCCACCGGAGCCACCGGTCTGGCCGGTGGCCGCCTGCGGGCCGCCGCGCGAACCGTGCGCCGTGATGCCCTGCTTGACCAGGTTGGCCGGGCCGTTGATCATCGCCGACCCGGCGCTGACCGCGCTGGCCCTGGCCCGGCGCATCTGCAGCATCTCGTCGCCGAAGCCCGGCACGAAGCGGTAGACGGTGGCACTGGCGAAGATCGACAGGAACAGGATGGCCAGCCCCGAGAGCACCCGGGCGAAGTCGTCGTCGGCCCCCGCACCGGTGGCCACCGCCCCGGCCAGCCCGAGGATGATCACGATGATCGGCTTGGCCAGGTCGACCGCGGTCATCAGCCCGGCCCAGCGCCGGACGTGCTTCCAGAGCTGCTTGTCCACCAGGCCGGCGTACACGGCGGTCCCCAGCAGCGCGCCGACGTACAGCATCGCGGCGCGGATCAGCAGTTCCAGCCAGAGCACGGCCGCCGCCAGCACGGCCACCAGCGAGACGATGATCAGGATCAGCGGACCGCCGCCCAGGCTGCCCTTCTCCAGGGTGTCGGCGAAGCCGCCCAGGTAGGTGCCGGTGTCGGACTTGGTCCCGGCGGCGATGGCCGTGGTCAGCCCGTCGGTGGCGCTCACCACGGTGTAGAGGATCAGCGGGGTGAAGGCGGAGGCGACCACCGTCAGCCACAGGAAGCCGATCGCCTCGGAGATCGCCTGGGTCAGCGGCGCCCCCCGCACCGCCCGCTTGGTGACCGCCAGCAGCCAGAGCACCAGCGTGATCACGGTCGAGCCGGCGAAGACCACCGCGTACTGCTGCAGGAAGGCCGCGTTGGTGAAGTCCACCTGCGTGGTGCCGTCGATCGCCCCGGACAGCTTGCGCACCACCCAGGCGGCCGCCTGAGCACAGCCTTTGGCGAGCGAGCCCAGCGGGTCGGTGACATTGGCGACGGAGCCGGTCGGACCGACGACCGGGACGCCGGGGGGCGGGCAGACCTGGTCGTTGCCCGGCAGCGGGACCTGGATGTTGCAGGACGCACTCGGACTAGGACTCGGGCTCGGGCTAGAACTCGGGTCGGCGAAGACCCGCTGGGCGGCGAGCAGCGCGAAGAACTGGACGGTGGCAAGCGCGCCAGCGAGCGCACCGGCCCTGCGGACGAAGGAACCTCGGTCAGCGGGCATAGCGGAAGCCTCCGAAGTCCTGGACAGCTGCGGTGATCTCCTCGGCGGTGGCGGCCTGCTGGTCACCGGGGACGGGCGCCGGACCGGACTTCCGACTGTAGTCGGTGAGCTTCCAGTCGCTGCCGGTCCATCGCATGGTCAGGCTGAGGGTGAACCAGTCCGCCGAGACCGGCTGGGTCGAACCGTCCCCGGCCAGGCCGTGCAGCCCGGTGCACCAGACGTCCACCTTGGTCGCGGTGTCGGCCGAGTTGGTGGTCTTCGTCCCGACCGGGACGGTGCGGCTGACGAAGGTCAGCCCCTTGGGTGCCCTGCCCTGGGCGTCGAGGCCGAACTTGGCGATGATCTCCGGGGTGAACCCCTGGTCCAGCCGGGCCTGGAGGGCGGCGGCCACGGTCGGATCCGCGATGGTGGTGATGACGGTGCGTCTGGTGTCGGCGTGGAACATCTGCTCGGAGCCGAGCGCCACCGCGTAGTTGGCGGCCGCGGACTGGGCGCCCTGGTCGGTGTGCGGGTAGCCGTTGGCGATGCCGTTGCTGGTGGTGGTGACCGGGTCCTGGCCGCTCGGGAGGGTGGCGGCGGGGGCGGGCTTGGCCTGGTCGGCGGAGGGGGCCTGCTTGCCGGGGGCGGACTTGCCGCTGTTGGCGATGGAGATCCCGATCACCAGCAGGGTGACCACCGCGAGGATCGCCAACAGGGTGCGCAGCGGCCGTGGCTGGCGCCCGTTCAGCTGTTGGTAGACGGACTGTTCGCCGACCGGTAGCCGGGTGCGGGTGTGCGGCTGGTCGTCGGACACCGGCACGGCGGCCCTCCTGGTGCGGTGGAGCCCAGGCGGGCCCCGAGGTCGGATCTGGTGCACACCCGGCGGGATGCGCGTCAACCCCGGCGGGTACGGCACAGCGGATCCGCCAGGGACGACTAGATGACTATCTGCTCGTCAGATGGCCATGCCGTAGACAATGGTGAACAGGGTGCCGAGCGAACCGATGATGAACACGCCGGTCAGCCCGGCGATGATCAGCCCCTTGCCCTGCTCGGCGCTGAAGGAGTCCCTCATCGCCGTCGCGCCGATCCGTTGCTTGGCCGCCCCCCAGACGGCGATCGCCAGACAGGCCAGAATGGCCACCGCCATGACGACCTCCACCATCACCCTGGCCTCGGAACCGAGACTGGCGAACGGCCCCCAGTCCGGGGCGATTCCACCGATGATGGTGTTGATATCGGGTTTCTTGGGCGGATCCGCCGCCAGACTACCGATCAACTTGCTGCCGTCCACGCTGCTCAGGTTCATTCCATCTCACCGCCCGATCAGGCAAATTCAAGGCCCCCAGCACCCCGGCGCGAAGAGCCAGGACCTATTCTTGGCCAGATCTGATGTCGCTTTGGCTACTTCTCGCGGATTGGTCGTGCGATGTGGGACAGGTACGACAGGATGTCCACCATACGAAGGATACCGCTCACTCTTAGTATCTGTGATGATTGCGCTGAGCAACGCCTTCCAGAACGCGGACAACTGACGACTCGTCGGGATGGTGCTGATGGTACTCGGGAAGGCGAGCGCCGTAGCTGCTGGTGCGGGCGCTGTGGCGATCGGATTCATCGCCGTGGTCACGCTCGGCACCTTCGCCGCCGGCGGCACCACTCAGGGGGCGACCAACAATCTCCCGCTCTCCAGCGGGACGGTCCCGGCCGCTTACCAGCCGCTGATCCAGAAATGGGGCACACTCTGCCCCGAGATCTCCCCCCCGATGCTGGCGGCCCAGCTCTATCAGGAGAGCGGTTTCGATCCGTCAGCCCGCAGCCCCGCCAAGGCGTACGGCATGGCCCAGTTCCTGGAGGGCACCTGGGCCACCTACGGCATCGACGGTGACGGCGACGGCAAGGCCGACATCTGGAACCCGGCGGACGCCATCGCCTCCGCCGCCAACTACGACTGCGCACTCGCCAAGGACGTCGCCCAGGTGCCCGGCGACAAGCAGTCCAACATGCTGGCCGCCTACAACGCCGGCCCCTACGCGGTCATCAAATCCGACGGCGTCCCGGCCTACAGCGAGACCCAGGGGTACGTCCGCAACATCAAGACGCTGGCCCGCAGTTTCACCGCCCCCACCCCGACCACCTCGGTCGCGCTGTCCGCACAGTCCTCGGGCGCGATCTACTACGCCCAGACCAAGCTCGGCACGCCCTACCTCTGGGGCGGCGAGGGTTTGCCCTCCCAGGACGGCCGCTTCGACTGCTCGGGCCTCACCCAGGCCGCGTACGCCACCGTCGGCATCAGCCTGCCCCGGGTGGCGAACGACCAGTGGTACGCCGGCGAGCACCCCTCACGCGACCAACTGCGCCCGGGCGACCTGGTGTTCTTCGCCAACGACCTGAACGACCCGCGGAGCATCCACCACGTCGGCATCTACGTCGGCGGCGGCTACATGATCGACGCTCCGCACACCGGTGCGGTGATCCGCTACGACACCATCGACCAGCGGGACTACATCGGCGCCACCCGGGTCACCTCCGACGGCGCCCAGGCCCTGCAGCGCACCGACGACGGGTCCATCATCCCTCCCAGCACCCCCGGTCAAGGGGCGGCAAAAAGCTGACATCCGGCCGACAACCCGTGTGCAAGCGGAGTGTACGGTCAGTCAAGTTTCCATAACAGGACGTTTCCGTGGAACCCTGGGCCACACGAGTGACGTTTTGCCCGTCGATCACGTTTGATCGGAACGGAACCACCGACCAGGGAGGTGCGGCGTGTCAGCGCTGCTGGCCGACACGACCGGCCCTGATCTCAGTCTGCTGCGCGCGATCAACGGCCTGGCCAAGGCGTCGCCGGTATGGGTCGACAGCCTGGTCTCCTGGATCGGCGAGTACGGCATCCTGATCGGGCTCGCCGCGCTGTGCGCGACCGGCTGGCTGCAGGCCCGCCGCCGCCCGGACGCACCGGTCGCCATCGCCGGGATGCTCTGGGTCCCGCTCTCGGTGGCCATCACCGAGGTCGCCAACATCCCGATCTCGGCGATCGTCAACCGGCCCCGGCCCTTCGTGGACCATCCCGACCTCGACGTCCTGGTCCAGGGCAAGGAGGGCACGCTCTCCTTCGTCAGCGACCACTCCGCGATGTCCATGGGCTTCGCCGTCTCACTGTTCCTGGTCAACAAGCGGCTCGGAATGATCGCCGGCAGTCTCGCACTGCTCCAGGGCTTCTGCCGGATGTTCATGGGCGTCCACTATCCGACCGATGTGATCGGCGGTTTCGCGCTGGCCACCGCGGTGGTGCTGCTGCTGGCACCGATCGCCATGGCCGTGCTGGTCCCGCTCTGCCACTCACTGACCCGGACCAGGATCGCGCCCCTGCTGGTGGCCCCTCAGGCCGCCGAGCGGGGCGCCGGACGCGCCCAGGGCGGCGGACGGCGCCGGGGAGCGGAGGGCCGCCGCCGCGGCCGCGGCCGCGGGTCCCGCACCGAGGACCAGGCACACGACTCCGATCTCGCGGCCTGAACCGGCCCTGCGAGGCGACTCCCCGGGCGTGCGGTTCCCCGCACCCCGGGGCTGACACCGGGCTATCCCGGTTCGGCGAGGTGGGTTTCGATGTCGCGGCGGGCGCGGTCGCGGGAGCGACGGCCCGGAGCGAACCAGCCGCAGCTGCAGTTGGCGAAGCAGAAGGAACCGCGTTCCTCGACCGTCACCCGGTGCGGGGAGGCCGAATCCGCCAGAAGGGACGAGGGGGCTGCGCCGGAATGGGCCGGCAGCTCACTGGACACATCGCTCACCGTAACGCGCTCCGCCCCTGCCGCGCGACGAATTCCGTACCCCTCCCGTGGCGTAACCCCCGAGGCGACCGCTCGTTGCACCGTCAAGAGTTCTGCCCAACCGGGTAGGCGGCTTGCCGGGCCGAGGGCCCGAGGGGGTTGTCGCAAGAGTGAACGAGCTGACCAGAAGTCACCGGCGCACCGTCGGTCCCGCCCGTACCGGCGCCTTGACGGCCATGCTCGCCGCGGCTCTCACCGCCTGCGGCGGCGGCAGCCACCCCTCGGCGAGCTCGGCCGACCAGCTCTCCGCCGACCCGCTCACCGCGGTGCACAGTGCCGCCGACATCACCGGGCGGACCGGTTCGGCCAGGGCCACCACCGAGCTGGTCACCGAGTCACCCGAGAAGAAGGCCGTCTTCCACGGCAGCGGCGGGTACGACTACCAGAACCGGATCGGCAGGCTGGAGATCGACGTTCCCCCGGGCGCCGCCACCACCGGCAGGGTCGTCGAGGTGATGCTGCCCGGCACCGTGTATCTGCAGAACAGCGGCGCCAAGATCCCGGCGGGCAAGTGGGTCAAGCTGGACGTCCGTCAGCTCGCGGACGGCAACCTGGTCAGCAGCGGGGCCACCGATCCGGCCAGCGCCGCGGGGGCGCTGCGCGGTGCGCAGAAGGCCGAGCTGGTCGGCACCGAGACGGCGGGCGGCCAGCAGCTCAAGCACTACAAGGGCACCCTCGACCTGGCCAGGGCGGCCGAAGCCACCGGGGGCCGGGGCGGTGACGGGCTGCGGATGGCCGCGCAGACCTTCACGGTGAAGGAGGTCCCCTACGAGGTCTGGCTGGACGGGCAGGGCCGGCTGCACAAGGTGGTCGAGACCTTCACGTTCGCCGGGGTGGCCGGGTCCAAGGAGGCGAAGGACCAGGTGAAGGTGGTCTCCACGGTGTCGCTCGACGACTTCGGTGCCACGGTGGACGCGAGTGAGCCCGGGGCGGCCGACATCATCTCGATGAAGCCCTCCTCTTCGCCCGGCTAGGGGCTCCCGGCCGCGCCGTAAATAGTTCCTGCGGCGGCAGAGATGGCCCGTACGTGCCATGGGGTATGGCCCGTTCCCTCCCTACGCTGGTGTCGGAGGCTACCGGCCTCCTGCCGTACGGTCGGAGGGGTGGTGCGCATGGGGGCGTCCTCAAAAGGCCGCAGGGGAGGCCACGACCAGACCGCACTGGACGAGATCGAGCTGGCCGGCGAGCTGATGATCGCCGCGACCGCCAGCCCCGAGGAGCGGCTGGCCCCCGAACACATCGACCAGGTCCTGTTGAACTGCGAGGTCGCCCGGGCCGACCGAACCGGGCACCGGCCCTGCGGCGGTCCGGCGCCCGAGGAGCCCCGGGGGGCGTCAGGAGCGCAGTAGCCGGGAGATCGCGGCGCCGGCCTCGGCCACCTTGGCGTCCAGCTCGGCCCCGCCGTGCTCCGCCGCGGCCGCGACGCAGTGCCGCAGGTGCTCCTCCAGCAGCACGAGCGCGAAGGACTGCAGTGCCTTGGTGCTGGCCGAGACCTGGGTCAGGACGTCGATGCAGTAGGTGTCCTCGTCGACCATCCGCTGCAGGCCCCGGATCTGGCCCTCGATCCGGCGCAGCCGCTTCAGGTGCTCGGACTTGTGGGGGCTGTAACCGTGCGGTCCGTGCGCCTCGGTGCTGGTGGTCGTGGTCATCCCGGCCCGCCTTAGGTGTCTGCCTGAGCCACCAGTCTGCAACACTCCGCCAGACCGGAGTGTTCCCCGGGTGCGGGCGCCGGCCCGTGCTCCCGGGCACCCCGGGCACCCGGCCGCGGATTCCGTCACACTGGGTACTTACGTCCGCCCGGCGCCGTGCGGACCCACCCGTCCCGATGCCTTGTCGGAAGAGGAACTTCCGGTTCGCGTGTCGTCACCCCGTTTGCACAGTTGTGACGCCTTGCGCCTAGCATCGTTCAGTCCCTACCCCGCACATCGGAGATTTCCGTGCGTTTTAGCCTGACCCCGAAGGAGACAAGCTTCTACGACATGTTCGCCGCAGCCGCGGAGAACCTGGTCGTGGGATCGAAGCTCCTGCTGGAACTGCTGGGTTCAGACGTGTCGGCCCGCGCGGAGATCGTCGAGCGCATGCGCGCCGCCGAGCACGCCGGAGACGACACCACCCATGCGGTGTTCCATCAGCTGAACTCCTCCTTCATCACGCCCTTCGACCGCGAGGACATCTACAGCCTGGCCTCCTCGCTGGACGACATCATGGACTTCATGGAGGAGGCGGTCGACCTGGTCGTCCTCTATGACATCCAGACCCTGCCGAAGGGCATCGAGCAGCAGATCGAGGTGCTGGCCAGGGCCGCCGAGCTGACCGCGGCGGCGATGCCGAACCTGCGCAGCATGGACAACCTGACCGAGTACTGGATCGAGGTCAACCGGCTGGAGAACCAGGCGGACCAGATCCACCGCAAGCTGCTCGCCCATCTGTTCAGCGGCCAGTACGAGGCCATCGAGGTGCTCAAGCTGAAGCAGATCGTCGACGTCCTCGAAGAGGCCGCCGACGCCTTCGAACACGTGGCGAACACCGTGGAGACCATCGCGGTCAAGGAGTCCTGACCAGCGTGGACATGGCAGCACTCATCGCCGTCATCGGCGTGGCGTTCTTCTTCACGTACACCAACGGCTTCCACGACTCCGCGAACGCCATCGCCACCTCGGTGTCCACCCGGGCGCTCACCCCCCGGGCGGCACTGGCGATGGCCGCCGTGATGAACCTGGCCGGTGCCTTCCTGGGCAGCGGCGTGGCACACACCGTCTCCAGCGGGATCATCGAGACCCCGACCGGCAGCCAGGGCATGGGAATCCTGTTCGCGGGTCTGGTCGGTGCGATCGCCTGGAACCTGGTCACCTGGTACTTCGGTCTGCCGTCCTCGTCCTCGCACGCGCTCTTCGGCGGCCTGGTCGGCGCCGCACTGGCCGGCGGGACCGGGGTCATCTGGTCCGGGGTGATCGACAAGATCATCGTTCCGATGGTGGTCTCGCCGATCGTGGGCCTGATCGGCGGCTTCCTGGCGATGCTGGCGATCCTGTGGATCTTCAAGAAGGCCAACCCGCACCGCGCCAAGCGCAACTTCCGGGTCGCGCAGACCGCCTCGGCCGCCGCCATGGCCCTGGCCCACGGTCTGCAGGACGCCCAGAAGACCATGGGCATCGTGGTGATGGCACTCACCATCTCGGGTCACCAGCACGGCGGCGACATCCCGATCTGGGTGAAGATCTCCTGCGCCACCATGCTCTCGCTGGGCACCTACGCGGGCGGCTGGCGGATCATGCGCACCCTCGGCCGGAAGATCATCGAGCTGGACCCGCCGCAGGGCTTCGCCGCGGAGGCCACCTCCGCGGCGGTCATGTACATCACGTCGTTCGTCTTCAAGGCGCCGATCTCCACCACCCATGTGATCACCGCCGCGATCATGGGCGCGGGTGCCACCAAGCGGATCCGCGCGGTGCGCTGGGGCGTCGCCAAGAACATCGTGCTCGGCTGGTTCATCACGATGCCCGCGGCCGGCCTGGTCGCCGCGGTGATGTACGGGCTGGTCAACCTGCTGTTCCTGTAGCGGAACACCGACCGGACATGGCAGGGCCCGCCCCCACAGCTCGGGGGCGGGCCCTCATCATGCTCCGCGGCGGCACCGCCATGCAGCGCCACGGAGCAGCTCACGGGTGCCGACGTTTAGCCGAAGCGACCGGAGATGTAGTCCTCGGTCGCCTGCACCGACGGGTTGGAGAAGATCCGGTTGGTGTCGTCCAGCTCGATGAGCTTGCCCGGCTGGCCGACGCCGGCCAGGTTGAAGAAGGCGGTGCGGTCCGAGACGCGGGCCGCCTGCTGCATGTTGTGGGTGACGATCACGATGGTGAACTGCGACTTCAGCTCGCTGATCAGGTCCTCGATGGCGAGGGTGGAGATCGGGTCGAGCGCCGAGCAGGGCTCGTCCATCAGCAGGACCTGCGGCTCGACCGCGATGGCCCGGGCGATGCACAGACGCTGCTGCTGACCACCGGAGAGGCCCGCGCCGGGCTTGTTCAGCCGGTCCTTGACCTCGTTCCACAGGTTGGCGCCCTGGAGGGACTTCTCGACGACGCCGTCCAGGACGGCCTTCTTCCTGACCCCGGCGAGCTTCAGGCCGGCGACCACGTTGTCGTAGATCGACATGGTCGGGAAGGGGTTCGGCCGCTGGAACACCATGCCGACCGAGCGGCGGACGGCGACCGGGTCGACGTTGGCCCCGTACAGGTTCTCGTCGTCCAGCATCACCTTGCCCTCGACCCGGGCGCCGGGGATGACCTCGTGCATCCGGTTGAGGGTGCGCAGGAAGGTGGACTTGCCGCAGCCGGAGGGGCCGATGAAGGCCGTCACCGAGCGGGGCTCGATGGTCATCGAGATGTCCTCGATGGCCCGGGTGGTGCCGTAGTACGCGGACAGTCCGCTGACGTCGATGCGCTTGGCCATGATCTTTCGTCTACTTTCGTTCTCGTACGTCAGTCGGTGTCAGTGGCCGGCCTTGGGCGAGCGCCAGCGGGCGACGCCCCGCGCGATGAGGTTGAGCCCCATCACGAAGGCGATCAGCACCAGGGCGGCACCCCAGGCTCGGGCGTAACCGAAGTCGTTGTTGACCATGGCGTACTGCTGCCAGATGTAGAGCGGCAGGGACTGCTGCGGGCCGTTGAACGGGTCGTTGTTGATGAAGTCGGCGCCGAACACCAGCATCATCACCGGCGCGGTCTCACCCGTGATCCGGGCGACGGCGAGCATCACACCGGTGGTGATGCCCCCGATCGCGGTCGGGATGACGATCCGCAGGATGGTCTTCCACTTGGGCACGCCCAGGGCGTACGAGGCCTCCCGCAGCTCGTTCGGGACGAGCTTGAGCATCTCCTCGGTGGAGCGGACCACGACCGGCATCATCAGGATCGCCAGCGCGAGGCTGCCGGAGAAGCCGGAGTAGTCGAAGCCGAGGAGGATGTTCCAGAGCGAGAGGATGAACAGACCGGCGACGATCGACGGGACACCCGTCATCACGTCGACGAAGAAGGTGACCACCTTGGCCAGTCGGCCCCGGCCGTACTCGACCAGGTAGACGGCGGTCAGCAGGCCGATCGGGGCGGAGATCGCGGTGGCCAGGCCGACCTGCTCCAGGGTGCCGATCAGCGCGTGGTAGATACCGCCGCCGGGGCCCGAGGAGATGACGTTCTTCATGGAGTGGGTGAGGAAGTTGCCGTTCACCACGCCGGCGCCCTGCTGGACCGTGTAGACCGTCAGGGAGGCGAGCGGGACGACGGCCAGCACGAAGGCGACCCAGACCACCGAGGTGGCCATGCGGTCCTTGGCCTGGCGGCGGCCCTCGACCTTGGCCGCGAGGCCGTAGCTGAGGATCACGAACAGCGCGGCGGAGATCAGCCCCCACTGCAGGTGGCTCTTCAGTCCCGCCCCGGCGCCGATCCCGCAGCCGAGGGCGACCGAGAGGACCGCCGTCCCGAGCGGGGCCCACCTGGGCAGCCGGGCGGTGGTCAGCCCGCGGCGCAGCAAGGGCTCGGCGGAGGTGGTCGTTACTGCACTCATGCGCTGTACTCCTTGCGGCGCGCGATGATCAGGCGGGCGGCGCCGTTCACCAGGAGGGTGATCACGAACAGGACCAGACCGGAGGCCATCAGGGCGTCCCGGCCGAAGGGCTGGGCCTCGCCGAACTTCAGGGCGATGTTCTGGGCGAAGGTGCCGCCGCCCGGGTCCAGGATGTGCAGCGACAGGACGTTGCTGGCGGAGAGCACGGTGGCGACCGCGATGGTCTCACCGAGCGCGCGGCCGAGGCCGAGCATCGAGGCCGAGATGATGCCGGGGCGGCCGAACGGCAGTACGGCGGTGCGGATCATCTCCCAGCGGGTCGCACCGAGGGCGAGTGCCGCCTCCTCGTGCATCCGCGGGACCTGGCGGAAGACCTCGCGGGTCACCGCGGTGATGATCGGCAGGATCATGATCGCCAGCAGGATGCCGACCGTGAACAGGTTGCGCGGGGTCACCCCGTGCTGGGTCTGGCTGAAGATGTACGTCCAGCCGAGGTACTGGTCCATCCACGCGGTCAGGCCGCTCATGTGCGGCACCAGGAAGAGCGCGCCCCACAGGCCGTAGACGATGCTGGGGACGGCGGCCAGCAGGTCCACCAGGTAGGCGAACGGCTGGGCGATCCTCCGCGGCGCGTAGTGCGAGATGAACAGCGCCACCCCGATCGCGACCGGGACCGCGATCGCCATCGCGATCAGCGCGCTGACGATGGTGCCGAAGGCGAGCACCGCGATGCCGAAGACCGGCTTGGGGCCGTCCGGGTTCCACTCGAAGGTGGTGAGGAAGTTGCCCTCGTTCTTCGAGAGGGCCAGGCCCGAACGGTAGGCCAGGAAACCTGCGATGGCGGCCATGATGACCAGCAGCAGAATGCCCGAGCCCCGGGAGATGTTGAAGAAGATGCTGTCGCCGACGCGGCTGTCGCGTCGTGGCCGACGGTCCCTGCCAGCCGAGGTGGCAGGGGGGGATGAAGTCATGATCGTCTACTCCGGTCTGGCGGCGCTGCCCCGCAGGGGGACGGCACCATGGCGGCGGTGCCCCGGACTATGTGGTCGTGGTGCGGGCCGGGCAGCCCTGCCCCCCATCGAGGGCTACCCGGCCGGTGGTGCGGATGGATCAGGCGAGGGTCGGGATGACGGCCTGCACCTTGGCGGCCAGCTCCTTCGGCAGCGGGACGTAGCCCTTGGCGCCGATGGCCTGCTGGCCGTTGTCGCTGATGGTGTAGGTCAGGAAGGACTTCAGGGCGTCCAGGGTGTCGGCCTTGTTGCCCTTGTCGCAGACGATCTCGTAGGTGACCATGACCATCGGGTAGGAGCCCTCGTCCTTGGTCGCGTAGTCGAGGTTCAGCGCCAGGTCACTGCCGGTACCGGTGATCTTCGCCTTGGCGAAGGTGTTGGCGGCGTTCTCGGCGGTGGCCGCGACCGGCTTGGAGGCGCCGGTGTTGATCAGGGCGCTCTTCAGGTTGTTGTTCTTGGCGTAGGCCAGCTCGACGTAGCCGATCGAGTTCTTGACCTGCTTGACCTGCGCGGCGACACCGGCGCTGCCGTTGGCCGACTGGCCGCCCTTGCCCGCCCAGGTCTTGCCGGACGGGTAGCTCCAGGCGCCGCCGCCGGCCTTCGACAGGTACTTGGTCAGGTTGTCGGTGGTACCCGAGTCCTCCGAGCGGTGGAAGGCCTGGATGTCGGCGTCCGGCAGCTTGGCGTCCGGGTTGAGCTTGGCGATCTCCGGGTCGTTCCACTTGGTGATCTGCGAGTCGAAGATCTTGGCCAGGGTCGGGCCGTCCAGGACCAGGTTGTCCACACCGTCGACGTTGTAGACGATCGAGATCAGGCCGGCGACCATCGGGAGGTCGATGCCCTGGCCGCTCTTGCAGACGGCCTTGGAGGCGTCCACCTCAGCGGGCTTCAGCGCCGAGTCGGAACCCGCGAAGCTGATCTTGCCCTGGTTGAACTGCTGGACACCGGCGCCGGAGCCGCCGCCACCGTAAGTGATCGTCGTACCGGAGCAGGCGGAACCGTAGGCGTTCTTCCAGACGTCGATCGCGTCGCCCTGCGCGGTCGAACCGGCCGCGAGCAGCTGGCCCTTGCCGGCGCAGGCGATCTGCGCGGCCGGCGCTGCGCTGCCACCCGAGGACTGGGAGCTCGCGGTGTTGTTGTCGTCGGAGCCGCAGGCCGAGAGCGACAGCGAGCCAACGAGCGCCATGGCACCGATCGCGAGGGCCTTGGTGCGGCCGTTCCGCTGGAGCTTCACAGGGTGTCCCTTTCTGTGGCACTACCCGCGTCCATCGGGCCGAGCATCGCTCGTGGACGCAGGTTTTGCTGAGGTCCGGGGCCCGTTCGGCCCTCCGGTAACCCTGAAGTTAGGCCGGGCAGGTGACGCATCAGGCGGTCACAAATGAACGGAGAGTGAACCTCGAACGGATGGCAGGAAACAGCGTCCGGTAGTAACGGTTGAATCACGGGCAGAACGCGGCGAGATCACTCCAACGGAGTACACCGCTGATCCGCCAGCAGTACCAGCAGCGCGTCCACCAACAGGCGGTCCCGCTCGTACGTCAGGCGCGCACGCGCCTTCCGCGGCGGCAGCCACTCCAGCCGGTCCACCTCACGGTTCGGCGCGAACCGGCCCGCCGTCGGCACCGCCGCCCAGTACCGGACCTCCTTCGGCCGCCCCTGTGCCAGGTAGTGCTGCGCCGGCAGCTCCTCCCCCAGCACGCAGCTCAGCCCGGTCTCCTCCCACACCTCGCGCAGCGCCGCCTCCTGCCAGCCCTCGCCGGGGTCCAGCTTCCCCTTGGGCAGGGTCCAGTCCCGGTACTTCGGCCGGTGGATCAAGGCGATCCTGGGCTTCTTCCGCCCCTGCCCGTTCTTCTTCTCCGGTCCGGGCACCCAGAGCACCGCGCCCGCCGCCAGGACGGTCGGCCCGTGCCCGGACCGCCTGCGCCGCAGCTGGTCCTGCCCCGGTCTCACGGCGCGCGGTGTACTCAGGTTGCCCATCTATGCCATCCGAGGTGCTGGGGGTGCTCCCTGGGCCTGCGGCAGACCAAGGGCGAGATTCGGCCACTGGTGGCCGAAGGCGTACCTGGCCGCCTCCACCTCCAGCCGCTGATCAGCATGCACCACACCGAGGACGTAGGCGGTCGCCGGGGTGATCCTCGGTGTACGCGCTGCCGTGGCCACCGTGACCGCCGCGTCCGCCGCCTCCTGGTGGCGGTGCAGCGTGCAGTCCAGCAGATCGAGCTCCGCGTCAGGAGCACCGCAGACCTCCAGCGCGTACCTGGCCCGCTTGACCAGGATCCGCACCCGGTGCCACGGCGCGTCGTCCGCCGCCACCGCGGAGTCCGCGTCCACCTCGCCGCCCCGGGTCCGGGGCTCGGCCGAGGGCTCCCGCGCGGCGGGGACGGTGCCGAGCCGGCGCAGGCCCTCCCCGCCGTACGGGGTCGCCGCCCGGCTCAACGGCAGCCGCTGGGCCTCCGCCGCCAGCGCCCCGAAGGCCTCCGCCGCCAGCGGGGGCAGCGTGCCGCCCTCCTGCCGCGCCACGCCGTCCAGCAGCGGCACATCACCGGCCAGCAGGGTCATCCGGTCGGCCAGCGCGTGCAGCCGGGCCGACCGCAGCTCCTGCAGCACGGTGGAGTGCGCCCTGGTCCTGGCCAGCGTGAGCTGGCGCTCCAGCAGCGCACGTGCCTTGGGCGCGCCCGCGTGCCCGGCGAGCATGCCGGGCCCCAGCGGATCGGTCTCGCTCAGCGAGTCCAGCGCCGCCAGCAGCCGGGCCGACCGCCGCAGCAGGGCGGGCTCCTGCGCCAGCAGATTGAGCAGCCAGCGCAGTTCGGACCTGGTCTCCGCCGACCAGTCACGCTCGAAGGCCGCCGCGAAGGTGTGCAGCGCGCCGCCGATCCGCCGCACCGCCCGCAGCAGCTCCTCGGTACCGGCCGCCGCGGCCGCACTCGCCCCGCCCGCCGGGAGCGCTCCCGGTCTCGAACCGGCCTCGCCCACCGCCTGAGGCAGCGCGCGCAGGAACGCGCCGGCCTGGGCGGTGAGGTAGCCGGAGAGGATCTCCCCGGTGGAGGCGTTCGCGGCCTTCGGCCCGGTCCGGGCCGTCATCGGCACATCGGTCATGGCTGGGTTCCCCGTCCCCCCGGGGACCGTTCCCCAGGGCTGGTGGCCGGCTGCCGTGGTCGCTGGTCGCTGCCACGGCCGCCTGCCGAATGCCGCCGGCCGGCTGCGGTGCCGACCGGCGGCTCGTGCTGAGCCGGTAGGTGCTGAGCTGGGTGGGTGGTGCGGTCAGTTGGCGCTGCGCTCGGGGTGCTGCTGCGGTCCGGTCAGCGGGCCGCCCGGGCCGTACGGCGGCGCTGGCGCGAGTCGACCAGCAGGTCCTGGACGTGCCGCAGCGGCCGGCCGTCGCCGTCTTCGGAGTGCCTGGTCCAGCCCCCGTCCGGGCCGAGGTGCCAGGCGTCGGTCTCGTCCGACATCCCCAGGTCGAGCAGCCCGGCCAGCTCCGCCCGGTGCGCCGGGTCGGTCACCCGGACCAGCGTCTCGATCCGGCGGTCCAGATTGCGGTGCAGCATGTCCGCGCTGCCGATCCACACCTCGGGCTCGCCGCCGTTGCCGAAGACGAAGATCCGCGAGTGCTCCAGGAAGCGCCCCAGGATGCTGCGCACCCGGATGTTCTCGCTCAGCCCCGCCACGCCCGGCCGGATGGCACAGATCCCGCGCACCCAGACGTCCACCGGCACCCCCGCCTGGGAGGCCCGGTAGAGGGCGTCGATCACGGCCTCGTCCACGATCGAGTTGACCTTGATCCGCACGTACGCGGGCCGCCCGGCCCGGTGGTGCGCGACCTCCGCGTGGATCCGGGCCAGCAGCCCGTCGCGCAGCCCGCGCGGCGCGGTCAGCAGCCGCCGGTACGACTCGCGCCGCGAGTAGCCCGACAGCCGGTTGAACAGGTCCGAGAGGTCCGCGCCGACCTGCGGATCAGCCGTCAGCAGCCCGATGTCCTCGTACAGCCGGGCGGTCTTGGGGTGGTAGTTGCCGGTCCCGACGTGCGAGTAGCGGCGCAGGATGTCGCCCTCCTGGCGGACCACCAGCGAGAGCTTGCAGTGCGTCTTCAGCCCGATCAGGCCGTACACCACGTGGCAGCCGGCCTCCTCCAGCTTCCGGGCCCACTTGATGTTCGCCTGCTCGTCGAACCGCGCCTTGATCTCGACCAGGACCAGTACCTGCTTGCCCGCCTCCGCCGCGTCGATCAGCGCGTCCACGATCGGCGAGTCACCCGAGGTCCGGTACAGCGTCTGCTTGATCGCCAGCACGTCCGGGTCGGCCGCCGCCTGCTCCAGGAACGCCTGCACCG
The DNA here is from genome assembly GCF_051374625.1 of Kitasatospora sp. HPM-01-4. NCBI lineage: Bacteria > Bacillati > Actinomycetota > Actinomycetes > Kitasatosporales > Streptomycetaceae > Kitasatospora > Kitasatospora sp. HPM-01-4. The sequence goes on along the minus strand of NZ_JBPQGP010000005.1, from coordinate 4,775,696 downwards.
AGGTGGAGAAGCTGTCGTACGGGTGGTGCAGCAGCACGTCCCGCTCCCGCATGGCGGCGAAGATGTCCGGCTGCGAGGCCGACTCCACGTCGGTCAGCCCGCGCGCCGTGCCCGCCACGAACTTCGGGTACTTCAGCTCCGGGCGCTCCAGCTCCGAGATCCCGAACAGACCCGTCAGGTCCAGCGGCCCCGGCAGCGGGAAGACCTCCGCCTCGGTGATGTTCAGCTCGCGGACCAGCAGGTCCAGGATGTACGGATCGATCGACTCCTCGACCTCGAGCCGCACCGGCGGGCCGAACCGCCGCCGCATCAGCTCCTTCTCCAGCGCCTTGAGGATGTTCTCGGTGTCGTCCTCCTCCACCTCCAGGTCCTCGTTGCGAGTGACCCTGAAGGCGTGGTGCGCCAGCACCTCCATCCCCGGGAACAGCTCCTCCAGGTGCGCCCCCATCACGTCCTCCAGCGGAACGTACCGCTGCGGCGACGCCTCCAGGAACCGGGAGAGAGACTGCGGGACCTTCACCCGGGCGAAGTGCTTGTGCCCGGACACCGGGTTGCGGACCACCACGGCCAGATTGAGGCTCAGGCCCGATATGTACGGGAACGGGTGTGCCGGGTCCACCGCGAGGGGCGTCAGCACCGGGAAGATCTTCTGCCGGAACAGCGTGTGCAGCCGGGCCTGCTCCTTCTCGGTCAGCTCCGGCCAGCGGACCAGCTCGATGCCCTCCATCGCCAGATCCGGCAGCACCTCCTGCTGGAACGCCGCGGCATGACGGGCCATCAGCTCGCGTGACCTGGTCCAGATCTGGTCCAGCACCTCGCGGGGCTGCAGACCGGAGGCCGAACGCTGCGCCACTCCCGTGGCGATCCTGCGCTTGAGGCCGGCCACCCTGACCATGAAGAACTCGTCCAGGTTGCTGGCGAAGATGGCCAGGAACTTGGCCCGCTCCAGCAGCGGGATCCGCGGGTCCTCGGCCAGCTCCAGCACCCGCTCGTTGAACGCCAGCCAGCTGCGCTCCCGGTCCAGGAACCTCCCCGCCGGAAGCTCTTCGAGGTCCGGGACGGCGGACGAGGTGTACTCGTCGTGGTCCTCCAGCGCCAGTCCGAGCACCGAGGAGACACCGGGAACCGGGATCGCGGCGGCGTCGGTGCCGGTCGGCGGGTCGGCTGCGGGCGCGCTCGTGGCAGGTGCGGGGGTGCTCGTGGCAGGTGCGGGTGCCTTCGAGCGCTTGGCGGCTGCTCTGGCCCTGGTCGCCTGCGCGGCAGCGGCCTCCGGCGCACCGGTCGCCGGCCCGGCGGCCGAGCCCTTGGACGAGGAGGCGGACGGTGCGGCTTGTGCAGGGCGGGGGACGCTCATGGAATCCAGCTCCTCCAGCAGGACGGTGTCCGGGCGGTGCCCGGCGCTCGGACGGCCGGAGCCCGTCGTCACGTGTGTGCGGTCCTCGTACCGCGGCCCAGGCTCGCACTCGCCGGGTGCGGCCGGAAGACGGCCGACCCACGGATACTGGCCGACCGCGCGGAGGCGAGGCGCTACGGACGTCATCCTGTGATCTTCGCGGCGGCAATTTAATCCACGGTAAACACCGCATGGCCGGGAGGAAAGCTGAGGCGGTCACCCCCGTGGATGCGGTGGCACCGACGCGCCGGAGGCCCGCCCGGGTGGCCCCGGGCGTCCCTTACGGCGCCACCGTCCCAGGAGCCCCACCCGGATCCCAGCGCGGCCTCCGGGCCCGGCTGCGGCTGCGGACTCGATGACGGATCCGGGGTCGGTCGGTCACGAGTCCCGGCGGGCCTGGACGCGGTACATCAGGTCCACCTCGTGGATGGTGAACCCCAACCGTTCATATACCCGGACCGCGGCCGAGTTGTCAGCGTCCACGTAAAGCATCACGGTCTGCTGCTTACGGTCCTCCGCCAGGTGACGAAGACCGATCGCCGTCAGCACCCTGCCCAGGCCGTTGCCCTGCTCGGCCGGGTCCACCCCGACCACGTACACCTCGCCGATCCCCTCCGGGTGCACCTTCGTCCAGTGGAAGCCGACCAGCTGCTCACCACGGAAGGCCAGGAAGAACCCGCTCGGGTCGAACCAGGGCTCGGCCAGCCGGTCCGCCAGGTCCTGCTCGCTCCAGGAGCCCTGTTCCGGGTGGTGCGCGAAGGCCAGCGCGTTCAGCCGCAGCCACGCGGTGTCGTCCTGGCCGGGGCGGAACGCCCGCACCTCGACCCCGTCGGGCACCTCCACGGCCTCGGGCAGAGCCGCGGTGCGGCGCATCTGCCGCAGCTCGCGCACCAGCTCGGCGCCGTAGACGGTGGCGAGGTGGCGGGCGGCCGGGTGACCGCCGTGCGCCCAGAACTCCACCGGCGCCTCGGGGGCGGCTGCCGCGGCCTCGGCGAGGACCGCGTCCACCAGGTGCCGGCCGAGGCCGAGCCCCCGCGAGCCGGGTGCGACGGTCAGCTCGGCCGTTCCGGCCCTGCCACCGCTCGGCAGCTCCAGCTGCGCGTAGCCGGCGGCCGTGCCGGTCTCGGCCGTGCCCGACTCGGGCCGGCTGTCGGCCCACTGGATCAGATGCAGCACACCGGGCCGGGCCTCCGTCGACTTCAGCCGGAGCCGGCCCTGTTCGGACACGGCCTGCCGCTCGTCCGCGACCGCCGCCTCCGCGATGACCTCGGCGGCCGCCCGGGCCTCCTCCACCGAGAGCAGTGGCGTGGCAACGATGCTGCTGCTGGTCTGCGGCAGCGTGCGGGAGTAGGTACGGCGCGACGTCTCGGGGCTGGGAGTGGCGGAAGAAGTCATGACCCGACCCTACGTCGCGTCAGCTGTCGCTTGCAGGGCCTTGCCCGCAGTCAGCCTTGGCTCTGTCAGCTGGCCAGGCGGGAAAGCTGCCCGAACCGACGCGAAATACGGGGTCCGGAAATGCGAGAAGCCCTCCCCGGGGATCCCGGGAAGGGCTTCTCAGAAAAATTGTTCGGCGGCGTCCTACTCTCCCACAGGGTCCCCCCTGCAGTACCATCGGCGCTGTAAGGCTTAGCTTCCGGGTTCGGAATGTAACCGGGCGTTTCCCTCACGCTATGACCACCGAAACACTATGAAACTATCAACCGCACCAACCCACACAGGGTCGGGGTCGTTGTTTCAGAACAACACAGTGGACGCGAGCAACTGAGGACAAGCCCTCGGCCTATTAGTACCGGTCAACTCCACCCCTCACGAGGCTTCCATATCCGGCCTATCAACCCAGTCGTCTACTGGGAGCCTTACCCTCTCAAGGAGGTGGGAGTGCTCATCTCGAAGCAGGCTTCCCGCTTAGATGCTTTCAGCGGTTATCCCTCCCGAACGTAGCCAACCAGCCATGCCCTTGGCAGAACAACTGGCACACCAGAGGTTCGTCCGTCCCGGTCCTCTCGTACTAGGGACAGCCCTTCTCAACACTCCTACGCGCACAGCGGATAGGGACCGAACTGTCTCACGACGTTCTAAACCCAGCTCGCGTACCGCTTTAATGGGCGAACAGCCCAACCCTTGGGACCTACTCCAGCCCCAGGATGCGACGAGCCGACATCGAGGTGCCAAACCATCCCGTCGATATGGACTCTTGGGGAAGATCAGCCTGTTATCCCCGGGGTACCTTTTATCCGTTGAGCGACGGCGCTTCCACAAGCCACCGCCGGATCACTAGTCCCTACTTTCGTACCTGCTCGACCCGTCAGTCTCACAGTCAAGCTCCCTTGTGCACTTACACTCAACACCTGATTGCCAACCAGGCTGAGGGAACCTTTGGGCGCCTCCGTTACCCTTTAGGAGGCAACCGCCCCAGTTAAACTACCCACCAGACACTGTCCCTGATCCGGATCACGGACCCAGGTTAGACATCCAGCACGACCAGAGTGGTATTTCAACGGCGACTCCACCATGACTGGCGTCACAGCTTCAAAGTCTCCCACCTATCCTACACAAGCCGAACCGAACACCAATATCAAGCTATAGTAAAGGTCCCGGGGTCTTTCCGTCCTGCTGCGCGAAACGAGCATCTTTACTCGTAATGCAATTTCACCGGGCCTATGGTTGAGACAGTCGAGAAGTCGTTACGCCATTCGTGCAGGTCGGAACTTACCCGACAAGGAATTTCGCTACCTTAGGATGGTTATAGTTACCACCGCCGTTTACTGGCGCTTAAGTTCTCAGCTTCGCCACGACGAATCATGACTAACCGGTCCCCTTAACGTTCCAGCACCGGGCAGGCGTCAGTCCGTATACATCGCCTTACGGCTTCGCACGGACCTGTGTTTTTAGTAAACAGTCGCTTCTCGCTGGTCTCTGCGGCCACCCCCAGCTCAGAGTGCAAGACTCATCACCAGGAATGGCCCCCCTTCTCCCGAAGTTACGGGGGCATTTTGCCGAGTTCCTTAACCATAGTTCACCCGAACGCCTCGGTATTCTCTACCTGACCACCTGAGTCGGTTTGGGGTACGGGCCGCCATGAAACTCGCTAGAGGCTTTTCTCGACAGCATAGGATCATCCACTTCACCACAATCGGCTCGGCATCAGGTCTCAGACTATTGCAGGGCGGATTTGCCTACCCTACGTCCTACACCCTTACCCCGGGACAACCACCGCCCGGGCTGGACTACCTTCCTGCGTCACCCCATCGCTCACCTACTACCACCTCGGGTCACCGGCTCCACCACTCCCCATTGTCCGAAGACTCCGGGACGGCTTCACGGGCTTAGCATCAGAGGGTTCAGCGTTGGCGCTTCAAAGCGGGTACGGGAATATCAACCCGTTGTCCATCGACTACGCCTGTCGGCCTCGCCTTAGGTCCCGACTTACCCTGGGCAGATCAGCTTGACCCAGGAACCCTTGGTCAATCGGCGCAAGAGTTTCCCACTCTTGTATCGCTACTCATGCCTGCATTCTCACTCGTATACCGTCCACGACTCGATTCCTCGGCCGCTTCACCCGGCACACGACGCTCCCCTACCCATCACAGCCCCCGTTAGGAGTATTGCTGCAATGACACGACTTCGGTGATGTGCTTGAGCCCCGCTACATTGTCGGCGCGGAATCACTTGACCAGTGAGCTATTACGCACTCTTTCAAGGGTGGCTGCTTCTAAGCCAACCTCCTGGTTGTCTCTGCGACTCCACATCCTTTCCCACTTAGCACACGCTTAGGGACCTTAGTCGGTGTTCTGGGCTGTTTCCCTCTCGACCATGGAGCTTATCCCCCACAGTCTCACTGCCGCGCTCTCACTTACCGGCATTCGGAGTTTGGCTAAGGTCAGTAACCCGGTAAGGCCCATCGCCTATCCAGTGCTCTACCTCCGGCAAGAAACACGCGACGCTGCACCTAAATGCATTTCGGGGAGAACCAGCTATCACGGAGTTTGATTGGCCTTTCACCCCTAACCACAGGTCATCCCCCAGGTTTTCAACCCTGGTGGGTTCGGTCCTCCACGTGGTCTTACCCACGCTTCAACCTGCCCATGGCTAGATCACTCCGCTTCGGGTCTTGGGCATGCAACTCAAACGCCCTATTCGGACTCGCTTTCGCTACGGCTACCCCACACGGGTTAACCTCGCTACACACCGCAAACTCGCAGGCTCATTCTTCAAAAGGCACGCAGTCACGGCCACCGAAGTGACGACGCTCCCACGGCTTGTAGGCACACGGTTTCAGGTACTATTTCACTCCGCTCCCGCGGTACTTTTCACCATTCCCTCACGGTACTATCCGCTATCGGTCACCAGGGAATATTTAGGCTTAGCGGGTGGTCCCGCCAGATTCACACGGGATTTCTCGGGCCCCGTGCTACTTGGGTATTCTTCAAGCGAGCCGTACAGATTTCGTCTACGGGGGTCTTACCCTCTACGCCGGACCTTTCGCATGTCCTTCGACTACCCATACGGTTTCTGACTCGCCGACCGGCCGGCAGACCGATCAAGAAAAAACCCACGACCCCTCAAGCGCAACCCCTGCCGGGTCTCACACGCTCAAGGTTTAGCCTCATCCGGTTTCGCTCGCCACTACTCCCGGAATCACGGTTGTTTTCTCTTCCTGCGGGTACTGAGATGTTTCACTTCCCCGCGTTCCCTCCACACTGCCTATGTGTTCAGCAGCGGGTGACAGCCCATGACGACTGCCGGGTTTCCCCATTCGGAAACCCCCGGATCAAAGCCTGGTTGACGACTCCCCGGGGACTATCGCGGCCTCCCACGTCCTTCATCGGTTCCTGGTGCCAAGGCATCCACCGTGCGCCCTTAAAAACTTGGCCACAGATGCTCGCGTCCACTGTGCAGTTCTCAAACAACGACCAGTCACCCACCTGCGACACGGACAAGCCATGCTGTCAGTAGGACCGGCATCCTAGAGGTAACAGCCATACAGCCGTTCCCTCAGGACCCAACAACGTGCCCGACACAGCCAAGCCACCAGACCCGCGTTCCACGCCCCGAAGAGCAGTACTAACGATCCACGACCTCACTGTGCCGAATAGTCAACGTTCCACCCATGAGCAACCAATCTGAGGCATTCGCTCAGATCTGGCTATGTGCTCCTTAGAAAGGAGGTGATCCAGCCGCACCTTCCGGTACGGCTACCTTGTTACGACTTCGTCCCAATCGCTGGTCCCACCTTCGACGGCTCCTCCCCTTACGGGTTAGGCCACCGGCTTCGGGTGTTACCGACTTTCGTGACGTGACGGGCGGTGTGTACAAGGCCCGGGAACGTATTCACCGCAGCATGCTGATCTGCGATTACTAGCAACTCCAACTTCATGGGGTCGAGTTGCAGACCCCAATCCGAACTGAGGCCGGCTTTTTGGGATTCGCTCCGCCTCACGGCATCGCAGCCCTTTGTACCGACCATTGTAGCACGTGTGCAGCCCAAGACATAAGGGGCATGATGATTTGACGTCATCCCCACCTTCCTCCGAGTTGACCCCGGCAGTCTCCTGTGAGTCCCCATCACCCCGAAAGGCATGCTGGCAACACAGAACAAGGGTTGCGCTCGTTGCGGGACTTAACCCAACATCTCACGACACGAGCTGACGACAACCATGCACCACCTGTACACCGACCACAAGGGGGCTGACATCTCTGCCAGTTTCCGGTGTATGTCAAGCCTTGGTAAGGTTCTTCGCGTTGCGTCGAATTAAGCCACATGCTCCGCTGCTTGTGCGGGCCCCCGTCAATTCCTTTGAGTTTTAGCCTTGCGGCCGTACTCCCCAGGCGGGGAACTTAATGCGTTAGCTGCGGCACCGACGACGTGGAATGTCGCCAACACCTAGTTCCCAACGTTTACGGCGTGGACTACCAGGGTATCTAATCCTGTTCGCTCCCCACGCTTTCGCTCCTCAGCGTCAGTAATGGCCCAGAGATCCGCCTTCGCCACCGGTGTTCCTCCTGATATCTGCGCATTTCACCGCTACACCAGGAATTCCGATCTCCCCTACCACACTCTAGCCTGCCCGTATCGAATGCAGACCCGGGGTTAAGCCCCGGGCTTTCACATCCGACGCGACAGGCCGCCTACGAGCTCTTTACGCCCAATAATTCCGGACAACGCTCGCACCCTACGTATTACCGCGGCTGCTGGCACGTAGTTAGCCGGTGCTTCTTCTGCAGGTACCGTCACTTTCGCTTCTTCCCTGCTGAAAGAGGTTTACAACCCGAAGGCCGTCATCCCTCACGCGGCGTCGCTGCATCAGGCTTTCGCCCATTGTGCAATATTCCCCACTGCTGCCTCCCGTAGGAGTCTGGGCCGTGTCTCAGTCCCAGTGTGGCCGGTCGCCCTCTCAGGCCGGCTACCCGTCGTCGCCTTGGTAGGCCATTACCCCACCAACAAGCTGATAGGCCGCGGGATCATCCTGCACCGCCGGAGCTTTCCACCAACCCCCATGCAGAGGAAGGTCATATCCGGTATTAGACCTCGTTTCCAAGGCTTGTCCCAGAGTGCAGGGCAGATTTCCCACGTGTTACTCACCCGTTCGCCACTGATCCACCCCGAAGGGCTTCACCGTTCGACTTGCATGTGTTAAGCACGCCGCCAGCGTTCGTCCTGAGCCAGGATCAAACTCTCCGTGAATGATTACCCGTGATCGGGTGAACACTCGCGTTGAGCGGCACGGCAACCACCGGAATGAGGTGATCCCGCGCACTGCGTCCTCGCTGTGTATTACAAAAGGAATCTCCAACAAGACCGGATGGTCTCGCCGGGGATGTCAACATATCTGGCGTTGACTTTTGGCACGCTGTTGAGTTCTCAAGGAACGGACGCTTCCTTCGAGCCGCCTTCCAGCGGGCCCTCCGGGCGCTTCGTTCTTTCGTGTTTCCAGCTTATCAGATGTTTTCCGCTCCGTCTTCCGGAGTTTCACTCACCCGATCCGCTTTCCTTCAGCCTTTCGGCGTTCCAGACTCTATCAGAGTCCTTCGCGCTTCCCGGCCTTCAGGAGGCTTTCCGCCGGACCCGACCTGACGGCCCGTCCGACGTCCAAAACTTTAGCCGACCCCCGCTCCGAAAAGCGAATCCAGCCACAATCCAGAAAAACAACACGACAATTCGCACCAAGCCGCGACAACGCACGACTCAGCTCGAACAGAAGAAGTGGTGTTTCAGAGGATTGGCTGCCCCGGGACCGTCCGCGCCGATGCGTGTCCGGTGCTCCCTGCCAGGCAGCTCGAAGAACTTTAGTCCTCTGCTTCGAGGGAGTCAAGGAGCGGATCGGTGCCCGGGGCCGGCGGTACGTGGAAGGCGAGGACCGCTACGTCGTCGTCGTGTTCGGAGGTGACGCCCATGGCGCGGAGCAGGCGGGCGCAGACGATCTCGGGGCCGCCCACGGCCCCGCCGAGGGTGTGGGCGAGCAGGTCCAGGCCCTCGTCGATGTCCTCGTCGCGGCGTTCGACCAGCCCGTCCGTGTAGAGGACGCCGGTCGTGCCGGGAAGGAGGCGGAGGGTGTGCGAGTGGTGGGTGCCGCCGCCGGTGCCCAGCGGTGGGCCGTTCTGTTCCTCGCCCCGCAGCACCGTGCCGTCGGGGCAGCGCAGCAGCAGCGGCAGGTGGCCGGCGGAGGCGTAGAGGAGAGTGCCGGGGGCCGGGTCCCAGACGGCGTAGGTGCAGGTGGCGATCTGGTTGGCATCGATCTCCATGGCGAGGCCGTCGAGCAGGCTCATGACCTCGTGGGGCGGGAGGTCGAGGCGGGCGTAGGCGCGGACCGCGGTACGCAACTGGCCCATGACCGCGGCGGCACGCAGGCCTCGGCCCATGACGTCACCGATGACGAGGGCGGTCCGGCCGCCACCGAGGCCGATGACGTCGTACCAGTCACCGCCGACCGCCGCGTCGGCCCCGCCCGGCTGGTACGTGGCGGCGACGCGGAGGCCGTCGGGCTGTTCGAGTTTCTGCGGAAGAAGGCTGCGCTGCAGAGTGACCGCGGCCTGTCTCTGGCGGCGCTCGGCCTCGCGGAGGCGGGAGGCGGCCTGGACCTGGTCGGTGACTTCGACGGCGAAGATGAGGACGCCTGCCGGTGCCGCCCTCTCCTCTGCGGCGGACTTCACGACGGTGGGCCTCACCAGGGCGTCGTCTGCCGGAGCCGCCTTCTGTTCTCCACCGCCCAGCGGTACGCAGGAGACGTTGTAGTAGCGGTTGCCGGCGAGTCCGAGGATGCGGCGGGCCTTGACGCTTCGTGGCCGGCGGCTGCGGACGACCTGGTCCAGCAGGGGGAGCACTCCGAGCGCGGTGAGCTCCGGGAGGGCTTCGCAGGCGGGGAGCCCGTTGGTCCGTTCGCCGAAGAGTTCACGGTAGGCGCGGTTGGCGTAGCCGAGCTGGTGCTGCGGTCCGTAGGTGACGGCGACCGGGGCGGGGAGGCGGGCGAGCACCTCCCGCAGGTCGTACAGGTCCTGGATGTCACGCGGATCGAGCGGGCCGGGTGTCGCGCTGGGATCGCGAGGTGCCGGGACGGTGACCGGGTCGGGCCGGGTGGTGGGAGCGGCGCGCCACGGGGCTCCGGTGAGCCTGGCGCTCCAGCGCATGAGGTTCAACTCGGCCGCTTCCTCGGTCAGTTTCCAGACGGACAATCACACTTAGTGCGTACATCGACACTCATCGTGATGACGCGGTGGGGCAGATCCTGTCAGGCCCGGCCCCGGTTTCGGAAGTCGTATGACCATTGCAGCGCGTACGGGTCGCGGTACGACGCCGGCACGGGCCCGGTGCGGGGCCGGGGACAGTCGGGCACCCGGCCGCCGACCGGTCCGTCAACGGCGCGGTCAACGGCCTGGTCAACGCCGCAATCAACGCTGCGGTCAACGCCGCGGTCAACGCCGCGGTCAACGCTGCGGTCAACGCTGCGATCAATGCCGCGGTCAACGCTGCGGTCACCGCTGCGATCAATGCCGCGGTCAATGCCGCAGAAGTCGGCGGCCCGTTCGGCGGCATGGCCGGCGGGCCGAACCCGCCGGCCTCAGTGCTCCCGGAAACCCGCCTCGAACTCCGCGCGCGGATGCTCGACCGAGCCGAGCGAGACCACCTCCCGGTTGAACAGGCCGCCGAGCAGCCAGTCGGTCAGCACCCGCACCCGCCGGTCCAGGCTGGGCAGCCGCTGCAGATGGCGGGCCCGGTGCAGCCACCAGGCCCGGCGGCCGGTGAGGTGGCCGCGCCTGGTGTGCGCGACGCCCCGGCCGAGTCCGAGCGAGGTCGAACACTCCTGGCGGGCCGGCTGGTAGGGGCGCTGCGGACGGCCGGCGAGTGCGGCGGAGACGTTCTCGGCCAGCTGCTCGGCCTGGGCCATCGCGTGCTGGGCGTTGGGCGCGCAGAGGTCGGCGACGCCGTCACCGGTGACGCCATCGGCTGTCGTCGGGCCCTCGGCAGCCGAAGCAGCGGCAGTCGTGGCAGCGGCGGAGGCCGGCACGGCCGCGCAGTCCCCGGCCGCCCAGGCGTCGGGGAGCGGAGTGCCGTCCGCTCCGGCGATCTGGAGCGTGGGCAGGCAGCGGACCCGTCCCACCGCGTCCAGTGGGAGGTCGGTCTCGCGGAGAAACGGTGCGGGCCGGATGCCCGCCGTCCAGACCAGGGTGCGGGCGGCGAAGCGGCTGCCGTCGGAGAGGGTCATCACCCGGTCGGTGGCGGAGTCGAGGGTGGTGCCCAGGCGTACGTCCACGCTGCGGTCGCGCAGTTCGGCGAGGGTGTGGGCGGCCAGCTCGGGGGACTCCTCGGGGAGGATGCGGTCGGTCGCCTCGACCAGCACCCAGCGCAGGTCCTCGACGGCCAGGTTGTGGTAGCCCTTCACGGCGTAGCGGGCCATGTCCTCCAGTTCGGCCGTCGCGCCGACGCCCGCGTACCCGGCGCCGACGAAGACGAAGGTGAGCGCCGCCTGGCGGAGAGCCGGGTCCCGGGTGGAGGAGGCGAGGTCGAGCTGCTCCAGGACGTGGTTGCGCAGGCTGACCGCCTCGCCGACGGTGGCGAAGCCCAGGCCGTGTTCGGCCAGGCCGGGGACGGGTGCGGTGCGGGAGACCGAGCCCGGGGCCACCACCAGGAGGTCGTAGGCGAGTTCGGCGGGGGCGCCGTGCTCGCCGGGTGCGGAAGTGTCGATCCAGGCCCGGCGGGCGGAGTGTTCGATCCTGGTGATCCGGGCGGTGAGGACCCGGCAGCGCGGCAGCAGCCGGCGCAGCGGCACGACCACGTGCCTGGGGTCGATGGAGCCGGCCGCGACCTCCGCCAGCAGTGGCTGGTAGGTCAGATAGGGCTGCGGCTCGACCAAGGTGATCTCGGCCCGGCCGTCCTGGAGTCGGGGCCTGAGCAGCTGCTGGAGACGGAGTGCGGCGGACGTTCCGGCGCAGCCGCCGCCGACGATCAGAATCCTGATGAGGGCACCTCCTGCCGATGTGCTGCCGATGTGACCTGCTTCACGCTTCCATGACGCCCTGTCGACGGGCTTCTTGTCCACAGGCCGTACCGGAAGCGGTGCGGAATGCTCCGTTACGGATGGGCGGATATATCTCCGTACCCGGATTTAGGGCCACTTCTCCCGCGAACTTCCTTGAACTATGGTCGGATTGTGCGTCAGCCCGGAATCGGTCGGCGCCAACCGCCGCGATGGCCGACTGCGCCAGGGCCAACCGGGGAAGGGTGGTCCAGGAAGGCCGCCCCGTTCTGGGCGGCGAAACCGCGCGCACCGGGGGGTGCGAACTGGCCAGGCAGCGACGCCCGATGCGGGGCGCCTGCGGGGGGAGGTTTGGGATGACGGATCAGGAACGAGTGCTCGGCCGCCCGGTGGCGCCGAGGGCCGGGGATGGCAGCGGCGGCCTCGACGGCGGTGGTGGTACCGGCGCGGTCGCTTCGGGCCGGAGCGGCCTGCACAGCGCCGGCCAGGACCTCGGCGCGGCCGGCAGGTTCGGTGCGGCCGGCGGTGTCGTGCCGGAACAGCGTGGGCCGGGGGCGCGCGAGTCGTACGGCTCCGCGGCGCACGGCACACAGGGCGCGTACGGTGCACACGGCGCCCAGGGAGCGCATGGCGGTTACGGCACGCCCGAAGACTCGCCGCGCGCCGGTGGACCCGCCCGGCTGCGGGTGGATGCCCGCCGGAACCTGGAGAGCGTGCTGCGCGCGGCCCGCCAGGTCTTCGGTGAACTCGGCTACGACGCGCCGATGGAGGAGGTCGCCCGGCGGGCCGGGGTCGGGGTCGGCACGGTGTACCGGCGGTTCCCGAGCAAGGAGGTGCTGGTCCAGAGGATCGCGGCCGAGGAGGTCGCATGGCTGACCGAGCAGGCGCGTGAGTCCCTGTACGGGAACGCGGGTCCCTGGGAGGCACTGGCCGGTTACCTCGCGCGGGCGGTCGGGTCGGGTGCGGGCCGGCTGCTGCCGCCTTCGGCGTTCCGCTACGCGGAGGAGCTCGGCCGGACGCCCGCACCGCACGTCCCGGAGCAGCGGCCGCCCGGACTGCCGGAGCAGTACTTCACGGAGCAGCGGCTCGGCGCCCCGGGCTTCGCGCCCCCGCAGGGTCTGGGCGCGCGGGAGTTCGGCCCCGAGGGCTTCGCACCCGCTCAGGGTCTCGGCACGCAGGACTTCGGACCACGGAGCCTGGGCACCCCGGGCCTCGGCGCCGAGGGCCTCGTCGAGCGCCAAACCGGGGAGTTCGCCTTCGCGGAGCCGTGGGTGCCCGAGCAGCGCGCCGCGGAGGCCGATGCCCAGCCGTCCTTCGACGCCGATCCCCGGCTGCTGCTGCACCTGCTGGCGGCGCTGGTCGCGCGGGCCGGTGCGGCGGGCGAACTCCGGCCCGGGGTCACGGTGTCGGACGTGGTGCTCGTGCTGACCGCGGCCGTGCCGGTGCACGTGACCCAGAGTCACCCGGCCCGGGCTGCCGTGGCGGTGGCCGGCTCCGGCGGCTTCGCGTCCTCCGGGGAGCGAGGCGGCGGCGTCCGGGAGCCGGACGGCCGCGCGCCCGGGGAGCTTGCGGAGAACTCCCCCGGCGACCGGCTGCTGCAGATCCTGCTGAACGGTCTGCGGGCCCACTGACACACGGCAGTTCCGGCTCGAACACATCCGCTAAAGGCTGCCCGGAAGAGTGGGTGACGGGCAGTCCGGCTACCGGTGGCCGCCGTGCTATGCCATTCTTTGGCCGTGGTTGGAGCCATTGTCCCGTTGCGTGCCGTTCGCCCTACTGTGGGTTCCCGGGATACACCCGCGCATCGGCACACCGTCCCGTGCGGTCGCGCCGGCGGTCACGGCTCGCCGGACCACGGCGCGCCGGGGCGTGACGGCGTCCGCGTCCCGGGCCCCACCGAGCGCCGGAGGCCGCGTTGAGCGCCGAGGAGCAGAACGACCACGGCTACGGCCTCGACCTGCCGGGGCAGCAGCAGACCCCGCCCCAGTCGCCCCAGCCGCCCCACCAGTCGCCCCACCAGACACCGAAGCAGGCACCGGAACAGGCACGGGAGCAGACGCCGCACCAGCAGCCCGGCCGCAAGCCGGGCCGGGCGTCCGGCCAGGTTCCCGACCAGGCCGGCATGCCGATCCGGGAGTCGCTCTCCGGGCGGGTGCCGGGACAGGCGCCGGCCGGACAGGGCGGCGTGACCCCGGAGGCCTTCGTCGGTAGCGGCCGGGACCGGAACGCACCCCAGGAGGGTGTCGCCCGCGCCGTGGTGCCCGCGCCGGCCGCCCCCGTGGACGGTGAACGACCACCCTCCGACGCCGAGTTGACCGAGCTGGTCCGGGCCGGCGACGACCGCGCGTACGAGGAGCTCTACCGGCGGCACGCCGACTCGGTGCGCCGCTACGCCCGGACCTGCTGCCGGGACAGCTTCACCGCCGAGGACCTGACGGGCGAGGTCTTCGCCCGCACCCTCCAGGCCCTGCGCTCGGGCAAGGGGCCGGACTTCGCGGTCCGCGCCTATCTGCTGACGGCGGTCCGGAACGTGGCCGCCGCCTGGGCGCGCAGCGAGCGGCGGGAGCAACTCGTCGACGACTTCACCACGTTCACGCAGACCTCGGCCGCCACCGTCGATCTCGACCTGGCCGACCCCGGCGCGGACTCCTGGGCGATGGCGATGGCCGACCAGCGGATGGTCATGCAGGCCTTCGTCGAACTCCCCGAGGACGACCGGGTGGTGCTCTGGCACACCGAGGTCGAGCGGGAGTCCCCGAAGACCGTCGCGGTGATGCTCGGCAAGACCGCCAACGCCACGGCGGTCCAGGCGCACCGGGCCCGCGACCGGCTGGCCACCGCCTTCCTGCAGGCGCATGTGTCGGGCAGCCAGGCCCAGGACTGCGAGGCGTACGCCAACCGGCTCGGCGCGTACGCCCGCGGCTCGCTGCGCAAGCGGGCCGCGGCCGAGGTGAGCAGACACGTCCAGGAGTGCGACCGCTGCACGGCCGCGTACCTCGAACTGACCGAGATCAACAGCGGGTTGCGGGCGCTCCTCCCCGGCGGAGTGCTGGTCTGGGTCGGGGCCGGGTACTTCACCGCGGCGGCGGCCGCAGTCGGCCTGGGCGCCGCCGGTGCGACGGCGGTGGCCGGCGGCGCGGCTGGCGGTACGGCCGGCGGGGGCTCCGCCACCGCGGGTGCCTCCGGTGCGGCCGGCTCCGGCGGAACGGCGGGCGGCGGAGGCGGTGGAACAGCCGTCGGCGAGGGCCTCGGGGCCGTCGCCAAGGCGGCCATCGCCGCCGGTGTCGCGGTGGCGGCGGCCGCCGTGGCCGCGTACGCGCTCACGGGTACGCCCGAGCCCAAGGAGCCTGCGGCCGCGCCGGCGGCCTCCTCACCCCCACGGCCGCCGGCGGCCGCCAAGCCGGGCCCGACGCCCTCCGGCACTCCCCAGGCCTCACCGGCACCCGCGCTCACACCGCCCCCCGCCCCCCGCCGGAAGGCGGCGGAGCCCACACCCCGGCCGAGCCGGACCGCCGCCTCGCCGCCGGCCCCCGAGCCGTCCGTGACACGGACGCCGGCCCCGGAGCCGACGGTGTCCCAGTCGGCACCGCCCGACGAGCCGACCCCGCCGGTTCCGACACCCGAGCCCTCGGAACCGGTCCCGACGCCCACCGTCAAGCCGACCCCACCCCCGGCCCCGCCGACCGACTTCTGGCTGAACGACCTTCCGTTCAGCCGTGGTCCGGACCGCCAGCCGCCGCCCGGGCCGAGCATCCGGAGCAGCGCGAGCGACTGGGTCTGGCAGCGCGACCACGTCTGGATCAGCGGTGGGCGCTACCCGCACGGGCTGAGCGTGCACCCGTCCTCGACGGTGACCGTGGACCTCAACCGCAGCTGCTCGTCCTTCCGGGCGCTCGCCGGGCTCGACGACCTCTCCGTGCGGTTCGGGGCGGTGGTCTTCAGCGTCCAGGACCAGAACGGGACGACGCTGTGGCGCTCCGACGAGTTCGAGCAGGGCGACGACCCCGTCCCGGTACGGGTGCCGCTGGACGGCCGGCGCACGATCCGGCTGGTGGTGACCCCGGTGCACGGCAGCTGGGGGCTGATCACCCTGGCGGACTGGGCGAACGCGCGGTTCAGCTGCGACTGAGGCGGCGCCGGCCGGTCGTCAGATCGCGCAGGAGTCGTCCGTGCAGGCCGCGGCGGGGGTCGCGGCGGGAGCCGCCTCGACGGCGGTCTGTTCGGCGACCTGCTCCAGGACGCGGAGGAAGGTGGCCGCCTCCTGGCCGCCCTGGACGGCCCACCTGCCCTCGAAGACGAAGGTGGGCACGGCGGTGATACCGAGCTCACGTGCCTCGGCGAGCTGGGCGCGGACCTCGGCGGTGCCCTCGTCGCCCGCCAGGTAGGCGGCCACCCGGTCGCCGTCCAGACCCGCGGCGACGGCTATCGCGGTCAGCCGCTCCCGGTCGCCGACGTCCACACCGTCGCTGAAGTGCGCCTTCAGCAGGGCTTCCTTGAGCTCGGCCTGCTTGCGGGCCCCGTACTCGGCCTCGGCGAGGTGCAGCAGGCGGTGGGCCAGGAAGGTGTTGACGTGCAGTGCGGTGTCGAAGTCGTAGTCGATGCCCTCCGCCCTGCCGAGCTCGGCGACCCGGGCGTCCATCGCCACCGACTGCGGGCCGTAGCGCTCGGCCAGCCAGGCACGGTGCGGGGTCGCCTGCTCGGGAGCGTCCGGGACCAGCTGGTACGGACGGAAGACCACCTCGACCCCGTCCCTGCCCGGGAACAGGTCGAGGGCCTCCTCGAAGCGGCGCTTGCCGATGAAACACCAGGGGCAGGCGATGTCCGAGTAGATCTCGACCTTCATGGTGTGGGGCTCCTGTCGGGGATGGGGTTCGACCGAACGGGGGAACCATCGGTGACCTGCGGGAATTCCCGATCCGTACCGAATGTGCCCGGCCGCACCCCCGGGGGGTGCCCGGCCGTGCCGGGGGGTGCGAGCCACCTGGGAGACGTGGGCGTGCGTGGGCGACGGGGCGTGGGCGCCGGGCTCAGTACGCCGGTGGTGCCGGTGGCGCCGGGACCACCAGGACCGGGCAGGCGGCGTGGTGGACGGCCGCCGTACTGACCGAGCCGAGCAGCAGCCGGCTGAAGCCGCCGTTGCCCCTGGTGCCGACCACCAGGGTGTGCTGCCCGGGAGTGCAGGACAGCAGGACCTCGATCACGTTGCCGAGCACCACGTGCAGCGAGAGTCCGCCCGTGTACGGCCGGGCACGGGCCGCCTGCACGGTGGCGACGGACCTGCGCAGCCCGTCGGCCATGCCTACGGTCATCCGCTCGACGCTCTCGTGCACCAGCTCCACCATCCCCGGCGGGTACCCGGCCGGGGACGGGTTGACCACGGCCAGGACGTACAGCGGCAGTCCGAACAGCTGCGCCTCGCTCATCGCGCGCTCCAGCGCCCAGAGCGAGCCGTCCGAGCCGTCACAGGCGGCCAGTACGCCGGGCGGATCGGCGGTGGGAGGCGCGCTGAGCACCGGGAGCGGTTCGGGCACGGTGGCCTCCTCTGGGCGGCTTCCTCCATCATGCTCGACCGCCGTGCGACCGTGCGGGCGCGGCCGAAGGCGCGAGGGTGCGACCTCAGGACGAACGGGACCGCGTGATGACCTGGTCCGCCCTGGGGGAGATGCGACCGGGCCCGCGCCGCCGACCAGGTCACGCCGACCAGGTCACGCCGGGCGCGGCAGGGCCGGCCGCTCGGGTTGCGGGAGGCCGGTCCAGCTGGAGCCGTGGCGGCGGGCGTGGACGCGGCGGAGCCAGAGCTCGGTGGCGACCAGGTCGGCGAGGCCCGCCAGGGTGCCGGGGGCGAGGTCGGCGGACGGGTCGGCGGCGCGGGCGAGGGCGGCCCGGACCGCGGGGAGGTCGATCAGCCCGGCCTCGGCGAGCAGCGGGCGGTGGAAGAGTTCGGTCAGTCCGTCGGCGGCCTGGCGCAGGCCGGTGCGGGCCGCGCCGTTGCGGTCCGGGCGCGGGCCCCGGCCCCAGTCGGCCGGCAGGTCGGTGCGCCCCGCCCCGGCCAGCACGGACCGCAGCAGGGCGTGCCGCGCACCGGGCTGCAGCCGTATCCGGTCGGGCAGCAGCCGGGCCGCCCGCACCACCTGGTTGTCCAGGAAGGGCGCGTGCAGCCGCTGCCCGTGCTGCTCGGCGGCCTGGAGCAGGGTGCGGTACTCGGCGGCGTGCCGGTGCAGGGCGAGCCTGGCGCGGCGGGCGCCGGGCTGTTCGGTGGGGGCCGGTGCCCGCGCGGCCAGCCGCAGGCGCAGCGCGACGGCCGAGAGCGCCTCGTCGGAGAGGAAGCCCGCGGCCGGTCCCGGTACGCACCAGGCGAGGTCGGCGGCCGAGCTCTCGCCGGCCGTCCGGCCGCGCCTGGCGGCGCGGCGGGCGACCAGCCGGACCGCGGTGTCGTCGAGGGCCTCGGCGTACCCGGCCCTGGCCAGCCGGTGCGCGGCGCGCAGCACGCCGACGGGTGTGCGGACGGCGCCGTCGAAGGTGCCCGCGGTGGCGAGGTCGGCTCCGGCCAGCGCGGCCACCGGGGAGAGCAGTTCGCGGGAGCGGCCGTCCCTGACCAGGTCGGCGAGCCGGGCCGGGTGGCCGTCCAGGACGTGGCGGGCTCCGTAGCCGGTGAGGTGGTCCGCGCCGCCGAGGCTGAACCGGCCGCCCAGGCGGGCGGTGGCGATCAGGGCCGGGCCCGGTTCGTCGGTGAGCGGTCCCGGCGGCGGATCCGGCAGCGGGTCGCCGGGAGCGGAGGCCACGGGCTCGGCGCCGTCCGCCGTGGGCCCGGCGAGTCCGGAGTACGGAAGCACCGGCGGCAGCACGATGTGGCGCAGGCGCGGGGCCTTCACCGCGAGCACCGGTCCCCTGCCGTCCGCGCCGGGGCCCACGCCGGTGCCCGCGCCGGGGTTCGCGCCCGCGCCGCCGGTGCCGTCCCCGTCGAGGCCTTCCTCGGCGACCGTGACCGCGGCGAGCGGTTCGCCGCCGTCCGGTCCACCGGCCGTGCGCCGGTCCACCGCGGCCGCCGACCGGGCCCAGGAGCCCTTCACCGCGCCGCTCCGCACGGCGGCGGCCGGACCGGCGGGCTCCGGGCCCACGGGGGTCGCCGAAGGGCCGATCGGTACGGCCGCGGCCAGCAGTGCGACGGTCGCGGAGGCCGTGCCGTAGGAGAGGTCCACGCCGAGCCGGGGGCGGTCGCCGGGCGGCGCCGGGGTGCGCACCCGGCAACGGACGGACTCCAGCAGCGCACGGGTGAGCTCGCGCACCGCCGGCGCCTCCTCGCGCCGTCCTGGGGCTGGTTCCGGCTCGTACGGCTCGCTGTAGGGCCGCCCGCCGTGGATGCTCAGGGCGTGACCGGGCGGGACCCGTCGCACGCCCAGGTAGGGGGTGCCGGTGCCGAGGGCCTCGGGTGACTCGGGGCAGGCCAGCCGGGCGGCGAGATGGCCGGTGTCGATCGCGGCGCCGATCAGGTCGGCAAGGGGGAGCGCGGCGGTTGCGTACGCCGTTCCGCCGTACCAAGGGGCGTGGAAGACCGGGAGTGCGCCGGCGAGGTCGGTGAGCAGCACGGTGCTGCGGGTGCCGGTCCTGAGCACCACGGTGTAGCTGCCGGGCCAGGCGGTGAGGTGACGGACCGCGCCGCCACGGGCGGCGGCCAGGCCGGCGGCGAGCTCGGCGTCGGAGGCGGCGCAGTGGCCGATGACGGCGAGGCGGGTGGTGGCCGGGGTGTCGTCCTCGGTGGCCTCGGGTGCGGTCGGCCCGCTGGTGACCACGGCCGGGGCTCCGGGTCTGAGGGAGACCAGCCGGATCTCCTCGGGACGCCAGTCACCCACCGCCCAGAGCGGGTTGGGCCCGGACCACAGGGTGGTGGCAGCCAGCGGACGGATCGCGGGCGGGGGCGCGAGGTCCGCGGGGTGCGCCGCGGCGTGCGCCGTGATGGCGGACGGACCCGCAGCACCGGACGCCGTGTCGGGCACCCGCGCACCTGGGGGTGTGCGCGGCACTGAACGCGCCTGCGATCCACTACCTTGAGCCCGGCGTACGCCAGGAGACGCGCCAGCGCTCATTGTCGGCGCGCTGCCGCTCCAGCCCGTGAGCCACCGCATCACGCCTCCAGCTGACGGGGAACCAGGTACGCCGTTCCACCGCCAGGCGTCGACGCACCGCCTGGAGACATGGTGCCACCGGATCTGCCCACATTGGCCGTTGTCGCCCGCAGAGCACCCTGGAGCGCGACCGCGACCACTCGCGGAGCACCCGTGAACAGGGCCGCGGCCACTACCGGGAGGGGTTGGGAGCGGGGCCGGGCCTCCCCCTCCGCGACCCGGAACCGCCCTTGCGACCCTTCTGACATGGACATCAACGGATGGCCGAAAGGCATCGCACTGCCCGGGAGGGCATCCGCATGCCCTCCCGGACCCACCGCCGCCCGCGGGGATGGAGGCAGCGGCATCCCCCGGCCCGCCGGGTCCTCGACGACGGGCCGACCCACGGATACCAGCGAATCGCCCACCTGCCGCTCCGGCCAAGGGGCATGGCCGGGCGCACGTCTGCACAGGACCGGAGCACGGGGGTCCGCGACGCGCGGCCCCGCCCGACGCCATACCGGCGGGAGGCCGCCGGGGCAGGTGCGCGATCCCGCCATCCGGAATGCAGACCCTTAACCCTCGGAACGCGGACGACTACTCTAGGTGCAGCACCATCCAGGTTCCACGCGTCGCTTTCGAAACCCCGAGCGGGCTTCCCCGCGCCACGGCGGCCCGCCCGTCGCCGCGACGGGCGGAAAGCCGAGTGCGAGCCACCCCGGCACCGCGGCAGCCGCGCCGCCGGAGCACCACCGAAGAGCCGCCGAAGTACCGCCCGCGCCCAGCCGATCGACGGGGCACCACCGGGCACTACTGACGTACCACCGAAGCACGCCGGGAAAAACCACCGGAGCACAGCCACCGCACGACGCCGCCAGGGGGTGCCGCCGCCACCATGACCATCAGCTCACGAGGGCCGAACGAACGGCTCGGCGCGCTCCTCACCCTCGCCCAGATCAGCAACGCCGGCCTCGCCCGCCGGGTCAACGACCTGGGCGCCCAGCGCGGCCTGACGCTCCGCTACGACAAGACCTCGGTCGCCCGCTGGGTCGGCAAGGGCATGATCCCGCAGGGCCCGGTGCCGCATCTGATCGCCTCCGCGATCGCCGGCAAGCTCGGCCGCCCGGTCCCGCTCGACGAGATCGGCCTGGGCGACACCGACCCGACCCCCGAACTCGGCCTCGCCTTCCCGCGCGAGGTGCCGGAGGCGGTGCGGTCCGCCACCGACCTGTGGCGGGTCGACCTGGACCTGCGGCGCGGCCCCGGCGGCGGCCGGTGGAGCGACAGCCTGGCCGGGACCTTCTCGGTCGCCGCGTACGCCACCCCGGTCTCGCGCTGGCTGATCACCCCGGCCGACGGCTCGGTGGCCCGCGAGGTGCAGCCACCGGACCTGACCGGCTACCGGGTCGGCCACTCGGACGCCGCCAAGCTCCGCGAGGCGGCCCAGGAGGCCCGCCGCTGGGACTCCAAGTACGGTGGCGGCGACTGGCGTTCCTCGATGGTGCCGGAGTGCCTGCGGGTGGAGGCGGCACCGCTGCTGCTGGCCTCGTACAGCGACGCGGTCGGGCGGGCGCTGTTCGGCGCGACGGCCGAACTCACTCGGCTGGCCGGGTGGATGGCCTTCGACACCGGCCAGCACGAGGCGGCCCAGCGGTACTACATCCAGGCGCTGCGGCTCGCCCGCGCGGCGGCCGACGTACCGCTCGGCGGCTATGTGCTGGCCTCGATGAGCCTGCAGGCCAGTTACCGGGGCTTCGCCGAGGAGGCGGTGGACCTGGCCCAGGCCGCGCTGGAGCGGAACCGGGGGCTGGCGACCGCCCGCACCATGAGCTTCTTCCACCTGGTGGAGGCCCGGGCCCAGGCGAAGGGCCGCAACGCGCAGGCGTGTGCGACCGCTCTCGCAGCGGCAGAGAGCGCGCTGGAGCGCTCACGCGCCGGGGATCCCGATCCGGCGTGGATCGACTTCTACGCCTACGACCGGCTGGCCGCCGACGCCGCCGAGTGCTTCCGCGACCTCGGAGTCCCCTCCAAGGTCCGGCAGTTCACCCGTGAGGCGCTGGCCCGTCCGACCGAGGGCTTCGTCCGCTCGCACGGCCTGCGGCTGGTGGTCTCGGCGATGGCCGAGGCCGAGGCGGGCGACCTGGACGCCGCCATCGCCGCCGGCGAGCGCGCGGTCGAGGTGGCCGGCCGGATCTCCTCCCAGCGCAGCCGCGACTACGTGATCGAGCTGCTGCGCCGCCTCGAACCGTTCCAGGACCAGCGCAGGGTGAGGGAGTTGACCGAGCGGGCCCGGATGGTGCTGGCCGCACCGGCGTGATGCCGCTTCCGACGGGAGCAACTCGGCCCTCCCGTCGGATGGTTGACGGACCAGGACAGGCCTCCCGGCTGCCGTCGGATCCTTCGCCGGCCTCGGCCCCCCACACACATCCGGCGCCCCGCACCCGCCGCCTCCCCCTCACACCGGCGGGGGCGCGGGCTCTGGTGGTCACACCCTTCCCCCTGGGAACATCGCTGCCGCGGGCATCCGGCGGCGGGTGCCGGGGAGGAAGAAGGTGCGGCGGTGGCGTACGACTTCGACGTGACGGTGGTGGGCGGCGGGATCGTCGGGCTGTCCACCGCGTACGCGCTCACCCGGCACCGGCCGGACCTGAGGGTCCTGCTGCTGGAGAAGGAACCCGGCTTCGCCGCCCACCAGACCGGCCGCAACAGCGGGGTCATCCACAGCGGCGTGTACTACCGTCCCGGCTCGCTGAAGGCCGGGTACGCCACCCAGGGCGCGGCCGAGATGGTCGCGTTCTGCCGCGAGCAGGGCCTTCCGTACGAGGTCACCGGCAAGCTGATCGTCGCCACCGGACGCGAGGAGCTGCCCCGCCTGCACACCCTGGCGCAGCGCGGCCGGGAGAACGGCATCCCGGTCACCGAGCTGGACGCCGCCGGGATCACCGGGTACGAGCCCGAGGTGACCGGCATCGCCGGACTGCACGTCGCCACCACCGGCATCTGCGACTTCGCCGCGGTCGCCCGGCGCTACGCGGTGCTCGCCGAGGAGGCGGGCGCGGTGCTGCGCACCGGCTGCGGTCTCGAGGGGATCGAGCGGCGGGCGGACGGGA
Organism: Kitasatospora sp. HPM-01-4; assembly: GCF_051374625.1. Classification (NCBI taxonomy): domain Bacteria; kingdom Bacillati; phylum Actinomycetota; class Actinomycetes; order Kitasatosporales; family Streptomycetaceae; genus Kitasatospora; species Kitasatospora sp. HPM-01-4. The sequence continues at coordinate 4,752,619 of NZ_JBPQGP010000005.1, read as the reverse complement.
TCACCGTACGGATCGAGGGTGGCGCCGAGCTGCGCAGCGCGGTGCTGGTCAACTGTGCCGGGCTGCACAGCGACCGGATCGCGCGGATGGCCGGGGACGACCCCGGGGTGCGGATCGTCCCGTTCCGCGGCGAGTACTACGAGCTCGCCGCGGAGCGGCGGGAGTTGGTCCGGGGGCTGGTGTACCCGGTGCCCGACCCGGCCTTCCCGTTCCTCGGCGTGCACCTCACCAGGGGCGTGCACGGCGATGTCCACGTCGGCCCGAACGCCGTGCCCGCACTGGCCCGCGAGGGGTACGACTGGCGGACGGTCCGGCCGCGCGACCTCGCCGAGACGGCCGGCTTCCCCGGCACCTGGCGGATAGCGCGGCGGCACTGGCGGTACGAGATCGGCGAGCTGCACCGCTCGCTGTCCAAGCGGGCGTTCACGACCGCCGTGCAGCGGCTGCTCCCCGCGGTCTCGGCCGCCGACCTGGTGCCGGCCACGGCCGGGGTGCGGGCGCAGGCGGTGGCCCGGGACGGCTCGCTGCTGGACGACTTCGCCTTCGCCGGCTTCGACCCGGCCGACCCGTCCTCGCCGCGGCGGACCGTCCATGTGCTCAACGCGCCCTCGCCCGCGGCGACCGCCTCGCTCCCGATCGGCCGCGAGGTCGCGCGCCGGGCGGTCGCCGCCTTCGAACGGGAGGTGTGACCGCGCCCCGAGGGCCCTCACGGTTGCGACAGCACCCCCGTAGAATGGGGCGATTGTGACTGCCACCGCCTCCAGCACCCAGCCTTCCCCGTCCGCCCGGCTCTCCGCCGCTCCGGCCGCGTACCCCGCGCCGATGTACCCGCACAAGGCCACCGAGGCCCAGCACAGCGAGCGCCGGATCCGCAGCTTCCAGCCCCGCCGGGGCCGGATGACCGGCGCCCAGGCCAGTGCCCTGGACCGGGGCTGGGAGCGGTACGGCCTGGCGATCGACGGCACCCCGCTCGACCTCGGGAGCCTGTTCGGCGGGCTGCCGGTCACGCTGGAGATCGGCTTCGGCATGGGGGAGACCACCGCCGCGATGGCCGCCGCCGACCCGGCGACGGGCATCCTGGCCGCCGATGTGCACACCCCCGGTCACGGCAACCTGCTGCAGCTGCTGGAGCGCGACGGCTCCGAGAACGTCCGCCTGGCCGCCGGTGACGCGGTGATCCTGCTGCGCGACATGCTGCCGGACGCCTCGCTGGCCGGTCTGCGGGTGTTCTTCGCCGACCCGTGGCCCAAGCCCAAGCACCACAAGCGCCGCCTGGTCCAGCCGCACTTCCTCGACCTGGTGCTCCCCCGCCTGGCACCCGGCGCGCTGGTGCACTGCGCCACCGACTGGGAGCCGTACGCCGAGCAGATGCTCGCCGTACTCTCCGCCTCGCCGGAGCTGGAGAACCTGCACCCCGAGGGCGACGGCACCGGCTGGCTGGAGCCCGCCGACCACCCCGAGGGCAGCGTGCCCGGCTACGCGCCCCGGCCCGACTGGCGCCCGGTCACCAAGTTCGAGCGCGCCGGGATAGCCAAGGGCCACGTCGTACACGACCTGCTGTTCCGCCGCCGCTGAAACACGGTGCGACGACCGGGCCCGGCGACGGGCTCCGGTCGTACGCCCTCCGGGGGCGGCCGCACGGCGATCGGACGAAGCGGTGTCACCCGAGGTGATTGCCCCGGCACCGATAGTGCCGGGAGGCTCCCTGGGGCTGCGCCGTTCCCCTACGCTTTCCGGGTGAGCAGTCCGTCCGACGACGGCCCATCCCCCGACGCAACGCCCTTCCCCCCGGCCGCCTCCCCCGCCCCGGGCACGGTGCCGGGCGCCGCCGAACCGTCCGGGTCCGCCGCCAGCACGTCCGCGCACACCGCCGGTACCGGGCCGATCCCGGGGCCCCGGGTGCGACGGATCGGCCGACTGCTGGACCGGCACCGGTACGTCCGCCTGGAGGGCCTGCTCAGGCGGGCCGCGAGCCTGCGCTACCCCGCGCTCTCCTCCGCGCTGGCCGCCGTCGCACTCGCCGCCTGCGGTGTGCTCATCCTGCAACTGGTGCACCGGCAGACCGGCACCACCGGGCTGCTGGTCGGCCTGGGCCTGGCGCTGCTGCCACTGCCCTTCGTGCTGGGCGCGCTCGCCTGGCTCAACCAGACCGCCCGGGTGCCGTTGCGGCACGCCCTGTTCTGCCTCGCCTGGGGCGCCTGTGCGGCGACCACCGTGGCGATCATGGCGAACGGCTGGGCCAGCGACTTCCTGGTCGCCCACCAGGGCAGCATGCGCGGCGAGACGATCGGGGCCGACTTCGCCACCCCGCTGATCGAGGAGAGCGCCAAGGGCACCGCCCTGGTCATACTGCTGCTCCCGCTGCACCGGCGCCTGCGCTGCCGGGCCGAGCGCACCTGCGCCGTCCTGGTCCGGCGGTCCCCGGCCTCGCTGCGCCGCTCGGTACGGCGGCTGCGCGGCACCCCGCGACTGCGCCGCTTCCTGCGCCCGCTGCCGTACTTCCGCCCGGTCACCTACCACGGCCCGCACCCGCGCGGCGGACGGCGACGGGCCCGGTCCAGCCCGCGCACCCTGGCGGCCGGGGTGGTCCTGGGCGGGGTCACCGCCTGCGGCTTCTCGTTCACCGAGAACGCCCTCTACCTCGGGCGGGCCTTCACCGACGACCAGCAGACCAGGCTGGACGGCATCGGCCTCGGCGAGCCGCCCAGCCTGCGGGACTTCGACACCACCGTCCACACCTTCGTCCTGCGCGGGCTGCTCTCCCCCTTCGCGCACCCGCTGTTCAGCGCTCTCACCGGGCTCGGAATCGCGATCAGCCTGACCACCGGCCGCCGCTGGGCGGCCAGGCTCGCGGCGCCGGTCGGCCTGCTGCTGGCGATGGCCCTGCACGGAGTCTGGAACGCTGCGGCCGGGCTCGGCACCCACGGCTTCCTGCTGGTGTACGCGATGGTGATGGTGCCCGCCTTCGCCGCACTGGTCTGCTTCTCGGTGTGGGCCCGGACCCGGACCGCGAAACTCGGCCGGCACCCGGACCACCCGCCCGGCAATCCGCCGGCCAGGCGCTCGGCCAGACGGTGGAACGCCGCATGACGCACCCGCGCCCCGGGGCCGCGACAGAACCGATTTCCCTTATCGGCGACTCTCCCGTACTGTTGTGTTCACCGACGCGGGGTGGAGCAGCTCGGTAGCTCGCTGGGCTCATAACCCAGAGGTCGCAGGTTCAAATCCTGTCCCCGCTACTCAGTAGCCAGAAGGCCCGGCAGATTCGTCTGCCGGGCCTTCTGCGTTCTCCTCACCGGCTCCGCCCCTGATCCCCGATCCGCGCCCCGGGCTTCCGCTCCGGATTCCCGCGGATAAATCCGTTGCCTCCGGTCTTCGGCCTGCCTATGGTTGGCCTCAGAACACGAAAGGAGGTGATCCTGAGTTGAGTACGCACGCAACTGCGCAGGTAGGCGCATCTGACTCGCTCGGGCGCGCCTCCGTGGCGGCCGCCTTCTAGGTCCGGCCCCGCGGACGCGTTACCGCGCAGATGTAGTCGTTCCCCCGGGACACCCTCAGGTAGAGGCCCCGGGGGTTCGGCCTTTCCGGGCCCGGCCGACTCTGGGTCTCCAGACCTTGACCGGATTCGACCCAGTGATCCCAACCTATGAACGGATAAGATCGCGCAAAGGTGAGCCGGGAAGACTGGTCGGCACTGCGATCCGCCATGCGTCACTGCCCGGGAGCCTCCAATGACCAGACATCTCCGCCGAGTGCTTCCGGTCGCCGCTTTCGTCCTGACGACGGGGATCGCCAGCTGGGCGTCCGTCTGGATCTCGCACCAGGGCTGGGTCAGGAACGCCCTGCTGATCACCGGCCCGTGGCTGCTCCTGCTGATGCTCAGCGAGCTGCGGAACTCGGCCCGGGAGGTCCGCCGTCGCTTCAGACACCGGTCGTTCCCCCGGCGCGGCAAGGGCCCGGCCGACTCCTGAAGCCCTGCCACACTCCCTGTCCGGCCCCCGACGGCGCCCGCTACAGTCGCTGGGACCTAACGGATGGATCGGGGGAGGCCGTCGGTGATCGGTTCTGAGTCGGGGGCGGTGTCCGGTCCGGTGGCCGGCTCGCTGTCCGGTACGCGTCGGCGGGCGGGCGGGCGCCGGTACGCCCGGTACGGGCGGTACGAAGCCGGGCTGGCGCCGGAGGTGCGGTACGGCCTGGGCGGTGTGGTCGGGGCCGGCCTGGTGGGGCTGGTGCTCTACTCGGCGGCGAGCGGGCACTGGGCCGGGGTGCTCGGCGGGGGCCTGCTGGTGGCCGCGATGTCCACGGCGGTCGGTGGCGGGATGGGCTTCCTGTTCGGCATCCCCCGGCTGCTCAGCAGCGGCGCCGCCGCACACCCCAACGATCTGAGCGCCACCTCGACCGCGAGCTACGCGCCGAACACCAACCTGGAGCAGGCCTCCGACTGGCTGACCAAGATCCTGCTGGGGGCCGGGCTCACCCAGCTCGGCGCGGTGCCGCACCGGCTGCGGCAGCTGGGCGACGCGCTGGCACCCATGGTCGGGGACGAGAGCGGCGCGTCAGCGCTGGTGGCCGTGGTGGTGGTCTACTTCGGCGTGCTCGGCTTCCTGTCCGGATGGCTGCTCACCCGGCTGCTGCTCGCCCGGGCCCTCTCCACCGCCGACCGGCAGACCCTGGCCGACTCGGTGGCCCAGACCTCCAACTCGGCGGGCGCGCTGGACTACACCTCACCCGAGGTCCGGAAGATGTTCGACACGGGCGTGGAAGGCCTGCGGGTCCAGGCGCTGGCCCTCCTCCAGGGCAAGCCCGACCCGGCCAACCTCGATCTGATCGTCCGGGCGATCGACCGCAACCTCTCGCCGTTCGAGCTGCTGCAGGCACTGCTCGCCGCCCGGGAGATCGCCACCGACTCGGCACTGACCGATGAGCAGCGGGCGACGCTGCGGGAGGCCATCGACTACAAGCTGCGGAACGTGAGCGCGGTGCCCCCGTACTCGCGGCGGCGCGTGGTCGGCGAGGAGATCCTGCAGCTGCTGGCCGGACCTTCGAGCGCCGGAACGGGCGCGAGCGCCGGGGCAGGGGCGGCCGCCGGGGCTGAGGCTGGCACGGGCACGGGCACCGGCACCGCTACCGCGGCCGGACCGGGGGCGGTGACAGGGACGGCCGGGGCTGCGGCCGGGACTGGCACCGGGGCCGGGACCGGGGCCACGGCGGAAGCCGGAGCAGAGGTGTAGCCGGGAGAGCCACCGGAGGCGTCTGCCCCTGCCCCTGCATCCGCGCTGCCCACCGGTCCACGCGCCCTGGCGGTTCGCACGGCTTGAGGTCAGCGGTTGGAGAGCAGGCCCTGGATGGCCGCCCGGCTGACACCGTTGATCGCACGGACCAGCCCCGCGGTGAGGTAGAGGAACGCGATGCCGAGGAGCGAGACGCCTGCGATCTGCCAGGGCGCGGATATGTAGTACTGGTAGTGCCCGCTCTCCGTGGTGAAGTCGAACAGCTGCATGCCGGGCCAGCCCGCGTACTTGCGGTACGCCCAGTGGTAGGTGGGGTACAGCGCGAGCACCCAGCCGAGGAGCAGGAAGGCCGTCGTGATCGCGAAGCTGATGATGCTCCAGGGGAGCATCACCACCTGGTAGAGCGCCGCCTTCCAGCCCGCCGGGTCGGCCAGCCGGGCGGTGATCTGGCCCCAGAAGCCTGGACGGCTGGGCGCCACCCGGGCCGGCGCCGTCATCTCGGCGTCGAGCAGCGTACGGGCCCGGTGGCGCTCCAGGGCGCCGAGCCCGCGGGCGCCGGTGAGCAGCAGGGCGAGCAGTGGCAGGCCCAGCGCGGTGACCAGCAGGCCCATGCCGGCGGCGAAGAAGGCCACGACGAAGCCGAAGCCCGCCACGGCGAGCGGCAGCGAGCTCAGTGCGAAGCCGATCTGCCGCCAGGTGGCGGCGGTGACCGGGGCCAGCAAGATGGAGAGCCCCGACCCGGCGCTGCCCTGCGAGTCGTGGCGGTCGGTGCGGTGCATGCCGCCGGTCGCGGTGCTGCTCATCGCCTGCCCCTTGGTGTCGTCCGTGCTCACACCTCAACGGTGTCAGTTCCGGCCCGCCGCCGTAATGCAGCCTGCTGCCGACTTCGGGGTGGGGTTCTCCCTACCCCCGTCCTGCAGCGGGCGCCACCCACTCGTGTTCCAGCAGTGCGAACAGCAGTGAGTCGTACCAGGTGCCGCGCAGGCGGAGGTCGTGCCGGAGGCGGCCCTCCGGCTGGAAGCCGGCCTTGGTGAGCACTCGGACGGAGGCGGCGTTCTCCGGGTCGACCCGGGCGGCGAGGCGGTGCAGTCCGAGCGTCCCGAAGGCGAACTCGCAGAGCAGCGCGGTGATTTCGCTCGCGTACCCCTGCCCCCAGCTGTCGCGGCGCAGCGCGTACCCGAGGGTGGCGGAGCGGTGGTCGCCGAGGCTGAGCACGGCGGTGCCGATCGGGGTGGCGTACCCGGGTTCGTCGTCGGCGAGCACGGTGACGGCGAGCCGGTAGTCGGTGCGCGGGTCGGCCTCGGCCTGTTCGATGTAGAGCTCGATCTGGTCGGCGCACATGTCGTGGTCACCCGGTTCGAAGGCCAGGTACCTGGCGGCCTCGGGGTCGCCGAAGACCGCGTACAGGGCGTCCACGTCCCGGGGCGTGTGGTGGAACTCGCGGAGGGCGAGGCGCGGGCCGGTCAGCAGCACGGCCTGCCCCGGCCGTACCGGTCCCGGTTCGGCCGACTCCAGTTCTGGCTCCATGCCGTCCGACCCTACAGCGGGCCGCAGGCGCGGGCCCGGTGCTGCCCCGGGCCCGCCGGTCCGGGACTGCGCTACGGCGGGCCGCAGGCGCGGGCCCGGCGCCCGCCCGGCCGCCGGGTGGGGGCACACCGGCTACGGTACGTAGCGTGAACCACGATCTGCAGCTCACCCCGCATACCCGTACCACCGACCTGCTCACCTGGGCGGCCGAGCAGGGGTACGAGCCGGTGCCCGAGGAGGCGCTGCGGACGGTGCTCACCCTGCTGGAACTCGGCGGCGCGCCGATGCACGAGGGCTTCCCCGAGCTGAGCTCGGCGCTGCTGGAGCAGCTGCTGTACGAGCAGCTGTACCTGTACGTGCAGCCCGTGGCGGAGCCGGAGGCGTACGGGCGGGCGGTGCGGCTGCTGATCGAGCACCAGCGGGCCGCCCGGCGGCTGAACGCGAAGCGGCAGGCGAAGCTGCACGCGGAGGCCGAGTGGCAGGGCGAGCTGCTCTGCGACCTGCTGCGCCGGCCCCATCTGGTGACCTGGCCCCGGCTGTACGCGCTGCTGATGCGCGCCGACGGCGTGGACGTCGCCGACGGGGCGGCCGTGCGGGCCTGGCTGGAGGAGTTCCGCGGGCTGACTGAGGAGCAGCGGATCGCGTGCTTCGTCTGGCTGGAGGAGCAGGGGCTGCTGGAGCCGGTCCAGGGGGACGAGGGATGGAACCGGGCGCGGCTGCTCTCGGTGGGGATGGCCACCGACGGTGCGCGGCTGCTGCTGGAGAACCGGCTGATGGAGCGCAGCTACCGCAATCTGGCCGGGCGGAACGCCCTGGGGCTGCCGATGCCCGACGAACTCGCGGGGGATTTCGAGGGGTTCGAGGCGGCGGTGGCGGCGGAGGCGCTGCGGCTGTGCGGGGAGTGGACGGTGCCGGGGCTGCCCGAGCTGCTGGTGGCGGAGTTTCCGGACCTCGCGCCGGAGCCGGGGACGCAGGAGATCGAGGAGTACGTGGCGGGCACACAGGCCTGACGGCCCGGCCGGGAACACCCGGCCACCCGATCGGCGGTGCGACCGCCCGGGGAAACTCGGGAGCCGTCCGGTTCCCCGGCTCCCGGACGGCGCGAGCCCCGCGAAGGCGCCGGGTCGCTCGCGCCCCGTTGCGAGTCGTGCCGGTGGCCGAACGACCGCCAGGCCGCCGGGCCGCCCGCGTCTCGCCGTCGATAAGCCAGGTCACCGAACGGCCGCCACGGCCACCGGAGTTACCCGCGTCTCACCGTCGGCGGCCCGGTGGCCGAACGGCCGCTACGGCTGGAGGCCGTGGGAGTGGAGCCAGGCCAGCGGGTCGACCGGGGCGCCGCCGGCCGGGCGGACCTCCAGGTGGAGGCGGGGGCCGGGGGCAGCGCTGTCCGGCCGGAGGCCGTGGGAGCTGCCGGTGGCACCGACCCTGCCGAGCTGGGTGCCGGCGGCGACCTGACCGGAGACGGCGGAGACGGCGGAGAGGTGGCAGTACCAGATCTCGGTGCCGTCGGGCAGGGTCTGGATCACCCGGTACCCGTGGGCTCCGCTCCAGCCGGCCGCGGTGACCGTGCCCGCGCCGATGGCGGTGACCGGGGTGCCGACGCGGGCGGCGAAGTCCAGGCCGGGGTGCGGCCGGGTCCAGTGCGAACCGGCCTGGGCGGACTCCGCGGTGAGCGTGTAGTCGCCGACCGGCAGCCGGAGGGTGCCGAGCCGGGCACGCTCGGCCGCGGCCTGGGCCTCGGCCTGCTGGACGGCCCGCTTGGCCTCGGCCCCCTGAGCGGCGGCCAGCCGGGCGGACTCCTCGGCGGTGGTGCGCTCCCCGTCGGCCTGCTGCTGGATCCGGGCGGTGAGGGTGAGTCCGGGGTCGGTGGCCAGCACGTGGTCCGAGGCCGTGTCGGGGACGGAGAGCGCCGGTGCGGGGGCGGGCGGCTGGGCGACGGTGGCCGCGGCGGCCGTTCCCGCGGTGGCGAGCCCGGTGGCACCCAGGCCGGCGGCCATCGCGGTCACGCCGAGCAGCGAGCCGCCGCTGCGCGACTGACGCGGCAGCCGGTGCCGAGCCGCCCCGTCGGCTGCCGGCTCCTGCGGAAGGTCGAGCAGCTGGGGGCCGGACCCGAGGCTGCCGAGCCCGAGGTTGGCAGGGCTGTGCGACAAGGACGCCACCAAGGCGCGCTCCTTTCCTTCCTTCGCGCCGACCGGGTTAGCTGACGGGTTCGGAGCAGGAAGGTCTCCTACGGGCGGACCGAGGCCCGCCCGATTCACCCCAGGAACGTGGTTCCCCGGCTCCCGGACCCGTCCGGCAGGCGGGTCCTGAGGATTAGGCGACGGCGCACGGTGCCGTTCGGGTACGGCGTTGCCGACCGCGCTGCGTTATCAAACGTTAATCCGAGAAGCCCATGATTCCAAGCTGCACAGCTGGTGAAGTCCTGGCTTCCTGGGGCGTAATGGTCGATTTGTGACTATTGGCCAGGTTGTCCGATGACGGACCGTTATCCACCAGGGTGTTCAGCCCTGGCTCTGACGGTCCAGCTCAGCGACGGTCGTACCGGCGATCGCCCAGTTCTCACGCGGCACCTCCTCGATCGCCACCCAGATGTTCTCCGGCTTCACGCCCGTGATCCGGGAGTACGTCTCGGTGAGCTCGCGAGCGATCTCGGCCTTCTGCTCCTCGGTGCGACCGGCCAGCTGCTTGACGTTGATGAACGGCACGGGGGGCTCCTCGGGGTCGGAATCTGCGGCCAGCCGCACCGTATCGCACGGTTCCTGAAGACCCCTCGACCCGAAGGCCCCTCGCCCGAGGACGCCTCACCCGAAGACGCCTCAGCCCGGGAACCGACCCCGAAGACCTCGCCCCGAGGACCCCTTGACGGCTAAGGCTAATAGCCTTAGCTTTATGGCTACAGGAAGCAGCCACGAAAGACAGCGGAGGCAGGACATGTCCAGCACCCAGCAGCCCGACACCCGGTTCCTCGACGTCCCCGGCGGCCGGATCGCGTTCGACGACAGCGGCGCGGCCACCGGCGGCGCCACCGTGGTGCTGCTCCCCGGGATACTCGAGTCCCGCACCCTGTACCGGTTCCTGCGTCCGCTGCTCACCGCGGCCGGCCACCGGGTGATCTCCATGGACCTGCGCGGCTTCGGCGAGTCCTCGATCGCCTGGGACGACTACTCCCCCGATGCGGTCGCGCAGGACGTGCTCGCCCTGCTGGACCACCTGGACATCGCGCGGGCCGTCCTGGTCGGCCACTCGTACACCTGCGCCACCGTGGTCAAGGCCGCGGCCGCCGCCCCCGAGCGGGTCGCCGGGGTCGCGGTGACCGCCGCCTTCCTGGAGCACTCGCCGAACGCCCTGCAGCGGGCGCTGATGAAGGCGCTGGCCCCGCTGGTACTGACCTTCCCCGGCGTCTGGGGCTCCGCCCAGCGGTACTACTACCCCTCGCGCAGGCCCGCCGACTTCGAGAATCACCGGGCTCGGCTGGTGGCGGCGCTGCGCACCCCCGGCCGGAAGGCCGCCACCCGGGGCCAGCTGACCGGTGACTCCATCGCCCTCGGAGCGGCGGCGACGGTGCGCTGCCCGGCCCTGGTGATCATGGGCGGCAAGGACGTCGACTTCCCCGACCCGGCCGCGCTCGCCGACCGGCAGGCCGCCGCGCTGAAGGGCCGTAAGGTGATGATCGGCGGTGCCGGGCACTACCCGATGGCCGAGTTCCCCGAGGCCACCGCCGACGCCCTGCTCCCCTTCCTGCACGAGGTCGCCTGATGCCCAGGGTCGGACTCACCCCCGCCGCCGTCGTGGGCCATGCCCTCGAACTGATCGACGAGGAGGGCCCCGAGGCCCTCACCCTGGCCGCCGTCGCCACCCGCGCGGGCGTCGCCACCCCGTCCCTCTACAAGCACGTCAGCGGCGGTCTGGCCGAGCTGCGCCGGCTGATCGCCGTCCGGATCACCGAGGAGCTCGCCGAGCAGCTGGCCACGGCGGTGCTGGGGCGCAGCCGGGACGAGGCCGTCGAGGCGCTGATGGCGGCCTACCTGGACTACGCGGGCCGCCACCCGCGCCGGTACGCCGCGCTGCCGCAGGCCCCGCAGGAGGACGAGGAGCTGCGGTACGCGGCCGGCCGGCTGGTCGGGGTGATCCTGGCGGTGCTGCGCGGTTACGGACTCGAAGGCCCGGAGGCGATCCACGCGGCGCGTACGGTGCGCTCGATGGCCCACGGCTTCGCCTCGCTCTGCACCGGCGGGGCCTTCCAACTGGCCGAGGACCTGACGGTGACCCGGCAGCGGCTGGTCCGCGTGCTGACCGAGGGTCTGCGGGCCTGGCCGGCACCCTGAAGACGGCTTCAGGAAGGCGGGGCACCGGCTTGACGGATGTGCTCCCCAGGGCCCAGGGTGGCTGGACGGGACGGACCCTCAGGGCAGTTCGCCGGCGGGGGAGTCCGGCCGACGGCCCGTGTCGGACAGGGGCACCGGACCGGGCGGATCCGGCCGTCCCGATACGGATCCGGGTGGAATTCGAGACCCAACCGTCGCAGAGCACCGGCCGCACCGGAGTCCGGCCTGGGTAGGTACCATCCGGGCGGCCCACGAACCGTCAGCGGCGCCCGGCTGCCCAGGGACACGGGGCATGTCGCCCCAGGGCACGATCACGAGGAGGAGGGCGGCATGACGCAGACCACGCGGACCACCCGTCCCGGTACCGGTCTCATCCCGGGACAGCGCGGCACGGCCGCGGGCGTCGCGACGACCGCCCGCCCCGTTCTCGGCGACGGCCTGGCCGACACCCTGCGGCGCGCCTTCGCGATCGCCCGGGGCCTGCGTTCGCTGCGGCCGGTCCCCGTCCGCGCCCAGGAGCCGTACGGGGAGAGCGACGGCCAGTAGGGACGGACGCCGGCACCGGACCGGCGGCCCGGCCGGACGGACGCCGGGTGCGCCCGACGCGGCATTCACGTGGATCGGGGCCCGCGACGCTAGATTGACCTGAGCCTACGGCTGGTCAGCGGACTGGCCCGAGTCTCGGCGGAGGTCCTCGTGCCCGCAGTCACCACGATGGCACGACGGCTCGCCGGAGCAGTGCGGCGCGGCCCCTACGGACGCTGGCTGAGCCGGCTGCTGGACGGCGACCCGAGCGCGGAGCGGATCGCCCTCGCCCTGCTGGCCGTCTCCAGTGTGCTCCTCACCCTGCTGGCGATCGTCGCGCCCGACGACTGCCCGCCCTCGGCGCTGATGCTGCCGCTGCTGGTCGGCGGCTTCGTCCTGCACATCCGGCTGCAGCTGCTGCTGCTGATCCCGGTCGGACTCGGGCTGATCGCCGACTGGATGCTGCGTGCCCCCATCGGGGTGCGGACCGGTTCGGCCCTGATGGTGGTGGTCGCGGCGATGATCGGGCTGCTGATGTCCCGCCACCGCAGCCGGCTCGGACTGCGCGGCACCCGGGGCGACACCATGCTGCTGGAGCTCGCCGAGCGCACCCGGGACCTCGGCCGTCTCCCGGAGCGGCTGCTGGACTGGCGCTTCCACCGGGCCATCTCCCCGGTCAGCGGCGTCTTCTTCGCCGGCGACTTCCTGCTCACCTCGCAGCGGCCCGAGCGGGACCTGCTGGAGGTGGTCCTGGTGGACGTCTCGGGCAAGGGCAGCCGGGCGGCCGCACGGTCGATGCACCTGTCCGGCGCGTTCGCGATACTGCTCGGCTCGGTGCCGCCCGAGGCCTTCCTGCCCCGCGCCAACGACTACCTGGCGCGCAGTGACTGGGAGGACGAGTTCGCCACCGCCGTCCACCTCGCGCTCGCCCCCTCGACCGGGCGCTACCGGCTGTTCACCGCCGGACACCCGCCGGCCGGGCACTACCACCGTGCGCACGGCGGGAGTTGGGAGCTGCGCGGGGAGAGCGGGCCCGCGCTGGGGATCTTCGCGGGGACGCACTACCCCCCGGCGGCCGGACGGCTCGCGCACGGGGACTCGCTGCTGCTCTACAGCGACGGCCTGGTGGAGGTGCCCGGAGAGGACATCGACCAGGGCATCGGACGGCTGCTGGAGGCGGCCACGCCGCTGCTCCGGTACGGCGGGCCGGGCGATCCGGCGGCGGAGCTGCTGCGGACCGTCGCCCGCAACGTCGCCGACGACCGGACGGTGGTCGTCGTCCGCCGCCTGGGTGCGGGCAGCTGAGCCGGCGGCCGGAAGCGCAGGCGCTTGGAGCCGTAAGCGTCCGGGCCGGCGCCCGGGAGCGCGGACTCCCCGCTCCGAACACCTCCGCGCCCCTACCTGAAATTGCCGAACTGTAACCGGATTTGAGGTTTACACCAGGTGAACCATGGTCCGAATCGAAAAACTTCGACCCTGAACAAGCCGTCCTACAGCAGAAATGTCGTGATCAGGTCACTGAACGTCAGATACGTTCATACATACGTAGGATCATCCCCCTAGAATCCCCGCGTGACGATGACTCAGTGGTGCGGTTCGGCTGCCGGCGTGCTCGCCGTCTTCTTCCTCCTGGCCGCCGCCCGGTACCGCGCGGTCAGCCGCACTCTGAAGGCCAGACTGGACGTCCAGGAGCAGGAGTTCGCCGCCCTGCGCGCCCGGCTGGAGGACGAAGCCGCCCTGCGCAGCAGCGAGCACGCCGCCATCGAGCACGAGCAGGAGCTCAACGCCTCCACCCGCCGGGCCTTCCTCAGCGTCGCCCGGCGCATCCTGGTGATGGCCCACGACCAGCAGGCGGGCCTGGACGAGATGGAGCGCCGGCACGACGACCCCGCCCTGCTGGAGGGACTGCTCAAGGCCGACCACGCCGCCGCCCAACAGGCCCGCCTGGCACAGACCCTGGCCGTGCTCTGCGGTGCCCGGGCCGGACGGCACTGGCCCGAACCGGTCGCGCTGGAGGACGTGGTGCGCGGCGCCCAGTCCCGGATCCTGCCGTTCCAGCGGGTGGTGATCCGCAGCCGGATCGAGACCGCCGTGGTCGGCGCCGCCGCCGAGGCGCTGATCCACGCCGTCGCCGAACTCCTCGACAACGCCACCAGGTACTCCCCGCCCAGCACCCAGGTCCACGTCACCCTGATGCCGGTGCACAACGGCGCGGTGATCGAGATCGACGACGCCGGGGTCGGCATGCCCGAGCACGCCGTGGCGAAGGCCGCCGTCGCACTCTCGGGCGGCAGCGCCATGGAGGTCTCCCGGCTCGGCGAGGTCCCGCAGCTGGGACTCGCCGCGGTCGGCCGGCTCGCCGAGCAGTACGGCTTCAGGGTCACCCTCTCCTCCGCGCCCTCGCCGTACGGCGGGGTGCGGGTGGTGGTGCTGCTGCCGACCCCGCTGCTCACCGAACCGCTGCCCAAGTCCGCGACCGGGCGGGGCGCGGAGGAGTTCGAGCACCCGGTGAGGCCCGGCACCGGCTACCCGCCGCCGGTGGAGCGGGTCCCCGAGCAGCAGCGGCCCTCCCCCGAGGAGCACGCACCCGCGCTGCCGCCCACCCCCGGCGGCCTGCCCCGCCGGGCGAACCGCCGGCACGCCGCCCCCGCGCCCACCGACGCTCCGGACGACGCTCCGGACGACGCTCCGGACGAGACGACCGTCGAGCTGCCCGTACCGCCGCGTTCCGCCCGCGACGCGCAGACCTTCATGTCCCTCTTCCAGGCCGGTACCGCCAACGGCCGCTCGGCGGCCCGGGGCCGGCCGCTGCCCGAAGACCTCCCCGCTTCCCCCTCCCCCTCCCCTTCGCCCTTCTCCCAATTTCCCCCCCAATCCCCCCGGCACTTCGGAGAGTTCCATGACCACCACTCCTGACCTCGGCTGGCTGCTGGCCGACATCATCAGCGTTCCCGAGGTGCAGCACGCCGTCGTGGTGTCCAACGACGGTCTGGAGATCGGCCGCAGCGAGCGGATCGCCCGCGACGACGCCGAGCGGCTGGCCGCCGCCTGCTCCGGACTCCAGTCGCTGGCCCGCGGAGTGGCGCAGGGCTTCGGCGGACAGCAGAGCAGCACCCGGCAGATCGTCATCGAGTACGGCGGCGGCTACCTGTTCATCGTGGCCGCCGGGGCCGGCGCGCACCTGGCCGTGGTGACCGGCGAGGCCGTGGACGCCGGCCTGGTGGCGTACCAGATGCAGATGCTGGTCGAGCGGATCGGAACCCACCTGACCAGCCCGCCCCGAGTGGAGGCGGCCGCCGGGGAGCCGCGTTGAACGGCCCGGTCCGGCCGTATGTGATCACGGGCGGCCGCAGCCGGCCGAGCGGGCGCGTCCAGGAGCTGGCGGAGCTGGCGCTGGAGAGCCTGGTCAGCGTGGACCCGGCCGTCCGGATCGACGAACTCCTGGAGCAGCAGCCCGGGCTGAACCGCGAGCACCGGCGCATCCTGGCGCTCTGCCGGGAGCTGCTCTCGGTCGCCGAGGTCGCCGCCCACCTCGGCCTGCCGCTCGCCGTGGTCAAGGTGCTGATCGGCGACCTCTGGGACCTCGGCGCCGTCCAGGTCCTGCCCCCCGCAGTCCCACCCGTACGGCAGGCCGCACGCCTGCCCGCAACCCTTCTGGAAGAGGTGCTCGTTGGCCTCCGCCAACTCCGCTGAGCCGGTCTACCTTCCGTCCACCGTGCAGGGTGCGGTGAAGATCCTGGTCACCGGTCCGTTCGGGGTGGGCAAGACCACCCTGGTCGGCTCGCTGAGCGAGATCACCCCGCTGCGCACCGAGGAGACCATGACCGCCGCCGGCGCGGACGTGGACGACCTCACCGGCCGCCCCGAGAAGACCACCACCACGGTCGCCCTGGACTTCGGCCGGATCACACTCAACCCGAGGCTCGCCCTCTACCTCTTCGGCACTCCCGGACAGCAGCGGTTCTGGCCGCTGTGGGACGACCTCTCGCGCGGCGCGCTCGGCGCCATCGCGCTGGTCGACGCCCGGCGGATCGAGGAGAGCTTCGATGTGCTCGGGCGGCTGGAGGAGCAGCGGATCCCGTTCGCCGTCGCCGTCAACACCTTCCCCGACACACCGGACTATCCCGACGAGGAGCTGCGCTCCTCGCTCGACCTGCTGCCCGAGGTGCCGGTGCTCAAGTGCGACGCCCGGGACCGCCGGGCCGCCTACGACGTCCTGATCGACTTCGTCGACCACCTGCACTCCACCGCGGTCCTGGAGCTCCAGCCATGACGATTCCCCCGCCCGACGGCGCGGTCCGGCAGCCGGCGACGAGCGGGCGGGCCGCCGGCGACCACCGGCTCCCGCCACCGGGCTGCCCGATGCACGAGAGCCTCGGCACCGCACCGCTGTACGGTGCCGCGGTCGCGGAGGACCCGCACGGCCTGTACGCCAGGATGCGGGCCGAGCACGGCCCGGTCGCCCCGATCGAGCTGGAACCCGGGGTGGAGGCGTGGCTGGTGCTGGGCTACGCCGAACTGCTCGAACTCACCCGCAACGAGAAGCTGTTCTCCAAGGACTCGCGCCGCTGGCGGATCCCCCGGGAGGGCAGGCTCAGACCCGACTCGCGGCTGCTGCCGATGACCGCCTGGCGGCCCACCCTGCTCAACCTGGACGGGGCCGACCACCAGCGTCTCAGCGGCGCGGTCTCCGACACCCTGGCCCGGATCGACCACCGGCAGCTGCGGCAGCTGACCGAGAACGCCGCCAACTCCCTGATCGACGGCTGGGGTCCGGACGGCACCGCCGACCTGATCGCCCAGTACGCGCGCCGGCTGCCGCTGCTGGTCTTCACCCAGCTGCTCGGCCTGCCCGCCGAGGCCGGACCGCACCTGATCGAACTGATCAGCCACTTCGTGGACAGCAGCAAGGAGTCGGTCCGGGCGAACGCCGAGTTCCAGGCCATCCTGGTCGACCTGGTCCGCCGCTGCCGGACCGCACCGGGAGCCGACCTCACCTCCTGGCTGCTGGCGCACGAGGCCGGGCTGAGCGACGAGGAGGCGGTGCACCACCTGGTGGTGATCCTGGTCGCGGGCAACGAGACCACCATCAACTGGACCGGCAACACCCTGCGCCTGCTGCTCACCGACCGCCGTTTCCGGGCGACCCTCGCGGGCGGCCGGCTGACCGTCTCGGACGCCCTGGACGAGGTGCTCTGGCGCGACCCGCCCACCCAGAACTTCCCCGGCCGCTGGGCCACCGGCGACACCGTCCTCGGCGGCCAGTACATCAGCGAGGGCGACATGCTGGTCCTCGGCATCGCCGGCGCCAACGCCGACCCGGCCGTCCAGAGCTCCGAGGGGGTCGGCGGCAACCGCGCCCACCTGGCCTGGGGTGCGGGGCGGCACGTCTGCCCGGCCCAGCACCCGGCCCGGCTGATCGTGGAGACCGCCGTGGAGACTCTGGTACACCGGCTTCCCGACCTCCAACTCGCCGTACCCGCCCACGAACTGGCCTGGCGGCCGTCGCCGTGGTCACGAGCACTGGTGTCCCTGCCGGTGCTCTACAGCGCCTTCACCCCGCCGCGTACCCCCGCCCCAGAGAGGCCCGTATGGACACCCCCGACACCCGCACCGCACCCGTCCGGCTCGACCCCTTCGGGCGCGACCAGCACGCCGAGAACGCCCGGCTCAGAGAGTCGGGGCCGGCGGTCCTGGTGGAACTCCCTGGCGGGGTGGTGGTCTGGGCGATAACCCACCACGACACCCTGCAGCAGCTGCTCGCCGACCCCCGGGTCGGCAAGGACCCGCAGCTCTGGGACACCTTCAGGGAGAACCGCCTGCCCCAGGGCTGGCCGCTGCTCAACTTCGTCACCGTGCCCGGGATGGTCACCGCCGACGGTGAGAACCACCGGCGGCTGCGCGGCCTGGTCAGCCAGGCCTTCACCCCGCGCCGGGTCAGCGCGCTGCAGCCCGGGATCGAGCGGCTGACCGCGCGGCTGCTCGACGACGTCGCCCTGCTGGAGGGCGACTTCGACCTGCGCGAGCACTTCGCCTACCCGCTGCCGATGCAGGTGATCGGCCAGCTGCTCGGCCTGCCGCCGAAGCAGCAGGACGAACTGCACGCCCTGTCCGACACCCTGGTGAGCAGCTCGGCCACGCCGGAGGCCGCCGTCGCCGCGCGGGCCTCGCTGTTCGCGCTGCTGGCCTCGCTGGCCGAGGCCAAGCGGGCCGAGCCGGGCGACGACCTGACCAGCGACCTGATCGCCGCCCGCGAGGACGACGACCGGCTCAGCGAACAGGAGTTGGTCGGCACCCTGCTGCTGATGCTGGTCGCCGGGCACGAGACCACGCTCAACCTGATCACCAACGCGGTGCGCGCGCTGCTCGCCCACCCGGAGCAGCTGCGGCAGGTGCTGGACGGGACGTACTCGTGGTCGGCGGTGGTCGAGGAGACGCTGCGGTACGACTCCCCGGTGGGGCAGTTCCCGCTTCGGTACGCGATCGAGGACATCGAGGTGGGCGGGGGCCCCTCCGCCGGCGGTGCGCTGATCCGGCGCGGGGAGGCGATGCTCGCCTCGTACGCCGCCGTCGGACGGGACGGGACCCACTACCCCGACGCCGACCGCTTCGACCTCTCCCGCCGGCCCGCCCGGCACCTCTCGCTCGGCCACGGCCCGCACTTCTGCCTCGGCTCGGGCCTGGCCCGGCTGGAGGCGGAGACCGCGCTGCGCGGCCTGTTCGAACGCTTCCCCGGCCTCTCGCTCGCGGACGGACCGGAGCCGGAGCCGATCGCCTCCTTCGTCAGCAACAGCGTCCGTGAGCTGCGGGTGCGGCTGCGGCGCTGAGGAAACCTCGCCCAGGGGAAGGCGGCTTGTACCCGGTCCGGCCGAAGTCGCCTTCCTCTGGGCGGAGTTGGGCTCATGTCGCCGACGACCCCCTGAACCTGCGACGACGGAACGCCCCTTCCGTGGAGGACCCGCGATGCTTGTGACGTTTTGGTGACGGTAGGCGTACTACTTACGGATGATCAGCTGGCAGTCTTTTCCTTGCGCGACGGACTGGCCCGGGGGAAGAGAACGGTGCAGGGGGACGCGTCACCACAGCATGACCACTTCGACATCCCAGGGGGAATCACCATGACCGTCCGGCGCCCTGCCTCGCTCGCCAAGAAGTCCGCCGCTGCCGCCGCCCTGGTGCTCGCCGTGGTCGGCACCGCCGCCACTCCGGCGTTCGCCGCCCGCAGCACCGTCATCCCCTGCGCGGACGACTCGGTGGTGAAGCTGCCGGGCGAGTCCCCGGTCGCCGACGCCCCGGTCCACCAGGGCTCGCCCACGCTGACCCTGAGCTCCACCAAGCCGCTCCACGTGGAGGGGGACACCGCGGTCTGGGAGTACCGGCTCACCGAGACCAACAACACCGGTGCCGGCTACCAGCACGTGACGCCCGTCCCGGCCTTCTTCACCCAGCTCGGCGTGATCGGCACCAAGACCGGCACCATCGAGTGGATGCACGACGGCCAGGCGGCCGTGCTCCCGACCCACGGCGGCTGCGACCCGTCCGCCTACGTCAACTCCGCCGCCCTCGACGGCCCGCTCGCGGACGGCCAGTCCCGCTCCTTCGACCTGCGCATCAAGGCGCCCGCCGACCTGGCCAAGACGATCAAGTACGGCGCCGTTTTCGCCTACGCGGGCGCGGATGGCGACATCAGCCCGACCAGCGGCAAGGCCGAGCTGCCCGCCCTGCCGGACACCGAGCAGCCCGCGCCCTCCGAGCAGCCGTCCACCGGCTCCACCTCCAGCACCGCCCCGACCGACGCGTCCTCCAAGCCCGCCACCGAGCCCGCGCCCACCAAGACGTCCACCACCCCGAAGGCGCCCGCCGGCGGCCCGGCGGACTCGGCCGACGACGCGGCCGGCACGACCACCACCGGCGACACCGGCAGCTCCACCGCCCCCGTCAAGGCCTCCGTGGTCGATGCCACCGTTCCGCGGAGCAGCGACGCACCGACCACCCCCGCCACTCCGGCCACCACCGAGGCCTCGCTGGCCTCCACGGGCGGTGGCGGCAACAGCACCGGCCTGGTCGCCGGCGCGCTCGCCCTGATCGCCGCCGGAACCGTGGCACTGTTCGGCCTCAGGCGCCGCGCCCGCCGCAGCTGACCGGCCCGCGGCAGCCGACAGGGGTGCGGGGCTCCGCCTGGTCCAGGCGGGGCCCCGCACCCCTGTCGGCTGCCGGCCTTCCCGGCCGCGGTGACCGGCGCCCCGTGACGCCGGTGCGGCCGCGACCGGGCGGCCCAGCTACTGATTCCCGGTCAGCTCCGGAACAGACCGTTGAGTTCCGGATAGGTGAGGCCGTCCGCGAGAGAGCCGAAGGTGCCCTCGGCGTAGGCCTCGTGGGCGGCCCGCCGCACCGCCGCGTACGCGACCTCGGCGAGGCCGGGGCCGAGGCTGATCCGGCCGACGCCCAGGGCGGCGAGCTCGGCGACGTTCGGGGTCGTGGCGGAGCCGGACACGTTGAGCGGGACCGGCAGGGCCTCGGCGAGCGCGGCGATCACCGCCGGGTCGGCCGTGCCGGGGACGAACACGCCGTTCGCACCCGCCTCGACGTAGGCCAGGCCCCGGGCGAGGGCGGCGTCCAGGCGGCTCTCGGGCTCACCGACACCGCGCAGGAAGACGTCCGTCCTGGCGTTGACGAACAGCGCTACGCCCACGGCGTCGGCGGCGGCGCGGGCGGCGGCGATCCGCTCGGCCGCCTCCGCGACCGGGCGCAGCTCGCGGGCCCCGCCGTCCAGGCCGTCCTCCAGGTTGACGCCGACCGCGCCGGTCGCCAGCAGGGCGGTGACGGTCTCGCCCACCCCGGCGGCGGTCTCGGCGAAGCCGCTCTCCAGGTCGGCCGTGACCGGCAGGTCCACCGCGCCGGTGATCAGGGCGGTCTGGGCCAGCGCCCGGTCCCGGTCGAGGCCGCCGCCGTCGCGGGCGCCGAGCGTCCAGCAGACGCTGGCGCTGGCGCTGGCGATCGCCGGTGCGCCGGCGGCGGCGACCAGTCGGGCGCTCGCGGCGTCCCAGACGTTGGCCAGCACCAGGGGCTTGCCGGGGCTGTGCAGGTCGGTGAAGAGCTTGGCCTTGTCGTACTGAGTGGTCATGGTGACAGCCTGTCGGTGAGACGCAGCAGTGGACTGGCGGAAATCGGCCCTGAACGGCAGAACCCCTCCGGGGGCGGGGCGGGCTCCACGTGCTCGCCCCGCCCCCGGAAGGGCCCTGCTCACGCCTCCCTGGGGGCCGGGCTGAGGCGGGTGGAGATGGCGATGCGGTTCCACGAGTTGATGGTGATGATCATCGCGAGCAGCTGGGCCAGCTCCTTCTCGTCGAAGAGCTTGGCCGCCTCCTCGAAGACCGCGTCCGGCACATGGCCCTCGGTGACCTTGGTGACCGCCTCGGTCAGGGCGAGGGCGGCCCGCTCGCGGGCGGTGAACCACGGGGTCTCGCGCCAGGCCGGGAGGCTGAGCAGCCGGTGGTCCTGCTCGCCGATCTTGCGGGCGTCGGTGGTGTGCATGTCCAG
Source organism: Kitasatospora sp. HPM-01-4 (assembly GCF_051374625.1). Taxonomy (NCBI): domain Bacteria; kingdom Bacillati; phylum Actinomycetota; class Actinomycetes; order Kitasatosporales; family Streptomycetaceae; genus Kitasatospora; species Kitasatospora sp. HPM-01-4. Next base: position 4,731,471 of record NZ_JBPQGP010000005.1, on the reverse strand, counting down.
GCAGAAGGCGCAGCCGTTGATCACCGAGGCGTACGTCTTGACCAGCTCGGCGATGACCGGGTCAAGCCCGGCGGAGGCGGCCCGGTCCAGGTCGATCATGGCGCGGTAGAACTCGGGAGCGTGCTTCGGGAGCGAGAGCCGCTGGAGCGGGGCGGGGACGTAGGCATCCTGGTTCGTCGTCATGCGACCACCGTAGGCAGAGGGTGTCCCCCTCATGTGGTTCATTTGGAGCATGGATTCCTGGGCCACTTTCGGTGGCGACCTGCACCTCGACCTGACCGCCGGGCGGTCGCGCGGGCTCGGTCTGCGCGCGGCCCTGGAGGACGCGCTGCGCGCCGCGGTCCGCGACGGCCGCCTGGCTCCCGGCACCCGGCTGCCGTCCTCGCGGGCCCTGTCGGGCGACCTCGGTATCGCCAGGAACACCGTCGCGGAGGCCTACGCCCAGCTTGCCGCCGAGGGCTGGCTGGCCTCCCGGCAGGGCTCCGGCACCGTGGTGGCCGAACGCGGCACGCCGTCCGAGCCCACCGCGCCGACCACCCGGCCGCGCCGCGCCTCGGTCCGCTACGACCTGATGCCGGGCCGCCCCGACCTCTCGACGTTCCCCCGGTCCGCCTGGCTGGCGGCCTCCCGCCGGGCCCTGACCGCCGCGCCCAACGAGGCGTTCGGCTACACCGACCGGCGCGGGCGGATCGAGCTGCGCCGCGCCCTCGCGGAGTACCTGGCCCGGGCCCGCGGGGTGCGCACCGACCCCGAGCGGATCCTGATCTGCGCGGGCTACACCCAGGGCCTCGGTCTGCTCTGCGGCGCGCTGCGCGGGCGCGGCGTACGGGCGGTCGCGGTGGAGGAGTACGGGCTGCCGCCGCAGTTGCAGGTGATCACGGCGTCCGGCCTGGAGACCGTGGCCCTGCCGCTGGACCAGGACGGCGCGCGCACCGATCTGCTGACCGGCTCCGGTGCGGGTGCGGTGGTGCTCACCTCGGCGCACCAGTTCCCGACCGGCGTGCCGCTGCGGGCCGCACGCCGGGCCGCAGCCGTCGCCTGGGCCAGGGAGACCGGCGGGATCATCATCGAGGACGACTACGACGGCGAGTTCCGCTACGACCGGCAGCCGGTCGGCGCGATGCAGGCGCTGGACCCGGAGCGGGTGGTGTACGCGGGCACCACCAGCAAGAGCCTGGTGCCGGGACTGCGCCTCGGCTGGCTGGCACTGCCCGGGGAGCTGCTCGAACCGGTGCTCAGGGAGAAGGAGTTGGCCGACAACCAGTCCGGCGTCCTGGAACAGCTGGCCCTCGCCGAGCTGATCACCTCGGGCGGCTTCGACCGGCACATCCGCCGCTGCCGGCTGCACTACCGGCGCCGGCGCGACCAGTTGGTGCGCACCCTGGCCGAACGGGCCCCGGACGTCGAGGTCACCGGCATCGCGGCCGGGCTCCACGCGGTCCTGCGACTGCCCCCGGGCTCGCTCAGCGAGGACGAACTCCGCCGTCAGGCGGCCTGGCTGGGACTTTCGCTGCAGACCATGTCGGAGTGCCGCACCCCGGCCGCCGAGCCCGTACCCGACGCACCCTCGTCGCTGGTGATCGGGTACGGCACCCCGCCGGAGCACGCCTTCCCGGCCGCGCTGGACGCGCTGTGCACGCTGATCGGCCTGTCCGCGCCGCGAGTTGACGCGCCCTAGACCGGCCGGCGAGAGCCGTCGCCGGCCGGTCTCGGACCGGCCGGCTGCTACCTCCGGTTGCCGAGCTCGAAGAGCAGGAAGAGGAACCCCGCGAACACGTGACCCGCCACGGTGTAGAGGACTATGCGTACCCAGATACCGCGGTTCGGGACCGCAGCGGCGTCGATCGGTTGCTTGGCCATGATGGGTCTCCCTTCAGAGGCCTACTTGGGAAAAACCGGGACCCTGGGAGCTCAGTGGCCCCCGCCCAGGCAGAGTTCGCCGCCCGGGCTCTGCAACAGGGTGTGCATGAAGAGCAGCTCGACACCGTTGGCGGAGTCGGCCGCGATGCGGTGCGGGGTGAACGAGTCGTAGTGCGCGGAGTCGCCCTCCTCCAGCAGGTGGTCCTGCTCGCCGAGGGTCAGCCGCAGCCGCCCCCGCAGGATGTACAGCCACTCCTCGCCGGGGTGCACCCGGACCACCGCGTCCTGCAGACCCGGGGGCACCTGGACGCGCAGCGCCTGCATCGCCCGCCCCGGGGCACCAGCCCGCCGGTAGCCCCAGCCGCCGGCCCGGCCGGGCCCGATCTCGCCGCCCCTGATCACCGGGTCCGGCTCGCCCGGCAGCTCGCCGAGCAGCCCGGCCACCGTCGTGCCGTACGCCCGGGCCAGCCCGAGCAGCACCGGCAGCGAGGGCTGCCGCTGCCCGGTCTCCAGGCGCGACAGATACGCTGGGGAGAGGCCCACCCGGGCCGCCGCCGCTTCGAGCGTGTGCCGACTGTTCAGCCGGCGCTCCCGGAGCCTGGCGGCGAGGCCCTCGACCTCCTGGTCCGCACTCATGCGTCCAGTTCACACCCGCCATGCCTCTCAGGCAAGAATTTTGCCTAGGAGGCAAAACTCACCCAGGGTGCGGCATCGACGACCGCCCGTCCGGAAGGCGATGCTGGGGCCATGACGAAGTCGGACACCCTGGAATACGGGCGGGTACTCGATCTGGTCGTCGCGGTTCTGGAGACCGACGAGCCGGAGGACCTGTGGAACCTGCTCGCGGAGCACCTGCTCGACGTCTTCGCCAGCAGCACCGTGAGCATCACCGAGATGCACTGGGCCGACCGGACGGCCCGGACCGATGGATGGGCGCCGAAGCGGATCGGAACGGAGATCAGCGAGCACGTCGAGCGGCAGGTCCAGCAGCAGCACCCCCTGGTCGGGTACCTCGGCGGCGGCGGGTTCCGTCCGGTGACGGTGGCCCAGATCTGCGACCGGTGGCGCGGCTCGGCCTGCTACGACCAGGCCTACCAGGCGTTCGGCACCACCCAGCAGCTCGGCCTGCCGCTGACCACCACCCGGAACACCGTCCGGACCGTCGTCCTCAGCCGCCGGGGCGGCGACTTCGGCCCGCGCCTGCTCACCATGGCCGAGCGGATCCAGCCACTGCTGAGCAGCGCGGACCGCCAGCAGCACAGGCTGCGGCAGCTGCGCGACGCCGCCGCGGCGGCCGGTGCCGTCAGTACGGTGCAGCGGGCCGTGGAGCACGGGCTGACACCGCGCGAAGTGACCGTGCTGAGCCTGCTCGCCGAAGGCCTCACGGCCGCGTCCATCGGCCGCCGGCTGGCCATCTCCCCGCACACGGTCAAACGCCACCTGGAACGGATCTACCGGAAACTCGGCACCGACAACAAGGTCTCCGCCGGGCTCGTGGCCCGCCGGATGGGCCTGGTCTGAAGGCCGGGCACGGGCCACCCGCGGGGCGGGCCGGGGAGGTCAGTCAGGCGCCTTGGCGGCCCATCCCGCCAGCATCGCGATGATGACCGCGAGAGCCAGGCCGACCAGGAGCTGACCGGACTTCTGCGAGGGCGTCAGGTCACTGAAGAGCGTGACGAGCAGGAAAGCGACGTAGGCCGCGGCCAGGACGCCCAGGAAGACCTGGGCAGGGCGCTCGGACACCCGCTGGACCACCTGCAGTACGACCACGGCGAGCAGGGTGGCGACGAAGACGCCGGCACTCAGCGCACCGGTGTTGGGATCATCGCCCTCGTGTGCGGCACTGGGGCTCTCGAAGGCGTCGAGGCCGAGGAAGCCGCGGATGAGGATGGTCAGAGCCAGCGCGGCGAGCACCGCGAAGCCCGCGGCGATCAGGGCGCGGAACCAGACCACGCCGGGGTGCGGACTGGGGCGATCGACGGTCTGGGACTGGCCCCCGCCCTGGGGGGCGGCCAGTCCAGGGGTGCTGGAGCGGGTTCGCGGGGTGCGGGTCATCACGGGCTCCGGTGGTCGAAGACGGCGGTTCCCCCCTTCCTGGTTACTTTCCCGAGCGGGTTCCCGCCCGTGCGCTTACTCCACGCGAGTGAAGGCGCCGCGCGGGTGAGAAGAGGCCGCGCGGATGAGAAGCGGCCGCGCGGGTGAGAAGGGGCCGCGCGAGTGAAGACGCCGCGCGGGTGAGAAGGGGCCGCGCGGGCACCGCACCCCGGCCCGGAGGCGGCGCCCGCCGCAGTAGGAAGTTCGTCCCATGGCACCGGCCCGGCGCGGCTGCCAGGATCTCAGCCAAGGGGCGGGAGAGACACCGCCGGCCGCCCGCCCCCACTCTCGCGCCGGACGGCAGCCGATCCCGCCTGCCCTGGACCACAGGGGAGTCCAGGGAGCGCGGGGCGCTGGTCCGCGCTCGGACCGACCGGCGACAGGGCCCGCGGCGTCGCCCGTCGGTCGGTCTCACGGCCGGGGGATGTTGCGCAGGTTGCTGCGCGCCAGGTCGATCATCTTGCCGACCCCTCCGGCCAGCACGGTCCTGCCCGCGGCCAGGGCGAAGCCCTTGAGCTGGGCGGCGGTGATGCGCGGCGGGATGGAGAGCGCGTTGGGGTCGGTGACCACGTCCACCACCACCGGACCGGGCTGCTCCAGGGCCTCGGCCAGCACCTCCCGCACCCGGGCCGGCTCGGTCACCCGCTTCGCCTCGATGCCCATCGCGCGGGCGATGGCCGCGTAGTCCACGTCGCCGTTGTCGATCTCCCACTCGGGGTAACCGGAGACCAGCATCTCCAGCTTGATCATGCCGAGCGCGCCGTTGTTGAAGACCACGGTCTTGACCGGCAGCCGGTGCTTGGCGACGGTGAGGAGTTCGCCGAGCAGCATGCCGATTCCGCCGTCACCGGACATCGAGATCACCTGCCGCCCGGGGAAGGCGAGTTGGGCGCCGATCGCGTGCGGCAGCGCGTTGGCCATCGAGCCGTGCAGGAAGGAACCGATCACCCGGCGGCGGCCGTTGGGCGTCAGATAGCGGGCCGCCCAGACGTTGCACATACCGGTGTCGACCGTGAACACCGCGTCGTCGGCGGCCAGTTCGTCCAGTACGGCGGCGACGTACTCGGGATGGATCGGCACCTGGTTCTCGATCTTCCTGGTGTAGGCGCCGATCACGTCCTCAAGTACCTTGCAGTGCTTGGCCAGCGTGTCGTCGAGGAAGCGGCGGTCCCGTTTCTGCTCCAGCAGCGGCATCACCGCCCGCAGGGTGGCCGAGACATCGCCGTGGACCGCGAGTTCGAGCGGGGTGCGGCGCCCGAGCCGGGTCGCGTCGTGGTCGACCTGGATGGTGCGGGACTGCGGCAGGAAGGTGTCGTACGGGAAGTCGGTACCCAGCAGCAGCACCAGATCGGCCTGGTACAGGGCATCGTGGCAGGCCCCGTAGCCGAGCAGTCCGCTCATCCCGACGTCGTACGGATTGTCGTACTGGATCCACTCCTTGCCGCGCAGCGAGTGCCCGATCGGGGAGTTGAGCTTCCCGGCGAGTTCCATCACCCCGGCGTGGGCGTCCCTGACCCCCGCCCCGCAGAAGAGGGTCACCCGCTCCGCCGAGTTGAGCGCCGTGGCCAGGGCCTGCACCTGGGACCAGGGCGGCGCGGCGACGGCCTGCTCGGCGAGGAAGTGGCTGGTACCGGTCGGCCCGGCGGCGGGCAGGGCGGCGACGTCGCCGGGGAAGGCCAGCACCGAGACGCCTCGCGCACCGATCGCGTGCTGCACCGCGACCCGCAGCAGGCGCGGGAGTTGAGCCGGGGTGCCGACCATCTCGCAGAAGCTGCTGCAGTCGGTGAACACCCGCTCCGGGTGGGTCTCCTGGAAGAACCCGGTGCCGATCTGCCCCGAGGGGATGTGCGAGGCCAGCGCCAGTACCGGGACGCCGCTGCGCTGGGCGTCGTAGAGCCCCTGGATCAGATGGGTGTTGCCGGGCCCGCAGGAACCCGCGCAGACCGCGATCCTGCCGGTGAGCTCCGCCTCGGCCGCCGCCGCGAAGGCCCCCGCCTCCTCGTTGCGGACATGCACCCAGTGCACGTCCGGAGCCCGGCGGATGGCGTCCACCACCGGATTGAGACTGTCACCCACCACGCCGTAGACCCGCTCCACCCCGGCCTGCCGGAGTACCTCCACCATCTGCTCGGCCACACTGCCCATCGGGCCACCTCGTCTCACCGGCCGGTCACAGGACGGCACCAGCCTGCGGGTCCGGTGAGCCCCGGGCATCCGGGGTGGGCCGGACGCGGTAGCTGCGGATGTACGGACGGGCGGTGGTGCTCCGCCGTGTGCGTCGTAGGGGCGCGCACGGCGGAGCGCTCACTCCCCGGCTTTCAGCGGTGTTGGGGCACGGGCTTGTCCGGGCTGTCCAGCCAGACCGTCTGTCCGTCCGCCGTCACGGTCAGGCCGAACCGGTCGAAGCCGGGACGGCCCTGGTCGTCCCACCACGTCCAGGCCTCGGCCACGGCATCCCACAGCCGGCGGGGCCCGGACTGCACGATCTCGTACTCGTCCCGGCCGGGTTCCCAGTCCGCCGTGGCCCAGGAGGTGACGGCGCTGTCATGGAGCCAGAGCGTGTACGAGCCGTCCGCGTACCGCTCGGTCAGCGGGAAGGCCTCGGGCACCTGCACCCCGATGGCGAACATGGCGAGCCATCCGCCGATTTCCTCCGGTGAGAGCCCGGTTGACGACCTCGTCCCGTCCGCCGGCCAGGGCCCGGAGAGATAGGCCAGACTGCTCGGCCGGTCGGCGCGTTGCCGGCGCAACCGCATAAAGGCGGACGAGGTCACGAAGTGGCCGCTCGCGGTGCCGTCTCCCCCGGCCGTGAGGCGGACAAGTGCCTCTCCGCCGTACTCCGGCCCCCACGGTGCGAGGATCACGCCGCCGGGCCGCGTCTGCTCCACCCAGGCGTGCGGGATGTCCCGGACGGAGCACGTGGCGATGACCCGGTCGTACGGCGCGCCCTTGGCATAGCCGTCCGCGCCGTCCGCGACGATCGGCAGCGGAGCGTAAGCCGCGCGGGCAAGACGACGTTGGGCTTCGGCCGCGCTGCTCGCGTCCACCTCCACGGTCACGACGTTGCCCGAACCGAGCCGATGGGAGAGAAGAGCGGCGTTCCAACCGGTGCCCGTGCCGATCTCCAACACCCGTTCGCCGCCGCGCACTTCAAGTGCCTTGAGCATCGAAAACACCATCGTCGGCATGGAGTTGGACGAGCTCGGCATGGCACCCCGTCCGGCTCCTGCGTGCTCGCCGTCGTCCCACTGCGTTGTCAGCGGGACATCGGTGTAGACGGCGTTCCACCAGGCGTAGGAGTCCTTCTTCCGGCTGACGGCCTCGCCCTGCCGAACGCCATCTGCCATACCGGGCCAAACGGTGTCCGGCACGAACAGGTGGCGCGGGACGGCGTTGTACGCCCCCAGCCAGTCAGAGGACAGCGAGCCGTTGGCGATGAGCGCGGAGGCCAGCCGTGTACGGCCGGCCTCCGCCATGTCCTCGGTGCTCACTCAGCGGCCCGTCGCCGGGCCCTGGCCGTCGGACGTGTTACCGCCCTCGTCACTGCCGGCACCGCCGTGCTTGTTGCCGCTGCTGCTGTCGTCCTGCTGGCTGCCGCCGGTACCGGAGCCGGTTCCCCCGCCGTGCTTGGGGTCGTTGTACAGGATCCACGCGGGCATGGCGTACCTCCAGGTCGTCACTTCAGGCAGAGAATGCTTCCGCTGCCTGTCCTACCTCTTGCCGGGCCGCCCACCCGGCTTTCCGCAGCCCGGGTGGGACAGAGACCAAGCTAAAGACGACGGGGAGCACAATCCACCAACTTTCCTGCTACTGCAAGAACTCGTCCCGAATGTTCTCGATCAGACTGCGCGCCTCATCGCCATGGACAGCCACCGAGGCAAACTGGTCGAAGGTGCCGACATAGGTCTCTATGTCCCTCGGGTCTCTCGTCGTGATCTCGGAGTGGAAAGTTTCCACGATCACCATACGATCGTCATAGAGACTGAAGCACGTCATCGGGAAGTCCGGCATCCTACGCGCGAGCGGAAGTACGCCGATGCTCACATTGGGCAGACGGGAGAGTGAAACCAGCCGGTCGAGCTGCACCGCCATGACCAGTCGATCACAGATAAGCCACCGCAGCACATGCTCACAGATCAGGAAGTGAAATTCCTTGCCAGTCTGGTATAGGGCGACCTGCCGCTCCAGTCGAGCGGCCACAGCTTTGGATTTGGAGTCAACCGACTGCCCGGGGACCAGAGAGAAAACAGCCGCCACGTATTCCGGAGTCTGAAGAAGTCCGGGAATCAGCTGCCCCTGGAAGAGTCTCAGCCTGGCCGTCTGGACTTCGATGGCCTTGATGGCCTGCTGATGCTTCCAAGGCCCCATGCGGCGCAGCACGCGCCATGCCGTCGCCTCCGTGGCTGCCGCCCTGGCCTGCGCCAGGAACTCAGCCTTGGCGCCCTCGGAAACCCCGAGAGCGGTCAGGATCAGCTCTACGTCAGTGACAGTCGGCAATGTCCGGCCGTTCTCGATCTTGCTGAGCTTTCCCGCAGACATGGAAGCCCTGCGGGCGACGGCTTCACCGGTGACTCCCGATGCCACCCGAAGCGCCCGCAGGGCTTTCCCTAGTTCACGATTGTCGTTCGCGGTCAAGTTTTACTGCTGCCAGTATTCGGCATACGGCATAGCGTACTTCCACGATGTATCCCGGTAGGCCCGGTACTGCGGCAAGGCTTCCGCCCCCAGAGACTCTGCCCCCAGGAATTCGTCATCCACGCCATAATGCATTCGATAGACCCGGGAGTCGTCGAAGAGCCAGAAGTCATGGTCCGGAAGACCGCTGATCTCCCGGCCTGCAAGGTCGATGATTCGGATGTCCTCACCGGCACGGGAGTTCCCGACGTAACCCCATCCGAGTTCAAACCGAAGGTAGTCACTCAGGGGAGAGCAAATGATGTGGACCCTCTGCAGAGTTTTACCGGTATCCGTCATCGACCGGACCCAGGGGCTGTCTTCCCAGTCCTCGGGCATCTCTCCGCCTTCGAGGAACGATCGGAACACGTCACGCTCGCCATCGACGTCGTAACGGTCCTTGGTCTCCATCTTGAACGCGGACGACTCGAAGGTCTGAAACAGCCGGTTGAAGTCGTCACCCGCGAGCAGCACCGAAGAACCCTTCCAGGAGTTCCGCCGTGACTTCCACGGCCGTTTCGTTCTCCGGCAGGCCGATCTGGGCCAGCCGCGCAGGGTCGAGCACCTTGTAGCCCTGGACGATGTACCGCCCATCCTCCGTACGCCACAGCGTGGGGCATGGCCCCTCCCGGCAGTCGCTCACCAGCTTCTCAAGCGCCACTGTTGCCCCTCCTCGGTCGCTTCACCACCTCGTCCGATGCTCCCGACTCGGCAACCGCAGGGTCAAGGCCCCTCGCTTTCCAGTACAGGAAAGACCGCCATCCGAGTGTTTGTTGACGGTTCCTCAATCATGCTTTCGATAGCGGACGTCATGTGTCACACACGAGCTCTGAGTAGAACCACAATCGACCCGAGTACGCCGACGAGACGGCATCACCGGCCTCGTGGTTACCACCGTCATCACCTACGCCGACCAGGCACTCCACGAACCACCCCGTCCCGCCAAACCGCAGAGAGAGACCAACCCCACGAAGCAGCGCGTCCGCGCCGTCCTGATCACCCCGGACGGCACCACGCTCGTGATCAAACGCATCCGGCCGGGCATCGAGCCGTACTGGGTGATCGTCGGTGGCGGTGTCGAGGAGAGCGACGCGACCCGGGAGGACGCGCTGCTGCGAGAGGTCCGCGAGGAGATCGCCGGCGACGCCGAGATCGTGCGCCTGCTCCACGAGATGGAGAATGCCAAGGGGGAGAAGGAGTTCTTCTACCTCGCCCGGATCAGCACTTGGAACTTCGACGACAGGAGCGGTCCCGAGTTCCAGCGGGACGACCGCGGCGAGTACATCCTCGAAGAGGTCCCCCTCACCGCCGAGGCCATCGAGGCGCTGAACCTGCTGCCCGAGGAGATCGCTTCCGTCCTGTGCGAGGCCCTCGAACGCGGCAACCTGGTGCCTGCGGCGTAGCGGCCGCACCAGGGCACGCCCGGCGCTGCCAGGGGCGCGGCGCCGAGGCCACGGCACAACCGTCCGTCACAGGACTGTAACAGGCGCGACCGGCGGGGCCGGAGCTACGTGTAGAGGGGTGCCAGCAACCGCAAAACCGGCCGCTTGTGACCAACAGGCCGGGAAACACAGGGGGTTCACCATGTCGGCTCACCGCCGTCTCTTCACCGCCGCCGCTCTCGCCGCGACCACCGTGCTCACCCTCACCGCCTTCAGCGGCCCTGCCAGTGCCGCCGCAGCGGCGCCGAGGTCGGGTGGTGATGACGTCGCGCTGTGCGGCAACTCGGAGCTGGAGAGCGACATCGCGGCCAAGATGGTCGGCCTGCACGAGAGTGCCGATGGCCGGTGGACCGGTGTCATCAAGCTCACCAACACCTCAAGGCAGGACTGCGTGATGTACGGGCCCGCCGATCTGCGGACCGACCACACGACCGCTGAGTTCACCAAGCTGACCACCGGTGTCCTGGGCGACGGCATCTTCTCCACCGACCGGGAGCACGGCACGGTGGTGCAGGTCGGGCACTCGGTCTACCAGCCCGTCACCTGGCTCTCCGCCCCGCCGGTCGCCCCGAACGCGAGCTGCACCACCGGCAACCTCCTCGTCATGGTCCGCAACGAGGGAGTCCTGGCTCTGCCCATCCCGGTCTTCAAGGACGCCCGCTTCTGCCCGAGCGGGGACATCGGCTCCCCGCAGGTGCTGATCGGCGTCCCGCAGAGGACCCTGGCCGACGCGCAGGCCCAGCTGCCCAACGCCTCGTAACGGCTTCGGGAAACACTCGGCCTCCCGCCACCGGAGCACGGGAGAAGGAGAGTTGAGCGGTGAACGGCCCGGGCAAGGACGCCCCGGCCGTTCACCGTCCTCGTCATCGGATCAGCCCGGCATGGTCGACAGAGACGGCCTGCTCACCCAAGGCGGCGCTTGGTGAGGCGGCGTGCGACCAGTGGAACGGCGGCGCCCGCCAGGAGAGCGGCGATCGGTACGGCGACGTCCAGCCAGGGCTTGCGGATCGACCTGTACGTGGCCGCGCCGTTCTTGATCTCGATGAAGCCACGGGGCTTGGCCGTAACTCCCCCGCCCCCTACGCCTTCACCGGCCCCGGCGGCGCCGGCCTCGCGTCCCGCAGCACCACCGAAGCCGAAGCCGATGCCGACCTCGGCGACCGGGATGACGGTGACGCCCTCGGCGGTGACGGGCTCGCCGTAGACGACCGTCTTCGAGGCCCGGCTGCTGAGTTCACCGGCCAGCCGCCCCAGCAGGGTGGCGGAGGCGTGGTCAGTGGCCGAGTTCGCAGGCGGGGTGGGCCGGGCTATCTCATTCGGGACGGTCATCGAGCGCCTCCTGAGGCGGTGTGTACGGCGATGCCAGGAACCACGAAGCGTGCCGAGCCGTCCTCCGCTCACCGGACCGCAAACCTATGAGCAAGTACCAAGTCCGCTTTCGCAGGGGCATCGGCCTGAGCCCGATCGTAGCGGCGGCAGTCCGGTCCCGTTCCGGGCAAGCCCCGGTTCGGAGCAGTCCCCGCAGGCGAGTTGGATGCCGCCCCCGTGATCGGCAAGGTGGGTCCGATGAGGGCGTTCGCGCCGGGCCGGTGCCGCATCGGCCAGCGTTCGCCTTACGACCTTGGGAGCGATCGACCTTGGGAGCGATCGGCCCTGGGAATGCCGGTCGCTTGGCTCGGTGGGCGGGTGCGCATGAGATCTTTCTCTTCATGAGTACACCACCGGACGGATTGCCGATCTACCGAGTCCTGACCGGCCCGGACGACGCCGCGTTCTGCCACCGTGTGAGCGAAGCGCTGGCTCTCGGCTACGAACTGCACGAAGGCCCTGCGGTCACTTTCAACGGTGAGCGGGTCATCGTCGCCCAGGCGGTGGTGTGGCCGACACGGTCGTAGGACTCGTGGGCGCGAACCCGGCGGCCGGGCGCCACGGTCCGGGGCGGCCTACACCGCGGTGACTACGCGTCGCGGTCATTGCGCAGGGCCTGGATGAGCCAGGGGTACACCGGGAGCAGGTCCGGTACCACCTGCCAGCCGTTGACGATCCACACCAGCCGCCAGTACCGGTCCACCCGGGGATCGTGCGCCTCTTCGAACTGCCGGGCCATCCAGTCCCGGAACTCCGCGTCAGGGGTGCGCGCGAACACCTCGGCGAAGCGGTGCACGAGGTCGTCGATGACGGGTGCCGCCCTGTCGCCGAGCGGGTCGATGCCCGACTCCCGGGCCTCCGCCACCTTCTGACGGGTGAACTCCATCAGTTCCTCGCCGGCCTCGCTCTCGATGTCGAGCGTGCGCCCGGCGGCCTGGTGCACGGCCGTCCGGCGGATCCGGGCCCGGAAGTCCTCGTCGCCGATCAGCTCGGCGAGCTCCACCCACGCGGCGACCTGCTCGCTGGACGGATCATCGGGGAGGTCGGGAGTGGCCGCGCGGACCATGGCCACCACGGCCGGTTCGGCATCCACCGTGCCGAAGGTGCCATCGATGAAATCGTCGATCAGACGCCGGCGTTCCTCGTCGGACAACTGCGTGAGCCTGTGCATGAGCTTGGTCTCCTCGGGATCGGACCCGCGTCCGGCCACGACTCGCAGAACGCTCCGGCGCAGTTGCAGCATCCGGATCTGGACGTCCACGGCGTCGGCGTGCGCCGCGGCGACCTCCGCCACCGAGAGCTCGCGGTCCAGTACCCGTTGGACCGTGGCCAGGTCCACGCCCAGCTCGCGCAGTGTGCGGAGGAGTTCCAGGCGAAGCAGTGCGTCGAGGTCGTAGAGCCGGTAACCGGCGGGACTTCGGGTGGTCGGCGCTACCACCCCCGCATCGGAGTAGAACCGGATGGTCCTCACGGGCAGGCCGGTCCGCCGGGAGAGCTCCCCGATCGAGTAGAGGGCCGTAGCGTCCATGTCCCCCACTCTGCCGTCTCCAGTCACTGGAGACTCAAGGCTGTTCCCCCAGCTGGGCCCCGGACCGAGACGTCCTCAGAGTCGCTGAACATACGTCACATGCATACCGCACACGGCCAGGACGACGGGCACTCCTGCACACGCTGGGCGGGCTCGTGGCCGCTTCCGGGAGCTGGAGGGGAGCTCGGACAGCTTTGGTCAAGAGCTCGATCCCTTATGTACACCGTTCAGGAAAGACCCTGGATCATCGGGCGCGTCCCGCCATACGGTGGCGCCATGAGCAATCACTCCGAAGCGCCTGTTGCGCCCGTCCAGGCCTATGAACCCCCTTACTACGCGGCTGTCTTCAGTGCAGTGCGAACCGAGGACCAGAGCGGCTACAGCGAGACCAACGCACGCCTGGAAGACCTGGTGAAGGACATCCCCGGGTACCTGGGGATGGACTACGCACAGAATCCCGGCGGGCTGGCCATCACCGTCGCCTACTTCCGCGACGCCGACGCCCTCACGGAGTGGCAGTCCAACGCCGAACACCGCGCGGCGCAGAAGCGCGGGCGGGCCGAGTGGTACCAGAGCTACACGCTGCACGTGGCGAAGGTGGAGCGGAGCCACGGGTTCACGCGAGTGTGACCAAGTGGCATGCCTGCCGGTCTTGTTGTCGTGCCGGAACTAGAGTGACCCGATGGAATACAGAACGCTCGGCAACAGCGGACTCCTCGTCTCCGTGGTCGGACTCGGCTGCAACAACTTCGGCGGACGTCTCGACGCGGCGCAGACACTCGCGGTGGTCGACGCGGCACTCGACGCCGGGGTGACGCTCTTCGACACGGCCGACATGTACGGCGGCGGGGGCGGCTCCGAGACGCTGCTCGGCCAGGCGTTGAAGGGGCGGCGCGACGAGGTCGTGCTGGCCACCAAGTTCGGCCATCAGCAGGCGGACATGGGGTACGGGCCCGCGGCCGGGGCGAAGGGCGGTCGGGCCTACGTCCGGCGCGCGGTCGAGGAGTCGCTGCGACGCCTGCAGACCGACCACATCGACCTCTACCAGCTGCACACCCCTGACCCGCACACCCCGATCGCCGAGACGCTGGCCGCGCTCAGCGAGCTGGTGCGTGAAGGCAAGGTGCGCTACATCGGGCACTCCAACTTCACCGGCTGGCAGATCGCCGAGGCCGCGCACGTCGCCCGGGAGATCGGGGCCGTCCCGTTCGTCTCGGCCCAGAACGAGTGGTCGCTGCTCGAACGTGGCGCGGAGCGGGAGGTGGTGCCTGCGGCGCTGCACTACGGCCTCGGTGTGCTGCCGTACTTCCCGCTCGCCAACGGCATGCTGACCGGGAAGGTGCGCCGTGCCACGGGCGTGCCCGCAGGCTCGCGCCTGGCATCGCGGCCCGAGCGGGTGACCGAGGCCGGCCTCGACACGGTCGAGCGCCTCGCAGCCTGGGGCGAGGCGCACGGCCGGAGCGTCCTCGAGATCGGCGTGGGCGCGCTCGCCGCACGGCCCGGCTGCGGCTCGGTCATCGCCGGGGCGACCAGCGCCGAGCAGGTGCGCGCCAATGCCGCCGCCGGGCAGTGGGTACCGACCCCCGGGGAACTGGCCGAGATCGACGCGATTCTCGACGCGGCGCCCGCCGTGGCCTGAACGGCTGTGTCCGTTCGCTACTTTGGGTAGCCCGGAGTCCTGGTCCGGCTTGGTGTCGCAAGGCACCGAGCCGGCCGGGGAGCGGAAGTCCAGGGGCTGCGGTGATCGGCTGAGGCCGACGGCGCGGCCCGATGCGGTGTTCTGCTCGACGGCGTGTCGTGCCGGGCAGTGGCGGGTGGAACGCCGACTGCGGAAGCGAGTGGCGGCCGAACTCAGCGGCGCAGGCCGGGCCGATTGCCCGGAGTGCGGCAAGCTTTGGGTGGCCGGGGTGGATCGGCGTTCGAACGCCGGCTTCAGGGCCGTTCTTGGGGCTCTACGCCGAAGGAGTCTTCACCCGTCTGCCCGCTTTGCCGCGATCCACCCCCGGGAACGATCGCAGGCGCACTCAGCGGCGTGCGGAGTCGCACTGATCTGTCGCAATCGGCCCCGGGGCTTCTTCTTGGACTTCGTCCGCGCTGACCGGGCCTGCCCGCCGCTTCCGCCGAACGAACGGGAATCGCCGTGACCACCTTCGCCACCAAACCGATGCCGATCGCCGAGCTGATGGAGATCCCAGCGGTCGATCACGACCTGAAGTGGATCAAGGACAGTCTGCAGTCCGCCATCGCCCTGGAGCTGTCGACCCTGCCGCCCTACCTGTGCGGCATGTGGTCCATCAAGACCCAGGGCTCCGAAGCCGAGAAGCTGATCAAGAGCGTCGTCCACGACGAGATGTACCACATGGGGATGGCGTGCAACATGCTGTCGGCGATCGATGGGACGCCGCACATCCTCGCCGCGGCCCCGACATATCCGGGCAAGCTGCCGGGCAATGTGCGGCCGACGATCGAGGTGTATCTCCAGGGGCTGACCCAGACGTACGTCCGGGAGGTCTTCATGGAGATCGAGATGCCCGAGAATCCGCTCGCGCCCCTGTACGAGGAGTGGATCACGATCGGCAAGTTCTACGACGCGGTGCGGGACGCGTTCAAGAACGTCAACCCGACCATCGGGGCGGGCCATCAGATGGAGACGCCGATCGGCAGGAACAAGCTGACCAAGTTCACCTCGGTCGACCAGATCACGGAGGCGATCGACGTGATCAAGGAGCAGGGAGAGGGCACCAGCCACCTCCCCGACGACCCCACCGCCGACGGACGGCTGGCCCACTACTACGGCTTCGGTGAGATCTGGAAGGGACACAGGCTGGTGCCCACACCCAACGGCCCCACAGCGTACGACTGGGTCGGGGATCCGGTCCCCTTCCCCGAGACGTACCCCATGGGCAGGCTCACAGCGGAGCGCTGGCCCAACCCCACGGAGAAGGTGCAGGGACTCCTCACCGCCTTCAACGACAAGTACACCGAGATGCTCAGCCTCCTGGAGAAGGCATGGCAGGAGGGAGACAACGGCGCGCTGGGCGATTCGATCGGTGCGATGTTCGCGCTGAAACCGGCTGCGCAGGCGTTGATGGCCGAGCCCCTACGGGATGACAGCGCACATGTGTACGGGCCCGAGTTCCTCATCCACCCCGGCCACCCCAAGCACGGCTGACCCAGGCGATACCGCCGCATACCGCCAGGGTGCGGCTCAGCCGGCGGGCGCACGCGTCGTGGTTGGCCCACGACGCGTAGCGCCCGTCCCCGTCCCCGTCCCCGTCCCCGCCCCGTCCCCGAGGTAGCGCGACCGCCTCGATCCGGTGACGGACTCCCGGTGGGCCAGCGCTTACGCGGCCCTCGGCCGGCACCAGCAGCGCGGCGACACCCGGCCCCCAGCTTCCGGGCGACCTCCGCAGGGGCGGGACTCCTCGTTTAAGGCCCTCCAAGGCGTCCAGGGCCTGCTTGGTCAGCGCGGCGGCCTTCGTCCGCGAGGTCTGGGCGGGCCCGCTGGCGTCGACCTTCTGGAGCAGGGTGCGGTAGTTGTCGACCGGTTGGGGTTTGACCGGCTCACTCGAACGCGGCGGCGACGTTCAGCGGATGATTCGACCGCTGGTGGGCGACGTGGTCGCACCGAGAGTCACCGTGGCCTATCTGCTGAGGACGTGCCCGCTTCATGGGAGAGGGATCGGAGACAGGCGCTGAGCAGCCCTTGAGATCAGGGGCGCTGCACAAGGCCCGTCGGGATGAGGAGACCCCACGGCCGAATGAGGACGGCGGTGGGGTCTCGGGAGGGCGGGCAGTCAGACGGCGCCGAACTCGCCGCTCTTCACACCCGCCACGAAGGCCGCGAAGGCGTCGGCGGAGAAGACCAGGGCGGGCCCCTGCGGGTCCTTGGAGTCACGGACGGGCATGATGCCGGGGTAGCCCGGGGCGACCTCGACGCACTGTCCGCCATTGTCGCTGTGGCTGGACTTGAGCCAGGAAGTACCGGTCAGGTCAAGGTTGGGGGTCATGATGCGAGTTCCTCCAAGCTGCACGGATGACGTCCAGGGAAGCGACTTGCGCAGGCACAGCGGCCTGAGGCCGATCGTAGCGACAGCTGCCCGGTTCCGTTCCAGGGAAACCCCGGTTGGAGGTACTCCACGCAGGCAGTTGGATGCATCCAGCCATGGTCAGCGAGGCGGGTCCGATGCGGGCGCTCATGCCGAGCCGACGGTGTAGCTACAGGAGTGGAGCTGAGGAGACCCCACGGCCGAACGAGGACGGCGGTGGGGTCTCGGGCGTACGGGCCGTCAGACGGCGCTCGCCGTTCTTCACACCCGCCACGAAGGCCGCGAAGGCCTCGGCGGAGAAGACCAGGGCGGGCCCCTGCGGGTCCTTGGAGTCGCGGACGGAGATCACGCCGAGTGGGGCGAACACGGGCGCCCACTCGATGCAGTTGCCGCCGTTTCCATCCGAGTGCGTGCTCTTGATCCACATCGCGCCCGACAGGTCGAGGGAGGAGGTCATGGTCGCCAGTTCCTTTCACGACTCGGCGAATCGGTCGGGCAGAGGCGGGTAGCGGTCCCGCACCTTCCTACCCCTGCGGGTGGCCGGCACCGGAGCCTTCTATCAACCCCTAGGTACGGTGAGGGAGAGGTAATCAGACGGAGCCGAACTCGCCGCTCTTCACACCCGCCACGAAGGCCGCGAAGGCGTCGGCGGAGAAGACCAGGGCAGGCCCCTGCGGGTCCTTGGAGTCGCGGACGGGCATGAAGCCGGGGTAACCCGGGGCGACCTCGATGCACTGCCCGCCGTTGTTGCTGTGGCTGGACTTGAGCCAGGAAGCACCGGTCAGGTCAGGGTTGGGAGTCATGATGCGAGTTCCTCCAAGCTGCACGGATGACGTCCAGGGAAGCGACTTGCGCAGGCGCAGCGGCCTGAGGTCGATCGTAGCGACAGCTGCCCGGTCCCGTGCCTGGAACGCCCCTGGTTGGGGTATCCCGCGCAAGCAGTTGGATGCATCCAGCCATGGTCAGCAAGGTGAGTCCGATGCGGGCGTTCATGCCGGGTCGGCGGTGTAGCTACAGGCGCGGACATGAGGAGACCCCACGGCCGAACGAGGACGGCGGTGGGGTCTCGGGCAGACGGATAGTCAGACGGCGCCGAACTCGCCGTTCTTCACACCCGCCACGAAGGCCGCGAAGGCATCGGCAGAGAAGACCAGGGTGGGCCCCTGCGGGTCCTTGGAGTCGCGGACGGGCATGATGCCGGGATAGCCCGGGGCGACCTCGATGCAGTTGCCGCCGGACTGGCTGTAGGAGGACTTGGCCCAGAACGCGCCAGTCAGGTCAACGGAGTTGATCATGCGTGCAATTCCTCTCGTGCGGCGCGGATCATTGCCAGGGAGGAAGCCTGGGGCAGCGCTTCAACCTGCAAGCGATGGTAGTCCCTCTCCCAAGCCCTAACCGTCTCGGCTGTGCGCTCAAGAAAGCCTCGCTGCTGGGCTTCCGAGTAGCCAAGGACCGTTCGATCCGGAAGCGTCAACAGCATGACGCCCAGAGTGAACGGCGCCAGTTCAGCCAAAGCGAACGGGGCCGCCTGGATGATCACGCTTGACCGGCCTGCCAAGGCCGTCAAGAACTGAAGCTGGTCAGCCATGACCTGCGGACCTCCGATCGGGCGGCGGAGGCAGGACTCGTCGAGTACGGCATGAACCAGCGGCGCAGGAGTCCGTTCCAGAACCCGCTGGCGGGTCACGTGAAACTCGATGCGTTCTTCGGCCTGGGTCTGGGTGATGCTGCCGCGCTGCACGGCTGCCGCTGCGAGCGCTGCGGCGTACCCGGAGGTCTGGAGAAGCCCAGGGATGATGCCCAGCCCAAAAATCCGAATCTCGGTGGCCTTCTGCTCTTGGGCGACGTACTCCGGGAAGCCCTCAAGCAGCGCCGTGTGCTTGAGGTGCCACCACATCAGTTCGAGGGTCCCGCCAGTTTCGAGGGCGACGTCGGCGGCCTGGGAGAAGTGAAGTGTGGGCGCGCGCTCCGCTCGTTCGAGGTACGAGAGGTAGGTACCACTGAACCGCACCTCTTTGGCGAGCTCCGTCTGTGAGTAGCCCTTGGCCTTACGCGACCTGCGGAGTTGCACCGCGTAGGCTGCAGCTGGAGATGACGTTGGATCAAGATTCTTTTCTCTCAAGGCTTCTGCCTCATTTCACAGCACCAAAGTGTCCAGTGCGACGTACTTCCGATCGTAGCTCCGGAGCGCAACCCTTGGAGCACAGAACGTGAGATTCGGGGTCACCACCCCCGACCGATCGGAGCACCCCTATGCCTGCCGTCGCCCTCAGACCGCCGCAGATCGACCGTGCGAAGTGCCCGCCGAGACTGCTTGATCGCATGATGACGCGCCCGCGAATCGAGGCACTGGCCGCCTGGCGCGGCTTGGCCGACGCATTGGATCAGGCGGGGATCGTGTTGCCTTCCCTTGGAGTTGACCAGGTTCCCGTGATCGGCAGCGGTGTCTTCGTGGTGGAGCTGGGCAGGGCTCGGCCCGACGTGGTTGCTCGACTCGCGGCGGTGGTAAGGCTCGGCGCCGAGGCGCAGTTGGCGAAGTCGGGCACCGGGATCGCATGAGCTACAACGGTCCACTGGCGTGCTCTACTCCGGGCTGCGGCAGGCACATTGAGGCGAGCGCCCCGTCCGACGGCGGCGTACGGGAGTGGCGCTGTCCGGGCTGTGGGGCCTTCGGCTACACGCTCCCCCCGGAGTACGCGGCCGAGCATCCGGACGAGCCGGTCTTCCAGCGGGTCGGACTCCTGCTGCGGCCCGCGAAGAAGGCGACCACATGACCTCCCCTGCCCCGCGCCCACGCTGACGGAGATCCCGCGATGACGTACCGACCCACTGCCTTCATGAATACCGACTACGGTGCCTGGGCGGATCCCCCCGAGCCGGCCGACACCAAGGGCCCCGAACCCGCCGACGAGGCAGAGGACTTGGCCGAGGACGGCACGTTCGCGAAGTCCCCGGAAGACGGGCCGTGACGCTCGACCTGCTTCTCGGCACGGCTCTGGTCTTCGCCCTCGCGGTCAGCGCCTGCGCGGCGGTCCGCGCGGAGCGCCACCGCATTGAACTCCCGCCCGGGTCCGACAACTCCCCAGTCCGGGCGGGAAACCCCGGTCGGCCGCGTGCGTACACCCCCGAGGCGTGCGCGGCCGGCTGGGAGCAACGAGCACCAAGCAGAAAGCACAGCAGCATGGTTCAGATCGAGCGGCCCGCGCCGCCGGCCCAGTGGCTGGAGCGGCACCACCGGACGATGAGCGTCGTCCTGGCGGTGCTCACGGCCGCCGCAGCCCTGACCGCCGGTTCGCTCATCGTCCACACCTGGCGGAGCGCCGTCGTCGCCGCGTACGGGGCGGCGGCCTGGGGCTTCATCCGGGGTGCGGTGAGACTCGCGGCCTGGCGCGCAACCGCTGTCCGGCCGGCCGAAGCGGCACCGTGCACCCGACCTTCTCCATTGAACAGCGCGACCACTAAGGACAGTTGATGCACTTCGACACCGCCCCCGACCAGCTCCCCCGGATCCGTCTGGAGTGCCAGGCCCTGATCACCAACCCCCGGGGCTTCGTCCTGCTCATCAACCCGGACGACCGCGACGGCTGGACCCTGCCCGGCGGCCCCGCCCACCAGGGCGAGCAGCCGCACCTGGCCGCCGCCCGCACCGTCCGGGCCACCACCGGGCTCAGCCTGGACTTCACCGACGCCCTCATCGTCGACGTCACCGCCCGCGAGGACGCACCCCAGGGCATCGACCACGTCTTCACGGCACAGGTCACCACGCAGACCGCCGCCACCGCGACCATCCCCGCCAGGGCGCTCGCCACCATCAGCGAGATCGCCTGGGTCGAACCCGACTACATCCCGGACCGCTGCACCGACGACCAGACCCGCCGCATCTGGTCCGCCCTGCTGCGTCTCACCGACCCGTTCGCGCCCGTGTACCACGTCGAAGGCCGCGCCATCGCAGTCTGATGCTCCGGCAGGAACCACGCACCGGTGTGCACGACGTCGGGGTCCGAGGATGCGAAGTGCGCAAGGCCGGCCGCGATCCGGACATGCTCTATGGCCGGCTGATCACACTGGGATCCGCAGCGGACGGGCCGACCGGGCGCACAGGTGTGGACGGCGATGGTTCAGTGATGCCCGGGGTGCCGGCGGGCGGCGTCGGAGCCGGGTCCCGTGGGCTGCCGGGCAGCAGCACCAGCAGACACAGGGCCACCACGGCAGCCGCCACGCCGAGCGCGGCGAAGGCAACCCCGCGTACCCGGCGCACCCCCCAATCGCGTCCCTGCGGGGGTGCGTCGCGGCACAGGTCGCGGTGCGTGACGAGCGCGGCGCGGGCGGCCAGCGCGGCGCGCAGCCGGTCCTCGGTCGCCGACCGGCGGTCTTCGGCATCCGGCTTCATCGGCCCGCCCCCAGCTTCTTCTCCAGGACATCCAGCGCGCGGCTCGCGGTGGACTTCACCGTGCCGCGCGACAGTCCGAGCGTCTGCGCGATCTGCGCCTCGGTCAGCTCCGACCAGTAGCGCAGCACCAGCACCTCTCGCTGGCGCCGCGTCAATTGTGCCAACGCGTCGAACACCTGACGGTGCTCCTCGGCGAGCAGCAGCCCCTCCTCGACGGGCGGCCCGTAACCCTGGTGGGGCGGGGTGTAGGCACGGGCGGTGCGACGTCTGCGCAGCACGGAGCGGGCCGCGTTGACAACGGCGGTACGCAGGTAGGCCTCGGGGTCCTGGAGCCCGTTCAGCGAGGTGCCGTGCGTACGGTGGACTGCGGCGAAGGCGTCCTGGACGACGTCCTCGGCGGTGTGCAGATCGTCCACCAGGAAGAGCGCGAGCCGCACCATGTCGAGCCGCCGCGCCCGGTACAGCTCGGTCAGCGTGGGCGGCGGCTCGTCGTCGTACGGCGCATCGAGCGCCCGCAGATGATGTCCCCGTACCGGCACGTCCCCGGTCCGGGGCACGCGGAAGAGGAGACGGGACCACCATGTCGGCGCTGCGGGAATGGCGTACTGCATGGGCCTCGATCCGTTGCGGGAGGGGCGGGCGGGCCTGCGGAGAGGCCGGCCCGCCCCGTGGTGCTGCCGCTGCTGCTACTTCTGGACTCCGCTGCCCGGCTGGATCACCCGGGGAGCATTCTCGGCCGGGGCGGCCCCGGAGCCCGACTTGCCCGGCTCGACGACCTTCGGGGCACCGCCCGACTTGCCCGGCTCGACGACCTTCGGGGCACCGCCCGACTTGCCCGGCTCGACGACCTTCGGGGCACCGCCCGACTTGCCCGGCTCGACGACCTTCGGGGCACCGCCCGACTTGCCCGGCTCGACGACCTTCGGGGCCGCGTCCCCGGTCGTGGTGACCTTCGGCGCGGCGGGGGCCGGCTTCGCGCCGGAGTCGGCGACGGCCTGCGCGGCGAAGCCGCCGCCCAGCAGCAGCGCGACACCGGTGACGGTGCCCAGGACCCGGAGGCGGGGACGGTAGTTCAACTTGGCGTGCGAAGACATGGGACTCTCCCGAGGAAGTGACGGAAACACGGTCTGGAACAACAGCTGAAGGGCGCCTTCAACCCACCAGACGTGCGACGTCCCCCGAGGTTGCGACCACATCCGAGAAACTTCACCACGGCCTGCTCCTCGGAGGGAGCGTGCCCAGGCCCCGCAGGCCGGCCCTGATCTGCCGCGCGGGCACCGGCCCCGGTGCCGGGCCCACGTCCTGCCGCTCGCCCGGGCCGGTGGAGGATCTCGGCTCGAACGCGGAAAGCCCCCGCACCGACCTCCCACACGGGGAGGAAGGTACGGGGGCCGTGGTGGCCCGCCGAGGGGTCAGCCGGCACGTGCATTCGTCAGACGCGCCTCAGCCCTGCCGCCGAACAGTGCGGCACCGCAGCACAGTTCCGCATCCCTGAAGACGCGTCTCCACTCGGCGAAGCCCGGCTCAGCCCGCGAAGGCGGTGAGGCCGTTCGGGGTGCCGAGGCCGGTCGGACCGTCGTAGCCGACGCCCGCCGTGCAGAGGTAGGACGGGGAGCAGCTGCCGTTGGAGCCCGTGGTCACGTCGTTGAGGGACGAGGTGTGGGCGTACGGGAAGGAGGCCGGGTAGCTACCGGTGGACGGGGTGCCGGCCAGCGCGTAGACGCTCGCGATGATCGGGGACGAGGCGCTGGTGCCGCCGTAGACCGCCCAGCCGCTGCCGCCGTAGGTCTGGTAGACCGCCACACCGGTGGCCGGGTCCGCGACGGCGGAGACGTCCGAGACGGTGCGCTTGCCGCAGCCGGTGTCCTTCTGCCAGGTGGGCTTGGCGATGTAGGCCGAGCAGCCGGAGCCGGTGCCCTCGGTGCTGTTGGTGTACCACACCGACTCGCTCCAACCACGGGCATTGGAGCTGCGGTTGAGCGCGGTGCCACCGACGGCGGTGACGTACTTGGAGGAGGCCGGGTACTCCGCGCCGTACGCCGAGTCACCGGCGCTGACGGTGATGGCGACGCCCGGGTGGTTGTAGTAGGAGCTGTCGTACGAGGCGTCGGAGGAGGACTCCGGGGCGCCGTAGCTGTTGGAGACGAACTTGGCGCCGAGCTTGACGGCGGTGTTCACGCCGGTGCCGAGGTTGGCCATGCCGGCGGTGGTGGACTCGACCAGGATGATCTTCGCGTTGGGGGCGATCGCGGAGACCATGTCGAGGTCGAGCGAGATCTCACCGGCCCAACCCGAGTTCGCCGACGGCAGCTTGGTGCCACCGGTCTGGTTGACCTTCTTGAAGCAGCCGTTGGCGGTGGTGCAGGCCGGCAGGCCGTACTGGGAGCGGTAGACCGCCATGTCGGACTCGGCGTTGGGGTCGTCGTACGCGTCCACGATGGCGATGGTCTGGCCCGCGCCGCCGTTGGCCGGCAGGTTGTACGCGCCGATCAGGTCGCTCGGGCCGTAGCCGGACGGCGTCGCGTTGGGGGTGACGCCCATCGGCTTGACCTTCTGGACCGTGCTGGTGACCCGAAGGGCGTTGCAGCTCACGGTGTCACCCTTGGCGAGGGTGTCACAGGCCCGCACCCACGAGGTGTTTCCCTTGTGGTAGACGGTGGCTGACGCGGCGCCGGCCGGAGCGGCGGTGGAGATCGCGGACACGGCGAGGGCCGCGGTACCGGCGAGGGCCAGGGCGAACCGGCGGGTGGACGCGGGCATGGTGGGGGAATGCACCGAACTTCCTCCTGTGGCTGGGCTGGTAGCCCTTTGAAGGCGTGGGGGCTGTGCGTGGGGGCGGTCGCACGGAGACCGATGGGGGCCGGCATCCGGGCAGGTGAAGATGACGGCCGCTCAGGCCGTTACTCACCACCGGGAACTGGCGCCGACGCTAGCCAGACATGGCCAGGTCAAACAATGGGCAGCCCAGGATTCGACCAGCCCTTTACCACCCGAAGGGAAAGGGCTGGTCGAACTCACAGCAATTCACAGGTCGGAGGCATTGCGCTCGCAACACGGAACCCACTGGCACACCGAGGAGTTGACGGTGCGCAATATTGCGGTGACACCGCATCAAGCAGCGTCGCCCTCGGCGACCTCCGCCCCCGGCGGCGTCACTCGGCCGGCAGGTGCTCCACCACGCCGATCGGCAGGCCCGCCTGCGGCTGCCGCCTGGCCGGTTCGCGTCCGGGTGGCTGGTTACACAGCCCCTCGGGCGGTGTCTCGGGCACGGTGGTGGAACGGCCGACCGGCCTGCCGTGCTCCAGCTTCAGCTGCTCCCCCTCGTGCAGCAGGGTCATCGCCGGGCCCCGGCGCAGTGTGTAGGTGGTGCGCTGGTGGGTGATGTCCACGTGCAGCAGCCGGTCCCTGACCACCATGGCGAAGGCCAGCCGACGCAGCCCGGCGGGCAGTCGGGGCCGGAAGGAGAGCTCGTCGTCGTGGTCGCGCAGTCCGCCGAAGCCCGCCACCAGGGCGATGCAGGCGCCGGCCAGCGAGGCCATGTGCAGGCCGTCCTTGGTGTTTCCGCCGAGGTCGTGCAGGTCCATCAGGGCGGCTTCGGCGGTGTAGTCGTACGCCAGGTCCAGCTGGCCGACCTCGGCCGCCATCACCGCCTGGGTGCAGGCGGACAGCGAGGAGTCGCGGACCGTGAGCCGCTCGTAGTAGGCGAAGTTGCGGGCCTTCTGCTCGTCGGTGAAGGCGTCGCCGCGCACCTGCATGGCCAGCACCAGGTCGGCCTGTTTGACCACCTGCTTGCGGTACAGGTCGAAGTACGGGTAGTGCAGCAGCAGCGGGTACTTCTCCGGCGGGGTGTTCTCGAAGTCCCAGAACTGGTGGTCGGTGAAGCCGTCGGCCTGCGGGTGGATGCCGAGCCGCTCGTCGTAGGGGATGTACATGGCCGCGGCGGCGTCCCGCCAGGTCGCCGCCTCCTCGGTGTCCACGCCGAAGGCGGTGGCCTCGTGCATGTGCCGGGTGGCGGTCTCGGCGGCGACCCGCAGGTTGGTCTGCGCCATCAGGTTGGTGAAGACGTTGTTGTCGGCGACGGCGCTGTACTCGTCGGGTCCGGTGACGCCCTCGATCCGGAACCGGCCCTCGGAGTCGTGGTGGCCGAGCGAGCGCCACATCCGGGCGGTCTCCACCAGAAGTTCGAGCCCCAGGGTCTTCTCGAACTCGACGTCCCCGGTGGCCCGGCAGTAGCGGGCGACCGCGACGGCGATGTCCGCGCCGATGTGGAAGGCCGCGGTGCCGGCGGGCCAGTAGCCCGAGCACTCCTCGCCGTGGATCGTCCGCCAGGGGAACACCGCTCCGGACAGGCCGAGTTGGGCGGCCCGGTCGCGGGCCATCGGCAGGGTGCTGTGCCGCCAGGCGAGCACCTGCCTGACCGCCGACGGCATGGAGTAGGTGAGCACCGGCAGGACGAAGGTCTCGGTGTCCCAGAAGCTGTGGCCGTCGTAGCCGGGGCCGGTCAACCCCTTGGCGGGGATGGCCCGTTCCTCGCTGCGCGCACCCGCCTGGAGCACGTGGAAGAGCCCGAAGCGGACGGCCTGCTGCAACTCCACGTCGCCGTCCAGCTGGACGTCGCTGGTTTCCCAGAACTTCTTGAGGAACTGCTGCTGTTCGGCGACCAGCCCGTCCCAGCCGGTGAACCGGGCGGCGGTCAGCGCGGCCTCGACCTGGTCGCGGACGGCGGGCAGCGAGCGGGTGCCCGACCAGCCGTACGCGATGAACTTGACCAGTCGCAGGGACTCGCCCGGGTTCAGCACGGTGGTGACGCTGTACCGGCCCTGGTTCTCGGCGCATTCGGCGGTGGCGTCGAAGTGTTCGGGCCCCTCGACCAGGTGGTCCATCCCGGCCGCCACCCGCAGGCCGCTGAACCTGGTCCGGTGCACCAGGACCGCCTTGCTGCCGATGGCGTGCGCGGCCTCGGCGAGCAGCGGTGACTCCAGGGCCGCCGCGGCCCGCGGATCGCCCACGCCCTCCGGGAGCTGCTCGTTGGCGACCAGCTCGGACTGGAGCACGATCCGCACCGGGCCGTCCACCGCGGTGACCCGGTAGTCGATCGCGGCGACCGCCCGCTGGGTCAGCGAGACCAGCCGGGAGGAGGTGACCTTGATGGTCCGCCCGGCAGGCGAGGTCCACTCGGCCTCGCGCCGCAGGACACCCTCGCGGAAGTCCAGCTGCCGCTGGTGGCTGAGGAGTTTGCCGTAGCGCAGATCGAAGGGCTCGTCGTCGACCAGCAGCCGGATGATCTTCCCGTTGGTGACGTTGATGACGCTCTGGCCGGACTCGGGGAAGCCGTAGCCGCCTTCGGCGTACGGCAGCGGGCGCAGCTCGTAGACGCCGTTGAGGTAGGTGCCGGGCAGGCCGTGCGGTTCGCCCTCGTCCAGGTTGGCGCGCAGGCCGATGTGGCCGTTGGAGAGCGCGAACACCGACTCGGCGCGGGCCAGCCCCGGGATGTCCAGGCCGTGTTCGGCGACGCCCCAGGGGTCGATGGTGAAGACGTTGGTCGCGGCCATGCCTAACTCCCCTCCTCCTGAGCGGAGTCCGCCTCGATCAGTTCGGCCAGGTCCCTGACCACGATGTCCGCGCCGTGTTCGCGCAGCGCTCCGGCCTGGCCGACCCGGTCCACGCCGACCACCGCGCCGAAGCCGCCGGCCCGCCCGGACTCCACCCCGGCGAGGGCGTCCTCGAAGACGGCGGCGTGCTCGGGCGGGGTCTTCAGGGCCCGGGCGGCGGCCAGGTAGGTGTCGGGCGCGGGCTTGCCCGGCAGCTTGTCGCGCCTGGCGACCAGCCCGTCGATCACCACGTCGAACAGTCCGTCGATGCCCGCGGCCCGCAGGACGTCCCGGCAGTTGGCGCTGGAGGAGACCACGGCGCGCGGCAGGCCGAGCACCCGGAGCCGGTGCAGGTACTCCACCGAGCCCGGGTACGGCTGCACGCCCTGCTCCTGGATCATGCGCAGCACGGTGCGGTTCTTGGCGCTGCTCAGCCCCTGGACGGTGCGGGTGCCCGGCGGGTCGGCCGGGGTGCCCTCGGGCAGCCGGATGCCCCGGGAGGCGAGGAACTCCCGGGTGCCGTCCAGCCGGGGCCGGCCGTCGACGTACGCGTCGTAGTCACCGACCGGGTCGAACGGGATGAACTCCTCGCCGGTGCGCTCGGCCTCGGTCCTCAGGAAGGAGTCGAACATGTCCTTCCAGGCCGCCGCATGCACCTTCGCGGTCTGTGTCAGCACTCCGTCGAGGTCGAAGAGGAATGCTCGGATGTGGTCCGGAAGTCCCAGCATGCCGCCAGTGTGGCGCGGAACGGCAGCGGAAGCCGCCCATTTGCGCCGCATCTGCGCGTCGCGAACGGGCGGCCCCGGCGACTTTCGGCCAAGTTCTGTCTGGCCAGGCGGTGTTCGGCCCAGGGGGAGCCGTCGGCGCGCTTCGCCGTGCTCCCCGTCGCCGGTCCTACATCGGCTTCGTCTTGATCACCGCGAAGACGGCGCCCTGCGGGTCGGCGACCACCGACATCCGCCCGGCCGGCATGTCGAAGGGCGGTACCAGCACGTTGCCGTTGCGCTTCACCAGTGCGTCCACCGTGCTGTCCGTGTCGTCCACGGCGAAGTACGTCAGCCAGTGCGCGGGCATGCCGGCCGGGGCGTTGGCCAGGTTGGCGACGCCGCCGACCGGGCGGCCGCCCACCTTGAGCACGTGGTAGTCGCCCGCCTCCGCCATGCTCATCGGCTCGATATCGGCGCCGAAGACGGCCTTGTAGAAGGTCTTCGCCTTGGCCGGGTCCCCCGTGTGCAGCTCGTTCCAGGTGAGCGCGCCGGGCTCGTTGACCACCTGCGCGCCGAAGAAGTCCAGCGGCTGCCAGACACCGAAGACCGCACCGGTCGGGTCGGAGGCGATCAGCATCCGCCCGACCGTGCCCACGTCCATCACCGGGACCATCACGGTGCCGCCGTTGGCGGTGATGGCCGCCTGGGCGGCGTCGGCGTCGTCGGTCGAGAGGTAGGTGGTCCAGACGGTGGGCGGGGCCGGCTGCCCCGGGGGCGCCATCGCCGGGCCGATGCCGCAGACCGGCTTCCCGTTCAGCAGGCACATCGCGTACCCGCCGAACTCGGGCGGGCCTATCTCGCCCTGCCAGCCGAACAGGTCGCGGTACACGTCGAGCGCGGCCTGCTGGTCCGGCGCCATCAGGTCCACCCAGCACGGGGTACCGGGCGCATACTTCTCGGTAACTTCAGACATCTCGTCTCCCTCGGCGGTGACCCCCGTCGCCCACCTTGACCGCCGCCGCCTGATCCTGCCACCGGAGGAACGGCCCGGCCCGGTGCTGGGACGGCCCCGCGGCAAACGCGCCCGACAGCCTGGCATCCCGTTCTGTACGGGCTCTATACGCCGGCTGGTTCGCGCAGGTCACAGCGGGTGCGGAGGAGGGCCGATAGAGAAGCGATATCGACCCGATGACGCCCGCTCCTACGCTCCGGGGGTCAGCGGATCACGGATCCGCAAGCCCGTCTCTCGACGAGCTTGACGGTACCGGCCGCCACGACCGTCGCACGATCCCACGCGGTGCCGCGGGGGAACCACGAGAGAGGACGACACCATGGAGTTCCGGATCCTCGGTCCGGTCCACATCCGGACCAGCGGCCATGAAGACTCGCTCAGCGGCACCAAGCAGCGCACGATGTTCGCCGCGCTGGTGCTCGCCGGTGGCCGGGCGCTGTCCGACGAGTACCTGAGCCGGATGCTCTGGGACACCAATCCGCCCAGCACGGCCGGTGCCCAGATCCACACCTATGCCTCCAGAATCCGGCGCAGAGTCGGCTCAGAGGTGCCACTGGTCAGACTCCGGATGGGGTACCGGCTGATCGCCGAGCACGTCCCCTGCGACCTCACCCGCTTCACCCAGCTCTCCCAGGAGGGCTTCCGGGCGCTGCGCGAGCAGCGCTACGAGCTGGCCTCCGAGCGGCTGCGGGAGTCGCTCGGGTTCTGGCACGGCGAGGCGCTCGCGGACGTCACCGACCACCTGGTGCTGGCCGAGCGGCCGAGGCTGGACGAGGCCCGGCTGGAGGCGCTGGAGGCCATGATCGAGGTCGACCTGATCCTGGGCCGGCACCGTCAGCTCATCTCCGAGCTGACCGGCCTGGTCACCCAGTACCCCATGCGCGAGCGGTTCCGGGCGCTGCTGATGACCGCCCTGTACCGCTCCGAGCGCCAGGCGGAGGCGATGTCGCTGTACCTGGACGGGCGGCGGATCCTGGCGGACGAGCTGGGTGTGGAGCCCGGCCGGCTGCTGGTCCGCACCTACCAGGCGATCCTGAGCGGCGAGGTCAGGACCGCGGTCCCGCACCAGCTGGCGTCCTGATCCGCCGACCAGCGGGAGCCCCGGTCGTGGACCGGGGCTCCCGAACTCTTCCCCGACCGTGTCAGGTCGCGCTGCCGGACACGGCGGCGCCGGCGGCCACGACCGCGAACGGCGTGAGCGGACCACCGGTTCGGACCGCGTGGACCAGCCGGTCCGCCAGCGCTTCGCCGACGTGGTCCGGGACGTCCGCCGGGGCACTCTCCAGGAGACCGCGCAGCCGGAGCAGCAGCTCGCGCAGGGCCGCCCGCAGCCAGATGCCGTCCTCCCACAGCGGCTGCCCGTCGGCCGCCGTGCGCTGCGCCGACCACAGCTGGAGGCAGGCGGCCGCCGCGTAGAGGTCCTCGTAGCCGGCCGCGAGCCGGCGGTCGGGCTGCTCGAAGTCGGTGACGCTCAGCACCTCGGCCATCCTCCGGTGCAGCTCGTCACCGGCCGCGAGCACGGCCTTGGCCAGGTCGTGGATCTCACCGCCGTGGGCCGTGGCGCCGTCCTGGCCCAGCACCCCGACGGCGGCCGGGAGGGCCTGCACCACGCTGCACCCCCCGCGCGAGAGTGGCACCAGCCGGGACCGGTCGAGCGGCGGCAGCGGAGCACCGAGCAGCATGGTCGAGGGCAGCCGGTCATCGGTCGACTCCAGGGCGAACCCGTGCACCAGCCAAGGGAACTGGGCGGCCAGCGCGTTCCGCTCCCTCAGCGGCTCCGGGCCGACCGGCTCGTACCGGTCCGCCAGGACGTCCACCGGGCCGTTCTCCGTCAGGTCGGCGAGAGTGGCCGTCACCTCGGCGACCAGCGTCGGTACGAGGGCCGACACCACCGGGGCGAGGACGCTCAGCTCTCCGGTCAGGGTGTGCACGGCCCGGGCCGAGAGTACGGCGGCCGCCTCGGCCGCGAACAGCAGCGAGGCGGCCCGGCTCAGCGAGCGGCGCACATCGGGATCCTCGGCCGGCGGGCGGCCCGTCGGCCCCTGGCGCTCCACCGCGAGGCGGATCGCGCGCCGCAGCGCCCGCTCGCCCGCGTCGAGCGTCCGGGCCGCCGGCAGTGCCCAGGCCAGCTGCGCGTCCGCCAACTCACGGTCGTCGAAGCCGGTTTCGGCCCCGTCGGAGGGTTCGCCCCGGAGCACGGTGCGCCACAGCTGGAACACCCCCTCGTGCCCCTGCGGGCCTCTGGTCCATGCGGCGGGGACAGGCCGGCCGTCGGCAGGACACGGCCCGGAATCACTGGCCATCGCTGTCTCCTTCGCGAAATGGGACGTCGCTCCGACTGTGCCGGTGCCTTCTATCTTTTCCCTGTATCGGACCCTAGACCCTATAGGTAGCCACACCCTCTCAAATGCCAGGCGCGGTAGGGGTCTCGCATAGGAACGGTATAGCCGCAGCGCACAACCTGGGTTCGACGCTTCCCAGGAAAGGACACCGTTGATGAGCGCCGGAGGCTACCGCGATGTCTTCGACGCCGACGTGACCCACGTGTGGCAGGGCAGTACCGTCGGGCCGCTCGGTGCGGACGACGAACGCATCCTGTCCGCCGCCGAGCAGGACCGGGCGCGTCGGATGACCAGTCCGGCCGGCCTGCACTACGCGGGCGCCCATGCGGCGGTCCGCCGCATCCTCGGCCGCTATCTGGAGGTGGCACCGGAGCGTCTGCGGCTCGGCCGGCTGCGCTGCCCGGAGTGCGCCGGAACCGACCACGGCGCGCCCTGTGTCGTCTGGCCGCCGACCGATCTCAGCTACAGCCTCTCCAGATCGGGTCCGCACTGGCTGCTGGCCGTCACCTCGGGCTTCCAGGTCGGTGTCGACCTGGAGGACATGCCGGGTGTCGAGACCGCGGAGGTCGGCCCGATCGTGCTCTCCGACGCCGAACTCGCCTACCTGGACGCCCAGCCCGACCCGGACCGCAGGCTCTCGGCGTTCCTGCGCTGCTGGACCCGCAAGGAGGCGGTGCTGAAGGCCAGCGGCGTCGGCCTGATCGCGGACGTACGCGCCGTCGAGGTGCAGCCGCAGGCCGCGGGCCCGGTGGTCATCGAGCACGCCGCCGCCACCGGACCCGGCCGCTGGGTGGTCGAGGACGTCCCGGTACGGCCCGGCCACTACGCGGCCATCGCCCGTGAACAGGCGGGCGCCGGACCGCTGCTGGTACGCGACTACCCCGCCGGGTTCACCCCGCCGCCCGCCGACCACGCGCCCTGACGGGCCCTCCGCCGGGCGGCGCACGCACGGCCGACCGACCCGCACCCCGATCCGCGGTGCGGCCCCGGAACCCGCTCCACCCGTGCGACGCGGGCAGGCAGCCCGGATAAGACCGACCGCGCGGACCCGAAGCAGCTCCGAAGAGAACTCCCCATGAAGAAGAGAACTCCCGAGAAGAGAACGGCGGTGAGCTTCGTGCCAGTCCCCGGTGGCCAAGATCCCCTCGACATCCGTACGACCGTCCCAAGCCGGCCACCCCTGATCCAGCGGGTGGCCGGCTGGTCCGCGCGCCGTCCCTGGACGGCCCTGGCCGGCTGGCTCGCCCTGGTGGTGCTGAGCCTGGTCGCCGGCGGCCTGGCCGGTGGCGACGGGCCCAAGAGCTACGACCCGGGCGAGTCGGGCCGGGCCCAGCGCATGATCGACCAGGCCGGCCCCAACTCCCGGCCGCCGGCCGAGAGCGTGCTGGTCCAGGCGGGCCAGGGCGCCGCGGGCTTCGCCGCGAACCCGGCGCTCCAGCGCGGGGTCGCCGACGTGGCCTCCGCGCTGCGGGCGCTGCCGGGCCAGGTGGGCGACGTGGTGGCACCCACGCCCGCCGAGGCCAGGGGCCAGGTCTCGGCCGACGGCCGGTCCGTGCTGGTCACCTTCACCCTGGTCGGCCCCGGCTTCGGCTGGGACGACTCCGATGTCACGGTGGCGGCCGCGCAGCAGGCGGTCGCGAAGACCGCCGCCGCTCACCCCGAGCTGAAGATCGTCGAGGCGGGCGACGTCAGCGTCGCCCAGGCGGTCAAGGAGGCGACGGACAAGGACTTCTCCACGGCCGAACTGACCTCGGTGCCGCTGACGCTGGTCATCCTGCTGGTGGTCTTCGGCGCGCTGGTCGCCGCGGGCATCCCGGTGCTGCTGTCGATCACCGCCGTGGCCGCCGCGCTGGGCACGATGCACCTGGCGGGCCACTGGCTGCCGGTGAACGGCACGGCCTCCTCGGTGGTGCTGCTGGTCGGCATGGCCGTCGGCGTCGACTACTCGCTCTTCTACCTCCGCCGCTTCCGGGAGGAGCGCGGGGAGGGCCGCAGCCACGCCCAGGCGCTGCGGATCACCGCGGCCACCTCGGGCCGGGCGGTCGCGGTCTCCGGACTGACCGTGATGGTCTCGATGGCCGGGCTGCTGTTCACCGGTATCGACACCTTCACCGGCATGACGGTCGGCACCATCGCCGTGGTGCTGCTCTCGGTGGTCGGCTCGCTGACCGCGCTCCCGGCCCTGCTCGCCCTGCTGGGCGACCGGATCGACGCCGCGCGGATCCCGTGGCTCGGCCGCAGGCGGGCCACCGCCCGTACCTCCCGCTTCTGGCACGCGGTCGTCGGGCGTGTCGTCAGGCGTCCTCTGGTGTGGGGCGGTTCGGCCGTGCTCCTGCTGGCCCTGGCCGCGCTCCCCGCGCTCGGACTGCGGCTGGCCGACCCCAGCCTGGAGAACCGGATGCCGCAGAGCATCCCGCAGATCGCCGACATGACCGCGATCCAGCAGGCGTTCCCGGGCAGCCCCGCCCCCGCGATCGTGGTGGCGACCGGCCCCGCGCTGCACTCGCCGGCCTTCGACCGGGCGGTCGCCGAGCTGCACGCCCAGGTCGCGGCCGACGGCACGGACCTGCACGAGCCGGTCGCGCTCACCCCGATCGGCCGGGGCGACACCGCCGTGATCTACGTACCGCTGGCCGGGAACGTCAGCGACGCCCCCGCCCGGCAGGCGCTGAAGACCCTGCGGGAGCGGGCGCTCCCCGCCAGCCTCGGCAAGGTGGACGGGCTGCGCTACGCGGTCACCGGGGAGACCGCCATCTCCGACTTCGCCGACACGGTGGACAGCCGCACCCCGGTCGTCTTCGCCTTCGTCCTGGGCTTCGCCTTCCTGCTGCTGGTCGCCGCCTTCAGGTCGCTCGGGATCCCGCTGATCTCGATCCTGCTCAACCTGCTGTCCATCGGGGCCGCCTACGGCCTGGTCACCTTCATCTTCCAGGACGGGCACGGCAGTTCACTGCTGGACTTCCACCCGTACGGCGGGGTGATCAGCTGGCTGCCGCTGTTCATGTTCGTCATCCTCTTCGGGCTCTCGATGGACTACCACGTCTTCATCCTCAGCCGGATCAAGGAGCTGCGGAGCGGCGGAGCGAGCGGCCGCGAGGCGATCGTGCAGGGCATCGGGGGCAGCGCCGGCGTGGTGACCAGCGCGGCGGCGGTGATGGTCGCGGTCTTCTCGATCTTCGCCACCCTCTCCGCAGCCGACTACAAGATGCTCGGCGTCGGCATGGCCACCGCCGTGCTGGTCGATGCGACGGTGGTCCGCGGGGTGCTGCTGCCGGCCCTGCTCGAACTGCTCGGTGAACGCGCCTGGTCGCTGCCCCGGGCACTGCGCTGGGTTCCCGGCCTGACCATCGAGGCGGAGGAGGAGAGCGGGGAGGAGCCCCGGGCCGCCGGAGCGGAGCCGGAGCTCGCCCTGGTCTGACGTACCGCCACCACCGCCCGGCCGCCGTCCCCGAGGGGATGGCGGCCGGGCCGTTTCCGTCCGCGGGGGGTGGCGGATACCGCCGCCCGATAGCCCGAATAGGGGCCGTGTATGGAACCCGACCGGACAGTTGGAGGTGAATCGCTGCTGACCGCCGGAGGAGTACCCATGGTTTCCGGACCGCCGCCCGTCGGCGCCCCCGCCCGGACCGCCCTGGTCCATGAACTCGTGGCCGCCCGTGCGGCGTTGACCCCGCGTGCGACCGCCGTGGTGGCCGCCGGGCGGGAACTCGACTACGCGGAGCTCGACGCCCGGGCCAACCGGCTGGCGCACGCCCTGCGCGGCCTGGGCGTCGGCCCGGACACCGTGGTCGGCGTCTGCCTGCGGCGCAGCGCCGACCTGGTCTGCGTCCTGCTGGCGGTGTGGCGGGCCGGCGGCGCCTATCTGCCGCTCGACCCGGACCAGCCCCGCTCCCGGCTGGCCGCCGCCGTCCGGGACACCGGCGTCGGGCTGGTGGTCGCCGAGGACGCCGTGCTGCAGGTCCTCGCCCGTTCCGGTGCCCGTCCGGTGGCGCTCTCCGCCGTGCTCGCCCGCTCCGAGCGGCTGCCGGAGACGGCACCGGAGAGCACGGCCGGGCCCGACCATGCCGCCTACGTGATCCACACCTCGGGTGCCACCGGTGCGCCCAAGGGTGTGGTGGTCACGCACGGCGGTATCGCCAACCGGATCGGCTGGACGGTCCGCCGGCCCGGTCTGTGCGCGCTCGACCGGGTGCTGCAGAGGACCGCGCTGACCTTCGACGCGCACTGCTGGGAGGTCTTCGGCCCGCTGGTGAGCGGGGCCGCGGTGGTGATGGCCCCGGCCGGTGCGGAACGCGATCCCGCGGTGCTGCTGCGGGCGGTGGCCGAGCACCGGATCACCGTGCTGCAGGTGGTCCCCTCGGTGCTGCGGCTGCTGGTCGCGGAGCCGGGCTGGGAGCACTGCGGCAGCCTGCGGCTGCTGTTCTCGGCCGGTGAGCCGCTCCACGCCGAACTGGCCCAGCAGGCGATGCGCCTGGTCCCCGGGCCGGTGGAGATCTGGAACACCTACGGCCCGGCGGCCTGTTCGATCGACGTCACCGCGCACCGCTTCGATCCCGCGCAGCGGTCGGGACCGGTGCCGATCGGCCGCCCGCTGGACAACCTGCGGGCCCTGGTGCTCGACCGGGACGGCCGGCCGGTCGCCCCCGGCGTCCCGGGTGAGCTGTACGCGGGCGGGGTGGGCGTGGCCCGCGGCTACCTGGGCCGCCCCGCCCTCACCGCCGAGCGCTTCGTCCCCGACCCGTTCGCCGGGGACGGCTCCCGGCTCTATCGCACCGGCGACCGGGTACGGCAGCGCGAGGACGGCGTCCTGGAGTACCTCGGCCGGATCGGCGAACACTCCTGGGCCGACGGGGCGCGGATCGAACCGGCCCAGGTGGAGGGCGCGTTGATCGCCCACCCGGGGGTGGGCGGCGTCATCGTCACCGCCTTCACGGCCGAGGACGGCACCGAGAGGCTCGCCGCCTACGTCCAGACCAGGGGCGGTGAGGTCCTCCGGGAGCTGGGCGCGTACCTGGACGAGCGGCTCGCCCGGACGCCCGTCTCCGCCGTGCTGATCGAGGTCGAGGAGTTCCCGCTCACCGCCAGCGGCAAGGTGGACCGCACCGCGCTCCCGCTTCCGGGCGGCCCGGGGGCGGCCGAGGGGCCGGCCAGAGTCGCGCCCAGGACCCCCGAGGAGCGGCTGGTCGCCGAGGTCTGGCAGCAGCTGCTGAAGGTCAGGGACGTCAGCGTCCACGACGACTACTTCCGGCTCGGCGGCTCCTCGCTCCAACTGGCCCGGCTGGTCGACCGGTTGCGTGCCGCCTCGGGCCGGGACATCAGACTGCCCGGCCTGTTCTCCGCGACCACCGTCGAGGCCCAGGCCCGGCTGCTCTGTGCCCCCGTTCCCGCCTGACCCCGCCAGATCCGTCACCACCCGGGCGGCGACGCCGCCCGGCCACCGTCAGGAGTCCGCTGTGACCGCACGCCACCTCATCTCGCTCGACGACCTCACCGATGCCGACCTGCACGCCATCGTGGGCCGCGGCGCCGCCTTCGCCGCGGGCACCGCCCGCGGCGGGCAGCCGCTGCACGGCGAGGTCGCCGGGATCTACTTCCGCCGGACCTCGACCCGCACCAGGACCGCCTTCTCGGCGGGTGCGCTCCGGCTGGGGGCCCAGATCGTCTCCTTCAGCGGCTCCGACCTGCAGACCAACACCGGCGAGACCACCCAGGACACCGGCCGGGTCTTCTCCCGGATGCTCGACGTCCTGGTGGCCAGGACCTCGGACGACCCCGAGGAGATGCGCGGCTGGGCCGCGCAGGACCGGATGTCGGTGGTCAACGCCATGAGCGCCGACGAGCACCCGACCCAGGGGCTCACCGATCTCACCACGATGTACGGCCAGTTCGGCCGGATCGAGGGCCTGCGCGTGCTCTACGTCGGCGAGGGCAACAACACCGCCGCGGCGCTCGCCCTCGGGCTCATGCGCTACCCGGGGGTGGAGCTGGAGCTGCGGACCCCGGCGGGCTACGGGCTCGAACCGCACATCCTGGAGCGCGCACTGGCCCACGCGGCGCGCACCGGGTCGAGCCTGACGGAGCGCCATGACATGGAGCAGGCGCCGAAGGACACGGACGTCGTCTACACCTCGCGCTGGCAGACCACCGGCACCAGCAAGGCCGACGCGGACTGGCGCGAGCGCTTCGCCCCCTTCCAGATCACCGGGGAGCTGATGGAGCGCAGCCCGGCCGCGGTCTTCATGCACGACCTGCCCGCCCACCGGGGCGAGGAGGTCACGGCCGAGGTGCTGGACGGTCCGGCGAGCATCGCCTTCCAGCAGGCCGAGAACAAGATGCACAGCGCGATGGCCGTTCTGGAGTGGTGCCGCCGGGGCGTCGTCGCCTGACGCGGCCGCGCCGGGGCCGGCGGTGCCACCCGGTGCGGACCCGGGCTTGTCACAGGCCCGTCAGAGACCTGTCGGTGGTCCGTCAGCCATGCCCCAAGTGCCCGTCCGGGCCCGAGAAATGAACGAAGAAATATAGGCCGTCCGCACACAGTGAGTGCGAACGGGCGGGAGTCCTGCCCGGTAAGGAGAATCGTCGATGAACGCTGGCCCCAACTGGGCGCCGCTGGAGATCACCCCGGACTCCGCCGGGGTGGCGGCCGGCGCGCAAGGGCTGATCGAGTACCTCACCGGGGTGCGCGACCTCGGTGGGCTGCTCGCCCGCGAGAAGGCCCTGGTCTTCCGGGGATTCAAGGTCGACCGCGCCGGGCTCGACCCGGTGATCGACCTCGCGCTGGCCCGTCGGCTCGCCTACGTCCACGGCAACTCGCCCCGGACGAAGGTCGGTTCGAACGTCTACACCTCGACCGAGTACCCGCCGGAGTTCACCATCTCGATGCACAACGAGATGTCGTACGCCCACCAGTGGCCCGCCCGGCTGCTGTTCTTCTGCGAGGTCGCGCCGGAGACCGGCGGTGCCACCCCGGTCGTGGACGGCACCCGCTGGCTCGCCGCCGTCGACCCCGAGGTCCGGGAGGCGTTCGCCGGCGGCGTGCGCTACACCCAGAACCTGCACGGCGGCCTGGGCCTCGGCAAGAGCTGGCAGCAGACCTTCGAGACCGAGGACCGGGCCGAGGTCGAGAAGTTCCTGGCCGACTCGGACGCCGGCTTTGAGTGGAAGGCCGACGGCGGCCTGCGGATCGTCCAGCTGCGCCCGTCCTTCACCCGCCACCCGCTGACCGGCGAGGAGGTCTGGTTCAACCAGGCCGACCAGTGGCACCCCGCCGCACTGGGCGACGAGACCGCGAAGGCCCTCGCCCAGATCATGCCGGCCGACGAGCTGCCGCAGTCGGTGGCCTTCGCCGACGGCAGCCCGATCCCGGCCGAGTACGTGATCCAGGTGCGGGACCGCGC
This sequence comes from Kitasatospora sp. HPM-01-4, assembly GCF_051374625.1. NCBI lineage: Bacteria > Bacillati > Actinomycetota > Actinomycetes > Kitasatosporales > Streptomycetaceae > Kitasatospora > Kitasatospora sp. HPM-01-4. The sequence continues at coordinate 4,693,017 of NZ_JBPQGP010000005.1, read as the reverse complement.
ACTCGAGGCCGCCGTCGACGTCGACTGGCACACCGGCGACCTGCTGCTGATCGACAACGTCCAGGTCGGCCACGGCCGCCGGCCCTTCACCGGCCCGCGACGGGTGCTCGTCGCGATGTCCGACTGACCGCTCCACCCCACCGCACGCCACCGCCGCACACCACCACCGCACGCCATCACCAAGGAAACCACCAAGGAGACCCCGTGTCCGAGAACCAGACCTACCTCGTGGTGCTCAACGACGAGGAGCAGTACTCGATCTGGCAGGCCGCCCGCGCGCTGCCGGCCGGCTGGCACGCCGAGGGGACGCAGGGCACCCGCGAGGAGTGCCTGGCCCGGATCGGCGAGATCTGGACGGACATGCGTCCGCTGAGCCTGCGCACCGCCGGCTGACCCCTTCCAACCACGGACCGCCGACCATCACGAGGAGCACCAAGTCATGAATCCCGAGTCGCGAGCGGGCGCCTTCCCCGAGGGACCGTTCCTAGTCCACGAACTCGTCGCACACCAGGCGTCGCTGACTCCGGATGCGGTCGCCGTCGTCGATGGGGAGCGAGAGCTCGGCTACGCCGAGCTCGACGCCCGTGCCAACCAACTGGCCCACCACCTGAGAGGTCTCGGGGTGAGACCCGACGCCATGGTCGGCGTCTTCCTGCCCCGGGGCCTCGACCTGGCCGTCGCGCTGCTGGCGATCTGGAAGGCGGGCGCCGCCTACGTCCCGCTCTCCCCCGAGCAGCCGCGGCAGCGGCTGGCCTGGCTGGTCCAGGACACCGGCGTGGAGCTGGTGCTCACCGGCGCCGAGCTGGCCGAGGCGGTCCGCGAGACCGGTGCCCGCCCGGTCGTGCCCGCCGACGACCGCGCGGCGATCGAGGCGCAGCCGGTGACGGCTCCCGAGAACACGGTCGGCGCAGCTCACGCCGCCTACGTCATCCACACCTCCGGTTCCACCGGGACGCCCAAGGGCGTGGTGACCACCCACGGCGGTATCGCCAACCGGATCGGCTGGGCTGTCCGCCGCGCGGGCCTGTCCGCGGCCGACCGGATGCTGCAGAAGACCGCGCTGACCTTCGACGCGCACTGCTGGGAGGTCTTCGGCCCGCTGGTCACCGGCGGCACCGTGGTGATGGCCCCGGCCGGCGCGGAGCGCGACCCGGCCGCGCTGCTGCGGGCGGTGGCGGACCACCGCATCACCGTGCTGCAGGTCGTCCCCTCCGTGCTGCGGCTGCTGGTCGCCGAGCCGGGCTGGGAGCACTGCGGCAGCCTGCGGCTGCTCTTCTCGGCCGGCGAGGCCCTGCACGCCGAACTGGCCCAGCAGGTCCTCGCGTTGGCCCCCGCTCCGGTGGAGATCTGGAACACCTACGGTCCCACCGAGTGCTCGATCGACGTCACCGCGCACCGCTTCGATCCCGCGCAGCAGTCGGGACCGGTGCCGATCGGCCGCCCGCTGGACGGCCTGCGGGTGCTGGTCGTCGACCAGACCGGCCGCCCGGTCGCGCCCGGTGTCCCGGGTGAGCTGTACGCGGGCGGGGTGGGCGTGGCCCGCGGCTACCTGGGCCGCCCCGACCTGACCGCCGAGCGCTTCGTCCCCGACCCGTTCGCCAAGGACGGCTCCCGGCTCTACCGCACCGGTGACCGGGTCCGCTGGCGCGAGGGCGGCATCCTGGAGTACCTCGGCCGCATCGACGACCAGGTCAAGATCAACGGTGTCCGGATCGAGCCCGGCGAGATCGAGGACGCGCTGGCCGCCCACCCGGGCGTCCACGGCGCCGCCGTCACCGCCTACACCGTGGCCGACGGCTCCAAGCGGCTCGCCGCCTTCGTGCGGACCGCCCACGAGGGCGTCCTCGCCGAGCTGCGCGAGTTCCTCCGCGACCGGCTGCCGACCACCCACCTGCCCGCCTCGATCGTCCGGCTGGAGAGCTTCCCGCTGAACTCCAGCGGCAAGGTGGACCGCGCCGCGCTGCCCACCGACAGGCTGGCCGAGGAGGCCGCCGCGGCCGAGCAGATCGCCCCGCGCACCACCGCCGAGCGGCTGGTCGCGAAGATCTGGCAGGACCTCCTGAAGGTCGACTCGGTCGGCGTCCACGACGACTTCTTCAAGCTGGGCGGCTCCTCGCTCCAGCTCACCCGCCTCGCCAACCAGCTGCGCACCGCCTCCGGCCGGGAGATCCTGCTGCGCGGCCTGTTCTCGGCGACCACCGTCGAGGCCCAGGCCCAGCTGGTCTCCCCCGAGCAGGCGGCGGCGGAGCCGGTCCGCCCGGTCGCGCGCGACGGGGTGCTGCCGCTCTCCTTCGGCCAGCAGCGGCTCTGGTTCATGGACCGGATGAACCCGCAGAGCGCCGAGTACGTGGCCGGACTCGCGGTGCGGGTGCCCGCCGGCACCCCGGTCGCCGATGTGCGCCGCGCGCTGGACACCCTGGTGGCCAGGCACGAGTCGCTGCGCACCCGCTTCACCGTCCTCGACGGCGAGCCGCGCCAGGTCATCGACGCGCCGGCCCCGCTCCCGCTGCGCGAACTCCGGCTCGCCCGCGAGCAGGCCGGTGCCGTGCTGGCCGAGGAGTTCGGCCGCGGCTTCGACCTGGAGCAGGGCCCGCTGGTCCGCGCCCTGCTGATCACCATCGAGGGCGAGCCCGAGCCGGTGCTGGAGCTGGTGATGCACCACATCACCACCGACGGCTGGTCCTCGGCCGTGCTGGAGCGCGAGTTCTTCGAGCTGCTCGCCGCCTTCGCCGAGGGCCGCGAGCCGGCCCTGGCCCCGCTCACCCTGCAGTACGCCGACTACGCGGTCTGGCAGCGCGCGCAGCTGACCGAGGAGGTGCTGACGGCCGAGCTGGCGCACTGGAAGTCCGTGCTCTCCGGCTCCAACCCGGTCTCGCTGCCCACCGACCGGCCGCGCGCCGCGGTGCGCGACGGGCGCGGCTCGGTGGTCAACTTCACCGTGCCCGCGGCCGTCGCCGAGGCGCTCACCGCGCTCGGCCAGCGCCACCGGGCCACCCCGTTCGCCACCCTGCTGACCGCCTTCGCCACCCTGCTGGCACGGCAGTCCGGCCAGTGGGACCTGCCGGTCGGCACCCCGGTGGCCGGGCGCGACCTGCCCGAGATCGAGGGCGTGGTCGGCTTCTTCCTCAACAGCCTGGTGCTGCGCTGCGCGCTGGAGCCGGAGCTGACGTTCCGCCAGGCCCTGGAGCGCACCCGCGATGTCGCCCGGGAGTCCTTCGCCCACCAGAACCTGCCGTTCGAGCGGCTGGTCGAGGCGCTGGCGCCGGAGCGCGACCTCTCCAGCACCCCGCTCTACCAGGTCGCCTTCGACCTGCACGACGAATCGTTCAACGGCGCCGACAGCCGCCCCGAGGACGACCTCGTCCTGCAGGAGATGTGGGGCATCGCCCACACCGACCTGACGCTCTACCTGCGGCGCTGCCCGGACGGCTCGATGGCCGGCAACCTGGAGTACGCCACCGCGCTGTTCGACGCCGCGACCATCGAGCGGCTGGCCGACCGCTTCCTGCGCGTCCTGTCCGCCGTCAGCGCCGACCCCGAGACCGCCCTCGGCGACATCGAACTGCTCGCCGCCGAAGAACTGGACCAGGTGCTCGGCACCTGGGCGACCGCCCCCGGCGCGCCCGTGGACCGCCCCGCGCACGAGGTGTTCGAGGCCCACGCCGCAGGGACGCCGGACGCGGTGGCCCTGGTCGCCGACGGGGTCGAGCTGAGCTACGCCGAGCTGGACGCCCGCGCCAACCGGCTCGCCCACCACCTGCGCGAGCTCGGGGTCGGCCCGGAGTCCGCGGTGGGCGTCCTGCTGGACCGCGGCGTCGAGCTGGTCACCGCCTTCCTGGCGGTCTGGAAGGCCGGCGGCGCGTACGTGCCGATGGACCCGTCCTGGCCGGCCGAGCGGGTCACCGGAATGGCCGCCGACAGTGCCGCGCCCGCCGTGCTGACCTCGGCCGCCTACGCCGAGCGCTTCGCGGCCTTCACCGGCGAGCTGGTGCGGGTCGACCTCGACGCCGAGGCGATCGCCGCCCGTCCGGCCACCGCTCCCGGTGTCCCCGGGGCGCTCGACCGGCTGGCCTACCTGATCTACACCTCGGGCTCGACCGGCCGCCCCAAGGGCGTCGCCGTCACCCACCGGGGTCTGGCCAACCACCTCCAGTGGGCGGTGGACGAGCTGGCCGCCCGCGGCACCGGCGGCGGCGCGGTCTTCTCCTCGGTCGCCTTCGACCTGGTGGTGCCGAACGTCTGGGCACCGCTGATGGCCGGTCAGCGCACCGTGCTGCTCCCGGCCGACCTGGACCTGTCCGAGCTCGGCGCCCGGCTGCTCGCCGCCGGTCCGTTCAGCTTCCTCAAGCTGACGCCCGGCCATCTGGAGATCCTCTCGCACCAGCTGACGCCCGAGCAGGCCGCCTCGCTGGCCGGGATCGTGGTGGTGGCCGGTGAGGCCCTGCCCGGCAAGCTCGCCGCGCAGTGGGCCGGCTGGCTCGGCGAGGGCCGGCTGGTCAACGAGTACGGCCCGACCGAGGCCTCGGTCGGCACCTGCACCTACCCGGTGCCGCTCAACGCCGGCGCCGGCGTGGTGCCGATCGGCCGGCCGCTGCCGAACATGTCGATGTACGTGCTGGACCAGGCGATGCGCCCGGTGCCGACGGGTGCGGTCGGCGAGCTGTACGTCGGCGGCACCGGAGTCGCCCGCGGCTACGCGGGACGTCCGGAGCTGACCGCCGAGCGCTTCCTGCCCGACCCGTTCGGTCCGGCGGGCGCCCGCCTCTACCGCACCGGCGACCTGGCCCGCTGGCTCGCCGACGGCAGCGTCGAGTTCCTCGGCCGGATCGACCACCAGGTGAAGATCCGCGGCTACCGGGTCGAGCCCGGCGAGGCCCAGGCCGTACTGGCCACCCACCCCGGGGTGCGCGAGGCCGTGGTGGTCGCCAGAGTGGAGGCCAACGGCGAGGCCCGGCTGGTCGGTTACTTCGTCCCGGCCGACGGCGAGGTTCCGGCCGCCGAGCTGACCGAGCACTGCGCCCGGCAGCTGCCCGACTACCTGGTGCCCAGTGCCTTCAGCGCGATCGGGGCGATCCCGCTGACCGCCAACGGGAAGCTGGACCGCGCGGCCCTCCCCGCCCCCGAGGCCGTTCCGGTCGCCGGCGGCGCCGAGCCGCGCGGGCCGCTGGAGGAGCGGATCTCGGAGATCTGGGAGGAGCTGCTCGGGACCCGGGTCGGGATCTTCGACAACTTCTTCTACTCGGGCGGCAACTCCATCCTGGCGATCCGTCTGATCGCCTCGCTGCAGGCCGACTTCGACGTCACCCTTCCCATCCGCACCGTCTTCGAGGGTCCGACGATCGCCGCACTGGCCGAGGCCGTCGAGGCCGCCGTCCGCGCCGAGATCGACCGGATGACCGACTCCGAACTGTTCGAGGAGCACGCGTGAGCATCACCGAGAACGAGAGATCGGCCACCGCCGACGCTCTCCGCGAGGAGCTCCTGCGCAGCCGGCTGGCCGGCCGCCGCGGGGCCGGGCGCGGGAACGCGCGCGGCACGGGCATCGGGCGGGCGGACCGCTCGGGGCCGCTGCCGCTCTCCTACGGCCAGCAGCAGATGTGGTTCCTCAACCGGCTGGAGCCGGAGAGCGCCGAGTACCTGGTGCCGCTGGTGCTGCGGATGCGCGGCGAGCTGGACGCGACCGCGCTGGAGCGGGCCTGGGTCGAGCTCATCGTCCGGCACGAGATCCTGCGCACCCGCTACACCCTGCGGGGCTCCGAGCCGCAGCAGGTCGTCGACGCCCCCTCGGCCCCGGCCCTGCCGGTGGTGGACCTCACCGGGGTGAGCGCCGAGGAGCGCCTGGCGCACGCCAGGGAGCTGGTGGAGCAGGAGGCGGCCAAGCCGTTCGACCTGGCGGCCGAGTGGCCGGTCCGGGCCACGCTGCTCCGCCTCGCCGAGGACGACCACGTGCTGGCCGTGGTCTTCCACCACATTGCCTGCGACGCCTGGTCCACCAGGATCTTCGGCGGTGAGCTGAGCGCCCTGTACGCGGCCCTGGCCAAGGGCCTGCCCTCCCCGCTGGCCCCGCTCGCCGTCCAGTACGCCGACTACGCGGCCTGGGAGCGCGCACAGCTGTCCGGCGCCGCGCTGGAGCGCCAACTGAGCTACTGGCGCGGCCAGTTGTCCGGTGCACTGCCCACTGACCTGCCCGCCGACCGGCCCCGCCCGGCCGTCCGGGTGCCGGACGGCGCCGAGATGCCCTTCAGCTTCCCGGCGGGTCTGAGCGACCGGGTCCGCGAGCTGGCCGGGCAGCACGGCACCACGCCGTTCGCGGTGCTGCTCACCGCCTTCCAGGTGCTCGTCGCCCGCTACACCGGGCAGTCGGACGTCTCGGTCGGCACCGTGGTGTCCGGCCGGACCCGGCCCGAGCTGCAGCAGCTCATCGGCTACGGCATCAACACCCTGGTGATGCGCGGCCAGTGGGCGGGCGACCCCCGCTTCACCGACCTGCTGACCGTCACCCGGAGCACCGTGCTGGACGCCTTCGACCACCAGGGCGTCCCGTTCGCCCTGCTGGTGGACGAGCTCCAGCCGGAGCGGGACATGTCCCGTACCCCGCTGCACCAGGTCGCCTTCACCATGCACGAGTGGCGCGGTGACGCGGTCGACCTCGCGGGTGTGCGAATCGAGCCCTTCGAGTGGCGCGACGCCATCGCCAAGTATGACCTGACCCTGCAGGTCGAGGAGGGGCCGGACGGCTCCTTCGGCGGGCGCCTCCAGTACGCCACCTCGCTCTTCGACCGGGCCACCGTCGAGCGGACCGCCCGGCACCTGATCCGCCTGCTCTCCGCCGCCGCGGCCGACCCCACCCTCCCGCTCTCCCGGCTGGAGATCCTGGACGACGCCGAGACCGCGCTGCTGACCGGCGGCACCGGGCAGGCGGGCCACTCGGTCGAGCGGTGCACGCATGAGCTGTTCGAGGCCCGGGCGGCCGAGACGCCGGACGCGGTCGCGGTGGTGGCCGGCGGCCTCTCCCTCACCTACGCCGAGGTGAACGAGCGCGCCAACCGCATCGCGCACCTGCTGCGCGACCTGGGTGCCGGACCGGAGTCACTGGTCGGTGTCTGCCTGGAGCGCGGAGCGGACCTGATCCCCACTCTCCTCGGTGTGCTGAAGTCCGGCGCCGGCTACCTCCCACTCGACCCGGCCAACCCCTCCGACCGCCTCGGCTACGTCCTCGCCGACGCCGGCGCCAAGATCGCCATCACCACCAGCACCACCACCGGCGTCCTCGAAGACGTCTTCGAAGGCCACCAACTGGTCCTGGACCGCGACACCGAACAACTCACCGCCCAGCCCACCGGCAACCCCGAACCGCAGGCCGGACCGGACAACACCATCTACGTCATCTACACCTCCGGCTCCACCGGCAAGCCCAAGGGCGTCGTCCTCACCCACGCCAACGTCGTCCGCCTCATGGACACCGCCAACCGCCACTACGCCTTCTCCCCCACCGACGTCTGGTCGATGTTCCACTCCTACGCCTTCGACGTCTCCGTCTTCGAGATGTGGGGCGCCCTGATGTTCGGCGGCACCGTCGTCGTCATCCCCCAGGACATCGCCCGCTCACCCGAGGACTTCCTCGACCTCCTCGTCGAACAGAAGGTCACCGTCCTCTCCCAGACCCCCACCGCGTTCCGCTCACTCATCGCCCTCGCCGCCAACCACGACCCGCGCATCGACCAACTCGCCCTGCGCGCCGTCGTCTTCGCCGGCGAGAAACTCGAAACCACCGAACTGCGCCCCTGGGTGGACCGCCGCGGCCTCGACGCCCCCGCACTGATCAACATGTACGGGATCACCGAGACCACCGTCCACACCACCTACCACCGCCTCACCGAGGAAGACCTTGAGCCGCTGGCGAGCAACCGCGTCGGCGATCCGCTCGAAGACCTTTCGGTGGTGCTCCTGGACCAGCAGGGCAACCTCGTCCCCATCGGCGTCCCCGGAGAAATCCACGTCGGCGGCCCCGGCCTGGCCCGCGGCTACCTGCGCCGCCCCGAACTGACCGCCGAACGCTTCATCCCCAACCCCTACGGACCCACCGGCTCACGCCTCTACCGCAGCGGCGACCTCGCCCGCCGCCGCCCCGACGGCACCCTGGAGTTCCTCGGCCGCATCGACCACCAGGTCAAGATCCGCGGCTACCGCATCGAACTCGGCGAAATCACCCAAGCACTACTCACCCACCCCGGCATCCGCCAAGCCGTCGTCGTCGTCCGCGAAGACACCCCCGGCGACAAACGCCTCGTCGGCTACCTCGTCCCTGTGGACGGCGAGGCACCGGAGGGCCGCGAACTGCGCGGCCTGCTCAGCCAGACCCTGCCCGACTACATGGTCCCGGCCGCGTACGTCACGCTGGACGCGATCCCGCTGACCGTCAACGGCAAGCTCGACCAGCGCGCACTGCCCGCCCCCGACACCGAAACCCAGGGCGACACCTACGTCGCCCCGCGCACCCCCGCCGAAGAGCAGCTGGCCGCCATCTGGGCCCAGGTCCTGGAGCGCGACCGGGTCGGCATCGAGGACACCTTCTTCGACCTCGGCGGCGACTCCATCCGCGCCGTCGTCCTCGTGGGCGCCCTGCGCAACGCCGGGTTCGACACCACCGTCCGCGACGTCTTCGAGCACCGCACCGTCGCCCGGCTCTGCGAACACATCACCGGCCGACCCGCCACCGCCGCACCCGCCACCACCGTCCAGCCCTTCGCCCTCATCAGCCCCGAGGACCGGGCCGCACTCCCCACCGACATCACCGACGCCTACCCGCTGTCCCAGGTCCAGCTCGGCATGGTGGTCGAGATGGAGGCCGGTGAGGGCGGCAACAGCTACCACAACTGCAGCATCTTCCGGATCAAGGACGAGAAGCCCTTCTCGCTCGCCGCCTTCCAGCAGGCGGGCCAGGTGGTGACGGCCCGGCACGAGGCGCTGCGCACCTCCATCGACCTGACCGGGTACTCGCGGCCGCTCCAACTGGTGCACGCCTCCGCCGAGATGGCGCTCGGCATGCACGACCTGCGCGGCCTCGGCGACCAGGAGGTGGACCGGGCCCTGCGTGCCTTCTCGGCCCAGGAGCGCGCCGACCTCTTCGACACCGCCGTACCCCCGCTGATCCGCTTCGACGCCCATCTGGTCGACGGCGGCTGGTGGCTCTCGGTCACCGAGCACCACGTGATCCTGGAGGGCTGGAGCCACCACTCGCTGGTCATGGAGCTGCTCCGCACCTACCACTCGCTCAGGGACGGTCTGGAGCCGGAGCCGTACGACAACCCGCCGGTCCGCTTCGCCGACTTCATCGCCACCGAGCTGAAGGCGCTGGAGTCCGAGGACGACCGCGCCTACTGGCAGGGTGTGATGACGGGCAACGCCCGCTTCACGCTGCCCTCCGGCTGGGGCGACTCGCCGCAGACGCCGCGCCGGATGCTGCAGACCGCCGCGCCCTGGCACGACCTGGAGACCAGGCTGCGCGCACTGGCCGGAAAGGCCAAGGCCTCGCTGAAGAGCGTCATGGTGGCCGCGCACCTCAAGGTGCTGAGCCAGCTCACCGACGAGGCGAGCTTCCACAGCGGTCTGGTCTGCGACGCCCGCCCCGAGGCGCTGGGCGCCGACCGGGTGCTCGGCATGTACCTCAACACCCTGCCGTTCGTCGCCGACCGCACCGCGCGCACCTGGCGCGAACTGGTCGAGCGGACCTTCGCCCGCGAGGTCGAACTCTGGCCGCACCGGCAGTACCCGATGCCGGCCATCCAGCGTGAGTGGGGCGGCTCCCGCCGCCTGATGGACGTCTTCTTCAACTACCAGGACTTCCGCCAGGTCGACGCCGAGCTGGTCGCCCACGGTGTGGGCTACGACGACAGCCCGACCGAGTTCCCGCTCACGGTCTCCTCGCGCGGCGGCTACGTCATCCTGACCACCGACAGCCACGCGATCAACCAGGCCAACTCCGACCGGCTGGCCGGGATGTACCGCGCCGTGCTGGAGGCGATGGCCGCGGACGCCGAGGGCGACGCGACCGCCGTCCGCCTCCCGGCCGACGAGCACCGGCAGTTGGCCGAGGAGTGGAGCACACCGCGCACCACCGGCTCCGTCGAGCGGTGCACGCATGAGCTGTTCGAGGCCCGGGCGGCCGAGACGCCGGACGCGGTCGCGGTGGTGGCCGGCGGCCTCACGCTGACCTACGCCGAGGTGAACGAGCGCGCCAACCGCATCGCGCACCTGCTGCGCGACCTGGGTGCCGGACCGGAGTCACTGGTCGGTGTCTGCCTGGAGCGCGGAGCGGACCTGATCCCCACTCTCCTCGGTGTGCTGAAGTCCGGCGCCGGCTACCTCCCGCTGGACCCGGCCAACCCCTCCGACCGCCTCGGCTACGTCCTCGCCGACGCCGGCGCCAAGATCGCCATCACCACCAGCACCACCACCGGCGTACTGGAAGACGTCTTCGAAGGCCACCAGCTGGTCCTGGACCGCGACACCGAACAACTCGCCGCCCAGCCCACCGGCAACCCCGAACCGCAGGCCGGACCGGACAACACCATCTACGTCATCTACACCTCCGGCTCCACCGGCAAGCCCAAGGGCGTCGTCCTCACCCACGCCAACGTCGTCCGCCTCATGGACACCGCCAACCGCCACTACGCCTTCTCCCCCACCGACGTCTGGTCGATGTTCCACTCCTACGCCTTCGACGTCTCCGTCTTCGAGATGTGGGGCGCCCTGATGTTCGGCGGCACCGTCGTCGTCATCCCCCAGGACGTGGCCCGCTCACCCGAGGACTTCCTCGACCTCCTCGTCGAACAGAAGGTCACCGTCCTCTCCCAGACCCCCACCGCGTTCCGCTCACTCATCGCCCTCGCCGCCAACCACGACCCGCGCATCGACCAACTCGCCCTGCGCGCCGTCGTCTTCGCCGGCGAGAAACTCGAAACCACCGAACTGCGCCCCTGGGTGGACCGCCGCGGCCTCGACGCCCCCGCACTCATCAACATGTACGGGATCACCGAGACCACCGTCCACACCACCTACCACCGCCTCACCGAGGAAGACCTTGAGCCGCTGGCGAGCAACCGCGTCGGCGATCCGCTCGAAGACCTTTCGGTGGTGCTCCTGGACCAGCAGGGCAACCTCGTCCCCATCGGCGTCCCCGGAGAAATCCACGTCGGCGGCCCCGGCCTGGCCCGCGGCTACCTGCGCCGCCCCGAACTGACCGCCGAACGCTTCATCCCCAACCCCTACGGACCCACCGGCTCACGCCTCTACCGCAGCGGCGACCTCGCCCGCCGCCGCCCCGACGGCACCCTGGAGTTCCTCGGCCGCATCGACCACCAGGTCAAGATCCGCGGCTACCGCATCGAACTCGGCGAAATCACCCAAGCCCTGCTCACCCACCCCGGCATCCGCCAAGCCGTCGTCGTCGTCCGCGAAGACACCCCCGGCGACAAGCGCCTCGTCGGCTACCTCGTCCCGTCCGGGGAGGAGGTGCCGCAGACGCGCGAACTGCGGGCGCTGCTAGGGCAGTCGCTGCCGGACTACATGGTCCCGGCCGCCTTCGTGGCGCTGGACGCGATCCCGCTGACCGTCAACGGCAAGCTCGACCAGCGCGCACTGCCCGCCCCCGACACCGAAACCCAGGGCGACACCTACATCGCCCCGCGCACCCCCGCCGAAGAGCAACTGGCCGCCATCTGGGCCCAGGTCCTGGAGCGCGACCGGGTCGGCATCGAGGACACCTTCTTCGACCTCGGCGGCGACTCCATCCGCGCCGTCGCCCTGGTCGGTGCCCTGCGCAGCGCCGGGTTCGACACCACCGTCCGCGACGTCTTCGAACACCGCACCGTCGCCCGGCTCTGCGAACACATCACCGGCCGACCCGCCACCGCCGCACCCGCCACCACCATCCAGCCCTTCGCCCTCATCAGCCCCGAGGACCGGGCCGCACTCCCCACCGACATCACCGACGCCTACCCCGTCTCGCAGGCTCAACTCGGCATGCTGGTGGAGATGCTGTCGGGTACCGGTGAGGAAGGCACCAACTACCAGCAGTGCGTCTCGCACCGGGTCCGCGACGAGCGGCCGTTCTCCGAGCCCGCGCTGCGCGCGGCGCTCGCGGTGGTGACCGACCGCCACGAGGTGCTGCGTACCTCCTTCGACCTGACCGGGTACGCGCAGCCGCTGCAGCTGGTGCACGCGGACGTCGACGTACCGCTGCGGGTGGAGGACCTGCGAGCGCTCGGTGAGCAGGAGCAGCAGGGCGCCCTGCGCGCCTTCTTCGCCGCCGAGCGGGCAGCCGGTTTCGACCCGGCCGCCACCCCGCTGTTCCGGGTGACGGTGCACCTCGAGAGCGACCGGTCCTGGCGTCTGGCCTTCAGCCAGCCGCACGCGATCACCCAGGGCTGGGGCCAGTTCGCCCTGCTCACCGAGCTGGTGGAGTGCTACCGCCGGCTCAGGGACGGTCTGGAGCCCGCCCCGTACGACATGCCGCCGGTCCGGTTCGCCGACTTCATCGCCGGTGAGCTGGAGTCGCTGGCCTCGGCCGAGGAGCGTGCCTACTGGCACGACGTGGTGGGCCGGCACGCCCCGCTGAGCCTGCCCGCGGGCTGGGGTGAGCCGGGCGACGGCCCGGGCAAGACGCTGGTCTTCCAGGTGCCGCTGGCCGATCTGGAGCAGGGGCTGCGCGCCTTCGCGTCCGAGGCCCGGGTCTCGCTGAAGAGCGTGCTGCTGGCGGGACACCTGAAGGTGCTGAGCCGGCTCACCGACGAGGCCGCCTTCCACACCGGTCTGGTCTGCGACGCCCGCCCCGAGGTGGAGGGCGCCGACCGGGTGCTCGGCATGTACCTCAACACCCTGCCGTTCCCGGCCGACCGGACCGCGCGCACCTGGCGCGAGCTGGTCGAGCGGACCTTCGCCCGCGAGGTCGAACTCTGGCCGCACCGCCGGTACCCGATGCAGACGATCCAGCGGGAGACGGGCGGCGGCCGCCGGCAGATCGACGTCATCTTCAACTACCACGACTTCCGCTCCTTCGACTCGGCGGACATCGACGCCGCGTCGAGCATCGGCGAGAGCTCGACCGAGTTCGCGCTGAGCGTGGCCACCGGCGGCGCCGGTCTCAACCTGACCGCCGACTCCAGGGTGATCGGCCGCAGCGGCGGCGAGCGGCTGGCCGGGATGTACCGGTCGGTGTTCGAGGCGATGCTCGCGGACCCGGACGGCGACGCGAGGGCCGCCTGCCTGGCCGCCGAGGACGAGCGGCTGCTGGCGGCCTGGACCGCCACCGGCCGGACGGAGGACTGGCTGAGCATCGAGGCGGAGTTCGAGCGGCACGCCGCGACGACCCCCGCGAGCCCCGCGCTGACCGCCGACGGCACGGTGCTCGGCTACGCCGAGGTCAACGAGCGCGCCAACCGGCTCGCCCACCACCTGCGCGCCCTGGGCGTCGGCCGGGACACCCTGGTCGGCATCTGCGCGGACCGCAGCCCGGACACCGTGGTCGCCGTCCTCGCGGTGCTCAAGGCGGGCGGCGCCTACCTGCCGCTCGACCCGGCCTACCCGGCCGACCGCCTCGCCTACATGGTCGAGGACGCCCGGGTCGCGGTGGTGCTGACCACCGGTCGGCTGGCGGCGCTGGCCCCGGCGCCGGTCACCGTCCTGCTGGACGAGCCCGGGCAGTGGGCCGACCGGCCCGCGGACAACCCGGAGCCGTCGGCCCGGCCCGGGGACCTGGCGTACGTCATCTACACCTCCGGCTCCACCGGCCGCCCCAAGGGCGTCCAGGTGCACCGGCGCGGGATGGCCAACCACCTGATCGCCAAGATCGAGGACCTCGGGATCACCGCGGCCGACGCGGTGGCGCAGAACGCCTCGATGTCCTTCGACATCTCGGTCTGGCAGATGCTGTCGGCCCTGGCGGTCGGCGGCCGCACCCATGTGGTGGACGCCGCCTCGGCGGTGGATCCGCTGGCGCTGGTCCCGCGGGCCGAGCAGCAGCGGGTGACGGTCCTGGAGGTCGTCCCCTCCCTGCTCCGCGCGGCCCTGGACGCCTGGGACAGCGGTGCCCTGACCGCCGCCCTGCCCGAGCTGCGGTACCTGGTGGTGACCGGCGAGACCCTCCCGCCGGACCTGTGCCGGCGCTGGCTCGACCGCTTCCCCGGTGTCCCGCTGGTCAACGCCTACGGCCCCACCGAGTGCTCGGACGACATCACCCATGCGGTGATCGGCCCCGACAGCACCATCGGCGAGGCCCGGGTGACCATCGGCCGCCCGGTCCGCAACACCAGGCTCTACGTGCTGGACGCCTCGCTCACCCCGGCCCCGGTCGGGGTGCCCGGTGAGCTGTACGCGGGCGGCGTGGGCGTGGCCCGGGGCTACGGCGGCCGGCCGGAGCTGACCGCCGAGCGGTTCGTCCCGGACCCGTTCGGTCCGGCCGGGTCGCGGCTGTACCGGACCGGTGACGTGGCGGCCTGGAACGAGGACGGCTCGCTGGAGTTCCTCGGCCGGGTCGACCACCAGGTGAAGATCCGCGGCGTGCGGATCGAGCTGGGCGAGATCGAGGCGGCCCTCACCGAGCTGCCGCAGGTCGCCCAGGCGGCGGTGGCGGTCCGCGAGGACGTCCCCGGCCGGCCGCGGCTGGTCGGCTACCTGGTACCGGCCGAGGAGCTGCCGCAGCCCGAGGAGCTCCACACGCTGCTGGCGCGGTCGCTGCCCGAGTCGATGATCCCGACGGTGTTCGTCCCGCTCGAGGCGCTCCCGCTGACCGCCAACGGCAAGGTCGACCGGAACGCGCTGCCCGAGCCGGGCGAGTCGGCGGAGCGCGGCACCGAGTACGTGGCGCCGGCCACCGCCACCGAGCGGCGACTGGCCGGGATCTGGTCCGAGGTGCTCGGCGGACAGCAGGTCGGCACCCTGGACAACTTCTTCCGGCTCGGCGGTGACTCGATCCTGGTGATCAAGGTGGTCGCCGGGGCCCGCCAGGCGGGGCTGCCGCTCTCGCTCTTCCAGCTGTACCAGTACGGGACGCTGGGCGAGCTGGCCGCGGCGCTCGACGGCCAGGCCGCCGAGGAGCGGGTGACCGGCCCAGCCGCGGCACCCGCCGGACCGCAGGGGCACACCGTCCTGCAGCCGGTCCTGGACGCCCTGGCGGAGTGCGGGGTCCCGGGAGCGAGCCTGGCGGTGGTCGAGGGCGGCGAGCTGGTCGAGCTGCACGCCCTGGGCACCCTCGCCGAGGGCGGCTCGGAACCGGTCACCCCCGAGACGCTCTTCCAGGTCGGCTCCTGGGCGAAGCACGCCACCGCCTTCGGTGTGCTCAGGCTGGTGGACCGCGGTCTGATCGACCTCGACGAGGACGTCAACCGCTACCTCCGGTCCTGGCAGCTGCCCGGCGAGGTGACCCAGCGGCCGGTCACCGTCCGGCACCTGCTGAGCCACCTGGCCGGTCTCACCGAGACGCCCCGGCGCGGGGTCCGTCCCGGCGAGCCGGTGCCGGACCTGCTCGACCTGCTGCGCCACGGCGCGCCCGGCGACGGGCTGCCGACGCGGCGGGAGCTGGCGCCGGGGGAGGTGTTCCGCAAGTCCAACGCCCACTTCTCGGTGCTGGAGCAGCTGCTGGCCGACGTCGTCGGCGCGCCCTTCCCCGTGCTGATGGCCGAGCTGGTCTTCGAGCCGGTGGGCATGGCGGCGACCGGCTTCGACCAGACCCTCCCGCAGCGGGCCGGCCGTCCGGTGGCGCTGGGACACGACCAGGACGGCCGGGTGCTCCCCGGCGGCTGGGTGGTCCAGACGGAGCTCGCCGCTGCGGGCCTGTGGACCACCGCGGCCGACATGGCCCGGCTCGAACTGGAGATCCGCCGCAGCTACCTGGGCAGGCCGCTGGCCCTGCTCTCGCAGCGGAGCGCCGAGCAGATGCTCACCCCGCACAGCACCGGCTTCTACGGTCTCGGCACGATCGTGGACGCCGGCGGCCTGGAGGTCGAGTTCGGCCACGGTGGATCGCCCGGCGGCTACCAGGCGGTCTCGATGAGCCAGGTCCACCGGGGCAGCGGCCTGGTGGTGCTGACCAACGCGGAGTCCAGCGCCCAGGTGCTGACCGCCGCTTCGGCCTCGCTCCGAGGCTGACCCCTTCCCCGGGTGCGGCAGGAGGGCTTCCCTCCTGCCGCACCCCTCGCCATGCTCACGAGAGGTCGAGAACGTGACCACGCACCAGTTGGCAGCGCCCGCCGCGACCGGCGGGGCGGAGTCCGAGGTCCAGTCCGGTGAGGAGCAGGTCCCGGCCGCTGAGGCCCAGGCCGGGCCCGAGACCCACGGCCGCCCGGCACCGCTCCGCAAGAACCGGGACTTCCTGCTGCTGTGGACCGGCGCAGGACTGTCCACCATCGGTATGCGGGCGACCGCCGCCGCGTACCCGCTGCTGCTGGTCTGGCAGGGCGGTTCCCCGGTCGCCGCCGGGGTGCTCGGCTTCGCGGCGATGCTGCCCCGGCTGGTCTCCCAGCTGCCCGCGGGCATCATGGTGGACCGCTGGGACCGCCGCCGGCTGATGGTCCTGAGCAATCTGGTCGGTCTGCTGACCATGGCCAGCGTGGCGGTGGCCGTCGCCCTCGGACACATCTGGCTGTGGCACCTGACGACCGCCGCCTTCCTGGAGGGCTCCGCCGGCATCGTCTACCTGCTGGCCGAGCGGGCCGCCGTGCGGCAGGTGGTGCCCGAGGCGCAGCTGCCCGCGGCCCTGTCGCAGAACGAGGCCCGCGGGCAGGCCTCCGGTCTGCTCGGCCAGCCGGCCGGCAGCGCCCTGTTCGCCCTGCTGCGGTGGATGCCGTTCGGCGTCTCGGCGCTGGCCCACCTGCTCTCCCTGGGCGCGCTGCTGATGGTCCGCACCGACCTGAGCACCGAGCGCAGGACGCCGTCCGGCTCGGTCCGCGCCGAACTGGCCGAGGGCTTCGGCTGGGTCTGGCGCAACCGCTTCATCAGGACCGCCGTCGGGCTGGTCGCGGGCAGCAACATGGCGTTCCAGGTGGTGGCGCTGGGCCTGGTCCTGGTCGTCGCCCGGCACGGTGCCTCCCCGGCGGCGATGGGCCTGATCGGTCTCGGCTCGGGCCTGGGCGGGGTGGCCGGCGCGCTGGCCGGCTCCTGGTTCATGGACCGGCTGTCGGTGGCCGGCATCGTCACCGGTTCGCTGGTGCTCTGGGCGGTGCTGCTGGTACCGATGGCGCTCAGCTCGCAGGTGCCGGTGCTCGCCGGGCTCTCGGCGGCGGCGGCGTGCGCCGGGGCGCTGCTCAGCGTGGCCGCCGGCGTCTACCAGGTCCGGATGACCCCGGACGAGCTCCAGGGCCGGGTCTCCAGTGTGTTCGCCCTGATCAGCTCGGGACTCAACTCGATCGGCGTGCTCGGCGCGGGCTTCCTGCTGGCCCACTTCGGCACGACCCGCACCATCCTGGGCGCGGCCGCCGTGATGGCGGCGCTCGCCGTCGTGGCCATCGCCACCCCGGCCGTCCGCAGGGCCGCCTGACGACCGCTGTGACCCCGGCCCCGGCCGCCCGCCTCCTTCAGGCGCGCGGCCGGGGCCGCTCGCGTTCGCGGTCGGACGGGCCGCGCCGTACGCGACTTGGGCGTCCATCCGGCCGGGCAGCCGCCTAAATACCCGGCTATCAAAGAAATATAGGCCCGCTCGCGAGAGTGGTACGGACCGGCGGAGTCCACCGCCGGACCGCACCGTGAGTGAAGGGCACCGCAGCTGATGACCGTTGCACATGCCGAGGGGCAGCCACTGCCGTTCGTCCTGGAGCGCGAGCAGGACGGGCCGGGGATCGTCGAGCTGATCGGCAAGGAGCGTGAGTACCTCCGGGAGCAGCTCATCCGGCACGGTGCGCTGCTGCTCAGGGGCTTCGAGGTCGGCGGTGTGGACGGCTTCGCCGAGGTGGTCAGGGCGCTCTCCGGCGAACCGCTCACCTACGCCGAGCGTTCCTCGCCCCGCCACTCCATCAAGGGCAACGTCTACACCTCGACGGACTACCCGCCGGAGGAGGAGATCTTCCTCCACAACGAGAACTCCTACCAGGCCACCTGGCCGCGCCTGCTGTTCTTCCACTGCGTCCAGCCCCCGCTGACCCTGGGCGCCACCCCGCTGGCCGACATCCGCAAGGTCTACCAGCTGATCGACCCGTCCGTGCGCGAGGAGTTCACCCGCCGCAAGTGGATGGTGGTGCGCAACTTCCACGAGGGCTTCGGGGCCGACTGGCGGCACGTCTTCAACACCGACGACCGCGCCCAGGTCGAGGAGTACTGCCGCGGCCGCCGGCTCGACGTCGAGTGGCGCGAGGGCGGGCTGCGCACCCGGGCCGTCCGCGAGGCGGTGCACACCCACCCGGAGACCGGTGCGCAGGTGTGGTTCAACCACATCACCTTCTTCAACGTCACCACCCTGGCCGAGGACGTCCGTTCCGGCCTGCTGGAGCTGTTCGGCGAGGACGACCTGCCGAGCAACACCTACTACGGCGACGGCGGCCGGATCCCCGACGACGTCCTGGACCACCTGCGCTCCTGCTACCGGGCCGCGAGCACCCGCTTCGACTACCGGCAGGACGACGTCCTGGTGGTCGAGAACATGCTGGCCGCGCACGGCCGTGAGCCCTTCACCGGCCCGCGCAAGATCGCCGTCGCGATGGCCGAGCCGTACTCGCCGCCGCAGAACGGCGCACAGCGGTGACGACGGCCCCCGCCGCCACCAGCGTGTGGTTCCGTACCTTCGTCCCGCGCCCGGCCGCCCGGATCAGGCTGGTCTGCTTCCCGCACGCCGGCGGCGCGGCCAGCTCCTTCCGGTCCTGGACGGGGCTGCTGCCGCCGTCGGTCGAACTGGTCGCGGTGCAGTACCCCGGCCGCCAGGACCGCTTCGGCGAGGAGCCGGCCGCCGACATGGCCACGATGGTGGGGGAGATCTCCCGGGCCCTGATCCCGCTGCTCGACCGGCCGACGGCCTTCTTCGGGCACAGCATGGGTGCGACGGTGGCCTTCGAGACCGCCCGCCGGCTGCCCTCGCCGGTGCGTCCCGCGCTGGTCCGGCTGTTCACCTCGGCCCGCAGGGCGCCCGCCGACTGCCGTCCGCTCCCGCCGGAGTTCCAGGGCGAGGAGGGCGTGCTGGCCTACGTCCGCCGGCTCGGCGGCGCGGGCGCGGCGATGCTCGACGACGAGGAGCTGCGCGAGCTGGCCCTGCCCGCGCTGCGCGGCGACTTCGCGCTGACCGGTGGCTACCGCTACTCGCCCGGGGCGCCGCTGCTGTGCCCGATCACCTCGCTGGTCGGCGACCAGGACGACTCCAACACCACGGCCGACGCCTGGCGTTGGGCCGCCTACAGCACCGCCGGACACGAGGTGCAGGTGCTGCCCGGCGGCCACTTCTACACCGAGACGGCGACGGCGGAGCTCATCGCGCTGCTGGTCGACCGGCTCGGCGCGGCCTGATCCACGACCCCCTCCGACCACGAACAGGAAGCACACCGATGGCGACCAGCCCGTTCGACGACGAGAACAGCGACTACCTGGTGCTGATCAACGACGAGCAGCAGTACTCCCTCTGGCCGGCCTTCGCGGCGATCCCGCAGGGCTGGACGGTGGCGCTCGACCGGTCCGCGCGTGCGCAGTGCGCCGAGTACATCCGCACGCACTGGAGTGACCTGCGTCCGCGCAGCGTCCGCGACGAGATGTCCGGCGCCCGGTAACTCCCGCCGCCCGCACCGTTTTTCCGCTCGGCCCGACCCGCTGAACCGACAGCACGACCTGACCTGATGGTGGAGAGCAATGTCTGAAGTGGCACGCACCCTGCGCCTGCCGTTGTCGGTTCCGCAGACCGGCATCTGGTTCGCCCACGACCTCGACCCGAGCGGCCGCAAGTACAGCGTGGCCGACTACCACGACATCCACGGTGCCCTCGACCCGGCGCTGATGGACGAGGCCTGGCGAAGAGTCAGACAGGAGTCCGAGGCGATGCGGACGCGTGCCGTGGTGCGGGACGCGGACGGGCTGTGGCAGCTCGTCGACGCCGAGGTCGGGCCGGACTCCGGCCTGGACTTCGTCGACGTCTCCGCCGAGCCCGACCCGGACGCCGCCGCCCTGGCCTGGATGCACGAGGACCTCGCCACCCCGGTCGACCTGACCGCGGGACCGCTCTTCCGGCACGCGCTGTTCAAGCTGGCCGAGGACCGCTTCCGGTTCTACCGCCGCCTGCACCACATCGTGATCGACGGGTACGGCGCCCACCTGCTGCTCAACCGGTTCGCCGAGCACTACTCGCAGCTGGCCGCCGGAGCGGAACCGGGCCCGAGCCCGTTCGGTGCGCTGACCGAGCTGCTGGCCGAGGACGCGGCCTACCGGGCGTCCGAGGGGGCGGCCGAGGACACCCGCTACTGGCGGCAGCGGCTCGCCGACCACCCCGAGCCGCCGAGGCTGACCGAGCAGGCGGTGACGGACGCGGTGCACACCGGGCCGACCGCCTTCACCCGCCGGACCGTCCACCTCTCACCGCGGCACACCGAGCGGCTGCAGCGCGCGGCCGAGGAGTCCCGTACCCGCTGGCACGTCCTGCTGATCGCCATCACCGCGGCGTACCTGCACCGGACGACCGGCCGGCGCGACCTGGTGCTCGGCCTGCCGGTGACCGGGCGGGCCACCCCGCTCGCCCGCCGGACCCCGTCCATGTGCTCCAACGTGCTGCCGCTGCGCCTGGACATCCGGCCGGAGCAGAGCCCGGCCGACCTCCTCCCGCAGGTCTCCGCGACCGTCCGCGAGACGCTCAAGCACCAGCTGACGCGGTACGAGGACCTCTGCCGCGACCTGCTCGGCGGCGGCAGCGGCGAGGCTCTGGTGGGCCCCTCGATCAACATCATGTCCTTCGCCATGGACCTGCGGTTCGGATCCCACTCCGTGACCGCGCACAACCTCTCCAACGGCCCGGTGGACGACCTGGCCATCGCGGTGTACGCCCCGTCCGAGCAGGGGCTGCGGATCGACTTCGACACCGACCCCGCCGGCTACACCCCGGAGCAGGCCACCGAGCTGCAGGACCGCTTCCTGCGCTTCCTGGAGGCCGTCCTGGCCGATGTGGCCGTGCCGGTGGGGCGGGTTGAGGTGCTCTCGCCCGCCGAGCGGCAGCGGCTGCTGGAGGACGGCAACGACACCGACACCGAGGTGCCCCGGGGGACGATCGCCGAACTGTTCGCCGCCCAGGCCGCACGCACCCCCGCCGCGACCGCCCTGGTCCACGGGAACGAGGAGGTCTCGTACGCTGAACTGGACCGCCGCGCCGAGGAGTTGGCCCGCGTACTGGCCGCCCACGGAGCGGCGCCCGAGCGGTTCGTGGCGATCGCGCTGCACCGCTCGATCGACCTGGTCGTCGCGCAGCTCGCGGTCGCGAAGTCCGGTGCCGCGTTCCTGCCGCTCGACCCGGACTACCCGGCCGACCGCCTGGAATACATGATCGGCGACGCCGCACCCGCGCTGCTGCTCACCACCTCCCGGCTGGCCGACCGCCTCCCGGCGACGGGCGCCCCGGTGCTGCTGCTCGACCGGCTCGAGGACGCACCCACCGCGCACCCGCTCGGCGCTTCGGTGCTCAACCCCGCCTACGTGATCTACACCTCGGGCTCCACCGGCCGCCCCAAGGGCGTCGTCGTCACCCACAACGGCATCTCCAGCATGGTCGCCGGTGCCCAGCTCATGGGAACGGGCCTCACCCCCGACAGCCGGGTCCTGCTCTTCGCCTCGCCGAGCTTCGACGCCGCGGTCTGGGAGCTCTACGCCGCCCTGCTGACCGGCGCCTGCGTCATCATCGCCTCCGCCGAAGAACTCCTGCCGGGAGCGAACCTGGCCCAGGTGATCCACCGTCACCGTGTGACCCAGGTGACGCTTCCTCCGGCGGCGCTGCCGGTGATGACCGAGCACGGCCTGCCCTCGCAGGTCACCCTGATGGTCGCGGGCGAGGCCTGCGCACCCGACCTGGTGGAACGCTGGTCCCACGGCCGGCGGATGCTCAACGGCTACGGCCCCACCGAGTCCACCGTCTGCTCGACCATGAGCGAACCGCTCTCCGGCCGCACCGTCCCGCCGATGGGCCGACCCGTCCCCAACACCAAGGTCTACCTGCTCGACGCCAACCTCCAGCCCACCCCGCCCGGCATCGCCGGAGAGCTCTACCTCACCGGCGCCGGCCTGGCCCGCGGCTACCACCAGCGCCCCGACCTCACCGCCGAACGCTTCGTCGCCAACCCCTACGGCCCCGCCGGCTCCCGGATGTACCGCACCGGCGACCTCGCCCGACGCAACCCCGACGGCACCCTGGAATACCTCGGCCGCACCGACCACCAAGTCAAGATCCGCGGCTTCCGCATCGAACTCGGCGAGATCGAGGCAGCCCTCACCAACCACCCCACCGTCGACCGCGCCACCGTCATCGTCCGCGAGGACACCCCCGGCCGGAAGATCCTCGTCGCCTACGCCGTCCCCACCCACGACCACACCATCGACTCCACCGAACTGCGCGCCCACCTCGCCCAGTCACTCACCGAGTACATGGTCCCCGCCACCATCGTCCACCTCGACGCCTTCCCCCTCACCCCCAACGGCAAGATCGACCGCAAGGCCCTGCCCGCACCCGACTTCACCACCGAAACCACCGGACGCACCCCGCGCACCCCGCGCGAGGAACTCCTCTGCACCCTCTTCACCCAGGTCCTGGGAGTCGGCCAGGCCGGCCCCGAGGACTCCTTCTTCGACCTCGGCGGCGACAGCATCACCGCCATCCAACTCGTCTCCCGGGCCCAGCAGTCGGGCCTGACGCTCGCCGTTCGGGAGATCTTCGCCCTCCGGACTCCGGCCGCCCTGGCGGGGATCGCCCGGGAGTCGGCCCCGACCGAGGCGGCCGAGGACTTCGAGGGCCGTCCGTTCCCCGGACTGGAGGAGGAGACCGCGCGCCTGCTGGCCGCCGACCCTGGGCTCACCGAGGTACTGCCGCTGTCCACGCTGCAGGAGGGCTTCCTCTTCCACGCCCTGATGTCCGGCGCGGAGTCCGACGTCTACACCACGCAGCTGCGCTTCGACCTCGAAGGCGGCCTGGAGGCGGCCAGGCTGCGCCGGGCCGCCGAGCGACTGCTCACCCGCCACCCCCACCTGTGCTCCTCCTTCCGGCACGAGGGGCTCGACCACCCACTCCAGCTGGTCCACAGGAACGCCGAACTGCCCTGGCAGGAGAGCGACCTCGGCCACCTCACCGAGGCCGACCGCGCCGCCGAGGCGGCCCGTATCGCCGACGCCGAGCGCGGCCGGCCCTTCGACCTGGACCGGCCCCCGCTGCTGCGCTTCCACGTCGTGGCACTCGCGTCCGGTCACCACCGCGTCATCCTGACGGCACACCACATCCTCTGGGACGGCTGGTCGCTGCCCGTCCTGGTGGAGGAGCTGTTCACCCTCTACACCCACGACGGTGACGACAGCTCGCTGCCCGCCCCCGTCCCGGTGCGCGGCTACCTCGCCTGGCTGGCCGCCCAGGACCGCGAGGGCGCCGCCCTGGCCTGGTCCGAGGCGCTCGAAGGACCTGCCGAACCAACCATCGTGGCACCGCAGTTGGGCGAGGGCGAGGCGGGCCCGCAGCTGCAGCTCGACCTCGACCTGTCGGCGGAGCTGACGGCGGAGCTCGGCGAGCGGGCCCGCTCGCTCGGCGTCACCCTCAACACGGTGATCCAGGCCGCCTGGGGCCTGGTGCTGGCCCGGATGACCGGCCGCGACGACGTGGTCTTCGGCTCGACCGTCTCCGGCCGCCAGGCCGAACTCCCCGGCATCGAGCGCATGATCGGCATGACCATCAACACCGTCCCGGTCCGGGTCCGCATCCGCCCGCAGGAGACGCTGGCCGAGCTGCTCGCCCGGCTCCAGGACGAGCAGTCCCGCCTGATCGACCACCACCACCTCGGACTCGCCGAGATCCAGCAACTCGCGGGCACCGGACCGCTCTTCGACACCACCATGGTGTACGAGAACTTCCCGCTCGACCTGCCCGCGCTGATGGCGCTGCTCGGGGACGAGCTCCGGCTGACCGCTCCGGAGAGCGACGACGCCACCCACTACCCGCTGCGCCTCCAGGCCGGCCCCGGGCTGCTCAGCCCGGCCCTGCACCTGCGGCTCGGCTACCGGCCCGACGTCTACACCGAGGCCGAGGCCGGACGGATCCTGGAGCGGCTGAGCCTGCTGCTCACGGCCGTCGCGGCCGACCCGGCGCAGCCCGTCGGCCTGGTCGACCTGCTCTCCGCCGAGGAGCGCCACCAGGTGCTGCTGGGCTGGAACGGCACCGACACCGACCCCGTCCTGGCGGGCGCCGGCGCCACCCTGCCCTCGCTGTTCTCCGCCCAGGCCGCGCGCACCCCGCAGGCCACCGCGCTGGTCTTCGAGGACGCCGAGCTGACGTACGCCGAACTCGACGAGCGGGTCGAGCGGCTGGCCCGGCTGCTGGCCGCCCACGGCGCGGGTCCCGAGCGGTTCGTCGCGGTCGCCCTGGAGCGCTCCGTCGAGCTGGTCGTCGCCCTGCTGGCCGTGCACCGGGCCGGTGCGGCGTACGTCCCGATGGACCCCGGCTACCCGGCGGACCGGCTGGAGTACATGCTGGCCGACTCCGCCCCCGCGCTGCTGCTCACCACCGCGGCCACCAGCCGCCTGCTGCCCGCGAGCGAGACCCCCCGGCTGCTGCTCGACCTGCCCGAGACCGCCGCCGCCCTCGACGGTGCCGGGGTTCTACGCGACGCCACCCCCGGCAACCCCGCCTACATGATCTACACCTCGGGTTCCACCGGCCGCCCCAAGGGCGTCGTGGTCACCCACGCCGCGATCGTCAACCGGCTGCGCTGGATGCAGGCCGAGTACGGTCTCGGCGCCGACGACCGGGTGCTGCAGAAGACGCCGTCCGGCTTCGACGTCTCGGTCTGGGAGTTCTTCTGGCCGCTGATCGAGGGCGCGGCCCTGGTGGTCGCCAGGCCCGAGGGCCACAAGGACCCGGCGTACCTGGCCGAGCTGATCCGCACCGAGCGGATCACCACCGTGCACTTCGTGCCGTCCATGCTGCAGGCGTTCCTGCTGGAGGCCACCGAGGCGGACGCCGCCGGGCTGCGCCGGGTGATCTGCAGCGGTGAGGCGCTGCCCAGGGAGCTCCAGGCCCAGTTCCAGGCCCGGTTCGACGTCGGCCTGCACAACCTGTACGGCCCGACCGAGGCCGCCGTCGACGTCTCGTACTGGCCCTGCGACCCGCAGGCCGGACCGGGCCCGGTGCCGATCGGCCGTCCGATCTGGAACATCCGCCTGTACGTGCTCGACGCGGCGCTGCAGCCCGTGGCCCCCGGCGTGCCCGGCGAGCTGTACATCGCCGGAGCCGGCCTGGCCCGCGGCTACCTGGGCCGTCCCGAGCTGACCGCCGAGCGCTTCGTCGCCAACCCCTTCGGGGCCCCGGGCTCCCGGATGTACCGCACCGGCGACCTGGCCAGATGGCGCTCCGACGGTGCCGTCGAGTACCTGGGCCGCACCGACCACCAGGTCAAGATCCGCGGCTTCCGGATCGAGCTCGGTGAGATCGACGACGCGCTGGCCCGCCACCCCGAGGTGGCGCAGTGCGCGGTCGTGGTCCGCGAGGACCGCCCCGGCGACAAGCGCCTGGTGGCGTACCTGGTGGCCGCCGGCCAGGAGGCTCCCGACCCGGCCGAACTCCGCGCCCACCTCGGCCGCTCGCTGCCCGAGCACATGGTGCCCGCCGCCTTCGTCGAACTGCCCGCCCTCCCGGTGACCGTCAACGGCAAGCTCGACCGCGAGGCGCTGCCCGCGCCGGACTTCGGCGCCGAGTCCACCGGACGTGCTCCGCGCACCCCGCGCGAGGAACTCCTCTGCTCCCTCTTCACCGAGGTACTCGGAGTCGGCCGGGCCGGGGCCGAGGACTCCTTCTTCGACCTCGGCGGCGACAGCATCATGTCCATCCAGCTGGTCTCCCGGGCCCGCCGGGCAGGCCTGGCGATCACCACCCGCGACGTCTTCCGGCACCGCACCCCGGCCGGTCTGGCCGAGGTGGCGACCGAGGTGCGCACCGGGACGGCCGAGGCGCCCGGCGCCGGCATCGGCCCGGTGCCCGCCACTCCGATCGTCCGCTGGCTGGCCGAGCGCGGCGGCCCCGTCACCGGCTTCAACCAGGCCATGGTGGTGCGGACCCCCGCCGGCCTCCGGGTGGAGGACCTGACGGCCGCGCTGCAGGCCGTGATCGACCACCACGACGCGCTGCGCCTGCGCCTCACCGTCCAGGACACCGACGGCGACTGGCAGTTGGAGGTCACCGCCCCCGGTACCGGCTTGGCCGCCGACGCCGTGCACCGGATCCCGGCCGCCGGCCTGGCCGAGGACGCCCTGGACACCCTGCAGGCCGAGCAGGCCGAGGCCGCGCTGACCCGGCTCGACCCGCGTACGGGCCGGACCGTGCGGGCGGTCTGGTTCGACCGCGGCCCCGACCTGCCGGGACGGCTGCTGCTGATGCTGCACCACCTGGTGGTCGACGGCGTCTCCTGGCGCGTCCTGGTCCCGGAGCTGGAGCGGGCCTGGGCGGCCGTCGCCGCGGGCCGCACCCCGGCGCCGGAGCCCGTGGGCACCTCCTACCGCACCTGGGCCCGGCGCCTGGCCGAGGCCGCCCTGACCCCCGAGCGGGAGGCCGAACTCCCCTTCTGGCGCGGCCTGCTGGCCGGCGGTGAGCCGCTGCTCGGCGAGCGCGGGCTGGATGCCGGGCTGGACACCGCGGCCACCTCGGGACGGCTGACGCTGCGGCTGCCGGCCGACCTCACCGAGCCGCTGCTGACCGCCACCACGTCCGCCTACCACGCCGAGGTCAACGACGTCCTGCTGACCGCCTTCACCGTGGCGCTCGCCCAGTGGCGCGGCCCGGCGGACGGCGGCACGCTGATCGACCTGGAGGGCCACGGCCGGGAGGAGGACGCCGTCGGCGGAGCCGACCTGTCCCGTACCGTCGGCTGGTTCACCAGCCTGTACCCGGTGCGCCTGGACGCCGGCCAGCCGGACCCCGCCGCCTCGCCCGACCTCGGCGCGGCCCTCAAGCGGGTCAAGGAGCAGCTGCGCTCGGTGCCCGACAAGGGCATCGGCTACGGCCTGCTGCGCCACCTCAACCCCCACGCCGGCGCCGTGCTGGCCGAGTACCCGCAGCCCCAGATCGGCTTCAACTACCTGGGCCGCTTCGCCACCGGCACCACCGGCGACTGGCAGCTGCTGCCGCAGACCGGCGAGGCCCTGCCGAGCGCGGACGGGCGGATGCCGCTCGCCCACGCACTGGAGCTCAACGCGCTCACCGAGGACGGCCCGCAGGGGCCCGAACTGGTCGCCACCTGGACCTGGGCGCAGGGAGTGCTCCCCGAGCGGCGCGTGCGCGAGCTGGCCGAGTCCTGGTTCGCCGTCCTGCGCCGGCTGGTCGAGCACACCGGCCGGCCGGGCGCCGGCGGCCGTACGCCCTCGGACGTCCCGCTGGCCGAGCTCACCCAGGACGAGGTCGAGCTGCTGGAGGCCGCCCACCCCGGACTCCAGGACATCCTGCCGCTCTCCCCGCTGCAGGAGGGCCTGCTCTTCCACGGCCTCTACGACGAGCAGGGCGCCGACGTCTACACCGCCCAGGTCGCCCTGGACCTGGACGGCGAGCTCGACCCGGGCCGGCTGCGCGCCGCCGTGGACGCGCTGGTGCTGCGGCACCCGATCCTGCGGACCGGCTTCCACCACGACGGCCTGCGCCACCCCGTGCAGGTGGTCCTCGACGGGGTCGCGGTGGAGTGGCGGAGCGTCGACCTCAGCGGCCTGGCCGACGTCGACGTGATCGGCCTGGCCGAGGCCGAGCGCGAGCTGCGCTCGGAGCAGGTGAAGGCCGAGGAGCGGTCCCGCCGCTTCGACCTGACCCGGCCGCCGCTGCTGCGCTGCGCGCTGCTGCGGCTGGCCGCCGGACGGCACCGGCTGGTGCTGACCAACCACCACCTGCTGCTGGACGGCTGGTCGATGCCGATCCTGGTCCGTGAGCTGCTGGCGCTCTACGCGTCCGGCGGCGACCACACCGGGCTGCCCCGGGTGCGCCCGTTCGGGGACCACCTGGAGCACCTCGCCACCCTGGACCGCCCGGCCGCCCGGGCCGCCTGGCGGCAGGCGCTGGACGGTCTGGAGACCCCGACCAGGGTCGCCCAGGTCCGCCCCGGCCGTAACCCGGTGGTGCCCCAGCGGGTCGAGTTCGGCCTCTGCGAGCAGCTGTCGGCCCAACTGGCCGAGCGCGCCCGGACGTTCGGGCTCACCATGAACACCGTGCTCCAGGCGGCCTGGGCCATCACGCTGGGCCGGACCACCGGCAGCACCGATGTGACCTTCGGTGTCACCGTCTCCGGCCGCTCGCCCGAGCTGCGCGGGGTGGAGGACATGGTGGGTCTGTTCATCAACACCCTGCCGCTGCGGCTCCGCCTCGACCCGGGCGAGACCCTGGTCGAGCTGCTCACCCGGCTCCAGGAGGAGCAGTCCCTGCTGCTGGCCCACCAGCACCTGGGCCTGGCCGAGATCCAGCGGCTCGCCGGGGTCGGCGAACTCTTCGACACCGCCATGGTGTTCGAGAGCTACCCGCTCGACCCGGCCACCCTCGCCGGGAGCGAGGACGGTCCGCGGCTCACCGGACTGCGCGGCTACGACGCGGTGCACTACACGCTCGGCCTGGCCGCGCTGCCCGGTGACGCCCTGCGGTTCCGGCTCGACTTCCAGCCCGATCTGCTCTCCCGCCAGGAGGTCGAGGCCATCGCGGGCCGCCTGGTCCGGGTGGTCGAGACGCTGGTCGCCGATGTGGCCGTGCCGGTGGGCCGGGTGGAGGTGCTCTCGCCCGCCGAGCGGCAGCGGCTGCTGGAGGACGGCAACGACACCGACACCGAAGTGCCCCGGGGGACGATCGCCGAACTGTTCACCGCCCAGGCCGCCCGCACCCCCGCCGCGACCGCCCTGGTCCACGGGGACGAGGAGGTCTCGTACGCTGAACTGGACCGCCGTGCCGAGGAGTTGGCCCGCGTCCTGGCCGCCCACGGAGCGGCGCCCGAGCGGTTCGTGGCGATCGCGCTGCACCGCTCGATCGACCTGGTCGTCGCGCAGCTCGCGGTCGCGAAGTCCGGTGCCGCGTTCCTGCCGCTCGACCCGGACTACCCGGCCGACCGCCTGGAATACATGATCGGCGACGCCGCACCCGCGCTGCTGCTCACCACCTCCCGGCTGGCCGACCGGCTCCCCGCAGCCGGCACCCCGGTGCTGCTGCTCGACCGGCTCGAAGACGCACCCACCGCGCACCCGCTCGGCGCCTCGGCGCTCAACCCCGCCTACGTCATCTACACCTCGGGCTCCACCGGCCGCCCCAAGGGCGTCGTCGTCACCCACAACGGCATCTCCAGCATGGTCGCGGCGCAGGTCGCGGGCATGGGCCTCGGCCCGGGAAGCCGGGTCCTGCTGTTCGCCTCGCCGAGCTTCGACGCGGCGGTCTGGGAGCTGTACCCGGCGCTGCTGACCGGTGCCTGTGCCGTGGTCGCTTCGGCGGAGGAGCTGCTCCCGGGTGCGAACCTGGCCGAGGTGGTCCACCGCCAGGACATCACGCACGCGACGCTTCCTCCGGCGGCGCTGCCGGTGATGACCGAGCACGGCCTGCCCCCGCAGGTCACCCTGATGGTCGCGGGCGAGGCCTGCGCACCCGACCTGGTGGAACGCTGGTCCCACGGCCGGCGGATGCTCAACGGCTACGGCCCCACCGAGTCCACCGTCTGCTCGACCATGAGCGAACCGCTCTCCGGCCGCACCGTCCCGCCGATGGGCCGACCCGTCCCCAACACCAAGGTCTACCTGCTCGACGCCAACCTCCAGCCCACCCCGCCCGGCGTCGCCGGAGAGCTCTACCTCACCGGCGCCGGCCTGGCCCGCGGCTACCACCAGCGCCCCGAGCTCACCGCCGAACGCTTCGTCGCCAACCCCTACGGCCCCGCCGGCTCCCGGATGTACCGCACCGGCGACCTCGCCCGACGCAACCCCGACGGCACCCTGGAATACCTCGGCCGCACCGACCACCAAGTCAAGATCCGCGGCTTCCGCATCGAACTCGGTGAGATCGAGGCAGCCCTCACCAACCACCCCACCGTCGACCGGGCCACCGCCATCGTCCGCGAGGACCAGCCTGGCCGGAAGATCCTCGTCGCCTACGCCGTCCCCACCCACGGCCACACCATCGACTCCACCGAACTGCGCGCCCACCTCGCCCAGTCACTCACCGAGTACATGGTCCCCGCCACCGTCGTCCACCTCGACGCCTTCCCCCTCACCCCCAACGGCAAGATCGACCGCAAGGCCCTGCCCGCACCCGACTTCGCCACCGAAACCACCGGACGTACCCCGCGCACCGCGCGCGAGGAACTCCTCTGCACCCTCTTCGCCCAGGTACTCGGCCTCCCCCAGGCCGGCCCCGAGGACTCCTTCTTCGACCTCGGCGGCGACAGCATCACCGCCATCCAACTCGTCTCCCTGATGCGCGGAAGCAAGCTGGCGGTCACGGTCCGCGAGATCTTCGAGCACCGGACCCCGGCCGCTCTCGCCGACCGCCTCAAGGAGACCGCCGAGGCGGCCGAGGACTTCGAGGGCCGTCCGTTCCCCGGGCTGGAGGAGGAGACCGCGCGCCTGCTGGCCGCCGACCCTGGGCTCGCCGAGGTACTGCCGCTGTCCACGCTGCAGGAGGGCTTCCTCTTCCACGCCCTGGTCTCGGGCGGGGAGACGGACGCCTACACCACGCAGATCCGCTTCGACCTCCTCGGCGGTCTGGACCCGGCCAGGCTGCGGCGGGCGGCTGAGCAGCTGCTCGCCCGGCAGTCCAACCTGCGGGTGGCCTTCCGGCACGAGGGGCTCGACCACCCGCTCCAGGTGGTGCACAGGAGTGTCGAACTGCCCTGGCAGGAGAGCGACCTCGGCCACCTCACCGAGGCCGACCGCGCCGCCGAGGCGGCCCGTATCGCCGACGCCGAGCGCGGCCGGCCCTTCGACCTGGACCGCCCCCCGCTGCTGCGCTTCCACGTCGTGGCGCTCGCGTCCGGTCACCACCGCGTCATCCTGACGGCGCCGCACATCCTGTGGGACGGCTGGTCGCTGCCGGTCGTGGTCGAGGAGCTGTTCACCCTCTACACCCACGACGGCGACGACAGCTCGCTGCCCGCCCCCGTCCCGTCCCGCGGCTACCTCGCCTGGCTGGCCGCCCAGGACCGCGAGGGCGCCGCCCGCGCCTGGTCCGAGGCCCTCGCAGGACCGGTCGAACCCACCATCGTGGCGCCGGGACTCGCCCACAGCGAGGAGGTGCCGCAGGAGCAGGTCAGGACCGAGGTGGCGGAGCAGCTGACGGCGGAGCTCGGCGAGCGGGCCCGCTCGCTCGGCATCACGCTGAACACCGTGGTCCAGGCCGCCTGGGGCCTGGTACTGGCCCGGATGACCGGCCGCGACGACGTGGTCTTCGGCTCGACCGTCTCCGGCCGCCCGGCCGAGGTCCCCGGCATCGAGCGCATGATCGGCATGACCATCAACACCGTCCCGGTCCGGGTCCGCATCCGCCCGGACGAGCCGCTGGCCGAGCTGCTCGTCCGGCTCCAGGACGAGCAGTCCCGCCTGATCGACCACCACCACCTCGGTCTCAGCGAGATCCAGCAACTCGCGGGCACCGGCGCGCTCTTCGACACCACCACGGTCGTCATGAACACCCCGCTGGACATCTCGGCGCTGGCCGCCCTGCTCGGGGACGAGCTCCGGCTGGCCGAGCCGACCAGCCAGGACGCCACCCACTACCCGCTGCGCATGCAGGCGGGCGGGCTCTCCAGCAGCACCCTCGACCTGCGGCTCGGCTACCGGCCGGACGTCTACACCGAGGCCGAGACGCGACGGTTCCTGGAGCAGGTGGTCCGGGTGATGGAACAGCTGGTGAACGACGCCCAGCTGCCCGTCGGCCAGGTCGATCTGCTCTCCCCGGAGGAGCACCTCGAGCTCCTCGCCCAGTGGGGCGGCTACTGACCGAGCCCGCCCTCCCGACCGCCCGGCCTGCGGCACCCCCGTCCGCAGGCCGGGCCCGGCCCCAGTCGATCATCAGCCGGTTTGCGCCGGTTGCCCACAGTGAAGGACGAACACGTGAACAGCCAGCGAGAGATCCAGTCCCCGGCCACCGCCCCCATACGCACCCGCCGTTCCTCGACCAGGGCCCGGCAGGCCCTGGCCTGGTGCACCGTCACCGTCGCGGCGGGAGCGCTGCTCACCGGGTGCGGCAGCGACAAGGTCTCCACTGAGACCCAGACCTACCAGGTCTCCGAGCACATCACGACCCTCAACGTGCAGAGCCCCGGCGGGACGATCGAGGTGGTGGCCGGCACCCAGAACACCGTCCAGGTCACCGAGACCCTGCGCTACAACGGCGACAAGCCGAAGAGCACGCACACCACCTCCGGTGCGCAGCTGAGCCTGCAGGCCTCCGAGTGCGGCAGCGGCCTCTTCGGTGACAAGGTCTGCGAGGTGGGCTACCGGGTCGAGGTGCCCAAGGACGTGGCGGCGCACCTGCACAGCTCGGGCGGCACGATCAAGGTCACCGGTCTGGCCGGGGCGACCGAGCTGAGCTCCGACGGCGGCGCGATCCACGCGGACGGCCTGACGGCGAAGCAGGTGACCGCCAAGGCCGACGGCGGCTCGATCAGCGTGGGCTTCGCGGCCGTCCCCGACCAGGTCACGCTGACCACCTCCGGCGGCAACGTGTCCACCCAACTGCCCGACGGGGTCTACGCGGTGGACGCCGGCACGACCGGCGGCTCGCAGCAGGTCCAGGTCAAGACCGACCCGTCCGCACCGCACCGGATCAAGGTGCACACCGACGGCGGCAACATCTCGGTCACCTCCGCGGGCTGATCTCCACTCAGCCTTCGTCCAAGAACCCCGCGGTGGGACCCTGGACCGCCCCATGATCCCGACAGTGAGATAGAAGAGATGAACAACGACACCGTGGTACAGCTGGACCAGGTGCGGCGGTCCTACGGGGACGGCGCCGGAGAGGTCACGGCACTGGCCGGGGTCACGATCGGCTTCGCCCGCGGCTCGTTCACGGCCGTGATGGGCCCCTCCGGGTCCGGCAAGAGCACCCTGCTGCAGGTCGCCGCCGGGCTCGACCGGCCCACTTCGGGTTCGGTCCTGGTGGACGGCGTCGAGCTCGGCTCGCTCAACGAGACCGCGCTGACCGAACTCCGTCGCGAGCGGATCGGCTTCGTCTTCCAGTCCTTCAACCTGCTGGGCGCCCTGACGGCGGAACAGAACGTCGGCCTCCCGCTGCGCCTGGCGGGCCGCCGCCCTTCGGCGGACCGGGTGCGCGAGGCGCTGACCCAGGTGGGCCTCGGCGACCGGCTGCGTCACCTGCCCTCGCAGATGTCCGGCGGTCAGCAGCAGCGGGTGGCGATCGCCCGCGCCCTGATCACCCGGCCGAAGGTGCTCTTCGCCGACGAGCCGACCGGTGCGCTCGACAGCAGCAGCGGGCGCGAGGTGCTGCGCCTGCTCCGCACCCTGGTGGACGGCGAGGGGCAGAGCACGATCATGGTCACCCACGACCCGGTCGCCGCCTCCTACGCCGACCGCGTGGTCTTCCTCGCCGACGGCCGGCTGGTCGACCAGCTGGAGCGGCCGAGCGCCGCCCAGGTCGCCGACCGGATGACCCGGCTGGAGTCCGACAAGTCCCCGCAGGGAGCGGGAGCATGAGCGAGCGAACCACCCTAAAGCGCGTACGGACGGACGTCCCCGCCGAGCGGAGCGGGGCGCACGCATGAGTACCCGTCTGCTGCTCCCGATAGCCGCCGCGACGCTGCGCCGCCGCTGGCTGGGCTTCCTGGGCTCCTTCACCGCCCTCACCCTGGGCGTCGGCCTGATCGCCGCCGTCGGGCTGCTGCTGAACTCCACCATCGAGGACAACTCGGCCCCCGGCGCACCCTCGCTGCACAAACTGCTCAGCTACTCCTCCTTCCTGGCCGGGTTCGTCTCGGTGTTCGTGGTGGCCAGCACCTTCGCCTTCGCCGTGGCACAGCGGCGGCAGGAGACCGCGCTGCTGCGGGCCGTCGGCGCCACTCCCCGGCAGGTGCAGGTGCTGGTCCTCGGTGAGGCCCTGGTGGTCGCCGTCGCCGCCGCGGCCGCCGGCTGCCTGCTCGGCCTGCTCGTCGCGCCCGCCTTCGCCTCCTGGCTGGTCGACCACGGCGCGGCCCAGCCGGGCTTCGGCCCGCACCCGGCCGCTCTTCCGCTGCTGATCGCCGCGGCCACCGGACTGGTCGTCGCCCTGCTCGGCGCGTTCACCGCCGCCCGCCGGGCCAGCCGGGTGCGCCCGACCGAGGCGCTGGGCGACGCCAAGGTGGACCGCAAGGTCATGCCGCTCAGCCGCTGGCTGCTCGGCGTGCTCTACCTGGTCCTGGTCGCCGCCGACATCGGCGCCTTCTTCGCCTCCCGCAACCAGCAGGGCGGCGACCCGGCGATGCACGACCCGCAGAGCCTGCCGCAGTGGTCGCTGCTCTTCGACGTCCTGGTCATCATCGCGATCGCGGTCTTCGCGCCGCTCCTGGTGCCCTCGCTGGTCAGGCTGTTCACCCTGCCGGTGCTCCCGCTGCGCGGCGCGACCGGCCTGCTGGCGCGCCAGAACGCGCTGGCCGCCGTGCGCCGTACGGTCTCCACCGTCACTCCGGCGTTCCTGGTGATCGGCCTGACCGGCGCGGTCGTCGGCGGCACCCTGAGCTTCTCCGACGCCCGCGTCGCACAGACCCGGGCCGCGCTCCGGGCCGGGTACGTGGTGCAGCCGCCGCAGGGCCAGGGGCTCTCCCAGGACACCGTCCGGAAGCTGCGCGCGCTGCCCGGGGCGAACGCGGTCACCATGACGCCCACCGTCCTGGAGGGCCTGGACTTCGACGGCATGCCGGACGCCGACCGCCAGGTGGTCCCGGCCCCGTCGATCCCGACCGCCGCGGCCGTGGTGGACGGCGACCTCGCCGCGGCCTGGAACCTGCCGATCGAGGGCGGCTCGCCCGCCGACCTGCACGGCCCCTCGGTCGCCGTCTCCGCCGAACTCGCCAAGGGCTACGGCTGGCAGGTCGGCGACCGGCTGAACGCCTCGCTCGCCGACGGCACCACGGTGCCCGTACGCCTCGTCGCGCTGTTCCGCGCCCAGCTCAGCCTGGCCCAGGTACTGCTGCCCGAGGACGCGGTGGCCGGACACCTCCCGACCGGCCAGGTGGGCGCCGCCTACCTCAGCGTCGCCGACGGCGGCCGCGCGGCCGCCGAGAGCGCCCTGTCCGGGACCGGTGCCCGGCTCACCGCCGCCCAGAGCTGGGGGAGCGCCGACAGCGACCCCGCCGTCCGCCAGCAGTGGATCACCATGATCGCGATCCTCGGCCCCGCCCTGCTCTACGCCCTGATCGCCATCGTCAACACCATGATGATGTCCACCGGTGACCGCCTGCGGGACTTCGCCACCCTGCGGCTGACCGGCGGCACCCGCCGCCAGGTGCTCCGGATGGTCGCCTTCGAGACCGTCCTGGCCACCGCCACCGCCACCGCGCTCGCGCTGCTCGTCACCGCGGCCACCCAGGCCGGCATGGTGGGCCTGCTCAACCGGATGGTCCTCAGGTCGCAGGCGTCCATCGCCTGGAACCTGCCCTGGACCACGCTGGCCGGCAGTGCCGCCGTCTGCCTGGTCCTGGCCCTGGCCGCCAGTCTGCTCCCGGCCTCGCTCGCGCTGCGCATCAGGCCGCTGGACCTGGCGGGCCAGCGCCAGTAGGCCGGCGCCAGTAGACCGCTCAGGGGCGCCGGGCCGTGCTTGTCGATCAAGCAGGGCCCCGCGCCCCTGTCCGTTTTCCCGACCCGTTTTCCCCGACTTTCCCGACCCGCCTGCCCGACCCGCTCACCCGACCCACTTGCCCGACCCGCTCACCCGCCCCACCTGCCCGACTCCGAGGAGACCCCGGTGAACAGCTCCCAGCTCAGCCCGACCACCCACCGTCCGGCCCGCTCCGGCGCGGCCCGGCCCGTCGTCCTGCTCGCCGAGGAGCTCTCCCCGGCCACCGTCACCGCGCTCGGCCCCGAGGTCGAGGTGCGCCACTGCGACGGCACCGACCGGGCCGCGCTGTTCGCCGCGCTCGCCGAGGCCGAGGCCGTCCTGGTCCGCAGCGCGACCAGAATGGACCGCGAGGCGATCGCCGCCGCCCCCCGGCTCAGAGTCATCGCCCGCGCGGGCGTCGGCCTGGACAACGTGGACGTGGCCGCCGCCACCGAGGCCGGGGTCCTGGTGGTGAACGCGCCCACCTCCAACATCGTCAGCGCCGCCGAGCTCGCCGTCGGACTGCTGCTCTGCGTCGCCCGCAACCTGCCGCAGGCCGACGCCTCGCTCAAGGGCGGATCCTGGCAGCGCAGCCGGTTCACCGGCGTGGAGCTGTCGGGCAAGGTCCTCGGTGTGGTCGGCCTCGGCCGGATCGGCTCCCTGGTGGCCCGCCGGATGGGCGCCTTCGACATGGACGTGATCGCCTACGACCCCTATGTGACCCCGGAGCGCGCCGCCGAACTCGGCGTCCGCAAGGTCTCCCTGGAGGAGCTCCTCGCCGAGGCCGACTTCGTCACCGTGCACCTGCCGAAGACGCCCGAGACCGTCGGGCTGATCGGCACCGAGGCGCTGCGCCGGGTGAAGCCGGGTGTCCGGATCGTCAACGCCTCCCGTGGCGGGATCGTCGACGAGGCCGCACTGTTCGAGGCACTCCGGGACGGCCGGGTCGCCGGGGCGGGCCTCGACGTGTTCGCGGTCGAACCGTGCACCGACTCCCCGCTGTTCGGCCTGGAGCAAGTGGTGGTCTCCCCGCACCTGGGAGCGGGCACCGTCGAGGCCCAGGAGAAGGCGGGAGTGTTCGCCGCCGAGTCGGTGCGCCGGGCCCTGGCCGGTGAGCCGGTCCCGGACGCGGTCAACGGTGCGGCGGTCGAGGCCCGGGGCCGACAGGTCCTTGCCGCCTGACCGTGCGGTGACAGAAGACCGCCGGCCCGCCCCGGAGTTCACGGGGCGGGCCGGCGGTCTTCTGCCGTCGGAGGGGGTCGGCTCAGCCCCATTCCTGGGTGGCGGGCACGATCTGGCCGTCAGCCTGGGTGTGGGAGGCCGCCTCGGTAGCACTCACGGCGCCGAAGACCGCCAGCGCGCCCAGCGCAGCAACGACGATCTGCTTGGTGATCTTGGTACCGAGGAGGCGCATGTCAATCCTTTTTCTACCGAAGTGTCCGGTGTTCCCCGCTGACGAGATAGACAGTAGGAAGCGGCGACTTCGAACCCTTATCGATTCGTTTTCGCCTGCCGGAGCGGTCGATAACGAGCCCCGGGCCGACCGGTGAAGCCGTCGGCCGGACGGCAGAAGACCTCTGCCGAGCGACTTGTCGTCGGCTCGGCAGAGGTCGGGTTCACACCAGCTCGGGTTCGCCTCTGTGGAGTTCGGCGAGGACGTCCTCGCCGTAGACGCCCTGGGCCCAGTTGGACTGGTAGACGGTGTCCAGATAACGCTCTCCCAGGTCGGGGGAGATGGCCGCGGCGGTGATACCGGCGCCGACGGCGTCGTGCTCGGCCAGCCAGCGGGCGGCCCCCGCGACCACCGTGCCGGTGGAGCCGCCGAACAGGAAGCCGCGCGAGGCCAGACGGTGGCACATCCGCACGGTGTCCGCCTCCTCGACGTGGCGGGCCTCGTCCACGAAGGACTCGTCCAGCATCGCGGGCCGGACCCCGGCCCCCAGGCCGGGGATCATGCGCGGCCCGGCCGGGGTGCCGAAGATGACCGAGCCGACGCTGTCGATCGCGACGATCCGCACCTCGGGGCGGTGCTCCTTGAACCAGCGGGCGCAGCCCATCAGGGTGCCGGTGGTGCCCGCACCGACGAACAGCACGTCCAGCTCCGGGAACTGCGCGGCGATGGCCGGCGCCGTCCAGCGGTAGTGGGCCTGCCAGTTGCTGGGGTTGAGGTACTGGTTGAGCCAGACGTACCGCCGGTCGCTCTCCACCAGCCGGCGGACGTGGTCCAGTCGGGCGCCGAGCAGACCGGTCACCGGGTCCGGCTCGGTGATGGTGTGCACCCGGGCCCCGAAGACCTCCATCATCCGCCTCGTGGCCAGGTTGCAGCGGGAGTCGGTGACGCACAGGAAGCCATAGCCCTTGCTCGCCGCAATCATGCTGAGCGCCACACCGAGATTCCCGGAGGAGGACTCCACCACAATCGAGTCGGGCCCGAGGCGGCCCGCCCGTTCCGCCTCCTCGATCATCGAGACGGCGGCCTTCTGCTTGACCGAGCCCGCGAAGTTCATGCCCTCGCACTTGAGGAACAGCGGAATTCCCAGACCGGGGTTCAGATCGACGAAGAGATCGTGTTCATTGAAGTCGTGCGGAGCCGAGATGATCGGCACGGTGGTACCTCCCAGATTCGGACAGAGCAGGGTGCGAACGGTCCGTCACGGATCAGCCGTAGCGCCGCAGTTCGTGGAAGAAGTCCTCGACGACCGCCAGCTGTCCGGCCTTCGCCACACAGTCGTGGACGTGCTTGCCGACCGCCAGGTCGAGCACACCGAGCCCGAACGGTGAGAAGATCACCGGCCGGTCGGCCCGCGGCCGGAGGCGGCCGGTGAGCACGTCGTAGAGCGTGCCGTCGACGAACTCCCGGTGGCCGAGCCGCTGTTCGGCCAGGTGCAGCGAGGTGTCGGCCTTCAGGCAGTGCTCGACGTCGTCCACGATGTTGGTCGCCGCCAGGACCACCTCGGGCGAGAGGTCGCGCAGCGAGACGTGCAGGACGAGCGGGTTGTGCGAGAACCACTCGGGCTGGTGGACGTGCGGTGCGCCCGCGACGGTGGCGAACACCACCAGGTCGCTCGACCTGATCAGCGACTCGGCGCTGTCGTGCACGGTGACCTCGCCGTTGTCCCCGGCCTGCGCCAGGTAGCCGGCGAAGCCCGCCGCGTGCTCGGCCGACAGGTCGTGGACCCCGGCGGAGTCGAAGGACCAGCCGGTGCCGGCCAGGTAGCTGTGGATGTAGCGGGCGATCAGGCCGACCCCGATGAAGCCGATGCGGCGCGGCCGCTCGCGGCCCTCGGTGAGCTTGGCGGCCGCGAGCGCGGCCGAGGCGGCGGTGCGGGCCGCGCTGATGATCGAGCTCTCCAGGCAGGCGATCGGGTAGCCGGTCTCGTGGTCGTTGAGGATCAGGACGGCGGAGGCCCTGGGAATGCCCGCCGCGACGTTCTCCGGGAAGCTGGAGATCCACTTCAGACCGTCCACCCGGACATCGCCGCCGATCGAGGCCGGCAGCGCGATGATGCGCGAGCTGGGCCGGTCGGGGAAGCGCAGGAAGTACGAGGGCGGGTTCACCGTCTCCCCGTCGCCGTGGATCCGATAGGCCTGCTCGACGATGTCGACGACCTCCTTCTGCCGGCCGTCGAGGATGCCGTGGACCTGCGCACCGGAAATCACGGCGAACGAGGGGACCGTACTGCTTCGGGACATGCGGACTCCGTAACTCGGATTATTCCTCGGCCCTCGTACCAATTGCGCAGTCGCCGTGACGAGCAGCCGAACACCGACTTCTCCGTCGGCGCCATCGGAATCTATGCAAAAGATCTAGCAGGAATTCATACGGCGACTATGGATTTCAAATACTCGACGAGGGGGGCCGGGAAATACCGGGGCCCCGCGGCGGACACCCGTTTCCGGTGTCCGCCGCGGGGCCTCGGCACCCGCTTCGCGTCAGTCGCTGGCCAGCCTGGCCAGCTCCTTCTCCGCCAGTTCCCGGTTGCGCATGGAGCCGGCCCGCAGGAACAGCTCGCTCGCCCGGGCGGCCTGCCGGCGCGCCTCGCCGATGCGTCCCTGGCAGCCGTTCAGATGGCTCAGGGCCAGATTGACCCGGCCCTCGGCGAGCGGGTTGTCGATCTGCCGCACGACCTCCAGCGCCGCCAGCAGCTCGGCCGCCGCCTCGTCGGGAAACCCGCGCTGCGACTTGGTCTCACCCAGGCCGAGCTGCGCGTACACGGTGCCCAGCAGATCGCCCTTCGCCCGGACGATCCGGGCCACCTCCCGGAAGGACTCCTCGGCCAGCTCGAACTGGCCCTGGATCAGATGCGCGCGGGCGAGCCGGTGGATGGCCTGGGCCATGCCCCTGGTCTCACCGATCGCCCGGGAGATCCGTACCGACTCGAGGCCGAACCGCACCGCTCCGTCGGCCCGCCCCAGATCCAGCTCGCCCTGGGCCAGGTACCCCAGGGCGTGTGCCTCCGAGGAGACGTCACCGACCTTGCGGAAGGTCGCCACCGCCTCGTGCAGACGCACCCCGGCGGTCTCCAGATCGCCCCGGGTACGGTCCACGATCGCCAGCGAGCGCAGCGCCAGCGCGCGGCCGTGCTCCTCGCCGACCTGCTCGAACCCCGCGAGGGACGCGCTGAGGCACTCCTCGGCCTCGGCCAGCTGGAGCGCCCGGGTCCGCATCGCGCCCAGGTTCTCCAGCATCATCGCCTCGCCGCGGACGTTCCCGCTCGCCCGGGTCGCGGTCAGGGACCGCTCGGCGCAGAACCGCCAGTCCTCCACGTAGTTACGGGTCTCGAACAGCACCGCGATGGAGATCGTCAGATCCCAGGCCAGCTCGTCCTCACCGAGCCGGGCGGCCTGCTCGATCACGGCGATCAGCGAGAGGCGCTCGGCCTCCAGCCAGTCCAGCGGGGTGGCGAGCAGCTCCTCCATCAGGATGGGGTCGACGGGGGTGCGGGGGGTGCCGCCGTGGATGATCGAGAAGTCGCCGCCGTACTCCAGCCGGTGGGCCTGCTCGGCGATGGTCAGCCAGCTGCGCAGTGCCCGCTGCAGGCTCTCGGTCCGGTCGGCCTCCTCCTCTTCCTGCAGCACCCGCTCCCTGGCGAAGAGCCGGAGCAGGTTCTGCAGCCGGTAGCGCAGCTGACCGGTGGCGTCGGTGCCGACCACCTCGAGCAGCTGCACGTCGACGAGGTGCTCCATCAGCCGCTCGGCCTCGAAGGGGTGTACGTCGAGCAGGGCCGCGCCGACCCAGGCGGTGAAGTCCGGCACCTCCAGCAGCCCGAGTCTTCGGTACAGCCGGGCGGCGTCCGACGGAAGGTAGCGGTAGCTGAGCGCGAATCCGGCGCGGACCTGGGACTCGCCCTGGCTGAGCTCGTCCAGTCTGCGCCGCTCGTCGGCCAGCCGGTTCACCAGGTGGCGTACCGACCAGTGCGACTTGGAGGCCAGCCGGGCGGCGGCGATCCGCAGCGCGAGCGGCAGCCGGTCGCACAGCTCGGAGAGCCGCTCGGTCTGGGCCGGATCGGCCTCGATCCGGCCCTCGGGCACGATCCTGGCGAGCAGCTCGACCGCCTCGGCCGGCGGCAGCACACCGAGCTGGACCCGGATCGCCCCGTACCGCAGCATCAGCTGCTCCATCGGCAGCCGGCTGGTGACGACCACGCAGCAGCGGCCGTTGCTCGGCAGCAGGGGGACGACCTGGGCGATGGTCCGGACGTTGTCCAGCACCACCAGGACCCGCCGGTCCGCGAGCAGGCTGCGGTAGAGCGAGCCGCGCTCGTTGGGGTCGGCCGGGATCTGCTCGCTGGGGACGCCCAGCGCGCGCAGGAAGCGGCTCAGCACTTCCGAGGCCGTGGTCGGCTCATGCGTCTCGTCGTGCCCGTAGAGGTCGACGTAGAGCCTGCCGTCCGGGAAGTTCGCCGACGCCCGGTGCGCCCAGTGCACGGCGAGCCCGGTCTTGCCGACCCCGGCCACTCCGGTGATGAAGCCGATCGCCGGGGGCTGCTCCTCCGAACGGTCCGTCACCAGCCGGTCCAGGGTGGCGATCTCTTCGCCGCGGCCGGTGAAGGCGGGCACGTTCGGCGGCAGGAAGGAGGGGGTGGGGTGGGTGCCGGCCGGCGCCGCCGGCCGCTCCACGGCCACCGGGGCGGACTGGGGAGGCAGCAGCGCCGGATCGTCCTGGAGGATCGCGTCGTGCAGCTGCTGGAGCAACGGGCCCGGCTCCAGGCCCAGTTCGTCGATGAAGTGGCGACGGCCCTCCCGGAAGGTCTCCAACGCCTCGGCCCGCTGGCCCGCCCGGTACTGAGTGAGCATCAGGGTGTGCCTGGCCTGTTCGCGCAGCGGATGCTCGCGGACCACGGCCGCCAGCCCGCCGAGCACCTCCCGGTGGCGGCCGAGCGCCAGCTGCACCTTGGTGGACTCCTCGTAGTACGCCAGCCGCACCTCCTCCAGCCGCGCCGCCTCGTCCTCCACCGCCCGGCCGGTGACCCCCGAGAGCACCGGGCCGCGCCACAGCCCGAGCGCCCGGTCGTACAGCTCCCCCGACGCCGCGGTGTCCCCCCTGCTCACCGCCTGCTCGGCCGTCGCCACCAGCTCGTTGAACTCGACCAGGTCGACCCGGTGGCCCGCGGTGTTGAGCTGGTAGCCCGGGTGCACCGTGGTGATCAGGTCGTCGCCGCAGCCCTCGGCCCGGAAGATCTTCCGCAGTCCGGCGACGCAGATCGCCACCTGGGTACGGGCGGTGGCCGGAGGGTCGCCCTGCCAGACCGCGTCCACCAGGGCGTCGACCGAGACCACCGAGTCCGGCGAGAGCAGCAGCAGCGCCAGAACGCTCCGCTGCCTGGGCCCGCCGACGGC
Source organism: Kitasatospora sp. HPM-01-4 (assembly GCF_051374625.1). Taxonomy (NCBI): domain Bacteria; kingdom Bacillati; phylum Actinomycetota; class Actinomycetes; order Kitasatosporales; family Streptomycetaceae; genus Kitasatospora; species Kitasatospora sp. HPM-01-4. The sequence continues at coordinate 4,650,236 of NZ_JBPQGP010000005.1, read as the reverse complement.
GATACGGCGGCCGGCCGCGGACACCGAGAGCGGCCCCAGCAGTCCGAAGTCGAGCTGAACGTCCAACGGCTCCCCCGTTCATCGAACCGCCCCCTCATTGGGAGGCTCGCCACCCCTAGCGAGTCACGTTCAGTGCACGCCCGATCCACCGATGATCACAGTACCGGTCGGACCGCGCTACCGCTCTAGTAGCTTTCTCCACTTGTTTCCGGCACCTTCCGGAAGCGGCCGACTGGCTCCGTCCGAACCCGACTCCCAACGGACCGGTGCTCCTCGTCCGGGCGGGCCACGTAATGCCATCGGGGGAACCCTTCCACCGCCGTGCCCCCACCTTCCCTTCCACGGCACCGGCGTTCACTCCGGCCCCGCCTTCCGGCCACCCGGACCCCACTGACCGGCCACCAAGCCCCCACCGGCGCCGAACTCCCCGATGCCGCACGGCGCCCCGCGCCGCTATTTCCCGGCACCCAGCTCCCCTCCTCACACCCCGGCACTCATCCCGATCCCGCCTTTCATCCCCCCCGCACCCGTCCCGGGAAACACCCCGCCGACCCCTCATGCGACCGGACTCGTCCAGAACCACTGCCGCCGCGCCCTGTTCCGTCTCCGTGCCCGCGACGGAGAGGAAATCGGAATCCGTGGAAGTGCGTCGGATTTATCTGAAAGACCGTCACACTCCGTCGCCGGAGGCCGCGTTCCTTCGACAGCCGCCTCTTCGGGCAGCCGCGGCCCCGGCTCGACGCGGCCGACCACCCCATGCCCCGCCGCGCCCACGATCACCCGGGTTCGACGTGCAACTCCCCGAGCAGAAAGGCGGTTTCACCAGGCATGTACGCGATGGCTATGCCCGGTCCGCCATGGAGTCACCGCACACGGCCGACGGATTCCGGCCATCCAGGGCCCAGTTCCCGCAGGAACACATCGAGGACGAGGCCGCCGTTCGGATTCCACCCCACTCACCATGAGCCGAGCGTGGCCCCGTGCGCCGGAGTCGGCACCCGCGAGCCGGATGGATCGAGGCGCATCGCCTGACGCTTCATCAGTGCCGTCCGGGCACGCCCCTCGCACGCCAGGCCGGCACTTGATCACCAATTTGAATGAGCACCGACATATTCGCCGGAGGCAGGTGCTCAAGAAATGCCGAACGCCCAGGCCGAAGCAGGTGACCTGGGCGTTTCACGGTGGGCCGCCAGGGGCTCGAACCCTGAACCTACGGATTAAAAGTCCGCAGCTCTGCCAATTGAGCTAGCGGCCCGCGGCTTGCGCTCCACCGTAGTGGTAGAGCACCTGCCAGGGTGATCCTACCCGGAGATCACCGCCGATTGGCCAGTGGATTGTCCGGTCGCGCCGAGGTGTCCGGTTGACGTGCGCCGGTCGAGACGGCCGGAGGGGCGGGGCGTTCCCGGCGGTCAGGCGGGGGAGGCCAGGTGGGCCAGGCGGACGCGGCGCAGCCAGGACTCGGCGGGGTCCTCGTCAGGTTCGGCGGGCAGGACGCCGGGGCGGTCGAAACGGGCCTCCGCGTCGGCGAGCAGGCCGGCGGCCTGCTCCGGGTGGTCCGCGTAGCGTTCGCCGAGGTCACGGACCCGCTCGGGGTCGGACAGCCGGATCCGCAGCTCGCCGGTCTCGTGCAGCGCGAGCCCCTGCCGGAGCAGCCGGACCAGGTGCCTGGCGTGCTTGGCGGCCCGCGTCCGGGAGGTCCGGTCGGACGGGTCGCGGCTGCTCAGCTTCCTGAACTGCTGTGTGGCGTAACCGAGGTAGGAGTTCCGTACCGCGCGCTCGCTCAGGAAGGAGCGCCGGATCCCGATCAGCTCCTCACCGAGGGGCGTCCGCACCTCGTACAGCCCGTCGGGCAGCCAGACCAGCTCGGCGGCGGTCGGGTTGCAGCTCAGGGCGAGCCGGCACCACTTCGCCGCCTCGTGCAGGGTGCGGTCGGGTGCGGTGGTGACCCGCGACTCCACCGGGCGGTGCAGGCCGTGGAACTGCTCGGTGGGCGCGGCGAACAGGCCGAGCCGGTCGATGTCCGAGCCGGCGTGCGCGAGGCCGTAGGCGGTGGAGCCGACGATGCCGGAGAGCAGTATGCGCATGGGTGGATCGCCCCCTCGGCGAGCTGAAGGTGGTGGGGCTCGGGGTGGTGAGCGCCTGGACCAGGCAGTCTTCCCGCTGACCGGGCCGAACGCGAACGAATTCCCCCCGTGCGGCACACGGGCGGGGACGGCTTCAGAGCTCCGACGGCAGGTAGTCGTACCCGGCCGCACCAGGCCGCGCCCGCGTGAGCGCCCGCAGCAGGGCGGTGAGCAGGTGCGCCTTGCCGTGACAGATCGCGTTCCGGTTCGCGAGCACATCGGAGGCCCGGTACGCGGCGCTCCACTCCCCGACGTCCCCGGAGTGCGCGATCTCGTCCCGTACGTACTCGAAGGCGGCGCGCGCCCCGGCCTCGGGGCGCACGCCGCGCAGCCGGTCGGCGAGGGCCCGGATCTCCGGGTGGCCGTGGTCGATCACCTCGTCGGCGGCCAGGTAGTCGGCGAGTGCGGCGGAGGCGGGGCGCAGCCTCATCGGCCCGGCGTTCGAGCCGGTGCACGGCCCGGCATCCGCCTCGGCATTCGCCCCGGCAACCGTCGCGGCGTTCGTCTCAGCGTTCGTCTCGGCGTTCATGGCGGCATGATCGGCGAATTCCCGGGCCAGCTCAGCGGATTCCGGTATCTGGGCTACGGTGGCCCGGACAGTGCACCCAGCCGATAGCGGAGGTCCCACCATGTCCGAGGTCGTACTGGTCACCGGTGGCAGCCGCGGTATCGGCGCCGCCACCTCCCGGCTCGCTGCCGCCCGCGGGTACCACGTGTGCGTCAACTACCGGTCGGACGAAGCCGCCGCGGACGCCGTGGTGGCGGAGATCCGCGCCGCCGGCGGCACCGCGCTCGCGGTCCGGGCGGACGTCGGCCGGAGCGCCGACGTGGAGCGGCTGTTCCGTACCGTGGACGAGGAGCTCGGACCGCTGACCGGCCTGGTCAACAACGCGGGCACCCTCGAAAAGCAGTGCCGTCTCGACGAGTTGGACGAGGAGCGGCTGGCCAGGACCTGGTCCGCCAACATCACCGGACCGTTCCTGTGCGCGGGCGCGGCCGTCCGCCGGATGTCCACCCGCTACGGCGGCTCCGGCGGTGCGATCGTCAACGTCTCCTCCGCCGCCGCCCGCCTCGGCTCGCCGAACGAGTACGTGGACTACGCCGCCTCCAAGGGCGCCCTCGACACCATGACCCGCGGGCTGGCCCTGGAGGTCGCCCGCGAGGGCATCCGCGTCAACTGCGTACGCCCCGGCCTGATCCACACCGGGATCCACGCGCTCGGCGGCGAGCCCGGCCGGGTGGACCGGGTCGCCCCCAGTCTGCCGATGGGACGCGGCGGCCGGCCCGAGGAGGTCGCCGAGGCCATCCTCTGGCTGCTCTCCCCCGCCTCCTCGTACGCCACCGGCAGCTTCCTCGACCTCGCCGGCGGACGCTGAACGCCCGTACGGCCCGCGGAGCCCCCGCACGGTCGACGGGCGGTGCGGGGAGGAGGGTGTCGACGATCTGCCGCTCCTGGCGGGCCGGTTGACGCCGCGGGCACCTGCGGGACGATTCGGCGGGGCCGTACGGCTTGCCGGCTCCGCGGAACGGTCGACCCGCCCACCCCCGGGGCACCGATGCCCACCGTTCATCCGGAACGCCCCGTGCCTAAGGCACCGGCGAGCTACGGTGGCGGGCATGAGCCTCCGTGACTCCGACGCAGCGTCACCATTCCTCGACATCCCGGGCGTCCGGAACATCCGCGACGCGGCCATCGGGCCGATCCGCCCGGGCCTGCTCTACCGCTCCGGTTCGCTCAACCAGCTGACCCCGGAGGGTGCGCAGCGCCTCAAGGCGCTGGGCATCCGCTCCGTCGTCGACCTCCGCGGTGCCGTGGAACTGGCCCACTGGCCGGACGAGCTCCACGGCCTCGACCTGGCCGCCCTCAACCTTCCGACCCTCCCGGAGCGCCAGGGCGACGAGCGCCCCTGGCCGGACGACCAGGCCGCGCTCTACCTCTACATGGCCGAGACCGCCGGGCCCTCGATCGCCGCCGTCATCCGGCACCTCACCGCCCCGGCCATGCTGCCGGCCCTGGTGCACTGCGCCGTCGGCAAGGACCGCACCGGCCTCACCGTCGCCGTCCTGCAGCAGCTGCTCGGTGCCGCCGAGGCCGACATCACCGCCGACTTCCTCCGCTCCAACGCGGGCCTCGGCCTTCTGGACGGGCCGGTCCCGTACATCGACGAGACCGGTGCGGAGCGGCTCTCCCGTCCCGTCACCGCCGAGTGCCTCCTGGACGCCCTGCACCGGCTGCGCACCCGGCACGGCTCCGTCGAGGCCTTCCTCGGCGCCCACGGCGTCACCGCCGCCGAGCTCACCGCCCTGCGCGCCGCGCTGACCGGCTGACGGGCGGCACTCCCGGCGAGGGGCGCGCGTTAGGGTCGTCGGGAAGCCGACGAACAGAGCAGCGGAGGAGTTGGACGATGGCGAAGATCCCGACGGCGGCGGTGGCGGCGGCCGGTCTCATCGGCGGGTACGGGGCCGCGCGCTGGAGCGGCCGGCGCGAGCTGGGCGGGGCGGTCCTCGCCGCGGCGGGTGCCGCCTCGGCCTACCAGTGGCAGCGGCAGGCGGGCACCGGCACGGCCGCCGCCCTGACCGGCCTCTACGTGGCCGCCTTCGGCGGTTCGCACCCCCTCGCGAAGAAGATCGGCGCCTGGCCCTCGGTGTTCGCGGTCACCGGGGTGGTCGCGGCCGCCTCCGTCCTCGCCACCCGCCGCTGAGCGCCCCGCCCAGGGGGCGCTGAGAAGCACCCCCTGGGCGCGGGGAAGCGCGGGCGGCGGCAGGCCCCCGCGTTCACCCGGCCGCCGGGCCGGTGGTCCCCCCGAGTGCCCTGACAGGCCCGCGACTTGTCGACCGGAGGCCACCCCGCCCCCTCAGCCGGGCCCCTCCCGCCACGCGGAGAACGCTCAGCGGGCCGCCCCGCCGAAGCGCTGCTCGAACGCCATGCGGTTCGCGGACACCGCGGCCCGGTCCCACACGGCGAACACCACCCGCGTGAACTCCGCGCCGTACGCCCCCAACGCGTACTCGAACGCCGCCGCGACCTCCCTCGGGTCGTTGCGGAAGACTCCGCACCCCCAGGCCCCGAGCACCAGCTCCCGCACCCCGTGCCGCGCCGCCACCGCGAGCACCCGCTCGGCCCGCTCGGCCAGCACGTCCCGGACGTCCACCGGCGTTCCGCCCGAACGGCGGGCCAGCTGACCGGCGTTGGGAGCCGGCGAGGTGAGGAAGGAGACCGTGTACGGCCGCGCCAGCAGGGCGCCCCGGCCCTCCCGGATCACCGGTACGTGCGGGGAGAAGATCACCCGGTGGCTGTAGCGCAGGTCCGAGGAGGCCCGGTGCGCCTCGTAGTAGTCGGGAGCCGCCAGCAGGCAGTGGTACAGCAGCGCACTGCGGCAGATGTCCTCCTCCTGCGCCCTGGCGCCCCGCAGATACCCGCCGCCGGGGTTGCGCGCGGAGGCGAAGTTGAGCACGCCCACGTGCTCGCCGCCGTCCTCGACCAGGCGCCTGGCCGCCTGCATGCTCCCTTCGGCGGTGACCTCCGGGATCCCGGTGAACGGCCCCCGGCCGGCGTCCCAGGTCTTCTCCTCCGGGCCGTAGGAGACCGTCCCCGCCCGTGCGGCGGCCAGCAGCCCGCCGATCTCCACGACCGCCCCGGTGCCGTCCGCCCGGTAGCTGCCGCGCTCCGCGATCTCCTCGTTCACGACCGCGACTTGGTGCAATCCACTGCTCATGTCCGTGACCGTACGTGAGCCCGTGCCGTACCACCACAAGGTTTCGGGCCGCAACGCGTCCGGGCCCGCCCCACCGAAGTGGAGCGGGCCCGGACGAAGGTCAACGCGGTGCGTCAGTTCTTCCAACGCGGCTTGCGGTCACCGCCGTTGAAGCTGCCGCCACGCGAGTCGCGGTCACCGAAGGAACGGCCGCCGCGGTCGTCGCGGTTGAAGCCGCCCTGCGGACGGCCGCCGGAGCGGTGGTCGTCCCGGCGGGCGAACGGACGGGTGTTGCCGCCGCGCTCACCGCGGTCGCGGTCGAAGGCCGGACGGTCACCGAAGGAACGGGCCGGACGGTCACCGAAGGAACGGCCACCACGGTCGTCGCGGTCGCGGCCGAAACCACGCTCGCCACGGTCCCGGTCACCGAACGAACGGCCGCCGCGGTCATCGCGGTTGAAGCCACCCTGCGGACGGCCGCCGCGCTCACCGCGGTCGCGGTCGAAGGCCGGACGGTCACCGAAGGAACGGGCCGGACGGTCACCGAAGGAACGACCGCCACGGTCGTCGCGGTCGCGGCCGAAACCACGCTCGCCACGGTCCCGGTCACCGAAGGAACGGGCCGGACGGTCACCGAAGGAACGACCGCCACGGTCGTCCCGGTCGCGGCCGAAACCACGCTCGCCACGGTCCCGGCCGAAGGACGGACGCTCCCGGTCGCGGTCCCGGCTGAAGCCCCGGTCCTCACGCCCGCGCTCGCGGTCGCGGTCACCGTACGAGCCGCGCTCACCGCGCTCACCGCGCGCCTCGCGGTACGACGGGGTACGGGTGGCCTCGGCCGCCGGAGCGGCGGTCTCGGTCGCGGGGGCGGCGGCCTCGGCGGTGCCCTCCTCAGCGGCGGGCTCGTCCTCGATGCCCAGCTCCGCCCGCTCGCGCGCGGCCCGGGCGGCCAGTCGGTCGGCCTCCTCGCGCAGCTCGGTGGCGCGCTTCTGCGCCCGCTCCAGCTGGCGGGTCATCTCGGCGACCTCGCGCTCGGCGGCACCGGCGATGCCCGAGGCGGACTCGGCCTGGACCTCGATCAGCGAACGGGCACCGGTGATCCGGGCGACCTCGGGGTCGAAGGCGTGGTCCAGGATGTGGCGGCCGGCGTCGACACCGGCGTCCTCCATCAGGCGGAAGACGCTGCGGCGCTGGTGCGGCAGCACCAGGGTGACGACGGTGCCGGAGCGGCCCGCGCGGGCGGTGCGGCCGGAACGGTGCAGGTAGTCCTTGTGGTCACCGGCCGGGTCCACGTTGAGGACCAGGTCGATGCCGTCCACGTGGATGCCACGGGCGGCGACGTCGGTGGCGACCACGACGTTGACGTAACCGTCCTTGAAGTCGCCCAGGACCCGGGTACGGGCGCCCTGGGTCATACCGCCGTGCAGCGCGTCGGCCTTCACGCCGGCCTCGATCAGCTGCTCGGCCACCCGGTCGGCGCCCATCTGGGTGCGGACGAAGATGATCGTGCGGCCCTTGCGGGCGGCGATCGCGTTGGTGATCGGCGCCTTGTCCTTGGGCTTCACCACGAGGATGTGGTGGGTCATGGTGGTGACCGCGCCGGCCGACGGGTCGACCTCGTGGGTGACCGGGCTGTTCAGGTAGCGCTTGACCAGGGTGTCGATCTCGTTCTCCAGGGTGGCGGAGAACAGCAGGCGCTGGCCACCGGCCGGGACCTGGTCGAGGATCTCGGTGACCTCGGGCAGGAAGCCCATGTCGGCCATCTGGTCGGCCTCGTCGAGCACGGCGACCTGGACGTCGTCCAGCTTGGCGCTGCCACGGTTGATCAGGTCGCGCAGGCGGCCGGGGGTGGCGACCAGGACGTCGACCCCGCGCTCCAGCGCGTAGATCTGGTTGGACATCGAGGTACCGCCGCAGACGACCTTGAGGCGCAGGCCGAGCACCGAGCCGAACGGCTCCAGGGCGTCGGCGACCTGCATCGCCAGCTCGCGGGTGGGGACCAGGATCAGGCCGCGCGGGTGCTTGGGCTTGGTGCGGTCGCCGTCGGCGAGGCGGGTCAGCAGCGGCAGACCGAAGCTCAGGGTCTTGCCGGAGCCGGTGCGGCCACGGCCCAGCACGTCCTTGCCGGCCAGGGCGTCCGGGATGGTCGCGGCCTGGATCGGGAACGGGGTGGTGACGCCGCGCTTGGCGAGGGCGCGCACGACCTCGTCCGGCAGGCCCAGGTCACCGAAGGTGATGGTGGGCTCGGCGGTGTCCGCATCGGCGGTGTCGACGTTCTCGGCGTCGACGTTCTCAGCGTCGACGGTCTCGACGGAGTCGGCGATCTCGGTGGAGTCGGTGGCGGCAGGGGCATCGGCGTCCGAACCGTTCGCGGGCATGGCGAAGCGGTCGTCGTCAACGAGAGACATTCAAAACCTTCCGGAAGTGGCACGCGCCTAAGTCCGGGGGTCTGATTTACAACCGCCTCTATGCGGTCAGCCACGGATCGCCGGAACGCGCCAAGGGCGCCAGATGGGAATAGGGCGCCAGTCAAATGGATCAAACGAACGATCTACCACCATAGAGGAGTCTCCGGATCCAAGGCAAATGCCCTGGCCACAGCGCTAATGGCCGGTGGATCCGCCGGTCGGGGCCGTCGATTGACTACTGCTCGGTGAAGGTTCCGGCGCCTTCGTCGGTGACGGGGGAGCCGGGCTCGGGGCGCTGCTGGGCGTACCGCCCGAGGAGGCGGACGGGGGCGCGGACGGCCCGCCGGGAGGCTTCGACGAGCCCGCCACGGGCGTCTCGGGCGTCGCGCTCGGGGTGCCGCCGTTCTCCGCACCGGGCGTCGTCCCCGGCTGCCCCGCGGCCGGCTGCGGGGTGGCCCCGGGTGCGGGCGCGCCCGGGGCGGCCTCGGCGCCGCCGCCGGCCGGCGCCTCCGGACCCCCGCCGCGCTCGCCCGGACGCTCCGACCGCTGCCCGCCCCCGGGCTTGCCCGGCGCGCCGCTGGCGCCGACCTTCCCGACCACCTCGGTCCGTCCGACCGGCTGGGTACCGGGCTGCTCCGGGGAGCCCGCACCGACCGACATGCACCCGGCCACCCCCATCCCGGCCAGCGCCAGCACCACCCCGCCGGCCACCCGCACCCGCGCGCTCCCCCTCGGGCGCCGACCCCCGTCCCCGGCGGCCACCCGGACCACGCGCTCCGCCTTCGCCCGCCCTGCCATCACCGAGCCACTTCTCCTCCCCGCGCCCGGACCGGCCTGGGACGGCCGCCGCGCACGCTCCGCTTCCGGTGCCCAACGCGCGCGGCGCCCACCGGACACGGGCAGTGACCAAGTCGTTGCCCGGGCGCCCGGAGAAGGCCCCCGCCCGTTCAGGCCCCGCCCGTTCAGGCCCAGAGCGCCTGGGCCGCCGCGGCACCCGCCCACGCCGCGCCCAGCCCGGCCAGCAGGCTGCCGGCCACGTTCGCCAGCGCGAACAGCCGGGCCCCGCCCTCGGCCAGCCGGAGCGTCTCGTACGAGAAGGTGGAGTAGGTGGTCAGTGCCCCGCACAGGCCCGTGCCGAGCAGCAGCTGCACCTGCGGGCCCGCCGCCCCGGCGGCCACCGCCCCCGTGACCAGCCCCAGCACCAGGCAGCCGCCCACGTTGACCGCGAAGGTCCCCCAGGGGAAGACCGTGTCGTGGCGCGCCTGCACCGCACGGTCCGTCAGATAGCGCAGCGGGGCGCCGACCGCGGCCCCCGCCAGCACCAGCAGCCAGTTCACCAGCGTCGCGGTACTCATTCGGCCGCCTCCTGCCGGCCGCGGCCGACGTACCGGACCACCTCGCACTCGTCGAGGGTCACCAGCCCCTCCCCGACCAGTCCGTCGAGCTCAGGCAGGAAGGCCCGCACCCGCTCCTCGGTGTCCACGATCACCACCGCCACCGGCAGGTCCTCGCTGAGCGACAGCAGCCGCGCGGTGTGGACCAGCGAGGACGCCCCGAAGCCCTCGATCCCCCGGAAGACGCTGGCCCCGGCCAGCCCGGCGGCGTGCGCCCGGTGCACGATCTCGCTGTACAGCGGCCGGTGGTGCCACCCGTCGCTCTCCCCGACGAACACCGTCAGCCGCAGCGCGCCACCCGTCAGCCTGGTCATTCCGTACTCCGATCAGCCTCTGCGGTCCCGCCGCCGACGGGACCGCCCTCACCGGCCGAGGACGCCGCCCGGACGGCCGCCCCGGCGCCCGCCACCGCCGCGACCCGGGCCCGCCACACCACCCGCAGCCACCGGACCAGCGCCGATGCCGCCCAGACCGCCGCCATCGCGGCCAGCAGGGTCCCCGCCAGGTACGCCATGCCGCGCGCCGCCTGCCCGTGCTCGACCAGACGCCGCACGTCCACCGCGTACGTCGAGAACGTGGTGAAGCCGCCCAGGACGCCGGTGCCGAAGAACGGGCGCAGCAGCGGGTGCGGCGTCCGCCCCTCGGTGATCTGCACCAGGAAGGCGCCGATCACCGCGCAGCCGACGACGTTCACCACCAGCGTGGTCCATGGGAAGGCGGTCGGCGCGGTGGGCCACAGCAGGCCGGCGCCGTAGCGCGCGGCGGCGCCGACCATCCCGCCGAGCGCGACCACGGCCACCGCGGGTCCCTGCCCGCTGAGGGCCGATGGCCGTCGGCCCCGCCCTTTTTGTTCCGAATTCACACCTCAGTGAATCACCAGCCGATCACCACCCCGCACGACCGGCCGACCCGCCCGAAGCCACCCCACCGGAAGCCGCCCCACCGGAAGCCGCCCCGCCGATCATCTGGCGACGCGTCACCCGTCATCCGACAATGGGGCGGTGGAGATGACCCGGGACGAGTTCGAGACGCTGGTCGCAGATGCCCTGGACCAGATCCCCCCGCAGCTCGCGGCCATGATGGACAACGTCGCCGTCTTCGTCGAGGACGAACCGGATCCGGACCACCCCGACCTGCTCGGGCTGTACGAGGGCACGCCGCTCACCGAGCGCGGCGAGTGGTACGCGGGCGTGCTGCCGGACCGCATCCTGATCTACCTGGGCCCGACCCTGCGGCACTGCGAGACCCGCGAACAGGTCGTCGAGGAGGTCCTCACCACGGTGATCCACGAGGTGGCCCACCACTTCGGCTTCGACGACGGCGAGCTCCACGAGCTCGGCTGGTCCTGACCCGCACCCCGTACGGGCGGCCCGCCCTGACGGTCCGCCTCGCCCGGACGGAATCCGTTTTGGTGTTCGCGCCCGGCATCCCATATGCTTCTCGACGTCCCCGAACGCTGGATAACAGCCGGAAGGGCCGCAAGCCCTCATCGTCTAGTGGCCCAGGACGCCGCCCTTTCAAGGCGGTAGCACGGGTTCGAATCCCGTTGGGGGCACGTAGTACCGTAGTAAAGTCAGTGCCGCAAGGCCTGCGCGGAGAGATACCGTGCAAGGTCCCGTGGAGCAGTTGGTTAGCTCGCCACCCTGTCAAGGTGGAGGTCGCGGGTTCAAGTCCCGTCGGGATCGCTCGTCTCGCAAGAGACGGTGCAGTACGGCCAGGTAGCTCAGTTGGTACGAGCGTCCGCCTGAAAAGCGGAAGGTCGCCGGTTCGACCCCGGCCCTGGCCACAACGTATGACCAGGCACGGTGCCCCCGAAGCAGCTCGCTTCGGGGGCATTTTTGCGTCGTTTGACGCCAACGGCACAGCGGACGGTCAGGACCTCTCCACGTCTCTGCCGCAAAGCCACCGGCCCTGCCGTCACGCCGCGTCGGCGTGACGGTGGGGCACGAAGCGCATCGTCGTCCTTCCGTCCAGAGGGGCCAGCCGGATGTCGAGGTCTGCCTCCAGCGCCTCGGCGAGCCGCGCCAGGAGGGGCAGGGTCGGGGTCGTCTCCCCAAGTTCCACGCGGGAGATGCCAGGCTGCGTCATGCCGGCCCGCCGGGCGAGTTCGGTCTGGGAGATTCCCAGTTGCTTTCGCCTGTCCCGCAGAGCGACGGACGGCTGCTGGCCATAGTCCACGGTTTCCTCCCAGCTAGGCGGCGCGAGCGGCGAAGCTGACTGCCGTGCCCGAGGTCGCCAGGTGGACGTCCACTGACACCTCCAGAGCTGCGGCAATCCGCAGCAGCAGGTCGGACGTGACCGGGAGGACTCCACCAACCTCGATGTGTTCCACCTCATCAGCGGTGCTACCGAGGCGAACCGCCAGCTCGTCCTCGCTCAGTCCCAGCTGGGTGCGCCGGTCGTAGACCAGCTGACCGAGCGCCATGGCCAGACGAATCTGCTCTCGCTCGGCGATGATCGCTGGGGGCTCGAACTCCCCGTGGAGCGCGCGCTTGTCCCGAGCCAGCTGCCAGCGTGCGTGGTTCACCGTTCCTCCTCCGCCGTGTTGCGACTGTAGATCTCATGAGCTTCCGGATGCCCCGTCTCGCACACCAGCTTGGCAGCCTTGGCTCGCTTGACCTCCGTTCCCGAGTCTGCGCAGCAAGCCGGGGAGGTGCCGGTCGCGGAGCGCGGCCAGCCGCTGCCGGAACGCAAGGCCGCGCCCGACGTGGCCACAGGCATCACGGAGCTGGACCAGGCGCGCCACGGCGGTGTCGTAGCGTGGCGTGCCCGCTCACCGTGCTCGCGGGCCTCGCCGCAGTCGAACTGACCGATAACACCGTCGCATTCACCGCAGCCGGCCGTGAAGCCCTGTACCGATCCGAGGAACGGGGCCGTGGCAAGCACCGCGTACGGGCGCTGCCGGTCCCGGCGCCGGACTACTCTGAAAAGGCCCCGAAGCAGCCCGCTCCGGGGGGCATTTTCGTGTCTCCTGAGCCCTACGGCGCGGCGGACGGCCACCTCCTTGATCGGGTCCGCGAGGAAGCGGGAGCCGGCCGCCCGGGGGATCAGTAGTCCAGACCCGCGAACCAGTCGCCCCGCCCCTGCGGGGTGAGGTCCAGCAGGTGCCAGACCGGCGAGAGCAGGTCGATCCCGCGCTGGTCGATGTCCTCGGCCATCCTCGGAGTCGCCGAGTAGTGATGGTGGACGGTGCCGTCCGCCCCACGGTCGAAGACCGAGATCCGGGAGTCCTGCTCGCCGTTCTCGTCCTCGCTGCCCATGTCGTACTTGAAGGTGTTATCCCCGCAGCTCAGCAGCCGCAGCCGGTGCCAGCCGCGGCTGCGTGCGTGCGCCCGCAGGGGCACCGGATCGGCGGCCCCGACGATCGCGAAGTCGATGTTCCGGGCGAGGTGCCGGGCGACACCGTTGTACCCGTCGATCCACATGGTGCACATCGGACAGGGCTCGGTCTGCCGCTTGCCGTACATGAGCTGGTAGATCACCAGGGGTCGCCCGGGCCCGGTGAAGAGCTCGCTCAGTCGGACCCGGCTCACCGGTTCGTCGCCCGCGTCGAGCGATCGGGGGCCCTCCAGGAAGGTGTGGTCGGGCACCGGCGGCCCCTTGGGAAGGGCGCGGCGCTGGGCTGCGAGGCGCTCGCGCTGCCGCATCAGCTCGATCTCCGCCAGCCGCAGCTCCTCGCGGGCCTCGCGGTACCTCTGGGATTCGCCCGGCAGCCGGGTGTCGTGAGGGCGGGGGCCAGGGTTCGCCATGGGACCGTTCCTGGGGACGAAGGGGCGATGGATGACTACCGGTCAGCCTCCGTCCGCTACCCGGCCCGCGCAATCGGGAATCCTTCGCCCCGGCCCGCTACCTCGCGCTCTCGCCCGCTCAGCCCGACCGGCGACAGGGCCCACGGCGTCGCGTGCCGGTCGGTCTCAGGGCCCGCCGGACGCGGGCACGGCGTCCCGAGGCGGGCGGATCGACCAGCACGGGCGCGGACCCCGACGGCCTTCGACGGTAGCGGCGGGCGGTCTGTGACACTGGAGGGGCTCGAAAACCGAGGTGCGCCTGCCTGCGCCTCCTTGCGAACCTAGAGGGATGTCCGCAGTGAGTTCTCCCGTAGCCCAGCCCGCCGATGCGCCCACCATCGGGGGGCTGGCCGCCCGACTGCCCGAGCTCACGATCCGCGACCAGCAGCGGATCGGCCGACGGCTGGACGGTGCCCGGCGGGTCCGCAAGCCGGAGGCCCGGCAGAAGATCGCCGAGGAGCTGTCGGCGGAGATCGACAGGGCCGAGCTCCGCGTCCGGGCGCGCCGCGAGGCCGTCCCCGCGATCAGCTATCCCGAAGAGCTGCCGGTGAGCCGGAAGAAGGACGAGATCCTCGCCGCGATCCGCGACCACCAGGTGGTGATCGTCGCGGGCGAGACCGGCTCCGGCAAGACCACCCAGATCCCGAAGATCTGCCTGGAGCTGGGCCGGGGCATCAAGGGCCTGGTCGGCCACACCCAGCCGCGCCGGATCGCCGCCCGTACGGTGGCCGAGCGGGTCGCCGAGGAGCTGAAGACCCCGCTCGGCGAGGCGGTCGGCTGGAAGGTCCGCTTCACCGACCAGGTCGGCCAGGACACCCTGGTCAAGCTGATGACGGACGGCATCCTGCTGGCGGAGATCCAGACCGACCGCGAGCTGCGCCAGTACGACACCCTGATCATCGACGAGGCGCACGAGCGCAGCCTCAACATCGACTTCATCCTCGGCTACGTCAAGCAGCTGCTGCCCCGCCGCCCCGACCTCAAGGTCGTGATCACCTCCGCGACCATCGACCCCGAACGCTTCGCGGCGCACTTCGACGACGCCCCGATCATCGAGGTCTCCGGCCGCACCTACCCGGTCGAGGTCCGCTACCGCCCGATCCTGGAGGAGGGCGAGAGCGAGGAGGACATCGACCGGGACCGCGACCAGGTCCAGGCGATCTGCGACGCGGCCGTGGAACTCCAGGCCGAGGGCCCGGGCGACATCCTGGTCTTCCTCTCCGGCGAGCGTGAGATCCGCGACACCGCCGACGCGCTGAACAAGCTGAACCTGAAGTTCACCGAGGTCCTGCCGCTCTACGCCCGGCTGAGCTCGGCCGAGCAGCACCGGGTCTTCCAGCGCTCCAGCAGCCGCCGGATCGTCCTGGCGACCAACGTCGCCGAGACCTCGCTCACCGTCCCCGGCATCAAGTACGTGATCGACCCGGGCACCGCCCGGATCTCCCGCTACAGCCACCGCACCAAGGTGCAGCGGCTGCCGATCGAGGCGATCAGCCAGGCCAGTGCCAACCAGCGCAAGGGCCGCTGCGGCCGTACCTCGGACGGCATCTGCATCCGGCTCTACTCGGAGGAGGACTTCCTCGCCCGCCCCGAGTTCACCGACGCCGAGATCCTGCGCACCAACCTGGCCTCGGTCATCCTGCAGATGACGGCGGCCGGTCTCGGCGACATCTCCGCCTTCCCGTTCCTGGACCCGCCGGACTCCCGCAACATCAAGGACGGCGTCAGCCTCCTGCACGAGCTCGGCGCCCTCGACCCCGCCGAGAAGGACCCGCGCAAGCGGCTGACCGCGCTCGGCCGCAAGCTGGCCCAGCTCCCGGTGGACCCCCGGATGGCCCGCATGGTGCTGGAGGCCGACCGGCTCGGCTGCGTCCACGACGTGATGGTGATCGCGTCCGCGCTCTCCATCCAGGACCCGCGCGAACGCCCCGCCGAGAAGCGCCAGGCCGCCGACGACCGGCACCGCCGCTTCTCCTCGGAGACCTCCGACTTCCTCTCCTACCTGGCGATGTGGCGGTACGTCAGGGAGCAGCAGCGCGAACTCTCCTCCTCCGCCTTCCGCCGGATGTGCAAGTCGGAGTTCCTCAACTACCTGCGGATACGCGAATGGCAGGACATCTTCCACCAACTCCGCACGGTGGCCAAGCAGTTGGACGTGTCCATCGACGAGCCGCAGCCGGACGCGGAGCCGGAGGGCGACCGGATCCACCAGGCGCTGCTCTCCGGACTGCTCTCGCACATCGGCCTGTTCGACGTGGAGAAGCGCGAGTACGGCGGTGCGCGCGGCGCCCGGTTCGCGGTCTTCCCGGGCTCGGGGCTGTTCAAGAAGCCGCCGCGCTGGGTGATGTCGGCCGAACTCGTCGAGACCTCCCGGCTCTGGGCCAGGATCAACGCGAAGATCGAGCCGGAGTGGGTCGAGCCGCTGGCCGGCCACCTGATCAAGAAGACGTACAGCGAGCCGCACTGGGAGAAGAAGTCCGGCGCGGTGCTGGCGTACGAGAAGGTCACCCTCTACGGGGTGCCGATCGTCGCCCAGCGCAAGGTCAACTACGGCCGGATCGACCCCGAGCTCTGCCGCGAACTGTTCATCCGCAACGCACTGGTGGAGGGCGACTGGGAGACCCACCACAAGTTCTTCGGTGAGAACCGCAAGCTGCTCTCCGAGGTGGAGGAGCTGGAGAACCGGGCCCGCCGCCGCGACATCATGGTGGACGACCAGACCCTGTTCGACTTCTACGACTCCCGGCTGCCCGAGGAGATCGTCTCCACCCGGCACTTCGACTCCTGGTGGAAGAAGGCCCGGCACGAGCAGCCGGACCTGCTCAACTTCGAGAAGTCGATGCTGATCAACGACGCCGCCGGCGGCGTCACCGAGGCCGACTACCCGGACTACTGGCAGCAGGGCAAGCTCCGCTTCAAGCTGACCTACCAGTTCGAGCCGGGCAGCGACGCGGACGGCGTGACCGTGCACATCCCGCTGCCGGTGCTCAACCAGGTCTCCTCGGAGGGCTTCGACTGGCAGATCCCGGGCCTGCGGGCCGAGCTGGTCACCGCGTACATCCGCTCGCTGCCCAAGGCGATCCGGCGCAACTTCGTCCCCGCCCCGGACTTCGCCGCGGCGGCGCTGAAGCAGGTGAAGGACCGTCAGGAGCCTTTGCTGCCCACCCTGGAGCGGATCCTGCACCGGATGTCGGCGCTCCCGATCCCGGCGGACGCCTGGGACGACTCCCGGATCCCCGACCACCTGAAGGTGACCTTCCGGGTGGTGGACGGCAAGCGGAAGCTGGCCGAGTCCAAGGACCTGGAGGACCTGCGGCTGAAGCTGAAGCCCAGGCTGAAGGAGACGCTCTCCAGCGCCGCCTCCGGCCAGGGCATCGAGCGCGGCGGGCTCACCGCCTGGCCGGCCGACCTGCCGCTGCTCCAGCGCACCTTCGAGCAGCGCTCGCGCGGGCACTCGCTGCGCGCGTACCCGGCACTGGTGGACGAGGGCGAGAGCGTGGGCATCCGGCTCTTCGACACGCCCGAGGCCCAGGCGCAGGCGATGTGGGCGGGAACCAGGCGGCTGCTGATGCTCACCATCCCCTCGCCCGCCAAGTCGATCCAGGGCCGGCTGGGCAACCAGGCCAAGCTCGCGCTCTCCTACAACCCGCACGGCTCGATCACAGCACTGTTCGAGGACATCGTCGCGGCGGCCACCGACCGGCTGATGACCGTGAACGGCGGCCCGGTCTGGGAGGAGGCGGCCTTCACCAAGCTGTACGACAAGGTGCGGGCCGACCTCTACGACCTGTCGGCGGACACCACGCTGAAGACGGCCAGTGCGCTGATCGCCTTCCACAAGGCGTCCACCCGCCTGAAGTCGGTCTCCAGCCCGGTCCTGCTCTCGGCGGTCAACGACGTCCGGCTGCACCTCGCCTCGCTCGTCCACGCCGGCTTCGTCACCGAGACCGGCTGGCAGCGCCTGCCCGACCTGAAGCGCTATCTGCTCGCCGTGGACCGCCGCCTGGAGGCCCTGCCCAACCACCCGCAGCGCGACCTGCTGCACCTGGGCAAGATCCAGCAGGTCCAGGACGCCTACGGACGGCTGCTGGCCGGGGTGCCGGCCGGCCGCGAGCCCTCGCCCGAGGTCAGGGCGGTCCGCTGGATGATCGAGGAGCTCCGGGTGAGCTTCTTCGCCCAGGGCCTGGGCACCCCGGCGCCCGTCTCGGAGAAGCGCATCCTCAAGGCGATGGACGCCGCCGCGGCGACTCTGTAGCCGCCCGTCCTTCCCTCCGGGCACGGGGGGAAGGACGGGCCGCGGACCCAGTTCGACCTGGGGGCCAGACATGCAGTACGATCTGTCTTGTTCGCGAGCGACAAGCAAGCGGACAGGAGATCAGAACACTCTGGTCCCGTGGAGCAGTTGGTTAGCTCGCCACCCTGTCAAGGTGGAGGTCGCGGGTTCAAGTCCCGTCGGGATCGCAGTACATGAGAGGCCCGGAGCCGTAAGGTTCCGGGCCTCTCGTTTTGCGCTGAGCGGGTGTCAGTCACTACCCCGGACCGGGCGCGGACCACAAGGCGGCGATCCCGTGATCGTCATCACTTATCTTTTCTTGAGGCCGGACACTCCAGACACCCCGAGCGTACCCCCCTCATTTAATATATAAAATTGCACATGTATTTCCCGGGAATTCCCCCCACTCACATCAGCACCAATAGGAACACCCGATTCCGGCACACGTAAGGGGCCGCACCCCAGACCCGGCGGAGTCAGGGATACGGCCCCTTACGAAATGTGTCAGCTGGCCTCTCAGGCCTCCGTACGCTGCGCCGGAATACCGGCCAGCAGTGCGCGCACCTCCGCCTC
This sequence comes from Kitasatospora sp. HPM-01-4, assembly GCF_051374625.1. Lineage (NCBI taxonomy): Bacteria > Bacillati > Actinomycetota > Actinomycetes > Kitasatosporales > Streptomycetaceae > Kitasatospora > Kitasatospora sp. HPM-01-4. Next base: position 4,631,982 of record NZ_JBPQGP010000005.1, on the reverse strand, counting down.
ACGGTAACGGCGGTGACCGCCGAGAGTGCGGATGGACGTGAGCTTGCCGGCCTTGGCCCAACGGGTAACCGTCTTCGGGTCAACACGGAACATCGTGGCGACCTCTGCCGGTGTCAGCAGCGGCTCAGCGTCAGGGGTACGAGCGGTCATGAGCGGCCTCCTCGGGAGAACCGAACCAGGGCGGTTCTATCCTTCAAATTCTGCACCTTGGCCCGCGATGCCCGAAATGGCACAGACGGGCCGAGTCGGTAATAGGACGAACGGCTTGTCCTGGTGTCTACAACTACACCATTCGTCCAGCCCCATCGGCCAAACCGCCAAAATTGACCCCTCACGGGTTCAAGCACGACGGATGGCCATGGACCAGCCCATAGCGGACAGTCACCGTACGGTGACCATCGGTCAGGAGTGGACCAGACCCTTAGTTTCCCCGCAAAGCACGCACCGCCGTCACATCCACCCAAAAGTGGACACACCTGAGTGAACTTGGGCTGGTTGTCCCATTTTTGCACATAGGTGTAAGTTCGCGTCAACGGTGAGTAGTGTCACGTTCGAGGGGTATTGACCCGAACCGGGACCTAGGTCCTCGCCCCGGGACCGCCAAGGACCAGACCATCCTGACCCGGACCTCTGACACCCTCCCCCCGGCGGCCTCTTGAGGGCCCGTCAGCCGCCGCCCGCCGCCCCCGCGGGCCTTCCGCCGCCCGACGGGCGCCCCGGTCAGCTGGCGTGCCGCAGGGCCAGCACCTGGCGCCAACGCGCCGTCACCGACTCGTATGCCCGCGCCGCGCCGGCCTCGTCGCCCGAGCGCAGCGCCAGCAGCCCGGACTCGACCTCGGCCACCGAATCCTCCACCGCCAGCCGCTCGGGGCCCAGCAGGTGCACCAGGCCCCCGTAGTCCAGCTCCACCAGCGACCTCGGATGGAACTCCTCCAGCCAGCGCCCGATCTGCTCCACCTCCTGCACCAGCGGCCCGCTCCGGCCGACCGGCCGCCGCACCGGTCCCCGGCCCGGGAGCAGCCCGCCCTGTCCCTCCCGCTCCCGGAGCGCCCGGTAGGCACGCGCCACCCGGCGGCGCGCCTGCGCCATCGGCGTCAGGTAGAACAGCGCGGCCGGGACCGGCCGTCCCTCGGCGCTGCCCGGCACGAAGCGGCGGTCCTCCGCCCCGAACGGCAGGAACCAGCGCAGCGGCACCTCCCAACGGCTGGTCAGAATCCACGGCCGGGCGTCCGGGTGCCCCGCCTGCCAGCGGTCCTTCTCGGCCACCGCGGCGGCCCGCGCGACCGGCGGCAGCACGGTGTCCAGCAGCGCCACCGGCAGCGAGGCACGCAGCTCGTCCAGCGCCTGCCAGCTCCGCAGCCTGGTCGCCCACGGACAGACGTACGTCACCCCGTCCACCTGCCGGACGAAGGCCAGCTCGCTCTCCCGGTCCGGCAGGGCGCGCGGTGTGCGGCCCACCACATCGGCGAGCGCCCGGCGCTGCTCGGCCAGCGCGGCCGGCGCGACCGAGTGCTCGGGAGCGGTCGCGTCCGGGCCGTGCGCGGCGGCATACGCCTGCCAACGGGCCCGCTCGGGCTCCGGATAGGCGGCGAGCGGCTCGTAGACCCGCAGATGGGCGGCGTACGGCGGAAGAACCGAAGTGCGCACGGTGGTCACGCATCGCATCGTCGCACGCCGCCCCCGCCCGCCGGGAGGGTGTTCCGGGCCTCTTCGGGACCGCGCCCGCCCGTTGCCCTCGGCGGCTCTCCCTCGTTGCCGGTTCCGTCCCCTTTTTGTTGCCGCACGGGGGCAGATCCGGGGCCCGCCCCGGGGCTACGCTTCCGCCCAGGCGCCCACACCACAGCAGTGGGCCACAGATACTGGAGTCACCACAGTGACCGACGTACAGACCTCCGCGACGCACCCCGCACCCGGCGTGCTGAGCAGGATCTTCCGTACCGAGCAGGACGGCGTCCCCGGCGACGGCCACGAGCAGGTCGTGCTCTGCCACGACCGCAGCAGCGGCCTGAAGGCGATCATCGCCATCCACTCCACCGCTCTCGGCCCGGCCCTCGGCGGCACCCGGTTCCACCAGTACGCCTCCGAGGAGGAGGCCCTGGAGGACGCGCTGCGCCTGTCCCGCGGCATGAGCTACAAGAACGCGCTCGCCGGCCTCGACCTCGGCGGCGGCAAGGCCGTCATCATCGGTGACCCGGACAAGGCGAAGAACGAGGCGATGCTCCGTGCGTACGGCCGCTTCGTGCAGTCGCTGCGCGGCCGCTACATCACCGCGTGCGACGTGGGCACCTACGTCCAGGACATGGACGTAATCGCCCGCGAGACCGAGTACGTGACCGGCCGTTCGCCGGAGCACGGCGGCGCCGGCGACTCCTCCATCCTGACCGCCTTCGGCGTCTTCCAGGGCATGCGCGCCTCCGCCCAGGCCCGCTGGGGCCAGCCCACCCTGCGCGGCAGGCGGGTCGGCGTCGCGGGCGTCGGCAAGGTCGGCCACTACCTGGTCGGCCACCTGGTCGCCGACGGCGCCACGGTGGTCATCACCGACGTCTCCGAGACCGCCCTGAACCGGGTCCGCGCGGCGCACCCGGAGGTCCAGGTGGTGGCCGACACCAAGGCCCTGCTCCAGGCCGAGCTGGACGTCTACGCCCCCTGCGCCCTGGGCGGCGCGCTGGACGACGTGACCGTGGGCGCGCTCGGCGCGGCCGGCACCTCGATCGTCTGCGGCGCGGCCAACAACCAGCTGGCCCACCCGGGCGTCGAGAAGGACCTGGCCGACCGCGGCATCCTCTACGCGCCCGACTACCTGGTGAACTCCGGCGGAGTGATCCAGGTCGCCGACGAGATCGACGGCTTCAACTTCGAGCGCGCCAAGAACAAGGCCACCAAGATCTTCGACACCACCCTGGAGATCTTCACCCGGGCGGCCACCGACGGCGTCCCGCCGGCCGTGGCGGCCGACCGCCTGGCCGAGAAGCGGATGCGGGAGATCAGCGCGCTGCGCACGGTCCTGCTGCCGGGCGCCCGCAAGGGCTGATCGACCGTCGTCCGAACGGGCGACCGGCCGGGTGGGGGTCCGCGGCCGCCGGGCCGCCACCCGGCGCGCATCACAATGTGGAACCGGATTCTCACTTCATAGCCCGAACGGGCGATCCTGGCCCCCGGGCGAGGGATAATCGGTCCAGGAACAACGGAACCAAGGCAGGCGACGGACAGCCTGCAGCAGCCCGGAAGTCCCCGCCTGACCAGGAAAGAACCGGTTTCGGGGACAGACTGTGCGCGCCACGTCACACCGGCGACGTACCGTCCGGCGGCGGAAACAGGTACCGTTAATGCTCCAAGGGACGGCACTCCCACTTCGGGCGCGCCGCTCCTGATCATGAACACGTGTCAGACTCGGGGCCGTGAGCCCCACCGTTGAGGGGGTCGACCCATGGGGCGCGGCCGGGCCAAGGCCAAGCAGACGAAGGTCGCCCGCCAGCTGAAGTACAACAGCGGCGGCTTCGACGCTAACCGTCTGTCCAACGAGCTGGGCGTAAGCCCGAACGCTTCGATCAACCCTGAGCCGATCGAAGAAGAGGACGACGACCCCTACGCGGCGTACGCGGATCTCTACGCCGACGAGGACGACGACGCACAGGACGCGGGCAGCAACAGCCAGCCCCGCCGCCGCGCGTAAGAGCCTGACCGGACCGGCCTGGCGCTCCCGAAGCGCCAGGCCGGTCTTCGGCGTTCCCGCGGCCGCCCGCCGCCGAGACGGCTCCCGTGGGCCGGGGCCGAGGCGGCTCTCGCGGGCCGGGGCCGAGGCGGCTCCCGCGGGCCGGGCGGGTGAACCCCCGGGCGCTGCCCGGCCTGCCGCGTGCGCACGGCGGGGTCGGCCGGCCCTGAGCGGCCCGTTGGCCCGGAGAGCGTCTGCGCGCCCCCTGGAGGCCCCTTGGGGCGGCTGACTCGCCCGGGTACGGAAAAGGGGCCCCGAAGGGCCCCTCCGTCGGCTGCGGCGGGTGTCAGAGCCGGAAGCCCTCGTACGTGTTGTAGAGGGCCGCACCGCCGTCGTGCTCGTCCGTGCGCTCGACGATGTCACCGAGCAGCCAGGACTCGACGCCGCGGTCCTCCAGGACGGCCAGCACGACGTCCACCGAGGACGGCGGTACGACGGCGACCATGCCGATGCCCATGTTCAGGGTCTTCTCGATCTCCAGGGCGGTCATCCGGCCGACCTCGGCGACGGTCTGGAAGACCGGCAGCGGGGTCCAGGTGCCGCGGTCCAGGCGGGCGTGCAGGCCGTCCGGGATGACCCGGGCCAGGTTGGCCGCGAGGCCCCCGCCGGTGACGTGCGAGAAGGCGTGGATCTCGGTGGCCCGGGTGAGCGCCAGGCAGTCCAGCGAGTAGATCCTGGTGGGCTCCAGCAGCTCCTCGCCCAGGGTCCGGCCGAACTCCTCGACCTGGCGGTCCAGCGACCAGCCGGCCTGGTTCAGCAGGACGTGGCGCACCAGCGAGTACCCGTTGGAGTGCAGCCCGGACGCGGCCATCGCGATCACCACGTCACCCGCGCGGACCCGGTCGGCGCCCAGCAGCGCGTCCGCTTCCACCACACCGGTACCGGCGCCGGCGACGTCGTACTCGTCCGGGCCCAGCAGGCCGGGGTGCTCGGCGGTCTCGCCGCCGACCAGCGCGCAGCCGGCCAGCGTGCAGCCCTCGGCGATGCCCTTGACGATCGCGGCGACCCGCTCGGGCACGACCTTGCCGACGCAGATGTAGTCGGTCATGAACAGCGGCTCGGCGCCACAGACCACCAGGTCGTCGACGACCATGCCGACCAGGTCGTGGCCGATGGTGTCGTGCTTGTCCATGGCCTGGGCGATCGCGACCTTGGTCCCGACGCCGTCGGTGGCGGAGGCCAGCAGCGGACGCTCGTAGCGCTTGAACGCGGAGGCGTCGAAGAGCCCGGCGAAGCCGCCGAGGCCGCCCACCACCTCGGGGCGGTCGGTCTTCTTCACCCACTGCTTCATGAGCTCGACGGCGCGGTCGCCGGCCTCGATGTCGACACCTGCGGCGGCGTAGGTGGCACCGCTCTCGTTGCTGGTCACTGCTGTGCGGCCCTCTCGGGTCGAAGGGGTTGGAACAGATACCTCGGTCGGCGGGAGGCCTCCCGCAGCGGCCGGGTCAAGCAGTGGGGGCGCGGGTCACCGCGCGGGGGCCGCAGCGCGTCGCCCGCGCGGCTCCCCGCGCCCCTGGTCACTCACCCGGCCGCCCCGGAGGGTCCGGTTACGGCCGCCGCAGCGCGTCGCCCGCGCCCGCGCCCCCGATCAGCGACTGGACCCCGTCCAGGTCGCCGGTCGGCTTGCCGCGGACGGGCGGCTGCTGCTTGCCCCCGGCGATCTCGGCCTCCAGCAGGAGCTTGCCGAGCAGCGCCGGATCGGGCAGCTCCATCGGGTACTCGCCGTCGAAGCAGGCCCGGCAGAGCCGGTCCTTGGGCTGCTTGGTGGCCTCGATCATGCCGTCGATCGAGATGTAGGCGAGGGAGTCGGCACCGAGGGTGCGGCCGATCTCCTCGACGCTCATCCCGTTGGCGATCAGCTCCGCGCGGGTGGCGAAGTCGATGCCGAAGAAGCAGGGCCACTTGACCGGCGGGGAGGAGATCCGGATGTGCACCTCGGCGGCGCCGGCCTCGCGGAGCATCCGCACCAGCGCGCGCTGGGTGTTGCCGCGCACGATGGAGTCGTCCACGACCACCAGGCGCTTGCCCGCGATGACTTCCTTCAGCGGGTTGAGCTTGAGCCGGATGCCGAGCTGGCGGATGGTCTGGCTGGGCTGGATGAAGGTGCGCCCGACGTAGGCGTTCTTCACCAGGCCCGAGCCGTACGGGATGCCGCTGGCCTCGGCGTAGCCGATCGCGGCGGGGGTGCCGGACTCGGGGGTGGCTATCACCAGGTCGGCCTCGACCGGGGCTTCCTGGGCCAGGCGGCGGCCCATCTCCACCCGGGAGAGGTGGACGTTGCGCCCGGCGATGGTGGTGTCGGGCCGGGCCAGGTAGACGTACTCGAAGACGCAGCCCTTGGGCCTGGCCTCGGCGAAACGGCTGGCGCGCAGACCGTTCTCGTCGATGGCGATCAGCTCGCCCGGCTCCACCTCGCGGATGAAGGAGGCGCCGACGATGTCCAGGGCCGCCGTCTCGGAGGCGACCACCCAGCCGCGCTCCAGCCGGCCGAGCACCAGCGGGCGGATGCCCTGCGGGTCGCGGGCGGCGTAGAGGGTGTGCTCGTCCATGAAGACGAGCGAGAAGGCGCCCCTGACCTTGGGCAGGACCTGCCGGGCGGTCTCCTCGATGGTGAGGTCGGGGTGACCGGCGAGCAGGGCGGTCACGAGGTCGGTGTCATTGGTGGCCGCGGTGCGCCCCGAGCGGGAGACGTGCTCCTCGCCGGGCAGCTCGGCCACCATGGCCGCCAGTTCGGCGGTGTTCACCAGGTTCCCGTTGTGGCCGAGGGCCAGCGAACCGTTCACGGTCGCCCGGAAGGTCGGCTGGGCGTTCTCCCAGACCGACGAACCTGTGGTCGAGTAGCGGGCATGTCCGACCGCGATATGCCCGTGCAAGGACCCCAGCGAGGCCTCGTCGAAGACCTGGGAGACCAGTCCCATGTCCTTGAAGACGAGAATCTGGGAGCCGTTGCTCACTGCGATACCCGCGGATTCCTGTCCACGGTGCTGCAGGGCATAGAGGCCGAAGTACGTGAGCTTTGCGACCTCCTCGCCGGGAGCCCAGACACCGAAGACGCCGCAAGCGTCCTGAGGGCCTTTCTCGCCGGGAAGAAGATCGTGGTTGAGTCTTCCGTCACCACGTGGCACGTCTTCGAGTCTAGGGCAGTTCCGCGGGCCTTCCGGAACCGGGGAGCCCCCGGTTATTGGCCGATCGAATAGCAACGCGCGTAGACAAAACCCCTTACCGCGAGCGCATTTCAGACATCGCATTTCGCCGGAGCGCCGACTTTCCCTGTGCCGTCCGCCTTCGCGGGGATATCGGAGGCCTGACGGCGCGTCGGGGCCGGGGCGGCGACGTGATACTGCTCACTCGGCGGGGAGCACCAGCTCCCACACCCCGGCGTGCACCGTCCAGGTGCGGGCGCCGAGGGTGCCGAGCGCGCGGCCGTCCGCCTCGCCGCCGAAGCCGTGGCCGGTCACGGTGAGGCTGCCCGCCCGGATTCGCCGCGGTTCGCCGCCGGTGCGCAGCAGCAGCTCCAGCGCGCCCGCGCCGGCCGGGACGGTGACGTCGAGCCGGCACGGCGGCCGGTGGACCTCGGCGAGCAGCCGGCCGTCCGCCTCGATCCGCAGCCGGGGATGACCGGCGGGTGCAGTCGCCTGCTCGGGCGCAGAGAATTTCGCCCATAGCGAACGCCAGCCCGGGCGGCTCCGCCGGTACGGGTGGATCCGCAGGTCCCCGAGGACCACCTCGTCGGCGTCGTCGATCAACAGGTCCAGCTTCCGCGAGCTGCCGCCTATCACCGCGCGGGCCGCCGCGACCGGCTCCGGCGGCACGCCCAGCGCCCGCACCGCGGCCACCGCGCCCGGGCCGCCGACCGGTACCACGCCGAGCGCGTCGACGCCCAACTCGCGGTGCCGGTGCAGGGCCTGAAGGACCCGCTGAACAGCCAGATCGGAACCGATCACGACCGGTCGCCGACGGCCACGGCGCGCAAGCGCCCGGTCGAGCTCGGACGGGCTCTCCGGCAGCGCCACCTTCACATCCGCGCCGCCGCACAGGACGTCCCTGGCGATCCGCACCGACTCGCCGTCGCTCCGCCGGGCCACCGGGTCGAGAAGCACAAGGAGGTGGTCGGGACCTGCCTGGCCCATCGCGCGGGATTCGGGCGTGGACAGCGACGACACGACCGGTCCTTCCTCAGGTAATCTCTCGGTGCAAGAGCCCCTTGCGCTATTGCGCCAGGGGCTTCGTCTATCTCGGGGCAGACTGCGGCCTACGCAGGATGCCCCAACCGGAAGGGGTGTACGCCTGTGCCGGCACTCGTGCTCGTTGGCGCTCAGTGGGGAGACGAGGGCAAGGGGAAGGCCACCGACCTCCTCGGCGGCTCCGTCGACTACGTCGTCCGTTACCAGGGCGGCAACAACGCCGGTCACACGGTGGTCATCGGCGACCAGAAGTACGCCCTGCACCTGCTGCCTTCCGGCATCCTCAGCCCGAACGTGACGCCGGTGATCGGCAACGGCGTCGTCATCGACCCGGGCGTGCTGCTCTCCGAGCTCAACGGCCTGAACGAGCGCGGCATCGACACCTCCAAGCTGCTGATCTCGGGCAACGCCCACCTGATCACCCCGTACCACCGCACCCTGGACAAGGTCACCGAGCGCTTCCTCGGCAAGCGCCGGATCGGCACCACCGGCCGTGGCATCGGCCCGACCTACGCGGACAAGATCAACCGCGTCGGCATCCGGGTCCAGGACCTGTTCGACGAATCGATCCTGCAGCAGAAGATCGAAGCGGCCCTGCACGACAAGAACCAGATCCTGGTCAAGCTCTACAACCGCCGCGCCATCCCGGCCGACCTGGTGCTGCAGGAGTACCTGGGCTACGCCGAGAAGATCAAGCCCTTCCTGGCCGACACCACCCTGGTCCTGGACCAGGCTCTCAAGGACAACAAGGTCGTCCTGCTGGAGGGCGGCCAGGGCACCCTGCTGGACGTCGACCACGGCACGTACCCGTTCGTGACCTCGTCCAACCCGACCTCCGGCGGTGCCTGCACCGGTGCGGGCATCGGCCCCACCAAGATCGACCGGGTCATCGGCATCCTGAAGGCGTACACCACCCGCGTCGGTTCGGGCCCGTTCCCGACCGAGCTGCTGGACGCCGACGGCGAGGCGCTGCGCCGGATCGGCGGCGAGCGCGGTGTCACCACCGGCCGTGACCGCCGCTGCGGCTGGTTCGACGCGGTGATCGCCCGCTACGCCACCCGGGTCAACGGCCTGACCGACTTCTTCCTCACCAAGCTGGACGTGCTCACCGGCTGGGAGCAGATCCCGGTCTGCGTGGCGTACGAGATCGACGGCCGCCGGGTCGAGGAGCTCCCGTACAACCAGTCCGACTTCCACCACGCCAAGCCGATCTACGAGACGCTGCCCGGCTGGAGCGAGGACATCAGCAAGGCGAAGACCTTCGGCGAGCTGCCGAAGAACGCGCAGGCGTACGTGAAGGCCCTGGAGGAGATGTCGGGCGCCCCGATCTCCGCGATCGGCGTCGGCCCCGGCCGCGACGAGACCATCCAGATCAACTCCTTCATCTAGCCCCCGGTCGAACAGGGCCCGCACCGTTTCGGTGCGGGCCCTTTCGCATGGGCCGGAGCCATCGGGAAGTTTGAACTAGTTCATAAATCTATTGCGCATAGTTCAATTTCTGGCTAGCGTGCGGCCCATGACCGCCAAGCCGCCCGCGCCCGTGACCCTCGTCGGCTCCCACGTCCGCCTGGAACCCTTCGACGACACCCACCTGCCCGACCTCTTCGCGGCAGTAGGGGCGGACGAGGAGGTGTGGCGGTGGATCCCGTCGCCGGTCCCGCGGACCGAGCGGCAGCTCGCCGAACTCGTCGGCATCTGGCGGCAGGGCGGCTTCCTGCCCTTCGCGGTGGTCCACCAGGAGAGCGGCCGCACCGTCGGCCTGACCTGCTACCTCGACATCAGCACCGGCGACGAGCGGCTGGAGATCGGCGGCACCTGCTACGCCCGCTCGGTCTGGCGCACCGCCGTCAACACCGAGGCCAAGCTGCTGCTGCTCACCCACGCCTTCGAGGAGCTGGGCATGGGCCGGGTCTGCTGGAAGACCGACAACCTCAACGAGCGCTCCCAGAACGCCATCCGCCGCCTCGGCGCCCGGTACGAGGGCACCCACCGCCGCGAGCGCCGCCGGGCGGACGGGAGCTTCCGGGACACCGTGTACTTCTCGATGCTGCGCGAGGAGTGGCCGGCCGCGAAGGCCCGCCTGACCGAACGCCTGGCGGCCGGCTGAGCCCTGGGCTCCGCCCCTTCGACCCCGTCCCTCGGCCCCGCCCCCTCGGCGCCTTCGCCGTCGCGGAGCCCGAGTAGCATCCCCGCTATGACGCAGTCCGACGCCGCACCCGCAGGCAGACGCCGCTCGGGGTTCGTCGCCCTGGGCATGGTCGGTACGCTCGCGCTGGCGCTGACCGGTTGCTCGTCCGGCGACAACCCGCCCCGGCGCTGTGTGGACCCGGGCACCCTCAAGGTCCTGGACAACCACTCCTGCACCGACAGCAGGTCCACCGGCCGCTGGTACTACTGCGGTTCGGGCAGCACGATCGCCACCGGCGGCACCTTCGACAAGGCCGCCACCAAGCGCGGCGGCTTCGGCTGCCCCGCACACTCGGCCGGGGGCTGAACCGCCGTGCGCCGCCGCACCATCGAGCCCCGCCCGGGCTGGCAGCAGACCGTGGAGAGCCAGGGGCTGCTGTACGCCGTCTGCGACGATCCCCGCAACCCCGGCCAGGAGTACGCCTACTGGGACGAGAGCGCGTACTACGAGTTCTCGCTGCCCGAGGTCGAGCGGCTGGAGAAGGTGGTCGAGGAGCTGCACGAGCTCTGCCTGGAGGCCGCCGGGCACGTGGTGCGCGAGCGCCGCTTCGCCGAGTACGGCATCACCGACCCCAGGCTCGCCGAGGCGGTCGCCGAGTCCTGGCGGCGCCGCGACGAACAGCCGTCCGTGTACGGGCGGTTCGACCTCGCGTACGACGGCGACGGACCGGCCAAGCTGTTCGAGTACAACGCCGACACCCCGACCTCGCTGATCGAGGCGGCCAGCCCGCAGTGGTTCTGGATGGAGGAGCGCTTCCCCGGCGCCGACCAGTGGAACTCGCTGCACGAGCGGCTGGTCGACGCCTGGGCCCGGCAGAAGCACCTGCTGCCGCCCGGCCCGGTCCACTTCGCGCACTCGCGCGGGGACAGCGAGGGCGAGGACTGGATGACCACCCTCTACCTCCAGGAGACCGCCGAACAGGCCGGGCTCACGACCGTGGGCATCGCGATGGAGGACATCGGCTGGGACCCGCTCTCCGGCCGCTTCGTGGACCTGCAGCAGCGCTACATCCGGTCCGTCTTCAAGCTCTACCCGTGGGAGTGGCTGGCCCGGGACGAGTTCGCCGAGCAGCTGCTCACCGGGCTGGACCAGGGCGGCGGCAGCGGCAGCACGCTCTGGATCGAACCCGCCTGGAAGATGCTGCTCTCCAACAAGGCGCTGCTGGCGGTCCTCTGGGAGCTCTTCCCCGGCCACCCCAACCTGCTGCCCGCCTACCTCGACGGCCCCCGCGGGCTGGCCGAGCCCGGCGGCCCCGGCTACGCGGCGAAGCCGCTGCTCGGCCGGGAGGGCGCGGGGGTGCGGATCGTCGCCCCGGACGGCTCCGCCAGCCGCCTGGCCGACTGGGCGGGCGACCCCGAGCGCTACGGCGCCGAGGGCTACTGCTACCAACAGCTCTGCCCGCTAACGGACTTCGACGGCAACCGCCCGGTCCTGGGCGCCTGGGTGGTCGACGGCGAGAGCGCGGGCCTCGGCATCCGCGAGACCGAGGACAGCCTGATAACCCATCAGGGCGCCCGCTTCCTGCCGCACATCATCGTCTGAGCCGCGCCTACCGCACGTGGTCCTTGAGGATCTCGGTGTCGTCCAGGGTGATACCGACCGGTTCGGGGATCACCACGCTGTCACCGAAGAAGTACGTCCGCGCACGGTACCGGCCGTCGAGTGGATCGAAGTGGACGATGATCTCGCCCTGCTCGCGGTCGACGAGCAGGTAGACCGGGATACCCGACTGCGCGTAGGCCGCGGGTTTCTTCAGCAGATCGCACTGGTCGGCGTCCCGGTCGTAGGAGGTCACCTCGACGGCCGTCAGCACCCGGCCCGCGCCGGCCCACTCGCCCTGGCCGGAGAAGCTGCCCTTGGGCGCCAGGGTGCCATCCGGACGGGCCCTGCCCGCGCGATGGCTCTCGACGATCAGACCGCGCTCCGGATAGAGCCATAGATCGGGCCGCTGCCGCATACAGCGCTCCATGAGCCACCTGACGATCTCGTCATGGTCCCCGTCCGGCAGCGGCTTCACTGCGATCCTGCCGTTGATGAACTCAAGGCGGACGTCGTTGCGCTCTGCGGTGACGGCGAGGTTCTCGAAGGCCTCGGGACTCGTCTGGGGCGAACCGGCGATCGCAGCCATCTCCCGCTCCTCGTCGCAGTCCGGTGGTGATGTCAGGCACCGACGGGTACAACGAAAGTCCACGCAGGCGGTCACGCGCCGGAATGAGCGCGAACACCGTGAGGTTTGATTGGGGCATGGCTACACGTGCACGCGTACGCGCCCCCGAACTGGCCGGCAAGGGCGGCTGGCTCAACACCGGTGGCAAGGAACTGACCCTGGGCGACCTCCGGGGCAAGATCGTCATCCTGGACTTCTGGACCTTCTGCTGCATCAACTGCCTCCATGTCCTGGACGAGCTGCGGGAGTTGGAGGAGAGGCACCGCGACACCGTGGTGATCGTCGGCGTCCACTCCCCCAAGTTCGTGCACGAGGCCGACCACCAGGCCGTGCTGGACGCCGTCGCCCGCTACGAGGTGCACCACCCGGTGCTGGACGACCCGGAGCTCGCGACCTGGAAGCAGTACGCCGTCCGCGCCTGGCCGACGCTGGTGGTGATCGACCCCGAGGGGTACGTGGTCGCACAGCACGCGGGCGAGGGCCACGCGCACGCCATCGCCAGGCTGGTCGAGGAGCTGGAGGCCGAGCACCAGGCCAAGGGCACGCTGCGGCGCGGCGACGGCCCGTACGTGGCACCCGAGCCGGAGGCGGGCGACCTGCGCTTCCCGGGCAAGGCGGTGCGGCTGCCCGGCGGGACCTTCCTGGTCGCCGACTCCGGCCACCACTCGCTGGTCGAGCTCGCCGAGGACGGCGAGACGGTACTGCGGCGGATCGGCGACGGCGAGCGCGGTCTGCTGGACGGCACCGCTCCCCGGTTCAGCGAGCCGCAGGGCCTCGCCCTGGTCCCGGCCGGGCTGGGCCTGGACTACGACGTGATCGTCGCCGACACGGTCAACCACGCGCTGCGCGGCGTCCGGCTGGCCGACGGCAGCGTCACCACGCTGGCCGGTACCGGGCGGCAGTGGTGGCAGGGCTCGCCCACCGAGGGCCCGGCCCGCGAGGTCGACCTCTCCTCGCCGTGGGACGTCGCGTACTTCGACGGCCGGTTCTGGATCGCGATGGCCGGGGTGCACCAGCTGTGGGCCTACGACCCGGTGGCCGACGCCGTGGCTGTCGCGGCCGGCACCACCAACGAGGGCCTGGTGGACGGTCCGGTGGCCGAGGCGTGGTTCGCCCAGCCGTCCGGGCTCGCGGTCTCGGCCGACGGCGAGCGGCTCTGGGTGGCCGACTCGGAGACCTCCGCCGTGCGCTGGGTTTCACGTGAAACCAAGTCCGTGCACACCGCCGTCGGCACCGGTCTGTTCGACTTCGGCCACCGCGACGGCGCCGCAGGCCAGGCCCTGCTCCAGCACCCGCTCGGGATCACCGTGCTGCCCGACGGCTCGGTCGCGATCGCCGACACCTACAACCACGCGCTGCGCCGCTACGAGCCGGCCGGTGGCGAGGTCACCACGCTGGCGACCGATCTGCGCGAGCCCTCGGGCGCGGTGCTGGTGGACGGTGACATCGTGGTGGTCGAGTCGGCCCGGCACCGGCTGACCCGGCTGCGGCTGCCGGAGGAGGCGGTCCGGGTCGAGTCGGTCGCGCACCGCACCCAGCGGGCGGCCACCGAGGTCGCCCCGGGCAGGCTGCGGCTGGACGTGGTCTTCTCGGCGCCCACCGGCCAGAAGCTGGACGAGCGCTACGGCCCCTCCACCCGGCTGCTGGTCAGCTCGACGCCGCCGGAGCTGCTGGTCTCCGGGGCCGGGGCGGACACCGCGCTCTCCCGGGAGCTGGTGCTCTCCGCCGAGGTGGCCGAGGGTGTGCTGCACGTGTCGGCGATGGCCGCCTCCTGCGACGACGACCCCGGGATCGAGTTCCCGGCCTGCCACGTCCACCAGCAGGACTGGGGCGTCCCGGTGAGGCTCACCGCCTCCGGCGCCACCCGCCTCCCGCTCGTCCTGGCGGGCATGGAGTAACCCAGGCCCACGCCCCCGGGCCCGGGCTCCGGGCTCCGGGCTCCGGGCTCACGGAAGCGAGGGTGGGCGGATCCTCCTGATCCGCCCACCCTCGCCCGTGGAGTGCTCAGCCCTCCAGGAACGCCTTGATGGCGCTGGCCAGCAGGTAGGGGTCGTCCGCGCCGCAGAGCTCGCGGGCCGAGTGCATGGAGAGCGCAGCGATCCCGCAGTCCACGGTGGTGATGCCGAGCCGGGCCGCGGTGATCGGGCCGATGGTCGTACCGCAGGGCATGGCGTTGTTGGAGACGAAGGTCTGCCACGGCACGCCGGCCTTCTCGCAGGCGGCCGCGAACACCGCCCGGCCGACCGCGTCGGTGGCGTACCGGTTGTTGACGTTGACCTTGAGGATCGGTCCGCCGTTGGGCAGCGGGTGGTGGCCCGGCTCGTGCCGCTCGCTGTAGTTGGGGTGGACGGCGTGGCCCATGTCGGAGGAGAGGCAGACGGTGCCGGCCAGCGCGCGGGCGCGGTCCTCGGCGGTGCCGCCGCGGGCGTGGACGCTGCGGTCCAGGACGTTGCCCAGCAGCGGGCTCTGCGCGCCGGTGTCGGACTCGCTGCCGGTCTCCTCGTGGTCGAAGGCGGCCAGCACCGGGATGTACGGCAGCTCGGCGCCCGCGACGGCGGCCAGCGCGGCGGTGGCGGCGTGCACCGAGAGCAGGTTGTCCAGGCGGGGGCCGGCCAGCAGCTCGCGGTCCCGGCCCAGGTAGGCCGGCGGCTGCACGTCGTGGGTCATCAGGTCCCAGCCGATGACGTCCGACGCGGCCACCCCGGCCCGCTCGGCGACGAACTCGATCAGCGACCCCTCGGTGACCTCACCGAGTCCCCAGATCGGCGTGAGGTGGCGCTGCTTGTCCAGCTTGAGGCCCTCGTTGACCTGCCGGTCCAGGTGGATGGCCAACTGCGGTACGCGCAGCAGCGGTTCGTCGATCTGCACCAGGACGGTGGAGCCGTCGCGCAGCGCGAGCCGCCCGGACAGGCCGAGGTCGCGGTCCAGCCAGGTGTTCAGCGGCACCCCGCCGTAGATCTCCACGGCGACCTGCCGCCAGCCCGCCGAGCCGGTGTCCGGCAGCGGCTTGACCCGCAGGTTCGGCGAGTCGGTGTGCGTGCCGACCACGCGGAACGGCGTCTCGGGACCGGCCCCCTCGGGCACGTACCAGGCGATCAGCGCGCCGCCGCGGATGAGGTACCGGCCGCCGGGGGCGGCGTCCCAGGCGTCGGTCTCCTGGACCCGCCGGAACCCGGCCTTCTCCAGCCGCTCCGCAGCGCTGGCCACGGCGTGGAACGGCGACGGCGAGGCGCTCAGGTAGGCGATCAGGTCGTCGGTGTGCGTTCGGTCGAAGGCGGCCTGACAGGCGGCGGTTGACATGCTGCTCCTGAGTAGAGGGAGGGCGGAAGCCGGATGGGGGTTCGGCTTCGCCCCTGAGCATATGCCCGTACACGGACACGGAACGGGGAACCCGGGAACAGTGACGGAATGGTGAAGGTCGACATTCCCACCGCCGGCCGGCCACCGGCCCCGAAACCGCGGCCCCGGCCCGAACTCGCGGGCCGACATGGGAAACCACCGGCCGGCGAAGCACTGCGGGGCCCGGCACAGTACGGCCGGGCCCCGCAGCGTGAGGGTGTGTCAGGTGGTCACCTGGGCCTTGCTCAGAAGGCCTCCTCCGCGAGCTCCATGATCTCGTTGCCGACGCCGTCGGCGATCTGGCGCTGGGAGGCGACGGTCGGCAGGATGTTGCGGGCGAAGAAGCGGGCGGCCGCGACCTTGCCCTGGTAGAAGGCGACGTCCTTGTCGGCGGCACCGGCCTCCAGCTTGGCGAGCGCGACGACGGCCTGGCGCAGCAGCAGCCAGCCGACCACGACGTCACCGGAGACCAGCAGCAGGCGGGTGGCGTTCAGGCCCACCTTGTACATGTTCTTCACGTCCTGCTCGACCGAGGAGAGGTCGGCGAGCATCTTGCCGACGATGGCCTCCAGGTCGCCGGCGGCCTTGGCGAGCAGCTCGCGCTCGGCGGCCAGGGCGTCGCCGCCCTCGTTCGCGCCGAGGAACTTCTGGATCTGCTCGGAGACCGCGGTCAGCGCCTGGCCGCCGTCCTTGACGATCTTCCGGAAGAAGAAGTCCTGGCCCTGGATCGCCGTGGTGCCCTCGTAGAGGGTGTCGATCTTGGCGTCGCGGATGTACTGCTCGATCGGGTACTCCTGCAGGTAGCCGGAGCCACCGAAGGTCTGCAGGGACTGGGCGAGCTGCTCGTAGGACTTCTCGGAGCCGTAGCCCTTGACGATCGGCAGCAGCAGGTCGTTCAGGCGCTCGGCGGCCTCGTCGCTCTCGCCGCGCAGGCGGGCGGCGACCACGTCGTCCTGGACCGAGGCGGTGTAGAGCACCAGGGCGCGCATGCCCTCGGCGTACGCCTTCTGGGTCATCAGCGAGCGGCGGACGTCCGGGTGGTGGGTGATGGTGACGCGCGGGGCGGTCTTGTCCATGAACTGGGAGATGTCCGCACCCTGCACGCGCTCCTTGGCGTACTCCAGCGCGTTCAGGTACCCGGTGGACAGGGTGGCGATCGCCTTCGTGCCGACCATCATCCGGGCGAACTCGATGATCTTGAACATCTGGCGGATGCCGTCGACCTTCTCACCGAGCAGCCAGCCCTTGGCCGGGTGCTTGGCGCCGAAGGTCATCTCGCAGGTGTTGGAGGCCTTGAGGCCCATCTTGTGCTCGACGTTGGTGGCGTAGACACCGTTGCGCTCGCCGAGCTCGCCGGTCTCCCAGTCGAAGTCGTACTTCGGCACGATGTAGAGGCCGAGGCCCTTGGTGCCCGGCTTGCCGCCCTCGGGGCGGGCCAGCACCAGGTGGATGATGTTGTCGGACATGTCGTGCTCACCGGAGGTGATGAAGCGCTTCACACCCTCGATGTGCCAGGAGCCGTCCTCCTGCTTGATCGCCTTGGTGCGGCCGGCACCGACGTCCGAACCGGCGTCCGGCTCGGTCAGCACCATGGTGGCGCCCCACTGGCCGTCGATCATGCGCTGGGCGACCTTGTGCTGCTCCTCGGTGCCCTCGTCGTAGACGACGCCGGCGAAGGCCGGGCCGGAGGAGTACATCCAGATCGCCGGGTTGGAGCCCAGGATCTGCTCGGCGTAGGCCCAGATCAGCGAGGACGGGGTGACCTGGCCGCCGATGCCCTCCGGGATGCCCAGGCGCCACCACTCGGCGTCCATGTAGGCCTGGTAGCTCTTCTTGAAGGTGGCCGGGATCGGCGCGGTGTTGGTCTCCGGGTCGAAGACCGGCGGGTTGCGGTCGGCGTCGGTGAAGGAGGCGGCCAGGTCGTTCTCGGCCAGGCGCGAGATCTCGCTGAGGATGTTCTTCGCGGTGTCGACGTCCATGTCGGCGAACGGACCGGTGCCGTACACCTGGTCGCGGCCGAGCACCTCGAAGAGGTTGAACTCCACGTCCCGCAGGTTGGACTTGTAGTGACCCATGACCGTTCTCTCCGGTTCGTCGCTTCCGGGGGTCCGCCGCTACGAGCGCCCCACTTACCCACCAGTAGAATCCCATGATGCTACCCGTTGGTAACTTGTTCAAGCCCCTCTCGCGCTCTTCCGGTGCGAAAGTCCTATGAAGGTGGTCACGTCCGTCCGGGCCGTACCCCACAACCCGATGGCACCACGAGTTGTCCGAATCGGCCGCCCCACGGGGAGCCTTGATCCCGATAGCCTGTCCCCGTGTACGGCTACGACCAGAGCAGCTACCAGGGCGGCCCCTACCAGCAGCAGGCGGGGATGAACGGCATGCCCGGCCCCGGCCCGTACGGCGAGCAGCCGCAGGCCGCACCCCAGCAGTCGCTCTACCCCGAGCCCTCGCCACCCTCACTCGCGGACGCCGTCCGGGCCTTCACCACCGGCTCGATGACCGTCGAGGACTTCCAGGCCATCTTCATCACCTCCAAGGTGCACTGCCCGCGCGGCGACCGCCCCGGCTTCCTGGCCCTGCACAACACGCCGACCCCGGTGATCCCGATGTTCAGCTCGCTCAAGGAGCTGCGCCGCTACGCGGGCAAGGAGTCCAAGCACTTCAGCGTGACCGGCGCCGAGGTGCTCGACCTGCTGCCCACCGGGTACGGCTTCGCGCTCGACATGGAGGGCGAGCACCGGATGGTCTTCGACGCCAAGGCGGTCGAGCAGATGGTCGACTTCACCATGCGGCGGATGTACGGCTGACGCCCGTCGGGCGGTAAGGACCCGCACCCGTCACGGTCCGGCACCGCGAGTCGGCAGCACCCCGGAGCACCCCACCCGGGCACTCCCGCAACCATATGGTTCAACTTTCAACTTGCTTCTAGTTGAGCATTGAACTAATCTCGTGGACGTAGGCCACAGAACCCCCGAAGGAGGCCGACATGCCCGCCGTGACCGTCGAGAACCCGCTGACCCTCCCCCGCGTCGCCACCCCCGACCCCACCGCGAACGCCGCCCGTCCGGTCCTCACGGTGGTCACCGCCCCCGAGGGCTACGAGGGCGAGGGCTTCCCGGTGCGCCGCGCCTTCGCCAAGATCAACACCAAGTACCTCGACCCGTTCATCATGATGGACCAGATGGGTGAGGTGGAGTACGCGGCGGGCGAGCCCAAGGGCACCCCGTGGCACCCGCACCGCGGCTTCGAGACGGTCACCTACCTGATCGACGGCGAGTTCATCCACAAGGACTCGCACGGCGGCGGCGGCCGCCTCGGCGGCGGTGACACCCAGTGGATGACGGCCGGTTCGGGCATCCTGCACATCGAGACCCCGCCCGAGCAGCTGGTGATGACCGGCGGCCTGTTCCACGGCATCCAGCTGTGGGTCAACCTGCCGGCCTCCGACAAGATGACCACCCCGCGCTACCAGGACATCCACGGCGGGCACGTCAGGCTGCTCTCCACCCCGGACGGCGGCGCGATCCTGCGTCTGATCGCCGGCGAGCTGGATGGGCACCGGGGGCCGGGCGTCACCCACACCCCGATCACCCTGCTGCACGCCACCGTCACCCCGGGCGCCCGGCTCACCATCCCCTGGCGCAAGGACTTCAACGCACTGGCGTACGTCCTGAACGGCTCCGGCACGGTGGGCGCCGAGGGCCGCCCGGTCCACACCGGCCAGGCCGCGGTCTTCGGCGAGGGCGACACCCTCACCATCTCCGCCGACGCCAGGCAGGAGTCCCGGCACCCCAACCTGGACGTGATCATCCTGGGCGGGCAGCCGATCCGGGAGCCGGTCGCCTGGTACGGGCCGTTCGTGATGAACAGCCACCGCGAACTGGAGCAGGCCATGCGGGACTTCCAGTCCGGCGCCTTCGGCCAGCCGACCGACTGACCCCCTCGGCCCGGGGCCGGGACCACGTGATCCCGGCCCCGGGCCGACATCTCGTCAGATGCGCGCGTAGAGCGCGAAGGCATCGTCATGGGTCTTGCCCCGCGGCCAGCGCTCGCACCGGGCGTCGGCCCGCTCCACCGCCCTGACCTGGGCGATCAGCTCGGCCGGGCCCGACTCGGCGAGCAGGCGCAGCGCGTCCGACCAGCTGCCGAGGCCGAAGCGCTCGGTGAAGCGCGAGGCGCCGCCGGTCACGGCGGCCACCGCGTGCAGCCCGGAGAGCCGGACGAACCCGGTCTCCGCCCGGGCGGCGGCCTTCGGGGTGGCGGCGGCGATCCACGGACCGCAGCCGGTGTTGCGGGCGGCCCGGACGGCCAGCGCGTACCGCAGCCGCAGGGCGTTGCGCTCGGCCGAGCCCGGGACCGTCGCCCAGATCTGGCGCCGCAGTTCCTCGCCGCCCGGGAAGCGCTGGTTGTCGCCGACCACCCGGGGCGGACCGTCCTTGAACTGCAGGACCAGCAGCGAGTCGCCGAGGACCAGGTACTCCAGCGAGCTGCCGTGCAGCCGGGCGGCGACCACCATCGCGGCCGGGGTGTTCGGATGGGCCAGGTCGCAGCGGCCGCCGTGGAGGGCCGCCGTCTCCACGATGGCGTCGGCCAGGCACTCGGAGATCGACCGGTCCGACCGGTCGGTCAGGCGGGCCAGCAGGTGCACTCCCAGGCGGCGTACGTACCAGGTGGTCCCGTGCCGGCAGCCGGACTCCATCCCGGCCGGCGGGCCGGAGCCGTCGAGCAGTACCAGCGCTTCGGGCGAGGCGGCGGCGAAGTCCTCGGTCTCCAGGCCCGGCCTCTGCGGTTCCCCAGCGAGCTCTACCTGCATGCCGCCCAGTGTGGTGGCCCGCCCGGGCCCGGAACAGAGGCCGGTTCATGATCCCTCGAAGGAGGCACCGGCCGGGACAGCGGATGACAACGGGATGAATCTGGACATACCGTCGGCTCTACCTGCCGTTGAGCAGCCGCCGAGCCTTCCGGAGCCTGCCGTGATGGTCCTTCAGTTCATCATCCTCGTGGTCGCCTCGATCGGTTTCCCGGTCGCCGCACTGCTCTTCCTGATCGGCGGACCGAACTACCGGCCGCCCCGCCACTGACCCGCCCTGGCCCGGAAAATCCGGACATCGAACGCCTTCGGCGTGGGAGGGTGGCCCTTGCACACCAGCTCTCGCCCAGGAGGTCACGCATGAGCAGCGACGCAGCCGAACCCGCCGAGCCGCAGGCGCCACAGGACGCGCCGGACGCGCAGGCCGACCCGGACGAGCTGAAGGCGCGGTTCCGCGCCGCCCTCCAGCACAAGCACGGCGGCCGGGGCACGGTAGGCGGCCCGGGGGCCGGTGGCTCGAAGATCCACAACACCCAGGCGGCGGCCGGCGGCAAGCGCACCTTCCGCCGCAAGAGCGGCGGCTGAGCGGCGTCCCCAAGGGGCGCGTGGTCCCGTCCGGGCGCGTGTGCGGCCGGCCCGCTACGAACGCGGGTGGTCGCTCGCACACGCGGCCGACCGGACGGAGCCACGCACCCCCCGGGCCGCCGCCCCCGCAGCGCGGCGCCGAGCGCCCCCGCCGAGCAGCGGTTCGATGTGCGCCGCCCACGCCAGCAGCCGTTCGTCCGCGCTCTCCGCGCCGACCAGCTGCAGCCCCAGCGGCAGCCCGTCGGGCGTGTACCCCGCCGGAAGGGTGATCGCGGGCAGACCGGCGTGGCTCCACGGCAGCGACATGATCGCGTCCCCGGTGCTGTCCAGCCCGAGCGGCGCCGGTCCGGTGGCCGCCGGGGCCGCCCACAGGTCGACGCCCTGCGCCGCCATGAGGTCCGCGATCCGGCGCCGGTACGAACTCCTGGCCTGGAGCGCCGCCGCGTACGCCACCCCGTCGATCTCGCGCCCGCGTCTGATCGCCGCCGCCGTCTCGGGCCGGTAGAGGGCCGCGAAGCGCGGGAACAGCTCGGCGTGCACCCGGGCCAGCTCATAGCCGTTGACGGTCCGGAAGGTGCGCACCACGTCGTCGAGGTCGGGCAGCAGCACCGCCACCGCGCGGACCACCAGGCCGCTCCCGCGCAGCGCGTCCAGTTGCCCGGCGAAGGCCTCCCGGGCGAGCGGCTCGGCCCGCTCCAGGTACGGCCCCACCGGGACCCCGAGCACGGGTGGCCCGTCCCCCTCGGCGTCCGACCAGTCGTCGCAGAGGACGGACGCCGCCAGCGCGGTGCCCGCCACATCGGTGGTGAAGGTGCCGATGGTGTCCACGGTCGGTGCGCTGGCAAGCACCCCGTCGGTCGGAATCCGGCCGTACGTCGGCCGGAAGCCCACCACCCCGCAGTACGCCGCCGGGCGGATCACGGACCCGATCGTCTGGGTGCCGACGGCCAGCGGCACCAGACCCGCCGCGACCGCCGCCGCCGAACCGCTGCTGGAGCCGCCGGGGGTGTGCGCGGGGTGGTGCGGATTGCGGGTCGGCCCGGGCGCGTTGACGGCGAACTCGGCGGTGACGGTCTTACCGGCCACCAGCGCGCCAGCGGCCCGCAGCCGGTCCACCACCTCGGCCTGCGGACCGGTGAGCACTCCCGGCGGCAGCGCGGACCCGGCGTGCGTGGGCAGGCCGTCCACCTGGATCACGTCCTTGACCCCGACCGGCACCCCGTACAGCGGGGACGGCTCGGTCCCTCCGGCGCAGGCCCTCGCCGCGTCGGTCCGCCGGTAGCGGGACTCGACCGCTCGGGCCTCGGCGAGCAGCCGTTCGTACCGGCCGGGCTCGGGGGTGAAGGCCCGGAGGACGGAGTCGGTCCGGTCGATGCGGTTGCACAGCCGTTCGACCTCGACCGCGAGGCCCGGCTCACCGGCGCGCAGCGCGGCTGCCGCGTGCACGAGCGGGATCGGTGGCTCCATGGCTCCACGCTACGGCGCCGGGGCCCGCGGGCGGGCGCTGCGGCGCCCCGCGTCCGACCGGGATTCCCCGACCGGTCACGGGTCGCGGCCGCCCGGCTCGCGCACTGCTGGCCGCCGAGGGCGCGGACGGCTCAGGAGACCGCGCGCAGCAGCGAGCCGTCCCGCCGTCTGAGGATCTTGTCGAAGCTGACGATCGCCCCGCGCAGCGGGTGGTTGCGCAGCTGGACGTGGTCGGTGAGCGCATGGATCAGGAACAGTCCGCGGCCGCTCTCCGCGTCGAGGGCCGGCAGTTCGAGCCCGGAGGTCTCCAGCGGCGCGCCCGCCCCCGACAGGTCGGCGAGCAAGGGCAGTCCGAGCAGCGGGTCCGACAGCGCGGAGACGGGCGGTCGCGGCGGCAGGCCGGGCAGGACGTGCGTGTCGTAGGGCGCGGGCCGGTCCGCGCGCCGGGGACGGTGTGCGGTCAGCACCGGCACCGAGAGGGCCGCCCGGCCCCGGCGGCCGTGCCGGTGCCCGACGGGCGGCCGTACGGGTCTGGCGGACGGTGCCCCGGTACGCCGCAGTGCGGGCACACCCCCCGGCCGTGTGGGAACCGCCGCCGGCGCCGCCCTCGCCCCCGAGGCGGCGGGCAGCGCGGGGGCGGGCGGCAGGACCGGCAGCGCCGCGCCCGGCAGCCCGGGGCCGGAGTCCACCACTTCGATCCGCAGCCGGTCCCAGGTGATCGAGACGGTCACCTGGAAGCCCTCGTCGGGCCGTCCGCTCACCGCGTGCTCGACCGCGTTGGCGCAGGCCTCGGTGAGCGCGATCCCGAGGTCGTGCGCGACCTGCGGATCGACCCCGGCGGTCTCCATCGCGCTGAGCAGGATGCGCCGGGCGAGCGGAACGCTGGCCGGGTCGCGCTTGAGGTGCAGAGTCCACCAGATGTCCACGGGAGGTCCCTCCTGGCTGCGGCTCCGCATAGGCTGCGGCTCCACATAGAACGAGGTATCTCCGGACGATCCCGGGACGAACCGCGCGCTGCGGTCACCACCGCCCGTTCGGCGGATGGACGGGGGCAGCAGCCTGTGCCGGGCGGCGCACTACCCGGCGCGCGCGCCGGGCCCGAACGGGCCAATCCGGCCCTTGGCCGCCCCCTCCCTGGGCCGTGGTTGTGGGCGGTGAGATGATGTCCCGGCTATGACCGACCACCATGCCGCCCCTCGCGCAGGCGCCGCCGCCCCGGATCTCCGGGCCCCGGCCGCGGCCTGGGACCTGCGGGTGGCGCGGGCGGTCCCGTTCGCGCTGGTCTGCACGCTGATCGCGGCGGCCGGGCACGCCATGGTGGGCGGCGGGGACGTCGCCCTGCCCGCGCTCGCGGCCGGCTTCGCCGCGGTCTGCCTCCCGGCGGTGCTGCTCGGCGGCCGTGAGCGGTCGCTGGCCGCCATCGCCGGCGCGCTCGGCG
Organism: Kitasatospora sp. HPM-01-4; assembly: GCF_051374625.1. Taxonomy (NCBI): domain Bacteria; kingdom Bacillati; phylum Actinomycetota; class Actinomycetes; order Kitasatosporales; family Streptomycetaceae; genus Kitasatospora; species Kitasatospora sp. HPM-01-4. Next base: position 4,608,086 of record NZ_JBPQGP010000005.1, on the reverse strand, counting down.
CGGGGCAGCTCGGGCTGCACCTCCTCTTCCACGGCCTCGGTCAGCACTCCGCCATGGCCGGTATGCACACCGCCGCCGGCCAGGGCGGCCCGCTCACGCTGACGCAGGTGGCCGGTCGGCTGGTCTGCGACGACGCCGGGCGCACCGGGCTCACCGTGATCCCGTCGGCCTCCCCCGAGCAGCTGGTCAGCGCCGCCGGCCTCGACCCGCAGGCGTACGCGGCGGCGCCGCACGACGCGCTGCCGGGGATCACGCCCTCGATGCTGCTGGGCCACCTCGCCGCCGCCGTGCTGGCGGGCTGGTGGCTGCGGCGCGGCGAGGCCGCGCTGTGGCGGCTGCTCCGGGTGACGGCCGCCGTTGCACAGGAGTGCGCGACCGAGCTGCGGACCGCGTTCGCACTGCTCGCGGCGCTGCTGCTGGGCGCTGCCGCCGAGGCACGGCCGACCGGGCTCACCCGTGGCCGGGCCGAGGACTGGCGGCTGCCGGTGGCCGCCGCGCTGCGGCACAGCGTGATCCGGCGGGGTCCGCCGGTGGCGGCCTTCGCGCGCTGAGCCCCCTTCCGGCAGCTGCGGCTGCGGGTGGTCGGGGAGCTCCGGGCGCGCCAGCGCGCCGCCGTGTCCCGAACAGCGGTACGCGTCCGGGCCGATGACACCCGAGGTGTCCGGGCCTTTTGGACGGTACGAGTCGGGCACGTCACCAGCGGCGCGGCCGTACGCCACCAGGTCGTCACGGCGTCGTCCCCCCAGCCCCCGCGCATGTGCGCCGCCACCCAGGCCCGCGCGCGTGCCCCCTCGCCGTTGGAGAACATCCCGATGCGCATCACCTCCGCCCGCCGGATCGCCGCCGTCTCCGCTGCCGCCGCCACCGCCGTGGTCGCCTTCGCCGTTCCCGCCTTCGCGCACGTCACCGTGCAGCCGGGCACCGCCCAGCAGGGCGACTACACCGCCGTCGCGTTCCGGGTGCCGGACGAGAGCGACACCGCCTCCACCGTGAAGCTGGAGGTCAACCTGCCGATGGACCACCCGATGGCCTCGGTCCGCATCCTGCCGCTGCCGGGCTGGACCGCCACCCTGGAGAAGTCCAAGCTCGACAAGCCGCTGCAGTCGCACGGCCAGGACATCACCGAGGCCGTCTCCAAGATCACCTGGACCGCCGACGACAGTGCGAAGATCGCGCCCGGCCAGTTCCAGGAGTTCAAGGTCTCGCTCGGCGCCCTGCCGACCGACACCGACAAGCTGACCTTCAAGGCGCTCCAGACCTACGACAACGGCGACATCGTCCGCTGGATCGACGAGGCCAAGGACGGCCAGCCCGAGCCGGCCCACCCGGCCCCCGTGCTGACCCTCACCAAGGCCGCCGCCGCTGCCGGGGACCACCACGGCGGCGCCTCGGCCGCCCCCTCGGCCGCCGCGGACGCCTCGCACGACGACAGCACCGACAAGCAGGCCGCAGCCAAGTCCTCCGACTCCACCGCCCGTACGCTCGGCGTGGCCGGCATCGTCGTCGGCGTGATCGGCGCCGGCCTCGGCGTCGCGGGCCTGCGCCGCAAGAACACCGGCTCCGCCTCCTGAGACCGGCCGGGCGGCGGGCCGTGCCCACCGAGGCACGGCCCGCCGCCCGGCGCACCACGCAGACGATCGGACCCACCGCCATGCCACGTCCCACCACCGCGACCACCTCCACCGGCGCCCGCCGCGTCGGCCGCCGGGCCTTCGGCGCCGCCGCCCTCGGCCTGGCCGCCACCCTCGCCCTGAGCGCCTGCGGCTCCAACGGCTCCAGCTCCGACGGCGCCGCCAAGGTCGTCAAGGAGGCCAGCAACTCCCCGTACCAGGGCACCGTGCTGACCAAGCAGTTCGAGAAGCCCGACCTGGTGCTCGACGACACCTCCGGCCAGCCCTTCGACCTGCGCAAGCAGACCGACGGACACACCACCCTGCTCTTCTTCGGCTACACCAGCTGCCCCGACGTCTGCCCGACCACCATGGGCGACATCGGCGTCGCGATGGCCTCGCTGCCCGCCGAGGAGCGGAAGAAGATCGACGTGGTCTTCGTCTCCACCGACCCCGAGCGCGACACCCCCAAGGTGCTGCGCACCTGGCTGGACTCGATGGGCAAGGACTTCATCGGACTCACCGGCGACCTGAACAAGGTCAAGGCCGCCGCCAAGACCCTCGGCGTCATGGTCGAGGACCCGATCGTCAACAAGGACGGCAGCGTCACCTCCAGCCACGGCGCCCAGGTGCTCGCCTTCCTGCCGTCCGACAACCGGGCCCACCTGCTCTACCTCAGCAACAGCTCGATCGACACCTACAAGCACGACCTGCCGCTGCTGGCCAAGGGGGTGCCCGCGTGACCACCCCGACCGAGCGAGCCGAGGAGCGCGCATGAGCAGGCAGTTCCGCCGCACCGCGCTGATCGGCGCCGGAGTGGCCACCGCCCTGACCGCCGGGACCATACTCGTCGCCTGCGGCAGCGGCGGCGGCAGCGCGGGCGACCGCAGGCCCGAGCTGAGCGTCGCCGACTCCTACATCCCGCTCCCGGCCACCCCCGGCGGCATGGCGGCCGGCTACCTGACCGTGAAGAACACCGGCTCGGCCGACGACCAGCTGGTCAAGGTGTCCAGCCCGGGTGCCGAGTCGGTGACCATGCACCGCTCCACCGACAGCACCATGCAGGAGGTCGACGCCCTCGACGTGCCCGCCCACGGCACACTCGCGCTGGACCGGGGCGGAAACCACCTCATGATCATGGGCTGGCAGAAGACCCCGGCCGTCGGCGACAAGCTCGAACTCGACCTGACCTTCGCCAAGGGCGACAAGATCTCCGTCCAGGTGCCGGTCAAACCCCTCACCTACCGACCGGGAAGCTGACCGCGACATGCTGAAGAGACTCGGCGCCCTGGTGGCGGCCCTCGGTGCCGCACTGGTGCTGCTGCTCGGCACGGCCGTGCCCGCCGCCGCCCACGCCGCGCTGATCAGCACCGACCCCGCCCAGAACTCGGTCGTCCCGCAGGCCCCCGCCTCGGTGACGCTGACCTTCAGCGAGGGCGTCTCGCTCTCCGCCGACTCGGTCCGGGTGCTCAGCCCGACCGGGCAGCAGGTCGACACCGGCAACCCGAGTCACCTGGACGGGAAGAACGACACCGCCCGGGTCTCGCTCAACAGCGGCCTGGCGAACGGCACTTACACCGTCGCCTGGCGAGCCGTCTCGGAGGACTCACACCCGGTCGGCGGTGCGTTCACCTTCTCCGTCGGCGCCCCCTCCGCCACCACGGTCTCCACCGGTCAGCTCCAGGGCGCCAAGGCCGACGGCACGGTCGCCGCCGTCTACGGGCTCGCCCGGATCGTCGCCTACGCCGCCTTCGCGCTGCTCGCCGGGGTGTCCGCCTTCGTACTGATCTGCTGGCCCAGGGGCGCGGCGGTGCGCTCGGTGCAGCGGATGCTGATGACCGGCTGGATCGGACTGCTGGCCGCCACCGTGGCGGTCCTGCTGCTGCGCGCCCCCTACGAGCGCGGCAGCGGCATCGGCGTGGCCTTCGACCTCTCGCTGGTGCGCAGCACGCTGGAGGAGCGGATCGGCACCGCGCTCTCCGCACGGCTGCTGCTGCTCGCCGCGGGCGGGGTGTTCCTCTCCGTGCTGGTGGGGCAGCTGGGGCAGCCCGACGAGGAGCAGTCCGGCAAGCCCGACGGTGCCGCCGCCACGAGCGGCGACCCGGAGGAGGACGAGCTGCGCCGCCTGGAGCGCCTGGCCGCCGAACGCCCGCAGCGGGACGCCCGGCTCGGCCTCGGGATCGCCGGGCTGATCCTCGCCACGGCGCTCGCCGCCACCTGGGCCGGAGCCGACCACGCGTCGGTCGGCATCCAGGTCTGGCTGGCGCTGCCGCTCGGGATCGTGCACCTGCTGGCCATGGCGCTCTGGCTGGGCGGGCTGGCCGCCCTGGTCGCCGGACTGCGCGGCGGGCTCCCGGTCGCCGCGGTCGAACGCTTCTCCAAGCTCGCCCTCGGCGCCGTCTCGGTCCTCACCGCCACCGGCGTCTACCAGTCCTGGCGCGGCGTCGGTTCCTGGGGCGCGCTGCTCGACACCGAGTACGGGCGGCTGCTGCTGGTGAAGATCGGCTGCGTGGCCGCGATGGTCGGCGTCGCCTGGATCTCCCGCTCCTGGGTCGCCCGGCTGCGCACGGCGGCCGAGGACGAAGGCACCGGCGTGGTGGCGGCTGCCGTCACCTCGGGTGCGAGCACCGATGCCACGGCCGCGGGCGGTACCCCGGCCGAGGCTGCGGCCGGGAACGATGCTGCGGCTGCGGCCGGGGACGAGGCCGCCGACCCCGTGCGGCAGGCCCAGCTGGCCCGGCAGCGAGCGGCCCGGCGGACGGCCAGCGCGCAGCGGGCCCAGGACGGACCGCCGGCCCGCGCGGGGCTGCGCCGCTCGGTGCTGACCGAGAGCGCCGTCGCGGTGGTCGTCCTGGTGGTCACCACCCTGCTGACCAACTCCCCGCCCGGACGGGTCGCCCAGGCCACGGCCGGCACCGGCGCGGCGGCGCCCGCGAGCAGCGGTGCGCCGGGTGCCGCCGCCGCGAAGACGGTCGAACTCAGGATCCCGTACGACACCGGTGGCAGGACCCCGAACGCCAAGGGCACCGCCACGGTGGTGCTCAGCCCCGCCGCGACCGGTTCCAACACGGTGAAGCTCAGCCTGGACGACTCCTCGGGCAAGCCCGCCGAGGTGCCCGAGCTGCAGCTGGCCTTCACCCTGCCCGACCGGGACCTCGGGCCGCTGCCCGCGTCCCTCAACTCCGACGGGCCCGGCCGCTGGACCGGTACGGCCCAACTCCCGCTCACCGGCGACTGGGTGGTCTCGGTGACGGTTCGCTCCTCGGACATCGACCAGTCGACCGAGGTCAAGTCGCTCAAGATCGGGTGAACGTGATGACCGAGCAGATCGCGGAGATATCAAGGACACCGGAGACGGAGGCACCCGCGGCCGCGGGCTTCTCCCGCCGGGCCCTGCTGGGCAGTGCGGGGGCCGGACTCGCGGTCGGCGCCGGCGCGGGAGCACTCGGCGGCCGGGCCCTCGCCGCACAGCGCGGCGGCAGCCGGACCGAGGGCGCCGCCGCACTCGGCCGGGCGTCCGTCCCCTTCCACGGGGCGCACCAGGCCGGGATCGTCCAGCCCGCGCAGGCCCGTGCCCAGCTGGCCGCGTTCGACCTGGCTCCCGGCGCGGGGCGGGACGGGCTGGTCAAGCTGATGAAGGGCTGGTCCCAGACCGCCGCGCTGCTGGCGCGCGGGGAGCCGGCCGGGACGCACGAGAACCAGATCGCGCTGGACGCGGGCCCCTGCGCCGTGACCGTCACCTTCGGCTTCGGCGCCTCGCTCTTCGACAAGGCCGGACTGACCGCCCAGCGCCCGCCCCAGCTCGACCCGCTGCCGGACTTCCCCGAGGACGCCATCGACCGCGCCCGCAGCGACGGCGACCTCTGGGTGCAGATCGGCGCCGACGACGCACTGGTCGCCTTCCACGCCCTGCGGGTCCTCCAGCAGCAGGCCGCCGGGCTGGCCGCGCTCCGCTGGCAGATGTCCGGCTTCAGCCGCACTCCGGGTGCCACCGACCGCCCGATGACCCCGCGCAACCTGATGGGCCAGGTGGACGGCACCAACAATCCCAAACCCGCCGACCCCGACTTCGCCGCCAAGGTCTTCGCCGACGGTCCCGGATGGCTGGCCGGCGGCTCGTACGTGGTCTTCCGGCGGATCCGGATGCTCCTGGACAACTGGGAGAACCTGCCGACGGACCGCCAGGAACGGGTCATCGGCCGCCGCAAGTCGGACGGCGCACCGCTCTCGGGCGGCACCGAGTCGACCCCCGTCGACCTGGCGAAGCAGAACGACGACGGGCTGCTGGCGATACCCGTCGACGCCCACGTCCGGGTCGCCGCACCCGCCTCCAACGGCGGGGCGGCCATGCTCCGCCGGGGGTTCTCCTACCATGACGGACTGCTCCCGGACGGCTCGCTGGACGCCGGGCTGCTGTTCGTCGCCTTCCAGGCCGACCCGGCACGCGGCTTCGTCCCCGTCCAGCGCCGGCTCGCCCGGGGGGACAGCCTCTCCCGCTTCCTGCGGCACGAGGCCAGCGGACTGTACGCCGTCCCGCCGGGCGCCCCGGAGGGCGGCTACGTGGGCCAGGCCCTGCTGGAGGGGTGAGCTTTCGGGGGCGTGGGCCGGGTGGGCCCGGGGCGCGAGGGCCTGCCCGCCCGCCCTGCGGCGCGTCCGAGCGCATGAGCCCTTCTCCCGAGCGGCCACCCACCCGGCCCGAGGGCCCGCCTCCTGTCACGGGGCGGCTGTTCACGGGGTGGAAGGCATCGCCGTCAGCGGTCCCAAGTGGCTAAGGTGGCACGTCGAGCACGATCACGTACCACCCCTTTCGCACGGAGGCGGCATGTCGGCCACCCGCTACACCTATCTCGGGCCCGCGGGCACCTTCACCGAGGCCGCCCTGCGCACCCTGCCCGAAGCGGGCACCCGTGAGCTGGTGCCGCTCGCCTCGGTGCCGGCGGTGCTGGACGCCGTGCGGGTCGGGGAGGCCGCCGGCGCCTTCGTCCCGGTGGAGAACTCGGTCGAGGGCGCGGTGACGGCGACCAGCGACGAGCTGGCCACCGGCGCGCCGCTGATGATCTACCGCGAGGTGCTGCTGCCGATCGCCTTCGCGCTGCTGGTCCGCCCCGGCACCACGCTGGCGGACATCAAGACCGTCACCAGCCACCCGGTCGCCCAGCCGCAGGTCCGCCGCTGGCTCGCCGCCAACCTGCCGGACACCCGCTGGGAGTCGGCGGCCTCCAACGCGGACGGCGCCAGGCTGGTGCAGGAGGGACGGCACGACGGCGCCTTCGCGGGTGCGTTCGCCGCCCCGATCTACGGCCTGGACGTCCTGGTCGACGACATCCATGACGCGGAGAACGCGACCACCCGTTTCGTCCTGGTCGGCCGGCCCGGGCGGGTCTCCTCGCCGACCGGCGCGGACAAGACCTCGATGGTGGTCTGGCTGCCGGACGACCACCCGGGTGCGCTGCTGGAGCTGCTGCAGGAGTTCGCGGTGCGCGGGGTGAACCTGATGCGCATCGAGTCCCGGCCGACCGGCGAGGGGCTGGGGAACTACTGCTTCCTGATCGACTGCGAGGGCCACCTGAGCGAGCGGCGGGTGAGCGAGGCGCTGATGGGTCTGAAGCGGATCTGCCCGCAGGTGCGGTTCCTGGGCTCGTACCCCCGCGCCGACCACGGGACCCCGACGCCGCAGCGCCCCGGTACCGCGGACACGGATTTCAGCGCGGCCGCCGACTGGCTCTCGCGCTGCCTCGACGGACGCGGCGAACTCTGATCCGTCCGGGCGATCCGCCCGGCGGCACCGTGCACCTCGCTCCCCAGCGATCGTTTTCATGAACAGCACGGAACGATTCGGTGCATTTCAGTCCAATTCCGCCCTTTTTCGACGGATGGACGGTTCACCCATGCGGTCGCACGGCCTCGACCCCGGGATGCCGGCAGACCGGGCTCATCCACAGGCTTGACCGTTCATCCACAGACCGGGGCGGCGTCGAGTTATCCACAGTTATCCACAGGGCTGGGGACGAATCGACAAACCGGCATATCCATCTACACGGCCACCTAGATCATCAGCTAGGCGGTCAGGAGCGACCAATCGGACCAGAGTCACCCTAGCTCCATCAAATCACCAGCCCGGGTGAGCAAATTACCTCACGCGGGAAGGTAAATCGGGGTTTCAAACCTCATTTCCCTGGTCGGCTACCCCGTACTTCGTCACCTTCCGCCCATCCACAGGCCTCGCGGAGAGCCTGTGGACAGTGCCGCAAAAACCGGTCCCCAGCCCTTCGTCCACAGTAGTTATCCACAGGATGGCGGGAGTTATCCCCAGGCCTGATCCACCGTCATCCGGCGTGCCAGAGGGGCCCGGCACCGGCCGCCGCCGGGAGGAGGACGGGATCCCGGACGACCGGGCGGGCGGCGACACCACCGGCGGCACCACCGGCGGGCCGGCGCGGCCATGGCCCGTCCGGCGCCCGGGCCCGACGCGACGCGCCAAAACCGGTTCCTGTGAGCGCTCCGCTCCCCGGTAGGCTGGCCCCGTGATTGACCTTCGCCTGCTTCGTGAGGACCCTGACCGAGTGCGCGCCTCGCAGCGCGCCCGTGGCGAGGACGTCGACCTGGTCGACGCCCTCCTCTCCGCCGACGAGCGGCGCCGGGCCTCGGGCAGTCGCTTCGACGAGCTGCGCAACGAGCAGAAGGTGCTCGGCAAGCAGGTCGCCAAGGCCCAGGGCGAGGAGAAGGCCGCGCTGCTCCAGCGCACCAAGGAGCTGGCCGCCGCGGTCAAGGCCGCCGACGCCGAGCAGACCGAGGCCAAGGAGGAGGCCGACCGCCTGCTCCGCGCGCTCGCCAACCTGATCGACCCCGCCGCCCCGGTCGGCGGCGAGGAGGACTTCGTCACCCTCGAGGAGATCGGCACCCCGCGCGACTTCGCGGCCGAGGGCTTCGAGCCCAAGGACCACGTCGAGCTGGGCCAGATCCTGGGTGCGATCGACACCGAGCGCGGCGCCAAGGTCGCCGGCGCCCGTTCCTACTACCTGACCGGCGTCGGCGCGCTGCTGGAGCTCGCCCTGGTCAACATGGCGATGGCGCAGGCCACCGAGGCCGGCTTCATCCCGATGATCACCCCGGCGCTGGTCCGCCCGGCCGCCATGGACGGCACCGGCTTCCTCGGCCAGGCCTCCGAGAACGTCTACCACCTCCCCGAGGAGGACCGGTACCTGGTCGGCACCAGCGAGGTCCCGCTGGCCGCGTACCACATGGACGAGATCATCGACGCCGACAAGCTGCCGCTGCGCTACGCCGGCTACTCGTCCTGCTTCCGCCGCGAGGCGGGCACCTACGGCAAGGACACCCGCGGCATCATCCGCGTCCACCAGTTCGAGAAGGTGGAGATGTTCGTCTACACCACGCCGGAGGACGCGGAGGCCGAGCACCGCCGCCTGCTCCAGTGGGAGAAGGACTTCCTCACCGCCCTGGAGCTCCCGTACCGGGTGATCGACGTCGCCTCCGGCGACCTCGGCGCCTCTGCCGCGCGCAAGTTCGACATCGAGGCCTGGATCCCGACCCAGGGCAAGTACCGCGAGGTCACCTCCACCTCGAACACCACCGAGTACCAGGCCCGCCGGCTCTCCATCCGCCTGCGCGAGGAGGGCAACAAGGTCCGCCCGCTGGCCACGCTGAACGGCACCCTGGTCGCCGTCCCGCGTGTGATCGTGGCGATCCTGGAGAACCACCAGCAGGCCGACGGCTCGGTCGTCGTCCCCGAGGCGCTCCGCCCGTTCCTCGGCGGCCGCACCGTGCTGGAGCCCGTCAAGTAGCACCCGGTGGGCGGCAGGGGGCACCGCTCAAGCGGCCCCTGTCGCCCACCGGTCTCGGCACCACCGTCCGGCGGTCCGCACGCGACGCCGGACACTCTCATGCAACTCCCGGGAGACGCACGGCAGATGAGCACCGCAAGCCACCGACCCGACGTCTCCCCCGATGGCGACCTGCCCTTCCGGCTGGTCGCCACCGACCTTGACGGCACCCTGCTGACCTCGGCCGAGACCGTCTCGGAGCGGACCCGCGCCGCGCTGGCGGCCACCGTCGCCGCCGGGGCGCTGCACATCATCGTCACCGGCCGCTCGGCCAACTGGGCCCGCCCGGTCTTCGACGCGATCGGCTACACCGGGATAGCCGTCTGCGGCCAGGGCGCCCAGGTCTACCACGCGGGCGAGCACCGGCTGCTCACCTCGCTCACCCTGGACCGGCGGCTCGCGGCGCTGGCGCTGGCCAAGATCGAGGCCGAGACCGGACCGCTCGCGGTGGCCGCCAACCAGGACGGCCTGGACGGCGCCGTACTGGCCGGCCCCGGCTACCAGCTGCAGATCGGCTCCGACCTCCCGATCGTCCGGGTGGACGGCTCCGAGCTGCTCACCGCGCCGATCAGCAAGCTCTACATCCAGCACCCGGAGCACGACGACGACACGCTGGCGCGGATCGCGCAGCAGGTCGCGGGCGACCTGGTCGGCGTCACCGTGGCCGGGGCGGGGATAGTGGAGCTGCTGCCGGTCGGCCTGAGCAAGGCCACCGGCCTGGCGGTCGCCGCCAACCGGCTCGGGGTGAAGTCCCGGCAGACCATCGCCTTCGGCGACATGCCCAACGACATCCCGATGTTCGCCTGGGCCGCGCACGGGGTCGCCATGGCGGGCGCCCACGAGCAGCTGCTGGCGGTCGCCGACGAGGTCACCGTCGGCAACGACGAGGACGGTGTCGCGGTCGTCCTGGAACGGCTCTTCCCGGCGGCCGGCTGAGCCCGCCCGTCATACGGCGGTGGCCCGCTCCCGGATCCGGGAGCGGGCCACCGCCGTCGTGTTCAGCCGCCGGCCGGCCGCTGTGGGCCGGTCAGCCGTACGACACGTTGCTGCACGGGTCGTCGTCGGCCGAGCGGGCGTCGTTGCTGACGCTGGTCGGCAGCGGGCCCGGGGCCGCACCCGACCCGCCGGAGGCTCCGCCCGCGCCGGTGCCGCCGCCCGCCGCCGCGAAGTCCTTGCCGAGGACCACGCTGATGCCCGCCTTGGACACCGGCTCCAGCGTGGCGCCGGGGAAGAGCGAGGCGACCGTCTGCGCCTTGGCCTTCTCGCCGGGGCCGTACTGCACCGAGGTGGTGGCGTGGTCCCGGGTGGCCGCGTTGGTCTTCGTGGTGACGATGAACTTGGCGTCCTTGAGCTTGGTCTCCGCGGTGGTGGCCAGGCCCTGGGTGGTGGTGCCGTTGTAGATGCCGACCCTGATGCCGGTGCCGTCGACCGAGGCGGGCGCGGGCGCGTTCTGACCGCTGTCGGAGGCGGGGGCCGAGGAGGCGTCGGCCGAGGGGGCGGCACTCGCCCCGCCGCTCGCGTCCTGGCCGTCCAGCGTCCGGTCGGCCTTCAGCGCGGCGAAGAGCTCCTCGGTGTCCGGGTGGACCAGCGCGACCCGGGCGCCCTCGTACTTCCAGGGAGCGGTGATGAACTTGATGTCGTGCAGGTCGATGTTCTTCAGCGAGAGCGCGAAGGAGAGCAGCTTGTCCGCCGAGCCCAGGCCCTCGTCGACCGTGAGCGACTTGGTCGCGGCGTCCGCCAGCGGAAGCAGGTTGGTCGGGCTCATGCCCTTGCCCTTGACGTCCTTGATCAGGGCGGAGAGGAACGCCTGCTGGCGCTTCATCCGGCCGATGTCGGAGCCGTCGCCGACGCCGTGCCGCAGCCGGACGTAGTCCAGCGCCTGCTGGCCCTCGACCGTCTGCTCGCCCTTGGGGAAGATCTGCTTGCCCTTGTGGCCGAGGTTGGGGTCGAGGTCGCCCTCGTAGATGGCGTTCGGCAGACAGACCGTGACACCGCCGATGGCGCTGGTCATCGCGGCGAAGCCGGCGAAGTCGACCACCATGGTGTGGTCGACCCGGAGGTTGGTCAGCTTCTCCACGGTGTTCTGGGTGCAGGCCGGGTTGCCCTTGTCGGTGTCGCCCACGGCGAACGCGGAGTTGAACATGACGCTGTTCTCCTCCTTGGTCCACTTGCCGTTCGGCAGCTTGCAGGCGGGGCGGGTGACCAGGGCGTCGCGCGGGAACGATATGCCGACGGCGTGCTTGTGGTCGGCGTATATGTGCAACAGGATCGTGGTGTCCGACCGCGCACCCGCGTCACCGCCGCCGCCGAGGTCCTTGTTGGTGCCGCCGCGCGAGTCGGAGCCGATCATCAGCACGTTGACCGGGCGGTTGCCGTTGGCGTCGGCGGCACCCGCCTCCGGGCGGTCCTTGCTGACACCGTCCTGGCCGAAGGTGCTGATGTTGCCGTTGAGCTTCAGGTAGACCGCACCGGCGCCGGCCACCAGCAGGATCAGCGAGGAGGCCGCCACCCAGGCGATGACCTTCTTCTTGCTGCGCTTCTGCTTGCCGCGCGGCCCGCCCCGGCCGGACCCCCGACCGCCGCGTCCACCGCCGTCGCCGTCACCGTCACCGCTGCCACCGCCGCCGTTGCCGCGGCGGGCCGCCGCCCGGCCCCCGGGCCTCGGCTCGTCCGTGGCCGCGGCCCCGCGACGCTGCCCGGGCACTCCGTACGAGGCGCTCGCAGCGCCGCCCGGGCCCCGGCCGTCGCGCCACCACTCGGCGTCGTGCCCGGACGCTCCCGCCCGCTGGCCTGACATACCCACACCCTTCACCAGACGGCAGGAACACAGCACACAGCGGACCCGCCGTGTGCTGGAGCAACGCCCGGCGCCCGCCGAACGTGCCGCACCACCGCCCCCGGTGGCACGCAGCTCTCGCACAGACATACGCAGAGAGCTTCAGCGGAGCATATAAAGGCCACATGATGAAGTCACCGCCCGGGCACCGGGTTGTCCGATCCCTCACATAACGGATGTCCTCCCGGCACGGCCGGCCCGCGCGGAAGCCGTGAGGACATGGACATCCCCGGGGTCCGCGGGCGGCTGTCACCACGACCGGCCGGCGAGCCGCAGGACCGGCGGACAGCGGGCCGTACGACAAGCGGACAGCACGCCGTAGGACAACCGGACTGTGAGTTGTAGGACAACCAGGCGGTCAGTTGTAGGACAACCGGACAACTACTTGTAGGATGACCGGGCAAGCGGTTTTGAGATGATCGCCACCCGACCTGGAGGGAGCCCGGCATGACCACTACAAGCAACGACGGTCTGCAGGCCGCCGGGCGGCGCTCGCTCGTCGACGCCACGATCGAGCAGCTGCGGGAGCAGCTGAGCGCGGGCAGCTGGCCGGTCGGCGGGAAGATCCCGACCGAGCACGAGCTGGCCGAACGCCTTCAGGTCGGGCGGAACACCGTGCGCGAGGCGATCCGGGTGCTGGTGCACGCCGGAATGCTGGTGTCGCGCCAGGGTGAGGGGACCTTCGTCCGGTCCACCAGTGACCCGGCCGCCGTGCTGCGCGGTGTGCAGCGCTCCGGTGTACGGGACGTCCTGGAGGTCCGCGCCGCACTGGAGACCGAGGCGGCCCGGCTCGCCGCGCTGCGGCACACGCCCGAGGACATCGCCCGGATGCGCGACGCGCTGGCCCGGGAGGCCGAGGTGTTCGCCTCCCACCCGGAGCGGGCCGGCCGGGAGGCCACGGTCGAGCACGACCTGGAGTTCCACACCGCCGTGGTCGAAGCCGCGCACAACCCCGCGCTCACCGAGGTCTACCGCTACTTCGGCGCCTCGGTGCACGAGTCGATGCGGGCGGCCTTCGGCGACCACGAGATGCCCGAGGCGGTCGTCGCGACCCACGAGGCACTGGTGGACGCGATCGAGAGCGGCGACCCGGACCTCGCCGAGGCCGCGTGTCGCGAGCTGCTCGCGGATCCGACGGCCGCCGTGGAGCAGCTGCTCGCCAGCATCGCCGCGCGCAAGTAGCGCCCGGCTCGACGCGCCGGCCGCGTCCTTTCGTACCTCATCCCCGTCCCGCCCCGGGTCCGCTCTGCCCGGACCCCGGTTCCTGCCCGGACCTCATCGGTCCCTGCCCGGAGAGAAAGCCCGCCATGTCGGTCACCCGTGCCCAGCAGCCGGTCACCACCCCGGTAGTCAGTACCCGCACCAAGCTCGCCCACCCCGCGCTGCTGCTGCTCGGCATCGTGCTGGTCGCGCTCAACATGCGCGCCTGTCTGGCCGCCGTCTCACCGATGGTCGGCGAGATCCAGCGGGCCTTCGGGCTGTCCTCCACCGCGAGCGGGCTGATCACCACCGTCCCGGTGCTGTTCCAGGGTGTCGGCGCGCCGCTCACGCCCCGGCTCACCCGGCGCTTCGGCGCGGAGCGGGTGGTGCTCGGCGCGGTACTGGTGCTGGGTGCCGGGGTGCTGCTGCGGGTGCTGCCCTCGGTGGCGGCGCTGTACGCGGGCTGCGTGGTGATCGGTGTCGCGATCGCCGTGCTGAACGTCTCGATGCCCGGCCTGGTGAAGCGCGAGTTCCCGGACAAGGCCGCGACCATGACCGGCGTCTACTCGACCACCATGCTGATCGGCGCCACCCTGGCGGCCGGTTCCTCGGTGCCGCTGGAGAAGGCGCTCGGCGGCGGCTGGGAGGGCTCGCTCGGTGCCTGGTCGGTGCTCGCGCTGATCGCGGCGGTCGCCTGGCTGCCCCAGGTGCTGCGCTCCCGTCAGGAGCGGGCGGTGGGCGCCGCGCCCGCCGGTGCGCGGTCGGCGGCGGCCGGCGTGGCGAGCAAGCCGATCGAGGGGATCTGGCGTTCGCCGCTGGCCTGGCAGATCAGCCTGTTCATGGGCATCTCCTCGCTGATGGTCTACACCCTGGTCGCGTGGATGCCGACCATCCTGGCCGACCACGGCATGGACCGCGGCGAGGCCGGTCTGGTCTTCGCCTTCAGCAACCTGGTGCAGGTCGGAGGCGCCTTCCTGGTCCCGCTGGCGGCCGGCCGGATGACCAGCCAGCGCGCGCTGGCGGTCTCGATGGCCGTGCTCAACGGGCTGGGCGTCGCCGGTCTGCTCGTCGCCCCGGTCTCCGGTGCGTGGGTCTCGGCCGCGGTGCTCGGTGTCGCCCAGGGCGGTTCGCTCGGGCTGGGGCTGGCCTTCATCGTGCTGCGGACCGGCACCGCGGCGGGCGCCGCCCAGCTGGGCGGGATGAGCCAGGCGATCGGCTACCTGGTCGCCGCGGCCGGGCCGGTCGGCGCGGGTGCCCTGCACCAGGCGACCGGTAGCTGGGACCTGCCGCTGATCCTGCTGCTGGTCTTCGCCCTGGTCGTCGCCGTGGCGGGCTGGGGCGCGGGGCGCAACCGCACGCTCTGAGCGCTGGTCGGAAACTTTCGAAAAAAGTTCTCAGCGGAGCGATGAGTTCCGCGTCGCCCCCCGGTCTACCCCTGTGAAAGCGCACCGCAGGGTGCACACAGCGAAACCGAGACTGGGAGAACGACATGACTGACGCGAACGAGCTCGGCGAGGTCACCATCACCCGTGAGTTCGCCGCCTCCCGCGAGGTGGTGTTCGCGGCCTACACCGAGCCGGAGCAGTTCGTCCGCTTCTGGGGGCCGGCCGGCACGAGCGTGCCGCTGGACACCGTCACCCTCGAGCCGTGGGCGGGCGGGCGGTTCGACAGCACCATGGTCATCGACGCGACCGGCGACCGGTACCCGCTGAAGGCCGCCTTCCTGGAGGTCAAGGAGCCCGAGCTGCTCACCTTCGCCGAGGAGGGATCGCCGCTGGTGGGCAGCATCCGGCTGGTCGACCTCGGCGGGGACCGGACGGAGGTCGTGGTCCACCAGACCGGCGTCCCGCCGATGTACCGCACCCCGGAGGCCCTCGCGGGCCTCAACTCCAGCCTCGACCGGCTCGGGGAGCACCTCGCCCGGCGCTGACGCCCCGCCACCCGGCAGAGGAGGGGGCCGCGCCGGGCGGTCTAGACCGCCCGGCGATAGGGAGCGTGGGTGAAGAAGGGGGTCCCCCCGGCCGAAGGCTGGGGGAGGGTCGAGAGCCGAGTCTGGGCGTGCAGCGTGAGGAGAGCGCAGCGGCGCTGCGCGCGACGAGGGATGTGCGTTCAAGGGCCCCTCCTGCCCGATGGCGGGCAAGGAGGGAGAGAGCTATCGGCACGCGACACCGCGGGCCCTATCGCCGGTCGGTCTCACTCCTCGCCGGCGAGGGTCAGGCCCGCCAGTCGCACGGAGGCGAAGGCGGTGGCCGCGACCGTGATCACGATCAGCAGGGGGACGGCCACGGCGAGGCCGACCGGGGCGGTCAGCGCACCGTCGGCGGCGAAGGCCTTGGCCACCGAGAGTCCCCACTGCTGGATGCTGAGGGTCCTGGCGCCGTCGATGAAGTTGCCGACCAGGCTCTCCCAGACCAGCGCGTACGCCAGGCCCGCGATCACCGCGTGCCGGGTGACCACGCCGAGCAGCAGGAAGACCGCGCTGTAGGCGGCGCCGGAGACCAGCGTGCCCAGGGTGAAGGCGACGGCCAGGTTGTCCTTGGTGCCGTAGATGATCAGGCCCGCCAGCAGGGTTGGGACGGCGGCGAACAGCCAGGTGGTGACGGTGGCCACGGCCAGCTTGGTGGTGATGATCTTCCAGCGGGGCAGCGGTTTGGCCAGCAGGTAGACGATCGAGCCGTCGTCGATCTCGGTGGCGATCACACCCGTCCCGACCACCAGGCCCAGGATGGGCACCAGGGTGCCGAGCGAGAGCGTGCCGAGGATGCTGACGGCCAGGTCGTGCCTGTCGGCTCCCGAGCTCCGTGCGATCACGGAGATCATCAGCAGCAGTGCCGGGACGACCAGCAGCAGGACGCCGCGGCGGCGGCCGAGCAGTCCGCGTACGGTCAGCCTGGCTACGGTCCGGTTCATGGGGTTCCAGCCCTTCCAGTGGAACGCGGGGTCAGGACGCGACGAGGTAGGAGAAGACGCTCTCCAGCGACTCGTCGGCCGGGGAGACGGTGTAGAGCCGGATGCCGGCCTCCTTGGCGACCTTGGGCAGCAGGGTGGTGAAGCCCTGGAAGTTGATCGCCTGGATGCGCAGCGCGCGCTCCTGCCAGTCGAGTTCGATCCCGGCCGTGGAGCCGTCGGCGATCAGCGCGGCGGCCAGTCGCCGGTCGTCGCTGGAGCGGACCAGGTAGCGGTGCGGCCGGTCGGTCATCAGCCGCCGGATCCTGCGGAAGTCACCGGAGGCGGCGTGCCGTCCGGCCACCACCACCTCGATGTGGCGGGCGAGTTGCTCGACCTCCTCCAGGATGTGCGAGGAGAACAGCACGGTCCGGCCGTCCGCGCCGAAGCGGCGCAGCAGCTCCATCAGGTGCAGGCGCTGGCGCGGGTCCATGCCGTTGAACGGCTCGTCGAGCAGCAGCACCGTCGGATCGTGCACCAGGGCGGAGGCCATCTTGACGCGCTGCTTCATGCCCTTGGAGTAGGTGCCGGTACGGCGCTCCTGGGCGTACTCCATCTCGACCAGGGCGAGTGCCCGGCGGGCCGCGGCGCCCGGGTCGGGCAGGCCGTGCAGTTCGGCGTTGGCGAGCACGAACTCCCATCCGGTCAGGTAGTCGTACATCGACTCGCGCTCGGGGACCAGGCCGATCTTCCGGTACACCTGCTGGTTCCGCCAGATCGGCTCGCCGTCCAGGGTGACGGCCCCGGCGGAGGGGGCGAGGAAGCCGCTCATCATGTGGATGAGGGTGGACTTGCCCGCACCGTTCGGCCCGAGCAGGCCGGTGACACCCGGTCCGATGCTCATGGACACGTCGTTGACCGCGACGACGTTGCCGAACCAGCGGGAGACCTTGTCGATGGTGATGACAGCCATGCCGGCGCCCTCTCAGATCTTCCGGTAGCGGCTGAGCATCAGCCAGTACGAACCGACCACCAGTACGGCGATCTCGACGGCGAAGACCACCACGCCGAGCGCGCCGGGGGCGTGTGCCGCACGCGAGCCGGCCGGCTGGCCGAAGACCTGGTTGACCAGGCCGCTCACCAGCATCGACGGGGAGAGCAGTGAGGACCACTGCGCGGAGTCGGGCACCACGTCCTTCACCCCGCCCGCCAGGCCGAAGACGATGCCAGCGATGATCGAGCTGATCGCCAGCACGCCCATGATCGCGGCGACGCCGAAGCCCCGGCGCGGAGTGCTCGCGGCGATCAGCAGGCCGAGTGCCGAGAACAGCACGGCGTACAGCAGGGCGGCCGCCAGTCCGTAGAGGAAGTGGGCGGTGTTGTGGCCGAATGGCAGTCCGCCGAGGACCGCGCCCAGGTAGAGCACCACCAGCGGCAGCACCATCAGGAGCGTCATCGCCGCGACCATCGCACCGAACTTGGCCCGTACGTAGTCGCCCCGGGTGATCGGTCGCGAGAAGTACAGCGGCACCGTCTGGTAGCGCAGGTCACGGGACATCAGCACCGGTGCCTGGGCGGCCAGGAAGATCTCGATGAAGATCGTGAAGCTGGCCAGGTACTGCGGGTAGTCCAGCGGCAGTCGCTTGCCGTGCTGCAGGATCGCGACGGCGACGATCACCAGGGCCGGCGCCGTCAGGGCTCCGAGCACCAGCATCGGCAGCACCTTGGACTTGCCCGAGCGCCCGAGACCGTACGCGGCCCGCAGGCTCTGCACGAAGAGCGAGCGGGTGGCGTACGAGCGGCCCAGGCGCGGGCCCTGGTACGAGCGGTAGCCGATGTTGTGGATCACGCCGCTGTCCGCGGCGGCCGTCCGGTCGGCCGTGGCCTCAGGAGGCAGCGACATCGTGGGCACCTCCTGCCTCTTGTGCCGCTCCGGTCCGGGCGGCATCGGTTCGGGGGTCGTCGTGGACGGAGCCGTCGTGGACGGAGCCGTCGTGGACGGAGCCGTCACTGCGGGCGCCGCCGGCCGGGGCGCCGCCGGTGAAGATCTCGGCGACCCGGTGCCGGCGCTGCTCCAGCCGGACCAGGCCGAGCCCCAGGTCGGCGACGGTGTCGCGGACCGTGTCGTAGGTGTCGTCGTCCCTTATCTCGACCAGCAGGACCCTGGAGCCGTCCGGCGAGACGGTGAGCCCTGCCTCGGTGAGCCGGGCGCGCACGGCCGCGTCGGCGTCGAAACCGAGGTCACTCGGGTGGTCGGTGACCTCGACCGCGAGCAGCTGGGTGGCCTCGGTGAAGGAGGCCGTGGACGAGGAGCGCAGCAGGCGGCCGCCGTCGATCACGACCAGGTGGTCGCAGGTGCGCTCCAGCTCGCCCAGCAGGTGGGTGGTGACCAGGACGGAGATGCCGAAGTCGCTGTACACCCGGCGGATCAGTGCCAGCATGTCGTCGCGGCCGACCGGGTCGAGACCGTTGGTCGGCTCGTCCAGCAGCACCAACTGCGGGTCGTGGACCAGCGCCTGGGCGAGCTTCACCCGCTGCTTCATACCGGTCGAGTAGCCGCCCATCGGCCGGTAGCGCTCTTCGTAGAGCCCGACGTGCCGCAGCGTGTCGGCGGTGCGCTCACGGGCGGCGGCCGCGGGGAGACCGGCCATCCTGGCCATGTGGACGACGAACTCGGTGGCCGAGACGTCCGGTGGCAGGCAGTCGTGCTCCGGCATGTAGCCGACCCGCTCACGGATGGCCGGGCCCTCGGTGGCGATGTCCAGACCGAGCACCCGGCCGGTACCGGAAGTCGCCGGGGAGAGCCCGAGCAGGATCTTGATCAGTGTGGACTTGCCCGCACCGTTCGCCCCCACCAGGCCGACCACCCCGGGCTGCACCTCCACGGTGAGCTGGTCGAGCGCGGTGACCCGGGGGAACCTCTTGGTGAGGCCGTCCGTCTTGATGACAGTGGACACGTCTCCCAACGTAGTGCGCGACGGCCGCGCGCGATATGAGCTGGCACGACGAATCCCGTCTGCGCCTGTGGGATGACACCTGGGGCCCGATCCCCTAGGGGTCGGGCCCCAGGTGTCGTGAGGCGTCAGTGCAGCATGCCCTCCTGAAGGATCGTCACCTGCTGGAACGCCCGCAGCGGGACGCCCTTCGGATTGGTCATCACGATCGAGGCGAACACCTCGCCGTCGAAGAACAGGACCTCCCGGCCGACCGGGTCCCCGGTGCTGCCGGTCTCCTTGGTCGCGAACAGCTTGGGCGTCATGTCCGAGCCCGCGTCGATCCGCCCGGGATCGCCCGTCAGCGCCGGTACGCCCTTGAGGTCGTTCAGACCGAGGTCGTGGTAGAACTCGCCGGCATCGGTGCCGGCGCCGAAGGAGAGCAGCCAGATCTCGGTACGGGTGCCGTCCGGCCCCGTCCAGACCCGCTTGGTCGCGGCACGGCAGGCGTTCTCGTCGAGCGCGGCGGCCGGCAGCGCCGGGGACTTGTAGCGATCCGTGAACTCCGAGCACTTCGCCCAGCCGGCGTCCGCGGGCGCGGGCGCGGACGCGGCAGCGCTCGCGGCAGCGCTGGCGCTCGCGGCGGCGCTGGCACTCGCGGTTGGTGAACTGCTCGCGGAGGGTGCGGAGTTGGCTGAGGACCCGGCGCTCGCCGGAGCGGGGGCGTCCGGGGGACCGGACACGTCCGACGCTCCCCTGGGGGCGGGCAGCAGCAGCCTGCGCAGGTCCGCGTAGTGGCGACGGTTGCCCTTGTCCGCGCCCGGCGCGGGCTTGCCGGACGGCAGCGGAGGCAGCGTCAGCGCCGGGAACACGTACCGCCCGTCGTTCGCGGTCCGCAGGCCGGGGATGTCGGTCCTGGCCTGCCCCGTGACCGCCACCCCCGTCGCGGTCCCCGAGAGCAGCAGCAGGAGCGCGGCGGCACCCCAGCGCAGTACGGTCGCACGGTGCGACTTCCGGGCGTCCTCGGCGGCGGCGGCCTTGGCAAAGAGGTCCCCGGGGCTCCCCACCGCCGCGGGTTCGGGTTCGGGCGCCACCGCGGGTTCGGGCGCCACCGCGGGCGCGGGCGTCGGCGACGGCGTCTCGGCAGCGGCGCCGGGCACCGCCGGCTCGACAGGCTGCTCGACCGGTGCGTCGGGTCGGGTGCTCTCGGTCATGCGGATGCTCCTGGCAGGGCGAGCCGGTCGAGTTGCCGGCGGAGGAGGGTCACGACCTTGTCCTTGGGCAGCGGCGCCACACCCTCCACCTGCGCCTCGACCCGGAGGTCACCCACGGCCGCCGAGCAGACCAGCGCGTCGAGCTTGTCGCCCGGTGGCGCGGACGGCAGGTAGCAGTGCGCCTCCTGGTGGCCGGGCACCTGCGGGCCCGCGCGGAACAGCCCGGAGTCCGACGCCATCGCGCCCACGAAGGCGTTGTCCGCCTTCACCGCGTCCTGGTGGTACTGGAGCAGCCAGACAGTGATCACGAAATCGCCGCCGCCGGCATCCGCGTAGCTGCGGACACCGCCGCCCTTCAGCGGCGCGTCCTGCCACACCTTGCGCACATCGTCCCGGAGTCCGCCCGGCAGGGACCTGATCTGGTCGTCGACCCACGCCTTGCGCTGGTCATCCGTCAGTTCGGTGTCGTTGCCGTACGCTCCGGCGTCCGGACCCAGCCGGTATCCGTCGGGCACGGGCAGCAGCAGGTCGCGCATCGAACCGAAGTGCGTGCCGTTGGACTGCGCACCGTAGGAAGACCCTGCCGAGGCGCTCGGCGCCGTGGTGGGCACGGCGGCCCGGGCGGCGGCCTCCGGCGCCGGATCGCCGTACCGGACCTTCAGGATGCCGACGCCGATCCCGACCCCGAGCAGCGCCGCTGCGACCACCGCCGCACCCGCGCGCAGGGCCGGTCCCGGCTTCGACTCGCCTTCCGGGGTGGGCTGCTGAGCCGTGATCTCCCGCACCGCGGTCTCGTCCGTACCGGTCATGCCGGTGGCCTCACTCATATCAGCCGCTTCCACTGCTGCTCGGCGATGTCCTTGAGCTCGTCGGTGGAGACCTGGCTCTGGGAGTAGATGCTGACCATCATCACGACGTCGCCGTGCCGTGCCGTCGCGCTCCCGTAGTAGTAGGTGGAGGTGCTGTCGGCGAAGTGGTTCGGCTCGGTCCGCGCCCGGTAGGTGCCGTGCAGCGTGCCGTCCAGCGTGCTACCGGACTCCCCCGCGGTCCAGGAGATCGCCGAGTCGGCGTGGTCCGCGTCGAACTGGATCAGCTCGACCCGGTAGTTGTTGCCCCCCTTGGTCCAGGCGACCATCGCGTCCCGGCGGAAGCCCTCGTGGACCAGGGTCCTGAACTCCGTGTCGGCGCGGCCGTACGAGCCGGCCTTCGAGCCGACGCTGAGCCAGCCGGACCCGTCGCCGTGACCGTAGTTGTCCCAGTCGTCCGCGCCGTCGGGCTTGCTGATCAGCAGCTTGCGCAGGTCGCCGTCGATCGGGAGCGGCTTCGGCGCGGCCTCGGCGGCGGCGGCCGGGTCCAGCGGGGTGGCGGGGTACTCCGGGGCCGCGATGTGCAGCGACGGCAGCGGCGTCGCGGGACGGCCGGCCTGGATCGAGTAACCGACACCGGCGCCCAGCAGCGGGCCCAGCAGCAGTGCACCGACCAGCAGCGGCACGGTACGGGGACGGCGCCCGGCCTTCGGCCCGGCGGCCGGTTCGGTGTCCGGTCCTGCGGCCGGCTCGGTGTCCGGACCAGCGGCCGGCTCGACCGCCGGTTCGACGGCCGGCTCGGGCGTGGACGCTCCGGACGAGACGGCGTCGTCGGACTCGACCGCCGGGTCCTGCGCCCGGCTCTGCTCCTGACGCGGTTCGGGAGACTCTTCGGTCCCGTGGGTGATCACGTTCTCTCCAGTGCGGCGGTTCGGCCGCGGTGTCGGAAGGGAGTCGGGGCAACCGGTGCCGCCGGGCGGCGGCGGCTGCTCAGCCACCGGCGGACAGCCGCTCGCGCTGCCGCTTCATCACGTCCATCAGCTGCGACTTGTCGGGTGTGCCCTTCACGGAGACGGTGACCTGGTACTCGATGTCGCCGGCGTAGCCGACCCCCACCAGGTTCCCGGTCCAGGCCTCCTGACGCGGTTTCAGCAGATACCCCTGGGCCGAGTCGTCGCCGTCGATGCCGAAGCTCTCGCCGTTCTTGAACGTCTCCGAACGCGCGAACTCCTGGGCCATGGCACGGGACTTGAAGCGCAGCAGGCGGACCTCGACCTCCTGCTTGCCGTCCGCCGTACGGTACCGGCGGGTGGCACCGTCGTCCTGGTAGCCGTACGAGTCCAGCACGGCGGGGATGTCGCCGGCGTTGCTGTACTCGGCGGCGATGTCCTTGACGCTCAACCCGGTTCCGTCGGTCGGGCCGTAGGGCTCGGCGCCGTCGGGGACCGGGAGCAGGAAGTAGCGGATGTCACCGCCGTGCGTGCTGCCGTTCACCGTGCCGTGCAGGGTGCTGCTCGGGGAGGGCACCGGCGCTGCGCTCGTACTCGGGGCGGCGCTCGGGCCCCGGCTCGCGCTCGGGGCGGCGGCCGTGACCGACGGTGCGGGACGGACGGCCGTTACGGCCGGGTGCGCCGTCGGCCTGCCCACGGCGACGGTGACCGCGGCGCTGGCCGCGGTCACGGCGAGCAGGCCTGCCGTCACCAGCGCGATGCTCGCGGCGCGCGGCAGCCCGCGCGCGGATACGGGCGCGGATACGGGCGCGGATACGGGCGCGGGCCCCGGCGGATCGGACGGCGGCCTGTCGGCCGGCACGGTGTCGGATGTGGACAAGGGATCCCCCCAGCATGAACGGATGACGCCGCGCGCGGTCCCCGGTCGAGCCACCCCCACCTGCTCCGCGCGGACCGGCCGCAACGCGTTCAGCCGAAATTATCAAGCCGTCCAGCACCCCAACGACACGTTGGATACCGACAGTCGGCGCATTGGCCGATCAATCGGACGCGTTCGTGATCGAACCGCAACGGGCCGCACCATGGCGACCCGCACCGCAGCAGGCCCGCACCACAGGGCGCGTACCGCGCGCCAGCCCTCGCATGCGTACCGCACGGCGCCGGGGTGCCACTCGGACACCCCGGCGCCGTACCCGCAGCCCGGGCTCAGCCCAGCTGCGCCAGACCCTCGGTGGCGATCTCCTCGAAGACCGTGAGGTCGCTCTCGAAGACCGAGTCCGGTACCGGCCAGTGGATGACCAGCTCGGTGATGCCGAGTTCGCGGTACGTCCCGGCCCAGTCCACGAAGGCGCCCACCGACTGCAGCGGCTTCTCCGCGGTCGACCCCTGCAGCAGCACCTTCTCCAACGTGGCCACGTCCCGGCCCCGCGCCTCGCAGGCCGCCGCCAGCTTGTCCAGCTGCGCCTTGATGACGCCGGGCGCCTGCTCAACCGGCACCTGCGCCGGGCCCTTCGGGTCGCCGTACGTCACCCAGCCCTGCCCGTGCTCCGCCGCGAGCCGCAGCCCGCGCGGGCCGGTGGCCGCCACGTAGAAGGGCACCCGGGGCCGCTGCACACAGCCCGGGATGTTCCGCACCTCCACCGCCGAGTAGAACGTGCCCTGATGCGTCGTGTCGTCCTGGGTCAGCAGCCGGTCCAGCAGCGGCAGGAACTCCCCGAACCGCTCCGCCCGCTCCTTGGGCGACCAGGCCTCCTGCCCCATCGCCGTGGCGTCGAACCCGAGCCCGCCCGCCCCGATCCCCACCGTCAACCGCCCGCCGGAGATGTCGTCGAGCGACATCAGCTCCTTCGCCAGCGTGACCGGATGCCGGAAGTTGGGCGAGGTCACCAGCGTGCCGAGCCGCATCCGCTCGGTCACCATCGCGGCCGCCGCCAGCGTCGGGACCGCCCCGAACCACGGCTTCTCACGGAAGCTCCGCCACGACAGGTGGTCATAGGTGTACGCGGCGTGGAACCCGAGCTCCTCGGCCCGCCGCCAGATCTTCTGTCCCTCGGCCCACTGGTGGATGGGAAGGATCACGGTACTCAAGCGCATGCCCCCGACCCTACGTCTCGGGAGGGCCGCCACTCGGCTGGCTGGGCAACCGGGGCCCTGCCCGGCACCGCTACTCGCGGACCACCGTCGCGGCGATTCCGATAATCAGCTTCTCGAACGCCTCGGGCATCTCCCCGAACGAGGAGACCCAGTCGGTGACGATGTAGATCCTCGCCGAGGTGTCGATGCCGAGGAAGTACCGCCCGCGGTCCAACTCACCGATCGGCACGATGGTCTCGCCGATCTCCTCGCTCCACTCGGAGAACCGCTCTTCCTCCCCGTCCGCCAGCCCCGGGTCCAGTTCGAACTGCGTGGGTGCGCGGGAGATCCCGGGCCCGTCGGGGTTCACGGTCAGGCCACCGAACTCGGAGAGGAAGTGTTCGGCCGCCTCATGCATGTGTAGGTTGGAGCCCTCGAACATCCGGCGCCAAGGCTCGATGCTGACGTTCCTACCGGGCTCCCAGCCGGCGGCCCGCAGGACACGCTCGACCTCGTCCGAGAACCTCGTCGGGGCACTCATGCCACTCACATCCCGTCATCGGTAATGAAGTCAAGATCGTAGTGGTCCTTGAGCGGTCGGCAGCTCTTGCACGGTCCGATCGGGTGGCGGTGCTTCGGGTGTTCCTTGTTGCTGCGGATGATCACAGCAGCCGCGGCGGATCCGGTGGGATCATCGCCGTTGTTCAAAGCATCCGTCAGCAGCGTCGGGAGCCCGCACTTGCCGTGGCCGTCCCCCGGAATCTGAACCGTGTCGAGAATGGCTTGTACGTCGGGATGCAGCACCGGAGCGGCGCCCTTGATGCTGGGACTCGTCGTGATCTTTCCATTGGGCAGCTTGAGGCCCTCGGCTGTTCCCGGGGTGTTCCGGTTCGGCCGCACCTTGCTCGACTCGTCCGCCTGCGCATGCACCGCGTCGAGGAGGTCGTCGTGCTGGTGCGGTGACAGGCCCAACGGATCGGACCAGGTGTGCGGGTTGTGGACGTAGGCGTAGGGATTTCCCGAGGCGGCCGGCCCCAGAGGATCGGGGCTGGTGTAGCGGGCCGTCTCCGGGTCGTAGTACCTGTTGACGTTGTAGTGGAGACGGGTCTCCGGGTCGAAGTACTGGCCCGGAAAGCGCAGGGGAGTGTTCGTGAGGCTCTCCGCCGGCCACGTGGTGTGTCCCCAGAGGGTCTTCGTGGCAGACCAGGCGATGCTGTCCGTGCTGGGGTCGATCAGTTCGGTCGGGGCGCCCACGAGGTCGGTGACGATGGCGAAGAACTTGCTGTCGATCCGGTCCTGCGCGTCACCGGCCGGATCTGGAATGGTGATCTTCTCGGTCTGGGCGAGGGGGTGGAACTCCTCGTGGTCCCAGCTGAGCGTGTACGGACCGGGCAAGTACGGCGCATATGTGGTCTGCTCGGCGAGCGTCGCCCCGTCCCAGCTGAACTCGACCCGCTCCTCGACCGCCGAACCGTCAGGACCCAGACGGTACTTGGCGATCCGCCGCCCGAACGGGTCGTAGAGGTAACGCCACCGGGCGCCATCAGGAGTGATGACCTGGGTGAGCCGACCCTCGGCGTCCCAGGTGTACCGCCAGTTGTGCGGCTTCCTCGACAGGCGGGCCCTCTGACGGAGGGTGACGCGCCCTGCGGCGTCGTACTCGTAGCGGACGCGGCCGGCGGACTGGAGCCGGGTTCCCTGGTACTGGCGTTCACCGACCGCGGCCCGCGCGCTGTTTGTCCCCGGCCAGTCCGCCTCGACGAGGTTGCCGTCCTGGTCGTAGCTGTACAACTCGGTCCAGTTGTCGGCCTGGACACCGGTGACCCGGCCTGCCCGGTCGAGTGCGAAGGTGCGCCTGCCAGTGCGGTGATCGTCGATCGCCACCAGGTTGCCGTCGTCACGGTAGGCGTAGCTCCGCTGCAGCAGGGCAGAGCCCTGAGGCTGGGAGACCGCACGTGCGCTCTGGCGGGCGAGGCGGCTGCGGGGGCCCCAGGTATTGGTCAGGACCAGGCTCTCGGTGTACATCCGTTGCTGCTCACGTCCGGCAGGGTCGTACGTGAAGTCGATGGTCCTGCCCGCGACGGTGAGTGTGGCGGTCCGCCCCGCCGTGTCGTACGCCCAGTTGCTGACGTGTCCCTGGGGTGTCGTTCGCCGCGTCGGGCGCCCCAGGACGTCCCGGTCGTACGCCAGTACACGTCCGTTGACCGATTCGCTGAGCAGGTTGCCCACCGCATCGAGCGTGCGTGTCACCGAGGCATCCGGGCCGTTCGCCTGGATCAGGTTCCCGGCAGGGTCGTACTCGTAGCCGACGACGCCGAATCCAGTGTCCTTGTGAGTGATGCGACCGAGCAGATCGTACGCGTAGCGAATCTGCTGGCCCATAGCGTTGGCGCGAGAGACGATCTGGCCGGCGGCGTCGAGCTCGTAGGTGACGCCGCGTCCGTCGAAGTCGTGCTCCGCGATCAGGCGCCCCGCCGCATCGTAGCTGTACTCCCACGTCTGACCTGCGGCATTGGTCGCGCCGGTCAGCTGCATGTTGGCGTCGTAGGTGAAGGCGTAACGAGCGCCGTCGGGGCCAGTGGCACTGGCCAGCGTCTCGAAGTGGGTGTACTCGAAGGTGCTGAGCCGACCGAGCGCATCGGTGTGCGACCGGAGGTTGCCCTCGCCGTCGTACTGCCAGCTCTCGACGGTCCCGTCGGGGGCCGTACGGGACTTCAGGTACCCCTCGACGGTCCAGGTCATCAGGGTCGTGTGGCCAAGTGGGTCGGTGACCGCGACGGAGCGCCCGAACGCGTCGTGCTCGAACCGGGTCGTCGCACCGGCCGGGTCCGTGACCTCCACGGGGAGCCCGGCCGAATTGCGGCGCACCTGTGTGGTGCCGCCCAACGCGTTCGACACGGACACCAGGTGGCCGAGGTCGTCGTAGCCGTACGACGTGGTGGCGCCGACGGGGTCGGTGAGCGAAGTTCGACGGCCGAACTCGTCGTAGGTGTTGATCCACAGCGCATTGCCGGGCTCTGTGACCTGGACGGGGAGACCCAGCGTGTCGCTGAGGACCGCAGTGCTTCGCCCGCCATCCGGGTCGGTGACGGATATCAGGTCGCCAGCGCCGTCGTATTCGTAGCGGGTGGTGCGACCGAGCGGGTCGGTCTCTGCCAGCAGGCGGTCGTACTCGTCGCGTTCGTAGTGGGTGGTGTGGCCGAGCGGGTCGGTGATGGCGGTGACTTGGGCGTGTTCGTTGACCGTGTAGGTGGTGGTGTGGCCCAGGGCGTTGGTCTCGGTGTGGAGTTTGAGGCCGGTGTCGGGGTCGGGGGTGCCGTAGGTGAAGTGGAAGCGCAGGGTGCCGTCGGCGCCGCCCTCGTCGATGACGCGGTCGAACTGGTCGTACTGGTAGAGGTATTGGGAGTCGTTGCGGTCGATCCAGGACAGGATCCGCCCCGATGCGTCGTTGATGAAGCGCATCGGCTTGCCGGAGGAGTTGTAGACGCTGCTCAGATGCCCGTCGGTGTAGCCGTAGCGCATCAGGAGGGCGTCGTGGCCGCCCTCGGCGCCGCCGGCGAGGCGTAAAGCTGTGATGCGGCCTGCGTCGACGGTGACCAGAAGCCGGTAGCCACCGGAGTGGGTGATGCTGAGCGGGGTGCCGTCGTCGTCGTAGGCAAGGGTGTAGCGGCGGCCGTGGCGGTCCCGCACCTGGGTGAGGAGGGCTTCCTCGGCACCAGGCTGGAGGGCGAACTCGCGGACGACACCAGTGGAGGGATCCTTGAGGGCGTAGTCGCCATTGTCGGTGAGAGCGAGTTCCCAGCGGGCACCGGCACTGGCGTAGACCGGGTCACCCGGCTCGGGGTGGGGGTATGCCTGGGTGATGCGGTCGGCACGGATGTGGACAATGCCCTCGTCGTCGATCTCCAGTCGCTCGTCGAAGGTGCACACCCACCTCGGCCCCATCCAGCGGCCCGCCGCATAGCCGGACTCGAAGTTACGCGTGAACACCAGCGGGAGGGAGCCGGGCAGGGAGACATCGACCTGGTCGATGTACATCCGCCCCGTCGCCATGTCGACGGGCTCGCCGCCGCCGCAGCGGGAGTCGAGCCGCCGTCCCTCGATACGCGGACTACGAACCTGCTCACGGCCACGGCCCTTGGGGTGTGGGCCGCCGCGATGCCTGCCACCACCGCCCGACGAGCGCGGATGCGGCACATCCTTCTTGCCGCCCTCCATGAGTTTCCTGAGATCGGCGACGTGCTTCTCCTCGACCTCGCGGACGTTATTGGCGACCTTCTTCAGGTTCTGGCCCGCCGAGTGGTACAGGTCCTTGACGGCCTTGCCAGCGTCCTTGGCGAGCGTGGCGCCGATCTTCTCCGCCGCGTGTTCAAGCGCCTTGACGATCTGGTTGCTCACTCGAAGCTCACCCCTGCGAGCTTGGACTGGAACGTTTCCGCATGCCCGGCGATCGTCTCGGCGTGCCGCTGCATGGTCGCCGCATGCTGCTCGACCATGTCCGGGTGGATCCGGAAACCCGCCCCCGCCGCCCCGCCCCCGGAGACCCCGAGGGCGGACTCCGCAGCCTGGAACACCAGCCCGCTCACCGCGTTCCCCACGACCTCCACCAGCGGATTCACCGCGGCCTCGATCACCTGGCCCATGATGTACTGCTCCAGCTGCTGCTCAAGGTAGTTGACCAGCTTCTTGGCACCCTCCTCGATCAGGACCAGCGCCGCCTCCGCCGCACCGAACGTCGACACCGCCGCCGCCTGGTCCGCGACGAACGCGGCAGCCATCACGACGAGTTCGCCTATCGCCTCGACCTTCATCCCGACGATCACGTCCGCCGCCGCGTCCAGCGCGGTCGCCACCACATGGCACGCCTGCACCAGTTCCTGCATGTGACTGCCCGACAGCTGGCCCCACTTGGCGATCAACGCCTCGTACGACGCCCCCCTGATACGCCTCACCCAACTGCTGGATCGTGTTCGTGGAATCCTGGTGGGCGTTCTGGATGTTGTCCGCGAACTCCCGTACGTGCGAAGCGAACTCACGGACCTTGTCCTCGTTCACCTGAGGCCAGTTCACCCCGATGAACTGCAGGAACGACACCACCTCACCCGGCAGATCGATCGCCACAGTGCCCCCTCCCCCTCTGATGGCGCACACGCGTTCCAGCCGACCGTAGCCCAGGACGCCGCACCACGGGTGCGGTTCCAGGGATTGCGCGCCCGGACCGCTGCCGCCCTAAGCGGGCAGGCATCTCAGCCGCTGCGGCAGACGTCGGCGCAGGTCAGCATGCGATAGGTGAACGAGGCTTGACCGAGGTCACCAGCGTGCCGAGCCGCATCCGCTCGGTCACCATCGCGGCCCGGGATACCTGATGACCAGTCAGGGTCGGTTCAGGGTCCGGTCAGGGCGATCACCCGTTCCGTGGGGGCGGGGCGGCGGGACAGGCTTGGGGGCAGGAACCGCGGTGGGCGGTGTCGAGGGATTGTGGAGTCTTCGGTGGACAAGCTCGTACGGCGTGTTTCGGCTCTGGGGCTGGCCTGTGCGGCGGCGGTCGGCACCACGGCCGTGGTCGGGGGACAGGCGATGGCGAGTGAGCGGGGCCCGGCGCGGGCCGGGCAGCAGCAGACGCTGGACGTCGCGGCGCTGCAGGCGGCGATCCAGCCCCGGCCGGGGGAGGGAGCGGCGGGGGCCATCGCGCGGGTGGTCAAGGACGGCCAGGTGTGGCAGGGGTCGTCCGGGGACACGGTGACCGGGCGGAGCGTCCCGGCCAACGCGCACTTCCACATCGGCAGCATCTCCAAGACCTTCGAGACCGTCGTGGTCCTGCAGCTGGCCGCCGAGGGGAAGATCGATCTGGACCAGACCGTCCAGCACTACATGCCGGGCCTGCTGCCGCAGGACACGTTCCAGCCGGTCACCGTGCGCGAGCTGCTCGACATGACCAGCGGCCTGCCGGACGTCGACCAGGGCGCGCCGGCCCTCCCGGCGGACGAGCTGATCGCCGAGCGGGCCGAGTACCGCACCTTCGACCAGGTCATCCAGGACACCCTGCACCCGCTCGGCCGCCCGGCGCCCGGCCCCAACTTCGCGCCCGGTACCGCGCAGCAGTACAACTCGCTGGGCTTCCGGATCGCCGGGAAGCTGATCGAGCAGATCACCGGCAACTCGTTCAAGGAGGAGGTCACCGAGCGGATCATCAAGCCGCTGCACCTCTCGCAGACCTCGGTGCCCGGGGACAGCACCCGGATGCCCCGGCCGTATCTGCACGGCTACCTGACCGACAGCGCGGGCGTGCCGGTCGACGTCAGCGAGCAGGGCGGCAACCCGTCCAACATGATCTCCACCCCGCTCGACCTGGACCACTTCATCACCGCGCTGTTCCAGGGCCGGCTGCTGCCCGCCGCCCAGCTGGACGAGATGTTCCGGCTGCCCGAGGGCGCCGACGGCAAGACGCTCAAGTACTTCGACGACTCCAACTGCACCGACGGCAACGGCAATCCGGGTACCGCCTGCTTCGGCGCCGGGCTGATGGCCACCCCGCTGCCGGACGGCACCACGCTCTGGGGCAAGACGGGCCACGACCTCGGCTACGCCAACGGCATGTTCGCCACCCGCGACCTGTCCATGAAGGGCGTCTTCTCGGTCTCCACCACCGACCTGAACAACGGCCGTGCGACCGCGATCTCCGGCCGCCTGCTGATGGCCGCCCTCAAGCCGGCCGGGCACTGATCGCGCGTTCGGCCACCGGCCGTCAGATCCCGGAGTGTGCACGAGGTGTGAGTGCGAGGTGAGCGCGGGCGGGCTGGGTGGGCGGGTGCCGGGGAAGGTGGATAGCCTGTCTGGCCGTCAGCTCGGCCCGGAACCGCCGCGTCGCAACTATGGGGGAAACCTTCGTGATGGACTCTCGCAGACTGATCACTGCCGCCGTGCTCACCGTCGCCGCCCTCGGGCTGGTCGGGTGCGATCCCAACGACCCCTCGGGCAACGGCTCGGGCGGTTCCTCGGCGGCCGCCGCGGCGCCGCAGGCGTCCGCCCCGGCCGCGGGTGCGGCGCAGCCCGCACCCGCCGGCGCCTCCTCGAAGGCTCCCACCGTGGATCCCGGCGGGGACCCCGGTGAGAACTGCGCCACGCCCAAGCTCCCGGCCGGTCACAAGATCGTCCAGCCGGTGGCGCAGCCCAAGCAGGACACCATGCTCGCCAAGGCGACCACGTTCGCCTGCGACCCCAACGACGGCCACTGGGAGGCGACCGGCAGTGCGGCCAGGTACCTCTTCGCGCCGCACGCCAAGGCCGAGCTGACCAACGGCGCGGCCGGCTACACCTCGGTCGCGGTCGGTGAGCTGTGGAACCACATCGGCGACTGCCTGGACGGCGGCCAGAACGTGAAGCCGCCGCAGACCTGCTCCTCCCACCCGGTCTACGACATCACGCAGGGTGCCGACGGGAAGATCACCGAGATCAAGGAGATCTGGCACTCCTGACCCCTCGGGCCCGCCCCACCGGACGCCGGACCGGTGGGGCGGGCCCGTCGTCCCCGGGCGGAACCGCCCGGGGACGGGGCTACGGCGGACGGGTGAGCGAAGATGGAGCGGTGACCACCAACCCCGTACGCCCCCGCCTGATCGCCACCGACCTCGACGGCACCCTGCTCTGCCCGAGCGGGAACGTCTCCGAACGGACGGCCGCCGCGCTGACGGCGGCCGAGCGGGCGGGCGTGCAGGTGGTGTTCGTGACCGGACGGCCCCCGCGCTGGATGCAGCAGATCAGCCCGCACATCGGCGGCCACGGGGTGGCGATCTGCTCCAACGGCGGAGCGGTCTTCGACGTCCGGCGGGGCGAGATGGTGGAGGTCTTCCCGCTGAGCCCGCCGGACGCGCTGACCGTGATCACGGCGCTGCGCGAGGCGCTGCCGGGCACCGCGTTCGCCTTCGAGCACCTGGACGGCTTCGCCCGCGAGCCCGAGTACGAGCTCAGGATGTGGGGTGACGACGACGCCCAGCCGGTCGCCCGGGCCGAGGAGCTGCTGACCCAGGACGGCCCGGTGCGCGGGCTGTACAAGGTGCTCGCCAAGCACTCCGACCTCGACCCGGATACCTTCCTGACCCAGGCCCGCCAGGCCGCCGGGCACCTCGCCGAGATCACCCGCTCGGCACCGGTCGCCCTGCTGGAGATCAGCGCGCCCGGCGTCACCAAGGCCAGCACGCTGGCGAGTTGGTGCCGCGAGCAGGGGATCGACCGCTCCGAGGTGGTGGCCTTCGGCGACATGCCGAACGACCTGGAGATGCTGGCCTGGGCCGGGACCTCGTACGCCGTCGCCAACGCCCATCCCGAGGTACTGGCGGCGGTCGCGCAGCACACCGTCAGCAATGAGCACGACGGGGTGGCGGTGGCGATCGAGGAGCTCCTCAGGCGGGCGTAGGGCGCCTTGGACCGACCGGCAACAGGGCCCGCCCGTCAGAGCCTCGCGGACCAGCGGACCCGGGCGCCCTCGCCGTCGGGCCCCGGCTCGTGCCAGGCGGCGCCGCCGAGGTTCTCGGCGCGCCGGGCGAGGTTCCTCAGTCCGCTGCGCCGCCCGCCGTGCGGGATGCCGACGCCGTCGTCGGTGACGGTGAGCAGTACACCCGGCCGGCCGGCCCGTTCCAGCGACTCGGGGTCGCCGGAGACCGGGTGGCCCCCGGCGTCGAGGTGGACGGTGGCGTCGATCTCCACGCCGACCCGGGAGGCCCGGGCGTGCCGGGCCGTGTTGGAGAGCATCTCCCGCAGTGCGGCGAGGAGTTGGCGTCCGGTCTGCTCCCCGACCAGGCTCTCCACCGGCCCGGTGAAGACCACCGAGGGTTTGAAGCCGAGGGCGGCGGCGGCCTGGCTGCCCTCGCGCAGGACCCGTGTCCTGAGGTTGTCGGGTTCGTCCCCGTGGTCGTCGTGCTGGAGGGCGTAGATGGTGGTGCGGACCTCCTGGATGGTGGCGTCGAGCTCGTCCACCGCCTTTCCGATGCCGGTCTTCACCTCGGGGACGATCGCGCGCCGGGCCGCGCCCTCCAGCATCATGCCGGTGGCGAACAGCCGCTGGATCACCAGGTCGTGGAGGTCGCGGGCGATCCGGTCGCGGTCCTGGAAGACGGCCAGGCGCTGCTGGTCGCGCTGGCCCTCGGCCAGCCGCAGGGCCAGCGCGGACTGCGAGGCGAAGGTCTGGGCGAGCTGCTTCTCCGTCTCGGTGAACGGGGGCGCGCCGACGCTGCGCCAGACGCAGAGGCCGCCGAGGACCCGTCCGGCCGCGATCATCGGAACGGCCATCGAGGCACCGAAGTTGCGGGCCAGCCGGATCTCCACATCGGGGTCGGTGGACATGTCGTCCAGGTAGACGCCCTCACCGGCCAGCAGCCGGGAGGCGAAGCTGCCCTCCGGCAGCAGCTCGCCCCGGACGTACTCGGCCGCCTCGCCGGAGGCGTGGGCCACCCGCATCTGGCCGTCGCCGGTGGGCAGCAGGATCATGCCGAGTGCGCCGTCCGCCAGTTCGCGCACCTGCTCGGCGGCGACGGTGAGGGCGACCTCGGCCTCGTCGGTGGAGAGCAGCGCGGTGGAGACGGCGGCGGCACCGGCGATCCAGCGCTCGCGGCGGCGGCCCTCCTCGTAGAGGCGGGCGTTCTCGATGGCGACCCCGGCGGCGGCGGCGAGGGCGTTCAGCACCTGGGCGTCCTCGGGGGTGAAGACGCCACTGCCGCTCTGCTTCTCGGTCAGGTAGAGGTTGCCGAAGACCTCGTCCCTGACCCGGATCGGCTCGCCGAGGAAGGAGGTCATCGGCGGGTGGCGCGGCGGGAAGCCGACCGAGCGCGGGTCGGTGGCGAGGTCGGCCAGCCGCAGCGGTTCGGGACGTTCGATCAGGGCTCCCAGGATGCCGCGTCCGGTGGGGAGTTGGCCGATCGTGTCGGCGGTGTCGTCGTCGATCCCGATGTGGATGAAGTCGGAGAGCCCGTCGCCGTGCGGGGAGATCACGCCGAGCGCCACGTACTTGGCGTCGACCAGTTCGGCCGCTGCGGCGGCGATCCGGTGGAGGGTGGCGTGCAGGTCGAGTCCGGCACCGACGGAGACCACGGCCTCCAGCAGCCGCTGCATCCGGTCGGTGACGGCGGCCGCGGACTGGAGGCGTTCGGCGACCTCGGTGACCAGGGTGTCCAGGCCGAGTGAGGCGATCTCGGGCACCCGGGGCGGGGCCTGGTCGGAGGCCGGCGGCCCGGCGGGGTCCGGAGTGGAGTACCCCGGGACGGGACGCTCCGGAACGGAACGGCCCGGCTGGGGACGGTCCGACTGGGGGCGCTCCGGTCTGCTCTCCATGCTGAGAGCCTAGTTTGTCCGGGTTTGATTAGGCCGTTCAGGCGGCGAGCAGCGTGTCGGCGTTTGACCGGGCCGCTCAGGCGGCCAGCAGCGTGTCGGCCCGCCGCTCGCGCCGGTGGAGCTCGCCGAGCAGGCTGTCCGGGTCGTCGGCGAGCTCACCGAAGCGGCCACGCTCCACGATCCGGCCGCCGTCCAGGACGATCACCTCGTCCACCGTGCGGTCGTCCAGCCCGGCCAGCCGGTGGGTGATCAGCAGGGTGGTCCGGCCCTCGGTGGCGGCGAGCAGGTCGGCGGTGAGGGCGTCGGCGGTGGGCAGGTCCAGGTGCTCGGCCGGCTCGTCCAGGATCAGTACGGGGAAGTCGGCGAGCAGCGCGCGGGCGAGCGCCAGGCGCTGGCGCTGGCCGCCGGAGAGCCGGGCGCCGTGCTCGCCCACCATGGTGTCCAGGCCCTCGGGGAGGCCGTCCACCCAGTCCAGCAGGCGGGCGGCGGCGAGGGCGGCCCGGAGCTGCTCCTCGGTGGCGTCGGTCCTGGCGAGGCGGAGGTTCTCGCGCAGCGAGCTGTCGAAGACGTGGGCGTCCTGGGCGCAGAGGCCCATGGTGCGGCGGACGTCGTCCGAGTCGAGCGTACGGGTGTCCACAGGCTGTGGACGGCCGCCGAGGGTGACGGAGCCCGAGCGCTGGTCGAGGAAGCGGAGCAGCACCTGGGCGAGGGTGGTCTTGCCGGAGCCGGACGGGCCGACCACGGCGATCCGGCGGCCCGGGGTGAGGTCGAGGTCGATACCGTGCAGCGCGTCCTCGGCCTGGCCCGGCCAGCGGGCGGTCAGGCCGCGGACGGTGACCGGGAACGGGTCGGCGGGCGGGACGGCCGGTGCGGCCGGCTCGGCGACCGGCGGCTCGGCCGCCAGCACCTCGGTGAGCCGGGCCGTCGCGGCCCGGCTGCGCTCACGGAACCGGACGGCGGTGGACATGCCCGCCACCGCCTCGAAGGCGGCGAGCGGGGTGAGCACCACCAGCGCCAGGCACACCCCCGGAAGCGTGCCGGTGCTGACCCCGTGGACCCCGGCGGCCGCGCTCGCGGCCACGGTCAGCCCGGTGACCAGGGCGGTCAGCCCCGCCGAGATGCCGCCGACGGCGGCGGAGCGGGCCGCGAGGGCGGTCAGCCGGCGGTCGGTGGTGCGGGTGGCCGCGAGACGGGCGGGGAGCGCCCCCGCGACGGCCAGCTCGGCGGTGCCGGTGAGGGTGTCGACCACCGATACCGCCAACTCGCCCCGGGCGGGCGACTGTTGGCGCTCGCTACGGCCCGAGAGGCGAATCGCGAGGGCGGGGACGACGGCCCCCGCGAGCAGCAGGCCGAGGGCCAGCAGGGCACCCGCGAGCGGGAGGAAGGCGGCCAGGGCGGCGGCGGAGCCGAGTGAGACCAGCAGCGCCACCGCGGCGGGCAGGCGCCAGCGCAGGTGGTGGTCCTGGACCGCGTCCACGTCGGAGACCAGGCGGGAGAGCAGGTCGCCGCGGCGGAACGCGGGCAGGGCGGCCGGGGCGAGCCGTTCGAGCCGGCGGTAGACGGCGGCGCGGACACCGCCGAGGGCCCCCAGCACGGCGTCGTGGGAGACCAGGCGCTCGGCGTAGCGGAAGACGCTGCGGCCGATGCCGAAGGCCCGGACGGAGGTCACGGCCATCATCAGGTACAGCACCGGGGGCATCTCGGAGGCGTACGAGATCAGCCAGCCGGAGGTGGCCATCAGGGCCACGGCGCAGCCCAGGGCGAGGGAGCCCAGGAGGACGGCCGGCGCCAGTCGGGGCCCCGCGGGCGCTTCCGGCGGGACTGCCGAAGCCTCACGGGCGGGTGGCTCGCTCTCGCGGGCGGGTGGCTCGCTCTCACGGGCGGAGGTCTCGCTCTCACCGGCGGGGAGCGCACCCGTGGAGCCCCGGGGAACCGTACGGGGCGGAAGGCCGCCGTCGTGCACCGGCTCCGGAGCGGTGAGGTGGTGGCGGTGGTCGGCGGTGGCGAGCAGCGCCGGGCGGTGGGCGACCAGGAGGACGGTGCGGCCACGCAGGGCGCGGACCGCCTCGACGATGGCGGCCTCGCTGGCGCCGTCCAGGTTGGCGGTGGGTTCGTCCAGCAGCACCAGGGGGCGGTCGGTGAGCAGGGCACGGGCGAGCGCGATGCGCTGGCGCTGGCCGGCCGAGAGGCCGGCCCCGCCCTCGCCGAGGACGGTGTCCGGGGCGGCGAAGTCGCCGGCGTGGGCGGCGGCGAGGGCGGCGCGGACCTGGTCGTCGGTGGCGTCGGGGCGGGCGAGCCGGACGTTCTCGGCGATGGTCCCGGCGAACAGGTGGGGGTGCTGCGGCACCCAGGCGATCTGGCCGCGCCAGCTCTCCGGGTCGAGGTCGGCGAGGTCCCGCCCGTCGACCAGGATCCGGCCCGAGTCGGGCCGGGTGAAGCCGAGCAGGACGGAGAGCAGGGTGCTCTTGCCCGCGCCGCTCGGGCCGGTGAGCGCGGTGGTGCTCCCCGGCCGGAGGGTCAGCGAGAGGCCGGACAGCGCGGGGGTGCTCCGGCCGGGGTGGGTGACGCCGACCCCCTCGACCGAGATCACCGCACCGGCCAGCGGCGGCGCGGGGATCGCTCCCCGGGCGGGCAGCGGGGTCTCCAGTACCTCGAAGATCTGGCCGGCGGCGGTGAGCCCCTCGACGCTGGAGTGGTAGAGCGCGCCGACCTGCCGGATCGGGAAGTACACCTCGGGCGCCAGGATCAGGACCAGCAGCCCGGTCTCCAGGCCGAGGCTGCCGTCCACCAGCCGGAAGCCGATCGAGACGGCGACCAGGGCGACCGACAGGGTGGAGAGCAGTTCCAGGGCGAAGGAGGAGATGAAGGCGATCCGCAGGGTCTTCAGCGTCGCCTTGCGGTAGTCGTCGGTGATCCTGGCGATGGTGCGGGCCTGGGCCTTGGCCCGGTTGAAGACCTTGAGGGTGGGAAGGCCCTCGACCACGTCCAGGAAGTGGTGCGAGAGCCGGGAGAGCGAGGCCCACTGCCGGTCCATCCGGGACTGGGTGGCCCAGCCGATCAGCACCATGAAGAGCGGGATGAGCGGCAGGGTGCCCGCGATGATCGCGGCGGAGGTCCAGTCGGCGCCGAGGATCCGGGCCAGCACCACCGCCGGGACGACCACGGCGAGGGCCAGCTGCGGCAGGTAGCGGGCGAAGTAGTCGTCCAGGGCGTCGATTCCCCGGGTGGCCAGCGTGGTGAGCTCACCGGTCCGGCGGCCGGCGAGGTAGGCGGGGCCGAGGGCGGTGGCGTGGTCGAGCAGCCGCTGCCGCAGGGTGGACTTCACCGTGGCGACCGAGCGGTGTGCGGTCAGCTCGGTCAGCCAGGCGACCACCGCCCGGCCGACCGCGGTGGCGACCAGCCAGAGCAGCGGGGTGGTGAGGTCGTGGGAGTGCCGCTGGAAGGCCCGGACCACGATCTCGGCGATCAGCGAGGCCTGGGCCACCACCAGCGCCGCGCCCACCCCGCCGAGGACCACCGATCCGGCGAGGAAGGCGCGGGTGGTGCGGGCGTACCTGAGGAGCCGGGGGTCCACGGGCTTCATGGTCGGCTCCTTCGGTACGTACGCGGACGGGTCAGTGGCCGGCGGTGTGGGCGGCCGGGATGTGCTGGACGCCGATCCGCTTGCGGAACACCCAGTACGTCCAGGCCTGGTAGAGCAGCACCAGCGGGGTGAACACCGCCGCGATGACGGTCATCAGCTTGAGGGTGTAGGGCGAGGAGGCGGCGTTCTCGACCGTCAGCGACCAACTGCCGTTCAGCGTCGAGGGCATGACGTCCGGGAAGAGCGACAGGAAGAGCATCGCGACCGCCGCCACGATGGTCAGCCCCGAGAAGGTGAACGCCCACCCCTCGCGGCCCAGTTGGTTGGCCGCCAGCGAGGCGACGAGTGCCAGCACCGCGACGAGAAGCGCGGCCAGGCTCCAGCCGGTGCCCTGGTGGACCTGGGTCCAGACCAGGAAGCCCAGCGCCAGCACGGCGGTGGCCAGCCCCAGCCGCAGGGCCATCGCCCTGGACCGGTCGCGGATCTCGCCGACCGTCTTGAGCGAGGCGAACACCGCGCCGTGGAAGGTGAACAGCACCAGGGTGACCAGCCCGCCGAGCAGCGCGTACGGGTTGAGCAGGTCGAGGACGCCGCCCACGTAGTTCTTGTGCGCGTCGATCGCCACGCCGTGCACGATGTTGGCGAAGGCCACGCCCCACAGGAAGGCGGGCAGCAGGGAGGTCCAGAAGATGGCGTGCTCCCAGTTGCGCTGCCAGCGCTCGTCACTGCGCTTGGCCCGGTACTCGAAGGCCACGCCCCGGATGATCAGGCAGACCAGGATCACCAGCAGCGGCAGGTAGAAGCCGCTGAACAGGGTGGCGTACCAGTCGGGGAAGGCCGCGAAGGTGGCACCGCCGGCGGTGAGCAGCCAGACCTCGTTGCCGTCCCAGACCGGGCCGATGGTGTTGATCAGGACCCGGCGTTCGGCGGTGTTCCTGGCGAGCAGCTTGGTGAGCACGCCGATGCCGAAGTCGAAGCCTTCGAGGAAGAAGTAGCCGATCCACAGGACCGCGATGAGGACGAACCAGACGTCGTGGAGTTGCATGTCACTGTCCCTCGGTGATCAGGGTCTCAGTAGGCGAAGGCAAGGGGCTTGTCGGCGTCCTCGTCCGAGGACGGGCCACGGAGCGTCGGGTCCTTGGCGGGCGGCTGTTCCGAGGTGACCGGACCGGCCGAGGCGTACTTGACGAGCAGCCGCACCTCGATCACCGCGAGCACGGCGTAGAGCAGGGTGAAGGTGGTCAGCGCGCCGACCTGGGTGGCGACGCCGACGTTGGGCGAGACGGCGTCGGCGGTGGTCATCAGGCCGAAGACGGCCCAGGGCTGGCGGCCCATCTCGGTGAAGACCCAGCCGAAACTGTTGGCGATCAGCGGGAAGCCCATGGTCCAGATGCCGATCCGCCAGCTCCACTTGGTGAGGAACGGGCCCATCTCGCGGGTCCGTGTGAGCATCAGCCGGGGCACCTCGTCCTCGGCGGTGTGGAACTCGGGGGCGAGCATGAATCTTCTCCGGGTGGTCCAGAGCCCGACCAGGCCGGCCACGAAGGAGGTCATCCCGAAGCCGATCATGAGGCGGAAGCCCCAGTACGTCACGAAGACGTTCGGGATGTAGTCGGTGGGCTTGCCGCCGTACTTGGCCGCCTCGGCGGCGGCGGTGTCGTTGATGCCGGGGACGGCCGAGCTGAAGTCGCTCTTGGCCAGGAAGGAGAGCGCCGCCGGGACCTCCAGCGCCACCGAGTTGTGGCCCTTGGTGACGTCGCCGACCGCGAAGACCGAGAACGGGGCGGGCGACTGGGTGTCCCAGAGCGCCTCGGCGGCGGCCATCTTCATCGGCTGCTGCTCGAACATCACCTTGGCCAGGCTGTCACCGCTGATCGCGGTGCCGAGACCCGCCACCACGGCCATGGCCAGGCCGACACGCAGCGAGGTCCGCATGGTGGCGACCTTCTTGCGGTCGGCCTCCGTGCGGACCTCTCCCGACGCGGCGGCCCTTCTGGCCCGGACCAGGTGGAACGAGGCGATGCCGACCATGAAGGCGGCGCCGGTCAGGAAGGCGGCGGTGAGGGTGTGGAAGACCACGACCAGGGTGGTGTCCTGGAACAGCACCTTGGTGATGTCGGTCAGCCGCGCCTTGCCGGTGGCCTTGTCGATCGCGTAGCCGACCGGGTGCTGCATCCAGGAGTTGGCGGCCAGGATGAAGTACGCGGAGAGCACGGTGCCGATCGACACCATCCAGATGCAGGCGCAGTGGATCTTCTTCGGCAGCTTGTCCCAGCCGAAGATCCACAGGCCGATGAAGGTGGACTCGAAGAAGAAGGCGATCAGCGCCTCCATCGCGAGCGGTGCGCCGAAGACGTCACCGACGAAGCGCGAGTAGTCCGACCAGTTCATGCCGAACTGGAACTCCTGCACGATCCCGGTCACCACGCCCATGGCGATGTTGATCAGGAAGAGCTTTCCCCAGAACTTGGTGGCATGGAAGTACTTCTCCTTGCCGGTCCGCACCCAGGCGGTCTCCAGGCCCGCCACGGTGGCGGCGAGGCTGATCGTCAGTGGCACGAACAGGAAGTGGTAGACGGTGGTGACCCCGAACTGCCATCTCGCTATGGTCTCGTGGGCGACTGCAAGTTCCACGGCGCCTCTCTCTGGTCGCTCCCCGCATTTCGGACAAACGACTCCCCCGGGGGGAGAGCGTGATCAATCGACACAAGCTTGTCCGCTTGTGAACGTGAACACGTTCACAAGGGCAGTATCCACCATGCTTACGACAGTGCGGACGGCGGGGTGGGGGTCGGACGGTTCAACCGGATGATCCGACGAGGCCGTGACCTGCGACAAGAAGCACCGGGACGGATTGGGAGGGGCTTCTTCGCCACTCGGGAGCTTGACAGCCCGACAGCGGCCGGGCTCCCCGTGGGCGCGGGAGACCCGCCCGGTACAAGGGGCCGAAAGGCCCTGACTCAGTGCGGCTGGGCGGGAATGTGGACGCGGAAGGCCGCTCCCTCGCCCGGAACGGTGGAGAGGCTGAGGGTGCCGCCGTGGGCCTGGACCAGGGCGGTGGCGATGGCGAGGCCGAGGCCGGCGCCGCCGCCCTCCTGGCGGCTGCGGGAGGCGTCGACGCGATAGAAGCGCTCGAAGACCTGGGCGGCCTGCTCCTCGGTCAGACCGGGGCCCGAGTCGGCCACTTCCAGCAGGCAGCGGCCGTCCTCGGTGGTGCCGACCCCGATCCGGACGGCGGTGCCCGACGGGGTGTGCTTGACCGCGTTGCCGACCAGGTTGGTCACCACCTGCCGCAGCCTGGCCTCGTCACCGAGCACGGGGGCGGGCTGCGGGGCACCGCTGCCCTGGGGCCCGGTGAGGGCGACCGGGCGGCCCGGGTCGAGCGCGGTCAGGTCGTGCAGGGCGTCGGCGGCCAGCGTGCGCAGGTCCATCGGGGCCAGGTCGAGCGGGCGCTCCTCGTCGAGGCGGGCGAGCGTGAGCAGGTCCTCGACCAGACCGCTCATCCGGACGGCCTCGCTCTCGATCCGGTCCATCGCCCGGTCCACGTCGGACAGCGCGCCCATCCGGTACAGCTCGGCGAAGCCCCGGACGCCCGCGAGCGGGGTGCGCAGCTCGTGCGAGGCGTCGGCGACGAAGCGGCGCATCCTGGCCTCGGACTCGGCCCGGGCGGCGAACGCGGCCTCGATCTGGGTGAGCATCCCGTTGAGGGTCGCGGAGAGCCGCCCGACCTCGGTGCCGGGCGGGAGTTCGGGCATGCGGTGCGAGAGCCGGCCGGCGGCGATCAGTTCGGCGTCCTGCTCGATCCGGGCGAGCGGTCGCAGCCCGGCCCGTACGGCCACCGCTCCGAGTGCGGCGATCAGCACCAGGACGGCGCCGCCGATGGCCCAGAAGGACGCGCGCAGCTTGGCCACCGTGGCGTCCACGTCGTCCATCGAGACCGCCACCAGCAGGTAGGCGGGGGCGACGAACTGGTTGCCGCCGGAGTGGACGAACGGGAGCACGACCACCCGCCAGCGCCCCTGGCCGGTCTGGTCGGGAAGGTCGAACCCGGTCAGGTCGCCCGCGTGCTGGTGGAGTTGACGATCCGTCAACTTACCCAGATCGGGAGCCGGATCGGTGTCGGCGATCGGCTGCCGCATGGTCTGCTGGGCCGTGCCGTCGGCGGTCAGGTACTGCACCACGTACTGGCTGGGCAGGAACTGGCCTGCCCGTCGCAGGTTCGGGCTCGGGCTGTTCTGGTGGTAGCCGCCCGGGGTGCGGTGCGAGAGCGGCTCGGCGAAGCGGAGCAGCTGCTGGTCGGCCCGGTCGGCCAGTTGGACCCGGACCGTCCCGAGGACGACGGTGTCGCTCACCACCAGCCCCGTGGCCACCAGCAGTACCGCGAGCACCAGCAGCCGCGTCCGCAGGGACAGCCGGGAGAGGCGGAGCACCCGGGCGAGGCGGGACAGCCGCCGGGAGCGGAACGGCCAGCGGGAGCGGAACGGCCGGCGGGAGCGGAACGGTCTGGACAGCCTCGGGAGCCTCATGGACGGGCGGACGCGGCGCACGGGTTCAGTGCTGGGGCGGGCGGCGCAGGGCGTAGCCGATGCCGCGCACGGTGTGGATCAGCTTGGGGCCGTGGGCGGGCCCGGAGTCGAGCTTGCGGCGCAGGTAGGAGATGTACGACTCGACGATGGAGAGGTCGCCGCCGAAGTCGTACGCCCAGACGTGGTCGAGGATCTGGGCCTTGGAGACCACCCGGCCGACGTTGGCCATCAGGTAGTGCAGCAGCTTGAACTCGGTCGGCGACAGCGAGACCATGCGGTCGCCCCGGCTGACCTCGTGGGCGAGCGGGTCGAGGGTGAGGTCGCCGACCACCAGCCGGCCGTCCTCGGCGGGGCCGCCGGCCCGGCGCAGGATGGCGCGGATCCGGGCGATCAGCTCCTCCAGGCTGAACGGCTTGGTGACGTAGTCGTCCGCGCCGGCGGCCAGGCCCTGGACCTTGTCGCCGGTGCCGTCCTTGGCGGTGAGGAAGAGCACGGGGACGTGCTCGCCGGACTGCGGCCACTGGGCCTGCTCGCGCAGCCGCTGGACCACGGTGAAGCCGTCCAGGTCGGGCAGCATCACATCGAGCACCACCAGGTCCGGCCGCTCGGCGGCGACGGCCTCCAGCGCCTCCTCGCCACTCGCGGCGGAGGCCACCCGGAAACCGGAGAAGCGCAGGCTCGCCGAGAGCAGCTCCCGGATGTTCGGTTCGTCGTCCACCACCAGCAGGAACGGTTCGCTGGCAGAGCCTGCCTGGCGTGCGGGAACCCCCGCTGTGGCGGTACCGCCGGCTGTCGACACTGTCCCTTGCACTGCTGTTCCGCCTCCCGGTCGGACGATGCATCCTTGTTGGACGATAGCCCGGGGAGGCTACGCGCGGTTGATGAGGACTGGATTAGACGTACATCAACCATCCTGGACGGCCCCGGCGCATGGCCCGGCCGAGCGGCCACGGCCATGCATCGGGCCCGGCCGAGGGGGAATCGGCCGGGCCCGGGTTCGTCCAGCGTCCGGGGGTCAGCCGTTGGACGAGCTGCGGGCTCCGGGGAAGCCACCGCCGCCACCGCCGCCGAACCCGCCGGCTCCCTCGGTGAGCTGGGTGGCCGCGTAGCCGCCGGAGGAGTCGGGAGTGCCCATCACGGTCACGCTCTGGCCGGGCTGGAGGTCGGAGACCTTGCCCTCCTTGCTGAGCTGGACCTTGGTGCTGTCGCCGGTGGTGACCTTGACGGTGTTGCCACTGGCGTCGGTGAGGTAGACGGTGCTGCCGTCCACGGACTTGACCGTGCCCCGGGTGAAGCCCGCGCCGCCCGGACCGCCCTGGCCACCCGCCCGGCGGCCACCGCCGCCCTGGCCGTAACCGCCCTGGCCACCGCCGCCGAAACCCGGCCCGCGCTGGCCGGCCTGCTGGGTGGTGCCGCTCTTCCCGTTGCCCTGCTCGTACCAGACGCCGCCCGCGAAGGAGAACACGGCGATCGCAGCGCCGGCCAGGGCCAGCGTG
Organism: Kitasatospora sp. HPM-01-4; assembly: GCF_051374625.1. Lineage (NCBI taxonomy): Bacteria > Bacillati > Actinomycetota > Actinomycetes > Kitasatosporales > Streptomycetaceae > Kitasatospora > Kitasatospora sp. HPM-01-4. The sequence goes on along the minus strand of NZ_JBPQGP010000005.1, from coordinate 4,563,809 downwards.
AGCCAGGGCAGCTTGCGGCGCGGTGGTGCGGCGAGTTCGGCGCTGATGTCGCGGGTGTCCGGCGCGGTGGCCAGCAGTTCGACGTGCCCGGCGGGGTCGGCCGGTGGTACGGGCTGCGCGGGCGGCTCGTGTGCGGAGGTCATGGAGGGCCTTCTTCTTCTCGTCTGGCAGGGGTCTACTCGTGGCGGAGGGCGTCGATCGGACGCAGCGAGGCGGCCCGGTTGGCGGGGTAGCTGCCGAAGAACAGGCCGATGGCCACCGCGATGCCGAAGGCACCGAGCACGGACTCGGGGATGACCACCGGCTTGATGCCGACGATGCTGAACCGCGAGCCGATGAGGCCGGCCAGCACCCCGAGCCCGGCGCCGAGCACCGAGAGCAGGGTGGACTCGGTGAGGAACTGCCCCAGGATGACCGCCTTCGGGGCGCCGAGCGCCTTGCGGATGCCGATCTCCCTGGTCCGCTCGGTGACGGTGACCAGCATGATGTTGGTGATCCCGATCCCGCCGACCAGCAGCGAGATCGCGGCGACCGCGCCCAGCAGCACGGTGAAGGTCTTGGTGGTGCTCTCCCTGGCGGTCAGCAGCGAGGCCTGGTTGCTGATCCGGAAGTCCGCCTTGCTCGGGTCCTTGATGCCGTGGGTGCCCATCAGGATCCGGGTGATGTCGCTCTGTGCGGCGGTGGTGGCGTCGGCCGAGGAGGCCTGCACCAGGATCTGGCTGACCGCGCCGAAGCCGGTGAAGGCGTTCTGCACGGTGGGCAGCGGCGCGATCACCACGTCGTCCGGGTCGTTGAACCCGGTGCTGCCCTTGGTGGCGAGCACGCCGACCACGGTGAACGGGGTGCCGCCGACCACGATCCGCTTGCCGACCGGGTCCTCGTCGGCGAACAGCTGGGTGGCGGTGGTGGAACCGATCACCGCGACCTTGCGGGAGTTCAGCACGTCGTCGTTGCTGAAGTAGTCGCCGTGCGCCACCTTCTGGTTGGAGGTCTCGAAGTACGCCGGGTAGGTGCCGACGATCGAGCCCGGGGTGTACGAGATGTTCCCGTACAGCGCGGTGGCGGTGGCGGTGACCACCGGGGCGACCGACTTGATCGAGGGCGCGTCGGTGGCGGCGGCCAGCGCCTTGGCGTCCTCCACCGTGAGCTTCTTGGCGGCGGTGCCGCTGCCGCGCGCGTTCATCGAGGAGACGGTGAGCGAGTTGGTGCCGAGCGAGGTGATGGAGTTCTTGACGGCCTGCGAGGAGCCGTTGCCGACCGCCAGCAGCAGGATCACCGAGGCCACACCGATCAGCACCCCGAGCATGGTGAGTGCGGATCTGACCTTGTTGGCGGCCAGTCCGCCGAGGGCGAAGCGGAGCATCTGCCAGACGATCACGGGCGGGCTCCCGCGGGTTCGCGCAGCGCGGGCGGCGGTCCGTCCACCGGGGCCTGCCGGACGTCCGAGACGATCTGCCCGTCGACCAGGCGCAGCACCCGCTTGGCGTGCTCGGCGACCTCGTCCTCGTGGGTGATCAGTACGACGGTGCGGCCGGTGGCGTTGAGGCCGTCGATGATCGCCAGCACCTCCTTGGTGGAGCGGCTGTCCAGGTTTCCGGTGGGCTCGTCGGCGAGCAGCATCGCGGGGGCGGTGACCAGCGCGCGGGCGACCGCCACGCGCTGCTGCTGCCCGCCGGAGAGCTCGTTGGGCTTGTGCCCGGCGCGCTCCAGCAGACCGACCAGCGAGAGTGCCGCGAGCGCCCGGCGCCTGCGCTCGGCGGCACGCACACCGGCGTACGCCAGCGGGAGTTCGACCTGGGCGAGCGCGGTGGTGCGGGGGACCAGGTTGAAGGACTGGAAGATGAACCCGATCTTGCGGTTGCGGACCAGCGAGAGCTGCTGCTCGTCCAGGTGGCCGACGTCGACGCCGTCCAGCAGGTAGCGGCCGGAGGTCGGGACGTCCAGGCAGCCCAGGATGTTCATCAGCGTGGACTTTCCGGAGCCCGAACTGCCCATCACCGCCACGTAGTCGCCCTGCTCGATGTCGAGGCTGACGCCCTGGGGTTCATCGCCGCCGGGCGCGAACGGGCCGCACAGGGCGTGCACGGTCGCGTCCCCGTGGCCGTACGCCTTGGTGAGGTTCCGGATCTGGATCACCGGCGGCTGCTGAGCGGCCCGGTCCCGGGCCTCCCACTGCGCCGCGGTCTGGCTGAGCGTCATCCGCGACCGCCCCCGCCACCGCCGTTGCCGCCGCGGCCGCCGGCACCACCGCCGCCGAACCCGCCGCCGCCGGCACCACCGCCGCCGAAGCCTCCGGCGCCGCCGCCCAGGCCCGGGAAGGAGCCGCCGGGGAAGCCGTTTCCGGTGCCCGCGGTGGTCGAGGTGAGCTGGACGTGCTCGCCCTCGGTCAGCCCGGACACCACCTGGACCGTGGTGTCGCCCTCGACCCCGACCGTGACGTCGACCCGCTCGGTGGAGCCGTCGTCGTGCACCACGGTCGCGGTCCGGCTGGTACCGGTGCCCGAGAGCGCGGCGGTCGGGACCGAGAGCGCGTTGTCGGCCTCGCCGGTGACCACCGAGACGGTGGCGCTGAGACCGGTCCGCAGCGAGCTGGTGTCACCGTCGATCTGCAGCACCACGCCGTACTGGACCGCGCCCGAGGAGCCGCCCGCACTGCCGCTGCCCGAGCTGACCGGGAGCGAACTCACCGACAGCACGGTCGCCTTGAGCTGGGTGTCGGACTGCGCGTTCAGAGTGACGGTGGCGGCCTGGCCCTTCTTCAGCTTCAGCGAGTCGAGCTCGGAGAAGGCCGCAGAGACCTGCATCCCGGTCGGGTTGGTGAGCACGATGAAGCCGGTGGGCGTGGTCGTCGTACCCGAACCCGAGCCGCTGCCACTGGACTTGGCGCCACCCGAGCTGCCGCCCGAGCCGGCGGAGGAGGAGTTCGAGCTGCCGGAGACGGTGTCGCCGACCTTGCCCTCGATGGAGGCCACCGTGCCGTCCTCCGAGGCGACCAGGCTGGTGCCCGCGAGCGCCGCCTTGGCGTTGGCGAGCCCGGCCTCGGCCGTGGTCACCTGCTGCTCGGCCTGGGCGACCTGAGCGGCGTCCACCTTGGTGGTGGTGACGGTGGTCTCCTTGGGGGCGGGCGTCGCACCGCCGCGACCGCTGCCGCTGCCGCTGCCGCTGCCACTGCCACTGGTGGCCGGGGCCTGGGTGGTGGTGGTCTCGCCGGCCTGCGCCTTGGTGAGGCCGGCCTGGGCGGCGGTCAGCGCGGACTCGGCCGCGGTGACCTGCTGAAGCGCCTGGGTGGTGTCCACGGTGGCGAGCAGCTGGCCCTTCTTCACCGTGTCGCCGACCGCCACCTTGACCGCGGTCACCTTGCCGCCTGTGGCGAAGTCCTGGCCGGCGTCGCCGGGTGAGGAGAGCGTGCCGGAGCCGGAGACCGTGGCCAGCACGGTGCCCTTGGCCACCGTGGCGGTACGGCTCTGCGTCTGGCCCGCGGCCGAGCTGGTACCGCCGTCCAGGGTGGCGTACGCCAGTGCGGCGCCGCCCAGCAGGACCACGGCGAGCGCGGAGTTGACGAGGACGGCACCACGCCGTCGCGGGAGCACCTTCATGGATGCCAGCGTGACGTGGCGCTCTTGCCAAGTCCTGGGCCCGGCCTGGGAGGGAGCTGACGCCAGCAATCCGGACAATCCACCGCACACCGGGCCGCTGGCGGTCCATGCTCCGCCTCCCGCTGGGCAGTGGTTGATCGAACTCCCAGGGAGTTCCCAGCACTTCCGTTCCGCTTTCTGATCTGGCCGGGGGCTTCCGGGCGAACGCGAGACGGGTGACCTGGCCCTTCGGATGACCAGCCGCCGCAACGGTCCGTGGACACCCGGGCCGTTCCATCCCTCCCCACGGACCTGCCTCGTGACGAGCGCCGCCGACCTCCCGCCGGTCCGACGGAAGGACACGCGTCAACCTCGCGCGAGCTTGGCCATCCGTTCGCGCCAGCCGATCCTTTCGCCGGCATCGTCCGCCCGTGCGGGAGCGGCCGCGGCCGCACGTCGCTGTCTGCAACTCCCGCACTGCACCTCGCCGCTGACCGGACGGAACGCCAGGTCGCAGCCCTCACAGGCCGTCAGCGCGGCAATCCGCACGACTGCGGGCATCTTGTCGCGCAGGCGGTAACGCACCAGGGCCGACGCGCACTTGACCGGTTCCGGCAGCCCGGAGCTGAGCGCATGCTGCATGGCGACCGGAGCCACCCCTCTGGCCAGCCACTCGGCGGCCAGCGGCAGCAGCCGCCGCACCTCGGCCGCCCCGAGCACAAGTCTCGGGTCGATGCGCCGCAGCGACAGCAGGACCCGCTCGGCCTCCGCGAGCAGGGCCGGCTCCGCCCGGCCGACCTCCGGCTCCGACGGCGCCCCCGGGCTCGGCGCTGGCCCTGGCTCCGGCGCTGGGTCTGGCTCTGGGTCCGGCTCTGGGTCCGGCTCCGGGTCTGGGTCCGGCTGTGGCTGTGGCTGTGGCTGTGATGGCTGTGCCTCCGGTTCCGGTCGCACCGATTCGGCCGGGACCGGGAGGGGGGTATTCCCCTTAACCAGTCTTTCTCCCTTTGGGAGGGCGGTGCCGGATCCCCGCATGACGGCCTCGCCGGGAGCCGGTTCTCCGGCATCCGGGCGGTCCGCTGCGAAGTGTCCGGCGAACAGCCGTGCCGCTTCGGCGTCGGCGAGCGGCACGCTGGAGATCAGCGACTCCGTCCGCACCTGCCCGGTGGCGCTGCGCCGCCGCACGCAGTGCAGCAACCCGCGCTTGGACAGCTGACGGCGTGCCTGGTCCGCCGTGACCCGACCACAGGGCAGCCCGGCCGCCAGCTCGGTGACCGTCGTCCCACGAGCCCGCGAGGGCGGCAGCGCCAACGACCGCACCAGCAACCGGAAAGCCGAGTCCGAGAGATCGTCGTCCCAGACATGCTTGTTGTCGATCCGCGTGTAATCGCGCGAGGGCGCGCTAACATTCCTGAGCATCCTCAGTGGTCCTTGCCACTCGTTGGATGAAGAGCCCGGCCCGGTGCCCTAACACCTGCCGGGCTCGCCCCTTTTCTGCCGGGGCGACCCGCTTCGGCGGACACGGTACACGCAATCCGACACGCTCGGCGTTCACTTGACTACGGTGCGCCACCAGGACACTCTGAGACTTTTCGCCGGTCGACGCTTCTGTGCTCTTCTCCGGCTTCCCCGGAGGCTGGGGCACGGGGGCGCCCCCTCCCGCCCGGTGAAGGTTCAGTCGGTCAACGTGCCCGCGAAGTAGTCCATGTAGGCCTGCATGTCGAAGTGCGCGTGCCCCGAGAGCGAGAACACGATGGTCTTCGCCTCCCCGCTCTCCCGGCAGGCCAGTGCCTCGTCGAGGGCCACCCGGACGGCATGGCAGGACTCGGGGGCGGGCACGATCCCCTCGCTGCGCGCGAACCGCACGCCCGCCTCGAAGCAGGCGGTCTGCGGCACGGCCCGCGCCTCGACCAGCCCGAGCTCCCTGAGATGGCTGATCACCGGCGACATGCCGTGGTAGCGCAGGCCGCCCGCGTGGATGCCCGGTGGCACGAAGTCGTGCCCCAGGGTGTGCATCAGCGCCAGCGGGGTGAGCCCGGCGCTGTCGCCGAAGTCGTACTCGTACCGGCCCCGGGTGAGCGAGGGGCAGGACGCCGGCTCGACCGCGATCGCCCGTACCGCGGGGCCCCGGCCGCCGAGGGCGGGGTGCTCTCGCAGGAAGGGCAGCAGCAGTCCGCCGAAGTTGGAGCCTCCGCCCGCCGCGCCGATCACGATGTCCGGCCGGTCGTCGGCGAGTTGGAACTGGAGCCGCGCCTCCTGGCCGATCACCGTCTGGTGCAGCAGGACGTGGTTGAGCACCGAGCCGAGCGCGTACTTGGCCGTGCCGTCGCCGGTCGCGACCGCCTCGACCGCCTCCGAGATGGCCAGGCCCAGGCTGCCGGTGGCCTCGGGATCGGCCGCGAGCGCCGCCCGGCCGGCCGCCGTGCGCGGGCTGGGGCTCGGGTGCACCGAGGCCCCGAAGGTCTCCATCAGCCCGCGCCGGTAGGGCTTCTGGTCGTAGCTGACCCGCACCATGAAGACCTCGCAGTCGAGGCCGAAGTACGAGCAGGCCAGCGCCAGCGAACTGCCCCACTGCCCGGCACCGGTCTCGGTGACCAGCCGCCGCACCCCCGCCCGCCGGTTGTAGTACGCCTGCGGGACGGCCGTGTTGGGCTTGTGGCTGCCGGTCGGGCTGACGCCCTCGTACTTGAAGTACAGCCGCGCCGGGGTGTCCAGCGACCTCTCCAGCCGGCGGGCCCGCACCAGCGGGGAGGGCCGCCACTGCCGGTAGACGTCCAGCACCGCTCCCGGGATGTCCACCTCCCGCGCGGTGCCGAGCTCCTGGGCGATCACCTCGGCCGGGAAGAGCGGCGCCAGGTCCTCCCCGGTCACCGGCTCCCTGGTCCCCGGGTGCAGCAACGGCGGCACCGGAGAGGGCAGATCGGGCAGCACGTTGCACCAGGTGGTGGGGATCCGGTCCTCGGGCAGCAGGTACTTGAGCGTAGTCATCGCACTGCTCTCTGTCGCGGGAGCGCTACGGCACTGCTCCTTCCACCCGGCCCCGCGCCTCACACCACCCGCCGGAAGCCGCAGGGGCACGGCGCGCTGTGCGCCGTGCCCCTGTCGACCGCTGCCGCCGGAGGTCAGAGCTCCTTGCGGAAGGCGGCGGCGGTGGCGAGGAATATCGTGTTGCCCTCGGTCTCGCCGATGGTGACGCGGACGCCCTCGCCCGGGAAGGGGCGGACCACGACGCCGGCCTCGGCGCAGGCGGCGGCGAAGTCCAGGGTGCGCTCACCCAGGCGCAGCCAGACGAAGTTGGCCTGGGAGTCCTCGATCGTCCAGCCCTGCTCGGCAAGGCCCTCGGCGACCCGCGTGCGCTCCTGGACCAGGGCCTCGACCCGCTCCAGCAGGGCTTCCTCGGAGCGCAGCGAGGCGATGGCCGCGTCCTGGGCGATCCGGCTGACACCGAACGGCACGGCGGTCTTGCGCAGTGCGTCGGCCACCGGCTCGTGCGCGACGGCGAAGCCGACCCGCAGGCCCGCCAGGCCGTACGCCTTGGAGAAGGTGCGCAGCACGCAGACGTTGGGGCGGTCGCGGTAGAGGTCGATGCCGTTGGGCACCTGCCCGTCCCGGATGAACTCGATGTACGCCTCGTCGATGACGACCAGGATGTCGCTGGGGACGGCGTCCAGGAACCGCTCCAGCTCGGCACGGTGGATCACCACGCCGGTGGGGTTGTTGGGGTTGCAGACGAAGATCAGCCGGGTGCGGTCGGTGATCGCGGCGAGCATCGCGTCCAGGTCGTGCGCCTCGTCGGCGGTGAGCGGGACGGCGACCGGGGTGGCACCGGCGACCTGGGTGATGATCGGGTACGCCTCGAAGGAGCGCCAGGCGAACATGACCTCGTCGCCGGGGCCCGCGGTGGAGAGCACCAGGGACTGGGCGACGCCGACCGAACCGGTGCCGGTGGCGATGTGCTCGACGGGCACGCCGAAGCGGGCGGACAGTTCGGCGGTGAGCTCGGTGACCGCCATGTCGGGGTAGCGGTTCAGCGAGCCCGCCGCGGTCACGGCGGCCTCCAGAACGCCCGGCAGCGGGTCGTAGGGGTTCTCGTTGGAGGACAGCTTGTACGAGTCGGCTCCGGCGGGCTTGCCGGGCTTGTAGGTCGGGATGGCGTCCAGGGCCGGCCTCAGCCGGGGCCCCTGCGCTGCCGTCTCGCTCACGGTGCTCTCCTTCTGCTCATCGGTTCTGCTCTTGCGGCCGGTGCGTGCCGTTCACGACGCCATGCTGCGGCCGGTCCGGGCGCCGCGGAAGTCGCCGTGCGGTGCCGAGCCCTTCCCACGCATCCGTTCCGCCCCGGTCGGGTGCCTTGAACGATACCGATCGCGCTCACCCGTAGGAGTGAGATGCCCGTCGCGGTCATGGGCGCGGATCAGCCATTGTGTCGGGTGCCCATGGCACATGTCAGAGGCGAGAAGGCCCAATTGGCGCGGATATCCAAGGGAGTTGCCCGGCGCGGCTCATGGAGAAACGGTACTTCCCGGCCAGCCCACGCCCCGGTCACAGACCCCGTCATGCGCCATACGATCGGTCCGCCATGACAGCAGCAGCCAATCAGAACGGTCGGCGACCCACCACCTCCCGGCGTCTGGAGCGGGCCGGCATCCGGGATGTGGCGGCAGCCGCCGGAGTGTCGATCACCACTGTCTCGGACGCCCTCAACGGCAAGGGGCGCCTGCCCGACGAGACCAGAAGCCGGGTGCGCGAGGTGGCCGAGCGCCTCGGCTACCGCCCGTCCGCCGCCGCCCGGACCCTGCGCACCGGCCGGTCCGGCCTGATCGGGCTGACCGTCACCACCTACGGCGAGGAACCGTTCACCTTCACCGAGTTCGCCTACTTCGCCGAGATGGCGCGGGCGGCCACCAGCGCGGCACTCGGCCGCGGGTACGCACTGGTGGTGCTGCCCGCCTCCTCCCGGCACGACGTCTGGAGCAACATCGCCCTGGACGGCACCGTGGTGATCGACCCGCCCGACCAGGATCCGCTGGTCAGCGAGCTCTACCGGTCCGGGGTGCCGGTGGTCAGCGACGGCAAGCCCGGCAACTGCCCGGTCACCGCCTGGGTGGACAACGACCACGAGGCCGCCGTGCTCGGCATCCTGGACCACCTCGCCGAGGCCGGCGCCCGCCGGATCGGACTGCTCACCGGGACCAGCACCGACACCTACACCCGGCTCTCCACCGAGGCCTACCTCTCCTGGTGCCACCGGATCGGCCAGGAGCCGGTCTACGAGACCTACCCCGCGCACGACCCCGCCGCCGGCGCGGTCGCCGCCGACCGGCTGCTGGCCCGCCCCGACCGCCCCGACGCGGTGTACGGCCTGTTCGACCCCAACGGCACCGACCTGCTCGCCGCCGCCCGCCGGTACGGCCTGCGGGTCCCCGACGACCTGCTGCTGGTCTGCTGCAGCGAGAGCGACGTCTACGCGGGCACCGAGCCGCCGATCACCACCCTGTCGCTCAAGCCGCGCCGGATCGGCACCACCGTGGTCAACCTGCTGATCGACGCCATCGAGGGAGTCGACTCCGGCTCCGGTGCGGCCGCGGCGGGCCCGCTGGGGGGCGCCCGGCTCTTCCCGCCGCGCTTCCGTACCGCCGGCACCGGACCGCCGCCGGGCACCCTGATGCCCACCGAGCTGATCGTGCGGGCCTCCTCGCAGCGCCGCAGTCCCCGGACCACCATCAGCGCACCCCGCCCTCCGGGCGAGGTCTAGACCGCCACAGGATGGGACAAAACGGGGCGTACATCGCCTCGGCGAAGCCGCCGGAAGGACCGTCCGGGCCCGCTCGGAGCGGGTGGGCGAGACTCTCCGGACGATTGGATACCGACCAGGTGAGGACGCCGGGAGAGTGGTCTTCCTATGATGGGCGAATGACACCCGAGGACCGCTTCCCCGGGCCTGAACTGCCCGACTCAGGCCCCCACCACCCCCAGGACCTCGACGTGCTCCCGTACGGCTCCTACTACGAGCCTCCCGAGCCGCCGCCCGGGTACGGCTACGAGTCCACCTACAGCGGCTACGGCGGTGCCCGCTTCCTCGAACAGCACTGGCCGATGCACAGTCACCCCGACGACGTGACAGTGCAGATGGTCCACCGCGAGCCGCTGCCGGCGCCCGTCCACCACGAGGACCCGCCGACCATCGAGCTGGGCCCGCCGCTCACCCCGCCGCTGCCCGAAGAGGTGCACTTCCCGTACCCGCAGCCCGCCCCCGGCGAGGCCCCCGGCCCGCTGTACGTGGTCGGCGACGTGCACGGCTATCTCGACGAACTGCGCGCCGCGCTGCACCAGCAGGGCCTGATCGACGCCGAGGGCCACTGGTCCGCCGGCCGCGCCCGGCTCTGGTTCCTCGGCGACTTCACCGACCGCGGCCCCGACGGCATCGGCGTCATCGACCTGGTCATGCAGCTCGCCGCCGAGGCCGCCGCGGCCGGCGGCTACTGCCGGGCACTGATGGGCAATCACGAGCTGCTCTTCCTCGGCGCCGCCAGGTACGGCGACGAGCCGGTCCAGTCCACCGCCGGCACCGCCTCCTTCCTCGCCGCCTGGCGGCTCAACGGCGGCCAGCAGCAGGACCTGGAGCGCCTGGAGCCGCACCACATCAGCTGGCTCTCCCGGCTCCCGGCGATGGCCCTGGAGGACGACCACCTGCTGCTGCACTCCGACACCACCGCCTACCTGGAGTACGGCGAGTCCATCGCCGAGGTCAACGACGCGGTGCACCACCTGCTCGCGGACGAGGGCGCCGACGAGTGGTGGGACTGCTTCCGCCGCTTCACCAAGCGGTTCGCCTTCCGCGGCCAGGCCGGGCCGATGGCCGTGCACGAGCTGCTCGGCGCCTACGGCGGGCAGCGCGTGGTGCACGGCCACAGCCCGATCCCGTACCTCACCGGCTCCGCACACGCCGAGGAGGGCGTACCGCCGCACGTCCCCGGCCCGTACATCTACGCGGACGAGCTGGCCATCGCGATGGACGGCGGGGTCACCATGGAGGGACGGCTGCTGGTCGCCAGGCTGCCGCTCAACTGAGTAAGACCGACCGGCGATAGGGAGCGTGGATCAAGAAGGGGGTCCCCCCGGCCGAAGGCTGGGGGAGGGTCGAGAGCCGAGTCTGGGCAGCGTGAGGAGGGCGCAGCGGCGCTGCGCGCGACGAGGGATGTGCGTTCAAGGGCCCCTCCTGCCCGATGGCGGGCAAGGAGGGAGAGAGCTATCGGCACGCGACGCCGCGGGCCCTATTGCCGGTCGGTCTAAGCCCAGGCCATGGCGTCCGGTCCGGGGACCGGCCGGGCGCCGGCGGCCGGAGGCGGTCACCCCGGAGTGAACAGCCGTCCCCGTCCGTGCGCCGAGCGCCGCCGAGTCCTGCGGCCCGGCCTGCGGCCCGCCCGGCTCCACCGGCCCGGACAAGGTCCGACTCTGCTTCGGCGTCGCCGATTTGACGCAGTGTCCACCGATCTATCCTGACCGCATGGACATCGTGATCCCGCTCTTCGACCGGTTCGAGCCGCTGGATGCCATCGGCCCCTACGAGATCCTCGCCCATGTGCCCGGCGCCACCGTGCGGTTCGTCGCGACCGAGCCGGGGCGGGTCGCCGACGCCCTCGGCGCACTGACCGTGGAGGTCGGCACCCACTACGCCGAGGTCGAGCAGTGCGACGTGCTGCTGGTGCCCGGCGGGCGCGGCACCCGGAGCCTGGTCGACGACCGGGACTTCGTCGCCTGGGTGGGCCGGATCCACGAAGGCACCCGCTTCACCACCTCGGTCTGCACCGGCTCGCTGCTGCTCGGCGCGGCCGGGCTGCTCAAGGGCCTCACGGCGACCACGCACTGGGCCGCGACCGCCGAACTGGAGGCGTTCGGCGCCCAGTACACCCCCGAGCGGGTCGTCCGGCACGGCCGGATCATCACCTCGGCCGGGGTCTCCTCCGGTATCGACATGGCGCTCAGCCTCACGGCCCTGCTCACCGACGACGCCACCGCCCAGGCCGTCCAGCTCTACACCGAGTACGACCCGATGCCGCCGTTCGACTCCGGTTCGGTCGCCAAGTGCACGCCGGAGATCGTGGCGCAGGCCCGTACCCTCGGCTGACGGTCAGCGGGCGGACCGGCGCGTGAGCGCGGCCGAGCGCCGTACCCGGGGTCGAGCCTCTCCCGGGTACGGCGCTCGGTGCGGTCGTCCGCGCTCCCCGTCGACCGGCCGGTCCTACAGGGTGGCGAGGTTGTCGGCCAGGTCGTCGAGGCCGTAGGAGCCCTGCGAGAGGGCCTTCATGTGCCAGTCCTTGAGGTCGAAGGCGGCACCGTGGCGGCGCCTGGCCGCCTCGCGGCCCCGCAGCCAGGCTCGCTCGCCGAGCTTGTAGCTGATCGCCTGGCCCGGCCAGCCGAGGTAGCGGTCCACCTCGCCGATGCGGCGCTCGGCCGAACTGCCGTGGTACGCGGCCATGAACTCGTTGGCCAGCGCCGCGTTCCAGCGCTCGCCGGGGTGGAACGGGGAGTCGGCCGGGATGGCCAGTTCCAGGTGCATGCCGATGTCGATGATGACGCGGATGATGCGCAGCATCTGCTTGTCGAGGTAGCCCAGGCGGCGGGCCGGGTCGGTGAGGAAGCCGAGTTCGTCCATCAGCCGCTCGGCGTACAGGGCCCAGCCCTCGGTGTTGGCGCTGACGCTGCCCAGGGTGACCTGGTAGCGGCTGAGCCGGTCTGCGACCTCGACCCACCGGGCGAGCTGGAGGTGGTGGCCGGGGACGCCCTCGTGGTACCAGGTGCTCACGATCTCCCAGGTCGGGAAGGTGTCCTTGCCGAGGGTCGGCAGGTAGGTCCGCCCGGGACGGCTGAAGTCGAGGCTGGGCCGGGTGTAGTGCGGCGCGGGCGAGCTGCCGGGCGGGGCGATCCGCGACTCGACCCGGCGCAGCGGCCCCGAGATGTCGAAGTGGGTGCCGTCCAGCGCCTCTATCGCCTCGTCCATGATCTGCTGCAGCCAGACCCGGATCTCCTCCTCCCCCTTGATGACGTGGCCGTGCTCGTCCAGGTGGTGCATGGTCTCCAGCACGGTGGCGCCGGGCAGGATGCGCCCGGCCTCGGTCCGCATCTCGGCCAGGTTCCGGTGGAACTGGTCCCAGGCCCAGGCGTACGCCTCGTCCGCCTCGACGTTCGCGCCGGTGAAGAGCCTGGCGGAGCGCAGGTAGCGCTCGCGGCCGACCGCGTCCGGGACGTCGGCGACGGCGGGCAGGTACGTCCCGTGCAGCCAGTCGCGGAACTCGCCCACGGCGGCGGTCGCCCGTGCGGCGGCCGCGTCGAGTTCGGGGCGCTGCCGGGCGGTGCCGGCGGAGACGAAGCCGGCGAACCAGCTCGCGCCGCCGCTGTCCCGGCCGGTCCAGGCGTCGAGTTGGCGGATCACGGCGCCCACCTGGCGCGGGGCGGAGAGCAGGCCGCGTGAGATCCCCTCGGTCAGGGTGACCCGGTAGCCGTCCAGCGCGCCGGGGAGGTTGCGCAGCCGGCCGGTCACCGCCGTCCAGTCGTCCTCGGTCTCGGTCGGCATCAGGGTGAAGATGGAACGCAGCCGGTGCACGGGGGAGTTGAGGTTGCGCAGCGCACGGTAGTGGTCGCCGGCGTCGTGCACGGCGAGCGCGGCGGTGAGCCGCTCGCGCAGCAGCCGGGCGCAGGCCTGCTCGGCGGGGTCGCCGGCCGTCTCTTCCCCCTCGAGCCTGGCGAGGGTGCTGCGGGCGAGATCGGCGAGCGCCTCGAAGCCTTCCGGCGACAGGTCGGGCTGCCGGTCGTCGCCCCGGTTCAGCCCCAGTGCGGTGGAGGTCGCCGGGTCCTGCGCGGCCACCTGGTCCACGTAGTCGTCGGCGATACGTCGTGGCGTGATCAGCTCATCTGGCATTCCCTCATCTTGGCCCGGCCGAGGCCCGGACGTCAGCCCTCTCCGCCCTCCGGCCCGGAGATCCGGTGTGCCGGTCGGTCTAAAGCTCCCAGAGCCCCTTTCCCAGCGTGGAGAGCCCGCCCGCCAGGGCGAGCAGCAGCACGGTCCACCGGGCGCGCCGCTCCGGCACCCGGTCGGCGAGCGCCTTCCCGATCACCGCTCCGCCCCCGATGCCCGCCGCGACCAGCAGCCAGGCGGTCCAGGTGAGCCGTGGCAGGCCCTTGGCCGAGACGGAGAGGGCGTTGACCAGGACGCCGTAGAACTGCGCACTGGGCACGAACTCCTGTGCCGTCCAACCCGCGTTGACCGCGTACAGGGAGACGGCCGGACCGCCGACACCGGCGGCGGAGTTCATGAACCCGCTCGCGGCACCTGCGGTGATCGCCCCTCGGACCCCGCGCAGGGCGGGCACCCGGACCCCGGCCATCACCAGCGCCACCGCCACGCTCACCAACGCCCCCATGGTGGCCAGCAGTTCGGACTCCGGCAGCCGCCCGGCCAGCCAGGCACCGACCGGTACGGTGCACGCGGCCGCGGCCACCAGCGGCAGCATCGCCCCCAGCCGGACCCGCCGCCAGCCGTCGACCAGCCCGATCGCGCTGATCGCCCCCGCCGCGCAGTTCGCCAGCACCACACCCTGCCCCGGCCCGAGCAGCAGTACCAGCACCGGCGCCGCGACCAGCGCGAACCCGACCCCGGCCACCCGCTGCACGGACGCGCCCACCAGCACGACGCACCCCAGCGACAGGTCGGCCACCCAACTCCCCGTCACGGCCCGCTCCTCACAGACATCTCGATGGCAGGTGCCGCCCACGGGCGGCGGTGCGCCCACCGCCGCCAGCCGCCGGTCCCGCCGCAGGGCGTGGCCGTCATGCGGCAGCCGGTGGTCCGGGACGTCCGGCGCGGCACGCTCCGGCGCTGACCGTTCCCCGTGCGGCGGCTGTTACTCCCTCGCCCCCGGACCGGCAGGATCCTGCCCCGATGCGGTCTTGATGGCCGCTCCCACACAGAAGATCATGGAAGACGTCGGCCGGCCCGGCGGGGAGCGCCACGGTCCGGCCCGACATCCCGTCAAGTCGCGCGCGCATCCGCCGCCATCGGCACCCGCGCGCGCTCATCACCGGCCGGCGCAGCCGGCCGCGATCCCGGAAGCGAAGTGACCGTCATGCGGGTGAAAGCCTTCGACCACCTGGTACTCAACGTCCAGGACATCGAGCGTGCGCTGGAGTTCTACATCGGGCTGCTCGGCCTGGGGCCGGTGCGCGTCGACGAGTGGCGGGCCGGCCAGGCCCCGTTCCCCTCGGTGCGGGTCACCCCGGAGACCATCATCGACCTGGTCACCGGCCCCCGGGAGGGGTCGAACGTCGACCATCTCTGTCTCACCGTGGAGCCGCTGGACTGGCGTGAGGTGACCGAGTCGGGCCGGTTCACCGTCCTCGAAGGGCCGGTGAACCGGTTCGGCGCGCGCGGCACCGCCACATCGGTCTACGTCCAGGACCCGGACGGCAACACCGTCGAACTGCGCTGGTACCCGCAGGACGCCGAGGGCTGACCGGACCGGGGCGGCCCCCGGTGCGCCGGTCCCGGCTGCGCCGGAGCGCCACACGGACGGACCGAGGGTGCCGCCCCGGGCTTCCACAGCATCCCGGAACGGCACCCTCGGTGGACCTCATCGGGCCGGCGGAACGACCGGAGCCTCCGGGGCCGCGGGGGCCGCAGCGGCGGCAGCCGGGACCGCGGGAGCCACGACCTTCTGGCGGTTCGCCATCGACCGGACGAAGTTGACGACCATCATGACGGGCAGGATGAAGGCCTTGAAGAAGATGATGTAGTGGCCGCCCTCGAAGATGAAACCGAGGTACACGGCATAGCCCACGAAGCCGACGCCGGCGATCGCGTTGAAGACCCGCCAACCGGTGCTGAGGCCACTGGAGTTGACGGAGGCGATCACGAGCATCGCGATACCGCTGCCGAACAGCAGCACGGCGTACCAGGAGAAGAGGGGCTCGGCACTGAAGTCGAGGTTCACAGACGTCCCATATAAAGATCAGATAAGCGATCAACAGAGGACGCGTACGGTACCGGACCCCGCTGCCGCCTGTCCCCCGGTTTCCGCCCGGCGGGCGGCCTGAGACGAGCCGTCAGGGACGCCGGAGGGTGTTACGCGCTGGTGACGATTCCATGATGACAAGCACACGATCTGCCTGCGAAAATCTTCACATCGCAGCCAGTGATCCGCGCGAACGAGCAGCGGACCGGATGGCAGACCAAGCTCATGCCGCCTGCGACACCATGCCGCTCACCTGCAAACACATTCCTCGGGGGGAATCAACCATGTTCGCGGACTCGCTCGCCCGTCGCTCCCGCCTGCTGGGCGCCACCGCCCTCGTCATCGCCACCGGCGCCGCCGTACTCGCGCCGACGGCGGCGTTCGCCGACACCGCGGCTCCGGGCGCTGCCAAGCCGGCGGTCAGCACCACGCTCGGGTCCGCCGCCAAGCCGGCCCCGCTCGCCCTCGACGGCGCGGCCGTCGGTTCGCCGGTGCAGTCCGGCACCCAGGTCGTCCAGTCGTTCTCGGACTCCGAGGGCACCGTCTCCTTCCAGAAGCCGTTCGAGACCACCCTCACCCTGGCCAACACCGGCGCGGCCATCGACTCCGAGATCCGCCCGAACCTCGACCTCAAGTGGGGCGCGGACAACGCCCCGGCCGACTTCACCCTGGACCTCTGGCAGGACGGCGCGTGGGCCCCGGTCACCTCCACCGGGAACTACTGGCACCTGCCCGCTCTGTCCAACGGTCTCGGCGAGGGAGCGAGCCACAGCTACAAGCTGCGGGTCTCGCTCAAGAACTACACCGCGAAGGCACCCACCTTCACGGGCTGGCTCACCGCGATGTCGACCACCGAGCAGGGTCCCGTGGCCGAGACCCAGGTCGCGCACGTGACCGTGGACGGCACCCGGGTGCAGTCCGGCACCCAGGTCGTCCAGTCGTTCTCGGACTCCGAGGGCACCGTCTCCTTCCAGAAGCCGTTCGAGACCACCCTCACCCTGGCCAACACCGGCGCGGCCATCGACTCCGAGATCCGCCCCAACCTCGACCTCAAGTGGGGCGCCGACAACGCCCCGGCCGACTTCACCCTGGACCTCTGGCAGGACGGCGCATGGGCCCCGGTCACCTCCACCGGGAACTACTGGCACCTGCCCGCCCTGTCCAACGGCCTCGGCGAGGGAGCGAGCCACAGCTACAAGCTGCGGGTCTCGCTCAAGAACTACACCGCGAAGGCACCCACCTTCACCGGCTCGCTCACCGCGATGTCGACCACCGAGCAGGGTCCCGTGGCCGAGACCCAGGTCGCGCACGTGACCGTGGACGGCACCCCGGTGCAGACCGGCTCCGGCAGCTCGACCGACCAGCCCGGGCAGCCTTCGGGGTCCACCGCGGTCAACGCCGGCCTGACCGACACGGCCAAGGCGCCCGCTAGCCAGGTCGTCCGAGCGGCCGACACCTCCTCGACCCCGTCCACCGACCTCACCCCCGCTTCCGCCTCGCTCGCCTCCACCGGCGGCGGGAGCAACTCCGGTGCCCTCATCGGTGCGGGCGGAGCCCTCGTGGTGCTCGGCGCCGGCGCGGTCTTCTTCGCCCAGCGCCACCGCCGCCAGACGCAGAACTGACACGAACGACGACGAAGTGGTGCCCCGAGCGGTTCTGGCCGCTCGGGGCACCACTCGGTTTCCGCCGGACATGCCCTGAGCGCCCTCAGCGCGGTTTGCGGCGATACGGCGGCAGCACGGCACCGGGTGTCCGCCGCCGGCCGGTCATCGAGGCCGACGTCAGTCCGGGACAGGCGCACTGCCGCAGCGGTGCCGGTCGTCCACCGGGCACCGCCGACGCGCGGCGGACTCTCAACGGATGCCGGAGCCCGGGTTGGCGGCGTCCCAGTGGACGCGGTGGTCGGTGATCTCGTCGTGGTGCCTGAGTGACCAGTCGGTCAGCGTCCGGATGAGGTGGGCAAGACTCCGTCCGGTCTCCGTCAGCTCGTAGTCGACCCTGGGCGGCACCGTGGGGTGGACCGTACGGGACACCATCCCGTCGCGTTCCAGCCGCCGCACGGTGAGCGTGAGCATCCGCTGCGAGATGCCGCCCGGGAGAGCCCGTTGCAGCTCCCGGAAGCGCCGCACCCCCCGGCTCAGCTCGACCACCACCTGTACCGACCACTTGTCGCCCAGGCGGTCCAGCACGTCGCGGATCCCGCACTCCTCCCGGGAGTCGAACAGTCCGGCGGTGGTTACTCCGGTGTGCCCCGGTGACATGAAACTGCCTCCTTACCCGAACGCTGTCGGCTGTCGAGGATGGATCCCGTTCCCCTTCGAGAACAGCGATGGAGTCTCAGATGATCCTTGTCACCGGTACGTCCGGATCCCTCGGCGGCCTGATCCACCGTCGGCTGGCAGCCGCTGGAGCGCCCGTGGTCGCGGGCTCCAGGACCCCGCCGGACGGCGGGCGGCGGGTCGACCTCGACGACCCCGGGAGCCTCGCCGACGCCTTCGCCGGCATCGACGTCCTGGTCCTGGTGTCGGCCGGGTACGCGGAGGACGACGTCGTCGTCGCCCGGCACGGGGCCGCGATCGAGGCGGCGGCCCGTTCGGGTGTGCGCCACGTCTTCTACACCAGTCTGTCCGGTTCGGGCGACCGTATGACGATCGCGCTGCCGCACCGCTGGACGGAGAGCGCCCTGGCGGCGGCACCACCGGCCTGGACGGTCCTGCGCAACGGGATCTACGCGGAGTTCGCGGCGGGCCTGGCGGCGGCGGGCACACGCGTCGCCGTCGACGAGGGCGTCTTCCGCCTCCCGTGGGGGCAGGGGAGTCTGCCGGTGGTGGCACGGGAGGATCTGGCCGAGGCCGCCGCGAGGGTGGCACGCGAGGCGCAGCAGGCCATCGACGGCGGTGAGCCGTCGCCGCATGCGGGCCGGACCTACGAGTTGGAGGGCCTGACGTCCGTCGGGGGTGCGGACCTGGCGGACGCGCTGGCCGAGGCGACCGGCCGGCCGGTTCGGTACCAGCCGTCACCGCTGGGTGAGACCTGGAGCACGCTGGCGGCTGCCGGGGCGGCTCCGTACCAGATCGCGCATGCCGTCTCGCTGTACTCGAACGTCGGCGCCGGGTTCACGGCACCCGCCCGCTCCGACCTCCCGGACCTGCTGGAGGCCCCGCCCAGGTCGGCCCGTGAGCTGATCGTCTCTGCCGCCCGGGAGTCGGCCGCCGCGATCCGGTAGGAGGATGTCTGGTGCCAAGGGCCCGCCGGCGCACGGGCGTTGAGGCGAGGGCACGCCCTCGACCGGCTCCGACGACCGTCCGACGGCGGACAACGGGGCTGCGGGATTCCGTGGAACCCACAGCCCCGTCTCCCCTCGGTCCGGGTCAGTCCGCCAGCGGGAGGTAGACCCGGTTCCCCTGGGCCTTGAACTCCTCGGACTTGGTCTTCATGCCCTCGATGGCGGCCTCGTCGTAGTCGGCTGAGGCCGCGCCGTCGCCGTACTTCTCCGCGATGCTCTTGCTGATCTTCATCGAGCAGAACTTCAACCCGAAACCAGCACACACGCTGGCCTCCCGCACGCCGGCCAACCACGCCGGCGCGCCGCCTGACCAGACGAGACCGTTCAGTACGGGAGCAGAACCGTGGTGTCGAGGGTGAAGCCAAACGGCTCGGGGATGTGGATGGCCTCCCCGAAATCGGCGTCCTCCCTCATCCGGTAGCGACCGGCCTCGGGCTCGCCGAAGAGCGTGACGGTCTTCTGCGCGGCGTCCACCAACAGGTAGAGCGGGATCTGCATCAGCGGATAGTCACGGAGCTTGCCGACCCAGTCGTTCTCCGGGTTCGACGGCGAGACGATCTCAACTGCGATGAGGGCCAGCTCGGCCGGAACCTTGTTCTCCGTGCTCGTCATGGCCTCTTCGGGGAGATATGTGAGGTCAGGATTTCGCAGCTTCGACACCTGAGGTGAGGACAGATCCATGTTCCCCGTGGAGAGGTATCCAGCCGGAGCATGAGCCTCGAACTGTCGGCGGACAACGGAAAGGTTCCGCTCGTGGATGGCCGAGGGCGACGCCTGCATGATGACGATGTCCCCAGAGAGCTCGATCTTGAAGTTCGCCGGGGCGGACCTGCGGAACTCCTCGATCAAGGCAAGGTGCTCAGGGTTCATCTGTCCTCCTGGAGTATGGCCCGGCACCACGCTACCGGCTGACAACGAGACGGTGCCCCAGGACAGCCTCTTCGCGTCGAGGGGCATCTTCGTCAGTCCTTCGTCAGTCCGCCAGCGGGAGGTAGACCCGGTTGCCCTGGGCCTTGAACTCCTCGGACATGGCCTGCATGCCCTCCAGGGCTTCGGCGTCGTACTCGGTGGCGACCGCCGTGGCCCCCTCGCCGTGCTCGTCGCGGATCTTCTGGCTGATCTTCATCGAGCAGAACTTCGGGCCGCACATGGAGCAGAAGTGGGCCGTCTTGGCGGGCTCGGCGGGCAGGGTCTCGTCGTGGAACTCGCGGGCGGTCTCCGGGTCGAGGGCCAGGTTGAACTGGTCCTCCCAGCGGAACTCGAAGCGGGCGTCGGAGAGGGCGTCGTCCCAGGCCTGGGCGCCGGGGTGGCCCTTGGCCAGGTCGGCGGCGTGGGCGGCGATCTTGTAGGTGATGACGCCGGTCTTGACGTCGTCCCGGTTGGGCAGGCCCAGGTGCTCCTTGGGGGTGACGTAGCAGAGCATCGCGGTGCCCCACCAGGCGATCATCGCGGCGCCGATGCCCGAGGTGATGTGGTCGTAGCCGGGGGCGACGTCCGTGGTGAGCGGGCCGAGGGTGTAGAAGGGCGCCTCGTCGCAGATCTCCTTCTGGAGATCCATGTTCTCCTTGATCTTGTGCATCGGGACGTGGCCCGGGCCCTCGATCATCACCTGGACGTCCTTGGCCCGGGCGATCCGCCCGAGCTCGCCCAGCGTCCGGAGTTCGGCGAACTGCGCCTCGTCGTTGGCGTCCGCGATCGACCCCGGGCGCAGGCCGTCACCGAGCGAGAAGGTGACGTCGTAGGAGCGCAGGATGTCGCAGAGCTCCTCGAAGTTGGTGTAGAGGAAGTTCTCCTCGTGGTGCGCCAGGCACCAGGCCGCCATGATCGAGCCGCCGCGCGAGACGATGCCGGTCTTGCGGCGGGCCGTCAGCGGGACGTAGCGCAGCAGCACGCCGGCGTGGACGGTCATGTAGTCGACGCCCTGCTCGCACTGCTCGATGACGGTGTCGCGGTAGACGTCCCAGCTCAGCTCCTCGGCCCTGCCGTCCACCTTCTCCAGGGCCTGGTAGAGCGGCACGGTGCCAATCGGCACGGGCGAGTTGCGCAGGATCCACTCACGGGTGGTGTGGATGTTGCGGCCGGTGGAGAGGTCCATGACCGTGTCGGCGCCCCAGCGGGTCGCCCAGGTCATCTTCTCCACCTCCTCCTCGATCGAGGAGGTCACCGCGCTGTTGCCGATGTTGGCGTTGATCTTGACGAGGAAGTTGGTGCCGATGACGGCCGGCTCCACCTCGGGGTGGTTCACGTTCAGCGGGATCACGGCCCGGCCCGCGGCGACCTCGCTGCGGACGAACTCCGCCTCCAGGCCCTCGCGCAGTGCGATGAACTCCATCTCCGGCGTGACGATCCCCCGCTTCGCGTAGGCGAGTTGGGTGACCGCGACACCGTCCCGGGCGCGCAGCGGACGGCGCGGGCGGCCCGGGAAGACCGCGTCCAGGTTGCGCAGGTCGCCGCCGCGCGGCGAGGTGTGCCTGATCCCGTCGTCCTCGGGGCGGGCCTCGCGGCCGTCGTACTCCTCGACGTCACCGCGCTGGCGGATCCACGGGTCGCGCAGCGCGGGCAGGCCGCGGCGCACGTCGGCCTCGTACGCGGGGTCGGTGTACGGGCCTGAGGTGTCGTACAGCGGGACGGTCTTCCCGTTGGTCAGCCGGACCTCGCGGAACGGCACCCGCAGATCGGGGCGGGATCCCTGGCGGTACGCCTTGTGCCATGCCGGGGTCGGGTAACCGGTGCTCGCGCCGGAGACCTCGGCGGCCGCCGCCGGGCTGTGGGCAGGCTGCTGTGCATCAAAAACGGTCATCTCGGACCTTCTACTCCCTACGCCGGCATTACCCGGTCAGGTTCCTGCGGTCGACGCAGCGTTCGGTACGCACGTACCGGTCAGCGCCCTCTCAGCCCGGTGCTCCGAGCTCCCGTGTCCACAGGCGGTGTTGCCTGCGCAAGACGTCCAACACCGTAGCGGGCGGATCCCGACCGGTCCAGACGGGTTCCGGCCGGTCCGGACGGGTTCCGGCCGGCCCGGACGGGTTCCGGCCGGCCCGGACGGGTTCCGGCCGCCTCGGACAGCGGGCAGACTGGGGCCCATGGTGGGGAACACGGGCCGGGTCACCGGCAGGGTCGGCGCAGGACTGGTCGGCGAGGTACTGGTGCACGTACCGGAGCGGCAGGGGACGGAGGCGTTCCTGGCGTACCCGTCGGTGCCGGACGAGACGCTGCCGATCGGCACTCCGGTGGTCGTGGTGGAGTACCAGCCGCCGCGTACGGTCTACGTGGCGCGGGCGCTGGTCTGAGGCCCGGCCTGAGCGCTGATCTGAGCCCTGGTCAGAGCGCCGGCCCGGGCGCCGTTCGCGCCGGGAGCAGCGCCTGGTCGCGCAAGTCCAAATCGCCGGTATTGTCACTGCGTTGACGAAATCTTGACGATTTAGATGCACAACACGCAGTGCTCCCGCTTCCCAATTGATCACTTCAGGCGCAGAATCCTGCTGCCACCGCGTTCCGCGCCTTTCCTGCACAACAGAGCGCAGCCACGGAACCGGTGCCCTGAAGGGGGAGAATGCCGATGTTGATCGGCGTTGTGGGAGCGGTCGTCGCTCTCGTGGTCATCGTGACCGTCTTCAAGCTCATGTGGCGAGTGGCCGAGCCCAACGAGGCACTCGTCATCTCCGGTTCCAAGCACCGCGCCGAGGGGGTCGGCGAGAGCATGGGGTTCCGGATCGTCACCGGCCGCGGCACGCTGGTTACGCCCGGTGTGCAGGTGGTCCGCCGGCTCTCGCTCGACCTCAACGAGGCCGATCTGGACGTCGAGTGCGTGACCTCGCAGGGAATTCCGGTCCACGTCAAGGGTGTTGTGATCTTCAAGGTCGGCGACGACGCGGTGTCGATCGCCAACGCCGCCCGCCGCTTCCTGGACCAGCAGAAGGCGATGGGCACACGGGTGCACAACGTCTTCGCCGGTCATCTCCGGTCCATCGTCGGCGGGTTGACGGTCGAGGACATGATCCGCGACCGCGAGCGGCTGACCGGTGAGACCAGGGCCGCCTCGGGCGCGGAGATGGAGAAGCTGGGTCTGATCATCGACTCGCTGCAGATCCAGGAGATCCTCGACCCGACCGGGTACATCATGAACCTGGCCGCGCCGCACGCCGTCGCCGTCCAGCGCGACGCCCGTATCGCGGCCGCCGCGGCCGACCGCGCGGCCACCGAGGCCGAGCAGGAGGCCGCCGCCCGCAAGGCCGAGGCGACCCGCAACTCCGGTATCCAGCAGGCCGGTTACCAGGCCGAACTGGAGCAGGCCACGGCCCGCGCGATGCAGGCGGGACCGCTGGCGCAGGCCGCGGCCCGCCAGGAGGTCGTGGTCGAGGAGACCAAGGTGGCCGAGCTGGAGGCGCACCGCAAGGAGCAGCAGCTCCAGGCGGACGTCCGCAAGCCGGCCGACGCCCGCGCGTACGAGACCCGCACCAAGGCCGAGGCCGACCGTGACGCACGGATCTCGGCAGCCGAGGCGCACGCCAGGGAGACCGAGCTGAAGGCCGTCGCCGAGGCGAACCGGCTGAAGACCGCCGCTGCCGCCGAGGCCGAGGCCACCCGAGCCCGGGGTCTGGCCGCCGCCGAGGCGACCAAGGCGACCGGTCAGGCGGAGGCCGCGGCGGCCGAGGCCAAGGGTCTCGCCCAGGCCGAGGCGGCCCGCGCGCTGGGTCTGGCCGAGGCCGAGGGGATCAAGGCCCGCGCGGCCGCGCTCGCCGAGAACCAGGAGGCCGTGGTCGCCCAGCAACTCGCCGAGAAGTGGCCCGAGATCGTCCGCGCCGGTGCCGAGGCCTTCGGCAACGTGGACCACATGGTGCTGCTCAACGGTGCGGACGGGATGGGCGAGATGTTCGCCAAGGCCCTGACCATGGGCGGTACCGGCCTCGGGCTCGCCCGCCAGCTGCTGGCCGCGATGAACACCGGCGGCGGCGAGGCGGAAGCCGTCCCGGGTGCACCGGCCGCGCCGGCGAAGCCCGTCAGCCAGGCGATCCCGGTGCAGGACCAGCAGGGCTGACCCCGCATGCCTCGGGCCCGGCCACCGCTCTCGCGGTGGCCGGGCCCGAGTGCTGTCCGGGAAGGCGGGGTCGGGGCTCAGGCGAGCGGGGCCAGGGTGTGCTGGGCCTCGGCGGCGACCAGCTCGCGCATCCGGCCGGCGAAGACGTTGCCCGCCATGGTGCCGAGCACGATCGCGACGACCAGGAAGACCGTGCCCAGCCAGGCCATGGTCGCCACCGGAAGGGTGTAGGCGCCGATCACCTTGGCGACGCACTCGGCCACCAGCGCGGTGCCCCAGACCAGCGAGAAGCCCAGCTCACAGCGGCGGAAGGCCACCGAGGCACCCACCGAGGCTGCCGTGCCGGACATCAGCCGATCCCACGCGGCCGCCATGGCGGGCGCCCCCTTGACGACGAAGGGCCGCATCCCGGCGGTCATCAACGG
The DNA here is from genome assembly GCF_051374625.1 of Kitasatospora sp. HPM-01-4. NCBI lineage: Bacteria > Bacillati > Actinomycetota > Actinomycetes > Kitasatosporales > Streptomycetaceae > Kitasatospora > Kitasatospora sp. HPM-01-4. Next base: position 4,539,483 of record NZ_JBPQGP010000005.1, on the reverse strand, counting down.
CTGTCCGAAGAAGGCCGAGACCAGTACCGCCAGACCGATCACGCTGCTGGTCGCGCCGTCCTTGGCGATCATCAGCCGGGCGTCCCCGGTGACCGCCGACAGGCCGATGCCCACCACGTTGACCACCAGCATCAGGGCGGCGAAGGCGTTGAGCGAACGCTCACGCACCAGCTGGAGCACGGCGCGGACGGCGGGCACGATGCTGGAGACGGTCAGCGAGGCGACCATGCTCAGGTGGCACACCGAGTGCGCCGTGTAGTAGGCCAGCAGCGGCAGCGCGATGTCGATCAGCAGCGGCCGGAGCGCGGAGGCGGCGCTGCCCTGCTCCGCGGTGGCACCGCCCTGCTCGACGGCGGCGCTGCCCTGCTCCGCGGTGGCCGCCACGGCCTTGGTGGGATGCTCAAGCACACTGCCGCTGATGACTGCCATGATCCGAGCCTTTCCTGGTCCCTGTTCCGGGCCTCCCCCGTGCTCCAAGAATCCCGTTCGGCGCGGGTCCGCCGGCAGTGTCCACCGTCCGGGAAGCGGCATGACGGATGTCATGTCGAGCCGCTCCGGCGCCCTTGGGTACCCGTAGCCCCCGGGCGGCGCCGCGCGGCAGCGTGGGGGATGAGCCTCCGGGCGCCGGCATCACGGCCGTTGACGCCGCCGGAACGCCGACGGGCCCCGCCCACTCCACCAGGGGAGGGGCAGGGCCCGTCGTGCTGCTTCGGTGCCCCGGGCTCCGGTGACCCGGCCGACCGGGTCAGCTCTTCGCGGCTTTCTTCACCAGGATCACCACACCGGCGGCCAGACCGACCACCACAAGGCCCTTGATCAGCAGGCCGATCAGCGAGCTCACCACGCCGACCACGAACCAGATCAGGTTCCAGGCCAGCACCAGGACGAGGACCGGGACAACGATGTTGCGCACCCAGGAGGGCAGCGACTTCCAGAGCTCAGCCATGTCGGTTCCTTTTCTCCCCTCGGGCCGGCGCCGGCTCTTCCGTCGCGTCCCGTCCGCTTTCGATGCTTCGATCGTACGGGCGTCCCAGCACGTAAACGAGGTTTCCTGCCCCCCATAGAACCCCGAGATCCCCCCGAGTCCCAGCCCAGGGATACCCCCACCACTCCGGGCCCGCGCCCCGTGCTGACCCGTGCCGACCCGTGCCGACCCGTGCCGACCCGTGCCGCCCCGTGCTGACCACCACGGACGCACACGTCAGCCATGTGTACGCCACCGCCGGGACCTACACCGCGACCGTCACCTTCGCGACCTGGTCCGACGGTCCGGCCTACAGCAACGGCCTGACCGTCACCGTCACCGCCGACTGACCCGCGCGGGTGGCCCCTTGGTCTCCGAGGGGCCACCGGCCGGTTCGCCGGCCCGGCCGTCAGACCGGCCAGGCCTCGCCGCGCCAGGCGGCGTCCCAGAACATCCACTCGTAGCGTGACGTCGTGGTGAAGTGCTCGACCACCCGCCGCCGTTCGGCCGGGGAGAGCTCCCGGCCCAGACGGTCGGCCAGCTCCAGCACCCGGCGGACCACCGACTGGAAAGCCTCGTCGCCGTACGTGGCGATCCACTTGGCGTACAGCGGGTCGGGCGAGGACTTCGCGAGCAGCTGCTCGCCGACCCGGGCGTAGATCCAGTAGCAGGGCAGCACCGCGCCCACGGCCTCGGCGAACGAGCCGCCGTAGACGGTGGCCAGCAGGTAGCTGGTGTAGGCCCGGGTGGTCGGCAGCACCGGTTCGGCGGCGGCCTCGGCGGCCGTCTCACCGAAGGCGTTCAGGAACTCGGCGTGCATCCCCTGCTCGGCGGCCAGCGCCCCGATCGCGTCGTCGGCGAAGGCCCGGACGTCCTGCTCACCCGGTGCCTTGGCGGCACAGACCGCCAGCGCACGGGCGTAGTCGCGCAGATAGTGCGAGTCCTGGATGACGAAGTGGCGGAAGGCCTCGCGCGGCAGGGTGCCGTCGGTGAGCCCGGCGATGAACGGATGGGCGAGGATCTCCGCGTAGATCGGCGCGATGGCCGTCCAGAGCTCGGCGGTGAGTGAGCCGGGCTGCTCGGGCTGCGTGAACTGCCCAGGCTGCTCGGGCTGCTCGGGCTGCTCGTCGGCGTGCGGATGGGACACGGTATGGACTCCCTCCCTGTCCCGGGCAGGGGGCTCCCCGCTGCCACGGCCAGGTTCTGGCGGTCGGCGCAGCTGCCCCGGTCCCGGGGACCGTTCAGCGCCCTCTCAGCCCGCTGCTACGGGCTCCCGCGGTTCGACTGCGTACGCGGCCGACCCTACCGCCCGGCCGCCCCGCCGTTCACGGCCGTCCGGCCCGTGGCGGACCACTGGGCCGGTCAGTCCTCCGGCGGAGAGAAGACCACCAGCACCCGCAGCTCCTCGGTGATGTGGTGGAACCGGTGCGGCACCCCGGCCGGGACGAACACCACGCTCCCGCGCCCCACCGTGGTCGTCTCCGATCCGACGGTCAACTCGGCCCGGCCGCTGATGACCTGGTAGATCTCGTCCTGCGCGTGCGGCGACTGGGTGTCGGTGTCGCCCGGCGAGAGCGCGTACAGCCCTGCGGACATGCTGCGCTCCTTGAGGAAGCGGAGGTACGCGCCCTGGTTGGCGGCCCGTTCCGCGTCCAGCTGGTCCAACCGGAAGACCTTCATCGGGCCTGCCCCACATCCTCGTTCGTCACTCGGTCGCGCACTGGGTGCATTCAACCGCATCCGGTACCGGCCACCGCACCGGCGGGCCGGCCGGCCGGTTTGGCTTTCGGCTCGGCTGCGGTAGGCCTATAGGCAGGACACGTTCAGGGCTGACAAGAGAAGCTCAGAGAAGATTGGATGCAGGCCGACCCGTGAAACACTTCGTGCTGAAAACGCTCATCAACGCGGCCGCCATCTGGGTCGCCGCCTGGCTCGTCAACGGGATCGACCTCACATCGGACGGCTGGCAGCACAAGACGATCACCGTGATCGCGGTGGCGCTGGTCTTCGGCGTGGTGAACTGGCTGATCAAGCCGGTGGTCAAGCTGTTCTCGCTGCCGCTGTTCATCCTGACCCTCGGGCTGATCACCTTCGTGATCAACGCCCTGATGCTGCTGCTGACTTCATGGGCCTCCGGCAAGCTCCACCTGGACTTCCACGTCACCGGCTTCTGGTCCGCACTGCTCGGCTCGCTGATCATCAGCCTGGTGGCCTGGGGCCTCCACCTGGCCTTCGGGGACGAAGAGGACTGACCGCCGGCCGTCCCGCCCGACACCCACGGGCCCGCCGTCCGCGACGGCGGGCCCGTGGCATGCGGCGGACACTGCGATACGGCGGCGCGGCGATACGGCGGCGCGGCGATACGGCGGCGCGGCGATACGGCGGCGGGGCTCAGCGCGCCCCGGTGCTGAGGATGAGCGCCAGCTGCGCGTCCAGGTCGCCGCCGGTGCGCTCCTCGCCCAGCGGCACCAGCCGGTCGGTACGGGCGAGGAAGGCGATCAGCGGCGAGGAGGAGGCCCGCAGCAGCGCTTCACCCTCGGGCGAGCGCAGCACCACGCCGACCTCGGACAACTGCTCCCCGAGCGGCTGGATGTGCACATCACCTTCGCCGGCCGGCCTGCAGAGCCCGTCCAGCAGCAGTTCACGCGCGAACACCCACGTCACCGGCTCATCACCGGGCAGGTGGAAGGTGAGCCGGACCGCGTACGGGTCGAGCGGGTCGTACTCGAGATCGACCAGGATCCGGAAGGAGAGCTCCTGCGAGACCACGAGGTGCATCACCACGTGGCCCTGGACCGTGCTGTGCATGCGCCACTACCTCACGTTCTGCCCGGCTCCGACGGTCCGGATGGTCCGGGCGGGCCTCGCCGTCCGCCGTGGTCCGCGAGGTTTCCGCCGACGGCGGTCCCGAGACCTGCTCGATGGCCATGTCAGTCCCCGACCGGGAGCCGGTTGCTCCGTCTGCCCGATTCGCGCTCATTGCAGCACAGGGCGGAGATGCCTGCAATCACTCTCAGCAACTCAGCCACCAAAATGCCTTTGAATCAACACTTGAATCATGACCTGACGCAATAACCTGCGGACCGTAGGAGGTGCGTGCCTTGCCATCGGAGCCCTCTGGCAGCCACACCCCTGCTCGCGGAACTACACCCCCGGACACGCCAAATCATCCGTTCGGCGGAACCTGATCTTCCTTTTCGCCCTCCGCCACGGGTTTCGGCCGGGCCGCCGCGCGGGAGACTTCTGCACAACGCTCACGCACCGGAGGTGGCCATGCCCGGCCCCGTCCGCCCGGTCGTCAAACGCACCGCCCGGGCCATCCTGCTGGAGCTGGACCCGGACGACCCGCACGCCCCGTCCTCCATCGTGCTGATCAAGCGGACCCGCCCCGGCAGCGATCCGTACTGGATCACTCCCGGCGGCGGCGTCGAGAGCACCGACCGCACCGTGGTGGACGCACTCCACCGCGAGGTCGACGAGGAACTCGGCGCCAAGGTCGTGGACGTGGTTCCCGCCTTCGTCGACACCGTCTCCCACTCCCACCACGACGACGGCACCCTCGCCCACCCGCACGGGGTCAAGGTCCAGCACTTCTTCGTCTGCCGCCTGGCCACCATGGACCCCACCCGCCGGCACGGCCCCGAAGTGGACGACCCCCAGGGCGAGTACGAGATCGTCCGCCTCCCCTTCACCCGTGAAGGCGTGACCTCCGTCAACGTCGTCCCACCCCGCCTGCGCGCCTACCTCGCCGCCAACATCGAGGGCATCCGCGCCCTGCTCGCCCGCGACCTGGGCTGAACCCGGCCCGGCTGCGGGCGAGTTGGCGGTCTGGAGCGAGGCACCGGCCGGCGCCCGCTGCTCCGGCCGTACCACGGGAGAGCTGCGCCTGTCCCGGGTTCCGCCACTCTGATCGTTCCCGGCTCCCACGCGGATACCTTCGGCCCTGATCACTCTGGATAACCCAGGCCGAGCTCAGAGAGACGATTTCCCGTCTCCGAATTCCGGCCGAGACGAAGGAGCCTTCGGTGTCCGACGCGTACGTGTTCGTCAAGGGCAACGCCGCCGAGATCAGTCTCCCCGACGGGGCAACGGTCAACGTCAAGGTGAAGACCAACTCCAGCTCCCCCCAGACCGTGAAGCTCACCAGCAAGGACGGCGAGGTGGATCAGGTGTTCACCGGATCCGGGGAACGCAACGCCGTCGCCGGGCAGACGACCATCACCGGGCAGCGTCAGATCTTCGCCACCTTCGAGTACAGCGCGGCGGACGGCCAGGCCTCGCCGGGCAAGCTCAACAGCGGCGGCCCGTACGAGATCGGCACCTACAACCTGATGGTGATCGTCGGCGAGAACGGCGACGACGCCGACTACAACGACGCCATCCTCGAATTCAGCTGGCACACGCCGAAGAAGTAGACGCAAGCCGCCTCGGACGCCTCACCCGCCAGGGCTTCCTCACTCAACCCGGACGAGGCAGCTCAGAAACGGACTCAGCCAGCCAGGATCGGCACGGCCGACGGCCGCCACTCTCGCTTGATCAACCCGAATACCCATGTGTCGGATACCTCGCCGTTCACGATGCATTCTTCCCGCAGCGTCCCTTCCCGTACGAATCCGACCTTCTCCAGAACCCGGGCAGATGCCACGTTGCGCGTATCGGTCTCGGCCTGAACCCGATTCAGGTCCAGCGTGTCGAATGCCCACTGCAGCACGGCGTGCGCGGCTTCCGTCGCGTAGCCGTGGCCCCACATCGCGTCGTCGAGACAGTAGCCCAACGACGCGCTGCGGAAGTCCGGGTTCCATCCGGTCAGACCGCACCAGCCGACGAAGGCCCCGTCAGAAGCACGGTCGATGGCCACCCGCGCCCCGGTGCCTTCGTCCGCCAGCTCCCGGCACCTCACAATGAAGCGCTCGGCGCGAGCCCGTTCGTTCCACGGCGGGGAGTCCCAGTAGCGCATCACGTAGGTGCTGCTGTGCAGCGCGAAGAGGAGGTCCGTGTCGGCGTCGGTGAAGGGTCGCAGCCGCAGGCGAGCAGTGTGCAGTACGGGAGTGGCCAAAGTCATGCGCACCATCCTGCGTCCTCACAGGGCGGGCAGAACACCGAATTTTCCACGCGCAGTGGCCACGTAGGACAGCCGACCACGCACCTTTGGCTATGGGACGATCAGGCGGTCTTCGCCGCTTGTCGCCCTGATCTGCTTCGCGAGCTGCGGAATGTCCACCGGACAGGTCGTGTCGACGTGATGCACGGGTCCAAGGCCCAATGGTTCGGCCGTCCGACTCCACAACTCCCATCGCTCGTCGGAGTCCGGATGGTCATCGAGGTGCACCGGGTGCCTGCTCGCGGCTCGCTCGGCGTAACGGTGTCGTGCAACCTCCAACGGCGCGTCGCACCAGACCTCCTGGACGTCGTTCACGCCCGCACGAGCGAGTCCCGAAATCGCGAACTGTCGCACATGGCCCAGCCATGGGCTCTCCAACACGGCACCGTCGGGTGCGTACGTCAGCAGCGTCCACAGCGTCTCCGCGGCTGCACGGCCCAGGGCATTGCTCCACTCGCGCGCGGTGGCGTTACCGGCGGTGGGTTCAATCCCGAGAGTGTCGGCCAGGGTCTCTTTGACCGAGTCCTTGCTGAACAGTGGCAGTCTCAACTCCCGTGCCAGGGCCCGAGCAAGGGTGGTCTTCCCCGCCCCCGGAAGTCCGTTCACCAGTACTGTCACCATGCGGTGATCGTAGACCTCGGCGGTGGTGGGGTGCTTGTCGTTGTTCGGGGTGTACTTGTTGTGTTCACCGCCGTGGGCGGGGTGCAAGACCGCCTTCCATGACGGCGTTCTCGGTGTGAAGGGTGTAACTCTTCGATGGTGAGTCCGCGTACTGCTCGGGTTCGTTGGCCGCACGGCCTGCCAGCGCCCCGGCGTAGCTGCCATGGGCACTGGGCAGCGGGTGGTGGCCCGGCGGCAGGGCCTGCCGGGCCACAGTTCGGTCAGCGGGTGTCGGTGCGCTTTTCGAGGCGGGTGCCGCGGCGAAGGGTGATCGACATGAGGTCGCTCGGAGTGCCCAGTTCCAGGCGGTGCCAGCGGCCGCGGGGAACGATCACGGCGGCGCCCGCCGGCAACTGCACCGCCTCGCTGGATTCGCCGGGTCCGGTGGGACGGAAGTAGAGCCGCGCGCCGCCTGCCAGGCAGCACACCGCCTCGTCTGCCTCCGGGTGCATTTCCCAGTGGTCGGCGTGGACGTCGGCGTCCGTCTCGACGTGGAAGGTCGCGATCTGCCATGCGCCTGAGTCGCTGCTCGTCATTCGGCGTTCGGCGGCTCGGACGTCGCCGTCGGGGTGGAACAGCAGTGCCGAGGCGAACAGGTCGATGGGTGTCGTCGTCATGACGGCGTTCCTTCCAGTTGCTTCTCTGTGAGGGTGGCGGCTTGCGGGGTGGTTGCCGCAGCGCGGTGGCGGGGCAGTACGGCGATTGCCACGGCCGCGGCGAGCAGGAAGAGCGCGGCGGTGGCCGCCAGGCCCAGGGCATAGCCGTCGTTCAGTGCGGCTGGGGTGGTGGCCGCGCCGGTGCGGTGCGCCGCGACGGTCGCGAGGACGGCCAGGCCGACGCAGCCGCCGAGTTGGCGGGAGCTGTTGAAGACTCCTGAGGCCATGCCGGCCTCGTGGGGGGTGACGCCTGTGGTCGCGGCGGCGGCGACCGGTGCCAGGACCAGTCCGGTGCCGATGCTGGTGAGGATGGACGGGCCGAGTACGTCGGTGAGGAAGCCGCCGTCCGGTCTGATGGTGGAGAACCAGGCCAGCCCTGCGGCGGCCAGCAGAGCGCCGGGCACCAGAGCCGCGCGCGGGGAGCGGGACGAGGTGATGCGGGTCGCGGCGACGGTGCCCGCGATCAGGCCGGCGGAGAACGGCAGGAACGCGGTGCCGGTGGCAGCGGCGCCCATACCGAGGACCTGTTGCAGGTACAGGGACACGAAGTAGAAGGCGGTGAACTGCCCTGCCGCGGCGAGGAACACCAGCACGTTGGCGCCGGCAGCCCAGCGGCTGCGCAGCAGGCCGAGGCGCAACAGCGGTGCGGGGGTCCTGGATTCGGTGACGACGAAGGCCGTCAGCAGGACGGCCGAGGCGGCGAGGGCCACCAGCGTGGCCGGGGAGTCCCACCCGACGGTGTCGGTGCGGACAACGCCGAACACCAGCAGCCCGATTCCGCCGGTCGCCAGGACGGCGCCGAGCACGTCCGGATCCTTGCGCCGGGTGGTAGGTGCGTCGGCGGGCACGCCTGCAGGGACCAGTGAGAGAGCCCCCGCGACGATGGGCAGGTTGATCAGCATGACCCACCGCCAGCCCGCGTACTGCGTCAGCAGCCCGCCGGCGAGCACACCCAGTGCGCCGCCCGCCGCGTTCACCGCGCTCCACACCCCGAGCGCCCGGGTGCGCTGAGGCCCCTCGGGGAACGTGGCGGTCAGCATCGCCAGCGCGGCTGGAGCGGCCGCGGCGGCGCCAAGGCCCTGGCCCGCTCGGGCGGCGACCAGTTGCCAGGGCGCCTGGGCCAGCCCGCCCGCAAGTGAGCACAGCCCGAAGACCGCCAGGCCCAGCACGAAGAGCCGACGCCGACCGTAGAGGTCGCAGGCCCGGCCACCCAGCAGCAGAAGTCCGCCGAGTGTGAGCGCGTAGATGTGCACGACCCAGGAGAGGCCGAGCGGGGTGAATCCCAGTGCGGTGCGGATCGTGGGGAGCGCGACGTTGACCACTGCCATGTCCAGGGCGACGACGAACTGGGCGACGGCAGCCGCCGCCAGCACGGCGCCGGGGCGCCCCCGTAAGTTTCTGTACATGTACGAAAACTAGCGTCTGATACGCCCCGCTGTCGACACCCAGGGGATGATGGGGGCATGCCGCAGACGCCCTCACCGCGCAAGACTCCCGGCCGGCCTCCCCGGATCTCCCGCGAGGAGATCATCGGGACGGCTCTCCGGATCCTGGACGAGGAAGGCGTGGACCGGTTGACGATGCGTCGGCTGGCCTCGGAGATCGGCAGTACGCCCATGGCGCTCTACCATCACGTCCGCAACAAGGACGAACTGCTCGTGCTGCTGCTGGACGACTACGCGACCCGGACACTGCGCCGGCCCGAACTGCCCGCACCGCCCTGCGAGCGCGTCATCGTCGCCGCCGAGGCGATCCACGAGGTACTGGCCGCCTGCCCCTGGATCGTGGCAGTGCTGACCGCTGACGACCTGCTGTCCAAGACCGCGCTGTGGTTCGTCGAGCAGATCGTGGACGGGCTCGTCGACTGCGGGCTGACCCTCGATCAGGCCGTGCACGGCTACCGCGCGATCTGGTACTACACAGCCGGGGAGATCGCGGTCCGGGCGGCGGCGGCCCGGCGACGCGCGAACGACGACCGGCCCATCTACCGAGAGAGCGTCTTTGCCGACCTCGACCCCGACGAGGTTCCCCGGTTGGCACAAGCCGCCGACCGATGGGAGGCGCTGACTGCCCAGGACACCTACTCGGACGGGCTCCGAGCCCTGGTGAACGGCCTCGTCACCCGGTAGCGGCACACCACGCCACCACGTGGCCCACCACGCGGAGACCTGTTCGGGCCGTCGACTACGACTATCGCAAGCGCGGGACCCCAGGCCCATAGAGCGGACCAGCGCACCCCGACGTGCGCCATGCGGTGGCGGCGCCAGGCCAGGCGGTTCACGCTGGACGCGTGCGGACCGTGCCGCGTGCCCTCCATCCCGCGCGGACCGCCCGCTCGATCGGCTCGGAGGCTTGACGGTGATGAGTTCCACCGACGCGGCGGTGCCCGCCGAGGGCACCGGGCAAAGGCCCCGGCGCATCCTCGCGGTCTGCCTGGGGAACCACTGCCGGTCCCCGGTCGCCGCAGCCGTCCTCGCCCGGCGGGGAGGGGAGGCTGTCGAGGTCCGGTCGGCCGGCCTGCTGGACAGGTGGGTGGGCAGGGCCGCCCATCCGGGGATGATCGCCGCTGCGGCCGCGCGCGGTTACGACCTGACCGGCCACCGAGGAACTCTGATCAGCCCGGAGCTGCTGGAGTGGGCAGATACCGTGCTGGCCATGGACCACAGCGTCCTTGAGGCGCTCCGGAGCCTCGCCGACGAGCACACCAGCCCCAAGCTGGGGCTGTACCTTGACGGCGGCCGGGATGTCCCGGACCCGTGGGGGAGACCCGACGAGGCGTTCACCGCCTGTGTCTCCCTGATCGAGCAGGGCGCCGAACGGCACCTCCGGTAGGAGTCGCGCCGGGCGTTGAAAGGTGCGGCAGTGCTGCAACCACCGCACCCTGAACTTCCTTGTTTCACACGGCGGATACTGCTGCCGTCGCCCAGACCGCTTTGCCGTACGTGCCGATGGGCTCGACGCCCCACTCGGTCGCCAGGAGGTTGACGAGGAACAGCCCGCGTCCTCCCTCCTGGGTCGGGTCAACGTCCAACACTTCAACCGGCGTTGGCGAGGAATCGGCCACGGCGATGTACAGCTGGTCGTCGCGGAGTTCGAGCGCAACCGTCGGGTTGCCGCCGTACCGAAGCGCGTTCCCGAGCAGTTCGGACAGCAGGAGGCACGGTGTGGCGGATTCGAGCCCGAGGGCGGCCAGCAGGTCGCGCAGCAGATGCCGAACGATGGGCACCGTGCGCGCGGTGTTCGGCGGGAAGAGATCGAGGCGGAACTCGTTGGGCGAGCCGCAGTCGGGAGGGCGTACCAGGGGAAGCAGCATGAGCAACTCCAGTCGGGTAAGTGCCCGCTGATCCGCAGTCCGTGGCTCGCCCCCGCCGAGCATTTCGCGCATGCAGATGTCGGCAATCTGCAACACGGAATCGGGGTGCACTTCGGCCCGGCCTGACGAAGCGTCAGTAAGCGGTGCGATACATACAGTAGGGGCAAGGTTTCACGATTGCAACCTCTCCACGCACCGTGGCCACCCCCGCACACCACCGCCTCGCGAGCGAGTAGCGCAGGACGGCAGAGAAAGGCGAGACTGCACACACACGGAAGGGAAGGCCAGGCCTTGGCACTCAGGACCAAGATCAGCGAACGCCAGCGTCGGATCGGCGTCGAGGTTCGACGGGCGCGCGATGAGGCAGGACTTACTGTCAAGGAGGCTGCCGAGGAGATCGGCATGAGCAGTCCTCAGCTCAGCCACATCGAGGCCGGCCGCACTGGTATCGACCCGGAGCGCTTGCGCTTGCTTGCCGGGATCTGCGGTTGCAAGGATGCGCCGTTCATTGAAGCACTCATTGCTATGGGCGCCGGCGACGGTAAGGGCTGGTGGAGCCGATACAAGGGCACCATGCCCGACTACTCGCTCGATCTGGCGGAGATGGAGGGTGCGGCAGAACGCCTGGACAACTATGAGACGTTCTACATTCCTGGACTGCTGCAGACCCCCGCTTACACGAGCAGGATCTACGAGCACCGGTACGGTCGCACGGTAAGCGAGCCAAAGAGCTCTCTAGCGTTCCGACAGGACCGGCAGACAATACTGACGAAGCCTGGTGCACCACAGTTCCGGTTCGTCATCCATGAGGCCGCACTGCACATGCGGTTCGCCGGAGCAACCAACATGCGCCAGCAGCTGATTCACTTGCTGGAGGTGGCAGAGCTCCCGAACGTCGAGATTCAGGTGCTGCCATCTTCGGTCGAGGAGTCATCGCCTTACCCGAGCCCATTTCTGATCTGTCAGCCTGGGCATCCTGCGCTTGCGACGGTCGCGGTCGACCACCCGAACAGGTCCGAGTACCTCGTGGCCCAGAGCGAGCTAGCCGAATATCGAAACACATTCGATCACCTGCGGAAGATTGCATTCCCGCCGGTGGAGGTGAGCTCCTCGGCACGCGCCCATGCATCCCGGGACTCGTGGGGGCTCATTCAGCACATCATGTATCAACTCTGAAAGGCCATCGCATGCCTGTGTGGCAGAAATCCACCTTCAGCGGCAGCAACGACGGGAACTCGGTTGAAGTCGCCCAGGGCGACGGTGACGCGATCTACGTGCGGGAGTCACTCGACCCGGACACGATTGTTACCACCGACCGAGCCCGCCTGAAGGCGTTTATCGCGGGAGTTAAGGCTGGCGAGTTCGACCACCTGCTCTGACTTGCACTGATCGGCAGCCCCCAGCGTCTCCCTGGGGGCTGTCCTAGTTTCACTCTTGCAACATCACGTTCTGTAGGGATACGGTTACCGCACGCGCTGCCGCTCAGGCAGTCTGACGCGAGGCGGTGCGACGCATGCCTGCAACCGGAGCCAGACCGCTCAACCAACCCCCCGTGCCCTACACCGGCCCCGTGACCGTGGACATCCAACAGGCCACGAAACCAGCCGAGTTCGGCCGCCTTGCGGACGCTCTCGAAGCTCTGACCCAGTCCCTGGCCCTGCTCCCCCTTAAGCCGGCCGACCGGGCGGAGGTCGCGCGAATGCTCGGGAATGGGGAACGGATCGCGGCTCGACTCACAGGCTGCAGCGGAGTAGCAACTCTCGTCTGGATCAGGCAGGTTGACGCCCATCTCATCAGGATCAGAGCGTCCGAATCAACCCGATCATCCGATGGCAGAAACCAACGGCAGCCCGTCTTCGCTGCCGCTTCACCTCCACAGTCCAGCTGTGAACTCGGGTACAAGTAGCAAGGGTTCGACACCTTGGCCTGCCACTCCGCATCGCCTTCGCTGGTCTCGCGGTCGGCACGCCCTGAGGCATCATCAAGCCAGCAGCCAAAGGCAGTTGACTCAACATCAGCTACATGGATCGTCTTGGTAGAGCTACCTGCCTGGGCCGCGCTCGGCATGCCGACCGTAGTCGCGCACGGAGCGTGGGGCGGACCCCAGACGAGCGGAGAAGCGATGAGAACCCAGGAACCGCATAACCCCGAGCCCGCCACAGCGAACCCATGCTTCGAGGTGGTCACCAAAACTTCCCTGCCGCCCGGGATCCGCGCGAGAAGCAGGTCCAGACCGCCCCACCGTCTCCTGGTGACACAAGGTGTGCTCCCGCGCCCCGGCGCCAGGTCCCGCAAGGGAACGTCCACAAGGAGGAATCACATGGTTCAGCAGATCAAGACCGAGGCCCCGGCCACCCCGAGCACCACGGCCGACGACTTCGACCTCGACGTGGCCGCCGTCGAGGTGGCCGACGCAGCCAGCCTGCAGGTCCTCACCGACGACGGCTGCGGCAGCACCTGCGGCGCCTGCACCACCGGTCTGCACTGACTCATCTGATCGGTGCCGCCGGGAGCGTTCCCGGCGGCACCGACCGTCCCAGCCCCATCCCCGCGCCGGATTCGAGGTCCGCCATGCGTCACCCCGTTTTGTCGGCCTCCTACCGTGCCGCAGGCGTGGCGCTCGTGCGCGCCGTCGCACAGCCCGACCTGCCGGTGCCCGCTTGGCCAGACCTCACCGCCGACTGCGGCACTCTGGTGCCGCAGTGGCTGGCGTGGCTGCGGGCGGTGTGGGCTGAGGAGGACCGCGCCGAGGCGCTTGCTCTGGCCAGCCCAGTGCTTGCCCGGCGAGTCGAGGACCTGGTCGCCGACGAGTATCCGGCGCCGCGTGAGGTGCGGCGCGCCGTCCTGTCGACGGCCCGATACGTGCTGCGCGCAGGCGGGCGCCCGACGCCGTTCGGGCTCTTCGCCGGCGTTCAGGGAGCCGTCTTCGGCCCGTGCGCCGACATCCGTTGGGGCAGGGACCACCACACGCTCGCCCGACTCTCCGCTGCCCGGCTCACCAGGGTGATCGAGCAGTTCGAGCGGCACCCCGGGCTGCTGACCCGGCTGAATGTGACTGCGAACGACATCGTCCACGTGCGTGGCGACCGACTCGTGATCCCTTACCAGCCGCTCGACCGTCCCCGCCCCGGTGCAAGGGCAGCCGAAGTCACGCTGCGCCACACCCCTCCTGTCGCGTTCGCCCTAGCCGCCGCCCGCCACCCGATCCCGTTCCAGGCACTAGCCGACAAGCTCACCGCTGAGTTCCCCGCCGCTCCCACCGAGCGGATCACCGGCGCGCTCACCGAACTCGTCGTCCGGCGCGCCCTGATCACCGGCCTCCATGCCCCGGCAACCGAACCGGACGCCCTCGGCCATCTCCTGGCCGCCCTGGAGCAGGCCGGTGCCGGCCAGGTCCCCGATGCCGCCGGACTGTTCGCCGATCTGTGCGCGGCCCACGCTATCCTCGCCGCCCACAACCAGATGCCCGGCCGCACCACCCGCGCCCGGGCCGAAACGGCGCTGGCCACCGCTGACCGCCCCGATGGAGCGGACCGTCCGCCTCTGGCCGTCGACCTGCGCCTGGACGCCGACCTGGTGCTGCCCACGTCCGTCGCGGACGAGGCCGCGCGAGCGGCCGGGCTGCTCACCCGGCTCAGCGCCTTCCCGTACGGGACCGCTGCATGGCGGGCCTACCATCAACGCTTCTATGAGCGATACGGCCGTGGCGCGTTGGTTCCGCTGCTCGACATGGTTGCCGACAGCGGGATCGGCTGGCCCGACGGCTACCCCGGCGCACGGTCCGCCGAGCCGCCGCGCTTCGACGAACGCGACGAGGTCCTCGCCGCCCTCGCCCAGCGGGCGGCGCTCGACGGCGAGCGCGAGGTCGTCCTCGACGAGGCGTTACTGACCGTACTCGACCTGGGGCCGCAGGAACCGCGACTTCCCCCGCACCTGGAGATCAGCTTCTGCCTCCACGCCCGCGACCAACAGGCCCTGAACGACGGGGAGTTCCACCTATCGGTGGTCTCGGCATCGCGGGCGGTCGGGGTTTCGGCCGGACGGTTCCTCCACCTGCTCGGCTCAGAGCACCGCGCGGCCTTCACCCGGGTACTGACAGGTCTGCCGACGATGGACGAACACGCCATCACCGCCCAACTTTCCTACCCGCCCCTGGACCCAGCCACTGGGCACATCGCCCGCAGCATCCCGACGGGCCAGCTGGTCGTCAGTCTCGCCGAGCACCGCGAGCCCACCGACGGCGTCCTGTTCCCGGAGAACCTGGCGGTTGGCTGCGATGGTCGGCGCATGTACCTGGCCGCGCCAGCGCTTGGCGTGCGGATCGAGGCTGCCCCTACCCACGCACTGAACCTTCGTGTCCACACCCCGCCGCTGGCCCGGCTCATCACCGAACTATCTCGTGCCCAGAGCGCGCAGGTCACCCGCTTCGACTGGGGATCGCTCGGCACCCTGCCGTTCCGGCCCCGGCTGCGGCACGGCCGCGTGATCCTCTCTCCCGCCACCTGGCGGCTCAACGCCGCGGAACTGCCGGGACCTCGCGAACCGTGGGAGCGCTGGGACGAGGCCCTGACCGGGTGGCTGGTCCGGCGCCGAGCACCGCGGCACGTCCTGTTGGCCGCCGACAGCCAGGGCCTGCCGCTCGACCTCGACCACGTCGGCCACCGCGTCCTGCTACGCACCCACCTCGGCACCGCCCCGCACGCCGCGCTCATCGAGGCCCCTGCCCCGGCCGAGCTCGGCTGGGCCGGCGGCCGGGCCCATGAGATCGTCGTCCCCCTGACCGCCACCCGGGCTTCGCTCTGGCCACGCCTGCCCCAGCCGACGTCGGCCCGCGTCCTTCGCCGAGGCCACGGCGACTCGCCCGGCACCTCCCGGGTACTCCTTGCCTCGCTCTACGGCGACCTGGAACGCCAGGACACCGTCCTCACCCGCCACCTGCCCGACCTCCTGGAGTACCTCGGACACCCGGCTTGGTGGTTCGTCCGCTTCCGCGACCCTCGCCAGCACCTGCGACTGCGCATCACCCTGCCCGCCCCAACAGACTTCGGATCCGCCGCCGGCACAATCAGCACCTGGGTCGGCGAGCTGCACCGGGTCGGCCTGCTGTCCGAAGTCGTGTACCCAACCTCGTACGCGGAGACCGGCCGCTGGGGCGACGGCCCGGCCTGGGCCTCGGCCACGCAGGTCTTCCGCACCGACTCCACCGCCGTC
The DNA here is from genome assembly GCF_051374625.1 of Kitasatospora sp. HPM-01-4. NCBI lineage: Bacteria > Bacillati > Actinomycetota > Actinomycetes > Kitasatosporales > Streptomycetaceae > Kitasatospora > Kitasatospora sp. HPM-01-4. Next base: position 4,523,578 of record NZ_JBPQGP010000005.1, on the reverse strand, counting down.
CTCGCCCAACTGTCCCAACCCGCGAGGCCCGGACGGCAGGCGCTGCTCGCCGCCCACGCCGTCGCCATCGCCGCCGGCTTCACCGGATCACCTGCTGCCGGACTGCGCTGGCTTGTCGCCAACGTCCCCGCCAAGCCCCCAACCGCCGTCCCACGACCGGTCCTCCGCGAGGCCGTGCGCCTGGCCGATCCCGCCGACAGCTGGGTGGCGTTGCGCGGTGAGCCTGGAGGCGCCGCAATCGTCGGCGCCTGGGCGGCCCGCCACCAAGCCCTCGACAGCTACCGCCGCCACTTCCCTGGCCCAGCCACCGTCGGTGTCGATCCGGACGACGTGCTCGGATCCCTCTTGCACTGCAACTACGTCCGGGCTCACCGCATCGACTTCGACGACGAGGCCCAGGTCCTGTACCTGGCCCGCGCCGCCGCCCTCGCCCGCCTCTCCCGGGCCGGTGACCAGTGAACACCCACCCCGCCCTGCAATTGTCCGACCGCATCGCCGAGCTGCTCGCCGACCCCAACACCGTTCCCGCCGCGTGGACTTCACATCCCCAGTGGCGCCAATCCCTGGCCCACGGCGCCCCCGGCATCGCCCTGCTCCACATCGAGCGCGCCGCCACCGGCCGAGGGCTCTGGGAGCACGCCCGCGTCTGGCTCGCCGTGGCGGCCTCCGCCCCGGTCACCCGCGGACAGGACAGCTACCTGTACTACGGCGCGCCCGCACTCACCCACGCGCTCGCGTGCGCCGCCCTGGCCCGGCCCGGCTCCTACCAGCGTGCCCTGGCCCACCTCGACCAGGTGGTCGCGGCCGACGCCGAGAGGCGCTGCGACCAGGCACTCGCCCGCATCGAGCGCGGCGACCTCCCAGCGCTGGCCGAGTTCGACACCATCCGCGGCCTGGCCGGCATCGGCGCTGTCCTCCTGCGCCGGACCCCCAACAGTCAGGCGATCCGCACGATCCTCGCCTACCTGGTTCGCCTCACCGAAAACGTCAAGTACGACAGGAAGGCGCTGCCCGGCTGGTGGACCCTGAGCGGCCCGTCCGGGCGGGCCGACGAACGCTTCCCCGGCGGGCACGCCAACAATGGACTTGCGCACGGCGTCGCGGGCCCCCTCGCCCTGCTCGCCCTGGCTCTGCGCCACGGTGTGGAGGTGGACGGCCAGCGGACGGCGATCGGCACCATCCTGGTCTGGCTGGACCGCTGGCGCGACCACCACGCCTGGCCGTACTGGGTCACCCGCGCCGACCTGACCAGCCCCGATCACAGGCTCCTGCCACCGCAGCGGCCGAGCTGGTGCTACGGCACCGCCGGTCTGGCCCGCTCCCAGCAGCTCGCCGCCCTCGCGCTCGGTGACCAGCGTCTGCGTCACGAGGCCGAGGGTGTCCTTGCCACCGCCCTGCTGGACCCGCCCGCGCTCGCCGCAACCACCGACCTGTCCGCCTGCCACGGCTACGCCGGGCTCGCCCACATCGCCCACCGCGCCGCCGCCGACGCCGCTCCGCGCAACGCCGCCCGGCTGCGCTCAGCCGCCGCCCTGCTCCTGGACACCACCCACCCGCCCCACACCGACCCCGACGAGCAGGCCCGCCATCTGCTCGCCTGCGCCGGACCCGCGTTCCTGGAAGGCGCCGCCGGCACCGCCCTCGCCCTGCTCGCCCCCGCCACCGGCGCTGCACCGGCGACCCGCTGGGACGCCTGCCTCCTGACCGCCTGACTGAGGACCGATCGATGACCACCGGCTGGATCCAGCACAACATCGCGTTCACCGACCGCACCGCAACCGAGCACCTGGCCGCCCACCACCTCGCCCCCGCCCTCACCGCCGCCCAGACCGCAGGCGAGCTGGACGCCTGGTGGTACATGCGCAAAGCCCCCTTCCGGCTCCGCTACCGCGCCAACGAGCCCTCCCCCACGGTCACGGCACTCCTGGACGGCCTCATCGAGGAAGGCCACATCGAGCGGTCGGTCCTTGGAATCTACGAGCCGGAGACCGAGACGTTCGGCGGCCCTGCGGCGATGGAGATCGCCCACCGGCTTTTCCACACCGACACCCTCCACCTGCTCGCCCGCGCCGCCCAGTCGGAGCCCGTCGCGCTTGGCCGGGCCGAAACCACCGTGGTACTGACCGGCGCCCTGCTGCGCGCCGCCGGCCTCGACTGGTACGAACAAGGCGACGTCTGGGCCAAGTTCGCCGCGCTCCGCGACACCCCACCCGCCATCGCCCCCGACCGGGCCGCCACCCTGACCGCCTCGATGCGCCACCTGATGAGCCTCGACACCCGCCGACTCACCCTGGATGGCTTGCCTCTCGCCGGCCACACCGGCTGGGTCGACGCATTCGAGCGGGCCGGGCAGGACCTCACCCGCCTCGCCCGTGACGGCCTCCTTACCCGCGGGCTGCGCGCGGTCCTCGCCCACCATCTGATCTTCCATGCCAACCGCGCGGGCTTGCCGGTCGAACACCAAGCCGCCATGGCGGCAAGGGCGTTGGATGCCGTCTTCCACTCCGCTAAGGGCCCCGGACCCTCGCAGTCCACCATCCACACAACCACTAAGGTCACCCATATGGCTACCCTCAGCAACGGCGCTGCCGCCGCCTCGTCCGCCGGACAGCTGCGTGACGCGCTCACCAACCGCCTGCTCGGCCAGAAGGCCATCGCCAGCGCCGCGGTGGAGCACGCCTTCCGCACCGTTGCCCGCGAGCAATTCCTGCCCGGCTTCCCCCTGGAGACCGCGTACGCGGACAACCCCACCTACACCAAGGCGGACGGCTCCGGCACGCAGATCAGTGCCGCCTCCCAGCCTGCGATCGTCGCCCTGATGCTCGAACAGCTCGATGCCCAGCCCGGCGAGCGAATCTTCGAGGCCGGGGCAGGCACCGGTGTGAACGCCGCCTACATGGCCACCATCGTCGGCCCCGGTGGCCATGTCGTGGCCGTGGACGTGGACGAGGACCTCGTCCACGGCGCCCGCAAGCACCTCGCCGACGCCGGCATCACCAACGTCGAGGCCGTCCTCGGCGACGGAGCCCTCGGGCACCTGGATGGCGCACCCTACGACCGCGTCATCGCCACCGTGAGCACCAGCGAGATGCCCACCCCCTGGCTCCAGCAGGTCAAGCCGACAGGTCGGATCGTGGTGCCGCTGCGCCTGCGCGGCGCCGCCTCCCGCACCATCGCCTTCGAGCGCCGCGAGGACGGCTGGGTGTCGGTCGACGACCAACTCGCAGTGTTCATGCCGCTGCGCGGCAGCATGGACGACGCGCGCCGCACCGTCGTCCTCACCGACAAGGGCGACGTCACGCTCCAGGTCCACAAGGACCAGCACGAGGCCGTCGACGCCTCCGTGCTGCTCGGCGTCCTCGACCGCGAGCGCCACGAGATCTGGACCGGGGTGACCATTCCGGCCGGCACTACCTACGAGTACCAGGACCTGTGGTTGGCCCTCACCCTGCCCAACTCCCTGATGCGGATGAGCGTGACAGATGCCGCCCGCGAGCGCGGTGTGGCCCCGATGTTCGGCTGGGGTGCCATGGCCACCGTCAACGGCGATTCCCTCGCCTACCTCACTCTGCGTCCCGGAGAGCCCGACGCCGACGGCCGCAAGACCTACGAGACCGGCGTCATCAGCCACGGCCCCGACGGCTCCGCGCTTGCCGACCTCGTCTCCCAGGAGATCCGCACCTGGAACAGCGGCTACCGCCACCGCACGCTGCGCCTCGAACTGCCCGACACCCCGGCCGCCTCCGACCCGGCCACCGGCCGCTTCGTCCTCGACCGCCGCCACCACCCGATCGCCGTCACCTGGGAGTAGCCCCCATGCACCCGACCGGCCCCGTCGCCAGGCGCTTCCCACTGGTCGCCCGGATCCGGCCCGCGTGCCTGCCACTCGAAGCCCGTGTCGGCCGGCTCACCGAGCTAGCCGACACGGCCTCCCGACAGGCAGACCCGGGCCAGGCATCCACCGTCTTCAACCAGGCCGCCCTGCTCGCCTCCGACCTCGGCCTGCCCACCTACGCACGCGAGCTCTGCCACCGCCACGCCCGCCTCTACCTCACCCGCGGCCCACTCCCGGCGATGAGCGCGATCCGCGGCCTCGAACCGCTCGTCAACCTTGCCCGCCTCCACATCCGTGCCGGACAGCACCAGCAGGGCCACCAGCTCCTCCTCGGCCTCTACCGCGCCATCACCACCGGCACCGAGGCCGTCCTCGACGGCATCACCGTCCCCGCCCACCTCACCAACACCGACCAGCAACGCGCCGAAGTCCGCCAGTGGCTGTGGCGAGTCGTTCTCGCCGACGGCACCCGCGCCCTCACCGCAGAAGGCCGTTGGAGCGACGCCCTTCGCCACATCGAGGAACACCACGGCATCGGCCTGCGCATCCTCGACGGCCGCCAGGTCGCCGTCCTGGCCGCCGCCACCACCGGCGACCTTCCCGGCGCCCTCGCCCTCTTGGAGGCAACCGAGCCCGGTGACCCGTGGGAGAACGCCGTCACCACGGCGTTGACCGCGCTGTGCCGCCCCGGCGACCAGCAAGCAGCCGAGGCGGCGATCGACCACTGGCTGGTGCTCGACGCGGGCGAGGGCCTGGCCGTGTTCACCACCCGCCTCGCCCTGACCGCCCTCGACGCCACCAGCCCGGCCACGCCCGCAGCCCGGAACCTCTTGCGGCACCTCACCAGCCGAACGAGTAATTCCGGCGACGGCTACGCTCTGCGCGACCTGCTCGCCCACCCCGGTGCCCGCCGGAACCTCGAACCCGGTCAGACCGCAGGGCTCAAACGGGCTCTCGCCGCCTGTGCACTGGGCTCCGCCGCGCTTCCCACCGCTGTTCACGGCCTGCTGGAGGACGCGCTGGCGCTCGCCCACGAGGCACTCGCAAACTCGCCGTTCGACCCGAGCCCGCCTGGAGGCAATCCGCTTGAACGCCGCACTCGAACAGCACCGTCATCAGTCGTCGCCCCTCCCGCAGAGCGGTCCAACTCAACTGTCTAACTGCTCACTTGTTGCACCCGTACAGTTGATGCCCACCTACTAGAGACCGGCCTCGACCTCCGGTTCGATGACGTCCTGATCGTGGACTGGATGCCGCGCAACGACTCGGTCCCCGGCCTCAACCACGTGTTCACGGCCAGGGTTTCGGCCGAAGTGGCCGCCAGCGCCTCGGTCCCCCTGATCGCCGCCGGTGAGATCAGCGAACTCGCGTGGGTACACCCGGACGACATCCCCGACCGGTGCCGGCCCTACCAGACCGACCGGATCTGGTCCGCCCTGCTGCGCCTCGAAGACCCGTTCGCACCGGTGTACCACCTCGAAGGCCGCTCCATCACGGCCTGAACCCGAACTCCCGTCGGCCCACCTGGACCGGGCCAGCGGGTGCCACGAAGGACTGGGCCTCCTGCGTGGAAGGTCGGCACACGGCAGCAAGCCTGGAGCCGACCAGTGCCCCAACCAGCGGCAACCGCCGACCGGTTGGGGCACCTCCCGACTTTCGCGGCACCGCCTCGCAAGGCCACCGCCTCATGACCGGCCCACGCCCCGGCCGCGAGCAAGGAGACAGGTCGGGATCCGGCGTGGCGCGCCCACGGCCGCACGAATCCGCATGTCTTCGATCACCGCTCGCGTCTGATTGCTCTATCTATCCCCGTCCTCCCCAGGAGGCAGATCATGCGCATCCGCACCGCCCTCGTCGCGGCCTCCCTCGCCGCCACCGCCCTTCTCGCCGGGGCACAGACCGCAACTGCCGACTCCGACGCCGAGGGGGCGGCCGTCGGATCTCCCGGTGTCATCAGCGGCAACAACATCCAGGTCCCCATCCAGCTTCCGATCAACCTCTGCGGGAACAGCGTCGACATCGTCGGCCTGCTCAACGCAGCAGCCGGCAACGCCTGCGTGAACAAGAGCTGAGCTCAGCCCGTTCCGCACCGGAGGGCCTGCCACCCTGAGGCGGTGGCGGGCCCTCCGCCATGACCGGTCCGGGATCGGGGCCGACGGACCGCCGAAATTCCATGGTTGACCTTGACCTAAGGTCAGGCCTCACGCTGAAGGCATGACGAACTCGATCTCGCGCTCGAACCCGCTCCCCACCTCGACCTGGAGCGGCATGGTGCCGGTGGAGGACACGGCCCTGGCCGTCACCGACACCCGTGGGACCGGCAGGCCGGTGGTCTACCTCAACGGTTCCTACGCCACCCAGAAGAACTGGCGGCCCATCACCGCCGAACTCGGCAGCGGGTGGCGGCACATCACCTACGACGAGCGCGCCCGTGGCCGCTCGAAGCGGTCGGCGGACTACTCGTTCGAGGCCTGTATCCGGGATGTCGACGCCGTCCTGGACGCGACCGGGGCGGAGCGGCCCCTGCTGGTGGGCTGGTCCTACGGGGCAGCGCTCGCGCTGCACTGGGCCACCCGGAACCCGGACCGCGTCGCCGGTGTGGTCATGGTGGACGGCGGCTACCCGTGGGACTACCTCGCCAGCGTCGAGGGTGGCCCGGAGGCCGGCAAGGAGGAGATCCGGCGGCTGTTCCGGAAGTTCCGGTGGACGATGCCGCTCACCCGCAGGCTGGGCCTGTCCGCGAACATGTCCGCCGACCAGCACGCCGACATCAACATCGAGTTGAACGAGATCGTGGCCGCCGGCGGCCCGGTCTTCGACCGCGTGACCTTCCCGATGCGGTTCGTCGTGGCCTCGGGCGCCAGCCTCGGCAGCACCGAGGAAGGCCACGCCGCGATGCGTGCCACGCTGGACCCGGTGCTCGCCCGCAACCCCAACGTCCGGGTGAGCGCGACGGTCGGAAGCAACCACTCGACCGTGATGCGCAAGGACTTCCGGGCCATCGCCGCAGCCGTTCGGGAAGTTGCCGCACTGCAGGTCAGTGGGGTCAACTGACGCCATGACAGACGGCATCACCATCAGCCAGGCCGCGGCCTTCGCCGGCGTCACGGTGAAGACCATCCGGCACTACCACCTGCACGGCCTGATCCAGGAACCGCGCCGCGACAGCTCGGGCTACCGGCGCTACGGAACGGCCGACCTGCTGCGGCTGGTCCAGGTCCGGACGCTGGCCGGTGCGGGCGTACCGCTGGCGGAGATCGGGACCATACTCGACGCCGATCCCGAGCAGTTCTCGGCCGCGCTCGTCGATGTCGAGGAGAGCCTCACCGACCGGATCGACGAGCTGATCGCGCGGCGCGAGACGCTGCGCCAACTCGCCCACGGCAACCGGGTCCTGCTGCCGGCCCGCGCTCTCGCGCTGCTGGACCGGATGCCCGGGCTCGGGTTCTCCGAGGACGACGTGACGACGGCGCGAGAGGGCCTGGTCCTGGCCAGGGCCCTGATGCCGGAGGGCTTCGACGACTACCTCTCCCAGATCGAGCACGGCCTCGACGATCCCCGGCACGTCGCCATGATCAAGCTCACCTGGAGCGCCGGAAACTGGGCCCCCGACGACCCCCGGATCGAGGAACTCGCCGAGGAAGTGGCCGCCCACTTCATCGCCGACCCCTCACTGCTGCCCACGCTGGGCGGCCTCCAGAACCGCGACGACGGCGAGACCCGCTACGAGATGCTCACCCGCCACGGGGAGGACGAAAGGCCCGGCTGGACCCGTCTGACCGCGCTGATCGAGGAGAAAGTGCGATCGGCCGGCATCGAAGTCCCCTAGAGCGCACCGTTCTGACCTGGCCCAACGAGGTGGGACACCGTGTCAGTGCTCGCGTCAGGGCGATGACAGGGCGGTGTCAGGCCGGGCTCGGATAGTTGACGGCATGACAGCGAACAGCACCTCCTCAGACCAGCTCACTCCTCCGCTCGGCGGGTTCCAGGAGATCAACGGCCGCCGGATCTTCGTGCACCGGTCGGGCAGCGGCGGACCGGCCGTCGTGTTCCTGCCGGGCGCCAGCGCGGTCGGCCTGGACTACTTCGGCATCCAGCAGCAGGTTTCGCGGTTCAGCACCGCTGTGGTGTACGACCGCGCCGGCACCGGCTACAGCGATCCCGCCCCGCTGCCGCGCACCGCGGCCGAGGTCGTCACGGAACTGCACGAACTGCTGCACGCCCAGGGCATCGCCGGTCCGTACGTCCTGGTGGCGCACTCCCTCGGCGGCGGCTACGCGCACCGGTTCGCGCAGCTGTACCCGCAGGACGTGGCCGGACTGGTCTGGCTGGACGCCTTCCACCGCGACTGGGACGACTTCGTGCCCCCGGAGGCCAGCCTGGCCGCGGGCGAGCAGATGGCGCCCACCGCCGAGCAGCTCCAGCAGGCGCTGCCGTTCATGCGCGGGTTCGTCGCCGAGATGCTCGCCGACTACCCGGAGCACGTGCGGCAGTCGCTGGTCGAGTACCACGTGAGTGAGCGGTGGATCCACGCCGGCATCGCCGAACGCGCCTCGATGTCCGCACTCGCCGACGAACTGCGGGCCGGGCCGGACATCCCCGACGTCCCGCTGATCGCGCTCACCCCGCTGGCCGTCGACCCCGCCCAGCAGGCGCTGATGTCGGAGGAGACGCTGCGCGGGATCCACGAGGGCAAGACCCGGTTGTACGAGGCCCTGGCGAACTCGGTCTCGCACGGGGAGCACCGCATCCTCCCCGACACCAACCACAGCCAGCTGTGCTTCGAGCGCGCCGACGCCGTGGTCCAGGCGATCCGCGACGTCGTCGACCGGGCGACCCGCTCCTGAGGCGTGTCCGCCCCGGGTTCCGTCCGCCCGACTGAGTCCCACAACAGCTGAAGAGGAGCACACAACCATGTCCATCACCCTCACCGACCAGGACAAGCTCACCCTGCGGACCGCCGCGTACGGCGCCGTCTCGCTGATGGCGGCCGCCGGTGCCGCCGGCGGCAAGCCCCACCGGATCGCCACCGACGGCTCCATCGCCCTGGCCTCCGCGACCGGCCCGGTCGGGCACGTGCTCGGCGACAAGCGAGGGAGCGTGAAGCTGAGCGGCAAGACCGTGGCCGGAATCGCCGACCACGTGCTGCCGGCCCTGACGGGAGCCATGAGCCTGCTCAAGCAGCAGGATCCGGCCGAGGCCGACAACTTCCGCGGCATCGTCCTCGTCGCCATCGAAGCGGCCACCCACCGTGGCGAGACCAGTCCCACCATGGCGGAGATGGCCCGCAAGATCACCGAAGCCCTCGACGCCGCCTGATGGGATGCCGATCCGCGCAGTCGGTCCCGGGGTCCTCAGCCACCCCGGGACCCCCGGCTCACCACACCGCCGACTCGCCCGCCAGATCGTGGTGAATCCGCTCCGGCCGCACGCCGGCCCGTACCAGCGCCGCCGCCGTCCGCCGTACCATCGCCGGCGGTCCGCTGAGGTAGGCCGCGCGGCCGGTCCAGGGGCCGCGTCGCGACACGGCCTCCGGGAGTTCGCCGCTCTCCGTGCCGTCGGCCCCGCCCGGCTCCAGCGAGAGCACCGGGCGGACGGTGAGCCAGGGGTTGCCGTGGGCCAGCCGGCGCAGGGCGTCCAGCGCGTACAGCTCGGTGCGCCGGCGGGCGCCGTAGAAGACCTCGACCGAGCGGCCCCGGATGCCGTGGGCGGCCACCTCCTCGACCAGCGCCGTGATCGGTGCGATTCCGGTACCGCCGCCGACGCAGAGCAGGTCGGCGCCGCCGGTGTTGTCCAGCACCATGCCGCCCTCGGCCGGTCCGAGCCGCAGGACGTCTCCGGGAGCGGCCCGGTGCACCAGGGCGTTGCTCACCCAGCCTGCCTGGACCGCCTTGACGTGGAGGGTCAGCAGGCCGTCGGGGCGCGGTGCGGTGGCGAACGAGAACTGCCGCCAGACCCGCGGCCACCACGGCGTCTCCAGGGTCGTGTACTGCCCGGCGCGGTACGGGTACGCCTGGTCGGGGCGGAGGGTCAGCACCGCGATGTCCGGGGTGCTCGGCCGGTGCGCGACCACCTCCGCCTGCCACCAGGGCGGCGAGGTCCGCGCCGCCCGCTCGGCCGCGTCGGCCATCACCCGGGCGACCAGGCCGTACACCCGGCGCCAGGCCAGTTCGGCCTCGGTGTTCCAGCGGCTGCCGCAGTACCGCTCCAGGGTCGCGACCAGGCACTCGGCCACCGCGCCGTAATGGCCGCTCAGCGTCCCGTACTTGCGGTGGCTCCGGCCGAGCCGGGCCAGGTACCCGGTCAGCCCGGCGAGGTCGTCGGCGTTGCGGGCCACCATCAGCAGCGAGCGGAACAGCCGGTCGCGCTGGACGTCCATGGCGGCCGGGAAGAGCGCCCGGATCTCGGGGTGCCGGAGGAAGAGCAGGGCGTAGAAGTGGGCGGTGGCCCGGTCGGCGACCGGTTCCACGGCGGCCAGGCAGTGGCGGATCAGCTCGATGTCCCGTGCGGTGGGCGGCTGTTGGGCTCCCCTTCCGGACGCGGAGGACGGCAGTGCGGGGAACCCGGGAGCGAAACCGGGAGCGGAACCAGAAGCAGAGCGGGGAGCGGAGCCGGAAGCGGAGCCGAATGCGGAACCGGGAGCGGAGCCGAGCGCCGGGAGCGCGGGAAAGGCGACCCCGCCCGGAAGCTCCGGCCGGGGCGGTGCGGCGGGGAGCGCCGAGGGAGCAGGCGCCCGGGAGTCGTCCTGCGCCCAGGCCCGGGTCCAACGGTCGCCCGGACCGGCCCAGTTGAGACCGGGCGCCCGGGTGAACATCGGTGCGATCGGCGGCACCGGAGCCGGTACGGACGGCGGCCTGGTCGGCCTCGGCGGGATGACCAGACCGGCCTCGGTCACCTGCCCGGTCCCGGTCACTCGCCCGGCTGTCGCGGCCGGACCAGCCGCCGTCGCTGGACCGGGTTCCGGCGGCGAGAAGGGACCCGGGAGCGAGCCGGGCTTCGGGAGCAGGTTCCGCACCGGTTCCAGGGCCGGGCGCGGATCCGGACCGGTCTCCGGCATCTCGGGCACGGCATCCACCGCGACCGATCCATGACCCGCCCTGACGAGTAACGGCGCCGACTCCAACGCGACTTGACGAGTGCCCAAGAGAATCGTTCCGCTCCGGTCGTCCCTGCTACCGCACCTGACCCAGTCCTGCTGAGGTCTCGGTAGCCTGGCACGCCGGGACAGCTCATCCGACGAATCGCGCAAAGCCCGGACACCCGGGCCGGGGACCCGGTACCCTCCCCGGCCCCACCGGCACCGCGCCCTTTCCACCGTCGCGGCCGTCTCCAGAAAACGGCCGCCGCCGCTACAAGTGGCGCAGCAGCACCCCCGGCTGCTCGACGCAGTCCGCGACGAAGCGCAGGAAGCCGCCCGCCGTCCCGCCGTCGCAGACGCGGTGGTCGAAGGTGAACGACAGCTGGGTGACCTGCCGGACGGCCAACTCGCCGTCCACCACCCAGGGTTTGGCCGCGATCCGGCCGACCCCGAGCATCGCCGCCTCGGGGTGGTTGAGGATCGGCGTGGAGCCGTCCACTCCGAAGACGCCGTAGTTGTTGAGCGTGAAGGTGCCGCCGGTCAGCTCGGCGGGCGTGAGCTTCCCGGCGCGGGCCGACTCGGTCAACCTGGCCAGTTCGGCGCCGAGTTGCTCGGTACTCAGCAGGTGCGCGTTCCTGATCACCGGGACCACCAGGCCGCGTTCGCTCTGCGCCGCGAAGCCCAGGTGGACGGCGCCGTGCCGCCGGATACCCGAACCGTCGCTCTCCACACTGGAGTTGAGCTCGGGGAAGCGGGCCAGTCCGGCCGTGCAGATCCGGGCCAGCAGCGCCAGCACGCTCACCTTCGGCCCGTCCGCCCGGTTCAGCTGGGCGCGCGTCTCCATGAGTCCGGTCGCGTCGGCGTCCACCCAGCAGGTCGCGGCGGGGATCTCCTGGTGGCTGCGGGTGAGCTTCTCGGCGATCGTCCGGCGCAGCCCGCGCAGCGGGACGACCTCCTCCTCGGCCGCCGTGGCGGGGGCCGGTGCGACCGCCTGGGACAGCACCCGCTGCACATCGGCCCGCATGATCAGCCCGTCCGGGCCGCTCCCGGTGATCCGGGCCAGGTCGAGGCCGTGTTCACGGGCCAGCCGCCGCACCAAGGGCGAGATCACCGGGATCACCGCGGGGGCGACCACCCGAGCGGCCGCCGGCGCCTCGGCACGGGCAGCGGCAGGAGCAGGGGCAGGAGCAAGCGCGGGAGCAGGGGCAGGAGCAGCAGGCGCGGGAGCGGCTCCGCCGATCCGGACCCGGGCCCGGCGCCCGCCCTTGGCGCTCTCCCTCACCCCGTAGCCGACCAGCGGGCGCTCGGCCGCCTCGGGTGCGGCCCCGGCACCTGCGGCCGCCGTGCCGTCCCCCGGCCGCGCCGCGTCCGGCGACGCCACCGCGACCGTCACCAGGGGCGATCCGACCGCGATCTCCTCGCCGACCTCGCCGTACCGGGCGGTGACCACCCCGCCGTAGGGGCAGGGGACCTCCACCACGGCCTTGGCCGTCTCGACCTCGACCACCGGCTGGTCGACGGCGATCACCTCGCCGACCTCGACCATCCAGCGGACCACCTCGGCTCCGGTGAGCCCCTCGCCGAGGTCGGGCAGGGTGAACTCGCGTACCACGGGCGTCATCGTCACTCCTCCCACTGCAGCCGGGCGACCGCGTCCAGGATCCGGTCCACCCCGGGGAGGTGGTGGTGCTCCAGCATCGGTGGCGGGTAGGGGATGTCGAAGCCGGCGACCCGCAGCACCGGTGCGGCCAGGTGGTGGAAGCAGCGCTCGGTGACCCGGGCGGCGATCTCCGCGCCGAACCCGCCGAAGCCGGCCGACTCGTGGACCACCACCGCCCGCCCGACGGAGCGGACCACCTCGGCGACCGTCGCGTCGTCGAACGGCACCAGGCTGCGCAGGTCCAGCACGGCCAGGTCCCAGCCCTCGGCCTTCGCCGCCTCGGCCGCCTCCAGGCAGACCGGCAGCGAGGGCCCGTACGTGATCAGCACCGCCGAGCGGCCGGTGCGCCGCAGTACCGCCTTGCCGATCGGCTCGACCGGCACGGCCGGGTCCCACTCCTCCTTGCCCCAGTAGAGCCGCTTGGGCTCCAGGAAGACCACCGGGTCGTCGGAGGCGATCGAGGCCCGCAGCAGGCCGTAGGCGTCGGCGACGGTGGCGGGGGTGACCACGTGCAGGCCGGGGGTGGAGGTGTAGTAGGCCTCGGAGGCGTCGCTGTGGTGCTCGACGCCGCCGATGCCGCCGCCGTACGGGATGCGGACGGTGATCGGCAGCGGGAGCTTCCCGGCCGTGCGGTTGCGCATCTTGGCGACGTGCGAGAAGAGCTGTTCCAGCGCGGGGTACGCGAAGGCGTCGAACTGCATCTCCACCACCGGCCGCAGCCCGTACATCGCCATGCCCACGGCGGTGCCCAGGATGCCGGCCTCGGCGAGCGGGGTGTCCAGGCACCGCTCGGGGCCGAACTCGGCGGTGAGTCCGTCGGTGATCCGGAAGACGCCGCCGAGGGCGCCGACGTCCTCGCCCATCACCTGGACGGTCTCGTCGGCCCGCATGGCGTCCCGCAGTGCGGAGTTGAGCGCCTGCGCCATGCTGGTGGTCACCGGGGAGCCCGAGGGGCGCGGCAGGGAGTCGGAGGAGTGCGGCGCGGCGGCCCCGTCGAGGGCGGCGGGCGAGCGGTGGGAGGTGGTCATCGGCCCTGCACCTCGGCCTCCGCGGCCAGCTCGGCCGCCAACTGCGCTGACTGCTCACGTAGTTGAGGCGTCGGTTCGGCATAGACATGGGCGAACAGGGACATCGGGTCGAGCTCGGCGTCGGCATGGAACTCGGCGCGCATCCGGGCGGCCAGCGCCTCGGCCTCGTCGGCCGCCTCCCGCACCAGCTGGTCCTCCAGTACTCCCGCAGCACGCATATGACGCTCCATCAGCAGAATCGGGTCGTACTCGCTCCAGGCCGCGACCTCCTCGTCCTGCCGGTAGCGAGTGGCGTCGTCGGCGTTGGTGTGCGCCTCGATCCGGTAGGTGAGCGCCTCGACCAGGGTGGGTCCGCCGCCCGAACGGGCCCGCTCCACGGCCTCGGTGAGGACGGCGTGCACGGCGGGTGCGTCGTTGCCGTCCACCAGCCGGCCGGGTATGCCGTAGCCGACGGCCTTGTGGGCCAGGGTGGGCGCGGCGGACTGCCGGGTGAGCGGGACGGAGATCGCGTACCCGTTGTTCTGCACCAGGAAGACCACCGGGGCGTGCAGCACGGCGGCGAAGTTCAGCGCCTCGTGGAAGTCGCCCTCGCTGGTGCCGCCGTCGCCGAGCATCGCCAGCGCGACCACGCTCTCACCGCGCAGCTGAGCGGCGTGGGCCAGTCCGACGGCGTGCGGCGCCTGGGTGGCCAGCGGGGTGCACAGCGGTGCGGTCCGGGTGGCGCGCGGGTCGTAGCCGGTGTGGGCGGAGCCGCGCAGCAGGGTGAGCGCCTCCAGCGGATCCACTCCCCGGGCGACCACGGCCAGGGTGTCCCGGTAGCTGGGGAAGAGCCAATCCTGCTCCCGCAGTGCCAGTGCGGCGGCCACCTGGCAGGCCTCCTGGCCGGTGGACGCGGGGTAGACGGCGAGCCGCCCCTGCTTGGTCAGCGTGGTGGCCTGCTGGTTGTAGCGGCGGCCGGTCACCAGGCGGCGGTAGAGCTCGCGCAGCAGCGCCGGGTCGGTCTTCTCCAGCAGCGGGGTGCCGAGGACGCGGACGGGGGCCGGGTCCGGCAGCAGCGGCGTGGGATCGGTGCGAGGGGCGGTCGCGCCGGGGAGCCACCCCGGGACGGAGGCTGGAAATCTGTGGTCGAGAACGGTCATCTCGGCACCTCCGAAGGGTGGGGAGGGGGTGCGACAGGGGCAGTGGTGATGCCGTGGTGAGCGAGGGACGGCGTGGCCGTCCGTGGGACCTCGTCGCTCCCTACCGATTGTTCGGTTGTCTGGTCATTCTGGCCACAGCTGCGCCAAGGTGGTGGACAATCGGCCCGAACAGCGGTCTGCTGGTGGCAGCATGTCCATTCCGAGAGGGCGGGGGCCGTGTCCACTGAACAGATGTCCAGGCTCGACCGAGTCGACCGTTCGATCCTCCGTCTGCTCCAGCAGGACGGAAGGGCCTCGATACGTTCGGTCGCCGAGCGGGTGCACGTGTCCCGGGCCAACGCGTACGCCCGGATATCCAGGATGGTCGAGGACGGGGTGATCCGCGGCTTCACCGCCCGGGTGGACCACGAGAAGGCCGGCCAAGGCGCCTCGGCCTACATCACCCTCAAGATCGTGCAGAACTCCTGGCGGACCGTCCGCGAGCAGCTGCTCGACCTGCCCGGGGTGGCGCACATCGCCCTGGTCGGCGGCGAGTTCGACGTCATGCTCCTGGTGCACACCGCCGACAACCGCGCCCTGCGCGAGCTGGTGCTGACCAGGATCCAGAACATCTCCCAGGTCCTGGCCACCCAGACCCTGCTGGTCTTCGAGGAGACCGACCAGGTCCCGCCGGACCAGGGCCTGTCCTGAGGCGGGGGCCGGCGGCCGAGCGGCCGCCCGGTCCTCACGCGGTCGGCGCGCGCAGCCCGTCGAAGGCGAGGTGCACGACCGCCTCGGCGACGCCGTCCGCCGCCCTGAGGCCCGGCCGGTACCACTCCACAATGGAGTTGATCATGCCGAACAGCAGCCGGGTGGCCAGCCGGGGTTCCACGTCCGAGCGCAGCTGGCCCTCGGCCACCGCCGACCTGAGCAGCTCGGCGACCTGGTGGTCGAACTCCCGCCGCCGCTCAAGCGCCCACTGCTCGGTCGGGGTGTTGCCCCGCACCCGCAGCAGCAGCGTGACGTACGGCAGTTCCTCCAGCAGCACCTCGGCCGTCCGCCGCACCACGTGTTCGAGCCGGTCCACCGGCCGGCCCTGCCGCGCGGCGGGCTCGTCGAGGATGGCGAACAGCCCGTCCAGCGCCCGCCCGACGGCGAGGCGCAGCAGCTCCTCCTTGCCGCGTACGTGGTGGTAGATCGAGGACTTGGAGATCCCGGCCGCCTTCGAGAGGTCCTCCATGGACGTCCCGTCGTACCCGCGCTCGTTGAAGACCTCGACGGTCACGGCCAGCAGTGACTCGACGGTGTACGTGGTGCGGGTGGTGTTCTCGGCCATGGGACCGAGTATCCCCGCCGCCCCGGCCGCACGTCAGCCTGGGGTCGGAACAGCCCGCTCGCCCCAGGCGCCCCGCCCGCGGCCGTTTTCCGCTCATTTCCCACCGAATACGGGATTGCGGTCCAATGCGCGGCCGGAACTCCGTGAAAGCGAATTCGCGTACCCCTCCCCACCCGGACCGAGATCCCTCGGGGTTTCCAACACCGCCGGATAGACTCGCCGTTCACCGCCGGGAACCCCGGCGGGGTGGTGACGGCGACCGGTGGAGGGGCCCCGCAGTGAGCGCGATACAGGAGACGGTGGCATCCGAACGCCGTCCGCTCCCCGGCGAACCCCCGGTGCCACCGTCCGAGTCCGCGCCCCCGCCCTTCCCGGGGTTCGACACCCTCCGCGCCCGCTTCCGGCGCGGCGCCGCCGAGTTCGGCCCCGCACTGGCGCTGTTCGGGGCGGTGAAGCTGATCGGCTTCTCGGTCTTCATGCTGCTGCTGGATTCCTCCGGGCGGTTCCACCAACTCGACCCGAGGTACGGCGGCGGCGCGCACCCGTGGGATGTGGTGGGCAGCTGGGACGGCTGGTGGTACCAGCAGGTCGCGCAATTCGGCTACCACCCGGAGCTGATAGCCGACCACGGCGGATTCTTCACCATCCAGCAGAATTCCTCCGCGTTCTTCCCGCTCTATCCGGGCCTGATGCGCCTGGTCTCGAACTGCACCGGGATCGGCCTCTACGGCGCCGGAATGCTGGTCTCGGTCGTCTCCTCGTTCATCGCCGCCGCCGGGATCTACGCGGTCACCAAGCAGCTGGCCGGGGCGCGGGCGGGTGTGATCGCGGCGGCGGTCTGGGGCGCCTTCCCCGGCGCGGGCGTGCTGTGGGCGGTCTACACCGAGTCGCTGTTCGTCGCGCTGGCCGTCTGGTCCTGCTACTTCGTGATCAGCCGGCAGTGGCTGAACGCGGCGCTGATCACCTTCATCGCCGGCCTGAGCCGGCCCACCTCGATGACCCTGATCGCGGGCGTCGCGCTCTCCGCCGCCGTCGCCCTGTTCCGCCGCAGGGACGGGGTGCTCGGTCCGCTGGCCGCCATCCTGCTGCCGCCGCTGAGCTTCTTCGGCTACATCGGCTGGGTCGGTTACCGGATGGGCCACTGGGACGGCTACCTCACCCTCCAGCGCGGCGCCTGGCTGCACTTCTTCGACTTCGGCACGTACACCTCCACCGCGGTCACGCACGTCCTCACCGGCGACGGCAACTACCTCTTCGCGTACCCGACCGAGGACCTGATCGCCGTCCTGGTGCTGTTCGCACTGCCCTGCCTGCTGGTCCCGCTGCTGCGGCTGCGCCCGCCGCTGGTGATCACCGTCTACACCCTGGGCACCCTGGTGCTGGTGCTCGGCAGCCAGCAGATGTTCGGCACGCTCTCCCGCTTCGTGCTCCCGGTCTTCCCGCTCGCCATCCCGATCGCGATCGCCCTGCGCCGCCTCTCGCTGCCCTCCCTGGCCACCGTCCTCGGCATGGGGGCCGTCGCCTCCGGCTTCTTCGCCGGCTACGTCATCTTCGAGCTCGGCATCCCGTAGACCGAGGGGAAACCTTTCTTCCGGTCTTCCGGCCCGCAGCCCCAGCTGGGACTGCGGGCCGGCTCCTTTTCCACGGCTCTCCGTGCTCCCCGGAAGAACCCCGCCTTCGCGTGCCTGACGGCTACCCCTGTGCCCCGACCGATCGTTCGGTTACTCTGAGGGGTGTCCCGTCCGCCCCTTTGGAGGAGCGCACCATGGCCGCTGCGACCCCTGCCCCCTCGGTCGCCGAACTGATCGAACGCCACCAGGACACCCTGGACCGCGCCCTCGCGGCGATCCGCAACCGCGACTACTGGTCCCCCTACCCCGAGTTCCCCAAGGCGTACGGCGAGAGCGGGGCGGCGGACGGCAAGGCGGCGTTCGAGGCCCTGCTCGGCGGCGTCTTCGCCCTCGAGGGCCAGCCGACCGACGGCGATCTGGTCGGCGGCGAGACCTCGCCGTTCGGCGTGGAACTCGGCATCAGCTACCCGCACGCCGGGCCCGACGCGCTGATCGGCGCCCTGCAGGCCGCCCGGCCGGCCTGGGCCGCGGCGAGCCCGGCCGCCCGCGCGGCGGTCTGCCTGGAGATCCTGGACCGGATCAACAAGCGCTCGCACGAGTTCGGCCACGCGGTGATGCACACCACCGGCCAGGCGTACGCGATGGCCTTCCAGGCCGGTGGCCCGCACGCCCAGGACCGCGGCCTGGAGGCCGTGGCGTACGCCTTCGCCGAGCAGACCCGGCTGCCCGAACGCGCCGACTGGACCAAGCCCCAGGGCAAGCGCGACCCGCTGACCATGGTCAAGGAGTTCACCGTGGTGCCGCGCGGGCTCGCGCTGGTGATCGGCTGCAACACCTTCCCGACCTGGAACGGCTACCCGGGCCTGTTCGCCTCGCTGGCCACCGGCAACCCGGTGCTGGTCAAGCCGCACCCGCGCGCCACCCTGCCGCTCGCGCTCACCGTACGGGTGGCCCGCGAGGTGCTCGCCGAGGCCGGGTTCGACCCCAACACGGTCTGCCTGGCGGCCGAACACGAGGGCTCGACCATCGCCCAGGCGCTGGCCGTCCGGCCCGAGGTGAAGATCATCGACTACACCGGCTCGACCGCCTTCGGCGACTGGCTGGAGGCCAACGCCAAGCAGGCCCAGGTCTACACCGAGAAGGCCGGCGTCAACACGGCGGTGGTCGAGTCGACCGACAACTACCGCGGCATGCTGGCCAACCTGGCCTTCGCGCTCTCGCTCTACAGCGGCCAGATGTGCACCACCCCGCAGAACATCCTGATCCCGCGCGCCGGCATCACCACCGACGAGGGCGGCAAGTCCTACGACGAGGTGGTCACCGACCTGGCCGCCGCGATCAACGGCCTGCTGGGCGACGACGCCCGGGCCGCCGCGATCCTCGGCGCCGTGGTCAACCCGGGCGTGCTCCAGCGCACGGTGCAGGCGGCGGGCGGCGAGTACGGCGAACTGGCGCTCACCCCGCGGGTGGTGGCCTCGGAGGAGTTCCCGGGTGCGACCATCAGGACGCCCGCCCTGGTCAAGGTGGACGCCGACAAGCCGGACGACCGGGCCGCCTTCCTCAGCGAGTGCTTCGGACCGGTCTCCTTCGCCGTCGCGGTAGAGTCCGCCGATGCCGCGGTCGACCTGCTCCGCCGCACCACCGCCGAGCAGGGCGCGATGACCGCCACCGGCTGGACCGTCGACGAGCGGGTCGAGTCCGCACTGGTCGAGGCCGCCCTCGACTCCGGCGTCTCGCTCTCGCTCAACCTCACCGGCGGCGTGTACCCGAACCAGACCGCCGCCTTCTCCGACCTGCACGGCACCGGCGCCAACCCGGCGGCCAACTCCGCCTACTGCGACGGCGCCTTCGTCGCCAACCGGTTCCGCACCGTGGAGATCCGCCGCCACAGCTGAGGGTGCCTCCGGGGCGGAGGGGCAGCTTCTGAGGGGCGCTGGGGAACTGCGCGAGTGACCATGCACGTCCGTAGCGGGCTGGTCGCGCAGTTCCCCGCGCCCCCGGGGAGCAACCCGCCTACCCCTGATAGAACTTGATCGCCGGCCGGGCGTCAGCGGCCCCGCTTCGGGCTGAACACCCAGACCCGCATCAGCAGGAACCGCACCACCGTGGCGACCGCGTTGGCCCCCACCAGCACCGCCAGTTCCCCGCCGTGCCTGGCCGACGGCCACAGCACGCCCTGCAGCCCGATCGCCGCGCTGCTCAGCAGCAGCCCGAGGACGAAGGCGATCCCGCCCTCCGCCTGGGCGCGGAACGCGCCCCGCCGCCCGGTCACACCGAAGGTGAACCGCCGGTTGGCCGCCGTGTTGAGCACCGCCGTGACCACCTGCGCCACCGCGTTGGCCAGCAGCGCGGGGGCCAGCTGCCGCAGCACCAGGTACAGCAGCATGTACGCGGCCGTGCAGACCGTGCCCACCACCGCGAAGCTCGCCAACTGCCAGGCCAGGCCCGGCGGTAGCTGCGCCGCCCGTACCCGGTTCGGCAGGTGCTCGATCCGGCCCGCCCCGGTCAGCGAGCGCCGGGCCACCCGGGCCATGCCCTTGAGGTCGTCGATCACGGTGCGCACGATGTCCACCCGGCTGTCCGGGTCGTCCACCCAGTCCACCGGCACCTCGTGGATCCGCAGTCCGGACCGCTCGGCCAGCAGCAGCAGTTCGGTGTCGAAGAACCAGGCATTGTCCTCCACCTCGACCAGCAGTTGCCTGACCACCTCGGTCCGGGCCGCCTTGAACCCGCACTGCGCGTCCGAGAACTTCGCCGCCATGGTGGCCCGCAGCAGCACGTTGTAGTTGCGCGAGATGAACTCCCGCTTGGGCCCGCGCACCACCGCCGAACCCCGGTGCAGGCGGCTGCCGATCGCCAGGTCGCTGTGGCCCGACAGCAACGGCGCGACCAGCGGCAGAAAGGCCTCCAGGCCCGTCGAGAGGTCCACGTCCATGTAGGCGACCACGTCGGCCTCGCTGGCACTCCAGACCTGTCGCAGCGCCCGCCCGCGCCCCTTGAGGTCCAGGTGCACCGCCTGGACCTGCTCGATCTCCTCGGCCAGCGCGGTCGCCACCCGCCAGGTGCCGTCGACGCTGGCGTTGTCCGCGACGGTGATCCGGTAGGGGTAGGGGAAGGTCTCACCGAGGTAGGCGTGCAGCCGGCGTACGCACCGCTCCAGGGTGTGCTCCTCGTTGTAGACCGGGACCACCACCTCGACCAGCCGGGTACGGGTCGCCGCTCCCACCGCGCCGAAGGGCAGCGGATCGGCCGTGCCGGTCCTTCGGGGCGCGGACTCTGTCGGGCCGGCGAGCACGGGCTCTGTCATGTCGGTGAGATTCACAGCCCCATATGGGGCCGCGATGATGGAAGGCTGAGAGCGAGCTGAGAACCGGCTCTCCGGCAACGCCGGTCCGACCACCAGGAGATGGCAGATGTCCGACAAGCAGCAGACCTCGGATGTCGTGATCGTCGGCGCGGGGCCCACCGGGCTCCTGCTGGCCGGCGATCTGGCGACGGCGGGGCTGCGGGTGACGGTGCTGGAAAGGCGCGCGGCCGAGTCCAACCTCACCCGTGCCTTCGCCGTCCACGCGCGCACCCTGGAGCAGTTCGACGATCGCGGCCTGGCCGACGACCTGATCGCCACCGGCCAGGTGATCGATTCGGTGCAGCTGTTCAACCGTCTCGCGCTGGACACCCGGAAGCTGCCGACCCGCTTCCCGTTCGTCCTGATCACCCCGCAGTCCAACACCGAGAACCTGCTGAAGGAACGGGCGTTGAAGGCCGGGGCGACCCTCGTCCGGGGTGTCGACCTGCGCGCGCTGCACCAGGACCACCGCGGCGTCGCCCTGGAGGTGCGCGCCGAGGGCGAGAGCGTCACGCACACCGCGAAGTACGCGGTCGGCGCGGACGGCGTCCGCAGCACCGTGCGCGACCTGCTCGGCATCCCGTTCCCGGGGGAGTCGGTGATCAGCTCGGTGCTGCTGGCCGACGTCCGGCTCAGGCGGGAGCCCGAGAACGTGCTGACGTTCTACGCGACGGCACAGGGCTTCGCCTTCGTGGTCCCGTTCGGCGACGGCTGGTACCGGGTGATCGCCTGGGACCGCAGCCGGCCGCGTCCCGAGGGCGATCCGGTCTCGCTCGCCGAGATCGCCGACATCACCCGCACCGTCCTCGGCGTGGACTACGGCCTGCACGACGCGCGTTGGATGTCCCGCTTCCACAGCGACGAACGCCAGGTGCCCAACTACCGCTCCGGCCGGTTCTTCCTGGCCGGCGACGCGGCGCACTGCCACTCCCCGGCCGGCGGCCAGGGCATGAACACCGGACTGCAGGACGCCGCCAACCTCAGCTGGAAGCTGGCCGCCGTGATCCGGGGCTGGGCGCCCGACGCCCTGCTGGACACCTACCAGACCGAGCGCCACCCCGTCGGCCGTACGGTGCTGCGGAGTTCGGGCGCCATCATCCGGCTCGCGCTGGCGCGCTCCGCCCCGACCCGCGCGCTGCGCTCCGCCCTGGTGGCCACCGCCGGACACCTCGGCCCGCTGGCCGAGATCGGCGCCCGGCAGATCTCCGGGATCGGGATCAGCTATCCGGCTCCCAAGGGCTCGCACCACCTGGTCGGCCGCCGGATCCCCGACCTGCGCCTGGCGGTGGACGAGCCGAACGGTCCCTCCCGGCTCCACGAGGCGCTGCGCGCCGGCCGGTTCGTCCTGATCAGCAACGACGAGCTGTCGGTGGCCGACCCCTGGGCGGACCGGGTGGTCACCGCCGCACCGGCCGACCCGCACGGCAAGCTGCGGGACACCGTCCTGCTGGTCCGCCCGGACGGCTACGCGGCCTGGGCCGGGATCGACCCCAGCCGTGGCGAGCTGCGCGCCGCGCTCTCCCAGTGGCTCGGCACTCCGGGCGACTGAGAATACCGGCCAATTGGCCGGATTTCAGCTGCGGTTGACCTTCCCATGGCGCCGGGCCGCCCCGGCCCGGCGCCCACCGACGTCCGCCGACCACCGGCGGACGTCGTTCCGCGGGGCGTCGTGGAAATCCGGCCCCCGGGACGGGTGGGCGCAGCGCTCGATCCGCGGCTCCCCCGGTCCGTCAGACCGGGGTGGTCGCCGGCGGTCCGCCGTTCGCGCCGAATCCACCTCGGCCGCCTTCTCGGGGGCGTCCGCGGTGATTCGGCGCGGGTAGCGAGATTTCCCAACTCCCGTTTCTTGAAGTCCAGTTCGGCACATTACCGCCCCTCGGCGGCCAGGGCGGTCGGCGTCGCCGCCCCCGCCCGCGCCCGGCCTCGTCAGCGGCGCGGCGACCTCCCGTAACGACCGAGGAGAGCCGGATCCCGTACCCGGGCGAAGCCGTCGGACCGGGCGCCGGAAGTCGCCCCGAGACAGCGGGTGCTGAGCGAATCGAGCGAGGACGATTCACCCGTCGACGAGCGCCGGCAGCGAGAGCCCGGCCGAGCACGCCGCCCAACTCCCGCACTTCGCACGTTTATTCACTGTATGAAGATCTTGCCATTCTGTGGATGAATTGAAGTTCCACACTTGACTGTTTTTTAGCAACCAATTACTCAGTCATGGGCCCAACCCTGAGAGTTTTCTGGGAAGTTCTGACCCAACGTTTTTTCTGTACCGGAACAACCCCCCACTTTCCGGAGGAGCCCGTGCGACCCCGCTCGCTCGCCCTTGCCTCGGCACTGGCCGTTCTGCCCCTGACCCTGGCCTCCCTGGGCGCCACGGCCGCCTACGCCGCGCCGCAGGCCAATGCCTCGGCCGCCCGTGTGGCGCTGCCCAACACCGTGACCCCCGCGGTGGCGCACTCGCAGAAGTCGGGCGACGTTCCCGCCGCCCAGCAGATATCCGTTGCCGTCAGCCTGAAGCTGCGCAACACCTCTGAGCTGGACTCCCTCCTGGCGGCGCTGAGCAACCCGAAGTCGCCGCAGTTCGGCAAGTACCTGACCCCGGCCCAGTTCACCGCGCGGTTCGGCCCGACCCAGGCCGACGTCGCCCAGGTCCGCTCCTACCTGGAGGGCCAGGGCCTGAAGGTCACCTCGGTCAGCGCCAACCGCCAGGTGGTCAACGCCACCGGCACCAACGCGCAGATCGCCAAGGCCTTCGGCACCCACGAGAGCCGCTACGTCGACAAGCTGGAGAACAAGGCGTTCTTCGCCAACGACGACGCCGCCTCCATCCCGGCCTCGCTGGCCGGCGTGGTCCAGGGCGTCTCCGGTCTGAACAACAAGACCGTGCGCAACACCCGGATCGCGAAGCCGCAGAACGCGACCTCGCACGCCACCCCGAGCGGCTTCGGCCCGGCCCAGTACAACGGCGCCTACAACCTCAACAAGGTGGGCACCGACGGCACCGGCACCACGGTGGCGCTCTGGGAGTTCGACGGCTACTCCTCGACCAACCTGAAGACCTACGACAGCCAGTTCGGCCTCACCGGCCCGGCCGTGCAGACCGTCTCGGTGGACGGCGCCGGCTACGACAGCTCGCCGGGCCAGGGCCAGGGCGAGGTCGAGCTGGACTCCGAGATCGTCCGCGGTGTCGCCCCCAAGGCCCAGCAGCTGATCTACGAGGCCCCCAACACCGACCAGGGCGAGCTCGACATGGCCGCCCAGATCGTGTCGGAGAACAAGGTCTCGGTCATCTCCATCTCCTGGGGCTCCTGCGAGCCGGACACCACGGCCTCCTCGATGACCGCGGTGGACAGCTCCTTCAAGCAGGCCGCCGCCCAGGGCATCAGCATCTTCTCCGCCACCGGTGACGACGGCTCGCGCGACTGCACCCGCTCCACCAGCGGCTCCTCGGTCAAGGCCGTCGACTTCCCGGCCTCCAGCCCGCACAACACCGGTGTCGGCGGCACCAACCTCAAGGTGACCAGCGGCAACGGCTACACCTCCGAGAGCGCCTGGAGCACCGCCGGCGGCGGCACCTCCACCCAGTTCGCCCAGCCGAGCTGGCAGACCGGCACCGGCATCAGCGGCGGCAAGCGCACCGTGCCCGACGTCGCCTCCAACGCCGACCCGAACAGCGGCTTCGCCATCTACACCCAGGGCACCAGCTCGCCCGGCTGGCAGGTCTACGGCGGCACCTCCGCCGCGGCCCCGCTGTGGTCCGGCTACGCGGCGCTGTTCAACCAGAAGGCGAAGGCCGCCGGCCAGGCCGTGCTCGGCGAGGCCAACCCGAAGCTCTACTCGGTCGCCAACAGCAGCGGCTACGGCTCGGCCTTCCACGACGTCACCACCGGCGCCAACCAGGACTTCTCCGCCAAGACCGGCTACGACCAGGTCACCGGCTGGGGCACCCCGGTGGCCGACCAGCTGACCAACGCCCTGCTCGGCAGCGGCTCCGGCACCACCCCGCCGCCCTCCGGTGGCTGCACCGCCGGCCAGCTGCTCGCCAACCCGGGCTTCGAGAGCGGCAACACGGGCTGGACCGCCTCCAGCGGCGTGATCACCACCAACTCCGGTGAGGCCGCCCACTCCGGCTCGTACAAGGCCTGGCTGGACGGCTACGGCTCCACCCACACCGACACCCTCTCGCAGACCGTGAGCATCCCGGCGGGCTGCAAGGCCTCCTTCAGCTTCTGGCTGCACGTCGACACCGCCGAGACCGGCAGCACCGCGTACGACAAGCTGACCGTCCAGGCCAACTCGACCACGCTGGCCACCTACTCCAACGTCGACGCGGCCTCCGGCTACGTCCAGAAGACCTTCGACCTGTCGGCCTTCGCCGGCCAGACGGTGACCCTGAAGTTCACCGGCGCCGAGGACGCCTCGCTGCAGACCAGCTTCGTCATCGACGACACCGCGCTGAACATTTCCTGACCGTTATTCACCACCGGCCGCCGGTACGGGTGCCCCCCGTACCGGCGGTCGTGTTTCCGGGATGTTTCATTATGCGAAAACATCAGGATTCTTTTGTGTGACCACTGTCATGTGTGCGAGTGCATGCCGTAGTCTCTCGACGCCTGGGGTTCCCACCGAACTTGCCGGGTGGGGAAGGTGTCCGGATGGCCTCACAGCAACCGCAGCACGCAGCACGGCTCAGACTGGTGGGCAACCGCCTGGACGGGCTGGCCTACGTCCCGGTCCAACAGCTGGGCATGGCCTGGCCGGTGCCGTCGGCCAACTTCGCCGAGGCACTGCACGCCGCCATCGAGGGCAGCGGTCTCAGCCTCGACCGGATCCGTACCGCCCTCGGCCAGCAGGGCGTCAGGATCAGTGTCACGACGCTCAGTTACTGGCGCCGCGGGCGCAGCCAGCCCGAACGCGCCACCTCGCTGCGCGCCGTCCACCTCCTGGAGGAGCTGCTCGGCCTGCCGCACACCGCGCTGTCCACCCTGCTCGGCCCGCCGCGCCCGCGCGGCCGCTGGATCGCCCCCGCCGCCGCCAACAGCCTGCGGGTCGAGGACATCTGGCCCGGCCAGGACGAGATCGCCGACGTCTTCGCGGAGCTGGACGCCCCGCCGCTCGGCGAGCTGGAGCGGCTGAGCATCCATGACGCCTACTACGTCGACGGGAGCCGGCGCTGCCACCTGCTGCGGCTGCGCCAGGTGGTCCGGGCCGCGGTCAGCGGGGTGTCCCGCTGCCTGGTGGTGCACAAGGCCGACGAGGGGGCCACCGGCTGCCCGGAGATCACCTCGGTCCGGCACGCCCGGCTCGGCCGGGTCCGCCGCCGTCCCGAGAGCGGCCTGCTGGTCGCGGAGCTGATCCTGGACCGTCCGCTCGGCCTCGGCGACAGCACGGTCATCGAGTACGAGGTCGAGATCCCGCCCGGCAGCCCGACCACCAGCTACGCCCGGCGGTTCGCGGTCCCGGTGCGCGAGTACGTGCTCCAGGTGCACTTCGACCCGACCGCGATACCGGCGCACTGCGAACGCTTCGACCGCGCCCCGGGCGCGGAGTCGGACCGCTCGCGCCGTCAGCTGTGGATCGGCGCCTCGGCCAGCGTCCACGTCCTCGCCCCCGACCAGGAGCCGGGCCAGCTCGGCATCCGCTGGGAGTGGGAGTAACCCGGCGACCGCCGCCGGACCGGCCCACGCCCCGCTGAGCGGCGGACCTCCGGGAGCCGGTCAGGAGCCCTCGGCGGCCTGGCCGCCCGCGTGCGCCCGTACCCAGGCGTGCATGGCGATGGCCGCGGCCGCCCCCGCGTTGATCGACCGGGTCGACCCGAACTGGGCGATCGAGCACACCGCCGTCGAGTGCTCCCAGGCCTCCTCGGTGAGGCCGGGCCCCTCCTGGCCGAACAGCAGCACGCAACGCTCGGGGAGTTCGTACGTCTCCAGCGGCACCGCGCCCGGCAGGTTGTCGATCCCGATGACCGGCAGGCCCCGCTCGGCGGCGAAGGCCGCCAGGGTGGCGACGCTGTCGTGGTGCCGCACGTGCTGGTAGCGGTCGGTCACCATGGCGCCGCGCCGGTTCCACCGCCGCCGGCCGACGATGTGCACCTCGTCCGCCAGGAAGGCGTTGGCCGTGCGCACCACCGACCCGATGTTGAAGTCGTGCTGCCAGTTCTCCACCGCGACGTGGAAGCCGTGCCGCCGGGTGTCCAGATCGGCGACGATCGCCTCGCGGGTCCAGTAGCGGTACCGGTCCACGACGTTCCGCCGGTCACCGTGCGCGAGCAGCTCGGGGTCGTACTCCGGCCCGGCCGGCCACGGCCGGGGGTGCGGCCCGAGGCCGACCTCCCGGTCCTCGGGGACGAAGGCGTCGTCGTACTGCTCGCCCTCGTGGGGCACACCGATGCTGCTGCTGCCGCTACTCACGTCCCCGAGGGTACGGGTCGCCGGGGACGGACCGCCCGGTCGAGGTCCGCGATCGCGGCCATCACCAGCCGGCCGCCCGCCCTGGCCACCTCGGTGCGGTCCTCCCTCGGCAGCTCGGCCAGCCGGCGGTCCCAGCGCTCGTGCGCCGCGCGCAGCCCGCCGAAGTCCACCCGCTCACCGGTCAGCAGGGCGGCCGCCGCGGCGGAGGTGGCCCGGCGCAGCTCCTGGCCGAACTCGGCCGCGCCGGGCAGCGGACCCGCGTCCCGGCCGGGCAGGTGGGCCTCCATCAGGATGGTGGCCCGGCCGAGCAGTCCGATCGCGGCCCGCGCCTTGTCCAGCTGCTTGCGCGTGAGATCCGGCAGCTTGGCGGCGTGCGAGACCGGCTCGGCGTCCGCCCACTCCATCGCCTGCAGCAGCTCCGAGCGTGCCTCCCGGTAGTCCAGCAGCGTGGTCCTGACCCGGCGGCCGCCCTGTTCCGGATCCCCGTAGACGATCAGCACGGCCGCCGTGTACCGCCCGGCGGCCGCCAGCCACTCGGCGAGGCGCTCGGCGAGCCGGGCGGTCTGCCAGGTGGGGAAGAGCGCGTACGCGACCAGGGCGGCCATCCCGCCGAGCAGGGTGAGGGCGACCCGGTCCAGCGCGGTGACCACGGGATCGCCCGGCTGCAGCCCGAGCAGGAAGACGACGTAGCTGGAGACGCAGGCGGTCATCACCGCGTACCCGGTGCGCAGGGTGAGGTACGCGCCGCCCATGAACACGACGGCGAGCACGGCGGACAGCCACGGTCCGGGGTGCAGCAGCTGGACCACGGCGGTGGAGACCACCACCCCGACCACCGTGCCGGCCAGCCGGGCGACGCCCCGGCTGTAGGTCTGGGCGAAGTCGGGCCGCATCACCATCGCCGCGGTGAGCGGCGCCCAGTAGCCGTGTTCCAGACCGAGCAGCCGCGCCGCCACGTAGGAGGCGGTCACCACACCGGAGAGCCGTACCGCGTGCTGGAAGACGGCCGAGTGCGGCCTGAGCTGGCGCCGGACGGCCTGCAGCGCGACCGGCAGCAGCCGGAAGATCGGCGGCCGGCGCAGGCCGGGGCCGATCACGGGGCTGGAGATGGTGTCCTGGTCGTGCTTGTCGAGGGTGTCGACGGCGGTGCGCAGCAGCGAGGCGAGCCGGCGGGCCGAACGGCGGGCGGCGCCGGTGAGCCTGGGCCCCTCGGGGTCCGAACCGGCCAGGGTGAGGGTCGGGGTGGACTTGGGCGAGCGCACCGGTTCGCCGGTGCGGATCGCACGGGCCAGGGCGTCCATGGACTCGGCCGCGGCGGCGAGCACCTCCCGGGCCCGGTCGCGCCCGGGACCCTCGGCGGGGGCGCCCACCCTGGGATCGGCGAGGGCGGCCAGGGTGGGGCGGATCCGTTCGGCGATACCGCGCAGCCCGTGCAGTTCGGGCGGACGGTGCCTGGCCTGCCACGGCGTCAGGGTGGCGGCCTGGCGGGCGAGGACGAACGGCTCCGGATCGACGTGGGCGAACGGGTCCTGGCGCAGCCGGCGGGCGTAGTCGGCGAGCGAGGCGTAGGTGTCGGCGAGCGCGTCGCGCTGGGCGCGCCAGCTCTCCATCGGCCAGACGGTGACCACCAGGGCCTGCGAGGCACCGCCGAGCGCACAGAGCAGCCCGTGCCCCAGGGCGGTGGGCACACTGACGGGCAGTTGGACCACGACCAGCATCACCGAGACCGTGGTGGCGGCCACCACTCCGCCGCTCGGCCCGACCGACCAGGCCATCCCGGCCGCGAAGGCCCAGATGGCGAGCAGCACCGGGAAGGCACCGGGCACACCGACGGCCAGGTAGCCGAGGAAGGTGCTGACGCCCAGTCCGATCCCGGCCGCGACGGCCATCGAGACGCGCGGACGGAAGCTGCGCTGGAAGGTGGCGGTACCGGCGGTGAAGGCGCCCATGGCGGCGGAGGTGGCGAGCGCGGGCCCGCCGACCGCCAGCGCCGGGAAGATCACCAGGGCGGCGCCGAGCGCACCGCGGACCGCACGCCTGGGGCTGCCGAGCGAGCGGTCCAGGGACAGCCCGGAACGCGCGGTGTCACGGAGCGCCGCAGACCAGGACATACCCGCAGTCTAGGGTTCCCGCCTCGGACGTCGAAGCGCGCCCGCTCGCCGACCCACCCTCAGCAGCACCGGGGTCGGCAGGAAGACCGCGTCCGCCGCGATCATCGCCAACGAGAAGAACGGCAGCCCCAGCACGACCGCGATCCCCGCGTGCTCCACCATCATCAGCGCCAGCAGCACGTTCTTCACCCGCCGGTTGGCCAGCGTGAACGGGAAGGCGACCTGCACGATCACCGTGCCGTAGCTGAGCAGGAAGACCGGCAGCAGGCCGGCGTCGAGCACCCCGGAGAGCCAGGGCCAGGGCGTGAAGTAGTCCAGGTGCAGTGGGTAGTGCAGCGCGGTGCCGTCCTGCCAGCGCGAGCCCTGCACCTTGTACCAGCCGGCGGTGGCGTAGATCAGCACCACCTGTCCGGCGATCACCAGCATGGCGCAGTTGTGCACCATGTTCGCCAGCGCGTCCAGCACATCCCGCCACTCGCTGCCGGGCCGGCGGCGGTTGACGAGCCACCAGAGCCCGGCGACCGCCCACGGCACCCAGAGCAGGCGGACCGGTCCGGCCGCTCCCGCGGACCCGGTCAGCCCCGCCGGTCCCAGCAGCAGTACGAGGCCCAGCAGTGCCCAGAGCCAGACCGCACCGCCGTCCCTCGCCCGGCGGGCGTCCAGCGACCAGACCCGGGCGCAGCGGGTGAACGCCAGGTACACGGCCATCAGATGCACCACGTTGTCGCCGCCGTCGCCGACGAAGACGTCGCGGTTCTGCAGCGACACCACGGTGACCAGGAAGAGCACACCGCTCACCCTGGTCCGCCAGCCCAGTGTGAACAGCACCGCGGAGACGATCGCCAGGTGGTAGACCAGCTCGAACCAGAGCCGGCCGTGGTACCAGGAGAGCACCGTGAAGGCGTGGTTCTGGGCCAGCAGCCGGGCCGCCAGCTCGTCCGACCAGGGCGACCGGTCGCCGTACAGCACCCGCCGCTCGGGCCACTCGCGCAGCAGGAAGCCCGTCCACGCCAGACCGAAGCCGATCCGCACCACCGCCGCCTGGTACGGGCCCACGGCGCGGCCGGTGAACATCTCGAAGGCCCGTGTGAAACGGCTCGGCGGGGGTGCGGCGGGCGGTGCCGCGAGCTGCCCGGGGAGGCCGGAGGGCGACTGCGGGCAGTCCCGCTGAACCTCCGTCACAGCAGGCCCCGGTAGTCGTCCTCGCCCACCGGCCACCAGGCCAGCTCCCGGTACTTCGTCCCGGTGGGGACCTGCTCCCGGCTCCAGGCGGGCGGTGCGATGGTCGCCGTACCCACCCGGAACTGGATCTGCAGGATCCGCTCGCCCCCGGCACTCCGCCCGAAACGCCGCAACGCGACCCGCTTGAGGTACTCCTGCGCCATGGTGCCGCGCTCGTCGACCGCGCTGCCGTCCTCGGCGGAGTGGGTGGAGTCGTAGAAGTCCCAGGCCCGGCGCAGCAGGTTCTGGTCCACGTGGCCGGGGGCCGGGTTGTGCCGTATCGCCGCGATGTCCCGCGCGGTCAGACCGACCCAGTCCCGGGTGTGTATCCGGTCGTCGGCGGAGATGGTCTGCACCCGGGCGTCCACGCTGATGTTCTGCTGCAGCGGGTTCGGCGCGAACAGCTTCCAGTTCTGCTCGAACTCCGGGTACACGATGCCGTTCAGCTGCCCCTGGTACCGCTGTGACAGGGCATTGGGCGGAGCGGACTGCAGGAAGAGCGCCCCCAGGAACACTCCACTGCCCCCGAGCAGCAGCGCCGCCGCCGCGCTGAGCACCGCCAGCGCCGGTAGCGACCAGGTCCGTCCCGCCTCAGCCATGCACGCCCGCCCCCCTCGGGGCGCCGGACCCCGCCTGATCGGCGGCGTGCGCGCCCAGCCCACCCGACGGGGGCCCCGGCCCACCGTCGGCACGTCGCACCGTCCCAGGGGCGCGAGGCCCCCAGGGGTCAGAGGACGAACGGCTCCCGGCCGTCCGCGCCCACCATCAAACGCCCCGCCGCCTCCCAGGCGTACATCCCGCCGTCGACGTTGACCGCGTCCCGGCCCTGGGCCACCAGGTACTGCACCACCTGCGCGGAACGCCCGCCGACCCGGCAGAGCACGTACAGCCGCCGGTCCGGCTCGGGCAGCTCGCCGATCCTGGCGATCACCTGGCCGATCGGGATGTGCAGTGCGCCGTCCACATGGCCGGCGTCCCACTCGTCCTGCTCGCGTACGTCGAGCAGCAGTGCGTCGGCGGGCACCGAGGCGGCGTCCGTGGTGGGGATCTGGGCGAACATCGTCGGGTTCTCCTGGGGGTCTCGGCGGTCTCCACCATTGTCCGGCACCGCCCGGCCGGGTACGGCACCGTCCGGGCCGGGGGCGAGCAGCCGGTCCAGTTCGGCCTGCCGCTCAGCGGCCTTGGCCAGCAGCTGCTCGGCGAGCTCCGTCAGCAGCCCGTCCGGGTCCTGCGGTGCCAGCCGCAGCAGCTCGCCCATCGCACTGCGCTCCAGCCTGACCTGCTCGGCCGCCAGCTGCCCGATCTTCGTCTTCAGCCAGTCCAGCCGCTGCGCCAGCCACGCCGACCGGTCCGGGGCGTCCGGCGCCGGTGCGGCCTCGGGAGCGGTGGACCACTCCTCGGCCAGTGCCTCCAGCGCCCCGGTGTCACCGAGCGCGTAAGCCTCGTTGACCCGGGCGATGAAGGCCGACCGGCGCTGCTGCTCGGCCGGGTCGGTGCTCAGGTCGGGATGGGCGCGCCGGGCCAGGTCACGGTAGATCCGCTGCGCCTCCCGGCCGGGGCGGACCCGGCGCGGCGGCTCCGGCTCGGCCACCTCGGGCGGCAGATCGGCGAGCAGCGCGTCCAGGTCGGGCAGCGAGTCGACCCGGTCACGGGCCTCGGCGGCCCGCCGGATGTCCTCCGGGCTGCCGCTCCGTGCCGCGATGGTCTCGGCGACCAGCGCGTCCAGTTCGTCCAGCCGGGCGTACAGCGGACCGAGCAGCTGATGATGGATCAGCGCGAAGTTGTCGATCTCGACCCGCAGGGTCTCGACGTCGACCTCCAGCGTCAGCCAGGCGAGCTCGGTGGCGGCCACCAGCTCCTCCAGCCGTTGCAGCTCGGGATCGGTCCACTGGACGGGGCTCTCCGCGCTCACCTGCTCGCCTTCATCCGTCACGGCAATCCGCCACGGCCGTCCACCGCGGCCGTACGGCCTGCCACCCTACCCGGGAGCCGACACCCGAAACGGCTCCTCCGATCGGATGAACCAGAGGTACGGGCCCGGCGCACACCACAGGACACACAACTGATACTGACGAATCTCCCCGATTAGCTATCAGCGGCGGCGCTCTCCGTGCTTCGCTGTAAGGCACGCGACCGGCCGCACCGACACAGAGCCGACGGGTAGCCGAGCAGCCCCGGGCGCACCGGTACGACCGGCTCCGGAACGAGCAGCACCGGCACGAGCAGCACGTACGAACAGCACCGGCACGAGCAGCACACGCACCGCCGCGACAGACGCACACAGGAGCTCACAACGGCCGCCCTCCGCGCGACGGCCAGGCGGGAGCAGACCGAATCCATGGTGGACGAGCCCAACTCCACACCGAGCCCGGCCGGCCCCCCGGGTGACCAGCACCCCGGGGTGGTCGCCCTACTCCGCCTCGCCTCCGTGCTGATCGGCCCGGACGGCCGGATCGCCCAGTGGAACCGGGCCGCCGAGGAACTCTTCGGGCACCGTGCCGAGGTGGCCTGCGGCCGCACGGCCTCCGGCCTGCTCCCCGCCGTCGAACCGCGCGCCGAGACCGCCGCGCCCCGCCCGCCCGGCACCGCCCGGCGCTGCGACGCCTTCGACACCCTGGACGACCTCACCCGGCCGGACCGGACCGCCTGGGCCGGGTCGATGACCGTGACGGACCGCGAGAACCGCCCCCGCGACATCCTCTGGTGGGCCTACCCGCTGACCGAACCGGGCGGCCACAGCCTGCTCGCCCTGGCCGCCGACGCCCGCCCGCTGCGCGCCGGCGGCCCCCGGATCGCGCTCGGCACCCGGCTGCTCCCGTACGCGGCCGCCCAGGGCGCGCCGGGCGGCTTCCACCGGATCTCCGCCGCCCTGGCCCCGGCGGGGGAGCCCGGAGCCGACGCGCTGGCCGCCCTGCTGCCCGGCGGCTCACCCGAACGCCGCAACCGTATGCTCGCCCAGCTGGCCGCCGCCGGACCGCCCGCGCTCTGGGTGGACGCCACCACCAGGCTCCCGGTCCTCCCCTACGAGCCGATCGGCGCCGGGGTGGCCCACATCGCCGCCGGGCTCGGCCGCCGCTACCCGACCGCGCAGCAGCGGGCGGTCCAGCCCAGGGCCACCCGGCGCCCGCCGGAGGCGGGCCGCCCGGGCACCGGCCCGGTCGCGATCGGCCTGCAGCTGCTGCCCACCGACGGCGCCGACGGCTCGCGTACGCTCGACAGCGCCGTACCCGGCCCCCGTGAGGCCACCGCCTCGGTCGGGGCCGTGAACGGCAACCAGAACACCGCCGCATCCACCGATACGGACGGTCCCCGGGTCAACCGGCCGCACGGCGCGTCCCCCGGCCCGTCCGGCCCGATCCCGGGAGGATCAGCCATCGAGTCCGCCGCCAACGGCCGCACCCCCGTGCGCGACGCCGACCTCCCCGCCGAACCGGTCGCCCCCTCCTCCGTCGAGGTGCTGACCAGCAGCCAGGCCGGCGAGCAGCTGGCCCTGCTGAGCGATGTCGGCAGCAGCGTCGGCACCACCCTCGACCTGGACACCACCGCCCGCGAGCTCTGCCAGGTCCTGGTGCCCCGGGTCGCCGACTTCGCCTGCGTGGACCTGCTGGACGGGCTGATCTCCGACTCCGAACTGCCCGAGAACCGGCCGGACGACCGGACCATGCTGCGCCGGGTGGCCCGCTCCTTCAACGCCACCCCGGGCCGCTGGGAACACGTCCTGGACGAGGGCTCGCTGCTGGCCATGCCCCGCTCCACCCCGCCCGGCCTCGCCCTGCAGGAGAACCAGCCGGTCCTGGTCCCGGTGATCAACCCGGACGTCGCGGTGGACTACGCCGCCTCGCTCGGCGGGCCCGACCTGGTCCCGGTGGTGGTCGGCCGCTCGATGCTGGTGCTTCCGCTCTCCGCCCGGGGCACCGTGCTGGGCATCCTGAAGCTGCTGCGGCTGCCCGACCGGGCCGCCTTCGACAAGAGCGACGCGGCGACGCTGCGCGAGCTCGCCGCCCGGGCCGCCCTCTCGCTGGACAACGCCCGGCTGCACCGGGCCGAGGCCAGGGTCGCCACCACCCTGCAGCGCTCGATGATCCCCACCCGCCCGCCGAAGATCCCCGGCGTGCAGATCGCCCACCGCTACATGCCCGGGGACCGGCGGGCCGAGGTCGGCGGCGACTGGTTCGACGCCATCCAGCTGCCCGGCAGCCGGGTCGCCCTGGTGGTCGGCGACGTGATGGGCCACGGCCTGCACTCGGCCGCCGCGATGGGCCGCTTCCGCACCGCCATGCAGACCCTGGCCGCGCTCGACCTGCCGCCCGGTCAGCTGCTGCGCCACCTGGACAACCTCGCCCAGAAGCTCGGCGACGACCACCTGGCCACCTGCCTGTACGCGGTCTACGACCCGATCAACCGCACCTGCGAGCTGGCCAGCGCGGGCCACGTCCCGCCGGTGCTGGTCCACCCGGACGGCCGGGGCGAACTGCTGGAGATCCCGGAGGGCGCGCCGATCGGCGTCGGCGGGGTGCCGTTCGTGGCCAAGAAGATCGACGTCAGCGACGGCTCGATGCTGGTGCTCTGCACCGACGGCCTGGTCGAGGTCCGGGGCGGGGACATAGGAGCGGGGCTCGCCGCCCTCTGCGGCAACCTGATCGACCCCAAGCAGACCCCCGAGGAGGCCTGCGACGTCGTCCTGGACCGGCTGCACTCGGAGGACCGGCAGGACGACATCGCCCTGCTGGTGGCCCGGTTCGACGGGGTCGACCCGAGCGAGGTGGCCACCTGGGAGCTGTCGGCGGGCGAGGCCGAGGTGCGCCGCGCCCGCGCCCTGGTCCGCGAGCAGCTGGCCTCCTGGAAGCTGCTGGCGCTCGCCGACACAGCCGAACTGCTGGTCAGCGAGCTGGTCACCAACGCGGTCCGGGTGGCCAGGGACCGCATCCAGCTCCAGCTGATCCGGGTCGACAAGCTCCTCGTCGAGGTCAGCGACGACAACCACAACCTGCCCTCGCTGGAGCCCGCCGAGTCCATGGACGAGTGCGGCCGCGGTCTCCACCTGGTCAGCAAGCTCTCCGAACGCTGGGGAACGGCCCGCAAGGCCGTCGGCAAGGTCGTCTGGTTCGAGCTCGCCCTTCCCCGCCGCTGAGGGCCCGCGGGGGCGGGGGCCGGCCTGACGGGTCGTGACCCGCCCCGCCGGGTCCGGTACGGCACGGGTGTCTTCCGCCGCACGCGACCGACCGTGCCCTGACCGGCCGCGAGCTGAGCCCCCGTGAGATGGATGGCTCAGGGCGTGAGGGCTCCCGTCGCGGGGCGGCGGGCGCCCTCGGCGGCGATCGAGGCCGCCGCGCCGACTCCACCGAGCACACGCGGCCAGAAGTCCCCGAACACCTCCGCCGCCAGCGCGATCAGCACCGCCGCCACCAGCGCCACCACATGCTCGAACCCCGCCAGATTGGGCATCAGGACGGCCTCCTCGACCATCGCCGCCGCCACCGCGCCGCCCGTCCACCAGGCCCGGCAGCGGAACGCGACGCAGACCGCGAGCCCCACCACGGCGGCGGACGGCCCGGTGTCCCGGACATGGGCGTTCACGGCGTCGAGGCCGAAGGGGCTTCCGGGGCCCAGTGCCACCCCGATCCGGGCGAGCAGCGTGCCCGCGAGCGTGCAGGTGTACGCCACGGCCAGGGTCATCCGGCGGCCGAGCACGATCTCGGCGATGCCGAACGCCACGAAGACCTGCGCCAGCGCGCCCCAGACCGGCAGGTCCAGCGCGGGCACGTAGAGCGAGAGCGGGGTGCGCAGCAGCGAGACGTCCAGCGGGAGGGAGGCCCTGACCACACCGACACGGGTGACGAGGTGCCCACCGCCGGGCAGGTTCTGGACGATGCCGAAGAGCAGCACCAGCGCCGTCGCCGTGCAGGCCAGCGGAACGGCCGCGAGGCGCCTGGCCGACACCGCCTCCCGCACGGCGGTGTACAGCCCGCCCCACTCGGCGACCGCGGCCCGTCCGATGTACTCCGGCACGCCGGCCCGCCCGCCCGGGGACCGCCCGTCCGCCGCCTGCTGACCGGTCGACTGCTCCACGGCCGCGCTCCCTGTTGCCACCCGAAAACAAAACCCGACGGTGCGCCGGTGTTTCCGGGCTGCACTAACCCCAACAGTAGGCAGCGGCTAAAAGGAACGTCTCAACTCAGAAGGGGAATCCAGGGTCATCCTGAAGAGGGAGGAAAATCGACCGGATACCGCCGCTCGGCCGGTATCCCCCCACCTCGACGAGGTATTCGGCAGCGATATCCGGATTCCGGCTGTCCGGCCCCGGTCAGCCGGGTATTCGACCGGGCCGGCCCGGTGCGGCCGGCGACGACCGGAATGGGCCCCCTCCGCCCCCCGGCGGAGGGATCACCCCTTCCCGCTCCGCTCCGCCACCGGCACCTAGGAGCCGTCCGCCGAAGCGGCGGCCCCGGCATGCCGGCGACGGAACAGGGCGGGGAGGCTCGGCACGGTGATGAAGCCTTCCGCGCGGGCGCTGGCGATACCGATCCGGGGGATCTCACTGCTCTTCTCGAACAGCAGATAGCGCGGCTCCCAGATGGGGCGGTACTTCGCGTTCGCCCGGTAGAGGGACTCGATCTGCCACCAGCGGGAGAAGAAGCCGAGGACCGAACGCCAGAGCCGGAGCACCGGACCGGCGCCCAGCTTCGAGCCGCGCTCGAAGACGGACCGGAACATCGCGAAGTTCAGCGAGACCCGTTCGATCCCGACCTCCTTCGCCCGCTGCAGGAGCTCGATCACCATGAATTCCACCAGGCCGTTCTCGCTGTCCCGGTCCCGGCGCATCAGGTCCAGCGAAAGGCCCTTCTCACCCCACGGCACAAAGCTCAGCAGCGCGCTCAGCTCACCGTCCGCGTTGTGGCACTCCAGCATCACGCAGCGGCCGTCGCCCGGGTCGCCGAGGCGGCCGAGCGCCATCGAGAAGCCGCGCTCGGTGGCGCCGTCCCGCCAGCGGTCCGCCTTGTCGACCAGATCGGCCATCTCGCTCTCGGGGATGTCCTCGTGCCGGCGGATCCGCACGGTGTACCCGGCCCGCTTCACCCGGTTGTACGCCTGCCGGACCACCCGCATCGCCCGGCCGTCCAGCGAGAACTCGTCCAGCTCGACGATCGCCTCGTCACCCAGCTCCAGCGCGTCCAGACCGTGCCGGGCGTAGATCACCCCGGCCTCCTCCGAGGCGCCCATCACGGCCGGCGCCCAGGCGTGGTCCCTGGCCTCGGTCAGCCAGGCGTCGATCGCTCCCGGCCAGGCCTCCGGGTCGCCGATCGGGTCGCCGGAGGCCAGCGACACACCGCCGACCACCCGGTACGTCACCGCGGCCTTGCCGCTCGGCGAGAAGATCACCGCCTTGTCGCGGCGCAGCGCGAAGTACCCCAGCGAGTCCCGCGCGCCCTGCTTGTCCAGCAGCACCCGCAGCTTCTGCTCGTCCTCGGCGGTCAGCAGCTCCTGCCCGCGCGGGCTGCGGAAGGCCAGGTACACCACCAGCAGGAAGAGCACCGCACTCATCGCGTTGATGAAGGCGTTCACCCAGGTCGGGACGTTGATCACATGGACCACATGGGCGGACGGCTCGATGGTGACCATCCGGGCGATCGAGTAGCCGAAGCGGTCCCAGAAGGTGGCACCCGTGATGGTGTTGGTCGCCTGGACCAGCACCGAGCCGACCGCACCGCCCAGCACCAGGCCGCCGAGCACCGCCGCCAGCCCGGTCTTCGGGTTGGAACGGTCGCCCTTGGAGGTGAACTCCTTCCGGCTGACCAGCAGCGCCAGCAGGAACAGCCCGGTGATGACCATGGAGAACCAGTTGAAGGGGTGCCGGACGTAGTCCTCCCCGTGGCTGGACACGGTCATCAGCAGCACGAAGACCACGAAGGTCAGCCCGCCCACGACGGTGTTGAAGATCCAGGCGGCCCGCTTGCGCCGCCGCATCGCCACCGCCAGGAACAGCGACAGCACCGCCGAGGTCAGACCGGCGGTCGCCAGATAGGGGGTGAAGAACTCACCCTCGTTGTGCGACTCCACCTGGTTGCGGAACGGCACCGCCAGCACCGCCAGCAGGTTCACCAGGGCGATCAGCCTCAGGTACCAGACAGTCGCCATGGCGGCCCTCGGCCGCCAGCGGGCCGGCGGGCTCGCCGGAGCGCCGGAGCGCGCGGCGGAAACGGCGGACGGCTCCGGCTTCACAGTGGAGGACACGGCTCAATTCCAAACGATCAGTTGTGGGGGCGCATCCGCACCGCGCCCACGGCACCGAGCCGGGCCGGTACGGCCGCGTTCTGATCGGCCCGTTCCGGGAGGGGGCGCCGCAATCCATGGTTGCTCACCGAAGATGAGAATGACGTGAACCAGGTAGCCGATTCAGACCCCCGCCGATCGGCGGGGGTGACTTCCCCCCGATCCGGGCGCAGCCCGCTGCCGGCTGCCCCTAGGCTCGAACCCGGCAGCCCGCCGTCGCCGTCCTGGCAACCCGCCCGACCCGAGGAGAAGAAGACCATGACGCCGATCCGCGTACTCATCGTGGACGACGAGATCCTGGTCCGCTCCGGCCTCGGCCTGATCGTCGGATCCGCCCCCGACCTGGAGGTGGTCGGCGACTGCTCCGGAAGCCAGGCCGAGGACCGCGTCGCCAGGCTGCAGCCGCACGTCGTCCTGCTGGACATCCGGATGCCCGACCTGGACGGCATCTCGGTGCTCCGCCGGCTGCGCGCGCTGCCCGACCCGCCGGCCGTCGCCATGCTCACCACCTTCGACACCGACGAGTACATCGGCACCGCGCTGCGCGGCGGAGCCGCCGGCTTCCTGCTCAAGGACACCGCTCCCGAGCAGCTGGTGCACGCCGTACGGGTGCTCGCGGCGGGCGGCAGCGTGCTCTCCCCGACCGTCACCCGCACCGTGATCAGCGGCTACGTCGAGGGCGGCGGCCCGGACGCCGAGGCGGCCGCGCTCACCCGCGGCCTCACCGGCCGCGAGCTGGACGTCCTGGCCCTGCTCGGCGAGGGGCTGTCCAACGCCGAGATCGCCGACCGGCTCTTCCTCGGCACCGGCACCGTCAAGGACCACATCAGCGCCATCCTCGGCAAGCTGGGCGCCGCCAACCGCGTCCAGGCCGCCGTCGTCGCCAACCGCGCCGGCCTGGTCCGCGGTCCCGACCAGAGCGGCGAATGACCGCCGACACCGCAGCCGCCGACGCCGGCCCGCCGTCCTCCATATCCCGCCGCCCCCGGCCGGGCTGGCTCACCGCACCCTGGCTGATGCTGCTGCTGCCGGTCCTCGCCTCCACGGTGGACGCCGTCCTGGTCACCCTGGACACCCCGTGGTGGCAGCGCGCCCTGGCCGCGCTGGCCACCCTGGCGCTGCTGCTGCGCCGCCGCTGCCCGGTACTGGTGCTGCTGCTCACACTGCCCGCGAGCTTCGTCACCTTCATCTGGATCGCCCAGATCACCGCCGTCTACTCGGTGGCCTCCCGGCGGACCCGGCCGTGGGCCGCCGCGGCCGGCGCCTGCGCCTTCGCGCTCTCCGAGTTCTTCCACTGGCCGCTCGCCGACCACCCGCTCGCGTTCGACCGGGACAACGCGCTCTACGCCATCCAGTGCGCGATGCTCGGAGCCGCGCCCACCGCCCTCGGCATGCTGGCCCGCACCCGGCGCGAGCTGGCCGTCCGGCTGGACGAACTGACCAAGGGCCAGCAGCGCGAGAGCCGGCTGCTGGCCGAACGGGTGCTGGCCACCGAGCGGGCCCGGCTGGCCCGCGAGATGCACGACGTGGTGTCCCACCAGGTCAGCCTGATCAGCATCCAGGCCGGTGCGCTCCAGGTGAGCACCGCCGACCCGGCGGCCCGGTCCACCGCCGTCACCATCAGGGAGCTCTCGGTCCGCACGCTGGAGGAGCTGCGCCAGATGGTCGGCGTGCTGCGCGCCGCCGGCGTGCGACGGGACGAGTCGCTCGCCCCGCAGCCCCGGCTCGCGGACCTGCCCCGGCTGATCGCGGACAGCGGGCTGTGCGTGAAGGTCAGGCTCGGCACCGGCGACCGGCCCTGGCCCGAGGCGGTCGAGCGAGCCGCCTACCGCACCGTCCAGGAGGCCCTGACCAACATCAGCAAGCATGCCCCCGGCGCCCAGGTCGACGTCGTACTGGCCACCCGCGGCACCCG
Source organism: Kitasatospora sp. HPM-01-4 (assembly GCF_051374625.1). Classification (NCBI taxonomy): domain Bacteria; kingdom Bacillati; phylum Actinomycetota; class Actinomycetes; order Kitasatosporales; family Streptomycetaceae; genus Kitasatospora; species Kitasatospora sp. HPM-01-4. The sequence goes on along the minus strand of NZ_JBPQGP010000005.1, from coordinate 4,482,684 downwards.
GCTGCTGGTCGAGGTCCGCAACGGCCGCCCGCCCCGGCTGCCCGGCCAGGCCCCGCTCCCCGGCGGCGGCCACGGCCTGGTCGGCCTGCGCGAACGCGCCCAGCTCCTGGGCGGGGCCTTCTCCGCCACCGCGACCCCGGACGGCGGCTTCACCGTCTGCGCCGAACTCCCGGCCGTCGGCGAGTGACGCGTACCCCTGCGGTAGGGCCGGACGGCCCGCTCGGCACACCAACCGACTCCGGCACAGCCCGAAAAACCGCCCCACCAAGGCGTTCTTGATACTTCCTTGACCCTTGCCAGACCACGGCTAAATCCATCGACCCCGCACAAGTTTGCGAGGACTTTGCCGTCGAGCACAAGGGATCCGGCAAGTCATCCGACGAATCCCGCCGCCCTCGGGGTCCGGCAGGCCGACCGCCGGGCCACCGGAGCAGCGGAACGCACCGACCGGACGACCGCCCCCACCCTCCCCGGAAAGCGGGGCCGAGCCGATCACCCCCCTTCGATATGGCGTGGATCACACCTGGAAGACGGGTCTTGAGTGATGAAGATGTGATCGTCTACGGTCTCGGGACGAACGGGATCAAGGCGGCTGAGTCATGGACCCGGCATCACCGGAATCCACTGACGGGGCCTTTCGGATTCGGTGATCCGCATCGGGAATCCAACGCCATGAGACCCGTTCAGTCGTGTATTCACATTCATTCGCACCGAGTTCCAGGAATACCTCCACCCACCCCTGCCGACCGCATGCCCAGTCATGCGCACCTGGCACGGGTGATCCGGTCTGCCGTCAGGCACGGCTCCATAGCAGGGGGGAACATGAGCAGCGCGCGTTTAGTGGTTCCGGCGGCGTCGGCGGGTCGGCCAGGACCCGGGGAACAGGCGGCGGGGGAACCTCCCAGCGGGTTCAGACCCGTGGATCTCGACCAGGTGCCCGCGGTGGACGCCCTGCTGGAGCGGCTCGGCCTCGGACCGTTCGACCGCGGTTCACTCGCGGCTCCGGTGGGCCGCAACGACGTCTGGACCGGGCGCACCGCCGGCGGGCGGAAGGTCTTCGTCAAACGGCTGAACGGAACCGAGGAGGACGTGCGCGCCAGAATGCGCCGCCTGCTCTCCTTCGAACTCTTCGCCGCCGGAATCGACCCCCTGCTGCTGCGCCGCCCGGCCTTCCTCGGCAGCGACGAGAGCGCCGGCCTGGTGGCCTTCGACTGCCTGGAGGACATCCGCAGCGGGGCCGAGCTGATGGTCGACGAGTCCTTCGACGACAAACTGGCCCGCCAGGTCGGACAACTGGTCGGGAACCTCCACGGCGCGCGGGTGCCCGACGCCGGGGAAATGGACCGGTCCCTGCCGCAGTACCCGCCGGTCCACCTTCTGCACGGCCTCCCATCGGCCGCCTTCGACAACTGCAGCTACGGCGAGCTGGAGGTCTGGCGGCTCCTCCAGGCGGACGCGCCCCTCATCAAGGGACTGGAGCGGCTGCGCGAGCGGGAGAGCGCCGCACCCAAGGTCCCCTCCCACTGCGATCTGCGAGTCGATCAGCTGCTGGTCTCCGGCTCCGACCTCTACCTCACCGACTGGGAGGAGTTCCGGCTCGCGGATCCCGCCCGGGACGTCGGGGCCTTCGCCGGCGAATGGCTGTACCGGTCGGTCCTGGACATCGTGACCACCCGCGGCGACTCGGCCTTCGTCGACTTCGAGCTCACCCACGAAGCCGTGCTCCAGCGCGGCGTGGAGAAGATGAACCGCCTCCTCCCCCGCGTCGAGCACTTCTGGCGGGGATACCGGGCGGCCCGCGGCGACCACGATGACGAACTCGCCGTCCGCGCAACGGCTTTCGCGGGATGGCACCTGCTGGACCGGCTGATCGCCGGCGCCTCCCGGACGGCCAGGCTGACCGGCATCGAACGGGCCGCGGCGGGGATCGGCCGAGCCGCCCTGCTGACACCGGAGAAGTTCGTCGACACGCTGCGATTCGGAGAGCCCGCATGAACACTGGTGTGTCCCCGGCGCTGCTGGAAGCGCTGCAGGCGGTCCGCGTCGCACCGGACGGACTGAGCGCGACGGTGGGGGACCGGGAGGTCGAGGCCGACAACCCTCGCGAGATGCGCCGCCTGCTCTCCGAAGCCCTCTACCAGGTGCTCCACGCCGGTCAGCCGGACGGGAAGAGCGCGCTGCCGCTGCGGATCCGCGAGCCCGAGTTCGAACGGCAGCTCGACCAGGCGGTTCCGCACCGCGAGACGGTCGTACCGGTGAAGGTCTGCTCGCCGCCCGAGCCGGACGGGAAGAACGGCCGCCGGCTGCTCGTCCTGCGCGACGCGATACGTGTCTGGGTCCCCGAGACCGCGCTGCGCGGCGCTGCCGATGCGGCACCGGGCGACGTGGTGGACATCGCCGTACCGTCCCGCCGTCCCGCCCTTTCGCCGGGTTTCTTCCTGGTCGACGGATCCCGTTACCGCCGGCTCGGCAACGAAACCCTGCGCTGCTATGTCCACCTGACCGATCCGGAAAAAGCTATTGCCATCTGGGCCAGGGTCCTGGAATATTTGGAGGGCGCTGGGGTTGTTTATCGCGCAAAGGTACTCTCCGCACGAGAACTGTATCCGCGCCGCGATTCCCTGGTAGTTTATCTGGACCCGGAATTCTCCGCCGCGGCCATGGGCGTCGCCGACGCCGTCCGGGGTCTGGCCGGTGTCGGAGCGGAGACCTCGGCCTTCACCGAACGCCTGGCCGAGGGCGTGGCCACCGCTTGGGAGCCCACCGACTCCGGTCCCGGCATGCGCGGCCTCAGTTTCGGCCAGCACCGGGCGACGGTGCTGGCCGACGCACTGCTGACGAACCGGCCGCAGGACGCCCAGCTCGAGCGGACCATCGCCGAGAAATTCACGGCAGCCGGAATCGACCCGGCCGCCCCGGCCCGCAATACGAATTCGGACTGACTCCTCAGCGGAAAACCGCCGGACGACTGCCGAGCCGATTGCAGGGAGTGAGTATACGCATTCCCTGTTTTCAGCTCAGCTTCCGGACGAAAGGTTTTCCACGATGAACAAGAGTGCGTCGATCATGGAGCTCGTCTCGAACTACGACGCCTACACGGCGGTGGAGGAGCTCAACGTCGCCGCCGCGTCCGACGCCCCGGCCACCTCCCCGGTGTGCGCCTGGAGCGTCGCGGTCAGCTACGCCAGCTCCTGGTACTGCGCCTCCGCCGCCGCCAGCGCGGTGAGCAGCGCCACCTACGAGGCCACCTGCTGACCGTCCGTCACATCGGCGGCCTGCCGCCAACCCGAAAGTCCCCTGCCCGGCCCGTCACAACGGCCGGGCAGGGCAGACCGAGAAAACCGAGAAGAGAGGGAAGAACCATGGAGAAGTCCTCCGCGATCATGGAGCTGATGGCCGGATACGAGGCCTACAGCACCGCCGAGGAGATCGGCCTCGCGGCCGCCGTCGACGCCCCGGCCACCACGCCGGCCTGCGCCGCCTCCGCCGCCGTCAGCTGGATGACCAGCCAGATCGTCTCGAAGACGGTCGTCACCGGCTGCTGATCCACCGGATCACGGCGCCGTGCGTGGGACCGCCGACCCCACGGTCCCACGCACGGCCCGCCGGCGACCGTCCCGCTCTCGTCTGCACCTCACACAAGAACCCGGCACCGGCCGGCAAGGATCGGAGACAGCGTGTCGAATCCGGAGTACGGCGGAGAACTGCTGCGGAAGGCGGATCTGCTCGCTCCGTCGGCCATCCGCGCCGCCGCGACCCTCGGCATCGTCGACCACATCACGGCCGGCGTCGACGACCCGGCCCATCTGGCCGAACTCACCGGTTCCAGGCCGGATCTGATGGCAGAGTTCCTGGACTACCTCGTGGACCTCGGACTGCTCGCCAAGCGCGAGGACAAGGGCTTCGAGGTCACCGACCTGGGCAGGCCGCTGGAGTCCGACTCGCCGGACAGCATCCGCGAACTGCTGCGCACGGACGGCCTGTTCGGCCGGGCCGACCTGGCACTGGTGGACCTCGTGCACACGGTGCGCACCGGAGAGCCCAGCCACGCCGCGGTGTTCGGCCGCGGCTACTGGCAATCCGTCAACGAGGAACCGGAGTTCCTCGCCGCGATGGAGCGGAAGAACGCCGTCCGCCAGGGCAGGAACCCCGACCAACTCGGCTGGGACACCGAGAACATCGTCACCGGCTACGACTGGAGCCGCGTCGGCCGGGTGGTCGACGTCGGCGGCCATGACGGCACGATCCTGCTGGAACTGCTCGACCGCCACCCGCACCTGCACGGGCTCCTGGTCGACCTGCCGAACGCCGTCACCGTCAGCACCCGGCGGTTCGCCGCGAACGGGGTGGCGGACCGGGCCGAGGCCGTGGTGGGGGACTTCTTCGAACCGCTGCCGCCCGGCGGGGACGTCTACCTTCTGTCGGCCGTGCTCGCCGACTGGCGGGACGAGGACGCCGTCCGCATCCTTCGCCGCTGCGGCGAAGCGGCCGGCGCCGACGGAAAGGTCCTGCTGGCGGAGGTCAACATCGCGGCTCCCGCCGCCGGGATGCGGCTGTGGCTGAGGGCCACGATGCCCGCCCCGGTACGCACGGTCGAGCAGCTGAAGGCACTGGGGGCGGCGGCGGGCCTCCGCCTCACCTGGGAAGGCCCGGCCACCCCTCTCAGGTCCCTGCTGGAGTTCTCCGCAGCCCCGGCCGTCTGAGGTCCAACCGCCAAAGGAGTCGCAGCACCATGAACGCACCCGAACCAGCGCGGAAACTGAGGATCCTGCGGGAGATGGCCGCGGGCAGAGGCGGCCAGGTCGTGCTGATCGCGGTCCTCTCGGTGGCCTCCACCGGTGCCACGCTCGCCCTGCCCATGCTGGTCGGCAAGCTGATCGCCGCCATCCAGCAGGGGCACGGACTCACCCTCTGGGCCCTGGCGATGGTCGGCGTGGGGCTGGGAACGGCGGTGTCCGGCGCGGTGGCCGCTTACCTGCTGTCCAGGATGGGCCAGCGGCTGCTGTGCCGGCTGCGGATCCGGACCATGGACCACGCCCTGCGCCTGCCGACGTCGAACGTCCGCGAGGAGGGCCCCGGCGGCATGGTCGCCAGGGTCACCGCCGACGCCGCACGGCTGAAGGCGGTCATCGACATCGGCCCGATCCAGCTGCCGATGGCCGGCGCCACGGTGATCGGCACGCTGATCATCATGGGGATCATGGACTGGGTCCTGCTGCTGATCACGGTGGCGGCCTTCCTGGTCGCCGCGGGCGTCGTCGTCGCCGTCGTCAAGGGGCTCCGCCGCAAGTACGCGATCGTCGGGGAGGAGGTCGGCGCTCTCGCGCAGCACTTCGCCGCCGCCGTCCAGGCCGTGACGATCATCAAGGCGTACCGGGCCGAGCGGACGGTCGCCGGCGAACTCGCCCGAAGCGCCGAGCGCGTCGCCGGGCACGAGATCGACGCGGCCCGGATGGAATCCCTGATGGTCCCGGTGATCAACCTCGGCCAGCAGATCGCGCTGGTCTCGGTCGTCATCGGCGGCGGTGCCCGGATGATCGACGGTCACCTGTCGCTCTCCGACTTCGTCGCGTTCCTGCTCTACCTGCTGCAGCTGACCGCTCCGCTGATCATGGCGGCCTCCGGCGTCAACGGCCTCCAGGTGGGCCTGGTCGCCCGGCAGCGGTTCGACGACTTCTTCGCACTGCCCCGGGAGGCCGGCGGGCCCGCGGGCGAGTCCGTGCCCCGGCCCGCCACCGGGCACGACGCCCCCGAGGGCACCCCCGCCGTGCGCTTCGACAAGGTCAGCTTCAGCTACGGTCCCACCCCCGTGCTGCGGGAGACGGACCTGGTGGTGCCCGGCAGGGGACTCACCGCCATGGTGGGCCTGTCCGGCTCGGGGAAGACCACGGCGCTCGGCCTGATCGAGCGGTTCGTGACCGAGGACTCGGGCAGCGTCCGGATCTTCGGCCGGGAGGCCGCCGACTGGCCGCTGGACGAACTGCGCGGCCGGATGGCCTACGTCGACCAGGCGTCGACCCTGCTGCAGGACACCGTGCGCAGCAACCTGCAGCTCGGCCAGGACACCGCACTGCCCGACGAGTCGCTGTACGAGGCGCTGGAGAAGGTGGGCCTCGCCGACGAGATCAGGCGCCTGCCCGACGGCCTGGAGACGGTCCTCGGCGGGGCGAACGACCTGTCCGGCGGCCAGCGGCAGCGGCTCGCGCTGGCCCGGGCGGTGCTGTCCGACGCCCGGCTGGTCCTGCTGGACGAGCCCTCCTCACAGCTGGACAGCATCAACGAGCAGAAGCTGCGGGACGTGGTGGACACCCTGGCCGCCGGCCGCGCCGTGCTGGTGGTCGCGCACCGCATCTCGACCGTGCAGCACGCCGACCACGTCATCGTCCTCGACGGCGGACGGCTGGTGGGCCAGGGCACCCATGACGAACTGCTGCGCGACTGCCCGAACTACGCGGACCTGGTGAGCGGTCAGATGCTCAGCGCGGTGCCCGGCCTGCCGGCCTCCCCGCCGGCCGGGACACCGGTGCCAGCCACTGCCTGACCCCCCGTCGGAACAACCTGGAGACCCCCTTGAGCACGTATTCCGTCCTGGTGCCGTTCGCGCCGCCCCGGCCGGAGCAGATCCTGCCCTTCGCCGCCCTGACCCAGTGGAGCGGGGCGCACCGGCTTTGGCAGGGCCAGGCCCTGGCCAGCGACCCGCACCAGACCTTCGCGTACGCCGCGGCCAGCGGGTTCCGCGTGCCGGTCGGCACGGGCGTGACGCTGATGCCCTTCCGGCACCCCTACGACGCCGCGCTGCACATGCAGACCCTGGCCGTCACGATGGGGCACTCGGTGGTGGCGGGGTTCGGGCCCGGAGCGGCGGCCCTGCAGCGCAACCTGCTCGGCGCCCCCTACGCCAGCCAGCTGGGGGCCGTCCGTGACTACCTCACCATCGTCCGGGAGCTCCTGGAGAAGGGTTCGGTGGCGTACCGGGGTGAGCACTTCTCGTGCCGGAGCGAGCTGCCGATGATGCCCAGACCGCCGATCGAGACCGGTGTCGGAGTGCTGCGCCCGGGGATGGCCAGACTCGCCGGCGAGGTGGCCGACGTGGCGATCACCTGGCTGACGCCCGCCCCGTACCTGCGGGAGGTGGTGGTGCCCGCACTGCGCGAGGGTGCCGCCGCGGCCGGCCGGCCGGTCCCCCGGCTGGTGGCGATCGTGCCGCTCGCCCTCAGCGGGCCGGGCCGGGATGCCGCCGAGCTGGCGCTGGCCGGCAACGCGGGCCATCTGAGCATGCCGCACTACCGGGACATGCTCCGCCGGTCGGGCATCGACACCGACCCGGCCGATCCGGGCCGGGGCGCCCGGGCGCTGGTCGAGGGCCGCGCGTTCCTCTTCGGGGAAACCGCCGAACTCGCGGCCCGACTGGGCGAGTTCCAGGACGCGGGCGTCGACGACGTGGTGCTGAACGTCACCGGGGTCTGGGCGCGGTACGGAAGCCGGGCGGCCCTGTCGGAACTCGAAACCGTCCTCGGTGCGGTGGCCTAGTGGAAGAGCCGCGTTTCGTGGCGGGCGAGACCCCCGGGCTCGGGGTGGACCGCCTGCTGCTGATCACCTCGGGGTCCGCGTCGGCGACCGGTATGCCGTTCTGGATCGGCTGGCTGCAGGAGGCCTACCCGCGGCTGGAGATCACCATGGTGGTGACCGGCAGCGCACAGCGCTTCGTCACCCGGCAGGCACTGGAGTTCCGGCTCCGCGGCGAGGTCTTCCCCGACGCCTGGCCGGCCCGGCGGGCCCGGGCGCTGCACGTCGAGTGGGCCGAATGGGCGGAGGCGGTCGTCGTCTACCCGGCGACCCTGCACTTCATGGGCCGCCTCGCCATCGGTCTGGCGGACAGCCCCGCCCTGCTCGCGGCCCAGTGCACCACCGCCCCCGTCGCGGTGGCCCCGGCGCTGCCGCCCGGCGGCCTGGACAGCGCCGCGTGCCGGGCCCACTGGGCCACGCTGGCCAAGCGCCCGAACGTCGCCCTGATACCGCCGGTACAGGGGCTGAGCCTGACCACCGGACGCGCCGACGGATGGGTGCCACCGCCCATGCCGGAGGTGCTGCGAGGGCTCGAACGCTGCCGCATGCGGCTCGCGGCGGACGCCGGAAACGAGGGGCCGGGGAGCACGGCCGCGTTCCTTGCGGACAGGACGCAGCGATGACGGCGGTACGGGAGGGCCGCAGCGAGCAGCCCCTGGCCGAGTTCGGCACCGGTCTGCTGCGGACCACGGTGACCGGTACGGACGGCGAGGAGTTCCACTGGCGCCGCACCCTCGGCGACCTCGCCCCCGAGCCCTTCGTGCCGGCGGCGCACCCGCTGCTCCAGGGCCTGGCCGCGCTGACGCCGTCCGGCGACGCCCGGCTGGTGCTCTCGGCGGACGGTGGGGACAGCAGGACCTACCGGGTCCGGGGGACCGAGTCGGCCGCGGGTGTGCTGCTTCGCGGTGGCCCTCTCGCCGCCCTGGAGGAGCCCCTGCGGGGGATGGGGCGGCTGCTGGCCGCCGTACACGCCTGTCCCGTCCCCGACGGACCGGCCACCCTGCCGCGCAGCCGGGCGCTGACCAGGCTCGGCGACTGGCTGGCCGGGCGCGCGCAGTCCCCGCGGGCCGCCCTGCTCGAATCCCACCTCCGGGCCGGACTCGGCGAAGACCGGCTGGCCAGGGTGCGGGAGTGGTACGACCGGCTCGCCGAGGACACCGACCTGGTCCTCGTCCACGGTGCACCGGGGCTGGGCTCACTGGTCGTCGGCGCCACCGCGGCCACCGCGGACCTGCTGACCGGCGAGGACGTGTCCGTGGCGCCCTGGTACTCCGATCTCGGCTGGGTCGTCGGCGAGTTGGTCGAACTCAAGTGGTACGTCGGCGGGGACCAGGACGCCTGGGGCCGGCTGCTGTCCGCGCTGTTCGACGGCTACGGGCGCGACCTCGGCCCGGAGTGGAGCCGGTCAGCGGCCCTGCGCGTCCTGCTCCACCTGCACGACTTCACCGCCTACGTCGGCTGGAGCAGGGACGAGATCGACCGGTACGCCGGATTCCTGAGGTTCCTCATCGATGTGTGACGCGGAAGCACGACCATAGTGGACGGAGAGCAGTCGCCGGTGTCCCTGAACAGATTCACCCTGCCCAACGGGCTGCGCGTGGTCCTCGCCCCGGAACCGGGCGCCCCCAGGGTGGCGGTCGCGGTCCACTACCGGGTGGGGTTCCGCTCCGAGCCGCCCGGCCGGGAAGGATTCGCCCACCTCTTCGAGCACCTGATGTTCCGGGGAAGCGAGAACCTCCCGGAAGGACGGTTCTTCGACGAGGTGCACGCGCTCGGCGGGCTGGCCAACGGGACGACCCACCAGGACTACACCGACTACTACCAGAGCGTCCCGGCGGCGGCCCTCGAACAGGCGCTGTTCAGGGAGGCCGACCGGATGCGCGCCCCGCGCTTCACGCCCGAGGCACTCGCCTTCCAACTGGACGGGATCGAGAGCGAGATCCGGCAGGCCGTGACCGAGCGGCCCTACGGCGGCTTCCCCTGGCCGCTGCTGCCGGGCGTGCTGTTCGACTCCTTCGCCAGCACCCATGACGGCTACGGCCGGATCGAGGACCTCAGGCGGATCACCGTCGAGGACTGCGCGGCCTTCTTCGACACGCACTACGCACCGGGCAACGCCGTGCTCACCGTGACCGGCGGTTACCACCCGGACCACGCCCGGCTGCTGATCGAGCGCCACTTCGGCGGCATCCCGGCCCGCCCGGTGCCCGCCGGGCCCGGCCTGGATGAACCGCTCCCGACCGCGGACCGCAGGATGACCTGCTCCGAGCCGGGCGTCCCGGCCACCGCCCTCGCCATCGCGCACCGGCTGCCCGACCCGGCCACCGCACTGCCGGAGTACCTCGCCCACACCGTGCTGGCCGCGCTCCTGGGCCGGCGCGGCGCGGCCGGCGGCGCGCTGCCGCTCAGCGCCGGCTGCGGCTTCTTCGGCCCGCTCGACGCCAAGGACCCCGACGCCCTGGTCGTGACCTCCCTGCTGCCCGGCGCCTTCACCCCGGACGCGGCGCTGGCCGCACTCCAGGAGCGGCTGTCCGAGTGGTCCGAGGCCCGGGCCGTGGCGCCGGACGTGGCGGAGACGGTCCCCGGGCTCGCCATGGAACTGCACCGCGAGCACAGCGACCTGCTGAGCCGCTGCCGCGCCCTCGGCCGCCTGGAGGCGCTGTTCGGGCGGGCCGACCTCCTGGACGAACTTCCGTCCCTGATCGGCCGGTTGGATCCCGAGCAGGTCGCCGGCGCGGCCCGTGCGCTGCGGCGGGCACACCACGCCGTCCTCGTCCTGGAGCCCGGCCCGGTCCGGACCAGGCCGGAGCCCGTCCACGGCACCGGGCAGGCCCCCGCGCACACCGCACCGCACCCCGAGACGGCCCGGCCGGCGCCCGGCCCGGCGGGGCCCGGGAGCATGCCGCCGCTCGGCCCCTGGCCGAAGGTCCGCCGCCCGCAGCTGAGCGACAGCACCACCGGCCGCGGGCTGCGGGTCGTGGCGGTCGCCGACCGGCGCGCGCCACTGATCGAGTTCAGGCTGCGGACCGTACCGGGCCCGGCCGCCTGGGACCACCGCGACGACCTCGACCTGCTCGCCCGACGGCTCACCGCACACTCCCGGACCGCCCTGCCCCAGGGGGAACTCCGGGTGTCGGCCGAGGGCGAGTGGCTGGACTTCCGCGGGTACGCGCCGACGGCCGGAACGGACGCCTGGCTGGCCGCCCTCGGGTCCGTCCTGCGCGGGAGGGGCGCCGCGGGCCGCGAGCCCGCGCGTTCACCGGGGCGGCCCCGCCCCGCCACCCCCGCGCACCGGATGGACGAGGCGCTGCGGCTGCGCCGTCTGGCGGCCCTGGCCGGGCCGGGCGGGCCCGCGGCCCCCCTCCCGCTCGACGAACTCCACCGCCGCGCCGTGGTGCCGACCCGGGCGGTCTTCGTCGCGGTCGGCGACCTCGACCCGGACCTGTTCCCGGCGCGGGTGGCCGAAGCGCTGTCGGGGTGGGAGGGCGCCGACGGCGGACCGCACCACCGGGCCGCGCCCTGGGGCGCCGAGGGATCGCTCACCGTCCCCGCCCCGGACCTCCCCGACCTCCATCTCACCTGGTGTGGTCCCGAGCCCGCAGGGGACGCCGGCGACCCCGCCCGCTTCCTGGCCACGGCGGTGCTCGGTGGCTACTACCGCTCGCGGCTGGCGTCCAGGTGCGCCGGGATCAACCGGCCGGGCCTCGACCTGTACAGCGGACGGGACCTCTTCACCGGCACCGAGCGCAGCTACGTCCGGGCCCGGGTGCCCGAGGGGCTGCACCGGGCGGCCGTGACGGCCGTCCGGGACGAACTGCGCCGGATGGCCGTCGACCCCCCGTCGGCGGCCGAGGTCGACGCGGCCCGGAACTTCTGCGCGGGACAGCTGCTCGGAGTCCTCGACTCGCCGTCCTCACTGGCGGATCTGCTGTACCGGTCGATCGCCGCCGGGCGGGAGCCCGAGTGGGTGACCCGGATGCCGGGCCTGCTGCTCGCCACGGCGCCGGCGGCGGTCGCCGAGGCGGGGGCCGGCTTGTTCGCCGGCTGCCTGCGGACGACGGTGGCGCTGGGAGCGGCGGTGCCCGAGGACGTCGCCCGGCCTCTCGGCGACTGGCCGGCGGGCGGCCCGCCCGGACGGTGAACCGGCCCTGGCAAACACTTTCCATACTGGAAAGCTGGTACTAGGCTTTCCAGTATGGAAAGTGACAACAGCCCTCATCGGGACCGGGCCGCCCAGGACGCCCTGGCGGCCCTCGACAGCGTGAGCGCGGCGCGCGGCCGGGTGGCCGACCTCGCCAGGAGCCCCTGGTGGTACCACGCCGGCCTGGGCCTCTCGTTCGTCTTCGCCTTCTCCACGGTCAGCATCGGCCGCTCCCTGATCCCCTACGGCGTACTCCTCGGCCTCTTCCTGGTACCGCTGGTGCTGTCGACCGTCGTCAACCGCTCCACCGGCGTCGCCGTCGACCGGTACCTGGCCACCCCGGGCGCCAGACGGCTCTCCACCGCCTACTCCGCGGCGTTCGCGGCCCTGATCGCCCTCGGACTGGTCGTCGAACTGGCCGTCGGCCTGCGCGGCTCGATGGCCGGGTGCGGCGTGCTGGCGTTCGTCCTGACGGTCGCCATGGGCCGCCGCATCGAGGACGCCCTGCTCCGGGATCTGCGGGACGGGGCATGACCGGGCCCGCCTTCGACGAGGTGATCCACCCACCCCACCGGCTCCAGATCTGCGCGATGCTCGCCACCGTCGACTCGCTGGGATTCGCCGTGGTCCGCGAGGCGCTGGGGATCAGCGACTCGGTCCTGAGCAAGCAGGTCAGGATCCTGCAGGAGGCCGGGTACGTGTCGGTGACCAAGAAGGCGGCGAAGTCGCGGATGTACACCTGGCTGGCCCTCACTCCGCAGGGGCGCACCGCCCTGGCCGGCCACCTGGCCGAGCTGCGCCGGATCGCCGACCTCGCCGGGCCGCAGGATCCACAGAACCAGTGACCTCCTTGGGGGAGACCGTGTCCGACACCGTCCGACACCGCGGTACCGCGGTACCGCCGCAGCGCCCGGCACACATCGCCTTCATGAACATCCCGGCACACGGCCATGTCAATCCGACACTCGGCCTGGTCACCGAGCTCGCCGCGCGCGGCCACCGTGTCAGCTACGCGGTCAGCGACGACTTCGCGGCCCTGGTCGAGGAGGCGGGCGCCACCCCGGTGCGGTACCGCTCCACCTTCCCCACCCGGGGACGCCCGGACTGGGCGATGCCCCGAGGCGGCGACGGCACGGCGGTCCTGCGGCGCTTCCACGACGAGTACCTCGCGGTGCTGCCGCAGCTCGCGGCCGCCTACGACGACGACCCGCCGGAGGCGGTCGTCTACGACCTCGCGGCGGCACACGCGCCCGTTCTCGCGCAGAGGTGGGGGGTACCGCGGATCCAGCTCTCGCCCACCCATGTGCTCTACGAGGGCTTCGAGCAGGACCTCGGCATCGCCCCCGCCGCCCCGGACGGCGCACCGGCGGCAGCCGCGGCCCCGCCGGCGCCCTGCCTGGTGATGATCCCCCGCTCCTTCCAGATGAAGGCGGAGCGGGTGCCCGGCCACTGCACGTTCGTCGGCCCCATGCCGTCGGAGCGCGCGGTGGACGGCGACTGGCACGCGCCGGACGGCCGACCGGTGCTGCTGGTGTCGCTGGGCTCGGTCTACAGCGACCGGCCCGAGTTCCTCCGCGCCTGCGTCGAGGCCTTCAAGGACCTGGACTGGCACGTGGTGATGCCGCTCGGCTGGTACCACGACACGGCCGACCTGGGCGAGCTGCCCGCGAACTTCGAGGTCTGCCGCTGGGTCCCGCAGATGAAGGTGCTCTCCCGGGCGAGCGCCTTCGTCACGGCGGGCGGCATGGGCAGCACCATGGAGGCGATCACCCACCGCGTGCCGCTGGTCGCGGTGCCCCAGGCCGCCGACCAGCTGGTCACCGGCGCCCGGATCGAGCAGCTCGGGCTCGGCCGGCTGGTGCCCGCCTCCGAGGCGACCGCGGCCCGGCTGCGCGAGGCCGTCCTCGCCGTGGCCGGGGACGAGGAGATCGCCCGGCGCCTGGACGCCATGCGCGCCGAGATCCTCGAATCCGGCGGCGCGCGACAGGCCGCCGACGTCATCGAGACCCATCTGCGCGGAGCCGCGCGATGAGGACACCTGACGGCGAGAGCGTGATATCGGTCCGGGGCCTGCGGATGCGCTACGGGACCCGGGACGTGCTGAACGGCGTCGACTGCACGGCGCGGCGAGGCGAGGTGCTGGCGCTCCTGGGGCCGAACGGCGCGGGAAAGACCACCACGATCGAGATCCTGGAGGGCTTCCGCGCCCGCTCAGCCGGCGAGGTCAGCGTGCTCGGCAGCGACCCGGCCCGCGGCGACGAGAGGTGGCGCGCCCGCCTGGGCGTCGTCCTCCAGTCCTGGCGGGACCACGGCAAGTGGCGGGTGCGGGAGCTCCTGGCACACCTGGGCTCCTACTACGCCCCGTACTCCACCGACCGGATCCGGCGGCCGTGGGACGTGGACGACCTCATCGCGGCGGTCGGGCTCGGCGACCACGCCGACCAGCGGATCAACAGCCTCTCCGGGGGCCAGCGGCGCCGGCTCGACGTGGCCGTCGGCATCGTGGGCAGGCCCGAGCTGCTGTTCCTCGACGAACCGACCACAGGCTTCGACCCCCAGGCCCGGCGCGAGTTCCACGACCTGGTCCGCCGGCTCGCCTCCGACGAGACGACCGTGCTGCTCACGACCCACGATCTCGACGAGGCCGAGAAACTCGCCGACCGCATCCTGATCCTGCTGGGCGGCCGGATCGTCGCCGACGGCTCCGCCGCCGAACTCTCGCGGCTGATGTCGACCGAGGCCCGGGTCCGCTGGTCTCTCGGCGGACGGAGCTTCGAGCGGACCACGGCCGACTCCACCCGGTTCGTCCGCCGCCTGTTCGAGGAGCACGGCGCCGCGGTCGAGGACCTCGACGTCCGGCGGCCCAGCCTGGAGGACACCTATCTGTCGATGGTCCGGGAGAGCGAGGCCGGGCGGGGCGCCGCGGCCGGGAGCGAGCGTCAGGAGAGCACCCGATGAGCCCCCTGTGGTCCGCCGTCCGCGCCGGAGTGCGGCGCGGCACCATCGAGCTGAAGCAGTCCTTCACCAACCGGCAGGACCTCATCGGCCAACTGGTCTGGGTGGGTGTACTGCTCGCCTCGATGTTCCTCCTGCGGGACCACGCCCTCGGCGGCGCCCGGGTGTCCGTGGGGGCGTTCATGCTGCCGAGCCTGGTGGGCATGAGCGTCGGCTTCAACGGGGTCATCGGCCTCGCCCAGATGCTCACGGTGGAACGCGAGGACGGAACCCTGCTGCGCGCCAAGGTGGTACCGAACGGCATGACCGGCTACCTCGTGGGCAAGATCGTCACGGCCTCCGGCTCGGTGCTGGTCAACGTGGCCGCCGTCCTGGTCCCCGGAGCGCTCCTGCTGGACGGTGTGGCACCCCGGGGAGCGGTGGGCGTCCTCACCCTGCTGTGGGTGCTTGCCCTGGGTCTGGTGGCCACTCTGCCCATCGGTGCCGTCATCGGCTCGCTGGTCGGCACTCCGCGCAGCCTCGGCCTGATCATGCTGCCGATGATGGGGCTCGTCTCGATCTCCGGGATCTTCTTCCCCCTGACGTCGATGCCCGGCTGGCTGCAGACCGTCGGCCAGCTGTTCCCTTTCTACTGGCTGGGCCTGGGCACCCGCTCCGCGCTGCTGCCCCAGGGAGCGGTCGCGGTGGAGGCCGGCGGGGACTGGCGGCACCTGGAGACCGCCGGGGCACTCGGGCTGTGGGCCGTCCTCGGCCTCGCGCTGGCGCCCGCCGTCCTGCGCAGGATGGCCCGCCGCGAATCCGGCTCCGCCGTGGCGCTCCGCCGGGACAAGGCGCTGCAGCGCCTCGGCTGAACTCCCGCGCCGAAGACCACCGGTCCGGCCCAGTGCGATCACCGGGGCCGGGCCGGATCTGCGGAAGCCGGCTCCGGATCCCGGAGCCGGCAAAACAACAGAGGCCGGTCGGCCCGATTCTCATCGGGACCTACCGGCCTCTTCGCTGTGCGCGAGGGGGGAGTTGAACCCCCACGCCCTTTCGGGCACTGGAACCTGAATCCAGCGCGTCTGCCTATTCCGCCACCCGCGCATGGGTGTTGCCGTTGGAGTCTTCCGCTCTTCCGACCCGCAGAGAATCTTACCTGATTTCCGCTGGTCTTCCGTTCGGCTCCCTTGCGGGCGCCCCTTCCGACATGGAAAACATTAGCACGACCTGCGGGGCGCCTACGAATCCGTCCCCGGGCCCGCAACCGGAGGCGGTCCCGACACCCGCCGGACGGGGGCCTCGGACGGCTCGGCCAGGGGTGAGCGGGCCCGTCCGGGGGTAGCCCTGGCTTGCCACTGCCGAACACCTTCCCGGGCACCCGCCAGGCGGCCGCCACCGCCCCGTGCGATGCCCCGCTGGCGGCAGCCACATCACCGGGGAACCGTACGGATGGGCCGGGCGTGGATACGATCAGTACGGAAGTACCGCAAGTAGGCCGAGCAGGAGGCCCGACCGAAGCCCTTGGAAGGGGGTGCCCCGTGGGAGTCCTGAAGAAGTTCGAGCAGCGACTCGAGGGTCTTGTGAACGGCACCTTCGCCAAGGTGTTCAAGTCCGAGGTCCAGCCCGTGGAGATCGCCGGAGCGCTGCAGCGCGAGTGCGACAACAACGCCACCATCTGGAACCGGGACCGCACCGTGGTCCCGAACGACTTCATCGTCGAGCTCAGCCCGCACGACCACGAGCGCCTCAGCCCGTACTCGAGCCAGCTCGGCGGCGAACTGGCCGGCATGGTGCGCGAGTACGCCGAGGCCCAGCGCTACAGCTTCATGGGCCCGCTCCAGGTGACCCTGGAGAAGGCGGACGACCTCGACACCGGCCTGTACCGGGTGCGCAGCCGCACCCTCGCCTCCGAGGAGCCCCCGCAGCCCGTCCCGCCGCCGGCCCAGGCCGGTTACGGCCGCCAGCCCACCCCGCCCGCGCCCGGCGCGCCGTGGCAGCAGCAGGGCGCGGACCCGTACGGCGCGCCGCCCCAGCCCAGTTCGCCCCCGGCGATGCCCCCGATGCCGTCGGCGCCGCCGACCGTACCGCCCGCCGCGGGCGGCAACGTCCGCCCGTTCCCGGGCGCGGGCGGCGGCTCGGCCACCACCCGCCGCTGGATCGAGGTCAACGGCGCCCGGCACCAGGTGACCGGCAACGGGGTCGTGCTCGGCCGCTCCACCGAGGCGGACATCCGCATCGACGACCCCGGGGTCTCCCGCAAGCACGCCGAGATCCGCCCCGGTACCCCGGCCATGGTGCTCGACCTGGGGTCCACCAACGGCATCGTGGTGGACGGACAGCACACCCAGCGCGCTACGCTCCGCGACGGCTCCAGGATCGTCCTGGGGAGCACCACCATCGTCTACCGACAGGTCGAAGGGTAGAGCGGGCCACCTATGTCAGATCTGACCCTGACGGTCATGCGGCTTGGATTCCTCGCCGTGCTGTGGCTGTTCGTCATCGTCGCGGTGCAGGTGATCCGCAGCGACCTGTTCGGCACCAAGGTGAACCCGCGCTCCTCGCGGCGCGCCACCGGTGCCCCCGCCCAGAACGCGTCCGGCGGCCGGCCGGCCGCTCCGGCGCAGACGGCGCCGGCCCAGCCCCGGCCGCGCCGGGGCGCGCCCACCCAGCTGGTCGTGGTCCAGGGCTCGCTGGCCGGCACCACGGTGGCCCTCCAGGGCCAGACCATCACGCTCGGCCGGGCGCACGACTCGACCATCGTGCTGGACGACGACTACGCGTCCTCCAGGCATGCCAGGATCTACCCGGATCAGACTGGGCAGTGGACGGTCGAGGATCTAGGCTCCACCAACGGCACCTATCTGGACCGGCAGCGGCTCACCACGCCCACCCCGCTCCAGCCGGGCATGCCGATCCGTATCGGCAGGACCGTCATCGAACTGCGGAAGTAGTAGCGCATGAGGGACAGCATCCCGTTCACGCCCGGCCGGGCACGCGGCTGCCACGCTGCCGCCCTGGTGCGCGCCGACGCCCTGAAGGGGGTCCCGTTCCGCATGAGCGAGCTGATCAGTGTGACTTCGCCCGGCGAAACCGCCCAGAGGCGAATCGAGGCGGGGGCATGAGTCTGGTGCTGCGTTTCGCGGCCGGATCCCACAAGGGTCTGATCCGGGAGGGCAACGAGGACTCCGGCTACGCCGGGCCGCGGCTGCTCGCCGTGGCCGACGGCATGGGCGGCGCGGCGGCCGGCGAGGTCGCCTCCTCCGAGGTGCTCGGCTCGATCGTCCGCCTGGACGAGGACGTCCCGGGCGCCGACCTGCTCACCCTGCTCAAGGACGCGGTCCAGGGCGCCAACGACCGGCTGCGCCTGATGGTCGAGGAGGACCCGCAGCTCGAGGGCATGGGCTGCACCCTCACCGCGATGCTGTGGACCGGCCAGCGGATGGGCCTGGTCCACATCGGCGACTCCCGCGCCTACCTGCTGCGCGACGGCACCCTGAGCCAGATCACCCAGGACCACACCTGGGTGCAGCGGCTGGTGGACGAGGGCCGGATCACCCCGGAGGAGGCCGAGACCCACCCGCAGCGCTCCCTGCTGATGCGCGCGCTGGACGGCCGCGGCCAGGTCGAGCCCGACCTGTCGATCCGCGACGTGCGGGCCGGCGACCGCTACATGATCTGCTCGGACGGCCTGTCCGGCCCGGTCAGCCACCAGACCCTGGAGGAGACGCTCGGGAGCTTCTACGCCCCCGAGCAGACCGTTCAGGAGCTGATCCAGCTGGCGCTGCGCGGCGGCGGCCCCGACAACATCACCTGCATCGTCGCGGACGTGATCGACGTCGGCGCCACCGACACCCTCAGCGGCCAGCTCGCCGACATCCCGGTGGTGGTCGGCGCGGTCGCCGACGCACCGCCCTCCAGCGTGCACGACCAGGCCATCCTGAACACCCCGGCCGGCCGCGCCGCGGGCCTGGGCCGGCCGCCGCAGGGCCCGCAGGGCGCCTTCGGCCCGGCCAGCGGCTACGAGCAGCCCGGCTTCGGCCCCGCCGAGGGCTACGGCGACGGGTACGCCGACGGCTACGGCTACCCCGAGGGCGAGCCCCAGGGCGGCTACGGCGAGCCGTACGGCGGGTACGGCACACCCGAGCAGCAGCAGCCCTACCAGGACGACTACGAGGACGACGAGGACACCCCGCGCCGCAAGGGCCGCGGGCTGAAGATCTCCCTCGCGGTGGCACTGGCCCTCGGCCTGATCGGCGGAGCCGGCTGGTTCGGCTGGCAGTGGACCCAGGACCAGTACTTCGTCGGCACCGACGGCGAGCACGTCGCGATCTACCGCGGCCTCAACCAGAACCTGGCCGGAATCAACCTCTCCTCGGTGTACGAACGGCACGATGACGTCGAACTGAAGTTCCTGCCGGCCTACCAGCGCACCCAGGTGGGCAACACCATCCAGGCCAAGAGCCTGGACGACGCCCACGACCAGGTGAAGCGCCTCGCCGCCCAGGCCAAGGTCTGCCAGGAGGTCTCCGGGAGCGCCCAGCCCGGCACCCAGGCCCCGGCCGCCACGCCGAGCCCCAGCCCCTCGGCGGTCGGCAGCCCGATCGGGACCCAGAACGCCCCGGCACAGGACTCCGCCCACTCCGCCGCGGCCGGCAGCCCCGGCGGCGCTCCGACCCTCAGCGAGCAGGACCAGGAGCTGGCCAAGAACTGCGCGACCCAGTGACCCCGGCCCCCCGCGCGGGCCCACTCAGCCGTCAGGGGGCGGTTACCACGTGAGCACCTTTGACCTGAGCAGCGGCCAGTCCGGCGGCCGACGCCGCAACGCCGGCCCGCGCAGCCGTTCCGGCGCGCGCCCCAGCCAGCGCACGAACACCACCATCACCCCGCAGGGCGCCCCCAACCGGCGCAACACCGAGCTCGCCCTGCTGGCCTTCGCGGTCCTGCTGCCGATCCTCGCGTACGCCAACGTCGGCCTCGCCATGGACAACCGGCTCCCCAGCGGGATGATGGCGTACGGCGCCGGCATGGGGGCGCTCGCACTGGTCGCGCACCTGGCGATGCGCCGCTTCGCCCCGTACGCCGACCCCCTGCTGCTGCCCCTGGGGACCCTGCTCAACGGCCTCGGCCTGGTGATGATCTGGCGCCTCGACAAGGCCGGCAAGCTGCTGCGCGGCAACTTCCCCGCCGCGGCCAACCAGCTGATGTGGTCCGCCCTCGG
Organism: Kitasatospora sp. HPM-01-4; assembly: GCF_051374625.1. Classification (NCBI taxonomy): domain Bacteria; kingdom Bacillati; phylum Actinomycetota; class Actinomycetes; order Kitasatosporales; family Streptomycetaceae; genus Kitasatospora; species Kitasatospora sp. HPM-01-4. The sequence goes on along the minus strand of NZ_JBPQGP010000005.1, from coordinate 4,462,825 downwards.
CATCGCCCTGTTCATCGGCGTGATCGTGGTGCTCAAGGACCACCGGATCCTCCAGCGCTACACCTACATCTCGATGGCCGTCGCCCTGGTGCTGCTCGCCGCGCCCGCCTTCTTCCCCGCCCGCGCCGAGGACTTCGGCGCCAAGATCTGGATCCGCTTCGGCAGCTTCTCCATCCAGCCCGGCGAGTTCGCCAAGATCATCCTGACCGTCTTCTTCGCCGGTTACCTGATGGTCAAGCGCGACGCCCTGGCCCTGGCCAGCCGCCGCTTCATGGGCCTGTACCTGCCGCGCGGACGCGACCTCGGCCCGATCATCGTGGTCTGGCTGCTCTCCATCCTGATCCTGGTCTTCGAGACCGACCTCGGCACCTCGTTCCTGTTCTTCGGCCTCTTCGTGGTGATGCTCTACGTCGCCACCGAACGCACCAGCTGGATCGTGGTCGGCCTGCTGCTGTCCGTCGGCGGCGCCGCCCTGGTCGCCACCTCCGAACCGCACGTCAGGACCCGCATCGACGCCTGGCTCGACCCGATGGCCGCGTTCTCCCCCAACCCCCCGAAGGGCTCCACCGAGCAGATCGGCCAGACCCTGATGGCCTTCGCCTCCGGCGGCGTCACCGGCTCGGGCCTCGGCCAGGGCCGCTCCTGGCTGATCCAGTTCGCCGCCAAGAGCGACTTCATCCTCGGCTCCTTCGGCGAGGAACTCGGCCTCGCCGGCATGATGGCGCTCTTCCTGCTCTACGCCCTGGTCGTCCAGCGCGGCCTGCGCACCGCCGTCGCCGCCCGCGACCCCTTCGGCAAACTGCTCGCCGTCGGCCTCTCCTCCGCCTTCGCGCTCCAGGTCTTCGTGGTCGCCGGCGGAGTCACCGGGCTCATCCCGCTCACCGGTATGACCATGCCGTTCCTGGCCCAGGGCGGATCCTCCGTGGTCGCCAACTGGGCACTGCTCGCCCTGCTGCTGAAGATAAGCGACAGCGCCCGCCGTCCCCCGGCGGAACCGACCCAGGCCGTACAGCCGTGAACCCCCACACAGCGGACGTAAAGAAAGATGCGGTTGAATCAGACCCTGTGACCGCACGAAGGAGGCGAGGAGCCCAGTGAACAAGCCCATCCGACGGGTCTCGATCTTCTGCATGGTCCTGATCCTCGCCCTGATGGTCCGCACCAACTGGGTCCAGGGCGTCCAGGCCGACACCTGGGCGAGCAACAGCCACAACGACCGCAACAAGTACGACCGCTACGCCTACCCGCGTGGCAACATCATCGTGGCCGGGCAGCCCGTCACCAAGTCCGACTTCGTCAACGGCCTGCGCTACAAGTACAAGCGCGCCTGGGTCGACGGCCCGCTGTACGCCCCGGTCACCGGCTACTCCTCCCAGGCCTACGACAGCACCCAGCTGGAGAAGCTGGAGGACGGCATCCTCTCCGGCACCGACTCCCGGCTGTTCTTCCGCAACACCCTCGACATGCTGACGGGCAAGCAGAAGCAGGGCGGCGACGTGGTCACCACGATCGACCCCAAGGCACAGAAGGCCGCCTTCGACGGGCTGGGCAACAAGAAGGGCGCCGCCGTCGCGATCGACCCGAAGACCGGCGCGATCCTGGCCCTGGTCTCCACCCCCTCGTACGACCCGTCGACCTTCGCCGGCGGCGACCCGGCCACCGACGGCAAGGCCTGGACCGCCCTCCAGAACGACCCGAACAAGCCGATGCTCAACCGGGCGCTCAAGGAGACCTATCCGCCCGGTTCCACCTTCAAGCTGGTGACGGCCACCGCCGCCTTCGAGAACGGCATGTTCCAGAGCCCGGACGACAAGACCGACACGCCGAAGCCGTACATCCTGCCCGGCACCAAGACCGAGCTGAAGAACGACAGCGAAGACGAGCCCTGCGAGAACGCCACCCTCCGGGACGCCATGGCGGTCTCCTGCAACACCGTCTACGGCAAGATCGGCGCCGACCTGGGCAGGGACAAGCTGCGGGCCGAGGCCGAGAAGTTCGGCTTCAACAACGAGAAGGTCGACATCCCGATCCGGGCCAGTGCCAGCTACTACCCCAAGGGCTCCAGCCCCGACGGCACCGCGATGGACGCCATCGGCCAGCACGACACCCGCGCCACCCCGCTGCAGATGGCCATGGTCGCCTCCGCCATCGCCAACAACGGCGTGCTGATGGAGCCCTACCTGGTCAGCGAGGAGCGCGCCGCCAACCTCACCACCATCTCCACGCACTCCCCGCACCAGTTCAGCCAGCCGATGAAGCCCGAGACCGCGCAGAAGCTCCAGCAGCTGATGGAGAGCGTGGTCAAGGACGGCACCGGTAAGAAGGCCCAGATCGACGGCGTCACGGTCGGCGGCAAGACCGGCACCGCCCAGCACGGTCAGGACAACTCCGGACTGCCGTTCGCCTGGTTCGTCTCCTACGCCAAGGACTCCGGCGGCAAGGACGTCGCGGTCGCCGTGGTGGTCGAGGACGGTGCCGCTTCCAGCAACGAGATCAGCGGCGGTAGCATCGCCGCCCCCATCGCCAAGTCGGTGATGCAGGCCGTCCTCAACAAGTAGGACCCGAGGAGTGGCCCCTGTACGGGCCGCGGGCTTGTCACAATGGGACGCGGCCGGTCGATACCGGTCTGGTCTCGGCTGGCCGCCTGCCCCGGCAGGCTCTGGCAGGACCGGTAGCGTATCCGCAGCAGCGGGTGTGCCCGCCGCTCGCCCACGTCGTCACAGAACCACCGTGACGACGGACAGCGTCCAACAGAGCGTGCGCGGACACCTACGTCACATCCTCACCGGCAGGTGAGGGAGAGGGTCGGAACTATGGAAGAGCCTCGTCGCCTCGGCGGCAGGTACGAGCTCGGGGGCGTCCTCGGACGCGGCGGCATGGCCGAGGTCTACCTCGCCCATGACACCCGACTCGGCCGTTCCGTCGCAGTGAAGACGCTCCGGGCCGACATGGCCCGGGATCCGTCGTTCCAGGCCCGCTTCCGCCGCGAAGCCCAGTCCGCGGCCTCCCTCAACCACCCAGCCATCGTCGCCGTCTACGACACCGGCGAGGACTACATCGACGGCATCTCCATCCCGTACATCGTGATGGAGTACGTCGAGGGCTCCACCCTGCGCGAACTGCTGCACTCCGGCCGCCGCCTGCTGCCCGAGCGCGCCCTGGAGATGACCATCGGCATCCTCCAGGCCTTGGAGTACTCCCACCGGGCCGGCATCGTCCACCGCGACATCAAGCCCGCCAACGTGATGCTCACCCGCCAGGGCAACGTCAAGGTCATGGACTTCGGCATCGCCCGTGCGATGGGCGACGCCGGCATGACGATGACGCAGACCTCCGCCGTCATCGGCACCGCCCAGTACCTCTCCCCCGAGCAGGCCAAGGGCGAGACCGTCGACGCCCGCTCCGACCTCTACTCCACCGGCTGCCTGCTCTACGAGCTGCTCACCGTGCGCCCGCCGTTCATCGGCGACTCGCCGGTCGCCGTGGCCTACCAGCACGTCCGCGAGGAGGCCATGCCGCCCTCCGCGTACGACCCCGAGGTCCGCCCGGAGATCGACGCGATCGTGCTCAAGGCGCTCGCCAAGGAGCGGGACTACCGCTACCAGTCCGCCGACGAGATGCGCGACGACATCGAGCGCTTCCTCGACGGCCTCCCGGTCGCCGCCGCCCAGCAGGCCGCCGCCTTCGGCATGGGCGCCCCCGGCTACGGCTACGACCAGCAGGGCTACCAGACCCAGCACGACCCGTACGGCCAGACCAACCTGCTGCCGCAGCAGGGCGCCGCCGGACCGACCACCATGATGGCCCCGGTCGGCGGTCAGCAGCCCGGCTACGGCTACCAGGACGGCGCGGGCGACGACGGCTACGAGCCGGGCGGCCGGCGTCAGGACCAGCCGAAGAAGAGCAGCACCTCCTGGATCATCCTGGCGATCGCGGCCGTGCTGGTACTGGTCGGCGCGTACTTCGTGTTCGACGCCATGACCCAGTCGACCAAGACCGCCGACTCCAAGGTCTCCGCGCCCAACCTGGTCGGCAAGTCCCTGAAGGACGCCCAGGCCGCCGCGGCCGCGGTGAACGCCAAGCTCCAGGTGACGGCGGCGGACGCCATCGCCTGCCCGGACAACAACATCCAGAAGGACCAGGTCTGCACCCAGGACCCGACCGCGGGCACCCAGGTCGACGTGAGCACCCCGATCAAGGTGCACCTCTCCAGCGGCCCGGCCTCCGTCGCCGTCCCGGACGTCACCAACAAGTCCTCGGACGACGCGAAGGCCGCCCTGACCAAGGCGGGCTTCACGGTCGGCAACGTCACCTACAAGAACGACGACAACACGCCCCAGGACAAGGTGCTGTCCCAGTCGGTCACCGGCAACGCCGCCCCGAACACCTCGGTCGACCTGGTCGTCTCCTCCGGCAAGTCCAAGGCGACCGTCCCCAACGTGATCGGCCAGCAGGTCGACGCCGCCCAGCAGCAGCTGTCGTCCCAGAGCTTCGTGGTGAACATCAAGACCACCCCGGCCACCGACCCCAGCAAGGTCGACATCGTCGCCAACCAGGACCCGCCGGCCAACTCCAAGGTGGCCCAGGGCGCCACGATCACCCTGACGGTCTACAAGACGCCGGACAAGGTGCCGGTCCCCGACGTGAAGGGCAAGACCGTCAAGGAGGCCATGTCCATCCTGAAGTCGGCCAATCTGGTCTGGACCTTCGCCGGCGCCGGAGGCGACGACAAGAACCTCGTCGTCAACACCTCCCCTGGCACCAACAACCTGGTGGACCCGGGGACCCAGATCCAGCTCTTCACCGTGCCGAACCCCGGGGGCAACAACGGTGGTGGCCCCAACCCGCCGGGGCCGGGTCACTGACCGCCGCACACACACCGAAGGGGGCCGCCACCGCGGCCCCCTTCGCGTTCCCCCTCACCGCCTGCCCGGGCCCGGTCCCGGGTGGCGCCGCCTGCCGGGCCCGGGGGAGCCGCTCAGGGCGCACAGCATGTCCACCCGGCCGCCCAGGGTGCGCACCTCGCCCACCGTGTCCGCGAGCCGTACGCTCATCGCGGCCACCAGCGCCCGCTCCGCCTCCAGCTGCCGCACCAGGCGCACATAGGCCTCCCGCAGCTCGGCCAGCTCCGCCCGTGCCCCCGCCGCCGCCCGCTCGGCGGTCTCGGTGACCATGGCCTCCGGCCAGGCGGCCGGCGCCTCGGCCAGGTCGAGCAGCTGCCGGCGGACCTGGCGCGCCACCTCGCTGTCCCGCAGCAGCATCGCCACGTTCAGCACCGCCCGGCGGGGGAAGACCAGCAGGCCGCGGCCCGGGGATTTTCTAGTGGTCATGTTGACCACTAGAAAACTCTGCAGGTCAGAGCCGGTTAGCCGGGCCATCCCGCTGTCCTGCAGCTCGGCCCGGTGACGGCGGACGACGCTGTTGACCGCCTCCTCGTCCACCTCGAAGTAGTCGGCGACCATCAGGGTCGTCACATGCACCCCGTCCGGGAGCAGCCGCAGCGCCCGCACCTTGTCCAGGGCCTCGGTGCGGTCCGCCAGGCTGCCGCGCATGGTGCGGGATTCGAGAAGTACGGCTTCGTGGTTCATCGGCGCTCGTCTCACCCGTTCGTCAGGCACCTGTTCTGCCGAACTTCCAACGAGCCGGGTTGACGCCGCGTCACCCCCGCAGTCGAGCGCACCGCAGCACCCGCCCCGCGCGCATCTCCCGCCACACGCCTCAGCGCAGTTCCGGCGGCGGGGTCCGCTTCGCGTCCACCTGATCCACCCTCAGCAGGCTTCCCCAGACCGCCATCCGGTAGGTGGAGGTGTACACCGGCGTGCAGGTGGTCAGCGTGATGTACCGGCCGGGAGCGGTGTACCCGGAGCCTTCGGGGACGGGGGCGATGATGCCGGTGTCGTACTTCGAGGTCTGCGGCAGCGTGCTGTCGACCCGGTAGACGTACCAGCGGTCCCTCGTCTCGACCACGATCGGGTCTCCCGGAGCGAGCCGGTCGAGGTCGTGGAACCTGGCGCCGTGGCCGTCCCGGTGGGCGGCGAGGGCGAAGTTGCCCTCCTCCTCCCAGGGCATCGCGGCCCGGTACGGCTCCTCGTATACCCCGGCCACGCCCTCGTCGAGCACCTCGCCGCCGGTGCCCATCCGGATCAGCACCTGGTAGCCCCGGCCGAGTGCGGGAACGTGCAGGAAGCCCACCCCGTCCCCGGCCCGGTACACCGGCGGCGGGGCCTGCGCCGTCGCACCGGGCACCGCCGGAGCCGACCAGCTGTCGCGCAGCCGGTCCGCCCGCAGCCCGGCCCGCCGGTCGGCGACCAGGTCCGTCCACCACAGCGAGTACCCGACGAACAGCGCCAGCACCAGACCGACGGTGATCAGCAGTTCCCCGATCGCACCCAGCACCGCGCCGCGCCGGGCCCGGCGACGACGCCGCCCGTCCCGCGAGGGTTCTGAGGATTCGTCCAGCACGATCTCCACGCCGCCGCCTCGCCCCTCGGGTACGGGTGCCTAGCCGCCGGTCAGCGCAGGAGGCTGCCCCTGACTCCGCGGCCGTTCGTCGACCATCTTGCCAAAGACGATCAGCCTTCCCCGGGCACTGAACTCGGGTGTGCACGTCGTCATGGTGATGTAACGACCCGGTTGGCTGAACGGTGATCCCTTCGGCACCGACTGGAGCACCGTGACGTTGGACGGCGGCGTCTCCGGGATGCCGCCCGCCACCTCGTAGGTGTAGAACGAGGTCGCGGTCTCCACCACGATCTTGTCTCCCGGCACCAGCTGACCGATCTTCCGGAACGGCTGGCCGTGTGTGGTCCGGTGCGCGGCGACCGCGAAGTTGCCGGTCTTGTCGGAGGGCATCGCGGTGCCGACGTAGTGCCCGACCAGCCCCTTGTCGAGCACCTGCTGCTTCCCGGTGCCCTCGGCGATCGGATACGTCAGCCCGAGCTTGGGGATGTGGATTATCGCGAAGCCCCTGCCCGGCTCGAACGCCCCGGCGGGCTTGTCCGCGCTGCCCGGGGCCGGTGTGGGCTGCGGCTTGCTCCACTGCTGTTCCAGCTGGGTGCGGGTGCCGTCGGCGGCGGCGTCCGCCTGCACATTGGTCCACCACAGCTGGTACGCCACGAAGAGCAGCATCAGCAGGCCGAGGGTGATGAACAGCTCGCCCACCAGCCGGGCGGCGACCACCCTCCCGGCCTCCTTGGGCCGCGGCGGCCGCGGGCCGCTCGGCCGCCCGGCGGCCCGGCGCCGCCCGGTGCCCGAACGCGCCGCGGTACGGCCCGCGGCCCGGCGCCGCCCCGCCCGGGGGCCGTCCGCACCGCCGTCCGCACCGCCGGGGCCGTCCGCACCGCCGTCCGCACCGCCGGGGCCGTCCCCGGGGACCGGCCGCAGCCGCATCGTCTGCTCGGCCGGTACCCAGGCCGGCTCGCGCACCGGCTCGTAGACTCCCCACTCACCCGAGGCCGCGTCCCGCCCCGGCCCCGCCCCGGTCTGCGCGCCCCCCTCCGGGCGCAGCGTCGTCATCCGTCAGCTCCGGCCGATCACCGGGGCGAGCCCGGCCGAGCGGCCCACCGCCTCGGGGAAGCCGCACTCCGCCAGCCAGTTGGCGAGCATCCGGTGCCCGCCCTCGGTGAGCACCGACTCCGGGTGGAACTGCACGCCCTCGACCAGGAGCTCGCGGTGCCGCAACCCCATGATCACGCCGCTGTCGGTCCGCGCGGTGACCACCAGGTGGTCGGGGACGGTGGCCGGTTCCACCGCGAGCGAGTGGTACCTGGTCGCGGTCATCGGCGAGGGCAGCCCCTCGAAGACGCCGCCGTCCTCGTGCATGACCTGCGAGACCTTGCCGTGCAGCAGCTCCGGCGCCCGGCCGACCACCGCGCCGTACGCCACCGCGATCGACTGCAGCCCCAGGCACACCCCGAACACCGGCAGCCCGATCTCCGCGCAGTGGCGCACCATCTCGATGCACACCCCGGCCTCCTCCGGCGCCCCGGGCCCGGGGGAGAGCAGCACCCCGTCGAAGCCGCGCTCGCCGTCGCGGTGCACCGCGTGCCCGACCGTCACCTCGTCGTTGCGCACCACCTCGCAGGTGGCGCCCAGCTGGTACAGGTACTGGACGAGGTTGAAGACGAAGCTGTCGTAGTTGTCCACCACGAGGATCCGTGGCGAACTTCCGGCGGAGGTCATACGCGCGCTACTCCTGAAGTGCGGTCCTGCCGGCCGGCAGGGGAAGAGCGGGGAGCGGGGCCGGTCAGCCGGCTCCGCCTTGGTCCACCGTGACGTTCCCGAAGGGCAGCAGCGGCTCGGCCCACGGGAAGACGTACTGGAACAGGACGTAGACCACCCCGAGCACGAGCAGCACGGCGATGACCGACCGGACCAGGGTGTTCCCCGGCAGGTGCCGCCAGATCCAGCCGTACATGCCGCTCCTTCGGGTTCAGGTCGGTGTCAAGACTAGACCGCACCGCCCGCCGGACAGGCCACATCACCGGAGTTGTCCACTCCTGTGCCCCCGGTGACCGGTGACCGTCGCGGCCATTCGTCCGCTAACCGTCGGCCGCGTGCAGATCGGTGCTGCCCGCGTACCCCGGCAGGGTCAGGCCGGTGTTCTCCTGCACCTTCCAGCCGAGCCCGTACGCCGCGACGTACTTGAGGTAGTTGTTGATCGACGGATCGCCGTTGACCGCCGCCCGCAGCGCGTCGGTACGGCCCACCGCCCTGATCACATAGGGCGGCGAGTAGACCCGGCCCTGCAGCAGCAGGGTGTTGCCGACGCAGCGGACCGCGCTGGTGGCGATCAGCCGCTGGTCCATCACCTGGATGCCCTCCGCTCCGCCGCGCCACAGCGCGTTCACCACGGCCTGGATGTCCTGCTGGTGGATCACCAGGTCGTTGACGCCCGGGTCGGGGACGCCCGGGATGCGCGCGGTGGCGTCCGGCGGGGCGTCGTTGAGGGTGACGGTGAGACCCGGCCCCTTCACCGGCTCGAGCCCCGCGGCCGCGCGCAGCGGTCCCAGCCGGGCCGTGCCGGACGGATCGACCTTCTGCCCGGCCAGTGCGTCGACGCGGTGCTGGAGATCGGTGAGCTGCGCCTGGACCTGCTGGTTCTGGGTGCTGCGCTGGCGTATCACGTCGCTCAGGCGCAGCAGCGAGTTGTCGGTGCGCAGATCGGTGCCTCGGGCGGTCTCCGCGCTGATGTAGAAGAGCAGTCCGGCCAGGGAGAAAACCGTGCAGGTCAGTGCACGTCCGACAATTCGGGTGCCGGGGCGGCGAACTGGGCCGGAGCCCCGGGGAATCGTGAAATTAGGCACCGTACCCTTATCTCCCTCAGACCCGGCGAGCCACTACGCTAACGGACGCAGGTGGCACGTGCGGATCGCCCTGTCCGGTACACCCTCCAGGTTCCCCTGGCGGAGGTCCGGGCCGATCGTTCCCCCCGCACGGACCGTCGCCACCGCCGCCCGCCCCGCTGCACCCTGCGCGGTCACAGCGCATCGACAGGAGAGCCCCTCGTGCCGAAGTCTCGACTCCGCAAGAAGTCCGACTACACCCCGCCGACGACGGCCACGGTGAAGATCAGTTCCGGGCGCAGCTGGGTGGCTCCGCTGATGCTGGCGCTGTTCCTGGTCGGCCTGGTGTGGATCGTCACCTACTACGTGACCAGCGGCACCTGGCCGGTACAGAGCTGGGGCAACTGGAACATCCTGGCCGGTTTCGGCTTCATCGCCGCCGGCTTCGGCGTCTCCACCCAGTGGAAGTGACCGTCTTCTGAGCCGTTTCCCGCACCGCTTCGGACCTCGGTCCGAAGCGGTGCTTCCGCCTGTCCACAACAGGCCGGGCCCGTCGAACCGTACGTTTATCCACACGGTTATCCACAGTGGGGAAAAGTCCGCCCAGCCTGTGGATAACTTGCCCATCGCGACCGGCGGAAAGAGCGCCGACGTCCCGGCATAAGCACAGCTGGACGCGCGTAGAGGCGATATCCCCAGCCGACCCCCCACACGGGCTGTGCACAGTCCCCTGCACGCTGTGGACAACCGGACGCCCCACCACCGCCCGGCGGCGCCGCCTCACACTCCGAGCCGGGCGGTCTCCACCACCACGAGCAGCACCGACAGCGCGAGCATCCCGGCCAGCGTCAACCCCTGCACCAGGGCGCGGTGCGCCCTGGGGGCGTACATCAGGCCCACTCCGGTGACGGCCCCGGCCACCAGACCGCCCACATGGGCGCGCCAGTCGATGTACGGCACCGAGAAAGTGATCACCAGGTTGAAGACCAGCAGCGCCATCAGCGGCCCCAGCGGCGTCCTGGTGACCCGGAACAGCACCGCGGTGGCGCCCAGCAGGCCGAAGATCGCTCCGGAGGCGCCCATCGAGTAGAGGCTGCCCCCGGCGACCAGGTACGCGAAGGCGTTCCCCGCCAGCCCCGAGACGGCGTACAGGCCGGCGAAGCGCAGCCGGCCCAGCATCCGCTCCAGATTGGGCCCGATCACCCAGAGCGAGACCATGTTCATCGCCAGGTGCAGCAGACCGGTGTGCACGAAGGCCGCGGTGACCAGCCGGTACCACTGGTCCGGCCCGGCCGCGACGCCGTACGGCTGGTACCAGTACGGCGGGACCAGGCTGTGCAGGGAGAGCGTCTCCTTCAGCTCCGGGCGCAGGTACTCGGTCAGCAGGAAGACCACGACGTTGATCCCGATCAGCGTCTTGGTGACCAGCGTGCCGTCCTGGGCGAGCACACCGCCGAACCTGGTGCGGACCTGTGTCTGCGCGGCCTGCCGACGGGTGCCCTGCACGCACTCCGGGCAGTGGAACCCCACCGAGGCGCTCACCATGCACTCCGGGCAGAGGGCCCGCCCGCAGCGGGTGCAGGCGATACCGGTCTCCCGCTCGGGGTGCCGGTAGCAGCGGGAAAGACCCGAGGCCGCCTCGGGCTGTGGTCGGGCCGTCTCGTCCGGAAGCATCCGGGGTTACCTCCTCAAGAGCGGTCCAGGCGGCACCACCGCGTACGGGGTACCGCCGGGACCGTCAAGGCTACTGCCGGTGCCCGCCGCCTCCCAGCGTTTCGGCCGGGGTCGCACCGCGGCGCACCCGCCGGCCCGCCTCAGCGGCGGGTGATCTCCACCGACTCGATGACGACGTCCTCGACCGGGCGGTCCATCCGGCCGGTGGGGGCGGCCGAGATGTCCGCGACCACCTTGCGGCCGGCCTCGTCCGCGACCTCGCCGAAGATGGTGTGCTTGCGGTTCAGCCACGGGGTCGCCGCGACCGTGATGAAGAACTGCGAGCCGTTGGTGCCCGGGCCGGCGTTGGCCATGGCCAGCAGGAACGGACGGTCGAAGGCGAGGTCCGGGTGGAACTCGTCGGCGAAGCGGTAACCCGGGCCCCCGGTACCGGTACCCAGCGGGTCACCGCCCTGGATCATGAAGTCGCTGATCACCCGGTGGAACACGGTGCCGTCGTACAGCGGGCCGGCGGAGCTCACACCGGTGCGGGGGTGGGTCCACTCGCGAGTGCCCTCGGCCAGCTCCACGAAGTTCGCCACCGTCTTCGGGGTGTGGTTCGGGAAGAGCCTGATGACGATGTCGCCGCGGTTGGTCTTCAGAGTGGCGAAAAGTTCCTCGGCCACGGTGTGCCTCCCTGGGTCTGTACAACGGACGTTCCGATCATGCCATCCCACCGTGCACGGCCTTCGGGGCACCCGAACCACCGCCCGGCCACCGGCCCACCGACCGTGCACGGCCCGCCACCCGGCCCCGTACCTCCCCGGCGCGGTCCCCGTACGCCGTACGACCGCGTGCGCCCCGCGTACGGCCCAACCCGGCGCGCCAGAGGGACAAAACAGCATGCATGATCTCCAATCAGGTGGAAATGTGCATACAGGACGCCACCCAGGAGGAGAAGCTCGTGACCCACTCAGCTCGTGAGGCGGCCGGCCGGACCAGAGACACACTGACTCCCTATGCCACCACCGCCAAGGAGACCGCGTTGCACTACGCCGACGAGGCCAGGCAGCGGCTCGGCCCCGCGCTGGAGGCACTGGGCCCCGTGGTCAGCTCGGCGGGCGCCCAGGCCAGGGTCGGCGCCGCACACGCCACCCAGGCCGCCCGCGTCCACTACGCCAGACACGTCGCCCCCCAGTTGGAGCAGGCGTTCGCCGCACTGCCGCCGCAGGCCCAGCAGAACACCCTCAGAGCCGTCCACCGGGCCCAGGAAGCCGCCCTGGCCGCCCGCCAGACCGCCGGCCACGCCCGGGCGAACGTCGCTCCCCGGGTCTCCGACGCCATCGACGGCGCCCGCACCACCATCGTCCCGGTCGCCCAGGAGGCACAGAGCCGCGGCGCCGCCGCCCTGGCCGCCCTGCACGGCAACGTCAGCTCCGCCGAGATCACCGAGCTCGCCACCAAGAACGCCAGGCGCAGCGCCAGGTGCAGGCGCGGCTGGGCCACCGGCCTCGCCGTCGCGGGCATCCTGGCCATCGGCGCCGGCGTGCTCACCTGGCAGTGGTGGCGCCGCCAGAGCAACCCGGACTGGCTGGTCGAACCCCCCGTCGGCCCCGGTGCCGGCGGCTCCACCGGCGCGACCGCCGCCGAGCCCCAGCTCAACGGCGCAGGCCCCCGGGACCAGGCCACCGACCAGCCCGACGGCCACCCCACCGACGAGCCGCCCGCCCCCAAACCCGGGCCCACGCCCGGCAAGCCCGCCCCCGACGACCGGCCCAAGCCCCACGACCCGCGCAAACCGCACTGACCCGGCGCGGAGCCGGCCCGGCAGCCGCCGGAAAACGCGAATCGGCCGCTGACCTGATCCCAGGTCAGCGGCCGATTCCACGGTGGAGCTTAGGAGATTCGAACTCCTGACATCTGCCTTGCAAAGGCAGCGCTCTACCAACTGAGCTAAAGCCCCGTGCGGTGTGCTGCGCCTAGCGTACCCGGTCCTGCAGGCAATCTTCAGCAGGTATCCGTACCGCAGCGGCACACCGCGGGTGAGTCCCGGCCGTCGAGCCGGGGCTCACCCTCCGGAGAACCGGGTCCGGCCTCCGGCACATCGTCCGTCCGAAAGATCGTCCGGTGTCTCAGCGGGCGCCGGCCGGGACCGGGTCGGTGGCCTCGGTCCACAGGTCCTGCTCGGCGCGGTCCGCCTGGACCTGACGGTAGACAAAGAAGCCGCCGAGGGCGACCAGGGCGACCAGGAGAAGCTTCTTCACCGCGGGACCTCGTCCTTCTTGCTTGCTTGTGGCGGACCCGGCAGGGCTCCCCCTCGTGAAGGGATCGCTCGCGAGTCCTCTGGTGTACGAGCACGAACCAGCGGCCGGGGTCGCAGACCGCCTTGCGGCTGATGATACACACCGGTAACCGCTCGCCGAACGGCCCCCGCCAGGCCAACCGCCCGATCCCCGCGCCTGATTGGCGCCCGCTCCCGGACGGCCTCCCGGCCCCGCGACACACCCGCACACGGGCCCACCTGGCGGTACGACCCGGCCCGCTCCGGCCGTCGGGCGGAGCGGGCCGGGCCGGTCCCGGTCAGCGCCGCCGGGGCCGCCGCTCGCCGAGCCGTGCGAGACCGCCCCGCAGTTCGGCCATGTCGAGCCGGAGTTCCCTCACGTCCTCGCCGACCTGGCACAGCCGTGCGCTCATCGCCCCCAGCAACGCCCGGTCCGCGTGCACCATCCCCTCGCAGTCGCTCAGCCGCCGCTCGACCTCCGAGACCCGGTCGTGGAACCGCTCGGACACCTGCTCGACCAGCCGGGAGCAGCAGCATCCGCTCGCCGTGACGCGGTCCGCCTCCGTGTCCAGCAGGTACCGCCGGACACTCCTGGCGACCTCGCTGTCCCGCAGCAGCATCGCCACGTTGAGCACCGCCCGCCCGGCGGGGGAAGACGGCGAGGCCACGGCCCCTGACCTGCGTAGGCTTCAAGTTGAAGCTTTTAACGGCCGGGTTATCCACAGCCTTCAGTACGGCGAAACCGTTGCTCTCCAGCTCCTCGCGGTGCCGCTGGATCAGCGTGTTCACGGCCCGCTCGCCGACCTCGAAGTAGTCGGCGACCATCCGGGTCGTCACATGCAGCCCGTCGGGCAGCAGCTGCAGCGCCTTGACCTTGTCGAGCGCCTCGGTCCGCCCGCCCAGGTACCTGCGCAGGGTCCTGGACTCGAACAGGGCGACTTCCATGGACATGGGATGCCTCCATGGCTTGAAGTGAAGTGTGGACCGCCCTGTCACCCGGGGCACGGGGCTGGAGCATCCGCCAGCAGGAGCAGAGGTCGCACCACGTCCACGGATCCAATGACCGGTTCTGTCGCCCGGCAATCCCCAACTTCACTGCAGTTTCGAGTCATCCCACCCAAGTTGCCTCTGCGCACCCGGGACAACGAGCCGACGGCACGGTGGTCACGGCCGAATACGGAAAACGTGCCCGGAAACGCCAGAAGGCCCGGAGTGGATGTCCACTCCGGGCCTTCTGTGCCGGTGGGCCTAACAGGACTTGAACCTGTGGCCTCTTCCTTATCAGGGAAGCGCTCTAACCGTCTGAGCTATAGGCCCTTGCCGCACTGAAAGATTAGCGGACCGACCGCCGATCTCCCAAATCCGTTCCGGCGGGCTCCCCCGCGAGCCACTCCTCGCGAGTCGCGGGCAGGTGGCTGAGTCCCCCGGGGGCGGTGCGTACGGCGAGCACCTGGTTGACCCCGATGCGGTTCTCCTCGAAGGCGAGGGCCGAGGCGGCCATGTAGAGACGCCAGACCCGGGCCCGGCCGCGGCCGACCAGCCTGACCGCCTCCGGCCAGCCGGCCTCCAGGTTGGCCACCCACTCGCGCAGGGTGAGCGCGTAGTGCTCGCGGAGGGACTGGACGTCCCGGACCTCGAAGCCGGCCTCCTCCAGCAGGGAGACGGTGCTGCCGACCGGGGCGAGCTCGCCGTCCGGGAAGACGTACGAGGAGATGAAGGGGCTCGGCACGTACGGTTCGCCGGGGCGGCCGGGACGGCGGGCGATCTGGTGGTTGAGCAGCCGGCCGCCGGGGGCCAGCAGGTCGTACAGGCCGCGCGCGTAGCGCAGGTACTGGGCGGCACCGACGTGCTCGGCCATGCCGACGCTGGAGACGGCGTCGAAGGGGCCGTCGGGGACCTCCCGGTAGTCCTGCAGCCGCACCTCGACCCGGTCGGCCAGGCCGGCCTCCGCGATCCGGTGGCGGGCCAGGGCGACCTGCTCCCTGGAGATGGAGACGCCGACCGCGCTCACGCCGTAGTTCTTCGCCGCGTGCAGCAGCAGCGAGCCCCAGCCGCAGCCGACGTCCAGCAGGCGCGTCCCGGGCCGCAGGCCCAGCTTGCGGCAGATCAGGTCGATCTTGGCCTCCTGGGCGTCCTCCAGGCTCTTGCCCTCCGGGGTCCAGTAGGCGCAGGAGTAGACCATCGAGGAGCCCAGCACCAGCCGGTAGAAGTCGTTGCCGACGTCGTAGTGGTGGCTGATGGCGTCGCGGTCGCGGCTGCGGCTGTGCAGGCGGCCCTGCTGGCTGGCCTCCTCCGGCGGCGGGGCGGGCTGCAGGCCGATCGCCCCGGTCCGGGTCGCGACACCGAGCAGACGGCGCCCCGGGGGGCCGAGCAGCTCGCGCACACCCAGCTTGAGCCCTTGGATCTGCGGCAGCTCGGTGAAGTGGGCGACGGCACTCATCACCTCGTAGAGGTCGGTCTCCGGGGCGAGGTCGAGGTCCCCCGAGACGTAGGCGCGGGCCAGGCCCAGCTCACCGGGGTGCCAGATCAGCCGGCGCACCGCGCGCCGGTTGCGCAGAACCACCAGCGGTGCCCCGGACGGGCCCGCCACACTGCCGTCCCAGGCCTGCACGCGGAGCGGGAGCCCCGTCCCCAGCAGACCTTCCAGCGCGCCTACGAGTTGCGTTGCCACCTCTGCCATCGAGCGCCTCCGACCAGCCGTAACTGCTCACCCTGCCGCCACCGGGGCCCACCCCTCGACTCGGCCGCCAGCTAACCCAGAGCGGCCGTCACGGGTTCGGGCGGCACGCCGGGATCGCCGGGGTCTCACTCGAACGCCAGCGGGCCCTGAAGACTCAACAGTCTCCAGGGCCCACTGCTTCCGGTCGACCGACCTGACGAAGATTTTCGGACGCTTCGTCAGTCCTCTTCGGCCAGGGTCAGTTCGACGCCGCCGGTGAAGCCGGCCGCCGTGTTGTAGATGAACGCGGAGAGGGTGGCCAGCGCGGTCATCAGGACCACGTCCACCACCGCGATCAGGGTGGTGAAGACCATCACGCGGCCGAAGCCCACGTAGTCCATCAGGTTGAAGCCGCCCGAGGTGTCCGCGCCGGTGGCCTCCTTCAGGGTGCTGCCCAGGGAGTCGAAGACGCCCAGGCCGTCCAGCGTCATCCACAGCACCGCGGTCGCCACGATGATGATCACGCCGACCGCGAGGGAGAGCAGGAAGGCCACCTTCATGACCGACCACGGGTCGACCTTGGTGACCCGCAGCCGGGCCTTGCGCACCCGGGCCCCGGTCAGCCCGGAGGAAGCCGCCGCAGGAGCGGTGCCCGGCCGGCTCGGCGCCGAGCCGCCCTGGCCGGTCTTGGTACCCCGGGCCGGCGTCGGCTGGCCCTTGGTGGTGTACGTGGTCGGCGTCGAGAAGCCACCGGACGTGCCCTGCGACCCGCCGACCGACGGCATCACCGAGGTGGAAGCGGCCGGGGGAGCCGCCGACGGCTGCGGCGCTCCACCGAACGGCGCCCCGCCCTGTCCGGCACCCGGCAGGCCGCCCGAGGCCCCTCCCGCAGCACCTGTGGCTCCACTCACCCTGGTCCTCCCGCAGTCAACCGCCAGGCCGGCGGTCCGCCCTGGTCACTCCGTGTCCGGTGCCCGGCCACCTCGGCCGGACACCGCTCGACCGGCGTCCGCCCCCGATGGGCGGACGCCGGTCAGCCGGGCGTGCGATCAGGCCTGCTCGGCCGGGCCACCCGCCGTGGTTCCCTCAGCCCGGGGCGAGGTCTCCGCAGAGTCCTCGTCCTCCGAGATCTCCTCTTCCTCGGCCTCCGCGTTGCGGGCCATGCCCACCACCGCATCGCGCTTCCCGAGGTTGATCAGTTGGACGCCCATGGTGTCACGTCCGGTTTCACGAACCTCGGAAACCCTGGTCCTGATCACGCCGCCCGAAAGGGTGATGGCCATGATCTCGTCGGTCTGCTCGACCACCAGCGCCCCGACCAGCGAGCCGCGGCCCTCGACGATCTTCGCCGCCTTGATGCCGAATCCGCCGCGCCCCTGGACACGGTACTCGTCCACCGAGGTCCGCTTCGCGTAGCCGCCGTCGGTGGCGGTGAAGACGTACGTACCCGGACGGATGACGTTCATCGACAGCAGCTCGTCGTCCTCACGGAAGGACATGCCCTTCACGCCGGAGGTCGCCCGGCTCATCGGCCGCAGCGCCTCGTCGGTGGCGGTGAACCGGATCGACTGCGCCTTCCTGGAGATCAGCAGCAGGTCGTCCTCGGCGGAGACCAGCTCGGCGCCGATCAGCTCGTCGTCCCGGCCCTCCTCGTCCTGCCGCAGGTTGATCGCGATCAGACCGCCGGAGCGCGGCGAGTCGTAGTCCTTCAGCGGGGACTTCTTCACCAGGCCGGCCCGGGTGGCGAGGACCAGGTACGGCTTGTCCTCGTAGGTGCGGATCGCCATCACCTGGGCGATGTGCTCCTCCGGCTGGAAGGCCAGCAGGTTGGCCACGTGCTGACCGCGGGCGTCACGGCCCGCGTCGGGCAGCTCGTAGCCCTTGGCCCGGTAGACCCGGCCCTTGTTGGTGAAGAACAGGATCCAGTTGTGGGTCGTCGTCACGAAGAAGTGGTCGACGATGTCGTCCTGCTTCAGCTGCGCGCCGCGCACGCCCTTGCCGCCGCGCTTCTGCGAGCGGTACAGGTCGCTGCGGGTGCGCTTGACGTAGCCGCCACGGGTGATGGTGACGACGATGTCCTCCTCGGCGATGAGGTCCTCGATCGAGAAGTCACCGTCGGAGGGGATCAGGGTGGAGCGCCGCTCGTCGCCGTACTTCTCGACGATCGCGGTCAGCTCCTCGGAGATGATCTCGCGCTGGCGGGCGGGCGAGCCCAGGATGACGTTGTACTCGTCGATCCGGCGCTGCAGCTCGTCGTGCTCGTCGGTGATCCGCCGGCGCTCCAGGGCGGCCAGCCGGCGCAGCTGCATCTCCAGGATCGCGTTGGCCTGCAGCTCGTCGATGGAGAGCAGGCCCATCAGGCCGGTGCGGGCCGCGTCCGCGCTCTCCGAGGCCCGGATCAGGGCGATGACCTCGTCGATCACGTCCAGGGCGCGCAGCAGCGCGCGCAGGATGTGCGCCCGCTCCTCGGCCTTGCGCAGCCGGAAGGTGGTCCGGCGGACGATGACCTCGACCTGGTGGTTGACCCAGTGCCGGATGAAGGCGTCCAGCGACAGGGTGCGCGGCACGCCGTCGACCAGGGCCAGCATGTTGGCGCCGAAGTTGGTCTGCAGGTCGGTGTGCTTGTACAGGTTGTTGAGCACGACCTTGGCGACCGCGTCGCGCTTGAGCACGATCACCAGGCGCTGGCCGGTGCGCGAGGAGGACTCGTCGCGGACGTCCGCGATACCGGCGATCTTGCCGTCCTTGACCAGGTCGGCGATCTTCAGCGCCAGGTTGTCCGGGTTGACCTGGTACGGCAGCTCGGTGATCACCAGGCACTGGCGGCCCTGGATCTCCTCGACCTCGACCACCGCGCGCATGGTGATCGAGCCGCGCCCGGTGCGGTAGGCGTCCTCGATGCCGCGGCGGCCCACGATCAGCGCGCCGGTCGGGAAGTCCGGGCCCTTGATCCGCTCGATCAGGGCCTCCAGCAGCTCCTCGTTGGAGGCGTCCGGGTGCTCCAGCGCCCAGAGCGCACCGGAGGCGACCTCGCGCAGGTTGTGCGGCGGGATGTTGGTGGCCATGCCGACCGCGATACCGGTGGCACCGTTGATCAGCAGGTTGGGGATGCGCGCGGGCAGGACGGTCGGCTCCTGCGAGCGGCCGTCGTAGTTGGCCGCGAAATCGACGGTGTCCTCGTCGATGTCGCGCATCATCTCCATGGCCAGCGGCATCATCTTGCACTCGGTGTAGCGCATGGCCGCGGCCGGGTCGTTGCCCGGGGAGCCGAAGTTGCCGTTGCCGTCCACCAGCGGCATCCGCAGCGACCACGGCTGGGCCAGGCGGACCACGGTGTCGTAGATCGAGGTGTCGCCGTGCGGGTGGTAGTTACCCATCACGTCGCCGACCACGCGGGCGCACTTGTAGTAGCCCTTCTCGGGCCGGTACCCGCCGTCGTACATCGCGTACAGCACGCGGCGGTGCACCGGCTTGAGGCCGTCGCGGACCTCGGGCAGGGCACGGCTGACGATCACGCTCATCGCGTAGTCGAGGTACGAGCGCTGCATCTCGGTCTCGAGCTCGATCGGCTCGACCCGCAGGGTGCCCTGGGCCTCGGTGCTCTCCGGCTGCTCGTCGCCGTCGGGACGGTTTTCGTCGACCACTGGTGGTCAGTTTCCTTTCACGCGTGACTGGTTCGTGGGATCCGGCTGGGGATCACACGTCCAGGAAGCGGACGTCCTTGGCGTTGCGCTGGATGAAGGAGCGGCGTGCCTCCACGTCCTCGCCCATCAGGACGGAGAACAGGTCGTCGGCGCGGGCGGCGTCCTCCAGGGTGACCTGGAGCAGCAGGCGGTGCGCCGCGTCCATGGTGGTGACCCGCAGTTCCTCGGCGTTCATCTCGCCCAGACCCTTGAAGCGCTGGATCGCGTCGTCCTTGGGCAGGCGGCGGCCGGCCTCGACCCCGGCCGCGATGACCGCGTCGCGCTCCTTGTCGGAGTAGACGTACTCGAAGTCGTCCTTGCCCCACTTGATCTTGTACAGCGGGGGCATGGCCAGGTAGACGTACCCGGCCTCGACCAGCGGCCGCATGAAGCGGAACAGCAGGGTCAGCAGCAGGGTGCGGATGTGCTGACCGTCGACGTCGGCGTCCGCCATCAGGACGATCTTGTGGTAGCGCAGCTTGGACTCGTCGTAGTCCTCCTGGATGCCGCAGCCGAAGGCCGAGATCAGCGCCTGGACCTCGGTGTTCTGCAGCACCTTGTCGATCCGGGCCTTCTCGACGTTGAGGATCTTGCCGCGGATCGGGAGGATCGCCTGGGTGCGCGGGTCGCGGCCCTGCTTGGCCGAGCCGCCGGCGGAGTCACCCTCGACGATGAAGATCTCGCACTCGGCCGGGTCCTTGGACTGGCAGTCGCTCAGCTTGCCGGGCAGCGAGGCGCTCTCCAGCAGGCCCTTGCGACGGGTCAGGTCGCGCGCCTTGCGGGCGGCCACCCGGGCGGTGGCGGCCTGGATCGACTTGCGGATGATGTCCGCGGCCTCGTTGGGGTTGCGGTCCAGCCAGTCGCCGAACTGCTCGTGCACCACGCGCTGGACGAAGGTCTTGGCCTCGGTGTTGCCCAGCTTGTCCTTGGTCTGGCCCTCGAACTGCGGCTCGCCCAGCTTGACCGAGATGATCGCGGTCAGACCCTCGCGGATGTCCTCGCCGGAGAGGTTCTCGTCCTTCTCGCGGAGCAGCTTCTTGTCGCGCGCGTAGCGGTTGACCAGACCGGTCAGCGCCGCGCGGAAGCCTTCCTCGTGGGTACCGCCGCCGTGGGTGTGGATGGTGTTGGCGAAGGAGTAGACACCCTCGGTGTACGAGGAGTTCCACTGCATCGCGACCTCCACCGAGATCGACTTCTCCTTGTCCTCCGCCTCGAAGTCGATCACCGAGGGGTGGACCGGCTCGCCCTTGCGGGAGTTGAGGTGGGCGACGAAGTCGGCGATGCCGCCGTCGTACTTGTACGTGACGGAGAGCGGCTTGCCCTCCTCGTCCAGGTGCTCGGGGCGCTCGTCGGTCAGCGAGATGGTCAGGCCCTTGTTGAGGAAGGCCATCTCCTGGAAGCGACGGGAGAGCGTCTCGAAGGAGTAGACGGTGGTCTCGAAGATGTCGCCGTCGGCCCAGAAGGTCACGCTGGTACCGGTGCGGCCGGCGTCCTCGGCGGGCAGCGGGGTGCTCGCCAGAGGCGCGGTCGGGGCACCCAGCTTGTAGTCCTGGGTCCAGCGGCGGCCGTGCAGGAGGATCTCGACCGACAGGCGGGTGGAGAGCGCGTTCACCACCGAGACGCCGACACCGTGCAGACCGCCGGAGACGGCGTACCCGCCGCCGCCGAACTTGCCACCGGCGTGCAGCACGGTCAGCACGACCTCGACGGCCGGCTTCTCCTGGCCGGGGACGATGTCCACCGGGATACCGCGGCCGTTGTCGACGACCCGGACCGCGCCGTCGGCCAGGATGGTCACGTCGATGGTGTCGGCGAACCCGGCCAGCGCCTCGTCGACGGAGTTGTCCACCACCTCGTACACCAGGTGGTGGAGGCCGCGCTCCCCCGTGGAGCCGATGTACATGCCGGGGCGCTTGCGGACGGCGTCGAGGCCCTCCAGCACCTGGATGTTGCTACCGGTGTAGGAGCCCTCGGCGGCCTGGTCGGTGGATTCTGGGGTCTGGCTGGAGTTGCCGGAATCGGCCACGAAGCGCCCTCTCTGGCACAGCGCGGGCCGCACCCCCACCCGGTTCCGGGCGGGCCTGCGACCACGGCGTTTCGACTCGGTTGCTACGAGCAACGGTGTTTGGCTCTTAGTCTACCGGTACGACTGACAGAGATGGGCGTTTGGCAGCCCCTGAGGGCAGATGTGCCGCCCTGAATCCCCTCCGCACATGTCCCGATACTCGACAGGGGGGCTCAGAGCCCTTACGCGGGCCGCCAGCGGTTCCGGAGGAGGCTCCTCCGATTACTGCCCGGAACCAACGGCCACACCACCCCCGAGAGCACCGGCCCACGGGCCCCGCCCCGGGCACGGGCGCGGAGGCGACCGCCGGAGGGGGCGAGGGGGCTGCCCCCGGGGCACCCGGCGGCGAGGCCCGCGGCCGAAGGGCTGGGCCCTAACCCCAGGTGTCCCCCGGGCCGCGGCTGCCCGGCGCCCGCAGCCGGCCGTAGCCGCGCCGGGGCGCGTCCGGACCGAGCACCTTGATCACCCGGACCGTGCCATGGCCCAGCTCGTGGTTCAGACGGGCCACCAACTGGCGTGCCAGCAGACGGAGTTGAGTCGCCCAAGCGGTGGAGTCGCACTGCACCGTGAGCACCGCCTCGGCCTCCGCGTACTGCTTGGGCACACAGTGCGCCGCGATATCGGGGCCCACGATCTGCGGCCAGCGGCCCATCACCCCGCCCACCGCCGCCGGAGCCTCCCAGCCCCGCTCGGTGATCAGCCGGTTCAGCGCCGCACCCAGCGGCACCGGGTCGCGGCCGTCCGCGCGGGCACCGCTGCGCAGACCGTGCCGCTTGGCCTCGCGCTTCTCCCGGACCTGCTCGCCGCGCTTGCGCGCCTGCTCCTTGGCCGCCCGCAGCGCCACCCGGGCCAGATCAACGCCCGACGGCTCCAGGGACCTCGGATCCTGGTCGCTCACCGCGGCGATCTCCTTTCCCCAGGCTGTGGACAACGAAGTCCTCCAGCTTACGGCGCCGCGACAGTGATCCACTCCACTCGGGGTTCCGGGCAGGCGGGGACAGCGCGCGGGCGTTCGGGGGGTCCGGTCGGAGGTCCGGTCGGGGACCGTGTGTAGGTGTTCAGGGGTCCGCCCGGCCGGCGGCGTGCCCGAAGGGCCTCTCAGCCGAGCCGGGTCACGGTGCCGTCGGAGACGGTGTAGCGGGCGCCGGACAGGGCCTTCGGCACGTCCTCCGGCACGGCCGCGGTGACCAGCACCTGCTCGCCACCGGCGACCAGCTCGGCCAGCCGGTCCCGGCGGCGCGCGTCCAGCTCTGCGAAGACGTCGTCCAGGATCAGCACCGGCTCCCCGCCGTCGGCCTTGAGCAGCTCGTACGAGGCCAGCCGCAGTGCCAGCGCGTACGACCAGGACTCTCCGTGGCTGGCGTACCCCTTGGCGGGCAGCGGCCCCAGCTTCAGGCCGAGCTCGTCGCGGTGCGGCCCGACCAGGGTCAGCCCGCGCGCCACCTCCTGCGGGCGGGCCTCGGCCAGCGCCGCCAGCAGCTGCTGCTCGGCCTCCTCGCGGCTGGTCGGCAGGGCGGCGCCCTCGAAGGAGCTGCGGTACTCCAGCACGGTCTCCCCACCGCCCGGGGCGAGCTGCTCGTACGCCCGCGCCACCAGTGGCTGGAGCGCGGTCACCAGCTGGATCCGGAAGGCGGTCAGCTCGGCTCCGGCCCGCGCCAGGTGGTTGTCCCAGACCTCCAGGGTGGAGAGGTCGGCGCCCCGGCCGCCGCCGGAGCGGCGGGCCGCCGCGGCGGTCTTCAGCAGGGCGTTGCGCTGCTTGAGCACCCGTTCGTAGTCCTGCCGGACACCGGCCAGCCGGGGGGCCCGGGCGGTCAGCAGCTCGTCCAGGAAGCGGCGGCGCTCACCCGGGTCGCCCTTGACCAGGGCGAGGTCCTCGGGGGCGAACAGCACCGTGCGCAGCAGGCCCAGGACGTCGCGCGGGCGCACGTTGTCGGAGCGGTTGATCCGGGCCCGGTTGGCCCGGCCCGGGTTGATCTCCAGCTCCACCAGGGTGGTGCGGCCGCCCTGGACCACGGCGGTGCGGACCACCGCCTGTTCGGCACCGAGCCTGATCAGCGGGGCGTCGGTGGCCACCCGGTGGCTGCCCAGCGTGGCGACGTACCCGATCGCCTCGACCAGGTTGGTCTTCCCCTGGCCGTTCGGCCCGACGAAGGCGGTCACGCCCGGGTCGAGGGGCACCTCGACCCGGGCGTAGGACCGGAAGTCGGCGAGCGACAGATGCGCGACATGCATGGGGGTGGACTGCGCTCGCCTTCCGGGGTTGTCGTACTGCCGGTACTACCGCGTACCGCGGCTTACTTCGACTCGACCGCGTGGCCGCCGAACTGGTTGCGCAGCGCGGCGATCATCTTCATCTGCGGCGAGTCCTCCTGGCGGGAGGCGAAGCGGGCGAAGAGCGAGGCGGTGATGGCCGGCAGCGGCACCGCGTGGTCGATCGCGGCCTCGACCGTCCAGCGGCCCTCGCCGGAGTCCGCGGCCCAGCCCTTGAGCTTGCCCAGGTGCTCGTCGTCGTCCAGCGCGCGGACGGCCAGGTCGAGCAGCCAGGAGCGGATGACCGTGCCCTCCTGCCAGCTGCGGAAGACCTCGCGCACGTCGGTGACCTCGGGGGCCGCCTCCAGCAGCTCCCAGCCCTCGGCGAAGGCCTGCATCATGGCGTACTCGATGCCGTTGTGGACCATCTTGGCGAAGTGGCCCGCACCGACCTTGCCCGCGTGCACCGAGCCGAACTCGCCCTCGGGCTTCAGCGCGTCGAAGACCGGCTGCACCTTGGCGACGTGCTCGGCGTCGCCGCCGTACATCAGCGCGTAGCCGTTCTCCAGGCCCCAGACACCGCCGGAGACGCCGCAGTCGACGAAACCGATGCCCTTGGCGGCCAGCACCTCGGCGTGCTTGACGTCGTCGGTCCAGCGCGAGTTGCCGCCGTCCACGACCACGTCGCCGGGCGAGAGCAGCTCGGCCAGCCGGTCGATGGTGTCGTGGGTCGGGCCGCCCGCCGGGACCATCACCCAGACCACGCGCGGGCCCTGCAGCTTGCTGACCAGCTGCTCGAGGCTGTCGACGTCGGCGAGTTCAGGGTTGCGGTCGTAGCCGATGACGGTGTGGCCGGCGCGGCGGATGCGCTCGCGCATGTTGCCGCCCATCTTGCCGAGACCGATGAGGCCGAGCTCCATGACAACTGTCCTTCACTGTGGTGTCGTGCCTGGCGGCGGCGCCGTTGCCGCACAGCTGAGCCTACGCCGGGAGGCACGACGCCTCCCCCGGTCGGGGTGACCGGGGGAGGCTGTGTTCCGTTCCACGACGGGGTGTCCACAGGCTGTGGAGCGGACCGCCGGCCGGGAGGGTCGCCCCGGCCGGGGCCCACAGGCTGTGGACGGCGCCCCGGCCGGCCGTCAGCCGGAGAGGCGCACCGGCATGATCAGGTACTGGTACGCGACGTCCGCCTCGGCGTCCACCGCGGCCTTGCCGGAGAGCAGGGCCGGCTTGGTCGAGGTGGTGAAGCTCAGCTGGGCGAACGGAGCGTCGATGGCCTTGAGGCCCTCCTCCAGGTAGCCCGGGTTGAAGGCGATCGAGATGTCGTCGCCCTCGAGGTCGGCGTCGATCCGCTCGGTGGCCTGGGCGTCGTCGCCGGAGCCGGCCTCCAGGGTGAGCACGCCCTGCTCGAAGTTGAGCCGGACCGGGGTGTTGCGCTCGGCGACCAGCGAGACGCGCTTGAGCGCCTCCAGGAAGGGCTGGGTCTGGATCGCCGCGATCGCGCTGAACTCGGTCGGGAACAGCGTGCGGTACTTCGGGAACTCGCCCTCCAGCAGGCGGGTGGTGGTCCGACGCCCGGCGCCCTCGAAGCCGATCAGGCCCTCGCCGGCGCCGCCGGAGGAGAGCGCGATGGAGACGCTGTCGCCGCTGCCCAGGGACTTGGCGATGTCCTGCAGGGTCTTGGCCGGGACCAGGGCGACCGCGGAGATGTCCGCCTGCTCGGGCTTCCACAGCAGCTCGCGGACGGCGAAGCGGTAGCGGTCGGTGGCGGCCAGGGTGATCCGGTCGCCCTCGATCTCGACCCGGACACCGGTCAGCACCGGCAGGGTGTCGTCCCGCCCGGCGGCCACGGCGGCCTGGCTGACGGCGGCGGCGAAGACGTCACCGGGGACGCTGCCGGTCGCGGTCGGCATCTGCGGCAGGGCTGGGTAGTCCTCGACGGACATGCTGGGCAGGGTGAACCGCGAGCTGCCGCAGACCACGG
Source organism: Kitasatospora sp. HPM-01-4 (assembly GCF_051374625.1). Taxonomy (NCBI): domain Bacteria; kingdom Bacillati; phylum Actinomycetota; class Actinomycetes; order Kitasatosporales; family Streptomycetaceae; genus Kitasatospora; species Kitasatospora sp. HPM-01-4. The sequence continues at coordinate 4,436,966 of NZ_JBPQGP010000005.1, read as the reverse complement.
TGACCCGCATGCCGTCGGTGGAGATCTCCACCGGGCGGTTGGGCAGGTTGCGGGAGATGTCGTTCAGCAGGCGGCCGGAGACCAGGACGGTGCCGGCCTCCTCGACGTCCGCCTCCAGCTCGACCCGGGCCGAGACCTCGTAGTCGAACCCGGACAGCGCCAGGCTGCCCTCCTGGGCCGTCAGCAGCAGGCCGGCCAGCACCGGCACCGGCGGCCGCGCCGGGAGGCTGCGGGCAGCCCAGGCCACCGCCTCCGCGAGGACGTCACGCTCCACCCGGAACTTCACCGGTAACCGCCTCCTGGACTCCGCTGTCGCTTTGCGCTCTTGATCGTCTACTGGCACCTGGCCGCCGGGCCTGAGCCCTCCGGTTTCCAGTTGCCGGAGAACAGTCTGACGTACTCCACCGACAGACGGGGCAATCGGCCGACGCAAGTCCGAACAGACGTCGGGTGCGGACTGTCCACAGATTTCGGCCCACCCCACTGTTGATCAAGGCGAGAGGTCTATAGGTGTAGTGGTAGTAGTAGGGCCTGTGGATACCGTGGATAACCCCGTTTCCGCAGGTCAACACCACTTTTTTATCCACAGTAGGTGTGGATCGGAGCTGTGGACGAACAGGGCCCGCTGTGGACGACGAACGGTTACCCACAGGGCACTCTGAGTATCCACAGGTTTTCCCCAGCCCCGTCCCCAGATCATGACCGGGTTATCCACGGGGCGCTGTCGACTTCTCGTGACGCCTTTCACACCAGCAGGTGAACAGTTGCTGCACGTTGTCGAACTGTGGACTGCGCTGTGGAGAACCTGGGGATAACCGCCCCTTCGCTGGGGACAACCGGTGGACAACCCATCCGCCCTGCTGACGGTCCCCCAACTGTCCACAGCCTGTGGATAACTGTTGTGCACAAGTCCACAGGGGTCTGACCTGCGTCGAAGAGCGTAGCGGTGACAGCCCTGTGGACGAATTCTGGATAACTCGGAGCTCCCCAGCCTGTGGACGGGGAGAAACCACCCGATCCTGTGGATTACCGCCCTGCGACTCCGCCCTGTTCGAATCGGCGGTCAGATGTTCGTCGCGGCGGTCCACCTGGCGAAGCGTCGACTGTGCGAATCCTGCCCCGCGATCGCGCGGATTACACCTGTCTTCTCGGGCCGGTGTCCTGCCAGGGCCGCGCGAGAGCCCGGCGCGGGCCGCCCGGGAGGCGCCCCGAGGGGGCCCGGAGGTACTCGTGGCCGCCGTGGCCGTGGTCGGTCCACAGGCCCCGAGGGCATGCGGAAGGGGAGCCAGGCACGCCTGACTCCCCTTCAAACCGGCTGCGGCGCCGGACGCTAGCTCTTGATGCGGTTGGTCAGCTCGGTGACCTGGTTGTAGATGGAGCGACGCTCGGCCATCAGCGAGCGGATCTTCCGGTCGGCGTGCATCACCGTGGTGTGGTCGCGTCCGCCGAACTGGGCACCGATCTTCGGCAGCGACAGGTCGGTGAGCTCCCGGCACAGGTACATCGCGATCTGACGAGCCGTCACCAGTACGCGGCTGCGCGAGGATCCGCAGAGGTCGTCCACACCGAGCCCGAAGTAGGCGGCGGTCTGCTGCATGATGACCTGCGCGGTGATCTCGGGACCGGCGTCCTCGTCGCCGCCCGGGATCAGGTCCTTGAGGACGATGCCGGCCAACTCCAGGTCCACCGGCGCCCGGTTGAGGTTGGCGAAGGCGGTGACCCGGATCAGCGCGCCCTCCAACTCCCGGATGTTCCGGGTGATTCGGGACGCGATGAACTCCAACACGTCTGCGGGAGCGTTGAGTTGCTCCTGGATCGCCTTCTTGCGCAGGATCGCGATCCGGGTCTCCAGCTCGGGCGGGGTGACGTCGGTGATCAGCCCCCACTCGAAGCGGTTCCGCAGCCGGTCCTCCAGGGTGATCAGCTGCTTGGGCGGCCGGTCCGAGGAGAGCACGATCTGCTTGTTGGCGTTGTGCAGGGTGTTGAAGGTGTGGAAGAACTCCTCCTGTGTGGACTCCTTGCTCGCCAGGAACTGGACGTCGTCCACCAGCAGGATGTCCATGTCCCGGTACCGCTTGCGGAACGCGTCCGCCTTGCCGTCCCGGATCGAGTTGATGAACTCGTTGGTGAACTCCTCCGAACTCACGTAGCGCACCCGGGTGCCCGGGAAGAGGCTGCGCGAGTAGTGGCCGATCGCGTGCAGCAGATGGGTCTTGCCGAGCCCGGACTCGCCGTAGATGAAGAGCGGGTTGTACGCCTTGGCCGGGGCCTCGGCGACCGCCACCGCCGCGGCGTGGGCGAAGCGGTTGCTGGCGCCGATCACGAAGGTGTCGAAGAGGTACTTCGGGTTCAGCCGGGCCGCGGGCTCGTCCTTGCGCGAGCCGCCGGCCGGGGGGGCGCCGGGCGGCGCGGGCACACCCGGGCTCGGGGTGCGCTCGGGCAGCGCTCCGCCGGTGGCGGCCGGCAGGCCCGGCTGCGGGCGGGTGTCCGGGAGGTGCACGCCCGGATCGGGCTGGACACCCGCGGGGCGCTGCGCACCCGGCGGCGTGCGCCGTACACCGCCGGACGGACGCGGGCGGTCGCCCTGGCCGCTGCCGTACGCGCCGCCGAAGAGGTCGCCCTGGGCGGCGCTGGCCGACTCCCGGGGCGAGGGCTCGCCGTGCCGCTCGGCCGGCCGGGTGCCGTAGCCGCCGTCCCAGCCGCCAGGCCGTTCGGAGACCTCGGACCACTCGGCCCGCTCGCCGCCGTAGGGGGCGGGGCGCTGGTCGTAGCCGGAGGTGTCGTACCGGCCGGTGCGCTCGTAGCCCTGGGGGACCTCGGCGGCCGGGGACTCGTACCGGCCGGGGTAGTCGGAGGCGGGGAAGCTCTCGGCGGTGGGCCAGCGGCCGGCCTCGGCCTCCTGCTCGCGGTAGGGCTGCTGCCACTCCTGGGCCTGGCCGGCCGGAGAGTGCGGCTGCTGGCCCTGGGTGTCGGCGGGCTGGGGCTCGGCCGGCGCGGGGGAGGCGGCCGGCGGGACGGCGTTGGCGTCGACCATCACGGCGATCCGCACGGGGCGGCCGAACTCGCGGCTGAGCTCCTCGGTGAGCGGCGGCAGCAGCCGGCCCTCCAGCACCTGCTTGGCGCGCTCGTTGGGCGCGGCCAGCAGGGCGGTGTCGTGCATCATCCACATCGGCTGGGTACGGCGCAGCCACATCTTGTCGCTGTCGCCGACGCCGGAGTCGTTGACCAGCCGCTCGACGACCCTCGCCCAGACCACGACGAGATCGCTGTTGACATCAGCCACTGGTGCACGCTTTCTCGTTCCCCGAATCGGGGGTGTCAAGGGACTCCGGGTGCCGGTCCGATCCGATGAACAAACCCGACAAGTCCTGCAACGGTAGTCAGCCGATGGGGCTGATTCAAGTTGTTGTCCACAGGCTGTGGGTGAACGTACTCCTGGTGTGTGGACGGGCGCGCGGAGTCGTGGCGGGGCGGTGTCGGCGGGTCCGCGGGTGTCGAGCCGGGCGTGCGGGTACGGCGCGGACCGGCGGCGGGCCCGGCCATCATGGTCGGACGGGGGGCCGGCGCCAGGAGGCGCCGGGTGGCCGGTTTGACCCTCCGCCCCTGTGCCGCGTACCGTAACCAGGTCGAGTTGTCGATGGCCGCTGCCGCATGTCCGCGGGTCTTCCCGCTTCCATAAGGCGCGCAGCACGGGCGCCGTGGCTTAGCCGTAACCCCAGCCGACCTGGGATGTTGCGGCGGGATTTCTCAATCAGGAGAGATCGCGCGGACGCACGGTGACGGCCAAGCGATGTCCCGTCGTCCTACGATTCATCTCAGGAGCCCCCGAGTGAGCAAGCGCACCTTCCAGCCGAACAACCGTCGTCGCGCGAAGACCCACGGCTTCCGGCTGCGTATGCGTACCCGCGCCGGCCGCGCCATCCTGGCTGCCCGCCGTACCAAGGGCCGCGCCAGCCTGTCCGCCTGATCCGAATCCGAGGTCTGCAGTGCTGCCCTCCGAGAATCGGCTACGGCGGCGCCAGGACTTCGCGACCGCAGTGAAACGCGGTCGTCGGGCCGGTCGGCCCCTGCTGGTCGTCCATCTCAACAGAGATGGGGGAGCTGTGGGACGGACCGACCGGAACAGCGACTCCCACCCGCACGTCGCCGAGGGGCTCCCTTCGGCGCGTGCGGGTTTCGTCGTGAGCAAGGCCGTCGGTCCCGCGGTGGTCCGCAATCTGGTGAAGCGACGGCTGCGTCATCTGGTCCGTGAGCGCCTGTCCCGGTTGCCCGCAGGTAGCCTGATAGTGGTACGTGCGCTGCCCGCGGCCGGGTCGGCCTCGTATCTGGATCTCGAGCACGACCTGGACGCGGCGTTGCGGCGGCTGCTCCGGGCTGAGCCGGCCGATGCCGTGCCGACGGGAGCAGGGCGATGAAGTACCTGCTGATGGGGCTGATCAGGCTCTACCAGTGGACGATCAGTCCGCTGCTCGGCCCGGTCTGCCGGTACTACCCCTCGTGTTCGCACTACGGGTACGAAGCGGTGCGGGTGCACGGCGCGGTCAAGGGCGGAGCCCTGACCGTGTGGCGCATTCTGCGCTGCAACCCGTGGTCGCCCGGTGGGGTCGACCATGTACCGCCGCGCAAGCACCCGGTCTGGCACCGTCGGTTGCGCGATCTGCTGAGCCCGAAGAGCGGGACCGCCGGGCCTGAGCCGGTGGCCAAGCCCGATGTCCAAGGAGTCTGACCGGTGACCTGGTCCTTCCTCAGTCCTCTGTACACCGCGGTGTCCTGGATCATCGTCCAGTTCCACTCGCTGTACAGCCACGTCTTCGACCCGAACGGTGGGTGGGCGTGGGGTCTGGCGATCGCCTCCATGGTGGTCGTCATCCGAATCTGCCTGATCCCGCTCTTCGTGAAGCAGATCAAGGCGACGCGGGCCATGCAGGCGATCCAGCCGAAGATGAAGGCCATCCAGGAGCGCTACAAGAACGACCGGCAGCGCCAGTCCGAAGAGATGATGAAGCTGTACAAGGAGGCGGGTACCAACCCGTTCTCCAGCTGCCTTCCGATTCTCGTGCAGGCGCCGTTCTTCACCGCCCTCTACGGAGTGCTGGCCTCGGTCGCCAACGGCAAGGTGATCGGTGTCATCACCCCCAGCCTGCTGGCCAGCGCCAAGCAGGCGCACATCTTCGGTGCTCCGCTGTCGGCCAAGTTCGTCGGCTCCGACCAGCTGAACGTGCAGATCGTGACCGCCATCATGATCGTGCTGATGTCGCTGTCGCAGTTCGTCACCCAGCGCCAGCTGATGACCAAGAACGTGGACCTCACGGTCAAGACGCCGTTCATGCAGCAGCAGAAGATGCTGATGTACGTCTTCCCGATCATGTTCGCCGTGATGGGCATCAACTTCCCGGTCGGTGTCCTGGTCTACTGGCTGACCACCAACGTCTGGTCGATGGGCCAGCAGCTGATCGTCATCCGCAACAACCCGACCCCGGGCAGCCAGGCGTTCGCCGAGCGCCAGGCGCGGCTGAAGAAGGCCGGCCGGCTGAACCCGGACGGCTCGGTGAAGAAGAGCTCCCTGCTCGCGCTGGTCTCCGGCGGTTCCGGCAAGAGCGTCGCCTCGGCCGAGGCCGCCGTCGAGGACGCGGTGCAGGTGCGCCGGCAGCAGCCGCGCAGGCAGACCAAGTCGCAGCGCCAGCAGGCCGGCGGCACCGCGGAGACCGGCCTGACCAAGGAGTCGCAGACCGCGGACGAGGCACCGTCCTCCTCCGCCGACGTCGAGCCCACCGCGACCGAGCCCGCCGCGACCGAGTCGGCCCCGGCGAAGGCGGCGGCGGGCAAGTCGGGCGCGGCCAGGCAGGGTGCGGGCAAGCAGGGCCCGCGTCAGCAGCCGAAGCGGGGCGGGCAGGGCGGCCAGCGGCCGAGGAAGAAGTCCTGACGGCGGACTTCAGCCAGATCTTCGTTTCTCGGCCCACCCGAGGGCCCATTCCTGAAGGAGTCCATCAGTGACGGAAGGCACCACCTCTGCTGCCGAGGCCGAGGCTGCGACCGGTGCGGGCGCTGCCGACGGCCTGATCGCCCGCCTGGAGCAGGAGGGTGACATCGCGGCCGACTACCTGGAGGGTCTGCTCGACATCGCGGACCTCGACGGTGACATCGACATGGATGTCGAGGGTGACCGCGCTCTGGTGTCCATCGTCAGCGACGGCAGTGACCGCGCCCTGCAGCGGCTGGTCGGCCAGGACGGCGAGGTGCTGGAGGCGCTGCAGGAGCTGACCCGGCTGGCGGTGCACCGGGAGACCGGCGAGCGCAGCCGCCTCATGCTGGACATTGCCGGGTTCCGCGCGCGCAGGCGGGCTGAGCTGGCGGCGCTGGGCAGCAAGGCGGCGGAGCAGGTCAAGAGCACGGGTGAGCAGGTGAAGCTGCGCCCGATGACCCCGTTCGAGCGCAAGGTGGTCCACGACGCGGTGGCCGCGGCGGGTCTGCGCAGCGAGTCGGAGGGCGAGGAGCCCCAGCGCTGCGTCGTCGTCCTGCCGGGCTGACGTCGTAGGCGGCCTGTCGACCGACCCCGTCCGCTTCGTGCGGGCGGGGTCGTCGTCCCTCCGGGGGCGGCCTGTGCACACGAGGGCAGGTGTGCCGTGGTCGGCGGAGGTCGCGTTTCACACACTGTGTTTCACGTGAAACAGCGCCCATATGGAACATTGGCCACATGGCGCACCGGTGAGTGCGGGGCGGTGGAGACGGTGAGCGGAGAGGCTGAGATGGAGACGGACGGCGTGGCGGCCGAGGGTACCCCGGCGGAGAACGGCCAGGAGGGTCGACAGGCGCTGCCGGAGGCGCCGGCCGTGGCGCGGGAGATCTTCGGTGAGCGGTTCCCGGTCGCCCAGCGGTACACCGAGCTGCTGGCGACGGCAGGGGTGCAGCGTGGGCTGATCGGTCCGCGTGAGGTTCCCCGGCTCTGGGACCGCCATGTGCTCAACTGCGCGGTGCTGGCGGAGCTGCTGCCGGCCGGTGCCTCGCTGTGCGACATCGGCTCGGGCGCCGGGCTGCCGGGTATTCCGGTGGCGATGGCCCGGCCGGATGTCTCGGTGACGCTGCTGGAGCCGCTGCTGCGGCGGACCACCTTCCTGGAGGAGGTGGTCCGGGAGCTCGGGCTGGCCAATGTCACGGTGCTGCGCGGCCGGGCCGAGGAGATGGTCGGCAAGCTCTCGGTGGACATCGTCACCGCGCGGGCGGTGGCGCCGATGGACCGGCTCGCCGGATGGGGGCTGCCGCTGCTGCGTCCGTACGGGCAGATGCTGGCGCTCAAGGGCGACACGGCGGAGCAGGAGCTGACGGACTCGCGGTCGGCGCTGACCAAGCTCGGTGCGGTCAAGTGGTCGGTGATCTCGGTCGGTGAGGGCACTCTGGAGACCTCGACCCGGGTGGTCCGGGTGGAGGCGGGGGAGAGCCCCGGCGGGGTGAAGGCGGCCACCCGCAGGGCGAAGGCCGCCCGGGCCGGACGGTCCGGCAAGGCCGGCGAAGGCTCCCGGGGAGCGGGGCGCCGTCGGCGCTGAGGCCGATCGGCCCAATGGTCTGACCGCCCGCCGCACGGCGCGGGAGACCGGTGCCGCGCCCGGGCTGGGCGCGCGCCGGGAGCGATGGGCGAAGACCGGGCGGTGCCCCCTGGCGGCCGGCTGAGGGGGCCCGTCCGGAGGCGGGGGCGATCCGGCCCCGTCCGGAGGCGGGGAGACGGGGGACCGCCCGATGGGGGCCGGGCGCCCACGGCTCCCACCGGCCGGCGCGGTGGACAGAGCGTCGGTGGCGGCGGGTACCCGGCAGCTTGCCCGCTTTGGTGCTTCCGGGTGCCCTGAGTGGCCATGCGATCACCGGTCGGAGTGTCGCACCGTCAGATTTCCGGCATTGCGGGCATGGTGTTTCACGTGAAACGTCGCTCCCTGCTCTCTGGAATCCTCAGCCGCAGCCGGGCGGCGACTGTTGCCGCTCCGGTTTCACGTGAAACACTGACCCCCATGCAGGACTCGGAGACCATCGACCAGATCGATGACACGCCCATCGCGCGCGCTGCCCGGGCCGCAGTACGAGCCGCCGGGCGAGCCGGTGAAGGGCTGCCCAGGCCGGCGGCGACCAGGGTGATCGTGGTGGCCAACCAGAAGGGCGGGGTGGGGAAGACCACCACCACCGTCAATCTGGCCGCGGCGCTGGCACTGCACGGCCTGCGCGTCCTGGTCGTCGACCTCGACCCGCAGGGAAACGCCTCCACGGCGCTGGGAATCGACCACCACGCTGAGGTGCCGTCGATCTACGACGTCCTGGTGGAGGGCAAGCCGCTGGCCGATGTGGTGCAGCCGGTGGTGGACGTCGAGGGGCTGTTCTGCGTCCCGGCGACCATCGACCTGGCCGGTGCCGAGATCGAGCTGGTGTCGCTGGTGGCCCGGGAGAGCCGGCTGCAGCGCGCCATCGCGGCCTATGAGCAGCCGCTGGACTACATCCTGATCGACTGTCCGCCCTCGCTCGGGCTGCTGACGGTCAATGCGCTGGTGGCGGGTCAGGAGGTGCTGATCCCGATCCAGTGCGAGTACTACGCGCTGGAGGGGCTCGGCCAGCTGCTGCGGAACGTCGAACTGGTCCGCGCGCACCTGAACCAGGCGCTGCACGTCTCCACCATCCTGCTCACCATGTACGACGCCCGAACCCGGCTGGCGGCCCAGGTGGCGGAGGAGGTCCGGACGCACTTCCCGCAGGAGGTGCTGCAGACGGCCATCCCGCGGTCGGTGAGGGTCTCCGAGGCTCCGAGTTACGGGCAGACGGTACTCACCTACGACCCGGGTTCCACCGGGGCGCTGTGCTACCTGGAGGCGGCCCGTGAGCTGGCTCTGCGGGCGGCCGGCGCGGTGCAGCCCGGCCCGGGGCCGGGTGCGATGGGGCACGGCGCGGTGGGACAGCAGCGGAGCGCAAGCGATGAGCCGGCTGTTCCGATGACACAGCACGGCACGATGGAGGACAACCGGTGAGTGGTGGGCGCAGCAGGGGGCTGGGGAAAGGGATCGCGGCGCTGATCCCGGTGCCACCGGCCGGGACACCGGTCGGCGATCCGGTCGACAGGGCGTCCGCGGGGGTCGCCGCTCGGGCGGGGGAGCATGCCGCGGCGGTGTCCGCCGGAACGCTCTCCGCGACTTCGGTGCCGGTGCTGCCGACCGGGCGGGGTACGGCGGCGGCGAAGGCCGCGGCCGAGAGCGTCCGTGGACTGTCCGGGGTGGTGCAGCGCGGCGCGCTGGAGGCGGCGCTGCAGCCGGTCTCGGGTGCCAGGTTCGCCGAGCTGCCGCTGGACGCGATCCGGCCGAACCCGCGTCAGCCGCGTGAGGTCTTCGACGAGGACAAGCTGGCCGAGCTGGTCGCCTCCATCAAGGAGGTGGGACTGCTGCAGCCGGTGGTGGTCCGTCAGACCGGCGACGGTCAGTATGAGCTGATCATGGGTGAGCGTCGGCTGCGGGCCTCCAGGCAGGCAGGTCTGGAGCTGATCCCGGCGATCGTCCGGGCCACCGAGGACGACAAGCTGCTGCTGGACGCGCTGCTGGAGAACCTGCACCGGGCGGAGCTCAACCCGCTGGAGGAGGCGGCGGCGTACGACCAGCTGCTGCGGGACTTCTCCTGCACCCATGACGAACTGGCCGACCGGATCGGCCGCTCGCGTTCGCACGTCTCCAACACCCTGCGGCTGCTGAAGCTCTCTCCGGCCGTCCAGGCCCGGGTGGCCGCGGGTGTGCTGACGGCCGGCCACGCCCGGGCGCTGCTGGGGGTCCCGGACGGCGTGCGGCAGGACGAGCTGGCCCGGCGGATCGTCGCCGAGGGCCTCTCGGTGCGTACCACCGAGGAGATCGTCACGCTGATGGTCCAGGAGCAGCGGGCGAAGCGGCCCGGCCCCAAGGCCGGGAAGCTCTTCTCGCCCGCGTTCGACGACCTCTCGGAGCGGCTCTCGGACCGGTTCGACACCCGGGTGAAGGTCGAGGTGTCGCAGCGGAACGGGAAGCTGGGCAAGGGCAAGGTGGTCCTGGAGTTCGGCTCCGTCGAGGACCTCAACCGGATCCTGGACAGTCTGGCGCCCGGTGAGGACGGCCTGCGGCTGTCGCAGGGCTGAGCTTCGCCGCGGTGTGGATTCGGGTGCATGTTTCACGTGAAACGTGCACCCGTTCCGTTTCCGGAGGAAGCTCGTCGATGTGAAGTCCGTCCGGGATGGATGAGGAGGTGTGGGGCGTGGGACGGAGGATCGTTCCGCTGACGCTGGACAACCTTACGGATCTCCCGACGACCTGTCGGTCCTGCGTGTTCTGGGAGCTCGACCCGGTGAGCGCCAAGGCCGCGGTGGAGTCCGGCAAGGCGGAGCTGGAGAAGGAGAGCTGGATCTCCGCGGTACTGCTGGAGTGGGGGTCCTGCGGTCGGATCGTCTATGTGGACGAGATCCCCGTCGGGTACGTGCTGTACGCGCCGCCGGCGTACGTACCGCGGTCGCTGGCGTTCCCGACCAGCCCGGTCTCGCCGGACGCCGTGCAGCTGATGATCAGTCGGGTGCTGCCCGGCTACCAGCGGCAGGGGCTCGGCCGGGTGCTGGTGCAGACGGTGGCCAAGGACCTGGTCGGCCGGGGCTTCAAGGCGATCGAGGCGTTCGGCGCGGTTGGACGGGAGGTTCCGAGCTGTGTGCTGCCGGCCGAGCATCTGCTGGCGGTGGGCTTCAAGACGGTGCGGCCGCACCACCGCTACCCGCGGCTGAGGCTGGAGGCACGGACCACGCTCTCCTGGAAGGGGGACGTGGAGGTGGCGCTGGAACGGCTGCTGGGCGGCGCCCGGAAGGAACCGGCCCTGCGGCCGTTCTGAGCGGGGCCTGCCGGGTGCGGCGGGGAAGACGCCGAGGGCGGGCCACCGGGTCTCCGGTGGCCCGCCCTCGGGCGTGCTCGGCGGCTGCTGTGCCGATCAGATGAAGGCGGCCAGCTCGCGCAGGAGCGCGGCCTTCGGGCGGGCGCCGGTGATGGTCTTCACCAGCTCGCCGTTCTGGTACACGTTCAGCGTGGGGATGGAGATCACGTTGTAGGCGGTCGCGGTCTCCTGGTTGTTGTCGACGTCGAGCTTGGCGACGGTGAGCTTGTCGCCGTGCTCCTTCGCGATCTCCTCCAGGATCGGGGCGACCTGGCGGCACGGGCCGCACCAGGTGGCCCAGAAGTCGACCAGGACGGGCTTGTCGCTCTTGAGGACCTCGGCGTCGAAGGTCGCATCGGTGACGGTGATGGTGGCGCCGGCCACGGGAACTCCTCTGGGTCGCGGACGAGACGGTGCTTCGGCCCGGACGAGCCGGTCGGCACCCTGGGGGTGGATAACAGCCTGCTGGTGACAACAGTCTGCGCGGCTGTTCTGTTTCGGCCGAGGTCCCGCCGCGGTCCGCCCCTGTGCCGTGCGGCAGGGGGCGTTTCACGTGAAACAGCGGGAGGCCCGGTGGCGGGACCTCAGCCTGTGGGGTCGGGTCAGACCGCGACGGTGGCGGCCTGGGCCTCCAGGTCGGCCAGCGAGGCCAGGTAGCGCTCGGCGTCCAGCGCGGCGGCGCAGCCGGTGCCGGCGGCGGTGATGGCCTGGCGGTAGGTGTGGTCGACCACGTCGCCGGCGGCGAAGACGCCGGGGATGTTGGTGCGGGTGGAGGGGGCCTCGACCTTGAGGTAGCCCTCGGCGTCGAGGTCGAGCTGGCCCTGGAAGAGCTCGGTGCGCGGGTCGTGGCCGATCGCGATGAACAGGCCGGTGACGGGCAGCTCGCGGGTCTCACCGGTGGTGGTGTCGCGCAGGGTCACACCGCTCAGCTTGGGGTCGCCGTGGATCTCCTGGACCGCGCTGTCCCAGGCGAAGGTGATCTTCTCGTCGGCGAAGGCGCGCTCCTGCATGGCCTTGGAGGCGCGCAGGGTGTCGCGGCGGTGGATCACGGTGACGCTGTTGGCGAAGCGGGAGAGGAAGGTGGCCTCCTCCAGCGCGGTGTCGCCGCCGCCGACCACGGCGATGTCCTGGCCCTTGAAGAAGAAGCCGTCGCAGGTGGCGCACCAGGAGACCCCCCGGCCGGACAGCGCGTCCTCGCGGGGCAGGCCGAGCTTGCGGTGCTGGGAGCCGGTGGTGACGATCACCGCGTGGGCGCGGTGCACATTGCCCTCGGAGTCGGTGACGGTCTTGATGTCGCCGGTGAGGTCGACCGCGACGATGTCGTCCGGGATCAGCTCGGCGCCGAACTTCTCGGCCTGCGCCCGCATGTTGTCCATCAGCTCGGGGCCCATGACGCCGCCCGGGAAGCCGGGGAAGTTCTCGACCTCGGTGGTGTTCATGAGCGCGCCGCCGGCGGTGACGGCACCCTCGAAGACCAGCGGCTTGAGGGAGGCTCGCGCGGTGTAGAGCGCGGCGGTGTACCCGGCGGGGCCGGAGCCGATGATGATCACGTTACGGACGTCGTCGCTCACTGCATCTCCTGGTTCGCATCGCACGGCTGGACCGTGTGACTGGGCGCTTGCGCGGGGAGGACGCTCCTGCTCCGCCGCCCCGGACAACGACTCACCAGTGTCGCTCATTCCCGGGGCTCCGTGCAGCAGGCGCCCGAGGGCCGGGCAGACGCGGCGGCCCGCCCTCCGGTGCCCGGCGGTGCGGCGGCTATCGGGCGGCCACCTAGGCGACTTGGGGCCCGGTGGTGGCGAGGGCTCAGTGGGCGGGCAGGACGCGGTGCAGCAGGACGGCGGCACCGGGGCAGGACGGTGTGACGAGGTACACGTCCAGGCTGTCGGGCCGGTCGGGGAGCGGGTAGACCAGCGCGGTCACCTCCGAGCCGTCGTAGCGGCCGTGGCCGACGGCGAGCGGGGAGCCGGTGATACCGGCGGTGACGCCGACCAGGCAGCCCGGCACGCCGGAGGACAGGCGGCTGCCGAGCGCGGGCGTCTCGGCCTTCTCCGGCTGGGCGCCGGCCGGTGACGGTGCCTTGGGTGCGGCCTTCGCGGCGACCAACTGGTGGATCTGTGCCGTGAGTTGGTCGTCCTGGAAGAGCTGGGTGCCGTCCGCGGGGGCGACCGCGGGGTGCTGGGCGTCGGTGCCGTTCGCGCCCGGCGTGCCAGCGGGGGTCTGCACCGGGCCGGAGGCAGCCGTCGCCGTGGTGCTGTCCCTCCGTATCTCCGGCTGGTTCTGCCACACGATCAGCCCGCCGATCCCGAGGACGGCGATGAGGGCGGCGGCTCCCAGCACCAGCCGTCCACGGCGCCGCCGGCGGCCGGCCGGAGCGGAGCGGCCGGGGCCGCCGGCCCGGTCGGGCCCCGAGGTCGCGGTGGCGGGTGAGCCGGGCCGGGCCCGGTCCGCCGGACGGTTGGGCGGGGCCGGGACCGCCTGGGCGGGCCGGACGGTGCGCTCGGTGGGTGCGGCCCGGCCGGAGAGCCGGTCGGAGTCCGTCGGCTGCGGTTCGGCGGGCTGTGCCCCGGCCGGCTGTGCTTCGGCCCGGAGCGGCTCCGCCGCCGCGAGGTGCGCGGCCTCGGCGGCCAGGGCGGCGTCGATGCGCTCGGCGACGTCGGCGGGCAGCGGCGGCGCCTCGACGGCACCGAGCAGGCTCCGCACCTCGGCGAGCGCGGCGAAGGTGTCCTCGCAGTCCGGGCACCCGGCGAGATGCCGGTGGAGGTCCGAGGCCGGCTCCGGGGCGACGAGGCCCTCGGCGAGGTCGGCGAGCAGCTCGATGTCAGGGTGCCGGTCGGCACCGTCGGCGGTGGTCCAGGAGGGGGTACGAGATGTCATCGCGAGGTCGCATCTCCTTCCAGGACCTGCTCGGGCAGCCGGCGGCCGCTAGTTCTGACGGGGCCGGGGGCGGTCGGGTTCCCGCGAGGAGGGGGTGGTGTTTCACGTGAAACGGCCGCGGTGGAGCCGGCCGCACTCGGGGGCTCCTCGGTCTGGGCGGCCCTCAGGTGGCGGACCAGTGGCAGCAGCTTGGCCCGGCCGCGGGCGCAGCGGCTCTTGACGGTGCCGACCGGCACCCCGAGGAGTTCGGCGGCCTCGGCGACCCCGTAGCCCTGCATGTCCACCAGGACCAGTGCGGCGCGCTGGTCCGCCGGGAGGGTGGCCAGCGAGGCGGTGACCTCGCGCTGGAGCTCCGCCCGGACGACCGAGGTCTCGGCGGCTTCGGCGCTGCCGAGCAGGGCGTCCAGCCGCTGGGGCTGCTCGTCCAGGGATCCGGCCCGCCGGGAGGCGGCGCGCCGGGCGCGGTCCAGGCAGGCGTTGACCACGATCCGGTGCAGCCAGGTGGTGACGGCGGACCGGCCCTGGAAGGTGTGCGCGGCGCGGAAGGCGGACACCAGGGCGTCCTGGAGGGCGTCGGCGGCCTCCTCGCGGTCGCCGAGGGTGCGCAGCGCGACGGCCCAGAGCCGGTCCCGGTGGCGGTGGACGAGGATCCCGAAGGCGTCCGGGTCACCGGCGCCGTGCCGTGCCAGCAGCTCGGCGTCGGAGGGTTCCCCGCTCATGTCTCCCCCCTCTGCTCCGGCGGTCCGGCCCGGACCCGCTCCCGTGGTCGCTCAGCCGCTGACCTGGACCTCGGCGATCCGGCCCCGGTACTGGCCATCCGTATCCTGCGGGAGGCTGGTCAGCCAGATCAAGAGGTAACGCGTGGTCACCGGCGTCTGCGGCTTCAGGTTGACCGCGTCGCCCTCGCCCTTCGCCACGGCCTCGCCGAAGACGTCGAGGCCTGCCTTGGTGGCGGGCGGCTGGTCGGAGGTGCCCTGGGGGGCGGCCCGCAGCTCGACCTTGGTGCCGCCGACGAACTGGACGTGGACGGAGCCGACCCGCTGCTCCGAGCCGAGGTCGAGCACCAGGCCGGTGCCCTTCTTCAGGCTCGGGAAGTTCGCGTTGTAGCCGGTGGTCGGCCATGACGTCCTGGGGTCGCCGTCGATGGCGTTGGCAGCCTCGGACTCGTGCTCGGAGTCGCCGCCGAGCGCGTTGAACTGGTGGGCGGCCTTGATGCGGATCGGCTTGGCCTCCGTGATCACGGGTGCCCCGGAGCCGCCCTGACCGCCGCCCGGGCTGCTGCCGGACGACGGGTCGGTCGAGCTGCTGCTGCGGGTGTCCGGCCGGTGGGTCAGGGTGCTCACGAGCTGCCAGGAGCCGGTGCCGATGGCGGCCAGTGCGACCAGCGAGGCGGTCCACCTGACGAGGGTGTGCAGCCGGCGGCGGGGCCGGGCCGGCCGGGCGGGGATCCGGTCGGCGTCGGGGCCCGGCGGCCGGGCGCCGACGGGCTGGGCGCCGTTCGGCTGGGCGGGCCGGTTCTGCGCCGGTGCCGGGCGCGGGTTGTTGTAGCGCGGCGGGGTGAAGGCCGGGGGCGCGGGCGGCTCGGGCTGGCGGATCTTCGGCATCAGCGCGATCGCCTTGGCCAGCTCCTCGGGGCTGGTGATCGGCTCCAGGCTGTGCGGCAGCTGCTCGCACAGCGCCCGGGTGGCGAGTTCGGCGAGGCCCTTGTGGATGCCCGCCTTGACCTGGTCGGGCGGTACGCAGCCGAGGCTCTTGGGCAGCCCCTGGAGGTCGTACCGGTCCTCGGGGAAGGGCCAGCGGTGGGTCAGCGCGGCGTACAGCAGGACGCCGATCGCGCGGGTGTCGGTGCGCTCGGCGTCCTCGCTGGTCAGGCCGCGCAGGGCGGCGTCCACGGCGATGCCGTTGATCCGGTACTGGCCGCTGTCGGTGCGCAGCACGCAGCGGGGGGTGAGCCGCAGGTGGGCCTGGCCGCGCCGGTGGGCGGCGGTGATGGCGTCGGTGACCTGGCGGACCATCTGGTACGCGTCGTACGGCTCCATGGGCCCGGCGGCGAGCAGCTTGGCCAGGTCGGTGGCGTCGGGCAGCCACTCGCGGATGACGTAGACCAGGTCGCCCTCCTGCACCGCGTCCAGGACCTGGACGAAGCGCGGGTCGCCGAGCAGGGCGGCGGACTTGGCGGCGGAGAGAACGGCCTTGGCCCGCTGGTGCCCGGCGGCGAGCAGGTGGACGCCGACGGCCCGGCGGAGCTTCTCGTCGACGGCGCGCCAGCTGCTGAAGGTCTCGGACTGGCCGATGCACTCCTCCAGCCGGTAGCGTCCGGCGATCTTGTCGCCGCTGCGCCGGGGCGGGGCGGGGAGGCTGGCCGGGAGCTGTCCGGTACCGGCGGCCGGTGCGGCGTCGGCGGACTCGGACCTGGCGTCGGTGGACGCGGACCTGGCGGCGGCGGGGGAGGTCTTGCCGGTGGTCTTCGGGGCGGTCCCGTCCGCGGCCGCGGCGGCGGCCTCGGTGACCTCCTCGGCCGTCTCCTTGGCCGCGGCGGCGAGCGCGGCGGCGCCGGCCGCGAGTTCGGCCGCGATCTCGGCGGAGGACATCGGGCCGGTGGACTCGGCGGACTGGGTGGACTCGGCGGACTGGGCCGAGGCGGCCCGGCCGTGCTCGGACCGCCCGGCCCTGCCGGATCCGGTGCCCGCCCCGGCGGATCGCTCGCTCACGGCGGTGGGAGCGCTCTTCTTCGCGAGCCGGTCGGCCCCGGACACCTCGGCGGTGCCGCCCGGGCCGTCTCCCGGGCGCTCCTGCGGTGCGTCGCCCGGGATGTCTCCGAGTGCCATGGCCAGCGCCGCCTCGTCCGCGACGGACGTGTCGACGACCGCCTTGGTGCCATCAGCCACCGTGGTCCTGCCTCCCCTTGTATCGCCCCGGTTCGCGTCCCCGAAAAGTCGGCCGCCGGCCCGGCCCGCCGGGGGCTGAGTGGTGCCAGGACAATTGTGCCCACTCATCCTCCCCTGGTACGACCGCTGAGGGGACCCGGTGGTTGCCCGCCGATGAACGGAACACCATCCGGGCCGGGCCGCGCTCTCGCCGGTTGACGTCGGGTCAGCGTCCGATCCGGCTCCGCACCATACCGATCATCGCGTTGAGCTCCTCGATCCGCATCCGCCTGGCGATCGCCGCGAACACCGCCAGCTGCACGGCGCCGGCCACCACGAGGGTGAGCACGCTGCCCGGCCACCCGTTCAGCGCACCGCGGAGCAGCAGGCTGATCGCGAAGCCGACGACGGCGGCGGGGACGCAGGCGATGGCGAGCCGGACGTAGGTCTTGGCGATCCGCGGGGTGTCCAGACCGCCGATCCGCGCCTTGAGCCTGGGCAGCGCGACCGCCACACCCACCGCGTACGAGGCGCCGTAGCCGAGCGCCATCCCGGTGACCGCCAGCTGGGCGGGCAGCACCAGGTAGCAGAGCACCGCCGTGCCGGCCTGGCAGGCGGCCACCCAGACGGTGTTGGAGAACGGGGTGCGGGTGTCCTCGTAGGCGTAGAAGCCGCGCAGCAGGACGTACTGGACGGAGTACGGGACCAGACCGAGGGCGAAGGCGGAGAGCATGTAGCCGACCGCGGTGGCGCCCTGGGCCGCCGAGCCGCCGTTGCCGAGGCCGTAGATGGCGCCGCCGATCACCGGGCCGAGGGACAGGAAGAGGAAGGCGGCGGGGACGATGGCCACCGCGGAGGTGCGCAGCCCGTACGAGAGGTCGTCGCGGACCGCGCCGGGGTCGTGGTCGGCGGCCGAGCGGGAGAGCCGGGGGAGGACGGCGCTCATCACCGAGACGGTGATCACCGCCATCGGCAGCTGCCAGATGAGCAGGGCGTTGGAGTACGCGGCGAGGCCCACGCCCAGGTAGCCCTTGGCCTCGGCGGCGCGGCCCGCGGCGGTGGCGAGCTGGGTGACCACCAGGTAGCCGGCCTGGTTGGCGAGGACGAAGAGGAAGGTCCACTTGGCCAGCCGGGCGGCCTTGCCGAGGCCCTGGCCGCGCCAGTCGAAGCGGGGCTTGAAGTGGAAGCCGGCGGCCCGCAGGTAGGGGATCATCGAGAGCGCCTGGACCGCGAGCCCGAGCAGGGTGCCGATGCCGAGCAGCCGGACGCCCTCCGGGGAGACGCTCGCCGGGGTGACCTCGCTGTGCTGGAAGGTGCCGAAGACCCAGAGGTACGCCCCGAAGGTGAAGATCACCACGATGTTGTTGAGGACCGGGGTCCACATCATCGCGCCGAACCGGCCGCGGGCGTTGAGGATCTGGCCCATCACCACATGGACGCCCATGAAGAAGATGGTGGGCAGGCAGTAGCGGGCGAGGGCCACCGTGGTGTCGGCGCTGGCGGAGTCCCGCATCAGCGAGTGGGAGATCAGCTGGACCAGCAGCGGGGCGCCGACCACCGCCGCGAAGGCGACCCCGGCCAGGCCGGTCATCACCACGGTGAGCAGCCGGCTGGCGTAGGCGGTGCCGCCGTCCTCGTCCTGCTTCATGCTGCGGACCAGCTGCGGCACGAAGACGGCGTTCAGCGCGCCGCCGCCGATCAGGATGTACAGCAGGGTGGGCAGGGTGTTGGCGGCGTTGTAGGAGTCGCCCATGGTGCCGACGCCGATCGCGGCGGCGATCACCATGGTGCGCAGGAAGCCGGTGACCCGGGAGACCAGGGTGCCGGCCGCCATGATCGCGCTGGAGGCCAGCAGTCCGCCGACCCGCCCGCCGCTCCTGCCCGCCGCGCCTTCGTCGCCGTCGCCGTCGCCGTCGCCGTCGCCGTCGCCGTCGCCGTCCGGTGCGGGTACGTGCGGCGGTGCCGTCGGGGGTGCGGGTGCGGTGGGCGGTGCCTCGTCGGTGCCGGGACCGGGCTTGTCCGCCACCGCGACGTCGACCGCCACCGCGGCGCCGGCCGTCGCCTCGGCAGCCGTTGCCTCGGCCGTCGTCCCGGCTGCCGTCTTGGCCGCCGTCGTCTCGTCCGTCGCCGTCTCGGCCTCGTCTCCGGAGGCCGCCTGGGCGGTGGACCGGAGCGCGGCCTCGGCCTCGGACAGCGGCGGGTCGAACTCGATCGGCGGTACGAAAGGCCGCGCTTCGGCGGACCTCCCGTCGCTGCCGCCGCTCGTCCCGCTCAGCAGTGCGTCCACGCCGACGTACTCGGTGGTCTCGGTGTCCCAGGGCGAGCCCTGGCGGGCGGGTTCCGGTGCGCTCGGCTCGGGGGCGTCCGGGAGCTCGCCGAGGGTCGCCGAGGCCCAGCGCGGGGCGGGCGCGGTCAGGCTCGGCTCGGGCCGGTGGACGGGCTGCGGGGGCAGCGACGGTACGGCCTCCGCGTCGCCGTCGGCCTCCTTCGCCGCACGCCGGACACCGTACGGATCAGCGTCGGCCGAGGCGCCGTACGGGTCGGCCCCGTACGGGTCCTGGGCGTAGGTGTCCGCCACGTACCAGTCGGCGGTGGCCTGGCCGGCGTCGGTGCGATCACCGGCGTCGGCGGGCTTCGAAGAGCCCGCCGACGCCGGAGCGGCGGCGCGGTCGTGCGCCTGGCTACGGCCCTGGCCCTGTGGTCGCGCCTCGCTCCGCTCGCTCATGCCACCTCATCGCTGGTCGGGGTGGTCGCCCGGTGGGCGTCCGTCAGGGACCAACCTTCTCATCACCCAAGGCCCTAATCCGGGCATCTTCGGTCGACTCCGGCTTTGAGTCGGCGTCCTCGGCCGTCGGCGAGCCCTTTTCCCCGTCCGCCTGCGCGTCCTGGCCGGCGTCCCGGCCCTCGCCGGTGGCCGCCGTACCGTCCTCGGCAGCGCCGGCGGGCCCGGGGACCCCGACCGGGGCGTCGGTGCCGTCGTCGGTGCCGCCGTCGGTTCCGTCGTCGCTGCCGGGCTCGCCGACCCGCTTCTTGCGCTGCAGGTAGAAGCGGATCCCGGCGAGCAGGATCAGCACCACGCCGCCGCCGATCGCGTACAGCACGCCGGAGGTCACGTCGGTGACATCGACCTGGAAGGTCATCGGCGGCCCGTACGGCTGCGGGTCGGCCCCGGTGGTCCACAGCTGGGCGGTCATCTGCACCGTGCCGTTGACCTGCGCCTCGGCCGGGAAGCGGAGGGTCCGGCTGGTGGTGGCGTCGAGGACCACGTTCTCCGCCGGGCCGACGTTGAGCCGGTTCACCTGGCCGGAGGTCAGGCGCACCTGGAGGTTGCCGACGGCCTGGTTGAGGTCGTTCTTGACGCTCACCAGCAGCGTCCCGTTGTCACCTGCCAGGGTGATGATCCGCTTCGGCAGGACCTTGACCGCCGAGACCAGGTTGGCGAGGTAGTCCTGGGCGCCGTTGCGGTAGGCCTCGCCGTCCTTGGCCTGGTCGCGCCACTGTGTGGACATCGAGCGCACCATGGCGGCGTTGAACGGGCCGCGCACCCGCTGCGGCTGGGTGAGGATCCTCAGCAGCTGGTCGAGGTCGCCCTCCATGCCCAGGGTCTTCTCCAGGGCGCTGCCGGACAGTTCGGAGTCGTGCAGCCCGCCCGGGTAGTCACCGGGGGACTGGACGCCGGTGTTGGCACCCGGGTCGGGGGTGGCGGAGGCGACCGTGGTCAGCTTGACCTGGTTGATCCAGTTGCCCTTCTGGGCCGCGGTGATCGCGTCCGCGAGGGCGGTGGCGGTGCCGACCGTGAGCTTGCGCGGCGGCATGACCAGCAGGTTGCGCTGGGTCTCCGGCAGCTGCTGCGTGACCATCATGGTCTCGGCCAGGAAGCGCTGGGTGGCCGAGGTCCTGGCCTGGGCGGTGGCCAGGTCGGCGTCGAACAGCTGCGAGATGGTGTGGTCGGCGACCACGGCGGTCTGGCCCTGGCCGATCTGCCGGGCGGCGTTCGGGGTGTAGTTGAGCGAGTCGGGCATGTCGTCGCCGTCGACCAGGAGGAGGTTGTCCCCCATGGTCCTGGAGAGGTCGACGATCTGGCGGTCCAGCCGGCCCTGGTAGGGCCAGGCGACGCTGCCCCGGACGTCCGTCGCCAGGCGTCCCTCCGCGGTGACCTGCCCGGCCGTGCCCGCCTTGCGCAGGGTGGTGTCCATGCCGGTGAGCTGGGCGCCGTTGTGGGCGACCGAGGCGATGTCGGGGTCGGCGTAGGGCAGCGCGACGACCTCGTCTCCGGCGGTGGTCACGGCCTGGCGTAGCTTGGCCAGCCAGGCGGTGGCGGCGGCCCGGCCGGTGCCGGGGACGGTGTTGTCCTCCTTCGCCGACTCCCCCGCGGTACCCGGCTTCTGCACCCGGTACGGCCTGGTCATCGCGTACACGGTGTCCAGCAGGTCGGGGTCGACCACCCAGGTCAGGCCGGGCAGCTTCTCGCCGATGTCGACCAGCTTGTACAGCCGCCCGCCGGGGGCCAGCTCGGTGGCCAGGCTGTCGTCGCGCAGCACCGGCACCTGGTCGTTGTCCGGCATGGTCTGGGCGACCAGCTCGGGTGCGTGGGTGAGCGGCCACAGGGTGGCGACCTGGGTCGGCTTGGCGCTCTGGTCGACGGTGTACGGCAGGAAGGTGTGGGCGATGCCCAGCGCGTGCGAGCGGGGCTGGTCGGCGGTGCCGCCCCAGACGTCCACCGCGAGCTCGTACACCCCGCCCTTGGAGATCTTGAGGTCGGAGGGGCTCACCTGGAGCGTGAAGGAGCGGGTCTGGCCCGGTGGGACGTTGCCCAGCTCCGGGGCCGGGGACGGCAGGTCGACACCGTCCTGGCCGGTGGGCTCGTCGCGGTCGGCCACCCGTGCGATGTCGCTCCTGGTGCCCAGCGGACGCCCGGTCTGCGAGGCCCGGACACCGGCGTGGATCTGCTTCAGTTCGGCGGCGCCGGAGTTGGTGACCCGCCCGGTGACCTGGATGGTGTCGTTCTGCCCGACCACGGTGGGGGTGACCGTGTCGATCGCCACGCTCGCCGGGTAGTCCGACGAGGAGGACGCGGCCGGGGCGAGAGCGGTGTGTGCGGGGGCGGCGAACGCGGGCGGGGCGGCGGTCAGCAGGGCCGCACCGCTCGCCAGCAGCGCGGCGAGGCGCTTGGCCGTCCGTCCGCCGCATCCGTAAGCCCTCAGCCCTGAGTGCCGTGCCGGCTCACTCACGCGCTTCGCCCTCGCCGTTCTCGATCGGTCGCGATCAGTGGTTCTGGAATGTCGCTGCTGTCACTGCTGTCACTGCATGAATAGGTACCGCAGGAATGGCCGTACGGTTCCGGCCACGGGCCGGTTCGGGGCCGTTGTTTCTCCGGTCCGTGGTCCGCGGTCCGCCCGCGCCACGCCGGGGCGGGCCCCGTAGCCCGTACCGTTCCTCCGGCATGGTAACGACGCCGCCGCGTTCCCAGTGCTGCGGGCCGGTGGCTGAGCACGGGGCGGACGGCGCCGGGAGGCCGCCAGGGAAAGGGACAGGCAACGGGCCGGGCCGGACACGTACCCTTGTGAGCCGTGTCCACTGCCAATGAGCCCAGCACCAATCATTCCAGCACCGCCACCCCCGGCTCTCTCCCAGGGCTGACCGAGGCCCAGACCCTCGGTCTCCAGGAGCTGCTGCGGGTCTCCCCGGTGGCCGACGAGATCGCCCGCCGCTTCCAGGCGGCCGGCCACCGGTTGGCCCTGGTCGGCGGTTCGGTGCGCGACGCCCTGCTCGGCCGGCTCGGCAACGACCTGGACTTCACCACGGACGCCAGGCCCGAGCAGGTGCTCAAGCTGGTGCGCGGCTGGGCGGACGCCGTCTGGGACGTGGGCATCGCCTTCGGCACCGTCGGCGCCCGCAAGGACACCCCGGCGGGCTCCTTCCAGATCGAGATCACCACCTACCGCTCGGAGGCCTACGACCGCACCTCGCGCAAGCCCGAGGTCACCTACGGCGACACCATCGAGCAGGACCTGGTCCGGCGGGACTTCACCGTCAACGCGATGGCGGTGGACCTGCCCGGGCGCGGTTTCGTCGACCCGCACCGCGGCCTGGAGGACCTGGAGGCCCGGGTGCTGCGCACCCCGGCGACCCCCGAGGAGTCCTTCTCCGACGACCCGCTGCGGATGATGCGGGCCGCCCGGTTCGCCGCCCAGCTGGACTTCACCCCGGCGCCCGAGGTGGTCGCGGCGATGACCGCGATGGCCGAGCGGATCGCGATCGTCTCCGCCGAACGGGTGCAGAGCGAGCTCAACAAGCTGCTGCTGTCCGAGCACCCGGTCAAGGGTCTGCGGCTGCTGGTCGACACCGGCCTGGCCCAGCAGGTGCTGCCCGAGCTGCCCGCGCTGTGCCTGGAGCGCGACGAGCACCACCGGCACAAGGACGTCTACGAGCACTCGCTGACCGTCCTGGAGCAGGCCATCGCGCTGGAGACCGACGGCCCCGACCTCACGCTGCGGCTCGCCGCGCTGCTGCACGACATCGGCAAGCCGCGCACCCGCCGCTTCGAGTCGGACGGCCGGGTCTCCTTCCACCACCACGAGATGGTCGGTGCCAAGATGACCCGCAAGCGGATGCGCGAGCTCAAGTACTCCAAGGAGCTCACCGAGGACGTCGCCCGCCTGGTCGAGCTGCACCTGCGCTTCCACGGCTACGGCGGCGGCGAGTGGACCGACTCCGCGGTCCGCCGCTACGTCGCCGACGGCGGCCCGCTGCTGGAGCGCCTGCACAAGCTGACCCGCTCCGACTGCACCACCCGCAACAAGAAGAAGGCCGCCGCCCTCTCGCGCACCTACGACTCCCTGGAGGAGCGGATCTCGCAGCTCAAGGCCCAGGAGGAGCTCGACGCCATCCGCCCGGCCCTGGACGGCAACGAGATCATGGAGATCCTCGGCCTGAAGCCGAGCCCGCAGGTCGGCAAGGCCTACAAGCACATGCTGGAGCTGCGCCTGGAGCACGGCCCGATGGACCACGAGAGCGCGGTCGCGGCACTGAAGGAGTGGTGGGCCGCACAGAGCTGACGGTCCGTCAGGTGATCCGGTCGGGGCGGCGGCTCACCGGCCGCCGGTCGGCCACCGGATCACCTGACGCGTCCGGCCGGGGGCCGGCACCGGGCCGGGCCGTGACCGGCCTGCGCCCGGCGGTGGCGGCGTACGCCACGGCGGTGAGCGCGTAGACCAGAGCGGTGCCGACCACGACGGCCACCGAGCGGCCGTCCAGCGGCAGCACCAGCGCGGTCACCCCCGCGGCGGCCACGAAGGCCGCGTTGAACAGGACGTCGTAGAGCGCGAAGACCCGGCCGCGGAACTCGTCCTCGACCGACTCCTGGACCAGTGTGTCGGCGCAGATCTTGATGCCCTGGGTGACCAGGCCCAGCAGCAGGGCGGCGGCCAGGCTCGGACCGGGGGCGAACCAGAGCCCCAGGGCGGGGACGAAGACCGCGGCCGAGGCCGCGCAGGCCGTCAGCCAGCCGGCCAGGCCGAGCCTGCGGGTGCACCACGGGCTGATCAGGGCGGCGAGGAAGAAGCCCACGGCCGAGGCGGCCACCGCCTTGCCGAGGGTGGCCATGCCGCCGGTGCTGTCGCCCGGGGCGTTGAAGGAGTACCGGGAGAGCATCAGCACGCTCACCACCAGGATCCCGTAGCAGAACCTGGAGACCGTGACGGCGGCCAGCGCGGCCACCGCCGGGCGGCAGTCGCGGACCAGGTGCCGTACGCCGGCGGCCAGTTCGCGCGCGGCCTGGCCGAGCTCCCGGTGCAGGGCCGGGCGGCCGGGGTGCGGGTCGGGGCCGAGCAGCCCCTGGGGGATCCGCCTGGCGGTCAGCCCGGCGCTCAGATAGAGCAGGGCGGCCAGCGTCACCAGGGCGGCGTCGGCCTGCGGGCCCGGCGGCATTATCTGGTGCACCAGGAAGCCGGCGCCGCCGCCGCAGGCCGCGGCGATCGTCCCGGCGGTGGGGGAGAGCGCGTTGGCGGTGACCAGCTGCCCGGTCTCCACCACTCGGGGGAGCGCGGCCGAGAGCCCGGCCAGGATGAACCGGTTGAGCGCGGTCACCAGCAGCGCGGCGGCCAGGAACAGCCACTCGGGCGCCCTGGCCAGCAGCAGTCCACCGGTGACCAGACCGAGTCCGCAGCGGGCCAGATTGCCCAGGTAGAGCACCTGCCGCCGGCGCCAGCGGTCCAGCATGACCCCGGCGAAGGGGCCGATCACCGAGAACGGGAGCAGCAGCACCGCGAGCACCGAGGCGATGTCGGCCGGGCTGGTCTGCCGCTCGGGGGAGAAGATCACGTACGAGGCCAGGGAGACCTGGAACACGCCGTCGGAGAGCTGCGAGAGCACCCGGGCGGTCAGCAGCCGGCGGAAGTCGCGGCCCCGGAGCAGCCCGGCCAGGGAGGTCCGGGACGAGGGACGGGCTCGGCCGGGTGGGGTGCTTCCGTTCTCCGTGACAGCCACCAGGCCAGAGTGCCACGTGGGGCGCCGTGGTTTCACGTGAAACCACGGCACGTTCTCACGGGACGGCGGTTTCACGTGAAACGGGGTGCCCGGAGAAGACGGAAGGGCCCCGGCGGCGGACCGGGACCCTTCCGAGGAGGTCGGAGCTCCAGAGGCTCAGCGCCTCAGTGCTTCAACATCCGGCGCTTCAGCGCTCGACCTCGCCGCGGATGAACTTCTCGACGTTCTCGCGGGCCTCGTCGTCGAAGTACTGGACCGGCGGGGACTTCATGAAGTAGGAGGAGGCCGACAGGATCGGGCCGCCGATGCCGCGGTCCTTGGCGATCTTCGCCGCGCGCAGCGCGTCGATGATGACACCGGCGGAGTTCGGGGAGTCCCAGACCTCCAGCTTGTACTCCAGGTTCAGCGGAACGTCACCGAAGGCGCGGCCCTCGAGGCGGACGTACGCCCACTTGCGGTCGTCCAGCCAGGCGACGTAGTCGGACGGGCCGATGTGGACGTTCCTGGCGCCCAGGTCACGGTCCTTGATCTGGGAGGTGACGGCCTGGGTCTTGGAGATCTTCTTGGACTCCAGGCGGTCGCGCTCCAGCATGTTCTTGAAGTCCATGTTGCCGCCGACGTTCAGCTGCATGGTGCGCTCGAGGACGACACCGCGGTCCTCGAAGAGCTTCGCCATCACGCGGTGCGTGATGGTGGCGCCGACCTGCGACTTGATGTCGTCGCCGACGATCGGGACACCGGCCTCGGTGAACTTGTCCGCCCACTCCTTGGTGCCGGCGATGAACACCGGGAGGGCGTTCACGAAGGCGACCTTGGCGTCGATGGCGCACTGGGCGTAGAACTTGGCGGCCTCCTCGGAGCCCACCGGCAGGTAGCAGACCAGGACGTCGACCTGGCGGTCCTTCAGGACCTGGACGACGTCGACCGGCGCCTCGTCGGACTCCTCGATGGTCTCCAGGTAGTACTTACCCAGGCCGTCGAGGGTGTGGCCACGCTGCACGGTGACGCCGGTCGGCGGCACGTCGCAGATCTTGATGGTGTTGTTCTCGCTGTTGCCGATGGCGTCGGCCAGGTCGAAGCCGACCTTCTTGGCGTCGACGTCGAACGCGGCGACGAACTCCACGTCACGGACGTGGTAGTCGCCGAACTGCACGTGCATCAGCCCGGGGACCTTGCCGGCCGGGTCGGCGTCCTTGTAGTACTCGACACCCTGCACCAGCGACGCGGCGCAGTTACCGACGCCCACGATGGCTACGCGAACCGAACCCATTCCGGTTGCTCCCTGTGATCTCATGAGTTCCGCCAGAAGACCGACGTCCCTCGTATTTCATCTCTGTATGACTGGATGACGGGCGCGCACTGCGCCCACACCTGCCGGGCGCCTGCTACGACACCGGGCACCGGTGGTCAGCGCTCCCTGCCGGAGCGCCCCGGGCGGTCGTGCGGTGGCCTCGGCGGGTCCGAGGACCCGGCCTCCTGGCCACGGCCGTCCGAAGTCCGTGAATCCCCCGTACCGGTGCGCCCGGTCCGGGTGGCCCGCTCGGTCTCGATCAGCTCGTTGAGCCAGCGGACCTCCCGCTCCACCGATTCGAGACCGTGCCGCTGGAGCTCCAGCGTGTAGTCGTCGAACCGGTCGCGGGTACGGGAGATGGAGCTGCGCATCCGCTCCAGCCGCTCCTCCAGCCGGCTGCGCCGCCCTTCCAGGACGCGCATGCGCACCGCCCGGTCGGTCTGGCCGAAGAACGCGAACCGCACGCCGAAGTGCTCGTCCTCCCAGGCGTCCGGGCCCGAGTCGGCCAGCAGCTCCTCGAAGCGCTGCTTGCCGTCGGCGGAGAGCCGGTAGACGATCTTCGACCGCCTGCCGTTGAGCGCGGTGGCCGGGACGTACTCGACGTCCGGGTTGTCCTCGACCAGGAACCCCTGGGCGACCAGGTTCTTCAGGCAGGGGTAGAGCGTGCCGTAGGAGAAGGCACGGAACGACCCGAGCAGCACGTTGAGCCGTTTGCGCAGCTCGTAGCCGTGCATCGGGGCGTCATGGAGCAGGCCCAGAACGGCGAACTCCAGTACCCCGGAGCGTCTGCTCATACCGTCCTGCCTCCCTTCCCGCGGTGCACCTCGACCGTTGTTCCGGCTCGATGTGTCGGTCCGATGTATCGGCTCGATATATCGAGAGAACAGTAGACCTGGGTCACTGAACGGGCAAGGGGGACGCGGGTGAATGCGATCACAGGATTCGGACGGAACTTCAGAAAATCTTCAGGAAGGCCTGGGTCAAGCTCCGAACGGCCCGCGTTGGCAACGGGCATGTAATGATCTGGCGGCGTTTTGTACCGATTATCACTTGATGCCCGATTGGTAGCTGTTTACAGGTGCGTACGCTGTCGCGTGTGCACGAAGACCACCTCCGGGGTGTAGGGCGGTTTGCGGGCATCGCAAGTGAACCCTGCCCTCAGGTCCGAAGCGGCCTGACCGAGGAGTTGCTGGAAGATGAGCGATCACCGGCGTAGGCCCAACCCGGGCGGTGAACAGCCTCCGGGCGGTGGGGCGGCTGGTCAGCGCCCGTACGCCTACGGCACCCCCCCCGAGGGGGCGGCTTCGTACGACCGGCCCGCCGGTGTGCGGGAGACGGCCCAGCAGCCTCGGCTGACCAGGGCCGAGATGCGCAAGCAGGCCCAGAAGGGCGGCGGCCGGGGCGACACGGCCGCCCGCAGTGCCCAGAGCGGACCGCCGGGGCGCGGCGGCGGCCGGGGCGGTGGAAACGGCGGCGGCAAGGGCGGCGGTAAGGGCCCGGGCAAGAAGCGGTTCATCGACTACCCCCGGTACGGCAAGTCCGGGATCCGCCGCTGGCTTCCGTCCTGGAAGCTGATCCTGACGACGTTTCTGATCTTCTTCGGCAGCGGGGTGGCCGCGGTCGGCGTCGCCTATGCGATGACTCCGGTCCCCAACCCCAACGACCTGGTGAAGGAGCAGAACAACATCTACTACTGGGCCGACGGCTCGGAGATGACCCGCAAGGGCGCCACCAACCGCCAGGTGATCCCGCTCGCGAACATCAACGAGTCGGCTCAGAAGGCGGTGGTCGCCGCCGAGAACGAGACCTTCTGGACCGACAAGGGCATCGACCCCAAGGGCATCGCCCGCGCCGTCTACAAGATGGCCAGCGGTGGTTCGACCCAGGGTGGCTCGACCATCACCCAGCAGTACGTGAAGAACGCCTACCTGAACCAGGACCAGACGCTCAGCCGTAAGTTCAAGGAAATCTTCATCACCCTGAAGATCAATCAGCAGAAGTCCAAAGAGGATGTCCTCGAGGGCTATCTGAACACCAGCTGGTTCGGCCGCGGTGCCACCGGCATCCAGGCCGCCGCGCAGGCGTACTACGGGGTGGACGCCAAGGACCTCAACATCTGCCAGAGCGCCATGCTGGCGGGTCTGCTCAAGGGCGCCACGTACTACGACCCGACGCTCAGCGACGCCAACGCCAAGAACATGCAGGAGCGCTGGAACTACGTCCTGACCCGGATGGTGGCGACCAAGTCGATCACCCAGGCGGACCGGGACAAGTGCGGCGCCACCTTCCCGAAGCCGATCGACAAGAAGGCTCCGGCCAACATGAACGGCGAGGTCAGCTACCTGGTCGACCTCGCCGACAAGTACCTGGCGTCCAAGGACCCGTCGATCACGCAGGCCAGCATCGACAAGGGCGGCTACCAGATCTACACCACCTTCCAGAAGGACAAGGTGGCGCAGCTGAAGAAGGCCGTCGACGACGTCAAGTCGGAGACCCTCGACTCGAACAAGCGGGACCAGGACAAGTACGTCCAGGTCGGCGCGGCCTCGGTGGTTCCCGGGGACGGTGCGATCGTGGCGATCTACGGCGGCGACGGCGTGGAGAACGGCCACTACACCGACAACGCCGACACCGTCGGTATCCCGGTCGGTTCGACCTTCAAGCCCTTCGTCTTGGCGACCGCCATGCAGTACGGCGTGCTCACCAAGACCGGGGACGACGGCAAGCCGGTGAAGATCAGCATCGACAGCCGTTACAACGGCAACGACATGAGCCCGATCTACAAGGCCGACGGTACGCCCGCGATCGGCGACAACGGCCAGCCGTACCACCAGAAGAACGACGACGACAACATGCCCGGGGCCGTCACGCTGAAGACGGCGATGCAGTACTCCTACAACGCGCCGTTCGTACAGCTGGGCCAGGACGTCGGCGGCAGCAACGTCGAGAAGATGGCGATCGCCCTGGGCCTGCGCAAGGAGAGCCTGGCACCCAACACCTCGCTCACCTACCCGCTGGGCACCTCGACCCCGAGTGCGATCCGGATGGCCTCCGCGTACTCGGTGTTCGCCGCCCGGGGGCAGCAGGTCGACCCGTACTCGGTGACCAAGGTGCTCTACCAGGGCGTGGAGAAGCCGGCCTTCAACCGTCCGAAGAACGCCACCAAGACGGTGCTGGACCAGCCGGTCGCGGACAACATCACCGACGTCCTGCAGAACGTGGCGGAGAACGGTACCGGTAAGAAGGGGACCCAGGGCCTGGGCCGCCCGGTGGCCGGCAAGACCGGTACCACCGACGCCGGCACCTCGGCCTGGTGGGTCGGCTACACCCCCCAGCTGGCCACCTCGGTCGGTATGTGGCGCGAGGAGCCGGGCAAGCCGGGTCTGCTCTCGCTGGTCGGTACGGCCGGTCAGTCCACCATCCACGGTGGTGACTTCCCGACCGAGATCTTCACCCGCTACATGAAGGTCGCGCTGGCCGACCAGAAGGCGACGGACTTCCCGACCGCGGACACCACCGGTACGGAGGTCGACTCCAAGCAGGCTCCGGCGCCGACCCCCTCTGCACCCCCGTCGGTCGCCCCGTCGAGCAGCCCGACGGCCAGCGCCTCCAGCGGGCCGAGCCCGTCGTCCAGCGCCTCGAGCCACACTCCGGAACCGCCCGCCTCGCCGGGACCGTCGGAGAGCTGCTTCCTCGGGCCGCTCTGCCCCTCGTCCGGACCGACGCACTCCAAGCCGCCCCGCCCGGGGCACTCCAGCTCGCCGCCGAACCCGAGCTCCAGCCCGAGCGACGGCGGAGCCGGAGCCGGGATGCCGGGGAACTGACCCGAAGTGACGTCCGGCCGGTGGCGGCCGATCGAGGAGATGACTCCCCGGTCGGCCGCCACCGGCGTTTCCGGGGCAGGTGCGGCGCGGCCCGGAGCGCGACCGGAGGAGCCGTGGCCGTCGGGCCGGGCCGTCGGGGAGCGCGCGGTTGGCGGGCGGACCCCTTCGGAGCGCTCCCGATGGCCGAGGTGCCTCGTGGGGCCAAGGCCGGTGCGGCATCATGTCCGCCATGACGTCGAGCACGAGTGACCAGAGCCCCGGGCCCGACCCCGACCAGGGGCCGCCGCCGAACACCGTGGTCGTCCCGGCGGACGAGGATCCGGTGGCGGCGGCGGGCAGCGAGCTGTTCGGCGGCCCGCCCGGGCAGCGGGCACTGCTCGGGGTCTCCTGGTGGTCCGCTGCGCGCGTCCTGGCGCTGGTGACGATCCTGGTCTCGGTGCTCGGCCTCGCGCAGAAGGCGTCCTGCTACAACGACGGCTGGTTCCACGGCGCGACCGCCCAGTACACCCACGCCTGCTACAGCGACATCCCGCACCTGTTCACCGGGCGCGGCTTCTCGACCGGCCTGCACCCCTACCTGGACCGGCTGCCGGCGCCCACCCCGGACATGCAGTACCTGGAGTACCCGGTGCTCACGGGGCTCTTCATGCAGGTCGCGGCCTGGCTGACGCCCGGTGGTGGTGCCATCGAGGGCCGGGAGCAGTGGTTCTGGCTGGTCAACGCCGGAATGCTGATGATCTGCGCGGTGGTCGCCGCGGTGGCGCTCTCCCGTACCCACCGCCGCCGCCCCTGGGACGCGCTGCTGTTCGCGCTCGCCCCCTGCCTGGCGCTGGACTCCACCATCAACTGGGACCTGCTCGCGGTCGCCCTGGCCGCCGTGGCGATGGCCTGCTGGTCCGGCCGCCGGACGGTCCTGGCCGGTGTCTTCATCGGCCTGGCCACCGCCGCCAAGCTCTACCCGGTCCTGCTGCTCGGGCCGCTGCTGGTGCTCTGCTGGCGCACCGGCCGCTGGCGGGCCTTCGGGCAGACGGCGGGCGCCGCGGCCGGCTCCTGGCTGCTGGTGAACCTGCCGATCATGCTGGCCAACTGGCAGGGCTGGGCGACCTTCTACACCTTCAGCCAGGTCCGTACCGAGGACTACGGCTCCTTCTGGCTGATCCTGATGCAGGACCGGGGCGTGCAGCTGGCCACCCTCAACACCTGGATCGCGGTCCTTCTGATCGCCTGCTGCCTGGGCATCGGCTGGCTGGCGCTGTCCGCGCCGCGCCGGCCGCGCTTCGCCCAGCTGGCGTTCCTGGTGGTGGCCGCCTTCGTGCTCACCAACAAGGTGTACTCGCCGCAGTACGTGCTCTGGCTGACCCCGCTCGCGGCGCTGGCCCGGCCGCGCTGGCGTGACTTCCTGATCTGGCAGACCTGCGAGGTGCTCTACTTCCTCGGCATCTGGTCCTACCTGGCCTACGTCGGGGACTCCAAGCAGCACGGGATCGGGATGGACTGGTACCACTTCGCCATCGTGCTGCACCTGCTCGGCACGCTGTACCTGTGCGGGATGGTGGTCCGCGACATCCTGCGGCCCGAGCAGGACCCGGTGCGGTGGGACGGCAGTGACGACCCCTCGGGCGGGGTGCTGGACTTCGCACCCGACGCCTTCGTGCTGGGACCGGCACGGCGGTTGCGCGAAGAGGCGGATCACACCGAGTACGTCCTGGTGGGTCAGGTCGACCGGCCCGCCGAGAAGGAGCGGCGCTGAGCTCCCGGCCGTGAGGGCGTGTCATCGGGCGTGAGGGCGCGCAGGCAGGGTGCGCCGAGCCCCTGTCAGCCCTGAGCCCCTGTCAGCCCCGCGCCCCTGTCCGCTCCCGGCGGCCTAGCGGTCGGCGACCAGGTCGAAGTGGGTCGTGGTGTGGCGGACGTTGAGGCTGAGCTCGTCGCCCGCGACGGGCGCCTTGGCGGCGTCGGCGGGCAGGAAGAGGATGCTCACCTGCATGTGCGGCGGTTCGGCGAACCAGAGCTGTCTGCCGCTCCACGAGTACGGCGAGAGGGTGCGGTTGACGGTGGCGAGTCCGGCCCTGGCCAGCCCCTTGGCCCGGGGGAGCACGCCGTGCAGGTACTTGGGTGCCTCCATGCCGACCCCGTGCGCGGTGCCGCCGGCCACCACCAGCAGGTGGCCGTCCGAGGGGGCCTTGTGCTGGCGGTAGCCGTACCGGTCGCCGCGCAGGACCGGGGTGACGTCCAGCACCGTGGCACGGGCCTGGAGCGATCCGACGTCGCCGAGCCAGAGCCGGGTGCCGATCCGGGAGCGGAAGGCGGTGTCGGGGTACCGCCCGGCGAGCCGGGCCAGGTCGGCCGAGGAGAGGTGGCTCAGGAAGACGGTCGTGGCGGGCAGCCCGGCGGCCGTGACCGCCTCCATCCACCGGGCGACCTCGGCCACCGGGTCGGAGCCGTCCGGGCGGTCCAGCGGCAGGTGCAGCGCCCATCCCTCGATCGTGATCCGGGCCTCGGAGCCGGGTCCGCGCACCGGCAGCCGGGCGAGGTCGGCGAGGGCGATGCCGTGTCTGCGCATGCTGGTCATGCACTCCACGACCACCCGGCTGCCCTCCGGGAGCGCCTGGAGCGCCTCGGCGCCGGCGACCGTCCGGATCACCCGGTCCGGCAGCCGCGCGTCCGGCTCGCCGACCCGGTAGGGCGTGAGCACCAGCAGCTCGCCGTCGTACCGGTCGAGCAGGCCGGCCGCCTCGTGCGCGGTGCCGACCGCGAGGATGCCGGTGCCGAGCCGGGCGGCCTCCTCGGCCAGGCGGTCGTTGCCGAAGCCGTAACCGTTGCCCTTGGCCACCGGCACCAGACCGGGGAACTCCGCCAGCACCGACTGCTGGTGTGCGCGCCAGCGCGCGGTGTCCACGTACAGCGACAGCGTCATGGGGTCTTCTCTCCGTGGTTGGTGACGACCTCGGCCGCGGTGGCGGCGGCCGGTGTCAGAGAGGTTCAGCGGCGCGACATGTAGAGGTCGAGCGCCTTGTGCAGCAGCTTGTTGAGCGGGAAGTCCCATTCGCCCAGGTACTCCGCGGCCTGGCCGCCGGTGCCCACCTTGAACTGGATCAGCCCGAAGAGGGGGTCGTCCTCGTCGAGGGTGTCGCTGATGCCGCGCAGGTCGTAGACGCTCGCGCCGAGCGCGTAGGCGTCGCGCATCATCCGCCACTGGATCGCGTTGGACGGCTTGACCTCGCGCTTGTGGTTGGCCGAGGCGCCGTAGGAGTACCAGACGTGCTCGCCGACGGTGAGCATGGTGGTCGCGGCCAGCGCCTCGCCCTCGTGGTACGCGATGTAGAGGCGCATCCGGTCCGGGTCCTCGGCGGTGAGGGCCTGCCACATCCGCTCGAAGTAGCCGAGCGGGCGCGGGGTGAACCGGTCGCGCTCGGCGGTGACCAGGTACAGCTGGTGGAAGACCTTCAGGTCCTCGTAGCCGCCCTGGACCACCTCGACGCCGCTCTTCTCGGCCTTCTTGATGTTCCGGCGCCAGAGCTGGTTGAAGCCGCGCTGGACGTCGTCGAGCGAGCGGCCCGCCAGCGGGACCTGGAAGACGTACCGGGGCTGGACGTCGCCGAAGCCGGCGCCGCCGTCCTCGCCCTGCAGCCAGCCGGCCCTGCGCAGCCGGTCGGCGACCTCGAAGGCGCGCGGCTCGTACCAGTCGGGGTCGACGTCGCGCAGCCGCTTGGCCTGCTGGCCGGCGATCGCCTCCTTGATGGTGGGGGCGTCCCAGCGG
The DNA here is from genome assembly GCF_051374625.1 of Kitasatospora sp. HPM-01-4. Taxonomy (NCBI): domain Bacteria; kingdom Bacillati; phylum Actinomycetota; class Actinomycetes; order Kitasatosporales; family Streptomycetaceae; genus Kitasatospora; species Kitasatospora sp. HPM-01-4. Next base: position 4,402,967 of record NZ_JBPQGP010000005.1, on the reverse strand, counting down.
CGGATCACCACCGGCGGGCCCATCTTCACCGAGAAGGCGCCCTGCGACTTGAGGTGGGCGAGCATCGGCCGCAGCCACTGGTCCAGGTCGCGGTCGAACCAGTCGATCACCGGGCCCTCGGGCAGGTACGCCAGATAGCGCTTGATCTTGGGCAGCTGGCGGTAGAGCACCAGAGCCGCGCCGACCAGCTTGCCGGACTCGTCGAACCAGCCGAGGCTCTCGTTGCGCCATTCGGATTTGACCTGGCCCCAGGCGGGTACCTGCATGTGGCTGACCGACGGCCGGGAAGCGACGAAAGCCAGGTGTTCCTCGCGGGTGATCGTCCTCAGGCGCAGGCTCATGCTCGTGTGCTCCTCCTCGTTCGGCCGGTCCAGAGTGACCCTATCGCCCGAATGGTCCGATTCGTGAAGGTCGGGCCGGGCGGCGAGCCGAACCGACGGCACCCCCGCCGCGGAACCTGTGCACAGGTATGTACGCGGTGGGGGCGCCGGAGGTTACGCGGGTTCTGCGGCTTGCCGTGGTCGATCAGAGTGTGCGGCTCACCACAAGCCCCCGAACAGTCCGCCGTGCGCGATGCCCAGGTAGAAGCCGATCGCGGCGGCGCCGAGCGTGATCATCAGGACGAACCGCTCGGCGGTGGTCACCGACACGAACTGGCCCCAGAGGCCGGTGATGATCCCGAACAGCCCGGTCCACGAGCTGAGCAGGTGCAGGTTGTGGAAGAAGCCGCTGAAGAAGGCGATCAGGCCGAGCACCGCGGTGAGGCCGACGAGGGTGTTCTCCCTCGGATGCCGGTGGCCGTCGGTGTTCAGGGTGAGCTGAGGGAATCGGCGGATGGTCTGTGCCATGGGACCCACCTCCTGAGGAGGAACGCAGTCGTTCTGTACAGGTTCCCGCTGGTACGCCCCGGATCACAACCGGTATGCATTTTGTTCGGCCGTACGGGTGCGGGTAGGCTGTGCGATCTGCACTGGTGTAGTTGTGCCCCCGTATGCCCTCTCACGGGCAAGGGGCCGTCGAATGTCGGTCCCGGCGACTACGGTTGCCGGTAGGTCGTCGCACCGGTGCGACGCTGCACAACCCTCCTGCCACGGAGAGACCGTGGCCGCTGAGTCCAAAGGAGGTGGGTTACTCATGCGTCACTACGAGGTGATGGTCATCCTCGACCCCTCGGTCGAGGAGCGCGCTGTCTCCCCCCTGATCGAGAGCTTCCTCAACGTTGTCCGCCAGGGTGGCGGCAAGGTGGAGAAGATCGACACCTGGGGTCGTCGCCGTCTTGCTTACGAGATCAACAAGCAGTCCGAGGGCATCTACTCGGTCATCGACCTGAAGGCCACGCCTGAGGTCGTCAAGGAGCTCGACCGCCAGCTTGGCCTGAGCGAGTCGGTTCTGCGGACCAAGGTCCTGCGCCCGGACACCCACTGAGTCCATTACCTGACGCCTTCGGGCGTCTGGTGACTCGCGCCGCCCGTGCCACGTGACCGTTTCACGTGAAACAGGTGCGGCAAGCACCGCAGAACTCCTTTCCGAGAGGTCATCACCACCATGGCAGGCGAGACCGTCATCACCCTCGTCGGCAATCTCGTCGACGACCCCGAGCTGCGCTTCACCCCGTCGGGTGCGGCGGTCGCGAAGTTCCGTATCGCGTCCACCCCGCGCACCTTCGACCGCCAGACCAACGAGTGGAAGGACGGCGAGAGCCTCTTCCTCACGTGCAACGTCTGGCGTCAGCCGGCGGAGAACGTGGCCGAGTCGCTGCAGCGCGGCATGCGCGTGATCGTGCAGGGCCGACTGCGCCAGCGGTCTTACGAGACCAAGGAAGGCGAGAAGCGGACGGTTTTCGAGGTCGAGGTCGACGAGGTCGGCCCGAGCCTGCGTTCGGCGACCGCCAAGGTCACCCGGGCCAACCGCTCCGGCGGTCCCGGCGGCCAGGGCGGCTTCGGCGGACAGCAGGGTGGGGGCGGCTACGGCGGCCAGCAGGGTGGCGGTTGGGGTGGACAGCCCGGTGGGCAGTCCGCTCCGTCCGACGACCCGTGGGCGTCCAGCGCTCCCTCCGGTGGCAGCCAGGGCGGCGGCTGGGGTGCCCCGTCCGGTGGCGGCTACTCGGAAGAGCCTCCGTTCTAAGCGGTGCGCGCCGGGCCCGTTCGCTGAGCGGGCCCCGGCATGCTGAGAGATTTCGTGCGGTCCACGGGTGCCTGGCACCCGCGGAGCGTCAACCCAAATGGAGCACATGATGGCGAAGCCGCCTGCTCGCAAGCCGAAGAAGAAGGTTTGCGTCTTCTGCAAGGACAAGGTCAACTACGTTGACTACAAGGACACGAACCTGCTGCGGAAGTTCATCTCCGACCGCGGCAAGATCCGTGCCCGCCGGGTCACCGGCAACTGCACCCAGCACCAGCGTGACGTCGCCACGGCCGTGAAGAACAGCCGTGAGATGGCGCTGCTGCCCTACACCTCCACCACGCGCTAAGAGAGGGTGACCGAAGAATGAAGATCATCCTCACTCACGAGGTCCCCGGTCTCGGCAGCGCCGGCGAGGTCGTCGAGGTCAAGGACGGCTACGCCCGCAACTACCTGGTCCCGCGCGGCTACGCCATCCGCTGGACCAAGGGCGGTCAGAAGGACGTCGACGCCATCCGTCGCGCCCGGAAGATCCACGAGATCCAGACCCTCGAGGCCGCCAACGAGGTCAAGGCCAAGCTGGAGGCTCTGCAGGTCAAGCTGGCCGTTCGCTCCGGCGACGCCGGCCGCCTGTTCGGCTCGGTGACCCAGGCCGACGTGGTCGAGGCCATCAAGAAGGCCGACGGCCCGGTCGTGGACAAGCGCGCTGTCGCGATCGCCTCGCCGATCAAGACCGTGGGCACCCACAAGGTCTCGGTCAAGCTGCACGCCGACGTCCAGGCCAACATCGACGTCGTCGTCGCCTGAACGAAGCAGCGGTAGTCCTTCGGGGCTGACTGTGAACCGAGGGCCGGTCTCCTCCTCAGGGAGGGGACCGGCCCTCGGCCGTTGTTCCCGGGTTCACGGGCCTTCGGGCGCGCTCGGGGTGCACACACCTGCCCCGGGAGCCCCCGGCCCGCAGGGGCGCCGCGCCGCGCTAGGCGCGCACCGCGCCTGGAACGAGCCAGTGGCCGCTGCGTGCCCGGACGGCGAGGAAGGCCGCCCGGACCAGCATGAAGAGGTTCCAGGCCCACCAGAGGGCCATCAGGCCGCCGCCCAGCGCGGGCACCGCCCAGGCCACCGGGGCGAAGACCGCGAGGGTGGCGAGCATCGCCCAGGCCAGGTAGGGGCCGTCCCCGGCGCCCATCAGCACACCGTCCAGGACGAAGACCACTCCGCCCACCGGCTGGGCCAGGGCGGCCAGCAGCAGGATGTCGGAGAGCTGCTGCCGGACCTGCGGATCCGGGGTGAACAGCGGGACGTACAGCGGCCGGGCCAGCACCAGCAGCAGGCCGAGCAGCAGCCCCGCGCCGAGGCCCCACTCGACCATCCGGCGGGTGGCCGCCCTGGTGCCGGGGATGTCCCCGGCACCCAGGTAGCGGCCGATGATCGCCTGGCCGGCGATGGCGATGGCGTCCAGGGCGAAGGCGAGGAACCCCCAGAGCGTCATGGCGATCTGGTGGGCGGCGACCGCGGTGTCGCCCAGCCGGGCGGCCACCGCGGTGGCGACCAGCAGGATGCCGCGCAGGCTCATGGTCCGGACCACCAGCGGGCCGCCGGCCCTGGCGCAGGCCCGGATACCGGCGGGGTCGGGCGCGAGCCGCGCGCCCTCGCGGCGTGCCCCGCGGACCACCACCGCCAGGTACGCGGCGGCCATCGCGGTCTGCGCCAGTACGGTGCCCCAGGCCGAGCCGGCCACGCCGAGCCCGGCGCCGTAGACCAGGCCGAGGTTGAGCAGCAGGTTGAGGGTGAAGCCGCCGATCGCCACCAGCAGCGGGGTGCGGGTGTCCTGGAAGCCGCGGAGCACGCCGGTGGCGGCCAGGACCAGCAGCATCGCCGGTATCCCGAGGGCGCTGATCCGCAGGTAGCCGACGGCGTACGGGAGGGCGGTGGGGGAGGCCCCCAGGGCCCGGGCGGCCCAGGGGGCCAGCAGCAGCATCAGGGCGGCCACACCGGCGGAGAGCAGCAGGGCGAGCCAGATCCCGTCGATGCCCTGCTGGACGGCGGCCCGGCGGTCGCCGGCGCCTATCCGGCGGGAGACCGCCGCGGTGGTGGCGTAGGCGAGGAAGACGAAGGTGGCGGCGGCGGTGGTGAGCACGGCCGAGGCGATGCCCAGGCCGGCGAGCTGGGCGGTGCCGAGGTGACCGATGATCGCGGAGTCGGCCATCAGGAAGAGCGGCTCGGCGACCAGTGCCCCGAACGCCGGGACAGCCAGGGCCAGGATCTCCCGGTCGTGCCGACGGCGGGTGGGGGCGGTTGTCATGGGGACAAGGGTACTCATCCACAGGTAAGTGGCAAGATCAAGGAGTGTCTATTACTCGAAATCTTGATCGAGGTCGTGGCTGAGCGGGCCCGCAGGGTGCGGTCCGGGTCGTGTGAAGAATTTCTCATACACAGGCCGTGGAAAGAGTTATCGCAGGTCAGCGCGTTGACGCCAGCCGGATTGTGTGGTTATCCACAGTGCTGTCCACAGACTTGTACACAGGTTTCCGGGGGTTCTCCACAGGTGTGGGCTGTTCATCCACACAGCCTGTGGATAACCATCTTGGCCGATCGCCGCCCGTCCCCGTAGCGTGGACGTCTGACCGCCGCGCCACCCGTGCGACATCTCCTGCCCGGCGCCGGATTCCCCGGCGTGTTGGCGTATGAAAGGTGATGCGCCAACGGCAAGGCCAGCTCCACTCGCACCACCACTCGCTGATCGGGGAACAAGCGTGACCGGCCCCCAGTACGACGACCACGACGTCCCTCCCCCGCCGGAGGATGACTGGCAGCCGTCCGATGACGCCTTCCCCCCCGGGCCGTTCCTGGACGCCTTCCCCGACGACCCCTTCCCCGACGGCCCCGGCGACCGTCTGCCGGCCGGCCGCCGCCGGTCCGACGGCGACGGCAAGGGCGGCTTCCAGAAGGGCGGCGGGCAGAAGGACGGCGACCGCAAGGGCGGCTTCGACCGGAAGAAGCGCGACGACGCCCGGGACGAGGGCCGCCCGGCAGCGGACGGCTTCGAACGGGTACCCCCGCAGGACCTGGCCGCCGAGCAGTCCGTCCTCGGCGGCATGCTGCTCTCCAAGGACGCCATCGCGGACGTCGTCGAGGTGCTCAAGCCCGCCGACTACTATCGCCCGGCCCATGAGCTGATCCACGGCGCCATCCTCGACCTCTACGCCAGGGGCGAGCCGGCCGACCCGATCACCGTCGCCGGCGAGCTCACCAAGCGCGGTGAACTCGCCCGGGTCGGCGGCGCCTCCTATCTGCACACCCTGGTCAACTCCGTCCCGACGGCGGCCAACGCCGAGTACTACGCGGAGATCGTCCACGAGCGCGCCGTGCTGCGCCGCCTGGTCGAGGCCGGTACCCGGATCGCCGGTATGGGTTACGCCGCCGAGGGCGATGTGGACGAGATCGTCAACGCCGCCCAGGCGGAGATCTACGCCGTCACCGAGCAGCGCACCAACGAGGACTACGCCCCGCTCGCCGACATCATGGAGGGCGCCCTCGACGAGATCGAGGCGATCGGCTCCCGGCAGGGCCAGATGTCCGGCGTCCCCACCGGCTTCGCCGACCTGGACCAGCTCACCAACGGCCTGCACCCCGGCCAGATGATCGTCATCGCGGCCCGTCCCGCCATGGGTAAGGCCTTGGCCCTGGACACTCCGCTCCCCACCCCTGACGGGTGGACCACCATGGGTGAGGTGCAGCCGGGTGACTACCTGATCGACGCGTCGGGGAAGCCGACCCGGGTGGTGGCGGCCACGGACGTGATGACGCAGCGACCCTGCTTCGAGATCACGTTTGACGACGGTACGTCCGTCATCGCCGACGCGGACCACCAGTGGCTCACCGAGACCCGTGCCTCGCGCAGGTCGGCCGGGGATGCCGCGGCCAGGGACGGCGATGACGGGAACCAGCGCAACTCCGCGGCGGTGAGGACGACCAAGGAGATCGCCGCGACGCTGCACTGTGACACGGCCGACCGGCGCAGGAACCACTCTGTGCGAAACGCCGCGCCCCTCGGTCTTCCGGCCCGCTCCCTGCCCGTTCCGCCCTACACCCTGGGCGCTTGGCTGGGCGATGGCCACAGCCAGGCCGCGAGGATCACCTCTGCGGACCCCGAGGTGGTGCGGCGGATCGAGAGCGAGGGCTTCAAGGTCCGACGCGTGGGTGCGTCGATCACGTACGCCCTGCGGTTGGCCGTCAGGCAGCCGGAGCGGATCGAGCGCTCCTGCGTCGTCTGCGGGAAGACGTTCGTGGCCAAGCTCGCCCATGTGCGGACCTGCGGGAGGTCGTGCGGGGGCCGGGCGCGGTCGGTCTCCGCTCCGGTCCCTCCCACGAGGTGCGTGGACTGCGGCAAGACGTGCGCTTCCGCGTTCTCCGAGCCGCGTTGCGCCCTCTGCTCCAGGAACCACGGAAGCCTCAGGGTGGTGCTGCGGGAGGCGGGCCTCCTGGGGAACAAGCACATTCCCCAGGAGTACCTGCGTGCTTCGGTCGACCAGCGGAGGGCACTGCTCGCCGGCCTCCTCGACACCGACGGTACGGTCACGAACACGGGATCGGTGCAGTTCGCGGTTACCAACAGGCAGCTGGCCGAGGGCTTCCGGGAGCTTGTGGTGAGTCTCGGCTACCGGTGCGGTATGAGCACCAAGAGGGTCGCCGGGCGTTCCGAGAACTCGTCCGTCGCGTACCTCGTCACCTTCACCCCGACCGACGACGTCTTCGGGCTGGAGCGGAAGCGGAGCATGCACCAGGAGCGTCGGCGTCCGGGCACCCCGAAGCTCCGGCAGCGGTTCATCACCGATGTCCGTGAGGTCGAGAGCGTCCCGGTCCGCTGCGTCCAGGTGGACAACCCTGAGCACCTGTACTTGGCCACACGGGCCATGGTCCCGACTCACAATTCCACCCTGGCACTGGACTTCGCCCGTGCCTGCTCGATCCACAGCAACCTGCCGAGCGTGATCTTCTCGCTCGAGATGGGGCGCAACGAGATCGCGATGCGCCTGCTCTCCGCCGAGGCCCGGGTCGCCCTGCACCACATGCGCTCGGGGAACATGACCGACGACGACTGGACCCGGGTCGCCCGCCGGATGCCCGACGTCACCAACGCCCCCCTCTACATCGACGACTCCCCGAACCTGTCGATGATGGAGATCCGCGCCAAGTGCCGTCGCCTCAAGCAGCGCAACGACCTCAAACTCGTGGTCATCGACTACCTGCAGCTGATGCAGTCGGGCGGCTCCCGCCGCGCCGAGAGCCGCCAGCAGGAGGTCTCGGACATGTCCCGTAACCTCAAGCTCCTCGCCAAGGAGCTGGAGGTCCCGGTCATCGCGCTGTCCCAGCTGAACCGTGGCCCGGAGCAGCGAACGGACAAGAAGCCGATGGTCTCGGACCTGCGAGAGTCCGGCTCCATCGAGCAGGACGCCGACATGGTCATCCTGCTCCACCGCGAGGACGCCTACGAGAAGGAGTCACCCCGCGCCGGCGAGGCCGACCTGATCGTCGCCAAGCACCGTAACGGCCCCACGGCCACCATCACGGTCGCCTTCCAGGGCCACTACTCCCGCTTCGTGGACATGACCCGCGACGTGACCTGAGGTGTAGGGTCTCGCGATTCGTGGCGGAATCTCGTGGATCTTGGCGGGGTGGTGGCGGATACGCCACTGAGCTGAGATTCGGAAGGGGAGCGCGACGAAGTTCACTCGTTCGAGGGTGAGATCGTCGTTCTTCCCTGATGTGAGGGTGCCCTGCCCCGACCGTGTTGCCATCAGGTCGTCAGATCTCTGGCGTTGGGGTGGGCACATGGTGGATCAGCTGCAACTCGATCTCGCGGCCGTGACGGTCAGCTTTCAGGGCGGCGGTGGGGCCGAGGAAGACGTACGTTGGGCCGCCGTCTCGGGAGACTCTCTCGGGGCGGCTCGCCCTTGGCGTACGTTCCGCTGGTACAAGGGCCAGCAGCACTATTCGGGGACCTACTGGGCGTCGACCAATCGCGATCACGTGATCTACGAGTCGCGCTTGGAGCTGGCACGGCTGTTGTACGCCGACTTCGACGGGGCAGTGCACTGCATCGTCGCCCAGCCCTTCCTCCTCAAAGCGAACGTTGGCGGGAAGGTCCTCAAGCACATCCCGGACTATCTGCTGTTGACTGTCAACGGGTTGGTAGTCGTGGACGTCAAGCCGCTACGGCGGATGTCTGATCCCACAGTCGCATCCACGTTCGCCTGGACACGCGAGGTCGTTGAATCCCGTGGGTGGCGCTACGAAGCGTGGAGCGAGCCGCCAGCCACCGAGTTGGAGAACCTGCGGTTTCTGGCTGGCTACCGCAGGTCTTGGTTGATCAACGCCGACGTGCTGGACGAACTCCGGGCTCAGGACCTGGACGGTGCGACGGTCGGTGAGGCGATTCGGTGCCTTCCGAAGCACCCGCAGCCATTGGTCCGCGCCAGCGTCCTTCACCTCCTGTGGACAGGGCAGTTACGCACGGATCTGACAAGACCACTGACAGCTAACGGGGTTCTGCGGAGGTCTGCATGAGCGGAGCCGGAGTCCGGGTCGGAGTCGGTACGCGGTTCCGCTACGACGGCGAGACCGTGGAAGTCATCGAGTTCGTGAGCACGCCCGCGGGCAATGAGGTCGTCTTGAAGGACACCCGGGAGCGGCTTCGGCGGCTGTCGCTGAAGGAGCTGCTTGCCTCGGAACGCGCGCAGATCATCCCTAACGAACTAGGGCCGGCAGCTGATGAGGACACGGAGCTTCTCGGGGTGGTACTCGGTCAGCTGAGCACAGCTGAGCAGCAGCAGGTTCGTGATCGTGCGCGCCATGTCAGGGAGGTGTTGACCGGCTATCAGTCCGGATCGAGTGAACTTGCGGCCGAGGGGGAGCCGCGCCCCGAGTACTTGCCGGACAGGGCTCTCGCACAGCGCTACCGGGCGAAGGCTCAGGAGCTTGGTGTGGGCTACCGGACAGTCGAGCGCTGGGTCGCCGACTTCCAACGGCAGGGCGAAGCAGGGCTTGCTCCCACCCGTGCACACGGTCCGGTCAGCCGGACCAAGGCGGATGATCGGTGGGTGGAGACCGCGCTGGAGGTGATGGTCGAGCACACCGGCGAGTCGAAACCGTCGCGGACGATGGTTATCGAGCGGACGCGAGCACGGGTGATCGCTCGCTTCGGTCCAGACGTGGTGCCGCAGCCGAGCCGGGCGGTTGCGTTTCGGCTGTTGTCGGAGCTGGAGCGCAGGCATCCGCTCTTCCGGTTGAGCACGAAGCGGAACCGGGACATCGCCGATCGGTCCGAGGGTGCCTACGGCAAGTTGCGGCCGACCAGACCAGGTGAGTACCTCCTGATGGACTCCACCCGGTTGGACGTTTTCGCATTCGACCCGCTGACGTTGCGGTGGGTGCAGGCCGAGCTCTCGGTCGGGATGGACTGGTACACACGCTGCATCACCGGGATCCGGCTCACGCCGGTCTCGACGAAGGCGGTGGACGTTAGCGCGGTGCTCTACCAGTCCTTCCGGCCCCGCCCCGCTGGGCGAGACTGGCCCAGGCACGCGGTCTGGCCCGAGCACGGCATCCCCAGGACGGTGCTGGTGGATGTCGACGCGGCCGAAGGCCCAGGGCTCGCCTCGCCGGTTCTGGTTCCGGAGACGCTCGTGGTCGACCACGGCAAGGTCTACGTCTCGGAACACCTGACCAGCGTCTGCCGGCGGATGGGGATCTCGATCCAGCCCGCCCGGCTGCGGACGGGCCGAGACAAGGGCCCGGTCGAGCGGTTCTTCCGGACCATTCGCGAGAACCTCCTACAGGCCCTGCCCGGCTACAAGGGGCCTGATATCCACTCCCGGGGCGAGAGACCGGAGGACGACGCGTTCTTCTTCCTGGACGAGCTGGAGGCGATCATCCGTGAGTGGACCGCGGTGGTCTATCACTGCCGACCTCACTCCGGTCTCCTCGACCCGGGCCTGCCCGGGATGAGGATGTCCCCGGCGAAGATGTTCGAGCACGGCATGGCGAGGGCCGGCTACATCGAGGCCCCGCGGGATCCGAACCTCGCCTTCGAGTTCCTTCAGACCAAGTGGCGCACGATCCAGCACTACGGCGTCGAGATCGACCGCCGGCGCTACAACGGACCCGCGCTCAACGCCTACCGCAACCTCAAGAGCCCCTACGACGGGCCGGTCAAGAACGGCTGGCCGTTCCAGGTGGACCCCGACGACATCACCAGGATCTACTTCCGGGATCCTGACAGCCGCCGCTGGCACACCCTGCTCTGGGAGCATGCACAAGCGGCGCACATGCCGCTGAGCGAGGACGCCCTGGCCTTCGCTCGGAAGCTGGCCGTGTCGAAGTACCGCTACCCGGACGACCGGCTCGCCGTTGCCGACCTGCTGGAACGGTGGAACCTCGGGCTGGGAACGACGCTGGCCGAACGACGCATGGCTCTGCGGCTCTCCCGTGAACAGGCTGCGATCGAGCTGCCGGAGACCGAGGCCGAGACGGTCATCTCGCTTCCGTCCGTGCGCAAGGCCCTCGGGGCGGCCCCGGCCCCGGACACGGCGGAGGCCGAGCAGCCAGAGCCGACGGAGCTTGGCGATGACGACGAAGCCGACCTGGAAGACCTCGTTGGCGAGGACGACTTCTACGCGGACGCCCTGGAGGACGTGTGACCGGCACGGCCAGCCTGCCCAGCCCGGCGAACCTGGCGCTGTCCCGGAAGGAGGACTTCAAGGCGTTCGCCGACGGCCCGCGCCGCACCCAACCCGACGTACTGACACGCGCCCAACTCAAGGCCCTGAGCCCGCAGGCACGAGCCGATTACAACCGCAGCAGGCGTGAGTGGCACGCCAACCTCGGGCCACTCAGGACACCGCAACTGGCAGAGCTCCACGACGACTTGTGGGACATCATCGACAGCAACCTGCAGGACGGTGACAAGGCCAAGGGCGCCGTCGCAGTCGATGCATTTCCCGGCCTGGGCAAGACCACCTCGGTGCTGGCATTCGCCCGAGAGTTCCACCGCCGGGAGATAGCCGAGCAAGGAGAGTTCACCGCCCAGGGGAATGAACGGGTGCCGGTCTGCCGGGTCGGCCTGACCGGCAATACCGGGATGAAGGATCTCAACCGGGCCATGCTGGAGTTCTTCGGCCACCCAGGACGCCACCGCGGGACCACCGCCCAACTCGGCCAGCGAGCCCTGGATTGCATGCTTTCCTGCGAGGTTCGGCTGCTCGCTCTGGACGACCTGCACTTCCTGAAGTGGCGCAAGACGAACGGCATCGAGGTCAGCAACCACCTCAAGTGGATCGCCAACGAGTTCCCGGTGACCCTGCTGATGGTCGGCGTCGGACTCGCCGACAAGGGGCTGTTCAGCGAGGGCGGCACCAAGGGCGACGCGGTCATGGCCCAGACCGGCCGGCGCACCACGCGGCTCGGCATGCGGCCCTTCACGATCGAGACCGAGAAGAACCGCCAGGAGTGGCGACAGATGCTGCTGGCCCTCGAACAACGTGTGGTCCTGACCGACAAGCACCCGGGCATGCTCGCGGACGACCTGTCCGACTACCTCTTCGCCCGCAGCACCGGACACATCGGTTCCCTGATGACGCTGATCAACCGCGGCTGCCAACGGGCGGTCCGAAGCGGCGAGGAAACACTCAGCCAAGACCTGCTGGACGGCGTGAAGAACGACGAAGCGTCCGAGAAGGCCCGCCAGGAACTCGAAGCCGCCCTGGAGAAGCGGCGACTGACCAGCCGGCCGCAGACCGCACGAAGGAAATCGGCATGACCGGTGCCCCAAGGACATTGCCGATCCGGCTCGACCCCTTGCCCGGCGAAGCCCTCGATTCGTGGCTCGAAGCCCTGGCCCAGCGGCTGGACACCCCGCTGGGCGACGTACGGTCGCATCTCGGCTTCCCGGTGAGAGACCGATCCGGGAACCACCTCAGGGACGTTCCGTCGGACTGGACGATTGCGCTGCGCGAGCACGAGACATCGGCCATCGCGCACGCGAGCGGACTCTCACCGGCCGTGATCACGGCCATGACGCTGGCCCACTACGACCAACGCGCCCTTCGTATCGACCTGGCCCGCAGGCACGTCGACCGCCGGGTGCTCTGGGGCCGCGGCCGGGGATCGCGGTTCTGCCCGGACTGCCTGGCCGGATCCGGCGGCCGCTGGCAGTTGGCCTGGCGCCTGGGATGGGCCTTCGCCTGCCCCCGCCACCGCCGCCTGCTCGCGGACTGTTGCCCGAACTGCGGGCGCGTCCAGCGGGAGCGACCCCGTTCCGGCCGGGTCATTCCCCAACTGGGCATCTGCGGCAATCCCCCCTCACAACCCGGCAAAGCGATATCCGGTGGCTGCGGCTTCGACCTCACCGCGACCAGAACGCTTCGGCTGCCCGCAGGCCATCCGGTGCTGACGGCCCAGGACCGGCTGCTGGAGACTATCGAGTCCGGGACAGCCGCCTTCGGTGCCTACACCGCCAGCCCACAGCCGGCATGCGACGCCCTCGCGGACATCCGAGCCCTCGGCGGACGAGTGCTGACGGACCTCCCCGCTGGCGTCATCACGAAGCTGCTGCCCCCCGATCTCGCCGATGAGCACTTCACGCTCGACCCGGACTCCCGACTCGCATCCCGAGCCGTGGAGCGGCCCGGCTTCATGGCCCCGCCGCGGGCCGCGAGCGCCGCAGTCGCGGTGATCATCGCACTGCGAGTCTTTGAACACCGGGATCTCCACCAGGCGGGGGAGGTGATGCGCGGACTGCTGGAGGCGATGCGCGAGGAGCTCTGGCAGATCAGCCCCACGAGCATCGACAGCTGGGGACGCGGCCTGAGCTCTGTCCTCAACGCGGTGCACCTGGCCGCGCTCGCACCGTCGGTCCGGCCCAGTGACCAGCTCCGCTTCCGCACGGTGACCACCATGCCCAGCAGACCGAACCTCACGGGTGTCGGCGTACGGCCTTGACTCCCCAACTGCGTACGCCTAAACGTCCCCAGCTATCAGGCGGTCTCTGGCGCCAGATCTTGGCTGCTTGCCAGGAGGTCCCAACCGCTCAGGCCCAGTGCACGCGGGGCCTCCGCTACGCTGTCGACCCCATGGGACAGCTGCCGGAGAGCGTAGACCGCGACATCCTGGATCACCGGATCGTCTTCGCGATCAAGGCAATCCGGGAGGTGTCGGACTGCACGTTGCACGAGGCGTTGGACGCCTTCGTCGCGCGCTACGAGGAGCTCCGCCGTGATCGACCGGACGACTTCCAGCTGAACCGCGAAGAGTACGGCCGAGGCTTCTACTCCTGACGCACACTGACACCGGTCAAGCTCGGCGGACAGTCGACGTCCAACGAGGCTGGATGTCAGGCCACTTCCGCGTCTCGCTCGATGGCCTTGAGGCGGTTCTTCAGGCGGTAACTGGGGCCGTTGATGGAGATCACGTCGCAGTGGTGGAGGAGCCGGTCGAGGATGGCGGTGGCGAGGACCTCGTCGCCGAAGACTTGTCCCCACTCGCTGAAGGTCTTGTTCGAGGTCAGGATGATCGAGCCCTTCTCGTAGCGCTTGGAGATCACCTGGAAGACCAGGTTCGCCTCGGCTCGCTCCAGGGGCTGGTAGCCGACCTCATCGACCACCAGGACGCCGGGCCGCAGGTAGGTGCCGAGTTTGTTGGCCAGGCGACCGGCTGTCTCGGCGGCCTTGAGGTTGCGGACCATGTCGTCGAGGCTGGTGAAGTAGATGGAGTAACCAGCTCGGCAGGCCGCGACCGCGAGCCCGACGGCGATGTGTGTCTTTCCCACCCCGGGCGGCCCGAGGAGGGCGGCGTTGGCCTTGGCCTCGACGAAAGAGAGGGTGGCGAGGTCCTTGACCTTGCGCGGGTCGAGGTCGGGCTGGAAGGAGAAGTCGTACTCGTCGATTGTCTTGTGGTGGGGCAGCTTCGACAGCCGCAGGCCCTGGCGGAAGCGCCGGTCGTCGCGGACGGCGAGTTCCTCGGACAGGACCAGGTCGAGGAAGTCGAGGTAGCCCATCTTCGCCTCGTCCGCCCGCCGGGTGAACTCGTTGATGGTCTCCGCCAGGTGGGGCAGGCCGAGCTTGGCGGCCGTGGTCCGGATGCGGTTGCCGGTCAGCTGGCTCAAGAGGGTTCCTTCGTCGGTCGGTTGGTGGTGAAGGGGCGGGTACCGGTCAGCTCGTCGTAGACCGACAGCGGACGGCGGCCGACTTCGATGCGGGTGATCGCGGCCCGGTTCAGCAGGGATTGCAGGGGTCCGGCTTCCCGGCCGAGAGGCCGCTCGTGGCGGGGCTGGGAGGGGACATCACCCGTGGTGGTCCGGCGTCCCTTGCCGGTGGGCAGGCCGTCCCAGTGCGTCTCCTGGACGACGCGGGCACCCCGGCCGACCGCCCTGGCGTGCATGGCCAGCAGTGTCTCGCCGTCGGTGCCGGGGACGGTGGAGTGCAGCATGATTTGCGACTTCGTGGCCCGGATCTCGACCAGCTGGCGCGGTCGCACCTTGCGGGCCGGCACCGAGTAGAGGTTGCCGCCGAAGGCGACCAGGCAGTCCTTGCCGACGGGCCGCAGGTGCCGCTCGGCCACCAGATACGGGGTGGGTGGCAGCGGTTTGAGGGCCGCGTGGTCGCGGGCCGCCCGCTCGCCGATGACTTCGCGGTGTGTCTTGTGGATCTGAGCGCGCCGGATGGGCACCCAGGCGGCGAACGCGGAGTCCATCTCCTCGATGGAGGAGAAGGCCCGGCCGGACAGGACGTGGTCGCGGACGATCAGGACCTGGCGTTCGACCCGGCCTTTGCCGGTGGGGCGGTAGGCGGCCAGGACGTCGGGGTCGAAGTCGTAGTGGCCGGCGAAGCCGACCGCCTCCGGGTGCAGCGGGACCGCCTCGCCCGGGGCGACGTGGCGGCGGACGACGGTCTTGGTGCGGTCGTAGACGATCGTCATCGGTGCCCCGCCGAAGTGCGCGAACGCCCTGCGGTGGCAGTCGAAGAACGTCTGCAGGTCCTGGCTGGTGGTGAAGCAGCAGAACGGGTCGCGCGAGTACGACAGCGTCATGTGGAAGGAGTAGACCTTGTCGATGCCCATGTGGGCGAGGATCTTGCCCTCGTCCCCCCAGTCCACTTGGGCCTGGGCGCCCGGGATCACCTCGAACCGGCGGTGCATCCCCGCCAGCTCCTTCGGTGTGATGCCGAGTTCTTCGGCGATCCGCGGGCGGGCCTCCTGGAGGTAGAGCTTGACGCGCTGGTAGTTCCCGGTGAACCCGTACTCGGTGGCCAGGCGCTCGTGGATCACGGCGGCCTTCATCAGGACCTCCGCCCGGAGCATCGAGTCGACCAGCGGCGCGAACTCGTCGATGACCCTTGCCCGCGAGCGTCCGTTCGACGACCGGCGTGGTGGGGTGGCCGGGCCCGGGGCCGAGAGGTACTTACGGACCGTCTTCCGGTCCAGCCCCGTCTCCCTGGCGATCTCCGACAGACTCATCGACCCGGAATCGAACAGGCCACGGAAACGCCTCAGTTCCAACCAGCGATGCGGATCCAGAACCACCGTCAGCCGCCCTCCGCACTCTCCTCACCGACCAAGCAGCAGAGTGTCGGGCAACAGCCCACGACGCATCAAGAAGCGGCCACGTTCATCCGTACGTGGCTGGGGACGTTCACGTGTACGCCGACAACGGGGGCTGAGCTGACGGGGCGAGCCCGGAACGTACCCAGCACGTTCTGGCCGTCCTGGGCAGTACGGCTCACCTTGTCGGAAGGGGTCTACCCTCGTGTTCTCGCGCCTGTCCTGGCCAGCGCTCTCTTGATCATCGGCGGTCGGGCAAGCCTTGATGACGCGGCCCGGCACCTCGGCGCAGTCACTGACGGCGTCGAGATCTCCCGGATCCTGCAACTGCTGAACGATCAGCCGCAATGGCCGGACATGATGACTGCCCTGGTCCGCCTGGCCGACTACCTCGACTCCAACGACGTCCCCATCGACTACCGGCGTCGCCGTCATCTCGACTACACCAACCTGCTGCCGCACGAGCATTGGCTGGACATATGCCGCCGCACCGGCACGCCGCCCGGCCAAGGCCGACGAGAGCAGATCATCCGCTGCCGGCTGTTCCAACGCATCAGCGGCCTGCCAGCCGAAGCCGCGCCCGGCTACCACAAGGTCGACGAAGCACCCTTCAGAGCCGAGACCGCCCGTGCTGCAGCCCTCCAAACACCCGAGCTGGCCGAGGAACTGGACCGCGCGGCCAGGGACTTCCTGGCAGAGCATGGCATCCACGACGAGCCGGTGACGTGGCAGCCACCCACCTCCCTGCTTGACGGGCTGGACCTGCCCGGCCCCGACCCCGCTCGCATCGATATCCCACGCCTGCACCAGCTCATCCGCCAGCGCAAGAATCCGGTGCAATATGCGGCCAGGGCGTTCGACACCAGCGTCGAAGCGATCCGCTATGTCCTGGACGAGCATCCCGCCCCAGCACTGCCGCCGACCAAGTCCGTTGCCAGCGCGACAGGTACTATCCGTCGCCAAGCTCGTCAGGACGTGCCGAAGGAGACCTTCGTGCGCCTCTACCTGGACGAGCACCAATCCCTGAACCGGATCGCCGCCCTCACCGGCTTCTCCCGCAGCGTGCTGACCGCACTCGCGAACGAGTACGGCGTCCCGCTCCGCGACGGCCCACAGGACTACAAGCCCCGAGGAACCGTAGAACGGGACTGGCTGATCGAACAATATGTCCATCACCGCCGGACCCTGCCTGATCTAGCACAGGAGAAGGGCATGAGCACTTCGAACATGGCCAGGTGGGCCAGGGTCCACGAAGTTGCCCTTCGGCCTCGTGGCGGAGGAAGCCACGCGGCAGCCCTTCGAATTTCCGACGAGACGGCTGAAATGCCGTCTATCCTGAAAAAGGCCCTCACGAGCCCCTATGCGCGGCAAAGACTGGATCGCTTCCTGTGGGCTATTTCCTATTCGACGATGAGTGAGGCCGCTGCGGCTCTCGGAATCAACCAGTCGGCATTGGTGGCTCAGATCAACCGCCTCGAACGGGACCTCGGTGATCCTCTGCTTGAACGGGCTGAGCGTGGCCGTCCGATGAAGCTGACGCCAGCAGGCCAAGAGGTGGCTACGGCAGCCCAGTGGATTCTGCAGAGGCAACTGGCGCCCCCTGAATAGTGCGTACCGCAGGCTCGACCCTATCGATCACAAGCTGATTCATTTATGGTGAGGGTCGGATTTATCGCAGGAAGATGATGCTGCGAGCGAGATCTTAAGGGGTAGGCCGCTGGCCCAAGGCGGCTGACTTGGCCACCAAGTCCTAGGTCGAGAGCGGCCAGCTTTGAGAAAGCCCTACTGCTCGTCGGGTCGAGATGGTATGGTGCCTAGGCTAATCGATAGCCGAGATGGAGTCTTCCTGGTGCCGAAGATGCCTAGCAATGCGCAGACGCTGATCATGCGAATATTTGATGCATGGAAGACGGAGAACCTGCCAAACGTTCTGGACGGTACAGCTTTTGAGGTATTTGCTTCTGAGCTGGCTCTGCGTTCATTCGGGCTAGGCATGGAGGAAATTGAAGCCGGAATTGTCGGAGGCGGACAGGATGGTGCCATCGACGCGGTTTACGTTTTCTTCGACGATATTCTCCTCGATGAAGACTCTGATGTGGTTGCATCGTCTAGTCGGGCTAGCGATTTCGGCCAGGATAAGGCGTTGGAGCTTTGGGTTGTTCAGGCCAAGAGAACTCCAAGTTTCTCCGAAGAGGCCGTGGATAAGCTGGAGAACACGCTGCGGCGAATGCTTGACTTGTCTCTGCCTTTGGAATCGCTAGCTGTTCTCTATAACCCGACTCTATTGGCTCGTTTCGGCCTATTTCGAGATGCGTGGGAGAAGCTCCTTACGCGTCGGCCCCGCCTGCGGGTTAATGTCGTCTATGCGGCACCGGGTGACAGTGGGGGGATTACTCCTCAGCTTGAGGCCAAGATTAATGCGCTCAAGCAAGTGATTCAGGGTGCTGTTCCTGATGCGCAGTCTATTTCTGTGAGTCTTCTTGGCGACCTTGAACTGCTGTCCAGGTATAATGAGCGCCCGCCGTACACGTTCTCCATGAAGTATCAGGAGAGTGCAACTCACGGGCGCTCACACGTTGCTCTTGTGCGCCTAAGGGATTACTTCGACCTGATTGTTGACGAGAATGGACGCCTTAGGCGTCATCTCTTCGAATGGAATGTTAGGGACTATCAGGGGAACGTTTCGGTTAATCAGGAGATCAGGAATTCGCTTGCCTCGGCCGATAGTCCTGAATTCTGGTGGTTGAATAACGGCGTCACGCTGCTTTGTAGCGAAGCGACAAGCACCGCCAAGACGTACTCTTTGTCGAATATCCAGATTGTCAATGGCTTGCAGACGAGCCATGAGATCTTTGAGGCGCTTAGAGTGGATGGCGAATCGGAGGCGAATGATCGAATGCTTCTGGTGCGCATCATTGTTACGGGTGACTCTGCTACCAGGGACTTGGTTATCCGTGCAACTAACCGCCAGACTGCTATCACTGACGCCTCGCTGCGAGCCACGGATGAGGTTCAGCGGAATATTGAAAATTACTTCCTGACGCATGGTTGGTATTATGACAGGCGTAAGGGTTTCTATAAGAATGATGGGAAAGATCCCTCTAAGATCGTGAGTATCCAGTTCGTCGGTGCTGCCATTACCGCCATGGGATTGGCGCGGCCAGATAAGGCGCGGGGTAAGCCCTCTTCGCTGTTGAAGAACAATGATGACTATCGGCTGGTTTTCAACTCATCGATTGATCTTGAGGTCTACCTTTGGGCAGCTAGGACCCAGCGCCAAGTGGATACTTTCATTCTGTCCGGATCTGCGGAGGCGAACGTTTCTCAGAAGAGCAATCTGAAGTTCCATCTTTCGATGCTCGTTGCTGAACGACTGAATGACGGCCCTGTTCGACGCCCCCAGCAGCTACGTGCTCTTGCGCTAAACGGAGCGGAGCTGGGTGATCTTGAGGTGAAGGGGATTTTTGAGGATCTAAAGAAGTGGGCGGCAGTCTATCTTGATGCTGAAGGTGTGATCTTGGAAAGGGCTACCAAGGCTCAGCGCTTCACTGAATATTTGCTTTCTCGTGCAAATGAGCGGCGTGGGATTGGCAGGCGGTGAATTTAGATCGGCGCATGCCTGAGAGCTTCGTCGACCTGGGATCCGTCAGTGCGCCATCGGGTGTGCTGGTGCTCGGCATGGCCGGGTGGATAGACCACTGGCAGGAACTGGGTCGGCCCTTGTCCGAGCGCGCGAGGGCGGTGTCGTCGTCGGGAGGAGGCCATCTTCGTGAGTGGTTGTGCGAGGCGGTCGCGGTTCCGGCCGCCGCCGATCGGCCGTTGAAAGTGAGGGCGAGCACCTCGCCATCCCCGTTCGATGAGGAGCCGACGATTGCGACCCTGGAGATCAGCCTCGGCCTCCCGTGGCCCGGGATTGCGGACCGATCGGTGCCGGTCCGGCTTGGGGACCTGCCCGTTGACCGGTGCGGCATGGTCATCGGCGACGCTGCTGGGCTGGACACGTGGACGGGAATGGACAGTGAGCCGGCCGATGGGCTCGCCGACGTCTTCTACTGGGGACGGTACGCGGACGACGCGCACGTCGAGTTCGGCGGCGAGCGGATCGCGCAGTACGGCGTCGACGGACCGCATGGGTGGCTCGACCTCCCGTTGGCCGAGGCGGCCGCCCGTGTGGCCGAACTCACCGCCTGGTGCGACCGCCTCCACGGCAAGGGCCTCATGGTCT
The DNA here is from genome assembly GCF_051374625.1 of Kitasatospora sp. HPM-01-4. Lineage (NCBI taxonomy): Bacteria > Bacillati > Actinomycetota > Actinomycetes > Kitasatosporales > Streptomycetaceae > Kitasatospora > Kitasatospora sp. HPM-01-4. Next base: position 4,383,028 of record NZ_JBPQGP010000005.1, on the reverse strand, counting down.
CGATCGACAACCACACCGACTACCACCGTTTCCGGCGAGCCGGGTGGCACCACCCGCTCCGTGCCGGAGCGATTGAGGTCGGTGGCTGCCAGGTACTCGGCATCGAATGGGATCAGGGCGACCACTCGATTCGGCACCACGGTGAGCGGGACGCCGGCCAGGTATACCCGGTCACGCTCGAAGCCGACGCGGCGGGCGAGATGGTGATGCGCTGGACCATCCCGCCCTACGACACCGACGACGAAGACGAGTGACGAGCCCAGCTCTCGGGATCCGCCATCGTGGTGAGACTGATCAACCCCGACAGGTGGTGAGACGGATCTGAGAGCTGCAGGTCACAGCGGTGACCTATGACAAGAGCCGCGAGACCCTACATGAGGTGCAGGGCCTCGAATTCCGTTCCGGAGTCCCATGGCTGATGCCGGACCAGGGGCGGACACGACACGGAGCCGGGGTGCGGGTTCCCGGGCTCCGTGTCACTCGCTTTGCCGTCGTGTCATGACGACGGCGGTGCTGACGCTCCGGCTCACTCCGTCAGGGGCAGGCACTCGGCGAGCAGGTCGAGGATGTCGCGCCAGGCCCGCTGCGCGTGCTGCGGGTGGTAACCGATGCCGGGGAGCACGGCCTGGTCGACCGGCGGGTGGTGGAAGGCGTGCAGGGCTCCGCCGTAGACCACGAGGCGCCAGTCGACGCCCGCGGCCTGCATCTCGGCGGCGAAGGCGTCCCGTTGCCCGGCGGGCATGATCGGGTCCTCCGATCCGACCCCGGCCCACACGGGGCACCGGATCCGTGCCGCCTCACCCGGCCGGCCCGTGATCAGTGCGTTGACCGTCCCGATCGCCCGCAGGTCGACGCCGTCGCGCCCGAGTTCCAGCACGATCGCGCCCCCGGTGCCGTAGCCGATGGCGGCGATCCGGTCGGGGTCGGTCCGCGGTTCGGCACGCAGCACATCGAGTGCCGCATGGCCGATGCCCCGCATCCGGTCGGGGTCGGCGAGCAGCGGCATCGCGCGCGCCAGCATCTCCTGCGGGTCGGTGAACCAGCGCCCGCCGTTGATGTCGAAGGCCAGTGCCACGTACCCCAGTTCGGCGAGGGCGTCGGCCCGGCGGCGCTGGAAGTCGTTCAGGCCGGGCCCCTCGGGTCCGATCAGGACCGCGGGCCGGCGGCCGGCACCGGCGGGGAGCGCGAGGTGCCCGATCATCGTCAGTCCGTCGGCCGGGTATTCGACCGTGCGTGTTGTGACCATCGTCATGAGACCGGAGTTTAGACCGGCCGGATCCGAACTCCCGTACCCGGTCCGGGTCTTCAGGACCTTTGGGTCAGCTCGGCCGCCCGCAGGGCACGGCGCCGGTGCACGTCCTCGCGCTCGTCGGCCATCTGCCGCAGGGCGTCCCGGCGGTCCCGCCTGGCGAGGCGGTCGAGGTACAGGTGGCCCTGCAGGTGGTCACTCTCGTGCTGCAGGCAGCGGGCGAAGTAGCCGGAGCCCTCGATGACCAGGGGGCTTCCGTGCTGGTCGCAGCCGCGCACCACGGTCCGGTGGTTCCTGGGGACCTCCATGGCCGCGCCGGGGACCGACAGGCAGCCTTCGACGTCCTCGATGAGGCGGCGCCGCGCCCGGGCCTCTTCGTCGATGACCGGGTTGAGGATGTGGCCGACATGGCGGACGCCGTCCTCGTCCTGGCAGTCGTAGACGAAGAGTTGCAGGTCGACGTCGACCTGGTTGGCGGCCAGCCCGGCTCCCTCGGCGACGTACATGGTCAGGAACATGTCGTCGATGAGCTTCGAGAGCTCGGGGGTGCCGAACTGTGTCACGGGGCGGCAGGGGCGGTGCAGGATCTCCTCGCCGACCTCGGTGATCCGCAGCACCGAACCGCGCCGGGCCTCGGGGGACAGTACGGGGTGGGAGTCGACCGGCTTGCCCTGCACCAGGGTTCGGGCTCCGGTGCCGGTCCGGCGGGACCGAGGGGACACTTCGGACATCACCACTCCTGTAGCGGCGGCGAGTCGGCGGAGCATCGCCGGAACGCTACCTGGATGAGAAGATCTGATTGCATGTCACTTTGCAAAGTAGCAGACTTTGCAAAGTGACCGAAGAGGATTTCTCAACCCGACCGCCCATGACGAGTGGTGACGGTCTGCCCGAGCACGAGGTGCGTTCGGCCCTGCTCGCGCTGCTGGCCGAACAGGACACCATCACCTCCACCGAGGCGGCCGGGCGGCTCGGCTACAGCTCCGGGCTGTGCTCCTTCCATCTGCGTCAACTCGCCCGCTACGGAAGGATCGAGGAGGCCCCGCCCACCGACGGCCGTGCCCGGCCGTGGCGGCTGCGGCAGGATCCGGGGCCGGACACCGGCTCCGGTCCGGCGGACGAATCCGCCGCTGCCGCTGCCGAGTTCGGTGAACTGGCCCGAGGTCTGGAGGACGAGAGCTACCGGCGCTGGCTCGCCCTGCGGGAGCAGGCCCCGGCTCGGTGGCAGCAGGACGAGGCCTTCAGCGCGGTGGTCTACCTGACCCCGGAGGAGATGGGCGCGGTCGCCGAATCCGTGCGGCGGACCCTGGCCGGCTTCCGGAGCCGGGAGCAAGGGCCGGCCACGCGCCCCGCCGGTGCCAGGCCGGTCGCCGTCATCGCCCGGGTGTTCCCGCTGCTGCCGGGCTCGGCACAGGGAGTGGCGGAGGACTCGCCCGGGGACGCACCGGGGAGCGCGGGCTGAGCCGGCCGTCCCACCCACCCGTCCCACCGGCGGTCCCACCCACCCCGCCGTCCCACCGGGCCGGCGGCGCACCCCCTCACAGGTCGCGGCGGTCCACGACGAACACGGCGGTGAGCGCCGAGACCAGTGACCAGGCCGCCAGGACGATCCAGGCCTCGCCGACCGGTTCGGCGTACCGGCCGTGCCACATACCGGGGATCCCGTCCACGAGACCGGTCCAGGCGGTGCGCGGCAGCGCGTGCTCGACGTCGATCACCCAGGCGTAGGTGTGGCCGCTGAAGAGCTCGGGGAGCATCAGCAGGGTGACGATGACCGCGACGGTGGCGGTCGCGCTGTGCCGGATGAGGGCGCCCAGACCCATGCCGATGACGGCGGACACCGGGACGATGAGGGCGGAGCCCGCCATGGCCTGCGGTACGCCGGGGTGGCTGAACGACCAGCCGCCGCCCCGGCCGGACAGGATGGCCTGGGACGCGAAGAAGGAGGCCGCCGCGACCACCGCGCCGACGACGAGCATGACCGCCGACACCACGAGCAGCTTGGCCCCCACCACCGAGCGGCGGGCGGGGACGGCCGCGAAGGTGGTGCGGATCAGGCCGGTGGTGTACTCGCCGGTGACGGCGAGCGCGCCGAAGCTGCCGGCGCCGATCATGGCGAGGAAGTAGGAGTTCTGGCTGAAGGCGTCCCGCAGCCAGAAGGACCCGGCCACCTGCTGTGCGGTCATCTCCGGGATCAGGTCGTAGTCGGCCTTGGCGGCCGTCACGTTGAGGCCGATGACGATCAGCGCGCCGAGGCCGAGCCCCCAGCGGGTGGAGCGCAGCGACCACAGTTTGATCCACTCGGCGGCCAGCAGGTCGGTGAACCGGGCCCGGGGCTCGGTGGTGGCACCCGGGCTGTCCGTGGGGCCGGCGGTGCGGGCTGCCGCGCTCATCGGTGGTCTCCTCGGTGGTCTCCGGCGAGGTATTCGACGCTGTCGGCGGTGAGTTCCATGAACGCCTGCTCCAGGGAGGCGCTGCGGGGGCTGAGTTCATGGAGCACGATCCGGTTGTGGAAGGCGAGTTCGCCGATCCGCGCCGCATCCAGTCCGGACACCGTGAGGGTCTCGCCCTCGCCGGGGTGCACCATGGCGCCCTCGGCGGTCAACACCGCTGCCAGCGCGGTCGGTTCGGGGGAGCGTACGGACACGCTCACACCGGTGCCGCGGGCGGCGAACCCGGCCAGGCTCTCCGCGGCGATCAGCTCACCCCGGCCGATCACGATGAGCTGGTCGGCGGTGTGCTCCATCTCGCTCATCAGGTGACTGGAGACGAACACCGTGCGCCCCTCGGCGGCCAGCCGCCGGAACAGGCCGCGCACCCACAGCACACCCTCGGGGTCGAGGCCGTTGAGCGGCTCGTCGAAGAGCAGCACGGGCGGATCGCCGAGCAGGGCGGTCGCGATGCCCAGGCGCTGCTTCATCCCCAGCGAGTACCCGCCGATCCGCCGTCTGGCGGCAGCGGTCAGCCCCACCTCCTGGAGCACCTCGTCCACCCGGCCGCGCGGGATGCCGTTGCTGCGGGCCAGGGCGGACAGGTGCGCCCGCGCGCTGCGCCCGCCGTGGACGTCGCCCGCGTCGAGCAGCGCACCGACGTGGCGCAGGCCGCGCGGACGGTCCCGGAAGCCGCGGCCGCCGACGGTGACCGTGCCACCGGTGGGGTCGTTGAGGCCGAGGATCATCCGGAGCGTGGTGCTCTTGCCGGCCCCGTTCGGGCCGAGGAACCCGGTGACGTGCCCCGGGCGTACGGTGAAGGTCAGCCGGTTCACCGCGGTGGTGCCGCCGTAACGCTTCGTCAGGTCGGTTGCTTCGATCACGGGAGCCACCGTGCCGGTCACCGGGGCCCTACGGCATCGGGCCGGCGGCGGCACTTTCCGAACCGTCGTCAATCCCGGGTATGCCGCCCACGGGCCGATGCGCGGGCGGACGGCGGCTGGCTACGATCACCCCCATGTCCGCTACGCCGCGCTCCTCGCTGCTCAAACGCGTACCACCGGGCGGCTGGATGGCCCTCATCTGGTTCGCCGCCACGGCGTACCCCGTCGCACAAGAGGTGGACGAGATCCGGTGGGTGCCGCAGCTGACCAGGGGTTCGCAACTTCCCCTGGTCGAGCGGGTCTTCGGGTCGAGCTACTTCAACCTGGTGGACATCGTCATGGCGGCCGCCCTGGTGCTGCTGGCCGTGCCCCGGCGGCGCCGGCCGCTGACGGCGGTCGCGCTGCTGCTCGCCGCCACGGTCCTGTCGACGATGGGGCTGAGCGTCAAGGACATCCCGCTGCTGCAGTCCCTGGCGGTCGATGTCGCGGTCTGCTTCGTCGCGGCCACCGAGCCGCGCCGGACCTCGATCGCCACCGCCGTGATGTCGCTGGTGGTGCTGGGCGGTTACGCGCTGACCCGGGTGGCGATGGACATGATGATCTACACCCCGACGCTGATGATCGTGGTGCTGACCACCGTGGTCGCCTGGCTGATCGGCAACGCGATCCACGAGAGCCACGCCCATGCCGACGCACTGCGGTCGCAGGCGACGGCCCAGGCGGTCACCGCCGAACGGATGCGGATCGCAAGGGAGTTGCACGACATGGTGGCGCACAGCATCGGCATCATCGCCATCCAGTCCGGCGTCGCCGCCCGGGTCATCGACACCCAGCCGGCCGAGGCCCGCAACGCGATGAAGGCCGTGGAGGCGACCAGCCGGGAGGCGCTGGCCGGGCTGCGGCGGACCCTGGTCGCACTGCGGCACTCCGACCCGGCGGCGGAGCCTCAGAGCGGTTCCCGGCCGGCGCCGCTGGCACCCGCGCCGGGGCTGGCCGACCTCGACCGGCTGGCCGAGGCGACGACCGCGGGCGCCGGGGTCCGGGTCGAGGTGGAGTGGCGGGGCGAGCGGCGGCCGCTGCCCCCGGACATCGACCTGTCCGCCTTCCGTATCGTGCAGGAGGCCGTCACCAACGTGGTGCGGCACGCCGGGGCCCGGGACTGCCGGGTGTCCATCGACTACCAGGAGAAGGAGCTGTCCGTGGAGGTCGTCGACGACGGCCGTGGCGGTGGCGCGACGGGCACGGGTACCGGGTACGGCCTGGTCGGCATGCGGGAGCGGGTCGGCCTGCTGCAGGGGCAGTTGAGCACCGGACCGCGTCCCGGGGGCGGCTTCCGCGTCGCCGCCCGGCTTCCGCTGCCGGCGGGTGCCTGATGGCGGTAAGGGTCGTCCTGGCCGACGACCAGCCGCTGATGCGCACCGGCCTGCGCGTGATCATGTCCGACGCCGGGGACCTCGACGTGGTGGGCGAGGCCGGGACCGGCGCCGAGGCGGTCCGGCTGGTCCGGGAGCTGCGGCCCGACGTGGTGGTGATGGACATCCGGATGCCCGGCATGGACGGCATCGAGGCCACCCGCCTGATCACGTCCGGGCAGGAGAGCACGCGGGTCCTGGTCCTCACCACCTTCGACGACGACGACTACGTCTACGGCGCGCTGCGCGCGGGTGCGTCCGGCTTCCTGGTCAAGGACATGGCGCTGGAGGACATCCTCGGGGCGGTCCGGGTGGTGGCCGCCGGTGACGCGCTGATCGCGCCGAGCGTCACCCGCCGCCTGATCGAGGAGTTCGCCGGCCGGCCCGAACCGGCCCCGGCGCGCCGGCGCACGCTGGAGGGCATCACCGAGCGCGAGCGCGAGGTGCTGACCCTGGTCGGACGCGGCATGTCCAACAGCCAGATAGCCGACCACCTCTGCTTCACGGTGGCCACCGCCAAGTCCCATGTGGCCAGGCTCTTCACCAAGCTCGGCGCCCGCGACCGGGTCCATCTGGTGATCATCGCCTATGAGGCGGGCCTGGTGGCACCGCCGAAGTGACCTACCGTGCCGGCGGATTCCGGTCCCGGTGGATGAAGCCCTTTCGCCGGTGAGGGAGTTCGGTCCTTGACGTGAAGTCGGCTTGAGATTTCATCATGGAAGCATGACGAACACGAACGGCTGGGGGCCGGACGAGTCGGCCGAACTCGCCATGCTGCGCGAACTGTTGGGCGCGTACGTGGAGCGCGACGCGGTGGTGAGGCTGATCGACCGGTACCTGGCGAGTCTGGACGACCGGGTCTGCGACGAGGAGTGGGCCCGGTCGCTGTTCACCAAGGACGTCCGGCTGGTGTTCCCGATGGGCCGCTGGGAGGGGCTGGCGGGGCTGGCGGAGTACCAGTCCAAGGTGCTGGGGAGATACGCCCGGACGGTGCACTTCGGGTCCAACTACGGCATCACCGTGCAGGGTGGCCGGGCCGCCTTCCAGTTCAACCTGCTCTGCCTGCACGTACTCCCGGACCGGCCGCACGCACAGCGATCGCTCGCGCCCGGCAGCTCCTTCGACATCGCCGGGCGGATGTCCGGCGAGGCCGTGCGCACGGTGGACGGCTGGCGGTTCGACCTGCTCCGGCTCCAGGTGGCCTGGTCCAAGGGCGAACCGCCCATCCGGGAGTGAGCCCTCGCCGCAGCGGGCTCCCCGTGTTCGAGGGGAGCCGCCCGGCAGCGGTCAGAGCGTGACCGTCGCGCGGAAGACGGTGGCGTCCGGCCCGGTGAGTGCGGTGTCGGTGCCGGTCGCCGGGAGGAAGGCGGACTCGCCGCGGGCCAGGGTCAGCGTGCTGCCGTCGGCGGCGGTGAGGCGGGCGGTGCCCTCGGTGCAGAGCAGGATCTGCGGGGCGAGCCCGGTCAGGCGGCGGGTGGCGGTGCCGGGGGTGAACCGGGACAGCCGGAACTCGTCGATCGGCACGGCGTAGAGCTCCTCGCCGTCGGCGTCGGCGACCGGACGCAGCACCTCGGGCTCCCCGCCCTGGAAGATCACCACACGCAGCAGCTCGGGCACGTCCACGTGCTTGGGGGTCAGCCCGCCGCGCAGCACGTTGTCGGAGTTGGCCAGGATCTCGATGCCGAGCCCGCGCAGATAGGCGTGCGGGACACCCGCACCGAGGTACAGCGCCTCACCGGGCTGCAGCCGCACGTGGTTGAGCAGGAGCGCGGCCAGCAGTCCGGTGTCACCGGGGAACTCCCGTGCGACGAAGGCGTAGCCGGCGAACTGGCCGTCCGGCTCGGCCTCGGCGGCCCGCTGGACGGCGGCGGCGACCTCGGCGACGGTGGCCCGGGCGCCGTCGCCGGTCATGGTCAGGATGGTGGCGAGGGCCTCGCTCAGCGCCTCGGACTCGGGCTTGCCCCGCAGGATCTCGATCAGCGGGGTGAGCGCAGGGACACCCAGCGACCGCAGCAGACCGGCCGCCTCGACGGGGGGACGGAACCCGCACAGGCCCTCGAACTCGCTGAGCGCGCAGATCAGTTCGGGCTTGTGGTTGGCGTCCTTGTAGTTGCGGTGCGGAGCGTCGAGCGGCACCCCGCGGGCCTCCTCGTCAGCGAACCCGGCCCTGGCCTGGGCCAGATCGGGGTGCGCCTGGATGGAGAGCGGCGTTCCGGCGGCCAGCACCTTGAGCAGGAACGGCAGCTCGGGGCCGAACTTGGCCACGCCGGTGTCGCCGAGCTCGCGCCGCGGGTCCTCCGCGATCAGCGCCGCGAGTGAACGGCCGCCCTCGCCACGGTCCACCCGGGAGGGTGAACCCGGGTGCGCCCCCATCCACAGCTCGGCCTGCGGCTCACCGGTCGCCGCCACTCCGAGCAGCTCGGGGATGGCGGTGACCGATCCCCAGGCGTACGGGCGGACGGTGTTGACGAGCCTGTCCATGTGCGCGGTCCTGCCTGTTCTGTGCGTCGCCCCGGCCGGCCGGGGCGGTCGCCGGGCCAACCGGGAGTACCCGGGAGTACTGGGAGAAACGACCCTAACCGACCCAGGAGACCGGCGGGCCAGGCCCGAGGGACCTCCCGGTGAACAGCCGGAGCGCGTTCCGCCGGCCGGTACGGCATCGGCGCGGGGCGTCCGGCAGGGGTGTCCGGGACGGATCCGCAGGCCGGACGGCCCGGCTGTGAAGAGGGGCCGGTCCAGCCGCCGACCGCCGTTTGCCGTGCGGCCCACGGGTGTTCAGGTTGGGCTAAGAGACTACCGACGGGGGGAGGTCCGGTCCGGAAAACCCCCTGAGCCCTGGCAGTCGGCGGACTCATCGTGCCGAGGTAGCATGCGCATCCTTGACCTCTTCATACGTGTGGGCCCATACACCAACTCGCGCACTGCCGATCCGGCCTTAGGGCCGCGGGCTCGCTGTTTATTCCAGCTGCTTCGAAAGGCACAGACGTGACTGCCCCCAAGGAGAGCACCTTCGCCGATCTCGGCCCGGTGCTGGTGATCATCCCGACCTACAACGAGGTCGAGAACGTCGAGCGGATCGTCTCCCGGGTGCGGGCCGCCGTCCCCGAGGCGCACGTGCTGGTGGCCGACGACAACAGCCCCGACGGTACCGGCGAGGCCGCCGACAAGATCGCTGCCGAGGACGAGCACGTCCACGTCATGCACCGCAAGGGCAAGGAAGGCCTCGGCGCCGCGTACCTGGCCGGCTTCCGCTGGGGCATCGAGAACGGCTACGACGTCCTGGTCGAGATGGACGCCGACGGCTCCCACCAGCCCGAGGAACTCCCCCGCCTGCTCACCGCCCTGCGCGGAAGCGACCTGGTCCTCGGCTCCCGCTGGGTCCCCGGCGGCAAGATCGTCAACTGGCCGAAGTCCCGCGTGCTGCTCTCCCGCGGCGGCTCCACCTACTCCCGCCTGATGCTCGACGTCCCCATCCGCGACGTCACCGGCGGCTACCGCGCCTTCCGCAAGGAGACCCTGCTCGGCCTGGGCATGGACCAGGTCGCCTCGGCCGGCTACTGCTTCCAGGTCGACCTCGCCTGGCGCGCCGTCAAGGCCGGCTTCAAGGTCACCGAAGTCCCCATCACCTTCATCGAACGCGAACTGGGCGCCTCCAAGATGAGCCGCAACATCGTCGTCGAAGCCCTGCTGCGCGTCACCGCCTGGGGCGTCGAAACCCGCCTCCAGCAGCTCACCGGAAAGAAGAAGTAGCACCCCCGGGGCGGGCGGAGCCGACGCGGCGTCTCCTCGGCACCGGCCCGCTCCCCTGCGCCGCCGCACCGAGTGCGGCGCCGGCCGCGACGGTGGAGCGCCGGAGCCGGTGCGGCGGCGTCGGAGTGGTCATCCGCCTGACAGGACGGTGAACGCGGGGTACCGTGCGCAGCGGGCCTGGGAGGGGTGTCCGCGGACCGGGGGGGGGCCGTGCGCCGGCGTGATGTGGCCGATCACTCACCTGGGCGCGCCTACCCGGCGTTCGTCGGCCGTTGCTTCCAAGCTGGTACCGCACGGGGCCCGGCCGGGCCCGCCACACCGACCAGGGAGCAGACGTGACGCCGTCCCCGTCCGACGATGCCGGGGCACAGCCGGCCGACCGAGGCATGGGGACCCCAGCCGCCCGCCCGCTCCGGATCGAGGTCTTCACCGGCCCGGAGAGCGGCTTCTTCGCCACCTCCACCCTGATCGTGGGCGAGCGGACCGCGATCCTGATCGACACCCAGCTCACCCGCAGCGCCGGACGTGAACTCGCCGAGTGGGTCGCGGCCAAGCAGCGCCAGCTGCTGGCCGTGGTGATCACCCACCACCACCCCGACCACTACTTCGGCGCCGAGGAGGTGCTGAAGCTCTTCCCCAAGGCCCAGCTGCTGGCCGCGCCGCCCGTGGTGGAGGCGATCGCCCGGACCGCCGCCGCCAAGGTCGCCCAGTGGAAGCCGGTGTACGGCGACGACATCCCCGACCACCCGCTGCTGCCCGCCCCGCTGCTGCCCCAGCCGCTGATGGTCGACCAGCAGCTGATCCGGGTGCTGCACCTCGGCCAGGGCGACAGCGAGGGCGCCACCCTCGCCTACGTCCCCAGCGCCCGTACCGTCGTCGCGGGGGACTTCGCCTACCACGGCACCCACCTCTGGACGGCCGACACCGACGAGGCCCGGCGCCTGGACTGGGGCCACAACCTGGCCCGGATCGCCGACCTGGACGTGGACCGGGTGATCGCCGGGCACCGCGCGCCCGGGTACGACGACGACGCGATCCGCGTGCTCGCCTTCACCGGCGAGTACCTGCAGGACTTCGACCGGGCCCTGGCCGAGCATCCCGACGATCCCGAGGCGCTCGCCGCCGCGGTCAACGAGCGCCACGGCGGTCTGACGCTGCCGGTGTTCCTGCAGCTCGGCGCGGCCGCCAACACCGCCAGGCTCGCCGCGGCCCCGCCTGTGACCGGTGAGCCGGTGGGGCCCGCCGTCACCGAGCGGCACGACGAGAGCGGGATCGTCGACGCGGAGATCGTCGACGAGCCCTGAGCGCCTGAGCGGAGGGCCGGCGGCGGATACTGGCGGCATGACGGGGTACGACGCGATGGTGCTGGCCGGGGGCGCCGCCCGCAGGTTCGGCGGAGCGGACAAGCCCGGGCTGGAGGTCGGCGGACGGACCCTGCTCGACCGGGTCCTCGCCGCCTGCGCGGACGCCGGTACGACGGTCGTGGTCGGCCCGCCGAGGGACACCGAACGCGCCGGGGTGACCTGGACCCGGGAGCAGCCGCCCGGCGGCGGCCCGGTCGCAGCCGTCGCCGCGGGACTCGGGCGGATCGGCGCCGAACGCGTCCTGCTGCTCGCCGCGGACCTGCCCTTCCTCGACCGCCCGACACTCCGGCGGCTGCTGGCCGCACTGGACGACACCGGCTGCGAGGGCGCCCTGCTGGTCGACGCCGCCGGCCGCGACCAGCCGCTGGCCGCCGCCTACCGCACCGCCGCGCTGCGCCGCGCGCTGGCCGGCCTCGGCGACCCGGACGGGCTGCCCCTGCGCCGCCTGCTGGCCCCGCTGGACCTCACCCGGCTGGCCGACCCGCGGGGCGCGGCGTACGACTGCGACACCTGGGAGGAGCTGGAGCGGGCGCGGGAGCGGGAGCGTGCTCGGCGGCGGCCGGGCGGCTAGGGCGGGTCGGACACGCCCTCAGGTCTGGTCAGGAGCGCCCGGACGGCTCCGCCGCGAGCAGCGGTTCGAGCTGGGCGGCCCACGGGGGGTAGTGGGCGACTTAGACCGACCGGCAACAGGGCCCGCGGCGTCGCGTGCCGATAGCTCTCGCCTGGACGCACATCCCTCGTCGCGCGCAGCGCCGCTGCGCTCTCCTCACGATGCACGCCCAGACTCGGCTCTCGACCCTCCCCCAGCCTTCGGCCGGGGGGACCCCCTTCTTCACCCACGCTCCCTATTGCCGGTCGGTCTTACTTCCCCGCCCCGCTCACCGGCCCGTTGGAGTACCGCTCCCGGTTCGGAACCCGCGGCCTGCCCGCCGTCGAGCCGCGCGGAATCGCCGACGCCGCCGTGGCGGCCTTCCTGTGCGCCTACGGCCCCGACCGCTGACGGGTCCGCCGGGCCGGACGCTCACGCCGCCCGGGACCTCACCGGGCGTCAGGGGCGGTGGTGAGCGAAACGACTCGTGATCCTGACCGGCGGAGCGGCCCGGGGAGCGTCGCGATCGGGCAGCATGGCCCTATGGAGCGCACGCTGGATGACTGGATCGCCGAAGTCAGCACCGAGCTGGGGATCGACCTGGAGGTGGACGTACGCGGTCTGCTGGACCTCGCCCGGGTGGTCGCGCACGGGGTGGACCGCCCGGCCGCCCCGCTGACCGCCTTCCTGATCGGCTACGCCGCCGCCCAGCAGGGCGGTGGGCCGCAGGCCGTCGCCGCGGCCAGCGCCCGGACCGCCGCGCTGGCCGAGCGCTGGGCGGCGGGCTCGCCGGACGGTGGTGCCGGGTCCGGCGGCGGGCCGGGGACGGGGTCGGCGTGAGCGCGCTGACCGATGTGCCCGAGGCCCCCGGTGCGGCGCGGGCGGGAGGCGGCGGTGGCGCCGCGCCGCTGAGCCGCGGCGGGTGGCCGCAGGCCCGCCGCGCGGCCCGGCTGGCGGTGCGCGGGCCCCTGCCGAAGGTGGAGGTCCCGCTCTCCGAGGCGCTCGGCCGAACCCTGGCGGCGCCGTTGGCCGCGCTCACCGACCTGCCCGGCTTCGACACCTCGGCGATGGACGGCTGGGCGGTCGCGGGCCCCGGCCCCTGGCACACCTCGGGCCGGATCCTGGCGGGGGACCGCCCGGATCCGGACACTCCGGCCGGGACCGGAGAACCCGGGGAGGGGCCGCGGGGCGCACTCGCCGACGGCGAGGCCGTGGAGATCGCGACCGGGGCGCGGGTCCCGGACGGCGCGACCGGGGTGCTGCGCCGGGAGCACGGGCGGGTCGACCGGGGCCTGCTGCACCCGTTGTGCGATGTGGCGCCCGGTCAGGACGTCCGGCCGCGCGGCCAGGAGTGCCGGCGCGGTGAGCCGCTGCTGCCCGCAGGTACGCCGGTCACCCCCGCGGTGCTCGGGCTGGCCGCCGCCTGCGGCCTCGACAGCCTGGCCGTGCACCGCCGCCCGACCGTCGAACTCCTGCTGCTCGGCGACGAGTTGCTGGACTCGGGGGTCCCCGGGGACGGCCTGGTCCGGGATGCGCTCGGCCCTCTGCTGCCGCCGTGGCTGACCGCGTCGGGGGCCGAGATCATCGACCGGCGCCGGGTCGGGGACGACTTCGGGCTGCTCCGGGACGCCGTACGGTTCTCGCCCGCCGATGTGGTGGTCACCACCGGCGGTACCGCGGCCGGTCCGGTGGACTTCCTGCACGAGGCGCTGACGGCCGTCGGGGCGCGGCTGCTGGTGGACGGCGTCGCGGTCCGGCCCGGGCACCCGATGCTGCTGGCCGAGCTCCCCGGCGGACGCCACCTGGTGGGCCTGCCCGGCAACCCGCTGGCCGCCGTCGCCGGGACGGTCACGCTCGCCCTGCCGCTGCTGCACGCCCTCTCCGGCCGCCGTCCCCGGACCCCGGAACCCGCCGTGGCCGCCCGGGACTTCCCCGGCCACCCCGAGGACACCAGGCTGCTGCCGGTGGTCCGCACCGAGGAGGGGGTCCTGCCGCTGGCCTTCGGCGGTCCCGCGATGCTCCGGGGGCTGGCGCTCGCCGAGGCGCTCGCGGTCATCCCGCCCGGCGGCGTTCGGGCGGGCGCCCGGGTGGAGCTGCTCCCGGTGCCGTAGCCGCCCCCGGGAGCGGCCGAGGCGGCGGGTGCGGAGCGCCCTCCCTACTGGCTCACCCGCCGGATGGTGATGACACGGTCGGTGAGGTGGAGGGTGGCGGCCTCGGGGTCGGCGTAGTCGAGGATCCGGTGGCCCCGGACGACGGCGAGGACCAGGTCGGCGCAGTCGCGGGGGCTGTGCCCGGCCTCGGCGCGGGTGACCGGGCGTTCGACCAGATCGAGGCCGCTGCCGTAGGTCAGCAGATCCCCCATGACCACTCCGGCGTTCGGGCTGAGCATGGAGAGGCCGAGCAGCCGGCCCGCCGAACTGGAGCTGGTGACCACCATGTCGGCGCCGCTCTGCCGCAGCAGCGGGGCGTTCTCGTCCTCCCGTACCGCGGCGACCACGGTGGCGCTCTTGTTGAGCTGGCGTGCCGTCAGGGTGACCAGGGCGGCCGTGTCGTCCCGTTCCGGTGCCACCACCACCCGTGCGGCGCGCGGCAGTTCGGCCCGCCGCAGGGTGTCGGTGCGGGTCGCGTCGCCGACTACGCCCACCAGCCCGTCCATCGAGGCCTGTTCGACCGCCTTGTGCTGCGGGTCCACCACGACGATGGACTCCTTCGGCACGCCCTGGCCGAGCAGGGTCTGGACGGCGCTGCGGCCCTTGGTGCCGTAGCCGATGACGACGGTGTGCTCGTGCACGGTGGACCTCCAGCGTTCGATCCGCCGCTGCCGGCGGGTCCGTTCGGTGAGCACCTCCAGGGTGGTGCCGACCAGGATGATCAGGAAGAGGACGCGCAGCGGGGTGATCACCAGGATGTTGGTGATCCGTGCGGCGTCGCTGACCGGGATGATGTCGCCGTACCCGGTGGTGGAGAGGCTGACGGTGGCGTAGTACGCGGCGGCGAGCAGGCCGACCGTGCCGCCGGCGTTGTCGTGGTAGCCGTCGCGGCCCAGCCACACGATGAGCGTGGTGGCGACCAGCACCGCGAGCGCCAGCAGCAGCCGCCGGGCGATGTGGCGCATCGGTGGGACGTACCGGCGGCCGGGCAGCGTGATGTCGCGGCCCGGGTCCGGGTCCCGGCCGGCGCGGGCGGTGTCCATGGCGCGCGCCCGGGCCTCCTGTGGAGTCCACAGGTGCGGGGCGCGGCGGCCGGACTTGGATGAACGGTCACCAGTCACGGCACCAAGCATGCTTGATCCCGGCTTCGAACAGCGCCGTTGACCTGCAGTGTGTCGGCCGGGCGCCTTGGATGGCGGTCCAACGAAGCCTGGCAGGCGCGGACTTGGGTGATGGGGAGTGCAACTGTCGCCGCGCGCCGGAGCGTTGGCACGCTATGTCGCATCCTCGCTACGTTCCGTGTTCCGTCTGCTGCCTGCCGGCGACGTGGGCGCGCGTCGGCCGGCCGCTGCGATCCGCCGTGTTCCGGTGAGGCCCACTGAGGTCCGGTCCGGTTTGGGAGTAGCGTCGGAGCCATGTATGCGATCACGATTCCTGAGCCGGGCGGCCCGGAAGTGCTGACCTGGGCGGAGGTGCCGGATCCGGTGCCCGCAGCCGGGGAGGTGCTGGTCGAGGTGGCGGCCAGTGCCGTCAACCGGGCCGATCTGCTGCAGCGGCAGGGGTTCTACGACCCGCCGCCGGGTGCGTCGCCCTACCTCGGCCTCGAGTGCGCCGGACGGATCGTCGCGCTCGGCCCGGGCGTGGCGGGCTGGGCGGTCGGCGACGAGGTGTGCGCCCTGCTCAGCGGCGGCGGCTACGCCCAGCGGGTGGCGGTTCCGGTCGGCCAACTGCTGCCGATTCCCAAGGGGTTGACCCCGGAGGAGGCCGCCGCGCTGCCCGAGGTGGTCGCCACGGTCTGGTCCAACGTGTTCCAGGTGGCCCACCTCAGGCCCGGTGAGACGGTGCTGATCCACGGCGGGGCGAGCGGGATCGGGACGATGGCGATCCAGCTGGCGAAGGCGGTCGGGGCGAAGGTGCTGGTGACCGCGGGCAGCCCCGAGAAGCTGTCCCGCTGCGCGGAGCTGGGGGCGGACGTCGGGATCGACTACCGCAAGCAGGACTTCGTCGAGGCGGTGAAGGAGGCCACCGGCGGCGCCGGGGTCGACGTGATCCTGGACATCATGGGCGCCAAGTACCTGCAGCGGAACGTGGACGCGCTGGCGGTCAACGGCCGCCTGTCGATCATCGGCCTGCAGGGCGGGGTGAAGGGCGAGCTCGACCTCGGCACCCTGCTGGCCAAGCGGGCCGCGGTCGTCGCCACCAACCTGCGCGGCCGTCCGCTCGCGGAGAAGGCGGCGATCGTGGCGGCGGTGCGCGAGCACGTCTGGCCGCTGATCGAGGCGGGCGTGGTCAAGCCCGTGGTGGACCGGGTGCTGCCGATGACCGAGGCCGCCGACGCCCACCGGGCGCTGGAGGCGGGCGAGCAGGTCGGCAAGGTGATCCTCAGGGCCTGAGCCGGGTCCGCCGGCGGGCACGGGCCCTGTCTCCGCACGGGCGGGGGCAGGGCCCGTGCCCTTGGCGGAGGGCGGCGACTCGCGTCCTATTGCCGGTCGGTCCTGGTAGTACCCGCGCATCACCTCGGTGGACCAGGACGGCTGGGCGACCTCACCCTGCGGCCCGAACTCCACCATGTACGGCTTGATGTCGACGACCGGCGTTCCGTCGACCGCGTCCAGGCCGGGGACGTGCACGTCCGGGCCGGCGAAGATGCCGACCTTGGGCCACTCCGTGTTGCCGCGCGGCCCCGGCCGGTGAGGGTGCCGACTTTGCCGGCGGACCCGGCGGCCACCTGCTGCCAGAGCAGCCGGCAGCGGTCCGCCGGGATGCCGAGTACCGAGGCGATCTCCTGCGCGAGGCCCTCCAGCGCGGCGCGGCCGGGGCTGGGGCCGGGAGAGTAGAGCGTTACCACAGGCATGTCAGTTCCCCTTCGACGTAAGCGGCTTGACGCCGGTCACCATGGTGGTGCGCACCGGGCACATCGACTCGACCGGGCCTCGGACGGCCACGGGAGGCGGTCGAGGTGGCGGTGGGACTCCTCCGTCGGCAGGCCGGTCTGCCCTGGAGCCGTGCGGCAACGGCGGGTTGATGTCCGAGCGGCTTCTGGAGCCGTATGCCGGACGTGGGATTGACGGATCGTCAGAACAGCTGTCCATGGCCTTCGCGGCCGCGGATCGGGGCCCGTCGGGGCGGGTTGGGAGCCGGGGGCGGTGACGCGGCGGAGCGCGGTGACGGTGAGTGGCCGGAGACTCCGAAGCAGTGACCGAAGTGTCCGAAGTGCCTGAGATGTCGGAATGTGTGAATCTGGTGCGGAGTTGTCCCGCCGCCGGCCGCGTCCCGAGCGCGGTCGGCCGTCGGAAGGACCTCCGTCCGTGGCCGCACTTACCAACGCGTTCTCCACGCTCTGTGCCGCGCTGCCGCCCTGCTGTGCCGTACCGCGCCGGTGGGCGGCGGTCGCCGCCACCGGCGTGGTCGTGCCGCTGCTGCTGGCAGGTCCGGCCCTGGCGGTGGGCGGTGGCGCCGCCCCCCTGCTGGCATCGGCGGGCATGGCTGCCACGGACACGGATCCGATGCGGACGGCCGGCCCGGCACGGGCCGGCCATCCGGCCGGGCGGGGCCTTCCGCAGCCGTTCGCGGCGCCGGGGGCGGCCGCGAGTCCGGCGGCGGGTGTCGCGGGGCTGTCCACCGAGGCGTTCGGGCCGCTCGCACCGGGGGTGCTCGCGTCGTTCGTGGCCGGGGCCGAGGGGCGCATGGTGCTGCCGCCGCTGGCGCCGTCCCCCGCCGGGAGTGCCGTCGAGGCGTCCGTGGAGCAGGGCGGTGCCGCGCCGGGGACGGCCATGCCGACGGCTCCGGCCACGCCAGGGCCCTCGGCGGCGTCCGGGGCCGCTGCCCCGTCCGGCCCGACCGGTGAGCGGGCCGACGGGGAGGCGGCCGGGCCGAGCGCGGTCCCGTCCGAGGACGCTCCCGGCGGCGGCTCTGCGGGCGGCGGCTCTGCGGGCGGGGCCGGCGATCGGCCGTGGGGCGCCTCCTGGGGCGGTGTCCGAGGTGCGCCGCCCTGGGCCGTGCACCGGTGGGCCAGGGGCGGCCCACGCGGCTCCGGGCCCGGCCGCGGGTCCGGCGGGGCGGACGAGGCCGGTCCGCTCTGGCCGGACGTACCGGCGGACGGACCGCAGGATCCGGAGCCGGGCGAGGAGCCGTCGCCGACCGCCGATGCGGCCTCGCCGCGTGCGCAGGCACAGGGCGTGGACGGCCTGTCCGGGCCGATCCGGTGGACCGACCCCTCCAACCTCCAGTTCCCGCTCGGAGCCGGGCTGACCATGATCGGCTGCGGTCTGGCGCTGATCGGGCTGCGGCTGCGCGGGCGCTGAGGGCGGGATCCGGGCGCTTTCGGACGGATTGACGGTTAGTCAGGGGGTCAGGAGCGGGGCGGCCGGGTGGCCGGTCCTGGACCGCGTCATGGTCGGTCAGTTGACCCTCTCGCTGCCCGAAGCATATGAAGGAGCTATGACGAAGCCGATGAACGAACGGTCGCAGTCGGAGTCGTACCAGGCGGCGGCCCAGGGGGCGGACGAGGGCGCGAAGGTGCTGATCGTCGGCCCGGACGGCATGCCCATCGGTGCGGTTCCCAGCGGTTTCGCGGGCCGGTCCGGCGGCGGTGAGGGCGAGAGCGCGGAGCCCCGGGAGCTGCCGGTGACCGAGATGGTCGAGCAGCCGGCCAAGGTCATGCGCATCGGCAGCATGATCAAGCAGCTGCTGGAGGAGGTCAGGGCGGCGCCTCTGGACGAGGCCAGCAGGGCCCGCCTGAAGGACATCCACGCCAGCTCGATCAAGGAACTGGAACTCGGGCTCGCCCCCGAGCTGGTCGAGGAGCTGGAGCGGCTCTCGCTGCCCTTCACCGAGGACTCCATCCCCACCGAGGCCGAGCTGCGGATCGCCCAGGCCCAGCTGGTGGGCTGGCTGGAGGGGCTGTTCCACGGGATCCAGACCGCGCTGTTCGCCCAGCAGATGGCCGCGCGGGCGCAGCTGGAGCAGATGCGGCGGGCACTGCCGGCGGGCGGCCACGGCATGGAGCACGAGGACGAGGAGCCGGCGCCCGGCCGCGGCTTCCGCTCGGGCCCGTACCTCTGACCCGTATCTCTGACTCATACCCCCAGTGCTGAGGCCGGGCGGCGGCCTCGGCCGGGTGAGTGCTCCGGCCGTGTGCCGCCCGGGGCGCGCGGAGCCCCGGTGGGCGGCCCCGCGCCCCGGCGCGCACGCCGTGATCCCGGCCCGCTTCCCCCCCGGCGGCGGCCCGTCGCCCCCTGGACCGGGGCCGTGACGGATTGCCGATACCCTGGCCCGTGTCGTCGGCCCCGGCCGCCGACCGGCGGGTCCCGGACCCGGACGAGACGACGCGGCTGCGGACCGCCGGGCCGAGGGGGAGTGGACGACCATGAGCGAGGACAGCACCGCCACGGGCGGGCCTGCGATGGGATCCGCCCTGGGGCACGGCCGCTATGTGCTGCGGCGCCTGCTCGGCCAGGGCGGCATGGCCTCCGTGCACCTGGCGCACGACACGGTGCTGGACCGCCAGGTCGCGGTGAAGACGCTGCACACCGAGCTCGGCCGCGAGGACTCGTTCAAGCTGCGGTTCCGCCGCGAGGCGCAGGCGGTCGCCAAGCTCCAGCACACCAACATCGTCTCGGTCTTCGACAGCGGCGAGGACATCGGCGCGGACGGTTCGGTGACCCCGTACATCGTCATGGAGTACGTCGAGGGCAAGGCGCTGCGCGATGTGCTCAACGAGGCGATCACGCGGTACGGCGCGATGCCCGTCGAGCAGGCGCTGAAGGTGACCGCGTCGGTGCTGTCGGCGCTGGAGGCCTCGCACGACCAGGGCCTGGTGCACCGGGACATCAAGCCGGGCAACGTCATGGTCAGCACCAAGGGCGTCGTCAAGGTGATGGACTTCGGCATCGCGCGTGCGCTGCAGTCCGACGTGACCTCGATGACCCAGACCGGCATGGTGGTCGGCACCCCGCAGTACCTCTCGCCGGAGCAGGCGCTCGGCAAGGGCGTGGACGCGCGGTCCGACCTGTACTCGGTGGGCTGCATGCTCTTCGAACTGCTCACCGGCAGCCTGCCGTTCGACGGGGACACCGCCTTCTCCATCGCGTACAAGCACGTGCAGGAGGAGCCCCCGGCACCGTCCACGGTGAACCGGGCGGTGACCCCCGAGGTGGACGCGCTGGTGGCCCGGGCGCTGCGCAAGGAACCGGCACACCGGTTCCCGAGCGCGGACGCGATGCGCACCGAGATCGAGCGGATCACCGCCGGGACGCAGGGCGGCGGGCCGCTGCAGGCGAGCACCCCGCTGGTGATCGGCGAGGGGCCGCGCTCGGTGCACGCGGCGCCGTCGACGTCCGACTTCCCGCAGGTGCAGGGGTACCGGCAGCAGCCCTCCTTCCCGCAGGCACCGCAGACTCCGCCCGGCCCCAGGACCCCGCCCGGCCCGCAGCCTCCGTATCAGCAGACGCAGCCGACCCCGCAGCCGTTCCCACAGGTGGCGCCGCATTTCCAGCAGCCTGCCCAGGGGTACCAGCAGACGCCGACGCCCTTCCCGCCGCAGTACCAGACCCCGGCGCCGTTCCCGCAGCAGGCGCCGACCCCGCAGCAGTTCCCGCGGCAGGCGGCGCCGACCCCGCAGCCGTTCCCCCAGCAGGCGCCCACGCCGCAGCCGTTCCCGGCGCCGCAGCCGCAGGCCTTCGCGCCGCGTCCGGCGAACAACGGCGGCGGCAACGGCTGTGGGACGGCCCTGGTTGTGGTCGGCGTGATCGTCGGCCTTATCGTGCTGGCTGTGATCATCATCGGCATCGTGGCGGCCAAGCACGAGAAGCAGAAGGTGTTGAACCTCAACACCACCGGAGCCCGGTCGATCTCGGTGGTCCAGCTCGATCAAGGTCGGAACAGTACGTTCTGAACCGTATTGGCAGGTCTGCGGTTCCACGCTCGGCACACCGAAGCTGTAGCGTTCTGAGGACGTAACCGAAGGGCGACCGCGCACCGAGCGACAGCCCGGGGCGAGGAGTGATGGCACAGACACAGACGCCGGGAGACGGCGAGGCGGAGCGCGCCCAGGGTGCCGGTGACCAGGGTTCCGGCGGCCCGGAGCACACCGACGAGAACACTCGGCAGACGTCCGGGGCGCAGGGCGCCGGTCCGGACACGGAGGAGTCACCGCTGCTGCCGCCCGACCAGGTGTTCACCCCGAGCCGCGGCACCGCGGCTCCGCTGGGCACGCTCGGCGGCGGCCGCTACCGCATCACGCACCGGCTCGGCCGGGGCGGCATGGCGGAGGTCTACGCCGCACAGGACGTGCGGCTCGGCCGGACCGTCGCGATCAAGCTGCTCCGCTCCGACCTGGCCCAGGACGACGTGGCCCGGCTGCGCTTCACCCGTGAGGCGCACGCGGTCGCGGCACTCAACCACCACTCGATCGTCTCGGTGTACGACACCGGCGAAGAGGAGCTGGCGGGGGACTCGACCCCGTACATCGTGATGGAGCTGGTCGAGGGCCACACCGTCCGTGAGCTGCTGATGGACGAGGACGCGCCGCCGGTCGACCAGGCGCTGATCATCACGGCCGGGGTGCTGGAGGCGCTCGCCTACAGCCACCGCAACGGCATCGTGCACCGCGACATCAAGCCCGCCAACGTCATCATCACCAACACCGGCGCGGTGAAGGTGATGGACTTCGGCATCGCCCGGGCGCTGACCGGCGGCGCCACCACCATGACCCAGACCGGCATGGTGATGGGCACCCCGCAGTACCTGTCGCCGGAACAGGCCCTGGGCAAGGCGGTTGACCACCGGTCGGACCTGTACGCGGCCGGCTGCATGCTCTACGAGCTGCTGACGCTCCGTCCGCCGTTCACCGGGGACACCCCGCTCTCGGTGGTCTACCAGCACGTCCAGGACATGCCGGTGCCGCCCTCGCAGGCCAACAGCCGGGTGCCCGCGGCCCTCGACGACCTGGTGCTGCGCTCGCTGGCCAAGAACCCGGACGACCGCTTCCAGAGCGCGGACGAGTTCCGGGCCCATGTCCAGCACGCCCTGCGGGAGATGCACGGCGCGGCCAGTGCCGCCTTCGCGACCGGGCCGACCGCCGTCGTCCCCGGGATCCCGGGCCAGGGCTACGGCGACGCGACCGCCGTCACCACGGCGCTGGGCTCGGTCGACGGACCGGGCGCCGGTGTGGCCACCCCGAACGACCAGACGGCGATGATGCCCTACCCGGCCGCCGCCGCCCAGTACAACGCCCCGTCGAGCCCGTACCCGGGCGGTTCGTACGACGGCGGGCACGGTGGCGGTTACCAGGACGACGGCTACGGCCACGAGGGCGACGGGCGCAAGCGCAAGCCCTGGGCGCTGCTGGGCGGGCTGGTGGCGCTGTTCGCGGTGGTGGCGATCGGCGCCGCGATGGCGCTGAGCCCGGGCGGTTCGAAGCACGATTACAACCAGACGCCGAAGACCGGCACCTCGCAGAGCCAGTCCACGGAGCCGACCGACACCCCGGACACGTCGGCGCCGTCGCCGCTGCCCATGCCGAGCCACAGCATCGGCGGCAACACCAACCCGAACCGCAACTCCCCGCCGCCGGAGTGGCAGGACACCCAGACGCCGCCCCCGACACCGGGCCGCTCCGCCGGGGCCTCCGGCTCGCCGACCCCGTCGTCCTCGGCCTCGGCACCGGTCAGCGCACCGCCCAGCGACTCGCCGACCGACCAGCCGACCTCCGGGCACAGCAAGCCCCCCGGCCCCACCCCCTCCGGTGGCCAGAGCGGCCCGCCCGACACCGGTAAGGGCTCCGGCGGGGGCTCCGGTGGAGGCGCCGGCGGGGGCACCACCAACAACTGACGGAAACCAGGGGGTTCCGGAGCTCCTCCGCCCTCCTGACAGTTGCGCCGCCCGACCTCAAGGTCGGGCGGCGCAACGTGCTTTCCGGGAGGTGAGCCGGTCATGAGCGCAGCGGTCGCCCTCCGACCCGCGCGCGGGGCCGACCCGGAGGAACCTCGCGTCCCCGCCGGTTCCGACGGGCCCCGCGCCCGAGCACGCCGGTCAGTTGGTGAAGGCGTCCAGGACCTGTTCGTACTCCTGGCACCACCAGGCGAGTTGGCCGGCCGAGGCGGGGAAGAGCGGGTCGGCGCGGTGGTCCCCGCGCTGGTAGTGCCACTGGAGCATCCAGAGGTCGTTGAGGCGCTCCCACCACACGCGGTGTACGGCGGCGGCCAGTTGGGCCGCGGTGGCGGCGCCGCAGGCCCGGTAGGCCTGGGAGTAGCGGCGGACCCGGACCAGGTCCAGGACGCCGCTCTCCCGGTCGTTGAAGATCAGCGTGGCGGCCCGGACGGCCTCCTCCGCCTGCGGGCGGGTGCCGAGCTTGTCCCAGTCCAGGACGGCCGCGAGGCTCTCGCCGCGGTAGAGCAGGTTGAGGCCGTGGAAGTCGCCGTGGGTCCAGCCGGTCGGCGGGGCGCTCTCGGGGGCGGGCCGCCGGTGCCGGTACAGGGCGATCAGTTCCAGCCGTTCGGCCAGGCGCTGTTCGGCGAGCGCGTCGAAGGGGCCGTAGGCCTCGGTGCGGGCGATCCGCCGGCGCAGTTCGCCGACCAGGAGGACGGTCTCGGCCGGCTCGGCGGTGCCGTGCCCGGCGGGCTGCGGTACGGGGGCGCAGACCTTGCCGAGTGAGCCGTGGATCCGCCCGAGCAGCTCGCCGAGTCCGGCGGACTGCCCGCAGGTCAGCTCGGTACCGTGCCGGTGCCGGCCGGCGACCCAGGGGTAGAGGGCGAACAGCCGTCCGCCGTACGAGGTCACGGTCCGGCCGCCGAGGGCCGGCAGCGGGGACGGGGTGGGCAGTCCGAGGGCGTGCAGGTCGCGGCTGGCGCGGTGCTGGGCGGTGATCGCGGTCCGGGTGGCGGTGACGTGGTCGACGTAGCACTTGAGGAAGTAGCGGCCGGATCCGGTGGTGATCCGGTAACCCCGGTTGAGCAGTCCCTCGGCCACCGGCCGTATCTCGCGGGGCCTGCCGATCCGGTAGGAGCGCAGCACTCCGGTCAGGTCCTCGAGTGCGACCGGGGGGCTGAGGGTGCCGAAGGGGGGTGCGGTGCGGTCCGGCCGAGCCGGTGCGCACACGATGATCTGGCCTTGCGTTGTCACGGAACAGGAGCGTAATCAAGTCCTGCACATGTACTTGACATTGTGTCAGAGATGTGCCTAATGCTGATGATCGGCCTGACGCCGGGCCACATAGGCGGCCGCCTGGGTGCGGCGCTCCATCCCCATCTTGGCCAGCAGGCTGGAGACGTAGTTCTTGACGGTCTTCTCGGCCAGGTGCAGTTCGTTCCCGATCTGGCGGTTCGTCATACCTTCGCCGATCAGGTCGAGGATCCGCCGCTCCTGCTTCGTCAACTGGGCGAGCCGTTCGTCCTCCTTCTCGCCGCCGTCGCGCAGCCGCTCCAGGACCCGGCTGGTGGCGATGGGGTCGAGCAGGGACTTTCCCGCCGCCACGTCGCGGACCGCCGAGATCAGGTCGGTGCCGCGGATCGCCTTCAGTACGTACCCGGACGCCCCGGCCATGATGGCGTCGAAGAGCGCCTCGTCGTCCGAGAAGGAGGTCAGCATCAGGCACCTGATCTCGGGCCGGTGCGAGCGGATCTCGCGGCAGACCGCCACGCCGTTGCCGTCCGGCAGCCGGACGTCGAGGATCGCGACGTCGGGGTTGACGGCCGGGATCCGGGTCAGCGCCTCGGCGGCGGTGCCGGCTTCGCCGACGACCGTGATGTCGTCCTCCATGGACAGAAGGTCGTGTACGCCGCGTCGGACGACCTCATGATCATCTAGCAGGAAAACCCTGATTTGTCCGTTTCCAGTCACGGTCAAATGCTCCCATACACCTTCAGGAAAGACATATCGCCTCTGTCACTCCGAGGGCAGAATCCGTGCCGATTACCCCCTTACGCGAAAGCCTCCGCCCGGATAGCGTGCGCAGGTGTCCTGACGGCCACCACGTGAGGGCTGCACCACACCTGCCGTTCTCGGGCGTGAACAAGTAGGACGTCCTAGCGCAAGCGCGCCAAGGGGCGCCGCTGGGTAACGTTCTCGTGAGGGACGCCGTCGGAAAGGGAACACCACCTGCCTTGCAGTCGGTGCGCACACCCACGCGTGCCTGCGAGGCGGTGACCGGACCGGTCACCGGCGACCCCGGGCGGCCGGACAGACCGAGGAGTGAACGTGACCGTCAAAAGCACGGCGAGGGCGCGCAAGAAGGCCGCCCCCGGCGTCCCTGACAACCTCCGCACAAAGGGTACGGACGCCCCGCCGGAGCTCGTACAGCTACTCACGCCCGAAGGGGACCGGGTCGAGAACCCGGAATTCCCGCTGGCGATCACCGCGGAGGAACTCCGCTCGCTCTACCGCGACCTGGTCCTGGTCCGGCGCTTCGACGGCGAGGCCACCTCGCTGCAGCGCCAGGGCGAACTGGGCCTGTGGGCCTCGCTGCTCGGCCAGGAGGCCGCCCAGGTCGGCTCCGGACGCGCGATGCGCCCCGGTGACTACGCCTTCCCGACCTACCGCGAGCACGGCGTCGCCTGGACCCGCGACGTCGACCCGCTGAACCTGCTCGGCATGTTCCGCGGTGTGAACCACGGCGGTTGGGACCCGAACGAGAAGAACTTCCACCTCTACACCATCGTGATCGGCGCGCAGACCCTGCACGCCACCGGCTACGCGATGGGCATCACCAAGGACGGCGCCGACGACGCGGTGATCGCGTACTTCGGCGACGGCGCCTCCAGCCAGGGTGACGTCAACGAGGCCTTCACCTTCGCCTCGGTCTACAACGCCCCGGTCGTCTTCTTCTGCCAGAACAACCAGTGGGCGATCTCCGAGCCCACCGCCGTGCAGACCCGCATCCCGCTCTACCGCCGCGCCTTGGGCTTCGGCTTCCCCGGCGTCCGGGTGGACGGCAACGACGTGCTGGCCACTCTCGCGGTCACCCGCTGGGCCCTCGACCACGCCCGCAGCGGCAACGGCCCGGTGCTGGTCGAGGCGTTCACCTACCGGATGGGTGCGCACACCACCTCCGACGACCCGACCCGCTACCGGATGAGCGAGGAGACCGAGGCCTGGAAGGCCAAGGACCCGATCACCCGCCTGCGGGCCCACCTGGAGAAGGAGGGCCTGGCGGACGAGGAGTTCTTCGCCCGGATCGAGGCGGAGAGCGAGGAGTTGGGACTCAGGGTGCGCGAGGGCGTGCGCGGCATGCCCGACCCGGACCCGACCCTGATCTTCGACCACGTGTACGCCGAGCCGCACGCACTGGTCGAGGAAGAGCGGGCTGAGTACGAGACGTACGCGGCGTCCTTCGAGGGCGGGGAGAACCACTGATGGCCGGTCAGCTGAGCATTGCCAAGGCGCTCAACGAGGCCCTTCGCAAGTCGTTGGAGAAGGACCCGAAGACCGTCCTGATGGGCGAGGACATCGGGAAGCTGGGCGGGGTCTTCCGGATCACCGACGGGCTGCAGAAGGACTTCGGCGACAGCCGGGTCATCGACACCCCGCTCGCCGAGTCCGGGATCATGGGCACCGCGATCGGCCTCGCGCTCAGAGGCTACCGGCCGGTCGTGGAGATCCAGTTCGACGGCTTCGTCTACCCCGCCTTCGACCAGATCGTCTCCCAGCTGGCGAAGATGCACGCCCGCGCGCTCGGGCACGTGAAGATGCCGGTCACCGTCCGCATCCCGTACGCGGGCGGCATCGGCGCGGTCGAGCACCACAGCGAGTCCCACGAGGCGTACTTCGCGCACACCGCGGGCCTGCGGGTGGTCACCCCCTCCAGCGCCCAGGACGCGCACTGGATGCTGCGCCAGGCCATCGAGTCCGACGACCCGGTGATCTTCCTGGAGCCCAAGCGCCGGTACTGGGACAAGGGCGAGGTCCTGGACGCGCCCGACCTGCCGCTGCACGCCGCCCGGGTGGTGCGGCCCGGCACGGACGCCACCCTGATCGCCTACGGCCCGATGGTGAAGGTCTGCCTGGAGGCCGCCGCGGCGGCCGAGGAGGACGGCCACCAGCTGGAGGTCATCGACCTGCGCTCGCTCTCCCCGGTCGACTTCGACACCCTGGAGGCCTCGCTCAAGCGCACCGGACGCGGCATCGTGGTGCACGAGGCGCCGGTCTTCATGGGCATGGGCGCCGAGCTCGCGGCCCGGCTGACCGAGCGGTGCTTCTACCACCTGGAGGCGCCCGTCCTGCGGGTCGGCGGCTACTTCGCGCCGTACCCGCCGTCCCGGGTCGAGGAGTCCTACCTGCCCGACCTGGACCGTGTGCTCGACGCCGTCGACCGCGCGCTGGCGTTCTGATCCCCGGGAGCGATGATGACCACTGCAGTTCGCTCGCTCCGCGAGTTCAAGATGCCGGACGTCGGCGAGGGCCTCACCGAGGCCGAGATCCTGACCTGGTACGTCAAGCCCGGCGACGAGGTGACGGACGGTCAGGTCGTTTGCGAGGTGGAGACCGCCAAGGCGGCGGTCGAGCTGCCGATCCCGTTCAACGGGGTCGTCGAGCAGATCTTCTTCCCCGCCGGGACGACGGTGGACGTCGGCACGTCGATCATCTCCGTCGCGGTCGGTGCGAGCGCCGGTGAGGCTGCCCCCGCGCCCGCCGTCGCGGACGCCGCCGCGGCCGCTGAGGAGGTCGTGCCCGAGCGCCGCGAGGTGCTGGTCGGCTACGGGCCGCGCACCGGTGGCACCCAGCGGCGGGCCCGCCGCAGCACCGCGGCCGCCCCGGTTGCCGCTCCGGCCGCTGCCCCGGTCGCCGCTCCGGCCGTCGTCGCTCCGGTGGCCGTTCCGGCCGTCGTCGCTCCGGCCACCGCTCCGGTGACGGGTGAGCGCCCGCTGGCCAAGCCGCCGGTCCGCAAGCTGGCCAAGGACCTCGGGATCGACCTGCGGGCCGTGGTGCCGACCGGCCGGGACGGTGTGATCACCCGCGAGGACGTGCACGCGGCCGCCGCGGCGGCCGTACCGGTCGAGGCCGCGGCCCCGGCTCCGGTCGCCGAGGCCGTGGCCGTGGAGGCGGTGCAGGCCGGTCGGGGCGACGTCCGGGTGCCGATCAAGGGCGTCCGGAAGGCCACCGCGCAGGCGATGGTGGCCTCGGCCTTCACCGCGCCGCACGTCACCGAGTTCGTCCAGGTCGACGTGACCCGGACGATGAAGCTGGTCCGCAAGCTCAAGGAGACCGGCGAGCTGGGCGCGGGCGTCCGGGTCAGCCCGCTGCTGCTGGTCGCCAAGGCGCTGCTGACGGCCGTCCGGCGCCACCCGGAGATCAACGCCGCCTGGGACGAGGCCGCCCAGGAGATCGTGATCAGGGGCCAGGTCAACCTCGGCATCGCGGCGGCCACCCCGCGCGGCCTGATCGTGCCCAACATCAAGGACGCGGGATCCCAGACCCTGCCGCAACTGGCTGTCTCGCTCGGCGAGTTGATCGAGACCGCGCGCCAGGGCAAGACCCCGCCGGCCGACATGCAGGGCGGCAGCATCACCATCACCAACGTCGGCGTCTTCGGGGTCGACACCGGCACCCCGATCCTCAACCCCGGCGAGGCCGCCATCCTGGCCTTCGGCGCGGTGCGGGAGCTCCCGTGGGTCCACAAGGGCAAGGTGGTGCCGCGTCAGGTCACCACCCTCGCGCTCTCCTTCGACCACCGCCTGGTCGACGGCGAGCTCGGTTCCAAGGTCCTGGCGGACGTCGCCGCGATCCTGGAGCGTCCGGCGCGCCTGATCACCTGGGGCTGACCGCCCCCCTGACCGCCCCGGGCTCCGTTGCCGGTCGGTCCAAGTCCGGTGGGACCCGCCTCGGTTGAGGCGGGTCCCACCGGCGTTCCGGAGCGCGGAGGGCAGGCTCTAGCGGAGCACCCTGAGGACGGTCGAGTTGCTCTTGCCGTTGAGACCGAAGCCGCTGAAGACCTGGATCTCGGTCTGCTGACCGGGGGCGTCGGCCGAGAGCGAGAGCCGGAACAGGTAGCGGTGGGCGTGCCGGTCGGCCAGCGGGCCGGCGAGGACGGAGGTGTCGGCGACCAGCGTCGGGTCGCAGCCCTGGTGCAGCGGCAGGTTCCGCCACCGGCCGTCCTGCATGACCTCCACCTTCAGGTCCCGGATCCGCAGGTTTGTGCCCGGCAAGGCGTGGTCGGAGCCGGAGCCCGGGTTGTAGAGCGCGAAGGACGGGGCGATGTCGGCGTAGTCGGCGCCGGTGAAGTTGGCCATCTCGACGCCGAGTTCGACCGGTGCGCCACCGGCGGTCACCGAGGCCGGCACCACCGGGACGAAGGCCGAAGCCACCTCGCCGCGGTGGCCCGCCGCGGGGGCGGACGCGCTCGCCGCGCTGTCGGCCGAGCCGGCCGTACCACCGCACGCCCAGGCGGCCGGGGCGCCCGGAAGCAGCGGGGCGGCGCCGCCGGCGGTCAGGACGGCGGCGCCGAGGGCGAGGGCCCTGCGGGTGGCGAGCGAGGACAGGACGTTCTTCACAAGACCGGGTACAGCGGATACTCGCATGACGGGTTCCCCCAGGAGCTGTCGCGGACTGCGGGTGAGGTCGGCCGGTGGTCGCGGCCCGCCGGCTCCGCTCTCCGTGCCTGCGTGCGAAGGGACTTCACACCCGCGACACGTCTGCCGCCGGATGGCGGCAGTAGTCGTGGAGGTAATTCCGGAGCGCCGCAAAGGGTCTTCCAGAATACTGCTCGGGTGGCAGAGCATCACGTTGGAACGCGGCAGCGGACGCGGCCGGGGACCGGGACTGGGCAGGCGTCCGCCGGACGGCGCTCGCTGCGCCGGGACGTCTCGCTGCCCGCCCTGCTGGCCGGGCTGGTCTGCATAGCGGTGTCCTTCTCCGGCCCGCTGGTGGTCGTCCTGGCGGCGGCCGCCGCCGGACACCTGGACCACGCGCACACCGCCTCCTGGATCTGGGCGGTGGCCGTCGGCAGCGGACTCACCTGCCTGCTGCTGAGCTGGTGGACCAGGACGCCGGTGATCACCGCCTGGTCCACGCCCGGAGCGGCGCTGCTGGTGACCAGCCTGGGCGCGTACCCGTACCGCGAGGCGGTGGGGGCCTTCCTGGTGAGCGGTGCGGCGGTCGCGCTGTTCGGACTGACCGGACTGTTCGGGCGGCTGATCAGGGCCGTACCGCCCGGGATCGTCAACGCGATGCTGGCCGGGATCCTGTTCTCCTTCGGCACCGGGGTCTTCGGTTCGCTGCACCAGGCGCCCGTCCTCGTACTGGGCACCTTCGCGGCCTTCCTGCTCACCAAGCGCCACCTGCCCCGGTACGCGGTACCCGTGGCCCTGCTGGCGGGCGGCGCCCTGGCCGCCGGCACCGTCGGACTGCCACTGCACCTGGGCGACGGCGGGCTCGTCCGCCCGGTGCTCACCGCACCGGCCTTCGGCTGGTCCGCGACGGTCGGCCTGGCGCTGCCGCTCACCATCGTGGTGCTCGCCTCGCAGAACGCGCCCGGGCTCGGCATCATGCGCGCCTCCGGTTACCAGCCGGACGACCGGCTGCTGATCGGCACCACCGGTGCGGTCTCCGTCCTGATGGCACCGTTCGGCTCGCCCGGGGTCAACCTGGCCGCCATCACCGCCGCGATCTGCACCGGACCGGAGAGCCACCCCGACCCCGAGCGCCGCTACATCGCCGGGATGTCGGCCGGTGTCCTGTACCTGCTGGTGGGCAGCTTCGGCGGGGTGCTGGTGAGCCTGTTCACCGGGCTGCCCGCGGCGCTCATCGCGGTGATCGCGGGGGTCGCCCTGCTGGCGTCGTTCCAGGGCAGCCTGGCCGGCGCGCTCGCCGACGAAGGCGGCCGCGACGGCGCGGTGGTGACCTTCCTGGCCACCGCCTCCGGGATGAGCCCGTTCGGCATCGGCTCGGCCTTCTGGGGCCTGCTCCTGGGAGTGGGAACGCACCTGCTGCTGCACCGCCGCGCGGCCCGCTGAGGCCGGGGGAGCGCCTCCCGGAGCAGAACGGGGCCGAGCGCTCGCCCGGACGGCACACCCGGCCGCCCCGGCGGCACGCCCGCTCGCCCGCCGGGAGGTCCACGGGCCCGGGAGGTCCGTGGCCCGGGCGGTCCTACGGCCGTTTCGGCCGGTGCGCCCGCCGACTGCGCCGGATGCCCCGCCACGGTGATCCGGACCGGCGAAGTCGCTCCCCCCGCGGTCGGGAGTGTCCGGTGGGCCGGGTACGTCTTGTCGGCCCACCACCCGCGCTCCAGCCGGGTGACCGGAGTCCGGAGGACGCACCGTATGCCGAACGGTTGGTCTGGCCGAATCGTCCGGAGCGCAGCAGCGCTCAGCCTGCTCTCGGTCGCAGCTCTGCCGACCGCGCTGGAGGTGGCATCCCCACCGCCGTTCGGAACGATCGGCGCTCCCGCGCCCACCCCGGACCGCCCCGCCCCGCCGCACGGCACGACCGCCACGGACCAGCGGGCGCCCCAGCCCGCGCCCACGGTGGACATACGCCGCACCGGCGACCCCGCCAACCGGATCACGCTGGTGCTGATGGGCGACGGCTACACCGCCGACCAGCAGCAGCTGTTCCAGGAGCAGGCCGACCGGGCCTGGCACGCGGTGATGGACATAGAACCGTTCCGCAGCTACCAGGGCTACTTCAACATAAGGCGGGTGGACGTGGTCTCCCCCGTCGCCGGGATAGCCGAGTCGGAGAGCCGCAGCCGCCGGACGGTCACCCCGCTCGGGATGCACTTCTGGTGCGACGGCACCGCCCGGCTGCTCTGCGCGGACGAGCCCACCACCGCCAGGTACGCGGGCAAGGGGGACGGCCCGCAGTACCTGATCGCACTGGCCAACTCCGGCGAGTACGGCGGCGCGGGCGGTACCGGGGTGACCACCCTCGCGGGCGGCAGCCCGGACGCCGGGCGGATCATCCAGCACGAGATCGGCCACACCGTCGGCGACCTGGGCGACGAGTACGACACCGCCCCCGACGATGCCGACTACCCCAACCTCTCCACGGTGAACGCCGACGACATGGCCCGCACCCATGTGAAGTGGTGGCGCTGGCTCGGTGCCGAGTCCCCGGACGGCGGCGGCACCGTAGGGGCGTACCGCAGCGGCAACGGCATCTACCGGCCGACCGCCGACTCGGTCATGCGGACCCTCGGCGGTACCTACAACCTCCCCTCCCGGGAGGCGATCCTCGAACAGATCTACCGGCGGATCGGCCCGATGGACCCGCCGGAACCCCCCGCCGGCACGGTGGCCGGACGGCCCCGGCTGCACGTGCGCCCGCTGCCGCTGGAGGGCGGCCGGCAGCTGCAGGTGGAGTGGAAGGTCGACGGCGTGGTGACCGCCCCTCAGGGGCCGGACCCCGGCTTGCTGGACACCGCCGCGCTGCAGATCCCCTCGGGCAAGGACGTACAGGTCACCGCGACCGTGCGGGACACCACCGACTGGGTGCGCGACGAGGCGTTCCGCGACCAGCACATGACCAGGACGGTGACCTGGACGCTCAGGGGCTGAGCGCGCCGGGCGCCGTGCCGCTCCCGTGCCGCTCCCGTGCCGTGCTGTTCCGGTCCCGCGTAGCCACCTGCCGGAATGGTCATTTGATGGGATGACTAATCTGGTCGCCGTGCCCGTGGACCCCGACAGCCCTGTCCGCCCCTGCTCTGTCCCTGGCCCCCGGCCACAGCCCGAGCCCGAGCCCGAGCCCGGCCCCGGATCCTCCGAGAGCTCCGAGCACCACCCCGCACCGCCCGGCGGCCGGGCCGCCTGGGGCGCCTGGTCGATCGGTGTCGGCGTCTACGTCCTCGCGGTGATCCACCGCACCAGCCTCGGTGTGGCCGGGCTGGACGCGGCGGCCCGGTTCGGTATCGGCGCCTCGGCGCTCTCCACCTTCGCCATCCTCCAGGTGCTGGTCTACGCGGCCATGCAGGTGCCGGTCGGCCTGCTGATCGACCGGTTCGGGCCGCGCCGGGTACTGCTGCTCGGCATCCTGCTGCTGAGCACCGGTCAGCTCGCCTTCGCCTTCAGCCCCTCCTTCGGGCCCGCGCTGGCCTCCCGGGCGGTGCTCGGCTGCGGCGACGCGATGACCTTCATCAGCGTGCTGAGGGTCGCCGCCCGCTGGTTCCCGGCGGCCAGGAACCCGTTGGTCGCCCAGCTCACCGGACTGGTCGGCACCGGCGGCAACCTGGTGACCACCGTGGTCCTCGCCCCGGCCCTGCACAGCCAGGGCTGGACCGCCACCTTCGCCCTGATCGCCCTGCTCGGTCTCGGGGCCTTCGCGATGGTCGCCCTGCTGCTCAAGGAGGCCCCGGCGGGCGTCACCGTCGTACCGGCCGCCGGGCGGCGGCCGCCCGTGCGCGAGCAGATCCGGCACGCCTGGCGGGAACCCGGCACCCGGCTCGGCATGTGGGTGCACTTCACCACCGCCTTCCCGGGCGCGACCTTCGGCCTGCTCTGGGGCATGCCGTACCTGGTCGAGGGCCAGGGGATGAGCCGGGGCGAGGCGGGCGGACTGCTGACCCTGCTCGTCCTGTGCAACATGGCCTTCGGCCTGGTCTTCGGGCGCCTGGTCTCCCGCTACCCCGCCGCCCGGATCCCGGTCACCTTCACGGTCATCGGCAGCACGGCCGCCTGCTGGGCCGTGGTGCTCGCCTGGCCGGGCGGGCGGCCACCGCTGTGGCTGCTGGTGGTACTGCTCGTCGTCATGGGCAGCAACGGCCCGGCATCCCTGGTCGGTCTCGACTACGCCCGCGCCCACAACCCGCCCGAGCGCCTCGGCACCGCCTCCGGCATCGCCAACATGGGCGGCTTCATCGGCACGATGATCACCCTCTTCGGCATCGGCCTGCTGCTCGACTCCCTCTCGGGAGCCGCCGGACACACGGCCGAGACGTACCGGTGGGCCCTCTGCTGGCAGTACGTCCCGCTGGCCCTGGGGACGGCGATGATCGTGCGGCTGAAGCGGGAGCTGGGGCGGGCGTAGGGTCTCCGACCTGCAGTTTCGCTATTACTCTCATTCCGAATGAGAGTAATCCGGTGGCTGTTCACGGATCGGGTGTGCTGCGGGCCGACCAGCCTGCTGGCTTGGCTCGGGTTTCCACGCCCCCAGGACCTTGCACACGTCCGCCGTGACGAACCACGGTTCGCCGTTGATCATGACCACCCTGATCGGCTGGCCGGTGACCGGGAAGCTGGACCGCACCAGCACCATGCCGGTTTCGTCGTCCATGACCGCCCCTCCTTCACTCATCGGTGATGGGCTGCCCTGGGCAACGAGGCCGAACGGGTGATGTGCCGGTACCGGCGACCGTACGGGAGCACGATGCGCGCCACCCGCGTACGCCACGGAAACGCACTAATGCTCAGCTGTGACGCTTCTCCGTGTACGCCGAGCCGTCAGGAAATCCCACGGACCGTCACGGCGTCAGCGCGAAGTTGGCCAGTACCCGGGCGGCCAGCTCCTGGTCGCCCTCGGCCTCGACCGGGTTCGGCCGGCCGCGGCCGCAGGCGAGCCTGACGTACGTCTCCCAGTCCATCGTGAACTGGACGTCGGGGGCGAGGCTGACCCGCTCGTCCAGGGTGCCGCGGCCGTCGGCGCCCACCCGGACGGTGCGCAGGAACTCCACCGGGCCGGTCACGTCGAAGGAGACCACCGTCCCGGCGGGAGCGCCGGCCTGCTTGGCGACGGCCTTGGGGAGCCCCTCGAGCAGGACATCGCGGGTGATCAGGGCGGCGGGGGAGTCCAGGTTGCCGGTCTCGCCGAGGGCGCGCCGCAGGTCCTGCTCGTGCACCCAGACGTCGAGGACCCGCTGGCGCAGCAGCGCCCAGTACGGCACCTCACGGGCGAGCGGCCCGGTCGGCGTGCGGACCGGGTCGCCGGGCTCGTGCCGGGAGTCGCGCAGCGCGCGCGAACGGCGGATGAAGACGTAGTCCAGCTCGCTGGTCAGCTCGATCGGGGTGTGGCAGCGGCGCTTGTCGACCGGCAGCTCGACGTAGCGGGCGAACTCGGTGGTGACGTGCCGCAGGTCGCGCGGCAGCGAGTGGATCGGCCGGGGATCGCCGAGCAGCTCGGACTCGACCGCGATGATGTGCGAGACGATGTCGCGGACGGACCAGCCGGGGCAGTCGGTGGCCCGGTTCCAGGAGTCCGTCGGCAGCGCGGCCAGCAGTTCGGATATCGACTCGATGGACTGCGTCCAGGCGTCGACGCAGGCCTGTACGGTCTGGTTGTCCGTCACGGGTATCTCCGGCTCTCCGTCAGGTTCCTTGCCACACTCGTCCGGGTCCGGGCGGACCTGGGGTCCGATGGACGAGGTGTCCAGGCTTCCGGGCGGACGCGCTACCCGCACGTTACGCTGCCGGATGACAGCTGGGCAGCGCTTTCGGGTGACGATCGTAGGACGGGTCCCATGGACGGTGGTAGTGTGCGCGCTTCATTGATCCAACTCGCGGTCTCCGACGCCGAGCCGCCGGAGGAGCGGCGGGCCAGGGCCGCCGCGCTGGTACGGGCGCAGGAGGGGGCCGACCTGGTCGTCCTCCCGGAGCTGTGGCCGCTCGGGGGATTCAACTACGACGCCTGGTCCGTCGGTGCCGAGCCGCTGGACGGGCCGACCGCCGAGGCGATGTCGGCCGCCGCCAGGGCCGCCGGGGTGTGGCTGCACGCGGGCTCGATCGTCGAGCGCGACCCGGACGGCCCGATCTACAACACCTCGCTCTTCTTCGCCCCCGACGGTGAGCTGCGGCACACCTACCGCAAGATCCACCGCTTCGGCTTCGACAGCGGCGAGGCGGTCGCGATGGGCGCGGGCCAGGAGATCGTCACCGCCGCCACCGACTTCGGCACGCTGGGTCTGGCCACCTGCTACGACCTGCGCTTCCCGGAGCTGTTCCGGGCCCTGCTGGACGCCGGCGCCGAGCTGCTGATCGTCCCGGCCGCCTGGCCGGAGCGCCGCCGTGAGCACTGGACGCTGCTCGCCCGCGCCCGCGCGGTCGAGGAACAGGCCTACGTCCTGGCCTGCAACACCGCCGGCACGCACGGCGGGGTCGAGCAGGCGGGCCACAGCATCGTGGTCGACCCGTGGGGCAGGGTGCTGGCCGAGGGGGGTGCGGACGAAGAGGTGATCACGGTGGAGTTCGATCCCGGCGAGACCGCCAGGGCCCGTACCGAGTTCCCGGTGCACCGCGACCGCCTGCTCGGTATCCCCGCACCGGTACAGCGCTGACCCGACGGCCGCCGGGACGGCCCCCGCCGTGCCGTCCGCACACCCGGGCACCCGGCGGCCGGGCCGCTCACCGGACGGCCCGGACCCGATCACCGGACATCCGGCCGGGAAACCGGTCCGGTGTCCCGATATGACCGGGAACAGGGCTCTTGCGCACCCGGTGGCCGTTTTTGAGAAGATGAGCCGCCGTCGCGTTTGCCGAGTCCTAACAGAGGGGGGTCGCGACCGGAATGTTCAGCTCCTTCGGATCGGGGGGCGGCCACCCCGCCATCCAGCGCAACAGCCTCCGTGAGCAGATCGCGGGTGCGCTGCGCGAGGAGATGATGGCCGGACGCCTCGCGGCGGGCCAGAACTTCACCGTCAAGGAGATCGCCGAGCAGTACGGGGTCTCGGCGACCCCGGCCAGGGAGGCGCTGGTCGACCTCGCGGCCCAGGGGCTGCTCCGCGCCGAGCACCACCGGGGCTTCACGGTGCCGGAGTTCACCTGGGCCGACTTCCTGGAGATCTTCGAGGCCAGGGCGCTGCTCACCGACAGCTCGCTGCGCCAGCTCGCCGCCACACGGGGCGGTGCGGTCGCACCCGAGTACGACTGGGTCAGGCTGCCCTCGCTGCGGCGCCGGGCCGAGGCCGCGGTGCGCGCCTCACGGGCCGGCCAGCTGGACGTCCTGGTCGGCTGCGACCGGCGGTTCTGGCAGGAGGTCGGCCTGCTGGTCGGCAACCGCCGGATCGGCGACTACCTGGACTGGCTGCGGGTGCAGTCCTGGATGTTCGCGGCGCCCTACCTGCGCGCGGCGGACAACCTCAGCGGCGTCTGCTGGGCCGGGCACAACGAGCTGGTGGACCGGATAGAGGCCCGCGACCTGGCCGGGACGCACCGGCTGGTCAACGAGTACAACCTGTTCACGGTCGAACTGCTGGCCTCGCTCACCGGCCAGCCGCTGGAGTCGGTCACCGTCCTGCCGCTGCTCCGCGAGCACCTGGCCGACGACTCCTCACCCACGCCGCCGGCGCCGGCGGACACGGACCAGGAGCCCCAGGCGCGCGAGGTGGCGGAGGTCGGCCTCGGGCTGGTGCCGCTGCCGCGCTTCGTGCCGCTGCCGGCCTCCGGTCAGAAGGACCCCCTGGGGAGGCTCGGCAGGCCGGTGCGGATGCTCCGGCCGGGGAGCGAGGAGCCCGCGCCGGGCCGATAGGGTGGGCCGTCGTTGCCCGCCCTCCGGAGAGGAAGAGCCGGCCGATGGCCTGCGACCTGTGGCTGGTCCCGCTCGTGGACAAGCTGACCCACAGCCCCGAGAACCCGTTCAGGGACGACCTCCAGCGCTACAACCTCGCGCTCACCGCCCAGGGCCTGCCCGAGGTCCCGGTGTACGCGCACGTGCCGGGCATAACCGGCGAGGTCGAGCCGGTGGCGGCGTTCGACTACAACTCGCTCCACTTCCTGCGCCGCGCCTACCTGCTGGCCCTGACCGGTTTCGAGATCACGCCGGTGGACGAGCTCGGCGGGGACTACGAGCAGCTGCTGGAGATGTTCGAGAGCACGGCCGAACGCTCGCACCTGGTCTGGCACTTCGACCACGCCGGGGCGTACGTGCCGATCGACTTCCTGCTCCCGGTGGTGGCCGAGAACCTGCTGGAGTCCGGCGGGCCGCTCGGATCCTCGCAGGGGCTGCTGCGCGAACTCCAGGCCGTCGCCCCGGTGTTGGGCATCGACCTCAACAACCCGCCGGCCGCCACCCGGCCGCTCGGCCCGACCGGCCTCGAGCAGCCCTTCGGCCCGCCCCTGGACGACCTCCACCCCTACGCCCGCGAGCGCCACGCCTGGGCCGGGCTCTACGCGGCGGCGATCCGCAGCCTCACCCAGGGCTCCATGATCGTCTTCGCGTAGCGGGCCGCTCCCCGGGGGCGCCTCGGGTGAAGCCGTCTCCCGCAGCGCGGCTCCCCGTACCCCCGAGGGCGCACCGCGGGCCCGGCCGACGGGGCCTCAACGGACGGGGCCTCAGCGGAGGGGGCCCTCCGGGGGACGCTGGCGGGGCATGGTGGGCCGGGTGCCGGGCGAGGGCAGAGCGCGGACCTGCGCGCCCGAGCCGCCCTCGCTGCGCCCGCCCCAGGCCCCCGGGGCCTGGGTGGGCAGCTGGGTCATACCGGCCCGGAACTCCAGCATCCACTCGGAGGTCTCGCTGCGGACCATGTCCGAGACGTCCTCGCAGAACCGCCGCAGCACCCCGAGGCAGCGTTCGGCCGCCTCCCCCGCCGTGCCCTCGGTGGGCCCCAGCACCTCGCGCACGCACTCCGAGGCCCAGTCGAACTGGAAGGCCTCCAGCCTCCGTTGCAGCGCCTGCGCGGTGCTGATGTCGCGCATCCAGCCGGAGGTCAGCCCGAACGCCCGGTCCGCGCCCAGCCCGGCGGCGGAGAGCACCAGCGCGACGTACCCCCAGTTCGCAGCCTGCCCGGCGAGGCCGGTGAGCGCGACCAGGGGGGCGCTCACCCCGGCGACGGCGAAGCCGGCCGCGCCGAACCGCAGCAGCCGGGCCCAGCGACGCTTGCGGATCCGGTCGTGGCGGTACCACTCGATCGCCTCGACGGCCCGCTCCTCGGACCACCGGTAGAGCTCCTCAAGCCGTTCGGCGGGCTCGCCCCAGTCCCCGAGCGGGAACTGGCGGGCGCTCAGGTCGGTACGGCGCCGGGAGGGCGCGTGCTCCTGGGAGGGCGTGACGGGCTGGTCCTCCTCGCCGACTTCCTTGCCCCAAGGGCTCTCCTCGGGCTGCATTTCCGGCTGGCTCACCTGTGGGGCTCCCTGTGGCGGGCGGACTGCTGACGCCCCGGCGGGGTACCGGGACCGACCCGGCGCCGGTCTGACGCCAGGTCCTGTGACGTTCCATCGGACCGGCCCGGCGCCGTGCGCGGGTGTGGGCCGCCCAATGGTGCCGTGCACCGGGCTGTGCCGGTGGTTCTCCGAGACAAACTCTTACCGCCAAATGGCTGAGCGCGGGGCCGCTTCGGAAATGATCGTTACCGGAATTCACCTCGGTATGCCGAGGTGGGAGGGTTTCGGCGGGCGGTGAGATTTCACCCTTCCGAGCGAGCGGTCCGCAGAGCCCCGGCCTGACCCGGCGGTGGAACGCGCCCGGTCCTTGGAGGTTCCTCCAGCAGAACGGCCCGGATCGCCGCTCCGGTTGGAGCTTTCGACGGGACCGGCGGCAGCCGTGAACGAGCCACCGACTACCCTGAGCGGCGTGAAGGTCCTCGTCATCGGCGGCGGCGCCCGCGAACACGCCCTGTGCCGCTCTCTGTCCCAAGATCCCGTCGTCACCGAGCTGCACTGCGCCCCGGGCAACGCCGGGATCGCGCAGGTGGCGACGGTCCACCCGGTCGACCAGCTGGACGGCGGGCAGGTCACCGAACTCGCCCGGCGCCTGGCCGCCGACCTGGTCGTCATCGGCCCCGAGGCCCCGCTGGTGGCCGGGGTCGCCGAGCCGCTGCGCGCGGCCGGCTTCGCGGTCTTCGGCCCCTCTCCCGAGGCGGCCCGGCTGGAGGGCTCCAAGGCCTTCGCCAAGGAGGTGATGGCCGGGGCCAACGTCCCCACCGCCCGCTCCTACGTCTGCACCACCCCCGAGGAGGCGGCCGAGGCACTGGACGCCTTCGGCGCCCCGTACGTGGTCAAGGACGACGGTCTGGCGGCCGGCAAGGGCGTCGTGGTCACCTCCGACCGCGAGGCCGCCCTGGCCCACGCCGCCGCCTGCGGCCGGGTGGTGATCGAGGAGTACCTGGACGGCCCGGAGGTCTCGCTCTTCGCGATCACCGACGGCACCACCGTCCTCCCGCTGGTGCCCGCCCAGGACTTCAAGCGCGCCCTGGACGGCGACGAGGGCCCCAACACCGGCGGCATGGGCGCCTACTCGCCGCTGCCCTGGGCCCCCGAGGGCCTGGTCGACGAGGTGCTGCGGACCGTACTGCAGCCCACCGTGGACGAACTGCGCCGCCGGGGCACCCCGTTCTCCGGCCTGCTCTACGCGGGCCTCGCGCTCACCTCGCGCGGCACCCGGGTGATCGAGTTCAACGCGCGCTTCGGCGACCCGGAGACCCAGGTGGTGCTCGCCCGGCTGCGGACCCCGCTGGCGGGCGTCCTGCTGGCCGCCGCCGAGGGCACCCTGGACACGCTGGAGCCGCTGCGCTGGGAGGAGGGCGCGGCCGTCACCGTGGTCATCGCCTCGGAGGGCTACCCGGCCGCGCCGCGCACCGGCGACCCGATCGAGGGCCTGGCCGAGGCGGAGTCCGCCGACGGCTCGGTCCACGTGCTGCACGCCGGCACCCGGGTCGGCGAGGACGGCCAGGTGCTCAGCGCCGGCGGCCGCGTGCTGTCGGTCACCGCGACCGGCGCCGACCTCGCCGAGGCCCGCACCCGCGCCTACCGGGCCGTCGAGCGGATCACCCTCAAGGGCTCCCACCACCGCACCGACATCGCCCTCGAGGCCGCCCGGCAGTAGGCGGGAGAGCGCGATCGACAGGGGCGCGGGGCTCTGCCTCGCGCCCCTGTGGGTTTTCCGGCTCCCGGGCCGTGCCCGGCGGGTTTTGCGCCCGGCCGGAGGTATCCCCCTCGGGCAGTGCGCCCGCCGCCGCCACAGGCCGCGCGCCGCACCGGAAGAGACCCGGATTCCAGTCCTTCGGGTGAGGTACTCGCCATCCGGCTGACGCGGCCGGTGTCCGGGCCTTATGGTGCGCTGGATCGCGCCGGATCACGGTGGCTCGCTCCGGGCCGTCGTGCGCGGTGCCGGGTGGCGTCCGGAGCGGTCAGGGGGATGCTGAAGTCGTGCAACGTCACCAGGACGGGTGGAAGCAGGCCGATCCGGAACACGCACCCGCATGCTGGCGTCAAAACTGTCAGAAGTGCCAGGCAGGATGCACAACCGGTGTCGGCGCAGGTCGATGCCCGGTCTGAACTGATCATTTCGAGTCGGCTCGGGTGTCCGGACCGTTGCGGACCTCCTCCGTGGGGTACCGCGATCACCGACCTCGGGCTCCGAAGGGGGTGCCGCGTCGCATGGCCGCTGTGGAAGCCGCCCGTGCACAGGCCCAGGCCCTGTTGCGGGTGCGGGGGTTCGGGGTGGCCCTCGCCGCGCTGCCCGCCGCCCTCGCCGCGGTGCTGCTGGCCGGCCGGTTCACCGGGCGGATCGGCGCACCGGGTGCCGCCGACGCGGCGGCGTGGGACGCCGCCCGCTGGGTGGCCGGGGTGGTCGCGGTGCTGGTCCTGACGGTCGCCGCGCTGGTGGCCAGGGCCCACGCCAGAGCCGTCCCGCCGCGCACCCCGGCCGTTCCGGTGTCCCGGGACTGCGCTCCGGAGCTGTACCGGCTGATCGGCGAACTCGCCGAGCGGCTGGAGGTGCCCACCCCCTCGGGCATCGCGCTCACCCCCGACTGCGACAGCTGGCTGGAGGAGGCCCACCCGCGCCGCGGGCTGTTCAGCCGCCACCGCGCCGAGCCGACCGCGCCGGTGCTGGTGATCGGCTCGCCCTTCCTGTGGTGGATGCGGGCGGGGGAGCTGCGCGCCCTGCTCGCGCCCGTGGTGGCCGGCACGGCGGCCGCCGCCGACCCGGAGATCGCCGCCGCCCGCCGCTACGTCCGCAGCCTGGACGCCGCGCTGGACACCTCGGGCACCGGCCGGCGCAGGGGCCCGGCCGCCCTGGTGGGCGGGGTCACCCGCCGGCTGCTCGCCGCCTGCCGGGACCACTCGGCGGAGCTGGAGCGCTCGGTGGCCGCCTGGGCCTCCGACCGCGCCAAGGCGGTCGACTACGGTCTGCGGATCGCCGCCCAGGAGCAGGTCGGCCTGGCCTACGCGGGCTGGGACCGGCTGCTCAGCCGGGTCGCGCTGCCGGCCTGGCGGCTCGGCCGGCTGCCCACCCACCTGAACGCGGGCGTGGTCTCCGCCCTGACCGAGCTCTCCCGCCGCGACCGCCTCGCCGAAGGGTACGAGTCCCGGCTCGGCGACCGGCCCGCCTGCGACCTGCTGGAGGAGCCGGGCGAGGTGGACGCGGCGGTCTCGCTGCTCGCCGCCGAGCTGTTCTTCGGCACCTCCGCCACCGGCTGGCAGGACCTCGACTGGGCGGACTACCCGGCGCAGGTGGTGGACCTCGGCTGGCGCACCCAGGCCGCCGCCCTGCAGGCCGCGCTGGCCGGTACGGCGCCGGGCGGCGCGGCGGACGCGGCGCGGCGAGGTGGCGCCGGGCGCGACCGGGCCGCCGGGCCGCCGCTGACCGGCCTGCTGGCCAGGCTCGCGGAGGGCGGGGGCGAGCCGCTGTCCGCCGCGCTGGCCGCCCAGCTGGCGCTCAGCGGCTGGTGTGCGCCCCCGCTGCAGCCCATGCGGCCCGGACGCGACCTGCTGGTCGAGCACGTGACCGCGCTGGTCTGCTGCGCGGCGGTGGACACCGGGGCCGGCACCCCGGGCCTGGACTGGCTGGACGGCCCGGTGCTGCTGGTGGACGGCAAACGCGGGCCCGATCCCTCCTCGCCGGTGGCGCAGGCGGTGGAGCAGGGCAAGGACGCCCCGTTGCGCGCCTGGCTGGAGGGCGCGGGTGTCCGGCTCGAGCGCCCCGTACGTCTCTGAACCCGGCCGGGTTTCCGGAGGTCATGGCGGAGCAGAGGGTTTCAACACCACTTGTTGCTACCGTGGGGTGACGCAGCGCCAGCACTTTGTGGTGTGCTAGATCCCAGCACGCACATACATCTGGCACATGCCACCGAGCGGGGGAGCGCCGGGCCGGGCCCGGCGACTGTGGGAGGGGCGCGTGGGGACGGAACTCAACCGCCGCTGGGAGTCGGGCACGCTGGCACACGGTGTCTCCGACCCCTTCGGGCAGGGGCCGCTGCCCTGGCTGCGAAGTCCGGACCAGTACGTGGCCGGGGCCGAGGGCGCCGTGCCCTGGTACGTCAGCGTGGACGCGCCCGGCCAGCAGCCGCTGGACACGCCGCCTCCCAGGCCGCCGATCGGCACCCCGGCCAACGCGGAGGACGTGAACCAGCAGATCAAGGGCTTCGCCTCGGCCGGCGTGATCCGCCCCGGCGGCTCGGTGGACTTCCGGGTCACGGTGAACCCGCCGCGCGAGTTCACCGTGGACGTCTACCGGATCGGCCACTACAACGGTGACGGCGCCCACCACACGACGTCCAGCCCGCTGATCGCGGGCGTGTCCCAGGCCGCGCCGCTGGTGGTCGGCCGTACCGTCTCCTGCCACCACTGGTGGCAGTCCTGGCGGCTGCAGGTCCCGCCGCACTGGAGGCCGGGCGCGTACGTCGCGGTGCTCACCACCGCCGACAACCGGCACCGCACCCACATCCCGTTCACCGTGCGGGACTTGACCGATCCCGGGCATGCGGGCGAGCTGCTGCTGGTGCTGCCCGACGTGACCTGGCAGGCGTACAACCTCTTCCCCGAGGACGGCCACCAGGGTGCCAGCCTCTACCACGCCTGGGACGACCACGGCCGGCTGCTGGGCGAGCAGGAGGCCGCCGTCACGGTCTCCTTCGACCGGCCGCACGCGGGCGCCGGGCTGCCGCTGCACGTCGGCCACGCCTACGACTTCATCCGCTGGGCCGAGCGCTACGGCTACGACCTGTCCTACGCCACCGCCTCCGACCTGCACGCCGGTCTGGTCGAACCGGCCCGGCACAAGGCGCTGATCTTCCCCGGGCACGACGAGTACTGGTCCGAGCCGATGCGGCGCACCGTCGAGCGGGCCAGGGACGACGGGACTTCGCTGGTCTTCCTCTCCGCCAACACCATGTACTGGCGGGTCGAGCTGACGGCCGCTCCGTCCGGCGAGCCGAACCGGCTGCTCAACTGCCGCAAGCGCCAGCGGGTCCCGGCCCGGAACCCGGCGGCCGGGGTGCCGGGCAGTCAGAGCGCGCTCTGGCGGGACGCGGGCGAGCCCGAGCAGCACCTGCTCGGCATCCAGTACGCCGGGAGCGTGCCCACGCCCGTCCCGCTGGTGGCCCGGAACACCTCGCACTGGCTCTGGGAGGGCACCGGTCTGCGGGAGGGCGAGCAACTGCCCGGGCTGGTCGCGGGCGAGGCGGACTGCTACTTCCCCAGGGTCGCCCTGCCCGAGAACACCGAGCGGATCCTGC
Organism: Kitasatospora sp. HPM-01-4; assembly: GCF_051374625.1. Lineage (NCBI taxonomy): Bacteria > Bacillati > Actinomycetota > Actinomycetes > Kitasatosporales > Streptomycetaceae > Kitasatospora > Kitasatospora sp. HPM-01-4. The sequence goes on along the minus strand of NZ_JBPQGP010000005.1, from coordinate 4,338,894 downwards.
TCGCCCACTCCCCGTACCGCGACGCCCTGGGCAAGCCGCGCTTCCAGGAGACCTCGCTCTACCGGGCCCCCAGCGGCGCGTACGTCTTCGCGGCCGGCACCTTCGCCTGGTCCCCCGCGCTCGACCGCCCCGGCCACACCGACGACCGCGTCCAGCGGGCCACGGCCAACCTCCTCGACCACATCCGCAAGGAGGGCTAGCCGCCCTCGGGCGCCGTCGGCCCCGCCGGCCTGCGCGGGCTTCGTTCCCGGGGAGGAACCCCATGCCTCGGGGGAGGCTGTCCGGCCCGTCCGGTAAGGGGTCTGAGCTACGCGCGTGGAACGGGCCGGGAGAGGGCTTCGTGACAGACTCGGGCCAGTGACCTTCCCTTTCTCGCCGCATCGGGGCGAGAACCACCCTGAGGACTGAAAACCTTGAGCGGATTTGTCACCAAGCCCGAGCCGGTCCAGGTGCCCGGCCTGGTCCATCTGCACACCGGCAAGGTGCGTGATCTCTACCGAGCCGAGAACGGCGACCTGGTGATGGTGGCCAGCGACCGGACCTCCGCCTTCGACTGGGTGCTGCCGACCGACATCCCCGACAAGGGCCGGATCCTCACCCAGCTCTCGCTGTGGTGGTTCGAGCGGATCGCCGACATCGTGCCCAACCACGTGATCTCGACCGAGGTCCCGGCCGAGGCGCCCGCCGACTGGAAGGGCCGCACGCTCATCTGCCGCAGCCTGGACATGGTCCCGGTGGAGTGCGTGGCCCGCGGCTACCTGACCGGCTCCGGTCTGCTGGAGTACCGGGCGGACCGTACGGTCTGCGGCATCGCGCTGCCCGAGGGCCTGGAGGACGGCTCCGAGCTGCCCGGCCCGATCTACACCCCGGCCCTGAAGGCCGAGGTCGGCGAGCACGACGAGAACGTCTCCTACGAGGAGACCGCTCGCCGGATCGGTCCCGAGCTGGCCGCCACCCTTCGGCAGACCACGCTGGCCGTCTACTCCCGGGCCCGGGACATCGCCCGCGAGCGGGGGATCATCCTGGCGGACACCAAGTTCGAGTTCGGTCTGAGCGGCGACGAGCTGGTGATCGGCGACGAGGTGCTGACCCCGGACTCCTCGCGCTTCTGGCCCGCGGACCGGTGGGAGCCGGGCCATGCCCAGCCCTCCTACGACAAGCAGTTCATCCGCGACTGGCTGACCTCGCCCGAGTCCGGCTGGGACCGCGCGAGCGAACTCCCGCCGCCGGCACTGCCCGCGGACATCGTCGAGCGAAGCCGTGCCAAGTACGTCGAGGCCTATGAGCGCCTGACCGGTCTCACCTGGGCCTGACGGGCCGCAGGGCCCTTCCCGGGGCCGGCGGGTCCACCCTCGGACCCGCCGCCCCGCGCCCGGACAGGACCCGCCGGTCAGATCCAGCCGCGCTCGCGGGCCACCCGCACCGCCGAGTGGCGGTTCTCCGCGCCCAGTTTGGTGGCGGCGGAGGAGAGGTAGTTGCGCACGGTCCCGGGGGAGAGCGAGGCCCGTTCGGCGATCTCGGCGACCGAGGTGCCGTCGGCGGCCAGCTCCAGGACGTCGGTCTCCCGGGGCGTGAGCGGGCTGTCCCCGGCGCTGATCGCGTCGGCGGCCAGCTCGGGGTCCACGTACCGGCCGCCGGCCCGGACGGTGCGGATGATCCCGGCGAGTTCCTCGGCCGAGACGGTCTTCGGCAGGAAGGCGCGCACCCCGACCTCCAGCGCCCGCTTGAGGTAGCCGGGGCGGCCGTGGCCGGTGACGATCATGGTGCGGCAGTCCGGCAGCCGCCGGCGCAGCTCGGCCGCCACCTCGATGCCGTCCAGACCGGGCATCTGGAGGTCGAGCACGGCGACGTCCGGCCGGTGGGCCTCGGCCATCGCCAGCGCCTCGGGCCCGGAGGCGGCCTGGGCGACCACGGTGATGTCGTCCTCCAGGGCCAGCAGGGCGGCCAGTGCGCCCCGGATCAGGTGCTCGTCGTCGGCGAGCAGGACGCAGGTGCCCGAGGGCGCCGCTCGCTCGCCCGGGGATCCGGTGGTGGGCTCGGTCATCGGGCGCTGTCCTCCAGGGCGGTGACGGTACGGCTGTCGGTCAGGGGCAGGCTCGCGGTCAGCCGGTAGCGCCCGGCACCCGGCTGCTGGCAGGTGAGCCGGCCGTCCAGGGCGGTGAGCCGCTCCCGGAGTCCGGCCAGCCCGGTGCTGCTTCCCGCACTGGGCTTGGGGACCACGGGCACACCGTCGTTCTCGATCTCCAGCACGGCCCGGCCGTCGGCCGGTCGCAGCCGGATCGAGCAGTACCTGGCGTCGCTGTGCCGCAGCACGTTGGTGGTCGCCTCGCGGATCACCCAGCCGAGCACCGACTGGACGGTCGGCGGCAGCGTGCCGGTCTCCGGGGCCAGCTCGGTGGTGCACTCGACCTGGGCAGCGCGCAACACCGAGCGAGCGCCGGCCAGTTCGATCTGGAGGTCGGCGGCCCGGTAACCGCGTACGAGGTCGCGGACCTCGCGCTGCGACTCCTGGGCGATCCGCTGCACCTCGGCCATCTGCTCGGCGGCCTCCGCGCGGCCCCGGCGGGCCAGTTGGACGGCGAGTTCGCTCTTCAGCGCGATGGTCGTCAGGTTGCGGCCCATCACATCGTGAAGGTCGCGGGAGAACCGCAGCCGCTCCTCGGCCACCGCCAGCCGCGCCTGCTTCTCCCGGGCGGCGTCCAGCTCCCAGACCGCCCCGATGACCCAGGCCGAGATGCGCCAGGCGGTGCTCATGAAGGCGGTCCAGAAGGCGGTGACGATCACCACCCCGATGGCGGCGGGGAGGGAGCACCCCGTCAGGTACCCCACCGGAGCGATCAGCAGGATCCCCGTCGCGCAGACCAGGACACCGGAGCGGACCGACAGCGCGATGACCGCCGGACCGAGCCCGTAGCCCACCAGGTAGGCGACCGCGGTGGTGGTGGACGGGATCTGCTCGTACCGGTGGGCCGGAGCGAGCAGCAGGAGGGCCGGGACCGCGGCGGCCAGCATCAGTCCGGTGGCGACCAGCCATCCGGTGGGCCTGCCGCGGCGGCCGAGGTAGTGGCTCAGCGCGGCACGCAGGGTGCAGATGGAGAGCGCGGTGCCGGTGACGGAGACCGCCATACCGACCGGGAACAGCAGGTGGGAGCGGGCGGCGTGCTGGCCCGAGAAGGAGGAGAGCGCCACCAGCGGCTGGATCAGCTGGGTCAGATACATCGACCAGCGGAAATAGAGCTCCGTGCGCTGTGGCTTCCCGGTGGCCCGCCAGCGCCGCACCGGTCTGGTCAGATCCATGCCGATTTCGTCCCGTTCCCCCGATTCCATGAATTGTGCTGTCTTCCTATCAGTCAGGGGCGTAGGCGAACTAGGCGGGGGTTCGGCCGAAATGAGGTGGCCTCAGCCCCGCGGCTCCCAGCGGAACCAGCGGCGGGCGGCCCAGACGGCGACGGCGATCCAGAACACGGCGAGACCGAGGTGCGGGAGGGCCCTGGTCCAGGTGCCGAGGAAGTCCGTGGCGGCGGAGCTGCCGTCGGTGCCGAACCAGCCGATCCGCACCAGCTGGAAGGCCGGGGTGGTGGGCAGCGCGCGGCAGAAGGTGGCGAGCTTCTCCGGCAGGATCTCCAGGGGGATCATCATCCCGGAGCCGAGCTGCGCGAGCAGCATGATCGGCAGGGTGGTGATCCCGGCGCTCTCGACGGTCTTGGTGAAGGCGCTGGTGGCGGCCGCCAGGGCGACCATCAGGGCGATGCCGAGCACCAGCCCGAGCACCAGCAGGACCGGGTTCACCGGAGCCGGCAGCTTCAGCGCCACGGCCCCGCCGACGCCCAGGACGACACACTCCACCAGCGCGAGGATGACCGAGGGGACGGCCGTCCCGCCGAGGATCTCCAGATCGGTCGCCTCGCCGGTGCGCATCCGCTTGAGCACCAGGGCGATGCGGCGGCCGACGTACGCGGCGGTCAGGTTGTAGTAGACGACGAACATCAGGATCATCCCCGCCACCGCGCTGATCAGGGTGGCGTGCTGGTCGAGATCCGGCTTGTGCGCGGCCATCTGCTTGAGGACGGAGTGCACCACGAGGACCATCGCCGCCGGCATCGCCAGGGCCATGTAGAGCGCGGTGCGGTTGCGCAGCAGCAGGGTGGTCTCGGCCCGGCCGAGGGCGAGCAGCCGGCCGAGCGGCGAGGTCGGGGACGTGGCGGCGGAGGCGGTCAGGGCGGTCATCGGGCGGATCCGATCAGGGCGGGGGCGGCTGCGGTGTCGGTGTCGGCTTCGGCGGCGATCGCGAGGAAGGCCTCTTCGAGCGAGGCGCTGCGGGCGTCCAGCGCGCCGAGCGTGATCTCGTGGTGCGCGGCCCAGCCGAGCAGGTCGGTCAGGGTGGCCTGGAGCCGCGGGGTGCGCAGGGTGATCCGGCGGCCCTCGGAGCTGACCTCGGCGTCCAGCGGCGGCAGGCTGAGGCTCTCGTAGCGGCCGTACCGCTCGGGCAGCTCGAAGGTGATCCGGGACGGGCGGTCGGCGAGCACCTCGGCGACGGTGCCCCCGGTGACCACCCGGCCCCGGTGCATGATGGCGAGGCGGTCGGCGAGCTCCTCCGCCTCCTCCAGGTAGTGCGTGGTCAGCAGCACCGTGGTGCCCTCGGCGCGCAGTTCGCGGACCAGCCGCCACACGGCGGCCCGGGCCTCCGGGTCCAGGCCGGTGGAGGGCTCGTCCAGGAAGAGCACCTCGGGCCGGCCGAGCAGTGCCATCGCCAGGTCGAGCCGGCGCCGCTCGCCGCCGGAGAGCTGCTTGACCCGTACGCCGCGCCGGTCCAGCAGGCCGACCAGGTCGAGCGCCTCGTCCACCGGGCGGGAGCCGCTGGTGAGTCCGGCCCAGGTGCGCCCGGTCTCGGCGACGGTGAGCTCGGAGGGGAAGCCGCCCTCCTGCAGCATGATCCCGATCCGCGGCCGGACCCGGGCCCGCTCCCGGTACGGGTCGTGGCCGAGCACCCGGACCGTTCCCGCGGTCGGGGCGGCCAGGCCCTCGATCAGCTCCATCGTGGAGGTCTTGCCCGCGCCGTTGGTGCCGAGCAGGGCGAACAGCTCGCCCCGGCGGATGGTGAGGTCGAGGCCCCGGACGGCGTCGAAGCCGGCGGAGCCGGCGGGACCGTAGCGGCGCTGCAGGCCGCGGACCTCGACGGCGGGCTGCTGCTCGGAGGAGCTGCTGTTCTTCATGCCTCCAGCCTCCCGGCGGCGGGGCGGCGAGGGCAGTGCGTCCCGTCATCGAAGGCCGGTGCGGATCCACGGGCCGGCGATGACAAATGTCATCGGTGCGGGAAGGGCCCGAACCCCGGAAACCGGAGCGAGGGTGGGGCGGGAACGGCGAAGGCCCCCCTCGATGGAGGGGGGCCTTCGCAACCTGAGCGGACGACGAGATTCGAACTCGCGACCCTCACCTTGGCAAGGTGATGCTCTACCAACTGAGCCACGTCCGCACGATCTTCAATTATGAGTACTGCGAGAGTACTACGAGCGGACGACGAGATTCGAACTCGCGACCCTCACCTTGGCAAGGTGATGCTCTACCAACTGAGCCACGTCCGCACGGTGCGATTCGGCGTTTCCGCCTCGTGCACCAGCCGCCTCTCCGGTTCCCCGTTGCGGCGACGAGGAATACTCTACCCCATGTTTCGGGGTGGTCGCCCCACCCTTCCCGCCGGTGCGGTCGGGGCGGGGGCGACGGGCCTGCTGCGGCAGGATCAGTTGGCCTCGGCGAAAGCCTCGTAGACGTGCTTGGGGATGCGGCCGCGAGCGGGCAGCTCCATGCCGCGCGACTGCGCCCAGGCCCGGACGGCGGCCGGGTCGGGGGTGAGCGCCGTGCGGCGGAAGGACTTTCCGGTACGGCTCTGGCGGCGGCCGGCCGCGACGAACGGGGCGAGGGCCTCCCGCAGCTTCTCCGCGTTGTCCACGGACAGGTCGATCTCGTACGACTTCCCGTCTACGCCGAAGTGGACGGTTTCCGCGGCGGCGCCGCCGTCCAGGTCGTCGGAGAGCGTGACAACTACACGCTGAGCCATGGGCGTCAATCCTCTCGGGCAATTCGGCCGTCGGGCGCGGGCTGCGCTCGACGACCACGTGCACCGGCTGGGAATGATGAGCAGGCGGACGGCATCGGCCCATGCCGATACGCCCGACTCCCCGTTGCCGGTCGCCCTATTCTGCACCCGAAGCGGGCGGAAATCGAAGGCCTCCATGCTTTCTTTTTCCGAATTTTCATCGGTCTTCACGCTTGGCGGATAGTCCCGATACGGGTGGTCGATCTGTCCGGAGTGCCGGTATTCGGGTGTTCCCGCGGGTGCTTGGCAGGGGACATTTAAGCCGCCGAAAGAGGGCCGCCGAAGAGGCGACTGAGAGCTCTGGAACCCTTGGTGCGTAAGGGGCGTAGGTCTACGCGCGTTGCCTCGACCGGCAGGCAAACTCACCCGAAAGCCCCGGTAGTCTGAAGGTCCCCGCCTTCACGCACCACACCACCGGGAGTGCAAGTGGCACGCGTCGTAGTCGACGTCATGCTCAAGCCGGAGATCCTCGACCCCCAGGGCCAGGCGGTGCAGCGCGCACTGCCCCGTCTCGGTTTCGACGGGATCGCCGACGTCCGCCAGGGCAAGCGTTTCGAACTGGAGCTGGAAGGGCCGGTGGACGACGCCGCGCTCGCCCGCATCCGCGAAGCCGCCGAGACCTTTCTGGCCAACACCGTGATCGAGGACTTCACCGTCCGCGTCGAGGAGGAGGCAAAGTGACCACCCGCGTAGGGGTAGTCACTTTCCCCGGCTCTCTCGACGACCGCGACGCCCAGCGCGCGGTCCGTCTGGCCGGCGCCGAGCCGGTCGCCCTCTGGCACCGTGACAAGGATCTCCACCAGGTCGACGCCGTCGTCCTGCCGGGCGGATTCAGTTACGGCGACTATCTCCGGGCCGGCGCCATCTCCCGCTTCTCGCCGGTGATGGAGAGCATCATCGAGCAGGCGAAGCTGGGAATGCCGGTCCTCGGCATCTGCAACGGCTTCCAGGTCCTCACCGAGTCCCACTTGCTGCCGGGCGCGATGCTCCGCAACAACCACCTGCACTTCATCTGCCGCGAGCAGAAGCTGCGTGTGGAGAATGCGGGCACCGCGTGGACGTCCGATTACCAGGCGGGGCAGGAGATTTGCATCCCGCTGAAGAACATGGACGGCCGCTACACCGCCGACGCCCGAACCGTCGACGAGCTTGAGGCCGAGGGCCGGGTGGTTTTCCGCTACCTGGACGTCAACCCGAACGGTTCGCTCAATGACATTGCCGGCATCACCAACGCCGCCGGGAACGTCGTGGGCCTGATGCCGCACCCCGAGCACGCCGTAGAGCCCTTGGTCGGTACCGGTGGCACCGACGGCCTGGGCTTCTTCACCTCCGTCCTGAAGCAGCTGGTGAACACCTGATGACTCTCGACACCGTCAAGAACGCCGAGCAGACCCCGGAATCCGCCCAGCCCTGGGCCGAACTGGGTCTGAAGGAAGACGAGTACGCCCGGATCCGCGAGATCCTCGGCCGCCGCCCCACCGGCGCCGAGCTGGCGATGTACTCGGTCATGTGGTCGGAGCACTGCTCGTACAAGAGCTCCAAGGTGCACCTCAAGCAGTTCGGCGAGAAGAAGCCCGACAGCGACGCGATGCTGGTCGGCATCGGCGAGAACGCCGGTGTCGTGGACGTCGGCCAGGGGTACGCGGTCACCTTCAAGGTGGAGTCGCACAACCACCCGTCGTACATCGAGCCCTACCAGGGCGCGGCGACCGGCATCGGCGGCATCGTCCGCGACATCCTGGCGATGGGCGCCCGCCCGGTCGCCGTGATGGACCCGCTGCGCTTCGGTGCGGCCGACCACCCCGACACCCGGCGCGTGCTGCCCGGGATCGTCGCGGGCATCGGCGGCTACGGCAACTGCCTGGGCCTGCCCAACATCGGCGGCGAGGTCGTCTTCGACTCCTGCTACCAGGGCAACCCGCTGGTCAACGCCCTGTGCGTCGGTGTGATGAAGCACGAGGACATCCACCTCGCGCAGGCATCCGGCGCCGGCAACAAGGTCATCCTCTACGGCGCCCGCACCGGCGGCGACGGCATCGGCGGTGTCTCGGTGCTGGCCTCGGAGACCTTCGACGCCACCGGCCCGGCCAAGCGCCCCGCCGTCCAGGTCGGCGACCCGTTCCAGGAGAAGCTGCTCATCGAGTGCACCCTGGAGATCTTCGCCGAGAAGCTGGTGAAGGGCATCCAGGACCTCGGCGGTGCCGGCCTCTCCTGCGCCACCAGCGAGCTGGCCTCGGCCGGTTCGGGCGGTATGCGGATCGAGCTGGACACCGTGCCGCTGCGCGACCACACGCTCTCGCCGGAGGAGATCCTCATGAGCGAGTCGCAGGAGCGCATGTGCGCGATCGTCGAGCCCGACAAGGTCCAGCGCTTCCTGGAGATCTGCGAGAAGTGGGACGTCATCGCCACCGTGATCGGTGAGGTGACCGACGGCGAGCGCCTGGAGATCTTCTGGCACGGCGAGCTGGTGGTGGACGTACCGCCGCGCACCGTCGCCCACGAGGGCCCGACCTACCAGCGCCCCTACGCCCGGCCGAGCTGGCAGGACGCGCTGCAGGCGGACGAGCCGACGGCGTCCCGGCTGGCCCGGCCCGCCGACGGCGAGGCGCTGAAGGCGGACCTGCTGAAGGTCGTCGGGTCGCCGAACCAGGCCTCCAAGGCGTGGATCACCGACCAGTACGACCGCTTCGTGCTCGGCAACACCGTGCTCGCCTCGCCCGAGGACTCCGGCATGATCCGGATCGACGAGGAGACCAACCTCGGCGTCTCCCTCGCCACCGACGGCAACGGCCGCTACGCCAAGCTGGACCCGTACACCGGAGCCCAGCTGGCCCTCGCCGAGGCGTACCGCAACGTCGCGGCCGGCGGTGCCAAGCCGCTCGCGGTCTCCGACTGCCTCAACTTCGGCTCCCCCGAGGACCCGGACGTGATGTGGCAGTTCGCCGAGGCCACCCGGGGCCTGGCCGACGCCTGCCAGGTGCTCGGCACCCCGGTCACCGGCGGCAACGTCTCGCTCTACAACCAGACCGGCGAGACGGCCATCCACCCGACCCCCGTGGTCGCGGTGCTCGGTGTCATCGACGACGTCAACCGGCGCACCCCGGTCGGCTTCGGCGAGAGCGGCCAGCTGCTCTACCTGCTCGGCGACACCGCCGACGAACTGGGCGGCTCCGCCTGGTCGCAGGTCGTCCACGACCACCTCGGCGGCCTGCCGCCCAAGGTGGACCTGGAGCGCGAGCGGCTGCTCGGCGAGATCCTGATCGCCGCCTCGCGCGACGGCATGATCGACGCCGCGCACGACCTCTCCGACGGCGGCCTGGGCATGGCGCTGGTGGAGAGCTGCCTCAAGGGCGGCAACGGCGCCCGGGTCGTGGTGCCCGAGGGCATGGACCCGTTCGTGTTCCTGTTCTCCGAGTCGGCGGGGCGTGCCGTGGTCGCGGTGCCGCGCAGCGAGGAGGTCCGGTTCAACGACATGTGCGGTGCGCGTGGCCTCCCGGCCACCCGGATCGGCGTGGTCGACGGCGAATCCCTGGACGTCCAGGGCCAGTTCACCGTCTCGCTGACCGAGCTCACGGACGCGCACACCGGCGTGATCGAGGCGCTGCTCGCGTGACGGACAGGGGCGCGGGAGACCGCGCCCCTGTTTCCCGGACGCGCCGTGGGACGGTCCTACGACGGACCGTCCCACGGTGTGACCGGCATGATCGGCGGAGCGCGGTCCGCATCTGTGTTCGGCCAACCCGCCCGCGCATGTTCCGTTAGCCTGCGGCCATGACCAAGACCCGTGTGTACGACCCCGCCAAGGTCCGCGCCGCGCTCGTCGGGCAGACCGAGGCGCTGCGCAGCGCGGTTCGCTCGCTCTGCGCCCGCCCGGATGCCGATGACGTGCTCAACCTCCCGACCAGGCTGGGGACTTGGGAGGTCCGGCAGCTGGTCGCGCACATCGGCCAGGGCCTCGGGGTGGTGCGCCTGCGCCTTGACGCCCCGGTGCCGGAGGGCAGCCGGCTCGGCCTGGTCGAGTGGGTCGGCCTGACCAGGACCGCCGCGGCACGGGTCGAGACGATGGTGGAGGAGCACGCACGGGAGGCCTTCGGAGGCAGCCCCGAGGAGGTGGCCCGGGAGTTCGACCGGGTCGCCGACGAGTTGCTCAAGACCCTGACTGACCCACAGGTATCGGACCCGGAAAGGAAGTTCGCCACCGCCTTCGGCCCGATGCTGCTGACCGACGTGCTGGTCACCCGCCTGGTCGAGGCCGTGGTGCACGCGGACGATCTCGCCCATGCGCTCGGCCTGGCCGAATTCCCGCACGCCAGGCAGGCCGTGGCCGCCGTCACCCGGCTGCTGGCCGACTCCTTCGCCGCTCAGGTTCCGGGCGGCGCCGTGGAGTTGAGGATCCCCCCGTACGCCGTGGTGCAGGCCGTGCCCGGGCCCAGGCACACCCGGGGCACCCCGCCGAACGTGGTCGAGACCGACCCGCTCAACTGGATCCGCCTCGCCACCGGACGCGTCGCCTGGGGCACCGCCGTCGAGTCCGACGCCGTCTCGGCCAGCGGGGAGCGCAGCGACCTCGCGGAGTTCCTGCCCGTCATGGGCTGACGGCTGCTTGAGAGCGACCGGCGACAGGGAGCGTGGGCGACGCCGCGGGCCCTGCCGCCGGTCGGTCCATGACCGCCGGGCGGTCCGAGGCGCGGCCGCCGGCCGACGGCCAAGTAAGCTCACCAACCGGCCGGACAGGGACGGACGAGGGGGAGCGGGCATGACCGGGCAGGACCACGCGATACCGCCACTGCGGGCCGGGCGCCGCCCGGCCGGGGCCGCGCTGCTGGGCTGGCTGGACGACGACCGCTCACCCCGGCTCTGCCGGATCGCGGGTTCGCCCGGATCAGGCAAGACCCATCTGCTGGAGTGGCTGGCCCAGGCCTGCGGCGGTGAGCAGGCCCCGGAGCGGCGGCGGCTGCACGCCGTGGTCCCCGCGGCCGGGGCGAGTGTGCGCGGCGTGGTCTGGGCCCTCGGCCATCGGCTCGGTGTGCTCGCCCACACCCCCGGCGACCTGCTCACCGCGCTGGCCGAGGGCGGCGGCCGTACGGTCGTCTGCGTCCCCGGCCTCAACCGGGCCGCCGACCCCGCCCGGCTGGTCGCCGAACTCCTCGACCCGCTGCTGCGGCTGCCCCGGGTCCGGCTGATCGTGGAGGCCCCGGAGGGCAGCCCCGAGGCGCTCGGCTTCACCGCCGTCGAACAGCCCGCCGTGCTCGACCTCGACCTGCCGCAGTGGACCGACCCGGCCCGCTACCAGCGCTGGTGCGCGGGCCTGCATGCCGACCCGGCCGGGTACCCGAGTCCGGGCGCGGCGCTCGGCCGCACCCGGCCGCAGGCGCCCGAGAGCCTGGCCCAGCTGGCCGCCCGGGTGCCCCGCCGGGTCGACGGAGGCCTGGATGCGGCCGCCGCCGACGAGCAGGTGCTCTCCGAGCTGTGGGCGGCGACCACCCGCGAGGGCGGGGCCGGCGGGCTGCTGGCCGATCCGGCCCTGCTCTCCTATGCGGGACCGCTCGCGGTGACCACCGCGCTGGAGGGCGCCGGCGGCCCGGTCGTGGCCGTCTGGGACGTGGCCGGACCGGCGCTGATCGCCGAACCCGACCCCGGGGTGCGGGCCGCCCTGCTGCGCACCCGCCTGATCGGCCTGGACGACCGGGCGGCCGAGCGGCTCGCCACCGTCCCCGCGCCCTGGCGCGGCGCCTGGGCACTGTGGCCCAACTCCTCGATCGGCTGGCCCGGACCGGTCGCCTCGCTGGCCCTCGGCGCGGGCGGCTACGCGGGCCAGCTGCTGCTCGCCGACCCGGGCGGCACGATCCGCACCGTCCAGGCGGAGACCGGTGTCCCACTGGCCCGGGTGGACACACCGGACCCCAAACCGCTGCGGGCGCTCTCCGTCACCGCCGAGGGCGAGGTACTGCTGCTGGACGCCTCGGGCGGCGTGGAGGTGATCCCCGGCCCCGGGAGCGCCGCCGACCGGCCCCCGGCGGTGTCAGAACCGCTGGACGTGCTGCGCGGCGCGGCCGGGAGCGGCCTGAGCGCGCTCACCGTCGTCTCCGGACCGCCCGGCTCGGCTCCGGCGGTGGGCGACGAGGCCGGCTCGGTGCACTGGTACCAGGACGGCGCGGTGCTCAGCGAGCGCCTGCACACCGGCCCGGTGACGGCGCTGGCGGGCACCCTGGCGGCCGGCCGGGTGGTGCTGGCCGGCGGCGGCTTCGACGGGAAGGTCCGGCTCTGGTACCCCGGCACGGCGCCGGAGGCCGAACCGCTGGAGGGCGGACACGGCCCGGTCGGCGCGGTCGCCCTGGCCGAGACCCCGGCCGGGCTGCTGGTCGCCGCCGCCTGGGCCGACGGACTGGTCCGGATCACCGCGCCGGGCCGCCCCGGAGTGCTCCTGGACCTGCGTCTCGGCTCCCAGGTCTGGGCCCTGGCCATGGCCGGCGGCCGGCTGGTCATCGGGACCTCGGACGGCATCGCGGCGATCGAGTTCTGAGCGGACGGGCACATCCGGGGGTGCCGACCCGGCGCCGGGTGAGCGGAGCGGTGCGCAGGTGCCAGGCTCCCGCCCGGTTCCCCGCGACCCCGGGCCGCGACCGAGCCGCCGCGGCCTACGGCACCGGCGGGCCGCTGATGTAGGTGCCGTCCGCGGTGTACGGCCAGGCGTTGGGCAGGCAGCCGTTCATGCCGTAGATCTGCTGCATCATCGCCGGGGCGAGCTTGCCCTTGCCGGGGCAGCCCTCGTGGCCGTGGCCGATCCGGTGGCCGACCTCGTGATTGATGATCAGGGCGCGGTAGTCGTCGATCGAGCCGGTGAACTGCGGCGAACCGGTGTTCCAGCGCTTGAGGTTGACCACCACCTGCGGGCCGACGTCGCAGTTCACCTCACCGCCGGTGTTCAGTCCGCCGGTCGCGCAGATCGCGTCGACGGTGGCCGGTGAGGCGATCTTGATGGTGAAGTCGTACTTGCCGTCGGCCACCAGCTGGAAGCCGTCCTTGCCGTTGGTGGTCCAACTCCGCTTGTCGGAAAGGATGTTGTGGATCTGCTTGGCGGCGGCCTGGGCGTCGATCCCGATCCCGTCCTCGACCTCGACCTTGTAGCGGCGGATGTTGCCGTGTCCGACGGCGGCCCCGTCGGCGGCGGCCGTGGTGAAGGTGCCCTTGCCCTTGGCCGGGCCGGGGTCCGCCGAGGGCGAGGACGAGGGGGAGGACGCCGGTGCGGACGGGGACGCGGTGGCCGGCGAGCCCGGGGTCTCCACCCGGGCGCCCGAGCTGTCGGAGCCGGGGGATTCGCTCATCGACGGGACCGCCCGGGCCTGGGTGGTGGGGCCGGCGGCCGGCTTGCCGCCGCCGCTGCCGGGAATCACCAGCGCGGCGGCCGCGACCAGGCCGCCGCCCAGCAGTGCGAGCCGAACAGCCAGTCTGCGCCGCTTGGCCTGGCGGCGGCGTCTTGCCTGCCGGCGGTTCGGGGCCGCCTTGGACCGGCTCTTCGGAGTTGCTCGCACTCGTACGCTCTCTGGTCGCCCGACAGGGTGATAAAACGTCAACTGGTTGACGGCACCAACCACCCTTGCATGCCGTGCGCCGGGCTGTCCACGTACTCCGTATCTGCTTGATGCGCAAGACCGCGTGCGCCACGGAAGGTGCTCGAACGCATCCGGACCGTGTGTGGGACACGGATGGCAGACTTCACTCCATGACCAACTACAAGAACCTGCTCGGCGGACCGGAACCGACCCTGCTGCCCGAGGACGAGCAGCCGTACCGGATGCTCGGCGAGGAGTCGGCCTCCCCGACCCAGGTCGCGGCGGCGTTCCCGACCTTCTCGCTGGCCTGGGCGATGCTCGCCGACGACGCCTTCGACGCCGGTCGCGTGGTGGAGTCGTACGCCTACGCGCGCACCGGTTACCACCGGGGCCTGGACGCGCTGCGCCGCAACGGCTGGAAGGGCCACGGCCCGGTGCCGTGGGAGCACCGGGGCAACCGGGGCTTCCTGCGCTGCCTGGCCGGACTGGCCCGCGCGGCGGATGCGATCAAGGAGACCGAGGAGGCCGAGCGCTGCTGGCAGTTCCTGCGCGACAGCAGCGCGGAGGCGTACGCCGAGCTCAAGCAGTAGCCGACCGTGCCGAAGGGGTGCCCTCCGCCGTCGCGGAGGGCACCCCTTCCGGTACCGGAGCCCGGTGAGCCGGGCTCCGGCCTTGCTCGATGCGGCTGCCGGCCTTACCTGATGCGGTCGCCGGTCCTACTTGATGCGGTTGCCGGCCGAGCGCAGCTGCTGGGCGGCCTCGAGCACGCGGGCGGCCATGCCCGCCTCGGCGAGCTTGCCCCAGGTGCGCGGGTCGTAGGTGCTCTTCTTGCCGACCTCGCCGTCGACCTTCAGCACACCGTCGTAGTTCTTGAACATGTGGTCCGCGACCGGGCGGGTGAAGGCGTACTGGGTGTCGGTGTCCAGGTTCATCTTCACGACGCCGTTCTCCAGCGCGGTGGCGATCTCCTCGGTGGTGGAGCCGGAGCCGCCGTGGAAGACGAAGTCGAACGGGTCGGTCTTGCCGTACTGCTTGCCGATCGCGTCCTGCAGCTCGCGCAGCAGCTCCGGACGCAGCACCACGTTGCCCGGCTTGTAGACGCCGTGCACGTTGCCGAAGGAGGCGGCCAGCAGGTAGCGGCCCTTCTCGCCCAGGCCCAGGGCCTCGGCGGTGCGGACGGTGTCGTTGACGGTGGTGTACAGCTCGTCGTTGATCTCGTGCGAGACGCCGTCCTCCTCGCCACCGGTCGGGGTGATCTCGACCTCAAGGATGATCTTGGCGGCGGCGGCCTGGGCGAGCAGCTCCTGGGCGATGGCCAGGTTGTCGCTCAGGGTCTCGGCGGAGCCGTCCCACATGTGCGACTGGAAGAGCGGGTTCTGGCCCTTGGCCACGCGCTCGGCGGAGATCGCCAGCAGCGGGCGGACGTAGCCGTCCAGCTTGTCCTTCGGGCAGTGGTCGGTGTGCAGCGCGACGGTGATGTCGTACTTGGCGGCGACGATGTGCGCGAACTCGGCGAGCGCGACCGCGCCGGTCACCATGTCCTTCTTGTGCTGGCCGCCGAGGAACTCCGCGCCACCGGTGGAGATCTGGATGATGCCGTCGCTCTCGGCCTCGGCGAAACCGCGCAGGGCGGCGTGCAGCGTCTGCGACGAGGTGACGTTGATGGCCGGGTAGGCGAACTTGCCCGCCTTGGCCCGGTCGAGCATCTCGTTGTAGACCTCGGGAGTTGCGATGGGCATGCGAATCCGCTCCTGTCGGTGTGGGGCGCCCGGACGACACTGTCCGAGACGCGGTACGCCTGGGTCGAGATGAGGCACCTTCCGGCCGGCGCAACGCTGCACTGCGGCCCGGTACCCGGTTCGACGGTGCCGACCGCGGTACGAGGGACGAGGGTGGTTCCATGACCGCGAGGCGGACACCTGTGCCATCTTCCCAGACTCGTCCCCCGAGGTCACCCAGCGGCCCACCACCTGGGACAAAGGGCTTCGAACGCGGCGCCGGAGGCCGGGGAGCGACCGGTGCCTTCAGCTCCTCGCCGGCCTGGAACGCTATCCTGCGCGCGTGGACACCATGAACCAGCTAGCCGTCAACGTGCTCGACGCCAAGTCGCTGATCTCGTCGCTGGGTGCCATCGGGCTGCTCGCGATCATCTTCGCGGAGACAGGCCTGCTGGTCGGGTTCTTCTTCCCGGGCGACTCCCTGCTGATCCTGGCCGGAGTGGCCGCCTCGAGCGCCGCCTCCTCGGTGCTCGGCGAGGGGGCCAGGCTCCCGGCCGCGGTGCTCTTCCTCGGCGCGCCCATCTGTGCCGTCGCCGGTGCGCAGCTCGGCCATCTGATCGGCGCCAAGGTGGGACCGAGGCTGTTCGACAAGCCGGAGTCGAAGATCTTCCGCCGGGAGTACGTGGTCAAGGCGGAGGAGTACTTCGACAAGTTCGGCCCGGCGAAGGCCGTGGTCATGGCGCGATTCATCCCGATCGTGCGGACCTTCCTCAACCCGGTCGCGGGCACGCTGGAGATGTCGGCCAAGACCTTCTTCGTGTGGAACGTGGTCGGCGGTGTGCTGTGGACCGAGTCCATGCTGGCGATCGGCTACTTCTTCGGCGACGCGATGGCGCCGGTGATCGACAAGTACCTGATCCCCGCGATGGCCCTGATCATCCTGATCTCGGTCTCGCCGATCATTCTCGAGGTGCTGCGCGAGCGCAAGAAGAAGAAGGCCGGTCCGGCCGCCGAGGGCGGCGAGCCGGTGAGCACCGGTGGCGGCCGCCACCGCAAGATCTGAGCGGGACGGTCCCGCACAACTGCGACGGCCGGTGTTTCACGTCGTTTCACGTGAAACACCGGCCGTCGCCGTGTCGGTCCGCCTGCTCGCGCGCTTACAGGCCCAGGTCGTCCAGGGTGTAGGCGGTGTAGTAGGGCAGGCCCGCCTTCTCGATCGCGGGGGCCGCGCCGCGCTCCACGATCACCGCGACGCCGACCACCTCGGCACCGGCCTCGCGCAGCGCCTCGACGGCGGTGAGCACCGAACCGCCGGTGGTGGAGGTGTCCTCGACCGCCAGCACCCGGCGGCCCTTGACGTCCGGGCCCTCGATCCGGCGCTGCAGGCCGTGCGCCTTGCCCGCCTTGCGGACCACGAAGGCGTCCAGCTTGCGGCCGCGGGCGGCGGCGGCGTGCAGCATCGAGGCGGCCACCGGGTCGGCACCCAGGGTGAGCCCGCCCACGGCGTCGTACTCCAGGTCGGCGGTGGCGTCCAGCATGACCTTGCCCACCAGCGGCGCCGCCTCGGCGTCCAGCGTGATGCGGCGCAGGTCCACGTAGTAGTCGGCCTCGAGGCCGGAGGAGAGGGTGACCTTGCCGTGCACGACGGCCTTGTCCTTGATCTGCGCCAGCAGGGCGTCGCGGTCGTTGCTCATGAGCAGCCAGTCTAAGGCCCGAACGCCCCGCGTGACCGCCGAGCCGGGCCGTGCGGCCCATCCGGGCGGCGGCGGGGCACCGCTTCGGACGTACTGCTGCGGGCGCGCCGCTTCGGACGCACCGCCCCGGGGCGAGAGGAACCGTGCGTTCGGCCCCCGCACCCCGGGTGACCGCCCCGGGCGTCCCCGGGGCAGTGCGACCCGCTACAGGCGTCTCAGCGCCGGCGGAGGGCGCGGACCAGGACGACCGCGCCGCCGAGCAGCGCCACTCCACCGCCGATCACCCAGGGCATCGCGCTGCGGTCACCGACCGGCCCACCGCTGACCGGGGTCACGTCCGGACCGGCCCAGCGGGTCGCGGCGCGGGCGCGTGCGCTGCGGGCGGGCGGCGCGGGCGCGTACCGGCCGCGCGGCGGGGCGTGGTCCACCTCCTCGGCCGAGCGGCCGACGATGCTCCGGCGTACCGGGCCGGTGAGCGGCTCGTCCGCCGAGCCGAGGCCGTTCTCGTACTCCTGCTCGAACTCGTAGGCGAGATCCGCAGGGGAGTCCGGGATCTCGACCGCTGCCTCTTCCTCGGCCTCGTCCGCCTCCTGCGCCGCTTCAGCCACCTCGGGCTCGGCGCCCTCGTCCGTCTCGTCCGTCTCGTCCGCCTCGGCGGTCACCTCGGACGTCTCGGCCGCAGCGGTCTCCTGCGTCTCAGCAGCCTCCTCCGTCTCGGCGGCCTCCTCGGCCTCCTCCTCGGATGCCTCCTCCGCAGCGGGGGTCTCCGCAGCGGCGGTCTCCTCGGCGGTGGTCTCCTCGGCGGCGGCCTCCTCGGCGGCGGCCTCCTCCGAGGGCTTCGCGAAGACGGACTCGTCCGAGAACGGGATCAGATCGGAGAGGTCCTCGTCCAGGTCGCTGCCGAACCCCGGGGCGTGGGCCTCCAGGTAGACGACGGTGGCGCCGGGCGGCTCCTCGCCGGCGGCCTCGGCGGCCAGCGCGGCCGAGAACCGGTCCAGCAGCCGGCGGCCCGCGGCGGCCAGGGTGGCGGGGTCCAGTTCGGCCAGCCGGCCGCTCGCGCTCAGATCACCGGTGAACCGCAGAGTGGTGCTCGGGGAGTCCTCGTCGCCGCTCTCCGACACGGCGATCCGGACGGTCGCACTCGCCTCGCCGCTGCCCCGCGACTCCTGCCCCTCGGCGAACGCGGTGAGGACGCCCTCCCGCCCCTCGATCAGGGAGAGCACACCCCGGTAGGTGATGGTGGAGCCGCCGATCCGCAGCCGGAGCCGCCCACCGATCTCGTCGCCGAAGGCGTACCGAGGGGCCTTCTTGGCCGCGTTCTTCCGACCGCCCCGACCGCCCTTGCCGGACTTCTTGGCGGTGTTCTTCTCGGTGTCCGGGGCGGCGCCGGTCTCGGCGTCCTCCTCGGCGTCGGTGCCCAGCCCGGGGACACAGCGGACCAGCAGTTCCGGATCCTGCATCGCCTGCTGGACGACGGTGGCCGGCAGCGGGACGACAACCTCATGCTCCATGCCCGCGAGCCTACCGACCCGTCCGGCCGGGTCGAGAGCTTGC
The DNA here is from genome assembly GCF_051374625.1 of Kitasatospora sp. HPM-01-4. Lineage (NCBI taxonomy): Bacteria > Bacillati > Actinomycetota > Actinomycetes > Kitasatosporales > Streptomycetaceae > Kitasatospora > Kitasatospora sp. HPM-01-4. Next base: position 4,320,281 of record NZ_JBPQGP010000005.1, on the reverse strand, counting down.
GGGCAGGTTCTTCGCCCCGGGTCCGCCCCGGTCGCCCGACCGGCTCACGCAGCGCAGCCGCCCCGTTGCGAGCGGTGTCGCGGAACGTGCCCGGCAGGGCGCCGGTACCGGCGAAGCCGTCCGGGCGGAGCGGCCGGTCCGAGCGGGCCCGGACCGGCCGGTCTCACCCGAGCAGCGTGCTCGGCCGCGCGGCCCCGCGCGGACGGTGCTCGGCCAGCAGCCGGGCGGACTCCCGCAGCCCGTCGGCGGTCAGCGAGCGCGGCGCAGGCGCGTCCGAGCCGAGCCCCAGCACGGGCCGCTCCCGTCCGGCCAGTACGAAGGCCGGGCCGGACTGCGGTCCGCCGGAGCAGTGGTGCACGCCGCCCGCCCCCTGGTACGGGACGGTGTACAGCCCGATCCCCCGCAGCCCCGCCTCGGCCGACCACAGCGCCCCGCCGGCCGGTCCGGTCCGAACGGCCAGCCGCCCGTGCGGCGCCAGCCGGCGAGCGGCCAGGCCGTAGAACTCCAGCGACGCGTATTTCGCGCCGCGCCGCCCCTCGGCCTCGCGCAGGTCGGAGACGATCACGTCGAAGGGCTCCTTGGCCGCCTCCCGGTCGGAACGCAGCCACCGGAGCGGGTCGGCGATGACCAGCCGCACCCGGGGGTCGTCGAAGGCGTGCCCGCTGAGCGCGCTCAGCGCCGGGTCCGCCCGGACCAGGGCGGGCAGCGCCGGGTCCTGCTCGACCACCACCACGGACCGCACCCGGGCGTGCCGCAGCACCTCCCGCAGCGCCAGCCCGTCCCCGCCGAGCACCAGGACCCGGCCGGTGGGGCCGGTGGCCAGCGCCGGGTGCACCAGCGCCTCGTGGTCCCGGTACTCGTCCGGACCGCAGACGGCCAGCCGGCCGTCCAGGAAGAGTTCCAGCGGAGGATCGGAAGGGCCGCTCCGGAAGGTGCTCGCGCCGCGCCGTGGCGGGACCCGGTCGACCGCCTCGACCACGGTCGGGCCCGCGGAGACCGCTCGGGGACCGAACAGGCGGGCGGGCCTGGCGGGTCCGCTCAGCACGATCTCCTGGAACCGGCTCTGGGTGGCGAAGCGGACCTGGGCGCCGTACAGGGCGTGCCGGGCGGCCCGCTCGATCGCACCGGTGCACGCGGCGGCCGCGGCCAGGGCGGCCAGCACCAGGCCGCAGCCGGTCCACAGCAGCAGCCGGGCACGGGGCGGCGGCTCCGCACGGAACAGCCAGAGCACCACGGCCGCCCCCGCGAGGGCGTTCACCGCGCCGGTCAGCAGCGCCCCGGTGGCCTGGCCGAAGGTGGGCAGCAGCAGGAACGGGAAGGCCAGCCCGCCGATCAGCGCGCCGACGTAGTCGGCGGCGAACAGGTCGGCGGCGGCACGGCCGGCGTCCTCCCGGCGGATCCGCTGGATCAGGGTCATCAGCAGCGGGATCTCGGCGCCGATCAGCGCTCCGATCACCAGGGTCATCCCGACCAGTCCGGCCGTCGTCGCCCCGTACCGGTCGAGCCAGGCCCAGCAGGAGTACAGCACCAGCACCGACAGCCCGCCGACCAGCGCCAGCGCGCACTCGATCGCCGCGAAGGCGGTGGCCGGGCGGCGGGCCAGCCGTTTGGCGAGCAGCGAGCCGACGCCCATCGCGAAGACCATGACGGACAGCACCACGGAGGTGTGGGTCATCGAGTCGCCGAGCAGGTAGCCGCCCAGGGCGACCAGTTCGAGCTCGTAGACCAGGCCGCACGCCGCGCAGACGAACGCGGCGAGCAGCACCAGCGGCCGGGCGGACCGGCACAGCCGCTTGCCCGGTATGGCGTCCCGGGCGCGGACCGCCCGTGGCTCGATCCGCCCGGTCAGGGCAGGGTCGTCGGAATCGAGGCCCGGCTGCGCCGGTGGGCCCGCCGATTGGTTGATCATGAACAAACGCTAGGCGACGTACCGCGTCCGGGGCTGCGCCCATTCGACGGACAACGCCGCACGCGGAGTTGACGCTTCACCGGCACGGGTTACCCGTCCGATGCGCCGGTGTGACCGGCCGTACCCGGTGGGAGACTCCGCACCACCAGGGAGGAGCGGGTACAGACCAGCCGGCCCTCCTGCGGGTACGCGTGCCAGGTCCGCCACAGCACGCGGTGCTGGTCGCCCTGGGCCATCAGGGCGGTGAAGGCGCTCGGGTCGCCGGGGAAGACCCCGGCCAGGGCCCGGGGGTGCCCCTCGACCAGGGCCAGCAGCTCCTGGGCCCGGGCGGCGAAGATGTGCGGCGACAGTTCCTCGATCCGGGCCGCGAACTCGTACTCCCAGCCCGCCACTTGCTTGGCCACCCGCGCCGGGAGCGGGGTGCGGTGCCCGGGCATGCAGGCGACGGTCTCCAGGCACTCGCCCGGTCCGGCCGCCAGGACCACCTGGTGCGAGGCGCCGAGCAGGCGAAGCTGCAGCGTCCCGCCGGTCCGTCTGGTGGAGGCGCCCTGGCCCGCCCGGCCGTCCGGTCCGTCCGGTCCGTCCTGGGCGTGTCCGCCCTCCCGGCCGCCCGGGCCGTCCAGGTGAAGGTCGCGTACGGCGAGCGCGGGCAGCGGGTCGCCGCCCAGGCGCCAGGCCAGGTCACCGGCGCGGGTGTCCGTGTAGGAGGTCTGCAGTGTGGTGAGCATGCTCGGCTCCCCGTTTCGACTCCGTGCGCGCCGGCCGGGCAGCATCAGAATCCGCCGCTGACGAGCCGTCGGCGACTGTGCTGCGGTCCTTGGCGCGGCCGACCATGGAAGGAATGATTCCGGCTGGAGATTCAGCAGCAGAGAAGCACTAATTCTCCTGGACCGTCAGGGTGTTACCCTTCTTTGCCGGGCATTCACCGTTCTGCCGGCGGCCGCGTTCACAGTCTGATCGGCGCCGTGAATGACTCTGTCCGATACACGGCCATTCCTGCCGGTCACACGTCCCAGGCGCTGGGCGCGCGCCTCGCGCGCTGGGCGTGATTGATGTGAACTGAGCGGACGTATGTGACTTGCGCGCCCCAAAGTCCGAGCCGGCGAGCCGAGGAGCGGACAGCCGGGCCCGGCAACCCGGACCGCCCCGCTGTGAAGAGCGGTGGAGCACACACGCCGAACACCCTTGCGCCGACGCGGAGTAGCCGTCGACGCAGCCGTCCGCGTCGCTCGCGCGGAGACGGCGGTTTCACCTGCCACCCACCCGAAAAAGCGGAGGACGGGCTTCACAGGTACCCGGGTGAACTCCACGACGGCGCCCACGGGTTGAGCACCGAGGCGCCGATCGGGCTCCCAAGATCAGAGCCGCCGGAGCCGTTCACGCCGGAACGACGTCCGGTGGGAGGTCGTGTGCGGTGCCGCTCGTGGCTTCGCGTCGGGATGCGCCACAAAATTTATGACCGTACGTCAGGCCGTAAGCCCTCACTTACGTACGCTTCCGCTGTCAGCGGGAGCCGACCGCCCTCCTCATCCCGACGCCTGCCCCTTCGACCGCCTTCAGATGACGGTCCGTCAGAACCTGCTCAGGCGCGCCACCGCTTCCTGGAGCACCTCGTCCTTCTTGCAGAAGGTGAAGACGGACGTACCACGGGAAATGTCTTGCACTCTCCCGGTGGTGCATGCCCCTCACCGTGAGCGGGCCGACCGCCGGGAGAGCGCGTCATGGCCGCCAAGCACACCACCACCTCTGACACCTTCGGACGACACACCGCAACCGCCGTCCCGTACAAGGTCCTTGACCCGAACGGGGACATGGACATCTACGCCCGGAAGTCTGTTACCCGGAAGGGCTCGCGAGACACCGAACTGAGCGTCGGCCAGCAGATCGGCGACGGGGTCAGTTGGGGAGAGCGGAACGGATACCGCCCGCGCTACGTGTGGGTGGACAACGGGATCAGCGGCAGCAAGGACGTTCAGCGCCCCGGGTACGACGCTGGCCTTGACGCGCTGGAGTCGGGCGCTACCCGGTGCCTGTGGTCGTACAAGCTCGACAGGTTCAGCCGCAAGGGTGCGCTCGCGGTGCTCACGATCATGGACCGGCTTGAAGGCCGCCGGATCTTCTTCGGGGCTGACAACCTCGACACCAGCAACCCGAAGGACCGCCGCATGATCATGTGGCGGGCGGAGGATGCCAAAGAGTTCTCCGATCAGCTGTCCGACCGGGTTTCGGACGCGTGGCGGTTCTCGAAGGATCAAGGCTTCTGGCTCGCGTCGAAGGTGCCCTACGGGCTCCGGAAGGTGAAGAAGACCCGCAAGCTCAAGATCGACAACTCTCCTGCCATCCCCGGCAAGATCGACGGCCCGACGAAGGCTGATGTGATCAGGCGGATCATCCGGGAATGTGAGATGGGGATCACCGGTCCGCAGGTCGCCCGGGGGCTCAACGCCGACGGCATCCCTTCTCCGGGTGGCCGAAACTGGATACCGACCCACATCTACAAGATCCTCAAGAACCCCGCGTACATCGGCTACCAGCCGTCCAGTGACTGGGACGACCGGGACGATCCGATCCACCGCGACAGCAAGGGAAAGCGTGTCCGGGTCGGCGAAGTGTTGGTTACCGAGGCGCAGCAGAAGCGGGCACGCAAGAAGGTCACGGGGCGGACCGCGCTTCTCGGAGTGCGCCCAACGACCAAGGGGGTCCGGTCAGTTCCTCGCAGTCGGCTCGCCGGTCTTCTGTTCTGCGCAGGCTGCGGATACGTCATGATCAAGCAAGGTGCGTCGTACGCCTGCCGCCACAAGCTCCGTGCCATCGGCTGCGACAACCCTGCTTCTGTGCAGGCGCATGCGGTCGAAGAGATCGTGTTCGAGGCATGGGCGAGCCGACTCGCCGCCAGCGAGCCCGATAGCCCGCTGATCGAGGCGGTAGCGGCCCGCTGGCTGGCCTCCCACCGGCCAGACGTAGTCACCGACCGGAAGGCGCTGCAAGAGCGCGTAGACGACGCCAAGGCGGCCCTTGAAGACCTCACCGCAGCCCGGTACAAGCGCAAGGAATTCGAGGGACCAGCACGGGAGTTCTACCCGGCCCTGCTGGCAGAGGCCGAGGCAGAGTTGAAGGCAGCTGAGAAGGCACTGAACGCCGCGCCCAAGCACACGGCGGACATCGGGTATCTGCTGGACTCCGCCCTCGTGCGGGAAGCCTGGGAGAAGGCTCCCGTGGAGCAACAGCGCGAGCTACTGGGACTCGCACTTGACGGCGTGTGTGTCCGGCGCACGTTCGCTGCCGGGCGCACGAAGGTAACGTCGGACCGCTTCCACTTCGCCTGGGCCGGGGCTCCGCGCGTGATCGAGCCCGAACAGCCCAAGACGAAGAAGGCCAAAAAGGGGAAGAAGCGTAAGAAGGTCACCACGGAGCAGTTCACTCAAGCGGCGTAAAGCCCCCTGCAAGCCACAGCCACCCCGCAGGACGGCGGTACGCCCCTCTGGCGCTCTCCCAGCCCCTGTCTGGCCCACCGGCCCGGCGGGGGCTTCTTCGTGCCCGCAGACGGCCGCACAGCGCCTCCAGCACAGGAGGGTGACGAGGTGACGACTTGAGACGTATTTCTAGTTAGACCCTTAGTAATACAAGAGCAGTCCAGGATCGGGCCTCAAGTCATCACCTTCGTCACCCTTCCCTGCTGAGCCCGCCCCGCTGGCCCGTGTCGCCGACAGCGACCACTCCCCGATGAACCCACGGGCACCCAGAACGGCCCCTGAGCACCGCTCAAGCCCTGCGCGGGCCCCGAGGTGGCAGCGCATGAAAGGCGCTCAGAAGCCCTTGCGGCACCTCCTGGAGGCCTCCCATAGATCAGGTTGGCCCCGCTGCCGCAGAGCGAGACCCGTGCCCAAATTTGGATACGCGCCCCCTCCTGTCACGTCGTTCGCAGCACGCACCACCGCCTAAATTTAGGCGGCCCCCCTGCTTCAGTGCACCTGGAGCGCTCTGCCCATCTTGTTGATGCCGCCGCTTTGCGTCCCGCTCCACGTAAATGTCTTGCTCTCTAGGTAATTGGAGAGGCTGTCGCCCTTTACTGCGGCACGCGGCTCTCTGTTGCGCTTGGCGGCGCGCCCTTTGATCTTGGCCCTCGTGTATTCGGAATGCATGCCGCCCATTGGCATTCCGGGTCCACGGGGGCCTTTTTTATTTTCCACCCAAGGAATCATCATGAATCCAAGCGAGATGACTCGTCAGCTGAGGCCCGCCCCGGATGCCGGACCCGACGCGTTCATTCCGGAACTACGCCTACGCCTCAACGCGCTTTCGCTCGCTGCACTTGAAGCGGTGGAGCGAGACGGCGTGGCGGTCGATGGAAAGCCGCACCCGATGCTTTCCGCTCTTACCTCGCTGGTCGAGGTCGGCACGAGTATGCGCCAACTGGCGAACGACCGCCGGATAGCAAATGCGGTTCTGGAGCAGCGTGGACAGTAGCCCGCTGGCGAAGCGTCCGAATGGCCGCGTGAGCCGTGCGCTGGCGGTAATCGCCGATCACGCCCGTGTGCCACGTGAGCCCCGTGCACGCGCTGAACTGCTCGCCGCTTTTTGCATCATTCACCGCGAAGCGGCCAACCCAACTGAGAACGACAAGGAACCAAATGGATAAGCGGGAAATGATCAGGGATCTGCGAGCGAAGCGCGAAATCTCGCGGGATTCGCTCAAGCGCATTATTGAGCGCGCCAAGGTTGAAAATCGCAGCCTCACGCCGGCCGAGGGCCGAATTTTCGATACAACGGAAGCTGACATTCGCGCTTTCGATGATCGCATCGAGGAACTAGACGAGCAGGTGCGGGCGGATGAGGCTGCCGCGCCGATGCAGCGCAAGTATGCCCCAATCGCAGGAGTAAACCGCGTGACCACGGAGAACCGTAAGCCGACCATGCCCGGCGCTGCCATCATTACCCGTGAGCCGGAGGTGTATAAGCGCGAGGATCCCAAGACCTCATTCTTTATGGACATGCTCAATGTCCGAAATAACGGCGACCGTAACGCGCTTGAGCGGCTGGACCGCAACAACAGGATGGTTGCAGACCGGGCCCGCGCGAACGGTGAACTTCGCGCTATCAGCACCACGAACGGCAGCGGTGGCGAGTTTGTCCCGCCTATGTGGCTCGAAGCCGAGTTTGTCAAGCTAGCCCGACCGAGGCGAGTTTTTGCCGATCTCGTGACGAATGATCCGCTGCCGCCCGGTACGGATCAGCTCAACCTTCCGAAGGTCAACACTGGTACTGCGACTGCCGTTCAGACGACGCAGAATAGTCAGATTCAGCAGACGGACCTAACGACCACCAGCATTTCGAGCAGCGTGACCACGGTAGCGGGTGGGCAGACCGTTTCTTTGCAGCTCATAGAGCAGAGCCCGCTAAACATTGATGACGTGATCCTGGGCGACCTCGCCGCCGATTACGCGATGCGCCTGGACACACTCTGCCTTACCGGCCCGGGCACCGGCGGCCAGCCGACCGGAATTCTGACCCTTGCGGGCACCAACTCCGTTGCGTGGTCTGGTACCGCGCTGACTGGCGCCAACTCGCTTTACAACGCGATTGCGTCGGCGATCAGCAAGGTTTATACCTCCCGCTATGAGGCGCCCGACGCGATCGTCATGCACCCGCGCCGGTTTATGTGGATGCTGGCGCAGCAGGACACGCTAGGCCGCCCGGTCATCGTTCCCGCTGAGAGCGGCCCGAACAATGTTCTCGGTGTTCTCGGCCCGAAGCTGAACGCTGAGGGTCCGGCGGGTCGAATCGCTGGTCTGGATGTGTATCTCGACGCGAACATTCCTACCAACCTGGGAACCGGTACGAATGAGGACCGAGTCCTAGTTCTCAAGTCGGATGATGTCCGGCTGTGGGAGTCGCACATTCGGGCTGAGGCTTTCCAGCAGACCTATGCCAACCAGATGTCTGTGTTTGTAAGGCTTTACAACTACGCATCTTTTCAGGCGGCCCGTTACCCCGGTTCCATTTCAGTGATCTCCGGCACTGGCCTTAGCCAGACCCTGTAAGGCAATCGCCTTGCTAGTGCCCGTCGCAGTCGCCTCCGGGTCGCTGTGGCGGGCGCTTTTATTTTCCGCCCCTCTCGGCGCGCGACACTTACTCAGTGTGACTCCCAAAACGGACATTAGGGGGCATAGGGGGGCGGTTTGATCTCTGGTCGACTACGATCCGGGGACCCGGCCCGCATGGAAACGCGCACCGTCGCGAAATTCAGACCCGGGGGGTGTCGATGGTTGCCGGTCGTCCGCCCGTCCCGAACGAGCGAAAGCGCAAGCTGGGTAACCCTGGACGGCGCCCGCTCCCCGACGATGCCTCTGTAACGGCCGTGGAGGGGGTTCTGACGGCCGTTCCCGCCCACCTTGGGCCGGAGGGTCGCCGGGTCTACGAACGCGTCGTACAGGGCGCTGTGTGGCTTGCCGAGTCTGACGGCCCAATGAAGTTGCTCGCCTGCGCCGGATTGCCGACGGCGCCGAAACAGCTGTACGTGATGATCGCCGAGCGAGCCGCGCGCATCCTGGCAGACGTGGCCGCCGACTAGCCAAGGCCAAGGCCCGCCACTCTAAGTCGAGTTGGAAACCTTGCCCTTTCGGCCGGCCGGGGTCAACTGCCCACCTAAGCAGGCGAGGTGGCGAGTTGTGCTGTCGGCGCGCGTTCTCAACTCGACTTAGCGAATCCATCCCTGGCGGCCGGTCGCCGTCCCGCGCAGCACACGAAGCCCCCCGTGTCGTCCGTTGCCCCTGTTCAGGCGTGGTCGGCGCGGGGGCTCCTTGTGTTCTGTCGACCGCCCACACAGTGGCGTTTGCCGGGGTACCGTCTCCGCATGGCGACTGAGCACCTTGGTGACCGGCTGTCTCGACTTCGCCGGTTGGCTGACCTGACGCAGGAGGGATTGGCCGAGAAGTCGGGCGTATCGGTAGACGTGGTAAGGAAGTTGGAGCAGAGGCGGAAGCACTCAGCCCGACTTCCGACACTCCATGCGCTCGCCAAAGGCCTTGGCGTGGAAGTCACTTCGCTTCTGGGTGACCCGCCCGCTGTGCCGTCCACGGGGGAAGCCGAGCCGCCGGAGCTGGTGGCTGTGCGCCGGGCGATCATGCCGCCGCTGTTCGCCCCTCCGCCGGTGGCCGACGGGGCTGACACGCTGTCCCTGGCGCTGCTCCGGGCTGAGATCGCGGACGCCTGGACGCTGTACCACTCGGCTGACTTCGGGCGGGTGATGGAGCTGCTGCCTGGGGTCATCGCGGACGCCCGGCTAGCTGCTGCTGTTGGCAGGGGGCGTGACCGGAGGGAAGGTCAGCATGCCCTGGGCAAGGCGCTGCAACTGGGCGGGCACCTTGCGATCCGGCTCGGCAAGACCGACCTTGGGCTGTCCAGCCTGGAGCGCGCCATAGCGGCTGCGGACTCGTCAGAGGACCCTCTGTTGCCCGCCATGATCTGTAACTCCGTGGCGTGGGCCTATCAGCGTCAGAACCGGCTGGACGACGCCCAGTCTCTGGCGGTTCATGCCGCTGACGGCCTGGAGCGCGACCATGCGACCAGCGCGGAAGGGCTTCGCGTCTGGGGTGGGCTGGTCATGTCTGCGGCCACCAGCACGGCGCGCAGCGGGGACTACGAGGGTGCGTCCGACATGATGCTGACCGCTGAGGAGGCGACGGGCCGCCTTGCCCGCATGCCTGCCCCTGCGGACGGCCGGATGGTCAGCGTCTTCAACCGGTCGTCCGTGCGTATCGAACGGGTCCGGCTTGCTGTCCAGCATGCCCGCCCGGATGAAGCTCTGGTGCTGGCCCGAGGCATCCGTATGAGCGCTGACACTCCGCCGTCATGGCGTACGTGGCTGCTCCTGGACGTGGCGCGCGCTTACACCGACATGGGCGACGCAGCCGGGGCTGTGACGACGTTGGAGAGACTTCAGCGGGTTGCGCCCGGCTGGATGCGGCACCACACGCTAGCTGTGGCAATTGTGTCCGACCTGTGGGCCGGTCCGGCGCGGCCCCCTGGCCTGCGCAGGCTGGCACGGCTTCTCGGGGTCACTGACTAGCGCGCAGAAGTAGGACGTTCCGTCCCTGTCGGTGTTGTCCCCGCGACGGGAGCCTCTTCGTGATCGATACGGAGAGGAGCGTGCCAGTGACCGAACGGCGCAGACAGGTTCTCCCGCCCAAGGGCTGGCGGCCCCTGGGCGAGTACGACCCGCAGTACTTCGAGAAGCTACGGGGCAAGGGACGCGGCACGCCAAAAGATTGGGCATTCTGCGAGTGCGGCAGCGAGAAGTGCCCCGACAAGGGCAAGGCTTCCGGCGCAGCGCTGGCCCCGATGCTCGGCCGCCCCGTTCTCCCGGCGGTGCCCGATGTCGCCTAAGACCACCAGGGCCAAGATGCGGGAATGCGTCGAATGCCGACGGCTCGACGCCGTGGCAAGCCACGCCCTGTCCACCGGCGACAAGTCGGCCTTGTCGGACGTGAAGGTCCTCCGGGAGCGTCACGCGCCGAAATGTGAAGTCCCTCGGGGCGGTGGTGAAGTGTGATCCCCGAACCTGCCCCTGAGGATCGCCAGGAAGGCCAGGAACAGCCCCCTGGACCCCCGCTGGAGCCCGTCGAAGAGTCGGACACCATGCGCCAGCTTCGAGAGGCCACAAAGGTGGTCAACTTCCGCTCGTTGCAGGAGCTCTACCTTTCGGAGGACCATCCATGGTGAGGCACAACCGACCCCAGTCCGGGTATTTCGACCACCACCCGGGTCGGGACGCGTACATCAGCTGTGCCCGGGCTGAACCGAAGGAACCGGCCGAAACGGCGCCGGAAGAGCCCGCCGAGCAGCTGGCGGAGAGCGGCGAAGCGGGGGAGGAGCAATGAGCGGCGAAGTAGTCCTGAAGAAGCGCCGGTTCCGCTTCATAGATTGGACGATCCGGCGCGCCGACCAGGAACCGGACACGCCCCCGACCACGCACCGCTTCGTGTGCCTCAGCGAGGACGAGGAAGGCACCCGGTGCGGCGCTGCGGGGCCGATCGAAGAAAGCTTCGAGCAGGCACAGGCGTGGCCCTTCAGGCACGTTAGGGACGAACCGAGCCACCGAACCTTCGGCCATGTGCCGGTGATCGCGTGGATCATCTCGCCGAAGGAAGAACCGGAGTGAGCGCGTGGCTGTGGTTCGGGCTGTGCGTGGTCCTGGCGGTCGTCGGTGGGATCGACTTCGAGCGGGCCGCAGAGCGCACGCCAGGACGGCTCTGGTGGGTCCGTGTCGGCCAGCGGCGAACCGTCGAAGTCTGGCGGCGCGGAATCGGCGTACACGTCGTGATCACTGACCGCGCGTAGCGCCCTTAATCAGCCCCGTCCATGCGTGCCCATCCCCCGTGGCGCATGGGCGGGGCTTTCTCGCAAAAAGGTGGAATGTTGGCTACTGAAGTCGCTTACCCCGTAGGTGTGTTGGCGGAAGCCTGGCCTGTGGATGCCCCTCCGGCGGCGAAGTTCCTGGAGGTGGCCGAGGCGATCGGCCGGGCGCTGGGCCGTAGGCCGTGGGTCGCCAGACGGCCCGCCGGATGGCAGGTGTATTGCCTGTATCAAGGGGAGGACATCACCGGAGACATGCACTGGGCCCTGTCCGTCGCAGTCTGGCCCTACGCCAACTCCCAAACACGGTGGTCGCGTTCGCAGTGGCAGGACGCCGTGAGAATCACTGTGTCGGTCTACGTGCCAGCGGACGGCAGCCTCACCAATCCGCACTCGCCGCGCCTGCTTCCCGGACTGTAGGTGCCCCCAAATCGCCCCGTCCGTGTGTCTCCCCCCGTGGCACACGGCCGGGGCTTCTCCTATTCGGCTCCCTGGTCGCTACGGTCAGCCACGAAAGAGCCCATGCCGGGCCTGGTTGTGATCAAGCCTTCCTGGCGCAGGACATCTGTGGCCTTCCGGACGGTCTTCCGGTTCACCTCGTAGTCGCGCTCAAGCTGCATTTCGGAGATCAGGTGGCGCGGCGGGTATTCACCGCTCACGATGCGGGCTCGCAGCGTATCTGCGATCTGCTCCCACTTTGGCCGGGTCGGGTCGAACTCAATCACGGGATGACCGTACACATTGGGGCACTTCCGGACATAGACCTGGATAGCCAGGGACAGGTATGGACAGGTGCCAGATGTGGGCGCTAGCGTCACAAATGAAAGAGCCCCGGGACTGCGGGAACAGTCACACGGGGCAAGCCGAACAGCTGTTGGGAGCTGAACGACGTGAACAACGTTACCGCCTTACTGTCCCTTTGGGTCGTCGCCCTTACGGTTGCCGGGACATGCGCATGGGCAATCACAGTGGCACCCGAGCGTCCCCACCCCACCCCCGACCGTAGGCCCGTGACAGTGCGGGCACTCCAGCCCGGATCGTGGGCAGGCTGGCCCGTCCCCCATGTGGCCGACCGAGACGGTGAGGATCACGAACTGGTCCGTGGCCACGTCCGCCAGCTCGGCCGGTCCGTGGAGCCTGCGCCGGAGCTGACACTGCCTCTCGCGATGGAAGAGCCGACGCTTAACCTGTGGGTGGAAAAGCCGCACATCACGCTGCCCCGCCCCGGCACGTACCGGGTGGTGCCCCTCTGGGTGGCCCGGCTAGAGGATCAGCGACAGGCCGAACGGCGCCAGGCACTCGAAGCGGCATCCGCTGGTCGCCCGGACCCGGGCTACACCTACCCAGGCGCTCACGCGCTCCGCGTACCTGCCTGACCTCAGTGGTTCCGCAGGCGAGACAGCCTGTCGATTGCCTCGTTTATCACTTCCTCCCGCTTGCAGAAGGTGAAGCGGACCAGGCTCCGGCCGGCCTCGGTGTTGTCGTAGAAGACGACGTTGGGGATGGCGACCACGCCGCAGCGCTCGGGCAGCGAGCGGCAGAACTCGATGCCGTCCTTCTCGCCGAGCGGGGTGATGTCGGTGGTGATGAAGTAGGTGCCCTCGGGCACGAACACCTGGAAACCGGCGGCCGACAGTCCGTCGGCGAGCAGGTCCCGCTTGCGGAGCAGATCGGCGCGGAAGCCGTCGAAGTAGTCGTCGGGCAGCTGCAGTGCTTCGGCGACCGCGTACTGGAACGGGCCGGAGCTGACGTAGGTCAGGTACTGCTTGGCGGTGCGGACGGCTGCGACCAGCTCCGGGGTGCCGGTCACCCAGCCGACCTTCCAGCCGGTGAAGGAGAAGGTCTTGCCGGCGGAGGAGATCGAGACGGTGCGTTCGCGCATGCCCGGCAGCGCGGCGATGGGGTGGTGCCCGGTGGCGAAGACCAGGTGCTCGTAGACCTCGTCGGTGATGACCAACAGGTCGCGCTCGACGGCGAGTTCGGCGATCTCGCGCAGCTCGTCCGGGGTGAGGACCAGGCCGGTGGGGTTGTGCGGGGTGTTGAGCAGCAGCAGGCGGGTGCGCGGGGTGATCAGCGAGCGGAGCTCGTCCAGGTCGGGGCGGAAGGAAGGCGCGCGCAGGGTCAGCGGGACCCGGACGGCGCCGGCCATCGCGATGCAGGCGGCGTAGGAGTCGTAGAAGGGCTCGAAGGCGATCACTTCGTCGCCGGGCTCCAGCAGGGCGAGCAGCGCGGCGGCGATGGCCTCGGTGGCACCGGCGGTGACCAGCACCTCGCCGTCCGGGTCGTAGCCGAGCCCGTAGAAGCGCTGCTGGTGCTCGGCGATGGCGGTGCGGAGTTCGGGGATGCCGGGGCCGGGCGGGTACTGGTTGCCGCGCCCGTTCAGTACGGCGTCGGCGGCGGCCTGGGCGATCTCCCGGGGGCCGTCGGTGTCCGGGAACCCCTGGCCCAGGTTGATCGAGCCGGTGGCGGTGGCAAGCGCCGACATCTCCGCGAAGATCGTCGTACCCATGCCCGCCAGCCTGCGGTTCAACAGCGGTCGCGCACCCATCTCGGCTCCTCGCGGTCGGTAGTGGGGACCATCCTCCGGGTGCGGGCGGACGACGACAAGCCCACTGTGGACGGCCCCCCACTGCGGCGAGCCGGGCCTGCCGGCCAGGTGGTCACGCAAAGGGCGGGCCCGCCACCCCCGGGCGGGGGTGGCGGGCCCGTGAGACCGTTGGGGGATCAGCCCTCGTCGGAGGCGTTGCCCTCGCCCTGCTCGCCCTCGATGTCCTTCTGCAGGCCGAGGCGCTCGACGATCCACTGCTCGAAGCCGACGGCGGCCTGGGTCCAGTTGGCGGTGGTGGTGACGAAGTAGTCCAGGTTGACGCCGGTGCCGACGATCATCTGGGCCTCGCCGATCAGGCGGACCACGCCGTCCTCGTGGGTGTGGGTGTAGACCTTGGGCCAGAGGGTCTCGCGGTTCCACTCGTCGATCAGGTCGAGGATCTCGTGCTTGTCCTCGAGCGGGTATGCGCGGTCGTAGAAGGCGCGTACCGCGAAGAGTTCCTTCTGCTCGCCGCGGAACATGTAGTAGACGCGGAAGCCGTCCCACGGCGCGGTGAGGTCGCCTTCATCGTCCACGAGGTGCTTGAGCTGCATCTGGTCGAGCAGCTGCGCCACCAGGGCCTGGTCGGGGACCACCACGGGCGGCGGGCCGGCCGGGCCGCCGGGGCGACCGCCCTGCGGCATGCCGAAGGAGGGGATGGACGACGGGTCGATGCTCATGACGGGAGGTCCTTCGTATTCTCAGTTCACAAGGGTGGCTGGGACTGAGGGGCCGCCCTTCCATGTCCCCATCCTGCCTCATTCCGGGCCCGCGACACAGGGGACGCCTGCGCGTCCGCCCGGAAGATCCGTAACCAGCCGGTTTGACCGCCTCGGACAGGGCTGGAACAGGGCTGGAGCAGGGCTGGAACACGGCCTGAGCAGGACCTGAGCAGGACCGGAACGGGGCCGGGACGGTGACCCACCCGCCACCGGGCGGGCGGCGGGTCACCGTGCTCCGGCCCCCGGGGTCACTTCTCCAGCGAGGTCACCGGGTGCCGGCCCCGCACGGTGAGCCGGTCGCCCGCCTCGTCGCGCTCGACCACCACGGTGTCCCCGTCGTGGATCTCGCCGGACAGGATCGCCCGGGCCAGCTGGTCGCCGATCGCGGACTGCACCAGCCGCCGCAGCGGCCGCGCCCCGTACGCCGGGTCGTAACCGGTCAGCGCCAGCCAGTCGCGGGCCGCCTCGGTGACGTCCAGGGTGAGCCGGCGCTCGCGCAGCCGCTCGCCGAGCCGGGCGACCTGGAGGTCGACGATCCGGCTCAGCTCCGCCGTGCCGAGGGCGTCGAAGACCACGATGTCGTCCAGCCGGTTCAGGAACTCCGGCTTGAAGGCGCCGCGGACGGTGTCCAGCACCAGCAGCTTCTTGCGGTCCTCCGGGATGGTCGGGTCGACGAGGTACTGGCTGCCCAGGTTGGAGGTGAGGATCAGGATGGCGTTGCGGAAGTCCACCGTGCGGCCCTGGCCGTCGGTGAGGCGGCCGTCGTCCAGCACCTGGAGCAGTACGTCGAAGACCTCGGGGTGGGCCTTCTCCACCTCGTCCAGCAGCACCACGCTGTACGGGCGGCGCCGGACCGCCTCGGTGAGCTGGCCGCCCTCCTCGTAGCCGACGTACCCGGGCGGGGCGCCGACCAGGCGGGAGACCGAGTGCTTCTCGCCGTACTCGCTCATGTCGATCCGGACCATCGCCCGCTCGTCGTCGAAGAGGAAGTCGGCCAGGGCCTTGGCGAGTTCGGTCTTGCCGACACCGGTCGGGCCGAGGAAGAGGAACGAGCCGGTCGGGCGGTCGGGGTCGGCGAGACCGGCGCGGGTGCGGCGCACGGCGTCCGAGACGGCCCGTACGGCCTCCTGCTGGCCGATCAGGCGCTGGCCCAGCTCCTCCTCCATCCGCAGGAGCTTGGCGCTCTCGCCCTCCAGCAGACGGCCGGCCGGGATGCCCGTCCAGGAGGCGACCACGTCGGCCACGTCGTCCGGGCCGACCTCCTCCTTGACCATGGAGGCGCTCGCGTCCTCGTCCGCCGCCCTGGCCTGGGCCTCGGCCAACTCCTGCTCGGCGGCCGGGATCTCGGCGTACATCAGCTTGGAGGCGCGCTCGAAGTCGCCGTCGCGCTGGGCGCGTTCCAGCAGGCCGTGCAGGTCGTCCAGGCGCTCCTTGAGCTCGCCGACCCGGTTGAGGCTCTTCTTCTCCTGCTCCCAGCGGGCGTTGAGGCTGCTCAACTCCTCCTGCTTGTCGGCGAGATCGCGGCGCAGCTTGGTGAGCCGCTCGACCGACGCCGGGTCGGACTCCTTCTCCAGCGCCAGCTCCTCCATCCGCAACCGGTCCACGGCGCGCTGGAGCTGGTCGATCTCGACCGGTGAGGAGTCGATCTCCATCCGCAGCCGGGAGGCGGCCTCGTCCACCAGGTCGATGGCCTTGTCGGGCAGGAAGCGGGCGGTGATGTACCGGTTGGACAGGGTGGCCGCGGCGACCAGGGCGGCGTCGGAGATCTGCACCTTGTGGTGCGCCTCGTACCGGCCCTTGAGGCCGCGCAGGATGGCGATGGTGTCCTCGACGCTCGGCTCGCCGACCAGCACCTGCTGGAAGCGGCGCTCCAGTGCCGGGTCCTTCTCGATCCGCTCGCGGTACTCGTCCAGCGTGGTGGCGCCGACCATGCGCAGCTCGCCGCGGGCCAGCATCGGCTTGAGCATGTTGCCCGCGTCCATCGCGGAGTCGCCGCCCGCGCCCGCGCCGACCATGGTGTGCAGCTCGTCGATGAAGGTGATGACCTGGCCGTCGCTGTCCTTGATGTCGTTCAGGACCGCCTTCAGGCGCTCCTCGAACTCGCCGCGGTACTTGGCGCCCGCGACCATCGCACCGAGGTCCAGCGCGACCAGCCGCTTGCCGCGCAGTGACTCCGGCACGTCACCGGCGACGATCCGCTGGGCCAGCCCCTCGACCACGGCGGTCTTGCCGACGCCCGGGTCGCCGATCAGCACCGGGTTGTTCTTGGTCCGGCGGGAGAGCACCTGGACCACCCGGCGGATCTCCTGGTCCCGGCCGATCACCGGGTCCAGCTTGCCGTCGCGGGCGGCCTGGGTGAGGTCGGTGCCGTACTTCTCCAGCGCCTTGTACGTCCCCTCCGGGTCGGGGGAGGTGACCCGGGCGCTGCCCCGGACGTCCTTGAACGCGGCGAGCAGGGCCTTGGAGGTCGCGCCGTGCTGCTTCAGCAGGTCGGCGACCGGGCCGCCCTCGGCGGCCAGACCGACCAGCAGGTGCTCGGTGGACAGGTACTGGTCGTCCAGGTCCTCGGCGCGCTTGCCCGCCTCGGCGAGCACCGCCATGGTGTCCCGGGCGAGCTGCGGCGCGGAGACGGTCGAGCCCATGGCGCTGGGCAGCGCGGTCAGCTGCCGGCGCGCCGCGGCGGTGAGGGCGGGGACGTCCGCACCGACGGCTTCGAGCAGGGGGCGGGTGAGGCCCTCCGGCTGCTCCAGCAGGGCCAGCAGGATGTGCACCGGCTTGACGTCCGGGTTACCTGCGGCGCTGGCCTGGCGGATCGCGGCGGACAGGGCGTCCTGCGTCTTGCTGGTGAACTTGCCGGCATCCACGGCTGGCGTGCTCCTCTCATGACTGTGACTCGTACAGCATGCACTAAGTTGAGTCTATTCCACTCAGGTCTGTCCCGGGAGGCCGGTACGGCAGCGAATTTCCCGGGGCCGGCGGCGGCTCCCCGGTCCGCTCACCGACTGCCCCGGGCGGGCCTGCGGGTGAGCCCGAGCAGGGCACGGGCCGGTCCGGCGGGCCGCTGGCCGGCGGGCCAGACGGCGCGCAGCGGGCGGTGCAGATCGACCCCGGTCAGCGGTACGGACACCAGCCGCCCGGTCGCCAGTTCCTCGACCACCACCAGCTCGCTCAGGCAGACCGGGCCGGCGCCGGTCATCGCGGCCGCCTTGAGCGCGGTGGAGGAGGCGAGTTCCAGCCGGGGCGGCGCGGTACCTCCGAAGGGCGCCAGCGCCCGGTCGAGCACCTCGCGGGTGCCGGAACCCGGTTCGCGCAGTACCAGCGGGGTCGCCGCCAGCTCCGGCCCGGTGACCGCCGAGCGGCGCGCCCACGGGTGGTCCGGCGCGACCACGACCACCAGCCGGTCGGCGGCGACCACCGCGCCGGAGAGTCCCGCGGGCGTGCGCGGGCCCTCCACGAAGCCGAGGTCCGCGTGCCCGGCCAGCACCCGGGCGGCGACATCGGCGGAGTTGGCGGTCCGCAGCGTCACCGCGGTGCCGGGGCTGGCCTCGTTCAGGGCCAGCAGCCAGCCCGGCATCAGGTACTCGGCGACCGTCAGACTGGCCACCACCCGCAGCCGGGCGTCCCGGCTGCCCCGCAGTGCGTCGATGCCCGCGTCCAGCGCCTGGGCCGCCTCCACCACGCCGCGGGCCCACTCCACCACCAGCCGCCCGGCCTCGGTCGGCCGCGAACCGCGCGGCGACCGCTCCAGCAGTGCCACCCCGATCTGCCGCTCCATCCCCTTGATCCGGGCACTCGCGGCCGGCTGGCTCACGCCCAGCTCCGCCGCGGCCCGGCCCACACTGCCGAGCCTGGCCACCGCGAGCAGCAGCTCCAGCGCACCGAGCTCGGGGACATGGGGGGAGAGAGCCATAAAGCAAGCCTATGTCCCCATAGGGCGGGCCGCGCTACCGCCTGCCCGGCCGGCCCGGCACGGTGGGGCCATGGCCACCCTCAGCACCGACACCCCTCCGGCACCGTCAAGCCCGGCGCCGTCCGGCCCGGCACCGTCAAGCCCGGCACCGTCCGGCCCAGTACCGTCCCCGTCCACCCGCCCCTCCCGGCAGCGGCTCGATCTCGCCCAGCTCGGCCCGAACTGGTACGCCGCCGTGATGGGCACCGCGATCGTCGCCAACGGGGCGGCCGCCCTCCCGCTCCACCTGCCCGGCCTGCTCGGCTTCGGCGAGCTGGTCTGGCTGCTCTCGTCGGCCGCACTGGCCCTGCTGGTCGCCGGACGGGCCGTGCACCTGCTGAGGCACCGCGAGGCCGCCCGCAGCCAGCTGCTGGACAACCCGGCCACCGCCGTCTTCTACGGCTGCCCGCCGATGGCCCTGCTCGCCGTCGGGTACGGCACCCTCGCGGTCGGCTCCCGGCTGATCGGGACCGGCCCCGCGGTCGCCGCCGACCTGGTGCTGTGGACCGTGGGGACGGCGTACGCGGTCGCGGTGGCCGCCGGAATCCCGTACCTGATGATCACCCGGCACGAGGTCTCCGCGCTCAGGGCCAACCCCACCTGGCTGCTCCCGGTGGTCGCCCCGATGGTGGCCGCCGCGCTGGGCCCGGCGCTCGTCCCGCACCTGCCGCAGGCATGGCGGCCCGCCATGCTGTACGGCTGCTACGCGCTGTTCGGCGCCAGCCTGCTGGCCGTCCTCGCACTGCTGCCGGTGGTGCTGACCGGACTGGTGCACAGCAAGCTGCCGACGCTGGCGCTGACCCCCTCGCTCTTCCTGGTCCTCGGCCCGCTCGGTCAGTCCACCACCGCGGTCAACCAGCTCGCCGACGCCGCGAGGCTCGCCGACCCGCGGCTCGCCGGCGCCGCCGCTGCCTTCGCGATCCTGTTCGGCATCGGCATGACCGGCTTCGCCCTGCTGTGGCTGGGCATCGCGCTCGCCGCCAACCTCCGCGCCTGGCGTGCCGAGATGCCGTTCGCCATGACCTGGTGGGCCTTCACCTTCCCGGTCGGCACTATGGTCACCGGCTCGGCCGGCCTCGCCCGCCACACCGGCTTCGGCGGATTCACCGCCCTCGCGGCCGGGCTGTACCTGCTGCTCCTCGCCGCCTGGGCGGTGGCCGGCACCCGTACCCTGACCGGTCTCGCGGCCGGGCGCCTGCTGCGCTGAACCGATCGCCGGCCCCGGCCCGGGCGCGGCCCGATGTGTTGTCAAGTACGCGCCAGGGTGCGCAAATAGCCGCAAAGCCGGGGAAACCCTGTGCCCGTCCCGCTCGCCGCGCTGCAGGTTTCTGCACTTGCAAGAACCTGCAGCTGAGCGCCACTTGTTCCGTCGGCTTCCCACTGTGAGGGTGGAGTCACGCCAGGTCGTCCGGGCAACCGCAGCCTGAGGACGGCGACTTGCTCTTCAACGAGGTGCGCGGGTCACGGATCACGCCGACGCGCAGCGGGGGGAGAGCGCCGGCCGGGACGCCATGTGTGGTGATGGCCCCCGGAACCGGAGTCGGCGAGGTGTTGCTGCTCCGCCTCGCCGAAAGCGCCTCGGCGATGGCGTGCCGCAGTGGGCCTCCCGTGGGTTTCAGAGCGCGACCGCGCCTGGCCCCGGGAAGTCCGCCGCTGCAAGGGCTCCGGATTCCGCCCCCGATCCTGCTGAGAGCATGATCGAGACGGCGGAGGACGGTCAGAGGGAAGTCGGCAGGGGTGCTGAAGTGGTAGCGGATCCGAAGGCCGACCAGGCCTCCGGGGTGCCGGGGGAGACTGCTCGCCGGTTCTATCTGGCGGTGCTCGGCGAAGGCGGCCGGATACCGGCGAAGGGCATCCGTGCGGACGACTCGGCGGCCAGGGACGAACTGGTCCGGCTCGGCCTGCTGATCGAGAACCCGGTGGACGACGCGTACTTCGCGGTCAGCCCGCGCGCGGTCGCCGACCGGATCGGTGCCCGGCTGCGCTCGTCGGCCACCCGGCTGCTGCGGGAGGCGGAGGAGCTCCCCACCGCCCTGGAGGGGCTGGCCCGCGCGTACGACTCCCTCCCGAGGACCCCCGTGGGCCCCCCGGCACCGATGGTCATCGAGGGCGGTGAACGGATCCGCCACCGGATCGCCGAACTGGTCTCGGACTGCAAGCACGAGCTGCTCACCGCACAGCCGGGGCCGCGGTCGCCCGAGATCATGGCCCTGGCCCTGCGGCAGGATCTGGACCTGGCGAGACGCGGTGCTTCGCTGCGGGTGCTCTACCAGCCGGTGGTGCTGGCCGAACCGGCCACCGTGGACTACGCGGTCGCGATCAGCGAGCACGGCGGCGAGATCCGGGTGCTGGACGAGCCGTTCCAGCGGATGATCGTCGTCGACCGGAGCGTGGCCGTCGTACCGGCGGCCGACGACCACAGCCGGGCCGCCTTCCTCACCGACCCGGCCACCCTGTCCTTCCTGCTCTCCGGCTACGAGCGGGACTGGGCCCGGGCCGGCACGGTCCACTGGTCCGCCCAAAGGACACGGCCCGCCGCCGACCCCACCCTCGACGGGGTCGGCCGGCTCCTCGCCACCGGCCTCACCCAGCGGGCCGTCGCCACCCGGCTGGGGCTCAGCGAGCGCACGGTCGCCGGGCACATCGCCCGGCTGCGGGCCCGCCACGGTGCCCAGACCCTCTTCCAGCTGGGGTGGCTGATGCGGGGTGAGGGCCGTGGCGGTGAGTGAGAGCGGTGTCGTCGCGCTGCCGACCGAGGCCGAGCGGGCGCTGTACTTCGCGGTGCTGGAGCAGGGCGGGCGGGTGCCGTTCCGCGGCATCGCGGAGGCGGAGGCCCCGACGGTGCTGCGGCTGCTCGAACTCGGGCTGCTGGTGCACCACACCGAGGACGCCTCGCTGACGGCGGTGAACCCGCGCGCGGTGGGGGAGCGGATCAGTGCCGAGCTGCGGGCGGCGGGCACCCGGATGCTGGTGCAGGCGGAGGAGATGCCCGCGCTCCTCGGGGAACTGACCGAGGCCTACGACTGTGCCCCGCGCAAGGTGGCCCGCTTCAGCGAGGTGCAGCACGTCGACAACATGGAGGAGATCCGGCACCGGATCCTGCAGATCGAGGCCGACAGCAGCAAGGAGGCGCTGGCGGCGCAGCCCGGCGCACGGCCGGCGGGTCATCTGGCCCAGTCGATGGAGCGTCTGCGCCTGTTCCTCGGCAGGGGCGGCAGCTGCCGGACGATCTACCAGCCCGAGGTCAGGGACGATCCGTCGACGGTCCGGTACGCGGCGGCCGTCAGCGAGTGGGGCGGGCAGATCAGGATCCTGGCCGAGCCGTTCACCCGGATGCTCGTCTTCGACCGCCGGGTCGCGGTGATCCCGGCCGCCGCGGACAACAGCAGTGCGGCGTTCATCGAGGATCCCGCGGTGGTGGCTTTCCTGGTGGCCGTGTTCGAGCGGGACTGGGAGCGGGCCGAGCGGGTCCAGTGGCGCAGCGCCAAGCCGGACGGCGGCGCGGTCCCGGCCCATGAGCAGGTGGGCCGGCTCCTGGCACAGGGGCTGACCCAGCGGGCGATCGCCAGCCGGCTGGGGCTGAGCGAGCGCACGGTGGCCGGCCACATCTCGCGGCTGCGCGAACTGTACGACGCTCAGACGCTGTTCCAGCTCGGCTGGCAGATGCGGGGAGGCGAGGTGCCGTCGGGTGGGTGACGCGTGGCGGTCAGCCGGTGGCGGCCTCGGACGACCAGTAGCCGAAGGGCTCCTGGCGCGGCGCCGGGAAGGCGTCGCCGGGGGAGGTCCAGAAGCCCTCGCGGAGCGAGAGGGCCATGCCCGCCCAGTCGAGCGCGGTCTCCACGGTGTGGCGCAGCGCCTCCTGGGACCAGGTGTCGTCGAAGACCAGCGGCAGTACCGGCGCGACCTGCTCGATGGTGGCGATCAGCGGGTTGTGCGTGATCGCCTCGTCCACCAGCAGCACCACCGGCTTGCGCAGCGCGGAGGCCCAGCCCAGCTCCAGGCTCACGCCGGCCGAGAGCGGAGCGCCGACGTAGGCGAAGACCAGGTCGGCGGTCTGCAGCGCGCGGAAGTCGGACGGCACCCGGGACTCGGGGGCCCGGCCCTGCACGGTCCAGGCGTCGCTGTGGTGAGCGCTGTACACGGCCGCGCCGCTGTTCAGGAGTGTCGAGCGGAGGGTGGTCAGCCTGGTCCGGCTGGCCAGGGTCACCACGCTGTCGGCCGGACCGGTCAACCGCATCAGCGGCGCGGCCAGGAACACCCGTGCGCGCCGGCCCTCGGGGGTCTGGACGGCGCGCTGGCGCAGGTAGGGCTCACTCATGTCGACTCCGGGGAGGAAGTGCCCGAGGGTGCCAAGTCCTGATGGGCGGTGTGGTTATTGAGAATGCTGCTGTACATTCGCTGAGGTCAGAACTATTTCGGCATGTCCACGCCACTGGCTCTCGCCCCCGTACAGTGGCGATTCCGACCGATTGGACGGTGCACTGATCGTCTCGGTGAGGGCGGTCTCGCGTCCACTGGCACCCGGTGTCATCTCCCTGCCAGGCAGCGAGATGACACATCCCGTGTACTGCTGGCCAGCCGTTGGGGCTGCAAAAGTTACATCCGATGCATAAGGTATGGACCGCCGCTGTCAGCTGACGGTTCGTGGGTAACCGCGAGTGTCGGCCGACTTGGCGGAACCAATATGGTGAAGTCGGCAATTACATTTGAAGGGAAGTGGTCCCCGTGCTCAAGGCGCGCCGTCTCGCGACCTCAGTCATACTCGCCGGGGTGACCGTTCTGCTCGGCGTTGCACCGGCGCACGCCACTGACGTCATCTGGACCCGATCCGTGGTCAGCACGCATCAGACGCCACCGGCTGCTGCTGCTCCGAGCCTGGCTGCTCTTCAGGCGTCCCCGGCTGCCGATGTGATCTGGACCTGACGGATTCTGGTCACTCCACGACGTCGTCTTCGAAATGCGGAAGGCTGCGATGGCTCTCCGCCATCTTCCAGCCGAGCTGAAACAGAGTCTCGGCGTCGTGTTCCTCGCGTAGTTCGGCGATGTGGCGTGCCAGGGTCCGCTCGCTGAGTCCCAGGCTGCGGGCAATGACGCGATGGCCCACCCCCTGAAGCATCATGCGGATGATGTTCGCCCGGAGACGGGAGACCACTTCAGGGGGTACGTCGTTTCCGCCCAGAAACGGTATCGCCCGTTCCCAGAAGCCATCGAATTGGTTGACCAGGTACGCCACAACAGCCTCGTCCTGAACCACCGCGGCCCGTTCGGTGTCGCCGTCGAAGGGAATGACAGCGATCAGTCGGTCCACGACTATCAGGCGGGTAAAAGGCTCGCCCAGAGTGCGTACCTGGCCGCCCACGCTGGTCATCGCCGCGACGTACTCCCTCGTCGGGGCCGAGTAGCGGGTGCTGGGCTGGTAGATCGTCCGGCGTGAGACGCCGCGGCGGAGCATGTTGACGTCCAGTTCGATCGCGGCCGCCGCCGGGAAGGACCGCGCGCCTCCGCCGGGCTGCGCGCTGAGAACCTCCTTGCAGCTGCCCTCCATCAGCTCGGCGAGCCGCCGGTTGATCTCGGTCTTGCCCTGGATGTGCTCGACGGGGCCGCCGGCCTGGGAGACCGTTCCCAGGTGGCCGTACGCCTGGCTCAGCTCGTGCAGTTCGGTCGGCAGTGCCGAGGCGCGGGTGAGCAGTTCGAGGGCGCGGCGCTGCAGGGTCGCGGTCAGCCCGGCCGTGATCTGCTTCGGGTCGACGGCGACGAGCACCCCGGGGTCGTCCATGTCCGGTACGAGGAGCCCGACTTCGACCAGTTCGCGCAGGTGCCCGTCGTCACCGTCCCCCAGGGTGGCCGGGACGAGCCTCCCGTTGGAGCGGACGGCCGACTTGTACAGGGCCCGTGCTTCGGCGGACAGCGCACCAAGCCCGGTCGATGTGAGACCGGGATCCTCAGCCCCACCCATCCGTCGCTCCTCGCTGTCGGCCGAACTGGTATGCCCAGTGAGCTGTCTCCGCAGATCCTAGGCACTGGCTTCACCTGGCAGCCGCCGGACTCGACGCGCGAGCGCGGCCGCCTGGGATCGCACTCTCTCACCACAACGAGTTCGTCGGCACCCCCCAAGAGGAAGGGGTGCCGACGACTGCAGGCTCTGCGGGCTGTTCTACCGCTTCGGCCGCCACACCACCAGGGCGCTGGACTGCTGGACCTGCTGGTACGGGACGAGGTCGCGGCGGTAGGAGGCGTGGACGGCGGCCTCGCGCTGCTGGAGGGTGGTGGCGGCGTCCTCCAGGGAGCCGACCAGCTCGGCGATGCGGGACTGCAGGGCGCTGACCTGGTTCTCCAGCTCGATGATGCGCTTGATGCCGGCCAGGTTGATGCCCTCGTCCTGGGAGAGGCGCTGGACGTCGCGCAGCTGCTGGATGTCGCGGGCGGAGTAGCGCCGGCCGCGGCCCGCGGTCCGGTCGGGGCAGACCAGGCCGAGGCGGTCGTACTGGCGCAGGGTCTGCGGGTGCAGGCCGGAGAGCTCGGCGGCCACCGAGATCACGTAGACCGGGGTGTCCTCGGTCAGCTGGTACGGATTGGCGCGGGCCGAGGAGGTCCGGCCCGGGCGGGGACCGCCGGGGAGCCCCTCCCCGAGACCCGGGCCGATCGCGTTGCCGGTGCCGGTCTGGTCCTGGTTCATCTGGTCACGCTCCCTCCGCCGCCTTGAAGAGGGCGGCACGCGGGTCGTCCGAGGCGGTGGCCTCGCGATAGTGCTCCAGTGCGCTCAGTGCGTCGCCGGTGATGTTCTTGGGGACCACGACCTCCACGGTGACCAGCAGGTCGCCGCGGGTGCCGTCCTTGCGGGTGGCGCCCTTGCCGCGGGCCCGCATGGTGAGGCCGTTCGAGCTGCCCGGGGGCAGCTTGAGCTTCACCGAGGGACCGTTCAGCGTCGGCACCTCGATGGTGCCGCCGAGCGCGGCCTCGGGGAAGCTGACCGGGACCGTCACGGTGAGGTTGTCGCCCTTGCGGCCGAAGACCGGGTGCGAGTCCACGTGGACCGTGACGTAGAGGTCGCCGGGCTGGCCGCCGCGCTCGCCCTGGGCGCCCTTGCCCTTGAGCCGGATGCGCTGGGCGTCCTGCACCCCGGCGGGGATCCGGACCTGCATGGTGCGGGCCGAGCTGGCGCGGCCGCTGCCGTGGCAGACGGTGCACGGGTCGTCGACCAGCATGCCGCGGCCCTTGCAGTCCCGGCAGGGCTCGGAGAGCGCGAAGGCGCCCTGGCCCCGGCTGACGGTGCCCGCGCCGACGCAGGTCGGGCAGACCCTGGGCGTGGTGCCGGTCTTGGCACCGGTGCCGGAACAGGAGCGGCACGCGGCCTGGCTGGTCATCCGGAGCGGGACGGTGGCGCCGTCCACGGCCTCCTCGAAGCTGAGCGTCACCTCGGTCTCGACGTCGGCGCCCCGGCGCGGCTGGGCCTGCCGGCCGCCGGTGCGGTTGAACAGTCCGCCGAAGACGTCGCCGATGCCGCCGCCGCCCTGCGAGCCGCTGAACAGGTCGCCGAAGTCGAAGTTGTAGCTGCCGCCGCCGGCCCCGCCGCCGCGGAAGCCGCCCGCGCCGAACAGCGACCTGGCCTCGTCGTACTCCTTGCGGCGCTTCTCGTCCGAGAGGACGTCGTACGCCTCGGAGATGTCCTTGAAGCGCTCCTCGGCCTTGGCGTCACCCTTGTTGGCGTCGGGGTGGAACTCCCGGGCCAGCTTGCGGTAGGTCTTCTTGATTTCGGCGGCGGTGGCGTCCTTGGGCACGCCGAGGACCTTGTAGTAGTCCTTCTCCACGTAGTCCTTGGTGCTCATGGCTGCCGCCACCTCCCAGGCCGGAACATAAAACGGTCAGTGCTCGCGGATACGGCGCTGCGGAGCCGTCCGTCGCAACGATGGACGACGTACGACTCCGCAGCGCACAGGGTGTCAGCTTTCGGCCGCACCGTCACCCTTGTCGGACTCCGACTTCTCGGAGGCCTCCGGGGCGGAGGTGCTCTGGCTGCCCGGCTGGGGCTCGGCCACCGCGACCATGGCCGGGCGGATGATCCGCTCGCCGATGCGGTAGCCGGGCTGCAGGATCTGCACGCAGGTGTCCTCGGTGACGTCCGAGGAGTAGCTGTGCATCAGCGCCTCGTGCATGGTCGGGTCGAAGGGCTCGCCCTCCTTGCCGAACTGCTGCAGGCCCAGCTTGGCGACGACGGTCTCCAGCGAGTCGGCGACCGACTTGAAACCGCCCGTCACCTCGCCGTGCTCACGGGCCCGGCCGATGTCGTCCAGTACCGGGATCAGGGTCTCCAGGATGTTGGAGACCGCGATCTCGCGGACCGTCAGCCGGTCGCGCTCGACCCGCTTGCGGTAGTTCTGGTACTCGGCCTGGAGGCGCTGCAGGTCGGCCGTCCGCTCGGAGGCCTCGCGCTTGGCAGTGGTGAGCTCGTCGGCGGAGGCGTCCGCGACGGCCTCCTCGGCGGCCTTGAGAACGGCCTCCTCGGCGGCGGAGTCGTCGCCGGGCTTGCCGCCCTGCGGCTTCTCCGTCATGCCGCACCGCCCTTGGGCTTGTCCTCGTCGACGATCTCGGCGTCGACGACGTCGTCGTCCTTGTGGGCGCCGGCGGTGGCACCGCCGGCCGCGGCACCGGCGGCCTCGTTCTGCGCGTAGAGGGCCTGGCCCAGCTTCTGCGCGGTGGTGGAGACCTTCTCGGTGGCCTCGCGGATCGCCGCGATGTCCTCGCCCTTGAGCTTCTCCTTCAGCTCGGCGATCGCGGTCTCGACCTCGGTCTTGACCTCGGCCGGGAGCTTCTCGGCGTTGTCGGCGATGAACTTCTCGGTCGAGTAGACGAGCTGCTCGCCCTGGTTGCGGGTCTCGACGGCCTCGCGGCGCTTGGTGTCCTCCTCCGCGTACTGCTCGGCCTCGCGGCGCATCCGGTCGACCTCGTCCTTCGGCAGCGAGGAGCCGCCGGTGACGGTCATCTTCTGCTCCTTGCCGGTGCCGAGGTCCTTCGCGGCCACGTGCATGATGCCGTTGGCGTCGATGTCGAAGGTGACCTCGATCTGCGGCAGGCCGCGCGGGGCCGGCGGCAGGCCGGTCAGCTCGAACATGCCGAGCTTCTTGTTGTAGGCCGCGATCTCGCGCTCACCCTGGTAGACCTGGATCTGCACGGACGGCTGGTTGTCCTCGGCCGTGGTGAAGATCTCCGACCGCTTGGTCGGGATGGTGGTGTTGCGCTCGATCAGCTTGGTCATGATGCCGCCCTTGGTCTCGATACCGAGGGACAGCGGGGTGACGTCCAGCAGCAGGACGTCCTTGACCTCACCCTTGAGGACACCGGCCTGCAGCGAGGCGCCGATGGCGACGACCTCGTCCGGGTTGACGCCCTTGTTGGCCTCCTTGCCGCCGGTCAGCTCCTTGACCAGCTCGGAGACGGCCGGCATACGGGTGGAGCCACCGACCAGGACCACGTGGTCGATCTCGGACAGCTGGATGCCGGCGTCCTTGATGACGTTGTGGAACGGAACCTTGCAGCGCTCCAGCAGGTCCGCGGTCAGCTGCTGGAACTGGGCCCGGGTGAGCTTCTCGTCCAGGTGCAGCGGGCCCTCGGCGGAGGCCGTGATGTAGGGCAGGTTGATCGAGGTCTCGGAGGACGAGGACAGCTCGATCTTGGCCTTCTCGGCAGCCTCGCGCAGACGCTGCAGGGCCATCTTGTCCTTGGACAGGTCGACACCGTGGCCGGCCTGGAAGGTCTTCACCAGGTGGTCGACGACCCGCTGGTCCCAGTCGTCACCACCGAGGTGGTTGTCACCGTTGGTGGCCTTCACCTCGACGACGCCGTCGCCGATCTCCAGCAGGGAGACGTCGAAGGTGCCACCACCGAGGTCGAAGACCAGGATGGTCTGGTCGTCCTTGTCCAGGCCGTAGGCCAGGGCGGCGGCGGTCGGCTCGTTGACGATGCGCAGGACGTTCAGGCCCGCGATCTCGCCGGCCTCCTTGGTGGCCTGGCGCTCGGAGTCGTTGAAGTACGCCGGGACGGTGATGACGGCGTCGGTGACGGTCTCGCCCAGGTAGGCCTCGGCGTCGCGCTTCAGCTTCTGCAGGATGAAGGCGGAGATCTGCTGGGGGTTGAAGTCCTTGCCGTCCAGGTTGATCTTCCAGTCGGTGCCCATGTGGCGCTTGACCGACCGGATGGTGCGGTCGACGTTGGTGACCGCCTGACGCTTGGCGACCTCGCCGACCAGAACCTCGCCGTTCTTTGCGAAGGCGACGACGGACGGCGTGGTCCGGGCACCCTCGGCGTTGGTGATGACGGTGGGCTCACCGCCCTCCAGGACGCTGACGACCGAGTTAGTCGTACCGAGGTCGATGCCGACCGCACGTGCCATCGTGGATACCTCCGACGAGAAGTTGAGCTTTACGGGCTCAAGCATGCACGAGGGGCGCGAGCGAGTCAACAGCCCTGAGTCGTGGCGGCTCAAGTTTGCTGCGCGGGCGATCCACCCCGTCCCTTTTTCGCTCGAATGGGTGAGTATGGCCTTACGTGACTGCCGCCATACCTTGAGCACCTTCTGGATCGGTGCTAATGGGCGATAAGGTCCGCCCGGTGGGTGGTTAAGTTACCCACGAGTACACTTGACGGACCTATACCCTCACCGCCGCTGGAGTACGGAGAAGCCGGATGCAGCTAGCAGCGATCCTCATCTCACTGGGCACGACCGTGGTTGGCGTGGCGCTGTTCGCTCGTGCCATCGCGCAGATCTACCGGTTCGTCCGGCTCGGCCAGCCCGTACCGGCCGGGTCGCGGATCAACGACCCGGTGGCCCGCACGGTGACCCTGATCCGGGAGTTCCTCGGGCACAGCCGGATGAACAAGTGGGGCATCGTCGGTATCGCCCACTGGTGCGTCGCCGTCGGCTTCTACGCGCTGATCCTCACCCTGGTCGGCGCGTTCGGCCAGCTCTTCGACCCGGACTTCGAGGTCCCGATCGTCGGTGACTGGACGCCGTACCTGGTGTTCCAGGAGCTGCTCGGCCTGGTGACCTTCCTCGGCATCGCGGTGCTGACCGTGATCCGCCAGCTGAGCCTGCCGAACAAGCCGGGCCGCAAGTCCCGCTTCGCCGGCTCGAACATGGGCTTCGCGTACTTCATCGAGGCGGTCATCCTGATCATCGGTGCGGCGATCCTGACCCTGCGCGGCCTGGAGGGCGCGCAGCTCGGGGTCGACCACTACTCGCCCGCGTACGTGGTCTCGTACCCGCTGGTGAAGGCGTTCTCCGGGCTGAGTGTCGGCACCCTGCACAACCTGCTCTGGCTGACCGCGATGATCAAGATCTCGGTCTCCTTCATCTGGATGATCACGGTCTCGCTCAACACCGACATGGGTGTCGCCTGGCACCGCTTCCTGGGCTTCCCCAACATCTGGTTCAAGCGGAACGCCGACGGCGCCGTGGCGCTCGGCGCGCTGCAGCCGATGACCAGCGGCGGCCAGCCGATCGACTTCGAGGACCCGGCCGAGGACGCGGTCTTCGGCGTCTCCCAGGTCGAGCACTTCTCCTGGAAGGGCATCCTCGACTTCTCCACCTGCACCGAGTGCGGCCGCTGCCAGTCGCAGTGCCCGGCCTGGAACACCGGCAAGCCGCTCTCGCCCAAGCTGCTGATCATGTCGCTGCGCGACCACGCCTTCGCCAAGGCGCCCTACCTGCTGGCCGGCGGCGGCAAGAGCATGGAGGGCGAGGAGAAGGGCACCGCCGAGCAGCTGGCCGGCGTCCCGGCGGCGGCTCTCGCCGAGGCCGAGCGCCCGCTGGTCGGCACCGCCGAGGAGAACGGCGTCATCGACCCGGACGTGCTCTGGTCCTGCACCACCTGCGGCGCCTGCGTCGAGCAGTGCCCGGTGGACATCGAGCACATCGACCACATCGTCGACATGCGCCGCTACCAGGTGATGATCGAGTCCTCGTTCCCGACCGAGGCCGGGACGATGCTCAAGAACCTGGAGAACAAGGGCAACCCGTGGGGCATGGCCACCAAGGCGCGCCTGGACTGGGTCAAGGAGCTCAAGAAGGACACCGGCATCGAGGTGCCGGTCATCGGCCAGGACATCGAGCCCGCCGAGGTCGAGTACCTGTACTGGGTCGGCTGCGCCGGCGCCCTGGAGGACCGGGCCAAGAAGACCACCAAGGCCTTCGCGGAGCTGCTGCACACCGCGGGCGTCAAGTTCGCGATCCTCGGCAAGGAGGAGTCGTGCACCGGTGACTCCGCCCGCCGCCTGGGCAACGAGTTCCTGTTCCAGATGCTCGGCGCGCAGAACGTCGAGACGCTGAACGCGGCCCTGGAGGACGCCCCGGTCAAGCGGATCGTCGCCACCTGCCCGCACTGCTTCAACACCATCGCCAACGAGTACCCGCAGCTGGGCGGCCACTTCGAGGTGATCCACCACACCCAGCTGCTGCAGCACCTGATCGACGAGGGCAAGCTGGTCCCGGTCAACCCGGTCGAGGGTCTGATCACCTACCACGACCCCTGCTACCTGGGCCGCCACAACAAGGTCTACAGCCCGCCGCGCGAGATCATGGACAAGGTCCCCGGTCTGCGCCAGCAGGAGATGCACCGCCACAAGGAGCGCGGCTTCTGCTGCGGCGCCGGTGGTGCCCGGATGTGGATGGAGGAGCGGATCGGCAAGCGGATCAACACCGAGCGCGTGGACGAGGCGCTGTCGCTCAACCCGGACATCGTCTCCACCGCCTGCCCGTTCTGCCTGGTGATGCTCTCCGACTCGGTCAACGGCAAGAAGAACGAAGGCGCCGCCAAGGAGCACCTGAAGGTGGTCGACGTGGCCCAGCTGCTGCTCGACTCGGTGAAGGCCCAGCCCGCGCCGGATCCGCAGCCGGCCGAGGTCTGACCTGCGGTTTAGCCGTCGGCGTTCCGGCCCCCACCCCGTTCCGGGGCGGGGGCCGGAACCATTCCGGCCGCTTCGTTTCTTCGACGATCGTTAATGTTCGTTTAAGCGCCCGGTCGATCGTCCGTGGGGTTCTTCAATGATTCAGTGATAAGGATCAAGCAGCCGTTGGAACGTGCCTGCTTTGGAAGGAAATACAGTAGGCGCTTACGGGCCCGCTACGGGCTTCCGAACAACGGCAACGGCCGGCAGAACGGCCGGGTCGTCGTACCGGGACGGCCATCACACCGGAACAAGGGGAGAAGCGCGGACCATGACCGAGGCGATCATGCTGGTCGGTGGTAAGGGCACACGACTGCGCCCGCTGACCACCCACACTCCCAAGCCGATGCTCCCCGTCGCCGGAGTGCCCTTCATCGCCCACCAGCTGGCCCGTGCCGCCGCGGCCGGGGTGACCCGGGTCGTGCTGGCCACCTCGTACCTGGCCGAGGTCTTCGTCGACCACTTCAAGGACGGCAGCCCGTACGGCATCGAGCTGGTCTACCTCACCGAGAAGGAGCCGCTCGGCACCGGCGGGGCGATCCGCAACGCCGCCTCCGGCCTCACCTGCGGCCCCGACGAGCCGGTGCTCGTCTTCAACGGCGACATCCTCTCCGGTGTGGACATCGCCGCCCTGCGCGACGGCCACGTGGCCGCCGGGGCCGATGTCACCCTGCACCTCACCCGGGTCGAGGACCCGCGCGCCTTCGGCCTGGTGCCGACCGACGGGAACGGGCGGGTGCTGGAGTTCCTGGAGAAGCCCGAGACCCCCGAGCAGATCGTCACCGACCAGATCAACGCCGGGTGCTACGTCTTCACCCGATCGGTGATCGACCGGATCCCGACCGGCCGCGAGGTCTCCGTCGAGCGCGAGACCTTCCCCGAACTGCTGTCCACCGGCGCCCTGCTGCGCGGTGTGGTCGACACCTCGTACTGGCTCGACCTGGGCACCCCCGCGGCCTTCGTCCAGGGCTCGGCCGATCTGGTGCTCGGCAAGGTCGACTCCCCGGCGGTGCCGGGACCGACCGGTGAGGCCCTGCTGCTGCCCGACGCCGACGTCCACCCGGGCGCGGTGCTCAGCTGCGGCACGGTGGTCTCCGAGGGCGCGGTGATCGAGTCCGGTGCGATCGTCGAGGGCAGCGTGATCCTGCCCGGCGCGGTGATCGCCGAGGACGCCCTGGTCAAGGACTCCATCGTCGGTGCCTACGCGACGATCGGGGCCCGTACGGCACTCGACGGGGCCGTGATCGGCGACGGCGCGATCGTGGAGTCCGACAACGAACTGCCGAACGGCATCCGGATCGCCTGCGGCACCCTGCTGCCGGTCGGCGCGGTCCGCACCACGGCGGGCCCCGGCGGCTGCCCGGCCGGCGAGACCCCGGCGGCCGTGGTGCACGCGCCTGCGGTCGGCGTGCAGCGCTAGCCGGTTCCTCGGCTGGTCCGGATCCTGCCCGGACCGGGGCTCCACGGTCGGCGCTTCGGTGCACGGATGCGTACGGGTCCGTGCACCGGATCCGGCCGGGCCTGGAGCGCGCACCGGCGTGTCACAGCGGTGCTGCAATCTCCCCCGACCTGTTGATCAACCGACGCCGGGTCAGCGTCAGCGGGTAACGTCGATGCGTGGCTGGCAACGGATACGACAACGGACAGGGCGCCGCAGACCCCCGGCAGGGCTGGGCGACGGCACCCGGTGGGTCTGCGCGTGCGCACGCGGGGCAGTACGGGGGCGGGCAGCAGGACGAGCCGCCGTACGCGTCCGGGCAGCCCGAGTTCTTCACCGGCCCGAACGAGGCGTACCCGGGCGGGGCCGGGGCGTACGGAAGCGGTGCACCGCAGGGGGACGAGCCAGGCCA
Organism: Kitasatospora sp. HPM-01-4; assembly: GCF_051374625.1. Classification (NCBI taxonomy): domain Bacteria; kingdom Bacillati; phylum Actinomycetota; class Actinomycetes; order Kitasatosporales; family Streptomycetaceae; genus Kitasatospora; species Kitasatospora sp. HPM-01-4. The sequence goes on along the minus strand of NZ_JBPQGP010000005.1, from coordinate 4,286,971 downwards.
CACCCGGGCGTTCCCCGTCGGCGAGCCGCCCTACCCGTACGGTGAGCCGCCGTACCAGCAGCCGCACGGGCAGCAGGGCTACCCGGACCAGGGCCAGAACCAGGGCTACGGTCCCGGGTACGGCCCGGAGTACGACGAACCGCAGGGCTACCCCGCGCAGGACAACGTCACGGTCTACCGGGCCGGCGGCCAGTCCGGGCCGCACCTCGGCGGCCCGCGACTGACCTGGAAGCAGCTGCTCGCCGGCATGTACCGGGAGCCGTCCGCGACCTTCGACCGGATGCGGGACCACCAGGTGTGGCTGCCCGCGCTCTCGGTCTCGCTGATCTACGGCGTGCTCGCCGTGCTCGGTATCGGCGCCACCCACAACGACGTGGTCGACTCCACCTTCTCGGTGGCGCTCTGGGCGATCGTCGCGGCGGCGGTCGGGTTCACCCTGGCGGGCGGCATGCTCGGTGCGGTGACCTACGGGCTCGCCCGGCAGCTCGGCGGCGACGGGCCCTGGCAGTCGACCATCGGTCTGGCCGTACTGATCGGCTGGACCACCGACGCGCCCCGCCTGCTGTTCGCGCTCTTCCTGCCCGCGAGCAACCCCGTGGTGCAGGTGCTGGGGTGGGCGACCTGGCTGCTCTGTGCCTTCCTGCTGACCACCATGGTGCGCCGCCTGCACGACCTGCCCTGGGGCAAGGCGGCGGGTGCGGCGGCGCTGCAGCTGGTGGCGCTGCTGGTGCTGATCAAGCTGCCGACGCTGGGCTGAGCCGGGGGCGCGGCCGCTGAGGCCGCGGCTGCTCGACTCGCGGCTGCCGAGGGTGGGCCGGGGCCGGGCACACCGTGGACGGGGACCTGGCCGGGGCTAGGGTGGGGGCTGCCCAGCTTCCTCCGTTCATCCCATCCCTCCGCACCCGTCCCGCCGTCCACGGAGCCATCGAATGACCCTCCTCCCCACCACCCACGTCAGCTTCCCGGCCGGGGAGGTGAGCGGTGAGTCGCCCGTGCTCGCCGTGCACGCGCTGGCCGACGGCCGGTACGCCGTGGTCACCGAGGCGACCCCGTTCCACCCGCTCGACCACACCTGGCCCGACCAGCCCGCCGACCTCGGCGAACTCACCGTCGGCGGCGTCACGTACCCGGTGGTGGACTGCCTGACCGGTGCCGTCGGCCCCGACGGCGGCGAGCTGCTGGTCGGCGCCGACATCCCGGTGCGGCGGGGCGACGAGGAGTGGTCCTGGCTGGTGCTGCACGTGGTCGCGACCGAGCCCGCAGGTGCGGTCGGCCAGGTCGCCGAGCTGCGCGTGGACGCCGGGCGCCGGGCGCTGCTCTCCGCCGCCCACAGCGGCTGCCACCTGCTCGCCCTCGCCCTGAACGCCGCCCTCGCTCCGCGCTGGCGCAAGGACCCGGGCCGCGCGGACGCCTTCGGCAACCCCGACTTCGACAGCCTCGCCATGGCTTCCTCGGTGATGGACACCGAGGCCAGCACGGACACCTACCGGCTCGGCAAGTCACTGCGCAAGAAGGGCTTCACGACGGAGGCCACCGAGGAGTACCCGGCGCTGGCCGACGCCCTCCCCGCACTCACCGAGGCCGTCAACGTCCAGCTCGCGGCCTGGGTCGAGGCCGACGCCGAGGTCAGGATCGAGGTGCCGGGGCCCGAGCTGACCGCCCGCCGCCGCTGGCACTGCGAGCTCCCGGACGGCCCCGCCGAGATCTTCTGCGGTGGCACCCATCTGCACCACCTCGGCGAACTGGCCGAGCTGCGCACCGAGTTGCTGCTCTCCGAGGACGGCAGCGAGCTGGTCGCGGTCACCCGTCCCAAGCGGGCCTGACGCTTGAAGCGGGCCTGTCCTCCGGAGCGGGCCCGACGCCCGAAGTCGGTGCGACGCCCCGAAGTCGGCCTGACGCCCGAGGCGGCCTGAGCACAGCGGAGGGGGCGTACGGATCTGTCCGTACGCCCCCTCCGTCGTCCCGCATTACACCCGGGTGCCACCGCACCCGGGTGCGGCGTCACACCTGCGTGCGGTGGAAGTTCACGTGCGAGCGCGACGGCGTCGGGCCGCGCTGGCCCTGGTAGCGCGAGCCGTACCGCTCGGACCCGTACGGGTGCTCGGACGGCGAGGACAGCCGGAACAGGCAGAGCTGGCCGATCTTCATGCCCGGGTAGAGCTTGATCGGCAGGGTGGCCACATTGGACAGCTCCAGCGTGACGTGCCCGCTGAAGCCCGGGTCGATGAAGCCCGCGGTGGAGTGGGTCAGCAGCCCGAGCCGGCCCAGGCTGGACTTGCCCTCCAGCCGGGAGGCCACATCGTCCGGGAGCGTGATCACCTCGTACGTGGAGGCCAGCACGAACTCACCGGGGTGCAGGATGAACGCGTCGTCGCCCTCCGGCTCGACCAGCCGCGTGAGGTCCGGCTGCTCCTCGGAGGGGTCGATGTGCGGGTAGCGGTGGTTCTCGAACACCCGGAAGAAACGGTCCAGCCGGACGTCGATGCTGGAAGGCTGGATCATCGCAGGGTCGAACGGGTCGATCACGACCCGGCCCTTGTCGATCTCGGTACGGATGTCCTTGTCAGAGAGCAGCACGCTTCGAGAGTACGTGCACACCTGGGCCCCGGCCGAATCCGGCCGGGGCCCAGATGATCCGATTGCGCCCTGCGGCGGCCCGCTCCCCGGCGCTCAGGCCAGGAACGGAGCGGCCTCCAGTCGCATCGCGCGCGCCAGTTGCGGCGCGGACAGCTCACTCACATCGGCCGGCACCGAGCTGCGCAGCCGTCCGCACTGCGGACAGCGGATCAGTCTGCCGGGACCGAGCCGTCCGGGGCCGAGCTGCTGCAGCGGGAACGTGCTGGTGCTGAACAGGTGCCCCTCGGCACAACGAACGACGGTGCGCTGCTCCATCGATCCCCTTCCCATTCTTTCCCCGTACTCGCGCCACGACGGCGGCGGCGCCGCACCCACCGCCGTCCCTGCGGAACCGCGGTCTCTGCGAAGCCACCACCCTGCGGTACGACCATCCCTGCGGAACCGCCGTACCAGTGACCGGTGTCCACGCGGGCCCCTCGCCCGGGACAGCGACACATTAGGGGATGTTCCGGACATTCCGCTCAGCGGCTCGCCGCCCCACCCACCCCAGCGGAACGGCCCACACAGTACGCCTCACCCCACCCGCGCGCATCGACCTATGGTCGCGTTCACGCCAGTCCCAAGCACCTGCTCGGATGGGGTAGAGTGTGGAAACAGTCGGGCAGTCACTGACAGCCCGTCAGGCGGGCGTAGTTTAATGGTAGAACATGAGCTTCCCAAGCTTAGAGCGCGAGTTCGATTCTCGTCGCCCGCTCCAGTGAAAAGCCGCAGGTCATGGACCTGCGGCTTTCGTGCTGTCTGGACCAATCCTGGGCTGTCGTGCCAGGGAGGCCGCCGGTGCGGCAGGTCTTGCCGTCCCAGAAGGGGTGGTCGAGCAGGGCCTCGGCAAGGGCGGCCGTGGCCTCGGGCGGGGTGCCGATGGCGGCGAGGGCGCCGGCGACGGTCTCGGTGGCGTCAGTCGACAGGTCGGCGTCGCCGAGGACGGGCAGCAGGAGGAGCAGCCGGGCGTGAGGCTCCGGTTCCACTGCCGGCCCAGTGCGGCCGGCAGTACCCGTCCGCCCAGTGGTTGCCGCCGTCGGTGGCTGGCAAGTCGGGCAGGACGCCGCCCGGGGGATCGGCGGTGCCGGAGAGCGCTATGTGCGGCAAGACCAGCTCGGTCAACAGGAGTTCACCTTCCGGGTCCGCTTCCATCGGCAGGTGGGCCGACGGGCGACTGGGCATCGTCAGTCGCGTCAGGCCCCGGGGCCCGGGCTGGTCTTCAGCCCGTCGATCGCTGTCCACTCGTGCTCCAGGATCGAGTAGGTGATCGAGTCGCGCCAGGCGCCGCGGACGAAGACGTGGTCGCGGATCCGGCCGTCCTCGGTCATGCCGGCCCGCAGGAGCGTACGAGCCGACGCCTCGTTCAACGGTGACCGCGCCGCCCAGATGCGGTGCAGACCAAGGGTGTTGAAAGCCAGCGCGCACAACAGGTGGACGGTCTCCGTGCCAAGACCCTTGCCCCACTCGGCCGGGTGCAGGGCGAACCCGATGGTGGCCGCCTGCTGCGGCTCGGTCGCCAGGCGCGCGTAGCCGATCAGCCGGTGCTCGCCGAGCCGGGTGACGGCGAGGCAGTATTCGGTCCTCGGGTCCTCCCGCGCCGACCCGATCGAGCGGTCGATGATCAGCTCAACCTGGGCCGGTGTGCGCGGCTCGAAGCTGAGGTGCCGGGTGGCTTCCGGGTCGCCGTAGATGGCCAGGAGGGCCTCGGCGTCCTCGGGTTCGACTTCGCGCAGTGCCAGGCGGGGGCCGGCCGGGTGAACTGGGGTCATGGCAGCGGAGCTTACCGACGCGGTCATTGGATGAGAACGGACGTCGGGGTGGCGGTGAAGGCTTCGATCTCCTCGCGCAGGCTGCTGATCGCAGCACCTCCTCGCCGGCCCTCGGCGTGCAGCGCGCCGTGGACGCGCTGGGCACTGCTGATGATGCCGAACATCCGCTGCGCGACAGGTAGGTCGCACGCGTTGGAAGAGATGCTCCAGGTCCGGTCGGATCACCGTTGGTACCCGTTGCAGGATGCCTCCGACCTGGTGGTCCGAGCCGTCACGCGCCAACTGCCGGTTGTTGTCTGGACCGATCCGGAGTCTCCGGCCTCGTGTCGCATCGCATCCCGCGGTGCGGCTACCGCGGGACGCAGGTCTGGATGACGGCGTACCGGCCGCTGGTTCGCCATGGCTCCCCCGTGCCGTCGAGATCGGTGACGGTGGAATCCGTGAGTCCGACGATCACGTCCGACTTGAGGGTCCGCAGGCTGGTTACGGGTGATGGGAAGTGGTGTGCCGCGTCGGCGAAGGGGGTGGTGGGTGGCCAGAGCCGGTCTCCGGTCAGGCGGCGGTAGTTGAGGTCGCCTTTCAGGATGGTCATCGTGGCGCCGGTGAACTCCGCCCGGAGATCGGCGGGCATGGCGTGGAACGGCAGCGGGGCGCAGAAGAACGGATGGGTCCTGACCGCGAGTGCGCCCGTGCCCATCGCCTGCCACAGCCGGTGGCCGATCGCCGCGGCCTCCGGCTGGGGCGCGGTGCGGAGGCGTTCCACCGTTGCGAGGACGTCCGCCATCGTGGCGTCGGAGACGTAGTACGGCTGTGGCTTCACGTGGAGGACGACCTCGGAGGCCGGCCCGCTCGTCAGGAGGTGGTCGATCAGTACCAGGTCCGGCAGCAGCTCGCGGCCGGCGTTGTCCGCGACCAGGCAGATCCGTCCGCTCCTGGCCCGTCCGCTCCTGGCCCGTCCGCTCCTGGCCCGTCCGCTCCTGGCCCGTCCGTCCTCGGCCCGTCCGCCCTCGGTCCGTGCCAGTTCGGCCCGTGCCAGCTCGGTCCACATGAGTGGGCTGTCATCGGTGATCAGCCCCGAGGGCGAGTCGGCGCCGGTCTGTGCGGTGATCTGGAAGCTGAGGTCGGCGCGGTTGCCCCACAGGGCCGACGACAGCAGGGCCTGGCCGCGGTCGGCCGCCGGCAGGGCGTGGAGTTCGCCGAGCGCGGCCAGTTCGGCGTCCACGGCGGCGCCGTCCAGCTCGGCGGCCTTGAACGGGGCGAAGGGGTCGATCCCCTGCCAGGCGCCCGGCCGGAAGTAGCCGGTGGCTTCGAGCAGTCGGCGGTAGAAGTAGCTCTCCGCCCAGAGGAACGGCGCCTCGCCCCACGGCAGTCCCCACAGCCCCCGGCCCCACTCCAGCCACTGGGCGTGGTCATGGGCGTCCTCACCCAGCGGCTCCAGCAGGCCCGTGGTGCTCTCGGCCAGCAGGCGCTCGATCGCCTCCCGTTCGGCGGGCCCGTACGGAAGTGCGTCGAGCACCTGCCGGATGAGCTTCGGATGGCGCTCGTGGAAGACGCCCCAGGCGAAGGAGCCCGGGACGTCGCTGAGGATCACCGGTGCGGTCGGCACGTTCCGGCTCTTCTCTCGTCGTCGGTGGACAGCGAAGGGCCGCAGGCGGCCGCACAGCCAGTATCGGTGGGCCGGGCCGGGGACACCGCGCGGTGGCGGGCCGGCCCGGCGGAGTCGCGGAGCCACCGAGACCGGGAATGACCTCGGCGGCTCCGCGACCCGCGGCCGCCGGGGCCTACTCGCCGCCGAACCGCGTGGTCCAGGTCTCCAGGTCCTCGTCAGTGATTTTGGCGAAGAGGACCGGCGGGACGGTGAAGGCGGTCCCGGCCGGGACGAGGTCCAGTGAGCGGGCCTGCTGCGGGCTCACCCAGGTCAGGGTGCGCACCGGGATGTCCTCGGCGAGTGCGAAGGAGTGGCGCATGGCCTGGCTCGCGGCCGGGATGAACGGCTCGGAGAGCACCGAGTAGAGGTAGATCAGGTTCATGGCCGTGCGCAGGGTGAGCGCGGCGGCCTCCGGGTCGGTCTTCACCTGGAGCCAGGGCGCCTTCTCGTCCAGGTAGGCGTTGCCCGCGCTCCACAGTGCCCGCAGACTCTGCGCCGCCTTGCGGAAGTTGAGCGCGTCCAGGTTGGCCTCGTACTCGGCGAGCAACTCGGCGATCTGCGCGCCCAGGCGCTGCTCGGCCTCGCCCGGCTGGTGGCCGGCGGGGACGTGGTCGCCGAAGCGCTTGCGGCTGAAGGAGAGCACGCGGTTGACGAAGTTGCCCAGGGTGTCGGCCAGGTCCTTGTTGACGACGGAGGCGAACAGGTCCCAGGTGAAGCTGGAGTCGTCCGACTCGGGCGCCTGCGCCATCAGGAAGTAGCGCCAGTAGTCGGCGGGCAGCAGCTCCAGCGCGACGTCGGTGAAGATGCCCCGCTTCTGGCTGGTCGAGAACTTGCCCCCGTAGTAGGTCAGCCAGTTGAACGCCTTGACGTAGTCGACCTTCTTCCACGGCTGGCGCGAGCCGAGGATCGTGGCCGGGAACATCACCGTGTGGAACGGGACGTTGTCCTTGGCCATGAACTCCGTGTACCGGACGGCGTCGTCGGCCTCGTACCACCAGGACTTCCAGTCGCGCGCCTCACCGGCCGGGGCCGCGTCCGCCCACTCCTTGGTGGCGCCGATGTACTCGATCGGGGCGTCGAACCAGACGTAGAAGACCTTGCCCTCGGCCGCCAACTCGGGCCACACGTCGGCCGGTACGGGCACGCCCCACTCCAGGTCGCGGGTGATCGCGCGGTCCTGGAGGCCCTCGGTCAGCCACTTGCGGGCGATCGACGAGGCGAGGACGGGCCAGTCGTCGCCGTTGTCGGCGATCCACCGCTCCACCTGGCCGGTCAGCTTCGACTGGAGGAGGAAGAGGTGCTTGGTCTCGCGGACCTCCAGCTCCGAGCTGCCGCTGATCGCCGAGCGCGGCTGGAGGAGGTCGGTCGGGTCGAGCACACGGGTGCAGTTCTCGCACTGGTCACCGCGGGCCTTGTCGTAGCCGCAGTGCGGGCAGGTGCCGACGATGTACCGGTCCGGCAGGAAGCGCCCGTCGGTGATCGAGTACACCTGGCGGATCGCGCGCTCCTCGATGAAGCCGTTGGCGTGCAGCTCCCGGGCGATCTCCTGGGTGATCTCCCGGTTCTGCGGGGAGGAGCTGCGGCCGAAGTAGTCGAACGACAGCCGGAAGCCGTCGTAGACCGCCTTCTGCTGCAGGTGCGCCTGGGCGCAGAACTCGGACACCGGCAGGCCGGCCTCCTGGGCGGCCAGCTCGGCCGGGGTGCCGTGCTCGTCGGTGGCGCAGATGTACAGGACATCGTGGCCGCGTTGGCGCAGGTAGCGGGAGTAGACGTCCGCCGGGAGCATGGACCCGACCATGTTGCCCAGGTGCTTGATCCCGTTGATGTACGGAAGGGCGCTGGTGATCAGGTGCCGAGCCATCCTCGGATGCTCCAATTTCTCCCGCCGGCACCCCGTCAGGAGCGCCGTGACGGGCGCAGGTCTGGGGGCCGCAACGAGGGCCCTGCTCAGTGCCGACTCTCGGGCTGCCACAGAGAGCGAAGTTCCGCTGTGGGCGGCCTCATCCTATCGACACGCGCCCGGTCACCTGCCCGGCTTTTTCCGGCGACCGGGCTGTCTGGCGACGTCTTGCGGCTCGGCGACCGAGTGGCCCGGCGACGCCTCGCGGCCCGGCCCGGAGGTTCTCGGCCGGCACGGTGTAACGCGCGGGGCGGGCCGGAGCGTCATAGGGCGGATGGTCCGTCAGGGTCGGGAGTGGTGATGATCTCCAGCAGTGGTGCGCGGGAAGCGATGGAGGCGGAGTTCGTCGCGTTCGCGAACGGACGCGCCGGGCAGCTGTACCGCTCCGCGTACTTCCTGACCGGGGGCGACGCGCATCTCGCCGAGGACCTGGTCCAGGAGACGCTCGGGCGGATGTACACGCACTGGCGGCGGCTGTCCCGGCCGGGGCGGTCGGGGCGGATAGACAATCCGGCGGGGTACGCGCAGACGGTGCTGGTCCGCTGCTTCCTCTCGCACCGGCGGCGGCGCAGCAGCCGGGAGCGTCCCGCCGAAGTCCTGCCCGAGCCCGAGGGGCGGGTGGAGGACGCCACGCTGCGGGTGACGCTGACCGAGGCGCTCGCCCAACTCCCCGCCCGTGACCGGGTGGTGCTGGTCCTGCGCTACTGGGAGGACCGGAGCGTGGAGGAGACCGCTTCGGTCATGCGGGTCAGCACGGGTGCGGTGCGCACCCGCAGCACGCGGGCGCTGGCAAAGCTGCGAGCCCTGCTGGGCACCTCGCTCGACGAGCTGGCCGCCCACTGAACCCGCCGCGTGGCGCAGAACTTTCAGCTTCGATCCGAGAGACGGTGATCCCGTATGTCAGCCGATCCCCAGCCCGGCCTCCAGCCCGATCCGGAGTTCGAGCACGGCCTCGTCCATGCCTTCAACCGGGCGGCCGAGGACGTCAGGACCGAGGCGGAGCCGCTGGTGTCCGGCGGTCTCGCCCAGGGCCGCGGCAGGCGTCGGCGCCGTCGGACGGCCGCGATCACCGGCAGCGTCATCGCGCTCGCGGTCATCGGCGCGGGCGGCGTCCTGGCGTCGGACCTCACCGCGCCGGTGCCCGTCTCCAGGGCCCTGGACGATGCCTCGAAGGGTGCACCGGCTCATCTGGACAAGGCGGTCAACATCCTGCTGATCGGTCTCGACAGCCGCAAGGACATGGACGGCAACGACCTGCCGCCGGATGTGGTGGAGAACGACCTGCACGCGGGCAGCAGCTCCGAGGCCGGCGGCTACAACGCCGACACCCTGATCGTGCTGCACATCCCGGCGGGCGGCGGCAGGGCGAGCGCGCTGTCCGTTCCGCGCGACGACTACGTCCGGACGTACGGCGCGGACGGGCGGATGCACAGGATCAGGGACGTGTACGGCCTCGCCAAGATGCGGACGGAGGCGGAACTCCAGGGCCAGGGCCTTGCCAAGGGGGAGTTGGAGCGGCGGAGCCGGGAGGCCGGGCGCTCGGCGACCATCCAGACCGTGCAGAAGTTCCTCGACATCCCGATCGACCACTTCGCCGAGTTCAACCTGATGGGTTTCTACGACATCGCCAAGGCGGTGGGGCCGGTAGGGGTCTGCCTCAACCACCCGGTCAGCGACCCGATCGTCTCCGGCAGCGCCACTCAGGAGGGCGGTGGCACCGGTCTCGAACTCCCGGCCGGGTACAGCGATCTGAACGCGGCCGACGCTCTCTCCTTCGTCCGCCAGCGGCACAACCTGCCCAACGGCGACCTGGACCGGGTGCGTCGTCAACAGGCCTTCATCGCTTCGGCGTTGCACAGGCTCGGCCAAGGCGGCGTGCTCGGCGATCCGGCCCGGACGCAGTCGCTGTTCGACGCGGTGAAGAAGGACCTGGTGATCGACGACCGGTGGAACGTCGTGCGGTTCGCCGGACAGGTCTCTGAACTGACCGGTGGAAACCTGGAGTTCGACACGCTGCCGCTCTCCGGTTTCAAGACGGTCGACGGTGAGAACGTGAACACGGTCGACCAGGAAAGGATCCGGCAGATCGTGAAGCAGCGCTTCGGTGACACCCCGGCGCCCGCCGCCACCGCGCCTGCGGCCGCCGCCACCGCGTCCGGTTCCGGCGGTTCGGCGGCCACGGGTCCCTCCGTCGCTCCGTCCGCCGCACAGCAGAACGGCATCCCCTGTGTGGACTGAGAGAGGATCCCACGGAGCGGCCGGCCGCGAGCGGTCGCGGCGCCACCGCCGGGCCGGGGCGGTGCCCGGATGGCTGGCCGTCGGCCGCACCCTCGCCTGCTGCGTCTCGCTGGCCGTGCTCGGTACCACCGGGGCCGCCTGGTACGAGTACCACGACCTCAGCGACGGCATCACGACGTCGAACGCGCTGGAGCAGGCGAGGAGGAGCGCGCCGAAGAAGCTCGACAACTCGGTCAACCTGCTGCTGATCGGCCTGGACAGCCGCCGGAACATGGACGGGACCGACCTGCCACCGGAGTTCATCCAGGACGAGCTGCACGCGGGCCACAGCTCCGACGTCGGCGGCTACAACACCAACAGCCTGATCCTGCTGCACATCCCCGCCGGGGGCGGCAAGGTGGAGGCGGTGTCCGTCCCGCGCGACGACTACGTCATGACCTACGACGGCGACGGCTCCGAGCAGGGCATGCACAAGATCAAGGAGGCCTACGGTCTCGCCAAGAACAAGGTGACGCCGGCTCTCAAGGCCAAGGGCCTCACGGGCGCGGCGCTGGAGCAGGCCGGCCGGGAGGCGGGCCGCGCGGCCACCGTCTACACCCTGCAGAAGTTCCTCGACGTCCCGGTCGACCACTTCGCCGAGGTCAACCTGATCGGCTTCTACGACATCGCCAGGGCCGTCGAGCCGATCACGGTCTGCCTCAACAAGGACACCAGCGACCCGGCCGAGGACGGCCAGGGCTCGGGGGCCGACTTCCGCAAGGGCATGAACACCCTGAACGCCTCCCAGGCGCTCTCCTTCGTCCGCCAGCGGCACAACCTCGACGGCGGGGACTTCGACCGCACCCACCGCCAGCAGGCGTTCATCACCGCGGTCGAGTACAAGCTCAAGCAGGACGGGCTGTTCGGGGACCTGGGCAAGATGCGGAAGCTGTTCGACGTGGTGAAGAAGGACGTGGTCATCGACGACCGGTGGGACATCCTGGACTTCGCCCAGCAGGCGCCCAACCTGACCGGCGGCAACGTCGAGTTCAACACCCTCCCGGTCAAGGCGCTCAAGCCGCCGGTCTACATCCCCGGCGAAGGCCTGCAACTCGTCAACTACGTCAACCCGGACCAGATCAAGAGGACCGTCAAGGTGCTGTTCGGCTACGCCGACTCCGCTCCGGCCGCCGCTGCCGCTGCCACTGCCGATGGCGGCGCCGGAAGCACCGAAGGCACCGCCGGCAGCACCCCGGCCCCCGCCGCGCCGTCGGCCGGGGTTTCGGGGACGGTGGACGTGTACAACGCGTCCTCGGTCCAGGGGGCCGCCGCCGACGAGTCCAGAGCACTGGCCGGCATGGGTTTCACGGCCGGCCGGACCGGCACGGCGCGCAGCCACCCGAGGTCCACCACGGTGGTCTACGGCCGTGGCGCCAAGGACGGCGCCGGGCAGGTCGCCGCCCGCTACGGCACGAGTGCCGCCGGGTCGTCCGCTGTCCCGGCCGGGCACATCGTGGTCACCCTGGGCACCGGCTACCAGGCGCCCGCGAGCAGTGACGGCGACAGCAGCACCGGCACCGGCAGCGGTCCGGGCCAGGCCGGTGCGAGCGCCTCCGGCGGGACCCCGGATCCGGCCGCCACCATGTCGATGCAGGGAGCGGCGGTCAAGGGCGACAACGGGATCCCGTGCGTCGACTGACGTACTTGTGCAGGGCGCTGACGTACTGTCAGGACACGAGAGGCGGTGGGGGTCGGGCCGCCCGTACGTGCTTGCATGATCCCGCTCGACGGTTCCAGGGCCGGTGTCCGTCACATCGGCCGGGTTTCGCGGGTCAGTGCTGTGGCACGAGGCGACGGAGGAATGCGACCTATGGACCGAAGCGAGTTTCTGGCAGAGCAGTTCGAGGCTCACCGTACGCATCTGCGGGCGGTGGCCTATCGGATGCTCGGCTCCCTCAGCGAGGCGGACGACGCCGTCCAGGAGACCTGGCTCCGGCTCGACCGCTCCGACAGCAGCGGCGTGGAGAACATGGGCGGCTGGCTGACCACCATCGCCGGCCGGGTCTGCCTGAACATGCTGCGCTCGCGCACCTCGCGCCGGGAGGACCCGCTGGACGTGCACGTGCCCGACCCGATCGTGAGCAGTACGGACGGCGTGGACCCCGAACAGCAGGCGCTGCTGGCCGATTCCGTGGGCCTGGCGCTGCTGGTGGTCCTCGAAACCCTGGCGCCGGCCGAGCGGCTCGCCTTCGTGCTGCACGACATGTTCGCCGTGCCGTTCGACGAGATCGCCCCCATCGTCGGGCGCACTCCGGCCGCCGCGCGCCAGCTCGCCAGCCGCGCCCGGCGCCGGGTCCAGGACATCCCCGCCCCCGACGCCGACCTGGCACGTCAGCGCGAGGTGGTCGACGCCTTCCTCGCCGCGGCGCGCGGCGGGGACTTCGAGGCGCTGGTCGCGGTCCTCGACCCGGACGTCGTGGTGCGCTCCGACGGCGGCGTCCTGCGTCCCGGCGCTCTGCTGCGCGGTGCGCAGGCCGTGGCCGGCGGGGCGATCACCTTCGCCAGGCTCGCCCAGTTCACCCTGCCGGTCCTGGTCAACGGGGGCCCGGGAGCCGTCGCGATCGCGGACGGCCGGCCGGTCTCGGTCGCGGCCTTCACGGTCGCGCACGGGAAGGTGGCCGCGCTCGACATCCTCGCCGATCCCGAGCGGCTGGCCCGGCTCGACCTGACGTTCCTCGGCGACTGAGGCCCGGCCCGCCTCGCGCGCTCCGGGGTGCGCGAGGCGGCCCCGCCGGACGGCACGGAGCAGTCCACTCGTCCGGAATTGGATCGGGACGGCGCGGCCGCGCGGCGGTAGCTTCGGGCCGTAACCGATCGAAGGGGTAGCCGTGCATCCACAACTCGCCGAGGATCTGGCCCAGTTGCCCGACCTGCTGGAGGCCACCCGGAAGCATGCCGGGGCCTTCCTCGACGGGCTGGCGGAGCGCCCGGTCGTCCCGCCGTCACGGGTGCCGGCGGCGGAGCCGCTGCCGGGGCGCGGGGTGGGACTGCGGGCGGCGCTGGAGGAGTTCGCGGTGCGCTGGGAGCCGGGCCTGTCGGCCAGTGCCGGGCCGCGCTACCTCGGGTTCGTCACGGGTGGTGCGACCCCGGCCGCGCTGGCCGGGGACTGGCTGACCGCGACCGTGGACCAGAACGCCAACAGCGGTCTCGACCCGGCCGGCCAGCACCTGGAGCGGGCGACGGTCGGCTGGCTGCGCGAGCTCTTCGGCCTGTCCGACGCCCACAGCGGCACCTTCGTCAGCGGCGCGACCATGTCCAACACGGTCGGACTGGCGATCGCCCGTGAGTGGCTCGGGGAGCGGCGCGGGGTCAGCCCGGCCGAGGACGGGCTGGCCGCGCTGGGCCCGGTACGGGTGCTGTCGGGCAGCGCGCACTCCAGCGTGTCCAAGGGGCTGTCGGTGCTCGGCCTCGGCCGCGGCGCGCTGGTCGGGGTGGAGACCCTGGCCGGCCGGGAGGCGGTCGACGCGGCCGCCCTGGAGCGCGCCCTGGAGGAGACGGACGGGCCCTGCATCGTGGTGGCCAACGCCGGCACCGTCAACACGGTCGACTTCGACGACCTGCGCGCCATCGCCGCCCTGCGCGCGCGCCACGACTTCTGGCTGCACGTGGACGCGGCCTTCGGCGCCTTCGCCGCGCTCTCCCCGGCCCACGCCCACCTGGTCGAGGCCCTCGACCTGGCCGACTCGGTCTGCGTGGACCTGCACAAGTGGCTGAACGTGCCGTACGACAGCGCGGTGCAGTTCACCCGCCGCCCGGACCTGCAGGCCCGGGTCTTCCGGAACTCCGCCGCGTACCTCGGCTCGGTGGGCGACAACCCCGACCTGGTCCACCTCACCCCGGAGAACTCGCACCGGCTGCGCGCGCTCGCCGCCTGGTTCACCCTGCGCGCCTACGGGCGGGACGGCCACCGCGAGATCGTCGAACGCTGTGTCTCCTGCGCCCACGCGCTGGGCGAGGCCGTGGCCGCCACGCCGGGCCTGCGCCTGCTCGCGCCGGTCCGCCTCAACGTCGTCTGCTTCACGCTGGCCGAGGAGCCCACGGCCGAACGGCTCGCCGCCCTGGCCGCCGAGGTGAAGGAGGAGGTCTTCCTCACCCCGACGGTCCACGCCGGAGTGCCCGCGCTGCGGGCCGCCTTCAGCAACTGGCGTACGACCGGCGCCGATGTCCACAGGGTGGCCGGCGCGCTGGCGGAGGCCGTCCCGAGGGTGGTCCGGGCCGGGTAGCCGGCGCGGGGCCGGGGACAGCACCTCTGGTACCGAACTCCCCATCGCCGGCTGGGAGTCGGCGATCGCCGGGCACGGCCGGCCGTGCCCGTACGTTGCCCGGAGGGCGACTTCATGGGGGCGGCGATGGGCATCTTCGGCTGGGTGGCCGCGGCGGTAGCGGCGTTCTTCCTGCTGGACCGGCTGCTGCTGTGGCTGGAGCGGCGGGGCTGGATCTACTGGCGGAAGCGGCAGGCGGGCATCGGTGCCGCCTCCACCGCCGGTCTGATGGGAGAGCTCCACACCCTCTTCGGCCCGGGCAACCGGCACGTGGTGGAGGAGAAGGAGCGCCGGCTGCTCCTGCGTGACGACGCCGGGTCGGGCGTGCTCCTGGAGCGCCGGATCGACCTGGACTCGGGCCGCGCGGTGGTCAGGGTGCCGGGGCGGTCGGCACGGCAGGAGCGAGCCGGAGCATCCCCTGAGGACGCGGCGGACCGGCCGGGCGCCGCCGCGTCAGAAGGCCGGTGACGGCGGCGCGGACGCCCGCCGTGGTCAGAGCGAGGGTTCGCGCAGCCAGTCGGCCCTGTCCCGGGGGACGTGCGGGGCGACGGAGGCGGCCCCCGCGGTGTAGGCGGCCCAGCGGAGGTCATCGCAGGCGAAGAAGGATTCCGCCCCCGCGTCGACCCACAGGGACAGCGTCCGGTCGCCGGACCGGGTGAGGTCCCACCACGACCACCACCGCCCGGAGTCGTGGTCGAACTCCGTGAGCCACCCCTGGAGGCTCCAGCCGGCCCCGTGCCCCGCGGCGACGAAGCGCTCGGCTCCGCGCCTGGCGAAGCCGGGGCCCGCTCTCCGCCGAGGCCGTCGCTGACCTCGGCGAACCATGGGGGGACGGGCCGGGGCGCGGTCCGGGTGTCGAGTCCGCACTCGGCGAGGGAGCGGTCCAGGGCGGCGCCGAGGGCGGCGCGCAGCCGGGCGGCGTACTCCTCGGCCGGCCCCTCGGCCTCGATCCTGAAGCAGGTGAACCCCGGTGCGGACGGCGTCCGGGGCGAGGGGGAGTGCCGATCCGGTCGCGCTCGTCGAGGGACGCCCGGTCCTCCTCGTCCAGGAGGCCGTGGTCGAGGTCCTCGCGATCGGTCATGGGAGGAGGGTAGGTGAGGGGCCGTGAGCGGGGCGGGGGAGGATGGCGATCATGAATCACGAGGCTGACCGGCCCTCAGGTGCCCGGGGCCGGGTGGACGTGACCACCGACGGGGTGGTGCGGACGTTCGGCTGGGAGGCGGACGCCCGGATCATGGTCCGGCAGCTGGGCGGGGAGACGGTCATCGAGGCCGACGCCGCCGGGCTGCGTGCGCTGGCGGGCCATCTGCTGGTGCTGGCTCAGGACGGGACCCCGGACGGGAGCCATCTGCACCTCGAAGCGGGCACGGGCCTGGTGGCCGGTTCGTCCGGTCTCGTGCTGGAGCGCGACGAAACCCCTGGGCCGTAGGTCAGTTGGGGCTCGGGCGGCGGCCCCGCTCTGCATGTCTTCGACAAGTAGATGACCCGTCAGTAACATCACTTCCGCGGCCGTCCCACGCCGCCTGTGTCTACTGATCTCGCGCGGTCGTGTCCTCATCCGCCGCGCCAAAGGGGACTCGTTGAACAGCTCTGCCCGCATAGTCGTCCTGCCTGCCCTCGCGGCGGCGCTGGTCCTCGGCGGTTCCGCCTGCGCGGCGCCCGGGACCGGGCCGCAGGCGTCCGGGACGCCCGGGACACCCGGTGCCACCGATGCCCCGGCCACCACGCTCGCCGCCCGCGCCGGTTCGGACGCCCTCGTGGTGGCCGCCGCCCAGCCGGGGACGGAGCAGACCGCCGTCAGCACCCCGGCCGCGGGCGCACACCCGGCCACCGCTTCCGCCGCGCGCAACGTCCAGCTCGCCGCCTACGACCCGGCCACCGGAACCGTCGTACTCAAGGCCGTCACCACGGGCGTGACCGGCGGATCCGGCTCGTCGTCCAGTGCCTCGCCGACGGCCAAGGCCTCGGGTGCCACCGCCAAGCCGTCCGCCGGCGGCTCGTCCACCGCCAAGCCGTCCGCCGGCAGCTCGTCCACCACCGAGCCGTCCACCGGCAGCCCGTCCGCTCCGGCCGGGACCCCGTCGGCCGGAGCGTCGCAGCCGGCGTCGGCCGACCCCGCCGAGACCGTCCGGCCCGGTCAGCTGATCGCCAGCCCGCCGACCGCCGCCGCTCCCAAGGGCGCGCTGCTCGCCGTCACCTCGGTGCAGCCCGCCAAGGACGGTTCGGTCACCGCCGCCACCCGCCCCGCGACCCTGGCCGAGCTGCTCGGGCCCGCCGAGGCGGACGGCAAGGTCGCCGTCGACCCGCACGCGATCACGGTCAAGCCGCTGGTGAAGGACCTGAAGCTGACCTTCGGCAAGGACGGCGGCACGTCCAAGGCCGACGCCTCCGGCACCCTCCAGCTGGACCTGAACGCGCCGGTCGCGCTGCCGGGCGGCAGCGCCTCGGCCTCGGGCTCCCTGCAGCTGCGGCCCGCCGTGCACTTCGCGTACCACGGTGCCGACCACGGCAGCCCGCGCACCGCGTCGGTCGGCTTCGACCTCGGCGCGCACGCCCAGTGGAAGGTCAGCGGTGAGCTGGCCAGGACCACCGGCGCCAACCCGATCCGCGTCCCCTTCGCCGAGCTGCACGCCAACCCCGTGCTCAACGTCGGCGGCCTGCCGGTCGTGGTCAACCTCGGCCTGACCTGCTTCCTCGAGGTCAACGCCGACGGCAAGGTGACCATGGAAGCCGAGCAGCAGTTCGACGGCGCATGGGCGGTGCAGGCCAAGTACACCGGCGGCCACGGCTGGAGCCCGGTCACCGACACCGGCGACACCAGGATCTCGCCGGTCAAGGCGCAGCTCTCCGGCAACGCCTCCGTCCGCGCCGGCCTCGGCGCCGAGGTGAACGTCGGGCTGTTCAACGCGGTCGGCGTGGACGCCACGGTGGAGCCGTACGTCCGGGCCCAGGGCGAGGGCTCGGTCGCGGTGGAGACCTCCAAGGGCAGCACCCCGCAGGCGCGCGGCAGCCTCGCGCTGTACGGCGGCGTCGATCTGACCGGAGCGCTGTCGGCGCACCTGAGCATCTTCGGCACGCCGGTGGTGAACAAGCAGCTCCCGCTGCCCGGTTACCACAAGGAGTGGCTGCTGAAGTCGTTCGGCTCGGCCCCGGCACCGTCGGGCAAGTAGCGGCGTAGGACGCCCGCCGCCGCCCGCTCCCGACCGGTACGCGATGATCGTCGTGCCGGACGGGAGAGGGGGGCGCGGGCGATGCGCATCGGGGTACTGGGACCACTCCAGGTCCTGCGCGGTACGGACGGGGCGGCGGTCGGCATCGGCGGCGCCCGGCTGCGCGCGCTGCTGATCCGGCTCGCGCTCGACCCCGGCCGGCTGGTGGTCGGCGAACGGCTGGTCCGCGACCTCTGGGAGGACCGGCCGCCCGCCGATCCGGCCGGTGCGCTGCAGTCCCTGGTCTCCCGGCTGCGGCGCGCCCTGGACGCCGACCCCGGGACCGGCCGGGCCGCGATCGGCTCGCACCCCTCGGGCTACCGGCTCGATCTGCCGCCGGGCAGCGTCGACGCCTGGGCGTTCGAGCGGGCGGCGGCCGAAGGGCGTGCCGCGCTCGGGGCGGGTGAGTACGCGCGGGCCGCCCAGGTGCTCCGCGAGGGGCTCTCGCTCTGGCGCGGGGACCCGCTGGCGGACGCCGGCCCGGCCGCCTTCGCCGTGGCACCGGCGGCCCGGCTGCGCGAGGTACGGCTGTCGGCGGTCGAGGACCGGGCGGACGCCGAACTCGCACTGGCCGGTGCCGGTGCCTCGGGGATGCCGCCCCGGCTGATCGCCGAGCTGACCGAGCTGTGCGCGGCCGACCCGCTGCGGGAACGGTCGGCGGCGCGGCTGATCCGGGCACTGCAGGCGGACGGGCAGCAGGCCGCCGCGCTGGAGGTCTACGACCGGACCCGCCGGGCGCTGGCGGACCAGCTCGGGACGGACCCCGGTGCCGAGCTGCGGGAGGCCCATCTGCGGGTACTGCGCGGCGGCGCCCCGGCGGCCGGTGCCCGGGCGGACCGTGGCCGTACCGCTCCGCCCTCCGTACTGCCCGCCCGGTCGACCAGCTTCGTCGGCCGGGCGGAGGACGTGGCCGGGGTCGGGCGGCTGCTCGGCGAGCACCGGCTGGTGACCCTGACCGGGCCGGGCGGTGTGGGCAAGACCAGGCTGGCCGTGGAGGCCGGAGCGGCCTTCGAAGCGGCGGCGGCCGGCGAGGTGCGGCTGGTCGAGCTGGCGTCCGCCACCGGCCCGGGTGCCGCCACCGCCGCGGTGCTGTCCGCGGTCTGCCGTCCGGCGGCCGGGGTGCTGGCCGGCGGCCTGCAGACCGAGGGCCTCGCGGCGGACCCCGTCGAACGGATCGTCAGGGAACTGGCCGGACGCCCGGTGCTGCTTCTGCTGGACAACTGCGAGCACCTCGTCGACGAGGCCGCCCTGCTCGTCGGCCGCCTGCTGGCCGCCGTGCCCCGGCTCAAGGTCCTGGCCACCAGCCGCGAGCCGCTGGGCGTGACGGGGGAGGCGCTCCGCCCGGTACGGCCGCTCGCGGTACCGGAGTCCGGCGCCGGGCCCGAGGAGGCCCGGGAGCACCCCGCCGTGGCCCTGTTCGCCGACCGTGCGGCGGCGGTGAGCCCCGGGTTCGCGCTGGACGCCGCGAGCGCCCCGCACGTGGTCCGGCTCTGCCGCGAACTGGACGGCATCCCGCTCGCCATCGAACTGGCGGCGGCCAGACTGCGCTCGCTGACACCCGCCCAGCTGGCGGACCGGCTCGACGACCGCTTCCGGCTGCTGGACCGGGGCAGCCGGACCGCCCTGCCCAGACACCGCACGCTGCGCGCCGTCATCGACTGGAGCTGGGCCCTGCTGGCCGGGGACGAACGGGTCCTGCTGCGGCGGCTGTCCGTGTTCTCGGGCGGGGCCCGGCTCGCCGACGCGCACCGGGTGTGCGCCGGACGGTGGCCGGACGGCGACCGCCCCGATGAGACCGCCGTACAGGACCTGCTGGCCGCGCTGGTGGACAAGTCGCTGGTGGTGCTCGTCCCGTCGCCGGGCGCCGTGGGCGCGGAGCGGTACCGGCTGCTGGAGACGGTCCGGGAGTACGCGGCGGCCAAGCTCGCCGAGGCCGGGGAGACGGCGGATGCCGGGGCCGCGCACACCGACTGCTTCCTCGAACTCGCCGAGACCGCCGAGCCGTTGCTGCGCACCGCCGGGCAACTGACCTGGCTCGCCCGGCTCGACGCCGAGCAGGGCAACCTGGACGCCGCGCTGCGCCGGGAGATCCGGGCGGGCACCGCCGAGGGGGCCGCCGGACGGGCGCTGCGACTGGCCGCCGCACGGGTGTGGCCGTGGCTGATGCGCGGTCAGGGCCACCAGGCCGGGGAGCGGACGGCCGAGGTGCTGCGCGCCTTCGGGTACGCACCGCCGCCCGGCGCCGAGGAGGCCCACGCCCGCTGCCTGATCGTCGCCCGGCTCACCCTGCCGTCGAGCGGTGCCGATGACGCCGCGGCGGCACAGGCCTTCGGCGGCGCGCTGATGACGGCGCAGGGCGCCGACCACCCCGTCGCGCTGGGCGCGGCCCTCCTGCTCGCCATGGGCCGGCCGGCGGGCGGCGCGGCACAGGTGGCCGAGCGGTTCTCGGACCATCCCGACCCGTGGACCGCGGCCGTCGCGCAGCTGGTCCTCGGCCGGATCGAGCTCGGCGGCGGGCGGGTGCGGCACGCCGAGGACTGCCTGCGCACCTCGCTGCTCCGGTTCCGGCGCCTCGGCGACCGATGGGGCCTGGCACTGGCGCTGATCTCACTGGCCGGCCTGCGGTCCGTCACCGGCGAGGTGGCCGAGGCGATGGCGGCACTGGACGAGGCCCGCCGCCACGACGCGGAGGTCGGCGGCGCGGGCGAGTCGCCGATGCTGCTGGTGCTGTCCGGCCAACTGCGGGCACGGGCGGGCGACCTGGACACCGCGAAGGCCGAGCTGGAACAGGCCTCGGACATCGCGCTGCGCAACCGCGACCCGCGGCTGCGGCTGGCGGCGCAGTACGCGATCGGTGAACTGGCCCGCCGTACCGGGGACTTCGAAACCGCGCTGGACTGCCAGCAGCAGGCGTTGAGTTCGCTGCTGGAGCGGTCCGCCGCCGGAACCGGCGGCCCTGAGCAGGTCCAGCTGTCGGCGCTGCTGCACACCAGCCTGGCACGGATCCACCTGCACCGGGGCGGCCCGGAGCAGGCCGACCGGTTCCACCGCCGGGCGCTGGAACTGGCCGCCGAGTGCGGCGACCACCCGGTCCGGGCCACGGCCTTGGAGGGGTTCGCCGAGTACTGCCTCGCCCGCGGCGAGGCCGACCGGGGCGCGATGGCCCTGGGTGCCGCGTACGCGCTGCGCGGTACGCACGACGCGGGCGACCCCGAACTGCGCGGACTCCTCGGCGCCTGCGAGGCCGCCCTCGGTGAGGACGGCTTCGCCGCCGCCTGGAATCGCGGACGGGCCCTGCCCCGGCCGGAGTCGCTGTCCCTCGCGCTCGAGTGACGGCGCGCGCCCGGCTTCCTTGCCGGTCGGGCCGGTCGGGCCGGTCGGGGCGGGCCCGGTGCCCGGTCAGTGGGCAGCGCCCTCGAAGGGCCGGTGGTCGGGCTCGCAGACCGTGCCGGACGGGGGCAGGACGCCGTCGACGAGGTAGCGGACCTCATGGGCGGCGGCACAGGCGCTGGGGTTGGCCATGACGGTGTGGCCGTAGCCGTCCACGGTCAGCAGGCGGGCCCGGGCCAGGGTCCGGGACATGGCCTGGGAACCCTGGTAGGGCCAGGCCGGGTCGCCGGTGTTGGCCAGGACGAGGACCGGGTTGGCGGTCGGGCGGTTCCACGGGCCGTCGTACCGGTCGCGGTCGCGGGCCGGCCAGGTGGCACAGGGCTCCGCGGCCCAGGCGAAGTACGAACCGAGGTCGCCGGACCTGGCCCGGGCGAGGGCGGCCTGCGCCGGATAGCCGGAGGTGGAGCGCGGGTCGGCGCTGTCCGCGCACATCACACCGAGGGACTGCTCCTTCCCCTGGTAGCCGCCGGTCGCGGGGGCGGCGGTCGGCGCGGCGGGGGCGGTGGCGGCGGGGGTGGCGGGCGCGGTGGATGCGGTCCAGAGCTGTTGGAGCTGCTGCCCGAGCCCCGGCCAGCCGGCCGCCAGGTTCGCCACCGGGGCGGCCGCGTACAGCTGCATCAGTGTGCTCTCCACCGTGGACGCGTAGCTGAAGGGCATCGCCCCCATCGGGGTGTCGAGGGTGACCGGCCGCTGCCGCAGGCGCTGGAGCAGGGTGGCGAACTTGGCCCGGGTCGCGGTGGCGCCGGGGGCGGCGAAGGCGCAGGCCCGGGGCCCGGCCTGGCCGCACTGGTCGAGGAAGGCGTTCAGGGTGCGGTCGGCGGCCAGGTCGGTACCGGTCCGCAGGAAGGAGCCCAGCTGATCGGCCTGGCCGCCGCGCCCGGTGGACCAGGCCACCGGGTCCACGGCGCTGTCCAGGACCATCGAACGCACCCGGCCGGGGAAGAGGTTGGCGTAGGTGGCGCCCAGGTAGGTGCCGTAGGAGACGCCGTAGTAGGTGAGCTGCCGGTCCCCGACCGCCTGGCGGAGCAGGTCCATGTCCCGGGCGACGTTCGCGGTGGACAGGTGCGGCAGCAGCGCCGGGGCGCTGTGCAGGCACTCCTGGCCGAAGCGCGCGTAGGCGTCGGTCCAGGCCCGCTCCTGCGGGCGTCCGACCGGGAAGCCCTCGGGCACGCCGGCGAAGAACCGCTGCTCGGCCGCGTTGTCCGGGAAGCAGCGCGTGGTGGTGCTCGCGCCGATGCCCCTCGGGTCGAAGCTGACGATGTCGAAGCGGGCGCGCAGCTGCTCGGGGAAGAGCGAGGTCATCGCCGGCAGCGCCTGGGTGCCCGGCACACCGGGGCCGCCGGGGTTGTAGAACAGCGACCCGATCCGGTGCGTCGGGTCGGTCGCCGGGTGCTTGATCACCGCGATGTCGATGGTGGCGCCCCGCGGTGCGCGGTAGTCGAGGGGAACCCGGGCGGTGGCGCACTCGAAGCCCTCGGCGCACGGCTGCCAGTCCAGCCGGGGCACCTGGGCGCCGGCCGTGGTGACGGTGGCGGTGGTCGCCGCCGTCGCGGTGGCGGTGGCGGTCGGGAGGGTTGCCGCGATCAGGCCAGCGACGGCTGCGGCGGCGCGGGCCCGGCGCGCGGCCGGGGTGGGGCGCTTCGTGCGGCGCGCTGAGCGGGGCAGGGGGCGGGGCAGGGGGCGGCACAGGCGTGCGGCCAGGCCGCCGGCCTGGGGTGAGGAAGTCAACGGGTGCCCTTTCGGTCTCCTGCCGGGACGGCCGCGGCCTCGTCGGCTACGACCTGCCGTACCGGCGTGGCACACCGTCGCGCGCCGCGCTGTCAGATGGCTGCCAGCGCACTGGCAGCCGTTGCGGGTGCGCGTGTCCCCGAGGCGCGCCCGCTCGTGCCGGGCCTGCCGCTTCAGTCCTTGGACGGCGGCCAGCGGGGGGTGTCGCCGCCGGGGGCGAGGCGGGCGACCACCTCGGCGAGCCCGATGCAGGCCTGTTCGATCTTGCGGTAGGTGCTCCTGCGTTCGGCGACGACGGCCGCCAGCAGCAGCGTGGTCAGGGCGGCGGAGCCGTTGAGGGCCTGGAGGATGACCATGGTCCCGAGCAGGCGGTGGCTGGCGAAGGGACCGACGTTGTCGGTGGCGGCCACCACGGTCACGACCGAGACCAGCAGCACGCAGGCCGCCGCCCCCGCCAGCTGGAACCGCAGCGCGGCCCAGATGAGCAGCGGGAAGACCAGGAACAGCAGGGAGAGCGTGGTGTGGGTGACCAGGAGCGACACCAGGGCGGTGGCACTCAGCAGGGCCGCCGGTTCGATCCACCGGCGCGGGCTGAGGTCCCGGGGCAGCCCGGCGGTGCGCAGCCCGAGCAGCAGCGGGGTGACCACGAGTACGCCCATGGCGTCGCCCGTCCACCACGCCGACCAGGTGGGCCAGAAGCCGCTCGGCGGCAGGTCGCCGTGCAGGACCAGGGCGCCGGGGCCCACGGTCGCGCTGATCAGCATCCCGGTGAGCGCCCCCAGGAAGACCAGCGCCAGCCCGTCGCGCAGCCGCTCGAGTTCGACCCGGAACCCGACCCGGCGCAGCATCAGGAAGGCGCAGACCGGAGCGAGGGTGTTCCCGGGGACGACCCCGAGGACGGTGAGGTTCAGCGGGCTGACCGTCGCGGTCACCAGCAGGGCGCCGAGCGCGATCCCCGGCCAGATCCGCAGGCCCAGCAGGAGCAGGGCGGTCAGGGCGATGCCGGTGGGCGGCCAGAGCGGGGTGACCTCCGCCCCCGCGATCGCCACCTTCCGCAGCAGGCCGAGCCGGCCGCTCGTGAAGTAGAGGGCGGCGACGGCGATGTTCTGGAGGCCTGCCACGGTCAGACGCCGGAGTTCCTCGTTTCGCACCACAGCAGCCATCAGACAACGTCCGGGAGCCGGGCCCGTACGTGACACGCGCACCGCGGGTATCCGGCGGGGCCTGCGGAGCCGGGTGCCGGGCGGACGGGTGCCCGGGCGCGGTGCCGTCGCGGGCGGGCGCTCAGGCGGGCGGGTCGGCGTGGTCGTCGTGGCAGATGACCAGGACGGCGGCGTCGTCGGAGTGGCCGGTGAGGTCGGCGACCTTGAGCACCTCGGCGGCGAGGCCACCGGGGTCGACGCCGGTCCGGCCGACGACCTGGGCCCGTACGGTCTGCGTCACCCGCTCGAGCCCCTCCTCGATGGGGAAGGACGGGCCCTCGATCACCCCGTCCGTGAACAGTACGAACGCCCCGGCCCGCGACAGCCGGCGCCTGGCCACCGGGTACACCTCGCCGGGCACGATGCCGAGCGGCAGCCCGCCCTCGTCCTGGGCGATGCAGGTGCTGCCGTCGGCGGTGGCCCAGACGGCCGGGACGTGGCCGGCCCGGGCCTGGGCCAGCTCCCAGGTGAGCGGGTCGAAGCGGAGGAAGGTGCAGGTGGCGAAGAGCCGGGTGTCCATCGACAGCAGCAGGTCGTTGGCCCGGCTGAGCACCTCGCCCGGGTCGGTCGAGTTGGCGGCCACCGCACGCAGTCCGATCCTGACCTGTCCCATGAAGGCGGCCGCCTCCACGTCGTGGCCCTGGACGTCGCCGATGGAGAACCCGAGTGTCCCGTCGGGCAGCCAGAACCCGTCGTACCAGTCGCCGCCGACGTCCAGGCCGTCGCGGGCGGGCAGGTACCGGGCGGCGGTCCGCAGGCCCGGCAGCTCGGGCAGGGCGCCCGGGAGAAGCTCGCGCTGCAGCGCTTCGGCGAGTTCCACCCGGGCCTGCTGGAGTTCGGCCCGCTCCAGTGCCTGGGCGGTCAGCCGCCCGAGCTCGTTGAGCAGGTCGTCGGCGCTGGTGGGCCGGGTGGGACGGTGTCGGGCCATGGACCCTCCGAGGTGCCTCAGCGGCGGGCCCAGCCCGAGCTGGGCTCGTGGCGAAAACCCCGGATTCATCATATTTCCGCAGCGGGGGTACCGCTGGATGGAGTAACCGAGGACGTAAACCTCACGGAGACGGTCTCCCCGCGCCGCCCGGGTGGTGCGAGCGCGGCAGCGCGCGGACGGGAGTGCCACCGGGTCGGCTGTCCGCGCACGGCTGATCACTTGTCGTTCCGCGACCGCGTGCCGGAGCCGTACGTGGTCAGCGTGCGGGGAGGGCGAGTTCGACGTGCAGGCCTCCGGCGGGAGCGGGGGCCAGGCGGAGTTCGCCGTGGTGGTTGTCGGTGATGGCGGCGACGATGGCCAGGCCCAGGCCGTGGCCGCGGCGGGTGGAGCCGGCCTCGGCGATACGGCCCCGGCCGCGCAGGAACGGCTCCGTGAAGGTGGCGACGGTCTTGGGGTCGAGCCGGGAGCCGGTGTTGGCGACGGCGAGCAGGACACGGTCGGGGCGGGCGGGGTCGGCTCCGGTGGTGACGGTCACGGACCCGCCGGCGGGCAGGTTGTGGCGCAGCGCGTTGTGCAGCAGGTTGACGGCGGTCTGCCGCAGCAGGACGGGGTTGCCGGTGGCGGGGGCGGGCCGGCAGTCGGCGGTGACGGTGATGCCCAGGGCGGCGGCCTCGTCCCGGACGGCGGCGAGGGCGTCCCTGGTGGTGTCGGCGAGGTCGAGGCTCTCCAGCTCGGGTGGGGTGTGGCCGAGGTCGGCCAGCTGGAGCAGGGCCTCGCTGATCTCGATGCCGCGCTGGTTGGTGTCCTGGAGGCGGGTGAGGAGCCGGGTCCAGTCCTGGCCGGCCGGGTCGGCGGCGGCGACCTGGAGCATGGTGCGGGTGATGCTCAGGGGGGTGCGCAGTTCGTGGGAGGCGTTGGCGGCGAAGCGCTGCTGGGCGTCGAAGGAGCGCTGCAGGCGTTCCAGCATCTCGTCGAAGGCGTCGGAGAGGTCGGTGAACTCGTCCCGGGGCCCGGTGAGGGCGATGCGGTGCTCCAGCGATCCGCTCGCGGCGCGGTGGGCGGCGTCCGTGAGGTCCTGGAGGGGGCGCAGGACGCGGCCGGCGATCAGCCAGCCGCCGATCATGCCGACGGCGGTCAGCACGGCCAGGGCGTAGCCGGAGGCGGTGAGCAGGGACTGGAGGATCTCGTAGCGGGAGGGGGCGTCGGAGCGGTAGCGGGGGTTGGAGGAGACCAGGGGGTAGTTGGGGATGTAGCGCATGCCGACGTAGACCACCGTGAGGCAGAGGGTGCCCGCGATGACGGCGAAGAGGGTGTAGCTGAGGGTCAGCCGCATCCGGGCGGTCAGGCGGCGGGGGCGGTTGCCGCGGGGGTGCCGGGCGGCTCCGGTGTCCGCGCTCATGCCGGGGTGCTGTCGTCGGAGAGGCGGTAGCCGACGCCGGGCACGGTCTGGATCACCCATGGGTCGCCGAGGCGTTTGCGCAGGCCGGAGATGGTGATGCGGACGGCGTTGGTGAAGGGGTCGGCGTTCTCGTCCCATGCGCGCTCAAGCAGGTCCTCGGCGCTGATGACGCCGCCGCGCGCGGTTATCAGGACCTCCAGGACGGCGAACTGCTTGCGGGAGAGCGCGACATGGCGCCCGTCGCGGTAGACCTCGCGGCGGAAGGGGTCCAGCCGCAGTCCGGCGAACTCCAGGACGGGCGGCGTGGCCTGCGCGGGGCGGCGGGCCAGCGAGCGCAGCCGTACGACGAGTTCGGCGAGATCGAAGGGTTTGGTCAGGTAGTCGTCGGCGCCGAGTTCGAATCCGGCGACCTTCTCGTTGAGGCGGGCGGCGGCGGTGAGCATGAGGATGCGGCAGCCGAGCCCCTGGCGGACGATGGCGCGGCACACGTCGTCCCCGTGGGTTCCGGGGATGTCGCGGTCCAGGACGACGGCGTCGTAGGTGTGGACCGCGAGGCGTTCCAGGGCGGCGTCGCCGTCGGTGACGATGTCGCAGGCGATCGCTTCCAGCCGCAGGCCGGCCTGCACCGCCTCGGCGAGGTAGATCTCGTCCTCCACCACCAGGACCCGCACGCGCTCTCCTCCGTTCAGTCCCCCCGGGTTTCATCGGCCCGCGGGGTGCTGCCGACGCATGGTGTCCATTGGATACGAACGAGCCTATCGAAAACGTATCGGCCAGCGGATACGTCCCGGCAACACCGTCCCGCCTCCAATGGTGTCGCTGCGGTAGCCCGCCGCGGCGCAGCGACGGACTCACCGGGAGGCAGGCATGGACAGCACGGAGCAGATGGCACAGGAGACGGGGCGCACCGGGTGGGGCGGACGGCGGGGCGCCAGGATCGCAGGGGCGGCTGCGATGGTGCTGGGGCTGATGGTGGCCGGCGCCTATGCGGCCTATCCGCCGCGCGCGGCAATGCTGTCCTTGAAGGCCACCGCCCCGCCGTCCTCCTCGTCCAGCGGTGCGAAGGGCAGCGCCGGCTCCGGGGCGGACGGCGAGATCCCCGACGGCAAGACGCTGAGCCCGTTCGACACCGAGGCCCCGGCAGTGCGCAACCTGGACGGTCCGCTGCTGGACGCCCTCCGACAGGCCGCTAGCGACGCCCGTGCCCAGGGCATCGAGATGAACGTCACCTCCGGCTGGCGCAACAAGACCTACCAGCAACGGCTGCTGGACCGGGCGGTGGCGAAGTACGGGAGCCTGGAGAAGGCCAGGCAGTTCGTGAACACGCCGGAGAAGTCGGCGCACGTCTCGGGCAAGGCGGTGGACGTCGGCCCGACCAACGCCGACTACTGGCTGATCCAGCACGGTGCCCGGTACGGGCTCTGCCAGGTGTACGCCAACGAGATCTGGCACTTCGAGCTGCGCACCACCCCGGGCGGGACGTGCCCCGAGCTGCTTCCGGACGCCGCCGGGTAGCGGAGATGATCCCCACCCGAATTCCCCGGACCGCCTCAGAACCCAGGGACACCGGCCATGACCCGACCGCACCGACCCAGCCCCGCCCCGCCTTACCCGGGGCCACCACCTGCCCCGCCTTACCCGGGGCCGCCACCTGCCCCGCCTTACCCGGGGCCGCCACCTGCCCCGCCTTACCCGGGGCCCCGACCCGCCCCACCTGCCCCGGGGCCACCACCCGCGAACCCTGCCCCGGGGCCCCGGCGGACCCCGCCGGCCCGGGGCCGGGTTCGCGGCCGGCGGGCGGCCGGCCCGTGGCGGCGCGGCCGCACACCCGCCGCCCTCGCCCTGCTCACCGCCCTCGCCCTGGCCGGCCACCGGCGGATACCGGGCCTGGGCGCAGGCCTGGGGAGCCTGTGGGAGAGCGTCCTGCCCTGGAGCGGCCTCGTGGTGCCGGCCGTACTGCTCGCCGCCGCGCTGCGCCGGGCGCCCGTACCGGCCTGCGCCGCCGTGCCGCTGGCCGCGGTGTGGACCGTCGTGTTCGGGCCGCTGTTCGTGTCCGGTGCTCTGCCGCCGGGCCACGGGGCCGAACTCACGGTGGTCACCCACAATGTGAGCGCCGACAATCCGGACCCCGCGGGGACTGCCCGCGCCCTGCTCGCCGTCACCCCTGACCTCATCGCTCTGGAGGAGGTCACCGATGCCTCACTGCCCGTCTACCGGCAGGTGCTGGATCCCGAACTGCCGTACCAGGTCCACGTGGGCACCGTCGCGCTGTGGAGCCGCTACCCGGTGACCGAGTCGCGGCGGCTGACCATCGATCCGGGCTGGAGCCGCTCCCTGCGGGCCGAAGTCCAGGGCCCCGGTGGCCCGTTGGCCGTGTACGTCGCCCACCTCGCCTCCGTCCGGCTCACCCCTGCCGGCTTCGCCATCGGCCGGCGCGACCGCAACCTCGCGGCCCTCGGCCGGGCGCTGGACGAGGAACCGCTTCGCAAGGTGCTGCTGCTGGGCGACCTCAACACCGCCGCCGACGACCATGAGCTCGCGCCGCTCACCAGCCGTCTGAGGTCCGCGCAGGAGAGCGCGGGCAGCGGCTTCGGGTTCACGTGGCCGGCCGCCTTCCCGCTGGCCCGCATCGACCACATCCTCACCCGCGACATCCCCGCCGCCGCTGCCTGGACCCTGCCCGCCACCTCCAGCGACCACCGGCCCGCCGCCGCCAGGCTGAGGGCGTAGGCAAGCCGAGGGCGTAGGCGGCCTGAGGGTGTACGCCTCCACCGGACAGGTCCACGCACCACTCGGCCCGGGCCTCAACGCCCTTCTGCGCAGCGGCCGTTCGACGGCCGACCGGTCGGCAGATCTGTTCGTACCCGCCAAATGGCCGGTGGATCCGGCGACTTGGCGGAGCCGATCGCCGGATGCGCGCGCCCGTGAAGTGCCGGGCGCCGCCGGGCGGGCCGGTGCCGGCCTGGACGGCCCGGACGTTCTGCCGCCGGTGTCCGGTGCGGTGCTCCGCATGGTGTGCGTGTCGGTGCGTCGGTGCGCACCGACCCGATCGCGTCGATAGCCCTTCCGCTGTTCGGACTTGACCCGAACATGCTGTACACGGTGCGCCGGGAGCACATCCGGGTGCGGCCGTTCCACTGGCCGCCGGGCCGGGCAGGGGCCGTGCGCAGCCGGATGCGCGGCTCGGGCCGTGTCCCGAAAGCCGGTGCGGTCAGGGCGTCGTACCGCCACCGCTGCCGCCGTCGCTCGTTGCACGTAGACGAGTGGTGTATGGATTACACCCCTGCGGGTGACTTTGCGGGAGTGCCTTTGTATGCTTCGGTCATTCTCTACATGTCTGTAGAAGTAAATGGGAAGCCCGTCCGGGCGGCCCGAACGTTGGAACCGGCGTTCGGGTGCTGCATGTCCCGGTAGGTGACAAGAGCGCACTCGCGTTCTTGCCGCTGCCCGTCCGCTGCCCGTCCGCATCGGCCAGGGGCCGAGGCAGGACGAGGTGATTGCGGCAGCCGAGCGAACAAGGGGTGTGGGCATGGCGGGACAACGGGCGCGTGCGCCCTACGACGAGGCGGAGGTACGGCGTCAGCGCCCGGTCCCGCCCGCGCGGCGCTCGGGCGAGGGCACCGCGCGGAGCGGTGCGGCTCCGCAGTGGCGGCCCGACGAGGCCGCCGGGCACGTCCCCGGTGGCCGTAGGCCGGCGGAGGACGCCGACGGACGAGGCCGCACCCGTACGGCGAGTGCCCGGCGGGAGACCGCGGGCCGGCTGCCCGCCGTCTACCCGGCGCTCGGACTGCCGGTGCTTGGTGCCCTGGTCGACGTGGTGATCGGATCCGGGGTCGGCGTGGTGTTCGCGGTCTGCGCGGTGCTGGGCACCGCGCTGGCCGCCCTGGTCAGCAGCCGGGCCGGCTGGTGGTGGGTGACCACCGCCGCGCCGGTGGTGGTGCTGACGGTGGCCGTCGGCACCGAGTACCTCGTCGACGGGGACAAGTACCCGGGCAAGGCCCTGGCCAGCGGGGCGCTGCGCTGGGTGACCCACGCCTTCCCGGTGATGACGGCGGCCGTGCTGGCCGCACTGCTGATGATCGTGGTCCGCAGGCTGCGGGAGGGAAGGGGCCGTCGTGGCTGAGGGCAGGCAGGTTCAGGCGCGGCCGCGGAAGCCGAAGGGCGGGCGGCCCAAGCCGCTGCTGATGGCCGGCCGGGCTGCCGCCTGCATCGTCTCGGTGGCGGTGCTCGGCTCCAGCGGCTTCACCTGGTACACGCTCAAGGACCTCCAGGACGGGCTGACCACCTCCAGCGCGCTGGACGAGGCGAAGAAGAACGCGCCGAAGAAGCTCGACAACTCGGTCAACCTGCTGCTGATCGGCCTGGACAGCCGCAAGGACATGGACGGCAACGACCTGCCGCCGGACGTGGTGGAGAACGACCTGCACGCCGGCAGCAGCAGCGACATCGGCGGCTACAACACCAACTCCCTGATCGTGCTGCACATCCCCGCCAACGGCGGCAAGGTGACGGCGCTCTCCATCCCGCGCGACGACTACGTCCAGACGTACGGCGCGGACGGGAAGATGCACAAGATCAAGGAGGCGTACGG
Organism: Kitasatospora sp. HPM-01-4; assembly: GCF_051374625.1. Classification (NCBI taxonomy): domain Bacteria; kingdom Bacillati; phylum Actinomycetota; class Actinomycetes; order Kitasatosporales; family Streptomycetaceae; genus Kitasatospora; species Kitasatospora sp. HPM-01-4. The sequence goes on along the minus strand of NZ_JBPQGP010000005.1, from coordinate 4,256,052 downwards.
CATCGCCAAGGACGCCGCCGAGTCCAAGCTGCAGGACAAGGGCCTGTCCAAGTCGGAGCTGGAGCGGCAGAGCCGGGAGGCCGGTCGCTCGGCGACCATCCAGACCGTGCAGAAGTTCCTCGACATCCCGATCGACCACTTCGCCGAGGTCAACCTGATCGGCTTCTACGACATCGCCAAGGCGCTGGAGCCGATCCGGGTCTGCCTCAACCACCCGGTCAACGACCCGATCATCTCCCGTACCGCGACCCACGAGGGCGGTGGCACCGGCCTCAAGCTCCCGGCCGGGTACAGCGACCTGAACGCGGCCGACGCGCTCTCCTTCGTCCGCCAGCGGCACAACCTGCCCAACGGCGACCTCGACCGCACCCACCGGCAGCAGGCCTTCATCGCCTCCGTCGAGTACAAGCTGAAGCAGAACGGGGTCATAGGCGACCTCGGGCAGATGCAGAAGCTGTTCGACGTGGTGAAGAAGGACGTGGTCATCGACAACCAGTGGGACATCCTGGACTTCGCCCAGCAGGCGCCCAACCTCACCGGTGGCAACGTCGAGTTCAACACCCTGCCGATCAGCGGCTTCAAGACGATCGGCGGCGAGGCCGTCAACACCGTCAACCCGGACCTGATCAAGAAGATCGTCCAGCAGCTGTTCGGCCACGACCCGGCGCCCGTGCCCGCCTCCTCCGACGGTTCCGACGGCTCCGGCGGTGACTCGGGGGCCACCACCACTCCGGCGGACGACGCCGGCTCCGGCGCTTCGCTGAAGGGCACGGTGGACGTGTACAACGCGTCCAAGGTGACCAGGGCGGCGGCCAACGAGTCCAAGGCGCTCACCGAGATGGGCCTCAAGGCCGGACGGACCGGCGAGGCGTCCAGCCACCCGAGGACCACCACCGTCCAGTACAGCGGCTCCGCGGAGAAGAGCGCCGCCGAGAAGGTCGCGGCCCGTTACGGGGTCACCGCGACCGTCTCCTCCGCCGTCCCCGCGGGCCACATCGTGGTGACCCTGGGCACCGGGTACACCCCGCCGTCCAGCAGCACCGGCCTCGACGCGGCCGGAAGCAGCGGCTCGGACAGCTCCTCCGCCCCGTCCAGCAGCGACACGCCGGACCCGGCCTCCACCCTCCCGATGCAGGGCCCCGCCGTGAAGGCGGGCGGCATCCCCTGCGTCGACTGACGCCCTCCGGGGAACACGGAGTACCGCGAATCAGCCCACTGCGCCGTCGCAGTGGGCTGATCGCCGTTTGCCGTGCCTCTGGCAGGTGCGGCTCCCCCTCGGGCTTCGCGCGACTTCTCGCACGTCCAGGGGCGCTTTCGCTCCCGTGCCTCAACCAGCCTGCCCGCGAAGCTACTTCGCCGTCGGGAGGAGCCGGGTGCCCGTGGGGAGGGAGCCCTGGGCGGCCGCGGTGCGCAGGTGGTCGAGGAGGGTGGCGCGCAGCTGGGCCGCGGCGCGGGTGAGCGGGAGGTCGCGGCCGTGGGCCAGGGCGATGGTGCGGCCGAGCCCGGGGCCGGCGAAGGTGGCCAGGTGGAGACCGGAGCGGTCGGCGACCATACCGGGGACCACCGCGGGGCCCAGTCCGGCCCGTACGAAGCCGAGCACCGCGTCCAACTCGCCGCCCTCCACGGCGAACCGCGGCTCGAAGCCGGCCGCCCGGCAGGCCGCCAGCGCACTCTCCCGCAGCGCGTACCCCTTGCGGAACATCACCAGCGGACGGTCCCGCAGCTCCTCCACCCGCATCCGCCGGCGCGGCAGTTCCGTCGCCGAGACCAGTACCAGCTGCTCGTGCAGCAGCTCGGTGACCGCGAGATGGGCCGGAACCACCTCGCCCGCCTGCGGGGCGATGACCAGCGCGAGGTCCAGCTCACCGGCGCCCAGCGCGCCGACCAGGTCCTGCGAGCCGCCCTCCCGCACCGCGAGCTCCACATTGGGGTAGTCGCGCCGGAAGGCGGTGAGCACATCCGGTACCAGGCTTCCGCACAGACTCGGCGGTGCCCCCAACCGCACTCGCCCGCGCCGCAGTTGGACCACCTCCTGGACGGCCAGCCGGGCGCTGTCCGCGTCGGTGAGGATGCGGCGGGCGAGCGGCAGCAGGGTGGCGCCGGCGTCGGTGAGCGCGATGTTGCCCCGGGTGCGGTGGAACAGCTCCGCGCCCAACTCCCGCTCCAGGGCCCGGATCTGCTGGGAGAGCGAGGGCTGCGAGACATGCGTCAGCTCGGCCGCCCGGGTGAAGTTGCGGGTATCGGCGACCGCGGCGAAGTAGCGGAGCTGCTGGAACTGCATACTCCCGACTATAGGCAGCCACGATAGGCCATGCCTATCGTGATCAGCCGCATCATGTCTTGGACGTACCGTGGGCCGCGTTCCTACCGTTCTTGGCATGGCATTGGCGACCGGTACGGGCCCAAGACGTCCGTCCACTCTGGCGACCCTGTGGCACTCGACCGTGGGCAAGAAGGCGGTCATGGCCGTCAGCGGTGTGATCCTGCTGCTCTACCTGGTGGCACACCTGCTCGGCAATCTGAAGGTCTTCTTCGGCCCCGACGAGCTCAACGGCTACGCGGCCTGGCTGCGTACGGTCGGTGAGCCCCTCCTGCGGCACGGCTGGTTCCTCTGGCTGGCCCGGGCCGTACTGCTGGCCGCCGTACTGGCGCACGGCACGGCCGCGTACCAGCTCAGCAAGCGGGACCGGGCGGCCCGGCCGCAGGGCTACGCCCACCGGCGGCGGCAGACCAGCTACGCGACCAGGACGATGCGCTGGGGCGGGGTGATCCTGGCGCTCTTCGTCGTCTGGCACCTGCTGGATCTGACCACCCTCACCGTGAACCCGAGGGCCGAGGCCGACCACCCCTACCAGAACCTGGTGGCCTCCTTCTCCACCTGGTACGGCGGCGGCATCTACATCGTGGCGATGCTCGCGCTCGGCCTGCACATCCGGCACGGCTTCTGGAGCGCCGCGCAGACCCTCGGCGTCAACAACCCGCGCCGCGACCGGGCGTTGAAGCTCACCGCCGACCTGCTCGCCGTGGTGCTGACGGCGGGCTTCGTCTCCATCCCCGTGGCCGTCATGACCGGAGTGGTCCGATGAGTACCTACCTCAACTACACCGTGGGCGCGCCGATCCGCGACACCAGGGCGCCGGACGGTCCGATCGAGGACCGCTGGGACCGCCGCCGGTTCGAGGCGAAGCTGGTCAACCCGGCCAACCGGCGCGGGCGCAGCGTGATCGTGGTCGGCACCGGGCTCGCGGGCGGCGCGGCCGGTGCGACGCTGGCCGAAGCGGGCTACCACGTCGAGCAGTTCTGCTTCCAGGACTCCCCGCGCCGGGCGCACTCGATCGCCGCCCAGGGCGGGATCAACGCCGCCAAGAACTACCGCAACGACGGCGACAGCATCCGCCGGCTGTTCTACGACACCGTCAAGGGCGGGGACTTCAGGTCGCGCGAGTCCAACGTCCACCGCCTGGCGGAGATCTCGGTGGAGATCATCGACCAGTGCGTGGCCCAGGGGGTGCCCTTCGCCCGCGAGTACGGCGGCCTGCTGGACACCCGCTCCTTCGGCGGTGTCCAGGTCTCCCGCACCTTCTACGCCCGGGGCCAGACCGGACAGCAGCTGCTGCTCGGCGCCTACCAGGCGCTCTCCCGGCAGATCGCGGCCGGCCGGGTGGCCATGCACCCGCGCACCGAGATGCTGGACCTGATCGTGATCGACGGCCGGGCCAGGGGCATCGTCGCCCGGGACCTGGTCACGGGCCGGATCTCCAGTCACCTCGCCGACGCCGTGGTGCTGGCGACCGGCGGCTACGGCAACGTCTTCTACCTGTCCACCAACGCCAAGAACTCCAATGCGACGGCGATCTGGCGCGCCCACCGCCGGGGCGCCTACTTCGCCAACCCCTGCTTCACCCAGATCCACCCGACCTGCATCCCGCGCTCCGGCGACCACCAGTCCAAGCTCACCCTGATGAGCGAGTCGCTGCGCAACGACGGCCGGATCTGGGTGCCCAAGGCCGCCGGGGACACCCGTGCGCCGCAGGACATCCCCGAGCAGGACCGCGACTACTACCTGGAACGGATCTACCCCTCCTTCGGCAACCTGGTCCCGCGCGACATCGCCTCCCGCGCCGCCAAGGTGGTCTGCGACGAGGGCCGTGGCGTCGGCCCCGGCGGACAGGGGGTCTACCTCGACTTCGCCGACGCCATAGGCCGGTTGGGGCGGGCGGCCGTCGAGGCCAGGTACGGCAACCTGTTCGAGATGTACGAGCGGATCACCGCCGAGGACCCGTACCGGGTGCCGATGCGGATCTACCCCGCGATCCACTACACCATGGGCGGCCTGTGGGTGGACTACGACCTGCAGACCACCGTGCCGGGCCTGTTCGCGATCGGCGAGGCCAACTTCTCCGACCACGGGGCCAACCGGCTCGGCGCCAGCGCACTGATGCAGGGCCTCGCGGACGGCTACTTCGTGCTCCCGGCCACCCTCGCCGACTACCTCGCACGGGTGGACGCCCCACCGGTCGCGGCCGACCACCCGGCGGTCGAGGAGGCCGTCGCCGACGCCACCGACCGGCTCAACCTGCTGCTGGCCATCGACGGCGACCGCACCCCCGACTCCTTCCACCGGGAGCTCGGCGAACTGCTCTGGGACGACTGCGGAATGGCCCGCGACGAGGCCGGACTGCGCAAGGCGCTGGAACGGATCCCGGCGCTGCGCGAGGAGTTCTGGCGGCGGATCAAGGTGCCGGGCACCGGCGAACAGCTCAACCAGGCGCTGGAGAAGGCCAACCGGCTGGTCGACTACTTCGAACTCGCCGAACTCATGTGCCTGGACGCCCTGCACCGCACCGAGTCCTGCGGCGGCCACTTCCGCACCGAGAGCGCCACCCCGGACGGCGAAGCGGCCCGCAGGGACGAGGAGTTCGCGTACGTGGCGGCCTGGGAGTACCAGGGGGCCGGGGGCAGTCCGGGAGACCGAGGCCCGGGAGACCGCAGTCCGGGAGCCGCTCCCGTGCTCCACCGCGAGGAACTCACCTTCGAACACGTCCACCCCACCCAGCGGAGCTACACATGAACCTCACCCTGCGGATCTGGCGGCAGACCGGCCCCGACGCACCCGGCGCGCTCACCACCTACCAGGTCGACGGCATCAGCCCGGACATGTCCTTCCTGGAGATGCTGGACACCCTCAACGAGGAGCTGATCCTGCGCGGCGAGGAGCCCGTCGCCTTCGACCACGACTGCCGGGAGGGCATCTGCGGTGCCTGCGGCATGGTCATCAACGGCCAGGCGCACGGGCCGGAACGCACCACCACCTGCCAGCTGCACATGCGCCACTTCAACGACGGCGACACCATCGACGTCGAACCCTGGCGCGCCGCCGCCTTCCCGGTCGTCCGCGACCTGGTGGTGGACCGCTCCGCCTTCGACCGCATCATCGGCTCGGGCGGCTACATCACCGCCCCCACCGGCAGCGCCCCCGAGGCCCACGCCACCCCCGTCCCCAAGGAGACCGCGGACCTCGCCTTCGAGCACGCCGAGTGCATCGGCTGCGGCGCCTGCGTGGCCGCCTGCCCCAACGGCTCCGCGATGCTCTTCACGGCCGCCAAGGTGGTCCACCTCAACCTCCTGCCGCAGGGCGCCCCCGAGCGCGGCAGCCGGGTCCAGGGCATGGTCGCGGCGATGGACGCCGAGGGCTTCGGCGGCTGCACCAACACCGGCGAGTGCGCCACCGCCTGCCCCAAGGGCATCCCGCTCTCCGGCATCGCCGCACTCAACCGGGAGTACCTGCGCAGCCTGCGGTGACGCGGTCCCGGCCGGGCGGCGGCCGTCAGCCGTCCTCGTCGGCGGTGTGGAGTTCGATCCAGAGGGTGAGTTTGATCGTGCCCTGGTTGGTGGAGCAGCGGGTGCCCCACGGCTTCGCCGTGCCGCAGGCGCGCTGCACGGCGTCCACGGTCTCGTCGTCCAGCGGTTCGCCCCGGTACTGGACGTAGATCCGCCACCCGGTCGGGCGCCTGGCGATCCAGGCCCGCCGGCCGAGTGCGTCGCCCATCGCCTCGGCGGTCGCCCGGCAGCGCTCCGACGGGGGAGGGCCAGGTGTGACACCCAACTCGCGTACGGGATGGTTGTGTTCGGGTGTCAGAGTCGGAGTGCTGCCCGTCACGGTGACAGTCAACTGAGCCAATCCTCTTGTCATGTGAGCTTGTTGATGTGCCTGAGCTTTCGGAGGAGTTCGACCCGTTTGGCGTACTCCTCCGGACTGAGCGGCCGGTCGGTGAGTTCTTCGGGTGTCAGGAGCGGGCGGGGCTCCTGCTCCGGCGGCGGGCCGGTGTCCTCGGGCTCCAACTCGTCGTTCACAGGGCCGACTCCGCAGCTGCGGTACCCGTACCGCGTCGGACGGCTTCCGCAAGCCTCGCGACCACGTCCGGCCGGGCTCGACCGAGGTCCACCAGGAAGGTGCCGGTGAAGTACCCGGGGTGACGTTCCGTCGCCAGCGACGGCAGCACGATGCCCGCCTGCCGCAGGGCGTCGGCCAGTTCGGCTTCCGCAGCCAGGGCTGTGGATCGGCTCTCGGCGGCGAAGCGCTGCAGCAACGAACGTCCGTGCCTCGAAGGGGCGGTCGGTCTGGGGCCGGTACTTGCGGTCATGGCGCTCTCCTCAGGGGGCTCATGAGCCCCGATTATTACGTTCCGTACTCCAATCGTCGCTCTCCGGAGCTAGTCTGTGAAGAGGGAGGCTCCCAACAACGGGAATGTCAGAAGGGAAGGTGCTGAACTGTGGTGAACCCGAAGGAACTTGACCCTTCCGAGTCCCCGCAAGCCTTCTACGGAGCGGAACTTCGTCGGATCCGGCTGGCCAAGGGCCTGTCCCAGGAGGCGCTGGGGGCACTGGTGTTCTGCTCGGGCGCCTACATCGGGCAGATGGAGTCGGCGACCAGGCAACCGCAGAAGGACCTGTCCGAGCGTTTGGACGTCGCGCTGGGTACGGACGGGCACTTCGCTCGGCTGTATCCGATGGTCACGCGGAGTCGGTTCGCCGACTACTTCACGGCCGTCCGAGAGCTGCAGGAGATGGCGCGGACCATCTATGAATACGACCCGGTTCTGGTGCCGGGTCTCCTGCAGACCCCAGAGTACGCGCGTGCGGTATTCCGGTCGTTTGATCCATTGCGACTGGAAGTAGAGACTGACGAGCTCGTGAGCATGCGTATAGAGCGAGCGCACATCCTTCATGCTTCAACGAGACCTCGATATTGGGTCGTCCTTGATGAGTCGACTCTCCGCCGGGTCACTGGCGGTGCGGCAGTGATGCATGGTCAGATGGCCCATCTTGCCCAACTGATGCGTGGCAACAGGATTGTTCTTCAGGTGCTGCCCTTCTCGGCAGGTGGGCACCCTCTGATGCAGGGATCTCTCACCCTGATGACCTTTGCTGACGCCCCTCCCGTGGCCTACGGCGAGGGTCCGTATCGAGGTCAACTCATCGACGATCCAGCCTATGTGGAGAATTGCAGGTGGGCCTACGATCTCGTACGGAGCGCCGCACTGTCCCTTGAGGCGTCTCTGGCTCTGATTGAAGCGGCAGCAGAGGACTACGCAAGTGAGCAAGACTGACCACCGGCCGCTGCCAGCGTACTGGTGCAAGAGCAGTTACAGCGGTGGCGACAACGGCAACTGCCTTGAGTACGCCCCTGAGTTCGCCGCCACCCACGGCGTCGTCCCCGTCCGTGACTCGAAGGACCCTGAGGGCCCGCACCTCCGCTTCTCAACAGAGGCCTGGTTGGCCTTCACCGCCGCCACCGCCCGAGGCGATTTCGGCGGCGACGTCTGACGGCGGCACCACCCGCCGCGTGTACCGGCGCCACGGCAAAGTGCTGGTCACAGCCCACTGTTGAGGACTGTGACCAGCACGGTCGCCGCCTGCGCGGCCGGCGGCCGGTCAGCGCACCAGCAGGTCGATCACTCCGGTCAGATCCTCCTCGCCGCCGCTCCCGGCCGGTTGGTGCTCAGCGGGGGATGGGGACGACGAATCCTCGCGTTGGACCGGTCTTACGGGACATACCCGCGATGATCGCCAGCACCTCGTCGGTGATGTCCCGCCGGGCGACGGGGTCGGTGCTGTCGTACACCCGCCACTGCCCGCTCGGGCTGTCCAGGTCTTCGGGGGAGACGATTCCCCGGATTCCTAGGCGCCGGAGTGTGCTGGCTACCCGCCGGGCTTCGTCCTCGTCCATGTGTCCAGCCCTTCCGTGTTCGGTGGGGCTCAGGCTAGTGCGGTGACCGAGAAGGTTCGCCGGGTTGGCGGCAGGAGCGCCTGAACCGGTTGGATGCGGGCGGACATCCGATCTGGTGGGGGAGGCAAAGGTGGCGGAGCCGGTCAAGGTGCGTCGATTGACCGACCAGGAGGGCCACCACCCGACCGACCAAGCTCGGCCAGCCCTTCACCCGCTGGTCCATCCGCAAACTGCTCGCCTACCTGCGGCGCGTGCACGGCCGGGTGATCCGGATCGGCCGCGAGGCCCTGCGCTGCCTGCTCACCCGACGAGGCATCACCTTCCAACGCACCAATACCTGGAAGGAGTCCAGCGACCCCGACTACGACGCCAAGCTCGACCGGCTCGAGCACGTCTTGGAACGCTTCCCCGACCGAACGTTCGCGTTCGACGAGTTCGGCCCGCTCGGAATCCGCCCCACCGCCGGCACCTGCTGGGCCGAGCAGGGCCGACCCGACCGACTACCGGCGACCTACCACCGAACCCACGGCGTGACCTACTTCCACGGCTGCTACTCCATCGGCGACGACACCCTTTGGGGCGTCAACCGCCGCCGCAAGGGCACCGCGAACACCCTGGCCGCGCTCCGCTCGATCCGAGCCGCCCGCCCGGACGGCGCCCCGGTCTACGTGATCCTGGACAACCTCTCCGCCCACAACGGCAAGAAGATCCTGCGCTGGGCGAAGAACAACAACGTCCACCTGTGCTTCACCCCGACCAACGCCTCCTGGGCCAACCCGATCGAGGCGCACTTCGGACTCTTGCGGCAGTTCACCCTCGCGAACTCGAACCACCCCGACCACACCGTCCAGACTCGCGCGCTGCACGCCTATCTTCGCTGGCGCAATGCCAACGCCCGTCACCCCAACGTCCTCGCCGCCCAACGCCGCGAGCGCGCCCGCATCCGCAGCGAGAAGGGCATCCGCTGGGGCGGGCGTCCCCTCCCCGCCGCACAGCTTCAGGTCCTCAACTCCAAGATTGCATGAGGACCTGCTCGCCCTCTCCATTCGGCTCTTCGAAGTTGGCCACGTAGCGGTTGAACAGCTTCTCATCCACGGTGACGGAGTTGGCGCCCTCCTCACCATTCCGGACCGCGAGGCGACGCTCCAGCGTCGTCCGGTCGGCCTTGAGATGGACCAGTTCCCAGCGGCCCCCGTGGCTCTCAACCAGTGCCTTGTAATCATCGCGGGCGGCGCGACTCCAGAAGCTGTAGTCCACCACCACGTCGCGACCGGCCAACATCAGCTCGACCAGTTCCTGCCGCTGCTGGCGGCGGACCTCCTCCTTGAGCTGGTCGAACGCCTCCGCCTCCAGCACCAGGCCGGCGTCGCGCTGCCCAAGCCGTTGCCAGACCGCCTCGTCGATCGAGAGTCGAGCGTAACCGCGTCGCACCAGTTCCATCGCATAGGTGGTCTTGCCCGCCCCCGGAAGACCACACATCAGCACCACCGTGCTCGTTCGCTGCGTCACGGAGTCACGTTGGCGCCGAAACACGCCGTCTCTGCGGCGAGAAGCGCGCCCGCTGGAGCGGTCCTCACCGCAGCCCGACCAACCCGGCGAACCTTCATGGTCACAGCATTAGCGACCGTTGGCGGGATCGTCCGCGTCAGTGGAAAGGGCCAGGTCTTTGGCTGCCTCCACCTCCGCCAACCGTGCGGTGAGAGCTTCCTGCACGAGGTGGTAGGCGTCACTGCCCAGGAGCAGGCGGCGCGGAGCGGGCTCGACATCGACAGAGTCGATGATCGCTGCAACGATCTTGGCGGGATCGCCGGGAACGGGAAACTCACCTGCCGCCGCCGCGCGGCGCATCTCCCCCACCGGCGTCTCGTCGTAGACCGCCATCGGCGCGGCCTGAGCGGCGCTGGAGCCGGCGAACTCGGTCCGAGCGCTGCCCGGTTCGACGAGCGTGACGCCAATTCCGAACGGCGCGATCTCGGGAATCACGGACTCGAAGAAGCCCTCGATGCCCCACTTGCTCGCGTGATAGAGGCTCAGGTTGGGAAACGCGATCTGGCCGCCCATGCTGGACAACTGGAGGATCCGACCGGCACCCTGGGCCCGCAGATGCGGGATGACCGCGCGGGTGACGCGGATCGACCCGATCAGATTGGTGGCGATCTGACGGGTGATCTGCTCGTCCGTGACCTCCTCGGCGGCACCGAACAGTGCATACCCGGCGTTGTTGACGACCACGTCGATGTTCCCCAGGTCGGCAAATGCCTCATCGACCACGGCGCGCACCGCCGCCGGGTCCGTCACGTCGAGAGCGCGCACCCAGAGCCGGTCCCGGTAGCGGTCGGCCAGCTCGGCCAGCGCTTCCGGCCTGCGCAGAGTCGCCGCCACCCGGTCACCGCGCTCCAGCAGCGTCTCGGTGAGGCGACGCCCGAATCCGGACGACGTGCCCGTAATAAACCATGTTAACTGACGCAACATCATCTCCTTTGACATCCAGTGAGGTTAGCTGTATCGCCCTCTGGCGTCGAGGTATATGGGCCGCTTGGCGCGGCTACTCCCGCATGGACTCGCCGTCCGTCGATCCGTAGCCAGCACCCCCGGTGAACGTTCCCGGTCACAGCACTAGCCTCCGCCTTTCAGTTGGGTTCGGCTGATGGTGTCGGTGGTGGGGCGTAGGCCAGCTGTGGGCTTGGGGCATGCCGATGGCCCGGCGCGTGAGCCGGGCTCTCCATGGGTCCTCGGGTCGTGGGCGGGCGGGGACGGTTTCGTCGGTTCAGGTGACCGGGCGAGGTAGGGCTTGGAGTCGTGTGAAGGCGGTCGCGAGGTTGTGACTCCAAGGCCAGGTGGCGGCGATTCGCAGGTGCAGACGGCGGGCGCCGGGGGTGATGCGGGCGGCGGCGTGCAGCAGCCGGTAGCGGAGCTTCTTCGGCTCCGCGGTGGCCAATTCGCCGTCGAGCAGGAGGGCTTGGGTCCAGGAGAGGAGGTCGATGGCGGCCAGGGAGAGTTCGAGCCAGGCGGCGTTGATCTGGAAGTGGCGGGAGAGGAAGCGGCCGAATCCGGTGGTCTTGCCGCAGCGGATGCGGTCCTCGACGCGGGCGTGTGCGCGGTGGCGGACCTCCAGCAGTTGCAAGGAGCCCTGGCCGTAGGGGGTGTCGGTGAGGAAGACCTGGTGGCGCATGCCCTCGTCCGGGTCGAACAGGGAGAGTTGAGCGCCGGGGTGGGGGCGTTCGCGGCGCACGATGATCCGGGTGTCCTCGGGCAGCCCGGGCAGGTTGATCATGCCGGTCAGTTCGGCGACTTGGGCTCCTTCGCGCAGGGAGCCGTCTTGTTCGAGGGCTGGGTGCCAGAGCTGGTCGGGCAGGCGGCGGATCGCTTGGCGGACCGGTTCGGTGATAGTCCATCCGACGGAGAAGCGGGCGTGGATTCCGCGTGAGCGCAGGGCCCGGATGCGGGTCAGGAAGGCCTTGGCGGATCCGGCGACATCGGCGCGGATGAGGATCTCGGTGCCGTAGCGGTGGGCGTCGGGTATCTGGGCGAGCGCCGAGTCGAGCACGGCGATGTGGTCGGCGGCGGTGTTGGCCCCGGCGTTGCCCGGCCGCAGCACACCGGCCAGGGCCTCGCCCGTGTTGTCGAGGAAACACAGCAGCGGGTGGTAGCCGAAGCCGTGCTTGTAGGTCGGCGCCGCGTTCTCCTTCTCGGAGTGGCAGGTGACCAGGGTGGCGTCGATGTCCAGGACCAGGCCGGGTAGTTGACGTCCGCCGGCGTGCGCGGTGGGTATGCCGTCTCGAGTTTCGCCGGCCTGCAGCCATGCAATCTCTCGGGCAGTGCGCGGGCCGCTCGCAGGGCGCCCAGCGCGGCCGTATCGATGTCGGCCAGCAGTCGCCAGGTGGTGGGGGTGGAGGCGACGGGGCCGAACACCTCGGGCTTGTCGCGTAACAGGGCCAGGTCGGTGATCGCCTCGCCGCCGTCGGCGAGCATCACCGCCAGATCGGCCGCGATCCGGCCTGGATCGTGGCTGGTGCCGCGCGGGCGAAGTCGGCGCAGAGCGTCGCCGAAGGCGTGCGTGAGGCCGGTGGCGTCCGCGAGATCGGCCAGCAGGCGGGATCCGGCGTGGCTGACCACTCCTCGCCCGTCGGCGGAGACTTGGATACCGCTTTGCTTGTCTCGGCGCCGCAGCCAACACGAGAGCCCCCGTCCACCCCCGCTCCACCTTCGACCCCTCCCCGACGCCTTCGACTGCATCGTTCGCCTGCCAGTGCCACGGCAAAGTGCTGGCCACAGACCACTGTTGAGGACTGTGACCAGCACGGTCGCCGCCGGGGTGGCCGGCGGCCGGTCAGCGCACCAGCAGGTCGATCACGCCGGTCAGATCCTCCTCGCCGCTGCCCTCCGCCAGGCGACGGAGCATCAGGTCGAAGTAGGGGCGGAGCAGTTCGGGACTGACTCCCTGCTGTTCGGCGGTGGTCAGGAAGGTCGGGGTGCCGGCCACCTGCATGGCGAGGTTGGAGACGACTCCCTTGGTGTAGTCGCCGCTCCGCAGCTGGTCGGCCGTCTGGTGGACTGCCGGGGCCATCGCGACGAGCCAGTCGGCGAGCAGCGGGGCGAGCGACGCGGGGTCGATGTCCTCCTTGCGGATCAGGGCGAAGGCGTGCGCGGCCCCGGCGAACATTCCGTACATGGCGCTGAGCAGGGCCACGTCGTGCAGGGCCGCGAAGCCCGCGTCCTCGCCGACGTAGGTGGTGCCGGCCGGGACGCCCAGGGTCTCCCGGTGCTGCTCGAACAGCTCCCGCGAGCCGCTGTAGAAGACGTAGCCGCCGGCCTCCGGGACACCGATCATCGGCGGGACGGCCATGATCCCGCCGTCCAGGTAGCGGGCGCCGCGCTCGCGGGCCCACTCGGCGCGGGCACGGGCCTGGGCAGGGGTGCTGGTGGTCAGGTTGACCAGGTCCCTACCGGTCAGGTCGGCGCCGGCCAGTACCTCGTCGACCGAGGCGTCGTCCAGCAGGCAGACGACGACGAGGGTGTTCGCGGTGACCGCCTCGGCGGCGCTGCCCGCGACCCTCGCACCCTCGGCGGCGAGTGCCTCGGCACGGGCCGGGGTGCGGTTCCAGACGGTGAGCGGGTGGCCGGCGGCGAGCCAGGTACGGGCCAGCGCGGCGCCCATCGCGCCGAGCCCCAGTAGCGTGACGGAGGTCTTCTCAACAGTGTTGTGTGCCATGACGATTAGGCTGGTCACAGGCCCGGAGGTGATCAAGTACGCACTTCGGAGTGGGTGGTTACCCCGGGGTGAGCGAGCACGTCAGAGGGGTGGGGCATGACGACGCTGAACCGGCCGGGCACACCGGACGGCCACGTCTGCGGGATCGACGCCGCGATGGAGGTGATCGGTGGCAAGTGGAAGGTGCTGATCCTCTGGGCGCTCCATGAGCACCCCTGCCGCCGCTTCGGCGAGCTGCGTCGGCTGCTTCCGGGGATCACCGAGAAGGTGCTGGCCTCCCACCTGCGCGAGATGGAGGCGGACGGCATCGTGCACCGCGTCTCCTACGACGAGGTGCCGCCCCGCGTCGAGTACTCGCTGACCGAGGACGGCACGCGCCTCAACGACGCACTCCAGCCGCTGGCCGCCTGGGGACGCGAGCGGCCGACCGCCCGGCGACCGGAGGGGAAGGCGGGTTAGCTGTGCGTCGCCTGCCTGTGGGTAACTGTGGGGAGCCGCGCCCTCGGTGGGCGGCAGGACAGCGTCGGCTCGGTACCATCTCACGGTGATCATTGCCAGCGCCCGCACCACGGTCTTCGACATCGACGGCACGCTGTGCTTCGACGGGCGGACGATCGACAGCAGGATCATCGCCGCCATCGAGGACTGCGAACGTGCCGGCCACCGACTGGTCTTCGCCTCCGCCCGGCCGGTCCGCGACCTGCTGCCCGTCCTTGACGGGGCCTTCCCCACCGCCACGCTGATCGGCGGGAACGGCAGCCTCGTCTCGGTCGGCGGCCAGGTCCGGGCGCGTGCCGCGTTCGATGCCGGCGAACTCGACCAGCTGTTGGCAGCGGCCGAGCGGTTCCGGGCGGGCTACCTCGCCGACGGCCCCTGGGACTACGCCTACACCGGGCCGACCGACCACCCGATCCGCAGCCGTGTCGACCAGGACCGCCGAGCCCGCCGGGTCGAACTCGCCGATCTCCCCGCCGTCGTGAAGTTCCTCGTGGTCGAAGCGACCGACATGGCGGCCCTCGCCGAGGCCGGCCGCGTGCTCGGGATGACCGTCAACCACCACCTTGACGAGGGGATCATCGACTTCGCCCCGGGCACCACGAACAAGTGGGAGGCCCTGGTCTCGCTGGGGATCGACCAGTACAACGCCTTCGGTAACGACATCAACGACCTCGACCTGCTGCGCAACGCCCGGCACGGGGTCCGCGTCGGTGCCCACCCGGGCCTGGACGGCGTCGCCCGTGTCACCGTCGCCCCCGACCCGGATGCCGTCGCCGCCGAGATCTCCGCCCTGGCCGCGGTGACGCCCGCGGCGTGAGAGCCGCGCCGTCGGTCAGCCGCGAATCCGGATGAGGACGGCCGCAGGATGAAGCGCGGCTTGGCAGGCGACGGCGAGCTTGCCGGTGCGCATGGCCAGGCCACGCCACTGCTTTGAGCGCTGACGCATCGCTCGACCGCGTTCCGTTCCTTCGGCAGCTCCCGCAAGGCGAGCACGTTCGTGGCGGGCCCTGGGCCACGTCCAGCCGACTCCCGCTGTTTCTAACGCAGTTGGAGCGGCCCGGGTGAGAAGGTGGTACGCACTCGACCGATGGGCTGACGGGAGCGTGGCGGATGGCAGGCGGACGGATGCGGGGCAAGGCGGCGGTGGTGACCGGGGCGGCGTCCGGGATCGGGCGGGCGACGGCCCGGTTGTTCGCCGCCGAGGGCGCCGAGCTGGTGCTCACCGACGTGGACGGGGACGGCCTGGAGGCCCTGCGCGAGGAGCTGGCCGGGAAGGGCGCCGAGGTCCGGACGGTGGTCGGGGACGTGTCGGTGCCCGAGGACGCCCGCGAGATGATCACGGCCGCCGTCGAGGGGTTCGGGCGCATCGACACCCTGGTCGCCAACGCCGGGATCATCCCGTTGCGGACCGTCCTGGAGACCACCCCGGAGGACTGGGACCGGGTGATGTCCATCGACGGCCGGGGCATGTTCCTGACCTGCAAGTACGCGATCGAGGAGATGCTGCGGGCCGACGGCGGCGGCTCGATCGTCTGCCTCTCCTCCATCTCCGGGGTCGCCGGACAGCCGGCGCAGGCGGCGTACGGTCCGGCCAAGTTCGTCGCCACCGGGCTGACCAAGCACCTGGCGGTCGAGTGGGCGGCGAAGGGCATCCGGATCAACGCGGTGGCGCCCGGGACGATCAGGACCGAGCGGGTCCGGCAGTTGGTCCGTGAGGAGGGCGGCCCCGAGTACCTGGAGACGATGGAGAAGCTCCACCCGATGGGCCGGATCGGCGAGCCGGAGGAGGTGGCGGCGGCCATCCTGTTCCTGGCCTCCGACGAGGCGAGCTTCATCACCGGGGCGGTGCTGCCGGTGGACGGCGGTTACCTGGCCCGGTAAGCCCGGTAAGCCCGGTAAGCCCGGCAGGCCCCGGAGAGAGCCGGGCCGCCGAGCCGACCGCCCGCCGCCGGGAGTTCCGGTCGGCGGGCGGTTCGTGCCGGTCAGGCCGGCGCGGGCGGTGGTCAGGCCACGATGCCCGAGTCGGCGATGGTGACCTTCGCCTTGGTCGCGCCGCTCTGCGAGCCCAGCTTCTCGATGGCGGTCACCACGTCCATGCCCTCGACGACCTCGCCGAAGACGACGTGCTTGCCGTCCAGCCAGGAGGTGACGACGGTGGTGATGAAGAACTGGGAGCCGTTGGTGTTGCGGCCGGCGTTCGCCATGGAGAGCAGGCCGGGGCGGTCGTGCTTCTTCTGGAAGTTCTCGTCCGCGAACTTCTCGCCGTAGATGCTCTTGCCGCCGGTGCCGTTGCCGGCGGTGAAGTCGCCGCCCTGCAGCATGAACTGGGGGATGACGCGGTGGAACGAGGAGCCCTTGTAGCCGAAGCCGTGCTCGCCGGTGGCCAGCTCGCGGAAGTTCTTGGCGGTCTTGGGCACGACGTCGTCGTACAGCTTGAAGACGATCCGGCCGGCGGGCTGGTCGTTGACGGTGATGTCGAAGAAAACGTTGGAAGTCATGCCGTGATCATGGCATGGCACCTCGTCCGCCCGCCGCAGCGGTAGGGCTGTCCGGGCTCGGGTCGCGCTCCGACCGGCGCCATCGGGCCGCTTCGGGCGGTGCGGATCCGTCGGCGTGCTCCCGGGTGGTGCGGGGGCTGGCATTGACGTCAGGGGCAAGGTCTACCGTCGTCCCCATGCGGATCGGACAACTGGCGCAGAAGGCGGGCACCACGACGCGCACCCTGCGCTACTACGAGTCGCGCGGTCTGCTGCCGGCGCGGCGAAGTGGCAACGGCTACCGGGCGTACGGGGAGGAGGACCTGCGGCTGCTGCGCCAGATCAGGCTGCTGCAGGACTTCGGCTTCGAGCTGGAGGACACCAGGCCGTTCGTGGAGTGCCTGCGAGCGGGCCACCCGGCCGGGGACTCCTGTCCGGCCTCGCTGGAGGTCTACCGCAGCAAGCTGGCCGAGCTGGACCAGTGCATCGCCCGGCTCCAGGAGGTCCGCGACCAGGTGGGCGCCCAGCTCGCCAGGGCGGAGCTGGAGGCGCAGGCCGCGCAGCCGGGCGGTCCGAAGCCGCAGTGTGAGCTCAGTGAGCGTCCGATCGAACCAGAGGGGAACTGAACCATGGTGCAGGCAACGGGAGTCGACGCGGTCACCGACCAGAGCTTCGCCGCCGAGGTGCTGGAGTCCGAGCTGCCGGTGCTGGTGGACTTCACCGCCGACTGGTGCCCGCCCTGCCGGATGATCGCGCCGGTGCTGGCGGAGGTCGCCCGGGAGGAGGCGGACCGGCTGAAGGTCGTCCAGCTGGACGTGGACGCCAACCCGGAGACCCAGGCGGCGTACGGGGTGATGTCGATGCCCACGCTGATGGTCTTCCGGGGCGGGCAGCCGGTGAAGAGCATGATCGGCGCACGGGCGAAGGCGAAGCTGCTGCGTGAGCTGTCCGAGGTGATCTGACGGGCGTCGGCGGGCGGCCCGGGTGTCGACCGATCGGTCGACCGGGCGGAGGCGCCGGGCGGGTTGCCCCGCCCGGCGGGGCGGCCTGGGCCAGC
Source organism: Kitasatospora sp. HPM-01-4 (assembly GCF_051374625.1). NCBI lineage: Bacteria > Bacillati > Actinomycetota > Actinomycetes > Kitasatosporales > Streptomycetaceae > Kitasatospora > Kitasatospora sp. HPM-01-4. Next base: position 4,238,578 of record NZ_JBPQGP010000005.1, on the reverse strand, counting down.
ATGGGCCGCATGCCTCAGATGACCGAATCCCAGTGGCGGGCCTTCGTGTCCGCCGGTACCCGTACCGCCAAGCTGGCCACCACCAGGGCCGACGGCAGCCCGCACGTGGCGCCGATCTGGTTCCTGCTGGACGGCGACGACCTCGTGTTCAACACCGGCCGGGACACCGTCAAGGGCCGCAACCTGGCCCGTGACGGCCGGGTGATGCTCTGTGTGGACGACGAGCGGCCGCCGTTCTCCTTCGTCGCGCTCCGGGGGACGGCGACGCTCGGCGAGGACCTGTCCGAGGTACGCGAGTGGGCCGGACGGATCGGCGCGCGCTACATGGGGGAGGACCGGCGGGAGGAGCTCGCGGCCCGCAACGGGGTACCGGGTGAACTGCTGGTCCGGGTCAGGATCGACCACGTCATCGCGGTGGCCGAGCTGGCCGAGTGAGCGTCGTGTCGGGGTGACGGTCCGAGCGGGCGGGCCGGGGAAGAACGGGGCGGGCGGGGCCGGGGAAGAACGGGGCGGGCGGGGCCGGGGAAGAACGGGGCGGGCGGGGCCGGGGAGGAGCGGGGCGGCGGGCCGGGGTGAAAACCCGGGGAGTGGGCCGGAGCATGATCGATACGATCACCCGATGAGCGATCTCAGCACTCCGGACCGCACCCCGGCCGGGAGCACCGACCCGACGACCCGCAGATTCCTCTTCGTACTCGGCAGCAGCCGTCGCGACGGCAACGCCGAACTGCTCGCCAGGCTCGCCGCCGAGCAGCTCCCCGCCGAGGTGCGGCAGCGCTGGATCCGCCTCGACGACCTGGACCTGCCGGCCTTCGAGGACCTCCGCCACGACGGCGACGGCACCTACCCCCGGCCCACCGGCGACCTCGGGGACCTGCTGGACGCCACCCTCGACGCCACCGACCTGGTGATCGTCTCACCGCTCTACTGGTACTCGGTGTCCGCCAGCACCAAGCTCTACCTGGACCACTGGTCCGGCTGGCTGGCCGTACCCGGCCTGGACTTCAAGCGGCGGATGGCCGGCCTCACGTTCTGGGGCGTCACCTCGCACGCCGCCGTGCGCTCCGGCGCCGACCCGCTGATCGGGACCCTGGAGCACTGCGCCGGGTACTTCGGCGCGGGCTGGGGCGGTGTCCTGCTCGGTCAGGCCAACCGCCCCGGCGACATCGTCGACGACGCCGAGGCCGTGCTCGCCGCGAAGTCCTTCTTCGCCGGATAGTGCCCGAGGCCCGGGGCGCCGGCCCGGGCGCCTCGGCCTTCCGGGTTGACCCTCACGCAACGTGAGGCGGCAGGCTGGAGCCAGCGAGGAGGGAGCGGACCCGATGAGCACGTACTCGGTGGGACAGGTGGCGGCGATCGCCAAGGTGACCGTGAGGACCCTGCACCACTACGACAAGATCGGACTGCTGTCGCCCGGCGGCCGCACCCCGGCCGGCTACCGCCGGTACGAGGACGCGGACCTCGACCGGCTGCAGCAGATCCTCTTCTACCGCGAACTCGGCTTCTCCCTCGAAGAGATCGCGGACATCCTGGACGACGACTCGGTCAGCCCGACCGAGCACCTGCGCCGTCAGCACCAGCTGATCACCACGCGGATCGGGCAGCTCCAGGAAATGGCCGCAGCCGTCGAACAGGCCATGGAGGCAAGAAGGATGGGCATACAGCTGACGCCCGAGGAGAAGTTCGAGGTCTTCGGCGCCGAATACCAGGAGAGCTGGGAGACCGAGGCCGAGGAGCGCTGGGGCCACACCGACGCCTGGAAGCAGTCCCAGCAGCGCACCGGCCAGTACGGCAAGGCCGACTGGCAGCGCATCCAGGCGGACATGGAGTCGCTCAACTCCCGTCTGGTGGAGGGGTTCCGGTCCGGCGCCGCCGCCGACAGCGCGGAGGCCATGGAGCTCGCCGAGGCCCACCGCCGGCACATCTGCGACAACTTCTACGACTGCACCTACGAGATCCACCGGGGCATCGCTGGGATATACGTCTGCGACCCCCGGTTCACCGCCACCTACGAGAAGCTCGCCACCGGCCTGGCCCAGTGGCTCCACGACGCCATGATCGCCAACGCCGACGCCCACCAGGCGTAGCCTCCGCCGCCCGCGGGTGAGGCGGCGGCGAGGGGCGCCAGACCGGTGTTGACCACGGCGGCGGACCCGCCGCCGTGGTCAACACCTGCCCAGGGCTCAGCCGTTGCCGAACTCGTGGACGCCCCACCAGCCGCTCTCGTCGTGGTAGATGCCGACGCCTATCTCGGTGTACGCGGGGTTGATCTGGGCCAGGTAGTGGGGGAGGTGGTTGCGCCACATGTCCTGGAACTTCACCGCGGCCTGCTCGGCGGTCATCGAGGGGTCGCCCCACATCACGATGCACTCCCCGGTGAGGGTGCGGTGCGCGGTGCGGCTGGGGCCCGCGCCGGAGGCGTTGGCGGAGTGGGCGAAGCCGGTCTCGCGCATGTGCTTCGCCCACTGGGTGGCGAAGGCGGCGAGATCGGAAGCGGGCTTCAGCGCCGGGACCCCGGCCATCGCGCGCTCCTTGTTGATCAGCTGCAGTGAGATGGCCTCGGCGTCGGCCACGGACTGCGAGGCGGGCCAGTTCCCGCTCACGGTGGGCGCTTTCGCGGGCGGACCGCTGGGCGTGGCGGACTTGACCGACGTGCTGCGGTCACCCTGCTGGTCCTGAGCTGATCCGCCCGTGGTGGCGGCCCGTTCGTCCACGGAGGCGGCGCCGCCCTTCGCGGCCGCGGAGCCGGACCGCTTCGCGGAGTCCTGGGCGGCGGCCGAGGAGCCGGCGGGGCTGGGAGCCGCGGTGGCGCTGAGGCTCGGGCTCGCCGAGGCGGCGGCGGTGGGCGTCGCCCCGGTGGCCGTGCCCGAGGGGGCGTCCGAGGGAGCGGCCGAGGGCGTGCCGAGGACCGGTGCGGGGGCAGCGGAGCTCGGGAGTGCGGCGGCGGCCTGCGACCGCGGAGCGCTGCCGCCGGAGAAGGAGAGGACGCCGTAGCCGGCACCCGCGGCGGCGACGACGAGCGCGGCCGCCCCGGCCATGGTGGCGATCCTGCGAGTCCGTCCGGTGGCGCCCGAGGCCGCCCGACGGCGGTCGCGCCTGCGGGCCGGGCCTCCGGCACGCCTGTGCCCCTCCTGGGAGGGCGCCGTCACCACGGTCTCGAAGTCGCTGCTCATGGCCTACCTAGCGTCAGGGTCGGGTACCAACGCCTGGGAGATCCGCCAGCCGGGCCGGGATAACGGAAAACGGCCGGATGTGCGCAGTGATCTGGGCCTCACCGGCCCGCCGGGTGGGGACTACGCGACGCCGCGGCCGAAGGCGCGGCGGTACGCCGTGGGTGAGGTGCGCATGGTGCGGCCGAAGTGGTGGCGGAAGGTGGCGGCGCTCTCGAAGCCGACGGCGGCGGCGATCTCCTCGACCGTGCCGCCGGGGGATTCGAGCAGCGGCAGGCTGGCGGCGATGCGCTGGGCGACGACCCAGCGCATCGGGCTGGTCCCGTTGCGCGCGGTGAAGTGCCGCAGGTAGGAGCGGTCCGACATCCGGGCCTGCCGGGCGAGCAGCGGCACGGTCAGCGGCCCGGACAGATGGTCCAGCGCCCACCGCATGGAACGGGCGATCCCGTCGCCCTCCTCCTCGACCGGTCCGACCGCCGCCTCGATGAACTGGGCCTGTCCGCCGTCCCGGTGGGGCGGTACGACGAAGCGGCGGGCGACGGCGTTGGCGACCTTGGCACCGTGGTCCCGGCGGACCAGGTGCAGGCAGAGGTCGATCCCGGCGGCACTGTCCGCGCTGGTGAGCACGTCGCCGTCGTCCACGTAGAGCACGTCCGGGTCGACCTCGACCAGCGGGTGGCGCTGCTGCAGCAGCCGGGCGTACCGCCAGTGGGTGGTGGCCGTGCGGTGGTCGAGCAGTCCGGCGGCGGCCAGGGCGAAGGCACCGCCGCAGATGGAGACGGTCCGGGCACCGCGTCGGTGGGCCCTGCGGAGGGCGGCGACCAGACCGGGCGGGACCTCGCCGCCGAACACGTCGGGTACCCCGACCACGATCACGGTGTCGGCGGCGGCCAGCTCGTCCAGCCCGTACCGGGCGGTGATCGAGAAGCCGCCGACCGCCTCGAGCGGTGTCCCCGGCCGGTCGGAGCAGACCCTGAGCGCGTACCAGGGGGCCGTCAGCAGCCCGGCGAGCTCGGGCCGGTCGAGGCCGAACACCTCGACCACCACGCCGAGTTCGAACGGTGTCATGCCGTCGAAGGCGTACACCGCGACGGTGTGGACGGGCTCCGGCCGGCGCCCGATCGCCACCGCGACCGGACCGCCCGTGGCCTGCTGCGCGGACATGTCCGACCCCTTCCTCGCCGGCGGCGGAGTTCCGGCGAGCGTAGTGGTTCACGCCCGGGCCCCGGGTGCGCGGACGGGGGCGTGGGGAGAACCGAGTGCGGCTCGCCCCACGCCCCCGGGCGGCTCAGGCGGAGAAGCCCGCCATCCAGGCCTCGACCTCGTCGGAGCGGCGGGGCAGGCCGGCCGAGAGGTTCTCGTTGCCGTCGGCGGTGACCAGGATGTCGTCCTCGATCCGGACGCCGATGCCGCGGTACTCCTCGGGGACGGTCAGGTCGTCCTCCTGGAAGTACAGGCCGGGCTCGACGGTCAGCACCATGCCGGGCTGGAGCAGCGCGTCCACGTGCTCCTCACGGCGGGAGACCGCGCAGTCGTGCACGTCCAGGCCGAGCATGTGCCCGGTGCCGTGCAGGGTCCAGCGGCGCTGCAGACCGAGCTCGATGACCTTCTCGACGTCGTAGGCGGAGGAGTCGAGCAGGCCCCAGGCGAGCAGGTGCTCGGCCAGGACGCGCTGCGAGGCCTCGTGGAAGTCGCGGAACCGGGCGCCCGGCCGGACGGCCGCGATGCCCGCCTCCTGGGCGGCGTACACGGCGTCGTAGATCCTGCGCTGCAGCTCGTTGAAGCGGCCGTTGATCGGGAGGGTGCGGGTGACGTCGGCGGTGTAGAGGGTGCGGGTCTCCACGCCGGCGTCCAGCAGCAGGAGTTCGCCGGGGCGGACCTCGCCGTCGTTGCGGACCCAGTGCAGGGTGGTGGCGTGCGGGCCGGCAGCGCAGATCGAGCCGTAGCCCACGTCGTTGCCCTCGACCCGGGCACGGCGCCAGAAGGTGCCCTCGATCCAGCGCTCGGAGGTGGCCACGGCCTGGCCCAGCTCCCGCACCGCGTCGGTGAAGCCCTTGACGGTGGCGGTGCAGGCGTCGCGCAGCTGGCCGATCTCCCACTCGTCCTTGACCAGGCGCAGACCGCTCAGGAAGACCTTCAGCTCGTCGTCCTTGCCGGCGTCCAGCACCTCGGCCAGCGCGGCCTCCAGGCCGGCGTCGTAGCCGCGCACGATCCGGGTCGGGACACCGTCGGTGGCGGCGGCCGCCAGCTCCCCGGCAGCCTCGCGGACGTCCCGCGCGGGCAGCCCGAGCAGCGCCTCGGCCTCGGTGAGGCTGTGACGGCGGCCGACCCACAGCTCGCCGTTGCCGTCCAGCCAGAACTCGCCGTTCTCGCGGTTGGAGCGGGGCAGCAGGTAGAGGTGGAAGTCGTGGCCGCTCTCGCCGGCCGGCTCGGCGACCAGGACCGCGTCCTCGGTCTGGTCACCGGTGAGGTGCACGTACTCGCTGGCGGGACGGAAGCCGTAGTCGGTGTCGTTGGAGCGGGTCTTCAGGTTGCCCGCCGGGATCACCAGGCGCTCGCCGGGGTAGGCGGCGGAGAGCCTGGCACGCCGCTCGGCGGCGTACGGGGCCTGCTCGACCGGCTGCAGGTCGCGCAGCTCGGTGTCGGCCCAGCCGGACTTCATCGACGCGGCGAGCTCGTCGGAGATCTCACCGTAGAGGCCGTTCTTCCGGCCCTGGACGGGCTGCTCGGTGGCTTCCTGGCCGCCGTCGGCAGCGCCCTCGGGGTTCTCCGCTGCCGCCGGGGTGCGGTCCTCGGTCACGTACGTCGCCTCCTCGCGAGTGGTACCGCCCCGGACGCGTCGGATCGCGACACGCGTGGGCGTGCGTCCCATGGTACGTAGGCCCAGGTGAACAGCTGCGCGGGCCGTCGGGACCTCCCGTACGCACCGGGACACCGACCCCGGCGGGCCGGCCGGGCACCCGCCCGGAGAGCCGCCGGGACGGGCTCACTCGAAGCGCGCCGCCAGCAGGACCACGTCGTCCACGGCGAGGGCGCCCTCGGGCGGCGGACAGATGTCGAGCAGGTGGGCGCAGAAGCGCTCCGGGGAGAGGCGGACGTCGCGCGGGGCGTCGGCCGCGGCCCGCCGCAGCGCGGCCTGCCCGGCGTGCAGCGTGGGCCCGAAGCGCCGGGCCAGCCCCTCGGTGTAGAGCAGCAGCAGGTCCCCGCGCTCGGCGTCGAGCTCCACCCCGGGCGCCTCCCAGCAGGCGAGCATGCCGAGCGGTGCGGAGAGCGAGGTCTCGACGAAGTTGGCGCCGTACCGGGTGACCAGGACCGGCGGGCAGTTCCCGGCCCCGGCCAGGGTGATCCGCCGATCCTCGGGCTGGACCCAGGCGTAGACGGCGGTGGCGGTGCGCGCGGGTTCGGTGGTCTTGAGCAGCAGCTCCAGGTCGCCGAGCACCGAGACCGGGTCCTCGCCCTCCAGTACCGCGTAGGCCCGCAGCGCGGACCGCACCCTGCTCATCGCCGCCGCCGCTCCGGGGGCGGAGGAGGGCCCGGCCCCCGGGCCGTCGCCCGAGACGCTGCCGACGGTGATGCCGAGGGTGCCGTCGGGCAGCGCGATGGCGTCGTACCAGTCGCTGCCCGCGGAGCTGCCGGCCAGTCTGCCGGTGGTGGCGTCGGCGGCGCGGTCGAGTTCGGCGGTGACGCAGCGGGCGGCGAGCCGCAGCCCGGGGACGGTGGGCAGCCGGTCGGGCAGCAGACCGCGGCGCAGCGCCTCGGTGGCCCGGCGGGCGCGGTCCGCCTCCAGCTGCTTGGCCACCAGCGGTGCGGCGAACTCGCAGTACAGCTGGGCCAGCTGCTGCCGCCGCTCGTCGGGTTCGGCGGGTTCGTCGTAGAACCAGACGGCGGCGCCGAGCGGTCCGTCCTGCTCGGTGGCGAGCGGCAGCGCGTAGCAGGCGCCGAGGCCGAGCTGTCCGGCGACCTCGCGGAAGCGCGGGCCGACGGAGGGGTCGGCGGCGAGGTCGGTGACCAGCAGCCGGCCCGGGCTGCCGGGGTGGCTGAGCAGTCCGGCGAACGGGCCGTGTTCGGCGGGGACGGTCTCCAGCGCGCCGAGGCTGGCCCCGTCCAGGCCCAGGCCCACCGGGCGGCCGGAGCCCGGGACGGTGGTGGTGATCAGCCCTCGGTGGGCGCCGAGCAGGTCAGCGCCGGAGTCGAGCACGGCGGTCAGGGTGGCGGTGAGCCCGCGGGCGGCGGCGAGCCGGGCGGTGTGCTCGTAGAGCGCGGTGAAATCGGACAGCCATCCGGTCAAACGGTCCTGCAGCTCAGGCGCGTTGGGGACGGCGGCCATCGGATCGCCGCCGGTGAGAGCGGTGAACGCCGGTCCCGCGGCGGCGTGCTCCGCCAGGGCCCGGTCCCCGCGGCCGCATTCGGCCCCGAGGGCGAGCAGGCCCGGCCCCGGCTCCGGTACGGCTTCCGGACCGGCCGGGCCGGCGGGCCCCGGCAGCGGCAGGTCGAGCGGCTTGGCATCGGTCATTCCGCCCCAACTCCCCACAGACTGGTGTGTGTCACGCAGGACTCCCAGGAGCGCACAGAAGGACAGCGGCACACAAAAGGATCGCACCGCGCAAATGGACTGCTACGTCACTACTCGGCACCAATCCACCACTTGTACACAGGCCGATCGGGGCATGTCCAGAATCGGTGCGCGCCCGGATGCCGGCGCCGTGCCCGCCGGTACCGGAGTGGCGCCCGGTGCGAGGGCCGGGCGGCGGCCCGGATCGTAGGCCGCGGCCTCCCGCGATCCGGCACGGTGGCAACCGACTCACCCGTACGGTGGAACCGTCGCGCGCTCATCGACGTCCGTCCAGTCGGATGCGGGATTCTCGATGCCAGGGGCTGACCCGGGGCGCGTCTGTACGTTCGAGTCCCGGGCGTGAAGCCACGCCGTGACAGACAAGATGACGGTTCGTCAGTTCGAATGTCCCGAACGGTCAGGGCGGCCAGTGCAGTTCGAATCGGCCGATGTGGTCCGAGTGGTCCGATCGCACCGGCCGGGAGCCCGACAGCTGTGTCTGCGCCGGGGCCGGTCGCGCCGGAGCCGGACGGTCACGGAAAGGAGCGAGTGCTCATGCAAGGTACGAGCCCCCGGCTGACGTGGCGGGGCTGGCGCCCCCAGGACCGGACCGCCCAGGGCACGCGCCGGTCGCGCCCCCGGTGGCCGGGTCGCAACTGGCTGCGCTGGCCCGGGAGTCGGCGGCGCCGGCGGAACGCGCTGCTGCGCACCGCGCTCGCGGCGGCCGGGCGCGGCTGGCCGGTGCTGCCCGGCGCGTACGCCGTGCCCGGACTGCTCGGGCCGTGCTCCTGCGACGACCCGGGCTGCCCGGTGCCGGGGGCGCACCCGCACGACCCGCCGCTGCTGGCGGCCAGCGCCGATGCGCGGATGGTGAGTTGGTGGTGGCGCGAGCGCAGCCCGGACGCGCCGGTGCTGCTCGCCACCGGGCGGGAGGTGTGCGCGGTGAGCCTCCCGGCGGAGGCCGGACGGCGGGCGCTGGACTACTTCGACCTGCTCGGACTGCCGATCGGTCCGGTGCTGGCGAGCCGGCGGCGGTACGTCCTGCTGGTGGCCCCGTACACGCTGGAGGGGCTCGGCGGAGTGCTCGCGGACCTGCCCTGGGTGCCCGGGTCGCTGCGCTTCCACGGGCCGGACGGCTATCTGCTGCTGCCGCCCTCGCGCAGCGACGCCGGTTCGGCGCGCTGGATCAGGCCGCCGGGCGGGGACATGCCGGTGCTTCCCCAAGTCGAGCTGCTGCTGGGCGGGTTGATCGCGGCGAGCAGGGCCGCTCCGGGCGGCAGCCGACTGGCCTTCTGAGTGCGGCCGTCAAGGGTGTCGTGCAATTCCGCCTACGGATCGTTCTCGCGGCTTGCCTTCTTGCGCCGTACTTCCCGCTCCCCGGCGGAGCCGGTCGGAAGTCGGGAAAATGGAAGATCCGGCCGCTGGCGACGGGGGATGCACCAGCGGCCGGACTGTTTAAATGGTAACAAAGATCCGCGTCCGCGCCAATTTGTCCACGGGATGTCCACGAGGGGTTCCACCTGGCAATTTCCCGAAACGCGAAGGAAATGTGACGCGAGTCACTGAATCCTTCCGGCGGGCCGGCGGAGCGTCAGTTGAGCGTCACCTGGCGGTTCACCAGGTTGGCCCGGGCCCGGCGCTCGTCGGCGGTCAGCGGGGCGGCATCGGCCGAGGCCAGCGCGGCGAGGGTGTCCGCGAGGCGCTCGGCGAACTCGGCGGCGGGCTTCTCGCAGTCGTCGGCGGTCATCGTCGACGGCAGGTCCCAGACCGGCACGGTGAGGCCGTGCGCGCGGAACGAGCCGACCAGGCGGGTGTCCTGGCCGAGCGAGGCGCGGTCGGCCGCGCTCAGCCGGGCGAGCGCGTCCAGCAGCCGCTCCTCGGGGACGGTCATCACCCAGCGCAGGTGGTTCTTGTCGGCGGCGGCGCACCAGTACGCGGAGTCCACCGAGGCCAGCTTCTCGGTCGGGATCGCCGAGGCGTTGGCGCGCTCCAGCGAGGCGGCGACCTCGCCGGTGGCGTTCGCGGCGTCCTCCAGCCAGAACTCGAAGCCGGTGAACACGGTCGGGGTGAACTCGGCGTTCACGTCCAGCAGTTCCTGCAGGCGGCGGCCGCCGGGGGTGGTCCGGCGGGCGGGCACCGGGGTGCCGGGCTCGGTCGCCAGGGCCAGCTCCAGGGCGTCGGCCAGGTCGCGGCTCAGGTCGCCGGAGGCGGACTGGGTCTGCAGACCGATCAGGATCGAGCCGTCCTGGCGGCGCAGCGCGGGCCAGGCCAGCGGCAGCACGGTCGCCAGGGTCACCGAGGGCACCTCGCCGACCGCGAGCGCCCTGGCCTCGGCGGTCAGCGTCAGCGGGGCGGTCGCGGCCGGGACCAGCTCGCGCAGCGCGACCCAGTCCGCCTCGCCCGGCAGGCCCTCGAACGGGCGGTGGACCAGCTCCTGCACCGCGTGCGCGGCCTCCCGGCCGTGGCAGGCCTTGTAACGGCGGCCCGACCCGCACGGGCAGTCCTCCCGGGCGCCGACGACGGGGATCTCCCCCGTGCTCACGGCGGTGGACGGACGGCGCTGCGGCGACTTCTTCGCGGCCTTCTTGGCCATGGTGCGGCTCTCCCGGAAACTGGCGACGACTTGCTCCCGCGCAGCCTAGCTCCAGGAAAGCGGCCGAGTGCTCTCTTCAGGACGCGGTGGCAGCCCTTTCGGGAGCGGCGGTGAGCTCCCGGGGGCGTGCCCCGGGCGGTGCCACGCGGCCCCGGCCCCGGGCGCTCACGCGCTCCTGGCGCTCGCCGTGTGCCGTACCCGGGTGGGGAGCAGGGCCCAGACCGTCACCTGGCCGGGGGCGTCGCGGACTCCCCAGTCGCTCGCCAACTGCCCGACGATGCTCAGGCCGCGGCCGCCGCGCGAGGTCATCGAGGGCCGGGCCGGCAGCGGCCGGGTGGCCGCACCGCCGTCCGTCACCTCGAGGCCGAGCAGGCCGTCCTCGTACAGCTGCCAGCGCACCAGAATGCCGCCGCCGTCGCCCAGATCGGGATCGAGCAGATCGGCGAGGGCCGAAGTCGCCGAGTTCACGGAAGTCCCCGAAACCTCCGAAGCCCCCGAACTCTCCTGGCTCTCCGAGGCATCGCCGAGCACCGCGAGAAGTGGCAGCGGACGCGCGTATCGACAGGAATTGCTGAGCAGTTCGGAAAGGATCAGCACAGCATCGTCAATCACCGCGTCCGGTATCTCGCGGTCTTTGAGATCACGCCGCAGCCGCCGCCGGGCGACCGCGACACTGGCGGGCCCGTGCGGTACGGCCATGGTCGATGAAGTGGGACCGGACTTGACAAGCACAGCGTGCGCGACCATCAACGCCACCCCCGGACCTCCTTCAGCGTTCGCCGAGGGATGGATGCCCCCTTGGAATCCATCGGAAACGACCACTCCACGATCCCGGCCGGACATTTCCAAGTGCCGCAACTCACGGTACGCAAATGGTGATTACCTGCTCACACACTGTTGTGAAAGCGTATGGAATTCGCCAACGCGCTTGCGTCGAGCCCTGTTTGCGCTGTCCTTTGCGCCCCGCTTCACGCCCGCGTACACCAATTCGCCCGCCACCGTCCGGCCCGCTCGCGCCCGGCCATCGCAGCCGGGCCGTCGCCCGCGGCGGGTGGCCGCCATGGAGCCCGCCGGGGGGCCGTCAGCGGCCCAGTTGGGCCAGTACCTCGCGCGGACGGTTGGTGATGAGCGCCTCCACGCCGAGCTCCAGGCAGTACTCGACGTCCGCCGGATCGTCCACGGTCCACACGTGCACCCGCTGTCCGGCCCGCCGAAGGGCCGGTACCAGACCGGGATCGGCGCGGATCAGCTCGATGCCGGGGCCCGCGATCCGGGCGCCGCCGGGCAGCCTCCCGGTCCGGCCGAGCAGCGGCAGTCGGCGCTCCGCCAGGTAGACGGTGGGAATGGCCGGTGCGGAGCGGCGGATCCGGCGCAGCGAGAGCTCGGAGAAGCTCATCACCCGGACCGAGGATTCGGCGGACATCGCGGGCAGCAGCCCGTAGTGGCCCAGCATGCGCAGCAGTTCGGTCTCGGTCCTGCCGCCGTGCCGGGTGGGGTGCTTGGTCTCGATCGCCAGCTCGATCCGCCGGCCGGCGTCGGCGACCAGTTCCAGCAGCCCGGCCAGGGTGAGGACGGGGCTGGGCTCGGGTGCCTCGGGGGACTTCCAGGAGCCGAAGTCCAGCCGGGAGAGCTCGGCCAGCGTCATCGCGGACACCGTGCCCTGCCCGTCGGAGGTGCGCCCGACCGTGCGGTCGTGGACGCAGACCAGCTGTCCGTCGGCGGTCAGCCGTACGTCGCACTCCAGGCCGTCGGCGCCTTCCTCGATCGCCCGGCGGTAGGCGGCGAGGGTGTGCTCGGGGAGGGCGGCGGAGGAACCCCGGTGCGCGATGACCCGGACGGCCGTGCGGTCGATGGTTCCTGGTGCCGTCGCTGAGAGGTTCCGGGTTTCCACGGCACCAACCCTACGAGGCCCGAGGTGAGCCGGAACCATCGGCACGGGGAACTCACGGTGAAGAAAAGCCGGCGGCGGAGGAGAAAGGGCGGAAAAGGGAATCCGCCCCGGGCCGGAGCCGGGGGCGGATTCGCGTCCGGAAAGAGCGCCTCGGGGGCGGCCGGGACCGGTCAGCCGGCCGCCCGGTCCCGGCCGGCCAGGGTCAGCAGCCAGGTGGCCAGCGCCGGCACCAGGAAGGCGAACAGCGAGGCCGAGCTCCACTCCTGCGGCGTGAAGTGCACCGCGGACTGCAGGCCGGTCCACAGGTCGGTCCACCAGCCGGCGATCGGCGTCGGGGCCAGGAACTGGTAGACCGCGAAGCCGAGCAGCCACGGCGCCAGCATCAGCCAGCGGGCCGGGGCGTCCCGGTCGAGGTTCCAGCCGCGGCGGCCGACGCCGAAGAAGTAGTCCACCGCGAGCACCGCCAGCAGCGGCAGGAACACCGAGCCGATCAGCCCGAGGAAGTTGAAGTACGAGTCCGTGAACTCCCGGATCCGCAGCGCCAGCACGGTGACCAGCACGCCGATCCCGCCGGTCAGCAGGCGGCGGTCCACCCGGGGGAACAGGTTGTGGACGGACATCGCGGTCGAGTACACGTTGGCGAAGGACTGGTCGGTCTCGCGCAGCACCAGCACCAGCAGGAAGAGCCAGCCGGCCGTGACCCCGGTGAACGAGGAGAAGATCTTCGAGGGGTCGCCGTCGGACTGCAGCAGTGCGATCAGACCCACCACGTAGCACCACACCTGGGCCAGCGTGTAGCCGGAGAAGGTGCCCCAGTACGCACCCGAGGAGGTGCGCGAGTGCCGGGTGTAGTCGGCGGCCATCGGGACGAAGGAGATCGAGACGGCGATGATCGCGTCGGTCGCGCGCAGGAAGCCGTTCCAGTTGCCCGAGCCCGGGTCGGGGAAGCCCTGGCGGGCCAGCTGGACGGTGAAGTACACCATCGCCACACCCACCGCCGCCGCGATGTACCTGCGCAGTACCGCGATCGAACCCAGCGGCCAGATGGTCAGCGTGGTGGTGACCACACCCGCCAGCAGCACGAACAGCCAGCGCCAGCCGTCCGTTCCGGCCACCGCCTGCGCGCCCATCGCGATCACCATGAGCTCGTAGACGCCCCAGCCGATGCACTGGGCGATGTTCAGCACCGTCGGCAGGTACGAGAGCTTCGTGCCGAACAGCCCGCGCAGCGAGGCCATCGCCGGGGCGCCCGTCCGCGCGCCGATCAGCGCGGCCACGCCGAGCATCGCGGTACCGATCACCGTGCCCGCCACGACCGCCGTCACGGACGCCGCGAAGGAGAGCTCGGAACCGGCGGTGCCGAGCACGGTGGCCGCGCCGCTGAAGCCCATCAGGCTGACGCCGAGGTTGGCCCAGAGCGCGAACTGGTCGCGGAAGCCGAGCGTGCGAGGCGGTGCGGTGTCCAGTGTCAGCGGCGCCTCGGGGCGCTCGGAGACGGTCGTGGACGCGTCAGAGGGCGGTACAGAGACAGCCGACATGGCCAGTGCTCCCTACGCCGGCATTACCCGGACAGGTTCGAGCGGTCTGCGCCCCCTCGACCGCGTCGCCGGTGCGAATGGCGTACGGTCCGATCAGCGCACTCTCAGCCTGGACGGTCCAAGCTCCCGCGTGTCAGTTTTGGAGCCGCCAGGGTAACCGCAGGTCGTCCGAACCCCCAAGGCCGCGGGGCGGCCGTACGGATCCGCCGACGGCCGGTACACCCGGTCGGCGGGACCGGCCGGCGGGACCGGACGGGGGGACCTGTCGAGGGCATGTCGGGAGTACTTAAGGATTCTCACGAGTTCTTCAGAAGGCTCCTTACGGCAACTGAATCCGTGATGCGAAAAACTATGGGCCAAGGTCCTGTCAGTTATGGAGGTCGTCCGTGAGCACCGAGCACGCGAGTGGGTCCACCGGGCCGGAGGAGGAGCGCTCCTCCGACGGTCAGGGGGCGGTGGGTCCGGCTCATGACCGCGCGTCGGCTGATGCCGCACCGGTCGTCGAGTCCGCGCCGACGGTCGCCCTCACCAAGCTGAGCGGGGCGGCGGCCGCTGAGCCCGCCCCGGCCGCTGCCGCTTCGGGCGAGGCTCCGGCCCCCGCCTATCTGGACGCGCCGCCACCGGCCGCTCCGAGCTACCTGGACGCCCCGCCGCCGGCCGCCCCCGCTGCGCCGAGCTACCTGGACGCGCCGCCGCCGGCCGCCCAGGCCGCAGGGCCGGCCGCTGCCGAGAACCCGTACGCGGCGCCCTCGGCCCAGGCCGGGCAGAGCGCCCCGCCGCAGGCCGCCGCGTTCGCCGCCGAGGGGCAGCCGCACCACCCGTTCGGCGCCGGGCAGCCGCTCGGCGGCTGGGGCACGCCCCCGGCCGGTCCGGGTGAGCCCGGTGCTCCCGGCTACCCGGGCGACTTCGGCGGCCCGACGCCGCCGCGGGCCCGCAAGCGCGGCGGCCTGGTCGGCCTGGTCGCGGCGGTCGCCCTGGTGGCGGGCCTGGTGGGCGGCGCGATCGGCGCCACCGTCAACAGCGCCTCCAGCAACTCCGCCTACTCCGGCGCCAGCCACACCAGCACCACCGTCCAGGCCGGCGACAAGACCGTCGACCGGGCCCCCGACTCCATCGCGGGGATCGCCGCCAAGGCGCTGCCCAGCGTGGTCACCATCAAGGCCCAGGGCTCGCAGGAGTCCGGCACCGGCACCGGTTTCGTCTACGACACCGAGGGCCACATCCTCACCAACAACCATGTGGTCGCCCCGGCGGCCAACGGCGGCAAGCTGACGGTCAAGTTCTCCGACGGCTCCGCGTACAGCGCCTCGGTGGTCGGCCGTGCCCAGGGCTACGACGTGGCCGTGATCCGGCTCGACAACCCGCCGAAGGAGAAGCTGGTCCCGCTCCCGCTCGGCGACTCGGACAAGGTCGCGGTCGGTGACGCCACCATCGCCATCGGCGCGCCGTACGGCCTGGAGGGCACCGTCACCACCGGCATCGTCAGCGCCAAGGACCGCCCGGTGGCCTCCGGCGACGACACCGGCGCACAGTCGTCCTACATGAACGCGCTGCAGACCGACGCCTCGATCAACCCGGGCAACTCCGGCGGACCGCTGCTCAACAGCTCCGGCGCGGTGATCGGCATCAACTCGGCGATCCAGTCCAACACCGGCGGCTCCAACGGCCGGGCGGGCAGCATCGGCCTCGGCTTCGCCATCCCGATCAACCAGGCCAGCCGGGTCGCCCAGGACCTGATCAAGACCGGCACCCCGGTCTACGCGATCCTCGGCGTCCTGCGCAACGACGACTACAAGGGCGACGGCGCCCAGATCCAGACCGGTCCCGTCCAGGGCACCCCGGCCGTCACCCCCGGCGGCCCCGCCGACCAGGCCGGCCTCAAGGCGGGCGACGTCATCACCAAGCTGGGCGGCCACCCGATCGACAGCTCCCCGACCCTGGTCAGCGAGATCTGGACCTACAAGCCCGGCGACAAGGTCAGCGTCGAGTACACCAGGGACGGCAAGACCAACAAGACCACCGTCACCCTCGGCGAGCGCAAGGGCGACACTCCCTGACCCTTCCACCCTTGACCCTTCCACCCCTGGAAAGCGCCCACTCCGGAAAAGCATGTGCACCGAACCCCTCCGGACCCGTTAGGCTGACCTCCGCCAGGAGGGTTGCCCGAGCGGCCTAAGGGAACAGTCTTGAAAACTGTCGTGGCGTGACCCGTCACCGTGGGTTCAAATCCCACACCCTCCGCACGTGGGGATCACCCCAGCTCAGGGCGGGTACCGGCTGATCGCCGGTGCCCGCCCTTCGCTGTGCCACGGTGTCCCACCCTTGTGCCGGGCGCCGCTGGTCACCGCGGCATCGTCCGGGGCGCCGCCCCGGAGTGCGCCGCCTCTTCGTCCCGCCGTCGCTGCACGGCGCGGACGATGTCCGCTCCGGTGTCCTCCAGGAAGGCCGCCGCCGCGCGCAGCCTGGCCCCGGCCGGGGTGGCCGCGCCGAGCAGGCCGGCCCCATTGCGCGTGAACTCCGCGAGTATCGCGTTGCGTTGGGCGCTCGCCAGCAGTGACCGGTACCAGACGTCGTCGTCGATGACGTACCGCTCGCGGCGACCGTCCTCGTCCCGCTCGCGCCGCACCAGCTCCTGGCCCTCCAGGTAGCCGATCGCCTTGGAGACCGACGCGGGGCTCACCCCGAGCCGCCGCACCAGGTCGGCCGCGGTCAGGCTGCCGCTGTCAGTGACGTAGAGACAGGCGAGCACCCGGGCCACCATGCGTGGCAGGCCGAGGTGCACCAGCAGCTCGGCGAGCTGCGTCGCGAACTCCTCCACCGCGGCCGGATCGCGCCCGTCCGCCGTGCCCGCGCCGCCGTCGGACGTCCGAGGCGGTCCCGCCTTGCGCCGCCGGGAACGCCGTGCGGTGGCGTGCTGCGCACTGTCCGCCCGGTAGCCGGACGGGCCGCCGTTGCGGGCGATCTCGCGGGTGACCGTCGACGTCGGGCGCGCGAGCTGGCGGGCGATCTCCCCGTAGCCGAGCCCCTCGGTGAGTCCGGCGGCGATCTTGCGGCGGTCTTCCTGGGTCAGCCTGGCACCCGGCATGAACGCTCCTCTCTCCGCGGCCGAGTATGCGTTCACCGCGAGCCCATTGCAACAAGCGAGAGCATCTATTGCATTCACCGGCAGGCTCATTGCAAGGATTGACCCCAATTCACCTGGCATTTCATGCCACTTGGGCATCTCACCCGTTGATGACTATGTGAATTCCGGCCTAGTCTCTTCACGCAACGCGAAACCAGACCGCGACCAGGGGGACCACCATGAAGATCACCGTCCGCGCCGCCCTCACCACCGTGCTCACCGGCGCCCTGCTGGCGAGTGCTCCGGCGGCCGTCGCCGAGGACCGCACACGCCACGGCGAGCACGCGGGCGTCCAGTCGGTGCTCGACCGCGCGGTCTCCGAGGCCGGCCTGCCGGGGGCCATGGCCGAGGTCCGAAACGGCGACTCGACGTGGTTCGGGCAGGCCGGCGCCGCCGACCTGAACACCGGACGCGAGCTCGCGCCGCAGGACCGGTTCCGGATCGGCAGCACCACCAAGACCTTCGTCGCCACCGTCATCCTCCAACTGGAGGCCGAGCACCGGCTCAGCCTGGACGACAGCGTCGAGCACTGGCTGCCCGGTCTGGTGGACGGCAACGGCTACGACGGCTCCAGGATCACGATCCGTCAGCTGCTGGACCACACCAGCGGCATCCACAACTTCGCCATGACGCAGCTCGCAGAGGACGAGTTCGTCGGCCAGCCGTTCCTGCGGCACCGGTTCGACAGCTTCACCCCGCGTCAGCTGGTGGAGATCGCCATCGCCTACAAGCCGACGTTCGCCCCGGGGGCCGGCTGGGAGTACTCCGACACCAACTACCTGCTCGCCGGGATGATCGTGGAGCAGGCCACCGGCCACGGCCTGGCGCAGGAGATCGCCCAGCGGATCACCAAGCCGCTGCACCTGAAGAGCACCTACGAACCGACCGGTGACGACACGCGCATCCACGGCCCGCACGGCCGCCTCTACTCCAAGCTGATGGTGCCGGGCGACACCACTCCCAGCTACGACGTGACCGAGCAGAACCCCTCCTTGGGCTTCGGCTCCGGCGACATGATCTCCACCAACGGCGACCTCGGCACCTTCTTCCGCGCGCTGCTCGAAGGCCGGCTGCTGCCGCCCGCCCAGCAGGGCGAGATGTTCACCATGCTGGACCCGCAGGGCGGCTGGATCGACAAGTCCCACTACGGCCTGGGCGTCGCCTCGATGGATCTCTCCTGCGGCACGGTGTGGGGCATGGGCGGTGCGATCGACGGTTCCTGGTCCTACACCTTCGGCACCCGCGACGGCCGCCACATCCTCTCGACCGAGGTGAACGGCGACTGGGCCAACGGCAGTTGGAAGACCCCGATCGGCGTCTTCACCGCCGAGCTGGAGGCGGAGTTCTGCAAGCCCGCGCCGACCGCCGCCACCTCCTGAACCGGCCACTCGCTCGGCGCCGGCTGCCGGACGACGCAGGCGCGAGTGCCGCCCACGGAGATGCTCTCCAAAACTGTCGTGGCGCGACCCGTCGCCATGGGTTCAAGTCCCACACCCTCCGCGCGTGGGCGTAGTCCCAGCTCAGGGCGGGTGCCGGCACCCGCCCTTCGCGTTCCCGCAGCACGCCGGTCGATCAGTGGCCAGATTCCGTACAGCGCAGCGGAGTTCACCGTGCCGGTCCGCGGGGACGGGCGGAGGCGATCCCCACGTAACTTGTGTCCCAACAGTTGATCTCCGCCGCAGCTTCCCCTCTACCATGGGCGCAGACCTGAGGGGGGACTGCACCATGACGGGACCGCTGAGCCGGCTCAAGGCCGCCGCCGTGAACATCGACGGCGTGATGCTGAACGACACCTTCAGCCCGGTGATCCACCGCTTCATCACCAGCCGGGGCGGCGAGTACTCGGCCGAGACCGAGCGCCGGATCTTCTCCCAGCGGCAGGCCGATGCCGCCGTGGTGATCGCCGAGGCCGCCGGGCTGGACTGGTCACCGGAGCGGGTACTGGAGGCCTATTTCCAGGAGCGGGACGAGTACCTGGAGCGGGATCCGAACCGGGTGCTGGACGGTGCCGTCCAGCTGGTCGAGCGGCTGCGCGGGCTCGGGCTGCGCACGGTCTGCTACGGCGGCCTGGACCGCTCCCACTTCGACCGCCATCTCGGCGCGCACGCCGGGCTGTTCGACGAGCCCGGGTACGTCTGCACCAATGACTTCCGCCCCGGGGTCACGGAGATCGTGACCGAGGTGTTCGGCCTCGGCCACGACGAGGTGCTCTTCATCGACGACGTGGCCCGGGTGGCCGAGCACGCCAGGCCGCTGGGCGTCCCGTTCATCGGCCACCCCTCGGACTTCGAGCACGGCCACCAGCGGCAGTTGATGCGGGAGGCCGGGGTGCGGCACATCGTGGACTCGCTCGACGCCATCGACGAGTCGCTGGTGCGCATACTGGACGCGGCGGCCGAGGCCGGCCTGCTCTGGAGCGCGCGGACCGGGCAGACCGAGCCGGCCCTGTCCTGAGCCCGGGGCCCGGTCGGACGAACGGCCCCAACTCCCCTGGAACAGTAGTGAACCAGGCCCCGCGGAGCCCCTTCCCGTGATGTGATCGGCGGTATGACCACCCACGCGGAAGGGGAGCACACCGTGGGCGCACTCGATGGGAAGACCGCTCTGGTGACCGGGGCGAGCCGGGGGATCGGCCGGGGGATCGCCCTGCGGCTGGCGAGGGACGGCGCACTGGTGGCCGTCCACTACGGCGGTAACCAGGCGGCAGCCGAGGAGACCGTCGCGCTGATCGGGAAGGAAGGTGGCCGGGCCTTCCCGATCGCCGCCGAACTGGGCGTCCCGGGGGACGTCGAGACGCTCTACGGCCGCTTCGACCAGGCGCTGGCGGAGCGCGGGGAGCGCCCCGGGCTGGACATCCTGGTCAACAACGCGGGCATCAGCGTGCCCGCCGACATCCACAAGGTGACCCCGGAGATCTTCGACCGGCTGGTCGCGGTGAACGCCAAGGCCCCGCTGTTCCTCATCCAGCAGGGCCTGTCCCGGATGCCGGACGGCGGGCGGATCGTCAACGTCTCCTCGATCGTCACCCGGATCGCCTTCCCCGAGGGTGTGGGGTACGCGATGACCAAGGGCGGGATCGAGGCGCTGACCCTGGCGCTGGCCAAGGAGCTGGGCCCGCGGGGGATCACCGTCAACGCGGTGACCCCGGGGTTCGTGGCCACCGAGATGAACGCCCACCGCCGGACGAGTCCCGAGGCCACCGCGGCCCTGGAGGCGTACTCGATGTTCAACCGGCTCGGTGAGGCCGCCGATGTGGCGGACATCGTCGCCTTCCTGGCCTCAGACGACTCCCGCTGGATCACCGGTCAGCGGATCGACGCCAGCGGCGGCAGCCGGCTCTGACTCCGGTACCGGATCGGCGCGCGGTCCATGGCCGTGCGCCGTACCGGGCCTGTCCCGGCCGTACCGATCCGCCGGTGCGCTGACTCTCCGCCGCAGCCGGTCGCCCGCCGGAACCGGTCGCCCGCCGCAGCCGGTCGCCCGCCGGAACCGGGCGGGCGCTGGGGAGGGCCGGGGTGCGTCGGGGGTTCGTCCGACGCACCGAGTGGCCGCACCGTCACACGGCGAGCGGCACCCGCGCGGCCACCGCGACGGACATGGTGAAGGCGGTCTCTCCGAACTGCTCACCGCGGACCACCAGGCGCCGGACGGAGGGGTCGCGGCTCTCCACCTCGTCGGCCACGATCCAGCAGGGCGTCTCGAACTCCACGTACTTGGTGAAGGACGTGTCGAGCGAGGTGATCATGTCCGCCTCCGGCGCCATCACCCGGGCCGCCTGACGGGCGGCCTCCATCAGCACCATGCCGGGGATGTGGTCACCCGGGTGGTCGAAGAGCACCGGGTGCCGGCTGTCGGCGCGCAGCTCCCAGCGGTTGGACAGCCCGGTCGGTGAGAGTACGACGTCGAAGCCGATCCGCCGGCCGACGAGAGCGGGCTCCACCGGTGCGGGAAGCACCGTGCCCGGCCGGGCGGTCAGGTGTTCGCCGCGTATCCGGCGGTAGATCGCCGGTCTCATGAAGGTGGCCTTGAGGTTGGCGGTGGCCACCCGGGCGCCGTCGCGCAGGAACTGCGCGTGGTAGCGGAGACCGCTCAGCATGCGGCCGCTGTAGCGCAGATCGGACGCGGTGACCAGTAGTTCCAGGTCGGCAGGCGTCCCCTTGACCTCGAGTCCGCGCAGGTCGGAGTCGAAGTGCAAAGTTTCGAGCAAGAAATTGCTGTCCATCGGTACGTTGAACTCTGCGTGAGCAAGTAAGGTACCGACCTGTCGGATGGTTTCTGCAATGAGGAGGGGGTCATGGTGAAAACCGTCAGGAGAGGTGAAGAAACTGTGGCCTCGTGGCCACTGGGCCGACGCACTGAAGTGTGTGTCGTCAAGTCGGCGCCAGCGGGTCAGCAGGACCTCGGCCACAGCGGCGCGGTGGACCAGCTCCCTGGGGACTGTGCTGCTGAAGTTCGCCGCTGGAGACGGTATCCGAGCGCTTTCGGGTCTGAACGGTGAGCTGGACAGCGCGCAGCCGGGGGCTGCGGTGATGGATTGCACGTCGATCATGTTCCCCTCCCCCGAGGATCACGAAAAGCGTGGTTCAGGGCCCCGTTGGCCCTGGCATCACAATACAGGTCAGCCGGTTTATTTGTGGAGCCCTTCGGTCCGTCAATCTTGTGTATGAAGGGCGGGGCGTAAGCAGTGGTACGACAGGAGAGTCCCGATGGCACAACAGGAGCGCGCGATCCGTACGCGCCAGATGATCTTGCAGGGGGCCGCGGAGGTCTTCGACGAGCTGGGCTATGACGCGGCCTCGATCAAGGAGATCCTGGCCCGAGTGGAGGTGACCAAGGGTGCGCTGTACTTCCACTTTCCCTCCAAGGAGGCGCTGGCCCGAGGGGTGATGCAGGAACAGACCCTGCATCTGAGGGTGGCGGAGAACGCTTCCAAACTCCAGGAGTTGGTGGACATCACCATGGCGGTCGCGCACGCGCTGCCGGAGGACGCCATCCTGAGGGCCGGCATCAGGCTCGCGGTGGAGCGCGGATCGGTGGACTTCACCGACAGCAACCCGCTGCTCGCCTGGACCGATGTGCTCGGGGCGCTGGCCGAACAGGCCAAGCAGCAGGGCGAGTTGCTGCCCCAGGTCGACCCCAGGGAGACGACCGAGATGATCGTCGGAAGCTTCAACGGCGTCACCTCGTACTCGCAGGTGGCGTCCGGGCTGGCCGACCTGGAGAAGCGGGTCTCGGTGCTGTGGCAGCACCTCCTGCCGTCGATCGCCAGGCCGTCGGTGCTGGCGCGGCTGGACACGTCGCCGGGCCGAGGGGCCCGCGCGCTGCTGCCCGAGGTCGAGTTCGAGGCCGAGGAGGCGTCGGCCGAGTAGCCGGCGGTCCAGTGGGGCGCGGCGGTCTCGGCGCCGCGCCCCGTTGTTGTGAAGTCCGGTTCGGCGCAAGGAAGATGACGGTGGCCCGGAGTGCCACCGGAGCTACCCGGGCAGGCCCGGTCCGGTCGGCGCGAGTAGCGGCGGCCCTGCATCGGGCGGCCCTGAAGCCGATGGTCCTGAAGCCGATGGTCCTGAAGTCGGCGGCCCTGAAGTCGGCGGCCCGGATGTCGGCGGCCCTGAAGTCGGCGGTCCGGATGCCGTCGGCCCGGGCGGCATCGGCTAGTCGAGCGCCGGTGAGTCGAGCTCCACCGGAAGGAGTCCGTCCGGTATGGGCTGCGACCCGGTGGCATCCAGCCGGTCGACAGCCTCAGGCGGCACCAGTGCGGGAAGGATCGTCTGCCAGAGGCGGGTGATCGCCTCGCGGTCGAGCCACCGCGTGTCCTGCCGGGCCAGCAGCTCGACGCCCGCCATGGCGGCACCGAGCAGGGTGGCCACCGCCTCCACCGGAGCCTCCGCGCGGATCTCCCGCCGGGCCGCCGCGCGCCTGAGCAGCAGCCGCATCATGTGCCCCCAGCCGGCGTGGGGCGGCGGGCAGACGGGCTTGGTCATACCGGGGTCGCTGGTCAGCCGGAGACCGGCCCTGAACACCACGTCCTGATCCAGACGGCGGGCCACCGAGTGGCACAGGTCGATCAGGTACTGGACGGTCGGGCCGCCCGGCGCGCGGGCCTCGCGGATGCTCTCGCGCAGCCCCTCCCGGGAGCCCTCCAGGACCGCCTCCGCCAGCTGCTCCTTGGAGCCGAAGTGGAAGTACAGCGCGCCCTTGGACATGCCCGAGAGCCTGGTGACGTCCCCCAGTCCGGTCATCGTGTAGCCGTCGGCGTCGAAGGAGGCGGCGGCGGCCCGCACCAGTAACCGCCTGGTGCGCTCGGCCCGTTCCTGACGGGGCATGACCTCTCCTTCGTGCTCGCGCTGGGCGGCCGGACCGCGGATGTGCGGCCGGCCGGGATGCCGCTGGGCCTGCCGTTCCGGCCCCCGGCGAACCGCCTGCGGCTGCTGGAAGGGCAGTGTGTGCACAGGAGCTTAACAAACCAACTGTGCGGTATCGAGTACTCCGGTCCGAGTCCGTTGAATCTCGGCAAGCTTCCGCTAAGGGCATTTCAAACCAACCAGTCGGTACGCTACTGTGCCTGAGACAACACCGCACACCTGGCCTCCCGGCACAGCGCCCGGAGGCGCTAGTGGACGCAATCGCCGTAGAGGGGGACGCGGGCTGTGGATCTGATCGAGAAGGATGTTTCGGACCGGATCTGGGGGGACGTGGCGGACGACTTCGTCACGGACTTCTCCCGCCGGATGCTCGCCTCACTGAAGCGCCGCGACCAGCGAGCCCGTGGGGAGTGGTACATCTCCGGGCTGCTGTCGGTCCCCGGACGGAAGTCGATGCGGGCGCTCGCCTCGGTGGCCGCCCACGGCGCGGCCGAGCAGAGCCTGCACCACTTCATCAGCGACTCCTCCTGGAGCTGGCAGGCGGTAAGACACACACTGGCCCGCCACCTGGACCGCGTGGTGCTGCCGCAGGCCTGGGTGCTGAGCTCGATGGCGGTTCCCAAGGCCGGCGCGCACTCGGTCGGTGTCGAGGAGTCCTTCCGCACCGAGCACGGGCGGGTGATCAACAGCCAGCAGGCGTACGGGGTCTGGCTCGCCAACGAGGAGACGAGCGCCCCGGTGAACTGGGGACTCTTCCTGCCCCCCGGCTGGCTGGACGACCAGGAGCGCCGCCGGCGTGCCAAGATCCCGGACGAGGTGTCCGGCGTCAGCCCCGAACTGTGCGCCGTGGAGACCCTGGTGGAGATCGCCGGCCCCGACTGGGGGCTGCGGCGCAGGCCGGCCGTGCTGGACGCCCGCGAACTGGACGCCACCGTACTGGTCAGGGAGTTCAGCCGGCGGGGCGTGCCGTTCGTGATGCGGATCGGCGGTGCCACCCGGCTGATCGGCTTCGACCCGGGGCTGCCCGGACGCGGCGACCGGCTCTTCCAGGCACAGCAGTTGACCGAGTGGGCGAAGCGGTTCGCCCGGCCGGTGGGCTGGGTGGACCCCGACTACTCGATCACCCGCTCGATCCTGGTCAGCGGAACCCGGGTGACCTTACCCGCGATCCGCCGTCCCGGCGCACCGGGAGCACCCCAGCGCGCACTGACCCTGGTCGGCGGCTGGTCCGGCGGCAAGGGGCAGCCGCCGGAGCTCTGGCTCTCCAACATGGTGGAGGTGCCGGCGGCGGCACTGCTGCGCATGGGCCGGCTCACCCGCCGGGTGGCCAAGGACTTCACCGAGATCGGCGCCAAGGTCGGCATGCGCGACTTCGAGGGGCGCAACTACGCGGGCTGGCACCGGCACACGACCCTCTGCTCGGTCGCCCACGCGATCACCGTCCTCTCCGCGGCCCGCCGCCAGGCGGCCGACAACTCCCAGGGGCTCTCCGCGTAGTGGCCGGCAGCCGACCGGCCGGAGGGCCACCAGGGGTGCGGGGCAGGGGCGCCCGACCGAGAGCCCGGGTCGGCCGGCGCCGGGCAGCGGCGATCCGCACGAGCGCGGTCGGCGGCGCCTCGGTTCCCCGCGCCGCCGACCGGGAGGGCACCCGCCCGGCGGCCGGAGTGTGCGAGGCGCCGCCCGGAGCCGTTCAGCCCGTACGGCGGGCCAGTTCGGCCCGGGCCGCCGCGCGCATGGCCTCCACCGGGACATCGCTCCGCCCCGTGATCAACTCCACCTGCCGGGCGGCCTGGTGGACCAGCAGGGACAGCCCGTCCACCACCGTGCTGCCGGTGAACCCGGCGGCCTTGGCGAGCCGGGTGGGCCAGGCCGCGGGGACCACGTCCAGTACGGCGGCCCCGGAGTGCGTGATCGCGGCCGCGTACGGGTCCGCCGCGCCGGCCGGCAGTGTCGAGATGACCAGACCGGCGGGGTGCAGCAGTTCTTCGAGGCGGTCGAAGGTGTGGATGTCCACCGCCACGCCCAGCCGTCCGGCCGCCGCCGAGGCCTCGGCCGCGTACCGGTGTTCACGGACCACCAGGCCCGGTTCCCGGATCCCGAGGTCGCGCAGCGCGGCGAGGGCGGCGGCAGCGGTGGCGCCGCCGCCCAGCACCAGGGCGGAGGCGGGGGAGTCGATCCCGGCCTCGCGCAGCGCCAGGACGATCCCGTGGACATCGGTGTTGTCACCGAAGGTCCGGCCCTGGCGGAAGACGACCGTGTTGACACCGCCGACGTCCAGGGCGAGGTCGGTGACATCGTCGATCCAGGGCAGGACGGCGCGCTTGAGCGGTTTGGCGAGCGCGAGCCCGGCCCAGGCGGTGCTCCCGGTGTCGAGCATCCCGCACAGCATCGGGTCCTCGCACTCGATCGCCTCGACCTCCCAGGCGAGGCCCATGGCCGCGTAGGCGGCCCGGTGCAGGGCGGGGGAGAGGGACTGGCCCACGGAGGAGCCGAGAACGGCCGCACGGGTCACCGCCGGGCGGGGCGGCCTCGCGCGGGCCGGCACTGCTTTGCGAGCTGTACGCATAGCCGGTGGACTCCTTTGCGGAGGCGGGGACGGGGACGGACTGGGTTCGACCCGCCATCTCCCCTGGTCGCTCTCAGCTTAGGCAGCCGGTCGCTCTGCCGAAGGCAGGCTAGTGACACGAAGTCAACTCGGCCGGACGTCCGACGGATATCGGGCCGAACTTCATCAGATCGTGCAAGGACTTCGTGGGGAGCGCCCGGTGGGACGGCCCCCCGGTGCTCTCGCGGCCCGGGCGCCGGCGGCCGCGGAGCGGTGCACGCCGGAGGGCCCGAAGCGGTGCGCCCGAGCCCGTGCGGTGGACCACCCGGGGCCGACACCCCTGTGCCACGGGCGGAAGCGAGATGATGAAGTCCCGGTGGGGCGTTTGCCGTCCGCCTCCGGGCGGACCAGGGTCGGTCAGCGGGCCGGACCCACCCGGCGGGCGCGCGTGCCGCCCGGGAGCGACACCCGGACCGCGTGGTTGCCCGGGCGAGGTGGGAGGGGCAGAGTTCGCCCCGGGCCGGGTGCCGGGCACGCATCCGGCCGGCGGACACGAGGAGCGGAGGCTGCCGTGGCAGATCTGGCGGGAAGGCTGTTGGAGGGGCTGCCCGAACGGGCCGTCGTGGTGGATCCGGATGTCACGTCCGCCTACCGCCATGACATGGCGGGATTCTGCGCGGCGGGCGAACCCGCCGTCCTGGTCCTGCCGGAGACCGTCGAACAGGTGCAGCACGTCCTCCGCACCGCGACCGAACTCCGGGTCCCCGTGGTGCCGCAGGGCGCCAGGACCGGTCTCTCCGGCGGCGCCAACGCGGTGGACGGCTGCGTCCTGCTCTCCATGGTCAGGATGGACCGGATCCTGGAGCTGGACCCGGTCAACCGGATCGCCGTCGTCCAACCCGGGGTGGTGAACGCCCGGTTGTCCCGCGCCGCCGCCGAGCACGGCCTCGCCTATCCGCCGGACCCGTCCTCCTGGGAGTCCTGCACCATCGGCGGGAACATCGGTACCGGTGCGGGCGGTCTGTGCTGTGTGAAGTACGGCGTGACCAGCGAGTACGTCCTCGGCCTCGACGTCGTGCTGCCCGACGGACGGCTGCTGAGCACCGGCCGCCGGACCGCCAAGGGGGTGGCCGGCTACGACCTGACCAGGCTGCTGGTCGGTTCGGAGGGAACCCTCGGCGTGGTGGTACAGGCCGTACTGGCCCTGAGGCCCGCGCCCGCACCGCAGTTGGCGCTGGTGGCGGAGTTCCCGAGCACGGACTCGGCCTGCGCGGCGGTCTGCGAGGTGATGGCGGCGGGGTTCGTCCCGTCCCTGCTGGAACTGATGGACTCCACCACCGTCCGGGCCGTCAACGAGATGGCGCGGATGGGACTGCCGGAGGCCACCAAGGGCCTGCTGATGGTCGCCTTCGACGGCCCGGGCAGAGCAGAGGACCTGGCCGCCGTGGCCGAGTTGTGCCGGGCGGCCGGAGCGAGCGAGGTGGTGCCGGCGGAGGACGTGGCCGAGTCCGAGCTGCTTCTCCAGGCCCGCAGGCTGGCGCTGCCCGCCCTGGAGCGGCTGGGCACCACGATGATCGACGACGTCGCGGTGCCGCGCTCCCGGATGGCCGAAATGCTGCGCGGGGTCGCCCGGATCGCCGACCGGCAGCGGCTCACCATCGGCATGGTCTGCCACGCCGGGGACGGCAACACCCACCCCGTGGTGGTCTTCGACCGCGCCGACGAGGAGGAGTCCGCCCGGGCCCTGAAGTCCTTCGACGAGATCATGGCGCTCGGCCTGGAACTCGGCGGCACCATCACCGGGGAGCACGGCGTCGGCCTGCTCAAGCGTGACTGGCTGGCGCGCGAACTGGGGCCGGTCGGGCTCGAGTTGCAGCGGCAGATCAAGGCCGTCTTCGATCCCCTCGGCATCATGAATCCCGGCAAGACC
This sequence comes from Kitasatospora sp. HPM-01-4, assembly GCF_051374625.1. NCBI lineage: Bacteria > Bacillati > Actinomycetota > Actinomycetes > Kitasatosporales > Streptomycetaceae > Kitasatospora > Kitasatospora sp. HPM-01-4. The sequence goes on along the minus strand of NZ_JBPQGP010000005.1, from coordinate 4,210,876 downwards.
ATCTGACGGCCACCGGCTCCGCCAGGTCCCATCCGGCCCGGAGGGCGGAACACCGGAGGGCGGAACACCGGAGGGCGGAACACCGGTGGGCGGTGCCGGGAACCCGGCACCGCCCACGATCACGATCACGATCACTTTCACGGACAAGCGGAACCCCGGGGCGGGCGGGTGGCCCCGGGGTGCGGGAACCCGCGCACCGCCGTGGCGGCCTTCCGGCGGCCCCGCACCGTCTCAGGGACGCGGGGCGCCGCGCGCGAAACCACGCACCTTCGCGACGGCTGGTCGCGCGGCCCCCCGCACCCCTGAAATCCCCCCGGCCGTAAGGCCCCTACCGCCGACTCGCCAGCGTCGACGCCACGCTGGCGGCCACCACACAGGCGATCCCGGCCAGTTGTGCCGCCCCCAGCACCTGGTGCAGCACCACGAGCCCGACCAGCGCGCTGACCGCCGGCTCCAGGCTCACCAGCACACTGAACACCCGCTGCGGCAGCCGCCGCAGCGCCGACATCTCCAGGGCGTACGGGATCACCGGCAGCAGCAGCGCGACCCCGGTCACGGCGAGCAGCAGCCCCCACGGGTTGTCGGCCGAGGAGAGCCCGTGCCAGGCCGGCCCGATCCCCAGCGGAAGCGTCACGAGTGCCCCGACCGTGATCGAGACCGCCAGCCCCTCGAAGCCCTTGAAGGACGCGCCGACCTTGTCGGTCAGCAGGATGTACCCGGCGTAGCAGGCCGCGGCGGCGAAGGCGAGGCCGAGCCCGACCGGGTCCAGGCCGTGCGTGCCGCCGCCCTCCCCGCCGAACAGGGTCAGCAGCGCGACCCCGCCGCCGGCCAGCAGCGCCCAGAGCAGGTGGCTGGCCCGCCGGGCGAAGGCCATCGCGACCGCCAGCGGTCCGAGGAACTCGATGGTGGCCGCCGTCCCCATCGGCAGCCGGTCCACGGCCCCGGCGAAGCACAGGGTCATGCCCGCGGAGACCATGCCGAGCAGTCCGGCCGAGGCCAGGTCGCGCCGGCTGCGGCCGCGCAGTCGCGGCCGGGTGACGGCGAGCAGGATCACCGCGGCGGCCGCCAGCCGCAGGAAGGTCGCGCCGCTGACCCCGAGCGGCCCGAAGAGCGGTTGGGAGAGCGCGATGCCGAGCTGGACGGCGAACATGGCCGTGACACAGAGCAGCGGCGCCGGGACGTTCAGACGGCGCCGCAGGGGATGGACGGGCGAGGGGCCGGGCGAGACCTGGACAGCGGTCTCACAGGTACTGGCTGTGGACATGGGAAAAGTGTGACGTAATACCCGAACAGCATCCAAACTCATTACCGCACTGTTTCTCGGTATACGGACTTCCGTCACGGTGGGGTGAACGCCGGTCACGTTCCGGCGCGGCGGACCGGGCGGATGATGACCGGTCAGTATCAAAGGACGGTGCGCTACCTCCGCCCGGCCGCGCTCGCGGCGGCCTCCCTCGTCCTGCTCCTGGCCACCGACCGCAACCTCCCGCTGCCGGCCCGGCAGGTGGTCGACACCCAGTCGGTCGCCGCGGTCGCCGGCTCGGTCGGCGGGCACCCGGCCGGACCGCCGACCGTGATCGAGGAGACCGGCCGCGGATGGGAGTCGCTGCCCAAGCGCCGCTTCTCCGGTCCCGGCTTCGACGCCTGCTCCGCCCCGCCGCTGGAGACCATGCAGCTGTGGCGGATCGCCTCCCCGTACCGCGCGGTGGGCATCTACAGCAGCGGCGGCCAGCGCGGATGCGACCAGCCCAGGCTCACGCCGGGCTGGGTGAGCGGTGTCCGTGCGATGGGCTGGGAGCTGGTGCCCACCCACGTCGGCCTCCAGGCGCCGTGCGCCAAGATCAAGAACAAGCCCAACCGGATCGACCCGGCCCGCGCCGTCCAGCAGGGCGGGGAGGAGGCCGCCGAGGCGGTGCTCAGCCTGCAGGCGCTCGGCCTCGGCCCGGGCAGCCCGGTCTACCTGGACATGGAGGCGTACCCGCCGGGCGACCGGACCTGCAGCCGGGCGGTGGTCGACTTCACCCTCGGCTGGACCCAGACGCTGCACTCCGCCGGGTACCACTCCGGCTTCTACTCCAGCGTGAACTCCGGAGTCGCCGACATCGCCGCCGCCGGCCGGGCGGGCAGTTCCCCGCTGCCCGACGTCATCTGGTACGCGCGCTGGGACGGGCGCGCCGTCACCGACGGCAAGGACGCGCCGCCCGACGACATGTGGGTGCGCCACCAGCGCATCCACCAGTACCGGGGCAGCGCCGACGAGACCTACGCGGGCGTGACCCTCAACATCGACCGCGACCAGCTGGACGGTCTGGTGGCGATGGGGCGGTAGTCCGCGTCCGACAGCTCCCACCGGGCGCCGCGTACCGTCGGACACGCCCTAGTCCTCCCGGCCGCCCGGCGCTCACTCCTTAGCGCGAACTTCCGCGCCGGGCCCACTCGTTCGCCGGAAGGGCGGCTTGGCCCCGCCGATTCCGCATGGTCGGGTGTGAGGCATGACCACCACCGCGCTCCGCAGGCTCGCCGCCTCCGCCGCCGCCGCCGTAGTCGCCGTCACCACCCTGAGCACCGCCGCCGCCCCCGCCGCCCCGGTCGCCGAGAACACCTTCTTCCAGCTCTACGTCGTACGCGACGCGGACGACACCGCCGTCGAGGACCACTTCCTCACCTGCAACCCCAACGGCGGCAGCCACCCCGATCCGGACGGTGCCTGCGCCGCCCTCGCCGCCGCCGACGGGGACATCAACCGCCTGGCCGGCGCCCCGCACCTCAGATGCCCGCACATCGAGGACCCGGTCACCGTCACCGCCTACGGCGACTGGAACGGCCAGCAGGTCACCTGGCAGAAGAGCTTCCCCGACATCTGCCAGCTGCAGCGCGCCACCACCCCGGTCTTCTGACCGCCCCGATGCCGCGCAGGGCGCCCCTCCCTCGGGGGGTGGGGCGCCCTGCGGGTCCTCGTAGCCGGTGCGCGATCAGCGCCACGCCGGCCACCGGGGCAGGCGGTGCCGGCGGCATCCCACCGTGCCGGGACCCAGGCCGCGGCCGCCGCGTGAGCCGCCAACCGGTGCGCGGCGAAAGGTGGTTGGCCGTCTCCCCACACGCCCGAGCGGCCGGCCCGGGCGGGGGCCCGGTGCGGCGACAGCCGGCGAGGGGACGCCTACGGCGCCCGCCCGCCCGGCACGATCCGGGCCCGCACCCGGGGCGCGGGTGAGCGACACGTCTCATCCCGGGCCAATCTGCTGACACCGGGACGGCGGTTCGCCAGAATCGGGCCTGGATCCCGTTTCTACTCGCCAGTAGCGGCGGGTGCGCTCGCAGCCCGGACCGGTCAAGGAGGACCCGCGTGTTCAGCACGATGCAGGACGCACCACTCACCGTCTCCCGAATCCTGGACCACGGATCCACCGTCCACGGTCGCTCGACGGTGACCACCTGGGACGGCGCCGCTCCGGTGGTCCGCACCTTCGCCGAGGTCGGGGCCAGGGCGGCCCGGCTCGCGTACGCGCTGCGCGACGAGCTCGGGGTCTCGGGCGACCAGCGGATAGGCACACTGATGTGGAACAACGCCGAGCACCTGGAGGCGTACCTGGCCGTGCCCTCGATGGGCGCGGTGCTGCACACGCTGAACCTGCGACTGCCCGCCCAGCAGCTGGCGTTCATCATCAACCACGCCGCCGACCACGCGATCATCGTCAACGGCAGCCTGCTCCCGCTGCTGGCCGGCGTGCTGCCGCAGCTCGCCCCGACGCTGAAGCACATCGTGGTGAGCGGCCAGGGCGACCTCTCGCTGCTCGCCGGCTTCGGCGGAGCCGTCCACGAGTACGAGGAGCTGATCGCCGGGCGGCCGGCCGAGTACCCGTGGCCGACCGACCTGGACGAGCGCGAGGCGGCGGCCCTCTGCTACACCTCGGGCACCACCGGCGACCCCAAGGGCGTGCTCTACAGCCACCGTTCGATCTACCTGCACTGCCTGCAGGTGAACTCCGCCGACACCTTCGCGTTGACCGGCCGCGACACCGTGCTGCCGGTGGTCCCGATGTTCCACGCGAACGCCTGGGGCGTGCCGCACGCCTCCTTCATGTCGGGCGCCGACCTGCTGATGCCGGACCGCTTCCTCCAGCCCAAGCCGCTGGCCGAGATGATCGCCAGGGTCCGGCCGACCGTCAGCGCCGCCGTCCCGACCATCTGGACCGGACTGCTGGACGAGCTCGACCGCGGCGACTACGACACCTCCTCGCTGCGCACGGTGGTCATCGGCGGCTCGGCCTGCCCGCCCTCCCTGATGCGGGCCTTCGAGGAGCGCCACGGCATCACCGTGGTGCAGGCCTGGGGCATGACCGAGACCTCCCCCCTCGGCACCTTCGCCCAGCCCCCGGCCGGGCTGACCGCCGAGCAGCAGTGGCCCTACCGGCTCACCCAGGGCCTCTTCCCGGCCTCCGTCGAGGCCCGGCTGATCGGCCCCGGCGGCGAGCGGATGCCCCACGACGGCGTCGCGGCAGGCGAGTTGGAGGTCCGGGGGCCGTGGGTCGCGGGTGCGTACTTCGGCGGCGCCGGGCAGGACCCGCAGCGGCCCGACGACAAGTTCAGCGCGGACGGCTGGCTGCGCACCGGCGACGTCGGCACCATCACCCCGGACGGTTACCTCACCCTGACCGACCGGGCCAAGGACGTCATCAAGTCCGGCGGCGAATGGATCTCCTCGATGGAGCTGGAGAACCACCTGATGGCCCACCCCGAGGTCGCCGAGGCCGCGGTGATCGCCGTCCCGGACGAGAAGTGGGGCGAGCGCCCGCTCGCCGCCGTGGTCCTGCGCGCCGGCGCCACCGTGGCCTTCCCGGCCCTGCGCGCCTTCCTCGCCGAGCGGGTCGCCTCCTGGCAGCTCCCGGAGCGCTGGGCGCTGGTGGAGTCGGTGCCCAAGACCTCGGTCGGCAAGTTCGACAAGAAGGTCGTCCGCGCCGACTACGCCGCCGACCGGCTGGACGTCACCGTCCTCGGCAAGGAGTAGGCGGACGGGCGGCCAGGGGGCGCGAAACTCCCCGCGTCCCCCGGCGCCGCCCGGTCGGTCCCGCGGCGGCGCACGGCCGCGCGGGACCGGCCGGTGCTACCGCCCCGCCGCGCTGACCTCGCCCAGCGCGCCGATCCGGGCGAGCAGGTCGACGATCCGGGACTGGACGTCCTCGCTGGTGGAGCGCTCGGCGAGGAAGAGGACCGTCTCGCCGGTGCGCAGACGGGGGAGCTCCTGCGGGTCGAGGTCCACGGAGGTGTAGACCACCAGCGGGGTGCGGTACAGGCGGTCGTTGGCGCGCAGCCAGTCGAGCAGGCCGACCCGGCGGCGGCGGATCTGGAGCAGGTCCATCACCACCAGGTTGGGCTGCATGCTGCTGGCCCGGGAGACCGCGTCGTTCTCCGAGACCGCGTGCTCGACGTGCATGCCGCGCCGCTCCAGGCTGCCGATCAGCGCCGCCGCGATGTCCGGGTCGGACTCGACCAGCAGCACCCGGGCGGCGTGGTTCTCGCTGTCGCGCGGGGCCAGCGCGCGCAGCAGCACGGCCGGGTCGGCGCCGTACGCGGCGTCCCTGGTGGCCTGGCCCAGACCGGCCGTGACCAGGACCGGGACCCGCTGGTTGAGCGCGGCCGTACGGAGCGACTGGAGTGCGGTGCGGGTGATCGGGCCGGTCAGCGGGTCCACGAACAGGGCCGCCGGGTAGCCGGAGACCTGGGCGTCGACCTCCTCACGGGAGCGGACGATCACCGGCCGGTACCCGCGGTCCTGGAGCGCGGCCTTGGTCGACGGGTCGGGCTCGGGCCAGACCAGCAGCCGGCGCGGTCCGCCGTCCGCGGCGGAGGACACCATGGTCGGGAAGTCCGGCATCGACGCGGGCACCCGGCCCGCCTCCTCGGCGCTGGAACGGGCCAGCTCGGCCACCGGGCGCGGAGGCGTACGCGGCTCGACGGGCGCCGGCGTGTCAGGGGAACTCACCGGCGCGGGCAGCGCCGGACGCGCGCCATCCGTCGCGGGGCCCTGCGACTGCGGCGCGGACTGCACCGGGGCCTGGCCCGGCGCGGGGGGCACCTGCGCGAAGGCCTGCGGAAAGGCCGAGGCGAAGCCGCCGAGCGGACGCGGCGGCGCCAGCTCGCCCAGTCCACTGCCCACCGGCTGGGCCTGACCGGCGCCGGGCCGCTGCTCCGGAGTCTGCTGCCCGGGCGCCTGGCCGGTGTCCCGCTGCTCTGCCGAGGCCGACGGACCGGCAGCCGCCGGGGCGTTCTGCTGCCCGAACGGCACCGGGAGCGCGGACTGCCCGGCCGCCCCGGCGCCCTGCTGCCCGAACGGCACGGGAAGGCCGGGCCGCTCACCCGGGGCACCCGGGGCCGCGGGGGCCGTGGTCGGGGCGGTGGGGGCGGGTTCGATCGCGATCGGCCGGCCTGGTTCCGTACCCGAGCCGACCGGGGCCGTCGGCGGGGTCCCGGGCTGCGCCGGGATGGCCAGCCTGCGGCGGCGCCCGGTGGGGGCCGGTGGCGCGGCCGGCGCCGGCGGCGTGGGCGGGGTCGCGGGCAGGGCGTGCTCAAGGCCCGGGTACAGCGGCGTACCGGGGTCGGGTACGCCGGGCAGGGACAGCGCCGCCGAGGGCTCCTCGCTCGCGGGCACCCCGCGCCGACGGCGGCCCGTCCGGCCCGGCTCCTCCGCGGCCGGTGCGGCCTCAACCGGTGCCGCGGGTGCCGCCGTGTCGTCGTCGGCGGCACCGGGTGCCGTATCGGCGGCGGGCCCGCCGGGCCCCAGCGCGATCGGGCCGCGCGCGCCGCTGCCGGCCGCGCGGCTCTCCCTGCCGTCGTCGGCACCGGAAGCGCGTTCGGTGTCCCGGGCCGCCGTACGGTCCTCGGCACCCGAGGCCGCGCGGGATTCCGCCGAGCCGGCACCGTCGTCCGCATCCGGGCGCGCGCCCGCCTCGGAACCCTCGGCGCCGCCGCCCGGCGCGGGCGGGACGTCCGGCAGGTCGGGCAGCATCGCGGTGTCGGTCTCCCTGGGGACGCTCCGGCCCCCGTCGGCGGCCGACTTGGCGGCCGCACGAGCGACCGCCGCAGGGTCCAGCGGCAGTTCGACCACGTAGGTCGTCCCGGCCCGGCCGGGCAGTTCGTGCCGCTGCAGTACGCCGCCGTGCCGTTCGACGGTGCTGCGCGCGATCGGCAGGTGCACCGGGCTGCTGGCGCGTGCGGGGCCGCGCACCTCGATCCGGGCCACCTCGCCGCGCTGTGCGGCCGCCAGTACCACCATCGGCGAGTCGCCGCCCGCCGGCGGCAGCGCGGACGCTGCGTGCTGCCCGTCGCCGCCCTCGTCGTCCGCCCCCGCGGCGACCGGGTGCCCGATCCCGCTGACGTCGGCCACCAGATGGGCCAGCGCACGCGCGAAGTGCTCCCGGTCGGCGGTGACCTCGACGGCGGCGGCGTGCACCGAGTACCGGACCCGCCCCGGCCCGACCAGGTCGCCGGCCAGTTCGACCGCCCGCTGGACGACCTTGTCCAGGCCGACCGACGTGCGCTCCAGCGTCTGCTTCCCGGCCTCGACGTCGCGCTCGAACTTCTGGTGTGTCAGCACCCCGTCTATCAGCGTGCCGAAACGCCGGCACTCGTCGGCGAGCCGCCGCAGCGTCCAGTTGGCCTCGGGCCAGAGCTGTCCGGCCGGGTCGGCCGCCAGTGCGTCGATCCGGCGGTGGAGGGCGGTGAGCGCGCTGCCGAGCTCGCCCTCCAGGACCGCCGTGAGGTGCTCGTTGCGGGCGATCAGGGCCAGTTCCCCGGTCCGGTCGGTGAAGGTCATCACCGCGCCGACCAGCTGATCGCCGTCCCGGACCGGTGCGGTGGTGAGGTCCACCGTCACCGGGGTGCCGTCCTTGCGCCAGAGCACGGCGCCGCGCACCCGGTGCTTGCGGCCGGAGACCAGGGTGTCCAGCAGTGCCGAGCCCTCCAGGGCCAGCGGGCTGCCGTCCGCCTGGGAGTGCTGGATCAGCGGGTGCAGTTCGCGGCCGCCGAGCTCGCTGGCCCGGTAGTCGAGGATGTGCGCGGCGGCCGGGTTCACCAGGACCACCCGGCCGTCCAGGTCCACGCCGAGCACGCCCTCGGCGGCGGCCCGCAGGATCATCTCGGTCTGCTTGTGCTGCCGCCGCAGCTCGGCCTCGACACCGAGCCGGGTGGAGAGGTCCCGGACCAGGAGCAGCAGCAGGTCGCGGCTGGCGGAGGGGTCCCGGTACGGCTCGAAGCCGTACGCCGCGCCCGCGCCGCCGCTGCCCGTGCCGTCGTCGGTGAAGTCGTTGCCGGAGACCTCGACGGGGAAGGTGGTGCCGTCGGTCCGCCGTGCGGTCATCCGGACCGGGTGGTCCAGGCCCTCGGGTTCGGCGGCGGCCGGGCGCATCGAGCCGGGGATCCGGCTGGGGTCGAACTCGGGCAGCAGGTCGAGCAGCCCGCGTCCGACCAGCGAGGTGCCGGGGGCCTGCATGGCCTGCACCGCGGCCTTGTTGGCGTCCACGACCGTGCCGTTGCTGTTGACCAGCAGCAGTGCGTCGGGCAGGGCGTCGAGTATCGCGGCGAGGCGAGCAGCGCCTCGGATCGGCCTGCTGCTCACGTCGACAGGTCTCCTCACGGCTTTCGTCACTGACGGCGGTGCCGTCGCAGCGTACGACTCGCGGCTCGCACTCTCCTCGGGGGGCTGAAGTATCTCATTCTTCTTTGCGCTCTGGATGACCCGCCTAGTAACGTAAGCGGTGGTTGGTGTCGGAGCCCCCGGCTGTGGCATCATCGCATTCGCACGGAGTGCATCCGGTCCGCCGGAGCAGTCCATGTGGAGGAGGCTTCGCCTAGTCCGGTCTATGGCGCCGCACTGCTAATGCGGTTTCGGGGTTATTCCTGATCGAGGGTTCAAATCCCTCAGCCTCCGCCATCCGAAGGGCCCCGTCGGCAGTACGCCGGCGGGGCCCTTCGTGCGTCCCGGGGTGATGGATTTCGTCCCAGGTCGCAGGTCATGTAATGTTGTCCCCGCAACGCCCCGCAGGCCCCGGCCGACAGGGCGAGCGCTCATAGCTCAACGGATAGAGCACTTGACTACGGATCAAGAGGTTGCAGGTTCGAATCCTGCTGAGCGCACCAAACCACCGCGAAGGCTCCCCCTCGGGGGTGTCCCGAGCGCTCATAGCTCAACGGATAGAGCACTTGACTACGGATCAAGAGGTTGCAGGTTCGAATCCTGCTGAGCGCACCAGCCGAAGGCCCCGGATCCAATCCGGGGCCTTCGTCGTTCTCCGGCCCCGTCCGGGCGCTTTTCAAGATCTACTCAGGCTGGCCGGCCTCGTCCCTCAAGCCCCGCTCGGTGCGGTTGATCCAGGGCACGTCGCGCCGGTCCAGGAACCAGTCGGACGAGGTCAGCGGCCGGGTCCGGTTGAACGTCGGCGGCACGGGGTCGTGCCGGATCAGCTCGGGCCCGGCGTTCAGTGCGAGCAGCAGTCCGGTGACGGCCGGTGCCAGGTCGGGCGGGCCGCTGAGGCGGATGTCGTGCCCGGCCCAGCCGTCGTGCCGGTGGGCGCCGTACCGGCGGAGCCCCTCGCGCAGCAGCTCGACGGCCGCCTCCCGGTCGCCGCCGTCCTCAGGTGCCGCGAGCACCACCTCCAGCCAGGGCTGACCGGTGACCAGCGCGCGGACCGCGTCCAGGTCGTACTGGTCGGCGTCGTTCCGGGCGGCGAGGAAGACCGTGGCCGGTGCGGGCAGGCCGGCCTCGGCCCAGGCGGCCCGCTGCTCGACCAGGGACCTGATCTGCGCCCAGCCGGTCCCGCCGGCCACGGCGAGCAGCGGGCGGGGCGAGCAGGGGTCCAGTACGGCGTCACCGACCGGCGGCCCGAGCATCACCCGTTCGCCGGGCATCAGATCGTTGACGAGCACGGTGCTGAGCAGCCCGTCGGGCACCCGGCGGATGTGCAGCTCCAGCGTGCCGTCGGCGCGCGGGGCGTTGGCGATCGAGTACGGCCGCCAGACCCGGGGCCGCCTGGGCGAGCAGAGCGAGAGGTACTGCCCGGCCAGGAAGGGGTACGGCCGGCAGGGGCGCAGGGTGAGCCGCACGATGTCGGGCGCGGACCGGTGACGTGCCGTCACCACCGCGTCCCACCAGGCCGGCGTCCCGGGCGGCACCGCCCCGGCCGCCTCGATCATCACCCGGGCGATCACGGTGTACGCCTCGGTCCAGGCCTTCTCGATCTCCGGCGTCCAGGAGTGGCCGGAGAAGTGCCGGATGGCGGCGATCAGGCTGGTGCCGACGGCGGGGTAGTGCTCGGGTGCGGCCCGGAACTTGCGGTGGTCGCGGCCCAGGGCGCTCAGGTACGCGGTGAGCTGCTCGGTGTTCTCCAGCCGGAGCACGATCTCGGTCAGTGCGGCGAACAGGCGGTCGCGCTGCTCGGACAGTTCGGTGGGGAAGAGCTGCCGGACGTCCGGGTTGTGGGTGAACAGGTGGGCGTAGAAGTACCTGACCAGGTGGTCGGCGCGGCGCTCGACGACGGCGAGGCTGGCGCGGATCACCGCTGGGTCCAGGGGCACCGAGCGGCCCTCAGCCGGTGGCGCCGACGGCGGGAGAGTGCGCCGGGCGCGCGCGGCGGTCGGGCCGGGAGCCAGGGGCGCGGGGCAGGCCGGTGAGTGCTCCGGAATCCTCCGGTCGGGTGATCAGGGCTGCGAGGGCGGCCCGGGGGTGGTCCCGCTCTCCGTCGAGGTGCGGCGCCGACAGCCCGCGCACCCCGGGAACCCGCTCGTACGGCTGCCGCCGCGGGTACCCGCGGGCCCCGGCTCCGTGCGGTTCCGCCGGGGCGGGACTGCTCCTGATGAGAGCTGGGTCGGTGGTCACGGCCGCTGACTCTACTGAGCTCGTGCCCGAATCGAACAGCAGGAGCCGACCGAGGCTCAATTACCGGACAGCCGATTCCGGTTGACCGGAACAGGGGTGGCCGGAACGCGTCGGCCGGAGCGGCCTTCGGGCCGTCGGGAGAGCGGCCGCCGATCGGGTGGCGGACGGACGGCCGGACCGGATGTCGAAGTATGACCGGCGCCCGCTCGTGATTCCCTTCTGTCGGATGTTATGCGCGCGTCAAGATCCGCCCCCGCGCCGCCGGTTCCGGCGGCGGACACCGTAGGGAGAGTCGGATGAGCCGACAGTTCCGCCATGCCGCCACGGCGTCCCGTCCGGGCGGACCCGGGCCGACCGGGGCCGGGAGCAGGGGAGTCGGCAGGGCAGGTGCCGCCGTACTGGCCACCGCCCTGCTGCTCGGCTGGACTTCGACGGCCTGGCCCGACGTCGCGAGGGCGCAGCAGAGCCCGGACGCCTGGAACCGCGCGCGTCGTGCGGTCCTGCCCTCGGGTCTCGCCGTGGAACTGGAGTTCTCGCCCGCTCCCGGGGTGAGCTCCACTGCCGCGCCCGGAAGACTCGCCGCCCGGACCGGATCCGGTCACGGCGCGACGCTCCCGAGCCGCGGCGCGGATGGCGGAAAATCGTCCGTCCGCGAAGCAGCCGCCTCCGCGTCCGTGACCTCCGGTTACGCGGACGGACTTCGCCCGGGTGATCCGGCCGAGACCTTCGAGATCACCGAGCGGCACCCGCGGTCCGACGGCTCCTGGCACACGCTCGGCACGCTGCGGCTCTCGTTCTCCCGGGTGGTGCGCAACCCCCGGCTGCACCTCAGCGGCCTGGCCGGGGTCGCCACCGGCAAGGGCGGCAGCACCGCCACCAGACTGACCGTCACCGGCGGCGCCCCAGGCACCGTGGCCCTGATCGGCCGTACCGACTGGCCGGGCTGGACGGTCGGCGGCGACACCCTCGCCCCGTCCGGCGACGGCCTCCCGGACGGCGCCGCCGACGGACTGGGCACGCTCGAACTCGCGGGCACGGTCAGCACCGTCACCTTCAGGGTCGAACGGCGCAGCACCGCCCGAAGCGGCGGCGCCACCGCCCCGGCCGCGCCCAGGCACGCGTACACCGTCACCCTGGACGAGGGCCTGGGCACGGCGCCGCAGGGTTACGGCAACGCCTCGCACCTGGTCTCCGACCTGTTCCTCGGCCGGGACGCGAGCGGCGGATCCGCACGGACCCTGGCCCTCCCGCCGGCGCACAGCGCCCAGCCGCTGGTCCGGCCGGGCCCCGGCGATCCCGGGGAGCCGGAGCAGTTCGAGGATGTCCCGGCTCCGTTGATCGCGCCCGACCGCGACACCAGCCGGCGCGGTCCGTTCGCCAGCCCGGTGCCGCCCAGGCGCCGGCCGGGCCGAAACGAGTACGGGGGCGGCGATCCCACCGTCTCCTTCCCCGACGAGGCGGCGGTCGGCCGCCCCTACGAGGTCACCGTCCCGGTGGAGCCGGGCAGCCGGCCGGCCACCCTGGTCGGCTGGATCGACTTCGGCCACAGCGGGCACTTCGACGCCGCCGGGCGGGTGCAGACCACGGTGCCGGCCGGCAGCACCTCGGCCACGCTGCAGTGGACCGTCCCGGGCAACGCCGCCTCCGGCGACACCTGGGCCCGGCTGCGGATCGCCCGCGACCCGGCGCAGCTCATCGGCCCGGGCGGCTTCGCCGACTCGGGGCAGGTCCTCGACCGGCGGATCAGGCTCACCGTCGGCGCGCCCAGGGCCGAGGACACCGCACCGCTCGTCTGCACGGCCGTCGCCGGCACCCGGCCGGAGAACGGGGGTGACGGGGCCGTCGCGGGTGCGGCGGTCGCGGTGGTCGAGGGCGAGGCCGCCCGGTGCGGTGCCAAGGCCGTTTCCGGGGTCCGGCTGCTGCCGATCGTCGTGCCCGCTCGGCCCGTGCCGTCCGCCCAGGCCTCTCGGCCCGCGTCATCCGGCGGGGCCGCAGGGACCGTCGCGCCGGAGGGGGCTGTGCCGTCCGTCACCGGCGCCGGGGCGGCGTCCTTCGCGGGAGGACCGCAGGCTCCGGGCACGGGCGGGGAGCCGCCGGTTTCGGCCCCCGCAGCCGCGCCGGGCCTCCCGGAGCCGGTCGCCGCGCACCGTACGGGCACGGGCGGATGGCGCAGCGGGCTCTGGGCGGGGCTGCTCTTCCTCGCGGCGGCAGGGCTGCTGATCCGCCGGGCCCTGACCGGCGGATCCGGCTCACGCCTGCGCTGACGGTGCGCCGAGGAGGCCCGCCGCCGTCGACGGCCGCGATCGGCGCTTCCGGCGACACGTCGACAGGAATGCGTCATTACAGCACTTATGCTCTGAATGTCGCATTTGATGGTATATCAGCAGAGCCTGTGCCCGACGCCGCCCGTCATCTCCGGGCGGACGTCGCGCGACACACCGACCCCGAGGATCCGTGCATGAACGTCACCCGCGATTCTTCGACGCGACCCGATTCCTGGCCTGAGCCCAGGCCCGAACTGTCTTTGGGTGCCACCCAGTTCCGTCGGGCCGTCGCCGGGGCGGTCGCCCGGCCGCTGGCCAAGGCGGCCCCGGTGCCGGTCGAGGACGAACTCGAGGCGGCCGACACCCGGCTGCCGGCGTGGTACCCGGCGACCGCCGACGCCGACTCGCACCGGAAGCCCGTCGGTGCGTCCGGCGTACCGAGACCGCCGGCCCCCGGGCTCCCCGTCCAGCCGTCCGATCCGCCCGACACCCGCGACACATCAACTCCGGCCTTTCCCGCCGTGCCCGCCATGGCCTTCCCCGACGCGCCCAGGGAGACGCACCCGGCTCTCCCCGACGCGCCCACCGAGACGCACCCGGCCCTCCCCGCCGCGCTCGCCATGGCCGGCCCCGACGCACAGGGTGAGCCGCATCCGGCCCGCCCCGACGTCCCCGCCGAGCCGCATCCGGCCCGCCGCCCGCCCAGGGCCGATCAGGCGCTGCGTGAGCACCGTGCCCGTTCGCTTCCCGGCTGGATCGCGCTGCTCGTGCTGCTCGTCTCCGTCGCCGCGTTGCTCCTGCTGCTCAGTCGGACCGGTGTCCTGCCGAGGATCCCCGTGCTGCCGGATCTGCGCAGCGCCGCCGTCCGGGCCGACGGGCACATCGTGATGGGCGTCGGTGCGGTGGCCGCGGCCTGCGCCGCCTGGCTGCTCGCGGCGTCGGTCGTCTGCGGCCTGCTGGCGAACGGCGGAGGTCAGAGCCGGGTGCTCACCCGCTGGGGCCGCTACCGGGGTACCGTCCGCCGCGCCGGGCTGGTCTGGGTGAACCCGCTGCTGCGCCGCCGGGTGGTCGACGTACGGCTGCGCCACTGGCGCAGCGATCCGGTCAGGGTCACCGACCGGACCGGAACGCCCATCGTGGTGAGGCTGCTGATCGTCTGGCGGGTGAGGGACACCGCCCGTGCCGCGCTGGCCGTCGCCGATCACGAGATGTACCTGCGCGAGCAGGTGCACGCCGTGCTCTCGCGTACCGCCAGCGCGCTTCCCTGTGACAGCGACCTCATGCCCGGTCCCGCGCTGCGTGACGGGCAGTGGTTCGCCGACGAGCTGACCAAGGCCCTGGCCGCCGAGGCCGCCCCGATCGGAATCGAGGTGTACTCGGTGCAGCCGCTCGCCCTCGACTACGCGCCCGAGGTCGCCGAGAGCATGCGCCGCCGCCGGCTCGCCGACCTGGACGCGGGCCTGCGCACCGCGCTCGTGGACGACGCGGTCGAGGCGGCCGCGCTCGCGGTCCGGCGTCTGGAGCTCGCCACCGCGTACGAGCTGGACGAGAGGACGCGCCACGCGCTGATGGAGCAGCTGCTGGTCGCCTTCGTGGCCCCCGCGGGGGTCACCGCCTCGGTGCCACGGCCGGCCGTCCGGTAGTTCCTTCCGCGGCCTGGGGAGGTCCGTCCGCGTCCACAGGCTGTGGACAGATCCCGAGGGGCCTGTCCACAGCCTGTGGCGTCTCGGCGGTGTCAGGCCGAGACGGAGTCCAGCAGGGCCAGTTCGTCCGCCGTCAGCCGCAGCCGTGCCGCGGCCAGCAGCGGAGGCAGTTGCTCGACCGTGCGCGCGCTGGCGATCGGCGCGGCCACGGTCGGCTGGGCGGCGAGCCAGGCCAGCGCGACCGAGGCGAGCTCGGCGCCGTGCGCCTCGGCCACCTGGTCCAGGGCGGCCAGCACCTTGGGCCCGCGCGGGTCCTCCAGGTAGCGGGCGGCGCCCTGCGAGCGGGCGCTCTCGACCGCCCCGCCGTCCGGCCGGTACTTGCCGGTGAGGAAGCCCGAGGCGAGCGCGAAGTACGGCACCGCCGAGAGGCCGTGGGCCGCGACGGCCTCGGCCAGCGGGCCCTCGTAGGTGTCGCGGGAGACCAGGTTGTAGTGCGGCTGGACGGCCACATAGGCGGCCAGACCCTCGCGGGCCGAGAACTCCAGGGCCTCGGTGAGCCGTTCGGCGCTGATGTTGGACGCGGCGATGTGGCGGACCTTGCCCGCGCGGACCAGTTCGTCCAGCGCGGTGATGAACTCCTCGACCGGGACCTCCGGGTCGTCCCGGTGGGTGTAGAGGAGGTCGATGTGGTCGACACCGAGGCGGCGCAGCGACTCCTCGGTGGCGGACCTGATGTTCGCCGCCTTCAGCCCGCTGGCCTCCGGGTGTGCCCCGACCTTGGTGGCGATCACGATGTCCGCGTGGTTGCCGCGGCTGCGGAGCCAGTTGCCGATGATGGTCTCGGACTCGCCGCCGGTGTTGCCGGGCACCCAGGCCGAGTAGACGTCGGCGGTGTCGACGAAGTTGCCGCCGCCGGCCGTGTAGGCGTCGAGCACTGCGAACGACTGCGCCTCGTCCGCGGTCCAGCCGAACACGTTCCCGCCGAGCGACAGCGGGGAGACGGTCAGGTCCGACGTGCCGAGGGTCACCCTGTGGGGAGCGTCACTGTGATTGTCGGTCATAACCGGATTCAACCCGATCGGCACGCGCTGTCCTCCCAACCCGGCCAAGTCTTCACGAGCTTGTCGTACGCGCGCCCGGCGAGTGGCCGTCAGTCCGGTTCCGAAGGGCCTGGCATGCTCACTACCGGGGGTCCGGGGTGTCCTTTGACCTCGTGGGTTGGCTAGAGTCCGTGCCATGGCTGACAACGACTACGACCCCGCCGGCAGCACCCAGATGTTCCGGGCGTTCGTGGAGGAGACCCCCGCTCCCCAGGCCCCGGGTTCCGTGTCCACGTACGGCAGCGCCTCCAACGGCAACCGCACCGGTCTGATCGTCGGCATCGTCGTCGTGGCGATCGCCGTGGTCGCCGCGGTGATCTGGCTCGCCGTCAAGTAACCGCAAGACGCCGCCGGACGGGGTTCGGCGGCTTGTTCCCCATGCCTGGCGGACGGTCCCAGCAGGGCCGCCGCCAGGCATCCAGCTCAGACCGTGGCCCGGCGCCGGCAGCGGAACTGTCGCGCCGTCAGCCCGTACGGCACCGGTCGGCCCGTCCCGTGCACGGGGCCGGCCGCACACACCAGCCGAATCCGCCGCGCCGCTCCTCCGCCGGCGGCTTCAGGCTCCCCGGCCGCGTCGGGCCGCGTCCCGCCGCGGCGGACCAGCTCTCCGGCTCCCGGCCCGCTCCCCGGAGCCGGCGTACCGCGCCCCGGCGCGTCCCCGGCGCCGCCCCATACACTGATCGGGTCGTACGAGTTTTCGTACTCCGTCCCCAGCACACCGACGCCTGCTCTCGTACCGCTCACCGTGCGAACGCGCCCCGGAGGACAGCCCGTGACCCAGCAGACCACCGAGACCGCACGCAGCCTCGGCCTCAAGGGGGCGGCCAACGCCCGTGACCTCGGTGGCTACCGGACCCGGGACGGCCGCACCCTCCGGTACGGCGTCGCGCTGCGCGCCGACGCCATGAACCGGACCACCGAAGCGGACCAGGAGATCCTCGCCGCGGCCGGCCTGCGCCGAGTCGTCGACCTGCGCAGCCTGGACGAGGTCCGTGAGTCCGGGGCCGACCGGATCCTCGGTCTGCCGGTCGCCGAGCTCGACGGGGCGGGCGAGTCCATGCTGCTCGACCCCATACCCTCGGCCGAGCCGGGCGGCCCGACCCTGCACCACGTGCCGATCTTCGCCGCCGACTTCGACATCTACATCGCCATGCGCCAGGCCCTCGCCGACCGCGACGCCGAGCGGCAGCGGGCCATCCTCGGCGACGGCAGGGCCGAGCAGATGATGATCGGCCTCTACCGCTGGTTCGTCACCTCTCCCGGCGCCCGCGAGCGTTTCGCCACCGTGCTGCGCCTGCTCGCCGCCCCCGACGGTGTGCCGGTGCTCTTCCACTGCTCGGCCGGCAAGGACCGCACCGGCTGGGTCGCCGCCCTGGCCCTCACCGCCCTCGGCGTCGACCGCGACACGGTCTTCGCGGACTACCTGCTCACCAACGAGCGCTCCGCCGCGCTGATCGAGCACATCGTGGAGAGCTTCGGCACCCGCGGCCTGATGAAGGAGCCCAGCCTGCTGCTCCCGGTCTTCCTGGCCGAGCGGGTCTACCTGGAGACCGCCTTCGCCGAGGTCGAGGCCGGCTGGGACTCCTTCGAGCACTTCTGGCGGGACGGCCTGGGCCTGGACGACGAGGTCCTGGACGGCCTGCGCCGCAACCTCCTCACCGACTGAGCGCGGGGCACCCGGGCGCGGATCCGGCCGCCGGGCCGGTCAGCTCTCGCTGATCAGCCCGGCGCGCAGCTGGGTCAGCGTCTTGGTCAGCAGCCGGGAGACGTGCATCTGCGAGATGCCGATCTCCTCGCCGATCTGCGACTGGGTGAGATTGCCGAAGAAGCGCAGCATGATGATCCGCCGCTCCCGCGGCGGCAGCTTGGCCAGCAGCGGCTTCAGCGACTCCCGGTACTCGACCCCCTCCAGCGCCAGGTCCTCGTAGCCGAGCCGGTCCGCCAGCGGGCCCTCGCCCTCCTCCTCGCCGGGCGTGGAGTCCAGCGAGCTCGCGGTGTACGCGTTCCCGACCGCCAGGCCCTCGACCACGTCCTCCTCGCTCACCCCGAGGAAGGCGGCCAGCTCGGCCACGGTGGGGGAGCGGTCCAGCTTCTGGGAGAGCTCGTCGCCGGCCTTGGTCAGCGCCAGCCGCAGCTCCTGCAGCCGCCGGGGCACCCGGACCGACCAGCTGGTGTCCCGGAAGAAGCGCTTGATCTCGCCGACCACCGTCGGCATCGCGAAGGTCGGGAACTCCACCCCGCGCTCCGGGTCGAACCGGTCGATCGCCTTGATCAGCCCGATGGTGCCGACCTGGACGATGTCCTCCATCGGCTCGTTCCGGCTGCGGAACCGGGCCGAGGCGTACCGCACCAGCGGCAGGTTGAGCTCGATCAGGGTGTCCCGGACATAGGTGTGCTCCTCGCTGCCCGTCTCCAGGGTGGCCAGCCGCTGGAACAGCGAGCGGGAGAGCGTACGGGTGTCCAGCGGCCTGCCCTCGGGCACGGCGGCGCCGACCGCCTCCGGCGCGGGCCCGGACGCCTCGGGCACCGGCGGCGTATGGCTGTGCGGCACGGGAATCTCGGCGACCGTCGTCGTGCCCTGGACCCCGGCAGCACCCAGCTCTGCGGACATGCACCCACCCCCTCGTGACTGACAGTACAACGGGCGCTACCGAGTGGCAGTTCCCGGCTGGGCGGCCCTCCAGCTCCATACCGGAACACGCGTCTCGGCAAACCCGACCGTCGCAAGATGTCACGCCGCAGTAACGCGCAGCAACCCCCAGGCCGGTATCGGTTCACTCCTCCCAGGAGTTTCCGGTCCGCAGCCGGGTCAGGATCCTCGACAGTAGCCGGGAGACGTGCATCTGTGACATGCCCAGCTCGATGGAGATCTGGGACTGCGTCAGATTGGCGAAGAATCGCAGCATGATGATCCGCCGCTCCCGCTCGGGGAGTTGGACCAGCAGGTGGCGGACCATGTCCCGGTGCTCGACGTCGGCCAGTGCGGAGTCCTCGTAGCCGAGCCGGTCCAGCAGGGCGAGTCCGCCCTCGTGCTCCTGCGCGGCCTCCAGTGAGGCGGCGTTGTAGGCCCGGCCGGCGTCCAGGCAGGCCCGGACGTCCTCTTCGGGAATCCGTAGATTGGCGGCGATCTCGGGCACCTTGGGCGCCCGGCCGTGCGCCACCGTGAGCTCCTCCATGGCACCGCTGACCTGCACCCACAGCTCCTGGAGCCGGCGCGGCACGTGCATGGTGCGGACGTTGTCCCGGAAGTAGCGCTTGATCTCGCCGAGGATGGTCGGCAGTGCGTACGTCGGGAACTGCACCCCCCGGGTCGGGTCGAACCGGTCGATCGCGTTGATCAGGCCGATGGTGCCGACCTGGACGATGTCCTCCATCGGCTCGTTCCGGCTGCGGAACCGGGTCGCGGCGTAGCGCACCAGCGGAATGTTGATCTCGATCAGCGCGGCCCGCACCCGCTCGCGCTCCGGCGTACCCGGCGGCAGTTCGCTCAGCCGCTCGAACAGGACCCGGGTCAGCGTCCTGACGTCCACCGAGCTGCGGCCGGCACCGGACCGGCCGTCAGAGGACCCGGGTGACCCCTCCTCGCCGGCCTCCGGCGCGCTGTCCTGGGTCCGCACGGAACGTCACCCTCCCTTGATCGACTATTCCGGTCCGAGCCACTGCTGCGCGGTCCTTGGGTCGTCCTCACCACCTCGCCAGGTCCGGCAAAACCGGTCATAGCATCACAAGTAGTGCACAGTACGGGCAAGCACCACATTTAGGCGTGTTGGCGGATCGTGCGGGAGGGGTGCCGATGCACGAAGGCCCCCCGGCTCGCGGGAGCCGGGGGGCCGAAGGGTCGTACGGGTACGACCGGTGTGACCGTCGGGGCCTCAGACCTCGATGTCGGCGATCACCCAGGTGGCGAACTCGCGCCACTGTGCGGCCGCGGCCTGGTGCGCCTCGTGGAGGAGGTAGCTCTGCAGCGTGTCGCGGTCCGAGACCAGGCTGTTGATCGCGTAGTCGTAGGCGATGTCGCGCTCGGTGATGTTCCAGCCGCACTCCCACTGGCGGAGCTCGGGGATCAGCGAGCCGAGCTCCTCGAAGGCCCGGGCCCCGGCGAGCACGCGCTCGTCGTCCCTGCCGACGCCTTCGTTGAGCTTGAAGAGGACCAGGTGCCGGATCACAGTGCCGCTCCTAGCGGTCGAGGGTTGGGCGAACCCCGTCACCGTACCCGCCGGGGCCCGGCGGGCCGAGCAGGGGCCCGGTGGTCGCCCGGGCTGCGGGCTACTTCACCAGCCCCGTCATGAACGTCCCCACCGCCTTGGCGGCGTCCGAGATCCCCACGAACCCGGTCTGCACCAGTTCCGCCGCCCTGGTGGGCGACGTGATGATCGTGTAGATCACGAAGATGAGCAGGAGGTACATGCCGATCTTCTTCGCCTGCGCCATCGCCCCGGCCCGCCTCCCTGCCCATGGGCCGCCGGCCCTTCCCCGGGCGCCCCTCCGCTTTCTGCTCGGCAGCTTATCCACAGGACGGCCGATCGGGTGAGAGACGCGTTCACCCGGCGGGACGAAGGTCCTGGCGGCAGAGGCCTTTCTCCGGATGCCCGGGGCCCGGCCGTGCCGCACGATGGATGGTGTACCGGGGATCTGGCAGGAATCCTCGGTGCACGGATCCGGAGCTCCCCGCTGTGGGACCGGGTGCCGCGGCTTCCCCCCGACGCGGCACCGGTTGTGGGACTCCGCCGGGGGAGCGGACTCGTCCCCCCGGAGACCGCTCCCCCCTTCGAAAGGCCGACAGCGGTCGCGACAACGGCTCCGCACTCCCGGGTCATGGTGGTCACCCCCGGACGAGTGCGGAGCCGTTGTCGCGCCGGTCACCGGTCCGTCGTACCGGCTCTGCTGTCGACGGCTGCTCAGGCCTCCGGAACGCCCTGGCCGTGCACCTGGTCCCACGCCTCGGACACGTAGCGCTCGCGCTCGGTCAGGCTCAGCGAGGGGAAGTACTCCTTGAGTCGCTCCACCACGACCTGCTCGGGCTCGTTGCACTCGTGCAGCAGGAATGCGGCCTTGTGAACGATCTGGCTCTCCATAGCGGGTTCCTCCCGTGTGCACGCCCGCCCTGTGCCGACGATGCGGGGATCAGCATAGAACCCACGGATGTATGACAAAGGGCCCGGACTGATTTCAATCCGGACCCTTTGCCAATTCATGGCGGTAGCGGTGGGATTCGAACCCACGGTGGAGTTGCCCCCACACACGCTTTCGAGGCGTGCTCCTTTGGCCGCTCGGACACGCTACCGAGGGGAACTCTACCGGACGGTCCCGTCAGGAACGAAATCCGTTCCGGAGGGGGCCTCAGCGCTGGGTGTCGAAGAAGGCGCGCAGCTGCTCGGCGCAGTCCTCGGCGAGCACGCCGTGGATGACCTCGGGGCGGTGGTTGAGGCGGCGGTCGCGGACCACGTCGAAGAGCGAGCCGGTCGCCCCGGCCTTCTCGTCCAGGGCGCCGTAGACCACCCGGTCCAGCCGGGAGAGCACGATCGCGCCCGCGCACATGGTGCAGGGCTCCAGGGTGACCACCAGGGTGCAGCCGCTGAGGCGCCAGTCGCCCGGCCGCCGCCCGTCGCCGTCCCACTCCGCTGCCGCCCCGGGTGATCCCGGTCGCGCGGCTGTGTTCAAAGTCTCAGCGGCCTGCCGGATCGCGACCATCTCGGCGTGCGCGGTCGGGTCGCCGATCGCCTCGCGCTCGTTGTGGCCGCGCCCGATGACCGTCCCGTCGGGGCCCAGGACGAGCGCCCCGACCGGTACGTCGCCGGCGGCGGTGGCCAGTGCGGCCTCGGCCATGGCGAGGCGCATCGGGTCCGTCCAGCGGTCGCGTACCGGGTCGGGGCGTACGGGGGCCGGGAGGGGAGCGATCTGCATGGGACCAGTGTCGGCCACCGGCGGGGCGGTTACCGCACCGCCTCCAGGACCTCGCCGCAGCCGAGCGCCTCGGCGATCTCGGAGAGCGCGTCGCCCGGGACGGAGCCCTCGCCGCTGAGCTCGACCAGCTCGCCGGAGGTGACCCCGAGGTCGGCCAGCAGTTCGAGGTCGCCGAGCGGGCCGACCGGCACCCCGCCGGACCCGGCGGCGTCCTGGTCGTCCTCCTCGTCCTCCTCCCGCTCGTCGGCCTCGCTCTCGGTGCCCTCGTCGTCCAGCTCCGCCACCAGGGTGTCGAAGTCGTCGTCGAAGTCGCCGTCGCCGACCCGGTCCACCAGCTCGTCGGTGAGCACCGAGCCGTACGAGCTGCGGGCCGCGGCGGCGCCGTCGGAGACGAAGATCCGCGGGTCGTCCTCGCCGTCCACCCGGATCACGGCGAACCACGCGTCTTCCTGTTCGATGAAGACCAGGACGCTGTCGTCGTCCTGGGCGGCCTCGCGGGCCAGGTCGGCCAGATCGGCCAGGGTCTCGACCTCGTCAAGTTCTGTCTCGCTCACATCCCACCCGCCATCGGTGCGAGCAAGCACTGCAGCGAAGTACGCCACCGGGGACACTCCCAAGATTGGTCTCGGCTGTAGGCGATCTCGGGCGAACGCGGACTGGCCGCCCCCGCGCCGGAGGCGGTCCGTTGTTCGGACCGTCTCTCCGGCATCGTGACAGAAAGGCTGCCGCTGCGGGGGGTGTTCGGCAGCGCGTCTTCGCAGGTCGTGTCGGAATGGCTGGCTGACGGCCGACAGATCGGCGGTGTCTCTGTCAGGTCCGGAAGGTTCGCATCCGCATCGCTTCGCGCATCCGGCGCTCCTTGGTGCGCCGGGGCTGCACCCGCTCGCGCAGCTCGCGCGCCTCGGCGAGTTCGCGCAGGAAGACGGCGCGCCGTCGGCGGCGCTCTTCCGGGGTCTCGGGGGCGGCCTGGGACTCGTCTGTCGAGCCGGGCCCGTCGTCCGCCTGAGCGGCTGATGTTCGCGCCGGGTTGCTCTTCATACGGTCCGACCTTCCCAGAAGTGTTCGGTTGATACCACGGAAAAGGTCTCGGTTCCGTCATTGGCCCCGGTTTGCGGCAAGTCGTACGTATGTGCCGAAGCCCGTTATCGTCGGACTATGCGTCTCCACGTCGTCGACCATCCGCTGGTCGCCCACAAGCTCTCCACCCTGCGCGACGAGCGCACCGACTCGCCGACCTTCCGGCGCCTGACCGACGAGCTGGTCACCCTGCTCGCGTACGAGGCCACCCGGGACGTCCGTACGGACCAGGTGGAGATCACCACCCCGGTCGCCGTCACCACCGGCACCCGGCTGAGCTACCCGCGTCCGCTGGTGGTGCCGATCCTGCGCGCCGGGCTCGGCATGCTGGACGGGATGACCCGGCTGCTGCCCACCGCCGAGGTCGGCTTCCTCGGCATGGTCCGCAACGAGGAGACGCTGGAGGCGTCCACCTACGCCACCCGGATGCCGGACGACCTCTCCGGCCGCCAGGTCTACGTGCTCGACCCGATGCTGGCCACCGGCGGGACGCTGGTCGCGGCGATCCGGATGCTGATCGAGCGGGGTGCCACCGACGTCACCGCCGTGGTGCTGCTGGCCGCGCCGGAGGGCGTCGAGGTGATGGAGCGGGAGCTGGCCGGGATGCCCGTCACCGTGGTGACCGCGGCCGTCGACGAGCGCCTCAACGAGAACGGCTACATCGTCCCCGGCCTGGGCGACGCGGGCGACCGCCTCTACGGCACCGCCGGCTGAGAACCGCACGGGGCGCGGACTCCCGTTCGATCAAGCCCGTGGGCGAAGCGGAAGACCGCTCCGCCGCACCGGGAACCGGTGAGCCGGTTGCACTCCCACCAGGTTGTGGGAGCGCAACCGGCTCACCGGTTCCGGCGGGACGCGATCGTGTTCCACCTCGCGCACACGGCCGGTCGGGCGGTACCCCGTGCGCCAGGTGCGCTTCAGCAGCTGCCGTGGCTCGGGGCGGGGGAGGGCTTGGTGGCGGCTTCGAGCGCGGCGGCGGCCTTGGCCGGCTCCAGCAGGGCGGAGTAGGTGTCGCCGATGACGAAGTCGACCGTGGCGTCGGTCCGGCTGTCCGTGGTGGCGGTCGAGCCGGCGGCCTGGGAGCCGAGCAGGGTGGCCGCGCCCATGCCGGCCGGGCCGCTGATCACCTGGACCGTGCCGGGCAGCTTCCGGTCGATGGCGGTCGGGGCGTTGCCGACCTTGCCGATGGTGAAGCCGCGCTTCTTGAGTTCCTCCGCCGTACGGGCGGCCAGACCGGACTTGTCGGTGGCGTTGTAGACGTTCACGGTGACGGCCTGCGGCTGGGGGACCGCGGTGCTGGTCGCGGCCGGTGCGGCGGGGCTGCTCGCGGCAGAGCCGGGGGCGGACGCGGCGGGAGAGCCCGAGGCGCTGGGAGAGCCCGAGGCGGAACCCGAGGCGGCCGGCGCGGCGAGGGGTTTGCCGCCGGGCGAGGCGCAGGCCTGGGCGCTCGGCGTCCTCTTGCCGGTGAAGATCCCCACCAGCTGGACGCCGCCGAGTGCGACCAGGGCGAGCGCGAGTGCCGCGCCGACCACGGCCAGGACCTTGCGGCTCTTGCGGGGTGGGCGCCCGAGGCGGGGATAGGACTTACCGGTGACCCGGTACTGCTTCCCCTTCAACCCCTGCGGAGTCAACATGCTCACGGTCAGTCTCCCCCTTTGCCAGGGCAGGCTCGGTGATTGGTGCGGCCAGCGACAGATCCGTACCCAGCAGACTAGTGCCGGAGCGGCCACGGGGTACTAGATGATCATCATCTGGAGTACGTGGACACTCGAAAGGATGTACTGAAGGGCCCGAGCGACTGGACGCCGGAGGATGACCGATGGTCAGGACGCGCGTCAGCGGCGTTCGGTTCGCGTTCGATCCTCGGGGTTTTCCGAGGTCAGTCCATTTCGAGCACGCGCGCGTGCAGCACCTGGCGCTGCTGCAGGGCGGCGCGGACCGCGCGGTGCAGTCCGTCCTCCAGGTAGAGGTCGCCGTGCCACTTCACCACGTGGGCGAAAAGGTCCCCGTAGAAGGTGGAGTCCTCGGCCAGCAGGGTTTCGAGGTCCAGCTGCCCCTTGGTGGTCACCAGCTGGTCCAGCCGCACCGGACGCGGCGCGACGTCCGCCCACTGGCGGGTGCTGATCCGGCCGTGATCCGGGTACGGCCGTCCGTTGCCGATGCGCTTGAAGATCACACGGAAAGCCTACCGTCACGCCGCCCGCGGGCGCAGCAGGCGAGACATGGCCCCGGGGATGGGGGCGAGGTGATATCGGGTGGTTTGCGTCGTTTCTTCCGTCCAGGTTGTCGTCTTTCTGGCCGTTCGGCCCTGCTCGAGGACGGATGGAGCGGCGGGGGTGTCGGGACGGCGCGCGGCCCGGGTGCCGTGACGGGCACCCGGGCCGCGGGGCGGATCCGGTTCAGGCGGTGATCTTGCCGGCCTCGACCAGGGCGCGCAGGGCGGTCTTCTGGGTGTAGGCGAGCAGGGAGACGGTCACCGCGGCCATCACCAGGGCGAACAGGACGTGCACCAGGGCCGAGGTGAGGGCGATGCCGATCACCGCCAGCAGGGCGTGGCTGCCCAGGCGCAGACCGAGCAGCATGAAGGCGACCTTGCGGGTGCCCTTGCCGCGCCAGAGCATCTTCGCCAGCTTGAGCCGCTTGCGCATCACGGTGAACGCGACGGCGAGGTTGGTCGCGAGCAGGACCAGCAGTACGGGCCAGGCCGTGGGGAAGGCGTGCAGGATGTCGTACGCGCCGGCCAGGGTGCCCTCGAAGCCGAAGAACCAGGTGGGCAGCCGCATCTCGGCGACGGTCGGCAGCGGCTCGGCGGAGGGGATCGGCTCGGCGGAGGGAATCGGTTCGGCGGAGGGGATCGGTTCGGCGGTGGGAAGCTGCCCGGTGGCCACCGGCTGCTCGGCATCGGTCTGCGGCAGGGCGGTGGAGGCGGTGCTGCTCATTGGTGTTCCCCCGGAAGCTGTGGTCCCGGCCTCGCGTCGTTCGCCTCGCCGGTGAGCACGATTCTGTCGTCCCGTGGGCGGGGGGCGGCAGGCCGGTGGGTCATCGGTCGGGCATGACGGATGTCATCACTCAGCCGCGCAGGGCCTGGCCGATCCGGTCCAGCGAGGACAGGCGCATCAGACCGTAGTTGTAGAACTCGACCTCGGGGACGCCGAGTTCACGCAGTACGCCGAGTTTCTCGGCCAGGTTGTCCGCTCCGTCGCAGTCCTCGGCCATCGGGCGGAGGATCACCGCCAGGTCGTCCGGCCGCACCCCGTGCAGAGCGAAGGCGGCGACCCGCTCGCGGACGGCCTGCGGGGTCCTCTCGTACCCGAGGGTCTCGATCCGGTGGGTCACGCCGGCGAGGGCGGGCAGGTCGATCCCCGACAGCCAGCCCTTGCCGGGGCCGGCGGCGTCCATGAAGGTCAGCCGCATCCCGTGCCCGGCCGCCGCCTCGGTCACCTCGGCGGCCAGTGTGGTGACCGAGCGGGTGGCCGCGTCCAGGTACGCCGCCAGCGCGCCGTCGGCCAGCCGGTCGAGGGCGGCGGGCTCGGCCGCGCGGCGCTCGTCGGCGAGACGGGCGCGCAGCTCGTCCTGCACGGCCCGCCGGACCTCGGCGGCCGGGACGCCGGCCGAGGCGGCGGCCGCCCGGCAGTGCGGGCAGAAGCAGATGCCGAGCAGGGCCTCGGTGACCGGGCCCAGCTCCTCGAAGTACCGCTCGTGGTGGTAGCCGTGGCGCAGGCCGTGGAAGTGCAGCGACTCGGCGCGGATCGCGTCCACGCCGTAGCGGGCGAACTCGCCGACCAGGGTGGTCGCGTACTCGCGGACCTCGGGGTTGGCCGGGCACAGCTCGGTCAGGTGGCGGTCGCCGAAGGCGTTGGCGGGGGCGGTGTCGGGGTGGCTGAAGCCGAGGTGGTCGTTGTGGCAGAAGACCGTCCAGGCGTGCAGCCTGAGGCCGCGTCGCCGCGCCTCGGCCGCCGCCTCGGCGAACGGGTCGCGCTCACCGATGGCGGTGGAGGGGACGGGGGTGAGCCGCCGCCCGGCCCAGCGGGCCGGGTCCGGGCGGAAGTAGGCGGCGCCGGGCTCCAGGTAGCGGACGACCCGGCGCGGGTTGTGCGGGAAGACGTCGCGGGCCTCGTGGTAGACCGAGGCGAGGGTGACGCCGCCGACCCCGGCCCGGTCGGTGAGGTTGCCGAAGAAGGTGTCGGCGCCCTCGTCGATCAGGTCGGTGGCGAAGGCGAGGACGGACGACTCCACGTGGCGGCTCCGGGTGGGCGGTGCGGTACGGACCGTCACGCTAACCGGGCCGCCGGGGATAGGTCTAGACCTAGTCGCCCGGGTGGAGGTGGTCAGAAGCCCAGGTCGTCGAGTTCCTTGAGCAGCTGGGCGCGGTCGGGGTCGGCACTGTGCACGGGCGCGCCGGCCGGTGCGGAGGCGGCCGGTGCGGCGGCGGGAGCGGTGGCGGCCGGTGCGGCGGCGGGAGCGGTGGCGGAGGCGGGGGTGGCCGCGGAGGCCCGGTTGCGGCTCCGGTCGCGGAAGAGCCAGGCGCCTGCGAAGCCGCCGACCAGGCCGCCCAGGTGGGCCAGCCAGCTGACGCCCGGGGTGCCGGGTACGGCGGTGGTCAGGAGGTAGGCGAAGGAGGCGCCCATCACCAGGCCGATCAGGCTGTCGATCAGGTTCCGGTCGAACAGGCCGCGCAGCACCACGTAACCGAAGTACCCGAAGATCACGCCGCTCGCGCCGACCGTCACCACGTGAGCGCGCTCGAACAGCCAGACCGCCGCGCCGCTGGTCAGCGCGACCAGCAGGGTGAGGCCGAGGAACTTCTTCACCCCGCGGTACGCGGCGAGGAAGCCGAAGACGAAGAGGGGGCCGGAATTGCCCTCCAGGTGCTGCCAGTTGACATGGATGAAGGGTGCGGCGAGGACGTCGGCCAGCCGGCTCGGGCGGTGGGCCACGATGCCGTAGTCGAGGGTGAGGCGGTAGTCGTCGGCCCAGTTGGCGAGTTGGACCGCCCAGACTGCGCAGAGCAGGGCGAACATCACGAAGAACGCCCGCCGAGCCTCGGCGATCATCCGGGCGGGGTCGAGTGCGGGGGAACTGTCCGTGGCCATGCCCTCGACTGTACGGCCGCCTCCTACACTGCTGCCTGGTTGTTCACTGTCCAGCCAGGTGAAGAAGGTGCCGCGATGAGTGTCCGTCCGCCTCTGCCGTACGAATTCCTGCCCCAGGTCCCCTCGTTCGAACTGACCAGCCGTGATCTGACGGACGGTGGCAGGCTCGCCGACGCCTTCAGCTACGCCGGCGGGAACGAGTCGCCGCAGCTCTCCTGGTCCGGCGCCCCGGCCGGCACCAGGAGCTTCGCCGTGACCTGCTACGACCCCGACGCGCCGACCGGCAGCGGCTGGTGGCACTGGCTGGCGCTGAACCTGCCCGCCGACACCACCGAACTGCCGCGCGGCGCGGGCGCCTCGGACGAGGCCCTGCCCGGCAAGGCCTCCTTCCACGGCCGCAACGACTTCCCCGGCCACAAGTACGACGGTGCGGCCCCGCCGCCCGGACCGGCCCACCGGTACGTCTTCGCGGTCCACGCGCTGGACGTCCCGGCCCTCGACGTCACCCCGGACACCCCGGCGGCGGCGATCGGCTTCAACATCACCTTCCACACCGTCGCGCGCGCCCTGATCACCGGGGAGTACGCGGCCGGCTGAGGCCGACCGGCACGGGAGCCGCGGGCCCCATCGCCGGTCGGTACGAGTCCGTTTTCCGGCCGCCCCGAATTCACGCCGCGGAATTCGAAGCCGGGGCGGCCGGGAATTCCCGGTTTTCCGGCGGAGTGAAATGCGTGGAAAGTGCTCGGCAGGATCCGGCAGGTCCCGGGGAAGTACACTGTCGGCGCCGAGCAGCACTACCGAGGAAGTCACAGCCGCCATGTCACTGACCGGGAAGCACATTCTGTCCAGCGATCTCTTCGATCGGGACGAACTGGAGCGGCTCTTCGAACTCGCGGACGTCCTGGTGCCGGTGGCCCGGGGCGCGCAGGTGACCCGGGTGCTGGAGGGCGCGGTGATGGCCAGCCTCTTCTTCGAGGCGAGCACCCGTACCCGGCTGAGCTGCGAGACCGCGTTCCTGCGGCTCGGCGGCGCGGTGACCAGCACCACCGGCGCCGAGGTGACCTCCATCTCCAAGGGCGAGTCACTGTCCGACACCGCGCGGGTGGTCAGCGGCTACTGCGACCTGGTGGTCATGCGGCACCCCGAGGTCAGCTCGATGAACGAGTTCGCGGCGGCCACCAACGTCCCGCTGATCAACGCGGGCAACGGTGCCGGTGAGCACCCGACCCAGGCGCTGCTCGACATGTTCACCCTGCACCGCGAGTTCGACCGCCTGGACAAGAGCCTGGACGGCCGCCGGATCGCCCTGGTCGGCGACCTGAAGTACGGCCGTACCGTGCACTCCCTGATCAAGCTGCTCTCCCGTTTCGAGAACCTGACCATCTCCTGCGTCTCCCCGGCCGAGCTGCGGATGCCGCAGGAGCTGCTGGAACTGGTCGCGAGCCGGGGCCACCGGGTCGAGGAGAGCACCCAGCCGAGCAACGGCCTCAAGGGCGCCGACCTGGTCTACGCGACCCGGCTGCAGACCGAGCGCTTCAAGGACAAGCCGCTCCCGTACAGCGACGAGTTCCGGATCGACCGGGCGCTGGTGGACCGGGTCTGCCTCGAGGACACGGTGATCATGCACCCGCTGCCGCGCGATAGCCGTCCGGGCGCCAACGACCTGAGCACCGACCTGAACCGGGACCCGCGGCTGGCGATCTTCCGGCAGACCGACGCCGGCATCCCGATGCGGATGGCGCTGTTCGCCTCGGTGCTCGGGGTGGGCCAGGAGGTGCGCAAGGCGATGCGTCCGTCGACCTGGTACCGGCCGGAGTACATCGGGCCGGACGACGCGCCGTTCTACCGGAACCCCGGCAACTGACGGACCCCGTGGACGGCGAGCACCCTCGGGGGGTGCTCGCCGTCAGTCCGTCTCCTCGTCCTGGAGCGGGGCCTCCTCCATGAGGCGTTCGGCGATGTCGTCGACCCAGGACTGGGCCCAGGCACGGAGTCCGGTGCGGGCGTCCTCGTCCAGGCCCAGGACCGCGAACTCGCGGTCGTCGAGCAGGTCCGCCCCGGCGAGCCTGGCCTGCAGTTCGGTGAGGTCGAAGGCGCCCCGGGTGTGCCGGCGTCCGAGTTCCTCCAGTTCGGGGTGGCTCCAGCGGTCGGCGGCCGCGTGTACGTCGACCAGGTCGCGGGGCAGGCCCCGGTCGGCCAGCGCGCGGACCCTGGTGCCGACCACGTCCTCCAGCGCCAGCACCGGGCCGTACCCGGTGTGCAGCACCGGGCGCCAGAACACCTCCTTGCGCAGCTCGACCTCGGCCCCCTGCGCGCTCACCGGATCCCGCACGGCCAGCCGGGCGGACACCGCCCCGGACTCCAGCCGCCGCACCGTCCAGCCGCACCCGGCCAGCCCCGCGCCGACCTCCGCCGCGATCTCCGCCATCGGCACCGGGCTCTCGGTGGCCACTCCCAGCACCTCGGCCGGCCGGTCCACCAGGCCGTGCACCAGCACCGCGCAGCCGCCGCCGAGCGCGAACGCGTACGGTGCGCCGACCGTCAGCAGGTCGGCCAGCAGCAGCTCGTGCACCGGGTTGAGCCTCATGCCGCGCGCCCCTCGGCGCACGGGCGCGGGGTGAGGAGGGGGCGCAGGATGGAGGGATGGTGCGTGATCATGTCGTTTCCTCCTGTCTCCGGTCGGTGGGTTACGACGCCGGGGCACACGTACTGGAGATCGAGTTCGTGAGCAGCGCCGTCTACCGGTACACGGGGGTGCCCCGGCATGTCCACCGGGAGCTGCTCGGCGCGTCCAGCCCGGGCGGCTACTTCAACCGGGCGATCAGGGGACGGTACGAGTACCGCCGGGTGGGCTGACCCCGGCCGGGTCGGGCCTTCCTCCGGCTGGCTGCTCCTGCCGCGCGAGCCGAACGCTGTTGTCCACACCCGCGATTCTCGCCGCTCCCGCCCGGCCGGTCCGGGCGCAACACGCGAGCCCGGTGACGGCGGACGGCGGAGCGCTGTCGGCCCGTTTCGCAGAGTATGACCGTGATCACACCCGTATCGGTAACCGAGGTGCGGTCCTCGTCGCGTCTCTGTGTTCGGGGGAGCCTGTCCCACGAGCGAATCGGAGACCGGACTGTGCGTGCTCACCAGGGTGGCGGGGCCGAGGAGGAGAAGCCCGAACGGCGGCGTCGGTGGCGGCCGTTGCGACGGCTGGACTACCCGCGCGGAGGGCGGCGCGGGGCCCGCCGCTGGGTGCCGTCGTGGCGCCAGCTGCTCCTGGTGCTGGCCGCCGGGACGACGGTGCTGGCCGGTTGGGGGACCTGGTTCTACGTGACCACCGAGGTGCCGGACGACCTGAACTCCTTCGCCACCCAGCAGAACAACGTCTACTACTGGGCCGACGGCACCGAGATGGCGCGGGTCGGGGAGATCAACCGGCAGGAGGTGCCGCTCAGCCGGGTGCCGGAGTCGGTCCAGTGGGCCGTGCTGGCCGCCGAGAACGAGACCTTCTACTCGGACCCGGGGATCTCCGTCAAGGGCATCAGCCGTGCGATCTACCGGATGGGCTCGGGCGGTGACACCCAGGGCGGTTCGACCATCACCCAGCAGTACGTGAAGAACATCTACCTGAACCAGCGCCAGGACATATCCCGCAAGCTGAGCGAGATCGTCATATCGATCAAGCTGGACCAGCGGATGAGCAAGCAGGACATCCTGGCCGGCTATCTGAACACCAGCTGGTTCGGGCGCGGCAGTTACGGGATCGAGCGGGCCGCCGCCGCGTACTACGGCAAGGACGTCTCGCAGCTCAACCCCAGTGAAGGGGCCTTCCTGGCGTCCCTGCTGAAGGGGGCGGGGCAGTTCGACCCGGCCCTCGGTGCGGAGAACCGCAAGCGGGCCGTGGACCGGTGGTCCTGGACCCTGGACCGGATGGTGAAGATCGGCAAGCTCTCCGCGACCGAGCGCGCCAAGTACACGGTGTTCCCCGAGCCCAGGCCCCAGCCGAAGGCGGCCGGGCTGAGCGGACAGGTCGGGTACATGGTGGACATGGCCAGGACCTATGTGGAGGGCCACACCGACATCACCCCGGCCCAGTTCGACCTCGGCGGCCACCAGATCTACACCACCTTCGAGAAGCCGAAGGTCACCGCGCTGGCCGCGGCCGTGCAGGACGCCACCAAGGGCATCGATCCCGACAGCCGCCAGAGTGACCAGCTGGTCCGGGTCGGCGCCGCCTCGGTGGCGCCCGACGGGAGGATCGTCGCGCTCTACGGCGGTCCCGACTATCTGAAGCAGGGCTTCAACAACGCCAACACCTCCACCGTGCCGGTCGGTTCGGCCTTCACCCCGCTGGTGTACGCGGCCGGGCTCAGCCAGGGGGTGCAGCGCCAGCGGGACGCTGCCCGCTCGCCGGTGCTGCCGACCACCGTCTACAACGGCGACAACGGGGTCAATGTGATGACCCCGGAGGGGCCGTACTGGGGGCGGGACGGGCAGATCGTGAAGACCGCCAACGACGGCAAGCGGAACTGGGGCCAGATCAGTCTGCGGACCGCGGTGGAGCAGTCCGTCAGCGGGCCGATGATGCAGCTCGGCATGGACGTGGGTCTGGACCGGGTGCAGCAGACCGCCGCCGATCTGGGCCTGCTCCCGGACAGCATGGGCGAGTTGGTGCCAGCCTTCACCGTCGGCAACTCCACGCCGAGCGCGGTGCGGACCGCCGACGCGTACGCCGCCTTCGCCGCCGGCGGCAAGCACACCGACCCGTACTCGGTGCGCAAGATCACCCGCAATGGCGCGCCGATCGAACTGCGGCTGCCTAGCGCGGTCCAGGCGCTGAGCCCGAAGGTGGCCGGCGACGTGGACGCGGCGCTCAAGGGCGCCGTCCGCACCGGGAGCGCCAAGGCGGTGGCCGCGGCCGGTCCGGGCCTGGCCGGGACGCCCGGTACCAACGCGGACCGTACGGCGGGCTGGTTCGTCGGCTACAGCGGCCAGGTGTCCACGGCCGTCACGGTCTACCGGGCGGACCTGAAGGACATGAAGCTGCTCTCGCTGGAGGGCCTGGGCGGCGCGAGCCCGGACACCCCGGATTCCGCGCTGCCGACCCAGGTCTGGACCTCGTACATGAAGGGGATCGGCGGCGCGGCCGGCCGGTAGTCCGGCCGGCCGGGCCCGTCCGGCGGATCACTTCGACAGACGGGACCAGTCGCCGGGCTGCCCGGGGTCCAGCTGGCGCAGCTTGTCGAGCACCTTGGGGTCCTGGGCGTCCAGCCAGTCGGCGACCTGGCGGAAGGAGACGCAGCGGACGCCGTCCCGCTTGCAGACGTTCTTCATCACGTCCTCGATGGCCTGCATGTAGATGCCGCCGTTCCAGGTCTCGAAGTGGTTCCCGACGAACAGCGGCGCCCGGCTGCCGTTGTAGACCCGTTCGAAGCCGGCGAGGTAGCTGTCGCGGGCCTCCTTCTCCCAGGCGGCGTACTTCTTCGGGTCGCCGTTGGTGCTGTCCCCGGACTGGCTGGCGAGGAAGTTGAAGTCCATCGAGAGGCCCTGGGTCGACTTGCCCGGGTAGGGCAGCATCTGGAGCGGGAAGTTCCAGATCCCGTCCTTCTTCGAGGGCCAGACCTGGAACTCGCCCGGCGAGCTGGCGTCGTAGCGGAAGCCGACCGCCTTCTCGGCCGGGAGCAGGGTCTTCTGGCCTTCCAGGCAGGGGGCGCGGCCGCCGATCAGCTCCTTGGTGTAGTCGAAGGGCAGCGGCGGGAGGTCGGTGAAGCCGGTGTTGGTCTTCCAGTTGTTCACGAAGGAGATCGCCTGGTCGAGCTCGCTCTTCCACTCCTCCGTGCTCCAGTCGCCGCCGCCCTTGGCGCCGCAGAAGTGGCCGTTGAAGTGGGTGCCGATCTCGTCCCCGTCCTGCCAGGCCAGGCGCAGCTGCTCCAGGGTCTCCTTGACGTGGGCGTCGGTGGGGAAGTCGATGGCGGCCGCGCCGACGTCGTGCTGCGGCGGGTGGTAGAGCGCCCGCTTGGAGTTGGGCACGGTGTAGATGCCGCTCAGGAAGAACGTCATCTGGGCGTTGTTCTCCTCGCCCAGCTCGCGGAAGCGGGAGAACAGGTGGTCGTCGTTCTCCAGCGCGCCGTCCCAGGAGAAGACCACGAACTGCGGCGGCTTCTCGCCCGGTTTCAGCTTCTCGGGCTTGGGCTGCTTG
Source organism: Kitasatospora sp. HPM-01-4 (assembly GCF_051374625.1). Taxonomy (NCBI): domain Bacteria; kingdom Bacillati; phylum Actinomycetota; class Actinomycetes; order Kitasatosporales; family Streptomycetaceae; genus Kitasatospora; species Kitasatospora sp. HPM-01-4. The sequence goes on along the minus strand of NZ_JBPQGP010000005.1, from coordinate 4,176,744 downwards.
GGCTGCGGACCGGTGTCGGAGGTGGAGCCGTCGCCGAGTATTCGCACCTTGCCGTCCCAGCTCGCCGAGGGGCTCGGACTGCCGGACGGGTCCGCGCTCCGGGCGGGTGCCGGGCTCGGGGACGAGGTGTCGGCGGCGGTCGTTCTGTCGTGGGAGCCGGAGCCTCCCGTAGTGGCCAGGGCGAGGGCCGCGACGACCCCCACCGCGAGCAGGACGGCCGCGCCGCGGGCAGTCCGCACCGTCGCCCCCGTTTCTCCGAATTACGGTTAGATAATGGTCTGAAAATCAGTCATACCGCCCGAATATGAGAACACTTAGGCTCTTATGTGTCGAGGCGGCGGCAGGCGAGCGTACGTTGGTTCCACGCTCCCCCGCCGCCGGTCGGTTCCTACTCGTACGGATCCTTGGGCTCCGGGACCCGGGTCACCTGGGCGGCCGTGAGCAGCGGGATCGTGTCCGGCTCGGCCTCCTTGCCGTCCGGCAGCCAGGTCCCGACCACCTCCACCCAACTGCCCGACGGCGGGACGGGCTCGGCGGCCGCGCCGCGGATCTCCACCTTGGAGGCCAGCGCATCGGCCGCGCAGCAGCTGATGGTCAGCCTGGTCAGGTACCAGCCGCCGCCCTTCCCGGCCGTGACGAAGCCGGTGAGCTTCACCCGGCGGCCCCGCAGCGGCGCGGCGGTGTCCCAGACGGCGCGGACGTCGAACGAACCCAGCGTCATGGTCAGCGGGTCCCCGGCGGGCAGCGGGGGGAAGGTGGGCTGGGTGCCGGCGGGCTTGACCGTCGTGCTCTCCGACCGCTGCGCGGTGTACGAGCCCAGGGCGGGCGGCGCGATCAGCACGATGGCCAGCACTGGGAGGGTGAGCAGCCAGGCGATCCTGGAGCCGCCGTGGTGGCTGTGGCCATGGCCGTGGTCGTGCCCGTGCCCGTGGTCGTGCGGTTCGGGGTGCGTCCGGTCCGGATCGGCGCGCAGGGCCCGTACGGTGGCGACGGCGCTCGCCACGCCGAGCAGCACCAGGACACCGCCGGTGGCGACCAGGTACGGCCCGAGGGCCGCCCGGACGTACCTGAGGTAGCTGTCGCTGAAGAGCGATATCCGCAGCAGTGCCGTACCCAGCAGCACCAGCAGAATCGCCTGCACCTCACGCCTCACAGCAGCCACCACCCGAGCAGTGCCGAGGCCGCGATCGCGACCAGGAAGGTGGCGGCCGAGAACCGCCACGCGAACGCCCGCCCGAAGGTGCCCGCCTGGAGGGCGATCAGCTTGGTGTCCACCATCGGGCCGACCACCATGAAGGCCAGCCGGGCGGTGGGCGGGAAGACGCTCAGGCTGGCGGCGACGAAGGCGTCCGCCTCCGAGCAGACCGCCAGCACCACCGCGAGCAGCGCCAGGACCAGGACGGACACCACGGGCAGGCCCGCCGCGCCCTTCAGCACCTGGCGCGGGACCACTACGTTGAGGGTGGCCGCCGTCATCCCGCCGATCACCAGGAACCCGCCGGCGTGCAGCAGATCGTGCTCCAGGGTCGAGCGGAACACCGCGAACTTCCCCGTGGCCGAAGGCACTTCGCGCCGGGTCCTGGGCCGCAGCCACTCGGGCCGGCCGAACCGCGCCCAGAGCAGGCCCATCACCACGGCGGTCGCCAGCGAGGCCACGAACCGGGCCAGCACCATCTCCGGATGGCCCCGGAAGGCGACCGCGGTCGCGGCGAGCACCACCGGATTGATCGCGGGCGAGGAGAGCAGGAAGGCCAGCGCCGCGGCCGGGGCCACACCGCGGGCGATCAGCCGGTCCGCCACCGGTACGGACGCGCACTCGCAGCCGGGCAGGACCACGCCGGCGACGCCCGCGACCGGTACCGCGAGCAGCGGGCTGCGCGGCAGCGCGCGCTGCAGGAAGGAGGCCGGGACGAAGGCCGCGATGGTGGCGGAGAGCACCGTCCCGAAGAGGAGGAAGGGCAGCGCCTGGACGCAGATGGCGACGAAGACGGTGGTCCAGGTCTGCAGCCAGGGCGGCGCGCTCCAGTCGCCGGCGAGGCGCTGCGCGAGCAGCAGTACCGCCAGTCCGGCGACCACCAGTTCCAGGGAGCCGACGCGGCGTCTGACGCTCGGCGGTGGGGTGGGGCCGCCTTCGGGCGGGTGCTCGGGCGCGATGGTCGGATCGGCAGCCGGGCTGCCCGGGGTAAGCACGCGCCGAAGTGTAGAGGGCGTTTCTTCACGGCAGTTGACCGGGCGGGGGAGCGGCGCCGGCGGGCCGCGCCGCCCGCCGGTGCGGGCGGTGAAGCGGATGACGGCGTGTCCGATCGGATCGGTTCACCGGGGCCGGGAGCCGCCGCGCAGGTTGCGCACGGAGGGGATGGCCAGGCAGCCGACGGCCGTCACCACCTGCCACCCGGCGCCGAAGCCGAGGACCGCCGAGGCGCCGACGCGGGCGGCGACCGGGCCTGCGAGGGCCAGTCCGACCGGGCCGAGGCCGAAGGCGCCCAGGGTCTCGATGGAGCTGATCCGGGCCCGTACCCCGGGCGGTACGTTCTGCTGGGTCGTGGTGGTGAAGAGGGTGCTGACCACGGAGGAGAAGCAGCCCGCGAGCAGCGCGGCGAAGGCGGTCACGGTGAGTGGCAGCCGGGCGGCGAGGGCGGCGGAGGGCAGCGCCCACCCGATACCGAAGAGCATGGCCACCGCCAGCGGCCGGCGCGGCCGGCGGCCGAGCATGGCCAGCCCGCCGAGGACCGCCCCGGCGCCGTAGCAGGCCATGATCAGACCCCAGGCCCGGGCGCCGCCGAGGCGCTGCTGCGCGGTGAGCGGACCGAGGATCAGGAAGGGCGCCCAGACCAGCAGGTTGAACAGGCTCATCTGCACCGTGGAGGTCCAGAGCCAGGTCCGCGAACGGAACTCCGCCCAGCCCTGCCCGAGGTCGGCCAGGACGGACTCCCGCCGCTCGCCGGGCGCCACCGCCCTGCGCATCGGGAGGGAGAGCCTGGCCAGGGCCAGCGCGCCGACCCCGTAGGTGACCGCGTCGACGATCAGGACCGAGGCGGGTCCCTGGACGGCCGTGAGGAGCCCGGCGGCGGCCGGACCGGCGACCTTGCTCACCGAACCGGCCAGCCCCAGCAGGGTGTTGGCATCGGCGAGACCGCGCTCCCGCCTGACCAGCTCCGGGACCAGCGCGCCCAGCCCGGGAAGGAAGAAGCCCTCCCCGACGCCCCAGACCCCGACCAGCGCCACCATGGCCCACACCGGCGGATGCCCGGCCATCAGCACGGCGGCGAACACCGCCTGGGTGCCCAGCCGGAGCAGATCCGCCGCCAGCATCACCCGCTTGCTGCCCAGCCGGTCGGCGATGACCCCGCCCGCCAGCAGCACCAGCACGATCGGCAGGATCCTGGCCGCCATCACCCAGCCCAGTTCCGAGCCGCCGCCCCCGCTGTCGAGCACGGCGAACGCCACCGCGACGGGAGCCATCGAAGAGCCGAACAGCGAGATCGTGTAGCCGGCGAAGAACCAGCGGAAGTCGTGTTCGGACAGCACTGAGAGACGGTCCCGGAACGTCGGTTTCGACTCCGGCACCGGCTTGGTTTCCGTTGCCATGGGCGGCAAGTCTGCCGCCGGGGAAGTCGGCTCCACAAGCATTTCGACGAAAAAGTTGAGTGCTGGCGGAGCAATTCTGGGAGAGTGGCTCACTGCCGCAGTAAATGGTGTGCCACAGCGCTTCTGACCAGTGATCAGAGCGCGATCGACCGGATTTCCGCGGTGTATGTCAGTCGGTTATTTACTGCGGTAAAAGGGGGAACGGATGCAACCTGTCGAGTACGCGGTCGCCGTCGAGCGGTACCTCGCCACAGCCGGGCTGGGCGCGGGCTCCCACCGGGTCTACCGGATCGCCCTGGCGAGCTGGGCCTGGCTGCTGGTGGAGCGTCCGGTCCCGGTCGGCCGCGCGCGGCGCGGCGCGCGGCCGCCGGTCGTCCCGCTGGCCGTGCTGGAGGGCCCGCGGGCCGCCGAGCGGCTGGCCGCCGCGCTCGCCCGGCGGGCCGCCGACACCGACCCGCGGACCCTGAACCGCGAACTGTCCATCCTGCGCGGTGCGGTGGCGTGGTGGTGCGCCCAGGGGTGGATCCGCACCGACCCGTCGGCCGGGCTGCGCCCGCGGGATCCGGCCGAGGAGGCCGTGGCGAGCCCGCAGCCGCTCGGACCCGAGCAGCTGCGGGCCCTGTTCGCGCTCCGCCTCCCGCTGCGCGAACAGGTCACCTGGCACCTGCTGCACGAGACCGGTGGCACCGTCGGGGACGTCCTCTCCCTCGACGTGGACGACCTCGACCTGCCCCGTCGCCGCACCCGGCACCGCCCCGGCCGGCCGGTGCTGCACTGGGGGGCCGGCACCGCCCGGCTGCTGCCGCTGCTGCTCGTCGGCCGTACCGGCGGCCCGCTGCTGCTCACCGACCGCCGGACGGCCACTGGCACACCCGCCGCCGACCGCTGCCCGCAGAGCGGTCGCGGCCGGCTCTCCTACCGCCGCGCCGCCGAGCTGTTCACCGCCGCCACCCGCCCGCTCGACCCCGGGGGCCGGGGCTGGACCCTGCGCAGGCTCCGCCCGGCCCCGGGGCCGGGCGCCCGCGGCGGCCGGGGCGCGGGGTGACCGCGCGCCGCGTGCGGGGTGCCCGTGTGGCGTACGCGGCGGAGGGACGGCCGGCCGCGACTACCGAGGCGGTGTCGGCGGGTGCGCCACCCCGACGCGGTCGAGCAGGTGGTGCATGGCGCTGACGGGTACGGCGGGGTTCCCGGCGGCGGCGCGGGCGGTCTCCGGGTCGTGCAGCAGGGTGGTCAGCACACGGGCCGGGAGCCGGGCGTCACCGGCGGCGGCGTCGCGGATCCACTCCTGCGGGTCGTCGAGCAGCCGCACCACCGAGGCGGGGGAGAGCCTGCTGTCCCGAAGCGCCCGGTAGCGGATCTCGGGATCCCCGTCCAGGCTGCGGAGTTCGACCGCGGCCGTGGTCGACTCCGGCTCGGGACCGGCTGGTTCGGGCGCCCCGGGACGCGGGTGGGGCGGCAGGGCGGCCGACTCCCGGACCCGGGAGTCGGGATCGGCGGCCAGCGCGGCCAGCAGGTGCAGGGGCAGTTCGGGGTGGCGGGCGATCCGGGCCCGGACGCGCGGATCCGCGTCCGTCGCCAGAGCCGCGTAACCGTCCTCGGTGAGCGGCTGGCCCATGGCGGCGGTCAGCAGGGTGAGGACCGGCCGGTCCGCACCCTCGGCGTCGGCCAGCAGCCGCGTCCGCTCCGGGGCGCCGAGGTGCCGGCTCTCGACCAGCCGCCGCCGTACCGTCCACTCCGGGTGCGCCAGCCACGCGGTGACCACCTCCGGCGGCAGTTCCCGGTCGAGCAGGGCGGACCACGACCGCTCCGCCGGGTCCTCCGTCAGCAGCCGCAGCAGGACCGAGGCGGGTGCCGCCGGGTTGCCGGCGAGGCCCTCCAGCCAGGCGGGGCGAAGACGGGCGGGCGCGCTCCGCGAGTGCCGGAAGGACCGCCAGCGGGCAGCCCGTTCCGCCGCGCTCTCGACCGCCTCCACCCGGGCCCCGGCCGCCGGCCGTGCCCGCCGCGGCGGCATCGCCGGTTCACCGCTCACAGCCGCCAGTTCACCGCTCCCAGCCGTCATGCGGCCATCCTGCACCACGCCGGGTGCGGCGTGGGTCTCGATTCGGCACCGGCTACACGGTCTTGACGCGCGGACGGTCGGGATGCCACCGCCGTGCGACGCCGATCAGCCGTTCCTTATCGCGGAGCCCGGGGAACCGCGGGCGTCCGCGGCCCAGGGCCGCCGAGGCGGTCGCGGCCCTGGGCCGGCGGAGCCGGGTGCTACCTCGCCGGGAGGGCCGTCGGGCAGAGCCGCTGCGGCGAGCCCCCCTTGAGCCGGGCGTCGACGCAGCCGGGCGGGAGGGAGCCGTACGACTTGGTGCCGAAGTTGGCGGTGACCTGGAGCACCGAGTCGCCGAAGGTGGTCTGCTGGACCTGGTGGTCGGAGGTGAGCCAGCGGAAGCCGGTCATCGGCTGGGTGCCGGCGGCCTGGTGCAGGGGCGCGAAGTAGCGCTGCAGGTCGGCCAGTCCCTTGCCCTGGGCGGTGATCGCCGGGCCGTCCAGGACCAGGTTCAACGGGGTGTTGTAGAGCATCGCGAGCAGCGCCCGGTCGGTCTCCAGGGCGGGGAACTTGGTGTACGACAGTTCCCAGCGGTCGAGGTTGATCTGCGAGTCGTGCAGCGCGGTCTCGTACAGCGGGATGCGGTACGCCGGGTCGAACATCGCCTTGGTGAGGTCGGACGGCAGGGTGACCGGCTTGAAGAACGTGCCCGGGGCGCCGGCGGGTGCGTAGCCGCCCCAGGTGGCCTTGTCCCGCTCCAGCGGCCAGATCCCGTCGGCCACCGGGGTGGACGAGCCGTGGCTGAAGGCGATGACCGGGCTCGCCCAGCTGCCCGCGCTCTCCGAGCCGAGCACCAGCTTGTCGGGACCGGACAGCCGGCCCATCCGGGCGAGCCGGTTGGCCTGGTCCTGCGACTGGTTCATCGGGTGGGCGGGACTGTAGTCGTCGAACAGCTCGCCGGCCGCGTCGACGTCGAGGAAGTAGCTGTCCGCCCCGTTCGCGGTCATCCGCGCGGTGCGATCGGCCAGGTACTGCCGGCCCTCCGCGCTCTGCTCGAAGGCCTGCGAGCTGAGGTAGCAGCCGCGGTCGTGGAAGCCCGCCTTCACCTGGCCGTTCTGCTCGTGGATGCAGAAGTCCGGATAGACCGGGGACGGCCAGGAGGAGGTCGGCGCGTCGGAGGTCGCCGGGTCCTGCCCGTTGGCGAACGAGTCGTAGGGGCCGACCAGGTAGCCGGCGCGCTTCGCGGCCGCGACCGCCTGCGCGTCCATCGGCTGGTCGTCGGCGTCGTAGCCGAGCCAGAGCCGGCTCAGTCCGAGCGCCCGCAACTGTGCGACGCCCTGGGCGGTCCTGGCGGTGCCCCAGGTGTAGGCGTGGAAGGCGCCGAGGAGCTTGCCGACCTCCGGATTGGCGGCGATCTTGCTCTTGAGGGTGACCAGCCGGCCGTGGTCGGTGAGCCAGCGCCGGTAGTCCAGTGCGGGCGCGACCGGGGAGGGATCGGTGAGGGCGAAGGTGACGGTGTAGTCCGTGGTGCCCGCGTGCCGGGAGAAGGTGTGCGTGCCGGTTCCGTGCAGCCGCCCGCCGTCGGAGGCGAAGCCGAGCGAGGTGCCCTCCGGCTCCGGGACCAGGTAGCTGACGCCGTGGCCGCCCAGGGTGTAGCCCCACAGCGGCATGGTGAGGTCGGCGGTGAGGTCGTAGGCGTGCCCGGCCAGGCCGGTGGAGTCCGAGTTCCAGAACGGGTCCGCGACCGGGACCCCGAGCCCCTCGCCGCGCGGCAGTTGCACCTGCGAGGCGGCCTGGTCGGTACCGGTGACCGGCCAGGACAGCGTGGAGCCGTCCGATGCGCCGTGGACGGTGATCCGCAGCCGGCCCCGCTCGGCCCCCGCGGTGACGGTGAGACCGCGCTCGGGCAGCGTCCAACTCGCCGAATCGCGGCCGACCTTGACGGGCCCGGGCCGGCCCAGTGACTGTGCGACGGGCGCGGACAGGGTCAGCTCGCCGCCGTCGTCGGCGCGCATGCTCACGGCCAGCGAATCGGCCCGCACCTCGGCCGTGCCGCCGCTGACGGGTATCTCGACCTGCCCGGCGTGCAGCCGGATCCCGGTCCGGGCGCCCGCCCCGGACGAGGGCGGCCCGCCCGCGCCGCACAGTGCGACGGTGCCGGTCACGACGAGCGCTGCGGCCAGCGCGGCGCGGCGGCGCCGGAGGCGGGCCTGCTGACGGGGTGTCATGAATTCCATCCGTGGATCGTGGCGCCCCGGGTTAAGAGTCCTCCTTATGAAAGTCCTCCCCCGTGGCCGCGCCGGCCGCCCCGGGGGCCCGTGGCCGTGAAGAGCCCGGCCGCCCGCGAGGCCCGGAGCTTCGGCCGTCCGTCACCGACCGGCCCCGGTAGCCCTCGGGGCGTACGCCTGCGGGGCGACGCCGCGGACAAGATCGCGTGGCTAGCATCGGCCTGTGGATGAAGCCATACCGCGTCCCCCGCTGCCGGGACGGATATCGAAGGCCGCCCGACCGGTGCTCAGTTGGGGCGCGGCCGCGCTGCTCGCGCTGCTGTGCTGGCGCGGCCGGCCGGCCGACCCGCCGCCGGACGTCGCCTACCCGGCCTCCTGGCTGCACCTGAGCGTCTGGGCCTGGGCGGGAGTCTCCGTCGTGCTGGCCGCGCCCCTGGGTCTGGCCCACCGCCGGCCGCTGCCGGTCCTCGCCCTGGTGCTGGCCGAATCGCTGGCGGCCACGGTACTCGGCCCATGGCCGTGGCTGTTCCTGCTGATGACGGCGGACGCCCTGGTCTGCTACGTCGCCGCCACCCTTCCCAGGCCCGCGGCGGGTACGGCCCGCCGGTCCCGCGCGGACCTCGCCGCGGCGGCCGGCACGCTGGCCGCCGAGCTCGGCAGCTGGCTGATCATGAACCACGGCTGGGAGCAGAGCCGGATCCTGGTCTTCGCGCTGATGGCCTCGGGGACCGTCATCGCCTGGCTGGCCGGCACCTCGGTCCGGTTGGCGGGCAACCTGGTCCGCCAGCGACGCGACTACACGAAGTCCCTGCACGAGCAGGCGGCGGCCCAGGCGCTGACGGCCGAACGCCTGCGGATAGCACGGGAGTTGCACGACATGGTCGCGCACAGCATCGGCGTCATCGCGATCCAGGCGGGTGCGGCGAGCCTGGTCATCGACACCCAGCCGGCCGGAGCGCGCAAGGCGCTTGAGGCGATCGAGAGCACCAGCCGGGAGACGCTGGCCGGACTGCGGCGGATGCTCGTCTCACTCCGCCAGGCCGGCCAGGACCCGGTGGACGCCGCCCCGGCGGTGGGCCTGGAGGCCGTGGACCGGCTGGCCGAGACGACGGCCGGCGCGGGACTCCGGCTCGATGTGCACTGGCTGGGAACGCGGCGCCCGCTGCCGCCGGAGCTCGACCTGGCCGCCTTCCGGATCATCCAGGAGTCGGTCACCAACGCGGTCCGGCACTCGGGCGGGCGACACTGCCGGGTGTCCGTGGAGTACCTGGACGAGGAGCTGGCCATCGAGATCACCGACGACGGGCACGGCGGGGCGCGCACCGCCCCGGCGGCGGGCACCGGTTACGGGATCGCCGGGATGCGCGAGCGGGTGGGCCTGCTGAACGGCCGGTTCAGCGCCGGATCGAGGCCCGAGGGCGGCTTCCGGGTGGCGGCGAGGCTGCCGCTGTGACGATCCGCGTGGTACTCGCCGACGACCAGCCGCTGGTGCGCGCCGGACTCACCATGGTCATCGCCGATCTCCCGGACCTGGAGATCGCGGGAGAGGCCGGCACCGGCGCCGAAGCGGTCCGGCTGGTCCGGGAACTCGGCCCCGACGTCGTCGTGATGGACATCCGGATGCCCGAGATGGACGGCATCGAGGCCACCCGGGAGATCACCGCGGCCGCCGGTGCGCCGCGTGTCCTCATCCTCACCACCTTCGACGACGACGACAACGTCTACGCCGCCCTGCGGGCCGGCGCGTCCGGCTTCCTGGTCAAGGACATGGCGCTGCTGGACATCATCGCGGCGGTCCGGGTGGTGGCCGCCGGCGACGCCCTGATCGCACCGAGCGTCACCCGCCGCCTGATCGAGGAGTTCGCCGACCGGCCCGAGACCCCGGCGCGTGGCCCCGCCCGGCCGCTCGACGGCATCACCGAACGGGAACGCGAGGTGCTGACCCTGGTGGGACGCGGCATGTCCAACGCCGAGATCGCCGCCGAGCTCTACATCGGCCCCGCGACCGCCAAGACCCATGTGGCCCGGCTGCTGACCAAGCTGGGCGCCCGGGACCGGATCCAGCTGGTCATCGCCGCCTACGAGGCCGGCCTGGTGACGCCGTACCGGTGAGGCCATACCGGTGACGCCGTACCGGTGAGGCCCGTTCGCGGGAGTCCGGTGCCGCCGCGCCCCGCCGGGGGAGACCGGGCCGGCCGGCGCCGGGCTCAGGGCCGGTCGGTCAGCGCGGCGATTCCGTCCAGGATGCGCTCCAGGCCGAAGTCGAGCGGGTCGTCGCCGTGCGGGACGAAGGCTCCGGCGGCGATGGCGGCGGTCAGCGCCGGGTACCGGTGTCCGTGGCGTTCCAGGATCTCGGCCGTGAGCCCGTTCCACTCCTGCTCGCCGGCCTCGTCCGCGTCGGTGAACTGCTGGGCGAGGTTGCGGATGTGCCCGATGACCAGCAGGAAGGCCTCGTGCTGCTGCGGCGCGGACAGCCCGGCCCGGGACAGTACGGCCAGCGCGGCGTCCAGCCAGGCCAGCTGGTTGGGGCCCATGAGCTGTCGGCGCATCGTGGTGGCCGCCAGGATCCACGGGTGGCGGCGGTAGAGCGCCCAGCACTGCCGTGCCCAGTCGGCGAGTCGGGGGCGCCAGTCGTCCGGGAGGCCGGCGGTCGCGACGGGGGTGCCCAGGGCCGCGTCGACCATCAGGTCGATCAGTTCCGGCTTGCCGGGGAAGTACCGGTACAGCGCCATGGTGGTGACGTCGAGTTCGGCGGCGACCCGCTGCATGGAGACCGCGTTCAGCCCCTCGGCGTCGGCGATCTTGATGGCGCCGGCGACGATGCGCCCGGCGGTCAGCGACGGCTTCGGGCCGCGCCGAGGCTGCTCCTGCTCCCCCCACAGCAGGGCCAGGACCGCCTTCGGATCGCGCTTCTTCTCCCTGCTCCCGGCCATGCGGGCCCTCCTCGACGGTCGGCGGCGGACCGGCTGTTGACGGCCACTCATGAACTGTGTATAACATACACTCAATTGCGTAAGCGATAAACAGTTTATGGGGGTAGCTGTGATCGGCATCGTTCTCATGACCTCTGCGGCCCTGGCCGCGCCCGCGATGGGGCTGCTGGGCTACCGGCGGTTCAAGCAGCTCCGCAACGCCCGGCTGATGCGGATCGACACTCCGAACGGCATCGACGAGCAGGGCTTCGTGCGCATCGGCGGGATCGACCAGTGGATCTCGATCCGCGGCGAGGACCTCGGCAACCCGGTGATGCTGGAGATCCACGGCGGTCCCGGCGCCACCAACTCGGCCTACGGGCCGCGCACCCGCGAGTGGGAGAGGCACTTCACGATCGTCCGCTGGGACATGCGGGGCACCGGCAAGACCCTCGGCCGCGGCGGCGCCGACGGCCAGGGCGAGCTGAGCTTCGACCGGCTGTACCGGGACGCCCTGGAGGTCACCCGGCACGTCCGCGCCCGACTGGGCGTCGACCAGGTCGTCCTGGTCGCCAACTCCTTCGGCAGCGTCTTCGGGCTGCGGCTGGCCCGCCGGCACCCCGAGCTGTACTCGGCCTACGTCGGCACCGACCAGAACATCCTCGGCGTCGGCGAGGACTCCGCCCGCCAGGCGCTCCTGGCCCGGCTGCGCGCCGCCGGCCGGCACAGGGACGTCGCGCTCGTCGAGCGGATGAGCCCCGACCGCACCGCCTGGACCGCCGAGCAGTACGGCGCCTACGCCAAGCTGGTCGTCACCAGCGACCCGCTGACCTACGACACCATGAAGACCGTGGTGGTGCGGTCCCTGTGGTTCTCCCCGCTGCACTCGCTGCGCGACCTGAGGGACGCCTTCAAGGGCATGAGCCTGTCCGAGCGGATCGTCCCCGAGGTCGCCGGGTTCGACGACCGGGCCGACGGCACCCGCTTCGAGCTGCCGTTCTTCATCTTCCAGGGCGAGGGGGACGTGTTCACCACGCCCGAGCTCGCCAAGCGCTTCCTCGACGACGTACAGGCCCCGGTCAAGGACTTCGCGCTGATCCGCGACGCCGGCCACTTCGCGTCGTTCCGCCACCCCGAGCGGTTCCTCGAGCTGATGCTGACCAAGGTCCGGCCGCAGCTCACCGGCCGGCGGCCCGCCGCCGCCCGGTGACGGGAGGCTGGCACCCGCGACGGGGCCCGGTCAGGTCGACCGGGCCCCGTGCGCGCTTTCGGGAGGCCGGGTCACGCGAGCCGGTAGACCTGGTCCTTCAGCTTGGCGAGCCGCTCGTAGTCGGCCGTGAGCTGCTCGTCGCGCTCCGCGGTGAGGTGCGCCCGCAGGATGCTGGTCATCAGGTCGACGGTCGGCGTGATCCGCGCTCCGGGCTTGAGCTTCACGCCGAGGCTGAAGACGCTGTCCAGGCCGGCGATCTCGTCGACGACCGACTGGTCGACGGAGGCCACGACGCCCTCGAGGGCGGTGGGGGCGTCGTAGACGGCCGCGGGCTGCAGCTTGCGGTAGGTGCGGTCGGCGTACCGCTCCAGGAACCGCTCCGGGTGCACGTACGCCTCCGCGGTGAGGCCCGCCTGGTTGTGGCCGAGGCAGCGGTCGTGGAAGTCCGCGTGGAGGTGCCCGTTGAGCCGGGTGCCGATCTCCACGAGGGTGGGGCCGTCCTCCGTCACGATGACCTCGGCGTGCGCGGGGCCCCAGCGCACGTCCAGGGCCTTCAGGACCTCGTCGATGTAGGAGGTGAGCGCCGGGACCAGCTCCCCGTCCGGGTCGACCAGGATGTCCCGGTTGTAGATGTTCCGGCCGGACGGCAGCAGCGTCTTCTCGTACTCCCAGACGCCGCAGGTGTAGTGGCGCCCGTCGCAGCTGACGGTGTCCACGATGTACTCGGTGCCCCTGAGGTAGGACTGCACCAGGATCTCGGTGTTCGAGAGGCCGAAGATGTTCTGCGACGCGAGGATGTTCTCGGCGGCCGCGAGGACCTCGTCGGCGTTCTGGCAGACGCGCACGCCGTCCGAACCCGCCGAGCTCAGCGGCTTGACGACCACCGGGTAGCTGTCGTGCTCCTGGGCCCACGCGGCCACGGCGGCGGGGTCCGTGCTCTTGAACTGCTGGGCGCAGCGCACCCCGGCCCTGCGGAGCGTCTCGATCATCTCGTACTTGTCGCGCCGGGCCCGGGAGAACGCGGAGCCGTTGGACGGGACGCCCAGCAGTTCGCCCAGCCGGTCCGCCATCGGTACGGCACCGTCCTGGCCCGCCACCACGCAGACGGGGGAGTAGGCGCGGAGCCGCTCGACGAGCTCCTGTTCGTCGGAGCCGACCACGTTGGCCAGGTAGTCCGCGAAGTTGGGCGGGGCCATCGAGGTCATCAGGTCCGGTGTGCTCTGCACATGGACGAGGTCGGCGCCGAGCCGCGCGAAGGCGGCGAAGTAGAAGTTCCCGGCGGAGTATCCGTCGACGACGACGGCGACGGGCTTGGGGTCTGCGGAGTGCATGGTCGGCCTTTCAGCTCGGGCTGGGGGCGGGGAGTCAGTGGGTGTGCGCTTCGCCGGACCGGACGGCGGAGGCGGCGGATGCGACAGGGTCGGCGGATGCGGCGGATGCGGCGGATGCGACAGGGTCGGCGGATGCGGCGGGGGCGGCGGGGGTGACTGTGGGGCCGTCGGCGGACGCGCCGGCCTCCGGCTCGAAGCCGGGGATCCTGACCAGGACCCTGAAGCCGATCGTGACGAGGAGGCCGAGGGCGAGGGCGGCGAGCCACAGCGTGGTGTATCCGTACGACTTCGCCAGGGCGATGCCGACGGGGCCGCCGGCCACGAACGCCGCGTTCCAGGCGAAGAAGAACGATCCCTGGTACGTGCTGACCCGGCCGGAGGGGGCCCGCTTGGCGACGAACGCCGCGGAGACGGTCGTCCACAGCACCTCGCCGAGCGTCCAGACCACCGTGCTGACGACGAACATCGGGATGCCGTGCGCCAGTACGTTGAGCCCGAAGCCCACGGCGACGAGGCCGCTGGCCAGCATGACCGGCACTATTTCGGCCATCCCCTCGATGACCCTGGGCACCAGCGGCAGCAGTACTACGGAGAGCACGGCGTTGACGGCGAGCACCATGCCGATCTCCCCGGGGCTCAGCCCCTCCTCGCGCATGCCCAGCGGCAGCGTCGAGTTCACCTGGAGGTAGACGCAGGCCATGAGGAAGGTGAGCGACAGGAAGACCAGCATGACGCGTGAGCGGAAGGGCTCGGCGACGCCCCTCACGGCGCTCCGGAGCACCGACGTGCCGTCGCCGCCGGCCGTCCGCCGGGTGTCGTCGGCGGGAAGCGCGCAGACCAGCAGGGCGTAGACACCGCTGCAGACCGCCCAGACGACGAAGAGCGCGGGCGGGCAGGACGACAGCAGGACACCGGACAGTACCGGGCCCAGGGACATGCCGACGTTGAACCCCACCATGTAGAGGCTGTAGGCCCGCGAGAAGTCCTCCTGCGGCACGATCTTGGCGATCAGGCCCGCACCCGCCGGGCGGTCCACGGCGGACAGGAACCCGGTGAGCAGGGAGAGCAGGCAGAGCAGGTACATGTTGCTCGTCGCCAGGAACGCCAAGGCCGTTGCCGCGGCGGCGGGTTGGGCCGAGATGATGGTGCGCCGGGGGCCGATGGCGTCGGCGACGGCGCCGCCCACCAGTCCGGAGGTGACGACGCCCGCTCCGAAGAGTCCCACGATGAGGGGCGTCGTCTGGGAGTTCACCAGCTTGCCCTGCTCCAGGTAGAGGACCAGGAAAGCGGGGGCCAGCGTGCCGATCCGGTTGCACGCTTGGCCGAACCACAGCAGCCAGAACGCTTTCGGGAGGCGCATTGATCACAGCCTGTTCATGTCGTCGATCCCCGGTTCGGGAATCTCGTTCGGTCGGTCCGCCGCCGGAACCGGCGCCGGTGTACCCGTGCGGCTACACCGGTGCGGGGGCGTCCGGGACGCGCTCGCCCTGGACGGCGGGCGCCGGGCCGGTGGACGGGTCGGCGAGCGTGGAGGCGTCGGCGGGCGCGGCGAGGCGGCTGTGGCGCCGGCCGTACGCCGCGTACAGCACCAGGCCGACGGCGAGCCAGACCACGAAGGTCACCCAGGTCAGCAGCTGGAGGTTGAGCATCAGGTACAGGCAGGCGACGAAGGAGACGCCCGGCAGCAGCGGGACCAGGGGCACCCGGAAGGGGCGCGGCAGGTCGGGCCGGGTGCGGCGCAGGACGACCACGCCCACCGAGACCAGCATGAAGGCGAAGAGGGTGCCGATGTTCACCAGGTCGGCCAGCACGCCGATGTCGACGAAGCCCGAGAGCACCGCCATCACGGCACCGAGCAGCAGCAGGCTGCGGTGCGGGGTGGCGTACCGGGGGTGGACGGCGGCGAAGGAGGGCGGCAGCAGCCGGTCGCGGCTCATCGCGAGCAGCACGCGGCTCTGTCCCCGGATGCTCACCATGCACACGGTCACCAGGCCGACCACCACGCCCACGCTGATCAGGCCCGCGACGACCGGCTGCCCGACGGACTTGAAGGCGTCGGCCACCGGTGCCTCGACGGAGAGGTCCCGGTAGGACTGCATACCGGTGATGACCATGCTGACGGCCACGTACAGCACGGTGACCACCAGCAGGGAGCCGAGCAGTCCGATCGGCAGGTCGCGCTGCGGCCTGCGGGTCTCCTCGGCGGAGGTCGCGACGACGTCGAACCCGATGTACGAGACGAACACCATGGCGGCGGCGGTCACCACGCCGCCGATGCCGAAGGCGGTCGGAACCCCGCCACCGAGCCACTGCAGCAGCGGCTCGCTCATACCCGACGCGGCGTTGCTCGGTGCCGAATGCGGCACGAACGGCGAGTAGTTGGACGCCTTGACGAAGAAGACGCCCACACCGACGACGACGAGCACGACGGCGATCTTGACGGCGACCAGCACCCGGGTGGCGCCCTTGGAGACCGAGCCGCCCACCACCAGCACCCCGACGAGCGCCATGATCAGGAGTGCGGCCGGCAGATTGACCACGGACCCGTGGCCTCCGCTGATCGCGGTCGGCAGGTGGACGCCGACGGTGTCCAGCATCGACTGGAGGTAGCCGGACCACCCCACGGCCACCACGCAGGCGGAGAGGGTGAGTTCGAGCATCATGGCCCAGCCGATGATCCAGGCCATGGTCTCGCCCAGGGTCGTGTAGGCGAAGGTGTAGGCCGAGCCCGCGACCGGGAGCGACGAGGCCAGCTCCGCGTAGCAGAGCGCGGCACAGCCGCAGATGACCGCCGCCAGTACGAAGGAGACGGCCACCGCGGGGCCCGCCATCTGCTTGGCCACCTGGCCGGTGAAGACGAAGATTCCGGTGCCCAGCACCATTCCGACGCCGGTCACGACGAGGTCGAACCAGCCCAGGTCCCGACGCAGTCGTCCGACGCCGCCGGTGCCCTGCAGGTCCTGGAGAGTCTGCTCGACTGTTTTTATTCGCACGGTGATCCGTCCCATTGCGGAGAACCGGCGTCTGGAGATCCGGCTCGGTGGAAGGAGTTCCGGAAAACCGTACTTGCCAATCCCGCCCCGCGCATAGCCGTTCCGGTGCCTGAGGGCCGGTTTTTCAGCGGGTCTACGGGGTGCTTTTAGCCGCGCTTTAGTGGACTTTTCCCGATCATGCATACGGCCCGCCGGAAATCCGGCGGGCCGTATGTGAAAAACTGGGCGGCAGCTTTTTCAGGATGTTCACACCGCAGGGGCGAAGAGCCCGTCCCTGCGTTCTTCGAGCCATTTCTCGCGGTTGAGGATGGCATGGTGCAGCCGGTTGAGCCGGTGGCCAGGGTCCATACCGAGCCGGTCGACCAGGGCCCTGCGCAGACCGTTGTAGGCGGCGAGCGCCTCGGCGGCCCGGCCGTTCCGGTAGAGGGCGGTCATCAAAAGGCCCTGGATCTTTTCGCGTTCGGGGTACCGGAGCGCCAGTCCGCGCAATTCGCTGAGCACCGCGAGTTCCCTGCCGAGCAGGAGGTCGATCTCCAGCTTCCGTTCGCAGGCGGCCATCCGGGCTTCGTCGAGCACCACGCCCAGCTCGCCCAGCGCGGCGACGTCCCTCAGGTCGGCCAGCGCGGGCCCCCGCCACAGGGCGAGCGCCTGCCGCAGGTTCAGGGACTCCTGCTCCAGGCCCGCCCGGTCCTTGGGGTGGGCGGCGCCCTGCTCGCGGGTGAGCCGCCCGAACTCCCGCAGGTCGAGCGCGTTCCGGCCCAGGTGCAGGACGTAGCCGGGGAGGCTGGTGGAGAGGCTGCCCGCGTCGCACCCGGTCTCCGCCAGGTGCTTGCGCAGCTTGGAGATGTAGACCTGGAGCGCGGCGCGGGCGGTGGGCGGCGCCTGGCCGTCCCAGAGGAGGTGCACGAGTTCGTTGACGGAAAGGCACTGGCCGTGCTTGGACACCAGCAGTGCGAGCAGCGCCCGCTGCTTCAGCGGCCGTGGTGTGCAGACGGCCCCGCCGCCGGTCACGACCTCGAAATGGCCAAGTACTCGGAATTCCACGTACGACTCGCCCGGTATTTCGGGCGGGTGGTGTTCGGATGGCATCGGACCCCTCGTTGGCTCTGAAAGCGTCGTCCTTCTGGGACGGATCCAGACGCCATGAACGTACACCGCCGCGGGGTTCCGCTCCACCGCCCGCGGCAGCCCGCCGGGCACTCGGCCGAGGCGCCGCAAAGGAAAGGCGGCCAGCCGGCTCCGGAAGCGCACCACCACTTTGGCAACTTCCCGCCCCGCCCCGGAGCGGGGCGATCCGGCCCGGCCGGCCCACCGGTGCGGCGGCGGATGCTCCAGAGTGAATCCAAAGGGCCGCCAAAGCGCCGCAGAAGGCTGGGATTCGCGCCGATTTCCGGGTCGTGCCAGAGCATTCGGACCTGTTCTACGATCACGTCAACCGATCACCGGCGACCCGTTCTCCGCAGGTTTTCGCCAGGCGGGAAAACGCCGGAATCCCATGGAAAAGGACCTCACATGCTTGCTACTGCCGACCCCGTCATTTCGCCCTTCGGCGAGCTGGCGAACCCCCGTGTCATCGAGGCCGACCGCATCACCCGCGAGGACCTGCTCGACCTGGCCCACGGCGAGGCCATCGCCATCGTGGTCCGCGACTACTGCCCGCAGGACCTCTGCCAGCGGGCCACCGAGCAGCTGATGCACGACCGCCTCTACGGCGAGTACGCGAACGTCCCGGGCGTCCACAAGTGGGGCCTGAACACCTACGAGGGCCTGTCGAGCGAGGAGCGCGAGAAGCGCTACTTCTCCGAGGCGGTGCAGGCCGTGCAGTCGCTGCGCGACGCCTGGTCCCCCTACCTGTCGCCGATCGACCGCCTGCGCCTGGAGCTCCAGGAGGGCTGGCCGGGCGGCGCCAACATGGAGCACCTGGACGGCAACCCGCTCTTCGTCGGCCAGGCCCGGGTCTTCCAGGAGGGCAACGGGGCCATCCCGCACCAGGACTTCCTCTCCTGGGAGCTCGAGGACCTGCGCCGCGCCGCCCGGGTCGACGGCAAGCCCGAGCTGCTGACCCAGATGACCGCCAACCTCTACCTCCAGACGGCGGAGGAGGGCGGCGAGCTGGAGCTGTGGTCCCGCGGCTACGAGCACGCGGAGTACGACGCGCTGCGCATCACCGCCGACAGCTACGGCCTCAACCGCGAGCTCATCCCCGAGCCCACCGTGGCGCTCAAGCCGACCGCCGGCATGCTCATCCTCTCCCACGCGTCCCGCATCCACGCGGTCCGGCCGTCCAAGGGCCGCGACCGTGCCGCGGTGAGCTTCTTCATCGGTGTGCGCGGCACCGAGCAGCCCCTGACCTACTGGAGCTGATCCGCCCGAAGCGCAGGGGGGCGGTCGTGTCGGACCGCCCCCTGCCGCTCGGGGCCCCGCCTATGAGGCGACGACGGTGGCGGTGAACACCTCGTGGCCGTGCTGCGAGGCGGTGACGCGGACGGCGGTGCCGTCCGGCCCGGTACCCAGCACCTCGGACTCGATCCAGCAGGGTGCGTCGAACTCGACGTACCGGTGGAAGGCGCTCTCCATGCCCGTGATCAGCGCCCGGTGCGGGTGGAGGATCTCGTGGGCGGCCTGGCGGGCGGCCTCCAGCAGGAGCATGCCCGGCGCGTGGTCGACGGGGTGGTCGAAGAGCACCGGGTGGTTGAGGTCGATGCGCAGCTGGAAGCGGTGAACGGTGTCGCTGGGGGAGAGGACCACGTCCGCGAAACCGGTGCGGCCGACCCGCCGCGCCGATGCCGGGGGCGCCAGCGGGACGCACCGGGCGATCGCCTGCTCCAGGTCGGCGTAGCGGCCGCGCAGGCGGGTGTAGAGGTTCGGCGCCTGGCTGGTGAAGCGGGTGCTCGCGGTGCCCAGGGGCATACCGTCGCGGGTGAGCTCGATGTCCATGCGCAGGGCGGCGAGGCGCCCCGCGCGACGCGTCACCTCGCTGCACCGGACGTGCAGTTCGATCTCGGCCGGGACCATGGCGCAGGACATGGCACCGGGGTCGATGGTCCAGTCGAGGTGGTCCCAGATCTGGCGGTGCCCGAACGGGACGTCGTAGCCGAGGTGGCTGAGCAGGGGGACGGCCTGGCGGACGGTCTCGGCCAGGAGCATCGGGTCGTGCCGGCCGTCGAACGCCCCGTAGTAGCTGTGGGCGCGCGGCCACTGGGCGGTGATGAGGAAGGAGTCGTCGCCGAGGGCCTGCCAGCCGGTGAGCAGGACTTCGCTCTGGGCCGCCTTGTGCACGTACTGACGCGGGATGGCGGTCGCGGCCTGTGGGTGCTGCGCAGTGAGGACAAGCATGGGTGGTGTGTCTCCCCCGAAAGCGTTGACGCGAGGCCGTCCGTGTGTGGGTGGGGGACGGCCGTGTTCCAGGTCGGAACTGCGGCGTTGTGTCGCGCTGCCGGTAAGATAAAGAACGATCGTTTTTTTGTCGAGAGGTAGCCGGCATGGTGCGCGAACCGGGGGACCAGACCGAACGGACCCTCCAGAAACGGGCATTGAGGACAAGAGAGAACATCCTGCGCGCCGCTGCGGAGGTGTTCGACGAGTACGGCTTCAGCGGGGCCTCCGTAGCGAAGATCACCAAGCGGGCGAAGGTGACACAGGGGGCCGTCTACTTCCACTTCGGCTCGAAGGAGGGCCTCGCCCGGGCGGTGATGATCGGTCAGGGCGACGACCTGGAGATGCCCGGCGGCACCGACGGCCTGCAGCGCCTCATCGACATCACGCTGTACCTGGCCGAGCAGCTCCAGACCAACCCCGTGCTGCGCGGCGGGGTGCGGCTCGCGGTGGAGCAGGGCGAGTTCGGGCTCCGCGACGACCAGGCGTACCAGCAGTGGGTCGAGGTCTTCCGCGAGCAGCTGACCGCCGCGGGCGAGCGCGGTGAGCTGGAGGAGTCCGTCGACGTGGCCGATCTGGCCTGGCTGCTGGTGAGCTGCTTCTCGGGTACCCAGCTCTTCTCGCAGATCTCGACGGACCGCGCCGACCTGCCGCAGCGGATCGTCCTGCTGTGGCGCTACCTGCTGCCCGGCGTCGCCACCGCCGGCGTCCGGGGTTCGCTGCGCGTCGGTGCGAGGGCCGGTACGGACGGGAAGCGGGGCGGGCGGTGAGGGTCACCCTGCTCGGCGCCACGGGGTTCGTCGGCGCGGCCGTCCTGCGCGAGCTGACCGGGGCGGGGGTCCGGGTCCGGGCGGTGGCCCGCGGCATACCGGAGCAGGCCTCCGGGGCCTCGGTGGAGTGGGTACGGGCCGATCTGGCCGATCCCGCGTCCCTGCACGGGCTGTGCGAGGACAGCGAGGTGCTGCTGCACTTCGCGTCCTACATCGGGCCGGACGAGGAGCGCTGCCGGGCCGTCAACGTCCTGGGCACCCGCGCCGCGGTGGCCGAGGCGCGGCGCGCGGGCACGCGCCGGATCGTGCTGCTGTCCACCGCGGCGGTCTACGGCGCGGGCCCCCATCGGGGTGGCACGGCAGGGGAGTTGACGCCGGAACCGGTCTCGGCGGTCAGCCGCAGCCGGCTGGCCGCCGAGGAGCCGGTGCTGGGCGCCGGCGGTGTGGTGCTCAGGCCGGGGCTGATCCTGGGGCCGGGGGACCGCTGGGTGGTTCCAGCGCTGCAGGAAGCGCTGCGGCGCGTCCCGGCCCACTGGGACGCGGGACGCGCCCTGCTCTCCCTCGTCCACGTCTCGGATCTCGCCCGGCTGACCGCCCGGATCGCGACGGCCGAGGGCGCGCTGCCCCCGGGCGTGTACGACGCGAGCCATCCGAGCCCCGTCGCGCTCAGGGACGTGATCGCCGGGCTCGCCCGGTGCGGCCTGGTGGACCGGCCGGAGCGGAGCTGGCCCCTGTCGAGGTGCCTGGAAGCGCTGCGCGGCACTCCGGGGCGGGTGACGGAGCGCCAGTTCAGGCTGTTCGCCGAGGACCACTGGTACCGCAGCGACGCGGTGTGGAGCGCGGCCGGCGCCGACCCGGGGCCGGGGCCCGTCGCCCAACTGCCGGGGCGCGTCTGACGGTTCCCGCCGGGCGCGGATCGTCGGACGCGCCCCGACGGCCGACCGGGCCCGGGGCCGGCTCAGCCCGCCCCGGGCCCCCGCTCACCCATGCCCGGCTGCGTGATGCGCCACAGCCGCTCCAGGTGGGCGGCCCCCGACCCGTCGCCGGTACGGGCCGCGCCCGGGCCATCGGCGTGCATCCCTATGCTGCGGATGAACAGCGCCGCGAGGTCCGCGATGCCGCCGGGTGACGCCGTGGCGGGCACGTCGCCGCTGCGATGGGCCTCCTGAGCTAACCGGCACACGGCGGGCCACCAGGTGTCCCGCCATCGTCCGGCGTCGCCGACGGCGTCGCGTTCGAGCCGTGCCGCGCACCGGACGACGACATCGGCGTCGGCCTCCCGCGCCAGCCCCAGGACGACGGCGGTGAGTTGCCGCAGGGGCGAGCCCTCGGCGGCGGCCGCCCGGTCGACCACGGCGCGGCCGGCCGCGACGGCCTGGTCCACGATGGCGGCCGCCAGGTCGGCCTTGGAGTCGAAGTGGAACGTCAGGGCGCCGACCGAGGTCCCGGCGGCCTTGCTGATCCGGCTCAGCGCCGCGCCCGCGTACCCCTCGCGCGCGAACTCGTCCGCAGCCGTCTCGATGAGCGCCGCGCGGGTGCGCACCGCTCTGTCCTGTCTGCTCATGCTCTCCTTCTCGCACGGCCTGTTCCCGTCGTGTCACGGTGGCCGCTTCCGGGCGGACGGGGTTCCCCCTGGCGCCGTCCCACCCGGCCTGGCCACCGGTGGATCACCGGCCAGCTTGGCATCCGATCGCCCGCTGTTGAAGGGCCACTTGCCACAACCGCATCCCGTTTGCGCCGTGCCGTGCCGCCCGGCCGGAGCCCGTCCGGGAGCCGGCCGCGCGGGCTCCCGCCGCCGGGGGGCTGGAAAAAAAAGAGAGCGTTATGTATTTTTCTTCCGACCACCGGGAGGGAGCACATCCATGGCCGCGCATGTGACACCGCTGCCGGGCCCCCGTAGCGACGACGCCTTCACGTCCTTCGTGCAGGACCTCTTCGCCGGGCTGCCCCGGGCCGATCAGCGCCGCTGGGCGCGGGTCTACCTGGAAGGGCTGCTGTCCGCACCGGGCAAGAAGTCCATCCGCCACCTGGCGGCCGCCTCCGGCCAGCCGGCGGCGGCGCTGTCCCTGCAGCAGTTCGTGAACGCGAGCCCCTGGGACTGGCAGCCGGTCCGTGCGGCACTGCTGAACTGGGCGGAGCGGCGGGGTGCGGCCGAGGCCTGGACCATCGCGCTCACCACCGTGCCCAAGCGCGGCGAGCACTCGGCCGGAGTGCACCGCCGCTTCGTCCCCGCCCTGGGACGCACGATCAACTGCCAGGCGGGCATGGGCGCGTTCCTGTCGGGACCGGACCTGCACGTGCCCGTCGACTGGCGCCTTCTGCTGCCCGGCCGGTGGAGTGAGGACGAGGAGCTGCGGGCCCGCACCCGCATCCCCGAACACCACCGCGACCGGCCGCTCACCGCCCAGGTCCTCGACCTGGTCGACTCCCTGGCCCAGGCGAGCGGCGGGGCCCCGCTGCCGGTGGTGGCCGACATGAGCCACGAGCGGGACGCGGGACGGCTGCTGCGGGCCCTGGGCGGCCGCCGCCACGACTTCGTGGTCGCCGTGCCCCCGGCGCTGCCGCTGGCGCCGCTCCAGCCGGGTGTTCCGTCGCCGGACGGCCGGCCCTTCCCGGGCGAGGCGCTCGGGGCGGGGCCGCTGCTGGACCGGTTCGGCAGCGCCGTCTTTGCACTGCACCGGGCCGGGGACGGCCGGGGTCGGGGCGTGCACGTGCTGACCTGCCTCGTGAGGCTGCCGGGGCTGCCCGCCGCGCGAGCGGTCCACCGGCTCTTCGCCCCGTACGACACCGCGAGCCGCAGGGTGACCCGCGTCTGGGTCACCAACCTCGCCCACGAGCGCATGCCGCGTCTGCTGTCCCTCGCCGCCCGGCACGACCTGTCGGCCACGATGGACTCGCTCGCCGAGGACTTCGGGCTGGGCGACTTCGAGGGCCGGTCCTACCCCGGCTGGCACCACCACGCCACCCTGGCCTCGGCGGCCTGCGCGTTCAGCCGTCTCACGGGGGCGGGCGAGCGCAGGGCCCCGGCGGCGTCCGCCGCGTGAGCCGCCGGCCGGGCCGGAAGCCGTACGCGGGGACGGGCGCCCGGGCCCGGAGCCGACGGCCGGGATCCGTGCGCACGGGGGCGGCCCCGGCGGGTAGGTTGACGGGAGTCAACCCCGGGAGAGCGATGCCGTCCGTCAAGCCCCGTGTCCTGTTCGTCACCGACCTGGCCTACGAGGCCCGCGGGCGCCGGTACGGCGACGAGGACGTCTTCCTCAGCTCCAGGCTGCGCGAGGACTTCGACATCGCACTCTGCCACCCGCTGGACGCGGCCGCGCTGATGGACGCCTTCGACATGGTCGTGGTCCGCAACAGCGGCCCCGTGCTGAACTACCCCGTCGCGTACGAGGAGTTCCGCACCCGGGCGCTGCGGCAGGGGGCGCGCGTCTACAACCAGCTCACCGGCAAGGCCGATATGACGGGCAAGCAGTACCTCCTCGACCTGAGCGCCGAGGGCTACCCCGTCATACCGACCGCCGACGACCGCGACGGGGCCCTGCGGCTGCCGGACGCGGACGCGTACGTGGTCAAGCCCAAGGCCGGTGCCGACTCGCTCGGCCTGCGGTTCGTCACCCGGGACGAGCTGGACGGGCTCGAGTACGGCGACGTCCTCGTCCAGCCGCGCGTCGACTTCCGCTACGAGCTCTCCTTCTACTTCGTCGACCACACCTTCCAGTACGCCCTCCACGCGCCCCGCCCGGACCGGCGCTGGGAGCTGGAGCAGTACCGGCCCACCGGAGAGGACCTGGCCTTCGCACAGCGGTTCGTCGACTGGAACGAGATCGACCACGGCATCCAGCGCGTCGACGCCTGCCGCACCCGGGACGGCCGGCTGCTGCTGGTCGAGCTGGAGGACCTCAACCCGTACCTGTCGCTGGACCTCCTCACCCCGCACGACCGCGACGCCTTCGTCGCGGCCGTGAAGGCGTCGCTGCACCGGTTCGCCGCCGAGGACCGCACTCCGCGGCGACCGGCCTGACCGTACGGGCGAGGGCGGACGCGCCTGCCGCGCCGGCCGCTCAGACCTACGGCACCACCTGACAGAGCACTACTAGACCAGCGCCTTCAGGGCCGCCGTGTCGTACGGCTCCAACTCCTCGAACCGGCCGCCCAGGACCTTGGCCGCCCACTCCGGGTCCTGGAGCAGGGCGCGGCCCACGGCGACCAGGTCGAACTCGTCGCGCTCCAGGCGGTCGAGGAGGTTGTCGATGCCCTGGACCGAGGAGCCCTCGCCCGCGAAGGTGCGGAGGAAGTCCCCGTCGAGGCCGACCGAGCCGACGGTGATGGCGGGCCGGCCGGTGAGCTTCCTGGTCCAGCCCGCCAGGTTCAGGTCCGAGCCCTCGAACTCCGGGGCCCAGTAGCGGCGGGTGGAGGCGTGGAAGGCGTCGACGCCGGCCTCGGCGAGCGGGGCCAGGATCGCCTCCAGCTCCTCGGGGGTCCCGGCGAGCCTCGCGTCGTAGGCGTCCTGCTTCCACTGCGAGTACCGGAATATCACCGGGAAGGCGGGCGAGACGGTCTCGCGGACCGCGGCCACGATCTCGGCCGCGAACTTCGTACGGGCCACCGGGTCGCCGCCGTAGGCGTCGGTGCGGCGGTTCGTCCCCGCCCACAGGAACTGGTCGATGAGGTAGCCGTGGGCGCCGTGCAGTTCGACGCCGTCGAAGCCGATGCGCTCGGCGGCCGCGGCGGCCTCGGCGAAGGCGCCGATGACGTCGTCCAGGTCACGCCGGGTCATCGCCCTGCCGGAGCCCTCGGTGCCGTCGGGGCGGATGCCGGACGGGCCGACGGCGGGGGCGTCGGCGTAGGGCGGGGCGCCCGGCTCGCGCACCATGCCGATGTGCCACAGCTGCGGCACGATCGTGCCGCCCGCCGCGTGGACGGCCTCGGCGACCTTCGCCCACCCCGCCAGCTGCTCCTCACCGTGGAAGCGCGGCACCCGGTCGCTCCCCCCGGCCGACTCATGGCCGACGTAGGTCCCCTCGGTGACGATCAGGCCCACACCCGCGGCGGCGCGACGGGCGTAGTACGAGCGCACGTCCTCACCGGGGACACCGCCCGGGGAGAACATGCGCGTCATCGGTGCCATGACGATGCGGTTGGGGACGGTCAGACCGTTCAGCTCGACGGGCCGGGACAGGATCTCGGACGCGCGGGAGGCGGAGGATGCGGTGACGTTCATGGGTGTTCCTCACAGGTACCGGACGTCATGCGCGCGTGCGGCGCATGCGTGCAGGTGCCAACCGCTCCGGCGGTCAGGGTATTTCGCCCGTTCGGCGTTCTCCTCTGTGATCCGGGCAACGCGCTCGGAGCGGGGCGCCGCCGCTAGCCGAGGGCCTGCATCCGCCGGCCGACGAGTTCGCGCAGCCGGGCCCAGGCGGGGGAGTGGTCGCCGAGACGGGCTTGCGCAGACCGGTGGCCGCCAGAACCGGAACCCGCGGGTCGGAGTGGTTCTCCCCGGTCACGGGGTGGGGGAGTGGTTTCCCCGTCGCCTTCGTCATGCCTTCATGCTCGGAGGTTGACGCAGGGTCAGGGTCAAGCCCGGATGATGCGGACCGGTTTTTTCGTGCGCGTCAGCGACGGGCGCCCGAAGACGGTCCACCTGTCGGCACCGCCTTGGCGGGTGTCCCAACATCCCTGGTTGCGGCTCCAGTTGACCCTGGCCGCCTCACCCCGACGCGGCCGGGCCGAGCCGCCTGAGGATGTGGCGCGGGGTCAGCAGGGACCGGTCCGTGAGGATGTCCAGGAAGGCGGCGGTGACCGGGTCGGGGGTGGTGCGGGTGTAGGCGGTCAGGGGGCGGCTGACCGGGGGGTCGGGGCGCAGGACGGCACCGTTGAAGTGGGGCGGGATGGTGTTGGCGGGTACGAGGGTGGGGCCGAGTCCGGTGGCGGCGTAGTTGGCCGCGGCGGGGGCCTGTTCGGTGCGGACCGCCACACGGGGGCGGAAGCCCGCTGCGGCGCAGGCCTGGTCGAGGAGGTCGGCCAGGCCGCTGTCGGGGGTGAAGTGCACCCATTCCCGCTCGGCGAGGTCGGCCAGGTGGACGCGGGGTGCGCGGGCGGAGCCGGCCGCGGGGTCGTCGGTGCGGGTGACGACGAGGAACTCCTCGGTGCCGAGGTGGCGGACCGGCCCCTCCCAGCCGGGCGGTGGCGGTCCGACGGCGATGTCGGCCTGACCGGCGTTCATGGCCGCGGCCAGTTCGTCGGCGCGGCGGTGCTCGAACAGGCGGACGCGTACGCCCGGGTGGCTCCGGCGCCAGGCGCCGAGCGCGGCGGGCAGCAGGCCGTAGCTGATGGAGTAGAGGGTGGCGAGGTGGAGTTCGCCGGTGGCGAGGCCGGCGGCCCGGCGGGCCGCGGTGGTGGCGCGCCGGGCCTCGGCGAGGGCGGCGCGGGCGTGGGGGAGCATGGCCCGCCCGGTGGGGGTGGGGCGCACGGTGCGGGGCAGGCGTTCCAGCAGCGGGCTGCCGATCTCCCGTTCCAGGGCCTGGAACTGGTGGGAGAGGCCGGGCTGGGTGATGTGCAGGAGCTCGGCCGCGCGGGTGAAGGAACCCTCGTCGACGATCGTCACCAGGTACTCGAGCTGTCGTAGCGTCGGCATGCGCTCAGCCTATGGGTTTCATAGGAAACAGTCCTTGGACGCATGGCGGGCTCGCTTCGCAGGATGGGGGACATGTCCGGCGAGGCGGTACCGAGTTCTCGCCGGCACCCCGCTATCAAGGAGCTGTCCCCATGTCGAACGAATCCGGCGCCGGTGTTCTCGCGGTCTTCAAGGCGGCGGCGCACGCCACCGAGGAGGACTTCGCGAAGGTCATCGACGCCGAGCTGGCACGGGCCAGGGAACTGGTCGACCAGGGCGTGATCGTGCACGGCTACCACCGCGCGGACTGCGTCGGTGCGGCGCTGGTCCTCGACGCCGCGACGGTCGAGGCCGCGCACGAGATCATCGCGACCTTCCCCGCGGTCGCGGCGGGCCTGATCGAGACCGAGTCGGTCATCCCGCTGGTCCCGCTGCAGCTGCCGCAGGCCTGACGGACCGCCGGACGGCCGGGCACCGCCGAATCCGGGGTGCCCGGCCGCTCCCGGAAGCTTGGAGGAGCCTTCCATGCCCCATCCGACCGAGCCGCCCGTGCCGGTCCTCGACCCGGCCGCCCGTGCGCTCGCCGACCAGGTGGCGGGCGGACCCGACCCCCGCCGGCTGCCGCTGTCCGAGATCCGCGCCCGGCTGGACCTGGCCCAGTCCGGCCCGGTCGAGCGCCCCGACGCCCACATCGAGGACCTGTGCCTGCCCGGGTCCGACGGTGCGGTCCGGGTCCGGCTGGTACGGCCGGCCGCCCCCGGCCCGGCTCCGCTGCCGGCGATCCTCTACCTGCACGGCGGAGGGTGGGTCGCCGGCAGCGTGGTCAGCCATGACCGGCTGGTCCGGGAACTGGCGGTGGGGGTCGGTGCGGCCGTGGTCTTCGTGGACTACGACCTCGCCCCCGAGGCGCCGTACCCCACCGCCCTCGGGCAGGCCCGCGCGGCGGCCCGCTGGGTGGCCGGCCACGGCCGCGGACACGGGCTGGACGCGACGCGGATGGCGGTGGCCGGCGACAGCGCCGGCGGCAACCTGGCCGCGGCCCTGACCCTGCTGGCCAAGGAGTACGGCGAGTTCTCCTTCCGCCACCAGGTGCTTCTCCACCCGCCCCTGTCGGCGGACTGCGACACCGCCTCCTACCGCCAGTTCGCACGGGGGTACTTCCAGAGCGCCGACTACCTGCGCTGGCTGTGGCAGCAGTACGTACCCGAGCCGGCCCGGCGGACCGAGCCGACCGCGGCACCGCTGAACGCCGATCCCCGGCAGCTGGCCGGACTGCCGCCGGCACTGGTGATCACCGCCGAGGCGGACGTGGTCCGGGACGAGGCGGAGGCGTACGCCGCGAAGCTCCGTACGGCCGGCGTGCCGGTCACCTGTGTGCGCTACCAGGGCACGATCCACGCCTTCGTCGTCCTCGACGCCCTGCGTGCGACCGGTGCCGCCCGCGCCGCGCTCGCGCAGATCGTGTCGACCCTGCGCGAGGCGCTCCATCCACGACTGGAGATCTGAGTGAACACCCCGCCCCCCGGGCCCGCCATCACCGTGGGCAACATCGCCCTGTCCTTCCACCGCGCCGCCGCGGCCGTCACCCGCCGGGTGCTGGAGGCCCACGGCCACCGGGTCGAGAACATCGAGGCCCCGCACGAGCAGCTCTTCCGGCTCCAGGCCGACGGCAGGGTCGACGTCCTGGTCTCGGCCTGGCTGCCCTCCAGCCACGAGGCCTACCTGTCGGCCTACCGGGACCAGGCACACCTGCTCGCGCCGCACTACCACCCCTACTGCGTGTGGGCGGTGCCGCCGTACGTGCCGGCCGACGCGGTGCGCGAGGTCGCCGACCTCGCCCGGCCCGAGGTGTCCGCCCGCATGACGCGCGCCATCGACGGCATCAACCCCGGTGCCGGGATCAGCCGCTTCTCCGCCCGGATGGTCACCGCCTACGGACTCGACCGGGCCGGCTACACCTTCACCCCCGGCACCGAGGCCGGGTTCCTCGCCCGCGTCGAGCAGGGGATCGCCGACCGGGAGTGGTTCGTCATCCCGCTCTGGCGCCCGCAGTACCTCAACCGCCGCCACGGCCTGCGAGCGCTGACCGAGCCCAAGGGCCTGCTCGGCACCGTCGACGCCGCAGCGCCCGTCATCCGCCGGGCGAGCCTCGACCTCATCCATCCCGAGGCACTGGCCCGGCTCGACGCCCTCCACCTGGGCAACGACGGTGTCGAGGAGCTCGACACCTGGATCAACGCCGACGGCCTCACCCCCCTGCAGGCCGCCGACCGCTACCTCGCGGCCCACCCGCCGCTCCCGTAGCCCGAACCCCACGCCACCCGACCCGACAACCGGCCCGGAGCCACCATGAACCAGCACCCCGGCACCACGATGCCCGCCGTCGCCTACCGCACCAGCCTGCCGATCGACGACCCCGCCAGCCTGGAGGACGTCGAACTGCCCGTCCCCGAGCCCGGCCCCCACGACCTGCTCGTCCGGGTGGAGGCCGTCGCCGTCAACCCGGTCGACTACAAGGTCCGCCAGAACGCCGACCCGGGCGGCGAGCCCCGCGTGCTCGGCTGGGACGCCGCCGGCACCGTGGTCGCGGTCGGCGAGCGGGTGGAGCTGTTCCAGGTCGGCGACGAGGTCTACTACGCCGGCGCACTCGACCGGCCCGGCGCCAACTCCCGTTTCCACGCGGTCGACGAGCGGCTGGTCGGCCCCAAGCCGGCCACCCTCTCCTTCGCCGAGGCAGCGGCCCTGCCGCTGACCTCGCTCACCGCCTGGGAGGGTCTGTTCGAGCGCCTGGGCCTGCGCCACGGCACCCTGGAGCAGACCGGCACCCTGCTCGTCACCGCCGCCGCGGGCGGCGTCGGCGCCATCACCACCCAGCTCGCCCGCACCCTGACCGGCATGACCGTGATCGGCACCGCCTCCCGGCCCGAGAGCACCGGCTTCGCCCGGAAGATGGGCGCCCACCACGTGATCGACCACCACCAGCCGCTGGTGCCGCAGCTGGCCCAGGCCGCGCCGAAGGGGGTGGATTACGTCTTCAGCACCGCCGGCACCGACCGCAACCTGGACGCCTACGCCGAAGTCCTCAACCCCTTCGGGCAGATCGTCGCGATCGACGACTTCGACAGCCTCGCCATCGGCGCGCTCAAGGCGAAGAGCATCTCCTTCCACTGGGAGTTCATGTACACCCGCTCGATGTTCCAGACCCCCGACCAGGCCACCCAGCACCGCATCCTCGCCGAGATCGCCCGACTGGTCGACGCCGGGCTGATCACCACCACCGCGACCCGGGACCTCGGGCCGGTCAACGCCGCCAACCTCCGTGAAGCCCACCGCATCCTGGAGTCCGGCAGCACCATCGGCAAGATCACCCTGACCGGCTTCTGACCCGCCTCCGAGCGGCACGGCCACATCCCGCCTCCCCTGTCCCGGGGAGGCGGGATTTTCTTCAATGTCAGCTCGCCCAGGTCCAGTTGACGGTCAGTCAGATATCGGTAAGCCCGCGCCGTCTTAACCCGGGGCCGGGCCGGACGCCTTCGGGGCGCCCGCTTCCCCTTCGTCGCCCGCCGCCGGCTCCTCGCCCGCGGCGAACGGACCCTCGTCGACGAACCGCCGCAGCCAGTGGGCGAAGGTCCGGGCATCGGCCTGCGGCCAGGAAGTGAGCGAGTCCTCGATGCGAGCGGCCAGGCGCCGCCTGGTGACCGCCACGAGGTCGTGCCCCTCGCTTGTGAGCGCCAGCAGGGTCGCACGGCCGTCGGCCGGGTCCGGCTCGCGCCGCAGCAGGCCGGCGCGTTCCAGCCGGTCGGCGCGCCGGGTGACGGTGGACCGGTCGAGGCCGACCTCGCGGCCCAGGTCGGCGGCGCTGCACGCGCCGGTCCGCGCCAGCCCGCTGAGCACCGGATAGGTGAGCTCGTCCACCGCCTCCCCCAACCCCTCGGTCAGGTGGGCGTAGAGGCGGGCGCGGGTGGTCCGCCGCAGCAGCAGTCCCAGTGAATCCGCGATCTCGTATCCCGTCGTGTTCGTCACGCGTCCAGATTAGCGTGCGCCGAGCACGCTTTTACGCTACGGTTCAGATGCGTGCTTGAGGCACGCATTTTCTCCGGCAGTCTTCCTGCGAATCGAAGGAAACCCATGAACCACACCGACATCAGCGCCGCTCTCACCGACCTGCTCCTCACCCCGGGGCTCGACCTGGACGAGGCCGTGGACCGCCACTTCGCCCCCGACTACCGCCAGCGCACCGACGGCCGCTGGGACGACCGGCAGGAGTTCCTCACCCACATCGCCCACCTGCGCGGGGTCGTGGCCACCGGCTCGATCGAGGTCCACGAAGAACTCGCGCAGGGCGACCGCTACGCCGACCGGCACACGGTGAACATCACCAAGACCGACGGCTCCGCCGTCCGCATGGAGGTCTACCTCTTCGGCGAGTTCGCCCCGGACGGCCGCTTCCGCCGGATCGAGGAGACCACCCTCATGCTCGAAGGCGCCGAGGGCGACCGGAACCTCGGTAGCGCCCGGTAGGCACCAGCCGCCGGCGCGGGACGGCCGACAGTAAGTCAGCTCCGGTGCGGAAGCCGAAGGGTGGATTGCCCGGGCGGCGGCGTGCACGACCGGGGCGACCGGCCCGACCGGGGCGATGCGGATGCCGAGGGGGCGAGCCCCGCCGTCAGGGGCTCGCGCCGTCGCCGCGCGGGGCGGTCGGGTTCGGTTGGCCACCGCCGGCCGGCCGTTCGGCAGCGGTTCGCCGGCATGTCGCCGTCGAGGCGCCGGCGGCTAGGAGAGCGCCGCGAAGCCGGTGCAGAGCAGGCGGATGCCCTGTGCGAACTTCTCGTCCTGGCTCAGGCGCGGCACCAACGGGCTCATGACCAGGGGGAACCGCTCGCACAGTTCCTTGTAGAGCTCGGCGGTGACGGGTGGCGGCGTCGCCGGCTGGTTCTGCTCCTGGAGTACGAAGCCGGTGACGTGGCTGAGCAGGGTGTCGGCGGCGATGCCGCAGTGGTCGGCGGGCAGGCCGGCGTCGATGAGGGTGCGCAGCAGGCGTTCCATCAGGGAGAGGGCGCCGAGGCTGAGCACGCCGGGGCTCTCGGCGAGGAGTTGGGCGCCGCCGGGATGCTGCTTGATGCTCAGGCGCAGGGTGGTGGCCTGGGCGTGGATGCGGTCCTGCCAGGTGGCGGCGGACGGGAGGGCGGCCAGGGCCTCGGTGCCGGCGTCGTACGCCCGGCGGCAGACCCGGTCGGCCATCAGGGCGAGCAACTCGTCCTTGCCGCGCACGTGGTAGTAGAGGCTGCCCGCGTGGGCGTCCAGGCGGTCGGCGACCTGGCGCATGGACAGGTTCTGGTAGCCGACCTCGGCGAAGACGGCCATGCCCGCGTCGACGATGCGCTCCTTGGTGAGCTTCATGCGGTCCACCGTACAACGTTTTCCAACGCTGTTCGAAAACTGTGCTAGCTTTGCGCCATCAGGTTTTCGAACGGCGTTGGAAACGCCGCAACCGGGGGAGGGGCAGGCATGGGGGCCATCCTGTTCAACGTGACCACGGCCGCGCTGATGGTCATGATGGTCAACTGCGGGCTCGGCGTGGTCGGCCGCGACACCCTGCGCGGTCGGCCGATCCCGTGGGCGGCGGTCGCCCTGACCGCGCTCGCCGTCGGCGGCGTCCTGCTCCAGCTGGTCTGGTCCGGCGCCATGGACGCGCTGGACTCCGACCCCGCCAAGTCCGGCTGGTGGCGCGAATTCACCTCGGTGTTCATGCAGAACGGCGGCCTCTTCGGCGGCCTGTGGAACCTCGTCACCCTCGCTGCCATCGCCGCGCTCGCCCAGTGGTACTGGGGTGGCCCGCTCACCCTCGGCTTCTTCCTCGCCGGCATCCTGCTGCCCGGCCGGATCGACAACCTGCTCGGCTTCGGCGACGGCCCCAGCACCGATCCCCGCAACTTCGCGGGCAGCTCCGGCGCCACCTACTTCCTCGGCGCCACCCTCGCCCTCGCCTTCCTCACCCGCACCCGCCTCCCCAAGGAGATCGCCCTGGCGGCCGGCGTTCCGGCGCTCGGCCTCGCGATGTGGCTCGCCCAGGAGAACGGCCACGGGCTGGTGTCCGTCTACGGGTTCCTCCTCGCCGCAGTGGCATGGGCGGTCCGCCGCCGACTGGCCCGGCCGGCCGGTCAGGCAGCCTGACCCTCGACGTTCCGTCGGCCTCGCACGGCGCCACGGCAAGCCTCTCCGCCGGTCACCGCCGAAGAGAGCTGCACCCGGTCCGACGAGGTGGCACCGGGACGGGCCCGCGTGGGTCGGCTGGGACCTGCGCGGGACGACAACTGCGACCACGAGACGACGAGGCCCGGACCGCTGAGCGGTCCGGGCCTTCGCTTGCCCTGGCGGGCAGGGGCGGAGGATTCGAGCCCGTGAGGGGTTGCCCCCAACACGCTTTCCAAAAATTGGCACAGATGTACATCTGCTACATTCGTTGCATGAGTGAGCCGGTGATCGAATCCATGGCCGAGGTCCGCAGCCACCTCGCGGACGTCCTCGATCGCGCGCGCAGGGACGAAACCCCGACGATCATCACGCGGCGCGGCAAGCAGGAAGCCGTAGTGATCGACATTCGCGAGTACCAGCGCCTGCGCAGCCTGGCGGAGCAGGCTGAAGACGCATGGCTCAACCGGTTGGCCGACGAGGCGGAGACCGAAGGACTCGACGGATCCGTGTCGCTCGAGGAGATGGCCGCAATGCTCCGCGACCACCACGCCTGAGCCATGGGCCACGTCACGCGGTTCACACCGCACGCCCAGCGGGACATGCTCAAGATCCCCCGGCCGGACGCCCTGAGGGTCCTCTACCGCCTCACCGAGCTGCAGAAGGCTCTGGACGAGGGGGACACCACCGCCTTCGATATCAAGGCTCTCCAAGGGCACGGCTCGAGGTGGCGTCTCAGGGTCGGGGACTATCGCGTCGTCTACACCATCGAGGACGGCCGGCTGATCGTCTGGGTCATGACCGTCGGCAACCGCCGCGACGTCTGTCGCAACCTGTAGAGCTGGTACATCGACCGGAGCACCGGCTACGCGGGCATCACCCCGTGGATGCGGGACAGGGTGAACACGCGTCCGTCGCTCCGCAGATGGCACCAGGCGTTGAGGTAGGGAGCATCCAGTTCGAGCCGGCTGAGGGTGCGGATGGTCTCGCTGCCCGAGGAGGCGACGTACTCGATCGTGACAGCCAGGCCTTCGTTGACGGCGTGGGCCAGTTGGCGGACGTCGGTGTAGGGCAGGTTGCGCGCGTACCCGGCGATGATCTCCTCGGTGTCGCTGCCGTAGGGGCGGCCGTCCCAGGGATCAGGCTCCGGGATGTCCTGCGGGCCGGCCAGCAGTCGGGCGGCGAGGGCGCTCAGGTCGACGGCCGTCCGGGTGGCGGAGGTACTCGGCTCCGGCCGCTGCGGGCGGGACCTGCCGCCGGGCAGGCGCGGGGGCGGGACCGGGCTTGCCGCGCGGGGGCGCTGTGTGCGCTCGATGCGGACGGACCCGTCGGGCTTCTCGCCGACGGGGGCGTAGCCCGCGGACCGCAGTGCGGCGAGCGTTTTGTCCGATGAGGTCTGGCAGATCAGCACCGTCGGTGCCAGTTGCCGCAGACCGAGCCGGGTGAGCTTGCGGTGGGCGGCGAGTTCGGCCAGGAGGGCCGGCTCATCGCCGTGGATCACACAGGCTGCGGAGACGACGCGGGCCCGGCCGTGGCTGCGCGCGGTGTCGTGGATCAGGTACGAGAGCGGCTGGGGAAGCGGTTCGACGGCGACGGCGGCCAGGTCGGCCGCGATGGCCTCGGGGGTGAGCCCCGCGTCGAGCGCGCGGCGGACGCTTCCCGGGCTGAACCGCCATACGGATGCCGCACCGCTGGTCTCCCGGTCCGCGACCGAATCCAGCAGTGTGACCAGGGCCGTCGACGGCGTTCCGGTCACCACGGCCGTGAGATCGCTGCCGAAGCGGGCGGAGTCGCTGGCGGTGGGCAGCAGGCGCCGGCAGGCGTCCACCAGCGCCTGGGCGTCATCGGCGAGCAGGGCGGCCCCGATCGGGGACAGGGCTCCGAGGGCGAGGACGCCGAGCAGTTCCGCTTCACGGATCAGGGTGGCGAACGGTGTGGCGTCCTGGGGGAGTTCGTCTGCGAGCGGACGGCGCCACACGATCACCGGCCCCAGTTCCCGCGGGTCTGCCGCACCTTCGCCCGCCGGGAGTTGCGCCGCTGCCGTGAGCAGCCCGTGGCGGGCCTGAACGCAGCCTCCGCAGGGTGGTGTCCCCGCGAGGGCCGGCAGGGCCTTCCCGTCCTCGTCGCGGCTCCCGCCAGGGGTCAGCGGCAGTTTCCACCAGGCCCGGAGCAGGACGGCGAGTTGGTCGGCCGGCTCCTCCTCGGCCCAGGTGTCGTAGGCGGAAGTCGCCGCGACCCGGTCGCCGTCCCGGGCCAGCAGCCCGGCCTCGCTCGCCGCCTCCAGTGCGAGGCGCACCACGGTCTCGTCGCACTGCGCCGCCTTGCCGACCCGGGACAACTCGCGTGCGCCGATCCCACCGGCCTTCAGCCGAGCCGGAGGATTGGCGGCGCACACCCTGAGAGCCGACGCGGCAAGGGCGGCGAATGCCATCGAGGCGGCTGCGGCCTCTCGTTCGATCTCCGGAGTGGTGACGGACACCGACCGCACGACGGGCGGGACGGGCGTGAACGGAGGGCGCCAGTCGGGCCCGCGCAACACGAGCGCGACCTCCGCGGGCATCCGGGCCGGCCCGTACCGGTGGCGTTCCCGGATCAGCAACCCCCGCTCCAGCGCCCATCGTTCGCCCGGCCCGGAGTCGGGCGACGGAGCCCCGAACAGGATGAAGCCCGATCGCTCCGGAGCCCGATCCGCCTGCTGCTCAAGGAGTTTCCGGGCGGCTGCGGGGGCCTTGGCCACCAGCGCGGTGACCCGGTCCGGATCGCTGTGATGATCGATCAGCGCTGCCAGCCGCTGCTGCTTGTTGTTGCCGGAAGGCTTGATGCCCAGGGTCGCCAGCATGCGGCCCAGTTCGTCGGAGGCGGTGTTCGCCAGGAGCTGCGCCAGCGGCGCGTCCAACCCCAGCGGCGTGTCCCATACCTGCCGCAGCGGTGCCACCATGCGCAACAGCCCGTTGCCGTCCGGCCACACGAGGGCATGGTCGGCCAGCGCCTCCAGGACTGCGTCCAAGTCGTCGGCGCGGTCGTTGTCGGCCACGTCCAGGAGGCTTCCCAGG
This sequence comes from Kitasatospora sp. HPM-01-4, assembly GCF_051374625.1. Classification (NCBI taxonomy): domain Bacteria; kingdom Bacillati; phylum Actinomycetota; class Actinomycetes; order Kitasatosporales; family Streptomycetaceae; genus Kitasatospora; species Kitasatospora sp. HPM-01-4. Next base: position 4,140,441 of record NZ_JBPQGP010000005.1, on the reverse strand, counting down.
ACGTCCCGCGATGCGGCAGCCAGTGCGGCGAGAACCTCCGCCACCTGCAGGTGCGGCAGCCCGAGCCGGGGCAGTGCGAGCGCGACCGACGCCGGGCGCTGAAGACGGTCCGCCAGTTCACCGGCCGACTGCGGCTCCGGAGCGGATGCCGCGTCCGGGCGCGCCGCCAGGATCCGTTCCAACTCGGGTGCGTCGAGACCGCGCAGCCAGGTGGCCAGGGTCGATCCGCTCTTCTTGCTGATGGGAACACCTCGCCGGGTAGGAGCCGTCCTTTCCCGGCGTCAGCCGGGCCAGTCAAGAATGCCGCACCACACGGAGGACGCGGGTCTTTTCCGGCAGCGGAGCGGGCCGGCCGGCCCGAGCCGGAGGAACGCCGAAGACGGAGGATGCGAGATTCGAACTCGTGAGGGTTGCCCAAAACACGCTTTCCAATTCTCCCCGGCGCCGTCCGGCACTGTCCGCACGTGCTTCGACCTGCGCCTTCCCGGCAGTCGAGAGGAGCGACTGAACCTGTCTGAACGGCCTTGAACGAGACCGGAGCTGAGACCGCATCGAGCCGGTCCGGAGATCAGCCGTCGGTGTCCTTCGGGTGCCGGGCGGACGCGTAGACCAGGTGCACTGTGTGGCGGGGTTCGTCGACGAGGTATCGCACGCGGCCTCCGGCCGTCACCTCGTACTCCCACTGGGGATAGGCCGTGCCGCCGAGCGTCGCGGTGGCAAGCCGGCCGCGCAGTCGGTGCTGCCGGTCGGGGTCGCTGCTCGAGGCCGGGGAACTGCGCAACGCCTCGAAACAGCGCCGGCTGTTGCCAGGCGCTTCAGCACAAAGCTCCCCCCACCCCTTGGCCGCCTCGTTCGTGGCGAATCGCAGGCGCCACTCGTCGGCGATGGGTGGGGGCGGGACGTCATCACCGCGCTTGGGGCTCACGGGGCAGGCACCTCGCCGTGGTCCTCGTCGGGGAGGGCCCGGGTCAGCTGGGCGGTGAGGTCGGGGTCCGCCAGGATCCTGGCGGTGGCGCGCCATTCGACTATGACGCGGTGGAGGTTGGAGTGGACATCCAGTTCGGCGGCGTCCCGGGTCGCGTTGACGAGGTCCACCACGAACTCGCGCACCTCCTCGGCTGACAGGTGCCTGCTCCACGGGAACACCTCGGGCAGGGCCAGCAGTACGGCCCGCGCGCCTTCATCGCTGCGGATCAGAGCGGCGAAGAGACGGGCGGTGACGTCGGCGGTCTCCTCCCGCTGCTGATCGTGGCGGGCAGTGGTGAGGTAGAGGTCCTCGCCATCACGCCGCGTGACGTGAACGCGCTGGGCACGCTCGACGGTGTCCGCGACCCGCTTGGAGTTCTTCGACAGGTCAGAGAACGACACGGTAAGGATGGACATAGAACCGACGATACTTCGGAATATGTTCCGAAGTCAATGGATGCAGGGCGCCGTCGGCCGGCTGCGGAGCAGGTCGACGCTCAGAGTCCCCGCGGCAGTGGCGACCTGGTTCTGCCCCGGGCTACGCGGGCGTCACTCCGTGGATGCGGGAGAGGGGAACACGCGCTCGTCGTCGCGTAGGTGGCACCAGGCCTGGAGGTAGGGCGGGTCGAGATCGAGACGGCCGATGGTGCGGACGGTCCCGCTGCCGGAGTCGGCGGTGTACTCAATGTGACCGCCAGGCCTTCCCTGGCCGCGTGGACCAGCCGACGGACGTCGCTGAGGGAGATGTCCGTTGGCCACCACGACGACGCTCGGATTCCGTGCCTGCAACGCGACGACCACGTCGGAGAGGCGGAAGACGGCGGCGCGGTCCGTGGTGGCGCTCTCGGCGTCGAGCCGGACCACCGCTGCGAGGTCGTCCGGTGTGAAGTCCCGGACATGCCATACAGCCATACGCTGCTCTCGGACGTCGCGCGCTCCCGGACTTCCATCAACGGCCGACCCCGGTGTGGTCGCCCGCCCGGACGAGCGACGACGGCCGGTTCGCGCCGGAGGCCCGGCATTCGCGACGGACGTCTCCCCGCCCGTCGCCTCGACCGTCCTCCTCCTGCTCGGCGTGCCGACTCGTATCGTCGGGGGCACCGATTTTACGGCGGAAGCGCCGTGCAGCCCGGCGGAGAAGACCTCGGTCGGAGTGGTCCTGCGCGCGGCGGTGCCGGACCGCTCAGCCGAGCAGGAGTTCTGCCGCCGGGGTGTGGTTCCCGGTCGCCGAGGCGCCGGCCATCGCAGAAGCGGCCGTCGCGGGGGCGGTGCCGGGCGGTACCACCAGCAGCAGGAAGTGGTCCTGGAAACCCCGGGTGATGCTGATCGTCGCGTCGCTGCCGGCGAACCAGTTGATCCTGATCGTCAGGCCGTTCGCCGCGACGGACCGGGGCACGCCGTCCCAGGCCGAGGTGTCGAGGCCGACCCGGACGATACGCCCGAAGTGGGCACCGAGCGCGGTGATCAAGTCGGGCAGCTCGGCGAGGACGTGGTTCGAGCGGGGCCACCAGGCGCCGTCGAAGACGCCCTCCCGCGACATCGTCGGCTCCAGTTCCAGCCGCGGCAGCAGCGGGGTGCCGGGCACCGACCACGGCCCGGGAGTGGAAGAGCTGGGGAAAGGAATCGGCATCATGCGAAGCCGCCCGTCTGGTCCATGAGGGACCCATCACGACCCAGGGCGACATCGGCGCTGATGCCGGTGTGCGGAATGTCCTCGGTTGTCTCCCACGCTACTCCGCCACGGTCTCCGCCGGGCCGCCCGACCCTGGCCATGGCCCTGGCCGCGATCGCGATGCGGATCAGGTACCTGGCGGTCCGGCCGGTCGTCGGGAAGGGCGGCTACATCCTCGGCGTGCTTACGGCGGACCGTGCCACCGGCTTCCCCACCGCCACCCCGACTCCGTGAAGCCGTCGATGCTCCCCGTTGCTCGGTGAGATCCGGTCGGACTGACTGACGCCGGGCGAGTGCGATGTTCTGAGGCGCAAGGCCCGAAGGGCGATCATGCGGGATGCTGTTCAGCGGGGCACCGACAGCGCGATGGGTGACCTCGCAGGTGCCGCCGCTATTACGGTCTTCGGAGGATTACGGTCTTCGGAGGCACCGCCTGCGTCCTCGGGATGATCATGGGGGAGGGGTCTTCCGCGTAGGTGCCGTCCGACCATCATCGAACCCCGGCCTACCCATGTCCTCAAAGGGCGTTCGGCCCCGGCCGGGGTCACGACGCGGCTCTGTCCGATGCCGCAGCCTGGACATATTCAGGCGGGTCGGCTGACGTCCAGCCGTTCGGGCGACGGTTCGTATCCAGCCGCCCTGTAGGTGGCGACGGCGGCAGTGTTCGAGCTCGGGGTGCAGACGAGCGCGCTCGATGCACCCATGTCCCGCAGCGTGGCAGCGGCGGCGACGCAGATCGCGGTGCCGTGGCCGTGTCCGCGATGGTCGGCGTGGACGCCCACCGGCTCCAGCAGGCCGGGCTTGCCGGGACCGGCTGACCAGACCGTTACCGCGGCCACCGCGTTGTCCTGGTCGTCGTAGCCGATCAGGCAGCGGGCGTCGGCGTAGACCGGCCCGGCCGCCAGGACGTGCCAGATCTCCTCGGTGAACCTCGGGCTGCCGAACGCCGAGCGGTGCACCGCGGTCCGCACCTTCGCCGTCTCCGGACCGGCCACCTCGATCCGCAGGCCGGAGTCCTTCACCGGCTCGGACAGGTCGTGGCGCAGCGGCGTCCACGGCTCGTCCAGATTCCAGCCCGCCTCCAAGAGGACCTCGCGGAGCAGGGCGCCGTTGGGGATCTCGAGACCGACCTTCCCGGGCGGCAGGACCCCACGCTCCGGATCGTTGAGGTCCGCCAGCAGCTGACGCGCAAGATCCTCGTCCTGTCGCAGGTCCGGCGCGGTCGTCAGACGCAGCACATCGGGGGCGTCCAGGTATCCGACGGCAATGATCCGCCCGTCCGTGCTCCAGGTGCGGACGGCCGCGGCCAGCCTCTCCGCGCCCAGCGCCCAGGCCCAGCCGAGGTCCCCCGGATGGAGTTGCAGCGGCGTCCGGTCGTCCTGCCATGCGCGGAGCGCGTCCACGACCCCGGTCAGTCCGTCGACGCCGGGCTCATTCAAAACGATCGTCATGTCCCCGCATCCCACACCATCGCGGTGACCGGCCGCACCCGGTTTTTCACTGAGCCAGTCAGATCGACAGGACACGCCCTAGCCGAAGAACTCTGAATGGTTCGACTGTCTGTCGGGCGGGGGATCACCCTCGACTCCCGCCCGGCACACCTCGCACTTCGCCGGCCACCTGACCAGTGACCTGGAACATCCATGCAGTGGGCCCGGTCACGGACGCTTCCGATTGCGCCAGCGGATTGGTCGCGCCCAAGGCGTGGGGCAGGAACTGCAACCAAAACTGCAACTGGAGAACGACGAGGGCCCCGACCGCAGTGCGGTCGGGGCCCTCGTCTGCCCAGCTGGGCAGAGGCGGAGGATACGAGATTCGAACTCGTGAGGGGTTGCCCCCAACACGCTTTCCAAGCGTGCGCCCTAGGCCTCTAGGCGAATCCTCCGTGGGAGAGCTTAGTACATGTTGAGGGGTGCTCGCGAACCGCTGTCTCGTAGGTGGTCGGGGGTGGCTGCCTACGGATCTGAGATGGGGGTGGAGTGCGGGGTACGGGGCCCGGATCCGCTACTCTTGGGGCAGCCCCTCGTGTGGCGTTATCTCTCTGAACCCCCCCAGGGCCGGAAGGCAGCAAGGGTAGGAGAGCTCTGGCGGGTGCGCGAGGGGTCCTTGCGTTCCCGGGGACGTTCGGTGGGACCCCGGTGGGACGACGCGTTTGTCGGCGCGTCCCGATATCGTCGGTGGCGTGTCCCTAGCCCTGTACCGCCGCTACCGCCCCGAGACCTTCGCGGAGGTCATCGGGCAGGAGCACGTGACCGCTCCGCTCCAGCAGGCCCTGCGCAACAACAGGGTCAACCACGCGTACCTCTTCAGCGGCCCTCGCGGCTGCGGCAAGACGACGAGTGCCCGGATCCTGGCCCGCTGCCTCAACTGTGAGCAGGGGCCGACGCCGACGCCGTGCGGCGAGTGCCAGTCCTGCCGTGACCTGGCGACGGGCGGGCCCGGCTCGATCGACGTGATCGAGATCGACGCCGCCTCGCACGGTGGTGTGGACGACGCGCGCGAGCTGCGCGAGCGGGCGTTCTTCGCGCCGGTGCACAGCCGGTACAAGATCTTCATCCTGGACGAGGCGCACATGGTGACCTCGGCCGGCTTCAACGCGCTGCTGAAGGTGGTCGAGGAGCCGCCGGAGCACCTCAAGTTCATCTTCGCGACCACCGAGCCGGAGAAGGTGATCGGGACGATCCGGTCCCGTACCCACCACTACCCCTTCCGGCTGGTGCCGCCCGGCACGCTCCGCGACTACCTGGCGGACGTCTGCGGCCGTGAGGGCATCCAGGTCGAGGACGCGGTCTTCCCGCTGGTGGTGCGGGCCGGCGCCGGGTCGGTGCGTGACTCGATGTCGGTGATGGACCAGCTGCTCGCGGGTGCGGGCGAGGCCGGTGTGACGTACCAGATGGCCACGGCGCTGCTCGGGTACACGGACTCGGCGCTGCTGGACGAGGTGGTCGACGCCTTCGCCGCACAGGACGGGGCCACGGTCTTCCAGGTCGTCGACCGGGTGGTCGAGGGCGGGCACGACCCGCGCCGCTTCGTGACGGACCTGCTGGAGCGGCTGCGCGACCTGGTGATCCTGGCCACAGTGCCGGATGCCGGGGAGAAGGGGCTGATCGACGCCCCGGCCGACCGGGTCGCGGTGATGCAGGCGCAGGCCGACCGGTTCGGGGCGGCCGAACTGAGCCGGGCCGCCGACATCGTCAACACCGGCTTGACCGAGATGCGGGGGAACGCGGCGCCCCGGCTGCAGCTGGAACTGATCTGTGCGCGGGTGATGCTGCCCGGCGCGTACGACGACGAGCTGTCGCTGCAGGCACGGCTGGACAAGCTGGAACGGCGGGTCTCGGCCGGGGCTCTGGCGGCCCCGATGGCCCCGATGGCCCCGATGGCGCAGATGGCGCCGATGGCAGGGGCAGCGGCAGCGCCGCAGGTGCAGGCACCGGTGGCACCCGCGCCTCAGCAGCCGGCACCGCAGCTCGCACCGCAGTTCGCGCCTCAGCCCACACCGCAGCAGGCGGCGCCCGCGCCCGCTCCCACGCCCCCCGCGCAGACCGGCCCCGCCCCCGGCGCGTGGCCGATCCCGCGCAGCTTCCCGCCCGCCGGGGGCGCACCCGAGTCCGCTCCTGCGGCTCCGGCGCCGCAGCAGCCGGCGTACGCCCAGCAGCCCGCGCCCGCGCCCGCGCCCACACCCGCGCCCGCCCCGGTGCCGGCTCCCGCTTCCGCGCCGCAGCCCTCCGGCGGTCAGCCGTCCGTCGCCGCGCAGCAGGGTGCGGCGCAGGTGCGCCAGCTCTGGCCGCAGATCCTGGAGGCGGTGAAGAACCGCCGCCGGTTCACCTGGATCCTGCTGAGCCAGAACGGCCAGGTCGCCGGCTTCGACGGCAGTGTGCTCCAGGTCTCGTTCATCAACGCGGGCGCCCGGGACAGCTTCGTCAGCAGCAACAGCGACGACGTGCTGCGGCAGGCGCTGGCCGACGCCCTCGGCGTGGACTGGCGGGTCGAGTGCATCGTCGACCCGTCCGGTGGCGGCGGCGGTGGCGGCGGGTCCTCGTACACGCAGTCGGCCCCGCAGTCCGGCGGTGGCGGCGGCTGGGGCGGTGGCGCCCCGCAGGCGCCCAGGCCGGCCGCGCCGATGGCAGCGCCGCAGGCTCCGGCGCCCGCCCAGGCTCCGGCGCCCGTCCAGCCCGCGCCGAGCCAGGTGCCGCCGCCCGCCGCGCCCGCCGCGCCGCCGGTGCGGCAACAGCCGGTGGCACCGCCGCCGATGCCGCCCGCCCCGATGGTGGCGCCCGAGGACGACATCCCCGAGGACGACGATCCGGACCTCAAGGAGGACACGTACTCGGGGCAGGAGCTGATCATCCGCGAGCTCGGGGCCACGGTCCTGGAGGAGATCCACCACAACAGGTGACCGGGGGAGCCTGCGCGCCGGGCGGCGGCGCGTAGGCTCAGGGTGACATTTCCGTGCACAGGCAGGAGTGAGCCGTGTTCCCTGGTGGCCAGCCCAACATGCAGCAGCTGCTCAAGCAGGCGCAGAAGATGCAGGAGGAGCTCGGCAAGGCTCAGCGGGAGCTGGCCGAGACGAAGGTGAGTGGTACGGCGGGCGGCGGCCTGGTCGAGGCCACGGTGACGGGCGCCGGTGAGCTGGTGGCACTGACCATCGCCCCGGCCGCCGTGGACCCGGAGGACACCGAGACCCTGGCCGACCTGGTGCTGGCGGCGGTCCGGGACGCCAACGCGGCGGCCCAGAAGCTCCAGGCCGAGCGGATGGGCCCGCTGACCCAGGGCCTCGGCGGCGGCATTCCCGGCCTGCCGTTCTGACGGCGCGGCATCGGTCCGGTGGCTGACTGGTAGCAGAGCCCTGGACACGCTGTGTGATTTATGGGTGAGTCGGGCGTCGGACGGTGTGTCCGGCGCCCGATTCGTTGGATGATGGCACCGCGAGAGCGCGCGTCGGAGCAGGCGCGAGAGCCGCCGTACGAGCGCGCGCGGGAGCGAAGACGAGAGCACGCGACGGCACGAGGGAAGGCGCGAAGTTGTACGAGGGCGTGGTTCAGGACCTGATCGACGAGCTGGGCAGGCTGCCCGGCGTCGGGCCCAAGAGCGCGCAGCGGATCGCCTTCCACGTCCTGCAGGCCGACCCGACGGATGTCCGCCGCCTGGCGCAGGCGCTGCTGGAGGTCAAGGAGAAGGTCCGGTTCTGCGTGGTCTGCGGCAACGTCGCGGAGTCCGAGCAGTGCCGGGTCTGTCTGGACCCGCGGCGCGACCTGGCGGTGATCTGCGTGGTCGAGGAGCCCAAGGACGTCGTCGCGATCGAGCGCACCCGGGAGTTCCGCGGCCGCTACCACGTGCTGGGCGGCGCGATCAGCCCGATCGAAGGCGTCGGCCCGGACGACCTGCGGATCCGCGAGCTGCTCGGGCGGCTCGCGGACGGCACGGTCACCGAGCTGATCCTGGCGACCGACCCCAATCTGGAGGGGGAGGCGACCGCCACCTACCTGGCCCGGCTCTGCAAGCCGATGGGTCTGAAGGTCACCCGGCTGGCGAGCGGACTGCCCGTCGGCGGGGACTTGGAGTACGCCGACGAGGTCACCCTCGGCCGGGCCTTCGAAGGGAGACGACTGCTCGATGTCTGACCACACCCGCGCGGACGCGCACTCGCACGCCCGGCACCCGCACACCCAGGCCGAAGCCCCGGACGACTTCGCGGTGCAGATCGCGGACTCCGTCGAGAGCTTCGTGCTCGCCGTGACCGAGGTCGCCAAGGGGGACGAGCCCGGCAGTGCGATCTCGCTGCTGCTGCTGGAGGTCTCCCAGCTGCTGCTGGCGGGCGGGAGGCTCGGCGCGATCGAGGACGTCCTCCCGGAGGACCGCTTCGAGCCGGACGCCGGCCCCGAGCCCGACGGGGTCGAGCTCCGCGAGCGGCTGGCCGAGCTGCTGGCGCCGATCGACGTGTACCACGAGGTCTTCGACCCGTACGGTCCGCCCGCGCGCCCGAACGCCTTCCGGATCTCGGACGACCTGGCCGGTGTGGTGAACGAGCTGCGGCACGGGCTGACCCACTACCGCGAGGGGCGGGTCAGCGAGGCGCTGTGGTGGTGGCAGTTCTCGTACCTGTCCAACTGGGGTTCGACCTGCTCGGCGGTGCTGCGGGCGCTGCAGTCGCTGGTCGCGCACGTGCGGCTGGACAGTCCGATCGGCGCGGCGGTGGAGGGCGCGGACACCGATGACGACGGGCTGACGGACGAGCAGCTGGAGCAGCAGGCCGGCGACCTCATGGCAGCCGAACTGGGCCTCTGAGCCGTGCCCCGGGGCGCGGCGGGTGCGGCGGCGGGGCGCCCGGAGAGTGTGACGAAGAATTCATGGATCGTCCGGCCGGAAAAATTCGGAGCCGATCGGCCGCGGCCCCGGTAATTCTTGTCGGCCACCGGGAGCGGGCCCGAAGACCTGACGAAAGCCGCTGACCACCAGGCGATATACGCGTCTCAGCATTCGGAACCCAGCTGAGGTGCCGAAACCGCTCGATAGACTGGCTCGGACCGCAGAAGGGGCCACCCAGTCCCCCTGAACGACACAAGTCGAGGAGCGCACGTGGGCCTTGTCGTGCAGAAGTACGGCGGCTCATCCGTTGCGGATGCCGAAGGCATCAAGCGCGTAGCCCGCCGAATCGTCGACACCAGGAAGGCCGGCCATGAGGTCGTCGTCGTGGTGTCCGCGATGGGCGACACGACGGACGAGCTCATCGAACTCGCGGAACAGGTAACCCCGATTCCGTCCGGCCGCGAGTTCGACATGCTGCTGACCGCTGGAGAGCGGATCTCCATGGCACTGCTGGCCATGGCGATCAAAACGCTGGGTTTCGACGCCCAGTCCTTCACGGGCAGCCAGGCCGGTGTCATCACGGACCAGGTCCACAACAAGGCGCGCATCATCGACGTGACGCCTGGCCGGATCCGCAACGCCCTGGAAGCGGGCAACATCGCGATCGTGGCCGGATTCCAGGGCGTGTCGCAGGTCTCCAAGGACATCACCACGCTCGGCCGAGGTGGCTCGGACACCACGGCGGTCGCCCTCGCGGCGGCGCTGGAGGCCGAGGTCTGCGAGATCTACACCGACGTGGACGGCGTGTTCACCGCCGACCCGCGCGTGGTGAAGAAGGCCCGCAAGATCGACTGGATCGGGTTCGAGGACATGCTGGAGCTGGCTTCGTCCGGCTCCAAGGTGCTGCTCGACCGGTGTGTCGAGTACGCCCGGCGCTATAACATCCCGATTCACGTACGCTCATCCTTCTCCGGGCTTCCGGGGACGATTGTGAGTGGGACCAACCCGACCAAGCCCGAAGGGGGCGAAATGGAGCAGGCGATCATCTCCGGAGTCGCCCACGACACGTCCGAGGCCAAGGTCACGGTCGTCGGCGTGCCCGACAAGCCGGGAGAGGCGGCCCGGATCTTCCGCGCCATCGCGGATGCCGAGGTCAACATCGACATGGTGGTGCAGAACGTCTCCGCCGCGTCCACCGGCCTTACCGACATCTCCTTCACCTGCCCGAAGACCGAGGGCCAGAAGGCGATCGACGCACTCAACCGGGTCCGTGAGGGCATCGGCTTCGAGTCGCTCCGCTACGACGACGCGATCGGCAAGATCTCGCTGGTCGGCGCGGGCATGCGCTCCAACCCCGGTGTCACCGCGACCTTCTTCGAGGCGCTCTCCGAGGCGGGCGTGAACATCGAGCTGATCTCCACCTCGGAGATCCGCATCTCGGTGGTCACCCGTGCCGACGACGTGAACGAGGCTGTCCGGGCGGTGCACACCGCCTTCGGTCTGGACAGCACCACCGACGAGGCCGTCGTCTACGGCGGCACCGGCCGATGAGTGGTAAGCCCAACCTCGCGGTCGTCGGTGCCACCGGCGCCGTAGGGACCGTGATGTTGGGCCTCCTCTCCGCGAGGGAGGACGTCTGGGGCGAGATCCGGCTGATCGCTTCACCGCGGTCGGCCGGCCGCCGGCTGACCGTACGCGGTGAGGAGGTCGAGGTCGTCGCGCTCCGCGAGGAGGCGTTCGACGGCATCGACGTGGCGATGTTCGACGTCCCCGACGAGGTCTCCGCCCAGTGGGCGCCGATCGCGGCGGCCAAGGGTGTCGTCGTGGTGGACAACTCCGGCGCGTTCCGGATGGACGAGGACGTGCCGCTGGTCGTCCCCGAGGTGAACGCACCGGCGGCCAGGCTCCGCCCGCGCGGCATCGTCGCCAACCCGAACTGCACCACGCTCACCATGATCTGCGGCCTGGCCGCGCTGCACGCCGAGTACGGGCTCAGGGAACTGGTGGTGGCCTCGTACCAGGCCGCCTCCGGCGCCGGGCAGTCCGGCGTGGACGTGCTGCGCGACCAGCTCAAGCAGGTCGCGGGCACCGGCGTCGGCGAGCAGACCGGCGACCTGCGCGCCGTGATCACCGACAACGGCCCGTTCCCGGCCCCGCTGGCGCTGAACGCGGTGCCCTGGGCGGGCTCGCCGGCGGCGGACGGCTGGTCCTCCGAGGAGCTCAAGGTCCGCAACGAGTCCCGCAAGATCCTCGGAATTCCGGACCTCAGGGTCTCCGCGACCTGCGTCCGGATCCCGGTGATCACCGCGCACTCGCTGGCCGTGCACGCGGTCTTCGAGCGGGAGGTCAGTCAGGAGCACGCGCAGGACATCCTGCGGGAGGCACCGGGCGTCGTCCTCTACGACAACCCGGCGGCCGGGGAGTTCCCGACCCCGAACGACGTGGTGGGCACCGACCCCACCTGGGTCGGACGGGTGCGCCGCTCGCTGGACGACCCCAACGCGCTGGACCTCTTCCTCTGCGGGGACAACCTGCGCAAGGGTGCCGCGCTGAACACCGCTCAGATCGCCGAACTGATCGCGGCGGAGCTCAGCGGCTGACGCGCTGCGGCCGAGGCACTGTGGCTGCGGCGCTGCGGCTGCGGCATGGCGGCTGACGGGTCGTCCGCTGCGCTGTCCGCGCCGGGTGAGTCCCATGGTGAGTCCCATGGCAAGTGCCGTCCTGTGGAATCGGGCGGTCCGGATCCCCCTCCAGGGCACTGGAGGGGGATTCTGCGTGTGCGGGAGAATGTGCCTCCGGCCGGGCAACCATGACAGGGGAGCGAGTGTCCAACAGGCGTGGCGAACGTAGTGGGGGCGGTCTCCGTGGTGCCCGTGGCACCCGTGATGGTGGTGTCGGCGGCGCCGGTGGTGCCTGTGGTGCCCGCGGTGTCGGTGTCCGTGGTGTCGGTGTCCGTGGTGCCCGCGGTTTCGGTGGTGCCCGCGGTGGCTCCGCCGTCCCTAGCAGGGTTGCTGGTCGATAGCCGGATGGGCACGGCCGCAGAGGACGCGGCGGGAGCCAGCGTCGACCACCTCACCGAGACGTACCAGGCGCACTACCGTTCCCTGCTGCGCCTGGCCGCCCTGCTCCTTGACGACCTCTCGACCTGCGAGGATGTCGTCCAGGAGGCGTTCATCCGGGTGCATGCCGCCCGCCGCCGGGTCCGCGAACCGGAGAAGACCCTCGCCTACCTCCGGCAGACCGTCGTCAACCTCTCCCGCTCGACGCTCCGGCGGCGCATTCTCGGCCTGCGCCTGCTGCCCAAGCCAATGCCTGACATGGCCAGTGCAGAGGAAGGTGCCTACGATGCGCTGGAGCGCGACCAGTTGAAGAACGCTCTGCGGGGGCTGCAGCGCCGTCAGCGGGAGGTGCTCGTCCTGCGCTACTACGCGGACATGACGGAGGTGCAGGTGGCCGACGCGCTGGGGATCTCCCTCGGCTCGGTGAAGGCGTACGGATCGCGCGGCCTGGCCGCCCTGCGAGTCCTGATGGAGGCCAAGGATGACTGACGAGCGCATGCCTGGCGAGAGGCGGGCCGACGGATACGCGGTCGACGGACACGCGGCCGGTGACGGAGCGGTCGGAGCCGGACCGGTCGGCGAAGATGCCGCCGGTGCCGGGCGGAAGCCGCAGCGGCCTGAGGGTGCTGATCGACTGTCAGACGGCCGGAGCCGGACCGGCGACGAGGCGGGCGAGCTCCCGCTACCGGAAGGCGGAGCGGTGGCCCCGGGGCCGGGTGCGGCCGAGCCGCGGCCGGACACGGGGGGAGCGGAGCAGGCCCCGCCCGGATCGGGCGAGGAGCTGATGGAGCAACGGCTCCGCGAGATGCTCCACCGCTCCGTCACCGAGGTGCAGCCGGACCCCGCCGCGCTGCTGCGCATCCGGCAGGCGGTCCCGCGCCGCCGGGCCCGGCACCGCAACCTCTGGACAGGTACGGCCGCCGCCGCGCTGCTCGTCGTCGCCGCCGTACCGGCCATCAAGGGCGTCCGGCAGTTCGACCTCTCCGACGGTCCGGCCGCCGGCCACACCATCGCGGACTCCGACGGCCGGAGCGCGGCCTCGCCGTCGGAGGACAGCGGGGCGGGCCTCTCGCACCTGCCTCGGCCGACCGGCTCGGTCGGCGGGTCGGGCACCGCCACGCCCGGCACCGCGGCCGGCTCGGAAACCGCGAGCCCCTCCCCGGGGGCGGACGGCAGCCCGGTCGGAACCGCGTCGGTGCCCGACTGCGAACGGGCCGACCTCGGTGAGGGCAGCTCCCACCTGGCCGCGGCGGACGGCAGCGGCAAGGTGTACGGCTGGTTCACCGTGCTCAACACCTCCGGACGCAGCTGCGAGCTCACCGGTCCGGGCACGGTCGAGGCCAGCTCGGTGGGGGGCGGTGACCCGGTCAAGGTCAAGGTGGTCGACCACGTGGCCGGCGACCCGGCGGTCGGCCTCCCCGACCCCGCCCCGGTGCCGGTTCCGCTGGTGCTGCCGCCGAAGGGCGGCTACCAGGTCCGCTTCGGCTGGGTACCGGACTCGCAGTGCCAGAACGCCGGCGGCGGTGCCACTCCCGGCGCACCGGCCGGCGCACCGGCCCCGCAGGCACCCCCCGCGGCCGCGGCCGCACCGGGCGCCGACGCCTCTCCCCAGGCCCCGGCGCCCACCAGCGCGGCCCCGAGCCCCAGCAGCTCCCCGCCGCCCAGCACACCGGCGGGCATCACGCTGGCACACACCCCGCAGGCCGGCGCGCCGGCCGCCGCGACCGCCGAGGTCAGCGGCGCCTGCACCGGGACGGTGTACCGCACCGCTCCGGAGGCCGTCCCGGCAGCCACCCCGGCGCCGCCGTCCGGCAGCCCCACGGCGGCGCACACCGGTCCGTAGGCGGTGGGCGAAGGAGGCCGGCGGAGTGAGCGGTACGGCCCCGCCGGGGGCACCGTAGGCCGCTGAGTCCGCGGTCCGGGGCGCCGGGTCCACAGGCGGGTGCGCCGGACCGCGGACTCGGCGGCTGTCGTGATCCCGGACGCGACGCCCCCCTGGGCACCGGCAGGGTGTGAGGAATGGTTACCGTGGTGGGCGTGTACCGGTTTCTCCTGACTTCGCGCTGGCTGGGCGGCACCGTGGTAGCCCTGGTGGCCATCGCGGTCTGCCTCTGGCTCGGCTCCTGGCAGCTCGGGCGGTTCGAGGACCGGGTCTCCACCCACAAGGACGGCGGCAGCTCGGCCAAGGCCCCGGAGGCGGCCGCCCCGCTGTCCTCCGTACTGAAGGGCGGCACGGCGCAGGTCGGCACCGACACGGTCGGCCGCGAGGTCACCGTCACCGGCAGCTACGACCCCGCGCACCAGCTGCTGGTCCCCAACCGCACGGTGGACGGCAGGAACGGCTACTACGTGCTCACCCCGTTGCGCACCGCGGACGGACCGGCGGTGGCCGTCGTCCGCGGCTGGGCGCCCGGCGCACCGGGTTCCGCCGGTACGGACGGCGCGGCGGGATCGAGCGGTACCGGGAGCGGTGCGGTGGCCGGGGTGCCCGCGGCACCGACCGGCCAGGTCACCGTCACGGGCCGGCTGCAGGCCCCGGAGAACAGCGGCAGCGGCGGTGCGGTGGCCGGCGGACTGCCGACCGGCCAGCTGGGCACGATCAGCCCGGCCACCCTGGTCAACATGCTGCCGTACCGCTCGTACGACGGATGGGTGGCCGCCGACGCCGCGCCGGCCGGGCTCACCGTGGTGCCGACCATCCAGCCGCAGGGCGGGGACGGGCTCAGCCTGCGGGCGTTCCAGAACCTCGGCTACACGCTGGAGTGGTTCGTCTTCGCGGGCTTCGTCGTCTTCATGTGGTTCCGCCTGGTGCGCCGGGAGGCGGAGCTGGTCCAGGACCGGGCGCTGGGCCTCGACCCGGCCCTGGACTGAGCGCTTTCCGGGGACCGCACCGGCCCCGGGTGAGCGGGGAGTGACCGCTACCCGGGGCCGACGGCTCACCGGTCGGCGGGACGGTCCCCGCCGGGCAGGTGCCGCAGAGCGAAGTCGATCTCCAGCCGGAGCTGCTTGATCCGCTCCTCCACCACCAGCGAGCCGTGCCCGGCGTCGTAGCGGTAGACCTCGTGCACCTTGCCGAGCTGCTCAAGCCGCTCGACGTAGTTGTCGATCTGGCGGATCGGGCAGCGCGGGTCGTTGACCCCGGCGCTGATGTAGACGGGCGCCTTGACCTGCTCGACGTAGGTCAGCGGGGAGGAGGCGTGCCAGCGGTCCGGGACCTCCTCGGGGGTGCCGCCGAAGAGGGTCCGGTCCAGCGACTTGAGGGCCTCCATCTCGTCGGCGTACGCGGTCAGGTAGTCGGCCACCGGGACGGCGGCCAGGCCGAGCGTCCAGCTCTCCGGCTGGGTGCCGATGCCGAGCAGGGTCAGATAGCCGCCCCAGGAGCCGCCGGAGAGCACCAGCCTCGACGGGTCGGCGAGGCCGGACTCCACCGCCCAGTCACGGACCGCGCCGATGTCCTCCAGCTCGATCAGGCCGACCCGCTCGCTCAGCGCGTCCGTCCAGGCCTGGCCGTAGCCGGTGGAGCCGCGGTAGTTGACCCGGACGACGGCGAAGCCGTGGTCCAGCCAGGCGGCGGGACCGGCGGCGAAGGAGTCGCTGTCGTGGTGGGTCGGGCCGCCGTGGACCTCGAAGACGGTCGGGAACGGGCCCTCGCCCTGCGGCCGCTGGACCAGCGCGTGCACCCGGCCGCCGGGCCCCTCGACCCACGCGTCCTCGACCGGGACCGACCCGGGCGGTACCGGTCCGGCCGCGCGCAGGACCACCGTGCCGGCGGTGGAGCGCACGGCGGAGGGCTCGGCGGCGGAGGACCAGAGGTACTCGACCGTCCCGTCGGGCCGGGCGGTCGCCCCCGAGACCGTGCCGCGCGGGGTGTCCAGGCGGACCAGCTCGCCCTTCTCCAGGTCGTACGAGAACAGCTCGCTGCGCGCCTCGTACTCGTGCTCCACCAGCAGCGCCCGGGCGCCGGGGCGCCACTGCGCGGAGAGGTCGCCGGGGAACTCCCGGCCCTGGTCGTCACGGATCGCCAGCTCGGTCTCCTCGCCGGTGGCGACGTCCCAGAGCATCGGCTCCCAGCGGCCCCGCCGCTGGTGGGCGACGAGCAGCCGGGTGTCGCCCTCGGCGGGGGCGAAGCCCAGGCAGGAGACGCCGGACGGGTTCCGGCGGCCGGTCACGTCGTCCAGTTCGGCGACGGTGGAACCGTCGAGGACGCGGACCACCCGGATCGCCGAGTGCATCGCGTCGCCGTGCTCGGTGTGCTCGACGGCCAGGAGCGCGGAGTCGTACGAGAGATCGCCGACGCCGCCGTACTCGACGTGGTGGTACAGGGTCTCGACCGTCGTACCGCCGGGGCGGCGCAGGTAGAGGGTGGTGCCGTCGTCGTCGGTGGAGGTGCCGACCACCACCGTGCCGTCGCGGCCGATCGCCAGGCCGGCCGAGTACGCGGCGGGCACCCCGGGGACGGCCTCCTCGTCGGTGCGCCCGGTCTCCCCGGCGCCGTCCGTGCCGTCCTCGCCGCCGGTCGCGCGGGCCGTCGGACCGGCGGTGAAGGGCTGGCGGCGCCAGACGCCGAACTCGTCGCCGTCGGTGTCGTCGAACCACCAGATCCACTCGCCGTCCGGGCTCAGCTCGGCGTCGGTGGTCCCGTTCGGGCGATCGGTGACCTGCCGGTGCCGGTCGGTGGACCGGTCCCAGGCGTAGACCTCGTAGGTGCCGGTGGCGTTGGACACGTACAGGGCCCGCTCGGGGGCGTCCTCGGCCCAGTCCGGCAGCGAGACCCGCGCCGCCCGGAACCTCTGCTCCCACACGGGTACTGCGCTCTGCTGCTCACTCATCCCCCTATCCAACCCGATGCCGGGCGTCGAGCGGAATGCCGGGAGATCCCGGCCGGGGGTCCGCCCGGTGCGCGCTCCGTCCCGGCGGCCGCCCCGCGCCGCCGCGCCGCCGGGGGCCGGCGGGGCGGCGACGAGGGGCACGGGGCAGGAGGGAGGCGGGACCGGGCACCGCGGTCAGGCGGCGGGAACCTTGTCGAGGAAGCCGAGCACCGCGGTGATCCGGCCGTCCTGGTCCACGGTGACGACGTCGAAACCGACCACCAGCGCCTCGGCACCGGCCGGACCGAGGTCCCAGGTGAAACGGGCCAGGTGGTGGTGGGCGTCCACCGGGCCGAGGGTGAAGACCAGGCCGGGGAACTGCGCCTGGGCCGCGCCGATGGTCGCGTCGATCGCCTCCCGCCCCCGGACGTCCACCAACGGGTCGGTGTAGCCGCCGTCCTCGGCCCACAGCTCGTCGATCAGCTTGCGGCGGGTGGGCTGGTCGCTCTCGTTCCAGACGGCGATGTAGCGCTCGGCCACCTGCTGGAGGTCGGTCATCTTCCTGCTCCTTCGGCTCGTTCGGCGATGTCTTCCGGGGCTCTTCCCGGGGCGCTCGCCGGGGTGTTCTCGGCGGTGCGTTCCGCCGATGACACGAAGCTACGGCGGGGTGGGGTGGCGGCGAATCAGTCAGCCATAGGTCATCGCGGCGGCCGGTGTCCGCAGGGGCGTGGGTAGGGTGCAAGTCATGCTGTTCGGGAGGGCGGAGGAGCAGGCGGCTGTCGACCGGCTGCTCGACGGGGCACGGACGGGCCGTAGCGGGACGCTGGTCCTGCGGGGCGAACCCGGTATCGGGAAGAGCGCGTTGCTGGACTACGCGGAGCGCGCGGCACTGGAGAGGCCGCGCCCGGAACCCGGCGCAGGGGCCGAAGGCGCGGTGGCCGCCTCCAGCCCGAGCCCGCCGGCTGACGGGGAGTTCGCGGCCGGCGGCCGGGGGACGGCCGCGGATACGGCGGGTTCGGTGCCGTTCCGGGTGATCCGGGCCACGGGGGTCGAGAGCGAGGCGGATCTGCCGTTCGCCGGGCTCAGCCTGCTCCTGGCCCCGGGGCTCGACCGGCTGGGCGCGCTGCCCGCCCCGCAACGACGGGCGCTGGAAGCGGCGTTCGGGCTGACCGACGAGGCGGCCGCGGGAGCGGCCGAACCCGCGGCCGGCCCGTCCGGGACGGCGGCCCGGACGGCCGACCGGCTGCTCACGGGGCTCGCCACACTGGCCCTGCTCGCCGAACTCGCCACCGACCGGCCGCTGTTGTGCCTGATCGACGATGCCCAGTGGCTGGACCGCGCCTCGGCCGAAGCGCTGCTGCTCGCAGCCCGGCGCCTCGGAACCGAAGGGATCGTGCTGCTCATCGCCGCCCGTGACGGCGAAGGCTCCTTTCCCGCACCGGGGTTGCCCGAGCTCCCGCTCGCGGCGCTGTCCCCGGCGGCCGCGGCCGCCCTGCTCGCCGCGCTGCCGGCGGGCCGGGCCCCGGGGGCGGCCGAGGCGGCCGGAGGCATCGAGGACGCCGCCCGGCTCACCGCCGTCCACCAGCGGGTCCTGGCCGAGGCGCAGGGGAACCCGCTCGCGCTCACCGAACTGCCGGCCGCGCTCGCCGGCGAACAGGCCGGTGCCGTGGGAGCGGTACCGCTCACCAGCCGCCTCCAACTCGCCTTCCACGGACAGGTGTCCAGGCTTCCCGCCGCCACCCAGACCCTGCTGCTGGTCGCCGCCGCCGAGGAGGCCGGGGACCTGCGTGTCGTACTGGCCGCCGCGGCCGTGCTCGGGGCCGGGCCCGACAGCCTGCCGCCGGCCGAGCGGCAGGGGCTGCTCCGGCTCTCGGCCGACGAGCGGGTGGCGTTCCGGCACCCGCTGATCCGTGCCGCGATCATGCAACGCGCCCCGCTGACGCAGCGGTTGGCCGTGCACCGGGCCATCGGTGAGGTGTCACAGGAGGGCGATCGACGCACCTGGCACCTCGCCCTCGCCGCGACCGGGCCGGATGCCGGTCTCGCCGACGCGTTGGAGCGTACGGCCGTACGGGCCGGAGCCCGGGGCGGTCCGAGCGGTGCGGCCTCGGCGTACGAGCGGGCCGCCCGGCTGACCCCGGACCGGGGCGGGGCCACCCGGCGCCTGGTCCTGGCCGCCGAATCCGCCACCGACGCGGGCGAGTTGGACCGGGCCACGGCGCTCGCCGACCGCGCACTGGCCCGTACGGACGACCTTCCGCACCTCTCCGGCCGGGGGCGGCCCCTCGCGGTGGCCCTCCTGGAGCACGTCCGGGCGACCGCGAAGTTCTGGCGCGGCGCCTATCCGGCCGCGTACGAGCTCCTGATGGCGGCCGCGGCGTCCGACATCGAGCCCACGCATGCCGCCCGGATGCTGTTCCAGGCGTTCCACGCCGCCTGGTACCTGGGGGAGGAGCAACTGGCCGCCGTGCTCGACCGGTTGGCCGCGCTGGAGCTGCCGGAGGGGGATCCGGTCGGGCCGCCGGCCCGGTACCTGCTCGCCGCCGGGCTGCCGGTGGTCGGCCGCCCGGCCCCGGAGCCGCCGGAGGTCGGCGAGACGGCGGCCGCGGCCCGGGCTGCTGGTGCGGACGCCATCCGGGACCTGGTCCAGGTCTGCGGTGCGACCCTGATCCTCGGGCGGGACGAGGAGACGTACCGGCTGGCCGCGGAGCTGGTGGCCGAGGCAAGGGCCGAGGGCGCGGTCGGGCAGCTGCCGACCCTGCTGTACTTCCTCGCGGAGGCCGAGCTCTTCCACGGCCGTCACCGGGACGCCGAGGTCACCGCGGCCGAGGCCCTGGCGCTGGCGGCCGACACCGAACAGCGCCAGTGGGTGAGCCAGGTGAGCGGTCTGCTCGCCTACGTGGCGGGGATCTCCGGTGCCGAGGAACGCTGTGCGGAGCTGGCCGCGGCCGCCCTGGAGGGGCCGGGCGCCGCACCGGCGGCCGGCTACCCCTGGGCGCAGTGGGCGCTGGGGCTGCTCGACCTCGGGCAGGGGAGGGCGGGGCTGGCCGCCGACCGGCTCGAACGGCTCACCGGCGGCCAGTTCCGGCACCATGTCTCCGCCACCCGAGCCGTGCCCGACCTGGTGGAGGCGGCGGTGCGGCTGGGTGAACCGGAGCGCGCGGCCGGGCCGTACGAGCGCTTCGCGCGCTGGGCCGAGGTCACGGGCCGGCCCTGGGCACAGGCGCTCCTGCTGCGCTGCCAGGCGCTGCTCGGGCCGCCGGAGCTGGCCGAGTCGGCGTACCGGTCCGCACTCGATCTGCACGAGCGGGACAACCGCCCGTTCGAACTGGCGCGGACCGCACTGCTGTTCGGTGAGTGGCTGCGCCGGGAACGGCGCCGGACCGAGGCCCGCACCAGACTCGCCACCGCCCTGGAGATCTTCGAACAGCTCGGCGCCGGCCCCTGGGCGGACCGCGCCCGCACCGAGCTGACCGCCACCGGCTCCACCGCCCCCGCCGGGAAGGCGGCCGGGCCGCTCGCGGCCCTCACCCCACAGGAGTTGCAGATCGTCCGGCTCGCGGCGCAGGGCCTCACCAACCGGGACATCGCCGCACAGCTGTTCCTCAGCCCGCGCACGGTCGGCCATCACCTCTACAAGGCGTACCCGAAGCTGGGTGTCGCCTCGCGCGTCGAACTCGGCGAGCTGGACGGTGTGTTGACGGGACGCTGAGCCGGGGCGGCGGGCACGACGGGCCGCCGCCAGGGGGCGTGATCCGGCTCAGCCGGTGCCGGGCGGGGCGGCGGCCGGGGTGTCGGGAGCGGCCTCCAGCAGGGCCTGCAAGGAGCGTTCGAGTTCCGTGGCGCGCCGGAGGTCGGCGGCGATCGCCGCATAGTGCCAACCGGCCTCGGGGGAAACCGATTCGACGGACAGCACCACGCCCTCGCCCCGCCGGTGGGAGTAGGTGAGTCCGGCGTCCCGCAGCAGCGCCTGGACCGCCGCCAGATCGGTGGCGTGCGGGCCGGGCCGGGTGTCGCTCAGCCAGGCGCGGCCGGTCCGGCCGCTCACCGAGGCCAGCCGCTGCACCATGGCCTGCCGCGCGGTGGTGGCCGTACGCCGGACGTTGCTCTCCACCGCGTACACCGTACGGTCCTCGGTGACCCCGGCGTCGATGCTGAACCTGCCCCGGTAGCCGCAGTCCGCGAGGTGGCCGCCGAGAGCCATCCCGGCGCGCTCCAGCTCCCCGCGCACATCGCCGCCGGGGCCCTCGTCGGCCGCGCATCCGCTGCCGCGCTCCAACTCGGCCAGGGGCGAGGCGAATCCGTGGTAGCTGCAGTCCCGGGTGCGCATCTCGCCGGTGTAGACGACGGCCGGGCCGCCCGGCCCCACCTCCATCTGCACACTGACATCGCGGACGAACGGGACGTACTCCTCGACCACCCACCCTTCGGCCCGCTGCCGGACGGCTCCGTGATCGGTCAGAACCGGCAGATCCGCGCGGGTGAGGATCCGGAAGCCGTCCCCGCCGGCCGCCCTGGCGGGCTTGACCAGGACCCGGGGGTACCGCTCGAGCAGTTCGCCGGCACCGGCCGCGACCTCGGACCAGTCGTGGCACGTACGGCCCGCCGGCACCCGGATGCGCAGCCTCCGCGCGGCCTGTCTGAAGCCGCTCTTGGTGTTGAGCCGGTCGACCGCCTCAAGTGCGCTCTCCGGTACGCCGTCCGGGCAGGACGGGCCCGAACTCCCCGGTCGGCAGCCGGTGCTGTTCCGGCCGCCGTCGCCGCCCCCGCTCCCCGGCCCGTAGCCGGACACCGGTAGGCTGAGTTCGGCGGCGAGCTTGACCGTGGACCGGTCCAGCACGATGGGCAGCAGCTCGATACCGGGCCGCTCGGCGACCAGGGAGCGCAGCCGGCCCGTCAGCCCGGGAGTCCGGCCGATCGCCTCGGCGAGCGGCAGCGTCGGGTCGGCCTCGGTGGTGAGCACGGTGACCGATTCGGCCGCCATCCCGAGCAGGCCGCAGGCGTACCGCCGGAACTCCCGGCTCACCGGGAACTGCGTCACCAGGATGTCCCCGGGGCGGGTCAGCCAGACCTTCCGGGAGGACTGCACCATCCCGTGCAGGTTCAACTCGGCCGCCTCCCGGCCGCAGACCACGTCGGAGACGAAGTTCGCGAACACCAGGAGCGGTCCACGAGCCCGGTCGCCTCGGCCGCCTCGGCCGCCTCCGCCGTCGGGACCCGTGCCGCCGCCGATGCCGTTCCCGTCGGCCCTGCCGTTTCCGCCAGCCCTGTCGCGCATGCGCGCAGCCAAGCACGGCGGACGGGTCCCGTCCGGTCGGCCACTCGGCGGCGCTCGGGACGTCACCCTTTCGTACCGTCCGCCGCGCAGACCGTCCGAGCAGCCGACAGTCTGGGCCCGATGATGCGTGACACCCCGCTCGACGGCGCTCTCGCGGCTGTGAACGGCTGGCTCCGCGATCCCGAGCGCGAGCTGTTCCCGTTCGACGCGGTCCTGCACGAGATCCAGACCTCGGGCAAGCACTTCCTCCCGGGGCGGTTGGCCGCTGAGCTGGACCGGGCCCGCGCGGCCTGCCGGGACGGCGCCCCCTTGCTGCGGGCGTTCCTCGACTGCGCGCTCGACAAGAGGGACGGCCGCTACAGCTACCGCAGCTACCTCTGCCTGCCCCTGCTGGAGGATCTCCTCGACGCTCCCCGGCCCCGGGGCGCCTCCACCGAGCTGGTCGGGCTGCTGGTCGCCGACGCGCTGCGGTACGAGCTGGCCGCGGACCGCGACGGTCCGGCCACCCTGCCGCGGGGGCGTCCGGACGCCACGGTCCGGCACAAGCGGCTGCGGTACGGCCTGCGGCTGCTGAACGGGTACGCGCCGGCGGGCGCCGAGGCGCTGGACGTGGACCGGCTCAGCCACGCGGACGGGCCGGACCTGCCGGAACTGGAGAAGGTGCTCGACTCGCCGGCGGCACAGGCGGATCCGGTGGTGGCCCAGCGGCTCGCGCTCAGCATGCAGCCCGTCCACGTGCTGCACGACGAGTACCTCTTCCTCCGGGTCCTGCAGAGCTACGAGACGGTGTTCGCCGCCCTGGTGGGCAGTGCCCGGCAGGCCCGGGACCTGCTCAGGCGGGGCCGCCCCGAGGGCGCGGTCGCGGCGCTGACCGAGGCCGCCGGGCAGCTGGACCGGACGGGCCTGCTGTTCAGCCTGCTGGCGACCATGGACATCGGCGGGTTCCGGCGCTTCAGGCGGTACACCGAGGGGTCCAGCGCCATCCAGTCCGCGCGCTACAAGAGGTTCGAGTGCCTCTGCGGCAGGCCGCGCGAGGACCGCTGGTCCTCGCCCGCCTTCGGCAGCGTGCCGTCGGTGGCCGAGCAGACCGCCGCCGACCCCGACACCATCTCGCTCGCCTATCTCGCGGCTCGCGAGTCGAAGGCCTTCACCGCAGCGCAGTGGTCGGCCCTCGACACCGCGCTGGCCCGGCTGGAACACAGCCACCAGCACTGGAAGGCGACCCACCACTCGCTCGCGGCCCGGATGATCGGGGAGGCCACGGGTTCGGGCTACACGTCCGGGGTCCCGTACCTCGACGACTGCCTCGGCAACCGGCTGTTCTGGCGCCTCGGCGAGCGGTACCTGCCCGTGTCCCGGGAGCCGGACCATCGACCGTAGGCCGTCCGGGGCGGGCCGGCCGGCTGCCCGGTCACGTCCACGCGGGCCGGGCGGTCCGGGTCACCACCGCCCCGTGCCCCCCGTTACCGCTCGCCTCCTACCACTTCTCCTCCCTGACGACGTCCAGGTTCACGAAGCGCGGCTCGCCGTCGCACAGACCGCGGATCTCCTCGGCTATGTGCTGTGTCTCCGGGAGGGCGCTGTTCGCCATGGCCTTCTCGTAGCTGGGGAACTCCACGATGTTCACGAAGTGCGACGGCTTGTCCCGGTCCTGGCCGAGCATCTCGTGGGTGGCGGTGCGCTTGCCCTCGGTGGCCTGCAGCCACTCGTTCATCAGATCGTCCACCCGGGCCTTCTGCGTGGTCTCGTACTCGATGAGCTGGAGAAACGTCATCGTGCTCACCTTCCTCGGTACGGACGCCGTGTTCTCAGCATCCCGCTGCCGCCGGACGTCCACCACCCGTGCGCACCGGTGGCTCGCGCGTTCTTCGGCCGGCCCGTGCTTCCGGCGGGTCGACGGCCGGCCCACCTGGCGGGGCCGGTGATCCCGCGGGCGCAGGACCCGCCTTCGGCCGCCGCTCCCGCCGCTCCCGCCGCTCCGTCAGCACCGCGGACCGCGGACGGAGTTGAGGTAACGCGGTTAACACAGACTTCGCCTTGGCTTCAGCCCGACGCCATGGGAGGTTGACATGCGCTTGATGACACTGTCACCGCAGCACCAGCACCTCGGACGACCCTGGAGGGCCGGCCCTACATGACCGCGTTCAACCGTCGACGTTTCCTGCAGCTCGCGGGCGGCACCGCCGCCATGTCCGCACTGTCCACCACCATCGCCCGCGCCGCCGAGATACCGGCGAACCGGCGGACCGGCACCCTGAAGGACGTCGAGCACATCGTCGTCCTGATGCAGGAGAACCGTTCCTTCGACCACTACTTCGGCACCCTGCGCGGTGTGCGCGGATTCGGCGACCCGCACCCGGTGAGCCTGCCGGGCGGCAAGCCGGTCTGGTACCAGTCGGACGGCGCCAAGGACGTGCTGCCGTTCCGGCCGGAGGCCGACGAACTCGGTCTGCAGTTCCTCCAGGACCTGCCGCACGACTGGGAGAGCGGCCACGTCGCCTGGAACCAGGGCCGGTACGACAAGTGGGTGCCGGCCAAGGGCACCACCAGCATGGCCTACCTCACCCGCGAGGACATCCCCTTCCACTACGCCCTGGCCGACACGTTCACCATCTGCGACGCCTACCACTGCTCGCTGCTCGGCCCCACCGACCCGAACCGCTACTACATGTGGACGGGGCACGTCGGCAACGACGGCAAGGGCGGCGGACCGGTCATCACCAACGCCGAGGCCGGCTACGGCTGGATCACCTACCCCGAGCGTCTGGAGCGCGCCGGCGTCTCCTGGAAGATCTACCAGGACATCGGCGACGGCCTGGACGCGGCCGGCGGCTGGGGCTGGCTCCAGGACCCCTACCGCGGCAACTACGGCGACAACTCCCTTCTCTACTTCGACAACTACCGCAACGCCAAGCCGGGCGACCCGCTCTACGACAAGGCCCGCACCGGCACCGACGCCAAGAACGGCGAGGGCTACTTCGACCGGCTCAAGGCCGACGTCCTGGCCGGCAGGCTTCCCCAGGTCTCCTGGGTCGTCGCCCCCGAGGCGTTCAGCGAGCACCCCAACTGGCCGGTCAACTACGGCGCCTGGTACATCGCCCAGGTGCTGGACGCCCTCACCGCCGACCCGGACGTGTGGGCGAAGACCGCCCTGCTGATCACCTACGACGAGAACGACGGCTTCTTCGACCACGTCGTCCCGCCCGTCCCGCCCGCCTCGGCGGCGCAGGGGAAGAGCACCGTCGACACCAGCACCGAGATCTACCACGCGACCGGTGACGGCTCGCTGATGACCGGCCCGTACGGCCTCGGCCAGCGGGTGCCGATGCTGGTCGTCTCGCCCTGGAGCAAGGGCGGCTGGGTCTGCTCGCAGACCTTCGACCACACCTCGATCATCCAGTTCATCGAGCGGCGCTTCGGGGTGCACGAGCCGAACATCTCGCCCTGGCGCCGGGCCATATGCGGCGACCTGACCTCGGCCTTCGACTTCTCCCACCGCGACGCCCGCGTACCGGAGCTGCCGGACACCAGCGGCTACCTCCCGCCGGACCACAACCGCCACCCCGACTACGTCCCGACCCCGCCGGCCCACCCGGCGCTGCCCAAGCAGGAGCGCGGCCTGCGCCGGGCCCGCCCGCTGCCCTACGAGCTGACCGTCGACGGCACCGCCCGGGCCGGCCGCCTCACCCTGGAGTTCGCCAGCCACGGCGCCGCCGGCGCGACCTTCCACGTCACCTCCGCGACCGACGGCAGCGGCCCCTGGACCTACACCGTCGAGGCCGGCCGCAAGCTCACCGGCAGCTGGGACGCCAAGGGCACGTACGACTTCTCGGTGCACGGACCGAACGGCTTCCTGCGCCGGTTCAAGGGCCAGGCCGCCGGCGCTGGCGTCGAGCTGACCTGCCGGCATGACGGAGACGGGCAGCTCCAGCTGGTGCTCACCAACAACGGCCCGACGACCGTGCGCCTCACCGTCACGGACGCCTACGGCGGCGACCACCGGGCCGACCACCGGCTCCGCCCGGGCGCCCACGTGGTGCACACCGCCAACCCCGGCCGCAACCACGGCTGGTACGACCTCACGGTCCACTCCGACCAGGACGCCGCTTTCGTGCGCCGGCTGGCCGGCCACCTGGAGACCGGCCGCCCCGGCACCAGCGACCCGGCGATCGTCACCGACTGATCAGACCCCATCCGAGCCGGTGCGCGAAGCGCCTGCCCGGGTACGGGAGCGGCCGGGGGCCCTGGGGCGTCAACGCTCCGGGGCCCCCGGCGGCCGGTGACCGATCCCAGGGTTCAGCCGGGCGGACACACCGGGTCGGCCGACTGGCCCGGCAGGTACGCCGCCCGTTCCTCCCCGGTGAGACCGCGGTCGACGGCCCGGCAGATCCGTGTGATCGCCGCGGCGGGCTGCGGAAGGACGATCGCCCGCAGCCGTGCGGTGTCGTCGTAGCTTCCGGTGGCGATGGTTCTCC
The DNA here is from genome assembly GCF_051374625.1 of Kitasatospora sp. HPM-01-4. Taxonomy (NCBI): domain Bacteria; kingdom Bacillati; phylum Actinomycetota; class Actinomycetes; order Kitasatosporales; family Streptomycetaceae; genus Kitasatospora; species Kitasatospora sp. HPM-01-4. The sequence goes on along the minus strand of NZ_JBPQGP010000005.1, from coordinate 4,113,874 downwards.
CGTCGGGGCTGAACGCCACCGACAGCACCATGTCGGTGTGGCCGGTCAGGGTGGCGCGGGCGGCGCCGGTGGCCACGTCCCACAGCTTCACGGTGTGGTCGCGGCTGGCGGTGGCGAGGGTTCTCCCATCGGGGCTGAAGGCCGCCGAGAACACCGTGTTGGTGTGGCCGGTCAGGGTTCTGAGACTCCTGCCGGTGGCGACGTCCCACAGCCGTGCGGTGTTGTCACCGCTGGCGGTCGCGAGGGTCTTCCCGTCGGGGCCGAACGCCACCGACCAGACCGCGTTGGTGTGGCCGGTCAGGGTTCTGAGGCTCCCGCCGGTAGCCAGGTCCCACAGCCGTGCGGTCCTGTCGAGACTGCCGGTCGCGAGCGTCCTCCCGTCGGGGCTGAAGGCCACCGAGAACACCGTGTTGGTGTGGCCGGTCAGGGTGGTGCGGGCGGTGCCGGTGGCCACGTCCCACAGCTTCACGGTGTGGTCGCGGCTGGCGGTGGCGAGGGTTCTCCCGTCGGGACTGAACGCCACCGACATCACCATGTCGGTGTGGCCGGTCAGGGTGGCGCGGGCGGTTCCGGTGGCCACGTCCCACAGTTTCGCGGTCCTGTCGCCGCTGCCGGTCGCCAGGGTGCGACCGTCGGGGCTGAACGCCACCGACCACACCTCTCCGGTGTGGCCGCTCAGGGTGCGGGCCGCGCCGGTGGTCGCGTCCCACAGTTTCGCGGTCCTGTCGGTACTGCCGGTGGCGAGGGTACGGCCGTCGCGGCTGAACGCCACCGACCAGACCGGTCCGGTGTGCCCCGTCAGCATCGAGCGGGCACCCACGTCCCACAGACGCGCGGTCCTGTCGCCGCTGCCGGTCGCGAGGGTCTTCCCGTCCGGGCTGAACGCCACCGAGTACACCTCTCCGGTGTGGCCGGTCAGAGGCGTGCGGGTGGCACCGGTGGCCACGTCCCACAGCAGTACGGTGTTGTCGCCGCTGCCGGTGGCGAGGGTGCGGCCGTCGGGGCTGAACGCGGCCGAGACCACCGCGTCACTGTGACCGGTCAGGGTGAGCCGGGCGGTGCCGGTGGCCGCGTCCCACAGCCGCGCCGTGTAGTCGCGGCTGCCGGTTGCCAGGGTGCGGCCGTCGGGGCTGAACGCCACCGTGTAGACCGCGTTGGTGTGGCCGGTCAGGGTTCTGAGGCTCCTGCCGGTGGCCGTGTCCCACAGCCGTGCGGTGTTGTCGGCGCTGGCGGTGGCGAGGGTCTTCCCGTCGGGGCTGAACGCCACCGCGTAGACCTCGCCGGTGTGGCCGGTCAGGGTGGCGCGAGTCGTACCCGTGGCCGTGTCCCACAGTCGAACTGTCCTGTCGGCGCTGGCGGTGGCGAGGGTGCGGCCGTCGGGGCTGAACGCCACCGCGTAGACCTCGCCGGTGTGGCCGGTCAGGGTGGCGCGAGTCGTACCGGCGGCCGCGTCCCACAGTCGAACTGTCCTGTCGGCGCTGGCGGTGGCGACGGTGTGGCCGTCGGGGCTGAACGCCACCGCGTAGACCTCGCCGGTGTGGCCGGTCAGGGTGGCGCGAGTCGTACCGGCGGCCATGTCCCACAGCCGAACTGTCCTGTCACTGCTGCCGGTTGCCAGGGTGCGACCGTCGGGACTGAACGCCACCGAGTGGACCGAGTCGGTGTGACCGGACAGCCGACGCCGCAGCGGGAGGTCCGCGGCGTCGTCCAGGCTCTCGACGGCTTCGGACGTGTGGCCGGTGCGGTACGCCTGGACGGCCAGCAGCGAGGCGAGGTCGGGGTCCGTGCTGATGAGGGTGCCGGACTGGACGGCGAGCTGTCGGGAGAGGGCCGTCTGCCGTTCGGCGACGGCCGTCCGCTGCTGCCACACGGCGTATCCCGCGGCGGCGAGCGCGAGGACGAGGACACCGGCCAGGACCGCGTTGAGCCGTCTGCTGCGCCGGATGACGGCCTGCTGGCGCTGCCTGCTGGCGGTGAGGAAGGCGGCGATCCCACCCGGCAGGCGGCGGTGCCGGGACCATTCGAGGCCTTCCGCGAGCGCCGTTCCGCCGAGCAGGTCTCCAGGGTCCTTCTGCTCGGCCCAGCGGGCCCGCCGTTCCCGGGTGTGTTCGAGCCACTCCTGGAAGCGATGGTCCTGGCCCACCCATTCGCGTAGCGTGCCCCAGTCGCGGATGAGTGCGTCATGGATGAGTTCGGCCACCGGCTGCCCGGCCGGGGCGTCGGATCCTACGGGCGCGCGGGGCGTGTAGGTGGTGATGATGCGCTGGCCGGTGAGCGCGGCGAGGACGGCGTCGAAGGCCCGCTCGCCGCCGGGGGCGGCACCGGGGTCGGCCGCCAGGTCGCGCAGCTCCCGCAGGGGGACCTGTGCCCGGATGGCCGGAATCTGGTGGCTCGGGTCGGCCGGGCGCACCAGGGAGGTCAGGATCCTCCGTGCGATGGGCCGGTGGCCGGGGGACAGCCGGTCGAGGGCGGTGTCGCACCAGGTGGTCAGGCTTCCGGTGACCGCGCCGATGCGCCGGTAGGCGTCGTGCGTGAGGTAGCCGTCCTGGCGGCCGTGCCAGAGTTGGCTGAGGGTCAGCTCCAGCAGGGGCAGGACGGTGACGGGGGCCTGGCGGGCCTCGGGAGTGGTGGCCAGGACGTCGGTGACGATCCGTTCGGGCAGTCCGGCCTGGAAGTGGGCGCCCACGTCCCGGGCGGGCAGGGTGATGATGTCGCGCAGGTCGTCCGGGCTCAGGCTGCCCGGTACGTTGAGGAGTCCTGGCATCGCGGCGTCGAGCAACTCCGGTGCCAGTGAGGCGAGTTGGTGATAGAAGTCATCGCGCATGATCAGGATCACCTGGAGCCGGGCGATCGAGTCGACCGCCGCGGTGAGCTGTTCCGCGACGGCCGGGCGGTCCGGCCGTCGGCCGTCGGCCGGCTGGGCGAGGAGTTCCTCGAACTGGTCGATGATCAGGATGATGCGCCGGTCACCGGGACCGGCCGCGAGTCTGCGGGTGACGGCGGTGGCGATCCCGTCGGTGGCGGCCCCGGGGAGGCCGGCGTGTTCGAGTTCGGCCGCGAGGTCCTGTCTCGGCCTGGCGAGCACGGTCAACCACCGTTCGCTGCCAGGTAGTTCGCCTGCGGCGAGTGCGGGCAGGACGCCGGCCTGGATCAGGGACGACTTGCCCGATCCGGAGGGGCCGAGCAGCAGCGTCAGCCGCCTGTGCCGGGCCAGGTTCGCCAGTACCTGCCGCACGGCGTCCCCGCGGCCCTCGAACCACCGGGCCTGCTCCGCGGTGAACGGCTCCAGCCCCCGGTAGGGGCACACGTCCCGCTCGGCGAGGTCGGGCCGGACCTCCCGCAGTGTCCGCGTCGGGGTGGCGTAGGCGATGCCCTGCCCCCGCTCGAAGGCGTCGGGGGCGGTGATCTCGGTGACCATGCCGACGACCAGGCCGGTCACCTCGTCCAGGACCGGGCCGCCGCTGAACCCGGTGGTCAGGTCGTTGGCATCGGTCAACTGCAGCAGCGCGCCCCTGCCCGCACCGGACGGCAGCAGATCACCGGCCCTCCCGAAGCCGAAGTGCCCGCCCGGCGGGGCCTGCGCTGGGAACCCGAACGAGCGCACCCGGTGGCCCCGGCAGCCGGCCGCGGAGCCCAGCGGCAACGGCCTCATGCCCTCGGTGGTCCTGTCCAGGCGTACGACGGCGACGTCGTCGCCTTCCGGGGCACGCCACGCCTCGTCCAGGACCTGCCCCTCCACCTGCGGTGCACCGGCTACCTGCGGTGCGGCGTCCACATGCGGCGCACCGGCTACCTGCGGTGCGGCGTCCACATGCGGGAAGACCAGCCGTACCCGCCCACCGGGCCCGCTTCCGGCGGCGGCCACCACGTGCGCGCAGGTGACCAGGAGGCCGTCGGCCACCAGGAAGCCCGCCCCGACCACCTCACCGCCCGCTCCGAGGACCTGGGCCACGGCGGAGAGCAGTCCCGGCGTACGGTCGCCGTCCGGCCCCTCGCCGGCGATGTCCACCGGTCACCCCGAACTCTCGCCCGCACCCGGGAGGCCGGCCGCGTCCCTCTTCCAGGTCATGGTCACCATCAGATGACCGGTGGCACCGGTCTTGGTGATCACGGCCCCGGCCTCGACCGCGAGGTCGACACCGAACTCGACCGTGATCTCGTCGGGGCAGGCCCTGCGCAGCTCGTCGAGGGTGGCCCGCGCCGCCTCGGCGACCGGCCGCAGAGCTCCCTGCAGACTCTCCGGCAGCTCATGGACGGCGTCGCCGACACGACCGGCCTTCACCGGCCCCTCCGGCCCTGCCGGGGCCTCAACCAGGACGCAGCCCCCGCCCTCCAACGGCATCCGAGCCAGAGCTGCCAAGGTCACTCCTTCGCCTGTCCCACCCGCCGCCGGCACTGACGGGCGGAAGGCCGGCGCCATCGACGCCGGCCCGCCGCCACGGCAGGGTGCCGCCTTTGGGACGCGCCGAGCACGCCCGCCTTGAATCGTCATCGCATCCGGCACGTCCCGCATCCGGAGGCAGCCGTACGAACGACAGCGCCTACCGGACACCCCACCGTGGGACGAGACCGCCCGAGGGCCTTGCAGGCCGGGCCTCGGCCCAACAGATGGTCAGAGACCGGAGACACCCGCCGCACCGGCACGTTGAGCCGGTCCGCGCTCCCACGCGCCACCGGGCGCAGAGCCTGACCGCACCGGCGCCTTCCCGTGAACGCGCTCACGGCACCGCCGCGTACGGCGCCCACACCGGCTTCTCCCCGGCCGCCCTGGCTTACCTGGGAAACAGCGAGTCCCCGGTGACGGTGCGGGTGGTGCCGTCGGCGAGGGTGAGGGTCACCGAGTCGGGCACGCCGCCGTTGTCGTGGTCGGAGCCGGGCCACCACGCGGTCCAGCGGCCGTTGTCCAGGGTGACCTCGAAGGTCCGCCCGGCGTCCTTCATGGTGACCGCCTTGACGTCGGCCCCGACGAGACCCTCGGCGTAGTTGAACGTGGCCGAGCCGCTGCCGTGGGAGCCACCCGTGTCGTAGGTGATCACATCGTGCGCGACGGGCTTCACAGTACCGATCGACATCGCCAGACCGCTGCGCTCCGAAGCGACGTAGCAGAGCATGACGGTTCCGCCGCGGGCGACCACCATGGAGGCGACCTTGCCGCGGAGGTCCGCGTTGGTGATCGTGGCGGGCTCGCCGGCGCCCGGCATCTCCTTCAGGCACCACTTCAGGGTGGTGGCGCCTCGGCCCGTCGAGGTGTCCACGGGGGTCGGGTTGCTGGTCCAGCTGGAGAGCTCGGCGGAGCTCAGCGGCCCGCTGTTGGCCCTGTCGTACAGCGTTACTCCCACCACGGCCGCGCCCGCGGCGACGGCGCCGGCGAGCGTGAAGGCCATCCGTCGCCGGAAGCGCGGCTTGGTGGGCGAGGTGGCGGGGGTGTCGAGGTCGATCCGGCGCATCAGGCGCTCCCGATGTAGGGCGTGGCGTCCCGGCGGGAGGTCGCGCTCGGCCGGCAGGGGCAGTTGCCCGAGCGGTTCGGCGCGCTCGACCGGATCCGGCCGCTGGTCGGCGTTCACTGGTGTGCCTCCTTGGGGGACGGGGCCGCACTCGCGGGCCCACTCTTCATCTGGTACGGGTCGCACCGGGGTTCCCGCTTTTTCCGGTGGGCTCGGCGCGCGGCCGTCTCGGTGAGACGCTGCAGCTTGGCCCGGGCGCGAGACAGCCGTGAGCGGACCGTGCCCACCGGCACGCCCAGCGCCTCGGCGGCCTCGTGGTACTCCAGGCCGGCCCACACGCACAGGGCCAGCACCTCGCGGTCCGGGCGCCGCAGCCGCGCCAACGCGTCCTGCAGGGCGGCGATCCGCGCCGCGTCGTCGATCCGCCCGGCCGCCTCCTCCGCGAAGTCGGGGACGCCCTCGGGCACGGGCGGCAGTCGGGCCATCACCTGCCGGTGCCGCCGGGCGGCCCGGCGCTGGTTACTGACCAGCTTGGTGGCGATGCCCAGCAGCCAGGGCCGCAGTGATCCGCCCTCGGCGTTGACGCGGCCGTGCTGACGCCATGCCTCCAGGAAGGTCAGCGACATCACGTCCTCCGCTGTCGACCAGTCCCCGGTGAGCCGGTACGCATGGTTGTACACCGCGTGCGCGTACGCGTCGAAGAGCTGCCCGAACGCGTCCCGGTCGCCGGCCCGCACCCGAGTCCGCATGTCTGGATCCGAATAGTCCACGCCCGCTATCTGGTGCGACGACTCAAGCCAGTTCCCATGACGCACGTCACATGGCTCGACCCCAGCCGCCGGATATGGCGATGTCCCATCCATGCTGGTCTCGCATCTGGCTGGCGAAGGTCCTCAGATCTTCGATGGTGCAGTCGCAATCCAGTTCAAGCTCGATGCTGACGTAGCTGGCACTGGGCTTCGCCTCGTAGGGGGAGAGCTTCCAGCGCACCAGGTGCTCGTGTTCGGCCAGTCCCGTGCGCTCCTGGTCGTGGATGATGCCGTGGGCGTCTTCGCCGTTGCGGCTCTCCGTTGGCCGGCGAGCCGCAGGACAGTGCGTTCCTTGCAGATCCTTCCAGGGCCTGCCCCTGATGGTGAGGGGACTTCAAGTGGCCAGGATGCAGGGGTGATCCCTCGTTCGGCCGTGGCGGGGGCGTGTCTCGCCGGCTCTTCGTCAATGTGACGTATACATCGCTTGTTCCCAGTTCTTCACAGCTCACGGTTCTGCCGATCCCAGATCATCGCGGCTCGCTGTCGGGGCGCGGGGCCGTGGCGCCGGTTGCGAGGAGAGAGCGATGCGTCTGGCCGGTCTACACGATTCCGCGGGGGAGCCCGAACGTCGCGGCCCGGAGGCCGAGAGCAGTGGGCCCCGGCCCGGGCCATGGGCGTGGGTGCGGGCCTATGTGGTGGGGCTGGCCATGCTGGCGGGACTGGCCTTGCCGGCCGTCGCCCCGTCCCATGCCTGGGCCGCCACACCCCCGAGCGTCTACGTCACCAACCGCAGCTCCAACACCGTGTCAGTGATCGACAGCGCCACCAACACCGTCACCGCCACCATCGGCGTCGGCGGCACCCCGACGGGTGCCGCGGTCACCCCGGACGGCAAACACGTCTACGTCACCAACGCGGGCTCGAACAGTGTGTCGGTGATCGACACCGCCACCAACACGGTCACCACCACCATCCCCGTCGGTAACACGCCGAGAGGTGTGGCGGTCACTCCGAACGGCCTGACCGTCTACGTCACCAACGCGGGCAGCGGTGGAGTGTCGGTGATCGACACCACCACCAACACCGTCACCACCACCGTCCCGGCCCAAGCCGACCCATCCGGTATCGCGATCGCCCCGAACGGCCTGCACGCCTACGTCACCAACATTCAATCGAACAGTGTGACGGTGATCGACACCGCCACCAACACCGTCACCACCAACATCGGCGTCGGCACCAACCCGATCGGTGTGGCGGTCACCCCGGACAGCCTGCACGTCTACGTCGGCAACGTCAGCTCCAACAACGTGTCGGTGATCGACGCCACCACCAACACCGTCACCACCAACATCGGCGTCGGCGCCAGTCCGTTCGCTGTGGCGATCACCCCCGACGGCGCGCAGGTCTACGTCGCCAACGCTGGCTCGAACAGCGTGTCGGTGATCGCTACCGCCACCAACACCGTCACCACCACCGTCGGCGTCGGCACCGCCCCGGACGGTCTGGCGATCACCTCGGACGGCAAGCACGTCTACGTCGCCAACGCCAATTCGAACAACGTGTCGGTGATCGATACCGCCACCAACACCGTCACCGCCACCGTCGGCGTCGGCACCACCCCCCAAGGGGTCGCGATCACCCCGACCCCGCCGGGGCCGGCCCTGACCATCACCAAGACCCACACCGGGAACTTCACCCCGGGCAGGCCGGGCGTCTACACCATCACCGTCGGTAACAACGGAACCGCCCCGACCGACGGGACCACCGTCACCATGAAGGACACCCTCCCGGCCGGGCTCACCGCCCTCAGCATCACCGGCAGGGGATGGCGCTGCACGCGGGCCACCCTCACCTGCACCCGCAGCGACGTCCTCAACCCCGGGAACACCTACCCGCCCATCACGCTGCGGGTCCGCGTCGCCCGCACCGCCACCGGCACCCTCACCAACACCGCGACTGTCAGCGGAGGCGGCGACGGCATGGCCACCGCCACCGATCCCACCGTCATCGACCCCTGCGACGACCATCACCACTGGTGACCGCCTCACCCCAACCACCCGGCCCACAAGGCCGGCACATCTGAACAGTCGAATGCTTCACCGGCATCCACGCTCGACCCCAACGAGCGTGGATGCCGGCATGTCGGGCCGCTTGCTGCGGGCCACGCTTCGGCTCTGCCAGATGGCTGCAATCTTTCCCCACACCCGGTCACCCGAGCCCAGTTCGCCGAGCTCGCCCCGCCTTGCCAGGCGGCCCGGCGCGGGGCCGTATCACCGCCGCCAGCCCGTACGGCCGCAAGGGCACCTTCGGCCTCTACGACCTGCGCGAGTCGGTACCGACATCGGCCACCGCCGGCCCCGGCTGGTCGGGCCCGGTCAGGGCCAGGCGGTGATGCTGGTCGACCCAGCGGTCTTCCCGGACGCGGTGGGGGCGACCGGGGCGAGGGCGACGGTCCAGGACTTCCGGTCAGGGCCGTCCGCTTCGCCCTCCACACCCGTGCCGGCTTCCGCGTCATCGGCACCCGTGAGCACATCGGCAAGCACCGCGGCATCTGGCGCGACGTCACGCTCCTTGAGCGCCACAGTCCGACTGTGACCTGAATCACGCCATGATGTCGGCGGAGTACTCCGGCTCCGCCGACACTTCCTCAGCACCCGTTGCTGGCGGTCAGAGAGGGCCAGGGCGGTTGCTGTACTTTCGCGCTGGCAGATACGCCAGAGGCCCTATCGGATTTCTCCGATAGGGCCTCTGACCTGGGTCGGGGTGGCGGGATTTGAACCCACGGCCTCTTCGTCCCGAACGAAGCGCGCTACCAAGCTGCGCCACACCCCGGTCTTTCCTTTGTTGCTTCCGTCTCCGTCGCAACGAGTAGAACTCTACCGGACGAGTGCCGAGAGGTGAAATCCGCCCCTCCAATAGGGGCAAAAGGGGCGGATCGCCGGGTTGGGCTGCTCAGGGCTTGGGGGTGAGGGTGAGGAGGGTGGCCTCGGGCGGGCAGGCGAAGCGGACGGGGGTGTAGCGGTTGGTGCCGCAGCCGGCCGAGACGTGCAGGTAGGAGCGGTGGCCGCCGGCCTGGTGGGTGGAGAGACCCTTGACCCGGTCGGTGTCGAGGTCGCAGTTGGTGACCAGGGCGCCGTAGAAGGGGATGCAGAGCTGGCCGCCGTGGGTGTGCCCGGCGAGGATCAGGGGGTAGCGGTCGGCGGCGAAGTCGTCGAGCACCCGCAGATAGGGCGCGTGCACCACGGCGAGCGAGAGGTCCGCGTCGGCGGAGGGGCCGCCGGCCACCTCGGCGTAGCGGTCGCGGCGGATGTGCGGGTCGTCCAGGCCGGTGAACTCGATGTCGAGTCCGGCGACCTTCAGTCGGCCCCGGGTGTTGGTGAGGTTGAGCCAGCCGGCCGCGTCGAAGCCGTCCCGGAGCTGCTTCCAGTCGATGTGGCAGGCGCCGGTGATACCGCGCCGCCCGGTCCCGTCGGGGTTGTTCAGGCCGTGGACGCCGGTGCGCAGCGCCTTCAGGTAGCGCGCCGGGTTCTTCTTGGCGGGGCCGTAGTAGTCGTTGGAGCCGAAGACGTACACACCGGGGAACTCCATCAGCGGCCCGAGGGCGTCCAGCGTGGCCGGGATGCCGTCCGGGTCGGAGAGGTTGTCGCCGGTGTTGACGACCAGGTCGGGGCGGAGCGCGGCCAGGCTCTGCAGCCAGCGCTGCTTCTTGTGCTGTCCGGCGACCATGTGGATGTCGGAGACCTGGAGCACCCGGATCGGCCGTGCGCCCTTCGGCAGGACCGGGACGTCGACCCGGCGCAGCCGGAACGAGCGGACCTCGTAGCCGACGGAGTAGACGAGACAGGCGGCGCCGGTGGCGGCGATTCCGAGGGGGACGGAGTACAGCGGTCGCATCGGTCCATGGTCGCAGACGCCGAAAGCACGTGTGAACGCGCGGCACCCCGGTCCGACCGGGTGTTCCCGGGCCGCGCACCCCCCCCGGTGGACCCCGGCGGGCGCGCCGATCTGACGGTCAGTCGGGCGAGTCGGCGCCGGCTGCCGTACGGACCGCGAGGAGTGTGCTGAGGTCCGCTGCCAGCGGCAGTTCGACGGTGCGCAGCGCCGGATGCCGCAGCCAGTGCAGCCGGGCGTGGTCGGGCCTCCCCCGGTGCAGCGGGGGCCAGGAGGCGGACGGGGTGAAGTCGTCGATCACCAGGACGCCGCCCGGCGTGAGCAGCCGGACGGGATCGGCCGTGTCCTCGGGGCCGCCCGACGGATGTGCCGGGGAGCCGCCCTTGGCCTGACCGCCGCTGTCGAGGACCAGTAGGTCGTACGGGGCGTGCCTGTACAGCTCGGTCCAGTCCGCGTGCAGGACCTGGACGGCGGGGTGCCCGGCGAAGAGCCGTCGCGCGCCCACGGGCCGTGCCGCGTCGCGCTCGACACTGATCAGCCGGACGCCCGCGCGGGCCCCCGCGGCCAGCCAGGCCAGCCCGACGCCGAGGCCGGTCCCGCTCTCACCGATCCGGGCGCGGGCACCCCCGGCCAGTGCGTGCAGCAGCCGGCCCTGTTCCGGGCGGCAGGAGTTCGCGAAGCCGGCCGTGCGGGCGGCGGCGACCGCCAGGGCCACCAGGGGCGGGAGGTCGGTCTCCGTCAGGTGGGCGCTGGTTCCGTCGAGCGACATGTCGGCATTCTCGTCGGGGGCACCGCGGCCTGGCCGGGAGGCGGGAGGACCCGGATCGGGAATGGAAGGACCCGGGGGCGGGAGGGCCCGCGTGACGCCCCGTCGGGGCCGCGAGCGGTGCTCCCGCCGGAGCGACGCGAGAACCTCGGGAGGTTATTCGAAGGCGTCGGGTTTGTGCAGGTGGGACACTCTTCTGCATGACAACGCTCAAGGAGCAGCTGCACGAGGACCTCACGGCTGCGATCAAGGCCCGGGACGAGCTGCGCGCGTCCACACTCCGGCTGACGCTGGCCGCTGTCACCAGTGAGGAGGTGGCGGGCAAGGAGAAGCGCGAGCTGACGGACGACGAGGTGCTGAAGGTGATCGCCCGGGAGGCGAAGAAGCGCCGGGAGGCGGCCGAGGCGTTCGAGAAGGCCGGCCGCGCGGATTCGGCGGCGCAGGAGCTGGCCGAGGGCGAGCTGCTGGCGCACTACCTGCCCAAGCAGCTCAGCGACGAGGAGCTGAAGGCGATCGTGGCCGCCGCGGTGGCCGAGAGCGGGGCGACCGGACCGCAGGGCATGGGCGCGGTGATGAAGCTGGTGCGGCCGAAGGTCGAGGGCGTCGCCGAGGGCGGCCGGGTCGCCGCCGCGGTGAAGGCCGCGCTGTCGAGCTGACCAGCCGCTCCGGCCGGCCGGAGCCCGGGCGCGGGACCGCACGGCGGGCGCGACCGGGACGGACATGACGAAGGGGTGCCCCGGACGGGGCACCCCTTCGCTGTACCGAGGGTGTCAGTGGTGCTTGCCGGACTTTCCGTTCCCGCCGCCGTTCCCACCAGGGGTGTCGCCGCCGATGACCCCCGGCGGCAGGGTGAAGCCGCCGTTGATCAGGCCGGTGTCGCCGCCGTTGCCGTTGCCGCCGGGAGCCGTCCCGTCCCCGGCGGGCGGGGCGGGGTTGGTGGGCTCGGTGCCGCCGCCGGCGCCGGCGGGGGTGGTGGTGGCGGGGGTGTTGTCGGGGATCGAGACCAGCTGGAAGCTGCTCTTCGGGGTGCCGACCACGGCGTCGTTCATGGCGGTCTGCCAGATCGGGCCGGGGCCGTCGGAGCCGTAGACGGAGCTGAAGTACTGGCCGCCGATGGTGATGTTGCGCATGGAGACGTTGCCGCCGGGGCCGCCGAGCCAGACGGCGGTGGCCAGGTCGGGGGTGTAGCCGTTGAACCAGGCGGCGTAGCGGTTGTCGGTGGTACCGGTCTTGCCGGCGAACTCGCGGCCGTCATTGATCTTGATGTTGGAGGCGGTGCCCTTCTCGGTCACCGTCTTCAGCAGGGTGTTGACCCCGTCGGCGGTGTTCCCGGTCATCGCCTGGGTGCAGTTGGCCTGCGGGACGGCCATCTTCTTGCCGTCGGCGCCGACCACCGAGCTGATCGCGATCGGCTCGCAGTACAGGCCGCGGGCGGCGAAGGTGGCGTAGACGGCGGCCATCCGCATCGGGCTGACCTCGACCGCGCCGAGGATCGTCGAGGGCTGCTGGACCAGCGGCGCCCCGCTGGCCAGGGTCTTGATGCCGAGCTTGTTGACCATCTGCTTCATCGGGCAGAGGCCGACGTCCTTGCCGAGCTCCACGAAGTACGTGTTGACCGACTTGGCCATCGCGTCCTTCATGTCGAACGGCCCGACCTCCGAGGAGTTCTCGTTCTCGACCGTGCTGCCGTCGGCCTTCCAGGTGCCGTTGCAGGTGGTCATGGTCGGGTACGGGATCTTGAACTCGGAGGGGTACTCCTTGGTGATCGGGGTGCCCGCCTCCAGCGCGGCCGCCGCCAGGATCGGCTTGAAGGTCGAACCGGGGGAGAAGCCGTTGCCGCCGCCCATCGCCGCGTCGACGTTGAGGTTGACCACGGTCTGGTTCTGCTTGGCGTCCAGGCCGTAGGGGCGGGTCTGGGCCATCGCCAGGATCTCGCCGGTACCCGGCTTGATCATGGTCATCGCCGCCGAGACGGTGTCGGTCGGGTTGACCTTGGTGGTGACCGCCTTGTACGCGGCCGCCTGCTTCTCGGGGTCGAGGGTGGTGTAGATCTTCAGACCGCCCTGGCTCCAGAGCTTCTGCCGGTCGGCCTGGGTCTTGCCGAAAGCCGGGTCCATCTTCACCACGTGCCGGACGTAGTCGCAGAAGAAGCCCATGCCCGCCTGGGCGGTGATGCAGCCGTTCAGCGGTTCCTTGTACTTGATGCCCAGCGGGGCGGCCAGCGCGTCCTTGGCCTGCTGGGGGGTGATGTGCTTGTACTCCAGCAGCTTGTTGATCACCGTGTTGCGGCGGTTCTGCGCGGCCTGCGGGTGCAGCACCGGGTCGTACGCCGTCGGGTTCTGCACCAGGCCGGCCAGCATCGCGGCCTCGGGGATGGTCAGGTCCTTGGCGCTCTTGCTGAAGTAGCGGTTGGCGGCCGCCTCGACGCCGTAGGCCTGGTGGCCGTAGAAGGTGATGTTCAGGTAGTTGGTGAGGATCTGATCCTTGCTCAGGTCCTCCTCCAGCTTGATGGCGTACTTCAGCTCCTGGATCTTGCGACCCATGCTCTTCCTGGTGGCCTCCAGGAAGGCGTCCTGGTCGTCGCCGGCCTTCTCCACGTTGACGTTCTTGACGTACTGCTGGGTCAGCGTGGAGGCACCCTGGGCGGCGGAGCCGGACTCGGCGTTCTTGCTGGCCGCGCGGATGATGCCCTTGAGGTCGATGGCACCGTGCTCGAAGAAGCGGTTGTCCTCGATGTCGACCTGGGCCTGCCGCATGATCGGGGCCATCTGGTCCTTGGTGAGGACGGTGCGGTCCCGGTCGAAGACCTTGGCGATCACGCCGCCCTTGGCGTCGTAGATGTACGAGGCCTGGGAGAGCGGCGGGGTCTTGAAGTCGTCCGGGATGTTGTTGAAGCTCTCGGCGGTGTCCTTCGCGGTCAGCCCGAGTGCGCCGACGGCGGGCATCGCCATGCCCGCGACCAGTAGACCGGCCACCACACTGGTGCCCAGGAACTTGAGTCCGAGGCCGGCCTTGTCGATGGGAGGTCCGGAGGGTCGCTGAGGTGCCATGGGGAAACCCTACGTTGCGAAATACCCGGCGAGGGGGCAGGTGTTCGCCTAGGCTTGTCACAAGACTGCGACAGCTTCGCTCCGTTCATCGGCATCACTCTTGTGAGTGATGAGATTTGTCCGATTCGCCATGGTTTGAGGTGGCTGAAATCGGACCGCTCCGGTGGCCTGATGGCGCAGCGTGACGAAAGTGGTCCAAGTGGCTCTGACAAGCACTGCGACCTGCGATCACTCCAACGAGTGAGAAGTCAGATACCCATAGTCCGATCGGGTCATTTGAGATTGAGCCCGTAGGGGCTGTTGCGCGCTGTCGTTCTTCCGTAACGTCCTCAACTGGCAACGGTGAATATGCCGTTGCCGCCGTGGGGGAGCCCCGATTCGGGAGAGGACGGCGCCAGCATGGGCTGGGTGGACGACTGGAGTGCGCAGGCTGCCTGCCGCACGAGTGATCCGGACGAGTTGTTTGTTCAGGGGGCGGCGCAGAACCGCGCCAAGGCGGTGTGCAGCGGTTGCCCGGTGCGCACCGAGTGCCTGGCGGACGCGCTCGACAACCGGGTCGAGTTCGGCGTGTGGGGCGGGATGACCGAGCGCGAGCGCCGTGCGCTGCTGCGCCGCCGCCCGACGGTGATGTCCTGGCGCCGACTGCTGGAGACGGCGCGCACGGAGTACGAGCAGTCGCTCGCGACCGGCGTCATCCTCACCGACTACGCCCAGGCGGGCTGAGCGAGAGCAGGCCGGCCCACGGGCGGGTGGCTCACCCCGTCCCGCCGAACTCCGCTCCGCCGAACCCCGCTCCGCCGAACGCCGCTCCGTCGAGCTCCGCCATGCGGAGCTCCATCCTGTCGGGATCCGTCGCGATCGCGGCGGCGGCAGCTCACTCCGTCCTGCCGAGGCGGTCACCGATGGCGCGCAGGCCGTCCAGGTCGTGTACGTCGCCCGGCAGCGCGCCGACCTCCACGATCGGCACGTCCGGGTAGACCGACACGAAGCGGTCCCGGGTGCGCCGTTCCCGGTCCATGATCTGCATCCGTTCGGCGTGCAGCCTGAGCAGTCCCGCGGCCAGTGTCTCGGCAGCCGCCGAGTCCGGAGCGCCGTTCTCCTCCAGGGCCTCGGCCGCCGCCAGCGCGCGCTCCGAAGTGAGTTGCGGCGCGTCGGTGCCGTGCACCCGGTTGAGCACCAGCCCGGCCAGCGGCATCTCGTCCGCGGCCAGCCGGTCCACGAAGTAGGCCGCCTCGCGCAGTGCGTCCCGCTCCGGCGCCGCCACCACCAGGAAGGCCGTGCCCGGCGCCTTGAGCAGCTGGTACGTACGGTCCGCCCGCTCGCGGAAGCCGCCGAACATCGAGTCCATGGCGCCGACGAAGGTCTGAACGTCCGTCAGCAGCTGGGCGCCGAAGATCTTTCCCAGCGTGCCGGTCAGCAGGCCCATGCCGACGTTCAGGAACTTCATCGCACTGCGCCCGCCGACCTTGGCCGGTGCGGTCAGCAGTCGGATCACCCTGCCGTCCAGGAAGGAGCCGAGGCGGTTCGGCGCGTCCAGGAAGTCCAGCGCGGACCGGGACGGCGGGGTGTCGACCACGATCAGGTCCCACTCGTCGGCCGCCCGCAGCTGGCCGAGCTTCTCCATCGCCATGTACTCCTGGGTACCGGCGAAACCGGCCGACAGGGACTGGTAGAAGGGGTTCTCCAGGATCGCCTTCGCCCGCTCGGGCTCCGCGTGGGCCAGCACGACCTCGTCGAAGGTCCGCTTCATGTCGAGCATCATGGCGTGCAGTTCGCCCGCCCGTCGCCCACCGCCACCCTCAACCGAGCAGCCTTGCAGCGCCCCTTCCGTCTGTCGGGTGCCCTTGACCAGCCTGGGGGTGTTGTCCAGCTCGGTGAGGCCCATCGACTGGGCGAGTCGGCGGGCCGGGTCGATGGTCAGCACGACCACCTTCCGGCCGCGCTCCGCCGCCCGCAGGCCGATCGCGGCCGCGGTGGTGGTCTTGCCGACCCCGCCGGAGCCGCAGCACACCACGATCCGGGTCTTCGGGTCGTCGATCAGCGTGTCGATCGCCAGCCGTGCCGTCATGCCGCCCCCTGTCGCTTCAGCTCGCCCGCCAGCCGGTAGAGACCGCCGAGGTCCACGCCCTCGCCGAGCAGCGGGAGTTCGTACGTCGGCATCCTCAACTGCTGTAGTGCCGAGCGCTGTTCACGCTCAAGCTCGACCCGTTCGGCGTGCTCGCGGGCCTGTTCGAGCAGCGGGTCCAGCAGCGGCTCGACCGCCGTGCGGACCGTGGCGGCCGACCGGGAGCGGCCGCCGAGGCCGGCCTCGCCGAGTGCCCGGGCGACCTCCTCACGGTGGTCCCCGTCCACCGCCGCGACCGCGGCGGCGTCGAGCACCGGCGGGCGGACCATGTTCACCAGCACACCGCCGACCGGCAGCCCGGCCTCGTGCAGCTCGGTGACGCCGTCCACGGTCTCCTGCACCGGCATCTCCTCCAGCAGGGTGACCAGGTGCACCGCCGTCTCCGGCGACCTGAGCACCCGCATCACCGCCTGCGCCTGCCCGTGGATCGGCCCGATCCGGGCGAGGCCCGCGACCTCGGAGTTGACGTTCAGGAACCTGGTGATCCGCCCGGTCGGCGGCGCGTCCATCACGATCGCGTCGTAGGCGCGGCGCCCGTCGGGGCCCTTGCGGCGGGCCGCCTCACAGGCCTTGCCGGTCAGCAGGACGTCCCGGACGCCCGGTGCGATGGTGGTCGCGAAATCGACGAAGCCGACCTTCTGCAGTGCCTTCCCGGCCCGGCCGAGCTTGTAGAACATGTCGAGGTACTCGAGCAGCGCCAGTTCGGTGTCGATCGCCAGCCCGAAGATCTCCCCGGAGCCCTTGCCCTCCAGACCGAGCTGGGCGGGGGTGACGGCGGCGATCTTGCGTTCCTCGTACGGCAGGGCGGCGATCCCGAACAGTTCGGCGATGCCCTGCCGGCCTTCGACCTCGATCAGCAGCGTCCGGCCGCCCTCGGCGGCGAGGGCGATGGCCAGCGCGGCGGCCAGCGTGGTCTTGCCCGTCCCGCCCTTGCCGCTGACGACGTGCAGCCGCACGCCCTCCCAGTCCGGGCCGCCGGTGCCGTCCGGTGGTGCGCTCTCCCCGTCCGGTGCGCCGGGCCCTGCCCCGGAGTGCCCTGCCGGGGCCTCCTCGGCGGTGGGTCGGTCCGCTGGGCCGGGAGTGCTCGCCACGCTCCGTCTCCGTCCGTCCGTTGGCCGGCACCCCTGGGTGCCCTTCCCGCGAGCGTAACCAGCGGCGGCTTGCGATGCGGGGAGCACCCTGGCAGCCCGGCGGATTCATGCCCGCTTTGTGTCCCACCTCACACCCCGCGGCGGCGCTCCCGCGGACGTGGTGCGTACGGCACGGGCAGTGGCCGGTCCTCGTCTAGAGTCAGCGCCATGACCAAGTGGGAATACGTCACCGTGCCGCTGCTCGTGCACGCCACCAAGCAGATCCTCGACACCTGGGGCGAGGACGGCTGGGAGCTCGTCCAGGTCGTCCCGGGGCCGAACAACCCCGAGCAGCTGGTTGCCTACCTCAAGCGGGAGAAGAGCTGATGAGCAAGGTTGAGGAGAAGCTGGCCGAGCTCGGTCTGACCCTCCCCGAGGTGGCCAAGCCGGTCGCCGCGTACGTCCCGGCGATCCGCTCCGGCGAGTACGTCTTCACCTCCGGCCAGCTGCCGGTGGTCGAGGGCAAGCTGCCCAAGACCGGCAAGGTCGGCGCCGAGGTCGACCCGGACGAGGCCAAGCAGCTCGCGCAGACCTGCGCGCTCAACGCGCTGGCCGCGGTGAAGTCCGTGATCGGCGACCTGGACCGGATCGAGCAGGTCGTCAAGGTGGTCGGCTTCGTCGCCTCCGCCCCCGACTTCACCGGCCAGCCCGCCGTGATCAACGGTGCCAGCGAGCTGCTCGGCGAGGCGCTCGGCGAGGCCGGTGTGCACGCCCGCAGCGCGGTCGGCGTCGCGGTCCTGCCGCTGGACGCCCCGGTCGAGGTCGAGCTCCAGGTCAGGGTCAAGGCCGGCGCCTGACGCCCGGCGCGGGGCGGTCGGGGCCGGTCACGGTCCGACCCCGGCCGCCCCTTCCGCCTTCGGGCTCTGTCCAAGCCGGGCCCTGCCCGCTTAGCATCCGGGCATGGATCATCGAGCACCGTCGGCCCCGATGCCGCCGTCCTGGCCCGCCCGGATCCGGGCGGTCGAGTCGGGCGAGCTGACCCCGCTTGTGCCGAAGCCCTCCGCCACGGTGGTGCTGATGCGCGACACGGCCGAGGGCCCGCAGGCCTACCTGCTGCGCCGCCGCACCTCCATGGCCTTCGCGGGTGGGATGTACGCCTACCCGGGCGGCGGGGTGGACCCGAGGGACGCCGAGGCCGAGCTCGCCTGGGCCGGACCCTCCCCCCGGCAGTGGGCCGAGCGGCTCGGTGTGGACGCCCGCACCGCGCAGGCGGTGGTCTGCGCGGCCGTCCGGGAGACCTTCGAGGAGGCCGGTGTGCTGCTGGCCGGGCCGGACGCGCACAGCACCGCCGCCCCCCGGGACTGGAGCGCCGAGCGGGCCGCGCTGGAGGCCCACGAACTCTCCTTCGCCGACTTCCTGCAGACCAACGGACTGCTGCTGCGCAGCGACCTGCTGGCGGCCTGGGCCCGCTGGGTCACCCCGGCCTTCGAGGAGCGCCGGTACGACACCTGGTTCTTCGTGGCCGCGCTGCCCGCCGACCAGCAGGCCGCACTCCAGGTCGGCGAGGCCGACCGGGTCGCCTGGCTGTCGCCCGCCGAGGCCGTCCGGGGCCACGCGGAGGGCCGGTACGGCATGTTGCCGCCGACCGTGACCGTGCTGCGCGAACTGCTGCCGGTCCGGACGGCCGCCGAGGCGCTCAGCGTGGCGGCGGACCGGCGGATCGAACCCGTCCTCGGCCGGGCCACGGTGGCCGGCGACCGGCTGACGGTGCGATGGTCTGGGTACGAGGAACTGACCATCGACGGCCACTTCCCGCCGTGACCGGCTGATGGACCGGTCCGTGCTCCCCGGCCACCGTGCGACCCCAGGAAGGACCCCCACCCGATGAACCACGACGAAGTGGCTCCACGCCCGGCACGCGCCCTGACCGGCGGCGCCCCGCTCATCCGTACGCTCCCGGCCCGCACCCCGGCCGGCCTGCAGTCCCACGCCGTACCGGCGGAGGAGGCCGGCAGGCGCCCGCTGGAGCGTGCCCTGCCGGCGCGCGCGCTGATCCGGAACAGCGAGGGCGGCCGGTGAGCGGTCTGCTGCCGGGCGACCCCGCCGCCACCATCGGCGGCGAGGCCACCACTCGCGCGCTGTGCGTGCTGGCGCCCAACCCGTCGCCGATGACGCTGGACGGCACCAACACCTGGCTGCTCTTCGAACCGGACTCCGACCTCGCGGTGGTGGTCGACCCCGGGCCGCTGGACGAGGGCCATCTGCGCCGGGTCATCGACACGGCCGAGCAGCGCGGCAAGCGGGTCGCGCTGACGCTGCTCACCCACGGACACCACGACCACGCCGAGGGCGCCACCCGTTTCGCCGAGCTGACCGGCACCAACGTGCGGGCCCTGGACCCGGCGCACCGGCTGGGCTCCGAGGGGCTGCACGGCGGGCAGGTGCTCGACATCGGTGGTCTGGAGCTGCGGGTGGTCGCCACCCCCGGGCACACCGCGGACTCGCTGACCTTCCATCTGCCGGCCGACGGCGCGATCCTCACCGGCGACACCGTGCTCGGCCGGGGCACCACGATGGTCGCCCACCCCGACGGCAGGCTCGGCGACTACCTGGACTCGCTGCGGCGGCTGCACACCATGGCGGCCGAGCGCGGCGTACGGACCGTACTGCCGGGGCACGGTCCGGTGCTCGCGGACGCGCTCGGCGCGGTCGACTACTACCTGGCCCACCGGGCCACCCGGCTCGCCCAGGTGGAGACGGCGGTCGAGGACGGCTGCCGGACGGCCGCGGAGGTGGTGGCCCGGGTGTACGCGGACGTGGACCGCGCCCTCTGGCCCGCGGCCGAGCTGTCGGTCCAGGCCCAGCTCAGCTACCTGGAGGACCACGGTCTGATCTAGCTCCTGGCGGAGCATGCCAACGCCCCCGGAGACGGGGGCGGGCGCACAGGGGCGCGGAGTACCGCGCGCGAGGGAAGACGACTGCCGGCCGGTCGGACCTGCCGGGCCGGCCGCGCCCCACTACCCGCCGGTGGGCGGTGCGGGCCGGTGCCTTCCGGATCGCGCGGTTCCCCGCGCCCCTGGAGACGTTTGGACGGGAACGCTCAGCGCGAGCGGCGGGAGAGCCGCTCGACGTCCATCAGGACGACCGCGCGGGCCTCCAGCTTCAGCCAGCCGCGGCCGGCGAAGTCGGCGAGGGCCTTGTTGACCGTCTCGCGGGAGGCACCGACCAGCTGGGCCAGCTCCTCCTGGGTGAGGTCGTGGGCGACATGGATGCCCTCCTCGGACTGCACGCCGAAGCGGCGGGAGAGGTCGAGCAGCGCCTTGGCCACCCGGCCGGGCACGTCGGAGAAGACCAGGTCGGACATCACGTCGTTGGTCCGGCGCAGGCGGCGGGCGATGGCCCTCAGCAGCGCGATGGACACCTCGGGACGGGCGTGCAGCAGCGGCAGCAGGTCGCCGTGCCCGAGGCCGAGCAGCTTGACCTCGGTGAGCGCGGTCGCGGTGGCGGTGCGCGGGCCCGGGTCGAAGAGCGAGAGCTCACCGATCATCTCGCTGGGGCCGAGCACGGCGAGCATGTTCTCGCGGCCGTCCGGCGAGGCGCGGTGGAGCTTCACCTTGCCCTCGACCACGACGTAGAGGCGGTCGCCCGGGTCGCCCTCGTGGAACAGCGACTCGCCGCGGGCGAGCGTCACCTCGGTCATGGAAGCGCGCAGCTCAGCGGCCTGATCGTCGTCGAGAGCCGCGAAGAGCGCGGCACGCCGCAGAACGTCGTCCACGAGCTTCCTCCTGCTGGGTGTGGGGCGGTCCTACTCGTCAAGACTGCATCACCAAGGATGACGCATGTCGCTCCGATCATATGAGGAGGGGGTGGGGGGCGGGGCGTGGTACGCGGCCATTTGTACTCACCGTGACCTTTGAATCCCGGGCGCGGCACCCCTGAGCGTGCGTACACGTCCGGTAAAGAGATGGTCAAGGCGGCTGTGTCGAGGTCGCGACCGGGCCAATAACATGCAGTCGAGTCCATCTTTGGACTCCAGCACATCAATCGACGAGAGTCGTCCTTTCGGAACGGAAGATCTGTGGCTATGGCGCATGGCAGGCAAGGGGAGCTCAGCCGGCCGGTGGCGGTGGTCGGCCTGGGGTGCCGGTTTCCGCAGGCCGAGGGGGTCGATCGGTACTGGTCGCTGCTCCTGGCGGGCACGGACGCCGTGACACCGGTCCCGGCGGACCGTTTCGACATCGACGCGTACTACCAGGCCGAGCCCGGCACCGCGGGCAAGACGGTCTCGCGCCACGGCGGCTTCCTGACGGACGTCTTCGGCTTCGACGCCGCCTTCTTCGGCATCTCGCCCGCCGAGGCGCGGACCATGGACCCGCAGCAGCGACTGCTGCTGCAGGTCGCCTGGGAGGCACTGGAGGACGCGGGCATCCGCCCGTCCTCGCTGGCGGGCAGCCGGTCGGGGGTCTTCGTCGGGCAGGCCACGGCCGAGTACGCCGACCTGCCGCAGCCGCTGTCCAGGCGGGGGATCCACGACTCCGCGGGCCGCCGGATCCGCGCGGTCACCGCCGGACGGCTCTCCTACGTCCTGGACCTGCGCGGCCCGAGCATCGTCACCGACACCGCCTGCTCGTCCTCGCTGGTCGCCGTGCACTCCGCCCGGCAGAGCCTGCTCACCGGGGAGAGCGACCTGGCGATCGCCGCGGGCGTCAACGTCATCCTGGCCCCGGACGACGCGGTGGCGTACTCGCAGGCCGGGATGCTCGCCGCGGACGGCCGGTGCAAGTTCGGCGACGCCGCCGGGGACGGCTTCGTACGCAGCGAGGGCATCGGCGTGGTGGTGCTCAAGCGGCTCGACGACGCCCTGCGGGACGGCGACCAGGTGCACGCCCTGCTGCTCGGCAGCGCGGTCACCAACGACGGCCGGGCCAGCGGCTTCCTGCTCCGCCCCGCCGTGGACGGCCAGGTGCAGATGCTCCGCGAGGCCTGCGACAGCGCCGGCATCACCCCCGCGCAGCTGGACTACGTGGAGGCGCACGGCACCGGGACGGTGGCCGGGGACGAGGTCGAGCTGAGCGCCCTGGCGGAGGCGATGGACGGAGCACGGCCGGCCGGGCGGCCGCTGCTGATCGGCTCGGTGAAGTCCAACATCGGGCACGCCGAGGCGGCGGCCGGGATCGCCGGGCTGATCAAGGCGGTGCTGATGGCCAGGCACGGTCAGGTGCCCGCCTCGCTGCACTACCGGACCCCGCACCGGCTGCTGGCCGAGGACACCCTGCCGCTGCGGGTGGCGGCTGAGCGCGAACCGCTGCGGCCGGGCGGCCCGGCCGCGCTGCTGGGGGTGAGCTCCTTCGGCCTCTCGGGGACCAACGCCCATGTCGTGGTCGGTGCGTACCGGCCCGCCGACGCCCCGGAACCCGAGCGCCCGGCGTCGGACGACCCCGAGCTCCTGGTGCTGTCGGCCCGGTCGCCCCGGGCGCTGCGGCGGCTGGCGCGCGCGTACGCCGGGCACCTGACGGGGGCCGGACGCGACTACCCGCTGCGCGATCTGAGCGCGAGCGCCGCGCTCCACCGCGATGCGCAGCCGTACCGGCTGTGGGCGGTGGGTACGGACCACGACGGGCTGGCCGAGACGCTGCGGGCGCTGGGCGCCGGGGAGGAGACCCCGGGCGGCGCGGTTGCGGAGGTGCCGGCGGCGGACGGGGCGCCGACCGTCTTCGTCTTCCCCGGCCAGGGCTCCCAGTGGGTCGGGATGGGCCGCGAGCTGCTGGAGCGGTGGCCGGCCTTCCGGGCGGCGATGACCGAGTGCGACCGGGCCGTTTCGGCCGAGACCGGCTGGTCGCCGCTGGCCGCGCTGACCGCCGAGGAGGGCGCGGTGGGCGGCGGGGTGGCGGCGGTGCAGCCCGTGCTCTGGGCGATGGAGGTGGCGCTGGCCGAGGCCTGGCGCAGCCACGGCGTGGAACCGCGGGTCTGCCTCGGCCACAGCATGGGGGAGAGCGCCGCCGCCCGGGTCGCGGGGGCCCTGACGGTGGCGGACTCGGCCGCGGTGATCTGCCGGCGCAGTGCGCTGATGGCCCGGCTGTCCGGCCAGGGCGCGATGCTGCTGGTCGAGCTGCCCGGGGAGCGTGCACGGGCGCTGGCCGCCCGGTTCGGCACCGGGGTGGAGCTGGCCGTCGAGAACTCGCCCACCTCCAGCGTGCTGGCCGGCGACCGCGGGGTGCTGGACGCCGTCGCGGCCGAACTGCGGGCCCAAGGGGTGTTCTGCCGCCCGGTCAAGGTGGACGTCGCCTCGCACTCACCGGGGATGGACGTGCTGCGCGAGGACCTGCTCGCCGCCCTCGCCGACCTGCGGCCGGAGCCCGGCGGGGTCGAGCTGTACTCCACCGTGCACGGCCGTCCGGTGAAGGGCGGCGAGCTGGACGCGGCGTACTGGATGGACAACCTGCGCAGACCCGTTCGGTACGCCGAGGCGGTGGCGGCGCTGGCCCGGCGCGGCGAGCACGTCTTCCTGGAGATCAGCCCGCACCCGCTGCTGACGGCCGCCACCGAGGACACCCTGGCGGCGGCCGGGGCGGTGCCCCGGGTGGTTCCGAGCCTGTACCGGGAGCAGTCGGAGCCGACGGCGATGGCCAGAGCGGCCGGCCGCCTGTTCGTCCACGGCGCCCGGATCGACTGGCGGCGCTGGTACGGCGACACCCGGCGGGCGCCGCTGCCGGGCTACACCTGGGACACCGAGCAGCACCGGGAGGAGCCCGCCCCGGACGACCGGAGCCAGCGCCGGGGCGACTCGTCGGAGCGGAACCTCTTCCTGCCGCTCGCCCGGGTCGGCGGCACCTCCTTCCGGGGCAGCCTGCCGCTGCCCGGGGCGGTGTACCTGCTGGGCGCGCTGAATCGTTCCGCCGGTGCGCCCGGCGCCGAGGGGCAGTGGGCGCTGGAGGAGGTCAGGTTCGGTTCCGAGCTGATCGAGGAGGGCTGGGCCGAAGGGCTGCGGGTGCGCTGGCGGCCGACCGCCGTCGTCGAGGAGGCCGGCGCCGAGCTGTGGGAGACCACCGTGCACGTCGTCGGACCGGGCGGCAACGCCGTGTTCGGCCTGCACGCCCGGCTGCGGACCGACGGCCGGGTCGGCGGCCGGCTCTCCGCCGGGAGCGAGTACTGCCTGGACGGCGCGCTGGCCCGCTGCACCGGCTACCTCTCGGCCGACGCCTTCCTGGCCGTCGCGCGCGAGCGCGGGTACGAGATACCGCCCCACCTGCGGACCGTCCGGCGGATGTGGCGCACCGAGGGGGAGTCGGTGGCCCGGATGTCCCGGCCGGACACCGCCGAGCCGGACGCGGACGACGCCCTCGGCGGCGTCGCGCGGCAGGGGGCGCACTGGGAGGCGGCCCTCCAGCCGCTGCTGGCCACCTGGCCGGGGGCCGCCGAGGGGGAGCGGGCCGCCTATGTGCCGACCGGGATAACCCGGGTGAGCCTGGCCGTACCGGAACTGCCGGCCGAGTACTGGAGCCTGGCCCGGTTCCTGCCCGCTGACCAGGACGGTCCCGACCGCGCCGACGTCGCGCTGATCGGCCTGGACGGCGTGGTGCTGGCGGAGTTCTCCGGCATCACGCTGCACCGCCTCGACGGCTCTCCCGCCGCGGCCGCCCACGTCCCCGGGCCGTCCCGGGCCGCCGCGGCCGAGCCGGGCCGGGTGCCGCAGCAGCCCTCGGCCCCGGCCGAGATCGAGCTGCTGCTGCTCTCCGGTGAGCAGGACCCTTCGCCGGCGGGCCGGGACGCGGTGCTGGCCAGGGCGGCCGCGGTGCTGGGACTGCCGCTGACGCGGCTGGACCGGCGCAGGTCACTGCGGGAGCAGGGGCTGGACTCGATCATGGCGGTCCAGCTGCGCCGCCGCCTGGAGCGGGAGTGCGCGGTACGGGTCTCGGCGGACCGGTTGCTGGGGCCGGAGAGCGCGGCCGAGCTCTCCGCCGGACTGGTTCCCGCGACGGGCGCGGCGGAGGCGAGAGAGGCTGCGGGTCAAACATGTACTGCAGACCAAGATTGTCTTCTGGTATAACTTGCGCAGGGGCTGTCAGTAGTCGGCCGGTAACACCACCGAGGCACAGGGGAGGAGCAGCGGATGGAGCGGCCGACCGCGACAGCGGCACCAGGGCGACGCGAGCGCAACAAGCAGCGGATCAGGGAGCGGGTCTACCAGGCCGCCTTGGAGCTCTTCGCCGAGCAGGGGTATGACGCCACGTCGGTCGACGCGATCGCCGAGCGTGCCGATGTCGCGCGGGGCACGTTCTTCAACCACTTCCAGCGCAAGGAAGACCTCATCACGGAGTGGGGCGAGCGACGCCGTGCCCGGCTGAAGGCCGAGTTGGAGGGGGATGTGTTCGCGGAGGGGGGCGAGTTCGAACTCCGGCTGCAGCGCTGCATGACGGTGCTCAGCCGGATCAACGAGGAGGAGCGGCACACCACCCCGGCCATGCTGAAGGCCTGGGTGCAGGCCGGCCAGCCGCTGCTGGAGGAGCCGTACGCCGCACTCATCTTCGCCGAGATCGTCGAACGGGGGCGGGCTGGAGGGGAGTTCGCCCCCGACATCGACGCGGTCCGGGTGGGGAACATCCTGCGGGACACCTACCTGGGCGCGCTCTACCGCTGGACCAGGGCCGAGGAACAGCGGCCCCTGCACAGCGAGTTGGACGAGATCCTCGCCATCGTCCTGAACGGCATCAGGAGGAGCCCCGGCACGGGCTCCTCCTGAGCCGTGCCTCGGGAGGGAGCGCCTCAGGGCGAATGCGCATGGGGGAGTCAATGCCGCGAGAACACACCCAGCCGCCGGCCCGCCGCACACCGGCGGGCCGGGACGGCTGGCGGGTGCTGGTGGTGGAGAGCGATCCGCACGCCGCCGAGAGCCTGGTCCAGGGCCTGCGCCGGCACGGTCACGACGCGGTCCGGGTGGACACCGGCGGCAAGGCGCTCCGCACGTACCGCAGTGCCGACATGGTGCTGCTGGACCTCGACCTGCCCGACCTCGACGGCCTGGAGGTCTGCCGGGAGATCAGGGCCGCCGGTGACACCCCGCTGATCGCGGTGACCGCCCGGGGAACCGAGCTGGACCGGGTGCTCGGGCTGCAGTCCGGTGCGGACGACTACCTGGTCAAGCCGTACGGCTTCCTGGAGCTGATCGCCCGGATGGAGGCCGTGATGCGGCGGGTCAGGCCGCGTCCCGCGGTCGCCCGGCCGATCACCCGCGGTGCGCTGCACATCGAGTCCGGCTGCCGGGAGGTCAGCGTGGACGGGCGGCAGGTCGAGCTGACCCGCAAGGAGTACGACCTGCTGTACCTGCTGGCGTCGCAGCCCGACACGGTGGTCTCGCGGGCGCGGATCGAGCGCGAGGTCTGGGGCAACGCCGAGGTGAGCCGGAGCCGGACCATCGACACCCATGTCAACAGCCTGCGCAACAAGCTGGGTTCCCCGGCCTGGATCGTCACGGTGCGCGGGGTGGGCTTCCGCTTCGGGCACGGCTGACCGGCGGTCCGGATCCCCGGGATCCCTCCGGCCGCCCGGCTCGCCGGGGCCTGGAATGCAAAATCTTCGACATGGCGTGAAAACTCCCCGAAAGCCCAGGGCCACTTTGGCCGGTGTGATCCCTAACCTGAGGCGGAAACCCGCTGGGGCGCGTAACAGGCTGTGATGTCAAGCGAGTTGACATCAGGTCTGATAGAGGGGAGAGGGTAGTGCGCGAGGGGTTGGTCGTCGTCGGACTCGGGCGCGTCGGCCGCGCGCTCGCCCGGGCGGCGCGCCACGCGGGGTGGCGGGTGGTCCTTCTCGACCAGGACGAGCACGCCGCGGACCGGATGCTGCGCGAGGGCTTCGCCGCGACCACCGACGAACGGGTGCTGAGGACCGTCACGACCGTGGTGATCTGCGCGTCGGTGCTGCGGGCCCGGGCCGGCGGGCCGGACCTCGGTGCGGTGAAGCGGGCCGCCGAGGCGGTGAGCCGGTATCTGCGGCCGGGCGCGCTGATCGTGCTGGAGTCCGTCGTCTGCGCCAGGATCGCCGACGAGGTGGTGCGGCCGATCCTGGAACGGTCCGGGCTGTCCGCCGGCACCGACTTCCGGCTGGCCTGGTCGCCCCGCTGGGTCGACCCGGACAGCCGGGCGCCGAAGACCGTCACCGGGCTGACGCCGCACTGCGGCTCGGCGGCCGCCGCCTTCTACCGGAGCTTCCTGGGGACGGTGCGGGAGGCCGAGCCCGGCGGCTGTGCGCTGGGGGGTGAGCCGGGAGCCTGCGCGGTCGGTGGCGGCCGGGGGTTCGTACCGCGCCAGCGCCGCCCTGAGGGCTCCTGAGGAGGAGCCCCGGGAATCCTCAGGGCCCTGCCCGACCGGCCACGGGTGCGGGAGCCGCCGTGGCGGGCCGGCCGCGCGCGGCCGGACAGGCGGCGCCGGGTGCCCGAAGGATCAGCCGGCGGAGACGATCTCGGCCTTCTCGATCACGATCGGCTCCTGCGGGACGTCACCGTGGCCGCCGCGCGAGCCGGTACGGACCGCGGCGATCCGGTCGACGACCTCGGTGCCCGCGACGGTCCTGCCGAAGACGGTGTAACCCCAGCCCTGGGGGTTCTTCGCCTTGAAGTTGAGGAAGTCGTTGTCCGCCACGTTGATGAAGAACTGGGCCGTGGCCGAGTGCGGGTCGCTGGTCCGGGCCATCGCGATGCTGTAACGGACGTTGGTCAGGCCGTTGTCCGCCTCGTTCTGGACCGGGGCCTGGGTCGGCTTCTGGGACATCCCCTCGGTGAAACCGCCACCCTGGATCATGAAGCCGCCGATGACCCGGTGGAAGATCGTGCCGTCGTAGTGGCCGCTGCGGACGTAACCCAGAAAGTTCTCGACGGTCTTCGGGGCCTTGGCCTCGTCGAGCTCGATGTCGATGTCGCCGGCGTTGGTGGTGAGCCGAACGGTGGTCATGATTCTCCCTTTGCTCGGTGGGCAAGCGGAAACAGCTTGTCACGGACCGGTCGCTCCCGGCAGATCATCGGAACGTGCCGCGACACCCTCGTCGTCTGCCGCCAGGAAGGGCCCGATCAGTGCGAGCACCTGCTCCGGCCGCCGGGCCAGGTCCATGTGCGTCGCGCCGGGGAGCACCGCCAGCCGGGCGTCGGGGATCAGGTCGAACATCTCCACGGCGTGCGGGAGCCGGACGAGGTCGTGGTCGCCGAGCAGCAGCATGGTGGGCGAACGGAGCGCCCGGAGCTGCTCGGCCGACCAGCCTTCCAGCGCCGCCGCCATCGCCGAGGTGCGGGTGAGCAGTTCGGCGAAGTGGTCCGGCTCCGGTGCGACCCGCCGGTACGCCAGCTCCCACTCCCGGTAGTCGGCCTCCGTGGGCAGCCGGTCCGAACCCGGGGGAAGCTCGTGGTATCCCTCGGGCCGGTACGGCACGCCGGCCAGCACCATCCTGCGCACCAGCGCCGGCCTGGTCACCGCCAGTTCCAGGGCGACCATGCCGCCGAGGCTGAAACCGAAGAAGTCGGCCTGCGCCACGCCGAGTTCGCCGAGCAGCGCGGCGACGTCGGCCGCGTGGCCGCCGAGGGTCATCTCCCGGTCGATGTCCTCGGTGCGGCCGTGGCCCTGCAACTCGACGGCGATCACCCGGTGGTTCTCGGCGAGTTCGTCCAGCAGCGGCCCGAAGGTCAGCTCGATGGTGTGCATCCCGCCGTGCAGCAGCACCAGCGGCCGCCCGCCGCCCCGGACCTCGTAGTACATCCGGAGGCCGTGGACCTCCGCGTAACCGCTCGTCATGCCGTGGCCCATGTGCGCCGTGTCGCCATGGCCCGTGTGCTCCGCACCCGTCGTCATCCCGGCCTCCCACCTGGGTCGACACCTGGGTCGACGCCTGGAGCGAAACGCTACTCCGGGCAACCGGCGATCCCCGGTGGATCCCCGCGCCACGACACGGGGTTCACACCGGGGACCGGAAGAGGGGCGGGTGCGTCAGCGGGAGACGTCCTTGCGGCTCACCGCCAGGTAGCCGACCAGGGCCAGGATCGCCGCCGTCCAGACGGCGGTGACCGGCCCGAGGCCGAGGTCCAGGCCGCCGCGCTCGTGCGAGACCGCCATCCAGTCGGCGAAGGAGGCGCCCAGCGGGCGGGTCAGCACATAGGCGATCCAGAAGGACGGGACCGCGCCCAGGCGGAGCCACCTGTGGGCGGCGGCCGGAACGGCGATCAGTACCGCGAACATGATCCCCGACCCCAGGTAGCCCAGGTTCATGGTGGTCGCGGTCAGGTCGCCCACGGCGGTGCCGAGCGCGAAGGTGGCCAGCACCGTGGCCCAGTAGAAGACCTCGCGGCGCCGGGTGCGGATGCTGTGGATGGACAGCGTCCGCTCGGTCGCGTACCAGACGCCGAAGACGACCGCCAGCGCGAGCAGGAAGAACGGGGCGGACACCAGGTACGGCACACCGAGGGCGACGTGCAGGACGTCGGCCGCCATGGTGCCGAACACGCTGACCATGACGATGGTGGTCCAGTAGATCCACGCCACGTACCGGCCGACGCCGAACTGCACCGCCAGCGAGACCACCAGCCCGACACCGCCGAGCGCGACCGCGATCATCGGGTTCATCACGTGCGCCAGGAAGTCCGACGCGGTCTCGCCCATCCCGGTGGTCAGCACCTTGATGACCCAGAAGAGCGCCGTCACCTCCGGCACCTTGCTCATCGCGTGGCGGGCCGTCGCGTGCCGGGTCGGGGGCTGCGGGCCGTTCTGGTGGAGCTGGGCGGTCGTCATGGGCCGCAGGGTCGCACACCGATTCTGAAGCCAACCTGAAGACGGAGGCCGCCCGAGGGGTCGACGGTGCCCGCGTCCTGAACGTGCCCGCGGGCGGCCCCGAGGCCGGGTTCGGCCCCGCCGGCTTCACCGCCCGACGGACGAGCGTGCTCGCGGGGCCTACCCCCGAACGCGACCGTCCGTCGGGCGGAGCGGTCACCGCATGACGGGCAGCACCGGGCCCTCGGCCCGGCCGGTCGCGGCCTCGATGAAGGAGACCGGGTCGGGCACCCCGGCCAGCAGCTCGCGGGTCGCCACCAGGGCTGCCGCCGGCGGCTGCGGGCCGCCGACCGCCGCGATCAGGTCGAGCAGGTGGACCGTGGCCTCCATGACGGCGACCTCGCCGAGCGCCCCGAAGGTCACCGTCCCCAGTGCCGGGTACGCGAGCACCGCGGTCGGCGGCACGTCCGCCAGCCCGGCGATGGCCTCGGGCCCGTCGACGGCGAACCGCCTGATCAGCTCCTTGGGCGCAACGGACTCGGCCGTCAGGCGGGCCTGCTGCTCGATGTCCCCGGCCGCCGCATGGGCGACACCCCCGGGCCGGTTGAAGATCCGGAGGATCTCCGCCCCGCTGGTGACGGCGGCCGGCTCCTCCGTCAGGACGTCACGCAGGCCGGCGAGCATCGCCGCGTCGGGGGCGATGTGGCCGAACAGCGCGTGCACCGACCAGCCGGGCAGTCGGGTCCGAGTCGCCCAGTCACCGGGCTCCAGCCGTTCACCACGCTCGGCCCAGGAGAGCCACAGGTCGATCAACAGTTGCCCGTTCGGATCGATTTGACGGTTCATCACTACCTCCTCGGGTGGAGTGCCAGCCTACGGCCCGTCCGGGCGGGCGTCCCGGCCGTACTTCGAACGCCGGGACGGCCGGATCGGGCCTCACACGCGCCGAGTCCGTACGCCTGGCGCAGCCGGTCGGCGAACAGGGAATTCCTCCGCCACCGATGAGTCGGGGCGGCCGGAGAAGTCTGTTCTGCGTGGAGAACGGAGACACACAGGCGCTGGTCCTCGTCGCCCGGCCGGGCCCGGCGGACTGGGACCGGTTGCACCGACGGTTGCGGGAGTCCCGCGCGGACGGCCCCCGGGTGGTGGAGTGCGACGTGAGCGCGCTCGACCCCGTGGACCGCGGGGCACTCGCCGTCCTCGGCCAACTGGCCCGGCTGCAGCTCGCGGCCCGGCGCGACGGCCGTGAGATCCGGCTGCGCGGCGCTCCCCGGGAACTGCTGGAGCTCATGGAACTCACCGGCCTCGGCGACGTGTTGGGCCGGTGAGCCGCAGCCTGCCGTCCGCGGCCGCTCCTCCGCCGGGCCTCAGGCGTCCAGGCGGGCGGGGAGGCCGAAGAGCGGGAACAGGGTGTCGGTGTCGAGGAAGGAGTTGAGGCCGACGATCCGGCCCGCGGAGATCTCGATCACCTGGAGGGCCCAGGGCTCGTACCCGCCGCCGGGGCCGGGCCGGTACTGGCCGAAGGCCGGGGTGCCGTTGGCCGTGGTCGGGACCAGTCGGGAGCCTCGGCAGCCGCTGCCGGGGCCGAGCATCCACTCGCGGATGTCGGCGTGCCCGCGCAGCCAGAGCTCGTACGGCGGCATCGACAGCGTGGCGTCCTCGTGCAGCAGCGCGGCCAGTGCGTCCATGTCGTAGCCCTCGAACGCCGCGACGTAGCGGGCCAGCAGCGCCGTCTGCTCCCGGTCCAGCGGGCGGAGGGGGTCGGTCGCCGCACTCTGGTGCGAGGCCAGCGTCGAACGCGCCCGCTGCAGCGCGCTGTTGACCGAGGCCACCGTGGTGCCGAGCAGCTCGGCGACCTCGTTCGCCCGCCAGCCGAGCACCTCGCGGAGGATCAGCACCGCCCGCTGCCGGGGCGCCAGCCGCTGCAGGGCCGAGACGAACGCCAGCCGGACCGAATCGCGCTGCGCGGCGAGCTCCGCCGGGTCGCCGGACTCGGCCACCACCCGGCCGTCGGGCACCGGACTGATCCAGGCCACCTCCGGGAGCTGCGCGAGGCTCGCCGTGGCCACGGTGGAGGGACCGGCCAGGTCCATCGGGCGGGCCCGGTTGTTACGGCCGTTCAGCGAGTCGAGGCAGACGTTGGTCGCGATCCGGTACAGCCAGGAGCGCAGCGCCGCCCGCCCCTCGAAGCCCTGGTAGCCGCGCCAGGCCCGGATCATCGTCTCCTGCACGGCGTCCTCGGCCTCGAAGGAGGAACCGAGCATGCGGTAGCAGTAGCCGGTCAACTCCCGCCGGTACCGCTCCAGCTGGAGCTCCAGGGGCTGGTCGGCAAGGTCTGCCGTGTCCTCGTCCGCAGCCAGCATGAGATCAGCCATCGAAAGCCCCCGCCTCGTGTCCCGTTCGCGAGGAACCTACCGGAAGCCTCCGACAGCCGTCCCGGCCGGCCGCACCGACCGGCCGGGTCGTGGGCCCCGCGCCGCAGGTCGGTACGGGCGGGGACGTCCCGGGCCACCGGGGTGGGACGGGCTCCGCGTCAGGCGGTGGGCAGCCCCGCCGGCTGGGCCGCCACCGCCTGCCCGCCCAGTCGGACCTGGTGCCAGTCGGCACTGCCCGGAGCCGAGTTGAAGTCGTACCGCACGCCGGAGGGCGCGAGTGCGACCAGTGAGACGGAGGTGCTTCCCCAGATCCGGCCGTCGCCGAAGTCGCGGCGCTGTATCAGCGCGGCCGGCGCGTCGAGCTCCAGGCCGTCGCCGGCGGCGATCGGCAGCCACTGGTCCCACACCTCGCCGGTCGGGCGGCCGGCCGGGCCGACGGTCGGCTCGGGCCGCCGGGCGGCCGCCAGCCGGGGCCGGAAGTGTCCGATCCGGGCGGCCATCATCCGGCCGGCCCGCTGCGAGGACGTACGGTTGTCGGCCTCGCCCTCCAGCCCGTCGTTGACCACGACGTGCAGTCCGGGCGGCAGCAGCCGGTCCCGCAGTTCACGCCCGGACCAGCTCAGTACGCGGACCTCGTCGGCCTGGGCGCGGACCAGGTGGAACGGGTCGTACCGCGCCAGGTCGAGCGCCTCCAGCGCGCCGCCGTCGGACACCGCCAGCAGCGGCAGGTCGCCGCGCGACATCCGCATCGCAGGATCGGCGGCCGGGCCGAACCCGTTGAGCAGACACGCCATCCCGGGCGGCTCGGTGCCGCCGCCCGGATTCACCGCGAGCCAGGTGCCGCCCGCCTGCAGATCACGGCCGCCGACCAGGGCGGGCCGTGACGGCCAGTGCCGGTCCGGTGGCAGCCAGCTCCGGGTGACGTACTCGTCCCGTACCGCGAGGACGACGACCGGCGTGGTGGAGCGCGGATCTATGCTGACGAACGCGGTACACACGGCTGACCTCTCGGCTTGAGCTTCCGCTGCCTGCAATTGTGTACCGAAACCCTGTGCGAGCAGGACCGATCGGCGGAGTCTGGGGATTGACACGTCTCGGCGGGCGCTGCGATCTTGGCTGGCCCCGACGGAGGATGAAGGTGTGCGATGAGTCCACTGCCCGTTCCCGGGCCCCTGGTCACCGTCGAATGGCTCGCGGAACGGCTGGACCACCCCGGTCTGGTGGTGTTCGACGCCGGTGTCGGCGCCCACCGCGATGCGAAGGCGCGGATCCCGGGCGCGCGGGTCTTCGACATCGACGGCGCGCTCTCCGACGGGTCAAGTCCACTGCCCCACACCATGCCTGACGCCGGGTACCTCGCCGAGCGGCTCCGGGAGCTGGGGGTGGACGACCGCAGCACCGTGGTGGCCTACGACGGCGCCGGGATCTACTCCAGCGCCCGCGCCTGGTGGATGCTGCGGGCGCTGGGATTCGACCGGGCGGCCGTGCTGGACGGCGGCCTGCCGGCCTGGACCGCCGCCGGACTGCCCGTGCGGCCCGCGGAGCCCACCGTGCCGGCACCCGGAGACTTCACGGCGAACCCGCGTGAGGGCCTGATCGTGGACAGCCGTACGGTGCGGGCGGCGCTGGCCGACCCCGCCTCGGTGGTCCTGGACGCCCGGAGCCGGGAACGCTACGCGGGGCAGGCCGAGGAGCCGCGCCCCGGACTGCGGCGCGGTCACCTGCCCGGTGCGCTGAACCTGCCGTTCGGCGACCTCCAGGTGGCGGGGCGGATGCGTCCCGTGGACGAACTCCGAGCAGTTTTCGGTGAGTTGGCCGGTGATCGGCGAAGGCTGGTGCTCCACTGCGGCTCCGGGGTCACCGCCTGCGTCCTGGCCCTGGGCGCCGACCTGGCCGGGTACCGCGACCTCGCCGTCTACGACGGCTCCTGGAGCGAGTGGGGGCTGCCCGGCGACCTGCCCGTGGTGGCGCCGGCCTAGGCCGGGTGAACGGCTGACGGTCCGGTGGCGCGGCCGCACCGGCATCCCCGGTGCGGGGGGAGTCGTGCGGGCGTATCCCCCGCACGGGCGAGCCGCGGGATCACCGTCACCGGCGATGACCGCCGGGTGGGCTTTCGGCAGGATCCTTCCCGTCGCACAGAAACACCCGGAGAGGCCCACCACCGTGCTCACCACCGCAAAGCCCGGACACCGCACCGGTGTCCGACTGGCCACCGTCCTGCTCGCCGCCGCCGCACTCACCGGCGGAACCTGCCCCGCCTTCGCACAGAGCGGTGCCGCCGAGGCCGTGGTCCGGTCGGACACCGCGGACCGGGCCGCCGTCCAGCACGCGCTCGACGAGGCGGTGGCGGAGGGCGTACCGGGTGTGGTCGCCGAGCTCCGCGACGGGCGGGGCGTCTGGCGCGCGGCCGGCGGCACGGCCGATCTGGCCGACGGGCAGCGCGCCCGGGCCGAGGACCGGTTCCGGATCGGCAGCGTGACCAAGACCTTCGTGGCGACGGTCGTGCTCCAGCTGGTGGCGGAGGGCAGGATCGGCCTCGACGACCCCATCGAGCAGGACCTGCCGGGGCTGGTCCCGAACGGCCGGAACATCACGGTGCGTCAGCTGCTCTCCCACACCAGCGGACTCGCGGACTACCTCACCAAGGTGCTCGCCCAGCCCGACCCGCTCCGCTCCGCCCAGGCCGCCACCTACACCCCGCGCGAGCTGGTCGCCATCTCCAGCGGGCTCGGCCCGCGGTTCGCCCCCGGCACCTCCTGGGCGTACTCCAACACCAACTACGTCGTCCTCGGCCTGCTGGTCGAGCACATCACGGGCCACCGGCTCGACCAGGAGATCGCCCGGCGCATCGTGCGCCCCCTGCACCTGGGCGACACCTCCTTCCCGACCACCGCCGAACTCCCCGGCCCGCACATGCACGGCTACGAGTGGGCCGACGGCCCCACCGCCCCGCCGGTGGACCTCACCACCTTCAACCCGAACGCGGTCTGGGGCGCGGGCACGATGATCTCCACCGCGGACGACCTCAACCGCTTCTACCGCGCCCTGTTCGACGGCAGGCTGCTCCCGGCGGACCTGCTCAAGGAGATGCGCACCCCGCACCCGGTCGACACCGGCCGCGCCTACGGCCTGGGCCTGGAGAGCCGCACCTACTGCGCCGACGGCACCCCGGTCTGGGGCCACAGCGGCAGCGTCGCCGGCTATGAGACCTTCAGCTTCACCACCGCCGACGGCAGGCGGCAGATCACCTTCTCGCTCAACCGCAACCTGACCGCCGGGCCCCGGGGCGACGACACCATCACCAGGATCCTCACCCTGGGCCTGTGCTCCCGCTAGCGCGGTGCGGCGACCCTTCACCGGGGCAGTGCGGCCAGGCCCGTCTCGTAGGCGATGATGACCAGTTGGACCCGGTCGCGGGCGTCCAGCTTGGCGAGCAGTCGGGTCACGTACGTCTTCACGGTGGCCACGCTGATGACCAGCTCGGTGGCGATCTCGGGGTTGGACAGGCCGCGGCCGACCAGGGTCAGCACCTCGCGTTCCCGGTCGGTGAGGCCGTCCACCGGCCTCCGTCGCCGGGAGGGGGCGGGGCGTTCGGCGAACTCGGCGATCAGACGGCGCGTCACCCCCGGTGCGATCAGGGCGTCTCCGGCGGCGACCACGCGGATCGCCGCGAGGATGTCGTCCAGCGCCATGTCCTTGACGAGGAACCCGGACGCTCCCGCGCGCAGCGCGGCGTAGACGTAGTCGTCGTCGTCGAAGGTGGTCAGCACGACGACATGGGCCGCACCGGGCCCGGAGGTGACCCGCCGGGTGGCCTCGATCCCGTCCATGCCGGGCATCCGGATGTCCATCACCACCACGTCGGGGCGGAGTTCCCCGGCCAGCCGGACCGCCTCGATGCCATCCCCGGCCTCCCCGACCACCTCCAGGTCGTCGGCGTCGGTGATGACCATCTGCAGCGAGGCGCGGATCAGGGGCTGGTCGTCGGCGAGCAGCACACGGACGGTCATCGGACTCCTGTCGGTACGGGCAGGCGGGCCGCCACCTGGAAGCCGCCCTCGGGACGCGGTCCGGCGGAGAACTCCCCGTGCAGCAGGGCGACGCGCTCGCGCAGCCCGGCGAGACCGTAACCGGTACCGGTGTCGGTGCCGCTGCCCCGGCCGCGTCCGCCGTCGACGATCTCGATGGCCAACTCGTCCTCCCGGCAGTCGATCGACACCTGGCAGGATCCGCTGCCGGCGTGGCGCACCACGTTGGTGACCGCCTCCTGGACGATACGGAACGCCGACAGGTCGACGTCGGGCGGGAGTGCCCGCCGCTCACCCTGCCAGTGGACGTCGACCCGGACGCCCGCGGCCGTCGTCGCGGCGGCCAGCCGGTCGAGGTCCGCCAGACCGGGCATCCGGTGGAGCGGCACCTCCTCCGCTCCCGTGTCCGACTCGCCCTGCCTGAGCGCCCCGAGCATCCGGCGCAGCCCCGACAGCGTCTCCCGGCTGGCGGTCTCGATCTCGCCCAGCGCCTCCCGCGCCCGGGCCGGCTGGGTGTCGATGACCCGCCGGGCCGCACCGGACTGCAGGGCGATGATGCCGATGCTGTGCGCGACCATGTCGTGCAGCTCCCGCGCGATCCTCAGCCGCTCGGCGGTCACCGCCTGGGTGGCCGCATGGGCGCCCAACATCTCGGCGTGGTCCCGGGACTGGCGCATCGACCGGCCGGCCAGCCAGGCGATGACGGCCACCAGCAGACCGGCGTCCGAGGGGCCGATGCTCCGGCCGGTGAGGAACAGGTGGCCGCCCAGCTCCGGCAGCAGGGTCAGATGGCCGAACAGCACCGTGAACACCATGGCCGCGGCGGCGCGCGCCCTGCGGCGGGAGGCGGTGGCGGTGACCAGGCAGAGCGCGACGTAGACCGCCAGCAGGGGCACCGGGGAGAGCTCGGCCCCGTACGTCCAGGCGTTGGTGGCGGCGAGTGAGGCGACGAGCAGCAGGGCGAGCGCGGTCAGCGGCAGCCGGCGCAGTACGGCGCAGGAGGCGAAGGCGATGACGCTGGCCAGGAGGGCGAGCGACAGGTCCCGGTGGGTCGGCATCGCGTCACCGGCATGGGGACCGCGGGTGTAGCGCGACGCCCCGGAGACCACCGAGGGATAGGCCACGGCGACGCACCAGGCCAGCGCCGTCCACATGCCCGGCGGCACGCGTTTCAGCAGGGGGAGGGGCGGCGTCTCGTACATGCGGGGATCGTAGCGACGGGACTCTGGCCAGGGCATCGGACCAGGGTTGTACGACCACGGGTGACTGCGCCGTGAGCCGTGCACCCGGCGACGCCGAGGCGGCTGCCGCGTCCGGTGGACGGCACTCGTCCGCTCCGCCCGCTTCGGCGGCCTTGGGCCGGTCCTGGGTCAGGCGGCCCCGTCGGCCCGTACCGCGTAGTCCCCGAGCGCTGGGTCCAGCAACTCGAAGCTCCGGCGGGCGGGTTCGGCCATCCCGGCTGCGATCGTCCGGTTGTCCTGTCCGGCGAGCGTGCGGCGGAGGACCTCGTTGAACAGGACCCGGCGGACCGCGTCGAGCTGCCCGGCTGCGAGCCGGGCGGTGAACTCGTCGCCGGTCTCCCGGGCGAGGGCGGTGGCGAGCGCCTCCTCCCGCTGCTCGTGGATCTCGCGGAGCCGGGCCAGCAGTGCGGGGCTGCCGGTGATCATGCCGATGAACTCCGGCCCGGAGAAGCCGAGGGCGGGCCCGCACCGCTCCAGTTCGGCCAGGCAGTCGCGGCGGAGCGCGGCGAGCGCCGACTCGCCGGGCGCGCGCTCGGCCACCGCACGGGCCGGGCCGGCCACCAGCTCCTCGTGCATGTCGAGGACCAGGTCCTCCTTGCGCGGGAAGTAGTTGGTGACGGTCATCTTGGCCACCCCCGCGGTGCTCGCGACATCGGCGATCGTCGTCCGGTCGAAGCCGCGGTCGATGAACAGCCTGGTGGCCGCGTGCGAGATCGCCTCGCGGGTCCGCTGCTTGTTGAGTTCGCGCACGCTCGGGGTTCCTGCTGCCATGGCCTCGATCCTACCCAGCGGGATGGGTCGAGCCCAATAATTATGCTTGACATAAAAATTAGGTCCGGCCTACATTTGCGTTCATGGCCGTCGTACCCGGCACCCCGCCAACTGGCCTACCAGCACAGCCACGTGACCGAAGGAAGCTTGATGGCCGACGCACTCCGCCTGCTCAGCGTCCACGCCCACCCCGACGACGAGTCCAGCAAGGGCGCGGCCACCCTGGCCCGCTATGCCGCCGAGGGCGTCGAGGTCATGGTCGCCACCTGCACGGGCGGCGAACGCGGTTCGGTGCTCAACCCGCGGATGGACCGTCCGGAGGTCAGGGCGGACCTCGCCGCCGTCCGGCGCTCCGAGATGGCCGCGGCCCGCGAGATCCTCGGCGTCCGGCAGCGCTTCCTCGGCTTCGTCGACTCCGGTCTGCCCGCCGACGGCGAAGCCCTCCCGGACGGCTGCTTCGCCCTCCAGCCGCTGGAGACCGCCGCCGAGCCGCTGGTCGCCCTCATCCGCGAGTTCCGCCCGCACGTGGTCGTCACCTACGACGAGACCGGCGGTTACCCCCACCCCGACCACATCAAGACCCACCGGATCACCAGCGCGGCCTTCGACGCCTCGGCCGACCCCGCCCGCTATCCGGACGCGGGCCGGCCCTGGCAGCCCCTGAAGCTCTACTACCACGCCGCGTTCTCCCGGCAGTGGTTCCAGACCCTCCACGACGCGATGACCGCGGCAGGCGTCGACTCGGCCATGGCGCCCGTCCTCGCCGACTGGCCCGACACCGCGCCCGTCCTCGCCACCACCACCCGGGTCCACTGCGCCGACCACTTCGAGACCCGGGACCGGGCCCTGCTCGCCCACGCCACCCAGATCGACCCCGACACGGGCTTCATGGCCCACCCCCGCGACATCGAACGCCGGGTCTGGCCGACCGAGGACTACCACCTGGCCCGCACCCTGGTCGGCACCCCGCTCCCCGAGACCGACCTCTTCGCCGGCCTCCGGCCCGCCGCGCGGCGCGGGTCGGCCGGGCCCGGCGTCTGACCGCTTCGGATCGACTCCCCTTCAGGGCATCAGCCCGCCAGCCTGGACAGTTCGCTGCGCGCCCGATCCGCCAACCCGTCGGCTTTGCAGCGCAGGGCCAGTTCCAGACCCTGGCCGAGACGGCCGCGCGCGTCGGCCGGGCGGCCCGCCTCGGTCAGCGCCGATCCCAGGTCGACCAGGGCGAGGGCGTGTTCGTAGCGGCTGGGGGAGCGTTCCAGTCGGCGGACGGCGTCCTCGAGCATGGTCAGGGCGCGCGGCCCGTCGTGGACCGCCGCGCACAGCCGCAGGGCGCTGCCGACCGCCGAGTCGGGGCCGAACTCCTCGGCGCGGCGTACCGCCTCGGCCGCCAACTCCCGTGCCCTGTCCGGGTCCTGCGGTGCTATGGCGAGGGCCAGATGGCCGATCCAGGGCGCCCACACCGTGTTGCGCCAGCCGCGGGCGTCCAGGGCGGCCCCCGCCTTTGACAAGGCCTCGGCCGCTCCCGCCGCATCGCCCTTCGCGAGCAGCAGCCTGCCGTACAGCGTCGGGGCGTCCGGCAGGACCATCACCGTCGGGTACGGCGGGCCGAAGGAGTACTTCTGCGCGAGCTCCCAGGCCTCCTCGGCCTTGCCCCGGGCAAGGAGCGTGTCGGCCAGCACCCCGACGGCGAACCACTGCAGCGGGATGCCCGGCGCGATGCGCTCGGCCGTCCGCAGCGCGCGCCGCAGGAAGTCCTCCGCCTCGTCGAGAACGCCGCACCTGAACCGGAGGAGACCCATCAGGAAGAGCGCGAACCCGAGATGGCCGCCGCTCCACCCGGCGACCTGGTAGGCGAGCACCGCCTCGCCGAACAGCGCCTCCGCGCGGTCCACCCGGTCGGCGTAGAGGTAGCTGATCCCGAGGATGCCGGGCAGCTCGAAGCCCCAGGTCGTGTTGGTCCAGCCCAGCTCCTGAGGAAGCCGGCCGTTCTCAAGGGCCGACTCCCCCAGGGCGATCGCCTCGGTGAAGTCACCGCCCCGCAGTGTGAGGTCCCAGCAGCGCAGCACCAGCACGGCCCCGGCCGGTGAGTCGTGTCCGGGCAGGCCCAGGCCGAACTCCTCCAGCCGCCGGGAACGGCCCGGGCCGTCCTGCTCCTCGGCCTGGAAGGCCGCGAACATGAAGTGCGCCACCTCCAGCCGCAGCCGGCCCGGGCCCGGGGCGGTACGCGCGGCCTCCTCGGCGCAGACCTCGGCGGCCTCGCCCAGCCGGTTGCTGTGCGCCAGTGCCTGGGCGAGCCGGAAGGTCGCGTCCACCCTGAGCTCCGGGGTGAGCCCGCGGTCCTCGTCGAGGGCGAGACGCAGCTGGTTCACCGTGGTGGCCGGGTCGGTGAGGAGCGCCGAGCAGCCGAGTTCGTACAGCACACCGGCCCGGTCCTCGTCGTCCGGCGGCTCGCTCATCGCCCGCCGCAGGCAGCGCTGGGCCGCTTCGGGCGCGCCGATGGCCAGGTGCTCGGCGGCGGCCCGGCGCAGCTTGCGCACCGTCTCGTCGTCGCCGTCCGGAAGGGTCTCCAGCAGGTGCCGGGAGGCGGCCAGCAGACCGAGGCCGGC
Organism: Kitasatospora sp. HPM-01-4; assembly: GCF_051374625.1. Classification (NCBI taxonomy): domain Bacteria; kingdom Bacillati; phylum Actinomycetota; class Actinomycetes; order Kitasatosporales; family Streptomycetaceae; genus Kitasatospora; species Kitasatospora sp. HPM-01-4. The sequence continues at coordinate 4,073,012 of NZ_JBPQGP010000005.1, read as the reverse complement.
GTTCTCGATCGCGGTGGCGGCGACTCCGTGCATGCCGGTGCGGGTGCCCGGCGGCATGGACTGGTAGATCGAGGTGGCGATCAGCGGATGGAGGAACTCCAGCCGCCCCTCGGCCGTGGTGGTCAGCACACGGAGCCTGCGGAGCTCCCTGACGGACTCGGCCGCGGTGTCGGGCCCCTGGGCGCAGATGGCGGCCGCGAGTTCGGGGCGGATGCCGGTACCGAGCATCGAGGCCGCCCAGGCGAACTGGAGGGTGCTCGGCCCCAGCTTGTCGAGCCAGTGGCCGAGGGTCATCCCACGGGCGTCCGCCGCCAGTTCACGCAGCTGGTCGGAGTTGCCGTCGACCGGGTCCAGCCGCTGGTCCCGGACCTCGCGCAGCAGCGCGGCGGTCTCGTACGGGTTGCCTCCGGTGACCGCCCACACATGGCGGCAGAAGGCATCCTCGGCCTCGTCCCCCAGACAGGCGCGGACCAGGCTCGCGACCGAGTCGGGCTGGAGCGGGCGGAGTTCGTGCAGCCGGCCGGCCCGGTGGACGATGCTCCGCTGGAAGGCCAGAGCCTCATCGGGGAATTCGTCACGGCACGCGAACACCAGCAGGACCGGCAGCTCCCGGGCGCGCAGCGCGAAGCAGGCCAGCCAGCCGAGCGACTCGGGATCCGCCCAGTGCAGGTCGTCGACGATGACGACCAACGGCGCGCGGCGCTGGACGAGTTGGATGAGTACGAAGTCCAAGCCGTCCCGGACGCCCTGCGGGTCGAGCCGGCCGGCGGGCGGGAGCAGGCCCACGGCGGGTCCGACGATGTCGTACCAGTGGCCGAAGACCTGCTCCCGCTCGCTGTCCGCAAGTTCGGCCAGCACGGGCTGCAGCAGCTGGCGCACCACGTGGAACGGCTCGTGGCGGCGCTGCTCGCCACCACGGGCGAAGAGCACGGTGCAGTGCGCGAGTTTCGCCAGCCGACGGGCCTCGGTGAGCAGAGCGGTCTTGCCGAGACCGGCAGGGCCGACGTAGACCAGCAGTTCGCCGAGTCCGACACCGTCGGCCTCGTCCGAGGCCCGGCAGAGGGCCTGGATCGCTCTGGCGGCCGATCCGACCTCCGACTCGCGTTCGTAGAGCGGATGCTGGACCAGGCTCCTCGTCCCGACGGCCTCGTGATCCTGCCGTGGCAGTCCGTTCAGTTGCTCGGCCACCGCATGTCCCTGCCCCTCCTCGATGTCCGTCCCCTCCCCCGCCGAGGCTAGCGCCGTACGGGCGGCGGCGGGACGGCATTTGCATATGCCACCGCGGGTCTGTACGCGGCTCCGCCACGGACTCGCCGGACGAACCGTCGCCTGTGAATCGGCCGCAGGCCGGTGTCGGTCGGGCGTAGCCTTCGTGCATGGCAGAGAGCAAGGTCCCCAAGGCCGAGCAGAAGGCGAAACCGGCCGTGAAGGCGGGCAAGCCGGAGTCGCACCTGGCGATGGTGCGGCGCGCGCGGAAGATCAACCGGGAGTTGGCGGAGCTGTATCCGTACGCGCACCCGGAGTTGGACTTCGAGAACCCGTTCGAGCTGCTGGTGGCGGTGGTGCTGTCGGCGCAGACGACGGACCTGCGGGTCAACCAGACCACCCCGGCCCTCTTCGCGAAGTACCCGACGCCGGAGGACATGGCGGCGGCGAACCCGGAGGAGCTGGAGGAGCTGATCCGGCCGACCGGCTTCTTCCGGAACAAGGCGAAGGCGCTGCTCGGTCTCTCCGCCGCCATCCGCGACCGCTACGACGGCGAGGTCCCGGGCCGCCTGGCGGACCTGGTCACCCTCCCCGGCGTGGGCCGCAAGACCGCCAACGTCGTGCTGGGCAACGCCTTCGGCGTCCCCGGGATCACCGTGGACACCCACTTCGGGCGGCTCGCCCGGCGGTTCGGCTGGACGACCGAGGAGGACCCGGAGAAGGTCGAGGCGGCGGTCGCCGAGATCTTCCCGAAGTCCGAGTGGACGATGCTCTCGCACCGCGTGGTCTTCCACGGCCGCCGGGTCTGCCACTCCCGCAGGCCCGCCTGCGGCGCCTGCCCGATCGCCCCGCTCTGCCCCTCGTACGGGGTGGGGGAGACCGACCCCGAGAAGGCGCGGAAGCTGCTGAAGTACGAACTGGGCGGTCAGCCCGGGCAGCGGCTCAGGCCGCCGGCCGACTATCCGGGCCAGGCGGCCGCACCCGCAACGAACGGCGCCGCTCCGGCGTCTACAGGGGCAGTGGGCAGGGCGACGACGGAGGGTGCCGCGTGACGGGCATGACCGCGCTGGTGGAACGGGACGGACTGCCGGAGTGGCTGCTGCCGGTGAGGGCGGCCGCGGAGACCGTCCGGCCCGAGCAGCTGAGCCGGTTCCTGCCACCGGCCGAGGGCGGCCGGCGCTCGGCGGTGCTGATGCTCTTCGGCGACGGGCCGTCGGGGCCCGACCTGCTGCTGATCGAGCGGGCCCGGTCGCTGCGCTCGCACGCCGGCCAGTCCTCGTTCCCGGGCGGTGCGCTGGACCCGGAGGACGGCGACCCGGACGGCGCCGGGCCGGTGGCCGCCGCGCTGCGTGAGGCGGAGGAGGAGACGGGCCTGGACCCGTCGGGTGTGCAGGTCTTCGCCACGCTGCCCGCGCTCTACATCCCGGTCAGCGGATTCGTGGTGACCCCGGTGCTCGGCTGGTGGCGCAGGGAGACACCGGTGGCGCCGGTGGATCCGGCGGAGACCGGCGCGGTGTTCCGGGTGCCGATCGCCGACCTGGCGGAGCCGGGGAACCGGGTCCGCCTGAAGCACCCCTCGGGTCACCTCGGCCCGGCCTTCCAGGTGGCGGGACGGCTGGTCTGGGGTTTCACGGCCGGAGTGATCGACCGCGTGCTTCACTACAGCGGACTGGAGCGCCCGTGGGACACCACCCGTACCCTCATCCTCTCCGACGAGGCCGCCGGCCTCGCCACGCGCAGCGCCGCCGGCCCGCGCGGCTGACGGCCACGGCCGCCGGCCCGAAGGTGCGCACCGTCGTGTCGCGTCCGAGACCGGCCGGCCCGTGAAACCGGGAACAGGCCAGGTCATGAGCCCGGGCCCGGGCGCCACGGCCGCGACGACCGGGGCCGCCGCCCTCCGCGTGGGTGCTCATGGGAGGGTATCGGGGTGAATGTCCTGGATCTGCTGCTGATCGCCGCCGCGCTCGGCTTCGCCGTGTCGGGGTACCGGCAGGGCTTCGTGGTGGGCGTGCTCTCCGTCGTGGGCTTCCTGGGCGGTGGCCTGATCGCGGTGCAGGTGCTGCCCCTGCTGCTGCGCCATCTCAGCCCGGGCACCACGGCCTCGGTGGTCGCGGTGCTGGTGGTGATCGTCTTCGCGGCGGTCGGCCAGGCCGTGACCACGCACTTCGGCTGGAAGCTGCGCGGCCACATCGGCCGCCGCCAGGCCAGGGCCCTCGACGCGTTCGGCGGCTCGGTGGTCAACGTGGTCTCGATGCTGCTGGTCGCCTGGCTGATCGGCTCCGCGCTGGCCGGCACCTCGCTGCCGACCATCTCCAAGCAGGTGCGCACGTCCAAGGTGCTCGGCGGGGTGCAGAGCACGCTGCCCTCCGACGCGCCGAACTGGTTCTCCGACTTCACCAAGGTGCTGGCCCGCAACGGCTTCCCGCAGGTCTTCAACCCCTTCGAGCACGAGCCGATCACCGAGGTCGAGGCGCCGGACCCGGCACTGGCGGGCAGCCCGGCGGTGTCGCGGGCCAGGCAGAGCCTGGTCAAGGTGGTCGGGACCGCCACCGCCTGCGGCAAGACGCTGGAGGGCAGCGGGTTCGTCTTCGCCCCGCACCGGGTGATGACCAACGCCCACGTGGTCGGGGGCGTCAACGAACCGACCGTGCAGATCGGCGGTATCGGCCAGCTGTACGACGCCACGGTGGTCCGCTACGACTGGCAGCGGGACATCGCCATCCTGGACGTCCCGAAGCTGAACGCCCCGGCACTGGACTTCGCCGGCGAGGCCAGGACCAACGACAGCGCCATCGTCGCGGGCTTCCCCGAGAACGGCGGCTTCAACGTCCAGCCCGCCCGGATCCGCGGCCGCATCCAGGCCAACGGCCCGGACATCTACCACCGGGGCCAGGTGGTCCGCGACGTCTACTCGGTCCGTTCCCTGGTCCGCCAGGGCAACAGCGGTGGCCCGCTGCTCAGCCCGGAGGGACGGGTCTACGGGGTGGTCTTCGCCAAGTCCCTGGACAGCTCGGACACGGGGTACGTGCTGACCGCCGACGAGGTCCGCGAGGACGCCGCGATCGGCAGCACGGCCAACACCCGGGTGGACACCCAGGGCTGCGCACTCTGACCGACCGGACCCGCCGCACCGGACCCGCCGCACCTGACGCGCCGCACCTGACGCGCCGCACCTGACGCGCCGCACCTGACGCGCCGCACCTGACGCACCGCACCTGACGCACCGCACCTGACGCACCGCACCTGACGCACCGCACCTGACGCACCGCACCTGACGCACCGCCGGATCCAGGATCCGGCGGTGCGTCAGTTCGTCCTGGTAGCGTCGGCCGGGCTCACCCGTTCGGCTCAACCGAGCAGTACCGGAACGGGGCCGACGGGAGGTCAGGAGAACGTCATGATGGGTCACTCGCATGCGGTCAGCGGCGCGATGCTGTACGCGGTCTCCGCGCCGTTCCTGCCTCCGCTGCTGCTGGGCATCCACCTGGGGCCGGCGGCCATACTGATGGGCACGGTGCTCAGCGCGGGCGCCGCGCTGCTGCCGGACCTGGACCACCACGACGGCACCATCGCCAACTTCCTGGGCCCGGTCTCCAAAGCGCTCTGCCGCTTCGTCGCCTGGGCCTCCGGCGGTCACCGGCACGCCACCCACTCGCTGCTGTTCGTCGCGCTGATGGGCGGCGGCACCTGGGCGGGTGTGACCTTCGGCGGGCGCTGGTTCACCATCGGCATGTCGTTCTTCCTGCTGGCGATGGCGCTGAAGGCGCTCAACGCCCACGCGCCCGGCCACGGGCACCACACCTGGCTGACGGTGGTCGGACTGGCCGTGCTGGGCACGGTGGTCCTGGACCGCTTCATGCCGGACGCGCCCGGCTGGCTGCCCTACGCGGTGGCCCTGGGCACGCTGGCGCACCTGCTGGGTGACTGCCTCACCAAGATGGGTGCGCCACTGCTCTGGCCGCACAAGGAGCGCTACGAGATCGTCCTGATCAAGCGCACCGGCAACAAGATGGAGACCAACGTCCTGGTCCCGATCATGAGTGCGGTGACCTTCGTGATGCTGGGGTTCGCCTGCCTGGGGCCCACGGTCGTGAACTGACCGCCGCGAACCGGCCGGGACCGGTCGGCAACACGAGGGGCGCGCTCCAGACCAGGGGCGCGCCCCTCAGCCGTCGCGCCGCAGGCGCGCGCTCACCCAGCGAGCGCGCCGCCCCAGAATGCGTGGGATGCCCATCCGGTGCGCCCCTGTCCGTCGTGGCCGCCCGGCATCGTCGAGCGACCATTCGGGCTGCTGAACGGGGTGCTGCGAGCTGCTGCGGCCTCGGCGCGGCGTGGCTTCGCGATCGGGCATCCAGGTCATACCGGATGGATGCCCGTCGGCCGAGGGAGGTAACCGCATACGGGCGGTCCATTTGTCCTATGCGGTTGTCATATGATCAGCCGCCACATTGGCGGGCTGTCAGTCGCGCCGTACTAAGGCCGACCGGCACGCGACGCCGCGGGTCCTATTGCCGGTCGGTCTAAGCCTTGTTCTCCCGCGCCCAGCTGATCAGCTCGGCCGAGAACTGCTCCGGAACCTCCTCGTGCGGGAAGTGCCCGATCCCCGGCAGCAGCCGCCACCGGTAGGGCGCCTCGACGTACTCGCCCGAGCCGAGCGCCGTGTGCGAGAGCAGCACCGGGTCGGCGGCGCCCTGGACGTGCAGGGTGGGCGCGGTGATCGGCTTCTTCATCCGCCGGGCGAACTGGATCCCGTCGGGCCGGGCCATCGAGCGCAGCAGCCAGCGGTAGGGCTCGATCGAGCAGTGCGCGGTGCTGGGGATCTGGATCGCCTGCCGGTACGCCCGGACGGCGTCGGCCGGCAGCCGGTTCGGACCGGTCCAGGCGTCCAGGTACTGGGCGACCAGCGCGGCGTCGTCCGCGACCAGCCGGCGCTCCGGTATCCACGGCCGCTGGAAACCGAGCACGTGGTCGAAGGCGGCCATCTGCCGCCGGTCGGTCAGCAGGGCCCGGCGCAGTCGGCGCGGGTGTGCGGCGGAGACCACCGTCAGGCTCTGGATCACCGAGGGGCGCATCACGGCCGCCACCCAGGCCAGCGAACCGCCGCTGGCGTGGCCGACCAGGTGGGCCCGCCGTTCGCCGAGCGAGCGGATCACCCCGGTGATGTCGAGCGCCAGGTTGCCGGGGTCGTAGCCGCGCGGGGTCCGGTCGCTGCCGCCGACGCCGCGCAGGTCGAGAGCGACCGCCCGGAATCCGGCCTCGGCGAGGGCGGTGAGCTGGTGCCGCCAGGTCCACCAGTACTCGGGCCAGCCGTGCACCAGCAGGACCAGCGGTCCCTCGCCGGCCTCCGCGATGTGGAAGCGGGCACCGTTGGCCGCCAGGTCGCGGTGTGTCCAAGGACCGTCCGAGCGGACGGTCCAGGCGGTCTCGGCGGGCCCGGGGTCGGGGGCCGGGGCGGGCACGGGCTTCTGGTCCAACGGCATACCGAGAGCCTGTCACACCTTGGCGCGGAACACGTCCCCGGCACTCGCCGGGCCGCTGTCGGGCCGCCCTCCCGGTTACTGCGGGATGCGGCCCAGGGCCCGGTCGATCTCCTCCTTGGTGGCCGGGCGCGGGCGGGCGTTCTTCAGTACGTCCGCGGTCGCCTGGGCACCCTCGATGGTGCGGTGCGGCTTCTCGATCTTCTTGAACGAACGCAGCGCCAGCAGCCCGAGCACGGCGGCCAGTACCAGGTAGGCCCCGCCCACGATCAGGAACGACCAGCCCAGCGTCAGCCCGAGCGCCTGCAGACCGTACGCGGCGGCGAAGCTCAGCATCGGGATGGCGGCCAGCGCCACCACACCCGCGACGGCCAGTGAGACGCCGCCGGAGACACCGCGCTTGACGTCCTGCCGGATCTCCGCCTTGGCGAGCGCGATCTCGTCGTGCAGCAGGGAGGAGAGGTCGGCGGTGGCCGCGGCGAAGAGCTGGCCCACCGAACGCTCGCCCTCGTAGGGCACCCGGCCGTTGCTGGACGGGTCTGCGGTTCCTGAGGGCATCAGCTGTTCTCCTTCAACGCGGTCAACATGGTCAACACGGTCTGCTCTACAGCTCAGAATCATGCCTCTACCGGTCAGTCAGGCACCACTCCGGGGGCTCTCCCAGGCGATGTGTCACTGCGGCCGGGCCAGCCCCGCCTGACGCTGGTAGACGTCCGGGATGCCGTCGCCGTCCGAGTCGAGGTCCTCCTCGTCGCACAGCTGCCGGTAGTGCCGGTTGCGCAGCTTCAGCAGCACGGTGGCGACCAGCGCGCAGAGCACCGAGCCGACCAGGACGGCGGCCTTGGCGCGGTCGGCGAGGGCCGGGTCCCCCGGGAAGGCCAGCTCGGTGATCAGCAGTGAGACGGTGAAGCCGATGCCCGCGAGCGTGGAGACCGCGAACATGTCGGCCCACTTGAGCTGCGGGTTGAGCTCGGCCCTGGTGAACCGGGCGGTCAGCCAGGTGCCGCCGAAGATGCCGACGGTCTTGCCGACCAGCAGGCCGAGGATGATGCCGAGCGGCGTTGCCTGGGTGAAGACCTGGTACAGCGCGGGGCCCGAGAGGGCCACCCCGGCCGAGAAGAGGGCGAAGACCGGCACCGCGAACCCGGCGGAGAACGGACGCACCAGGTGCTCGATGTGCTCGCCGGGAGAGTGCTTCTCGTCTCCCTCGGTGTGGCAGCGCAGGATCAGGCCCATGGCGACGCCGGAGACCGTGGCGTGGATCCCGCTCTCGTGCATCAGCGCCCAGATCACCAGGGCCAGCGGCACGTACAGGTACCAGCCGTGGACACCGCGCCGGTGCAGGAACCAGAACAGCACCAGGCCGGCGAAGGCGAGCCCGAGTGCCCAGAACTTGATGCCGTGGCTGTAGAAGATCGCGATGATCAGGATGGCGATCAGGTCGTCCACGACCGCGAGGGTGAGCAGGAACGCCCGCAGCGCGGAGGGCAGGTGGGTTCCCACCACGGCGAGCACGCCGAGGGCGAAGGCGATGTCGGTGGCGGTCGGGATGGCCCAGCCCGCGGGATGGCCGCCCGGGCCGCTGTTGGCGAGGGCGAAGACGATCGCCGGGAGCGCCACCCCGGAGACCGCGGCGATCACAGGCAGGATCGCGGCACGGGGGCTGCGCAGTTCACCGGAGACGAACTCGCGCTTGAGCTCGATCCCGGCGACGAAGAAGAAGATGGTCAGCAGCCCGTCCTTGGCCCAGGTCTCCAGGCTCAGGTCGAGGTGGAGCGGGGCCGAGGGGCCTACGGTCAGCTCCTGGAGGCTGTGGTACGCGTGCGGCCAGACGTTCGCCCATATGAGGGCGATCACGGCCGCGGCCAGGAGCAGGATGCCGCCGACGGTCTCGGTGCGCAGCGCGTCGGTGATGTATCTGCGCTCGGGAAGCGAGAGCAGGCCGAGGAACTGGCGACGATCGGTGGGCGGCGGCGTGGCCACGATGGGACCTCCAGGGCGGGGGTGGCGGGTGGATGCACCGGTGGTGCAGTGCCGACCAGACTTCCCGGCGCGCCTCAGAGATCTTGTTGCGTTTTTGACAGTCTACCGGGAACTTCAGCGCGATATCCGGATTTTCATATTTTATTCTCTATATCCCTTTCTGGTGGGGCTCGTGGGGGTGGGGCGTTGGGGGTGCGGGGCGGTGGGCGCGGGTGAAGGGTCGGGCGCGCGGCGACGGGGCGGAGCATCAGGTGCACGGGGCGTCGGGCAGCGGGCAGCACGGAGCGCCGGGTGCACGGAGCGCCGGGTGCACAGGGCGTCGGGCAGCGGGCAGCACGGGGCGTCGGGTGTTGTGAAGAGGCGCGCGTGCGGGACGGCGGGTGGTGGGCAGCGCTGGGCGCGGAGCGTCGGTTGGTGGGCAGGGCCGGGCGTGCGGGACGCCGGGTGGCTGTGAAGCCCGCGACCCGGAGGGCGAAGATCAGGCGCCGAGGTGGCGCAGTACGGCCAGCACTCGCCGGTGGTCGGCGGCCGAGACCGGCAGGTCCAGCTTCAGGAAGATGTTCGCCACGTGCTTCTCGACCGCCCGCTCGGTCACCACCAGCTGGGCGGCGATGGCGCGGTTGGACCGTCCCTCCGCCATCAGCCCGAGGACCTCGCGCTCACGCGGGCTGAGCCCGTCCACCGTCCTGCGGCTCGGGCTCGCCCCGACCAGCTGGGTCACGACCTCGGGGTCCAGCGCCGTACCGCCGCCCGCCACCCGCTCCAGCGCGTCCACGAAGTCCTGGGCGTCCAGTACGCGCTCCTTGAGCAGGTAGCCGACCCCGGCCGAGCCGCCGGCCAGAAGCCGGGCCGCATAGTCCGTCTCCACGTACTGGGAGAAGATCAGCACCGCCAGGCCGGGCTGGGCGGCCCGCAGCTCGATCGCCGCGCGCAGGCCCTCGTCGGTGTGGGTGGGCGGCATCCGGATGTCGGACACGACCGCGTCGGGCCGGTGCTCGGCCACCGCCGCCTTCAGCTGCTCGGCGTCGGCGACGGCGGCCACCACCTCGTGGCCCTCGTCCTCCAGCAGCTGCACCAGACCGGCCCTGAGGATCGCCGTGTCCTCGGCCACCACAATTCGCACGGAACCCGCCCCCTGTTGATTCCTCGGATCGATGGCGCGTACTCGGCCGCGCCGCCGTCACAGTGTGCCTGGAAGATCGACCGTCACCGTGGTCGGCCCACCGGGCGGGCTGTCCACCGTCAGGGCGCCGTCCGCCGTGCGCACCCGCTCGGCCAGGCCGCGCAGCCCGCTTCCCGAGCCGTCCAACCGGGCGCCGCCCCGGCCGTCGTCCGTCACCCGCAGCCGCAGCCCGCCCCCGTGGTCGAGCACCGAGACCGCGATCCGCTCGGCGCCGCTGTACTTGCCCGCATTGGCCAGCAGTTCGGCGGCGGCGAAGTACAGCATCGTCTCGACCGCGGCGGGCGGCCGTTCGGGCGTCTCGATCCGTACCGTGGTCGGGATCGCCGACCGTGCCGCCAGGGTGTTGAGCGCGGGTCCGAGACCCGAGTCGAGCGCGGGCGGGTGGATACCGCGGATCAGTTCGCGCAGCTCCTGGATGATCTCCTTGGTCTCCTGCCGGGACTCCTTCAGCAGCTCCTGCGCCTTCGCGGCGTCCCCCTTGGCGAGCCGGCTCTCCGCCCGCCCGATCCGCATGCCGAGCGCCACCAGCCGGGCCTGCGCACCGTCGTGCAGATCGCGCTCGATCCGGCGCAGCGTCGCGGCCGCCTCGTTGATGGCGTGCTCACGGGTCTCGATCAGCTGGGCCAGCCGGAGCGAGGTCGCGGTCGGCCCCAGCAGCCGGGGGAGCAGCCAGCGGTCCAGCGCCAGCGGCCCCCGGGCCAGCCAGGGAGCGATCAGCAGGATCATCACGCCGACCGCGCTGACCAGTAGGGCGCGGGGCCAGGTGTCGAAGTAGAAGCCGTTCGTCTCGAGACCGAAGCTGTGCCTGACTCCGTGCGCGTCCGTCTCCCGGATCGGTTCCAGCTGCCACAGCACCGGATAGCAGAGGAACAGCACCCCGTACGCCCACCAGGCGAAGCCGAGCGTGAACTGCACCAGACCCAGCGGCACTCGCAGTGCCAGGTACGCCACGGAACGCCAGGCCACCGAGTCCCCGAGGTGGTGGCCGAGGAAGCCGGACAGGCCGGGCGAGCGCGGTGGCCGTCGCGGGGACGGGATCTCCAGCTTCAGCAGCAGGCGGGCCAGCAGCCGGTGCAGGGTGCCGAACCAGCGGTCCAGGCTGAGGACGAGCGCCAGCAGCGGCGAGACCAGCAGCCCGGCAGAGAGGATGCCGAACGCGATGGTCAGCACCACCGAGACCAGGCCGAGCAGGGCCAGCGGCAGACTCAGCAGCGAGTACAGCACCCCGCGCCAGGCTTGCGCGGTGAACGGCTCCCGCAGGATCCGGCGGGTCATCCGCCCGCCCGGAGATCGCCGGCCTGTGCGTTCGCTCTTCTCCACCGTGCCCATGATGTCGTCACACGTTCTGCCACCGGAACGGCCGGTCCTTCGAGGTGCCGGCGGCCTCGGATCCAGCTGTGGTGTTCGGAGCTTGGAGATCAAGCCAATCTTGGATCAGCTCCGGCTGTGGAACGGAGAGTTGTGGCTCCCTGGGGGTGAAGCATGACCTCTCCGGCTACGTCGGGTTCAACCCGGCAGGTGCAGGTGGAACCGGCCGGGGCGAGGGCTGGTGGGAGCGCTCGACAGCACCCCACCAGCCCGGCCTCTCAGCGGCTGGGGTTGTCGACCAGCAGCGGCTCAGCTCTCGCCGTTCGATTCGTTGGACGGAAGCTGGGACTGGATCACGTTCATCACCGAGGAGTCGGCCAGCGTGGTGGTGTCGCCCACCTCGCGGCCCTCGGCGATGTCACGGAGCAGGCGTCGCATGATCTTTCCGGAGCGGGTCTTCGGGAGCTCGCTGACCACCTTGATCTGCTTCGGCTTGGCGATCGGTCCGAGCGTCTTGCCGACGTGGTTGCGCAGTTCGACGATCAGGTCCTCGCTGTCGGCCGCGGTGCCGCGCAGGATGACGAAGGCGACGATCGCCTGGCCGGTGGTGGCGTCGGTGGCGCCGACGACCGCCGACTCGGCGACGGCCGGGTGGCCGACCAGTGCCGACTCGACCTCGGTGGTCGAGATGTTGTGGCCGGACACCAGCATCACGTCGTCCACCCGGCCGAGCAGCCAGATGTCGCCGTCCTCGTCCTTCTTGGCACCGTCACCGGCGAAGTAGCGGCCCTCGAAACGCGACCAGTAGGTGTCGATGTAGCGCTGGTCGTCGCCCCAGATGGTGCGCAGCATGGACGGCCACGGCTCGGTGAGCACCAGGTAGCCGCCGGAGCCGTTGGGCACCTCGCGGCCTTCGTCGTCGACCACGGTGGCCGCGATACCGGGCAGTGCGCGCTGTGCGGAACCGGGCTTGGTCTCGGTGACTCCGGGCAGCGGGCTGATCATCATGGCACCGGTCTCGGTCTGCCACCAGGTGTCCACGATCGGGGTCTTGCCCGCACCGATGTGCTCGCGGTACCAGACCCAGGCCTCCGGGTTGATGGGCTCGCCGACGCTGCCCAGCACCCGCAGGCTGGAGAGGTCGAACTTGGCCGGGATGTCGTCGCCCCACTTCATGAAGGTGCGGATCGCGGTGGGGGCGGTGTAGAGGATGGTGACGCCGTACTTCTGGACGATCTCCCAGAACCGGCCCTGGTGCGGGGTGTCCGGGGTGCCCTCGTAGATCACCTGGGTCGCGCCGTTGGAGAGCGGGCCGTAGACGATGTACGAGTGCCCGGTGACCCAGCCGATGTCGGCGGTGCACCAGTAGACGTCGGTCTCCGGCTTGAGGTCGAAGACCGCGTGGTGGGTGTAGCTGGTCTGGGTGAGGTAGCCGCCGGAGGTGTGCAGGATGCCCTTGGGCTTACCGGTGGTGCCCGAGGTGTAGAGGATGAACAACGGGTGCTCGGCGTCGTGCGCCTCGGGCGTGTGCTCGGCGGACTGGCGCTCGGTGATCTCGTGCCACCAGACGTCCCTGCCCTCGGTCCAGGAGACCTCCTGGCCGGTGCGGCGGACCACCAGGACGTGCTCGACCTGCGGGCAGCGGGTGAGCGCCTCGTCGATGGCGGGCTTCAGTGAGGACGGCTTGCCGCGGCGGTAGCCGCCGTCGGCGGTGATCACCAACTTGGCGTCGGCGTCCTGGATCCGGGAGGCCACGGCGTCGGAGGAGAAACCGCCGAAGACCACCGAGTGGGTGGCACCGATCCGGGCGCAGGCGAGCATCGCCACGACCGCCTCGGCGATCATCGGCAGGTAGACGGCGACCCGGTCACCCTTGGTGACGCCCAGCTCCAGCAGGGCGTTTGCGGCCTTGGACACCTCGTCCTTGAGCTCGGCGTAGGTGATCGAGCGGCTGTCGCCCGGCTCGCCCTCGAAGTGGATAGCGACGCGGTCCCCGTGGCCGGCCTCGACATGCCGGTCGACACAGTTGTACGCCACGTTCAGCTTGCCGTCCGCGAACCACTTGGAGAACGGCGGGTTCGTCCAGTCCAGGGTCTCGGTGGGCTCGACGGCCCAGTCCAGGCGGCGGGCCTGCTCGGCCCAGAAACCGAGCCGGTCCTCGGAGGCCTGCGCGTACGCGGCCGCGGTGACGTTGGCGGCAGCGGCGAGCTCCGCGGGCGGAGCGAAGCGGCGCTCCTCCTTGAGCAGGTTGGCCAGGCTCTCGTTGCTCAACGCGCACTCCTCATCGAGTTTCATGTGCCAGGGGATCCCGTGCGGAGGGATTGTCCCGTGGGTCCCAGCGCACAGCTCACCAGGCGAACCGCCATGTTGACAAGAGGCTCCTTTCAATTGGTGTAGACCTTTGCCCGGGCGGCCCCGACCTGCGTGGATCACGTCGGCTCGGCGGCCGTTACCCGCTCCGGTGAACATCCCGCGCCATATGACCGACCGGGCGCCGACCGGGATCCGTGGTGGCTCTGCGCCGCTTCCCGCTTTCCAGTCGGCGTTCGATGACTGTCGACCACGACCGGCGACTGTCGACCACGACCGGCGACTGCTGGCCGGCGACCGCTGACTGCCGATCGGCTCGACCGGCGACCGCCGGTCGTGGTCGCCGGTTGCCGGATATCTCCTGGTGCGAGGAGTCTTGACGGTTCGTCCAGCCGGTACTCCACTGACGGTACGGGCCTGCTGCCGCCACTCGCGGGCCCGCTCCTCAGCGCACCGCTCCGCATTGGGGGGATGAACCATGCCCGGAACCTCCGATACCCCCGCCGCCTCGGCTCACCCCGACGCGCCCCTACCCCAGCCCCTCCCAGGGGACTTCGCCGTTGTCCGGATGGCTGGTCAGGTCGGTCGCCTGATCAGGATCGGACAGTGGCTCAACGGCAACGGATTCGCCGACTTCGAGCACGCCTTCGTCTATGTCGGCGGCGGCGAGCTGGTGGAGGCCGAACCCGGTGGTGCCCGACTCGGGCCGCTGACCGAGTACGACGGCCGGCCGATCCGCTGGTCGACCGGCAGATTCCAGCTGACCGAGGAGCAGCGTCAGGCCGTGGTCACGGCCGCGCGCGGCTACCTCGGTGTCCCCTACAGCTCGGCCGACTACTTCGCACTCGCCGCACACCACTTCCACCTCCCGGTGGGAGTGTTGATCAAGGCCTATGTCGCGGACAGCAAGCACATGATCTGCTCTCAACTGGTGGACCAGTGCTACCGGGATGCCGGCATACAGCTGTTCCGCGACGGTCGTTGGCCCGGCTATGTCACACCGGCCGACCTGGCCAACCTGATACGGCCCTGAACCTTCTCTGCCCGTCCTCACAACTACCGCGCCGGGAGCCAGAGCTGGGAATCGCTTCCCGGGGCCGGGCCCGGCCCTGTCCGACCGGACCCGGCAGGCGCCGGAGGAGGCTTGCGACGTCAGGCTGCCACTGGCCGTTCGTCGTGCTGCTCCTCCGACACGGACACGAACCGGCTCTTCTCTCGGTCCAAGACGTACGCCTGGGCGGTGGCGAAGTCGAAGTACATGCCGACCAGCCGCAGGGTGCCCGCGTTGACCCGGCGCTCCACCGCCGGATTGGTCAGCAACTGGTCCAACTGCTGGACCACGTTGGTGATGCAGAGCTGCTCGGCGAGATCGACCACCGGGCGGTCGGCGAACTCGGCGGGCGCCCGCTTGAGCCGGGCCAGCGACCCGCGCCCGTTGCGTAGCCAGCGGGTCAACGGTGTCGGCGGCCCGGGCCGCTCATGGACCCCGTCCAGCAGGGCCTTCATCGCGCCGCACCCGGAGTGCCCGCAGATGGTGATGCTGCGGACCTCCAGCACCTCGACGGCGTACTGCACCGCTGCCGCCACCGAGTCGTCCGCGGCCCCCGGTTCGTACGGTGCCGGCACCAGGTTGCCGACGTTCCGCACGGTGAACAGGTCGCCGGGGCCGCTGTCGGTGATCATGCTGGTGACCAGGCGGGAGTCGGCGCAGGTCAGAAAGAGTTGTGAGGGCGCCTGGCCCTCGCGTGCGAGCCGGGCCAGTTCGTGGCGGATCAGGGGTGCGGTGTGCTGCTGGAAACCGCGGACTCCGTCCAGCAGCCGACCGTGCGGGTCGTCGTCGCTCTGCTCGATGCGGTGGCGGCCGCCCCAGGGTGTCCAGGCCCGGCAGTGGTGCGGGCCCGGGGCGCTGCCGGAACGTGCGGTGCCGTCCGGGCCGGGCCCCTCGTTGTCGTGGCGTTCCGTCAGCACCGAGACCCGGCCGCCCTTGGCCTGGTGGCCGACCCGCCAGGAGTGCACTCGCTTGTACGCCGCGTGGTCCAGGAACGATCCGTCATGATGCACCGTCACATGGGCGCCCTGAGGGACCAGAGCGAGTGCCCTGTTCAGCCTGGGGACGGCGGCGAAGGTGAGCGGCCCTTGGGTGCGGACCAGGTATGAGCCGTCGGGCGCGGCCGAGACGTCCACATGGGCTCGGGTCAGCCGGTACAGGGCCAGCAGTACGGCCGCCGATCCGCCCAGCGCCAGGCCGACCGGGACACCGAAGAGGATCACCAGACCCGAGGTGAACGGGGCTCCGGTGGCCAGGGCGATGCCGAGCGAGACCGGGAGGGAGACCAGGAAGGCCGCCAGGGGCACCGCGAGGTTGTGGGGCAGGGTCGAGGGTTTCGCCGCGAACTTGCCGGCGGTCGCTGGAGGCGCGTGGTCGGTGGTGTCGGAGGCGATCGGCGCGCTGGAGATGTCGAGGGTCATGTCTTCCCGTCTTTCCGGGGAACGAACGCAGTCAGGTCCGGTGGGTGGGGCTCGGAGTCGGACGGCTGTCGTGGGTTGCAACGGTGTGGCGGGATGGCGTGGGCTCGGCGGGGAGTGGCACGGGCGGCCCATGAACCATCAAGAATCAGTAAACCGAGAGTAATGAAATCTTTGCACGAGGTGAGAACGACTGGAAGGGGGTGGCCCTGGATTCATCCCTATGGGTGGTGGCCGGGTAGTCCGGGAATAGGCCCTGAGCGGCGCGAGGCCGACTGCGCGGGGCCACCTGCGCCAGGTCGACGGTGTGAGGCCGACGGTGTGAGGCCGACGGCGCGAAGGCCGGCACCCCTGGGGGTGCCGGCCTTCGCGTGGTTCCTTGGTGCTGCCGCCCTTCTCGGCTGTCAGGCGTGGGCTGCGGCGTTCAGCCGGTCGGCGGTTGTTTCGGCGCCGAGTACGAAGCCGTCGTCGACCTGCGACGCGAGGTCGATTCCGGTCCGGTCGTTGCCCCAGGTCTCGGCGTTGCGGAGGTGGAAATGAACGGCCTGCCGGGTGTAGCGCTGAGGGTCGCGCAGCCCGAAGGCCGCGTCCGCCGCCGCCTTGAGTTGGGCGAGTACCGCGCGGTTGGCGGGCTCCAGCGTCTTCAGCTCCGGCTCGGCCCCCTGCTCCAGGCGGCGGACCCAGGGGGACTGGCCGAAGGCGGTGAGCAGGTCGTCGCCCACCTCGCGCCGGAGGAAGTCGAGATCGTCAGGGCCCTGGACCTTGTTGCCGACGACCCGCAGGGCCACGCCGAAGTCCCGCGCGTAGTCCTTGTACTGGCGGTACACCGAGACGCCCTTGCGGGTCGGCTCGGCCACCAGGAAGGTCAGGTCGAAGCGGGTGAACAGGCCGGAGGCGAAGGAGTCCGAGCCTGCCGTCATGTCGGTGACGATGTACTCGTCCGGACCGTCGACCAGGTGGTTCAGTAGCAACTCGACGGCGCCGACCTTGGAGTGGTAGCAGGCGACGCCCAGGTCCTCCTCGGCGAAGGCGCCGGTCGCCAGCAGGCGGACCGAGCCCTCGTCGAGCGCGACCGGACGGGCGCAGGCGGCGTACACCGGGTTCTCCTCGACGATCCGCAGCAGACGTGAACCCCGGCCGGGCGGAGTGGTTTTGATCATCTCCTCCGCGGAGCCGATCAGCGGATTGCTGCCGCGCAGGTACTCCTTGATCTGCATCAGGTGCTCGCCGAGCGCGGGCATGGCCGCTGTCTGAATGTCGGTCAGTCCGAGTGTGGTGCCCAGGTGCTGGTTGATATCGGCATCGACGGCGATGACCGGACGCCCGGCGGCGGCCAGATGTCGGATGAACAGTGCCGACAGTGTGGTCTTGCCGCTGCCGCCCTTGCCGACGAAGGCGATCTTCATCTGGGACCCCGACTCTCGCTTCGGCGGGCCGTGCACCGCCGGACAGTTGTTGGAAATCGTTATCGTCACCGATAGCGTTCATGTTAACGGCGGTCCGGGGCTCCGGAGGGGCGGGGATCGGGGATTGCTTCGAACGGGTGATACCGGGGTTGCTGTACCGGGGTGTAGGCGCGGTTCATTACTCTCGGGTAGGTGACCACTGGAACTGATCCCCTCGCGCCGCTGGCAGAGCTCCCCGGCGTACCCGAGGCCGTCGCCGAGGTGCGCAAGGCCGTGGACCGGCTGTACGGGCACCGAGTGATGCGCCGCCGCTCCTCCGAGGTGACCTCGGAGGCCGCGCTGCGCGGGGCGCGCGCCTCCGCAGCCCTGGAAGGGGCCGACTGGCCGCTGGAGGAGGTGCGCCGCCGCAGCGACTTCGGGGGTGATCCCGAGGCTCGTACGGTCGGCGGCGCGCTGCGGATCTCCGCCGAGGCCGGGCAGCTGCTGAGCGTATGGCGCCATGCTCCACTCCAGGTCCTGGCTCGGCTGCACCTGCTGGCGGTCGGTGATGCGGATGAGTCCGCCGGGCGGCCCCGACGCGCGGGGGAGGGGGCGGCCGACGCCTTCCCGGGGGAGCTGGCGGCCGCTGAAGGCGTGGAGGTGGCGGAGTCCGGCACGGGGGAACTCCCGGCCGCACCGGACGCCGAGGAGGTCGCGGCGCGACTCGACCAGCTCTCCCGGTTGCTGGTGGCACGCACCGAGGGCGCGGTGGGCGGTGCCCCTGCCCTGGTGGTGGCCGCCGTGGTGCATGGCGAGCTGCTGGCGCTGCGGCCGTTCGCCTCGGACAACGGCGTGATCGCCCGTGCCGCGCAGCGGATCGTTCTGATCGCCGAGGGGCTCGATCCCAAGGCCATCTGCCCGGCCGAGGTCGGTTTCGCGGAGCTGGGCACGGCGGCGTACCGGGAGGCCCTGCGCGGGTATCTCAGCGGCACGCCCGAGGGGATGGCCGCCTGGATCGGGCACTGTGCTCGGGCGCTCCGCCTGGGCGTGCGGGAGAGTACGGCGGTCTGCGAGGCGATGCAGCGCGGCATGGTCTGAGCGGTCGAGCGCATCTCGGCGCAGAGTTGCGGCGGCACCTGATCCTGCTGGGTGCCGCCGCTGGTACAGGTACCGGGTTACCAAGCATGCACCGTATGTGCCCATCAGGCGGGGATCCTGCCCGTTCACCTGGTGCGGCGGCCCGACAGCGGGTCGGCTGCATGTGGGTGCTCAGTTATCTGTACGCGGTCCGTGGGGCCTGAACTGCGTTGTCGGAACGACCCTCCTGGGTCCTGACCGGGTCTCGCGGGCCGTACCTCATTTCTATCGCGGTTTGCCGGAAAGCGGAACCCGAAACGAGAAGTCTTTGCTGTTTGTCCGCTTTGTCCCAAACGGTCGAGAGCTCGGAGTGGACGCACAGCGGCTGGTGAAAGCGCGTCCGGCCCGGCGATGCCCGAGATCGTCTGGTCGGATCAGGCGGACGGGCGGCGCCGCTTGGCCGCCGCGTACCAGAGCACGCCGGCGGTCAGCAGTGCCGTGCCGACTGCCACGGCGGTCACCACGGAACGGCTGGGCGTGCTGAAGTCCGGCAGCCGGCGCCTGAGTTCGACCGGGCGGTTGAAGACCAGGATCGGCCAGTCGCGAGCCAGGGCCTCCTTGCGCAGAGCGCGGTCCGGGTTGACCGCGGAGGGGTGGCCGACAGCCTCCAGTAGTGGCAGATCGGTCGAGGAGTCGCTGTACGCATAGCAGTTGGCCAGGTCGTAGCCCTCGGTCTCGGCCAGTTCGCGGATCGCCGCGGCCTTGTTCTCCGCGTAGGCGTAGTACTCGATCTCGCCGGTGTACCGGCCGTCCTCGATCTTCAGTCGGGTGGCGATCACGTGGTCCGCGCCGAGCAGCGCGCCGATCGGCTCGACCACCTCGGAGCCCGAGCTGCTGACGATCACGACATCGCGGCCGGCCGCGTGGTGCTGCTCGATGAGCGAGGCGGCCTCGTCGTAGATGATCGGGTCGATCAGTCCGTGCAGGGTCTCGGCGACGATCTCCCTGACCTGCTGGACGTTCCAGCCCCGGGTGAGCGCGGAGAGGTACTCGCGCATCTTCTCCATCTGGTCGTGGTCCGCGCCGCCGACCAGGAAGACGAACTGGGCGTAGGCGCTCTTCAGCACGGCTCGACGGTTGATCAGGCCGCCTTGGTAGAACGGGCGGCTGAACGCCAGGGCACTCGACTTGGCAATGATCGTTTTGTCGAGATCGAAGAAAGCGGCGGTTCGCACCGCGCCATACTGGCGGCGAGGGGCGGCTGCGGGGGCCGGGTCGGCGGCGTCCGGTGCGGAACGGTGAGCGGAGTTCCCGTCGTGCTCGGCGATGTCGGCGTTCTCGGTGGTGTCCACGGGATCCGAGGATAGAGGGCCTGGCAAAACACCCCGCCATTCGGTGTACTCGTGGGCGTGCGGGTTTGTGTTTCTGGCCGCTCGGGTACACCATGGAAGTCACGGATCGTTCGCGACCGTGCTAACCCGGTCCGGCTCCTCCCCCCCGAGTCGGGCTGTGGATAGACGACCCCCGCTCTCCCCCCCGGCGGGGGTCGTCGCACGTCCGGGGCCATTTTCCGGGCTTCTTGGGGGTGTCGGGGGAGGCTCGCCGACGCTTTTCGCGGCGGGTGCGGGTGATCTTCTCGGGCGGCCCATAGGGACCACTTGGTCACTCTCCGTATCTATTGAGCCTTGATCGGTGAGGCGCGACTCCGCCCCCTAGCGGTGGGTCTCGGATGAGGTGCGGCCACCGCGTTCTCCGGCTTCTCGGCAGCCTCGAAGGTGTCAATTCTTTGGCCATTAGCCCCCCGCGCGGGTGAACAAAGTTATCCACAGGCCCGACTTATCCACAGGTAATCGGAAGGGGGATGACGGATTCCGCCGGGTCCGCGACCTTGGTCCTCGGGCAGCGGCCGACTCCATCGCGGGGAGGCCGCTGGCAACCCACCGGCAGGTGTCGGGGCGCACGGTCCCGGCAGCTGGACAGCACCTCACCGGGGGAGACAGCCATGTCAACACCCACCGCAGACCACCACCCGGCCGATCGAACGGCCCCGTCGGGGCCGCTCATCGTCACCGACAACGAATCCCTCGCCGAGAACCTGCTCCGGCTCTGTGCCGCCGCGGGCACCGACCCGCACCTGCTGTGCGGAGTTCCACCGTCCCGAGACCTGTGGGAGAGCGCACCGCTGGTGCTGGTCGGAGACGACCAGGCGGAGCGCTGCGCGGGCCTGGCCCGCCGGGCCGGTGTCCTACTGCTCGGCCTCGACCTGGATGACTGCGAGGTCTGGGTCAGAGCCGTCAGGCTCGGGGCGGAGCACGTTCTGTTCCTGCCGGACGCACAGGCGTGGCTGCTGGACCGGATCGCCGATGCGGCCGAGGGCATCGGCCCACCCGCACTGACCATCGCCGTGCTCGGCGGCCGCGGCGGGGCCGGTGCCTCGACCCTGGCCTGTGCTCTTGCGATCACTGCGGCTCGAACGGGCCGCCGCACCATGCTCATTGACGCCGACCCCCTGGGCGGCGGGCTGGACGTCCTGCTCGGTGGCGAGGGTGCGGGCGGCCTGCGCTGGCCGGATCTGGCCGGTTCCCGAGGGCGGGTCAACGGCGCCGAACTCGCCAAAGCCCTACCCGAGTTGCACCATCTGACCGCCCTGTCCTGGGATCGCGGCGACACGCTCGCGGTGCCGCCCGAGGCGATGCGCAGCGTGCTCGCGGCCGCTCGTCGGCGCGGTGGGCTGGTCGTTCTGGACCTCCCCAGGCACCTCGACTCGGCCGCCGGACAGGCGCTCGAGCAGGCCGACACCGGCCTGCTGGTGGTACCGGCGGAGCTGCGTGCGATGGCGGCGGCGGAGCGGGTGGCCTCGGCCGCCAGGATGCGGCTCTCGGATCTGCGCGCGGTGGTCCGGGTGCCGGGGCCGGCCGGGTTGGCAGGCCCGGAGATCGCACGCGGGCTCGGGCTGAGGCTGGCCGGTGAGCTGGCACAGGAGCCGGGGCTGGGCGCCGACGTGGAGCGGGGAGCACCGCCCGGCATTCGCGCCAAGGGGCCTCTGGCGCGCTTCTGCGGCAGTTTCCTGAACGAGGCGATGCCGCCGGTTCCGGCGGACGGAGGAGGTGCACGGTGACGGGGAGTCTGCGGGGGCCGAGTCGGCCGGGGGAGTACGGCAGGGCCGCGACCGGCCCGCACCGACGGCCGCTCGGCCTGGGCACACGCCTTGTCGGGCGGTCGCACGGACCGGGCCGCGCCGACCCCGGGCGGGCGGATCCGGGCCGAGCGGAGGCGGGGCAAGCGGACCCGGCCGTGGGAGTTCAGGGCGCGGGGGCTCAGGACACCGGGCTGGACCTGGGCGCGGCCACCGGCTCCCTCGGGCGTGAGCGGCCCGGTCGGGCGGAGCCCGGTGGGTCAGGACCGACCGGGCCGGTGACATCCCGGGGACGGACCGACCCGCGGGCCGCGGCCCTGCTCGACGCGGTACGGCTGCGGCTGGCCGAGGCCGGTGCACAGCCCACCGCGAGGTCGGTGGCGGCGGCGGTGCGGGCCGCGAGGCCGCCGCTGGGCGGCGACGATGTCCTCGACGCCGTACGGATGCTCCGCTCCGAGCTGGTCGGCGCCGGGCCGCTCGACCAACTGCTGGGCGAGCCGGACGTGACCGACGTCCTGGTGAACGGCCCCGATGAGGTGTGGATCGACCGAGGGTTCGGGCTGCAACGGGTCTCCGGCATCCGGTTTCCCGATGCCGCCGCCGTTCGCCATCTCGCACACCGACTGGCGACCGCGGCCGGTCGGCGGCTCGACGACGCCAGGCCGTGGGTCGACGCCCGGCTGCCGAACGGGACTCGTCTGCATGCCGTGCTCCCACCGATCGCAGCGGGCTGCACCCATATCTCGCTGAGGATCTCCCGCTCCCGGCCGTTCACCCTGGCGGAGCTGGTCGCGGGAGGCGCGTTGCCCCAGACCGGAGCCGACCTGCTCTCGGCCGTACTGAATGCCAGGCTCTCGCTGCTGATCAGCGGGGGTACCGGCACCGGCAAGACCACGTTGCTGGCGGCGCTGCTGGGGCTGGTCGGCCCGGGCGAACGGATCGTCCTGGCCGAGGACTCGGCCGAACTCCGGCCCGCCCACCCCCATGTGGTGCGGCTCCAGAGCAGACCGCCGAACCAGGAGGGGCTCGGTGAACTGACCCTGCGGGACCTCGTGCGGCAGGCACTGCGCATGCGCCCGGACCGCCTGGTGGTCGGCGAGGTCAGAGGCGCCGAGGTGGTCGACCTGCTGTCCGCGCTCAACACCGGTCACGAGGGCGGCTGCGGCACGGTTCACGCCAACACCGGGGCCGACGTCCCGGCCAGGTTGGAGGCACTCGGTTCGCTCGCGGGCCTGGACCGGCTCTCCCTGCACAGCCAGCTGCGAGCAGCCCTCGATGTGATCATCCACCTGGTGCGTGAGCCGGACACCGGGCTGCGTCGGGTCGCCGAGATCCACATGCTCACGGGCGATGAGCGAGGGCTCGCGACGACCACTCCCGCGGTCACCTTCGGGTCAGGTGGCACCTGTGAGCCCGGCCCCGGTTGGGAGAGGCTGCGGCAGCGCTGTGCGGTCCGTGGGGTGGAACTGCCCGGGAGCATCCGATGAACGTGCGGCAGATCGAGGTCCTCTGGGTGCTGCTGCTGTGCGGTGCCGCGTTCGGCGCCTGGTGGCTGCTGCAGTCGGCCAGAAGGGGGTTGCGGTGACCGGCGATCAGCTGCTGTGGGCGGTCGGACTGGTCGGTGCGGCGACCGGACTCCGGTTGGGTCTGGCGAGGAGGGCACGAGCGGCGGAGCGGGCCCGAGGGCTCTTCGGCACGGCTGCGGGAGGTGACGGAGCCGGGGTGCCGCAGCGTCTCCTGGCCCGGGCCCGGTCGGGGTGGCTAGGCCGACTCCTCCCGGAACTCCTCCTCCTTCCGGTCGGGTTGGCACTCGGGCTGGACACGAGCTCACCGGTGCCGGTGGTTGTCGCGGCCGCCGCGGTGGTGCCGCTGCGACGGTGGCGACACCACCGCAGGCAGACGGCACAGGCGCGCAGCCGGGCGGCGGCGGTGATCGAGCTCTGCACCGGCCTCGCCGCGGAGTTGCGCGCAGGAGCGACACCGGACCAGGCCCTGGGTTCGGTGACCGCCCGTACGACATCCCTGCGGGCGGGGTTGGGCGCGGAGCCCACCGCCCGGTTGGCCGCCGGCCGGTACGGTGCCGACATTCCGGCCGCGCTCAGATTCGTGGCGGAGTCACCCGGAGGGCAGGGTGCCGCGGCCGTCGCGGCCTGCTGGGAGGTGACGGCGGAGAGCGGGACCGGCCTGGCCGCGGGCTTGGACCAACTCACGGACGCGCTGCGGGCGGAGCAGGCGCTGACCGAGGAGATCGCCGGAGAGCTGGCCGGTCCGCGAGCGACCATCGCCGTACTCGCCGCTCTCCCGCTGATCGGCCTGCTGCTCGGCGCGGCGCTCGGGGCGAAGCCCGTACAGGTCCTGCTGCACAGGCCGATTGGCCTGGGCTGCCTTGCTGCGGGGGTGCTGCTGGAGGCGGCCGGGCTGGCGTGGACGGCACGGATCGTACGCGCCGCGGAGGCCGCCGAGGGCTTGCCGGTCCGAGGGGGACCGGCGAGCGGTCCGAGATCTCCTTCCCGAGGCCTGGTGACGGAAGCGGACCGGGCTGCCGGAGAAGCGGAGGTGCGGGATGCCGGGAGTCGGCGAGGAGCAATGAGCGGGCCGGGTTGCGCGGTTGAGTGCGGGATCTCACGAACTCGGTTCGGCAGGGTGGAGGTGGCGCGGTGAGCACGGGAGTCCCGGTGTTGTCATTGGCCTTGCCGGTGGTGGCGGTCGCGGCTGTCGGGGAGGCGGTAAGGAAGGGGCGGCGCCGAGCCGCTCGGCGCCGGGCGGGCCGGTGGATCGCCGGCACCCCCGGGCGGGACGGTGGCCTGGGGCGGCAACCCGGCCGAGGCCGCCGATGGCCGGCGCGTGGCTTCGGCCGCACCAGCCATGGAGCCCCGGCACGGAGCTGGAGAGCCCGCGTGACCGAACTGGCGGAAGCCGAATGGACGGTACCGATCGTGGTGGGGGTCGGTGCGGCGGTGGTGGTCGGCGGTCCGGTCGGGCTGCCGGCGGGCACCCTGCTCGCCCTCGCCGCGAAGCGGTGGCTGCCCAGGGTGCGCTCTCCGGCCGAGCGGCAGGCCGCACTGGAACAGGACCAGCTGGCCAGGCAACTGCCGCTGACCGCCGAACTGTTGGCCGCCTGCCTGGGTTCCTGTTCGTCGCCGGCTGAGGCCGCCGCGGCCGTGGCGGCGAGTGTCGGTCCGCCGATGAGCGGCCGGCTCGCGGGTGCGGCGGCCGAGCTGGCGCTCGGGGCACCGCCTGAGGTCTGCTGGGAGAGGCTCGGCGCGGACTGCCCGACGCTCGCCCCATTGGCTCGCTGTCTGGTGCGGACGAGCATCAGCGGCTCGCCGCCTGCCGCTCCCCTCATCGGACTGGCCCAGGCCCAGCGGGAGACCGTCCGCCGGGCCGCGCACGGCCGTGTCCGTCGAGCCGGGGTTCTCGCCACCGCTCCGCTCGGTGTCTGCTTCCTCCCCGCCTTCATTCTGATCGGGGTCGTTCCCGTCGTCATCGGGTTGACCTCGCTCTTCGCCAAACGAATCTGACGCACTCTCTGGTTGACCCGCTTCCGGGGCGCCCTCGAAGAACCGTTCTCGAGCCGTCCCTGAAGTCGAAATCAGGAACAAACCGAAGGAGATCCGCCATGACCGTTTCCATTGCGATTGCGACCGGCCAAGGACCCGTTCACCCCAACCCGCCGGTCCGGAGGGCGCGGAGGTGGCTGTCCGCGAGGTTGAGGAGGCTGCGGGGTGCACGAAGCGACGCGGGGATGTCGACGGCCGAGTACGCCATCGGCACCGTCGCCGCTTGCGCGATCGCGGCAGCCCTCTACAAGTTGGTGACCAGCGGGGTGTTCACCGATGCCTTCACCGAACTGGTCAACAAGGCGTTCCATGTCATCTGACCCGCCCCGGCGGTGGGGGCCCCGGCCGCCTCGGCAGCGGGATCCCCGGCCGGTCCGGCCGGGCGGCCGCACCTCTCGGTGGCACAAGGGCGGGATGTCCGGGGACGGCGGGTTCGTGACCGCCGAGACTGCCGTCGCGCTACCCGCCCTGGTGTTCCTGGCAGCCGTGCTGATGTGGGGAGTTGTGGCGGCGGCCGCTCAGATCCGGTGTGTGGACGCCGCTCGGATCGGCGCGAGGGCGGCCGCACGGGGTGATGCGAACGCCACTGAGCTGGCACGAGCTGCGGCACCGGCCGGGGCCGCTGTCCAGGTCTCCCGGGACGGCGAGACCGTACGGGTGGCGATCGATGCGCCCTGCCCGGGGCCTGGGCGTGTTGCTTCGGCCCTCACGGTCCGGTTGAGGGCCACGGCGGTGGCGGCGCGAGAGGACATCATCGGCACGACGGACGGCGGTGGATGATGACGGTCCGAGCCCCAGGCACATACGTGTCTCATGGTCTCCGGGCCTTCGGGCGGAGCGCTTGCGGCGAGATCGGATCGTCCGGGATCCGGTCTGCCGATTCGACCGGGCTGGTCAGACCGACCGGGCTGGCCATGCTGGTGAGATCGCCCGGTCCGGCCAAGTCGGCCAAACTGTGCCGGTCGACCCGGCGGGCCGGGCCGGTCGGGTTGACCAGGCGGACCACGCGGCAGCCGGCCCGGACAGGGCCTGCCCCGTGTACCGCGCCGCGCCCCGTCTCGCAGTGCCTGGTCCCCCAGTGCCCGGCCCCCCAGCGCCCCGCTGCACCGCGCGCCGTCTCGTCGCGCGCGGTCCTGCCGCGGGCCGTGCCCGACGCGGGTTCGGCCACCGTCTGGCTGGTGGCGCTGATGATGCTCGGCTGCGTGGTCTTCGCGGCCAGCCTGGCCGTCGGATCGGTGGTGGCCGCGCGGCATCGTGCGGAGTCGGCAGCGGACCTCGCCGCGCTCGCCGCTGCCGACCGACTCCTGCTGGACCCGGATGGTGGCTGCGGCTGGGCCTCCCGGATCGCGGACGAACACCGGGCGGCCCTGGTGTCCTGCTCGGTGGATCCCGGGGCGGATGCCGTCGCGGTGACGGTCAGGGTCGACGTCCCCCGCGGGGTACTGCCCTTTCCGGTCGGGCCGGCTCAGGCCCGGGCCAGGGCCGGGCCGGTCTGGTCCTGGGGAGCCGACGAGTCGGCGGTGACGGCAGCCTCGGCCTGTGAAGGTCCGGCCGCGGCCGGACCGGCGGGTACGGTGCGCCCGCCGGCGAGGGGAACGGACCATCCATCCGTGAGGAGGGCGAGCGTTGCGTCACCGCCGCGCGTGGACCGGACGTCGACGACGAGTACGAGCAGCACGTCACTGCCCGGTCTGGACCGGACACCGACGACGCCCCGGGCATGCCCGGAGGCTCAGTCACCACCCCCGGCCGCGGTGGCTTGCCCCGGAGCCCCGGCCAGCAGGACGTCCAGGAGCCTTACGGCCGCCGCCTTGTCGAGCGGGTCATTGCCGTTCCCGCACTTGGGGGACTGCACGCACGACGGGCAGCCCCGTTCGCACTCGCACGCCGCGATCGCGTCCCGGGTCGCCGTCAGCCACTGCTCCGCCCGCCGGAACCCGCGTTCGGCGAAGCCGGCGCCGCCGGAGTGTCCGTCGTACACGAAGACCGTCGGGAGCTGGGTGTCGGGGTGGAGCGGCACGGACACTCCGCCGATGTCCCAGCGGTCACAGGTGGCGAAGAGCGGGAGCAGGCCGATGGACGCGTGCTCCGCCGCATGGGCGGCGCCGGGGAGCTGGTCGACCGGGATCTCCGCGTCGAGAAGTTGGTCCTCCGTGACGGTCCACCACACGGCCCGGGTCCGCAGTGTCCTGGGCGGCAGATCGAGCTTGCTCTCACCGAGGATCTCGCCGGTGGCGATGCGTTTCCGCAGGTATCCCACCACCTGGTTGACCACCTCGACCGAGCCGAAGCAGAGCCGCGCCTCACCCCACTCGACGACGGTGTCGGTGCTGAGGATGGAGATGGAGGTGATGTCCCGGGCGGCTGTCGTGTAGGGCGGGTCCGCCAGTTCGACCAACGCTACAGAGGTCTCCAGGTTGAGGCTCTGCACCAGGTACGTACGGCCCTGGTGCAGATGGACCGCGCCGGTGTGCACCGTGGTGTGGGCGGCGGCCGCGTCCACGGTGCCGAGCAACCGCCCGGTGGAGCCCTCGACGATCTGCACCGGGCTGCCGCCGCTGCCCCGCAGGTCGACCGCGTCCGCCGCGCGTTCACGTCTGGTCCAGTACCAGGCGTTGGCACCGCGCCGCCGTAGCAGCCCGCGCTTCTCCAGCACCGGGAGCAACTGGGCGGTAGAGGGTCCGAACAGCGCGAGGTCGCTCTCGCCGAGCGGGAGCTCGGCGGCGGCCGCACACAGGTGCGGGGCCAGGATGTGGGGGTTGTCGGGGTCGAGGACGGTGGCCTCGACGGGGTTGGCGAACAGAGCCTCCGGGTGGTGCACGAGGTAGGTGTCCAGCGGGTCGTCCCGGGCGATCAGCATGGCGAGTGCGCCCTGGCCCTCTCGTCCCGCCCGCCCGGCCTGCTGCCAGAGGGAGGCCCGGGTCCCCGGGTAGCCGGCGATCAGTACGGCGTCCAGACCGGAGACGTCGACGCCGAGCTCGAGCGCGGAGGTGGAGGCGAGGCCGAGCAGCCGCCCGGAGTGCAGGTCGCGTTCCAGTGACCGGCGTTCCTCGGCGAGGTAGCCGCCCCGATACGCGGCGACGCGGGCCGCGAGCGGTGAACCGAGTTGGTCCTGGGTCTGCAGTGCGACCAGTTCGGCCGCGCGGCGGGAGCGGACGAAGACCACGGTCCGGGTCCCGGCCCCGACCAGGTCGGTGAGCAGGTAACCGGCCTCGGCGGTGGCGGTGCGGCGCACGGGCGCGCCGTTCTCGCCGACGTTCTCGGTGAGCGGCGGCTCCCACAGGGCGAAGACCAGCGGACCGCGCGGTGAGGCGTCCTCGGTCACCGCCACGGCCGGGAGGCCGGTGAGCCGCTCGGCGGTGGCCGCCGGATCGGCGGTGGTGGCCGATGCGAGCAGGAACACCGGTTCGGAGCCGTACCGGGCACAGATCCGGCGCAGCCGTCGCAGTACCTGAGCGACATGCGAGCCGAAGACGCCGCGGTAGCTGTGGCACTCGTCGATCACGACGTACTTCAGTGCCTTGAGGAAGGAGGACCACCGTGCGTGGCCGGGCAGGATGCCGCGGTGCAGCATGTCCGGGTTGGTCAGCACGTAGGAGGCGTACTGGCGGACCCACTCGCGTTCCTCGGGCGGTGTGTCGCCGTCGTAGAGGGCCGGGCGGACCCGGTCCGGTGCGAGTTCGGCGGCGCGTCTGCGCTGGTCAGCGGCGAGCGCCTTGGTCGGGGCCAGGTAGAGCGCGGTCGTGCCGCGCCCGTTCGGGGCCTCGGTGCCGTCCAGCAGGTCACTGAGCACCGGTGCCAGATACCCGAGCGACTTGCCTGAGGCGGTCCCTGTGGCAATCACCACAGTTTGACCGTTTTTAGCCAGATTCATTGCCTCAGCCTGGTGCGCCCAGGGCAGGTCGACCCCCAGAGCCCGCGCGGACGCCACGATTTCCGCGCGGATATTGGCCGGCCACGGCGAGAAACGTGCCTGACGAGCCGGTAGGTGCTCCGTATGGGTGAGGCGATCGGAACGGGACCGGCCGCTGGCAAGGGCGGTCAACAGGGCTTCGGGTGGGCGATGGTGGGGCGGCACGAGGACCCAGTGTGTCACTGGCGTGACGGAGAATCGCTCCAAGCCATCGTGCGGGCATGGTCGCAGGTGGTTGAATGAAGCCGTGACGGCCGCATGGCCGAGGGCCGCAACGCCGGGGTGCGATTTGCCGTGGCAGCGTGCCCGGTCTGCGACCAAGCGACGGCGGCCGACCGGCCGAGGTTGCAATGACGTAGCAAGGCAAGGTGCTGGAGGTTCCGTGGACCTGTCCCTGTCGACCCACACGATCGGCGACCGCACGGTTGTCGAGGTCGGTGGCGAGATCGATGTGTACACCGCCCCCAAGCTGCGCGAGCAGCTGGTCGAGCTCGTCAACGACGGTAACTACCACCTGATCGTGGACATGGAGGGCGTGGACTTCCTCGACTCGACCGGTCTGGGCGTCCTCGTCGGTGGCCTGAAGCGAGTGCGGGCGCATGAGGGCTCGCTGCGACTGGTGTGCAACCAGGAGCGCATTCTCAAGATTTTCCGGATCACTGGCCTGACCAAGGTCTTCCCGATCCACAACTCGGTCGAGGAAGCGGTCTCCGCGACCGACTGATCCACCTTCAGCACGCCGACGTGAGCGGACCGGCGGGGCCCCGTGCCTCGCCGGCTGCGCGGGACCGGGGCAGACCCGGTGCCCAGTGAGCGGTGAGGTGTTGGGGAGTTACCCCGGAGGGGGAGAGATGGCAACCGTCGAACTTCGATTCAGTCCGCTTCCCGAGCACGTGCGCACGGCCCGGTTGGTGGCCGCTGCGGTGGCGAGACGTGCCGGTGTCGATGAGTCGGTGCTCGACGAGGTGCGACTCGCGGTCGGCGAGGCATGCTCGCGCGCGGTCGGTCTGCACCGCCGGGGCGGCGTCGACGGTGCGGTGCGGGTCGCTCTGATCGACCAGGAGAAGCGTTTCTTCATCGAGGTGGAGGACGAGGCCGGTCCTGCCGGGATGCCCGCCGATCAAGGCGATGGTGCCGAGGCTGACGAGGACGCGCTCGGTCTCGCGGTGATCACCGGCTTGGTCGAGGACGTCGAGGTGACCAGCGGTGCCGATGGCGGCCTGATCCGCATGAGCTGGCCGGTGGCCGACCCGTCCGTGGACGACTGAGCGCCGAGGCTCCCGGTTCGGACCGGTTCCGGCGGTCGGTGGTTCCGACCTGCCCAGGCCCGGTCCGTCCAGGTCCTTCCCGCGTGGCTCGGCCGTCCGGCCGGTCGGCAGGTTGTTGAACACGGCTGTTCCCTGCTCTCGGGTGCGATTGGTGCGGTCCGGGACAAATCGGTTCCGTCCGGTACAAGGGGACGCCCCTGTGCGGATACGCATCCGGTGCCGACGGGACCGATGGGGGCGACGGTGCGGTCGATGCCCGTCTCCGGGGCGCTCCGGGAAACGCCGCCGAGACCGTGTCGGTTAGTGCGTGGTCGGTGCCGGTCAGGCGAATCGGATGGTGAACCGCAGGTGCCGCGCACCGCCTGCAACGTGGTCCGATCCGGGTGAGCGGGCCTGACGAGTGCCGGTCGTTGCGGTCCGTCCGTCCCGGACCGCCCGGAGCGGGCCGAAGGGGAGCCGGGTGCCTGCGGGCCGGAGCGGTGGCCGTGTAGGTTCGCAGGTCGATGACCGACACCGAAAGGGCTTCCCGGTGAAGAAGCGACTGCTGACCGTATCCGCGCTCGGTGTGCTGCTGGCGTTCGGCGCCGTCGGGTGCGGTGGCGACGACAGCGCCGCGCTCGACAACTGGGCGAAGAGCGTCTGCGAGAGCGCGCAGGGCCCGATCGGGAAGTCCAGTGACGCACTCGCCGACACCGGCCGGGTCAAGCCGGGTGAGGCCCCGGCGGACCTCCAGAAGCGGTTGTCGACCGACCTCGCGACGCTCGCGACCGCCAACCAGCAGCTGGCCGACGCGATCGACAAGGCGGGCGCGCCGAAGGTGAGTGACGGTGCGAAGCTGCAGCAGGGCGCCGTGGACGAGCTCAAGCAGGCGAGCCAGGGCTACCTCGACGTCCAGAAGAAGCTGAACGCCTTGCCCAACGACGACCAGGCGCGCTTCGCGGACGGCCTCAGGAGCGTCGGTGACCAGGTCCAGCGGCTTGCCCAGCAGTCCACGACCGCGTTGAAGAACATCCAGAGCGGCGATCTCGGGACGGCGATCGGCAAGCAGCCCGGTTGCAAGGCCCAGCCGGGCGCGGCGGCGACGGGCGCCTCGACGGGTGCGGCGACCGGAGCGGCCACCGGTGCCACCGGTGCCGCCGGTTCCGGCGCCTCGGCGCAGGCCGGGGCCCAGAGCAGCTCTCCGTCGGCCTCTGCGTCCGACTCCCCGTCGGTCGCGGCTTCGAGCGCGGCTCCTTCGGACGGTGCCTCGGACTCGGCCTCGGCGTCGCCGTCGGCCTCTGCTTCCGGCAACTGAGCAGCTCGGCGACTGAGCAGCCCCGCAACCGAGCGCCGGCGACGGTTGGCATGGCGACGGGTGCTTCGACGATCAGGCGACCGGGCGACCGGGCGACCGGGCGATCAGGCGATCAGGCGATCAGGCGGTCCGGTGACCGGGCAGTCCGGTAGCCGGTCCGTCCGGTGACCGGCCGGGTGGTTCGGGCGCAGCGCAGCAGGGCGGGCGGTGGTGGAGGACGGGGGACAATGGGCCGGTGACCAGTAGCCCCGTTCTTGACCCCGGCCGCCTCTCGAAGCTTCGCGAGGCGCTGCTCGCCGCCTCGTACACCGCCGATGGCTGCCTAGACCTGCTCGGGCCGACCGGCTACGCGGCGCTGGCCCGCAGCGAGGCGGTGCCCGCGCTGCGCGCGACGCGCGGCGGGAGCCCGCTGGAGACGCTGGTGCGGCTGTTCCTGCTCCAGCAGCCGGTTCAGTATGCGGCCGCCGCGGCCGCGCTGCCGGTCGAGGACTGCTTGGCGGACGGCTGGCTGACCCGGGACGGCGAGACCGTGCGGGCCACCGTGGACGTCCGCCCGTACGCCAACGAGGTCGCGGGGCTGCCGAGCGCGGACGCCTGGGTGGTGTCCGATCTGGGGTGCGCGGTCGGCGGTGCGGGCGGCATCGGTTCGGGGGAGACCGCGCACGGTGTGGCCCGGAAGGATCTCGTACTCGGTGTCGGCGGCGCCTCCACCACGCTGGCCAACCTCGCCGTACGGCGGCCGGTGCGGGCGGCGCTGGACCTCGGTTCGGGTTCCGGAGTGCAGGCGCTGCACGCCGCCCGGCACGCACAGCGGGTCACCGCCACCGACCTCAACCCGCGTGCGCTGCACTTCACCCGGCTGACCCTGGCCCTCTCCGGATTCGAGAACGTCGAGATGGCCGAGGGCAGCCTGTTCGAGCCGGTGGCCGACCGGAAGTTCGACCTGATCGTCTCCAACCCGCCCTTCGTGATCTCGCCCGGCAGCCGCTTCGTCTACCGCGACGGCGGGATGGCCGGGGACGACCTCTGCCGCGGCCTGGTCCGGGGCGCGGCCGCGCACCTGGAGCCCGGCGGGTACTGCCACCTGCTCGCCAACTGGCAGCATGTGAAGGGCGAGGACTGGCACGACCGCCTGGCGGGCTGGGTGGCCGGTACCGGCCTGGACGCCTGGGTGGTGCAGCGCGAGGTCCAGGACATCGCCCAGTACGCCGAGTTGTGGCTGAGGGACGGCGGCGACCACCGTGGTGCCGACTCCGACTACCAGACCCGGTACGGCGAGTGGCTGGACACCTTCGAGGCCGCCGGCGTCGAGAGCATCGGCTTCGGCTGGATCACCCTGCGGGCCGGCGGCGCGACTCGGCCGACGGTACGGATCGAGGAGTGGCCGCACCCGGTGGAGCAGCCTCTTGGCCCGCACATCGAGAGCTGGTTCGCGCGCCAGGACTTCCTGCGGTCGCACGATGACGCGGCTCTGCTGGCCGCGCGCTACGTGCTGGCCGACGAGGTCGTCCAGGAGCAGGTCGGACCGCCCGGGGCGGAGGACCCGGAGCATGTGATCCTCCGTCACAACCGCGGCATGCGGCGGGCGACCAAGGTGGACACGGTCGGTGCGGGCTTCGTCGGGGTGTGCGACGGGACGCTCGCGGCCGGCGAGATCATCGACGCGATCGCGCAGCTGCTCGGCGAGGACCGGGTGATGCTGCGTGACCGGGTGCCGGAGTCGCTGCGTCTGCTGACCGAGCAGGGATTCGTCAACCCCGTGCTCTGAGACGGTTCTTGGCCGCAGGGAAGGGCCCTGCGGCCAAGGGGCGAGAGGGCGGCCGGCCCGGCTCGGTCACAGGCGGTGGAACCCGGTGAGGCGGGTGCTGCGGTTCGGCCCGCCCACCGTGACCCCGAAGTCGAGCCGGAACGCCCGGAGCGGGCGTACGGCGGGTGGCCCCCGAACGGCGGCGGCCGCAGTCACCGGCATCCCTGAGCCGCCGGCCCACGCCACCGGCGGTGGCGCCAGTCGGCACGGCAGGGCAAGGGCGGCGGCCTTGAGCACCGCTCGGTGAACGAACACGTCCGTGTCCCGCCGAAGCTCCCCGGAAGTACCGGGCAGCCGGCCGCAAGCTTCCTCCGTGCGGTCGGTGAGGTCCGTGCGGCCCGTGGGACGGCAGTTCACCCGCCCGTCCCCCCGGTGTTCTCAACCGTACTTCGAGCGTCAGCCCCAGGTTGTCCCCGGGCTGCCACGCTCCCGTGCACCGGTCCAAGTGGCCGGGCGGACACCGGTGATGTGCACGGCGCGGACGGGGATGTACATGGATACGCCGACGGCGACCGCGGCAGGGTCTGTCTTCGTCCTGTTCGGCGGCGCGCTGCTCGTCTGGTGCGCCCTTGAATTGCGCCTTCGCCACCAGCTGCACCGCCATGGCATTCCGGCCACGGCGGAAGTGGTGCTGGACGGCGATCCGTACGGGGAGCTCTACGGCGATCCGTACGGCGAGCTCGACACCGCCCCGCTGCTGTCGTACTCCACCCTGCCGACCGTCGGAGCGGCGGGCGCGGGCGAGGCCGAGTCCGTGCTCTCCCGGCCGCGCGGGCACACCATGCTGCGCCGCCCCGCCGGGCTCGCTCCCGGAGCGGTCGTCCAGGTCGCGTACGACGCCCGGCGGCCGAGCCGGGTGGTCCTCGCCGCCTCCGAGACCAGGCCCTGCCTGCCCAGCGACGTCTTCTGGGCGCTGCTCGGCACCAGTACGCTCGCGGTCGGTCTGAGCCTGATCGCGACCGTGCTCCCGGACTGATCCCGTCCGAACCGCGGGCCGTCTCCGGCTGACCGGTCGGGCGGTCGGTCGCGCACGGTCTTCCTCGGGGGCGCCGGGAGTCGCGGGCACGGCCGCGGAAGTCCCGGTCCCGTCGCCATCCGGACACCGGCTGGTCCGGCGGCCGAAACCGGCCGGTGGCAGGCCCTCGCCACCCCTCCGCGCGGCGCGAGGGAGCATCGTCGGGTTACGGTTCGAGTGGCGTGGGTCGACCTTGCCGGTGAAATAGTGGGAACCGTCCGTTTGACAAGGGTGGCCAGGGTACGGTCACACTCCGCTGGTGGGGCCGTCGCGCAGCGGCAGCTCCGGACGGCGATGGTCAGGCGGGACGTCTTCCTTCGCCGGTGCGCCGCCCAGCACAGGAAACGACCGGGAGAGAAGAGCGAAGGTGTCCCCGAGCAGCGAGACCGCGCACGGCAAGCGACTCGTCATTGTCGAGTCGCCGGCCAAGGCGAAGACGATCAAGGGCTACCTCGGCCCCGGCTATGTCGTCGAGGCCAGCGTCGGGCACATCCGCGACCTGCCCGGCACTGCAGCCGAGGTCCCGGACAAGTACACCGGTGAGGTGCGCCGCCTCGGGGTCGACGTCGACCATGACTTCGCCCCTATCTATGTCGTCAACGCGGACAAGAAGTCGCAGGTCACCAAGCTCAAGGGTCTGCTCGCGGAGTCCGACGAGCTCTACCTCGCCACCGATGAGGACCGCGAGGGCGAGGCCATCGCGTGGCACCTCCAGCAGGTGCTGAAGCCCAAGGTGCCGGTCAAGCGGATGGTCTTCCACGAGATCACCAAGGCCGCCATCCAGGAGGCCGTCGCCAACCCGCGCGAGCTCAACCAGCTCCTGGTGGACGCCCAGGAGACTCGCCGCATCCTCGACCGCCTCTACGGCTACGAGGTCTCGCCGGTGCTCTGGAAGAAGGTCATGCCGAAGCTCTCGGCCGGCCGGGTGCAGTCGGTCGCGACCCGCCTGGTGGTCGAGCGCGAGCGCGAGCGGATCGCCTTCACCAGCGCCTCGTACTGGGATCTGACCGGCGTCTTCACCACCGGCACCACCGCCTTCGGCGGAGACGCTTCGCGTCGCCCGTTCGATGCGGCGGACCCGGAGAGCTTCGGTGCCCGGCTGGCCGCCGTCGACGGCAAGCGGATCGCCAGCGGCCGTGACTTCGGGCCGGACGGGCAGCTCAAGACCGCCAACACCCTGCACCTGGACGAGGCGGCCGCCCGTGCGCTGGCCGCCGCTCTGGAGCAGACCGCGTTCTCGGTCCGCAGCGTCGAGTCCAAGCCGTACCGCCGCTCGCCGTACGCGCCGTTCCGCACCACCACGCTCCAGCAGGAGGCCAGCCGCAAGCTGGGCTTCGGCGCCAAGCGGACCATGCAGGTGGCCCAGAAGCTGTACGAGAACGGCTTCATCACCTATATGCGTACCGACTCCACCACGCTCTCGGACACCGCGATCACCGCGGCCCGTGCCCAGGTCACCCAGCTGTACGGGGCCGACTACCTGCCGAGCGCGCCGCGTACCTACGCCTCCAAGGTCAAGAACGCCCAGGAGGCGCACGAGGCGATCCGCCCCTCCGGGGACCGCTTCCGCACGCCCGCCGAGACCGGCCTGTCCGGTGACGACTTCCGGCTCTACGAGCTGATCTGGATGCGGACCGTCGCCTCCCAGATGAAGGACGCGGTCGGCCAGTCGGTCACCGTCAAGGTCGGCGGCCGGGCCGCGGACGGCCGGGACGTCGAGTTCTCCGCCTCCGGCAAGATCATCACCTTCCACGGCTTCCTCAAGGCCTACGTCGAGGGCGCCGACGACCCGAACGCCGAGCTGGACGACCGCGAGCGCCGGCTGCCGCAGGTCGCCGAGGGCGACCCGCTGGCCGCCGAACAGCTCACCCCCGAGGGCCACGCCACCAAGCCGCCCGCCCGCTACACCGAGGCCTCGCTGGTCAAGGAGCTGGAGGACCGCGAGATCGGCCGCCCCTCGACCTACGCCTCGATCATCGACACGATCATCCAGCGCAGGTACGTCTTCAAGAAGGGCACGGCGCTCGTCCCGTCCTTCCTCTCCTTCGCCGTGGTCGCGCTGCTCGAGAAGCACTTCGGCCGGCTGGTCGACTACGGCTTCACCGCGAAGATGGAGGACGACCTCGACCGGATCGCCCGGGGCGAGGCGCAGTCCGTGCCGTGGCTGAAGCGCTTCTACTTCGGTGAGGGCGAGGGCGCCGGCGGCGCCGCCGAGGCCGGGAACGGCGACGGCGACCACCTCGGCGGCCTCAAGGAACTGGTCACCGACCTCGGTGCGATCGACGCCCGGGAGATCAGCTCGTTCCCGGTCAGCAGCGACATCGTCCTGCGGGTCGGCCGGTACGGCCCGTACGTCGAAAAGGCCGGGAAGACCGCGGACGAGCCCGGCCAGCGTGCCGACGTCCCCGACGACCTGCCGCCGGACGAGCTGACCGTCGAGCTCGCCGAGGAGCTGCTGGCCAAGCCCAGCGGCGACTTCGAGCTGGGCGCCGACCCGGTCAGCGGCAACATGCTGGTCGCCAAGGACGGCCGCTACGGCCCGTACGTCACCGAGATCCTGCCCGAGGGCACGCCCAAGACCGGCAAGAACGCGGTCAAGCCGCGCACCGCCTCGCTGTTCAAGACGATGTCGCTGGACACCGTCACCCTGGAGGACGCGCTCAGGCTGCTCTCGCTGCCCCGGGTGGTCGGCACCGACCCCGAGGGCAACGAGATCACCGCGCAGAACGGCCGATACGGCCCGTACCTCAAGCGCGGCACCGACTCGCGCTCGCTCACCAGTGAGGACCAGCTCTTCACCATCACCCTCGACGAGGCACTGGCCGTCTACGCCCAGCCGAAGCAGCGCGGCCGGGCCGCCGCCGCCCCGCCGCTCAAGGAGCTCGGGACCGACCCGGTCAGCGAGCGCCCGGTGGTGGTCAAGGACGGCCGCTTCGGCCCGTACGTCACCGACGGCGAGACCAACGCCACGCTCCGCAAGGACGACTCGGTCGAGACCATCACCCCCGAGCGCGGCTATGAGCTGCTCGCCGAGAAGCGGGCGCGCGGGCCGGTGAAGAAGGCCGCCAAGAAGGCCCCGGCCAAGAAGGCGGCGGCGAAGAAGACGGCCGCCAAGACCACGACGGCCAAGAAGACCGCAGCGAAGAAGACGGCCGCCAAGAAGACCACCACGGCGGCGGCCAAGAAGACCGCGGCCAAGAAGGCCGCCGTCGCGCCCGAGGAGGGCTGAGCGGTCCACCGGTGGGCCCGTGCGTTCCGACACCGGGGCGCACGGGCCCCCTCGGCCGTCCGGCTGACCGCGTCACGCGCGTCACAACCGTGTCATGAGGGTCTGTCGAGCCCCGTTCCAGGGCTTTGCCGCAGGACCCGCCCGCTACCCTGACGGTATGACGAGCGAGGAGCAGCCCACCAGCACGAGCGCCGGCCGACCCGGACTCCCCGAGGCGACCCCCGCCGGGACTCCCGGCGAGCGGGCCCGCGCGTTGCTGCGGCTGCGCCCCTACCGCAGGCTCTGGACGGCGCAGCTCGTCGGCGGCACCGGGGACCGGCTGGGCCTGCTGGTGCTGCTCGCACTGACCTGGGCGGCGGCGGTCCTCGGCGGTCAGTTCGGCCACGGCTACCGGGCGCAGGCGCTCGCGCTGGCCGCAGTGCTGGGCGTCCGGGTGCTCGCCACGCTGCTGTTCGGGGCGGTGCTGCTCGGTCCGGTGCACGGTCTGGTGGCCGGGAAGCTCGACCGCCGCTGGGTGCTCTTCGGGGCCGACGCCCTGCGTGCCGTGCTGATCGGCATCGCGCCGTGGTGGCTCGACTGGAGCCCAGGCTCCGCCACCTACCTGCTGCTCGGCACGGTCTTCCTGACCGGTGCCGCCGAGCGGGTCTGGTCCGTAGCCAAGGCGGCCGCCGTACCGTCGCTGCTGCCGCCCGCCGACGCCGGCGCGGCGCCGTCCGAGCAGCGGCCGTCCGCGGCGAGCCTGGACGCCGTCCGCACCCTGGACATGCGCACCGGCTGGGCCACCGTTCCGCTCGCGGCCGTCGCCCTGGTGGCGTTCACCCTGGTCAACAACGTCTTCGCCGCGCTCGGCTCGCACTGGCTGCGGACCCACCAGGTCACCGCGGCCGGGATCGGCTCGGCCCTGCTGCTGGCCGGCTCCGCCGTGCTGATCTTCCTGCAGGAGCTGCCCGGCGGCACGCCGGCCGCTCCGCGCTCCCCGCTCCAGGGTCTGCGCGCCCCCACCGACGCCACCCCCGGGCCGACGCTGCGCAAGGGCCGCACCGGCTCCGCCCCGTACTTCACCTTCGCGGTCGCCGCCGCCTACGCCTCGATGGCGGGTGTCGCCGCACTCGGGCTGCTGACCGCCACCGGCCACCGGGCCGGGCCGATCGGCTTCGGACTGCTGGTGCTCGCCGCGGCCGGGGCCCCCGCGCTGGGCGTCCGGATCACCCGGGCCACCCTGCCGTCGCTCTCCCGGCGCCGCCTGCTCGTCCTCGCGCTGCTCACCGAGGGCGTGGCGCTGATCCTGGCCGGCCTGGTGCTGGACTTCGTCCTGGTGCTGATGCTCACCGTGCTGGCCGGACTGGCCGCCGGGGTCGTGATCGCCACCGGCCGGACGCTGCTCGCCCAGGAGGTCGAGGAGATCCGGCTGCCCAAGGTCACCGAGCACCTGTACGCGGTGCTGCGGGCCGTGGTGGGCGGCGCGCTGATCGTCGTCCCGCTGCTCGCCGCCGCCTACGGCGAGATCGAGTACGGCCAGGTCAAGCCCGGCAGCTTCACCTTCATCCACGACGGGGCCGCGCTGGCGATCGCCACCGCCGGGCTGCTGACCATGGCACTGGCCGCGGTGGTGCTGCTGAAGACCGACGACCAGCGGGGCAGCGTCCCGCTCGGCCGCGAGCTGATGGAGTCGCTGCGCGGCGGAGCGCCGCTGGCCCCGCACCGGATGAGCGGCACCGGCTTCTTCATCGCGCTGGAGGGCGGCGACGGTGCGGGCAAGTCCACCCAGGCCAACGCGCTGGCGGAGTGGATCCGCAGCAAGGGCCACGAGGTGGTGCTCACCCGCGAGCCCGGCGGCAGCCCGATCGGGCAGCGGCTGCGGGCACTGGTCCTGGACGTCGGCAACACCGGCCTCTCGCACCGCGCCGAGGCGCTGATCTACGCGGCCGACCGGGCCGAGCACGTCGAGAACGTCATCCGCCCCGCGCTGGAGCGCGGCGCGGTGGTGATCACCGACCGCTACATGGACTCCTCCATCGCCTACCAGGGCGCGGGCCGCGACCTGGCCGCGACCGAGGTCGCCCGGATCTCCCGCTGGGCCACCGGAGGCCTGGTCCCGGACCTGACGGTGGTGCTGGACGTCGACCCGACCAAGGCCCGGGAGCGCTTCACCGAGGCGCTGGACCGTCTTGAGTCCGAGCCCACCGAGTTCCACACCCGGGTCCGGGCCGGGTTCCTCGCCCTGGCCGCCGCCGACCCCGCGCGCTACCTGGTGGTGGACGGCAGCCAGCAGCCCGCCTTCGTCACCACCGCGATCCGCCACCGGCTCGACCGGGAGCTGCCGCTGTCCGTCCAGG
This sequence comes from Kitasatospora sp. HPM-01-4, assembly GCF_051374625.1. Lineage (NCBI taxonomy): Bacteria > Bacillati > Actinomycetota > Actinomycetes > Kitasatosporales > Streptomycetaceae > Kitasatospora > Kitasatospora sp. HPM-01-4. Next base: position 4,033,059 of record NZ_JBPQGP010000005.1, on the reverse strand, counting down.
AGCGGGCCGCCAAGGCCGAGCAGGAGCGGCTCGCCCGCGAGGAGGCCGACCGGCGTGCCGCCGAGGAGGCCCGCAAGAAGGCCGAGGAGGAGGCCGCCGAGCGCAAGCGCCAGGAGCTGCTGGAGCAGCTGCGGGCCGAGCAGGCCGAGAAGGAGCGTCTCGCCCGGGAGGAGGCCGAGCGGGTCGCCGCCGAGGAGGCGAGGAAGGCGGCCGAGGAGGCCAGGCTCAAGGCGGAGGCCGAGGCGAAGCGCCGCGCCGAGGAGGAGGCCGCCAGGCAGGCCGAGCTCGAGGCCAAGCGGAAGGCCGAGGAGGCCGAGCGGGAGCGGCTCGCCGCCGAGGCGGCGGCGCAGGCGGAGCTCCAGCGGCAGCGTGAGCTGCAGCGGGCCGAACAGCGGCGCCGGGCGGAGGAGGCGCTCCAGCGGGCCGAGGCCGCCAGGCTCACGGAGGAGGCCCGGGCGGCTGCCGCCGCGGCTGCCGCGGAGGCCACCGAGGTGCCTGCGGTGACCTCGACCGTGGAGCTGCCGAAGGTCGGCGGCACCGAGGAGGTCACCCGGGAGATTCCCGAGCCGGAGCGCCGGGCGGCGGTCCGGGCGGCGGAGGCGCTGGAGGCCGATCCGGCTGCCGAGACCGCGGTGCTGCCGGCGGTCGGCGCGGCGGACGAGACCGCCGTACTGCCGCGGGTCGAGCCGACGGCGCGCTCCGGTGGAGCCGCCGGTGGCGGAGCGCGGACGTCCTGGGGCAGGACGGGCGGTTCGCGGGCCGGCTCCGGGGCGGTCGAGGACCGGACGCCGCAGGAGCCGTGGCGTGGCGAGCAGCCGTCCGGTGAGGAGACCGCCGCGGAGATGACCAGGGAACTGCCGCCGGTCGAGCCGGATGAGGCCCCCAGCCTGACCGACACCCTGCTGGGCTCCCGCAAGGAGTGGGAGCGGGGCGGCCGGCAGGAGGACCCGCAGGGCGGTCGTGGCAAGGGCCGCAGGTGGCGCGGAGGCCGGGACTAGCACCCGCCGCCCTTCTCCGGGCTTCCGCCCGATCAGCCGCGAACCACCAAGGGGCGCGGGGAACCGTTTGACCAGCGCGTCACGAGGCACGTGGCCGCTCGCACGGTTTCCCGCGCCCCTGTGTGCTGCCCGGCCGATCGCGCGCCCGGGGGCCCTCGGCCGGGTGACGACAGCGGCGGGGCGGTGCCCGGCCGAGTCGATGCGCTCCGGCCCCGGCGGCAGGGGGCGGCGTCGGATTCTGAGAGACTGCTACGCCCGTCCCGTTCCGTCCGGCGCCTAGGAAGTCATCACACGTGATAGCAACCGACCCTGCCCCGAAGACGCCATCGCGTGGCGGGCGGCTCGCCGTGCTGGACGGGCTGCGGTTCATCGCCGCGCTGCTGGTGGTGATGTACCACTACGTGGCGTTCGGCTCCGACTGGGGACGGCCGCGGTCGGAGGTGTTCCCGGTGCTGCACCTGCCCGCCTCCTACGGCTGGCTGGGCGTGCAGCTGTTCTTCCTGATCAGCGGTTTCGTCATCTGCCTGAGCGGCTGGGGCCGCTCGGTCTCCGACTTCTTCACCTCCCGGGTGATCCGGCTCTTCCCGGCCTACTGGCTGGCGGTACTGGTGACCACGCTGGTGCTGGCGCTGATCCCGGGCGGTTCGCCGCGGTCCTGGCAGGACGTGCTCACCAACCTCACCATGTTCGAGCACCCCTTCGGCGCCCCGTACGTGGACGCCGTGTACTGGAGCCTGTGGGTGGAGGCCAGGTTCTACCTGATCTTCGCGCTGATGGTCTGGCGCGGGCTGACCTACCGCCGGGTGCTGGCCTTCTGCATGGTCTGGTCGGCCGCCGGGGTGCTGACGTACGCGCTGCCGAACGAGGCCTGGCTGCAGGCGATCGTGATGCCGGAGCACTGCTGGTTCTTCATCGGCGGCATGGCCTTCTACCTGATCCGGCGGTTCGGCCCCGACCTGCTGCTCTGGCTGCTGGTCGGCTTCAGCTACCTGGTCGGGCTGCGGGTGGTGCAGCCCACCTTCCAGTTCGTGCAGAAGAACACCGCGTACCACCTGCCCAGCCCCGTCGTGGCGGTGGTGCTCGCGGTGTTCTACCTGCTGATGGCCGGGGTGGCGCTGGGCTGGTTCGACCGGATCGACTGGCGCTGGCTCACCACCGCCGGGGCCGTCACCTACCCGCTCTACCTGCTGCACGAGTACATCGGGTGGGCGGTGATCGAGAAGCTCCGCTTCCGGGTGAGCCCGTGGCTGCTCGCGGGCGGGCTGCTGGTGGTGATGGTCGCGGCGTCCTGGCTGGTGCACCGCTGGGTCGAGCAGCCGGTCTCCCGCTGGATGAAGCGGCAGCTGAGGGACTCCTTCGCGCGGGTCCGGGCCGCCGACGGGCGGGCGGTGGCGGTGCCGGCCGCGGCCGAGCCGGTCGCGCGCGGGCCGCTGTCGGAGCAGCGGACGGCGGCGGAGTCGGTTGTCGGCCTCCGGGGTTAGGCTCGACCGGAAGCGAGGAGTACCGGTGGTCGGCGGGAGCGCGGCGTGAGTGTGTGGGACGACCTGGTCGGCCAGGATCGGGTGGTCGAGCAGCTGACGGCGGCTGCCCAGGCCGCACGGGCCACGGTGGCCGCGGGCCGTACGGCTGCGGCCGAGGCCGGCGGGAACGCCTCGCTGATGACGCACGCCTGGCTGTTCACCGGCCCGCCCGGGGCCGGGCAGACCACCGCCGCCCGGGCCTTCGCCGCCGCGCTGCAGTGCACCAGCCCCGATCTGGAGCTCGGCGGGGTTCCCGGCTGCGGGTTCTGCGATGGCTGCCACACCGTGCTCTCCGGCAGCCACGCCGATGTGAAGTTCGTCCGGACCGACGGACTGTCGATCGGTGTCGGCGACATGCGCGACCTCGTGCTGCGCGCCTCCAGCTACCCGACCGGTGGCCGCTGGTCGGTGATCCTGGTCGACGCCGCCCACCGGCTCACCGAGGCGGCGGCGAACGCGCTGCTGAAGGGCGTCGAGGAGCCCTCGCCCCGGACGGTCTGGCTGCTCTGCGCTCCCTCGGTGCAGGACGTGCTGCCCACCATCCGCTCCCGCTGCCGGCTGCTGGTGCTGCGCACCCCGGCAGCCGAGGCGGTCGCCGACATGCTGGTCCAGCGGGACGGCGTCGAGCCGGAGACGGCCCGGCTGGCGGCGCTGGCCGGACAGGGTGACGTGGAGCGTGCCCGGCGGCTGGCGGTGGACGAGCAGGCCCGTACCCGTCGGCTCGACGTACTGCGCATCCCGCTGGAGGTCGGCGACATCGGCGGCTGCCTGGCCGCCGCCCAGCGGCTGGTGGACACCGCCAAGGCCGACGCCGAGGCCTTGGCCGAGACCCAGGACGCCAAGGAGACCGACGACCTCAGGGCCGCGTACGGTGCCACCGAGGGCAGTCGGGCGCCGCGCGGTATGGCCGGTGCCGTCAAGGAGCTGGAGAAGCGCCAGAAGAGCCGGGCGACCCGGACCCGGCGCGAGACGCTCGGGGTGGCGCTGCTCGACCTGCTCGGGTTCTACCGGGATGTGCTCGCCATCCAGCTCGGGGCGGGCGGAGCCCTGGCCAACGAGGACCAGCGGCCCGCGCTCGCCAAGGTCGCGGCCGCGGGTGCACCGGAGAACACGCTGCGGCGGATCGAGGCGGTGCTCGCCTGCCGGGAGGCGCTGGACCGGAACGTGGACCCGCTGCTGGCGGTCGAGGCCATGACGGTGGCCCTGCGGGCCGGCTGAACCGCCCGATGCTCCGCCGACTGGACCGAACCGCTCCTCGTGGGCGGGCGGCCCCGATCGGGTTGCCCATGAGGTGGCGCCTGGCTCACTCGTTCGAGTGAACGTCGGAGTGGGGCAGGGAGCCTGGCGGTCCGGGCGCCGGATCGTCTTGCACCCTGTGGACCGAGTACGCCGTGGTGGTCCGTGCCGCTGAGGGCCGGAGCCGGGCGGTGCCGGTTCTCCCGAGGTGGTGCGTCCCATGACCCGTCCGCTCCTCGCCGCTGCCCTGCTGCTGGCGGTCGCCGCCGGGATCTGGCTGCTCAGGTCCGCCCTGCTCCGCTGGCGCGACCTCCGGGCGGCCCAGACGTACGAGCTGGCGGCTGAGCAGAGACCGCTGCTGCTGCGGGTCGGCGGGGCGATGGTCTGCGGGATGTGCGCCACGGCGCTTGCCGTGGTGCTGGTCCTGGGCGGACGCGGCGCGCGGTCCGTGCCCGAGGCCAGGGCGGAAGCGGCGACCGGGACCGCCGCCGCCGAGCGCAGTGCCCAGCCGAACGCCGCCCCGCCCGCCCCGCCGTCCCCGCCGCCCTCCCACTCGGCGCAGCCGGTGGCCACCCCCTTCAGGGAGGTCGGGCAGCCGGCCGGGGGCGAGCTTCGGGAGGGCGCGGTGGCCGGCCCCGACGGGCGTCCGCGCACGGTGCGGGTCTGGCTGCCGGCGCAGTACAAGGAGGACCCGAACGCCCGGTTCCCGGTGATCGTGCTGCACGCGGGCGGTGCCAGGACCACCGCCGACGCCGAACTTCCGGACGTCTTCGACGGGGTCGCCTCGGCGGTGAAGCTGGGCCGGTCCCGGCCGTTCGTGGTGGTCGTGCCCCAGTCGCCGACCGGTACCGCCAAGCCCTGCGACCTGGTGGCCGCCGCGCCGCAGGCGGTGGCCGACGACACCGCGCTGCGGACCGCCGTCGGGGCCGCCTTCCGTACCCTCCCGCCGGGTCCCGGGGACTGGGGCACCCTGGGCATCGAGGACGGGGCACCGTGCGCGGTCGCCGCGGGACTGGCCCGCCCCGACCTGTACGGCGCGGCCGCCGCCGTCTCCGGCCGCTACGACGCGGCGGCCCTCGCCCAGACCGGTGCCGACGCGCCGGGCACGGCCACCGCCAGACTGCTGCTCGCCGCCGCCAAGGCCGACACCGCCGGGCTGGACTCCGCCCGCAGGCTCCAGACCGCGCTGCGGGCCGGTCGGGGCCGCGCCGCCCAGGCCGAGGTGAGGGTCTCCGACATCGTCCAGGACTACACACCGGAGCGGATCCGGCTGCGGCTGGTCCGGGTCGCGGTGCAGTATCTGGCGGAGAGCCTCACCAAGCAGCCGAGGTGACCCCGGTGGACGGGGTGCCGCCGGACGGGCTGTTCCCCGCCGGGCCCTCGACGGTTGCGGGGCGTGGCGGATGCGGGCGGTTACGCTCTGTACAGCCGGGTGATCACCGACCCGGCGACCCGAGCGACCTCGTGGTCGGTGTCCGATGGGAGAGAGCCTCCATGCGAGCTGTCCGGTCGACCCGTGTTCTGCCCGCCATGGCGGCCGCCGCGCTGCTGCTGGCGGGCTGCAGTTCGGGCGGTGGGGCCTCGGACTCCAGCGCCGGCTCGGCGGTGGGTACCGAGGGCGGCGCCGCGCAGGGCCGGACCGCGACCGCGCTCCAACCGCTCCCCGCCGCGATCCCGGCCAACCTGTCCTCGTACTACGCGCAGAAGCTCGACTGGCAGTCCTGCGACCAGGGGTTCGAGTGCGCCACCTTCAAGGTGCCGCTCGACTACGCGAACCCGGCGGGCGGCGACATGACCCTGAGCGCCGCCCGGAAGCCGGCCGGCGGCGGGACGAAGGCGCAGGGTTCGCTGCTGGTCAACCCGGGGGGTCCCGGCGGATCGGCGATCGAGTACCTGGAGAGCTCGATCAACAGCTTCGACCCCGGCCTGCGCGCCGCGTACAACATGGTCGGCCTGGACCCGCGCGGTGTCGGCCGCAGTTCCCCGGTGGTCTGCCTGGACGGTCCGAAGATGGACGACTACACCGCGACCGACACGACCCCCGACGACCAGAAGCAGATCAACGCCCTGGTCGCCGCCGACAAGGAGTACGCCGCCGCCTGCCAGAAGCAGTCCGGTGGGTTCCTCGGGCACGTCAGCACCACGGAGTCGGCCCGGGACATGGACGTGCTGCGCGCCCTGGTCGGCGACAGCCGGCTGAACTTCCTCGGCAAGTCGTACGGCACCTTCCTCGGCGCCACCTACGCCGGGCTGTTCCCCACCCGGGTCGGCCGGATGGTGCTGGACGGGGCGATCGACCCGTCCCTCGACGCGCTGGCCGGCAACCAGACCCAGGCCAGCGGCTTCGAGATCGCCTGGTCCGCCTTCGCCAAGGACTGCGTCACCCACGACGACTGCCCGCTGGGCCGGACCGAGCAGCAGGCCGGGGCGGAGATCGACGCCCTGTTCAAGCGGCTGGACGCCCAGCCGCTGAACACCGACTCCGGCCGTAAGCTCACCGAGTCGCTGGCGACCGCCGGAGTCATCGAGGCGATGTACGCCGACTTCCTCTGGCCCTCGCTGCGCACGGCACTGGCCGCCGCCAAGGCGGGTGACGGCAGCGCGCTGCTCAAGCTCTCCGACAACTACTACGAGCGTTCGGCGGACGGCAGCTACGCCAACCTGATGCCCGCCAACACCGCGATCAACTGCCTCGACACGCCCGCGCCCTTCACCGGCCCGGAGGACGTCCAGCGGGCGCTGCCCACGTTCGAGAAGGCGTCCCCGCACTTCGGCCGTGACATGGCCTGGATGGCCCTCAGCTGCACCTACTGGCCGTACAAGGCCACCGGGATGCCGCACACCATCCGCGCCGCCGGAGCACCCCCGATCGTGGTGGTGGGCACCACCCGCGACCCCGCGACCCCGTACGTCTGGGCGCAGGCGCTGGCGGGCCAGCTGGAGTCCGGCCGGCTGCTGACCTACGACGGTGACGGCCACACCGCCTACCAGCGGAACAACGCCTGCATCGACAGTGCGGTCAACGGCTACCTGCTGGCCGGGAACGACCCGGGCCAGGGGGCGCGCTGCGCCAAGTAGGTCCCGCCGTGATCGCGTTCCAGGGCGGTGACGGGGGTGGATACGATGGCGCGTCCCCCACCCCCGTATCCGCCCCGGGAGCGCACCGTGTTCGGAGTCCACGACCTGGCGACGTATGTACTCGGCGCCCTCGTCATCATCCTGCTGCCGGGGCCGAACTCGCTGTACGTCACCTCAGTGGCCGCCCGCAGGGGCATACGGGTCGGCTACCGGGCCGCCGCCGGGGTCTTCACCGGCGATCTCGTCCTGATATCGCTGACCGCGCTCGGCGCCGCCTCGCTGCTGCGGGCCAACCCGGCCGTCTTCGCGGTGGTCAAGTTCGGCGGCGCGGCCTACCTGCTCTGGATCGGCTTCGGGATGCTGCGTGCCGCCCGTCAGCTGTGGCGTGAGCGCCGGGCCGCCGCGGAGCGGGCCGAGGGGGCGGAGGCGGCAGGCACCGCCGAGCCCGGCACGGAGCACCCGTTCCGGCGGGCCCTGGTGATCAGCCTGCTCAACCCGAAGGCCATCCTCTTCCTGCTCTCCTACTTCACCCAGTTCGTCGACCCCTCGTACGGGCAGCCGGTGCTCTCCTTCGCCCTGCTCGGCGGCATACTGCAGTCGTTCAGCGTGCTCTACCTCTCCACCCTGATCTTCGCCGGGACCTCGCTGGCCGGCGCCTTCCGCCGCCGCAAGCGCCTCTCGGCCGGCCTGACCGGCGCCGTCGCCGTCCTCTTCGCGGGCTTCGCCGCCAAGCTCGCCGTCTCCTCCGTCTGAGCCTCCCGCCCCGGACGGGCGCGGTTACGGACCACACCCGGAATGTGTGTAGACTTGCGCCCGTTGTCGGTGCGACGATCAACCATCACAGGTCGGATCCCGCATGACGGCGGTGCCGCCTTAGCTCAGTTGGCCAGAGCAACGCACTCGTAATGCGTAGGTCATGGGTTCGAATCCCATAGGCGGCTCCGAGAAAGGCCAGGTCACATAGCCCGTGACCTGGCCTTTTGTGTGTTCGCGGTCAAGTTGGGCGCGTCAGAGTCCGGTGATTTTGACGTGCTCACGACGCAAAAGTGCCCAAGGGGTGCCCGCGCGTCCCTGGCCGTGTTCGGGGGGTGCTCCAGTCGCCTTCCCGGGAGGGTGCCGCAGCCAGGTTTCTGCTCCTGGCCGCCGTTACGCGCCGTGACAATTTTGGCCGGCGGGACAAGCCGTTGGGGTCGGACAGCACTACGAGCCCCAGCGCTCAGCGCCGGGGCTCGTAGTCGTATTCGTCATCTCCCCACCAGGTGGCGAGGCCGGGTTCCTCCGGGTCGGGCAGCAACTGCAGCAGGTCAGCGTCGACCTCGTCGGAGGCGCGGTCAGAAGACGGCAGGCTCATGGAGGCACCATCCCGCACCCTTGCCGGGGAGGGCGGGAAGCGCGCCGAGGTCTAGCGTGGCCGCGTGGCCTCGCGGGTGCGGATCGCGTCGATGATCACCTGCGCGAGGAGCGTGCCGACAGGCCGGAAGGGGGAGTCGTACCCCCAACTTGGGTCGAAGACAGTGGCGATGAGGTCGACCAGGACGGTGTCGTCGCCGAGGTGGGAGTCCTGCGACGCTTCGAGTCCAACAGTGATCTCGTTGTCGGCGGGACCGGGCTCGATGGTCACGTCGTAGGTGCAGAGAGAGGTCGCCCCGTCTGCGGCACCGATCTGGGCCACCCCGGAGATGAAGTCGGGCAGGCCGGGGGTGCCGTCGGGATCGTCCTTGGCGTGCGGCCACAGTTCGAATTCGAGGTCGGGCGCCATCTCGGTGAGCCGGTTCGCGGTTTCGATGATGGCGTGGGCCTGGCGCAGGCGCATGCAGTGGGGTCTCCTGATCGGGGCGATGGCGAACGGGCGTGCCGTCCGCCGGGGAACTCGGTGTCCGAGGCGGGCAAGGCGTTGACGGAGGGGCGGTCAGCTGGTGGTGGTCGGAGAATCGGGTCCGTTGGACGGGAGCTGACGCGGCGTCCTGCGGGCGGGGTAGCCACCGAAGGTCATGGCGAGGTAGTCGCCGGTGCGCCCGCCGCGGCGGGCGAGCAGCGAGCAGAGTGCCCGTGCGGGCTCCGGGATCGAGGGGTCGGCGAGAAGCTGCTCGAGCTGCTCGGGGGTCGGCATGGGGCGTTCGGCGATGGACACGGTCCTCCAGAGATTGGTCTTCGACATGGGCAGGCGCCGAGGTTGTGCGGCGCTGTCTGGCCCTGCGCGCCGGCGGCGCGCAGGGCGTGAGGCTACTGCTCTGGTACCCCGATGATCATCGGCGGACTCAGGCGCTGGCCGCGTTGGTGCGGGGCCGCCGTTGCCGGGGGACGAGCTGGACGACCGCCTCCGCAGCCTCGCGCGCCACCTCCTCGAGGACGGACTGGTAGACGTCGCGGGTGATCGAGGTGTCGCTGTGGCCGAGCATCTCGGACACGACCTTGGGGTCCACGCCCGCCGCGAGGGCGAGTGTTGCGGCGAGGTGCCGCAGATCGTGCAGCCGGACGGGCGGCAGACCGGCGGAGGCAGCGAGGCGGAGGAACTCCTCACTGACCCATGCCGGGTGTAGCCAGGTGCCGTCCTCGGCGGTGAACATCCGGCCGGTGTCCACCCAGGCAGGTCCCCACCGGAGCCGCTCCAGCTTCTGCTGGCGCCCGTGGACGACGATGACGTCGGCGGTTTCGCCGTCGAGTGCGACGATGCGCACACCGCTGGAGGTCTTGGGGGTGCCCTCCAGCACCTCCCAGTTGAGCTGCACGAGCTGGGTCTCGACGGTCAGGGACAGAGAGTCCCTGTCGAAGTCGACCCACCGGGCGCCGACTCCCTCACCACGTCGCAGACCCCGGAAGACGAGCAGGTGCCAAAGGGCGTACAACCGGTGGCCGTCGACGTAGTCGAGGAACTGGCCCGCTTGAGCCGGCGTCCAGACCATCACCGGGGAGGGCTTGAGGCCGGTGCGCCGCCACTCCGCGATGCGCGCGGCTGTCCAGACCAGCGCCTTCGGCTTGGGGGCGGTTTCGAGTTCGACGTGGGCGGCAGGGTTGAAGGTGATCAGCTGCCGTGCGATGGCGACGTTGAGCGCAGCCCGCAGCGTCGCACGGATGTGCTGTTGGGTCGACAGCCCGGTGACGCGGCGGAAGGGAGGCATCGCGGCGATGGCCTCGCGGGCGGCCCGCCGGGCGAGCCGGTCGACGATCAGCTTGAGATCGTTGACAGCCTGACGCCGTTGGGCGTTCTGCTCGACGATCTCCTCGTTCGCGTCGTTGATCGACTCGAACATCGTGTCCAGGTGCTCGACCCGGAGCCGGTCCAGCCGGATGTGCCCAAGGTGAGGCTTGAGGTGTACGCGGATGTCCGTCTCGTAGCGGGACACGCCGGTGGGGCGGAGCTTCTTCCGGCCGGCGAGCCAGGTGTCGAGCCACTCGGCGACCGTGATCAGCGTGGTCAGGCTGTGGCCGGCCTTGACCTTCCGACTGGTCTCCTCGACATCGGGGAGGGCCGACTTGGTCCGGACGCACGACATGATCATGTCGCTGACGAGCTTGCGGGTGTCCGGGTCGTCCTTGTCGGCGAGCGCGAGGAGTGCCCGGACGTGGTCCAGCTCCTTCTGCGCGTCCGGGGCCCCGGAGAAGCCGGACCGGCGGAAGGTCCGCCGCCTGCCGTCCTCATCCGGGTGAACCTCCTGCCGCACGGACCAGACGCCGTGCTTGCGGGAGGTGAGCTTGGGGCAGGCGGAGTAGTAGTGCGCCCCGGTGGCGGGGTTCCGGCACGAGCAGCGCCGGTTTATGGAGCCTTTCAGGTGGTGCTCTCCTCTTCGTCGGGGTCAAGGAAGGCCAGGACGGCCGGGAGGGGCGCGGGGTGCAGACCCTGCGTGCGCATGCGAGAGCGGGTGTCCCGCAGTCGCTGGCAGTCCTCGTGCGCGATTCGCTCGAACTCGGATGCCTGGCGCGACAACTGCTGGTAGCGCTCGGACCCGAGTTCGTTGCGCGCTGCCTGGGAACGCCGTTCGTGGGCCGCCTGGGTCGAGATCAGCGCCGTTCGTACGTCGACGACGTGCTCGCGGTAGACGGCGAGGAGGGCGTGGGCGCTGCCTTCGACTGCGTCATCGGGCTGGTCCTCGCCGGTGATCAGCACCGCTGCCTCCCAGACCGGCAGTCTGAGGGCGGGGAGGAGATCCACCTCGGCGTCTCCGTCGAGCGGGACGATGAGACTGACGAGCGGCAAGTTGAGCGCGATGGCGAAGGCGAGGGCCTCCTCCAGCCGGAGGGACTCCCGGCGGGCCGTCTCGATCTTGTTGATCGCGTTCGGGGTGACCGGGACTCCGAGCGCGGAGCACGCGGAGGCTAGTTCCGGCGCGCTGAGGCCGCGTGCCGCACGGGCTGCCTTGATCGTCTCGCCGATCCGGGCGGTGAGCTCCTGGGAGGCGGGCTGCATTGTCATGAGAGCAGTATAACTTGCGAAATGCTTCTCTGGTGGAAGATGTGGTAGATGTTTCTCTCACAGAGAACGTACGACACCAGGGCGGGCGACATGAGGGAAGCAGTGACTGCCGGTAGGGCGCGGTACTCGCGAGCAGCGCTCGCTAGCCTTCCGCCAGCACTCCTACTGGCCGACGCCAACCAACTGCTCGCCCTGAGCCGGACCAAGGGCTACCGGATGGCCCGTGACGGCCACTACCCGTGCGGGATCATCCAGGTCGGGGACGGCCACCGGGTCATCACGACCGACCTGCTGCAGCTCCTCGGACTGGACGACAGCGGCATCAGGAGCTCCTTCGCCACGCTCCCGCCCGCCATCCCCCTGCCGGTGGCCAACTCGCTGTTGTCGCTCAGCCGCACGACGGGGTACAAGCTCGCCCGGACCGGCCGGTACCCGTGCGCCGTGCTGCGGTTGGGGGCCGAGTACCGGGTCCGGAAGAACGAGCTGCAGCGGCTGCTGAACATCGGGGAGACGTTCAGCCGGGCCGCGGCGTAGGCCGTAGCCGGCTTTCCGGACCGCCAACCTGGTTGCCCGCTCTTGGAGACGTGCTGCGACCGCCCCACGCTCTCCGCGGTCGCGCCAAACCGAGCATGGTGGGACCAAGCCGCGAGCCTTCCGGGTGCGCGGGGGCATTCGGCAATGGCCCTCGCAGGCCGGCTCCGGAGCGCTAATGTGGTGCTCGGCAAACCCTCCCCGCGTGCGCGGGGCACATCGGCACCGTCCTGCGATGCCAGTAACTCTCCCTGCCTGAGCCAGGGACAACACCCGCGCCAAGCCGTGGTGTTCAGAGATGTGCCCCGATTCCGAGAGGAACACCGCCGTGCCCGAGCAGCTCAGCGTTGCTGAACAGACCGCCGCCGCCGTGGCCGCCGCGTACCCCGGCCTGCGCCAGAGGCATCCGTTCAGCGTCGGCAATCGGTTGGCCGATGTCCAGGTGGAGGCGAGCGGCAAGGCCCGCTATGCCTGGAAGGGCTACGAGGTGCACGTCCAGGTAGGACAGCCCAGCCACCTGAACGACGACCCCGAAGACGAGTCGCTTCAATGCGAGGTCCGTGCGGTCGCCGTCCTCTTGGCCACCGAGGTGATGGGTCTACCGGTGCGCGGCCACGTCGAGTGGGAGATGACCAACCCACGTCCGGAGGTGATCTTCCCGGCCGCCTACGTTGTTGCTGCGGCCGACAAGCAGGATCCACGCTTCGCCAGCGCGGTGCTGGCGGGGGTAGGGCTGGCACTCGACTACGCCAGTGCGGCGACGCACCTGGCTGGGCAGGTCGCCGAAGCAGCAGTCCAAGGGCCATCGTAGGGCGCGGCAGGGCCCAGGCTACGGACCTCGCGCGCGGGAATGCTGGCGGGGAACGCCTCTGGCTCTCTGGCGAATCCCGTCGGCAGGAGCGGTGGTGCCGATCCCACCGGAGACGGCACCACCAGATTCCGGGCAGAGCCCACGGCCCTCTGCCGATGGCTGCTACTTGTTCTTCCGCTTGCTCTTCGGCTGGCGCTTGGGCTGGACCCGCTTGCCGGCCGGGCGCACCATGGGCGCCTTCGGCTCGTCGAGCGTGGCCACGGCGGCTTGCAGGATTTTCACGAGCTTGAGCTTGAGCGCGTGGGCCTGTTCGGGAGTGGTGGCGTCCGCGGGGGTTTCCAACAGGTGCGCCTTGAGGATGGCCAGCATGTCCCACTCCCAGGGGCCCCGGTCGCGGGGACCGGGGATCAGCCGGACGTAGTCCTCGTCATACAGAGCAGTGAGCAGGGCGAGCGCGTCGGCGTCGCTGACGTCGTTGACCTGTTCACGCTCCGGTGCCCCGGTGGCCGCGCTCTCCGAGCGGCGGACCTCCTTCAGCAGCGACAGCCGGATGTTCTGCTGCATCGCCACGCGCCCGCCCGCGCCGCGGGCCAACCACGCCGTCGCCGCGGCGGCGACGATGTAGTCCACGGGTCCGACGTCGCCATCGCTGGAGAGGTCCATCGGTGCCGTGCCGGGAGGGATGGTGGCCAACTTCTGGAGGGCGGCCTCCCGGAACTCCTCGGGCGCGAGCGCCTCGATCAGCGGGCGGGCGCCTTCGGTCAGTACCTCGTTGGGGATCGGGCCGTTCCGCTCGACGATGCCGATGGCATCGTTGAACAGGCGCAGCGTCTCGGTGATCGCGAACTTGTAGCGCGGGCCCGGGTAGGGGAAGCGGCCCGGATCGTCGTCCCAGGTGCCGATCCGTTCCACCAGGGCGGCGAACGTCTCCGGCTCATCGTCCACCAGTGCGATGACCCCGCGCAGTGCCATGCCGCTCATCCGGCCCATCCGCTCGACCAGCGGACGCGGTAGCTGTCCCAACAGATCGTTCACGGCCTGTCCCTCCCTTGCCACTTCGGCACTCCCTGGTGCCCTGCTGCGCCAGGCCGCTGACGCCGATCGTTCGGCGCAGCAGCACCCAGCTGACCAGATCGGGGATCGTGACGCTGGGGCATGATCAGACCCTATTGCGTAGTCGCGTCGGCGTCCAAGGTCTGCGGGCTCCCCGACTTCACGTCCTACGTCCCGCCCGTCGTTGCGGAGACGATCGCCGACACACCGTCCTCGTCGATGGCGAGATGAGTGGTGGGAGCCGGATCGTGCAGGTGAGTCGTGACTCGCACCTCCCACAACACGGCTACCTCGTCACCGGCAAATGGGTTCGTCCGGTAGGAATGGCGGACGATCTTCCACGTGCGGCGAGGAACAGCACTCGCCTGGTGGTTCTCTAGCACTCCGCCGTGGTACGCCGCTGAGGCAACGGCATCGCGAAGCTGTGTCGGAACGGCCTCAGGGTTGACGGCCTTGGCCAGGAGCGTGAGCAAGTGCTCGGCCGGGGTGGGGGTTGGGCGCGGCTCGACGTCGAGCGCCGGCAGTTCGGCCTTGGGACTGCCCTTCGGCCGGCCTGGCCACCGGCGGTCGGACGCGGGGCGCAGGTGGCGGGGTTCGATCTGCTGCTCGCCCTCGGCGTTGTCGAGGGACACCTCGAAGCCGACCGGTCCGTGGGCGCTCTGGACAGTGTCGTCCAACACCCAGGCGCGCACCATGACGTAGCCGCGCTCCCCCTTGAACGGGCCGCCGGTGACCTTCACCCGGTCGAACCGGTCGTACCGGCCTCTGGCCTGCTCCCGCACGATGGCGGCCTCGACGGCGCTCGCGGCCCAGCCGGTGCAGACCTCGACGGCCGGATCGGGCAACCCGGGGGCGACACCGCGTTTCATCCCACCCCACCGGGGCTCGGGCGCCGGCTCGCTCGACCTGGCGCGCGCGAGGAGCAGCAGCTCCTCCAGTGGAGTGCGGGGTGGCACCCCGGGGCGCGGCCCGATCGGTGCGTCCGGATCCCACGTCCTGGTCAGCCACCGCCACCGCTCGCCCACCCGGTCCTCGCCGTCGGCAAGGTCGTGGCCGGCGGCCGGCAGTACCTCCTCGACCAGGGCCGCCACCCGACGGTCGTCCCACAGGTGCCACAACACGTCCGGCCACCGAACGGCCTTTACCGGAACGCCGCCGCGCACGTGCAGGGAGTAGACCACCAGAGCGGTGATATCCCGGGCCGCGACGACATCCCAGCAGAACTCGTCCATGCCGCCGGGCTCATTCTCGGCGACAGCCGCGGTGGCCCGCCGGGCGGCCTCGTCCCATGCTTCGGTACTAGCGGGCACTGAATGCTCCCTTCCGGCGATCGATTCAAGGCCCTGCTGGCCGGCAGGCAGCGGGCCCTCGAGCGTAGCTGACGACGCGTCGGAGCCTGGCGACTCCGGACCCGGCAGCGCACGGTGCGCAGGGGGCGGTCAGACCGCGTCACGCTGGAGCGACCGGTCGGCGAGCAGGATGGCGGCGACGCTACCGGCCTCGCGGATCGCCCCGGTGGCGACCAGCTCCACTGCGCCTGCCAGCGGTTCCCAATGCACGGTCATCCCGGCCTCGGTTCCATCCCGGTGTAGCCGGCCGCGCTTCAGATCGGTCGCCAGCAGCAGGTGGGTGACGGCGCGGGTGGAGCTGGGCAGTGGATAGATCGCACCGAGTCGGCGCAGCTGGCCGGCGCGCCAGCCCGTCTCCTCCTCCAACTCGCGCCCTGCCGCCACGTCGACCTCCTCGCCGGGCTCCATCCCGCCACCGGGCACGTGCACTAGGCGCCCGTCCTGAAGATAGAAGTCGTCCTCCACCAAGGCGACTTCGCCCAACGCGTTGAGGGCGACGATCCGCACCGCGTCCCGCACGTCGATGTGGTCGTAGACGCCGGGCCTGCCGTGGGGCTCGATGACCCGGTCGCGGTGCAGCGTCAGGCGCGGCCCTCGGAAGAGGACCTCGCTGCCAAGCGACTGCCAGCCGGAGCCGGCCTCGGTACGGGCGGCTTCCTCCAACGCCGCGTAGGCGCGGTGGAGCACCGGGAGCGTCGCATCGGCTGCCTGCACCAGCTCGGGGTACAGCGGCCAGGTGAAGTCGGAGCCGCCCACCGCATACGCCGTTGGCTGTCCGGTCTGCCACCGTTCGAACTGCTCCGCCAGGTTCAGGACCAGGGCGAGCTGCTCGAGGGCCTGGTCGACGGTGCGGGCCAGCAGCACGGGCGGCTCGGCGGCAGCTACGGCCTTCAGCCGCTCGGCGAGCGTCAGCGCGTCGTGGAAGATCTGCCCGGGAGGGTCGGCCGCCTCGGACCTGGGGGCGATCGGTGGGCGGGTCGCCATCTCGACGCACGCTGACCACGCCGCCTGGCGCAGCGCATCACTGGTCCAACTCATCTGAAACCCCCACGTGGTGACGTCACCTTCGGCGAGCACGAGGCTAGTCGCCGCCGTGCGACAGCACACCGGGTGCTGCTCGCCGGCGTGGCTGTTCGGTGTGAGCCGAGTCGAAGCGCTCACGCGCTCTCGGGCTCGGTGGCGGGTCCGGGCAGGGGGATCGTCGCCACCGGGGTCCAAGACATCGTCCAGCCGCTCTGGCCGCCGGGCCGGGGCTGCTGGGACCAGGTCACGTCGAGGAGCTCGACCGCGCTGATGGTGAGGGGGACGTGGCTGGGGCAGATCCGGCGCAGCGCGCTCTGCAGGGAGTCGGAGTCGCTGTGGTCCCAGGCGTAGCCGAGCGTGATGTGGGGTCGGCCGCCGTGGTGGAGGAGAGCGCCGGGCCCGCGGGTCTCCCGGATCGCTTCGCGCACCCGCTCGCGCAGCGCGAGAAGCTCATCGTCGGGGTGCAGGTCGAGCAGGGCTCCGGCCCGGTTGGCGATCGGGGAGCCGGCGGTGAGCTGGAGCGGCGCGGTTCCGGCGAGGTGCCGGTTCAGTGCCGCCGTCAGCGCCGTGCGGTCCGGCCCGGTGATCGTGTCGCTGGTGGTGTCGGCGACCATCTCGATCGTGCAGTGCAGCAGCTCGGCCTGCGCGGTGATCGGGTACGGGGCCATCGCCTCGGTGCACGCGGCCAGGAGGCGGGCCAAGGCAGGCTCGCTCCGGTTCGGACGGGCGTAGACGTGCAGGACGCGGGCGCCGTCGGGCCACGGCGCTCCCTGGAAGGAGGGCACGAACTTCTGCATGGTCGTTTCTCCGGTCGTCAAGGGTGCTGGGGTTGTGCTGCGTTCGGGCCGCAGGGCTGTCAGTGCGACTTCGGCCTGGGCACTGCGGCCCGGGGCAGGCTGTGTGGGGTGCCGACGGTGGTCAGGCAGTAGCGCGGAGCGGCAGTTCGGCCACCGGCTCCCATCGGTACCCGTTGTCCGGGTCCTGGCCCTGCATCACCAGGTGCACGGTATCGACGGTGATGGCGGCCCGGGCGGGCCGCAGCTGCCGCAGGGCCCGGTTCAGGAGGTAGTCCTGTGCTTGGCTGGAAGCGGTTCGGGCGTAGGCGAGGGTGGTGTGCGGCCAGAATTTGTGCTCCGGCGGGCGCAGGGCGATGCCCTCCACCCGGCCGGCCGCCGTGCGAACCGCCCGGTTGAGCGCAGCCATCGGCTCCTCCGGGTACAGGGCGGCGGTGATGGCGCTGACGCCGGGCCACGTCGGTCCGAGCTGCAGGGTGAACGGCGCCACGGCGGAGAGTTCCGCGCGGGCCTCGTCCGCCAGCTGCTTCACCTGCTCCGGGCTGGCAGGGTGGTGGACTCCCTGCACGGTGATGTGCAGCCATTCGGCCGGGACCGGTGTCAGGTGGGCGAAACCGCGCAGGATGTCGGCGTGGGCTTCGGCGAAGGCGACACACTCGGGATGACGGTCCAGAAGGATCAGGAAGTGCGGATACGGTCCGTTGTGCCAGATTCGCTGCGGGTCGAAGAAATTCTCCATGGCCTTCCCTCCGTCGGGCCGCTGCACGTACGAGCGCGCAACTTAGGGCTGGACTTCTTGTTCGTTGACGTCCACGACCACCGGCAGGTGGTCGGCGGCGGCCAGGGCAGCGGGGCTGCGGTGGGTTCGGTAGGCGACCACAGCAGGCGCAGCGGGACGGGTTGCCAGCACCAGGTCGATCCGGCGCGGTCCCCACGGATCGGGGTCGCCCTGCCCGTCGGCCCAGTGGCCGACGGTCGGCTCCCACGCCGCCTTGAGGTGGGCGGCGGCGTCGACCGTGAAGCCCCGCCGCAGGAGGATTTCGGTCTGCCGGCGGTCGGCGACATTCCCCTTGCTGATGGTGCCCTCGACGACCTGGTATTCCAGGTCGTCGTGATCCTGCTCGGTGTACGGTTCGGCGTCGTAGAACGACGCCGTGCCGTCTGCAGCGGTCATGGTGGCGGCGGAGATCGCGTTGAAGTCGCCGAGGAGGAACCCGGGCTTCGCACCGCCGGTTCGACGGAGAATCCCCTTGAGGCGGCGAGCCTCGTTGGCGCGGAAGTCGGGGCGGAACGGGTCGCCGTGGTACGAGCCGATGACGACCGGCACGACGGCGCCGATGTCGAGCTGGATCGTGGTGAATCCGTGCCAGAAGTCCGGTGCGCCGAAGGCGCGGAACCCGCCGGGTACTGCCTGGACCGTGGCCGGGTTCCAGAGGACGGCGGTGAACCATCCGCGGTGCTGGTTGTTCGCCATCGCGATTTCACCGGGTGCCCCGTCGGCCTGGATGGTGGTTGCGGTCAGCCCGCAGTCGGTTGCAAGCCGCCTGATGATCTCGGCGGCCTCGACACGCCACCGCTGAGCCCGTTCGGCTTCGGTCTCGCCGTGGCGGAGCGCTTCGTCGACGAGAACCTCTTGCAGGGCCAGGACATCGGGAGCGATCTCCTGGATCGCCGTGACCCTGGCCTCCCAACGCTCTTGCGGCTGGCCGGAGGTGAGCTTGTAGGCGTTGAGGTTGGCGATTCGGATCAAGGTCGGCTCCTCAGAGGGTGTGGCTGCGGTGTCACCGGTGCTACATCGGATGCCCGTTGTGCAGGACGAGCTGACGGCTCTCTGCGTGGGCGCGGGCGGGCGAGGACAGCAGGGCGTGGCGGGGCGACGGACCGCTCGGCTAGCTGGTAGGAGATCACGGGGTGGTGCGCTCCTTCGGGTCGGTGCGCTGCTGAGCCGGGATACCGGTGCGGTCGTTCTGGAGGTCCCACAGCTCCCGGAATCGGCCACCCCCGTCAGCCACCAGCTCGTCGAACGTCCCCGACTGGATGATCCGGCCGTGGTCGAGGACCACAATCCGGTCGGCGATGGCCACGTTCGTGAGCCGGTGCGTCACCAGCACCACCGCCCGGTCTGCCGCGACTTCGCGCAGGTTGGTGAAGATCCGGTGCTCCGCGCGGGGGTCGAGCGCCGCGGTCGGCTCGTCCATCACCAGCAGTCCGGCCTGGCGGTAGAAGGCGCGGGCGAGCGCGATGCGCTGCCACTGGCCACCGGATAGCTCCTCGCCGCCCAGCCACTCCACCGCGAGCAGCGTGCGCAGCCCGGAACGCAGCTCGGCCAGCACCTCGTCCGCCCCGGAGGCGCGGGCGGCAGCCCACAGCGCCTCGTCGTCGCCGTCGTCTTGGCGGGGCTGACCGAGAGTGATGTTCTCCCGGGCGGTCATCGGCCACCTGGCGTAGTTCTGCGGGACAACGGCGACCTGCTGCCACATCGCCTGCGGGTCCATGCTCCGGGTGTCGGTGCCGTCCCACTCCACCGCGCCGTCGCCCTCGGCCGGGGTGTAGAGGCCGGCGAGGCACTTGGCGAGCGTGGTCTTGCCGGAGCCGTTCTCCCCGACGAGCGCGACGATCTCGCCCCGGTCGACGTGCAGGGTCACGCCGTCGAGGGCGGTGCGCTCGCTCGCCGGGTACCTGTACGTCAGCTCCTTGACGGCCACCTGCCGGGGCGGCTCCGGCTGGTGGGTGCCGGTGCGCAGGGCGAAACCGCCGGCGGAGTCGAGGAAGTGGAAGAAGTCGTCCAGGTACATGCCGATGCGGAACAGGTAGGCCCCGTAACCGACGATCCCGGCAAGGCTGTTGGAGACGGCGGTGAGGACGACGACCGCGGCGCCGCCGTGGGGCAGGCTCATCCGGCCTGTGATGACCAGCCAGGCCATCGTGGCCCAGACGATCGCGGCGCCGATGCCGGAGGCCAGCGCCCCGACGATCGACACCTTCGCCGTGGCCGTCGCCGCCTCCCTCGCCGTGCGGTCCAACCGCTGGCCGACCTGGTTGTACTTGGCCAGCAGGAAGCTGCTCATGGTGTCGGAGCGGATCTGATCGGCCTGCGCCTTCACGTGGATGTACCAGCGCAAGTTCGCCATGACCCGCCGGTCGGCCATGGTGTCGCGGCTGGCGAGGTACTGCACCCGGGCGGCGCGCACCGAGGCCAGGCCCTGGGGGAGGGCGGCCAGGACCAGCAGGGGCAGCAGCAGCGGGTGCAGGTAGGCGATGACGGAGGCCGCGCCGATCAGCGAGCCGATCGAGGCCAGCAGGTTCTGGGCCTCGCCCAGGATCTCGGCGCACTGCTCCGCGCCCCGGTCGGCCGCCTCCAGGTCGTCGGAGTACCCAGAGTGGTCGTAGGCCGTCAGCTCGGTGCCCAGGGTGGCGCGCAGCACGGTGGCTTCGGCTTCGAGGGCGATGCGGGGGGACAGGCGCACCGTGATGGCCTGGTTGACGATGCCGAGCAGGCGGCGCAGCCCGGTGGTGGCGGCGATGACCAGGATGGAGGGCAGGGCGGCAGTCAGGCGGGCGGTCGTCGCCCCGCCCGCGAACACCGCGCTGATGCCGTTGGCGGTGGCGAACAGGCCGCCCGCGCCGAGGGCGGCGGACAGGATCTGGCAGGTGAGCAAGAGGGCGGCGGAGCGGGGTTCGATGCGCCAGGTGAGGGCGTAGGCGCGGGCGACGATCTGAGGCAGGCGGCGGGCCATCGCGGTGACGGTGATGGCCCGGGTCGCCTCGACACGGCGCTTGTCGGCGTTGAACTCCAGCTCCTCGGTCGGAGCCGGCTCGGTTGTGGCGGTTGTGGTCAAGCGGTGGCCTCCCAGTCCTCGGCCTTGGCCTTGATGCCGCGCAGGTGCTCGGCGAGGAACCATTCCGGGTCGCCGCCCATCATGTGGAGCAGCACGAGTGCGGTGAGGGCGGTGTCGCACGCCTCCGCGCGCACGTGGTCCCAGGTGTGGGAGTTGCCCTTGTTCGGATTGAGTCCGAGCGCCCCGATGATGGCCTCGGCGAGTTCGCCGGCCTCCTCCTGGACCTTGAGCCCTTGCAGCATCCGGAGCTTTTCGGGGTCGTCCTTGAAACGCGAACTCAGCTTGTTAGCAACCAAGTTGGCGACTTGCAGCAGCTCTTCCATGGGGGTTGATCCTGCTCCCTGTTCGATTTCGCATCCAAGCGCCGGGAGGTTCCCGGCGGTTCTCGGCGAGCCCGGGTCGAAGACCCCGAAGACCACGTTTTCGATTCGGGCCGGGCCGCTCACCACAAGGTCGGGTCCTCCTGCGGGTGAGGGTGGCCGGGCAGGCCGGGTGGGACAGCGGCGGTCAGCAAGGCGGTCCAGGTGGCGTGGCGCCCGGCGAGGTGGATCAGCAGCAGGGCGGCTGCGTGGGCGTCGAAGGCGGCGCGGTGGCGCTTCCCATGGACGGCCGACAGGTCGATGCCGCACAGCTCGATCAGCGCGTCCAGGCCGTACCCGGCGGCCTGCGGGTAGGTCGCGCGGGCCAGGCGCAGGGTGTCCAGCACCCCGGCCGGCTGCCACCCCGGCAGGTGCCGCAGCAGCACGCCGTAGTCCACGTGGGCGTTGTGCGCCGCGATCCACGCGCCTTCCAGATCGGCGCGCACCTGCTCTCCGATCCGTTCCCAGGGCGGGGCGTCGGCGACGGCCTGGTTGGTGATGCCGTGCACCCGCACGGCCATCGGGCTGATCGGCCGGGGCGGTCGGATCAGGGTGGAGCGCACGGAGGCGGACACCGGGCTGCCGTTCACCACCGGGACGGCGGCCAGCTCCACCAGGTCCGGCGGCTGGGCGCCGTTGCCCTCCACGTCCACGACGACGACTCGGGGCCAAGTGGTGTAGTCCATGAGCTCCCTATCGGCTCGCGGCCAGACTGCCGGTGAGCGCCGAGGCGGCGCGGTTGAGGGCGGCGGCGAAGGTCTCGTGCAGGTCGGCCGGCAGCTCGCCCTGGTCCAGGCCGCAGGAGGTCACGGCCTCGGTGAGCTGCTGCCGCTCGGCGGGGGCAAGGGCGGCGGCGACGGCCGGGTGGGAGAGGACGTCGCGGGCCGCGTAGCCGTCACCGTGCTCCAGCGTCTGGGCGATCAGGAACCGGGCAGTGTCCTGGGCGCGGGGATGGCCGGTGCCGCCCGCGGCGTCGATCAGTGCGAGGCCGAGGCGGGTGTTGAAGACTGCGAACTGCGGCCCCACCGCGTGCTGCTCGTAGGAGCTCAGCATCTCGGCCGGATCGGTGGCGGGCCGGCACAGGGCGGTCAGGCAGGCGGTGACCGTGGCTTCCCAGGGGTCGCCGGGAAGGGTGGCGGCCAGCAGCGCGAGCGCGGCGGCGGTGTCGCCGCTGATGGCCGTGGCGAGCACGGCGACCTGGCGGCCCTCGAACATGCGCCGACCGATCGTCCCGGGCTTCTCCAAGTGGGCATGGGCCTCCTTCCAACGGCCGGCGCGTGCCAGGGAGCGGGTTCCATCGACCAGGAACGTCCCACGCATCCACTGGACGATCTCCTGGTGGTCCTCCTCGCTGGCGGCCAGGACCGTCACCGGCACGGCGATGCCCTCCACCGTGGTGTCGGTGCGGGTGACGACGGCTTCGTGGAGTGCCTGGAGGACGCCGAACGCGCGGTCCGGATCGCCTTCGCGGATCAGGAGGTTGGCCAGGTTGACGATCGGGGCGAGGCAGTGGCAGGCGTCCTTGGCCGCCAAGGGCACAGCGGCGAAGAAGATTTGCGCGTGGTCGGCGCACAGCTCGCGGGCGAGGCCGGGCAGGCCGATGTCGCTGGCGATGAGGGCGGCGAGGTTGTGAACGGCGGAGGCGGTGGTGGAGTCGCCGGCCTCCTCGGCCTTGCGGGCCTGTTCGCTCAGGCGCTGTATCCGGACCGGCATCGGCGGGCATGGGGGCCGGTGCCGGGGAGCGAGGGGGAAGCGGGCGGCGATCGAGCGAAGACGGTCGTAGTCCATGTCACTCCTTGCCGAACACGAGGCTGCTGGCGGTGGCCGCGATGGCGCCCTGGACGGCGGGGGGCAGGCCCATGCGGTTGAAGTGAAACAGCACGTGGTGCGCGAGGGTGGAGCGCAGACCGCGGGTCAACTGCCCGTCGTGGGCCAGGTGCACCAGCCGTCGGCCGGCACGGGCGTGGACGTCGAGCCACGGCGAGGCGAAGGCGAGCGCACCGTGGGCCAGGACGCTCCTCGGTCCGGTATCGACGCTCACCAGCCGCTGGAGGGCCGGGCCGAGCCGGGCCACCTGCTCCGGGGCGTCGCCGGCGGGCCGGTGGGCCGCCACCTTGGCCCAGACATCGCCCTGCTCGTACCACTCCTGGTCGGCGCCGCGCAGCAGGGCGGTCACCAGGAGGATCGCCAGCTCGCACCGCCGGTCCCGCTCACCGGGGGCGGCGAGGTAGTCGAGCACCTGGCGGCTGTCCTCGTGGAAGAACGTATGGGCGGCATCCATCCCGAACTCGCCGCCGAAGGCGTGGACTTCGGGCTCGTAGATGACCGGTGTCCAGCCGGTCACCCTGCTGTCGGCGAGGGAGCCGGTGATCGCGGCGGTGACCTTGGCCGGGTCGGTGCGGTCGGCCACCTGGTAGCGCACCCGCCACCGGTCGCCCTTGCGGATGAAGTGCAAGCTCGTCACGTGCCCGGCAGCCTCGGCATCGAGCAGGGCCGGGCGCAGGCAGGCGAGAGCGGCTGGCTCGGCGGCCTCCTGGTTGGTGAAGCGGACGTGCAGTTGGAGCATGCCCTCGGTCACGGCGGTTCCCCCTTCGGTCAGTTGAGGAGCAGGCAGGAGTCCCAGCCGGACAGCGCCATGTCGGTGCTCACGGTGCTCCGGGCCAGCGCGGTGCCGGTGGTTCCCTCGAGCAGGCCCACCAGCTCAACTCCCGGCGCCGGGAGCCGCGCCGCCAGCGCCTCCAGATGCCTGGCGAAGGCCGCGCCGGGGCTGTCCTGGGCGATGCGCCACACGCTCTGGTAGAGGCCGGCCGTTCCGTGACACAGCCCGTCGTCGGTGACCCGGGCGAGCTGGACCGGGTCGGCGAGGCAGGCGAGCATCGCCGCTTCGGCTAGCTGCTGGCGGCGGGTGTCGGCGAGCGCGAGGGCGGCGAGCTGCTGAGCGCGGGCCAGCCCGGGGGTGCCGTAGCACCAGGACGGGCGCAGCGGCCCGCGCTGGTGGGTGCGGCGGGCGGCTTCCTCGGACCGGGTGACGGCTTCGGGCCACCACGTTCCGGTGGGTCCGTCCTGGCGCCAGGCGTCGAGCCAGGCCATGATCCGGCGCATCGCCACCGGCTGGCCGAGGACGGTGACGCCGTGGCGGGTGGCCAGCGCGAGCAGGGCCAGGGGGCCGCTGATGCCGTGGGCGAGTCCGAGGTTCCCGTGGCCGCCCAGGTACTCCGGGGAGCGCTCGCCGGAGGGGGAGAGGTGGGTCCACCAGCCGGGCAGGCCGTTGGGCAGCGGGTCGGTGAGGCGGACCAGGTAGGCGAGGACGTCGCGCAGCAGCCGCCCGTCCCGCTGGTGGCGCAGCAGGTGTGCGCCGATCCCGGTCAGCCCGAACAGCAGGTCGTACTCGGCGAACTCCGGGGTGATGCCGCGGTCGATGCGGGCGTGGGCGGCGGTGAGCCGGGTGCGGGTCGTCGTCTCCACGGCGTCGTCCAGGGCCTGGATCGCGCGTTCGTAGCGGCCAGGGCCGAGGGTCGCGGTGTGG
Organism: Kitasatospora sp. HPM-01-4; assembly: GCF_051374625.1. Classification (NCBI taxonomy): domain Bacteria; kingdom Bacillati; phylum Actinomycetota; class Actinomycetes; order Kitasatosporales; family Streptomycetaceae; genus Kitasatospora; species Kitasatospora sp. HPM-01-4. The sequence continues at coordinate 4,008,531 of NZ_JBPQGP010000005.1, read as the reverse complement.
ACGGCGTAGGCGGCGGCGGGTGCTCCGTAGAACAGGCCCATCCCGGGGCCTGTGCTGACGCCGCCGTGCATGGCCTGGGCAAGGTGGGTGTGCACGGTGTTCCAGCTGGCCTGGCCGGCGGCGGCCTGCTCGATGCTCAGCAGGGCCAGGCCGGCCGAGCCCTTGGCCAGGGACTGGGCTGCCCGGTTCACCGCGCGGCCTTCGCGGTGAAGGAGAGCGCGGCGGCACGGGCGAGGCGGTGGCAGAGCCGTTCGCCGTCGCGGTCAATGCCCAGTGCCCGCACGAAGTGCATGTGGAGCAGGGACAGGAGCGGCTGGTCGTCGTCGGGGTCGGCGGCGGTGAGCTGGTCGCGGTAGGCGGCCAGCGCCTCGGTGCGCTGCGCCCAGGCGTCGGCGACGGCTGTGCCGGTGGGCGTCTCGCGCAGGGTCGCCCAGTCGTGGTCGGGGTTGGCGAGGCGGACGGCCTGCCGGTGCACCTCGCGTGGGACCGGGATCGGGGAGCTGCGCGGGATGGCGCGGGTCAGCCAGCGCGTCCCGGCGGCGGTTCCGTGGAAGCCAGTGGCCAGGGCGGCCATGCTGGCGCCGGTGACCGCTTGCGGGTCGTCGCTGCTGGCGGCGGTGTGGTGCAGTTGGGCGACGGCGGCGCGGGAGTCGGCGGCGAACACCGCTTCGGCGGCGGCCAGCGCTTGGCCGTGGCCGTACCGGCCGGCCTCGGGCTGGTAGGTGTCCAGCTGGAGGTGGGTGATGAGGCCGAGGTCGCGCAGTCGGGCGGCCCAGGCCCCGACGTGCAGAGCGGCCGGGCCGTAGGCGGCGGTGTCGGGCAGGGGCAGGCGCAGTCGCAGGTGCGGGTCGGGGTCCTGGTAGCGCAGGAACCACCAGGCGGGCGGGGTGTCGAACTGGTCGAGCAGGGCGGGCAGGTGGGCGGTCAGGATCTCGGTGTGCCGGTGGGGGTGGCTGTAGACCTTCGCCGACAGGTACGGGGTCGAGCCGGGCAGGTGGCCTCGGGTGGGCAGGGGGGCCTGGCGGCGGGTGGCGGTTGAGACGGGCGGCAGGGTGCTGGCCAGCGGCATCGTGATCTCGTGGGGTCGGCCGTCGATCCAGCCGAACGCGTCGTCGGCGGGGGCCTCGGTCAGCTCGGCGGTCGGGTGGGCGGCCAGGTGATCGCGCAGCAGGACCAGGTGGGCGGCCTCGTCCAGGTCCAGGCGTAGGCGCAGGTCGCCGTGCTGAGTGAGGAACACCCGGTTGGGCACGCGGTACTGGGTCAGCCACTGCTCGGCGGCCTCGCGCCACTTCGTCCACGCGGTGGTGGCTGGGGGCAGGGCGGCGGCGGGCAGGTGCCAGCGGGCGGGGGATAGGACGGTGCGGCGGTAGCGGATGCGGGGCAGGAAGGGCAGTTGGCTGGCCGCGCCCCAGTCGAAGCCGGTGTAGGTGGGGGTGTGGGCAGTTGTGATCTCGCACAGGAACCGGGCGAGGGGCTGGGTGTTGTTGCGGAACTCGACCGCGCTCATCACCCGGGGTTCCACCGGCCGGCCGGTGGACAGCGAGACCAGCCACATCCGCTCGTCGTCGCCGCACACCGCGAGGTCGTGAAGGTCCAGCAGCCCGGGGCCGGCGGGCGCGGGGTGCTCGGCCAGGGACAAGAGCTGGGGGAGAACGGCGGGGGCGCGGCCGACGTTCTGCACGCGGTGGTGCAGGGGCGGGGCGGACAGCTGGACGGGGAGCGCATCGGCGGCGAAGGTCGGCAGGGCGGCGAAGGTGGCGGCCATCCGGTCGCGGTCGGCGGGGTCGAGCAGGGGCAGGAAGCGGCCGGTGGTGGTCCCGGCCGCGCGGGGCGTGCCGGTCACCGTCAGTAGGAACTGGCCGCCGTCCAGGAGCGCCCGGGTCGGCGCGGTGATGGTGACCGTCAGCTCCGCGTGGGGCTGGGCGTGGTGACCGGCGCTCACGCGGGCGAGGTCGTTGACCGTCTTGTCGTCCAAGACGGTTTCGGTGCGGCCCTCGACGGCGGCGGCCTGGGCCATCGCGAGGAGCTGGGCGTCGCGGCCGTTCAGGGAGGGGCGGGGGATCTCGTGCAGGGACTCGCGGTAGCGGGCGGGGAAGCCGAGTCCGGAGTTCGGGTTGGTGATCTCCAGGAGGGGCACGACGGCCCCGGTGCCGTACCGGGCCAGGTAGCGGCCACGGTAGTCCCGCCACGCCGGGAGCCCGTCCGGCTGTGGGGCCAGCCGGGTCAGCGCGCCCGCTGCGGCCTCGGCCTCGGCGGCGACCTGGCCGGGCAGGGTGAGGGCGGCGTCGAGCAGCAGGTCGACCATCAGCGGCTTCTCGCAGGCGAGGGCCTGCGCCATCGTGTGGGCGACGTCGGCCCGAAGGCCCTGCCGCTCGGGCGGGGCGGCTGCGGTGTTGTGGTGGTCCAGTGCACGACGGGTCTCGCGCAGCAGGCCGAGCAGCTCGGCGACGGCCGGCACCGCGTCGGCTCCGGCCTCATCGAGCACGGTGAGGACGTGCGCGAGCGGGTCGGTGGTCGTCATCGGCGGCCGGAGGGAGGTCAGCAGCACCCGCTGGGCGACCAGCCCGGCCAGCAGGGCCCGCACGGCGCCGGGGCCTGCCGTGGGGAAGCGGGCGTCGAGCTGCTGGGCCAGCACCTCGACGCGCACCGGGATGCGTGCCGCATTGAGCACCGCTTCGACGGGCCGGGTGCGGCGCACGGCAACCTCCACCGGGTCACCTCCGCTACTCGAGTTGGCCTGCCACGGCACCACGAGGCGGTCCCCTCGGGCAAAGCACATCCGGTTCGCCACCACCGGCAGACGGTCCAGCAGCTGCGGTTCGGCCTCCAGGCGGGCGATGGCGGCCGTCAGCCAGCTGGCGTCCGGCCGGGCGAGCGGCCGGTGTGCCTCGCCGAGGGACAGCGCGAGCCGGTCCCCGATCCGGGCCGGGGCGATTCCGGCGAACAGGCCGAAGGGCGTTGCCCGGCCCTGGGCCCTCAGCAGGTAGCGCAGTACCGACACCGTCAGGCGGCGCAGTTGGCGCTGCGGTAGGTCCTGGCCGGCGAGCACTGCCGTGACGCGGTCGGTGGCCACCGGGCTGGCTACCGCCAGGGCCTCGGCGAACTGCTCGTTCGACCAGACCTGTTGCAGCCAGGCCCGCCACTGGCCGGCGTCCCCGCCGGCCAGGTCCGGCCACTCTTGCCCGACCGGTACGGCTCCGGCCCTGAGCAGGACTGCATCTACGGCGCGGTACAACGCTCGTCACCCCCAGAGAAGACAGACGGAAGCCCGGCGTGCGGGCCGGGAGGCTGTCCCGGCCCGCACGCCGACCGATCACTCGGTGTTCGGATCAGGCGACGTTGCCGCCGCCGCTGGCGCACGCGGTTCCCGAGCAGGTGCTGCCGCAGTTGTCGTTCGTGTCGCGCAGCAGGTTGGCGAACACGTCGCCGCTCTCGACGATGGTCGGGTCGAGGTCGAACTCCGACGCGCCGAGGCTGGTGACCGAGACGGTCTCGGTCTCCGGCACGATGAGCGTCTGAGGCGCCATGCTGATCCCCTCCTTGGGTGGGTGGTTACCTTCTTCGACCTGGCCCGGTAGATCAGGGCCAGGAGATCGTGATGCGGGTGTGCCGCTTGTTGATGACGCGGCCTTCACCCAGCTGGTCGTCCGGCGTCGAAGCGGGCCAGACGGTGAACTGCGGACCGGGGCCGGATCGGTGGCTGCGGTCCCAGAGTCGGACCTGCTCGGCCAGCTCGGCGGCGAGCTTCGCGGCCTCGGGCCCGTAGCCGTGCGCGCCGAACTCGAAGGTCTTCGGGTCGTCGCCGACCTTGCGCAGCGCGAGGTGGGCCAGGCTCGCCCCGTCGGTCATCGCCGGACACGCCACGCGGTTCTGCGGCTTGACGACCGTGGTGTCCGGAGCGGCGGACAGCATGCAGAACCCGGGCAGAGCGCTGGCCAGCCACAGGTGAAGGGAATCGAACGGCTCGGTCTGCCCAACCGTCACCCCGGCCCACTCCTCCACGCGCTCGGTGTCCAGCGCGCCGGTCAGCAGCTCCGCGCCGGTCGGAGGCTCCTCGTCGAAGCGCAGTCCGACTTCCTCGCCGTGCAGGAGCAGCAGCTGCTCCTCGTGCGCGCCCTCGCCCTGCATTCGCACAAAGCCGGCCATCTCGGCGGACACGCTCACCAGGCGGTCGCCTTCGCGGCGCAGGGTGATCGAGCGCGAGACGCCGCGCATCCGCAGCGGGACGGTGATGGTGCCGTGCTCGGTGAGCTGGTTCACCCAGGCCGGCGGGATGTCCCAAGCCCCGACGGTGACGAGGATGCGGTCGAAGGGGGCGTGCTCGGCGCAGCCCTGTTCGCCGTCGCCGAGGGCGACGTTGACCCGGTCGTAGCCGGTGGCGGCCAGGCCCCGGGTGGCCCGGTCGGTGACATCCTGGTCGATGTCCAGGGTGGTGACCTCGCCCTTGTCGCCGACGATCTCGGCGATCATCGCGGCGTTGGTGCCGCTGGAGCCGATCTCCAGGACGTGGTGGCCGGGCTGGAGGTCGGCCTGCTCCAGCATGAACGCCTGGATGCGGGGGGCGGAGACTGAGCTGATCGCGACGCCGTGCTCGTTCCGCTTCGTGATCACGACGTCGTCGACGTCGTACGCCTGCTTGGCGGGCGCCTCGGGGACGAAGACCTCGCGCGGCACCGTGCGGAACGCGTGCTCGACGCCTGCACTGGTGATCTTGCCTTCCGCGAGCAGCTTCTCCGTCATCGCCGAGCGGAGCTGTTCGGGGGTGTCGGTACTGGTAACGTCGGTCTCCACCGTGTCGGGCATGGGGCTCTCTCTCGTGTGATGATCGGTCAACTGCACGAATCAACCGTGCAGTTCGGAGCTGACAGCGTATGGGTCGCCACTGTCGGTGGTGGCCGGCGGGTGGCGGCGTCGTTGGCGCCGCCCGCCGGCCACCGACGGACATCCCGGCCAAGGAGAAGCGGGACCGGCTGAGGTGTCCGGGGACCGGCTGCCCTGGGAGTCACACCCTCCGGTGAACGGCTGGGGCAGCCGGAGTCGTCGGGGATTGCGCTCATTGGGCGTTCACCTGGGTGATCCGGGCGTCGAGGCGATCCATGTCCCGGAGACTGGCCAGCGCGGCGTACTGGTCGAGGCTGGCGCCGTACCAGGCGAGCGCGGCCTGCTTCGCCCCGGAGCGTTCGGCGTCCTGGCCGAGGAGCTCGGTGGTGTGGGCGCGCCAGTGGCCGTGGCCGAGGTCCTCAAAGGTCTGATGTGCCTCGGTGAGGGTGGCGACGGCGAGTTCATGCCGTCCGGCCAGGGAGTGGGCCTCGCCGAGGAAGGCCAGGGCCCGCGCGGCGTTGAGCGGGTCGGGCGGCGTGAGCAGGGCCAGGCTCGCGTGGGCCTCCGAGAGCAGGGCCACGCCGTCGTCGGGCCCGCCCAGGCGGGTGGCGGCCGAGCCGAGGAGGATGTCCGCCAGCGCGGTGCCGCGCAGGTCGTCGAGGTCGTCGTAGATGCGGGCCGCCTCGCTGAGGTGGGGCTTCGCCTCCGTGTACTGCCCGCCGGCCCACAGGCATGAGCCGATGCCCATCGTGCACTGGGCGACCCCGCTGCGGTCCTTGTCGGCGTTCGCCAGGGCGCGGGCCTCCGCGTAGCGTTGGCCGGCCTCGTCGAGGCGGCCGGTCCCCTTGAGCGCGAGGGCCAGGGTGGTGGTCATCTCGCGGATCGCCATCCGGTCGCCCCAGATCATCGCCGAGCGCAGGCCCTGCTCGTGGGCGACGACGCTCAGGTCCAGTCGGCGCAGCCGGTGGAACAGCGGCCAAAGGTCGTGGACCAGGGTGACGAGCGCCCGGTGCTCGCCGAGTTCACGGGCAACGTCGAGGGCGGGTTGGACGGCCGGCGCGATGGCCTCCAACCAGGCGAGCGCGCTGTGGTCGGAGGCGAAACGGGGCGGCTCGCTGGGCAGGTGGCGGTACTGACGGGGCAGCACGCGGTGGTGCGGGGTGAGCCGCTGGACGGTGGCGTGCGCGGTGGCGATCAGGACGTCCAGATAGCGCTGGACGACCATGGTCCGGATCGCGGTGGAGTCGGTGCGGGCGGCGGTGGCCCGCATCTGCTCGGCGACGGCGGGACGCAGCCGGTACACCTCGCCCCGGCCGGCGACTCGGCCGGAGTGCTCCAGCAGGTGCCGAGCGGTGAGTTCCTGGAGCAGCTGAGCAGTCTGGACGATCGGCGTAGCCGTCGCGGCGGCGACGGTGAGCGTGTCGATGTCGGGCGCCGGCACCAGCGCCAGCAGTCGCAGCAGCCGGGCCGCGGGCTCGGGCAGCGACTCGTAGACGACGGTGGTCGCCACCGTGACGGCCTCCGAGGGTGCGGGCGCGGCCAGCGCCGGGTGCTCGCCGAGCGGCCGGGCCGGGTCGAGGCTGGCTGCCCCGGCGGCGAGGCCGATCGCCAGCGGCATGCCGCCGCAGGCCGAGGCGAGCGCGGCAGCGGCCTGCGGCTCGGCGTGCACGCGCTGCTCGCCGACGATCCGCCCCAACAGGAGGAGGGCGTGCTCGGGTGCGAGCGGTTCCAGGCGGTGGTGGCGCGCGCCGTGGGCGGCGAGGGCGGGCAGCGGGGCGGCGCTGGTGACGACGACGGCGCACTGCGCGCTGGCGGGCACCAGCGGGAGTACCTGCTCGGCCGTGTTGGTGTCCTCCAGGACCAGCAGCAGTCGGCGGGTGGCGCTCACGGAGCGCCACAGGGCCAGGAGCTCGGTGGTGTCCCATGGCAGCGTCTCGGTCTCGCCGAGGCCAAGTGCCCGCAGGAGCGACCGGGTCACCTCGGCGAGCGGGGCCGGGCGGCCGGCTCCGCGCAGACGGGCCACGAGCTGACCGTCCGGGAACCGGTCAGCCGCCCGATGCCCCCAGCGGGCGGCCAGGGTCCGCTTCCCAATGCCGTCCGGACCGCTGATCACCGCCACCGACGCGGTGGTCGGGGCCGGGTCGGCCAGCGCCGAGTCCAGGAAGTCCAGCCCCTCCAGGCGGTCGGTGAACACCCTGGTCACGGCCGGGAGTTGCCTCGGGATGGGCCAGACCCGGTCGGGGTGGAAGTGGATGGCCTGGATGTCCCGTGCCTGAACGGAGGTGCGGACCTGGGAGGAGCCGTCGATGCGGTTGCTGACCGTGCTGTGGGTCACTACACCTCCGCCGCGGTGAGGACGGCTGGTGCCGGTGTGGCGCCGATCCGGGCCGGTGCGGGTCTGCCCTGGGCGGGCAGCGATACCGCCCGCCGCTGGGCGAGGCAGGAGTCGACGAGGGCGAGCGTGCTGAACACCTGAGGGTAGTTGCCGAGTTGGCGACGGTTGACCGGGCCGTACTCCTCAGCGAGCAGCCCGAGGTCGCTGGGCAGGAGGAGGAGCCGGTCGAGGAGTTCGCGGGATTCGCTGACACGTCCGATCTCGGCGAGGGCGTCGGCGAGCCAGAACGCGCAGGGCAGGAAGGCGCCCTCCCGTCCGGACAGGCCGTCGACGTTCGTACCGCGGCGTTCCTGGGTCGGGTAGCGGTGGACCAGGCCGTCAGGAGTGGCGAGTTCGCGCTGGATGGCCTCCACGGTGGCGATCACTCGCTTGTCGTCGCCAGGCAGGAACTTGAGCGTGGGAATCAGTAGGAGGGCCGCATCGAGATCCTGCCCTCCGTAGTACTGGGTGAACACCCCGCGCTGCGGGTCGATCCCGTTGGTGCACACGTCGGTGTGGATCTCGTCGCGCACCGCGCGCAGGTGATCCAGCCGCGCCTGGTCGGCCTGGTGCCGGCGCACCAGCAGCCTGACGAGCCGGTCGAAGAACACCCAGGCGAGGATCTTGGAGTGCGTGAAGTGTCGGGCCGGACCGCGGATTTCCCAGATGCCCTCGTCCGGCCTTCTCCAGCGTTGCTCCAGCTGATCGGCGAGCGCCAGGAGCAGCGCGTCGCACCGCGGGGAGGGGGGCAGGCCGGCGTCCTCGGCGAGCAGGAGCGTGTCGGCGAGTTCGCCGTAGACGTCGAGCTGGAGTTGGCCGGCGGCGCCGTTCCCGATGCGCACCGGCCGTGAGTTCTCGTAGCCGGGAAGGTGAGTGAGGATCTCCTCGTCGAGGTCGGAGTCGCCATTGACGCGGTAAACCGGTTGGAGGCGCTCTGGGTTGATGGTGTCACAGACCCAGTCGCGCCACCGGCGGGCCTCGTCGAGCTGGCCGAGCCGCAGCAGCGTGGCGATGGCCAGCGCGCTGTCCCGAGGCCAGACAAAGCGGTAGTCCCAGTTCCGTTCGCCGCCGACCTGCTCGGGCAGGGAGGTGGTCGGCGCCGCCACCACACCGCCGCCCGGATCACACATGGCCTTGATGGTGAGGGCGGAGCGCACCACGGCCCCGCGACTCGGGCCTTCGTAGATGCAGCCGGCCGCCCACTGCTCCCACCATTCGGTGGTGGCGTCGAGCTCGGTGAAGGCGTCGGATGGCATGGGGACGGCAGTGCGTTTGGCGGGAGCCCAGGTGAGCGAGAGCACGACGATCTGGCCGGCGCGGACGGTGAAGTCGGCCCGGCACACGCCGTGCACGTTGGCCGTGTGCTGGGGGCCGTCGAGCCAGTACGAGTCCGGATCCGCGCTCGCCAGCAGCCGCTGGGCGCCGTGGGCGCTGCGCTCGAAGTACGGGCGGGTGGCGCCGTAGCCGGGGCGGGGCCGGAAGACGCTGGCGACGCGGACTTCACCGCTGATCCCCTCGACGATCCGGTAGATCCGAGGGTCCGCGCGGTCGCTGACCGTGGGAGCCGGCATGAAGTCGGTGACCGAGACACAGCCGTCGGCCGTGTCCCACTCCTGGCGCAGGACCAGGGAGTTGCCCACGTAGTGGCGGCGGTCCGCAGCCGAGGGAAGCGTGCCGTCGTAGACGGCGGGTCCCACCCGCCACAGGCCGTGCTCGTCGGTGCCCAGCAGCGACGCGAACACCGCCGGCGAATCGAAGGCCGGAAGGCACGCCCAGTCGATGGCGCCGTCCGGACGGACCAGAGCAGCAGACACGGTGTTGCCGAGGAGCGCGTGGTCCTCGATCCGCCATGTAGCGGAAGTGCGCATACAGGATCTCATTTGAGGTAGAAGGGGTGCGGCCCTGGCCCGAACGGCCGCCATGGGTTGCTACAGGTGTTCCGGGGTGCTGGGTGCTGCTAGATGGGGTTCGGGTTGGACCGGGACGGTCGCGGGCCCGGGGGTTTGGCGCCGCGACCGTCCCGGGGCTCATGGCCGGCGGACGGCGAGCAGGCCGGCGGCGAGCAGCAGCGCCAGGCCCAGGGCGTAGGTGATGCCAGCGAGTACCACCGGCCCGTGCACCGCCTGGTCGTGGTGGAGCAGCGTCGCGGTCACGGCGGCCAGGGCTGCCAGCGTCAGCAGCAGGCAGGCCGCCCCGGCAAGGATGCCCGTCCAAAGCCGCGGGCTGCCCGGCATCAACTCGCCCCAGCCGGCTGCGGCGCCGGTTCCTTGGCGTCGGCGAGTACGGTGTCCGGCCAGCCATCACCCAGGCTGCTCAGCAACACAAGGCCGTCGAGGACGGCTCGGGCCGCCGCTTGTTGGCGGGATCGGACCCCGAGGGTGGTCATGATCTTCTGGATGTAGGTGCGGACAGTGGTCTCGGCCAAGCCGGTCCGAGTCGCGGTCGCCCGCGGCGTCTCGCCCGCGACCAGACCGACCAGGACCTCCCGTTGGCTCGGCGTCAGCGGCAGGCCGGTCGGGCTGGACACCGGCACGTCCTCTTCGCGCACCCAGCCCCAGGCCACGCCGAGTGCGGCGGCGCGGTGGCGATACGGCGTGCCGAACTTGGACATCGTCAGCTCGGTGACAGCGGAGTTGACCGATGCCTCCTTGATGCCGGTGGCGCGGCTGACGGCCGAGATCAGGCGGCCACCGGCCACCTGGCGCAGCAGCAGCACCTCGACGTCGGACAGGTCCGGCTTGTCGGGCAGGGCGGCGGACATGGCACAGCTCCTCGTAGAAAGACGCAGGTGGAACAGGGGGAAGCGAGGCGGGCCGCTATCGGGCCGGTTGGGGCCGGTCGAGTGCGGCCAGCAGCCGAGGTCCGATCCGGCGGGCGGCGTCGGGGCCGATGGTGAGGATCAGGTCGCCGCTGCGGGCGAGGGAGGCAACCAGCGCCTCGGGGCCCACCTGGCCCGATCCGGGCGCGGGAACCACAAGTTGGCCTTCGGGGGCCGCGCGGACGAGCGCCTCGATGCCGCTCTCGGTTTGGTGCGGCGAACGGGCCGGGGTGGAGTGCACGGGCAGCAGTACCGTGTGGTCGGCGGCGGCCAGCGCCTGGGCAGTTCTCGGGGCGAGCGCCGTGGTACGCAGGTGGCCGACCGGCTCGAACACCGCGACCACGGCACCCTCGGTGAGCATTCGAGCGCCCTGGAGGTCGGCGGCGATCTCCTCCGGGTGCTGTGCACGGGACTCCACGACGCTGACGCCGCCGGCCGTGCCCAGGCGGCTCAACGACCGCTCGACCCCCGAGAACGCCTCGAGCCCGTCGACCAGCTCGGAACAGGGGAGCCCGAGCGCCCATCCCGTCGCGAACGCCGCCGCGACGCCGAGCGCGGACTTCGTGCCGGTGACAGGCACGGTGAGAGTAACCCGCTCGGTGCCGGCCTGAACGGTGAGGTGGTGGTCCTGACCGGTCCACAGCAGCCCGAGAACGGCTACGTCCGTGCCCGCGCCCCGCCCGACCGTCACCACGCGGGGGCCCGGAGTCCGGTTCAGGCGATCCAGAAGCTCGTCGCAGCCCGGCTGCCCGGTCCACACCACCACGGCCTCGCTGCTGCGGGCGAGGGACTCGACATGGTCCATCGCCCCTTCCCCGGTCGCGAATGCCGGGGGTGCCGTGTCCACAGCGGTCACCAGGGTGACCGCCGGACGCAGTCCCGCCCCCGGAGAACGGTGGAACCAGCCGGGCGGGGCGGCCTCGTGCAGTGCGGTGTCCGGGCACAGGTCCACCACCAAGACCTCGCCGCCGCCGTCGTAGCCGGGCGCGTCGCCGTGCGGGGCAGCGGTGAGAATCCAGCCCGGGTCGCGCGCGGTGAGCGCACAGGTCAGCGCGGCGGCGGCCGTCGCGGTGGAGTGGCTGCCGGCGACGGCCACGACGGTCGGCGCCGTGGCGCCCAGCAGCTCGACGGCCCGGGAGTGGCTCACCGTCGGCAGACCCCGGCCGGTCGCGAGATCCAGGATCGACGGTACCGCCGCGTCGTCTCCACCCCAGACCAGCGCCGTCGTTGTGCCCGGTACCACGGGGTGCAGCATGGCCCCGGCACGGTCAAGCCGCTGAAGCAGCTCGGTGCTGCGGCCGTCCTGCTGAGGTGAGACCGTCACCCGAGCACCGCGCCGGGCGAGGTAGGAGGCGAGGCCGGCCATACCGGGGCTGTGCGGGTCGGGGAAGTGCGGGGCGAGCAGGACATCCGGCAGCGGCAGCGGGCGACCCGGCCGGGTGCGCCTGTCCGGTGCCGCGCTCACGCAGCCACCGCCACGGGCAGGCCCCGGTCCGCGAGCGCGATCATCAGGGCCAGCGCCTGGCCCAGGTCCATGCCCTTCGCGCCGACCACGGCGAGCATCGAATGGTCGGGCGAGCCGACCAGAACGAGATTCTGTCCGTGCCGGTCCTCGATGATGCTGTGACCCCACGGGTGTTCACCGGACGTGAGAGCGCCGGCGATGCCGACGCTCTCGTTGCTCACGGCGGCCATCGCCGCCATCGCCGCGGCCCACTTGTCGGCCCGGTCGCGGTCGACCCCGGTCGAGGTGCCCGTGACGAGCCCCTCGGGGCTGACGTGGATGGCGGCGACGGCACCGGGGATGCCGGCCACCAAGTCGCTGAGGAAGGGCGGGTGCGGGTGGGGCTGCACGGGTTGCTCCTTGGCCAGAGATGGGCGGTGGAAGACCGCGCAGGTACGGCAGGACGCCGTCCAGCACGTGATCACGGGGCCGCTTTCCGATTCCGAGGCTGCCGACCAGGCGGTCGGCGGAAGCCGGCGCGAACGGGAACCGAGCACGCTGAGGAGAAGCCGAGTCACATTGCGCTCTGATTCGGTGATCGGCCACCTACTGTCGCGCCGTGGCTCAAACAGCGCTACGGCAGCCGGGTGTCATCTGACGGCCTGCGGAGTCGTAGCCCTGTCATTGAGGTGTCATCTCGTCAGACATGCAGGTGAGAAGCGCATTTGTCGGGTATTGCTAGACCAGGCCCTCCCCACGGAGGCGGTTGGGCCAGGTTGAGACCCCGGGGGCGGAGGCGTGCGGCATGGCGAGTAAGACGCTACTGGGTGCCCTGGTTGAGAAGGCGGGATGGGAATTCCCGGACTTCCACAGGGAACTCAGAGCCGCGGGGAACGAGCTGGCGCGCAGCCTCAAGGACACGAGGTTTCGAAACCTGGACATGTCGGAGGCGACGTTCAGGCGTTGGGTCGCCGGAACTGTGAGCCGGCCAACCTCCGTCTTCTCGCAGACGATCCAGCACATGTTCGATCGGACGATTGCCGAACTCCTGGCGCCGCCGCGTGAGGGAGACCCGACGGCAGTATCCCGGCAAGACCTCGAAAGAGAACTCGCGATGACTGCACGCGAAGCATCCGACCACGCCGCTTCCGTCGCGTCCGCCTTCCTCTCGGACCTGTCCATAGACCAGGTCCAGGACGACGTTCGCCACCTCGCCCGCACCTACAACAACAGGGCACCCTTCGAGGTGCTCCGTGAAGCCCGGCAGCTTCGGACGAACGCCGAAGGTCTTCTGGACCGCACCCACATCCCCGAGCAGCGGCAACTTCTGCTGATCGCAATCGGCGAGACGACCGCGCTGCTCGCCCTGGCCGCTTTCGGACTTGGCTCCCTTGGCGAGGCCAGTCGGCTCGCCCGTTCCGCAGGCATGTACGCCGAGGTCACCCGCTTCACCCCGCTGGCCGCGTTCGCGGCCGGCACGCTCGGCATGTTCGCCTACTGGGAAGGGCGGCCGGGTGAGGCGATCCGCTTCATCCGGCAGGCGCAGTCGTACCCCGGTGTCGGTACGGCCGGCCAAGCACGCATCGCTTCGATCGAGGCCAGAGCCTATGGGCACCTCGGCGACCAGCGCAGGGCCGCAGCGGCGGTCGCGCGCTTCCTCGATGTGGACACCGTCGAACGAGACGACCTCCACGATGACGTGGCCGGCGAGTTCCTTCACGGTCCGGAGCGGCTCGCCCGGTCCTACGGCACCACGTTCGTGCTCCTGCGTGATGGCACCAGCGCGCTGGAGCACACCCGACGGGTGCTGGAGCTGCAAGCCAGCCTGCCTGTTGGACAGAGGATTTCCCGGATCGACGCCGAGGCCAGGACGGACCTCGCCGCAGCGTTGATCCTCAACGGCGAGGTGGAGGAAGCAGCCGAGATCCTCAAGCCCATCGCGGACCTTGCACCCGACCGGCGCGCCAAGGGCCTGGTCGAGCGGGTCGTCCACGTCGGCAAGCTGCTCACCACCGAGTCCGTCCGGACGTCACCGGTTGCTGACACCCTTCGAGAGGGGTTGGAGGAGTACACCCGAGTCGCCGCCCCGCGACAGTTCGGGGGCGCCGCTGCGCGGCTGGCCATCGAGTAGCACCACAGAACCGCGACGGACGGGGCGACCGCCATGGTGTTGGTCGCCCTGTCCGTCGCATCCCGCTCAGCGAAGAGACCCGGCAGCCGCCAGAATCGCCCGTTCCCGATCCGCGTCGATTCCGAGAGCGGCTGCTCGTGGGTGCGGGACAGGGGCGTTGCCGGCCTGGAGCCACTCCCAGGTGTCCCGGACCGTCTCCTCCAAGGGGCGGCACCGGAACCCGGCCGCGTGGGCCGGGGTGGAGTCGACCAGCCAGACGCCCTTGCCCGTCCGCCAAAGCGGCACTTCCGTCCACTGCCGGACGCCGTGCTCCAACAGCACCTCATCCGGCACCCACAGCAGTTCGCCCTGGCCGCCCGTCACCGCGAGACAGGCCCCCAGGAAGCTGCCCATGGTGTTGCGGTCGATCGGCGCGGTCGCGTTGTAGACGCCTCCGCCGGACCGTTCAGCGAGATCGACGGCGAAGCGTGCGACATCGCGGACATCGACCGGCTGGATGTTCTTGCTCGCAGACCCGGGTGCCAGGATTTGCCCGCCCCGCTCGGCCCGCCGCAGCCACCACGGGAGCCGGCCGACGTACTCACGGGGTCCGAGGATCACGCCGGGGCGTACCAGCCAGGACCGCTGCGGACCGAAGGTCTCGACGACTGCCCGCTCGGTGCCGGCCTTCTGCCGCCCGTAGTGCAGGTTGGGTCCTCGCCAGCCCTCGGGGTTCCTGCCGTACTCGCGATCGGCGTCGGCGGGTCCGTCCAGCACCGGATCGCCCACCTTGAGTGGGTGGTCCGGCCAGCTGGCATAAACGGACACGGTCGAGATGTAGACGTAGCGCTCGGTGGCGTTCTCCAGCGCCTTGGCTCCCGCGAGCACCACGTTCGGTGGCTGCTCCGCCGCGGACGTGTCGATCACCGCATCCCACGGGCCCTGCGTCGCCAGCCGGGTGAGGTCTTCGACCGACGTCCGGTCGCCGACCACCTGCTGCACACCGGCCAATGGCACTCCGGAGCGCCCTCGGTTGAACGTCGTGACGCTCCACCCTCGCCCCAGCGCCTCCTCGACCACGGCCGCGCCAAGAAACCAGCCTCCGCCGATCACCAAGATGTCCATGCCCGGAATCCTGCCCAGGACGGCTGCCCATTGGCCACCCCGGTACGTTGGCAAGAGCCAGACGTCCCAGGTCGTAACCGTGATCGTGGCGAAGATGACACCCCAATGACACCTGTGTGCGAAGCGGCGCCCGAGATGACAGTCGGACGGCATGGCCCCGCCAAGCCCTGGTCGCAACACTAGGTCACTCAGCCACTGCGGACTGTTCCGACTCGCGGAAGGTTCAGCAGCGGCAGGAGGAGAGGAGTCCCGATGGAGAGCATCGCACCTGCGGCCCAGCCGGAGCAGGAGGGCGGCCTGTTGGTCGCCGTCCGTAACATCCGGGCCGCGCGTTCGCGGGCTGACGTGCCGTCCGACAACACCGGCGGCAAGTCCGACCAGAACGATACCTGAGAAGGACGCCCACGATGCCTGACGCCGCTTCGTGGGCGGTGCGCCTGGGCGGGGACCAGTTCCTCGCCCAGGTGCTCCACCGCTCCTACGCCGTCTTCCCCGCCGGAGGTGCCGACGCCGAGCCCCTCCTGCCCTGGGACGACCTGAACGCCATCCTCGCCACCCACCGCCTCGACGCGCCGCGACTGCGGCTGTCGAAGGACGGGCAGACCGTACCGGTCGGCCGCTACTCGACCCCCACCACCAACCGGCGCGGGGTGACGTGGAACCGGCTGCACCCTGCCGAGCTCCACGCCCAGCTCGCCGACGGCGCCTCCCTCGTCGTGGACGCGATCGACGAGATCCACCCGCCGATCCGCGCCGCCGCCGACGCCCTGGAACGCTTCACCGGCACACCCGTGCAGACCAACGCCTACGCGTCCTGGACCGAGGAGTCAGGCTTCGGCCGGCACTGGGACGACCACGCGGTGGTCGTGGTCCAGCAGTACGGTGCCAAACGTTGGCAGCTGTGGGAACCCACCAGGCCAGTGCCCACCTTCCGTGACGTGGAATCCCCGGAGGAACCCGAGGGCGACCCGGTCGCCGACTTCGTCCTCCACCCTGGCGACGTCCTGTACCTGCCGCGCGGATGGTGGCACAGCGTCACCGCCGACCAGGGGACCGAATCCCTCCACCTGACCTTCGGGCTCGTCGCCCAGACCGGCGCCACCCTGCTCGGGTGGCTGGTAGATGAGCTGCACGAGAGTGCCGCCGTACGGGCGGACCTCCCACTCCACGGCTCGGTGACCGAGAAGGCCGCCTACCTCGGCGCCCTGCGGACCGCAGTGATCACGGCGCTGTCGGACCCCGGCTTGATCGACCATTGGGCCCGGTCCACCGGCACCACCCACTTCGGCCGCCCAGCCCCGTCCCTGCCCTACGTGGACGCCCTTCCCACCGACCGGGAGATCGAGGTTCGGATCACCGCCCCACGAGCCAGCCTCACTGCCGATCCGGAGGCCAGAACCGTCACGCTGTCCGCCGCCGGTACCGCGTGGGACTTCGCGGAGCGCGCCGCACCGGCCCTGAAGATCCTGCTCACCGGGGAGACCGCTAGCCTCGGGGAACTCGCCGATGCCGCCGGCCTTGAGGTAAAGGACGTGGCCGGTCTGCTGACCGCCCTTCTCCGAGGCCAGGCCCTCGCCGTCGTCAAGGCCCCGCGGTGAGCCCGGCCCTGGGCCTGGGGACCTACCGGGTGCGCGCCGCAGGCGACGCGGCGCGCACTGCCCTCGCGGCCGGAGCCGAGTGGATCGACACCGCCCCCAACTACGGCCACGGCCGCGCACACCGCGACCTCGCCCCCGTCCTCGCCGAGCACCCGGCCGCCAGGGTGACGACGAAGACCGGATTCGACCCGGCTGGCCGCCACAGCCTCGCCCGCGAGGACGTCCGTGCCCAGACCGAGGAGTCCCTCGCCGTCCTGGGACGCGCCGACCTCGTGTTCGTGCACAACCCCGAGCGGACCGGCCACGACCGGCAGCAGTTGCACCGCGCCGTCCTCGCCGCGTTCGCCGTGCTGGAGGAATTCGCGCACGCCGGGCGCATCGGCGGCTACGGCGTCGCCACCTGGTCCGGGTTCACCGAGGGGGCGTTCACGGTCGCCGAACTGACCGGACTCGCCCGTACCGCCGCCGGGGCGGCGCACCACCACCTCGCCGGCGTGCAGATGCCGGTCAGCCTCGTCATGGCCGAACCCATCGCCCAGGCCCTCGACGGCGCCGGGCCACTCGTCCATTCGCGCGACGCCGGACTCACCACCTTCGCCTCCGCACCCTTGCACGGCGGCGAACTTCCCGGCCTGATGACCCCCGAACTGGTGAACCTCATCAGCCCCGGTGCGACCCCGCACGCTGCCGCGTACCAGCTCATCGGCGCGTGTCCGGCGCTGGACGTCGTGCTCACCTCGACCAGCACCCGCCGGCACTGGGAGGATGCCAGGGAAGCCCTCGCCCAACCGATTCCCGACGACCGACTTCGGACGGTGCTCGATGTCCTTTCAGCCGGATGACGACACCCGGCACGACCTGACCCAAGCACACCGCAGGGCCGCGCAGTTCCTCGGCCTCGCGTGCGCTGGGCCACTGGTCTTCGGCACCTCCGGCACCACCGCCGGCCGCAGAACCGGCAACCTCTGGCTCCGCGTCTCCAGAGGCAGCCGCAAACGGGCGCCCCGGTCGGCTGGCCAGGGTGCCCTCGGCGCCGAACAGCTGGTCCCCCCAGCCGTTCCGCGCCCCCGGCTCCACAACACCCTGGACTGGACCGACACCACGTGGTTCTACCAGGCCGACGTCTTCGACCTCGTCGGCCCGGCGGTGTCCCCGACGCCGGACCTCCGCGACGACCCCGATCTGGACGGCACCTGGTGGACCGCGCTCAAGGACGCGCTCGCCAGCATCGCGACCGCGCCCGGCACGAAGGCCACCCCGCGCCAGAGCTGGATCGACGACGCCTTCCCCAGGTACCTCGGCATCGCGGCTCCGGCAGAGATCGAGCGGACCACTGGGCACGGCGATCTCCAGTGGGCCAACGTGACCGCCGCGCCACTCAAGATCCTTGACTGGGAACGCTGGGGCTTGGTGCCGGTCGGCTACGACCCCGCGGTCCTGTGGGTCAGCAGTCTGCTGGTGCCCGACGTCGCACTGCGCATCCGCGAAGAGTTCGGGGAGGTTCTGGAGTCCCCGGCCGGCCGAGTCGGCCAACTGGTCGCTCTGGCGGAAATGCTCCAAGCGGTTGACCGCGGGTACTACCTGGAACTGGCCCCCATCCTGACCGCCCGCGCACGGGAACTGACCGGCGTTGCCCTCCCCCAGGGCATCGCTGAGGGTGCCCAACTTGGCGGCTGCGGCTGAGCCGGAAAGCTACGCCCCGGAGCCAGCGGCCACTACCGCTTCGATGCCGTCGCGGACGGAAGTCGCCGGCCACCACGGCACGTGCTGCACCAAGCGAGCTGGATCGGACACCAGGTGTGTACGGTCCGAGGGACGCATCCGGCGAGGGTCGGAGGTCACGACGAGTTCGCGTCCGAGAGAACTCCCGGCGTGCTCGACAACGGAGTGGCCGGTGGTGCCGATACCGGTTCCGACGTTCACCACGCCGGTGATCGGTGCATGCAGCAGCTCGGCGACCGCGGCGGCAGCGTCGGCGACGAAGACGTAGTCGCGCTGTGAGTCGAGATTGCCGAGCAAGAGCGGGCCGCCCGCGAGAGCCTGGGCGGTGATGGCGGGGATCAGGTGGTCGACGGTCGGCTCGGGTCCGTACAAGTTGAACAATCGGACCGCGAGGTACTCCGTGGTGGCGCCGAGGGCGGCGGCGTGCCTCAGCATGACCTCGTCCAACTGCTTCGTGCGGCCGTAGACGCTGGTGGGGCCGAGAGCAGATCCCTCGTGGTGGGGGTCCACGCTCGCCTCGTAGACGTCGGCAGTGGAGGCCAGCACGAAGCGGGTAGCCCTTCGCTCGGCCGCCACGGACAGGACGTTCGACGTGCCGACGACGTTGGTCTGCCACGTCTTCTCGGGGTTGGCCTGGCAGTCGGGGATGAAGTGCCGGGCGGCCAGGTGGACCACCGCGTCCACGCCATCGCGGGGCCAAACGGCCGCCAGCGCACGGCGGTCGCAGATATCCACCCGGTGGGTGATCACGCCCGGGTCGGCGTCGAACCGGGCCAGCCGATGCCAGGTTCCGGCGCTGCCGTCGTCCACCGCCAGGACTTCGGCGCCCGAACGACGAAGTTCGGTCAGCAGGCACACCCCCAGAAGGCCGGCTGCTCCGGTGACTAATACCTGACGCATCATCACTCCTTGCTCCTTGGGCGGTCGGTCGGGGTGAGGTTATAGCCAACTGGTCGATACCGTAAGCGTTTTCACCTCGATAGCGTGTGGCTCGCTGAAACACATTTCACGAGGTCGGAGGGGGTGTTCGGCGTGAGCACGAACGACGGGATCGAGGTCGTCCGCAAGGACTTCCGGGTGTCGGTCGGAGGAAGCCCGCTCCGGATGGTGGTGGAGTCCGCCGGCCTGCGGCAGGAATTCATCCCCGAGATCGCGATCGACACCGCGGGCGGCATCGACAGGGCGGTGCTCGCCGAAGCCCCGGAGC
Organism: Kitasatospora sp. HPM-01-4; assembly: GCF_051374625.1. Lineage (NCBI taxonomy): Bacteria > Bacillati > Actinomycetota > Actinomycetes > Kitasatosporales > Streptomycetaceae > Kitasatospora > Kitasatospora sp. HPM-01-4. Next base: position 3,989,312 of record NZ_JBPQGP010000005.1, on the reverse strand, counting down.
GTGTGGAGCACACGGACTTCGAGCGGATCACTTGGACCGCGCGGTCCACCGGGTGGGGGACCAAGCGCTACAGCGTAGACGTGTTCGCCGCTCACCTGGTCTTCTCGGTGACAGCGCAAGGCTCCGGCTCGATCGACTCGGTCCGCTACTTCGACACCATCGCGGCCGACGGCTTCGGCGAGCACTTCGCGCTGACGAAGCACTTCAACGACCGAGGCCGCACGCCCGCGCGGGCCTACTCCACCGGCTCCCCGGCAGCCTTCACCCACGTGCTCTGCCCCGAACCGAACACCTACGCCCGACAGCTGACCGCGCCGCACGAATACGCGCAGGTCAGCGTGAACGCCGACCTCGACCACGGCGGCGGCAACTTCATGGCCAACCCGGGGCTGCTCGCGTTCGCGGTCAACGCCGCGGGGCAGGAGCAGTGGTGGGCCATCGGGCTTGCGGTGAAGCCCGGCGGACACCTCTTCTCCGAGCTGGAGTACCTGGGGGGCCCGGAGGGATTCGCCCTCGGCCTCAACTGCTGGGGCGCGGCCCCAGCCGTCGGCACCTACGAGCCCCCCGGCATCATCCTGGTGCCCGGCGTCGGCGCCACCGCCGCGCTGACCGCCTACGTCCACGCACTGCTGAACGCGGGACTCGTCGCCCGGCCCGCCCGGCGGCCGGCATCGTGGTGGGCACGGCCGATCGTCTGCGGCTGGGGCCACCAGTCCTGGCAGGGCGACCTCTTCCGCATCCGCTCCACCCGGGAACGCGGGCCCGACACCGCCGTCTACACCCTGTGCACCGAGACGAACTACCGCGACATTGTGACCCGGCTGGAAGCCGAGTCACTCCCCTTCGGCACCGTCGTGGTCGACGCGCGGTGGTTCCTAGCCGGAGGTCTCAAGAACATCGACACCGGGCGGTGGCCCGACCTGCCCGGGTTCGTCGCCGAGCAGCATCATGCCGGCCGCAAGGTGCTGCTGTGGTGGGGGCCGTGGGACACCGAAGGCATCGACGCCGAGGAGTGCGTGCGCTGGTGGCCGGACCGCCAGCTGCACACCAACCGACCCGGGCGCCTCTCCAAGTTCGGCACCCCGGCCGCGGGGGCGAAGCTCGGCATCGACATCACCCTGCCAACGGTGCGGGAACGCATCCGCAGCCAGGTGCACCAGCTGCTCGGCGCCGGCCCCGGCTGCGCCAACGCTGACGGCCTCAAGCTGGACCACCAGTCCGCAGTCCCGGGCATCTACGGCATGGCGTTCCCAGTCGACTCGGACCGGCTGTTCGGCATCGAGGCCGCTTTCGAGATGCAGCGCGTGATCTACGAGGCCGCCAAGGAGGCCAAGCCGGACGCCCTGATCGTCGGGCAGTCGCCCAACCCGTACTTCTCCGGCGTGCAGGACATGGTGCGGCTCGGTGACATCTACTCCCATCGGGCGGAGAGCGTCCTGCCGGAGATGACGTTCCGGGCCGAGATGGCCAGGGTCGCCGACCCCACGGCGTTGATCGACACCGACGGCTGGCCGCTGCCCTCGCTGGCCGCGTGGCGGGAGTACACCGCCGCCCAGCCGTCCCTCGGGGTTCCGAGCCTGTACTACGCCAGCCACTTGGACACCACCGGCGAAGCCCTGACCGCCGACGACTTCGCCCTCCTCCGCAGGACGTGGCGCACCCTGTGAGGGCGCGCCCGGGGCAGTGCCCCGGGCGCGGCTCCGGTGCCCCGGGGCGGAACGCCTAGTCTTCGTGACGAAGTTGGTTCACCACGGACGGGGGGCGGAAGTGAGCACGATCCGGATCATGGCGTTCGCCGGCGACAAACCGATGGTGGAGTACGTCTGGGGGCTGGGATACCAGCTGCGGACGGTCCGGCGCCGCTGGTACCCGGACGAGAGCCGTGATCCCCTCAAGATCGACGTTCGGACTCCGCGCACGGCCGCGGAGGCGCTGGAGGCCCTGCGGGCGCCGGCCGATCTGATCGTGTTCGCCGGCCACGGCGGCTTCTCGGACGACGGGGTCGCCTGGGCGGGGGAGAACGTCGCCGACGCCGAGCGGTGGATCAACCTCGATCAGCTTCGCTGCGACCTTGGCGGCCTGCGCTGTCACGGCTTGGTGCTCGACGCCTGCTCGAACTACGAGGAGTTCGCCAAGCGAGTTGACGCCGCCCTGGACCAGCGTGCCGCCTACGTCGGGTGCGACGGGATGAACCTGTTCACCCACGGGCCGGTGGTGGTGTGGGACCTGCTCGCGCGCCTGACCGTGATGGAGACGCCGAAGATCGACGCGGAGGGCATCGAACAGGCGGCGAGGGCCGCTCTGGAGGCTGCCGGTCACGTCCTCCGGGACGGCGACGCGAAGGCGTTGAAGCGCTGGAACGTACGGGTGCTCGGCTGAGCAGCCCCGGAGAGCAGCCCGGCTACGCGGACCGTGCGGCTGGCAGGTGGAAGCGCAGCCGGTCGCCGTCCTGCTGGACCAGCTGACCCCCGTTCGCCTCGATCACCCGGCGGCTGGCGGTGTTGTGCGCCCTGACGGTCACCAGAACGGGGTCGATGCCCAGCGCGTGGACGGTGGGCATCGCGGCGGCGAGCATCGCGGTGGCGTGGCCCCGGCGGCGCGCGGTGGGCCGGACGTCGTAGCCGATGTAACCGCTGTGGGCCCAGTCGGGGTGGAGTCGGTGCCAGATGGACAACCGGCCCAGGTAGTGCTCGCCCTCCGTCCACCACAGGATGGTCAGCGGCGGCAGCCCCGGCTGGTAGAGGACCCGCGGGTCGTCGCGCAGTTGGTCGACGTAGGCGGCGAAGGCGTCGGGGTTCTGCACGTCGAGTTGGTCGAACTCGGGGAAGCAGCCCTCGGCCCGGTACTCGGCGACGGCCCCCAGGAAGGAGGCGTGGACGTCGTACGTGGGCAGGTCCAGATCCGGCACAGTGCGACCGTACCGGGCCAAGGGCGCTGGGGCAGGTCAGTTTCCGGGGCTGCCCGCCGCCGGGCGGTCACCGTGCAGCGCTGCCCTCCAGGAGGCGAGCAGGGCCTGGCCGGCATCGTGCCAGGACGGCACGCGGAAGCCAGGCTGGCGGCGATCCGCGGTGCCGGCCAGGACGGCGGCGGCGCGGTCGACGAGGGCGGCAGGGTCGGTGGGCGAGTAGAAGTGGGCGTGCTCGCCGAGGGATTCGCGCAGCGGGGGTATGTCGGTGGCGATCACCTCGCTGCCGCAGGCGAGGGCTTCGAGCGGGGGCAGGTTGTTGCCCTCGTTGAGCGAGGCGGTGACCCAGGCAGCGGCGCCGCTGTAGAGCGCGGCCAGCTCGTCGTCGCTCACCCGGCCGGTGAAGACGACGAAGTCCTCGGCCCCACGGTCGCGCAGCATGTCCCGGACGGCGGGGACCTGGTCGGCGTGGCCGCCGATCGCGGCCAGGCGGGCGCCGGCGGGCAGCTGCTGGCGGGCGGCAGTCAACTGGTCGGCGAGCCAGTCGAACCGCTTGTTGGGGTGGGTCAGGCCGACGAACGCCAGGTAGGGGCCATAGGTCAGGCCGAACTTGGCGCGCACGGAGGTCACTTCGGTCCGGGGGCGTGGCCGGAAGCTCTCGACATCGACGCCGCAGGGGACGAGGTCGAGCCGGTCGTCCCGGTAGTGGAGAAGGCTGGTGATGTCGGCCGCGGTGGAGCGGGAGACAGTGGTGATGCGGTGGGCACGGGCCGCGAGGTCACGGTTCAGCGCGGTGAAGTAGCGGGTGAACGTCTCCTCGCTGTCGCTGATGGTGTCCAGGTCGGCGAGGTCGGACAGCTCGGCGCGGACCCGGTCAGCCTCCTCGGTTCCGAACCGCTCGGCGAACGTGCGGTCCGTGTAGCTGAGGTGCGGCATCCGCATGCGGGTGAGGTCGTGGATGGTGAACGTGAAGGGCACCGGGCACTGGCGGTCCACCGTGTAGTGCGACGTGTAGTAGAGGTCCACGCCGCGGGCGGTGAGCAGGTCCCGCAGCTCCGGGTTGTCCCGAACGAAGCCGGTGTCGCTACCGATCTCGATCACCTCGTGGCCGTGGTCGAGCGCGGCGGCGGCCGTGTGCCCATGGCCGGGGCGGACCACGGTGAGGATCTTGATGCCGTCTTCCCGGGCGAGGGGTGCGACGGCCGCGAGGACGGACCGGCCGTAGCGGGCCACGCCGGTGTCGTGGTTGGCGCGGATATCGACTGCGACGAGCGGCACGATCAGCTCCTTTGGAGGGTTGTGGTGGGTGGGCCAGCGAGAAGTCCGGCAAGGTACGTGGCGCTGGTCGCGGTGTCGTAGTGACGGATGCCGGTGAGCCCGTGCCGGCTGGCGGCGGCGACGTGCTCGGGCCGGTCGTCCAGGAACACGGCACTGTCACTTACCCGCGGGTCTAGCGCTGCCAGCGCGTGGAAGAACTCGTTGGCGGGCTTGCGGTGGCCGATCTCGAAGGACAGGCAGGCGGGTACGTCCGGGAAGCCGTCGGCGGTGAGCAGTTCGCGGATGCGCTGCCAGTGCGGCTCGCTGGTGTTGCTGGCCAGCAGCAGGCGGTTCTGCTGCGCGAACGGCCGCACGGCCCACGCCATCGCGGGGTCGAGGCTGTGCACCGTCTTGTTGAACGCCTTCCGCATCCGCTTGAGCGGGGCGGCCTCGAGCGGGGTGCTGGTGCGTTCGCACAGGGTGGCGGCGAAGGCGGCGAAGTCGAGTTCGCCGCGCTCCAGCTCCTCGGTGAGGCCGGTGGGGTCGGCGGCCTCCGCCCAGTGGTTCGGCGGGGTGCCGGTGAGCCGGTGCAGCGCCTGGTACTGCGCGCCGGGGGCGGTGCGGACCAGGACGTCGCCGAGGTCGAGGACGAGCAGCTGGTTCACGCGGCGGCTCCTTGGGGCGGGGTGGCTTCGGTCTTGGGGAGGCGGACGTCGGCGCTGTCCAGAAGGCCGAGGCGGAAGCCGAGGCCCACGGCGTGCGCGCGGTCACCGGCTCCGAGAGCGTCGTACAGGCTGCGGGAGTGGGTCTTGACCGTGCTGGTCGAGATGCACAGCTCCTTCGCGGTCTCCTTGACGCTGCTGCCGTTGGCGATGCACCGCAGGATGTCGAGTTGGCGTGGGGTGAGCGCTGGTGCACCGCGGGCGCTCTGGTCGGCCGGAGCGGTGCGTTCGGGGATGGTGGCGGTCACGTGGTCGCCTTCCGGTAGGCCGCCAAGACCACGCGGGCGCAGGTGTCCCAGCGGAAGTGGGAGGCGTGGGTGGCGCGCCGGCGGCGCTCCGGTTCGGTGTCGGGCTCGGCCAGAAGCCGGTCGATGGCCCGCGCGGTGGCGTGTCGGTCGCCAGGGTCGGTGAAGCGGGCGTGCACGCCGAGGGTCTCGTGCAGCACCGGCAGGTCGGAGACTAGGACCCGGGCGCCGAGGCTCAGGGCCTCCAATGGGGTGAAGCCGAAGCCTTCGTGCTCGGCGAGATGAACGGCCGCGGTGGCGTCGGCGTACAGGCGGGCCAGAGAGGGCTCCGATACCTCGCCCAGCGGGACGATGCTGTCTTCCAGGCCGAGATCGCGGGCGAGGGCGGTGGTGAAGTCGCGGCCGGCCAGTGCCAGGGGGTAGCCGCTGCGCGCTGCGGTGGAGGCGCGGTAGGCGTCCAGCAGCTGGTGGAGGCCCTTGTGGGAGCGGGCCTGTCCGACGTAGAGCAGGTACTGGCCGGGCCGAAGCCCTTCGGGTAGCTGGTCGGCCGGGGATGTCAGGTGGTCGACTCCCCACGGCGCGACGGTGGCGTTCACCCGGCGGCCCACGGCCTGGTCGAGGTGGTCGGCGACGGTCCTGGTCGGGGTGAGGACGGCGGCGGCCGAGCCTGCGGTGTACGCGGTCATCAGCGCGTAGAACTCTTCGTGCAGCGACTCGGGCGGTCGAGTGGTGCCGGGCGGCGGCGAGGCCGTGGCCCGTAACTGCTTTACGGCCTCGCGCAGCCGTGTGAGACCTGCGGAGCCGAATCGGTCGGTGAACTGATCGTCGGTGTAGCAGTGTTCGGGGTGCCGTAACCGCAGCAGATCGTGGACGGTGGCCAGCACCGGCAGCGAGCTGCCGCCGATCGGCACGCGGTAGTCGAGCAGGTGGATGGCGTCGGCGTCGTGCTCGGCGGCCAGAGCGAGCAGGCGCCGGCCTTCGGCGACGCTGTAGCGGGGGACGGTGGTGGGCGGGGCGACGATCAGGGTCAGCCCGGCTTCGGGGGCGAGTCGTTGGAGGGCGGCGGCCAGGTGGCGGGTGGAGCGGGCGATGCCGTCCGCTCCCGTCACCTGGCCGTCGAAGAGGATCTTCACCAGTCTTCGGAACTCCTTGCGTCGCCGTTGTCCTCGGGCTCGGCCTCGGGTGCATCCTCGGCCAGGGCGTCGGCGGTGCGACGGTAGGCGTGGACGATCACGTCCACTTCGGTGTCGAGCTGGTCCATGGCGGCGAGCCGGGCGCGGGTCTCGTCGCCGACGGACCAGTAGAAGGGAGTCATCAGCAGCAGGTTCGCCACCTGGCCGGGGCCGCGCAGGCTCAGCGGGTAGCGGATGCTGTGGGTACCGGTCAGTTCGAACCCCGCCTCACCCGCGAGACGGTCGAAGGGCTCGTGCTTGGCCGGGGTGTCGTAGAGCAGCTCCTTGAAGGCGTAGAGGTGCCCCTCGGCGGGACCGCCGACCAGGACGGTGCCGCCCGGCTTGACAGTGCGGCGGAAGTCGGCGGCTGACACCGGGGAGAAGTGGGTGAGCATGACATCCACCCGGTTGCTCATCACCGGCATGCGGTAGGTCCCGGCAACGGCGTACAGGCCCTGCGGGTCGCGCTTGGCAGCGACGCGGACGCCGTGCTTGGAGATGTCCATCCCGCACAACAGCACGTCGTCCTCCCGACCGAGGCCGGCGAGGGTGTTGCGCAGGCGCCGCAGGTAGTAGCCCTCCCCGCAGCCGGCATCGGCGACGAGCGCCGGACCCTCGGGCAGATAGGAGGTGATGACGTCGGCGACGCCGTCGGCGAGCTTCTGGTAGTGGCCCGCGTCGAAGAAGTCGCGGCGGCCGGCGATCATCTCCTTGCTGTAACCGGGGTCCTTGGAGTGCCGGTGCTGGGCGAGCAGCAGGTTGACGTAGCCTTCGCGGGCAACGTCGTACCTGTGTGCGTTGACGCACCCGAAGGAGCGGTCCTCGCGAACCAGGGGTTCCTCGCACACCGGGCAGCGGAAGACCGGGGCGGCAGCGGAGATGTTCGAGTACATGGCGTCCTTACCGTGGGCTCCCGCGGGTGTGTGGCGGGAAGGGGGCCTACGGTCGGCGCCGCGCCGACCGTGCCCGTCTACGGTAACGAGCGCCGCCGCGGTGCCCGCGCGGGCACGGTCGGAGACGGGCGAGCCGCCGCCGGTACGGGTGCGCGGGCCCCGGGCGGCCTGGCTCACGCCGCTTGGCCGGCGGCGAGCCCGATCCGGTCCTGGTACCAGTCCTCACCGACGACCATGTCCGTGACACCCCGGCTCTCGCAGTAGGCGATCAGGTCCGTCATCCGGTTGACGAAGCCGTGCCCGTTGAAGTTGAGGCTGGTGTTGCAGAGCACTCCGAGGCCGGTGTCGCTGGCTACCGCGCCGAGCAGCCGGTGCAGGCGCTGGTTGCTCTGGTGGGAGACGGTCTGAACCCGGGCGGAGCCGTCCACGTGGGTGACGGCCGCCAGACGCTGGTCGCGGACCCGCCGGAAGTACAGCATGTACGGGTCCTCGAAGTCCGCGTCGAAGGCGGCGGCCAGGTCCTCAACCCGGGCCACGGGGGCGATCGGCCGATAGGTCTCCCGCTGCTTGATCACGTTGAGCCGGTTCTTGCTGGCCGCGCTGCAGGCGTCGGCCAGCAGCGAGCGGTTGCCGAGCGCCCGCGGTCCGATCTCCCAGCGTCCCTGGCACCAGGCGGCAATTCGGCCGGCACCGAGGGCGGAGGCAAGGGCGGCGTCGTCCAGGGGGCGCCGCTGCCAGCGGGCGGGGTCGGGCAGGGTGTCGGTGACGAAGTCGAGGCCGGAGTAGACGTCCCACTCGATCGACGGGCTGCCGGTGAGGGTGGCGAGCGCGTCGGCGGCCGTGCCGATGGCGGAGCCGGAGTCGTTCGGGCACGGCGGCACGAAGACCTCCGAGAAGTGACCCAGCTCGCGCCACTGCTGGTTCCAGTCGCAGTTGAGGCCGCAGCCGCCGGATATGCGCAGCGGCAGGCCGGACGGCAGGTCGCGTCGGGCGACGTCGGCGAAGGCGTCGAAGATCTTGCGGGTGATGACCGCCGCCGCCAACGTGCCGATCTCGGTGGTGAGGCCGGCGTCGAACAGGACGCTGTCGCGGAAGTCGTCCTTGGGCACCGGGTAGGCGTTGCCGATGGCCAGCACGCGGTCGACGGCGGCGTTGATCTCAGGGCCGGCGTCGTCCGGGTTGGCGTACGCGGCGAGCGCCATCAGCTTCCCGGCGTCGCTCAGCCGGGGGAAGCCGCCGGTTGCGGGGAAGGTCGGGTCCAGGATGGCGAACAGCGCGGCGTACTTGGCGCCGGGCTGGTCCATGACCTCGATCGTCTTCACGACGCGGAACTTGTCGTCCACCAGGAAGAACGCGCCGGTGATGCCCTCCCAGACCAGCACGGCCTGGAGACGGTGCGAGCGGCGCGGCGCCATACCGAGCACACCGAGGATGTGCGAGCGCTCGTGCGAGGAGGAGAAGAAGGTGACGTCCTTGCCGAAGAAGCGGCTGCTGCGGGTGACCACCGACTCGGCGCCGTGGTAGCCGGCCCCGACCTGGCCCTTGATGCTGATGCCCTTCTCCTGCCAGCCGCCGACCGCGACGACGTCCGGGACCTCGTCCAGACGCTCGGCCAGCTCCAGCAAGGTGGTGGGGGTGAGGAAGGAGTAGCGGGCGAAGGAGTCCTTCTCGGACTCCAGCGAGTACACCAGCCGGCCGTTGCGGATGGCGGCCACGCCGCCGTCGTGCCCCGGCTTGAAGGCCACTACGAGCATGGGTCTCCCCTGTTCATGGGTGTGGTGGGTGGTGGTGCCGGTCGGATCAGGACTCGGTTAGCTGCGCGGTGCCGTGGTCGAGCGCCTTGACCAGGAGATCGGGGTCCGCCCACGGCAGCTGGTGGACGTCCACGTAGTGGCCGAGCCTGGCGAGCCAGGACAGGTCGGGCAGGGCAAGGCGGCGGGCACCGTCGGCGTCCAGCGCCCACAGGGTGCTGCTGCCCCGGACGACGGTGCCGCCGCGCTCCGCGTGGTAGTGGAACCACAGCGTCCAGTCGACGTCGGTCTCCATGAGCTGGTTCCGGCCGTGCCGGCGGAGGTAGTAGTCCAGGTTCTTCTGGTTCTCGGACATCGCGGCGTCCGGCTTCGGGTGCCACACGTGCAGGGCCCACAGCTCCGGCCGGGGCAGGCACTGGACGCCGGCGGCCAGAGCGCGGGCCCCGAACTCGTTGTCCTCGTAGCCGTAGCCGGTCATCGCCTCATCGAAGCCGCCGAGGCTCCAGTAGACGTCCACCGGCCACGCCGAGTTCAGCGGAAGCGCCCACTCGGGCCGCAGCGGCACCGGCTCCTCCGCGCCCTTCTCGAACAGCCCGGTACGCAGTTCGGGGCCGACGAACGTTCCGCCGACGCGCCGGGGGATGCCCTGGGGCACGGAGCCCCTGAGCCGGGCCAGGCTGCGGGTGGCGACGGCTTGTTCGACCTCGGTGTGCGGGCTCGGCGGCAGCCAGTCGACCAGGCCGGAGATCACGGTGGAGGGGTGGCGCTGGTGGAGCGCGGTGAAGCTCTCCATCGCGTTCGGCTGGACGACCAGGTCGCTGTCGAGGAGGACGACCAGGCTGGTGTCGGCGTGCAGGTTGGCGACACCGATGTTGCGGGCGCGGGCGGTGCGGACGCCGAGGTCCGGGCCACAGCCGATCCAGGAGAGTCGGCCGCCCCACTGCTCGGTGGCCGCCAGGGACTCGACCATGGCGCGCGTGCCGTCGGTGGACCCATCGTCGGCGACGACCACGTGAAACGCACCGGTGGTCTGCCGGGACAGGGAGGAGAGCAGCAGCGACAGGTTCTCGCGGCGGTTGCACACCGGGATCACGACGCCGACGCCCGGTGCTACCGAGGCGGTGGGCTCCGAGTGCTCAGGGCTGGGCAGGTCGGACGCTCTCCCCGTCGTGAGGCTCGCGATGGTGCTGGTCATTAGGTTGTGCTCCCGTCTGGCCGGTGGCCGGTCGGTCGTGAAGGTCTGTCGGGGGTGCTACCTGGCCCAGGTGCGACGGCCCAGAAGCAGGTCCGCAGGGCAGAGCCGAGGTCGCTGCGGCAGCATCGGCAGGAGCAGAACTGGCCGAAGGGAGAGCACGATCCGGCTTCCCGATCCCGGCAGCTCCAGCTCGTAGAGGCGGCCTTGCTGGAGGTCCCGTTCGAGCTTGGACATCGCGAGCGGGTCAGCCAGCCAGGGACGCACCACCTGATCGGCTTCCTGCGGCAGGGCCTGGGTGATGCCGCTCGCTGCCGACCGGATGTGCCGGAAGGCTTCGGCGCAGGAACTGAGGATCTCCCAGCTGAACACCAGCTCGTGCTCGGTGCCCTCGATGTCGAAGTACGAGGTGCAGCGGTAGAGCACGGCCGGCAGCAACGCTGGCTTCACCCCATACGGGTACAGAGCCAGCGGAGTCGTCGGGGCTAAGTCGGTCAGCACCGTGGGTCCATCTCCTGATCGTCGACGTCGGGCAGTTTCATCAGCAGCCGTACCTGCTTGCCGCAGTCGAGCGGCTCGACCGTCAGTTCCTGCACCAGCTGCGACAGCAGGAACAGCCCCCGGCCCCCGGGCTCCTCCTCCGTGGGCTCCTTGACCACCGGAAGGCCCACGGCGAAGTCGGTCACCGCGACCTCGACGCCGGCCGCAACATCCCGAAGCCGCACCTCGCAGTCGCCTGGGGCGTGCTTGACCACGTTGGACAGCAGCTCGGATAGGCCGAGCAGGACCAGGTCGGTCAACTCGGCTTTGTCCCAGAGGACTAGGTGCGCCTTGGCGACCGTTCGCATCGGTCGGACGTCCTGGGCGGCGGTCGCGACCAGCACGGTGAAGAAGCGGCGCTCCCGGGTGACGGGGGTGACAGGCATCGACCCTCCAGCAGGCAGGCGAGGCCACACGGAATGTCGCACTCCGTACTTGCCGGAGTACTCTCCGCATGTCGAGCCTTGATGATGGACGCCCTGCTGGATGAAGGGCAAGACCCCGAAGAGGAAAGTTTTCCTTTCTGCGATTTGCCATACGTTCGGACTCCCCGCGGGCTACGCTTCCTTTCGAGAAAGGAGGCGTCGGATGCCCGTTGAGCCAACTCCCCGTCGCAGGCGCCTCGGTGCCGAGCTTCGGCGCGCCCGAGACGCGAAGGGATGGACGCAAGAGGAAGCGGCCGTTCACCTCGGGTATCGGTCTCTCTCAACCGTCAGCAAGATCGAAGCCGGCACCCAGGGCCTCAAACTCCAACAGTTGGCCCACTTCTTCGAGGTGCTCGGCATCACGGACGAGGCCACCCGCGAGGAGTGGCGCGAACTGGTCCGTCGTGCCGCAGAGCCTGACTGGCACCAGCGGTTCAAGGGCGTTGTCGACGCACCACTCAGTGAGCACCTCACCGAGATCGAGCAGGCCGAGAGCGTCTTCCACTGGAGTCCGGCCGTCCTGCACGGCCTCTTGCAGATCCCGGAATACGAGCGCGCCGTCGTCGAGGCCAACCGGACGTGGAGGACCACGGAGGACATCGACCGGTTCATCCGGGCTCGCCGCGAGCACAGCGCGGCGATGCAGGACCGCAGTAAGCCCTTCAAGCTCTGGTCCGTCATTCCGGAAGGACTGCTTCGGCGGGAAGTCGGCGGGCGGCAAGTCGCAGCAGCACAGGTCCAGCACCTGATCAACTTGATGCACACCGACCCCAACTACACCATCCAGGCGCTTCCGTCGGCGGCCGGCGCCCACTCCGGCATGGACGGGCCCTTCATGCTGATGAGATACCCCAAGGGACCCGACACCGTCACCATCGAGGCCGCCCGTGCGCTGCTCCACCTGAACCAGCCCGAGACCGTCGAGTGGTACCGGACAACCGCTGATTACCTCAAGACCGATGCCCTCGGGCAAAAAGCCACCCTGAAACTCCTCCAGTCCATCGCCAAGGAACTCGCACCGTGAACAAGAACGACGTCGATCCCAGCTGGCTCGCCGGTCAACTCAGCAGCGCCGACTGGCAAACCGCCAGCAGCGGCGGCAGCACCTGCTTCGAGCTGGCCTTCCTCGACGAAGGGATCTTGGCAGTGCGGGACTCCAAGAATCGGCAGGACCCTCCCCAGATCTACTACGACGCCGAGTACGAGGCACTCGTCGCGGGCATCCTGCGTGGTGAACTCCGCAGGCCCGGACGCCGCACCACCCTTTGGACCCGCGTGCCGGCGCTGATTGCCAGCAGGCTCCTGATGTGGGTGGAGCGCCGCGAGACCGGCCGTCAGTCGATGTGATCAAGGCCACTCTGGAGCCGCTTCACTTGCGGGACCTTTGCGGCTATGGTCCGTCGTCCCTCGGCTGGGACTGGCCCGGCCGAGGCTCGAGGAGGACCTCCTGCGTATCCACCGCAGCTCGCATCCGTCGTCATATGTGATCATCCCGAACGCGCTGGCGCAGAACCGCGCGATGAGCTACACCGCGCGGGGCCTGCTGGTGGATCTCCTGTCCCGTCCGGGCGACTGGCGGGAGACGTGCCGACAGATGGCGGATTCGAGCCCACAGGGCCGCAAGGCCCTGGAGGCGGCACTGGACGAGCTGAAGGCGTGGGGGTACTACCGGGTGGAGGTGGTCCGCCTCGCTAACGGGCGGCTGCGGACGGAGGCGCACCTCTTCGACCGGCCGCAGACCCCGGGGCTTCCGGGTGCCACTGTGCCGGGCTCCGGTGAGTCGGACACCGCTGCGTGTGACACCCTTCCAAAGGACCTGGTGAAAATACCCTCCCTCCCCGCTGCGGTGAAACCGGTCGCCGAGAACGGCGACGAGGGGGACAGGGGAGGGCGGGAGGAAGACGCTCCCGCTCCGGTACTCCGGCCCGCCAAGCCGGTGGAGGAGCTGGACGAGGCGACTCTCGAGGCGATGAACGTGCTGCTGCGCGCGGTCCGGCCGGAGCGGCGCCTGCCGCTCGGCGCGGCGGAGGCGGTTGCACTGGCTCCGCTGGTGCGGGAGTGGATGGATCGAGGCGGGTCGGAGGACCAGCTGCGGGCAGCGCTGCTGTCCGGGCTGCCGGAGGTGGTCTACTCCCCGGCCGGAGTCCTGCGCACGCGGCTGGAGCGGAAGATGCCCGTGGAGCGGCCGGTAGAACCGCCTCGTCCGCGCGGTGCTGAGTGCGCGGAGTGCCGTGATCCGCTGCCGCAGCCGGGACTGTGCGGGCGGTGCAGCGGTGCGGCGCGTCATCGGACCGGCGGGGAGCGAGGAGCCGAGGTGACGGCACGGGGCATGGCCAAGGTCCGTGCTGCGCTGGCTGGTTCGGCCGCGTAGGGCGCCCTGTCGGCCCTGCCTGTACGAGCTGGCGCGGGAGTGCCGGGGGCGCGGATTCGGCGCCCGTTGGGGCCCTGTTGGCCGCCGTCGGCACGCCGGATCGGCAACAGCCCTGGGACGGTGCCGGTGCTGCCGAGGAGCGTTCTCGGCAGCACCGGGTGACGCCTACAGGAGGACGGGCAGAGACTCCAGCCCTCGGATCAATCGGGAGTGGCGCCAACGCAGTTCGTCGGCGGGGACGGCCAGCCGGAGGTCGGGGAAGCGCTTGAGCAGGACCTGCAGCGTGGTCTCGATCTCCGCGTGGGCGAGCGGTGCGCCGAGGCAGCGGTGGATGCCGTGGCCGAACGAGAGGTGGCTGGCGGCATCCGGGCGCCGGAGGTCGAGTCGGTCCGGATCGGTGAACTTCCCGGGGTCGCGGTTGGCTGCCCCGGGGGAGACCAGGACCGGGGTGCCGGCGGCGACTTCGACCTCGCCCAACTGCACTGTGTGAGCGGCGTGGCGCCAGGTGGCGATGCTCACGGGTGCGTCGTAGCGCAGGAGTTCGTCCACGGCAGCGGGGATGAGGTGCGGGTGGGCCCGTAGGCCCTCCAGCTCGGCCGGGTTCTGCAGGAGGGCCAGGACGGCGTTGCCGATCGCTGCCGTCGTGGTCTCGTGGCCGGCGAGCAGGAGCAGCAGGCCGAGGGAGACTAGTTCCTCCTCGCTGAGGCGGTCGCCGTCGGCGTCGCGGACGGCGATCAGGCCGGAGAGGAGGGCCTGGTCCGGCCGGGAGCGCTTGGTGGCGATCAGCTGGACCATGTAGTCGGCGAGGTCGTGGGAGGCCGCGTCGATCCGGGAGTTGTCGCCGGTGGCGAACAGGTCGGTGGACAGGGCGCGAACCACACCCCAGTCTGCCACCGGGACGCCCAGGAGCTGACAGATCACGGCGACCGGGAGCGGACCGGCGAGGTCCGCGATCAGGTCGACCTCGCTGCCCGGTTCCCAGGACTTGGTCTGGTGCTCGGCCAGGTGACGGATACAGGGCCGCAGGCCGTCCACGGTGGAGGAGGTGAAGGCCCTGACGACCAGCCGGCGCAGGCGGGTGTGCGCTGGCGGGTCGGTGTGCAGCATGGTGTGGGCGACCGCGGGGTGGAGCGAGCGTCCGGAGGGGCGGTCGGCGAAGTAGGCGGCGGTGTCCTTGGACAGGTCCGCGCTGAGTGCCTGGCGTGCCTGCTCGTAGCCGGTGACGGCGACCGCCGGCCCCGCGCTCCCGCCCAGGGGGATCCGGAGGACCGGGGATCGACCGCGCAGCGCTGCATAGGTCGGGTAGCGGTCCCGGTAGAACTCCGGGTCCGCGAAGGGGGAGGGGGCCATGTCGCTGTCTTCCTAGGCCGCGGTGAGTGCCGGGACCTGGTGGTCGGCGGCGTGGTGGACGATGTTGCTGGTCGCGTACTGCCGGGAGACCGAGCGTAGCCACAGCACCTCGGCGCGCAGGTCTGCCTCGCGGGCGTCGGCGCCGGCGGCTTGCGGGGCTGGGTCGTCCTGGGCGGGGGCGCCGGCGCGGGCGGCCTGGATCGCTCCCGCGACGATGGCGGCCTCGACGATCGCGGCGCCGCGATCCGTCCCGGCGTGCCGCGTGGCGGCGACGGCCGCTGCTGCCGCCTGTTGGACCGCGCGCGAGCGGTGCTCGTCCAGGGTGAGGATCCCGTCGCAGACCTCCACGACCCTGCGGTGCAGGACGAGGTCGGTCTCGGTCTCACCGCCGACCGTCCGGAAGACGACGCTGGGGCAGACCTGGGTCAGGTCGTGCCAGAGCGGGGTGAGGTCCGCGACGGACTGGCGCTCCCAACGGCGCCGCAGGTACTGCGTCACCGGCCAGACGATGGCCGGCAAGGTCAGCCCCGTCGTGATGAGCAGCACGCTGACAGCCGGCGCGGTCACGCTGAACGCGCAGCTCACCGGCGTGACCGGGCTCGTGCAGCGGGGGCCGCCGGGGAAGGCGGTCCAGTCGAACAGCGCCGCCACGGCGTTGACGGTCTTGTAGGTGGTGTAGAGCAGGGCGACGACGCAGCCGACGGAGGTCGTGCGCAGGCCGATCCGCTGAGTGGTCCGGGTCGCCGTGCGGGCCCTGGTCCAGGTCTCGGTGAGGCAGTCGACGACGGCGTACGAGAGGTAGGCGACGTATGCCACCGCGTAGATGTGAAGGGACGTGGGGCCCTCAGCCGGGCCGCCGTGCGTCTCGACCGCGTTCCACGTCAGCTCGTCGGGCGTGAACGCGAAGGTCGTGGCCATGGTGGCGAGGGCCAACGCCAGGAGGCGAAGACGCCAGCGGATCCGCCGACGGGCCTCGGGGGCGTCGTAGTTGAGGTAGAGGAGCACGGCGGAGACGGCGGCTCCCGCGGACAGGGTCGCGCTGTTGCTGATCAGTCGGGAGAGGTCTGGGGCGACGGCATCCTCCAACGCCCGAACCGTCGGCTGGTAGGCGCTGAAGGCGAGTGCGAAGCAGGCCAAGAGGGCGGACAAACTCAGAGTTCCTGCGGGCCGTCTGCCCGGGCGTCGCCGGAATGCCCAATAGAGCGAGGCGGCGAGCAGAATGAGAGGCATGCCGCCGAAAATGATGTTGATCACGACGTTCCTTGAGGGTCAGGAGAAGATCGCGTCCCAGCGCTCATCGGCGACGCTGGGGCGAGCGGCGGGCATCACGGTCCCGCGGTACATGCGCTGAAGTATGAGGGTGGCCATCATTTCCGCCTCGATCTCCGCGTCGGTTTCGTACGACGTGCGGGCGGAAACTCCAAGGACGCTCCAGTCCATCAGGCCGGCGAGTTCCTCGTCTGACATCAGGTCGGCGAGGTCGATCTCGCCTTTGTGTTCCCAGAGGATATGGGAGAGCTCATGGGCAATAATCTGGCGCCGGTGCAGCGCCGATGCGTTCTGTTCGTAGTAGATGACTTCACGGTCGGCATACCTCTTGCGCAGCCCGCATGAGAATGCACCCCTCATGTCGATAGGCTCGCAGACGATTGTCCGCCCGACCAATGAGGCGACCGCTTTTATCAGGTCGTCCTCGCTGAACCGGTGTGCCAGGTTCAGGCGTCCGAGTCGATCTTCGCAGGCGTTCCGGAGTGAACCCGCATGCACGGCACCTCCCAGAATGATCAAAGATTCCGCTGGAGTTGTGGGTGGGTCCTGGGCGTCCCCTCGTGCGCCCAGGGCCCGGGTTCAAGCCGGGGTCAGTGCCCCATCCCGACGCCGCCGTCGACCGGGATGATCGCACCGGTCACGTAGGAGGCTTCGTCGGAGGTCACGAAGGCGACCGCAGCCGCGACCTCGTCCGGCCGGGCCATGCGGCCCATGGGAACACGCTGCAGCAGCGACTCGCGCTGGGAGTCCGTCAGCACCGCGGTCATGTCGGTCTCGGTCAGGCCGGGCGCGACCACGTTGCTGGTGATGCCGCGTGAGGCCAGTTCGCGGGCGAGGGAGCGGGCGAAGCCGATCAGGCCCGCCTTGGAGGCGGCGTAGTTGGCCTGGCCGGCCTCTCCCGTCATCGCACCGGCGGAGGAGATGAACACCAGGCGGCCGAACCGGCCTCGCAGCATGCCCTTCACGGCCCGCTTGGCGACTCGGAAGGCGCCGGCGAGGTTGGTCTGGAGCGTGGCGTCGAAGTCCTCCTCGCTCATTCGGAGCAGCAGGGTGTCGCGGGTGATGCCCGCGTTGATCACGACGATCTCGATCGGTCCGTGAGCGGCCTCTACCGCGGAGAGCGCTGCGTCGACCGACTCGGGGCTCGTGACGTCGCAGGCTACCGCGAGGAGACCGTCCTCCGGGCAGTCGCCGCTGCGGGAGGTGACAGCGACCCGGTGGCCCTGCTCGCGGAGCTGGCGCGCTACGGCCAGCCCGATACCGCGGTTGCCGCCGACGACGAGGGCGGATCGAGACATGGGTCTACTCCAAACGGGGGGTGTGGGGGGGCGGCGCAACCTCGCGGCGGCCGGTGGCTCCACCATGCCAAACCGTGATCGGAACAAGCAGTTCCGGAACTAGCACTTCCGGAACTAGCAGTTCCGGAAGTGCCAGTTCGTGCTACGCGCATCGACTCCGCTGCGTTACCACTGGCTTGGGTTAACGGAAGGTAATCAATTGACCCCAGGGGCCGTAGATACTGGAATCTGACGCGTTGTCGAAAACGGGCTGCATGATCATCTTTTTCTGACGGATCATCATCCGAAAACGGGCGCTGAAATCACTTCGTTACATAGCTTCGACTTTGGCGAAGGTGTGGTGTTCGCCACAGGTTCCTGGTATGACCGAGCGTCGGCGGCTGCCTAGACTCGACGCTCATGAAGACCGACCACGAACGCCTTGTTGCCCGTGATGAGACCTTGGCGGGCATGGTGGAGCGCTGGCGCCGGCGCCTCGATCCGAATGCACTCCCGGGCCTGGTAAAGACGACTGGATCCGCCCGCCGCACCACCGAGGTCTCGAAGAGCGAAATCGCCCGCTATATCGGCGTGAGTCCTCGCTGGTACAGCAAGCTCGAAAACGGCGAGGAAGCCAGCTTCTCCGAGGACTTCCTGGATCGACTGGCCTATTCGCTGCGCCTGAACGACGCCGAGAAGTTGGCGCTGTTCCACAAGGCGATCGGGCGTGGGCCCACAGAGCGCGGTGCGGAGCCGGACGCGATGGCGGCGATGGACGCTGACATGCAGCGCCTCCTGGCGAAAATGCTGCCGAATCCCGCCTACATCTCCGACGTCGCCTGGAATGTTGTTGCCCACAACAGCCCCGACCGGGTGATGTATCCGTGGGTGTACAGCGGCAACATCATGCGCTGGAGCTTCCTGTATCCGGAGGCGCGCGAGCAGCTGGTCGACTGGAAGGAGGGCTGGGCCGTCCCCTTCCTGGCACAGATCCGAACCGCGGCGGCGCAGCACCCGGACAACGAACAGCTCAAGGAGCTCGTCCGGGACATCATGGAGGGCTGCCCCGAGGCACAGGAGCTCTGGGACCGCCACGACTACTACGTCCACCCGGACGGCGACGTCCGATACATGCGTATGCCCCACGGCGGCGACGACAAGGTGCCTTGCCGGATCATGGCGCTGGCGCCGCTGAGAAACCTGAAGCTCCGGTTCATCGTCTCGTTTCACGGCTCCTGAACCGTTCTGCGTCGAGCCGGCCGGGGCCGCCGGCGGGCCGGAGACCTTCGGCCCGCCGACGCTGCTGCGAGAACGGGGGCGTCGGCTGGCCTCCGGCGTGTGACAGAAGTCGGCTCCGGCAAGCTCGAGGCTCCCTCGGGGTGCGCGCCGGTCGCCGCCGGGGCTTCGGAGCTGGGGTGTCGCGCCGGCCGGGGAAGCGCGAGCGCGGCTGGCCTGTGGCGGCCCTGTGCGCCGGGAGCCTCATGCTGTCGCCTAGGCGGGCGGCTCCGAAGGAGAAGTGTCGACCGGTCTATGCGCATAGACACGGTTGAAAAATAAAGGGCCCCCGTTCTTGGCGCCTCGGGGGTTACGTGGGGGGGATCGGGGGGAGCCCCTGGGATTCTCTCGCCATGTCGATCATCTCCGTGATGCGCGACAGATTCTTCGCGTTGAGGCCCTGGCTGCGCAGCGCGATCGACTGGACGCCGGACTCCTGCATGGCGGTCGTGAGGTCGCGCTTGGCGAGCACCTCCTCCAGCTCCTCGTCGGGTACGACCCAGATCGTCGGGGGTGCGTTGAAGAACGTGCTGATCCTGGTGAGGGTGTTGATCGTCGGGTTCGCCCTGTCGCGGCCTCGCAGCTGCTTGATGGAGGACTCGCTGATGCCGGTGCCGGCCGCGACCTCGGCGATCGTGTACGGGCCGCGTCCCTCAGGGTGTCGGTGTTCGAAGAGGTAGCCCAGTCGCGCTGCGATGCGCGCCGCCCCCGCGTCGGCCTCGGTGTGCTCGGCCATCGCCGCTCCTCCCGTGTCAGATCGTCCCACGTGGACACTTTAGTGCCTGATCGTGCCCATGCGCACATCTTGGGGTCAATCTATTGCCCACGGCCAGGGCATTTTGGTGTACGTTGATCACGCCAAAGGGGCAATAAAGTGTCTGATCTCCGGCGGGGCGCCACTTAGGTGCGTTCTGCCGGGGCGCTGACCGGCCCACTGGCCCGCTGGTCGGGCCGCCGGCCGTTCTCGTCGAGGGCCCGGGAGTTGGCGCTCCCGGGCTCCTCGTACCACGAGGACGTCGATCACGTCCGAAGATGACCGGCCTTCGTATCTGACCACGCAGCCGGGCGTCTCCAGCTCGGGAGTCTCCCATGTCCTCCTTCTCGCGTACAACCGCGGCGCCGACCCGGACCGCCGACACCGAGATCGCCACCGCCTCCAGCTCCTTCGTCGAGGCGCTCGCCAGTCTCCTCCCGCCGACCGCCGCCGCCGTACGGCTGGACCGCGGATCGCATGGATTTCCCCGCACGGCCAGCGCCTTCGACGCTCACCGGCGGCACGTGCCCCAGCTGCTTGCCGAGCGGCAGATGGCGGCCCGCTGGATCGTCCAGCACTTCCCCGGACTCGACCCGTACCTCGCCCACGAACTTGACCTCGCTACCGGCCGGCTGACCGCCGCGGCCGAGGACGAGCCCGCCGCCATCGCGGCCTGACCCGGGGCACTTCTCAGCAGCCCGACACCCGGCCCGCCGCCTACCGAGCGGCGCCTGCCGGCGATCACCCCTGCCTCGACTCGCACGAGGCGTCTGCCCTCGCGCCGAACGCGCCCTGCGCGTACCGCGTCCGAATCCGCCAGCGCCGTGCCCCGAACTGCGACAGCTCGTGGCGCCAGGCCGCCGTGCCCAGCGAAACCCAGGACTCCGTGCCCAGCTCCACCATGCCCGTCCGCGCCCCTGAAGCGCCGGAGGCACAGAAGACGGCGGGCGGCTCCGGCCTGCTCGTGCCCGACCCCGCGCAGTGGATATCGACCACCTCCGGACGCATTGCACCGGACCCGTACACCTGGCTCCAGGCCGTCCACTGGGCGCACGACAGCCAGGCCCACAGCCCGGCCCGCACCCATGGCCCCCGCTTCGGCAGCACCACGATCCGCATCGCCGAACTGCTCGCCCAGCTCACCCCGTGCAGACCGGGCATCGCCTACCTCGTGCGGATGCTCAAGGTGTCCGAGCGCACCGTGCAGTACCACTTGTCGATCCTCCGGGAGTCCGGACTGCTCACCTACACCGCCAGGGGCACCCGCATACGCCAGGCCGCCGCCAGGGCAAGCGAGTTCGTCCGCACCATCCCGGTGCTGTTCGACGACTCCGTCGGCCTGCGGACCACCACGTCCCAGACCTTCATCCGCACCGTCGTCGGCGTCGCCTCCGAGGAGAGCCGCCTCACCCTCGCCCGGCTCGGCAAGAAGGCCGCGCGAACCGCACGCCGAACCAGGCGACGGGCGACCAGGAAGGCCGACATCAACTCGCCTGTGAAATCCTCCCGTTGCACCCCAATGGGGGTCGGTGCTGAAACGTCTTCTCCTGCAGCACCTACCAACAATCCCTCTGAGGGCGGGAACGGGAAAGACCAGCGGGATCGACCGGGGAAGCGGACCCGTCGGGTGCTGAACACGGTCGGCCGGCGTCACCAGCTGGCCCTCGAACTCGTCCGGCAGGTCCCCTGGCTCAGCGGCAGCCCGGTTGCCCGGGTCGCCTGGGCCGTTCGCCACCTCGCGGACGCCGGGTGGACCGCGCACGAGGTCATCGCGGTCTTGGCCCAGCGGGCGCCCGCACGCCGCGTCCACCGCCCGGTCGGCTTCCTGACCGCCCGCCTCGCCGGAGCGGAGCTGCTCTACGACACCCAGGCCAAGCGCGACGCGATCGTCGCCTGGTGGCGCGACAGCCCGCAGGCGGCCAGGGAGCGCCACGCCGAGTGGCAGGGCACCTGGCAGGCCCCGCGCAGCACCGTCGTCCAGCACCTCTTCCGGGACGCCTGGGCGAGAGCAACCCGCCGCCAGCCGCTGGTGGCCCTCGACGAGCAGCCGACCAGCGACGAGCACCGCGAGGCCCGTACCGCCGCGTGGCGCCAGTACCTCGCCGGAAGACCCGAACTCGTCACCTCCGCGCTGACCTTGGCCGGCCGCGACCAGGCCGAGCAGATCTACGGGCGCGACCTCGTCGAGCGCGTCCTGCGCCTTCGCACCACCAGCAGCCACCTGAGAGCAGGAACCGCCTGATGAGCCACACCGAGAACACCGGCATCGACCTCGCCCGCCTCGCCCTGCGTCGGGCCCGCGCCGACGCCGGCAAGCGCCCCGCCGGCGCGACCAAGGCCCCGACCACCGGGCGCACTGCCGGCCCGCGGCGCGGCGGACTCGACCCCGTGGGGCTGGGAACGGCCCTGTCCGACCTGGTGACCCAGCACGCCTGGCAGGAGCCGCTGGCCGGCGGCGGACTGCTCGACCTCTGGCCAACGACCGTGGGCGACCTGGCCGACCACGTCGCCGCCGTCAGCTTCGACCACAAGAGCGGCCAGCTGGTCGTCCGCGCCACCTCTCCCGCCTACGCCACCCACGTACGAGCCCTCGCCCCGGCACTCGTCGCGAAGATCAACCAGGCGCACGGAGAAACGATCCTGCGCAGCATCCGCGTGCTGCGCGCGTACGACACCAGGTCCGCCGAAGAGCCCCGCCGACCTGCCGGGTACGGCGGAGGCGCCGCCCAGGACGCCAAGATCAAGACTCGCGAGGACGCCTCGCCCGGATACCTGCGTGCCCTCGCACAGCTGCAGGCCAGCCGTCCGAGCGCGCCGGCCGACTCGAGGACAAGCCCGGCCGTCGAGCGGCGGATCAGAACGCTGGCCAGAGAGACGATTTTCCGTCTCTCCGGCCCGCGACCTCGCTAGCCACCGAACGGCCGGCACCAGCGCGACCACCCCGCCCCGACCCCGGTCGCGCTGAAGCCGACGCCTCGCACGTCCGCGCCCCAAGGCAGCGGACCCATCCGGAGAACCGCCCCCGTGTCCAGCACCATCATCTCGATCACCAGCCGACGCGACCACACCTGGGTACGCCGGGCCGCCTGCGCCGACAGCACGCAGTCGGACCTCTTCTACCCCTCGCCCGACGAGACCGCGAAGAACCAAGCCGCCAAGGCCCTGTGCGGCGGCTGCCCCGTCAGCGACCAATGCCTCACCGAAGCCCTGGAGACCAACGACCGCTACGGCATCCGCGCCGGCCTCGACGAGAACGAGCGACTCGCCCTGCACAAGCTCAACACCAACGGCCGCTGGGAAGAGGACCGCGTCATCGCCGCACTGAAGGGCAGCCCGGTCTCCCTCTCCCGGGCCGAGCGCGACAGCGTCGGCGTCGTCGCCGCCATCCTCGGCCTCGACCCGCGGATCTGGGCACCCGCGCTCGGCATCGGCCGCACCAGGGCACTCACCCGACTGCGCGAAGCCCGCGCGCAGCTGGAGAAGCAGCCCTTCCTGCTGCGCCGCGAGCAGCGCATCGCCGCCCAGTTCAACTCGGAGCCGGCGGCGGTGGCGGCATGAACGCGCCTGGCAGTGCACCGAATCGCATGTCCGGATGGGACAAGGCCGCGATCGGAGTGATGGGTGCGGTGGGCGGCACCCTGAGCTACGACGCACTGCAGCAGATGGCTGTCGCCATGCACGTGCGCCCCGAGCTCTCCTACCTCTTCCCTGTTGCGATCGACGGGTTCATCGCCTATGGCGTAAGGGCGTTGGTCGTTCTGAAGGAAGCCCCGTGGCGCGCCCGGGCCTATACCTGGTCGGTTTTCGGCAGCGCTACGGCCACCAGCGTCTGGGCCAACTGGACTCACGCTGTCCGACTGAACGAGAGCACCGCCGCCGGCCAGGGACTCCACCTGACCAACACGGCCGTGGGGGCGCTCAGCACCATCGCTCCGCTGGTGCTCGGCGGCGCCACCCACCTCTATATCGTCATGTCGCGGCACGCAGCCCCCGCTGCGGCGCACAGCGAGCCGGACGACGCCGAGGCCACGGAAAACCAGTCGCCAACGGCCGGCACGGAGTTGACTGACCCCGCCACACCGAGCACTGTCCGCACCTGGCGGCGAGACCGATTCCGCCGAATCCGCTCGGAGACTCCGGAGCTCGACCACGACAAGACCCTCACCGACCAGCCCCGCCTGCGGCTGGTCAGCAGTGACCAAGCGGGTCCGTCCGGTCCGGTCTCCTCGGCGGGTCCGTCCGGTCCGGTCTCCTCGGCGGGTCCGTCCGGTCCGGTGCCCTCGGCGGGTCCGTCCGGTCCGGTCTCCTCGGCGGGTCCGTCCGGTCCGGTCTCCTCGGCGGGTCCGTCCGGTCCGGTCTCCTCGGCGGGTCCGTCCGGTCCGGTGCCCTCGGCGGGTCCGTCCGGTCCGGTCTCCTCGGCGGGTCCGTCCGGTCCGGTGCCCTCGGCGGGTCCGTCCGGTCCGGTGCCCTCGGCGGGTCCGTCCGGTCCGGTGCCCTCGGCGGGTCCGTCCGGTCCGGTGCCCTCGGCGGGTCCGTCCGGTCCGGTGCCCTCGGCGGGTCCGTCCGGTCCGGTGCCCTCGGCGGGTCCGTCCGGTCCGGTGCCCTCGGCGGGTCCGTCCGGTCCGGTGCCCTCGGCGGGTCCGTCCGGTCCGGTGCCCTCGGCGGGTCCGTCCGGTCCGGTGCCCTCGGCGGGTCCGTCCGGTCCGGTGCCCTCGGCGGGTCCGTCCGGTCCGGTGCCCTCGGCGGGTCCGTCCGGTCCGGTGCCCTCGGCGGGTCCGTCCGGTCCGGTGCCCTCGGCGGGTCCGTCCGGTCCGGTGCCCTCGGCGGGTCCGTCCGGTCCGGTGCCCTCGGCGGGTCCGTCCGGTCCGGTGCCCTCGGCGGGTCCGTCCGGTCCGGTCTCCTCGGCGGGTCCGTCCGGTCCGGTGCCCTCGGCGGGTCCGTCCGGTCCGGTGCCCTCGGCGGGTCCGTCCGGTCCGGTCTCCTCGGCGGGTCCGTCCGGTCCGGTGCCCTCGGCGGGTCCGTCCGGTCCGGTGCCCTCGGCGGGTCCGTCCGGTCCGGTGCCGCCCATCGGACGAAGGGGAGTGCCGCTGGAGACGCTGGTGCCGGTCGCCAGGGAGGCCGCCGCGAAGGCTGGCCGCGTGAATCGGGACGTCGTCGGCGACGGCCTGCGTGACCAGGGCTACTCCATCAGCAACGAGCGCATGACGAAGCTGCTGCAGATGATCGACGACACCAAACCTCCGCCGACACCCGCGATCGGCGCCCCGAACCCCCAGCACCTCGCCGCACAACGGCCCACTCCCACGCCCAACTCCGTTCCAAGGAAGCGCTCATGACCAGCACCAAGTCGAAGACCAGCACCCCGGAAGCCCTGATGCAGCTCCTCCTGGACCAGCGGCTCGTCCGATCCGCCAAGGCCGCCAGCGACGGCAGCTGGCTGGTCCGCCGGACCGTCGGCGGGCCGAAGGTCGTCCTGGAGAGCCCGGTCGAGGCCATGGACTACGGGCTCGGCGTCCTCCTGGACGCGAAGCTCGAACTGGAGGCCACCGCCGCCTGAGTGCACCAAGTGCCTTGCTCTTGACCGCAGTTCTGCGGCTGACGGCTTGGCCCCTACGGCGCAGCAAGCTATCGCCAAAGCCGGGCTTACGCCCGACTTTGGCACTTGCCCTCGCCCCCGGTGGGGACGAGGGAGGACCGAGGACGAGTCGAGCGGGGGCGCTCGACTCGTCCTCGGTCACCGGCACCAGGGGGTGCCGGCAGGAGAAGGAGGAGAAGAAGATCGAGACGCCGAGCGTTGCCGCCGATCCGTCCGCCGCCGAACCGAGCAGCGACGCACGCCCCGTACGTCGACCGCGCCGCCGTCACCGCAATCCCCAGAGCCGTACGCGCAAGCTGACTGTACGTCTCAACGAAGATGAAGAAGCCGAGATCGCCGCTGCCGCCGCCAGCCGTGCTGTGACCGTTGGTCGCTTCATCGCGACCAGTGCCATCAGCGCCGCCCGCGGTCACAGCGCCGCCACCGATCCGCAAGACCGCCTCGACCGTGCCGTCGACGAACTCGCCGCCAGCCGAGCGCAGCTCGCCCGCGTCGGCAACAATCTCAACCAGCTGACCTTCGGGTTCCACGCCTCCGGCTACGCGGAGCCGGAAGAGCTGGCCCTCACCCTCGGCGCCGTCCGCCAGGCCGTGGCCGTGGTCGACGACACCGCTGCCAAGCTGGTGACCGGCGGTCCGCTTGGTCCCTGACGTCAGCCGCGGCAACAAGACGTATGGCCTGTTGGCCTACCTCTACGGCCCGGGCCGGCGCGACGAGCACTTCGACCCCCACCTGGTGGCCTCCTGGGACGGCTTCGCGCCGGACCCGGGCCGCAATCCGAACGCGACCCTCAAGCAGCTGGAGCAGGCACTCGACCTACGGGTCAACCAGCGCGGTCGTCCCCGTCTGAAGAACCACGTCTGGCACTGCCCGGTCAGTCTTGACCCGGACGAACGGCTGCTCTCCGACGAGGAGTGGGGCGATGTCGCCCGCCGGGTCGTCGCCGCCGCCGGCCTCGCCGAACCCGGAGACCCGGACGGCTGCCGCTGGATCGCGGTACGCCACGACCCGCGCCACATCCACATCATGGCCACCGTGGTGCGCGGCGACCTGCGCGGTGCCCGCCTCCACAACGACGCCCAGCGCGCGCAGGACGAATGCCGCCTGATCGAGAAGGAGCTCGGGCTACGTCAGCTCAACCCGGGCGACAAGACGGCAGCCAAGCGGCCCACCAGTGCGGAAGGGCACAAGGCGGAGCGCCTCGGCCGCCCGGAGCCCATGCGACTGCAGCTCAGGGACCGGGTGCGCCAGGCCGTCGCCGGCGCCGCCGACGAAGCCGAGTTCCTCAGCCACCTCGAAGCCACCGGCCTACTGGTGCAGCGCAGGGTCGGCCCGTCCGGCGACGTTCTCGGCTACTCGGTTGCCCACCCGGACGACCGTAACGCCCAAGGCAAGCCGATCTTCTTCAGCGGCTCGAAGCTGGCGCCGGACCTCTCCCTTCCGCGCATCCGCAAGCGGCTGAACGGCGGTGTCCGGGCCGACGTGACGGGCGAGGCCCAAGTGGGCGACCCGAGCTCCGGCAAGGCGCGGGTGCCCGGCTCCAAGGCCGCCCGTGCCCGCCGGGACGCCGCCGCCGCGGTCGACGACGCCACCCGCACGATCCAGGAAGGCACCGACGAAGACGCGGCGGCACAGCTGGTCGGCGCCATCGAGATCATCGACGTCCTGGCCGTGCGCGCCCCGGCCGACACCAAGGCCCAACTCCTCTCGGCGGCAAGGGCCTTCGAGCGGGCGTCGCGCTCTCACGTCCGCGCCGAGCGGGCCGACAACCGGGCCGTCCGCACGGCGGCCCGCCAGTTGCTCAGCAACGGTTATGCGGGGAACAGGGGCGAGGACGGAGGCACAGCAGCCATGCTGCTGTCCGCCCTGATCCTGCTGGCCATCGCATCGGCGCGGTGGCACTCGGCGCGAGCCCACGCCCAACAGGCCGCCGCCGCCAGCGCCGCTGCCGAGCAACTGCGCGCGGCGTACACCACGGTGGCTGCCCGCCCGATGGCGGCCATGGCCTCGCGAGGCCGCTCTCTGCCGGCACCGGTTCGCGAACGGCAGGACGCGGTCATCCGCGACAAGCTGCCCGAGGCAGTGAACACAGAGCCCGGCAGGCAGGACTGGGACGCGCTCGCGGCCACCCTCGCCGAAGCGGAGGCTGCCGGCCACGACCCGGCCGCGCTCCTCGAGCGAGCCCGCAACCGTCGTGAACTCGACACGGCGGAGTCCGTCGCCGCCGTCATGGTCTGGCGGGTGCGCCGGATCGCGAAGCTGTCGGCCGTGCCGGCGGCCGAGCCCGGAAGGGCCGGCAGCCGCCCCAGGGCCGCAGGGGCCGCTGCCCCGGCTCCTGGGTCGCAGCGCCGGGGGCGGAGCGGCCGAAGCTGAACGTCGGACCGAGGACGTGGTCGGCCAGGGTGTGGCCGACGTTCAGCACGGCCCAGACCGCGCCGAGCGTGGCGAGCAGGAGCATGTGGTTGCTCACGTGGAGGTTCCTTCCTGGGGCGGGCCCTGCGCCCGGCCCCAGAAATGCGAGAAGGGGGCCAGCACCGAAGTGCTGGCCCCCTTCTCGTGGGGTGGGAATCCGGACGGGTCAGCGTCGCAGGAGGGCCCGTGCGCGGACAGAATCGGCCACCGCCAGGCGCGGTGCAGAGGGCATAGCACAAGATCGGCTCGCTGCAGCGAGCCCGCTGGCCGGGACTCTGGTGATCCGCCCGCCGACGGACGCGATCGACGCTTCGTCGGCGGGCGCGCCACCGCCCGAGAGCAGCAGGAGGACCCGCCGTGCGCACCGACCAGGTCACCGTCCTGATCACTGAGACCGGCTTCGACGTGACCGCCCACGTCATGGGGCCTCTCACGCCCCGGGTGTACGACGCCGACGACCCCGCGCAGCGGTACCGCGGCTTCATCGACCCGCTGGAGAGCCACGGCCTGGAGTGCGTCGTCGACTACGGCGCGAGCGACTACGTCGTCAACGTCTTGCTGGCGGACGGCAGCCACTTGACGATCTCCCCGTCGGAGGACGGCGGCGACTACCGCCCCGGATCGCCGCCCAGCTGGCTCGTGATCCGCGACCATCCGGACGACCCTGACCAGTTCGAAGTCGCCTACGACAGTGAGCCGCACGGTCCGCACGCCGAGAACGGCGGCAGCGTCCCGGACCTCCTGGTGGGGGTGTACGGATACCTGGACCACATCGATCCGGGCTGGCAGGGGGCAGAGACCACCCTGCTTCGAGCAGAGGAGTTGCTCCGGCAGGCGGGCTTCATCAAGAACCCCTCTGCCGAACGCACTTCGTACCGTTTGCCCGTCGCCCTCGCCGAGCCGGCGCAGCGCCGGGCCGCCGTGGCCCGCGCCGTGGACGGACTGCGCGCCGAGGGGTACGGCGTCACCTGCCCGACACCCCACCTCGACCCCCAGCCCGCAGTCGGGCAACCGGTCGTCCTCGCCGGCCCGGCCGGAGGCGCAGCCCTGCCGGTCTCCCACCACCGCTGACCGCCTTCAACGCGACCGCCTGACACCTCCACGAGCGGACGGCAACAGCTGTTCCGCCCCGCACCACGCCCAAGCCGGAGAGCACCCTCTTGCCCCTTTCGATCATGCAGCCCGCGCTCCTGGAGCCGGCCCGCCGTGTCCCGCGCCGTCCCCGGCAGAGCGACCGGGACTGGCTGCTGCGCTGCTACGTGCTGCGCGGCGCCGACGCCCTGGCGGGATCGGTGATCACCTACGCCGTGCCGCTGCTGGTCCTCACCCTCACCCATTCGGTGATGTGGACCGGGCTGGCCTTCCTGCTGGAGTGGCTGCCCAGGCTGGCGGCGGTCGTGCTCGGCGGAGCGATGGTCGACCGCTACAGCCCGCAGACCGCCGTCCTGGCAACCAGCCTGGCGCGCGGTGCAGCCGCTCTGCTCACCCTGGTGGGGATGAGCGTCGGACTGGGCGTGGCGGTCGTGCTCGCCTTCGGCATCGCCGCCGGCATGCTGGCCGAGGGCAGCTTTCTGGCGGTCGAATCCCTCGGTTCCGAGGCGAGCCGACGCGCCGGCACCCAGATCCACCGCGTGCAGTCCAGGTGCACCGCCATCGACCGCAGCGCCGCCCTGCTCGGACCGCTGATCGGCGGCGCGCTCCTGCTCGCCGGGCCCGCCCTCCTGCTGACCACCGTCGCGGTCCTGTCCAGTGTCACCATCACCATGGCCCTGGTCATGCACACCCCACGAACCCGCCTGCGGCTGGCCGCCGAGGCCCGCCGCGAACGGGCCCGCGACGTGTTCGCGGGCGGAATCGACGGCGTCCTGCGCACCCCCGCGCTCGCCTGGCTGATCGGCACGCTCGCCGCGGCGAACTTCGTCCTCGGAGTCCTCCAGGTCTCCACGCCGATCACCGTCGCCCAGGACCTGCACCGCAGTACCGCCGCCACCGGCCTGGTCTGGAGCGTCGCGGCCGGCGCCTCCCTGCTGGCCGCCCTGGCCGCGAAGCCCGCCATCGACCGCTTCGGTGTGTTCGCCGTGATCCTCACGTCTTCCGTCGTCGCCTGTACCGCGGCCGGCGCCGCCGCCATCGCCCCGACCCTGACCACCTACACCGCGGCGGTGGGCACCGTGATGGCCGCCGAGGGCGCGGCCACCGTCGCCCTGCGCACCGCCCGGGCCCGGCTGATCCCCGCCCGGCGCTTCTCCGCGACACTGGCCACCTGCGTCCTGCTCGTCCTGGTGCCGCTGCCGCTGGCCGGCCTGTTGGTCTTCGCCGTTCCGGCGGCCAACGTCAGGGCGCTGCTGTTCGCCACCGCCGTGGCCACCGCGGTCGCCACAGCCTTCTGCCTGGTCGGCCTCCACGGTCACCGGGACGCCTACGAACACCCGGCCGCCGAGCCCACCGCGCACAAGGCCGAGGACCTCCAGACTCAGGCCGCCTGACCCTCCAGTCCCAACTCCCTTCCACCTCTTGGAGAACAGCACCACATGACCATGACCGCCTCCCTTCCGGACAACACCCTCGACAAGGGCGTGCTCCTGGTCCTCGGCTCGGGCGACAAGGCGTTCAGCTCGTACTGCCTCGCCGCAGCCGCCACGCGCAGCCCGCTGGTCCTGGTGGCCGAGGCCGAGCCGACCTGGCAGCTTCCCTACCTGCGCGACCACGAGGTCGCCGACCTCGGCGACCTCGAGGAGCTGCGGTGGGCGGTCGCCCGCCTTGCCGACCGTCACGAGATCAAGGGCGTGGTGACGTGGGACGAGCACGCCCTCGTCCCGGCTGCGCACATCGCCACCGACCTCGCGGTGCCCGGCCA
This sequence comes from Kitasatospora sp. HPM-01-4, assembly GCF_051374625.1. Lineage (NCBI taxonomy): Bacteria > Bacillati > Actinomycetota > Actinomycetes > Kitasatosporales > Streptomycetaceae > Kitasatospora > Kitasatospora sp. HPM-01-4. The sequence continues at coordinate 3,959,049 of NZ_JBPQGP010000005.1, read as the reverse complement.
GTCCTCGGCGACCGCGACGGCCTGCCGTAACAAGGCCGCCTCGCGGGCGGTGTGGGTGTCCGAGGGCGTGCCTTCCGCCCAGTCGATCCGCGTCACCTCCCTGGTGACCGCCACCACCGCGGCCCGCCGCATCGGCCTGCCCGTGGTCATCAAGCCCGCCGCCCGCACCGGCGGCGTCGGCGTCGTCAGGGTCGATCGGCTCGACGAGCTGCCGGCCGCGTTCGCCTACGCCAGCGCCAGCGCCGAGGACCAGGGCCCGGAGGGCAGCGGCATCCTCGTCGAGGAACTCCTGGAAGGCCCCGAGATCGGGGTGGAGTGCGTGACCTCCCACGGCATCACCACCGCCGTCGCCGTCACCCGCACGGAACTCGCCGGCCCGCACTTCCAGGCGGTCGGCCACATCGTCGCCGCCGGGGACCCGCTCCTCGCCGAGGTCGGGCCGATTGCGGAGGCGGCGCTGGACGCCCTCGGCGTCAACAGCGCTATCTCCCACGTCGAGATGCGCCTGACCACCGCCGGCCCCAAGCTGCTCGAGGTCAACGCCAGGATCGGCGGAGACCTGGTGGGCCACCTGATCAACCTCGCCACCGGGATCGACCTCGCCGCCGCAGCGGTCGACATCGCCCTGGGCCGGGAACCCGACCTCACCCCCACCCGGGCAGCGGCTGCCGGCATCCGCCTGCTCCACCCGGCCGGCTCCGGAACCGTCCGCGCCGCCAAGCCCCGCCCCGAACTCGGCACCCCCGACTGGCTGGAGCGCCTCGTGTGGGAACTCCGGCCCGGCCAGCAGGCCCTGCTGCCGCCGCGCGGCGACCTCGGCACCGCCCGCCTGGGGCACCTGGTGGTCACCGGCGCCGACGCCGCCCAAGTGCACGAGCGCCTCGCTCACGCCGAGGGCCTGCTCGACATCGCGGTCGACCCCCAGCCGACCATCGGCTGACACCGGCTGCGGGCGGGTCCGGTGCGCTGCTCACACCGGACCCGCCGACACCGTACTCGCCCGCCCGGCCCGACGACCCGTCGGGACAAGCAGTCAGGACCAACCCGTGGACCTTCGCTCCTACACCGCCGCTCTCACCGCACACCTGCCCGGCAGGTGGGGGACATGGGAGGTCGATCATCAGGACCTCGCCCGAGACCCCGACTGGGCCTACACCTTCTCCCTGTTCGTTCTCGGACCGGTGCCCCCGGTGGCCGACCTGGGGGATGCCGCTGTTCTCACCGATCCCACCCGGCCGATCAGCCTGCTGGTTACCAGGGGCCGGCAGTCCACCGAGCCTGCCTTCACGATCCGCTCGATCGCCCTGGCCGACGCTGGCTCCTACATCGAGCACGCAGGTGACGGCGCGCAGCTTGAACTCGCCGTCCCCGCCGACCCGTCCACCGCAGCTACCGACATCGCCAAGCACCTGCTGCCCCGCCACGACCGACTCGTCGCCGACCACCGCCTGACCGTCATGGAAGGTGCCCTGCAGGGAGCCCAACTGGCTGTCGACCACTGGGACTCGATCTCCGACGGCCTGAGCGATGAGCAGGGCTGGCCACTGGACGACCAGTTGTACGGTGATGGCGTCGTCCGCCGCGATGCTTTCGCGCTCGCCCACCTCCAACAGGTCCTGCCGCATGTCGACGGTCTCCTGCAGAACGGCCGGACCGCCCAGGCGAGCCTGCCGCCAGGGCCGGCCGCAGACCGGGCCAACTGGCAGCTGGGCGAGCTGGAGGGCGCCTTCGCGGGCGTCGGCGAAATCCTCCACCGGTGGCAGGACATCCTGACGAGGACCACCACGGTCGACGGCTACAAGGAGGCGCTGGAAGAGCGCAACGCCGAAGCGTGGCACGACGTGCACACTTGGCTCAGCCACGGTCCGGCCCTCGCCGCGCTGCTGCGAGACGCTGCTGAACCCGACGGCTCGGCTCGACGCGCTGCCGCACAAGCGCGCTCACCCCGGCAGACCAGCGGCGACCCGGCAGGGCACGCCGAGCCGCCTCCCAGCGCAACGGCTGCCAAGCGAGGTGCGGAACAGCGACGGTGAACGCCCGATGCCCTGGAAAGTCACACCTGGGTAACGGAATCCAGCTTCGGGAATAAAAACGGACTTTTCGTGGTTATAGCCGCCACGTCTGATGAAAGGGCTGTACTTGTCGGATCTGCCGAGACGCCGCGACGACCACGAGCCGACGTTCCTCCCGCCGCTGTCTGAAGTTGAACTCCACATCCCCGACACCCCGTTGATGGCCCCGGAACCCGAGCCGGGCAAGCCCATCATTCGGGCCGTTCCCCACGCCGGCGAGCTGAACCCGCGCGGCATCGTGATCACCTGCGAGCACTGCAAGGCCCGCCGTGACTGGCTGCTCCTCAACTTCGGGGACCAGGTTTTCGTCCGCTGCCGCTGCTCTCACGAGTGGCCGGAGCGGGACCTGACGGTCGACTACTTCGACCAGCACTACTCGCACCCGGAGAAGGTGTGGGATGACTTCGATACCGCCATGACCTCGGCCGGCTATGACGGCACCTTCGCGGGGATCTACTTCAACTGAGCCGGCGAATCGTCGGCCGAGTCGCGCCGGCCGCAAGGGCCTTATCCGAGCGGGATTCGCGCTCGGTCAGGTACTGACCACGGTCCAGCCTCGCAGGTCCGCCGGCAGATGGGCAACTCGGCATTGCGCGGCCGAACGTGAAGTGATCGGAGAGGACCTGATGACGTCGATGTCGGGACGCGAACTGCCAGGATATCGGCGTAAGTGCCGGTACGCCGGGCGCGGGTGCACCTGCTTCTACTACACCGGCGAATTCGGTCGGCGGGCCGCGAGGATTCGCCGGCGCAGGGCCCGCCGAGTGGAGGCCCGCAGGTGGCTGGCAGCCGACGGCTCGTAGCCGATCCCGATGCCGAGGAGACCTTGACTGGGCTTCTCATAGCTGGTGTTGAGGGCTGGCAGCCGAACCACGAAAGAGGCGGTGCCGCGAGGATTCGCGGCACCGCCTCTTTCGTATTACCCCGTAAGGCGCCGCCTCTCAGTGCGTGAGCTGACGAAAGCTGCCGGGGATGTCCTCGTGAACCTGCCCGGATCTGAGCAGCCGGGTGAGGCTGAGCCGCACCACGGCCGTCCGCAGACCGAGGCGGACAGCCAACTCGTCGCAGGTAGCCGCGCCCTGCGCCAGCTCACCCAGCACCGCACGGTCGGCGTCGGAGTCGAGCAGCCGGGACACCGCGTACACCGAGAAGACGGACACCGCGCACACGGTGAGCGGGACGGCGGCCAGTGCCGGGCTGCGCAGTCCGGAGCCTGCCACGGCCTCGGCGCCCGAGAGGGCGGTGAGGCCAATCAGCAGGATCGCTGCGCGGCGCAGCCCGCGGCGGGAGATCGTTGAGGTGGTGGTCACAGGCCCTCCAGAGGCAGCGGAGCGTAGCGGGAGCGGGCGAAGAAGTCGCAGTCGGTTCGCGGCGGACGGATCAGACAGACCCGGCAGGGGAGTTCGGGCATTGCCGGGACGACGTGGTGGTGGCAGAAGGTGCGCCCTTCGCGGGGAGCGCGCACCGGGTGGGCGACGACGAGCGCGGAGAGGCGGTCGGGGCTGGTCCAGCCACAGCGGCCTTCGAGCGGGTGGGCGCGTGCGGCGCGGCGGTGGGCGTCGATGCCGCCGACCGCCACCAGGTAGAGGTCCGAGGGGGCGAGGTAGGCCAGGACGTGGTACCGGGTACGCTCGCCGGCACTGTTCGTAGGGCCGTAGGCGGTGCCGAAGGCGCGCGCGATGGCGACTCGGGTGCCGCGCAGATCGAGGGTTTCAGGGTCCAACGGGCCTCCGTGTTCGCGTTGTCCGACGCGGGAACGGCGTCGGTGACTGGCCGCCGGGCCGAGGCGCGGCGGAGTGCGAACACGAGCAGATCAGTCCTGCGGGCCGCGCGGACGAGGCACGTGGTCGAGACGGCAGGGTACGGCCGGGGCCGGGACGCGCGACATCAGCATCCATGCGACGGCCAGCTGGGCAACCGTCAGAACCGTTCCGCCGAGGGTGGTGCGGTGTGCCCAGACGGCGTCGTAGACGAGATCGAAGGCCGAGGCGGCCACCAGGATCCTGGCGAAGGCGAGGGAATCAAGACGGAGGGTGATGACGAGTCCTTTCGGAGGAACGGCGGGGGCGACGGGCCGCGATGGCATATCGGCGGTGGTAGGAGTCGGCGGTTCCCGCCGACGCACCGGGCGAGGAGGGCGTCTGCTCGGTAGTCGGTCAACCGCGCAGCAGGGCGACTCGCCTCATCGACGTGCGCTCTCAGGCAGCAAGGGAAGTGGCGGTAACCGGGCGGGGCGTGGAGCGGCTGACCAGTGCGGTCAGCAGGTCGAGGACGAGTTCGGCGGGGGTGTGCCGATCGAAGCGGGCTCTCCAGCCGGGCTGGCGGGCGGTACCGTCCACGGCGATGGTCCAGGTGTCGGCATTCGGGTTGTCGGGCTGGTAGCCCACGTAGACCCGGGTGCACGGCGACGCGGTATGCAGGCCGCCGTCGGCGTCAACAACCCAGGCCCAGCCATGGTCGTAGAGGAACGCGTTCACGATGTTGGCGTTGCCCTCGCCGGTGGGCCACTTGCAGCGGGGAACGGTGTCGCCGGTCCGCCGACCGCGGACATCCGGGCGGGGCGTGGAGCGGCTGACCAGTGCGGTCAGCAGGTCGAGGACGAGTTCGGCGGGGGTGTGCCGATTGAAGCGGGCTCTCCAGCCGGGCTGGCGGGCGGTACCGTCCACGGCGATGGTCCAGGTGTCGGCGTTCGGGTTGTCAGGCCGATGGCCCAAGTGGACCCGGGTGCACGGCGACGCGGCGTGCAGGCCGCCGTCGGCTTCGATGCCCCAGGTCCAGCCATGCTCGTGGAGGAACGCGTTCACGATGTCGGTGTTGCCCTCGCCGATAGGCCAGTCTCGGTGTGGAATGTCCTCGCCAGGACGCGGACCGCGAACAACCGGGGCGGAGATCACGATGGGCAGGGGAACGTCCTCCTCATTGAGGGGCTGCGGTGGTCGTCCATGTTGACTTGGACTGCCCGGTTTCGCATAGTCCGTACAGGGGTTGGCTGTCTGCCGCAGGCGAACACGGCGGCGGCTGGCTGCTGAAGGTTGGGCCCTGCCGCGAACCGGGGGCCTGCCTCGATGAACACGGCGGAGTCGGTGAGGTTGGCGACGTCGGCGGACAGGGCGGCTCAGCGTGTTTTGCGGATGGCGGTGGTGGCGGCCTGGGCGATGGCGGCGGGGGCGCTGTCGGGCCGGGGCAGGTGGAGCAGGGTAGTCCCGGGCAGGTGTAGGGAGTTCGTGGTGAGGGTGAGCTGGAGTACGGCGCAGCCGGTGGTGGTGAGGCGGTTGATGCGGGTGAGCGCCTCGGCGGTCTCGTCCGGGTCGTAGTGGGCGTCAGTGACGACGACGAGGAGGCGGCCGGTGCCGGGGCGGCTGAGGTCGAGGCCGTGGTCGAGCGCGTCCAAGGCATCGGCGAGGTTGTGGCTGGCGCCGCGGGCGGCGAACGTTGTCACCCTGTCCGGAGCCCGGTGGGTGGGTCGGGTCAGTGCTGTGAGGTCGTAGTCGTACGCGACGGTGGCGGTGCGGGAGTCGGGGCCGGTCAGGGCAGCGGCGCGGGCCACGATCCAGGCAGCGGATGCGACGGGCCCGCAGGCGGCCGACATGGAGCCGGAGACGTCCACCGCGATGCCCACCCGCAGCGGCGGGGTCGCGCTGCTGCGGCGGCGGGTGGCGGTGAACGGCTCTGCTGTGGGGATCGACCCGCTCGCGAGCTGGGCGTCGCGGGCGAGGGCCTGGCGGACGTTGAGCCGGCCGGGCGGGGTGGGGCTGGTGGTCCGCTCCTCGGTCCGCTCACGAAAGGCCGCGGCGCGAAGCGCGCGGCTCAGGCGCGCGGCGGCGGTCTGCTCGGCAGCGGTCGGCTTGCGGGTACCGGTCACCGGGCTCCGGGATGGCCTCGGTGCGCCGCCAGGGCTGACGGTGGTTCCGCTCGGGTTGAAAACAGACCTCGCGGTGGCGGCGGCCTTGCGCCGCTGGCCGGCCTGCTGGGCGCGGCCCTGGGCCTTTGCCTCCGCCTGCGTGGCCAGGGCGTTGTCCGCGGCAGCCTGGGCCGCGGCGTCGGCGGCGTCGTTGGCGTCCATGCTGTCCATGACGACCCCTACGGCGTCGGACAGCAGATCGGTGAGGCCCTGCGGCAGGGGCAGAGAAGGGGAGACGGTGTCCAGGGCGTCGCACCACGCTTTGCCGTGCGCGAGCATGGTGTCGCCGTCCTGGTCGGCGGTTCGTTGGGCCGCGGTCCAGATGCTGGTGAGGGTGGCCAGCAGCTCGTCGCCCAGAACCTGTTCGCACAGGTCGGCGACGGCTCGGGTCTCGCCGGGGTCGAGCACGCCGGCGTCCCGGCGGCCGAGGATGAGGGCCGCCACGCTGGCCGCGTGCCTGATGCCCTGGACGCTGGGGTTGGCGATGTCGGGCATGACCAGGGTCCGGGCCGAGGCGCGCAGGTACGCGCGGTCCGTCGGCCGCCTGATCAGGTGGGCGCCCTCGACCCGGCTCTCCTCCAGCAGGAGCGCCGCCTCGACGACGCGCGGGTCCGCGTCGCCCGGCTCCACCCACACGGAGTGGGCCGCGTGGGCGGCCTCGTGAACGAACACGCCCCAGGCGGCGGGATAGCGCTCTTCATCGCCCACGATCCGCGGACGGATCTCGTGCGGCTGGAGGGCACCGAACAGGTCGGAGTCGAACTCGATCTCGCCGCCACGCGGGTAGTAGGCGGCCGGTGCGCCGCTGCGGGTGCCGGGGCGGCAGGTGACGAGCAGGTCCTGGCGGCCAGACAAGTCGACCAGCCGGTCGCCGAGTTCGGCGCCCACGCGCAGCCAGGCGGCTGGGGAAGTACGGGGTTGTGCGGGCGGGGCACCGTCGTCGTCCCACCGCGCCAGGTCGGCGTCGTCGTCGGGCGTGGTGACGGGGGGCAGGACGTGGTGATGGGCGCTCATCGCGAGCCCCGGCGTGCGGAGTTGGTGCCGCCCGGGGGCTGCTGGGCGGCCGTGGCGGTGGTGGCGGGCAGCTGCCGGCCAAGGGTGAGCGGCCGGACGTTCTTGATGCCGGCGATCTTGCTGACGGCGGCGGCGACGACATCGCGGTCCTCCAACGGGGCGATCCCGATCAGATTCGCCCATGCGGCCGGGCTGCCGAGGACGGCCTCGGTCCGCTGGAAGGCGAGCAGCTCCCGCAGCTGGGGGGCCCAACCCAGCTCACCCAGCTCGACCTGACCGGCGAGGTGCCGGGCGACGCGCACAACCCGGGCATCGACCCGCAGCGCCTGAGCGAGGTCGTAGTCGGTCCCGACCTGGATCTGGACCGAGAACCGGCTTGCGAGCGCCTCCGTCAAGACCGCCCCGTGGACGCCGGGATTGTGGCCCGCGACCACGAAAAAGCCGGGCTGGGCCGTGATGGTCTCGCCTTGGTGGGCCTTGACCTGGATCTGGCGGCGCCCGTCCATCGCCGGATACATCGAGGCCAGGACCTTGGGTGAGACCAAGGTCGCGTCGTCGATCAGCAAGGCGCGGCCCTCGGTCATCGCGGTGACCAGCGGACCGTTCTGCCAGACGTAGCCCCCACTGTCGTCCAGCGTGTAATCGCCGATCAGGTCGCCGACCGTCGTGTCCCCATCACCGGCGACGGTGATCAAGTCCGGGAAGGCCGCCTCGATCAGCGAGGTTTTGCCAGTGCCCGGGGGACCGTAGAGCAGCACCGGCACGTCGGCGGCACGCAGCCGCGCCAGCGCCTCAACGTCGGGCAGGGAGGCCAGCTCCCGGGGGTAGTAGAGCTGACCGCCCGCGCGGCGGATCGGACCGACCTGCCTCGGTGTCTTCGGTGCGGGCGGGGTCGTGCGGGCCGTGGCCGCCTGGGCCCGGGGAGAGTGGGTGCCCGGTGGACTGATCACCACGACTGCCGCGGCGAAGGCGGTCTTCCCGTTCGCGCGGAACTGCCGTCCGGTGCCCAGCTGGTCGGCCTCCCCGCGCTGGACCAGGGTGTTGACCGCCTGCTGGACAGCACCGTGGGAGTGGCCCAGCGCCTTGGAAATCTCCCCGATGGTGAGCGGGTCCGTCGGCCGGTCGGCCAGCAGTTGGGCCACCTTGGCCCGCAGCTCGCCGGGCTTGGCGTGTGCTGGCTTGACGGGCGGTGCAGGTGTGGTCAAAGCGAGGAACCTCCAACGGGTATGCGGGCAGGCGGGGTTGGCAATATGCCGGGATGGCGGGGCCGCTCCCGGAGCGGATCACGGGCGGGACGATCACCGGGACCGTGGGGGCGTGGCCAGCCCGCTCACGGGCTCTGTCCGGGCCAGTTCGCCCGGGGCCTCGGCCGGGTCAGGAGCCTCCTCGAAGCCAGCCCGGAGCAGGATCCGCAACGCGGCGGCGTTGTAGCTCGTGGTGGTGGTCTCGCCGGTGCCGGCGTGCCGGATCGGCACGAACCGCTGGGCTGTGCGCTCTGCGGACGCCCCCGCCTCGTGGACGGGCGAGGGTTCCTGGGCGGAGTCGAGAGGATGCGAGGTCAGGACTTCTCCGTGGTGTTCGGGTCGGGACTTGGGGGTGTTGGCGTCCGGTGCCAGCCGTGTTCCGGGGTACGGGACTCGACGGTCAGCGGACGCGGCGCTGCTGCGGCAGCGCCCGTGGTGCAGCCGGGGCCGGCTGCGGGGCTGCCCGGGGGCGCCTGGTCGTGGTGCGCGCACGGGCCGCGTCCGCACGCCGGCGTTCCGCTGGGGTGGTGAACAGCTCGTCGCTCGCGTAGCGGAACGCGCCGGCGGCGTCCTCCAGCAGCTCGGCCTGGATCCGCTGGGGTGCCCGGGCGGCATCGGCCAGGATCTCGGGGATGCGTGCGTCCAGCAGGCCGGCCTCGCGAGGCAGCCCGTACACGGAGGCGACGGCATGGCGGGCGGTCGCCTCGATCGTGGCGGACCACGCCGTCGGCAGGTCCGGGCCCTCGGGCACGATGCCGCAGACCGTCGGTCCCAGGTTGGCGAGGGCTCGCGGCAAGGGGGCCTCGTCGTCGACGGCTGCCATGAGGGCCACCTCAAGGGCCGTGTACGACGCGGCCCCCAGGCGGGAGAAGAGGTGCCCGTTGTGCAGCCAGGCGACTGCCCGCTGCTGCGGGCCGGGGGTAGGGGCGGGCAGCTCCGGTAGCTCGATGACCAGTTCGTCGGGGCCAGCGGTCGTGGCGAGAGCCCGCCAGAAGCATGCCAGCCGCGCCGTGCCCTTGAGGGTGTCGGCGTTGGCCAAGGCGGTCAGCACGGCAGGGTCGAACGGGTTCTGCGGACGCGGGTACACCTGCTGGGCGAGGCGGAAGCCGGCGTCGGCGAGGGCCAGGCAGCCCCTGGACGGCTCCAGCGTCCGGCTCGCGGCGACCAGCAGGTCGGCGACCGGAGCGCTGCCCAGGCCCTCGTAGGCGGCATTCAGCAGGCGGCGGCTGTCCAGGAGTGCGGGGTGTGGGGAGGCGGTCATGGTCGCTTCTACGTGATGGGTTCAGCGCCGCTGGCCGGGGGCGGGGGTGCTGACCGGGGTGCTGGTGGTGGCGGTGCCGGGCTCCGCGCTCGGCCGGGGCAGCTGGGTGCCGTGGGCGAGCGCCGCAGCGCGCCGCTGGGCCGGAGCAGTGAGGGCCTCGGCATCCACCGGGGTGATGACGGCGACCTTCCGGTCGGTCGCGTCGAGGTGGAGGCCGGTGGTGCTGCGCAGCAGGGGCTCCGGGGAGGCGAGGTCGCGGCAGAGTGCGGCGGCGAGGCGGGAGGGGGTGTTCGCGCTGATCTCCGCCATCCAGTACCCGCGGGCCCGGTAGCAGCTGATTCGGGCAGCGGGTTTGCCGCGCAGGTCATGGAGAGCCGTTGGGACGTCGCAGTGGACGGCGACGTAGCCGTCGGGCGAGCGGAAGGAGACGGAGCCGCGGGGCTCGACGGTGCTCTGCCACCCCGCCTCGGCAAGGGGCAGGAGACCGAGGGCCAGGACTCCGGCCTGGAAGGGCTGACGGGAGTCCGGTCCGGCTTCATCCAGCATGGCGAGCGCCTCGTCGACGACGCCGGCGATCAGTTCGGGCGGGACGAGATCACCGCTGGTGATGCGCCAAGCGACGCTCCCTCCCCGGTGCTGGGCGCCCCAGACCCGCCAGGCGGCGCTCTGCCGGGTCGGGGTGTTGGTGCCGTCGGGCCAGGCGAGGCCGAGCCTGCCGCATGGGCTGGTCATCGAGTCGGTGCCCACCGTCCAGCCCTGGGCGGTGAGTTGGCCCTTGACCTGTTCGGCGCCACCACGGCCGGGTCCGGCGTAGTGGCGGGGGGTCACGGTGACCAGGTCCGCTTCCGGGTCGGCTGGGCGAAGCTGCTCGGCAGCGGTCGGTGCGGTGGTGGCCGGCAGGGGGTTCTCCAGATCGGTCGGTCGGGTCGGGGTCTCGAGCAGGGGGCGCCACCGTGGCAGGGTGGCGACGGCGGCGGGTTCGATCGTGACGCGGGCCAGGTGGTGGGCGGGGATCTCGCTGCGGCGGCGCAGCGCCGCGTCCGAGGCCAGCGTCACCGCGGCCGTGCGCAGGACTGCTTCGGGAGCCCACGGCGAGGCGATGACCTCCCAAGCCAGGTCGGAGCTGGTGTTGCCCAGGCTGAAGGCGAGTGTGCGCTCCGGGTGGGAGGGCACCAGGAGGGTGGCGGCGCCGGGCGCGTGGATGAACGTCCGCCAGGGTCCTTGCTTGATCGTCCATCCGGCGTCGGAGAGAATCCGCGCGATGTCGTCACCGGCCCTGCGGTCGGCCAGGACGGAGGACGGATCGCTGTCGAGTCGGCCCGCGGCGTCCAGGACGAGGCCGTGGGTGAGTTCGTAGGGCGTCCTGGGACTGAACCAGACACACCAGAGTCCCATGGCATCCGGCTCTCCGCTGGCGTAGGTGGAGAGCCGCCAGTGGTTGCGGAGGTTGCGGCGGCCGAGAGGGAAGTCGCCGTGCTCCAGGGCCATGCGGCGGCAGGGGCTGACGAGCAGGGGCTCCTCGGCGGTGCTGTCCGGATCGTGCTCCCACCCGTACGCGGAGACGAGGTGGTCGCCCAGGTCGCTGGGCGCGGTGCCGGTGCCGGCCAGTTCCAAGGGGCGGACGGCGACCAGTTCGTCGGGGTCGGTGGGCAACTCGGGCTCCAAGCAGAGGGGTGGGCGGAACGGCGCCTCGTCGGGCGGGGCTCCGTCGGCGGTCACCGCCGTGAGGCGCTCGCGGTCGCGGGGTGAGCGGTGGCCGGGTTGCCGGCGGGCGCGGTGGTGCTCGTGGTGGACAGGCTGGGCAGGGAACGGGTGATGGCGGCGGCCCGGCGGCTGGTCGCGGTGGTGAGGGATTGTGCGGTGACCGGGGTGACGACGGCGACCTCCCGGTCGGTGGCGTCCAGGCGCAGGTGATCGGGATTGCGGATCAGGGGCCCGGGGTCGGAGACGTCGCGGCACAGGGCGGCGGCCAGCCGGGAGGGGGTGTTCGCGCTGATCTCGACCTCCCAGAATCCGAGCGCCCGCCGGCAGGAGATGCGAGCGGCCGGTCGGCCGCGGAGTTCGTACAGGGCGTCCGGGGGCCCGCAACGGGCGCTGAGGAGTCCGTCGGGCGACTCGAACGTGGCGGCGCCCTTGGGGGTCACCTCACTGGTCCAGCCCGCGGCTGCCAACGGCAGGAACCCCAGCGCCAGGACGCCCGACTCGAACGGTATCCGGCCGGCCTTGTCGGCCTCGTCCAGCATCGTGGTCGCCTCGCCGATCAGACCTTCGACGATCTCCTGGGGGACCAGGCGCCAGCCGGTGACCCGCCAGGCGACGCCCGCGCCGGCGCGCTGGGTGCCCCAGACCCGCCACGGCGCGTACGTCCGCTCGCGTCCCCAACCGCGTGGCTTGTCCGACTCGGTGGGCCAGGCGACGCCCAGCCGGCCGCACGCACTGGTGAGGACGCCCTCCGCATCAACCCATCCCTCGGCCTGGAGACGTTGGCGAAGCCGGTCGACGGCGTCGACGCTGGGCCCGGCGTAGTGGCGAGGGGTGACCGCGACCAACGCCGTTGGCGGACTGGGCCGTTCAGCACCGGCCTCGGTCGAGCCGGCGAGTTCCAGCGGGCGGACGGCGACCAGGTCGTCGGGGTCGGGATCGGCGGGCAGCGAGGTCTCCAGGAGTGAGAGGGGTCAGGTCAGGACGGGCGGTGCCGCGGTGCCGGCACGGACGCGCTGCTGCCGGTGCGCGGGCGGTCGGCGAGCGGAAGAGCGGTGGACACCGGAAGGGACGCGGTGCTCCGGGCGCGGGCCGCGCCGAACCGTCCGGTGCGCGGCGGGCGTTCGGCGAGCGTCTGGGTGGTCAGCAGGTTCCGGTGCCGCGCCGGGAGCTGCCCGGCCCGGCGGACGGCCGGGGCCAGAAGGGCGGTGGTCGCGGCAGTCAGCAGTCGCTCGGGGGCGGTCGCGCCGAACCGCACCGTCCAGGTGCCCTTCTCGGCGGCGCCGGTCAGCATCACCTCGCTGCCGGGGGCTTCCAGCGGGAAGGAGAGGGCGGCGCGGCGGTCGGGGGCGGAGACCAGCTCGTAGCCGTCGCGGTGGTGGCCGGACCAGCCGGCCGCGAGCAGGGCCGCGCGGGCGTGGTGGCCGACGAGGCGGCCGGTGCCGGTGAAGAGGTCCGGGCGGTGGAGGAGGCCGGTGGCGGCCTCGTCGACGAGGGACTGGGTGATCTCTGCCGGTACCTGGTGGCAGAAGGCGACCGACCAGTCGGCCCCGCTCAGTGACAGGGGTGTCGGCCCTGGTTCGTTGGAGAGGGCGATGCCGTCGGTGCCGCTCATGAGGACGACGCGGGGCGAGACGTCGTAGGGGCGGAACCAGCCGTGCCGCTCGGCGAGGAGCGACGGCAGGTCGGCGTCGCCGGGCCCGGCGAGGTGGGTGGGGCGGACGGAGAGGAGCGGCTCGGTGGAGACAACAGAGGAAGCAGTGGGCACAAATCTCGTTCGGTCAGGGGGCCGGGACTCGGCCTCGGCCCGCAAGCGGGGTGGCTGGACGCAGCGGGCCAGCGGAGTAGACGACGGCCGGTGGGGTGCATGCCGGCACGCTCGTCCGGGCGGTGGCGGCGTGGACCCTGCGGCGTCCCTCGTCGGAAGGCGGTCCGGGACAGGCCCCACGTTCCTCGGCCCGCAGCAGGGCGTAGTCGAGCCGGGGCAGGAGTCGACGGCGGGCCGTCTCGGCCGCCCGCGCCGGTGTAGAGCTGACGGACAGACCGAACGGCGTCAGGTCCTCCACCGCGCCGGGCTCCGTTCCGGCCGGGACCAGCGGTGCGATCAGATAGCGGCCCGCACGGAACGGGCGTGGGAGAACGACCAGCTCCCGGCCCCGGCCGTCGCGCAGCATCCCGAGACGGTCGTTGGCGAACTCCAGCAGGGCCCACTGGGTGATCCCGAGGTCCCAGAGCCGCTCGTACACCTCGGTCAGCGCCGCCGACGTGCTCACATCCTCCAGCGCCGACTCCCAGGTGCCGGGAAGCCGGCCCGTAGCGGTCCGGCCTGGTCGCGCAGCGGGGCGCGGGGGGCCGGGGCGGTGCCCGAGCGGGCGGCGCTGGAGCGCTGGTCGGCGAGGAGTTCGACGGCGGTCGGCAGCGCTGTACGAGCTTCGGCAGCGCGCCGGTCGACCTCGGCCTGCTCGGTGCGGGCCCGGGCGACCACCCGCTGCGGCAGCTCGTCGGTGGTACGGACGACCGGGCTGTCGTCGGTGACGGCGCCGTTCACCGCAGCGATCAGGTGCAGCGGCGTGCACGAGCTGAAGGCAGCACTCCATCCCACGTCCGGATCGTCCGGGGAGATGCGCCAGGTGAAGCCGCACTGCACGTCGGCCGCCAGCTCGACCGCCGGATCGGCGAGCGGTGCGACGTCGTACTCGACCGCGCCGTCGCCCGACCTGGTCAGCCAGTGGCCGTCGGAGCGGGACGTCGACCAACCTGCGTCGGTGAGAGCCTCGTTGGCGTCCGCGAGCGATCCCTCCAGCGACACGAAGGTGCCCGTGTGGTCGCTGACCACGTCGAACTGGAGGGAGTCGGCCAGCTGGCCGAGGAACGCCTCGACGATCTCCGGCGGGGTGGCCCGGCTGAATCCGCCGCGCCAGGCGGGGCCGGCGAACGGTTCCGGGGAGGCGGCGACCTGCCACGCCTGCGGCTGGTCGGGACGGTACCCGACGCGGACACGGTGGCACGGGCTGGTGGCCATCACCTCGGCCCGGCTCGGGCCGAGGGCCTCGACCCGCCACCCGCGCAACGGCTCGAAGGCGGTGACGACGGACGCCCGGTCGCCGGGGCCGGCGAGGTAGCGGGGGCGGACCAGGGTCTCGACGTCGGGGTCGTGGTGCGGCAGGTAGGTGTCGGGCAAGGGCTAGAGCCTCCAGTGGGTACGGGAACAGTCAACGGCCTTGGGGTCGGCGGGTGTTGGTGGCGGTCGGCGGCGGTGTGGGGGTTTGCGTGGGTGAGGGCTGGATCGGTGCTGCGCGAAGCCGGGCCGCCTGGGCGCGGGCGGCGGCCGGAAGGGGCGCGGAGGTGTCCCGGGTCCACTCGTACGCGGCGTCGAGGCTGTCGAACTGCCCGCTGCGGACCGTGTAGGCGGGACTCTTGTCGTCGGGCAGCTGCCAGAAGAAGACCTGCGCCGGGCCGGGCGACTGCTCGGTGTCGGTGGCGATCACCCAGGTCTCGTACGGTGGTTCGTGGCGGGTGAATGTGTCGTGGACCTCGAACCGCTCACCGCTGCCGCGCAGGAACTCCTCCAGCCGCTCGGTCTCCGCATCCAGCGGATCGCTCCAGCCTTCCGGCTCCAAGACCCTGCCGGGCTCCGCCCCGCGGCCCACGAGCCAGTTCTGCGCCAGCGGGACCAGCGCGTGCGACGTCATGGTGGCCCGGATCATAAGGGTGTTCGGGTCGCGGTCGAAGTGGGCGGCGACGATCTCCGGTGCTCCGGGGCGCTCGGTGTAGCAGGCGTACGAGTCGAGCAGGAGGAAGTAGTCGTGCAACCGCGGCCCTGGGCGGCGAAGTGGGGCCGCCGCGCAATGGGCGATGATCCACAGTGAACTCTCCGGGTTGAAGAGCCGGTTGATGGTTCGGGAGGACTCGGGGTCGGCCGCGTTGAACTCGTCGAGATCGAGGTCGTCGCGGGCGTCGTGGAAGGAGGCGATGTACAACGGGATGGTCCTTCTGGTCAGGTCAGCCGGCGTCGGTCCGCCGGGTGTAGGCCGCGGCGGCGGCCCGTACCAGGGCCCGCTGGTGCTCGATCGGGAGGGCGTCGATTGTGGCGATCTTCTCCTTGATCGCGGGATCGAACATGCCGCTGCTGGTGTCGGCCAGACCGGCGGCGGTGAGGATCCGGCCGATCACCTCGGCCTCGATCAGCGCCTCGCAGCTGTCGTGCACTTCGCTGTAGATCCGGACGTGGGTGGTGACGCCGACCAGGGCTTCGGACAGCGTTCCGCGGTGCCCCAGCAGCAGGCTCAGAGCGGCGAGTACGTCTTCGGCGGCGAAGCGCAGCAGGTCGATGTCCTCCGGGTGGGACAGCCAGCGCACCCCCCTCATCTCGTAAAGCTCCTGGGCCAGTTCGGGGTCGTCGGAGTGCTCGGCATCGGCGGCCAGGCACGCGGCGATGGTCGCCTCGGTGGCGTCCAGGGTGCCGACGACGTGGTCGAGCATGTCCCGCAGCTCGCTCTCGTAGACGGGCAGCAGCGAGTCGGCGAGTTCGTCGGCGGCCGTGGCCGGGTCGGCGGGAACGGCGACGGAGCTGAGCGGGGAGGTGCTGCTGTACACGGGCACGTCGAAGGCGATGAGGGGGCAGATCAGGAAGGGCCGGTTCGCTTCGGTGGTGGGCAGTACCAGGAGCCGGCGGCCGTCCGGGCCGTCGAGCACGGCGATCTCCGCCATGGTGTCGCGGTCCAGCCCCAGGTCCTGGGCACGGCGGCGGTCCCACACGCGGTAGTAGAAGTGGTGGCGAAGGTCGGCGTCGTCGCGCAGGTCCAGGCCGGTGGCCTCCCACCGGTCCGGGAGCCGGTCGGCCAGGGCGTGGGCGAAGTTTGCCAGGGGGCTCTGCGGGCTCATGATCGGATTCCTTCGTTGGACTTCTTGGTGGACAGGTGGTTCAGGACGCGGGGCAGGGTCAACGCGGAGTCCAGCCGTCCGGCGGCGAAGAAGAGCGGGGCGCCGCCGGTGCCGGTGTCCCCGGGGCGGGCGAGGCTGTAGCCCACGGCACCGCCGTCGGCAGCGGTGCGCCAGCGCACCAATACCCCGCGCTCGGTCAGCGCTTCGGCGTAGCCCTCCAGGGTGGTGGCCTCCTGCAGGGCCTGGCGCATCTGCTGCTGGAGCCAGACGCGGGTCGGCTCGGTCCAGCCGTGCTGCTCGGCCTTGATGATCTCGGCGGTGGTCGGGTAGCTGGTGGTGACGCCCTTGTCCTGGCCGACCGGCCGCAGGCCCCATTCTGCTTCGATGGCCCGGCACTCGGCCTGGGCGCGGACGGCGGCGCGGTGCATGCCGGGCCGGGAGCCGTCGGGCAGGACGGTGACGCCGGCGAGGTGGATGTGGTGCTCGGCGTGGCGCACCGCGACCCACCGGCAGCCGGGGCCGTCGAACGGGGCCAGGCCGGTGGCGTGGGCGATGCGCCGGGCCACCGTCGCCCACTGCTGGTCGGACAGCAGCGGGTCCTCGGGGGCGGCGCGCACCGAGCAGTGCCACACCCTGCTGGGCGGCATCGCGCCGAGTTCAGCGGCGCGCAGGCGGGCGTGCTGGTCGAGCCGGGCTGCGAGATGGCTCAGGTCGGCAGCTCGGTTGCGTCCGGGATCGGGCGCACCGTGAAGGTCCCAGGCGGCGACGAGGTGCGGGTCGGTGTGCTCCTCTCGGCGGCCGGGGCCGAACAGGTAGGCGAGCAGCGGGCGGATGTTGTTGCCCGTTGTGACGTCGGGGATCAGGACGACTCCAGGACGGCGTCGAGGGCGAGGTAGGTGCGCACGGCGACGGCGGGCAGCGCCGCGAGAGCGGCTTGCCGAGCCGGCCCGGGCTCGGCGTCCTGGACGGTGGCGACCGCGGTGTGGAGCTCGCCGGCCACGCGGTCGAGGGCCTCGACGAGGGGCCGCCGTGGATCGCTGTCGGGTCGGCCCAGCGGATCGCTGGACTGTGCGGCGGCCAGGGCGGCGTTGCCGACGAACCCGGCCACGGTCAGGCGCTCGGCGAAGGCACGCTCGCGGATCACGTCGATGGCGGCGGGGGTGAACCGCACCGTGGTCTGCACGCTGCGGCGGTCCGCGGTCCGCGGGCGGTGCCGCCGATCCGGGGCCGGGGGGCGCGGGGCGCTGTCGTTCGGGGGGATGGGAGTTCGGTTCCTTCCAGGGAGGTTCGGTGTCAACGGCTCTTCGGCCGTGGGGTGCGGCTGTCGGCGGCGTCCGGGACGGTTGCGGGCGCGGAGCGCGGGGACGAGAACGAGACCGCGGCCGTGCCGGCGGCCAGCGCCCCGGCGGCTCGGGCGCTGGGCGGAGCGACCAGCAGCGGCGGCAGGGGGTTGTCGTCCTCGCCCACTCGCTCGATCCACTCCATCGCCGCACCGACCGTGGGGAAGCCGCCCTCGCGCAGGCTGTACGAGCCGCCCGGCAGGTCGGTGTCCTCGAAGAACACCCGCACGGGCTGCTGGCCCGGCTCGGGCTGGGTGTCCTTGACGATGATCCACGTCTTGTAGAAGTCGTACTGGTCGTAGGTGTATTGGTCGAGGACCTGGAAGCGCTCGCCGGCGCGGGCCAGGAGAGCTTCCAGCTCGCGGGTGGCCTGGTCGGTGTCCAGCGGGTCCTCGATGTCGGGCACCAGAGCCGCCGGGTCCGCGCCGCGGGCGGCCAACCAGTTCTGGGCGAGCGCGGCGATGGGGTGGCGGGCGTAGTCGAACCGGTAGGTGCCGGCCGCGAGATCGCGCTGGACGTGGACGCCCGCGTACTGCGGGGAGCCCGGGATGTCCCAGGTCATGGTGCGGTCGAACGCCAGATAGAAGCTGTCCGTGACGAGCGAGGTGTGAGGGCTCGTCACGTGTTGGACGGCCAGCGACTGGAGCACGTCCGCGCCGATGGGGAGCCGGTCGTGCCGCGCCTCATCCTCGGCGCTCACCGGTTCGAGGCCGTCGACACCGTATCCGGGATCAGTGAGGCGGGTGGGAATGGGCAGTCCTTCCGGTCAGAGGCGAAGGCCCGGGCGTTCAACGGGGTTACCCGAGCGGGGCGGCGGGGTCTGGGAGAGGCTGCTGCCGGCGGGGAGGCTGCGGGTGGCGGCGGCCTGCGAACGGCTGGCGCCTAGGCTCTCGCTATACCAGGCAGCGAGGTGGTCCTGGACGCCGGCGAGCGCGGTGCCGGCCGGGGTGGTCCGCAGAGCCCCGTCCGGCAGCCGGACGACCAGCTCCTGCTCTACGAGGACGGCCAGTTGGTCGGGCAGCTGAGCGCGGGCCGAGGCGGTCATCGGCCTGGCGAGGTCCTCCTGCGTGGCGGGCCCGTCGCGCAGCTGGTCCAGCACGGGGGCCGTCAGCGGGTGCGCGCCAAGGAGCAGAACCTCCTCGACGGTGACGGCGATGTGTTGCGCGGCGCCCGTCTCAGGCCGGTACCTCGCCGCCCAGCTGGAAGCGGCGAGGAAGACGAGCCCCAGCTCTTTCGCGGGGGGCGTGGCCTCCAGGCCGGCGGGGGCCGTGCGTAGCAGGCCGCCCTGCTCCAGGCGTTCGCGTTGCCAAGCGACTTCGCCGAGATCCATGCCGTCGACCGGGTCGCCCAGGGCTTCCCGCAGGGAGTTCTGCACCTCGGTGGGGTGCTCGGTGAGTCGGACGGAAAGCAGCGTACGGACGGTCCCGGGGGGTGCGAGCAGGTCGAGGGCCCGGGTGACGCACGCGTCCCGGCTGGCGGATGTGGGCAAGGCGTTCCCCTAGGGGCGGAGCGAGCGGTGGGAAGCCGGCAGCGTGCTCACCGCTGTTGGCGGAGGGCTTGGCGCGCCGACGGGTCGGGCCGTGCCGTGCGAGCGGGCCGCGGCTTCGCGCGGGCCCGCGGTGAGGGCCTCCGCGGCGGCGCGTTCGTAGCGGGCGACCAGGTCCTGGAGCGCCTGGTGGCCGAGGTCGTAGCGGGCTCCCAGGGTCTCCAACTCGACGCCGGTGAACCGTAGGACGCCGTTGTGCTGGATTCCGGTGTAGTTCCCCTGGGAGACCGGGGCGAGAGCCTCGCTGGCGCGCACAGCGACCGCGCGCAGTTCGCGGTCGAGGGTGTCCACCTCGCTCGCCTGCCGCTCGACCATCTCGGCCAGAGCGTGGGCGAGAGTCCCCTCTGGGTGTCGGTCGGACAGGCCCCAAGGGCGGTCGACGCCGAACCGGGCCTGAAGGTGTTGCTGGCCGGCGAACACTGCTCGCTCGCGGCGGGAGGACACCGTCGTGGTGGCCTCGGCGGGCTGAGCAGAGGCCAGTTGAGGAATCGGGGCCACAGCGCTTGAGGTACTCGGCCTGGCGACTGAGGGTGTGAAGTTGATGACGGGTGGCGGTTCGTCCTGGATGGCCAGGCGGATCTGCACCACATTGGCCAGCCACCGCTCGCCCTTCGCACGGTCGAACCAGTGGCCGACCTCCTCGTCGGCGTGCGCGAGGACGCGGTCGAGCGCTGCCACCGCCTTGGGCCGGAGTTCGGGCGGCAGGGTGGGGACCGGCTCCCACGGGCCGCCGGAAAGGACGATGCCGGCGCCGGCGGGGAGCTGGGAGGCGATCACGGCCGCGGCGGCGATGACCTGCCGTGAAAGCTCCTTGTCGAGCTCACCCTGCGGCGCGCAGGCGGCGGTGTCGAAGAGACGGTGGAGGAACGGGGGCAGTTCGTCGGGGAAGAGGCTGTCGAAGCGCTCGGCGATGCCGACGGCGGCGTCGCTGTGGAACGGGCCGGTGTCCCAACTGCTCATGAGAAGAACCTCCTTGTCGTGAATCGGGGATCACGGACGCTGCCCGAGCTGCGGCCCGGAGCGGCGTCAGCTGCGAGAGCGGATGCGGGGCGGGGACACTGCGACGCTGGTGCCGGCGGGCGAAGGCGCTGCTTCGCCCGCGGCGGCGGCTGGCCGGGTCCGGGCGGCGGCAACGCGCCCGCCCGCGGCCGGCAGCGCCTCGAACCGGGTCTGTCCGGCGGGGGTGAGGTCGAGCTTGTGGCCCTCGGCCAGCCCTGTCCCCGGGTAGCTCTGCACCAGCTTCTTGTCGACCAGTTCGTTGACCGTGGTGACGCTGACAGTCCCGGGAGAGACGATGCGAAGCCTGCCGCTGGCAAGGCCCCGGTAGATCGTGACGCTGCCATCGCCGATGGCCTGCAACGCCGTCTGCTGGCGGGCGGTCAGCGTGTCCTGCGCGGGCCGGGCCGAGCCCGTGCGGGCTCGGCTCTTCGTCTGTGCGGCGCGTACGGGAGTTGGGGCCGGTGCCGGGACGTAGGCGGGGAACGTCTTGTAGACATCGATGAGCGCGGTGAGGGACTGGCGAAGCTCGGTGCGGCGGGTGACGAGGAGATCGAGGTCGAGCCCGGTAGTGCGCACGATGCCGTTGGTAACCGGGAGATCGGCGTCCTGACCGGCGGCGACGCGCTGGAGGTCGCGGCTCAGCGAGGCGGCGAGCTCGACGATGCGGGTCTGCACGTAGTCCAGCTTCTGTGCGGTGGCGGCGATCTGGTCGGCGACGGCCCCGTGAGGGGTGTCGGTGCCGTGACCGGGCACGTCGTGCACGCGCTCGACCTGCAGCTCCGCCCACACCAGGCGGGTGCCCAGGTCGATGTTCCCGGGTACCCGCGGCTTCCAGTTGCCGATCGGGCGTCCCATGGACGCACTCACGCGGCGGCCAGTCGCCGCTCGGAGATGATGGTGATGCCGGCGGCGACGGCGTCCTGGAGCGTGTCCACCAGCGGAACGCCGGCGGCGGCCAGACGGGCGGCGCCATGCAGGCCGCCGGTGTGCAGCACCGGGACGGCTCCGACCGCCTTAGCGGCAACCGCGTCGTCGACGCTGTCGCCGATCACCAGGGTGCGGGCCGGGTCGACCCACGGGCCCAGAGCCCGCAGGTGCGCGGCCATGGCCGGGGCCTTGCTCGGCACGGACGGTCCGGGGCGTCCGTCGACCCGCTCCAGCAGTCCGGAGATGCCGACCTGGCTGACCTCGGCGAGGAGCCGCTGGTGCGGCGCGAGCGACAGCAGGCTCTGCCGCACACCCCGGGCCCGAAGCCGCATCATCAGTTGCCGAGCGCCGTCCTGGAGCCGTACCGGCCGACGGGCGAGCTCGGTGAGGAACGCCGTGTCGGCGGCGTGCCACTCCTCGTCGTCGAGCGCGCGGCCGAGGACATCGGTGTAGAAGTCCCGGATCGGCATCCGGTGAAGAGCCTGGTAGGTCTCCACGGTGACCGGCTCGGTCCGGCCGAGTGCGGGCAGGGTCGCGTTCAGGGCTGCGACGTGATCGGCGAGGTCGTTTCGCAGGGTGCCGTTCCAGTCCCAGACCACCGTGATGGGGGCCGTGGCGCGGGCGGTGCGGTTAATCAAGTGGAAGTCTCCATAAGGATGGTGGGAAGCCGCAGGGGCTGGCCCCGGTCGACGGTATGGGCCGGACGAGGTCCGTTCCGGCGGCCTGCGGCGCCGGTGGCCGCGGTGGGGTGGGGCGGAGCGGTGGTCAGTGCGAGCGGCTCGGCTGCTTGCCAGGGGTGGTCGGCGAGGCCAAGAGCTCCAGCGGTACCGCTGGGCCGGTGGTGGCGGAGCGCCGGCGCGCGGCGGAGGCCCGGTTGTACGGCGCCGGGCCGATCAGTGCCAGTTGCAGTTCGAGCAGCCCGGCAAGATGCTCGCGCCGGGCGGCCCGTACCGCCAGCGCCGCGTGGAGCGGCCCGGTGCCGCCGGGCACAGGCAGGTGAGGCCGGTCGACGCCGTCGGGGTCGTCGACGATGTGCCGCAGGGCGGTTCGCGTGTGGTCCAGCGAGGTCATCGACTCCTGGGCGGCGCGCAGCACTTCGGCGTGCGCGGCGTCGAGTTGGCCAGCGGCGTCGTTCAGCTGGCGCATCAGCATGCGCGGCGCACCGGCCAGACGAGGACCCGCGAGCTCGCGCAGCCGCTCCACTCCCACCATCGCGTGCAGCATGCGGGTGCCGATCTCGGTGGGACCCGGTAGGGCCGGGGTGTAGACGGTGGTGAGCGGCCGGTCCGGGTCGAGCACCAAACGCAGCTGCTCGATGTTCTCCAGCCACTGCTCGCCCCTGCTGCGCACGAACCAGGAGTCCACGCTGGACTGGACGTTGGACAGGAGGAGGTCGAGGGCCGTCGTGGCCAAGGTCCGCACCTCGGAGGGGAGCTCGGGAATCGCCTTCTTGGGCCAGTACGCGGTCCGCTGAGGACCGCCCGGGCACTGGGAGGCGACCAGGGCGGCTGCCGCGACTGCCGTCAGCCGGTCCGTGTCCCACGGGGGTGCTCCGGCGTCCACGAAGGACTGCAACCGGGTGGTGATGATGCCGGCGCGCTGGTGCGAGCGGGCGCGGTCGAGGGCGTCGGCGAGGTCCATGGCATCGTCGTTGTCGAACGGGCCGGTGTCCCAGCTACCCACGGGTTACCTCCTCTCGTGGTGGTCGGGCTCAGGCCGGCCGGTGGGCGAGCCGGCGATGCCCCAGACGCAGTACGAGCGCAGCGGTGGCGGCGCCGAGCAGCGGAACGGCGGCCGTGGCGGTGTGGCCGAACGCTGAGAGCTGTCCCGCGGCGGCGGCGCCGGCGGCCTGGCCGAGGCCGATGGCCGAGATCAGCCAGGCGGCGGCTTCGGCGGCGGTCCCGCTCGGCGCCAGGCCGTCGCAGGTGAGGAAGGCGCAGGCCAGAAACGGGGCGAGGAGCAGCCCGGGCAGGATGCTCGCCGTGACCGTGAGCCACGCCGGGGCGGGCACGAGCAGGGTAGTGAACGCGCAGGCATATCCGGCGGCAACTATGGTCAGGGCGTTGCTGGTTGGCCACGGCTGCCGGAGCCTGGCCCACACGGTGCCGCCGATCAGGCTGCCGAGCGACAGGGCGGTCGGCAGCAGGCCGGCGAGCCACCCGTCGTGGTGCCGGTCGGCGATGCCGAGCGCCAGCACGGGGAACGAGCCGAGCGTCACCCCGAGGAACAGCGCCGCGGCCAGCAGGACGAGCAGGCCCCTGGAGCGCAGCGGCCCGAGCCAGTGAACGGGCCGCGCCGCGGACCGTACCCGGGCCGGGCGGTGCACGGCGACGGCGGCGGTGCCCGCGGCGGTGGCGACCGCGCAGGCTGTCAACGCCCCGTGAGGAGAGGCGAACTGGGACACTGCGGTGGCCAGCAGGGGGCCCGCGACGAACACCAGCTCCTGGGAGGCGGAGTCGAGCGCGAACACCCGATGGTGGTCGATCGGGGCGACTAGGCGCTTCCACATTGCCCGAAGTCCGGCCTCCAGCGGCGGAGTTGCCAGGCCCGCGACAGCCGCAAGGACGGCGGCGGCGAGCGGCTGCGCGGCGAAGTCCACGCTGGCCAGGGCAGTGAACGCGGCGCACGACACCCCCGCTGCGGCGGGCGCGACGACGGACAGAGCGGAGCGGTCGACCGCGCGACCCAGCAGCGGCTGGCCCACCGCGCCGGCCAGCGCGTACAGGGCGGCCAAGAGCGCGCCGAGCGCGGTGGAGGCGTGGTCGGCCCGGGCAGCCAGGAGGAGGCCGATGGGGGCCATCGAGGCCGGCAGTCGCCCGATGAGGGTGCCCGAGAGCAGCGGGGCGACGTGCGGGGCGCGCAGGATCGACCGCCCGACCTTCGGCCTAGTGGAGGTCGGATTCAGCACGTGCAGGACCCGGTGGCCAGGAGCGAGCGCAGCTCGGTCGTGCGCTGCAACGCGACGCTGGCCAGAGCAGCGGCGCGCATGCGCGCGGCGCGTGCCAGGTTGAAGCGCCCGTCCGCGTCGTACTCCGGCTTGGCCATCTCCTCCCGGGCGGTGGCCAGTGCGCCCATGGCGGACGTGAGGTGCTGGACGGAGACGCCGATGACCTCGATGCCGTGGCGCGCCGCGCACCGCGGAAGGTTCTCGGCCGCGGTCACCTGCGGAACGAACATCGCCAGGGTGACGTGGCAGCACGCGATGGCAAGCTCGTGGGCCCAGAGCATCGTGTCGAGATCGGTGGCCCTGAGCGGAAGTTCGAGCACGGTGGCGGTCTGCGTCAGCAGGGTGATGTCCTCGTCGAGGAGGTCGAGCAGCTCCTCGGGCAGCTTCGGGGCGGCACCGGACGGCATGGGCACGGAAGGCAAGATGATGTACCTCGGGGTAGGCGGGAAGGACTCGGCGACGGCGGGCCCGGGTCAGCGCGAGCGGGCAGCCGCGGTGACGAGGAGGGACGCGGGCTGGGGGCCGGGGGCGTCGGAGAAGGTGAGCTGCAGGGTGACGCCGCGCAGCGTGGCGGCCGACGCGCGGGCGGCCAGCGGCCGTTCCGGAGCCTGGGGCGAGGAGAAGGCGGCGGTGCGGGCCGGGCTTGCCACCACGACGGCGCGGTTGCCGGCGGCGGCCAGCGCGGTGCCGGCCCGCACCGGGGCCGCCGCGGCCACCTGGTGCTGGGCGGTCCAGTCCGACAGCTCGCCGTACACACGGCCGAGCGCGACACCGGCCTCGCCGAGATCCCACCGGTAGGAGCGGCGCGTGCCGCTACGGACGACCAGGCCGCGCTCCTCCAGGGTGAGCAGCCGCTGGTAGGCGGCAGCCTTGTCCCGGGAGTTGAGGGAGGCGACCATCTGCGGGTAGGCCAGTCCGTCGTTCTGACCCAGCGTGGTGAGCAGCGGGATCGCGTGCGAGCCAGCCAGCAGCCCCAGCGTCTCCTCGATCATCTCCGGGGCCTGCGCGGCCGGCGCCCGCCAGGGCCGCGGGTAGTGCTGGGCCCAGGCGAGAGCGGCGGTGTACAGCGGCGTCAGAGCCTGGCCGGACTGCGAGAGGGCGAGGTCGTTCCCGCCGGCACCGGCCGGGGTACGGGTGATGACCCCGGCCCCGGCCAGCGAGCGGGACGCCGAGTAGAGGCTGCTCACCGGCACGATCGGGTCGGCCGCCAGGAGATCACCGGCGGTCATCGGTCCCCGCCGCAGCGCGTGCACGACCCGAGTGGCCCACCGGGTGGAGAGGACCTCGGCGGCGTGGTGCACGGCGTTCGGGAGGGTCTGCGGCGTGGCGGTCGTGGTGACGGTCGAGGACATGCGGTGATCTCCGATCGGGCGTTCGGCTGGGTGTCGGGCGGGTTCAGCGCTGGCGGGAGGCGGGAGAGAGGACGACGGCGGGTGACGCCGTGGCCGTGGTGGCGGCGGCCTGGGCGGGGGAAGGGCGGGAGGAGGAGGCGAGGGCGGCCTGGAAGCGGGCCGGCATTCCGCGCCCCGCCTCCTGGAGCGCGACCTGCCGCAGGCGGCGGGCCGCGGTCTCGTAGACCGCGACCCCCCGGCGCTCGCCCACGGCGACCAGGTGGATGCCCAGCAGGTGGCGCGGGTTGTGCGGTGCCCGGCGCTCGGTGTAGACGAGCCGGTAGGCCATCGCGTCGTCGAGGTAGACCTTCCTCGCGCCTCGCAGATCGCGCTCGCCCTGCTCTTCGAGGAGCGGGCCGCGCACCTCGGCCCGCACCAGCCGGTCGAGGTAGCTCAGTGCCAGCGTCCGCACGTGGCCCGGCACCGTCAGCAGATCGGCCAGCGCCTCCGGGTGGGCGCTGAAGCCGGGCAGCGGCCGGGCGGGTGCGCTCACCGCACGGCCCTGCGGGAGACCGCTGCCGCCCCGGCGAGGACCGCGGCGGGCTCCGGTGCACCGGAGCCGCGCTGGCCGGCGCCGGTGGTGCGGGCACGGGCGGCACTGGCCTGCGGGCTGACGACGACGGTCACCTCGTCACCGACGACCGGCGGCAGCGGCGTGCGCCGGTTCTCCAGCCACTGCTGGACCTCCTGCGGACTGCTGAAACTGCCCTCG
Organism: Kitasatospora sp. HPM-01-4; assembly: GCF_051374625.1. Taxonomy (NCBI): domain Bacteria; kingdom Bacillati; phylum Actinomycetota; class Actinomycetes; order Kitasatosporales; family Streptomycetaceae; genus Kitasatospora; species Kitasatospora sp. HPM-01-4. The sequence goes on along the minus strand of NZ_JBPQGP010000005.1, from coordinate 3,933,110 downwards.
CGCAGGATGTACCCGCGCTTGTGGTGGGCGGATTCCAGCTGAAGGAGGAAGGGGCGTTCGGCGCTGGCGGCGGAGCTGTCGCGCAGCAGCGCCCAGGTCTCGCCGTACTCGATGCCGTGCTCGACGAGCTGGTAGCGGGAGCCGGACTCCACGATCCGGGCGGCGGCGGCTGCGCTTCGGGCGTCGGCCGGCGCACCGGCGCCGCGAGCATGCTGGAGGAACTGCTCCGGGTCGGCGCCGCGCTGCACGAGCCAGGCCGTGGCGGCGGCGAAGGTGGGCATCGGCTCGGCGGCCAGGGCGAAGGTCTCGCCGTCCTCGTTGTGGTGCAGGTGCGCTGCTACGGCGGGCATCCCCCATTCGTTGTAGCCCTCGAAGAGGAGGAAGTTGTCGCTGCCGCCGAGGCCGTCGGGCACGGTGCTCTCGTTGAGCAGCTCGTACGAGCCTTCGGCGGCCAGGAGGTGAACCTGGGCTTCGGCGGAGGCGGCGTCCGCAGGGCGGTGGCCGGGCAGGTTGAAGTCGGGCAAGGTCGGGTCCGATCAGGCAGCGAGGGGGAGCGTGGGCGGGGTGGGGTCGGTGAGAGCGGGGTGCGGCAGCAGGCGGTGGCTGAGGTGGCCTCCGCTGGAGGTGCAGGCGGCGAACGGACCGTCTGCCGAGCGCAGCTTCATCAGCGCGGGTTCGAGATGGTCCCGCTGCCACGAGCTGGGCCCGGCGGCACCCGACTCCGGGTCGATCGCGGCCTGCCAGGCCAGCCACAGGGCGTGCAGCCGAGCGACGGCCTCCGGATGCTCCTTCCACCGGGGGCACCAGGGCTTGCCGGCAGTGGTCTCGGGGCCGTAGGTCTTGGTGAAGATTTCGTCTACCCATGGGGTCATCAGCTCCAGCTCTTTGAGGTACTGCGGGTCGTCGAAGGCGAGGATGAACAGCGGCTCGCCGCCGCCGGGGGCGTCCGGATCGTCGCCGTCCTCGGGGTCGAGGGCGGTGGTCATGCTGGCCAGCTGTTCGGCCTGCAGGTCGAAACCCGCCGCGAGCGCGGCCAGCTTCGCCGTCAGGACGTCGATCTGGGCGTTGGTGTAGCCGGCCGGTGCGGCGTCCGGGTCGGGCTCGGGGGTGGTCAAAAGGGCGGGTGCCTCTCGTCGGCGGGTGATGACACGAGAATGCGCGTTCGACGGCTCGCTCCAGCGAGCCGGACTTGGTGTATAAGCACGCTCTGCTCACCGCCGCCCGCAGCAGCGGGCGGCGGTGAGCAGAGCAGGGGCGTCGAGCAACTCCAAAGCAGCACTTGCTTGTTGGGGGACAACGCCGTTGCCGAGGGCGGTCAGCTGGGCGGAGCGGGACAGGCCCGGAACGCCGGTGACATGGCCGGGGGCGAGGCCCATGATCCACTCGACGAACCGCGGATCGAGCCGCCCGCGCTCGTTGGTCGGCTCCGGTGCGGGGCGGGTCGCGCGCTCCCAGCGGGCGATGGCCGGTCCGTACGGGCCCCACCGGTTCAGTCCGTGGCGCTCTGCTCCCAGATCGGCAGGATCACCAGGGGAAGCGGCGGGCGGGACGTTGCCTCGGCCTGGCGCCCGGGAGTTCCTGTGTCCGGCGTCGCCCTCAGCCGCACGGCTGCGGAGGGGAGGGTCAAATCGCCCTTCGATCCCCGGCTGTTGGGCCCGCCATGGGCGCCGTCCGAGGCTTTCGGGGTCGGGAGAAGGAGGTGTTCCACCTCGTCGCTCAGATTCGGGCCGTGCCCGTTCGAGCGCCTCTTGTCCGGGTGCTGGCTGCCCCCGATCTGGCCCAAGTTGCTGGTCGGGGTCTTGAGCAGCGTGACCGCGTGCCCCAGGTCCTCCCGCTTCGCATCCGGGCCCTTCGCATCGCGTGCCTTCGGTGTCGGAAGGCCACGCGGCGAGGAAAAGTCGCTCCCGCCTGTGGGGCGCACCGACGTCGGAGGCGCGTAGCACTGTCCATCGCGCATCCATCCCGAGGTCGGCCAGGTCTCCGAGTACCGCGCCGAGTGCCCGCAGAGCAGGCTCGCCTCCGCCGTCTCCCAGATCGCACCACGGGCATTCCAGGTCGCCATCGGCTGGCGAGGAAGCGCTGGCGGAGAGAATTCCGCGGACGTTTTCAATGATCACCATTTTCGGCTTGAGGACGTCGATCGCGCGGGCGATGGTGTGCCACAGTCCGGACCGGGTGCCCTCCACGAGGCCGGCCCTGCGGCCGGCAACGCTCAGGTCCTGGCAGGGGAAGCCCGCCGTCAGGACATCGATCGGCTCGACGGTGCCCCAGTCAACTGTGCTGATATCGCCGTTGTTTGGCGTCTCTAGGCCAGTGGTGGGTGAGGATCGCGGCGGCGTTGGGGTTCGTCTCGGCATGCCACACGACGTGGCCGCCGAGGGCGGCCTGGACGCCCATGTCCAGCCCCCCGTAGCCGGAGCACATGCTGCCGATCCGCGGTGGCAGGTGGGCGTGCCGGGTCATCGGCGCGCCCCGGAGGTTGCGCGGGCGGCGGCGGCCGGGGAGGAGACGGCCGCTGGGGAGACGGCGACTGGGGCCTTCGGGCCGGCGGCCTCGGCGGCGGTCTTCGGCGTGGCGGGCGCGGCTTCGGGCGGGTAGGGGGTGGCGGCCGAGCGGACGGCCTTGTGGGCGTACTCGCCCATAGGCGCGGAGGTGATCGCCTGCAGGGCCTCGGGCTCGGGGCCGGTGAGACCGTGCGCGATCTGCGCCAGCTTCCAGGCGCCCTCCTGGAGGACGTCGCGGGTTGCGCCGAGCGAGCGGAAGTACTGGATGCGCCCGGCGCTGCTGGCGGGGCGTTCCGGGGCCAGCTCGATCTGGATCGCGGCGATCAGCGCCGGGTGGGCGCGCAGCAGGGCCTTGCTGATGAGCAGGCTGCCGTAGCCGTAAGCGATGGTGCTGCGGTGCCAGGCGACGTCCTCGGGCGGCGCATCGGCGCTGGTCGGCGGCATCTCGTCGGAGGAGTTTGTGAGGAGGGTCTGCTGCAACTCGGAGAGCTGCTCCAACACCTCGGCAAGGCGTTCACGCTGCGGATCTCGGTAGCAGTAGATGTGGAAGAGCTGCTCGCTGGCGGTGTGGAAGCCGCTGGCGACTTGCAGCAGCATGCCGGACTGGTGCTCGACGGACAGGGACAGGGCGGGGCTCCTGGTGGGGCGGAGGTAGAGGTCAGCGCCGGGGCTTGGCGGCGGTGCGGGGAAGGGCGGCGACCGGCAGAGGTTCCTCGGCGGGGCGGCGCCGGAACGCCGAGCGGAGCCGGCCGGTGAAGGTCCGGGCAGCGTTCGCGCGGTCGGCCGACTGCGGGCGCTGGGACTGGCCGGAGGCGGGAAGCTGTTCGGCTGTTGCGCGCAGCTCCCTTGTAACTGTGGCTAGTTGGGCGTATGCCTCGTGGTAGAGATCGGCTGGCCTCGGGCTGTCGGCGGCGGGGATGGCCCAGACGTTCGCACTCATCGCGACGTTGAAGACGGCCAGCACCTGCCGCTCGGCCGTCGCGATCCGGTTGGTCGCACCGGCCAGCGCGATGGCGGTGCGGCGGGCCGCAGTCGTCGCTGTCGGGTCCAGCGAGATGCTCGGCGCGTACTCAGTAGCGGCGTTGACCGTGGCGGTCTGCACCTCCTGCAGCGCCACGAGGTGTCGGCGAACGTCGAGGACGTCCGGCACCTCGTTGAGGTACCGGTCGTACGGGTTCGGCAGGGTGGCCGCAACAGCCTCGATCTGTCGGGCGGCCAGCAGCAGGCGCTGCTGGTGGTCGTTGATGGTGACGGTGGGCGCGGTGGCCTCCGATCGTAGGGCCGGACGGGCCGGCGTCGTGGTCAGGTGCGGCGCAGTGGAACGACCGTTGCGGGAGGGGAGTTGGAGGCCGCCGCTGCGGGGGGTTCGGCGGGTGGGGAGACCAGGACGAGGGCGGGCGAGCGGCGCAGGGCGGCGTCCACCCGGCGCTCCGACTCCCCTGCCGCCGGTGGGCGGTCCGTGGCCGGCGCCGCCGACGGGCGACGGGCGGCGAGGTGGGTGACGTGGGGGACATCAGAGGTGGCCGCGACGGCGTCGAACAGTGCCAGCGCCGCTGAGCGCACCGTGAGCTGGGCGGTGATGAGCGCACTCCTGGCGCTGGTCTGCTCCTGAGGAGCCGGCGCCGGCTCGGACAGCAGGCTTGCGGCCCTGGCCAGGCTGGCCTGCGCGAAGGTCAGAGCGGTGGTCGTGGCCGTGAAGACACCGAGGCCGGCGTCCGGCCTCGCACTCGTCGACCGGAAGAACACCTCATCGAGCGGGGAAGCGACCAGCTCGTGCAGACGCACCATCGGCCAGGACAGGTCCCGCACCTCGGGCAGCGGCTCGTGCGGGGCGGGCACGGGGATCGCCGGCGCGAAGGCCGCCAGTTGCTGGGCGAGCGAGCGCAGCCTGTCGAGGTCAGCCTCGCTGAGCCCGGTCGCAGGCGGCGGAGGAGGAGGGTTGATGGTCAACGGCGGTTCCTGGTGGCGGCGGTGGCGGGCGAGTTGATCACGTGCGCTGTCGCGCCGGGCGAAGGACGGGCTGAACCGGGCGGGAGCCGGTCGAGGTGGGCGAGCACCGCCTCGGCTCCCTGCGCCGCGCACTGATCGGCGTTGTCCAGCGCCGTGCAGGCGTGCTCGGTACGGCGACGGCGCAGTGCCTCGGCCTGGCTGCCCGGTTCGGCTGCCGCCGACACGGCGACCTTGATGGTGAGGTCCAGAGCCGCGCCCAGGTGCCGGTGGACGGTTGCCGCGTGGCTCATCGCGACGCCGTACGCCTCGGCCAGCGGGGCCGCAGACGGGTTGTCGGCCGGCTGGCGCCCGTAGTGCTCGGCGTTGTCGCCGCAGTGCCGGATGAACGCCGCCGCCTGGCGGGCCTGTTCCAGCAGGGCGTTGCGGTCCGGGACGCTGGGAACCGGACCGGACGGGGTGCTGGCGGCGTTGTGGCCCAGGGCGCGCAGCATCCCCGCGACCACCTCCAAGTCGCTGCGGTAGGAGGCGGCCAAGCCGGACAGGGCACCGCCGAAGGTGGCCGGGCCAGCGGTGGCGAGCGGCTTCATCGGCGCCGCCCCGGGAGAGCGGCGGCCCGCTGCCCGACCGGCACCGGCGGTGAGGCGATCGTGCGTGCGGTCCTCCCGGCGGCGGTGCGGGCGGTGGCGGCAAGGACGCGCTGAGCCGGCCGGTGTGCGAGAGCGGCGGCGGGGCCGGTGAGCACCGCAGCGTCGCGGCGCAGGTTCTCGGCGGCGCTGTGGAGAGCGAGCCGGGTCCGGGACAGCGCCACGTTCAGCTGCTGGGCACCGCGTTCGCGGATCTCGTCGGCGCGCCGGCCGCCCAGGCCGTCGACCTCGTAGAGCCGGCCGGCCATCGCGGTGGCCCGGCCGATCGCGCCGAGCGCCTCGCCCAGCTGCGCGCCCGCCGTGGTCAGGGAGCGCACCGCGATCCGGTCGGCGGTCGGGGCGTGCGGGTGGTGCAGCGCAGCGGCGAGGTGCAGCATGTCGTCCTGGCAGTCGCGCAGGGCACGGGTGTGCTCGGCCAGTTCGTCAAGGCCCGGCAGCCCCTCCTCGCGGTAGGCGCGCGGGAGCGCGGCCTCGAGGACGTCAATGGTGTCAGCCGCGGAGCGCAGCCGGTCTACGGACTGGGCGCGGGGGTTGGTGGGAGGCAGTGTGGTTCTCCGGTGGTCAGCGGCGGGGACGGGCGGTGGTCTCACCCGTGCGGTCGGGGGGCCTGGCGGTGGAGGTGGCCGGCGGCACTGGGCTGCGGCTCAGGGCAGCCCCCTTACGCCGGGCGGCGCCGAGGACCACCGGTGCGGTCCGCGCGGCCGGGGTGGAAGCCGCGGAGCGCAGCCGTTCCTGCACGTGGTCGGTGGGCGCGAGGGCCCGCACGGCCGACCCGAGCAGTGAGCCGGCGGCGATGGAGGCGTCCAGCGCCATCACCCGTACGATTCCTGCTGAGGTGGCCGCTGCCCGCAGCAGCGCGGCGCGCAGGACGTGCTCAGCCCAGTAGGCGGGATCGCCCGGAAAGCCGTCCGAGCAGAGGTCGCGCACCTGGGCCACGGTGATCACGCCGCCCGCGAGCGCGCCGCGTCGCTGGACCTCCCACAGCACCGTCAGCTCGTCGACGGGTTCGCGCCGGTGCGCGAGCGCGGCCATGGCGTTGAAGACCGCGCGGTGGCCGCTGTCGACGAAGTCCTCGCCCTTGAGCCAGGAGGCGATCTGCGGGATCTGCTCGGCGGAGCTGACCAGGCTGGACAGCAGCAGCTGCTCGTTGTGCCGGGCGGTTTCGGCTGCCCTGGAAGCGGCGGGCCGCGTGGGCGGGGTGGGCAGCGGCTGGTGGGAGCGCTGGTCGATCGTCCCCCAGGCATCGGCAAGGCGTGCGATCACGTTGTGCAGTGCTGCGGTCAGCTCGACGGCGGCCTCGGCCGCCTCGGTCTCGGCGGCGTGCAGCAGTCGATGGGCGTGTTCCTCCAAGGACCTGCGCACCGACGTCTCCAGGACCATCCGTCCGTAGGCGGCGGCGTGCGATGGCCTGGGGCAAGTGGCGATCAGCGTGTGGCCGTAGCTCGCGCTGAAACCGGGGACCTCCCGGGTGGCCGTGGTGATGGCCGTGATGGCCCAGTCGCGCTTCACCTCGTTGCCGGCGTCCAGGGCAAGGGCCGGGTGGCCGGCGGTGTGCTGAGCGAGCAGGATCGCGAAGAAGCTCTCGTGCGCGGGGCGGTAGAAGTGCCGCGGCCCCAGCCACTCCTTCAGCAGGCCGAGTTGGGCCGGGTCGAGTAGGCACGCGCCGAGCACCGCCTGCTCGGCCTCCAGCTGTGGGCTCATGTCCCGGTTGACCGGCGTCACTCGGGTATCGCCTCCTTCTGGAGGCGGCCCGGGGCCAGCAGGGCGCCCAGCTGGTCCAGGTCTTCGACGAGCGCCTCGTCGCGGAGCGGTACCTGGCCGGCGCCTATCGACAGGTGCCAGCCCCCGCCGGTCCGAGTGATCGGCAGGAAGCCGAGGGGATCGTCGCTCATGTCAACTCCGTTGAGCAGAAGGAAGGATGAGTCCGTTCACCGGGGGCGCCCGGTGGTGCACGCAGGTGCGAAGAGGTCAGGAGACGGTGCGCGGGAGGCCCGCCGGGCAGGTGGGAGGTCAGGCAGCGTCGCCTCGGCAGGAGAAGGGGGAGCAGCCGGCATCCGAGCCGTTCTCCAGCTCCTCCTCGTCCAGGTCCAGTTGCAGCTGCTGGGCGCGGGTCTCCGCCCGGGTGAGCTTGTCGATCGGCGCGAGGTCGAGCGGAAGCCGGGAGCGGTGCAGATATGCTTGCCCCAGCAGCGGCCTTCCATCGGCGTTCGCCCTGGCGTTACCGGCCCGGATCGCGGCATCGAATTCCACGACGTCCGCCCACTCCTTGGGAGAGTTGTCACGGATATCCCGCCACTGGGCATTTCCGTGGAATGGGCAGCCGAGACAGCTGCTCTTGGGAGTGGACCCCCATCCGTGCTCGGCGAGCAGCTTGAGGCAGTCGTCGCGAGACATTCCGAGATCCAGCAGAGGAAAGGTGTGGCGCGTGTACTTGACATCAGCGTCCTTGGCTCGATGAAATTCATCCGTGCTGATGCCGATCCACTGCTCGGCGTACACACCGCGGGGAACGCGTACGGGATGTGGATACCCTAGGAGCTGGCGAACCTGCCGCTTTATCGGCTTAATCTTATATTCGCCCGTGCATTGGCGTCGCGTCATTCCCGGACTGCCGTCCTGGTTGAGAATGTACAGTGGCATAGACGCGAACCTGTGAGCCGGATCGAGTGCGTCCTCACGAATGTTCCCGGAGGAGACCCGAAGGATCGGTATGTTCGCCGGACGGGCGATCCGGCGCTCAACCTCATCCAGGTGCAGGTAGGCCTTGGACGGTTCCCAGCCGGTGTCAGAGAAAATGGCGTAATCGAGTTTCGGGAGCTCGCCAAGCGCTGACAGCAAAAGCAGCGTCGTGGATTGCACTCCGGCGCCGAGTGAAAGGATTCGAGTAGCCGGTTCGGTGGTGTAGTTCATTCGGCACCACCGGCCTTGGCCATCGCACGCTCGGTGATCAACGCGGTCTGCCGAGAGGACGCCGCACCCACCTCGGCGGCACCGGGCTCCTTGTACCAGGGGCGCAGGGTCAGCAGTGCGGGGCGCAGGCCGGTCGCGAAGAGAAGGGCCGACCCCTTTTTCAGGGCACGGATCTGATCGGGCGGGAGAATGCGCTCCTGGCGCATGCTGACCGAGGTGGACCGGCCGGATTCCGACGTGGAATGCGAAACCGTCTCCACATCGTGGTCGCCGACTAGGCGGGACAATTTATCGGCGAAATCGGCATCGTCGATTCCCGAGCCCACCAGTTTGATGGTGGCCGCGCTCCACATAGCGTCCATGCCCGCCTCGCCCCAGACCTTCTGGCCCTGGCGGTAGGACTGGAGAATGGTGATCGGGATGACACCACGAGACCCCAGATGGGAATAGAGGTCCGGCAGGTCGCCGATTTTGCAGACATTCGCGGCCTCGTCCAGAATGGCGAGGAGGGGTGGGTCGAGGCGGCCTCCGGCGCGTTCGGCCTCGATGACCGCGGTGCGCATCACGGAGTCTGCGGCAGCTGCGATCAGCGCACTCGCGGAGCCGCCGCCGTCCTTGGACAGAAGGAACAGGGAGTCCCTGCGAGTGACGAATTCCTCCGGCTTGAACTCCGGCAGGTCGGGGTTCGGCGTGACCCACTTCGAGATCTGCGGGTCCAGGAGGCAGGCCGCATATTGCCGGGCGGTTTCATAAATGCCGTCACGGGTTTCAACCGCACCGGAGACCGTGCCCTGGAGCTGGTCGGCGATGGCGATCATCCGGTGGTCGCGGAGAATGTCGACCGGGGTGCGGTCGCTCGGCACCGCGAGCCACTTGAGGACATCGGTGATCGGTCGGCGGTCGCAACCCGCCGCCAGGAACAAGGCGCAGAGCGTATTTTGAGCAGCGGTGCTCCAGAAATCGCCCTGCGACGACTCGTCAACAGCTGCGGCAACAAAATGGCCGGCCAGTCGCCGTGCGCCCGGCAGGTCCTTCGCGTCGGAGAGGATGTCCCACCACATCGCCTGTGGCGTGTGGGCGATCTGCTGCGGGTCCATGGTCCAGACCCGGCCGACCTCGGAGCGGGCTTCCAAGCAGGCGGTGTAGGCATCGCGCGCCGCTTTGTTCGAGGTGAGCAGCACCGGGCCGGGGGCGCGCAGGATCGCGGGGACGGCGATGGAGGTGGTCTTGCCGGAGCGCGGCGCCATGATCGCGACCGCGACGTCTTCCCAATTCGAGCGGACCTCGGGGCCGTTGGGCGCGAGGTCGCCGAGCAGGATGCCGGTGTCGTCCGGGCGGATCTCGCGCGGCTTGGCCTTGGACAGGCTGGGCCGCAGGTCGCGGGCCTTGGCGGTGATCTCCGCCGGTAGCAGCGGGGCGAGATCGGTGCGACCCGCGAGGCCGGTCGGCTTGCTGCGGTGCTTGGACCACAGCAGCAGTCCGGTGGCGGCCAGGGCGAGGGAGATCAGCGCCGGTGCGATCCGGGTGCTGATCAGCAGGAGGAGCGGACTGAGATGGGGGAAGAGCCGGTCGGGGTGCAGGGCTGCGTCGACCGGCTGGTACGGCGCCCACGGGGCTGCGGTGGTCGCGGCGGTGGCGGCGTTCCCGCCGAGCCAGGCGAGGGAGCCGAAGACAGCAACTGCGATGCCTGCACAGAGGATCGCGTAGAGGAGGGCGTCCGAACCGGGGCTTGTGGAAGGGGATTTGGGGGAGGCGGGCAGAAGTGCGGTCCTTGCAGGGGATGGTGGCCTGCCGGGCCGGGGTGTGCTGCGGCAGGGGGCCCGGAGCGGGCGGGGAGCCGGGTGGCGATCACTGCGGGACGGAAGCCCGAGACGTGGGTGATCAGCCCGGTGGCCGGCGGGCGATCAGCCGGCGGGGGTGCGGCGTGCTCAGCGTCGGGCGGTGGGGGCCTTTGACGGGGGCGTAGTTGGGGCGGGCCGGGTCACCGTGCCGCTCCGCGGACCGAGCCGGCGGCCAGCGCAGGCGCGGGGTTCGGCGTGGCGGTGGGCGGGGGGCCGGCCGGTGCCGTGCGGGCGAGGGCGGCGGACGCCCGGGCGGCGGTCGGAACGGTTGGCTGTTCGGCGGATTCCTCGGGCCGGGCCAGGTCAGCCTCGGCGAGGAGGTAGCCCACCGTGGTGAGCTGGGCGCTAGCGGCCTGCAGCGCGGCGGCCATGGGCGGTCGGGCGGGCAGGAGGTCCACTTCGGCGAGGGCGTCGAGGCGCTGCGAGGCGGTGTCGAGAAACGCCGTGAGCCGATCCAGCAGCCCGACCTCGGGGTCCATCACCATGAGGACCACGGAGGTGACGTCATCCGCAGTGTCGGCCCGGTGGACCTGGGCTGTGGCCGCCAGCAACCGGGACTGGATGTAGGCCACATCCCTTCCGCTAAGGGAAGCTTCGGGCGGGCTGCGACGGAGCGGAGGGACGACCTGGGTGGTGTAACCGGCGTCGCCGAGCAGCTGCTCGGCGAGATGGATGCGCTGGTCGACGTCGCTGAAGATGGCGTGCTCTGCGGTGAAGATCGGGCCGGGGCCGTCGTTGAGGAAGCCCGCGCGGGCGAGGAGGACCCGGCTGGCCAGGTCGGGGGCCTGGGTCCAGGCGCTGCCGGTGGTGGCGGAGCCCTCGCGGAGCGGGAAGCGGGTGAAGACGATCGGGGGGGCGGGTTCGGACAGAGGGGTCCTTCCAGGTCAGCGGCGTGGGTGTCCTTGGTAGGGGTGGCGGGGGTTGAGCGTGGCCATCTCGGTCTCAAGTACGCGGAACTGGTTCGAGTTCCTCGACGGCGGCACGGTGCGGATGGTGGCTGCGGCACGGGTGGCGCTGCTGATCTGGTCGCGGGCGCGTACGACGGGCGTAGGGTCGGCAACGGCGGACGTGAGCATGTTCAGGTACCGCACCGGGGTGGCCGCAGTCAGAACCGCGTTCCAGTGGTCCGTCCAGTTCGGGCCGAACTGGACGTTGATCATCCAATGGCCGACGTAGCCGCCGGAAAAGCAGTGGTCCGGCGAGGGAGACTGTTCGAATGTGGCGGTACCGTCCGGTGAGGTGATGCGGATGCCGTCGACGGCTGTGGTGGAGATACCTTCGGAGCCGGGCGCGTCAACTGTGACGGTGCTGCCGTTCCCGTCTGCGAGGCGCACACCGGTCCGGTCGGAGGCCGTCCATCCAGCCGTGAGGAGGGGGCGCCAGGCGACACTCGGGTGGCCGGGCCACTCGGCGACGATCTCCTCGGGTGCCACGTACCGGTCGGCGGCCAGGGCTTGGACGAGCGCGCCGACGATCTCGGCCGGCGTCTCTTTGGTGAAGGTGGCCTGCCATAGCGGTTGGGCGTCGCCGGGGCGGGTCCGGATGCTGATCTTCCACAGGTGAAAGACGGCGTGCTCGGCGAGGACCTCGATCCGGCCGCACGGACTGGTAGCCGCGACCCTGTTGCCGGCGGGGTTGTTCTCGTACGGCCAGCCGTGGACCTGGACGACGGGCTGGAGCACGCGGGCGATCTCCCCGGCGCCCGCCAGGTAGCGCGGGTGGACGAGGAGCTCGTCTGGAGTGGTGGGCATGGAGCTCCAAGGTCAACGGTGGGGCGGTTCAACGATGCGGGAGTGTGGAGGGGCGGCGGCCGGGGCGTAGTGGACCGAGGCGCCGGTGCCAGCTGCCCGCAGCGCTGGGGACTGCGCGGTGGCGGCCCGGCTGCGCGTGGTCTCGTCCGCGGCCTCGGCGATGGCGTCGGAGGTGGCGGCAGTGCGAAAGGCGGCGGCGGAGATCGCCGTGGCCTCCATGAGCAGCGGCTCCCACAGCGGCGGGCGCTCACCGTACTCCTGGGCGACCTGCCGCCCGATCTCCGAGATCGTGCCCGCGAGTTGGTGGGCGGTCCCTGGCATCAGCGTCAGCCCCTGGAGGACCTCCGCCGCCTCGTGAGCGGTCAGGAAGGGGGCGAGGTCGGTGATTTCGGCCAGGGCCCGGCTGGCGCGGGCGATGGCGTCGTTGGCGACGTCGAGGGTCCTGGTGGTGCGGGTCTCGGGCAACGGGCGGTCCATTTTCTACGGGCGCCGGCCGGGGCGGGCCGTGGTGGTGGTGACTGGCGGGTGGGCGGTGAGAAGCCCGGGATGGTGGCCGGTGCTGCCGGCCAGCGCCGCGCGCGGGCGTCCCTGAAGGCCGGTGCTGCGAGTCTGGGCGAGGTGGCACACCGCAAGGGCCAGGGAGCGGTCGCGGCCGGTGTCCGCGATTGTGCCGTCGGGCCGGGCGAGCGGGGCGACGAGCCGAACCTCGTGGTCCCCGACTCGCAGCAACGCCCACCGGCACGAGGCCGGGCCGTCCTCGGAGGCGATCCCGGTGGCGGCCAGGATGCGCCGCGCAGTCTCGCGGAAGTGGTGGTCCGAGGGGGCGGCGGCATCGGGATCGGTGCGAAGGGTGCACTGCCACACCAGCCGGTTGCGCAGGGCCGAGGCCGGATGGGTCGAATCCGGCAGGTGCGCGGCCAGCTCCGCCGCGAACGCCTCCTGCTCGGGGACGGGCAGGTCCTCGACAGGGCGCCAGGCGTCGATCAGGCGGGGACGGGCCTGGTGGAGGGCAGCGGCTGCGGTGACGGCGGCGAGCAGGTCGGAGGTGGAGGCGTACCGCGAGATCGTCGGGTGCACCTCACCCTCCCGCTACGGGAGTTGCCGTCACCGCAGCCGGCGGCGGGGACGGGAGGCTGGGGCGGGCGTCGTCCTGCGCCCCGCCCCGCGCCGTTGTGGTGCCGCCGTGGTCGTACTCCCACCGAAGCACCTGGACAGCGAGGCTGGACACTGAGGCCGGACGACCACGCCTGGGTGCCGCATCGCGGGTAGCCGGCAGGCGCACCGGTGACCGCCGGGCAGCGGCGGTCACGGAGTGTCTACCGGGGCGTCCGGGTCGTCAAGGGCGAGCTGGGTCTCCTCCATCGCGTGGTTCAGATCCCACAACCGGTCGAGCATCTGCTCGCCCAGCTTGTGCGCCGGAGTGCAGCTGCACGGGGTCACGGCGACCGAGGTCAGCAGCTTGCTGAGCGCTCCGAAGACACCGCCGTCGCCCACATCCCGCAGCTCGTACAGGAGGCGTCGGGCCTCCTTCTCGGAGAAGGTCTTCTGGAACTGCTCCGTCACCTTCTGCAGGTGTCCGGCGGCGAGGACGAGGTCGGCGTTTGTCAAATGAGCCTCCGGGTAGGCGTGTTGGGCGGCACGGGTGCCGCCGGTGGTGGGGTGGTCGGGCGGGTTTGGGCCGGGAGCGGCCTGGGAGTCGAAGTGGAGCGGGCAGCGTTCGCTCGATCGCAGGCGGGCTGGTGCTCGACCGTCAGGGTGGTGAAGTAGGCCGGGACGTCTGCGAGGGTTTCGGCGAGTTGGTGGAGGTCTGCTGACGCTTCGTCCAGCCAGTCGTGCAGTTCGAGGCCGCTGTCGGGGGCGTTGTCACGGACCCACTCGGCGCCCGCTTCGGCGAATTCCTGCACGCGCGCGAGCACACCGGTGTCCGCGGTGAACACCGCGGCGATGAGCGGACCTGCTTCCTGGACGGACTCGGTGCCCTTCAACCGGTCGATCAGGGCTAGTACACCTGCCGCCGGATCCGTCCCCGCCACCGACTCGGTGGCGGGGACGGGGAGCTCTGGCATGTCGCCGGTCTCGCGCAGGCGGGCCAGGCCAGCAGAATTGTCGCCGCTGATGGCGCGAAGGCGGATGTCGACCGCCTGCAGCCGGGCGCCCAGCTGGTCGCTGTCCCACTTGGCTTGGTAGAGCTGTTGGGCCAGGCCAGAGGCGGAGGGATGCTGCTGGAAGTCGGCTTCCTCGGCGACCAACCCGATGGTGCGGGTCAGCTCTTTGACGACCGGGACGAGCCCGGCGAGGACATCTCGGTTGCCAGCGCCGGGGTCGTCGAGCAGGGGCTGGCGGAGCTTGCGCAGTGCCCAAGCCGCCGTCTGGGCGAGCTCTTCCTGGGAGAGGTCGAAGCGGTTGAGAACGCTGGTGAAGGTCGGGGGCTGGGGTCGTCGAGCAGACGGGTCGGTGGTCAGTTCGGGTTCTCGGTGACGCGGTCGGCGCTGGTGGCGGCGGCGGCCAGCTCGGGCAGGTCGGCCGGCGCACTCTCACGCTGATCGATCCACCAGGACGCCTTGTCCAGTGTGCGCAGCTGCCGTTCGACGGCCAGCCAGTCCTCCTCAGCGACCACGCCCTCGACCACCAGCGCCTCGTACGAGGCGGTCACCAGCTGGTGCCGGCAGCGCTCGCCCCACGCGATGGCACGCTCGGGGCCCTCCAGCGGGGGCATCTCGAAGCGGCCGGCCCACTCGGCGGCTGCCTGCTGCTCCTCGGCGCGGCGGGCGGCGATCCACGCCTCGCGCTCGGCGGTGTCCTCCTTGCGCTCGGCCAGCCAGCAGTCGCGGCAGGAGCGGGTCGCCAGCCAGCGGGCGTAGCCGGCGCGCTTGTCGGCGGGACGGGCGGACAGATCGTGGTCGACCTCGTGTCCGCAGTCGTGCTCGACGGTCCAGTTCTTCTTGACGGCCAGGGTAATTCTCCTTCAATCAGCGGGAGTTGGTGTGTCCAGCGGCCCAGGCGATCCGCGGGTCGACGGCCTGAGCGGACGCGGCAGTGGCGGCGGCGCCGGTGGCGTGCAGGGCGGCGGCGGTGCGGACCCGGCCGCTGGTAGCGAGTGCTGCGCGGGCGCGGGGGCTGGCCGGTGCGCTCGTGCGGGCGGCCGGCGGGGCGGGAGTGGCGGCGACGGCGGCGAGGTCCTTGCCGGCCCCGGCGAGAACCGTGGTGGCCTCGCCAATCACCGCCTCGACGCGGGCCAGGTCGACGCTGCCGGGGTCGGCGCGCACCTGCTCCTCGATGGCCCGCAGTCGGGAGGCGATCTCGGCGGTCATCGCTGCGCGGTCGTGCAGCAGGGCGTCGGCGCGCCGCTCGTCGCGGCTCGGCCGGGCCGGAGGGTGGACGACGGTGTCGAACGGATCGGTCGTCGCGGCCGGTGTGACGGGTCCGAGGTCGGGAGCCTTGAACACGCGGGTGGCGAACGGGTCCTCGGCCGTGGCGGCACGCGGCGACACGGCGGGCGAGGGTGGGGTGCGGTCCATCGCCTCGATCAGTCGGGTGGCGAACGGGTCGGTGCTCTCGTACGGGCCGCCCAGCGGTTCGAAGGCCAGGTCGGTGGCGACCCGCAGGCCCTGGCCGCGCAGCGTGGAGACGGCGGTGGTGGCCCGCTGGACGCCTTCGTACTCGGGCTCGTCCAGGACGTAGAGGCTGGGGTGCTCGCGGGTGCGTACGAAGCCGGCCTCGGCGAGCGCGAACGCGGCCTGCTGGTGGCTGTGCGGGTTGGTGGCCACGATACCCAGCCGCGGGTGCCGGCCGATGTGCACGTCGTGCTGGCGCTGGGCGCTGGCCTGAACGACGGCACCGGGGCCGGCGGCGCGGGCGGCCGGGCTGTCGAGGACGGGCCGGGTCGCCTCGTTGTAGTCGAAGGCGGGGTCGGCGCTGACCTTGACTCCGCCACGGCGCAGTGCGGCGACGGTCTGCCGTGCGTGTAGGAAGACGTTCTGCTCGGTCGCCGGGTCGAGGGCGTGCCGCCCGTCGTCGAGCTGACGGAACCCGGCGCGGGCGAGCAGGGTGTGGGCGGTCGGCGAGGCGTCGGGGCCGACGTCGGCGACGACGCCGTACTGCGGGTCGCGGGTGATGGAGACGTGCTCGGGGGTGATGCGCTGCTCCTCGGGGCAGGGGGTGGACGCGGTCAGCGGCGGGTGGCCGGTGCCGGCGGAGGTGGGACCGGCACCGCGGGGCGGGCCTGATCGGAGGTGGCGGAGCCGTCACGCGCCGCCGAGGGCGAGACGGCAGCGCTGGCTGTCTCGACGGGGTCAGCGGGAAGCTGCTCGGCCGGATGCGGGCCCCGGGGGCAGGGGCGGAGTGGAGGGGGCGGCGGACATCCGCAGGCGGCGCGACGGCCGCGCGGCCTCCGCCCGGGCAGTGGTCGGCACGGTCGTGTCCCGCAGCATCGTCACCCGGAAGTCCCGGCGGGCCTCGGCTCCGGCGAAGGAGGCGTAGTAGTCGGTGACGTCGAGGCGACCGGCACTGGGTTCGTAGCGCAGCCACACGCACGAGTGCAGGTCATCCTCCGCGGGGTCGCTGGCCAGCCACCACTGCACGCCGTCGAAGTCGGCGCTCATCGCCTCCACCACCAGGGCGCCGGACACCACCTGCTCGGCAGCGTCGCGATCCCGCGCGCCGAGGTGGCCGGCGGCAAGCGCATCGGAGATGACCGTGCGGGCCTTGGCGGCCGTGATGGCGGCGTCCGGGAACGGGCCGCCGTCCAGCAGCCACCGGTAGTGCTCGACCAAGTCGGCGTTGCGCTGCTCGGGCCGGTGCCAGTTCGTGACCGGAAACCTCGCCTTCACCAGCTGGTCGATGGCTTGAGCGGCGTTGTGGATCTGATCGTCCCGCTCGACGCTCGGGCGCTGGTGCCAGCCGTCCAACTCGTCAGCCCAGTACCAGAATCCCGCCTCGTAGAGGACATCGCGCGCCTTCTGCGGCACCCGGCCGGTCAGCACGGCGAACTCGCCGTGGTCGAAGGTCCAGCCGAACGCGACCGAGCCGGCGGCGTCGGCTTTCGTGGGTACGGACATCTCTGGGCTCCGGGTCAGCGGCGGCGGGCCGCGCCCTGCACGACCACGACGGGAACCGCAACGGCGGCGACCTGGTCCGCCTGCCGCTTCGTCTCCTCCTCGCGCTCCTGAAGGAGCCGCACGAGGTCGGCCTCCAGCGCGTCACGTTCCTCGGCCGCCACCTCCAGCTTCTCCAGCTGCGCGTCCAGCTCGTCGAGGACGCCGTCGTCGACCCGGCGCTTGGCGGCGGCGATGTTGATCAGCCGGACCCGCTGGAAGGACACCGCGGTCTCGGCCGCGACCAGCGCGCGGTGCGTCTCGATCACGCGGGAGGTTGCCGCGTCAGCCCGCGCCTCGGTGGCGACGAGGGAGGTGAGGCTCTGGCCGAGGGCAGCCTCCAGGCGGGCGTCCTGGCGGGTGAGGGTCATGGTCGGCATGTGTCTCCAAGAGGTAGTCAGAGAGGTGGAGTTGGCGCGGCTAGCGACGATCAGAACGGGGAGAGGTTGGAGCCCGAGGTACGGGACGGAGCGGGGGTGGCAACGCGCGGTGGCGCGGGCGGAAGCGGGCCAGGGCGGCCGAGCAGCAGCGGGGACGTCCGCCGGGCGGCGGCCCGCCGGATGCCGGGCTCGGGCGGGTCGGCCTCGTAGCCCAGCCTGGCCCACGCCTCGCGGGCGGCGGCCAGGCTGGGGTGGCGGTCCGGCCCGTAGTGCCTGCTGCCCGGCTCCGTGTAGAACACAGCCGCTTCCCCAGCGCCCGGGTAGTCGACGAGCATCTCGAGCGCACCTTCGGGGGCCCGGTGGTGCGCGTGGAGCACCAGGTGACCGTTGTCGAGATCGTCGCTGACCAGGTGCACCCAGACGGTGCGGTCACCCAGAGTCCGCGGCTCCGGCGAATCCGAGCGCAACTTGGGCGGCACCGCCTCGACGCGGCGGCGCTGCTCGTCCTTGCTGTACACCCGGGTGAAGCCGTAGCCGGCGACGGTGACCAGCCGCTCGGCCTCCAGGATTTGCCGCCGCGTGGTCGAGGCGTCGGTGTCCCGGCGGATGCGGTGCAGCTGCAGCGCGTCGTCGCGCATGAAGCCGGCCTGTTCGAGCCAGTACGCGCTGCGCCGGTCGGGCGGGTCGGCGACGACGGTGTCCCGGTCGGGCAGGTGAGCGATGGTGACGTGGGCGATGAACGCTCCTAGACGGTCGACCGGACGGGAACAGACGGAGAAGATGCGGCGCGGGGCGAGCGGCTGGCCGTCACCGGCCGGAGGCAGAAGTCCTCGGCATGTTCTGTGAGTTGCAGCCACGGAAAGCATCGGTCCGTGAGACGATGACTTCGTCGTCATCTCCGTCCGGGGCCGAGTCGCCGACTGCCGGAGGTGCCTGCGGTCACGTGGTGACGCTCACGCCGCGGTCCGGCTTTCGTGCATCCGTGCGTCGGTGTCGAAGAGGCTCAACTCGGCTCGGTGGAGCAGATGTTGAACAACGAAACTTCGCCCGGCCACCCGCCACAGCCCGCGGCCCTTGCCCAGCTGGGCGATGGCAGCGGTCTCCACACCGCTCAGGCCGAGCAGGCCGGCGGTGGCGGTCAGCTGATCAGCCTCCTGGCGGTAGATGATCCTCGTCGCGCAGTCGGTCAGCAGGCCCTCAGCGAGTGCGCGAGTGCGCGATCCGGCGTCACCGGCGCTGAGCAAGTCGGACAACCGGTGGATGATCAGCATGTTGGCGATGCCCAACCCGCGGCTCAACTTCCACTGGCTCTGCATTCGTTCGAGCAGCGCCGCGTGCCGCATGACGCGCCACGCCTCGTCGTAGATCACCCACCTGCGACCTCCCGAGGGGTCGCTGAGCGCGGCCTCCATCCAGGCTGACGCGCAGGTCATCGCGAGGACCAGCGCGGTGTCGTCGCCGGTGGAGCCGAGCCTGGACAGGTCGATCGTCAGCATCGGGCTGCGCGAATCGAAGGCTGCGGTTGACGGGGCGTCGAACATCCCGGCGAGGTCCCCGAGAACCAGTCGGCGCAGCGCGTGGGAGAGGTCCTGGGCGGCGGCGCCGACCCGGCGGGTGGGGTCGCCGAGCGCGGCGTCGAGGACGGCTGGCTGCCCGAGGACGGCGGCGACGTCGCCGAGCAGCGGCACCTGGCCGGTCTGCTCGGTGCGGGTGACGACCGCGTCCAGGGCGACATCGAGCGCGGTGTACTCCATCGGGTGCAGATCCCGGTGCAGCACGGTGCGCGCCAACGAGCCGAGCAGTAGAAGCCGGCGCTTGCGGACCTCGCCAGCCCAGTCGGCCGGATCCACGCCCGCCGGCGGGGGCGGGGCATCCAGCGGGTTCAGCCGGCCGGGCAGTCCCGGGCCCAAGGCGATGGTGGTCCCGCCGATCGCCTCTGAGACGGACGACCACTCGCCCTTCGGGTCGCATGGCACGTAGACGCGGTAGCCAAAGGCCGTACTCCGCAAGGCAATTGACTTCGCCAGCGCCGACTTTCCCTGGCCGATGACGCCGGCGATCAGGCAGTTCGGGTTGGTGAAATGTTCGATTCGTCCGTACAGGGCAAAAGGATCGAATACGAACGAGGCTTCCGCATGGACATCACGGCCGATCAGGACGCCCGAGGAGCCGAGGCCGCCCTCGGCGAGGAAGGGGTAGGCCGCGCTGGCGGTCGCGGTGGTCATCCGGTGTGCCGGCAGCCGCAGCTTGCCACCGCGCAGGGAGGCCGGGCCGGGCCGGCCGGAGACTGGGTAGGTGGGGAGGAGTTCGGCGTTCTCCTCGCGGCGGTTCTTCGGACGGTGGGGCTGGCCGGCCTCGCGGGCGGTGCGGCGGGCGGCGGCGAGGTCGCGCTTGGCCTGGCGGCGGGCGGCGCGGTCTGAGCGGGTCGGGGTGAACAGGGGGGTGGCACTGGCGGAGCGCAGGAACGTTTCTCCAGATCAGGTGCGGGAGGAGGCAGTGGGGGTGCCGCGCAGCTCGGAGGGGGTGGCGATGCGGCGAACGCGGCCGGCGGTGATGGTGTGGCGCTGGCAGATCGCCATGTCCGGTGCCCCTTCCGGCAGTCGCAGCGCGCACGCCTCGCGGGTGGGGCGGCGTCCGTCGGCGCGCGGGGCGCGATGGTAGGCGCCGTGGAGCGCCTCGCAGGTCTGCCAGACGCGGATGCGGGCGGCGTGGAGGTGGTCGGCCTCGGCCGGAGCGTGGGGCCTGGTGGTGCCGGTGTGGGTGTCGAGCAGGGCGAACAGCGCGACGCAGTGGGCGTGCAGGGCGTCCAACTCGGCGCGGGAGACGGGCTCCTGCTCGGGGAGGGCGGTGTGGTGGTGGACGTCGAGGCCGGCGGTCGCGAAGCGCAGCAGGCGGTGGTCGCCGGTGGGCGGGTGGTGCACGGCGGGGCCTCCCGTCAGGTGCGTGCGAGCGGCAGGGCGGCCTGGGCGAAGGCTTCGGCCTGCTGCCAGCGCAGGAGCCGCGGGTCCAGGCCGGTGCCGGCGGCGGCGGTCTCGATGGAGGCGCAGGAACGGCGCAGTTCCTCGGGGGTGTCGGCCGAGACCACCACCAGGCCGGTCAGGTCGACGTCGGCATGGCCGCTGATCAGCTCGCGCTCGTGCTGCTTGGCGTCCGCGTACTCCATCGAGTCGGCCTCGGAGTCGACTTGGCCCTTGCGGACGCGCTCGGCGGCGTCGGCGATGATGCTGGCCTTGGTGCGCTGCACCGCCTTGAGCGCGGCGTCGAGGGCCTGCGGGCCGTAGGTGAGGGAGAGCGTGCGGCGGGCTCCGCCGGCGAAAACCAGGGGGTGGAGGAAGCTGTGGGCGACCTCCGAGCGAGGCCACTGCTCGATCCAGTACACCGCGTGGCAGGCGGTGTCGGTGGTGAGCCGGGTGGGTTCCTCGACGACGACGACGGGGCCGGCGGCGGCCGGGTCGGCGGTGGGCTGGCCGGTCTCGGACCACTGCTCGAGGTGGGCGAGGGCCTTCGGGTCGTAGGCGCTGCGGATCACGGCGGCGATCTCCCCGGTGGTCAGCCAACCGCCAGGGTTCAGACCGGCGTTGCGCAGCGACTGCTCGAAGCCGGGGACCAGCTGGGCAAGCACCGTGAAGGCGCCGACCAGGCCGCCGCCGGCCTCCCCGATGAGGCGGCGGGCCGCCTTGAGGTCGAGGCTGACCGCGATGTAGCTCTCGTGCGGCGCGGCGGTCGGTCCCGCGGCGGCGAGCAGATCCTCGTAGACGGGTCCTGCGACCGTCGCCTCGGGGTGGCCGTTCTCGGCCCAGTAGCGCTGCAGGGCGTCGCCGCTGTCCGGGACGGTGCGCTCGATGACCTGCACGGTGGTGATGTAGCCGGTGCGGGCGAGCGAGGCCAGGCACCGGCCCCAGGCGCTCACGTTGGCGGACTGGGTCGGCGGGTCGAGCAGCGCGAACGCGCGAGAGCTGACACGGATGACGGAGGTGAGGGTGTTCTTCTGCGGGTCGTGGACCGCGCCGAGCGTGCCGTCCGGCGAGGTGACGGCGCGCAGGCTCGCCTCGGTGCCGGGCAGGTGGAGGAGGCCGTCACGGCGGGGCCGGGTGGAGGGGCGGGCGAGCCAGACGAGCTGGCCCTTGGCACGGCGCAGGTAGTAGCGGGTGGCGATAGGGGACCAATCGGCGATGGAGCGGCTGTGGACGCGGACGAGGACGAGTGCGGCGGCCAGTGCCCAGACGGGGGTGGCCAGGGCGGCGCCGGCCAGTCCGGTGGCGACCATGGTCGCCAGGAGCAGGGCGCCTGCCGTGGCGACGACGGTGAGCTGGGCGGCACTGAGCCCGAGCAGCACGCCGCGGCGGGATCGGCTGGGGAACCGGACGGTCGGGAGTTCGGAGGCCGACAGGGGCGACTCTTTCGGTGAGGGAGGCGGCCGGCCGGGGCCCGGGCGGAGGGCGGCCCCGGCCGGTGGCGGTCAGGAGGTGGGCGGGGTGGACGAACCGACGGGGGTGGTCGGTGCGGAGGCGGGACCGGCGGCGGCAGAGGGAAACGTTTCTGCTCGCCCACCTGAGGAGGTTGAGCCGGTGGTCCGCGCGGCGCCGAGGACGATCTGCGGTGCGCTGGACCCGCCCGCTGCGGTGGCGGCGGTAACGGCGCTGCTCGCCTTGGTCGTTGACCCCTCGGTGGGCGTTCCGGGCTGCTGGCCGGAGGCCGGGGCCCGGGAGATCAGGGGCTGCCCCTGGTCGCCGCCGCTGCGCGAGCCGCGCCGGGTGATCAGCGGTTGGCTGATCGCGTCACCGCCGTTGCCGGAGGACGTGCCGGGGAACCGGAAGGTGCTCTGCGACGGGGAGGACTCGCCGCCGCCGGAGTTGGTGCTGCTGTCACCGGCGGGGCTGTCCTGGCCGGGAACCTGCGCGGGGCCCTGCGGGGCACCGCCGCCCATCGCCGCACCACCCGCGGCGCCGCCGCCCATCGCCGCGGCGCCTGCGCCGCCGCTGGCCGCGGTCATGGCCATCCGGGCACCCTTCTGGGCGGTTGCGGCGCCGGCCTGGAGGCCGGCCGCGGTCGAGCGGTGCAGGTCGTGGCTCTGCCCACCGTCACCGGCCCAGTGCACGAACTTGTAGAGCGCCATCGGGCTGAGCAGCACCAGCGCCATGATGACCAAGCCGGAGATGATGTCCGAGAGCGCCTGCACGCCGTCCTTGGTGTTGCTCTCGCCGAGGGCGGAGACGCCGACCAGCATGATCACCGTCATGATCAGCTTGCTGAAGACGACGGTGGCGGTGGCTTCGACCCATTTGCGTCGCCAGTCGCGGGTCGGCTCCCAGGCGCCGCCGGCCGCCGCGAACGGGGCAAGCACGACGAGCACGAGGACCGTGACCTTGCGCAGGACCATCGCTCCCCAGTAGAGGATCGCTCCGGCCGCGCAGCCGAGCGCGACCAGTGCGGGGATGGCCCAGCCGAGGGGTGACGTGACGCTGATCATCGACACCCGGACGATCCGCCGGACCGCGTCGTCCATGTTGGTGTTGGCGATCTGGAACAGCCCCCGCGACAGGGCGTCCACGATCACGATCGCGACACCGGTGAAGATGCTCGCGCACATCGCGAACAGCGTCGCCGAGACGGTGCTGGTGACGGCCTGGCCGAGTGCCTGGCCGTCCCTGCGCCAGGCCGCCCTGATCAGCTGGAAGATGAAGGTCATCACCAGCATCGTCAGCGCGATCGGCAGGATCGTGGCGTAGTTGGTGCGGAACCACTCGGCGGACAAGTCGATGCTGGTGGTCTTGTCGACGGCGCGGGAGGCGAGGTCGACGGAGCTCTTGGCGAGGTCGCCGGCCGACTTGGCGATCCACTTGCCGATGGAGTCGGTGACCGAGTCGCTGACGCCGCCGACGATGACGTCGCAGAGCAGGCCGGAGCCGGGAAGATCACAAAAGCCGATGGGCGATCAGCTCCTCTGGTTGGGACCGATGGGGAAGGTCAGGGGTAGACGGTGGTGGCGATGGAGGCCAGCGCGCAGTCGCGGCCCGGCCGGCACTGCACGGCCAGGGTGAGGGAACGGTCCTCGGCGCCCCGGCCGCCGTCGCGCCAGGTCACGGTCTGCTTGCCGGTGACGGTGACCGCGTAGATGTAGGCGACGGTCAGCTGCGTCGGGTCCTGGCCGATGGCTTGCTGCCAGGCGGCGGGCAGGTGCGCCTCGGCCACCTCGCCGACGGCGAACTGGCCGTTGTCGCGCATCCGGTCCCACAGGGTCGGGTCCGGGACCTGCGCGGCGAGCGCGTCCGGGTCGGCGTACTGGCTCTCGCCGGTCAACCACGCGCGCAGGCCGGCGAGCTGCTGCGGCTGGGTCGCGGTGCGGGTGTCGTAGGTCCACAGCGCCGCGGTGAACGCCTTCGCGAACGCGATCGGGTCGCTGGTGTGCGGCGGAGCGGCGACGACGGGGGCGGTGCTGGCGGTCGGGCCGACCGAGGGGCTGGCGTCGGTTCGCGGCGATGGCGGAGCGGAACGCGTCGAAACGGCATGGGCGGAGGGGGAGTTGGCGGCGCTCGGGGTGCGGTGGCCGCCGCCCGCCAGCCGGGCGGTGAGCCCGGCCAGCAGGGCGACGACCACGAGCACGCCCAGGCCGATCAGCAGCCGGCGCAGCAGCGCGGACTGCCCGGTGAACGGCGAGGACGACTTGAGCATCAGTGGACGTTGGTCCCAACCGCGCTGAAGAAGGACACGATCCCGTTGGCGGCGCCCAGCAGGAGGGCCGCGCCGGCCGCTACGAGCGCGCCCTGCTTGCCCTTCTGTTCGCTGCCGTGCGAACCCGTGTGGTGGCCCCAGGCCCAGACGATGCCGCTGACGCACAGCGCACCGACCACCGCGATGATCGCGAACAAGTTGATCGAGCCGACGGTGGACTTGAGGACGTCCAGGCCGGGAAGACCGCCCTGGCTGGGCGTGATGCCGGGGTCGAAGGCCAGCTGCTGGGTCGTGGCGGCGGAAGCGGCGAGGTAGGTGAGCAATCACACTCCACGGCTAGAGGGGCGGGAAGGTGCGCGGCCGGGCCGCGCGAGGGAGGGGTAGAATGCGCGAAGTGCGCTGAGACGGAGAGCAGTTGCCGTCAGGTGGCGACTCGGCGGGCGGCGATAATGCCCGCCTTCCAGGAGTCGAGCGTGGAGATCTTGACCACGTCGCCGGTCTTCGGCGCGTGAACCACGAGGCCCTGGCCGATGTACATGCCCACGTGTTCTGGGCCCTGCGGGCCGGGCTCGATGAACAGCAGGTCGCCGGGGCGCAAGGCGTCCACCGACACGGCGGTGCCCTCGCTGACCTGGGTGTAGGTCGTGCGCGTGAGCGTCACGCCGCCGGCCTTGTACGCCTGCTGCATCAGCGAGCTGCAGTCACACCTGGCCAGCGGGTCCGGGCCATGTGGTGCGGTGCAGTCGCCGCCCCACTGATAGGGCGTGCCCAACTGGCCGAGCGCGAACTTGATCGCGTTCTGGACGGCGGGCGGAGCGTCGGTGGGGATCTGGTAGCCGGCGGGCAGGACGCCCGGGGGGATAGTGCCCCAGTCCGTCCCCGTTCCCGCGCCGGTTCCGCACCCGCCCGAAGAGGGCGAAGGTGCGGGGGTCGCGGTCGGGGAAGGGGAGCCGCCTGGGGGCGAACTCCCGGACAGAGTCTGGGAGATGGACTGCTGAAGGGCGCTCGCCAGGCCCTCCCATTTCGCGTACGCGTCGGGGAAGCCGGACGCCTGGACCTTCTGCGCGGCCTGGGTCAGCGGCAGCTGTTCCCAGCCGGAGACGTTGAGCAGGGCCTTGTAGAAGCTGGTGGAGGCGTAGACCGGGTCCTGGATCTGCTCGGCCGTGCCCCAGCCCTGTGACGGGCGCTGCTGGAAGAGGCCGAGCGAATCTCGGTCCCCGGAGGACAAGTTGCGAAGTCCCGACTCCTGCAGGGCGGTTGCCAGCGCGATGGTCTGACCGCGAGCCGGGACCTTCAGTGCGATGCCGGTCGCCACGATCGTCTTCGCGTTGGGGATCTGGATGCTCGGGGCGTCCAGGCCGGCGACCGAGCCGGCCGGTCCCGCGGCTCCGCTCAGGATCAGCTTGACCTGGGCGGCGACGGCGGCGGTGTCCACAGACTGTGGGCCGGTGCCGGACGTGCAGGTGCTGCTGGTGGCCTTGGTGGCCTCGTCGTTGGCGGCTACGGCCAGCGCGGGGAACGCCGCGGCGAACGGTGTGAGCAGGAGGCCGGCCGTGCCGAGGCCGACGACCTTCTTCAGGCTCATCGCGTCTCCAGGGCGCCACCTTCCGCCGGAGCGGTGGCGGGGGTGTCCGGAGGCCGGGAGCTGGTAATCGGCGTCCGTTCGGTGAGGGAGCGGATGATGGGGTCTCCTGTCGGATCATGCGACCGAGCGCGGGGTGAGGGGCCCGCCCTCCTGTTGATGAGGGCGGGCCGACTGGAGCGGCAGCAAGCCGCGCTCCTAATCTCGAAAAGGGCATAGGTGTCCCCGGGAGTGGATAGGTGGAATTCGCTTGAGGTCACCGAAGCTACCGAATCGAAGGCTCGCGACCTAAAACGAAGCGAACGCTCCGATCAGAGATATTCCGGCGACGGACCGGTAGGACGTTAGTGCCTCCGAGGCTCGCGACCTAAAAAGCACGATGGTCGCCAGGGTTAACGGAGGGAAGGTCCCAGCCGGGTGCCCACAGTAGGTCCGAAAGGGCTCGCGACCTAAAACGAAGATCAGCCAGACCGGCAGACCTTCCCGTGGCGCAGGCGACGATAGGCGAGGTGCGGCTCGCAACCTAAAACGATCTTCTGCGACGGTCGGAGGTGGCTCTTTTTAGGTTGCGAGCCGCACGTGGGCTAGGTTCCTCACCGCAGCCGGATCCGCACAGTCCGAGCGCCCGCTTCACCCGCCCGCCTACGGCATCAACGCCCAGGTCGGAGACCGTGATTCGGCTGCCTTCCCCTTCCCCGACCAGGAGGACAGCCCGCCCCTTGCCCTACGAAATCCACCGGGGCGACGCCCTCACCCGGCTCGCCGCGATCCCCTCGAACTCCGTCGACTGCGTCATCACCGACCCCCCGTACAATTCGGGCGGGCGTACCACGCAGGAAAGGACCGGACGGACGGCCCGCGCGAAGTACACCTCGGCCGACGCCGCCCACACCCTCGCCGATTTCCCCGGCGAGAACAAGGACCAGCGTTCTTACACGTACTGGTTGAGTCAGCTGCTCGCTGAGTCCTATCGTGCGACCAAGAACGGTGGCGTCGCACTCGTTTTCACGGATTGGCGCCAGCTGGCCGCCACCAGCGACGCTCTACAGGCCGGCGGCTGGATCTGGCGTGGTGCGCTCGCCTGGTACAAGCCCGCCGCACGACCGCAAAAGGGACGTTTCACGCAGAATTGTGAATTCGTTCTGTGGGGCAGCAAGGGCCCCATCGACGGCGACGCCCACCCCGTCTACCTGCCCGGCCTGTACACCGCCTCGCAGCCCCGGTCCGGTCGCGTCCACATCACGCAGAAGCCGGTCAGCGTGATGCGGGAGCTGGTGAAGATCTGCAAGCCCGGCGGGACCGTTCTCGACTTCTGCGCTGGCTCCGGCTCGACGGGAGTGGCCGCCATTATGGAAGGCCGCAACTTCGTTGGCGTCGAGGTGACTTCACACTATGCCGAGATTGCCGAACACCGCCTCGCCGAGGCCGAGCAGCAGATCGCCTCGGGCACGCTCGATCCCGCTGCCGCGGACTCGGAGCCGCACGGGACGTGACCGCCGGGCCGGGCCGCCATCCCGCGGTCGGCCCGGCCCACCCGGCCCGCCTACCAGGAACGGCGGCGTGATGGCCCGCAACCCCCGAACCCTGCGAGCGGCAGGCGGATGGGCAACTCATCACCGGAATGCCGGCGAGTCCCTCCAGCTCACGGCCGCCATCATCGACGCTGGCCGCGAGGCGGGCGACCACGCCGTGAGCCGACTGGGCGTCAGCCGCTCGCCGCGGGCCGGCGCCGCCCGCACCCGCACGGCTGCAGTCCAGCAGGACAGCCCCGGGCGCGTTGCCATGGGAGCTGCTGGCTCTCCGGGAACGGCTGCCGCGCCGCCCCGGAGCAGGTCCCCGGCTGCACACGCTGACACAACTGCCTGCCACTGGGTACGCCTTCGCCAGCCCACCGCCTCGGACGGCAGCACGAAGCCGTTCGCCGAAGCGAGGACATCATCGACACCTATCCCTTGGACGACTTCGACCCGTTCGCCTTGGACGACTTCGCCCCGGCCACTCCGGAAGCGGCACACGCCGTTTATACGCTCGACTTCCTGCTCGACACCCCGGCCCTGCGATTGCAGCACGCCCCGTCGAGTGACTCACCGAGGCACAGCTACTACCTGTTCCAGGACGAGGTCTGCATTGGCCCGGACCTGCCCGCCCCGCAGTTCGTCGCTGCACACGTCCAACGCGACCCGACCACCGCCACCTACACCGCTGAGTACGAGAGCCTGCCGATGATCGCGCTCGCGGAGCGCTGGCTCATCGAGCGCGGCGCGGACCCGGACGCCGTCACCTACACCGGGGGCGTGTATGCCAAGCCCGCAAGCCCGGCTACCCGCCAGGTCGAGGAACGACTGCGCACGCCAGGACGCTATGAGGTCCTCGCTCACTTCACGTACGGCTGGGAACCCTCTCCCTCGTGGGTGCTCGCGCTGGACCAGCACGCCCCCGATCCGGGCCTGCCCTACCGCGTCTTCCACCAGCACGTCGACGAGGCCATCACCCTCGACATCCAAGCCTTCTGGGCTCGCGGATTCGACGCCACGGACATCGCGCCCGGCCCCGGCTGGTACTCCCTTAGCGAGCACGCCTTCGCCACCCTCCAGGAAGTCCAAGAGTGGACCCGTACGATCGACGCGGCCTGGGTCGGTAATGATCCCGGCTACGGCTACGAGGAGTCGTTCACCTTCCGGCCCATCCCCACCCACGCCACCTTCGTGCCGAGCACCGGCTCCCGTGCGCAGGCGGCAGCGACCCGCACCCGGGCGGGCGGAACCGGTCCGGGACATCCGTCACCGCCGCCACCACAGCCGCGCCACACCACAAGTCCCGGACGCTGAAACGAATCACCATCAGAGGCGACTCGAAGGTATGCGCCGCCCGCTGGTCGCCCCGGCTCGGCTCGGCTCGGCTGAGCGCCACCGCGAAGACCGCCCGAACCGATCCCCTCGAGGCCAATGCCCACACTCCACGACACCCAGATCGACGTTGCCCCCCGCTACCTGGCCGGAGCCGGAGACGAGCCCGGCGACGCCCTCGACCTGCTCATGGAGAAGCGGGCCTGGCCCCACCACACCGATCCCGAGACCAGCAGCCTCTTCATCTCCAGCCCTTGCCACCGGATCCGCGTCGCCTTCATGGGCGACTACCTGGACCCCTGGCAGCTCGTCGCCAGCCGCGAACCAATGGACGCACCGGACTGGCTCGCCCGCTTCGGAGGCAACACTCCCGTCGAGATCGTCGGCGCCTTCCTGGAGACCATCGCCGGAAACCTCGAGCAGCACCCGGAAGAGGTGTTCAACCGCCGTAGCTACCTCGTCAGGGATGCCACCAGGATCGTCGAACAGGCTGGATGGAAACGCGAGTTCACGGCCAACGTGATTCCTCTCACCGCGCCGGGCGGCCTCGCCGGGCTCGAGGTCCAGCGCGTGCCGACGGGCCTGGCCAAGGAATTCGGCCCGTACGACGAGACCGTCAAGCTCTGGGCCGGCCCGAAGGGCACCCGCGCGTACTGGGAGGCCCACTTCACCAACAGCACCCCGCTCCATGTGATCGCCGCAGTCACCCGATCCATGACCTCACCGGCCCCCGTACGGCGGTACCTCACCGACCTCGCGCCCGAGGTCCTGTCCTACCTCACCAGTGTCCCCAGTGAGCAGCAGGCCAGCCCGCGTGCCCGGGCCGCGCGCACGGCTTCGCTCGCTGTCCAGGCGGCCGGCAGCGCCCCCGTCGTTGTCGCACCGGCCGCGACGGTTACCCAAGAGCCCGCAGTGTCCCGCCCTGCCCGGTGACCTGCCCCGGGCTTACCAGTTGTCACCCGTACCAACCGCCCAGCCCGACTGGCCAACAGGGCGGCACACGACCGCCCGGCCAGACCCGAGGCCGCACCGTCACCGAGGAACCGACATCGTCGATCACGCTGAAATCCTGACGACCCTGGCGCCGCTGCCGGACGGCATCACCACCGGCCGGCAGCAGCTCGCACGCCGCGCGGACGTCCTCATCACCGCCGCGCTGGAGCCGGGCGGAATCCGCAGCGACACCTACCGCGGCATCCGCGTCCAAGTGGTGCTGCGCAGCACCGGGGCCGAACTCGGCTCCAACCTCTTCGACTTCGACGAACACAAGACGGTTCCCAACCCGGGATTCGTACACACCGTCCGCGCCCTCGCCGACCTGCACCGCTTCGGCGAGCTGGAACCCGGACCGATCCGGGACGCCATCGCCCGCTACACCGCGGTGTTCAGCGCCCCCACGCCCGCGCCGATCCCCGCCGCAGGCCGGGCGGAATCCCGGGTGCGCGGCGTCCAGCGGGACGCACGCCCCGACGGTGTTCCGCAGGCCCAGCGAGCCACCGCAGCGCGCGGCAGGTAGCGGGTGCCGGCCGCGAGAACTCCCGCTCGCGCACGCGAGCGCTGCGGGTACCGCCGCACAGCACCTCAGCCATTCAGTCGCCTGGAGTAACCCCTGACCACGACCAACCCCCACTGGGCCGAGAAGGCCAGCGAGCAGCCATGGCTGCAGCTGAGCGTTACCCCGGCCATGTACGCCGGGCCCGTCCTGGACACCGAGCGGGGGATCCGCCCCCTGATCGACACCGGTGCAGTGCGCCTCGACGACGGCCGCGGCAACCAGTTCATCGTCTCCCCCGACGGCAGGGTCCGGCTCGGCTTCGAGCCTGCAAACGGCACCAACGTGATGTGGAAGATCGCGGTGCACGACTCCCCGTTCGAGCCTCCCCAGTGGACCGTGTGCCTCACCGACCAGACACCCGTCGAGATCGTCGAGGCCGTCACCACCGACCTCGCCTCCACGCTGTACACCGGCGCCCGCCTGCACGGGTCAGCCCATGACCGTGAGTGGCGCGAGCTGTTCCATCCACCGGCGTGGACCACCCACTGGGACGCCTGGACGGGACAGGAGACGGTGGCCTCGGAGCACGATCCGCAGGACCGCATCGTCCTCGATACCCGGGGCGGAACGGGCGACTGGGAGGAAGCCGGCCAGGACGGCTTCTGGACCGTCACCATCGCCGAGGAGTACGACGGGTGGACCGCTGCCGCCAGCACCGCCACCCCCGACCGGATCATGCACGCCATCGCCGCCGCGATGCTCGCCCCAGCAACCCGCAACGTCACGGAACTGGGCGACCTCACCATCGGCGCCGCTGTGATCGGCGCTGCCGAGCTGGCCGAACTCCCCTCCACACCGACCCCGTTGGACGTGCACCGGGTTCTCGCCGCTCGCAGCCGCAGCCCCCAGCACACCGAGCAGGGCATCCGCACGCGAGCACCCATCGACG
Source organism: Kitasatospora sp. HPM-01-4 (assembly GCF_051374625.1). Taxonomy (NCBI): domain Bacteria; kingdom Bacillati; phylum Actinomycetota; class Actinomycetes; order Kitasatosporales; family Streptomycetaceae; genus Kitasatospora; species Kitasatospora sp. HPM-01-4. The sequence continues at coordinate 3,902,493 of NZ_JBPQGP010000005.1, read as the reverse complement.
CGCCTACCGCTGCCGCTTACCCCTCCACCGCCGACCTCGGCGCGCGCCGTCGCTGACCGACCTCAGACCGCATACCCGATGACGCCGAGCAGGACCAGCCCCGCAGCGGCACCACGATGATCGGAACGCCACCTGACCACCACACCCCTCGACACCATCGAACGCATCGCCCGCGCCGCGGCCTACCCACCCACCCAGCGCATCATGATCCGCGGACTCCTCGACACCCCCGGCTCGTACGCAGCCCTCGCCGCAGCCATCCGCCGGGACGACCTGCGCCCCGCCGCGCTCGCCGCCGTCCGCACCCTGATCGAGCAGGCCATCGACGCCGGCCAGCCCTGGACCACCGAAGCCGCGCGCTGGCTCAGCCGTGCCGACGCCGACTGGCAGACCAGCGCGACCCTGGCCAACCGCCTCGCCTGGTACGCCCGGAGCCGCCACAACAGCGCACTGCTCCACTTCGCCGGCACCGACCACCTGACCCAGCCCGGCACCGACCGCACCCACGCCCAGGCCCTTCGGCACCTTCACCTCGTCGCGCTGCGCTACGACTTCCGGTGCCGCAGCATCCAGCAGCTCCTCGACCAGGCCCCCGACCATGAGCGGACCCGCTGGGATCCGTACACGCGCGCCCTCGGCACCTTCGCACTGCTCGGCCGCTCCGCCCCCGGCGCCCTCGACGCCATGAACCGCACCCTCGCCGAAGCCGGCGACAACCCGCAGGTCTGCCACGCCTTGCTCCACGGTCTCTGGCTCGGAGAGAACCTGCCCGGCCAGGCCGAGCACATCCTGAAGCTGGCCGCCTGGCCCACCTTCGACGACAACGACCCCATCGCGCTCTTCCGCACCGCCACCGCCTGGCGCACCCTCGGCCGCCGCACCGAAGCCCTCACCGCGATCGACGACGCCCTCGAAGCCCTGGCGCCGAACCAACCCGACGTCCACGCCGACCTCGTGCGCGAGCGAACCCTCATCACCGCCATGCCGGCGACCGTGCCTGAGAGCGCTCCGCGTCGTTGATCACGACGAGCGCCCCACCAGGGCGCGGTACCCAAGTCGGCCGGCCGCCGACCCGCCCCTGCGGGCCCGAGCTGGTCGGCGCGTCGAACCGAGGCGGTTCCACGACCCGCCAGGCCGCCGCCGACACGAGGCCCCCGCCTTCGGCTGCAGCAACCCACGAAACGGCAGCGGGCCGCGCACCCTCGAAGGGTGCGCGGCCCGCTGCCGTACGCGATCAGGCAGCTGCGGCGTAGCTCTTCCGCAGCAGCGACATCGACCGGTCGAGGTCGACCACCGTCCCAATCCGGACCTCAAGCTCGCCCGTTCCGTGGTGGCCGATCCGCCGGACGTCTCGGGTCCAGCCGGGCACCAGCTCCACCGTCGTCGGGTCGACGCGGAGGAAGACGACCAGCGCCTGCTCACGTGCGAGCACCCGGACGCAGGCGAAGTTCAGCCGGCGCCGGTAGGCGACGTAGTGCTGCAGCGCCACCGAGTGGCCCTCACCGAGGCCGAGCAGACGGGTGTCCAGCTCGTCGTACAGCTCCTGGACCGCACCGCCCACCTGCGTCAGCACCTCGCTGACCGCTCGGCGGGCAGGCGAAGCCGACCGCGCACCTTCCGGCTGGCGTGCCACCGAGGAGCCGCAGCCACCGGCGACCGACGCGGCCAGCTCGAGCGTCACCAGGTCGTCCCCGTACCTCCGGTAGACCACCATGTCGACGCGGTGGTGGGACATCCCCGCCGCCACCAGGTCGTAGCGCGTGTAGTCCGCCGCGATGCAGACCACCCGCGGGCTGCTCCAGTCGACCTGCTCGGCGGCAGCTCGCCCCAGCCGCTGCTGGACGAGCGCCTCGAACTCTTGGCGGTTCGCCGTCAACCAGGACAGGTAGAAAAGTCCCTGCGAAAGCACGCTCTCGCTGCTCGTCCGCTTGTACTCGACCAGGACCGGGCTCCCGTCTTCGTCCAAACCGAGGCTGTCGATTCGACCTCGATGGACCGGTCCGGTGGAGTACTCGGACGCCAGGAAGCGCACACCGCCGAGCATCTCTGACATGTTCGCCTCCACGAGCCGCTGCAGCTCGCGCTCGAACGCGACAGTCTCGCCCTCAACACGGCGAACGTCCCCACCAGAAACCCGAAACACCTGCAGCCCCGCCACGTACCCCCCAGCACACCATCCGTCGGCCCGCCCGACGATGGACCGAGCAGACTACATGCCAGGAATCGGACAATCTAGACCTTGTTGCGTTTATCGCACTTTGTGCCAGCGGGGAATAGAGGGTGACGCGGCGGCCTCAGAGAGCTCTGGCGTCGGGCGGCGCACCGCCCGACAGGGTGTAGCCGGATTCTCTGCCGACCGCCTTGGTGAAGAGCAGGGGCGCCGAGGGCAGCGGTCGCACGGACGACGCTGCCGATCACTGAGAGTGGTGGCGGCTCAGGTGAGGTGTAAGCTGGACGGTAAGAACTTCACGAGGGCCAGGGGTGCCCGCGAAGTGCCCGGGATGTTCGGGCACCCGTGGGACGGACGGTCCCCCGTGGGACTGGTGGTCACGGCGACACATGCGCTGATCAGGCAAAACAGGGACGAAGGTCCGCCGGTTGGGACTAGCGGGCACGCTCTGTGACGGGCTCGTAATGCGTAGGTCACGGGTTCGAATCCCGTAGGCGGCTCAAATAGGCCCAGGTCAGATAGCCGCTGACCTGGGCCTTTTGCTGTTTCCTGGCGTGCGGGCAGGCGTCAGTGACGCGCTATAAGATCGCTTGCGTGAGCGATGCGTGAGCGCTGGTGTTGATCTAGGGTCAGCCCTTGGCCTTCTTGGCCTTGGACTTTGCCTTCTTCGCCGCTTTCCGCTTCGCCTTCTCGGCTTCGGCTGCTGCCTTGGCGTGAGCCTCGGTCTACGGCAGCATACTCGCCGTCCTCGTCGCGGCCCTCGTCTGGGCCGCGATCCTGTCCCAACGCTGGCACGCTGCCAAGGGTCACGCCCAGCAGGCCGAAGCCGCGCGCCGAACCGTCCAGCACCTCCAGGCCGCCTACGACCAGGCCGCCGCCGACCAGCTCGCGTTCCTCGTCCAACGCCAGCCCAAGGAGCAGACCCGCAAGACCCTCGCCAGCGACGTCCGGGCCGCCATTCCCGACCACGCGACACGGATCCTCGCCGACCCCAACTGGCCCGCCCTCGCCACCGTGCTCGCCGACGCCGAGGCCGACGGCTACGTGCCCCACCAGCTCCTCACCGAGGCCGCTGCCCGCCGCGAACTCGGCAGCGCTCGCCTGCCCGCCAAGGTCCTCATCGCGCGTATCCAGCACACCAGCTACAACCCCGCACCCAACCGCACCGTCGAGGCGGCACTCCTGCGCTCGTCTGCCGCCCCGCTCGTCCGCCACCCCACGACCAACCCGTCATCCACCACGACTGCCCTGCAGCGCCCCGGCACCCAGCCCCGACATCGCTGACCACCAGCGACCGGAATTCTGCTGCCGCTGTGGGCGGCCACCAGTTGGTGGTCGCCCACAGCTGTTCACTCAGTCTTTGAGCGCGATATCCAGGTATGCCTGTACTGGCTCGAAGATCCCGTACGGGACGTATTCGGGGATCTCTGTAAGCGCCACCCACGCCAGTGCGTCCAGTTCTCGTGGGTCACCGACGGCAGCGGTGCCGCTGACGATCTCGCAGACCATGTACGACATCCATCGGCCAGTCTCCGGGTGGACGCGCTCGCCGAGGACCTTGACGACGGCCACGTTCAGCCCCGTCTCCTCCGCGGTCTCGCGGACAGCCGCTTGCTCGGGAGACTCGCCGGGCTCGATCTTGCCTGCTGGGAACTGCCACAAGAGCTGGCCCTCGCTGACTCGGCGCCGGACCATCAGCACCCGACCCTCCCGGATCACGATCGCGGCAGCGACACCTGGCGGCCCGTCTGACGGCGGGAGCATCGGCTAATCCCTCTCCGCCGCTGAGGCCGCCACGGGGCGGAGCAGCTCGAGGACGTGGGTCCAGTTGTACTTGTCGCGACCCCCGCCGGCCTTGGGCTTGTGGGGGACGTAGTCACCGATCAGGACGCCCATCGACCGGAGCCGGGCCAGGCTCTCCTCGTACGCGGGGTGGGCAGCCTGGGCGGAGTTGACATAGGGCTGGACGGCCACGGGGATGCCGAGGCCGTACGCCTCGCAGAGGATGCCGAGCGCGAGGGTGTCGGAGATGCCGGCGGCCCACTTGTTGATGGTGTTGAAGGTGGCCGGCGCGACGGCGATCGCGTCGGCCGGGGGCAGCGGCTGGGGGATGCTCGGCGTGCGCCAGGCGGAGCGGATCGGGTAGCCGGTCTGGGCTTCGACGGCCTCCTGGTCTATGAAGCCGAGCCCGTTCGGGGTCGCGATCACGCCGACTCCCCAGCGCTCGGCGTGGGCAGCGGTGATCAGTTCGCCCACTCCGTCGGCGATGCCCGACGCGCAGACGACGACGTAGAGGAACGGCTCGCGATGCTCAGTCAAACCTGGACTCCCAACTCCTGGCAGAAACGGCGAAGTTCCGGGACGGCGCCGCGCCGGTCGCGAGCGGCCATGTCACCGGCCAGCTTGAGCACGCTGGGCCGTCGGCGGATGTCCTCCGAGGCACAGCTCTCCGCGATCCTGAGCGCTTTGTATCCCTCGGCCGGTCTGCCCTGCTGGCTGTAGGCCCGTGCGGCCTCCACCCACAGTGCTGCCCGGCGCTCGGGGACCGGGATGCGCCTGCGCATCAGGGGCTGGGCGGCTTCCAGCGCCGCTCCGGCGTCGCCCAGGACGACCGAGGCGCTCACCGAGTGGAGCGCGACGTTGGTTGGACTGAAGTTTGCCCAGGCTTCGGGGCTGTCGAGGTCGACGTAGCGCGCGACCTCCTGGGCCTCGGCGAGGAAGTCGGCGGTCGTGGCACGGTCGCCGCCGGCGCTTGCGGCCGTCACCCCGCGAAGGAGCATGAGCCCCAGCGCGGCGAGGTACTCGGGTGGGCGCCGGTCGTAGCTGCCGGAGAGCTGGTCGGCGGTGTGCCTGATGAGGGTGACGGCGGGTGCGGTGTGCCGGTCGCGCGCGAGGACGTGCGCCTGGACTCGGACGCTGGAGGCCATCACGACGGGGTCGGCGCTCCGTTCGGCCTCGGCCATGGCACGGCCGACCGCCAGCCAGGCGTTGCCGTGGTCGCCGAGCTTGAGCAGCAGGCTCACCGCGGTCTGGTAGGCCGTCGCGAGGAGGCCAGACAGGACCTGGTCGCCGCCATGGACGGCCTCTTGAGCCTGGCGAAGGTCGGCGATCAACGACGGCAGCGCGCCTTCGAGTTCGGCGTACCGGCAGGTGTAGAAGAGCCTCCGGGCATGGGACAGCCGGGCCGCGAGTGCGGCCCGGGGTTGTGGCGCGTGCTCGGCCGGCACAGGGCCAGGCAGCAGCGCTTGGACCAGCTCTATCCCCACGCGGGGACGGGGTGTCGGGGGCGCGAGCGCGGCGACGCTCGCGGCCAGAAAGTTGCGACGGTGCATGTCGTCCGTCCTGCTGTCCGCACTGGTATGGGAGGACAGGCCGAGGCTTCCCAGCGGGATGTCGAGCACAGCTGCGACAGCGCGCAGGACGTCGATGTCCTGCGTTCCCTTGCCGCTCTCCAACCGGCTGATCTTCGACTGGTGGTAGCCCAGTTCGGTGGCCACGTCCGCCTGAGACCGGCCGCTCAACACTCGTGCGCGGCGGATCACCTCTCCGATCCCACCCGCAGCGGAGTGTCCTTTGGCCGTCCGCGACATGGCTTCTCCTGCCAATGCTGATCCTGCCCTGGCGAGCCGAGCGTAGCCGCACCAGGACAACCCGTCATGCACGGTCTGCATGGATCATGCACGCGGAGCCCGTGCCCTAACCGTGGTGCATCGAGATGGAGTTGTCTGGTCGTCAGCAGCTCGACCACCCTCGCAGCTTGCGGTTCCCCGCTCCCGCATGACCGAGGCCCATCTGCGGTCTCTCGCATGCGCGGCTTCACCCAGTGGCTAAGGAGAAGCGCCGATGACCCTCCGCTCGGACGCACAGAGGGGCGACACCGCGCACCAGCGGGACGCAGTGGCCGTTCCTCTCGCTTCGGAAGACGGCCGGGCGTCGAACGCAAGCGCGAGCCACTCAGACCGTGCCGCCGCGCGTCGCGAGCGCCTCGCCACCGCCGGCACCCACGCCCGAGAGGTCCTCGACCGCCACCAGTTCGAGGACGGTCGGTGCAGCGACGGCTGCGGCCCCTGGCCGTGCAACAGCGTCGTCGATGCTGTCCAAGCCTGCGACGGTGACCGGTGACCGCCTTCACCCACGCTCGGCGTATTTCGTTCATCGGCACCAGGCGTGACCACGTCCCACCAGCCCGAGAAGCCGTCGTCCGAGTCGCCCGCTCGTGGGGGATCGACCCGACTTCGCTTGGCGACATCGCTCTGGTCGCCGACGAGCTGCTCGCCAACGCGGTCATCCACGCGCCGGGGAGACTGCTCGCCGGCATTTACCTGTCACCGGACGGGGACCGGGTGGTGATCGAGGTGTACGACCCGTCGCGCCGGATGCCCACCGGCGCCGCGAACTTCGGCAACGACGAACTGACCACCGGTCGAGGCATGCTGCTGATCGAGGGCCTGTCGGAGACCTGGGGCGCGGAACCGACGACCCATGGCAAGAAGGTCTGGGCCGAACTGGCGGTGCCCGCTGTCGCGGTACCCGAGCACCCTCGCTCGGCCCGCCGGGCGGCACTCATCGCCAGCCTCGTCCGCACCGACCGTCCCAGGCCCCGTCCCCACGCGCCCACCTGGCCACCCGCCCGCGCGTACAGATGGTTCTCGCAGCACCGCTCGCCGCGCGCCTACCGACTCCGCCCGTGCTGGTCCAGGCGCACCGGCCGGGCGGTGACGGGGGCCGGTCGCTCTTTCCCCCGGGAGCGGCCGGCCCCACCCCGTCCGACTCGCGCGGAGCAGCCGTGCTCCACCCGAACTCTGCTCTACGGAAGGATGGATGGATGAGTGACTGGGAGTTCGTGAAGGACAGAACGGCCACGCAGGGCGCGGTGTGGAGGTCCGCCGACGGCCTGCTCTACAAGCGGACCGGGGGTGAGGATCTGCGGGTTGAGACCGAGTTCCAGCAGCTGGCCGCCGGCCTTGGTTACCCGGTGCCGGAGATCGTCGACAGCGGCTCTGAGAACGAGAGCTACTTCGTCATCGAGCGCGCCATCGGCGACAGCTCGCTGCACGAGGAGGCGCTGGCCGACGCCAGGCAGGGCGGTCAGGTCAGCTACCAGGTGATCAGCACGGCAGCGGCCGTCGCATCGAAGCTCATGCAGGCCCAGGCGAGGCACCCCCTCCCGGTTACGCCGTGGTTCGAGAAGGCGGCCTTCGCGGCAGAGGTCTTCGAGGAGAACCCGGACCTCGACACCCCGCGCGTCCACGAAGCGGTCAAGCACGCCCTCGACCGGCTGGCCCAGCTCCCGATGGTGCACGGACATCTCGACTACGGCCTGCCCAACGTCCTCCAGGCCGGCGTCATCGACTGGCAGCACCACGGACCGGTCCCGCTCGGCTACGACGTCTACCCCGCGCTCGACATCGTGGCCTTCAAGGGCGGAGGCAAGGGCTACAGCATCACCCCGGAACAGCGCGCCGCCTACACCGGCGCACTCGACGAGACCACCGCATCCCTGATCGGGCAGCGGGTGAGCGAGCATCTGGGCGACTTCCTGCTCGTCAAGTGCTTCTTCTTCCTCGCCCTCATGCGGCCCACCGACCCCACACGGCACGACAAGCACATCAAGTGGCAGTACCGCCGCACCCTCTTCACGATGGGACTTGATCAGTATGAGTCGTCCAACACGATCGACACCGGCACCTTCCCCACTCTGGAACGGTTCACCGCTGAACACCGGTAGGCCGGTTCCCACCGTTCGCGACCGCGACTACCTGATGGACCACCACGGAGTCGTCTTCAAGGTCATCGGCGACAGCCACCCCGGCAGCCACTACCTCGGCTACGTCAAGTACCACCCGGACGAGAAGGGCGACCGCCGGCTCTTCGACCGGACCTACCGGCAAAACAGCGTCGTGTCGAAGTCCTTCGGCATCCTCGCCGGCAGGCCGGAGTGCTATGTCTACTCCGACACCCTCGGCTGCGTCATCACTGGTATCCCGCGCGAGGACGTGGCCGTCCACTACTCCTGCCGCCAGGCCCTCGCCGCCATCCACGAGGCTCCCGGCGCGGTCGCCGACAACCCGGCAGGCAAGGACCTCCTGGCGATCACCGAGTGGATCACCGCGAACGACGCCCAGGGCCTGATCGGCGTCACCGGCTCCTTCCTCGTCGGCTGCTTCAACGAGCGCTCCGACATCGACCTGGTCTGCTACGGGCCGGAGGGCTACCAGGCCGCGCAGGAGCTGTTCCAGCAGACCGACCTGATCCGACCGTATGACGGGGACGACCTCACCCGGCTGTACATCCGCCGGGCCAAGTACATGGAGGGCAGCTCATTCGACGCCCTCATCAAGCAGGAACGCCGCAAGCTCCAAGGGCTCACCGCGAGCGCTGGCGCGCACATCAACTGCGAACCCATCCGCTCCGACCGTGACAGGACCTTCGCCCGGATCTCCTCCAAGGAGATCGGCGAGATCTCGCTCCTCGCCAAGATCACCGACCACGCCGAGGGTCTCACCACCCCGGCCGTCTACGGGATCAAGGTCAAGACCATCCTCAGCTCGACCATCGACGAGGCCGACTCCTTCGCCCGCCGGATCACCCACATGCGCTCCTACCTCGGCGCCTACACCGGCGCCTTCAGGTCCGGCGACACCGTGCACCTGTCCGGCAAGCTCGTCCACACCCAGGACGGCGAACACAGCGGCTTCGGCATCGAACTCACTCCCTGGACCGTCAGCGGCTCCTACGTCGCCAACCTCGCCGGATAGGAGCCTCGTCTTGCCCCTGCTCGTCATCCGACACGCCGAGTCCGTCGAGAACGCCGACAAGTACAACGGCTTCTACCAGGACCCCCGCCCCTACACCGGGGCCGCCGCGCACGCCATCTCCCGCACCATCGTCGGCCTGACCCCGCGAGGCTTCCGGCAGGCCCAATGGCTCGCCGAGGTCCTCCCGCAGCTCGCGGGCCCCGAGCCGCACGTCTACACCTCGACCTACCGCAGGGCGATCGACACCGCGGCGATCGCCCTGCCCGCCCTCCCTGATGGCTGGCCCCGGCAGACCGCACTCCTGGACGAGCAGCACTACGGCGACGCCACCTACATGACCAAGCGCGAGCTGTACGACAGCTACCCCGAACTCGCCGAGGACCGCCGCCTGCGGAAGCACATCTGGACCGCGCCGGGCGGCGGCGAGTCGCTCGCCGAGGGCGTACTCAAGCGGGCCACCGAGTTCGCCGCCCTCGCCCAGGCCGAACTCCAGCAATCCCGCACCGTCGTCGCTTTCACCCACCAGACCGCCGCGGTGGCCCTTCGATCCCTGCTCGAAGCCTGCACCTTGCCCGAGATCCTCGCCGAGGAGCGGAAGGGCAAGATGCCCAACGCCGCGATCCTCCACTACGAACTGCGAGACGGCCGGTTCATCCGGACGGGAACCACCACCCCGCCGATCTAGGAGGAGCCCGTGCGACACCTTTTCCTCAACGGGCCCGTCCAGAACGGGCCCTTCACCTTCGACACCCGCCCCGGCAAGGCCGTGGGCATCCGCCTTGCCGCCGCCCTCAACGCCATCCTGGGCTTACCGCCCGCACCACACCTGTGGAACACCGTCACCCTCGCCGGAGACCTCCGCCACCGCCAGGCCGAGGGCCCGAAGATCCCCCGCCAGCGGTTCGAGGCTGACCTGATCACCGACAAGTACCCGCCCGGACAGTTCCCGGTGGGCGGCATCATGACCGACACCGACGCGGAGGTCGCCAACCTCGCGCTGGAGATGATCGAGAACAACCTCCGCGCCGGCACCCTCGGCATCAGCCGCGAGACCGTCCCCACTTGCCGGTCCTGCGGTCACATGACTGGCACCGGCAGCCACCGCTGCAACACCTGCGGCAGCACCGACACCGAAGACCGCCCGGGCCTCCACCTCGTCGCCGAACTCGCGAAGGACCGCCCCGTCCTCGACCGCTCAGACATCCACGCCAGCCATCGCCAGCAGCCCAAGCACCTCCAGCACACCGCCGCCAACGTCGCCGAGCGCCTGATCCTCTCCCGAACCCGCGACCACGGCATCGACCTCTCGCCCCTCGGCCTCAACGGCCTCGTCCTCGACCCGCGCGTCGGCGTCCACGCCACTGTCCTCGCCGCGGCCCGGCGGCACGAAGCGGACACGGCCGTCATGACCATCACCGAGAACGCGGCCAACCACGTTGCCGCCCACGGTCAGCACTTCCGCCAACACGACGGCACCCGGCTTCAGTACGCCCTACACGGCCACCTCCCCTACGACCACATGGCCAGCCTGCAGCCGCTGCACGAGGCGTACCGAGTCACCCAGGAGGTCAAGGACGGCTTCGAAGCGTGGTTCCTGCCGCTCTTCTCCCTGAGGACCAAGGCCGTAACCGGGCCGGAACAGTTGCCCGCGCTCTTCAAGCAGTACATGCGGGCACACCTGGCCAAGCCCGCTGCGGCCGACGGAGCCGCGTTCGAAGCTGTACAGAACTCGGTCTCCACCGGCGACACGGAATGGATCGCGAGCAAGCAGGCGCTGGCCAACGTGATGGCTGCCTGCGTGACAGCGCCGGTCGTCCCCGCGGAGATCTGACTGCCGATTACTTTCGGCTTGAACGCTGTCCGGGAGTGCCCCTCCTGGATTCTGCCGCGATGTGAGCCGGATCGTGTCACGATGGCGGTCGGTCACCACGGGGGAGCCATGCGGGACGCACTTGTCGAGGACTTGGACGCTCGGCTTGCCGAGTACGCCTATCGGTCGGAGACGGAAGCGCTACTCGACGAAGCGGGGCGCGAGTCTGCCATGCGACTCGTAGCCCTCATCGCCGAGGAAGCTCAGGCGTCACGCAACGTCGATACCGAGGCTCTGTACACAGCGGCCGCATTCCACTGGGCACGAGCAGTTGCGCTTGGCGATGGTGGCCGCGCGCAGGTGGAGCGTGAGACGGCGATCCATCTCTTCGGCCTGCTGTTCCTTGCAGACCGCAGGAAGGTCCCGCGTGAGCTCTGGCCCAGGCTGATAGCCGAGACCGGGCACGACCCGTGGGCCGATCCGCTTGAGCACGCGGCTGACCTGGTGGTGGACTTCGAGCAGCAGCAGGACTGGGCCGCTCTGGACGAGGCTTTTGGGCTACTGCAGAGCATTCCCCGGGGCGGGGACAGTGCGTACCAGGACACCCTGTTGGGCATGGCCCACCAGTTCCGTGCGACGGCTCTGGTGCGGGACGAACGGGCGCGGCTGGCCGACGCGGACCGGGCAGTCGAGTTATTGAGCGCTGTGGCGGCGCTGCCGGAGCCGTCGGCTTCACGGACCGTCACGCGTCTGCTGACTCTCGGCAGTGCCCAGGTCGGCCGCTTCGAGCTGACTGGGCTCCCGGCGGATCTGGCTGACGCCGAGCGCTCGTACCGTCGGGCCCTAGAACTGGCAGCACCAGGGTCCACCGAGCAGGTGTCGGCGATGATCGGTGTGGGGACGGGGCTCGGCCGCCGGGCTGAGGTGCCAGGCACCGAGCGGAGCGACGTGGTCGCCCTCCTGCGGGAGGCGGTCGACTGGCTGCGTCGGGCAGCGGACCTCGACCTGGAGTACGGTCGGCGGCCCGACCGTGCGAACCTGGCCAAGGCGACCGGGCTGTTGCTGGAGCACACACTCCGACTGAGGCGCGACGGCGACGCCGCCACCGACCAGGGCACACAGGACGCGCCAGCTCCAGCACCGCCACCGACCGAGGCCGAGGCAGCGCAAGCACGTCGCCTGATCGCCCTCGGCGATGAGGTGGACCAACGGGTCGTCACCGAGCAGGAGGCGCTGCGGCGCGTCGGCGAGTCGGGCAGTGAACTGTCGGAGGCCGCGGTGCGGGTCGTGGTGGGGGTGGCCGTCGGCCTGGTCAGGACTGGCACGCCTCGGCGAGCGATTTCCGTGCTGGCTCTGACGCTGGCAGCGGCCGAGCAGCGTTGGGGGGCCGACCGGGATAGCCCGTGGTGGTGGGCAGCGGACACGTACGTCGAGGTGGCCCGGCTGACCCTGGCTGAGCAGTCGGATGCGGTGCTGTTCCAGCATGCGCGTGAGGTGGCCGGCCGACAGATCGACGAACTACGCGGCTGTGACGCCATTCAGGACGTCGCCGAACTCGCCGAGACCCTGTTTGCAGACGGCTTGTTGTGCCTGACCCCGTACACCGGGGGGCTGGTGGACCTGTCGTTCGCCTCGGCCCAGAAACTCCGGCGCGACCGTGAGGCCCGGTACATGGGCGTCCACACCATGCGGTGGGAGGGTGTCACCATGCCGGACCCGCGGCATGCGGTCGAGGAAGCCGTGACCCGGCTCAGGGAAGCGGCGGCGCTCGCCACCGGCCACCGGCGCGGCCGAACGCTCAAGGCCCTGATCGAGGCCCTTTCCATGCTTGCCGGTCTGACCGGAACCTTGTACGACCAGGAGGCGAGGGAGGCAGCCCGGGAGGCCGTCGGGACCCTGGACCCGTTCCGCGATCCGCTCGGCTACCTGTACCTGCTGAAGATCCTCGCCCTGCTCGGTGAACTGGTCCTGCCCCGCGAGCTGGACGGCCTGCTGCCAGTCCCGCTCGACGAAGTCCGCGAGTGCCAGGGCGAGCACGAGGCGGCGAGCCTCTTCACCGAGGCACTGGCCCTCGCCACCGAGACGGGGCACCGGGATCTGGAGGTCGCACTCATCGAGGCCGCTGACGGGGCGGGTCTCCGGCTCCGGAAGCCCGATCAGCAGCGGGTGCGCTGGGCAAGCGAGGTACACCTGCTCCATGAGGACACGCTCGACTGCCCGGTGCCGGGCGGGGTCCCGGCCGCGACGGAGGAGCTCACCACAGACCCGACCCGGGAGCCGGCCGAGCGGGCCGCGGCACTGGTCCACCTCGCCGCGCACTGCGGCGAGGACGACGAGCAGGCCCTGGGCCGAACCCTGCTCCTGGAGGCCGCCCGATCGGCTCCGGACTGGGTGGACCAGCACGTCGAGATGGTGGCGCACCTGTACGGCCGCTTGTCCTACGACCTGGCCGTGCGTGCCGACCATGCGGCGGACTGGGCTGAAGCAGCGGAGTGCTTCGCCGTGGCCGGCGCGCAGTACACGATGGCCGACCAGGAAGACCTGGCGCTGGACGCCTTCGAAGCCGGGTTGGCCAGCGTCAGGCGCTGTGACCATCCGGCGGCAAGCAGTGCTGCCAACGCACTGCTCAGCAGAATGACTTCGCTCCGAGCGAGCACGGACGAGGGAATCGCCTGGAAGCTTCGAGAGCTGTGCCTCACCCTCGGCAGCCTTCTGTCTGCGCATGCCCGTGTCGATGCGAGCACCGTTCTCCTGCTGCACCAGGTGGCCAAGGGCATGGACTTCTCGATCGCGGCCGAGCGCTCCGGTCCGTTCACCCCATCACGTGCGCTCGCCGCCGCGATCGACCGGGCGAGCCTCGACGCCGCCCAACCTCCGCCTGCGGAAGGGGCGCTGAGCCCGGGCGACGCTATCCTCTGTTACGTCGGAACTGGCGAGGCCGAACCCGAGAGCGACCCTGACGCCCGGCAGCGCAACCTGCAGCGGGCCGTCGACCGCCGGATCAGCATGGAACTCCACCTGAGTCGGAATCTCCCACGCAACGCCCTCCTGGGGCTGGACGATGTCCAAGCTCTGCTCCCGGAGGACACGGTGCTGTTGTCGTTGTTCCTCGGGCAATTCCCGGGACCGAACGCGACGGGCCTTCGCACAGGGACGGTGGGCCTGGCGGTGACACGAGAGGAGGTGCGTCTCCGGACCGTCGCGTTCAACGACGTCGGCGGCGATCTGCTCCGCCTCACCCGCGGTCTCCACACGATGCTGATCCACCCGGTGGCCAGCCCCGTTTCCGTGCTGCGACAAGCCGTCACCGCCGATCCGCTGCACCGCCTAGTGAGCCGCGAGGCGGGCACCGCTCTGGACCACGCCGGCGCACAATGCCTGGCCGGTTTCACGGAGCTGATGGGGCGCTGGCAGGACGAAGGCAAGCGGCATCTGTGCATCTGGCCGAACGGGCCACTCCACTTCGTCCCCTTTCCGCTACTTCCCGTCGCAGACGGGCTGGTGGCGGACGACTGGACCGTGACACAGCTTTCGAGCCTTGCCTCGCTCCGCACCACCACCGCAGAGCTCACACCGCCCACAGCACGCCATGAGCTCGTGGCGTTCGGGTCGGCCAGCGGCGGTGTGCGGCACGGCCTGGTTGCCGAGACGGCGTTGGAGCACCATGCGTCCTCCGTGGCGGCGTCGATGGGTGGCCGAGCCGTGCTCGGAGCCGCCGCCACGCCCAGCCGCTTCCTGTGCGAGCTCGGCACCTCGCGCTACGTGCACGTGGCGGCGCACGGCGCGCACAACGAGTGGGCCTCCTGGTACCAGTGCCTGTACTTGTCGCCCGATCCCGACAACGACGGCCGGGTCTTCGCGCACGACATCCTCAGGACCGACCTGCGTGGCGTCGAACTCGTCACCATGAGCTCGTGCGAGTCGGCTCTGGGTCGCTACGACGTGAACGACAACTTGCGCGGCTTGCCGGCTGCATTCCTGGCCGCCGGGGCCTCGGCCGTCGTCGGCTGCCTGTGGCCGGTCCATCCGGACGTGGCCACCGACTTCTTCGCCGAGTTGTACCGACAACTGACTGGCAACGGTGACCGGCGGGCCGCGTTCCGTGCCGCCCAGTGCCATACGCGTACCAAGCACCCCGCGTACCGGGACTGGGGTGCGTTCTGTTTCATCGGCGACTGGCGCGCGCCGCACACACCCCGAGGAGTAGCGCAGTGAACCACGTCAGCATCGACGTACCTGTCCTGAGGGATGTCGAGCTCTCTCCGGTACCGCGACTCAACACCCCGACCACGTCAGCCCCGTTGCGGGGACGGGTGTCCTTGGGGGTGGCTGTGGTTCGTCGGCTCACGGCTGAGCAGGCGGCCCAGGGCGACGAGGAGTGGCTCGACTTCCTGGAGTCGGAGTCCGCCCACAGCGACTACCTGCTGCTCAGCCTGGTTTGTGCCTTCCGGCCGGCGGACAACGACGACGTATTCGTCGACGCCGGCGTCGGAATCCAGTTGGAGGCCCCTGACGAGCCCGAGGACCGACAGCCGATCGCGTGGTCCATCGCCCCCAAGAAGCGGGCCAGCCCTGCCGGACGAGTGGGACGGATCGCGCTGACCGCCAAACTCGCCATCGTCGAGTCCACTCTGGACGTCACTCCCAACCAGCAGCAAGAGCACCTGTTCCTGGTGGGCATGGGGGAGCGCGACAGCGACCCCGAATGGCGGTTCAAGGCGACGAGCTCGGTTCCGCTGATCGGGGACGAGACACTGACTATCGTGGTCAAGGCCCCAGCCCGTGCTGCCGTGCGAGCGCACGTCTCCGTCGCCGCTACCGTCAGGCAGCGACGCCTGGGATTGATCCCCTACCGCGCGGAGCTGCCGTCCACGCTACGGACAATCGATCTTCAATGAACTACCTGCCCGAGCCGCGCCGCTGACGCACCTCTGCAGCGAGCTACGAGCAACGGAGTGCGTGAGCGATGCGTGAGCGGACGGGGCGGCACGTGCCGGTTCGGACGGGATCGTGGAGCATGGTGCAACCTTCTGACCTGTGGAAATGTCACCAAGTGGTCGATGTCGGTAGCAGCCAACATGATCACTCTCGGGCTCGTAATGCGTAGGTCACGGGTTCGAATCCCGTAGGCGGCTCCATGGAAAACCCCAGGTTAGTTCTCTGACCTGGGGTTTCTGCATGCCCTGGAGCTCGGGCGAATCGGATGCCCGGGCTCTGTGCGGCCGCCGCTCCGGTGCGGCTGCAGGAGGGGCGACCAGGCGTCGCGCGGGTCCGGATGGCGTGCCGGACGCCGCGGTCTGCGGGCAGCCCGTTCAGGGCCCGGAAGGAGCTGTCCGTCGGGGGGCGGGGAGAGCTCGGCGTGGATGGACGGCGCGGAAACGGCGGAGTTCCGGGAAGGGGGCACCCGCCGTGCCGGCTCGCGGTGGCGGGCCGTGATGGGTGGCGCAGTCCCGTGGTCCGTCGGCCGTGGCAGATCCCCTGCTGCTGGACGGTGGCGGCGAAGCGCGACGGGGGACCGTAAGCGGTCCCGCCGTGCGGGTCAACTCCCCGTCTCCGACTCCGTCATGTCGACGGCTGCGGCGGCGTCTCGCCGGATATTCCCCAATTCGCGGTAAGAGATATCCAGTTCGATGTCGTCCGTATACCTGACGAAGTGTCATTAGCGACGTTGACCGGTTTGACGCCGTGCATTCAGAGTCGTAACTGGAGCAATCGTCCCCGATATTCTCGCGAACGAGGGAACCGTATGACATCGACAAGCCAGGGCAGTGGTGGGAAGCCGCTGTCGATCGGGATACTCGGCACCGGCTCCTACCTGCCGGGGCATGTGGTGACCAACGACGAGGTAGGGGCTCCGGCCGGGGTCGATGACGAGTGGATCACGAGGAAGACCGGTATCAGGACGCGGCGTTGGGCCAAGCCGGACGAGGCCGCGTCCGACCTGGCGGTCATCGCCGGGCGCGCCGCGCTGGAGCGGGCCGGCATCACGGCGGCGGAGCTGTCGCTGATCCTCGTCGCCACCTCCACCCCCGACGAGCCGCACGCGCCGACCGCGACCGCGGTGGCGCATCAGCTTGACGCTCCCCCGCAGGCCGCCGCCTTCGACGTCAACTCCCTGTGCAGCGGCTTCGTCTTCTCTCTCGCCATGGCGGAGCACAGCCTGCTCGCGGCGGGTGGCGGCCATGCCCTGGTCATCGGCTCCGATGTCTACTCCCGGGTGCTGAACCCGGCCGACCGCAGGACCACCCCGCTACTCGGCGACGGGGCCGGGGCCGCGGTGCTCGGCCCGGTCGGCGAAGGCCGCGGCATTGTCGCCACCCGCCTGCTCAGCTTCGGCGCACAGCGCGACCTGACTCGCATACCGGCCGGTGGCAGTCGGATTCCGGCCAGCGTCCGGACGGTCGAGGACGGGCTCCACTACTTCACCATGGACGGGCGCGGCGTCCGCGCTTTCGTGATGGAGAACGTGCCGTCGGCCATCCGGAAATTCCTGGACGACATCGGACTCCCGGCCGGCGAACTCGACCACCTGGTACCGCACCAGGCGAACGGCCGGATGCTGGAGGAGCTGCAGCAGGAACTCGGAATTCCCACGGCCCGTATGCACACCACCGTGGACCGGTACGGAAACACCGCTGCCGCATCCGTGCCCATCACCCTCGACGCCGCCGTGCGGTCCGGTGCGATCCGGCCCGGCGAGACGGTGCTGCTCGCCGGATTCGGCGGCGGTATGGCGGCCGGTTTCGCACTGCTGCGCTGGTGACGGAAAGTGGAGGAGAGAACCATGCTGGATGACGCAACCGTAGAGGCGTACCTGCGGCGCATCGGCACCAAACGCCCCGCGACGGCGGACATCGCGTCACTGCGCGAACTGCACGAACGCCACGTGCTCTCCGTGCCGTTCGAGAACATCGACTTCCACATCGGCGGACAGGTGCGGCTGGCCGTCGGCCCCGACGCGTTCGACAAGGTGGTCGGGCGCCGCCGCGGCGGCGGCTGTTACGAGCTCAACGGCGGCTTCATCGAGGTGCTCCGCTCGCTGGGCTACGACGTGCACCTCATGGCCGCCCGCGTCTACGAGAACGACGAGCCGGGCCCGCTGATGGCCCATATGGTCATCCGGGTACGCACGGTGGACTCGCCGCACCCGTGGCTGTTCGACGTCGGTTACGGCCGGGGATTCCGCTTCCCGCTGCGGCTGGACTCCCGGGATCCGCAGGAGGATCCGCAGGGCACCTTCCAGCTCGCCGACGCGCCGGAAGGCGACATCGACGTCTTCCGCAACGGCGTCCTGCAGTACCGGCTGGAGACCCGGCCCAGAGTGCTGGACGACTTCCGGCCGACCCTGATGTGGTTCGAGAACGTGCCCGACTCGCCGTTCTTCACGCAGTTCTTCTGCACGCTGCCGACCCCCGCGGGCCGGGTCTCCATCCACGGCCGGACCCTCATCCGTGTCGAGAACGGTCAGCGTACGAAGGAGACGCTCGCCGACGACGCCGCGGTGCGCGACGCGTACCGGGCCCACTTCGGGTTCGAGCTCGACACTCTGCCCACACCGCCAGCTGTAGACAGCTGATCGAGGCACCCAAACCACGGTGCAAGGAGATTCCCTCCATGTTCTTGAGATTTTTCGCGATCATCCTTTCGCTCTTCGTCATCGGTACAGGTGAGCTCCTCCCCGGCGGCGTCATCGAAAACCTCGCCAGTGGCCTGGGCGTGTCCATCTCCACGGCCGGCCTGGTCATCACCGCGTACGCGGCGACCGTGGTCTTCGGCGGCCCGATCGTGACCGGCCTGACGACGAGGGTGTCGCGACGGGCGCTCCTGATCGGTCTGATGGCCACCGCGACCCTGGGCAACGCGATCGCCGCGTTCGCCTCCGACTACTGGATCCTGGTGGTCGGGCGCGTCGTCGCCGCGCTGTCCCACGGCACCTTCGCGGCGGCGAGCATCGTGGTCGCGGCGAGCATGGTGCCGCCGGAGAAGGCGGGCACCGCGGTCTCCCGCGTGCTGCTCGGCTTCAACCTCGCCGCCGTGGTCGGTGTCCCGCTCGGCACCATGATCGGCCAGCACTTCGGATGGCACGCGCCGTTCCGCACGACCGCCGTGCTCTCGCTGCTCTGCGTTCTCCTGCTGGCCGCGGTCACCCCGAAGACCGAGGCGATCCCCCCGACGTCCGTCAAGGACGAACTGCGGGTCTTCGGCCGGAAGAAGATCCTGGTCGGCATCGTCACCACCGCTCTCGCGACCGGCGGTTTCTTCACCGTCACCACGTACATGGTGCCGCTGGCCACGAAGGTGAGCGGGCTGTCCACCGGATCCGTGCCGGCCATGCTCGTCGTCTACGGCGTCGGTTCGATCGTGGGCAACTGGCTGGGCGGCAAGGCCGCCGACCGCGGACTGATGCCCGCCCTGGTGTGGACCGAGCTCGCGCTCACCGTCACCTGCGCCGCGTTCTGGTTCGCCAGCCCCATCCAGGTGCTGGCCTGGCTCTTCTTCTTCCTCTTCGCGATCACCCAGTTCGCGATCCTGCCCGCCCTGCAGGGCCGGGTGCTCAGCGAGGCCGCCGCGGCCCCGACCTTCGCGGTCACCGTCAACGTGGCGGCGCTCCAGGTCGGCGCGACGCTCGGCTCGTGGCTCGGCGGCGTGGTCATCAACGGGTCCGGGGTCCGCGCCATCACCCTCGCCGCGGCCGCCCTGGTCGCGGTGGCGACCCTGATCGCGGCGTGGAGCTGGCAGGACGACCGCAAGCTCATCAGCCGGCCGGTTCCCGGCCTGGTCAAGGAGCCCGTG
Organism: Kitasatospora sp. HPM-01-4; assembly: GCF_051374625.1. NCBI lineage: Bacteria > Bacillati > Actinomycetota > Actinomycetes > Kitasatosporales > Streptomycetaceae > Kitasatospora > Kitasatospora sp. HPM-01-4. The sequence continues at coordinate 3,882,962 of NZ_JBPQGP010000005.1, read as the reverse complement.
GACTCAGGGGTGGCGTAATCCGCCTCCCTGGCCCTCCGGGCCGCTGCGATCCACCGGCCCGGCGGCGCGCACGAGTGACACCTCGTGCGGGCCGGACGCCGACGGCGGTCCTCTCCTCCCGAAACCGGGGGCGGGAGGACCGCCGTCGGCGTGTGTCTGATGGCACATCAGAAATCTGATGGTGGGCCCTGGTTGATGTGGTGGAGCCGGAGGCCGGCGCCATCGTCAGCCTTCCAGGACGCTGGGCCGAGGCACACGCCAAAGGCCTGGGGCCGCACGGTCAACGACCGTGCGGCCCCAGGCCTTTGGCGTGTACGCCGGCTGTCCCCGCGGTGGTGTCGGCCTCCGCCCTGCCCTCCGGCCCTCCTGTGGGGTCAGAACAGGTCCGACAGCGCCTTGAGCCGCGTCTCGATCACCGAGGCGAGCTCGGGTGCGTCGGACTCGTCCTCGCCCACCCCGAAGATCCGGGTGTAGACGTACTCCGAGCCGCCCTCGCCGCTGTCGAGCACCCGGGTGCAGGCGCGGTGGTCACCGTGCTCGCCGTTGATGTCGTACGTCACGCGAAGGTCGACGGTCCGCGCCGCGGCGTCGGCCGAGAAGTACAGCCGGACCGGCCCGATGGGGGTGACCACCGTCCAGTCCTCGCCGTCCCTGCGCACCTCACGGGCGAAGTCGGCGCACCAGCCGGTGAGTTGCTCGGGCACCGACACGATCGCGAACACCTCGTCGGCGGACGCGGGGAGGGTGGCGGTCCGGGTAACGCTTCCCATCACGGGGGCTCCTCTGTGAGAAGGACGACAGTCGGGATATTCCTCATCCCAAGAGCAGACAGTGGCAGCAGGACCCCGCTCCCGTCATCACATGAATACGCGATGTGCGGCGGCGAGTTGTGCTGCATTCTCGAATCCGGTGGTCCCGGCACATTCCGTCGCGGCGCCCACGAGTCGAGGAGGTCAAATCCATGCCCGCACGTTTCTCCGGCAAGGTCGTACTGGTCACAGGCGGCGGTTCCGGTATCGGCCGGGAAACCGCGCTGGCCTTTTCCAGGGAGGGTGCCGCGGTCGTCGTGGCCGGCCGCACGGCGGAAAAGGTGCAGCAGACCGTGAAGCTCATCGAGAGCGAGGGCGGAACGGCGACGGCGGTAACCGCGGACGTCTCCACGGTCGAAGGGGTCACGGCGGCCGTCGACGCCGCGGTGACGCACCACGGCGGGCTGCACATCGCTTTCAACAACGCCGGGATCTTCGGTCTCGGAAATGTCGCCGACTACGACGAGGCCGACTGGGACACGCTGATCGCCACCAATCTGACGAGCGTCTTCCTGTCCATGAAGTACGAGATCCGCCACATGCGGGAGCACGGCGGCGGCGTCATCGTCAACAACTCCTCGAACCTGGGCCACATGACCGTCCCCGGCACCGGTGGATACTCCGCGACCAAGGCGGCGGTGTCCGCGCTCACCCGCTCCGCCGCCAGGGAGTACATCGCCGACGGGATCCGCATCAACGCCGTCAGCCCTGGTCCGACCGACACCCCGATGTGGCCGTACCTCCCCGACGAGACGGTGCAGGAGCGTGCCGCCCGGATGGCGGCGCACCTTCCGCTCGGCCGGCCCGGAACGCTCGAGGAGGCCGCCGCCACGGTGCTGTGGCTGGCCTCGGACGAGTCCGGCTTCGCGGTCGGCCACGACCTGGTCATCGACGGCGGTATGAGCGTCTGACGGCCTCGAGTTCGAGAAAGGACCTCGCCATGAGTTTCGACCATTCCCGGGCGCCCCGGGCGATCTACGTGCCCCCGGGTTCCGGGCTGAGCCGGTGGGTGTTCGGCGACCGCTACACCATCAAGGCCGATGTGCACTCCACCAATGGCTCACTCGGCCTCATGGAAGCCATTGTTCCGCCGGGTGGCGGCCCGCCCGCCCATATCCACCACGAGGTCGACGAGGCTTTCTACGTCATGGACGGCCGGCTGGAGCTGCTCAACGGAGACCGCGAACTCGTCGCGGAGCCCGGATCGTTCGTCTTCGTGCCGCGCGGCACCGTGCACGGTTTCAAGAACGTCAGCGACGAGCCCTGCAAGATGCTCATCATGTTCCTGCCGGGCGGGGTGGAGCAGGCATTCCTGGAACTCGGCGTGCCGGCCGACGACGACACCCCGCCACCGCCGCCGAGCCAGTACCAGGAAGACTTCGAGCGGGCCATGCGGATCGTGAAGAAATACGGTGCCGAGTACGTATAGCCGGCGCCCGCCCGACAGATTCCTTCACCGGGTGGCGCCTATTCACCATGGAGGTTTTCAGTGGACAGCGCTTTAGTGCGCCTCCGGACTCTTCCGGCCGGTCAGCAGCCGGACTGGGAGAGCCATCCCGACATCGCCCGGGTGCGGGACGAACTGAGCGGGAGGCCCGCGCTGGTGAACGGCGAGGACGTCGCCGCGCTGCGTTCCAGCCTCGCGGCCGCGGCCGCCGGATCGGTGCAGGTGGTGCAGTCGGGCGACTGCGCCGAGGACCCGGGGGAGTGCACTCCGGGCTATGTCTCCCGCAAGGTCGCGCTGCTCGACATGCTGGCCGGCGCGATGATGATGAACTCGCACAGACCCGTGCTGCGGGTGGGCCGGATCGCCGGGCAGTTCGGCAAGCCGCGTTCCAAGCCGACCGAGACGGTCGGCGGCCGGGAACTGCCCGTGTACCGCGGCCACATGGTCAACCACCCGGAGCCCGATCCGGAGCTCCGGCGGCCCGACCCCCACCGCCTGCTGGCCGGCTACCAGGCGGCGAGCGAGGCGATGGACTGCCTGGGGTGGGGCGGCGACGACCTGCCGCGCAGGTTCGGCCCGTCGGTGTGGACCAGCCACGAAGCCCTGCTGCTCGACTACGAACTCCCGATGGTGCGCAGGGACGAGGCGGGCAGGCTGCTGCTCACCTCCACGCACTGGCCGTGGATCGGCGAGCGGACCCGGCAGGTGGACGGCGCGCACGTCGCGCTGCTCGCCATGGTGGACAACCCGGTCGCCTGCAAGGTCGGACCGTCCATGGAGCCGGCCGAACTCCTCCGGCTGTGCGAACGCCTCGACCCCGAACGCGAGCCCGGCCGGCTCACGTTGATCGCCCGTATGGGCGTGGACAACGTCGCGCGCGCTCTGCCGCCGCTGGTGGCGGCCGTCCGCGAGGCGGGGCACCCGGTCATCTGGCTCACCGACCCCATGCACGGGAACACCGTCGTCGGACCGGGCGGTCTCAAGACCCGCTTCCTGGAGACCGTGATCCGCGAGGTCGTGGGCTTCCAGACGGCGGTCGCCGAGGGCGGCGGCAGGGCGGGTGGGCTGCACCTGGAGACCACCCCCGACGACGTCACCGAATGCGTCTGCAACATCACCGGGTTCGGGCAGGTCGGCAACAAGTACACCAGCCTGTGCGACCCCCGCCTCAATCCGCAGCAGGCCCTTCAGGTCGCTGCGGCCTGGCACGCGTGAGGAGCCGGGACCCCGAACGGCAGTGGATACGGAGGTCATGACATGCACGGAAAGACTGCGCTGGTCACCGGGGCAGCGGGAGGAATCGGGGCGTCGATCGCGCGCGCCCTGGGCGAAAGGGGCGTCACGGTCGCCGCGGTGGACCGGGACGCGGACCGGCTCGCGGAGACGGTCGAGAAGCTCACCGCCGACGACCTGGCGGTTCACGGCTTCCCCGCCGACGTCGCCGACGCGAGGGAGATCGAGGCGGTCGTCGAGGCCGTGGAACAGGGCCTGGGCCCACTGGACTTCCTCGTCAATGCCGCCGGCGTCCTCAGGCTCGGTCAGGCCACGGCGCTCAGCGACGAGGACTGGATGATCATGATGGAGGTCAACGCCACCGGCGTCTTCGTCACCTCCCGGGCCGTGGTCTCCCGGATGATCCCCCGGCGCGGCGGAGCCGTCGTCACCGTGGCCTCGAACGCCGCCGACGTACCGCGCGCGAACATGTCCGGCTACGCGGCGTCCAAGGCCGCGGCGACGATGTTCACCAAGTCGCTCGGCCTGGAGGTGGCGGGGCACGGCATCAGGTGCAACGTCGTGGCCCCGGGCTCCACGGACACCCCCATGCTCAGCTCCATGTGGCAGGACGAGAGCGGTCCCAGGGCCACGATCAAGGGCGATCCGGAGACCTACCGGGTCGGGATCCCGCTGGGCAGGATCGCTCTCCCCGAGGACATCGCACAGGCGGTGGTCTTCCTCCTCTCCGACCAGGCGTCGCACATCACCCTGCACGTCCTCACCGTGGACGGCGGTGCCGCGCTCGGTGCCTAGGACCGGAGAGGAACACGCCGACGTGACCGGCGACGTACACCGCGACGAGAGGAACCTCATGCCGGGGATCCCGGCCATCGCCCCCTACCCGATGCCCACGTCGGGCGACATCCCGCCCAACACCGCCCACTGGCGGCCCGATCCGGACCGTGCCGTCCTGCTGGTCCACGACATGCAGCGGTACTTCCTCAGCCCGTTCCCGCAGGGTGAGGCCCCGGGGACGGACCTGGTGCGCAACGCCACCGCACTGCGCGAGCACTGCGCCGGGCTCGGCATCCCCGTCGCCTACACCGCGCAGCCCGGCGGCATGACCGAGGACGAACGCGGTCTGCTCAAGGACTTCTGGGGGCCGGGCATGCGGATGTCGCCGGAGCACCGGGCGGTGATCGATCCGCTGGCCCCGGAGCCGGCCGACTGGGTGCTCACCAAGTGGCGCTACAGCGCCTTCTTCAGGACCGACCTGCTGGAGCGGATGCGCTCCGCCGAACGCGATCAGCTCATCCTGTGCGGGGTGTACGCCAACATCGGCGTGCTGAGCACCGCCGTAGAGGCGTTCTCCCACGACATCCAGCCGTTCCTGGTGGCCGACGCCGTCGCCGACTTCTCTGAGGCCGAGCACCGGCAGGCCCTGGAGTACGCGGCCCGGCGCTGTGCGGTGGTCACCACCACCAGGTCCGTGTGCACGGATCTGGACTCGGCCCGGGAGCGGCCGTGAGCGAGGAAGGAGTTCCCATGGCACACGACCTGCTGGAGCGGGTGCTCGCCGCCCGCCCGCCGGCGTTCGCCCTGCTGTACCGCCCCGAGGTGACGGGGTCCGAGGTGCTCGAAGTCCTCGTGGGCGAGACGGCGGAGGTGGAGACGCTGGCCGGCATACCGCTGCCGGTCGCTCTCCCGCAGCCGGGTGCGGCCCGCCACGAGGTGCTGGCGATCGTCCCGTACCGGCAGATCGCCGAACGCGGCTTCGCCTGCGCCGACGACGGCGAACCGCTGATCACCATGACCGTCACCGAGCAGGGCACGGTCCCTGTGGAGGAGGCGCTGCGCCGGCTCCCGGACGTTCCGATCGAGCTGGCGGACGGCCACTTCGACGTGGCCGACGACGCCTACGCCCAGACGGTGCGCCGGGTCAAGGCCGACGAGATCGGGACCGGGCAGGGCGCCAACTTCGTCATCAAGCGCTCCTACGTCGCCGACATCACCGGCTACACCCCGCACAGCGCACTGACGTTCTTCCGCCGGCTGCTGGCCAAGGAGTCGGGCGCCTACTGGACCTATCTCGTCCACACCGGGGAGCGCACCTTCGTCGGGGCGACCCCCGAGCGGCACGTCAGCCTCTTCGACGGCACCGCCGTGATGAACCCGATCAGCGGCACGTACCGCTATCCGCCGTCCGGGCCGAAGCTGCCCGAGGTGATGGACTTCCTCGCGGACCGCAAGGAGACCGACGAGCTGTACATGGTCGTCGACGAGGAACTGAAGATGATGGCCCGGATCTGCGACAGCGGAGGCCGGGTGGTGGGCCCCTACCTCAAGGAGATGGCCCGGCTCGCGCACACCGAGTACCTCATCGAGGGGCGCACCTCGCGCGACGTGCGCGAGATCCTGCGCGAGACGCTCTTCGCCCCCACCGTCACCGGCAGCCCGCTGGAGAGCGCGTGCCAGGTGATCAGCCGCTACGAGCCGGAGGGACGCGGCTACTACAGCGGCGTCGTGGCCCTCATCGGCCGGGACGAGCAGGGCGGACGCACCATGGACTCCGCCATCGTCATCCGCACCGCCGACATCGACGCCGGCGGGCGGCTGCGGATCGGGGTGGGCGCCACCCTGGTCCGGCACTCCGATCCCGAGGCCGAGGCCGGGGAGACCCGGGCGAAGGCGGCCGGGCTGCTGGCGGCGCTGGGCGCGGACGGGCCGGAGCGCTTCGGCGACCACCCGAGCGTGCGCTCGGCCCTGGAGTCCCGCAACGAGAACATCGCGGGGTTCTGGCTGGAGCAGTGCGACGCCAGGTCCAAGCCGGTGTCCGAACTCGCCGGCCGGAAGGTGCTGGTCGTCGACGCGGAGGACACCTTCACCGCGATGATCGACCACCAACTGCGGTCGCTCGGGCTGACGGTGACGGTGCGGCGGTTCGACGAGGGCTACGCGCTCGACCGCTACGACCTCGTCGTGATGGGGCCGGGGCCGGGCGATCCGCGCGAGGCCGACCACCCCAAGATCGCGCATCTGCGGGAGGCGATCGGCACGCTGCTCGCCGACCGGCAGCCCTTCCTCGCCGTCTGCCTCAGCCATCAGGTGCTGAGCATGCTGCTCGGACTCGACGTGGTGCGCAGGGACGTCCCCAACCAGGGGATCCAGCGCGAGATCGATCTGTTCGGCAGGCGCGAACGGGTGGGTTTCTACAACACCTTCGCCGCCGTCAGCTCCGAGGACAAGATCGAGTCGGATGTCGCGGGGGTCGTGGAGGTGTGCCGGGACATCGAGAGCGGCGAGGTGCACGCGCTGCGCGGCGCGGGCTTCGCGTCGATGCAGTTCCACGCGGAGTCCGTGCTGACCAAGGACGGTGTGCGCATCGTCGGCGACCTCCTGGCGGAGGTACTGCGGTCATGCGTGCGGTAGTCGTCTGGTGGGACCTCGACGGCTCCGGACAGACCGTCGCCTCGCTGCGGAGCTTCCTGCGCGAGGAGGCGGTGGAGTCCTGGGCCCGGGTCCGAGGCCTGCGCCTGAAGTTGTGGATCTCCGACAGCGAGGGCGGGCGGGAACGCTGGGGCGCGATCTTCCTCTGGGAGTCGGCCGAGGCCGCGGAGCAGCCGCTGCCCACCAGGGCCGGCGAGCTGATCGGCCGCCCGCCCGCCCACCGTTCGTCCTTCGACGTCGAGGCCACCACCGAAGGCCTGTTCAGCACGGCCCGGCTGGCCGGACGCGGTCTCGCCTTCCACGACCCGAGCAGTTGACACACCGCCGCGATACAAGGAGAACCTGATGACCACCCCGTCGGCCGGCCTGATCGACGTCCACCACCACGCGATTCCGCCGGTCTACCGTGCGGCGCTCGGGGACAGCGTCGCCATACCCGGCGTCGACTACCCGACCTGGACCCCGCAGGCGAGTCTCGAGGTCATGGACCGGCACGGCATCGCCGCATCCGTCCTGTCCGTCACAGCCCCCGGCGTCGGCTTCCTCGAAGGAGACGAGCGCATCCGTCTGGCGCGTGCCGTCAACGAGTTCTACGCCGGTCTGATCGCCGAACACCCCAGCCGGTTCGGCGCGTTCGCCATCCTGCCGTTGCCCGATGTCGCGGCCGCCAAGGACGAGCTGGGCTACGCGATCGACGAACTCGGCCTCGACGGCGTCGGGATGCTCACCAGCTACGGCAACCGCTACCTGGGAGACCCCGAGTTCGAGCCGCTGCTCGCCGAGATCGCGGAACGCGGGCTCCCGTTGCACGTCCACCCCGCGGCGCCGCCCGCCAAGGACCTGGCCACCTTCGACCTGCCGCCTTCGCTGTACGACTTCACCTTCGAGACCACCCGTACCGTGGTCAGCCTGCTGTTCAACGGAGTCCTGGAGCGGCTCCCGCACCTGAAGCTGATCGTCTCGCACGCGGGCGGCACCCTGCCCTTCCTGGCCAAGCGGCTCACCTACGGGCCGACGATCGGCAAGTACCTCACCGAGCGCGCCCCCGCCGACGTGATCGCGTCGCTGCGCGGCCTGTACTACGACATCGCCATGTCGGCCAACGAGTACGCGCTGCCCGCACTCACCCGGCTCGCCGATCCCGAAAAGATCCTTTTCGGTAGCGACTTCCCTTTCATGCCCGCCGAGCACACCACCGAGACCGTGGCCGGATTCAATGCCTATCCCGGCTGGAACGACGAGCAGCGCACCGCTATAGGCTGGGCGAACTCGCTCAAGCTGTTCCCGCGATTCGCCTCCGCGGGGCACTCGGCTACCTGACGAAGTTGACCGTCCGCCGTTGCCGCGGCATTGTGCAGCGGGCAGAGTCGGACAGGTGAACGGAGCCAAAGCCGAATACCAAGAACGTCGGCTGGAACAGGCCGACAGTCCCGTATATTCCGCCACCGCAAAGCATAATTCACCGGATTGCCGGTTCGGCTGGTCGAGCCTTACGCCAGCGGAACTGCGCGTCGCCCGGTTGGTCTCCGAAGGGCTGACCAACCGGGCTGTCGCCCGTGCCCTCGCGGTCTCTCCGCATACGGTGGACAGCCATCTGCGCCATGTCTACGTCAAGCTGAGCATTTCCAGCCGGGTGTCTCTGGCTGCCCTGGTGCTGCGCCACGAATTTCTCGGCGCCACGCAGGCGAAAACCGCCTGACCCATGTCCGGATGCCGCCCGCAATAACTGTGGCGAGTCCGGTGTGGAGAAATTCTGGCCGCCTTGTGAAGGAATTGTCTCAGCATTTTCGCCGATATTCGGGGCGGCTGCCGGCGTGTGACGGGTTCCGATGCGGATATCGGACACGAAGAAACGGGGGGAAACCATGCCCGCACGACGCGGCGCCGAAAGCGGCGCGTCCTCCCGCAACGAGCCAGCCCCGAACGGCCGATGAGGCCCAGACAGAGAGCAGCGAGAGACGACATGGCGCAGATACTCGTCGCCGGCGGCGGAATCGGCGGCCTCGCGGCGGCCATCGCCATCGCGGACCGAGGCCATCATGTGACGGTCCTGGAGCGCCGCGACACCTTCAGTGAACTGGGCGCGGGGATCCAGCTCGGCCCGAACGCCTTCCACGCCCTGGACCGGCTGGGCGTGGGCGAGGCGGTGCGCGGACACTCCGTGCACATCGACGAGCTCAGGTTCATGGACGGCACCACCGGTGAGTACGTCGCCGGCATGCCGCTCACCGGCGCGTACCGCGAGCGCTTCGGCAACCCCTACGCCGTGGTCCACCGGGGCGGCCTCTACCAGGGGCTGCTGGACGCCTGCCGCGCGGACGGGCGCGTCACGCTGGTCGGCAGTGCCGGCGTGACCTCCTACGAGCAGAACGCGGTGAGTGTCACCGCACACACCGACGCCGGCGAGAGCTTCACCGGTGCCGCGCTGATCGGTGCCGACGGCATCCGCTCCGCGGTCCGCCGGCAGCTCGTCGGCGACGGGGAGCCCCGGGTGTCGGGGCACACCATCTACCGTTCCGTGATCCCGATGAAATGCGTCCCGGAGCGGCTGCGCTCCAACACGGTCACGCTGTGGGCCGGGCCCGGATGGCACTTCGTGCACTATCCGATCGGGGGCGGCGAGCTCCTCAACCTCGCCGCGACCCGGGACGACGGCGCGCGCGAGGTGGTGGTCGGCAGGCCCGCCGCGAAGGCGCACGTGCTCAACGAGTTCCCGGAGCTGGGGCACTCCGCACGGCGACTCCTCGAGCTGGGCGAGGACTGGCGGGAGTGGGTGCTGTGCGACCGGGACCCGGTCGAGTGCTGGACGCAGGGGCGCGTGACGCTGCTCGGCGACGCGGCCCACCCCATGCTCCAGTACGCGGCCCAGGGCGCGTGCATGGCACTCGAGGACGCGGTGCTCCTCGGTGAACTGCTCGACGGCCACACGGAGGACGTCGAGCAGCGGCTGGAGAAGTACAACGCCGAGCGTCGCGAACGCACGGCCAGGGTCCAACTGGTGGCCCGGGAGATCGGCAGGCAGCTCTACCACGCGGCGGGCGCCGAGGCCGTGGCGCGCAACGAGATGCTGTCCGCCTTCTGCGCGGAAGACCTCTACGACAAGGTGTCGTGGCTGCACGGGGCCCGGGTCGGCGGACCGGGTGCACTCGTCGGGAGCCGCCGCTGAGCAGGCCGCGCCGGCTGACGGTTGGGGAGCCGCACGGTCGCCGGATCGGGCGGGTCGCCAGGCCGCGGAGAGGACCCTCGCAGGGGGCGCAGGTCGCTCTCCGTGACCGCGCGCTTCCCGTCGGGTGGCCGAAATGACGTCGGGTATACCGGGTCGAAGGTCCTGAATCGGTAGTTCCAAGGTCCTTCCGAGTTCTGTCCTTCGACCCGTATCTGAGCGGCCGAGTCGCGAAAGGTTTGAACGGTCGCCCTTTCGACGGGTGACCGGACCGGTCTCCCACAGGCCGATCCGGACCGTTCTGACCCCGACACCCGCGTGTCGCCGTCCGCCCCGGGCGGCGGTGCGCCAAAGGATCTGGCATGTCCAGCACCATTGACAACGCCCCCTATACCGCCTTCCACAAACGGCTCGCCCTGGCCTGCTCCGGTGGGCCGCTGCTCGACGGATACATCCTGAGCATCGTCGGTGTGGCGCTGATCGGGATGCGTCCCGACCTCGGCCTGAGCACCGCGGCGGTGAGCCTGATCGGTGCGGCCGCACTGATCGGGATGTTCGTCGGCGGAGCCCTCTTCGGGTTCCTGACCGACCGGATCGGCCGCGAGGTGATGTACACCGCCGACCTGCTGGTCATGATCGTCTGCTCGGTGCTCTCCTTCTGGGTCGACGGTGTGTGGGCGATCGCGGTGCTGCGGTTCGTGCTCGGCATGGCGGTCGCGGCCGACTACCCCATCGCGACCTCGCTGCTCGCGGAGTGGCTGCCGGTGAAGCACCGCGGCCGGCTGCTCGGCAAGCAGATCGTCGCCTGGTACGCGGGCTCGGTGCTGGCCTACCTGGTGGGCTACCTCTTCCTGGAGTTCGGCGGCCCCGGCAGCTGGCGCTGGATGCTGGCCAGCTCGACCGTGCTGTGCGCCGTGTTCCTGGTGATCCGGCGCGGCTCGCCGGAGTCGCCGCGCTGGCTGGCGGCCAACGGCCGGGTCGGCGAGGCCGTCGCGGTGGTCGAGAAGCACCTCGGCGTCCGGGTGAACGGCCGTGAGCTGATGCCCGACCGCCGCTCGACGGCCGACCAGGGCGGTGAGCTGCGCCGGCTGTTCACGCCGCCGTACCGCCGCCGCACGCTGTTCTGCGGCCTCTTCTTCCTCTGTCAGGTCGGCCCGCTCTTCGCGATGCTGACCTTCGGCCCGCAGATCCTCAGCTCCTTCGGGATGTCCGGCGGCCATGTGCTGGACACCCTGGGAACCGCGGTGATCAGCCTGGTCTTCCTGATCGGCTGCTACCCGGCGCTGCGCCTGATCGACACCGTCGGCCGGCGCCCCACGATCATCTGGTCCTTCGCCCTGATGATCGTTCCGCTGGCGCTGCTCGGCGTCTGGCCCGCCGCTCCGGCCGCGGTCGCGATGCTCGCGCTGTGCGCGTACGCCTTCCTGTGCGGCGGCCCCAACGTCCTCGACTGGACCTACCCCAACGAGCTCTTCCCGACCGAGATCCGGGCCACCGCCGTCGGGGTGGCCACCTCGGTCAGCCGGATCGGCGCCGCCGTGGGCACCTACCTGCTGCCGCTCTCGCTCACCGGGCTGGGCACCGGCCCGACCATGCTGATCGCCGCGGGTGTCACCGCGCTCGGCCTGGTGGTGTGCGTGCTGTGGGCCGAGGAGACCAAGGGCGCCGCACTGGGCTCGACGGTCGCCGCCGACCCCCGGACGGCCGGGCGGCGCGAGTCGGTGCCGGCCTGACCGCCGGACGCCGCTGAGCGCCAGCCCGTTCCGGGCGCGGCGGGGGAGGCCGACAACCCGGAAGCCGGGGCCGCACGCCGAGCGTGCGGCCCCGGCCTGTCGGAGCGGGCGGTACGGACGCCCGGGGGCGGGGCGGGGGCGGGGATGAGGAGGACGGTGGCGACCCGGGTCGCGGCATCGGACGGCCGGCCGGCGCGGGGGCGTCAGCGAGGGGGTGTCGGCGAGGGGAGTTCGGGCGGGGTCTCCAGCGGCCTCCTCGCGCCCCGGTCAGGCTCAGCCGCCCCCGCCGGGCTCGGCCGCCCCTGCCCAGGCTCAGCCGCTTCTGAGCGGGACCAGCCGCAGGATGTCCCGCACCCAGGCATCGAGCTCCGCCCGGTCGTTCAGTACCCAGCAGATGTGCTGCGCCCCGAACGAGGCCGAGATGAGCACCCGTGTCATCGCCTCGATGTCCGCCTCCGCCGACAGCTCGCCGCACTTCTGCGCCTCGACCAGGAACCGCTGGATCAGCTCCATGTTCCCGACGAACGGCCTGGGCAGGTCGAGGCCGACGAACGTCCGCTCGATCTGCAGCCGCGCCCCGGCCTTGATCACCAGATCGTTGCGGAACATCGCCGCGCTGCGCAGGAGGAACTCCGCCAGCGCCTCCAGCGGCCCCGCGTCCAGCGCCCTCAGCTCGTCGGCCAGCCGCAGCCACCGGCTGTAGAACTCGTCGCCGACGGCGTTGGCCACCGCCTCCTTGCTGGGGAAGTGGAAGTACACCGCCCCCTTGGTCACCCCGGCCCGCTCCGCGATGTCCTGCAGGGTGGCCGATGAGAAGCCCTGTTCGGCGAACAACTCGGCTGCGGCGTTGAGGACTTGGACGCGGGTCTGGATGGCTCTGGTCTGCTTGAGTCCGGCTCCGCCGCGGTCGGAGGCGAACGTCTCCAGGACGGCGGTGGTTCCCCTGGTCCTGCCGGCCATCTGGCGCACTCCTTGCTCTAGGTGCCTGCCGCTCCCGGAGCGGCGATGGCAGGGAAGAACTGCTTTGCAAAATACCTTCCAGCCGGTATATTTTTGCCCGCCGACTCGGGGCTGGGGGTACTCCCGGCCCGCCCGGTCGGCGGGCTGGGAGTACCCCCGGCCCTCGGCTGCGCCCGTAGGGTCCTACGGGTCGGGACCGAACTTCTCCCCCGTACCGGCTGCGCGGCCGACCCCCTCCAGTACCGCCGGTACGACGTCCATGCGGTCGCGGCCCGTGCGGTCCTGGGCCGGGATGCCGTCGGACGGTGCGGTCGCACCGTGCTCCGGGCCGGCGGGCGGGTCGGGCGCGTCCACCAGCTGCCTGGTGCCCGGGCGGCGCCACCGGGGCGGCTCGATGGCGATCGGGGGCGGGCGGCGCCGGTACTCGCCGGGCGTCATCCCGTACCGCTCGCGGAACAGCCGGGTGAAGTGCGAGGAGCCCATGATGCCCGAGCGCTCCCCGATCACGCCGACGCCCAGGTGTGCGAAGCGCGGATCGTGCAGTTCGGTCCGGCACCGGGCCAGCCGTTCGTCCCTGATCCAGCTGGCCGGGCTGGTGCCCTGCTCATGGAACAGCTTCTGTAAGTACCGCAGCGAGACGTGGTGCCGACGGGCGAGCTCCGCCGGGGTCAGCCGCGGGTCGGCCAGGTGCTCCCGGGCGAACGCCTGGATGCGCTGGAGGAGCTCCTGGCGGTCCGTCCGGGACGGGTTGTTCTTGCGGAAGTGCTCGGCGGCGAGCGCGCCGAACAGGTTGGCCAGCCCGGCCCCCACCTGCTCGGCGGTGGCCGGCTCCAGGTGGCGCACGTACGTGACCAGCCCGTCCAGCAGGTGGCCGAGCACGGCGTCGGCGCCCCGGGTGCCGGGCCAGGTGACGGCGGTGAGCGTGTCGGTGTGCCCGGCCGCCAGGCCGACCGCGCTGTGCGGCAGGCTCAGCAGGGCCATCCGGAGCGTCCCGGGGATCACCATCCGGTGGTCGCGGGAGGTGTCGATCGCGATCAACTCGCCCGCGGCGGCGATCGCCTGGCGGCCGTCCTGCTCGATCAGGACCTCGCCCTGCCGCGGCTGGCAGACGGTCAGGTTGCCGCACGGGCGTCCGCAGCTGTGCAGGCCGGGCCGTGAGAACGCCCCCGGACCGCTCTCCAGCAGCGCGATCCGCGCGCTGCCCAGGGTGGCCTGGAAGACCGTGCCGGGCAACGGGACTTCGCCGATCGGCAGGACGTGCAGACGGGCGAGTGCGGCATCGATGGAGTCCAGTGTCTGCATTGCCCCTCCGGAGAGTGCGCGGACGCACCTTGCGGGGTGCGTCCTACTGCGGCTCCAAGCCTGCGAGCCTGACCCCAGGGAAACAAACCTCCGAGAAGGTTTCAAATGGTGATCTACGAGTCTGTCAGCTGGCGCCCAGTCAAACATTCCTTCCGGACGGTATCAAACTGGAGCCGACTCGCGCGAGGGGGGCGACACGGCAGCGCTCCGGCACCGGGGATCGGTGCCGGAGCGCGGCGGTTGGCGGACGGGTCAGCCGGCGAGCAGGGAGCGGCCGAGCCAGTCGTTGCTGTCGCGGACGCCGGGGAGGACGTAGAAGTAGCCGCCGCCGGTGGGGGAGATGTAGTCGACGAGGGGTTCGTCGATCAGGCGGGTCTGGGTGGCTTCGAACTGCCGCACCACGTCCTGCTGGTAGCAGCAGAAGGCGAGCCCCATGTCGAGGTTGCCGACGGAGTCGACGCCGCGGTCGTAGTTGTAGCCGCGGCGCAGGATGCGGGTGGAGTCGGTGGCGGGGGTGCGGGGGTTGGCTAGGCGGATGTGGGCGTCGAGGGGGATGACGGTGCCGTGGGGGTCCCTGGCGTAGTCGGGTGCGTCGGATTCGCGGGCGCCGTCGAGGGGCGCGCCGGTGTCCTTGCGGCGGCCGAACATCTTCTCCTGTTCGACCAGGGAGACGCGGTCCCAGAACTCGACGAGCATCCGGATGACGCGTATGACCTGGTAGGTGCCGCCGACGGCCCAGGCGGGTTCGGCGGTGGCGCCGGTGACCCAGACGAGCTGGTCCATGGCGCGGGCGGAGGCGGCGTCGGGGTTGGCGATGCCGTCCTTGAAGCCGAGCAGGTTGCGCGGGGCGCCGTCGGGCCGGGCGGGGTTCTGGAAGCCGTCGATCCGCCAGAGGACCTGCAGGCCGCCCCGGGTGTGGCGGGTGATGTCGCGCAGGGCGTGCAGGACGGTGTCCTGCCGGTCGGCGCAGATCTGCAGGGACAGGTCGCCGTGGCACTCGGCGGCCTGGAGGTTGTCGTTGGGGAAGGTGCGCATCGGGGTCAGCCGCGCGGGTTTGAGGCGGGCCAGGCCGTAGCGGTCATCGAAGAGGGAGGCGCCGACGCCCACCGTGACGGTGAGGTGGTCGGCGGGGACGGTGGGGCCGAGGATGCCGCTGTCGGCCGGGGGCGCGCCGACGCCGAGGTCGGGCGGGGTGCCGCCGGCGGTGAGGAACCTGATCCGCTCGGTCAGGGTGCGCAGCAGCTGCTGGAGGGCCGGCCTGTCGGGGGCGATGACCTGGCAGGAGACGAACGCGGCGAAGGTCTGCTGGGGGGTGGTGATCCCGGCCTGGTGGAGGCCGTGGAACGGGACCGTGCCGCCGTCGCCGGTGCCCGGTGGGGAGGCCTTGGCCTGCGGGCCGGCGGTGGCGGTGAGGGCGAGGCCGGCGGCGCCGGCGCCGAGGGCGGCCTTGACGAAGCTGCGGCGGCCGGTGGATCCGGCGCGTCCGTCGGCGGGACCGGTGAACGGGCAGGAACCGGTGGTCGTGGGCTGGTCGGTCATCAGGCGGCCTTCCGGATCTCGAGCAGGTCGGGAATGGGGGCGAGGTCTTCGAGCAACTGCCCGACAGCGCCGTTGAGTCGGGTGCGGGCGGTGGTGTCGAGTTGCTGGACGGGGGTCCAACCGCCGTCCGGGTGGCGGGCGGTGGCCAGCAGGTCGGCGACCCGCTGCACATCGGCGTTCACCGTCTCCAGCAGCTGCGGGCTGCGCTGCCGGATGAGCGGGGTGAGGACGGTCAGCAGCTCCCTGGTGCCGGCCAGGTTGGCCTGGGCGGTGGCGAGGTTGGTGCCGCTGCCCTGGTCGGTGTCGGCGGTGAGTTCGAACTGCAGGGTGTTCTCCAGGATTTCGTGGGTGCGCAGGGGAAGGTCGGTGGGGTCGAAGTCCTGGGTGGGGAAGGCCTGGGCCAGGCCGGTGACGTCGGCGGCGAGCCGGTCGGCCACCGGTGCGAGCCGGTCGGCGCTCTGGCCGTGCCACAGGCCGTACTCCAGGCGCAGGAAGCCGGTGAAGGCGTCGTCGTCCGCTCTGGCGGGCAGGCCGTCCGGACGTCCGTCGATCTTCTTGTCGAAGTCGCCGAAGGTGCCGTAGGCGGCGCCGAGACCGGCGTACCGCAGGTGCGCGGTCAGCCAGTCCGCCCGGGCGGCCGCCAGGTCGCCGGCGTGAACGTCCGCCTGCACCTTGGCGGTCAGCGATCCGAGGTCGGCCAGCCCCTGTGCCACGTACTGCCGGTAGGCGTCCAGCGGTGCCTTCAGGTCCTCCCTGCCGACCGGCTGCACCGCCGCCACCGCCGCGGCGGTGCCGCCGACGTGCACGGTGGCCGAGGTGACCGCCTGCTGCCCGTTCGGGATGCACCGCCAGGCGTAGTCCCCCGCGCCGATCGTCGCGGTCAGCGCCCGCGTCGTCCCCGGCGCCAGGCCCTCGATCTCCCCGTACACCGCACCGCCGGCCGGATCGATCAGGTACACCTCCGCCGCCCGGTCACCGGTGTTCCGCATCTGGAAGACCTGCCGGCCGGGCTGCGGTGCGGTGAACCCCTTCCCGCAGTCGGCCGCGGAGACCGCGACCGCGCCCGCCCCGGCGGTCTGTCCGCCGCCCACGGCGATCGCCGAGGCCGCCACCGCGCCGGGTACGGCCACCACCAGGACCGGTACCGCCCATGCGGGCCGCCGCCGGACCGCGGTCTGCTCCGCCACCGGCCCGGGGGCCGGGGAGCCCCCGCCGACCAGCGTGAAGACCACCCTGGCCAGGCCGATCCCGCGCAGGAAGAACCCCATGGCGAGCACCAGGTACACCACGTACCCGGCCACCTGCAGCAGGCTCATCCGCGGCGACAGGTTGAACACGCCCTGGACCAGGGTCGCGTACCACGACCCGCTGTCCACGCTGCGGCTCAGATCGAAGGCGTAGGCCTGCCCGCCGGGCAGCACCCCGCCCTCCTGGAGGTCGCCCAGGCCGTACGCGAGCACGCCCGCCGCGATCACCACCAGCACCGCGCCGGTGACGGTGAAGAACCGGGTCAGGTTGATCTTCAGCACTCGCCGGTACAGCCCGCAGCAGAGCGCCACCGCCACCGCCAGCCCGGTCACCGCGCCGATCATCGGCCCGGCCGTCTGCTGCTCGGCCTGCGCGGTGGTCCACAGGAACAGCGAGGTCTCCAGCCCCTCCCGGGCCACCGCCAGGAACGCGGTGACGACCAGCATGCCGCCGCCCAGGCCGAGCGCCGCCGTCACCCGCTCCTTCAGGTTGCCCGAGAGCGTACGGGCCGAGCGGCGCATCCAGAACACCATCGCGGTGACGAAGGCCACCGCGACCAGGCTCAGTGACCCGCCGAAGGTGTCCGCCGCCCCGGCGGGCAGCCCGGCGGCGGTGAAGGTGAGCACCGCGCCGAAGCTCAGCGCGAGCGCGGCGGCCGCCAGGACCCCGGTCCAGATCCGCGCCAGCCCGCCGGACCGCCCGGACCGCACCACGGTGGCGACCAGGACGGAGACGATCAGGCCGGCTTCCAAACCCTCTCTCAGCCCGATCAGAAAACTCGGAAATGCCGTTTGCCACATGGGAATTCCTCCGGACGACCGGTCGGGACATCTCCGCCCGACTGTCGCTGCCCCAGGGCTCCGCGACTATCTGGGAAAAGCCCCAGGGGTCCTGCCGCAGGGGGGATTTCAGAGATTGTCCGGCCCTGGCGGGGTCGGCTGTTATGGATCTCGCAACAGCCGATGAGCCACTACCCGAGAGGTCGTCACAATGACTGCGCAGACCGCCACCGTTGAGCAGAGCCCGGCCGCCGAGACCGAGCAGTTCCGCTACAAGACCTTCGTCGACAGGATCCTCGGGCTGCCGTTCGAGAACCTCAGCACTCACGAGCTCAAGCAGGTCTGGTACCTGTCCTGGGTCGCGGCCGTCGAGTTCGGCGAGGCGCTGCGGCTGTCCGACAAGCTGCACCCCGACCACCCGGGCCTGCAGGAGATGATCCTCGGCGAGCTGGAGACCACCAACCTGGCGCTGGACGACTTCCAGGACGCCAAGGACCACCACGAGTTCCTGGCCCACTTCCTGCGCAAGCACGGCGTGATGGAGGAGATGGAGGCCGAGCTCGGCGAGTACGCGGAGAAGTACCTGGCCGCCTGCCGCGCCCTGGACCCGCACACCCGGGCCATGACGGTCTTCTCCCGCGAGGAGGAGCTGTCCGGGATCTTCGCCCGGTTCCTGGACTCGCCGGCCGAGAACTGGGAGCACGACGGTCTGTACGCCTTCAAGCACTACCTGACCACGCACATCGTGCTGGACTCCAGCGAGGGCGGACACCACGACCTGACCAGCGACTTCGTGATCGACGACAGCGTGTCGCCGTTCTTCGAGGCCCGCTTCGAGACCTTCCGGCTGGTCCCGAGCCTGGCCGCCAGCGGCGCGTACGACGCCTGACCGTCCCACCCGCAGCTGATCGCACCGCTCGTACCGGTCGGCCCGTCCCCGCTCTTCCCCGGGGGTGAGGCCGGGCCGACCGGTCGTCTTCCCGAACCCCGCCGCCGGAGGTCCGCCCGGTCCTCCCGCCCTGCCCAGAGGTGAGACCCATGCCGACGCACATCTCCACTCTCGTCATCAACGAGGAGGAGGCCGCCCAGATCCGGGCGCTCCTGGACGAAATCAGCTCGGACCCGCGCAACCTCGACCAGTTCCACTTCGTCGAGCACTCGCACGTCCTGGCTCAGGAGCTGCCGCGCCGGGTCCGCGCGGCGTTCTACGGGTTCAACCGCTCCGAGACCTCCTCCGCCCTGCACGTCACCGGCAACCCCGTGCTGGCCGACGGCCCGGGACCGACCCCCACCGACTACCCGGAGGAGCGGCCGGGGTACCTGCTGAACGACGCCCAGCTGCTGCACGGCCTGTACGGCAGCCTGCTCGGTGAGCCGATCAGCTTCACCTCGCAGCGCAAGGGCAGCATCTTCACCACGATCACCCCGCTGCCCCGGCTGTCCCAGGTGGCCAACTCCAGCTCCGGTTCGATGTTCGACTTCGGCTTCCACATCGAGGACGCCTTCCACCCCACCCGGGCCGAGTTCATCGGTCTGACCTGCATGCGCAACGACGAGCAAGCCGCCACCACGGTGTCCTGCGTCGACGGCATCGAGCTCACCGAGGAGGAGCTGGACGCCCTGTTCGAGCCGCAGTTCGACATCGGCCACAACCCGATCCACGCCACCTCCGGGGTGATCGAGGAGGACCGGCTGAGCGTGCTCTTCGGCCCGCGCGAACGCCCGTACGTCCGGATCAACTTCGCCACCCTGGAGCTGGAGAAGTACGACGGCGTGCCGCGCACCGCCCTGGAGAAGCTGCGCCAGCACTTCGAGGACAACCGCGTCGAGCTGATGCTGAAGACCGGCGACTGCGTCTACATCGACAACTTCCGCTGCGCGCACGCCCGGGACGCGTTCGAGCCGCTGCCGGCCGGCCGGTCCCGCTGGCTGTCGCGGGTGGTTTTCGCCACCGACCTGCGCAAGTCCCGGCAGCTGCGGCAGAACACCGTCGCCCGCGCGATCGCGGCCTGACACCGATGAGCGAGAGATGGGGGGCACCTCCCGGCCGCCGGGGCCGGGGGGTCGAATCGACAGACAGGGTGCCCGGTGAAGGTGCCGCCGCCGGAGCGGTGGGGGCGCCTTCCGCCGCCCCCCGGCCGCCGGCCGAGCAGTCCTCGCGGGCCGGGGGAGAGGGCGTGAGCATGAACACCACCTACCTGCCGGGCGCGCTGCCGCCGCGCAGCCGGCCCATCGTGATCTACGACTCGGGCGTCGGCGGGCTCACCGTGGCCCGCCACCTGGTCCAACTCCGCCCATCCGAAGACCTGTTGTACGTCGCGGACAACGGGTGGTTCCCCTACGGCGACAAGCGGGACATGGCGCTGCGGTCGCGGATCTACGGGGTGCTGGACGCGGTGATCGAGTCCGCCGACCCGCGCGCGATCGTGATCGCCTGCAACACCGCCTCGACCGCGCTGATCGCCACCCTGAGCGACCTGGCGACCGACGTCCCGGTGTTCACGGTGACCCCGCCGATAGAGCAGACCGCCAAGGCGGTCGCGGGCGGCACGGTCGTGCTGCTGGCCACCCCGAGCACGGTCCGCCGCTCGATGGTCCGCCGCCTGGTGAACGAGCACAGCGCCGTCAGCCGGTTCGAACTGGTCGGCGCCATGGACCTGGTGCACCTGGCCGAGCGCAAGCTGGCCGGGCACCAGGTCACCGCCGAGGAGGTCGTGGAGGCGCTCGACCAGGTGATCCCGAGCTCCCGGCGGGACGAGGTGGACGGTGTGATCCTCGGCTGCACCCACTTTCCGTGGCTGCTGGACGAGCTCCGCACGGCCTTCCCCAGAGCCCTGGTGTGGAGCGATCCGGCCCGCGAGACGGCCGAGCAGGTGCTGGAGCAGATACCCGTCCGGGTCCGGCCGACCCGGGAGGACGTGGCCCGGGTGCTGTATCTCACCAGCGACCACAACCGGGAGGAACTCCGGCCGGTCTTCGCCCGCCAGGGCTTCTGGGCCGGCCCGAGCCTTCCGTTCTCCGCGAACGAGCAACTCCTGTCCCTGCAAACCGGTTGAGGAACGAGGTCCAGTCATGTCCGCTGGCGTCCAGCGCATCTTCGTCTGCACCAACAAGCGCGAGAAACCGGTCTCCTGCGGTCTCCGGCAGGACGCCGTGGGCATGGCCGACCACCTGTCCGGGCTGCTGGCGGAAGCCGGCCTGGAAGTCGACGTCCGCAAGTCCAGGTGCCTGGGCAAGTGCCAGTACGGGCCGGTGATGGGCGTCTTCCCGGACAAGGCCTGGTACACGTACGAGGACGAGGACGACCTCGCCGAGATCGTGTCCGAGCACCTCCAGCAGGGTCGCCAGGTGGAGCGCCTGACGCTCAAGCTCCCCACCCCCAAGGCGGCCTGACCCCGCCCCACCCAAGGATGCGAGGCCCGACGTGGCTGCGACACCGACCCGACCGCTGGCGGTCGCCGTACTCGTGAAACAGGTTCCACGGCTGGACGAGCTCCGGCTCGGCCCGGACAACCGGCTGTCCCGGGCAGGCGTGGACCACGAGATGAACCCCTACTGCCGCCGGGCGGTGGCCGCCGGTGTGGCCGCCGCCCGGGAGACCGGCGGCAGCTGCACCGTCGTCACCCTCGGACCCCCGGGCGCCGAGGACTGCCTGCGCGAGGCCGTGGCCTGGGGCGCGGACCAGGGCGTCCTGGTCACCGACCCGGCGTTCGCGGGAAGCGACACCCTGGCCACCGCCCGCGCCCTGGCCGCCGCCCTGGACCGGCTCGGCCCGTTCGACCTGGTCCTCTGCGGACGCAACTCGGTCGACGCCGACACCGGCCAGCTGCCCGCCCAGGTGGCCGAGTTGCTGGACCTGCCGATGGCGGCCGGGGTGCGCGAACTGACCCTCGCCCGGGACGCGGTCCAGGTGCACTGCGAGCACGACGACGGCTTCCTGGACGCCGAGCTCGCCCTGCCCGCCCTGCTGACCTGCGCCGAACGCCTGACCGATCCGGCCAAGGTGCCTCCCGAGGGCCGGGCCGCCGTCCCGGCCGACCGGATCCGGCGGCTCACCGCCGCCGATCTCGGCCCGGGGCCGTGGGGCGAGGCGGCCAGCCCCACCGCCGTGGAGGAGATCCGCGCCGCCGAGACCGAGCGGTGGAACCTGCGCTACGGCGGCGACCGGGACGAAGTCCGGTGCGTGGTCTCCCTGCTGGCCTGCCACGAGGCCTTCGGCCAGGACCCCGCGGCCCACCGGGCACCGCTCCCGGCGAGCCGGATCGCCTCCGGTACGGTCGCCGTGCTCGCCGAGCCCGGACGCCCCACCGCCACCCGGGACCTGCTCGGCGCCGCCGCCCGGCTGGCCGACCGGGTGGCCGTCCTGACCACCGAACCGCTGGACCCCGCCGAGGCCGGCTCCTGGGGCGCCGACCTGGTCGTCCCGATCACCGGGGCCGAGGCCGAACAGGACGTCGCCGCGGCCGTCACCGCCTGGTGCCTCGACCACGCCCCCTGGGCCGTACTGGCGCCCTCCACCATGTGGGGCCGCGAGGTCACCGGACGGGCGGCCGCCCGGCTCGGGGCCGGGCTCGCCGCCGACGCGGTCGAGATCGAGGCCGACCGGCGCGGCCTGGTCTGCTGGAAGCCGGCGTTCAGCGGCGCCCTGCTGGCCGCCGTCACCTTCCGCTCCGCGATCCAGCTGGCCACCGTCCGGTCCGGAGTCCTGCCCGCGGCGCCCCCGCGCGCCGCCACGGCCCGGCAGGAACCGGAACTGAGGGTGACCCCGCGCGGGCGGATCACCGTCACCCGCCGTACCCGGGACGACGACCTGGACACCCTCGCCCGTGCGAGGGTCGTGGTCGCGGTCGGCGCGGGGGTCGCGCCGGAGGAGTACCCGCTGCTGCAACCGCTGCTGGACGTCCTGGACGCCGAGCTGGCCGCCACCCGCAAGGTCACCGACCGGGGCTGGCAGCCGCGTGCCCGCCAGATCGGCATCACCGGGCGCAGCGTCGCCCCGCGGCTGTTCGTCGCGATCGGCACCAGCGGACGCTTCAACCACCTGGTCGGCGCGCGCGGCGCGGACTTCATCCTGGCCGTCAACAACGACCCGGCCGCCCCGGTGTTCGAGGCGGCGGACGTGGGCCTGGTCGCGGACTGGCGCGAGGCCGTTCCGCACCTGGTCGAAGCCATCCGCTCGGCCCGGGCGACGGCCGCCGTCCCAGCCGGTATCTGACCAGTAGTCAAGCACCGCCCGAAGCACGGCTTCGGGCGGTGCCGCCGTTGTGTCCGGCCCACGCCATGCGTGAATACGCCACAGGGCATGCGCGTTCAGAACGTTGTGCCCGGGCCGCCGCTCCTAGCGTTGAACCGCGGGCACGAGGCTCCGCAGTTCCATTCGCTCTCGGCCAACGGCCGTTCCTACCCGGAGAGTTACCGATGACATCGAAGTACTCCCGCGGCGTGCTGCTGTGCGTCATCGCGGCGGCATCCTGGGGTGGCATGTTCCCCGTCATGACAGGTGCGCTGAAGCACATCGACCCCTTCACCTTCACCTGCCTGCGCTACACCATCGCCGGGGTCGCCTTCCTGGCGCTGCTGCTGACGCTGGAGGGCAAGTCCGCGCTGAACCTCAAGGGGGAGCGGGTCGGCCTGGCCTGGTTCCTGGGCACCTCCGGCTTCGCCGGCTTCCAGTTCCTGGTCTTCCTCGGCCAGAAGTTGGTCGGCCCGGACGGCGCACTGATCGCCTCGATCATGATGGTGCTGCAGCCGCTGCTCGGCTTCCTGACCAACTGGGTGGTCCGCAAGGTCGCCCCGCCGCGCGGCGCGTTCGTGTTCATCGCGATGTCGCTGGTCGGAGTGCTGCTGGTGATCACCAACGGCCACCTGGGCGTACTGGTCCAGCGGCCGCAGGCGTACGGCGCCGACGGCCTGATCATCCTCGGTGCGCTGTGCTGGGTGATCTACACCATGGGCGGCTCGTTCTACCCGAACTGGTCCCCGGTCAAGTACACCACCGTCACCACCGGCCTCGGCCTGACCAGCACCTACGTGATCACCGCCGCGCTGCTCGCCTTCGGCGCCGTCAAGATGCCCACCGGCCACGACGTGGTCACCATCCTGCCGCACCTGGCGTACATGTCCATCGCGGCCGGCGTCATCGGCGTGCTGTTCTGGAACCTCGGCAACAAGGCCATCGGCCCGCTCAACGGCGTGCTGTTCATGGACGTCGTGCCGATCACCGCGTTCACCATCAGCGCCTTCCAGGGCAACAGGCCGGGTGCCATGCAGCTGATCGGCGCTCTGATCAGTGCGATCGCCCTGGTGCTGAACAACATGTACCTGCGCCGCCGCCAGGCCTCGCTGGCCGGCCCGGCCAAGCCCGCGGCCGAGGCCGCCAAGCCCGTGGCCGAGGCCGCCAAGCCCGCGGCCGCTGCCGGGGCGGTGGCGCGATGAGCCGCCAAAGCGGCCGAACGGCGCTCGGCGGCAGGTGGTTCGACGGCTGGATACCCTCGGGCGACAGAGCGGAGACGCGATGACCATCACCTCCGACCTGCCGCTCGTCGAACCGGAGTACCTCGACAGCACCGCACGGGAGGCGTTCATCGCCTGCCAGGGTTCGCTCGACGGAGTCGCCGACCAGGACTGGACGGCCCAACTCGACGCGATCCGCGAGCTGTTCGCCAAGTCCGCCGAGAAGGTGGGTGTCCGGTACTTCTCGTACCAGATCATCCGCTGCCCCCTCATGAGCCAGGCCGGCCCGATCGCACCCGCGATCAGCACCTTCCCGGAGCACTGGCAGCGCCGGTACACCGACGAGGAGTACGCGGACGTCGATCCGCTGCTCTCCGGGTGCCTGGCCAGCTCCACCCCGTTCAGCTGGTCCGAGCTCGGTTCCTCCCCCGAACTCGGCCAGCGGGAACGACAGTTCTTCAAGGAGGCGCAGGCAGCCGGCTTCGGCCGGGGGCTGACCATCCCGATCCGCTCGCAGGGCGAGATCGCGGCCCTCAACCTGATTCCGGCCGACCTGCTCGCCCGACAGATGTACAGCAACAGCCGGCAGCTCTACCTGATGGCGCACTACCTGCACCAGAAGGCCCGTCGACCGCTGGTGGAGGTGGCGATGGCCACCTCCGCCCGGCGGCGGTCCCTGCTCTCCCCCCGGGAGACCGAGGCGCTGGAGTGGACCGCCCGTGGCAAGACCACCCGCGAGATCTCGTGCGGCCTGGGAATCTCGGAGAAAGGCGTCGAATTCCACCTCGAAGGCGCCAGGCGGAAACTGCAGGCCGCCAACCGTACCCACGCGGTCGCGAAGGCTCTCGAACTGCGGCTGCTGTTCTCCTCGTGACCCCGGACCGGTCCCGCCTCACTCCCCGGAGGCGGGACCGGTCGGTTCCCGCCGTATCTGATTGGAGTTTTGGCCGTACCAGCTTGGAAAGGAGTTCCCGCGATGAGACACCCCACACTGCTCACGCTGGCTCTGGGAGTCAGGAAACGGCGCTCGCCGCTGTCGGCATCCGAAATCCGGGTGCTGGAAGGGCTGGCCCGCGGCTGGACCACCGGCGAGGTCGCCTGCCGGTCCGGTCTGCCGCACGGCCAGGTGACCGGGCTCGTCCTGGAGGCCAGGCGCAAGCTCCGGGCGACCAGCGCGACCCAGGCCGTGGCCAACGCACTGGCACTCGGGCTGCTGTTCCGCAGCCCGTGACCGGAACTCTCGCTTTCCCGGCGAGAGTTCACGAAGAGACAGGACAAGCTTCGTTGACCAGCTTCACCCTCGACGCCGACGGCGAGACGCTCAACTGCGAGGAGATCGGCGCCGGTTCCCACCCGGCGGGGCGGACCGCGGTGCTGCTGCACGGTGCGGGCACCGCCGAGCTGTCCCGCTCCCTCGAGCTGATGGCCGACTTCGCGAGGCGCGGGGTACCGGCGCTAGCGCTGGACTTCTCGGGTCACGGCGCCAGCACCGGCCGGCTCGGTGAGCTGAGTCTGCGGCGCCGGTACCGGCAGGCCCGCGCGCTGATCGACGGCCATGTGCCGGCCGGGCACCGGCTGGTGCTGGTGGGCTTCAGCATGAGCGGCCAGACCGTGGCCGACCTGCTCGACGCCTATGGGCCCCGGGTGGCCGCGATCGGGCTGCTCGCCCCGGCCGTCTACGCGCGGGCCGCCTGGGACGTGCCGTTCGCCGACGGCTTCACCGGGATCATCCGCACCCCGGACAGCTGGAAGGACTCGCGCGCCCTGGAGGTGTACCGGGCCTGTACGGCGCGCGCGGTGCTCGGGGTGCCCGGCGACGACGCGGTGATCCCCGCGGAGGTGACCGCCGCGCTCGCCGAGGCCCTCTCCGGCGGGCCGGGCTTCACCCGGATCCTCTTCGAGCAGGCCGAGCACCGGCTCGGCCACTGGCTGAGCCGGCACCCCGAGGACCGCCGCCGTCTGCTGGACGCACTGCTGGGCTGAGACGGTCCGGCGCCGGTCCGGCGCCGGCCCGGCTCCCTGGCGTCGGGTGCCCGGCTCAGCCGGCCAGGGCCGGCTCCGCGGCGGGCTCGGGCGTGACGGCCACGGGCCGGGCGGCCCGGCCCGGAAGGGCGAAGACCAGGGCGAACACGGCCAGCAGGCCTGCCGCCACCCACCAGAGCGCGTGGGTGAAGGCGTCCACGAAGACCGGACCCGCCGCCTGGGCGGGCGCGGCGCCGTCCACCACGGAGAAGAAGGCCAGCGAGGAGAGGCCGAGACCGAGCGCGACACCCAGCTGGCCGGTGGTGTTGATCATCGGTGCCCCGGACGTCGCGAGGGTAGTCGCCGTACAGGTCAGTTCCTGTCCTCTTCGTCCGTCATGCTGGCCACCATGACGGACACCCCCGCACGCCTGCTGAATCTGCTCTCCCTGCTGCAGACCCCACGCGAGTGGCCGGGCAGCGAACTGGCCGAGCGGCTCCGGGTCACCCCGCGCACCATCCGCCGCGACATCGAGCGGCTGCGCGACCTCGGCTACCCGGTGGAGGCGACGCGCGGCCCGATCGGTGGCTACCGCCTGGTCGCGGGCACCGCGATGCCGCCGCTGCTGCTCGACGACGAGGAGGCGGTGGCGATCGCGGTCGGGCTGCGCGCGGCCGCCGGGGAGGCCGTCGAGGGCATCGAGGAGGCCTCGGTACGGGCGCTCGCCAAGCTGGTCCAGGTGCTGCCGTCCAGACTCAGGCACCGGGTCGGCTCGCTCGGCTCCGCCACCGTGCGGCTGGACGCGGGCGGCCCCCGGGTCGACCCCGAGGCCCTCACCGTGCTCGCCACGGCGGTCGCCGCCAGGGAACGCGTGCGCTTCACGTACCGGGCCGGCTGGGGACGGCCCCAGGGCGCCGGTGCCGAGACCCGCCGCCTGGTCGAACCGCACCGCCTGGTCGCCGCCGGACGGCGCTGGTACCTGGTCGCGTACGACAACGAGCGGGAGGACTGGCGGATATTCCGGGTGGACCGCCTGCGCGATCCCCAGCTCACCGGGGCCCGGGTGGCACCCCGCGAGCTGCCCGCCGAGGACGCTGCCGCGTACGTCGCCCGGAAGCTCGCCGACCTCACCACCACCCATGTCGCCCAGGTGACCCTGCACGCCCCCTTCGAGGAGGTGTCGCCCTGGCTGGCCGGCCCGTCCGACCGGCTGGAGGCGATCGACGAGCACACCTGCCGGCTGCGCACCAGCTCCGAGTCGCTGGAGTGGCTGGCGATCCGACTGGCCATGCTGGGCTGCGACTTCGAGGTCCACGAGCCCGCGGCCCTGCGCGAGCGGCTCGGCTCGCTCGCCGCCCGGGCGGCCGCGGCGGCGGCACCCCCGAAGGAGGCCGGGGGACCGCTCGGGTGACCGACCGGGCCCGGGGCCGTGGATCGGTCTACTGTGCGAGAAGCGGACAAAATGCCGACGGGGCGATGAGGGCGCGCGGCGGGGCCGTCACCGTCGGATACTTCCAGTACCGACCTGGGCCCAGAAGGGCTCCGAGCAGCAGGGACGGACGCCATGCGGCAGAACCCCGAGAACCCCGAGTTCCCTGAGGACTTCGACGACTTCGCCGACGAATCCCCGCTCGTCCTGGAGACGGAGGACGAGGAGCGGAACGTCGACGGCCACCCGGGCGACGACTTCGAGCAGCTGAGCGAACGCCGCTCACTCGGCTCGGACGACGCCAACGACGCGGACGCGGTCGAACAGGCCCGCGTCGTCGAACTCGACGAGGACGAGTACCGCTGATACTTCCGCGCGATGGCCGGCCGTCCGCACCGCGGGGCCGGCCGCGCATCCTCGGCTAGAGCGCCTTGCGGCGCTGGAGCCAGGTGAAGGCCACCCAGCCGGGGAGGATCGGGAGCAGGAAGGTCAGCACCCGGAGCAGGATCACCGCGGCCAGGGCGGTGCCCTGGTCGATCGAGGCGGTGCCGGCCAGGGCCGTGGCGAGCAGGCCCTCCACCACGCCGGAGCCGCCCGGGGTCGGGGCGACGTTCCCGGCGGCGTTCCCGGCCAGGTAGGTGACCGCGGTGGCGGCGAAGGCCGGGTGCGGTCCCACCGCCCGGGTGCAGCAGTACAGGCAGATGACCAGGGTCATCGACACCATGAGCTGTCCGAGCAGGCCGACGGCCAGCTTGCGGGGCTGCTGGAGCAGGTCGAGCAGCCGGGGCAGCACCTCCGCGCGCAGCGGCCGCAGCAGCCCGGCCAGCCGCCCGCGTACCCAGGGCACGGACAGCGCCAGCACCGCGAGGACGGCCACCACGGCCAGGGCGGCGACCAGCACGGGTGAGTCCGGAAGTTCGGTGCCCTGGCTCTGGCCGAGCACCGCGCTGAAGACCGCCAGCTGCATCAGGTGCAGCACCGCCCCGATCGCCTGGCATGCGCCCACGCTGGACAGCGCCTGCGCGGTGGGAACACCGCTGCACTGCAGGAAGCGGGTGTTCAGGGCGACCCCGCCGACCCCGCCGGGAGAGATCAACTTCACGAAGGAGCCAGCCACTTGGGCGGCCAGTGTGCGCCGGAAGCTCAGCTTCTCGGGCACGAAGCCGACGAAGCCCATGGTGGCCGCGAAGTGGCTGGCGACGGCCGCCAGCGCGGCCAGCGCCAGCCAGCCGGGATCGGCATGGGCGACCGTGGAGATCGGGTTGGTCTTCGAGCTGAACAGGAACTGGAGCAGCAGGTAGCCGGCGAAGACCCCGGCGACCAGGGCCAGCAGGGTGCGCGGGCGCAGCCGCTCCAGCCGCACCGGTTCGACCGGCGCCTGCGGACGTCCGCGCAGGGCCTCCTCCCGGATCGCGGTGAGCAGTTCGGGCCGGCCCTTGAGCGCGTTCCTGGTCCCGCGCGGGAGCGCGATCGGCTGGAGCAGCGGCAGGGCGGTGCCGATCGCGGCCTCGCCGAGGACCGCGGTGCCGGTCGCCACCGCGCGCTCGGCGCCGACCCGCAGGGCCAGGGTGGTGAGCAGTCCGGCGACGTCGAGGTGGAGCAGCAGCTCACCGGCGGCGATCTCGCCGTCGGTGAGCCCGATCAGATGGACCGCGCCGTCCGGCCCCACCAGCACGTTCTCGGGGGCGAGGGCGCGGTGGGCCAGGCAGCGGCGCTGCAGCAGGTCCAGCTGGAGCCAGGCGTCGGTGAGCAGTTCGTCGGTCAGTTCGGCGTCGTCGAGTTCGGCGAGGGTCCGGCCCGGGAGGTACTCGTAGGCGACCAGGGCGCGGTCGGCGTCGAGCTCGGCGGTGGCGGCCAGCCGGCGGGTGCGGGCACCGGAGGCACAGGCCGCGTACGCGAGCAGGGCCTCGTGCTCCAGACCGGAGCGCAGCGAGCGCAGGCCGCGCGGGCGCGGGGCGGTGCGCAGCCGCAGCAGCAGCCACAGCCGGTGGAACAGGCCGGTGGCCTGGGCATGGCGGTCGAGCAGCCGCACGTCCAGGTCGGGACGCCCGTCGTGCTGGGTGACCAGGTAGCGGCGGAAGCCGGTACGGCGGACGAGGTCCGGCCGGGCGCCCGCCTGCCCGAGGGAGTGCCGCAGCTGCTCGGTGCTGGGGCGGACGATCGGGGTGCCGATCGCGTACACCGTGCCGTGGGCGGCGGCCCAGCCGACCAGCAGGGCCAGCACCAGGGAGAGCGGGGTGGCCCAGCCGGTGACCAGGCCGGTGAGCCCGGCCACGGCGAGGGCGGCGGTCAGCGCGGTGCGCCAGCGGGGCAGCCCGACGAGGCCGGCGGCGGTCATGAAGGCGAGCACGGGGGCCAGGTGCCCGTACACGGCGTCGGTCCGGCCGAGGCCGTCGGGGGAGGCGTGGGTCAGGGTGGCGAGGTCGCCGAAGACGGCGTCGAGGCCGAGCGAGAGCCCGTAGGCGACGACGGCGGCGAAGACCCCGTCGGCGACCCGGAGCGCGGCCCGGCGCACGAGCCGGTCGACGGCGAAGGCGAGCGGGACGAGCAGCAGGGCGACGGCGGAGGCCACCCCGGCGAACTGCCCGGGCGGCCAGGGGACGTGCTCCGCGCCCTCGGCGACATCGGCTTCCAGACCGCCGGCGGTGCCGTGCGCGCCCGTGGCGATCAGCAGGGTGAGCGCGGCGGCGGTAAGGCCGAGGACGCAGCGGATCAGCGAGCCCGGATAGCGGACCCGGTGGACCCCCGGGGTGGACGAGTCGTCCTGTGCCCTCGCTTGATTGTCGTTCCGTATCACCGTTGCCACGCGGCGCATGCTCCCACATGTGCCCTTCGGCGTCCGGCCGATGGGCCAGGTGTGTCGGTGTCGGTACCGGGGGCGTCGCGGACCGGGTACGAGGCCGGGCCTGCACCGGGCCAAAACGCTAGAATCCGGTCATAACGCCCATGCGCCCGCAGTGCCGCGCGCTCCGCCGCGACGAGCGGCCGCCGGAGGGAGGCCCACGATGACCAGGCAACCGACGGGGAAGATGACCAGGCTCCGCCGTGGCACCCAGGAACTCCTCGAACGCCGCGGCATGGCCGCCAATCCCGGTGGACTCCCGCCCGTCCTCGGTACCGGAGGGCCGAAGACGACCCAGCCCGCGCCGTACTTCGGCGACGCCGTCTTCAGCCACGGCGGCCGCCGAACCGCCTCGGCCACCCCCCTTGCGGGAACGGCCCACCACGCGGAACTCCCGGGCCACCGCCACCGCGGCGCGGAGAAGCACTCCGCCCACTGACCACGCTCCCGGCCGGGACGGCCCCGGGTGACCGGCGCCGCCCCGGACCGCTGTCCGTACCCACTGCCCGGCGGCGGGGCCGGAGTGGGAGAGTGGGCGCGGACACCCGGTCCGCGACACCCTCCGGAGGGACAGCCATGTCGGACACCCCGCTGCTCCAGACCCGCGACGAGTGGCTCGCCTCACTGCGGCGCGCCTACACGGCTTCCGGCTGCCTGATCAGCGACCCCGACGGGCGGCTGCTGATCGTCAAGGCGGGCTACCGTGAGCACTGGCAGTTCGTCGGCGGCACCGTGGACCCGGGGGAGAACCCCGAGGAGTGCGCCAGGCGCGAACTCCTGGAGGAGACCGGCATCGTGAAGGAACCGGGCGCGCTGCTCGCCGTCGGCTGGACCCACCCCTCGGCCGAACTCGACCACCCGGCCTGCCACTTCCTCTTCGACCTCGGCACCGTCCCCGCCGACACCCCGATCACCCTGCCGCCCGGCGAACTCGACGCCTACCGCTGGGCCACCCCCGAGGAGGCCCTCGTCCTGCTCGGCCCGAGCCGCTCACCGCGCCTCGCCGCCGGCCTCGCGGCCCGTGCGGACGGCCGCACCCGGGTGATCACCACTCCTGTCGTGGGATTCTGAGGGCGCGTCGGCTGGTGCGCGGCACCGCACGGGCTACCGCGCCCCGCCCGCCGCGGCGGGTGTCCGATCAGTGATGTCAAGTCGACCCGGGAGCTTCCCAGTTGCGGATCCTGTCCTGTCCCGAGGCCGAGCTGCCGACCGAACTCCGCTCGCAGGTGTGGGAGTTGCAGGAGCAGGCCTGGCCCAGCGGTCTGCCCGATCCCGGGCTGAGCCATGACCCGGCGCTGGACGCGCGGTCGATGCTGCTGGTGGACGACGGCGGCCGGGTGCTCGCCGCCCTCGACCTGCTCGGCAAGGAACTCGCCCATGCCGCAGGGGTGTTCACCGCCCGCGGCCTGAGCTGCGTGGTCACCGACCGCGCCCACCGGGGCCACGGCCACGGCGGGCGGCTGGTCGCCGCCGCGCGCCGGGCCGTCGAGGACAGCGGTGCCGACCTCGGCCTGTTCACCTGCGACCGCGTCCTGCGGGGCTTCTACGAGAGCGCCGGCTGGGAGACGCTGCCTGGGACCGTGCTGGTCGGCGGCACCCCCGAGGATCCCTTCCCCAGCGACCAGCCCGGCTTCGACAAGGTCACCATGGCCGGATTCTGCTCCCGGCGGGCCGGGGCGGCCAGGCGGAGCTTCATCGGAGCCAGGATCGGCCTCTACCCGGGCACCGTCGACCGGCTGTGGTGAGCGGGCCTTCGGCGGCTCGGTCCGGCTCGCCGAGCCTCTACCACCGGGGGCGGGGCCCTGCGGGCCTGCCGCCGGCCTCCGTCCGGTGCGAAGGCGTGCGTCAGAAGGTCCACAGTCCGCGGCCGCGGGTGTCCTGGCAGCGGACCCGGCCGAAACGCCCGTCCCCGGCCGACAGGAAGCCCTCGGCCGCGCCCTGCAGGACTTCACGCGCGACCGGGTCGGCACGGCTCCAGGCGCCGGTCAGCACCAGGTCCCCGTCCACCAGCTCGGCGCGCTGGATCCGGGCCACGGCGGCGGTGAGCAGCGCGGCGTTGACCTCCTCCAGCTCGGCGGGCGAGAGATAGGTCGTGGTGCCGGGGCCGGCCGCCCGCGCGGTGGTGAGCCTGCGGCGCAGCTCCGGCAGACCGTAGTGGCGCACGGCCGCGATCGAGTCCTCCACGGCCACCAGCCAGCGCGGCCCGGGCGTGATCTCCCACCACACCTCGCCGCCGACCGGCATCAGCTCGCCGATCGAAGCCCGCCAGAGCCCGGCGTCGCCCGGGGACTCCCCGGCCGCCGCGACGGTCAGACTGAGCTCGAAGGTGTACCGGACCGCGTACTCGCTCACGGCGCCGAACCGGACGCCGAGCAGCGCCCGGTACTCCTCGTCCGGGAGCCGGAAGACGTGCTGCTCGCCACCGGTGAAGCCCATCGCCCGGAGGGACGGCGCGATGTGCGCGCGCATCCCCTCGGCGAACAGTTCCTGGGCGGTGGCCATCGCGTCGTCCTGGGGGCTCGGCAGGGGATGCGGCCGCGCCGGGGTCCGGCCGGGCGGGCGGGCCGTTGAAGCCGGCACGGGGACGGGGGAAACTCCCCGTCCCTGCCAAGGTATGACCGTTCGCCCCGGCGGGCGCGGGCGAAGGACGGCAGCGTCCGGGATGCCCTCCCCGCCCGGGTCCTGCGGCCCGCGCCGCCCGCCGGAGCGGGGGCGACCTGCCACGGGGGGAGGCGTACGGCCGGGGTCCGGCTCCGCGGGGATGGCCCATGATGTGGCGGGTGCACAGTGCAGAACCTCACGGGACGGGCGCCGACCACTCCGCCGGCGGCCCGACGACACCCGGCCACACGGGCCGGCCGGGGCCGCCGGACGATCCGCCGCCCACCGGCCGTCCGGCCGATCTGTCCGCCGCCGTACGGGCGGCTCAGCAGGGGGACGAGGACGCGTTCCGGCAGCTGTTCCGCGCCGTCCAGCCGGGGCTGCTCCGCTATCTGCGGGTGCTGGTCGGCGGCGGACCCGAGGACGCCGAGGACATCGCCTCCGAGACCTGGCTGCAGATCGCCCGGGACCTCGGCGGCTTCACCGGTGACGCGGACGGCTTCCGGGGCTGGGCCGCCACCATCGCCCGCAACCGGGCCATGGACCACCTGCGCCGGGTCCGCCGCCGCCCGGTCGCCGACCTCCCGGTCGAGTACCTGGCCGAACTGGCCGCCGCCGAGGACACCGCGGGGACCGCCATCGCCACGGTCTCCACCGCCGACGCGCTGGCCCTGATCGCCCGGCTGCCCCGGGACCAGGCCGAGGCGGTCCTGCTCCGGGTGGTGCTCGATCTGGACGCGGAGAGCACCGCGCGGGTCCTGGGCAAGCGCTCCGGCAGCGTGCGGATGGCCGCCCACCGAGGTCTGCGCCGCCTCGCCAGGATGCTCGACCAGGCCGGCGGCATCGCCTTCGGGATACCCGGGCGGACCGTGCCGGTGCCGCGCCCAGAGCCGGCACCGCGTCCCGAGCCGGGGCGAGGGCCGGGGCGAGGGCCGGGACGAGGAGCCGACGGCGGGCCGGATCCGGGGCCGGATCCGG
The DNA here is from genome assembly GCF_051374625.1 of Kitasatospora sp. HPM-01-4. Taxonomy (NCBI): domain Bacteria; kingdom Bacillati; phylum Actinomycetota; class Actinomycetes; order Kitasatosporales; family Streptomycetaceae; genus Kitasatospora; species Kitasatospora sp. HPM-01-4. Next base: position 3,849,055 of record NZ_JBPQGP010000005.1, on the reverse strand, counting down.
GCTCGGAGAAGGATTCCCCGAAAAATTCCGCGCAGGGTGTGACACACGCCGGGGCAGTGACGCTGAAGGACATGAGATGAGCACCAACCGATCCCGCCGGATCGACCCCAGCACGGCCGAGCGACTGCTCGACGGTACCGGGGTCGGCACGTCGGCCGGTCAGGCCGCCCTCACCGGTCATGCCGCCCTCGCCGGGCTGCTCGCCGCCGCCCGGACCACGGCGGGCGACGAGCGACGGACGGACGGCGTACTGCCCGGAGAGGAGGCGGCACTGGCCGCGTTCCGGGAGGCGCGCCGCAACCCCGCACCACTACCCCGGAGAAGAACGATGGCGAGCACCGCGCTGGCGCGGGCCTTCAGTGCGAAGGCCCTCGCCGCCGCGTTCGCCGCCACGGCTCTCTCAGGAGTGGCCGTCGCCGCCGGCACCGGTCACCTGCCTTCGGCGCTGGGCGGCCGTCCCGCCCGTGGTGGGACGGCCGCGCCCGCCACGACACCCGCCTCCTCGGCGGGTACGGCCCGGTACGCCGGCCCCGGCGTCGTCGCCTCGGGACGGCCCCGGCTGAACGGCGTCGTCTCGCCGGTCGCGGGCCGGAGCCGGAACCCGGAGGCCGATCCGAGCGAGAGCCCGGGCAGCCCGGCCGCGCGGGGTACGGACGCCGTGGCCGAGCGCTCGGCCGGGCTCTGCCGGCTGTACGCGGACCGGCTGGCGGCCGGAGCGGCGGCCCGCACGGTGCTCGCCGACACACAGCTGGCCCCGCTGGTCGAGGCCGCCGGTGACGCGGACCGGGTGGACGGCTACTGCGCGGCCGTCGCCGCCAGGCCGAAGGGCAGCGTCAACGCCGGCGACAGCGCCAAGGGCAACGACGGCGACCCCGGTACGGACCAGGCACCGGACCGTACCAAGGGCCTCAGGAACAGGTTCCTCACCGGGCTGCCGTTCCCGCCGGGCCAGCCCACCCGGCCCGGCGGCCCGCCCGGTGGGAACGGCACCGTCGGAGGCGACGGCCCTGCCAGGTGACCCGAGAACTCCGGACGGACGGTGTGCGACACCCCCCGGGCACACCGTCCGTCCGGTGAACCGATGTACCGACCACCGCTGAACCGCGCCACCGCTGAACCCCGGCTCCGAGCCGGCGGTACCGGTGGCAACCGCCAGGCTCCGGGCGGTCGGTGGGCTCCCCCGTGCCCACCGCACGCCCGGCTCGCTCCGGACGGCCGACGGCGCACCCCCGGGCTCGTCGGCCGTCCGGACCTCCCCGCCGGTGGGGGAGTCAACTCCCCGGCCCCGGGCGGTCGGTGGGCTCCCCCGTGTCCACCGGCCGCCCGTACTGAAAGCTCCGGGTGGGTCGGCGGGTTCCCCCGGGCCCGCCGTCCACCCGGGTCCCCGCCCCGGGCACCCGGCCCGGGCGCCCTGTCCCGGCACCCGGCCCGGTGCCGCCTCCCGGCGGGAGTCCGCCCCGGGGGCGATCCGGTGGCACGGTGCACGGCGCCTGGAATCGGCGGCTATCGTGCACAGGTGCACGAGGCGGCCCGAAGCCTCCGGCCGGTGGACCCGAGGGGAGTGGTGCCAGGTGATCGGACGTGCGCTGAACGGGCGTTACGTACTGGAGGAGATACTCGGCGTCGGTGGGATGGCCACCGTCTGGCGCGGCCACGACCGGGTGCTCGGCCGGGCGGTCGCGGTCAAGGTGCTCAACGGCGGCCTGGCCGACGACCCGCGCTTCGCCGAGCGCTTCGGCCGCGAGGCCCAGCACGCCGCGCTGCTGGTCCACCCGCGCATCGTCACCGTCTTCGACTCGGGCGTGGACCAGGGCTCCCCGTACATCGTGATGGAGCTGGTGCACGGCCAGCCGCTCAGCCGCCTGATCGCCGAACTCGGACGGCTGCCGGTCGAGCGGTCCGTCGGCATCGCCGCCGCCGTCTGCGAGGCGCTGGAGGTCGCCCACGCGGCCGAGCTCGTGCACCGGGACATCAAGCCCGGCAACATCATGATCACCCAGGACGGCGGGGTGAAGGTGGTGGACTTCGGCATCGCCCGCGCCGGTTCCTCCAGCTCCCGGCTGACCCAGACCGCCTCCGTGCTGGGCACCGCCGCCTACCTCTCGCCCGAGCAGGCCACCGCCGCCGCGCTGGACGGCCGCTCCGACCTGTACGCGGTCGGCTGCGTCCTGGTCGAAATGCTCACCGGCCAGCCGCCGTTCGACGCCGACACCCCGGTCGCCATCGCCTTCAAGCACGTCAGCGAGCAGCCGGCCCCGGTCGCCTCCCGCCGCCCGGACGTACCGCCCGCACTGGACGCGGTGGTGCTGCGGCTGCTGGCCAAGAAGCCCGCCGACCGTCCGGCCGACGCGGCCGCCGCCCGGCTGGAGCTGCTCGCCGCCGTACCGGTCGCCACGGCCGCCGACCGCACGGCGGAGCTGCTGGCCGCGGGCGGGCAGAGCGCCGAACCCTTCGCCGCCACCCGGATGCTGCCGCCGGTCGCCGGGGTACAGGCGGACGCCCCGGGCCAGGGGTACGCCGATCCGCAGCGCACCGCCGTGCTTCCGCCGACGGCTCCACCGCCGTTCGCCCAGCCGCCGTCCGCCCAGCCCTCGTACGCCCCGCCGGGCCAGCCCCCGAGCGGGCCGTCGGCGGCCGGCCCGGCGACCTCGCTGATGGCACCCCTCCCGTCGTACCCCGGGGCCGAACCGCGGCAGCGCCGCCGGCGTCCGCTGGTGCCGATCGCGATCGGGGCCGCCGTGCTGGCGGGCGTGGTCGGGATCGGGGCCTTCGCGCTCAGCGGCTCCTCCGACAGTTCGGCCGAGGCCGCGGCCCCGGCCACCCATTCGCCGGCCGCGGCGGCGTCCACGCCGCCCGGCACGGCCGTCGCCCCGGTGTCACCCTCGCCGGACACCGCGGCCAGTTCCCCGCCCGCCGCCAAGAACGGCCCGGCCGCCGCGCTGGCCGCGCTCCGCGCCGATGTCGCGGCGCAGCCGTTCGGCAAGGAGAAGGACAGGCAGGGCGAGCTGCTGGACCGGCTGGACGCCGCGGCCGGGGCGATCGCCGCACACCGGCCGCAGGATGCCGAGTCAGTGCTGCGCAACGCTCAGAAGACCGTCAAGGACCTGGCCAAGAAGCACGCGGTCGACGGCGCCACCGCCCAGAGCTGGCAGGGCCGCCTCGGCACACTGGTCAACTCCCTGCACGGTCAGCAGGCCCGTGACCACAACGCCGACAGCGGCGACGACGGAGACGGCTGACACCCGGCCCGTCGCTCCCCGGCGGGCCGGCGGGCCGGACCGCACAACGGCCGGAGCCTCCGGCCCGTCAGTCGACGGACCGGAGGCTCCGGTTGCGGCGCGGTGGCCGGATCAGGCGGTGGTGGCCGACTTGTCGGTCTCCGTGGCCTTGGTGATGTTGGTGGGGTTCACCGCCGGTCGGGACTGCTCGGTGGCAGTGCTGGCGGCCGTCGAGTTCTGGGCGGCCTGGTCGGCCGGGGTCTCGTCCTCGCGCAGCGCCTTGGTCTCCGCCTTCAGGATGCGCATGGACTTCCCGAGGCCACGGGCCATTTCGGGCAGCTTCTTCGAGCCGAAAAGCAGAATGATGACAGCCAGCACCACAAGGAGGTGCCAGGGCTCCAGACCGTTGCGCAGCATCCCTGACCACCGGTCCCTTCGGAAATCTCGCCGTTATCAGGGCCGGGCGGGCTTGCCCGACTTGGCCAGTATGCCTGGCGCGGGCGCAGAACGTATACACCGGCCGGGAAACGGTGGTCAAAAACCAAGTGTTCTGCTTGGTGGGGCGGGGTATGTGGTCTTGACCACGTCTGTCAGGTCTGCCCCGGCAGCGATCCGGCGGCACGGGTTCGGCTGACGTCTCATCAGCTGTGGGCGTGGCCCGCGAGGTGTCCTGACGGCCGGGCGGGTGGCCCGGTCGGCGGGCGCGGGGAGCCGGGGCGATCGTCTCGCGCAGGCGCATGAATCAAACGTCTTATTCATTCGTCCAAGACGATTGTCCATCTCCGGCGTAGCATCGGGCCATGGGAAATCGCGAGGATCTGCTGGCGGGGGCCAAGCGCTGCCTGTACGAGAAGGGCTACGGGCGCACCACCGCCCGGGACATCGCCTCCGCCGCCGGGGTCAGCCTGGCCGCCATCGGCTACCACTACGGCTCGAAGGACGCCCTGCTGGTCCAGGCGATGATCGAGGCGATGGGCGAGTGGGGCGACGCCATCGAGAAGGCACTGGCCGACCTGGGTGACGCCGCGACCCCCGAGGAGCGCTTCGTCGCCGCCTGGGACCGGGTGCTGGAGAGTTTCGTGGTCCACCGCGAGCTGTGGGCGGTGCAGCTGGAGATCTCCACCAAGGTGGTGAGCTCTCCCGAGCTGACGGAGGCCTTCGCGGCCACCCAGCGGGAGGCGCGGCTCGGGCTCTCCGCGATCTTCCAGGGCCTGGAGGAGGTGCCCGACACCCCGGAGGAGCTCGCCCGGGGCGCCTTCTACCAGTCGCTCCTGGTCGGGCTGGCGGTCCAGTGGTTCGCGGCCCCCGACCAGGCCCCGGACGGGCGGGAACTCCTGCGCGGGCTGCGGCTGGTCGGCACGACGGTGCTGGGAGCGCCGGCGTCCTGAAGCCCGGTACGGGCGGGTGGCCGGGGGGCCCGCCCGTACGGTGCCGTCAGTTGGTGACGGCGGTGAGGAGGACCACCGAGTCCTGGTGGGCCAGCAGGCCGTGCCGCTCCTGCGGGATCGTGCGCAGCTGGCCGGCCTTGAGCTCGATCTTCCGGCCCGAGACGGTCAGCGACACCCGTCCGCGCAGGACCTGGAGGCTGGCGGCGGGCGGTGCGTTGTGCTCGTCCAGCGAGGTCCCCGCCCGCAGGGCGATCATGGTCTGCCGCAGCACACCGTCGCGGACGAGGAGGTGTGCGCTGCGGCCGTGCGGTTCGGCGGCGGCCTTCGCGGCGTGCTCGTCGGCGAGTGCCACCAGATCGACGGGAGTGTCGGCGGGAGCTGGATCGGCCATCGCGTCCTCCTGGTTCGCGCCCTCCTGCCGGAGGGTCCTGTCGACCGCGACCCTAGGCGGGTCCCTCCGTGGATGGCAACCGTGCACGCGGCCCGGCTCATCGGCCGGACGCCTCCGGGTGCGGGCGGCACGGCACTCCTGGAAGGTGGATGCCATGGCGACCTATCAGAAGTACTTCGGTGGATTCCAGATCAACCGGGGCATGCTCACCGCCGGGGCGGCGCTCACCGGGATCGGCGCGCTGATCGGGCTGACCGGCACGGTACTCGTCGGCGTGGCGCTGGCCTCCGCCGGACGGGGCTGGGTGCGGCAGATGGAGACCCCGCCCGGCGAGCTGGCGGCCCGCACCCTCCAGCAGGCCAGGGCGGCCTCCCAGGCGGGACTCGAGGCCTGGCGGGCCCAGGCCGGGCCCGGTTCGGCCGACTGAACGGCCGGCCGGCCCTCGCGGCGCAGCCGTTCGACCGGCCGGCGACCCCCGGGTGAACGCACGGCTCAGGCCGGGCCGGGAAGGCCCACCCGGGTCATGAGCTCGGCGCGCAGGGCGTGCTTGACGACCTTCCCGGTCGGGTTGCGGGGCAGCTCGGTGCCGCGCAGGAACACATGGGCGGGGACCTTGAAGGCGGCCAGCCGGGCCGCGACGTGCTCGCGCAGCCCGTCCGCGTCCACGCCCGCACCCGGCCGCAGCACCACCACGGCGGCGACCTCCTCGCCGAGCAGCGGGTGCGGTACGCCGACCACGGCGGCGTCCGCGACCTCGGGGTGGTCGAAGAGCACGCCCTCGACCTCGACGCAGTACACGTTCTCGCCGCCCCGGATCACCATGTCCTTCAGCCGGTCCATCAGATAGACCTCGCCGTCCTGGATCCGGGCCAGGTCGCCGGTGCGGAACCAGCCGTCGGTGAACGCGGCGGCGGTGGCCTCGGGGTTGTCGCGGTAGCCGCTGAAAACCTGCTGTCCGCGCAGCCAGAGTTCGCCGATCTCGCCGTCCGGGAGGGCGGCGCCCGTGGGGCCGGCGATCCTGACCTCGACGGCGGGGGCGGGGCGGCCGATGCTGTCGGGCCGTTCGACGTAGCGGGCGCCGAGGTTGGCGATCACCCCGCCGCAGGTCTCGGTGAGCCCGTAGCCGTTGCGGGCCTCCACCCGCCCGCCGAAGCGGCGGGCGATCCGCCGGGCCAGCTCGGGCGGTGCCGCGGAGCCGCCGGTGCTGACCGCCCGCAGCGTGGGCAGCGGGTCCCCGGCGGCGTCGGCCGCGTCCAGCAGGCCGAGTGCGGTGGTGGGGACCCCGTAGTAGGCGGTGACCCGGTGCTCGGCGATCAGCCGGAGCGCTTCGGCCGCATCCCACCTGGGCATCAGGACCACGGTGCCGCCGCTCGCCATCAGCGGGAACAGTGAGGTGAACGCCGCGACATGGAAGAACGGGTAGGTCACCAGCGCGGTGTGCCGCGGTGCCGCGGCCGGGTCCAGGCCCGCGCAGAGCATCGAGCTCAGCGCGAAGAAGCGGGGAGTCTGCGCCGCCGCGCACCAGGCCTGGTGGGTGGCGGCAACTCCCTTGGGGCGGCCGGTGGTTCCGGAGGTGTAGATCAGGGTGGCCTGGTCCCCGGGGGAGGGCCCGGCCGGCGGTGGTCCCGCCTCGGCCGCGGCCCGGCCGTCCGGCGGCAGCTCCTCGAACCGGTCGTGGCCGTGCCCGGGGGCTCCGACGGTGAGCAGCGGTACGCCGTGTGCGGCGGCCCAGTCCTCGGTCCGCTCGGTGCGCTCGCGGTCGGCGACGATCAGCCCCGGTGCGCAGTCGTCCAGCGCCCGCGCCAGCTCCTCGCGCTCCCACCAGGCGTTCAGCGGGACGGCCACCAGCCCGGCCGACTGGGCGGCCCAGAAGGCGATCTGCCACTCGGGGAGGTTCCGCATGGCGATCACTACCCGGTCACCGGGCCGCAGACCGTACCCGGCGCGGAAGTGGTGGGCGAGGGCGGTGGCGGCCGTGTGGTGCTCGGCGTAGCTCAGCCTGCGGGAGCCGGCCAGCAGGAAGGTGCCCTCGCCGTGCGCCAGGGTGGCGTCCAGCAACTCCCGCAGGGTGTGCGGGCCCTGGCGGTAGCGCGGGCCGTCGGGGGTGTCGACGGTCTCGAAGGGGGCGCCGGGCGCGCTGAGGGCGGCCCGGACACGGACCAGCTTGGCGAGCACGGATGTCATGGCGTCCTCAGTCCGGCGGCTCGGGAGGTCGAGGGGCCGGCAGCGGGCCCATGGGGGAAGCCCGCTGCCGGGGACGCGGCGGTCCGGTGGGGGACGGCCGCCGCGCGTGTGCTGGACCCTACAGGCCCAGGGACTTGGCGATGATGGTCTTCATGACCTCGCTGGTGCCGCCGTAGATTCTGAAGACCCGGTTGTCGGTGTACAGGCGGGCAATCGGGTACTCCAGGATATAGCCGTAACCGCCGTGCAGCTGGAGGCACTTGTCGATCACCTGGGAGGCGGACTCGGTGCAGAACAGCTTGGTGGCAGCGGCGTCCGCGACCGTCAGCTCGCCGTTCTGGTAGAGCTCCAGGGCCCGGTCGACCATCGACTGCTGGGCCACCACCTGGGCCTCGCAGTCGGCCAGGGTGAACTTGGTGTTCTGGAACTCGGCCACCGGCTGGCCGAAGACCTTGCGGTCCTTGACGTAGCCCACCGCGAAGCGCACCGCCGCGGCCGCCGCGGCGTACGCGCCGACGGCGATCGCCAGCCGCTCCTGCACCAGGTTGTGGGTGAGGTACTCGAAGGCCCTGCCCTCCTCGCCCAGCAGGTCCTCCACCGGCACCTTGACGTCGGTGAAGGAGAGTTCGGCGGTGTCCGAGGTGCGCAGGCCGATCTTCTGGAGCTTGCGGCCGACCGCGTAGCCGGGGGAGGTGGTGTCCACGCACAGGATCGACAGGCCGGCCCGGCGGTTCGCCGGGTCGTACGGGGAGGTGCGGCAGACCACCAGCACCAGGTCGGCCAGCACGCCGCCGGTGATGAAGGTCTTGGCGCCGTTGAGGACGTAGTGGGTGCCGTCCTCGGAGAGCTTCGCCGTGGTGGCGATCCCGGCCAGGTCCGAGCCCGCGCCCGGCTCGGTCATCGCGATCGCGGTCATGATGTCGCCCGAGACGAAGCCCGGCAGCCAGCGCCGCTTCTGCTCCTCGTCGGCGTACTCCAGCAGGTAGGGCAGCACCAGGCCGGTGTGCACGCCGGAGGAGCCGAAGGTGACGCCCGCGCGGGCGCACTCCTCGCTGATCACCGCCTGGTACTTGAAGCCGGTCTCGCCCGCGCCGCCGTACTCCTCGGGCACCTCGATGCCGTAGACGCCCAGTTCCCCGAGCTTGCGGTAGAAGTCGCGCGGCGGGTGGCCCTCGGCCTCCCAGCTCTCGTAGACCGGGACGACCTCCCTGGCGATGAAGCTCCGGATGGTCTCCCGGAACGCCTCGTGGTCCTCGGTGAACACGGTGCGGCGCACGGTGGAGCTCCCTTCGTGGTGCCCGTTGATCGCCCCACAAGTTAATCTCGGGTAGCCATGGCTGTCCAGCGTCGGAGCATTGCCTCCTCGTCGATCAGGGGTGGACAAGTGAATCCTTGCTAACCTGTGGCGAATCACCCGGAGCGGTTCACCGGGGTGACCCGCCGGGACGATTCGCCGCAGCGGTTCGTTGCCGGGACCGACGGCGCGAACCACCGGGTGCATCACCCGGGCCGACCGCGAGGGGACTTGGGTGACGACGGAACGGGAGGTCGTGCGCCGGCCGCCCGGACGCAGGGCGCAGATCCTCGCGGTGGCGAGCGAGCAGTTCCACCGGCGCGGCTACCACCAGATCTCGATGGCCGAGGTGGCCGCCGAGGTCGGCATCACCGCCCCCGCGCTCTACCGGCACTACCGCAGCAAGCCCGAACTCCTGCTCCGGGCCGTCGAGTCGGACCTCGCCGCGGTCCACACGGCGGTGCACGCCGGCCACCGGGACCTGGACGGGCTCTGCGCCGCGCTCGCCGCCGTCGCCGTGGAGCACCGGGCGCTCGGCACGCTGTGGCAGCGGGACGCCAGGCTGCTGCCGTCCGGCCAGCGCGCCGAACTGTGGGGGCGGCTGCGTGCGGACGTCGGCGTGATGACCGGGGCGCTCGCCGCTGCCAGGCCCGAACTCCCGGCGGAGGACGCCGAGTTCATCTGCTGGTCGCTGCTGTCCGCGTACGGCAGCCTCTCGTACCACACCTTCGCACCGCCCAGGCGCGGCTTCGAGCGGCTGCTGCGGCGGATCGGCGGCGCGGTGCTCGCGGTCACCCCGTCCGGCCTGCCCGAGTCCAGGACGGTGGCCCGACCCGCCGCCGCGGCGCCGGAGTCCAGGCGCGAGGAACTGCTCACCGCCGCGGTCCGGTTGTTCCATGAACGCGGTTTCGACAATGTGAGCACCGACCAGCTGGGCGCCGCGGTCGGCATCTCGGGCCCCAGCGTGTACAAGCACTTCGACACCAAGGCGGAACTGCTCGCCGCCACCCTGGTGCGCAGCCGGGAGCGGCTGTGGCACGAGGTCGAGGCCGCGATCGCGGGCGGCGGCACACCGGGTGAGGCGCTCGCCGCGGGGCTGTCCGCGTACGTCGACTTCGCGCTGCGCCACCGGCACTACCTGGGCGTGATGCTCAGCGAGACCGAGCGGCTGGCCGATCCCGACCGCAGGGCGGCGGTGGACTTCCGGCGGAACTTCCTGCGGACCTGGGTCGCCCTGCTCTGCCAGGTGCGGCCCGCCATCGGGAGTGTGGAGGCCCGGATCCGGGTGCATGCGATGTTCGCGCTGGTCAACGACGGGGTGCGGAACCGGCCCGGCTGCGCGAGGCCCGATCTGGCGGGCTGCCTGGTCGAGTTGGGCCGTGCCGCGCTGGGACTGACGCCCTGATTCCGTGTGCACGCACCCGGGAGCGGCCTGCGGCGGAGCCGTGTGCCGGGGCCCGTGGCGCCGGTGTGCCCGTCGGGCCGGGGAGGGAGTGCGCCGGCCGGCCGGGGCGGGGTGAGCGCAGCGGGCCGGTGGGCCGAGCGGCTCAGTAGAGCACGAAGGGGTAGTAGACGCGGCGGTCCAGGCTGCCGTCGCCCGACCCGGTGGCGGTCTGCCGGCTCGCGCCGCCGCTGCTGTTCTTGCCGCCGCGGAGGTCGCTGACCATGCTGCCGCCCCAGTGGCGCTCGGCGCCGGAGCCGTTGCCCGCCTGGGCGGCACCGGCTCCGGCGAGGAGGAACGCGCCGAGGGCGGTGACGACGGCGGCTGCGCGCCTACGGGACACGGCGGTCTCCCTGCCTGGCTGGTGCGAATCGTGGCGCTCGCGGCCGGCCGTCTCGGCGGCTCTGGTCCTGACGTCACGGCACAAGCATTCCCTGATCGGCCGATTGACTTCAATGAATTGCCGTCGGATTCCCTCGTTCGTGCCACCCGGATGGAAGAGTCACCGGCGGTCCGGGGCCGGTCCGGGCGGGTGGTTCGGTCCGGAACGTCGCTGAATACCGGCGATTTCCCCCGCTCTGCCGGATCGGCCCGAGGTCACCCTTGCGTCAATGGGGAGTTGACCGATTCACGTCGTGCGAACCGCGGTTGAAAACGGTGGTCGAAGGATCGTCGTACCGGCGGGCCGGGGCCTTGGGGCCGCAGGTGTCTTTGGTCGGCCGCTCGGCCCCCGGCGCCCCTCGTGGGGCTATGCCATCCAGAAGAAGACGGCGGTCATCCGCTTGTCCTCCAGGGTGCTGCCCCAGTACTCGGTGGCGCTGTGGATCATGTTGGAGGTGTAGAGCAGCAGGCGGTTGTACCTGTTCGCCACCCGCACGTCCTCGGTGAAGGCGTCGGGGGAGACGAAGCGGGTGCCCAGGGCGTCCACCAGGTTGTTGTGCGGCGCGGTCACCAGGTTGCCGCCAAGGGTGCCGCCGGGCAGGCTCTGCCGAAAGAAGCTGGTGCCGCAGTCCCTGGGCACCTCCGGGTTGAGGTAGAGCACCGCGGCGTACCGGCACAGCGCCCGGGAGTCGGCGTGCGGCCGGGCCTGGCCCTCGTCCCGGCCGACCACCTGGACGCAGTTGTGGTTGAGGGTGGCGCCGCCGGGGGCGGTCTCCTGCCAGAGCCTGCGCGCACCGGTCGCCTTCAGCACCAGCCGCTCGACACGGGCGAGCTCGTCAGGTTCCAGGCCGGGCATGGCGCGCAGCCCGGGCCAGCTCTCCGGCTTGTACGGGTAGCCCTCGGTCCAGTCGTCCTTGGCCAGGCAGCGGGCCCGGACGGCGTCCACGTCGGGCAGCACGTCGTCCAGCACCCAGTAGTCCCGTCCGGGTGTGGGCTTGCGGTAGGGGAGGACCGGAAGCGCCGGGGTCCTCTGCGGCCTCGGAGGCATTGGCATGGGCAGACCATACAGTTCGGCCAGGTCATCCAGCCCCAACGGAACGGTCAATCTTCGGTCAACTCAAGGGAGTTGATCGATGTCTTGGTGTGTACTTTACTATTTCATTGCCATTGCAATACCAAAACGCCGCCCGTCAGGAGTTTCAGTGTGACCAGCCTCGCCCTCGGCCCGTCCTGGCTCGATCCCACGTCCCTGATCTCCACCTTCGGACTGCTCGGCATCCTCGCGATCGTGTTCGCCGAGTCCGGCCTGCTGATCGGCTTCTTCCTGCCCGGCGACTCGCTGCTGTTCACGACCGGCCTGCTGGTCGCCGACGGCGGCTACCTCGGCCAGCCGCTCTGGGTGGTCTGCCCGCTGATCGTGGCCGCGGCCGTGGCCGGCGACCAGGTCGGCTACCTGTTCGGACGGAAGGTCGGGCCCGCTCTGTTCCGGCGCCCCGACTCCCGCTGGTTCAAGCAGGAGAATGTGGACAAGGCGAGCGCCTTCTTCGACCGGCACGGCGCCAAGGCGGTCGTGCTGGCCAGGTTCGTCCCGATCGTCCGTACCTTCACCCCGATCGTGGCGGGCGCGAGCCGGATGAACTACCGGACCTTCGTCCTGTTCAACGTGATCGGCGGGGTGCTCTGGGGCGGCGGTGTCACCGTCCTCGGCCATGCGCTCGGCCGCATCGCCTTCGTCCGGGACAACATCGAGGCGATCCTGGTCGCCATCGTCCTGGTGTCGGTGGTCCCGGTCGCGGTCGAGCTGCTGCGCGCCCGCCGGGCGGAGCGTGCGGCCGGGCGCGGGCCGGCCTGAGGCCGACCGGCGAGAGGGCCGCCGCCGGGCATATGTGCGTTCGCGCGTTCGATCAGGCAAGGTGGGACAGAAGTTCACACCGGTGGCCGGACGCCACCAGGGGCGGCAAGGAGTGGTAGTGCCTAAGCGGGGCCGAGTCCGATCGGGCGGCGGCAAGAAGGTCAGGGGTGGGCGGTCGGTCAGGCCGGAGCCGAAGCCCGTACCGCCGCGCGAGGCGCCGCCCACCGAGGGGCTGCTCGGTTCCGCCGCGCCGCCCCTCGAGCGGCCCACCGTCATCCCGCTCGCACCGGCCCCGATGGAGACCGAGGGGCTGCTGCGCCCGGTGGAGCCCGCACCGGCCGAGCCCGGGCCGCAGGACATCCGGCCGCAGCCCGGCCCCGAGGACACCCTCACCCCCGAGGTCTGGCGCGCCGTCGGCTACAGCCTGCCCACCGGACTGGACGTGCCGAGCCTCAGCCCCGGCGCGCCCGGTGCCGCGCCCTGGCCGGACCGGATGCGCACCCTGCTGCGCACGCCCATGGCCGAGCGTCCGGCCTTCGAGCGCACCCAGCGCGAGAAGCCCGAGGCGGCGGTCAAGAAGAACATCCCGCGCGTGCTCGACCTGACCCTGCGGATCGCCGAGCTGCTGCTCGCCAGCGGCGAGGCGGCCGAGGACGTCGAGGCCGCGATGCTGGGCATCACCCACGCCTACGGCCTGGACCACTGCGAGCCGCAGGTGACCTTCACCCTGATCGGGATCTCGCACCTGCCCTCGCTGGTCGAGCCGCCGGTCACGGCGGACCGGGTGGTGCGCCGCCGGACCACCGACTACACCCGGCTCGCCGCCGTCTACAACCTGGTCGGGGACATCACCGCCGAGAAGATCTCGGTCAACGACGCCTACCGCCGCCTGGCAGAGATCCGCCGCAACCGGCACCCGTACCCGACCTGGCTGCTGGCGCTGGCCACCGGACTGCTGGCCGGATCGGCCTCGTTCCTGGTGGGCGGACGGCTGGACGCCAAGGCCTGGCTGGTCTTCGTCAGCGCCTTCGTCGCCGCCATCCTCGGCGACCGGTTCGCCTCGCTGATCGCCCGCCACGGCCTGCCGGAGTTCTACCAGTTCGTGGTCGCCGCGATGCCCGCCGCGGCCTCGGGCATCATCCTCTCGTTCAACCACCTCGGCCTGCGCGGTTCCGTGGTCATCACCGGTGGACTGTTCGCCCTGCTGCCCGGACGCGCGCTGATGGCCGCGGTGCAGGACGGCCTCACCGGCTTCTACATCACCGCGGCCGCCCGGCTGCTGGAAGTGCTCTATCTGGTCGCGGGCATCATCATCGGCGTCATGCTGATCCTCTACCTCGGGCTGAACTTCGGCGCCAAACTCAACCCGAGCGAGAGCCTGGCCGGCTACAGCCACCCGCCGGTGCAGCTGATCGCCGCGATGCTGGTGACCTTCGCCTTCGCGATACTGCTGCAGACCGACCGCAGAAAGCTTCCGCTGGTCACCCTCAACAGCCTGATCGGCTGGTCCACCTACGGGGTGCTCACCGTCAACGCCCACATCTCCCCGGTGGTGGCCACCGGGGTGGCCGCCGGGATGGTCGGTCTGTTCGGCCAGCTGATGGCGCGTTACCGGCACGCCTCCTCGCTGCCCTATGTGACCGCCGCGATCGGCCCGCTGCTGCCCGGATCGGCGATCTACCTCGGCATGCTCTCGTTCACCCAGAACCAGCCCGTCACCGGACTGGTCGCGGTCGGCCGGGCCGCCGCGCTCGCCCTGGCGCTGGCCGTCGGCGTGAACCTCGGAGGCGAGATCGCCCGGCTCTTCCTCAAGCAGCCGGGCGCCGAGCTGTCCCTCGCGACCTCGCTCGGCGTGCCGCGCCGGGCCGCCAAGCGCACCCGGGGATTCTGACCGGGCGTTAGCCGGGGGCACCCGGAGGACTACGGAACGAAGGCACCGCGACCCATGACCGGCATGCTGTTGGACGGCTATCGCACGCACATCGTCGCCGCGCACAAGCAGCCGCTGTTCCTGCTGCTGGTCGGGTTCATCTGCTCCTTCGTGATGATCAGGTTCAGCGTCCGGATGATCCGCGCCAAGGTCCGCTGGTGGCCGGGCAACATCACGCCCGGCGGTCTGCACATCCACCACATGGTCTTCGGACTCGGCTTCCTGCTGGTCGGCGGCATCGGCGTGTTCGCCGCCAACGGCGGCCATCCCTGGATCGACTGGTTCGGCCTGGCCTTCGGGATCGGCTGCGGTCTGGTGCTGGACGAGTTCGCGCTGATCCTGCACCTGGACGACGTCTACTGGAGCGAGCAGGGCCGCAAGTCCGTGGACGCCGTCATCCTCGGCATCCTGGGCACCGCCCTGCTGCTCACCGGATACGTGCCGCTGGGGGTGGTGCCCGGCCAGACCACGGCCGCGGGGTCCGGCCGCTGGGGACTGGTCGCGGTGATCACGGTGAACGCCCTGGTCTCGGTCGTCACCCTGCTGAAGGGCAAGGTGTGGACCGGGCTGCTCGGCATGCTGGTGCCCGGCCTGTCCTGGATCGGTGCCGTCCGGCTCGCCCGGCCCAGCAGCCCCTGGGCGCGCTGGTGGTACTCCGGCAGGCCTCGCCGGGCGGCGCGTGCGCTGCGGCGCGAGCGCCTGCTGCACCAGCGTGCGGACCGGGCGCGCACCTGGCTCTTCGACCTGATCGCCGGGGCGCCCGACAAGGTGCCGGCCCACCACACCGCCACCCACCGCGTCGCCGAACGGATGGCGGCGCGGGCCACCGCCCACCTCGACGCCCACGCGGCCCGCGCGCTCGCCCGCCGCTCCGCCCGGCTCGCCGACCGCCGCTCGTCCGGACCGGCCCAGTCCGCCGCCGTCCCGGCCGGGGCGACCGCCGCCACCATCGCGACCGACCCCGCACGGCAGGGGCGCGCGCAGCAGCGCCGCCGCACGGTACGCGCCGGGCGCAGTCGCGGCTACTCCGTGCGCCCGGCAACTCGGATCGGCCGACCGGGTACGGCCGGAGACACCCGCCGGGGTGAAGGCGGTTCACCCGGCGGCGGCCACGGCGAGCCGAGCGCCGTCGGGCCCGAGGCCCGCTCCGCGTTCCGCCACCCCGGGCACCCCCGGCTGCCTCATCCGGCGCTCCGGCGCTGACCGCGCGGCCGGTGCCCACGGGGCACGTACCGGAAGCGCGGGCCCGGAGGCGCTCGGGCCCTTCAGGGGAGCTGCCCCGCGCTCCCGGGAGCACCGGCCCCGGGTGGCGGATCCGGTATCTCACCCGACCGGGCGCACGAGGATGACGCGGGCCTGTCGCCGGATTTGAGATATTGCGTCGAGTGACCGAATTGTCACCTGATGAGATATTTGACGGAATGTCAGGCACCGTGAGAGAGGGCCCGCGCATGGCACGTAGACTCCTGCCGACACTCCTGCTGACCTGCTCCGGTCTGCTCGGACTGCTCCCCGCGGCCGCCGCCGCGCCAAGCGCGGCCCCGGGTGCCGCGGCGAACGTCCCGCGCCTGCCGGTGGCCCCCGCCGACGACCCCCGCCCCCCGGACGAGGGGGACGCCCAGGCGCAGACCGACGCCACCGCGAAGGCCGACAGCGCCGAGGCGATCGAAGCCCGGCTGACCGCCGCCCAGGCCGACCTCGCGGCCGCCGGCCGGGTCGCCGAACAGGCCGTGGAGGCCTACAACGGAGCACAGGCGCAGTTGGCCAAGGCCCGTACCGAGTCGGCCGAGGCGGCCAAGCGCGCCGCCGCGGCCGAGGCGGTCCGCTCCGATGCCGCCGAACGCGCCGCCCAGCTCGCCGCCGAGACCTACCGTCAGGGCACCAACGCCGAACTCTCCGCGATCAACGCCCTGCTGGGCTCCAAGGGCCCGCGCGCCGTCGGCGACCAGGCCGCCGCGGTCAGCGTGGTCGGGGCCCGTGCCCGGGACATCCTGGAGCAGGCCACCGCCAGCGCCGCGGCGGCGGCCCGCACCTCCGCCGCCGCCCGCGAGGCCGAGCAGAGTGCCGCCCGCGCCGCGGAAGCCGTCCGGGCGACCAAGGAGCAGGCGCAGGCCGGGGTCGATGCCCAGCAGTCGCGGGTCGACGAGATCGCCAAGCGCCGTGAGGACCTGCTCGCCGAGCTGGCCGCCGCCCGCAA
Source organism: Kitasatospora sp. HPM-01-4 (assembly GCF_051374625.1). Classification (NCBI taxonomy): domain Bacteria; kingdom Bacillati; phylum Actinomycetota; class Actinomycetes; order Kitasatosporales; family Streptomycetaceae; genus Kitasatospora; species Kitasatospora sp. HPM-01-4. Next base: position 3,832,779 of record NZ_JBPQGP010000005.1, on the reverse strand, counting down.
CACCTCCGTCGAGCAGGAGCGGCAGCGGCGCGAGGACGCGGAGTCGCTCGCCGAGCGCACGACGGAGGAGGCGGCCAAGGCGGCCACCGAGGCCGCCGCCGGCGCGTTGAACCCGGCTGCGGACCACGCGTGGTCGGCCGGCGGTGCGGAGGCCGCCATCACCTTCGCCCGCTCCAAGATCGGGCTGCCCTACATCTGGGGCGGCGAGGGCCCGGACGGCTACGACTGCTCCGGCCTCACCATGATGGCCTGGCGGCGCGGCGGAAAGTCCCTCACCCACTTCGCGGCCACCCAGTACGCCGAGTCCACCCCCATCGGTTACCACCAACTCCGGCCTGGCGACCTGGTGTTCTGGACCCACACCGGCCGCGCGGCCGACATCTACCACGTGGCCATGTACATCGGCGACGACCAGATGATCGAGGCACCGCGCCCCGGCGTGGCGATCAAACAGGCCAGCCTCTGGATCATGGGCCGGCCGGACTTCTACGCGCGCCCCTGACAGGGCGTCCGGTGCCGTCGACGGCGTGGCCCGCACCACCCGGAGGCGTCCGCCGCCGGCGATCCGGCCCCCGCGCGGCGTGTTCCGCGGAGTCCGCCAGGGGCGGTGAATGCCCAAGGGCGGGTAAAAAAATCCGGTGCGGGGGCCGGAGGGCGCGCGTACGGTGGCCGGATGGGCAACGACGCGCACGGTCGGTCCGGCCAGGACATAGAGATCAGATACATCGTCGAGGAAGAAATCCCGGCCTGGGGCCGGGCGCTCAACCTGGGGTTCCTCCGGCCGCACGCGGGGGACGGCGCGGAGGTGCGCCGCCGGCTGTTCGAGCCGGGGCGGCTGCAGGGCGCGTTCGACCACTCCGACGACGGGCGCTGCGTGGGGACGTTCCGCAGCTTCGACACCGGGCTCACGGTTCCCGGTGGCGCCGTCATCGAGGTCGACGCCGTCACCTCGGTGACGGTCAGCACCACCCACCGGCGACGCGGCCTGCTCAGCGGCATGATGCGCCGGGACCTCGCCGCCGCCCGTGAGCGCGGCTCGGTGGCCGCGATCCTGATAGCCGCCGAGTACAACATCTACGGCCGCTACGGCTTCGGCCCCGCGACCCGGCGGCACGGCTGGCAGATCGACCTGGGCCGGGCCGGGGGGCTCCGTCCGGGCCTGCCCGACTCGCCCGGCGGCCGGATCGGTTTCGTGACCATGGAGGAGCTCCGCAGGCTCGGCCCCGAACTGCACGAGCGCTGGCAGCCGACTCAGCCGGGCGCGATCGGGCGCTCCCCGATCGGCTGGCAGTTCGCCACCGGTGAGCTGGTACGGCCCGGAACCGAGTGGAAGGAGCCGTTCGCCGTCGTACACCGGAATGCCGAGGGCACCGTCACCGGCCTGGCGGTCTACCACGTGGACGACGTCTGGGACGGCAACTACCCCGACTGCACGCTGACGGTCAGTGACTTCCTCGCGCTCGACCCGGGCACCGCCGTCGCGCTGTGGCGGCTGCTGTGCTCGGTGGACTGGGTGAGCAGGATCGTGGTCTTGAACCTCGCCCCGGACGACCCGCTGCCGCTGCTGCTGAACGAGCCGCGCGCGGCGACCCCGCACCCGGAGAACGGCGACCACACCTGGCTGCGCCTGCTCGACCTGCCCGCCGCCTTCGCCGCCCGCACCTGTGCCGCACCCGGCCGCGTGGTGTTCCAGGTCAGCGACCCGGAGCGGTACGTGGAGGGGCGCTGGGCCCTGGAGGCCGGCGCCGACGGAAGGGGCCGCTGCACGCCGACCGAGGACGAGCCGGACCTGGCGCTCGACGCGGGCGCCCTCGCCTCGCTCTACCTCGGCGGTGAGACGGCGCCCCGGCTGGCCGCCGCCGGACTGGTCACCGAACTGCGCCCGGGCGGGGTCGCCGCAGCCGATCTGCTGCTGCGCACGCCCCTGGCACCGTGGAATCCGGACGGTTTCTGACCGGGCCGTCCATACCGCCGGAGCCCTGTCCCTCCCGGGGCAGGGCTCTGCCGATTCCACGCGGCCGCCGTCTTCGCGGGCGCTCTCCTGCGCGGCCGCTACTTCGTGGTGCGGCCGATCGTCGGCAGGATGAAGTCCTGGATCAGCCCCTTGGCGTCCCGGACGATCGGGCGGAAGACCCGGAAGCGGGAGAGGTTGATGATGCGCGCGGCCATCGGGGTCGAGCGGTGGACGAATTCACGGGTGCGCTCGGTGTCCGGGGTCCGGTCGAAGACCCAGTAGAGGACGACGACCATCAGGTGCAGCCAGAGCAGGTCGGGCAGCAGCTCGGCGAGCTCGGCGTCCAGCTTCGGTGCCAGCTCGGAGCCGCTCAGCACCTCGCCGAACAGCTCGACCGCCGTCTTGCGGGCCGGGTGGGACTCGTTGGAGAACGGGCTCAGCGAACTCGTCGGGTCGGCCGCCGTGCGGAAGAACTGGGCGGCGAACTCGTGGTACTCGGCCGCGCAGTCGATCCACGAGATGAGGGCGATCTCCAGCCGCTCGGCGAAATCGCCGGTTCCGGCCATCCGGGTACGGGCGTCGGCGGCGTGCTCGTACGTCATCCGGTCGTAGAACCCCTGAATCAGGAATTCCTTTTTCTCGAAGTAGTAGTAGGCGTTTCCGACCGAGACGCCGGCTTCGGCGGCGATGGCGCGCATGGTGGTCTTCTCGTAGCCGCGCTCCTGGAACAGCCGCATCGCGGTTTCGAGGATCAGCGCACGGGTCTGCTCGCTCTTGTCGGTCTTGGGCTGCGCCCGCCCGCCGCGCACCTCGACGGGCGGCGGCCCGGCGACGGGCAGCCGGCGGTCCGGGATGTCCGTGCTTGTGGGGCTGTCCGTGCTCGTGAGGCGCTCCGCGCCGGGCGCGTCGCTTCCGCCGTTCGTCGTTGCCGCGTCGTCCACGGTTCCCGAGCCTAGCGGGACGCGATGGCGGCACCGCCCGCCGTGACCGGTCGTGTGGCACCGGATCCCCCCGGCATGCCCGGTGCCACACGGCCTGATACCCCCTCTGTTGCCCCGGGGTTTCCGGTGTCCAGTCGGAAACCCCGCGGTTTCGAACATGTTCAAAACCGCCCGGGGATGACTCTAGAGACATCTCTGAACGTGTTCAAGTGGGCAGTGTGGGAGGCTCGTCACATGAACCGACAGCCCGCCATCCGCGTAGGGGGCGCCGCCGACGCGGAGACCGTCGCCGCCCTGCACTCCGAGAGCTGGAGCACCGCCTACGAGGGCATCGTTCCCCCCGAGGCGCTGGGCGATGGACTGGCGGAACAGCGCCGCGAGGTGTGGGCGATCCGCCTGACCGCCGACTACGGCGAGAGCGCGAACCTCCCGCTGCTCCTGATCGCCGAGCTGGACGGGGAGACGGCCGGCTTCGCCTACCTGGTCCCGCAGACCGGCGAAGGCCGGGTGCTGCTGGACAGCCTGCACGTCCGCCCCGCGCTCACCGGTGGCGGTGTCGGGCGTGCACTGCTGCGCGAGGCGCTGGCGCGCACTCCGCACGCCCCGCTCTATCTGGAGGTACTGCGCGGCAACACCCGCGCGGTCGCCTTCTACGAGCGCGAGGGCGGTGTCCGGACCGACGAGCGCGAGGGCCACTTCCCGGGCGGGTGCGTCCTGCCCGAGTACGAGTACACCTGGCTGCCGGGTGCTCGGGAGGCGGAGGACTGAGCGCGGGCGCCCGCTCGATCGCGGGCGCTCAGCGGCGGTCAGTCGTGGTCGTACACCGTCACCGGCACCCCCCGACCAGTCAAGCGGGCGGTGACCAGCGGCTCGACCAGCTCCCAGCGGCCGCCGGCCAGGCCGCAGCCGATCCGGGGCATGTGCACGGACGCGTCGAGCCGGAGCGCATGCCCGCCGAGACTGGCCAGCGCCGAGTCGATCGCCTGGTAGCGGACCGGCACGCCCGTCGAGCGGCCCGTCCTGATGCCCCGCTGGCCGATCAGATTGGCCACCCACACAGACGGTTCGACCTGCACCAACTGGGCCGCACCGAGGCCGAAGTCGTTGCCGGAGCGCTCGCGGTGCCAGCGCCGGTACGCCGCCTCCGGCTCGGGCCAGCGGCGGGACAGCGCCAGTACGAAGCCCTTGCCCCAGCCGCCCAGGTCGTTGCAGACGTGCGCGATCACCTTGACGCCCTTGCCCTGCGGCGCCGTGGCGTCTCCCCGCAGGTATCTGATCCCCGCGCTGCTCTCTTCCCCCATGGCCGCAACGCTAGCGACCCGCACCGACAGGCACCGCCGAATTCCCTGCCGCGGGTGCGGATGCGGGCTGCCGCAGGCGGCGGTAGGCGAGCAGGGTGAGCAGCAGGGCCGACGCCGCGGCCGCGGCGGGGACGAGGTAGCCGGTGCCGGGGGCGGAGTGCTGGGCGATCGCGCCGCCGAGTGCGGACCCGGCGGAGATCCCGACCACGATGCCGGCCACCGCGAGCGACATGCCCTCGTTCAACCTGCTCTCCGGTACCGCCTCCTGGACCACCGTCATACCCGCGACCATGGTCGGCGCCGTCCCGGAGCCGGCCGCGAACAGTGCGGCCGCCAGTACCGCAAGCCCCGCACCCGAGAGCGCCGCGGCCGTCGGAAGGAGCAGCAGTACGGCCATCGCGGCCGTCCCGGCCAGCAGCCGGGCCGGCGCCGAGCGCCGGAGGCGGATCAGTCCGAAGGCCAGCCCTGAGACGCAGGATCCGGCTGCCACCAGCGCCAGCAGGCCGCCTCCGGCCGCCCGTTGGCCGAGCGCGTCGGAGTAGGCGATGGTGGTGACCTCCATCGAGCCGAAGGCCACACCGGTCGCGAGGAAGACCGGCAGCACCGCCCGCAGCCCGCCCGACCGCCAGACCCCGCCCGCTCCGCGCGCCACCGGCCGCACCGGCGGTTCGGTACGGCGCTGGGCGGCGAACAGCAGCGCGCCGACGCCCGACAGCAGCCCGGCGGCCAGCAGCCCGGCCTCCGGGAAGAACGAGGTGCACAGCAGCATCGACAGCACCGGTCCGGCCATGAAACAGAGCTCGTCCAGGGCCTGTTCGAAGGAGTTGGCGAGATGGCGGGCGTCCGGGTCATCCCGGTACAGGTGGGCCCAGCGGGCCCGCACCATGCCGCCGAAGTTCGGCTGCACCGAGGCGGCCGGCCAGCACAGGAAGTACGTCCAGGCGGGCGCGCCGTAGTGCACGCAGAGCAGTAGCCCGGTGTACGGAACGGCGGCGGCCAGCACGGCGCGCACCGCGACCTTCCGCTGTCCGTACCGGTCGACCAACCGCCCCAGCAGCGGCAGTCCGAGGGCGACGGCGGCCACGCCGGTCGCCGAGACCGCGCCGGCCAGCGCGTAGGAGTCCCGGCGGGTGGCGATCATCACCACCACCCCGACGCCCGTCATCGAGATCGAGAGCCGTCCGAACAGCCCGGCCAGGGTGAAGGCGACGGTCCCCGGCGGGGCGAAGAGGCGGCGGTACGAGGTGAGCACGGGTCTCCCGGGGCAGCGATGGGTGGTGTACCGCAAGCCTCGTGCTGCCGGACCGGGGCGGTCCAACACCTGTTCTGCCCGATTGACGCGGATGTGTTGTCAATCACCGTCGGCGGGCGGGGCGGTGAACGGCGTTGCTAACCTGCCCGCATGCCCGTCGACCTGCACCCGCGACTGCTGCGCGGCTTCCTGGCCACTGCCGAGACGCTGCACTTCGGCCGGGCCGCCCAGCGGCTGCACATCGCGCAGCAGGCGCTCAGCCGGGACATCCGGGCGCTGGAGCGGGCGTTGGGCGTGGCACTGTTCAGCCGCACCACCCGGACCGTCCAACTCACCGCAGCGGGCGAGCAGTTGCTGCCGAAGGTGCGCCGGCTGCTGGCGCTGCACGACGAGATCGTGACCGGCGCCGCCGACCGGGCCCTGCTGGTCGACCTCAACAGCGCGGTCGACGGCGAAGACCTGACCGCCGACCGGCTGCTGGCCGCCGCCCGTGCCGCGCTGCCCCGCTGCGAACTCCTCGCCCGCTACTGCGGTGGACTCGCCGGTGCCGCGGTGGAGTTGCTGGCGCACCGGCTGGACGTCTCGTTCGGGCGCTTTGCCGGACTGCCTGCGCCGGTGCGGTCCCAACTCGTCCACACGCCGGTGCGGTTGGAACGCATGGCGGTTCTGGTGCCGGCCGCTCACCCGCTCGCCGGTCGGTCCGAGATACCGCTGGCCGCTCTGGCCGGCCATCCGCTCGACGTCTGTGCGGGCAACCAGGCGACCACCGAGTGGGCCGATCTGGGGCGCCGGCTCGCCGCCGAGCACGGCCTGGTGACCGCGCCGCCGCACACCCCGCCGGTCGGCGCGGACGAGATGGCCCACTATCTGGCGCGGCACGGCGAAGCGGTGCTCACCACGGTCGGCGGCCCCGCGATCCCGGGCTCGGTCACCCGTCCGCTGGCCGACCCGGTACCGCTGAGCCTGGTCGGCCTGGTCCACCGTCCGGAGCTGCGCCACCCCGGGCTGGACGCACTGCGCTCCGCCGCGGCGGAGTTCGGGGCGCGCGAGGGCTGGCTGCGGCGGGTGCCGGGCAGTTGGCTGCCGCGCGAGGATGCCGCGCTGCTGGGCGGGTGACGCCGGCCAAGGTCTGCCTGCCCCGCCGGGGGATGACGGCGTTCAGCCTCCCGAGCCGCCTCCGCCGGGGTCGGCGGGGACAGGTCGGGAGGCTGAACGTGGGGCTGTAGGCAGCGGGGTGGAACGGGTCAGGAGGCCCGGACGGCGGAGATGTCGAAGGACAGCTTGACCTTCTCGCCGATCAGCACGCCGCCGGTCTCCAGGGCGGCGTTGTAGGTCAGGCCCCACTGCGTGCGGTCGATGGTGGTCGAGCCCTCGAAACCGACCCGCTCGGCGCCGTAGACGTCGGTGGCGCTGCCCGTGAAGTCCAGCTCGAGGGTGACCGGGCGGGTGGTGTCCTTGATGGTGAGATCGCCGGTCATCCGGTACGAGTCGTCCCGCAGCCGCTCCGCGGAGGTGCTGCGGAAGACGATCTCCGGGTGGACGTCGGCGGCGAAGAAGTCGCCGGTGCGCAGGTGCTCGTCGCGCTGGGCCTGGCTGGTGTCGATGCTGGCGACCTTGATCACCAGCTCGGCCGAGGAGTTGGCCGGGTTGCCGCCGTCCAGGCGCAGCTTGCCCTGGTACTCGGCGAACTCGCCGCGGACGTTGGTCACCATGGCGTGGCGCACGGCGAAGCCGATCCGGCTGTGGGCCTGGTCGATGGTGTACTCGCCGGTCAGGTGGGACAGGTCCGGTCCGGCGGGGGCCGGCGCGGTGCGGACTGCGGTGGTGGTGGCGTTCTTGTTGCGGCCGAAGATGCCCATGGCTCCTCCTGAGATCCGAAGCCATTTGTTTAGGCTTCAACTTGTTGGCTCCACCATAACCGGGATTCGTTCAACGTTCAACCATGAGCTGAGGGGAGTCCCGGAGAACCCTCCCGGGTGCGGTCCGCTCCGCCGTGCCGTCTCGGGGCTGCCGCCCGCTCGGTCCGCGCCGGTCAGTCCTCGTTGGCCGGCCCGTCGTTGACCGGCTCATCGTCGGCCGGCTCATCGCCGATCGGCCCATTGACGGCGGCCACCAGCTCGAAGGCCGTCCGGCCGTCGAGGCTTTCCCGGATGATGTCCGCGTGTCCCGCGTGCCGCGCCACCTCCTCGATCAGGTGGAGCAGGATCCAGCGCGCCGTGCGCCGGCTGTTCGGCGGGAACCAGGGGGCCGTCGGCAGTGCCGCGTCCACCTCCAGGCCGGGCAGGCCCTGGATGATCTCCTCGGTCTCGGCGGCCACCGCCTCGTACTCCAAGAGCCAGCCGGCCAGGGTCTCGCCTTCGAGCAGCCGGTGCTCGTCCGCCCACTGGTCCGGCGCGATCATCGCGCGCTCGTCATCCAGCAGGACGCCGCGGATCCAGGACCGTTCGCACCGGGCCACGTGCTTGACCAGTCCTGCCACCGACAGGCTGCTCGCTGTGGGCGTGGCCACCGCCTGCTCCTCGGTCAGGCCGAACGCCGCACGGCGGATCGCGCCGCGCTGGGCGTCCAGGAAGGCCAGCAGGCCCTCGCGCTCGTCGTGCTCCGCGTGTACCAGGGTGGGCATGTCGACTCCCTCTCGTCGTGGGTTTCCCCGCCTCGTTGAAACCGACGGTAGCCAGCAATCAGGACAGGAACGGTCCGCTACTCCGCTTTCCGGAGCGGTGCGCTCCTCGGCTCCGGTTAGGGTCGATCGAGTCCGCATTCGCATCCGGGGAGGCCAGGCCGATGTACGCCCTGCACGCGCTCTGGCAGGCCGGCGGCCGACTGGCCCTGTGGGCCGAGGACGCGCGGGCGTTCGGCAGGCCGTCTCACCAGGCGCGCGCGGCGGACCCGTACCCGGCGGGCGGCGTGCAGGCGCCGGGTGCTGAACACTCGCTGGCCGCTGAATACCCGACGGGCGCCGTGCGCCGGGCGCGCAAGGGCGCGCACACGGTCGCACACCCCTACGCGTGCCCCGCCGACGCACTCGCACGCCTCCTCGGCGCCATCGGCCCCGGGCTCGGCTGGCTGGCCGAGCAGGCCCTCGAACGGTGGGCCACCCTGCTGCTCCCCGGGCTCGGCGCGACCCCGACCCCCTCGCCGCAGCTGCCCGTCGGCACCGTCGGGCGCGGTGTCGCACTGTCCCCCTGGCGGATCCCGGTGCTGCTCTTCGAAGCCCCGGAGGCGGCCCAGCTCCTCGGTGAACTCTTCGACCCGCACTGCTCGGTGGCCATGGCCGAGCTCCCGGGAAGAGGCCCGGTCGAGGTCGCGTACGGTGCCTCGCTGCGCTGGCTGACCGCCGTCCACGACCTCGCCTGGCGGATGGTCGGCCAAGGCCGCGTGCTGCCGGTGCTCCGTGCGGAGGACGGCATGTTCCAGGCGCGCTGGCAGCCCGCGCCCGACGCGGCCGCCCGGCGCGAGGCCGAGGCGCTCGCTGCCGGGTGCCCGCCGGTCTGCCGCGCCGAGCGCCGCCCCGGCGCCGCTGCCAGGACCGGCGCTGACCTGCTTGCCGAGGTGCTGGACGTCCTGGTCGACCGCGAGGCCCGGGTCGCCCTGGACGGCGCGCCGCCTCCGCTGCACCGTGCCCCGGCCACCATCGAGGAAGCCTGGCTGGCGGCACTCCACACCGCCGACGGGCGTCTCGCGCCGGTGGTGCCGCAGGTCCCGGCGGCCACCGCAGGCCCGGGCCCCGGCCCCGTGCCGGGGTCGGCCGCCAAGGGCACGGCCGCCGGGGCTTTCCCGGATCGGGGAGATCCGTCCGCTCCGGACGACTCGGCTGCGGACGCGGCGGAGCGGACCGCCGCGGACCTCGCGGAGCGGCTGGCCGCCTGGTACGCCGGGACGCCCGCCCCCGACCAGGCGCTGCGCCTCTGCTTCCGCCTCTCCGAACCGCTCGGCCATGACGCGGGTCTGCCCGACCTGCCGGGCCCCGGCGCCGTCCCCGACGGGTCGGCCGTCCCCGACAGATCGCCCGGCGGCGACAGGACGGCCGGTGACGACGACTGGCGGCTCGACTTCCTCCTCCAGTCCGTCGACCAGCCCTCGCTCCTGGTCGCCGCGGCAGACCTCTGGTCCGGCGGCCCGGCCTGGGCCGCGTTCTCCCGGCAGGTCGCCGACCCCGTCGGCGACTACACCGCAGAGCTCGACCGGGCCGTTCTTCGCCGCCCCGAACTCCGCGCGGCGCTGCGCACCTCCCGTCCCACCGGCCTCACTCTCGACCGGGCCGAAGCCCTCGGCTTCCTCCGCGATGCCGCCCCGGCCCTGGCCGAAGCCGGGTTCGGCGTGCTGCTTCCCGCGTGGTGGCAGCGCCGCCCCCGCCTCGGCCTGGTGCTCAAGACGGCCCGTACGCCGGTCGCGGGGGCGCTGGAGCGGACCGGCCGGATCGACCGCGACGCGGTGATGGACTTCCGCTGGTCCGTCGCTCTCGGCGAACTCACCCTCACCGAACAGGAGTTGGCGGAACTGGGGGCTGCCCAGCAGGGCCTGGTCCGGTTGCGCGGCCGATGGATCGAGGTGGACGCGCAGCAGATCGCCGCCGCGCTCGCCTTCCTGGCCCACCGGGGAGCCGGGGCCATGGCCGCAACGGACGTGCTGAAGCTGGCACTTGACCCGTCCGCGCGGGTCGCCGGGCTGCCGGTCACCCGGGTCGAGGCGGCCGGTCCGCTGGGCGACCTCCTGGCCGGCCGTACGGGTGGCGCCGGTTCCTCGGGCAGTGGCGAGTGTGCTGCCGAGGGGGAGCGCACAGTGCCGCCCGCTCTCCCACCCGGCTTCGGGGCGACCCTGCGCCCGTATCAGGAACGGGGCGTGGCCTGGCTTCGCAGCCTCACCCGGCTCGGCCTCGGTGCGGTGCTGGCCGACGACATGGGGCTGGGCAAGACGGTGCAGACCCTTGCCCTGCTCGCGGCCGAACAAGCCGAACAAGCCGAACAGGCCCAACAGACCCAACAGGCCGAACAAGCCGAACAGGTCGAAGCGGCCGGCCGGCCCGCGCGGGGCCGGGCGGCCGCGAGGGCGAACCTCCTGGTCTGCCCGATGTCCCTGGTCGGCAACTGGCAGCGGGAGGCCGAGAGGTTCGCCCCGATGCTGCGCGTCCACGTCCACCATGGCGCGGACCGGGTGGAGGGCTCGGTCGCCGAGGCCGTCGCGGACGGGGTCGATCTGGTCATCACCACGTACGGGCTGGTACAGCGGGACGCCGGGGAACTGGGCCGGATCTCCTGGCGACGGGTGATCGTGGACGAGGCCCAGTCCATCAAGAACGCGGCCACCGCCCAGTCCCGAGCGGTCCGTTCACTGCGGGCCGAGCACCGGATCGCCCTCACCGGTACGCCGGTGGAGAACCGGCTCGCCGAGCTGCACGCCGTGCTCGACTTCGCCAACCCGGGCCTGTTCGGCTCCGCCGATTCCTTCAAGGAGCGTTACGCGATTCCGGTCGAGCTCAATGCGAACCCGGCGGCGACCGGTCAACTTCGCAGGCTCACCGGACCGTTCATGCTCCGCCGGTCCAAGTCGGACCCGGCGGTCGCGGCCGAGCTGCCCGTGAAGCAGGAGATCACGGTCTACTGCAACCTCACCGCCGAGCAGGTCGGGCTCTACCAGGCGGTGGTGGCCGACCTGATGCGGCGCCTCCGGGGTGCGCGCGGGGTGGAGCGCCAGGGCGCCGTCCTCGCGGCGATCGGACGGCTCAAGCAGGTGTGCAACCATCCGTCCCAACTGCTGCACGACCGATCGGAGTTGGGAGACCGATCGGGGAAGGTGGCACGCCTGGAGGAGATTCTGGCGGAGGCGCTCGCGGAGGGCGGCCGAGTCCTGGTCTTCACCCAGTACGCGGAGTTCGGCCGGATGCTCCAGCCCCACCTGGCCGCCCGGCTCGGCGAGGAGGTGCTCTATCTGCACGGGGGCGTACCGAAGCGCCGGCGTGAGGAGATGGTCGCCAGGTTCCAGTCGCCGGACGGGCCCCGAGTGTTCCTGCTGTCGCTCAAGGCGGGTGGCACGGGGCTCAATCTGACCAGCGCCAACCATGTGGTGCACCTCGACCGCTGGTGGAACCCGGCGGTGGAGGACCAGGCGACCGACCGGGCGTTCCGGATCGGCCAGCGGCGGGACGTCCAGGTGCGGCGCCTGGTCTGCGTCGGCACCGTAGAGGAGCGGATCGCCGAACTGATCGAGTCCAAGCGGGCGTTGGCCGAAGCCGTGGTCGGCGAGGGCGAGCAGTGGCTCGGCGACCTGTCCACCGAAGCGTTGCGCGAACTGGTCTCCCTCTCCGCCGACGCGATCGGCGAGGTCGAGGCGGGTGGCAGGGCTGAGGCGGGTGGCGGGCCCGAGGCGGGAGGCGGGCCTGGGGAGCGGGAGCCGTCGGAGGCGGGCGCCGGGGCCGAGACGGGCGGGGAGCCGGAAGCGTCCGGCGCACCCGGAGTGCCGGACGAACAGACCGCAAGCCGTACCAGCGCAGGCCACGCGGCCGAGGGAGCGATCGAACGATGACCGATGCACAGCCGCTGTCCGAACTCCTGGACACCTTCTGGGAGGGCGAGTTCACTCTCCAGCCGAGCCCGCCCGGCCCCGAGACCGCCGCCGGGTCGGCCCTCGCCGGCCTCGGGCCCTCGGGCATCCGGATCGCCGGCCGCGACCTCGCCGCCCTGCTCGCCCCTGCCTACCGGCGCCTGACCGGAACCGCCGACTGACGCTCGGTCCGACGGTATGGCTCCGTCCGACGGCTACGCCTGAGCAGGCTTACGGGCCAGGAGATACGCCTGCTGGAACCTCTCGCCCTCGTTCGGCTCCCGCAGCAGTCGGGCGACCTCGACCAGTCCCGCCGCGCGGAGCAGCTCGGCGAGCCGGTCCGGTGACCAGCGGTAGGCGAGCGAGACCTTGTGGTCGAACTCCTGTACAGGGATGAGTGGTTCATCGCTGACCTGGACCGCGAGCAGCAGATGGCCGCCCGGAGCCAGCACCCGGTGGAACTCGGCGAAGACCTCCGGGACCCGCTCCGGCGGGGTGTGGATGATGGAGTAGCGGGCGAGCACCCCGCCGAGAGCGCCGTCCGCCTGCCCCAGGGCGGCTATCGACCCCACCTCGAACCGCAGGCCCGGGTGTTCCTGGCGGGCCAGCTCGACCATCGACGGCGACAGGTCGACACCGAAGACGTCCAACCCCAGTGAGTCCAGATACGCCGTCACCCGCCCCGGACCGCAGCCGAGATCCGCGACCGGCCCGATGCCGGCGGCCTGCATCACTTCGGCGAACGAGGAGAGCATCGCGCGATCCAGCGGCTGCCGCTCCAGTTCGTCTCTGAAGCGCTCGGCGTAGACGGCGGCGATGGCGTCGTAGGCGGCCTGCGTGGTGTGCGGAAAGGAAGGTTCGGTCATGGCCGAGCACACTATCCGTCGCCTGCGGCACCCGGACCGGAGAAGGACGGGAGAAGGCCCGGAGAAGGACGGGAGTGCAAGGACGCGGACGGGCGCGACGGGCGCGGAAGAAGGAGCGCGGGGGCAGCCGGGGCGGCCGCACCTGCGGCGCTCTCGTGATCCGCTGACCGGAACACCCGGTCATCCGGCCATGGTGCAGCGCACGCCCGGGCCTGTGGTTGCTGGTGTTAGCGCTCTGCTTGCATTTGCAAGCACCGCGGGGGAGACTGCCGGTATGGCCTCACTGAACGTTGGCTCACTGGGCGAGTACATCCGGGAGCAGCGGCGGAACGCGCAGTTCTCGCTGCGGCAGCTGGCGGAGGCCGCCGGTGTGTCCAACCCGTACCTCAGCCAGATCGAGCGCGGGTTGCGCAAGCCGAGCGCGGAGATCCTGCAGCAGATCGCCAAGGCGCTGCGGATCTCGGCGGAGACGCTGTACGTCCAGGCCGGGATTCTGGAGGAACGGCAGGGTGAGGGGCTCGAACTGCGGGCCGCGATCCTGGCCGATCCACTGATCAACGAGCGGCAGAAGCAGGCGCTGCTCGCCGTCTACGACGCCTTCCTGAAGGAGAACAAGGAAGGGGCGTCCACGGACGGCGTGACGGTGGCCGGGCCCAGCGGACCAGGACCGAAGGCCGACGAGGACTGAACACGGGGTGGCTGCCCGGCCGGGCGGTCACCGGGCGAAGACCCACGACAGGCCGGTCACCGGCTGTCGACGCAAAGGGAGAACCGGTCATGCCGATCACTGACGAGATCAAGAAGACCCTCAGCGACCCGACCCCGCTGTACGCCCTCGCGGGCGCCGGCGACCTCGCCTACGAGAAGCTGCGCGAGGTGCCGGGCAAGGTCGAGGCGCTCGCGGCGGACCGCAAGGGCACCCAGGAGAAGGCGGCGGTCCGGCTCCAGGAGGCGCAGACCAGGCTGGTCGAGGCGCAGGCCAAGGTGACCGAGACGGTCACCACCCTGCCGACCGACCTCAAGGGGCTGCAGGAGAAGGCCCAGGAGTTCGCGCTGCAGCAGGTCGGCCGGGCGGCGGAGTTCGCGGTCAAGGCGAAGGAGGTCTACGACGAGCTGGCCGTACGCGGCAAGGCGGTCGTGGAGAAGGGCCAGAGCGGGGCCGAGCACAAGCCGGTGAAGACCGGGCCCGCGGTGGTCGCGGTCGATGAGGACGAGGCCGTCGACGCCGAACTGGTCGAGGAGCCCGGGGCGCAGAGCGACCCGGAGGACGCCAAGAAGGCTCCGCGGGCACGGAAGTCCGGCGAGAAGTCCGCAGAGTAGGCCGCCGAGCGGGACGCGGCGAGAGCCGAGCGCAGGGGAGACGGCCGGGCCGGGGGGTACCCCGAGTGCCGCCGGGGAGTTGCCGGGAGCACCGCCAGGGCGGCCGGGCACGTCGGGCCGGGCCGGTTCGTTGTCCGGTACGTGTGGCGGCGGCCGTGTCACGATGGGAAGTGGCCTTTGCCCGGCCCGGTAGCGCCGGGGCCGGTTCCGCCGAAGCCGCAGTGAGGAGACCGCAGTGGGACAGATCCTGGACTTCGCCTACCTGAACCCGTTCTGGTGGCTGACCACCGCGATGGTGTGCTTCAAGCTCTTCGCCTTCGTGGACGCCGCCACCCGTCGCGAGGACGCCTATCGCGCGGCGGACAAGAAGACGAAGCAGTTCTGGCTGATCATCCTCGGTCTCGCCCTGGTGCTCGACCTGCTGCTCGGGTCCAGCCTGTTCGGCATGCTGTCGCTGGCCGGCCTGGTGGCCGCGATCGTCTACATGGTCGATGTCCGGCCCGCCATCAAGCAGTTGACCGACGGCCGGGGCAAGGGCGGCCGGCGGAACGTGGGGCCGTACGGTCCCTGGTGACCGCCGAGCCGTACGGGCCGGCACCAGGTGGTGGACCCGTGTGAACGCGGTGGGCGCGGTACCCGATCGGGTACCGCGCCCACCGCGTTCACACAGGTCGGTCACCCCATGATGAGCGGCACCGGGTTGCGTTCCAGCAGCAGGACGGCGACATCGTCGGCGAGCGCGCCGCCGTTGAGCTCCTCGACCTCTGCGATGGCGCTGTCCACCAGCCGGCCCCGGGTGAGGCCGGCGGACTGGTGGTCGCCGATCAGCTCGACCAGGCCGTCCTGGCCCAGCCGGCGGGACCCCGCGCCGACCCGGCCCTCGACCAGCCCGTCGGTGTAGAGCAGCAGCCGCCAGCCGGGGTGGAGTTCGAGCTCCTGGGCCGGCCAGACCGCTTGGCCGTCGTCGCACGGGACCAGCCCGAGGGCGGGGCCGGCCTGGTCGGCCGGGAGCAGCACCGGACGGCCGTCCGTCCTCAGCAGCAGCGGCGCCGGGTGCCCGGCCAGGTAGAGCAGGGCGTGCTCGGCCTTGCCGGGCCCGGTGGAAGCCGCCGGACCCGCGGGTACGGCCTGGCTGGTGGAGACCGCCGGGCCGGTGGACGGTGGCGCTTTGGGGGAGAGCACCAGCATGCAGAGCGTCGCGAAGATCTCGTCGCTGCGGCGCTCGTGCTCCAGCACGTGCTGGAGGGTGCTGAGCAGTGCCTCACCGGTGAGCCCGGCGAAGACCAGGGTGCGCCACGCTATCCGGAGGGCGACGCCGAGGGCCGCCTCGTCCGGACCGTGGCCGCACACGTCGCCGATCACCACATGGACGGTGCCGTCGGAGGTACGGACGGCGTCGTAGAAGTCGCCGCCGAGGAGGGCTCGGCGGCGGCCTGGGCGGTAGCGGCGGGTGAACGCGAGCCCGGCGCCGTCGAGCAGCGGGGTGGGGAGCAGATGGCGCTGCAGCCGGGCGTTCTCCTGGCCGCGCAGCTCGGCCTCGACCAGGCGCCGCTGCGACTCGTCGGCCCGCTTGCGTTCGACCGCGTAGCGCAGGGCGCGGGCCAGCAGAGGCCCGTCCGTCTCGTGCTTGACCAGGAAGTCCTGGGCGCCCGCGGCCACCGCGGCGGCTCCGAGCTCCGCGCTGGCGGCGTCGGTCAGGACCACGACGGCGGTGTGCGGGGCCCGGCGCAGCACCGCGCGCAGGCCGTCGAGCCCGTCGGGGTCGTCGAACCTGTCCGGACCGCTGCCCACACCGGAGAGGGGCAGGCCGACGGGAGCGTCCGGCTGACCGGCCGGATCGCCTGGCAGGGCCGTCTCGGCGGTGGGGACCAGCCCGCTGTGGGCGGCGAGGTCACCGGGGGCGGCCAGGTCGAGCAGGACGCAGCTGAAGTCGGAGCCGCGCGGGCGGCCGCGCCGGGCACCGGGCAGCGTGGGGGAGAGCAGGCCGACGGCCTGGTCGATGCCGTGCGCCCAGTGGATCTCTATGGGGGAACCGCTGTCGGCGACCAGCTGCTCGATCAGGACCGCGTCGGAGACGTCGCCCTCGATCACGAGCAGTCGGAACGGCTCGCCACGCGAGGGCGTGCCGGGGCCGCCATGGGTGTTCCGAGGGCGCGGTATGGGGTTGGAGGTGAGGCTGACGCGACCGCCTGGAGCGCCGTTCGGCAAGCTGCCGCGGTCGCCGGGCCGCCCGCCCACGGGGTGGTCGCTCCGGGGGTCGGAGGGTCCGTCGAGTTGGTCGTCGGTCTGTCCGTCGGGTCGG
Source organism: Kitasatospora sp. HPM-01-4 (assembly GCF_051374625.1). Taxonomy (NCBI): domain Bacteria; kingdom Bacillati; phylum Actinomycetota; class Actinomycetes; order Kitasatosporales; family Streptomycetaceae; genus Kitasatospora; species Kitasatospora sp. HPM-01-4. Next base: position 3,816,303 of record NZ_JBPQGP010000005.1, on the reverse strand, counting down.
CCGCCGGTGGCGCTGTCCGAGCGGAGCGTGGCCAGCCCGCCCGTCCGCTTGGCCGAGCGGCCGGTCTCATCACTGTCTTCCGCTTGGTCGGCGGCGAAGGCAGCGGTGTGGCCGAGGGCGGTTTCGGCGGTGCCGACGGCTTGTTCGGTCAGGACACCGCCGGTGCCGACGGCATGCTCGGTCAGGACTCCGCCGGTGTTGCCCGGCCGGTACGAGGCACGCGGTGCCCGCCCGTCTCCCGTTGCGGGCATTGGTCGATCCTCCCTTTCCCCGACTGGGCAACGGTTGGGAGCCGTGCTCAGTGCCCGCATGGCACCGTGTGTCGGGGAGCTTCCCGCGACCATAACGTGATCTCCGAGGATTTCTCTGACCGACCGGCGTCGATGTGGTTATTGCCACGCTCCCAGCGGCCGGGGTGGTTAGTGTGGGCGCCCTGTGGACGCGGTGTGATGGGAGGTCCGATGTGGTGACACAGATCACGCTGGTCGAGGGTGACATCACGGAGCAGCGGGTGGACGTGATCGTGAACGCCGCCAACTCCTCTCTGCTCGGTGGTGGTGGGGTGGACGGCGCGATCCACCGCAGGGGCGGCCCGGAGATCCTCGCGGACTGTCGCAGGCTGAGGGCCTCGCACTACGGGAAGGGCCTGCCGACCGGCCAGGCCGTCGCCACGACGGCCGGCCGCCTGCCGGCCCGATGGGTCGTGCACACGGTGGGACCGGTCCACCGGCTGGAGGAGTACGAGCGGCAGGCTGAGCTGTTGGCCTCCTGTTATCGCGAATCGCTGCGGCTGGCGGTCGAGTTGGGGGCGCGGACGGTGGCGTTCCCGGCGATCTCGGCCGGGATCTACGGCTGGCCGTTGGAGGACGCGGCGAGGATCGCCCTCACGGCGGTGACGGAAGCGGTGGCCGAGCCGGCCGAATCGGGGCCGGTCGGGTCTGCGAGTCTGGCCGAGGTGCGGTTCGTGCTGTTCGGAGCGGAGGCGTACGGGGTGTTCGAGCAGGTGTGGCGCGCCCTGGGGCAGCGGAGCTGACGGGTGTTCAGGTGCCCCTCGTCGAACACCGTCGGCTCGTGCGACCGTCCCTATGGTGACCTGGTGTGGCGTCAACATGCTAGAGGTATTCGATAACTCGTTCGAGTGAACTCCCGCGCGCCGCAGCGGGTCCGGACTCCGGAACGGCCAGGTCCGGCTAGGGCGCCAGGACGCTCCATGGCAGCGTGACCTCGCCCTGCCGCCACCGTCCGCGCGCGTCCACCAGCGGCCAGCTCCCGGACAGCGCGGTGCACGCGGCCACCCAGCGCTGGCGGGCCCCGAAGGCTCCGTACGGCGCCGCCGCGGCCCAGGCCCGGTCGAACTCGGTGAGGAAGGCGTGTACCGGGCGACCGGGCACATTGTGGTGGATCAGCGCCTTCGGCAGCCGTTCGGCCAGGTCGGAGGGCTGGTCGAGGCTGCCGAGCCGGGCCGCGAAGGTCACCGTCCGGGGGCCCTCGGGACCGAGCGCCACCCAGACGTGCCGCCGTCCGATCTCGTCGCAGGTGCCCTCGACCAGCAGTCCGCCGGGGGCGAGCCGTCCGCACAGCCGCTCCCAGACCGCGGCGACCGCCGACTCCTCGTACTGCCGCAGCACGTTCGCCGCCCGGATCAGCAGCGGAGCGGCACCGTCCAGCGGGATCTCGAAGCCGCCGCGCCGGAAGGTCAGCAGCGGGGGATCGGCGTAGGGGAGGGCGGCCGCGACCCGCTCGGGCTCGATCTCGATGCCGACCACCCGGACGTCCGCGCGGACCGCCCGCAGGCGGGCGGAGAGCTCGACGGCGGTCCAGGGCGCCGCACCGTAGCCGAGGTCCACCGCGATCGGCGGCCGGTCGGCGCGGCGCAGTGCCGGACCGAGAGCGTGGGCCGTCCAGCGGTCCATCCGGCGCAGCCGGTTGGTGTTGGTGGTGCCCCGGGTGACCGTCCCGACCGGGCGGGCGGAGCGCCCACGGGCGGCGGAGGGATCGAACGAGGCGGCCATGCCAGGCAGCCTACGCGGATCGCACCGCAGGTCATCCGCCCAGACGGGAATACCGGCCTTCGACCCCTGGGTTGTCACACTGGACGAATGCCCACGCGGGGCCGCCGCTCGGCGGGGCCACCTGGGCGGACGTCCAGCAAGTCCGGAGCAGCACGGTCCACAGGTACCAGCACGGCCCTCGGCAGTCGGGGAGCAAGAGGAGGCTTCAGCCCGGTGACCCAGCACCCCGTACGGAAGGCGCGCCGTGGCCAGTACGCGCTCACGCCCGCCCGTGGCCGCCTGCAGTCACTGGTGGGCGGGCGGCCGCGCAGGCCTCGGCGGATAGCCATGCTGAGCGTCCACACCTCGCCGTTGCACCAGCCCGGCACCGGCGACGCGGGCGGGATGAACGTCTACATCGTCGAGCTGGCCAAGCGGCTGGCCGAGCTGGACATCGAGGTCGAGATCTTCACCAGGGCGATCCGCTCCGAGGACGAGCCCCTGGTCGAGCTCGCGCCCGGGGTCCTGGTCCGGCACGTCACCGCCGGGCCGTACGAGGGGCTGCTCAAGGAGGACCTGCCCGCGCAGCTCTGCGCCTTCACCCACGGCGTGCTGCGCGCGGAGGCCGGGTACCGGCAGGGCCACTACGACCTGGTGCACTCGCACTACTGGCTCTCCGGACAGGTCGGCTGGCTGGCCGCCGAGCGCTGGGGCGTACCGCTGGTGCACACCATGCACACCATGGCCAAGGTCAAGAACGCCGCCCTCGCCGAGGGTGACACGCCGGAGCCGGCCGCGCGGGTGATCGGTGAGACCCAGGTGGTCGAGGCCGCCGACCGCCTGATCGCCAACACGGCCGAGGAGGCCGAGGAGCTCTCGCACCACTACGGCGCCCGGAAGGACCAGCTCGCCGTGGTCCACCCCGGCGTCAACCTGGACACCTTCCGGCCCGGCGACCGCGTCGCGGCCCGTGCCAGGCTCGGGCTGCCGCAGGACGCCGTGGTCCTGCTCTTCGCCGGGCGGATCCAGCCGCTCAAGGCGCCGGACGTGCTGCTCAGGGCCGTCGCGGTGCTGCTCGACCGCGAGCCCGGCCTGCGCGAGCGGCTGGTGGTCCCGGTCGTCGGCGGGCCTTCAGGGTCCGGGCTGGCCAGGCCGGAGAGCCTGCACAAGCTCTCCGCCCAGCTCGGCATATCGGACGTGGTCCGCTTCCATCCGCCGGTCGGGCAGCCCGAGCTCGCCGAGTGGTACCGGGCCGCGTCGGCGCTGGTGATGCCCTCGCACAGCGAGTCCTTCGGGCTGGTCGCGCTGGAGGCCCAGGCCTGCGGCACGCCGGTGATCGCGGCGGCGGTCGGCGGCCTCCCGGTCGCGGTCCAGGGCGGCCGTACCGGGACGCTGGTGCACGGCCACGATCCGCAGGCCTGGGCCGACGCTCTGCTCCAGTACGCCGCCAGCCCCGAGCTGTCGGGGCGGCAGGGTGCCGCCGCCGCCCGGCACGCGGCGGGCTTCGGCTGGCGCACGGCCGCCGCCGCCACCGCCGACGTGTACGCCGGCGCGCTCGCCCAACGGGCGGGCCGCCTGGCCCGCTCCCGGGTGCGCCTCGGCTGACGGACGGCCTTCGGCGGCGCGGGGCCCGACCGGTTCCCCGCGCCCCGGGGCTGCGCGCCAGGTGTCGCTGGAAGCCCGGCCTACCGCCGAGTAGCGTCTCCTCCATGGCAATCCGTACCAAGGACGACGCCCTCGACCTGCTCCGTGCCGCACTGGACGAGACCGGAGTGGCCTGGGAACCGGCCCCCGATGATCCGTACACCCTGGTCGCCTCGCTGCCGGGCAGCCGGAAGCTGGCGACCGCCTGTGCGCTGCGGGTCGGCGACCACACCGTGTCGGTGAACGCGTTCGTGATCCGCCGCCCCGACGAGAACCACGAGGCGGTCTACCGCTGGCTGCTGGAGCGCAACACCCGGCTGTACGGGGTCGCCTACGCCGTCGACCGGCTCGGTGACGTCTACCTCGCGGGCCGCCTCCCGCTGGACGCGCTCACCCCGGAGACGGTCGACCGGCTGCTGGGCGCCGTCCTGGAGAACGCCGACGAACCCTTCAACACCCTGCTCGAACTCGGTTTCGCCTCGGCGATCCGGCGTGAGTGGGAGTGGCGCACCAAGCGCGGCGAGTCGACCCGGAACCTCGAAGCCTTCGCCCACCTCGCCGGACCCGCCGCTGCCGGACCCGCCGCTCCCGGGGCTGGATCGCAGCAGGACGCCGCGCACGGGGAGGCCTGAGCCGGGCCGGCTGGCAGCAGGCCCGCGACGCCGCGGGCCCTGCCGCCGGCCGGTCTCAGGCCGGAGAGGACGCCACCGGGGCGCTAGAGGTCTCCGACCCACCGAGGGCGTCGGGCACGGCCGCACCCGGCTGGATCGCACTGTGCCGCCCGAGCAGCAGGAAGGCGAGGCCGGCGGCCGTCCCGCAGACCGCGCACGCGCCCCACACGGCACCGCCGCCCGCGTGCTGGAGCAGGTATCCGCCGGCCGCCGGGCCGAGGAAGGAGGCCAGCGACCAGGAGAGCGAGTAGACACCCTGGTAGCGGCCGCGCGCCGTGGCCGGCGAGAGCTCGGTGACCAGGCTCATCATGGTCGGCGCGTTGATGATCTCGCCGATCGTCCAGACGGTGACCGTGACGGCGTAGAAGGCGGCCGAGGACCCGGCCAGCGCGGTCAGTCCGAAGCCCCAGCCGGTCAGCAGGGCACCGGCGACCAGCAGCGCGGTCCGGTTGCGGCCGCTGGTCAGCTGGGTGAGCGGCAGCTGGAGCAGCACGATCAGCAGACCGTTCAGGCCGATGACGAAGCCGTACCCGGTGGTGGAGATTCCCGCCTGCCCCATACTCACCGCGAGCGTGGTGCTGCCCTGCTGCGCGACCACGGCGAGCAGCAGGTTGGCGCCGACCACCGCCATGAACCGGCCGTCCCGGAAGACCGTTCCCAGCCCGACCCGCGCTTCGCCCCGGGCGTCGGCGGCCTCGGCCGCCGGGGTGGTGTCCCCCGGCCGGGTCTCGGGGACTTTGACGAAGACCACCACCGCGCAGAGCAGCGTGCTGACCGCGTCCAGCACGAAGAGGGTCAGGTAGCCATGGCTCGCGATCAGCCCGGCGGCCGCCGCCGAGACGCCGAACCCGATGTTGATCGCCCAGTAGTTCAGCGAGTAGGCCCTGACCCGGTCCTTCGCCGGGACCACGTCGGCGATGATCGCCGAGATGGCCGGGCGTGAGGCGTTGTTCGCCAGGCCGACCAGGAAGGCGACCACCGCGATGGCCACCGGACCGTCCGTGAAGCCGAGCACGGCGGTGAAGACCGCTGTGGACAGCTGCGCGACCAGCGCCGTCGGCCGCCGCCCGATCCGGTCGGCGAGCACGCCTCCGCCGACCGCCGCGATGGCCGCGCCGAGCCCGAACAGCGCCGCGACCAGCCCCGCGTACGAGGCCGAGTAGCCGCGGTCGGCGGTCAGGTACAGGGCCAGGAACGTGACCACGAAGCCGCCCAGGCGGTTCACCAGCGTGGACGTCCAGAGCCACCAGAACTGTCTCGGCAGGCCGCCGACGGTCTTCGAGAAGGCGGCGGATATTCGGGCGGATCCGGGCAATGGAGGCTCCGAGGGCAGCAGGAGTTCGCCGAGCGGGCTGTGGGGGCTGCCCGACGGGCATGTAAGTGGTCTTTTGGGCAACCGCATATTACCGATGGACTTTCGGCCCGGCTACCGGTTATTCGGCTCCATTAAGCTGTGGACCATGGCTGACACCACGTACCGACTCATCCTGCTCCGCCACGGCGAGAGCCAGTGGAACCAGAAGAACCTCTTCACCGGCTGGGTCGACGTCGACCTCAACGAGAAGGGTGAGAAGGAGGCCGCGCGCGGTGGCGAGCTGCTCGCCAGCGAGGGCCTGTTCCCCGACGTGGTGCACACCTCGCTGCTGCGCCGTGCGATCCGCACCTCCCAGATCGCCCTGGACAAGGCCGACCGCCACTGGATCCCGGTCAGCCGCAGCTGGCGCCTGAACGAGCGGCACTACGGCGCTCTCCAGGGCAAGGACAAGGCCCAGACCCTGGCCGAGTTCGGCGAGGAGCAGTTCCAGCTCTGGCGTCGCTCCTACGACACCCCGCCGCCGGCACTGAGCGACGATGCCGAGTACTCGCAGGCGCACGACGCCCGCTACGCGGACATCCCGAGCGAGCTGCGCCCGCGCACCGAGTGCCTCAAGGACGTCGTCCAGCGCATGCTGCCGTACTGGTACGACGCGATCGTCCCGGACCTGGCCGCCGGCAAGACCGTGCTGGTCACCGCCCACGGCAACAGCCTGCGGGCGCTGGTCAAGCACCTCGACGGCATCTCCGACGAGGACATCGCCGGCCTGAACATCCCCACCGGCATCCCGCTGGTGTACGAGCTGGACGCCGACTTCAAGCCGGTCGCCAAGGGCGGCCGCTACCTGGACGCCGAGGCCGCCGCGGCTGCCATCGAGGCGGTCAAGAACCAGGGCAAGAAGTAGCCCGCACACCCGCTCCGCCACCGAGCCCCCCGCCCGCGGTCCCACCGCGCGGCGGGGGGGCTCGGTCGTGTGCGGCGGGTCCTTCCGGGGCGGGACCGGCGGGCAGGCACGGGTACAGCGGACCGGTGAGCGGCATGCGCGGGCCGCCGTCGGCCCGTCGGCCGGGCCGCGCCAGGGCCGCCGGAGTGCCCAGGGCCGCCGCAGCGAGCGGACAACTCCCTTGGCGCCCAAGGTGGTTCAGACCATTGACGGTCGCGTACGGCGCTTCTAGCGTAAGTGCGGAGCCGGCGCGGGCGCGCCACGGTCCGTCCCGGATCCCTCCCCACAGCCGCCCGCGTCCGTCGTGTACTCCATCCACCCCCCACGCCCCGCTTCGGCATGCCCGCGAGCGGGTTCAGGAAGGAGCACCATGCGCAAGCGCCATGCCCTGGTGGCGGCGGCCGTCGCGGCGGCCGTCCCGGTCGCCCTCGCGGTTCCCGCCCAGTCGCACGGGTACATCTCGGATCCGCCGAGCAGGTCCGCCCTGTGCGCCGCCGGAACCGTGACCGACTGCGGTCAGATCCAGTGGGAACCGCAGAGCGTGGAGGGTCCGAAGGGCTTCCCGGAGAGCGGGCCCGCCGACGGCACCCTCTGCTCGGGCGGGAACGCCAGGTTCGCCGAACTGGACGACTCGCGCGGCGGCGACTGGCCGACCACCCATGTGACCGCGGGGCAGCAGCTCACCTTCACCTGGACGTTCACCGCCCGGCACGCGACCACCTCGTTCCGGTACTTCCTCACCAATCCCGGCTACGACGCCTCCCAGCCGCTGACCCGCGACAGCCTGGACACCACGCCCTTCCTCAGCGTCCCCTACGGCGGCGCCCAGCCTCCGGGCACCGTCAGCCACACCGCGACCCTGCCGGCCGGCCGGACCGGCCACCAGGTGGTGCTCGCGGTCTGGGACATCGCCGACACCGGCAACGCCTTCTACTCCTGCACCGACGTCGACTTCTGACGCCGCGCCTGCGTGAGCCGCCGGGGAAAGCCGGACCGGGTGCCCCGCCGTGCGGCGGGGCACCCGGTCATGAGTGGGCTGTGAGTGTTCAGTGGCCGCAGCAGCCGCCACTGACACCGCCGCACTGGCACGGTGCTCCGGACTGGCAGCCGCAGCCGCAGCCGGGGCCGCAGCCGCAGCCGGCGGCGAGGATCGGCAGCAGGGCCGGTGCGGGCGGTTCTATGACGCTCGGCGGTGGGGTGGTGGGGGTCGGGGTTGCCTTCATCGCGCTTGGGCCCTCCTCGGGACGGGCACACGGCGGTGTGCCTACTCCATGAGTGAAGCCCTCCCGTGACGGGGCGTCAACGGGCGCGCGGGGGCTACCGGGCGGTGCTCCGCGCGCCCCCCTGTCGGGTCTTTCCAGGGGCGAGCGGGTGTGCCCTGGAGGAGCACCCCCGCCCCTGGACGACGGCACAGGCGGCCCCGCCGAAGGCGGTCCGGCCCCGCCTACTGGGCCTGGCCGGCCTCGTACGTGGCGGCGAACTCACTCGCGTGCTCGCCCGTCACCAGGAACACCACGCGCTTGGCCACGGACACCGCGTGGTCGGCGAACCGCTCGTAGTACCGGCCGACCAGGGTGACGTCCACGGCGGTCTCGATGCCGTGCTGCCAGCGGTCGTCCAGCAGGTGCGAGAAGAGCTCGCGGTGCAGCGCGTCGATCGCGTCGTCGTCCTGCTCCAGCTCCAGCGCCTTGGTCACGTCCTTGGTGGAGATGACCTGTCCGGCCTTGGCGACCAGGCGCTGGGCGAGCTGACCCATCTCCAGCACGATCGGGTGCAGGTCGCCCGGGACGGCCGTCGCGGGGTAGCGCAGGCGGGCCACCTTGGCGACGTGCCGGGCGAGGTCGCCGCAGCGCTCCAGGTCGGCGCTCATGCGCAGCGAGGTGACGACGATCCGCAGGTCGGTGGCGACCGGCTGCTGGCGGGCCAGCAGGTCGATGGCCCGGTTCTCCAGGTCGTGGTGCAGCTCGTTGATCTTCTCGTCGGCGGCGATGACCTTCTCGGCCAGTTCCAGGTCGGCGTCGAGCAGCGCGGTGGTGGCCCGGCCCATGGCCGAACCGACCAGCCGGGCCAGCTCGACCAGTCCGTCGCTGATCGAGTCGAGTTCCTCGTGGTACGCGTCGCGCATGCTCTCTCCCTCAGTAGCTGTGTCGGTGGCGGTGCCGACCGGTCGTCCCGTCGTCCCGTGCGCCCGCACCCGTGGACATCCGTCCGTGAGCACGCGCACGAGGGGCCGGGAGGCCGCTGCTGGTGGCGCGAATCGTACGCGCGTCACCGGCCGCACGGGCTGCGCCACCCAGACTGGGCTGTCCGGGCGACGCCGCACGGCCGCAGCAGTGAACCAGCGGCAGCCTGAAGGTGAATTCTCGGCAACGTAAGGCCAATCCCTTGATCGCGAGCTTGAGAGAGGTCTTCACCTAGCGCTTAGGCTGGCCGTATGGACGTGAATGTGGCCGCCGCCGCTGCCTGCGCCATAGCCGGGCTCGGTGTCGGCCTCACCGCCGCCATAGCCTTCCGTTGGAGCGAGCGCGAGCAGAGCCGGAGCGGCAGGGGAAGCGGCAGAGGCAGGATCAGTACGAGCAGCGCACCCGTGCACGAGCCGGTGCTGCCGCCCGGCGTGGACACCGTACTGTCGGTGCTGCGCTCCTGCGCCATCGTGCTCGGCGAGGCCGACGAGGTGGTCAAGGCCAGCTCGGCGGCCTATGCGATGGGCCTGGTGCGGGGCGGCGGGGTGGTCGTCGAGCAGATGCTCTCGCTGGCCCGCTCCACCCGCCGCGACGGTGAGATCCGGCAGGTGGAGCTGGAGGTGCCCAGACCGGGAGGTGCCCGTGCGGCCGAGCCGCTCGCGGTCTCGGTCCGGGTCGCCCCGCTGGGCTCCCGGCTGGTGCTGGTGCTGGTCGAGGACCTGACCGAGCGCCGCCGGATCGAGGCGGTCCGCCGGGACTTCGTGGCCAACGTCAGCCATGAGCTCAAGACCCCGGTCGGCGCGCTCTCGCTGCTCTCCGAGGCCGTCGCGGACGCCGCCGACGACCCCGAGGCGGTCCAGCGCTTCGCCGGCCGGATGCAGATCGAGGCCACCCGGCTGGCCAGCCTGGTCCAGGAGATCATCGACCTCTCCAGGGTCCAGGACGACCGGCTGCTGATGGACCCGGAGCCGGTGCCGGTGGACGAGCTGATCGCGGAGGCCATGGACCGCTGCCGCCAGCCCGCCGCCGCCAAGCAGATCCACATCGCCTCAGGCGGCGTCGCGGGCCTCTACCTGCACGGCAACCGCGGCCAGCTCGCCGCCGCACTCGGTAACCTGGTCGAGAACGCGGTGAACTACAGCCCGCCGCGGACCCGGGTGGCCATCGCCACCCGCCGGATCTCCAGCGCCGCGGCGCTGGGCGAGGCGGACGGCGAACTGATCGAGATATCGGTGACCGACCAGGGCATCGGCATCTCGGAGAAGGACCGCGAGCGCATCTTCGAGCGGTTCTACCGCGTCGATCCGGCTCGTTCCCGGGCGACCGGAGGAACCGGTCTCGGCCTCTCCATCGTCAAGCACGTCGCCGCTTCCCACGGTGGCACCGTGTCCGTATGGAGCGTCGAGGGCCAAGGCTCCACGTTCACCGTGCGGCTTCCCGCCGGGCGGATCCCGGTGGAGCCGCCGAGCACCCCGCTGTCGAACCGAACCCCCGAAACCACAACCCCCATTCCTGCCCCGGAGGCCCGAACGTGACCCGAGTACTGGTGGTCGAGGACGAGGAGTCGTTCAGCGACGCCCTCTCGTACATGCTCCGCAAGGAGGGCTTCGAGGTGGCCGTCGCCGCCACCGGGCCCGACGCGCTGGAGCAGTTCGAACGGAACGGTGCGGACCTGGTGCTGCTCGACCTGATGCTCCCCGGACTGCCGGGCACCGAGGTCTGCCGTCAGCTGAGGGTCCGTTCCAACGTCCCGGTGATCATGGTGACCGCCAAGGACAGCGAGATCGACAAGGTGGTCGGCCTGGAGATAGGGGCCGACGACTACGTCACCAAGCCGTACTCGACCCGAGAGCTGGTCGCCCGGATCCGCGCGGTGCTCCGCCGCCGCGGTGAGGACGCGGGCGGCAACGGCGACGGCGGCGGCCCCGGCGCGCTGGAGGCCGGCCCGGTCCGGATGGACGTGGACCGGCACGTGGTCACGGTGGACGGCGCCAAGGTCGACCTGCCGCTCAAGGAGTTCGACCTGCTGGAGATGCTGCTGCGCAACGCGGGCCGGGTGCTCACCCGGATGCAGCTGATCGACCGGGTCTGGGGCGCCGACTACGTCGGTGACACCAAGACCCTGGACGTCCACGTCAAGCGCCTGCGGGCCAAGATCGAGCCGGACCCGGGCGCCCCGCGCTACCTGGTCACGGTCCGCGGCCTCGGCTACAAGTTCGAGCCGTAAACCCCGCGGTACCTACGCCGAAGGGCCCCTGCCGAGCAGGGGCCCTTCGCCATGGAGTGCCGGTGTCAGTGCGCGGCGGGCGCGCCGGAGGCGCTGCCGCTCGGGCTCGCCGGGGCCGAGGCGGGGGCCGACGCGGGTGCCGAGGCGGCGCCGGAGGCCGGGGCGGAAGCCGGAGCGGAGGCCGGCGCCGAGGGGACGACCGGTGCCGGGGCGACGGTCGGGCCGTACGAGGCGTACAGACCGGTGGCCGGGCTGACCTGGGCCTGGGTGGTGACCTTGCCGCTCTGGGCGAAGGCGAAGGCGACCGGGACGAAGCCGCCGACCGTGGTCTTGGCCGAGGCGACGTGCGCGGCCGGCTGACCCTGGCCGCCGAGCAGCACCGCGCCGCCCGCCGGGATGACGATCTCGGTGACCGGAGCGCCCTTGGCGTCGGTGAAGGTCGCCGCGCTGCCCTCGCCGACCGTGACGGACTGCAGCGTCTCGGGAGTGGTGCCGTTGTTGGCGATGTTGACCGAGACGTTGGCCGGGCCGGTCTGGTCGCCGACCGCGTCCGCCTTGGTCACCACCACGATGTTGTTGAGCTTGAGGTGGTCCCCGAGGTGGGTGGCCGCGTTGTCCGGCTTGATCTGCAGCGTGTCCGGGGAGTTCCCGGCGGCGCAGGCGGACAGCGGGACGATCGCTGCGAGGACGAGGGCGGCGATGGCGCCGCGTCGAAGGCTCCGGCTCACGGCGGCGACTTCTCCTTGGATCACGGGTCGGGTGGTCAGTCAGGGCTCAGACTACCGACCACACTTATCCGCTTCTCACGGGGTGGCCCCGTGTCGCATCCGGAGCACCGGTCCGGTACCGCTCGGCCGTCCCCCGTACGGGTGCACCGTTCACGAACGATGATCACCCGCGGCGGGTCCGCAGCCGGTCCGCGGCCGGTCGGGCCGGAGTGTGACCGGAATCGCTATCGGGGCGTGGCGCGTTACGCGGCGAAAACTCAAGATCCAATCATGGTTTTCGGAGTGCCGCCAGAGGTTTCGTCAGGTCGCCCATACCGCCTCCGACCTGCGGGAAGCTCTGGTCGAACACCGGTCGCAGCACGTGAAGGGGGTGCTTGTCAAGCCCTGAGACCGGCCCTGACCTGCGAAAACGCCCTTCGGGTGCGCCGAAAAGCGTGTTATTCTGGAAAGCCACGGAAGGGGTCCTGTCACATGACGTTCAAGGTTGGCGACACGGTGGTCTACCCCCATCACGGGGCTGCGCTGATCGAGGCCATCGAAACTCGCCAGATCAAAGGTGTGGACAAGACCTACCTGGTGCTGAAGGTGCAGCAGGGAGACCTGACGCTGCGGGTGCCCGCCGAGAACGCGGAGTTCGTCGGCGTGCGCGACGTAGTAGGCCAGGAGGGTCTGGACCGCGTCTTCGAGGTGCTGCGTGCACCGTACACCGAAGAGCCCACCAACTGGTCCCGCCGCTACAAGGCGAACCTGGAGAAGCTGGCGTCGGGTGACGTTATCAAGGTCGCCGAGGTTGTCCGCGACCTGTGGCGTCGCGAGCGCGAGCGCGGCCTGTCGGCCGGCGAGAAGCGGATGCTCGCCAAGGCCCGGCAGATCCTGGTCAGCGAGCTGGCCCTGGCCGAGAACACCAACGAGGACAAGGCGGAGACGCTGCTCGACGAGGTCCTGGCCTCCTGAGGCCGGCCTCACGGCAGTCCGCAATGCCACGGCGCCCGATGACGGCGCGCCACCACGACCCGGTACGCCCGGGCGGGTGGTGCGGCGGCACCTCGGGCGCTTCGGCGTACCCGCGCCCGGGCGCCCTGGTTCGGTGGAACCCGGTGTGACGGTGCGTCGGTCCGGACCCCGAGGCGGACCGGGTGGTCCGATACCCGGGCCGTGCGGAGTGCCGGTGAACTCGCGGAGGTGCACGGGCCTGCGGTTGGAAGGGGTCCGCGCTGTGCACCTGCCGCGCACGCCATGGCCATACCCACTTCGGCGAAGGAGTGAAACCTGAACGCCACAGCAGCAGTTGCAGCAGCCGTCGTACCCGCCGCCGGGCGGGGCGAGCGGCTTGGTCCGGGCGCGCCCAAGGCCCTGCGCGAGCTCGGCGGGGTACCCCTGCTGGTGCACGCGGTCCGGGCGCTCGCGCGCAGCCGCGCGGTGGGCCTGGTGGTGGTCGCCGCGCCACCCGGTGGTGAGTCTGAGGTGGCCGCGCTGCTGGACAGCCACGGCCTGGACGGCAAGGACGTCCGGGTGGTGGCCGGTGGCGCGACCCGGCAGGAGTCGGTGCGCCTGGGCCTGGCCGCGATCCCGGCCGAGACCGAGATCGTGCTGGTGCACGACGCGGCCCGGCCGCTGGTCCCGGTGGAGGTGGTGGACGCGGTCGCCGCCGCCGTCCGGGCGGGCGCAGAGGCCGTCGTGCCGGCCGTACCGCTGGCCGACACCGTCAAGCGGGTCGCCCCGGCCGCCGCGCCGGGGGCGCCGGAGCCGGTGCTCGACACGCCCGACCGCGCCACGCTGCGCGCCGTACAGACCCCGCAGGGCTTCCGCCGGGACACCCTGCACGAGGTGCACCGGAAGGCGCTGGCCGAGGAGGCCGACGGCGGCCTGCCGCCGGTCACCGACGACGCCGGCCTGGTCGAGCGCTACGGCGGCCAGGTGGTCGTGGTACCCGGCCACGAAGAGGCCTTCAAGGTCACCCGCCCGCTGGACCTCGTACTCGCCGAGGCCGTACTCGCCCGACGGAGGGCCTCCGATGGCTTCTGAACCGCTGATTCCACGGATCGGCATCGGCACCGACGTGCACGCCTTCGAGGCGGGCCGCCCGCTCCGGGTTGCCGGCCTCGACTGGCCGGACTCCGAGGTGGGCCTGGCCGGGCACTCGGACGCCGACGTGGCCGCCCACGCGGCCTGTGACGCGCTCTTCTCGGCCGCCGGGATCGGCGACCTGGGGGCGCACTTCGGGACCGACCGGCCCGAGTGGTCCGGCGCGGCCGGGGTGACCCTGCTCGGCGAGGCGGCCCGACTGGTCCGCGAGGCCGGCTTCGCGATCGGCAACGTCTCGATCCAGGTGATCGGCGTCCGCCCGAAGATCGGCAAGCGCCGGGACGAGGCGCAGGCCGCGCTGTCCGCCGCCGTCGGCGCCCCGGTCTCGGTCTCCGGCACCACCACCGACGGTCTCGGCCTCACCGGCCGGGGCGAGGGCCTGGCCGCGATCGCCACCGCGCTGGTGTACCGGGCCTGACGGGCCGGCCGGGACGATTAATCGTCTGACGGGTGTTCAATCCGCCCGAATGGCGGGAGAGTCGGTAGCGTGGGCGGGCGGCGGGTGGCCGCCCGCCCAGCCGTCACGCACCAGACGAGAGGTCGAGCACATGGCCGCAGAACTCCCCGACCAGGCGAAGTCGCTGATCGACGGCAAGAGCTTCGCCGTGGTGACCACCCTGCTGCCCGACGGCAGCCCGCAGTCGTCCGTCGTCTGGGTGAAGCGGGACGGCGACGACGTGCTGTTCTCCACCGTCGAGGGCCGCCGGAAGCACCGCAACCTGCTCAGGGACCCGCGGGTCTCGGTCGTGATCAACCCGCCCGAGCAGCCCTACACCTACCTCGAGCTGCGCGGCGAGGCCAGTCTGAGCAGCGAGGGCGCCCGGGAGCTGATCAACGAGCTGGCCCGCAAGTACATGGGCAAGGACTACGACATGGACAGCCCCGAGGACGTCCGGGTGGTGGTCCGGATCAAGCCCCACAAGGTGGTCGGCCACTTCTGAACCGAGGGGCCTGCGGGCGCGTACCTGATCGAGAAGTGGTCGCCTGGGCGGGGAAAGGTGGCGGGGCACCCCCCGCCGCCCACTACGCTTGACGCTGTGAGCCTTCGCCTGTACGACACCAGCACCCGCCAGGTACGCGACTTCGTCCCGCTTGTACCGGGCTGTGTCTCGATGTACCTGTGTGGAGCGACCGTCCAGGCGGCGCCGCACATCGGACACATCCGGTCCAACCTCAACTTCGACGTGCTGCGCCGGTGGTTCACCTACCGGGGCTACCAGGTCACCTTCGTCCGCAACGTCACGGACATCGACGACAAGGTGATCAAGAAGGAACGCGAGCTCGGCACCCCGTGGTTCGAGATCGCGTACACCAACGAGCGTGCCTTCAACGAGGGTTACACGGCACTGGGCTGCCTGCCCCCCTCGGTCGAGCCCCGGGCCACCGGCCACGTCCCCGAGATGATCGAGATGATGCGCAAGCTCATCGCGAAGGGGCACGCGTACGAGGCGGAGGGCAACGTCTACTTCGCGGTCGGCACCTTCCCCCAGTACCTCGGGCTGTCCAACCAGCGGCTGGAGAACCTGCTGCAGCCCGAGAGCGAGGGCGAGACCGGCAAGCGCGACCCGCGCGACTTCGCGATGTGGAAGGCGGCGAAGCCGGGTGAGCCCAGCTGGGACACCCCGTGGGGCCGCGGGCGCCCGGGCTGGCACCTGGAGTGCTCCGCCATGGCGCACAAGTACCTGGGCAAGGCCTTCGACATCCACGGCGGCGGGCTCGACCTGATCTTCCCGCACCATGAGAACGAGATCGCCCAGTCCCGCGCCTTCGGCGACGACTTCGCCAACTTCTGGGTGCACAACGCCTGGGTCACCATGAGCGGCGAGAAGATGAGCAAGTCGCTCGGCAACTCGGTGCTGGTCTCCGAGATGGTCCAGCGCTGGCGGCCGATCGTGCTGCGCTACTACCTGGCCGCTCCGCACTACCGCTCGATGATCGAGTACAGCGAGGAGTCGATCAGCGAGGCGGAGACCGGCTTCGCCAGGATCGAGGGCTTCATCGAGCGCGCGGTCGAGCGCTGCGGCCTGGTGGACGCCGCGCCCGAGGTGCCGCTGGCCTTCGCCGAGGCGATGGACGACGACCTCGGGGTGCCGCAGGCGCTCGCGGTCGTCCACACCGCCGTCCGACAGGGCAACAGCGCGCTCACCGCGGACGACAAGGAGAGCGCGATGGCGCGTCTCGCCGAGGTCCGTGCGATGCTCGGAGTGCTGGGTCTCGACCCGCTCGACGAGCACTGGGCCGGGACCGACCGGGGCGACGACCTCCACGGTGTGGTCGACTCGCTGGTCCGGCTGGTGCTGGAGCAGCGGCAGGCGGCCCGCGCCCGCAAGGATTTCGGGACGGCGGACGCCATCCGCGACCAGCTCTCGCAGGCGGGCCTCACCATCGAGGACACCCCGTCCGGCCCGCGCTGGATGATCAACAACCAGTAACCCCTCCGACGCCGGAGGGGTGAGGGTGGGCCGTACCGGACCGGTGCGGCCCTCCCTCCTTGTCCGGCAGCGGACCGGGAGGGGCCCACATGACGCAGAGCATGCCGCAGACGGTAATCGGCCGTCCGGCATGACGGACAGACAGGAAGTACAGCCATGGCCGGCAACAGCCAGCGCAGGAACCGCCGCAACCCCGGATCCAAGAAGGGCGCGAGTGTCGGGACCGGCGGCCACAGCCGGAAGTCGCTCCAGGGCAAGGGCCCGACCCCGCCCGGTGAGGCACGCAAGGGCCACCCCAAGCAGCGCGCCGCCAACGCCGCGCTGAAGCGCGAGCGGGACGCCAAGGCGCGCGCTGGCATGCGCCGCGCCGGAGCCGGCGGGCGGGGCGGCCGCGGCGGCGCGGGCGCGGCCGAGCTGGTGGTCGGCCGCAACTCGGTGGTCGAGGCGCTGCAGGGCGGCGTCCCGGCCAACGCGCTGTACGTGATGCAGTTCATCGACACGGACGACCGCGTCCGCGACGCCTTCCAGGCCGCCAACGAGCGTGGCGTCCCGCTGATGGAGGCCCCGCGTGCGCAGCTGGACCAGATGACCGGCGGGCTGAACCACCAGGGCCTGGTGCTCCAGGTCCCGCCGTACGAGTACGCGCACCCCGAGGACCTGCTGGACGGGGCCGCCGAGGTCGGCCAGGACGCGCTGATCATGGCGCTGGACGGGGTCACCGACTCCCGTAACCTCGGCGCCGTGGTCCGCTCCGCCGCCGCCTTCGGCGCGCACGGCGTGGTCATCCCCGAGCGCCGGGCCGCCGGTATGACGGCGGGCGCCTGGAAGACCTCCTCGGGCGCGGCGGCGCGGCTGCCCGTCGCCCGGGCCACCAACCTCACCCGGGCCCTGGAGGCGTACCAGAAGGCCGGCCTGATGGTCGTCGGCCTGGCCGCCGACGGCGAGGCCGAGATCGGGGACCTGGACGCGCTCACCGGCCCGGTCGTGATCGTCGCGGGCAGCGAGGGCCGTGGCCTGTCCCGGCTGGTCTCCGAGACCTGCGACATCCGGGTGCGGATCCCGATGCCGGGCGAGACCGAGTCGCTGAACGCCGGTGTCGCGGCGGGCATCGTGCTGTACGAGGCCGCCCGGCTGCGCGCCAAGCGCTGACCCGCGGGGCCGGTTTCCCCGCCGGCGACTTTTGTGACCGTCAACCGATCGGGCCTGACCGGGCCCGATCGGTTTGCGCATGATCACTTCAAGCGCCGCCAGGAATCCACTCGCGAGAGTGTCCTAAACGGCCGTCACCCGGTTAGACGGGTGTGGACACCAGAACACCTCGGCGCCCGAGGCAGGGCGGCACGGCTGGGATAGACGACGAGCCCAGCCTCAACACGGTCAAGGTGCCGTCCGACCCGGCCCGGCTGAGCAGCACCCAGGCCAGCTTCCGAGTTCGGCTCACCGCCCCGGTGGCCTCGCTGATCGACGGCCCGGCCGGGGCGGCGTTCGGCGACCCGTACGGCATGCAGAGCCTCGGCGGCAGGTCGCAGGTCACCCCGCACGTGGTCGCGGACGGTTCGGCGTTCGCGGCGGCGCTGGCGGGTGTCGGGGCGGCCGGGTCGGTCGGTTCGGTCGGTTCGGTCGGTTCGTCGGCGCGGCGCAAGGGCCGGGTCACCGCCGTCACCTGGACCGGGCAGGCCGCGCCGGGCGACCCGGCGGCGAGCCAGCTGCTGGAGGCCGTCCGCCTCAACACCGTGCCCGCCCCGGCGGCCGCGCCCGGCGGCGGTTCGGGCTCGCTCGGGCTGGAGGACACCCAGCGGCTGGAGCCGTTCCCGCAGACCGGTCCGTACTCGGACCCGTACGGGCAGACCGAGCAGTACGGGCAGGCCGTGCCCAGGCAGCCGGGCTCGCCGGAGGGCGGCGGCCGCGGCCGTGCGGGCGGCTCCTACGGGGGCTCCGCGCCGGTCCCCGGCATGCGGATGCGGCCCCCGTGGACGCCCGGCGGCGAGCTGCCCGAGGCCGGCTACCCGGTCGGCGGGGAGAACAGGCACGCCTGGTACCCCGGCCGGAAGGTCGACCTCGGCCTGGTACTGCTGCCGCTGCGCGTGCTGCTCGGCTCGCTCTCGGTCTACGCCGGGTTCAGCAAGCTCTGCGACCCGGTGTACTTCGACGGCGGCCAGCGCGGCTCGATGATGCGCTGGCTCGGCTCGCTGCACCCCTGGAAGGTCGCGCAGCCGCTGCTCGACTTCGCCATGGCGCACCCCGTCGGCTCCGGCCTGGGCGTGGCGTTCACCGAGGTCGTGGTGGGTGTCCTGTCGATCCTCGGCCTCTGGCAGCGGCTCGCGGCCGGGGCCGCGATGCTGCTCTCCGCCGCCCTGCTCTTCACCGTCAGCTGGCGGGCCGTGCCGGTCTACGACGCACCCGACCTGATCTTCCTGGCGGCCTGGAGCCCGCTGCTGATCGCCGGAGCCCCGTTCGGCTCGCTCGACGGCCGGATCGCGCTGGAGGCGTGGCGCCGGTACGGCTCCGACGACCCGGCCGCGCTGCGCCGCCGGATCCTGCGCCGGGGCGCGGTGGTCACCACCCTGGTGATCGGGACGACCCTGCTGGCCGGCTCCACGCTGGGCGCCGCGGTGCGCACCGGTGGCAGGCCCGGCCCCGGCCCGGCCAAGCCGCCGGCCGACTACGGCACGCCGGTGTGGCCCGCCAACGGCCCGACCGCGGTGCCCGTGCCCCCGGTGGTACCGGCGCCCGTGCCCCACTCGGCGCCCTCGGCCTCGCAGTCCCCGTCGTCCACGCCCTCCGCCACGACCGCCTCCCCGTCCGCCTCCGCGAGCAGGAGCGGCAAGGCGCACACCGCCAAGCCGGACCGGAGCTCGACCGGATCCGGCGAGGGTTCCGGCACCGGTACGGGGTCCGCTACCGGCAGTGGCGCGGGTGGCCGCAGCGGGAGCTCGCCCGGATCGGGCTCCGGCACGGGCCGGGCCACCCCGAAGCCGGGCTCCTCGGGTGGAGGCCTGCTCGGCGGTGTCCTGGGCAGCGCTCCGCTCCCCGCGCTCGGTATGAACGGCGGTCACCACGTGGGCGGCGCCGGCCAGCCGGGAGGCACCGTCGTCTGACCGTACGGCTTCTCCCGGCGACGGCTGCCGGGCCTCCTCCACTCGGAGGGGCCCGGCAGCCGTCGTCTGCCCCCGCTCGGGCCGTGGCACTCAGGGGCGGCGGGTCCGCGGGCCTGTGCGGCGGATCACCGGTGGGTTGCCCGCGCAGCGGACGGTCGGGGGCTTGCGGCATCGGGCGCTTGCGGTTCGGAAGCGGCCGCTCCTGCGGTCAGGCGCCGGAGGCGATCTCCCTGGCGGCCTCGCTGAGGTCCTTCGCGGTGTCGATGGCCCGCCAGCAGCAGCCCTGCGGCAGCTGGTAGCCCGCCAGCCGCCTGTCGCGGGCGAGCTGCGGGAAGGTGGTGCGCTCGTGGTCGCCGACGTCCGGGAGCAGCTCGTGGAACTCCGGACCGAAGACGTACACCCCGGCGTTGATCAGGAACGGGGACGGCGGAGCCTCGATGAAGTCCAGCACATTGCCGAACCGGTCGGTCTCCACGGCGCCCCACGGGATGCGCGGCCGGGCCAGCGCGAGGGTGGCGACGGCGTCGCGCTCATGGTGGAAGGCGGCCATGTCGCGGAGGCTGAAGCGGGTCCAGACGTCGCCGTTGGCGGCGTACCAGGGCTCGTCCGGACGGGGCAGCGCCTTCGAGGCGTACTTCAGACCGCCGCCCCGGCCGAGCGGTTCGGCCTCCACGACCGTACTGACGTTCAGCGGCAGGTCGGCCTGGTCCAGCCACTCCTGGAGCACTCCGGCCAGGTGCCCGCAGGAGATCACCGCGTCGGTGACGCCCTCGGCGGCCAGCCAGGCCAGCTGGTGCCCGACGATCGGCATCCCGGTACCGGGGATCTCGACCAGCGGCTTGGGCCGGTCGTCGGTGTAGGGCCGCAGCCGCGAGCCCTGACCGCCGGCCAGGATGACGGCCTGGGTCACGGTCGGAGGGACGGCGAGTGGTGCGGTGGGGGACACGGCGGTCATGGTGAGAACGATAAGGTCCCCGGCTCGGTCCGTGGAGGGGCGGCGGGGCCGTGCCGGCAGCCGCCGGGTCAGCCGGTACGGCCCCGCCGCCGGTCAGGCGGTCAGCCGACCACACCCGCCGCGAAGGAGCCGTCGCAGACCGGACGCGCGAAGGAACGGGCCCGCTGGACGTCACCCTGGTACTTGCGGACGGCGGCGCGCCCGAGGTCCGCGGCGAGGTTGCTGCAGTACGGGGTGAGGGCGGGCTTCTCGCGCATGGTGCGTTCCAGCAGGTCGAGCGCGGTGCCCGGGTTGTGGTTGCGCAGCTCGTCCATCAGGTCGGCGCGGAGGGCGTCCTGAGGGGAGAGCCCCTCGGTGCCGGTGGCCGTGGTGGTGCGGCCGATGGTGCCGTCGCCGCTGGACGCCGCGACCACCTGCTGGTCGAGCCTGGTCGGCTGGGCCCATGGGACATGGGTCACCGCGAGGGTCCCGGTGGTCACCAGGATCACGGGCAGGGTGAGGGCGACGGTCTGGCCGATACGGCGCACGAGCTGTTTCACGCTCAGGAGAGTAGCGCTGAGTGGGCTATGGATCGCACTCCGTTACACCATCGAGTGAGTCGTGTCCTGGTTCGTCCGCTCGGCGCGTTGACGCGAAGGGCAGCGCGAGGCGCGGAGGCGGGGCGCGAACGCGTCGGACGGGGCGCGAACGCGTCGGACGGTGCGCGGGGCGTAGGGCGTTGTGCGCGGTGGGGGTGGGGCGCGGGCCCAAAGCACGGGCCCCCGGCGGACACCGTCCGCCGGGGGCCCGTCCGGTCGCTCAGGAGCTCAGGCGCTCGCCCGTGCTGCTGGAGAAGACGTGCGCCTCGCCGCCGGTCGGGACCACGTGGATGGTCTCGCCCTTCTGCGGGACCTGGCGGCCGTGCACCCGCACGACGATGTCCTTGTCCTCGCCGCCGATCTTGGTGGTGCCGTAGACGAAGCCGTCCGCGCCGAGCTCCTCGACCACGTTGACGGTGACCGCGACGCCTTCGATGCCGCCCGAGGGGACGATCTCGAAGTGCTCCGGCCGGATGCCGACGGTCACGGTCTTGTCGCTGCCCGCGCCGGCCAGGTCCTCGCGCGAGATGTTGACGACCGAGCCGCCGAACTTCACACCGCCGTCCACCAGCGGGACCTCGACCAGGTTCATCGCCGGGGAGCCGATGAAGCCGGCGACGAAGACGTTGGAGGGCCTGTCGTACATCGCCCGGGGGGTGTCGACCTGCTGCAGCAGGCCGTCCTTGAGCACGGCGACCCGGTCGCCCATGGTCATGGCCTCGGTCTGGTCGTGCGTCACGTACACCGTGGTGATGCCCAGTCGGCGCTGGAGGCCGGCGATCTGGGTGCGGGTGGAGACGCGCAGCTTGGCGTCCAGGTTGGACAGCGGCTCGTCCATCAGGAAGACCTGCGGCTCGCGGACGATCGCGCGGCCCATCGCGACGCGCTGGCGCTGGCCGCCGGAGAGCGCCTTCGGCTTGCGGTCCAGGTACTGGGTGAGGTCGAGGATCTTCGCGGCCTCCTCGACCTTGGTGCGGATCTCGGCCTTGTTGACACCCGCGATCTTCAGCGCGAAGCCCATGTTGTCGGCGACGGTCATGTGCGGGTACAGCGCGTAGTTCTGGAACACCATCGCGATGTCCCGGTCCTTCGGCGGAAGGTGGGTCACGTCCCGGTCGCCGATCCGGATGGCGCCGCCGTTGACGTCCTCCAGGCCCGCCAGCATCCGCAGGCTGGTCGACTTGCCGCAGCCGGACGGGCCGACCAGGACGAGGAACTCGCCGTCCTCGATGTGCAGGTCCAGCGCGTCGACGGCCGGCTTGGTCCCGCCCGGGTAGAGGCGGGTCGCCTTGTCGTACGTCACAGAAGCCATGACTGTGCTCTCCTTCACCGGCAGGAACGTGCCGGACGATCCGAGTAAAGGGTTGGGTTGTCCTGTCGCCACCCCGCCGCCAGTGGTCTGAACCACTGCGCGGGAGCCGACTTCCGGCGACGCTACCCGCCGGTTCACCCCCCTGTCAGCCCCCCACAGCACCCGATTTCGGCATCGATCCGATCACAACCGGGACAGCCCGGTCATACCGGGCACCTTGATATCCGCCGCCACCACGGGCCCCCGTCCCGGTAGACTGCCCCTGGTGCCGCCGTGGTCAACCGCGGACGGCCACCACGCCTCCTTAGCTCAGCTGGCCAGAGCACCGCTCTTGTAAAGCGGGGGTCGTCGGTTCGAACCCGACAGGGGGCTCTCTGCTTGCAGTGCCACGGCACGTACGAAGGGCCGGCTCACGAGGGTGATCCTCGGGGGCTGGCCCTTCGCCGTTGTCGGGGTGCTGGTCGGGCGGGCTACCGGGACTTTTTGCCGTGCCCGCCCAGCTGGCTCCAGACATGGCGGTGGCGGGCGATCGTGAAGATCCGGTCCACCCTGTTCGGTGGGAACTCCCCCTGGTGGGCCGCCAGGACCGAGGCGATCTGTTCGCCGTCGACGACCTCCACGGCGGGGGTGGCGCCATAGGTGATCTTCTGGGCTCCCACCACGGCGATCACCGGGTGCACCGGGACCTCGAAGCCGCACCACTCGGTCAGCAGCCTGGCGGTGCGGCGCGCTTCGAACTCCGAGTTCTCCAGGTACGGGAAGCCGTTCCGGTTGACCTTCACGATCTTGTCGCCCACCCACACCGTGGCGCCGGGGTGGTGTTTCGAGTTGACCGTGAAGACGCCCGGCGGGCCGATCACCACGTGGTCGATGTCCGACCCGGACGGCAGCGGGATCCCGTGCAGCACCCTCCAGCCGACGGCCTTCAACGGCTCCAGACGGGCGCCGACGAGCTGCTCGCCCTCAAGGCCCCGGAGAGTGGCCATGTCCGCGAGGCGCTGCCGGGAGACCCTGGCCGCCAGGCGTACCAGCAGGCTGTACCGCTCCTCGCCTTCGCGGACCAGGCTCTCCAGGCCGGCACCGGGCAGGTTCCGCGCCAGATCGTCCTCGTCCGGCATGGGCGGCAGGAACGGCACGCTCACCTGCGGCTGCGGCTGCGGCTGCGGCTGCGGCTGCGGCTGCGAGGCGGAGGGCTTCGTTCTCGACCGAGCACCCTCCTCGCGGCGCCGCACGGTCCGGGGCGGGACGGTGTTCCCGGAAGACCGGCACCACTCCTCGATCCGGGCCAGCGCGACGGCTTCGAACTCGGGGATGTCGATGGTGACCACTCCGGACAGGCAGTCGAGCCACGCGACGGAGTCGCCGCGGACGCCGGGCTTGTTCACGTACAGCCGCCACTTGCCCGGCACCCGCCATGGTTTGACCGTCAGCTCCTCCACGCGGCCCCCTCCAGCGCACCTCCCCTGATACGAGGTCAGCATGCCCAGGCGCCGGCGGGCAGGAACGTGACGGCCGGGCATCCGCCGCAGCTGGTGGGGGAGGGGGCGCGGGGAGGGAGCGTGTCCCGCGGCCGGCCGGGATGCGGCTACTCGGTGCGCAGGGCGGTCGCGGTGCGGGTGCGGGCGGCCCAGCCCGCCGGGAGCAGGGCACCGAGGACGGCGATGAGCGGGCCGCCGAGGGCGAGGGCGAGGAGTTCGGGGTCGGGGTAGACGTCGAGGGCCGGCGCGGGGAAGCGGAGACCGGCGCTGCGGGCCATGGCGGGAACGGTGACGTGGTGGAGGGCGAGGCCGAGCGGAAGGCCGATGGCGCCGCCGGCCAGGCCGATCACGGTGACTGACGAGAGGACCATGGAGATGGTCTGGCGGGGTGTCATGCCGAGGGCCTTGCCGATGCCGATGTCGCGGACGCGTTCGCGGGTCTGGAGCACCACCGAGTTGAGGATGCCGAGGCATGCGACGGAGACCAGCAGCAGCGTGAGGACGCCGGTCAGTGTGTCGAGGGCGAGGATCACGTCGCTGGACCCCTGGGCCCGGCCGCTCTCGGCAGAGCCGCCGAGCGGTGCCAGTGCGGTGTCGAGCCTGCGGATGAAGTCGGCGGCGTCGGTGCCGGGCTTCAGCTTGAGGTAGTAGCTCGCGGGGTGCGGGTCCGACTTCGCGCCGGTGAGCGTCGCGGTGTCGAGCTTCGCGCCGTCGAGCGTCGCGGTGTCGGTGAGGAGCTCATCGGTCTGCGTGTGGGGGTCGAAGACCTCGCCGACGATCCGGACCGGGACCGTCTTGCCGCGGGCGTTCACTGTGACGGTGTCGCCGATCCGGGCACCGGCCGCGGTCAGGAAGGTGGCCGGGGCGACGGCCTCGCCCGGGTGGTGGAACCAGGTTCCCGAGACCATCCGGTAGCCGGCCCAGGACGCGTCGCCCGTGAAGGCGAAGATCGTGGTGGCTCCGGACACCCCGGCGACGGTCACATCGGTGTCGGTGACGGCGTAGTACTTCTCCACGCCCGGTCGGGCGTTGACGACCGCGGTGATCGCGGCGGGGTCGATCACGGCGGGGTCGATCACGGCAGGGCCGGTCGCAGGCGTCCCGGTCGGCTGTCCGGGGTGTGCGGGGCCGGGCGCTGGGCCGTACGCGTGGACGACGACGTCGGCGGTGCCGTGGTTCTTGGCGGCCTGTACCCAGTCCAGTGTGGAGCCCATGCCGACGGCGAACGTGGTGGAGGCGGTGCCGAACACGACCGCCGCGACCATGGCGGCCGCGCGGGCGGGGCGGGCGAAGGCGTGGGCCAGGCCGAGGCCGACCGGCCGGGGCAGGTGGAGCCGGGCCGTCAGCCGGGCGGCGCGACGGCCCCGGCCGGGCCGTGGGGTCCGGCCGACGGCGAGCGCGTCGACGGTGCGCAGCCGTCCGGCCCTCAGCGCCGCCGCCCAGGCCGTGACGGTGACGACGCCGAGAGCTCCCGCGATCACGGAGAGGTCGACCCAGGGGGCGACGCCCGATGTCGTCGTGCCGTACACCTCAGCGGTCACCGACAGCACCGGGACGGAGAGGGCGTTGCCCGCGACGGCTCCGAGCGCCACGCCGACCACTGCCGGGATCAGGGCCTGCCCCATGTACGAGCGCACGATCCGGGCAGGGGTGAAGCCGAGGGCCTTGAGGATGCCGATCCGCCGCGTCCCCGCGCCTACCGCGCCGGCGACGACGTTGCCCACGACCAGTACCGACATGAGCAGGCCGAGCAGGCCGAAAGCGATCAGGAACGGCACGAACAAGGCGGTGTTGTGGTCACTGCCCTGTCTGGTGACGAGCCAGGACTGCGAGCCGAGCAGGGCGCCCGCAGGGGTGGCGGTCCTCACCGCGGCGCGGTCGTCCGCGAGTTGTGCGGTGGTGTCCGCCGCGGTGAAGCGGTAGAGCATCTGGTAGCCGGCGCCCGTGCCGTCGGGTGGTGTGAGCGAGGTGATCTGGGACGGTGCGACCCAGGCGTCGGCGGTCCGGCTGACCGACCGGGCGAAGCCGACCACGGACAGCGCCGGATCACCGGGCAGGCCGGGGAACCGCAGGACCGTGCCGAGCCGCCCGCCCGGGATCTCGTAGCCGGTGGACAGCACGACCTGGCCGGGGCCGGACGCCCAGGCCCCCTGGACCAGCGTGACGTCGTCGACGGGTCCGCCCGGATCGGCGCGGCCGACGACCGTCATGGGGGACAGGTGCACGTCGGCGGGGAGACCGGCTTCGGGGCCGCCGTGCGGGTCGACCGTCGTGGTCCGGAACGGTCCGGAGGCCGCGGTGACCCCGGCCGCGTGCGCGGACTTCGAGAGCTGCTCGGCGGTGGTCCTGGCGGCGTCGAACTGCGCGGTGAGGTGGGCGCCGTGCTGCCCGGCGAAGGCCCGGTCGAAGGGGGCTTCGGACGCCGCCAGCAGCGATCCGCCGAGTACGGACGCGGTCACCGCCGTCATCGTGGCCAGACCGGTGACAAGTGTCCGGGTCCTTTGGCGGCGCACGCCGGACCGCACCACCCTGCCGAGGCTCACCGGGTCGCCTCCATCGGGAGGTCGGCGGCGATCCGGCCGTCGACGATCCTGACCGTGCGGGTCGCGCAGGCCCTGGCCAGCGTCAGATCGTGGGTGACCGTCACGATGGTCTGGCCGTCGTCCCGGAGGTCGTTGAACAGTGCCTTGACCTCCTCGCCGGAGGCGGAGTCCAGCGCCCCGGTCGGCTCGTCGGCGAGCAGCAGCGGCGGACGGTTCATCAGTGCCCGTGCCACCGCGACGCGTTGGCGCTCGCCACCGGAGAGGCGTCCCGGGTAGGCCTGGGCGTGCTGGGCGATTCCGAGGGCTTCGAGCAGTTCCGCCGCCCGGTGACGTGCCCGTGTCCGTTCCGTCCCGCACAGTTCCGCGGGGAGTGTCACGTTGTCGGTCACCGTCAGGTCGTCGAGCAGGTTGAAGAACTGGAACACCATGCCGATCTTGGCTCGCCGGTAGCGTGCCGAGCCGGCCTCGCCCAGCCTGTCCACGCGCACGCCGTCCACCGTGACGGTCCCCGTGCTCGGCCGGTCCAGGCCGGCGACCAGGTTGAGCAGTGTGGACTTGCCGCTGCCGGACGGCCCCAGGATCGCCACCGACTCCCCCGGGTGCACGGTCAGCGAAACATCGTCCAGGGCCGCGGGCCCCGCTTCGAACCTGCGGCTGACGCCGCTCAGTTCGATCACCGGTGTGGTCATCGTCGTCTCCCTCGATCGCCCCGGCTGGGTGGTCCGAAGCTAGGGGCGGGCGCCGGAGAGGCACGTCGACCGGGCGAGGCATTTCCGGTACCGCGTCGGGACGATCCCCGCCGGTGTCATCCCTGCGATGTAGTCGAGGGGTGCACCCGGGGTGGCCACCAAGGGGATGTGAGGGGGCCGGGCCGTCCGCAAGAATGCCCTGGTGACGAATGTGCCGATGGGGGAGCGACTGCGAGAGGCCGCCGATAGGCTGACGCGCCGTTCCGGCGGCCCGCCGCGGATCTCCGTGCGTGGCGTGGTGTTCGATGCCGCGTTGGCACTGTGGCTTGTCATCGGCGGCGCGCACTACGCCACGGTCACGGAGCCCTTCGGGGCGGTCGACTGGTTCGGACCGCCCGTTCTCGTACCGCTCGCGGCGGTTCCCCTGGCCCTGCGCCGCCGGTTTCCGCTGGCGGTGCTCTGGACCGTGCTGGTGACGGCCCCCCTGATCGGGCACGACTCACCGGACATCGCCTACTACACGGGCATGATCTGCCTCGTCGCCGCCTACAGCGCCACGTCCTACGGCCCCTACCGGCTGCCGACGGTCCTGAGCCTGCCGGTGGCGGCCGTGGTGCTGGTGTTCCTGTTCACGGACGCGAAGCTGCCGAGCTTCCCGAACGGCACCGTCGCGCTCCTGGTTCTGATCCCGGTCCTCGCGGTGGCCCACGAGATGCACATGTGGAGGCGCCGGGTCGACGAGGGGCGGGCCAGGCTGTCGGCCCTGCAACGGGAGCAGGTCGAAGCGCTGAACCGTGCGGTGGAGCAGGAGCGTGCCCGGATCGCCCGCGAACTGCACGACGTGGTGACGCACAACGTCAGCGTGATGGTCATCCAGGCCGGTGCCGCCCGCAAGATCATGGACATCGCCCCCGACCAGGCCCGTGAGGCCCTCCTCGCGGTGGAGAACGGCGGCCGGGCCGCGATGGCCGAACTGCGGCAGGTCATGGGGCTGTTGATGATGGACGGCGACGGATCCGGCACGGTCGCGACGGAGGACCTCGCGCCGCAGCCGGGCCTGGACCGCCTGGGGGCTCTGATCGCAGGGGTGCGGGAGGCGGGGATGCCGGTCGAGTTGACCGTGACCGGGCAGCGGCGCCCGGTGCCGCCCGGAGTCGAACTCGCCGCCTACCGGGTGGTGCAGGAGGCGCTGACCAACACCGTGAAACACGCGGGCGGTGCGACCGCTGCGGTCACCGTCGAATACGCCGTCGACCAGCTGCGGGTGGAGATCGCCGACACGGGCGGCCTGCCGACCGCCTCCGCCGGCTCGGGCAACGGGCGCGGGCTGATCGGCCTGCGTGAGCGCCTCGCCGTCCACGGCGGGACCCTGCACACCGGACGCCGCCCGCGCGGCGGTTACCTCGTCAGAGCACTGATCCCGCTGGAGGCGGCATGACCGAGTCACTGCGCGTCGTGGTCGCCGACGACCAGGCGCTGGTGCGTACCGGCTTCAAGCTGATCCTGATGTCCGAGGGCATCGAGGTGGTGGCCGAGGCCGACAACGGCGCCGCGGCGGTGGAGGCGGTCCGGCGCACCCGGCCCGACGTGGTCCTGATGGACGTCCGGATGCCGGAGATGGACGGCCTGGAGGCCACCCGGAGGATCGTCACCGGTGACGCGGACGCTCCGCGCGTGATCATTCTGACCACTTTCGACCTCGACCAGTACGTCTACGCCGCGATCTCGGCCGGGGCCAGCGGCTTCCTGCTCAAGGACGTCAGCCCGGAGCATCTTGCCGCCGCCGTCCGTCTGGTGCGCGTCGGTGACGCGATGCTGGCCCCGGCCATCACCCGCCGTCTCGTCGAACGGTTCGCCCGCCCCGACCCGGTGGGCGCGTCGATCCATCGCGACCTGGCCGCGCTGACCCCGCGCGAACTGGAGGTCATGGGCCTGCTCGCCCGGGGCCTGAGCAATGCCGAACTCGCCGGCCGGCTCTTCCTGTCCGAAGCGACCGTCAAGACCCACGTCGCCCGAATCCTCGCCAAGCTCGGCCTCCGTGACCGCGCCCAGGTGGTCGTCGTCGCCTACGAGAGCGGTCTGGTCAGCCCCGGCGGGGACCACGCGAACGGTCCGGGGTGACACCGGGGCGGCGCGGCGTTCACCCGCCCCTCCTCGCCGAAGTCCCGGGTACGGGACGGGAGTCGGGCGGTGGCCCGTACGGGCGGGGTCAGTGCGCGGTGGGCCGGCCGGAGGAGCCCACGTAGCTGTCCGAGAACATCGTCGAGTACGCGGGGGAGTCCCGCAGCTGGGTCAGCCGGGACAGCTGCAGCCGGTGGAGGAAGGCGGAGTCGTCCTGCCCGGCGGCCGGGCTGTGCAGCAGGTGCAGCATCCAGTGCGAGAACTCCTGGGCCTGCCAGATCCGGGGCAGGCAGGCGGCGGAGTAGCCGTCCAGCGCGTGGGTTCCCGCGCCGCGGTAGTGGGCGAGCAGTCGGGTCGCCAGTTCCTCGGCGTCGGCGAGGGCCAGGTTCATGCCCTTGCCGCCTGCCGGGGTGATGATGTGCGCCGCGTCGCCGGCCAGGAAGAGCCGGCCGTACTGCATCGGCTCGACCACGAAGCTGCGCATGTCCAGGACGTTCTTCTCGGTGATCGGCCCTGGCGCGAGCTCGGCGTCCGTCATGCCGAGCCTGCGGTGGAGCGCGGACCAGATCCGCTGGTCGGGCCAGTTCTCCGGGTGGTCGCCGACCGGGCACTGGAGGTAGAAGCGGGTCACCGACGGGGTGCGGAGCATGTGGCCGGCGAACCCGTCCTCGTGCAGGGCGTAGATGATCTCGTCGCCGGCCGGCGGGGTCTCGGCCAGGAGGGCGAGCCAGCCGAACTCGTGCTGCTTCTCGTAGGCGCGCAGGCGGCCCGCGGGCACCGCCTGGCGTGAGGCGCCGTAGAAGCCGTCGCAGCCCGCGACGAAGTCGCACTCCAGCTCCAGCGGCTCCGCGTCGCCGTCCGGCTGGCAGCGCAGGACGGGCCGGTCGCCGTCCAGGCCGTCCAGGGCCACGGCCGGGTGGGAGAAGAACAGCTGACCGCCGCCGGCGAGGTAGGCGGAGATGAGGTCGCGGACCAGGAACTGCTGCGGGTAGACGTGGTGTTCCCGGCCCCCGGTGAGGTCCCGGTAGCGGACCGAGAACCGTTCGCCCAGGTGGCGGAACTCGCAGCTGCCGTGCCGGGCGCCCTCGGCGAGCAGGCGGTCGGCGAGGCCGTGGTCGTTCAGGAACTCGACGGTCCGATGCTCGAGCACACCCGCCCTGGCGCGTGCCTCGACATAGGCGCGGGACTGGCGTTCCACCACGACGCAGTCGATGCCGGCCTGTTGCAGGACGTTCGCCAGGGCGAGACCGGCCGGGCCGGCGCCCACGATGGCCACCCGGGTACCAAGACGCACAGTTCCCCCACATCAATGGTGCGGGCGCCGAGGTTGTGACAGGCGCCCCGCCCAGAGCGTAGCCGTGGCGGAGGACCCACGACAGGTCGGCGCGGTCCGAACGGCCATGAGATGACGCTCACTCACATGCCGCCGTGCGCACCGGGTCGCGGTGCTAGTCTGACCGAGCGGTCAGTTAACTGACCGCTCGGTCAGATACTTCGCTGTGAGGGGAGCATGGACATGGAACGGACCACGTGCTGTGTGGTGGGCGGCGGACCGGCGGGGATGATGCTCGGGCTGCTGCTGGCCAGGGCCGGTGTCGAGGTCACCGTGCTGGAGAAGCACGGCGACTTCCTGCGGGACTTCCGGGGGGACACCATCCACCCCTCCACCCTGCGGCTGCTGGACGAGCTCGGGCTCGGCCGGGAGTTCGCCCGGCTCCCGGCCCGCAGGCTGGAGGAGATGCGGATGAACATCGGCGACCACACCGTCACCATGGCCGACTTCCGCTACATCCCCGGCCCGTACAAGTACATCGCGATGGTCCCGCAGTGGGACTTCCTCAACCTGCTCGCCGACGCGGCCGCCGAAGAGCCCTCCTTCACCCTGCGGATGCGGACGGCCTTCACCGGCCTGCGCATCGAGCGCGGCCGGGTGACGGGCGTTCACTGCGTCGACGGGGACGGGGTGCCCGGCGAGATCGCGGCCGACCTGGTGGTCGCCTGCGACGGGCGGGACTCACCGGTCCGCCGGGAGGCGGGGCTGCGCCCCGACTGGTTCGAGGTGCCGATGGACGTCTGGCAGGTGCGGGTGCCGGTCCGGCGGCCCGACAGCGCCAAGGAGGGACGGGTCTTCGGGCAGGTCCGCAACGGGCAGATCGCGGTCACCATGGACCGGGGCGACTACTACCAGACCTCGTACCTCATAGCCAAGGGCGGCGACGCCAAGCTGCGGGCCCAGGGCATCCAGTGGTTCCGCGACGAGCTGGCCGACCTGTTCGGCTGGGGGCGCGGGGTGACGGACGCGATCGGGTCCTGGGAGGACGTCAAGCTGCTGGAGGTGACGATGGGACGGCTTCCGCGCTGGTACCGGGACGGCCTGCTGTGCATCGGTGACGCCGCCCACACCATGTCCCCGGTCGGGGGTGTCGGGGTCAACCTCGCGGTCCAGGACGCCGTCGCCGCCGCCCGGATCCTCGCCGGCCCGCTGCGCCGGGGCACGGTCGGGCTCGCCGATCTGGCGCGGGTGCAGAAGCGGCGCTGGCTGCCGATGGCCTTCATCCAGAAGACGCAGCTGGGCGACCACAGGACGATGCACGGTCCCGCGCTCAACGGCACTCTCGACACCGAGCGCCTGCCGGTCCCGTTCCGCCTGATGCGACGGCTGCCCGCACTGCGCGGAGTGGCGGGCTACCTCGGCGGTATCGGCATCCGTCCCGAGCACGCCCCGGCCTTCGCCCGGCGGTAGCCTTCCCCGGCCGGGCGCACCTCCGCATCACCACCGGCGGCCGGTGCCGACCCGGAGCGTGTCAGTCGCGCCGCTGGACGGCGTTCAGTACGAAGGTCTCCAACTCGGCCGCGGCGGCGTCGAGATCGAGCTCCGGGTGCACCAGCCAGTGCGAGATGACGTTGTCGATCGCGCCGCCGATGGCCAGCGCGGTCACCTGGGGGTCGAACTCGCGCAGCCGGCCCGCACGTTGGCCGGCGGCGAGCAGGGCGGCCAGCTCCTGCCAGCGGCCGTGGGTGTCATGGGAGCCGGGCGTCTTCAGCCGCGTGCCGCCGTGGTCGTCCAGCAGCATCTCGGTGATCACCCGGACATGGCGCCGGTTGGCCTGCTGGTAGCCGATCATCGCCCGCAGGTAGGCGATCACGGCGTCGAGCGGATCGGACTTGGCCTCCACCCGCTCCCGGACGTACCCGGTGAACTGCTCGAAGACATGGTCGAGCGTCGCCCTGGTGACGTTGTCCTTGGAGGAGAAGTGGTACAGCACCGCCGACTTGGAGATGCCGGCCTCCTCGGCGATGGCCGAGAGCGAGGTCGCCGGGTAGCCGCGGGTGGAGATCAGGTCGATCGTGCACTCGATGATCTGGCGGCGGCGGGCCTCCTCGACGAAGGTCCGCGCCGCGGGGTCGGTGCTCCGGCGCGCGGCCATCGGCACTCCACCCCCTCACGTTCTCCCCGGTCCTGTGAACGACACCCGACCGTACACCGCGCGGGCGCGGGCTGGCGAAGCGGTGGTGTGAGGTCCCGCGGTGCGGGGGCGGCCTGCCCGGTGCTGCGGCAGCGCGCGGGCGGAGGACTCGTGCCGGCGGGAAGCCCGCGCGCGGGCAGGCGGTGACGGGCACCGGCCGGCCGCCCCGCTAGATGCCCAGGCCTGCCGCCCTGGTCGCGGCCCGGTCCAGCAGGCGGTGGACGTCGGCCTGGCGGGTGGTCGGGGCGTCGTTGTACTCGTCGGGGGAGACCACCGGGTGCCCGGCGGCACGCAGCACCTCCATCAGCTGGACGCGGCCGCGGCGGGCGTGCTCCGGTGCGCCGTAGCCGTGGGCGAGGACCGCCGCCTGGGCGCCGAGCAGGCAGACCCGCCCGGCGCCGTCCCACATCCCGCCCTGCAGCCAGCCGTGGCAGGTGATGTAGCGCGAGGTGAGCCGCAGGTGGTCGGCCACGCTGACCGGGACCGGGCGGGGCGGGCGGCGGACGACCCGGTCGAGCAGGGTCGTCCGGGGCAGCGGATGGCCGGCGTTCCACGGTTGGAGGACGCTCCCGTGGACGCAGACGTACGGGACGGCGGTGCGCGCGGGGACCGGCAGGGAGGCCAGGTACGCCTCGATCTCGGCGATCAGACCGGATTCCCCGGGGTCGAGCAGGAAGCGCTGAGGGGCTGGGGCGAGAAGGGGCACGACGGGCTCCAATGGGAGATTTTGTCCCTGTTTGCCCTTCTGTTGATAGCGCGGCGGTCGTTCCCGGCGCCGGAGGCGCGCACCGGATGCAGCCGTCGTGTCGGCGGCCGTACCGTGGACGGGGGTCCGGACGGGCCGGGTCCGTCCGACCGGGGGTCCCGGTGGACTGGGATCCGATCGGGCAGGGGGCCGACTGTAGGAGGGCGAGATGCCTGGTTCCATGACGATTGGCCACACCGACGCGCTGGTCATGCTCAGCCACGCCGACGCCGAGCGGCTGTCCGCCACGCTGCGGGAGATCGCGCAGCTGCTGGAGGTGCGGAGCCCCGACCGGCTCACCGACGCCCAGGTCTCCGCCCTGTGCCAGGGCCGGCTGCACCACCGCGAGGAGCTCGCCGGGTGGAGCCGGGGTGTCGCGGAGTACCTGAGGAACCACCTGTAGGAGCGCTCACGGGAGTGCCGGCGGGGTGCCGGCGGGCGGGTGTGCGCCGACGGCCGGGGCGGCGGCGAGGTTCGCGGCCCCGGCCGTTCGGATGCGACTGTTCGATCTTCCGTAGGCCTTCCCGGTGCGTTGACGTGCCGGGTTGCCGTCGATTCGATCAGGTGAGCGAGTCATTATCGATCGAATGAACTAGTCGTACTAATTTGGCACCTATTCCCGCCACTCGAAAGAGTGATTGCAGATCACTCCATTTGGGCTCAGCATGTGTGGAGCAACGCGACACATCGTGAATTCATGCGCCCATGTGGAGGCTCCGTCCGATGACGACCGAAACAAATCTCGGTATTCCTGCTCAGAGCGGCCAGCCGCAGAACCGTCAGCAGACCAGCCTGACCACCGCCGGCGCGCGGAACCTGGCCACGACCACCAAGTCCGAGCCGCAGATGCAGGGCATCAGCTCCCGCTGGCTGCTCAAGATGCTGCCCTGGGTGCAGGTCTCCGGCGGTACCTACCGGGTGAACCGCCGGCTGAGCTATGCGGTCGGGCGCGGCCGGGTGAGCTTCGTGAAGACCGGTGCGGAGGTCAGGATCGTCCCGCCGTCGCTGCGTGAGGTGCCCGTGCTGCGGGGCTTCGAGGACGACGCGGTGCTGGACGAGCTCGCGGGCCGGTTCACCCAGCGGGACTTCGCGGCCGGTGAGGTGCTGGTCGAGGCCGGCCAGCCGATCGACGAGGTCTTCCTGGTCGCGCACGGCAAGGTGAACAGGATCGGCACCGGCAAGTACGGGGAGACCACCGTGCTCGGCGTGCTGGCCGACGGCGACCACTTCGGCGACGAGGCCGTCCGCCAGGCCGACGCGCTCTGGGAGTACTCGGTCAAGGCCGCCACCGCCGGTACGGCGCTCTCGCTGTCCTGGGCCGCTTTCCAGCAGCTGGTGAGCCGCTCGGAGGCGCTGCGCGACCAGATCACCGCGTACCTGGCCGATGCCCAGCAGTCGCAGAACAAGCACGGCGAGGCCGAGATCGAGCTGGCCGCCGGCCACGAGGGCGAGATCGAGCTCCCCGCCACGTATGTGGACTACGAGCTCGCTCCGCGCGAGTACGAGCTGAGCGTCGCGCAGACGGTGCTCCAGGTCCACAGCCGGGTGGCCGATCTCTACAACCAGCCGATGAACCAGATCGAGCAGCAGCTGCGGCTGACCATCGAGGCGCTCCGCGAATGCCAGGAGC
Organism: Kitasatospora sp. HPM-01-4; assembly: GCF_051374625.1. Taxonomy (NCBI): domain Bacteria; kingdom Bacillati; phylum Actinomycetota; class Actinomycetes; order Kitasatosporales; family Streptomycetaceae; genus Kitasatospora; species Kitasatospora sp. HPM-01-4. The sequence continues at coordinate 3,781,468 of NZ_JBPQGP010000005.1, read as the reverse complement.
ACGAGCTGATCAACAACCGCGAGTTCGGCTTGCTGCAGAACGCCGAGTACGACCAGCGGATCCAGACCCACTCCGGCCCGCCCACCCCGGACGACATGGACGACCTGCTCAGCCGCCGCCGGGGCACCAAGATGTTCCTCGCCCACCCGAAGGCGATCGCGGCCTTCGGCCGGGAGTGCAGCAAGCGCGGTCTGTACCCGACGCCGACCGAGGTCCACGGTCAGCAGGTCCCGGCCTGGCGCGGTGTGCCGATCTTCTCCTGCAACAAGATTCCGATCGTGGACGGGCATACCAGCTCGATCATCGCGCTGCGCACCGGGGAGGACAACCAGGGGGTCGTCGGCCTGCACCAGACCGGAATTCCGGACGAGTACCAGCCGAGCCTCTCGGTGCGTTTCATGGGAATCAACGAGAAGGCGATCATCTCCTACCTGGTGAGCGCCTACTACTCGGTCGCCATTCTGGTGCCGGACGCAATCGGCGTGCTGGAGAACGTCGATATCGCGCGCCCGCGTGACTGATTCCGTCCGATCCGTTTCCAGTCGATACGGAATCTGACGGAAACCGGGGTGTGGCCGGTGAGTTCATACGACCGCACCCCGCCGACCGCCTGCATCCCCTTCCCCCGCCCGGGGCCGGGGGAAGGGCTCGGCGCGGCCTCGTGGGAGGCCCGGCCGGGAGGCCCGACGAACCGGGGGAGAAACACACATGGGGATCTTCACGCTCGAACGCCGAAGCCGGGAGGGGCACCAGGCCGCGGAGGTGCTGGCCCGCGCCCGGGCGCTGGTCGACCCGGCGCTGCGCTCCGCGGTCGGCACACTGCCCGAGTCGATGCGCCGGATCGCCGGGTACCACTTCGGCTGGTGGGAGCCGGACGGCACGCCCGCGGACGCCGGTTCGGGCAAGGCGATCCGTCCGGCCCTGGTGCTGGCGGCCGCGCAGGCCCTGGGCGGGCAGCCGACGGCGGCCGTCCGGGCTGCTGCGGCCGTCGAACTGGTGCACAACTTCACCCTGCTGCACGACGACGTCATCGACCGGGACCAGACCCGGCGGCACCGCCTCACGGCCTGGCGGGTGTTCGGCACCACCGAGGCCATCCTGGCCGGCGACGCGATGCACTCGCTCGCGCTGCGCACCCTTGCCGAGGACGACCACCCCGCCACCCCGGGGGCCGTCCGCCGTCTCGCCGACTGCGTCGTCGAACTCTGCGCGGGCCAGCAGAGCGACTGCGCCTTCGAACGGCGGGACGACGTCTCGCTCGCCGAGTGCCTGGTCATGGCCGAGGCCAAGACCGGCGCCCTGCTCGGCAGCGCCTGTGCGATCGGCGCGCTCTACGCCGGTGCCGACGAGAGCGCGGCGAAGGCGATGGACGCCTTCGGCCGGGAGATCGGCCTGGCTTTCCAGCTGATCGACGACCTGATCGGCATCTGGGGCGACCCGGCCGTCACCGGAAAGCCGGTCGGAGCCGATCTCGCCGCCCGGAAGAAGTCGCTGCCCGTGGTCCACGCGCTGTCCTCCGGGACCAGGGACGCCACGGTGCTCGCGGAGCTCTACGCGCTCGAACGGCCGCTGAGCGCGGAGGAGTTGCTGGCCGCAGCCGCGGCGGTGGACGGCGCCGGCGGGCGGGCCTGGGCGCAGGCCGAGTCCTGCACCCGGATGTCGGCCGCGATCGGCCACCTCTCCGCCGCCGTCCCCGATCCGACCGCCGCCGACGACCTGCTGGCGCTGGCCGAACTGGTCACCCGCCGCAACCACTGAGCGATGGGCGCGCCGGTGCCGACCGTGCCCCGTGAGCGGCTCTGCCGCAGGACGAGCGGCAGGCGGCCGGCGGAGGAGGGGAGCCCGAGGACGAGTGGGCGGCGCGGGTCCGTCCCCGGACTCGGCTCCGACCGCGTCCTCGCACCCGAAACCGCCTTCGCACGTCCGCACGTCCGCACAACCGCAAGGGCAGGGAAGCACAGCGTATGAGCCTGTTGGACATCGGACTCCTGGTCGGCATCATGCTGGCCGTCTCGGCGGTGCTGTACCTGGTGCAGCGCTTCATTCCGCACCCGGTACGCGAGGCGCACAACGACGTGGCCGGCTTCATCTTCGCCGCCGTCGGCGTGCTCTACGCGGTACTGCTGGCATTCGTGGTGATCGCGGTCTGGGACAACAACGACGCGGCCCGCAAGACCACCTTCAAGGAGGCCGACTCGCTGGCCGGGATCTACTGGATCTCCCGCCAGCTGCCGGCCCCGCTCGGCCCGCAGCTGGAACGGCACACCCTCGACTACGCCCAGATGGTCAAGGACACCGAGTGGCCGCTGATGGCCCATCACGAGTCCAGCCCGGCCGCGACCGACCTCGTCTACCAGATGCGCAGTGACGTCTTCGCGATCCAGGCGAGCAACGACCAGCAGCGGGTGCTCTACGACCACGCGGTCAGCCACCTGGAGAACCTGGCCTCCGAGCGCCGCTCCCGGCTGAGCCAGGTGGACGAGGACGTACCGCCGCTGCTCTGGGCGGCGTTGATCATCGGAGGTGTGCTGACGGTCGGGTTCACCTTCCTGTTCGGACTCTCCAACACCTTCTCGCACGGGCTGATGGTGCTGGCGCTCAGCGGGCTGGTGGTGATCTCACTGATCGTCATCAAGGAGATGGACTTCCCGTTCGCGGGGGTCACGGCGGTCAAACCGACGGCCTTCGACGTCTTCCTGAACCGCTTGCCCACGCCGCGGTAGGCCGTTCGGCCGGGCCGGGCCAGGCCGGTGGGACAGCCGCCCGGGGGCGTGGGGAACGGCGTGAACAGCCCTTTCGCGGGGAGCGCGGTTCCCCGCGCCCCGCTCGGCGTCCTCCCTAGAGCCCCAGCAGCTCGCGCTCCTTGGCCGGGTCGATGCCGAGCGGCACACCGCCCTGGGTGTAGGGCTCGGTGCGCGGGCCGCGTTCCCGGATCCAGGCCCAGGTGTCGCGGACGGACTCGGTGATCGGGCGGCAGACCAGCCCGGCCGCCTGGGCCCTGGTGGTGTCGGCCTGCCAGATGCCCTGCCAGTCGGGCTGCTCGGGAGCCCAGAGCGGCAGCCCGACCCAGGGGGCGACCTCGGCCGCGAGCAGCGCCTCGTCGTCGATCCAGACCAGTTCGGCATCGCTGCCGGTGGCCGCCACGCAGGCGCCCAGCCACTCGCCCATGGTGGTGGAGCCGGGCGGCGCGGTGGTGACGTACCGCCCGAAGGCGCCGCGCTCGGCCAGGTCGAGCCCGAAGGCGGCGAAGTCGCGCGCGTCGATCAGCTGCATCGTCCGGTCGGGGTTGCCCGGTGCGACCACCTGTCCGCCCCGGGCGATCCGCTCCAGCCACCAGGGCAGTCGGCCGACGTTCTCGTGGGGGCCGATCAGCAGACCGCAGTTGAGGACCACCGACCGCTCCGCGCCGAACTGTTCGAGCAGGGCGCGCTCGCAGCCGGCCTTGAGCGCGGTGCTCATCGGCTGGCCCGGCGGGGTGTCGGCCGGGCAGGGGTTGGTGGGGGAGTCCTCGCCGACCGGAAGAGCGGGCCAGTCGGCGAAGGCGTGGACGGAGGAGACGAAGCCGTAGTGGCCGGTGTGCGGCCGCAGCAGCCGGGCGGAGAGGGCGACCGAGGCGGGCTGCTGGGCGGAGGTGTCCACCACCGCGTCCCAGTGCCGGCCGTCGATCAGCCGTTCCAGGTCGGCGGCCGAGTCGCGGTCGCCCCGGACGGCTTCGACACCGTCCTGGTCGGGGCCGGTGAGGCCGCGGTTGAAGGTGGTGACCTGGTGGCCGCGGCGCAGCGCTTCGATGACGTAGGCGCGTCCGAGGAAGGACGTGCCGCCGAGCACGAGGATGTTCATACCGGCAAGACTGGTCCTCACCATCCTTTAGCCGTATGGGCGTTCACTTCCGGCGGACTCCGTTCACTCGCAGCGGAGTGCGGTGTGTCGCCGCGGCGGGTCGTGCTCGGCATGCTCCTCGTGCGTCCGGCGTGCCAAGGCCCAGGACCGCATCCGACGTCCCCTTTGTGCGGTAATGTCCGAATGTCTCGTCATCGGTCAGCCGGCCGTGGGCGCGACCACCTCGGTGTGACCAGCGCGACCACCTCGGCGTGACCGGGCAGTGGTCCGGCCAGGCAGTGGGGAGTACGGCAGCATGGGCAACCCGGCGCTCGTGGACCCGGCGACGATCAGGGAGACCGCCGCCGAGGCGTGGATCTGGGGCTCCGCCCTGCTGGCGAACTACCGGACCATGTACCCGCAGGCCGTCGACGACGCGGACCCGCGTTTCGTCGGCGGCTTCGGCGTCTTCCGCCACTACCCGAACCCCTTCACCCCGGCGGACGTCGACCAGGTGGCGCCCAGTGCCGACACCCCGTACTCCTGCGCCTGGCTGGACCTGCGGGCCGAGCCGTGGGTGCTGGAGGTCCCCGCCACGGACCGCTACTACGTCCTGGCGCTGCACGACCTCGACACCTCGTACGTCGGCTTCGTCGGCTCCCGGACCACCGGGCAGGGGGCGGGCCGCTACCTGATCGCGGGGCCGCGCTTCACCGGCGACGCCGGCCGGGGTTTCGACGGCGTACTAAGGGCGGACACCGACCTGGTCGGGATCCTCGGCCGCAGCTACCTGGCGGGCCCGCAGGACACGCCCGCGCTGCGGCAGCTGCAGGCGCAGTACGCGCTCCGACCGCTCAGCGCGTACCTCGGTGCCGAGCCGCCACCCGCCGCTCCCGAGCCGCACTGGCCGGTGTGGCGGGACGACGAGGTGCTGGACACGCTGGAGTTCTTCGTCCTGCTGGACTTCCTGCTCGGGTTCTTCCCGGTCCTGCCGGCCGAGGCCGCGCTGCGCGGCCGGCTGTCCGAACTCGACATCGGCGCGGGCGACTTCGAGCCCGCGACACTGCCGCTGGAGGTCCGGGAGGCGATGCTGAGGGGCATCGCGGACGGCAGGGCCAGACTGGCGGCGGAGACGGCCAAGGGCCCGGAGGCCACCGCCTGGTTCGGCACCAGAACCCAGCTCGGTGACGACTACCTGGCCCGCGCGGTCGGTGCCCAGCAGGGCAGGTACCCGCTGCCGGTCGAGGAGGTCTGGAGCACCGACTGGCTCGCCGACGACCAGGACAACCGTCCGCTGGACGCCGCCGAGCGCCGTTACACCCTGGAGTTCCCGGCCGGACAGCTCCCGCCCGCCCGGTTCTTCTGGTCCGTGACCGTGTACCGGCTGCCCGACCGCCTGCTGGTGCCGAACCCGGCCGGCCGCTGCTCGGTCGGTGACCGCACCCCCGGGCTGGTGCACGGTCAGGACGGTTCGCTCACCCTCTTCCTCCAGCACGAACGGCCCGCCGACCCGGCGCAGGAGGCCAACTGGCTTCCGGCGCCCGCGGGACCGTTCACCGTGGTGCTCCGGGTGTACGGACCCGAGCCGCCGGTGCTGGACGGGCGCTGGCAGCTGCCGCAGCTCAACATCCGCGACTGACCTGCCGACCGCTGCCGACCGACCTGCCCACTGGCACCCGTACTGATCCGGAAAGGGAGTTCCGCATGTCCGATGCCGCCCTGGAGGCGCTGGCGGCCGACGCCTACGTCTACGGCAGCCCGATCGTCCGCGACCTCACCACGGTCGGCGCCTTCGTGGCACGCGGCATGGGCAGCGGTCTGCCACCCACCCCCTTCAACCGCTTCGCGCACGCCAGGGAACCGGCCACGCACCGGACCGAGTTCCCCTCGGTCAACAGCGACACCCTCTACTCCTTCGCCCAGCTCGACCTCTCCGGCGGGCCGATCCTGCTGCACGTCCCGGACAGCCGGGGCAGCTACTACGTGCTCCAGTTCGTGGACGCCTGGACCAACAACTTCGCCTACCTGGGCCGCCGTTCCACCGGTACCGCCGAGCAGACCTGGCTGGTCGCCCCGCCGCACTGGCACGGCACGCCGCCCGAGGACGTGCAGGTGATCGTCTCGCCGACCACGGTCGCCAGCATCATCGGCCGCTACGCCTGCGCGGGCCCGGCCGACCTCCCCCGGGTGCTCGACCTCCAGCGGCATCTCACCCTCACCCCGCTGGAGCTCGGCGGGGTGTACGCCGGGATCCCCGAGCCCGACCCGGCCGTCCAGGGGGACCTGCGCTTCCTGGAGCGGCTGCGGAAGTGGATGGCCGCGTTCCCGCCGGCCGAGCCCGACCAGGAGTACCAGCGGCGCTTCGCGCCGCTCGGCCTGCTGGACACCGGAACCTCCCCGTACCTGGCCCCCGACCCCGTCTGGGCCCGGACCCTGGCCGACGGCCTGGCGGCGGGCCGGCAGCGGGTCGAGGCCGTGACCGGGCCGACCGAGGAACGCGGCGCCGGGGAGTGGGCGATCAGCCTGCACCTCTTCGACTACAACCTCGACCACTTCGGCCCCGGCACCATCGCCTCCCGCGAGTGGCGGACCGCCGACCGCCGGGCCGCCTACCTCATCAGGGCGGCCGCCGCGCACACCGGCCTGTGGGGCAACCACGCGTACGAGGCCACCTACGCCGTCGCCCACGAGGACGCCGCGGGCCGCCCGCTCACCGGCGCCCACTCCTACACCCTGCGCCTGGACGGTCCGCCACCGGTCGACGCGTTCTGGTCGCTCACCGTCTACCGGCTGCCCGAGCGCCGCCTGTGCGAGAACCCGATCGGCCGGTACTCGGTCGGCGACCGCACCCAGGGCCTGGCGTACGGGGAGGACGGTTCGCTCACCCTGGTCCTCCAGCACGAGCGGCCCGCCGACCCGGCCGAGACGGCGAACTGGCTGCCGACCCCGCCGGGCGAGTTCCGGCCGATCCTGCGGATGTACCAGCCCAGGGCCGCCGTACTGGACGGCTCGTACCGGCTGCCGCCGATCGAACCCCGCTGAGACCGACCGGCAACAGGGAGCGTGGGTGGGCGAGGCGATCGGGCAGATGCTGGTGTCGGCGGCCGGTATCGCGATCGGCCCGATGCCGCTGGTCGCGACGGTCCTGCTGCTGGCCACCCCGCGTGGACGGCGGAACGGTGCCGCCTTCGCCCTCGGATGGGCGGCCACCCTGGCGGCGGTGACCACGGCGGTCGTGGTCCTCGTGGTGGTCTCGGGCACGGGCGGGGCCGGGGGGACGGCCTTCGGTGCGGGCGGCGGGCCGAGGCCCTCCTGGCCGTGGTGGGTGCGGCTGGCCGCGGGCGTGCTGCTCCTGCTCCTCGGAGCCCGGCGGTGGCGGGAACGCCCGCGCGAGGGCCATGTGCACCGCCCGCCGCGCTGGATGGCGGCCGCGGGCCGCCTCACCCCGGGCCGGTCGGCCCAACTGGCCGTGGCCCTGGTCGCGGCCGACGCGAAGAACGTCCTGCTGGCGGTCGGCGGCGCGGTCGCGATCGCGACCAGCGGTGGCGATGCGGCGGACCGGGCGCTGGCGCTGGTGCTGATGGTGCTGGTGGCGTCGCTGTGCACCCTGGTGCCGCTCGCCGTCCGGCTGTTCGGCGGGGCCGGGGCCGAGAAGGTGCTGGGCGAGTGGAAGGCCTGGATGTCCACCCACAACGCGGCGATCGCCACCGTACTGCCGGCCGTACTGGGGGCGGACTACGTCGGCGCCGCGATCTCCGGCCTGACGGCCTGATCCCGGGACCGGCCTGATCCCGGGGCCGGCCCGGTTCCGGGCGTCAAGCCGGCCATGCCCCGGCACCCTCACGGGCGTTCGGAAGCTTCGGGTGTCCGGGTTGTCGGAGGCAGCGGATACGGTTGGCGGCATGGCTGCCCGCACCAAGACCACCGCCAAGCCGCGCCCGGCATACCGCTGCACCGAGTGCGGCAACCAGCTGCCCAAGTGGGTCGGCCGCTGCCCCGAGTGCAACGCCTGGGGCACCGTCGAGGAGTACGGCGCGGTGCCGATCCGGACCACGGCCGCGGGGCCGGTCAGCTCGCCCGCCAAGCCGATCGGCCAGGTGGACGGCCAGGTGGCCACCGCCCGCAGCACGGGCGTGCCCGAGCTGGACCGGGTGCTCGGGGGCGGGATCGTCCCGGGCGCGGTGGTCCTGCTCGCGGGTGAGCCGGGCGTCGGCAAGTCCACCCTGCTGCTGGACGTCGCGGCCAAGGCCGCGAGCGACCGGCACCGCACCCTCTACGTGACCGGCGAGGAGTCCGCCGGGCAGGTCCGGCTGCGCGCCGACCGGATCAACGCGCTCTCCGACCACCTCTACCTGGCCGCCGAGTCCGATCTCGGCGCGGTCCTCGGCCACATCGAGGCGGTCAACCCGGGGCTGCTGATCCTGGACTCGGTGCAGACCATCGCCTCCGCCGAGCTGGACGGCGCCCCCGGCGGTCCGGCCCAGGTCCGCGAGGTGGCGAGCGCGCTGATCCGTGCCTCCAAGGAGCGCGGCATGGCCTCCCTGCTGGTCGGCCATGTCACCAAGGACGGCCAGATCGCCGGCCCCCGGCTGCTGGAGCACCTGGTCGACGTGGTGCTGAGCTTCGAGGGGGACCGGCACGCCCGGCTGCGGATCATCCGGGGCGTCAAGAACCGCTACGGCGCCACCGACGAGGTCGGCTGCTTCGAGCTGCACGACGAGGGCATCGAGGGCCTGGCGGACCCGTCGGGCCTGTTCCTGACCAGGCGTGACAAGCCGGTTCCCGGCACCTGCCTGACGGTGACCCTGGAAGGCCGCCGTCCGCTGGTCGCCGAGGTGCAGGCGCTGATGGTGGACTCGCAGATCCCCTCCCCCCGCCGGACCACCTCCGGCCTGGAGTCCCCCAGGATCGCGATGATCCTGGCCGTGGTCGAGCGGCACGGCGGAGTGAAGCTCGGCAAGCAGGACATCTACACCGCGACGGTCGGCGGGGTCCGGCTCACCGAGCCCTCCGCAGACCTGGCGATCGCGCTCGCGGTGGCCAGCTCCTCCTCCGACACCCCGCTGCCCAGCAACCTGGTGGCGATCGGCGAGGTCGGTCTGGCCGGTGAGGTCCGCCGGGTCACGGGCGTGCAGCGGCGGCTCGCCGAGGCGCACCGGCTGGGCTTCACCCACGCGCTCGTCCCGCCGGACCCGGGCAAGGTGCCGCCCGGCATGAAGGTGGTCGAGGTCTCCGACATCGGTGAGGCGCTGCGGGCCATCCCCGGCCGCCGCAGGTCCGCCCGGCCGAAGACCGAGGGTGACAACAGGACTGCTCCGCAAGGGCGTTCGGCCTCCCGGTCGGTTCCCGCGCCGGCCGTCGCGGCCTACCCGGACGAGCTGATGGCCGGGTGGGAGCCGGTGGACTCCGACGAACTGGCCTGACCCCGGTCCCGATATCGCCGTGCACAGTTAGACTCTGACCTGTCCAATTGGCATGAAGTGCAGTAATTGAGCAGCGACAGACCGTCGGGCGCCACGCCACACGGTCCGGGGCGACCGGAGGAGTCACGTGGCAGCCAGCGACCGGGCGGACAAGTCCTCCCGCGAAGAGGCCCTGCTACGGGCCTCCCTCCAGGCCATCGCCCCCGGCACCCCGCTGCGGGACGGCCTTGAGCGGGTGCTCCGCGCCAACACCGGTGGCCTGGTGGTGCTGGGCTTCGACCGCACCGTCGAGTCGCTCTGCACCGGCGGTTTCGTGCTGGACGTGGAGTTCTCCGCGACCCGGCTGCGCGAGCTGTGCAAGCTGGACGGCGCGGTGGTGCTCGACAAGGACAGCACCAAGATCGTCCGAGCTGGTGTGCACCTGATGCCGGACGCCGCCATCCCCACCGACGAGACCGGCACCCGCCACCGGACGGCCGAGCGGGTGAACCGGCAGACCGGGTTCCCGGTGGTCGCCGTCTCGCACTCGATGCGCCTGATCGCGATGTACGTCAACGGCACCCGCCGGGTGCTGGAGGACTCCACCACCGTGCTCTCCCGGGCCAACCAGGCGCTGGCCACCCTGGAGCGGTACAAGCTGCGCCTGGACGAGGTCGCCGGCACCCTCTCCGCGCTGGAGATCGAGGACCTGGTCACCGTCCGGGACGTCGCGGCCGTGGTCCAGCGGCTGGAGATGGTCCGGCTGATCGCCGCCGAGATCGCCGGCTACGTCCTGGAACTCGGGACGGACGGTCGGCTGCTCTCCCTCCAGCTGGACGAACTGATCGCCGGAGTCGAGCCCGAGCGCGAACTGGTCGCCCGCGACTACTTCCCCGAGCGGGCCGCCAAGAAGGGCCGTACCGTGCCCGAGGTGCTCGACGACCTGGAGGCGCTCACCCACGCCGAGCTGCTGGATCTGCAGACGGTCGCCAAGGCGCTGGGCTACTCCGGCTCGCCCGAGTCGCTGGACTCGGCGGTCTCGCCGCGCGGCTACCGGCTGCTGGCCAAGGTCCCGCGCCTGCCCAACACCGTGATCGAGCGGCTGGTGGAGCACTTCGGCGGACTGCAGAAGCTGCTCGCCGCCAGCATCGACGACCTGCAGACCGTCGAGGGCGTCGGCGAGACCAGGGCCCGGTCGGTGCGTGAGGGGCTGTCGAGGCTCGCGGAGTCCTCCATCCTGGAGCGGTACGTCTGACCGCTGCGGCGTCAACTCCCTTGCGCGGCAGGTGGTCTGTGCGGCGTGGGGCCGCAACCGGGAGCCGCCCGCCGCACGGGAGGTGCGGCGGGCGGCTCTAGGCGTCGGGGCTGGTGTCGGGGCCGTCGCGGACGGTCCGAGCCGGGCTCAGCCGTCGAGGCGGATCGAGGTCCGCGCGGTGATCGGGCCGCCGGACGGGCCGGTCAGGGTCGCCTGCACCAGGTAGTTGCCCGCCTGGGCGGTCGAGCCGTCCGGGGAGGCGCACTGCGGCTTGCTGCGGCTGCGGTCCCAAGTGAACGTCTCGGTCAGGCCGTTGCCCGCCGCGATCTCGACCCAGTTGGCCTGCTTGTCGGTCGGGCAGTCGGCGGAGGACCAGATCCGCTCGTTGGCGGCCGAGGTCACCACGATCGCGGAGGCCGTACGGCCCAGGTCCACGCGGCAGTTGGCGCCGGAGCTGTTGCGGACGGTCAGTGCGAGCCGCGGCTTGTCGTTGCTCTCGAAGGAGTTCTGGGTGCCCGCCAGCTCCAGGGCGACCTGCGAGGCGCTGCAGATCGGGAGGGCCATCACCGCGGCGGTGTTCACCGGAGGCGATGCGGCCGCTCCGTTGGAGCCGCCGCCGTTGGAGCCGCCCGATGCGCCGCCGGCGGAGGAGCCTGAGCCGCCGGACGCGCCGCCGGCGGAGGAGCCCGCCGATCCGGTGGTGCCCCCGGTGAGACTGACCTCGCCGCCGCCTCCGCCCGAGACACTGCCGCTGCCGCCCGAACCGCCGCCGGGGCGGCTGGTGATCGCGGGGCCGGTCGGTGAGGCACCCGGGGTGATCGACTGGGCCGGGGCCGGCTGTGCGGTCTTGTCGACGGGCTTCTTCCCGTCGCCCTGGGCGGTCGTCAGCCAGACGACGAGCGCGATCACGGCGAGCAGGACAGCGGACACGACGACACGCCGCCGCCAGTAGATCGACGCGGGCAGCGGTCCGACGGGTTGACGCAGAGAGGGCACGCGCAAACTCTACGAGACTGTATGCACCTGTTGATGCATCAACACTGACCCTGCGCCGTTTCATTCACATCATCCGTCATATGACCCGGATGAGGGAAGAGGCGGTCGGAGCACCCGTCCGTCGGCGCCACCGGGAAACCCCAGGGATACCGGGAGCCCCGGGCCGTGGACGGTGACCGCGGCCGGTCGGCCCCCGCTGGGCCGGTCGTACCCCCGGGCACCCCCGTTCGGCGGCGCTCGCTCGCGCCGGGAGGTGCCCGGGACCCCGAGGGCGCCCCGGGACCCCGAGGGCGCCCCGGACCCCGAGGGTGCTCCGGGGGAAGCGGGGGCGGAACGGCGTGGGAGGATCGAAGGGCCATGGTTGCCATCACCTCCACCCCCGCCCCGCTGCTCCATTCGACCGTGCTCGACTGGTACGAGGCCAACGCCCGCGACCTCCCCTGGCGGACGGCAGACGCCTCGCCCTGGGCGGTCATGGTGAGCGAGTTCATGCTCCAGCAGACGCCGGTCAAGCGGGTGCTGCCCGCGTACGCCGCCTGGCTGGAACGCTGGCCCACCCCGGCGGACCTGGCGGCCGACGCCCCGGGTGAAGCCGTCCGGATGTGGGGCCGGCTCGGCTATCCGCGCCGGGCGCTGCGCCTGCACGCCGCCGCCGTGGCGATCACCGAGCAGCACGGCGGCCGGGTGCCGGACGACCACGCGGCGCTGCTCGCGCTGCCGGGCGTCGGCGAGTACACAGCCGCCGCCGTCGCCTCCTTCGCCTTCCGCCAGCGGCACGTGGTGCTGGACACGAACGTCCGCCGGGTCTTCGCCCGTGCCGTGACCGGTGTCGAGTACCCGGCCCAGGCGACCACCGCCGCCGAACGCCGGACCGCCACCGAGTACCTGCCCGCCACCGCCGAGACCGCCGCCACCTGGGCGGTCGGTGTGATGGAGCTGGGCGCGCTGGTCTGCACCGCCCGCAACCCTGAGTGCGGGGCCTGCCCGCTGCTGCGCCACTGCGCCTGGCAGCGGGCAGGCCGTCCGCCGTACGAGGGCCCGGCCCGGCGCGGGCAGTCCTACGAGGGGACGGACCGGCAGGTGCGGGGCAAGCTGCTGGCCGTCCTGCGGGACGCGCACGGCGAGGTGCCGCAGGAGCGGCTGGACGCGGTCTGGCCGGAGCCGGTGCAGCGGGCGCGGGCACTGGACGGCCTGGTCGCGGACGGCTTGGTGGAGCCGGTCGCCCCCGGCGTGTACCGGCTTCCCCGCTGACGGCCGGGGGTACAGCCGAACGGCCCTGCCGCGCTGATCGCGCGACAGGGCCGTTCGGCTGTTCGGGTGCGGGTCAGACGGCTGCCGCTTCGAGCGACTGCTCGTCGGGCTTGCCCGCGCCGCGGAGCGGAACCTCACGCAGGAAGAGCGAGGCCGCGACGGCGACGACGCTGATCACGGCGCCCCACAGGAAGACGGTGTGCATGCCGTTGGAGACGGCGTGGTGGTACGCGTCCTGGACGGGCGCCGGGAGGGCGCGCAGCGCCTCCGGGCTGGCCTGGCTCATGCCGCCGCCCTTGGCCCCGGAGGCCTGGTTGGGCAGGCGCTCCTTCATGGTCTCGGTGACCCGGTTGTTGAAGAGCGCGCCGAACAGGGCGACGCCGAAGGAACCACCGATGGTCCGGAACAGGGTCGCGGTGGAGCTGGCCACACCCATGTCCTTGAGCTCCACGCTGTTCTGCGCGACCAGCATGGTGATCTGCATCAGGAAGCCCATGCCGGCGCCGAGCACCACCATGTAGCAGGAGGACGTGAACCGGGTGGTGTCGGTGGAGAGGGTGGAGAGCAGCACCGAACCGCCGACCATCACCAGGGTGCCGATGATCGGGAAGATCCGGTACTTGCCGGTCCTGGTGACGACCTGGCCGACCACCAGCGAGACCACCAGCATGCCGAACATCATCGGCATCAGCAGCAGCCCGGAGTTGGTCGCCGAGGCGCCCTGGACGGTCTGCTGATAGAGCGGCAGGAAGGTGACCGCGCCGAACATCGCGAAACCGACGATGAAGCCGATCAGCGAGACCATGGCGAAGTTCAGGTTGCGGAACAGGCCGAGCGGGAGCATCGGCTCCTCGACCCGCTGCTCGACGTAGCAGAAGGCGATCAGGGAGGCGACGGCCAGCGCGGCCAGGCCGAGGATCTGCTTGGAGCCCCAGGCGTACTGCTGGCCGCCCCAGGTGGTGATCAGGACCAGCGAGGTGATCCCGACGGTGAGCAGGATCGCGCCGACGTAGTCGATCTTGGCGCTGGAGCGGACCGTGGGCAGCTTCAGGGTGACCACGATGAAGCCGAGCGCCAGGATGCCGAGCGGCAGGTTGATGTAGAAGGTCCAGTGCCAGCTGAGGTGGTCGGTGATGAAACCGCCGACCAGCGGGCCGCCGATGGTGGCGAGGGCCATCACGGCGGCGAACATGCCCTGGTACTTGCCGCGGTCGCGCGGCGGGACCAGCGCACCCATGATCGACATCACGCCGACCATCAGACCGCCGGCGCCCAGGCCCTGGACGGCGCGGAAGGCGATCAGCTGGGTCATGGACTGCGAGAGGCCGGAGAGCGCCGAACCGAGCAGGAAGATCGCGATCGAGGTGACGAAGGTGCCCTTGCGGCCGTAGAGGTCGCCGAGCTTGCCCCAGATGGGAGTCGAGGCGGCGGTGGCCAGGGTGTAGGCGGTGACCACCCAGGACAGGTGCTCGGCGCCGCCCAGGTCGCCGACGATGGTCGGCATGGCGGTGCCGACGATCAGGTTGTCGAGCATGGCCAGCAGCATCGCGACCACCAGGCCGATCATCACCAGGCGGATCTCGCGCGGTGACCTCGGCATGGGCTCGGTCGCCCCCTCGGCCGTCGGCGGCTTGTCCGCCGAAGCCTCGACCTGCTGTTGTGACATGGTGCGTCTCCCGGAAGCGCTCTGTCGGCCGCGGCCTCGGGATCCGCCGGCGGCGGGGTCCTCGGCTCACTTACTTGACGACCGGCTAGTGAATTATCAGTTGGCACGGTAAGTTGTTTACTAGCCGGGCGTCAAGCCAGTTTCGGCGGCACGGCCCTGGGCAGGGAGAATGCAGCCCGAGGCGTGCGCCGCAACCGGTGTGCGCCCGCCCCACCACCGCAGTCACAAGGCAGGCCGCACGGCATGAGTACGACGCAGAGCCCCCGCACCGACACCCGGGCGCGGATCCTCGACGTGGCGCTGGAGCTCTTCTCCGAGCAGGGCTACGAGAAGACCTCGCTGCGCGAGATCGCCGACCGGCTCGGGGTCACCAAGGCCGCGCTCTACTACCACTTCAAGACCAAGGACGACATCGTCCAGGGCATCGTGGAGAGCATGGCCGCACCGATCGACGAGGTGATCGCCTGGGGGCAGGAGGAGACCTGGTCACCCCTGGTACGGGACGAGCTCGTCCGCCGCTTCGCCGCGGGCATGGCCTCGCGGGCGCCGCTGCTGCGCTTCTTCCACGAGAACCAGCCCGCGCTGCGGGAGTCCAAGGCCGGGCTGGAGTTCAAGGACCGGTTGCTGGCGATGATCCGCCTGGTCCAGGGGCCCGAGGCCGCCTTCGAGGACCGGCTGCGCGCCACCATGGCGCTGTTCACCATCAACTCCGCGTTCTTCCTGCTCAAGGAGTCCGTCCGCGGCGGATTCGAGTGCACCGAGCCCAAGGTGTCGACGGTGGCGGAGGCGATGGAGGCGGCGCTGACGGTCGCGCTGGAGATCTCCGGCCGGATCGAGCGATCCGAGGCCTGACGCACGGAGCCCCTTCCGCGCGGGTGGAGGCGGAAGGGGCTCCGTGCGGGGGATCAGAAGTCGGTGACCCCGCGGGCCGAGAGGTAGGAGATCGGGTCGACGACCGCCGCGTACCGGTTGGCGGTGCGGATCTCGAAGTGCAGGTGCGGCCCGGTGGAGTTGCCGGTGGTGCCCGAGTAGCCGATCACCTGGCCCGCCGACACGCTCTGCCCCGCCCGGACCTTCAGCGACGACATGTGGGCGTACAGGGCGAAGTGGCCGTCCGGGAGACGCAGCACGACGTCGTTGCCGTACGCGCCGTCCCACTTGGCCGAGACCACGGTGGCGTTGCCGACCGCGCGCAGCGGGGTGCCGGAGTTCACCGCGAAGTCCACGCCGGTGTGGTAGCCGGCGGCGTACGCACGGTTCGGCTTGCCGAACGGGTTGCTGATCGGCGCGCCCGGGGCCGGGGCGGACCAGGCCGCGCCCGGGGCCGGCGGCGAGTCGGGGGCGGGCTGAGCGGCGGGTTCGGCCGCCGGGACCGGGGCCGGGGCGGTGCTCGGTGCCAGGTTGGCTGCCACCGCGACCGAATGCTGCGAGTCGACCGAGCGCGGCTGCTGGTACGGGGCGGGCTGGGCCACCTGGACCGTGGCGGGCTGGTGGAACGGCGTGGAGACCGAGGTGAAGGCCGAGTTGCCCGGGGTGGTCGGGTGCACGATGTGCGCCGAGGCGTAGCTGGGCAGCAGCAGGGCGCCGAAGGCCACCGTCAGGGTGGCGCTCCAGGCGGTCGTCGACCGGTTCTGCCGCACCCAGCGGACGGCCGGGCGGAGCTGGTCCGGCGTACGCGCGTCGGCGGCGCGGTACAGCCGGCGGGCGCCGATCACGGCGTTGGTGCGGCCGGCGGCGGTCGCCTCGGCGAGCCTGCGGGCACCGACTGCGGCACCGGTACGTCCGGCGTCGGCGAGTCTGCGGGCGCCGACCGCGGCGCCGGCACCTCCGGCACTGATCGCTTCGGCGAGCCGGCGGCGGACGGTATGGCGGGAAGGCATCGGGTCGCAGCACCTCGGGGACGGGAACAGCCCGGTGCGGAACCGCTGAGGGCGCGCCGGGCCTGGGGACAGACAGATCTAAGCCGTCGGCCCGGCCGGCCCTCAAACCCGTCCGCTACTACGGCGGGTAGTCCCCGCGGCCGGTGATCTTCGGGCCGCCGGTTCGGTGATCTTTCGAGTGGATCATCCCTTTTATCCCTTTCTTATCGGACTCTGACGAGCTCACGGCGGGGGCCGGAAGTCCCTGGACGGCTCCGGTGAATCCGTGGCCCATCCGGTGGCCGATGCCTACTACCCGGCCTCGTACCGGCCCCGGGGACTGTGACCAGCAACACCAACGGTGTCCGGCAGGCGGTCTGCTGGGCCGGCCCCGTGAGCCGGATTCGCCCGATCCGTCGGCCCACTCCGGCCGCACCCGTCCGCTTCGAGCACCCCGTCCGACCGGAGAGCCTCCCGCCGCCCTCCTCGACCCGCCCGCCAAGGGCCCGCCGCACCTTCACGGAGGGCCGGTCGCGCGATTCCCCGCGCCGGTGGGGAGCGCCCCGCCGTCCCCGGCGGATTCCCTCAACTGATCTGTGTCCGAGGCATGTTGCGCCGACCCGGGATCGGGGATTATCGGCGGATGGGTTACCAACCTGAAACCGGCTCCGCCGAGAGGCTGCGGGACCGCCGGTTCGCCGCGTTCCGCCGTAGCGAGCGCCTCCTCTCGGGCGACCGCCCGAAGAGCATCCGCGACCGGCTGACCCAACTGTCCGCGCTGCACGAGCCGTCCACCGACGGCCTCGCGGCGTACGACCTCGACCAGCGCCCCGACTTCTACGGCGACGGCATAGTCCGGACGCTCGAACTCCGGGTCGCCGGCCTGCTCGGCAAACCCGATGCGGTCTTCTTCCCGACCGGAACCATGGCCCAGCAGGCCGCCCTGCGGATCTGGGCCGAGCGCGGCGGCAACCGGACGGTGGCCATGCACCCGCTCGCCCACCCCGAGGTGCACGAGCGCCGCGCGTACGCCCGGCTGAGCGGCCTGGAGGCGGTCTGGCCGACCACGGCTCCCCGGCTCCCCACCGCTGCCGAACTCCGCTCCCTGGGTGAGCACTTCGGCAGCCTGATGATCGAACTCCCGCTCCGTGAGGCCGGATTCCTCTTACCGGCCTGGAGCGATCTGGTCGAGCTGGCCGGGGCCGCCCGGGAGCGCGGTGCCGCCATCCATCTCGACGGCGCCCGGCTCTGGGAGTCCGCCCGGCACTTCGACCGGACCCTGCCCGAGATCACCGCCCTGGTGGACTCGGTGTACGTCTCCTTCTACAAGACCCTCGGCGGCATCAGCGGCGCTGCTCTGGCCGGAGCCGGGGACTTCATCCGCGAGGCCCGCTCCTGGCGGCACCGCTACGGCGGCCAGCTCTACCAGCAGTGGCCCGCCGCGCTCGCCGCGCTGGCCGGCCTGGACCGGGAACTCCCGCACCTGGACGAGTACGTGGCACACGCCAGGACCGTCGCCGCCGCGCTGGCCGAGGTGCCCGGCGCCCGGGTCTTCCCCGAGCCGCCGCACACCCACCAGTTCCAGCTCTGGCTCCCGCACCCCGCCAGGAAGCTGGACGAGGCCGGACTGCGCCTCGCCGAGGAGAGGGGCCTCGCCCTCTTCTGGGGCTGGCTCGAACCCGGCGAACCCGGCCTGTGCGGATACTCGGTGACCGAGGTGACCGTGGCCGCCGAAGCCCTGAGCTGGAAGCCCGAGGAGATCACCGAGGCCATGGCGGCCTTCCTCGCCCTGCTCTGACCGTGAGCCGACCCCGCCGATCGGACCGCCCGCAAACCGACGGGCCCTCGGCGGAGAGTCTCCGCCGAGGGCCCTGGGCATCCGCCGCTCAGGTCACTTGACCGGGCGGACGGCGATCACGGTCTCCAGCTTGTTGAGGCTCTGGTAGACGACCGAGATGCTGGTGTGGGTGTCGGGGACCTTGACGCTGGCGGTGGGCGTCGCGGCGTCCCAGTACTTGGTGGTGTGGTCGTTGAAGGTCCGGACCGCCTTCGACGACGGGATGACGGTGAGGGCGTCGGCCTTGTGCAGCTTCAGGCCGTCGGTGTTCTCCAGACCGAAGGTGGAGTCGTAGCTCTGCATGCGCGAGCGCATGTACTTGCCGTCGGACCACTTCAGCGGGGTCGGGTGGGCGTCGACCGGGAGGATCAGACCGGTGCCCGGGTGGGTGCTGGTGTTGTTGTCGGACGCCGAGGTGTCCCAGAGCCAGATCAGCACGCCGTTCTGGTAGGCGTAGTGCTCGACCTTGTTGGGCTGGGCGGCCGAACCGAAGTTGTACGGGCCGACCTTGAGGGTCGAGTCGTACGAGACGTACTGGCGGTTCTCGACCAGGTAGTACTGGTCGTAGTCCTTGGAGAACTTGCCCGAGATGCGGGAGAAGCCGCCGGCGGTCCAGCCGTTGTCACCGTTCTCGGCGCCGTCGGAGAAGACCACCTTGCCGTCCGCCGTGACGGCGATGTTGTCCAGGGCGAGGCCCTTGAAGTGCACGCCGCCGTCGGTGGTGTTGCGGAAGCGGATCTTGACGGCCTTGCCCGCGTAGGCGTCCAGCGGGAAGACCAGGTCGCCCCACTTGCCGCCGGAGTTGCCGGTCAGAGCGGCCGCGCCCGCGCTGTTCTTCGGGATGGCCTTGCCGTCGAAGGTGCCGTCCAGGGCCTTCCAGTTGGCGCCGCCGTCGGTGGAGACCTCGGCGTAGCCGAAGTCGAAGTCCTGCTCCAGCTCGTACCAGCCCTTGGCGCTCAGGCTGGCGGAGGTCTTGCCGGTGAGGTCGAGGTCGCGGGTCAGCGTGACGTTGAGGTTGTCGGCGCTGCCGCTCCACCACTCGCTCTTGCCCTCGAACGGGGTGTTGATCTCGGTGGTGACCGTCTTCTTCGGCAGGTTGACGACCAGGGCCTGCGGGCGGGCGGTGTTGTACTCCACCGGGCCGAGCAGATGGACCGAGTCCTGGCCGGCCTTGGCCTTGTCGTACTTCAGCCAGCCGAGCTGGAGCTTGCTCCAGACGTCCAGGTCGTTCGGGCGGTCGCCGATCTCGTTCTTGCCGGTGCCCAGCCACGAGCCGGAGGACATCAGCGACCAGTAGCCGACCGAGTTGTCCTCGCCCGAGCCGGAGGTGTCGTAGAGGTCCGGCAGTCCGAGGTCATGGCCGTACTCGTGGGCGAAGACGCCGAGGCCGCCGTTCTCCGGCTGCATGGTGTAGTCGCCGATCCAGAAGCCGCTGTTGCCGATCTGGACGCCGCCGAGCTTGTTACCGTCCGGGCCGGCCTGGCCGGACAGGTTGCCGTAGACGTAGGACCGGTGGGCCCAGAGCGCGTCGCTGCCCTGCTTGCCGCCGCCGGCGGACTCGTCCTCACCGGCGTGCACGATCTGGAAGTGGTCGATGTACCCGTCGGGCTGGTTGAAGTTGCCGTCGTGGTGCGAACCGTAGCGGTCCCACTGGTCGTACTGGGCCAGGGTGGCCTTGATCTGGGCGTCGGTCTGGCCCTTGGCCTTCTGGTCCTTGTACCAGATGTCGACGGCGTCGCGGATCAGGTCCTGGGCGTTGGAGCAGACGTGCTGGCCGCAGAAGTTGGAACCGTATCGGGCCTCGTTCCACGGCACCCGGACCCAGTCGGAGACCACGCCGTCCACCGAGTAGCGGCCGGAGGACTGCTTCTCGTAGTAGGTCTTCAGCGAGGGCTTGTCCTTGCTGAAGTAGAGGTCCTGGTAGTGGGCCTGGTTGTAGTCGGCCTGCCAGGCGGTGGAGTTGTTGGTCTTGCGGTCCGGCTGCTCGATCTCGTTGTGCTTCGGGCCCGGGGTGCCGCCGTACTTGATCTTGCCGTCCGGCGTCTTGGTGGTGTTGTCCACCTGGTCGCCGAAGTCGACCAGGATGGTGAAGATCTTGTCCGTGCGCTGCCGCGCGAGCTCGACGTATCTGTCGCGGCCCAGCTTGATGCTGGTGCTGCTGCCGTGCTTCTCGACCTTCGCGGTGCCGGCCAGCAGCTGCTCGGTGGCGGCCTTCTGCTCGGCCTTGACCTTCTCGGTCATCGGGCCGGGAAGGTCGTGGACGACCTTGGCGGCCTGGGACAGGGCGGCGTCTGCCGGGTCCTGGGTGATGGAGACCGGTGCGGCCACAGCGGCCGCGGGCAGCAGCCCGGCGCCGAGCGCGGCGGAGACCGCCACGACCGCAGCGGCCGCGACAGCCCTCGTGGATATCTTCAAGGTTGTGACGTCCTCCCCATGCCGGCACAGCTGTTGGCCCTGCCGGGGTGCCAATGAAAGACAGGTGGAGGACATTTGACCGAAGGATGGGCTAATAAAGATAGTCCTTGACCATGACATGGGCACGGCGCTATGCTCCGCCGAAATCCAATCAGCTGATCACGCGTCAGATTCGGCTCAAGGTCAGTCGTGGAGCACATCCATCGTGCTCGAACTTGCCTGGGAACCCTCCGGATGGCGGTAGTTACCGTGCGCTATGTCACAGGGCGGGCAAAGCCCAGGGCGTACTTCGGCAACACTGCGTCAACAAAACCCAAACAGCAAGAGGCCGTGGCCCCCGACTCGGAAGTCGGGGGCCACGGCCTCTGGTGCGCTGTGCTGTTGTTACTTCGTCAGGTCCGGGCCGGTCGAGGCGACCGCCGCCGGGGTGTCCGCCACCGGGGACTTCTCCTCGCCCCGGAAGGTGAACTTGGCTTCCTTGCCCTCGCCCTCGACGCCGACGACCACGATGTGGCCGGCCCGCAGCTCGCCGAAGAGGATCTTCTCCGAGAGGTGGTCCTCGATGTCGCGCTGGATGGTGCGACGCAGCGGACGGGCACCCAGGATCGGGTCGTAACCGCGCTTCGCCAGCAGCTTCTTGGCCTCGATGCTGAGCTCCAGGCCCATGTCGCGGTCCTTGAGCCGGCCGTCCACCTTGTCGATCATCAGGTCGACGATCTCGATGATGTTGTCCTCGGTCAGCTGGTGGAACACCACGATGTCGTCGACACGGTTGAGGAACTCGGGGCGGAAGTGCTGCTTGAGCTCCTCGCCGACCTTGGCCTTCATCCGCTCGTACCCGGTCTGGGTGTCACCCGTGGCCGCGAAGCCCAGGTTGAAGCCCTTGGAGATGTCCCGGGTGCCGAGGTTGGTCGTCATGATGATGACGGTGTTCTTGAAGTCGACCACGCGGCCCTGGGAGTCGGTCAGGCGACCGTCCTCCAGGATCTGCAGCAGCGAGTTGAAGATGTCCGGGTGGGCCTTCTCCACCTCGTCGAAGAGCACCACGGAGAACGGCTTGCGGCGCACCTTCTCGGTGAGCTGGCCGCCCTCCTCGTAGCCGACGTAGCCGGGGGGCGAGCCGAACAGCCGGGAGACGGTGTGCTTCTCGCTGAACTCCGACATGTCGAGGGAGATCAGGGCGTCCTCGTCGCCGAACAGGAACTCCGCCAGCGTCTTGGACAGCTCGGTCTTACCGACACCGGACGGGCCGGCGAAGATGAACGAACCACCCGGGCGCTTCGGGTCCTTGAGGCCCGCACGGGTACGGCGGATCGCCTGGGAGAGCGCCTTGATGGCGTCCTCCTGGCCGATGACGCGCTTGTGCAGCTCGTCCTCCATACGCAGCAGGCGGGAGGACTCCTCCTCGGTCAGCTTGAAGACCGGGATGCCGGTGGCGGTGGCCAGGACCTCGGCGATGAGCTCCTCGTCCACCTCGGCGACGACGTCCATGTCGCCGGCCTTCCACTCCTTCTCGCGCTTCGACTTGGCCTGGAGCAGCTGCTTCTCGTCGTCGCGCAGCGAGG
Source organism: Kitasatospora sp. HPM-01-4 (assembly GCF_051374625.1). Taxonomy (NCBI): domain Bacteria; kingdom Bacillati; phylum Actinomycetota; class Actinomycetes; order Kitasatosporales; family Streptomycetaceae; genus Kitasatospora; species Kitasatospora sp. HPM-01-4. Next base: position 3,759,403 of record NZ_JBPQGP010000005.1, on the reverse strand, counting down.
CGGCCTTCTCGAAGTCCTGCGCGTCGATCGCGCTCTCCTTCTCGCGGCGGACCTCGGCGATCTTCTCGTCGAACTCGCGCAGGTCCGGCGGCGCGGTCATCCGGCGGATGCGCATCCGGGAACCGGCCTCGTCGATCAGGTCGATCGCCTTGTCCGGCAGGAAGCGGTCCGAGATGTACCGGTCGGCCAGGGTGGCGGCGGCGACCAGGGCGGCGTCGGTGATCGAGACGCGGTGGTGCGCCTCGTACCGGTCGCGCAGGCCCTTGAGGATCTCGATGGTGTGCGGCAGCGAGGGCTCGGCGACCTGGATCGGCTGGAAGCGGCGCTCCAGCGCGGCGTCCTTCTCCAGGTGCTTGCGGTACTCGTCCAGCGTGGTGGCACCGATGGTCTGCAGCTCGCCACGGGCCAGCATCGGCTTCAGGATCGACGCGGCGTCGATCGCGCCCTCGGCGGCGCCCGCGCCGACCAGGGTGTGCAGCTCGTCGATGAACAGGATGATGTCGCCGCGGGTGCGGATCTCCTTGAGCACCTTCTTCAGGCGCTCCTCGAAGTCACCGCGGTAGCGGGAGCCCGCGACCAGCGCGCCCAGGTCCAGCGTGTAGAGCTGCTTGTCCTTGAGCGTCTCGGGGACCTCGCCCTTGACGATGGCCTGGGCCAGGCCCTCGACCACGGCGGTCTTGCCGACGCCGGGCTCACCGATCAGAACGGGGTTGTTCTTGGTGCGGCGGGACAGCACCTGCATGACCCGCTCGATCTCCTTCTCGCGCCCGATGACCGGGTCGAGCTTGGCCTCGCGGGCGGCCTGGGTGAGGTTCCGGCCGAACTGGTCGAGGACCAGCGAGGTGGACGGCGTGCCCTCGGCGGGCCCGCCGGCCGTGGCCGACTCCTTGCCGCCGCCCTGGTAGCCGGAGAGCAGCTGGATGACCTGCTGGCGCACCCGGTTGAGATCGGCGCCCAGCTTCACCAGGACCTGGGCGGCGACGCCCTCGCCCTCGCGGATCAGGCCGAGCAGGATGTGCTCGGTGCCGATGTAGTTGTGGCCGAGCTGGAGGGCCTCGCGGAGCGACAGCTCCAGCACCTTCTTCGCCCGGGGGGTGAAGGGGATGTGACCGGACGGGGCCTGCTGACCCTGGCCGATGATTTCTTCGACCTGCTGGCGGACGGCCTCGAGCGAGATCCCGAGGCTCTCCAGGGCCTTGGCGGCGACACCCTCGCCCTCGTGGATCAGGCCCAGGAGGATGTGCTCGGTGCCGATGTAGTTGTGGTTGAGCATCCGGGCTTCTTCCTGAGCCAGGACGACAACCCGCCGCGCGCGGTCGGTGAACCTCTCGAACATCGTTTATCGCTCCTCAGAGCGGTCGGGCAGTTCGGGGACTGTCCCCGCCCTGTCCTTCCGCATGCTAGTCCCGCTCAGCGGCGCGGCTCACGGACTGCTCCTACTTACGTGGGAGCAACTGCTGCGCGACCAGCCGACACCTATCCCAACCCGATGCTGGGAGACGGTGTTCCCACAGGTGGGCCCATTGCACCGGTTACCGCTACGCCATCGGCGAACAGAGCCGCTGCAGGCGGAGCAACTGGTCTTGACAGATCGCACGGGCGGAACCAGATGGTCCCGTCCACCTGCATTCATACCCGGTGTTCAGGTGAGTTTCGCGCAGTTTCCGCATCGGCCGTGTTCGCCTCGCGAGAAGTCTGCCGACGGACGCCTCGCCGCCCGAAGTGACGGTGGATCAGCGAACGCCGTCCAGGTGGTGCGGCGTGACCGCCCGCCCCCGTTCAGCGTTGCACAGCCCGTGACAGCCGTGCCGCCCCGGACCTCCCCCGCCGGTGCCGGTCCGTGCCCCCACCCCGTTCCGCCGGCGGACCCCGCGACAGCGCTGCTGGCCTCGGACCGGGTCGAACTGCGCCTGCCGGTGGCGCTGGCCGCGCTGCGGCGGCTGGACCGCCTGCGGCGCCCCTGCGGGCCCGTGGTGGCCCGCGGGGAGCTGGCGGCCTTCCTGCTCGCCCAGGGGGCCGGCGAGGCCGTCCCCGAGCTTCTGCAGTGGCTCGGCTGGGGCGCCGAGCTGGGCCTGGGTCTCACCGCCAGGACCGGGGCCCGCGAGGCCGCGCGAGTGCGGCCGCCACGGCCGCGAGGCGCGGAGAGGTTGTCCCCGCGCCCCGATCGGCGACCGGCCGGGCCGCAGGCCGTCTGGCTGCGGCGCGGGGAGCAGGGTCCGGGTCTGGACCTGCGCTCTCCCGATCTGCTGCGACTGCTCGACTGCCTGGCGGAGGCCTGCGCCCGGGACCTGTGGGGTCTGGCGCCGACCCGCTGACGATTACGTCAGGAGGCGTTGGCCGCCTCGTACGCCTCACGGACGTTGCTCGGCACCCGGCCGCGGTCGTTGACCTCGTAGCCGTTCTCCTTGGCCCACGCGCGGATCTTCGCGGTGTCCGGAGCGCCGGCCGCCGGGCGGCCCGCGCCACGGCCGGTGCCGCGACGAGCGGTGGTGAGGCGGCCGCTCTGCTTACGGCCCTTCTCGACGTACGGGGCCAGCAGACCGCGAAGCTTGTCCGCGTTGGTGCTCTTCAGATCGATCTCGTAGGCAACGCCGTCGAGAGCGAACGTCACGGTCTCGTCCGCCGAACCGCCTTCGAGATCGTCTTCAAGAATGACCTGCACCCTCTGTGCCACGGGCTTCCCTTTCCGCGTAAACGATCCATTGCCTAAGGGAAAGGAAACCGCCTTTTCCCGGAAAACACAAACCCTTGCCGGTCGTGTGCTCCACTGCCGTCGGCACAAGCTCCGTTCAGAGGTGCAGCAGCATGCGTGAGTTGCCCAGGGTGTTGGGCTTCACTCGCTCCAGGTCGAGGAACTCGGCGACGCCTTCGTCGTACGAACGCAGAAGTTCCTCATAGACATCCGTAGCGATGGCCGCCGGGTCTGTCGTACCATCGTCGGTTTCCCCGGTCTCACCGATCTCGACGAAACCGTGTTTCGCGAAGAACGGCACCTCGAACGTCAAGCAGAAAATCCGACGTACGCCCAGCCAGCGTGCGGTCTGCAGCAGCTTCTGCAGCAACTGGTGGCCGATGCCGTGGCCGGTGCAGCTCGGATCCACGGCGAGGGTGCGCACCTCGGCCAGGTCCTCCCACATCACGTGCAGGGCGCCGCAGGCCACCACCGTGCCGTTGTCGTCGCGTTCGGCGACCCAGAACTCCTGCACGGATTCGAACAGCGTCACGGTGGGCTTGTCGAGCAGAATGCCGTCGCGCGCGTAGGCGTCGATGAGCCGGCGTACCGCCCGCACGTCAGTGGTCCGCGCCCGGCGGATGGTGACCTCCATGGCGGGACGTTATCGTGCCGAAGGCCCCGGAGTCTCTCCGGTATCGGGATGCGGATCGGGAAGTCGATCCGGTTCGGGATCCGGGAACACGGCGGCCACCCGCAGTGCGTCGCGCAGCGCCTCGCGTTGCTCCGGCGACATCAGCCCGAAGAAGTGGACCAGAGCGGCGGCCGGATTGTCGCTGGTCGCCCACGCATCGTTCATCAGGGCGGCGGTGTATGCCTCGCGCGAGGAGACGGGTTCATATCGATAGGCCCGCCCCACCTGCTCCCGGCGCAGCCAGCCCTTTCTGTAGAGCTTGTCGAGCACCGTCATGACGGTGGTGTACGCGATATCGCGTTCCGACTGCAGATCCTGCAGAACCTCGCGAACGGTGACCGGGCGGTTCCACTGCCAGACCCTGGTCATGATGTCGTTCTCAAGTTCTCCGAGTTGCCGCACCATAGTCCGGCCAGGATAGGAACTGATTCGGACAAAATTGGCGATTAACCAGCAAACCGGCGCGCCGCCACCCGGTGGGGTGACGGCGCGCCGGGTATCAGGGCTCTGCTATTCGGCACCGGCCGGAGCGGCAGCAGCGGCGCGGTCGGCCATCAGCTCGGCTGCGGCGTCCTCCTTGCCCTTCATGGCGCCGCCCTGGGTGCGGATGATGGCCCGCACCAGGAAGCCGAAGGCGATGGCCATGACCAGCGGCGGCACGATCGCTGCGACGTAATCCATTCAGATCACTCCTCGGTGTCCGATTCGGTTTCGCTCCCGGTTGCGTCCCCGGCCTCGGCCCTGGCGCTCTTGGCCTCGGGCTTCACCAGCGGGAACAGCACGGTCTCACGGATGTTCTTGCCGGTCAGCAGCATGATCAGGCGGTCCACGCCCAGACCCAGGCCACCGGTCGGCGGCATCGCGTACTCCAGGGCGCGCAGGAAGTCCTCGTCCACCTGCATCGCCTCGACGTCACCGCCGGCCGCCAGCAGCGACTGGGCGGTGAGGCGGGCGCGCTGCTCGACCGGGTCGACCAGCTCGGAGTAGGCGGTGCCGATCTCGGTACCGAAGATCACCAGGTCCCACTTCTCCGCGACGCCCGCGATCGAGCGGTGCTGGCGGGTCAGCGGCGAGACCTCGGTCGGGTAGTCCTTGATGAAGGTCGGCTTGATCGCGTGGTGCTCCAGCAGCCGCTCGACCATCTCCAGGACGATCTGGCCGTGGCCCCACTCCTTCTCGTAGGGGATGCCGGCCCCGTCGGCGAGGCGGCGCAGCTCCTCGACGCCCGTCTCCGGGGTGATCTCGGCGCCCAGGTGCGCGGAGACGCCCGGGTAGACCGAGACCTCCTCCCACGGCTCGGCCAGGTCGATCTCGTGCTCCTCGCCGTCCGGGCCGACGCCCTTGACGACGGTGGTGCCGAGGGCGTCCCGGGCGGCGTTGATGATGGTCGCGCGGATCAGCTCGGCCTGGGTGTCGTAGTCACCGTAGGCCTCGTAGGACTCCAGCGAGGTGAACTCGGGGTTGTGGGTCGAGTCCGCGCCCTCGTTGCGGAAGTTGCGGTTGATCTCGAAGACCTTCTCCGCGCCGCCGACCACGAGCCGCTTGAGGTACAGCTCGGGGGCGATCCGCAGGTAGAGGTCGATGTCGTACGCGTTGATGTGGGTGGTGAACGGGCGGGCGTTGGCGCCGCCGTGCACCGGCTGCAGCATCGGGGTCTCGACCTCGATGTAACCGCGCTCCTCGTAGGTGCGGCGGATCGAGCGGACCACCTTGCTGCGCAGCTGCAGGATCTCGCGCGCCTCGGGGTTCACGATCAGGTCGACGTACCGCTGGCGGACCCGGGCCTCCGGGTCGGTCAGGCCCTTGTGCTTGTCCGGCAGCGGGCGCAGGCACTTGGCGGTGAGCTCCCAGCGGTCCACCATCACGGACAGCTCGCCGCGCCGGGAGGTGATCACCTCGCCCTCGACGCCCACCTGGTCGCCGAGGTCGATGTCGGACTTCCAGGCGGCCAGCCGCTCCTCGCCCAGCTTGTCCAGGGAGAACATCACCTGGAGGTCGCCGGAGCCGTCGCGCAGGGTGGCGAAGCAGAGCTTGCCGCCGGTACGGGCCAGGATGACCCGGCCGGTGATGCCGACGCGCTCGCCGGTCGCGGTGTCCGGCTCCAGGTCGGGGTGCTTGGCACGCAGGTCGGCGATGGTGGAGGTACGGGGGAAGCCGACCGGGTACGGGTCGACGCCGGCCGCCCGAAGCCGGTCCAGCTTCTCGCGCCGGACGCGCATCTGCTCAGGAAGGTCGTCGGTCGCGGGAATGGCGGGGATCTGATCGCTCACCCCACCAGGGTAGCCACCGTTCACAGCTTCCCAGCGCGCGGCCGGGTGCTCTCCGGGCTCCGTCCGGGACGGGGTCCGGGAGCGGCCGCCGTCCCCGCCCCGGCGCCGGGGCGGTCGGGGCGGTACGGCGACGGTTTTCCGCGGGTTTCCGCGTGCCGGATGCGGGTGGTCCGGGCGGCGGCTCTTCGGGGCGCTGGGATTTCCTCGCGGCACACCGTGCCGTTTCCCGGGAGGGAAAGGGATGTTCATCGGATGATTCGGCATGAGCGCCGCCGCATGGCTGCCGGAGCCGATCGCAATGGGTTCGGAAAATTTCGGCCAACCCACACAATGTCGACACATCGATAGCGGGGGAGGCTGCCCTGCGCAGCCTCCCCCGCCGGGGATGCGGACCGTTCCGAGGCGTGGCTCAGCCGGTGGCGAGTTCGAGGTCCTCGCCGTCGCCCGGGAGCGGGGTCTGCGGCTGGGTGTGCGGCCGCGGGCGGCGGCCGAACAGCTCGGCGGGGGTGGGCATCCGGCGAGGCTCGTGGGGCTGCGGCTGGTGGGGCTTCTGGGTCTGCTGGCCGCGGTCGGTGGCGGGGGAGGCCTTGGGGCTGGGGGCACCGGCGGTGTTGCTCATCGGGATCCGTCCTCCAACTGGGATGGGGGTCACTGACACGGCGGGGATCGGCTCGGAGGCCGGGCTCGGCAGGGCGATGAGATGGCGCTGGCCGGAGCCGAGGGCGAGCCGCTCGCGGACCTCCGCCTCGGCGATGGCGTGACAGCGGCCGGAGAGCCGGGAGCGGCGGGAGCGTTCCGTGCTGCCGCAGGGCAGCCGGGAGAGCGAGCGCAGCGCGGTCAGGTCCTCGGGGAGCGGGAGGTAGCCGTCGGAGACCGCCTCCTCCAGGCGTTCCAGATAGCCGGAGGCGCTGCCGGGAAGGGCGGAGCGATAGCGGGCCAGGTCGGCCAGCAGGAAGGCGCGCAGCCTTCCACCCTCCCTGACCGCCTCGTCGACCGCTTCGGCGAGGCGCAGTGTCTCCTGGACGTCCTCGGCCCACAGTTCGCCCAGCGAGGCTGGGTACGGCGAGTGGACCGGGTGGAGAGCTTGGGCGAGGGCGCGGCGCAGCACGCGGACTTCATCGGCGCTGAAGGCCATGCCGCCGCGCGATCCGTGTGGCGTAGGCATGGCTTGACATTACGTGGCGTACGTCTGATTTATGACGATTGATGACGTGTCTGTACCGATTGGCCTATCTGGTGCTGATCTGACGCATCGTCGTGGATGCGGCCGGCCTGGGCCGGGTCTCTCCCCGGCGCCGCCGGTGCGGCGGGCCGGGGGTGCGCCACTTCGCCAACTCGCCGGTCAGCTGGGGCGGTTGCGTTCGTACACCAGGCGCAGCCCGATCAGGGTGAGCCAGGGCTCGTGCACGTCGATCGCGGTGGCCTCGCCGAGGACCAGCGGGGCGAGCCCGCCGGTGGCGATCACCTGGACGTCCTCCGGGTCCTTGGAGAGCTCCTTGGACATCCGCTCCACCAGGCCGTCCACCTGGCCGGCGAAGCCGTACAGGATGCCGGACTGCATGCCCTCGACGGTGTTCTTGCCGATCACGTTCCGGGGGCGGGCCAGCTCGATCTTGCGCAGCTGGGCGCCCCGGACGCCGAGGGCCTCCACCGAGATCTCGATCCCGGGGGCGATCGCGCCGCCGACGTAGTCGCCGCGCTCGTTGATGGCGTCGAAGGTGGTGGCGGTACCGAAGTCCACCACGATGCACGGCCCCCCGTAGAGATGGCTGGCGGCCAGCGCGTTGACGATCCGGTCGGCGCCGACCTCCTTGGGGTTGTCCATCAGGACGTGCACCCCGGTCTTCACCCCCGGCTCCACGATCACCGCGGGGACGTCGCCGTAGTAGCGGCGGGTCACCTCGCGGAGCTCGTGGAGCACGGCGGGCACCGAGGAGCAGATCGCCAGGCCCTCCACCCGGTCCGCGGCGTCGATGACGGGGTGCGAACCCATCAGGCCCTGCATCAGTACGGCCAGTTCGTCCGCCGTGCGGCGCGGATCGGTGGAGATCCGCCAGTGCTCGACGATCTCCTCACCGTCGAACAGGCCGAGCGTGGTCTGGGTGTTGCCGACGTCGATGGTGAGGAGCATGAGGCGCTTTCTGTACGAGTGGGGATCAGACCGACCGGCGATAGGGCCCGCGGCGTCGCGTGCCGATAGCTCTCGCCTGAACGCACATCCCTCGTCGCGCGCAGCGCCGCTGCGCTCTCCTCACGATGCACGCCCAGACTCGGCTCTCGACCCGCTCCTTCGTCCACGCTCCCTGTCGCCGGGCGGTCTCAGTCGCGGAGGTCCAGGCCGATGTCCAGGATCGGCGAGGAGTGCGTCAGAGCCCCGACGGCGAGGTAGTCGACACCAGTCTCGGCGACCTCGCGCGCGGTGGCCAGAGTCAGGCCGCCGGAAGCCTCCAGCTTGGCCCGTCCCGCCACCAGAGCGACGGCCTCCTTCAGCTGGTCGACCGAGAAGTTGTCCAGCAGGATCAGGTCCGCCCCGGCCTCCAGCACCGGCGGGATCTGCTCCAGGGTGTCCACCTCGACCTCGACCGGCAGCTCGGGGTAGGCCGCGCGGACCGCGCGGAAGGCCTCGGCCACCCCGCCCGCGGCCACCACGTGGTTGTCCTTCACCAGTGCGGCGTCCGAGAGCGCCATCCGGTGGTTGGTGCCGCCGCCGCAGCGGACCGCGAACTTCTCCAGCGCGCGCAGGCCCGGCGTGGTCTTGCGGGTGTCCCGTACGGTGGCGCCGGTACCCGCCAGGGCGTCCGCCCAGGCGCGGGTCGCGGTCGCGATGCCGGACAGGTGGCAGAGCAGGTTGAGCGCGCTGCGCTCGGCGGTCAGCAGGTCGCGGGTACGGCTGCGGACCGAGAGCAGCACCTGGCCGGCCTCCACCCGGGCGCCGTCCTCGACGTGCCGCTCGACCTCGAACTCCTCCTCGCAGACCAGCGAGACCACGGCCTCCGCGACCCGCAGGCCCGCCACCACACCGGCCTGGCGGGCGGTGAAGTCAGCGGTGGCCACCGCGTCCTCGGGGACGGTCGCCACCGAGGTCACGTCCTCGCCGCCGGCCAGGTCCTCGGCCAGCGCCAGGGTGGCGATGTCCTCGACCTCGATGGGGTCGAGGCCGGCCGCCTCCAGCAGCTCGGCCAGCGCCGGGTCGAGCCCGGTCTCGTACGCCTCGCCGTCCCCGCAGGCGCAGCCGTCGCCGCAGCCGCCGGAGGCCAGCGGGAGTTCCTCGTGGGAGTGGGTCATCAGTTGCTCCTTGGTTCTTGGACGCGGGAGAGGTGTTCGGGGATGGGCGCGGGGTCCCAGGGGCGGTGCGAGCCGCGCGGAGCGGACGGTGCGGGGCCGTGCCTGCCGCGGTGGAGCAGGTCGTACGGCCCCGCCCGAAGGCCGCGCCGCGATCGGGGCCCGGCGGGCCCGGCCGATCCCCGGTTGCCCTCCGCGGCGCCCGGTCGCCCGGTCGCCCGGGCCGCCGAGGGCCCGCCGCCGCTGTGGCTACTCGCTCCTGGTGACCGGGGTTCCGGTGGCGGGGGCGAGGGCGGTGACCAGGTGGCGCTGCCAGTCGGCGTCGTCACGGTCGGGGAAGTCCTCGCGCCAGTGGCAGCCCCGGGTCTCCTCGCGCCGTGCGGCGGCCGCCACCAGCGCCGAGGCCACCAGGTGCAGGTTGGCGGCCTCCCAGGTCTCCACCCGGGGATCGCCGGGCTTCCCCTCGGCGGCGTACTCCCGCGCCTGCTCGGCGAGCCTGGCCAGCCCGGCCGCCGTCGCGGCCATGGACTCGGCCGAGCGCAGCACACCCGCGCCGCGCGACATCAGCCGCTGGATCTCGGCCCGCGCCTCGGGGGCGGGCAGCGGGACGGCGTGCGCCGCCCGGGTGGCCGCCACGTCCACCGCCCGCTCGGGCAGTTCGCCCGCGTGGTGCAGCGCGGTGAGGTCGGCGGCGATCCGCTCGGCGAAGACCAGTCCTTCCAGCAGCGAGTTGGAGGCCAGCCGGTTGGCGCCGTGCACCCCGGTGCAGGCGACCTCGCCGCAGGCGTACAGGCCCGGCACGGTGGTCCGGCCGCGCAGGTCGGTACGGATGCCGCCGGAGGCGTAGTGGGCGGCCGGGGCGACCGGGATCAGCCCGGTCACCGGGTCGATGCCGTGCGCCCGGCAGGAGGCCAGGATGGTCGGGAAGCGCGTCTCCCACATCCGGGCGCCGAAGTGCCGCCCGTCCAGGTACATGTGCTCGGTGCCCTTGAGCTGCATCTGCTGGGTGATCGCCTTGGCCACGATGTCCCGGGGTGCCAGCTCGTTCAGTTCGTGCCGGCCGACCATGAAGCGGGTCCCGTCCGCGTCCACCAGGTACGCGCCCTCGCCCCGGACCGCCTCGGAGACCAGCGGCTGCTGGCCCTCGGCCTCCGGACCGAGCCAGAGCACGGTCGGGTGGAACTGGACGAACTCCAGGTCGGTCACCTCGGCGCCGGCGCGCAGCGCCAGCGCCACGCCGTCGCCGGTGGAGACCGCCGGGTTGGTGGTGGCCGAGAAGACCTGGCCCATGCCGCCGGTGGCCAGCACCACGGCGCGGGCGCGGATCGCGCCGACGCCGTCGCGCTGGCCCTCGCCCATCACGTGCAGGGTCAGCCCGGCCGCGTGGCCCTCGGTGTCGGTGAGCAGGTCGAGCACCAGCGCGTGCTCGATCAGCTCGATCCCCGGGTCCTCGCGGACGGCCGCCACCAGTGCGCGGGAGATCTCCGCGCCGGTCGCGTCGCCGCCCGCGTGCGCGATCCGGCGGCGGTGGTGGCCGCCCTCGCGGGTGAGCAGGATCTCGCCGTCCGCATCGAGGTCGAACGCCGCGCCGACCCCGATCAGCCGCCGGACCGCGTCCGGGCCCTCGGTGACCAGGGTGCGTACGGCCTCGGTGTCGCAGAGCCCGGCGCCGGCGACCAGGGTGTCGTCCAGGTGCTGCTCGGGGGTGTCCCCCTCGCCCAGGGCGGCGGCTATGCCGCCCTGGGCCCAGCGGGTGGACCCGTCGTCGAGCATCGCCTTGGTGACCACCATGGCCCGCAGGCCGGCCTTGCGGATGTTGAGCGCGACGGTCAGCCCGGCCACGCCCGAGCCGACCACGACCACGTCGGTGCTCGTGGTCCAGCCGGGAGCGGGGGCGGTCAGGCGATGGGAGACGGACATGGCGTTCAGTGGCTCCTTCAGTGCGCGGCGGCCACGCGGTCGGCCCCACCGTACGCGCCCTCGGACCCGGCGGCCGGGGGAGCCCCCAGATCGCCGCGGAGCAGGCCGGAGCCCTCCGGTGCCTCGGCGGCGTCCGAGCCGAGGCCGGTGACCCGGTTCTCGCCGTCCACGAAGACGACCTTCGGCTGGTAGGCCTTGGCCTCGGCGGTCTCCATCTGCCCGTAGGCGATCAGGATCACCAGGTCGCCCGGGTGCACCAGGCGGGCCGCGGCGCCGTTGATGCCGATCACACCCGAGCCGCGCGGGCCCGCGATCGTGTACGTCTCCAGGCGGGCGCCGTTGTTGATGTCGACGATGTGGACCAGCTCTCCGGGGAGCAGGTCGGCGGCGTCGAGCAGGTCCTCGTCCACCGTCACCGAGCCGACGTAGTGCAGGTCGGCCTGGGTGACGGTGGCGCGGTGGATCTTCGACTTGAGCATGGTGCGGAGCATGGGGTCACGCCTCCAGAGGTGAGTGCATGCCGTACTTCGGCTACGTGCTGATCGGACGGGGCGCCCGACGGGTCTGCCGGACGATCCCGACGGGTCTATCGGACGATGATGCGGACGTTGTCGATCAGGCGGGTCGAGCCCACCTTCGCGGCGACGGCCAGCACGGCCTCGCCCTGGAAGTCGTCCGGGGCCTCGGTGAAGGCGTCCGGGTCGATCAGGGCGAGGTAGTCAAGGGTGACACCCTCGGCGCCGTCGAGGACGGCGGCGGCCGCCTCGCGGACCGCCTTCGGGCCCTTCGCGGCGGCGTCGCGGCCGGCGAACAGCGCCCGGGAGAGGGTGAGCGCCTGGGCGCGCTCGGTCTCGGAGAGGTAGCGGTTGCGGGAGGAGAGGGCCAGGCCGTCCTCCTCGCGCAGGGTCGGCACACCGACGACCTCGACGTCGAAGTCCAGGTCGGCCACCATCCGCTGGATGATCGCCAGCTGCTGGGCGTCCTTCTCGCCGAAGAAGGCGAAGTCCGGGTCGGTGATGTGCAGCAGCTTGGCCACCACGGTCAGCACGCCGTCGAAGTGCCCGGGACGGGAAGCGCCCTCGAAGCCCTCGCCCATCGGGCCGGCGCTCAGGCGCACCTGCGGCTCGCCGTTCGGGTAGACCTCCGCCACCGAGGGCGCGAAGACCACGTCGGCACCGTTGGCCTCGGCCAGCTGCACGTCCTCGGCCAGCGTGCGCGGGTAACGCTCCAGGTCCTCGCCCGGGCCGAACTGCAGCGGGTTGACGAAGACCGTCACCGCCACCCGGCCCTGCTGGCCGACCTGCTTGCGGGCCGCCCGGATCAGCGAGGCGTGGCCCTCGTGCAGTGCGCCCATGGTCATCACCACGGCGTTGTCCACCGGCTGCTCGTCCGGCCAGAACGCGGACTCGAAGTCCGCCACCGTGTGGGTCAGGACCACCTTGCGGGCCTTGGGCGCCTTGGCCTGCTGCTTGCCTCGCTGGTACTTGCCCGCCATCAGTGTGTCTCCTCGTTCAGTACGTCCAGCAGCGCCGCCGCCGCCTCTTCCTTGAGCGACCCGTTGCGGACCGCCCGTTGCGCCGTGGCCCTGGCCATCGCGCGGTAGGCCTGCTCGATGTCCGGGGACGCGGCCCTGAGCCGGTCCAGGTGCCGGGTCACGGTGCCCGTGTCGCCCCGGGCGACCGGGCCGGTGAGGGCCGTGTCGCCCGAGCGCAGTGCGTTGTCGAGGGCCGCGCCCAGCAGCGGGCCCAGCATCTGGCCGGGTTCGGCGACGCCCGCCGTGCGCAGCAGCTCCAGGGCCTGCGCGACCAGGGTGACCAGGTGGTTCGCCCCGTGCGCCAGCGCCGTGTGGTAGAGCGGGCGGACCTCCTCGGGGATCCAGGACGGCTCGCCGCCCATCTCCACCACCAGGGCCTCCGCGACCGGCCTGAGCTCCTCGGGCGCGGTCACCCCGAACGGGCAGCCGGCCAGCCGGTCGAGGTCCACGGAGGTGCCGGTGAAGGTCATCGCGGGGTGCAGCGCCAGCGGCAGCGCACCGGCCCTCGTCGCGGGCTCCAGCACCGCGACGCCGTGCGCCCCCGAGGTGTGCACGACTATCTGCCCGGGCCGTACGGCGCCGGTCGCGGCCAGGCCCGCGGCCAGCTCGGCCAGCGCGTCGTCGGGGACGGTCAGCAGCACCAGATCGGCGGCGGCCATCACCTGCGGGGGGCTCACCAGCCGGACGCCGGGCAGCAGCGCCTCGGCGCGCCGTCTGGACGCCGTCGACACGCCCGAGGCGGCCACCACCCGGTGGCCCGCCAGCTGCAGGGCGGCGCCCAGGGCCGGGCCCACGCGCCCGGTGCCGATCACACCGACGGCCAGCCGCGCGGGCCGGTTGCCGGGATCGGAAGGGTCGCCGAAGGGGTCGTTCAGAACACCGAAGTCTGCGTGGTCGGACGTGCTCACGGCTCGGCCTTCGTCCTAACTCTCCGTTCCGGTCCTCTGCGGGTACCAGACGTACCGACCCATTCTACGGGCGCCGCCGGGCGTCCCCGAGGGGTGGCTTCGCGGCGCCCGCGCTCCCGTCGGCCGACCCGGCCGCCCCGAACCGGAAGGCGCGGCCGGTCAGTCGGTGGCGCCCGCACGGACGAGGCCGGCCTCGTAGGCGAGGACGACGGCCTGGACCCGGTCGCGGAGGTCGAGCTTGGCGAGGATGCGGCCGACGTGGGTCTTCACGGTGGCCTCGGAGAGGGACAGCCTGGCGGCGATCTCGCCGTTGGAAAGGCCCTGGGCGACCAGCAGGAAGACCTCGCGTTCGCGGTCGGTGAGCGGGGCCAGCACGGTGGTGCCGGGCGCGGCCTTCGGCGTGGGGAGCACCTCGGCGAAGCGGTCGATCATGCGGCGGGTGGTGGTCGGGGCGACGACCGCGTCCCCGGCGTGCACCGCGCGGATGGCCGCGACCAGCTCCGTCGGCGGCACGTCCTTGAGCAGGAACCCGCTCGCCCCGGCCTTGAGCGCGGCGAAGGCGTACTCGTCCAGGTCGAAGGTGGTCAGGATGAGCACGTGCGGCGCGTCCGGCACCGGGGCGCCGTCGGCGTCGAGGCAGATCCGGCGGGTGGCCTGGACGCCGTCCAGACGGGGCATCCGGACGTCCATCAGGATCACGTCGACCGGGGTGGTCTGCAGGATCGCCAGGGCCTGCTGGCCGTCACCCGCCTCGGCGGCGATCTCGATGTCGCCCTGCGACTGGAGGATCATCCGGAAGCCCGTGCGGAGCAGCTCCTGGTCGTCCACCAGCATCACCCGGATGGTCAATGTCACTCCTGTTGTCGCCGTGGTCGGGGGGTCGAGCGTGCGTGACGTTACTTGGCGGTTCTGAGCGGGAGCACCGCCCGGATCCGGAATCCGCCGCCGGGGCGGGGGCCGATGTCGAGGCTGCCGCTGACCATGCCGACCCGCTCGCGCATGCCGATCAGGCCGTGGCCCTGGCCGTCGGCTCCGCCGGCGGCCATCTGCTCCTCGGTGGTGCCGCGGCCGTCGTCCTCGATCAGCACCTCCAGGTCGCGGTCGCGGAAGTCCACCGCGACCCTGGCCCGGGCGTCGGGGCCGCCGTGCTTGCGGACGTTGGTGAGCGCCTCCTGGACGATCCGGTAGACCGTGAGCTCGACGCCGCGCGGCAGCTCGGCCGGGTCCCCGGTGCTGGTGTACTCGACCGGCAGGCCGGCGGTGCGGACCTGCTCCAGCAGTTCGGGCAGCTCCTCCACGCCCGGCTGGGGCACGTACTCCTCCGCGGTGTCGGACGTGCGCAGCACACCGAGCAGGCGGCGCATCTCGACCAGCGCCTGCCGTCCGGTGCTGGCGATGGTGCCCAGGGCCTCCTTGGCCTGCTGGGGCGAGTTGTCCAGGACGTAGGCGGCGCCGTCGGCCTGGACGATCATCACCGAGACGTTGTGCGCCACCACGTCGTGCAGTTCGCGGGCGATCCGGGCGCGCTCGGCGGCGACCGCGACCTTGGCCTGGGCGTCCCGCTCCCGCTCCAGCCGGGCGGCCCGGTCCTCCAGCTCGATCAGGTAGGCGCGCCGGACCCTGGTCAGCCGGCCCCAGGCCCAGGAGAGGATGAAGGGGGTGGTCATCAGCCCGGAGAAGAAGATCACCCGGAGCCAGTTGTAGGGCTCGTGCGCGTTCTCGTCGAACCGCCAGAGCGTCAGCGGCCCGGCCGCGACCCCGCCGGCCAGGGCCAGGCGGGAGGTCCACTCGGTGCCGAAGGCCGCGCCGGTGTAGGCGAAGACCAGGTACGCGATGCTGGAGGCGCCCGGGGGGATGTTGAGCGCGACCTGGACCAGCCCGAGGCCGACGACGGCGACCGTGGTGAGGTTGGGCCTGCGGCGCCGGAAGACCATCAGCAGCGGGAGCAGGACGGCCATCAGCACCGTGCCCGCGAGGCCCCGCTCCTGTTCGACGGACGAGACCAGGCCGAGGAAGAGGACCGGCAGCGCCCAGACGGAGTCCACCACCATCGGGTGTCGTCGGAGCCAGGCGTTGAGTCGATGCACGTTTCCAGCCTAGGCAGCCGGTCCAACCGCTCAGGTCCGCCGTAGGGGCGATCCTGTCTACTCCGCAGGGTGGAGACGTCCCCTACCGGCGGTAACGTCCCCCATATGAGTTGGATGCGCTGGCGGCCCGCCATGGAACAGGCCCTCTACGGTGAGCCCGGCGGCTTCTACCGCAGGTCGGAGGGGCCGGCCGGGCACTTCAGGACCTCCGTGCACGCATCACCCGGATACGCCAAGGCGGTCGCCCGCCTTCTCCACGAGGTGGACGAGGCACTCCGCCATCCGGCGGAGCTGGCCCTGATCGACGTCGGGGCCGGGCGCGGTGAGCTGCTCACCGGAGTGCTCGCGGCCGTCGGTCCCGCGCTGGCCGGGCGGCTGCGCCCGTACGCGGTGGAGATCGCCGACCGGCCGGCCGGGCTGCCCGGGGAGGTGGTGTGGACGGACCGGGTGCCCCAGGGTGCCAGCGGCCTGCTGTTCGCCAACGAGTGGCTGGACAACGTGCCGCTGGACGTCGCCGAGGTGGACGAGGACGGTGTGCTGCGGTACGTCGAGGTCGCGCCGGACGGTGCGGAGCGCCTGGGCGGCCGGCTGGACGAGGCCGACGCCCGCTGGGCGGCCGACTGGTGGCCGGCGGCGGAGCCGGGCGAGCGCGTGGAGCTGGGCGGCGGCCGGGACGCGGCCTGGGCGGCGGCGGTCGGCGCGCTGGCCGGCGGACTCGCGGTCGCCGTGGACTACGCGCACGTGCGGTCCGGGCGGCCGGTGTTCGGTACGCTGACCGGCTTCCGGGCGGGACGCGAGGTGCGGCCGGTGCCCGACGGCTCCTGCGACATCACCGCGCACGTGGCCCTGGACGCGGCCGCGGCCCCAGGTTTCCACAGCCTGTGGACGACGCAGCGGGACGCGCTGCGGGCGCTCGGGGTGAGCGGCGCCCGCCCGCCGCTGGCGCTGGCCGCGAGCGATCCGGCGGAGTACCTGCGCCTGCTGAGCCGGGCCACAGCGGCCGCCGAACTCACCGATCCCGCCGGTCTGGGCGGCTTCGGCTGGCTGGTCCAGACCGTCCGCATGCCACAGCCGCCCAGCCTGGCGGGCCTGGGAGCCCGGCGGACTCGGTAGCCTCTGTGCCATGAGGGAGACCACGGTCGGCATCGGCGCAGGCGCGCAAGAGCTCACGGGCGAGCTGGGCACCAGTGACATGGTGCTCAACATCGGCCCGCAGCACCCGTCCACGCACGGTGTGCTGCGTCTGAAGCTGGTGCTGGACGGTGAGCGGATCGTCTCCGCCGAGCCGATCATCGGCTACATGCACCGGGGCGCGGAGAAGCTCTTCGAGGCCCGGGACTACCGGCAGATCATCATGCTGGCGAACCGGCACGACTGGCTGTCCGCCTTCTCCAACGAGCTGGGCGTCGTCCTGGCCGTCGAGCGGATGCTCGGTATGGAGGTCCCCGAGCGCGCGGTGTGGATCCGCACCCTGCTCGCCGAGCTCAACCGGGTGCTCAACCACCTGATGTTCCTCGGCTCCTACCCCCTGGAGCTCGGCGGCATCACCCCCGTCTTCCACGCCTTCCACGGCCGCGAGGAGCTCCAGCACGTGCTGGAGGAGGCCAGCGGCGGCCGGATGCACTACATGTTCAACCGGGTCGGCGGCCTGAAGGAGGACCTGCCGGCCGGGTGGCTCGGGCGGGTGCGCGCCTCGGTCGCGACGGTCCGTTCGCAGCTGCCGGTCTTCGAGGACCTGGTGCTCGGCAACGAGATCTTCCGCGGCCGTACGGCCGGCATCGGCGCGCTCTCGCGCGAGCACGTGCACGCGTACGGGGTCAGCGGGCCGATCGCGCGGGCCAGCGGGGTCGACTTCGACCTGCGGCGGGACGAGCCCTACCTCGCGTACGGCGAACTGCAGGACGTGCTCACCGTGGTCACCAGGGAGGAGGGCGACTGCCTGGCGCGCTTCGAGTGCCTGCTGGAGCAGACCGCCAACTCCCTCGACCTCGCCGACGCCTGCCTCGACCGGCTCGCGCAAATCGCCCCGGGGCCGGTCAACCTGCGGCTGCCCAAGGTGCTCAAGGCCCCCGAGGGGACCACGTACGCGTGGACCGAGAACCCGCTCGGGATCAACGGGTACTACCTGGTGTCGCGCGGCGAGAAGACGCCCTGGCGGCTCAAGCTGCGGTCGGCCTCGTACAACAACATCCAGGCGCTCACCGAGCTGCTGCCCGGCACGCTGGTCGCGGACATGGTGGCGATCCTGGGGTCGATGTTCTTCGTCGTCGGCGACATCGACAAGTAGCGCACGGCCTCCAGGGGTGTTATCCGCGTACCGGCACCGTGCGGTACCGGCACGCGGATAACACCCGGAGGAGCAACCCGCCCGCCCCCGTGGGGACTTGCCGAAGCCGCTACTTGCGGTCCGCCGGGTGGGGGGCGAACTTCCGGTGGCCCTTGGCGGCGATGCGCTGTTCGCAGAGGTCCGCGAGGACCGCGTAGCCGGCCGGGCCCATCAGTTCGGTGAGTTCGGGGCGGTAGCTGATGTACACCGGGTCGGAGCCGGTGTGGGCGTCGGGGCTGCTGGTGCACCACCAGTGCAGGTCGTGGCCGCCGGGACCCCAGCCGCGGCGGTCGTACTCGCCGATGGTGACCTGGAGGTAGCGGGTGTCGTCCGGGCGGTCGATCCAGTCGTAGGTGCGGCGGACGGGCAGCTGCCAGCAGACGTCCGGCTTGGTCTCCAGCGGCTCCTTGCCCTCCTTGAGCGCGAGGGTGTGCAGGGCGCAGCCCTGCCCGCCGGAGAAGCCCGGGCGGTTGAGGAAGATGCAGGCGCCGTCCACCCGGCGGGTCTGGCGGTCGCCGTCCTCGTCGAGCATGGTGATGCCGCCGTCGAGCTTGATCCGGCCCTTGGCGTCGGTGCCGTGCCCGTACAGCTGCCAGGTCTCGGGGGTGAGCCGGGCGGCGTGCCCGGCGATCCGCTTCTCGTCGTCCTCGTCCGAGTAGTGCGCGCCGAGCGTGCAGCAGCCGTCGGACTCGCCCCGGCCCTCGCGGATGCCCTGGCAACCCCTGCCGAAGATGCAGGTCCAGCGGGAGGTCAGCCAGGTCAGGTCGCAGCGGAAGACCTGCTCGTCGTCGGCCGGGTCGGCGAACTCGACCCAGGCGCGCGGGAAGTCGAGCCGGATCTCCGGTGCCGGACCCACGGTCGGCATCGGGAGGTCGACCGGTGTCGCGGACCCGGCGCGCTCGGCGTCCCCGGCCTTGGCCCCGCCCTTGGTCCCGCCGCCGGTGGAGTGCTTGGTCTTCTTGGTGCTCTTGGGAGTCTCTGCTGCCACTCGGCAAGGGTATGGCCTCGACGGGCGATGGCGTCGGCTCGCGGCCCGGTGTGAAGTTGAGGTGAGGAACGTCCAGAGGCGCTGCGGAGGGCTTGGACCCGGGCCCTAGGATGGCGGCGCCGCTGGGCGTGTACGGGGCGGTCGACACGACGGTTTCGGTGGACCTGGCAGGACGGGGGAGTGGCGATGGCGACGGGTGGATCGGACCAGTTCCGGATCAAACCGTGGGAAGTACAGGGCGAGGGGCGGGAGTTCGAGCAGCTCTCGAGTGACTTCGCGCGGGCCGCACTGGCGCTGGAGCACGGGATGGCCGGGCTCGGCACCCCGTGGGGCAGGGACGAGCCGGGCGAGGGCTTCGGCAAGGAGTACGACCAGGCGCAGCACGGACTGCTGGCCGGGCTGAACGGCCTGGCCGACCGGCTGGCCGGGATCGGCGCCGGACTGCGGACGATGGCGGACCAGGCGAGCCGGACCGAGCAGGACATCGCCGCGGACTTCAACCGGCAGCACCCCGACGGCGGAACCGTGGCGGGCCCGCGGACGGTCTGAGTCCCCGGGAGGGGTGTCCGCCGGGGGCGGACAGAGCTTTCGCCGCACCGAACGCCGGTTGCGGCCCGTGCCGGGTGGACGGACCGCTCGCGGCGTTCGAACCGTGACGGCGTTCAATCCGTAGAACGCGAAGGGGGGACCGCGTGTCCCGGAAGTTGCCCGAGGAACTCGTCCCGGTCCTGGCCAAGGTCGGCCACCACTGGCCCGAGGCCGACGAGGACGCGCTGCGGCAGGCCGCCGCGCTGTGGCGCGAGTTCGGTACCGAGGCCGAGCGGCTGGGCCGCCGGGGCCAGGAGTCCGCGCAGCGGGTCACGGGGGAGAACTCGGGGGCCGCGGTGGAGGCCTTCGGCCGGCACTGGACCGACTTCTCGGGCGGCGGGCGCGGCTACCTGGACGACGCGCAGAGCGCCGCCGAACTGCTGGCCAAGGCCTTCGAGGGCGCGGCCGGGGCCACCGACACCTGCAAGGCGGAGCTGGTCGCCGAGCTCACCGAACTCGCCGAGAAGCTCAAGGCGGCCGAGGCCGCCGAGGCCAAGGCGAAGGCGGAGAAGGGCGGCGGCCTGGCCGGCGCGGTCACCAAGGTGGTCGACACCGTCGTCGCCGAGGCCGGTGAGGCGATCGACATCGTGGCCGCCAAGCTCAAGATCGGCGAGCTGCTGGAGGAACTGGGCCGGGCCATGAAGCACGGCCTGCAGACCGCGCTGGCGGAACCCGCGGTCATCGCCCTGGAGCGGCTGGCGAAGACGGACGGGAAGGCACACGGCCGCTCCGCCGAGCTGAGCGCGCGAAGCGCCCTGGTCGGAGCCGACGGACAGCCGGCCGGGCCGCTCGGCGGCGCGGCGGCCGGGGCCGCCGCGGTCGGCGGCGTCCGCACTCTGAGCGCGGCCGTCGACTCGCACGGCAGGCTGATCACCGATGACGAGGGCAACCCGCTGCTGCGCGACCAGAACGGCAAGCTGGTGGCCGGTGTCGAGGGCGTCACCGTCCCGGTCGGCCCGGACGGCAAGCCGGTGGTCGGCGCGGACGGCAAGGTCGAGGTACTCGGCGCGGACGGTCAGCCGCTGGTCGGCGTGGCCGTCGGGGTGGACGGCAAGCCGCTCACCGACGCCGGCGGCAACCCCGTGACGGTCGGCGCCGACGGCCGACTCGGCGGCAGCGGGCTCTCGGTGGCGCTCGGTACGGACGGCCGGCCGCTGGTCGGCGCCGACGGCCGCCCGGTGGTGCTCGGCCCGGACGGGCAGCCGGTGGCGGACCCGGACGGGGAGCCCGGCGTGCGGACCGGCGTGCGGACGGCGGGGCTGCCGACCGACCTGTCGGCCGAAGCGGACACGGACCTGCACGAGCGTTCGGCGGTGAGCGGCCTCGGGCTGCGCACCACCCAGGCCGGTACGGGCGAGGCGGACCTGCTCGGCGACGGCGGCGGGGACGGCTACGACTCGGGCTCCGGCGATAGCGGGAGCGGCAGCTCGTACGGGAGCCTGTCCGGGCACTCCGGTCCGGGCGGCGGACACCGGTACCGGCAGGACTCGTTCGACTACGGCGGCGGGGGCGGGGTCGGGGGATCCGACTACTCCGACTACTCCGGCTACTCCGAGGACGACAGCCCGTCCGTCTCGTACCACTCCTCGCTGCGGACCGGGCCGGTCTCGCTGCAGACCGACTCGGTCCTGGTGGAGCCGCCGCAGACGGCACCGGACTACGGCTCCCGGGGCGGCTACGACCCGGGGAGCGGCTCCGGTTCGGGCTACGGCTCAGGCTCGGGCTCGGGCTACGGCTCGGGCTACGGGTCCGGTTCCGGCGACGGGTCGGGCGGCGGCTACTCCGGTGGAGGCGGCTGGCGTCCGGACCCCACCGGTGGGTCCGTGCCACCGGTGCCGGCCCCGGGCGGTTACGGGCCGGTCGGCGGCACCCCGGTCGGCGGCGGCTCGCCCGGTGCTCCGGTGGTCACCGGTCCGGTGGGCGGCAGCCCGGTAGGTGGCCCGGTGGGCAGCCCGGTCGGCGGTTCGATCGGCGGAGGCCCCCTCGTCACCGGCCCGGTCGGCGGGGTCCAGGGCGTGCCGGGTGCCCCCGGTGTGCCCGGCACCCCCGTGGGCGGTCCGATCGGCGCGGGCGCGCCGGGTACGGCGGGCACGCCCGTCGGCGGTGTGGTCGGGGTCGGCCTCGGCATACCGCCGCAGGACGGCCGGTCGGGCGCGGCCGTGCCCCGGACGCCCGTCGGCACCCCGCTGCCGGGCGCCGGCCTCGGCGCCAACCCGGGCGCCGCCGCGCACGCGCTCCTGCGGCCGTACACCGGCCCGGTCGCGGACTTCCGGGTCCGTCCCGAGCAACTGCTCCCCACCGCCGCATCCGGGACGTCCGGTTGGACCGCCGTACCCGCGGGCGAGCTCGGCGCCGCGTTCCTGCTCGCCCGGACCGGGCGCCGCCAGGTCGTGCCGCCGCAGGGTGAGCGGGAGCAGGTGCGCACCATCGCCGACAGCCGTCCGTACGGCGTCCCCGGCGGTCTCGGCCCGGTCGACCCCGCGCACCAGGCCGAGGCCGAACTCCGGGCGCCGGTAACGCCGGAGGGCTTCGCGGCCCCGCACCCCGACCCGCGCGGCGGGACCTGGACCGAGGTGCTCAACGGCGGCGGCTACCGCGAGCAGGGCCGCGCCAACAACTGCGTCGAGCTCTCGCTCTCCGGCCTCGACAGCTACGCGGGGCACCCGACCTGCGGTGCTCCGCGACTGCCGGACGGCCCCGCCGGCGAGCGCGGCGGACGGGACCGCGCCGAGCGTGAACTCGGCACCCAGTTCCGCGACCTGGGCGACGGCGAGCAGGCGCACCGGCGGCTGGCGGAGGTGCTGCTGCGCACCGGTCACGGCGCGCAGGCGGTGCTGCTCACCATGGACGAGTTCGGCCGGTCGCACACCTGGAACGCCGTCGTGCACAACGGTGTGCTCGGCTATCTGGACCACCAGACCGGCCGCCGGTCGTCCGCCCCGCTCTACGGCGCGGACCACGGTCTGTGGGCGATCGCGGTGGACGCCGACTCCCGCCCGCTCGATCTGTCGGACCTCCAACTCGCCGTCCCCGGGCCCGAGTCCGGGCCGGCGGCCACCGTGGAGCCCGGGCCCGCGGCCACCGTGGAGCCCGGGCCCGCGGCCACCGTGGAGCCCGAACCCGCGGCCACCGTGGAGCCCGAACCCGCCCAGCCGGCCGACCCGGCGCCCGCCACCCCCGAGCAGCCCGCGCCGCCGCGCTCCCGGCTGACCGTCCACCGAGCCCCCGCGGGCAACAGCGCGAGGAGCACCAAGCGATGACCACCCGCGAACAGGCGATCGACGCCGCCTACCGCTGGATCAACGGCGAGCTTCCGCAGGAGGCGGCCCGCCCGGTCCAGTGCCATGAGTTCGACCTGGGCTGGGTGCTCTGGCCCGCGCCCGCACCCGTCCAGGTGGACCCGCTGACCGGCGCCCGCCGGGCCCCCGAGGAGATCGGTGCGGCCTGCGCGGTGGTGGACCGTACGACCGGCGAGCTGAGCGTCTGGCCGTCCGTCCCCGTGGCCGAGGTGATCCGGCTCTACCGCGACAAGCTGGGCGCCGGCCTGCACGAGCCCACGCTGCCGCCGGTCACCGGCCCGGGCGTCCGGGCCGAGCTGACCTGGCGCGACGAGCACGGCGAGTCGCAGACGCTGGTCATGCACTCGGTCGCGGGCGCTTCGCACCCCGCCCTGCGCGCCTGGCGGCAGCTCGAGCGGCAGGGCGTCGAGGCCGAGGACGTGCTGTCGGTCCACACCGATCTGAGCCTTGCCATGCTGCCCGGCGGGTACGTCGCACAGGCGCTCGCCGAGCAGCTGCCGTCCACGCGGTTCAGCCACGAGCTGCGGTACGGCCCGTACTTCGACCACCGGGCGGAGGCGGTACGGGAGTTGGCCGCCCGGATCCCGGCCGCCGGACCGGACGGCCGGCCCGCCGCACCCCGGCCCAACCGGATGCCCTTCCCGGCCGCCGTGCCGCCCGTGCTGCCCGAGGCCGCCCAGGCACTGGCCGCCGGTCTGGTGGAGCGTTTCGGGTCCGAGGGCGTCCAGCGCTTCGAGGCCGGGGAGGTGCTGGCGGCCGGTCTGCCGGACTCGGCGGCCGTGCCGCTGATCGACATCGGCCTGCCCTCGGTGGTCGAGGGCTTCTTCACCCTGCACCGCCCGGTCGCCGAGGGTGTCCTGGACGGCAGCCGGGCACAGACGGCGCTGCCGGAGGCCGGCGGCTACCTGGCCGGGCTCGGGCGCGGCCTGCGGGCCACCGAGGACGCCTGGCGGAACCTGTCCGGGCAGCGGGTGGTCGGCACCGACGGCTGGGCGCTGATCACCGTGGACCCCGCCCGGGGCCGGGTCCGCGCGATCGACCCCGACACCGCGAGTGCCCGCCACTGCAACGCCGACCTCACCGCCTTCGTCCGCTCCCTCACCCTCCTCACCGACCACCTGCCCCGCCTGAGCGGCCTCCCGCCCTACGCGGCGGGCCCCCTGGTCGCCGAACTCCAGTGGGGCCTGGCCGCCTTGGACCGCACCGTGTTCACCGACCCGGAGAACTGGTGGGCGGTGGTGGTGGAACAGCTCTGGCACGGACTCCTTTGACACGGCGGCGCACGGCGGTCGGAGCCTGACCGGTCTAGGCCCGACCGCCGTGGTGCGGCCGCCCCGGGCACGGACGGCCCGGTGACGGGGTTGCGTCGGGCGCTCTCGCGCACGCCCTTCGTGCCACCGGCCCTGCCCCGGGTCAGGCGGCGAGGAAGGCCTCCAGGGCGGCGGCGAAGGCCACCGGGATCTCGTACATCGGGTAGTGGCCGCAGTTCCGGAGGACTTCGAGGGAGGCCTCCGGGTAGTGGGTGAGCCAGGTGGCCCGCATGACCTCGGGGGTGAGGGCGAGGTCGTGTTCGCCGGCGAAGACCCGGACCGGCAGGCGGGCGCCGGTGATCTTGGCGGCGAAGTCGCGGGTGGTCCAGTCGTCCAGATAGGCGGCGAAGGCGTCGCGTCGCGAGTCGGCGAGGGACTGGGCGGTCACCCGGTCGAGCCAGGCGGCCGGGGCGCGGTGCCCGGTGACCAGGTCGAGGATGGCACGGCGGTTGCCCGGCCGGTCGGGTGCGCCGTGAAAGAGCTCGTACGCCTCCCCCTCCAGCGGGTACGCGCCGGCCGGCACCCCGGCGACTCCGGCCAGTCTGCGCACCCGGTCCGGAGCCTGGGCCAGCACCAGCTGCGCCGCCTTGGCACCCATCGAGTGGCCGGCCAGCGAGAAGCCGTCCCAGCCCAGCTGGTCGGCCAGCGCCAGGACGTCCTGGGCGATCTCGGCGAGCGTGAAGTCGCCGGGTACGTCCGCCCGTTGGCCGTAGCCCCGGTAGTCGAGGAAGGCGTAGGTGAACGCCGCGCCGTCCAGGTGGTCCAGGAACGGGCCCCAGCCGGCGCTGGTGCCGAACCAGTCGTGCAGCACGATGGCCCTGTGCCCGCCGTCGCCGATGGTCCGATGGCTGATCGTCATGTCACGCTCCGGGTGGGTGGTGTGGCACCGGAGTCCCTCCCCGCCGGCGGCACCCGGGAACCCTCCCGTCCACAAGGACGCCCCGCCGCACCGGTCGGGAAGTGACCGGCCGTCCGGGAGTGCGCTGATCCACCGCCTCGGTACAGCAGGCCTGGTCGGGGCCGGGCATCGCGTAGCGTGGAGAGCTATGCGACTCGGTGTGCTCGACGTAGGTTCCAACACCGTCCACTTCCTCGTGGTGGACGCCCACCCCGGTGCTGCCCCGCTGCCCGCGTACTCGCACAAGGCCGACCTCCGCCTCGCCGAACTGCTCGACGCGGACGGCGCGATCACCAAGTCCGGAGTGGACAAGCTGATCGACATGGTGGCCTCCTCGATAAGAGTGGCCGAGGACAAGGGCGTGGTGGACATGCTGCCCTTCGCCACCTCGGCCGTCCGGGAGGCGGCCAACGGCGAGGCCGTGCTGCGCCGGGTCGCCGAGGAGACCGGTGTGGAGCTGCGGGTGCTCTCCGGTCAGGACGAGGCCCGGCTGACCTTCCTCGCGGTCCGCCGCTGGTTCGGCTGGTCCTCCGGGCGCCTGCTCAACTTCGACATCGGCGGCGGCTCGCTGGAGATCGCCTGCGGTCTGGACGAGCAGCCCGACGTCGCCTGCTCCCTCCCGCTCGGCGCCGGCCGGCTGACCGCCCGGCTCCCCGGGGACGTCGCCGACCCCGACGATGTCCGGGAGCTGCGGCGCCAGATCCGGGCCGAGATCGCCCAGGCGGTCGGCGAGTTCTCCCGGCTCGGCACCCCCGACCACGCGGTCGCCACCTCCAAGACCTTCAAGCAGCTGGCGCGGATGACCGGTGCCGTTCCCGCCGACTCCGGTCCGCTGGTGACACGGAGACTCACCAGGTCCGGCCTGGCCGCCTGGGTGCCCCGGCTGGCCGGGATGACCGTCGCCCAGCGCGCCCAGCTCCCCGGGGTCTCGGAGGGGCGCGCGCGGCAGCTGCTGGCCGGTGCGCTGGTCGCCGACGCGGCCATGGACCTCTTCGGCCTGGACGGGCTCGACATCTGCCCCTGGGCCCTGCGCGAGGGCATCATCCTCCGCCGCCTGGACGCCATGGACACCCCGGCGGACCGCCGCCCGGCCCTCACGGGGTGAGCCGCCTACTTCCGGCCGGGGCACGGGGCCCCGCGCGTCCGGGAGGGCGTGACGCCTGCCCGGGGGGACATCCCGCCGCCGTGTCCGGGGCCGCTCCGGAGCGGGGCGGGGCGGGGTGAGTACGCCCACACCCTCGCGGGACACGGCCCCATTCGGCCGCCGGGCCGCTTACGCTGTCTCCCGTGGCGGAACCAGCGGACGAGGACGGTACGCAGGCGGGCCGCGCTGCTGGTGAGGACGCCGGGCAGCCGCGGCCGGGCAGGCCGCGCCGAGCCAGGGCGAGCGCCGCGCCTAAGCGGACACCGGCGCCCGAGCAGGGCGAACCGGGGAGCGGATCCCGGGCGGCCAGGACCGTGAAGGCGGCCAAGAGCACGGCGGCGAAGGGCGCGAAGGTCGCCCAGGCGGTCAAGGCCGTGAAGTCGGCGACCACCGCGAAGGCCGCCAAGGCCACCCGGCAGCGGAAGACCGCGACCGCCGAGGCCGCCGGGCCCACCGCGACCGCCGAGGCCACCAGGGCCACCAAGCGGGCCGAGGCCGCCAAGCCGGCCAGGGCCACCAAGCACGCCGGGACTGCCAAGCACGCCGGGACTGCCAAGCAGGCCGGGATCACCAAGCAGGCCGGGGCCGCCGGAGCCACGAAGGCCGCCAGGCCCGGGAAGGCCGCCCGCCGCAAGGTGTCCGAGCCCGCCCCCCTGCTGCGCACCACCGACCGCCTGGTGCTCCCGCCGCACCCCGAGCTGCACGTCCCGGACACCAAGGTGGTGCTCTCCACCGCCTCGGTCTACCCCGCGACCACCGCCACCGCCTTCGAGCTGGCCGCCAAGCTCGGCTACGACGGTATCGAGGTCATGGTCTGGAACGATCCGGTCAGTCAGGACATCGAGGCCCTGCGCAGGCTCTCCGACCTGCACCGGATGCCGATCCTGGCGGTGCACGCCCCCTGCCTGCTGATCACCCAGCGGGTGTGGACCACCGACCCGTGGACCAAGCTGGTCCGGGCCCGTGCCGCCGCGGAGAAGCTGGGCGCGGACACCGTGGTGGTGCATCCGCCGTTCCGCTGGCAGCGCCAGTACGCCAGGGAGTTCGTCGAGGGCATCGGCCGGATGGCGGGCGAGACCGATGTCCGGTTCGCGGTGGAGAACATGTACCCGTGGCGCTACCGGGACCGCGAGGTGCTGGCGTACTCGCCCGGCTGGGACGTCACCGAGGAGGAGTACCGGCACTTCACCGTCGACCTCTCGCACGTCGCCACCTCGCGGATCGACGCCTTCGCGATGGTCGACCGGATGGGCGACCGGCTCGCCCACGTCCACCTGGCCGACGGCTCCGGGTCCGGCAAGGACGAGCACCTGATCCCGGGCCGGGGCAAGCAGCCCTGTGCCGAGCTGCTGGAACGCCTCGCCCGCACCGGCTTCGGCGGCCATGTGGTGCTGGAGGTCAACACCCGCCGCGCCGCGTCCCCCGCCGAACGCGAGGCCGACCTCGCCGAGGCCCTCGCCTTCACTCGCCTGCACCTGGCCACCCCGGCGCGCGTACGCTGAAGGCGAGCACACCGGACGCTGGGGGCGAGAGATGACGTATCGTCAGTATCACGAGCGGGCACGGTCATTCGGAGCGGTGGCCGAGGTCTACGACGCGGCGCGGCCCTCGTACCCGGACGCGCTCTTCGACGAGATCGAGCGGCTGGCCGGCACCCCGCTGAAGGGCGCCGCCGTCCTGGACGTCGGTGCGGGGACCGGGATCGCGACCCGGCTGCTGGCGGCGCGGGGCGCCCGGGTGACCGCGGTCGAGCCCAGTGCGGGGATGGCGGCCCGGCTGCATGCCGTGAGTCCGCGGATCCCGCTGGTCAAGGCCGGCGGTGACGAGCTGCCGTTCCACGACTCGACGGTGGACCTGGTCACCTACGCGCAGGCGTTCCACTGGACCGACCCGGGCCGCTCCATCCCCGAGGCGATCCGTGTGCTGCGCCCCGGCGGTGCCCTCGCGGTCTGGCGCAACGACCGGGACGCCGGCACTCCGTGGATCGACGCCCAACTGGGGCGGCTGCTGGCCGGAGTGTCCACGCTGAGTGTCCGGCCCACGGGTGTCGAGCGGGTCGACATCGCGAAGGTCGGCGAGCTGATGGCCGGGCACGGCCTGCGGGTGGCGACGGCCGAGGTGGCCTGGCGGCGCGAGGTGCCGCTGGAGACCGCGCTCGACGACCTGCGGTCCAAGTCCTTTATCGCGGTGCTGTCCGACCGCGAACGGGAGTCCGTGATCGCCGCCGAACGGGCCGCGCTGCTGGCCGAGTTCCCGGACGGCCTGCTCCCCGAGCCCTTCACGGTGCGGCTGGCGGTCGGGGTCACGGCCGACTGACCGCATGCCGGACGAGCTGTGCGGCCGAGCGGGCCGACGCGTACGCTCGGTAGCGACGCGGTGCTGCACCCTCAGACCGAAGCAGCCGGCCGCGCGCAGCCGCCGAAGGAGTGGAGCGAATGCCCGAGCTGAGGTCCCGTACGGTCACCAACGGTCGCAACATGGCAGGCGCCCGGGCGCTTCTGCGGGCCGCAGGCGTAGCCCGCGAGGACTTCGGCAAGCCGATCATCGCGGTGGCCAACTCCTTCACCGAGTTCGTGCCGGGGCACACCCACCTCCAGCCGGTCGGCCGGATCGTCTCCGAGGCGATCAAGGAGGCGGGCGGCATCCCGCGCGAGTTCAACACCATCGCGGTGGACGACGGCATCGCCATGGGCCACAGCGGGATGCTCTACTCGCTGCCCTCGCGCGACCTGATCGCCGACTCGGTCGAGTACATGGTCAACGCGCACTGCGCGGACGCGCTGATCTGCATCTCCAACTGCGACAAGATCACCCCCGGGATGCTGATGGCCGCGCTGCGGCTCGACATCCCGACCGTCTTCGTCTCCGGCGGCCCGATGGAGGCCGGCAAGGCCACCCTGGTCGACGGCACGGTCCGCAAGCTCGACCTGGTGGACGCGATCTCCCAGGCGGTCAACGAGAACGTCTCCGACGAGGACATCGCGATCATCGAGGAGAACGCCTGCCCGACCTGCGGGTCCTGCTCGGGCATGTTCACCGCCAACTCGATGAACTGCCTCACCGAGGCGATCGGTCTCTCGCTGCCCGGCAACGGCTCGGTGCTGGCCACCCACACCGCCCGCAGGGCGCTCTACGAGCGCGCCGGCCGCACCGTGGTCGAGCTGGCGGGCCGGTACTACGGCCGGGACGACGCCTCCGTCCTGCCCCGCTCCATCGCGACCCGGGCCGCCTTCGAGAACGCCATGGCCCTGGACATCGCCATGGGCGGTTCCACCAACACGATCCTCCACCTGCTCGCCGCCGCCCAGGAGGCCGAGCTGGACTTCGACATGCGCGACATCGACGCCGTCTCGCGCAGGGTGCCCTGCCTCTCCAAGGTCGCTCCCAACGGCAGCTACTACATGGAGGACGTCCACCGGGCCGGCGGCATCCCCGCCATCCTGGGTGAGCTCTACCGCGCCGGGCTGCTCAACGAGGACGTCCACACCGTCCACTCCGACTCGCTCGCCGAGTGGCTCAAAACCTGGGACGTGCGCGGCGGTTCGCCCTCCGCCGAGGCCGTGGAGCTGTGGCACGCGGCCCCCGGCTGCGTCCGTTCGGCCACCGCCTTCTCGCAGTCCGAGCGCTGGGAGTCGCTGGACACCGACGCGGCGCGCGGCTGCATCCGCGACATCGAGCACGCGTACTCCGTCGAGGGCGGTCTGGCGGTCCTGTACGGCAACATCGCCGAGGACGGCTGCGTGGTGAAGACTGCGGGTGTGGACGAGTCCATCTGGACCTTCAGCGGCCCGGCCGTGGTCGTGGAGTCCCAGGACGACGCGGTCGAGGCGATCCTCGCCAAGCGGGTCAAGGAGGGCGACGTCGTCGTCATCCGCTACGAGGGCCCCAGGGGCGGCCCGGGCATGCAGGAGATGCTCTACCCGACGTCCTTCCTCAAGGGCCGGGGCCTCGGCAAGGCCTGCGCCCTGATCACCGACGGCCGGTTCTCCGGCGGCACCTCGGGCCTCTCGATCGGCCACGTCTCGCCCGAGGCGGCCTCCGGCGGCGCCATCGCGCTGATCGAGGACGGTGACATCGTCTCGATCGACATCCCGGGACGGAAGATCGACGTGCGGCTCTCCGCCGAGGAGCTGCAGGAGCGGCGCCGCAGGCTGGAGGCCGGGGGCGGCTACCGGCCCAAGTCCCGCGAGCGGAAGGTCAGCGCCGCACTGCGGGCGTACGCGGCGATGGCCACCTCGGCCGACAAGGGCGCGGTCCGGGACGTGAGCAGGCTCGGCTGACGCCCTTCACCCGGTCTTCGGCGAGGGGGACCGCTTCCGCTGCACGGGCGGTCCCCTTCGCCGTCGCACGCCGCCGTTCCGCCCCGGCGGTCCGCCCGCCGTTCCGCCCGGCCGTCGGGCTTCGCGCTTCCGAGGGGCCCTCGGGCCATAATCGGACCCGTGACCGAGCAGCGCACCACCCCCGGCAAGTCCCCGTCCGGCGCCCCCGAGCCTGAGCCCATCCGCTGGTTCGGCACCAGCTGGGTCGACCGCGGCGCGGACTACTGGGTGCGCCGGGCCGTGGTGCCGATCGGTGCGCTGGTCTGCGCCGCCGCCGGTGCGGCGGTGCTGCGCTTCGCCGTCACGGGCGTCGAGATGTCCAAGTCCGGCGGCTTCGTCAACGGCCTGCTGATCGCCGCCATCGCGGTCTGCTCCTGCCTCGCCGCCGTGCGCAACTGGAAGCTGCTCACCGAGGGCCGGGAGTCCCTCACCGGCTGGATGGCCGAGGAGAGGTCGCTCGGTGCGGTCTGGCTGATCGGGTCGGTGGGCGCGCTCCTCGCGTACTTCCTCCGCAGCCTGGTCGAGGCGCCGGGCGAGGGCGTCAAGCGCGCCGTCTACGACCAGGCACGGATGCAGTACGAGCGGCGCAGGGCCGCCAAGCGCAAGCGGTGACCCCCGGGGTGCGGGGCAGCGCCCGTCTCCCGTGGTTCAGCCCGTCCAGACGACCGGGTGCGCCACCGGGGCGGTGGGGTCCGGGGCCGGGGTGGGCGGAGGCTGGGTCTGGGTCTGCTGGACGGCCGGAGGCGGCGGCGCGGGCCTGTCGCCCTTCGCGAGCCTGAGGCTGAGCAGGACCAGGCCGATGACCACCACGATGATCAGCCACGACTGCCACCGCTTGCCGACACGGCTGCGCAGCCGGCCGCCACGGCCCCGCGCCGGCCGCACGGGAGTCTCCGGCCAGGTGGGTTCCGGTGGTTCGCGCTTCCACTTGGCGGCGAGCATCCGGGCCCGTCCGGACTGCTCCTTCACGGTCGCGGACCGGACGAACTCCTCGTCCAGGACCAGGTTGTCGAACGGGTCGCTCTGCGGCTCGTCCCCGGGACGAGGCTCTGGGTCTTCGGCTGTCGGCACACGGTCAGTATGTCGAGCCGGAGGGACAAACACGCGGCCGGGGCGGTCAGTTGTGCAGGAACCGTGACCGCCCCGCGAGGCCGGCATCCGCCGCGCCGGCGCTACGCTCCGCGCCTGGCGCGCTTCACCGAGCCGACCACCCCGGCGACCACCAGCAGGATGCCCGCCGGCAGCAGCGAGGTGAAGAACGCGCCGAACAGCCCCCAACTGCCCAGCAGGGTGAGCGCCAGGGTGTTCAGCACCAGCAGCGCACCCGCCGCGGGCAGCGCCGAGCGCCACGGGTGCTCGTCGGCCCAGCGGGCCAGCCGCCGGTCGGAGGTGTCCCGGCGGAGCTTGCCGCCCACCGTGCCGACCAGGAAGAAGAAGAACAGAGCCAGGCCGACCGGCCCCGCCAGGATGTCCATGGACCAGTGACCGGTGACCAGGTCGACCCCGAGAGCTGCTCCGCCGGCCACCACGCCGACGGCCGCAGCCGTCCGCCAGGGCCCGAGCGTCGCCGATGCGACGGCGAGCTGCCGGGTCTCGTTTCGCGACAAATCTGCGTGTCCCATGTGTCCACGGTGCTCCCGGCCGGCCCCGGGCGCCAGAGCGGCCGACCCTGAGTTTCCCCGTAAGGGGGCGCACCGGGGCCGGACCGCCCGGCGGCCGCCGGGCCGCCGGGCAGCGTGGATCAACCACCCGGGATCACGGGTGACTTGGTGTCAGCCGGGTGTGTCACCCGGGTGTGTTACTTGAAGCCGCCGTACGGAACGGTGAGGATCTCCATGCCGTGACCGGCCGGATCCATGAAGTACAGGCCGCGCCCGCCGTCGTTGCGGTTGATCTCGCCGGGCTGCTTGCGGTGCGGATCGGCGTAGTAGGTGATCCCCGCCTGCCTGATCCGCTCGAAGGCGGCGTCGAACTCCTGCTCGGAGATCAGGAAGGCGTAGTGCTGCGGGGTGATCGACTCGGCGGGGATGGTGGCGAAGTCCAGGGTGACCCCGTTGCCGGTGGCGACCGGTATGAACGGGCCCCACTCGGCCCCGACTTCGAGACCCAGGATGCCCGCCAGGAATTCGGCGGAACTCCGGTTGTCCCGGGAGTGGACGATGGTGTGGTTCAGTTCGACTGACATGAGCGAATGCCTCCGTAAGGCATCTGCGGCCACCTCCATGCCTCACCCAGCCGGTGACCGACACGCGATTGCCGCACTCCTGTGATCGTAGACAGTGGGGCCGAGCGTCGTCGAGCGCTTTCGCGCTCTCCCGCCCACAGCGTGGACGCACCGCCACCGCACCGCCGCGGAGTGCGAGGATGGCCGGACACCGTACGTCCGGACACCGTACGTCAGGCAAGGAGCGGCCATGAGCGGTATCGCACACGGACAGAAGATCGCCTTCCTCGGCACCGGCAAGATCGGGGAGGCGCTGCTCTCCGGTCTGCTGCGGGCGGGCAAGGACCCGGCGGACGTGCTGATCACCGCCCGCCGCCCGGAGCGTGCGGCCGAGCTCACCGAGCGCTACGGGGTCACCGCCGTCTCCAACACCGAGGCGGTCAAGCTCGCCGACACCGTCATCCTGGCCGTGAAGCCGCAGGACATGGGCACCCTGCTGGACGAGCTCGCCCCGTACATCGCCGCCGAGAAGCTGGTGGTCTCGGCCGCGGCCGGCATCCCGACCGCCTGGTTCGAGGCGCGGCTGGCGGCGGGCACCCCGGTGGTCCGGGTGATGCCCAACACGCCCGTGCTGGTGGACGAGGGCATGAGCGTGATCTCCGGCGGTTCGCACGCCCAGGAGGAGCACCTGCGCTGGGCGGAGGAGATCTTCCGCTCGGTCGGCAAGGTGCTGCGGCTGCCGGAGTCCCAGCAGGACGCGGCCACCGCGCTGTCCGGCTCGGGCCCGGCGTACTTCTACTTCCTGGTGGAGGCGATGACCGACGCGGGCATCCTGCTCGGCCTGCCCCGGCAGGTGGCGCACGATCTGATCGTCCAGTCGGCGATCGGCGCCTCGGTGATGCTGCGCGACTCCGGCGAGCACCCGGTCAAGCTGCGCGAGGCGGTCACCTCCCCGGCCGGGACCACCATCGCGGCCATCCGCGAGCTGGAGAACCACGGGGTGAGGGCCGCGCTGCTCGGCGCGCTGGAGGCGGCCCGCGACCGGTCCCGCGAGCTCGCGGGCGGCGGCAGATGAGTGCAGGCCAGTAGCCTGGGGCCGGTGAACTACGACCTGGTGATCTTCGACAACGACGGTGTGCTCGTGGACAGCGAGCCGATCTCCAACCGGGTGCTGGCGGAGTACCTGACCGAACTCGGCCATCCCACCAGCGTCGAGGACTCCTACCGGGACTTCATGGGCTGCGCCCCGCACACCGTGCACGACGTCATCGGCGAGCGCTACGGGGCCCGGCTGCCGGAGGGCTTCGACGAGCTCTTCCACGGCCGGGTGTTCGCCGCCTTCCAGACCGAACTCACCGCGGTGAACGGGGCCGAGCAGGTGCTGAAGACCCTGCGGCAGTCGGGGATCCCGTACTGCCTGGCCTCCTCCGCGCACCACGAGTGGATCCGTACCGCGCTCGACCTCACCGGTCTGCTCGGCTACCACCAGGAGGAACGGATCTTCAGCGCCCAGGACGTCGGCGTGGGCAAGCCCGCGCCCGACCTCTTCCTGCACGCGGCCCGCACCCTCGGGGCCGACCCCGCGCGCTGCCTGGTGATCGAGGACAGCCGCAACGGCGTGCTGGCCGCCCGCGCCGCCGGAATGGACGTGTACGGCTACGCGGCCCTCACCGACCCGGCGAAGCTCACCGCCGCCGGGGCGACCGGGCTGATCACCGAACTCCCGCAGCTGCTCGACCTGGTGGCCGCGGTCTGAGCACCCGGCCGGGGCTTCGGCGGGCCCTGCTTCCGGAAGAGAATCCGTCCCGCCCCCTCCCGTAACCGCCCCGCAGGACCTACGCTCGCGGCCGACATCTTTCGTACCGGCCGGTAGCGGCGGGGGAGCGGGGGCGGCGATGCGGCAGGTCCTGGACGGAAGACTGCGCCAGGCGCGGGCGGCGCTGGCGGTCGGCTTTCTGCTGCAGGGCACCGCCTTCGCCCTGCTGGTGTCCTGCATACCCGAGATCCAGCACCGGTACGGGCTGAGCGACGCACTGCTGCCGGTGTTCCTCGCGGCGGTGCCGGTCCTGGCCGGTGTCGGGTCGATCGGCTCCGAGCGGCTGGTGAAGCGCACCAGCGCGCGCGGGGTGCTGCGGGTCGTCCAACCCGCCGTCTGCCTCACCCTCGCCGCGACCGGACTCGGCGACCGGCTCTGGCAACTGGCCGTCTCCCTGGGCCTGTTCGGCCTGCTGGTCGGTGCGCTCGACGCGAGTATGAACATGCTGGGGGTCGGCCTCCAGCGCCGCTACGGACGCAGCATCATGCTCGGCTTCCACGCCGCGTTCAGCCTGGGCGGCATCCTCGGCGGCGGGGTCTCCTGGTTCGGCGCGCACCACCACTCGGGGCTGCCCGCCCTGTTCGGGATCACCGCGGCGGTGCTCATCCCGCCGGCGCTGCTGGCCGGCACCCGGTTCCCCGGGCGGGCCGAACTCGGCGACGCCGTACGGGAGGCGGCCGAGGCGGCGGCCCGGTCCATCCCCTGGCGACCGCTGCTGCCGCTCTGCCTGGCGATGGCCGCCGCCTACATCGCGGACGCCTCGGTCTCCAACTACAGCGTCAAGTACCTCACCGACGGCCTGCACAGCGCCGACGACACGGCCAAGCTCTCCTACCTCGGCTACATGGTGGCGATGCTGCTCGGCCGCGCCCTCGGCGACCGGGGAGTGCAGCGGTGGGGAGCGGTGGCCGTGGTGCGGACCGGGGCCGCGGTGGCCGGACTGGGGTTCGCGACCGCCGCGGCGGCCCCCGGGCCCGCGGTCGGCATCGCCGCCTTCACCCTGCTCGGTTTCGGCATCTGCGCGATCATCCCTCAGGTCTTCGCGGCGGGCGGCCGCCTCTTCCCGGACGACTCCGACGCCGCGGTGGCCCGACTCAACCTCTTCAACTACGTTGGCTTCCTGCTGGGTTCACCCCTGGTCGGAGCCCTCGCCGACGCCGCCTCCTACCGCGTCGCCCTGCTCGCCCCGCTCGTCCTGGTCCTCCTGATCGCCCCGCTCGCGCGCCACTTCGCCCCCGCGCGAAGCCTCTAGCGGCACGGAGAGCGCGCCGCCGGCCCCGCGCCTGCCGAGCAGCACCCGGTCCCGTGCCCTGCAGGGACGCGGGGAGCCAACACGCCACCGCGGCGCGGGGCTTGCCGCGCTCTCCGCCACGCCCCGGGGCATGTGCCGGCCCTTGGGGGTCGGGCTCGTGCACTACCGTGGGGACATGCCCGAAGCCGAGCGTGACACCCCCTGCGGCCTGCACCTCTACTGGGACGAGGCCGTCACCGCCTACGACTTCGGCCCCGGACACCCGATGGACCCGACCAGGCTGGCGCTCACCATGCGACTGGTCGAGGCCTTCGGCCTGACCACCGCCCCGGGTGTGACCGTGCGTTCCGCGCCCCCCGCCGGCGACTCCACCCTCCGACTGGTGCACAGCGCCGAGTACATCGAGGCGGTCAGGTACGTCGCCGCCCACCCGGGCACCACCGACCAGCGGCACGGTCTGGGCACCGCCGACAACTGGGCGTTCGCGGCCCAGCACACCGCCTCGGCGCTGATCGCGGGCCAGTCGGTGGCCGCCGCCGAGGCGGTCTGGAAAGGCGAGACCCGGCACGCCGTCAACTTCGCCGGCGGGCTGCACCACGCCATGCCGGCCGGCGCCTCGGGCTTCTGCGTCTACAACGACCCCGCCCTGGCCATCGCCCGCCTGCTGGAACTGGGCGCCGAGCGGGTCGCGTACGTGGACGTGGACGTACACCACGGGGACGGCGTGCAGCGGGCGTTCTGGAACGACCCCAGGGTGCTGACCGTCTCGATCCACGAGCACCCGGCCACGCTCTTCCCGGAGACCGGCTGGTCCACCGAGACCGGGGGGCCGGATGCGCCGGGATCGGCGGCCAACCTCCCCCTGCCCGCGGGCACCGCCGACAGCGGCTGGCTGCGCGCCTTCCACGCCCTGGTGCCCGAGCTGCTCGCCGCCTTCCGCCCCCAGGTGCTGGTCAGCCAGCACGGCGCCGACACCCATGTCGAGGACCCGCTCGCGCACCTGGCCGTCACCGTGGACGCCCAGCGCATGATCGCCGAGTCCGTGCACGAACTCGCCCACCGGTACGCCGACGGCCGGTGGATCGCCACCGGCGGAGGCGGCTACGCGGTGGTGGACGTGGTCCCGCGCACCTGGACCCACCTGGTCGCCACCGCCGCCGGGCACCCGATCGACCCCGCCACCGAGACCCCCGGGGACTGGCGCGCCGAGGTCTACCGCCGCACCAGACAGCAGGCCCCGCTGCGGATGACCGACGGCGCCGAGCCGCACTGGCGGGACTTCCACGAAGGCGGCTACGACCCCGCCGACCGCCTCGACCAGGCGATCCTGGCCGCCCGCCGGGCGGTCTACCCGCACCACGGCCTGCTGCCGTGACGGCGGCCAGGACGGAACTCCGCGCCCACCTGCTGCGCCACCGCCTGGCCGGGCCGCGGATCCCGACCTCCCGGCAGAAGAACCTCCGCAGCTACCGCCTGTTCGGCCAGGGCGACCCGCAGGCGCTGATGGGACTCGACCCGGAGCGCCGCTGGGGCCCGGGCGCGGTCCTGGGGCTGATGGCCGAACGCTGCGGTGTCCGGCCGGACTTCTCCCACGGCCACGGCCAGGACACCATCGACCCCGAACTCACCCTGGACGCCCTGGACCGGCTCGCCGCACTGCTGCGCCGCACCGCCCGCAGCCGGGGACGGGTGCTCGCGGGCACCGGACACCCGACCAGGCTGCCCGGCTTCCACGGGGCGCTCGTACGGGCGCTGGAGGCATCCGGGTGCGCCGTGCTCACACCAGCGCGGGGCGCGCGCTTCCGTGAGCCGACCCCCGACGGGACCCGGAACCGCACCATCGACTACCTCGGTCCGGTAGCCGTGGTCAGATCTGCCGAGGACGCTGCCGCGCGGACCGGCAGAAGCCCCGCCGGTGCCACCGGCGGCCTGCTGCACACCCACTCCCCGCAGCCCGTGCGGCTGGCACTGAGCGCCCTCGCCGCAGCCGGCGAGGCACCGCCCGACCTGGTACTGGGCGACCACGGCTGGCTCTGCGGGGCCGGCCGGCTGGGCATCGCGGCGGGCGGGCTCGCGGATTCCAACGACCCGGCACCGTTCGTCGGCGAGGCCGAGGGAGCGGTCGCCGTCGTGGTGCCGGTGGACGATGGGGCGCACCCGGACTGCTACAGAGCGCTGAGCGACTACGTACTGCAACAGGCGGATCTCGCACCGTACAGAGACTGAGCTTCCCCCTCTTCCCACTGGTACCACCCATAACTACTCTGGGGATACACGTGTGCCGGTGGAGTCACCGGAGGGGAAGCCGGTGCCTTGCACACGGGTAAGGGTCGGGTGAGGTCATGAGTGCTGGCGAACGCCCCCTGCAGGAGGTCGTCTTCCTGACCGTGGCGGAGGTCGCCGCGGTGATGCGGGTGTCGAAGATGACGGTGTACCGCCTCGTGCACAGCGGAGAGCTGCCTGCCATCCGGGTCGGCCGCTCCTTCCGGGTGCCGGAACAGGCGGTCCACGAGTACCTGAAGGAGTCCTACGTGCGCCTTGAGAGCGCGTAGGAACGACACCGGAACACGCCGATTACGGTGCAGGGCGCGCGGACGGTAGGCTAGGCCGTCCGTCAGTCGTATGGACTCCGTCTCTCACGGGCGAGAGTCTGAGTGAGCGAGGGTTGTTCCGTGGGCTCTGTCATCAAGAAGCGTCGCAAGCGTATGGCCAAGAAGAAGCACCGCAAGCTTCTGAAGAGGACCAGGGTCCAGCGTCGCAACAAGAAGTAACACCCGCTGTCGGCGCGTCTCCCCGCGTACGCGGGGGCCCCGCGCGCACGCGTTCCGCGGCGCGGCGGGAGGCAGCGCGTCGGCATCAGGTGAGCCACCGCCCGCCCAGACGAATTTCGTCCGGGCGGGCGGTGGCGTTTTCGGCGCCGGAACGGCCGCACGGTACGGTGCAGTCAGGGGGCCCGGGCCCCGGAGGACGGCGAGGAGGGCACGAGGACGTGGGCAGGGTCGTGCTCGTCACCGGCGTGGCGCGCCATCTCGGTGCCCGCTTCGCGGCGGAGATCAGCCGCGACCCCGGAGTGGACCTGGTCGTGGGTGTGGACCTCCGCCCCCCGTACCACGAGCTGCCGGCCGGCTGCCGGTTCGTCCAGGTCGACCTGCGCCGGCCGTCCGTCGCGCGGGTGATGGCGGAACACGACGTCGACACCGTGGTCCACCTCACCGTCAGCGCCAGCGGACCCGGCGGCCGGGCCACGGTCAAGGAGACCAACGTCATCGGCACCATGCAGCTGCTCGGTGCCTGCCAGAAGGCCCCGGGCGTGCGCCGTCTGGTGGTGAAGTCCACCACCGGTGTGTACGGCTCCACGCCCCGCGACCCCGCCGTCTTCGGCGAGCGGATGCAGCCCAAGGACCTGCCGCGCGGCGGCTTCGCCAAGGACGCCGCCGAAGTCGAGGGCTATGTGCGCGGCTTCGCCCGCCGCCGCCCCGACGTCGCGGTCACCGTGCTGCGCTTCGCCAACATCGTCGGCCCGGCCGGGGACACCCCGCTCACCGAGTACTTCGCGCTGCCCGTCCTGCCGACCGTGCTCGGGCGCGACCCCCGGCTGCAGTTCATCCACGAGGACGACGCCGTCGAGGTGCTGCGGCTGGCCGCGGCCCCGGCCGGGTCCGGTACCACCCGCACCGGCACCTTCAACGTGGCGGGCGAGGGCGTGCTGCTGCTCTCCCAGTGCGCCCGCCGCCTCGGCCGGCCGACCGTGCCGCTGCTGCTGCCCGCCCTCGGCCTGGTCGCGAGCGTGGCCCGGCAGACCCGGCTGGCCGACATCTCGCCCGAGCAGATCCGGCTGCTCACCCACGGCCGGGTGGTGGACACCACGCTGCTGCGCGAAACCTTCGGGTACACACCGAAGTTCACCACTCCGGAGGCGTTCGCCGACTTCGCCGCCGCGCAGTCGCCCGGCCTGCTGCCGCCCGAATGCCTCACCGCCGTCACCGACCGGCTGACCGGGCTGCTCGGCACCGACCACCCCGACGCCCCGAGGAGCTGAGGCCGCCATGACCGCCGCGAGAGAGTACGCCAGCAGCGAGGCCAAGGTCATCCCGATCGAGTCCGCGCCCAGCTGGCACGGCGGCCAGGGCGGTGCGGCGACGGAACGGTTCGCCGACCGCGTCGCCGAGGCCGTCGGCGGCGCCCTGACCGGAAAGCTCGGCTCGGCCGCCACCCGCGCCTTCGGCAAGGGCTGGGAGGAGCGGGCCGCGGGCGGCCTCGCCTTCCTGCGCCGCCGGATCACCGGCGACTACGAGGTGGACGAGTTCGGGTTCGACCGCGAACTCACCGAGGAGGTCCTCCTCTCGGTGCTGCGCCCGCTGGCGGAGAAGTACTTCCGCATCGAGGTGCGGGGCATCGAGAACATCCCAAGCGAGGGCGGCGCACTGATCGTCGCCAACCACTCGGGCACCGTCCCGCTGGACGCCCTGATGACCCAGGTCGCCATCCACGACCACCACCCCCGGCAGCGCCATCTGCGGATGCTCGCCGCCGACCTGGTCTTCGTGCTCCCGGTGGTGAACGAACTGGCCAGGAAGGCCGGGCACACCCTCGCCTGCAACGAGGACGCCCAGGCGCTGCTGGAACGCGGCGAGGTGGTCGGCGTCTGGCCCGAGGGCTTCAAGGGGATCGGCAAGCCCTTCTCGGACCGGTACAAGCTGCAGCGGTTCGGACGCGGCGGCTTCGTCGCCTCGGCGCTGCGGGCGCAGGTGCCGATCGTGCCCTGCTCGATCGTCGGGGCCGAGGAGACCTACCCGATGATCGGCAACGCCAGGACGCTGGCACGGCTGCTCGGGCTGCCGTACATGCCGATCACACCGACCTTTCCCTGGCTGGGACCGCTCGGGGCGGTGCCGCTGCCCACCAAGTGGACCATCCAGTTCGGCGAGCCGATCCCGACCGACAGCCACCCGCCGGAGGCGGCGGACGACCCGATGCTCGTCTTCAACCTGACCGACCAGGTCCGCGAGACCATCCAGCACACCCTGTACAAGCTCCTGGTCCAACGGCGCTCGGTCTTCTTCTGACGCCTTCCGGCGCCCTGCCCAAAAAGGGCTCTTCTGCTGGACCTGTGGGTGTGATCAGGCGACTTGGCGGCGGGGCAGTTCGGGGCGGTTGCCGCCGAGGCAGAGCATGACGAGCGCGATGACGGCCTCGGCACTGCGGAAGCCGAACCCTCGTCGGATGATCAGGCGCGTCTTGGTGTTGGTGGATTCGATCAGCCCGTTGCTCAGCTCCTCGACGATCGCGTGCAGGATGGCGTCGTAGTGGCGTCGGACCTTGCGGGCGAGGTCGACGAAGGCGGGGATGCGGCAGCGCCTGGCCCAGGACAGCCAGCGGTCCAGCGCGGCGACGGCAGCGTGGACGCCTTCGGCGCGGGCGATCCGGTAGATGGTGCGTAGTCCTTCCTTGAGCAGATAGGCGCGGTGCAGGCGCGGGTCGTTGGCGGCGATCCAGGCGAGTTTCGCGCTCTGCCGCTCGGTGAGGTCCTCGGGGTTCTTCCACAGCGCGTGGCGGGAGTGCTTCAGCCTGCGGGCCAGGTCCGGGTCCGCGGCCTGGCGGCGGGCCCGGTTCCAGCTCGCGCGGCGCTCCTCGTCCAGGGCCTCGGTGGCCCAGGCCACTACATGGAAGGGGTCTATGGCGCGCACGGCGTTCGGGGCCCGCTCGGCGACCACGTCGGCGATCCACTCGGCGCCGTCGGC
This sequence comes from Kitasatospora sp. HPM-01-4, assembly GCF_051374625.1. Classification (NCBI taxonomy): domain Bacteria; kingdom Bacillati; phylum Actinomycetota; class Actinomycetes; order Kitasatosporales; family Streptomycetaceae; genus Kitasatospora; species Kitasatospora sp. HPM-01-4. Next base: position 3,718,192 of record NZ_JBPQGP010000005.1, on the reverse strand, counting down.
GCTGAGGTGCGTGAGCCGGTGGGCGCGCTCGGCGCCCAGGGCGTCGAAGAACGAGCGCAGGACGTCCTTGCCGTGGCCGTCGGCCATCCACACCACGTGCCGGGTGTCGTGGTCGACGACCACGGCCATGTACTTCTGGCCCTTGCGGTAGGAGATCTCGTCGACGCCGATCCGCCGCAGCCCGGCGAGGCGGTCGATCCCGGCGTCCGCGTCACGCTGGTAGCGGGTGAGGATCGCGCCGACGGTGCGCCAGGCGACCCGCATCAACTGCGCGGTGGCCGACTTGGAGCACTCGGTGGCCAGCCAGGCGACCTGCTGGTCGAAGTCGCGCGTGTGCCCGGCGTCGTGCCGGGCCCAGGGCACCGCCGCGACCACCACCCCGTGCCGCTCGCACGACACACGTGGGGCATCGGCCTCCAGGAACAGTTGCAGCCCTGCCGCGTCCAGGTGTCGCCACCGCCGGCGTCCTGCCCCGGCATCGAACCGCGGACAGCGACTGCGACAGATCCCGCACCGGCGACGCGCCCGGGACCGCGGACGCACCGCCACCACCATGACCTGCGCTTCCTCATCGAACCAGGCGTCCTCCGGCACCGCCTGCTCGCATCCGACCAGCGACTTCAATACCGTGGTGAACCGCACGCCGTTCTCCCTGCGCAACCGATCTCGGGCCTCAACACCTCAAGATCTGCACAGGGGACGGCGTGTGCTGTGTCAGGCGCTCCGCACCGACCCACAGATGGAGCAGAAGAGCCCCAAAAAGCCCGGCGGGGGTCCGTGAGTGCGCCAACTCACGGACCCCCGCCGGTTTTCCGGCCTCAGCCCAGGTTCAGGCCGGGCAGGAGGTCGGGGAGGAGCGGGGGAATGACGACGCCCTGCCCGTCGGTGGTGCCGCCGGGCGACTGCGACGGCGTGGGCGTACCGGCCGGCCTGGCGGGCTGACCGGCGGCCGGGGCGGTGGGCGAGGAGCCGTGGCCGGTGAGGGAGCTGGTCAGGTTGTCGACCAGCCCGCCGACCGTGCCGGGGGCCTGACCCTGCTTCGAACCGGTGGCACCCGGGCCGGAGTCGGCGGATCCGCTCGGCCGGCCGGCCGGACCCTGGGCCGTACCGCTCTGCGCCGGGTCGGCCGCCGGACTGCCGGGGGCCTGCTGACCCGTCCCGGCGCCGGGACCGGAGCCGACGGGACCCAGGGCGGGCGGCTGCTCCAGGTGAAGCGGGGCGACGTCCTCGCTCATCTCGCTGAAGAGCGAGTCCACCTTGCTCGCCTGGCTGGTGAGCTGCTGCGGCAGCCGGCCCTGCAGGGCGGCCCAGCGCTCGTCCTGGCCGTCCGCGAAGGAGGCCAGCGTGCGGATCGGGGCCAGCGAGCCGTTGCTGCGGTACACCGAACGCAGCAACTCCCTGCCGCGGATGGCCTCGGCGTGCATGTCGTCCAGCGCCCGGCGGAGCTGTTCGACCGTGCTCGCGCTCAGCCCGGAGGCCGGACTCGACCGCCCGAGCAGACCCTGCGCCTCCTGGAGGCGGGTCGAGGCCTGGTCGAGCAGCAGTGAGCCGCGCTCGGCGTCCGAGTCGGCCCAGTCCAGCCGGATGCCCTCCAGGCCACGCTTCATCCCGTAGAGCGCGTCTCCCGGAAGGGCGTTGGAGCTGGCGGCGGCTACACCGGCGAGGCTGCCGACCGCGACACCCGCGACCAGACCGCCGATCGCCAGCCGCCGTCCCCAGCGGCTGTTCCGCAGGGCCCTGACCGCCCGGTGGCGCCGCTGCTGCGGAACCCGGGCCTCGAGACCGCCGCCGTGCGCCGCGCTGCCGGCCCACTCCCGCTCGAACGCGGCCATCAGCTGGGCGCGTTGGAGCGATCTGGCCTCGCCGCTCAGCTCGGGCGCCGGCAGTGAGCCGAGCGCTCCCGCCAGGTCGAGCAGCTCCGCCATCGCGGTGGAACCGCGCTCGGGGCCGCCGTCCGGTGAGCCACCGTCCAGCAGGCCGCCACCGGCCGAACCGCTGCTGGGTCTGGTCTCCGCTCGGTGGGCCTCCAGCGCTTCGGCGAAGGCCCTCGCCCGCCGGTGCTCCAGCACGTTTGCCGTCACGGGCCACACCTCCCTTCGTCGTTGTCGACACCCCGGCCTGCCGGACGGTTGCCACGGCGAGCCAATAGCACTCCATCGGGTGACGAGGCCTGAACTTGCTTGACCGTGGGCCCGGTGGGGGTTTGCACGCTGGCCAACGAGCAGTGCCGGGGGTCGGTTACGCACGGCTGATCATGTGACCGCCCATTCACCCGGACGTGTCCGGATTGCCGCGCGTACGGTGACGGTCCGTTCGGACCGCCGGGCGGGCTTATCGCGCGTCGGGGGGCAGCAGTCTGGCGAGGGTGCGGACCGCGCGGTACTGGAGGGTCTTGATGGCGCCCTCGTTCTTGCCCATGATGCGGGCCGTCTCGGCGACCGAGAGCCCCTGCAGGAAGCGGAGCGTGACGCACTCCTGCTGCTGGGGGTTGAGCCGCCGGACGGCGTCCAGCAGCGCGGCGTTGGAGAGCGACTCCAGCACCGAGTCCTCGGGGCTGCGCTCGCACTCGTTGGAGTCGAGCATCTCGCCCGTGGTGACCTCCAGCCGGAACCGGCTGGACTTGAAGTGGTCGGCCACCAGGTTGCGGGCGATGGTCACCAGCCAGGCGCCGAAGTCCCGCCCCTGCCAGGTGAAGGTGCCGATCCGGCGCAGCGCGCGCAGGAAGGTCTCGCTGGTGAGGTCCTCGGCGGTGGCACGGCTGCCGACCCGGTAGTAGATGTACCGGTAGACGGTGTCCGCGTAGTGGTCGTACAGCCGGCCGAACGCCTCGCTCTCGCCGTTCTGGGCCCGCTCCACCAGGTCCATGATCGGGTTGTGCTCGGTCTCGACGCCGCTGCCGGGCGCGGTCCTGGTGCGGCTGCGGCTGGGGCCGCCGAGGACGGTGCGGCTGCGGGTGCCGGGTCCGCTGGTCGCGGTGGAGCGCAGCAGCGCCCCGGGCCGGCGGGCGGCCTGGCCGAAGAGCGGGCCGGCGGCGGGCGCCAGCGCGGGGCCGGCGAGCACCGGGCCGGGCAGGAGGAGCTCGAACTCGCGGATCGCGCCCCAGAGCCGGTCGAGCTGCCTGCCGGGCCGGCCGGGTGTACCGGAGCCGGAACCGGGGCGCAGGGTGGCGGACGACGGGCGGGAGGTGGCAGGCGCGTCGTTCCGGACGGGTGGGTACACGGGACTCCCAGAGGCAGAACTGTGGACGGATCACCTCCGCCTGCGCGGAGCGCACACCTCCCAGGGCGCCCGTCACGGGGCACGCATGGGCGGCGTGCATCCAGGAGAGAATAACGCTTTGTGCAATGACAGCTACACCCTGTGGCCGAAGTGGTCGTTTGGGATCCGCTTCTCGCATATTTTCAGCTGAAACTGACCGGACGTGCCGTCAGCCGCTCGGCTCAACGTGACCGGTCATGTGCGCGGAGTGAGCAATTTGTGAGCGGTGGGCCGGGTTTCCCTGCCCTGGGCTCCGGCAACCCCAGACTTTCCCGAAGTATCGAGCGATCGAATCCGGTCACGGCCGAACCGGATCGGAGGCTGCGCTCGGTGACTTCGGTTAGCCCGGAAGCGTGATCGGCTCGATCCGCCGATCCGCAGGATGACGCCTGCGGGTGACAACCCGCAGGTGGTGTGCGCGGCGGCGTGCTGACGTGGCGTCAGCCGCGCGTGCGGGGGGTGACGGCGGGCCGGTCCGCGTCAGGAGTACTGCCTGCGGCGGCTCGCGACGGCCGCCGCCGCCACGCCCGCCAGTACGCCGAGCGCGACCGCGGCCGGGAGGCCGATCCTGGCGGCCTTGCGCCCGGTCCTGAAGTCCCTGACCCGCCAGCCGTTGGCTCGGGCGTGCCGCAGCAGTGCGGTGTCCGGGTTCACCACGTACGGGTGGCCGACCAGGGTCAGCATCGGGATGTCGTTGGCCGAGTCGCTGAACGCCGCGCAGCGGGCCAGGTCCAGCCCCTCGCGGCGGGCGAGCGCGCCGACCGCCGCGGCCTTGGCCGGGCCGTGCAGCAGCCCGCCCACCAGGCGGCCGGTGTAGACGCCGTCCACCGTCTCGGCGACGGTGCCCAGCGCGCCGGTCATCCCGAGCCGGCGGGCGATGATCCGGGCCACCTCCTGCGGGGCGGCGGTGACCAGCCAGACCTGCTGGCCGGCGTTCTGGTGCAGTTGCACCAGCGCCCGGGTGCCCGGCCAGATCTTCTCCGCGATGACCGGCTCGAAGATCTCCTCGCAGATCTGCTCCAGGTCGGCCGTGCGCATCCCGGCGACCAGGGCGAGGGCGGTGTCCTGGGCGTCCGAGATGTGGGTCGGGTCCTCGGTGCCGTGCAGCCGGAACCACGTCTGCTGCCAGGCGAAACGCGCCACGTCGCGGCGGGTGAAGAACCTGCGCCGGTACAGGCCGAGGCCCAGGTAGAAGATCGCCGCGCCGCGCAGGATGGTGTTGTCGCAGTCGAAGAACGCGGCGGCCTGCGGGTCGCCCGGGGTCGGGGTGTGGTCCTCGGCGGGGGCCTTGGGGGGCTTGGGGCGCTTCGGCTCCGGTGCGGGGCGCTCCTCCCCGGCGGGCCCGGCGGGCCGGTTGAGGTCGGCGGTTGCCGCGTCGGCGGCGGCCTCGCCCGCGAGGGCGGACCGTTCGGTGGAGGTACGCCCTGCCTGCTGGAGCCTTCGAAGCGCGGCCATGGCATCGAGCATAGTCAGCCGGGCCGCATCTCCCCGTGACGGCGATGTGCAGGACGGGTTAATGCCTCGCGTCCGGCCCATTGCCGGGCCGGCGGGGCGCGGGAGCACAATGGCCGGGTGAGCCCACTGCTGCGACGTGCCCCGAAGAACCCGGCCGACCGTACCGTCACCCTGATCGGCAAGCCGGGCTGCCATCTGTGCGACGACGCCCGCGAGACGATCCTGCGGGTGACCGGCGAGCTGGGGGCGTCCTTCGAGGAGCAGGACATCACCCAGGATGCCGAGCTCTACCGCAAGTACGCGGAGCAGATCCCGGTCACTCTGATCGACGGCCGCCAGCACGACTTCTGGCGGGTGGACGAACGGCGCCTGCGCACGGCGCTCACCGCGTAGACCGCCGCCCGGCCGGGACGCCACCGACCGGGACGCCGCGCAATCGGTGCGGTGCCGCCGGGCCGCGGGGTTCACGTCGGTCCGTTTTGTCGGTTTACGATCGAATGGTTTCTGTCCGCCGGGGGCCGCAGACACAGGAGTGCGCGCATGCTTCCCGGCCGACAGGTCCCCTCGCGGGTGCTGGTGGGCCACCACGTCAGCTGTGACCAGGCCTTCCTGGAGCGCGAGTTCGCCCGGATCGGGGTGCGGCTGCCGCCCGTCCCGCTGCTGTGCACACGGCGCCTGGCCCGCGGCCACCTCCCGGGCGCGGGCGGCTTGGGCCTGGCGGCCTGCGTGGCGGCGGCCGGCCTGGGCTGGTACCCCGCGCACTCCGCGCTGGGTGACGCCCGTGCCACCGTCGCTCTGCTGCGGCACTGCATGCGGACGCCGTCGGCTGCGCCGACCGAGTGGGCCGGCCCGCTCCGCGAGGCGGCCGAGGTGCCGTGGCCGCGGCTGACGCGGGCGCTGTCGCGCCGCCGTTCGGGTGGGCTGCCGCTGGTGCTCAGGCGGGCCCCGTTCGGGCCGTGGCCGCTGGGTGCGCACCCGTCCGGGCCGGTCCGTACCGCCCTCGGAGGCGAGTGATGACGGGCGCCGGACATGACGTGATGCGCATCACTGTGTGGGGACAAAACGGACACCATCTTTGTGCACACGTTCACAAACGCATAGCCTGGCTGCCAAAGCCCAGCTTCACCCACAGGAGCACCGTGGCAATCGGCCGATCCAACCAAAGCAGTTCGCAGACGCCCGACCAGGGCGCCGCGCGCCGACCTGCGCGCGCCCGCGGCATCCCGGAGGCGACGGTCGCCCGGCTCCCGCTCTACCTACGGGCCCTGACGGCACTCTCGGAGCGTTCGGTTCCTACCGTCTCATCCGAGGAACTCGCCGCCGCGGCCGGGGTCAACTCCGCGAAGCTGCGCAAGGACTTCTCCTACCTCGGCTCGTACGGCACCCGTGGGGTCGGCTACGACGTCGAGTACCTCGTCTACCAGATCTCCCGTGAGCTGGGCCTCACCCAGGACTGGCCGGTCGTCATCGTCGGCATCGGCAACCTGGGGCACGCGCTGGCCAACTACGGCGGCTTCGCCTCCCGTGGCTTCAGGGTGGCGGCCCTGCTGGACGCCGACCCGGCCGTGGTGGGGAGCACCGCCGCGGGACTCCCGGTCCGGCACATGGACGAGCTCGAATCCATCGTGGAGAGCCAGCAGGTCTCCATCGGTGTGATCACCACCCCGCCGGGCGCCGCGCAGCAGGTCTGCGACCGGCTGGTCGAGGCGGGTGTCACCAGCATCCTGAACTTCGCGCCGACCGTGCTGACCGTCCCGGACGGTGTGGACGTGCGCAAGGTGGACCTCTCCATAGAGCTGCAGATCCTGGCCTTCCACGAGCAGCGCAAGGCCGGCGAGGAGCCCGAGCCGGGCGACTCGATGCTGGACCGGGCGCCCGGTCCGGTGCGCGCCGCCGCCGCGAGGCTGCGCCGCGCCGCGGGCGGCTCCGGCAAGGCCGAGCGGGCCGAGCGCGCGGACAAGGCGGAGACGGCCAAGAGCGGCAAGTCCGCGCCCAAGGGCACGGACGGCGATCTCTCCGCGGTGATGCCGGCATGAGCGGCATCGGCACTCGCGGCAGCAGTACCGGCACCCGGATGGGCAAGGGGTGGGCATGAGTCTTCTCGTCGTTGGGCTGAGCCACCGGACGGCACCCGTCGGGGTGCTGGAGCGCGCCGCGCTGACCGGTGACGTCCCCACCCGGCTGCTGCACGCCGCCGCCGCCTCGGCGACGGTCGGTGAGGCCGCCCTGGTCAACACCTGCAACCGGATCGAGCTCTACGCGGACGTGGACAAGTTCCACGCCGGCGTCGCCGAGCTCTCCCAACTGCTCGCCCAGCACAGCGGGGTGGACCTGGAGGAGCTCACCGCCCACCTGTACGTCCACTACGAGGACCGCGCGGTCCACCACCTCTTCTCGGTGGCCTGCGGCCTGGACTCGATGGTGGTCGGCGAGGGCCAGATCCTCGGCCAGCTGCGCGACGCGCTGGCCAGGGCGCAGGACGAGCACACCGCCGGGCGCGGGCTCAACGAGCTGTTCCAGCAGGCCCTGCGGGTCGGCAAGCGGGCCCACAGCGAGACCGGGATCGACAAGGCCGGGCAGTCGCTGGTCACCTTCGGCCTGGAGCAGATCGCGACGGTGACCGGGGAGATCGCGGGCAAGCGGGCACTGGTGGTCGGTGCGGGCTCGATGAGCTCGCTGGCCGCCGCCACCCTGGTCCGCTCCGGTGTCACCGACCTCCTGATCGCCAACCGGACGCCCGAGCGCGCCGAGCGGCTGGCCGCCAACCTGGGCGCCCGTACGGTGGACTTCGCCAAGGTGCCCGAGGTACTGGCCGACGTGGACCTGGTGATCTCCTGCACCGGCGCCGCCGGGGTGGTCATCCCGGCTGGCGTGGTGGCGGACGCCGTCGCGGCGCGCGGCGCCACCGGCGAGCGGGCCTCCACTCCTCTGGCCTTCCTCGACCTGGCGATGCCGCGGGACGTGGACCACGCGGTGCACGAGCTGCCCGGCGCCCTGCTGGTCGACCTGGAGAGCCTGTCCCACGCCCACGCCGCCACCCCCGGCGCCGGGGACGTGAACGCGGTCACCGGCATCGTCGCCGACGAGGTGGCCGCCTTCGGCGCCGCCCAGCGCGCCGCCCGGATCGCCCCCACCGTGGTCGCCCTGCGGGCCATGGCCTCCGACGTGGTGAGCAGCGAACTCGCCCGCCTGGCAGCCAGGTTGCCCGACCTGGACGACCGCTCCCGGGCCGAGGTGACGCAGACCGTCCGCCGCGTGGTGGACAAGCTGCTGCACGCGCCGACCGTACGGGTCAAGCAGCTCGCCGCCGAGCCCGGCGGGGCCGGCTACGCCGACGCCCTGCGCGAGCTGTTCGACCTGGACCCGGCGGCGGTGCAGGCCGTCACCGGTACCCCGATCGGAACGCAGGCCGGTGCCAGCGTCCCGGCCGGAGCCGCCCTCAACATCGGGGGCTCCGCCGCACAGGCCGGCGCCGCCCCGTCCACCGGAGCGGCCAGATGAACCCCCAGCCATCCCATCAGCACGACCGGGACGATCACCTCATGAATGCTCAACCGAGCACCACTCAGGACGAGTCGGCGCAGCCCCTACGCCTCGGTACCCGCCGCAGCGCCCTGGCCATGGCCCAGTCCGGCATGGTCGCCCGCGAGGTGACCCGGGTCACCGGGCGCCCCGTCGAGCTGGTCGAGATCACCACCTACGGCGACGTCTCGCGCGAGTCGCTGGCCCAGATCGGCGGTACCGGCGTCTTCGTCTCCGCCCTGCGCGACGCGCTCCTGGCGGGCCGGATCGACCTCGCCGTGCACTCGCTCAAGGACCTGCCCACCGCGCCCCCCGAGGGCCTGGTGCTGGCGGCCGTCCCCGAGCGCGAGGACGTCCGCGACGCCCTGGTGGCCCGTGACGGCCTCGCGCTGTCCGAGCTGGTCGAGAAGTCCGCCGGTGCCGGGCGGCCGGCCCGGATCGGCACCGGCTCCCCGCGCCGGATGGCCCAGCTGAACGCCTGGGCCGCGGCCAACGCCACCGCCCTGGAGACCGTCGCCATCCGCGGCAACGTGGACACCCGGATCGGCTTCGTGACCAAGGGCGAGCTGGACGCCGTCGTGCTGGCCACCGCCGGGCTCAACCGGCTCGGCCGCGCCGACGAGATCACCGAGCACCTCGACCCCGAGCTGATGCTCCCGGCCCCCGGCCAGGGCGCCCTCGCCGTCGAGTGCGTCGACGCCGGCCTCGCCGCCGAGCTGCGCGCCCTCGACCACGCCCCCACCCGGGCCGCCGTGGTCGCCGAGCGCGCGCTGCTGGCCGCCCTGGAGGCCGGCTGCTCCGCCCCGGTCGCGGGACTCGCGACCTGGGACGGCCGGGAACTGACGCTGGAAGGCGTGGTCGGCACCGTCGACGGCGCCACCCTGCTGAGAATGACCGCCAACGGTCCGCTCGTCCTCGACGAGACCGCCGAGCAGCAGGCGACGGCCCTCGGCCGCGCCCTCGCCGCCCGGCTGCTCGACGCGGGAGCGGCCAAGCTGATGGGGGAGCGAGCCCAGTGAGCGAGTGGAGCGAGCGAACCGGAAAGTACGGGGCCTGGCGAAGCCACTGCCCGAGCGAAGAGAGGGCAGGAGCATGAGCCCCGCCACCAGTCCGACCGCTGCCGCCGCTGTCCCGGCTGCCCCGACCGGGCGCTGTACCTTCCTGGGCGCGGGCCCCGGTGACCCCGGGCTGCTCACCCTGCGCGCGGTCGACGAGCTGTCCTCCGCGGACGTCCTGATCGCCGATCCGCTCACCGCGGCCGCCGTGCGCACCCACTGCCCGGCGGGCGTCCAGGTGCACAGCCCGGCCGAGGAGAACGACCTCGACGTGGCCAAGCTGGTCGCCGAGGCCGTCCGGGCGGGCAAGCACGTGGTCCGCACCGTCGACGGCGACCCGGGCCTGGACGGCTGCGCCGCCGAGGAGATGCTGCGCTGCGCCCAGTCCGAGATCCCGTTCGAGGTGATCCCGGGCGTCGCCCAGTCGGTCGGCGTCCCGGCGTACGCGGGTGTGCCGCTGCGCGGCCGCCAGGGGGCGGACGTCCGTTTCGTGGACGGCGCGGCCCTGCTGGCCGGCGGTCCGGTGGACCTCGGCGCGCCCGAGACCACCCTGGTGGTCCGCACCACCCTGGGCCAGCTGCCCGCCACCGCGAACGCCCTGGTGGCAGGGGGCCGCAAGCCCGATGCCGCGCTCTGCGCGACCCTCTCGGGCACCACCACCCGCCAGCGCACCTTCAGCTCCACCCTGGCCACCATCGCGGCCGAGCTGAAGGCGGCCCGGGTGCTGCCCTCCCCGGTGTCGGCCCCGGTCGACCCGGCGACCTCGGTGATAGCCGTGGTGGGCGAGCAGGTCGCGCACCGCTCCTCGCACTCCTGGTTCGAGACCAAGCCGCTGTTCGGCTGGAACGTGCTGGTCCCGCGCACCAAGGAGCAGGCGCACGGCCTCTCCGATCAGCTGCGCTCGTACGGCGCGGTGCCGCAGGAGGTGCCCACCATCGCGGTGGAGCCGCCGCGCACCCCGCAGCAGATGGAGCGCGCGATCAAGGGCCTGGTGACGGGCCGTTACGAGTGGATCGCCTTCACCTCGGTCAACGCCGTCAAGGCCGTCCGGGAGAAGTTCGAGGAGTACGGCCTGGACGCCCGCGCGTTCGCCGGGATCAAGGTCGCCGCGGTCGGCGAGACCACCGCCCAGGCACTGGTGGACTTCGGGGTGAAGCCCGACCTGGTGCCGTCCGGCGAGCAGTCCGCGGCCGGTCTGCTGGAGGACTGGCCGCCCTACGACCCGGTCTTCGACCCGATCGACCGGGTGCTGCTGCCGCGTGCCGACATCGCCACCGAGACGCTGGTGGCCGGCCTGGTCGAGCTCGGCTGGGAGGTGGACGACGTCACGGCGTACCGCACCGTGCGCGCTTCGCCGCCGCCGGCCGAGACCCGCGAGGCGATCAAGGGCGGCGGCTTCGACGCGGTGCTCTTCACCTCGTCCTCGACCGTGCGCAACCTGGTCGGTATCGCCGGCAAGCCGCACAACGTCACGATCATCGCCTGTATCGGTCCGGCCACCGCCAAGACCGCCGAGGAGCACGGCCTGCGGGTGGACGTGATGGCGCCCGCGCCGTCCGCCTCGGCGCTGGCCCAGGCGCTGGCCGAGTTCGGGGCCGGCCGCCGGGACACCGCCATGGCGGCCGGTGAGCCCGTCTACCGTCCCAGTGAGCGCCGACCCGGTTCGCGCCGCAAGGCCGCCCGCTGAACCACCGCCCGGGAAGGCGGTTCGCCTTCCCGGGCCTTCCGCACCCGTTCGGAGATACCCAGTGTCCGCTGAATTCCCGTACGTACGCCCGCGCCGGCTGCGTTCGACCCCGGCGATGCGCCGACTGGTCGCCGAGACCCGTCTGCACCCGGCCGAGCTGATCCTGCCCGCCTTCGTCCGTGAGGGCATCACCGAGCCGAGGCCGATCACCTCGATGCCCGGCGTGGTCCAGCACACCAGGGACACCCTGCGGAAGGCCGCCGTGGAGGCGGCGGAGGCGGGCCTGGGCGGCATCATGCTGTTCGGCGTGCCCGAGGTGCAGGACGCCGTCGGCAGCGAGGGCACCAACCCGGACGGCATCCTGCAGCAGGCGATCCGGGACGTGGTCTCCGAGGTCGGCGACGCCCTGGTGGTGATGTCCGACCTGTGCCTGGACGAGTACACCGACCACGGCCACTGCGGCGTGCTGGCCGAGGACGGCAGCGTCGACAACGACGCCACCCTGGAGCGCTACCGGGAGATGGCCCTGGTCCAGGCCGAGGCGGGCGTCCACCTGGTCGGCCCCTCCGGCATGATGGACGGCCAGATCGGTGTGATCCGCCAGGCGCTGGACGAGGCGGGGCACCAGGACGTCGGCGTCCTCGCCTACACCGCCAAGTACGCCTCCGGCTTCTACGGGCCGTTCCGCGAGGCGGTCGGCTCCTCGCTCAAGGGCGACCGCAAGACCTACCAGCAGGACCCGGCCAACGCCCGTGAGGCGATGCGCGAGCTGGAGCAGGACCTCGCCGAGGGTGCCGACATGGTGATGGTCAAGCCCGCCATGGCCTACCTGGACATCCTGCGGCAGATCGCCGACGTCTCCCCGGTGCCGGTCTCCGCGTACCAGGTGTCCGGCGAGTACTCGATGATCGAGGCCGCGGCCGCCAACGGCTGGGTGGACCGCGAGCGCCTGATCATGGAGACGCTCACCTCGATCCGTCGCGCCGGTGCCGAGCAGATCCTCACCTACTGGGCCGTCGAGGCCGCCCGGATGCTCAAGTAGCCGGACAGGCGGAAGGCCGGGGCACGGAACACTCCGTGGCCCGGCCTTCCGCCTGTCCGGCGCGGGTTCGGCCGATGTGGATGACGCCCTCTTCGCCGCCGCCGACACGGACACGGGTGTGGGCCGGGGCCGCGACACCAGCGGCGGTGGGTGCCGGACCGCTCGTCCGGAACACCCGAACGCGCCGCAGTCGAACGGGTGGGTGTGTCGCCGGTGCCCGCGAAAAGCCGCCGGGCCCGGGAGGAGAGGCTCTCCCCGGGCCCGGCGGCCGACTGCCGCGGGGTGATCAGCCGATCAGGTGCGACACGCCGCCGTCGCCGCTGCCCTGGGTGGTCTGGCCGACGTCGCAGGTCTGCTGCGGGTTGGTGTTGAGGACACCGGCCTTGATCGGAATCGCGATGCCGATGAGCGCGCCGACACCGATGTTGTCGATCTCGGGGAGGCAGATGTTCGGGTTGTCGAGGGTGTGGAAGTTGGGGCTGTGCTCGCCGGTGGTGCCGGTGGCGTTGGTGCCGCCGTTGCCCTGGACCGAGGCCGAGGAGCCGTCCGAGTCGCCGATGGCCATGGCCGGGGCGGCGGCCATGGCGAGGCCGGCCGCGGCGGCGCCGAGAGTGGCGATAGCCTTCTTGATCATCTCTGTTCCTTTGCGGATCTGATGGGGTGGAGCCGGAGAGCTGCCGAGGCGGCCGAGCGGGCGGCCCGGCCGCCTCGGGTGGTGCGGAACTGCTTCAGAGGGAGTACGGGGCGGCGCCCGATCAGCCGATCAGGTGCGACACGCCGCCGTCGCCGCTGCCCTGGGTGCCCTGGCCGACGACGCAGGTCTGCTTCGGGTTGGTGTTGAGGGCGTCCACCTTGACCGGGACGGCCACGCCGAGCACCGCGACACCGATGTTGTCGATCTCGGGGAGGCAGATGTTCGGGTTGTCCAGGAAGTGGAAGTTCGGGCTGTGGTTGCCCACGGTGCCGGTGGCGTTGGTGCCGCCGTTGCCCTGCATCGAGGCGGAGTGGCCGTCCGAGTCGCCGATCGCGACGGCGGGGGTGGCCACCGCGGCCACGGCGGCGGCAGCCAGGCCGATGGTCGCGAAAGTCTTCTTGAGCATGGGGGTACCTCTCTGAAATTCTTGGATATTCGCCGTCTTGTTCGTCTGACCAACCAGTCGTTGTCTTCAACGACCTCGGCTGGCTTTCGGTTGTTAGCCCGTCAGGGCGGATTCCCGGATCCTGCCGCCGTCGTGGCTGCGACGTTCAGATCAAAGAATGGCGGCCGGAAAGGTTACGGAGATTCTTCGAGGACTGTCGAGGGGCGCGCGGGGCCGTCGCCGGCCGGTCGGATTATTAGGCCATACTGGTTAACTGACGCATTACCAGAGCCGAAGTGGGTCGTTTAGGCAGATTACAGCGAGACTCCTCATAGAACGGTGAATCAGCATGAAGCTCTCGAAGCGGGCCGGCGCGCTGCTGCTGGCGGCCGGGGCCGGTGTCCTGACGGCGCAGGGCACGGCCGCCGCTGCCGAACCGATGACGCCCGGTCAGGTCGCGGCCCTGGAGGACCAGCTGTCCACCCAGGAGGTGCCCTTCGAGATCCCGCTCGGCGCGGCCACCGACCGCCTTCCGCTGCTGCCCGAGGGCGGGAGGATCAGCGGCGGTATCCCGAGCTCGCTGGTGATGCCGCCGGTCCCCAGGGAGCGGCCGCGCACCCATGTGCTGCCGGAGGAGGTCGTCCCCTCGCTCACCGCCGGCCGGGTCGGCCCCGCGCTCGACGCCGACCTGCCGCTGCCCGTCGCCGACCGCTCCACCAGGCTCGGCGAACTGGCGGCGGACGTCCCCGCGATCCCGATCAGGGCCGCGGGGCCGGCCCTGGAGCTCGGGCAGCCGGTCTCCTACGTCGAGGGCACCAGCAGTGAACTGACCAGCGGGCAGATGGAGTTCGGCGAGATCAAGCCGCAGCTGATCACCAAGCCGGTGCAGATGATTCCGGGTGCCAAGGCGTCCCTCGGCGGGGAGAACGACCGGATCTCGGTCACCGACGCGCTGCGCAACCTGACCGCGACCACCGGGGCCACCGTCACCGAGGTGGTGGACCAGGCCGACCTCTGACCGTCGCCCGGCAGCGCATGGAGCCCGGCAGTGCACGGAGCCCGGCACCTTGGACGAGGTGCCGGGCTCCGTCGTGTGTCGGCCGGGGCGTGTCGGCCGGGGCGTGTCAGCCGGGGAGGACGCCGAGCAGCGGGCCGACCCCCGCCAGGTCCTTCGGGCCGCCGCCGGCGCTCAGCGGGCCGGTCAGCGCGGAGCTCTGGACGGGCTTCACGCCGTCCGGCTCCAGCGAGACCCCGTTGTTCAGCACATCGGCCCCGGAGTTGGCCCATGGGTCGAGCCGCAGCTCCTTGGCGGGCTTCACGGCGTACCCGAGCGCGCCGAGGGCGCCGGCCAGGGCGGGGGCCACCTCGACGTTCTGCAGCTCGGTCGAGGGCTTCGGCAGGGCGGGGCCGGTCGTGGCGGGAGCGGCGGAGGCGGCCGGTGCCGCGGCGCCCAGCAGCAGCGCCGCGCCCAGCGCGGTCAACAGGCCGGCGCCGACGGTGATTCGAGGCATGGGGCGAGTCCTTCGGATCGGTGGGTTCGAGCGCCCCGGCCGGGCCGCAGGGGGCCGGGCCGAAGCGAACTGCCCCCCGGCCCTGGGGCCGAGGGGCAGTCGATGTGCGGCTGGGACGTCTCAGCAGTCGTCGCCGTCGTGGTCGTGGTCGTGGTCGTGGTCGTGGTCGTGCTCGTGCTTCATGTCCACGTTGGCGCAGGTGTTGCCGAACGTCGGGTTCAGCAGGCCGACGACGTCGACGGTGTTGCCGCACAGGTTGATCGGGACGTGCAGCGGGACCTGGATCTGGTTGCCGGAGAGCACGCCGGGGGAGTTGGCGGCGATGCCGTGGGCGTCCGAGCTGGCGTTGGCGACACCGGCACCGGCCAGCACCAGACCGGCGGCGGCACCGGTCAGGACGACGGCCTTCTTCATGTTCTGCATGGGGGAAGATCTCCTAGATCACACACACGGGAGGGGGCGCCGCGTTCGGCAGGAATCCTCACGCGGCATGGACGCAGCCGGCTCGGCTGCGGCCGGTTCAGTCGTGGAAGCCGTGCTTGCCGTCGGCGTTGATGCAGGTGTGGCCGAACGCCGGGTTCAGCAGGCCGACGATGTTGACGGTGTTGCCGCACAGGTTGATCGGGACGTGGACCGGCACCTGGACGTTGTTGCCGGAGAGCACGCCGGGGGAGCCGACGGCCGCGCCGTGGGCGTCCGCGCTGGCGCTGGCGGCACCGGCGGAGCCCAGGACCAGGCCGGCCGCGGCCGCCGAGAGGACGGCGACCTTCTTGACGTTGCGCATAGGGGTTTCCTCCGTTTCTGCCCGACGTCTGACGGTCGGGGCACGGGCGAATCGGAACCATCGCCCGGTGGTTTTCGGATGGGCCGTGGTCTTCGTTCACGCGGCCGGAGGCGCTCGGGTCGCCCGTGGCTTGGGCGGTGCCTGGCCGCTCTGTTCGGCGCCCCGCCGCCTGCTCTCGCACGGCCGGGAGCAGGCGTTCTGCGGGGCATCCAGGGAAGGCCGCCCGGTGGACGGGAGTCCGGTGGCGGGTCGCCTCCCCCGGGAGTTCACGGGCGCGGCCGCCGCCGGGCGGAGGCCGGCGGGGCCGTGGCGAGCGGGGAACCGCCCGTGGTCACCTGTTGAGGCAGAGGTTGCCGAAGGCCGGGTTCGGCAGGCCGTCGACGTCGACGGTGTTGCCGCACAGGTTGACCGGGATGTGGAGCGGCACCTGGATGTTGTTGCCGGAGAGCACACCGGGCGACTTGGCGGCCACGCCCTCCGCTGACGCGCCGTGGGCCCAGGCGGTGGCGGCGCCGCTGAGCAGCAGGGCCGCGGCAGCCGCGGTGCCGAACGCGCCGTAGGCGAGCTTGCGCATGATGTGTCTCATTTCTTGCCGGTCTTGCGGCAGGTCCTGCTCTGCGGTTCCTGCCGGGTGGTGAAGCGTGTTTCGCCAGTAAGAACGACGGGGTGGGCGGTGGGAAACGGGCGAATTTCGCGATCACCCGAACGCCGTGTATTAGTGCCAACGGGTGAATGCGAACCAGGGCACGCAACTGGACCACCAGGGGTTCGTTGGGACTGACGCATGCCTGTGCGCTTTCCAGGCCGTGGCCCAATTCTGCGGTGGCGCTTGGAAGATCTGATTCAACGAGGAGACTCAATATGAGCATCAAGAAGGCCGCAGCCGTCGGCGCCGCCGTGGTCGGCCTGGCCGCGGTCGGAGCCGGTACCGCCATGGCGAGCGCCGAGGCGGAGGGTGCCGCGGTGAACTCCCCGGGTGTCGCCTCCGGCAACAACATCCAGGTGCCGGTCCACCTCCCGGTCAACCTGTGCGGCAACAGCGTCGACATCCTCATCGGTGTGCTGAACCCGACGTTCGGCAACACCTGCGTCAACGCGGACGCCGGCGCCTGACGCCCGGGGAGCCGGCGCTCCCCCCGGTCGGTTCGTCACTCGGAGCCGCCATCCTCCGCCTCCCCCTCCTGGGGCGTGCAGGGTGGCGGCTCCGCCGCTTTGCCGGGCCGAGTTGACAGACCGTGGGGAAGTCCGTTCTGACCCTTGTTGAGCTACTTGTCAGTACCTAACATGTGAGGCCGACTCACCTTTTGCGGCCCGACAGGACCCAGTGCGCCCCCAGGTCCCCCCGGGCGGCGAAGCACGCTCCATGCTCCGCGCCGTCCGGCGCACGTCGGACGGTCCCCCACCGCCAAGGAGTCATGCGTGACCAGGTCACACCTGTCAGGTGCGCGCAGATACCGGCCAGGGGCCCTGCTGGCCGCCGCCGGACTGATCGCGACCTTCACCCTCGCGGGCGCCCCGGGCGCTCTGGCCGCCGCCACGCCCTCGGTCCCGCACACCGACAAGCCCGCCGCCATCGTCGCCCTCGGCGACAGCGCCATCTCCGGCGAGGGTGCGGGCACCGACACCGGCGACGCCTACGTCGCGGGCACCGACAGCCCCACCGACTACTGCCATCGGCACGAGAAGTCCGAGATCTTCGTCACCGGCCTGCCCGGCGTCACCCCGATCGACCTGGCCTGCTCCGGCGCCCAGACCGGCGACCTGGTCAGCGACCCGGAGCTGGCCAAGGTCACCGGCGGTGGCAGCGGCGACTTCGGCGAGCCCAAGCAGGACGTCCAACTCGCCGACGTGGCGGGCAAGTACAACGTCAAGATGGTGGTCGTCACGATCGGCGCCAACGACGACTTCGACTTCAGCGGCATCATGCTCGGCTGCCTGGCCCAGTACTTCCCGATCCCCAAGTCGCAGGGCTGCCGCGACACCATCGGCAGCGACACGATCAGGCAGCGCGCGGTGAAGGTCGTCCCCAAGGTGGTGGCCGCGCTGACCAGCGTCCGCAACGCCATGCGGGGTGCGGGCTACCCGGACTCCTCGTACCAGCTGGTCTACCAGTCGTACTTCACCCCGATCACCCCGGACATCCGCCGCAACGACTACCTCGGCAAGATCACCGACGGCTGCCCGGCCTTCCCCGAGGACCTCGCCTGGGGGCACAACTGGGTGGTGCCCACGTTCAGCGACGCCCTGCGGCAGGCGGCCTCCCAGGTGCCCGGGGTGCGGTACCTGGACCAGCGGCGGGTCAGCTACGGCCACGAGGTCTGCGCGGAGTGGACGAGCTCACCGTACGAGTACACCAACGGTGACGTCATCGACCTCTCGGAGAAGACCCGCAACGGCTGCGACTCGCAGATCAGCATCCCGGGCGTCTGCATGAACATGGTGCGCCAGTCGTACCACCTGCGGGTGGCCGGCTACGCGGCCGAGGCGCGCTGCCTGGCCCAGTTCTACCAACTGCCGGACCAGCAGGAGGCGTTCTGCAGCCTGAACCAGCAGAACACCACCTCCGTCGAACCGCTGACGCCCGGCCGGCCCTTCCCCGACCGGCCCGAGGACGGTGCCTGGTACCAGTTCACCAACGCCGCCAACGGCCAGGCCCTGGACCTCTCGGGCGGCGGGACGTACGGCGACAGCACCAACGGGCGCGGGGCGATCACCTATCCGGCGACCGGCGGACTGAACCAGTCCTTCGTGCTGGAGGCCAAGTCCGGCGGCAGCTACGAGCTGGACTTCAGCGGCAACCGCACCATGTGCCTGGACGCCGACGCGGCCTCCACCGCGCCCGGTACCCGTCTGCAGCAGTGGGGCTGCAACGGCGGCGGCAACCAGCACTGGATCCTCAGGCCGGGCGCCAACGGCACCTACGAGCTGGCCGACTCCCAGGACCCGACCAAGGTCGCCACCGCCTCGGCCCAACTCGACGCCCAGGGCAACCCCCAGGTCGTCCTGGCCCAGGACACCTCGGCCGCCAACCAGTCCTGGCAGCTCACCAAGCTCGGCATCGTCTACGTGCAGGGCTGAGGGGCGCGAGGAACCGCGCGCACGGCGGGGCGCCTTCGCAGGGGGTCCCGCCGAGCCCGAACACGCACGGTCCGGGGGCGGGGAGCACGCGACGCCGGTCGCACGCTCCCCGCCCCCGGGGCGATCGTCTCCCGTCCGTCCGCCCACCACGCACTCCGCGCCGCCCCCGGAACACCCCGTTCCGCGGCCCGCCGCCGAAGCGGACCGGACCGCCGGGAAAGCCCTGTTTTTCAGGGCGGCCGACAGCTGTGCAAGAAACCCTGCGCCGCCGCCAGGACGCGGCCGCAAGGTTTCCAGCACCCCGTCTGAACTGGGCATTTCGCCCATCCCGAGTCCCGGTCTTTCGGCTTCCGAGGCGTGGACAGCGCTGCGATCAACGGGCCCGTTCAAGCAGGATTCGAGGTGCAGCGATTCCCAGCGGCGCGAGAGACGGACCGGACCATGACGACCCCTGCCCCCGCATTTCCCGGCGCCCTCGACGGCCCCCGGCTCGCCCGGATCGCCGAGCAGTACGGCACCCCGTCCTGGGTCTACGACGCCGCGCCGATCCGCGCCCAGATCGCCAGGCTGCGTGCCTTCGACCAGATCCGGTTCGCGCAGAAGGCGTGCTCCAACACCCACATCCTGCGGCTGATGCGCGAGCAGGGCGTCGCCGTGGACGCCGTCTCGCTCGGCGAGCTGGAGCGCGCCCTGGCCGCCGGCTTCCAGCCGGACGGGCCCGACGAGCCGATCGTCTTCACCGCCGACCTGCTCGACCGGCCGACCCTGCGTCGGGTGGTCGAACTCGGCGTCCCGGTCAACGCGGGCTCGCCCCAGATGCTCGACCAGATCGGCCGCGCCGCCCCCGGCCACCCGGTCTGGATCCGGATCAACCCCGGCTTCGGCCACGGCCACAGCCGCAAGACCAACACCGGCGGCGAGCAGAGCAAGCACGGCATCTGGCACGAGCACCTCGCCGAGAGCCTCGCCCTGGTCGACCGCTACGGACTGGACCTGATCGGCTTCCACATGCACATCGGCTCCGGGGTGGACTACGGCCACCTGGAGGCGGTCTGCGAGACCATGGTCAAGCAGGTCCGGCTGTCCGGCCACGACATCCGCGCCGTCTCGGCCGGCGGCGGCCTCTCCGTCCCGTACACGCCGCAGGATCCCGAGGTCGACACCGACCGCTACTTCCGCCTCTGGGACTCCGCCCGCCGGGAGCTCGCCGCCGAACTCGGCCACCCCGTACGGCTGGAGATCGAGCCGGGCCGCTTCCTGGTGGCCTCCTCCGGGGTCCTGCTGAGCGAGGTACGGGCGCAGAAGCCGGTCGGCGCCAACCACTTCGTGCTGGTCGACGCGGGCTTCAACGACCTGATGCGGCCCGCGATGTACGGCAGCAGCCACCGGGTCACCGTGCTCGACCCGTCCGGTGCGCCCCGGCTCACCGAGCGCCGCGACACCGTGCTGGCCGGGCCGCTCTGCGAGTCCGGCGACGTCTTCACCCAGGCCGCCGGCGGCGACGTCGAGCCGATCCCGATGCCCGGCACCGAGATCGGCGACCTGGTGGTCTTCCACGACACCGGCGCGTACGGCGCCAGCATGTCCTCCACATACAACTCCCGGCCGCTGATCCCCGAGATCCTCACCGACGGCGACAGCACGCGCCTCATCCGCCGCCGCCAGAGCGTCGCCGACCTTCTCGCGCTGGAGAGCGGCCTTCCCGGATAGGGCGTGCTTCCATGGAGACATGGCCCTGTTCGTCGGTACCTCGGGCTGGCAGTACGACGACTGGCGCGGCCGCCTCTACCCGAAGGAGGTGCCGCGGCGGATCTGGCTGGAGGAGTACGCCCGGCGGTTCGCCACGGTGGAGAACAACAACGCGTTCTACCGCCTCCCGCCGCCCGAGACCTTCGCCGACTGGCGTTCCCGGGTCCCCGACGACTTCGTGATGGCGGTCAAGGCGAGCCGCTACCTGACCCACATCAAGCGTCTGCACGACCCGCAGGAGCCGGTCCAGCGGCTCTGTACGGCCACCTCGGGTCTCGGCCCCCGGCTCGGGCCCATCCTGCTGCAGCTCCCGCCGACCCTGCGGGCGGGCGCCGAACTCCTCGACGCCTGCCTCGCCTGCTTCCCGGCCGGCACCCGGGTGGCCGTCGAACCGCGCCACGAGTCCTGGTGGACACCCGAGATCCGGGACGTCCTCACCCGGCACGGCGCCGCCCTCTGCTGGGCCGACCGCCAGGCCCGCCCGGTGACCCCGCTCTGGCGCACCGCCGACTGGGGCTACCTGCGCTTCCACGCCGGCCTCGCACAGCCCTTCCCCAGGTACGGCAGGCAGTGCCTCACGCACTGGCTGGGCCGCCTGACCGAAGCCTGGCCCGACGACTACGACGACGTCTACGTGTACTTCAACAACGACCTCGGCGGTGCCGCCGTGCTCGACGCGACCGCCTTCGCCACCCTCGCCGCCGGCTCGGGCCACACGGTCAGCCGCACCCCGGTCACCACCCTGGCGAGGCATCCGTGATCCGCAGCCGAGTGATCGTCTCCGGCCAGGTCCAGGGCGTGTTCTTCCGCGACACCTGCCGCCAGGTCGCCCAGCGGCACGGTGTGGCCGGCTGGGTGCGCAACCTCCCGGACGGCACCGTCGAGGCGGTCTTCGAGGGCCCGCCCGCCGCCGTCGCCCAGCTGCTCCGGTGGGCCCACCACGGTCCCGAGTCGGCCGTCGTCAACGGGGTCCGCCAGCACGAGGAGGCCCCGGAGGGGCTCACCGCCTTCGAGATCCACCCGACCCCCTGGTAGGCGGCGGTACCCCGGGGCCGCGAGGCCCTGTCATGGGCCCGGTTCTCCGCTCCCACCCCCGGGATCAGCGCGGCGCCTGCACGTGGACCAGTGCGGCCAGCGGGATCCGGGCCAGGGTGACGGCCCCCACCGCGACCAGGGTGGCACCGAGCAGCTCGGGCACCAACCACCAGCCGCCGCGCACCCGTTCCTCGTACAGTGCCACCCCGAGGGCCAGGCTCACCAGGGCGTCCCCGAGGGTCAGCGCGGGCTGCGAGGCCACCAGCGGCCCGGCCTGCATCGCGTTCTCCAGCAGGAACAGCGCGGACATTCCCACGAGCGCGAAGGCGTAGGTCTGCCAGGCCAGGAAGAAGGACGGGACGCCGTCCTCGCCCAGGACGAACATCGACGACTTCATCAGGGCCGCCGTGAGCGCGTAGGCGATGGCCGCCGCCGCGCCCAGGCACCCCGCCCTGACCCGGCCCTCCGGCTGCCGCAGCGCGACCAGCGACAGCAGGACCACCGCCCCGCCGCAGCCCGCCAGCGCGGGCATCCAGCGGACCATCGACGCATGGTCGGTCCCGGCCGACGGCGAGAGCGCGGCCATCGCCACCGCCAGGCCGACCACCACACACCCCACGGCGAGCCAGCCGCGCGGCGGCAGCCGCCGGCGCAGCACCCGGGAGCCGATGATCAGTGCCAGCGGAAGCTCCGTCACGAACAGCGGCTGGACCACGGTCATCGGCCCGGTGGCCAGCGCCGAGGCCTGGAACACGGCCGCCGCGATCACCGCGAGGATGCCGCCCAGCCAGACCGGACGCCGCAGCAGGTCCCACATCAGCCCCAGCCGGAACCGGTCCGAACGCGGCACCGAGAGCGCGGCCACCCGCTGCATCACCACGGCGAAGCCGTTGCTCAGGGCGGCGCACAGCGCGAACAGGACGGGCAGCACTACCTGCATGCTCCCGTTCTGCCTCGGTCAGAGGCGTCCCGCAACCCCGGCTGCCCCCGTCACGCCGTTTCCGTCCCCCGCGGTGGCCCGGTACGGATCCGTCCCAGATCCAGGGCCAGCCCCTGCAGCCAGACCCCGGTGTCGAACAGCAGCAGGCGCTGCGCCGGGAACCCGTCCGCCCCCTCGGTCAGCCGTTCCGTCGTCACGACCCGCGGCCCGATCCCGGCGAAGCCGTACGGCGCCGTCTCCAGCCGCTCCGAGCGCGCCGGGTCCCCTCCCACCGGGTCGAGCTGTTCGGCGAGGGCCAGGTACTCGTTGGCGACGCGCGTCGCGGTCTCGCACAGACCGTCGTCACGGTGCTCCCGGAGGGCTCCCGGCCCCTGGCCCGGGGCCGTCCGCGAACCGAGCAGCCGGTTCGAACCGCGGACCGCGTGGTGACCCGCGATGAGCGCGGCCTGCCAGTCGATCCCGTCCGCCCGCAGGTCGGCGGGCTCGCCCTGGCACTGGGCGTACGTGGCCTCGGCCAGGGTCAGTCTGTGGATCACCCGGGCCTGGGAGAGCGACGGTTCGCGTCGGCTGCCGGTCAGCACCATGACCGTGTCGGTGATCGTCGAGGCGACGATCCGCAGCACGGTGGCGACGTCGCGCCGCAGCTCGCCGCGCACCCCGTGCGGCCAGGCGAGCAGCCCGCACAGCAGACCGATGAGACTGCCGGTGAGGACGGCCAGGAAGCGGACCTCGGCCAGCTGCCAGCCCGCCGGTGCCAGCTGGGCGAACACCATGGACACCACCACGGTGAACAGCCCCTGCGCCCAGCCGACCCCGAGCAGCGGACCGAACAGGAAGGCCGCCAGCATCACCACGGGCAGCACCACGGCGTACGCGACGTGGTGCTGCCCGGCGGCCACCAGCAGACCCGCCGCGGCCAGGGCGCCGAGGAGGGTGCCGGTGAGCGCCCGGCGGACCGTCCGGCCGGTCTGGGTGGTACTGGTGCGGGTCAGGGTCAGCGCGGCGAGCATCGCCCAGAAGCCGTGCGGGATGGCGACCACTCCGGTGACCGCCCGCGCCGCAGCCAGGCCGAGGCTGGTCCGGACGGCGTTCTGGAAGAACACGGACCGCCGGTTGACGTTCCTGGTCAGCCGCACCGCCCACAGCTCCCAGGTCTCCACCCGCGCGAACCACAGCGGCCCGGCCGCCAGGTCCTCGGGCAGCTCCGTACGGTCGCCCTCCCCGGCCGCCACGGCGATCGATCCCAGCAGGGTCCGGGCCGCCTCTCCGGCCTCCACCAGCGCCGCCTGGCGAAGCATCGCCGCCCGCAGGGCGGGCCGGTCGGAGGGACTCGGCCCGAAGAGCCGTTCGCGCCGGAAGTCCGCCAACGCCCCGTCCAGGGCGGACGCGGGCGGAACCGCGGTCACCGGACCCTCGGCCCGCAACGCCTGCGCGGCCTGCCCCACCACCGCGCCGATGCTCTCCAGCAACCGCCGTTCGGCCGCTCTGACCGCGACCGCGGTCTCCCGCCCGACCGCCGCCCCGCCTGGCCCCGCCGCCGGCGGCGGCAGGGCCGACAGCCGGGCGAGCAGCTGACGCACCGCACCGCCGGCATAGGAGAGCGCCCGCTCGTGCCGCCCGGGAGCCGCCGGCCGCTCCGCCGGAGGCACCGCACCGGGACTCAGCGCCTCACCCGCCCGGTGCGCCCGTTCCCGGGTCACCGGCCGCAGCCCCCTCCCGCCGGCCAGCTCCTCGGCGCACCCGGCGGCGGCCGCCGTCGCATCGGCCAGCAGCGCCCGGTACCCGGGCGGAGCCGGGTCGCGGAACAGCAGTGTGTCGGCGGCCACCAGCAGTGCCACCCCGACGGTCACCCCGACGAGCCGCTGGCCCAGCGTCTGCGGCGCGAACGGCGGGAAGCACGGCAGGATGTACAGGAGGTGCAGTCCGGGAGCCGCCCCGGCCGGTCTGGGTCCGGCCGCCGCCGCGAAGGCCAGCACGAAACTGACCAGCAGCGTGCCCGCGACGGCCGCCCAGGTGTTGACGGCGAGAAGTGTCCCGGCGGTGACCAGCGCCCACCCGACCGGCAGCGCACGGGCGATCACCGGGGCCTGCTGCCGTCCGGTACCGGGGATCCGGGAGGGCGTGCCCATCGACACCACGGCGAACAGCGCGTAGGTCGCGGTCACCGGCTGGTGGAGCACGTACAGGCAGGGGTAGAAGCCGGCGCAGGCCGCGAGCGTCACCCGTGCCGCGTTCCGTGCGGCGAGGGCCGCGGGCGCACCGGAGAGGACCCCGGGCAGCAGCCGGCGCACCGCCCCGGGGGTCGGCCGGCCTCCGGGGCCACGACCAGGGGATGAGCTCTCCATAGGCCTCTGCGCTCGGTCGGCCCCCGCGCTCCAGCATCGCACCGCCGGGATTCACCCGCACACGGCGGGCAGGCGGGCCCGCCCGGGCCCCGGTGGACCCGGTCAGGAGCAAACCGCGCGGGCCCGACGTTGCAAGATCACGGAGTGCCCGCAGGGGCCTTCGGCCGCACGACACCCGTACGACCCGAGAAGAGGGCTGAATGTACGTCATCACCACGGACCGCCTGCGGCTGCGCCCGCTCTCCACGGCCGACACCGACTGGTGGGTGCGGCTGCACGCCGACCCCGAGGTGGGCCGTTTCGTCGGCAGCTACACCCGGGAGCAGGCCGCCGCCCGTCTGCACACCATCGAGCAGCAGTGGGAGCGGCGCGGTCACGGCCTGTGCGCGGTCGAACTCACCGGGACGGGCGAGACGATCGGCCGGGCCGGTCTGTTCTGGTGGGAGCAGTTCGACGAGACCGAGGCCGGCTGGACCCTCGCCCGCGCCCACTGGGGCCGCGGTTACGCGACCGAGGCCGCCCGCGCCGTGCTCGACTGGGGCTTCGAGCGGCTCTCCCTGCCCACGATCACCGCGATGATCCACCACGGCAACGACGGCTCGACCGCCGTCGCCCGCCGCCTCGGCTTCACCCGGCTCCGCGAGGACGAACTCGCCGGCCGCCCCCTCACCGTCCACGTCCTGGACCGCGCCGGCCACCGGGCCGCCCGCCCGTGACGCCGCAGCACCGCACCACGCCTGACGGATGGTCACGCGGCCCGGGCCGGCCGCGGCCTACGGCCAGACCAGGCAGTACAGCTGGTGCCCGGCGTCGTGCAGCCGGTTGGCGAAGTCCTGCCACTCGTGCAGCTATTGGTCCCTGCAAGCCCGTGACCTGGGGTCTGCTGGCAGCCCCTGATCGGCCGCGCTCCCCAGTCAGACGGCCCGCCCACCCATGATGGAGTCGAGATTGCGCCGCAGCCAGTCGCCCTACCGCACGGCGCTTTCGGCGTCGCCTGCCTGAGCGGCCTTGAGCCAGACCTCGCGGGCCGTCTCCTCGTCCTCGCCGCGCAGCGCCGAGTCGCCGAGCGTCCGGAGCGCTCGAATCCCGCCCGCTCGCACTGCCGCGTCGAGGCCCTGGCCGTCTACCTCGGCCACTGCGACCCGGGCTTCACGCTGCGGACCTGTACCCACTCATGCCGAGCAGCGAGGGGCGGAGCCGCTCGGCCGGCGACGACTTCTCGCTCGGCCGCGGCGATGGAGAAATCGGCTAGAACTCCCACCGGAGCACTGAGTAGCCCCGCCAGGCAACCTGATCCACGGAGTTCGTGGTCTGAACAGGTGAGGGGGGTGATGCTGATGGGCAGCTACGACGAGGAGGCGGAGTTCAGTGGCTTCGTACAGGGCAGGTGGAACGGGCTGGTCCGGACGGCGTACCTGCTGACCGGGAACCAGCACGACGCGGAGGATCTGGCGCAGACCGCGCTGGCCAAGGTGTACGCGTCCTGGCGACGCGTCCGCAGCAGCGACAGTCCGGACGCGTACGTGCGCCGCATCCTGGTGACGAGCAACATCGATCGCTTCCGCAAGCGCCGCCTGGCGGAGTACCCGACCGACGAACTACTGGAGCCGAGCGGCCCGCACCCGACAGACGCCAGCGCGCAGGTCGACCAGCGCCAGGTGCTCTTCGCCGCTCTCGCCGCGCTGCCCGCGCGGCAGCGAGCCGTGGTGGTGCTGCGCTACTGGGAGGACCTCTCCGAAGCGCAGGTCGCCGCCGCGCTCGGCTGCTCCGCCGGCACCGTCAAGAGCCAGGCCGCCAAGGGGCTGGCCAAGCTACGCGCCCACCACGGCCTCACCGACCTCAGCACGCCAGTGATGACCGACTCCCGATCGAAGGTGCTCACATGACCTGGCCTGACGAGAGCCACACCCCCACCGACGAAGCCGGGCTGCGCCACGCCCTCGCTCAAGGCACGGCGGACCTCGTCGTCTCCCCGGCGCCGTACGCGGCGATCGTCCGCGACGGCCGCGGGCTGCGACGGCGCCGGACCACACTGCGTACCACGCTCGCCGTGACGATGGTCGTCGTCCCCGCCCTCACCCTCGCGTTGCTCCCGGGCCGCCACCCGGCTCCCGCGCCCAGACCGGCCGCCAACAGCCCCGACCAGCCCAAGGTCACCCAGCAGTGGCACGGCGTCGACGACCCCGGCGTCCCCAAGGACGTGAAGGAGACCCAGCTCAAGGGTCGCCTGTCCGGGGTGGACGGCGAGGTGCTGGTCTGGACCCCGCCGCAGTACGACGATCCGGCGTACCAGGGCAAGACCTTCCCGGTGGTCGAGCTGCTGGCCGGCTTCCCCGGCTCGGCCAGTGCCTGGTTCGGCAGCATGGACGTGTCCAAGCAGTTGGCGCCGCTGATGAAGTCGGGTCAGGTGGCGCCGTTCATCCTGGTATCGCCGCGGGTCACCCTGCTGCCGGGGAACGTGGACACCGGCTGCGCCGACGTACCGGGCAAGGTCAACGCGGAGACCTGGCTGTGGCGGGACGTGCCGCAGATGGTGCTGGACAACTTCCGGGTCGACCCGGCGGCGGACCACTGGGCGGTGGCCGGCTACTCGGCGGGCGCGCACTGCGCCACCCGCCTGGCGATCGCCCACCCGGACCGCTTCCGGGCCGCGATCGCGATGTCCGGCTACAACGACCCGAAGGGCGAGTCGGACTCGCTGACCGCCAAGGACCCGCACCTGCGCGAGGTCGACAACCCGCTCTACATGCTGACCCACGCCCAGACCCCGCCGAACGTCGCGCTCTACCTGACCGGCCGCAAGGGCGACGGCCTGGAGGACGCCCAAGCCCTGGCCCAGGCGGCCAAGCCACCGACCACGGTGAACCCGGTGGAGACCACCGGCCCGCACATGATCTCCACCTGGAAGCCGATGGTGCCGACCGCCTTCACCTGGCTCAGCCAGTACGTCAAGCCCTGAGGGTCCATCACCCATCGGGAGGCTGACCGCCGGTCGGTCCCGCCAGCGCCCCGACAAGCGCACCCAGCGGCAGCGTGGACACAGGCTCTCACGGTCGTCGCAACCCGCGTGGTCGGTGTGTTCGGGCCGCGAGCAGCCGCCTCGGCGAGCCCTGCGCCCGCCCCGTCTCCGGCGACGGCCCCTGCGCACTCTGTGCACCGAACAACCAGACCCACCACGTTGCCTGAGCGCCCCGCACAGGATGAAGCACCCCCAATGGATCCATCGGAGCAAACCCGTGCGACTCATGGGAATCGGCCCTTCACTTGCGAAAGTCATTACTCATATGAAACTCACGGGTACTCCGTTCCTCATCCTCTCCACCCTCCTGGTCCCGCTCTCCATCGTGCTGCTGATGGCGCTGTGGGGCCGGGTGGGCGGGCCCAAGGCCGTCCGAGCGGCCGGGCGGCTCGGGCTGGTGCTGTTCGCCCAGGTGACCGCGGTGGTGATGGTGTTCGTGCTCGTGAACAACGCCAACCAGCTGTACGCCACCTGGGGTGACCTGCTCGGCTCGGACAGCCACGTCCGTGCGGTGCCCCCGCCGCCCCCGGCGGACGGCCCGGCGACGGCCACCTCGCCGGGCCACCAGAAGGTGATCCAGCAGTTCACGGCGGTGGACGACCCGGCGGTGCCCAAGGACGTGAAGGAGACCCAGCTCAAGGGCCAGCTCTCCGGAGTGGACGGCGAGGTCCTGGTCTGGACCCCGCCGCAGTACGACGATCCGGCGTACCAGGGCAAGACCTTCCCGGTGGTCGAGCTGCTGGCCGGCTTCCCCGGCTCGGCCAGTGCCTGGTTCGGCAGCATGGACGTGTCCAAGCAGTTGGCGCCGCTGATGAAGTCGGGTCAGGTGGCGCCGTTCATCCTGGTATCGCCGCGGGTCACCCTGCTGCCCGGGCACGTGGACACCGGCTGCGCCGACGTACCGGGCAAGGTCAACGCGGAGACCTGGCTGTGGCGGGACGTGCCGCAGATGGTGCTGGACAACTTCCGGGTCGACCCGGTGGCCGACCACTGGGCGGTGGCCGGCTACTCGGCGGGCGCGCACTGCGCCACCCGCCTGGCCATCGCCCACCCGAATCGGTACCGGGCCGCGATCGCGATGTCCGGCTACAACGACCCGAAGGGCGAGTCGGACTCGCTGACCGCCAAGGACCCGCACCTGGACGAGGTCGACAACCCGCTCTACATGCTGACCCACGCGCAGACCCCGCCGAACGTCGCGCTCTACCTGACCGGGGGGCGCAAGGGCGAAGGGCTGGACGACGCGCAAGCACTGCAGAAGGCTGCCAAGTCACCGACCACGGTGAACCCGGTGGAGACCACCGGCCCACACGCGACCGCCACCTGGAAGCCGATGGTGCCGACCGCCTTCACCTGGCTCAGCCAGTACGTCAAGCCCTGACCGGCCCCCGCCGGCACCGCGATCAGCGCACCCAGTGCAGCGTCGGCGCGTCCGGCAACCGCTGCACCGCCTGGTCCACGAAGGCCAGCACCACCCCGAACAGGGCGGCCCAGACCAGCACCGGCCCCGCGGAGTGCGAGGTTCTCAGGCTCACAACCGCATACGGAGCATCCCTTCCGAGCTGGGAACGGCCGCGGAAGGGGCGGGAGCAGATCCGCGAGCGGATTCCCGAACGGGATGGCGAGACCGGGCAACCACCGAAGACTGAAGCAGCGTCATCGGTCAAGGACGGTGTGCCACTCCACCCGGAGCAGCTGCGCCGTCCTGCGGCAGGGAGGACGCATCCCCCGGCAGCCCGCCGCCGGTGCGCCGGAACGCTGCCCGCGACCTCCTCGGCGGCCTCACCCGGGGGCATTGCCCGGCTCCGTCCGGCCGGGCGTGATATCGATCGGAGAGTTTTCACCGCGCAACAGCCGCAGTCGCAGCCCACACGCACCCGTGTGGTCCTGGCCGGTGTCACCGCGCTCGCACTGTCCGCCGCCCTGGCGGCCTGCAGCAGTGGCAGCAAGCCGGCCCCCGACGCCAAGGCGGGCGACAACGCGGCGGCGGCCACCCCGGTCCCGGCGGCGAGCAGCGCTGTGCCGAAGGACTCCAAGGTCGTGATGCCGACCGGTCCGGCCGCCAACCTGAAGAAGGTCCGTGACACCAAGGCCGGTCCGATCATGATGACCACCCTGGCGGGCCGGAAATCCGGCGTCTCCGCCGATGTCTGGGGCTGGGTGCCGCCGCAGTACAACGACCCGAAGTATGCCAAGTTCGGCTTCCCCGTGCTCACCCTCTACGCGGGCGGTCAGAGCAACGGCTACAACACCTGGACGGACAACCAGCTGCCGATCCAGGAGATCGACGCCCAGCTCGTCCAGGAGCAGAAGGCGCACCCCTTCATCATGATCATGCCGTTGCAGAACCTGACAGGCGACGAGCACCAGTCCCTGGACTGCTCCGACATCCCCGGCCAGCCCAAGATGGGCACCTGGATGTCCCAGGACATCCCGGACTTCATTTGAGCCAACTTCCGCACCCTCAAGGGCCCTGACAGCTGGGGCCTGATGGGCGCCTCCAGCGGCGCCGACTGCAGCGCCAAGCTGGCCATGCAGCACCCCGACATCTACAAGACCGCCGGGCCGATCGACGGCGACTTCAAGGCAGACTCCACGCTCTGGAAGGGGCACGGGGCCGAGCAGGCCGCCAACAGCCCCGACAAGCTGATCTCCACCAGCAAAGCCGACGTCAAGATGCTCGCCACCGCCGGCGGTGGCAGCTCCTACGAGGTCGACCTGGTCAACAAGTGGGTCCACAGCGCCGTCTCCCCGACCAGCGTCGAGTACTACGAGCAGCCCGGCGGCAAGCACAAAACCGTGGACTTCGCGAAGATGATCCCGATGGCCCTGGAGTGGCTCACCAAGAACCTCACCGGTCCGCAGACCGACAGCTGACGACCCGTCCTGACTCGCAAGGGTCAGTGCGGGTCCACCTGGAAAGGGTGCTGAGGGCCGGTCGGGCATACGAAGAGCCGCGGATCGCCCCACCGCCAGACGACCACTCCCGTCTCGTCGTTACTCGCGACCGTGAACAGCAGCGTCATCGCGCTCCCGCAGGACGCGCACGTGTGCGGGAACCCAGGACGTCGTCACGGCGGCCGGCCACCCCCATGACGCGCCAGTCGTACTCGCGGATGTTCTCCGCGATGCGGCTGTCGCGCGCATCCCAGTCGGAGGGGCGCCGGCCGTGTCGCGGAGCAGGCAGCCGCGGTCGGAAAGATCCATGGTGGCGGGAGTACGGTGGTCGATCACCTGTGCGTGAGACCGGGGCGGTCGGTACCCCTCGGGGCACTTTCGCAGCGATGTGCCCTCAATGTGCCCCGGCAGCCCGAAGACCACCTCCTGAGGGCCCGCCGGACTACTGTCGGACAGCCCTCAGGAGACGGCGAAGCCGCAGGTCACGGCCAGACCAGGCAGTACAGCTGGTGCCCGGCGTCGTGCAGCCGGTTGGCGAAGTCCTGCCACTCGTGCAGCATCGTGTAGATCACGTACGCGTCGCGCGGCCCCCGCCGGTCGGGGACGGTGGACCAGATGAAGGCGGCGGCGCCGAGTTCGGTCTCGTCGGCCTTGCGCAGGGGTTCGACGACGGTGTGGGGGAGCTGGACCACCGCGTAGTCGGGGTGGAGGACGACCAGTTCGAGCGGCGGGACCTGGTGGAGCGGGACACCCTTGATGCCGGTGAGGACCATGGCGCTCATGGTCTCCGGCTTGATCTTGGTGGAGAGGTGGCCGTTGGGCGAGCCGCTGGTCTCCATCAGGTCGCCGAGGCGGCCGAGGGAGCCGAGCTCCCCGGCGTCGAGGCCGAGGCCGCCCGGGCCGAGCGCGGTCGGGACTCTGGCGGCGGTGGCTCGGTCGGGTGCGCCGAAGTACTTGTAGGTGACCCCCACTCTTCCCTCGCCCCGCTTTCCCCTGCCCGCACCCGTTCCCCCGCCCGCGGCCCCGGTGGACCTGCGGGATGCACCCGCGGCCTCCTCGAAACCGTCCTGCGTCTCGGACACTCGGACCATCCTCACCGGAATTCGCCGGAATCGACAGACCCCCGCACGCTCGGCGTCCTCCGAACGTGCCCCTTACCCGTCCTGCGTCGCCGTACACGCGTCAGCTGCCCCGCGCGCACCTGCGCTGTCCGTACCCGCCCGCCCCGGCCGTCACCCGTGACAGGTGCCCCGTGACCCGTGCCGCCTGCACGGTGCGGCGGTAGTACGGATAACCGCACAAACCCTACAAACCCTACAGACCGTACAGGCTGTTCGGCCCCTGGCGGACGGGTTCTCCCGTCAGGTCCGAATCCGGAGCGGGACAGCGTCCCTTCCCGACCGCGAACGGGCAGGAAGGGCCGTCCGCCGAGGCGGCCGCAGTACACGGATCATCGTTCCAGATGATCGGGCCCGACATGCGGAGGTAAAGGACACGATTTGAGACCATGTGCAGGTGACCAACCCGATGAGCTACCCGTACGAGGCCCCTCAGTCCCAGTCGCTGTTCGACCGTGCCTCGGTCGTGACCCCCGGCGGCGTGAACTCCCCGGTGCGCGCCTTCCGCGCGGTCGGCGGCACCCCGCGCTTCATGGTGTCCGGCACCGGCCCCTACCTCACCGACGCCGACGGTCGCGAGTACGTCGACCTGGTGTGCTCCTGGGGGCCGATGATCCTCGGGCACGCGTACCCGGCGGTGATCGACGCCGTCCAGCAGGCGGTGTCCCGCGGCACCTCCTTCGGCACGCCCGGCCAGGGCGAGGTCGAGCTGGCCGAGGAGATCGTGGCCCGGGTGGCCCCGGTCGAGCAGGTCCGCCTGGTGTCGAGCGGAACCGAGGCGACCATGTCGGCGATCCGGCTGGCCCGCGGCTTCACCGGCCGCGCCAAGGTGATCAAGTTCGCCGGCTGCTACCACGGCCATGTGGACGCGCTGCTGGCCGCCGCCGGTTCCGGCGTCGCGACCTTCGGCCTGCCCGACACCCCGGGTGTCACCGGTGCCCAGGCGGGCGACACCATCGTCCTCCCCTACAACGACCTGGACGCGGTCCGTACGGCCTTCGCCGCGCACCCCGGCGAGATCGCCTGTGTGATCACCGAGGCGTCGCCGGGCAACATGGGCGTGGTCCCGCCGCTGCCCGGCTTCAACAAGGGCCTGGCCGAGCTCTGCCGGGCCGACGGCGCGCTGTTCATCTCGGACGAGGTGATGACCGGCTTCCGCGTCTCCAAGGCCGGCTGGTACGGCCTGGAGGCGGCTCACGAGGGCTGGGCCCCGGACCTGCTGACCTTCGGCAAGGTGATGGGCGGCGGCTTCCCGGCGGCGGCCTTCGGCGGCCGCGCCGATGTGATGGCCCAGCTGGCCCCGGCCGGACCGGTCTACCAGGCCGGCACCCTCTCCGGTAACCCGATCGCCACCGCCGCCGGCCTCGCCCAGCTGCGCGGCTGCACCGACGAGGTGTACGCCACCGTGGACCGGGTCGCCGCCGAGGTCTGCGGGCTGGTGACGGACGCGCTGGCCAAGGAGGGCGTGGCCCACCGCCTGCAGAAGGCCGGGAACATGTTCTCGGTCTTCTTCACCGAGGAGCAGGTCACCAACTACGACGAGGCCCGGCGCCAGCAGGCGTACCGCTTCAACGGCTTCTTCCACTCGATGCTCAGCCAGGGCGTCTACCTGCCGCCGTCGGCCTTCGAGTCCTGGTTCGTCTCGGCCGCGCACGACGAGCGGGCGATCGAGCGGATCGCCGCCGCCCTGCCCGCCGCCGCCCGCGCGGCGGCCGAGGCCCAGCCCACGGAGGGAAGCAAGTGAGCAAGGAGACCACCGTCGTCCACCTGATGCGGCACGGCGAGGTGCACAACCCGGAGGGCGTCCTGTACGGGCGCCTCCCGGGCTACCACCTCTCGGAGCTGGGCCGGCAGATGGCGGACCGGGTCGCCGAGTACCTGGCCGACCACGACATCACCCATGTGGTGGCCTCGCCGTTGACCCGCGCGCAGGAGACCGCCGAGCCGATCGGCAAGGCGCACGGCCTGGAGGTGGCCGTGGACGACCGGCTGATCGAGGCGGAGAACATCTTCGAGGGCAAGACCTTCGGCGTCGGCGACGGCTCGCTGCGCAACCCCTCGTACTGGAAGTACCTGACCAACCCGTTCAAGCCGTCCTGGGGCGAGCCGTACATAGACCAGGTGGTCCGGATGATGGGCGCGCTCGCCGCGGCCCGGGACGCCGCGCGCGGGCACGAGGCGGTCTGCGTCAGCCACCAGCTGCCGATCTGGATCGTCCGCTCCTTCGCCGAGCGCCGCCGGCTCTGGCACGACCCGCGCCGCCGGCAGTGCTCGCTGGCGTCGCTGACCAGCTTCACCTACGAGGGTGACCGGATCGTCTCGATCGGCTACCGGGAACCGGCCCGCGACCTGCTGCCGGCGCACCTGGTCGGCAAGGGCGGCAAGGGCAAGCCGGTGGGCAAGAGCTTCGGCGCCTGAGCGACGTCCCGGCCGTTCCTCGGATCCAATCGGACATTGCCCGAAATAAATGGATCATAAGGACAGGAACAGCAGGTCAGAGGGGGTCCGGCAGACAAGGCCGGACCCCCCTGAAACCGCCTGAAGTCCCATGCGAAACTTTTCACATGTCTGGGACGACCCGCCGCCGTATCCGCCTCGCCGCCACCCTCGGCGCCGTCGCCGTTCTCGCCCTCACCGGCTGCAGTTCCGGCTCGTCCGGCGGCGGAGGCCAGACCGGCTTCGTCACCGGCAAGAGCGGTCTGGACACCGCCCCGGTCGCCGACCGCACCGCCGCCCCCGCGATCTCGGGCAAGACCCTGGACGGCGGCAACGCGGCACTCGCCGACTACAAGGGCAAGGTCGTCGTCCTCAACATCTGGGGCTCCTGGTGCGGCCCGTGCCGGGCCGAGGCGCCCGGCCTCCAGGAGGTCTCGCAGAAGTACAAGGACAAGGGCGTCCAGTTCCTCGGCATCAACACCCGCGACACCGACCCGTCGCTCGCGGTGCGCTTCGAGCAGAACTTCGGGGTGACCTACCCGAGCATCTACGACCCCGAGGGCACCCAGATCCTCAAGTTCCCCAAGGGCAGCCTGAACCCGCAGTCGATCCCGACCACGATCATCGTGGACCGCGAGGGCCGGCTCGCCGCCCGGTCGATGCGCGCGATCTCCTCGGACGACCTGGAGTCGCTGCTGCAGCCCGTCGTCGACGAGAAGTCCCAGTGAGCGCGGCTCTCCTCGCGCAGGTCCCGCTCGCGCTCGGGGAGACCAACGAGACGGTGGCCAGCGGCGCCATCCTGCTCGCGGTCCCGATCGCGCTCGCCGCCGGGCTGGTCTCCTTCTTCTCGCCCTGCGTGCTGCCGCTGGTCCCGGGCTACCTCTCCTACGTCACCGGCTTCTCCGCCGCCGACCTGGCGGACGCCAAGGGCTCGCAGCGCGGCCGGATGCTGCTCGGCTCGCTGCTGTTCGTGCTCGGGTTCAGCGCCGTGTTCGTCTCCGGCGGGGCGCTCTTCGGCTACTTCGGCCAGAACCTGCTCGGCTACCGGCACACCATCAGCATCGTGCTGGGCGCGGTGACCGTCGTGATGGGCCTGGCCTTCATGGGACTGCTGCCCGGCTTCTCGATGCGCGAACTGCGCTCGCACCGCCGTCCGGCCATCGGCCTGGCCGGGGCGCCGCTGCTCGGCATCGTCTTCGGGGTCGGCTGGACGCCCTGCATCGGCCCGACCCTGGCCTCGATCCAGTCGCTGTCGATGAGGCAGGCCGACGCCGGGCGCGGTGCCCTGCTGATGTCCGTGTACTGCCTCGGCCTCGGCGTACCGTTCATCGTGGCCGCGCTCGCCTTCCGCAAGGCGCTCGGCGCCTTCGGCTGGATCAAAAAGCACTACCAGTGGGTGATGCGGATCGGCGGCGGCATGCTCGTCGCGGTCGGCCTGCTGCTGATCACCGGCGCCTGGGACGCGCTGGTGAACCAGCTCCAGTACGCCACCCAGAACTTCTCGATCGGAATCTGACCCGTGAGCGACACCCGAACCCGCCCACCCGAGGACGTCACCGACGCGGAAGCCGAGCGGCTCAGCAGCGCGCCCGCCGAATCGGACGCCCCGACCGGCATAGGAGTGCTCGGCTGGTTCCGCTGGATGTGGCGCCAGCTGACCTCCATGCGCGTCGCGCTGATCCTGCTGTTCCTGCTCTCGCTGGCCGCCATCCCCGGCTCGCTGATCCCGCAGACCAGCCGGAACTCCTTCCAGGTCGACACCTGGAAGCAGGCGCACAAGTCGCTCACCCCGGTCTACGAGAAGCTCCAGCTGTTCGACGTCTACAGCTCGGTCTGGTTCTCGGCGATCTACATCCTGCTGTTCGTCTCGCTGGCCGGCTGCATCATCCCGCGCACCTGGCAGTTCGTCGGTGTGCTGCGGGCCAGGCCCCCGGCCGCACCGCGCAACCTGACCCGGATGCCGGTCTACGCGGCCTGGCACACCGAGGCCGACCCCGAGGCGGTCAACCGGGCCGCGCACGCGCTCCTGAAGAAGCGCCGCTTCCGGGCGCACCTGGACGGAACAGCCGTCGCGGCCGAGAAGGGCTACCTGCGCGAGGTCGGCAACCTGCTCTTCCACTTCTCGCTCTTCGCGCTGCTCGCGGGCTTCGCCTGGGCGAGCCTGGCCAGTGGCCAGGGCGGCAAGCTGGTGATCGGTGGTCAGGGCTACTCCAACACCATGACCCAGATGGACGACTTCACCGGCTCGGCCTTCTACACCAGCGACGACCTGGACGCCTTCGGGTTCAAGCTGGACGGCTTCACCGCCAAGTACCAGAGCAGCGGCGACCAGATGGGCACCCCCCGCGAGTTCGCCGCCCACATCCGGTACTGGACGGGCTCCGACGACACCAAGCTGACCAAGGCCGACATCCAGGTCAACCACCCGCTGGAGATCGGCGGCAGCAAGGTCTTCCTGATCGGCCACGGCTACGCCCCGATGGTCACGATCAAGAACGCCAAGGGCGAGACCGTGTACGCGGGCCCGACCGCCTTCCTCCCGCAGGACGGCAACCTCACCTCCACCGGTGTCATCAAGGTCAACGACTACGGTGAGAAGGACGGCAAGAAGACCCAGCTCGGTTTCCAGGGCTACTTCCTGCCGACCGCGCCGTCGGACTTCGCCCACACCGGTCCGATCTCGCTCTTCCCGGAAGCCGCCGACCCGATGCTGGTGCTCACCGCGTACGCGGGTGACCTCGGCACCGACTCCGGTCTGCCGCAGAACGTGTACCAGCTGAACACCCAGCACCTGACCCAGCTGAAGCAGGACGGCGACATCGCCAGGGCCCGGCTGAAGCCCGGTCAGGGCTGGGTCCTCCCGGACGGCTACGGCACCCTCACCTTCGACGGCTACCAGGAGTGGGCCAGCTTCACCATCTCCCACCGGCCGGGCAACGCGATCGCCCTGACCGGTGCGGTCTGCGCGATCCTCGGCCTGATCGGCTCGCTGTTCGTGCAGCGCCGCCGGATCTGGGTCCGGGCCGTCACGACCCCCGACGGCCGGACCCTGGTCGAGGTCGCCGGGCTGGCCAGGAGCGAGTCCGCCAAGATCGCCGAGGAGCTCGCCGAACTCGCCGTGGACCTCCAGGACGACGCCCCGGCGTCCGAGTCCGAGCCTGCCTCCGACTCCGACTCCGATCCCGCCTCCGATCCCGCCTCCGAGTCCGCGGCTGAGTCCGCGTCCGCCTCCGAGCCCGAGCCCGCTTCCGAGCCCGCGACGGAGTCCGAAGCACGGAGCGAGGACGCCCGGGACGAAGCAGCAGTCCCCGCCACCGAGGACACCCCCGCCGAGTCCACCCCCGTCTCGGACGGACCGTCAGGCCCCACATCCCCCGCAGACCCGAGCTCCAAGGAGTAGACGGTGCATCTCGCCTCGGGAGTCGACCTACAGCTGGCCGACCTCTCCAACAAGTTGATCTACTCGGCGATGGCCGTGTATCTGATCGCGATGTTCGCCCACATGTTCGAGTGGACGTTCGGAAGCAAGGGCGCGGTCGCGGTCCGCTCCGTCGAGCAGTCGAGCCTGGCCGAGACCGTGGCGGCCGCCACGGAGCCCGCCAAGGCGGCCAAGCAGGTCACCGTCACCGTCGCCTCGGCGAACGGCGGGACCACCACGCTGACCCGCACCGCCCTGGCCGACGCCGGCGCCACCGTGGTCACCAGCGGCCGCGGTGAGGCCGACGCGGCCGACGGCCCGGGCGCCGCCGGCACCAGCGACAAGGGCGACCTGGCCGGACGGATCGCGGTCTCCCTGACCGTCCTCGGCGCCCTGCTGCACGCCGGTGCCGTGGCCAGCCGCGGCCTCTCGGTGATGCGCTGGCCGTGGGGCAACATGTACGAGTTCTCCTGCGCCTTCGGCCTCACCATGGTGCTCGCCTACCTCGGCCTGCTCGCCGCCAAGAAGAAGGCCCGCTGGCTCGGCCTGCCGGTCATGCTGGCCGTGCTGCTCACCCTCGGACTCGCGGTGAGCGTGCTCTACACCGACTCCGAGCAGCTCGTCCCGGCCCTGCACTCCTACTGGCTGGCCATCCACGTCTCCACCGCGATCATCTGCGGCGGCTTCCTGTACGCGGCCTTCGTCTCCACCCTGCTCTACCTGGGCAAGGACCGCTACGACCAGCGCGTCGCGGCGGGCCTGGCCACCGGCCCGCTCGGCACCCCGGCCTCGGTCTGGCAGCGGCTGCCCGCCGCCACCACGCTGGACAAGCTCTCGTACCGGATCAACGCGATGGTCTTCCCGCTGTGGACCTTCACCATCATCGCGGGCGCGATCTGGGCCGAGGCGGCCTGGGGCAAGTACTGGGAGTGGGACCCGAAGGAGACCTGGTCCTTCATCACCTGGGTGGCCTACGCCGCGTACCTGCACGCCCGGGCCACGGCCGGCTGGAAGGGCCGAAAGGCGGCCTATCTGGCCCTGTTGGCCTTCGGCTTCTACCTGTTCAACTTCTACGGCGTCAACATCTTCATCACCGGCAAGCATTCCTACGCCGGTGTCGGCTGACAGTCCGTCCCGGCCGCCCTGCCGCCCGCTGCGGCGGGGCGGTTCGTATCGGCACTTACCGTTCCAACCGTTTCCGCCAGTCCCAAGGCCGCGAGGAGGGCCGCACGATGGAGTGCGATGAGGTCATGCTGACCGTCCGAATCACCGCTACGGAGAGAGCCTTGCTCCGCCGGCTCGCCCAGGGCCACCGCAGCGACGTCTCCGAGGTCGTCGCCGACGGGCTGCTGGACGTCCTGCCCACCCTGCACTGCACCGCCGACGCCTACCGGCTGCTGGCGGCGCTGACCCAGCCGGCCCCCTGTGCCCAGACCGTCTGGCTTCCCGCCCCGCTGGCCGACCTGCTCGTCCTGGCCGCCGGCCGGGTCGCCCAGTCCACCGGCGTCCGTCTCGGCTCCGCCAGCGCCATGCTGGGCGGCGCCGTCCGGCTCTGGCTCTCCCAGGACCCCCAGCGCCTCGCCACCAACCTCGCCGTCATGCACGCCGGCCGTCCGGCCGCCCTCGCGGCCGCCTGAGCGGGCCCGGCACGAGAAACGCCCGCCCCGCGGCCGGACTCCGATGGAGTCGGCTGCGGGGCGGGCGCTGTCGTCCGGGCGGCCGGTGGGCCGTCAGGCCGCCTGCTGCCAGCTGGCGGGGGAGAAGTACGCCGGGCGGCGCTCCAGGCGCTGCCAGTTGGCGATCGGCTCGACCACGGCGGTGTGGACGGCGGCCTGGGCGGCGGCCGCGCGGGTCATCAGGACGGCGGTGAGGGCGGCCAGCTCCTCGTCGGTGAGGGAGCCGCGGACGATACGGACGAGGGGTTCGGCGGAAGCGCTCATGGTTGTGGTTTCTCCCCCGGTTCAAGAAGTCTGGAGTGGGACAGACGGGCCTCGGCGGCCGCCGGCTACTGCGGCGGGTTGCCGTGCTTGCGGCTGGGCAGGTCTGCGTGCTTGGTGCGGAGCATGGTGAGGGCGGAGGCCAGCACGGAGCGGGTCTCGGCGGGGTCGATGACGTCGTCCACGAGGCCGCGCTCGGCCGCGTAGTACGGGTGCATCAGCTCGTTCTTGTACTCCTTGATCTTCTGCGCGCGCATCGCCTCGGGGTCCTCGGCCGCGTTGATGTCCCGCCGGAAGATCACGTTGGCCGCGCCCTCGGCGCCCATGACCGCGATCTCGTTGGTCGGCCAGGCGTAGGACAGGTCCGCGCCGATCGAGCGGGAGTCCATCACGATGTACGCGCCGCCGTAGGCCTTGCGCAGGATCAGCGAGATCCGGGGCACGGTGGCGTTGCAGTACGCGTACAGCAGCTTGGCGCCGTGCCGGATGATGCCGCCGTGCTCCTGGTCGACACCGGGCAGGAAGCCCGGCACGTCCAGCATGGTGACCAGCGGGATGTTGAACGCGTCGCACATCTGCACGAAGCGCGCCGCCTTCTCGCTGGCGTTGATGTCCAGCACACCGGCCAGCGACTGCGGCTGGTTGGCGATGATCCCGGTGACCTGGCCGTCGATCCGCGCCAGCACGCACAGCACGTTGGTCGCCCACCGCTCGTGGACCTCCAGGAACTCGCCGTGGTCGACGATCTCCTCGATCACCTTGCGCATGTCGTACGGGCGGTTGCCGTCCACCGGCACCAGGTCGAGCAGCGCCTCGCAGCGCCTCTCGACCGGGTCGTCGTTCACCACGGACGGCGGCATCTCCCGGTTGTTCTGCGGCAGCAGCGACAGCAGGTAGCGCACCTCCTCGATGCACGACTGCTCGTCGTCGTACGCGAAGTGCGACACGCCCGACACGCCCGAGTGGACGTCGGCGCCGCCGAGCCCGTTCTGGGTGATCTTCTCGCCGGTCACCGCCTGGACCACGTCCGGGCCGGTGATGAACATCTGCGAGGTCTCGCGGACCATGAACACGAAGTCCGTCAGCGCCGGCGAGTACGCCGCACCGCCCGCGCACGGGCCGAGCATCACCGAGATCTGCGGGATCACGCCCGAGGCCTTGGTGTTGCGCTGGAAGATGCCGCCGTAACCGGCCAGTGCGGTGACACCCTCCTGGATCCGGGCGCCGGCGCCGTCGTTCAGCGACACCAGCGGCGCGCCGGCCGCGATGGCCATGTCCATGATCTTGTGGATCTTCTGCGCATGGGCCTCGCCCAGTGCGCCGCCGAAGATCCGGAAGTCATGGGCGTAGGTGAACACCGTCCGCCCGTGCACCGTGCCCCAGCCGACGACGACACCGTCGGTGTGCGGCTTCTTCGCCTCCAGCCCGAAGCCGCTGGCGCGGTGCCGGCGCAGCGGCTCGACCTCGTGGAAGGAGCCCTCGTCCAGCAGCAGGTCGATCCGCTCGCGAGCCGTCAGCTTCCCCTTGGCGTGCTGCGCCTCGGTCGCCTTCTCGCTCGGGCCCCGGCGGACCTTCTCCCTGAGGTCGTGCAGCTCGGCCACCCGCCCGCGCACGTCGGCCGGGATCTCGGGGATCTCGTCGCCGACCGGCGCCTCGTGCAGAACCGTCATCTCGAACCACCACTCCAAGTGTGAGGGAACTGTCCGACAGCCGGCCTGCTGTGGCGGCGGCTGCTGCTGCGAACACTTCTTCACCTACGACACTACGAGGGATCGGGCCCGGGTTTCGGCGTCGATTCCGTACAAGGTCGGGCCCGAGAACATGTGAAAGCCGTACAGAAAGCATGAGGGGCCCGCCGGTCACTCGCAGCTCGGGCCCGGTTACCGGCGGAAGCGGTCGATGATCGGTGGAATGCGTCGATTCCGCAGGTCAGCGGGGTCGGGCGGGCGCGTGGCGGCGGCTCCGGCGGTTGTCGGGTGGGACGGCCGGGAAAGCCGGGGCGGCGCCGGGGAAGGGCTCCCTCCCGGCGCCGGATGGTAGGGATGCGCCAAAGCGGCCCACCGTGCCACATACGGAGGACCAGGGCTCCGAACGGGTGGTTCCGAGCCAGGCCCGCGTGTCGCGCCCCGGTGCCGTCCGCCGTCCGCCGGACCTCCTCAGGGCGGGATCACCGGGCCATCACCGGGCCGGGGAGCGCTCAGCCGCGCGGGTCCTCCTCCGGCCGCTCCCTGCCCCGCAGCTCCTCCTCGCGGCGGCGCAGGTCGGCCTCCCACCGCCTGAGCATGTCCTC
This sequence comes from Kitasatospora sp. HPM-01-4, assembly GCF_051374625.1. NCBI lineage: Bacteria > Bacillati > Actinomycetota > Actinomycetes > Kitasatosporales > Streptomycetaceae > Kitasatospora > Kitasatospora sp. HPM-01-4. The sequence goes on along the minus strand of NZ_JBPQGP010000005.1, from coordinate 3,676,536 downwards.
GTGCTGACGGGTGTCTTTGTGGGGAGTCTCCCTGTCGGCCGGAGTGCCGAGGGAGGCCAGGAACTCGGGATCGTCGTCCGGGGCCGTCGGGCGGCCCTGTCGGGGGCCCGCCGTCCGGGCCGCCATCTGGCCGCGCCGCCTGCCCACCACCAGCCAGGCGATCGAGCCGACCAGCGGGAAGAGCAGCACGATGATCACCCAGGCCACCTTCGGCAGGTGGCGGACCTCCTCCTCGGGAGTGGTCAGGCAGTCGATGAAGGCCCAGATCCACAGGGCGAGGACGAGCAGTGGCGGCAGAATCCTCAGCACAGCGGCGATCTCCCCCGGGCGATGACAGGTAGGGCCCTCTTTGCGGGCCCAGGGTAGTGGGTGTCGGATACTGACAGGTATGGCATACGACGATCTCCGTTCGTTTCTCCGGGCGCTGGAGCGAGAGGGCGACCTCAAGCGCATCAAGGCCGAGGTCGACCCCTATCTGGAGATCGGAGAGATCGTCGACCGCGTTCAGAAGGCCAAGGGCCCCGCGCTGCTGTTCGAGAACGTCAAGGGCGCCTCGATGCCGCTGGCGATGAACGTCTTCGGTACCGAGCGCCGGCTGGCCAAGGCGCTCGGCCTGAAGTCGCCCGACGACATCTCGGAGAAGATCGCCGGGCTGCTGAAGCCCGAGCTCCCGCAGGGCTTCACCGGGTTCCGGGACGCCTTCGGCAAGCTCGCCTCGATGGCGCACGTGCCGCCGCGCAACGTCAAGGACGCCCCGGTCCAGGAGGTCGTCCTCACCGGTGATGACGTCAACCTCGACGAGCTGCCGGCCCTCTTCACCTGGCCGCTGGACGGCGGCTCCTTCTTCAACCTGGGCCTGACCCACACCAAGGACCCGGACACCGGCATCCGCAACCTCGGCCTGTACCGCCTGCAGCGGCATGACAGGCGGACCATCGGCATGCACTGGCAGATCCACAAGGACAGCCGCAACCACGCCGCCGTCGCGGCCAAGCGGGGGGAGAAGCTCCCGGTCGCGATCGCCTTCGGCTGCCCGCCCGCCGTCACCTACGCGGCGACCGCCCCGCTGCCCGGCGACATCGACGAGTACCTGTTCGCCGGCTTCGTGGCGGGCGAGCGGGTGCGGATGGTGGACTGCAAGACCGTCCCGCTCCAGGTCCCGGCCGACGCCGAGGTGGTCCTGGAGGGCTGGCTGGAGCCCGGCGAGATGCTGCCGGAGGGGCCGTTCGGCGACCACACCGGCTTCTACACGCCGCAGGAGCCGTTCCCGGCGCTGACGATCGACTGCGTCACGATGCGCCGCCGCCCGCTGCTCCAGTCGATCGTGGTCGGCCGCCCGCCGACCGAGGACGGGCCGCTCGGCAAGTTCACCGAGCGCTTCTTCCTCCCGCTGCTGAAGATCATCATCCCGGACATCGTCGACTACGACCTGCCCGAGGCCGGCGGCTTCCACAACTGCGTGATCGTCTCGATCGACAAGAAGTACCCCAAGCACGCCCAGAAGGTCATGCACGCCATCTGGGGCGCCCACATGATGTCGCTGACGAAGCTGATCATCGTGGTGGACTCCGACTGCGACGTGCACGACTACCACGAGGTCGCCTGGCGCGCCTTCGGCAACGTCGACTACAGCCGGGACCTCACCGTGGTCGAGGGCCCGGTCGACCACCTCGACCACGCCTCCTACCAGCAGTTCTGGGGAGGGAAGGCGGGCATCGACGCCACCCGCAAGCTCCCCGAGGAGGGCTACACCCGGGACGGCGGCTGGCCCGAGATGGTCAGCTCCGACCCGGCCACCGCCGCACTGGTCTCCCGACGCTGGAAGGAGTACGGACTGTGACGACCGCCGCCGTCCCGCAGAGCAGGACCCGGGCCTTCCTGCGGCTGGTGATGATCGAGCACTCGGTCTTCGCCCTGCCCTTCGCGTACATCGCCGCGCTCACCGCGATGTTCCTGGACGACCGCCGGATGCACTGGGGCCAGCTGCTCCTGGTCACCGTCTGCATGGTCGGCCTGCGCACCTTCGCGATGGCCGCCAACCGGATCATCGACCGCGAGATCGACGCCCGCAACCCCCGGACGGCCGGCCGCGAACTGGTCACCGGCGCGGTCTCGCTGCGCACTGCGTACACCGGCTCGGCGATCGCCCTGCTGGTCTTCCTCGGCGCGGCCGCCGCGCTCAACACCCTCTGCCTGGTGCTGGCGCCGATCGCCGTCATCCCGATGGTGGTCTATCCGTACGGCAAGCGGTTCACCGACTTCCCGCAGGCGATCCTCGGCCTCGCCCAGGCCATGGGCCCGGTCGGCGCCTGGCTGGCGGTCACCGGCACCTGGTCCTGGGACGCGGCCGTGCTCGGCCTCGCCGTCGGCATCTGGATCGGCGGCTTCGACCTGATCTACGCCTGCCAGGACGTCGCCTCCGACCGGGCCGACGGGGTCCGCTCGGTGCCCGCCCGCTTCGGCGTCGCCGCCGCCATCTGGGGCGCCCGGGTCTGCCACGCCGTCACCACCGGTCTGCTCGTCTGGTACGCCGTCCTCACCCATGCGGGTCCGGTCTTCTGGGTCGGCCTCGCGGTGGTGGCCGGCGCCTTCCTCTACGAGCACACCATCGTCCGGCCGGGCGACCTGTCCCGGCTCAACCGGGCCTTCTTCAGCACCAACGGTTTCGTCGGTATCTCGCTCTTCGCCTTCGCCCTGCTGGACCTGGTCATCCGGGGCCTCGGACTCTGATCCTCCCGTTCCGGCCGCACCCGTCGAGGGCAGTGCCTATGCTGCCGAGCAGAGGGGCGGGTGCGGTCGGCGAGGAGGAACGATGATCGGCAAGCTGCAGTGCGTGGTCCTGGACTGCCACTACCCGGCCGGGCTGGCGCACTTCTACGGGACCGTGCTGGGCGGGGAGGTCGACCGCCCCGATCCGAGGTGGTCGCCGGACGAGGAGTGGTCGACCGTCCACCTGCCCGACGGTACGGTGCTGGGCTTCCAGCGCGTCGAGGACTACCGCCCGCCGATGTGGCCGGACCCGGCGCACCCGCAGCAGTTGCACCTGGACATCGAGGTCGAGGACCTGGACGCGGCCGGGGAGCGGGTCCTCGCACTCGGTGCCGAACTCAAGGACGCCGAGACCGGCTGGCGGGTCTACCTGGACCCGGCGGGGCACCCGTTCTGCCTGGTCCAGCATTCCGGGAAGTAGCGCGCGGGGCACGCCCCCGCACCCCTGAAGGCCCGCCGAGGGCTCGCACCGCTGAGACGCCGAGCGGCTCAGGCGAGGGCGACGGCGTCCCCGACCCGCAGGCGCCCCGGCCGGGCGACCTCGGCCAGGGCGTCGAGGCGGGTGTCATGGGCCCGGGCGACGGCCTTGAGGATCTCGGGGGCGTGCGGCAGACCCGGCTGCGCCGTGCCGGTCATCGCGCAGCGCTCACTGGAGCGGATGAAGGCCAGAGCGACCCCGCCCCTCACCCGTCCCACCCGGCCGAACCACTCGTCCTCGACGAACGGCGGGGTCCCCGGCGGGGTGCGCAGCAGGATGTTGGGCCTGAACCGCCGCTCGTCCACGACCGCGGACGGTACCGCCCGGCGGACCCAGTCCAGGGTGGCGGTGCTGAGCACGCTGACCGGCAGCTGGTCGAAGTGGGAGACCTCGTCCTCCCGGGCCAGGCCGACGTCCGGGCGCTGGAGGTAGGCGCGCAGGAAGGCGTCCGGGTCGGCGACGGGAGTGCCCAGCGGATCGAACAGCTCGGGTGCGCCGAGCCGGCCGCCCAGCCGGGAGGAGAGCCGCAGCAGCCCGTCCATCCGGCGGAAGCGGCGGGTGTTCTTGCCCGAGCCGAGCTTCCCGTCCCCGTCCCGGACCGCGTACAGCCGGTCCCCGGCCAGCCCGCGCCCGTCCACCTCGACGGCGTCCAGCCGCTCGCCGCCGGTGGACTTGACCGGGTAGCGCCAGAGGGCCTCGACCACGCCGATGAGCTCTGCCATGGCGGGAGCCTAGCGGCGCACTCCGGAGATGATCCAGACCAAGATGAGGTGTACGGATCAGCCCAGCCGGGCGACCGCGCGGACCGGGGCGCCGTCGGCGGCGACCAGGCGGAGCGGGAACAGCGAGAGCTCGATCGGGCGGCCCGCCTCCTGGGCGTCGAGCAGCGGGGTCAGATCGGTGAGGTTCTCCGCGATCACCGCACCGCCGCGGGAGCCGAGCAGGATCCGGTGGGCGGCCAGCGCGGTGGACTCGGCGGCGGGGTCGTGCTCGTCGGAGAGGTCGGCGAGCAGCGCGGCGACCGCGGGGTCGCCCGGGCCCGGGTCGGGGGTGGGGTCGATGCTCAGGGCGTCCACGCCGACAGTGCGGATGCCCGCCGCGACGATCGCCTCCGCCGAACGGGGAGTCAGCCACGGGTGGGCGAGATAGCGGTCGCTGCCCCAGTGCCGGGGCCAGCCGGTGGCGAGCAGCAGGATCGTGCCCGGGGCCGCCGACTCCAGTGCGGGTTCGAGCAGTTGCGGGGTCACTCCGGTGCGGGGTTCGAGCCCGCGCAGGTCGGCGACCACGGCCGGTCCGGTGAACAGCTCCAGCGGCAGCCCGTCCAGGGTGGGCCAGGTGACGTCCACGTGGTACGGGGCGTCCACATGCGTGCCCGACTGCGAGCCCAGGTGCAGGCCGAGCACGTTGACCCCGGCGGTGGCCGTGGTGAGCGCGGGCCGCAGCTCCACCTCCGGATCCCCGGGGTACACGGGCATACCTGTGGTGACCGGATGCGTGAGGTCGATCAGCGTCGGCGCCATGCACCCATCTTCCCGCAGGCTCTGGTCTTCCCGCAGGCTCTGGCCCCGGGGCAGGAGTCGGTCCCCGGGTTCGCACGGCGGCCGACAGGGGGCGGTTCCCCGTACGCCCGGAGGCTCTCCCGCCCGCCGCCGGTGATCGGAGCTAGGGTGCGGGGCATGGAGCAGCAGAGGGCACGTCAGCCGTGGGTGGTCGGAGTCTCGGGCGCGTCGGGGACGCCGTACGCGGCCTCGGTGATCCGGGCGCTGCTGGCGGCGGGCGAGGCGGTGGACCTGGTGGTGAGCCGGGCGGCGCGGCTGACCATCCTGGACGAGACCGGGGTGTCGTTCCGCGACGCGCACTGGCAGGAGGACCTGACGGCCTGGACCGGTGTCGAGGACCTGGGTGACGTCCGCTACTGGTCGGCGGGCGACTTCGCGGCCGGCCCGTCCAGCGGCTCGTACCCGGCGAAGGGGATGCTGGTGGTGCCGGCGACCACCGGTGCGGTGGCCGGGATCGCGCTCGGGCTGAGCAAGGACCTGCTGCAGCGGGCCGCCGCGGTGACCCTGAAGGAGCGTCGCCCGCTGGTGGTCTGCGTCCGTGAGGCGCCGCTCGACGGGGTGACGCTGAAGCACCTGGTGGAGCTGGACGCCCAGGGCGCCGTGGTGCTCCCCGCCTCGCCGGGCTTCTACGCGGGCGGTTCGACCGCCCGGGAGATGGTCGACTTCGTGGCGGGCCGGGTGCTGGACGCGGTGGGGGTGCGGCACGGGCTGTACCGGCGCTGGGAGGGTGAGCTCGGCTCCGGGGGCAAGACGGCGTGAGCCCCGGGCACGACGGCGTGAGCCCGGGGCACGACGGCCCCGGCGGCACGGGCGCGTAAAGCCGCGCCGCACGGGAGAGTATGTTCTTTGCGATATCCGGGTTGATCCGCGCATGGCGCCTTTGATTCCGGATAATGATCTGTGGGTCTGTAGCGGTTCGGAAGGACGCAGGCGGATATATGGACACGGTTGACAGACAGCTCATCCAGGCGCTGAGGGAGAACGGCCGCGCCTCGTACGCCGAGCTGGGCCGCCTGGTGGGCCTGTCGGGCCCCAGCGTGACTGACCGCATCAACCGGCTGGAGCAGGCCGGTGTGATCACGGGCTACCGCGCCACGGTCAACCCGGCCTCGCTGGGGTTCGGCGTCACCGCGCTGATCGGTCTTCAACTCACCGACGCGGCGGACCACGAGGACGTCGCGCACCGGCTGAAGGACCTCGCCGAGGTCGAGGACTGCTGGTTCATCGCGGGTGACGACTCGTACATGCTCAAGGTCCGGGTGCCGGACGTGGAGGGCCTGGAGTCGGTGGTCAAGCGGCTGTCGAGCACCAAAGGCGTGGCCCGCACCAGGACCACGGTTGTACTCTCCACCAAGTGGGAGAACAGGGTGAGCGAACTCCCGCTGGATGCCTTGGAGTAGCGACAGGGGAGGGGCCCATGGCACTGGTCGGACTGGAGGAGCTGCGCGCCGCGCAGCAGCGGATCGCCACGGTGGCGGTACGGACTCCGCTGATGCCGTGTCCATGGGCCTCGGACGGCGCGCGCAGCCTCTGGCTGAAGCCGGAGAACCTGCAGCCCACCGGGGCGTTCAAGACCCGTGGCGCGTACAACCGGCTGGCCGCGCTGACCGACGCCGAGCGGGCGCGCGGCGTGGTCGCCCAGTCGAGCGGCAACCACGCCCAGGCGGTGGCGTACGCCGCGCAGCTGCTCGGCATCAAGGCCGTGATCGTGATGCCGGACACCTCGCCCGCGGTGAAGGTGGACAACACCCGTTCGTTCGGCGCCGAGGTGATCCTGGTCCCTCCCGCCGAGCGGGACGCCCTCCCCGCCGAGCTGGCGGCCGAGCACGGCTACGTCTGGGTTCCGCCCTACGACGACCCGTACATCATCGCCGGTCAGGGCACCGTCGGCCTGGAGGTGGCGGAGGACGCCCCGGACGGTCTCGACACCGTGCTGGTCCCGGTCAGCGGCGGCGGTCTGATCTCGGGCGTGGCGGCGGCGATCAAGCTGATCTGCCCGGGCGTCAAGGTGATCGGCGTCGAGCCGGAGCTGGCGGCGGACGCTCAGGCGAGCCTGCGCAGCGGGCGGCTGACGGCCTGGCCGGCGGCGGACACCTACCGGACGATCGCGGACGGCCTGCGTACGCCGTCGGTGGGCGAGCTGCCCTTCGAGCACCTCCAGGCGTACGTGGACGACATCGTGACGGTCTCCGAGCAGGAGATCCGCGACACGGTGGCCCTGCTGGCGCGCCGGGGCCGGCTGGTGGCCGAGCCCTCGGGGGCGGTGGCACCGGCCGCGTACTTCCACCGGGCCGGGGAGCTGGACGGCCGGGTCTTCGCGGCCGTGGTGAGCGGTGGCAACGTCGAACCCGAACTCCTTGCCGAGCTGCTTCAGGCGTAGTCTCGTTCCGGCACAGTGTCGGCAGGATCGAGGAGGCGGGTCACCGCATGGACGCAGGGCTCAAGCGCGAGCTGGAGGCGAAGGTCTACGCGGGTGAGCGGCTGACCCGCGAGGACGGCATCGCGCTCTACGAGAGCGACGATCTGGCCTGGCTCGGCGGTCTCGCCCACCACGTCAGGACGCGGAAGAACGGCGATGTCGTCCACTTCAACGTCAACCGCCACCTCAACATGACCAACGTCTGCTCCGCCTCCTGCGCCTACTGCTCGTTCCAGCGCAAGCCGGGCGAGAAGGACGCGTACACCATGCGGATCGAGGAGGCCGTCCGGCTGGCCAAGGCGATGGAGGTGGACTCCCTCACCGAGCTGCACATCGTCAACGGCCTGCACCCGACGCTGCCGTGGCGGTACTACCCGCGCAGCCTGCGCGAGCTGAAGGCGGCGCTGCCGAACGTCTCGCTGAAGGCGTTCACCGCCACCGAGATCCACTGGTTCGAGAAGATCAGCGGCCTGACGGCGAGCGAGATCCTCGACGAGCTGATGGACGCCGGTCTGGAGTCGCTGACCGGCGGTGGCGCGGAGATCTTCGACTGGGAGGTCCGCCAGCACATCGTCGACCACGACACCCACTGGGAGGACTGGTCGCGGATCCACCGCCTGGCGCACGAGAAGGGTCTGAAGACCCCGTGCACCATGCTGTACGGCCACATCGAGGAGCCCCGCCACCGGGTCGACCACGTGCTGCGGCTGCGTGAGCTGCAGGACGAGACCGGCGGGTTCCAGGTCTTCATCCCGCTGCGCTACCAGCACGACTTCCACGACTCCAAGGACGGAGTGGTGCGCAACCGGCTGATGGAGCGCACCGAGATGGCCACCGGCGCCGAGGCGCTGAAGACCTTCGCCGTCTCCCGGCTGCTGTTCGACAACGTCCAGCACGTCAAGGTCTTCTGGGTCATGCACGGGGTCACCACCGCCCAGCTGGCGCTCAGCCACGGCGCGGACGACATGGACGGCTCGGTGGTCGAGTACAAGATCACCCACGACGCGGACAACTTCGGCACCCCGAACAAGCTCAACCGCGACGACCTGCTCGGCCTGATCCGGGACGCGGGCTTCCGCCCGGTCGAGCGCAACACCCGCTACGAGGTCATCCGCGAGTACGACGGCCCCGACCTGCAGCGCCGGGAGACCCCGCAGTCGATGCGACTCTGATCACGGACGCCTGGCACCCCCCAACCGCAGGGGGGTGCCAGGCGTCCCTAGCCCTGGTATCGGTAACACCGCGGTGTGCCGATGCTCACAGGCTCACCACGCGCCACGGGTTCCGATCATCCCGCTGGCTTTGGAAGGATCGTCAGCATGTCCGGTTCTCATCGTGTCACCGTCCAGCCCTACAACGAGGTCCGCCCCGAGGCGGTCCACGGCGACGGAGATGAGTCGCGACGCCCGAGAGGGCGCCGGCGCAAGCCGCGCAAGCGGCGGGGCAAGGCACTCATGGGCGGTACGGCGATGCTGCTGGCGGCCACCGCGGGCTGGTTCACGGTGGGCCCGGGGGCCGGGAGTTCCCCGCACGCCTCCGCGGCCGCCCCCGACAAGCCGGAGGCTGACCCCGCGTCGGCGGGCGGCACCACGCAGGCGGGGGCGATCCGCAACGACTCGGCCGCCGCCAACCGCTCGGACCGCAACGACGGCACCTACGCCTCGATACCGGGCCTCGGCCCGACCTTCAGCGCGAAGGTCCCGGCGCAGACCCGCCAGCTGCTGGTGGCCTCCGGCAAGGACCGGAACTCCTCCGACACCACGGTCGTCCTGTGGACCCGCACGCCCGACAACCGCTGGAAGCCCGGCACCGCCTGGCAGGGCCACAACGCGTACAAGGGCTGGACCACCGACAAGCACGCGGACGACCTGCACAGCCCGATCGGCGTCTTCTCGCTGACCGACGCGGGCGGCCGGCTGCCCGACCCGGGCAGCAAGCTCCCGTACGACCAGGACTCGCACTTCGTGGTCGGCGGCACCGGTTTCAACGGCGAACAGCTGGCCGGGTCCTTCGACTACGTGGTGGCGATCAACTACAACCGGGTGCAGGGCGTCTCCCCGCTCGACAACCGCTTCCCCGACGGCAAGTCCAGGGGCGGCGGCATCTGGCTGCACGTGGACCACGGCGGTCCGACCCACGGCTGCGTCTCGCTGCCCCAGGAGCAGATGGTCGAGCTGCTCAAGACCCTGGACCCGGCGGCCCACCCGATGATCGCCATGGCGGACGCCCCCACCCTGGCGACCTGATCCCCGGCCGGTCGACGGCAGGGCCCGCGGCATCGCGTGCCGACGGCCCCCGGGCGTGCGGCGGCACCTTCGCACGACGCACGCCCGGGCACGGTCCGGTCTTGGACCGACCGGCAATAGGGCCCGCGGCGTCGCGTGCCGATAGCTCTCTCTCCCTCCTTGCCCGCCATCGGGCAGGAGGGGCCGTCCTTGCCCGCCATCGGCCGGGGGGACCCCCTTCTTCACCCACGCTCCCTATTGCCGGTCGGTCTTAGGACCGTGCCCCGGTCGTCGGCGGTCTTGTGCCGCAAGGGCCGTTGTCCGAGCTCTACAGGTTCTGGCCTGCGACGTTGTACCCAGGCGTGAGTCCCCGACCGGCCGGTAACCGGGTTGAGTGGCAATATGACCGCCTCGAAAATCGTGTCGCTCGGCCACTACCAGCCGGCCAAGGTCCTCACCAACGACGACCTGTCGAAGCTGGTCGACACCGACGACGAGTGGATCCGCAGCCGGGTGGGCATCCGCACCCGGCACATCGCGGTCGAGGAGACGCTGGTCGACCTCGCCACCGAGGCGGCCCAGAAGGCGCTGGCGGCCGCCGGCCGGCAGGCCGTCGAGGTCGACCTGGTGGTGGTCGCCACCTGCACCGCGGTGGAGCGCAGCCCGTACACGGCGGCCTCGGTCGCCGCCCGGCTCGGCATGACCGCGCCCGCCGCGTACGACATCAACACGGTCTGCTCGGGCTTCTCGTACGCGCTGGCGACCGCCGACCACGCGATCCGGGCCGGCGCGGCGAAGCGGGCGCTGGTGATCGGCGCCGAGCGGATGTCCGACACCATCGACTGGACCGACCGCACCACCTGCGTGATCTTCGGTGACGGCGCGGGCGCCGCCCTGGTGGAGGCGGTGCCGGACGAGGAGGCCGGGATCGGCCCGGTGGTCTGGGGCACCGAGCCGGAGAAGACCGACGCGGTGGTGATCACCGGCTGGGATCCGACCATCAGCCAGCAGGGCCAGTCGGTGTTCCGCTGGGCCACCACCAAGATCGCGCCGCTGGCCAGGGAGACCTGCCTGAAGGCCGGTCTGGATCCTTCCGAGCTCAAGGGCTTCGTGGCGCACCAGGCCAACCTGCGGATCATCGACGCCATCGCGGGCAAGCTGGGGGCGCCCGACGCGGTGGTCGCCCGCGACGTGGTGGACTCCGGCAACACCTCGGCGGCCTCCATCCCGCTGGCGCTGAGCAAGCTGGTGGAGCGCGGTGAGCTGCGCTCGGGCGACCCGGTGCTGCTCTTCGGCTTCGGCGGCGGTCTCGCCTACGCGGGGCAGGTCGTACGCTGCCCGTGACCGGGCCGGGACATGGCCGTGGGGCGGCCGGAATCATGTGATTCCGGCCGCCCCACAGTGGTTTCCAGCGCGTCGCGGCACGTCGGCGAACCTCCCCCGAGGACACAACCGCCGTCCGACGCGCCCCGGACAGGAGGCCGGAGCTGCGCGCTGAGTGGATGGTGGGACAGCTTGCCTGCTACTTGGGCGGCTTCTTACCGGTGACGCCCAGGTAGACCTGCAGAGCCAGGTTCGGCTTGAGGTCCTTGACCTTGACGCCCCAGGAGGTGAAGGCCTTCGAATGTTCTGCGGCCGAGGCGAGAAGCGAGACCAGCGCGCCAGAGACGGCGGCCGGATCGACCGTCTTGTCGGTCTTGGCCTGGTTTGCCTTGACTGCCTCGGTCAGAGCCGACGCCACCGAGTTGAGGACCTTCATGCGGATCTTGAAGAACCGCTTGTCCCCCTCGGCTGCACCGAGAGTAACGACTCGGAGAATGGCGTCGTTCTTGCGCCAGAAGGCGAGGAATCCGTCCACCAGTTCTTCCGAAGCGGTGTAACCGGGCTTTCCCGCCCAGGACTTTACTGCGACGAGCTCTTTGAGCCCGGCGCTGTCCTCGGCCATTTCCTCTGCGATCTCGAGGACTGCGCCCTCGACATCCGGGAAGTACTGGTAGAAGGTCGCGGGGGAGGTACCCGCCATACGGGCGACGTCGATGACCTTGACGTCCCGGTAAGGCGACGTGCTGAGCATCTCGCGGAGGCAGTCGAGCAGCTTCTGCCGCGTCTCCTGTCCGCGTCGCCCGGCGACGCGACCGTCGACGGTGCGAACTTGTCCTGTCATGCCGTCAGCTTACCGTGGCACGATCTTGTCGCGATTCGGTGATGCGACTATTACTCCGCCCGGGGGTGGTTCGAGGCGTTCATCGGGGCGCTCGGAGCGATATTCCGAGTGCATCCGAAGCCCCCCCGTGTGCTGATGACCCCACAGCGTGACGGCCGGTCGGCTGAGGGGTGATCGGGTCGCTCAGAGTGATCGTCAAGGTCGGCTCCGGGCGACGGCCGGACCCCGGGGGCCCGGGCGTGTCCCTGACGGGGGAGATTGGATCCGGCGGGGTGGGCATTGGAGAATCGGGGCGGCGGCCCGGTCAGGGCGCCGCAGACGGGGAGGAGGCAGCGGAGTGGACCAGCTGACGGCGCACGATCCGAGGCGGATCGGGCCCTTCGAGGTGCTGGGGCGGCTCGGCGCGGGCGGGATGGGCCTGGTCTACCTGGCGCGGTCGGCGTCCGGCCGACGGGTGGCCATCAAGACCGTCCGGGGTGAACTGGCCGAGGACGAGCTGTTCCGGGTCCGCTTCGCCCGCGAGATCGCCGCGGCCAAGACGGTCGGCGGCTTCTACACGGCGGCGGTGGTGGACGCCGACGCCGACGCCCCGGTGCCGTGGCTGGCCACCGCGTACGTGCCCGCGCCCTCGCTGGAGGACCTGGTCACCGAGTGCGGGCCGCTGCCGGTGGACGCCGTCCGCTGGCTGATCGCCGGGATCGCCGAGGCACTGCAGTCCATCCACACGGCCGGCCTGGTGCACCGCGACCTGAAGCCGTCCAACGTGCTGGTGGTCGAGGACGGCCCGCGCGTGATCGACTTCGGGATCGCCGCCGGGGTCTCCAGCGCCCGGCTCACCATGACCAACGTCGCGGTCGGCACCCCCGCCTACATGTCCCCCGAGCAGGCCAGGGACAGCCGCAGCGTGACCGGCGCCAGCGACGTCTACTCGCTCGGTTCGCTGCTGGTCTTCTGCGCCACCGGCCACCCGCCCTACCGGGGCGGCAACCCCGTCGAGACGGTCTTTCAGCTGCTGCGCGACCAGCCGGACCTCTCCGGGCTGCCGGTCGAACTGGTGGACCTGGTCCGGGCCTGCATGCGGCCCGCGCTCGAACACCGGCCGACACCCGCTCAGATCCAGTCCGAACTGGCTCCGCACCTGTTCTCCCGGGACGACGCCTCCGGCGAGGCGGGGGACTGGCTGCCCGCCAGCGCCATCGCCCTGATCGAGCGCAAGCGCGGCCGCCGTCCGGCGGCACCGCCCCCGCCGCCGGTGCCGCCGGCCCCCGTGGTGCCGCCCAGGCCCGCCACCCCGCCCATGGCGGCCCCGGTGGCGCCCGCCCGCAGCGGCGTCTTCGACGAGGAGGTGGCCACCGAGAAGCTGGCCGCCCGCCGCCGCCAGCAGGCCGGCCAGGGCTCGGCCGAGGTGCGGCTCTCCGGCGCGGCGGTACGGATAGGGCCGGGCCCGCAGGCCCACCAGACCGGTGCGGCCGAAGGGGCGGTGCCCGGTGCGGACTGGGTCCGCCGGGCCGTCCCGCCGCAGGCGACCCGCTGGCGGCCCTGGCGGTTCCGGATGTCCAACGACGTCTGGGGCACCCCGCTGGTCGCCGACGGCACCCTGTTCGTCTCCAGCTTCGAGGTGCACGCCCTGGACATCGGCTCCGGGCAGCGCCGCTACAAGACCCGCGACGTCGCCTGGGCCCTCGCCGTGGACTCCGGCCGGGTCCACGCCGCGGACGGCCCGCACCTGTACACCGTGGACGTCGCCGACGGCACCGAGCGCTGGCGCCACTCCCTGGACGGCTGGGCCTACTCGCTGGACGCCGCAGACGGCGTGCTCTGCTGCGGCATCAGGGGCGGCGGCGTGCAGCTGCGCTCGGCGGCGACCGGCGCCGAGCTGTGGCGCGCCGAGGACGCCCAGCAGGTCTACGAGAACCCGCAGTCCGGCCCCGTGCTGGTGTCCGGCGCCGCGTACTACCACGGTGGCGGGCGGCTGCACTGCGTCGACACGCACGGCGGCGGGGAGCGCTGGGCGGTGCCGGTCGGCGAGGACGTCCCGTCCCGGCCGGTCGAGCAGGCCGGCGTGCTGTACGTCACGGCCGGGCACCGGGTGCACGCGCTGGAGGTCCTCAGCGGGCGGGAGCTCTGGCGGTTCGACGCGGCGGTGGTGCTCTTCACCCCGCCCGCGCTGGACGGCGGCTCGGTGTACGTCGCGGACTACCTCGGCACCGTGTACGCGCTGGACGCCGCCACCGGGCGGGAGCGCTGGCGCGGCCGCACCGGCAGCCGGCAGGGCGCCGAGCCGGTGGTGGTCGCCGACGGCACCGCCCTGGTCGGGGCCGGGGACACCCTGCACGCCTTCGACACCGCCTCCGGGCGGGAGCGCTGGCGCTACACCGCCAGGGGCGAGATCGTCGGCTCCCCGGCCACCGCGGACGGCCTGGTCCACCTCGGCAGCCGGGACCACTCGCTGCACACCCTGGACCTGGCCTCCGGGCGCCTCCGCTGGGAACTCGGCACCAAGGGCGAACTGACCGGCTCCCCGGTGGCCGTCGGCGGCCGGGTCTTCGTCGGCAGCAAGGACCGCTGCGTCTACGCCCTCGACGCCTTCTACGGCACCGCCGTGCCCCAGGGCTGAGGCGGGGGCGCTTTTCGGGGCGCTTTTCGGGGGTGCGGGGCTCTGCTCGACCGAACAGAGCCCCGCACCCCCGAAAAGCAACCCCTGGGGGGTTCCTCAGCCCTGGCGGGCTTCCGGGTGGCGGGTGAGCCAGCCCTCCCAGGCCGAGGCGACCATGGCGTCGACGTCGTACTCGGCGCTCCAGACGAGCTCCTTGCGGATCAGGTCGGCGGCGGCCACCACCCGGGCCGGGTCGCCGGGACGGCGCGGGGTGACCTCGGGCGCGGTGTCCCGCCCGGTGACCCGGGCGATCACGGCGAGCATCTCGCTGACCGACACACCCTCGCCACGCCCGATGTTCAGCGTCAGCGAGACCGGCTCGCTCGCGGCGTCGAGCCGCTTCACGGCCGCGACGTGGGCGGAGGCGATGTCCGAGACGTGGATGAAGTCGCGGATGCAGGTGCCGTCCGGGGTCGGGTAGTCGGCGCCGAAGACCAGCGGCGGCAGCCCGTCCGTCAGCCGCTGGAAGACCATCGGGACCAGGTTGGTGACCCCGTCGTCGGCCAGCACCGGCGAGGCCGCGCCCGCGACGTTGAAGTAGCGCAGCGACACCGTGGAGAGCCCGTAGGCCTTGGCGGAGGCGTTCAGCAGCCACTCGCCGACCAGCTTGGTCTCGCCGTACGGGTTGATCGGCGCACAGGGCGTGTCCTCGGTCACCAGGTCCACGTCCGGCATGCCGTACACGGCGGCGGAGGAGGAGAACAGCACCTTCTTCACGCCGCCGGCGACCGCGGCGGCCAGCACGGTGCGCAGGCCCTCCACGTTCTCCTGGTAGTAGTGCAGCGGCTCGGCCACCGACTCGCCGACCTGCTTCTTGGCGGCGATGTGCAGCACACCGGTGACCCGGTGGGCACGGATCGCCTCGTCGAGGGCGGCCCGGTCCAGGGTCGAGCCGACCACCAGGGGGACGCTCTCGGGCAGCCGGTCCCGGGAACCGCTGCTCAGGTCGTCCAGTACCACGACCCGCTCACCGGCCGCGACCAGTTGGTGCACCACATGTCCGCCGATGTATCCGGCTCCGCCGGTGATCAACCATGTCATGGCGGGAATCCTATGCCGGGTGGCGACGGCGGGGCCGGGTGCCCAGAGGCGCGCGGGCGGGTCACGAGTGAACGGGCGGCGGCCGGGCGCGTCCGGCACCCCGGGGGAATCGGACGGCTGACATGGACGGTCCGGTACGATCGCAAGCGATTACTGGGATCACTGGGCGGCCCGTCCCTTCCCCTGAGTGACGCGGATAATGGCTGTGATGGAGGGGGTAGGGGCCCGAATGGCCAGTAGCAATTTCGGCAAACCTCCTCGGGTCAGCGTCGTGGTGATCGTCTTCAACGACGCCGAGCGGATTGCCACCGCCGTCCGGTCCGCGCTCTCCCAGGGCGACGCGGTCGGCGAGGTCGTGGTGGTGGACGACGCCTCCACCGACGCCACTGCGGAGCGGCTGGCCCGGCTGGCGGCCGCGGACGGCCGGGTGCGGGTGATCACCAGAACCGAGAACAGCGGTGGCTGCGGCACCCCGAGGAACCAGGGCCTGAGCGCCGCGCGCGAGCGGTACGTGATGCTGCTGGACAGCGACGACGTGCTGCCCCCCGAGGCCGCCCGCACCCTGCTGGACACCGCCGTCGCCGAGCGGGCCGAGGTGGTCGCGGGTGTCTGCGTCCGCCGTGAGCTGCCCGCCGGCACCGACTCGCCCTGGCAGCGCGACCTGTTCCCGGCCGACGGCGCCCCGCCCGAGCGCTACGACGGCATCGGCGGCCGGCCCGAGTTCCTGCGCGACACGCTCTGTGTCAACAAGCTCTACGAGCGTGACTTCCTGGACCGCCACCAGGTGCGCTTCGCCGAGGGCGCGGTGCACTACGAGGACTTCGTCTTCACCGCCCTGCTGTACGCCGCCCGGCCCAGACTGGTCGCGATCGCCGACACCGTGTACCTCTGGCACGTCCGCCGCGCCGCCGGGCGGCAGTCGATCTCGCTCCGCCGCGACGAGGTCCGCAACTGGCAGGACCGGGTGGACGCGCACACCGAGGTGGTCCGGATCCTGCTCGACTCCGACCAGCCCGAGCTGGCCCGCGCGGCCAGGACCAAGTTCGTCGACCACGACCTGCGGATGTACGTCCGTGAGCTCCGCCACAAGCCGGCCTCCTACCGGGCCGAGTGGTGGCAGATCGCCCGGGCCCACCTGAGCTCCTTCGACTCCGCCGCGCTGGCCGCCGCCACCCCGGCGGGCCGCTGGGTCGCCGAGCTGCTGCTGGCCCGCCCCGAGCCGGTGACCGGCGCCGAGCTGCGCCGGATGGGTGAGCTCGCCGCCAACCCGCCCAGACTCGCCCCGCCGTACCCGGTGGACGCGGACGGCCGCCCGGAGCTGGCCGAGGGCGTCCCGCTGACCGGTCTCACCGAGCTTCCCCCGGCCCAGCTCCCGCTGGCCGTGGACGGCGTCGTCAGGCTCGCCTCCTCCTGCGGCGTACGGCTGCGGGTGCACGACGCGTACGGACTGGTCTCCGCCGCCGAGCCGGTCAGCGCCATCCTGGAGCTGCGGACCCGGGTCGGCCCGCCGCTGACCCTGCGCCACCCGCTCCAGCTGACCCCGCACCCCGAGGACGGCTGGATCGCCACCACCTCGGTGGACACCTTCGAGCTGCGGGACGTCGGCGAGATGACCGCCTGGGCGATGCGGGTCAAGGTCCGCTACGCCGACGGCAGCCGTGCCATCACCGCGGTCCGCTCGGCGACGCCCGCCAAGCGGCACGTGGTGTTCCGTGCGCCGCTGCGGATCGCCCTGGTCCAGGTGTACGAGACCGGGAACGGCGAGCTGGGTCTGCGGGTCGCCGACGGCGTCCGCGGCGGCTGGGAGGTCGTCCGCAGCCGGCTGCGCCGCGTTCTGGCCCGCCGGGGCTGAACCGCACCGGCCGTACGGGAGCCCGCCTCCCGCTCCGGCCGCCCTGTTCCTCCCCGCGGCCGGCGGGCCGAGGTCCCTCCAGGCCGCGAGCGGGGCCGGCGGGTGAAGTCCCAGGTCGCGCGCGCCGCCGCCGGGAACGGCCGTACGGCACCCGCCCTCACCGGGCTCCGGCCGTCCGCCCGCACTCCCCGCGGCCCGCGGTCCCGGCCCGGCCGCCCGGGCCCGGCCGCCCGGGCCCGGCCGCCCGTGACCGGTGGGCGGGAGCGGGGTCCGGCGGATGGCAGAATTTATGGGATTCCGTTACCGGGATCCGCCCATGTCCTGCCAAGCGGACATCGCCCGGTGGTACGCCGCCCGGGCGACAACGACCGAGGTCCCGGCGCTGCCGGGAGCTGTGCTCACCGACGACAAGGACCTTCGTTCCATGCCCTCCAGCCAGGCGAAGCCGCTGGTCAGCGTCATCGTGATCGTCTACAACGACGCGGCCCGGCTGCCGCGGGCGGTCGCCTCCGTACTGCGCCAGTCGCTGCGCGGTGTCGAGGTGCTGATCGTGGACGACTGCTCCACCGACGACAGCTTCGCGGTCGCCCAGCGGCTGGCCGCCGAGCACCCCGACCGGGTCAGCGCGCTGCGTCTGCCGGAGAACAGCGGCGGCTGCGGCGGCCCGCGCAACCACGGCATCGCCGAGGCCCGGGGCGAGTTCGTGATGTTCCTGGACAGCGACGACGAGCTGGACGACCACGCCTGCCGCAACCTCTACGAGGCGGGGGAGCGGACCGGCGCCGAGCTGGTGTCGGGCCTGAGCGTACGCCGCTTCGTGGGCAACCGGAACGGCAAGATCGACCGCTGGTACCCCTGGATCTACTCGCGCACCCGGACCCTGGACTCCATCGCCGAGCTGCCCGACCTGCTGGTCTGGGACACCCTCTCGACCAACAAGGCGTACCGGCGCAGCTTCCTGACCCGTACCCGGCTGCAGTTCCCGCTCGGCATCCTCTACGAGGACCTGCTCTTCTCCGCGCAGGCGTACCTGGCCGCCGAGCGGATCACCCTGATCCCCAACCGGGTCTACTTCTGGGACCAGTGGCCGAGGACCGGGGACAAGGGCGGGGCCTCACTCTCCAACCGGCGCCACGAGATCCGCAACTTCACCGACCGGCTGGAGATCCACCGCCGGATCGACGCGATGCTGGCCGACCGGGACATGGCCGAGCTCAGGTACCGCAAGGACCTGAAGTTCCTCAAGCACGACCTGGTGCTGCACCTGCGCGATCTGCCGTTCCTGCCGGAGGACTTCCGCAAGGAGTTCGCCGAGCACGCCCGCGGCTACCTGGCGGGCCTGGACCCGGAGGCGGTCGCCGAGAGCCCGTTCATCCAGCGGATCTGCGCCTACCTGCTCTCCCGGGACGACTGGGCGAACCTGCTCCCGGCCATCGACACCCTGCTCAACCGGGACAAGCTCTCCAGCCCGCTGACGGAGCGGGACGGCCGGGTGTTCTGGTGCGCCGAGCACCTGGACGACCCCGAGGGCCGCCGGGTGCTGGAGGTCACCGGCCACGGCTACCACGCCAAGGCCGTCGGCCGGCTCTTCCTGCGCAACCAGCTCACCCGCTACGCGGTCGGCCCGCGCGGCGTCGAGCTGGCCGGGCGGATCGTCAACCCGCTCGGCCGGATCGCGGCCGACGCCAGGATCTCCGCCAAGCTGGAGTTCTCCGCCCGCCGCAAGACGCTCAAGTCCAAGATCACCTTCCCGGTCGGCGAGATCAGGCACGACGGTGACGGGATCGTCTGGTCCGCCACCGCCGACCTGGCCAGGGCGCTGCGGCCGCTCGGTGTGCTGGACGGCGTCTGGGACGTCCGCTGCGTGCTCACCGTGGACGGCGAACGCACCACCACCCGGCTCACCGTCGGTGACCTCGACCTGGCCGCGTTCCCCGCCCCGCCGGTCCGCCCCCGGCTCACCCGTCTCACCGGGGACCGCCTGGAACCGCACCGCTCGGCCCGCGGCCACCTGTCCTTCGAGCTAGCCGCCGAGGGCGCCCTGGCCCGCCGGGGCACCGACCTGATCGAGCGCGCCATGCGCGGCGAGGCGGGCCCGATCGCCAACACCGCGATGGACCGGGCCCGGCGCAGCCTGCGCGGCGCGCTCAGGTTCAAGCGGCAGCTGAACAACGGTGACACCAAGCTGAAGGTCTACCACCAGCTGCTGCACCGGCTGCCGGTGGTCAAGGGCCAGGTGGTCTTCGAGAGCCACCAGGGCAAGCAGTACAGCGACAACCCGCGCGCGGTCTACGAGGAGCTGGTGCGGCGCGGTGCGCCGATGAAGGCCGTCTGGTCGTACGCCGGCGGCACGGCGGGCTTCCCGTCCGGCGCCACCCTGGTCAAGCGCTGGTCCTGGGACTACCTGAAGGCGCTCGCCCAGGCCGAGTTCTGGGTGGACAACCAGGGCTTCCCGTACCGGCTGCGCAAGCGGCCCGAGACCACCTACATCCAGACCTGGCACGGCTCGGCGCTCAAGAAGATGGGCTTCGACCTGGCCTCGCTCAAGCGGCAGACCCCCGACCAGCAGGCGCTGTACCTGGCCGGGCTGGAGCGCTTCGACCACTTCGTGGTCCGTTCCGAGCACGACGTGCGGACCCTGGCGCCCGCGTACCGGATCGGTGAGGACCGGCTGCTGCGGGTCGGCTACCCGCGCAACGACGTCCTGCGGGACGAGGGCGCCGCCAAGGACCGCCAGCTGGCCGAGGACCTGGGCATCGACCTGACCAGGCCGGTGGTGCTGTACGCGCCGACCTTCCGCGCGGACGCCTCCGGCCGGGTGCGGCCCTTCGAACTGCCCTTTGACGTCGAGGAGTTCGCGGAGCGCTTCGGCGACCGGATGACCCTGCTGGTGCGCTGCCACTACCTCAACAGGGTGGTGCTGCCGCCCTCGGTGGCCGGCAAGGTGATCGACGTCTCCGAGGTCCAGGAGGTCACCCCGCTCTACCTGATGGCGGACGCGCTGATCACGGACTACTCCTCGCTGATGTTCGACTACGCGCTGCTGGACCGGCCGATGCTCTTCTTCGCCTACGACTGGGAGGAGTACGCCGACGACCTCCGCGGCACCTACTTCGACCTGCTGCGCGAGGCGCCGGGCCCGGTGCTGCGCGAGGCCGGGGAGCTCTTCGAGGCGCTCGGCGACCTGGACCGGGTCGGCAAGGAGTACACCGAGGCCCGGCAGCGGTTCGTGGCCGAGTACGGCGAGTACGACCAGGGTGACGCGGCGGCGAGGATCGCCGATCTGATGTTCGGCGCAGCCGACGGGACCGAGCAGGAGGCCGGGCGATGAGCCGCGACGTCTTCATCGTCAGCAACAGCGTGGACGAGCTGGGCGGTGTCGCCAGCTGGTCGCACCGGATGGCCGAGCTGCTCAGCGCCAGGGGCCACCGGGTGCAGCTGATCGGCATCGCCCCCGCCGTCCTGCACAAGGACTTCGGCGACGGCCTGCCGTACGGCATGACCACCCTGTACCGGGAGCGCCCACCGTCCTCCTGGAGCCCGCGCTACCCGTGGCAGCACCTGGACGCCAGGGCCCGCCGCCAGGAGGCGAAGCGGGCGGCCGGGGTGCGCGCCGCCGCCGCCCGGATGAGCCGGATGTTCCAGGACGCCCGCCCGGGCGCGGTGGTCATCGTCACCCAGGTGTGGGCGATGGAGTGGGTGGCCAGGGCCGACCTGTCGGGCCTGCGCGTGATCGGCATGACCCATGAGTCGTACGAGACCTGCCGGGCCACCTCCCGGTACGGCCGGGTCAAGCGCTACTACGCGGACGTCGACCGGCTGGTGGCGCTCACCGAGGAGGACGCCGACGCCTGGATCCGCGACGGCATGAACAGCACCTGCGGCATCCCCAACCCGCTGCCCTTCCCGCTGCCCGAGACCGTGCCGCCCGCCACCAAGACCGTGGTCAGCATCGGGCGGCTGGCCCAGGAGAAGGGTTATGACCTGCTGCTGGAGACCTGGGCCGCGGTCGTTCAGGGGCGGCCCGGCTGGCGGCTGAAGGTCTACGGCCTGGGCGAGGAGGAGGCGGCGCTGCGGGCGCGCTGCACCGAGCTCGGCCTGGACGACTCGGTGGAGTTCCCCGGGCGGACCGACGACGTGCCGGGCGCACTGGCCGGTGCCGCGGTCTTCGCGATGTCCTCGCGCGGCGAGGGCTTCCCGATCTCGCTGATGGAGGCCATGGCCTGCGGCGTGCCGTGCGTGTCGTTCGACTGCGCGCCGGGCGTCCGCGAGATCATCCGCGACGGTGAGGACGGTCTGCTGGCGCCGACCGGCAACACCACCGCCCTGGCCAGGCAGCTCGGCCGCCTGATGGACGACCAGGAGCTGCGCGACACCATGGGGGAGAAGGCGCGCGAGGCGATCGTCCGCTACTCGCCGGAGCAGGTGACGGTGCGCTGGGAGCAGCTCTTCGACCTGCTCGACGCGTAGCGGCCGTCGGCGGGTCCCGCGGTTCCGGGAGCCGCGTACCCCCTGCGGGCACGCGGTTCCCCGAGCCGTCGGGCGCTCACCCCGGCGGCCGGGGATCTCCGGTGCCCGCCTGAGCGCCTCCCCGTGCCGGGCCGGCTCTCCCGGTGCGGGCCCGCCTCCGGAGGGAACCGGCGTGGCGCGCCATCCGGATAAGTGGCGCGCCATCCGGATAAACGGACATATCGGTGGAATCCTGGCAAAGTTCGGCTGCTCGCCGAGGTCTCACCGTGTCCGGAACCGGAGGCTGCCCAAGGTGCACCCCAAGAAGGAACTCACCCGCCCGATCCCGGCAGGCCCCCGCCCCACCGGCCCGCGGCTGCTGCTCCCCGGGGCCGCCCTCGCGGTGGCCGGCCTGCTGGTGAGCGGCTGCACCAGCGGCTCCTCGTCCTCCTCGACCGTCTCCAACGCCTCCGCCAGCCCCACGGGTTCCGCCGTCCCCGGCAGCAACGGCGGGGTGCAGCTGCAGGAGGACTACCAGCGGGTCATCGGCAACGTACTGCCCTCGGTGGTGCAGATCACCACCCCGAGCGGCCTGGGCTCCGGGATCGTGTACGACACCAAGGGCAACATCGTCACCAACGCCCACGTGGTCGGCGCCGCCCAGACCTTCGCCGTCAGCCTGGCCAACAGCACCAAGACCCTGGACGCCACCCTGGTCGCCAGCTACCCGGACTCCGATCTCGCGGTGATCAGGCTGACCAACCCGCCGAGCGGCCTCAGGCCGGCCGCGTTCGGGGACAGCGCCAAGGTCGACGTCGGCCAGATCACCCTGGCCATGGGCAGCCCGCTCGGGCTCTCCTCCAGCGTCACCCAGGGGATCGTCTCGGCCATCGGCCGGACCGTCACCGAGCCGAGGAGCCCGCAGTCCCCCGGGGTCACGATCGGGAACATGGTGCAGACCTCGGCCGCCATCAACCCGGGCAACAGCGGTGGGGCACTGGTCAACCTGAACAGCCAGGTGATCGGGATCAACACGCTGGGGGCGGTGGACCAGGAGGCCAACGGCAGTGCCGCGCCCGGTATCGGCTTCGCCATCCCGGCCTCCACCGTGACCAGCATCGCCGACCAGCTGATCAAGCAGGGCAAGGTCACCAACTCGGGCCGGGCCGCCCTCGGCATCACCGCCCGGACGTACTTCAACTCCAGCTTCCAGCCGGCCGGTGCGGTGGTGGTCAGCACCACGGCGGGCGGTCCGGCCGCCACGGCGGGGCTCCAGCCGGGCGACGTGATCATCAAGCTGGGCGACACCCAGATCAACACGCTCAACGCGCTGACCACCGCGCTGGCCTCGCTCCAGCCGGAGAGCAAGGTCGGCGTCACTTTCGTCCGGGACGGCCAGAGCAGGACCGCCGACGTCACCCTGGGAACCCTGGGGAGCTGAGACCGCCGGTCGGTCCAGGACCTCCGGGCTCCGTCACGACCCCGGGCCCGGCAGCCGCACCGCGCAAGGGTCGCGGCCCGCCGGGCCCGGTCGTGTCCGTACGGGGTCAGCGGGCCCTGGTCCGCCAGGGGAGCTCGACCGTGACCTTGGTCGGTCCGCCCGCCGGGCTCTCCACCACGAAGACACCGTCCACGGCGCCGACCCGCTCGCCCAGGCCGGCCAGGCCGCCGCCCGGATAGGCCACGGCACCACCCCGGCCGTCGTCCTGGACCACCACCATCAGCCGTTCGCCGGACCGCCACGCCTCCACCGATGCGGTACGGGCACCGGAGTGCTTGGAGATGTTGGTCAAAAGCTCGCTCACGGTGAAGTACGCGATCCCCTCCACCGCGGAGTCCGGCCGCTGGACGGTGCCGTCCGGGTGCGCCAGGTCCACGTGCACCTTGACCCCGCCGGGGACGGTGCAGCGGGCGGCGACCGCCGAGAGGGCGGCGTCCAGGCCGCGGTCGGTCAGCACGGCCGGGTGGATGCCCCGGGCGAGGTCGCGCAGCTCCTGGAGGGCCAGCTTCACCTCGCCGTGCGCGGCGCCCACCATCTTCGCGGCGGCCTGGACGCCCTCGGTATCCTCGCTCTCGACCGAGTCGGCCAGCTTCTCCTTGGCCAGGCCGAGGTCCATGGCGAGGGCGACCAGCCGGGCCTGGGCGCCGTCGTGCAGGTCCCGCTCGATCCGGCGCAGGTCGGCGGCGGCGGTGTCGACCACCGCACCCCGGTCCTCCTCCAGCTCCTTCACCCGCTCGGTGAGCGCGCCGGGGGCGAGCAGGCTGCCGATCAGCATCCCGTCCACCGCGCCCAGCAGGCGCATCGCGTAGGGCAGCACCGGCCAGCCGGCGACCAGCAGGATCAGGGTCAGAGTGAAACTGAGGATGCCCCAGGGCAGCAGCAGGATCGCGTAGAGCGCGCTGCGCCAGTTCAGCCAGTCGGTCAGGGCGGCGATCACCCAGCCCGCCAGGCCCGGCCGGGAGACCACCACCGGACCCGGCTCGGGAAGGTCGAGGCCGAGACCGGCCCGGGCCCGGCCGCGGGCCACCGCGCCGAGCGCACGGCAGCCGACCAGCCCGCCGGCCAGCAGCGGCAGTCCGATCACGGTGATCGAGAATCCCAGTCCGGCGGTCAGCGTCAGTACGGTGAAGGAGAAGGCGACGAAGCCGATCGGCAGGTTGAGCAGCAGATGCTGGACCTGCCCCCACATCGCCGCCCCGTACAGCGGTGGACGGGTCGGCTGTCGGCTCGGCGGAGCGTCGTTCATGGCGTTGGCCCTCTCGGTGGACTGTCGGTACCAGCATTCCGGGTCGGCACCGGCGAGGGCCATGGGGGTGATCGGCGTCCGGGGCAGGGGGTTATCCCCACCCCTCGGCCGACCTGGCATCGAGCGTACGGCGGCGGGGAGCTCGGTCCCGGCCGGTGTCCACAAGGTGTCTTGAAGATCGGGCAGGGTGTGGGACAGCACGCCGCTGCGCTTAGACTCGCGCCGTAGCGATGGTTATGTGCGCGTAAAAAAAGAGGCCGGGTGAGCCCACCGGGAACGGTGGGGCCGAGGCCGATCTGGAGGCGAAGAAGCATGGAGGGGCCGCTGGCCGCTGTCGACCCCGCTGTGGGCGACGGCTACTTCGACGCGTATGCGGCGGTGGGCCTGCTGGCCGTCGTCGGCGTGCTCTTCGTCGCGGTGGCCTTCACCGCCAACCGTCTGCTGCGGCCGGTGGTGTACTCGCCGGAGAAGCTGCTCACCTACGAGTGCGGCGTCGACCCGGTCGGCGCGGACTGGGCGCACACCCAGGTCCGCTACTACGTCTACGCCTTCCTGTACGTGATCTTCGCAGTCGATGCGATCTACCTCTTCCCCTGGGCGACGGTCTTCGCCGCCGCCGGGTTCGGTATGACGACCCTGGTGGAGATGTTCGTCTTCATCGGTTTCCTCGCAGTCGGGCTGCTCTATGCCTGGAGGAAGGGCGTTCTGGAATGGACGTGACCCGCAACGTGACGCACAGCGCGACGCACAGCCACTCGCACGGTTCGGCCGGCGGACCGGTCCAGCTCGGTGTGCCCGACCCGGCGCGCCCGGGCGCGGTCGAGCCGCGCCGTCTGGGCCCGCTCGCCCGGCTGGCCCCGGACCCGGTCAAGGTGGTGCTCAACTGGGGGCGCCGCTACAGCCTCTGGTGCTTCAACTTCGGTCTCGCCTGTTGCGCGATCGAGTTCATCGCGGCGTCGATGGCCAAGCACGACTTCATCCGGATGGGTGTCATTCCGTTCGCCCCGGGCCCGCGCCAGGCCGATCTGATGATCGTCTCGGGCACGGTGACCGACAAGATGGCCCCGGCCGTCAAGCGTCTCTACGAGCAGATGCCCGAGCCCAAGTACGTGATCTCCTTCGGCGCCTGCTCCAACTCGGGCGGCCCGTACTGGGACTCGTACTCCGTCACCAAGGGCGTGGACCAGATCATCCCGGTCGACGTCTACGTGCCCGGCTGCCCGCCGCGGCCCGAGGCGTTGCTCCAGGGCATCCTCAAGCTGCAGGAGAAGATCGCGGCCGAGTCGCTGCCCGCCCGGTACACGGCGCCCGCCTCCGCGCTGCGCCGTCCGCTGGTCCCCGTGCCCGCGCAGACCCCGGGGAGCGAGAAGTGATCCCCCGCAGCGCCGAAGAGGTCGCGGCCGCGATCGGCGAGTGGGCCACCGCCGCCGAGGCGTACGAGCTGCTGACCGTGGACGTGCCGGCCGAGCACTGGATCGAGGCGCTCACCACCGCCAGGGACGCGCTCGGACTCGGCTTCTTCGACTGGCTGAGCGCGGTGGACGAGCTGGCCGAGGGCTTCTCGGTGGCCGCCCACCTGGCCGCGCCCGGCGCGCCGGGCGTACGGCACCTGGTGGTGCGCACCCGCATCCCGCGCGCCGCCGCCGCACTGCCGAGCGCCGTCGGGGTCTACGCCGGCGCCGCCTGGCACGAGCGTGAGACCCACGAGATGTTCGGCATCGACTTCACCGGCCACCCGCACCTGGTCACCCTGCTGCTGCCGGACGGCTTCGAGGGCCACCCGCTGCGCAAGGAGTTCGTGCTGGCGGCCCGGGTCGCCAAGGACTGGCCCGGCGCCAAGGAGCCGGGCGAGAGCGACCACGGCGGCGGCCCGGCCCGGCGCAAGATGCAGCCCGCCGGTGTGCCCGACCCCAACGAGTGGGGCCCCCTCAAGGGCACCCTGCCGGCCGTCGCCGAGCGTCCGGCCCGCGCCGCCCGCGGGCCGCGCGCGGCCGCGGCTGCCGCCGGTGCCGCCGGTGCCGCCGGTGCCGGCGCTGCCGCCGGTGCCGGGGCCGAGGGCGGACCCGCCGTACGGGCCGACCGGCCGCGCCGGACCCGCAGCATCAGCGAGGGCTCGGTGAGCCAGGCTGCCGAGGGTGCGGCCGAGGGTGCCGCAGTGGGTGCCGAGGGTGCGGCTCCGGTTCGGGCGCGTCGGACGCGCAGTGTGAGTGACGGCTCGGTGAGCCAGGCGGCCGAGGGTGCTGCCGAGGGTGCCGCAGCGGGTGCCGAGGGTGCGGCTCCGGTTCGGGCGCGTCGGACGCGCAGTGTGAGCGACGGCTCGGTGAGCCAGGCGGCCGCGCCGGAGCCGGAGCCGGAGCAGGAGCCGGTGGCGCCCGCCCGGCCGGCGGTGGCCCGTACGCAGTCCTCGGACGCGCCGTGGCACTCCCCGGTGCCCGCCACCGGGCCCGAGACCACCCCACCTGTCCCGGAGACCCCACCGGCGCAGACGGAGCAGCCGTCCGCCGCCGACGAAGCCGGCGAACCCGCTGAGCGGCCCGCCGAGCAGCCCGAGCAGCCCGTCGAGAAGCCCACCCAGAAGCCCGCCCAGAACGGAGACGGCACGTGAACCTGCTGGACACGCTGCTGCGCTGCGTCGCGGTCCTGGTCGTCTTCCTGGTCTTCCCGCTGGTCATCGGCCAGACCGAGCACAAGGTGATGGCCCACATGCAGGGGCGGCTCGGCCCGATGTACGCGGGCGGCTTCCACGGCTGGGCACAGCTGGTGGCCGACGGCGTCAAGTTCGCGCAGAAGGAGGACGTGGTCCCGCGCGACGCGGACCGGCGGGTCTTCCAGGTGGCGCCGGTCGTCGCGCTGCTGCCGTACCTGATCGTCCTGCTGCTGGTCCCGGTCGGACCGAACGGCTTCGTCGGCCAGGCGGTGGACGCCGGGCTGTTCTTCGTACTGGCCGTCATGGGCGTCGGCGTGCTCGGCTCGCTGATGGCCGGCTGGGCCTCCGCCAACAAGTTCTCGCTGCTCGGCGGTCTGCGGACGGCCGCGCAGCTGATGTCCTACGAGCTGCCGATGCTGCTCGCCGCCGCCTCGGTGGCGATGGCGGCGGGCACGCTCTCGCTGCCGGGCATCGTGGACGCCTTCCACTGGTGGTGGGTGCCGTGGCAGCTGATCGGCGCGTTCGTCTTCTTCACCGCCGGGCTGGCCGAGCTGCAGCGCCCGCCGTTCGACATGCCGGTGGCCGACTCGGAGATCATCTTCGGCGCGTACACCGAGTACACCGGGCTGCGCTTCGCGTTCTTCCTGCTCTCGGAGTTCGCGGGCATCCTGGTGATCTGCGCGCTCACCACGGTGCTCTTCCTCGGCGGCTGGCACGGCCCGCTGCCGGAGAGCCTCGGCTGGCTGTGGACCCTGCTCAAGACCTTCGCGCTGGCCTTCGTGGTGATCTGGCTCCGGGTCACCTACCCCCGGCTGCGCGAGGACCAGCTGATGCGGTTCGCCTGGACCTGCCTGATCCCGCTCGCCCTGCTCCAGCTGGCCATCACCGGCGTCGTCAAGGTGGCGATCTCCTGATGAACATTCCAGGCAGTGGTCTGGCCAAGGGCCTGGCCGTCACCCTGCGGACGATGACCAAGCGGTCGGTCACCGCGCAGTACCCGGACGTGCAGCCCGAGCTGCCCCCGCGTACCCGCGGCGTGATCGCGCTGCTGGAGGAGAACTGCACGGTGTGCATGCTCTGCGCCCGTGAGTGCCCCGACTGGTGCATCTACATCGACTCCCACAAGGAGACGCTGCCCGCCGCCGACCCCAACGCCCGTGCCCGCACCCGCAACGTGCTGGACCGCTTCGCGATCGACTTCTCGCTCTGCATGTACTGCGGCATCTGCATCGAGGTCTGCCCGTTCGACGCGCTCTTCTGGTCGCCCGAGTTCGAGTACGCGGAGACCGACATCCTGGAGCTGACCCACGAGCGGGACCGGCTGCGGGAGTGGATGTGGACGGTGCCGCCGCCGCCCGCGCTGGACCCGGGGGCCGAGGAACCCAAGGAGATCGCCATGGCCCGCAAGGCCGCCGACAAGCTGGCCGCCGCGGCGGCGGCCGAGGCTGCCGCCCAGGCCGAGGCCGGCGGGGGTGGGACGGAGTGACCGCGCTGCTCGCCGCGGCGGGTCCGCTGGACCCGGCCGCCCGCTCCTTCCTCTCCCCGACCGGTGTGGAGATCGTCTTCCTGCTGGTCGGCATCGCCGTGCTCGGCTCCGCCGTGATCTCGGTGACCACCAGGCAGCTGGTGCACGCCGCGCTCTGGCTGGTCGTCGCGCTCGGCGGCCTGGCGATCGAGTTCCTGCTGCTGACGGCCGAGTTCATCGCCTGGGTACAGGTGCTGATCTACCTCGGCTCGGTGATCGTCCTGGTGCTCTTCGGACTGATGCTCACCAAGGCGCCGATCGGCCGCTCGCCCGACGCGGACTCCGGCAACCGGTGGGTCGCGCTCGGCGTGGCCCTGGCCGCCGCGGGCACCCTGGTCACCCTGGTCGTGGACGCCTTCCGGACCTCCTGGCTGGACCTCGGGGCCGGCGGCGGATCCACCGCGGCGACCGGCGAGTACCTGTTCCGGCACTGGGTGCTGCCCTTCGAGGCGCTGTCCGTGCTGCTGCTGGCCGCGCTGGTCGGCGCGATCGTGCTCTCCCGCACCGGGAAGGGACGGCTCCCGAAGCCGCGTGCCGGGAAGCTGCGCGCGGGCAAGCCGGTCGGCACCAACGGGCGCGCGAGCGCGACCGCAGGGCAGACCGGTGCCACGGCTGCCGCAGCCCCGACGACCCCCGCGCAGGAGAGCTGACCGCCGATGCACCTCGTGTACCCAGCCGTCCTCGCCGCGCTGCTGTTCAGCGTCGGCGTCTACGGCGTGCTCGCCCGGCGGAACGCCATCCTGGTGCTGATGTCCGTCGAGCTGATGCTCAACGCCGTCAACCTGAACCTGGTCGCCTTCGACGCCTGGCTGCGCGACTCGTTGCACGCCGGGCAGGCGCTCACCCTCTTCACCATCACGGTCGCCGCCGCCGAGATCGGCCTCGGTCTCGCCATCGTCCTGCTGGTCTTCCGGACCAAGGGCACCGCGGACATCGACCGGCTCACCGCGCTCGGTGACCCGCACGAGGACGTCCCCGAGGCCGCCGCGGAGGCCGCCGTGCCGAACGACAGGGCCGCCGCATGAACCTCGCCCTCCCCGCCCTGGTACCCGCGCTGCCCGCGCTCGGCGCCGCCGCGACCCTGGCCACCGGCCGCCGCGCACCCGGCTTCGCCCGGCCGCTGGCCATCCTGCCGGTGGCCGCCTCGGCCGTGCTCGCCCTGATCGTCGCCCTCCAGCTGGGCGGCGGCCAGAGCCTGGACGCCGCCACCCGGCTCACCCCGACCGGCGGCCCCGACATCTCGCTCGCCATCCACCTGGACGGCTTCAGCTCGCTGATCTCCCTGCTGGTCGGCCTGGTCGCCACCTGCGTGCAGATCTACTCCACGGCCTATCTGAAGGACGACCCGCGCTACCCCTCGTACGCGGCGCTGGTCTCGCTCTTCACCGCCGCGATGTTCCTGGTCGTGTACTCCGGAGACCTGGTGGTGCTGCTGGTCGGCTGGGAGATCATGGGCATCTGCTCGTACTTCCTGATCGGCCACCACTGGGAGACCGCCGACGCCCGCTCCGCCTCGCTCAAGGCGTTCCTGGTCACCAAGCTCGGTGACGTCCCCTTCCTGTTCGCGATCATCCTGCTGGGCGCGGACACCGGGACGTTCCGGATCAGCGGAGTGCTGGAGGCGGCGGCCGGCGGAAAGCTCGGCCACCCGACCCTGATCGCGCTGCTGCTGCTCGCCGGGGTCGCCGGCAAGAGCGCGCAGTTCCCGCTGCACACCTGGCTCCCCGACGCGATGGCCGGTCCGACGCCGGTCTCCGCGCTGATCCACGCCGCCACCATGGTCGCCGCCGGTATCTACCTGGTCGCCCGGCTGCTGCCGGTCTTCCTGCTCTCCGGCGCCGCACTGCTGGTGCTCTCGGTGATGGCGGCCGTCACCATGGTCGGGTCCGCCCTGTGCGCGCTCGCCCAGGACGACCTCAAACGGGTCCTCGCCTACTCGACCGTCGGCCAGCTCGGCTACATGGCCGGTGCGCTGGCCAGCGGCGACCGCGACGCGGCCGTGTTCCACCTGGTCAGCCACGGCGCCTTCAAGGCCCTGCTGTTCCTCACCGCCGGTGTGGTGATCCACGCCGCGCACACCAACTCCATCTCCGCCATGTCCCGGATGCCGGACCTGCGCCGGCGGGTCCCCGACGCCTACTGGACGATGGGCATCGCCCTGGTCGCCCTGGTCGGACTGCCGCCGTTCTCCGGGTTCTTCAGCAAGGAGGCGGTGCTCACCGCCGCCGAGCACGCCGCGACCGGCGAGGCCGCCACCCACGGACTCGGCCCCGCCTCGGCGGTGCCCTCCGCCGCGGGCTGGATCGTGCTGGTCTCGGGGGCGCTCACCGCGCTGCTCACCGCCGCGTACGCCACCAGGCTCTGGCTGGTGGCCTTCCACTCGCCGACGGGCGCGCCGGCCGTCGCGCCGGCCGCCGGGCGGACCGCCGGGCACGCCGAGGGCGCGCCGTACTCGCCCGAGATCGACGAGGCGGGGACGCAGCTCGAACCGCACGCCATGCGCTGGCCGCTCTGGGTGCTCGCCGTCCCGACCATGGGGTTCGGCGTCGCGGGGCTGCGCTCCGACTGGCTGCCCGGCCTGCTGGACGGCGGCTCGCTGCGGCCCTCCACCACCACCGCGGTGATCGGTACCGCCCTCGCCCTGGCCGGGATCCTGATCGCGTACGCCGCCTGGCGCTCGGCCACCGCCCGCGCCGCCGCGGCCGTCCGCACGGCACCGGCCGGGGAGGCGCCGGCCGCCGCGGAGGCCGCCGACCCCGGGCGGACCCTGCTCGGTCCGCTCTTCGGCGCGGCGCGGCAGGGCTTCCACGTGGACCGGCTCTACAGCGCGCTGTTCGTCCGTCCGACGACCGCCGCCGCGCAACTGGTCCGCTTCCTGGACCGCGAGGTCATCGAGACCTACGTACGCGGCACGGGCGGCGGCGCCAACGTGCTCGGCTGGCTGGTCCGGCGGGCGCAGAACGGCAACGCGCAGGCCTATGTGAGCGTCCTGCTCGCCGGCGTCGTCGTGCTCGCCGTCCTGGTGGCGGTCGGCACATGACCCGTACACCCTCCTCCGTCCCGTCCACCGCAGCACGTCCTTGGAGCCACCGATGAACGCAGTCCTCATCGCCCTCCTGCTGCTGCCCCTGCTCGGTGCCGCCGCCACCCTCGCGCCGCTCGGCACCGGCCCGCAGGCCGAGCGGCGCGCGCTGCGGCTCGGTGTGGCAGTCACCGGCGCCGTCCTGCTGCTCACCGTCGTGCTCGCGGCCGGCTTCGACCACGGCGCGCCGAACCGGATGCAGGCCGTCACCGACCTGCGCTGGATCCCGGCCATCGGAGTGCGCTTCCACCTCGGCGTGGACGGCATCTCGCTGCCGCTGATCGTGCTCACCGCCCTGCTCACCTTCCTGTGCGCGGTGTACTCGACCAAGCGCCTGCCCGACGGCGAGGGCACCCCGAGCGCCCGCTCGTTCACCGGGCTGCTGCTGCTCCTGGAAGTCGGCATGCTGGCCACCTTCGCGGTGCTCGACCTGGTGCTGTTCTTTCTGGCCTTCGAGATCGTGCTGATCCCGATGTA
The DNA here is from genome assembly GCF_051374625.1 of Kitasatospora sp. HPM-01-4. Taxonomy (NCBI): domain Bacteria; kingdom Bacillati; phylum Actinomycetota; class Actinomycetes; order Kitasatosporales; family Streptomycetaceae; genus Kitasatospora; species Kitasatospora sp. HPM-01-4. The sequence continues at coordinate 3,644,446 of NZ_JBPQGP010000005.1, read as the reverse complement.
CTTCCTGATCGCCCGGTGGGGCAGCGGGCAGCGGGTGATGTCCGCCAACCGGTTCATCCTCTACACGCTGCTCGGCTCGGCCGTGATGCTGCTCGGCTTCCTGCTGGTCGGGCTCCAGGCGGGCACCTTCGACATGACCGAGCTCGCCGCCGCGCACGGCAGGGGGATCGGCCACACCACCCAGGTGATCGCCGCGCTGGCCATCCTGGCCGGCCTGGCGGTGAAGGCACCCGCCTGGCCGCTGCACAGCTGGCTCCCGGACGCGCACACCTCCGCGCCCACCGTCGGCTCGGTGCTGCTCGCCGGTGTGCTGCTGAAGATGGGCACCTACGGTCTGGTCCGCGTCCTCCTCCCGATCGTGCCGGACGGCACCGCCACCTTCGCCCCGTACCTGGGCGCGCTGGCGGCCGTCGGCATCCTCTACGGCTCACTGGCCTGCCTCGCGCTCGCCCGGCCCGGCGCCAAGGGCGACCTCAAGCGCCTGATCGCCTACTCCTCCGTCGGCCACATGGGCTTCGTGCTGCTGGGCATCGCCTCCCTCAGCCCAGTGGGCGTCAACGGCGCGCTGTTCGCCAACATCGCCCACGGACTGATCACCGGCCTGCTGTTCTTCCTGGTCGGCGCGGTCAAGGACCGCTACGGCACCGCCGACCTGGACACCCTCTCGGGTGCCACCGGCGCGGCCCTCTACGGCCGGGCACCGCGCCTGGGCGCGCTGCTCGGCTTCGCCGCCGTCGCCAGCCTCGGCCTCCCCGGGCTGGCCGGCTTCTGGGGCGAGCTGCTCGCCATGTTCGGCGCCTTCGACCCGGCCGCCGGGCTCTCGCGCCCCGCCTTCGTGACGTACATGGTGATCGCCGGACTCGGCACCCTCCTCACCGCCGCGTATCTGCTGGTCGTGGTCAAGCGCGTCTGCATGGGTGACCCGAAGCAGCCCGCCGTGGTCGCCGAGATCCCCGACATCCGCCCGTACGAGGCCGTCAGCTGGACCCCGCTCGCCGCGCTCACCGTGGTGGCCGGGCTCTGGCCGGCCCTCCTGCTGAGCCTGTCCGACCCCGCCGTCAAGCACCTCCTCGGGGGTGGCTGACCGATGCTCGGCACCCCGCTCGGCTCTCACCTCCTCCTGGGGCAGCCCGCCATGACCCTGTCCGCGCCTGATGCGACCTCGCTGGCCGTCGCCAACCCGGGCACGCTCGTGCAGTCGATCGACTGGGTGGCGATCGCGCCCCCGCTGATCGCCGCCCTGGCCGCGCTCGGTGTGCTGCTCGCCGACCTCTTCCTCCCGGCCGGCCGGAAGAAGGCCCTCGGCTGGCTCACCGCCGGCGGACTCGCCCTCGCCCTCATCGCGCTCCTCCCACTGGCCACCGGTCACACTCGGTCGACCTTCTGTCTGCGGACCGTAGCAGCCGCCACCGACAACGGGCTGTGCTCGTACGTCGCCGACGACTTCGCGCTGGCCTTCCAGCTGCTGGCGCTCGGCGGTGCGCTGATCGCGGCGCTGTTCTCCGTCCACACCGTGGAGGAGGAGAAGCTGCCGGGCGGCGAGTACTGGTTCCTGCTGCTCAGCAGCGCCACCGGGGCCGCCCTGCTGCCCGCCTCCCGCGACCTGGCGACGCTGATCATCGCCCTGGAAGTGACCTCGCTGCCCGCCTTCGCGCTGGTCGGCCTGCGCCGGGACGGCCGGGGAGCCGAGGCCGCGCTGAAGTTCTTCCTCTCCTCGGTCACCGCGACGGCCGTGATGCTGCTCGGCGTCAGCTTCGTCTACGCCGCCACCGGCAGCCTGCACCTGGCCGCGGTCGCCGACGGCCTGAGCCACGCCCCGGGACAGCTCAAGCCGCTCGCCGAGGCGGGTGCCGCGCTCACCCTGGTCGGCTTCGCCTTCAAGGTGGCCGCCGTCCCGTTCCACTTCTGGCTGCCGGACACCTACACCGGTGCGCCGGTCCCGGTCGCCGGGTACCTCTCGGTGGTCGGCAAGGCCGCCGGCCTCTCCGGCCTCGCCCTGATCACCACCATCGGCTTCCGCCCGTACGGCCACACCTGGGGCCTGGCGCTGGCCGTGCTCGCCGCGCTGACCATGACGGCGGGCAACGTGGGGGCGCTGCGCCAGCGCGGGAGCACCGCGCACAGTGCCGTCCGGCTGCTCGCCTGGTCCTCGATCGGCCAGGCCGGTTACCTGCTGGTCCCGCTGGCCGCCGCCGGTTACGCGGGCTCGGACCAGCCGATCGGGGCCACCGTCGCGTACGCGCTGATCTACGGCGTGGTGAACCTCGGCGCCTTCGCCGTGGTGGCCGCCGTCGGCCGGAGCGCGGGCAGCCGACTGGACGACTACGCGGGCCTGTTCGCCCGGCGCCGCTGGACGGCGCTCGCGCTGGCCTTCTTCCTGCTCTGCCTGGCCGGTCTGCCGCCGGGCGTGGTCGGCCTGTTCGGCAAGGTGGTGGTCTTCCGGGCGGCCGTGGACGCCGGTCTCGGCTGGCTGGCGGTGGTGATGGCGGTGAACGTCGTGATCGCGCTGTACTACTACCTGGTCTGGACCGCCAAGCTGTTCGCCCCGGCGGAGCGGCCGGTCACCGACCGCCGCCTGCCGGCTCCGCTGGCGGCCACCCTGGGCCTGACCGCGGTCGTCGCGGCCGTGCTCTCGGTGGCTCCGCAGCTGGTCCTCCAGGTCGCCGGCGGCAGCCTGTTCTGAGTACGGAAGGCGAGCGCGGGGCGGGCGACGCTCTGGGGCACGGGAAACCGTGCGGCTCCGCGGTGGGCTGATCGCGCGGGCGGCCGGTCGGGCAGGACCCCGTGCCCCCGGACGTCCGCCCGGCCTCCGGGTGGTTTGTGTGCACAAGGGAACGAAGTCGGCGCACCCCGCCGTTGATCCCAGCAGAGGGATGTGAACCGAAGGCTTCCCACCGCACCACTTGGAGGGCCTGCCGTGCACCGCCAGCACAACGGGTTGAGAACGGCCGCGCTGCTCGGCGGCCTGTCCGCGCTGATCCTGGTGATCGGCAGTTTCTTCGGGCGCACGGGTTTCGTGCTCGCCCTGCTGGTCGCCCTCGGTACCAACGCGTACGCGTACTGGAACAGCGACAAGCTGGCCCTGCGCGCCATGCGGGCCCGTCCGGTGAGCGAGATCGAGGCGCCGCAGCTGTACCGGATCGTCCGTGAGCTCTCCACCTCCGCCCGCCAGCCGATGCCCCGCCTGTACATCTCGCCGACCCCGGCGCCGAACGCCTTCGCCACCGGCCGGAACCCGCGCAACGCCGCGGTCTGCTGCACCGACGGCATCCTGCAGCTGCTGGACGAGCGGGAGCTGCGCGGGGTGCTCGGCCATGAGCTCAGCCATGTCTACAACCGGGACATCCTGATCTCCTCGGTGGCCGGGGCGCTCGCCTCGGTGATCATGTTCCTGGTGAACTTCGCCTGGCTGATCCCGTTCGGGCGGGACGAGGACGACGAGGGGCCCGGGCTGATCGGCATGCTTCTGATCATGATCCTCGGCCCGCTCGCCGCCACCCTGATCCAGCTGGCCGTCAGCCGTTCCCGCGAGTACCAGGCCGATGCGGACGGCGCCAGGATCACCGGCGACCCGCTCGCCCTGGCCAGCGCCCTGCGCAAGCTGGAGCTCGGTACCCAGCGACTGCCGCTGCCGCCGGAGCCGCAGCTCCAGACGGCCAGCCACATGATGATCGCCAGCCCGTTCCGTCCGGGTGAGGCCGGTGCCCGGCTCTTCTCCACCCACCCGCCGATGGCCGAGCGGATCGCCCGCCTGGAGCGGATGGCCGGCTACCAGCGCTGAGCGTACGGCCGCCGGAGTGCCGCCGAGCGCGGGTCACTCGATGTTGTGGGAGTGGTAGGTGCACAGCGCCCAGAGGACGAAGCCGTCGATCGCGATCACCACCAGCGACCAGAGCGGGTAGTACGGCAGGAAGATGAAGTTCAGCGCCAGGCTGACGGCGACCACCAGGATGGCGGCCACACGCGCCCATGGGACGCCCTTGACCACGCCGAAGCCGACCGCGGCCAGGATCACGCCCCACACGATGTGGATCCAGCCCCAGGCGGTGAGGCTGAACTCGAAGGTGTAGTGCGGGGTGGTGACGTAGATGCTGTCCCTGGCCACCGCGACGATGCCCTGGAGGATCTCCAGCACCCCGTTGACCAGCATCATCACCCCGGCGAACAGCACCAGTCCGACGACGGTGTCCGCGCGGTGCGGCCAGGACGGCGGTACGTTCGGGGCGGGGGCCGGGCCCGACGGGTCACGGGGCGGACCAGAAGCCTGAGACATGGCTGCCTCCCTGCTGCCGTGGACGCTTCGGCATTCGATGAGTCGTCCGTATCTGCAGCGTAGGAGGCGTCCGCGACCTCGCAACTCGTCGGGCCGGCGACCGGCCGGAGGGGCCCGGGCACCCCGAGCGGCCGAAGTGTCCGGACCGGCCGGTGGAGGCTACCGCCGGCGGAAGATCCGCTTGATCGCGAGCACGATCGCGACGATCAGGCCGATCGCGAAGAGGATGATCAGCAGGATCACCACGATCACCGCGATACCCAGCTTCTTGAAGAAGCCGCCCTTCTTCTTGGTGCCCGTGCTGTTCTTGCCCATGGCGAGCTGACGGTCACCCTGCCGCACCTGGTCCGAGGACTGCACCCGGTCCGAGGACTGAACCCGGGCCGACGACTCTCCCTGGGCCTGGACGGCGGCAGGCGCGGCGGCGGCGGGAGCGGCGGCCACGGTACGGACCGCGGCAGGGGCCGCCTGGGCCGCGGTCTGCTGTCCCAGCAGCAGCGCGGCCAGCAGCAGAGCGGGCACGGCCCCTGCGATACGGCGTATGTTCACGATCTGGTCCCCTGGTCTTTCGTACGCGTAGGTGGACCGGCTCCCCGGCCGGTCCGGCCTGAGGCTACTGGAGACGGAGGTGGAGGAAGGGAAGCAGACCACGCTCCAGCAGGGCCGTCCGCCAGGCCTCGCGGGCCTGCCTGAGCTCCTCGGCCGGGGTGCTGCCGGCCGGCCCGTCCGACTGGGCGGAACGGCGGCGGGCCGCGGTGGTGAGCAGACCGGCGACCCCGGCGACGACGCAGATCCCGGCGACCACGACGGCCGCCCAGCCCGCGGTGAGCAGCGAGTCGGCCAGGTGGCGCTGGGACCTGGCCAGCCCCAGCGCGTACCCGAGGAGCAGCAGGATCGCCGCGGCGGTTCCGGTGAGCAGGGGGACCAGGACGGCGAGTACGCCCATCAGGCCGCCCGCCCAGTCCTGGTCGACGCCGCGGGCGGGGCCGGGCTTGGTGCTCCCGGCCGCACCGCGCACCCGCAGGTACTCCAGGTACTCGTCGGCGGCGGCAGCCGTGATCTCGCCGGTCGCCGTGCGGGCGAGGGTCTGGAGCTGCTCGGGGCAGAGAGCCGGGTTCCGCTGCAGTGCCTCCCGGATCTCCGGCCGGGCCAGGGCCTGGCGGAGGGCCAGTTCGAAGTCGGCCCGGTCCTGCTGGGGCAGATTGCTCAGCTGTGGCGGGCGGTTGAGTCGGTCCATGCGATCCCCCGGAATCATGGAAGTGAAGGGAGCGACCGTCGGCCTTGTCCTGGCCCGCCGGTCCGCTCAGACGTTGACGCCGTAGTCCAGCGCGATGCCGCGCAGGCCGGAGGCGTAGCCCTGGCCGATGGCGCGGAACTTCCAGTCGGTGCCGAGGCGGTACAGCTCGCCGAAGACCATGGCGGTCTCGGTGGAGGCGTCCTCGGTCAGGTCGTAGCGGGCGATCTCGGTGCCGGTGGCCTGGTTGACGACGCGGATGAAGGCGTTGCGGACCTGGCCGAAGTTCTGTCCCCGGGTGTCGGCGTCGTAGATGGAGACCGGGAAGACGACCTTGGCGACCCCGGGCGGAATGGCCGTCAGGTCGACCTTGATCTGCTCGTCGTCGCCACCGCCGCCGCCGGTGAGGTTGTCGCCGCTGTGCTCGACCGAACCCTCGGGGCTGCGCAGGTTGTTGAAGAAGACGAAGTGCTGGTCGCTGAGCACCCGGCCGGCCTCGGTGCAGAGCAGCGCGCTGGCGTCGAGGTCGAAGTCGGCGCCGGTGGTGGAGCGGACCTCCCAGCCGAGACCGACGACGACGGCCGTCAGGCCCGGGGCCTCCTTGGTCAGCGAGACGTTGCCGCCCTTGGAGAGCGTGACTCCCATGATGCCCCTCCTGGAGTTCCTGGCATCGGTCCGGCAGGCACGGACCTCCGCGGTGCGGCCGGTCCCGGTGCGGCCGACCCGGTCAATGAATCTACATCAGTGTAGAGATAGCGAGAATGCGACGACGCGGGAATTGTTTTGCCGGCGCTTGACATGGCATCGGCCCTGGTCGCCGGTGGCCGGCCGGCCGTGCGGCGGCTCTCGCGGTACGGCGGTCCGTGATCGCGTCCGCTCCGCCGGCGGCCTCGGGCCCGACTTCCGGCGTCCGCCCGCCGGTTGCCGCGGCCTCGGTCCGGCCTTGATCCGCTCGCGGTCCGGGCCCGCTCAGTAGGATGAGAACGGTGCCCCGGCCCGGCGGGGCGGCAGCAGCGGAGGGATGGGGTCATCGCCATGGACGGGGAGCTGAACGCACCGGCGAGGGACCCCCGGGTCCGCCGGCGGGGGCAGGGCGAGTTGGAGGCCCAGGTGCTCGCCGTCCTGCGCGAGGCGCCGGCCCCCGTGACCGCGAGCTGGGTCCAGGAGCACCTCGACGGAGGTCTCGCCTACACCACGGTGATGACCATCCTCTCCCGGCTGCACGCCAAGAACGCCGTCTCCCGTACCCGGTCCGGGCGTTCCTATCTCTGGCTCGCCTCCGCCGACGCCGCCGGGCTCGCCGCCCTGCGGATGCGCAAGGTGCTCGACAACGAGGACGACCGCGGTGCGGTGCTGGCCAGTTTCGTCAGCGCCCTCCTTCCGCACGACGAGGACCTGCTGCGGTCCCTGCTCGACAGCACCTCGGAGGAGGGCGAGGGCTGAGCGGCCGAAGCGCCGCCCCCCTCCCGCCGCACGTCCTTTTCCCGCAGGGCTGTTGACGGTACATCGTCGAAAGTGGGACGCTCGGTCGGCATCGTGGGGACGTCCCGTGCGCGGGCGGACCCCGGTGACTTCATGGTCTTCGAGCGCTCCCTGGAGAGGCGGAGAAGCGGTGGAACGACGGTTGCCCCGGACGGTGTCCTCGATCGCCCTGGTCCTCGCCGGAACGACCCTGGCCGTCTGCGCGGCCGGGACGGCCCAGGCCCGTCCCGCCGACTCCCCCTTCCGGCAGGCCGGTTCGGCGGCCGTCGCGCTCACCGGCGACCCGACGCCGGACCAGCAGGACGCCCTGCGCAAGGTGGCGGGCGCCATCTGGGACGACTCGCTGGCCGCCGGCTGGACCATGAACGGCGACGTGGCCGACGTCCTGTCGCAGGCCACCGGCGAGATCCTCAAGTGCTCCGCCGCGTTCGCGCTGGTCCCCAGGCCCCCGGGGTTCGTGCCCGGCATCGGCTACCTGGTCGGGTACTGGAAGAACCTGCGGGACTACTTCCTGGTGGTCGCCAAGGACCGGACGTACGGCGCCTGTGTGAAGGCGACGGCCCTGAACTACCGCTCCGCCGTCGAAATGGCCTCGATGGGCATCTGACCGACGGCTCCCGGCCGGGCCGGCGGGTGTGGTGGGCCCCGGCAGACCCGGCGGTTCGACGCGTCGCCGGGTGGGAAGCTGGAGGGCGTGAAGCTGATTGATTTTGTGCTCAACGTCCTCTGGCTGGTCTTCTGCGGGATCTGGATGGCCATCGGCTACGCCATCGCCGGGATCGTCTGCTGTGTGCTGATCGTGACCATTCCCTTCGGCATCGCCAGTTTCCGCATCGCCGGCTACATACTGTGGCCGTTCGGGCGGACGACGGTGGAGCGTCCGGACGCCGGGGCGGGGTCGTGCGTCGGCAATGTGATCTGGTTCGTCTTCGCGGGCTGGTGGCTGGCGATCGGGCACCTGGTGACCAGCATTCCGCTGTTCCTGTCGATCATCGGGATCCCGTTCGGCTGGGCCAACCTGAAGATGATCCCGATCTCGCTGATGCCGCTGGGGCGCGAGGTCGTCCCCACGGGCGAGCGGTTCGGCGGGCGCTGAGGCGGCCCGCGGGGGCGGCAGGGCAGGGCGGCCGGTGCAGGGTGGCGTAGGCCGACCGGCGGGGCCGCCGCCCGGTCTCGGTACGGTGGGGCGCCCCGTCTGCCGAACGAAGAGGACACCGCCGTGCCCACCTGGCGCCGCACGCTGACCGCCGCCGGAATATCCGAGGCGCCGGTGCGCGCGGCCTACACCGCCGCCGCCCGGCGGGTGGTGCGGCGGGAGCAGGCCCCGTACCTGGCACTGCGGTTGCTGGCGGAGCCCGCGCTGGTGCCCTTTCTGGTGGCCGGGTTGGCGTTCATGAACCTGGTGGACGATGTGGCCGAGAACGGCACGCTCGACCAACGGGTCCGGGATCTAAGAGAGTTGGGCGAGTGCACCACCCGGGTGCTGGCCTCCGGGCGCAGTTCTGAGCCCGTGCTGGCGGCCTATGCGCACGCGGTGGCCGCGCGAGGGCTGCCGACCGACCGGGTGTCGGCCTTCCTGGACGGGGCGGCCACCGTCGAGGCGGCGTTCGCGGGCTTCGGCACCGATGACGACTACCAGGCCTACCTGGACGACTACGCCTGCCCCGGGGTGCTGGTCTTCGCCGGGCTGCAGTACCAGGACGGGCCGGACGCGGCGGCGGTGGCCGGCTGGCGGCGGTTCGTGGACGCGGCGCAGCGGGTGGACTTCCTGGCCGACCTCGCCGGGGACCTGCGGGAGGGCCGGCTCTGCATCCCGCGCGACCGGCTGGACCGGCACGGGATCACCCGCGCCGAACTGGAGCGGGGTGCGGACGGCCCGGCGGTGCGGGCACTGCTCGCGGAACTGCGCGGGCAGGCGGGCGCGGCGCTGGAGGAGGCCCGGGACGTGGTCGAGCTCAGTGTGCCCGGACTGCGGCCGGTGGTGCGGGCGATGGTCGAGTTGATGGAGTGCCAGTTGCGGGCGGTCGAGCGCGCGGGGGCGGGGGCGCTCCGGCGGGACGTCGGGTACGGGGTGGTGGCGCCGCTGCGGGTGCTGGGGCGGGCGCGGCGGGCCTTTGCGTAGGCGGCTCTCCGGCGGCGCGGTGCCCGGCGCGCGGGGTGCCCGCGGGGCCGGGCGGGGCGAGCCGGTCGTGCGGTGGTGAAGCCGCCTTCCCCGGCCATGGCGACCAGGTGCTCCGGTCGGCGCAGTTCCATAACCAGAGGTGCTGATAACCAGAAGATCCAGATGTTGGACGTATGGCCGGGGAAGGGCGCAGAGTGGGAGGTGTTCGGGGGAGGCGGGCCGGATGGCCGCCACCGCAAGGGAGTTGACGGGAAGGGATGTCCCAGATGGCCGACACCGCCGTGCAGGTTGCCGCCGCCTACTTCGAGGCCTGGCGGACCAAGGACTTCGACGCACTCCGCTCGCTGCTCGCCGATGAGGTGACCTTCGAGGGTCCGCTCGGCCGCGCGGAGGGCGCGGACGACTGCCGGAAGGGTCTGGAGGGCCTCGGGCGGCTGACCGAGGACCTCGTCGTCCAGCGGATGTGCGGCGACGGCACCGACGTGCTGACCTGGTTCGACCTGCACACCACCGTGACGGGCCCGTTCCCGGTGACCAACTGGAGCCGGGTGGAGGACGGCCGGATCACCCGGATCCGGGCCGCCTTCGACCCGCGCGCGCTGCTGGCCGCACTGGAGGCGCAGGACCCTCGGGGCTGAGCGCCCCGGCCCGGCTCAGAGGTCGGCGGTCTGGACGATCATCTTGCCGGTGTTCTCGCCGCGCAGCATGCCGAGGAAGGCGTCGACGACGTTCTCGAGGCCCTGGACCAGGGTGTGCGAGGCCTGCACCCGCCCGGAGCGCAGGTGCGGGATCAGGAACTCCTCCAGCTCGCCCTGGAGATGCCCGTAGTCGCGGACCAGGAAGCCCTCCAGGCGCAGACTCTTGCCGACGATGTCGAAGAGGTTGCGCGGCGCGGCGGGCGGTTCGGTGCTGTTGTACTGCGCGATCCCGCCGCACCAGGCGATCCGGCCGCGCTCCTTGAGCACCTCGATCGCTCCCGCCAGGTGGTCGCCGCCGACGTTGTCGAGGCAGACGTCGACGCCCTCGGGGGCGGCCTGGGCGAGCAGTTCGCCGACCAGGCCCTCGTGGTGGTCGAAGGCGGCGTCGAAGCCGAGGTGCTCGGTCAGGTACTCGGCCTTGGCGGCGGAGCCGGTGCTGCCGATCACCCGTCCGGCACCCAGCAGCCGCGCGATCTGGCCGGCCGCGCTGCCGACACCGCCGCCGGCGGCCGTGATGAAGACGGTCTCGCCCGGCTGCACCTTGGCGATCCGGGTGAGGGCGACGTACGCGCTCAGGCCGGTGCCGCCGAGCACGTTCAGGAAGGCGCTGACCGGTACGCCGTCCGGCCGCGGCAGCACCCGGACCTCGGCCGGGGTCACCACGGCGTGGGTGCGCCAGGCGTGCCGGTGGAACACCAGGGTGCCGACGGCGAGTTCGGGGGCGCGGGACTCCACCACCCGTCCGATCGAGCGGCCCTCCATCGGCTCGTGCAGCTCCCGCCCGCCCTCGTCCATCTCCTCGCGCATGTAGGGGTCGACCGAGAGGTAGACGTTCTCGACCAGTGCGGTGCCCGGGGTGAGTGCCGGGATCGGGGCCTCGACGAAGGCGAAGTTGTCCGCCGTGGGGAAGCCGTGCGGGCGGGAGACCTGGTGGACGAGCATGGCGGTGCGGGTCATCGGAACGCTCCTTGGGATCGGTTGGCCCCAACCGTAGGGAGCGTGTGGATCGCCTGGCAGGGGCCGGCGTCGATGGAGGACGGCCGATCCATCGATTCCGCTCATGGAAGGCGCGGGGCTGGCGTAGATTGCCCGGATGACCGACCTCGCCCCGCACGAGCTGCGGATTCTCCTGGCCGTCGAGCGCGAGCGCAGCTTCACCGCCGCGGCCGTCGCGCTGGACATGTCGCAGTCCGCCGTCTCGCACGCGGTGCGGGTGTGCGAACGCAAGATCGGCGCGGTGCTCTTCGACCGGGGGCGCCACGGGGCGCGCGTGACCCCGGCGGGCGCGCGGGTGGTGCTGCACGCCCGGCGGATCCTCCAACTGCTGGAGACCATGGCCGCCGAGGCCCGCGGCGCCGAGTCCGGTACGGTCAGCGGGCCGCTGCGGATCGCCGCCTTCCGCAGCGCGGCCGTCCATCTGCTGCCCGCCGTTCTGGCCAGGCTGACCGCCGCGCACCCGGGAATCGTCCCGCGGGTGCGGATCGTCCGCGAGGTCGGCCGCGGCACCGCGGGCGAGGTCGCCGACGGCCGCGCCGACCTGGGCATCGCCACTCTCGACACCGCGGCCGCCCCGGGTCCCGGGCTGGTCTCGGGGCGGCTCTTCGAGGAGCCGTACGCCCTGGTCCACCCGGCGGGCCGGGCCGAGCCGCACACCCTCCCGCTGGTCGACTGGGACGAGAACTGCGCCTCGTACACCCGGGACTGGTGGTCCCGTCAGGACTGGATCCCGCCCGCCACGCTGAACGTCGAGGACGACACCGCGACGCTCGCCATGGTCGCCCAGGGCCTGGGGATGTCGATCGTGCCGCGGCTCGCCCTGCTCGGCGCTCCCGCCGGGCTCGCCGTCACCGACCTCGGCCCCCGGCCGCCCACCCGCTCGGTCGGCTACGTCACCACGCCCGAACTCGCCCGCACCGTGGCCGTCCGGGCCCTGGTCAGGGAACTCCGTTCCGCCGAACTCCCGGCCGGGATTCAGACCGTGGGTGGCAGCGCCTCGCGCAGCGTACGGAACTCCGCCGCCAGCCCGTCCAGCGTGTAATGGGCGTTCAGGCCACTGGGGTTGGGCAGTACCCACACCTCCGCGCCGCCGATCCGCTCCGGCTGGAGCCCGATCCGGGCGCGCGGCCTGCGGAACGCGGTCCGGTAGGCGCCGATCCCCAACACGGCCAGCGCGTAAGGGCGCAGCCGCTCCACCCGCTCCACCAGCGCCGCGCCGCCCTGCCGGTACTCCTCGGCGGTCAGCTCGTCCGCCTTGGCCGTGGTGCGCGCGACGACGTTGGTGATGCCCAGGCCCAGCGCCAGCAACTCCTCCTGCTCGTCCGGCCGGAGCTGCCGCGGGGTGAATCCCGAGCGGTACAGCGCGGGCCAGAACCGGTTGCCCGGCCGGGCGAAGTGGTGACCGGTGGCGCCCGACCAGAGGCCGGGGTTGATCCCGCAGAACAGCACCCGCAGTCCGGGGGCGGTGACGTCCCCGATGGTGGTGTCATGGGCGGCGGCGAGCTGCTGGGGGGTCGGTCGGATCGGCTTGGTCATCGGGCCAGTCTGCCGGGCCGGGGCGCGGCACCGGCAGGCGGCCCGGCGCTCCGGGCGCCCGGCGTACGGTACTTGGCGCCCGCCGTCGGGTACCCGGCATCCCGGCCCCCGGTGCGTGGTGCCGGACGTCATCGGTCAGTACTTGACATAAGATCGAATAAATAGTCAGTTCGATTATTCCTGTGGCCCGGTAAGCCGTAAGTAGCGCAGAATGACTGAGTGTCATACGAACTCAGAGCGCTGCTCGCCTCGGTCGAACTGGCCAATGTGGTGGCCGCGGAGGTCCGGCTCGCTCGGGCCGTGCCGCTGGAGCAAGGCCTGGCCCTGATCCCGCTGACCGCCGAGCTCCTGGACTCCCTCGAACAGCCCGACGGCGCGGTGGTGGCGGGCTTCGGATTCTTCCCCCGCGGGCTCGGCCACCGGCTGAGCGCCTGGTCCAAGGCCGGCCCGATCGCCTACGCCGAGGCCGACTACTTCGGTGGCCAGGGCAGCCAGCGGGGCGCGGTCTGGATGGACGGGAAGATCGAACTCGGTCCGCTCGGCATCGAGATCGGCGAAGGCTTCCCCACCGAGGGCAGCCCGATATCCCAGGTGCTGCGCCGCCTCGGCGCACGCCGCCCGCACGGGGCGGACGAGTTCGAGGCGGTCGGCCTCGGCAGGCACCGGCACACGGAGGACTGGCTGGAGCGCTGACCCGGGCGGCGCCGAGCGGTTTGGCGCCGCGCGCTTTGGCGTCGGCCGGTACCGAGGCGCCGGCCGCCGGTACGCACCTCGGCCCCGGACCGCGTGCGGTCCGGGGCCGAGGCGTGCGGCAGGGGGTGCGTGGTCGACGGTGCGCCCGCGCCCCGCCGGGTCAGCGGTAGTTCACGAACTGGATCGCGAAGTCGAGGTCCTTGCCCTTGAGCAGTGCCTGGACCTCCTGCAGGTCGTCCCGGCTCTTCGAGGTGACGCGCAGCTCGTCGCCCTGGACCTGGGCCTTGACGCCCTTGGGGCCCTCATCGCGGATGATCTTCGCGACCTTCTTGGCGTCCTCCTGGGAGATGCCCTCCTTCACGTTGGCGGAGAGCTTGTACTCCTTGCCGGAGAGGTAGGGGTCGCCGGCGTCCAGCGCCTTGAGCGAGAGGCCGCGCTTGATGAACTTGCTCTGGAGCACGTCCAGGATGGCCTTGACCCGCTCTTCGCCGTTGGCCTTCATCTCGATCTTTTCGCCCGACCGGCTGATCTCGCCGCCGACGTTCTTGAAGTCGAAGCGGGTGGCGATCTCGCGGGAGGTCTGGTTGATCGCGTTGTCGACCTCCTGCCACTCGACCTTCGAGACGATGTCGAAACTGGAGTCGGCCATGGTGTGTTGGTCTCCTTGATGCTCTGGCTTCACTGTCCGCGCCCACCCGCGCGGGGCAGGTGCCGCCCAAGCCTATCCAGCGCAGCCCCCGACCGCCCCCGGCAGCCACGCGGCGCCCGCGATCACCGGCCGGGCCGCCGCCCGCCTATCGAGTGGCGGACCACCCCCATCCATCAGGTATGGTTTACCACGTCGAACGGGGCAGACCCCGGGAGGCGAAAATCCTGGCTGGTTGCCCGAGCGGCCAAAGGGAGCAGACTGTAAATCTGTCGCGCAAGCTACGCAGGTTCGAACCCTGCACCAGCCACAGGATAGAGAAACGGCCCCTGATCTGCAGAAATGCGGATCAGGGGCCGTTTCGTTGTGCTCGAACATCGGGTCGCGCCGGATGGTCGTTTTGGGCGGTTTGTCTCACCCTGTTTCGCTCGGATCCCAGTCCTGACCAGCAGTTACGGACCAGGCGCGGACCAAGATTAGGGACTCGCGTTTGTCGGCGGGGGTGAGGTCCGCCGATTGAGGCGCTCGGTGATGAGCTGATTCGCATGATCTTCGTCACCGTGGACGCACTTGGCGTAGACCCGGAGCAGGACGGCGATGCTGTGGCCCGCCCGCCGGGCGCACTCCGCTGGTGACACTCGGGAGGCCAGCCAGAGCGAGATCCCGGCATGCCGGGCGTCGTAGGGGCGCTTGGCGAGCGGGGTGGCCTGCTCTTCCTCGCTGAGCACTTCGGCTCGCGCGGCGGCCCAGACGACGCCGTATCCGCTCTCCTGCACCATGCCGTTGCGGAAGGTCCGGAACAGACGGCCGTCGGGTGCGGTGCCGTACCGCTCGATGTGCCCCCGCAGCAGCTTCACCAGCTCGGGTGGGATCGGCACAGGCCGGGTGGCTTTCTCCGGCCGGTGCTTCAGGCCCCTGGGGTCGTGCGACGTGCCGTTGTCGGTCCAGGACGACCCGACGCGGGGGCTGTTCCCGTTGAGGTTGAGTTTCCCCCAGCCCTCCGCCGGCAGGACGCACCGGTCCTTGCGGAGGTGGACCACTTCACCCGGGCGCATGCCCGCGTAGTACATGCACGCGAAGAACGCCACCAGCCGCGGCCCGCGCCGCCCCTGCCGGCCGACGGCCTCCAGCATCGCGGCGGCCTGCTCGGGGCTCATGACGTACTCGGGATCGACCTCCTCCTCGGTTCGAGGCGGTTGCCACTGCACCGACGGCAGCGGGTTGGCGGTCAGCAGGCCGTCCTCAACGGCGCGTCCCAGGACGTGGTTCAGAATCCGGCGCTTCCGGAGCGTCGTGGCAGCGGCGGCCTTGGTGCCGTCCAGCTTCACCGAGAGGGCGGCGAGCAGGCGTCGGACCATCTTCGGGTCCGCCAACTCGGACACGTCCACCGAGTTCCGCGCCACCCACGCCAGGGCTCTGGCAACCTCGGCCGGCGGCTCATCGGTCCAGCGGTTCACGTTGAAGGCCCAGCTGTAGAGCGCGCGTCGAACCAGCAGCTTGTCCGGCATCCCGGTCTTGCTCTTGACCAGCTCGAACGTGACGCTCGCCAGGGCGTCCGCCCACGTCGTCCGCGTCTTGGCCGGGGCGCCGTCCCATCGAGCCTCGACGTAGTTCCGCCCGTGCTGGTACCAGGTAACGGAGTTCTGCTCCTCCTGGCGCCTGCGAAGCTCAGCAAGCGGGAGACCGGTTTCGACGTCGAAGGGCTGGTGAGAGGCCGCCGCCATGAGCAGTTCGGCCTTCCGGCCGTCCGCCTGAGTCTTGGTTAGGTAAGACTCGGAGCACTCGTTGGTGTCCACGACCCACCGGACCATCCACGGCTTGCGGCGGTCGGGCCGGTGGCGGTGCTCCCAGAAGGTGACTTTGTAGGAAGTGGGCATCAGGCGGCGACCTCGCACGAGTCGAGCCACGCGTCCAGGTCGGCCCGGTCGACCCGGACCTGACCGTTGGGCAGCTTGATGAGGCGCGGACCCTTGCCTCGGGCCCGCATCCGGTAGAAGGCGGCGCGGGACATGTCGAGTTCGGCGAGCACGGCGGGGAGCTTGAGCAGTTCGCGCTTGGGCATGGCGAAGTCTCCGGCTGTGAGTGCGGATGGTGGTTGCGGAGCGTCACGACCTCCGCGCGTGGACGGGGCTGGAGGCCGGAAAGTGTCAGGGATGTCAGGGAAAATCGCTGACCTGGGGTTTTGGCTCCTGGCGGGGCGTCAGGGATTGTCAGGGATGTCAGGGAAATTCGCCTTTTCCCTGACATCCCTGACGTTCCCTGACAGGCGGTCAGGCGGTGTTTTCGCAGGTCAGGGATTTTCCCTGACATCCCTGACGGTTACGGGGCTTCCGTCGCGTCCACGGGGGTGTCCAGGGTGGGGTGGATACGGTACGTAGTCGCGGGTTGGCGGCCTCGGCGGCCGTCGGTGGGGGGCTGGTCGGTGCGGAGGTAGCCGTGCTGTTCGAGCAGGTTCAGGGCGGGTTCGACGTCGGCGACCTTCTTGAAGCGGCGGCTGCTGGCGACGGCGTCGTGGGCTTTGATGTGGGTGCGGTGGGTGCCGTCCTTCTTGGGGCGCTGGAGCCACTGGAGGATGGCGTGGGCGTCCTCGGTGGCGGGGTCGGCGGCGATGAGGTCGAAGACGGCGAGGGTGTGGGCGGTGTAGTAGTCGGCGATCTGGGCGGCGCGCTCGACGGTGGCGGCCTCGAGGTCGGCGCGCCAGGCACTCTGGTCCTGGTCGGCGGCGATGTGGTCGGCGAGGTGGAGCAGGACGGCGATGCGGGCGATGTGGCCGACGAGCTTGCCAGCCCAGTCCTTGATGTGGGAGAGCGGCTGGTCGGGGCGGAGCTGGACCTCGACGCGCTCCTGCAGCTTCTCGATGGCGAGGTCGGCGGCCTGGTTCATGACGACGGTGACCGGTTCGGTGAGGTCGGTCATGGCGCGGAGCAGGCGGGTGAGGTTGCGGTCGTAGGCGTTCGCGGCCTTGTCGGGGATGGGAGTGGTGCGGACCTTGCGGTAGCCGAGGTTGGAGGGTGGGAGGGAGTAGAGGAAGCGGGCGAGCAGGCCGCGGTCGCGGGCACCGGGGGCGGCGCCGAGTTCCTGGAGGACGGCGGGCTGCGGGGTGACGCCGATGGTGAGCGCCGGGCGGTCGACGGTGGGCTGTTCGCGGGTGATGCGGTCTGTCTGGAGTCGCTCGCCCTTGTGGGCCTGGAGGAACACGCCGAGGTTCGGCTTGCTGCTGTAGCGGCCGACCATGTTGTCGAACAGGTCGCCCTCGGGGGAGAGCGCAGCCAGGCAGCGGTGCACGGCGAGCTGGCTGGTGACGGTCTCGGAGGTGATGTCCCCGGACAGGGTCAGGCGCGGGCTCGGCGGGACGGTGATCTCCTCGGCGAGCATCTTGGCGGCGGAGATCTCCGCGACGAGCTGGGCGCGGTCGAGGTCGGGGTTCTTGCGGGCCTTGGCCATCAGGGCCTCTACCTCGGCGAGCGCGGTGTCCTTGGCGGTCTCGGCCTCGATGATCGCCGCCTTCGCGTCGGCCTGAAGCTCAGCCTCGACCTTGTAGACCGGGCCCATCGTGAACGCGAAGACGTCGGACTTGCGGCTGGCCGGGGGCATCGCGCAGGTCAAGTAGAGGTTGGACTGCTCGCGCCAGCCGGGCCGGATCTCCACGTTCACCCGGCCGCCGGCGGCGGTCGACAGGGCGGCGAGGGCCATGGTGGCGGCCGCGTCGGGCGGGGTCTGGGTGAACTCGGCGACCGCCTCGACGTAGGCGCCGACCCACCCGGGCAGAGCCTGCACGGGGAAGGTCGGCAGGGCGGCGTGGGAGCCGAGCGGGACGGGGTCGAGCCAGGTGTCCCCGGCGGCGAGGTCCACCAGCGCCGCGAGGGCGGCGGTGCGGACGGCGTCCAGGTCGGCCTCACCGTCGCCGGCCATGTGGGCCAGGCGGCTGGTGGCGGTGCCGATGCGGCGGCGCTCGGCGGCGACGCGCACGATCTCGGCGTAGTAGTCGCCGTTGGCGGCACTCGGGGTGGCCTCGATGCAGGTGTGCAGGTAGGCGGGCCCGCCGACGCGGCCCAGGTCGCCCTGGGCGCGCAGGACGCCGGTCAGCAGCAGCGGGTCGACCGGCCGCTCACCGCCGGCCATGCGCGTGATGGTGCGCCAGATCGTCTCGTGGGCGGGGTGGTGGAACACGCCGGGGTGGCCGAGCTGGGCGGCGAGGGCGGGGATCTGGGCGGGGTCGAGCAGGGCGGCGCCGATGACGGCCTGTTCGGCGGCCTTCACCTCGGCGGGTTCGGGCCGGAACGGGATCACGTTCGGGGCGTACTCGGTGGTCACGCGGGCTCCTTTCATGCGGAGCGGAGCGGCCCGCACCCGGGCAGGAGACGGGTACGGGCCGCGAGGGGGTGAAGGTCAGAGGTCGATCGGGAGCGGGATCTGGCCGTCGCACACGGACTGCGGTGCGGGCGGCATCAGCGCGTCGAGGGCGGCCTGGTGGCGCTCGTCGTCGGCGAGGCAGATCACGCGCCCATCGGCGGTGATCAGCCACTCGGGGTCCTCGTGGACCAGCTCGGCGGCGGATTCGCAGGTGGTGGCGTGGACGGCGCGCTGGTCGCCGCTGTCGGATCCGTATGCGGTGCCGCAGACGTCGCACTCGGCGACGTGGCAGGTCACGGTCTTGATGGGCACAGGTTCTCCCTGGCGTGTCAGAGGTCGAACAGGGAGTCCGGCCCGGTGGCCGGGACGCTCGCCTGCTGGGCCTTGTGGGCGGCGCGGTGGGTGGCGTCGTGGCAGGCCGGGCACCAGGCGGAGACTTGGTGCTTGGGCAGGGCGGCGGCCTTGTGGGCGGGCAGGAGCATGTCGGCCGGGTCGGCGGGGGCGGCGATGAGGTGGACGGTGCCGCCGCCGTGCCGGTTGTTGTAGCCGCCGTGGACGCGGTCGCACCGGCCGCCGGTCTTGGCGTGGTTCTTGCCGCAGGTGCCGCGGCACTGACAACGACCGGAGGCGGCGGCCATAACGGCTTGCCATAGCCCCTGTTGGTCGCCGAGCGGCGGGATCCGGTTCACGCGGTCACCTCCAGTTCGGCAGCACCGTTGGCGGTGGCGCGGTCGAGGGCGATCTCGGCGGCCTTCTCCTCCTCGCGGGCGGGGTGCTCGACGTCGTCGCGGTCCCGGGTGTCGTACTCGTCGTGCATGTGACGGCCTTTCGAAGCTCGGTTACGTGGGGTGATGGCGGGGGTGGAGTGGGTTCAGTGGGTGATCCACCGGTAGAGGGCGGCGAGGAGGCCGAGTCCGGCGACGGCGGCGATGGTCTTGGGGTCGAGTCCCCGTCGGTCGGGGTCGTCGGCTTCGGTGATCGATTCGCCGTCGGGGATCAGTCCGCCGTGGGCGGTTCGGCGGTGTTCGTCGCGGGCGGCGAGGGCGTCGTCGTAGTGGCCGGGAGGGGAGGAGGCGGAGCATGATCCGCAGCGGTAGGAGTACGGCAACAGATGTCCGTTTCGGTCTGGTATGCGCGGCCTACCGTTTGCGGTAGGGGGCGGTAGGGCTCGGTAGGGCGTTCGGTAGGTGTGCAGGTCAGAGCATTGGTAGGGCGGCCGGTAGGGCCCTGGTAGGGGCCTCTGGCCGGCAGGGGAGGGGAGGGACTGCCGGGCCCTCTGTGGGGCCCCTTCGAAAGGGGTGCGGAGAGGGCTTGATGCCCCCTCATCTGGCGCCTCGGAGAAGGCTGCTGGAGGGGCCGGGCGTGGGGTGTTAGGCGGCCGCTGTGGGGGTGGCCGGGGCGGGGCCGACGGGGGGCTCTTCGGCGGTCCGGTCGGGGACCAGATGAGGGGGCAGATGGGGGGTCCGGCCGAGGTGTCGAGTGAGCTCTTCGTAGTGGACCCCGACCCGGTTGACCTTGCGGCCGTTGACGGTCAGTGACAGCGGGTCCCGCAGGGGGATTCCGAGCGCCCGCAGGTAGGCGCCGAGGGAGGGGGTGTCCCACTGCTCGTCGGTGATGAGCCCGCGCTCTTTCAGGTCGGTCAGCATGTCCTCGACGTGGACTCCCTGACGTCGCCCCCGGACCCCCTCCGCCCAGCGGGCGGCGACCATGTGCTCGACGTAGCGGCGGAACCGGTCGGCGATCTCCTCCGGGCTGAGCGGGGGAGCCTCCACCACGGCGTCCTCCTCCCCTTCCTCCCCTGCCTCGTCGTAGGGCTCTTCCTCGTCCTCCTCCTCACCGACCTCGTCGTCCTCGTCGTACGGCTCGTCCTCGTACACGCTGTCCCCACCCGCGTCTTCCTCACCCGCGGCCTCCTCGGCGGCGGCCGGGGTGGTGGGTGAGTACATCCAGGCGAGCGCGCACCAGGGGATGGCTACGGCGGGGACGGACCAGGCGGGGGAGGACCAGCCGGTGTAGATGATCAGGTAGATCCCGAGGCCGAGTCCGCCGAGCCGGATCAGCCAGGCCGGCGGCTCGCCGTGCCCGCTGTCGGCCGCACTGTCCGGCTTCTCCGGCTCGGGCTCTTCGGTCTTGGACTTCTTCGCGGTCTTCTTGGCCTGCTTGGCCTTGCGGGCGGCCTCGGCGGCGGCCTTCTTGGCGTCCCGCTTGTCAGCCCCGTGCGGGAAGAAGACCCGCAGCGCGTCGCCTTCCACGACCCACGTGCAGGTCTTGCTGATGAGGACCACCGAGCCGATGACCAGGCTTTTAATGCTGTGCGCGTTGATCAGGTAGGGGCGGGTCCAGGCGGCCGCTTCGGAGAGGCGGCGCCGGACTTCCGTCGCCTCCTCGCTCGTCCCCTCGCCCGCATCCTCAATGTCCTCGATGTCGTCGGGCGCTTCTTCCACCTGCTCGTCCTCGGGTGCGGTGTCCTCGGGTGCGGTGGTGTGTTTGTCGAGGTCGATGGGCATGTCAGCCGCCCAGGCCGGGGATGGAGTGGACGACCTTGACGATGATGATGGCGCCGAAGCTCCACCAGCCGCCGGCGGTGTCGAAGAGGACGGAGGCGGTGAAGCCGAGGATGGTCGCGCGCCAGCGGCTGTGGGTGCGCAGTCCGATCCAGGCGCTGATGATCAGGGCGAGGGCGCCGGAGCCCCAGGCGGCGGCGGGTGCGCTGGTGAGGCCGTGGATCAGGGCGGCGATCGCGTCCCATCCGGCCGCCGCGTAGAGGTTGCCGGTGACGAATCCGGCTCCGGCGAGGTGTTCCCACTTGATGTGCCGGTCGATCTTGGGGTTGACGCCCTTCTTCAGCAGGAAGATCACGGCGGCGCTGGCGACGGCGGCCAGTCCCCCGGCGGTGATGGCTCCCAGGCTGAAGCCGCCGAGGTCGCTGGCGGGGGCGGCGAGGAACGTGGCGGGCACGGCAGAGCTGAGCATCGTTTCCTCCGGTCAGTGGGAGAGGGGGGTGAGCAGGACGGCGAGGATGGTGGTGGCCATCGGGACGCGCAGGAGCCAGGCCAGGGGCGGCCACCACCCACGCGTCTTCCAGGCGATCCAGCCGCCGGCGGCGACGAAGACCGCGCCCATCCAGAACTGGGTGCCGGGGTCGTGGAACCAGACGATCAGGTGCTCGGCCTTGTCGAGGCAGTCGAAGCCCCAGCCGACGATGCCGGGGGCGATCCACTTGAAGGCCCAGCGCACGCGCGGGCCGTGCCAGCCGCTGCCGGTGCCGGGCGGGGTGCCCTGCAAGACCTCGGGTAGGCGACCCTTCTTCCGCGGCTGTTTCGGGTCGCTGGCCTTGACCTCAACCTCGACCTTGACCTCTTGCTCCACCGGCTCGGCGGGCTCAGGGTCGGCGGGTGGCTCCCCGCCGCCGGCCGGGTAGTTGCACACGGCGTTGCACCGGAAGGTGCACCCGCCACAGCCCTCGCCGTCCCCGCCGTCGGCGGGCGGTTCGGCGCCCCCGCAGCCGCCACCGGTGCCGGTCGGCGGCTGGGAGGATCCGCCGCCTCCGCCGGGCTGCGGGTTGGAGCGGGCGGGGGACGTGGAGGGCTTCTGCGGGATCTTCGTGGTGACGGTGACCTTCGCCGACACCTCGGGCATGACCGGCCCCGAACCGTCATCTCCCTCCCCTGCCCCTGGAGTTGAGGGGCCGGGGCGGCGGAGGTACCAGGGCTCGACGTCCTCGACGTCCGGCGTCGCGCCTTGCCGGGCGGCGGGCAGGGTGGTGATGTCGTGGGCCAGGGCCTTGTCCCGCAGGGCCGTGAACCAGGTCGGGGCCGGGTCGTGCGGCGGCTCGGTCAGCCGGTCCGCCCGCTGGTGGTCCTGGGCGGTCAGCGGCGGGTAGTCCGGCTTCGGCGGGACCTGCTCGCCGGCGGGGATGACCCGGGTCGGGGTGATCACCTCGGGCTCGGGCTCGGGCTTCTCGGTCTTGGGGGTGGAGTCCCACAGCCACGCGGGCAGCTTCGGCTTGCTGGGGTCAGGCATCGTGGGACTTCCTTTCCGGGCGGTGTGGGTCGGTGAGCAGGCGGCGGGCGGCTATCGCCAGGAGCGTCCAGCCGGAGGTGGCCGCGCTGCCCGCGAAGAACACGAAGAACGCGAGGTCAGGGGACATGTGCGGCCTCTCTGGGCCGGGCCCGCAGACGGCGGGCGGCGAGGTGATGGCAAGCCGGGGTCCGGCCCGGGCGGCCGGCGGGCGGGGGCTCAGGGCAGCCACGGGCTACCGGCGGCGCCGCTTCCCGAGCACCACTCTGGACATGGCCATGCCAGATAGGTGCTCGGGAGTGAGCGACGGAGAGTCGAACCGGGCGGGGGTGGCGGTCAGAGCTGGGCGGGCCGGGGCCAGGGGATGGCGCGGCAGTCGGTGGCGTGGCCGTTGGCCCTGTTGCGGACGGGACCCCGCTCGTCCTCGTAGTAACTGGCCTCACCGCAGCCCAGGCACAGCCACTTGAAGGTGGGGCAGCCGTGCCCGGTGCTGCCGCCGCTCGGGTAGAGCGCGACCAGGGCGGCGCCCTGGGTCAGGAAGACGGCGACGGTGCCGACCGGCAGGCCGGTGGCCGGGTTCGCGTGGACGATGTTGGCGGGCATCGGATCCTCTTCTCGGGTCAGGCCGCGGTCGGCATGGCATCGGCGCAGGACAGGCAGGTGCCCAGATGAGCAGGCAGGACGTAGCCCGCATCCAGCCCGCAGACGGGGCACAGGCGGCGGGCCCGGTTCGCGGCGGCGAGCGCGGCCCGCTTCGCGGCGGTCATCGGCCGGACAGGCAAGGCGAGTTCGCGGCGGTAGAGGTAGGCGGCCCGCAGATCCTTGGAGCGACGGGAGCGCCACAGGACCTGCGCGGCCACCGGCTGACCGCCGGGCCGAAGCCCGGCGGCACGCAACTGGCGGTAAGCCAGGAGACCGTCGGGGGCCATGCGCCACGGGTAGGTGGGCATGCCCCCATGCCGGCCCCCGTCCGGGTCCCAGAAGCGCGGTCGGCTCACGCCGCCTGCTCGTCGTTGTCGAGTACGTCGTAGTAGCCGTACATCTCGACCGGCACGCCCGCGAAGGCGGCGTGGACCTTCAGCCAGCCGAGGCTCCCGGCCTGGTCGTGGGTGACCTCGGTCGGGTCGAAGCCGAGGGCCTCGCGCCACCGCTCGAAAGTGGTGAGGCCGTCGTGGACGTCGATCCGCAGGCCCCACAGGCTCTCTGTCCTGAAGTTCTGCAGGCTGATGGTGACGGCGGGCAGGTCCCGGTGGGCGGAGAGGATGGACAGCAGGGTGCCGGCGGCGCCGATCTGGTCGCTGGCGGTGGTGCTGGTCTCGATGCTGGTGGTCACGATGCCTTCTCCTCGGCAGAGTCCATGGTGGGTGTCGCGTCGGTGGTGACGGGCACGGCGTGCAGGGCGGGCCGGGTGTCTCGCAGGTCCTGGTAGCGGGCGGCGACCCATCCGGCCGACCAGCCGGTCAGCTCCATCGCCCGCCGCTGCGGCAGACCAGCGGCCGCCGCGGCTTGGACGGTCAGCCGGGCCTGCTCCTCCGGCAGCCGTTCGGTCGCCGGTGGCGCGGTGAGAAGCTCCTGCCGCAGCCGCTCGGCTTCCTGCTTCGCGCGCTGGTCGTGGTCGCGCCGCTCGTCCCGCTCACGGCGCTCACGCTCGCTCGCCTCGCGCTCACGCCGTTCGCGGTCGGCCTTCTCGGTGGCCTCCCGTTGCTGCCGCTCCGTGCGCTCGACGGCCTCACGGCGGGCTTTCTCCTCCCGTTCCTCGCGGACCATCCGCTCCTCGTGCTCACGCTGCTCTCGCGCCTCGCGGGCTTCGTGCTCGCGGCGCTCACGCTCGCGTCGTTCGGCGGCCTCGGTCTCGGCCATGCGGTCCGCTCGCGCCTGCTGCCGCTGTTCCTCGGTGCGGTGTTCGCGCTCGGCCCGCTCAGCGTGCTCAGCGGCCTCACGGGCGGCCAGCGCGGCGGCGATCGCGCGCCGGTAGGCCAGGGAGGTCTCCGCCGTGACGATGAGCAGCAGCGGCGCCACCGAGTGGACCGCCACCCCCACCAGATCGTGCTGAAGCGCACTCAGACCCACGTTGAGCAGCACCGTCATGACGCCGGTCATCCACCGCAGCACCGCCGGCCAGCGCCCGCCGTTGCCGCCGAGGCGGGCCAGCGTGCTGTCCATACGGACCACGATCACCACCGCCGCGTCCACGACCAGCGGCAGGATCGGAGCCGTCCACTGCCACCCCTTCGGGGTGTGCCCGGACATGAGCGGGGTCACCGTGAGCACGCTGTAGAGCACCGCGCCGAACGTGATCGTCCACGTCCCGACGGCGAGCGCCCGCTCCGCCGAGCGGATCTGGGCCGGACTCATCGGGGCCTTCACTCCGACCACCGTCCCGGCTGCGACGAGCGGCCGGTGAGCGCGATCACGGTGACCGTGAGCGCCCCCGTCATGCCGCGACCCGCTCGACGCTCGCCGCGCGGCGGATGACCGCCGGGCGCCGCAGCGGCGCCGGCGCCATCATCAGCAGCCGCTCGGCGTACGCGGCCAGCACCGGGTCCTCCCGACGCAGATCCGCCAGGATCCCAGCCGCAGCGTCCACCCGAGCGCCCCGCTCCTCCTCGCTCTCACCGGGCACCCCGGTGAACAGCCGGGTGAACTCCGAGTCCACGCCGAGCGCTAGCTCGGCGAACTCGTCCTCGTTCATGGCCGTCTGGCCTGCAACAATCGACCTCACGGGTCTACCTCTTCCTGTAGGTGAGTGGGCCCCAGGGCCGCCGCGCGATCCTTGGCCGGAGCGCGGCGGCCTGACTCAACCGGCCCAAGCTGCTTGCCTGTTACGAGCAGCCACGGCACCCCGGCACGCGCCGCCTTATCGCGGGCGGGTGTCGGGGACCGTGGTCACTGGTGAAGCAAGATGTTGGCTCTCAGCTGGACGCGGACCGCTCGCCCCGGGGAGATCCCTCCCGGAGGTCGTCGCTGGCTAAGGTCAGCCGCGCCGTTCTTTTGAGTCGGTTGCGTTGTCCCCCACACGGAGGGGTCGGGGTTATGAGCCCCTTCTCGGCCGACTGGTCTCCACTCACCCCGACCGGCATGGTCACGGACGGACTGCGGTGGTGGATCACACTCTTGAGTTGTCGAATGAACATGCATTTGTGCAGCTCAGAGCAGCCCAAAGAAGGCCCCTCTGTGTCGCCCCTGTCTCACTTGGTGCGGCACTCACAACATAGAGAACCTGCTTAGGCAGGTCAAGAGAGTTGGGTTTCTCGCGTCTGTTGGGTACCTGTCCTAGCATTGGTCCATGGCCCTAGACCCGGATGACTCTCGCCCCCCGTATCAGCAGGTCAGCAGCTCTCTGCGGGCCTCGATCCTCACGAAGAAGCCGGGCTTCGAACCCGGCGACAAACTTGCTTCCGGCCCTCAACTGGCGAAGCACTTCGGCGTGGCGCGCGGCACGGTGGACAAGGCGCTGGACCAGCTCCGGACCGAGGGGCTGATCGTGACCCGCCAGGGAAGCGGCTCGTTCGTCCGTGAGCGCACCTCTCGGCCGGTCGGGCTGCGGCCCCACCTCGAAGCAGCCTTCGAGCAGCAGCAGGTGACGTTGGACTTCGCCGGGTTCTCTAGCGAGACGCTGCACAACGCGCTGCAGGAACCGCTGGACAAGGTTCGCTCTGGTCGGCTGGCACCGGAGTCCATCATGGTCCGGCTGCTGCTGCCGGACACCACGGTGCCGATGGCCGTGCCGGTACTGGTCGACGGTCTCCAAGACGAGGTTGCACTCCGGGCGCGCGCTCGGAACATCGCGCTGACGAACGCCGGCGGGATCGCACACTCGGTGGAGATGCTGGCAGAGCTGGGGCTCGTCCAGAAGGCGAGCGTCGAGGTCAAGGTCCACCGGGCGTCCAGCCTGTTCAAGCTGTACATCCTGAACAGGTCGGAGGCCTTCTTCGGCTTTTACCCGCTCCGCGAGCGGACCGTGACGATCGACGACGCCACACACACCTTCTATGACGTGACCGGCAAGGACACCACCCTGTTCCATCACGCCGCCGGCCCGGACGACGCCTCACTCGGATCGCAGTACGTCCAGCAGGCCCAGATGTGGTTCGACAGTGTGTGGGGCACGATTGCCTACGAGCGGCAGCCATGACCACCGCCCCTCAGCAACTCGCCGACGTACTGCGGCCCGTGAAGCACGTGCTTCTCGACTTCGATGGCCCGGTGTGCTCAGTCTTCGCTGGCCTCCCCGCCCCGGAGGTCGCGCGCCGACTCCGTGAGGGCCTGCTCGCCACCGGCGAGCGGGCCCCGGTCGGGGCGGAGAGGGAGAGCGACCCACTCGCCCTGCTCCGCCTGGTCGCGGACGCCCAGCCCGATCTCACGGAGAGCATGGACGCCGCGCTGGCCGCGCTGGAGACCGAGGCTGTCCGGGTGGCCCGCCCGACCCTGGGCGGAGAATCGGTTCTGCGCACTGCTGCCCGCTCCGGTCGGCTGGTCTCGGTGGTCAGCAACAACGCGGGCGAGGCAATCGAGGCCTACCTCGCCGAGCATGGCCTCAGCGATTACGTGGCCGGCATCTTCGGGCGAGTCCCGGGAGACCCCTCCTCCATGAAGCCGAACCCGCGCCTCCTGCTCGAAGCCATGGAAGCCGCGGGCACAGGGCCGGAGCGCTGCATCTTCATCGGCGACGCGGCCCGGGATGTGGAAGCGGGACTGGCTGCCGGCGTTCCCACGATTGGCTTCGCCAATAAACCTGGAAAGAATGCAAAGCTGGCATCGGCTGGCTCTATTGCGATAATTGACTCGATGCAGGAGCTGGCGGATATTCTTGCATGATGTCAGGAATTCTTGCGCGCGAGTGGCGGGCTGGAGCCGCTCACGCGCAAGTAGGGCCTCTACGTCCACTTGCTGTTGAGGCGGCCTGCTGTTGCTTCTTGAAGCGCGGCAAGGAAGCTCAAACGGAATGCGGCCGACGACATCGTTGAAGGATCCCAATGGATCCACTGCGGGTTTTGATGGCGGGGGCCGCGCCATTCTGCGATGAGTTCCGAGGGTTGAATGGTAAGAGGTGCATTGCTAATTACGATTGGCAGTGCATAGAGCTGTCGCGGCAGGCTGCTGATCGCGCGCATTGCGGCTGCCGTACTGAAGGCGTGTTTGTGATAGTTGATGACGACAGCAAAAGTCGTCGAATCGACCGTTACAATCAGGTCAATCCCATCGTCCGCCTCAAGTCGCTGCACCATTGGCGCAAGTCCCTGCTCGTGGAGGCTGAGAATTTCGCTCACTACGATGCTTTCGTAGTGCGCTGCGGCTGCATGTATGCTGTGATGCTTCGTCTGCTTGATAGTCTCTTCCGAGACAGGCTTGGACAGCACTTTTCCAGCGCGCCGCAGAAAGCCCGAGAGGGGCTGCTGGTAGTACGCTACTCCAGCAGTAGACCGCATCTCTCGAACTAGCTCGGTGCGAGGGCCGATAGTCTGGCCGCTCTGGCGCCTGTACCAGTCTTCCTTGGTGTCATCAGTCACCAGGAGGACTGGCCTGTGGGCCTCTTTTGCGTGATCAATTAGCTGAAGCCAGAGGACGGCGTCGCCGTTTGCATTGACCCCCTTATCCGCATCTTTGCCGCCCGGGGGGAGTCCGGACTTAATTCGTTCCTTGGCAAGAGTGTCGAGCTCTGCGTGGCGGGCGACATCTGGGCGCTCTCCGACTTTTCCGGATAGGAGAAGTTCCCATCGGTTGAGGACTGGATCGACGCGAAGCGCCTCCTCCAGCTTTGAATCTCGCTGATTGCTGAGTGATCTTACTTCTTCGATCAGGTCATCCAGTCCGCGAATGATCTTTTGTTGTTTTTCGGTAGTGACGATTGAATGGCCCCGGAGGGTCTTAATGTGATCCTCTAGCTGCTTCTTTGCTGCCGTTAGTGGCGTCTCAAGCTTTTGGTAGACCTTATCCTCTCCCGCAAGTACGTTTGGTCGGTTATTGAAGAACTCCCATGCGGCCTGATGGGGAATCCAGATTTGCTCGGCTAGAGCCTCTAGGATCGAAAAGAGTTGCCCCCTGGCCTGGTTGTCCATTCTATAGGGAGCGAGTAGGACGTTGGTGTCTAGCGATATCACTCCATTGGAGAGATACTTCAGATACTCCTCGTCGGATGGTGAGTAGTATTCGCTGAACTGTTCGCGCATTGTCACTCGGTCCCCTCCTGGATGCAATATGCGCGGGATCCTATCGGCAGTTGGGGCGGAAGTTGGCCCGTTCAATCATGTTGATTGCGGATCGGGATCGACGGCGCCGGCGCTTGGGCATGGGGGCGGGGCGGCGCAGGCTGGCGACGCGCGAGGAGGGGCGGGCACACTCTCCCTCACAGTGATCAAATGGCTACTCTGAGTTGCCATTGGTCGGGGTGAGCGGGGCTCCGAGAGCATGATCCGGACCAGGTGCGGACCAGATCCGGTCCGTGGGCAGGAGTTGCCTGGTCAGAGCGCCCCTGGGCAGCGGCCTGTAAATCTGTCGCGCAAGCTACGCAGGTTCGAACCCTGCACCAGCCACAGGATAGAGAAACGGCCCCTGATCTGCAGAAATGCGGATCGGGGGCCGTTTCGTCGTGTCTGCGGACGCCGCCGGCGGGTGCCGGGGCCGCGCGGGGTCAGTCCCCCGGGGCGCGGTGAAGCGGGTGGAGACGCCCCGCCAGTTGACGACGTCCCAGGGCGGGTGACGTGACTCCCGGTCGCGGTGGTTCGGCCGTGCTTCACAGGTGCTCGCCATGCCCGGACAGCACTATTGCGTATAGCTTGCAATTACATCTGAATGGCAGGAGAGTGTTGCCCGGGGCGGGCGGCCAGTCAGCCTCCCCGCTGAAGACCGTCCCGGCGCGCCGCTGGGGGTCCTCTGTCCGAGCTGATCGTCTTCCCAACCGGCGCCCGCCGGGACACCAGGCCGCCCGCCCCGCCCCGTCGCCACCATCGCGCGCCGCGCCGGTCACTGCTCCGTCCACGCACCGTCAGGGTCGCGTACGGATCCCGCGCCGCCCCGTCAGGGCTTCGTCAAGGAGAACCGCGCCGCCCGCCGCCACTGCTTCGCTGGGACCCACCGAGCCGGACGGGCCGGACCGAGCGGAGGGCGGAGATGGAGCACAGCCGGGAGTACGGAGCGCGGCGCCGCCTGGTGGTCGGCGTCAGCGGATCGCTAGGCAGCCTGGCCGCACTGCACCAGGCCGTGGCCGAAGCCCGCCGGACCGACGCCGAGGTGCTCGCCGTGCTCGTCTGGGAGCCGCCGGGCGGGGAACACGGCTACCGGCGCTCGCCCTGCCCGCCGCTGCTCTCCTCCTTTCGGGACGCCGCCGTCGAGCGGCTGCGCACCGCGCTGGACGAGGCCTTCGGCGGTGCGCCGACCGGCCTCGGGGCGCGCTTCCAGTCCCAGGCGGTCCGCAGTGAACCCGGTTACGCCCTGGTGCGGTTGGCCGACCGGCCGGGCGACGTCCTGGTGGTCGGTGCCGGTCACGGCAGCCGGCTGCGCCCCTCGGTCGCCCGGTACTGCCTGCGGCACGCCACCTGCCCGGTGCTCGCGGTGCCCCGGCCCCCGCTCCAGCGCGAACTGGAGCGCCGCCGGCACTGGTCGGTCCGCGGTCTCCGTGATCTCCGCACGCTCTGGCACCCGCGAACGCCCGAATCGGTCGAGGAGGAACTCGAACTCGCCTTCAGGCGCTGAGGGGCGGGCCGTGCAGCTGTACCGGGCCAGGCCCGGCAGTCACTGGTACCGGCCGGTCACCTTCCGCCTCGCCCCGGACATGTCGCTCGCGCTCGGGCTGGTCGGCGGCGCCGCGCTGGCCTTCGCGCTCGCCGGGGTGGGGGAGTTGCGGCCGAGCTGGTTCGCGCTGGGCGCGTACGCCGCGTTGTGCACCGCGCTCGGCACGGCCTCGCGCCCGCCGGCGGCACCGCTGATCGCCGGTGCCGGCTGGCTCTTCTACGACGGCTTCGTCGTCCACCGCTACGCCCAGCTCGGCTGGGCGGGCCTCGGAACCGAACTGGCCCGCTTCGCGCTCCTCACCGCCGCCGCGCTGATCGGCTCGCTCCCGGGCGCCCTGCCGCGCCGCCGGATACGCGTCGAACTCCTGGCCTGACTCGGACTTCGCACCTTGCGGACCAGGGCGACGAGGAACCCCGTCAGGGCCGGCCGGGAGCCTCTCTTCGGGGGCGGGGGTGTGAGGTGGCCAACTCAGCACCTCCGTGGAGCCTTTCGGTGAACCGGCGGTCGCGCGGTCTGCGGGCGCGGTCAACCGCTCGCGGAACCCGGTGACTTCACGGCGTCCCGGGCGCGCGGTCCCTGCGAAGGCGCTCGCGCCGCGATGGCCCCGCCCACTCACACCGAGTCGGCGCTGCCCGCCCTCCCGGGAGCGTTTTCGGCCCGGGTGCCGAGGCGTACCGCCGGTGCGCGGGCAGAAGCCGTCAACGCCGCGTCAGTTCACCTGGCCGGTGCGTCAAGAAGGCGTCAGGAAGCGGTGTTGGTGCTCCGGACCCGGTGACGATCGGAGCACACCGAACAATGGAGGTCAGGCCGATGTCCGGCACCGACATGCAGCGTGCGGCGAACTTCCCCGCCGTGGACGAGAAGCCACCGGATACCGGCGCCCCGCAGGATGACGCGCACCCCCGCGACCAGCTGACCGCCCTCGGCGGCCTGGCCGCCCTGTCGCTGGACGCGATGGCCTCCGTGGCCTACGGCCCGGAGTCGATCGTGCTGGTGCTGGCCGCCGCCGGATCGTACGGCCTCGGTTTCACGCTCCCGGTCACCGTCGCCATCGCCGTGCTGCTGGCCGTGCTGGTGGCCTCCTACCGCCAGGTGATCGCGGCCTTCCCGGACGGCGGCGGCTCGTACGCGGTCGCCAAGGCGCACCTCGGCCGCCGGGCCGCACTGACCGCGGCCGCCTCGCTGGTGATCGACTACATCCTGAACGTGGCGGTCTCCGTCACGGCCGGCGTCGCCGCGCTGACCTCCGCGGTGCCCGAGCTGTACGACCAGCGGGTCTGGCTCTGCCTCGGCGTACTGGCCCTGGTCACCCTGGTGAACCTGCGCGGGGTCGCCGAGTCCGCCCGCTGGTTCATGGCCCCGACGGCCGTCTTCGTGCTCTCCATCCTGGCGATCATCGTGGCCGGACTGTTCCGGTCCGCGCCCGCCAGCACCGCGGCCGCCGCCGGACACGCCTCCTCGCTGGCGGACAACGCCACCACCGTCGGTGCGCTGCTGCTGCTCAAGGCCTTCGCGGCCGGCTGTTCGGCACTGACCGGCGTGGAGGCGGTGGCCAACGCCGTCCCGTCCTTCCGTACGCCCCGGGTCAGGCGCGCCCAGCACACCGAGGTCGCGCTCGGCGCGCTGCTCGGCGTGATGCTGATCGGCCTCGCCGTGCTGATCGGCCGCTTCCACCTCCAGCCGGTCGAGGGCGTCACCGTGCTCGCCCAGCTGGCGGACGCCTCGCTCGGCCACGGCTTCGGCTTCTACCTGGTGCAGTTCTCCACCGTGATCCTGCTGGGACTGGCCGCCAACACCTCCTTCGGCGGACTGCCCGTGCTGATGCGCCTGCTGGCCCGCGACAACAACCTGCCGCACGTCTTCGCGCTGCGCGCCGACCACCAGGTGCACCGGCACGGCGTGCTCTTCCTCTCCCTGGTCTCGGCCGTGCTGCTGGTCGGCTCCGGCGGTGACGTCAACAGCCTGGTGCCGCTCTTCTCCATCGGCGTCTTCGTCGGCTTCACCATCTGCCAGGTGGGCATGGTCAGGCACTGGAGGGGCGAGCGCGGGCCCGGCTGGCGCGGCAAGGCGCTGGTGAACGGCTTCGGCGCGGTGCTCACCGGAACCGCCACCGTGGTGGTCACCGGCACCAAGTTCACCGAGGGCGCCTGGGGCATCTGCCTGGCACTGCCGCTGCTGGTCGCGCTGTTCGAACTGGTCCACCGCACCTACGGCCGGATCGGCGAGCGGCTGGAGCTGGGCCGCATGCCCGGCCCGGTGACCCGGCAGCGCTCGCTGGTCCTGGTCCCGGTCACCGCGATCTCCCGGCTGACCAGGGACGCCCTCTCGGCCGCCGTCTCGCTCGGCGACGAGGTCATGGCCGTCACCGTGGTGCACACCAACCCGGACGCCGAGGACCGGCAGGCCGCCGAGGCGCTGCGCCGCGACTGGGAGCTGTGGGAGCCCGGTGTCCCGCTGGTCGAGGTGCCGGACGCGCACCGCAGGCTCGGCGCCCCGCTGGCCGCGTACGTCAACGAGCTCAGCGTCGAGCGCTCGTACGAGCGGATCACCGTCCTGATCCCCGAGGTCGAGCCCGCCAAGTTCTGGCAGCGCGCCCTGCAGAACCAGCGCGGCGCGGTGATCGACCGGGCGCTGCGCCGCCGCACCGACGCCGCGGTCTGCCGGCTGCGGCTGCGGATGTAGCGCACCGGCGGCAGACCTGGGAATCGGCTGGAAACGGGCTGAAAGATAACTGTTAGCCCATATGCCCGATTACAGCTCGACATCTTGATGCACCCTTAACGCCGGGCCCGCACGCCATCGCGGGCCCGGCTCGATTCTGCTGCGCCGACTGCTCCGACCTGGGGAAACGCTGCTCCCAACGGGCGATCGGACGACGCGCCGTGTACCGCTTGAGCCCGTTAAGGCCCCGTATGCGAGCCCTACGCTCGCTGATGTGTTCAACGTGCCCCAGGCGCTCAAGCGCCTTGTGATCGGTAAGGCCATGCGCAGTGAGGAGCTGGGCGAGACGCTGCTGCCCAAGCGCCTGGCCCTGCCGATCTTCGCTTCCGACCCGCTCTCCTCGGTGGCCTATGCCACCGAGGAGATCCTGCTGGTGCTCACCGTCGGTGGCACCGCCTTCCTCTACCTGACCCCGTGGATCGCGGCCGCCGTGGTCGCGCTGATGGCGGTCGTGGTGATGTCCTACCGCCAGGTGGTGTACGCCTACCCGGGCGGCGGCGGCTCGTACGAGGTGGTGACCAGGAACCTCGGGGCCAAGCCGGGTCTGGTGGTGGCGGCCGCACTGCTCGTCGACTACGTGATGACCGTCGCGGTCTCGGTGGCCTCGGGCGTGGACAACATCATCTCGGCCTTCCCCGGCATCAGCGACTACCGGGTTCCGATGGCCGTCGGCTTCGTGGCACTGCTCGCCGCGATGAACCTGCGCGGGGTACGGGAGTCCGGCAAGGCCTTCGCCGCGCCGACGTACCTGTTCATCGGCGGCATCCTGGTGATGATCGTGACCGGCCTGATCAAGATGGCCTTCGGGCACACCCCGGTGGCCGCCAGCGCCCAGTACGGCATCGCGCCGATCGACCACAACGACACCCTGAAGGGCATCGGCCTGCTGATGCTCGGCCTGCGCGCCTTCGCCTCCGGCTGTACCGCGCTGACCGGGGTCGAGGCGATCTCCAACGGCGTGCCGGCCTTCCGGGTGCCGAAGTCGAGGAACGCCGCCAGGACCATGAGCGCGATGGGCCTCATCGCCGTGGTGATGTTCGTCGGCGTGACCGTGCTCGCGCTGGTCGCCCGGGTGCACAAGACCACCGACAGCTGCCAGCTGATCGGGTACGTGGGCGACTGCCACAGCTACTCCCAGCCGACCGTGATCGCCCAGCTGGCCGCCGCCATCTTCGGCGGCGACCACAGCGTCATGTTCTTCGTGATCCAGGCGGCCACCGCGCTGGTCCTGGTCCTGGCCGCGAACACCGCCTTCAACGGCTTCCCGCTGCTCGGCTCGATCCTCGCCCAGCACAGCTACCTGCCCCGGCAGATGCACACCCGGGGCGACCGGCTGGCCTTCTCCAACGGCATCATCGCGCTGGCCGTGGTCAACATCGCGCTGCTGTGGGCCTACAAGGCGAACGTCAACAACCTGATCCACCTGTACATCCTGGGTGTGTTCACCTCGTTCACCCTGTCCCAGATCGGCATGGTCCGGCACTGGAACCGGACCCTGGAGACCGAGACCGACCCCTCGGCCCGCGGTGCGGCGCAGCGCTCGCGGGTGATCAACGCCTTCGGCGCGGTCACCACCGGTCTGGTGCTGGTGATCGTCATGGCCACCAAGTTCACCGAGGGCGCCTGGCTCGCCGTGGTCGCGGCGCTCGTGCTGTTCGTGATGATGCGCGGCATCCGCCACCACTACGACTCGGTCGCCGAGGAACTGGCCGTGGCGGACCCCCGCGAGGAGGCGGTACGCCCGTCCAAGGTGCACGGCATCGTCCTGGTCTCCAGACTGCACCGGCCCACCCTGCGGGCCCTCGGCTACGCCCAGGCGTTCCGCCCGGACCTGCTGGAGGCGGTGACGGTGTCCGTCGACAAGGAGGACACCGAGGCCCTGCAGGACCAGTGGGACGAGTACGACATCCAGATGCCGCTGAAGGTGCTGGACTCCCCGTACCGCGAGGTCACCAAGCCGGTCGTCGCGTACGTCCGCTCGATCCGCCGCACCAGCCCGCGCGACGCCATCGCGGTCTTCATCCCCGAGTACGTGGTCGGCCACTGGTGGGAGCACCTGCTGCACAACCAGTCGGCACTGTGGCTGAAGAGCCGGCTGCTGTTCACCCCCGGAGTGATGGTGATCAGCGTTCCCTGGCAGCTCACCTCGGCCGGCCGGGCGTACCACCCCACCCGCCGCGCCCCGGGCTCGGTCCGCCGCGGCGAGCCGAGGGTACCGGCGGAGCACGAGAAGCTCCCGGCACCCGAGAACGTCTGAGCCACCCGTACCCGCCTCCGGAGCCCCGACTGCGCGCAGTCGGGGCTCCGCCCGTCAACGATGCGTCAAGGGCGGCCGGGTGTCCGCCAAGAGCGCGTCAGGGCGGTGGGTGGCGAGGCGGTCCGCCGATAGCGTCGTGCCCGGAGGCCGGCGCTGCTCCGTGGGGGATGCCGCCGCCGGCCGCGCGGTGGGCGTGGGGGCCCACCGGCCGCGTCGCCCTGTCGGGCAGATGAGGGCGCCGCCGTACCGGGCAGACGAGTCACCGCGTACGGCGGCCCCCGGGCGGGGCGAACCGACGAGACCGCGGGTGCCACGGCTGACCGCCGCTGCCCTGATGCCGGATACGTCTACCGCGGCCCGCACTGGCGGGGCAGCACGAGGGCCACGGTGTCCGCGAACTCGCGGACCGCGCTGGTGCGGCTGACGATCCGTCCGCAGTGCACCACCAGGCGGCTGTGCCCGCCGGCCAGCGCCCCGGCGAGGCTGTCGCCGCGCACCGCGAGCAGCTCGGCGGGGAAGCCCGCGTCCACCCGTACCAGCGGCAGTCCGAGGGTGATCCTGGCCTGGTTGCTGACCGCCTCGTACGCGGCTTCCGCGTCGAGCACGCCGCCTGCCGCCAGCAGGTACGCGGACTCCAGCGGGTCGGCCCGGCCGACCGGGTTGCTGAGGTCGCGCAGGGCCCCGCTGCCGGCCGCGAACGGTACCCGGGCGTCGGCCAACTCCCTCACCAGCGAGGGCCGCAGGCCTGGCGTCCGGTCTTCGATACCGGTGCAGCAGCCGTTCTGCGGCAGGCAGACGAGGCGGATTCCGCTGGTGGCCAGCACGGTGGAGGCCCCGGGTGCGAGGGCGCTGCACGGACCGAACACGACCCGGGGGCGCAGTGGGGCCAGCGCGCCCGCGAGCCGGGCGAGTTCGGCCGGATCGGCGGCGGCGGTGTGCAGGTCGACGGGGCAGTCGGCCTCGTCGGCGGCCTCCAGCAGCACCTCGACGTACCCGACCGGGTCGGGGTCGAGATCGGGGCAGCCCCCGGCGGCGGTCGCGCCGAGCCCCAGTGCCTCGCGCAGCTGGGCGCGCCCGTCGGCCCCGGCCAGGCCGGTCAGCAGCCGGGGCATGGCGACCGCCTGGAGCTCGGCGAGCCCGCTGAGCGCCTGCCGGGCGCGGAGGACGGCCTCCAGCCGGCGCAGGCCGTGGACGTCGCCGATCCGGACGTGGGTGCGCTGGGCGGTCGCGCCGTAACCGAGCGAGGTGAGCGCGGCCTCGGTGACCCGGCGCACCAGGTCGGCCGGGCCCTCGGGGGGCGGGGCGGCCAGGGCGGCGGAGAAGGAGAAGGCGTCGTCGTAGTGGGCGTGCGCCTCGGCGGGGGCCGGGAGGAGCAGGTAGCCGCCCAGGTCGATCCGGGCGCCGGTGGTGGCGGTCGGGGTGCCGGGGAGGGCCGGCAGCGGGCCGAGGCTGCCGCTGGTGCCGACGGCCTGGATCCGGTCGCCGCTGATCCGGACGTCCACGATCCGGCCGTCGGTCAGTCTGGCGCCGGTGAGCAGCAGGACGGGGCCGTGGCTGAGCGGCCCCTCGTGCCCGGTGCGGGGAGGGGAGGGCGGTCGGCCGGCCCACCCGGGCCCGGGGCCGTCGCCAGGTGTGCGGTCAGTGCTCATCGGCCGGCTCCTCGCTGTCCGGCGGCCCAGGGGCGCCCCGCGAGCCGCAAGACCACTGAGGATCGAGCCTAGGGGGAACGGCGCCGGGGCGCTCGGAAGCGGCCGCAAGTCGTATCGGGTCGGGCCGTGGGTTCCCAGGCGGGGATCGAACGCGAGTCTCGGATCGAAGTGTCCGTCCGCTTCGCCGACCTGGGATCTTCCGTGTCGGATGCGGATTTCACCTCTGGCCCGGAACCGTGTAATGTCTTCCTCGTTCGCCCCTATAGCTCAGTCGGTAGAGCGTCTCCATGGTAAGGAGAAGGTCAACGGTTCGATTCCGTTTGGGGGCTCTGGTGAGAGGGCTCGCACCCCGGTGTGAGGCCTGATCATCAAAGCGGTGTAGCTCAGTTGGTAGAGCAAGCGGCTCATAATCGCTGTGTCACCGGTTCAAGTCCGGTCACCGCTACCCGCGTAGTCGATCGGGAGATCGAACTCCCGATCGGCTACTCTTGTTGTGTTCTTATTCGTTGTCCAAGGAAGGCACTCCCGTGGCTGCCACCGACGTCCGCCCGAAGATCACGCTGGCCTGCGTGGAGTGCAAGGAGCGGAACTACATCACCAAGAAGAACCGGCGCAACGACCCGGACCGTCTTGAGATGAAGAAGCACTGCCCCCGCTGCAACTCGCACACCGCGCACCGCGAGACCCGCTGACCCCTCAGGGCGTCGTCGGGCCTGTGTGACATAGGCTTCTGGCTCCAGGCCGCATCCCGCAAGGGGCGCGGCCTGGAGCTTTTTTGCATGGCTTCCGCGCGGCTTTCCAGAGGGCCGTGAACAGTCCTGATCAGTAGTCGGAGGAGTTGCCCATGGCGCTCGACCCCTCGTTCATCGGGCGGACGTACCCGCCCACCCCGCCGTACGAGGTGGGCCGGGAGAAGATCCGGGAGTTCGCCGTCGCGATCGGTGACGCCAACCCGGTGTACACCGACTCCGAGGCCGCCAAGGCGCTCGGGTACCCGGATGTGATCGCCCCGCCGACCTTCCCGTTCGTGATCACGTACCAGGCCTCCGCCCAGGTGGTCAACGACCCCGAGCTCGGCCTGGACTTCTCCCGGGTGGTGCACGGCGACCAGAAGTTCGCCTACACCCGCCCGGTGCGGGCCGGTGACCGGCTGACGGTCACCGTGGCCATCGACTCCATCAAGTCGCTGGCGGGCAACGACGTCCTGTCGGTCCGCGGCGAGGTGCACGACGAGAGTGGCGAGCACGTGGTCACCGCGTTCATGACGCTGGTGGCGCGCGCCGCGGACGAGGCGGGGGAGTAGCAGCCATGGCGATCAGCTTCGACGAGGTCGAGGTCGGCACCGAGCTGCCGGCCCAGTCCTTCCCGGTCACCCGGGCCACCCTGGTCCGCTACGCGGGCGCCTCGGGCGACTTCAACCCGATCCACTGGAACGAGAAGTTCGCGCTGGAGGTCGGCCTGCCCGACGTCATCGCGCACGGCATGTTCACGATGGCCCAGGCCGCCCGCGTGGTCACCGACTGGGTCGGCGACCCGGGCGCGGTGGTCGAGTACGGCGTGCGTTTCACCAGGCCGGTGCCGGTGCCCAACGACGGCGTCGGCGCGGTGATCGAGGTCACCGGCAAGGTGGCGGCGCTGCTGGACGACCGGCGGGTGCGGGTCGACCTGGTGGCGACCAGCGGCGGCCAGAAGGTCCTCGGGATGTCCCGGGCCGTGGTCCAGCTCGGCTGAGGGCTCCCCGTATCCGGGGCCCGCGGAGGCTTCGCCGCCGCCCGGGCCCCGGCTCCGCCCGCCGGGTGGAGCGCCCGGAGGCGAGTGAGGAAGAGCAGCCACCCCGTAGTGTGGGGCGCGTGCTTGTAGAACACGACGCCCCGCTCGCCCCGCTGACCACCCTCCGGCTCGGCGGACCGGCCCGCCGTCTGGTCACCGCCACCACCGACGCCGAGGTCGTCACCGCCGTCCGGGAGGCCGACGAAGCCGGCCGGCCGCTGCTGGTCATCGGCGGCGGCTCCAACCTGGTGATCGGGGACGCCGGGTTCGACGGCACCGTGCTGAGGATCGCCACCACCGGCTTCGAGCTGGACGGCGCGGCCCTGGAGCTCGCCGCCGGCGAGGTCTGGGCGGACGCCGTGGCCCGCACGGTCGACAAGGGGCTGGCGGGCATCGAGTTCCTGGCCGGCATCCCCGGCTCGGCCGGGGCCACCCCGGTGCAGAACGTGGGCGCGTACGGCCAGGAGGTGGCCAACACCGTCACCGAGGTCGTCGCCTACGACCGCGCGGCCGGTGAGACCGTCACGCTGAGCGGCGCCGAGTGCGAGTTCTCCTACCGGCACAGCCGGTTCAAGGCAGAGCCGGAGCGCTACGTGGTGCTCCGGGTGCGGTTCGCCCTCCAGGACGCCGCCGGCCAGTCCTCGCCGGTGAAGTACGCCGAGGTGGCGAGGACCCTGGGCGTGGAGGCCGGGCAGCGGGTGGACCTGCGGACGGCGTACGAGACGGTGCTGCGGCTGCGCGCGGGCAAGGGCATGGTGCTGGACCCGGCCGACCACGACACCTGGTCGGCGGGCTCCTTCTTCACCAACCCGATCCTGACGGCCGACCAGTTCGCCGCGTTCCAGGCCCGGCTCGACGGGCGCACCGCCCCCGTGTATCCCGCGCCGGACGGCTGCACCAAGACCTCCGCCGCCTGGCTGATCGACCAGGCCGGCTTCGGCAAGGGCTGGGGCAGCGGGCCGGCCACGCTGTCCACCAAGCACACGCTCGCGCTGACCAACCGGGGCGGAGCGACCACCGAGGACCTGCTGGCGCTGGCCCGGGCGATCCGGGACGGCGTACGGGACGCCTTCGGCGTGGAGCTGGTGAACGAGCCGGTGATGGTGGGCGTCAGCCTGTAGCCGCACCGTCCGCGGAGGGGCGGGCAGCAGGGGCCGGTACGGCGCCGCGCTCATCCGGCCTTCGGCCGGGCGCCCCTTCGCGCGGTTCCCCTCGCCCCGGCCGCGCACGGAACGGCCCGCCCCAAGCGGCCGCGCCGGCCGGTCAGGAGGTCAGCCAGGCGTCGATGTCGGCGAGGAGGAGCTTTTGGACGTCGTCGGGGGCGCGGGAGCCGCGGACGGACTGCCGGGCCAGCTCGGCGAGTTCGGGGTCGGTGAAGCCGTGGGCGGTACGGGCCAGGTCGTACTGGGCGGCCAGGCGGGAGCCGAACAGGAGCGGGTCGTCGGCGCCGAGGGCGAGCGGGACGCCGGCCTCGAAGAGCCGCCGCAGCGGGACCTCCTCGGCCTGTTCGTAGACGCCGAGCGCGACGTTGGAGGAGGGGCAGACCTCGCAGGTGATCTGGCGGTCGGCCAGGCGCTGCACCAGCCGGGGGTCCTCGGCCGCCCGGACGCCGTGGCCGATCCGGCCGGCGCCGAGGTCGTCCAGGCAGTCGCGGACGGACTCGGGTCCGGACAGTTCGCCGCCGTGCGGGGCGGCCAGCAGTCCGGCCTTGCGGGCGATGGCGAAGGCGCGGTCGAAGTCCCTTGCCAGGCCGCGCCGTTCGTCGTTGGAGAGCCCGAAGCCGATCACGCCCTGGTCGGCGTAGCGGACCGCGAGCCGGGCCAGGGTCCGGGCGTCCATCGGGGACTTCATCCGGTTCGCGGCGACCAGGACCCGGATCCCCACCCCGGTCCGTTCGGAGGCGTCCTCGACGGCGTCCAGGATGAGTTCGAGCGCCGGGATCAGACCGCCGAGCCGGGGCGCGTACGAGGTCGGGTCGACCTGGATCTCCAGCCAGCGGGAGCCGTCCCGCCGCTCGTCCTCGGCGGTCTCCAGCACCAGGCGCCGGATGTCCTCCTCGTCGCGCAGCACCGAGCGGGCGGTGTCGTACAGCCGCTGGAACCGGAACCAGCCGCGCTCGTCGGTGGCCCGCAGCTTCGGCGGCCGGCCCGAGCTGAGCGCCTCGGGCAGTCGGACGCCGTGCTTGGCGGCCAGTTCCAGCAGGGTCGCGGGCCGCATCGAACCGGTGAAGTGCAGGTGCAGGTGGGCCTTGGGAAGCGCCCGTACGTCGCGCAGGGGATCCATTCACGAATCCTGCCGCATCGGGGCCTGGAACGGGAAGCGCCCCCTTCAGGTCCCCCGAAGGGGTGAAGGGGGCGCCACGGCGGAGAAGACGTCAGTCGCGTGCCTCGCCCAGCAGCTTCTGCATCCGGCTGATGCCCTCGACCAGGTCGGCGTCGCCGAGCGCGTAGGACAGGCGCAGGTAGCCCGGGGTGCCGAAGGCCTCGCCCGGAACGACCGCGACCTCGGCCTCGTCCAGGATCAGCGCGGCCAGCTCGGAGGAGCTCTGCGGGCGCTTGCCCCGGATCTCCTTGCCCAGCAGGCCCTTGACGGACGGGTAGGCGTAGAAGGCGCCCTGCGGCTCGGGGCAGACCACGCCGTCGATCTCGTTGAGCATCCGGACGATGGTCTGCCGGCGGCGGTCGAAGGCGGTGCGCATCTCGGCGACGGCGTCCAGGCTGCCGGAGACGGCGGCCAGGGCGGCGCGCTGGGCCACGTTGGAGACGTTGGAGGTGGCGTGCGACTGCAGGTTGGCGGCGGCCTTCACCACGTCCTGGGGGCCGATCAGCCAGCCCACCCGCCAGCCGGTCATCGCGTAGGTCTTGGCCACGCCGTTGACCACGATGCACTTGTCGCGCAGCGCGGGCAGCAGCGCGGGCAGCGAGGTGAACTCGGCGTCGCCGTACACCAGGTGCTCGTAGATCTCGTCGGTGAGCACCCACAGACCGTGTTCCAGCGCCCACTCACCGATCGCCCGGGCCTCGGCCTCGGTGTAGACCGCACCGGTCGGGTTGGACGGCGAGACGAACAGCACGACCTTGGTGTTCTCGGTGCGGGCGGCCTCCAGCTGCTCGACCGAGACCTTGTAGCCGGTGGTCTCGTCCGCGACGACCTC
The DNA here is from genome assembly GCF_051374625.1 of Kitasatospora sp. HPM-01-4. Lineage (NCBI taxonomy): Bacteria > Bacillati > Actinomycetota > Actinomycetes > Kitasatosporales > Streptomycetaceae > Kitasatospora > Kitasatospora sp. HPM-01-4. Next base: position 3,603,111 of record NZ_JBPQGP010000005.1, on the reverse strand, counting down.
GACCGGGACACCGCCGGCGAGCCGGATCGACTCCGGGTAGGTGGTCCAGTACGGCGCCGGGACGATCACCTCGTCGCCCGGGTCCAGGATCGCGGCGAAGGCGTTGTAGATCGCCTGCTTGCCGCCGTTGGTGACCAGGACCTGCGAGGCCTCCACCTGGTAACCGGAGTCGCGCAGCGTCTTGGCGGCGATCGCGGCCTTCAGCTCGGGAAGACCGCCCGCCGGGGTGTAGCGGTGGTTCTTCGGGTCCTGGCAGGCGGCGACGGCGGCCTCGACGATGTAGTCGGGGGTCGGGAAGTCGGGCTCGCCCGCGCCGAAGCCGATCACGGGACGGCCGGCCGCCTTGAGGGCCTTGGCCTTGGCGTCCACCGCGAGGGTCGCGGACTCGGCGATGGCGCCGATCCGGGCGGAGACGCGGCGGTCAGCGGCGGGGGTCCCCCCGGCCGGAGGCTGGGGGCGGATGGGGTCGGAGGTGGAAGCGCTCATACCAGCATCGTCGCAGAGTCCGCCGCAGCCGGTTCGACGGTTCCAGCATGTGTGCGGCCGCGTCCACGATGTGTGCGGTGAACCCGCGGGCCTGACGGCGCCTCGGCCGGAGCCGGATCCGAAGGGGTTCGACCAATCGCCGAAGAACCCGTACACTCAACGCTCGATGGCTCCCGAACTGCGGATCCTCCGGGGCGTACAGCACGCAGCGGTCCGGATGCGGTAGGTTGGGGTCATCCGCGGGGCCGCAAGGCACCGTAGGGCAATAGCTCAATTGGTAGAGCACCGGTCTCCAAAACCGGCGGTTGGGGGTTCGAGTCCCTCTTGCCCTGCTGCTTGATCCGACTTAAGCCCGTTCGCTCCGCAGAGCGAGCGGGCTTGATGCGGAGAGGGCCCCAAACAGCAATGCTTTCGCCGGTTCGCCCGTGTTACTACAGGCACGCAAGCGACGCTCGGCAGGACCCGGATTCAGGTGAGGACGAGTGACGGAGACCACGGGCTCCACCGCAACGCCTGAGAGCGGCAACCCCGAGGGGGCCGACAACGCGGGCGAGACCACGGCTGCCGAGGGCAAGACGCTCTCCCGCCGCGAGCGCAAGCGGGCCAACAAGGCGGCAGGCGGCGACCAGAAGTCCGGCAAGCGGGCGAAGAAGGGCCTGTTCGCCCGGATCGGCCTGTTCTACCGCCAGATCATCGCCGAGCTGCGCAAGGTCGTCTGGCCCAGCCGGAACGACCTGATCCAGTACACCAGCGTCGTGGTGACCTTCGTGGTCGTGATCATGGGCCTGGTGTACGGCCTCGACACCGGCTTCGGCAAGCTCTCCTTCTTGATCTTCGGCTGATCCTCGGCCGCCACGAACCGCCTCCGACCCGGGACACCCGCCACCGCGCAGGGTGCCCGGGTCGAGCTGTCGGCGCCGACCGGAGGAGCCCGCTACCGTTGACTCGGTACTGTTGAGGTATCCGAGACTTCATCCACACGGGCCCGCGAGGGCGCCGGGTGGCTCCGGAGCCGTTCCATCTCCACATCCCAGGAAAGAAGCAGCCACCGTGTCTGAGTCCCCCCTGTACGACGCCGCCGAGCTGGACGCGGCCGCCGCCGCCGAGGCTGACGAGGCTGCCGAGCAGATCCTCGACGCGGCGGACGCCGATACGGACGAGGTCGAGGCTGCGGACGAGTCCGAGGCGGGCGTGCCGGCCGAGAGCGCCGCGGTCCACGAGGTGACCGAGGGCGAGGCTGCGGCGGACGAGGCGTTCGCCGAGGCCGTGGCCGAGGTCGAGACCGCCCAGGCCGCCGAGGTCGACCCGGTCGCCAAGTTCCGCGAGGAGCTGCGGTTCATGCCGGGCGAGTGGTACGTCATCCACACCTACGCGGGCTACGAGAACCGGGTCAAGCAGAACCTGGAGCAGCGCGCGGTCTCGCTGAACGTCGAGGAGTACATCTTCCAGGCCGAGGTGCCGCAGGAAGAGGTCGTCCAGATCAAGAACGGCGACCGCAAGACCATCCGCCAGAACAAGCTGCCCGGCTACGTCCTGGTGCGCATGGACCTGACCCCCGAGTCCTGGGGCGTCGTCCGCAACACCCCGGGTGTCACCGGCTTCGTCGGCAACGCCTACGACCCGTACCCGCTGACCCTGGACGAGGTCGTCAAGATGCTCGCCCCCGACGTGGAGCGCAAGGCGGCCAAGGAGGCCGGCAAGGCTTCGCCGGTCCGTCCGGTCGAGGTCCAGGTGCTCGACTTCGAGGTCGGCGACTCGGTCACCGTCACCGACGGCCCGTTCGCGACCCTGCAGGCGACCATCAACGAGATCAACCCCGACTCGAAGAAGGTCAAGGGCCTGGTCGAGATCTTCGGCCGGGAGACCCCGGTCGAGCTGTCCTTCGACCAGATCCAGAAGAACTAACAGGTCTTCGGGTCCGGGGCGGGGCTTCGGCTCCGCCCCGGACCCGTTTTGGCCAGGCGGCGTACACGCGTTAGCCTGGTCCGATGTGTGTACTCCCGGCCGGGTGTCGCCCCGGTCCGTACACACCAGCAATCACCTCTCGGAAGGACCCGGAGAGAAATGCCTCCCAAGAAGAAGAAGGTCACGGGGCTTATCAAGCTCCAGATCAACGCTGGTGCGGCCAACCCGGCCCCGCCGGTCGGCCCGGCGCTGGGTCAGCACGGCGTCAACATCATGGAGTTCTGCAAGGCCTACAACGCCGCGACCGAGTCGCAGCGCGGCATGATCGTGCCTGTGGAGATCACGGTCTACGAGGACCGTTCCTTCACCTTCATCACGAAGACCCCGCCGGCCGCTCGCCTGATCCTGAAGGCCGCCGGTATCGACAAGGGCTCCAGCGAGCCGCACAAGACCAAGGTCGCCAAGCTCACCAGCGCCCAGGTCCGCGAGATCGCCACCACCAAGATGCCCGACCTGAACGCCAACGACCTGGACGCCGCGGAGAAGATCATCGCCGGCACCGCCCGGTCGATGGGCATCACCGTCGAGGGCTGAAAGTCCTAGTCGTCCCCCCGTGGTAGGGCCACGCGCGGCCCGTACACACCACGACTTTTCCATTCACCTTCAGGAGAAGCAGTGAAGCGCAGCAAGGCTCTCAAGGCCGCGGACGCCAAGGTCGACCGCAGCCGCATCTACGCCCCGCTCGAGGCCGTCCGCCTCGCCCGGGAGACCTCCACCACCAAGTTCGACGCGACCGTCGAGGTTGCCATGCGCCTGGGTGTCGACCCGCGCAAGGCCGACCAGATGGTCCGCAGCACCGTGATCCTCCCGCACGGCACCGGTAAGACCGCTCGGGTCCTGGTCTTCGCGACCGGCGAGCGTGCCGAGGCCGCGCGTGCTGCCGGCGCCGACATCGTCGGTGCCGACGAGCTGATCGACGAGGTCGCCAAGGGCAAGCTGGACTTCGACGCCGTCGTCGCCACCCCGGACCTGATGGGCAAGGTCGGCCGCCTGGGCCGCGTGCTCGGTCCCCGTGGTCTGATGCCGAACCCGAAGACCGGCACCGTCACCCCCGATGTCGCCAAGGCTGTCAACGACATCAAGGGCGGCAAGATCGAGTTCCGCGTCGACAAGCACTCGAACCTGCACCTGATCATCGGTAAGGCCTCCTTCACCGACGAGCAGCTGGTCGAGAACTACAGCGCCGCGCTGGAGGAGATCCTCCGGGCCAAGCCGGCCGCCGCCAAGGGCCGCTACATCAAGAAGATCGCGTTCTCGACCACCATGGGCCCCGGCGTCCAGGTGGACCCGAACCGCACCCGCAACCTCCTGGTCGAGGAGGACCCGGCGTCGGTCTGACGCTGGGCGAGCTCGCGAGCGAGGCGGCAGGACCGGCCTGAGGGCGGGGCCGCCGTCCGAGCGCAGAGCTCTGGGCAGCCGCGTCCTGGGCGCGACTGAAGTCCGTACGACGGGCCCGTACCCCTCGGGGTGCGGGCCCGTCGGCGTACCTCCTGTCCCGGCCTCAGGGTGATCGGTTAGAGTCCGACCCAATCTGATGAGCATGAGATATGAGGGGGGACTCCTGTGCGCACTCCGCGCCTTGCCTCAGCCATCGCCGCGGCCGCACTCCTGGTGGGCGGGCTGACCGCCTGCAGCAGCTCCGGGGGCGGCGACGGCGGCAGGGACGCCGCCGCGTCCGCCGGTGCCACGGCCTCGGGCAGCGGGGGCGCCGCGGGTGCCGCGGGTGCCGCGAGCACCGGCCCCGGCGGCGGGACGGCGACGGCGAAGCCCGACGCCGACCGGGACCCGAAGGCCGCCCTGCTGGCCTCGGCCGCCGTCATGACCAAGGCCCGGGGGGCCAAGCTGGTCAGGACCACCGGGGACGGCGGCTCCGGCTCGTACACCTGGGACCCCTCCGCACCCGGCCTGGACCTCTCGCTGAAGGACAAGGGCACGGAGAACCGGATGCTGGTCGCCGGCCACGCCCTTTACACCGGCCTGGACGCCGAGACCGCCGCACTGGTGGACGGCAAGAAGTGGCTGAAGCTGGACCCGAGCCCGGCCGGCGGCGACGGCGGGCCCGGCGGCACCGAGGACTACGGTTCGATCGCCAGCATGCTCGTGGCCCTCGACCCGGCCGCCCAGCTGACCGCCAACGCCGGGGCGGGCAGGCTGAGCACGGTCGGTGAGGAGAAGATCGACGGCGTGGACACCGTCCACTACCGCAGCGAGGCCCCGATCGACGAGCTGGCCAAGCTGCTGCCGATCGGCAAGGACCGGTTCGATCTTGTGTCGGGCCTGCTGAAGAAGGACGGCGACGCCTCCGTCGTCGACTTCTGGATCAACGGCAGGGGCGAGCTGCTCCAGCAGACCAACAGCAACACGGGCGCCGGGCTGGGCGGCCCGCAGACCTTCAGGTACCGCGAGATCGGCAGCGCCCCCGAGGTCAAGGCACCCGCCGCCGGCGAGGTCATGGACTTCGCGGACATGGTGAAGAACCTGGGCAGCTGAGCGGACGGCGAACGAGCGGAGGAGTACGGATGGCGTTGGTACGGCGGGCCGTGACCGCGCTGCTTGCCGCCTGCCTGCTGGCCGGGTGCGGCAGCGGTGCGGGCGACGGGAAGGCATCGCCGCCCGCCTCGGCGGACAGCCCGTCCGCCACCCCCACCGACCGTTCGCCGCACGGGGTGCTGCTCTCCGCGAAGCTGCAGATGGACACCGCGCGCCGGGCGAAGTTCAGCTACCGGCTGGGCGCTCGGAGTGCGACCGGGATGCTGTTCTGGGCCCCGAAGACCGTTCTGGTGCTCGACCGGGCCGGTGACCCGGAGCAGCTGATAGTGCTGGACACCACCGCCTACCTGGGCGGCGACCAGGCCACCGCGGCCCGGCTGGGCGGGCGGCACTGGGAGAAGTTCACCACCGCCCCGGGCGCGGACGGCCGTCGCGAGGTCCCGTACTCCGCGCTGGTGGACCGGCTCAACCCGATGGTGGCGCTCACCGCGGCGGCGGCGGCCCCTGACCCCGTGCTGGTGGGGGAGGAGAAGACCGCCGACGCGACCCTCCAGCACTACCGGGTGAGCCTGACCACCGACGCGTACGTCGCCGCCCAGACCCGGCTGAGCCCCGACCGGCGGGCGGCGCTCAAGGCTGAGCTCGGCCCCGGCCCGGTGGTGCTCGACCTGCTGCTGAACGACAAGGACCAGCTGACCGAGGTGCACCGCTCGGGCCCCGGCCCCTCGGGCGCGGCCGACGACACCGTCCGCTACAGCGAGTTCGGCGGTGAGCTCTCGGTGCAGGCCCCGGCCGACGGCGACACCGCGGACGCCGGCACCGGCAGCCTGCCGCCGCTGGCTCCTTAGACCGACCGGCAATAGGGCCCGCGGCGTCGCGTGCCGATAGCTCTCTCCCTCCTTGCCCGCCATCGGGCGGGGGTACCCCCGGCCGAAGGCTGGGGGCGAGGGGCCCTCGAACGCACATCCCTCGTCGCGCGCAGCGCCGCTGCGCTCTCCTCACGATGCACGCCCAGACTCGGCTCTCGACCCGCTCCTTCATCCACGCTCCCTATTGCCGGTCGGTCTTAGACCGACAGCGCCGGCCACCATCGATTTGGAGGTTTCGCGGATGTCCGGTTACGGTGGTGCCTGCCAAAGACCGCTGGTCGTTGCACCGTGTCCGTGAGGACGCGAAGCACCGAAGGATCCGTGATCTCATCACGGACGGCCCGCGCAGGAGTGTCTGGAGCTTGGACTTCCGGTCCGTGCGGTTCGCCGTGCGACCGTCGAGGTCCGTACTGAGCCCCGTGCGACTGCGCACTGGGGCTCTCACTGTTTCTGCAGGGCTTCCTTCCGGCCGGCCGGTCCGCGGCGTTGAATGGTCGACTTCACGGTCGGCCCGACTTCGACATCACGGAAGGAGGCGTAAGCCCATGGCAAGGCCTGACAAGGCGGCTGATGTCGCGGAGATCACGGACAAGTTCCGTGCGTCCAACGCGGCCGTGCTGACCGAGTACCGCGGTCTCACGGTGAAGCAGATGAAGACTCTGCGTCGCTCGCTGGGTGAGAACGCCCAGTACGCCGTGGTGAAGAACACGCTGACCAAGATCGCTGCCAACGAGGCCGGGATCACCGAGCTCGACGACCAGTTCGCTGGTCCGACGGCTGTCGCCTTCATCACCGGTGACCCGGTGGAGTCGGCGAAGGCTCTGCGTGACTTCGCCAAGGAGAACCCCGCTCTGATCATCAAGGGCGGTGTCCTTGATGGCAAGGCGCTGTCCGCCGATGAGATCAAGAAGCTCGCGGACCTCGAGTCCCGCGAGGTGCTGCTCGCCAAGCTGGCGGGTGCCCTGAAGGCCAAGCCGTCCCAGGCTGCCGCGGTCTTCCAGGCCCTGCCCTCCAAGCTCGTCCGCACCGTGGACGCGCTGCGCGAGAAGAAGGCCGAGCAGGGCGGTGCCGGTACGCCGGCTCCCGCCGAGGACGCCGCCGCCGAGTAATCGGCGACGGGCTCACGCCCTCGCAGCGGGCCCGTGCCCGCCACATCCCGTACATCCCGGCACCACCTGCCGATTTAGTGGAAGGACGCCATCATGGCGAAGCTGACCCAGGACGAGCTGCTCGCGCAGTTCGAGGAGATGACCCTCATCGAGCTGTCCGAGTTCGTCTCGGCCTTCGAGGAGAAGTTCGACGTCACCGCCGCCGCTCCGGTTGCCATTGCCGCCGGTGTTCCGGGCGCCCCGGCCGCCGAGGCCGTTGAGGAGAAGGACGAGTTCGACGTCATCCTCGAGGGCGCTGGCGACAAGAAGATCCAGGTCATCAAGGAGGTGCGCGCCCTGACCTCCCTCGGCCTGAAGGAGGCCAAGGACCTCGTTGACACCGCCAACGCGGTTGTCCTGGAGAAGGTTGCCAAGGACGTTGCCGAGAAGGCCAAGGCCGCCCTCGAGGGCGCCGGCGCCAAGGTCGTCGTCAAGTGACCCCGCGCCCCCTCTGAGGGGGCTCACGGGCCGGGCCGATCACCCTTGCGGGTGGTCGGCCCGGCCTGTTTCGTTTCCGGGGCCGGATCGGCCCGGCAGGGCCCGCCTGGTCGCGCACTCGGCCGCTGTCGGTGCGGACCGGTATGGTGATCGCTGTGATCGCGAACGACACCGCGGCGGGCTGTAACGCCCTGGGGGTGTCGCACGATGAGTAGTGCGAGGTCCACGCTCCGGCACGGGCCTTGACGAACGGCACCGGGCGCGCGATTCTCAAGGCGCGCGCCCAGCGTGGAGAGCACGCTCCAAGTCGGAGCGGCCCTGGATGCATATTCAGTGGCCCCGACGGGAAGTGACTGCATGTGAGGTGCGATGGCCCGGCGTAGTCCGGGCCGTGGTTGTGCGAGGCAGGCGCCGCCTGCGGCACGGTTCCCCGGGAGGGGGCCGGTCCGGTGGGCAGCTACCGGAGGGAGCGTCCGATTCGGTCTCCGAATCAGGGCTTGTCAGCAGTGTGCCTTTTGGCTACACTGTCCCTTTGCGCTGCCTGTTAGCTGCTCCGTGACTCGTCGCCCGGAGTCTGCGTTGCCCTGAAGGGGTCTGGCACCGCCTCCGCAAAGCGGCTCTGACCTGGGATTTATTCCCGGCTGAGACCCTCGGCGCCGGAGGTGGCTCCAAGCCTTTCCAGGCCCGGCTGGTACGCGCGTAGTGAGCTCCGAGCCCTCGGAAGGACCCCCCTCTTGGCCGCCTCGCGCAACGCCTCGAACAATTCCGCCGCATCCACCGCCCCGCTCCGCGTCTCGTTCGCGAAGATCAAGGAGCCCCTTGAGGTCCCGAACCTCCTGGCCCTGCAGACCGAGAGCTTTGACTGGCTGCTCGGCAACGCGGCCTGGAAGGCCCGGGTCGAGGCGGCCCTGGAGAGTGGTCAGGACGTCCCCACCAAGTCCGGTCTGGAAGAGATCTTCGAGGAGATCTCCCCGATCGAGGACTTCAGCGGGTCGATGTCGCTGACCTTCCGCGACCACCGTTTCGAGCCGCCGAAGAACTCCATTGACGAGTGCAAGGACCGCGACTTCACGTACGCGGCTCCGCTCTTCGTCACGGCCGAGTTCACCAACAACGAGACCGGTGAGATCAAGTCTCAGACGGTCTTCATGGGCGACTTCCCGCTCATGACCCACAAGGGCACGTTCGTGATCAACGGCACCGAGCGCGTCGTCGTGTCGCAGCTGGTCCGTTCGCCCGGCGTGTACTTCGACTCGACGCTGGACAAGGTGTCCGACAAGGACATCTACTCCGCCAAGATCATCCCGTCTCGCGGCGCCTGGCTGGAGATGGAGATCGACAAGCGCGACATGGTCGGTGTCCGCATCGACCGCAAGCGCAAGCAGTCGGTCACCGTTCTGCTCAAGGCTCTCGGCTGGACCAACGAGATGATCCTCGAGGAGTTCGGCGAGTACGAGTCGATGCGCGCCACCCTGGAGAAGGACCACACCCAGGGCCAGGACGACGCGCTTCTCGACATCTACCGCAAGCTGCGCCCGGGCGAGCCGCCCACGCGTGAGGCCGCGCAGACGCTGCTGGAGAACCTGTACTTCAACCCGAAGCGCTACGACCTCGCCAAGGTCGGCCGCTACAAGGTCAACCGGAAGCTGGGCAACGCCGAGTCGCTGGACTCGGGCGTGCTCACCGAGCCGGACATCATCAACACCATCAAGTACCTGGTCAAGCTGCACGCCGGTGAGGTCGACTGGCGCGATGACGAGGGCCGCGACATCGTGGTCGAGGTCGATGACATCGACCACTTCGGCAACCGCCGCCTGCGCAACGTCGGCGAGCTGATCCAGAACCAGGTCCGTACGGGTCTCGCCCGTATGGAGCGCGTCGTGCGCGAGCGCATGACCACCCAGGACGTCGAGGCGATCACGCCGCAGACCCTGATCAACATCCGGCCGGTCGTCGCCTCCATCAAGGAGTTCTTCGGCACCAGCCAGCTGTCGCAGTTCATGGACCAGACGAACCCGCTGTCGGGCCTGACCCACAAGCGCCGTCTGTCCGCCCTCGGTCCCGGTGGTCTCTCCCGTGAGCGCGCCGGCTTCGAGGTCCGTGACGTGCACCCCTCGCACTACGGCCGTATGTGTCCGATCGAGACCCCCGAAGGTCCCAACATCGGTCTGATCGGCTCGCTGGCCTCGTACGGCCGGGTGAACGCCTTCGGCTTCATCGAGACCCCGTACCGCAAGGTCATCGACGGTGTGGTCACCGAGCAGGTGGACTACCTCACCGCCGATGAGGAGGACCGCTACGTCATCGCCCAGGCGAACGCGCCGCTGACCGCGGACCTGCACTTCGCCGAGCCGCGTGTCCTGGTCCGCCGCCGTGGCGGCGAGATCGACTACATCCCGGGCACCGAGATCGACTACATGGACGTCTCGCCGCGCCAGATGGTGTCGGTCGCGACCGCCATGATCCCGTTCCTCGAGCACGACGACGCCAACCGCGCGCTCATGGGCTCGAACATGATGCGCCAGGCGGTGCCGCTGCTGAAGAGCGAGGCTCCGCTGGTCGGTACCGGCATGGAGTACCGCTGCGCGGTCGACGCCGCCGACGTGATCACCGCCGAGAAGGCCGGTGTGGTCCAGGAGGTCTCCGCCGACTACGTCACGGTGGCCAACGACGACGGCACCTACACCACCTACCGGGCCGCCAAGTTCACCCGCTCCAACCAGGGCACCTCCTTCAACCAGAAGGTGCTCGTGGACGAGGGTGCCCGGGTCGAGTCCGGCCAGGTGCTGGCCGACGGTCCCTGCACCGACGAGGGCGAGATGGCCCTCGGCAAGAACCTGCTCGTGGCGTTCATGTCGTGGGAGGGTCACAACTACGAGGACGCGATCATCCTGTCGCAGCGCCTCGTGCAGGACGACGTCCTCTCCTCGATCCACATCGAGGAGCACGAGGTCGACGCCCGTGACACCAAGCTCGGCCCCGAGGAGATCACCCGGGACATCCCGAACGTCTCCGAGGAGGTCCTCGCCGACCTCGACGAGCGCGGCATCATCCGCATCGGCGCCGACGTCGTCACCGGCGACATCCTGGTCGGCAAGGTCACCCCGAAGGGTGAGACCGAGCTGACCCCCGAGGAGCGCCTGCTGCGCGCGATCTTCGGTGAGAAGGCCCGTGAGGTCCGCGACACCTCGCTGAAGGTCCCGCACGGTGAGTCCGGCAAGGTCATCGGCGTCCGCGTCTTCGACCGCGAAGAGGGCGACGAGCTGCCCCCGGGCGTGAACCAGCTGGTCCGCGTCTACGTGGCCCAGAAGCGCAAGATCACCAACGGTGACAAGCTCGCCGGCCGCCACGGCAACAAGGGTGTCATCTCCAAGATCCTGCCGGTCGAGGACATGCCGTTCCTCGCCGACGGCACCCCGGTCGACATCATCCTCAACCCGCTGGGTGTCCCGTCCCGAATGAACCCGGGACAGGTCCTGGAGATCCACCTCGGCTGGCTCGCCAAGCAGGGCTGGGACGTCTCCGGCCTCGCCGACGAGTGGGCCCAGCGCCTGCAGTCGATCGGCGCCGACCAGGTCGACGGTGGCACCAACCTCGCCACCCCGGTCTTCGACGGTGCCCGCGAGGACGAGATCACCGGTCTGCTGGACAACACCATCCCCACCCGGGACGGCGACCGCCTGGTGAACTCCACCGGTAAGGCCCAGCTGTTCGACGGCCGCTCCGGCGAGCCGTTCCCGATGCCGATCTCGGTCGGCTACATGTACATCCTCAAGCTGCACCACCTGGTCGACGACAAGCTGCACGCCCGTTCGACCGGTCCGTACTCGATGATCACCCAGCAGCCGCTGGGTGGTAAGGCGCAGTTCGGTGGTCAGCGCTTCGGTGAGATGGAGGTGTGGGCCCTCGAAGCGTACGGTGCCGCGTACGCGCTCCAGGAGCTGCTCACCATCAAGTCCGACGACGTCCTCGGCCGAGTCAAGGTCTACGAGGCCATCGTCAAGGGCGAGAACATCCCCGAGCCCGGCATTCCCGAGTCCTTCAAGGTCCTCATCAAGGAAATGCAGTCGCTCTGCCTCAACGTGGAGGTGCTGTCCTCGGACGGCCAGTCCATCGAGATGCGGGACTCCGACGAAGACGTGTTCCGCGCTGCCGAGGAGCTCGGCATCGACCTGTCCCGGCGCGAGCCGAGCAGCGTCGAAGAGGTCTGACGGAGGTTGGGCCGGCCCAGCGACCCTGGGCCGGCCCGCCCCCAGGCCCCCCTCAGACCACAGACAAACCTCGACTTACGAAAGAGGGCTTGACGACCAGTGCTTGACGTCAACTTCTTCGACGAGCTCCGCATTGGCCTGGCCACGGCCGACGACATCCGCCAGTGGTCGCACGGCGAGGTCAAGAAGCCGGAGACCATCAACTACCGCACCCTGAAGCCCGAAAAGGACGGCCTCTTCTGCGAGAAGATCTTCGGCCCCACCCGGGACTGGGAGTGCTACTGCGGTAAGTACAAGCGCGTCCGCTTCAAGGGCATCATCTGCGAGCGCTGCGGCGTCGAGGTGACCCGCGCCAAGGTGCGCCGTGAGCGGATGGGCCACATCGAGCTGGCCGCCCCGGTCACCCACATCTGGTACTTCAAGGGTGTCCCGTCCCGCCTGGGCTACCTGCTGGACCTGGCGCCGAAGGACCTCGAGAAGGTCATCTACTTCGCCGCCTACATGATCACCTGGGTCGACGACGAGCGCCGTCAGCGCGACCTGCCGTCGCTGGAGGCGCACGTCTCCGTCGAGCGCCAGCAGATCGAGAACCGCCGCGACGCCGACCTCGAGGCCCGGGCCAAGAAGGCCGAGACCGACCTGGCCGAGCTGGAGGCCGAGGGCGCCAAGGCCGACGTCCGCCGCAAGGTGCGTGAGGGCGCCGAGCGCGAGATGAAGCAGCTGCGCGACCGCGCCCAGCGTGAGCTGGACCGCCTTGACGAGGTGTGGAGCCGCTTCAAGAACCTCAAGGTCCAGGACCTCGAGGGCGACGAGCTGCTCTACCGCGAGCTGCGCGACCGCTTCGGCACGTACTTCTCCGGCTCGATGGGTGCCGCGGCCCTCAAGGACCGCCTGGAGACCTTCGACCTGGCGGAGGAGGCCGAGCGCCTCCGCGAGATCATCCGTACCGGCAAGGGCCAGAAGAAGACCCGTGCGCTGAAGCGCCTCAAGGTCGTCTCCGCCTTCCTGCAGACCAGCAACAAGCCGAACGGCATGGTGCTGGACTGCGTCCCGGTGATCCCGCCGGACCTGCGTCCGATGGTGCAGCTGGACGGTGGCCGCTTCGCGACCTCCGACCTGAACGACCTGTACCGCCGTGTGATCAACCGCAACAACCGCCTGAAGCGGCTTCTCGACCTCGGTGCCCCCGAGATCATCGTGAACAACGAGAAGCGCATGCTCCAGGAGGCCGTCGACGCGCTCTTCGACAACGGCCGTCGTGGTCGCCCGGTCACGGGCCCCGGCAACCGTCCGCTGAAGTCGCTGTCCGACATGCTGAAGGGTAAGCAGGGTCGCTTCCGTCAGAACCTGCTCGGTAAGCGAGTCGACTACTCGGCCCGTTCGGTCATCGTCGTCGGCCCGCAGCTGAAGCTGCACCAGTGCGGTCTGCCCAAGGCCATGGCGCTGGAGCTCTTCAAGCCGTTCGTGATGAAGCGCCTGGTCGACCTGAACCACGCGCAGAACATCAAGTCGGCCAAGCGCATGGTCGAGCGTGCCCGCCCGGTCGTGTGGGACGTCCTCGAAGAGGTCATCGCCGAGCACCCGGTTCTGCTGAACCGTGCGCCCACCCTGCACCGCCTCGGCATCCAGGCCTTCGAGCCGCAGCTGGTCGAGGGCAAGGCCATCCAGATCCACCCGCTCGTCTGCACCGCGTTCAACGCGGACTTCGACGGTGACCAGATGGCCGTCCACCTGCCGCTGTCCGCGGAGGCGCAGGCCGAGGCCCGCATCCTGATGCTGTCCTCGAACAACATCCTGAAGCCGGCCGACGGTCGCCCCGTCACCATGCCGACCCAGGACATGGTGCTCGGTCTGTTCTTCCTCACCTCGGACCGCGAGAACGTGAAGGGCGCCGGCCGCTCCTTCTCGTCCACCGCCGAGGCGATCATGGCCTTCGACGCCCGCGAGCTGGACGTCCAGGCCCCGATCGACCTGCGTCTGCCGGTCGGCACCGTGCCGCCGCGCGGCTGGGTCGCTCCGGTGGACGAGGACGGGCAGTCGACCTGGTTCGAGGGCGAGTCCTTCCGCCTGAACACCACCCTGGGCCGTGCGCTCTTCAACGAGCTGCTGCCCGAGGACTACCCCTTCGTCGACTACGAGGTCGGCAAGAAGCAGCTGTCGGCCATCGTCAACGACCTGGCCGAGCGCTACCCGAAGGTCGTCGTCGCCGCGACGCTGGACAACCTGAAGGCGGCCGGCTTCCACTGGTCGACCCGTTCCGGTGTCACCGTCTCGATCTCGGACGTCATCGTCCCGCCGAGCAAGCCCCAGATCCTCGAGGGCTACGAGGCGCAGGCGGAGAAGGTCCAGCGTCAGTACGAGCGCGGTCTGATCACCAACGACGAGCGCAAGAGCGAGCTCATCGGCATCTGGACCCGGGCGACCAACGAGGTCGCCGAGGCCATGTCCGCGAACTTCCCGAAGACCAACCCCATCTTCATGATGGTGGACTCGGGAGCTCGAGGAAACATGATGCAGATGCGCCAGATCGCCGGTATGCGTGGTCTGGTGTCCAACGCGAAGAACGAGACCATCCCGCGGCCGATTAAGGCGTCGTTCCGTGAGGGTCTCTCCGTGCTGGAGTACTTCATCTCCACCCACGGTGCCCGTAAGGGTCTCGCGGACACCGCTCTGCGTACCGCCGACTCCGGTTACCTCACCCGTCGTCTGGTCGACGTCTCCCAGGACGTCATCATTCGCGAGGAGGACTGCGGCACCGAGCGCGGCCTGAAGCTGTCGATCGGTGCGGTCGGCGCGGACGGCGTCCTGCGCAAGGCCGACGACGTCGAGACCAGCGTCTACGCCCGCATGCTCGCCGAGGACATCTCGGTGGACGGCAAGCTGCTGGCCACCGCCAACACCGACCTCGGTGACGTGCTGATCGACGAGCTGATCCGCCACGGCATCGGCGAGGTCAAGGTCCGCTCGATCCTGACCTGTGAGTCGGCCGTGGGTACCTGTGCCCACTGCTACGGCCGCTCGCTGGCCACCGGCAAGCTGGTCGACATCGGTGAGGCGGTCGGCATCATCGCCGCCCAGTCCATCGGTGAGCCCGGTACCCAGCTGACCATGCGTACCTTCCACACCGGTGGTGTGGCCGGTGACGACATCACCCAGGGTCTGCCGCGTGTCGTCGAGCTCTTCGAGGCCCGTACCCCCAAGGGTGTCGCTCCGATCTCGGAGGCGTCCGGCCGGGTCCGCGTCGAGGACACCGAGAAGACCCGCAAGATCGTCATCACCCCGGACGACGGCACCGACGAGATCGCCTACCCGGTCTCCAAGCGTGTGAAGCTCCTGGTGAGCGAGGGCGAGGCGGTCGAGGTCGGCCAGAAGCTGACCGTCGGTGCGACCAACCCGCACGACGTCCTGCGCATCATGGGCCAGCGTGCCGTCCAGGTCCACCTGGTCGCCGAGGTCCAGAAGGTCTACAACTCGCAGGGTGTGTCGATCCACGACAAGCACATCGAGATCATCATCCGGCAGATGCTCCGCCGCGTGACGATCATCGAGTCGGGCGACGCCGAGCTGCTCCCGGGCGAGCTCGTCGAGCGCGGCCGCTTCGAGCAGGAGAACCGCCGCGTGGTCTCCGAGGGCGGTCACCCCGCCTCCGGTCGTCCGCAGCTCATGGGTATCACCAAGGCCTCGCTGGCCACCGAGTCCTGGCTGTCGGCCGCCTCCTTCCAGGAGACGACCCGGGTCCTCACCGACGCGGCGATCCACGCCAAGTCGGACCCGCTGCTGGGCCTCAAGGAGAACGTCATCCTCGGTAAGCTCATCCCGGCCGGTACGGGTCTGCCCCGCTACCGCAACATCCGGGTCGAGCCGACCGAGGAGGCCAAGGCCGCCATGTACTCGGCCGTCGGCTACGACGACTACGACATGTCGCCCTTCGGCGCCGGCTCCGGCCAGGCGGTCCCGCTGGACGACTACGACTACGGCCCGTACACCGGCTGACAGTCAGCTCCGCACGCCGCAGGGCGGCCACCCCGTATGGGGCGGCCGCCCTGCGGCGTTTGTGTCGACGGGGCCGCTGCGGGCGGACGCCGTCCGCGTCGGGCCGTGCGGGCACCCGTATTTCCGGTGGCGCGGGATGGCCGGCGGGCCGTACGGTCCGGCCATGAGTGCGAAGCGGCCGCTGATCGCGGTGTTGACCGGGGCCGGGATTTCCACCGATTCGGGGATTCCGGACTACCGGGGGCCCCAGGGGCTGTGGCAACGGGATCCCGGGGCGCAGGAGTTGGTGACGATCGGGCCGTACCTGGCCGATCCGCGGGTTCGGCGCCGGTCCTGGCTGATGCGGCGGGACGCCGGGGCGGTGGGGGCCGAGCCGAACGCCGGGCATCTGGCGCTGGTGGAGCTGGAGCGCAGCGGGCTGCCGGTGCGGGTGCTGACGCAGAACGTGGACGGGCTGCACCGGCGTTCGGGGCTGCCCGAGCGGAAGGTGCTGGAACTGCACGGGACGGCGCAGCAGGTGCAGTGCGTCCGCTGCCGGGTGCGCGGTCCGATGGCGCGGGCGCTGGAGCGGGTGGCCGCGGGGGAGCCGGACCCGGCCTGCGAGGAGTGCGGGGGTGTGCTCAAGCCGTGCACGGTGATGTTCGGCGAGGCGTTGGACCCGGTGGTGCTGGACCAGGCGGAGGCGATCGCCAAGGCCTGTGATCTGTTCGTGGCGGTCGGGACGCTGCTGCAGGTGTACCCGGTGGCCGCCCTGCCGCAGGCGGCGCTGGAGGCCGGGGCCCGGCTGGTGATCGTCAATGCCGAGCCCACGCCGTACGACCCGGTGGCGCACGAGGTGATCCGGGAGCCGATCTCGCTCGCGCTGCCCGCGCTGGTGCGGCGGATCATCGCCGGGGAGTTCACGGGGGAGCCGGTGGGGGATCCCGGGAGGGAGTGAGTGCTGACTCGCCCGTACGGGGGAGCCGCTCGCCGCCGTGGGGGAGCCGTGGGGCAGTCGTGGGGCAGTCGTGGGCGCGGAGCCTCGCTCGTGCGGGGGAGCGGAGAAGACCGCTCGGCCGGGGGAGGTGGGGGCAGGGGGCACTCCGGCAAGCTCCTGGTGTCGGGTCGCGGAGGCCGGTCCGGCGAGCCGATCGAGGAGAACTGCCGTGAACCGGATGTCCTTTCGCGTCCTGACCCGCATCGCCGTCACCGCCGCCGTCGTGGGCGGGATGTCCGGCTGCTTCTCGTTCCTGGACGACGACCAGACCAAGGACGTGAGCTACGAGGTCCCCGGGACCGTGCGGACCCTGGTGATCGAGGGCGCCACCGGAGACATCCGGGTGGTCGGCGGCGGCACCGGAGTCCAGGTGACGGAGCACCAGAAGTACCACTCCACCGCTCCCGCCGCCGTCCACAGCACCGCGGGCGGCACGCTGACCCTCGACTACAAGTGCCCGGACGGGGACTGCAGCGTCGGGTACGAGGTGAACGTGCCGGCGGGCACCGTGGTCCGGGTCAGCGACGGCACCGGCGACGTGCACCTCTCCGGGCTGACCGCCGAGGTCAAGGCGGAGACCGGCACCGGCAACGTCGAGGCCAAGCGGATGAGTGCCACCAGCGTCGACCTCAGCTCCAGCACCGGTGACGTCTCGGCCGACTTCGTGGCCCAGCCGGAGACGGTCAAGGCCACCACCTCCACCGGCAGCGTCACCGTGAAGGTGCCCAGCGGCGACCCGTACACGGTCACGGCGGGCGCCGACACCGGGAACGTCCGCCAGACGGTCAGCCAGCAGCCCGGCGCCAGGCGCACCATCACCGCCCACTCCAACACCGGTGACGTGACGGTCACCAATGCGTGAGCTCCTGCCCGGGCCCGCGCCGGCCGCGGATGCCGGAAGGGCGCTCGGCCGCCGGATACGGCAAGATCGTCTCCCGGAGAGCGACGGGGGAGGAACGGGCGTGGAGCGGGTCACCCGCGCACAGGCGTGGATCATCGGGCTCGGGCGGCGCTGGCAGGACGGACGCCTCGGCCGGATCAACCCGTACACGGTGGACATCGGACTGACGGTGTTCTCGGTCCTGGTCTCGGTCTGGGCGGTGTTCTTCGACGACAAGGGCTGGTCCTGGTGGATCTACCTGCTGGCCGCCTCCACCTCCTTCTCCCTGCCCTGGCGGCGGAACTTCCCCTGTGCCGTCTACCTCCTCACCGGGCTGCCGTCGCTGGTGCTGTCCTATGTCGCGCACTCCGCGCAGCCGCAGGTCTCGATCTCCAGCGTGCTGGCGCTGTACAGCCTGGCCGACCGCGGCCGGGACTGGCAGCGCTGGCCGCTGCTGGTGGTCACCGTGATCGCCAACATCATCGGCACCCACTCACCGAACGGCATGCTGTTCAGCCTGATCATGTCGGTCGGCAGCTTCACCTTCGGGGCGCTGGTCCGCGACTGGCGCGCTCTCGCCAGGGCGGAGACCGAACGGGCGCACCAGCTGGGCCTGAGGGCCGCGGCCGAGGCGGCCCGGGCGGTGGCCGAGGAGCGCGCCAGGATCGCCCGCGAGATGCACGACATCCTGGCGCACGCGGTGTCGTTGATGGTCATTCAGGCGGAGGCGGGCCCGCTGGTGGTGCGCAGCGATCCGGAGCGGGCGATCCGGGCCTTCGACACCATCGCCGACTCCGGGCGCGACGCGATGGTGCAGCTGCGCCGGGTCCTCGGAGTGCTCAAGGAGGAGGGCGCGAGCCCCGAACTCGCCCCGCAGCCCACGCTGGCCGAACTGCCGGGCGTGGTCGAGCGGGTGCGGCAGGCGGGCATCCGGGTGGAGCTGGAGCTGGCCGAGCCGGGGCGTCCGGTCCCGGCGGACGTCGAGGCGGCGGCCTACCGGATCGTCCAGGAGGCGCTGACCAACGTGGTCAAGCACTCGGGGGCGGACCGCGTGGTGGTCCGGGTCGTCCAGGCCGGGCAGACGCTGGAGATCGCGGTCTGTGACGACGGCCGGGGTACGGCGGGCGGGGCATTCGGTGGCGGGGCGCCCGGTGGCCGGGTGCCGAACGGCGGGAAGGCGGACGGCGGGAACGCGGACGGCAGGGTGGCGAACGGCACGGCGGTGGACGGCTGGTCGGGCGGGCGCGGACTGGTCGGTATCCGTGAGCGCGCTGCGGCCTGCGGGGGCAGGGCGAGTGCCGGTCCGGGGCCGGAGGGCAGAGGGTTCCTGGTGAGCGCGCAGCTGCCGCTGGGCGCGGCCGTACTGTGAGGCCCGGC
Source organism: Kitasatospora sp. HPM-01-4 (assembly GCF_051374625.1). NCBI lineage: Bacteria > Bacillati > Actinomycetota > Actinomycetes > Kitasatosporales > Streptomycetaceae > Kitasatospora > Kitasatospora sp. HPM-01-4. The sequence goes on along the minus strand of NZ_JBPQGP010000005.1, from coordinate 3,584,278 downwards.
CGGGGAACGGCGGGCAGGGAGAGGGGAGTTGTGGGCATGGACCCGATACGAGTGGTGGTCGCCGACGACCAGGAGCTGGTGCGCGCGGGTTTCGGGATGATCCTGGAGGCGCAGCCGGACATCGAGGTGGTCGCCGAGGCGGTGGACGGCGCGCAGGCCATCGAGGCGGTCCGGGAGCACCGTCCCGATGTGCTGCTGCTGGACGTCCGGATGCCGGTGATGGACGGACTGGAGGCCGCCCGCCGGGTCTGTGCCGAGTTCCCCGGCACCAAGGTGATCATGCTGACCACCTTCGACATCGACGACTACGTCTACGATGCCCTCTACGCCGGGGCCAGCGGCTTCCTGCTCAAGGACGTCCGCCGGGACGACCTGGTGCACGGTGTCCGCATGGTGGCCTCCGGCGAGGCACTGCTGGCGCCCTCGGTGACGCGCCGGCTGATCGCCGAGTTCACCGCCCGCAGGCCGGCCGGACCGACGGCCGCGGTGCGCGCGCCCTCCCGGCTGCTCGACCAGCTGACCGGCCGCGAGCGGGAGACCCTGCGACTGCTCGCCCGGGGCCTGTCCAACGCCGAGATCGCGACCGAGCTGGTGGTCAGCGAGCACACGGTGAAGACGCACGTCAGCAATGTGCTGAGCAAGCTCCAACTGCGCGACCGGGTGCACGCGGTGGTCTTCGCGTACGAGGCCGGCGCGGTGGTGGCGGGCGAGGCGTAGGCGCCCGCGCACGGGGGAGCGCGGGCCGGGGGGCACCGTTCTCCGCGCGGGAAGCCGAGGCGCGGGCCGGCCGATCCCCGCCAGGCCGGGTGCCGGGTGAGGAGCCGGTACCCGCCACTCCCGGGAGGGGACCGGCCTGATTACGATGGCCCCCCGACCAGCAGGAGTGATCATGACCGCGCAGTTCGATCCCTGGTCCGCCGAGTTCGTGGCGCACCCCTACGACGCTTACGCGGTGCTGCGCGAGCAGGCACCGGTCAGTTACTACGAGCCCAGCGGCCAGTGGCTGGTCTCCCGGTACCAGGACGTCAGCGCGCTGCTGCGGGACCGCCGCCTCGGCCGCACCTACACCCACCGGTACACCCACGAGGAGTTCGGCCGCCCGGCGCCCGACCCCGCGCACGAGCCGTTCCACACCCTCAACGAGCACGGGCTGCTCGACCTGGAGGCCCCGGACCACACCCGGATCCGGCGGCTGGTCTCCAAGGCCTTCACCCCGCGCATGGTGGAGTCGCTGCGGCCCACCGTGGCCCGGCTCGCGGACGAACTGGTCGCCGGGCTGCTGGCGGACGGGGGCGGCGACCTGATCGCCAAGGTCGCCGAACCGCTGCCGGTCGCCGTGATCGCCGAGATGCTGGGGGTACCCGAGGGCGACCGGCACCTGCTGCGCCCCTGGTCGGCCGACATCACCGGGATGTTCGAGCTCAACCCCTCGGCCGAGGTGGCCGAGCGGGCGGTACGGGCGAGCGTCGAGTTCTCCGAGTACCTGCGCAAGCTGATCGCCGAGCGGCGGGCCACCCCGGGTGAGGACCTGGTCAGCGCACTGGTCCAGGTCGCCGACGGCTCGGACGCGCTCAGCGAGCAGGAGATGGTCTCGACCTGCGTGCTGCTGCTCAACGCCGGGCACGAGGCCACCGTCAACACCACCGGGAACGGCTGGCTGGCGCTGTTTCGCAACCCCGGCGAACTCGCCCGGCTGCGCGGCGCGGTGGACGGGCTGCTGCCCACCGCCATCGAGGAGCTGATGCGCTACGACACCCCGCTGCAGATGTTCGAACGCTGGGTGCTGGAGGACATCGAGATCGCCGGGACGACGATCCCGCGCGGAGCCGAGATCGCCCTGCTGTTCGGCTCCGCCAACCGCGACCCGGACCGCTTCACCGACCCCGACCACCTCGACCTGGGCCGCACCGACAACCCGCACATCACCTTCGGCGCGGGGATCCACTTCTGCCTGGGCGCTCCGCTCGCCCGACTGGAGCTCACCGAGTCCTACGGCGCGCTGCTGCGCCGCGCGCCCGGGCTGCGGCTGGTCCGCGAGCCCGAGTGGCAGCCCGGGTACGTCATCCGGGGGCTGCGGGAACTGATCGTCGAGGTCTGAGGATGTGACGGGGAACGGGCCGGGTGCCCCCCCGCTGGCCCGGTGACCGCCGGCACCCCGGCGTGAACTCCGGCCTCCCGGGCCGGAGTCGGCCGCCGGCGTTCACCGCTCCTCAGCGGGGGATGGCACCCGCGCGGCCGTGCAGCGAGGCCCGGTCGGCGGCGGCCCGGCCGGCCGCCCAGCCCTCGCCGTCGCTGACCCGTACCCGCTGGGAGGTCAGCTTGGGGAACATCCGGTCCACCGTGTCGTCCACCGCCTCCTCGCGGGCCGCGAGTGCGGGCAGCAGCCGCTCGTCGGGCACCAGCAGCTCACAGGTACCGTCCTCGCGCAGGTGCCGGCCGGCGGCGGCGTCGCTGGTGGCCTGCTCGGTCGCGCTCGTCAGCCGCTCCCGGATCCGGGCGGCGTAGGCGACCAGGAAGGACTGCCGGAAGGACTTGGTGCGGGAGGCACTGCCGGGGTGCGCTCCGCCGTCCGCACCGCCCGGGCGGCCGGCCCGGCGGGGCTGCATCGCCGAGGTCGCCTGGACCAGGAGCGAGGTGTAGAGCAGCTCGACCGCGTCCAGGTCCGGATCGAAGCCGACGACGGTGCAGAAGCCGAACTCCTTGGCCCACACCACCCGGCAGCGGTTCGCCGCCGCGACGGCGTCCAGCAGCATCGTCTTCGGCCCCTCGTACGGGCTGTCCACCCCGATCCGCAGCGCCGCCGGAACGTCCTCGGCCGGCCGGGCGGCCGCCAGCAGGGCCTCGTCGATGCTGTGCTGGGCCATCAGCTGCTGTGCCTTCGCGGTCAGCGCCTCGGCCTCCTCCGGGTACTCCGTCGACTCCGCCTTCGCCAGCAGCGCCCGGATCCGCGAGAGCATCCTCGGCTCACCCCGCACCGGCCCGGCCGGGGACTGCGGCGCGGTACCGGGGACGGGCCCGACCGGCGCGATCGGCGGCAGGTGGCTCCAGGACCGCAGCAGCTCGAGAACGGCGGTGGCCAGGGCGAAGCGGTCCAGCCGGTGGTGCTGTGCGAAGCCCGGCAGGTAGCGGTCGTCGCCCTCCCACCAGACCTCGGCGGAGAGCTCGCGCAGCTGCTCCTGCCAGCGGCGGTCCAGGGTGGCGGCCGGGTGCCGGCGGCCCTCGGCGGCGATCAGGTCCACCGCCAGCGCCTGGTGCACCGGGCCGAGCCCGCGCCGCACCACCCGGGCCAGATCCGCCGGACGCCAGCCGCCGGCCCAGGTCCGTGCGACCGTGCGCTCCGCGAAGGCCAGCACCGCCCGGCTGATCTCGGGCCACTGCTCGGGCGAGGCCGCCAGCAGTGAGGCCCCGGTGTCCAGCGCCAGATCGAGCCCCTCCGCGGGCGCCCCGATCACCTGGTACGCCGCCTGCTCGACCAAGGCGTCCATGCCAGGACCCCGTTCGCCCTTGCGCTTGCCCACGGTGTCCCTGCCTCCGCCTCGTACGAACCCCCGACCCATGATGCCGGACCGCTCCCACGGCGGGTCCGGCCGCGGTCACGCACCCGGGGGCGGGCCCCCGGGGCGCTCAGCGTTCGATGGCCGTGTTGAGGATCTCCGGGAGGCGGCTGAGCAGGCGGGGGGCGGCCAGGGCGACCCCGAGCGCGGCGACGGCGGCGCCGTAGCAGAGACCGATCGGGAGGACGACCCAGCTGGGGCCGTGCGAGACCAGCAGCCAGCCGAGGACACCGCCGAGCGGCAGGTTCAGCAGGGCGACGCCGATCATCGAGCCGAAGCCGTTGAGGAGGACCAGCCCGCTCTGGCCGGGGGCGGCGCTGCGCATCGGGTTGCTGTCCGCGGGCATGGCGTACGGCGCGAGGACGCTGAGCACCGCTCCGAGGCCGATGCCCGTGCCGAGCAGGCCGAAGGTGACGCCGAGGGCGGGGGCGAGGTTGCCCCAGTCGTCGTTGGCGGCGGCCAGTCCGACACCGAGCACCAGCGAGACCGGGACGGCGTAGGAGAGCACGGCCAAGGCCCGCCCGACCAGTTCGGCCCGGGCCTGGGCCCGGGTGGTGAGGGTGGAGGCGACCATCCAGAACGCGGAGCCGTCCATGCCGAACAGGTTGACCATCTGCAGGCCGAGCATCACCCCGGCGATGGCCACCACGTAGACCGAGGCCCAGCCCTGGACCACGGAGAGCACGGAGAACACCAGGGCCATGCCGATGCCGGTGAAGACGGCCGCCTTGGCCCGGGGCTCCCGCCAGGCGTACCGCAGGTGACGCTGCATCACCGCGCCGATGCGGCCCTCGGGCAGCAGCCCGGCGGTGCGCGAGCGGCCGACCCCCTTGACGGTGATCAGGGTGGAGGCGTCCGCGGTCACCATCATCTGCTGGAGGCTGCCGCGCCACCAGCGCAGCAGCAGGACCAGCAGCCCGGCCGTGAGCGCGAGCTGCGCCAGCGCCACGGCGTACGAGCCGTCCCCGGCCGAGCGGATGGCGTCGATCGAACTGACCGGCGGCACCCAGCGCAGCACCGCGGCGAAGGGCTTGAGCGGGGACAGGTCGAGCCTGCCGTGGCTGCCGGAGCGGTTGAAGACGCTCTGCGAGGCGAGGTTCCCGAGCTGGATCAGCATCGCGAAGAGAAGTCCGCCGAGCACGGCGAAGTCCTTGCCGCGGCGGCTGGAGAGCATCCGGGCGTTCCCGGCCGCGACCGACCGGGACAGCACCACCAGCGCCACCACCGTCAGCGGTACGCCCAGCACCGCCGTCGCGGCGGAGGCGGCACCGGTGGACGCGGCGATCGCCGCTCCGGTCATCAGGACCAGGGCGATCACCGGCCCGGGGCCTATCAGCGAGGCCAGCAGGGTGCCGCGCAGCAGCGGCCCGGGGCGCAGCGGCAGCATGGTGAGCCGGGTCGGGTCGGAGCTCTCGTCGGTGCTGAACAGGAAGAGCGGCAGGGCGGCCCAGCCGATGGCCTGTGCGGTGGCGAGCATCACCGCCGCGTCGCCCGCGCCCGGCCGGCCGTGCAGCAGCGACAGGCCGAGCGCCGTCAGGGTGGCGAAGCCGAGCCCGAGCACCGAGCCGAGGATGAAGACGACCCTGCTCCGGGGGTTGCGCCTGAGCGCGTTGGAGAGCAGCCGGAGCTTGAGCGAGACGATGGTCCGGACGACCACCCTGTCCTGGGGGACGGCGGGGCTCATCGCTCGGCCCCGTCCACCGGGGAGGTCCCGTCCGCCGGGGAGGTCCCGTTCACCGGCGAGGTCCCGTCAGCCGGGGAGCTCCCGTCCGCCGCCGCGGACCGCTCCGGCCGTCGGCCAGCCGCGCCGAGCCAGCCCAGGGCCTGCCCGTCGTCCTCGCGGACGCCGATCAGCTCCAGGAAGGCGGCGTGCAGCGAGCGGTCGCCGCGCACCGAGTCCAGCGGGCCCTGGGCTATGACCCGGCCCGCGTTCATCACGGCCACCCAGTCGCAGAGCTGTTCGACCAGCTCCATCACATGGCTGGAGAAGATGACGGTCGAACCGGCCGCGGCGTAGCGCTTGAGCACGCCCCGGATGGTCTGGGCGGAGACCGGGTCGACGCCCTCGAAGGGTTCGTCCAGGAACAGCACGTCGGGGTTGTGCAGCAGTGCGACGGCGAGGCCGATCTTCTTGCGCATGCCGGTGGAGTAGTCGGCGACCAGCTTGTCGCCGGCGGCCAGCAGGTCGAGCACGGTGAGGAGTTCCTCGGCCCGGCGGTCGACCTCCGCGCCGGGCAGTCCGCGCAGCCGGCCGCTGTACTGCAGCAGTTCACGCCCGCTCAGCCGCTCGAACATCCGCAGCCCCTCGGGCAGGATGCCGATCCGCGCCTTGGCCGCGACCGGGTCGCTCCAGACGTCCGCGCCGTGGATCAGGACGGTGCCGTGGTCGGGCCTGAGCAGCCCGGTGACCATCGAGAGGGTGGTGGTCTTCCCCGCGCCGTTGGGGCCGACCAGGCCGATGAAGGAGCCGGCCGGCAGTTCGAGATCGAGGTTGGCCACGGCGGCCTGCTGACCGAAGGTCTTCCACAGACCGCGGATGCTCACCGCGGAGGAGGGTGAAGCGGACGGCGCTGACTGGGCTGTGGACGCCTGCATTGCGGGGGTCTCCTCCTGCGGTGCATGGGAACAGATGTGCCGTCAGCCTCTCACTTTCGGGGTAATTGGCCCAGGGTGCCTGCGAATCGGGCGTTTCCGGGCTGAATGCGTGATATCCCCGAGCCCTCATGCACATTGGGCCCGCGGACCGGAAACCACTACGCGGCGCGGTTCGTCTGGCTCAGTAGCGAAGCTCAGTGGTGAAGCAGCGCGCGGGGGCCGCGCGCCAGAGGTGTCGGGAGGTGGCCGGATGGCCGTGGAGCCGTGGGAGACGAAGCAGCCGTCCGACGGGCCCTCCGCCGGACCCTGGCCGCCGGCCGGTCCGGCGTCCGGGCAGCCCTACTCCTGGCCGCCCGCGCCCGCGCCCGCCGCGCAGCCCGCGGCCGCCCCGGCCGCCGGCCAGTCTGCGATGCGAGCCGCGCACGCCGACCGCGAGCGCACGGTGGACGTGCTGAAGGCGGCCTACGCGGAGGGGCGGCTGGACGCCGAGGAGTACGCGCAGCGCTTCGAGGTGGCCCACCGGGCCAGGACGTACGGGGAGCTGAGCGGCCTGGTGGCGGACCTGCCGGCCGGCCCCTTCGTCGCGCCGGGGGCCCCGGGCCCCGCGGTGCCGCCGACCTTCCTGCCCCCGTCGAAGCCGCGCACCAACCCGGTGGCGGTCACCTCGATGGTGCTGGGCCTGCTCGCCATCCCGACCGTGGGGATGACGGCGATCCCGGCCGTGGTGACCGGCCATGTCGCCAGGGCCCAGGCGCGCCGCCGCGGCGAGCAGGCGGACGGGATGGCCACGGTCGGACTGGTGCTCGGCTGGGTGGTGACCGCCGGCTGGATCGCGATGATCCTCGCGATCCTGGTCGCCGCGAGCAGTGGTGCCCCCGGTAGCGCCGGGTAGCGGTGACTCGCAGCTTTCGCCCATCTGTGGTATGACGGCAGAGCCAGGCTACGCCGTCCGGGTGTATCGCCCCCTTCAGGGCTGAGCTGCGGCGTTGCATTTGTTTTGACCGGCGCCGATGCGCTAGGTACGCTCTGACCTTGTGCCTGGGGTGTCCCCGGGTCCTTGTGCGTGCATGCACACCGGCTGCCGCGCCATACCGGAGCGTCGCAACACGCTCTGTGCGCGTGAGCGCCGTCGCTGCACATCAGCATCATGGGATTCCGCGATTCCTCCATCAAAGAGGCTCAACACACCCGACCGCGTGGGTCGGCGAGTTGGGGTCACCGCAGGTTAGTTTGACGCAGCCTTGGCACACAGAAAACGGAGAAACGGTGCCTACGATCCAGCAGCTGGTCCGAAAGGGCCGGCAGGACAAGGTCGAGAAGAACAAGACTCCCGCACTGAAGGGCTCCCCTCAGCGCCGCGGTGTCTGCACGCGTGTGTACACGACCACCCCGAAGAAGCCGAACTCGGCTCTCCGTAAGGTCGCCCGTGTGCGCCTCACCAGCGGGATCGAGGTCACCGCTTACATTCCGGGCGAGGGCCACAACCTGCAGGAGCACTCCATCGTGCTGGTCCGCGGTGGACGTGTGAAGGACCTTCCTGGTGTCCGCTACAAGATCATCCGCGGCTCCCTCGACACCCAGGGTGTCAAGAACCGCAAGCAGGCCCGCAGCCGCTACGGCGCCAAGAAGGAGAAGTAAGAATGCCTCGTAAGGGCCCCGCCCCGAAGCGCCCGGTCATCATTGACCCGGTTTACGGCTCCCCGCTGGTGACCTCGCTGGTCAACAAGATCCTGCTGCACGGCAAGCGCTCCACCGCCGAGCGGATCGTCTACGGCGCCCTCGAGGGCGTCCGTGAGAAGACCGGCGCCGACCCGGTTGTCGCGCTGAAGCGCGCGCTGGAGAACGTCAAGCCGACCCTTGAGGTCAAGTCCCGCCGTGTCGGTGGCGCCACCTACCAGGTGCCGGTCGAGGTCCGCCCGGGCCGCGCCAACACCCTGGCGCTGCGCTGGCTGGTCGGCTACTCGCGCGCTCGCCGTGAGAAGACCATGACCGAGCGTCTGCTGAACGAGATCCTGGACGCCAGCAACGGTCTGGGCGCCTCGGTCAAGCGTCGCGAGGACACCCACAAGATGGCCGAGTCCAACAAGGCCTTCGCGCACTACCGCTGGTAGTCCGTACCCCGTCACTAGACAGAGAGAGAACGAGCCACCATGGCTGCAACCTCCCTTGACCTCGCCAAGGTCCGCAACATCGGGATCATGGCGCACATCGACGCGGGCAAGACCACCACCACCGAGCGGATCCTGTTCTACACCGGTGTCTCGTACAAGATCGGTGAGGTCCACGATGGCGCTGCCACCATGGACTGGATGGAGCAGGAGCAGGAGCGCGGCATCACGATCACGTCGGCCGCGACGACCTGCCACTGGACGCTGGACGACAGCGACCACACCATCAACATCATCGACACCCCGGGTCACGTCGACTTCACCGTCGAGGTGGAGCGTTCGCTGCGCGTCCTCGACGGTGCCGTGACGGTGTTCGACGGTGTCGCCGGTGTCGAGCCGCAGTCCGAGACCGTGTGGCGGCAGGCTGACCGCTACGGCGTCCCGCGCATCTGCTTCATCAACAAGCTGGACCGCACGGGCGCGGACTTCTACTTCTGCGTCCAGACCATCGTGGACCGCCTCGGCGCCACCCCGCTGGTCATGCAGCTCCCGATCGGCGCGGAGTCCGACTTCGTCGGCGTCGTCGACCTGGTGAAGATGAAGGCTCTGGTCTGGTCGCCCGAGGCCACCAAGGGCGAGATGTACGACACCGTCGACATCCCGGCCGAGCTGGCCGAGAAGGCCGCCGAGTACCGCGAGGCGCTGCTCGACACCGTGTCGAACATCAGCGACGAGGTGATGGAGCTCGCCCTCGAGGGCGAGGACATCCCCGAGGAGCTGCTGGTCGCCGCGATCCGCAAGGGCACGCTGAACTCGGACTTCACCCCGATCTTCTGCGGCACCGCGTTCAAGAACAAGGGTGTTCAGCCCCTGCTCGACGCCGTCGTGAAGTACCTGCCGTCGCCGCTGGACATCGAGTCCATCAAGGGCCACAAGCCCGGCGACGAGTCGGTCGAGATCGCCCGCAAGGCCTCCGACGACGAGCCGCTGGCCGCCCTCGCGTTCAAGATCATGTCTGACCCGCACCTGGGCAAGCTGACCTTCGTCCGCGTGTACTCCGGCCGCCTGGAGTCCGGCACCTCGGTGCTGAACTCCGTCAAGGGCAAGAAGGAGCGCATCGGCAAGATCTACCGCATGCACGCCAACAAGCGTGAGGAGATCGAGTCGGTCGGCGCCGGCGACATCATCGCCGTCATGGGCCTGAAGCAGACCACCACCGGTGAGACGCTGTCCGACGAGAAGAACCCGGTCATCCTGGAGTCCATGGACTTCCCGGCCCCGGTTATCCGCGTCGCGATCGAGCCCAAGTCCAAGGGTGACCAGGAGAAGCTGGGTGTCGCCATCCAGCGTCTCGCCGAGGAGGACCCGTCCTTCCAGGTCAACACGGACGAGGAGACCGGCCAGACCATCATCGCGGGTATGGGCGAGCTGCACCTCGAGGTGCTGGTCGACCGTATGAAGCGTGAGTTCAAGGTCGAGGCCAACGTCGGCAAGCCGCAGGTCGCGTACCGCGAGACGATCCGCAAGGCCGTCGAGCGTATCGACTACACGCACAAGAAGCAGACCGGTGGTTCCGGCCAGTTCGCGAAGATCCAGATCGCGATCGAGCCGATCGAGTCCGGCGAGGGCTACGAGTTCGTCAACAAGGTCACCGGTGGCCGCGTGCCGAAGGAGTACATCCCCTCGGTCGACGCCGGTTGCCAGGAGGCCATGGAGTTCGGTGTGCTCGCCGGCTACCCGCTCCAGGGTGTCCGCGTGACCCTGCTCGACGGTGCCTCGCACGACGTCGACTCCTCCGAGCTCGCGTTCAAGATCGCCGGTTCCATGGCGTTCAAGGAAGGTGCCCGGAAGGCCGGCCCGGCTCTGCTCGAGCCGATGATGGCCGTCGAGGTCACCACCCCCGAGGACTACATGGGCGACGTGATCGGCGACATCAACTCTCGTCGTGGCCAGATCCGGTCCATGGACGAGCGTCACGGTGCCCGCGTCGTTTCGGCGCTGGTTCCGCTGTCCGAGATGTTCGGCTACGTCGGTGACCTGCGCAGCAAGACCTCTGGTCGCGCAAGCTACTCGATGCAGTTCGACTCGTACGCCGAGGTTCCGCGGAACGTGGCGGACGACATCATCGCCAAGGCCAAGGGCGAGTGACATCCCGTCTTTCGGGATGAATCAGACCCTTTAGGCTATTAGGAGGCGAACCTGGAGGGATCCACCGGATCCCTCCAGGCCCTCCGGCACCCCACCCGCGGGACGGCACGGGGCGCGACCAGCGCCCCGCACCCAAACCCGATCCAGACCAACTGACGTCGTACGGCGTACAGAACTGTCCTCAGGAGGACTGAAGTGGCGAAGGCGAAGTTCGAGCGGACGAAGCCGCACGTCAACATCGGCACCATCGGTCACATTGACCACGGTAAGACCACGCTGACCGCGGCCATCACCAAGGTGCTGCACGACGCGTACCCGGAGATCAACCCCTTCACGCCGTTCGACCAGATCGACAAGGCGCCGGAGGAGCGTCAGCGCGGTATCACCATCTCGATCGCGCACGTCGAGTACCAGACCGAGGCGCGTCACTACGCCCACGTTGACTGCCCGGGTCACGCGGACTACATCAAGAACATGATCACCGGTGCGGCCCAGATGGACGGTGCGATCCTCGTCGTCGCCGCCACCGACGGCCCGATGCCGCAGACCAAGGAGCACGTCCTCCTGGCCCGCCAGGTCGGCGTTCCCTACATCGTCGTCGCCCTGAACAAGGCCGACATGGTCGACGACGAGGAGATCCTGGAGCTCGTCGAGCTCGAGGTCCGTGAGCTCCTGTCCGAGTACGAGTTCCCGGGCGACGACCTGCCGGTCGTCCGCGTCTCGGCGCTGAAGGCGCTCGAGGGCGACGCCGAGTGGGGCGCCAAGCTCCTCGACCTGATGAAGGCCGTCGACGAGAGCATCCCGGAGCCGGAGCGCGCCGTCGACCAGCCCTTCCTGATGCCGATCGAGGACGTCTTCACGATCACCGGTCGTGGCACCGTCGTCACCGGTCGTATCGAGCGTGGTGTCCTGAAGGTCAACGAGACCGTCGACATCATCGGCATCAAGGAAGCCAAGACCACCACCACGGTCACCGGCATCGAGATGTTCCGCAAGCTGCTCGACGAGGGCCAGGCCGGTGAGAACGTCGGTCTGCTGCTCCGTGGCATCAAGCGCGAGGACGTCGAGCGCGGCCAGGTCATCATCAAGCCGGGTTCGGTCACCCCGCACACCGAGTTCGAGGCCCAGGCCTACATCCTGTCGAAGGACGAGGGTGGCCGCCACACCCCGTTCTTCAACAACTACCGCCCGCAGTTCTACTTCCGTACCACGGACGTGACCGGCGTTGTGACCCTCCCCGAGGGCACCGAGATGGTCATGCCGGGCGACAACACCGCCATGACGGTTCAGCTGATCCAGCCGATCGCCATGGAGGAGGGCCTCAAGTTCGCCATCCGTGAGGGTGGCCGCACCGTCGGCGCCGGCCAGGTCACCAAGATCCTCAAGTAATTGACGGTCTGACCTGAGCTCTGCACCGCAGGCTCGACACGAGAGGGCCCTCCCCGTCCACCAGGACGGGGAGGGCCCTCTCGCGTTCTCGGTCAGAGGCTCTCGGTGTAGTCCTTGCAGGCTTGGTAGGAGGGGAGCAGCCCCTGCGCCAGGGCCTCGGCCAGGCCGGGCGCGCTCTCGTCCTTGGCGGAGAGCAGCGGCGTCCCGGCGGGCCAGTCGATCGCCAGGTCGGGGTCGAGCGGGTGGATGCCGTGCTCGCCGGTCGGGTTGTAGGTCGCCGAGCAGAGGTACGAGAGCGTGGCGTCGTCCGTCAGGGCGCAGAAGCCGTGGCCGAGACCTTCGGGGAGGTAGACGGCGCGGCGGTCCACGTCGTCCAGCCGGACCCCCTCCCAGCGGCCGAAGGTGGGGGAGCCGACCCGCAGGTCCACCACCACGTCCAGTACCGCGCCCCGGACGCAGGTCACGTACTTGGCCTGTCCCGGCGGTACGTCGGCGAAGTGGACGCCGCGCACCACGCCGCGGGCCGAGACCGAGAGGTTGGCCTGGGCCAGCCGCAGCGGGTGGCCGACCACCTCGGCCAGCTTGTCGAAGCGGTACCACTCGGTGAACAGGCCCCGCGGGTCGCCGTGCAGCTGCGGGGTGACCTCGAAGGCTCCTTCGATGGCCAACTCGCGGAATTTCACTGGGAGTTCTCCTCGTCGAGCAGATCGAGCAGGTACCGTCCGTACCCGCTCTTGAGCAGTGGTTCGGCCAGCGCGCGGAGCTGGTCGTCGTCGATCAGCCCGGCGCGCCAGACCGTCTCCTCCAGGCAGCCGACCTTCAGGCCCTGGCGTTCCTCGATCACCTGGACGAAGTCGGAGGCCTGCATCAGCGAGACGAAGGTGCCGGTGTCCAGCCAGGCGGTGCCCCGGTCGAGCTTGGTGACGTGCAGCTCGCCGGCCTTCAGATAGGCCTCGTTGACCGCGGTGATCTCCAACTCGCCACGGGCGCTGGGGTGAAGGCCCCGGGCGATCTCCACCACCCGGTTGTCGTAGAAGTACAGCCCCGGTACGGCGTAGCGGGACCGGGGGAACTCGGGCTTCTCCTCGATGGAGAGGGCCTGGCCCTCCGCGTCGAACTCGATCACCCCGTAGGCGCGGGGGTCGGCGACCGGGTAGGCGAAAACCAGTCCGCCGGTGAGGTCGGTGTGGTCGGCCAGCCGGGTGCCGAGCCCGGTGCCGTGGAAGATGTTGTCGCCCAGGATCAGCGCGACCGGCTCGTCGCCGATGAACTCCGCACCCAGGACGAAGGCCTGGGCGATCCCCTCCGGACGCTCCTGGACGACGTACTCCAGTCTCAGTCCGAACTGGGAGCCGTCGCCGAGGAGTCGGCGGAACTGGGCCTGGTCCTGCGGGGTGGTGATGATCAGTATCTCGCTGATCCCCGCCATCACCAGCGTGGAGAGCGGATAGTAGATCATCGGCTTGTCGAACACCGGCAGGAGCTGCTTCGAAACCGCGCGGGTGAGCGGCCACAGTCGTGACCCGGTGCCCCCCGCCAGGAGAATTCCTCGCATGTGAGGCAGCGTATGCGTTCGAGGGCGAAGTGTCCCGGCTTGATTTCGCCGATCTTGGCCGAAGTGCTCCGTACCGGGGGGTAAGCTGCACGCACTATGCGCATCCTCGTAACCGGCGGTGCCGGGTTCATCGGTTCGGAGTTCGTCCGGTCGCAGCTCGGCGCGGACGGCGGGGCCAGGATCACGGTCCTGGACAAGCTCACGTATTCGGGCGTGGAGGCCAATCTGGCCCCCGTGGCCGGCCACGCGGGCTACACCTTCGTCCAGGGCGACATCTGCGACCCCGAGGTGGTCGACGATGTGATGCCGGGTCATGACGCGGTGGTGCACTTCGCCGCCGAGTCCCACGTCGACCGCTCGATCGCGGGCGCCGGACCGTTCGTACGAACCAACGTGACGGGCACTCAAGTCCTGCTGGACGCCGCCCGGAAGCACGGCGTGGGGCGCTTCGTCCACGTCTCCACGGACGAGGTCTACGGCTCGATCCCCCAGGGCTCCTGGACGGAGGAGTGGCCGCTGGCCCCCAACTCCCCGTACTCCGCCTCCAAGGCGGGCAGTGACCTGCTGGCGCTGGCCTACCACCGCACCCACGGCATGGACGTGGTGGTCACCCGCTGCTCCAACAACTACGGGCACTACCAGTTCCCCGAGAAGGTCATCCCGCTGTTCACCACCAACCTGATCGACGGGAAGAAGGTGCCGCTCTACGGCGAGGGCGCCAACATCCGCGACTGGCTGCACGTTTCGGACCACTGCCGGGGCATCGACCTGGTGCTGCGCGGCGGCCGGGCGGGCGAGGTCTACAACATCGGCGGCGGCACCGAGGTCACCAACAAGGAGCTGACCGGCCTGCTGCTGGAGGCCACCGGCCGCGGCTGGGAGATGGTCGAGCGGGTGGCCGACCGCAAGGGGCACGACCTGCGCTACTCGCTGGACATCAGCAAGATCCGCACCGAGCTCGGGTACGAGCCGCAGGTCTCCTTCGCCGAGGGGCTGGCCGCGACCATCGACTGGTACCGGGAGAACCGGGCCTGGTGGGAGCCGCTGAAGGCCGGCCTGAAGCCCGGGTCGGTGCAGGGGTGACCCGCTGGCTGGTCACCGGCGCGGGCGGGATGCTCGGGCGTGACCTGCTGGACGTGCTGGCCGGTGAGCAGGTCACCGCGCTGGACCGGGCCGCCCTGGACATCACCGATGCCGAGGCCGTCCGGGCCGCCGTCGCCGGGCACGACGTCGTGGTCAACTGCGCGGCGTGGACCGACGTGGACGGCGCCGAGAGCGCGGAGGACGCGGCGACCGCCGTGAACGGTACGGCGGTCGAGCACCTCGCCCGGGCCTGTGCCACGGCCGGGGCGCGGCTGCTGCAGGTGTCGACGGACTACGTGCTGCCGGGTGACGCCTCGCAGCCGTACGCCGAGTCCACGGCCACCGGACCGGTCAACGCCTACGGGCGCAGCAAGCTGGCGGGCGAGCGGGCGGTCACCCGGCTGCTGCCCGAGGCCGGGTACATCGTGCGCACCGCCTGGCTGTACGGGGAGCACGGACGGAACTTCGTCGCCACCATGCTGGCGCTGGCCGCCCGGCAGGAGACCGTCCAGGTGGTCGACGACCAGTACGGGCAGCCCACCTGGTCCTACCGACTCGCCCTCCGGCTAGCCGAGTTGGGGCGGTCGAAGGCCGCCCCGCCCGGGATCTACCACGGCACCGCCTCCGGGCAGGCCAGCTGGTACGAGCTGGCGCGCGCCGCCTTCGAGCTGGCCGGCCTGGACCCGGAGCGGGTGCGCCCGACCGACTCGTCCGCCTTCCGCCGCCCGGCCCTCCGCCCGAACTACAGCGTCCTCAGCCACGAGCGCTGGTCCGAGGCGGGCCTGCCTCCACTGCCGCACTGGCGTGACTCTCTGGCGGAGGCCTTCCAGCGGTCCGCCTTCAGCGCGGTGTGAACCTCCCCGGCATTCCCCGCGGCCGGCAGGCGCCTTCCTTGGGTGCGTCCGGATCCACGCCCCGGTGGGCCTGCTGACATCACGTCATGAGTGGGGCGGGGAGCCCTTCACGGGGGTGCGCGGCCACCCCCGCGGCGGCTTCACCCGTTCGCCGCGTTACCCCGCGTCCGTGGCCGGCGTTCCCCTTCGGGGGACCGCCCGGGCCACGGAAGGCGTCAACGGCTGTGCAACTCTCGACCCTCACCTCGATCACCGGCATCGTGGTGCTGGCCTACATCCTGGAACTCCTCCGCCGGCAGCAGCTGCGCGAGAAGTACGCGGCGATCTGGCTCTGTATCGGCCTGGTGGTGGCCCCACTCGGCTTCTTCCCGTCGCTGCTGGACTCCACCGCCCGCAGTGTCGGGGTGGCCTCGGGAGTGAGCCTGGTGCTGTTCGCCGGGTTCGTCCTGGTGCTGCTGGTCAGCCTGCACCTCAGCTGGGAGGCCAGCAGGCTGGAGGCCAAGACCCGCACACTGGCCGAGGACATCGCGCTCATCCGCTCCCGGCTCACCGAGCTTCCGGGGAACTCCGGTGAAGGAAGCGCCCGGTGACCCCCGACGGCCGCCGTGTCCTGATCATCATCCCGGCCTGGAACGAGGCCGACGGCCTCTCGGCGGTGCTCGGCGAGATCAAGCGCCAACTGCCCTACGTGGACACCCTGGTGGTGGACGACGGCTCCGCCGACCGGACCGCCGAGGTGGCCGCGGCGGCCGGCTCCGCGGTGGCCCGGCTGCCGTTCAACCTCGGCGTCGGCGGTGCGATGCGGCTCGGCTACCGCTACGCCCGGGAGCACGGGTACGACGTGGCGGTCCAGGTGGACGCGGACGGCCAGCACGACCCGTCCTACATCCCCGCCCTGCTGGAGCGGCTCGGTGAGGCCGACCTGGTGATCGGCGCCCGGTTCTGCGGCGAGGGCGAGTACCGGGTACGCGGTCCGAGGCGCTGGGCCATGGCGCTGCTCTCGGTGATCCTCTCCAGGCTCACCCGTACCCGCCTCACCGACACCACCTCCGGATTCCGCGCCTGCAACCGGCCGTTGATCGAGTTCTTCGCCCGCTGGTACCCCGTCGAGTACCTGGGCGACACCGTGGAGAGCCTGGTCGGCGCGGCCCGTTGCGGCTTCTCGGTCCGCCAGGTGCCGGTGGCCATGCGGGCCCGCACCACCGGGCGGCCGAGCGCCTCACCGCTGAAGGCGATGGTCTACCTGGTCCGGGCCGGTCTGGTGCTGCTGCTCGCGGTGATCCGCCGGATGCCCGGGGAGCTGAAGGAGCTGGCCCCCGGCTCCGTGGCCTACGAGGCCTACCTGGCGGAGCAGGCGGCGCGCCGCCCGCTGGCGAGGGAGGGCTGAGTGGCGCGCTTCGAGATCACCCTGCCGTACTACGGCGACGTCGCCCTGATGCGGGACGCCGTCCGCAGCGTGCTCGCCCAGGACGGCGGCGACTGGCGGCTCACCGTGGTGGACGACGGCCGGGAGCCGGGCGTCCCCGAGTGGTTCGAGCACCTCGCCGACCCCCGGGTCAGGTACTACCGCAACGAGCGCAACCTCGGCGTCACCGGCAACTTCAACCGCTGCGTCGAGCTCGCCGAGTACGAGTACCTGGTGCTGATAGGCAGCGACGACCTGATGCACCCCGACTACCTCTCCGTGGTCCGCCGGGCCGCCGAGCGCGAGCCCGGGGCCGCGATGATCCAGCCGGGCGTCCGGGTGATCGGCGGCGACGGGCTCCCGTACGACACCCTCGCCGACCGCACCAAGCGCAGGCTCTACGCCCCCAGGGGGCCGGGGCGCCTGCTCGGCGGCGAGGAGCTGGCCGTCAGCCTGCTGCGCGGCAACTGGCTCTACTTCCCGTCCGTCTGCTGGCGCACCGAGGCGGTGCGGCGCTTCGGCTTCCGCGCCGACCTCGGGGTGATCCAGGACCTCGCGCTGGTCATCGACCTGCTGGTGGCGGGGGAGAGCCTGGCCACCACCCCCGAGGTCTGCTTCGGCTACCGGCGGCACCCGGCCAGCGAGTCCTCGGCCACCGCGTACACCGGACACCGCTTCGAGGAGGCCAAGCGCTTCTTCCGGGAGACCGCCGACCGGCTCGCGGCCCTCGGCTGGCCGCGCGCCGCCAGGGTCTCCCGACGGCACCTCTCCTCCCGGCTGCACGCCCTCACCCTGCTGCCCGCGGCCACCCGCCACGCCGGTGCCCCGGGCGCGGCGGCGATGCTCAGGCACGCCCTTCGATAGCGCCCTCGATCGTCTCAACACTCAGTGGCAGCAGGGGAGTTATGGTGAGAGCACGGACGGGACGGGCCGCTGGGCCGCACGGTGCGCTGCCACCCGGCACCCAGGCCGTGGCCGCCGGGACGGTGGTGCTCGGCGGGGCCTCGTACCTGCACCTGGCCGTCGCCGGACACAGCCTGTCCACCCGGGACATGGCGGGCGTCTCGGTGCTCTGGACCGTGCTGATGTCGGTCGGCATCGGCCTGTTCTTCCCGATCGAGCAGGAGCTCACCCGGATCGTCGCCGCCCGCGCGGTGCGCGGCGAGGGCGTGGGGCCGGTGCTGCGCCGGGCCGCGCTGCTCACCGGCGGCGTGCTGGCCGCCGTACTCGGCCTGCTGGCCGCGGCCGCCGGCCCGCTGGCCGGCCTGCTCTTCCACGGTGACCGCGCCCTGGTGACCGCGCTCGGCACCGCCTTCGCCGCGATGGCCTGCTGCTACCTGACCAGGGGCATCCTGGCCGGCCTCGGCCGCTTCGGCGCGTACGGGACCCAGCTGGGCCTGGACGGGGCGCTGAGGATCCTGCTCGCCCTCGGCTGCGCCCTGGCCGGAGCGCACTCCGCGCTCGCGTTCAGCCTGGTCCTGACCGCCGCGCCGCTGCTCGCCCTGCTCGCCACCCTGCCGGCCACGGTCCGCGGCGCCCGCCCGGGGCCACCCGTCGGATGGTCCGAACTTCTTCGCGGACTCGGCCTGTTGACCTGCTCGACGCTGCTCGCGCAGTGGATGGTCAGCGCCGCCGTCGTCAGCGTCCAGCTGCTCGACGCGGCCGACGTGGGGCTGATCGCCGCCCTGCTCGGCGCACTGGTGCTGGCCCGGGTCCCGATCTTCGTCTTCGGCGCGCTGCAGGCCTCCCTGCTCTCCGGCCTCGCCGCCTCGGTCGCCCGGGGGCGGCACGCCGCCTTCGCCGCGCTGCTGCGCCGGGCCGCCCTGGCGGTGGCCCTGCTCTCGCTCGGCCTGGGCCTGCCCGCCGTCGCGCTCGGCCCTTGGCTGGTCCGGCTGCTGTTCGCCGCCCCGCCGGCGCTGACCAGGGCGGACTTCCTCTGGCTGGCACTGGGTACGCTCTGCTACCTGCAGGCGATGGTGCTCGGCCAGGGCCTGATCGTGCTGCACCGCCACCGGGTCCAGCTCGCCTGCTGGGTGCTGGGCACCGCCGCCCTGGTCGCCGTCACCCTGCTGCCGGGCCGGCTGGCCACCCTGGTGTGCCTGGCCTACGCGGCCGGCACGGTGAGCACCGTCGCCGGGATGCTGCTCGGCCTGCGCCGCCGTCCCGGGGCGCCGGTACGGGCCGGTGAGTCCACCCGGACGCTCGACGCGGTTTGACAGTCCGCGTGACCTGGGTAACCTTCCGCACTCCGATTGGCGTTCCGGTGCACTCCTGTGGCAGTATGTCCAAGTTGCTCGGTTGAGTGCCGATGCTGCGCGCCTCCCGCCGGGAGGACTGGAAGCGAGTCCCATGTACTCGTCGTTCCCGTGATGGCCGTTCATGTGTTCACGTGCTTTGTGTGAATGCAGTGGTGTGTAAGCGACACCGCGGCAGCTGCGGGGCGAAAGTACGGGAATCTTCCGGGAAGCGTGGGCGGGGCCTCGATCCGGCGCCTGGTGGGTGCAAGGCCTCACCGATCGAGAGCGGAAATCCGAACAAGAGAGCATCTTGTCCGGTTTTTTGCAAGCGGAAGGGCGACACGCCCGACCGCGTGGGTCGGAGAAGCAACCACCCCAGGGGGCCGCCGGACCAGTCCACCCGGACGAATCCGGTCGCAGAAGCAGCAGACGACAGAAGGACTACGAAGTAGCCATGGCGGGACAGAAGATCCGCATCCGGCTCAAGGCCTACGACCACGAGGTCATCGACTCCTCGGCGAAGAAGATCGTCGAGACGGTGATTCGCACTGGTGCGCAGGTCGCGGGCCCGGTGCCGCTGCCCACTGAGAAGAACGTGTACTGCGTCATCCGCTCGCCGCACAAGTACAAGGACTCGCGCGAGCACTTCGAGATGCGTACTCACAAGCGTCTGATCGACATCCTCGACCCCACGCCGAAGACGGTTGACTCGCTGATGCGTCTCGACCTGCCGGCCGGCGTCGACATCGAGATCAAGCTCTGAGAGGCGCACCGAAGATGGCTAAGCAGATTAAGGGCATCCTGGGCGAGAAGCTCGGCATGACCCAGGTCTGGGACGAGAACAACCGGGTCGTCCCGGTGACCGTCGTCAAGGCCGGGCCGAATGTCGTGACCCAGGTCCACACCGCCGACAGCCCGGCCGGCTACGACGCCGTGCAGATCGGCTTCGGCGAGATCGACCCGCGCAAGGTGAACAAGCCCCTCGTGGGTCACTTCGCCAAGGCCGGTGTCACCCCGCGCCGCCACCTGGTCGAGCTCCGTACCTCGGACGCCTCCGAGTACACCCTGGGCCAGGAGATCACCGCCGAGCTGTTCGAGGCGGGTGTCAAGGTCGACGTGACCGGCACCTCCAAGGGCAAGGGCTTCGCCGGTGTCATGAAGCGTCACAACTTCAAGGGCCTCGGCGCCGGTCACGGCACCCAGCGCAAGCACCGTTCGCCCGGTTCCATCGGTGGCTGTGCCACCCCGGGCCGCGTGTTCAAGGGCATGCGCATGGCTGGTCGGATGGGTCACGAGCGTGTGACCACCCAGAACCTGACCGTGCACGCGGTCGACGCGGAGAAGGGCCTGCTGCTCATCAAGGGCGCAATCCCGGGTCCGAACGGCGGCCTCGTCCTCGTCCGCACCGCGGCGAAGGGGCTGTGAGGAAATGAGCACCATTGACATCCTGTCGCCGGCTGGCGACAAGGCCGGCAGCATCGAGCTGCCCGCCGAGATCTTCGACGCCAAGGTCAGCATCCCGCTGATGCACCAGGTCGTCGTGGCGCAGCTCGCTGCGGCCCGTCAGGGCACTCACAAGGTCAAGAACCGTGGCGAGGTCCGCGGCGGTGGCAAGAAGCCGTACCGCCAGAAGGGCACCGGCCGCGCCCGTCAGGGCTCGACCCGCGCGCCGCAGTTCGCCGGTGGTGGCGTCGTGCACGGTCCCGTGCCGCGTGACTACTCGCAGCGGACCCCGAAGAAGATGATCGCCGCCGCTCTGCGTGGCGCGCTCACCGACCGGGCCCGCCACGAGCGCATCCACGTCATCACCGCCGTGACCGCGACCGAGGCGCCGTCGACCAAGGCCGCCAAGGGCCTGTTCGGCAAGATCACCGAGCGCAAGAACGTCCTCCTGGTCGTCGAGCGCGAGGACGAGCTGGGCCTCAAGTCCGCTCGCAACCTGCCGAACGTCCACATCCTGGACGCCGGTCAGCTGAACACCTACGACGTGCTCGTCTCCGACGATGTGGTCTTCACCCAGGCCGCCTTCGAGCGCTTCGTGGCCGGTCCGGCCGCGTCCGCCAAGGCCGTTGCCGCTGAGGGCGAGCTCGAAGGGAGCGCCGCCTGATGAGCGACGTTACGAGCAAGACGTTCACGGACCCCCGTGACGTCCTGGTGAAGCCGGTCATCTCCGAGAAGAGCTACGCGCTCCTCGACGAGAACAAGTACACGTTCATCGTGTCGCCGGGCGCCAACAAGACCCAGATCAAGCAGGCCGTCGAGGCGGTCTTCTCGGTCAAGGTCGAGGCCGTCAACACGATCAACCGCCAGGGCAAGCGCAAGCGCTCCCGCACCGGTTTCGGCAAGCGCAAGGACACCAAGCGCGCCATCGTGACGCTGGCCGAGGGCAACCGCATCGACATCTTCGGTGGTCCGGTCTCCGCCTGACGGAGAACGTGATCGTCGATAAGGACGAGGACGAGAGAAGCCAATGGGCATCCGCAAGTACAAGCCGACTACGCCGGGCCGTCGTGGCTCCAGCGTGGCCGACTTCGTAGAAATCACGCGGTCCACGCCGGAGAAGTCGCTGGTTCGCCCCCTGCACAGCAAGGGCGGCCGTAACAACGCCGGTCGTGTCACCGCTCGCCACCAGGGTGGCGGTCACAAGCGCGCCTACCGTGTGATCGACTTCCGTCGTCACGACAAGGACGGCGTGCCGGCCAAGGTCGCGCACATCGAGTACGACCCGAACCGCACCGCGCGCATCGCGCTCCTGCACTACGCGGACGGCGAGAAGCGCTACATCATCGCCCCGCGCGGTGTTGCTCAGGGTGACCGGATCGAGAACGGCGCTGGCGCCGACATCAAGCCGGGCAACAACCTGCCGCTGCGCAACATCCCGGTCGGTACCACCATCCACGCGGTGGAGCTGCGTCCCGGTGGCGGTGCCAAGCTGGCCCGCTCCGCCGGCTCCGGCATCCAGCTGCTCGCCCGTGAGGGTCGCATGGCGCACCTGCGCATGCCCTCCGGTGAGATCCGCCTGGTGGACGCGCGCTGCCGCGCGACCGTCGGCGAGGTCGGCAACGCCGAGCAGTCGAACATCAACTGGGGCAAGGCCGGCCGTATGCGCTGGAAGGGCGTCCGCCCGACCGTGCGTGGTGTCGCCATGAACCCGATCGACCACCCGCACGGTGGTGGTGAGGGTAAGACCTCCGGTGGTCGCCACCCGGTCTCGCCGTGGGGTAAGCCCGAGGGCCGTACCCGTCGCCCGAACAAGGCGTCGGACAAGCTCATCGTGCGCCGCCGCAAGACCAACAAGAAGCGCTAGGAGCAGGTCAGATGCCGCGCAGTCTCAAGAAGGGCCCCTTCATCGACGGCCACCTCATCAAGAAGGTGGACGCTCAGAACGAAGCCGGTACCCAGAACGTCATCAAGACCTGGTCCCGTCGTTCCGTGATCTCCCCGAGCATGCTCGGTCACACGATCGCGGTTCACGATGGCCGCAAGCACGTCCCGGTGTTCGTCACCGAGTCGATGGTCGGCCACAAGCTCGGCGAGTTCGCTCCCACGCGCACCTTCAAGGGGCACGTGAAGGAAGACCGCAAGTCGAAGCGTCGCTAGTCGACCCTTCAGGCTTCGAGCTTGAGCGTCAGAACGACTAAGTGACTTACTCCATTAAGGGGACAACCATGGAAGCCAGGGCTCAGGCGCGGTACATCCGCGTGACGCCCATGAAGGCCCGCCGCGTGGTGGACCTCATCCGTGGCCTGAACGCCACGGAGGCCCAGGCGGTCCTGCGTTTCGCTCCGCAGGCCGCCACCGTGCCGGTCGGCAAGGTGCTCGACAGCGCCATTGCCAACGCCGCGCACAACTACAACCACTCCAACGTGGACGACCTCTACATCTCTGAGGCGTACGTTGACGAGGGCCCGACCCTGAAGCGGTTCCGTCCGCGCGCCCAGGGCCGTGCCTACCGGATCCGCAAGCGGACCAGCCACATCACCGTGGTCGTCAGCAGCAAGGAAGGGACCCGGTAATGGGCCAGAAGGTTAACCCGCACGGGTTCCGCCTCGGCATCAGCACGGACTTCAAGTCCCGCTGGTACGCCGACAAGCTGTACAAGGACTACGTCAAGGAAGACGTTGCCATTCGTCGCATGATGACGAAGGGCATGGAGCGGGCCGGCATCTCGAAGGTTGAGATCGAGCGCACCCGCGACCGCGTCCGCGTTGACATCCACACCGCTCGCCCCGGCATCGTCATCGGTCGCCGTGGCACCGAGGCCGACCGCATCCGCGGCGACCTGGAGAAGCTGACCGGCAAGCAGGTCCAGCTGAACATCCTCGAGGTCAAGAACCCCGAGCTGGACGCCCAGCTCGTGGCTCAGGGCGTCGCGGAGCAGCTGTCCTCCCGCGTCTCCTTCCGCCGTGCCATGCGCAAGAGCATGCAGGGCACCATGAAGTCCGGCGCCAAGGGCATCAAGGTCCAGTGCTCCGGTCGTCTCGGCGGCGCCGAGATGAGCCGTTCGGAGTTCTACCGCGAGGGCCGTGTGCCGCTGCACACCCTGCGCGCGAACGTCGACTACGGCTTCTTCGAGGCCAAGACCACCTTCGGCCGCATCGGCGTGAAGGTCTGGATCTACAAGGGCGACGTCAAGAACATCGCCGAGGTCCGCGCCGAGAACGCCGCTGCCCGCTCGGGCAACCGCCCGGCCCGTCCCGAGGGCGGTCGTCCCGCCCGCGGTGGCGAGCGCCGTGGTGGCGAGCGCGGTGGCCGTGGTCGTCGTCCCGCCGCCACCGAGGCTCCGGCCCAGGTGACCGAGGCGCCGGCCGCTGAGAACACCGGAACGGAGGCCTGACCCCATGCTGATCCCTCGCAGGGTCAAGCACCGCAAGCAGCACCACCCCAAGCGTGGTGGCGCCGCCAAGGGTGGCACCGAGCTGGCGTTCGGCCAGTACGGCATCCAGGCCGTGACCCCGGCCTACGTGACGAACCGTCAGATCGAGTCCGCTCGTATCGCGATCACCCGTCACATCCGTCGTGGTGGCAAGGTCTGGATCAACATCTACCCGGACCGCCCGCTCACCAAGAAGCCGGCCGAGACCCGCATGGGTTCCGGTAAGGGTTCGCCGGAGTGGTGGATCGCGAACGTGCACCCGGGTCGGGTCATGTTCGAGCTGTCGTACCCGAACGAGAAGGTTGCTCGCGAGGCGCTCACCCGCGCCGCGCACAAGCTGCCGATGAAGTGCCGGATCGTCCGGCGCGAGGACGGTGAGAGCTGATGTCGGCCGCTACCAAGGCTGCTGAGCTTCGCTCGCTGGACAACGAGGCTCTCGTTGCCAAGCTTCGCGAGGCCAAGGAGGAGCTGTTCAACCTCCGCTTCCAGGCGGCGACCGGGCAGCTCGACAACCACGGACGGCTCAAGCTCGTCCGCAAGGACATCGCGCGGATCTACACCCTGATGCGCGAGCGCGAGCTGGGCATCGAGACGGTGGAGAACGCCTGATGACTGAGAACACCAACGAGACGCGCGGTTTCCGCAAGACCCGTGAGGGTCTCGTCGTCAGCGACAAGATGGACAAGACCGTCGTCGTCGCCGTCGAGGACCGCGTCAAGCACGCTCTGTACGGCAAGGTCATTCGCCGTACGAACAAGCTGAAGGCGCACGACGAGCAGAACGCTTGCGGCGTGGGCGACCGGGTTCTCCTGATGGAGACCCGCCCGCTGTCCGCGACGAAGCGCTGGCGCGTCGTCGAGATCCTCGAGAAGGCCAAGTAACGAAGTCGATGCGGTACGGCCGTATGTGCAGCGGGTCCCTCACGGGACGCCGGTGTGAGCAGCGGCCGGCCGGTCAACTCTCGTTGACGATCAGGAGAAAGCTGTGATCCAGCAGGAGTCGCGACTGCGCGTCGCCGACAACACGGGTGCCAAGGAGATTCTCTGCATCCGCGTTCTCGGTGGCTCCGGTCGCCGCTACGCCGGTATCGGGGACGTCATCGTCGCGACCGTCAAGGACGCGATCCCCGGTGGTTCGGTGAAGAAGGGTGACGTCGTCAAGTGCGTCGTCGTCCGCACCGTGAAGGAGCGCCGTCGTCCGGACGGTTCCTACATCCGGTTCGACGAGAACGCCGCCGTCGTCCTCAAGAACACCGAGGGTGACCCCCGTGGTACCCGCATCTTCGGCCCCGTGGGCCGCGAGCTGCGTGACAAGAAGTTCATGAAGATCATCTCGCTGGCGCCGGAGGTGCTCTAACCCATGGCGAACAGCATGAAGATCAAGAAGGGTGATCTGGTTCAGGTCATCACCGGCAAGGACAAGGGCAAGCAGGGCAAGGTCATCAAGGCCATCCCCGCTGAGCAGAAGGTCCTGGTCGAGGGTGTGAACCGGGTCAAGAAGCACACCAAGCCGGGCCCGGGTACTCAGGGTGGCATTGTCACCGTCGAGGCCCCGGTGCACGTCTCCAACGTCCAGCTGGTCGTGGAGAAGGACGGCAAGAAGGTCGTCACCCGTGTTGGGTACCGCTTCGATGACGAGGGCAACAAGATCCGTGTTGCCAAGCGGACCGGTGAGGACATCTGATGTCTGAGACGACTGTTGAGAAGGTGACCCCGCGTCTCAAGGAGCGTTACAACTCCGAGATCAAGGGCCAGCTGCACGAGCAGTTCAAGTACGAGAACGTCATGCTGATCCCCGGCCTGGTCAAGGTCGTGGTCAACATGGGTGTCGGCGAGGCTGCCCGTGACAGCAAGCTGATCGAGGGCGCGATCCGCGACCTGACCGCGATCACCGGTCAGAAGCCGGCCGTGACCAAGGCTCGCAAGTCCATCGCGCAGTTCAAGCTGCGCGAGGGCCAGCCGATCGGCACCCACGTCACCCTCCGTGGTGACCGCATGTGGGAGTTCCTGGACCGTCTGGTTTCGCTGGCTCTGCCGCGTATCCGTGACTTCCGTGGTCTCTCCCCCAAGCAGTTCGACGGCCGTGGCAACTACACCTTCGGTCTGACCGAGCAGGTTATGTTCCACGAGATCGACCAGGACAAGGTCGACCGTCAGCGCGGTATGGACATCACCGTCGTGACCACCGCTCAGACCGACGACGAGGGCCGGGCGCTCCTGCGTGCCCTGGGCTTCCCGTTCAAGGAGGCGTGAGCCAATGGCGAAGAAGTCCCTGATCGCTAAGTCCGAGCGCAAGCCGAAGTTCGCTGTCCGGGCTTACACCCGCTGCCAGCGCTGCGGCCGTCCGCACTCGGTGTACCGCAAGTTCGGCCTGTGCCGTGTGTGCCTCCGTGAGATGGCCCACCGCGGCGAGCTGCCGGGCGTGACCAAGAGCTCCTGGTAATCAGCGAGTTCTAGGCATCCAGCGAAGCAGTGGTGCCCGGCCCCTACTTTTGGGCTTCCATTGGGAATCCCGTAAGGTGGTGGGGTCGGGCCCCCTGCCGCGGCACCTCCATAGGTGTCTGCGGTCCTCCTGTGAGGGCTCGCAACCCAGTCTTACTACGTCGTAGGTCCCCTGCGCTTGTGCCCCTTTCGCACTCTCCGAGTGCGCGGAGGGGGACCTGGTGCGGAGAAACCACGGCGAGAGAGGCCTGAGGCCACCATGACCATGACCGACCCCATCGCAGACATGCTCACGCGTCTGCGTAACGCGAACTCGGCGTACCACGACACCGTCGTGATGCCGTCGAGCAAGATCAAGGCGAACGTCGCCGAGATCCTGCAGCAGGAGGGGTACATCTCCTCCTACAAGGTTGAGGACCCGGCAGAGGGCGAGGTCGGCAAGAAGCTGACCGTCGAGCTCAAGTTCGGCCCCAACCGTGAGCGCTCCATCGCCGGCATCAAGCGCATCAGCAAGCCGGGTCTGCGCGTTTACGCAAAGTCCACCAACCTGCCGAAGGTTCTCGGCGGCCTGGGCGTGGCGATCATCTCCACGTCGTCCGGCCTCCTGACCGACAAGCAGGCCGCCAAGAAGGGCGTAGGCGGAGAAGTTCTCGCCTACGTCTGGTAATTCGGGAAACGGAGGTACAGCAATGTCGCGCATTGGACGGCTGCCCATCTCGGTTCCCGCCGGCGTGGACGTCACCATCGATGGCCAGACGGTCTCGGTGAAGGGCCCCAAGGGCTCCCTCACCCACGTCGTCGCCGCGCCGATCGAGATCGGCAAGGGCGAGGACGGCACTGTGGTCGTCACCCGCCCGAACGACGAGCGTATGTCGAAGGCCCTGCACGGCCTGAGCCGCACGCTGGTGGCGAACATGATCACCGGCGTGACCGCGGGCTACCGCAAGTCGCTGGAGATCAGCGGTGTTGGTTACCGCGTCGCGGCGAAGGGCTCCAGCATGGAGTTCTCGCTCGGCTACAGCCACCCGATCCTGGTCGAGGCGCCGGAGGGCATCTCCTTCGTCGTCGAGTCGCCCACCAAGTTCCACGTGGACGGCATCGACAAGCAGAAGGTCGGCGAGGTCGCCGCCAAGATCCGCAAGCTGCGCAAGCCCGACCCGTACAAGGCCAAGGGCGTCAAGTACGCGGGCGAGGTCATCCGCCGCAAGGTCGGAAAGAGTGGTAAGTAAGCGATGAGCGTCTCTGTCAAGATCGGCAAGGGTAACGCCTACAAGAGCGCCGCTCGCAAGCGCCGCGCGATCCGCGTTCGCAAGCGCGTCGTCGGCACCGAGGTGCGTCCGCGCCTCGTTGTGACGCGCTCGAACCGTCACATGGTCGCCCAGGTCATCGACGACGCCAAGGGTCACACCCTGGCGTCGGCGTCCACCCTCGACGTGTCCATCAAGGGCGCCGAGGGCGACAAGACCGAGCTGGCCAAGAAGGTCGGGAGCCTGGTCGCCGAGCGCGCCAAGGCCGCCGGCATCGAGTCGGTCGTCTTCGACCGCGCGGGCAACCGGTACGCCGGCCGCATCGCCGCTCTGGCGGACGCGGCTCGTGAGGCCGGGCTCGACTTCTAAGCCGCTCGTCGGCTCTGTCGACGGACGTAAACGAGAGAGGTAATTCCAATGGCTGGACCCCAGCGCCGCGGTAGCGGCGCCGGCGGCGGCACCGGCGGCGAGCGGCGCGACCGTAAGCGTGACGACCGGGGCGCCGCCCAGGTTGTCGAGAAGACCGCTTACGTCGAGCGCGTCGTCGCGATCAACCGTGTCGCCAAGGTTGTCAAGGGTGGTCGTCGCTTCAGCTTCACCGCGCTGGTCGTGGTGGGCGACGGTGACGGCACCGTGGGTGTCGGTTACGGGAAGGCGAAGGAGGTTCCGGCCGCCATCGCCAAGGGCGTTGAGGAGGCCAAGAAGAACTTCTTCAAGGTTCCCCGTATCCAGGGCACCATCCCGCACCCCATCCAGGGCGAGAAGGCCGCCGGCGTCGTGCTGCTGAAGCCGGCGTCCCCCGGTACCGGTGTTATCGCCGGTGGTCCGGTGCGCGCCGTCCTGGAGTGCGCCGGCGTTCACGACATCCTGTCGAAGTCGCTCGGCTCGGACAACGCGATCAACATCGTGCACGCCACCGTGGCTGCTCTGAAGGGCCTCGTCCGCCCCGAGGAGATCGCTGCCCGCCGTGGCCTGCCGCTGGAGGACGTGGCTCCCGCCGCTCTGCTGCGGGCTCGTGCTGCAGGGGTGAGCGCCTGATGGCTCGCCTGAAGATCACGCAGACCAAGTCCTACATCGGCAGCAAGCAGAACCACCGCGAGACGCTGCGCTCGCTGGGTCTGAAGCGCATGCACGATGTGGTCGTCAAGGAGGACCGTCCCGAGATCCGCGGGATGGCCCAGACCGTGCGTCACCTCGTCACGGTCGAGGAGGTGGACTGACATGGCGGACTCGCCGATCAAGATCCACAACCTGCGTCCCGCCCCGGGTGCCAAGACCGACAAGATCCGTGTCGGCCGTGGTGAGGGCTCGAAGGGTAAGACCGCAGGTCGTGGTACCAAGGGCACCAAGGCCCGCTACCAGGTTCCGCAGCGCTTCGAGGGTGGCCAGATGCCGCTCCACATGCGCCTGCCGAAGCTGAAGGGCTTCAAGAACCCGGCCCACAAGCAGTTCCAGGTCGTGAACCTGGACAAGCTGGCCGAGCTCTACCCGCAGGGTGGCGAGGTCACCATCGCCGGCCTGGTCGAGAAGGGCGCCGTTCGCAAGAACGAGCTCGTCAAGATCCTGGGCCAGGGCGAGATCTCCGTGGCGCTGCAGGTGACGGTCGACGCCGTCTCCGCCTCGGCCGCCGAGAAGATCACCGCCGCCGGCGGCTCCGTGACCGAGCTCATCTGAGACCGGTGACTCGCGGGCCCGGCACCTCCCGAAAGGGGGTGCCGGGCCCGTTCTCTTTGTGTGTCAAATCCGGGCATCCCGTACCCC
Organism: Kitasatospora sp. HPM-01-4; assembly: GCF_051374625.1. Taxonomy (NCBI): domain Bacteria; kingdom Bacillati; phylum Actinomycetota; class Actinomycetes; order Kitasatosporales; family Streptomycetaceae; genus Kitasatospora; species Kitasatospora sp. HPM-01-4. The sequence goes on along the minus strand of NZ_JBPQGP010000005.1, from coordinate 3,555,025 downwards.
ATAAGAAGGGGAGCGGCGGGATCTGCTTTTTCCGGGTGGCCACACACTGTTAGAGTCCGTGGAGTTCCCTTGTACGCTGGCGCGAGTTTTGCCCGCGCCACCCGCAGAGGGAACAGTTCATCTCCCCCATCAGGACCGACCCTCCCGCCGTCATGGGCGGGAGGCGCAGGAGGCACCGTGCTCAGTGCGTTCGCGCGGGCGTTCCAGACGCCCGACCTGCGCAAAAAGCTGCTGTTCACGCTGGGCATCATGGTGCTGTTCCGGCTGGGCGCACACATTCCGGTGCCGGGCGTCAACTTCGTCGCGGTCAACCAGTGCTACAAGCAGACCACCTCGGGTCTGTTCGGCCTGGTCAACCTCTTCAGCGGTGGAGCGCTGCTCCAGCTGACGATCTTCGCGCTCGGCATCATGCCGTACATCACGGCCAGCATCATCCTCCAGCTCCTCACCGTGGTGATCCCGCGGCTCGAGGCGCTGAAGAAGGAGGGCCAGGCCGGCACCGCCAAGATCACCCAGTACACCCGTTACCTGACCATCGCGCTCGCGGTGCTGCAGGGCACCGGCATCGTGGCCACGGCCTCCAGCGGTGCGCTGTTCCCCGGTTGCGTGGCCGCCAACCAGATCGTGCCGGACCAGTCGGTCTTCCGGATCGCGGTCATGGTCATCACGATGGCCGCCGGCACCACGGTGATCATGTGGCTGGGTGAGCTGATCACCGACCGCGGCATCGGCAACGGCATGTCCATCCTGATCTTCACCTCCATCGCGGCCGGCTTCCCGGGCTCGATGTGGGCGATCAAGCAGTCGGGCAAGCTGTTCGGCGGCTGGGGCGAGTTCTTCAGCGTCATCGCGGTCGGCATCGTCGTGGTGGTCCTGGTGATCTTCGTCGAGCAGGCCCAGCGACGGATCCCCGTCCAGTACGCCAAGCGCATGATCGGCCGCCGGGCCTTCGGCGGCACCTCGACCTACATCCCGCTGAAGGTGAACCAGGCCGGTGTCATCCCGGTCATCTTCGCCTCGTCGCTGCTGTACATCCCGGCTCTGGTGGTCCAGCTGACCAACAGCCAGGCGGGCTGGGCGACCTGGATCCGGACCAACTTCGTCAAGGGTGACCACCCCGTCTACATGGTCACGTACTTCGTGCTGATCGTGTTCTTCGCCTTCTTCTACGTCGCCATCTCCTTCAACCCCGAAGAAGTTGCCGACAACATGAAGAAGTATGGTGGGTTCATCCCGGGCATCCGGGCAGGCCGCCCGACGGCCGAGTACCTTAACTACGTGCTGACCCGTATCACGTGGCCTGGTGCGCTCTATCTGGGCATGATCGCGCTGATCCCGATGATCGCCTTGGTCGCCTTCGGACAGCAGACCAACTTCCCGTTCGGCGGCACCAGCGTCCTCATCGTCGTCGGCGTCGGACTCGAAACTGTGAAGCAGATCGAGAGCCAGCTCCAGCAGCGTAATTACGAAGGGTTCCTCCGCTGATGCGTATCGTCCTCGTCGGACCTCCCGGGGCCGGGAAGGGTACTCAGGCGCACGTGCTCGCCAAGACCCTGTCCATCCCCCACATCTCCACCGGTGACCTGTTCCGCGCCAACATCAGCCAGGGCACCCCGCTGGGGCTGGAGGCGAAGGCGTACATGGACGAGGGCCGCCTGGTGCCGGATGAGGTCACCATCGGCATGGCCAAGGACCGGATGCTGCAGCCGGACGCGGCCAACGGCTTCCTGCTCGACGGCTTCCCGCGCAACCTGGGCCAGGCCAAGGCGCTGGACGAGTTCCTGGCCGAGCAGGGCATAGGGCTCGACGGTGTGCTCGACCTGGAGGTCCCCGAGGAGGAGGTCGTCAAGCGGATCGCCGGTCGCCGGCTGTGCCGCAAGGACGGCGCCCACGTGTTCCACGTGGTCTACAACCCGCCGGCGGCCGAGGGCGTCTGCGACGAGTGCGGTGGCGAGCTCTACCAGCGCTCGGACGACACCGAGGCGGCCGTGCGGGTCCGGCTGGAGGAGTACCACTCCAAGACCGAGCCGATCATCGGCTACTACGGCGACCAGGGCCTGCTGGTGACCATCTCGGCACTGGGCAAGGTCGACGAGGTGACCGAGCGCGCGGTCGCCGCCCTGGAGCAGAAGAAGAACGCCTGAGAACGCCCTGGAGACGGCCGGGAGACCCCACCTACGGGGATTCCCGGCCGTCTCGGCGTCGTACGGTGGTATGAGTGCACGGCCGCCCGGCAAGGACCGGGCGCGCGACGAACAGTGGAAGGCGTGACCAGATGGTGGAGATCAAGACCCCCGAGCAGATCGCGAAGATGCGGGTGGCCGGGCTGGTCGTCGCCGAGGCGCTCAAGGCATGCCGGGAGGCGGTCGCCCCCGGCATCACCACGGGCGAGCTCAACGACATCGCGGACAAGGTCATCACCTCGCACGGTGCCACCTCCAACTTCCGTGCCGACCACGGTGGCCTCTGGTTCCCCGGTGTGATCTGCGCCTCGGTCAACAACGAGGTGGTGCACGGCATCCCCGGTGACCGGGTGCTGATGGAGGGCGACCTGATCTCGATCGACTGCGGCGCGATCGTGGACGGCTGGCACGGCGACGCGGCGATCTCCGTTCCGGTCGGCGAGGTCCGTCCCGAGGTCGAGATGCTCAGCCGGGTGACCGAGGGCTCGATGTGGGCCGGCATCGCCCAGATGAAGAAGGGCAACCGCCTGGTCGACGTCTCCAAGGCGATCGAGGGCTTCATCCGCCGCCAGCCGCTGCCCCCCAAGGGCAAGTGGGGCATCACCGAGGGGTACGGCGGCCACGGCATCGGCAGCGCGATGCACATGGAGCCGCACGTGCTGAACTACGTCGAGGGCCGCCGGGGCAAGGGCGTCAAGCTGATCCCCGGCACCGTGCTGGCGATCGAGCCGATGGTCTCGCTCGGCACCCCGCACACCGCGGTGCTGGAGGACGACTGGACGGTCGTGACCAACGACGGCACCTGGGCCGCGCACTGGGAGCACTCGGTGGCCATCACCGAGCAGGGCCCGCTGGTCCTCACCGCCTTCGACGGCGGCAAGGCCGCGCTGGCCAAGCTGGGCATCACGGCGGCTCCGGACCCGCTGGCCTGAGCCTGATACGCGTTCAGGGGCCCGGAGGTTTAGACCTCCGGGCCCCTTTGTCCTATTTTGGTCTGTCGGTAACGGCTTCACAGCAGAAAAAGAGGAGAGCAGTGCTCAAGGGGTTCCGGGATTTCATGATGCGCGGCAACGTCATCGACATGGCGGTCGGTGTCGTGATCGGTGCGGCGTTCACGGGCGTGGTGAACGGCTTCGTCTCGGCCTTCCTGACCCCGCTGGTGGGTGTGGTGGTCGGTGCGGCCGGCGACTTCGGGAGCTACCGGGCCACCGTGGCGGACGTCACCTTCCCGTACGGGCAGTTCCTCAACGTGCTGATCGCCTTCGTGATGACCGCCGCCGTCCTGTACTTCTGCGTGGTGCTCCCGGTCAGCAAGGCCACCGCCCGCTACCTGCCGAAGAAGCCCAAGGCGGCCCTGCGGCCGTGCCCCGAGTGCCTGACCGAGATCCCCGAGGCGGCCACCCGCTGCTCGGCCTGCACCGCCCAGGTGCAGCCGCAGGCGGCGCTGAGTCGGCCCTGATTTCGTCTTGGGCCGATGCTTGGTTTACGATGGTGCGTCGGCTCACTCGTAGCGTGCTTCGGCACGCCCTCTTCCCACGGGGCTAAACCTCCGGTAGGGGTGGGGTGGACCCAGGCTCGCACGAGCGTGCCGCATGCGGTAGCCGGCCCCGGAAGGTGGATCTCGCAGTTCATGGCAAAGAAGCAAGGCGCCATTGAGATCGAGGGCACCGTGATCGAGTCTCTTCCGAACGCCATGTTCAAGGTCGAGCTGCAGAACGGTCACAAGGTCCTCGCGCACATCAGCGGCAAGATGCGTATGCACTACATCCGCATCCTCCCGGACGACCGGGTCGTGGTGGAGCTCAGCCCCTATGACCTGACTCGCGGCCGGATCGTCTACCGGTACAAGTAAACAACCGTCAGATCTAGACCCGGAGAACCTGAACCATGAAGGTCAAGCCGAGCGTCAAGAAGATCTGCGACAAGTGCAAGGTGATCCGCCGCCACGGTCGGGTCATGGTGATCTGCGACAACCTGCGCCACAAGCAGCGCCAGGGCTGATCTCTCCCCAGCATTTCTCGTAGTACTTCGCGCGACGCGAAAACGTCATAAGCGGGCCGTCCGATCCAGCCGGGAGGCTGGACTGCCACCCCCGGGCAGAGGCCGGGGCTCCCTCACCGTGAGGTGTCGGAGTAGGCGGCACGTCAGACCTCTGAAGAACCACAGGAGCCATCAATGGCACGCCTTTCCGGCGTTGATCTCCCCCGCGAGAAGCGGATCGAGATCGCCCTCACCTACGTCTACGGCATCGGCCGCACCCGCGCCCAGCAGACGCTGGTCGAGACCGGTGTGAACCCGGACATCCGCGTCCGTGACATCACCGAGGAAGACCTCGTCAAGCTGCAGAAGTTCATCGACGCGAACTTCGAGGTCGAGGGTGACCTCCGCCGTGCGGTGGCCGCCGACATCCGCCGCAAGGTGGAGATCGGTTGCTACGAGGGTCTGCGTCACCGTCGCGGCCTGCCGGTCCGCGGTCAGCGCACCCACACCAACGCGCGTACCCGCAAGGGCCCGCGTCGCGCGATTGCCGGCAAGAAGAAGCCGGGCAAGAAGTAGTCCGCCCGTAACCGGACATCCCTCCGGCCCGCGGGTTAGCGGACCGACCACCTCAGTAGGAGAACAGACTTATGCCCCCCAAGGGTCGTCAGGCTGCCGGCGCGAAGAAGATCCGCCGCAAGGAAAAGAAGAACGTCGCTCACGGCCACGCGCACATCAAGAGCACGTTCAACAACACCATCGTTTCGATCACCGACCCGTCGGGCAACGTGATCTCCTGGGCCTCTGCCGGCCACGTCGGCTTCAAGGGCTCGCGCAAGTCCACCCCGTTCGCCGCGCAGATGGCCGCCGAGGCCGCTGCCCGTCGCGCGCAGGAGCACGGCATGCGCAAGGTTGACGTCTTCGTCAAGGGTCCGGGCTCCGGCCGCGAGACCGCGATCCGCTCGCTCCAGGCCACCGGCCTGGAGGTCGGCTCGATCCAGGACGTCACCCCCACCCCGCACAACGGCTGCCGTCCGCCGAAGCGCCGCCGCGTCTGACGCAGCGCCTTCGGGCACGCGGGTAACGCTTTAAACCTCGTACGGGCTCCCGTTTCCCTCGGGAGCCCGTACGCTTGGCGTGAGGCCACCGCCTCAAGGCCATTCGTTCGGCGTCAAATAGTGGGCGCCGGAGACTGGAGGATCGCAACATGCTCATCGCTCAGCGCCCGTCGCTGACCGAAGAGGTCGTCGACGAATTCCGCTCGCGGTTCGTGATCGAGCCGCTGGAGCCGGGCTTCGGCTACACCCTCGGCAACTCGCTCCGCCGTACGCTCCTCTCCTCGATCCCCGGCGCTGCTGTCACCAGCATCCGGATCGACGGTGTCCTGCACGAGTTCACCACCGTGCCGGGTGTCAAGGAGGACGTCACCGACCTCATCCTGAACATCAAGCAGCTGGTCGTCTCCTCGGAGCACGACGAGCCGGTCGTGATGTACCTGCGCAAGCAGGGCCCGGGTGTCGTCACCGCCGCCGACATCGCGCCGCCGGCCGGTGTCGAGGTGCACAACCCCGAGCTGGTCCTCGCCACCCTGAACGGCAAGGGCAAGCTGGAGATGGAGCTGACCGTCGAGCGCGGTCGCGGCTACGTCTCCGCCGTCCAGAACAAGGCCTCCGGCCAGGAGATCGGCCGTATCCCGGTCGACTCGATCTACAGCCCCGTGCTGAAGGTCACCTACAAGGTCGAGGCCACCCGTGTCGAGCAGCGGACCGACTTCGACAAGCTGATCGTCGACGTCGAGACCAAGCCCGCCATGCGTCCGCGCGACGCCATGGCCTCGGCCGGCAAGACCCTGGTGGAGCTGTTCGGCCTCGCCCGCGAGCTGAACATCGACGCCGAGGGCATCGACATGGGCCCGTCCCCGACGGACGCCGCCCTGGCCGCCGACCTGGCGCTGCCGATCGAGGAGCTGGAGCTCACCGTCCGCTCCTACAACTGCCTCAAGCGCGAGGGCATCCACACCGTGGGTGAGCTCGTCGCCCGCTCCGAGGCCGACCTGCTCGACATCCGCAACTTCGGTGCGAAGTCGATCGACGAGGTCAAGGCGAAGCTGGCCGGCATGGGCCTGGCCCTCAAGGACAGCCCGCCCGGGTTCGACCCGACCGCTGCCGCCGACGCCTTCGGCGCCGACGACCTGGACGACCAGGGCTACGCGGAGACCGAGCAGTACTAAGAGTTTGTCGTGGGGGCGGCTCCCCGTGAGCCGTCCCCGCTTCATGCAAGTCGTACGGGCACAGTGCCCGTACGCCCGCTGCGGTACCTGGTACGGCCGCAGTCGGAGATTCAAGGAGAAATTCCATGCCGCGTCCCACCAAGGGTGCCCGCCTCGGCGGTGGCCCGCACCACGAGCCGCTGCTGCTCGCCGGTCTGGCCCGTGAGCTGTTCCAGTACGGCCGCATCACCACCACCGAGGCCAAGGCCCGTCGCCTGCGCCCGCTGGCGGAGAAGCTGATCACCAAGGCCAAGAAGGGTGACCTGCACAACCGTCGTCTGGTCCGCAAGACCATCACCGACGTCGCCGTGCTGCACACCCTCTTCACCGAGATCGCGCCGCGCTACGAGAACCGCCCGGGTGGTTACACCCGTATCACCAAGATCGGTCCCCGTCGTGGCGACAACGCCCCGATGGCCGTGATCGAGCTGGTCGAGGCGCTGACCGTCGCGCAGACCGCCGTCGGCGAGGCCGAGGCCGCCACCAAGCGTGCCGTCAAGGAGGCCGACGAGGCGAAGGCCACCGAGGCTGCCGAGACCACCGAGGCTGCCGAGGGCGAGAACGCCTGACACCTTTGGGTGTAGTGACGGGCCCGCTCTCCCAGGAATGGGGGAGCGGGCCCGTTCCTTTTCTGATCTGGAGAGAGCAGCAGTGCTGAAGGATTGCGAGCAGCCGGCGCCGCAGCAGGACGGTCCGGCCGACGGGTACGTACGGATCAGGCTCGATCTGGCGTACCAGGGCGCGGAGTTCTCCGGCTGGGCACGGCAGCGGGGGCGCCGGACCGTGCAGGAGGAGATCGAGAGCGCGCTGCAGGTCGTCACCCGCAGTCGCGAGCCGTACCCGCTGACGGTGGCCGGGCGGACCGACGCCGGGGTGCACGCGCGCGGCCAGGTGGCGCATGTCGACCTGCCGGTGGAGCTGTGGGCCGAGCACGGGGAGAAACTGCTCCGCAGGCTGGCCGGGCGGCTGCCCGCCGACATCCGGATCTACCGGGTGGGCGAGGCGCCGCACGGCTTCGACGCCCGCTTCGCCGCGATCTGGCGCCGGTACGCGTACCGGGTGGCCGACCACCCGGGCGGAGTGGACCCGCTGCTGCGCGGCCATGTGCTCTGGCACGACCGGCCGCTGGACATCGAGAAGATGAACGAGGCGGCGCGGCTGCTGCTCGGCGAGCACGACTTCGCGGCGTACTGCAAGAAGCGTGAGGGCGCGACCACCATCCGCACCCTGCTGGAACTGCGCTGGGACCGGGTGCCGGTGGACACCTACGCGGCCCAGGAGGGCACGCTGGCGGTGGCCACGGTCCGGGCGGACGCGTTCTGCCACAACATGGTGCGGTCGCTGGTCGGGGCGATGCTTCTGGTCGGGGACGGGCACCGGCCGCTGGAGTTCCCCGGTGAGGTGCTGGCCGGCCGGGTGCGCAACAGCGCGGTCAACGTGGTCCGGCCGTACGGGCTGACGCTCGAGGAGGTCGGCTATCCCGCCGACGACCAGCTCGCCGAGCGCAACCGGGCGGCCCGCCGGATGCGGACCCTCCCGGGGGAGCCGGTCTCCCACGGGCAGGGCTGAGCCGGCCGGGGGCGCGGGAAGCCGCGCCCCCTTCGCGCTGCTCCGTCAGCCGGTCGGCGAGGAGCTCGGGGCGGGGGAACCGCCCGCGGGGGCGGTGACGCCGGCGGCGGCCATGGCGGCCTTGCCGCGGGCCGCCAGGACGTCGCCCCCGTACTTGGCCAGGTCGCGGGCGGCCACCGGGACGAGCTTGTCCGCGGCGGTCGCGGACTTGCCGTCCGCCCGTCCGGCCAGCGTGCTGATGTAGTAGCGGCCGAAGGAGGTGCGGCTGCTGCGGCAGGCGGCGTCGCCCTGGCAGAACTTCGGGGCGCTGCCCCCGTCCACCAGAGCGTTGATCGTCATCGAGGCGGCGGCCTTGGCCGTCTTGTCCGCGCTCACACTGCTCGGGAAGTCCGCGATGGCCAGCGTCACGGCGGTCGAGCCGTTGACGTAGGTGGCGCGGAAGACGTTCAGGCAGCCGAAGGTCTTGGCGATCGCGGCCAGGTCGGAGTCGAAGCCGGCCGAGCAGTCCTTGGTCGCGGTGACACCGCTGGCGGCCAGGGTGTACTGGCGGTTGCCCTCGGTGATCTGGTTCTCGGCGAACAGGGTCTGCGGGGTCAGCGGCGCGGTGTCGGTCCTGGCCTGGTTCAGGAAGCCCTCGGGCGTGGTCGGCGGGGGGCCCGGCGTGCCGTCGCCGCCGTCGTCGGCGGCCGACGGACTGGCGCTCGCGGACGGGGCGGCGACCGTCTTGTCGTCCTTCTTGCCGCCGGAGAGCAGCAGTGTGGTGGCCACGATCCCGACCACCGCGGCGAGGGCCAGCACACCGCCGCTGATCATCAGCAGCCGCTTGCGGCGACGGGTGGCCGCCTCGTTCTGGTCGGCCAGCTCCGCCCAGTCCGGCTCGCCCGGGTGCGCGAGCGGCGGGTAGCCGTAACCGCTCTGCGGCGGGTAGCCGTAGCCGCCGCCCTGGGGCGGGTAGCCGTAGCTGGGCTGGCCGGAGGGGAAGCCCTGGCCGGGTGCCGGCGGGGGGAAGCCACCGGGCTGGCCGGGAGGTATCGGCTGCTGTCCCGCCGGCGGCTGCGGCTGGACATGGGCGGGGAACGGAGAGGCGGGAGGCGCCGTCTGCGGAGGCACCGCAGGGTTCTGCGGCTGCTGCGCGCCCGACTGCTGCCCGCCCGGTCCTGGTGTGGTTCCCGCCCCATCGTTCATAAGCGCGAATTTTAGGGCATGGCACCGTCCCCGCCCGGCAGGCGCAACCGGATCGGTACCGAAATCCGTTTGGGCCGAGGAGGGGCGGCGTAGCAAAATCCGACCTATGGGACACGTCGAGATTTCGCACCTGGAGTACTACCTGCCGGACGGGCGGGTGCTGTTCGACGACGCGTCCTTCCGGGTGGGCGAGGGGGCCAACGTGGCCCTGGTCGGCGCGAACGGCGCAGGCAAGACCACCCTGCTGCGCATGATCGCCGGGGACATCCAGCCGCACGGCGGCTCGGTCACGGTCAGCGGCGGCCTCGGTGTGATGCGCCAGTTCGTCGGTACCACCGGCCGCGAGGACCAGCGTGCGACGCCCGGCGCACTCCCTCCGGACGCCTCCGTACGCGATCTGCTGGTCTCCATCGCGCCCGAGCGGATCGCCACCGCCGCCCGTGCCGTGGACGCCGCGGAGCTGGCGATGATGGCCCAGGACGACGAGAAGACCCAGATGGCGTACGCCCAGGCGCTCTCCGACTGGGCGGACGTCGGCGGCTACGACTACGAGACCGACTGGGACGTCTGCACCATGGCGGCTCTCGGCATGCCGTTCGACAAGGCCCAGTGGCGCGGGCTGAACACCCTCTCGGGCGGTGAGCAGAAGCGGCTGGTCCTGGAGGCGCTGCTGCGCGGCCCCGAGGAGGTGCTGCTGCTGGACGAGCCGGACAACTACCTGGACGTGCCGGGCAAGCGCTGGCTGGAGGAGGCGCTCAAGGCCACCCCCAAGACCGTCCTGTTCATCTCGCACGACCGCGAGCTGCTCTCGCGCAGCGCCGACAAGATCGTCAGCGTCGAGACCGGTGCGGCGGGCAGCAGCGTCTGGGTGCACGGTTCCGGCTTCGACTCCTTCCACGAGGCCCGCAAGGAGCGCTTCGAGCGGATCGAGGAGCTCGGCCGGCGCTGGGACGAGGAGCACGCCAAGCTGAAGAAGCTGGTGGTCACCCTGCGCCAGGCGGCCGCGGTCAGCCACGACATGGCCTCCCGGTACGCCGCCGCGCAGACCAGGCTGAAGAAGTTCGAGGAGGCGGGCCGCCCGGAGGCGCCGCCGCGCGAGCAGAAGATCAGCATGCGGCTCAAGGGCGGCCGGACCGGCGTACGCGCGGTCACCCTGGAGAAGCTCGAACTCACCGGCCTCATGCAGCCGTTCGACCTCGAGGTCTACTACGGCGAGCGGGTCGCGGTGCTGGGCTCCAACGGCTCCGGCAAGTCGCACTTCCTGCGGATGCTGGCGGGCGACGAGTCGGTGGCGCACACCGGCTCCTGGAAGCTCGGCGCCCGGGTGGTCCCCGGCCACTTCCGGCAGACCCACGCCCACCCGGAGCTGTTCGGCCGTACCGTCCGCTCGATCATCGAGGAGGAGCACGCCCTCGACCGCAAGGCGGCGATGAGCGCGCTGCGCCGCTACGAGCTGGACCGCCAGGAGGAGCAGAAGTTCGAGTCGCTCTCCGGTGGCCAGCAGGCCAGGCTGATGATCCTCAAGCTGGAGCTGTCCGGTGTGACCGCCCTGCTGCTGGACGAGCCCACCGACAACCTCGACCTGGAGAGCGCCGAGGCGCTGCAGGAGGGCCTGGAGGCCTTCGACGGCACGGTGCTCTGCGTCACCCACGACCGCTGGTTCGCCCGCACCTTCGACCGCTTCCTGGTCTTCGGCTCGGACGGCAGGGTCTACGAGGCGCCGGAGCCGGTCTGGGACGAGACCCGGGTGGTACGGGAGCGCTGATTTTGGCCCACGGGCGGATGAACGGTATTGTGGGTGCTTGTTGTGCGTATTGGCTCGCTCCATCTCACGTGAGAGGTCGGTACGCCGGAGACAACCAGGCCGTCGATCAGCGGCTCCCCTTGATTGCGTCCAAGCGGGACCAGGCTGATCTCTTCGTCCGGGTGCTCCTGTCAGGACCCACTCACTGAAAAGCGAAGGCTACGACCGTGCGTACGTACAGCCCCAAGCCCGGCGACGTCCAGCGTCAGTGGCACGTCATCGACGCGACCGACGTCGTGCTCGGCCGCCTGGCTTCCCAGGCCGCCAACCTCCTCCGGGGCAAGCACAAGGCGATCTACGCGCCGCACGTTGACACTGGTGACTTCGTCATCATCATCAACGCGGACAAGGTGCACCTGTCGGGTAACAAGAAGACCCAGAAGCTGGCCTACCGCCACAGCGGTTTCCCGGGCGGTCTCCGCTCGGTCCGCTACGACGACCTTCTGGACAAGAACCCGGAGAAGGCCGTCGAGAAGGCCATCAAGGGCATGATCCCCAAGAACAGCCTGGGCCGCCAGATGCTCTCGAAGCTGAAGGTCTACTCGGGCTCGACGCACCCGCACGCTGCCCAGCAGCCGGTGCCGTTCGAGATCACCCAGGTCGCGCAGTAATTCCGGCCACCCAACCCCATCACTGAATAACAGGAGCTGAGGAACACCGTGGCCGAGACTGCCATCGAGAACACCCTCGAGGTCGACTTCGACGAGAACGTCGAAGAGTACACCTCGGAGACCGAGTACACCTCTGAGTCGCTGGCCGGCCGCTTCGGCGAGGCCAACCCGGGCGCCGGCCTCGGCCGCCGCAAGGAGGCGATCGCCCGCGTGCGCATCGTCCCGGGCACCGGCCAGTGGAAGATCAACGGTCGCACCCTGGAGAACTACTTCCCCAACAAGGTGCACCAGCAGACCGTCAACGAGCCCTTCAAGCTGCTTGAGCTGGACGGCCGTTACGACGTCATCGCCCGCATCTCGGGTGGCGGCGTCTCCGGTCAGGCCTACGCGCTGCGCCTCGGCGTCGCCCGTGCCCTGAACGAGGCCGACGTGGACAACAACCGCGGCGCCCTCAAGAAGGCCGGCTTCCTGACCCGTGACGCCCGCGCCGTCGAGCGCAAGAAGGCCGGTCTGAAGAAGGCCCGCAAGGCGCCGCAGTACAGCAAGCGCTAAGCACCTCCGCCGGGGGGCGTACCATCTGCGATGGTTCGCACCCTTGGGTGCAGTCGTACGCCCCGGAGCACCCCGTGTGCTCCGGGGCGTCGTGCTTTTCTCCCCATTCACGCCGGTGCGGAGGCGGGGGAGCCGCGAGAAATTGGCCAGTAACTTTGGCGACGGAGGACCAGGAACGTGGGACGACTCTTCGGTACGGATGGTGTGCGCGGTGTGGCCAACGAGGGCCTGACCGCCGAACTGGCGCTCGGCCTCTCGGTGGCCGCGGCGCACGTACTCGGTGATGCCGGGGCTTTCGAGGGGCATCGCCCGATCGCGGTGGTGGGCCGCGACCCGCGAGCGTCCGGTGAGTTCCTGGAGGCCGCGGTGATCGCCGGTCTGGCCAGCGCGGGTGTCGACGTGCTGCGGGTCGGCGTGCTGCCGACGCCCGCCGTGGCGTACCTGACCGGCGCGCTCGGCGCCGACTTCGGCGTGATGCTCTCCGCCAGCCACAACGCCATGCCCGACAACGGCATCAAGTTCCTCGCCCGTGGCGGCCACAAGCTGGACGACGCCATCGAGGACGCCATCGAGGCGCACTACGCCCGCTACGGCGTCGGCGACGAGAACTGGCAGCGCCCCACCGGGGAGGCCGTCGGCCGGGTCCGCTCGTACAACGAGGGCTTCGACCGCTACGTCGCCCACCTGATCGGTGTGCTGCCCAACCGTCTGGACGGGATCCGGGTCGTCATCGACGGAGCCCACGGTGCGGCCGCCCGGGTCGCCCCCGAGGCCTTCGCCCGCGCGGGCGCCGAGGTCGTCCACACCCTGGGGACGGAGCCGACCGGCCTCAACATCAACGACGGCGTCGGCTCCACCCACCTGGACAAGCTGCGCGCCGCGATGAAGGAGTACCAGGCCGACCTCGGTATCGCCCTGGACGGCGACGCCGACCGCTGCCTGGCCGCCGACCCCGAGGGCAACGAGGTGGACGGCGACCAGATCATCGCCATCCTCGCGCTGGCCATGAAGGAGGCCGGCACGCTGCGCCGCAACACCGCCGTCGCCACCGTGATGTCCAACCTGGGGTTCAAGCAGGCGATGCGGCGCGAGGGCATCGAGGTGGTCGAGACCTCGGTCGGCGACCGGTACGTGCTGGAGGCGATGAAGGCCGAGGGCTACGCGCTGGGCGGCGAGCAGTCCGGCCACGTCATCCTGCTGGACCACGCCACCACCGGCGACGGCACCCTGACCGGCCTGATGCTGGGCGCCCGCCTGGCCGCCACCAGGAAGCCGCTGGCCGAGCTGGCCGCCGTGATGACCCGGCTGCCGCAGGTCCTGATCAACGTCAAGGGCGTGGACCGCACCCGGGTGAACGCCTCGGAGGAGCTCACCCAGGCGGTCAAGGAGGCGGAGACCGAGCTGGGCGACACCGGCCGGGTGCTGCTGCGCCCCTCGGGCACCGAGCCGCTGGTCCGGGTGATGGTCGAGGCGGCCGACCCGGAGCAGGCCAAGGCGGTCGCCGAGCGGCTGGCCGAGGCCGTCCGCACCCACCTGGGCTGAACCGGCGTCAGGTAGGACCGACGAGGCGTCAACAGCCCCCTGCCCGCCGGGCAGGGGGCTGCCGGTCCAGGGGTCAGAGCTTGCGCAGCAGTGCGCGGCGGACCTTGTGGTCCGGGCCCTTCTGCAGGATCAGGGTGGCCCGGCCGCGGGTGGGCAGGACGTTCTCCAGCAGGTTGGGGCGGTTGATGGTGCGCCAGACCTGGCGGCCGTACTCCATCGCCTCCTCCTCGGGCACCTCGGTGAAGCGCTGGAAGTAGGAGTTGGGGTCCTGGAAGGCGGTGTCGCGCAGCTTCTTGAAGCGGTCCAGGTACCAGCTCTCGATGTCGTCGGTGCGGGCGTCCACGTAGATCGAGAAGTCGAAGTAGTCGGCCACCGCCAGGCGGGTGCGGCCGTCCGTGCCCGGCAGGGCGGGCTGGAGCACGTTCAGGCCCTCGACGATCAGGATGTCCGGGCGCTCCACGGTCAGCCGCTGGTCCGGCACGATGTCGTACACCAGGTGTGAGTACACCGGCGCGGAGACCCGCTCCTTGCCCGCCTTCACATCCGCCACGAAGCGCATCAGCGCCCGGCGGTCGTAGGACTCGGGGAAGCCCTTGCGGGCCATCAGGCCGCGGCGGCGCAGCTCGGCGTTGGGCAGCAGGAAGCCGTCGGTGGTGACCAGCTCGACCCGGGGGTGTTCGGGCCAGCGGGCGAGCAGGGCCTGCAGCAGGCGGGCGGTGGTGGACTTGCCGACCGCGACCGAGCCGGCCACTCCGATCACGAACGGGGTGCGGGTGCGCTCGGTGTCCGGGGTGTCAAGGAAGGTGCCCAGGGCGCCGCGCAGTTCGTGGGTGGCGTGGATGTAGAGGTTGAGCAGCCGGGAGAGCGGCAGGTAGACGTCCCTGACCTCGTCCAGGTCGAGCGCCGTGCCCAGGCCCCGGAGTCTCTCGACCTCGTCGGCGGTCAGCGGCAGAGGCGTGCGCTCGCGCAGGGCGCTCCACTCGGCCCGGTCCAGATCCACGTACGGGGAAGGGGTCGGCGTGGAGGCGCCCCGGGTACAGAGTTCGGTCAGCACATGCTCCATTGTGAGCCGTCGTCGACCACCTGGGCGGTGTGGTGTCGGTCACGGGCTGTGGCCGGTTGGCTGGAACGAGGCGGGTCCTCGCACGCTTATGCTGGCTCACATGTGCGGAATTGTTGGATATGTGGGCTCTCAGACGGCCCTCGACGTAGTGATCGCAGGACTGCAGCGGCTGGAGTACCGCGGGTACGACTCCGCCGGTGTGGCCGTGCAGACCCGAGGCGCCGACGGGCAGTGGAGCCTCGCCACCGACAAGCGGGCCGGCAAGCTGGCCAACCTGGAGAAGTCCCTCGCCGAGACGCCGCTGCCCGCCGGCACCACCGGAATCGGCCACACCCGCTGGGCCACCCACGGCGGTCCGACCGACGCGAACGCCCACCCCCACCTGGACGACGACCGCAAGGTCGCCGTCGTCCACAACGGCATCATCGAGAACTTCGCCCAGCTGCGGGCCGAGATCTCCGAGCGCGGCCACACCCTGCGCTCGGAGACCGACACCGAGGTGGTCGCCCACCTGCTGGCCGAGGCCTACGACGGTGACCTGGCCGAGGCCATGCGGGCGGTCTGCCGCCAGCTGGACGGCGCGTTCACCCTGGTCGCGGTGCACGCGGACGCCCCGGACGTGGTGGTCGGCGCCCGCCGCAACTCCCCGCTGGTGGTCGGCCGCGGCGAGGGCGAGAACTTCCTCGCCTCCGACGTCGCCGCCTTCATCGCGCACACCCGCGAGGCCATCGAGCTGGGCCAGGACCAGGTCGTCGAGCTGCGCCGCGAGGGCGTGACGGTCACCAACTTCGACGGCACCCCGGCCGAGGTCCGCGAGTACCACGTCGACTGGGACGCCTCCGCCGCCGAGAAGGGCGGCTACGACTACTTCATGCTCAAGGAGATCGCCGAGCAGCCGAAGGCGGTCGCCGACACCCTGCTCGGCCGGATCGGCACCGACGGCCGGCTGACCCTGGACGAGCTGCGCATCTCCGACTCGGTGCTGCGCGAGATCGACAAGGTCGTGATCGTCGCCTGCGGTACCGCGTACCACGCGGGCATGATCGCCAAGTACGCGATCGAGCACTGGACCCGCATCCCCTGCGAGGTCGAGGTCGCCTCGGAGTTCCGCTACCGCGACCCGATCATGGACGACCGCACCCTCGTGGTCGCCATCTCGCAGTCCGGCGAGACCATGGACACCCTGATGGCGCTGCGGCACGCGCGCGAGCAGGGCGCCAAGGTGCTGGCGATCTGCAACACCAACGGCTCGACCATCCCGCGCGAGTCGGACGCGGTGCTGTACACCCACGCCGGCCCGGAGGTCGCGGTCGCGTCCACCAAGGCGTTCCTGACCCAGCTGGTGGCCTGCTACCTGGTCGCGCTGTACCTCGGCCAGGTGCGCGGCACCAAGTGGGGCGACGAGATCTTCGACATCATCCGCGAGCTCGGCGACGCGCCGAAGCAGGTGGAGCAGGTGCTGGAGACCATGGAGCCGGTGCGCGAGCTGGCCCGCTCGCTGGCCGACGCCCGCTCGGTGCTGTTCCTCGGCCGCCACGTCGGCTTCCCGGTGGCCCTGGAGGGCGCGCTCAAGCTCAAGGAGCTGGCGTACATGCACGCCGAGGGCTTCGCGGCGGGCGAGCTCAAGCACGGTCCGATCGCGCTGATCGAGGAGGGTCTGCCGGTCGTCGTGGTCGTGCCGTCGCCGCGCGGCCGCTCGATCCTGCACGACAAGATCGTCTCCAACATCCAGGAGATCCGGGCCCGTGGCGCCCGCACGATCGTGATCGCGGAGGAGGGCGACGAGGCCGTCGTCCCGTACGCCGACCACCTGATCCGCATCCCGGCCACCCCGACCCTGCTGCAGCCGCTGGTGTCGACCGTTCCGCTCCAGGTCTTCGCCTGCGAGCTGGCGACCGCCAAGGGCCACGAGGTGGACCAGCCGCGCAACCTGGCGAAGTCGGTGACGGTGGAGTAGCCACCGGCGAACGAGCCGACCGACGACGCGGTCGGCCACCGCGCACGTGGGCCCGTCCCTCCCGGAACCCCGGGAGGGACGGGCCCCGCGCGTCTCAGAGCGCGACCACGTTGACGGCCGCCGGGCCCTTGGCACCGGCCTCGATCTCGAACTCCACGTACTGCCCCTCGGCAAGGGTCTTGAAGCCGTTGCCCTGAATGGCGCTGAAGTGGACGAACACGTCCTTGCTGCCGTCAGCGGGGGAGATGAAGCCGAAGCCCTTGGCCTCGTTGAACCACTTGACCTGACCGTTGATCTTCGCCATCGATGATTTCCTCTGCGTGGTACGGATGTGACCGCAATCCTTTCCAGGGATCCGCGTTCCATGTGGGACATCGCGCAAGGAGTCCAAAAGGTGATCATCGGGGTCGGGATCGACGTCGCGGGGATCGAGCGCTTCGAGGCCTCCCTGGCGCGGACACCGGGCATGGCCGAACGGCTGTTCACCGCGGCCGAACTGCTGCTGCCGTCCGGGCAGCGGCGCGGGGCGGCCTCGCTGGCCGCGCGGTTCGCCGCCAAGGAGGCACTGGCCAAGGCGCTCGGCGCACCGCCGGGACTGCGCTGGACCGACGCCGAGGTGCACACCGAGGGTTCCGGCCGGCCGGTGCTGAGGGTGACCGGTACGGTCGCGGCCCGGGCGGCGGAACTGGGCGTGACGTCGTGGCACGTATCGCTCAGCCACGACGCGGGCGTAGCGTCGGCAGTAGTGATCGCCGAAGGCTGAGCCGGGGAGGGCACCGTGCGCCACGCACACACGGTCGAGCAAGTACGCGCGGCGGAGGCCGAGCTGATGGCCCGGCTGCCCGAAGGCACCCTGATGCAGCGGGCCGCGGCCGGACTCGCCGCCACCTGCGCCCGACTGCTCGGCCGGGTGTACGGCAGCCGGGTCCTCGTCCTCGCGGGCAGCGGGGACAACGGCGGCGACGCCCTGTACGCGGGCGCCCGGCTGGCCCGGCGCGGCGCGGCGGTCAGCGCGATCCTGCTCGCGCCCGAGAAGGCGCACCGGGGCGCTCTCGCCGCGCTGCTGGCCGCGGGCGGCCGGGTGACGTCCGATCAGCGCGCCTTCGAACGGGCGGACCTGGTCCTCGACGGCATCGTCGGTATCGGCGGCCGTGGCGGACTGCGGCCCGAGGCGCAGCCGTTCGCCCGGGCCGAGCGGCGCGGTGTGGTGGTCGCCGTGGACGTACCGAGCGGGGTCGACCCGGACAGCGGCGAGGTGCCCGGCGTCGCGCTGCGGGCGGATGTGACGGTGTGCTTCGGCACCTACAAGCCCGGGCTGCTGATCGATCCCGGCGCCTCGTACGCGGGTGTGCTCCAGCTGGTGGACATCGGGCTGACGGCGCCCAGCCCGGCGGTGACGGTCCTTCAGCACCCGGATCTGGCCGCGCTGCTCCCGGTGCCGTCGGTGGAGAGCGACAAGTACCGGCGGGGCGTGGTCGGGGTCGCCGCGGGGTCGGCGCGGTACCCCGGCGCGGCGCTGCTCGCGGTGGCGGGCGCGCTGCGGGGCGGGGCGGGAGCCGTCCGGTACGTGGGCACGGCCGCCGAGGAGGTGGTCCGGCGCTTTCCCGAGACGTTGGTCACCGAGGGATCCCCGGCCGGGGCCGGGCGGGTGCAGGCCTGGGTGGTCGGGCCGGGCTCCGGGGACGGGGCCGCCCGCGCCCTGCAGGAGGCCCTGGCGAGCGAGGTCCCGGTGCTGGTCGACGCCGACGGCCTCACCGAACTCGCCCGCCTGGGACCCGCCGCGCTGGCCGGGCGGACCGCACCCACCGTGCTCACCCCGCACACCGGCGAGGCCGCCCGCCTCCTGGCGGGAGCGGAGCGCGGGGCCGCAGCAGCCGAGGACGCCGTAGCGGGGCGGGGGGCACGGGCCGCGGCCTCGCCGCCCGCGGCCGGGGAACTGGCCGCGGCCCGGCTGGCCACCGCGCGGCGACTGGCCGAGGCGTACGGGGCGACCGTGCTGCTGAAGGGCTCCACGACGGTGATCGCCACGCCCGAGGGCGACGTACGGGTGAACCCGACCGGCACCTCGTGGCTGGCCACGGCGGGCAGCGGCGACGTCCTCTCCGGCCTGGCGGGTTCGCTCCTCGCCGCCGGCCTGGGCCCGCTCGACGCCGCCTCGGCCGCCGCCTATCTGCACGGCCTGGCCGGCCGTGAGGCCGCCGCGGGCGGCGCCCCGGCCACCGCCCTGGACGTCGCCGCGGCTCTCCCGGCCGCCTGGCGGACCGTACGGGCGGCCGACCGGCCCGAGTGACGGGGCGGCGCCCCCGATCGGCGCGACCGCGACCGCGACCGCGACCGGCGGGCCGGCCCCGGACGATGCGGCCGGGGCGGCCGTCGCCGTGGGTTTTCCGCACGGCTTCCCCCGGTGCCCCGGGGGTTCACCCGGACGGTCCGGAACGGGAACCGCCGGGCGGTCCGGAAGCGTCTTCAGGAGTCCTGCCGCCGCGTCGATCCAGGGGTTCGCCGGTGGCGCCGTGCGGGTCTGGGAGACTGTTACGCGATGACAACTGCGAACACGACCGATCCGGCCCTGCTCACGCACGGGGTCCGGGCCGAGGCGACCATCGATCTCGCCGCCCTGCGCGGGAACCTGACCGCGTTGCGGGAGCGCGCCGGCGGCCCCGCACTGATGGCGGTGGTCAAGGCGGACGCCTATGGCCACGGCGCGGTGCAGTGTGCCCGCGAGGCGGTCGCGGCGGGCGTGAACTGGCTGGGCGCGGCCACGCCGGAGGAGGCGCTGGCGCTGCGCGCGGCCGGGATCGGCCCGGACCAGGCGCGCGTGCTGTGCTGGCTGTGGACGCCGGGCGGCCCCTGGCGGCAGGCGCTCCGCGCCGAGCTGGACGTCTCGGTGAGCGGTCAGTGGGCCATGGACGAGCTGCTGGCGGCGGTCCGGGAGACCGGCATCAGCGCCAGGGTGCACCTGAAGGCCGACACCGGCCTGGGCCGCAACGGCTGCCAGCCGCACGACTGGCCGGAGCTGGTCGCCCGGGCGCTGCGCGCCGAGGCCGAGGGCCAGATCAAGGTGGCCGGCATCTGGTCGCACTTCGCGGCCGCGGACGAGCCGGGCCACCCGTCCATCCAGGCGCAGCTGGACAGCTTCGCCGCCGCGTTGGCGTACGCCGAGGGCAGCGGGCTGCGCCCGGAGGTACGGCACATCGCCAACTCCCCGGCGACGCTGCTGCTCCCGCAGTCGCACTACGACCTGGTCCGCACCGGGCTCGCGATGTACGGGGTCTCGCCGGTTCCCGAGGTCGGCTCGCCCGCCGACTTCGGGCTGCGTCCGGTGATGGCGCTGTCCGCGCGGCTGGCGCTGGTGAAGTCGGTTCCGGGCGGCCACGGTGTCAGCTACGGGCACCACTACACCACCCCCGGTGACACCACCCTGGGCCTGATCCCGCTCGGATACGCCGACGGGATCCCGCGCCATGCGAGCAGCGCCGGACCGGTGCTGGTGGGCGGCAAGTGGCGGACCGTCGCCGGCCGGGTCGCCATGGACCAGTTCGTGGTGGACCTGGGCGGCGACACGCCCGAGATCGGCGAGGAGGTGCTGCTGTTCGGCGCCGGCGATCGCGGCGAGCCCACCGCCGAGGACTGGGCGCTGGCCAGCGGCACCATCGCGTACGAGATCGTCACCCGGATCGGCGCCCGGGTGCCCCGCCGCTACGTGGGCGCCTCATGGGGTCCACGGCCGTGACCGAGCCGACCGGCGGCAGCCCGGTGGCCGCGGTGGCGAAGGCCGCCAAGGCCGCCGAGTCGGCGTCGGCCGGGGTGAGCCGGGCCGGGCTGATCGGCATCTCGCTCGGTGTGGTCGCGGCCGGTGCGGCCGCCGGGGTGGCGATAGAACGGCTGACGGTCGGCCGGACCATGCGCCGCCGGGCGCGCCAGGAACTGGACGCCGCCGCGCCGTACGGCTCGCTGCGCGGTCGCCCGCGTACCGTGGCCGCCCCGGACGGCACCCGGCTGTACGTGGAGCTGGACGGCACCGGCTGGCCGGAGACGGTCCAGGTGCACCCGGAGGAGGACCGGACCGGTCGCGGCTGGTTCACCCGCGGGCGCGGCGAGAGCCGGGCCGACCGGACCGGGCTGCCCGGTGTGCTCGGGGACCCGGGCTCGCTGGCGGGGGAGGCGGGCCGCAGCAGCTTCGGGGCCACCCATGAGCCGCGGCCCCCGCTGACCGTGATCTTCTGCCACGGCTACTGCCTCGCCCAGGACAGCTGGCACTTCCAGCGCGCCGCGCTGCGCGAGGGCATGCGGCTGGTCTTCTGGGACCAGCGCAGCCACGGCCGCTCCGAGCGCTCCCGGTCCTACCTGGCCGGGGAGCAGGCCTCGATCGACCAGCTGGGCGGCGACCTGAAGGCCGTCATCGACGAGGTCGCGCCCGAGGGCCCGATCGTCCTGGTCGGCCACTCGATGGGCGGCATGACCGTGATGGCCCTCGCCGACCAGTACCCCGAACTGTTCCGTGAGCGGGTGGCCGCGGTCGCCCTGATCAGCACCCTGGCCGGTGACTGGGACTCCGTCACGCTCGGCCTGCCGGTGGCCGGCGCCAAGCTGCTGCGCCGGCTGGCCCCCGGGGTGGTGCGCCTCCTCGGCCGCCAGGTCGAACTGGTCGAGGCCACCCGCCGCCTCGGCGCGGACCTGACCAGCGTGCTGTACCGCAGGTTCTCCTTCGGGACCAAGGACGTGGATCCGGCCGTGGTCCGGTTCTCCGAGCAGCTGCTGGACGCCACCCCGATCGACGTGGTCGCCGAGTTCTACCCGGCCTTCAGCACCCACGAGAAGACCGCCGCGCTCGTCAACCTGCGCTCCATCCCCACCCTGGTCCTGGCCGGCACCAAGGACCTGCTCACCCCACCCGAGCACAGCGAGGCCATCGCCCGTGAGCTGCCCGACGCGGAGCTGGTGCTGGTCCAGGACGCCGGCCACCTGGTGATGCTGGAACGCCCCGGGCTGCTGGACCAGCGGCTCGCCGCGCTGCTCGGGCAGGCCGTCGAACACGTCGGCGCGGCGGCGCTGCCGCAGGCCGTGCACGACCTCGCGCGGGCGGACGGCAGCCCCGAAGCATGACCACGGCCCAAGGCGGCCGGACCCGACCCGGTCCGGCCGGACCTGACCTGCTTGACGCACGACCGATCCCCCGGAAGGAAACCGTGACCCCGATGGGTTCGCAGACCGCCATCACCGTCGCCTCGCCCGAGCGGATGAACCGGCTCGGCCGGGAACTCGCCGCCCTGCTCAGAGCGGGTGACCTGGTGCTGCTCTCCGGCGAGCTGGGCGCCGGGAAGACCACCCTGACCCGGGGCCTCGGCGAAGGCCTCGGGGTACGGGGGGCGGTCACCTCGCCGACCTTCGTGATCGCCCGGGTGCACCCCTCGCTGACCGGCGGCCCCGCGCTGGTGCACGTGGACGCCTACCGGCTGGGCGGCGGCCTGGACGAGATGGAGGACCTCGACCTGGACGTCTCGCTGCCCGAGTCGGTGGTCGTGGTCGAGTGGGGCGAGGGCAAGGTCGAGCAGCTGACCGAGGACCGGCTCGAAGTCCGGATCGAGCGGGCGATCGGCGGCACGGCCGCGGCCGACGACGACACCGACCCGCGCCAGGTGACGCTCACCGGGATCGGCGGGCGCTGGGCCGGGGTCGACCTCTCGGCGCTGGCGGCGGTCTGACGGTGCCGGCGGAGCGGTGAACGGCCGGGGGCCGGCCGGCCCGATCCGCCACGGTCCGCCACCGGATCGGGTGAAGCCCGTCGCACCTACGGGGGAGGTTTCCGACAAGCTGTCGGGAAGATGTTGCGGCCGGGTGGTCCGACGTGGTGGGATGGTCTCGCGGTTAGGTCTGCCTAACTAGGGAGGCGCCATGCCGAGCACCACCCCCGCCGCCAAGCCCGCCCCGCACCCGAGGGGCGAGACGCCCCGACCCGCCGAGGAAGAGCGGGCCGCCGGGATGCGTAGCCTGCTGGCCGCCTGCGCGGCCGCCGCCGCCGTGTCCACCCCACCGAAGCCGGACGCCGAGCCACCCGCGACGGCGCCCCGGGCCGCCTGACCCGTCGTCCTCGTCCGGGGCCGTGCGCTCCCGGGCGGTCGCGCCCGGCTCTCCGGAGTCCGCTGCGGAGTCGGCCCTGCTCGCTTTCGTGCCGTCGGCCGCGACCGGACCCGCGACCGGACCCGCGACCGGGCCCGCGACCGGACTCCTACGGGACTCCTACGGGACGACGACCACCCTGGTGCCGGTCGGGGCGAAGTCCCAGAGGGTCTGGCCGTCGGCGCGGGTGGAGCGGATGCCGCCGGTCTTGGGCCTGGTCGGGTCGGCCTCGGAGGGGGTCGGGGCCGGGGAGGCGCTCGGGGTGTCGACGGCGGCGCTGAAGCCGAAGACCGTCCCGTTCTGCTGGGCGAACCGTACGACGTGTTCGATGCGGAGCCCGTCGGTGCCGGTGGTCGTCACCGTACGGCTGTAGACGGTGTAGTTCCCGGCGGTCGGGTCGGCGGTGCCCGGGGTGACCCTGAAGGCGGCCTGCACCGGCGGTGTCTTCTTCGGGTCCACCAGCCAGACCGTGCGGCTGCCGAGCGAGTAGACGACCCGCAGGCCGGTACCGGAGGCGGCGGGCAGCTGGGGCGGGGCCTGACTGGCGCCGGGGGACGGCGAGGCCGTCGAGCCGGTCGCGGTGCCGGCACCGGCCGAGGGCTTCGCCGCGAGGGCCCGGGTCTGAGCGCCGTCGGCCTGGAAGGCCAGCAGACCGACCACCGCCAGGGCACCGACGGTCAGGCCGGTGACCACCACTCCAGGACGCGTGCTCGCCACGTGTGCTCCGATCGCCGCCTCGTGCTGTCCGGGCCCATCGTGCCAGGTCCGCCGGGCCGGGCAGGCCCGATCCGGACGTGTGTTCCGAACCGGTACGAAAAGTCGACCCCGGCGACCCTCTAACCTTGACTCCGTGCTGCTGCTCGCGTTCGACACCGCAACCCCCGCCGTCACCGCCGCCGTCCACGACGGTACGGCCGTCCTCGCCGAGACCTTCCAGGTCGATGCCAGAAGGCACGGTGAGCTGCTGCTCCCCGCCGTGGACGAGGTACTGGGCGCCGCAGGCGTCGACAAGCACCAGCTGACCGCCATCGCGGTCGGCGTCGGCCCGGGCCCCTACACCGGCCTGCGGGTCGGCCTGGTCACCGCCGCCGCGCTCGGCCATGCGCTCGGCCTGCCGGTGTACGGCGTCTGCACCCTGGACGCCATCGCCCACCAGGCCCGCGCCGAGGGGCTGACCGGGCCGTTCACGGTCGCCACGGACGCGCGGCGCAAGGAGGTCTACTGGGCCTCGTACGACGCCTCCGGCACCCGTGTGCAGGGCCCGGCCGTGGACCGTCCCGCCGAGCTGACCCCCGAGGCCCGCTCGGTCGGTGCCGGCGCGCTGCTCTACCCCGAGACCTTCCCCGGTGCGCAGGGGCCCGAGCACGTCTCGGCCGGTGCGCTCGCCGACTTCGCGGTCACCGAGCTGGCCGCCGGGCGCGAACTGCTGCCCAACGTGCCGCTCTACCTGCGTCGCCCGGACGCCCAGGTGCCCGCGGGCTACAAGGCGGTGCTCCCGGCGTGACGACTGTGCGCACCGAGCGCGCGGCACCGCGCCGCGATGCGGTGACCCTCCGGCCGATGCGCTGGTGGGACATCGAGCCGGTGATGGAGCTGGAGCTCCGGCTCTTTCCCGAGGACGCCTGGTCGCACGGCATGTACTGGTCCGAGCTGGCCGAGGCGCACCCCGGCGGCAGCCGCCACTACACCGTCGCCACCACCCCGGACGGCACCGTCGTCGGCTACGCGGGGCTGATGGCGGTGGCCGGCGAGGGCGATGTGCAGACCATCGCGGTCGCGCCGGACCGCCAGGGCGCGGGCCTCGGGGCCGCGCTGCTGGCCGACCTGGTCACCGAGGCCGCCCGGCGCGGCTGCGCCGAACTGCTGCTGGAGGTGCGGGTGGACAACCCGCGCGCCCAGCACCTCTACGAGCGCTTCGGCTTCGAGCCGGTCGGCGTCCGGCGCGGCTACTACCAGCCGGCCAACGTGGACGCGCTGGTCATGCGGCTCGACCACCCGCAGGAGGGCGCCCCGCAGCGGGACGTCCCGCAGTACGACGTGAAGCAGTACGACGTGAAGGAACCCGATCATGGCTGACGAACCGCTCGTCCTCGGTATCGAGACCTCCTGCGACGAGACCGGCGTCGGCATCGTCCGGGGTACCACCCTGCTGGCCGACGCGGTCGCCTCCAGCGTCAACGACCACGCCCGGTACGGCGGTGTGGTCCCCGAGATCGCCAGCCGCGCGCACCTGGAGGCGATGGTCCCGACCATCCAGCGCGCCCTGGACACCGCCGGGATCAAGGCGTCCGACCTGGACGGCATCGCCGTCACCGCCGGGCCCGGCCTGGCCGGCGCGCTGCTGGTCGGGGTGAGCGCGGCGAAGGCGTACGCCTGGGCGCTGGACAAGCCGCTGTACGGGGTCAACCACCTCGCCTCGCACATCTGCGTGGACCAGCTGGAGCACGGCCGGCTGCCGGAGCCCACGATGGCGCTGCTGGTCTCCGGCGGGCACTCCTCGCTGCTGCTCAGCGAGGACATCACCACCGACGTCCGCCCGCTCGGCGCGACCATCGACGACGCGGCGGGCGAGGCCTTCGACAAGGTCGCCCGGGTGCTGGGCCTGGGCTTCCCCGGCGGTCCCGTGGTGGACCGCAGGGCACGCGAGGGAGACCCGGCGGCGATCGCCTTCCCGCGCGGCCTGAGCGGGGCCAAGGACCCCGAGTACGACTTCTCCTTCTCCGGCCTGAAGACCGCCGTCGCCCGCTGGGTGGAGGCCAGGCGCCGGGCCGGGGAGGAGGTGCCGGTCGCCGACGTCGCCGCGTCCTTCCAGGAGGCCGTCACCGACGTGCTCACCCGCAAGGCCGTCAAGGCGTGCAAGGCCAACGGTGTCGATCACCTGATGATCGGCGGTGGTGTGGCGGCCAACTCGCGGCTGCGCGAGATGGCCCAGCAGCGCTGCGACAAGGCGGGCATCGTGCTGCGGGTGCCGCGTCCGGGCCTGTGCACCGACAACGGGGCGATGGTCGCCGCGCTCGGTGCCGAGATGGTCTGGCGCAACCGGGCGCCGTCCGCCTTCGACCTCTCGGCGGACTCCTCGCTGCCGGTCACCGAGGTCTCGGTGCCGCACAAGGACCTGCACTCCGCCGCGCACGAGGCGCTGAAGGCATGACCCTCGCACAGATGTGGGAGGCCCGGGCGGCCGAGGGCCGGGGCGGCGAGCTGCACCGCTGGGTGCACGACGCCGCCCTGCCCGCGCTGCGCGGCTCGGCCGGGCTGGCCCGTGCCGAGGTGTTCACCGCCGCCGGGGACCGGGTGCTGCTGATCACCTGGTGGACGGCGCAGCCGGTGCCGGTCCCCGATCCGCCGGCCGAGCTGCTGGCCCGTCCGGCCCACCGCTGGAGTTTCACCAGCAACCACGTGGAATAGCGTGGCGTCCCGTCAAGTGTTCGAAGGACGACGACGGGAAGCGCGGCGCGGTGAAGAACTACAGCAGGTACGTGGCCGGGGCGGCGGTGCTCATATCGGCGCTGACCGCTTGCAGTAGCGGTGGCGGGGACAGCACGAGCGCGGCACCCCAGGCCTCGGCGGCCCACTCGGCGCAGGGCTCCGCCGCACCGCAGGCGTCCGCCTCCCCGGCGGCGACCCAGGCCGATGCCGCGGCCTGGGAGAAGTGGAAGCTGAAGCCGCTGCCCGCGGCGCCCGCCGCCCCGGCCGACAAGCCGATCAAGCTGACGGCGAAGGGCCAGGTCCCGGTCTTCAGCACGGTCCCCACCAAGGACAAGATCGTTTTCGTCACCATCGACGACGGTGCGGAGAAGGACCCCAAGTTCGTCGAGATGATGACCGACCTCAAGGTCCCGATCACGATGTTCCTGACCAAGGACATCATCAAGAACGACTACGGCTACTTCAAGCCGCTGCAGGCCCTCGGCAACCACATCCAGAACCACACCGTGGACCACCCGCAGATGAGCAGGATCTCGCCGGCCAAGCAGAAGTCCGAGGTCTGCGAGGACCAGGCGACGCTCACCGAGCAGTACGGCAAGGCCCCGCTGCTCTTCCGCCCGCCGTTCGGTGACGGCGCGCACTCCGCCGCGCTGAACACCGCCGTGCAGGAGTGCGGGCCGCGCGCGGTGGTGCTGTGGCAGGAGTCGATGCAGGTCCACGACATGCAGTACCAGACCGGCGACAAGAAGCTGAAGCCCGGTGACATCATCCTGGCCCACTTCCGCGGCCCCTCCGAGCTGCACGGCGAGACCATGACCGAGATGTTCGGCGAACTGCTCAGCCGGATCCAGGAGCAGGGCTTCGCCGTCGCCCGCCTGGAGGACTACATCCAGGCACCCGCCGGCTGACCCCTCCCCGGGCGGACCGCTCCCCGGGCGGACCCCTCCCCGGGCGGACCGCAGGCCGGGCGCCTGAGTCCGGCCGGGCGCCCGCCGGCCGGACTCAGGCGCCCACCGGCCGGGCCGCCGTCACGGGCTGGGCCAGCATCATCAGCGGGCCGTGGTCGGTGCGGCTGAGGATCACCGTCAGCTCGTTCGGGCCGCTGGGCTTGAGCTGGCGGCGCAGCTCCTCCGGGGTGATGCCGATCCCGCGCTTCTTGATCACCACGGTGCCGACCCCGCGCTCGCGCAGCAGGGCCTTCAGCTTCTTCACGTTGAACGGCATGACGTCGCTGATCTCGTACGCGTGCGCGTACGGGGTCGGCACCAGCCGGTCCGAGGTCAGATAGGCGATCATCGGGTCGATCAGCCGCCCGCCCACCTGCTCGGCCACCTCGGAGACCAGATGGGCCCGGATCACCGCGCCGTCCGGCTCGTACAGATAGCGGCCCACCTCACCCGCCTGCGGATCGGGCCGCCGCCCGCCGGTCAGGGTGTGGTCGCCGGGCAGCAGGGTGGCCCGGTGCGGCTGTGCGGCCCGGGTGCCGAACCAGAGCGCGGCCTCCTTCACCTCGCCGTGGTCGGAGACCCACTCGGCCTCGGCGTCCTCCGGCACCAGCTCGTGCGGGATGCCGGGGGCGACCTTGAGCGCCCCGAACGGAGTACGGCGGGCGGCCTCGATCGCCCAGGAGAGCGGCGGCGAGTACGCCTGGGGATCGAACACCCTGCCGCGCGCGGTGCGGCGGGCCGGGTCGGTGAAGACCGCGTCGTACCCGGTCACGTCCACCTCGGTGACATCGGCGCAGCGCACCTCGATCAGCCCGGCCAGGCCCAGCGCGGCGGCGTTCGCCTCGGCGACCGCGCAGGTCAGCGGATCGCGGTCGACCGCGAGCACCGCGACTCCCGTCCTGGCCAGCGCGATCGCGTCGCCGCCGATCCCGCAGCACAGGTCGGCCAGCCGGCGCACCCCCAGCTCGGCGAAGCGCCGCGCGCGCCACTCGGCCACGCTGCGACGGGTGGCCTGCTCGACCCCGTTGGGGGTGAAGTACAGCAGGTCCGCCAGATCGCCGAACTTCGCCCTGGCCCGCTGCCGCAGCTGCGCCTGGGCCAGCGCGGCCGACACCAGCTCGGCGGGGTGCTCGCGGCGCAGCCGGGTGGCCACCGCCAGTTCCTCGCCGGGCTTGAAGTCGCGCAGTGCGGCCAGCAGCGTCTGGCCCTCGTCGGTCAGCAGGGCCCGGAACGATTCGATCTCCACGGGGTCATTCTCCCCGCTCCGGGCGGCTCGCCTCAGTCGCAGTCGTTGCTGCCGCTGTAGCAGGGGTGGTAGTCCGAGGGCAGCGGCCGGGGCTTGTAGTCCCCGTCGTGCCGGTGCTGGTACGCGTAGCCGGCGCTGCCGCCCAGCAGCAGGGCGGCGAGCAGCAGCCCGTGCAGCACCGGGGTGATCCGCAGCCGGCCGCGTGCCGACAGCACGGTGATCAGCAGCAGTGCGAGGACGAAGACCCAGAACAGCACCACCGGTGTCCAGTCGTACGGCGGTGCGGCCGGGTGCGGTGGCCGGTCGTTCGCCGGGGCCAAGGCCGCGGCGTCCGCCCCGGCCCAGGCGCGCAGCCCCAGGTACAGGGCGGTGCAGGCGCCGCCCACGCCGACGAGGACGGCGAGTGCGACGGCGAGGGCCGCGTCGGCGAGCAGACCGGGCCGGTCCGATGAGCGATCGGTAGCCATGGGGGGAGTCTGTCCGAGTGAGGGGCGGTCGTACATGAGTACGGCTACTCAGAACGCATCGGCGGGTTTCGCGGAACACCGAGGCGCGCCGTTGGCACTCTGGTTGACTGAGTGCTAACGGCCCCCTATGGTCGTTCCTGGCACTCCCCACCGGGAGAGTGCTAATGCGATGGAGCGTGCCTGACCCCCGCGACGGCAGGCCCGCAGGCATCGCCACCTACCTGTAGAACTACCCCGTAATCTCCGAAGGGGAGCTCGGACGTGACCACCGTCAGCAGCAAGGTTGCCATCAAGCCGCTTGAGGACCGCATCGTGGTCCAGCCGCTCGAGGCCGAGACCACCACGGCCTCCGGCCTGGTTATCCCGGACACCGCCAAGGAGAAGCCCCAGGAGGGCGTCGTCCTGGCCATCGGCCCGGGCCGCTTCGAGGACGGCAAGCGCGTCGAGCTCGACGTGAAGGTCGGCGACGTCGTCCTGTACTCGAAGTACGGCGGCACCGAGGTCAAGTACAACAACGAGGAGTACCTCGTTCTCTCGGCCCGCGACGTCCTGGCGATCGTCGAGAAGTAAGTCGTACCGACCCGCCCCGGATCCGTGTCAGCCCTGACAGGGGTCCGGGGCGTGGTTGTTGGCTCACGTACGCAGAAATCCTGAGGAAACGGAACCATGGCGAAGATCCTGCAGTTCGACGAGGACGCCCGCCGCTCGCTGGAGCGCGGTGTCAACAAGCTGGCCGACACCGTCAAGGTGACCATCGGCCCCAAGGGCCGCAACGTCGTCATCGACAAGAAGTTCGGCGCCCCGACCATCACCAACGACGGTGTGACCATCGCCCGCGAGGTCGAGCTGGACGACCCGTACGAGAACCTCGGCGCGCAGCTGGTCAAGGAGGTCGCCACCAAGACCAACGACGTCGCGGGTGACGGCACCACCACCGCCACCGTGCTGGCCCAGGCCCTGGTCAACGAGGGTCTGCGCAACGTCGCCGCCGGTGCCGGCCCGGCCGCCCTGAAGAAGGGCATCGACAAGGCCGTCGCCGCCGTTTCCGAGCACCTGCTCTCCATCGCCCGCGAGATCGAGGGCAAGGACGACGTCGCCGCCGTCGCCTCGCTGTCCGCGCAGGACACCCAGGTCGGCGAGCTGATCGCCGAGGCGATCGACAAGGTCGGCAAGGACGGTGTCATCACCGTCGAGGAGTCGAACACCTTCGGCGTGGAGCTGGACTTCACCGAGGGCATGCAGTTCGACAAGGGCTACCTCTCGCCGTACTTCGTCACCGACGCCGAGCGTCAGGAGGCGATCCTGGAGGACCCGTACATCCTGATCAACCAGGGCAAGATCTCCTCCATCCAGGAGCTGCTGCCGCTGCTGGAGAAGATCCTGCAGGGCGGCTCCAAGCCGCTGCTGATCATCGCCGAGGACGTGGACGGCGAGGCGCTCTCCACCCTCGTGGTGAACAAGATCCGCGGCACCTTCAACGCCGTCGCCGTCAAGGCCCCGGGCTTCGGTGACCGCCGCAAGGCCATCCTCGGCGACCTGGCCGCCCTGACCGGTGCCACCGTCATCTCCGAGGAGGTCGGCCTCAAGCTCGACCAGGCCGGTCTGGAGGTGCTGGGCAGCGCCCGCCGCGTGACCATCACCAAGGACGACACCACCATCGTCGACGGTGCCGGTGACACCGAGGCCGTCGCGGGCCGCGTCGCCCAGATCAAGGGCGAGATCGCCGTCACCGACTCCGACTGGGACCGCGAGAAGCTGCAGGAGCGACTGGCCAAGCTGGCCGGCGGCGTCTGCGTCATCAAGGTCGGCGCCGCCACCGAGGTGGAGCTCAAGGAGCGCAAGCACCGCCTGGAGGACGCCATCTCGGCGACCCGTGCCGCGGTCGAGGAGGGCATCGTCGCCGGTGGCGGCGCCTCCCTGGTCCACGCCGCCAAGGTGCTGGAGGACGGCCTGGGCCTGGCCGGCGACGAGGCGACCGGTGTCGCCGTCGTCCGCCGCGCGCTGGTCGAGCCGCAGCGCTGGATCGCCCAGAACGCCGGCCTGGAGGGCTACGTCATCGTCCACAAGGTCGCCGAGCTGGAGGCCGGCCACGGCTACAACGCGGCCACCGGCGAGTACGTCGACCTGGTCAAGGCCGGCGTCATCGACCCGGTCAAGGTCACCCGCTCCGCCCTGGAGAACGCCGCCTCCATCGCCTCCCTGCTGCTCACCACCGAGACCCTCGTGGTGGAGAAGAAGGTGGAGGAGGAGGCCGCCGCCGGCCACTCGCACGGCGGCCACGGCCACGCCCACTGACGCTCGCTTTCAGTGACCGGAGGTCCGGCCCGTACCCTGAGGGGTGTGAGCCGGGCCTCCGGCGTTTTCCGGACCAGCGCCGTTCTCCCGAACGGTGCGAGGGGCGTCCGGCCGGTCGGCGCGGGGAGCCGCCCGAGGCGGAGGCGACCGCGGTCGGCCGGGCTCGCCGGGCCGGTTGCCCCGAATGTCCTGGCTGCCCCGAATGCCCCAGAAGCCGCTGGTTATCAGGGAAATTTTGCGATGGCCAAAGTCTGCCTTATAACTGAGGCATGATCGAGGCCCGCCACCTGCGTGTCCTGCGCGCTGTCGCCAAGACCGGCTCCTTCTCCGCCGCGGCCCGCGAGCTCGGCTGTACCCAGCCCGCGGTGAGCCAGCAGATGAAGGCGCTGGAGAAGTCCGTCGCCACTCCGCTGGTGGTCCGCTCGGGCCGGGGCATGCAGCTGAGCGAGGCGGGACAGGTACTGCTCAAGCACGCCACCGGCATCCTGGCCGGCCTCTGCGCCGCCGAGGAGGAGGTGGCCGCGATCGCCGGACTGCGGGCCGGCCGGGTGCGGCTGGTGTCCTTCCCGACGGCCAGTTCCGTCCTGGTTCCGCCGGCGGTCGCCCGGCTGAGGGGTGCGCACCCGGGGGTGCGGGTGTCCCTGGTCGAGGCCGAGCCGCCGGAGTCCCTGGCGATGCTGCGCGGCGGCGAGTGCGAGGTCGCGCTGGCCTTCCGCTATCCGGAGTCCCAGGGCAGCGTCTTCCCGGCCCCCGCGCACGGCTCGCCGCGTGAGGCCCGTGCCGAGGCGGCCCTGGAGGCGGCCGCCGCGCTGGCCGTCAACGACTGGTCCGACCTGGTGGTCCGGCCCCTGCTGGACGATCCGCTGGTCGGGCTCGTTCCGGCCGGGCACCCGCTGGCCGGGCGGGACGAGAGCAGCCCGGTGGACCTGGCCGAGCTGGCGCAGGAGCAGTGGATCGCGGGCTGCCCGCAGTGCCGGGGTCACCTGGTGGAGCTGTGTGCCGCCGCCGGCTTCGATCCCCGGATCGACTTCGCGACCGACGACTACCCGGCGGTGGTCGGTCTGGTCGCGGCCGGCCTCGGGGTGGCGGTGCTGCCGGGTCTCGCGCTGCGCTCGGTGAGCCAGGCGGGCATCGCGGCGGTGCCGGTGCGGGCGGCGGGTGGCGAGACGGCGGCCCGTCAGGTGGTGGCGCTGACCCTGCCGGACCTCGCCGAGGTGCCGGCCGTCTCGCTGATGCTGGACCAGCTCTCTGCCTCGGTGGACCAGGTCTCTGTTGTCGCGGCCGCCGGCTGACCTCTGCTCCGTACGGGTGAACGGGGCGGGCTGGTGGCATGCGGAAGCCTCGTGAAGAAACGTTTCTCCACGAGGTATCGGACTATCAGTGGCCACTCGCCGTCGGCATGCTGAGCGGTACCTGGACCTCGGTCAGCCGGTTGCGGGAGCGGCCCATCAGCTCCTCGCGCTCGTCCTCGGTCAGTCCGCCCCAGACGCCGTACGGCTCCCGTACGGCCAGCGCGTGCGCCGCGCACTCGGCCCTCACCGGGCACCGCATGCAGACCTCCTTGGCGCTTGCCTCCCGCGAGCTTCGCGCGGCCCCGCGCTCGCCCTCCGGGTGGAAGAAGAGCGAACTGTCCACGCCGCGGCAGGCGGCGGAGAGCTGCCAGTCCCAGAGGTCCGCGTTGGGGCCGGGGAGGCGGGAGAAATCTGCCATGGCTCATTCCCTTCGAGGGGTTCGACGCCGGGAGACTCGTCGGCTCGGCCCGGTCGCGACCGAGCCGGTATGGACACCTGGAAATATGACTTACGGCAACCACTGGGACAAGTCACCCACAGAGTGGCACAACAGTCAATGACCGTACGGAAGCTATAAAAACGGCCAAATTCGGGCATGGTGTCTGGCGGTGTCGCTGTGGCAACCGGGTGGCCGCGGGGGCGCGAGCGGGCCATGTGGTGCGCACAGGGTGCGCGGACCGCGCACGAGCAGCACAAAAGTGCGGCGTGTGCACCGCGAGGTGGCTGATCCGTAATGGGTTGGCCACGTACAGTGGTGGAGATGGCCCTGAGGGCCGTAACTCATTCGAGTGACGGTCGTTGGTTGTGCGGAGGCGGTTAGCGGGCGCCGGGCGTCGGGAACGGTCGCGGGAGATCCACGATCCAGACGAAGTCCGTCGCCGATCGGCCGTGTCGGAGAGAGTTCGAACCAGCCAGGAGGCTCAACGTGACGCGGATCAGCTGCGGAGGACGGTCATGACATCCGTACTCGTCTGCGACGATTCCCCCCTTGCCCGGGAGGCGCTTCGCCGCGCGGTGGCGACCGTGCCCGGTGTCGATCGGGTGACCACTGCGACCAACGGTGAGGAGGTACTCCGCCGCTGGGTGGCCGACCGCTCCGATCTCGTTCTGATGGACGTCCGGATGCCGGGCCTCGGCGGTGTGGAGACCGTCCGGCGGCTGCTGTCGGCGGACCCGGGGGCGCGCATCATCATGCTCACCGTCGCGGAGGATCTGGACGGGGTGGCCCTCGCGGTCGCCGCCGGCGCCCGCGGCTACCTGCACAAGGACGCCTCGCGCGCCGAGCTGAGGGCCACCGTCACCCAGGCGCTGGCCGACCCGACCTGGCGGCTCGCCCCGCGCCGGCTGCGCAGTCCCGACATGGGTGCGGCACCCACGTTGACGGCGCGTGAGATCCAGGTGCTCGAGGGCATGAGCCACGGGCGCAGCAACGCGGAGATCGGCCGGGAGCTCTTCCTGTCCGAGGACACCGTCAAAACCCATGCCAGGCGCCTGTTCAAGAAGTTGGGCGCCTCGGACCGCGCCCATGCGGTGGCCCTCGGTTTCCGCTGGGGCCTGGTCCGCTGAGAGGCGGCCGCCCGGCCGCCTCGATCGCTCAGACGTATGACGTTGAGGTCCCGAGGCTGCACCATGGAGTAGTGGAGCACCTCGGGGACCGGCGGACAGGGACTGCGGCGAAGAGTGCGGCCGCAGGAGGCTCGGCGAGCGGAACGGGACAAGGCCCCTCCGGGCCGGCGGTGGCTTCGGAGGGCGGGGCGGGAGGCGGCGCGGTGCGCACGGTGGCGACGCACGGTGGTGCGGTGCATAACGTTCCGATGCACAACTCCGGACGCGGTGCCGCGTTTTCCGGTTCGACCAGGCACCATGGACCGATGTACGACGACGAGGCCCGGTCCGAAGAGCCCCCGCCCGGCGCTCCCGCGGTGGATCAGGCCGATCAGTCGTACCCGGAGGAGGACGAGGCGCGTCGGCCGGTGCTCGGCACCGGCGGTTCGGCGCAGCTCGGCGGGCTGGTCGCCGCCGCCGTGCGCGGCGAGGGCCCCGCGATCGACGCGCTGCTCGCCTACGTCCACCCGCTCGCACTGCGCTACTGCCGTGGCCGGCTGGTCCGGTTGCCCGGCGGCGCCCGGCACCATGTGGACGACGTGGCCCAGGAGGTCTGCGTCGCGGTGCTCTGCGCGCTGCCGCGCTACAAGGACGAGGGCCGCCCCTTCGAGGCCTTCGTGTACGGGATCGCCGCGCACAAGATCGCGGACCTGCAGCGGGCCGCGATGCGCGGGCCGGGATCCACCGTCATCCCGCCCGACGACCTGCCCGAGCTGCCCGACGAGGCGCTCGGTCCGGAGGAGCGGGCGCTGCTCAGCAGCGATGCCGCATGGGCCAAGGAACTGCTCTCCAACCTGCCCGCCAGGCAGCGCGAGCTGGTGCTGCTGCGGGTGGCGGCCGGGCTGTCGGCGGAGGAGACCGGCGAGGTGCTCGGCATGTCGCCGGGCGCCGTCCGGGTCGCCCAGCACCGGGCGCTGAGCCGGCTGCGGGCGCTGGCGGAAGAGTCCTCGTAGCGGGGGCGTTGTCAAGGAGGCGCGTCCCGATACCCGGGACACCAGTACCATGGGGTATCGGCGCCTGGTCAGGTCGCCCAAAGTTCCGTGGGTGTGCGCGGGGTTCTCTCGGATGAACCTCCAAACGCCGAGCGTTGCTGGTGGCCTGGATCCTGTGCCGGTGCGCGCGGGTGGATGGGGCCGGTGACCACGGCCGACCCTCCGCCCTGCTGAGAGCTACGCGTCCGGAACCCCTCACCGGCGCGATCGAGATCGACGGCCCGCCACGGAAGGTCCCCAACACCATGTCTTACAACGCCGCAGGCGTACCCGAGAAGTTCGCCATGCTCGGGCTCACGTACGACGACGTCCTGCTGCTGCCCGGGGCCTCCGAGGTGCTGCCGAACCAGGTCGACACCTCCTCGCGGGTCTCCCGCAACGTCAGGGTGAACATCCCGCTGCTCTCGGCGGCCATGGACAAGGTCACCGAGTCCCGGATGGCCATCGCGATGGCCCGCCAGGGCGGTGTCGGCGTGCTGCACCGCAACCTGTCCATCGAGGACCAGGTCAACCAGGTCGACCTGGTCAAGCGCTCCGAGTCCGGCATGGTGGCCGACCCGATCACGGTCGGCCCGGAGGCCACCCTGGCCGAGGCGGACGCGCTCTGTGCCAAGTTCCGGATCAGCGGCGTTCCGGTCGCCGACCCGGAGGGCAAGCTGCTCGGCATCGTCACCAACCGTGACATGGCCTTCGAGTCCGACCGCAGCCGCCAGGTCCGCGAGATCATGACCCCGATGCCGCTGATCACCGGCAAGGTGGGCATCTCCGGCGAGGAGGCCATCGGCCTGCTCCGCCGCCACAAGATCGAGAAGCTGCCGCTGGTCGACGACGAGGGCCGGATCAAGGGCCTGATCACCGTCAAGGACTTCGTCAAGGCCGAGCAGTACCCGAACGCCGCCAAGGACGCCGAGGGCCGTCTGCTGGTCGGTGCCGCCGTCGGTGCCTCCGCCGAGGCCTTCGACCGCGCCCAGGCGCTGGTCGGCGCCGGTGTCGACTTCCTGGTCGTGGACACCTCGCACGGTCACAGCCACAACGCGCTGGCCTGGATCGCCAAGATCAAGGCGGCTGTGGACGTGGACGTCATCGGCGGCAACGTCGCCACCCGGGACGGCGCCCAGGCGCTGATCGACGCGGGCGTGGACGGCGTCAAGGTCGGCGTCGGCCCCGGCTCGATCTGCACCACCCGCGTGGTCGCCGGCATCGGCGTGCCGCAGGTCACCGCGATCTACGAGGCCGCGCTGGCCTGCCAGGCGGCCGGGGTGCCGGTCATCGGCGACGGCGGCCTGCAGTACTCGGGCGACATCGGCAAGGCGCTGGCGGCGGGTGCCGACACCGTCATGCTCGGCTCGCTGCTGGCCGGCTGCGAGGAGTCGCCGGGTGAGCTGCTGTTCATCAACGGCAAGCAGTTCAAGTCGTACCGCGGCATGGGCTCGCTGGGCGCCATGCAGTCGCGCGGCCAGGGCCGCTCGTACTCCAAGGACCGCTACTTCCAGGCCGAGGTGGCCTCGGACGACAAGCTCGTGCCCGAGGGCATCGAGGGCCAGGTGCCCTACCGCGGGCCGCTGGGCGCGGTGCTGCACCAGCTGGTCGGCGGCCTGCGGCAGACCATGGGCTACGTCGGTGCGGGCACCATCGAGGAGATGCAGACCAAGGGCCGCTTCGTCCGGATCACCTCGGCGGGTCTCAAGGAGAGCCACCCGCACGACATCCAGATGACCGTCGAGGCGCCGAACTACAACAGCCGCTGAGCGTTCGCCGGGCATTGAGCCGAGGCCGGGGCCCGCTGCCGTCCGAGAGGGACGGCGGCGGGTCCTGCGGGTACCCGGGGAGTGCCCCGGGAGGTGCGCGCAGCCGCGCCCGGCGGGAAGGCATCGCGGCCGGTCAGACCCCGGGGCCGGTCGTACCGGGGGTGTGCCGGCGGTCGTGGGCGGGTCCGCCGGGGGCAGTCGCCCTCCGGTGTCTTCCGCCCCGCGTGGTTCCCCGAGCCCCTGATTGCTCCCACTTTGCGGGATACTGGGGTGCGGTCGGGGTGACCCGGCGCGAGTGAAGCAAGCAGCAGAAGGGCTCGAAGTGACTGAGATCGAGATCGGGCGAGGCAAGCGCGGCCGCCGGGCGTACTCCTTCGACGACATCGCCGTCGTCCCCAGCCGTCGCACCCGGGACCCGAAGGAGGTCTCGATCGCCTGGCAGATCGACGCCTACCGCTTCGAGCTGCCGTTCCTGGCGGCCCCGATGGACAGCGTGGTCTCGCCCGCGCAGGCCATCGCGATCGGCCAGCTCGGCGGCCTCGGGGTGCTGAACCTCGAAGGCCTGTGGACCAGGTACGAGGACCCGCAGCCGCTGCTGGACGAGATCGCCGCGATCAAGGACGAGGCCGCCGCGACCCGCCGGCTGCAGGAGATCTACGCGGCCCCGATCCAGGCCGAGCTGATCGGCAAGCGGATCAAGGAGGTGCGCGAGTCCGGCGTGGTGACCGCCGCCGCGCTCTCGCCGCAGCGGACCGCCGAGTTCTCCAAGGCCGTCGTCGACGCCGGCGTGGACGTCTTCGTGATCCGGGGCACCACGGTCTCCGCCGAGCACGTCTCGGGCGCGGCCGAGCCGCTGAACCTGAAGCAGTTCATCTACGAGCTGGACGTCCCGGTGATCGTCGGCGGCTGCGCCACCTACACCGCCGCGCTGCACCTGATGCGGACCGGCGCCGCCGGTGTGCTGGTCGGCTTCGGCGGCGGTGCCGCGCACACCACCCGCAACGTGCTGGGCATCCAGGTCCCGATGGCGACCGCCGTGGCCGACGTGGCCGCCGCCCGCCGCGACTACATGGACGAGTCCGGCGGCCGCTACGTGCACGTCATCGCGGACGGCGGTGTCGGCTACAGCGGTGACATCGCCAAGGCCGTCGCCTGCGGCGCGGACGCGGTGATGATCGGTGCCGCGCTGGCCCGTGCCACCGACGCCCCCGGCAAGGGCTTCCACTGGGGCATGGAGGCCGTCCACGGCGAGCTGCCGCGCGGCAAGCGGGTGGACCTCGGCACGGTCGGCACCACCCAGGAGATCCTCACCGGCCCGTCGCACACCTCCGACGGCACCATGAACCTCTTCGGCGCGCTGCGCCGCGCGATGGCCACCACC
Source organism: Kitasatospora sp. HPM-01-4 (assembly GCF_051374625.1). Lineage (NCBI taxonomy): Bacteria > Bacillati > Actinomycetota > Actinomycetes > Kitasatosporales > Streptomycetaceae > Kitasatospora > Kitasatospora sp. HPM-01-4. Next base: position 3,516,791 of record NZ_JBPQGP010000005.1, on the reverse strand, counting down.
GGCTACTCGGAGCTCAAGGAGTTCCAGCGGGTCGAGGTCACCGTCAACCCGGCGCTCAACCACCGGTAAGCGCCGTCCTCGCTGACGGACCGTAGGCACAGCGGCAGGGCCCTCGCTTCGGCGGGGGCCCTGCCGCGTTCCGGGCGCGGGTGTGGTGATCCCGGTGGCCTTGCCGGGAGATTCCGTGAACGGCGGCGGACGCCTCGGGGTGGTCAATGCGCGCTCGCACGGTCAATTCTGATGGCCGATCGGACACGTAGCATCGTGTTACCGGCCGGAACCCGACGATCAACCCCGGGGCGGGTGGTGAGGCGGCCCCGGGACAGGGGATGATGGAGGCTTGGCGTTCGGAGCCCCGCCGCCGGGCGCAGTACACGGCCCCGGCCGGTCTGCCCACGGCTCCTGCCGACGCGCCGTCATCCCGAACGCCGCCGCACAAGGGGGAAGAGGCACCAATGACCCAGCCGCAGGGTTCCACCGGACGTCTCCTCGCCGGCCGTTACCGGTTGAACGAGGTGCTCGGCCGGGGCGGGATGGGCACTGTGTGGCGGGCCGAGGACGAACTGCTCGGCCGGGTCGTCGCGGTCAAGGAACTGCGGATGCAGGGCGGTACGGACGAGGACGAGAAGCACCGTCTGATCGTCCGTACGCTGCGCGAGGCCAAGGCGACCGCGCGGATCCGGCACACCGCCGCCGTCACCGTCTTCGACGTGGTCGAGGAGGACGAGCGGCCGTGGATCGTGATGGAACTGGTCGAGTCGCGCTCGCTGGCCGAGGTGATCAAGGAGGACGGCACGCTGAGTCCGGCCCGGGCCGCCGAGATCGCGCTCGACGTGCTGGGCGTGCTCGGCGCCGCGCACAGCCAGGGCATCCTGCACCGGGACGTCAAGCCGTCGAACGTCCTGATCGGTGAGGACGGCCGGGTCGTGCTCACCGACTTCGGCATAGCCAGCGTCGAGGGCGACGTCTCGATCACCTCCACCGGCATGCTGGTCGGCGCGCCCTCGTACATCTCGCCCGAGCGGGCGCGCGGGCAGAAGCCCGGACCGCCCGCCGACCTCTGGTCGCTGGGCGGCACGCTGTACGCGATGGTCGAGGGCAAGCCCCCGTACGACCGGGGGTCGGCGCTGGCCACCCTCACCGCGGTGATGACCGAGTCCCTGCCGAGGTCCGAGAAGGCCGGGCCGCTGCAGCCCGTCATCGACGGCCTGCTGGAGAAGGACCCCGCCAAGCGGCTGGACGCCTCCACCACCCGGTCGATGCTCAGGCGGATCGTCGCCGACGCGACCGGCAGGGCGGAGTCCACCACCCAGCAGGCCGTACCCGCCCCCGGCACCGACGTGCCGCCGGCCGCGCCCAAGACGTCGGCCGAGGCCGCCGCGAAGCCCCGGCAGGCCGTGAAGGCGGAACGGGCGGACGAGGCCGAGAGCCCGAAGCGCGGGGTGAGCGGGCTGCTGGGGACGGTCCGGGTCGGCAGCCGGGCGGCGGAGCAGCCCGTGGCGGCGCCCGTACCCGAGCCGGCGCCCGCACCCGTCCAGGCCGCCGAGCCCGAGACCACGGCGGTGCCCTCGGCCACCGGGCCCGCGGCCGGGCTGCCCGGATGGCTCCGCCGCCCGGCGGTGCTCGCGGGGGCCGCGCTGGTGATCGTCCTGCTGGTGATCGCCGTGCTGTTCGCGGTACTGCGGGACCGGGGCCATGCCGCCGCGGGCTCCACCACGCAGGGCTCCGCCTCCCAGAGCTCCGCGTCCTCCTCGCCGCCGCTCACCAAGGCCGCCGCTCCGGTGCCGGACGCCGGCCCCAGCGGCTCCGCCGGTGCCTCCGCCGGTGCCTCCGACTCGCCGAGCGGCGCACCCGCCTCGCCCAGCGGCAGCCCGTCCGCCGCCGACGCGGGAGTGCCGGCCGGGTTCCACCAGTACAAGGACGACTCGGGCTTCTCGATCGTGCTCCCCGACTGGATGAAGGAGCAGGGGGAGGATTACCGCGCCACCAGCCGCAAGTTCGGCGGCAACGGCGTGAAGCTGGTGGTGGACTGGACCACCGAGCCGGGCAAGAGCGCGCTCGCGGACTGGCAGGACTCCGAGCGCACCAACACCATGAGCAACTACCACCGCGTCCGGCTCGAGCAGATCAGCTACCGGCAGTGGAACAACGCCGCCGACTGGGAGTGGACCAGCAGCAGCAACCCCGTACTGCACTCGCTCAACCGGGGCTTCGTCACCGGCAAGTACGGCTACGCGCTCTACTGGATCACGCCGGACACCGACTGGAACTCCGCCGCCAACGTGCAGGCCAGGCAGGTCGGCTTCGACACCTTCCAGCCCGCCCCCTGAGGCGCACCGTGCAACCGGCGGCGCCGGCCCGCCGTCCTTGAGGAAGGCGGGAGACGAGCGGCCCCGGACCAGAGATCCTTAAGTTCCCGAGGAAGGCGCATGCGAGTGGCCCCCGGCCAGGTGGTGGCCGGACGGTACCGGTTGACGGACCGTCCGGAGGGCCGTGGCATGCTCGCACGGGACCAGCAGACCGGCGACCAGGTCCTGCTGCACGCGCTGGAGCTGCCCGAACTGCTGGTGCCCGGGGGGCCGTCGGCAGTCGATCCGGACCCCGCGTACGGCGAGCGGATCGCCCGGCTGGTGAGCTCGGTGGCCGAGGACACGCCGGACCACCCGAGGCTGCTCCGGCCGGTCGAGGCCGTGGCCGAGGAGGACCTGCTCTGGGTGGCCGAGGAACGTCCGCCGGGCCGGGCGCTGGCCGAGCTGACCGGATCAGGCCCGCTCCCGCCGTACCGGGCCGCGGAGATCGCCGCCGACCTGGCGGCCGCACTGCACGCGCTGCACCGCGCCGGTCAGGCACACGGAAACGTTTCCCCGCAGAGCGTGGTGGTCTGCGAGGACGGTGCGGCGCTGCTCGGCGGTCTGCTGTCCGGGGCGGCCGAGGAGGAGCTCTGCGCGGCGCTGGGCGGCCCCCGCGACGCCGCGCCGACCCCGCTGCAGGCCCGGCGGATCCTGGATGCCAGATCCCTGCTGCTGGGTCCCAGCACCGAGCGCTGGGCACTGGAGACCGGCCCTGCCGGGGACTGCTGGGCGCTCGGCGTCCTGCTGTACCGGATGCTGACCGGCCGCGCCCCGTACCCCGAGGACGACCTGCCGGTCCTGCTGGCCGCGATCCGGTCCGGGCGCCCCGGCCCGTTGGACGGCTGCGGGCCGCTGGCCCCGCTGGTCGAGCGGCTGCTGCGGCCCGACCCGGCCGCCCGGCCCGGGGCGGCGGAGATCCGGCGGGAACTGGCCGAGCTGATCGGCGGGGCGCCGGAGCCGCGGCAAGCACGGCCGCAGGCCCCGCAGGAGCTGCCGGTGCGCCGGCCGCGCGGCCCGCTGGTGCGCCACCCCGGTGCGGCGGTCCGGCGGGGCAGGCCGGACCTGGCGCAGTCGGGCACACGGCCGGCCCTGCCGCCCGCGCTGCTGGGGCCGCTGCTGGTGGCCGGGGTGCTGGCGCTGCTGGTGGTGGCGCTGGTGCTGGTGGTCTCACTGGCGGGCTGAGCGGCCCGCGGGCGGGCGCACCGCTCGGTAGCACGGAACGGCGCGGCATGAGGCCTAGGTCACAGGGAGGTCACCTGGCCGGGTCGAGACAACGGGTGCGGAGCCGGGCGCCTAACCTGTGCATGGAAGTTGTCCTATCGGTGAGTCAACGGTGCACCGGAACCACCTCCGTCAAGGTGACGGTGGGCTGATGAGGGGGAACGGTCGCCATGGGCGTGCAGGACCAGTCGGCGCAGGCCAGAGACGCGCAGCGGTTGCTGGTCGGCCGCTACGCACTGGGCGAGCGGCTCGGCCGCGGCGGTATGGGCACGGTCTGGCGGGCCCGGGACGAGATGCTGGACCGCGAGGTGGCGGTCAAGGAGCTGACGGTCAACCACCTCCCCGAGGAGGACCTGGAGATCCTCCAGTCCCGGATGAAGCGCGAGGCCAGGGCCGCCGCGCGGATCAAGCACCCGGGTGTGATCACCATCCATGACGTGGTGGAGCAGGACGGCCGCCCGTGGATCGTGATGGAGCTGATCGACGGCCGCTCGCTGGCTGACGTGATCAGCCAGGACGGCACCCTGCAGCCCAGGGAGGCCGCCGAGGTCGGCGTCCAGGTGCTCGCCGCGCTGCACCGGGGCCACCAGCTGGGTGTGCTGCACCGCGACGTGAAGCCCGCCAACGTGCTGCTGGAGCACAACACCGGCCGGGTGGTGCTGCTGGACTTCGGCATCGCCACCTTCGAGGGCTCCACCGAGCTGACCCGGCCCGGCGACCTGGTCGGTTCGCCGGACTACCTCGCTCCCGAGCGCGCCCAGGGCGAGCGCCCGGGCCCGGCCTCCGACCTCTGGGGCCTCGGGGCGACGCTGTACGCGGCCGTGGAGGGCCAGTCGCCGTTCCGCCGCACCTCGCCGATCACCACCCTGGCGGCAGTGGTCGGCGAGCCGCTGCCGGAACCGCGCCGGGCCGGGGCGCTCGGCCCGGTGCTGGCCGCGCTGATGGCCAAGGACGCGGCGGAGCGGCCGAGCGCGGACGAGGCCATGCGGATGCTCACCGAGGTGACCGCCGGGCACACCATCGGCATCAGGGCGGTGCCGAAGAGCGAGCCCCGGATGCCGACCCAGAGCGTGCCGGTGGTGGACCGGCCCGAGAGTGCCGTACCGGCCGCCGAGGAGAGCGCCCAGCCGGCCGCCGAGGCCGATCCGGACGCGGCTCCTGCCGCAGCCGCCCCTGCCGCCCTTGCCACGGCGGCCCCTGCCGCGGCCGACTCCGCCACGTCCGTCCCCGCCGGTTCCGCCGTCGAGTCGGTCCCCACGGAGACGGCGATATCCGCGTCCAAAGAGGCCAGGCCGCCCGCCGCGGCCGGGCCCGGGCGGCGCAGGGGCCTGAAGATCGCGGTGGTGCTGGTGGTCCTGGCCGCGCTCGCCGCGGGTGCCGCGTACGCGGCACCCAAGCTGCTGCACCACAACCCGACCGCGGCGCCCGAGCCGGATCCGGGCCCCGCGGTGACCATCACCGCGGCGCCCGCCACCGGTCCGGCTCCGGACGGCTACGCCTGGGTGGACGACCCGATGGGCTTCCGCTTCCCGGTGCCGACCGACAGCGCGCCGTGGGTGCGCACGATGGACGGCAACAACCAGATCATCTACAGCCCGGACCACGGGGTGCACTTCATCCAGTTCTCGGTCACCGTCGCGCAGTCGCTCACCCCGCGCCAGCACTTCCTGGAGATGGAGGGCGACATCGTCAAGGAGCGGAAGCTGAAGGACTACCACCGGGTCAACCTGGTGGACGCCAAGGTGAACGGACACGAGGCCGCGTCCTGGGAGTTCACCTTCACCGGCAGTCAGGACGGCATCCGGCGGCACGCCAAGGAGGTGGAGTTCCTCGCCGACAGCGGCACCTCCTACGGCGTCTACATCTCCACCCCGGAGAAGGACTGGCTCACCGGGCAGCGGCGGTTCACCACGGTGATGAACAACTTCACCGCGCTGCGCTGACACCGTCCGCAGGGCTGAACCGGCCAGTTGCGATCGGCTGTTACCGGCGGGTACCGAACCGGCGGCCGAGCGCCTAGGCTGCGCCCATGACGGACAACACGGCAGACGGTCAGGCCCCCGTCCGGGGCGAGCAGCGCAACCCGGCCGCCGGCGGCGGCGCCCGTACGGTCGCCTCGGTGGTACCGGCCCCGCTGGTGGCCCGGCTGGCGCGGGGCGTCACCGCGACCGGTGAACCGGAGCTGGTGCACACCATCGCGCCGCTCACCGGGGAGCGGCTCGCCTCGCTGCCCCGGTCCACCCCGGCCGACGTCGAGGTGGCCTACCAGCTGGCCCGGCGTGCGCAGCGCAGCTGGGCCGCGCTGCCCGTCCGCCGTCGTGCCGCCGTCCTGCTGCGCTTCCACGACCTGCTGCTGCGCCGGCAGGAGGAGGTGCTCGACCTGGTCCAGGCCGAGACCGGCAAGGCCAGGCTGCACGCTTTCGAGGAGGTGTTGGCGGTCGCGATGGCCGCCCGGCACTACGGCCGCACGGCACCCGGCTACCTGCGCGACCGCCGCCGCTTGGGCGCGGTCCCGGTGCTCACCCACGCGGTCGAGTCCCGCCGTGCCAAGGGTGTGATCGGCCAGATCTCCCCCTGGAACTACCCGCTGGAGCTCTCCGTCGGCGACGCCCTGCCCGCCTTCGCGGCCGGCAACGCGGTGGTCAACAAGCCCGACACGCAGACCGCGCTGACCGCCCTGTGGGCCCGCGAGCTGCTGGTCGAGGCCGGGCTGCCCGCCGACCTCTGGCAGATCGTGATCGGCGACGGACCGGTGGTCGGCCCCGCCGTGATCGAGCACGCCGACTACGTCTCCTTCACCGGCTCCACCCGCACCGGCCGCCAGGTCGCCCAGCAGGCCGCCGGCCGGCTGGTCGGCGCCTCGCTCGAACTCGGCGGCAAGAACGCCATGCTGGTGCTCGCCGACGCCGACCTGGACCGCGCCGCCGAGGGCGCCGTCCGGGCCTGCTTCTCCTCCGCCGGCCAGCTCTGCATCTCGATCGAGCGCCTGCTGGTGCACCGCTCGGTGGCCGACGACTTCCTGGCCCGCTTCGTGGCCCGGACCGCCGCGCTGCGGCTCGGCGGCGGCCTGGCGTACGGGGCGGACATGGGCTCGCTGGTCTCGGAGCGGCAGCTGGAGAACGTCACCCGGCACGTCGAGGAGGCCGTCAAGGCCGGGGCCACCGTGCTCACCGGCGGACGGGCCCGCCCCGATCTCGGCCCGCTCTTCTACGAGCCCACCGTCCTCGACGGTGTCACCCCCGAGATGGCGGTCTGCGCCGAGGAGACCTTCGGCCCGGTCGTCTCGGTCTACCGCTTCGACACCGAGGACGAGGCCGTCGCCACCGCCAACGCCACCCCCTACGGCCTCAACTCCAGTGTCTGGACCAGGGATTCACGCCGTGGCCGGGCCATCGCGGCCCGGCTGCACACCGGTACGGTCAACGTCAACGAGGCGTACGCGGCGGCATACGGCTCGGTGGCGTCGCCGATGGGCGGGATGGGCGACTCCGGGCTCGGCCGCCGGCACGGCGCCGAGGGCATCCTGCGCTACACCGAGGCGCAGACCATCGCCACCCAGCGCCTGGTGCCGCTCGCACCGTCCTTCGGGCTGGACGACGAGCGCTTCGCCGCGCTCTTCACCACCGGGCTGAAGGCCATGAAGGCCTTCCGGCTGAAGTAGTCGATCCGGTTGTCCGACAAGGCACTTGAAGAGGAGAGCGGTATGGCGGTCGAGGGTGCGCACGACTACGACGTGGTGGTGGTCGGCTCGGGGTTCGGCGGTTCGGTCGCGGCGCTGCGGCTGACCGAGAAGGGCTACCGGGTCGCCGTCCTGGAGGCCGGCCGGCGGTTCGGCCCGGACGAACTGCCCAGAACCTCCTGGGACATCAGGAACTACCTGTGGGCGCCGGCGCTCGGTCTGTACGGCATCCAGCGGATCCACCTGCTGGCCAACGTCCTGGTGCTCGGCGGCGCGGGCGTCGGCGGTGGATCGCTCAACTACGCCAACACCCTCTACGTCCCGCCGAAGCCGTTCTTCGAGGACCGGCAGTGGCGGCACATCACCGACTGGCAGGACGAGCTCGCCCCCTTCTACGACCAGGCGCAGCGGATGCTCGGGGTGCGCACCAACCCGACCGTGACCCCGTCCGACGTCCATCTCAAGGCCGCCGCCGAGAAGATGGGCGTCGGGCACACCTTCCACCTCGCCCCGGTCGGGGTCTTCTTCGGTGACGGCAAGGACTCGGACGGCCGCGCCAAGGCCGCGCCGGGCGAGGAGGTCGAGGACCCGTACTTCGGGGGAGCCGGCCCGCGCCGGAAGGCGTGCATCGAGTGCGGCGAGTGCATGACCGGCTGCCGGCACGGCGCCAAGAACACGCTCACCGAGAACTACCTCTTCCTCGCCGAACGGAACGGCGCCGAGATCCACCAGCTCACCACGGTGGAGCGGATCAGGCCGCTGGCGGCGGGCGGCTTCGCGGTGGACGTACGGCGCACCAACGCGCCCTCCCGGGACCGGGTCAGAGCCGGTGCGCGGACGATCACCGCCGCCGAGGTGGTGGTCGCGGCCGGGACGTACGGGACCCAGACGCTGCTGCACCGGATGCGCGACCGGGGCCACCTGCCCGCGCTCTCCGCCCGGCTCGGCGAGCTCACCCGCACCAACTCCGAGGCGCTGGTGGGCGCTTCGACCTCCGACCGGCGCTACGGCTCGCGGGTGGACTTCACCAAGGGGGTGGCCATCACCTCCTCGATCCACCCGGACGAGAACACCCACATCGAGCCCGTGCGGTACGGCAAGGGGTCGAACGCGATGGGGGCGCTGAGCATCCAGCAGGTGCCGGGGACCGGGCGCGGGCCGCGCTGGCTGCGGTTCGCCCTCACGGCGGCCAGGCATCCACTGATCTTCGCGCAGTCGGTGAACCAGTACCGCTGGTCGGAGAAGACCATCATCGGCCTGGTGATGCAGTCGCTGGACAACTCGCTGACGGTCTCGCTGAAGAAGACCGGGCTCGGCAAGGGCAAGCTCACCTCCCGGCAGGGGCACGGGACGCCGAACCCGACCTGGATCCCGGCGGCGGAGGAAGGCGCCAAGGCGCTGGCCGAGTCCATCAACGGCTTCGCCGGCAGCTCCGTCGGGGAGATCTTCGACATCCCGATGACCGCGCACTTCATCGGCGGCTGCCCGATCTCCGACCGCCCGGAGGGCGGGGTCATCGACCCGTACCAGCGGCTCCACGGCTACCCCGGGATCAGCGTGGTGGACGGTTCCGCGATCTCCGCCAACCTCGGGGTCAACCCGTCGCTGACCATCACGGCCCAGGCCGAGCGGGCCATGTCGATGTGGCCGAACCGGGGCGAGCCCGACCTGAGGCCCGCCCAGGGCGAGCCGTACCGGCGGGTGGAGCCGGTGGCGCCGGTGCGGCCGGCGGTGCCGGCGGGGGCCTTCGGCGCACTGCTGCTGCCGATGCCGCGGGTGCGGCGCGGCTAGGAGCGCGTCCCGGGGCGGCGCGTGTTCGAAGGGTCCGGGGAGACGGGCAAAGGGCCCCGCGGGGGAACGGGGCCCTTTGTCGCTCAGCACACGGTGTCAGGGCAGCACCGGTGCTGGGGGGACGGCGCCGGGGGAGGGGCGCCGTCCGGACGGTTGGTCTGTGGGTCGCGCCGGACACTCGGCAGGGGTGGGCCAAGGCGCGGCGCGGGGAAACGAGTCGGTTCATCCCTCACGGAGCGTGAGGTGACAACCGTGTTCTTCAGCGCCCGGGGCGGTCGCCCGGCGCCGGGAAGGTGTGCCGTACGAGGGCCCGGCTGACCCCCGCCTCCAGCATCGTGGGGGACGGAGCCCTTACTGTGCAACCGATTCGACGCAGTTCGGCACAGTCCAATTTTCCGGACCTGGACCTGCCGTACCCTGTCCGCCGCACGGCGGGCCGTACCGAGCGGGCAGGTCAGCTCGACTACGTTCCGTAGTAGTCGCCGAGGTGGCGGCGCACGGTTGTGAGCCGGGGGCGGTCGGCGCGGGCGGTGCCGACCCCGGGTGGTGCGGCGGGCGCAGCCGGGCGTCCCCGGCTCCGGCCGCCGCACCTCCATTGGTCAGTCGTGACCGGAGGCTGTCCCCTGCCGCCCGGTCACTGCACCCGCGCACGGTCCCACGGCGGGCCGCACCCGGTCTGGCCCGAGAGCGGCAGCGCCACGCGAGCGGGTGGACTGAGATGAGATCCACGCGTGGTTCGGTGCCCGTACCGGGCGGCCCGAACCTGGGGGGTGCGAGCGCTCGTACGGTCGTCCGGTGCAACGAGACGCCGCACCGCGGGGTCACGGGGCTAGGCGTCGGCAACTGGGTGAAAGCACAGTCTTCCGGCCGCCCGGTAGACTGAAATGCAGACACCCCCACAGTCGCCCGCCACCCTGCCCAGGGCGTGCCGCGTGCGACGCCTCTCGATACCGCTGCCGGAAGGCCGTCTGTGTCCTCTGCTATTCCCGACATGTCCGCACACGAGCTCGACACCGTCCTGGTCGTCGACTTCGGTGCCCAGTACGCCCAGCTCATCGCCCGTCGGGTGCGTGAGGCCAGGGTCTACAGCGAGATCGTGCCGAGCACCATGCCGGTCGCCGAGATGCTCGCCAAGAACCCGAAGGCGATCATCCTCTCCGGTGGCCCGTCCTCGGTCTACGAGGAGGGTGCGCCGCGGCTCGACCGCGCCCTGTTCGAGGCCGGTGTCCCGGTCTTCGGTATGTGCTACGGCTTCCAGCTGATGGCCATCACCCTCGGCGGCACGGTGGACAACACCGGTGCCCGGGAGTACGGCCGCACCCCGCTGACCGTCGCCAAGACCGGCTCCACCCTGTTCGAGGGCACCCCGGCGCAGCAGTCCGTCTGGATGTCGCACGGCGACGCCTGCTCGGCCGCCCCCGAGGGCTTCACCGTGACCGCGTCCACCGACGTGGTGCCGGTCGCCGCCTTCGAGAACGACGAGAAGAAGCTGTACGGCGTCCAGTACCACCCCGAGGTGCTGCACTCCGACCACGGCCAGCAGGTGCTGGAGCACTTCCTGTACCGCGGCGCCGGGATCGCCCCGACCTGGACCACCACCAACGTGGTGGACGAGCAGGTCGCGCTGATCCGGGAGCAGGTCGGTACCAAGCGCGCCATCTGCGGCCTGTCCGGCGGCGTGGACTCCGCCGTCGCGGCCGCGCTGGTCCAGAAGGCCATCGGTGACCAGCTGACCTGCGTCTACGTGGACCACGGTCTGATGCGCAAGGGCGAGACCGAGCAGGTCGAGAAGGACTTCGTGGCCGCGACCGGCGTCCAGCTGAAGGTCGTGGACGCGCAGGAGCGCTTCCTGGCCGCGCTCGCCGGGGTCAGCGACCCGGAGGAGAAGCGCAAGATCATCGGCCGGGAGTTCATCCGGGTCTTCGAGCAGGCCCAGGCGGAGATCATCGCCGAGGCCGGCGCCTCGGGCGAGCCGGTCGAGTTCCTGGTGCAGGGCACCCTGTACCCGGACGTGGTGGAGTCCGGCGGCGGCACCGGCACCGCGAACATCAAGTCGCACCACAACGTCGGCGGCCTGCCCGAGGACCTCGAGTTCAAGCTGGTCGAGCCGCTGCGCAAGCTGTTCAAGGACGAGGTCCGGATGGTCGGCCAGGAGCTCGGCCTGCCGGAGGAGATCGTCCACCGCCAGCCGTTCCCGGGCCCGGGTCTGGGCATCCGGATCGTCGGCGAGGTCACCAGGGAGCGCCTGGACCTGCTCCGCGAGGCCGACGCCATCGCCCGTGAGGAGCTGACCGCCGCCGGTCTGGACCGCGAGATCTGGCAGTGCCCGGTGGTCCTGCTCGCGGACGTCCGCAGCGTCGGCGTCCAGGGCGACGGCCGCACCTACGGCCACCCGATCGTGCTGCGCCCGGTGTCCTCCGAGGACGCCATGACCGCCGACTGGTCGCGCCTGCCCTACGAGGTGCTGGCCCGGATCTCCACCCGGATCACCAACGAGGTCCGCGACGTGAACCGCGTCGTGCTGGATTGCACCAGCAAGCCGCCGGGCACCATCGAGTGGGAGTGATCTCCCCGGCTTCGAACGGCCGCGCCGCCGCTCCCGTACCCGCGGGAGCGGCGGCGCGGCCGTCTGCTGCGCAGACGGTATCCGGGAAAGCCGGGCGAAACAGGGCAGAATCGGACCGGACCTGTCAGCAGTTGACAGGCGGTTGAACAGAGGGGTCGGCATGACGGCGGCGCACGAGGAACCGGAGAGCCCGGGCAGAGCCGAGCGGTTGGCCGAGCTGCGGGTGGTGGCCTCCGGCCACGCACTGCTGCTGCTCCGGATCTTCCTCGGGGCCACCTTCGTCTACGCGTCCTTCGACAAGCTCTCCGACCCGCACTACCTGGCGGGCGCGGCCGACCCGGCCTCCTTCTACTCCCAGACCCTGGCGGTCAGGCCGTCCAGCCCGATCGGCTTCCTGCTCGGCCCCGCCCTGCACGCGCCGACCTTCTTCGCCCTGCTCGTCGCCTTCGGGGAACTGGCGGTCGGGCTCGGCACGCTCTTCGGGCTCTGGGGCCGGCTGGCCGCGCTCGGCGGCGCGGCGATCAGCCTCCTGCTCTGCCTGACCGTCAGCTGGAACGTCACGCCGTACTACCTCGGCAACGACCTCGCCTACCTGGCGGCCTGGACCCCGCTGGTGCTGGCCGGCACGCCGTACCTCTCGGTCGACGGCTACCTGCTGCGGCGGGCCGAACGGGACCGGGCGCGCGGGCTGGTCGAGGGGCAGGTGAACCGGCGTTCGCTGATGGACGGCGGGATCGCGGCCATCGCGCTCGGCGGGGGCGGGCTGCTGGCCGGCTCGCTGACGGCCACCTTCGGGCGGCCCCGGAAGACGGCCGCCGGCACCGCCGCGGGGGCGCCGTCGCCGTCCGCGGGCGCCACCGGTTCCGCGTCCGCGGGCAAGAAGGCCTCGGTCGCCGTCTCGGCCGTGCCGGTCGGGGGATCGGCTCAGGTCGCGGACCCGGCCAGCGGCGACACCGTCTACATCGTGCAGCCCAAGGCGGGGCAGTACTGCGGCCTCTCCGCGATCTGCACCCACTCCGGCTGCACGGTCAACGCCCCCAGGAACGGGCAGCTGTACTGCCCCTGCCACGGCTCGCGATTCGACGCGGCGACCGGTGCGGTGGTCAACGGACCGGCGACCAGGCCGCTGCCCAGGTACACCGTCACCAGGGACGGCGACCGGCTCGACCTCGGGCCCGCCCAGAGCTGAACCCGGGCCCGGAGCGGCAGGGTCAGCGGTCCTCGCGGTTGCGGCGGGACATCGCGGTGACCGCACCGGCCAGGCCCGCCACACCGAGGACGATGAAGGTCACCGGGATGACGATCCGTCCGTTGACCGAGCGGCCGTTGATCGAGGCCACCAGGTAGACGACCGCGATCACGGTGAAGAGTGCGCCCGCGATCAGCGAGAACGGGTCGAGTCGGTTCTTCCTCATGCCTGCTCCAGCTGGATGTCGCCGATCGCGAGCTTCACGGTCAGGTCCAGAGTCCCCTTGGACTTCTGGCCGTTGGTCGGGTGGATCACGAACTCCCGGTTGTTGCCCATACCGGAGTCGGACTCACCGTTGGGGGTCTGGACGTTGCCCAGGGCGTTGCGCACCGTCAGGCGCACCTCCACGTCGGAGGGGACGGTCACCTGCAGCTCGCCCGTGCCCATCCGGACATCGGTGCTGAGGGTGCCGCCCGCCGGGTCGAGCCGGCTCAGGTCGAGCTGGGCGTCACCGGCGCCGAGGACGTAGCGGCTCTGCAGCTCGGACACCGAGGCCGGCGCCCAGAAGCGGTTGCCGAAGGACGACTCGACGGTGGCCCTCGAGCCGGAGAGCGCGGACAGCGCGAGCGTGAGCGCCAGCGCGGGGACGAGCAGCCCGCGCACCCGGCCGGCCTTCGCCGCGATCAGCATCGACATCCCGAGGCCCAGCAGCGCGGCCGCCAGCACGGTGGAGATCCGCGCGTCGTCGCCGTTGGCGTGCGGGATCGCCCAGGCCACCGCACCCGCGCCGAGCGCGATCAGCAGCCCCAGCAGACCGGTGAAGGAGCGCTGCCGCGGCCGGGCCACCGCGGTCGCGGCGCGCGCCGCACCGGGCGCGGAGCCGGACTTGCGCAGCGGATCGCCCTGCGGCAGATCGGCGCGCTGCCACCAGGCCTGCGCCGGTGCGCCGAGCGGCAGGCCCGCCCCGGGCGGGGGCGTGTGCGCCGCGTACGGGTTGCGCTCCGGGTGGCGCGGGTCCCACAGGTAGCCGGACGGGCCGTGCGGCGGGGTGTCCGCCGGCGCGGAGCTTGCGGCGCGAGCCTGCTCGTGCCGCTCGTACGCCGACCGGGTCCCGTCGGTGGCGTCCTCGGGCCCCCCGGCCGGTCCGCCCTCCTTGGTGAGGTCGACCCGTGGCCGGCCGTTCCACTCCGCCTTGCGCTCGTCCCAGTCGGTCTTGAAGGCGTCCCAGGTCGTCCGGTAGGTGTCCCAGTCGCCCTTGCGCTGCTCCCACCCGGTCATGAAGTCCTTGGCGAACCGCTCCCGCCACTGGGACCAGTCGTACTGTCCGTCCGGCTGGTCCACCAGCCGGTCGTACGGGCCGCCGGGGCGGTCGTCGCCCTTGCCCTGGGCACGGCGGCGGCGCTCCGGATCGTGGCGGACCGCCAGGAAGATCATCCCGGCCAGCAGCAGGAACGGGAACATCTGGTCCTTGTCGCCCATGGACGAGAAGAACACCCCGGTGCCGATCAGCGTCAGCAGCACCGCTCCGATGGACTGCCCGTCCACCCGGCCGGTCAGCACGCGCTGCAGCTCGGTCTGGCCGGGCTTCCCGTCCGCCGGCTCCCTGGGGACGACCAGCCAGGCCAGCCCGTACAGGAAGAGCCCGAGCCCGCCGGAGAGGCAGAGCACGGCGGTGACCACCCGGAAGACCACCGGGTCGATGTCCAGATGCCGGCCGAGCCCGCCGCACACTCCCGCCACCACCCGGTGGCTCTCGCTGCGGGTCAGCGGGGGCCGCTGCTCCGGCCGGGGGGCGGCGGTGTCCTGTGCCGCTGTGCTCTGCTCGTCCGTCATGTGCACCATCCTCCCGTCCGAAGCGGCCGAGCCCAACCGCCGGCAGCCCGGGGCCGACCCTGATCTCCCCCTGAGACGCGGCTCGGGGGCGTACCCTGATGCGCCCGGACGTGCAAACGTGTGACCATCTGTGGCGTGGCAGCACCCGGCACCGACCCCAAGCCCCTCATCCCTGACAGCCCGTCGGCGTCGGGGCCCGATCCGACCGTGCACGATCCGCAGCGTCCGCCCTTCCGCAAGCTGTACCGCAGCCCGAACGGGCGGATGCTCGGCGGCGTCGCCCACGGGCTCGCGGTGCACCTCGGAGTGCCGGTCACCTGGGTCAGGGCCGCGTTCATCCTGCTCTTCTTCACCCAGGGCATAGGCGGGCTGCTGTACGCGGCGTTCTGGTTCGTGGTGCCGATCGGCATCGGCGAACCCGCGCGCCGCGGCCCCCAGTGGGTCTACCACAACGGCACCTTCGTGCGCGGCGACGACGGCTTCGGCGAACTCCGCAAGGGCGGGCCGCAGCGGCTCGGCAAGCTGCGCGAACTGCTCCAGCGCACCTTCCACGGCGAGCCGGCCGAGGACGGCTCCACACCGTCCGAGGCGATCGGGCTCCCGGCGGCGGGCGGGCGCGGCGGCCTCGGGCAGCTGTTCGCCCTGCTGCTGCTGGTGGTCGGCATCATGGCGCTGCTCAGCGCCCTGCACATCCAGACCGCCAAGCCGTACGTCTGGCCGCTGCTCACCATCGGCGTCGGTGTCGCCCTGGTCTGGCGGCAGGCCGACGACTCGCGCTGGCAGCGCTGGTTCGGCCTGGAGGGCACCAAGCGGCGGGCCGCGTACACCCGGGTCGGCGCGGGTGTGCTGCTGGTGGCGGCCGGCATCGTCGGGTTCCTGATCCTGCAGAACAGCAGCTCCACCCTGGCCGCCGTGATCGAGGCCTCGGTCGCCGTGCTGGCCGGTGTGCTGGTGCTGGTCGGCCCGTACGTGCTGCGCATGTGGCAGGACCTCGGCGCCGAGCGGACCGCGCGCATCCGGGCCCAGGAGCGCGCCGAGATCGCCGCCCACATCCATGACTCCGTGCTGCACGCCCTGACCCTCATCCAGCGCCGTGCCGAGGACCCCAAGGAGGTGCTGCGGCTGGCCCGCGCCCAGGAGCGCGAGCTGCGGCTGTGGCTCTATCGCCCGGAGGCCGCCGCCGAGTCCGCACCCGACACCCTGGCCGAGCGGATCCGCGAGGTGGTCGCCGAGGTCGAGGACCGGCACGGTGTCGCGGTGGAGCTGGTCTGCGTCGGCGACTGCCCCATGGACGAGCGGATCGCGGCCCAGATGCAGGCCGCGAGGGAGGCGATGGTCAACGCGGCCAAGTACGGTGGCGGGGGACCGGTCCAGGTGTACGCGGAGGTGGAGGGGAGGACGGTGTCGGTGTTCGTGCGTGACCACGGCCCCGGCTTCGACCCGGACACCGTGCCCGAGGACCGGATGGGCGTACGGGAGTCGATCATCGGCCGGATGAAGCGCAACGGCGGCACCGCTCGGGTGCGGCCGGCGCCGGACGGCGGTACCGAGGTCGAGCTGGAGATGGAGAGGGTTCATGACTGACGCTGCACCGGAGCGGGTGGCGAGGGTCGTCCTGGTGGACGACCACCGGATGTTCCGTACGGGGGTCCGGGCGGAGATCGGCCGGACGGAGCTCACCGGCATCGACGTGGTCGGCGAGGCGGACGACGTGGAGTCGGCCGTCCAGGTCGTCGCCGAGCAGCGGCCCGACGTGGTGCTGCTGGACGTCCACCTGCCCGGCGGCGGTGGGGTGGAGGTGCTGCGGCGCTCGGCCCCGCTGATGGGGGACTCAAGTTCAGAAGGGGCGGCGCGCAGCGCCTCGGCTGAGGGTGGTGGTGGGCGACGGGCGGGAGTCAGGTTCCTGGCGCTGTCGGTCTCGGACGCCGCCGAGGACGTGATCGGCGTGATCCGCGGCGGTGCGCGCGGGTACGTCACCAAGACCATCACCGGCACCGACCTGGTGAACGCGATCTTCCGGATCGCCGACGGCGACGCGGTGTTCTCGCCGCGGCTGGCCGGTTTCGTGCTGGACGCCTTCGCCGCCACCGACACCCCGCCGGTGGACGAGGACCTCGACCGGCTCACCCAGCGCGAGCGCGAGGTGCTGCGGCTGATCGCGCGCGGCTACGCGTACAAGGAGATCGCCAAGCAGCTGTTCATCTCGGTCAAGACCGTGGAGAGCCATGTCTCGGCGGTGCTGCGCAAGCTCCAGCTGAGCAACCGTCACGAGCTGACCCGCTGGGCCACGGCGCGCCGTCTGGTCTGAGCACTGCCGAGCGGGCGGAGCCCGGACGCGCACCGCCGCGCGTCCGGGCTCCGCCCGCTTCAGGGGTTCGCAGGTCAGATCCCGGACCGGGCCGGGCGGGCGTTCAGGGACTTCAGCAGGCGGCGGCCCAGGTTCTGGCCGGGGAGCTCGACCAGACGGTACGTCAGGTGGCTGAGTAGCAGTACGGCGGCCAGGAAGACCAGTGAGGGGCCGAACTTGCCCGGGCCGTGGTGCGGGAACGCGTCGTCCGGAAGCAGCCAGCGGACCGCGTGCAGCACCGGGATGTGCACCACGTACACCGAGTAGCTGATCGCGCCGAGCCAGGTCAGCACCCGGGGGAAGCGGCGGTCGCGCAGCAGCATGCCGAGGCCGAAGGTGGCCCAGGCGGCGGCGTAGGGGAGCGAGAAGCCCACCCAACTGGTGGTCCAGGTCCGGTAGAAGGCGTCGCCGTGGTCGTACAGGAAGCCGACCAGGACACCGCAGACCAGGACGGACCCGCAGCACACCAGGCCCCACCGGCGGGCGGTCTGGCCGCGCTCGACGCGGTGGATCACGGTGCCGGCGAACATCGTCGCGAGGATCGTCATCGACTCGAAGAAGGTCGACCTGGCGTTGAGGAACAGCAGCACCGCGCCGAGCCCGCCCAGCACCAGGGAGCCGATCCGGACCAGCGCGGCCCGTCCGGTGAGGACGCAGACCAGGCCCGCCACCATGACCACGGCGGTGGCGGCGATCATGTTCAGGGTCGAGCCCTCGTCGGTCGTGATCATGGCGGACGGCACCACGCCGCCCAGCAGCAGGGCGAGCGCGGCGAAGGCCGCGGCGATCGGAGCGCTGAGCCGGTGCCGGTTCTGGACGAAGAGCGCGCCCACGAAGAAGTAGAAGACCATCTCGTAGCAGAGCGTCCACATCGCGCCCAGTGCGCTCGGCACGTTCAGCATCTCGTGCAGCAGCAGGCCGTTGGCGACGGCGGACTGTACCGGGGCGTTCCGGACCACGTCGGGCACGGCGGACTGGGCCTTCGGCAGGATCAGCAGCGCGGCCGTGATGACCACGATGAGCAGCGGATAGATCCGGAAGATCCGGCCGATCCAGAAGCCCCGGACATCACCTCGCCGTTCCAGGGAAGCGGGAACAATATAACCGCTGACCAGGAAGAACAGCATGACGGCATATATACCGAGATCGAACTCCCGGTTAATTGTTCCTCCATACGGGATCAGATGGATCAATCCGAAATGGTGGACGGCGACCAGCAGCGCCGCCACGCCTCTGAGCGCGTCCAACCAGCCCATACGCAGGGCAGGTTGGCTCACAGGCGACTCGCCGGTACCGTCGACCGTGCTGGCACGTTGCTGTTCGATTGCAGTCACGACTCGCACGTTAGTCCATGCATACCGGGTATGTACACCCATTGCCCGCTCTCTTGCCGCCGGGCACAATCCCGCATCATCGGGTGGGTGAAGGGCCGATTTCTTCCGGGGTCATAATGGGTGCGCGCGGCCGTGCACCCGGATTGATTCAGGGAGTGCCGCGCGCTGGCATGATCGCCGCCGCCCGTACCGGCCCGAACGACGGAGCATGATGGCAGACACCTCGGTCGACGGCGCGGCGCGCGCACCGGTGGTGGCCGCCGCCCCGGCCGCGCCGAGCCCCCACCGCCGCAGACCGCTCAACAAGCTGCTCGCCGCGGCGCGTTACGCGGCACCCGCCCTGCTCGGCTACGCGGCGGTGCGGGCAGTGGGGCTGGCGCTGCTGGTGCTGTGGGACGTCAAGCACGGCACCCACAGCCTGCACCGGCTGAGCACCATGTGGGACGCGTACTGGTACCAGGACATCGCGGTGCACGGCTACGCGGGCTCCAAGCCGGTACCCGGGCCGCACGGTCCATACCAGGCGTACGCGTTCTTCCCGGTCTATCCGGCGCTGATCAAAGCGGCCTGGTGGCTGCTGCCGCTGCCGGTCAACTACGCGGCGCTGCTGGTGGCCTGGGCCGGTGCACTGCTCGCGGCCTGGGGCGTCTTCGCGGTGGCGGCCCGGCTGTACGGGCGGCGGACGGGCGTGATCGCCGCGGTCCTGTGGGGGGTGACCCCGTACGCCGTGGTGGAGAACATGGCGTACTCCGAGCTGCTGTTCACCGCCTTCGCCGCCTGGGCGATGTACGCGGCGGTGACGCACCGCTGGCTCTGGGCAGGGACGCTCAGCACCCTGGCCGGGCTGACCAGACCGACCGGCGTGGCGGTCGCGGTGGCGGTCGGCCTCGGAGCGCTGGGCGCGCTCGCGGCGCACCGGTGGCGCCGCCGCGACCGGGGTGCCGAGGCCCTGGCGTGGTGGCGGCCGCTGCTCGGGGCGGCGATCGCGCCGCTCGGCTTCGCCGGCTTCATCGCCTGGGTCGGTCTGCGGAAGGGCAGTTGGGACGGGTACTTCAAGGTCCAGGAGGCCTGGGAGTCCCAGTTCGACTTCGGCCGCTCCACCTACCGGGTGCTCCGGTCGATGCTGGTGGACGCCGGGCCGGTCTGGCTGACCGACGTGGTGGTGGCCGGGACGCTCGCGGCGTCGGTGCTGCTCTTCGTGGTCTGCCTGCTCCAGCGCCAACCGCTGACCCTGCTGGTGTTCAGCGGGATGATGCTGCTGCTGGCGCTCGGTGACGCGGCGTACTTCAACTCCCGCGCCCGCTTCCTGATCCCGGCCTTCGCCCTGCTGCTGCCGCTGGCCGCGGGGCTCGCCAGACTGCGGACCAGGGGAGCGGCGGCAGCCGTTCTCGGCTTCGCCGCGCTCTGTTCCGCGGCCTACGGCGGCTATGTCGTCTTCGTCTACACCAACTCGCCCTGATGCAAAGGCGACTGTCGGTTCACTGGGTCACGTCGAAGGGGAGTCTGTGATGACCGCGAGCGCTACGGCCGCCGTACCGATAGCCAGGCGGACGTCCGGCCAGGACTCGGACGCCCGCAGTGCGGCCGGCGGCCGCCTCCGGTGGCTCTGGCCGGCCCTGCTCATGCTGGTGGTCGGCGGCTACGGCAGCTGGCGGCCGGCGCTGTGGAGCGACGAACTGGTCAGCTGGAACGCCGCCCGCCGGAGCACCGGCGAGCTGTTCGACCTGCTCGGCCACGTCGACGCGGTCACCGGCCTCTACTACCTGCTGATGCACTACTGGGTGGCGCTGTTCGGCGACTCGCTGGCGGTACTGCGGCTGCCCTCGGTGCTGGCGATGGCCGGCGCGGCGGCGTTCGTCGCGCTGACCGGCGAGCGGCTGTTCGGAAGCCGGGCCGGACTCGCGGCCGGGTGCCTGTTCGCGCTGGTGCCGTCCGTCTCCCGGTACGCCCAGGAGATGCGCGGGTACGCCTTCGTGGTGCTCGCGGCGGCGGCGGCGACCTGGCTGCTGCTGCGCGCGCTGGAGCAGCCCCGGCCGCTGCGCTGGGCGGCGTACGGCGGTGCGGTGTTGGCCGCCGGGTTCTTCCACATGATCTCGCTGGTTTTCCTGGCCGCACACGGGATCGTGGTGCTCGGCCGCTGGTGGCAGCAGCGGCGCCACCCCGTGCTGGTCGGCTTCGTGCTCTCGGTGGGAGCCGCGCTGCTGCCGGTGGTGCCGCTCGCGCTGCTCGGCCACCGCCAGGTCGGACGCCAGCTCAACTGGCTGACCGCGCCGACCTTCCAGTACGTGTTCGACTCCTTCTGGCACATGCTGTTCGGTTCGGCCGCGGTGAGCCTGGCGGTGCTGGCGCTCGCGGCGCTGCCGCTGGCCTGGCCCGCCGGGCGGCGTTCCGCCGTCGAGATCGGGCTGATGGCGGTGCTGCCGATCGTGCTGGTCTGGCTGGTGTCGCAGGGATCGACCGCGTACTTCCTGGACCGCTACCTGCTCTTCACGGTGCCCGCCTGGAGCGTCCTGGCCGGGGCCGGACTGACCGCGCTGCGGCCGCGCCTGCTGGCGCCGCTGGGGCTGGTGCTGGTCCTGCTCCTCGGGGCGCAGGACCAGCGCGAGATCCGCCGCGAGTTCGCGCACACCGGCCTGGACGCCAAGGCGGCCGCGGCGGTGATCGTCAAGGGCTACCGGCCCGGGGACGGCATCGTGGCGCTGCGGGGCAGCCAGGACGCGTACATCCAGCTGGACAGCGCGCTGAGCTACTACCTGCCGCGCTCGGTGCAGTTGAAGGACGTGCTGGTGGAGCGCAGCGCGGCGGCCGTCGGCGACATCTACCCGCAGCTGTGCGCGGATCCGGCGGCCTGCATCGGTGACACGCGCCGGGTGTGGGTGCTGACCGACGGTTCCTCGCTGGACAAGCCGCTGGACCACTACGGCGAGCCGCAGGCCTCGGCGCTGGAGCGGCTGTTCCCGAAGCGGACCTCGACGGCGGTGCGGGGGATGGTGGTCACGCTCTTCGAGCGGTGAACCGGCGGGGTGCGGGGAACCGCCCGGTGGACCCCGCGAGTTGACGGGGCCCGGCCGGGCGGTACCTGAGAAGGCACCAACGTGCCCGGCCGGGCGGGCGG
Source organism: Kitasatospora sp. HPM-01-4 (assembly GCF_051374625.1). Classification (NCBI taxonomy): domain Bacteria; kingdom Bacillati; phylum Actinomycetota; class Actinomycetes; order Kitasatosporales; family Streptomycetaceae; genus Kitasatospora; species Kitasatospora sp. HPM-01-4. Next base: position 3,495,365 of record NZ_JBPQGP010000005.1, on the reverse strand, counting down.
TTCCCCGCACCCCAGGGCATTACGCGGGGCGGACGGCCCCGGCGTAGGGCATGGCGTCGACCGACTCGTAGCGGACCGGCGCGCCCGGGTGCGGTGCGTGGATCATGCGCCCATGGCCCGTGTAGAGGCCGACATGGCTGATGCCCGAGTAGAAGAAGACCAGGTCACCGGGCTGGAGTTGGCCGCGCCCGATCCTGGGGGCGGCGCCGATCTGGGCGTAGGTGGTGCGCGGCAGGGACACCCCGGCGGACCGCCAGGCGGCCTGGACCAGGCCGGAGCAGTCGTACGAGTCCGGGCCGGTGGCTCCCCAGACGTAGGGCTTGCCGAGCTGGGCCCGGGCGAAGGCGATCGCGGCGGAGGCCCGCCCAGCGGCCGGCAGCGTCATGCCGCCGGGGCCCGCGCCGCCAGGGTTTGTGCCGCCGGGGCCCGCGCCCCGTCCGGCGCCGGTGAGCCCGGCGAGCAGCGCCTGCGCCTGGGCCAGCTTCTCCTGGACGGCGGTCCGCTCGGCGGCGAGCTGCCGCTGCCGGCCGGCCAGCTCGGCGAGCCGGGAGCGGGCCTCGGCGGTCTGCGCCTCCAGGGCGATGCGCTGCTGGCCGTACTGCTGGAGCGCCTGCTGCTCGATGGCGCCGGCCTGGCCGAGCATCCCGGCGCGCTGCAGGAACTGCTGCGGGTCGTCGGCGAGGGCGAGCTGGAGGGCGGTGGGCAGGCCGCTGCTGCGGTACTGCTCGGCGGCGAGGGCGCCCAGCCGGGTGCGGGTGGCCTCGATCGCGGCGACCTTGCGGGCCAGTTCGTCCTGGAGCCGGGCCACCCGCCGCTGGAGTTCGTCGGCCTGCTCCCTGGCGCCGTCGTAGCGCTGGGTGGACTGCTCGGCCTCCCGGTAGAGCCCGTCCACCCGGGATCTGACCTGCTCGGCGGTGGGCGGTGGCGCGGCCTGGGCGGGGGCGGCGAGCGCGGTGACGGAGGCGGTCACCGAGACGGCGGCTCCGGTGGCCACCCCGGCCACCGCCCTGGACCGGAACCGGCCGGGGCGGGGCTTCCTGTGCGACGCCATGGCGGCGGTCTCCTTTCGAGCCGGGCCACGGGCGGTGCGGGCGGTGCCTGGTGCTGGTGGGGCCTGGTGCGGGTGGGAGCCCGCCGTGGACCGGCTTCGGAGCGGGACGCTAGTCGGCGGGTGGGCACGCTGGGCCGAGAGTCACGGCTCTGAGCGTAGTTCTGCGGAACTGTCCGTTCCGGGAGCGGATTGTGAACGGAACGGTGCCGCAGTGGTTGTGAACGAGCCGGACGGCGGAGGTCCGGGATTGCCCCGGGGACTGTCGGCGCCGGGCCATAGACTCGAAGGGCCATGACTAGCCTCTTTGACGACCTCCCGCTCCCCGGTTTCGAGGCTCCTGCCGCCGGGTCGAAGCCGACCGCCGACGAGCCGCCGTACGGCAGTGACGAGTCGTACGAGCCCTACGAGCCGTACGACGAGGCCCCGTACGAGGAGGAGCTCCCCGACGGCCTGTTCCAGACCGACTACGCCGCCGCCACCGAGCGTGACGCCTGGCACCGCAACGGCGCCGCCCGCACCGTGGTCGACCCGGTGCAGCTGCTGGAGGGCATGAACGACCCGCAGCGCGAGGCCGTGCTGCACGCCGGCTCCCCGCTGCTGATCGTGGCCGGTGCCGGGTCGGGCAAGACCCGGGTGCTGACCCACCGGATCGCGCACCTGCTGGCCGCGCGCGGGGCGCAGCCCGGCGAGATCCTGGCGATCACCTTCACCAACAAGGCGGCCGGCGAGATGCGCGAGCGCGTCGAGGCCCTGGTCGGCCCGCGCGCCCGGGCGATGTGGGTCTCCACCTTCCACAGCGCCTGTGTGCGGATCCTGCGCCGCGAGTCCAAGCAGCTGGGCTTCACCTCCAGCTTCTCCATCTACGACTCCGCGGACTCGCAGCGGCTGATGTCCCTGGTCTGCCGCGACCTGGACCTGGACCCGAAGCAGTTCCCGCCGAAGTCCTTCACCGCGAAGATCAGCAACCTCAAGAACGAGCTGATCGACGAGGAGACCTACGCCGGCCAGGCCGCGAACCCGATGGAGCGCAAGCTCGCCGAGGCGTACACCCTCTACCAGCGGCGCCTGCGCGAGGCCAACGCGCTGGACTTCGACGACATCATCATGACCACGGTGAACCTGCTCCAGGCGTTCCCCGACGTCGCCGAGCACTACCGGCGCCGGTTCCGGCACATCCTGGTCGACGAGTACCAGGACACCAACCACGCCCAGTACATGCTGGTGCGCGAGCTCAGCGGCGGCTCGGTGGCGGCCGCCCCCAAGCGCACCGTGGACGGCGACTGGGTCAACGAGGCCGCCGGCCGCCTCAGTGAGGTGCCGCCCGCCGAGCTCTGCGTGGTCGGTGACGCGGACCAGTCGATCTACGCCTTCCGCGGCGCGACGATCCGCAACATCCTCCAGTTCGAGGAGGACTACCCCGACGCCACCACCATCCTGCTGGAGCAGAACTACCGCTCCACCCAGACCATCCTCGGCGCCGCCAACGCCGTCATCGAGCGCAACACCAACCGCCGCAAGAAGAACCTGTGGACGGCCGGCGAGCACGGCGAGAAGGTGGTCGGCTACGTCGCCGACGACGAGCACGGCGAGGCCCAGTTCATCGCCGACGAGATCGACCGGCTCACCGACGCGGGCGATGCCAGGCCCGGCGACGTGGCGATCTTCTACCGGACCAACGCCCAGTCCCGGGTCTTCGAAGAGGTCTTCATCCGGGTCGGCCTGCCGTACAAGGTCGTCGGCGGTGTCCGCTTCTACGAGCGCAAGGAGGTCCGGGACGTCCTGGCCTACCTGCGGGTGCTGGCCAACCCCGAGGACACCGTGCCGCTGCGCCGGATCCTCAACGTGCCCAAGCGCGGCATCGGCGAGCGCGCCGAGGCCATGGTCGACGCCCTCGCCGCGCGCGAGCGGATCAGCTTCGCCCAGGCGCTGCTGCGGGTGGACGAGGCGTACGGGATGGCCGCGCGCTCGGCCAACGCGGTGAAGAAGTTCAACGCGCTGATGGCGGGGCTGCGCCAGGTGGTCGAGTCGGGCGCGGGCCCCGCCGCGGTGCTGGAGGCGGTCCTGGAGGAGACGGGCTACCTGGCCGAACTCCAGTCCTCCACCGACCCGCAGGACGAGACCCGGGTGGAGAACCTCCAGGAGCTCGCCTCGGTCGCCCTCGAGTACGAGCAGGACCCGGGCGAGCGGCCGGACGCCGAGGACGAGGGCGCGCCGCCGGTCGGCTCGCTCTCCGACTTCCTGGAGCGGGTCGCGCTGGTGGCCGACTCCGACCAGATCCCGGACGAGGACGAGGAGGGCGCGGGCGTCATCACGATGATGACCCTGCACACCGCCAAGGGCCTGGAGTTCCCGGTGGTCTTCCTGACCGGCATGGAGGACGGGATCTTCCCGCACATGCGCGCGCTCAACCAGGTCAAGGAGCTGGAGGAGGAGCGCCGCCTCGCCTACGTCGGACTGACCCGGGCCCGCAAGCGCCTCTACCTCACGCGCTCGGTGCTGCGCAGCGCCTGGGGCCAGCCCTCGTACAACCCGGCATCCCGCTTCCTGGAGGAGATCCCGGAGTCGCTGGTGGAGTGGAAGCGCACGGGCGCGGCGTCGGCGCCGGGCTCGCGCGGCTTCTCGTCCTCCTCTTCGCGCTCGTCCTCCTCCTCGCGGTCCTCGTCCTACGGCTCCTCGTCCTCCTCCCCGTCCTCGCGTACGGCGGCCGGGCCCAAGGCGGGTTGGGGCCAGTCCGCGCGGCGGGTGGTCGAACGCGAGGTGGCCGCGCTGGCGGTCGGCGACCGGGTCACCCACGACAGCTTCGGCCTCGGCACGGTGGTGGCCACCCAGGGCGTGGGCGACAGGGCGCAGGCGACGATCGACTTCGGTGCGTCCGGGCGGAAGCAGCTGCTGCTCCGGTACGCGCCGGTGGAGAAGCTCTGACCGTCCCCGGAACAGGGGTGGGCCGGCAGGCCCGGGAGCCTGGCGCGCATGCCTCTCAGGAGGCGTGGCGTCCGGTCTGTGGCTCCTGTGCGCCGGCCCGCCTCCGCTCCGCCGTCTCCAGCGCGCGCCGTACGGACTCGACCGCACGGGGGTGCGAGGGCAGGCCGATGTGCCCGGCGCCCGCGACGAGTCGGTTGTCCGAGGTCAGGTCCGGGTGGTGCAGCCAGCCGTGCGGGCCGGGCAGCACCAGTTCGTCCAACTCGCCCCGGACGGCGGTGAACCGGGTGCGGCACCCTGGCGCGGGCAGCCGCAGCTCGGCCATCAGCGGGCTGTTCGGGCGCAGTTGGCGGGTGATCGGGAACGGGGCCGGAAGGAGCGCGGCCATCGTCCCCTCGTGCGGGGTCGCCAGGGTCACCAGGGTGTCCACCAGCTCGTCCCCGCCCAGGAGTTGGACGTAGTAGCGGGCGATCAGCCCGCCCAGGCCGTGCCCGACCAGGGCGACCGGAGCGCCGTCGTGGGCCTGCCTGGCCCACTCGACGTGCCGGGCCAGCAGGACGGCGGCCGCCCGCACGTCCCCGGTCAGCGGGGAGTGGTTGAGGGCGTGCAGATGGGTCCAGCCGTGGCGGCGCAGTGTGCGGCGGAGCGGGGCGAAGACCGCTCGGTTGTCGTTGAGGCCGTGCAGCAGCAGCACCGGACCGTGGTGCGCGGGCGCCGCCGAGTACCGGGCCGGGCAGGGGCGCGGCTGCCGCTCGGACGGGACACCGGTCGGACAGCGGAGCGGGCGGCCGACGGGGGCGGCGGCCTCCGCGCCCGCGCCACGGACGGTGGCGGCGGTCCGCTGGAACGGGATGCTCATTCGGCTCTCCCCGGCAGGGCGGCACGGATGCCCCCGGGCCGGCCGGCGCCGGGGCGGGCGGTGCCCACCTGGCCGGTGTCCGTACGGGCGGTGCCCGTACGCGCGGTACCCGGACGGGCAGGTGCGACAGCGCTCACCCAGGAGTCTGCGGTGCCCGGACGGGAGTGGGCAGTGCACATACGGGCGCGCGCAGTGCACTCGGCGGTGCGGCTGGAGCCGACCCGGGCGCCGGCGGGGCGCGGCAGGGGGTACGCACCGCGCGGAAGTGGGTACGTACGAGGGTGAATGGTGGGTGGTGCTGTGATTTTCCCCTCCTCTTGACGGGCGAAACAGCCATCCGGCCCCGGTGGCGCTAACCTCCCCTCAGATCTGTTATCGGTGGTTAACCGCGCGCGTGCCCGATCCGGTCGGCCGCTGTGGTGGACAACGTGGTCCAGGAGGCAGTCATGGGTGTGTCAGGGCCGATCCGAGTGGTGGTCGCCAAGCCGGGGCTGGACGGTCACGACCGAGGGGCCAAGGTCATCGCGCGGGCGCTGCGCGACGCCGGTATGGAGGTCATCTACACCGGCCTGCACCAGACACCGGAACAGGTCGTGGACACCGCGATCCAGGAGGACGCGGACGGCATCGGACTGTCGATCCTCTCGGGCGCGCACATGACGCTGTGCGCGCGGGTCATCGAGCTGCTCAAGGAGCGGGACGCCGCCGACATCAAGGTCTTCTGCGGCGGGATCATCCCGGACGAGGACATCGCCGAACTCAAGCGGATCGGCGTCGCGGACATCTTCACCCCGGGCACCCCGACCCGCGACGTGGTGGCCTGGGTCGAGGCCAACCTCCGCGCCGCGGGCTGAGACCGGGCGCGGCCTTCGGCCACGCCGTACTCCGGACCCCACCGCCCCAGGGCTGCCGCCGTGCGCCCCTGGGGCGGTCGCACGGCCGAGCCGGGGGCGGCCGTCGGAGCGATGACGGCTCTCAGCCGTTCAGTTCGGCCAGCATCGCCTCCCGGAAGCGCAGGGTCGAGGCCAGCCGGCTGAAGGTGTCGGCCCAGGCGCTGTCCGGTGCGGCGCCGGACGCCAACGCCTCGACGGCCGGGGCGGTTTCGGGCGCGAGCGCGCGCTCGGTCATGCCCAGCACCCCGCTGTGGCTCCACGGGTAGGCGCCGGACCTGGCGGAGCGCTCGAGTGCCGCCACCACGGCGGTACTCAGCGGCGGTGTCCAGGGAGTGGCGCAGGCACCCAGCAGCTGGAACGCCTCACCGAGACCGTGGCCGTCGATGAACTCGGCCGTCCAGGCCGCCTGTTCGGCCGACGGCAGGACCGCGAGCAGCTTGGCCGGCGCGCCCGCGGTACCGCCCGCCTGGCCGGGACCGGGGCTCGGACCGAGCAGCGCCCGGGCCCACTCGACGTGGTGCTGGCGGACGGCGGCCCGCGCCCAGCCCTCCCGCAGATCGTCGGCCCAGCTCCCGGCCTGTCCGGGATGGTCGGCGCCCTCGCGGTCGTGGCCCGCGTCGGAGTCGACGACGGGTAGCCGCAGCAGTTCCTCGGGGGTGAGACCGGTGTCGGCGGTCCACAGGTCGAGCGGCGCCGCGGCGATGATCTCGCCGAACCACCAGGCCCGCTGACCGCGCCCGGTGGGCGACTTGGGCGGTATGCCGTCCCGCTGCATCGCCGCGTCGCACTCGGCGGGCGGGCTGACGGCGAGTCGGATGACACCGGCACCGGTGGCCGGGCGGACCAGGCGCACGGCGGCACGGGCGCGCGCGGCCATCCGGGTTGCGAGCGCCGACTGCGGCAGGGTGGAGAGCAGTTCGGCGGCGGTGCCGCGGACGTTCTTGCTGCGGTCCGAGAGAGCGGCCTCCAGGAAAGGCTCGTCGAGCTGGGAGAGGCCTTCCTGCAGGGCGTCCAGGAAGAGCAGGCGGTCCTCGGCGCGCTCGGTGGACCAGGTGCCGCGCAGCAGGTCGAGGGCGGCGGCCGGGTCGCTGCGGCGGAGCCTGGTGAGATGCGTGACCCGCTCGGCGAACAGGCCCTCCTGCCAGATCCGGTCACCCGGATCGGCCGGAACCGGGGCCTCTCCGCCGGTGGCGGGGGTGCCCGGCTCCACCGCGACGCGGGTGACGAACCGCCAGTCCGGGTTCCGCTCGGCCAGCCAGCGGCCGAGCGGGCCGGCCAGCGCCACCGTGTCGGCCCGCAGCTCGCTGCGGGCCCGCGCCGCCTCCAGCAGGGCGGGCACGAGTGCGGCGGGCACCCTGAAGTCCCGCTCCCTGGCGGTGGCGAGCCACTGGGGCAGCAGCTCGCCGAGGTTGGCCACCATGCCCGCGCCGCTCCGCCCGCCGACCAGGACGGCGAGCCGCCTGGCGGCCGCCTCGGGCAGCTCGCGGCGCGGGTCGGGCGCGGCAGGCCCGGGCAGACCGCCGGACTCGGCGGCCACGGCCCCGGCCCTGCGGCGGACCGCCTCCAGCGCGGCCAGCTCCAGCAGCGCGGTGGCGGCGTCGGTACGGTCCACGGCCTGCGCCGCGGCGCTGAACGCCGGTGAACCGGTCAGGCCGGGCAGCGGGCGGCGGTCGGTGCCGAGCATGGCGGTGGTCTGGAGGTCTTCCCAGCTGTCGCTGGCGGTCGTGAAGGCGGTCACTGGTCGGCTCCTCTGCTCGGGCGGGCCGGTCGGCCTGCGGTGGTGGGTGCGGCGGTGCGTGGCGCCGGGTGCGGGCGGGCGCCGCCGGTGCGGCCCTCGGTGGGCGGAGCGCCGGCCGGCCGGGCGGGGCGGAGGGTCACTGGGCGACCCCCGTCGGACGGTGGTCGTGGCCCCAGGCGGTGACCGGGGCGAAGCCCGCGTGGCCGTACTCGCCGAAGATGGTCACCGGGTGGCCGGCCGAGACGGCGGCGAGCCGCCAGAGCGCGGACTCCGGGACACTCCCGCGGCGGACCGGGACGCTGTGCAGACCGTCCGTCAGCTGCCAGCCCTCGGCGTCGAGGACGGGCACGACACCGCTCAGCGTGGTCGGCCAGGACTCCAGCCACGGATCGTCCGCGACCGCCGCGCCGTACTCGGCGACCGCCTCGGCCACCGAGAGCCCGCCGGGTGACTGGGCCGGACCGGGCTCGGGGGCGCCGTACCTGGTGCCGAGGACGGCCCGCAGCGGGCGGACGCCGGGGTGGAAGGCCAGCTCGGCCTCCAGCAGGCGGCCGGTGGGAAGGACCAGGTCGGGTGCCTGGCCGGGGCGGCCGAAGGAGAGCAGCAGGGCCGGACGGCCGGTCTTGGCGCCGCGCAGCCAGATCCGACGGGTGGTCAGCCGCTCGTCCGAGGTGTCGCGGGCGCCGAGCACCAGCCAGCGGTCCCGCACCGTCGGCCCGGCGAGCAGCTCGGCGGTGTCCGTGGTGTAGCCGACCCGGGCCCGGACGGTCGCGGCGAGCGGGTCGGGCAGCTGATCGACCCGGCCGAACGCGCCGGCCAGCAGGTGCAGCAGTGCGTACTCGGCGAGCAGGGCATGCTGCGGGGCGTTGTCCAACTCCCGTACGCGGGCGGCGAGTCCGGGGGCCTGGGCGTCGACCATCCGGGCCGCGACCTCGTCCCAGCCGCCGGCGGCCGAGGTGTGGTCGGCGAGACCGTGCCGGATCCGGTCGGCCAGCCGCAGCCGCAGCTCCTGGGCGCCCGCCGCGACCCGGGCGGCCCGCCGGTCGGCCCTCCGCCGGGCCGCCGCCGGGTCGGCCGCCTCGGCCTCCGCCCGGGCCGCCAGCCGCTGGGTCGCCTGCTCGCCGCGCTGCCGGCGGCCGTCCAGCCACTCGGCGGCCCAGTCGGGCGGCTCGGCTCCCTCGGCGACCGTCTCCGGGCTGCCGCTCCAGAGCAGCAGCAGGCCCAGGGCGTGCTTGCACGGGAACTTCCGGCTGGGGCAGGTGCACTTGTACGCGGGCGTGGCCAGTTCGACCACCGTCCGGTAGGGCGTGCTGCCGCTGCCCTTGCACTGCCCCCACAGCGCGCCCCCGCCCCAGCCGGCCTGCGACCAGGGCGCGGGCGCGGACAGCTTTCCGGCCGCCTTGCACGACGCCTGGTCGGGCGCGAGGGACAGGATGTGTTCGGTGCTCCAGCGTTCCTCCATGGCGACGACGCTAGGACGGGCCACTGACAGCCGGGCCGGGTGAACTGACGTCCGGTCACCGCTCGGACGTCCGTTGTCAGTGGGTGGGTGCATGGTTGTTCCTGCGAGCCGGGAACGTACGTACAACCCACCCGTTCTCGCACGTCAGAAGACATCTGCGCCGATGCTCCCCACCGATCCACCACCGTCAGGGGCCCCTCTGGAAGGGCCTCGGCGGACGACTTCGAGGAGCCTGTGATGACCACCCTTTCGAGTGATGCCGCCGTCGGGTCCGAGGGGCGGGGCGAGGCCCCGGCCGAGGTCCTCCGGCAGCACGCGGAGGACGCCTTCGCGGCCGAGCTGGCCGCCCTCGCCGCGCACGACGACCGGCCGCGCCCCGAGCGCTGGCGGCTCTCGCCCTGGGCCGTCGCCACCTACCTGCTGGGCGGTGAGCTGCCCGACGGCACCGTGATCACCCCCAAGTACATCGGCCCGCGCCGGGTCGTCGAGGTCGCCGTCACCACGCTGGCCACCGATCGCGCGCTGCTGCTGCTCGGCGTCCCCGGCACCGCGAAGACCTGGGTCTCCGAGCACCTCGCCGCCGCGATCAGCGGCGACTCCACGCTGCTCGTCCAGGGCACCGCGGGCACCCCGGAGGAGGCCGTCCGCTACGGGTGGAACTACGCCCAGCTGCTCGCCCAGGGCCCCAGCCGCGAGGCCCTGGTGCCCTCCCCGGTGATGCGGGCCATGGCCGACGGGAAGATCGCCCGGGTCGAGGAGCTGACCCGGATCCCGGCGGACGTCCAGGACAGCCTGATCACCATCCTGTCCGAGAAGACGCTGCCGATACCCGAGCTCGGCACCGAGGCGCAGGCCGTGCGCGGCTTCAGCCTGATCGCCACCGCCAACGACCGCGACCGCGGCGTCAACGAGCTCTCCAGCGCGCTCCGCCGCCGGTTCAACACCGTGGTGCTGCCGCTGCCCGCCACCCTGGACGAGGAGGTCGACATCGTCACCCGCCGGGTCAACCAGCTCGGCCGCTCCCTCGACCTGCCCGAACTGCCCGGCGGCGCCGAGGAGATCCGCCGGGTGGTCACCGTCTTCCGCGAGCTGCGCGACGGCATCACCGCCGACGGCCGCACCAAGGTCAAGACACCCAGCGGCACCCTCTCCACGGCCGAGGCGATCTCGGTCGTCACCAACGGCCTCGCCCTGGCCGCCCACTTCGGCGACGGCGTGCTGCGCGCCGCCGACATCACCACCGGCATCGCCGGGGCCGTGGTCCGCGATCCGGTCGCCGACCAGGCGGTCTGGCGCGAGTACGTCGAGGGTGTGATCCGCGAGCGGGACGGCTGGAAGGACTTCTACCGCGCCGCCCGCGAGCACTCCCGCTGAGCCACCGGATCCGTTGAGAGGGGAGGACACCATGAGTACCGAGGTGACCCTGCTGGGCGTACGACACCACGGGCCGGGATCGGCCCGCGCGGTGGCCGCCGCGCTGGAGCAGCTGCGGCCGGACGCCGTCCTGATCGAGGGCCCGCCGGAGGCCGACCAGATCATCGCGTTGGCGGCGGAGAAGGACATGGTGCCGCCCGTCGCGCTGCTCGCCCACGTCGTCGACGACCCGGCCAGGGCCGCGTTCTGGCCCTTCGCGGCCTTCTCGCCCGAATGGGTCGCCATCCGGCACGCGGTCGAGCGCGAGATCCCGGTCAGGTTCATCGACCTGCCCGCCGCGCAGACCTTCGCCCTGGCGGAGAACGCCCCGGGAGTGCCGGAGGGTACGTCCCCGGCTCCGGGCACCGGAGCGGACACCGGCGCCCCGGCCGGGCCGGCCGACCCGTCGCCGGTCGTCCTCGACCCGATCCGCGCCCTCGCCGAGGCCGCCGGCCACGACGACCCCGAGCGCTGGTGGGAGGACGTGATCGAGCACCGCGCGCCCGGCGCCGACGCCCTCGCCCCCTTCGAGGCCGTCGCCGAGGCGATGACCGCCCTGCGCGAGCCGGTCGGCCCCGGCACGGCCGCGGCCGTCGGCCGCCGGGACGAGCTGCGCGAGGCCCACATGCGCCAGCAGATCCGCGCCGCCCGCCGCGCCGGCCACACCCGGATCGCCGTGGTCTGCGGCGCCTGGCACGTCCCCGCCCTGCAGACCATGCCGACCGTCGCCCACGACCGGGCCCTGCTCGCCGGGCTGCCCAAGAAGGCGAAGACCGACATCACCTGGGTGCCCTGGACCCACCGCAGGCTCTCCCAGCACACCGGCTACGGCGCCGGGATCGACTCACCCGGCTGGTACCACCACCTCTTCACCGCCGGCTCCGAGCCGGTGGCCCGCTGGATGACCACGGTCGCCGAGCTGCTCCGCGCGGAGGACCACCCGGTCTCCTCCGCCCACGTCATCGAGGCCGTCCGGCTGGCCGACTCGCTCGCCGTGATGCGCGGCCGTCCGCTCGCGGGGCTCACCGAGACCCTCGACGCCGTGCGTTCGGTCATGTGCGACGGCTCCGACGTCGCCCTCGCGCTGGTACACGACCGGCTGGTGGTCGGCGACGCCCTCGGCGAGGTCCCCGAGGCGGCGCCCGCCGTACCGCTCCAGCGCGACCTCGCCCGGCTCCAGCGCAGCCTCAGGCTCAAACCGGAGCCCGAGGAGCGCCGGCTCGACCTCGATCTGCGCAAGGAGCTGGACGCCGCCCGGTCCCGGCTCCTGCACCGGCTGCGCCTGCTGGGCATCGACTGGGGCGTCCCGGCCCGTTCCGCCGTCAACTCCACCGGCACCTTCCGGGAGAGCTGGCTGCTTCGCTGGGAGCCGGAGTTCGCGGTGCGCGTCGTCGAAGCCGCCCAGTGGGGCACCACCGTCGAGGACGCCGCGACCGGCAAGGCCGTCGACACCGCCGTCGGCACCGCCGAACTCGCCCGGCTCACCGGCCTCGCCGAGCGCTGCCTGCTCGCCGGGCTGTCCACCGCACTGCCCGCCGTGATGCGGGTCCTGGCCGACCGGGCGGCCCTGGACACCGACGTCGCCCACCTCGCCGACGCGCTCCCCGCGCTGGTCCGGGCCCTGCGCTACGGCGACGTCCGGGGCACCGACGGCAGCGCCCTGGAGGGCGTCGCCCGTGGTCTCGCCGACCGCGTCTGCGTCGGCCTCCCGCCCGCCTGCACCGGCCTCGACGCGGACGGCGCCGCCGCCATGCGCGGTCGGCTGGACGCCGTGCACACCGCCGTCGGCCTCCTGGCATCGGCGGCACCGGCGCAGCCCGGGGCGGCGGACTGCGCGGAGCGCACCGACGGTACGGACGCCACGGAGTCCGCCGCCGGCCAGGGTGCGACGGAGCACGGCGGCGAAGGCACGCCCCAGTCCCCGGCCGCGCCCGGCGCACCCGAGGGGTCCGACTCGCCGGCCGGGCGGTGGGCCGCCGCGCTGCTCTCGCTCTCCCGGCGAGAGCCCGCCGGTGGTCCGGCCACCGGAGTGCCCGGGCTGCTGCGCGGCCGCGCCGTCCGGCTGCTGCTGGACGACGGCCGGATCGACTCCGAGGAGGCCGGGCGCCGGATGGGGCTGGTGCTCTCGGCGGCCAACACCCCGGCGGACGCGGCGGGTTGGGTGGAGGGCTTCCTCTCCGGCGGCGGTGCGCTGCTGCTGCACGACACCCGGCTGCTGGGCCTGCTGGACGAGTGGCTGAGCGGGGTCAGCGGCGAGGTGTTCGTCGACGTACTGCCGCTGCTCCGGCGGACGTTCGCCGAGCTGGAGGCCGGCGTCCGGCGGACGGTCGGCGAGCGGGTCGCCGCCGGTCGCCTGGACGGATCCCCAACCGCCAAGGCGGCCGAGGATGTCCGGATCGACCTCTCCCGGGCCGACGCCGCGCTTCCCGTCCTGGCCCTCCTGCTCGGCCTCCCGGCCCCGTCCGCCGAACCACAGAAGCCCCACCTCCCACGCCAGTCCGACCGCCGAGCCTCCTGACCCGACCGGGCGGGGCCCGGTGGCGCGAACCGGGCAGGCGCCCGGTCGGCGCGGCCGCAGATGTCAGTGCCGTCCGGGAAGCTGACGCAGTGTGGCCGGAATCCGAAGCGAGCCCGGCCGCCGAGTCCCATCGGCTGTGCCTCATCCGCCGAGTCGCAGCCGCCGAGTCCCAGCCGCCGAGCGCCGGCCAGCGAGCGCCGGCCAGCGAGCGCCGGCCAGCGAGCGCCGGCCACCGAGCCCCAGCCGCCGAGCACCCGTGCCCGAACCCGAGAGCTCCCCAGACGAGGAGACCGAGATGCCCACCACTGCCGATCCCACCGCCGGCCCCGCCACGGCCCCCACCGGCACCCTCCCCGACCCGGCCGCCGAACGGCTGCGCCGCTGGCGGCTCGTCCTCGGCGGCGAGTCCGACGGCACCGGCTGCCGGCTCACCCGCCGGGACGTCGCCATCGACGGCGCGCTCGCCGCGCTCTACCGCGGCGCGGGTGACCCGGCCGGCGGCGCCAGGCGGCAGGGTGCCCGCAGCGCGGGGCTCGGCGGGTCGGCGCCGCAGGTGGCGCGCTGGCTGGGGGACATCAGGGAGTACTTCCCCACCTCCGTGGTCCAGCTGATGCAGCAGGACGCGATCACCCGGCTCGGGCTCGACCGGCTGCTGCTGGAGCCGGAGATGCTGGAGGCGGTCGAGCCGGACGTGCACCTGGTCGGCACGCTGCTCTCGTTGAAGCACGCCCTGCCCGCCACCACCAGGGAGACGGCCCGGATGGTGGTGGGGAAGGTGGTGGCCGAGCTGGAGCGCCGCCTCGCGGACCGGACGCGGGCCACGCTCGGTGGTGCCCTGGACCGCAGTGCCAAGGTCAACCGTCCGCGCCACCGGGACATCGACTGGGGCCGCACCATCCGGGCCAACCTCAAGAACTACCTGCCCGAGGCGGGGCCCGGTGGTCGCGGCACGGTGGTCCCCGAGCGGCTGATCGGGTACGCCAGGGCCCAGCGGGCGGTGAAGAAGGACGTCATCCTCTGCATCGACCAGTCGGGTTCGATGGCCCCGTCGGTGGTGCACTCGGCGGTGTTCGGCGCGGTGCTGGCCTCGATGAAGAGCCTGGACACCCGGCTGGTCGTCTTCGACACCTCGGTGGTCGACCTGACCGAGCAGCTGACCGACCCGGTGGACGTCCTGTTCGCCACCCAGCTCGGCGGCGGTACCGACATCAACCGCGCCCTCGCCTACTGCCAGTCGAAGATCACCCGCCCGTCCGAGACCATCGTCGTGCTGATCAGCGACCTCTACGAGGGCGGGATCCGCAACGAGATGCTCAAGCGGGTGGCCGCGATGAAGGCGGCCGGCGTCCAGTTCATCGCGCTGCTGGCGCTCTCGGACGAGGGTGCCCCGGCGTACGACCACGCGCACGCCGCCGCGCTGGCCGAGCTCGGCGCCCCGGCCTTCGCCTGCACACCGGACGTCTTCCCGGAGATCATGGCCGCCGCGATCGAGAAGCGGCCCCTGCCGGTACCGAACCGGGACTGAGGGCCGGGTGGAACGGCACGTGTCACCCGCGTGTGAAGGTTGCGCACCGGCCTTCACCCGGTCGGCGGATCCGGTGTGAGCCCGGTGCGCGACACGCTCGGATACGCCCGTTGTGACGGTTCTCACCAAAGCGGAGCGGGCCCGGGGCGAAACACGGCCGTCGTCCGGGGATAACCTGCCAGACGGACGTGACGCGCGTGTTGATTGACGTGTGCGCCCGAGGCTCCGCAGGCCGCAAGACCGTACATCTGTGTACCTGCCCAGCCCCGACGACCCGCAGCGAAGATCCTGCCGTGGCACGCTCGTAGAACACAATCCGCGACCACGAACAAGGACGAACACACGTGGACCTGTTCGAGTACCAGGCGAGGGACCTCTTCGCCAAGCACGGCGTGCCCGTGCTGGACGGCGAGGTCATCGAGACCCCCGAGGCCGCTGCCGCGATCGCAGAGCGCTTCGGTGGCCGCGCCGTCATCAAGGCGCAGGTGAAGGTCGGTGGCCGGGGCAAGGCCGGTGGCGTCAAGCTCGCCTCGGACCCGGCGGACGCCGTCGCCAAGGCCGGGGCGATCCTCGGCATGGACATCAAGGGCCACACCGTCCACAAGGTGATGCTGGCCCAGACCGCGGACATCAAGGAGGAGTACTACGTCTCCTTCCTGCTCGACCGCACCAACCGCACCTTCCTGGCGATGGCCAGCGTCGAGGGCGGCATGGACATCGAGGAGGTCGCGGCCACCAAGCCCGAGGCCCTCGCCAAGGTTCCGGTCGACGCCAACGAGGGTGTGACCCCGGAGAAGGCCGCCGAGATCGTCGCCGCGGCCAAGTTCCCGGCCGAGATCGCCGAGCAGGCCGCCGAGGTTCTGCAGACCCTGTGGAAGACCTTCGTCGCCGAGGACGCCCTCCTCGTCGAGGTCAACCCGCTGGTCAAGAGCGGTGAGGGCAAGCTCATCGCGATCGACGGCAAGGTCTCCCTGGACGAGAACGCCGAGTTCCGTCAGCCGGAGATGGAGTCGCTGGTCGACCACGCCGCGGCCAACCCGCTGGAGGCCGCCGCCAAGGCCAAGAACCTCAACTACGTCAAGCTCGACGGTGAGGTCGGCATCATCGGCAACGGCGCGGGTCTCGTCATGAGCACCCTGGACGTCGTCGCCTACGCCGGTGAGCAGCACGGCGGCGTCAAGCCCGCCAACTTCCTCGACATCGGCGGTGGCGCCTCCGCCGAGGTCATGGCGAACGGCCTGGAGATCATCCTGGGCGACGCCGACGTCAAGTCGGTCTTCGTCAACGTCTTCGGCGGCATCACCGCCTGTGACGCGGTCGCCAACGGCATCGTGCAGGCCCTGGCCCTCCTCGAGGAGAAGGGCGAGCAGGTCACCAAGCCGCTGGTCGTCCGTCTGGACGGCAACAACGCCGAGCTGGGTCGCAAGATCCTGACCGACGCCAACCACCCGCTGGTCGAGCAGGTGGACACCATGGACGGTGCGGCCGACCGCGCCGCCGAGCTGGCGAACGCCAAGTAAGGAAGGGGACTTCAACATGGCTATCTTCCTTACCAAGGACAGCAAGGTCATCGTCCAGGGCATGACCGGCTCTGAGGGCATGAAGCACACCCGCCGCATGCTCGCCTCGGGCACCCAGATCGTCGGTGGCGTGAACCCGCGCAAGGCCGGCACCACCGTCGACGTCGACGGCACCGAGGTCCCGGTCTTCGGCTCCGTCGCCGAGGCCATCGAGAAGACCGGTGCCGACGTCACCGTCATCTTCGTGCCGCCGAAGTTCACCAAGGACGCCGTCGTCGAGGCGATCGACGCCGAGATCGGCCTCGCGGTCGTCATCACCGAGGGTGTGCCGGTCCACGACACCGCCGCCTTCTGGGCGTACGCCGGTGCCAAGGGCCACAAGACCCGCATCATCGGCCCGAACTGCCCCGGCCTGATCTCCCCCGGACAGTCCAACGCGGGCATCATCCCGGCGGACATCACCAAGGCCGGCAAGATCGGTCTGGTCTCCAAGTCCGGCACGCTGACCTACCAGCTGATGTACGAGCTGCGGGACATCGGCTTCTCCTCCGCGGTGGGCATCGGTGGCGACCCGGTCATCGGCACCACCCACATCGACGCCCTCAAGGCGTTCCAGGAGGACCCGGAGACCGAGCTCATCGTCATGATCGGTGAGATCGGCGGCGACGCCGAGGAGCGTGCCGCGGCCTACATCGCCGAGCACGTCACCAAGCCGGTCGTCGGCTACGTCGCGGGCTTCACCGCCCCCGAGGGCAAGACCATGGGCCACGCCGGCGCCATCGTCTCCGGCTCCTCCGGCACCGCCCAGGCGAAGAAGGAGGCCCTCGAGGCCGCCGGTGTCAAGGTCGGCAAGACGCCGTCCGAGACCGCCCGCCTGGCCCGCGAGCTGTTCGACGCCAACAAGTGAGCCGTGCGGCGCGGCGCTAGCCGCCGGGCCGTGACCGAGCACGCACAGAGGCGCCCCTGCCCACCGGGCAGGGGCGCCTCTGGCGTTCCCGAGGCCGTCACTCCTCCCAGGCGGTCGGCCAGATCGGCAGCGGCGGCTTGGCGGGCGAGGCCGCCGGGCAGAGCCGCAGCCCGTCGCACAGCGCGGTCGGCACCGTGACCGGGAGCCCCGGCTGCGGTACCTCCTCGGCGCTCGACGTGCCCGGCCCGCCGGTCGCGCCGGGTGCGGGCCGCCGCGGTCCGAGCCCGGGTGCCGGCATGGTCCTGGGCGGCCGTACCCGCAGCGGGGGCGGGGCCACCAGCGGCAGCGGCCGACCGGGGGTCGGCCCGCACCAGACGGTACGCAGTCCGGGCTCGCCGCCCGGCAGCAGCGGCCCCGCACTGCCGCTGCCCGGCCTGGTGCAGAGCGGCGGCGGGACCGGGGCGGGCGGCCGCATCAGCCGCGACGGGCTGTAGCCGGTCGCGACCACCACGATCGCCCCGCCCACCACCAGCACCACCAGCCCGGCGGAGGCCGCCTGCAGCCCGCTGCGCAGCCTGGTCTGCACCCTCAGCCGCAGCGCCGAGGGCCGGCGCGGCGACGGGCAGCCGTGCACCGCCGCCCGGTGCAGCAGGGCGGCCAGCTGCTCGCCGAACCCCGGGGCGGACGGGTCCCGGCCCACCAGATCGGGGACGGACCGGACCAGTGCGGCCCGCGCGCCACGCACCCGGTTCTCCGCCGCCGCCGTACTCGACTCGACCTCCGCCGCGACCTGGGCGACGGGCAGCCCGAGCGCGTCGTGCAGCACCAGTGCGCGGCGCTGCGGGCGGGAGAGCCGCCGGAGCGCCTTGAGCAGCGCGCGGTCCCGGGAGGTCAGCCGCTCCTGCTCGGGGTCCACCTGGCGGTCCCGGCCCGCCGGGTGGACCTTGATCCGGGGACGCGGCAGCTGCCAGAGCCGGTTGGCACGCCGGGGGCCGCCCCGGCGCCAGGGGGAGAGCGCGGTCTCGAAGGCGTGGGCGCGCACCCAGCGTTCCGGGTCCGGCAGCCGTGACACCTGCTGCCACCGGCGCCCGGCGGCGCCGAGTGCCAGATGCACGATGTGGACGGCGCGGTGCCGGCAGCCGGTGAGCAGGAAGGTCTGCTGCACCAGCCGGGTGTGGGTGATGGCGCACAGCGAGTCGAAGTCGGTGAAGACGAGCCGCGGCGGACCGTCGAGCGGGTCGAACAGGATGCCGTTCGAGTCCTTCGGGGCCCTGGCCCTGCCGGGGGTCCAGCCGGCGCCCCAGAGCGCCTCCGGGGGGCGGGCGGCCTCCTGCGGGTCCGCCGGGCCGCGCGCCTGCCGTGTGTCGCCGGCAGCCGTCCGGACCGGGCCGCCCGCCGGGGTGGACGGCCTGGTGCCGGGCGGCGGTGCCGGGGTCGGCTCCGACGCGGCGGCCGGAGCAGGGCCCGGGGAGACGAGTACCGCCGCCAGGGCGACGGCCTCCTCCCTGGTCCGCAGGCCCAGCTTCCGTACGGCCCGGCTCAGGTGGCTGCGCGCCGTGGCGGGGGCGATGCCGAGCTCCCGGGCCGCGACGTGGAGCTCCGCGCCGGCGGCCAGCATGGCCAGCACCTGGGCCTCACGCGGCGACAGCACCTGGAGCAGCCTGTCCGCCTCCGGATGCCTGCGTGCCGTTGTGGGTGTCGTCGTCACGGCATCACCTGGCGCGGATAGGCGTGAGGAATTGGAACATAAGCAAATAATCCGGGACACGTCGAGTTTTTGCCGCTTGACGGGGCGCAACGGGTCCGAGTTGGGACCATGAGGCCCATGACGCAGCTGATGGGCCGTCCGATTCTGGGCGTACCGGGTGAATTGGGCGCCCGTCCGGTCCTCGCCGACCTGCTCACCGGAGTGCGGGCGGGACTGCTCACCCTCGCCGCGATCGGCGTCCCCGTCCTCGGGCTCTGGGTGCTCACCCCGTACGCGGACGACACGGCCTCCGGCGCGGGGCGGCTGGTCTGCGCGCTCTGGCTGCTCGGCCACGGCGGGCCGCTGACCGGCGCCGACCGGACGGCCCCGGTGACCCTCACCCCACTGCTGCCGACCCTGTTCACCGTGGTGCTGCTCTACCGGACCGGGGCACGTGTCGGACGGCGCGAGCCGGTCCCGTGGCGCGCACCCCTGGTGGTGTGCGCCGGATACCTGGGCGTCGCGGTGGCCGTGGTGGCCGGGTGCGCGAACGAAGGACCGTTCCGCGCCCGCCCGCTGCCCGACCTGGCCGCCGTCGCCGGACTGGCCGCCGCCGCGCTGCTGGGCGGGACGGTCGCCGAGGGGGCGCATCCCGAGCACGGCCGACGGCCGAAGCAGTCGGCGCGCTCCGGCCGCGGCCTGCGGAGCCGGCTGCCGGACTGGGTCGCGCCGGCGGGCGCCGGCCCGGCGATCCGGCGGGCCGCCGCGGCCGGCGGGCTCGGCCTGCTGGCGGCCGGCGGCCTGGTCCTGGTCGCCGCCCTGCTGGTCGGCCTCGGCGCCGCCGGGCGCTCGGCCCGGACCCTGGACGCGAGCGTGGCCGGGTACGTCGGACTGCTCGTCGCCTGCCTGCTGCTGCTCCCCAACGCGATGCTGTGGGCCGCCTCGTACGCGCTCGGGCCGGGCTTCGCCGTGGGTACCGGCACGGTTGTCGCGCCGACCGGTACCCGGCTCGGACCGCTGCCCGACTTCCCGCTCTTCGCGCTGCTGCCCGAGGCCGGCGGGGCGGGGTGGCGGCTGGCGGCGTGTGCGCTTCCGCTGTTCACGGGGGTGGTTCCGGCCGTACTGATCGGCCGTGCGGCGGCCGGGTACCGGAGCCGGACCCCGGCGGGGGACGGTACGGGTACGGAGGACGGCATCGGTCTCGACGCCGACCCCGCGGAACCGGCCGAAGCGGAGGACGGCGGGCGGCCGTGGCATCCGGTGGCCACCGCGCTCGCCGCGCTCGGCAGCGCCGTGCTGACCGGGGCCGGGGCCGCGCTCTGCGCCTGGTTCGCGGGCGGAGCGCTCGCGGGCGGGCGGATGTCCGGGCTCGGGCCCGTCCCGTGGCTGGCCGGAGCGGCCGCCGCCGGGTGGCTGGCCGCGGTCACGCTGCCCGGCGCGCTGCTCGGCCGCTGGTGGCTGGTCCGCGGCACCGCGCCCACCTGGTGGGACCGGTGCACCGTCCTGGCCCACCGCCGAGCCGCCCTCGCCCGGCTGGCCCTCCACCGCACCCTGACCCGGGCCGCCGACCTCCTGCCTCCCCGCCGCTGAACACCCCGCCCGAGCGGGCACTGTCCACGGCGCCCTCTGGAGTCCCCGGGTAACCGGGCAGTCAACTGTGCGGCGGGACAGCGGACTTCAGCGACCCCGCTGCGACACCTTCCCGGGAGGCGGTCGGGTGTGCCCGCAGGGGCGCCGGGGGAGTACGCGGGCAACCCCGCACTCCCGTACCGGACTTCGGTGGACCGGCCCTCACTCCCGCCCGGGCCGTGCACAACCGAGCGGGAAACCACGCGACTTCGCGGCGGCGCGACTGCCCGTACCGCCGGGGAGCCGCAACCCGCGCGTGGTGAACCCGGCGCGCTTCGGGCGGGTCGGCCGCGCCGCTCTCCGCGCCAGGGGCGTCCCGTTACTGGTTCGCGCCGTTGTAGAGGTCGACCAGGATCTTCGGGCCGAGCGGGCTGCAGCCCTGCTGGGCCTCCGCCGTGAGGGCGTCGTTCACGCAGGTCACGTAGTCCTGGTAGTAGAGGTTGACACCGAGGAAGCCGAGCACGAAGAGCACCGCGACACCCCCCGTCACCAGGCCGCCCACCGCCGCCGGGGTCTGCGGGCGGACCGGCTGGGGCCCGATCGGCGGTGCGCCTGCGGTGCCGGTGCCGGCGGTTCGGTCGGCGGCGGCCGCGGCCGCGGCGGCCTGCCGAGGGGCCCGCAGCGCGCTGATGCCCCAGTACAGGGCGAGTGCGCCGAGCAGCAGGGCCACGTACGCGAGGCCGGTGACCACGCAGAACAGTGCGCCCATGCCCGCGCTGAGGGCGTACCTGGAGCGGCGCTGCAGCGGGTCGTTCGGGTCGAACTTCGGTGCCTGCGGCGGCTGCGGGGCGGACCAGCGGCCCTGGTAGTGCGGGCTCCAGGGGTGCGGCGGCGGTACGGCGGGGCGGTCGTCCCCGTCCTCGGGGGCCGGGGGCTGCTGCGGGGCACGCGGCTGCCACGGCTGATCGGGGGTGCCCGCCGGCGGCGGCGCGAAGGGGTTGCGCTCGCCGGTGTCGTCGCCGCTGCTCATCGGGTCAGCCATTCCTTCTCGTCGGTGCGACCGGTGTGATCGGTCCGATCGGTCGATCGGTGCGGGTCGGCGCGCCGCCTCGGACGGGGCGGAGCGGGTCCCGCGGAACCAATGATCCCGCAGGCCGCCACAGGCCCGACGCCACCCTGCCGACCCGCGCCACCGGGCGGTGGGCGAGGACGGCCCGGCCGGCCGGAGCCGTGCGCCCTGGGCCGGGACTCCGCGGATCCTCACGGATCTTCGAGATCCCCGTCTCAACTACGCGCGTAGCGCCGGTAGGTGCGTACAGGAGGCGCCCGACCAGCCGTTATCGTGGTGACGGTCAGCAGCTCGGAAGGGTTCCCGGGGTCCCGCAGCGCAGCGCATGTCCCGGCGGCCGGACATCCGCGTATGACAAGTTCGCCGCTCGTAGTGGCCCCACCGACGGTGGATGTACCAGCGAGCAACGACGTACGGAGAAATGCGCAGTGGCCGCTGTTTCCGCCCAGGTCTTCCCGCCGCGTACGCCCGGACCGGCCCGTCTGGTGGTCCTGGTCTCCGGCTCCGGTACCAATCTGCAGGCGTTGATCGATGCCGCGGCCGACCCGGCGTTCGGCGCCGAGATCGTCGCCGTCGGGGCCGACCGGACGGGGATCGCGGGGCTGGAGCGCGCCGAGCGGGCGGGCATCCCCACCTTCGTCCACCGGGTCCAGGACCACCCCGACCGCACCGACTGGGACCGTGCGCTGACCGCCTCGGTCCTCGGGTACGGACCGGACCTGGTGGTCTCGGCCGGTTTCATGAAGATCCTCGGGGCCGGGTTCCTCGCGGCCTTCGCCGGACGGATCGTCAACACCCACCCCGCCCTGCTGCCCTCCTTCCCCGGAGCCCACGGCGTCGCCGACGCGCTGGCGTACGGAGTGAAGGTCACCGGTTGCACCGTCCACCTGGTCGACGCCGGTGTGGACACCGGGCCGATCATCGCGCAGGGCGTCGTCGAGGTCGAGGACGCCGACCACGCGGATGGCGGCGAAGCACTGCACGAGCGCATCAAGACTGTCGAGCGCACCCTGCTCGTCGACGTCGTGGGCCGCCTGGCCCGCGAAGGTCACCGTATCGAGGACCGAAAGGTATGGATCCCGGCATGAGTGCAAGCTCCACCACGCCCCCCGTCTCCGAGAACGTGAGGCCGATCCGCCGCGCGCTGATCAGCGTGTACGACAAGACCGGTCTGGAGGAGCTGGCCCAGGGCCTGCACGCGGCCGGGGTCGCCATCGTCTCCACCGGTTCGACCGCCGGGCGGATCGCCGCCGCCGGTGTCCCGGTCACCGAGGTCTCGGAGCTGACCGGCTTCCCGGAGTGCCTGGACGGGCGCGTGAAGACGCTGCACCCCCGCGTGCACGCCGGCGTGCTCGCCGACCTGCGCCTGGAGTCGCACCGCGCCCAGCTGGCGGAGCTGGAGATCGAGCCCTTCGACCTGGTCGTGGTGAACCTCTACCCGTTCAAGGCCACCGTCGCCTCCGGTGCCACCCCGGACGAGTGCGTCGAGCAGATCGACATCGGCGGCCCCTCGATGGTCCGCGCCGCCGCCAAGAACCACCCCTCGGTCGCCGTGGTGGTCGACCCGGCCCGCTACGGCGACGTCCTGGACGCCGTCCGCTCCGGCGGTTTCGACCTGCTGACCCGCAAGCGCCTGGCGGCCGCCGCCTTCGCGCACACCGCCGCGTACGACGTGGCCGTCGCCAACTGGTTCGAGGCCTCGGGCTACACCGAGAGCGAGGAGGCTTTCCCGGCCTTCCTCGGCTCCGCCTTCGAGCGCCAGAACGTGCTCCGCTACGGCGAGAACCCGCACCAGGCGGCGGCCCTCTACACCGACGGCAGCGGCGGGCTGGCCGGTGCCCGGCAGCTGCACGGCAAGGAGATGTCGTACAACAACTACGTCGACACCGACGCCGCCCGCCGGGCCGCGTACGACCACGCCGAGCCGGCCGTCGCGATCATCAAGCACGCCAACCCGTGCGGCATCGCCGTCGGTGAGAACGTCGTCGAGGCGCACCGCAAGGCGCACGAGTGCGACCCGGTCTCCGCGTACGGCGGCGTGATCGCGGTCAACCGCCCGGTCACCGTCGAGCTGGCCGAGCAGATCGCCCCGATCTTCACCGAGGTCGTGGTCGCCCCGGCGTACGAGGACGGCGCGGTCGAGGTGCTGGCCCGGAAGAAGAACATCCGGGTGCTGGTCGCTCCGGACGCCCCCTCCACCCGCAGGGAGGCCCGCCCGATCTCCGGTGGCGTGCTGCTGCAGGAGACCGACCGGATCAACGCCGAGGGCGACGACCCCTCGACCTGGACCCTGGCCACCGGTGAGGCCCTGTCCGAGGCCGAGCTGGCGGAGCTGGCCTTCGCCTGGCGGGCCTGCCGGGCCGTCAAGTCCAACGCCATCCTGCTGGCCAAGGACGGCGCCTCGGTCGGTGTCGGCATGGGCCAGGTCAACCGGGTGGACTCCTGCAAGCTGGCGGTCGAGCGCGCCGGTGAGCGGGCCAAGGGCTCGTATGCGGCCTCCGACGCCTTCTTCCCCTTCCCGGACGGTCCGGAGATCCTGATCGCCGCCGGCGTCAAGGCCATCGTCCAGCCCGGTGGTTCGATCCGCGACGACGTGGTGATCGCGGCCGCCGCCGAGGCCGGGGTGACGATGTACTTCACCGGCACCCGCCACTTCTTCCACTGACCGGGGCGGACACCCGACCGGCCGGGACGAACACCGAGGGCCCGCACTCCACAGGGAGTGCGGGCCCTCGGGCGCTGCGGCCTGACGGCCCGGTCGCCTACTGCGCCTTGACGACCACGGAGCTCATGATCTTGTCGGCGAAGGTCTGCTTCTTGCCGTCCCACAGCGGCCACAGGTAGCCGATGCAGCAGATGCCGTCCAGGACGTGGCAGATCTGGCGGACGAAGGCCATGCCCATACCGATCGGCTGACCCGTCGTCTCGCTCACCAGGCGGATGTTGACGGCGCGCTGGCCCAGGCTCTGGCCGCTGCTGCCCTGCAGGAAGGCGTACAGCAGGAGGGCGAGGAGGCCCAGCACACCGCCGATCGCGAAGAACATCCCGTAGTTGCTGTGGGCCACGGGTGCCGTGCTCACCGTGCCCGTGGCATTGATCGAATTGATGTTCGAGTTGAGGTTCTTGACGGTGTCACTGGCCATCTTGCTGTAGCCGATGCCGGTCACGATGGCCGGGATTAGGAAGATGGTGAACTGGTCGATGATGCGCGCGACCACCCGCGAGCCCCAACCGGCGTAGGACGGCTGCGCGTACGGCGCACCGCCGTACGGCGCGCCCTGCTGCGGCGGGATGCCGTAGCCCTGCGGCGCACCGTAGCCCGGGGCCGGCTGCTGCGGCGCGCCGTAACCCGGAGCCGGGGGCTGCTGCTGCGGGTAGCCGTAGCCCGGGGCCGGGGGCTGCTGCTGCGGGTAACCGTAACCGGCCTGCGGCTGCTGGCCGTACGGGTTGTTCGGGTCGGGCGGGTAGCTCATGGATGCCTCCGAGCAGGATGGGACAGGGGACGGGTGGGACAGGGAAGAGTCCTCGGGACGGACGGGGAGTTGAGCCTGCCGACCGGGTGGGACACTAGCGGACCGGCCTGACATCCAGACAGGAATTGTCTGCGCCGGTACTTCGCGGAGATCAGGGGCGGATGATGCCGAACCGGTGCAACTCCCAGGCCCAGGCGACCACCAGGCCCGCGCCGATCAGCAGGTTCCGGTGCCTGCTGGACAGTTGCCACCACCAGCGCCCCGGTCCGAGCGGGGCCACCAGCAGCCCGACGGCGGCCACCACCGTGACCGGGTTGGCGGCCAGCGCGGCCGAGAAGTGTCCGTGACCGGCCTCGATGAAGACCGTGGTGCTGCCGCAACCGGGACACGGGATGCCGGTGAACCGGCGCAGCAGGCAGAGTGCGCCGGGGTCGTGCGCATCGTGCAGCTGAGCCACCGCCAGCGCCGCCGCGGCACCGCCGGCAAGGCGCAGGGCGACCCGTAGCAGGCCACCCGAGAGCCGGTCGGCCGACCGTCGCCAACGGTCGGTCAGGCCGCCCACGAGGTTCGTCACGCTCATACCCGCGGCAGCCACGGCTATTTGGCGAGGACCAGGTAGAAGACGACCAGCGCGATCGAGATCAGCACGGCCAGGGTGTTGAGCACGATCCCGCCGATCGCGGCGTTCTTGCCGACCCCGGTGGTGTTGGACCGGTTCAGCCCGGCGATGCCGAGGCCCAGGCCGACCAGCCCGAGGAAACCGCCGTAGGCACAGGAGAGCAGCACGGCGATGAAGCCCAGCGCGATCGATGCGGTGGCCAGCGAGTTGGGCTGCGGCGCGGTGGGCACCGGCGCGAACGGCTGCGGCGCCGGTTGCTGCGGGTAGCCGTAGCCGGGCTGCGGCTGCGGCTGCTGCTGGTACTGCGGTGCGCCGTAGGGCTGTTGCGGCTGCTGCCCGCCGTATCCGCCGTACGGATCGGACGGCGGCGTCTGGTACGGATTGCTCACGTGCTTCTCTTCCCCCGGGATCTCCCCGTCGTCTCCTACGGCCCGTCACGGACGCAGCGGGCGGCGGCGGAGATTACAAGGCCCCTATCGTCGACCGGCTCGCGCGGCGGTGTCCAGCCGAGTTCCGGCGCGCCGCCCAACTGTGGCGCAACCGAAACCCGGCGCCCACGCTCCGTACGTCCCACCGGTACGTTCCGCATCGCCGGGGCGGTGGCGCGACCACCGGGCCGATCCACGACAATGGGGCCATGACTGCCCAGATTCTCGATGGCAAGGCCACCGCCGCCGCGATCAAGTCTGAACTGGCCGTGCGCGTCGCGGCCCTCAAGGAGCGGGGCGTCGTTCCCGGCCTCGGCACCGTCCTGGTCGGCGACGACCCGGGCAGCCGTTGGTACGTGAACGGCAAGCACCGGGACTGCGCGGAGGTCGGCATCGCCTCCATCCAGCGCGAGCTGCCCGCCACCGCGACCCAGCAGGACGTCGAGGACGTCGTCCGCGAGCTCAACGCCGACCCGGCGTGCACCGGCTACATCGTCCAGCTGCCGCTGCCCAAGGGGCTGGACCAGAACCCGGTCCTGGAACTGATGGACCCGGACAAGGACGCCGACGGTCTGCACCCCACCTCGCTTGGCCGCCTCGCACTGGGCATCGAGGGCCCACTGCCGTGCACCCCGCTGGGCATCGTGGAGCTGCTGCGCCGGCACAAGGTCGAGATCAACGGCGCCGAGGTGGTCGTGCTCGGCCGCGGCGTCACCGTGGGCCGCTCGATCGGCCTGCTGCTCACCCGGAAGAGCGAGAACGCCACCGTCACCCTCTGCCACACCGGCACCCGCGACCTGGCCTACCACCTGCGCAAGGCGGACATCATCGTGGCCGCCGCCGGTGTGCCGCACCTGGTCAAGCCGGAGGACGTCAAGCCGGGCGCGGCCGTGCTGGACGTGGGCGTCAGCCGGAACGCCGAGGGCAAGATCGTCGGTGACGTGGACCCGGGTGTGGCCGAGGTGGCCGCCTGGATCTCCCCGAACCCCGGCGGTGTCGGTCCGATGACCCGCGCGATGCTGCTCAACAACATCGTCGAGGCGGCCGAGCGCCGCGCCGGCCGCTGAGCCGGATGGCCATCAAGGTGAGCCGGTCGCGCCGCCGGCCGGTGAAGACGACGGGGACCCTGCCCCCCGAGGGCTCCGGGACGGCGCTGCACTACAGCCATCCGCTGCCGGTCCGGCAGTGGCCCATAACGCTGGTCCTGGCGGTGGCCTGCGCCGGGCTCGCCATCGCCTGGTTCGGCGACTCCAAGGCCGGACTGCTGACCAAGGTCGGGCTGCTCACGGTCGGCGGCTCGCTGCTGCTGGCCGCCGTGCTCCGGCTGCTGCTGCCGGAGGTCGGCATGCTGGCGGTGCGCAGCCGGTTCACCGACATCACCGTGCTGAGCTTCCTCGGCGCCGTGATCGTGCTGCTCACCCTGGTGACCCAGCCGGCCCCCTGGCTGCACCTGTCGGTACTGGACAACATCGGCCAGCTCATCGGCCGCCCGCACCGCTGAGCTCAGGCCCTTGGCCGAACACCAGGCCCCGTCCGCGCCGCGGGCGGGGCCCGGTGTCGGTTGTGACGCAATAGCCAGGCCCGTACGCGGTCCGGAAGGCCGCCTTGCGATAACCTGACGGCGGATCTCTCGATGTCGAGAGATCATCCTCGGCTCCAGAGCGCCGATGTGCCTGGGGCACTGGCGATTAGCTGGAGAAGGTCAAATGACTCGCACCCCCGTCAACGTCACCGTCACCGGAGCGGCCGGCCAGATCGGCTACGCGCTGCTCTTCCGCATCGCCTCGGGCCACCTGCTCGGCGCCGACGTGCCGGTGAACCTCCGTCTGCTGGAGATCCCGCAGGGCCTCAAGGCCGCCGAGGGCACCGCGATGGAGCTGGACGACTGCGCGTTCCCGCTGCTGCGCGACATCACCATCACCGACGACGCCAACAAGGCCTTCGACGGTGCCAACGTCGCGCTGCTGGTCGGCGCCCGTCCGCGCACCGCCGGTATGGAGCGCGGCGACCTGCTGCAGGCCAACGGCGGCATCTTCGGCCCGCAGGGCAAGGCCATCAACGACAACGCCGCGGACGACATCAAGGTCCTGGTCGTCGGCAACCCGGCCAACACCAACGCCCTGATCGCCCAGCGCAACGCGCCGGACGTCCCGGCCGAGCGCTTCACCGCGATGACCCGCCTGGACCACAACCGCGCGGTCGCCCAGCTGGCCAAGAAGCTCGGCGTCACCGTCAACGACGTCAAGCGCATGACCATCTGGGGCAACCACTCGGCCACCCAGTACCCGGACGTCTTCCACGCCGAGGTCGCGGGCAAGAACGCAGCCGAGGCCGTCAACGACGAGAAGTGGCTGGCCGAGGAGTTCATCCCGACCGTCGCCAAGCGCGGCGCCGCCATCATCGACGCCCGTGGCGCCTCCTCCGCCGCCTCGGCCGCCAACGCCGCCATCGACCACGTGCACACCTGGGTCAACGGCACCGCCGAGGGCGACTGGACCTCGATGGGCATCGTCTCCGACGGCTCCTACGGCGTCGAGCCGGGCATCATCTCCTCCTTCCCGGTCACCTGCAAGGACGGCAAGTTCGAGATCGTCCAGGGCCTGGAGATCAACGAGTTCTCCCGCACCCGCATCGACGCCTCGGTCCGCGAGCTGGTCGAGGAGCGCGACGCGGTCAAGGAGCTCGGCCTCATCTGAGCCGGACCCGCGGTACGGCCGGGTGCCGTCCGCCCCCTCGCGCGCCCTTTGGCTCGTGAGGGGGCGGATGGCCCCTCGCGAGCCCCTTTGGCGGGTGAGGAGCATGAGAGTGCCACCCGGCCGGCCGTAGACTGAGCCAATGTGAGTGAAACCCTGCAGGACGCCGCCCTCGTCCTGGTCTTCATCATGCTGGGCGGTCTGTTCAACGTCGCCGAGATCTCGCTGATCTCGCTGCGCGAGGGCCAGATCCGCGAGCTGGAGGCGCGCGGCACCAGGGGCGCCGTCCGGGCCGCACACCTCGCCGCCGATCCCAACAGGTTCCTGGCCGCCGTCCAGGTCGGGGTCACCTGCATGGGCTTCCTGTCCGCCGCGTTCGGCGCGGACACGCTGGCCGGAAAGGCCGCCCCCTACATCGCCGGGCTGGGCGTCTCCAAGGGCGTCGCGGATGCCGCCGCCCTGGTCGGGCTGACCCTGGTGATCAGCTATGTCTCGCTGGTGCTGGGCGAGTTGACCCCCAAGCGGATCGGCCTGCAGCGCGCCGACTCCATCGCGGTGCTCGCCGCACCGGTGGTGGACGTGATGTCCGTGGTGCTGCGCCCGGTGATCTGGCTGCTCGGGCACTCCACCAACCTCATGGTCCGGCTGCTCGGCAGCGACCCCAAGGCCGGGCGCGGCAGCATGAGTTCGGAGGAACTGCGCGGCCTGGTCGCCGCCAACACCGAACTCGGCAGTGACGAGCGGGCGTTGATCGCCGATGTGTTCGCCGCCGGGGAGCGCCAGCTGCGCGAGGTGATGGTGCCGCGCACCGAGGTCACCTTCCTGGACGCCGACCGTGTGCTCACCGAGGTCCGCGAGGAGGCCGCCTCCGCCCCGCACTCCCGCTACCCGGTGGTCGAGGGCTCGTACGACGCCGTGGTCGGCTTCGTGCACGTCCGCGACCTGTACGGGGCCAAGGGCGGGCAGGCGGTGCGGATCCGCGACATCGCCCGCCCGGTCAAGCTGCTGCCCGCCACCAAGCGGGTGCTGGAGGCGATGAGCGAGATGCGCCGCGAGGGCCACCACCTGGCCATCGTGGTGGACGAGTACGGCGGCACCGCCGGGATCGTCACCCTGGAGGACCTGGTCGAGGAGGTGATCGGCGAGATCCGCGACGAGTACGACGCCCAGGACACCACCGCGACCCGCCGGCTGGCCGGCGGCGGCATGGAGCTGGACGGCCTGCTCAACCTCGCCGACTTCACCGAGGAGACCGGTGTCACTCTCCCCGAGGGCCCGTACGAGACCGTCGCCGGCTACCTGGTGAGCGCGCTGGGACGGCTGCCGGAGGCGGGCGACCAGACCGTCACCGAGGACGGGGTGCGGCTCACCGTGGTCAGGCTCGACGGCCGCCGGATCGAACGGATCAGGGTGAGTGCGGTCACACTGTCCGGCGCTCCTGGCTCAGACGTTTCCTGACCGGGAGGTGGAGCTGGAACAATGGCGCTCATGGTCAACGCAGCGGTCACCGGTCCGGTGAAGGACCGTCCCCGGGTGCTCTCCGGCATCCAGCCCACCTCAGGCTCCTTCCACCTGGGTAACTACCTGGGCGCGGTGCGCCAGTGGGTCTCCCTCCAGGAGGAGAACGACGCCTTCTACATGGTGGTCGACCTGCACGCGATCACCGTCGAGCAGGACCCGGAGACGCTCCGCCGGAACACCCGGGTCTCCGCCGCCCAGCTGCTCGGCGCCGGGCTCGACCCCGAGCACTGCACCCTCTTCGTGCAGTCGCACGTGCCCGAGCACGCCCAGCTCGCCTGGGTGATGAACTGCCTCACCGGTTTCGGCGAGGCGTCCCGGATGACCCAGTTCAAGGACAAGTCCGCCAAGCAGGGCAGCGACCGCACCTCGGTCGGCCTGTTCACCTACCCGATCCTGCAGATCGCGGACATCCTGCTGTACCAGGCCGACGCGGTCCCGGTCGGCGAGGACCAGCGCCAGCACCTGGAGCTCACCCGCGACCTCGCGGAGCGCTTCAACACCCGCTACGCGCCCACCTTCACGGTCCCCAAGGCGTACATCCTCAAGGAGACCGCCAAGATCCTGGACCTCCAGGACCCGACCGCGAAGATGAGCAAGTCGGCCGCCTCGCCCAAGGGCCTGGTCAACCTGCTGGACGAGCCCAAGGCCAGCGCCAAGAAGTTCAAGAGCGCCGTCACCGACACCGGCACCGTGGTCTCCTACGACGAGGAGAACAAGGCCGGTGTCTCCAACTTGCTGCGGATCCACTCCGCGCTCAGCGGCCAGAGCATCGAGCAGCTGGTCGAGCACTTCGAGGGCAGGATGTACGGCGCCCTGAAGACCGAGCTGGCCGAGCTGTTCACCGAGTGGGTCACCCCGTTCCAGGCCCGCACCAAGACCTACCTGGACGACCCGGCCGAGCTGGACCGGGTGCTGGGCCTCGGCGCCGAGAAGGCCCGCGAGGTCGCCTCGCAGACCCTGGCCACGGTCTACGACCGCATCGGCTTCCTGGCGCCGAAGCGCTGACGCGCTGATGCCCTCGCGCTCACTCCCCGATGGTGGCGACCTCCCGGAGGTCGTCACCATCGGGGTGTCCATAACCGTCCCGGAGCCGTACGGCAGCGCCATCCAGGACACCCGCGACGGCCACGGCGACCCGCTCGCGCGTTCGATACCCACCCATGTCACCCTGCTGCCGCCCACCGAGGTCCCCCGCGACCTGCTGCCCGACATCGAGAAGCATCTGAGCGCGGTGGCCGGCGGACACTCCGCCTTCCGGATGCTGCTCCAGGGCAGCGGCACCTTCCGGCCCGTCTCCCCGGTGGTCTTCATCCGGGTGGAGGAGGGCTCCCAGGAGTGCCGGGTGCTGGAGGCCGCCATCCGCTCGGGGCCGCTCGCCCGCGAACTCGCCTTCCCCTACCACCCGCACGTCACGGTCGCCCACGGCCTGCCCGACGAGGTCCTCGACCTGGCCCACGAGAAGGCCAGGGCCTTCCACGCCGCCTTCGCCGTACCGGGGTTCTGCCTGTCCCGGTTCGACGCGGACGGGGTCTGGCGCCCTTGGCGCGGCTACCTCTTCGGACAGGGGTGAACCACCGGGGCGGCGCCCGGACACGCGGGTAGCCGTCGGCGGCGCAGAGGAGCCGCGCGGTCCACCCGCGCCGTCAGCCGTACCCGAGCAGCGCGTCCACGACGCGTTTCGCGGCCCCGCCGTCGTCGAGGTGGCAGAACCGTTCGCGGAAGGCCGCGTAGCGGTCGGCGTGTTCGGCGGTGGCCGTGTCCACCTTTGCGAGGGCGTCGATGAGCCGGTCGGAGGTGGTGAGCAGTGGGCCGGGGGCCTCGGTCTCGAAGTCGAAGGTGAAGCCGCGCAGGTTGTCGCGGTAGTGGGCGAGGTCGTGGGTGAAGAAGAGCATCGGGCGGCCGGTGTTGGCGAAGTCGAACATCACCGAGGAGTAGTCGGTGACCAGCACGTCGGCGATCAGCAGCAGTTCGGCCGTGTCGGGATAGTCGCCCACGTCGCGGAGGAAGCCGTCGCCGCCGCCGGGCGGCCGCTGGAGCACGTGCGAGTGCGGCCGGACCAGCAGCACGTGGTCCGTTCCCAGCGCCCGCCGCGCGGCCTCCGTGTCCAGCCGGAGGTCCAGCCGGTAGCCGTCGCCGCTCCGGGCGTCCTCCCGCCAGGTGGGCGCGTAGAGGACGACCCGTCTGCCGTCGGGGATGCCGAGGCGCCGCCGTACGCGCGCGGCCGCCCCGGCGTCCGGGCGGACGAGCAGGTCGTTGCGCGGATAGCCGCTCTCCAGGATCTCGCCGTCGTAGCGGAAGGCCCGGCGCAGGATCGGGGTGCTGAAGGAGTTGGGGGACAGCAGCAGGCTCCACTGGGGCACTTCGAGGGCGAGGCGCCGCAGGTAGCCGTCGCCGTCCAGCCAGCCGGTGCCGACGTCGTGGGCGATCCGTTTCAGCGGGGTGCCGTGCCAGGTCTGCAGCAGGACCTGGCCGTCCCGGCGCCGGACGAACTCGGGGAAGTGGGTGTTGCCGACCAGGTAGCGGCTGGTGGCCAGCGCCTCGTACCACTCGGGGCTCCAGACGGTCACCGCCTCGACGCCGTCGGGGAGTTCGGCCTGCGCGTCGTCCACGGTCCACAGGTGGCGCAGCCCGTCGGCGCGCCGGGCCAGCTCGGCGTGGACCGCGCGCGGGGAGTCGGCGTATCCGCGCCCGCCGAAGACGTCGTAGAGCACCGCCTCGCGCAGCGGGCTCCGCCTGGCCGCGGGGTAGCGCCGGGAGCGGAGCTGCAGCTGGCGGTGGGCGCTGCGCTCGGCGGCGGGCAGGACGGGGGTGGAGTCCACGATCAGGGTGTCGTGCCAGCGCCGCTGCAGCAGGATCCGCTTGCCCCGGGCCTCGGCCGTGAGCGGCAGCACGCGCAGCACGTCGGGGGCCAGGATCACCCGCTGCTCGCCCCCGGGGTCGCCGACGGGCCGGATCAGGACGTCCCAGACGCCCTTGCGCAGCGGCAGCCGTCCGCCGTACGAGGTGGGCGCGGTGACCGGCACCCGGGCCTGGAACCGGCCGTCGGGCAGCGGGTCGACGCCGAGCAGCTGCTCACCCAGGCCGCCGCCGTGGCGCAGCACGAGTTCGTACGGGCCGGCCCCGGGCCGCGGGAAGTGGCCGGTGAGCAGGAAGCCCTCGGCGGTCGTGGCGAGGGTGTCCGCCACCGGGACGCTGCGCTGCTCGCACAGCTGCAGGTGGCTGTCGAAGAGGTGCTTGAGGCGCAGCGTGCGGCCGGGGGCGGGGAGCGCGAACTGGGCGGCCAGGGCGCCCGAGTGGTGGTCGAGCACCAGGGGTTCGGCCCGGCCGTCCGGGTAGTGCAGGACCGGGTCCCAGTGCGCGGTGCCGGCCGGGTCGGGCTCGGGCCGGCCGCTGAGCTCGAAGGCGCCGAGCGGGATCCGGACGGTGAGGCTGCGGCCGGGGCCGGGCAGCACGGGCAGCGCGATGACCGCGGGGGACTGGCGGTGGTTCAGCCGGACGGTCGCCCCCTCGGCCCGCCCGCTGCTCAGGCAGGCCAGCTCGACGCTGTCGCCGACGGTCCGGGTGGCGCTGACCCGGGCGCGGGCGGTCTCGACCCGCAGGTACAGGTGGCCGCCCCGGAAGTACGGGACGGCCTGCACGCCCTCGGCCACCCAGGCGGCGGGCGGGTACTCGCCGGAGCCGCACCAGTGGGCGGTGAAGTCGCCCGGCCGGGGGCGCAGCCCGTTCAGCAGCAGGCCGCCGATCCGCCAGACGCCGTCCTCCCAGTGCCCGCCGCGCCGCAGCAGCGCCGGGTCGATCCGGACCGCGAACCCGGCCCAGTCGAGGTTGAGCTCGGGTTCGGCCAGGTCGTCGGTGATCTCGGGCAGATAGCGGGGGATGGTGCGCAGCACGGTGAGGCGGCGCCGGTCGGCGCGGTACAGGGTGATCAGGGTGCGGGCGGCGCCGAGGCGGTCGGCACTGCGTCCGCGGACATGGGCGTGGCCGACCAGTTCGAGCCGTCCGTCGACCCAGGCGGCGGTGCGGATCCCCATCCTGGGGGCGGGGCCGGCCGGGCCCGCGAGCGCCGTGCGGCGGGGGAGCGGGACGGAGAATCCGAGGGATCTGGCAAAGGAAGGTCGAGGCACCGGAATGCCCTTCGCGCTGCGGGAGTCGAGAGCCCTTCTGATATCCCGCTATTCCACACCACATCCATCGGGTGGGTCAATTTTCAAATGAAGCCGAAAATATGCCGTCCAAGAATTCATCAGATGGCCCGGATGGCATATTTTCGGCTTTTCGTCTCAGTCCTTCAGCAGGGCGTCGACCACCCGGGCCGAGGCCTGGCCGTCCTCCAGGTCGCAGAACCGCTCGCGGAAGGCCGCGTAGCGGTCGGCGTGTTCGGCGGTGACCGTGTCCACCTTTGCGAGGGCTTCGATGAGCCGGTCGGAGGTGGTGAGCAGCGGGCCGGGGGCCTCGGTCTCGAAGTCGAAGGTGAAGCCGCGCAGGTTGTCGCGGTAGTGGGCGAGGTCGTGGGTGAAGAAGAGCATCGGGCGGCCGGTGTTGGCGAAGTCGAACATCACCGAGGAGTAGTCGGTGACCAGGACGTCGGCGATCAGCAGCAGTTCGGCCGTGTCGGGGTAGGTGCCGACGTCCCAGAGGTAGCCGTTGCCGGCCCCCGGGATCTGGCCGCACATCACCTCGTGGCTGCGGACCAGCAGCACCTGGTCCTCGCCGAGGGCGGCCTGGGCGGCGGCCAGGTCGAGCCGCAGGTCCAGCTGGTAGCCGTCCTGGGGGCGGCGCCGGTCCTCGCGGAAGGTCGGCGCGTACAGCACGACCTTCTTGCCCTCGGGCAGGCCGAGCCGCTCGCGGACCCGTTCGGCGGTCTTCTCCCGGTCGGAGGCGAACAGCAGGTCGTTGTGCGGGTAGCCGCTCTCCAGGATCTCGCCCTGGTAGCGGAAGGCCCGCCGCAGCACCGGCGCCGACCAGCGGTTGGCCGCGACCAGCAGGCTCCACTGCGGCACCTCGTGCTCCAGGTGCCGCAGGTACTGGGCGTCGGTGAACCAGACCTTCTCGAAGTCGTGCCCGATCCGCTTCAGCGGGGTGCCGTGCCAGGTCTGCAGCACCACCTGGCCGGGGCGGCGCTCGAAGAACTCGGGCAGATGGGTGTTGGTCACCACGTACCTGGCGGTGGCCAGCGCCTCGAACCACTCGGTGGACCACTGCCGGACCGACTCGGCGGTCCGCGGCAGGTCGGCCTGCCGGTCGTCGGTGGCCCACAGGTGGCGCAGCCCGGTGCCCCGGCGGACCAGTTCCTCGTGCACGGCGCGCGGTGAACCGCCGTACTGCCCGCCGGAGGTGACGTTGTAGACCACCGTGTCGGTCAGCGGGAGCCGCTGGAAGGCGGGGAACTCGTTCCGCAGCTGCCGCTGCCGGTAGCCGCTGCGCTCCTCCGGCAGCAGGTCGGCGTGCGACTCCAGGGAGAGGAGGTCGTGGCGGCGGCGCTCCAGGCCGATCCGCTTGCCCCTGGCCTCCACCTCCAGCGGCAGCGAGCCGTGGCAGGACGGTGCCAGCAGCACCCGGGGCCAGGCGCTGCCGGTCGCGGCGCCGACCGGCCGGAAGAAGACCTCCCAGGTGCCCCGGTGCAGCGGCACCTGTCCGGCGAAGGAGGCGGTGGGCACGGCGGGCAGCGCGGCGCGGAACCGGCCCTCGGTGATCTCCACCGGGTAACTGTGCTCCTCCTCAAGCCAGTTGTGCCGGATCACCAGTTCGTACCGGTGCGTGCCCGGGAGCGGGAAGCTGCCGCTGAGCAGGAATCCGTCGTCGTCCCGGGCGGCGGTGATCTCCTCGACCACCGGCTGCAGCACCTGGTCGCAGAACTGGAGGTAGCCGCTGGGGGAGGGCTTGGAGTACAGCGCCCGCCGCCTGCCGTGCGCGGTACCCGCGGCCTCATCGGCCGGCCGGGCCTCGATCGGTACGTCCAGCTGGGCCGGCGCCCGGCGATCGTCTATCACCACCGGCACGGTGGCGCCGGAGTCCAGCTGCAGCTCGGTGTCCCAGCGGTCGCGCGTCCGCTCGGCGGCGGACGGGTCGAGCGCGTCCCAGGCCTCGCGGACGGCGGTCAGCTCGGCGATCGGGAAACTCGCGCTGAACGGCACGGTCGGCCCGGTGGGCGCGCCCAGCTCCAGCGGGAAGAACAGCTCCCGCTCCGACTCGACGTGCCTGAGCCGCAGCCTGGCCCCCGCCAGGTCGGCCCCGGAGCGCACCGAGCCGGTCACCCGTACCTCGCCGCCGGCCGAACTCACCTGCACCGCACGGGCCCTGACCAGTTCCACCCGCAGGTAGACGTGGTTGTCCTTGAGCCAGGGCACGATCCGGACGTCGTCCTCGACCCAGTGCACCGGCGGGTACTCGGCGGTGTCGCTCCAGCCGCCGGAGATCCGGCCCTTGTAGACGCCGCCCTTGCCGACCCCGGCGATCAGCACCCGCCAGGAGCCGTCCTTCCAACGGCCCCGGCTCTTCAGCCGCTTGGGGTCGATCACGGCGGTGAACCCGGCCCAGTCGCAGCTGTAGAGGTCGTGCGGGGAGGAGGCGGTGGCCTCCGGGCTGTAGATCGTCCTGGTCTGCACCGCCAGCACCCGGTGGCCCTTGGCCTCGCGCAGCACCAGCACCTTGACCATGTCGTGCTTGTGCTCGGCACCCAGGTGCTCGGGGAAGGCGTGCCCGGTGATCCGCAGCCTGCCGTCCTCCCAGGTGGAGTCGTACAGCCGGCTGCGCATCACCAGCGCGTTGTCCAGCCGCAGCACGTCGGTGGGCACGCTCCTGCGGCCGCCGCGCAGGAACGGGTAGTCGGCGTACGGGCGGAGCAGGCCGCGCGCTGGGGCGGCGCCGTTGCTGTCCTTCTCGAAGCGCAGCTGCTCGACCAGCTCGTCCATCCGCCCCTGCAGGGTCAGGTGGTACTTGAGCCGCAGCGGGGCGCGCAGCCTGCGGACCTGCTCGGGACCGATCGCGCGCAGCAGCCGGCTGACGCTCTCGCGGTAGGCGTCCCGGTAGTCCCGGTCGCCCTCCAGCACCGAGGAGAAGAACATCGGGATCTCCTCGACCAGGTTGTTCTCGTCGTAGGAGCGCAGGTGGCGGCGGAAGACGGGGTCCTCCTGCGCCAGCAGCCAGGTGCGGACCAGCTCCATCGACTTCACCCGGTCGACCAGGCCCTTGGGGTTGGTCCGCATCTGCGTGATCGACATCTCGCCGACCTCGCGCTCGCGCCAGTGGTAGATCGGCTCGGAGAGCACGTCCACGCTGCGGGCCAGGTAGTGGTGCGGCACGCTGACCGGGGCGTCCTCGTACAGGATGCCCTCGGGGTAGAGCACACCCGCGGCGTCGAAGAACGAGCGGCGGTACACCTTGTTCCACGCGGTGCGGTCGGTCACCAGCGAGGGGATCTCGGTGATGTGGGTCCGCAGCCTGGTCTCCTTGAACGGCTTGCGGTGCCCGCCCGACTGGTAGTAGCCCACCGCGCGGAAACGCAGCACGTTGCCGGTGGCGAAGTCCGAACCCGTCTCGTCCAGGGTGCCGATCATCAGCTCGTACGCGCTGGGCGGCAGGGTGTCGTCGCTGTCCACGAAGGCCAGGAAGGCGGAGCCCTCGCAGATGTGCCGGTAGCCGGTGTTGCGGGCCGCACCCAGGCCCTGGTTCTCCTGCCGCACCAGCCGGAACCGCGCGTCCTTGGCGGCGTACGCCTCGGCGATGGCCGCGCTGCCGTCCTTGGAGCCGTCGTCCACCATGACGCACTCGAAATCGGAGAACGTCTGTGCCGCGATCGAGTCCAGACACTCTTCCAGGTAGCGCTCGACGTTGTAGATCGGGACGACGACGGAGAGGCGGGGGGCCATCGGCTGCGCGGGCCTTTCATCGGGGGCTTGGCGACCGGTCTCGGGCCGACCGCGGAAGGCCCCGGTCGGCACACGGGCGGATAGTACCGTCCGAAAGTGACCGATTCGGGGAGACCGGGCGAGGCCGTCGCTCAGGGCACGCGGGCGACAAGTACGTACTCGTTGTACCTGAACACCCGCCCCGCGGCCTCCGGCAGCGGGAACGAGTAGCTGGTCAGCACGGTCAGTCCGGCGCTCTCGGCGTGAGCGCGCAGAGCGCCGAAGTCCACGAAGCGGACGTGCGTCGGGTCCGAGCGGTACCCGGCCGGCTGAGGGGTGATCATCACCACACGCCCGCCCGGACGCACGCTCGGCAGATAGCCCTCCAGCAGCCGCGCACCCGTCGCCGCGTCCAGGTGCTCCAGCACATGGGCGACCAGCATGCTGTCGAAGGAGCCCGGCCGGGCCAGCCCCGCGTCGCTCCCGAACTCGGCCGCGGTGTAGGCCTCCAGACCCCGCGCCCGGGCGGTGGCCACCGAGGTCCCGTTGTGGTCCACGCCGACGCTGCCCGGCGCACAGTGCTGCAGGTTCCGGCCGACCCCGCAGCCGACGTCCAGCACCCGCCCGAGCTTCAGCCGCCGCAGGTTCCAGCGGTACGGCGCCTGGGTCGGCAGCAGGCGTCTGAACCCCGACCGCTCCAGGGTGACCAGCCGCTCGGTGTACGAGGCGCCGGCGGTCGCCTCCCCGCCCCCGGTACGGCCGGAGGCGGGGTCCGGCCCGGTGGGCCCGGACTGCGGCGACTGGTGGATTTCGGGCATGGAAGTGGCCTCTCCGGGCTGGCCGCCGGTCGGACCGCGGCGCGGCAGGGTTGATACGAGATCGACGTGTGACGGAGAGTAGAGGGGCGGCGAAGCCGCCGCCCGCGCGATTCACCCGAAGGTACGACGCTGGTAACCGAGATTCCGCCAATTCGTTACGCGCTTGGTGGGAGAGTCGGTCGAGGCCGCTCGGGGGTGCGGATCATGCCCCAATCCGGGCTGTTCCGCGACCGGTCTCCCCAGGCCGCACCAGGCCTGCGTCCGTCGGCGGACCGGTGATCTCCGGCGGCCCTCGTGTCCCCGTGGGAAAGAGTCCAATGCCCCGTTTCAGCGTGATCGTCCCGGTCTTCCAGGTCGAGGAGTACCTGACCGAGTGCCTCGACTCGGTGCTCACCCAGTCCTGCGCGGACTTCGAGCTGATCGCGGTCGACGACCGGTCACCCGACGGCAGCGGAGCCATCCTGGACCGGGCGGCCGAGCGAGACGAGCGCGTACGGGTGCTGCACCTCGCGGAGAACGTCGGACTCGGCCGCGCCCGCAACGCCGGCCTGGAGGTCGCCACCGGGGACTACGTGATCTTCCTCGACAGCGACGACACCCTCACCCCCGGTCTGCTCCAGTCCGTCGAGGAACGGCTGAAAGCCTGCGCCGACCCCGAGATCCTGGTCTACGACTACGCCCGCACCTACTGGGACGGCCGGGTGGTCCGCAGCAACTCCGCCCCCGTCTTCGCCCGCCCCGGGCCGGAGGTCTTCACCCTCGACGACCGTCCCGACCTGCTCGAACTGCTGATGGTGGTCTGGAACAAGGCGTACCGCCGCGCCTACGTCGACGAGCAGGGCCTGACCTTCCCGGCCGGCTACTACGAGGACACCCCCTGGACCTTCCCCGCGCTGCTCGCCGCCCGCTCGATCACCATGCTCGACCAGGTCGGCGTCCACTACCGCCAGCGCGAGGGAGGCGGCAACATACTCGCCACCGCGAGCCGCAAGCACTTCGACGTCTTCGACCAGTACGACCGGGTCTTCGCCTTCCTGGACCGCCGCCCGGGCCTCGCCCACTGGCGTCCCGTCGTCTACGGCCGGATGCTCCACCACCTCAACACCGTGGTCAGCAAGCCGGGCCGGATCCCCGCGGGCGACCGCCGCGAGTACTTCCGCCGGGCCGCCCGGCACTGCGCCCGCCTTCGCCCCGCCGGCTACCGGCCCACCCCGGGCAGCGGCCGCATCCGCGCCGAACTCCTCAGCCAGGGACGCTACTTGGCCTACCAGACCATCCGCACCCTGGCCCGCACCCGCCACGTCGCAACCCTCGCCACCCGGCGGATCCGCTAGGGCGTGCCCGACCGGTCCCCGCCGGGCGCGCGGCGTTCGGGCGGGTACCTCGCCGCGTCGTCGTCAGTCGTCCATGCGGGTGGTCGTCGCGGGGAGGGGACGGACGGTGGTGGAGGGCGGGTCGGGACTGTGCCAACCTCGGTGCCCAGGGGCCTTCCCACAGGCGGAGCACGCCCGGCCTCCGCCCCCCGACGACCCGACGGAAGCGGATCACCATGCCCGACGCGGCGACCCAGGCCCCCCAGGACTCCCAGGGCGCGGGGCCCCGCCGCACCCGCTCCGTCCGGCTGCCCGCGCCCGGACCGCCCCTCGCGGCCGTACTCCTCCTCGCGCCCCCGCTGCTCCACCTGCTGCACGCCGACTGGCTCACCCTCGCCCTGCTCTGGTGCGCCACCGCCGCCCGGTTCCGCTCCAAGCTCACCACACTCGACCGGCTGGTCCTCTCCGCCGGTCTGCTGACCGGCTGGTGCTGCCTGCTCGGCGTCCTCGCCTCGCTCTGGCCCTGGGGCCTGCACCCCGTCGCCCTCGCCGAGGCCACCGCCCTCCCGCTGGCCGTACTCGCACTGATCCGTCCGCGGCCGCTGCCCGGCCCCGTCGTCCCGCTCGCCGACCGCCTGCAGCTGCTCGCGTTCGCCGCCGTCGGCTGGTGCTACCTCGGCCCGCTGCTCACCGAGAACGCCACCGGCCGGCTGGCCACCCTGTTCCACGGCGAGGACCTGGCCAGGCACTTCGCGCTCTACGACGCCGTGCTCAGGCTCGGCGGCTATCTGGTCTTCCACCCCGAGCAGGCCGCCGTCGCCCTGCAGGACGGCTTCCAGAGCTACCCGCAGGGCAGCCACCTGGTGCTGGCCGCGCTCACCTCCTTCGTCCGCGGCGGTACCGGCGCGCCGCCCGCACTCGCCTCCCTCGGCACCTTCACCCTGCTCACCGGCGCCGCGCTCACCGCCTGCGTGGCGGCCGTGCTCTGGGCGGCCTGCCGGGCCGCCGGGCCGGCGCTCGGCGGCTGGGCGGTACTGCCGCTGTGCGCGCTGACCGGCGGTTACCTGGTGCTGGACGAGGCGACCCCGCTGCTGCTCGCGGGCTTCGAGAGCGAGATCTTCGGGCTTGCCCTGTTCGCCCTGCTCACCGCCCTGGTGCTGCGCCCGCTCGCCCGACCCGGCGAACAGCTGCTGCTGCTGGGCGCGTTGACCGTCGGGGTGTCCTTCTCGTACTACCTGCTGCTGGCCGCCGCCGTGCCGCTGCTGCTGATCTGGGCGGTGGTGCACCGCCGCCGCCTCCGGCCGGCCCCACGGGCCGCCCTGGCCGCCGCCGTCCTCACCGGTGCGGCCGCCGCGCTGCCCGTGCTGGCCAACTGGCGGCAGGCCAACTCGCCCACCGTGCTGGCCATGCCGGGCGGCGTGCTGCCGGTGGTGCGGCACCTGCTGCTGCCGCTGCTCGCGCTGACCGTCCTCGGCCTGCTCACCGCGGCGGCCCGGCGCAACGCGGTCCGGCGGGCCGCGCTGGGCGCCGTGCTGGCGGTGGCCGGGCTGGTCGTCGCCCTGAGGCAGTACCAGCTCGCCAGCACCGGACACACCGAGTACTACTACGAGAAGCTGCTGCACCAGCTGGTCGTGGTCGGCCTGATCGCGCTGGGCGCCGCCGTGGTCCCGCTGTTCGGCCCACCCGGGCGCCGCCCGGCCCGAACACAGGAGCCCACCGGTGCCGGCCGCACCGATCCCGGGGCCGGGCACCGGGTGGCCGGCCGCGCCACGCCCGCCCGTGGCGGCCCGGCGCGGGCCGCGTGGGCGGCCACCGCCGCCCTGGCGGTGCTGGCCGCACTGGTGCTCAACTCCCAGCCGGACGACTGGATCACCCGCAGCGGCTGGCAGGAGAGCCGGGCCGCCGGCTACCTGCACGGGGACCGCGCGGCCCCGTTCAGCGCCGCCCTGGTCACCGCGGTCCACGCCACCCGCCCGGTGCCCGACCCCAGGATCGGTGTGCTGCTCACCGAGCCGAGACAGGGCGAGGACCCGCGCTTCTACGAGGGCAACCTCTGGCTCGGCGTGCTCGCCCGCGACAACGGCCGCTCCTGGCGGGCGTGGATCTGGGGCCGCTGGCGCCACACCCCGCAGCAGATCGTCGACTTCGCCGACGGCTCCCCGGTCCCGATGCGGGTCTACCTCGACGACCCCGCCCTCGCGACCGCCACCGCACGGCTCGCCGGGCCCGGCCGTCGCGGCCGTCTGGAGATCGTCCTGGTGAGCTACGCCGACGACGGCCGCCCGGTGGTCGGCCCGACCGTCCGATAGACCGTCGGCGGTCGGCGCCGCGTCCCGCGTCCGGGCGGATCGGATCACTGGCGGATGCCCCACCCGGGTGACACCCCGTTACGCCGAAGGCAGTGTCGCAGGACCGCCCGGCGCCGCCCGACGGTCCGGCCGGGTACCCGCACTACGCATCCTCTCCCCGACGGAAGCGAAGCAGCATGCCCGACGTGGCCACCGAGGTACCCGACGAACCGCAGCTCGCCGAA
This sequence comes from Kitasatospora sp. HPM-01-4, assembly GCF_051374625.1. Classification (NCBI taxonomy): domain Bacteria; kingdom Bacillati; phylum Actinomycetota; class Actinomycetes; order Kitasatosporales; family Streptomycetaceae; genus Kitasatospora; species Kitasatospora sp. HPM-01-4. Next base: position 3,452,990 of record NZ_JBPQGP010000005.1, on the reverse strand, counting down.
CCCGGCCCGCGGCCGGCCACCCCCCGGTACGGGACCCGCCGGCCGGCCGTGGCGGCGGCAGCGGCAGCCGCGGCGGAGGCGGCCCTGGCCCTGGCCGTCGCCGTCGGCTTCATGCTCTGGGCCCGCGACATCCAGGTGAACCCGCTGGTCAGGGTCGGCCAGGTCAGCGGCCTGGCCGAGCTCCAGTTCCGGGCCGCCCTGCTGGCCATCCCGCTGCTGACCGCCGTCCTGTGGGCCGCCCACCGCGCCCGCAGCCACCGCTGGCAGCCGGCGCTCCGCCTCGGCTGCGCCGCCGTCGCCGGGCTCGGCACCGGCATCGTCGCGGGCGGTATCGCCGTCGCCCTGCGCGGCACCCCCTGGGGCCTCGGCGGTCAGGACGGCGACCCGGGCACCCTGCTGGGCTACGCCGCCTCCTTCCTGCGCGGCGAGGGGCTGCCCGACGTCTACCCGCCCGGCTTCGTCGTGCTGCTCGCCGAATGGGCCCGGTACCTGCGCGGCGGCCATGTCGGCTACGCCCTCAAGGACCTCCAGCTGCTGCTCAGTGCCGTCTTCGGGCCGCTCTGCTACCTCGCCTGGCGCACCCTGCTCCGCCCCGCCTGGGCGCTGGCCGCCGCCCTGCCCGCCGCGATCCTCTTCCTCGACCCGATCCGGCCGTACAGCCACCTGGTGATGGTGGTGCTGCTCCCGCTGATCGGTCGCCTGCTCACCGAACTCGCCCAGGTGGCACGGCTGTCGAGGCGCACCGCGGCGCTGCGGGGCGCGGTCTTCGGCACCGTCCTCGGACTGCTCTTCCTGCTCTACTCGGGATGGTTCCTCTGGTCCGCGCCCGGCGTCCTGGCGGCCGTACTGCTGCTCGTACCCTGGCGCCGGGGCCGGGCCGCCCTGACCCGGGCGGCCGTCCTGCTCGGCACCACCGCCGCCACCGCCGCCGCCGTCGGCTCACCGCTGCTGGTCAGACTCGCCGAGCACGGGGCCACCACCGTGGACCGCTACGCCTACTTCGACGTCTACACCGACCCGGCGTACGTCCTCGGCTGGCGCTCCGACCGCTCCGGCTGGCCCGCCGCCTGGGCCTGGCCCCCGCCCGGCGAACTCGCCGGACAGACCACCTTCTCGCTGCTCGTGCTGACCGGCCTCGGCCTCGCCCTGGCCGTCGGCCTGCGCCGTCCCCCGGTGCTCGCCGCCGTCGGCTGCCTGGCCAGCGCCTGGGTGCTGCGCTTCTGGTTCGCCGGGCACATGCAGCGCGACCAGGCGGTGATGCTCTACCCGCGCACCACCTGGCTGATCCTGTACGCGCTGATCGCCCTCACCGTGCTGGCCGCGATGCTGCTCTCCGGCGGCGCCGGCACCGCCTGGCCGCGGCTGACCGCCGAGCGGCACATCCGCCTGCCGCGCTTCCTCGGCCGGCGCCTGGCGGCGGGTTCGCTCTGCTCCCTCGCCGTGTTCGGGGCGATGGCCGCATCCTGGTCCGCCAACCGGTACATGCCCGACCCGCGGAGCGACACCATGGGCATCGACGCCTACCGCTCGCACCTGCTCCAACGGGCCGACGGCAGTTGCCCGTTGTACGCCCCCGGGCACACCTGCGCCGCGCCGCACCCCGACTGGCGGCCCCAGGACAGCAAGGGCACCCGGCTCTGGTGCGGCGACGTCCCGGCCAAGGACTGGCCGGCCTACTGCGGCGGCCGGGCTCCGTTCACTGACCTGTCCGGCTGAGACCGGCCCCGCCAGGGCCTCGCCGCCGGGGCGCTCCCGGAGCGCCCTCCTAGATCCCGACCGTTCATCGGGATATACAGGGCTTGACCCTTCCGACCATACGACCACCCCAGCCGGGCGGAGCGCGCCGATGGACTTCCTGACCCGACTGCCGGTGATCGGCCCGCTGGTCGCCAGAATGCTGCGCAGCCGCCCCTACCTCGCCTACGAGCACTTCAACGCCCTCAAGGGCAACCGCCTCGCCGGGGCCGTCACCTTCTTCGGCTTCCTCGCCCTCTTCCCGCTGCTCACCGTGGCACTGGCGGTCGCCGCCGGAACGCTCACGCACGCGCGGGTGCAGCAGCTCCAGGGCGACATCGCCAGGCAGCTCCCCGGCATCTCCAGCGCGCTGGACCTCAACGAGGTGGCCTCCAACGCCGGGACCATCGGGGTGATCAGCGGCGTGGTGCTGCTGCTCTCCGGTCTCGGCTGGGTGAACACCATGCGCGGCTCGATCCGCGACATCTGGCAACTCCCGGAGGAGAAGGGCAACTTCATCCTGGTCAGGGTCTGGGACTGCGTGGTCCTGCTCGGCCTCGGCGTGGTCACCGCCGTCTCGCTGGGCGCCTCCGCGGTCGGCAGCACCCTGGCCCAGCACCTCGCCGGATGGCTCGGCCTGTCCCAGAAGGGGCCCGGCCACTATCTGCTGGCCGTGGTCGGCTTCGTGATCGCGGTCGCCTGCGACCTGCTCCTGTTCGCCTACCTGCTCAGCCCGTTCCCCAGGATCGGCGGGCAGCGCCGCCGGGCCGTACTGTCCGGTGCGCTGATCGGCGCGATCGGCTTCGAGGTGCTCAAGGTGGCGCTCGCCTCCTACCTCAGCAAGGTGGCGGGCCGGAGCCTGTACGGGGCCTTCGGCGTCCCGATCGCCCTGCTGCTCTGGATCAACTTCGTCTCCCGGCTGCTGATGTACTGCGTCTCCTGGACCGCCCTGGACGATCCCGCGGCCGCCCGCGAACGCGCCGCCGAACAGGCCAGGGCCGCCCTCGCCGCCACCCGGGACTGACCCCGCCCTCGCCGCCACCCGGGACTGACCCCGCCCCCCGCCCCGCCTGGAGCCACCATGACCAGCGCCGACGCCGCTCCCGCTCCCGCACCCCGCACCCCGGACGATGTGCCGGGGTGGTTCTGGAAGACCGACCAGCAGGTGTTCGGCTGGCTGCTGGACCGCCAGAGCGCCGCCGGGACCGGCGGCGACATCCTGGAACTGGGCACCTACCTCGGCCGCAGCGCGATCCTGCTCGGCAGCCACCTCCGGCCCGGCGAGACCCTCACGGTCTGCGACCTCTTCGACTCCGACGCACCCGACGACGACAACTCCGCCGAGATGGCCATGTCGTACCGCGGCTCGCTCACCCGCCGCGCCTTCGAGGCCAACTACCTGGCCTTCCACGGCCGTCTGCCCACGGTGATCCAGGCCCCGACCTCGGCCCTCGCCGACGGGCGCATCCCCGCCGGGAGCTGCCGCTTCGTCCACGTGGACGCCTCGCACCTGTACGAGCACGTGGTCGACGACATCCGGGTGGCCAGAGCGGCCCTCGTCCCGGACGGCGTGATCGCCCTGGACGACTACCGCGCCGAGCACACCCCCGGAGTGGCCGCGGCGGTCTGGGAAGCCGTCTTCGAACACGGGCTGCGGCCGGTCTGCCTGACACCCGACAAGTTCTACGGCACCTGGGGCGACGCCGGAGCCCTCGGACAGGAGCTGTGTGCCCGCGACTGGCGCGGCGAGGGCTTCCGCATGGACCAGGACACCATCGCCCACCACACGGTCCACCGTCTCGCCTGGGACGAACCCCCCGCCTTCGCCCCCGAGTCGCCCCGGTGCGCCACCCCTCACCGCTCCGTCCCCCGCCGTCTCGCCCTCGACCTCCTCCCACCGATCGCCACCCGAGCCCTCCGCCGGGTCAGACGGCACCTGGGGAGGTAGCGCGCCGGGGCGGTACGGGGGTGCGGGGCCCGGTCGACTGCCGCGGGGCGGGACGTCGAGGCGACACCCGTGCCGGTCAGTCGCCCTGTACGGGCGTCGCGCCCACGGGCTGCTCCATGCCGCCGGACCCCGACGGGACCGCGGCCCAGACCCGCCCGGCCCGGTTGCGACGGCGGCGCAGCAGCAGCCCGAACAGCGCGGCCGCCCCGGCCGCCCCGCACAGCCCGGCGGCGATCCACCCGTCCGAACCGACCTCCTCGCGCCCGGCCCGGGCGCCGTGCGCCCCGGCCGCGCCCTGCGCCCCCCGGCCGCCCTGGGCGGCGGCCCCCGCCGGTTCGTCCACCAGCCGCCCCACCGGGGCGACCTTCCCCGACGCCGCGAAGCCCCAGTCGAGCAGCGCCGCCGTCTCGTCGTACACCTTCATGTACGACTCGGGGTGCATCACCGCCACCAGCAGCGTCCGCCCGTTGCGCTCGGCGGCGCCGACGAAGGTGGCGCCCGCGTTGGTGGTGTAGCCGTTCTTGACGCCGATCAGGCCGGCGTAGCGGCCCAGCAGCCGGTCGGTGTTGGCGATGCCGTAGCTGGCGCGCTGACCGGTGGTCTTGTCGTAGGCACCGGGGAAGGTGGCCTGCTTGGTCGAGCAGTACGAGCGGAAGTCCGTGTTGCGCAGACCGGCCCGGGCGAACAGCGTCAGGTCGTACGCCGAGGAGAGCTGGCCGTCCGCGTCGTAGCCGTCGGGCGAGACCACATGGGTGTCGTGCGCGCCCATCGCGTCCGCGCGGGCCTGCATCTGGGCGACGGTGCGGTCGAGCCCGCCGTTCATGTGGGCGAGCACGTGGACCGCGTCATTCCCCGAGCTCAGGAAGACGCCGCGCCACAGGTCCTCCACCCGGTACTCGAGGTCCTCCTTCACACCGACCAGACTGCTGCCCGCGCCGAGGCTCGCCAGTTCCCCGTGGGAGACCTTGTGCACCGTCGAGCGCGGGAACCTGGGCAGCACGGTGTCCGCGAACAGCATCTTCAGCGTGCTGGCCGGGGGAAGCCGCACATGCGCGTTCTGGGCCGCCAGCACCTCGCCGCTCCCGGCGTCCGCCACCAGCCAGGACCGGCCGGTCAGGTCCGCCGGAAGGGCGGGCGCCCCGGCCAGGGGGGAGACCTGGACCCCGGTCAGCGCGAGCCGGGCGCCGCCGATCTTCGACAGACCCGGCGGGGGCTGCTCGTCCAGGGGGGCCGCCGCGGCGGCACAGAGCGAGACGGCGGCGGCGACCACCGCGCAACGGTACGTGAGGTGACTGGATGAGCGCACCGAGTGACCGTACCCAGGGCGCCGGAAGGTCGGTCGCCGCGCCGCATCCGTCCCTCCGACGAGTGCCGGTCTCTGGGCCGGTCGGCAGACTCCTCATACTGGGACGAGATCGCCCTCCCCGCCTCCAAGGACGTCCCATGAAGCTCAGCAGCCGTGTCTCCTGGTTCCTCGCCGCCTTCGGCGTCTGGTCCGTGATCATCTGGACCACCTTCGTGAAGAACCTCTGGAAGGACTCCGGCGGCCAGGCCTTCGTCGGCGGCGACCACTCCCAGCCCACCGCCTTCTTCTGGATCCACCTGCTGCTCGCCGTCACCTCCCTGGTCCTCGGACTGCTGATCGGCGGCATCGGAGTGCGCGGCCTGCGCGCGGCCCGCAAGGCCTGACCCACCGGGTTCCGGTGAGACGCCGAAGGGCCCGTCCGGTCGTACCGGACGGGCCCTTCGGCGTCTACCGCACAGGGATCAGAAGCGGCGGGTCACCAGGGCCCGCTTCACTTCCTGGATCGCCTTGGTGACCTCGATGCCACGCGGGCAGGCCTCGGAGCAGTTGAAGGTCGTGCGGCAACGCCACACGCCCTCACGGTCGTTGAGGATCTCCAGGCGCTGCTCGGCGCCCTCGTCACGCGAGTCGAAGATGAAACGGTGCGCGTTGACGATGGCGGCCGGGCCGAAGTACTGGCCGTCGTTCCAGAAGACCGGGCAGGACGACGTGCACGCGGCGCACAGGATGCACTTGGTGGTGTCGTCGAACCGCTCGCGGTCCTCCTGGGACTGCAGGCGCTCGCGGGTCGGCTCGTTCCCCTTGGTGATGAGGAACGGCATGACGTCCTTGTACGCCTGGAAGAACGGGTCCATGTCCACGATCAGGTCCTTGAGGACCGCGAGGCCCTTTATGGCCTCGACCGTGATCGGCTTCTCCGGGTTGACGTCCTTGATCAGGGTCTTGCACGCCAGCCGGTTGCGGCCGTTGATCCGCATGGCGTCGGAGCCGCAGATGCCGTGCGCGCAGGAACGGCGGTAGGTGAGGGTGCCGTCCTGCTCCCACTTGACCTTGTTGAGGGCGTCCAGGACGCGCTCCTTGGGGTCCATCTCCAGCTGGTAGTCGACCCACACCGGGTCCGGGTGCTCCTCCGGGTTGAACCGGCGGATCCGGAGGGTGACGGTGATCAGCTGGGTGGCACCCGACTCGGCCGCGTCCAGAGCGGCCGAGTGCTTCTCCACGGTCGGAGTGCTCATCAGTACTTACGCTCCATCGGCTGGTAGCGGGTCTGCACGACCGGCTTGTAGTCGAGGCGGATGGAGGTGCTGCCGTCAGCGGCAACCTCCTGGTACGCCATGGTGTGCTGCATGAACTTCTCGTCGTCGCGCTTGGGGAAGTCCTCGCGGTAGTGACCGCCGCGGGACTCCTCGCGGGCCAGCGCGGAGACGACCAGCACCTCGGCCAGGTCGAGCAGGTTGCCCAGCTCCACGGCCTCCAGGAGGTCCGTGTTGTAGCGCATGCCCTTGTCCTGGATGGCGACGTTCTTGTAGCGCTCGCGCAGGTTGCGGACGTCCTTGACCGCCTGCTTCAGGGTGTCGCCGGTGCGGTACACGGACGCGTTGGCGTCCATGGACTCCTGGAGCTCCTTGCGGAGCGTGGCCACCGACTCGGTGCCGGTGGACTCGCGCAGGCCGTCGACCAGGTCCTGGACGAGCTTGCCCGGGTCGGCCGGGAGCTCGACGAAGTCGTGCTTATCGGCGTAGCCGGCGGCGGCGATGCCCGCGCGGCGGCCGAACACGTTGATGTCCAGCAGCGAGTTGGTGCCCAGGCGGTTGGCGCCGTGCACCGAGACGCAGGCGACCTCGCCGGCCGCGTACAGGCCCGGGACGATGTCGGTGTTGTTCTTCAGCACCTCGCCCTCGACGTTGGTCGGGATGCCGCCCATGCCGTAGTGCGCGGTGGGCTGGATCGGAATCGGGTCCGTGTAGGGCTCGATGCCGAGGTAGGTGCGGGCGAACTCGGTGATGTCCGGGAGCTTGGCGTCCAGCTGCTCCGGCGGCAGGTGGGTGAGGTCCAGGTAGACGTGGTCGCCGTCCGGACCGCAGCCGCGACCCTCGCGGATCTCGCTGTAGATGGCGCGCGAGCAGACGTCACGGGACGCGAGGTCCTTCATGACGGGGGCGTAGCGCTCCATGAAGCGCTCGCCGTCCTTGTTGCGCAGGATGCCGCCCTCGCCACGCGCACCCTCGGTGAGGAGGATGCCCATGCGCCAGATGCCGGTCGGGTGGAACTGGAAGAACTCCATGTCCTCCAGCGGCAGACCGCGGCGGTAGGCCACGGCCTGGCCGTCACCGGTCAGGGTGTGGGCGTTCGAGGTGACCTTGAACATCTTGCCGGTGCCGCCGGAGGCGAAGATGACCGCCTTGGCCTGGAAGACGTGGATCTCGCCGGTGGCCAGCTCGTAGGCGACGACGCCCGCGGTCTTGCCCTCGTTGATCAGCAGGTCGAGGACGTAGAACTCGTTGAAGAACTCCACGCCGTGCTTGACGCAGTTCTGGAACAGCGTCTGGAGGATCATGTGGCCGGTGCGGTCCGCCGCGTAGCAGGACCGGCGGACGGGGGCCTCACCGTGGTTGCGGGAGTGCCCGCCGAAGCGGCGCTGGTCGATCCGGCCCTGGTCGGTCCGGGAGAAGGGGAGACCCATCTTCTCCAGGTCGAGGACCGCGTCGATGGCCTCCTTGCACATGATCTCGGCGGCGTCCTGGTCGACCAGGTAGTCACCACCCTTGACCGTGTCGAAGGTGTGCCACTCCCAGTTGTCCTCCTCGACGTTGGCGAGGGCGGCGCACATGCCGCCCTGGGCCGCGCCGGTGTGGGAGCGGGTCGGGTAGAGCTTGGTCAGCACGGCGGTGCGGCTGCGCTGCGTCGACTCGATGGCCGCGCGCATGCCGGCGCCGCCCGCGCCGACGATGACGGTGTCGTACTGGTGAATCTGCATGGGGGTTAGTCGCCTCGTCCGGCTCGCTACCGACTTAGATGTTGGGGTCGAAGGTGAAGATCACCAGAGTGCCGAGCAGGACCGTGAAGACGGTCGCGGCACCAAGGAGGAGCTTCAGCCACAGGCGAGTGGATTCCTTCTCCGCGTAGTCGTTGATGACCGTGCGCATGCCGTTGGAACCGTGCAGCATGGCCAGCCACAGCATCAGCAGGTCCCAGCCCTGCCAGAACGGCGAAGCCCACTTGCCCGCCACGAAGGCGAAGCTGATCTTCGAGACACCGCCGTCGAGGACGATGTTGATCAGCAGGTGGCCCAGGATCAGAACGACCAGGACGACACCCGACAGGCGCATGAACAGCCAGGCGAGCATCTCGAAGTTGGTCCGGGTGCGCCGAGGGGTCTTCTTCGTGCGCGCGCGGGCCGGCTCGACGACGAAGGCGTCGGCCGGGTTGCCGGTCCCCAGGCCCTGGCCGGTGTGGGCCTGGGCGGACGGAACCACCAGCGTCTCGGAGGTCTCAGTAGCCATCAGGATCAGCCCCCGAACCAGGTGCGAAGGGTGTGCTGCAGGATCGGGTAGAAAGCGCCGGCCATCAGGACGACCCAGACGCCGACGACGGTCCAGAGCATCTGCTTCTGGTACTTCGGGCCCTTGGCCCAGAAGTCGACGGCGACGACGCGCAGGCCGTTCAGGGCGTGGAACAGGATGGCGGCGGTGAGGCCGTACTCCATCAGGTTCACCAGCGGCGTCTTGTACGTCTGGATGACGGAGTCGTACGCCTGCGGCGACACCCGCACCAGTGCGGTGTCGAGGACATGTGCGAACAGGAAGAAGAAGATGAGGACGCCGGTGACTCGGTGAGCCACCCAGCTCCACATGCCTTCCCGGCCGCGGTACAGCGTTCCAGCCGGCACGGAAAACCCTCCGGAAGCGGATTCGGGGGCTCGGCCGGCTTCTTGTCGGTCAGCCCGGCCGGGTACGGTCCACCGGCCGCCAGCATCCTATCGACGCCGCGTCGCCAACTGCCGCCCGGGGTGTCAGGTGTGATCAATCAGGCACGTACGGGCTAGTGGAGCCGGGAACTCTGACGCTCTGTGGTCGCGTAACTACGTTACGGTGCGAAACGACCGCCGCCCGCCACCTGATCGCCGAGGACCGCCGTGCCGCACCGCCCCCTTCGAGTCCTCCGCTGCGCGCTGCTCGCGCTGGCGACCGGCTGCGCCACCGTCACTCCGTCGTCCGAGTGGACGGACCGGCCGCTCACCGCCGACCGGCTGAGGGCCGCCGCCGTCACCGACGGCGATCTCGGCCCCGGCTACCACGTCACCCCGGTGGCCCCCGGCCGGGAGGGCGTGCAGGGCACCGGCCGTCGGACCTCCGATGTGGCGGCCTGTCAGCCGGTACTCGACGCGGTGGACCCCGGCGGCCCGGCCTCCGGCCCGATCGCCGAGACCGACCTCAGCGTGACGCTCGCCGCCGACCCCGGCGGAAGCGTCCACACCGGTCTGCTGGCCTTCGGGCCGGGACGGGCCGCCGACATCCAGGCCGAGCTGGACCGGGTGCCGGCGCAGTGCGGCAGCTTCACCTCGACCGCGCAGGGCGTCACGGCGGCGGGCCGCAAGGGGGCCGTGGTCCGCACCAGGCACCGGCTGGCCAGGCTCGACACGCCCACCCCTGAGGGAGCGGACGGTGCGACCGCGTTCATCCTCACGGATGAATCCGACTCCACATCGCCGGTCCGGCGCGCCCTGCTCGCGCGGACCGGCACGGTACTGGCGGTGTTCAGCACGACAGGGACGGGCAAGGGCCCGGCACCCGCGCCGGACGCGGGGCTGGTGCGGGTGCAGGTGGCCAAGGTGCGGAAGGCTCAGCAGGGGCGGTGACGGTGATCGCCGGGGTGTGCGACGCGTCCTAGCGGGTCGGGCTGGCCTCATGGGTGGCGACCAGGTGTTCGAGCCTGGTCAGGGCGATCCGGCGGAGCTCCTCGGCGGCGATCAGCCGCTCCTCGTCGGGGTCGTTCGCCAGTCGGGTGCGGATCGAGCTCAGTACGGCGTCGAGCATCTCCTCGGGGTCGATGCCGTCCAGGCAGACCACGAAGACATGGCCGAACCGCGCCTCGTACGCGGCGTGCGCGGCCCGCAGAGCGGTATGGGCCGCCTGGCTGCCGGGGGCGCGCATGCCGAGCAGCGGCTGCGGCATCCAGCTCTCGTCCGCCAGTGCCTCGGCCAGATCGGCCGGGCGCAGGTCGTACGAGGCCTCGCTCGCGGCGGCGAGCAGGGACTCTATGTCGGGGTAGGGGCGGTGGGCGGCGAGTCGCAGGGCCCACAGATGGCTGCCGCAGCAGGCCAGCAGGGCCTCCTCGGCCGCGCCGGGATCGGCCTCGTTGAAGCGGTGAAGCCCGAGCAGGGACGCCGATGACCGGGGGTTTCCCCGGACGGAGTCCGGGGCCGGGCCGGGTCGCTGCGGCGGGATGTCGCTGGCCAGCGGGTCCTCCTCGTGAGGGGAGACAGGCATGAGGTGGGTGCGCGGACGGAGGTGCGTGCGGTGCGACGGCACGACTGACCTGTGGAAGCGGGCCGGGCCGGGTGTCAGGAGTCCGGCCCGGCAGCGGCACCACGGTAGTTGAGGGCTCATCAATTGTGGAGACGGCGCGCAGAATTCATCCGACCGAGCTATCAAGTTGTGACGTTGAGATCAACGGGTCATGTCCGGGTGCACCGGAGGCAGGGCCCTCTGCGGAGGCGGCGGGGGCGCCCGGTGCGGGCCGGGCCGCCGCCGCACGTGGCCCCCGTGTGGCGTGCGGGACAACTCCCGCACGCCACACGGAACTTGACCGGTTGCTACAGCACGCGGTGGACCTTGTGGTTGGCGGCCTGCGCCCGCGGGCGGACCACCAGGAGGTCGATGTTGACGTGGGAGGGCCGGGTGACGGCCCAGGAGACGGTGTCCGCAATGTCCTCGGAGGTGAGGGGCTCGGCCACGCCCGCGTAGACCGCCGCGGCCTTCTCCTCGTCCCCCCGGAACCGGGTGACCGCGAAGCCCTCCGACCTGACCATGCCCGGGGCGATCTCGATCACCCGGATCGGCTCCCCGCACAGTTCGAGCCGGAGCGTCGCCGCGATGGTGTGCGCGGCGTGCTTGGCCGCGACGTACCCGCCGCCGCCCTCGTAGGCGGCCAGCGCGGCGGTGGAGGAGAGCACCAGCACCGTGCCGTCCCCGGTCGCCCGCAGGGCCGGCAGCAGCGCCTGGGTCATGTGCAGCACGCCGATCACGTTGACCTCGTACATGGCCCGCCAGTCGTCCGGGTCGCCCGTCTCCACGGACTCCGCGCCGATCGCCCCGCCCGCGTTGTTGACCAGGACGTCCACCCGGCCGACCTCGGTGGCGAAGTCGTTCACGGCGGCGCGGTCGGTGACGTCCAGGGTGTAGGCGCGGCCGCCGATCTCCTTGGCCAGGGCCTCGATCCGCTCGGTGCGGCGCGCGGTGAGGACCACCTCGAAGCCGTCCGCCGCCAGCCGCCTGGCGGTAGCCGCGCCGATCCCGCTGCTCGCACCGGTGACCACGGCCACCTTCTGCTCGGTCATTGCCACTCCTGTGGAGAGATCCGGTCGTTGGAACGATCATCTCAACCCGCGCATCCGGCGGCGTCTTCCGTCCCCCACCCCGCAGTCCGCACTACATTGCGGTCGACGACGTCGCGTTCGACGCACCTTCCATTCCGTGGAGGACCCCGAATGGCAGCCGATCCCCGCCGCGCCGAGTCCGGCTTCCCGATCCCGCCGGTGTACGGCCCCGAGGCCCTTGCCGGCTGGGACGCGCGGGCCAGGCTCGGCGGGCCCGGCGAGTACCCCTTCACCCGGGGGGTCTATCCGACGATGTACACCGGCAGGCCGTGGACCATGCGCCAGTACGCCGGGTTCGGCACCGCCGCCGAGTCCAACGCCCGCTACCGGCAGCTGATCGCCCACGGCACCACGGGCCTGTCGGTCGCCTTCGACCTGCCGACCCAGATGGGGTACGACTCGGACGCCCCGATCGCGGCCGGCGAGGTCGGCAAGGTCGGGGTGGCGGTCGACTCGGTGGAGGACATGGACGTCCTGTTCGGCGGCATCCCGCTGGGCGAGGTCTCCACCTCGATGACCATCAACGCCCCCGCCGCCCTGCTCCTGCTGCTGTACCGACTGGTCGGCGAGGCGCAGGGCGTGGACCCCGGCAGGCTCACCGGCACGGTCCAGAACGACGTGCTGAAGGAGTACATCGCGCGCGGGACGTACATCTTCCCGCCGAAGCCCAGTCTGCGCCTGGTCGCCGACGTCTTCGGCTACTGCCGGGCCGAGATCCCCAGGTGGAACACCATCTCCATCTCCGGCTACCACATGGCCGAGGCGGGGGCGGACCCCGCGCAGGAGATCGCCTTCACCCTGGCCAACGGCATCGAGTACGTGCGCACCGCCGTCGCCGCCGGGATGGACGTGGACGAGTTCGCACCGCGGCTGTCCTTCTTCTTCGTCTCCCGCACCACCCTGCTCGAAGAGGTCGCCAAGTTCCGTGCGGCCAGGCGGATCTGGGCCAGGGTGATGCGCGAGGAGTTCGGCGCGAGGAACCCGAAGTCGCAGATGCTGCGCTTCCACACCCAGACCGCCGGGGTCCAACTCACCGCCCAGCAGCCGGAGGTGAACCTGGTCCGGGTCTCGGTGCAGGCGCTCGCCGCGGTGCTCGGCGGCACCCAGTCGCTGCACACCAACAGCTTCGACGAGGCGATCGCGCTGCCCACCGAGAAGGCCGCCCGGCTCGCCCTGCGCACCCAGCAGGTGCTCGCCTACGAGACCGACGTCACCGCCACCGTGGACCCGTTCGCGGGCAGTTACGCGGTGGAGTCGATGACCGACGAGGTGGAGGCGGCCGCGCTCGGACTGATGCGCCGGGTCGAGGAGATGGGCGGCGCGGTGGCCGCGATCGAACGGGGCTGGCAGAAGGCCGAGATCGAGCGCACCGCCTACCGGATCCAGCAGGAGACCGAGTCCGGCGAGCGCACCGTGGTCGGGGTGAACCGGTTCCGGCTGGCCGCCGAGGAGCCGTACCAGCCGCTCAGGGTGGACCCGGCGATCGAGGCCCGGCAGGCCGAGCGGCTGGCGAACCTCCGCGCGCGGCGCGACGGTTCGGCGGTGGAGCGCGCGCTGACCGCGCTGCGCCGGGCGGCCGTGGGCCGCGACAACACGCTGTACCCGATGAAGGAGGCGCTGGCGGCCAGGGCCACCGTCGGTGAGGTCTGCGACGCGCTGCGCGAGGTCTGGGGCACGTACGAACCCGTCGAGCGCTTCTGATCCGCGCGAAGGCGGACGCCCCCGGGCCGCAGTCGGCCTGGGGGCGTCCGGATCACCCGCTGGCTCAGTTCTTCTTGGCCAGCTTGAAGGACTTGAAGAAGTCCGCGCCGTTCGGGGAGCCGACGCCGGTAGCGGTGTCGTAGCCCTTCGCGGCGGACAGGCCGTAGTCGGCGCCGATCTTGTACAGGCGGACCTTGAGCGAGCCGCCGATCATGCCGAGGTCGACCACGTTGCCGCGCGCGGTGTGCACGGCGGCGTCGTTGACGTCGTGGAACGCCTTGGTGCCGGCCCGGTCGTAGATGGCCGGGTTGGCGAAGCCGATCGCACGGCCGCCGCGCTCCTGGATGGTGTCGGCCAGGACGGCCGCGTACTCCGGCGAGGAGACCGAGGTGCCGCCGTAGCCGCCCTCGCTGTAGGTGTGGGTGGCCGGGTCGGTGTAGCCGACCAGGGTGGCCGCGACCAGGTCACCGCTCATCGCGACGTCCGGGGTGGCACGCAGCGGGGTGAGGGACTTGGTGCCGTCGGCCGCCACGTGCGAGATGCGGGCCGGGACGACGCCCTTCTGGTAGAAGGGCTGCGGGAAGTCCTTGGAGACGCCGCCGCCACCGCCGAAGTAGAAGGTGCCGGCGCCGGGCTGCGGGGTCCAGGACTTGCCGTCGGCGGAGAGCACCGAGCGCACGTCGCCCATGTTGACCTCGTGGCCGTACTTGCCGGCCTTGTTGGCGAGCTCCAGGGCGGTGCCGCCGACCGAGGTGACCCACGGCGAGGAGGACGGCCACTGGGTCTGCGCCTGGGTGGTGTCCTTCTCGCAGTTGACACCGGTCGCGGCGGCCTGCGGCGAGTCGTCGCCGCAGTCACCGCTGGAGACGGTGAAGCTGATGCCCTCGACGGCACCGAGCTGGAAGAGCTGGGTGTCGGCGGCTATGACGGCCGGGTCCAGGTCGCCGCTCTTGCCGTGCATGATCTCGCCCCACGAGTTGGAGACGATGTCGGCCAGGTGACCGTCGACGATCTTGGCCAGCGCGGCGTTCAGGTCGCCGTCCTGGCAGGAGTTGGCACCGACGTAGACGACCTTGGCGTCGGGCGCGAGGCCGTGCGCCATCTCGACGTCCAGGGCCTCCTCGCCGGACCAGTCACCGCACTCGGTCTGGTGGTTCCACTTGTCCTTGGTGACGACCTCGGTGTACTGGCCCTTGGCGAAGGGCTTGTCACCGTGCGCCTGCGCGAACTTGTTCGCGTCCTGCTCCATGGTGCCCAGCGCGTAGGCGTCGACGATGGCGATCCGGGCACCCTTGCCGGTCACCTTGGCGTCGGTGATGCCGTACGCCTTGCGCAGCTGGCTCGTGGTGTACGAGCACGGCGCGAAGGGCTCGTTCTTCTCGTACCCGGCCGGGGCACCCTTGGCCATCTTGGAGGCGTAGCCGTTGTCCGAGCAGGTCGGGACGGTCGGCAGCGCGGACGGCTTGGCGGCCTCGGGCGCGGCGGCGGCCCGGGACTGGGCACCGGCGGCGGCCTGCTCGGCGTCCTTGACCGAGACGGCCTGCGAGACGGCCTTGTGCTGGACGTCGGTCAGGTCGGCGACGCCCAGGACCGCGCTGGAGACGGCGGCGGGGACCACCACGTCGTGGGCGGGGGCACGGTGGGTGCCGTCGGCCGTCCGGTACGTGTGGATCGGGGCGCCGAACGCCTTGGTCAGCTGGCCGGTGGAGCCGGAGACCTCGATGTAGTGCGCGGTCTGGTCGGTGACCTTGAGGCCGGCGCCGGTCAGCCAGGCGGTGACCGCCTTGACCTGGGCCGGGGTGGAGCCGAACTTGGCCTTGACGTCCTCGGCGGACAGGAACTTGCCGTAGTCCGGCGAGTTGACGTCCGAGACGGCCTGGGCGAGCGCGGCGAGCGCGGCGGTGTTCTGGCCGGCCAGGTAGACGCGGGCGGTGCCCTGGGCGGAGTCGGCGACGGCACCGGTGTCGGCCTGGGCGGTGGCCCACGCCGGGTGGCTGCCCGGAAGCTCCTTGGCGGACTGCTCGCTGACCGGAGTCGCGGCCCCGGCGGGAGTCGCGACCGCGAGCGTTCCCAGGATCAGCGCGGCGACGGCCGGAGCCGCCACCGCCGCCCGAGTACGCAGGGTTCGTGCTGCAGGCACGTAAGGTCCCCACTTCTTTGAACGGTCCGTCAGAACACCTTCACCAGGGCATGACGGAGAGAGCCACGACTTGTTCACCTAGTCGTGGCAGGGAAGTTGACTGTGCGGTAGTTGTCTATTCGGACGCGCGTGCGCCGCTCAAGAGTTCATGCCAAAGCTTTGCCATCGCATGACCCGCGGGCGGGGTCCCAGCACGGGGCAATCCGGGCAGAGAGGTGGATTGCGGAAGGTGGGGAAGCTCACCGTGTCCGTCCGGTCCCGGACTCGTTGCACAGAGCAGTGATCATCGGGAAGGCGGCTGAAACGGTATGTCATACCCACCTGCACGGCCGGTAAGCATGACTTCCTCGGAAGTCAGGCCAAATCCCCGTCACCGGCCTACTCTTGTTGAGGTGAACCAACCTCAGGCCGTCGAGTCCGCACCCAAGCCCTCCGCCCGCCCCGGTGCCGTCCGTACCGGGTCCGACCTGCGCGCCCGGGTGCGGGCGTACGAGGCCGAGCTGATCGCCTTCCGCCGGGACCTGCACCGCCACCCCGAGCTCGGCCGCCAGGAGTTCCGCACCACCCGGCTGCTGCGCGAGCGGCTGGTGGCGGCCGGGCTCGCGCCCAAGGTGCTCCCCGGTGGTACCGGCATGATCGTGGACCTCGTGCCGCCGGGGGCCCGGCCCGGGACGCCCTTCCTGGCCTTCCGCGCGGACATCGACGCACTGCCGATCGACGACGCCAAGGCCGACGTCCCCTATCACTCCACCCTTCCGGGCCGGGCGCACGCCTGCGGGCACGACGTGCACACCTCCGTCGTGCTGGGAACCGCGCTGGTGCTGGCCGAGGCCCTGCAGGCGGGGGAGCTGAGGCAGCCGGTGCGGCTGATCTTCCAGCCGGCCGAGGAGGTGATGCCGGGCGGCGCGCTGGACGTGATCGAGGCGGGCGGCATGAAGGGGGTCGGCCGGATCTTCGCGGTGCACTGCGACCCCAGGGTCGAGGTCGGCCGGATCGGCCTGAAGATCGGTGCGATCACCTCGGCCTGCGACCGCCTGGAACTCCACCTGGACGGCCCCGGCGGCCACACCGCCCGCCCGCACCTGACCACCGACCTGGTGACGGCGGTGGCCAGGATGGCCGCCGACCTGCCGGCCGCGCTGGCCCGCCGGATGGACCCGCGCTGGGGCGTCAGCCTGGTCTGGGGCCGGATCGCCTCCGGCTCGGCACCGAACGTCATCCCGCAGCACGCCGAGCTGGAGGGTACGGTCCGCTGCCTGGAGCTGGCGGGCTGGCGCGAGGCGCCCGACGTGATGCACGAGCTGATCGCCAAGATCGCCGAGACCTACCGCGCCAAGTGGAGCCTCGACTACCACCGCGGCGTCCCGCCGGTGGTGAACGAGCACGAGTCGATCGGGCAGTTGGAGACGGCGATGAACGCCCGCTTCGCCCAGGACGGCGGCCCGGTGGTCGAGGACACCGAGCAGAGCCTCGGCGGCGAGGACTTCTCCTGGTACCTGGAGCACGCCCCCGGTGCGCTGGCCCGGCTCGGCGTCAGGGCCCCGCACGAGAAGGGGGTGCGGGACCTGCACCAGGGCGACTTCGACGTGGACGAGCGGGCGATCGGGATCGGCGTCGAGCTCTTCACGGCACTGGCGCTGGAGTACGCCCGGGTGTGAGAGGGGCGTCCGGTCGGGCCCGGAGCGGCTGTTGGACCGCCAGGTGGCCAACCGGCGGGCGGTGAACGGACTGTGCGGAATGGGGGCCTTGGCATAGGGTATTCAAGCACTGGCGCAGGGTGTTCGTTTCCGCACCCGATATTGACAGTTCGGGAGGTGCGAAGGCCGGGTTTTGTCCGCTTCGTCCGGGCATAGGACCACGTTTTGGTAACAACCCGAAGGCCTCCGCAGGCTGTAACCCAACTGTGTTCTACGCGCGTTACGGTGGCGCTCGACCACGCCAAACGGGTGTGTGAGAAGGAGAAATTCCCTTGCGCCGTTCAATGAAGCTCGCCGCGGTAGTGCTCTCGGGTTCCCTGGGCATCGCCTCGCTCGCCGCTTGCGGCGCAAAGAGCACCGACACCACCTCCTCCGGCTCGGGCAGCGGCTCCACCCTCAAGGTCGGTATGGCCTACGACATCGGTGGCCGTGGTGACCAGTCGTTCAACGACTCCGCCGCCAAGGGTCTCGACGACGCCAAGGCCCAGCTCGGCGTGAACGTCGCCGAGCAGGAGGCCAAGTCCGGTGAGGCCGAGGCCGACAAGGAGACCCGCCTCAAGACTCTGGTCAGCAACGGCTACAACCCGATCATCGCGGTCGGCTTCGTGTACCAGAGCGCGGTCGAGAAGGTCGCCAAGGACAACCCGAACGTCAAGTTCGCGATCATCGACTCCTCCTCCACCACCCAGCCCGGCAACGTCACCTCGCTGACCTTCTCGGAGCAGGAGGGCTCGTACCTGGCCGGTGTCGCCGCCGCGCTGAAGACCCAGACCAAGCACGTCGGCTTCGTCGGCGGTGTGCAGTCCGAGCTGATCAAGAAGTTCGAGGCCGGTTACAAGGCCGGTGTCGCCTCGGTCGACCCCAAGATCCAGGTCGAGACCACCTACCTCTCCACCCCGCCGGACACCACGGGCTTCAACGACCCGGGCAAGGGCAAGGAGGCCGCGCAGGGCCAGCTCGACAAGGGCGCGGACATCATCTACGCCGCCGCCGGTTCCTCCGGCTCGGGTGCCATCGAGGCCGTCTCGCAGAAGAAGGACGCCTGGGCGATCGGTGTCGACTCCGACCAGGCCAAGCAGCCGGCGCTGGCGAAGTACAAGGACGTCATCCTCACCTCGATGGTGAAGAACGTGAACGTCGCCGTGTTCCAGTACATCAAGGCGGCGAAGGACGGCAACCCGCTCACCGGCATCAAGAACTTCGACCTGAAGAGCGACGGTGTGCTGCTGTCCACCACCGGCAACCACATCGACGACATCAAGGGCAAGCTGGACGACGCCATCAAGGCGATCACCTCGGGTGCCACCAAGGTCCCGACCGTTCCGCAGAACTGACACCAGCCTCGCCTGCCGCTGCCGCCTGTCGGGCAGCGGAGATGATTGACGCACCATCAGGGAGGGGCCCGGCGGGTCGCGCATGACGCGCTCCACCGGGCCCCGTCCCGTCCCCTCAACCCCCCGTCTTGGCCCTCCAGCGCAACGACGCGCCTCCCGACCATCAGGAGATCGCCATCACCGCTTCCGAACCCGCTCTCAGCAAGAGCGGCAACCCCAGCGCGGGGACGGCGATACCGGCCGTCGAACTGCGCGGCATCACCAAGCGCTTCCCCGGTGTCGTGGCCAACCACGACATCAACCTCACCGTGCAGCCCGGTACCGTCCACGCCCTGATGGGCGAGAACGGCGCCGGCAAGTCCACGCTGATGAAGATCCTCTACGGGATGCAGCGGCCCGACGAGGGCACCATCGCCATCAACGGCGAGCAGGTCGAGCTCCACACCCCCGGCGACGCGATCGCGCGCGGCATCGGCATGGTGCACCAGCACTTCATGCTGGCCGACAACCTCACCGTCTGGGAGAACGTCGTCCTCGGCGGCGAGAAGCTGCACGGCATAGGCGCCAAGGCCAAGGCCAAGATCAAGGAGATCTCCGACCAGTACGGCCTGGGCGTGCGCCCGGACGCGCTGGTCGAGGACCTCGGCGTGGCCGACCGGCAGCGCGTCGAGATCCTCAAGGTGCTCTACCGCGGCGCCAAGATCCTGATCCTGGACGAGCCCACCGCCGTCCTGGTGCCGCAGGAGGTGAACGCGCTCTTCGACAACCTCCGCGAGCTCAAGTCCGAGGGCGTCACCGTCATCTTCATCTCGCACAAGCTGCACGAGGTGCTCTCGGTCGCCGACGCGATCAGCGTCATCCGCCGCGGCACCACCGTCGGCGACGCCGACCCGAAGAACGTCACCGCCCGGCAGCTCGCCGAGCTGATGGTCGGCGCCGAGCTGCCCTCCCCGGAGAGCCGCGAGTCCACCGTCACCGACGTGGAGATGCTCAAGGTCGAGGGCCTGCGGATCGCCAAGGCGGACGCCGAGGGCATCGAGCGCGTGGTCCTGGACGACATCTCGCTGAGCATCCGCAAGGGCGAGATCCTCGGTATCGCCGGTGTCGAGGGCAACGGCCAGGCCGAACTGGTCGAGGCCATCATGGGCATGCTGCCGCTGGACGCGGGCAGTGTCCTGCTGGACGGCCAGGACCTCTCCGGCAAGCTCACCCGGGCCCGCCGCGAGTCCGGCATCGGCTACATCCCCGAGGACCGCCACCGGCACGGCCTGCTGCTGGAGGCCCCGCTCTGGGAGAACCGCATCCTCGGCCACGTCACCGAGGCCCCCAACTCCAAGGGCGTCCTCCTCGACCCGGCCGCCGCCCGCAAGGACACCCAGCGGATCGTCGAGGAGTTCGATGTCCGCACCCCCGGGATCGACGTCACCGCCGCCTCGCTCTCCGGTGGCAACCAGCAGAAGCTGATCATCGGCCGCGAGATGGCCCACGACCCCAAGCTGCTGATCGCCGCCCACCCCACCCGTGGTGTGGACGTCGGCGCGCAGGCGCAGATCTGGGAGCACATCCGCACCGCGCAGCGCGAGGGCCTGGCGGTGCTGCTGATCTCCGCCGACCTGGACGAGCTGATCGGCCTCTCCGACACCATCCGGGTCATCTACCGCGGCCGCCTGGTCGCCGACGCCGACCCGGCCACGGTCACCGCCGAGGACCTGGGCACCGCGATGACCGGTGCGGCCACCGGCCACATCGAGTCCGATGCGGAGGCCGTCGAGGAGGACAGGGCCACCGCCGCCGAGGGCACCGAGACCGAGGCCGAGCACCCGCACCACGGCGAGTCGTCCGACGAGCCCACCGACACCGCCGACGGCAACACTCAGGCGGGGGAGTAACCCATGACCAGTAGTCCTGACACCGCCAAGCGCCCGGCGGCCAAGCGCTTCGACGGCGAGCGCGTCCTGCTCGGCCTCGCCGCGCCGCTGCTGGCCGTGCTGCTCTCGGTCGTGCTGTGCGCGGTCCTGCTCGCCGTCTCCGGCCGGGACCCGTTCAACGCGTTCAACACGATGCTGACCTACGGCACCAAGTCCGACGCGCAGGTGCTGACCCTCAACCGGGCCACCACCTACTACCTCGCCGGCATCGCGGTGGCCTTCGGCTTCCGGATGAACCTGTTCAACATCGGCGCCGAGGGCCAGTACAAGATCGCTGCGCTGTTCGCGGCTTTCGTCGGCACCCAGGTGAACCTGCCCGCGTTCATCCAGATCCCGCTGCTGATCGTCGTCGCCATGCTGGTCGGCGCCATCTGGGCCGGTATCGCCGGTGTCCTGAAGGTCACCCGGGGCGTCAGCGAGGTCATCTCGACCATCATGCTGAACTCCATCGCCACCGCGGTGGTCGGCCTGCTGCTCGTCCCCGGCGTCTTCGCGCCGAAGGTCAGCGGCACCAGCAACTCCATCCAGACCGACCCGGTCTCGGCCTCCAGCCACTTCTTCTCGCTGACCACCCAGGGCGGCCCGCTGTGGGGCTTCGTCTTCATCGCGGTCCTGGCCGGCGTGGTCTTCCAGCTGGTGCTCACCCGCACCCGCTTCGGCTTCGACCTGCGCGCCACCGGCCGCTCGGAGAGCGCCGCGCACGCCTCGGGCGTCAACGTCAAGCGCATGGTGCTCACCAGCATGCTGGTCTCCGGCGCGCTGGCCGGTCTGATCGGTCTGCCCGACCTGCTGCAGAACTCGTACTACTACGGCCAGAACTTCCAGCCCGGCCTGGGCTTCCTCGGTATCGCCATCGCCCTGCTCGGCCGCAACTCGCCGATCGGCATCGCCTTCTCGGCCCTGCTGTTCGCCTTCCTGGACGTCACCGCCGTCCAGCTGCCGTTCGCCGGCTACCCGCAGGAGATCGTCCAGGTCATGCAGGGTGTCATCGTCATCTGTGTCGTCGTCGCCTACGAGCTGGTGCGCCGCTTCGGTCTGAAGCGCCAGCAGCAGAGGGTCGGCGCCCAGCTCGCCGCGCAGGCCGCCGTGGCCGCCAAGAAGGAGGTGGCGGCATGAGCACCGCAACCGCTGCCGCTAAGCCCAAGGCCCTGGGCGGCAAGCCCGCCGGGAAGACCAAGCTCTCGACCCCGGTCGTGCTGCTGCTGATCGCCGGCGTCATCACCCTGTTCTCCGTGGTCGGCATGCTGACCGGCAACCACGGCCTGACCTCCTCCGGCCAGGTCGCCGCCGCCCTCGGCTCGGCCGTGCCGATCGCCCTCGCCGGTCTCGGCGGTCTGTGGGCGGAGCGGGCCGGTGTGGTCAACATCGGTCTCGAAGGAATGATGGTCGCCGGCACCTTCTGCGGCGCCTGGGCCGGCTACCTGGTCAACCCCTGGGTCGGCCTGCTCGCCGGTATGGCGGGCGGCGCGCTCGGCGGTCTGCTGCACGCGCTCGTCACCGTCACCTTCGGTGTCGACCACATCGTCTCCGGTGTCGGTATCAACCTGCTGATCCCCGGTATCTGCGCGTACGTCAACAAGATCTGCTACACCGACTACGTCGCCGACGGTGCCGGTGCCAACCAGTCCCCGCCGGCCAACTCGCTGCCGAACTTCACGGTGCCGGGGCTGTCGCACTGGCTGGACACCGTCGAGTCGCACCACTGGTTCCTGGTCTCCGACATCGCGGGCATCCTGGGTGGTGTGGTCACCAACCTCTCGGTGGTCATCCTGATCGCCGCCGCGCTGATCGTGGCCAGCTACTTCCTGCTCTGGCGCACCGTCTTCGGTCTGCGCCTGCGCTCCTGCGGCGAGAACCCGACGGCCGCCGAGTCGCTGGGCGTCAACGTGTACAAGTACAAGTACATCGCGGTCATCGTCTCCGGCGCCTTCGCGGGCCTGGCGGGCTCGTACCTCTCGCTGGTGGCGGCCCACTTCTACAAGGACGGGCAGACCCAGGGCCGCGGCTACATCGGTCTGGCCGCGATGATCTTCGGTAACTGGCTGCCGGGCGGCCTGGCCGCCGGTGCCGGCCTGTTCGGCTTCACCGACAGCCTCCAGCTGCGCGACGCCGACTCGGTCCACGTGCTCCTGATCGTGGTCGCCGTGGCGATGGCGCTGATGGCCCTGTGGCAGCTGTACCGGCGCAAGTTCACCGGCGCGATCGTCAGCTTCGTGGTGGCCGGCGGCCTGGCACTCTGGTTCACGACCACCGACTCGGTGCCGCGCCCGCTGATCGTCGCCACGCCGTACGTGATCACCCTGGTGGTGCTCGCACTGGCCTCGCAGCGGCTGCGACCGCCGAAGGCCGACGGACAGATCTACCGCAAGGGCCAGGGCAAGTGACCGCCGTACCGACCCCGGACTGGGAGCAACTGCGCGCCGCCGCCCGGGACGCCATGTCGCGCGCGTACGCGCCGTACAGCAAGTTCCCGGTCGGGGCCGCGGCCCTGGTCGACGACGGGCGCACCGTCACCGGCTGCAACGTGGAGAACGCCTCGTACGGGCTCGGCCTGTGCGCCGAGTGCGGCCTGGTCTCCGCGCTGCACGCATCCGGTGGCGGCCGGCTGGTGGCGTTCACCTGTGTGGACGGCGCCGGTGAGCTGCTGATGCCGTGCGGCCGCTGCCGCCAGCTGCTGTACGAGCACGGCGGTCCCGGGCTGCTGGTCGACCTGCCCTCGGGCGTGAAGACCATGGCCGAGGTCCTGCCGGACGCATTCGGGCCCGAACGGCTCTAGAACCCGTCTGGCATTCCCGCCGGAAGCGAATTGTCGGGCAAGCCCTGGCAAGGGCTCTTGTTACGCGCGTAGAGTGTCGCGAGAAGACCGGAATCCGGTCTTTTCGCGGCACTCTCCGTTTTTCGCGGCGATGTTTCCCATGGCGAATCCGGTAAACGAGTCGCCGATCGCATGCATGTGAGTTATTGACCCACCCTTTGGAGATTCCATGTCCATGGACGCCCCCTCCGTCATCCGGACCAAGCGCGATCGCGGTGAGCTGACTGACGCTCAGATCGACTGGGTGATCGACGCGTACACCCGCGGCGAGGTCGCCGACGAGCAGATGTCCGCCCTGGCCATGGCCATCCTGCTGAACGGCATGAACCTCCGGGAGATCAGCCGCTGGACCGACGCGATGATCCGCTCCGGGGTCCGGATGGACTTCTCCGAGCTGGGCGTGCCGACCTCCGACAAGCACTCGACCGGCGGCGTCGGCGACAAGATCACGCTGCCGCTGGCCCCGCTGGTCGCCGCCTGCGGCGCGGCCGTCCCCCAGCTCTCCGGCCGCGGCCTCGGCCACACCGGCGGCACCCTGGACAAGCTGGAGTCCATCCCCGGCTGGCGGGCGCTGCTCTCCAACGACGAGATGATGCAGGTGCTGCGCGACACCGGCGCCGTCATCTGCGCGGCGGGCGACGGCCTCGCCCCGGCCGACAAGAAGCTGTACGCGCTGCGCGATGTCACCGGCACGGTCGAGGCGATCCCGCTGATCGCCTCCTCGATCATGTCCAAGAAGATCGCCGAGGGCACCGGTGCGCTGGTCCTGGACGTCAAGGTCGGCTCCGGCGCGTTCATGAAGAACCTCGCCGACGCCCAGGAGCTCGCCCGCACCATGGTGGGCCTGGGCACCAACGCGGGCGTCAACACGGTCGCCCTGCTGACCGACATGTCCACCCCGCTCGGGCTGACCGCCGGCAACGCGCTGGAGGTCCGCGAGTCCGTCGAGGTGCTGGCGGGCGGCGGCCCGGCCGACGTGGTCGAGCTGACCGTCGCGCTGGCCCGCGAGATGCTCGCCGCGGCGGGTGTGCACGGCAAGGACCCGGCGGACGCGCTGCGCGACGGCTCCGCGATGGACCACTGGCGCCGCATGATCACCGCCCAGGGCGGCGACGTGGACGCCCCGCTCCCCCTCGCCCGCGAGCAGCACGTGATCACTGCCGCCGAGAGCGGCGTGCTCACCAGGCTGGACGCCTACGCCGTCGGTGTCTGCGCCTGGCGCCTCGGTGCCGGCCGCGCCCGCAAGGAGGACCCGGTGCAGGCCGGGGCCGGTGTCGAGATGCACTTCAAGCCGGGCGACACCGTCACGGCCGGCCAGCCGCTGCTGACCCTGCACACCGACACCCCCGAGCGCTACGACTACGCCATCGAGGCGCTGGCCGGCGGCGTCGAGATCTCCCCGGCGGGTACGGAGTTCACCCCGAACCCGATCGTCCTCGACCGGATCGCGTGATCCCCCGGTCCTGCTGACGTACGTGTCTGATGCCGGTGTGCTTCACGCGTACGTCAGCAGGACCGAGGTGTCGATCGTCCAGGGGCCGACGGTGACCGTGTCGCCGAACGCGAACTCCCTGCGGGAGGCGTAGCCGGGCCGGTCGTGGACGATGCCGGTGCCCTTGCGCGGGTCGACCAGCAGGTAGAGCGGGATGCCCATGGCCGCGTAGTCGCGGACCTTGTTCTCGTAGTCGTTCTCGGGGTTGGACTTGGAGACGACCTCGACGACCAGCAGCACCTCATGGGGCAGGAGGGCGGGCTGTGTCTCCTCCATCGCCTTCTCGGCGAAGACCATGAGGTCCGGGCAGCGGAGTCGGCCGAGTCCGACATCCTCGAGATCCGCGCCCGGGTGTGCGATGTACCCGGGGTGGGTGCCCGGCAGCTGCGCGTTCAGCTGGCGGGCGATTCGGATCACTGCCAGTTCGTGCCGCCTGACGGGCGACATCATCATCACGATCTCGCCGTCGGCGATCTCCACCTTGCTTATCCCGGGGATCCGCGGCAACTGGTCGGCGATCTCCCGCAGCCGGGCGTACACAGCCGGATCGATGCTCATGCCCGGAGTGTACCGACGGGGGCCGACCGCCGGGCGGCGATCGCCTGGCGGGTTGCGTAGAGGGTGACGGCGGCGGCGAGGGTCATCGCGACGAGGCCTACGGCGGCCGCGCCCCTCCAGCCGGTGGCGTGGTACTCGTCGGCGCCGATGGTGCCGCCGAGGCTGTTGCCGAGGTAGTAGGCGATCAGGTAGAGCGCGGAGGCCTGGGCGCGGCCGTGGGTGGCGGTGCGGCCGACCGAGGACGAGGCGGTGGCGTGCCCGGCGAAGAAGCCGGCGGTGATCAGGACCAGGCCGAGCAGCGCGCAGAC
Source organism: Kitasatospora sp. HPM-01-4 (assembly GCF_051374625.1). Lineage (NCBI taxonomy): Bacteria > Bacillati > Actinomycetota > Actinomycetes > Kitasatosporales > Streptomycetaceae > Kitasatospora > Kitasatospora sp. HPM-01-4. The sequence continues at coordinate 3,427,431 of NZ_JBPQGP010000005.1, read as the reverse complement.
CAGCGAGTCGGCGAGCGAGAGCAGCAGCCCGGCGGCGGTGGTGCCGATCGCGACGTACAGCGCGCCGCGCCGGCCGACGCGGCCGGCGAGCTTCCCGGCGTAGGCCGAGGTGGCGGTGCCGACCAGGTACACCGCGAAGATCGAGGCGGCCAGCGACTCGGGCAGGTGGAAGGGCGCGGCGATGAGCCGGTATCCGGCGGTGTTGTAGACCGCGCCGAACACGGACATGAACAGCAGCCCGAGTGCGTACAGCCGCAGCAGCAGCGGGTTGCGCAGATGGGCCGAGACCGTACGGGCCAGCGCGCGGGGGTCCACCGGGGCGCGGCGGAAGTTCCGGGCGGCCGGGATCAGCAGGCGGAACGCCAGGGTGGCCAGCAGGGCCATCGCGGCCGAGACGGCGAGGCCCCAGCGCCAGCCCCAGGCGGCGGCCGCCCAGCCGGAGACCAGGCGTCCGCCCATGCCGCCGATGCTGTTTCCCGCCACGTACAGGCCCATCGCGGAGGCCAGCGCGCTCGGGTGGATCTCCTCGGCGAGGTAGGCCATCGCGGTCGCGGGCAGTCCGGCGAGCGCGGCGCCCTGGAGCACCCGCAGCACCACCATGGTGGACAGGTCCGGCGCGAAGGGGAGGGCCAGGGCCAGTACGGAGGCGGCCACGGTCGACGCGGTCATCACGGCGGTACGGCCGAACCGGTCGGACAGCGCACTGGCCGGCAGCAGCGCCAGGGCCAGTCCCAGGGTGGCCGCCGAGGAGATCCAGCTCGCCTGCCCCGGTGTGAGGCCCAGGTCGGCGGAGAGGATCGGCAGCAGGCCCTGGGTGGAGTACAGCAGGACGAAGGTCGCGATACCGGCGGCGAACAGCGCGAGGTTGGCGCGGCGGAATCCGCGCTCGCCGGGACGGTGGCGGAGGTAGACGGGCTCGGCCCCGGTGGGAGCGGTGGGAGCGGGCTGGGCAAGGGCACCCGGTCGTGCTGCTGCGGATGCCCCCTCACTGGCAGGCGACATGGTTAGAAGGTAGGACCGCGCCGTTTGATGCGTCCAATACATGAATGGCCGAGAATTCATGCCGTGATGTATGAGAGCAGTTCACAGCCTGTGCGTATCGCCGAGCTCGGCCAGGACTCGTCCGTCGCCGGACTGGCACCGCAGCTGGTCCAGTTCGCGGCGGTGGCCCGGCTGGAGCACGTGACCCAGGCGGCGCAGCTGCTGGGCATGCCGCAGCCGACGCTCTCCCGGGCGGTGGCCAGGCTGGAGGCGGAGCTGGGCGTCGACCTGCTGGTCCGTCAGGGGCGTACGGTCCGGCTCACCCGGGCGGGCCGGCTGCTGCTCGGCTCGGTCGAACGGGCGCTGGCCGAACTGGAGCGCGGGGTCGAGCAGGCCCGCGCGGAGACCGACCCGGTGGCCGGGCGGGTGGCGTTCGGCTTCCTGCACACCATGGGGACGGACGCGGTGCCGGCGCTGCTGCGGGGCTTCAGGGCGGACCACCCGCAGGTGCGGTTCCAGCTGGTGCAGGACTACGTCGCGGCGATGCTGGAGCGGCTGCGCGCGGGCGAGCTGGACCTGTGCCTGGTCTCGCCGCTGCCGGACGCGCCCGATCTGACGGCCCGCCCGCTGGACGAACAGCGGCTCTACCTGACGGTCCCGGCCGACCACCGGCTCGCCGGGCGCCGCCGGATCCGGCTGGCCGAGGTGGCGGACGAGCCGTTCGTCGCGCTGGAGAAGGGGTACGGCCTGCGCGCGATCACGGACGCGTTCTGCGCGGAGGCCGGGTTCACGCCCAGGATCGCCTTCGAGGGGGAGGAGGCGGAGACGCTGCGGGGGCTGGTCGCGGCCGGGCTGGGGGTGTCACTGCTGCCACCCGGTCTCGTGCCGCGCCCCGGAGTGGTCGAACTGGAGGTGACGGCCCCGCGTACCCGCCGGGCGATCGGCCTGGCCTGGGTGGCCGGCCGACCGCTGACCGCGCCGACGGCGGCGTTCCGCGACTTCGTCCTCTCCCGCCGGGGGCGGCTGCTCGATCACGACTGACCGGAGGGAAGGCCGGGGCCCTCGTCAGGGCTGGGGGACCAGCGGGCGGGTGTCGGCGGCCACGGCCCCGGCGGTGCGGCGTTCGAGGGAGGCGGACAGCACGGCCAGGAGGAGGGCGGCGAAGGTCATCGCGGCACCCGCCAGGTTGGGCGCGGTGTAGCCGTACCCGGCGCTGATGACCACGCCGCCGAGCCACGCGGCCAGCGCGTTGCCCAGGTTGAACGCCCCGACGTTGACGGCGGAGGCCAGGGTGGGCGCGTCGGCGGTCTGGTCGAGCACCCGCTTCTGGAGCGGGGGCACGGTGGCGAAGCCGAAGACGCCGAGCAGCGGCAGGGTGATCGCGGCGGCGATCCGGCTGTGCGCGGTCACGGTGAACAGCGCCAGGGTCAGGCTGAGCGCGGCGAGCGAGACGTACAGCAGCGGCATCAGCGAGCGGTCGGCGTACCGTCCGCCGAGCAGGTTGCCGACCACCATGCCCGCACCGAACAGGACGAGCAGCCAGGTCACCGAGGATTCGGAGAAGCCGGCCGGGCCGGTCATCATCGGGGCTAGGTAGGTGACCGCGGCGAACACTCCGCCGAAGCCGAGCACGGTCATCGCCATCGCCAGCACCACCTGGATGTTGCGGAAGGCGGTCAGCTCGCGCCGGAGCAGGGTGGTGACCTCGGCGCGGGGCTGCTCGGGGATGAGCGCGGCGATCCCGGCCATGGCGGCCACGCCGATCGCGGAGACCAGGCCGAAGGTCACCCGCCAGCCGAAGTGCTGGCCGATCACGGTGCCGAGCGGGACACCCACCACGTTGGCGACGGTGAGACCGGTGAACATCAGTGCCAGGGCCGCCGCCTTGCGGTCGGGCGCGACCAGGTTGGCGGCGATCACCGAGCCGATGCCGAAGAACGCGCCGTGGGCGAGCGAGGCGACCACCCGTCCGGTGAGCATCAGGCCGAAGGTGGGGGCCAGCGCGGAGAGTGCGTTCCCCGCGATGAACAGGCCCATCAGCATCATCAGCATCCGCTTGCGCGGTACCCGGGTGCCGCGCGCGGTGAGTAGCGGGGCGCCCACCAGCACGCCGAGCGCGTAGCCGGTGACCAGGATGCCCGCGGTCGGGATGGACACCCCGTAGTCGTGGGCCACCTGCGGCAGCAGACCGCTGATCACGAACTCGGTGGTGCCGATCCCGAAGGCACCGATGGCCAGGGCCAGAAGTGCTAGGGGCATGGAGCCGTCCTCCAGGCGTACTTGCATACGGTGTTAACGGGCTAAGACAATAAATGCAGACACCGAATACTTGCAAGTGCTGACTATTTCACCTCGGGGCTATCCTGGTCCGCGGGATGCGGCAAGGAGGTCTGTGCGGTGTGGCACGGCGACAGGGCGGGAGCTGCGGGGCCCGGCGGTCAGGAGTGGCACGGGGACGGGCGCGGGGGCGAGGGCGGGTCCTCCGGCCGGTCCGGTCGCATGCTGGCTCAGAACTGGTGCCTGCTCATCGAGCTGCACGGCCGGATCGAGGCACACGTCGAGCGTGCGCTGCAGGCCGAACACGGGCTGAGCGTCCGGGAGTTCGGGCTGCTCGAGGTGCTGAGCCGGCAGTACTCCGGAGGGGGCGGACATCTGCGGATGGGCGAGGTGGCCGAGGCGGTGATGCTCAGTCGGTCGGCGGCCACCAGGCTGGTCTCCCGGATGGAGGACCGCGGACTGCTGTCGCGGTACCTCTGCCCGGACGACCGTCGCGGCATCTACACCGAGGTCAGCCCGGCCGGCCTGGAGCTGCTGGAGCGGGCCCGGCCGACCAATGACGCCGCGCTGCGCCAGGCCCTGGACGAGGCGAGCCGCCGTCCGGAACTGGTGCCGCTGGTGGAGGTCGTCCGCACCCTGTAGTCCGCCGGGAACGGGCCGGGGTTCGGTGCCCCGCGGCGCTGAACTGCGCTTCTGCGCTGGACGGGTGACCGGCGTGGTGTGTCTACGCGCGTAGGGGCTACACTCCCGCAATGGAGAAGCAGATCCCTGTCGCTGCGGGCACCGCCGGCCCCCGCATTCCCACCGCTGACCAGATCGTCCGCGCCCCGAAGGTGCTCCTGCACGACCACCTCGACGGCGGGCTCCGCCCCCAGACGATCATCGAACTGGCCGCCGCCTGCGGCTATGACGCGCTCCCCACCACCGACCCGGTGAAGCTCGGTGAGTGGTTCCGCGAGGCCGCCGACTCCGGCTCGCTGGTCCGCTACCTGGAGACCTTCGCCCACACCTGCGCCGTGATGCAGACCCGTGAGGCCCTGATCCGGGTCGCCGCGGACTGCGCCGAGGACCTGGCCGCCGACGGCGTCGTGTACGCCGAGGTCCGGTACGCCCCCGAGCAGCACCTGGAGGCCGGCCTCACCCTGGAGCAGGTGGTCGAGGCCGTCAACGAGGGCTTCCGCCTCGGTGAGGCCAGGGCCAAGGCCAACGGCGACCGGATCCGGGTCGGTGTGCTGGTCACCGCGATGCGCCACGCCGCCCGCTCCCAGGAGATCGCCGAGCTGGCCAACCGCTACCGCGACCAGGGCGTGGTCGGCTTCGACATCGCCGGTGCCGAGGCCGGCTACCCTCCCACCCGCCACCAGGCCGCCTTCGACTACCTCAAGGGCGAGAACAACCACTTCACCATCCACGCCGGTGAGGCCTTCGGCCTGCCGTCGATCTGGGAGGCCCTGCAGTGCTGCGGCGCCGACCGGCTCGGCCACGGCGTGCGGATCATCGACGACATCACCGTGCACGAGGACGGCCGGGTCGAGCTGGGCCGCCTGGCCGCCTACGTGCGCGACAAGCGCGTCCCGCTGGAGATGTGCCCCACCTCCAACCTGCAGACGGCGGCCGCGAGTTCGTACGCCGAGCACCCGATCGGCCTGCTCAGCCGGCTGAAGTTCCGGGTCACCGTGAACACCGACAACCGGCTGATGAGCGGCACCAGCCTGAGCCGTGAGTTCGAGCACCTCGTGGACGCCTTCGGTTACACCCTGGGCGACATGGAGTGGTTCACCGTGAACGCCATGAAGTCGGCCTTCCTGCCGTTCGACGAGCGGCTCGCGATGATCAACGACGTGATCAAGCCGGGCTATGCCGAGCTCAAGGCCGAGTGGCTGTTCAGCACCGGCTCCTGAACGCGGCCGGGCGCCCGGGTGCTCCCGGTGGACCGCGCGGTGCGTTGACGCGGTCGCGGGTCGCCGGGAACGGCGTCTGACAAGCCCTCGGGCGGGTACGGGGCCCTGACCCGGGCCCCGTACCCATCCGCCCGGTCACTCCTGTGAGTTAACGGTCGTTGAACCTCCGGGAACCTTGTCACTACGGTGAGCCAGTCACTGTTGACACGGTGTAGCGGTGCGCGTCCCCCGGGCGCGCCCGCGCGCTGCCCACCGACGAGGACCGAGGACCAACTCATGAAGCAGGCCACTCTGAAGGTTGCCGGAACCGCGGCACTCGGCGTTGTGCTCGCGGCGACCGCCGCCGGTTCCGCCTCCGCCGCCAGTGCCAGCGGTGGGTTCGGGAGCCCGGTCAGCGTGCTGGACAAGTCCGGGGCGCTGACCGGTGCCGCCACCAGCGCGGCCGGCAAGCTTCCGACCGCCCCGGTCACCAACGCGGTCGGCGACCTCAACTCCGGAGTCGGCTCCTCGCTGGCCCCGGCCGCGCAGGCGCCCGCCGCCGAGGCCGCCGTTGCCGGGGCACCCGGCGCGAACACCCCGGCCGCCGCCAAGAACGCGACCCGCGGCCTGCCCGGCGCGGACGCCCTCGGCAAGGTGCCCGGCGCCGGAGTGCTCGCCGGCGCGCTCGGCCACGCCCAGCTGCCCGGCGTCACCGGCTGAGCCGCCCCCGACAGCTTCGGACCCGGGTACTCCGCACGCCCGAACGCCCGAACGCCCGAACGCAAGGACGCCCCGCGAACCGCCTGGATCGGCGGCCTCGCGGGGCGCTGTCGTGTGCTGCGAAGAGCCGGCGGCAAGGAGCCGTCGGCGCCGGTGGCTCACGGCTCCTGGGGGAGCAGCAGCCACAGCGCCAGGTAGATCAGGAACTGCGGTCCGGGCAGCAGGCAGGAGGCCAGGAAGATGAGCCGGACGGTCCACGGGGTGAGGCCGAAGCGGTTGGCGATCCCGGCGCAGACGCCGGCGATGACGCGGTTGTGGCGAGGGCGGGCAAGGACGCTCATGGGGTTCTCCGAAGTCTTCCTGCCCGGTGCCGGTATCTCCGGCGGGCATGTCTCAATCTTCGGATCCGGCGCCGCCCGGAACGTCCCCCGCGATGGTGATCCGGCCCCCTGGGCTCTCACCGGGCCGGTGTAGCCGCAGCTCAGGGTCGGCTCAGGGGTGCCCCCTGAGAACCGGCCGGTGTGCGGCGCCCAGCGGGGCGGCCACCGTGGCGACCTGGGGCGTCGGCGCGGGGGCGTTCACCGCGGCGGCGGCCTGGGGCGCGGGGGCGTTCACGGCGGCCGGCGCGGACCCGGGCGCCGGTGCCGGCGAGGACTCGGGCGCGGCGGACGCCCCGGCGGCCCGCCTGCACAGCGCGTTCCGGCCGGCCGGGACGAGTGCCAGATGGGTGGCGGCGACGCCGAGCGTGCCCAGCAGTATGTCGTCCACGTTCAGGACGTGCCAGGGGGTCCAGACCTTGAAGATCTCCAGTGCGGTGGCCAGCAGCGCCGAACCGCCCACGGTGTGCAGGAAGGACGGCAGCCAGCCGGTCCGCAGCCGTCCGCCCGCCAGCGGGAGCAGGACACCGAGCGGCGCCAGCGGCAGCAGCCCGCCGGCCAGCTGCCGGGCGCCCGCCAGTCCGCCGACGGCCAGTGCCTGGCCGACCGAGGCGAACGGGGTCAGATTGGCCGCCGGCGTCCACCCGACCGTCACCGGCCGCAGGGCGAGCCACCCGACCACCGCCAGGTAGGCGGCGAGAGCGGTCAGGCCGATCCGCCGGAGGCGGAGCGACACCTCGGGAGGGGAGTTCGGACCGGGGCCCGCCGGGAGCTGCGGCTGTTCGGCTGGTCCGTCCGGGGACGCGTCCTGCGGTGCGTCCTGTTGCTGTCGCGGAAGTCCGGATCGGGAAGATTCCGGCGTGGAGGACGGAGCGCACGCCCCCTCGGTGGGGCTGCTCCCGGCCTGTGCGCCGGTTCCGCGATCGTGGCGCGTGGTGGTGCCATCTCGCTGCACGCCGGGGAGGACGCCCGGCCCGTCGTCTGCGGTTCCGCGCCGCGCTGCGCCGGTTTCGGCTGACCCGGTCATGGGCAGGACGACGCTCCAGGTGAGGGGATCGCACTGAACTCGCTGCTGGGGCCCTTCGCCGTGGGGCTCGGGGCCACGCTCGCCGGCGCGCTCGGCGCGCTCGGTGCGCTCGGTGCGCCGGAGGAAGGCGTGGCCGAGGGGGCTGCCGAAGGTGTGCGCGACGGGGCTCCCGGCGAGGCGGACGGCTGAGGCCCGGTGTTCGGTGGCGGCGCCAGCACCGCGGTCGGGGCCGTGTCCTGGTTGGGGCAGGCCGTCCGGCTGGCCGGGGCGCCCGCGTCGACCGGCACGGCGGTCGGCCGGATGCCGCAGCCCGTCGCGGTGGCCAGGACGGCCGCCAGCACTGCGGCCGCCGCCGCGGTCCTGCGTACGTTCACTTGACACCTTCCTGACCGGCCGCCTCGGCCTGCTGAGCGGTCGGGGCGCCCGCCGAGTCCCCGTCCGGCGCCGAACCCGGGGTCGGCACCGGATCCACGGCCGCGCCGGGGGCGGCGGCGTCCGGTCCACCGTCCAGCGGCCCGCCCGGGGTGAGCGGCAGGGTCAGCGTGAACACCGCACCGGCCTCGCCGTTGGCGGCGGTGATGGTGCCGCCGTGGATCTGGGCGTTGGCCATCGCGATGGACAGCCCGAGCCCGCTGCCCTCGGAACGGGCGCGGCCCTTGTCGGCCTTGAAGAAGCGGTCGAAGACATGCGGCAGCACGTCCTCCGGGATGCCCGGGCCGCTGTCGGAGACCTCGACCACCACGGTCCCGCCGACCTGGCGGACCTTCACCCGTACCGGCGAACCGCCGTGCTTGAGCGCGTTGCCGATCAGGTTGGCGAAGACCACGTCCAGCCGGCGCGGGTCGACCACGGCCTGGATGCCGCGCGGGGCGTCCACCTCCACCGCGTCGTACCAGGCCCGGCCGTCGATGCAGGACATGATCAGGTCGGCGATGTCCATCTCGTCCGCGACCAGCTTGGCGGTGCCCGCGTCGAAACGGGTCACCTCCATCAGGTTCTCGACCAGGTCGGAGAGCCGGCGGGTCTCGCTGACCACGAGCCGGACGGCCGGCTCGATCATCGGGTCGAGCAGCTCGGCCTCGTCCTCCAGGATGTCCGTCACCGCCGTCATCGCGGTCAGCGGGGTGCGCAGCTCGTGCGACATGTCGGCGACGAACCGCCGGCTCTGCGCCTCGCGCGCGCTGAGCTCCTCCACCTGCTCGGAGAGCGACTCCGCCGCCCGGTTGAACGTCCTTGCCAGGTCGGCGAGTTCGTCACCGCCCTCGACGTCGAGCCGGGTGTCCAGCTTGCCCTCGCCGAGCCGCCGAGCCGCCTCGCCGAGGCGCTTCACCGGCCGCAGCACGGTGGCCGACGCGGCCTGCGCCAGCAGCGCCGAGCCGATCAGCGCGAGCAGGGTGGCGATCGCCAGCGACCAGCCGAGCGTGTTGAGGTCGGCCCGCTCGTTGTCCAGCGACTTGAACATGAAGGCCGTCGGCCCGGTCGGCACCACCTTGGTGCCGCCGACCAGGTACGGCTTCCCGTCCAGGTTCACCCGCTGCCAGTACAGGTGGTACGCGAACGGGTTGCCCGAGCCGGTCTCGCGCGGCTTGGCCACCGTGGTGCGCAGCGCCTGGGGCACCTGGGCGAGGGTGAAGCTCGAAGGGGCCGAGGAGGCCGAGCAGTCGGGCTGGTTCTCGTCGGCCACCACCACCTGGTAGTTGAGGCCGGAGGTGGCTATGAGGTTGGCCAGGTTGGTCAGTTGCGGGCAGCTGGCGTTCAGCGGCAGGTCGGAGACATTGCGGGTGAGGGAGTACCGGAAGTCGTTCAGCGCGGTGTCCTGGGCGCGCTTGAGCACCGCGTCGCGGTTGAGCCAGTACGCGATCCCGGAGGCCGAGACGGCGGTGCACAGCGCGACGACGGCGAACACCGCGATCAGCCGTACCCGCAGTGAACGCAGCTGCCGCCACCGCCAGGGGCGCGGACGGCGCGAGGTATGGGGGTCAACAGTCAACAGGAGGTCTCACCAATGTCGTTCGGAGCCGGGTCGCTGGTCGTCAAGGGCTGGGTGCTCGATCGGTCGGGGTCGGGCCGGCGGCCCGTCGGACAGTGTCGCCGACGGCCGTCAGGACTGGTTCGGCGGGTCGAGCCGGTAGCCCACCCCGCGTACCGTCCGGATCAGGGTCGGCGCCGACGGTACATCCTCCACCTTGGCCCGCAGCCGCTGGACACAGGCGTCCACCAGCCGGGAGTCGCCCAGGTAGTCGTGTTCCCAGACCAGCCGCAGCAGCTGCTGCCGGGACAGCGCCTGGCCGGGCCGGCGGCTCAGCTCCAGCAGCAGGCGCAGCTCGGTGGGCGTGAGCTGGAGGTCCTGGCCGTCCTTGGTGACGGTCATCGCCGAGCGGTCGATCACCACGCTGCCGTACACCGAGGAGTCCGAGCTCTCCCGCTCGCCCCGGCGCAGCACCGCGCGGATCCGGGCGTCCAGCACCCGCGGCTGCACCGGCTTCACCACGTAGTCGTCCGCGCCGGACTCCAGGCCGACCACCACGTCGATGTCGTCCGAGCGGGCGGTCAGCAGGATGATCGGCAGCTGGTCGGTGCGGCGGATCCGGCGGCAGACCTCGAAGCCGTCGATCCCGGGCAGCATCACGTCGAGCACGATCAGGTCCGGACGCTGCTCCTTGAAGAGCTTCAGTCCGTCCTCGCCGGAGGCGGCCGTCACCACGCGGTGACCCTGGCGGGTGAGGGCGAGTTCGAGGCCGGTCCGGATGGCGTCGTCGTCCTCGATCAGAAGGAGGTATGGCACGGGCTCATTCTGGCCCACTCGGCGGATCGAATCACCTGCCGTGCCGCTGCCGCCAGGGGAGGGAACCGGAACACGGCCCCGGGCGTCCAGGCTGGTGCGAGGAGACGCGGACCAAAGTCCCTGCCGCTGTGACAGCCCTGTGACAGTCGGCGGACAGCGCCATGACGACCGGCAGGCAGGATTTTCCTTGTCACCGCGACGACGCCCCGGCCCCACCGGCCCTGAGCGCGGCGGATGACAGTGAACCGCTCGTACCGATCATGGGGGTGTCTCGATGAACGCCACGCTCAAGACCCGCAGCACCGCGGCCGTCCGTAACGCGCGTTCGTCGGCAGTCGCCGCGAGGACCCGCTTCGAGGTACGGACGGACGAGACTTCCGGTGCCGTGGTCGTACGGGGGTGCGCACACAGCACCGGGAACCGCCGCATCAGCGGCGGGAGCAGGTCGGGGGACCTGTTCGGGATCGGCCATCGAGGGGCGGCGGCCGAGACCGGTTCGACCCTCACGCTGCGGGGAGCCCTCCCCGTCCGCGTGACGGGCAAGGGGAGTGCGACGGGCACGGGCGTCGCGGTCGGTTCCGGCTCGGGGGAGCCGGTCGGCCGCGCCGCCACCGCACCCGGCGCGAGCGTGTTCCGCCTGCCGGTCGCGGAGAAGGCCGAGCCCGTGGCCGCCGCCGAGGCGGACCACATCACCGAGTTCACCGCGTACGTCCGCGAGCGCAGGGCCTCGCTGTACGCCACCGCCTACCACCTCACCGGTGACCGCCACGAGGCCGAGGACCTGCTGCAGAGCGCGCTCTTCAGCACCTACCGCGCCTGGGGCCGGATCACCGACAAGGCCGCGGTCGGCGGCTACCTCCGCCGCACCATGACCAACCTGCACATCTCCGCCTGGCGCCGCCGCAAGGTCAACGAGTACCCGACCGAGGAGCTGCCGGAGACGGTCGGCGACACCGACGCGATGGGCGGCACCGAGCTGCGCGCCGTGCTCTGGCAGGCGCTGGCCAAGCTGCCGGAGAACCAGCGCACCATGCTGGTGCTCCGCTACTACGAGGGCCGGACCGACCCGGAGATCGCCGACATCCTCGGCATCAGCGTCGGCACGGTGAAGAGCAGCATCTGGCGCGCGCTGCGCCGGCTGCGCGACGACGAGCAGCTGAACCGCACGGGCGACACCGTGCTCGCGTTCGGGGAGCTCGTGGCCTGAGAAGGACTCCCGTCGGGGGACGGGTGGTCAGGCCGAGGGGCGAGGCCGCCGGCTCGGGGGAGCGGCGGCTGACGGGGGAGAGCGCCCGAGGTGTGACCAGCGGAAGGCCCGGTGCCGGGGAGAGGCACCGGGCCTTCCGCGTTCTCACGCCCGGGGCGCGTTCCCACACCCGGGCAGGGGCAAGGCCCTTGCGGGGCGGGGGAGATCAGCGGACGGAGCGGGCGGGCGCCGGGGCCGCCGGGCGGTGCTGGTCGCGGTACTGGCCGGGGGAGAGGCCGTACTCGCGTTTGAAGGCCTTGGCGAAGGCGAACTCCGAGGTGTAGCCGGTCCGGCGGGAGACGACCCGCAGCGGGGCGTCGTCGGCGCGCAGCAGCCGGCCGGCCGTGGTCATCCGCCACCAGGTGAGGTAGCCGAGCGGCGGCTGCCCGACCAGCGCGGCGAACCGGCGGGCGAAGGCGGCCCGGGAGAGTCCGGCCCGGGCGGCCAGTTCCTCGACCGTCCAGGGGCGGGCCGGGTCACCGTGGATGTCGCGCAGCGCCGAGGCGACCGCGGGATCGCCCAGTGCCGCCGCCCATCCGGTGGCGCACCGGTCGGACTCCTCCTCGAACCACGCCCGCAGCACCAGCAGCAGCAGAGTGTCGAGCAGCGCGGGGATGACCGCGTCCGCGCCCGGCCTGCGGTTGGCGGCCTCGTAGCCGAGCAGGTCGACCACGGCGCGCAGCCCCGGGTGGCGGTCGACCCGGGCGGGCAGGTGGACCACCGCGGGGACGCAGCTCAGCAGCGGGTGGGCCCGAGCCCGGTTCAACTGGTAGGCGCCGCACAGGAGTCGGGCACAAGGGTGGGTGTCCTCGGGCTCGTCCGGGTGACTCGGCAGGGTGCCGTCGGGCCGGAGCACCACGTCCTCCAGCGGGGTGTCTGGGTGGTCGGCCAGCCCGTACGTGCCGCCGTGCGGCAGCAGCACCACGTCACCGATGCCGAGCCGCACCGGCGGTGTGCCGTCCTCGGGGAGCAGCCAGCACGATCCCTCCAGCACCACGTGCACCCCGGTGCCCTCGGAGTCGGGGAAGCGGATCCCCCACGGAGCGGACCTGCGGGAGCGGCCGGCGTGCGCTCTGCCGGTGCGCATCGCGGTGATCGCGTCGCTCAGTGCGTCCATGTCCGGCAGGGTAGCCCGCGGCCGGTCCGGTGGACGATCGGACATGATCACGAGCGCTTCCGGCATGGGCCGCCCCGGTCCGCGCTCCGTACGGTGAAGTGGTCGGCGGCGCGGTCGGACTGAGACCGCGCCAGATCACTGATGGGGAGATCCACCATGGCCAAGTCAGTCGTGTTCGACGAGATCGGCGGTCCCGAGGTGCTGCGGACCGTCGAGGTCGCGCTGGGGGAGCCGGGGCCCGGTGAGGTGCTGGTCCGGATCGACGCGATCGGACTGAACCGGGCCGAGGCGCTGTTCCGCGCCGGTACCTACTACTACCAGCCGACCCTGCCCGGCTCGCGGCTCGGCTACGAGGCCTCCGGCGAGGTCCTGTCCGTGGGCGAGGGCGTCACCGGCTTCGCGGCCGGTGACCAGGTCACCTCGACGGTGCTCGGTGGGATGAGTGAGCGCGGCGTGTACGGCGACCACGTCGTCACCGCCGCCGCCGACCTGGTCCACCGACCCGCGGGCGTGGACGCCGTCACCGGCGCCGCCGTCTGGCTGTCGTACGGCACCGCGTACGGCGCCCTGGTCGAGAAGGGCGGGCTGCGGCCCGGCGACCATGTGCTGGTCACCGCCGCCTCCAGCAGCGTCGGTGTGGCCGCGATCCAGATCGCCAACCATCTCGGGGCGATCCCCGTCGCGGTCACCCGCAGCGCGGGCAAGCGCGAGCAGCTGCTGGACCTGGGGGCCGCGCACGTCATCGCGCTGGACGAGGAGGACCTGCTCGACCGGGTCCGGGAGATCACGGACGGCCGGGGCGCCGAGTTCGTCTTCGACCCGGTCGCCGGTCCGGGACTGCAGACCACCGCCCAGGCGGTGGCCGCAGGCGGCCTGCTGATCGTCTACGGCTGGCTGGACCCGCGTCCCGCGCCGCTGCCGCTCAACTGGGGTCTGCGGATCCTGGGTTACGCCCACCTGGAGGTGCTCGCGGACCCGGCCGCCCGCCGCCGTACCGCGCACTTCATCAACGCCGGGCTGCGGGCCGGCACCCTGGTCCCGGTGATCGACCGCACCTTCGACCTCTCGGAGATCGTCGACGCCCACCGCCACCTGGAGTCCAACAGCCAGGTCGGCAAGGTGGTGGTCACCGTCCGGCACTGACCCCGGGCGCACCCGGGGCGGGCGGGTGGCAGCGCCTCACGCGGTCAGCGCCGCGGGCGTCCGGGCGGCCACGGTCCGCACCCTGCGCTCGGCCTCCGGCCCGCCGCAGGCGTACGCGCCGAGCCCGACCTGCCGGGACACGATGCCGTGTTCGGCCCGCATCAGCCGCCACCCGCGCCGCAGCAGCACCGGCAGCGACTTGCGCCCCTCGCGGACGTCCCGCTTCAGGCGCCGCCAGGCCGTGGTGAGGGGGTGGTTGCGCAGGCAGAGCGCGTCGCCGAGCAGCTCCTCGGCCGCGCACTGCGCGGCGATCTCGGCGGCGAAGATCCCCTCGGCGATGAACGCCGGGGCGCCGTCGAGGTCCAGGGTGTGGGTGCCGATCCGGCCGTTGTCGGGGATGGAGTACACCGGCACCTCGGCCCGGCCGTACTCGGCCAGCCGACGGATGGCCGCCACCGCCTGGTCGCGGTGCCAGGCCAGCGGTGAGTCCCAGTCCACCCCGCCGTCCGGCAGGAGCGGGAGGGTGGGGTCGTCGCCGTCCTTGTAGAAGTCGTCCAGCTGGAGCACCGGCAGGCCGCTCCGGGCGGCGAGTGAGGACTTGCCCGAACCGGAGGGGCCGGAGAGAAGTACCACGCGGGCAGGGGGGACCGACGGCGGATTCAGCGGGGAGTCACTCACGGGACACCAGTCTGACGCATCCGGCACCGATGCCGAAACCGGGCGTACGTCACCTCTTCACGTCCGGCTGCGCGGGCTTCGTCCTCCGCCCAACGCCAGCCGCATGGAAGGGAGATAGCGGGTGTGCACCTGGATGTTCACCGCCGCCCCGTCGCCCGGCGGCTGGTAGACGGCGGCCGACCAGGCCTGGCCGCCTGGGGAGCTCCGGTCGGGGCCGAGGAACTCGCCGCCGGGTACGACCTCCAGGTGCGGGTACCGCCGGGAGCCGAAGGCCGCCGTGGACCCGGCGGGCGTGAACAGCAGGCTGCCGCTGGTGTACCGGGCCGGCCAGCCGGGGCGTTCGGAGCGGACGGAGCACGGGATCCGGGCCGGCAGCCCGGCCGCCAGCCGGCGTCGCGCCCGGCGGGCGCGGAGCGCCGGCACCAGTTCGGCCCCCGTGAGCACGGCAAGGTCACCCAGGATCTCCCACACGGTCTCTCCCCACGTTCTGGATTCCGTGAGGGAGGACCACCGGTGGGCGGCTCGGGTTGCCCGCCGACCGGCGGGTTCCGACCCCCGCAGGGCGGCGGGCGTGAACGGCAACGGACCCGCACCAGGGGGGAGGTGCGGGTCCGTCTTCGGCGCGTCCGGGCCCCGGGGGGTGGGGCACTGGGGACGGCCGGTCCGTGGGGAGCGGTCAGATACCCATCGGGTGCCAGACCGTCTTGGTCTCCAGGAAGGAGAGTAGCCGCTCGGTACCGGGCGCATTGGTCCAGTCCAGGGCGGCCGGGTCGACGGCCGGGCGGACCACTCGCTTGAGGTTCTCGGCGGCCGCGGCCTCCAACTCGGCGGCGGAGCCCGGGCCTTCGGTCGCGATCGCGCCCGAGAGGTCGAGGCCGTTGACGTCCTGGTGCGAGGCGAGGGTGGGCGCGATGTCCGCCGTACGGCCGGAGATCACGTTGACCACGCCGCCCGGCAGGTCGGAGGTGGCCAGCACCTCGCCCAGCGAGAGCGCCGGCAGCGGTGCGTCGGTGGCCGCGGCCACCACGACCGTGTTGCCGGTGGCGATCACCGGGGCGATCGCCGACACCAGGCCGAGGAAGGAGAAGCCGTACCCGGACTGCGGCGCCACGATGCCGATCACGCCGGTCGGTTCGGGGGTGGACAGGTTGAAGAACGGACCGGCGACCGGGTTGGCCCCGCCCGCGATCTGGGCGACCTTGTCCGTCCAGCCCGCGTACCAGACCCAGCGGTCGATCGCGGCGTCCACCAGCGCGGCGGCCTTCTTGGCGCCTACGCCCTCGGCGGTGGCCACCTCGGCGGCGAACTGCTCGCGGCGGCCCTGCAGCATCTCGGCGACGCGGTAGAGCACCTGGCCGCGGTTGTACGCGGTGGTGCCCGACCAGCCCTTGACCGCCTTGCGGGCGGCGAGGACGGCGTCCCGGGTGTCCTTGCGGCTGCCGAGCGGGGCGTTGGCGAGCCACTGGCCCTTACTGTCGCTCACCTCGTACACCCGCCCGCTCTCGGAGCGCGGGAACTTCCCGCCGACGTACAGCTTGTAGGTCTTGAGGACGTCAAGACGCGGCATGAGCTCAGACATCGAGGTAGGCCTCCAGACCGTGGCGGCCACCCTCGCGGCCGTAGCCCGACTCCTTGTAACCGCCGAACGGCGAGGTCGGGTCGAACTTGTTGAAGGTGTTCGCCCACACCACACCGGCCTTGAGCTGGTTCGCCATCCACAGGATGCGCGAGCCCTTCTCGGTCCAGATACCGGCGGAGAGGCCGAACTGGGTGTTGTTGGCCTTCTCGACCGCCTCGGTGGGCGTGCGGAAGGTCAGCACGGAGAGCACCGGGCCGAAGACCTCCTCGCGGGCGATCCGGTGGGCCTGGCTGACACCGGTGAACAGGGTCGGCCGGAACCAGTAGCCGGCGGACGGGAGTTCACAGGACGGGGCCCAGCGCTCGGCGCCCTCGGCCTCGCCGGAGGCGGCCAGTTCGGTGATCCGGGCCAGCTGGCCGGCCGAGTTGATGGCGCCGATGTCGGTGTTCTTGTCCAGCGGGTCGCCGATGCGCAGGGTGGCCATCCGGCGCTTCAGGGCGTCCAGCAGCTCGTCCTGGATCGACTCCTGGACCAGCAGGCGGCTTCCGGCGCAGCAGACGTGGCCCTGGTTGAAGAAGATGCCGTTGACGATGCCCTCGACCGCCTGGTCGATCGGCGCGTCCTCGAAGACGATGTTCGCGGCCTTGCCGCCGAGTTCGAGCGACAGCTTCTTGCGGGTGCCGGCCACCTGGCGGGCGATCGCCCGGCCGACCGGGGTGGAGCCGGTGAAGGCGACCTTGTTGACGTCCGGGTGCGCGGTCAGCGCCGCGCCGGTCCGGCCATCACCGGTGACGATGTTGACGACGCCCTTGGGCAGACCGGCCTGACGGCAGATCTCGGCGAAGCGCAGCGCGGTCAGCGGGGTGGTCTCGGCCGGCTTCAGCACGACCGTGTTGCCGGTCGCGAGCGCGGGGGCGATCTTCCACGCCAGCATCATCAGCGGGAAGTTCCACGGGATGACCTGGCCGGCCACGCCCAGCGGCTTCGGGTTCGGGCCGAAGCCGGCGTAGTCCAGCTTGTCGGCCCAGCCCGCGTAGTAGAAGAAGTGCGCGGCGACCATGGGCAGGTCGAAGTCGCGGGTCTCCTTGATCGGCTTGCCGTTGTCGATCGACTCCAGCACGGCCAGCTCGCGGGAGCGCTCCTGGACGATCCGGGCGATCCGGAACAGGTACTTGGCGCGCTCGCTGCCCGGCAGCGCCGACCAGTCGGCGAACGCCTTGCGGGCGGCGGCGACCGCGCGGTCGACGTCCTCGTCGGTACCCTGTGCGAACTCGGCCAGCACCTGCTCGGTGGCCGGGTTGACGGTCTTCAGCGCCTCGCTGCCGCTGGAGTCCACGAACTCGCCGCCGATGAAGTGGCCGTACGAGGTCGCGATGTCGCCCGCGGCGGCGGGGGACTCGGGGGCGGGGGCGTACTCGAAGAGGCGGCCCTTGGGGGTCACGGTCTCTTCCGCCTTCTTGTTGTTCTTGGCCATGGTCTCAGTCCACCGTCACGTAGTCGGGACCGGAGTACCGGCCGGTGGTCAGCTTCTGACGCTGCATCAGCAGGTCGTTGAGCAGGCTGGAGGCGCCGAAGCGGAACCAGTGCGGGGTCAGCCAGTCGTCGCCGAGGGTCTCGTTGACCATCACCAGGTACTTCATGGCGTCCTTGGTGGTCTTGATGCCACCGGCGGGCTTCACGCCGACCTGGATGCCGGTCAGCGCGCGGAAGTCGCGGACGGCCTCCAGCATCAGCAGCGTCACCGGGGGAGTCGCGTTGACCGCGACCTTGCCGGTGGAGGTCTTGATGAAGTCGGCCCCGGCCAGCATGGCCAGCCAGGAGACGCGGCGGACGTTGTCGTACGTCTGCAGTTCGCCGGTCTCGAAGATCACCTTGAGGTGGGCGGAGGTGCCGTCCGGGCGCTTGCACGCCTCCTTGACGGCGACGATCTCGTTGTAGACGTCGAGGTAGCGACCGGAGAGGAAGGCCCCTCGGTCGATCACCATGTCGATCTCGTCGGCGCCGGCGGCCACCGCGTCGGCGGTGTCGGCGAGCTTGACCGGGAGCGCGGCGCGCCCGGCCGGGAACGCGGTGGCGACGGAGGCGACCTGGATGTCGGTCCCCTTCAGCGCCTCCTTCGCGGTGGCGACCATGTCCGGGTAGACACAGATCGCGGCGACGCGGGGGGTGGTCCGGTCGGTCGGGTCGGGGTTCCGGCCCTTGGTGCACAGTGCGCGCACCTTGCCGACCGTGTCCGCGCCTTCGAGCGTGGTCAGGTCGATCATCGAGATGGCCAGGTCGATGGCGTACGCCTTGGCCGAGGTCTTGATCGAACGGGTGCCGAGGGAGGCGGCGCGGGCTTCCAGGCCGACGGCGTCGACGCCGGGCAGGCCGTGCAGGAAGCGACGGAGCGAGGCCTCGGACGCCGCAACGTCCTGAAGGCCGCCGCCCGCAGCGCCGAGGGCGTTGGCTGCAACAGTGGACATAGTCACAAGGGCAGCATATCTACGCGCGTAGCTAGGCGATAGAGGGGGGCAGTCATCGATGCCGGACCGAGACCTGGGCGCCCGGCGGTGGAGCTCCGCTCCGGTGCGCGGGGACGGCGCGCGTCCGCGCCCCTGGTCGGCGGCTCCTCGGGTACGGCCCGCGACCCGTGCTCCAGGGCGCCCGCGCAGGCCGAGAGTGTCGGCATTTCGTGATGTCAGGCCCATGGGGAAGCCGGTTTCCATGGGGCAGAATCGTCCCCATGACCGAATCCGACGGCACGCCCGAGCCGGGTAACGCCGCTCCCGAGGGGCAGTACGCCGACCGCGTCTACCGCTCCGTTCCCGGTGTCATCTCCGGGGTGCTGCTGCTCGCCGTGGCGGGGTGGCTGATCATCGACGCCGTGGCGAGCGGTACCGGCCGGACACCGTGGATCGCGCTGGCCGCCGCCCCGGTCTTCGGGTTCCCGGTGGCCGCCTACACCCTGCGGCCCGTCGTGTACGCGAACGACCGCCGGCTGCTGGTCAGGAACCCGCTGCGGACCGTGGAGGCGCCCTGGGCGTCGGTGGAGGCGCTGCGGGCCGGGTACTCGGTGGAGCTGCTGGCGGGCGGGAAGAAGTACCAGGTCTGGGCCGTGCCGGTGTCGCTCCGCCAGCGCAAGCGGGCCAACCGGGCGGCCAACCGGGCCGCTTCCGCCGCCGAGGCGTTCTCGGGCGGGACGCGGGCTCCGAGCGGGCCGGCCCAGGCCCGCCGCGGGCTGCGGCAGGGCGACTCGGACCCGACCCGCGCCTGGTCGGACCAGGTGGTCGACACCCTGCAGGAGATCGCCGAGCGCAATGCGGGGCGGCCGGACGCGGCCGGCCCGGTGGTGGTCCGCTGGTGCTGGTGGGTCATCGCGCCCACGCTGGTCGGCCTGGTCGCCTTCGTCACGCTGATCGCGGCCTCCTGAGAGCGGGGGACGCGGCGGGCCCGGTAACCCCGACCTTCCCAGGTCGGAGTACCGGGCCCGTTTTTTCGCCCGCTCGCCGCCGGGCGCTCTTGCCCGGCGCCGACGTTCCTCGTTCCCGCGCTCGCTGCGCTCGCTTGTCGCTCGTCGCTTTCGGCGTCGGCGCGCCCTTTGGCTCGGGGCGGTGCCGTTCGCCCGCTCGCCGCCGGGCGCTCTTGCCCGGCGCCGACGTTCCTCGTTCCCGCGCTCGCTGCGCTCGCTTGTCGCTCGTCGCTTTCGGCGTCGGCGCGCCCTTTGGCTCGGGGCGGTGCCGTTCGCCCGCTCGCCGCCGGGCGCTCTTACCCGACGCCGACGTTCCTCGTTCCCGCGCTCGCTGCGCTCGCTTGTCGCTCGTCGCTTTCGGCGTCGGCGCGCCCTTTGGCTCGGGGCGGTGCCGTTCGCCCGCTCGCCGCCGGGCGCTCTTGCCCGGCGGCTCGGACCGCCGTCAGATGCCGGCCGCGGTGGCGAGGTCGCGCTTGATGGCGGCCAGCAGGTCGGCGGCCCGTCCGCGGGCCTCGTCCAGCTCGGCGGCGGCGGCCACCGGGAGGACGACCTCCAGGTAGCACTTCAGCTTGGGCTCGGTGCCGGACGGCCGGACCACGATCCGGGCCGAGCGCACGCCCTCGCCGGTCAGGTAGTAGCGCAGACCGTCGGTGGGCGGCAGCTCGGCGGAACCGGCGGCGAGGTCGTCGGCCCGGGTGACCTGCAGACCGGCCAGTACGGTCGGCGGCTGCTCGCGCAGGCGCTGCATCGCGTCGGCGATCAGCGAGAGGTCCTGCACCCGGACGGAGAGCTGGTCGGTGGCGTGCAGGCCGTGCGCCAGCGCCAGGTCGTCCAGCAGGTCGTTCAGGGTGCGGCCGGACTGCTTGAGGGTGGCGGCGAGCTCGGCGACCAGCAGGGCGGCGGTGATGCCGTCCTTGTCGCGGACGCCCTCCGGGTCGACGCAGTAGCCGAGCGCCTCCTCGTAGCCGTAGCGCAGGCCGTCGGCGCGGGAGATCCACTTGAAGCCGGTGAGCGTCTCGGCGTAGTCCAGGCCGGCGGCGGCGGCGATCCGGCCCAGCAGGGTGGAGGAGACGATCGTGGTGGCGAAGGTGCCGACCGCCTTCTTGGCGACCAGGACCTCGCCGAGCAGCGCGCCCACCTCGTCGCCGCGCAGCATCCGCCAGCCGCCGCCCGCTCCGTTGTCGCGCGTGGGGACGGCCACGGCGCAGCGGTCGGCGTCCGGGTCGTTGGCGATGACGATGTCAGGGCCGACGGCGACGGCGGTGCGGAACGCGAGGTCCATCGCGCCCGGCTCCTCCGGGTTGGGGAAGGCCACGGTCGGGAAGTCCGGGTCCGGATCGGCCTGTTCGGCGACCACGGTGGGGGCCGGGAAGCCGGCGCGCTCGAAGGCGGACAGCAGGATGTCGCGGCCGACGCCGTGCAGCGGGGTGTAGACGACGTTCAGGTCGCGGGCGCCACCGGCGTCGACGGTGGAGACGGCGCGGTCCAGGTAGGCCTCGATGACCTCCTTGCCGAGCACCTCCCAGCCGCTCTCGGCCCGGGGCACGTCGGCGAGCGAGGCGATGGCGTCGATCTCGTCGGCGATACCGGCGTCGGCCGGCGGGACGATCTGCGAGCCGTCGCCCAGGTAGACCTTGTAGCCGTTGTCCTGCGGCGGGTTGTGGCTGGCGGTCACGGTGACGCCGGCGGCGGCGCCGAGGTGGCGGATGGCGAAGGCCAGCACCGGGGTCGGCAGCGGGCGCGGCAGCAGGGCGGCGCGCAGTCCGGCGCCGACCATCACGGCGGCGGTGTCACGGGCGAAGTCGTACGACTTGTGGCGGGCGTCGTAGCCGATCACCACGAGGTCGCCGAGCTGCTGCTTCTTGACGTAGGCGGCGAGGCCGGCGGCGGCGCGGATCACCACCGCGCGGTTCATCCGCATCGGGCCGGCGCCGAGTTCACCGCGCAGCCCGGCGGTGCCGAACTGCAGGCGGCCCGCGAAGCGCTCGGCCAGGTGCGACCAGGCGATGCGCTCCTCGCTCTCGGCGTCGGGGCCTTCGGCCGCGGCCAGCAGCTCGGTCAGCTCCTGGCGGGTCTGCGGGTCGGGGTCCTCGGCGAGCCAGGTCCGGGCCCGGGTGAGGAGGTCGGAAGTGGATGCCTGCGCCATAGCGTTGCCAGCTCCATCTGAGGGTCGGTGGGGTCCGGGACGCTGTGGGGTCCTGGACCGGTCGGGGTCGAAGGAGGTGCGGGTCGGGGCCGTGGTGGGCCCGGGCGGAGGTGGTGCGAGAACAGTCGGCACAAGGCCGTCGGACCGATGGCGGACAACCGGCAGCGGACCCTGGAGTCCGCTGTCGGCCGTCCGTCGTCGCTCCGACGGCCCTTGGCTACCGATTCTGCGTCAGCTCGGGCTCAGATCCGCTCAAGGACCTTGGCCAGCAGCGCGCCCATCCGCTCGGCGCTGGCCTTGCCGGCCTCCAGCACCTCTTCGTGGTTGAGCGGCTCACCGGTCATGCCGGCGGCCAGGTTGGTGACCAGCGAGATGCCGAGCACCTCGGTGCCGGCCTCACGGGCGGCGATGGCCTCCAGGGTGGTGGACATGCCGACCAGCTCGCCGCCGAGCACCCGGGCCATGTTGACCTCGGCCGGGGTCTCGTAGTGCGGGCCGCGGAACTGGACGTACACGGCCTCGTCCAGCGACGGGTCCACCTCGCGGCAGAGCTGGCGCAGGCGCGGCGAGTACAGGTCCGTCAGGTCGACGAAGTTGGCGCCGACGATCGGGGAGTCCGCGGTCAGGTTGATGTGGTCGCTGATCAGGACCGGCTGGCCGGGGGTCCAGCCCTGGCGGAGGCCGCCACAGCCGTTGGTCAGCACGATGACCTCGCAGCCCGCGGCGGCGGCGGTGCGGACGCCGTGGACCACGGTGGCCACGCCGTAGCCCTCGTAGTAGTGGTTGCGGCCGAGGAAGATCAGGGCGCGCTTGTCGCCGATCTTGACGGAGCGGATCTTGCCGGAGTGGCCCGCGACGGCGGGAGCCGGGAAGCCGGGGAGCTCGGTGACGGGGAATTCGAAGTTGCCCGGAGCCGACGGGTCGCCCAGGGCGTCGGCGGCCGGCACCCAGCCGGAGCCCATGACGAGGGCGAAGTCGTGGCGCTCGGCACCGGTCAGCTCGCGCAGGCGCGCGGCGGCGGCCTGGGCGGCGGCGTAGGGGTCGGCGGTAACGACCGACTGAGGAATTGCGTTCACGTCGCCGAGGATAGACAAAGTTCTGCCTACGCGCGTAGACAGTTCGCCCAAGCCATGCCGGATTGTTACCAGGCTGACCCGAAACGACGGGCCCGGCCGGGTTTTGGGGCTTCCGGCTTGTCGGAACCTCCGAAGGGGGGCGCCGGGTGCCCTCGGCGCGGGGCGGCTCCCCGGGGCGCGGGGCGACTCGGCCGGCCGAGGTCGGGGCGGCGGACCTGCGGGGCGGCAGGCGCCCCCGAGGGGCGCCCCGGGAGGCGTTCGGCGGGGTGTCCTCCCGGACGGGCCTCAGCAGGGGCGGCGGCGCAGATCCAGGATGTAGTCGTCGGGAGCGCCCGCGCTCTCCGCCGCGTCCGCGATCAGCCCGAGGTAGCGGGCGGCGGGCAGGCCGCCCTCGTAGTCGTTGAGGACGTACGTCCACACCGGGACGTCCCCGTCCAGGGTCAGGGCGCGCAGTCGGACCTTGCGGTAGATGCCGAGTTGCAGACCCTCCCAGCGGTCGAGGCCGTCCACGTCCATGGGCGCCACGTCGTAGAGGGAGACGAACACCTGGTGGTCGTCGTCCTCCACCACCGTGGCCAACGAGCCCTCCCAGCCGAGGTGTTCGCCACCGAAGGTCAGCCGCCAGCCGGCCAGCCAGCCCGAGCCGCGTAGCGGGGAGTGAGGTGCGCGGCGGCTCATCTGCCGGGCGTCGAGATTGGTGGCGTACGCGGCGTAGAGGGGCATGGCCGCCAGCCTACGTGAGGTACTCGCGCGCGTGCGGGGCGGGGAGTGTCCATCGTCACACCGACCCGGGGACCGGCATCTTCCAACGCCCCCGGCGTGGCTTTGGTTCCGTCGTGCGGGACAATGGTGCACGTGACTCGGATCGTGATCATCGGTGGTGGGCCCGGCGGATACGAGGCAGCGCTGGTCGCTGCCCAACTCGGCGCGGAGGTGACCGTCGTCGACCGCGACGGTCTGGGCGGATCGGCGGTGCTGACGGACTGCGTTCCGTCCAAGACCCTCATCGCGACCGCCGAGGTGATGACCACCTTCGACAGTTCCTACGACGAACTGGGCATCACCATCGCCGACTGCACCCAGGCCTCCTCCCGGGTGCTCAGCGTGGACCTCGGCAAGGTCAACCGCCGGGTCAAGCGCCTGGCGATCGCCCAGTCCCACGACATCACCCAGTCCGTGACCCGGGCAGGCGTGACGATTCTGCGCGGCAAGGGCCGGCTGGGCGCCGGTGGCCAGCACGTGGACGGTTCGCGCGAGGTGATCGTCGAGCACGAGGACGGCACCACCGAGTCGCTGCGGGCGGACGCCGTGCTGATCGCCACCGGCTGCCACCCGCGCGAGCTGCCGGACGCCCAGCCGGACGGCGAGCGGATCCTCACCTGGACCCAGGTCTACGACCTGGAGGAGCTGCCGCGCGAGCTGATCGTGGTCGGCTCCGGTGTCACCGGCGCCGAGTTCGCCGGTGCGTACCAGGCGCTGGGTTCGGACGTCACCCTGGTCTCCTCGCGCGACCGGGTGCTGCCGGGCGAGGACCCGGACGCCGCCGAGGTGCTGGAGGGCGTCTTCCGCCGCCGCGGCATGAACGTGCTGAGCCGCTCCCGGGCCGTCTCGGTGAAGAGGATCTCGGCGCGGACGGAAGGCGCACAGGGACCCTCCTCGCCGGAGGCGGGCGAGGAGGGATGGGTCGGCGACCGGGTCGAGGCCACCCTGGCCGACGGCACGGTGATCACCGGCACGCACTGCCTGATGGCGGTCGGCTCGATCCCGAACACCTCCGACATGGGGCTCGAGGAGGCCGGGGTCAAGCTCAACGACTGGGGCCAGATCCAGGTCGACCGGGTCTCCCGCACCTCCGCCCCCGGTGTGTACGCGGCCGGTGACTGCACCGGTGTCTTCATGCTCGCCTCGGTCGCCGCGATGCAGGGCCGGATCGCGATGTACCACGCGCTCGGTGACGCGGTGCAGCCGCTCAACCTCAAGACCGTGGCCTCCAACGTCTTCACCGACCCGGAGATCGCCACCGTCGGCTACACCGCCGCCGACGTCTCCTGCGGCAAGATGGACGCGGTCGAGGTCAAGCTCCCGCTGCGCGGCAACCCGCGGGCGAAAATGCAGGGCATCAGGGACGGCTTCGTGAAGCTGTTCTGCCGCCCCGGCACCGGCATCGTGGTCGGCGGCGTGGTGGTCGCACCCCGTGCCAGCGAACTCATCCATTCGATTTCGCTCGCCGTGGACAACAACTTGACGGTCGAACAGGTGGCCAGTGCGTTCACGGTCTACCCGTCCGTCTCCGGTTCCACCGCCGAGGCCGCGCGGCAGCTGCACATCCGCAAGCGGGAGATCCCGGACTCCTGAGCTGCGAAAGCGAGTTGGGGCGGCCGCAGCGGCGGCCGCCCCGACTCGCCGTTCCAGGCCGTCACCCGGCCGGCGGAGCGCGGTCGGGCCTTGTCGGCGGCGCGTATTGTACGGTCGCACGCTGCTCCGACGTGAGCATTTCCCGTTACCAGGAGCAAACGCCTGAAAGCAGACGGTCATTCAGGTTACCGTCGGTTCTGTGTTTGCTGCAGAACGTCGCCAGTTGATCCTCGAAATGGTGCGCGCCAACGGAGCCGTGTCGCTCCGCGAGCTGGCCCGCGTCGTCCAGACCTCCGAAGTCACCGTACGCCGAGACGTCCGGGCCCTGGAGGCCGAAGGGCTGCTCGACCGCCGGCACGGCGGCGCGGTGCTCCCCGGCGGCTTCAGTCGGGAGCCCGGCTACCCGCAGAAGACCCATCTCGCCGCGGCCGAGAAGAGCGCCATCGCCGATCTCGCGGCGGGACTGGTCGAGGAGGGGGACGCCGTGGTCGTCGGCGCCGGCACCACGACCCAGGAGCTGGCCCGCCGCCTGGCCCGGGTCCCCGGCCTGACGGTGGTCACCAACTCGCTGCTCGTCGCCCAGGCCCTGGCGCACGCCAACCGGGTCGAGGTGGTGATGACGGGTGGCACCCTGCGCGGCTCCAACTACGCGCTGGTGGGCAGCGGGGCCGAGCAGTCGCTGCACGGCCTGCGGGTCTCCAAGGCCTTCATCTCCGGCAGTGGGCTGACGGCCGACCGCGGCCTGTCGACCACCAACATGCTCTCCGCGAGCGTGGACCGGGCACTGGTGCAGTCGGCCACCGAGGTGATCGTCCTCGCCGACCACACCAAGCTCGGCGCGGACACCATGTTCCAGACCGTGCCCACCGAGGCGATCACCCGGCTGGTGACGGACGAGCAGGCCGCCTCGGAGGACCCGACCGCGCGGGAGCTGGACGCGCTGGCCGACTGCGGCGTGCAGATCGCCGTCGCGCCGCTCGGGCTGCCCGCCGAGCCGCCCGTGCACCAGCCGGTGCCCTCGGCCGCGGTGGTGCCGCGCCGCAGCGGTCCGCCGCCCGGTCCCGCCCCGCTGCCCGGCCAGCGGCGGCCCGGTGTGCACGGCGGTCCGCCCGCGCAACTCCCCGGACGGCTGGCGGAGTTGGGCGCTCCTCGCGGTCGTTAGGGCGTGTCCGACAATTCCCGCCGGGGCGCTGATCCGACGCGAATTGTCTGACACGCCCCAGGGCCTGCCCGGCGGAGCTTTCCGGCCGCGCGGCGCCGGGCCACCGGTACTCGTCCGCGCGGCCCGGCGGGTAAACGCGACCGGTCCGCACGCGCTCAGGCGTACGGACCGGTCGCGGGTGGTGCCGGGGCGGATCAGTCCTTGATCTCGCAGAGGGCGGCGCCGCTGCTGACGCTGGCGCCCACCTCGGCCTTGAGGCCGACGATGGTGCCCGCCTTGTGGGCGTTGAGCGGCTGCTCCATCTTCATCGCCTCCAGGACGACGATGAGGTCGCCCTCGGCGACGGTCTGGCCCTCCTCGACGGCGACCTTGACGATGGTGCCCTGCATCGGCGAGGCGAGGCTGTCACCGCTGATCGCGGAGCCGGCCTTCTTGGCGCCGACCCGGCGCTTGGCCACGGCCTTGCCCGCACCCGCGGCGGCGCCCATGGGGGCCGAGCCGACGCCGAGCGAGGCGGGCAGGGAGACCTCGATGCGCTTGCCGCCGACCTCGACCACGACGGTCTCGCGGCCCTCGGGCTCCTCGCCCTCGCCACCCGCGCCGGTGAAGGCGGGGATGGTGTTGTTGAACTCGGTCTCGATCCAGCGGGTGTAGATCGTGAACGGCCCCTCGCCACCGGTGAGTTCGGGAGCGAACGCGGGGTCGGTGACCACGGCCTGGTGGAACGGGATGGCGGTGGCCATGCCCTCGACCTTGAACTCGGCCAGGGCGCGGGCGGCACGCTGGAGCGCCTGCTTACGGGTGGCGCCGGTGACGATCAGCTTGGCCAGCAGGGAGTCCCAGGCCGGGCCGATGACCGAGCCGCTCTCCACACCCGCGTCCAGCCGGACACCCGGGCCCGACGGCGGGGCGAACAGCGTGACGGTGCCCGGGGCCGGCAGGAAGTTGCGGCCCGGGTCCTCGCCGTTGATGCGGAACTCGAAGGAGTGGCCGCGCACCTCCGGGTCGTCGTAGCCGAGCGGCTCGCCGTCGGCGATCCGGAACATCTCGCGGACCAGGTCGATCCCGGTGACCTCCTCGGAGACCGGGTGCTCCACCTGCAGACGGGTGTTGACCTCCAGGAAGGAGATCAGGCCGTCCTGGGCGACCAGGAACTCGCAGGTGCCGGCGCCGACGTAACCCGCCTCGCGCAGGATCGCCTTGGAAGCGCGGTACAGCTCGGCGTTCTGCTCCTCGGTGAGGAACGGCGCCGGAGCCTCCTCCACCAGCTTCTGGTGGCGGCGCTGCAGGGAGCAGTCACGGGTGGAGACGACGACCACGTTGCCGTGCTGGTCGGCCAGGCACTGGGTCTCCACGTGCCGGGGGTTGTCCAGGTAGCGCTCGACGAAGCACTCGCCGCGCCCGAACGCGGCCACGGCCTCGCGGACCGCCGACTCGTAGAGCTCCGGGATCTCCTCCAGCGTGCGGGCGACCTTCAGACCGCGGCCGCCACCACCGAACGCGGCCTTGATCGCGACCGGCAGGCCGTGCTCGGTCGCGAACGCCACGACCTCGTCCGCACCCGAGACCGGGTCCGGGGTGCCCGCGACCAGCGGCGCGCCGGCGCGCTGGGCCACATGGCGGGCGGTGACCTTGTCGCCGAGGTCGCGGATGGCCTGCGGCGGCGGGCCGATCCAGGTCAGGCCGGCGTCGATCACGGCCTGGGCGAACTCGGCGTTCTCCGACAGGAAGCCGTAGCCCGGGTGGATCGCGTCCGCACCCGAGTCGGCGGCGGCCTGGAGGACCTTGGCGATGTCCAGGTAGCTGGTGGCGGGGGTGTCGCCGCCGAGCGCGTAGGCCTCGTCGGCCGCGCGGACGTGCAGCGCGTCCCGGTCCGGTTCGGCGTACACGGCGACGCTGGCAATACCGGCATCCCGGCAGGCCCGGGCAACGCGGACGGCGATTTCCCCGCGATTGGCGATGAGCACCTTGCGCACTGTGGCTCCCTTCTTGAACCTCGTTGAGTCTAGGGATTGCCGGGTCGTACCGGCGAGTAGCCCCAGATGGTGAGCTTGCCCACACGGAGCGTGACACTGATTCGTGATCGATTGAGCACGGAGCGGCACGCCCTGCAGGTGGGGGAGGCTTCGGGTGGTGGTCGTCGGCGGCCTGCGGAAGCCCGCGGCTCCTCGCCGGGCGCCGTGGTCTTCGCCACAGTCGCTCGACGGCAGCGGCGCCAGCCTATCGGCCGCGCCCCCCGGCGGGACTGGGTCGGAGTGACAGATGTCGGGGCCGGGATCTGTCCGGATCCGCAGCGCGGTCGCGGGAACGACCCGAATGCCCGGCCGCGCCCGGAGTACGGGCGGAGACCACGGAGGGCGCCACGCCGAAGGGCACCGGCGGCGCGGCGGCGAGCTGAGGCTCCGCCATCCGGGAGCAAGTGAGGAAGCGGTCGGAACGGAGGGGAGACGGGTGCCTGGGGGCCTCGCCACCCGAGTTCTCGGCCGGGGCCCCGTTCGGGCGTGGTGCGGCCCCGGACGGTCGGCGGCTCCGCCGTGGAACGCGCCGAGGGGCGGGCGTTCCGCCGGGGGAGCGGCGGGCCGGCAGCGCGGGCCGAACCGGTGTCAGCTCCAGAGGTCGGTCAGCCGGATGTCCAGGTCGGCCAGCAGACGGCGCAGCAGCGGCAGGGAGAGGCCGATGACGTTGCCCGGGTCCCCGTCGATGCCGTCGATGAACGGCGCCGAGCGGCCGTCCAGGGTGAACGCCCCGGCTACGTGCAGCGGTTCGCCGGAGGCGATGTAGGCGGCGACCTCGGCGTCGTCCGGGGTGCCGAAGCGGACGGTGGTGGAGGCGGTCGCCGAGGACTGCTTGCCGGTGGCGGTGTCGATGACGCAGTGACCGGTCCGCAGCACGCCGTCCCGGCCGCGCATCGACTGCCAGCGGGCCAGCGCCTCGGCGGCGTCCGCGGGCTTGCCCAGGGCCTGGCCGTCCAGCTCCAGGACGGAGTCGCAGCCGACCACCAGCTGGCCGTCGGTGAGCTGCTCGGCGACCGCGCGGGCCTTGGCCTCGGCCAGTACCAGCGCCAGCTCGCCGGGGGTCGACGCGGTCAGTGCGTCCTCGTCCACCCCGCTGACGATCACCTGCGGGTCCAGGCCGGCCTGGCGCAGCAGCCCGAGCCGGGCGGGGGAGGCGGAGGCGAGGACGAGGGCGCGCTTGGTCATGCGGCCAAGCCTATGCGGTCCGGCGGAGCGGCCGGTCCGGAACGGCGGATGCGGTGCGGCCGGTCCCGGGCGGCGGTTCCGGGACCCGGGCTCAGACCGCCCTCAGCACGATGCCGGCCGCCGGCAGCAGAGCAGTGATCACCGGACCGGCCCGGCGCGGGCGCTCCTGCGCCTGTCGGGTTTCGGGCGGGGGCTCGTCCCGAGGGGTTGACCGCAGCATCCGTCCAGCCTGCGGCGGCGGGCGTGCCGGACGTCTGGGTATCCGTACTTAAGACCGACCGGCAATAGGGAGCGTGGATGAAGAAGGGGGTCCCCCCGGCCGAAGGCTGGGGGAGGGGCGAGAGCCGAGTCTGGGCGTGCATCGTGCGGGGGCACCCCCAGCCGCCAGGCTGGGGGAAGAGAGCGCAGCGGCGCTGCGCGCGACGAGGGATGTGCGTTCGAGGGCCCCTCGCCCCCAGCCTTCGGCCGGGGGTGCCCCCGCCCGATGGCGGGCAAGGACGGCCCCTCCTGCCCGATGGCGGGCAAGGAGGGAGAGAGAGCTATCGGCACGCGACGCCGCGGGCCCTATTGCCGGTCGGTCTGAGTTCGTCCGCGTTCTCCGGTGCGCCCATGACACCGGAGTGGCGGCCGTCCGCTCCCCGCGCCGTGGGCACGGGGAGCGGACGGCCACCACCTGGTCAGCCGGCCCAGCCGGAGGTGCGCCAGGCATGGCCGCCGTGCCGGGGCATGCGGCGCATCAGCCTGGCCCGGTCGTTCCACGCGGAGGCCGGGCCGCTCGCCCGCCGGGCCGCGTCGAGCGCGGCCTGTGCGGCGGCGGCCCGGGTCTGGACCACCGCCAGGACGGTGGCCAGCTCCTCGGGGGTCGGCTGCCCGTGCAGCACCTGAATCGGAGGCATGCTCATATCCTCTTCCTGTTCGGACCGGACCGGAAGTGCGCGAAAGGTCCGACTACAGCGGGATGTTGCCGTGCTTCTTGGGCGGGAGCACCTCGCGCTTGCCGCGCAGCGCGCGCAGCCCGCGCACGATGTGCCGACGGGTCTCGCTCGGCGCGATCACGGCGTCCACGTAGCCGCGTTCGGCGGCCAGGTAGGGGTTGAGCAGGGTGTCCTCGTAGGAGGCGAGCAGTTCGGCGCGCCGGGCTTCGGCGTTCCCCGCGGCCTCCGCCTCGGCGATCTCGCGGCGGTGCAGGATGTTGACCGCGCCCTGGGCTCCCATCACGGCGATCTGCGCGGTCGGCCAGGCCAGGTTGAGGTCCGCACCCAGGTGCTTGGAGCCCATGACGTCGTAGGCGCCGCCGAAGGCCTTGCGGGTGATCACGGTGATCAGCGGGACGGTGGCCTCGGCGTAGGCGTAGATCAGCTTGGCGCCGCGGCGGATGATGCCGTCCCACTCCTGGCCGGTGCCGGGCAGGAAGCCGGGGACGTCGACGAAGGTGAGCACCGGGATGTTGAAGGCGTCGCAGGTGCGCACGAAGCGCGCGGCCTTCTCGCTGGCGGCGATGTCCAGGCAGCCCGCCAGGTCCATCGGCTGGTTGCCGACCACGCCGACCGGATGCCCCTCGACCCGGCCGAAGCCGGTGATGATGTTGCCCGCGTACAGCGGCTGGGTCTCCAGGAACTCGCCGTCGTCCAGGATGTGTTCGATCACCGTGTGCATGTCGTACGGCTGGTTCGCCGAGTCCGGCACGAGGGTGTCGAGTTCGAGGTCCTCCTCGGTGACCGAGAGGTTCGCCTGCTCCGGGTAGGAGGGCGGGTCCGAGAGGTTGTTGGACGGCAGGTAGGAGAGCAGGCTCTTGACGTACTCGACGGCCTCCTTCTCGTCGGCGGCCAGGTAGTGCGCGTTGCCGGACTTGGTGTTGTGGGTGCGCGCGCCGCCCAGCTCCTCCATGCCGACGTCCTCGCCGGTGACCGTCTTGATGACGTCGGGGCCGGTGATGAACATGTGCGAGGTCTGGTCGGCCATCACCACGAAGTCGGTGACGGCGGGGGAGTAGACCGCGCCGCCCGCGCACGGGCCCATGATCAGCGAGATCTGCGGGATGACACCCGAGGCGTGCACGTTGCGGCGGAAGATCTCGCCGTAGAGGCCGAGCGAGACCACGCCCTCCTGGATCCGGGCGCCGCCGGAGTCGTTGATGCCGATGATCGGGCAGCCGGTCTTCAGCGCGAAGTCCATCACCTTGACGATCTTCTCGCCGAAGACCTCGCCCAGCGATCCGCCGAATACGGTGAAGTCCTGTGCGAACACCGCGACTTGGCGGCCGTCGACGGTGCCGTAGCCGGTGACCACGCCGTCGCCGTACGGCCGGTTCTTCTCCTGGCCGAAGTTGGTGGAGCGGTGGCGGGCGAACTCGTCGAACTCCACGAAGGAGTCCTCGTCGAGGAGTTCGGCCACCCGCTCACGGGCCGTCAGCTTGCCCTTGGCATGCTGCTTCTCGACCGCGGCGGCGGAGCCGGAGTGCACCGCCTCGTCGAGCCTGCGCCGCAGGTCGGCAAGTTTTCCGGCGGTGGTGTGCGGGTCGTACGGCGCCTCGGTCATCCGGTGGCTCTCCCTGGTCCATGGGCCGCGACCTGTTCGGGACGCGTGAGGGCGCGTGCGGGCAGGGCGGCGCTGCGAACTACCGTTGGGTAGCGTAGCCAGCGCGGGCGGCTTGCGGTTATGGCCATCGACACAGTGTGTTCATCCGGTCTTCTGCGGGACGATGGGGCGGCCTACGGCCAGTACCGGGCAGGGGTTTGCGGGATGCACCCCGCCGCACGGGCGCTCCGAGGCCGCAGCGGGCCCCGCCGGACGCGGCAGCCTTCCGACTCGCGCGCTCACGCGCGGCCCTGACCGCCCCGCCGTCGTACGCTGACCTGGTGACCGAGCCGATTCGCCCCCGCCGCAGCGGTCTGCGTGGCTTCGGCCACGACGGACCTTCCCCCTGGACCGACCTCGAACGCCCGCCGCTGGACGCCGCCGGGCTGAGCCGCGACCTCGTGGTCCCGGAAGGACTCTGGACCGCCGTCGACGTGGTCACCGAGACCGGATCCACCAACACCGACCTCGCCGCCCGGGCCAGGGCGGGCGAGCCGGAGGGCGCCGTCCTGATCGCCGAGGTGCAGAACACGGCCCGCGGCCGTCTGGACCGGGTGTGGAGCGCCCCCGCGCGGTCCGGCCTCTTCCTCTCCATGCTGCTGCGCCCCACCGCCGTGCCGATGGAGCGGTACGGCTGGCTGCCGATCCTGGTCGGTGTCGCGGCGGCCAGCACGCTCGGCCGGGTCTCGGAGGTCGAGATCGGCCTGAAGTGGCCCAATGACCTGCTGGTCACCGTGGACGGCGCCGAGCGCAAGCTGGGCGGCATCCTCACCGAGCTGAGCGGCGGCGCGGTGATCGCCGGCCTCGGCGTCAACGTCTCGCTGCGCCAGTCCGAGCTGCCCGTCCCCACCGCCGCCTCACTGGTCCTGGCCGGGGCCCGGGTGGCCGACCGGGAGACCCTGCTGCGCGCCCTGCTGCGGGAGTTCGCCGAGCTGTACGGGGAGTGGGTGGCGGCGGCGGGCGATCCGCACGCCAGCGGACTGCTGCCCGCCTACGCGGCCCGCTGCACCACCCTGGGCCGGTCGGTGCGGGTCCAGCTGCCGGGCGACCGCGAACTGGTCGGCGAGGCGGTGGCGGTGGACGGCCTCGGCCGGCTGGTGGTCCGCACCCCTGACGGCGAGCGCCACCCGGTCGCCGCCGGGGACGTCGTGCACGTACGGCCGGACCGGGCGTGAGTGCGGCCCGGCCGGGTGGGACACCGGGGTCCTGACGGAGTCCTGATCCGGCCTTGTCCCGGCCGGATGCCCCGGATCGCGTGATTCCGTGCGAACATTCCACCTGGCAGCGGTGTGAGGCGCGCCACTACCCGCGCGGTGGTCGGGGCGCCCCTGGGACAGGGCAGGGCGAGAGACAAGTGCGGCAACCGCACGGGGACGGACCGGTGGTAGACGAAAACGTCGGTGGCGACGGCGGCGACGCGGCGGGCTCGGACGAGCAGACGGTCGCGCTGGACCTGGAACGGCTGATCCTCGACGCGCCACGCCGGTACACGCCGTACCAGGCCGCCCGGGCCGCCGACGTGCCGATGGAGCTGGCCACCCGCTTCTGGCGGGCCATGGGCTTCCCGGACATCGGCCAGTCCCGGGCCCTCACCGACGGCGACGTGATCGCGCTGCGCAGGCTGGCGGGCCTGGTGGAGTCCGGGCTGATCAGCGAGCCGATGGCGATCCAGGTGGCCCGCTCCACCGGCCAGACCACCGCGCGGCTGGCCGGCTGGCAGATGGACACCTTCCTGGAGAACCTCACCCAGTCCATCGAACCCGGCATGACCAGGGCCGACGTCGCCTATCCGCTGGTCGAACTGCTGCTGCCGGAGCTGGAGCAGTTCCTGGTCTACGTCTGGCGGCGCCAGCTGGCCGCCGTCACCGGCCGGGTGGTGCAGGCCGCCGAGGACACCGAGATCACCAGCGGCCGGCTCGCCGTCGGCTTCGCCGACCTGGTCGGCTTCACCCGGCTCTCCCGCCGCCTGGAGGAGGAGGAACTCGGCACGCTGGTCGAGAGCTTCGAGAACACCTGCTCCGACCTGATCGCCGGATTCGGCGGCCGGGTGATCAAGACCCTGGGCGACGAGATCCTCTACGTCACCGAGGATCCGGCCACCGCCGCCGAGATCGCCCTCAGCCTGGTCGAGACGCTGGCCAAGGAGGACTCCATCCCCGCCCTGCGGGTCGGCATGGCCTTCGGCACCGTCACCTCCCGGATGGGCGACGTCTTCGGCACCACGGTGAACCTGGCCAGCCGGCTGACCTCGATCGCACCCAAGGACGCGGTATTGGTGGACGGCGAGTTCGCCGTCGCGCTGGAGCAGAACGGCGGGGTCGTGCCGCCGTCGGTCTGCGCCTCGGTGGACGGACTCGACGAGCACCAGGCGGCCGGCTCCGCCGAGCACCGGTTCCACCTGCAGCCGATGTGGCGCCGTCCGGTGCGTGGACTGGGGCTGGTGGAGCCCTGGCTGCTGAGCCGTCACGTCCACGATCTCTGAGACCGGGCCTCCCCGGATTCGCACGGATTCGCTCGGACAAATGGGGCCAAGTCCCGGCAAATGACCATAACCTTGGTCCAGGATGGCAGTCCTGGAGCGTTCGGGGTGCTCCGGGACGGGCCCGGGGGCCAGGGATGAGGCGAGGCGACCAATGACGGAACCCGTGCACGTGTCCCTGCCGCCGGCCCTCGACCCGCGACTGCAGGCGGTCGTCGAGCTGGCCCAGGACATGGCCGCCGCTCTCGCCCCGCTGGACGCCGTCCGGGCCGCCGCCGCCTCGGCCGCCGCCGCGCTCGACGCCACCATGGCCGCCGTCTCGGTGTGGGACCGCGAGTCGGGCCGGCTGCGGGTGCTGGTCAACCACGGCGACCTGGCCCCGGGTGAGGAGGAGCTGCCGGAGAACGAGTCCTACCCGGTGGCGGACTTCCCCGAGATCGTCGCCTATCTGGAAGAGCACTGGGCCACCGGCCGCCTGCCGCGCGCCTGGGTGCAGACCACCGAGAACGCCGACGCGCAGCGCTCCGTGCACGCGCACCCGGGCGCCGGCGCGTTCTGCGGGCAGCGCGCCGTCGGACTGCGCCGGCGCGGCCGGGAGTGCTGCCTGGTCGCGCCGATCGTGCTGCACGGCCAGGCCTGGGGGGAGCTCTACCTGGCCCGGACGGCCGGTCTGCCGCTCTTCACCGACTCGGACGCCGACTACGCCACCCTGCTGGCCGCCCAGATCTCCGCCGGGCTCGCCCAGACCGAGCGCCTGGCCGACCTGCGCCGCCTCGCCTTCACCGACCCGCTCACCGGCCTCGCCAACCGCAGGGCCGTGGACGCCCGGCTGGAGAGCGCCCTGGCGGCCCACAACCGGGACAACACCGTGGTCAGCCTGGTGGTCTGCGATGTCAACGGGCTCAAGCGGGTCAACGACCAGCTGGGCCACGAGGTCGGCGACCGGCTGCTCGAACGGTTCGCCCACCAGCTCTCGCTGGCCGCCGCCAGGCTCCCCGGAAGCCTGGCCGCCCGGCTCGGCGGTGACGAGTTCTGCCTGCTGGCCGAGGGACAGAAGTCGGACGAAGTCGTCGCGGTGGCCGAGGAGTTGTGCACCCGTGCGCTGGACCTGGCGGACGGCGAGGGGGTCGCCTGCGGGGTGGCCTCCACCGGCGACCCGATCGGCCCGGTCACCACCCCGGACCGGCTGTTCCGGCTCGCCGACGCAGCCCAGTACCGGGCCAAGGCCGCCCGGGCCGACCGCCCGGTGGTCGCCGGGCGCGGCCACGGCCCCGGCTTCACCCCCGACCCGACCGTGCTGCTGGCCGACTCCGCCGACCCGCACCACCGCGCGGAGGGCCGCCGCCCCGTCCCGGGCCGCGCGCACTTCGGCGACCGGCGCAGGTTCCGCGGCGCGGCCGTCCACAGCGCCGACCCCGGACAGCTACTCGCCGTGGTGCTCGCCTCGCTCGACCGGTACGGCTCGGTCCGCACCCACCACCCCGCCGACACCCTCAGCCGGCTGGTCACCGTCGCGGAGGCCGCCGCCCGGCTGCTGGACGCGGTCGGCTGGCGGGTCAGCTACGTGCCGCCGGGCTCGCAGCAGATGCGCACCGCCCGGCACGCCGTCTACCGGATGACCAGCGGGCCGACCGGCGGCGGCGCCGAGACCCAGCGGGCCCGGGTCGAGGCCCCCGACGCGGTCTTCGACCTCGGCTACTACCCGCTCACCCGCCGGGCGGTGCGCGGCGGGGCCTTCGCGCTGCGCTCCGGCGCCGCCGGGAACGACCCGGCGGAGGAGGCGATGATGGTGGTCAGCGGCTACAAGGGCATACTCGCGGCCGGCGGCGGCAACGCGGCGGGCGGCTGGCTGGTGGAGCTGTTCGCGGACGAGTCCACCCTGCCGTTCGGCCCGGTCACCGCCGCACTCCGGGCCCTGGCCGCGGTCGCCCTCTCCGGGCCGGCCTCGCCGCCGCCCTGAGCCCGGACCACCCGGCGGGAGGCGTGTGCGCGGTGGCGGACCGGTCCCGCCCCGGTGCGGCGTGCTCGTGGCACGGCGCCCGGTGCTGTCGTAACGGCCGTGCGTGATGCGAGAGTTTACGTCGGCTTCGGCCGTGGGGCCGGAGCGGGGAACGGGGGGAGCCATGCGTACACGTCCGGCCGCGGTACTGCTCGCACTGGCCCTGGCCGTCGGCGGGGCCGCCCTGACGGGACCGGCGTCGGCTGCGCCGCGTACGGCCGCGGCCGCTCCGGGTGCGGCTCCGGCTCCGGCGGTCGGCCGGGATGCCGCGGCGGCCGGCCAGGGCCGGGTGCGGGTGGAGGCGCGGGCGCGGCCGTCCGAGCAGCTGGCGAGGGGCAGGTCCAGGAGCAGGAAGCGGCGGGGTCTCTTCGGGAGGCTGGTCGGAGCGGTCTTCGGCCTGGTCGCGCTGTTCGTGGTGCTGTTCGTCGTCCTCGTGCTGGTGATCGTAGTGCGGCGCGGCGGCCGTCGGCCGGGCCGCGGTTGACGCGGGGGTACCCGGTCAGGGGCGCAGCGCGCGCAGCAGCGCCTCGACCATGGCGTCCGCGTACGCCTGGTCGATCGGGCCGGTGCCCAGCAGCCAGCGGTAGTGCAGCGGGCCGTAGACGAGGTCCACGGCGAGGTCCAGGTCGAGGTCCTCGGCCAGCTGCCCGGCCCGCTGGGCGCTGCGCAGCCGCTCCTTGGTGACCTCAAGCAGGGGTTCGAGCAGCCGGGTCCGGTACTCCCGGAGCAGGACGGGATCGAGCTGGATCTCGGCCGAGATGGCGCGGCCGACCCGCTCGAAGGCCGGGTCGGCGAGCTGTTCGGCGGCCGGCCGGAGCAGTGCCCGCAGGTCGGCGGCCAGGTCCCCGGTGTCGGGGAGGTCCAGGCTGCCGGCCTCGTTCTCGTTGGCGGCCAGGAAGGCGTCGAAGACCACCGCCCCCTTCGAGGGCCACCAGCGGTAGATGGTCTGCTTGCCGACGCCCGCCCGGGCGGCGATCGCCTCGATGGTGAGTTTCGCGTAGCCGAGCTCGGTCGCCAGCTCGGCGGCGGCGGTGAGGATGGCCTGTCTGGAGCGTTCGCTGCGGCGGGCCGGGTCCGGGGTGCTGCTGCTGCGTGCCATGGGCGGGATTCTAGCGGCTGACGAGACGGAACGTATCGTCTTGACGTGATCAGCCGGGGTTGTGCACTCTGGAGCGGCGGCGAGACGGATCGTCTCGCCGGGATCGATCCCCGATCTGGAGGACGCATGCCCCGCCCCGCGCACATCGCCATGGTCTCCATCCCGGCCCACGGCCACGTCAACCCGAGTCTGGAGGTCATCCGCGAGCTGGTGGCGCGCGGACACCGCGTCAGCTACGCCAACGACCCGTCGTTCGCCGCCGTCGTGGAGTCCACCGGCGCCCGCCTGGTGCCGTGTGACTCCACCCTGCCGCTCACCGGCGATCCGTCGGGCTGGCCCGACGACCTGGTCGACGTGCAGGACCTCTTCCTGGACGACGCGATCGCGATGCTCCCGCAGCTGCGCGCCGCCTTCGACGGCGACCCGCCGGACCTGGTGCTGTGCGACATCGCCGCCTACGCCGCCCGGGTGCTGGCCGAGAGCTTGGAGGCGCCGATCGTCCAGCTCTCGCCGACCTATGTCGCCTGGGAGGGCTACGAGCAGGACATGGCGCCGGTCTTCGAGCCGGTGATGGGCAGCCCTCGCGGCATCGAGCACTACGCGCGCTTCGCCGACTGGCTCACCGCGAACGGCGCCGGCGGCGACCGTCCCGACCCGAAGGCGTTCACCGGCCGGCCGGACCGCAGTCTCGTACTGGTCCCGCGCGCCCTGCAGCCCAACGCGGACCGGGTCGATCCGGGGCGGTACACCTTCCTCGGACCCTGCCTCGGCGACCGCTCCGGGCAAGGGAGTTGGGGGCGGCCGCCGGGCGCCGAGCGGGTGCTGCTGATCTCGCTGGGCTCGGCCTTCACCCAGCAGCCCGCGTTCTACCGGGAGTGCCTGAAGGCCTTCGGCGAGCTGCCCGGCTGGCACGTGGTGCTCCAGATCGGCCGGCATGTGGACCCCGCGGAGCTGGGCGGGATCCCCGGCAACGTCGAGGTGCACCCGTGGGTGCCCCAACTCGCCGTACTGGAACAGGCCGACGCGTTCATCACCCATGCCGGGATGGGCGGCGCGAGCGAGGGGCTGTACTGCGGGCTGCCGATGATCGCCGTACCGCAGGCGGCGGACCAGTTCTCCAACGCCGACAAGCTGGTCGAACTCGGCGTCGGGCGGCGGCTCGACACCGCGGAGGCCACCGCCTCGGCACTGCGCACCGCCCTGGTGGAGCTCACCGCGGACCCGGAGGTGGCGGAGCGGCTGGCGGCGATCCGCGGCGAACTCCGCGCGCACGGCGGCACCGCGAGGGCCGCCGACCTGATCGAGGCCTACCTGCCGGGCTGACGCCCGCCGGCGGAGGCCGGGTCCGCGTCCTCGGCGGCCTCCGGGCGGCCGGCCGCCTCGACGCGGTCCGGGCGGCCGGTCGCCTCGACACGGTCCGCTCGGGTGTAGACGTTGGCGCTGTGGCCGCGGAGGAAGCCGACCAGGGTGAGGCCCAGTTCCTCGGCCAGGTCCACCGCGAGTGAGGACGGTGCCGAGACGGCGGCGAGCAGGGGGATCCCGGCGAGGGCCGCCTTCTGGGTCAGCTCGAACGAGGCGCGGCCGCTGACCAGCAGCAGATGCCCGGTCAGCGGCAGCCGCCCCTCGCGCAGCGCCCACCCGATCACCTTGTCCACCGCGTTGTGCCGGCCGACGTCCTCGCGGGCGCAGAGCAGTTCGCCGCTTCGGGTGAACAGGCCCGCCGCGTGCAGTCCGCCGGTGGACTCGAAGGTCCGCTGCGCCGCGCGCAGCCGGTCCGGCAGGGCGTAGAGCAGTTCCGGGGGGACGGTCAGCGGGTCCTGGTCGAGCGGATGGCGGATGTGCATCCGGACCGCGTCGACGGTGTCCCGGCCGCAGAGGCCGCAGGCGCTGGTGGTCAGCAGGTTGCGGTGGCTGGAGAGGGCGGTGGCGGCGCCGCGTACGGTCGCGTCCACCACGTTGTAGCTGTTCTCGCCGTCGGCTTCGGTCCCGGCGCAGTAGCGCAGGGCGGCCAGCTGCTCGCCGCGGTCCAGCAGGCCCTCGCCGACCAGGAACCCGGCCACCAGGTCGAAGTCGTGTCCGGGGGTGCGCATGGTCACCGTCAGCGACTGGCCGCCGACCCGGATCTCCAGCGGCTCCTCCGCCGCCAGCGCGTCCGGCCGCGCCCCTCGCTCGTCTCCGCGCAGCCGCACCACCCGCCGCCGCACCGTCGCCCGTGCCATCAGCCCTCCGCCTCCCCTTGTCTCCTCGCCCAGCTTGCGTCACGCCGCGGCCGGGCGGGAAATCCACCGGGCCCGCCGGGCTCCGCCGCCCGGGGGACGCCGGTGTCCGCCGCTGCCGCCGCCCTGGGTTGCGGGTGCCGCGGAACGAGATCTCCCCGAACCATGGTTGTCATATCTTCATTCACCTGCTGTGATTATGTATATGGATATGCACAGTGCTGTGGCCCCCGACGCGCCGCTCGTGCTGGTCGGCAAGGCCGACGTAAGCGCCGAGGACGTGGTTGCCGTCGCGCGGGGCAATGCCCGGGTCGAGATCGGGCCGGACGCGCTCGCCGAGATGGCGGACGCCCGCGCGCGGATCGATGCTCTCGCGGCCGAGCCGC
Organism: Kitasatospora sp. HPM-01-4; assembly: GCF_051374625.1. NCBI lineage: Bacteria > Bacillati > Actinomycetota > Actinomycetes > Kitasatosporales > Streptomycetaceae > Kitasatospora > Kitasatospora sp. HPM-01-4. Next base: position 3,387,475 of record NZ_JBPQGP010000005.1, on the reverse strand, counting down.
GTCCCGTCTACGGGGTCTCCACCGGGTTCGGCGCGCTCGCCGTCCGGCACATCAGCCCCGAGCTGCGGGCACAGCTCCAGCGGTCACTGGTCCGCTCGCACGCCGCCGGAATGGGGCCGGTGGTGGAGCGCGAGGTGGTCAGGGCGCTGATGTTCCTGCGGATGAAGACGCTGGCCTCCGGCCGTACCGGTGTCCGCCCGCTGGTCGCGCAGACCATGGCCGCCATCCTCAACGCCGGAATCACCCCGGTGGTGCGGGAGTTCGGCTCGCTGGGCTGCTCCGGCGACCTGGCGCCGCTGTCGCACTGCGCACTGGTCCTGATGGGCGAGGGCGAGGCCTTCGGCCCGGACGGCGAGCCGCGTCCGGCCGGTGAGCTGCTGGCGGAGGCCGGGATCGAGCCGGTCGAGCTGCTGGAGAAGGAGGGCCTGGCCCTCATCAACGGCACCGACGGCATGCTCGGCATGCTGGTGATGGCCATCGCCGACCTGGCCCGCCTGTTCACCACGGCCGACATCACCGCCGCGATGAGCCTGGAGGCACTGCTCGGCAGCGAGCGGGTGCTCGCCCCCGAGCTGCACGCTCCGATCCGCCCGCACCCCGGCCAGGCGCTCAGCGCGGCCAACATGCTCGCCGTCCTCCAGGGCTCCGAGCTGACCGGACACCACCGGGACGACGAGCCGCGCGTCCAGGACGCGTACTCCATCCGCTGCGCCCCGCAGGTGGCCGGCGCCGGTCGTGACACCCTCGCGCACGCCCAGCTGGTGGCCTCCCGCGAGCTGGCCGCCTCGGTCGACAACCCCGTGGTGCTGCCCGACGGCCGGGTCGAGTCGAACGGCAACTTCCACGGCGCCCCGGTCGCGTACGTGCTGGACTTCCTCGCCATCGCCGCCGCCGACCTGGGCTCGATCTCCGAGCGCCGCACCGACCGGCTGCTCGACAAGGCGCGCTCGCACGGTCTGCCGGCCTTCCTGGCGGACGACCCGGGCGTGGACTCCGGCCTGATGATCGCCCAGTACACCCAGGCCGCCCTGGTCAGCGAGAACAAGCGCCTGGCCGTCCCGGCCTCGGTGGACTCCATCCCCTCCTCGGCGATGCAGGAGGACCATGTCTCGATGGGCTGGTCCGCCGCCCGCAAGCTGCGCCAGGCCGTGGACAACCTCGGCCGGATCCTCGCGGTCGAGCTGACCGCCGCCGCCCGCGCGCTGGAGATCCGTACCGACAACGGCAGCGGGCCGACCGCACCCGCCACTGCCGCCGCGGTGTCGGCCGCGCGCGCGGCCGGTGTCGGCGGGCCCGGACGGGACCGCTTCCTGTCGCCCGACCTGGAGGCCGCCGCCGCGATGGTCGCCTCGGGCGAGCTGGTCCGGGCCGTCGAGCGGGTGGCCGGGCCGCTGGCCTGACCCGCCGGGCGGGGCCCGGGCCCGCTGGACAGGGCCCGGGCCGGTCGGTCGGCAGGGGTGCGGGATGCCGTCGGCCGACCGGGTGAGCGAGCCGGAAGGCGACCGGGCCCGCTCCGCCGCGGCGGAGCGCCGCCGACGCCTTCCGCGGCGCGCACGGGGTTCGCCGGGCGGAGCCCCGTGCCGCCGCCCGGCAGCCCCGGGAGGCCGCCCGATTTCCCCGGGACGGCTTTCCCGGTGTTCGATACGTCGTTGCCCGCCCGGCGGGACTGCGCCACAGTCGTCCCAGCCGCCGTGACCGCTCCCGTGGCCGACGGCGTGCGCTGCAACCAGAGCTCGGAGGTACCGCTGATGACCGCCATGGACGAGACCGGCAGTGCCGGTCCCTCCGCCCGCCTGCTGCAGCTCTTCGAGGGGCACCGGCTCACCCCGACCCAGCGGCGGATCGCGCACTCCCTGGTCCGGCACGCCACCGAGGCACCGTTCCTCTCCAGCGTCGAGGTGGCCGAACTCGCCGGGGTGAGCCAGCCCTCGGTCACCCGCTTCGCGGTCGCGCTCGGTTTCGACGGCTACCCGGCGCTGCGCCGACAGCTGCGCGAGCTGGGCGCGGGGGAGCAGGCGCCGCCCGAGACGCCCGACGACGCGGTCCGCAACGAGCACCAGCAGGCCGTACTCGCCGAGATCGAGCACCTGCGCCACCTGGCCGAGCTGCTCGCCGACCCCGAACCGATCGTCCGCGCCGCCCGGCTGCTGGCCGCCTCCCGTCCGCTGCCGGTGCTCGGACTGCGCGCGGCCTCCGCCCAGGCCAGGGGCTTCGCGTACTTCGCGGCCAAGGTGCACCCGGACATCCGGCTGCTGGACGAGGGCGGCAGCATGCTCGCCGACCGGCTGGAACAGGCCGCCGCAGCCGGGGCGACCGCACTGCTCTGCTTCGCCCTGCCGCGCTATCCGCGCGAACTCATGGACGCCCTCACCGTCGCCAGGGACTGCGGACTGACCGTCCTCACCGTCGCCGACAGCGCCTTCGCCCCGGTCGCCAAGCTCTCCGACCTCCTCCTTCCGGCGGCCGTCGGCACCGGCCTGGTCTTCGACACCGCCTGCGCGCCGATGATGCTCGGCCGGGTCCTGCTGCAGAGCATGTGTGACGAACTCCCTGGCGCGGAGGCCAGGTTGGAGGCCATCGAGCACTCGGCGGCGGCCCGGGGCCTGTTCTTGGAGTAGGCACGGCCTGGAACAGGCACGACCTGGAACGGGCACGGCCGGGAGGCGGCCCGGTGCCGGTGCGCTTCCCGTGCCCGGGCACGATCCGGGTGAACCGGGTCCGAACCGGCGGTTGCTGACGGCCGGTTGGCGGGCATCCCATCAACAGGCCCCGGTGCAGGGGCCGGACGGGGGTGTCAGCCATGCGTCCGATCCATCAGATGAGACTGACCGGCCGCCTCGCCTCGGGGGCCGACGAGTGGTCCTGCCCCACCTGCGGACGCCGCATCGGGCTGCGGCGTCCGCCCGACCCCGAAGTGGTGGTCCTGGACGCCGGCGACGAGGCCGCCGTCCATGTCGGACTGATCGAGCCGGACGAGGCGGCCGCTGCGGCTGCGGAGAGGTACGGTCTCGGCCCGATCCAGGAGATCCCCCGGCCGCCCGGCGCCGGTACGCCCCAGCCCGGCGGGCCCGACGCCGCCGCGAGCCCGGGCACCACGCCGCCCGGCGCCGCCACACCCGATCCCGCCGCACCGGACGCGCAGGACCGCGCCTGGCTGGCCGAGATCGGCATCGACTGGGACGGCGGCGCGGCGGCCTGAGCGGGGCTCGCCGAAGCCTTCGGATCAGCCCCGCGCGGCGGCCGTCAGGTGCTCGGCCAGTGACTCGGCCGCCGTCGCGTCCAGTGGTGCGTGGCCGGCCAGCAGTCGGTACCAGAGGAAGCCGTAGCCGAGGTCGACCAGTACGGCCGGGTCGGCGCCGGGCCTCAACTCGCCTCGCTCCTGGGCGCGTTGGAACAGTGTCCGGAGCGCCTCCCGGCGGCGGGCGGTGAAGTCGGCGAAGACGCCGGCGACCGCCTTTTCGCGCTGTGCCCCGGACACCACCTCGACGAGCAGCCGGGTCATGCCCTGGCTCTCCAGTGCGGCGAAGCTGGCCCGGAAGAACTCGGTGAGGTCCCCGGGCAGTGAACCCGTGTCGGGCAGTCCGACGGAGGTGGCCGCGGACTCCGCCATCGCCTCGGCGACCACCGCGCCCTTGGTGGGCCACCAGCGGTAGATGGTCTGCTTGCCGACGCCCGCCGCGCGGGCGATCCCGTCGATGGTGAGGTCCTGCCGCCCGGGGTCGCGAAGCAGCTCCATGGCTGCGGTCAGTACGGCCTGCCGGGCCGCCTCGTTACGCCTGCGGCCGGTGTGCGGGCGGCCTGCGACCGGCCGGCGGGGCTCCTCTGCGGCGCTGACCTGGGGTTCTTCCATGCATCGACGATACACCTTGACGAGACCATGAGTCTCGACAAACAATTGTCGAGACGGATCGTCTTAACAAGGTTCGGCCCGCTCTCCGGGGGTCGGCCATCACGTAATGGGGGAGTCACCATGTCCGTGTCCTTCGCAGGCCAGCGCGTCGCCGTCATGGGCGCCAGCCACGGCATCGGCGAGGCCGCCGCCCGGGAGTTCGCCGAGGCCGGCGCCCAGGTGATCATCGCCGGCCGGTCCAAGGAGCGCCTCGACGCCGCCGCGGCCCGGATCGGCCACCCGGTGGCCGTCGCCGAGCTGGACGCCACCGATTCGGACTCGGTGGCCGCCTTCTTCGCCGAGGTCGAGCCGCTCGACCACCTGGTGATCACGCTCAGCTCGGGTGCGATCGGCCTCGCCCCGTTCGCCGAGCTCGCCGAGGCCGACCTGCGCGCGGCCTTCGACGGCAAGGTCTTCGCGCACCTGCGCATCCTCCAGGCCGCACTGCCCAAGCTCCGCCGGGACGGTTCGGTCACGCTGATCACCGCGGCCTCCGCGCGGGCCGCGCTCCCCGGCTCGGCCGGGCTGGCGGCGGTCAACGGGGCGCTGGAGTCGGCCGTCCCGCCGCTCGCGGCCGAGCTGGCGCCGCTGCGGGTCAACGCGGTCTCGCCGGGCGTGATCGACACCGCCTGGTGGTCCGGGGTCCCGGAGGCCGACCGCGCCGCGCTCTTCGAGGGCATCGCCAAGGGGCTGCCGGTCGGCCGGATCGGCCGCCCCGAGGAGGTCGCCCGGGCCATCACCTACCTCGCGGGCAACGGCTTCGTCACCGGCACCGTGCTCGACTGCGCCGGCGGCGCCACCCTCGCCAGCGGCCGCTGAGTCGCCGGGCTGGGGACTTTCGGCCCTGGGGCGGCTCCTCTGGTGCCGCCCGGCCCGCCCGCTGAGTCGCCGGCCACCGGACTCCCCTCACCCGCTGCATGAATTTATTCAGGATCGCCCTCTGGTCCCGGCCTCCTTGTTTGGTTATATTCAGCGTGCTCAATCCTGAATGAATCCATCCGCAAGGAGGCCGGGAGCATGGTTCAGCAGCAGGCGGGCAGTGGTCCGCGTGAGGTGCGTGCGGCGCGCGGGACGCAGCTGACCGCGCAGGGCTGGCAGCAGGAAGCCGCGATGCGGATGCTCATGAACAACCTCGACCCCGAGGTCGCCGAGCACCCGTCCAAGCTGGTCGTCTACGGCGGCACCGGCAAGGCCGCCCGCGACTGGCGCTCGTACGACGCCATGGTCCGCACCCTGCAGACGCTCAAGCAGGACGAGACCATGCTGGTCCAGTCGGGCCGCCCGGTCGGCGTGATGCAGACCCACGAGTGGGCGCCGCGCGTGCTGATCGCCAACTCCAACCTGGTCGGCGACTGGGCCAACTGGGAGGAGTTCCGCCGGCTGGAGAGCCTCGGGCTCACCATGTACGGCCAGATGACCGCCGGTTCCTGGATCTACATCGGCACCCAGGGCATCCTCCAGGGCACGTACGAGACCTTCGCCGCCGTCGCCACCAAGAAGTTCAACGGCTCGCTCGCCGGCACCATCACCCTGACCGCCGGCCTCGGCGGCATGGGCGGCGCCCAGCCGCTGGCCGTCACCATGAACGGCGGCGTGGTGATCTGTATCGACTGCGACCCGTCCCGGATCGCCCGCCGGATCGAGCACCGCTACCTGGACGTCGAGGCCAAGGACCTCGCCCACGCGCTCGAACTGGCCACCGCCGCACGGGACAAGAAGCAGCCGCTCTCCATCGGTGTGCTCGGCAACGCCGCCGAGCTGGTCCCGCAGCTGCTGGCGATGGACGCCCCGATCGACATCGTCACCGACCAGACCAGCGCCCACGACCCGCTGAGCTACCTGCCCATCGGCGTGGCCTTCGACGACATGGCCGACTACGCGGCCGAGAAGCCCGCCGAGTTCACCCAGCGCTCGCGGGAGTCGATGGCCAGGCACGTGGAGGCGATGGTCGGCTTCCAGGACCGCGGCGCCGAGGTCTTCGACTACGGCAACTCGATCCGCGGCGAGGCCCAACTGGCCGGCTATGAGCGGGCGTTCGAGTTCCCCGGATTCGTCCCCGCCTACATCCGCCCGCTGTTCTGCGAGGGCAAGGGCCCGTTCCGCTGGGCCGCGCTCTCCGGTGACGCCCGGGACATCCACAAGACCGACAAGGCCGTGCTCGACCTGTTCCCGGAGAACGAGTCGCTGGCCCGCTGGATCAAGATGGCCCAGGAGAAGGTGCACTTCCAGGGCCTCCCGGCGCGCATCTGCTGGCTCGGCTACGGCGAGCGGGACAAGGCCGGCGAGCGCTTCAACGACATGGTGGCCTCCGGCGAGCTCTCCGCCCCGATCGTGATCGGCCGCGACCACCTGGACTGCGGCTCGGTCGCCTCCCCGTACCGCGAGACCGAGGCGATGCTGGACGGCTCGGACGCCATCGCCGACTGGCCGCTGCTCAACGCCATGGTCAACGTGGCCTCCGGTGCCTCCTGGGTCTCCATCCACCACGGCGGCGGCGTCGGCATCGGCCGCTCGATCCACGCCGGCCAGGTCACCGTCGCCGACGGTACGGCGCTGGCCGGCGAGAAGATCCGCCGGGTGCTCACCAACGACCCGGGCATGGGCGTCATCCGGCACGTGGACGCCGGGTACGACCGCGCGGCCGAGGTCGCGGCCGAGCGCGGGGTGCGCATCCCCATGACCGAGCACGGCCCGACGGGCGAGCTGTGACCTTCGACAGTTTCGAACGGATGTGGGCGGAGCTGCTCCCGGTGGGCCGCTCCGCCTCCTCCGGCGGCTACCGCCGGTTCGCCTGGAACTCCGCCGACGCCGAGTGCCGCGCCTGGTTCGAGGAGCAGGCCAACTCGCGCGGCCTGACCTACGAGCTGGACCGCAACGGCAACCAGTGGGCCTGGCTGGGGGATCCGCAGGCCGAAGGCGCCGTCGTCACCGGCTCGCACCTGGACTCGGTCCCGGACGGCGGCGCCTATGACGGCCCGCTGGGCGTGGTCTCCTCCTTCGCCGCCCTGGACGAACTCCGTTCCCGCGGAGCCGAGTTCAGCAGGCCGCTGGCGATCGTCAACTTCGGCGACGAGGAGGGTGCGCGGTTCGGCGTGGCCTGCGTCGGCTCCCGGCTGAGCACCGGGGTACTGAGCCGCGAGCAGGCGCTGGAGCTGCGCGACGCCGACGGCGTCCGGCTGCCCGACGCGATGGAGCGGGCGGGCTGCGACCCGGCCGCGATCGGTGCGGACGGCGACCGGCTCGCCCGGATCGGCGCCTTCGTGGAACTCCACGTCGAGCAGGGCCGCTACCTGGCGGAGGACCAGCCGGTCGGGGTGGCCAGCGCGATCTGGCCGCACGGCCGCTGGCGGTTCGACTTCCACGGCGAGGCCAACCACGCCGGCACCACCCGCATCGAGGACCGCCGCGACCCGATGCTCACCTACGCCAACACCGTGCTCGCCGCCCGCAAGAAGGCCAGACTGGCGGGCGCGCTGGCCACCTTCGGCAAGGTCGCGGTGGAGCCCAACGGCACCAACGCCATCGCCTCCCTGGTCCGCGGCTGGCTGGACTCCAGGGCCGCCGACGAGCAGACCCTCGCCGCCCTGGTCGAGGAGATCCGGCAGGCGGCGTACGAGCGCGGCGAGCGCGACGGCGTCCGGGTCGAGCTGACAGCCGAGTCCTTCACCCCGGTCGTGGAGTTCGACGGCCCGCTGCGCGACCGCCTGGCCCGGACCCTCGGCCGGCGGGGCCGCGGCGGGGTGCCGGTGCTCCCCACCGGCGCGGGACACGACGCCGGAATCCTGGCATCGGTGGTTCCGACCGCCATGCTGTTCGTGCGGAACCCGAGCGGAGTCTCGCACTCCCCGGCCGAGCACGCCGAGGAGGCCGACTGCCTCGCCGGAGTGGCCGCCCTCGCCGACGTACTGGAGGACCTCGCATGCCAGCCGTAGCCACGTACTGGGCGGAGCACGCCTGGCTGCCGCACGCCGGCGGTCCGGTGGTCGAGCGGGACGTGCTGATCACCGTCGGCGCCGACGGCAGGATCACCGAGGTCCGCCCGGGCAGCGGGCCCTGCCCGGCGGACGCCGTCCGGCTGACCGGTCTGACCCTGCCGGGCCAGGCCAACGCCCACTCGCACGCCTTCCACCGCGCCCTGCGCGGCAGCGTCCAGATCGGCTCCGGCACCTTCTGGACCTGGCGGGACACCATGTACAGGTTCGCCGGGGCACTCGACCCGGACAGCTACCTGGCGCTGGCCACCGCCGTGTACGCCGAGATGGCGCTTGCCGGGATCACCGCCGTCGGCGAGTTCCACTACCTGCACCACGCGCCCGGCGGCGCCCGCTACGGCGATGCCAACGCCATGGGCGAGGCGCTGATCGAGGCGGCGGCCCGGGCCGGCATCCGGATCACCCTGCTGGACACCTGCTACCTCTCCTCCGGGTTCGGCGCCGAGCCGACCACGCCGCAGCTGAGGTTCAGCGACGGCGACGCCGAGGCCTGGGCGGCCCGGGCCGACGGGCTCAAGGAGAGCGGGCACGCCAGGATCGGCGCGGCCATCCACTCGGTCCGGGCCGTCCCGGCCGAGCAGCTGGCCACCGTCGCGCACTGGGCGGCGATGCGCAAGGCACCGCTGCACGTCCACCTCTCGGAGCAGACCGCCGAGAACGACGCCTGCCTCACCGCCCACGGGGTCACCCCGACCCGGCTGCTCGCCGACCACGGCGTCCTCGGCCCGCGTACCTCGGCCGTGCACGCCACCCACCTCACCGACGAGGACGTCCGGCTGCTCACCGACTCCTCGACCAGGATCTGCATGTGCCCGACCACCGAGCGCGACCTGGCCGACGGGATCGGCCCGGCCCGGCGCCTGGCCAGCGGCGGCTGCCCGATCACCCTGGGCAGTGACAGCCACGCCGTGATCGACCCGTTCGAGGAGGCGCGGGCGCTGGAGCTGAACGAGCGCCTGCACAGCCGGACCCGGGGCCACTGGACCGCCACCGCGCTGCTGCGGGCCGGCACCGAGGACGGCCACGCCTCGCTCGGCTGGCCCGAGGCCGGCCGGATCGAGGCCGGTGCGCCGGCGGACCTCACCGTGGTCGCGCTGGACTCGGTGCGCACCGCGGGGCCCGAGCCCGAGCTCGGCGCCGAGACGGCGGTCTTCGCGGCCTCGGCCGCCGACGTCCGGCACGTGGTGGTTGGCGGCCGGCAGATCGTCCGCGACGGAGTGCACCAGCTGGTCGCGGACGTACCGGGCGCGCTGCGCGACTCGATCGCCGCACTGCGGTCCTGACGCCGTCAGGGGAGCGGGGACCTGCGCGGGACGGAACGGCACTGCCCGCACGCGGCTGCTGTGGGGCACGCTGAACCGCCCCACCAGGGGCAGCGGGGCCGGGGCCGGGTGCGGCAGTGCTCCTCCGCCTCGCGCGGTTCCCCGCGCCCCTGGTGGTTCACCCGTCCCGCGTCTGGAAACCCGCGTCCGACAACCCAGAACCCCCGAAAGGCCTCCCATGAGCACTCTCCTGATCACCGACATCGGCAGCCTGGTCACCAACGACCCCGCGCGGGGCACCGGCCCGCTCGGCCTGGTGACGGACGCCGCCGTACTGGTCGAGGCCGGGCGGGTGGCGTGGGTCGGTCCGGCGGGATCGGCACCGGCCGCCGACGAGCGGTACGAGGCGGCCGGGCGGGCGCTGCTGCCGGGGTTCGTGGACTCGCACGCCCACCTGGTCTTCGCCGGCGACCGTACCGCCGAGTTCAACGCGCGGATGTCCGGCCAGTCCTACAGCGCGGGCGGCATCCGCACCACCGTCGCCGCCACCCGTGCCGCGAGCGACGAGGAGCTGGACGCCAACCTGGTCCGCTTCCTGAACGAGGCGCTCCGCCAGGGCACCACCACCGTCGAGTGCAAGTCCGGCTACGGCCTCACGGTCGCCGACGAGGCGCGGGCGCTGCGGATCGCCGCCTCGCACACCCCCGAGACCACCTATCTCGGCGCCCATGTGGTGGCCCCCGAGTTCGCCGACGACCCGGCGGCCTACGTGGACCTGGTGACCGGCGAGATGCTGGACGCCTGCGCGCCGCACGCCCGCTGGGTGGACGTCTTCTGCGAGCAGGGCGCCTTCGACGGGGACCAGGCCCGGGCCGTGCTCACCGCCGGGGCGAAGCGCGGGCTGATCCCCCGGGTGCACGCCAACCAGCTCTCGTACGGCCCCGGGGTGCAGCTGGCCGTGGAGCTCGGCGCCGCCTCGGCCGACCACTGCACCCACCTCACCGACGCCGACGTGGCCGCGCTCGCGGACTCCGAGACGGTCGCCACCCTGCTCCCCGGTGCGGAGTTCTCCACCCGCGCGAAGTACCCGAACGCGCGCCGCCTGCTCGACGCGGGCGCCACCGTCGCGCTCTCCACCGACTGCAACCCGGGCTCCAGCTTCACCAGCTCGATGGCCTTCTGCATCGCGGTGGCGGTCCGCGAGATGGGCATGACCCCGGACGAGGCCGTGTACGCGGCGACCGCCGGCGGCGCCCGGGCGCTGCGGCGCACCGATGTCGGCGGCATCACCGTCGGCGCCCGGGCCGACCTGCAGCTGCTGGACGCACCCTCGCACGTCCACCTGGCCTACCGTCCGGGCGTGCCGCTCACCGCGGCGGTCTGGCGCGCGGGCGTACGGATGGTCTGAGCAGGGCCTCCCGGCCTCGCCCGGGGTACGCGAAGGGCCGGCACCCGTGGGGGTGCCGGCCCTTCGCCGTGGGGGATCAGCGGTGCGTCAGTGCACGTCGCCCATCAGCCTGACGACGTTCTTGCGGTACAGCGCCAGGGCGACACCGGCGACCAGGGCCATCGCGCCCTGGATCGCGAAGTACCAGGTGCTGCCGACCACGCTGTCGCCGAGGACCAGCTGGAAGATGGCGGCCACACAGTCACCGGCGGTGACGGCGAGGAACCAGACACCCATCATCTGGCTGGCGTACTTGACCGGGGCCAGCTTGGTGGTGACCGAGAGGCCGACCGGGGAGAGGGTCAGCTCACCGACGGTCTGGACCAGGTAGACCGTGGCCAGCCACAGCGGGCTCACCTTCTCGCCACCGGAGGCGGCGGCCATCGCCAGCATCATCACGAAGAACGAGGCGCCGATCATCAGCAGACCGATGGCGAACTTCATGGTGGTGCTGGGGTTCTTGGCGCGCTTGGAGAGCCAGATCCAGAGCCAGGCGAAGACCGGGGCCAGCGCCATGACGTAGAGCGGGTTCAGCGACTGGAACCAGCTGGACGGGAAGTTGAACCCGAACAGGTCCGAGGCGGTGTTGCTGCTGGCGAAGACGCTCAGCGTCGAGCCGGTCTGGTCGTAGATCATCCAGAACACGGCGGCGGCGACGAAGAACCAGATGTAGCCGCTCATCTTGGACTGCTCGTCCGAGCTGAGGTCCTTGTCCCGCTTCACCTTGGTGAAGACGAAGACCGGGATCGCGAGGCCCGCGATCGACAGCGGCCAGACCGCCCAGTTGATGGTGAAGTGGCCGGTCGCCACGACGATGGCGTAGAAGACCACGGCCGCGCCCAGCCACAGGCCGGCCTTGCGGAAGATCGCGCTCTTCTCCTCGGCCGAGATCGGCGAGGTCACCACGTCGCTCTTGGCGCTCAGGTGGCGGGTGCCCAGCAGGAACTGGCCGAGGCCGAGTGCCATGCCGACACCGGCGAGGGCGAAGCCGAGGTGCCAGTTCACGCTCTGGCCGACGGTGCCGACCACCAGCGGGGCGAAGAACGAGCCGAGGTTGATCCCCATGTAGAAGATGGTGAAACCACCGTCGCGGCGCGGGTCGTTCGGGCCGTCGTAGAGGTGGCCGACCATCGTGGAGATGTTGGCCTTGAGCAGGCCGGAGCCGATGGCGATGGACGCCAGACCGACGAAGAACGACACGGAGGCCGGGACGGCGAGCAGGAAGTGGCCGATCATGATGATCGTGCCGCCGATCGCGACCGTCTTGCGGGCGCCGAGGAAGCGGTCCGCGATCCAGCCACCGGGCAGGGCCAGCAGGTAGACCATGGCCGTGTAAACGCTGTACACGGCGCTGGCGGCCGCCACCTTCATGCCGAGGCCGCCCTCGGTGATGGAGGCGGTCATGTAGAGCACCAGCAGGGCACGCATGCCGTAGTAGCTGAAGCGCTCCCACATCTCGCTCATGAAGAGCGTGGCGAGGCCCCGGGGGTGCCCGAGGAAGGTCTTGCCGCTGTGGGGAGCCGACTGGACGTCGGCAGCCACGGTCGTAGACGCCATAGGTAGTGGTTCCTTGCCTGAAGCGTCCGCCCAGAGGGGGGTTGGGGCGGACGGGTACCAGACCACTGTACGTGGCGGTATTCCACTCATTCGAAGGACAAAACGGGCTATGAGCGTATTGTCCAGGTAAAGGATCAAGGCGCTTGACCGCTAAGTTCGATGGCAATCGCCTAAATATTCCTTCGAACCGCAGGTTTAAGGGGGGAGTTTTTCGGCCATGCCCGAACGGCCCCCGGGCCGAGGGGGTTCATGACAACGCCCTGGTAACGCTTGATAACAATCACGCTCTGTGAACTACCTCACAGCGTCAGGCGGCGGCCGGGACCGGCCCCCGGGAGCCGGAGAACGGCCCGGCCGCCCGGGACCGCAGGCCCGCCGGCGAGCGTGCGCCGGCCCGCGGATGAGCGTGCCCCCGGCGAGGCCGCCGTCACCCGAACGGGACCGATCCCGCACCCGGTCGGCGGACGGCGGGAGCGGGGGAGCCGACGGCGGGCGCCTCCCACAGTGGCCGAACCGGTCGCGAGAAGGCAGCCGGTGCGCGCGGATGCCTGTAGAAGGCAGCCCTGCCCCCGGTGGTGCGCCCGGCTCGGGAAGCCGGTCGGAGCCCCGTCCGCCCCCGCAGCCCGGCCGCTCCGTCTGCCAACCGTCCTCCCGGGCTCGCCGCCGGTGACTCGTCGCGCCGGGATCCGGTGCCCCGCGCCCGGGCAGGACGGGGCGGGATTGCGCCGTTTGAGGAGAATCCGCAGTCCGGGGGGCCTGATCGCGGGCCGCCAAGCCGACTACCATCGCCCCATGACCTGTGTGCTGCTGGCCGAGGACGACCCGGCAATCTCCGAACCGCTGGCCCGCGCGCTGCGCCGCGAGGGCTACGAGGTCCTCGTACGCGAGGACGGCCCGGCCGCGCTCGGCGCCGCCCTGACCGAGGAGGTCGACCTCGTCGTCCTCGATCTCGGCCTGCCCGAGATGGACGGCCTCGAAGTCTGCCGCCGGCTGCGCGCCGACGGCCGTAGCTGCCCCGTACTGGTGCTGACCGCGCGCGCCGACGAGGTGGACACCGTGGTCGGCCTGGACGCCGGTGCCGACGACTACGTCACCAAGCCCTTCCGGCTGGCCGAGCTCCTCGCCCGGGTCCGGGCGCTGCTCCGGCGCGGCAACGTGGACCAGCTCACCACCGGCGCGCACGGCGTGAAGATCGACATCGAGTCGCACCGCGCCTGGCTCGGCGAGGAGGAGCTGACCCTCTCGGCCAAGGAGTTCGAGCTGCTCCGGGTCCTGGTCCGGGACGCCGGGCGAGTGGTCACCCGCGAGGAGATCATGCGCCAGGTCTGGGACACCACCTGGTGGACCTCCACCAAGACCCTGGACATGCACATCTCCTGGCTGCGCAAGAAGCTCGGCGACGACGCGGCCAACCCCCGCTACATCGCCACCGTGCGCGGCGTCGGCTTCCGGTTCGAGAAGAACTGACCCGGCCTTCCGGGAAGAGCTGACCCCATCAGGACCGTCCAAGTGAGTCGACCAGAGGGCATCCCGGCGTGAAGCGCAGAATGATCAATTCGCTGCTGGGCGTGGTCCTGGTGGTGGTGGCGGTGTTCTGCGTCCCGCTCGCCCTGATCGAGAAGCAGAGCATCGTCTACGCCGCGAACGACCGGGTCGACGCTGCGGCCGTCCGGGTGCTCGGGCTGGTGGAGAGCCGGCTCGCGGCGGGCGAGCCGGTCACCGGGGAGAAGTTCGCCGCCCAGGTCACCGACGGCAGCTTCGTCACCGTCTCCATCCCCGGGCAACCGCTGATCGCGGTCGGCCGTCCGGTCACCGGTCCGGCGCTCACCGCCACCGAGCAGGGCCTGAGCGGGGAGAGCGTCACCGTCGTCCAGTCCAGGGCCGACGTGGACCACGAGATCGGCAACATGCTGCTGCTGCTCGGACTGGTGGCCCTGCTGGCGGTCCAGGCGGCGGTCGCCCTCGCGGTCTGGCAGGCCAAGCGGCTCGCCCAGCCGCTCACCGACCTCGCCGAGACCGCCGAACGCCTCGGCTCCGGCGACCCCCGCCCCCGCGACCGCCGCTACGGGGTCCCCGAACTCGACCGGATCGCCGAGGTGCTGGACACCAGCGCCGAACGGATCGCCCGGATGCTCACGGCGGAGCGCCGCCTCGCCGCCGACGCCTCGCACCAGCTGCGCACCCCGCTCACCGCGCTCTCCATGCGCCTTGAGGAGATCACCGCGCTCGCCGAGGATCCCAACACGGTCCGCGAGGAGGCGACCATCGCGCTCCAGCAGGTCGAGCGGCTCACCGACGTGGTGCAGCGGCTGCTCACCAACCAGCGCGACCCGCACAGCCCGACCGCCGTGGTCTTCGACCTGGACGACGTCATCAAGCAGCAGATCGAGGAGTGGGGCCCCTCACTCCGCGAGACCGGTCGCAGCCTGCGGATCGAGGGCCTCAGAAGCGTCTCGGTGATGGGGACTCCCGGCACGGTCGCGCAGATCCTGGCCACCCTGATCGAGAACTCCCTGATGCACGGCGCCGGGACGATCACGCTCAGGGTGCGCCCGTCCGGGAACTCGATCGTCGCGGAGGTCCAGGACGAGGGGCCCGGAGTCCCGCCCGAGCTCGGCAACCGGGTCTTCGAACGCGCTGTCAGCGGTCGCAACTCCACCGGCATCGGCCTCGCCGTGGCCCGCGACCTGGCCGAGGCCGACGGCGGCCGCCTGGAGCTGCTGTCGCTCCAACCCCCGGTCTTCGCCCTCTTCCTGAGCCGCAGCGGCGTCCGCTGAGGAAGGCCGGCCGGGGGCCGGGCACCGGGTGCCTCCCCGCTCTCCCGTCGGCGTACCGCGGTCTGCTCGGGGTGTGGCTCACGCGCCGTGTGGCCTGCCCGGCGTGTGGCCTGCCCGGCGTGTGGCCTACTCAGCCGGCCTACGGCTTACTTGGCGTACTGCGGGTTACTTGGCGTACTGCGGCTGCTCGGCCGCGAGGAGCAGCTCGGCCTCGCCCACCACCTGCGGCTCCGCCAGCTCCGGCATCGCCTTGAACACCCAGGTGCGGTACGAGAAGAAGCGGAAGACCGTGCCCGCCGCCAGGCCGACCACGTTCTTGGCGATCAGCTGGCTGCCGGAGGAGGTGTAGTGGAGCACGTGCACCGAGAAGGCCAGGATGCCGTTCTCGATCAGCATCCCGATCCCGCTGAAGATCAGGAAGAGGGTGATCTCCCGCTTGCGGGAGGCCGCGTCGCGGTCGCGGTACAACCAGTACCGGTAGCCGAGGTAGTTCGTCCCGATCGCGACGGCGGTGGCGATGAAACCCGCGAACGAGTGGATCAGGCCCTCGCCCTGGAGGCAGGCCCAGAAGACCGCCGCGTTGACCACCACACCGGCCGCGCCGACGATCCCGAACTTGACTACCTCGCCGGAGAGTCCACGCAATCGCCGGATCAGCGAGGGCCTGGTGCTGGTGGTCGCGGTCATGCCCGGCAGTCTCCTGTGCTCGCGTACGAGAGGTAGGTGAGCGCTCGCCAGGGCGCAGCGCGACAGGACCCCTCGTGTACAAGATCGGATAGTGCTCCCCGGGGCCCGGCCCACCAGGCTACTCGTTCTCCATGAGCCCGCCGGTGCCCAGGGCGGCTCCCGGGTACTGCGTTCACGGGCTGTTCAACGGCACGTACCGGCCTTGACCGGCCCGGATATCCTGGGCAGCGTGACTTTCGCGGGCAATGTGAATTTTCCAGTGGTAGGCATGATCGGCGGCGGGCAGCTGGCGCGGATGGCACATGGGGCCGGGATCCCGTTGGGTATCCGCTTCCGGCTTCTCGCCGACACCCCGCAGGACTCCGCCGCGCAGGTGGTCTCGGACGTCGTCATCGGCGACTACCGGGACCTGGACACCCTGCGCCGGTTCGCGGCCGGCTGCGACGTGATCACCTTCGACCACGAGCACGTCCCCACCGAGCACCTGCGCGCGCTCCAGGCCGACGGCATCGCGGTGCGGCCGGGCCCGGACGCGCTGGTCAACGCTCAGGACAAGGGCGTGATGCGGGCCAGGCTGGACTCGATCGACGTCCCCTGCCCGAGGCACCGCCTGGTCGCCGACCCGGCCGATGTGACAGCCTTCGCCGCCGAGGGCTCCGGCTACCCGGTCGTGCTGAAGACCGTGCGCGGCGGCTACGACGGCAAGGGCGTCTGGGTGGTCGACGACGAGCAGGAGGCGGCGGCGCCGTTCCTGGCCGGGGTGCCCGTGCTGGCCGAGGAGAAGGTCGACTTCGTCCGCGAGCTGGCCGCCAACGTGGTCCGCTCGCCCAGTGGCCAGGCGGTCGCCTACCCGGTGGTGGAGAGCGTCCAGGAGAACGGCGTCTGCGCCGAGGTGACCGCCCCCGCGCCCGACCTCGACCCCGAACTTGCCGCTGAGGCCCAGGCGTTGGCGTTGCGGATCGCGGGCGAGCTGGACATCACCGGCCACCTCGCGGTCGAGCTGTTCCAGACCCGGGACGGCCGCATCCTGGTCAACGAGCTGGCCATGCGCCCGCACAACTCCGGCCACTGGTCAATGGACGGTGCCGTCACCTCGCAGTTCGAGAACCACCTCCGCGCCGTACTCGACCTGCCGCTGGGCGACCCGCGTCCGCGCGCCAGGTGGACCGTCATGGTGAACGTCCTCGGCGGCGACTACCCGGACATGTACCACGCCTTCCTGCACTGCATGGCCCGCGACCCGGGCCTGCGGATCCACATGTACGGAAAGGACGTGAAGCCCGGCCGCAAGGTCGGGCACGTCAACGTCTTCGGGGACGACCTCGACGACGTCCGCGAGCGCGCCCGCCACGCGGCCGCCTACCTGCGAGGGACGATCACCGAATGAGCAGCAGTTCCAACCCCGTTGTCGGCATCGTCATGGGCTCGGACTCCGACTGGCCCGTGATGGAGGCCGCCGCCCAGGCGCTCGACGAGTTCGACGTCTCCTACGAGGTGGACGTCGTCTCGGCCCACCGGATGCCGCGCGAGATGGTCGCCTACGGCGAGAACGCCCACCGGCGCGGGCTCAAGGCGATCATCGCCGGCGCGGGCGGCGCGGCCCACCTGCCGGGCATGCTCGCCTCGGTGACGCCGCTCCCGGTGATCGGTGTCCCGGTGCCGCTGCGCTACCTGGACGGTATGGACAGCCTGCTGTCGATCGTCCAGATGCCGGCCGGGGTGCCGGTGGCCACCGTCTCGGTCGCGGGTGCCCGCAACGCCGGGCTGCTGGCGGTCCGGATGCTCGCCGCCTTCGACCCCGAACTGGCCGAGAAGATGGTCGAGTTCCAGGCCGAGCTGAACAACCAGGCCACCGAGAAGGGCAAGAAGCTGCGCGCCAAGGTGGCCGGCTCCACCGCCTTCGGCTTCACCGGCTGACGCCTGCCGCACGCCCTCCCGCACACCGGGCCCCGCCCGCCGTACGCCGTCGGCGCCCGGTGTGCGGGGCCCGGCGTGCTCTTCGGCCGCCGTGCCGGGGGACGGGGGAGGCCCCGAGCCCGGCAGGCGGCTCGGCGGCTCCGGTCCTCGTGGAGCGCCGGAGCGGTATAGAACAGAGGGCATGACTCCTGAGCTGCTCGACCGAGCCCGCGCCCTCCTCCGCGACACCCCGGTGGTGGACGGCCACAACGACCTGCCCTGGGCGATGCGCGCCCAGGTCGGCTACGACCTCGACGCGCTGGACCTGGCCACCGACCAGCGCTCCCGGCTGCACACGGACCTGGACCGGCTCGGTGCGGGCGGGGTCGGCGGACAGTTCTGGTCGGTGTACGTGCGCGGCGACTACGCGGGCGACCAGGCGGTGAGCGCGACCCTGGAACAGATCGACTTCGTCCGCGCGCTGACCGAGCGCTACCCGGACCGGCTGCGGCTCGCGTTCACCGCCGACGGCCTGGAGGCCGCCCGCGCCGAGGGCCGGATCGCCTCGCTGATGGGCGCCGAGGGCGGCCACTCCATCAACTGCTCGCTCGCCACCCTGCGCGCCCTGTACCAGCTGGGCGTCCGCTACATGACGCTCACCCACAACGAGAACGTGCCGTGGGCGGACTCCGCCACCGACGAGCCGGCGGCGGGCGGGCTGACCTCCTTCGGCGAGGAGGTGGTCCGGGAGATGAACCGGCTCGGCATGCTGGTCGACCTCTCGCACGTCTCCGCGGACACCATGCGGGACGCGCTGCGGGTCAGCGAGGCGCCGGTGATCTTCTCGCACTCCTCCTCGCGTGCGGTCTGCGACCACCCGCGCAACATCCCGGACGACGTACTCGCCCAGCTGCCCGCCAACGGCGGCGTGGCGATGGCCACCTTCGTGCCCAAGTTCATCCTGCCCGCCGCCATCGAGTGGACCAGGGCCGCGGACGAGAACATGCGCGCGCACGGCTTCCACCCGCTGGACACCACGCCCGCCGGGATGGCCTGCCAGCACGATTTCGAGGCCGAGCACCCGCGCCCGGTCGCCACCCCCGCCACCGTCGCCGACCACCTCGACCACATGCGGGAGGTCGCGGGCATCGACCACATCGGTCTCGGCGGCGACTTCGACGGGACCGCCTTCCTCCCGGCCGGCCTGGACGACGTCTCCGGCTACCCCAACCTGATCGCCGAACTCCTGCACCGCGGCTGGTCCGAGGCCGACCTCGGGAAGCTGACCTGGCACAACGCCGTCCGTGTGCTGCGCGACGCGGAGTCGGCCGCCGCCGGCCTCCAGCGCACCCGCAAGCCCTCGATCGCCACCATCGCCCAGCTCGACGGAGCGGGCCGCTAGGTCGTCTCCGACGGTTCCCGCCGGGCGTCCGGCGGGAACCGTCGGAGACGCAGCGGGGCACCCTCACGGGCGGAGCCCCGACCGTGAGGGTGCCGTTACAGCAGCGGCAGCTCGATCGCCGGGCAGCGGTTCATCACCATGTCCAGCCCGGCCGCGGTGGTGCGCTCGTACGCCGCCTCGTCGACCACGTCCAGCTGGAACCAGACGGCCTTCGCGCCCACCGCGACCGCCTGGTCGGCGACCTCCCCGGCCAGGCCGGAGTTCACGAACACGTCGACCACGTCGACGGGGAACGGGATCTCGGCGAGCGAGGCGTACCCCTGCTCGCCGAGCACCGTCTCCGCCCTGGGGTGCACCGGCACCACCCGCTTGCCCGCCCGCTGCAGCACCCGGGCCACGCCGTACGCGGCCCGCGCGGTGTTGTTGGACAGCCCGACCACCGCCCAGGTGTCGCCGCCGCCCTGCAGGATCCGGCGGACCGTCGCCTCGTCTCCGTACGTCATGCCTGTCTGCAACGGGCGCGGGGGCCGGCTCATTCCGTGCCCGGCCGCCCCATCGCCCGGTACGTCCATCCGGCGGCGCGCCACTTCGCGCCGTCCAGCACGTTCCGCCCGTCGAGCAGCCGCCGCTCGGCGACCAGCGAGCCCACCTCGGCCGGGTCCAGCTCGCGGAACTCCTGCCACTCGGTCAGGTGCAGCACCACGTGAGCGCCCTCGACGGCCTCCAGCGCGGAGGTGGCGTAGGACAGGCCCGGGAACATCTTCCGGGCGTTGTCCATGGCCTTGGGGTCGTAGACGGTGACCTGGGCGCCCTGGAGCTGGATCTGGCCGGCGACGTTGAGCGCGGGGGAGTCCCGGATGTCGTCCGAGTTGGGCTTGAAGGCGGCGCCGAGGACGGCGACCCGGCGGCCGAGGAAGCCGCCGCCGCACTGCTCGCGGGCCAGTTCGACCATCCGGGAGCGGCGGCGCATGTTGATCGAGTCGACCTCGCGCAGGAAGGTCAGCGCCTGGTCGGCGCCCAGCTCCCCGGCGCGGGCCATGAAGGCGCGGATGTCCTTGGGCAGGCAGCCGCCGCCGAAGCCGAGCCCGGCGCCGAGGAACTTGCCGCCGATCCGGTCGTCGTGGGCGAGCGCCTGGCTGAGCTGGACCACGTCCGCGCCCGCGCTCTCGCAGACCTCGGCCATCGCGTTGATGAAGGAGATCTTGGTGGCCAGGAAGGAGTTGGCGGCGACCTTGACCAGCTCGGCGGTCGGGAAGTCGGTGACCACGAACGGCACGCCCTCGGCGATCGGCGTCGCGTACACCTCGCGCAGCAGCCGCTCGGCCCGCTCGCTGCGTACGCCCGCCACCAGCCGGTTGGGGTGCAGGGTGTCGCCGACCGCGTAGCCCTCGCGCAGGAACTCGGGGTTCCAGGCGAGTTCGGCATCGGCTCCGGCGGGGGCGAGTTCGGCCAGCCGGTCGGCCAGCCGGGCGGCGCTGCCGACCGGGACGGTGGACTTGCCGACCACCAGGGTGGGCCGGGTCAGGTGGGGGGCGAGGGATTCGACGGCGGCGTCCACATAGGACATGTCGGCCGCGAACTCGCCCTTCTTCTGCGGGGTGTTGACACAGATGAAGTGCACGTCGCCGAAGTCGGCCACCTCCTGCGGGGAAGTGGTGAAACGCAGCCGCCCGGTCGAATTCGGCTGCCCCGCAACGTGCTTGAGGAGCAACTCGCCGAGGCCCGGCTCGTACATCGGCACCCGTCCGGCGGACAGCGCGGCGACCTTCTCCGGGTCGATGTCCAGGCCGAGCACCTCGAAGCCGAGCTCCGCCATGCAGGCGGCGTGCGTCGCGCCAAGGTAGCCGGTGCCGATCACCGTGATGCGGAGGGTCACGTGCTTCCCCTTTTGGGTCGGTTCTGCCGGAGCCGTGCGGTCTGCGTCCGGCCGCAGGGGTCGATGGTATCCGGCGGCCCGGGAAGCTCCGCGGCGGTCCGTATCCGGTGGTCGGAGGGGTGAGGCCGCCGGTCGGTAACGATGTGGTTCCCGGCCGGTTGCGGAGCGCCTCGAACTGCCATTCCGATGACGGATATCCATGCGATTGACGGCAGAATGCCCCGCATGAATTCGAAGGACGACATGCCGCCCGAGCCGGCCGCGGAGCAATCCCCCCACCTGAGCCTGTTCAACGACCGGCCCGCCGCTGAGTCCGACGGATCCCGGCTGCCGGAGCCGGCCGCTGCCGGCGGGAAGCGCAAGCGCCGTACCCGGCGGGTGCTGCTCTGGGCGCTGGTGGCGGTGCTGGTGGTGTTCGGCGGCGGGATCGGCGCGCTCTACTGGACGGCGAACCACTACGCGTCCTCGGTGCAGCGCATCCCGAACGCCTTCCCGAGCCTGTCGGCGGACGCGCAGCCGAAGGCCGTCCCGAACAGCGGGACGACCTTCCTGCTGGTCGGCCTGGACGCCCGCTCGGACGTGCCGACCACCGGCGCCGAGGCCAAGGGGCCGGCCTGGAAGGTGGGCGCGGCCCGCAGCGACACCATGATGCTGATGCACATAGCCGCCGACCGTAGGAGCGTGTCGGTGGTCTCGATCGCCCGGGACACCTGGGTGGACATCCCGGGCCACGGCCAGGCGAAGATCAACGCCGCCTACTCCTGGGGTGGTCCGGCGCTGATGATCCAGACCGTGCAGAACCTCACCGGCATCCGGATCGACCACATCGGCGTGATCGACTGGGACGGCTTCCGCTCGCTGACCGACGCGGTCGGCGGTGTGGACATCACCATCCCCAAGACCATCGAGGCGGTCGGCGGCGCCCGCCACTGGGACGCCGGCACCCAGCACATGGACGGGGACACCGCGCTGCAGTACGTGCGCGAGCGCCACGGTCTGCCCAACGGCGACCTGGACCGCACCAAGCGCCAGCAGAACTTCCTGCGCGCCCTGATGAAGCAGACCCTGAGCTCGGGCACCCTCTCCAGCCCGAGCAGGCTCGGCGGCCTGCTGAAGTCGGTGGGCGACGTGGTCAGCGTGGACGACAAGCTGAGCAACAGCGACCTGTACGACCTCGCCTGGAGCATGCGCAACCTGCGGGTGGGCGACGTGAGCTTCATGAACGCGCCCTTCGGCGGCTTCGAGACCGTCAACGGCCAGGCCGCGGTGAAGCTGGACCAGAACGCGGCGGCCCCGCTCTGGGAGGCCATCCGCAACGACCGGATGGACCAGTACCTCACCGAGCACCGCACCACCAGCGACATGCTGGGCGACAGCGTCCGCTGACCGCGCTCCGGGGGGTGTCGCGGACGTCACGTACAGGGTAGGCAGGGAGCGATCCTAGAATTAGGATCAATAGTGCTACTTAACAGTAACTAACACGGTCAAGGGGCGAGGCAGATGGCGGGCAACTCTGGGGCGGACTTCGATCTCTTCCGGCTCAGCGACGAGCACGAGATGCTCCGCGAGGCGGTACGTTCGCTCGCCGAGGCGAAGATCGCCCCGTATGCGGCCGAGGTGGACGAGCAGGGCCGGTTCCCGCAGGAGGCGCTGGACGCGCTGCAGGCCAACGACCTGCACGCGGTCCACGTCCCCACGGAGTACGGCGGCGAGGGCGCGGACGCGCTGGCCACCGTGCTGGTGATCGAGGAGGTCGCCCGGGTCTGCGCCTCCTCCTCGCTGATCCCGGCCGTCAACAAGCTGGGCTCGCTGCCGGTGCAGCTGTCCGGCTCCGAGGAGCTGAAGCAGAAGTACCTGGGCGCCCTGGCGCGCGGCGAGGGCATGTTCTCGTACTGCCTCTCCGAGCCGGACGCCGGCTCGGACGCCGCCGGCATGAAGACCCGCGCCGTGCGTGACGGCGACTTCTGGGTGCTCAACGGCGTGAAGCGCTGGATCACCAACGCGGGCGTCTCCGAGTTCTACACCGTCATGGCGGTGACCGACCCCGAGAAGCGCTCCAAGGGCATTTCGGCCTTCGTGGTCGAGAAGGGCGACGAGGGCGTCTCCTTCGGCGCGCCGGAGAAGAAGCTCGGCATCAAGGGCTCGCCGACCCGCGAGGTCTACCTGGACAACGTCCGGATCCCGGCCGACCGCATGATCGGCGCGGAGGGCACCGGCTTCGCCACCGCGATGAAGACGCTGGACCACACCCGCATCACCATCGCCGCCCAGGCCCTCGGCATCGCCCAGGGCGCCCTCGACTACGCCAAGGGCTACGTCAAGGAGCGCAAGCAGTTCGGCAAGGCCATCGCCGAGTTCCAGGGCGTCCAGTTCATGCTGGCCGACATGGCGATGAAGCTGGAGGCCGCCCGCCAGCTCACCTACGCGGCCGCCGCCAAGTCGCAGCGCCTCGACGCCGACCTGACCTTCTTCGGCGCCGCCGCCAAGTGCTTCGCCTCGGACGTCGCCATGGAGATCACCACCGACGCCGTCCAGCTGCTCGGCGGCTACGGCTACACCCGCGACTACCCGGTCGAGCGCATGATGCGGGACGCGAAGATTACTCAGATCTACGAGGGCACCAACCAGGTCCAGCGGATCGTCATGGCCCGCAACCTGCCGTAGTCACAAGGCAGTCGAAGGGCCCCGCCGGTTCCGGCGGGGCCCTTCGCGTCGCTCCGCGCTCCGAGTCGCCACCGCGCGCCCGGAGTTACTGCTTCACATCGGGGACCGGGGTGTCGTTCTTGAAGGCGTCGAAGACCTCCTTGGACTTCTCCGGGTCCCACTTCAGCGCCGACTCCCCGTCCGGGGCGCGGTAGTTGGCGTTGCCGACCGGCACGGTGACGGTCTTGCCGCTGCCGCTCGAGATGCCCTTCATGGCCAGGAAGAACGAGCCCAGGTCGGTCAGGCCGGTGTCGTTGTCCACGATCAGGGTGCCCAGGCCCGAGCTGATCAGCGGGTAGAGCGTGAACGGGTTGAGCAGGGTGGTCGGCGAGGCGGCCTGCTTGGCCAGTGCGGAGAGGAACTTCTGCTGGTTGCGCATCCGGCCCAGGTCCTGGTCGGCCATCTGGTGCCGCTGCCGGACGAAGGCCAGTGACTGGGTGCCGTTCAGGGTCTGGCAGCCGGCCTTCAGGTTGAGGCCGGAGTCCTGGTCGGAGATGTCCTTGTCGATGCACATGTTCACACCGCCGACCGAGTCCACGATGCCCACGAATCCGGCGAAGCCGATCTCGGCGTAGTGGTCGATGTGGATGCCGGTGTTGGACTCGATCGTCTGCACCAGCAGCTGGCCGCCGCCGTTGTTGAAGGCCGCGTTGATCTTCGAGGTGGTGGCGGGAACGGTCTTGCCGTTCCCGTTGGTGTTCAGGTGCTGCGGGATCGGCACCCAGGAGTCGCGCGGGACGCTCATCAGGGTGTTCCCGTGGTCCCCGATGTGCAGGATCATCATCGAGTCGCTGCGCTTACCGGAGTCGGTACCGGTGTGCATCGCGTCCTTCTGCGCGTCGGAGAGCCCGTCGCGGCTGTCGGAGCCGACGATCAGCCAGTTGGTGCCCTTGCCGGCGGGCGGACGGCCCGGGTACGAGGCCAGGGTGTTCTCGTGGTTGAGCTTGGAGTCGGCCCAGACGTAGGTGCCGACACCGGTCGCCAGCAGCGCGCCGACCACGGCCAGCGCGGTCACCTTGATCTTCCGGCGGCGCGGCCAGCGCGAGTTCGCCGCACCCCCGGACCCCGGCCGGGCCGACGGCGGGACGGCACCCGGCGGAACCGCGCCCGGGGGTATCGGACCCGGGGGTATCGGGCCCGACGGCATGGCACCGGGCGGCACCGCACCGGGCGGCGGCGGGTAGCCGGACTGCGCGCCGTACCCGCCCTGCGCGGGGACGGGCTGCGGCCGGCGGGGCGCGCCCGGCCCGCGCGGGTTGAGCGAGGACGGCAGCGGCGGCTCGGCGGCCGAACCGCCGTCCCCCCGGCCGTAGGAGCCGGCGCCGTTGCCCCGACCGTACGAGCTGCCGCCGCCGCTCGGGCGGTCTTCCTGCCACGTGTTCATGGGGTGAAGGATGCCCCAAAGCCGTGATCGGCAGTGCCATCGGGCCCCCGGGCGGCCCGCTTGTAGCAGATTTGATGCACGTGTCGGATGCTTTCGCCGCATGGTCACCGGCGAGTTCACCCGGTGGGATCAACCTTGACCGGTTCTGACGGCGCGTGTTTGCATGGCGGGCATGGAACAGCGCTGGATTCTCACCCGTCGGCGGCACGTCGACCTGCTGCGGGTGTCCTGTGCGCTGTGTCGTGGCTGACCGCTCGCCACCGTTCGACCCTCGCGCATCCCGCGGCCGCGCCCGGTACCTCCGGCGCCCGGCTGCCCCGCGTCCTGCCGACCGCCGCCCGCCCGGCTGCCCGGACCCCCACGGTCCGGACGGCTCGGGCCGGCGTTCCCGCGCGGTCCTCACCGCGCCCAGTCCCGAGGTGAATTCCATGGCCACCGTCCTGTCCGTCTCCGGTTCCCCCTCCCCGACCTCGCGCACCACCCGCCTGCTGCGCCACGTCGACGCCCGGCTCACCGCCCACGGTCACCGGGTGGTCCCGTTCGAGGTCCGCAGCCTCCCGGCCGAGGCACTGCTCACCGCCGACACCTCGCACCCCGAACTGGCCCGAGCCCTGGAGCTGTTCGCGCAGGCCGACGGAGTGGTGATCGGCACACCGGTCTACAAGGCCGCGTACTCGGGCCTGTTGAAGACCCTGCTGGACGTTCTGCCCCAGTACGCCCTGGCGGGCAAGACCGTGCTGCCGCTGGCCACCGGTGGATCGGCCGCCCACGTCCTGGCGGTGGACTACGCGCTGCGCCCGGTGCTCGCCTCGATGGGGGCCGGGCACATCACCCAGGGCTGGTTCGTGCTGGACCGGCACATCGTCCTCCGAGAGGACGGCGGCACCGAGATCGAGCACGAGACGGACGTCCTGCTCACCCCGGTGGTGGACGCCTTCGCCGCCGCCCTGACCCGGCACACCGGTTCCGCCCGGGATACCAGCCCCAGGCCGGCCCTGGCGGGTTGACCCGGAGAGGTCCCGGACAACCCCGAGACGGATGGCGGGGTCCCCTAGGGGTGGGGGCCCCGTATCCCGTACAGCGGAGGTCGTCGGGCTTCCTCCCGGCGTATGACGATCCGGCTGCCGGGGGCTCCTAACGTGGTGCTTACTCACCCGTTCACCCGGTCGGCGGTAAGGCCGGCCGCAGGTCGAGGGTGGGGCAAACCCGAGGATGAAGACGGAAGTCCGCACCATGTCGGCGGGCGGGTGATCTGCGTCAGGCTCGGGGCGACGGACGGACCACGGATCTAGGAGACCCCAGTGACGACGGCAGCGACAGCCGTACAGGACCTTCGCCTCCCCGGCGGCGACAGCGCTCCGGCAGCCTGCGCACGACAGTTGACCAAGGCGTACGGCGCGGGGGAGACCAGGGTCACGGCACTCGACTCGGTGGACGTGGACATCCAGCGCGGCCGGTTCACCGCGATCATGGGGCCGTCGGGGTCGGGCAAGTCGACCCTGATGCACTGCCTGGCAGGCCTGGACACCGTCTCGTCCGGCCGGATCTGGGTCGGCGACACCGAGATCACCGGTCTGAAGGACAAGCAGCTCACCCGGCTGCGCCGGGACAAGATCGGCTTCATCTTCCAGGCGTTCAACCTGCTCCCCACGCTCAACGCGCTGGAGAACATCACCCTCCCGATGGACATCGCCGGCCGCAGACCCG
Source organism: Kitasatospora sp. HPM-01-4 (assembly GCF_051374625.1). Classification (NCBI taxonomy): domain Bacteria; kingdom Bacillati; phylum Actinomycetota; class Actinomycetes; order Kitasatosporales; family Streptomycetaceae; genus Kitasatospora; species Kitasatospora sp. HPM-01-4. The sequence goes on along the minus strand of NZ_JBPQGP010000005.1, from coordinate 3,360,896 downwards.
ACCAGGCCTGGCTGGACCAGGTGATTGACACCGTCGGTCTGGCCGGGCGGCTGAAGCACCGTCCGACCCAGCTCTCCGGCGGCCAGCAGCAGCGCGTCGCGGTGGCCAGGGCGCTGGCCGCCCGTCCCGAGATCATCTTCGGGGACGAGCCGACCGGGAACCTCGACTCCCGCTCCGGCGCCGAGGTGCTGACCTTCCTGCGCCGCTCGGTGGACGAGCTCGGCCAGACCATCGTCATGGTCACCCATGATCCGGTCGCCGCCTCCTACGCGGACCGGGTGCTCTTCCTCGCCGACGGCGTGATCGTCGACGAGATGCACGCACCCACCGCCGACTCCGTCCTCGCCCGCATGCGCCGCTTCGACGGCAAGCGCACCAGCTGAGGGGCGCGATCCGATGCTGCTCAAGACCTCACTGCGGAGCTTCCTCGCCCACAAGGGGCGGATGGCGCTCTCCCTGGTCGCCGTGGTGCTCTCGGTCGCCTTCGTCTCCGGCACGCTGGTCTTCTCCAACACCGCCACCTCGACCTTCGACAAGCTCTTCGCCTCCACCGCCTCCGACGTCTCCATCCGCCCGCACAGCGACAGGACCACCGACCAGCAGGTCCGCGGCCAGGTCAGGACGGTCCCGGTCGACACGGTGGAGAAGGTCTCGGGGCTGCCCGGGGTCAGGTCCGCCGTCGGCGACGTCCTCGTGTCGAACGCCGTCCTGGTCGACCCGGCCACCAACAAGCCGGTCGGTCCCACCACCGGCGCCCCGACCCTCACCGGCAACTGGACCGAGACCCCGCGCCCGTCCCTGGAGCTCACCTCCGGCCACGCCCCCCAGGGCTCCGGCCAGGTCCTGCTGGACGCCGACACCGCCAGGAAGGCCGGTCTGGGCATCGGCAGCCGGCTCCGCCTGATCACCGCGTCCGGCGACCACGACCTCAAGATCTCCGGCATCGCCACCTTCAGGACCACCAACCCCGGTGCGGCACTCGCCTTCCTGGACACCCCGACCGCCCAGAAGCTGCTGCTCGGCGGAGCCACCGCCTACACCTCGGTCGAACTCTTCGGTGACGGCAGCCGCGGCAACGACGACCTCAAGGCCGAGGCCGCCACCGCCGTCGGCACCGGCCTCGACCTGAAGACCGCGGCCGAGCAGAAGGCGGAGAACGTCAAGGGCATCGGCTCCTTCCTCGACTTCATGAAGTACGCCATGCTCGGCTTCGCCGGGATCTCCCTGCTGGTCGGCGGCTTCCTGATCATCAACACCTTCTCCATGCTGGTGGCCCAGCGCACCCGCGAGATCGGCCTGATGCGCGCCATCGGCGGCAGCCGGGCCCAGGTCAACGCCTCAGTACTTCTCGAGGCGCTGATCCTCGCGGTGCTCGGCTCCACCCTCGGCCTGTTCGGCGGCATCGGCCTGGCCACGCTGCTGATCCGGCTGATGGGCGCGGTCGGGATGAACCTGACCTCGGCCGGCCTGGAGGTCGGCGCCTCCGTACCGATCGCCTCCTACACGGTCGGCATCCTGATCACCGTGCTGGCGGCCTTCGTACCGGCCCGCCGGGCCGGGAGGACCTCCCCGATGTCCGCCCTGCGCGACCACGGCACGCCGAGCGAGGCCAGGGCCAACCGGATCCGGGCCGCGGTCGGCCTGGTGCTGACGGCCGGCGGCGCGGCCCTGCTGGTGGCGGCGGCCCAGGCGGGCAAGGCCGCCACCGGCGGCGCGCTCCTCGGCCTGGGCGTGGTGCTGACCCTGGTCGGCTTCGTGGTCACCGGCCCGCTGCTCGCCAGCGGCCTGGTCCGGGTGCTCGGCGCGGCCCTGCCCGCCCTCTTCGGCCCGGCCGGCCGCCTCGCCCAGCGGAACGCGATACGCAACCCCCGCCGCACCGGGGCCACCGCCGCGGCGCTGATGATCGGACTGGCACTGGTCGTCGGAGCCTCGGTCTTCACCTCCTCGATGGTCAGCTCGACCAACGAGCAGATCGACAAGAGCGTCGGCGCGGACTACATCGTGGACGGCGGCCGGACCGGGCTCACCCCGGCCATGCTGAGCGCCGCGAAGTCCGTCAAGGGCCTCGACCACCTCACCGAGCAGAAGACCGTCGCCGCCGGCCTCACCCTGCCGGACGGCAGCAGCAGCGAGGCCCAGCTGACGGCCGTCTCGCCGACCTTCGTCGACGACTTCCGCCTCCCCGTCAAGGCCGGTTCGGCCACGGCGATCACCGGCGGCGGCATCTCGGTGGACGAGGCCTTCGCCACCGACCACCACCTCTCGGTCGGTGACAAGCTCACCGTCGACTACGGCCGGGGCCGCACCCAGAGCCTCGAAATCGGCCTGATCACCGCCAAGGGCAACTCGCTGTTCGACGGCAACTTCTTCACCGGCATCGACACCGTCGCCAAGGCCGTCCCGGCCGGAGAACTCCCGCAGGACGCCGCGCTGTACGGCAAGGCCGAGGCCGGTGCCGACAAGGCCAAGGTGCTCGACGCGCTGCAGGAGTCCCTCAAGGCGTACCCGCAGCTGATCGTGAAGGACCAGGCCGGGTACAAGAAGATCGTCCAGGACCAGGTCAACTCCCTGCTCTACATGGTCATCGGGCTGCTTCTCCTCGCCATCGTGGTCGCCGTCCTCGGTGTGGTGAACACCCTGGCCCTCTCGGTGGTCGAGCGGACCCGCGAGATCGGCCTGCTCCGGGCGATCGGCCTGTCCCGCCGTCAGCTGCGCCGGATGATCCGGCTGGAGTCGGTGGTCATCGCGGTCTTCGGCGCCGTGCTCGGCACCGGCCTCGGCCTCGGCTGGGGCGTCACCGCCCAGCGGGTCCTCTCCACCAAGGGCCTGAACACCCTGGCCGTCCCGACCGGCACCATCGTCGAGGTCCTGCTGGCCTCGGCCGTGATCGGCCTGCTGGCCGCGGTCCTCCCGGCCTTCCGGGCCGGCCGGATGAACGTGCTCGCGGCGATCGCCACGGACTGACCGCACAGCGACCGGCCGACCAGGCCGGATCGGGGGAAAGGGTGGCCGGGTGCACGAGCACCCGGCCACCCGTTGTGCCACCGCGGCCCTCGGTGCCCGCTGAGCAGCCCGGGCCCACAACCGGCCCGGGCTCCCTCACCGGCACCCGATCTCGCTCCCCGGGGTGGCCGAGACCACCGGAACGGGTGTGTCCTGCCGCGGCCTGGAGAGCGACGGTGACCTGGAGAGCGACGGTGACCTGGAGAACGACGCTGACCGCGAGGACGACGACGGATCAGGCGTCGGGTCCGCCGTCGAACCGGGCAGCGCCGTGACCCCCAGGTAGTCACCGCCCGCCACCACCTGGAGGGTGGCACCCAGCCCCGGCACCCGCACCAGCTGCGCTGCGGGCAGTGCGGCCGCGACCGTCCGCACCGACTCGTCCCACCGCGGGTCGTATCTGACGACCGTCCTCGCCGCGCTGCCGCCGCCCTCGGCGTTGGCCGGCGTCCCGGTGGTGGCGAAGCCGAGCTTGCGCAGATCCCCGTCCACCCGCGCGCCGAGCCCGGGCACCCCGGCGCCGTTGAGCACCTGGACCCGGATCTGCCCGGGCGGCACGCTCAGCCCGGAAGCGGCGGAGGCGGGCGTACCGGGCGAGGGGGAGGGCGAGGGGGAGGGCGCGTGTGAGGGCGAGGACGAGGGTGAGGTGGAGGGCTCCGGGTGCTCGGTGAGCGGACGCCCCTCCCGTACCGCGTCGAACAGCGCCTTGGCCGCCCGCTGGTCCCACAGCACGGTCGAGCCCCAGCCGCCGACCTGGTGGTCCACCACGGCGAGCGGGACGGTCGCGAAGTCCGTGTTGGCCGCCGAGAGATCCTTCAACCGGGCGGCCAGGGCGAGCAGTTCCTCTCCGGAGAGCCCCTTGTCGACCTTGACCGAGCTGAGCACGCTGTCCACCACCCGGCCGAGCCGCCCCGGGTTGAGCAGAGTTCCGGTGTCGGTGGCCTGCCTCAACAGCTGGGCCAGCAGGCGCTGTTGGCGCTGCATCCGGCCGAGGTCCGAGCTGCCGTCCACGTGCCGGGCGCGGACGTACCTGAGCGCGCCGACGCCGTCCAGCCTGGTCCGCCCGGCGGGCAGGTCCAGGCCCGAGAACTCGTCCTTCAGCGGTTTCGCGGTGCACACCTCGACCCCGCCCAGCGCGTCCACGGCGGCGACGAAGCCGAGGAAGTCCGCCTGCAGGTAGTGGTCGATCCGCAGGCCGGTGGCCTGTTCCACGGTACGGACGGCGAGCGGTGCGCCGCCCATCCCGAAGGCCGCGTTGATCTTGCCCTTGGCGGCCGGCACCCTCCGGTGGGTGGCCGGGTCCAGGTGGGCCGGGATCGTCACATAGGAGTCGCGGGGGATGCTGACCACGCTGGCCCGGCCGCCGTCCTTGGCGAGCTGAACGAGCATCATGGCGTCGCTGCAGCGGCAGCCCTCGCCGCCCGCGTGCAGCACGTTCTTGAGGGTGGCCTCCGGGATGCCGTCCCGGTTGTCGGTCCCGACCACCAGGATGGTGGTGCCCCCGTCGTCCTCGGGGCGGTCGTCGGCCCCGGCGAAGGCGTCCACCCGGTCGATCGAGCCGCCGACGCCGTTGAGCACCGCCCACCCGGTACCCGAGGTGGCCAGCACCGAGGCCGCCACCGATCCGGCCAGCCAGAGCCCCGCCCGGCGCCGACCGCCTCCGGACGCGGCACCGGCCCTGGACGCGGCACCGGCCCTGGACGTGGAAGCGGCCCCGGTCCTGGCGGCGGCCGCACCGGAGGAAGTACGGGGTCGAGGGGGCAAGGAGGCCATCTCTCGGATGGTAGGCGCGCCACCACGGGCCCGGTCGGGGGCGCGCCGGGACGGGCGGGCCGTGCGGCGGAACGTTCCGCCAAGGCACCGCTGGTCGGCAAGGGCCCAACGGGATGATCGTCCAGGCCCACCCGAATCTGACAACGCAGGTCGGCCGCCGGTACGGTTGGCCACGATGAACACCAAGGCTGCTGAGGAGCTGCCGGCGGTCTCCGTGATCATGCCGGTGCTCAACGAGGAACGTCACCTGCGCACCGCCGTCCGGCGCATCCTGGAGCAGGACTACTCCGGCGATCTGGAGGTGGTGATCGCACTCGGTCCCTCCTCCGACCGTACCGACGAGATCGCCGCCGAACTGGTCGCCGAGGACCCCCGGGTCCGTACCGTGCCCAACCCCACCGGCCGCACCCCCGCAGGCCTGAACGCGGCGATCCGCGGCTCCCGCCACCCGATAGTGGTGCGCGTGGACGGCCACGGCCTGCTCACCCCCGGGTACATCGCCACCGCCGTGCGCCTGCTCGGCGAGATGGACGCGGCCAACGTCGGCGGCATCATGCACGCCGAGGGCGAGACCGAGTGGGAGAACGCGGTCGCCGCCGCCATGACCTCCAAGATCGGGGTCGGCAACGCGGCCTTCCACACCGGCGGCCTGGCCGGCCCGGCGGACACCGTCTACCTCGGCGTCTTCCGCCGCGAGGTGCTGGAGAAGCAGGGCGGCTACAACGAGGAGTTCATCCGCGCCCAGGACTGGGAGCTCAACTACCGCATCCGCCAGGACGGCGGGCTGATCTGGTTCACCCCGCAGCTGCGGGTGACCTACCGGCCGCGGCCCAGCGTGCGGGCGCTCGCCAAGCAGTACAAGGACTACGGCCGCTGGCGCCGGGTGGTCACCCGGTACCACCGGGGCTCGGTCAACCTGCGCTACCTGGCGCCGCCGGCCGCGCTGGCCGGTGTGGTCGCCGGCCTGGTGCTCGGGGCCGCCGTGCACCCCGCCTTCCTGGTCGTGCCCGGCGGCTACCTGCTGGGCATACTCGGCGGCTCGGTGGTAGAGGGACGCGGACTCTCCGCCAGGGCCCGCATCCAGCTGCCGGTGGCACTCGCCACCATGCACATGAGCTGGGGCTTCGGCTTCCTCACCTCCCCGCGCTCGCTGGCCCGCCGGGTCATCGGCAGCAAGCGTCCGACCCCGATGAACACCAGCGCCGCCAACCCCAACTAGCGGTCACCGCCGAGGGGCGCGGGGCCCGGTCCGATCAGGCCGGTCACCGCGCCCCTCGGCGTCCGTCCGGCGAAGTACCCGATAACGCCGCGCCGCCCGGCCGCAGGCCGCTATGTTCGGCGGCATGGCGATTTCCGACGGAGCATCGGCGCGTATCGAGCCCAGCGCCGACGTGGACGAGCGGGCCGTGATCGGCCCCGGCAGTACGGTGTGGCATCTGGCGCAGGTCCGCGAAGGGGCCGAGATCGGTGCCGACTGCATCATCGGACGCGGCGCCTACGTCGGCCCGGGCGTACGGATCGGCGACCGGGTCAAGCTGCAGAACCACGCTCTGGTCTACGAGCCCGCAGTGGTCGAGGACGGTGTCTTCGTCGGTCCCGCCGCGGTGCTGACCAACGACATGTACCCGCGCTCGGTGGACCCGGACGGGAGGCTGAAGCGCGGTGCGGACTGGCACGCCCAGGGGGTGACGCTCCGCCAGGGGTGCTCGGTCGGCGGCCGGGCGGTACTGGTCGCCGGGGTGACGGTGGGCCGTTGGGCGCTGGTGGCCGCCGGTGCGGTGGTGCACCGGGACGTCCCGGACTTCGCCCTGGTGGCCGGCGTCCCGGCGCGCCGGATCAAGTGGGTCGGCCGCGCCGGTGAACCGCTCACCGACGCCGGCGGCGGACGCTGGCGCTGTCCGCGCACCGGCGAGGAGTACGTCGAGACCGACGGGGTGCTGACCGAAGCCCGGTGACGCCCCGGTCCGGCGCCCCTTCCGGCAGGTCTCAGTAGGTGTAGATGCCGCCCTGCGGGTTGACGGTCATGCAGTTCTTGTCGTCGTCCGCCGTGGTGCTCTCCACCGACTTCGGCAGCCTGGTCGGCGCGGCCTTCGCACCGCCCGAGGCCGGGTAGCCGGTCCCGCTGGTCCAGTCGGAACCGATCACCAGGCTGAGGGTCTTGCCGCTGCCGGACTCGGTGAGCGCGCTCTCGGGCAGGCCGAGCGCCGCGGCGATCGCATGGGCCTGGGCGCTGTGGCCGCTGCCGTAGGTGAGCTGGGTGCTCTCCTGCGCGTCGCCGTTGTCGGTCGTAGCCGCCCTGCCGAAACCCGCGTCGACCAGGGCGTTCTTGATTTCGGTGGCCCGGCCGGCCGCCCCGGAGGCGTTCTGGACGGTGACCGCGACCGTGCTCTTGTCGACCTCCCGGGCCGGAGCGGCGGCCGTGGTGCCGCTGGGCGAGGGGCTGGCGGACGCACCGGCCGAGGGGTCGGCGGACGCACCGCCGGAGGCGCCCCCGGCGGCCTTCAGGGACTTGCCGTCGAGCGGGACGTCGGCCAGCAGCATCTTCCAGATCTGCGCGGCGTCCGGGTTGAGCACCAGCCGGTTCTCGTCGGTCGGGGCGGTGTCCACCGGCACGGTCAGGGTGGTGATCCGCTCGGTGGGAACGGCCTTGAGGTCGTTGCCGAGGTCGTAGAGCTTCTTGATGTCGGCGATCGGCTTGTCCACCTGGATCGACTTGGTGGCGGCCTCGGCCAGCGACATCAGCTGGCCGGGGTCGCTGAGCGAGCCGCTCTTCTTCAACTGGCGGATCATCGCGCTGAGGTAGAGGTGCTGCGCCTTGGTCCGGCCGATGTCGTCGCCCCAGGCGTCGCGGGTGCGCAGCCACTGGAGGGCCTGCTCGCCCTTGACGTAGGTGGTGCCCTTGGGCAGCTTGAGGCCGGTGCCGCCGATGCCGGGCTGGTAGCGGTCGTAGACGTTCATGTTGACGCAGACCGGGACCCCGCCGACCGCGTCGGCCATGTTCGCCACGCCCGCGAAGTCGACCATCATGTAGTGGTCGATCTCCAGACCGGTCAGCTTGATCCAGGTGCCCACCAGGCAGCCGGGGCCGCCGTTGGGCAGCGCCTCGTTGATCATCGCGTGCTTCATGGCGCGGTAGGTGGTCTTGCCGTCCTCGCTGTGGCAGGTCGGGATGTCCACCAGGGTGTCGCGGGGGATGCTGATCAGCGAGGCGTTGCTGCGGTCGGCCGAGACGTGCAGCAGCATCTGGGTGTCCGCCAGGCCCGGCCGGTTGGCGTCGTCGGCCGACCCGCCGAGTGCGATGTCGGCGGCCGAGCCGCGGCTGTCGGTGCCTATCAGCAGGATGTTCAGCGGGGTCTGGCCGGCCGCGTTGGGCGCGGTCTTGGCGCCCTTGGCATCGCTGAGGTTCTTGCTGCCGGACTGGATGTTGTCGTTGAGGTGCTGGTAGTAGAAGTACGCGGCACCGCAGCCCGCCACCAGGGTCAGTCCGAGGACGGCCGCGGTGACGGGTATCCAGCGGCGTCTGCGCTTGCCCCCACCGGGCTCGGCCTCCTGTCGGGCGGTGGTCCGCTCGCCCAGCCCGGGTATGCCGGAGTCGTCCGAAGGCTCGCCGGACACCGGCTGGACGTTGGTCATTGGCTGGTCAGCCGCCTCTCGTGAATCGGGCCCCCGTCGGCCGCCCCACGGGAACCTACCTGACATCACGAGCTGCGCTGAATTCTGTTACATGATCAGAACTTCGCCCTTGGGCGTGCTTGACCACGGGTAGGACGATGGGTCACCCGGCGAATACCTTCGGTCGCGTTTTCCGTGCCCTTCGCACTCCGAAAAGGCTGCCCCGCCGGATCCGCCGGGGTGTCAGTGCATGCTGCACAGGTCCAGGTCGGCGGTGTTGCCCCGCAGGGTCGGACCGGTGTCGGGGGCGGCACTGCCCGAGGCCGACGGTCTGCCGGAGGAACTGGGCGGCGTGAAGGGCGAGTTGCCTGCCGCGGGGCTCGCGCTCGCATCGGTGTCGGTCTCGTCCCTGCCGCCCCCGATGAGGTTCGCGCCGGGGGTTACCGGGGCGCTCGCAAGGGCGCTCGCGCCGGGGTTCAGCTCGAATTCCTCGCCGGGGCTTGGGAGCGGGCTCGCGCTGTTGCCGGGAGAGCCGCCGCCCGGTGTCGCCGTGGCGCCGGCGGAGGCGGTGGCACCGGAGGCCGGGGCGGTGGCCGTGGGTGCGGGTGCGTCAGGGGCCACCGCGACCAGCCGGTCGGCCCGCAGCGCCGCGAACAGCTGGTCGGCCTGCGGCTGGACGAACTGGTCCCGGTCCGAGTTCCCCGGGTACGGCCGGCGCGGGGTGGTCAGGAGCACCATGTTCTCCGGCGGGATGCCGCGCAGCTCCTCCGCCAGGTCGTAGAGCGAGCTCAGCTTGCTCAGCCCGGGGTCGGCGGTGATCGCGGAGGTCGCGGCGTCCAGCAGCGGCCAGAGCCGGACCGGGTTGAGCAGTACGTTCTGGGACTGGACCTTGCGCACCAGCGAGGCCAGGAACTGCTGCTGGCGCCCCATCCGCTCGGTGTCGCTGCCGTTGCCCAGGGTCTCCCTGACCCGGACGTAGCCCAGCGCCTCCTCGCCGTGCAGGGTCTGCCGCCCGGCGGGCAGGTCCAGTCTGGCGTCGCGGTCGTGGACGGGCTTGGAGACGCAGACGTCCACCCCGTCCACCGCGTCCACCATCTTCTTGAAGCCGGTGAAGTCCAGGATCAGGTGGTGGTCGATCCGGATCCCGCTGAACTTCTCCACGGCCCGGATGGTGCAGGCCGCCCCGCCCAGTTCGAAGGCCCAGTTGAACTGCATGAGCCGGGTGGCCGAGCGGGTGCCGTCAGGCAGCTGGCAGGGCGGCACGGTCACCATCGCGTCGCGCGGGATGCTCACCGCCGCGGCGTGCCGCCGGTCGCCCGAGAGGTGCAGCAGGATCGTGGTGTCCGAGCGCTGCCCGCCGTCCGAGCCCGGCGTGCCGTCGGACCCGTACTCGGCGTTGGCGCCGGCCCGGGAGTCGCTGCCGATCAGCAGCACGTTCAGCGCCTTCCCGGCCCGGGCGTCCCGGCCGGGCCGGTTGGACTCGTCGTTCCACAGCCGGCGCCCGGTGACGTCGTCGGTCCCGATGTTCCCGTCGAGCTTGCGGTACGCCAGCCAGGCCAGGGCGCCCGCGGTGAGCAGCAGGAAGGCCAGGGCACCGGCCAGGACCTGCAGAAATCGGCGGCGCCCCCCGCCTTTCGAGGTCGGGGGGCGCTTGCCGGGGCCGTTCGCGCTGGAGTCGTCCCTCGGGTCATCCGCTGCCATGTCGGGGATGCCTACCCCCGGGGTCAGGTGGGCCGGGTCAGCCCAGTCGCAGAGTCACCCGTTCGGATTCGATCCGCTTGTCCCACTGCTCGGGGGTCAGCTCGTCGGAGTTCCGGCAGAGCACCACCGAGGCGCCGGCCGCCAGCGGGGCCAGCAGCCCGGCCTCCAGGCCGGCCCAGTCCTGGTACGAGAGGGTGCTGAGCACCCGGCTGCCGGTGCCGAGGCCGAGCCGCAGCGCGCCCTCGCGGGCGAGCTGGACGGTCTGCTCACCGGTCAGCCTGAGCGGCAGGCCGTCCACGGTGGTCTCCAGCGCCGGGCTCTCCGGGTCGACGGGGGAGTACGGGGCGAAGCGGTCGCCCTGTCCGGGCACCTCGGCGGCGTAGTCGAGGAAGCCGTCCGGACGCTGCGGGAAGCGGCCGCCCAGCGGGCGCAGCGCGAGGGCGACCCGTTCACCCTCACAGGTCTGGGCGGACTCCAGGCCGTCCGGGCCGCTGATGACCAGGTCGGCGGCGGCCGGGTCGCCGCCGGGCACCGCGCTGACACCGACCGACCAGCAGGCGAGGAGCCAGACGGCGCTCTGCCAGTGCGCGGGCAGCAGCAGGGCGGCCCGGTCGCCGGGCTGGGCGTTGAGTTCGTCCTGGAGCAGGTTGGCGGTCTTGGCCACCCAGTTGTCGAAGGTCTTGGCGGAGAGCTCGACTCTCTCGCCGGTGGCGTCGTCGTAGAAGGTGACCAGGGGACGGGAGGGATCCGCATCGGGGGCCCCTGCGCGCAGGTAAGCGTGCAGCAGCTCAGCGGGGGTGCGGGCGTCGGCAGCGAAAGGCGCAGTCATGGTGCCGTCCAGCCTACGACCTCTCCGGAAGCCTCCGGGAGGGAGGCCGCGCCCTCACCCGGTGGCATGGCGTCAGAAGTGATTTGCCGCCAATATCCCCTTTATGCGTATCTCTCTCTTAGCCGCCCTCGGTGCGACCGCCGCCGCCCTGCTCGCTCCGACCGCCGTCGCGGGTCCGGCAACGGCCCGGCCGGACTCGGGGAGCACCACCACCCTGCCACTGGAGCCGCCCGGGCCGGGGTCGGAACACCGGCGCGGGACGGCGGCCGGGCCCCGGTCGGCGCAGTCGTCCGCAGCAGGCGAGACGCGCGAGATCCAGTCCCGTGGCACCGGGTCCTTCGCCCTGGTCGGTGTCAGCTGGGACGATCCGCGGCTCACCCTTTCGGGTAGCGTCGAGGTCCGTACCCACAGCGCGGCGACCGGCGGGTGGAGCGACTGGCACCGGCTCACCGCCGAGTCGGAGGACGGCCCCGACCCCGACGAGCACTCCAGGCGGGGCGCCACCGCGCCGCTCTGGGTCGGCCCCAGCGACGGCATCGCGGTCCGGGCCACCGCCCCGGGCGGCCGGCTGCCGGCCGGACTGCGGGTCGAACTCGTCGACCCCGGAGCCGATCCCGCGGACCAGCCCGCGGCGGGAACGCCCGGCCCGCTCGGGCGGGAGGCCGACGGCGCACCCCGCCCCGGGATCGTCACCCGCTCCGGCTGGGGCGCCGACGAGTCGCTGCGCCCACCCGGCCACGTCTACACGGGCAGTGTCCGGGTGGTCTTCGTCCACCACACCGACACCGCCAACGGGTACACCTGCGCGGACTCCCCGAAGCTGATCCGCGCGGTGTACCGGTACCACGTGAAGACCAACGGCTGGCGCGACATCGGCTACAACTTCCTGGTCGACAAGTGCGGCACCGTCTACGAGGGCCGCGCGGGCGGGGCCGACCGGCCGGTCCTCGGCGCGCACACGCTCGGCTTCAACGCCGACAGCGCCGGGGTCGCCGCGATCGGCACCTACAGCGACCACGCCGTTCCGCGGGACCAGCAGGACGGCATCGCCAGGATCGCCGCCTGGAAGCTCGGCCTCGCCGGCATCGACGCCAGGGGCACCGCCACCCTGGTCTCCGCCTCCGGCAACAGCCGCTACCCCAAGGGCAGGACCGTCCGCTTCAACACCGTCTCCGGCCACCGCGACGCCTTCGTCACCGACTGCCCCGGAGACGAGCTCTACGCCCGCCTTCCCGCCATCCGGTCGGCCGCCGCCCGCCTCCAGGGCAGGTGATCACCCGCTGCTCCCACGGCCGCCCCCGGGCGGCCGTCGTGCGCCCCGCCCGCGCGCGTATGGTTCAGGTGCCCGGACCGTGCGCCGAGGCGCTGGGACGAGAGGCGGTGAGCGGCATGCCGGGAACGGAACGGCACTGGCGTCCGGGCTACCCGCTCGACCTGGCCCGCACCCTGCTGCCGCTGCGCCGGGGTCCGGCCGACCCGGCGTACCGGACCGATGGCGACGGCGCGATCTGGCGGGCCTCCCGTACGCCCGACGGCCCCGGCACGCTGCGGCTCGCCACCCGTGCGGGCGGGGTGGCCGCGCGGGCGTGGGGGCCGGGCGCCGACTGGCTGCTCGACCGGGTGCCCGCGCTGCTCGGCGCCGAGGACGATCCCTCCGGGCTGGTGCTGCCCCCGGGGCAGCTGCGCGAGGCGCAGCGCGTCCACACCGGGGTGCGGCTGGGACGGACCGGCCTGGTGCTGGAGTCCCTGGTGCCCGCGATCCTGGAACAGAAGGTCACCACCGACGAGGCGTACCGGGCCTGGCGCACGCTGCTGCGCGACTTCGGTACGCCCGCGCCCGGGCCGGTTGAGGGGATGCGGGTGGCACCGTCGGCCCGCGAGTGGGCGCGGATCCCGAGCTGGGAGTGGCACCGGGCGGGGGTGGACCCCAAGCGTTCGGCGACCGTCGTGCGGGCAGTCCGGCTGGCGCCCCGGCTGGAGGAGGCGTCCGCCTTCGGCCACACCGAAGCGCTCGCCCGCCTCACCGCCGTCCCCGGCGTCGGCCTGTGGACGGCGGCCGAGACCCTCCAGCGCAGCAACGGCGATCCCGACGCGGTCTCGGTCGGCGACTACCACCTCCCCAACCTGGTCGGCTGGGCCCTCGCCGGACGTCCGCGCAGCACCGACGAGCAGATGCTCGACCTGCTGGCCCCCTACGCGGGCCACCGCCACCGGGTCTGCCGCCTGATCGCCCTCACCTGTCCCTACGCCCCCCGCTACGGCCCCCGCCTGACCCCGAACGACCACCGCCGCCGCTGAGGCGAGGGTCAAGCCCTCGGGGACGTCGGGAAGTTGCTCCGCCTCCCGCGGAGCGGGCTGCACCGCCCCACCGGGGCGAGGGGTCCGCAACCGGCTCCCTCGTGTGCCTCGGACGGTCTCGTCCGCCACCGCACGCCGTCCCCCGCGCCGTGACGGAGCGCCCGTTCAGCGAACGGTGATGAACTCCTCCGCGGTGCGTCCCGGCCGTGCCCGAGGGGCCTCGGCGGGCCGGCCGACGGCGACGGCACCCATCGGGTCCCAGTCGGCCGGCAGGTCGAGGGCGGCGCGGACGGTGTCCCGGCAGAACATGGTGGACGAGACCCAGGCCGAGCCGTAGCCCTCGCCGGCCAGGGCGACCAGCAGGTTCTGTACGGCGGCCCCGGCCGCGACGGTGAACATCTCCCGTTCGGCCGAGGACCTGCGCTCGTCCGGGTAGGCGTGCGAGCCGTCCATCACCAGGCAGGGCACCACCAGGTACGGGGCGTCGCGCAGCACATCGCCCCGCGCGGTGCGGCGGGCGATCCGATGCTCGTCCCAGCCGTCGAGTTCGCGCAGGTCGCGCTGCCAGGCGGTGAGCATGGCGTCCAGCAGCCCGGTCCGCACCTCGGGCGTCTCCAGTAGGACGAAGCGCCAGGGAGTGGTGTGGTGCGGCGCGGGCGCGGTGACGGCGGCGGCCACCGCGCGGCGTACGGCACCCGGGTCCACCGGCTCGGCGGTGAACGAGCGGACGGTCCGGCGCAGGGTCACGGCCTCCCGGACGGCCTCGGAGGTGCCGAGCCGGAACATGTCGTCGGCGGCCGGCCGGATCAGCGGCCGGGCGCCGTCGCCGTCCTCGTCGGTGACCAGGTGGCCGAGGCCCCGGACCACCGCGACCGGGGTTCCGGTGGCCTTGCCCTTCACCAGGTCGGCGGCGGCGGCGAGTTCGTCGGCGGTCGCGGTGACGGTCATCGCCAGCTCGTTGCCGTGGCTGTCGGTACGGCCCCGGTGGTCCTCCAGGACGGGCAGTCCGGCGGCGCCGATGGCGACGTCGGTGAGCCCGGTGCGCCAGGGCCGGCCGAAGGTGTCGGTGATCAGCACGGCGAGCCGGCGGCCGGTCAGCCGCCCGATCCCCTCGCGCAGTCGGCGGGCCGAGGCGTCCGGGTCCTCGGGCAGCAGCAGGACGGTGCCGGGTGCGGTGTTGGAGGCGTCCACCCCGGCGGCGGCCATCACCAGGCCGTTGCGGTTCTCCACGATCCGCACCGGACCGCGCCGGGCGACCACCCGGACGGTCTCGGCGTCGATCGCCGCCTCGCGGTCGCCCGCCCGCAGGATCCGGCCCTCGGCCTTGCTGACCACCTTGGAGGTGACCACCAGGATGTCGCCGTCCTCGAAGTCGCCCGCCTTGGCGATCAGCCCCGCCAGGTCGGAGTCGGCGGTGATCTCGGGCAGCCCGGTGACCGGCAGCAGTCGGATCACTTGCGGACCTGCTCGGCGAGGTCCAGAGCGGTGCGGGCCATCGCGGCCGCGGCCTCGACGTCGGTCATCAGCAGCGGGATCGCCCGGCAGGTGATCCCGGCCGCCTCCACGGCCTCCACCGCGTCCGCGTCGGCGGTGTCCACCAGCCAGCCGTCGAGCAGGTCGGAGCCGTAGTGCCGGGCCACCGCCTCGGCCGTGGTCTCCACACCGACGGCCGCCAGCACCTTGTCGGCCATCCCGCGCACCGGCGCGCCGCCGATGATCGGGGAGAGCCCGACGACCGGCGCGGCGGCCGCCTCGACGGCTCCCCGGATACCGGGGACGGCCAGGATGGTGCCGATGCTGACCACCGGGTTGGACGGCGGGAAGAGGATCACGTCCGCCTTGGCGATCGCGTCCAGCACACCGGGCGCGGGCTTGGCGGTGTCGGCGCCGATCGGGATGATCGCCTCGGCGTCCACGGCGGCGTGCAGCTTGACCCAGTACTCCTGGAAGTGGATCGCCCGGGTGCCGGCCTCGTCGGTGATCCTCACATGGGTCTCGACCCGGTCGTCGCTCATCGGCAGCAGCCGGACCCCTGGCTTCCACCGCACGCACAGCGCCTCGGTGACCTGGCTCAGGGTGTAGCCGGCGGTGAGCATCTGACTGCGCACCAGGTGGGTCGCGAAGTCCCGGTCACCGAGGCCGAACCACTCGGGCCCGATGCCGTACTCCTTCATCTCCGCCTTGATCGACCAGGTCTCGTCGGTCCGGCCCCACCCCTGCTCCTCGTGGATGCCACCGCCGAGGGTGTACATCACGGTGTCGAGGTCGGGGCAGACCTTCAGACCGTAGAGGTGGATGTCGTCGCCGGTGTTGCCGATGACGGTGATCTCGTCCCCGGGGGCGACGGCCGCCTTCAGCCCGCGCAGAAAGCGCGCCCCACCGATCCCGCCTGCCAGTGCCACGATGCGCATGGGCCCATCCTGCCAGGCCGTCTGACGCACCGCTGAATTCCCCGGAGGGGAACCGGCGGGCGGAACCGGACGGCGCTTCGCCGCGGCTCAGCGGGCTTCGGGCTGCCGCTCGGGGACCGGGGTGTCGGCGTACTGGTTCATCTCGACCAGGCCGGGCGAGTAGAGGTGGATGCTGACGGCCGGTTCGAGGGAGGCGTTGACGACCTCGTGCAGGTAGCCGGGGGAGAAGACGCGCCGGACGCCGGGGCGCAGGGTGCGTGCCCCCTCGCCCGAGTGCGTCAGCGAGCGTTCGACCAGCTCGCCCTGGACGACCGCCAGCACCCCGGAGGACTGTCCGTGGTCGTGGAAGCCGCTGCTCTGGCCCGGCAGCCAGCTGAGCAGCCAGACCTCGTACCCGGGCCCGGTCTCCAGCCGGGCGTACCAGCGGGTGAGCGCGTCGTACCGGACCAGCGGAGCCCAGCGGTCGCGGTCGGCGGCGATCTCGCGGACGAGCTGCGCGTACCCGGCCACGGTGGTGGGGTGCCGGGGCAGGTCGGTACGGACGAGGTGGGGGAAGGCGAGCGG
This sequence comes from Kitasatospora sp. HPM-01-4, assembly GCF_051374625.1. Lineage (NCBI taxonomy): Bacteria > Bacillati > Actinomycetota > Actinomycetes > Kitasatosporales > Streptomycetaceae > Kitasatospora > Kitasatospora sp. HPM-01-4. The sequence continues at coordinate 3,344,705 of NZ_JBPQGP010000005.1, read as the reverse complement.
GTCGCCGGCGATGGAGACGTCGCTCAGGCCGTCGGCCCAGCCGGACCGGGCGCCCCGGAGTGCGGGCTCGGGGGTGTGCGCGGGCTCAGGGGCCTGGTGCACGGTCTCCGGGCGGCGCGGCGGGGCGACGGGGAGGGCGTGGCGGTGGGCGAGCTTGCTGCGGTCTCGGTTGCGCTTGCGGATGCGCGGCATTCGCATGGGAATCCTCGGACGGCTGGTCGTGGTCTGGGGATCAGCCGGATCCGCGGGGAAACCAGGGGGACTGTCGTCGCGGGCGGCCTCTGTGCTTCTGCTGGGCGGCGCGCGGTGGGACGCGGGCGCCTAGATACAGCAGGAACAGAGGCGACAACAGAGCGAGTTCGCGGCACGGCGGAGCGGCGCCCGGTGGGCGCTCCGGAGGGTGGCGGACTCTGACATGGGTGCAAGGAGACCGCAAGAGGGCGGACAGTGTCAACCCGCGCCGTCCGACATATGGGACATACCCGCTACGAACCACCGGATGGAGTGATAAATCACCCTCTAGGTTTCGATGCGTGGAACGCCGGGAAGGCAGCCGAATGACCTGGCAACCGGGCGGCTGCGCCCGGCGTCCCCCCGTTCAGGGGGTGGTCAGGTTCGCGGTGCGCCGTGTTGACTGCAAGTCAGCGGACGGGTGGTTCCGGGCGATTGACGGCGATTGGTGCCATAGGTCTCGAATGTCCGGATATGTACACTTGTCGTAGCGCCTTGGTTCCGGGGAGTGAATCCTCGGCCCAATACCAGAGCTCGGCTTGACTGGGCCAGAGTGACGCACATGTAATTTCACTCGTGTCGTTCCGCCGCTCCAGGCAACGGCAACACCACGGGGACGCCAAAAGGGGCAGAGGAGGCGCGCCAAATGAGCGAGCTCTTTGAGCTGTTGATCGGTGCGGGAATCGAAGAGGGCGAAGAGGAACTCGGCTGGCAGGAGCGGGCGTTGTGCGCCCAGACCGATCCGGAATCCTTCTTTCCGGAGAAGGGCGGATCCACTCGCGAGGCCAAGAAGGTGTGTCTTGCCTGTGAAGTCCGTTCGGAATGCCTCGAATACGCGCTCGCAAATGACGAGCGTTTCGGAATCTGGGGTGGTCTCTCCGAGCGTGAGCGCCGTCGGCTGAAGAAGAGCGCGGTCTGAATCGCGCCGCCACGGCACCACCCGGCCGCCGGTCACACCTGCGCGGCCCCGCCGGTCGACCCGCCGTAGCAGGCCGGGTCCGCCGCAGCAGCTCTGCCAGCGCCTCACCCGGACGGTGGGGCGCTTTCGCATTCCCGGACCACCATCTCCATGACTCCGGGAGCGACCCCGCCATCGAGAGCCGTTAGTGTGGTGGGCCATCCGGGTGCCTGGCATCCGGGTCGCGCGCCGCCGTCCGGTCCGTGCCCCACGGCCCGTCAGGACGGCAACGCACACCACCCGCCGTCCACTGGCTGCGTCCACTGGCTGCGTCCACTGAAAACTTGGGGTCCGCGCACTCGATGACTGTCTACAGCCACCAGAGCGGCTTCTCCGCCGCCAGGCCGCCCGCGTACCCGCGCCATCTGGTCACCGCCGTGATCGTCTCGCACGACGGGGCCCGCTGGCTCCCGCAGGCGATGGCCGGCCTGCTGGGCCAGGACCGCCAGGTGCAGCGCATCCTCGCAGTCGACACCGGCTCGACCGACACCTCACCCCAACTGCTGCGGGACACCCTCGGCGACTGGCTGCCCGAGAGCGGACCGCTGGTCCTCGGCCGCCGCGCCGGTTTCGGTACCGCCGTCGGCCAGGCCGTCGCGAGCGCACCCCCGCTGCGACCCGAGGACCTGTCCTACAGCCTCGACCCCTCCGGCTACGACCCGGTCACCGGCGGCTGGGACGACTACGGCGACCCGCTCGGCGCCCAGGACGACCACGGCCACGGCAGTGCGCGTGAAACCCGCCCGATCGAGTGGCTCTGGCTGCTGCACGACGACTGCGAGCCGCAGACCGACGCCCTGCGCCGACTGCTCCAGGTCGCCGACTCCACCCCCAGCGCCGCCGTCGTCGGGCCCAAGCTGCGCAGCTGGTACGACCGCAGGCAGCTGCTGGAGGTCGGCGTCTCCATCGCCCGCTCCGGACGGCGCTGGACCGGCCTCGACCGCCGGGAGCAGGACCAGGGCCAGCACGACCAGGTCCGGCCGGTGCTCGCCGTCTCCACCGCGGGCATGCTGGTGCGCCGGGACGTCTTCGAGGAGCTCGGCGGCTTCGACAAGGCCCTGCCGCTGATGCGCGACGACACCGACTTCTGCTGGCGGGTCAACGCCGCGGGACACCGGGTGGTCGTCGCCCCCGACGCGGTGCTGCGGCACGCCGAGGCCGCCAGCCGCGAGCGCCGGGCGATCGACTGCGGACCGGCCCACCCGCACCGGGTCGACAAGGCCGGCGCCGTCTACACCCTGCTCGCCAACTGCAAGGGCGCACTGTTCCCGTACGTGGTGCTCCGGCTGGTGATCGGCACCCTGCTGCGGGTACTGGCCGGCCTGATCGGCAAGGACCCGCGCCAGGCGTTCGACGAACTCGCCGGCCTCGGCCACGAACTGGTCCGGCTGCCCCGGGTGCTGGCCGCCCGCAAACAGCGCAAACGCACCAGGAGCGCCGACGCCCTGGACGACCGCGGGCTCTTCCCGGCCCCCGGCGCCACCGCCCGCCTGGCCGTCGAACAGGCCATCAGCTCCCTCGGCGTCGGCAGCACCGACGGCTCCGGCGCGGGCCGCCACGGCTCGGTCGAGTCCGGGCCGGGCGACGACGAGAGCGACGACCTGGTGGTCGAGCAGTTCGCACTGCTCAAGAAGCTGGCCCGGCGCCCCGCACCGCTGCTCTTCACCGGCCTGCTGCTGTTCTCCCTGATCGCCTGCCGCAGCCTGTTCGGCAGCGGCTACCTGCTCGGCGGCGCCCTGCTGCCCGCGGCCGACGGCGCGTCGGGCCTGTGGCACATGTACGCCGACTCCTGGCATCCGATCGGGACCGGCTCCACCGCCACCGCGCCGCCGTACCTGGCCGTGCTCTCGGTGCTCTCCTGGCTGCTGTTCGACCACGCGGACCTGGCGATCACCCTGCTGGTGGTGCTCTCCGTCCCGCTCTCCGCCGTCAGCGCCTACCTGGTCTCCCGGCCGCTGATCGGCTCCAGGCTGGTCCGCGCCTGGGCCAGCGCCGGCTACGCCCTGCTGCCCGCCGCCACCGGCGCACTCGCCCAGGGCCGGATCGGCACCGCCGTCCTCGCCGTGGTGCTCCCGCCGCTGGCCCGCGCCGCCGCCGTCACCGCGGGCCTCGGCATCCGCACCGAGACCGCCGCGCGCGGCGGCCGCCCCGGCTGGCGGAGCGCCTGGACGACCGTGCTGATGCTCACCATCGGTACCGCCTTCGTACCGCTGACCTGGGCCATAGCGGTACCCCTGAGCCTTGCCGCACTGCTGTACGCGGTGGTGCGGGGCGGCGCCTTCGGCTCCGGCCTCACCGCGCTGCGGCTGCTCGGCCTGCGCGTCCTGGTGATCCTCGGGGTGCCCGTACTGGTGCTCGCCCCCTGGTCGCTCCAGGTGCTCGGCCACCCCTCCCGGCTGCTGCTGGAGGCCGGCCTGCCCGGCTTCAGCGGGCACGCCGCCACCCCGCTCGGACTGGTCCTGGTCAACCCCGGCGGCAACGGCGTCCCGCCGGTCTGGCTCTCCGCCGGCATCGTGCTGGCCGCCCTGGCCGCCCTGCTGCGCGCCGACCGGCGCCGCGCGGTGCTCGCCGCCTGGGCCGCGGCCGCCGCCGGACTGCTGTTCAGCGTCCTCGTGGCCGGCACCACCGTCACCCCCGCCTCCGGCGGACCCGCCACCGCCGCCTGGGCCGGACCGGCCACCCTGCTCACCGGTGTCGCCCTGCTGGCCGCCGCCGCGATCGGCGCGGACGGCGCCAACGCCCGCGTCTCCGGCATCGCCTTCGGCTGGCGCCAGCCGGTCGCCGCACTGGTGCTGGCCGCCGCCGCCCTCGCCCCGCTCGGCACCGCCGTCTGGTGGTCCGTGGCCGGCGCCGACTGGCCGCTGCGCCGCGGCGACGCCACCCAGGTCCCCGCCTTCGTCGCCGAGGAGGCCGTCACCAGCGACCGTCCCCGCACCCTGCTGCTGACCGGCGACAAGAGCGGCACCGACGTCCGCTACAACCTGATCAGGGGCGCCGGCCTGACCCTCGGCCAGGCCGAGTCCACCGTGGACAGCGACGACGCGGTCCAGGACAGCCTGACCAAGCTGGTCGGCAGCCTGCTCGCCGGCTCCGGCGGCGAACAGGCCAAGGCCCTGGCCGGGTACGGCATCGGGTACGTCGAGACCCAGGCCCCGCTGACCGGCAAGGCCAGGGACGTCCTGAGCACCACCCCCGGCCTGACCAAGCTCAGCGAGGAGAACGGCACCGCCCTCTGGCAGGTCACCGGCGCCGTGGCCACCCGGGCGGTCATCACCAGCCCCAAGGGCGCACCGGTCTCCGTCCCCGCCGGTGAGCACGACATCTACACCACCGTCCCGGCCGGCCCGGCCGGCCGGGTGCTGCGCCTCGCCGAGAACGCCGACCCCGACTGGCAGGCCACCCTCGACGGCACCGCGCTGAAGCGCGTCACCGTGGACGGCTGGGCCCAGGGCTTCGAGCTCCCCGCCAACGGGGGCCGGCTGGAGGTCACCCGCAGCGGCAGCCTGGCGCACGGCGGCTGGATCGCCCTCCAGCTGCTGCTCGGCGTCACCGTCCTGGTGCTCGCCCTGCCCGGCCGCCGCAACCACAACGACGACGACCTGCCCGACGACGCGGGCGCCGTCCAGGCGCAGGCCGCCGTCCAGGCGGCGCCTCCGGCGCCCGGCAGCCGCCGGGCCCGCCGCCTCGCCGAGCGCGGCGAGGGCGAGGGCGAGGAGCCGGAGAACGGCGTCTACGCGGTGGACATCCCGGCCCAGCCGACCGGCGAGCCGGTGCCCGCCGCAGCTCCCGCCGAGCCGGTCCAGTACTCCCAGGAGCAGTTCCAGCCGGAGCGGTTCCAGGACCAGTACCAGCAGGCCGACCCGTACAGCCAGGCCGATCCCTACAGCTGGGACCAGTACGCCCAGCCCGCGGACGCCCCGTACGGGCAGCCGTACCCCGACCAGCCGGCCGCGCAGCCGCAGTACGGCCAGCAGCCCTACCAGGACCCGTACGGCGGCCAGTACGGCTACGAGCAGCCCTACCAGGGCTACCCGGAGGCCGAGCCGCAGCAGCAGGCCTGGGCACCGGGGCAGCCGCAGCCCGAGACCTACTACGACCCCAACGGCCCCTACGGCACCGGCGGTCACCCGCACCACAACGGAACGGGGAGCTGACCCGAGCTCATGAAGAAGCCCAGCCTCAAGGCCCCCAGCCTGAAGAAGCCGTCCTTCGGCAAGCCCGGCAAGTCCTCCGGCGCGGCCGGGAACGCCGCGGGCGCAGCCGCCGAGCCGGTGGCGGCCAAGCCCGCCGGGCCCCGGCCGTCGTCCGGCGCGGGCCCGCGTACCGGCATCTCCCTGCTCGCGGCGGCGGCCGTGCTCGCCGCGGTCTTCGGGATCGCCGAGCTGCGCTCGCCGGTCTCGCCGGGCAGCACCGGGAACGTCGGCAGCACGACCTCGGCGCAGGTCGAGCGCACCGCGGTGGTCTGCCCGGCCCCGTTCCAGGGCGTCACCGGCAACACCGACCTGACGATGTTCACCCCGGCGGGCGGCGCGGCGAGCGGCGGCAGCGCGTCGCTCACCGACGTCGGCGGCCAGGGTGACGCGCCGTCGGACGCGGCCTCGGCCTCGGGCTCCCCCTCGGCGAACCCGTCCGCCCCGGCCTCCGCGGCCGCCTCCACCGCTCCCGGCGGGGCCCGGCTCTCGCTGGGCAAGGTCGGTGTCCCGGTGACCGGCGGCGCGCCCTCCGGCGACAGCCCGCCCGGTGCCGCCGCCGTGGCGACCGGCGCCTACGCGCCGGGCTTCACCGTCAGCCAGACCACCACCGTCACCGACTCCCGCACCGCGGGCATGTCGGGCCTGCGCTGCGGCCCGGCCGGAACGGACTTCTGGTTCGCCGGCGCGAGCACCGTGGGCTCCCGCACCGACTACGTCAACCTGGTCAACGCCGACACCGCCCCCGCCGTGGTGGACCTCAAGTTCTTCGGTGACAAGGGCCAGATCGAGGTGGACGCCGCGACCGGGCTCACCGTCGCCCCCGGCAGCACCCAGTCGCTGCGGCTCTCCTCACTGCTCAAGGACCAGGTCACCGACCTCGCGGTCGAGGTGGTGGCCCGCAGCGGACGGGTGGCCGCCGCCCTGCACGCGATCGACGAGGGCAAGGGCGCCGACTACGTCCCGGCCTCCGCCGCCCCCGCACCCGTCCAGGTGCTGCCGGGCCTGCCCGCCGACGCGGCCTCGGCCCGGCTGGTGGTCGCCGCGCCCGGTGCGGACGACGCCGACCTGAAGATCCAGGTCTCCGGCAAGAACGGCTGGTTCACCCCGGCCGGGCACGAGACCATCCACGTCAAGGCGGGCATGATCGCCGCCGTCGACCTGGGCAATGTCACCCGGGGCGAGGTCGGGGCGCTGCGGCTGAGCCCGAGCGACCCCACGCACCCGACGCCGGTGGTGGCCGGTCTGCGGGTCGACCGCACCCAGAACGGCAAGTCCGACGCCACCTGGATCGCCGGCAGCGGCCCGGTCGGCAAGCGGGCGAGCATCGCGGACAACCGGACCGGGGAGTCCACCCTCTACCTCACCTCGACGGGCGACGCGGCCACCGTACGGATCACCGCGTCGGCGGGGAGCGGCGGGGGAACCCCGGTGACCAAGCAGGTCCAGATCCCGGCCGGTGCGACGGTCGGCCTCCCGGCGCCCGAGCCCGGCGGTCTGAACGGGGTCTTCGGTGTCACCGTGGAGACCGTCTCCGGCGGCCCGGTGGTGGCGGCCCGGATGCTCGCGGCGAACACCAAGGACATCCCGATGTTCACTATCCAGCCGTTCTCCGACGACCACAGCACCGTCCAGGTCCCGCACGCCGCCCAGGACCCGGGCGTGCTCAACCGCCCGTAGGGCGGGTACCGGACGGACGGGGCGCGGGAAAACGGCGCGGCCGGCCGGGCACCACCGTGCGCGGGCGGCCGCGGCGTTCTCCCGCGCCCCGGTCTCAGTCCTCGTCGTAGCGCGGGTCGATGGTGTCCGGGGAGAGCCCGAGGAGGTCGGCGACCTGCTCGATCAGGATCTCGTGGACCAGCGCGGCCCGCTCGTCCCGCCCCTTGGCACGGATCTCCACCGGCCGCCGGTACACCACGATCCGGCTCTTGCGCCCCTGCCCGGCCGGGATCAGCCGGCCCAGCGGCACGGTGTCCGGCTCCGGCGCGCCCGGCTCGGGCACCGGTACCTCCTGGACGGCGAACTCCACGTCCACCAGCTGGGGCCAGCGCCGTTCCAGCCGTTCGACCGACTCGCGCACGTAGTCGTCGAACAGCTCGGATCGGGTCAGCGAGATGGGCACCTGAGGCGGTGCCAGCGGCCCGCGCAGGCCACGGCCGTGCCGGTCGCGGTGCCCTGAGCGCCGTGACGGGCCGGTCGGCTCTGCCGGTGAACGGGGTGCGGAGCTGTCCATATCAGTACCGAGCGTAGTCCTCTCGCGCCCGGAAGTGGACCACACCGGCAGGCTTGCGTCGGCGACACACGACACTCGGCAGGGGGAGGGTCTTCGCGGCCCGGTCGGGAGTGCTGTACCGTCCACCCTCGTGAGCTCTGTACGTCGTTGTTCGCGGACCGCGTGCGGCCGACCGGCCGTCGCGACGCTGACGTACGTCTACGCGGACTCCACCGCCGTCCTCGGCCCGCTCGCCACCTACGCCGAGCCGCACTGCTACGACCTGTGCGCCGAGCACGCCGAGCGCCTCACCGCCCCGCGGGGCTGGGAGGTGGTCAGGCTCGCCGCCGAGGCCGGGCCGCTGCGCCGTACCAGCGACGACCTGGAGGCGCTCGCCAACGCCGTCCGGGAGGCCGCCAGGCCCCAGGAGCGGACGCCGCGGCAGAGCCGCGGCTCCGAGGGTGACCCGACCGAGGTCGGCCGCCGCGGACACCTTCGGGTGCTTCGCTCGCCGGACAACTGACGGGATACCGCCCCCCGTCCCGCCGTGTTCACCTTGCTCCCATCCGAGCCCGGTACGCTGCGGTACGTCCTGAGTACCCGACATTCTGGTGGAGCGGTTGTGCGTGACCTGACGCAGCTGGTGAAGGCGTACGACGTCCGGGGTGTGGTGCCGGACCAGTGGGACGAGTCGCTGTCGCGGGCGTTCGGCGCGGCCTTCGTCCGGGTGACGGGGGCTTCGGCCGTGGTGGTGGGCCATGACATGCGGCCCTCCTCGCCGTCGCTGTCGCGGGCGTTCGCCGAGGGCGCGGCCGCCTACGGGGCCGACGTGGTCGAGATCGGCCTGTGCTCGACGGACCAGCTGTACTACGCCTCCGGTTCGATGAACCTGCCCGGGGCCATGTTCACGGCCTCGCACAACCCGGCCCAGTACAACGGGATCAAGATGTGCCGGGCGGGTGCCGCCCCGGTGGGGCAGGACACCGGCCTGTCCGAGATCCGCGAGCTGGTGGAGTCCTGGACCGCCGCCGACGGCACCGTCGAGATCCCGTCCGCCGACGCGGCGCCGGGGAAGCTGAGCGCCGAGGACACCCTGCGCGGCTACGCCGACCACCTGCTGTCGCTGGTCGACCTGACCGCGATCCGGCCGCTCAAGGTGGTCGTGGACGCCGGCAACGGCATGGGCGGGCACACCGTGCCGACCGTGTTCGACGGGCTGCCGCTCGACCTGGTCCCGCTCTACTTCGAGCTCGACGGCACCTTCCCCAACCACGAGGCCAACCCGCTCGACCCGAAGAACCTGGTCGACCTGCAGGCCAAGGTGGTCGAGGCCGGCGCCGACCTGGGCCTGGCCTTCGACGGCGACGCCGACCGCTGCTTCGTGGTCGACGAGCGCGGCGAGCCGGTCTCCCCGTCCGCGATCACCGCGCTGGTCGCCGCCCGGGAGATCGCCCGCGCCAGGGCGGCGGGCGAGGAGCAGCCGACGGTCATCCACAACCTGATCACCTCGTGGACCGTGCCCGAGGTGGTCCGCGAGCTCGGCGCCAAGCCGGTCCGCACCCGGGTCGGCCACTCCTTCATCAAGCAGGAGATGGCCGTCACCGACGCGGTCTTCGGCGGCGAGCACTCGGCGCACTACTACTTCCGCGACTTCTGGCGGGCGGACACCGGCATGCTCGCCGCACTGCACGTGCTGGCCGCCCTCGGCGGGCAGCCGGGCACCCTCTCCGAGCTGACCGCCGAGTACGACCGCTACGCGGCCTCCGGTGAGATCAACTCCACCGTCGGCGACCAGGCCGCCGCGACCGCGGCCGTCCGGGCCGCCTACGCGGACCTGGAGGGCGTGGCGGTGGACGAGCTCGACGGGCTGACCGTCGCCGGGGCCGACTGGTGGTTCAACCTGCGCCCGTCCAACACCGAGCCGCTGCTGCGCCTCAACGTCGAGGCCAAGGACCCGGCGAAGATGGCCGAGCTCCGGGACGCGGTGCTCGCCCTCGTCCGCGGCTGAGGAGCCTGATCGAGCGGGGCTATGACCCCGCGGGTGCCCCGGCCGGTAGGGTTGCTACCGGCCGGGGCACCGTGCCGTGTGCCCCCCGTACGACCGAGCTTTCCCGAGGAGCCGAACGTCCATGAGCCTGCCGTCCTTCCTGCTGGAGATCCTGGTCTGCCCCGAGTGCCACTCGGCGCTGGTGGAGTCCGGACAGGACGAGGAGCACGAGCTGCGCTGCACCGGTGAGACCTGCGGCCTGGTCTACCCGGTTCGCGAGGGCATTCCGGTGCTGCTGGTGGACGAGGCCCGGCGCCCTTCCTGACATCCCGTCCGACGCAAGACCGACCGGTGAACGGGCCTGCGGCGCCGACCGCCGGTCGGTACTGAGGCTCGCTGGGAGGCCAGCCGCATGTTCGACGACACCCTGCTCGACGACCCGGCCGCCCTCCAGCGCGCCGACCGCGACCACGCCCTGCTCGCCCTGGCCGGTGCCGGCGCCCGGGTCCGTACCGCGCTGCGGCAGGCCGACGCGGCCGGTCTCGCCGGGCTGCGGCCCGACGGCCGCCCGCGCACGGTCCTGGTGGCCGGCCACGGCAGCGCCCTGACGGCCGGGAAGGTGCTGGCGGCGCTGGCCGTCACCGGCTGCCAGATCCTCCCGCTGGCGCCCTCGGACGTCACGGCGGTCGAGCGCGGCGAGCGCGGGACCACCGCCTTCACCGCCGGCCTGGTCTGGCAACTGCCGGGCTGGGCAGGCTCGTTCGACCTGGTGGTGCTGGCCTCCGCGCACGGTGGCGAGCAGGGTCTGATCGGTCTCGCCGAGCAGGCGTACGCGCGCGGCTGCGCCATCGTGGTGATCGCACCGGACGGCAGCCCGCTGGCCGAGGCCGCCCTCCAGGTGCGCGGCCTGCCGCTGCCGTACGTCCCGCCCGCCCTGGCCGGGGCGGCCGGGGACGAGGGGCACCGGGCCGGGAACGAGCCGGACCTCCCCGCCGAGGACCCGGGGGTGCTCTGGGCGCTGCTGGCGCCGCTGCTGGCCCTGACCGAGAAGATCGGGGTCACCCAGCTGCCCTCCGGCTCGCTGGAGGCCGCCGCCGACCTGCTGGACGAGGTCGCCGTGCGGTGCCGTCCGGATGCCGCCCTCTACCTCAATCCGGCCAAGGAGCTGGCGGCCCGGGTCGCCGGTACCGTCCCGTTGGTCTGGGCCGAGGGCCCGGTGGCGGGTGCGGCGGCCGAGCGGTTCGCCGCGATGCTGGCCGAACGGGCGGGCCGCCCGGCGCTCACCGGACTGCTGCCCGGGGCGATCACGGACCACCGGGGCATGTTCGTCGGCCAGTTGGCCTCCGCCGCCGCCGACCCGGACGACTTCTTCCGCGACCGGGTGGAGGAGCCCGACCCGCTCCAGCTCCAGGTGCTGCTGCTGCGCCGGACCCCGGGGGAGAACGGCGAGCACACCGAGGAGGCGTCTTCGGCGGGCCACAGCGTCCGGCGCGCCCACCGGCTCGCCGAGGCGCACGAGGTACGGCTCACCGAGTACACCAGCGGCGAGCTGGACCCCCTGCGGGCGCTGGCCGAGCTGATCGCGCTCACCGACTTCGCCGCCGTCTACCTGGGACTGACCGCCGCCTCGGGCTGAGGCGTTTCCCGGCCGCTCACAGGACGCCCCGGGATACCGTGTGCGCTCACCAGACCCAGCGAGGGCCGGCGCGACGCCCGGCCGTAGGGAGACCGGACCGGGATGAGCACCGAAGGCGGTACCAAGGCACTGGTCGCGGCACTGTCCGCCAACCTGGCGATCGCGGCGGGCAAGTTCACCGCCTTCGCCTTCACCGGTTCCTCGTCGATGCTCGCCGAGGGCGTCCACTCGGTCGCCGACTCCGGCAACCAGGTGCTGCTGCTGGTCGGCGGCAGGCGGGCCGCCCGCGCGGCGGACCAGGAGCACCCCTTCGGCTACGGGCGCGAGCGGTACGTCTACGGCTTCCTGGTCGCGATCGTGCTGTTCAGCGCCGGCGGACTGTTCGCCTGCTACGAGGGCTACCGGAAGATCAGGGAGCCGCACGAGCTGCAGAGCTGGCCATGGGCGGTCGGGGTACTGGTCTTCGCCATCCTGATGGAGGGATGGTCCTTCCTGACCGCCTACCGGGAGGCCGCCGCGACCAAGGGGGCGCAGAGCTGGCCCGAGTACATCCGCCGGGCCAAGGCCCCCGAGCTGCCCGTGGTGCTGCTGGAGGACACCGGCGCGCTGATCGGGCTGCTGATCGCGCTGTGCGGCGTCGGCCTGACCGTCCTCACCGGGAACGGGATCTGGGACGGCGTCGGCACCCTGGGCATCGGCGTACTGCTGGTGGTCATCGCGGCCGTCCTGGCCCTGGAGACCAAGTCGCTGCTGATCGGTGAGTCCGCCGACCGGACGGTGGTCGGGCGGATCCGTGACGCACTGGTCGACCACGACTCGGTGACCAGCGTGATCCACATGCGCACCCTGCACCTGGGCCCGGAGGAGCTGCTGGTCGCCGCGAAGATCGGGGTCAACGCCCAGGACAGCGCCGCCCGGGTCGCCGAGGCCATCGACGCCGCCGAGGCACGGGTCCGCCGGGCCGTCCCGATCGCCCGGGCGATCTACCTGGAGCCGGACGTCTTCAGCGAGGAGAAGGCCGCGGCGGGCCCCGACCCGGAGGCGACCCCCGGCGGCCCCGGCCCCTCGCACCGGCCTGAGGACGGCCCGACCCGCCACTGACCTCGTCACCCCGTACCGGCCCTCCCGCGCGACCTCGGTGTAGATTCGTCACCAGAGCCAAACGTCGCTGCTGATGGCGGTCGATTCGGTCGCGTGGACGTCATACCGAGCGCACCGGTCGAGGGAGAGAGGTCCTCCGACGGATTGTGCCGCAGCAGAGCGCAGGGCCGTCCGGCACTCTGCCGCCGAGCACACCCGAAAAACCCTTGAACCACGCGCAACCCCCGCGCAGCGAGGAGCGACGCATGTCGTCGAACATCACCGGTGACTTCAAGGTCGCCGACCTCTCCCTGGCGCCGTTCGGCCGCAAGGAGATCGAGCTGGCCGAGCACGAGATGCCCGGCCTGATGGCCATCCGCAAGGAGTACGCCGCCTCGCAGCCGCTGGCCGGCGCGCGGATCACCGGCTCGCTGCACATGACGGTGCAGACCGCGGTGCTGATCGAGACCCTCACCGCCCTGGGCGCCGAGGTCCGCTGGTGCTCCTGCAACATCTTCTCCACCCAGGACCACGCCGCCGCGGCGATCGCGGTCGGCCCGGCGGGCACCCCGGAGAACCCGCAGGGTGTGCCGGTGTTCGCCTGGAAGGGCGAGACGCTGGAGGAGTACTGGTGGTGCACCGAGCAGGCGCTGACCTGGCCGGACGGCCAGACCCCGAACATGATCCTGGACGACGGCGGTGACGCCACCCTGCTGATCCACAAGGGCGTCGAGTTCGAGAAGGCGGGCGAGGCTCCGGACCCGTCCACCGCCGACAACGACGAGTTCCGGATCATCCTGGAGCTGCTCAACCGCACCCTGGCCTCCTCGCCGTCCAAGTGGACCGAGATCGCGGCGACGATCAAGGGCGTGACGGAGGAGACCACCACCGGTGTCCACCGGCTGTACGAGATGCACCGGGACGGCAAGCTGCTGTTCCCGGCGATCAACGTCAACGACTCGGTGACCAAGTCGAAGTTCGACAACAAGTACGGCTGCCGTCACTCGCTGATCGACGGCATCAACCGGGCCACCGACGTGCTGATCGGCGGCAAGGTCGCGGTCGTGTGCGGTTACGGCGACGTGGGCAAGGGCTGCGCCGAGTCGCTGCGCGGCCAGGGCGCCCGGGTCATCGTCACCGAGATCGACCCGATCTGCGCGCTGCAGGCGGCGATGGACGGCTACCAGGTCACCACGCTGGACGAGGTCGTCGAGATCGCCGACATCTTCGTCACCACCACGGGCAACAAGGACATCATCCTGGCTTCGCACATGGAGCGGATGAAGCACCAGGCGATCGTCGGCAACATCGGCCACTTCGACAACGAGATCGACATCGCGGGCCTGGCGAAGCTGCCGGGCGTCGTGAAGACGGAGATCAAGCCGCAGGTCCACGAGTGGCGCAAGGCCGACGGCCGCACGATCATCGTGCTCTCCGAGGGCCGTCTGCTGAACCTGGGCAACGCGACCGGCCACCCGTCGTTCGTGATGTCCAACTCCTTCGCGAACCAGACGATCGCGCAGATCGAGCTGTTCACGAAGACCGCGCAGTACCCGATCGGGGTGTACGTGCTGCCCAAGCACCTGGACGAGAAGGTCGCCCGGCTCCACCTGGACGCGCTGGGCGTCAAGCTCACCACGCTGACCCCGGAGCAGGCCGACTACATCGGCGTCCCGGTCGAGGGCCCGTACAAGTCCGAGCAGTACCGCTACTGATCCCACCTCCACCCGTACGGCCGGTGCACCCGCGTGGTGCACCGGCCGTACGGCCTTGGTGGCGCGGGAGCCCGTCGACGTAGGCTTCGGACCATGCCCAACGGCCGCTACTCGCTGCACGACACACACGACCACGTCCTGCTGGGCGAGGAACGCTTCAGCTGCGCCCCCGGCCCGGCCGGCTGGCGCTACGTGTCCAAGACGTACGGCCCCGACGGCGCGGTCACCGGCACCACCGACCTCACCCTCGACTCCCGCAGCCGCCCGCTCCGCCTCGAACTGCGGGCCGGCGGCTGGCAGGTGCGCGGGGGAGCGGTGGACGGCGTCACCTGGGTACGGGCGGACGCCGCCGACCCGGCGGGCGAACAGGCTATGGAGGGCCACGACCGGGCGCATGCCTTCACCGGTAGCTCCCCGGCCTTCCTGATCGCCACCGCCCGGCTGCTCCGCCTCGACCCCGGCGCGAGTGCGCGGGTGCGGCTGGTGGCCTTCACCGAGCCCGTGCTCGCCCCGCGCACCCTGGACCAGGGCTGGCGGCTGGACTCCGTCGAGACCCATCAGACCGACAGCGGGCCGCTGTCGGTGGAGCAGTACCAGATCGCCGACCTGGCGACCGGCGAACAGCAGATCGTGCACCTCGCCGGGGACGTCGTGCTCTCGGCGGCCGGGATCGAGCTGGAGGAACTGGAGTCCCCGCCGAACCCCTGGCCCACCGCCGGCTACTCGGGCTGAGCCCTGGGCCGCCCGGGCCGCCCGGCCCAGGACGGCCGAGTAGCTCAGGAGGGCGGTGCGAAACCGCCTGCCGGGTAAGGGGGTTGGGGCTCCTGCGTCGGCCGGGGCGCGGGCTGCGGGGCCGACGGCTGTGGAGCCTGCTGGGGCTGGGGCTGGGGCTGCACGGGTGCCGCGGGCTGGGGCTGCGGAGGCCGGTAGGGCTGGTACGGCGCCTGCGGCTGCGCCCCGACCCCGGAGGTGCCGACGGCCCGCGCCCACTCGCGCCGCTGCCGCTCCGCCAGTACCGCCCCCAGGTAGGCCGCCGGATGCACCCCGTGCGGTGCCGGGCGCCCGGTGTACGAGGCCAGGTCCCCGGCCAGCCGCTGCGCCATGCCCAGCGCCACCGCCGGATCGAGTTCGCCCAGCCGCGCGAGGTACTGCCGGACGCCCAGCCACAGGCCGTCCGGAACCGCCGAGAGGTCCAGCGAGACCAGTTCGCCGCCCATCGACTGCAACAGCTGCGGCGGCAGCGCGGGCAGTGCCTCCCGCCCCCGGCCCGCGCCGGGCACCCGCTCGCGGACCACCAGACTGCCCGAGAAGATGTCGCCGAGCCGCCGGCCCTGCGCATCCACCAGCGAGGCGATCACCGCCGGGACGCCGGTGAAGAAGATGATCTCGAAGAACCCGACCAGCCCGCGCACCAGCGAGTGCCGGAACCGCACCGGCCCGCCGTCGCTGCGCACCACCCGCAGGCCCAGGACGAGCTTGCCCAGCGACCGCCCGCGCGACAGCGTCTCGACCAGGATCGGCAGCCCGACCAGGAAGAACACCAGCAGCCCGAGCGAGATCGCGGCCCCCGCCGCCGCGTCGAGATGAGGTGTCAGCGCGGTCACCGCGATCAGGGTGACGGTGAGCGCGACCACCTCCACGAGCAGGTCCAGGGCGATCGCCAGCGCCCGGCTCGGCAGTTTCGCCGCCCGCAGCCCGAGGACGACCGCCTCGCCCGTCACAAGGTTGTCCACCGCACCCCGCCCGTTTCTTCCTCGACCCTGACCCGCTCTGATCCCCGGTCCGTCCGGGCACCCGCGCGCCCCCCGCGTACACCGTCGACCGGCGGCCCCGTGATCTCCAGCCGCAAACATACGGTGACCCGTTGGGCACCGGTAGCCCCGGACCCGTACCCGGCGGGTATCCGATGCCTACGCGCGCACGCCCTCTGGCAAGCTAGCCCCGGCGGACGCATGCCCGCTCGGCCGTTTCCTGCTGCCCCTGCCGTTTCCTGACACTGCCTCTGCCCTGGAGTGAGCCGCATGGACCTGGACGTCTTCGTCGCTTCCCACCAGGCGGAGTGGCACCGTCTGGAGGTCCTCGGCAAGCAGCGCAGACTCAGCGGTGAGGAGGTGGACGAGCTCGTCACCCTCTACCAGCGAGCCACCAGCCACCTCGCCCAGGTCCAGGCCGCGGCACCCGATCCGACGCTGGAGGGCCGGCTCACCACCCTGGTCGCGCGCGGCCGCAGCGCGGTGACCGGCAGCCGGAACTCGTCCTGGCGGGACGCCGGCCGCTACTTCACCGTGAGCTTCCCGGCGGCCCTGTACCGGTCACGGCGCTGGTGGCTGCCGGTCGCCGTGATCTCCCTGCTGCTCTCCGCCCTCATCGGCTGGTGGATCGCCGCGCATCCCGAGGTACGGGACAGCCTGGGTGCCCCCGAGCAGATCCGCGACATGACCAGGCCCGGCGGCCAGTACGAGACCTACTACTCCGACCGCCCCGCGAGCTCGTTCGCCTTCCAGGTGTGGACCAACAACGCCTGGATCGCCGCCACCTGCCTGGTCTTCGGGGTCGCCCTGGGCATCCCGGTGCTGTGGGTGCTCCTCCAGAACGTCATGAACCTCGGCGTGGGCCTCGGCCTGATGGCCTCCGCCGGCCGCCTGGACTTCTTCCTGGGCCTGCTGCTCCCGCACGGACTGCTCGAACTGACCGCCGTCTTCATCGCCGCCGGCATGGGCCTGCGCCTCGGCTGGACCGTGATCGACCCCGGCCCGCGCCCCCGTTCCACCGCGCTCGCCGAGGAGGGCCGCGCCACCGTCGGTATGGCCCTCGGCCTGGCGGCCGTCCTGTTCACCAGCGGCATCCTGGAAGCCTTCGTGACGCCGTCCGGCCTTCCGACCTGGGCCCGGATCGGCATCGGTGTACTGGTCGAGGTGCTCTTCCTCGGCTACGCGCTCGTACTGGGCCGCCGCAGCGCCGCCCTCGGCGAGCTCGGCGACGTGGAGGAGGCCGACCGGGCGGACCGGCAACCGGTCGCCGCCTGAGCGGAGATGCGCTGGTCACCCGGGTGACCTGGTAGTCTCGTGATCATCCCGGTAAGCCATTGACGAGGTCTTGACGGGCTAGTAGGTTTGAACGGTTGAGACAGGGGCTGGACAAGGCTCCCCTCAAGCGCTAGTGTCTACGACACAGCCAAGTCGAGGCAGTGCAACGTCCACGGACGGAGCGCCCGGCCAGGCAAAAACCCCGAGACTGAGCAGTCCGAAACCTTTGATAGGCTTCACCGCGAAGTTGAAGGAAATCCCCCCAGTGGGAATTCAGAGAAGCGAAACTCCGGAAAACGGAGCGGAAAACATCTGATAAACTGGAAACACGAAAGAACGAAGCGCCCGGAGGGCTCGCTGGAAGGCGGCTCGAAGGAAGCGTCCGTTCCTTGAGAACTCAACAGCGTGCCAAAAGTCAACGCCAGATATGTTGACATCCCCGGCGAGACCATCCGGTCTTGTTGGAGATTCCTTTTGTAATACACAGCGAGGACGCAGTGCGCGGGATCACCTCATTCCGGTGGTTGCCGTGCCGCTCAACGCGAGTGTTCACCCGATCACGGGTAATCATTCACGGAGAGTTTGATCCTGGCTCAGGACGAACGCTGGCGGCGTGCTTAACACATGCAAGTCGAACGGTGAAGCCCTTCGGGGTGGATCAGTGGCGAACGGGTGAGTAACACGTGGGAAATCTGCCCTGCACTCTGGGACAAGCCTTGGAAACGAGGTCTAATACCGGATATGACCTTCCTCTGCATGGGGGTTGGTGGAAAGCTCCGGCGGTGCAGGATGATCCCGCGGCCTATCAGCTTGTTGGTGGGGTAATGGCCTACCAAGGCGACGACGGGTAGCCGGCCTGAGAGGGCGACCGGCCACACTGGGACTGAGACACGGCCCAGACTCCTACGGGAGGCAGCAGTGGGGAATATTGCACAATGGGCGAAAGCCTGATGCAGCGACGCCGCGTGAGGGATGACGGCCTTCGGGTTGTAAACCTCTTTCAGCAGGGAAGAAGCGAAAGTGACGGTACCTGCAGAAGAAGCACCGGCTAACTACGTGCCAGCAGCCGCGGTAATACGTAGGGTGCGAGCGTTGTCCGGAATTATTGGGCGTAAAGAGCTCGTAGGCGGCCTGTCGCGTCGGATGTGAAAGCCCGGGGCTTAACCCCGGGTCTGCATTCGATACGGGCAGGCTAGAGTGTGGTAGGGGAGATCGGAATTCCTGGTGTAGCGGTGAAATGCGCAGATATCAGGAGGAACACCGGTGGCGAAGGCGGATCTCTGGGCCATTACTGACGCTGAGGAGCGAAAGCGTGGGGAGCGAACAGGATTAGATACCCTGGTAGTCCACGCCGTAAACGTTGGGAACTAGGTGTTGGCGACATTCCACGTCGTCGGTGCCGCAGCTAACGCATTAAGTTCCCCGCCTGGGGAGTACGGCCGCAAGGCTAAAACTCAAAGGAATTGACGGGGGCCCGCACAAGCAGCGGAGCATGTGGCTTAATTCGACGCAACGCGAAGAACCTTACCAAGGCTTGACATACACCGGAAACTGGCAGAGATGTCAGCCCCCTTGTGGTCGGTGTACAGGTGGTGCATGGTTGTCGTCAGCTCGTGTCGTGAGATGTTGGGTTAAGTCCCGCAACGAGCGCAACCCTTGTTCTGTGTTGCCAGCATGCCTTTCGGGGTGATGGGGACTCACAGGAGACTGCCGGGGTCAACTCGGAGGAAGGTGGGGATGACGTCAAATCATCATGCCCCTTATGTCTTGGGCTGCACACGTGCTACAATGGTCGGTACAAAGGGCTGCGATGCCGTGAGGCGGAGCGAATCCCAAAAAGCCGGCCTCAGTTCGGATTGGGGTCTGCAACTCGACCCCATGAAGTTGGAGTTGCTAGTAATCGCAGATCAGCATGCTGCGGTGAATACGTTCCCGGGCCTTGTACACACCGCCCGTCACGTCACGAAAGTCGGTAACACCCGAAGCCGGTGGCCTAACCCGTAAGGGGAGGAGCCGTCGAAGGTGGGACCAGCGATTGGGACGAAGTCGTAACAAGGTAGCCGTACCGGAAGGTGCGGCTGGATCACCTCCTTTCTAAGGAGCACATAGCCGACTGCGAGCGCATGTCTCGCACGGTTGCTCATGGGTGGAACGTTGACTATTCGGCACGGTTCGGAAGCTTCCGCTAGTACTGCCCTTTGGGGCGTGGAACGTGGTGTGTGACTGGACTGTGTCGGGCACGTTGTTGGGTCCTGAGGGAACGGCTGTATGGCTGTTACCTCGAGGATGCCGGTCTCATGTGATGGAGCCCTGTGGGGTTTCGGAGTGTGGGTGACTGGTCGTTGTTTGAGAACTGCACAGTGGACGCGAGCATCTGTGGCCAAGTTTTTAAGGGCGCACGGTGGATGCCTTGGCACCAGGAACCGATGAAGGACGTGGGAGGCCGCGATAGTCCCCGGGGAGTCGTCAACCAGGCTTTGATCCGGGGGTTTCCGAATGGGGAAACCCGGCAGTCGTCATGGGCTGTCACCCGCTGCTGAACACATAGGCAGTGTGGAGGGAACGCGGGGAAGTGAAACATCTCAGTACCCGCAGGAAGAGAAAACAACCGTGATTCCGGGAGTAGTGGCGAGCGAAACCGGATGAGGCTAAACCTTGAGCGTGTGAGACCCGGCAGGGGTTGCGCTTGAGGGGTCGTGGGTTTTTTCTTGATCGGTCTGCCGGCCGGTCGGCGAGTCAGAAACCGTATGGGTAGTCGAAGGACATGCGAAAGGTCCGGCGTAGAGGGTAAGACCCCCGTAGACGAAATCTGTACGGCTCGCTTGAAGAATACCCAAGTAGCACGGGGCCCGAGAAATCCCGTGTGAATCTGGCGGGACCACCCGCTAAGCCTAAATATTCCCTGGTGACCGATAGCGGATAGTACCGTGAGGGAATGGTGAAAAGTACCGCGGGAGCGGAGTGAAATAGTACCTGAAACCGTGTGCCTACAAGCCGTGGGAGCGTCGTCACTTCGGTGGCCGTGACTGCGTGCCTTTTGAAGAATGAGCCTGCGAGTTTGCGGTGTGTAGCGAGGTTAACCCGTGTGGGGTAGCCGTAGCGAAAGCGAGTCCGAATAGGGCGTTTGAGTTGCATGCCCAAGACCCGAAGCGGAGTGATCTAGCCATGGGCAGGTTGAAGCGTGGGTAAGACCACGTGGAGGACCGAACCCACCAGGGTTGAAAACCTGGGGGATGACCTGTGGTTAGGGGTGAAAGGCCAATCAAACTCCGTGATAGCTGGTTCTCCCCGAAATGCATTTAGGTGCAGCGTCGCGTGTTTCTTGCCGGAGGTAGAGCACTGGATAGGCGATGGGCCTTACCGGGTTACTGACCTTAGCCAAACTCCGAATGCCGGTAAGTGAGAGCGCGGCAGTGAGACTGTGGGGGATAAGCTCCATGGTCGAGAGGGAAACAGCCCAGAACACCGACTAAGGTCCCTAAGCGTGTGCTAAGTGGGAAAGGATGTGGAGTCGCAGAGACAACCAGGAGGTTGGCTTAGAAGCAGCCACCCTTGAAAGAGTGCGTAATAGCTCACTGGTCAAGTGATTCCGCGCCGACAATGTAGCGGGGCTCAAGCACATCACCGAAGTCGTGTCATTGCAGCAATACTCCTAACGGGGGCTGTGATGGGTAGGGGAGCGTCGTGTGCCGGGTGAAGCGGCCGAGGAATCGAGTCGTGGACGGTATACGAGTGAGAATGCAGGCATGAGTAGCGATACAAGAGTGGGAAACTCTTGCGCCGATTGACCAAGGGTTCCTGGGTCAAGCTGATCTGCCCAGGGTAAGTCGGGACCTAAGGCGAGGCCGACAGGCGTAGTCGATGGACAACGGGTTGATATTCCCGTACCCGCTTTGAAGCGCCAACGCTGAACCCTCTGATGCTAAGCCCGTGAAGCCGTCCCGGAGTCTTCGGACAATGGGGAGTGGTGGAGCCGGTGACCCGAGGTGGTAGTAGGTGAGCGATGGGGTGACGCAGGAAGGTAGTCCAGCCCGGGCGGTGGTTGTCCCGGGGTAAGGGTGTAGGACGTAGGGTAGGCAAATCCGCCCTGCAATAGTCTGAGACCTGATGCCGAGCCGATTGTGGTGAAGTGGATGATCCTATGCTGTCGAGAAAAGCCTCTAGCGAGTTTCATGGCGGCCCGTACCCCAAACCGACTCAGGTGGTCAGGTAGAGAATACCGAGGCGTTCGGGTGAACTATGGTTAAGGAACTCGGCAAAATGCCCCCGTAACTTCGGGAGAAGGGGGGCCATTCCTGGTGATGAGTCTTGCACTCTGAGCTGGGGGTGGCCGCAGAGACCAGCGAGAAGCGACTGTTTACTAAAAACACAGGTCCGTGCGAAGCCGTAAGGCGATGTATACGGACTGACGCCTGCCCGGTGCTGGAACGTTAAGGGGACCGGTTAGTCCGATTTCGGTCGGGCGAAGCTGAGAACTTAAGCGCCAGTAAACGGCGGTGGTAACTATAACCATCCTAAGGTAGCGAAATTCCTTGTCGGGTAAGTTCCGACCTGCACGAATGGCGTAACGACTTCTCGACTGTCTCAACCATAGGCCCGGTGAAATTGCATTACGAGTAAAGATGCTCGTTTCGCGCAGCAGGACGGAAAGACCCCGGGACCTTTACTATAGCTTGATATTGGTGTTCGGTTCGGCTTGTGTAGGATAGGTGGGAGACTTTGAAGCTGTGACGCCAGTCATGGTGGAGTCGCCGTTGAAATACCACTCTGGTCGTGCTGGATGTCTAACCTGGGTCCGTGATCCGGATCAGGGACAGTGTCTGGTGGGTAGTTTAACTGGGGCGGTTGCCTCCTAAAGGGTAACGGAGGCGCCCAAAGGTTCCCTCAGCCTGGTTGGCAATCAGGTGTTGAGTGTAAGTGCACAAGGGAGCTTGACTGTGAGACTGACGGGTCGAGCAGGTACGAAAGTAGGGACTAGTGATCCGGCGGTGGCTTGTGGAAGCGCCGTCGCTCAACGGATAAAAGGTACCCCGGGGATAACAGGCTGATCTTCCCCAAGAGTCCATATCGACGGGATGGTTTGGCACCTCGATGTCGGCTCGTCGCATCCTGGGGCTGGAGTAGGTCCCAAGGGTTGGGCTGTTCGCCCATTAAAGCGGTACGCGAGCTGGGTTTAGAACGTCGTGAGACAGTTCGGTCCCTATCCGCTGTGCGCGTAGGAGTGTTGAGAAGGGCTGTCCCTAGTACGAGAGGACCGGGACGGACGAACCTCTGGTGTGCCAGTTGTTCTGCCAAGGGCATGGCTGGTTGGCTACGTTCGGGAGGGATAACCGCTGAAAGCATCTAAGCGGGAAGCCTGCTTCGAGATGAGCACTCCCACCTCCTTGAGAGGGTAAGGCTCCCAGTAGACGACTGGGTTGATAGGCCGGATATGGAAGCCTCGTGAGGGGTGGAGTTGACCGGTACTAATAGGCCGAGGGCTTGTCCTCAGTTGCTCGCGTCCACTGTGTTGTTCTGAAACAACGACCCCGACCCTGTGTGGGTTGGTGCGGTTGATAGTTTCATAGTGTTTCGGTGGTCATAGCGTGAGGGAAACGCCCGGTTACATTCCGAACCCGGAAGCTAAGCCTTACAGCGCCGATGGTACTGCAGGGGGGACCCTGTGGGAGAGTAGGACGCCGCCGAACAATTATTCAGAGCCGTGGCTCCCAGTGATTTCACTGGGAGCCACGGCTTTTCTGTTTCTCAGGGAAGCCGGCGGGCGAGGCCCGGGTACTCCAGGACCACGCCGTCCCGGTCGAAGGTCAGGTCGCTGCGGAAGTCGCCGGCGGAGTAGCGGACGCGAGCCGGCGCGAGGTGGGTGTAGGTCTGCCGGGACGGCCGTACGGTCAGGTCGGGGACGGAGACCCAGGCCATCAGGAATTCCTGTTCGCCGGGAACCTGGTGCAGCCGGTGGCGCAGGACGGGCATCGCGTTGGTGAGCGGGGAGAGGCCGAGGTCGCAGTCCAGGGCACCGTCCAGCTCGGGCAGGTGGCGGCCGTTGGCGGTCCAGTGGCCGTTGTCCTGCCGGAGGTCGAGCTCACGGGGCTCGGCTGATGGGGACTCGACGGTCACCCGGAGGCGTTCGGTGACGAAGGCGTCTCCGGTCGTCAGCTCGTAGGTGATCCAGTAGGGCTGGGGGACGGTGCCCACCACGCGGCCGTGGGCCTTGAGGGTGCGGTCGCCGATGGTGATCCAGGAGGTCTCGTAACCTCTGCTCTCCAGGACTTCCCAGGTACTGCCGATAGCGGTGATCATGGGCCCACCCTAGGCGGCGGCTGTGACGTCAGGGTCGTGCGGAACTGGCCGCACGGCCCTGCCAGGGCGCTTCCGGGGACCTGGCGAAGTCCTGAACTTGGAGTCGGTGATGCTCAGTTACCCCCTCGCGCCCGGTGCGGAGCTCCGTGCCCTGGAACCATGGCGGGCGGCGGAGTTCTTCGTGTTCATAACGCGGGCGCGCGAGCATCTGGCGCCCTGGATCCCGTGGGCCACGAGCATCACCGATGTGGACGGCGCGCGGCGCTGGTTGAAGTACTGCGCTGAGGAGCAGGCCCGGGACGAGGGCCGGATCTACGGGATCTGGCTGGACGGGGAGTTGGTGGGCGGGGTGGTGTTCCAGACCTTCAGGGCGCGGACCGGGGTCTGCGAGGTGGGGGCCTGGCTGGCGCCGGAGGCGGAGGGGCGCGGGCTGGTGACCGCGGCGGTGCGGCGGATGGTCGAGTGGGCCTTCGTGGAGCGGGGGATGGCCAGGGTCGAGTGGCGTACCGAGCCGGCGAATCTGCGGAGCATCGCGGTGGCGCGGCGGTTGGGGATGACCCGTGAGGGGCTGTTGCGGCAGGTGTTCCGGTTCCACGACGGTCGGCGGGATCTGGAGATGTGGTCGCTGCTGGCCTCGGAGTACCTGGCGGACGAGATGAAGTCGGGGGCGTAGCAGAGGAGTCGGCGGGAGTGAAGCCGGAGGGCGGTCGGGGCGCCGCGGTCAGAGCCGCCCGGCGGCCTTGAGCGCCAGGTAGGCGTCGGCGAGGGCCGGCGGCAGGGCGGAGGGCGGCGCGTCCAGGACGGTCACACCCTGCCGGGTCAGGCGCTCCGCGGTGCGGCGGCGATCGGTGCGGGTCTGCTCGGCGGCGGCGGCGCCGTAGACGTCCTGGACGGTGCCGCGGGCGGTGGCCAGCTCTTCCAGGCGGGGGTCGGCAACCGAGGCCACCAGGACCTCGTGACGCCGGGTCAGCAACGGAAGATGGGGAAGCAGCCCCTCCTCGATCGGGCGGGCGTCCAGGCCGGTGAACAGCACGATCAGCGATCGGTGCGGGGCGAGGCGCAGCGCGTTGGAGGTGAGCGCGCGCATGTCGGTTTCGAGCAGTGCGGGTTCCAGGCCGGCCATGGCGTTGGTGAACGCGGGCAGGATCTCGTTCGGGGAGCGGCCGACGACGCTGCCGCGTCGGCGCAGGTCGTGGGCGAGCAGGTCGACCCGGTCGCCAGCCCGGGTGGCGAGGGCGGTGAGCAGTAGTGCGGCGTCCAGTGCGGCGTCCAGGCGGGGGGCGTCGCCGACGCGTCCGGCCGAGGTGCGGCCGGTGTCGAGGACGATCAGGATGTGCCGGTCGCGCTCGGGCCGCCAGGTGCGGACGGCTACGGTGTTGCGGCGGGCGCTGGCCCGCCAGTCGATGGAGCGTACGTCGTCACCGGGCAGGTACTCGCGGAGCGAGTCGAACTCGGTGCCCTGACCGCGTGCCAGCACCGAGGTGCGGCCGTCGAGTTCGCGCAGCCGCGCGAGCCGGGAGGGCAGGTGCTTGCGGCTGGTGAAGGGCGGCAGGGCGCGGAGCGTCCAGGGTACGTGGTGGGAGCCTTGGCGACCGGCGAGGCCGAGCGGTCCGAGGGAGCGTACGGTCACCCGGTGGGCGTGGTGGTCGCCGCGGCGGGTCGGGGCGAGCCGGGTGGTGAGGCGGCGGCGTTCCCCGGCGGGGACGGTGAGGGCGTGCCGGGAGCCCTTGACGGCGGTGCCGGGGTGCCAGGCGGTCGGCGGCCAGGCGTCGCGGAGCTGGGCCCGCAGCGGCCGCGACGACGGGTTGGTGACGGTGAGTTCGACGGCGGCGCTCTCGCCGAGCCGGACGGTGGTGTCGCCGCTCCGGTCGAAGCGCAGGGTGCGGACCGGAGCGGCGAGCGCCAGGTCGACGAGGACGCCGAGGAGTACGGGCAGGGTGACCGTGCCGATTCCCGCCCAGGAGGGCAGCAGCAGGCCCACGACGAGCGCGCCGAGTGCGGCCAGCAGGGCGGTGCGGCCGGTCAGGGCCATGGGGTGTACTCCCTTGGTGGTGCGGAGATTCGACGGTGGGCGTCAGCGCGGGGCCGGGGTCTGGGCGAGGACGGCCTGGATGACGGAGTCGGCGGTGACGCCCTCCATCTCGGCCTCGGCGCGCAGCTGGATCCGGTGCCGCAGCGTGGGCAGGGCGAGGGCCTTGACGTCGTCGGGGGTGACGTAGTCGCGGCCGGCCAGCCAGGCCCAGGCGCGGGAGGTGTTCAGCAGGGCGGTGGCGCCGCGCGGGGAGACGCCGATGGAGAGCGAGGGGGACTGCCGGGTGGCCCGGCAGATGTCCACGATGTAGGCGAGCACCTCGGGCGAGACGGTCAGCTTGGCGATCCGGTCCCGGGCGGCGGCGAGGTCGGCGGGGCCGGCGACCGGGCGGACGCCGGCGGCGGTGAGGTCGCGCGGGTCGAAGCCGGCCGCGTGCCTGCTGAGGACCTGGAACTCCTGGTCGCGGTCGGGCAGCGGGAGGATCAGCTTGAGCAGGAAGCGGTCCAGCTGGGCCTCGGGGAGGGGGTAGGTGCCCTCGTACTCGACCGGGTTCTGGGTGGCGGCGACCAGGAACGGGACGGGCAGCGGGCGCGCTTCGCCGTCGACGGTGACCTGCCGCTCCTCCATGGCCTCCAGCAGCGAGGACTGGGTCTTGGGCGGGGTGCGGTTGATCTCGTCCGCGAGCAGCAGGTTGGTGAAGACCGGGCCGGGCTGGAAGGAGAACTCGGCGGTGCGGGCGTCGTAGACCAGCGAGCCGGTGACGTCGCCCGGCATCAGGTCGGGGGTGAACTGGATCCGCTTGGTCTCCAGGCTCAGGGCCGTGGAGAGGGTGCGGACCAGCAGGGTCTTGGCCACGCCGGGGACGCCTTCGAGCAGTACATGGCCGCCGCAGAGCAGGGCGACGACCAGGCCGGTGACGGCGGCGTCCTGGCCGACCACGGCCTTGGCGATCTCGGCGCGCAGGGCGGTGAGCGCCGCGCGCGGGTCGTCGGGGCGGTCGGTCGGGGCTGCCGGGGTCGTGGAGACCTGTTCGGTCACGGCTGTCGTACCTGCCTTTCCAGGGCGTCGAGGTCGTCGGTGAACCGCACCAGGGCGGCGTCGTCGGTGGGCGGGGCGCCGTACAGCAGCTCGTGGACCTCGGCGGCGGGCCGGTCGGAGCGGTCGGCCACGGCGGCGCAGAGCGTGGCGGGGTCGGGTTCGCCCGCGGTGAGCGGTACGCCGAGGAGCGGGGCGAGCCGGTGCCGGGCGGCCTGGCGCAGTGCGTCGGCGGCGCGGCCGCGGGCCTTGGCGCGCTGGTAGAGGCGGGCCCGGCCCTCGGTGGTCTCGGTGGCGCGGACCACCGAGGGGAGGTTCTCGGTCACCACGGGTCCGAGGCGGCGGCCGCGCCAGAAGGCGGCGAGCAGTGCGGCGAGGACGAGTTGGAGTCCGGCCCAGTACCAGCCTTCGGGGACGTAGTCGGTGAGCGTGCGCTGGGGCTGGGCGGGTGCGCCGGAGGCCGCGGCGGCGTAGTCGGGGAGGTACCAGACGAGTTGGCGGTGCGAGCCGAGCAGGCTCAGGCCGAGGGCGGCGTTGCCGTCCTTGGCGAGCCGTTCGTTGCTCAGCAGGCGTCCGGAGCCGAGGACGACGAGTTCACGGGAGTCGGGGTCGGTGTGCCGGACCAGCGGGTAGCCGCCGAACCTGGGATAGCAGCCGGTGTCGCCGGCTCCGGGCAGGTAGAGCAGGCCGCCGAGTTCGGCGTGGCCGGCCAGTACGGCCTCGGGGAGCCGGCAGTCGGCGGGGACGCCGGTCGAGCCGGCGCTCTTCGGGATGCCGCCCGGGGTGGTGGCCACGGTGATGCCGGGGGCGAAGGCGTCGAGCGCGGGGCTCTCGGGGGAGATCAGCACCAGGCGGCTGTCGCTGCCACGGCGGATCTGGGCCAGCCGGCGCAGCTGGGTGGGGGACAGCAGGTCGGGTTCGGGGAGGACCACGGTGCTGTCGGATTCGGCGAGTGCGGCGGCCAGGGTGTCCTCGGTGTCCACCGTGCGGGTCGCCAGGCCGTGCTGCTCCAGCAGGTGGACGACGGCGCGGGCGCCGTCCCGGTCGGGGGAGCGCGGGTCGAGCGGCGGGTACTGGCCCGGGCCGCCGAGGCCGGCGATCAGCAGGCCGACGAGCAGCAGCAGGACCGCGAAGAGGAGGAACCAGCGTGAGCGGAGCCAGAGTTGGCGCCGGGTCGGGGAGACGCTGGTGGCGGGCTCGGGGCGGTCGGTGGTGAGTGTCATGCGGTGCCTCGGCCGGTCGGGGCGGCCGCCGGGGCGGCGGTCGGGGTGAGGACGGGCGTGGTCCGCCGCAGGGCCAGGTCGAGGTCGAGCAGGGACCGGTAGGCGGCCTGGTCGGCGGTCCTGTCCCCGTACGCGATGTCGTCGAAGGTGTGGGCGGCGTCGGCGAGCGCGACGGCGTGGGCGGGCAGCGCGCGGCCCGCTTCGGCGGCGGCCTCGTCGGCGGTGCGCCCGGGGCGTACGTCGAGTACGGTGCGCTCCTCCAGGGCGCGGACCAGGGCGCGCATCTGCTCCCGGACGGCGGCGGACCACTCGGCCGCGGCGGCGTGTGCTGCGGCGGCGTCGCGGTGCTGGGCGGCGGTGCGCGGCCCGTCGGCGGCGAACAGGGTCGCGGCGCTCTGGGCCCGGCGGCCGGGGGTGCCCAGGCGCCACCACAGAGCGGCGCCGATCAGCCCGGCCACCACCAGGAAGAACACCAGGCCGGTGACGCCGCTGCCGCCGATCGATCCGACCTTGGCCAGGAGGTGGCCGAGCTGGTCCTGGACCCAGGTCATCAGCTGCTGCAGCAGGCTCGGGTCGTGCTGGTGGTAGACGGGGTTGAGGAGTTCCCGGCGGGCGTCGTCACGGGCCGGGTCGCGCGGGACGGTGACCGGGGCGCCGCTCGCGAGCAGCACCCCTTCCCCCCAGAAGGCCATCTTCGTCAGATCCTCTGCGGTCCGCCCTGGGCGGTCGGGCCCTGCGGGCCGGCCGGACCGGACCAGCCGGTGCGGTCGAACTCCGGCAGACCGGCGGCGCGGGCCAGCTCGATGTCCAGGGCCTCGCGGCGGATCCGCTGGTCGACGTAGAGCAGGACGTTGACGGCGGACAGCACCGGGATGGTGACGGTGGCGACGAGGGTGCCGCCGACGGCGAGGCTGGCCAGCATCCCGGGCGGTGCGCCGGCCAGCGCACCGAACGGGTTGCCGGGCGAGGTGGGGTCGTCGGGGCTCAGGAACATGCCGATGACGACGAACGGCATCGCGATCACCGTACCGACGATGCCGATCACGATCTGGCTGAGCAGGACGATGCCGAAGACCCGCCACCAGGAGCCCTTGACGAGTCGTCGGGACCGGGTGAGCGCGGTCAGCACGCCCTGCTTCTCCAGCATCAGCGCGGGCGCGGAGAGGTAGAGCAGGATGCTGAGCCAGAGCGCGACCGGAACGGCCGCCAGGATCGGCAGGAAGGCGAGCCCGATCACCCCCGGTGCGGGGCTGCCGCTCACCAGCACGGCTATCAGCGGGATGGCGGCCACCAGGAAGACGCCGGCGATGATCAGGCCGGTGAGGAAGGTGACGCCGGCCAGCTTCAGCAGCTGTGGCCTGGCGTCCCGCCACACCTCGCCCAGGGTGGTCGAGCGGCCCAGGACGGCCTTGCTGACCACCATGGTGAGCAGGCCGGTCGCGATGAGGCCCAGGACGAAGTTCACCGGGTATCCGGCGAACACGGCGATGATCGGGCCGGCGGAGTGCGGGCTCTCGTACGCCCACCAGCGGGCGATCGCGGAGATGGTCTGCTCCACGGCGGCGACGCCGAAGGAGAGGCCGAGGGCGGTGCGCCAGTGGCGGCGCACCGTGGAGACGGCGCCGTCCAGGATCTCGCCGAAAGCGAGCGGGCGCAGCGGGATGACGCCGGGCTTGGGGCTCGGGGGCGCACCCCAGCCCTGCTGGTAGCCGCCCGGTGCGCCCCAGCCGGGGTGGTGGCCGCCCGGGGCCTGCTGGGCGCCCCAGCCGGGCTGCGGGCCGGGCTGCGGGCCGGGCGGGGTGCCGTAGCCGCCGCCGTACGGGCCGGGGGCGCTCCACCCCGGGGGCACTGTGTCCTTCGGGGCGGTCTGCGGGCCAGCCTGTGGGCCGGTCTGCGGGCCGGTCTGCGGGGCGCCCGGCTCCGGAGCGGGGTTCGAGGGGGTTGCCGACGGCCCGGCGGCCTCACGGGGTGGCTCGGGCGAGCCGGGCGGCGCCCAGCCCGGGGTGTCGGTCATCAACGCTCCTCGTACGGTTCTGCGGAAGATCACGGGCGCTCGCGGTGATCGCCGAGCGGTGCCTGTGCCGCCCATCGTGCCATGGTGGTGCGACCGGCCCCAGAGGTGTTCCCATTGCTGATCGGCAACGGCCCGCACGGCCCGGACGAGCTGCGAACTTTGCGACGTTATGACCGAGTTGGCAGTGCGTTCCACGCCGAAATGGCACGGCTGTGCGGCAGGTCACAATCCCGTAATGAGAGGATGGACGCATGAAGGGACGCGTCCTCGTCGTTGATGACGACACCGCACTGGCCGAGATGCTCGGTATCGTGCTGCGTGGTGAGGGTTTTGAGCCGTTTTTCGTCGCGGATGGGGACAGGGCGCTAGCCGTGTTCCGGGAGACCAAGCCCGACCTGGTGCTCCTCGACCTGATGCTGCCCGGCCGGGACGGCATCGACGTCTGCCGGCAGATCCGCTCGGAGTCCGGCGTGCCGATCGTCATGCTGACGGCGAAGACCGACACGGTGGACATCGTGGTCGGCCTGGAGTCCGGCGCCGACGACTACGTCACCAAGCCGTTCAAGCCCAAGGAGCTGGTGGCCCGGGTGCGTGCCCGGCTCCGCCGCGCCGAGGAGCCCACGCCCGAGCAGCTGACCATCGGCGACCTGGTGATCGACGTGGCGGGCCACTCGGTGAAGCGGGACGGCCGGGGCATCCCGCTGACCCCGCTCGAGTTCGACCTGCTGGTCGCGCTCGCCCGCAAGCCCTGGCAGGTGTTCACCCGCGAGGTGCTGCTGGAGCAGGTCTGGGGCTACCGGCACGCCGCCGACACCCGCCTGGTCAACGTCCATGTGCAGCGCCTGCGCTCGAAGATCGAGAAGGACCCCGAGCGGCCCGAGATCGTGGTGACCGTCCGTGGCGTCGGATACAAGGCCGGGCCCAGCTGACGTGACGTACGACGCCGACCACTCCCCGTCGGATTCCACCGCCGACGGGGAGTCCGCCGTGCCCGGGGCCGTGCTGAGCTCGACCGTCCAGGGCCAGCGGTCCAGGCGCGGTCCGGCGGCCCTGCTGGCCCTGGTGGCGCGTCAGTTCCGACGCCCGCTGCACCGGCTGCTCGCCCTGTACCGCCGCTCCATCCAGGTACGGGTGGTCGCCGCGACCCTGCTGCTCTCGCTCGCCGTGGTGCTGGTGCTCGGCGTGGTGGTGGTGGCCCAGGTCCGCGCCGGGCTGCTGGAAGCCAAGGAGAACTCGGCCAAGAGCCAGGCCAGGGGCGGCTTCCAGATCGAGCAGGAGAAGATCAACGAGGCCATCAACCTGCAGGCGAAGGCCGGGAGCGGCGGCGATTCGACCGCCGACGAGCTCAGCACCTGGCTGATCAAGCAGGTCTCGGACCTCGCCAGCGGCGGCAGCGGCGTCTACTCGGTGGTAGCCCTGGTGCCCAACGGGGACAAGGAGGAGAACGCCCCGAGCGCGGGCCTGCGCGGGGCCTGGTACTCCGGCAACATCCTGCCCAGCAGCATCCCCGACCAGCTGCGCAAGGACGTGGCCGAGGATCCGTCGGCCGCGCACGAGAAGGTCACCGACATCCAGCGCGGTGACGGCGGCCCGGTCTACCGCGAGCCCGGCCTGGTCATCGGCAAGCAGTTCACCGGGCCCGACGGCCTGCCCTACCAGCTGTACTACGTCTTCTCCTTCGGTCAGGAGACCAAGACCCTCGGTCTGGTCACCGGCACCCTGGCGACCGCCGGCGTGTTCGTGGTCATCCTGCTCGGCGGGATCGCCTGGCTGGTGGTCCGCCAGGTGGTCACCCCGGTCCGGATGGCGGCCGGGATCTCCGAGCGGGTCGCCGCCGGGCACCTGGAGGAGCGGATGAAGGTGACCGGGACGGACGACATCGCCCGTCTCGGCGACGCCTTCAACCGGATGGCCAACGGCCTGCAGGCGCAGATCCGCCAGCTGGAGGAGCTCTCCCGGGTGCAGCGGCGCTTCGTCTCGGACGTCTCGCACGAGCTGCGCACCCCGCTGACCACGGTCCGGATGGCCGCCGACCTGATCTACGACAGCCGTGAGGACCTGGACCCGATGGCGGCCCGTTCCGCCGAGCTGCTCCAGGACCAGCTGGACCGCTTCGAGTCGCTGCTCGCCGACCTGCTGGAGATCAGCCGGTTCGACGCGGGCGCCGCGATCCTGGACGCCGAGCCGGTGGACCTGCGGGACATCGTGACCCGGGTGGTGGAGGCCGCCGACCCCCTGGCCCAGGCCAAGGGCAGTGCGGTGATCATCCGGGGTGCCGAGGACCCGGTGGTCGCCGAGGTGGACTCCCGGCGGATCGAGCGCATCCTGCGCAACCTGGTGGTCAACGCGCTGGAGCACGGCGAGGGCCGGGACGTGGTGGTCCGGCTGGGCTCGGCCGAGGGCGCGGTCGCGATCGGCGTCCGGGACTACGGGATCGGACTCAAGCCGGGCGAGGCCTCCCGGGTCTTCCACCGGTTCTGGCGCGCGGACCCGTCCCGGGTGCGGACCACCGGCGGTACCGGTCTCGGCCTGTCCATCGCGGTCGAGGACGCGCATCTGCACGGCGGCTGGCTCCAGGCCTGGGGTGAGCCGGGCGGCGGCTCGCACTTCCGGCTCACGCTGCCCCGCACCAGGGGCGGCGAGGTCGGCCGGGCACCGTTCCGCCTGGAGCCCGAGGACTCCCGGCACAACCTGGGCCTGGGCACCCGGGGCGCCCCGTACCGGCGGCCCGCCCGCCCTGCGGGCGCGACCGCGCTCACCGCCGCCAGGGAGGACACCGGCGCCCCCGCCCAGACGCCCGAGGCGCCGGAGAGCGGCGGGAACGGCTTCGGCAGCGGTCTGGGCGGGGTACTGAACCTCGGACCCGGGCTGGGCAGGCTGCCGTCGGCTCCGGTCGCGGACCCTTCCGACGTCCGGTCGGCCGCGGCGGGGTACGGTGCCACCGGCGCCCAGGTGGTGGTGGACCGGTCGTCGGCCCGCCCGGAGTCCGCGGCGGAGGGCGAGAGCGCCGAGGGTGAGACGGCAGGAGCAGAGCCTGCGGACGGCGCCGTGGGCCACGGTGCGGCAGGGCACGGTGCCGACAGGGACGGTGCCGCGAACGGCGATACGGAGGGGGCGCGGTATGCCGGGGACGGATGGCAGGACCACTGAGGCGCGCCCCGGGGCCGACGCCGTGGGGGCCGCTGCGGGCGTCCGTACCGGGTCGGCCTCCGGTGGCGGTCGGATACCCGCCGGCCGGGGCGCCCGCAGGCTCGGCTGGTCGCTGACGGCCGCCCTGGGCGCCCTGGTGCTCAGCGGCTGCGTGTCGATGCCCGCCGACGGCCCGTCCTCGCGGGTGGAGGTGATGCAGGCGGCCGGGGCGGAGAACCTGCAGGTCCGGGTCTTCCCGGTCCCGCCGCACCCCGGCGAGGACCTGGCCAATCTGCTGACCGGCTTCCTGGACGCGTCGAGCGCCGACGAGCCCGAGTACACCACCGCCTCCAAGTACCTGAGCGCCGCCGCCCGCAGCCAGCACCGGTGGAACCCGGACGCGGGGGTGACGGTGCTGGTCAAGGCACCCAGCCGGCTGATCACCGAGCCCAAGTCGGACGATCTGCGCATCGACGTCCCGGTCACCGGGACCAAGGTCGGGCAGATCGACGCGGCACACACCTACCGGGCGGTGGCGAACGAGCCGTACCAGGAGAAGTTCACCTTCGTGAAGGAGAAGGACGGGCCGGACAAGGGGGAGTGGCGGATCGATCAGCTGCCGAACGGGCTGATCGTGGACCAGACCGGCTTCAGGAACGGCTACCGCGCCACCCACCGCTACTTCTACTCGACCCCCGACCCGTCGGCCGGCGCGCAGCAGCCGGTACTGGTACCGGACCCGATCTACCTGCGGCGCCGGACCGACCCGCTGACCGCCGCCGCCCGGGCGCTGGCCGACGGCCCCTCCGCCTGGCTCGGCAAGGCGGTCTACTCGGCCTTCAACGGCGCGAAGCTGGTAGGCGACGTCTCGGTGAACGACAGCCGGGTGATCTCGGCCAAGGTGGACGTCCCCGACTTCGGCGCCCAGCCGAAGCTCTGTCAGCAGATGGCCAGTCAGCTCTACTTCACCCTGCTCGACCAGCAGGGCAAGGGGCAGGTCGACCGGCTCGACCTGAGTGGGGCCAAGGGCGGCTGTTCGGTGAACGCCGCTCAGGCCCAGTCGGTCGCTCCCGGCGGTCTGGCCGTCGGCGGTCCGGCCGCCGGTGCGCAGAGCGCCGCGCCGCAGGCCTACTACCTGTCCGACACCGGGAAGTTGATGCAGACCCAGGGTGCCGGCGAGGGCACACCGGTGCTCGGTGAACTCGGGCAGCCGAAGCAGGGTCAGCCGCAGATCGGATCGGTCGCGGTGCGGCGGGACGGCACCATGGCGGCGGCCGTCAGCGCCGACCAGCGGCAGCTCTTCGTGGCCGGTCTCGGCGCGAACGGGAAGCTCGGCAGCCCGGTTCTCACCAGTTCGGCCCAGCCCAACCAGGGCCTCACCTCGCCCAGTTGGGACGGGCGGGGGGACCTGTGGGTGGTCGACCGCGACCCGGCGGCATCCAAGGTGCTGATGGTGCGCGGACGTTCGGTGGTCCCGGTCTCGATCGGCGGGCTCGGCGCGCGGACCGTGCAGGCGCTCAAGATGTCCTCGGACGGGGTACGGGTGGCGCTGGTGCTGGTGGACGGCTCCGGTGCGCGGACGCTGGTGGTCGGGCTGGTGGAGCACTCGGGCACGTCGGCGGCGCCGGCGGCGGCGATCACCGGGCTGCGGCCGGTGGCGCCGCTGCTCAGCGAGATCGCCTCGGTCTCCTGGGCGGACACCGACCAGCTGCTGGTGCTCGGCAAGGAGCCGGGCAAGCTGCAGCAGCTGCACTACGTGGGCACGGACGGGTCGCAGAACACCGACTCCCCGCTGCAGGGCGGTGAGTCGATGATCTCGGTCTCGGCCTCCGAAGTCCGCTCGGGCGACCAGACGCAGGCCCGTCCTGGCGAGCAGACCCTGCCGGTGCTGGCCGTGTCGAAGGACAACGAGATCTACCGGCTCCAGGGCAGCCAGTGGCGCGAGGCCGCTCCCCAGCACCACGGGACGTCCTTCAGCTACCCGGGGTGAGCGGCCGCCGGTGCGGGGCGTCGGCCGTACCGCGCCTTCGGGGACGGAGGCGCTCGTCCCGGCGGCCTCGCCGACCTGCGTCAGGGCCTGCCTGAACCAGGCCGGATGGCGCACCGCGGGGCCTGATGGCGAACCCTGGGGCGCCCGCGCCCGTGCCCGCGCCCGTGCCCGTGCCCCGCACCCGTGCAGCGGGCCGGTCGTGCGGCCGGCCGCGCTCCGGGCGGTGCCCGGCCGACCGGCGCCTCGGGCTCAGGGCGGTGCGTGGTCGCCCGTGCGGTTCCCGCTGCCTCTGGAGGTGCCCCGGACGGTCGCGGCGACGGTGGCCGCGGCCAGTGGCGGGCAACCGGCCGCACGCAGGGCACGGGCCGCCTCGGCGAGGCTCGCACCGGTGGTGACCAGGTCGTCCACCAGGACCAGGCGGGCGCCCGCCAGCCGGGCGGCACGGCGTGCGGGTACCAGCAGCGCGCCGTGGAGGTTCCGCTGCCGCTCGGCGGCGGAGAGCCCGGACTGGTCGGCCACTGTCCGCCCGTGCCGCAGGACCGGGGCGACCGCGGCCGCGAGCCCGGCCCGGCGCAGCTCCCGGGCCGCCGCGCGGGCCAGCCGCAGGGTGGGATCGTGCCCGCGGGCCCGGACGGCCCGGCGGGCGGAGGGCATCGGCACCAGCAGCACGGGCCCGGCTCCCGCCCCTGCCGCGAGCCCGTCCCCAGGGTGCCCGAGTGCGGCACGGACCGCGGCGGCGAGCGCCCCGCCGAGCGGCCCGGCCAGTGACAGCGCGCCGCGCTCCTTGTGGGCGAGCAGCAACTGCCGTACCGGGTCCGCGTACGGTGCCGCGGCGTACAGCGGCGGCAGCCCGGCCGGCGGCGGCTGCGGGCCTGCGGGCCCGGCGCGAGCGGTACGGAGCTCGGCCCGGCAGGACGGGCAGAGCGGGCTGCGCCCGGTGCGGCAGCCGGCGCAGCGGGCCGGGAGCAGTAGGTCCAGCAGCTCCCGCAGGGCCCGGACGGCAGGAGGGGCGGCCGGGGACTCGCCCGGGGAGTCACCTGGTGAGCCGGCGGTGTGGGCGGCGGTGTGGGCAGGCACGAGTTCGGTCATGACTCCCCCGAGAGCTTCCAGGAGCGGAGACTGCGCCTTACGGTGGATGGCCCGGGTGTCGTTGTCCAGTTCTTTACCGTGGCTTCACCCGCAGGAGGGTAAACAGGGTGAAACAGCCGGACCGGCGATACTCCGCCGCTACGTTGTTCGACTGGGGAGGCGAAAACCCCTCAGCAGGTGTTCTATGAGGCTCCAAGGGGTTTCAAGCGTTTCTGGTGGGGAGGAAGTGAGGTGAGGACCAGTCGCGATCGCCACCCCCGGCGAGGCGGGGGTTCGGCAGCAGGGCTGGTCCGGCTGGGTCTCAGCCCGATCCGGTGAGCACTCCGGATCGGCGTCAGCACAAGGGATCGGAGTTCTGCGTGGACATCGTCGTCAAGGGCCGCAAGACCGAGGTGCCCAAGAGGTTCCGCGAGCACGTGGCCGAGAAGCTGGAGAAGGTCCAGAAGTTCGACACCAAGGCGATCAGCCTGGATGTCGAGGTGTCCAAGGAGCACAACCCGCGGCAGGCCGACCGGTCCGACCGGGTGGAGATCACCCTTCGCAGCCGGGGCCCGGTGATCAGGGCCGAGGCCGCCGCCACCGACCCGTGGGCCGCGCTCGACCTGGCCTCGGCGAAGCTTGAGGCACAGCTGCGCAAGTCCGCTGATCGGCGCCGGGTGCACAAGGGCGGCACCGGTGGCCGTACTCCGGTCAGTGTCTCGGAGGCGACGGCCGCGCTGGCCGCGCTCCCCGAGACCGAGGCGACCGCGGGCGTGACCAACGGCGCGGTCCGCAAGACCATGATGGGATCCCTGGAGGTGGAGGGCGAAGGACCGCTCGTCGTCCGAGAGAAGACGCACCCCGCCGCGCCCATGTCGCTGGACCAGGCGCTGTACGAGATGGAGCTCGTCGGCCACGACTTCTACCTGTTCGTGGACAAGGACAGCGGACTGCCGAGCGTGGTCTACCGCCGGCACGGCTACCACTACGGCGTCATCCACCTGGAGCCCAACGGCTCGGCCGTTGGCGAGATCGGCGGTGTCGGCGGCGCCGGCGGCGCGATCGGGGAGCCGGACGAGGAGTGACCTCGGCCGGTAGACGCTGACCGCGCACAGCGCCGGTCCAACCGCACCCACGACCGGCGGCGGCCGCAGGCCGCCACCGGTACAACGGAACAGATCGACGGTTCGGGTGACCCCGGCGGCCCAGGCTGCCGGGGTCACCCAGCTGGGCGGTCCGGTGCCGGAGGGTGACCGTGGGGTGGGTCCGCCGTGGAATGATGGCCCGGACACTGACCGACGAGGGGGAGGATCGGATGGGGGAGCACTTCAGGCCCGGCGCGGGGGGAGGCATCGGTGCCGGGCAAGGCCGGGAACGGGCAGGGGAGTTCACGCAACCGGGGTGCCCACCGAACCAGGTCGAACCGATCCGGGTCCTGGTGGTCGACGACCATGCGCTGTTCCGCCGCGGGCTGGAGATCGTGCTGGCCGAGGAGGAGGACATCAAGGTCATCGGCGAGGCCGGCGACGGTGCCGAGGCCGTCCTCAAGGCCGCCGACCTGCTGCCCGACATCATCCTGATGGATGTCCGGATGCCCCGGCGCAGCGGTATCGAGGCCTGCACCGCGATCAAGGACGTGGTGCCCAGCGCCAAGATCATCATGCTGACGATAAGCGACGAGGAAGCCGACCTCTACGAGGCGATCAAGGCCGGGGCCACCGGCTACCTGCTCAAGGAGATCTCCACCGACGAGGTCGCCACCGCGATCCGGGCGGTGGCCGACGGCCAGTCGCAGATCAGTCCGTCGATGGCCGCCAAGCTGCTCACCGAGTTCAAGTCGATGATCCAACGGCGCTCGGACGACCGGGAGTTGGTGCCGGCTCCGCGGCTCACCGACCGTGAGCTGGAGGTGCTCAAGCTGGTGGCGACCGGGATGAACAACCGGGAGATCGCCAAGGAGCTGTTCATCAGCGAGAACACCGTGAAGAACCACGTGCGGAACATCCTGGAGAAGCTGCAGCTGCACTCCCGGATGGAGGCGGTGGTCTACGCGATGCGGGAGAAGATCCTCGAAATAGGCTGAGCCGCGGCCGTGTTGCCGCGCGCGCCGCGACCGGCCGCCCACCGCGATCGACCGCGCACCTGGTCAACCGTGCGCCGCGTCGGCCGCGGCACCGTGACGGCCGCGGCACCGTGGCGGCCGCGCGCCGGGTCACAGCAACCGCTCCAGGGCGGGCCGCAGCTTCTCGTCGGACAGGGCCTCGATCCGGACGGCGTCGCAGCCCACCCACTCGGCGGCCTCGCGCAGCGCCCCGGCCAGCGCCTCGGTGTACTTCGGCGCGTCCAGTGAGACCTGACGGGCGACCAGCGTCCGCCCCTCACGGGCCGGGTCCACCCGCCCGACCAGTCGGCCGCCCGCCAGCAGCGGCATGGCGAAGTATCCGTGTACCCGCTTGTGCTTGGGGGTGTACGCCTCCAGGCGGTGCGCCATGCCGAAGATCCGCTCGGTGCGGGCACGGTCCCAGATCAGTGAGTCGAAGGGGGAGAGCAGCGTCGTCCGGTGCCGCCCGCGCCCCGCGGCGGAGCCGCTGACCGACCCCTCGCCCGCCAGCGCCGCCGGATCGGCCCAGGCCGGTGCGGGCCAGCCCGCCACCTCGACCGGTACCAGACCGGAGTCGGCCAGCACCGAGTCGAGCTGCTCGGCCCTGAGCCGGTGGTAGTCCATCAGGTCGGCCCTGGTGGCCACCCCGAGCGCGGCCCCGGCCTGCGCGACCAGCCGCCGCAGGCACTCCTCGTCACTCGGATCCTGCTCGAACAGCTCGGCGGGTATGGCCTGTTCGGCCAGCCGGTACACCCGCTTCCAGCCGCGCCGCTCG
Source organism: Kitasatospora sp. HPM-01-4 (assembly GCF_051374625.1). Taxonomy (NCBI): domain Bacteria; kingdom Bacillati; phylum Actinomycetota; class Actinomycetes; order Kitasatosporales; family Streptomycetaceae; genus Kitasatospora; species Kitasatospora sp. HPM-01-4. Next base: position 3,306,006 of record NZ_JBPQGP010000005.1, on the reverse strand, counting down.
GTGCAGACCACATCGCCGAACGCCAGCGCCCGCTCGACCGCGATCTTGGCGTCGGACCAGTCCCACCACTCGCCGGTCTTCTTGGCGCCGCCCAACTCGGTGGAGGTGAGCGGCCCCGCGGCGCGAAGCCTGTCCACTATCCCCCGGTATGTCTCCGGCGGCACCTGGTGGCCCCAGAGGTGGCCGCGGTCGCGGTAGCGGCGGCGCCGGAAGGCGAACAGCGGCCACTGCTCGACCGGCAGGATGCAGGCCGCGTGGGACCAGTACTCGAAGGTGTTCGCTGTGCCCCAATAAGCGGACTCCACCGCCGGGCGCCCCACCGCGCCGAGGCGCGCGTACGGGACCAGTTCGTGCGAGCGGGCCAGCACGGAGATGGTGTCCAACTGCACCGCGCCCAGGTGCCGCAGCACCCGGTCGACCGCCCGCTCGGCTCCGGATGCGCCCGGCCCGCTCGCCCGCCCCCGGGTGGGGGCGACTTCGGCCGAGGTCCGGGGGCGGGGGGCCGCCCCGGCCCTGCGGTACGGGGCGCCGAGCAGCCCCTGGGCGCGTAGGGCGATCCGGCGGGCCTGGTCGGCGGAGAGAGTCGCGGAGGCGGTCATGCGCGCGAGCATAGGGCCCGGCAATGACAGCGCCCGCCCCCGGCGGCGATACTCTGTGGCCACCATGGAGGGGGACGGGGCATGTACTACCTGTGGATGGCGATCCCGGCCGTGATCTTCGGCGGGCGCTGGATCGAGCGGAACGCGCGTCACGCGCTGAAGACCAGGCACAGGCGGAAGTTGGAGCTGATCCAGGCCGCCGAGCGGCACCAGCGCGAGCTGGAGGCGGCGAACCGGCCGCCGGAGCCGGTCTGCGGCTGCACCCACCACCTCGCCAAGCACGACAGGGCGGGCCGCTGCCACGAGGAGGCCGAGACCCCGGTCGCCTGGGACGGGGACCGCAGGCCGCTGCGCTACGAGGCGCGGCCCTGCAACTGCCAGCAGTACGTCGGCCCCGAGCCGCTGGGCACCGTCTTCGCGGCGCAGCTGGTCGACCCCCGCTGAATTCTCATCCGCGCCGAACTTCCCTCGGTGGTGCCCCTTTTGTCCTACGGCGTGCGGCCACGGGGTATTCCTCTCGCGGGTGACACGGGAATACCGTGCTGACGCACCTCCCACCGTATTGGCCTCCTCGCATACGATGGCCCGTACGGTGGGGTGTCCCGCCTCGCAGTAGTCCAGAGCCGATCCAGGCAAGGAGCCCGCTCAAGTGTCCGTCTTCGACAAGATCCTGCGCGCCGGCGAAGGCAAGATCCTTCGCAAGCTGCAGCGGATTGCTGCCCAGGTCAACTCCATCGAAGAGGACTTCGTCAACCTCACGGACGACGAGCTGCGCGCGCTGACCGACGAGTACAGGCAGCGCCTCGCCGACGGCGAGAGCCTGGACGACATCATGCCCGAGGCGTTCGCCACCGTCCGCGAGGCCGCCAAGCGCGTGCTGGGCCAGCGGCACTACGACGTCCAGCTGATGGGCGGCGCGGCCCTGCACTTCGGCTATGTCGCCGAGATGCGCACCGGTGAGGGCAAGACTCTGGTCGGCACCCTGCCCGCGTACCTCAACGCGCTGACCGGCAAGGGCGTCCACCTGATCACCACCAACGACTACCTCGCCGAGCGCGACTCGGAGTGGATGGGCCGGGTGCACCGCTTCCTGGGCCTGGAGGTCGGTGTCATCCTCGGCAACATGTCGCCGGCCGAGCGCAAGCGCCAGTACGCCTGCGACATCACCTACGGCACCAACAACGAGTTCGGCTTCGACTACCTGCGCGACAACATGGCCTGGTCGAAGGACGAACTGGTCCAGCGCGGCCACAACTTCGCGGTCGTCGACGAGGTCGACTCGATCCTCATCGACGAGGCCCGCACCCCGCTGATCATCTCCGGCCCGGCCGACCAGGCGACCAAGTGGTACGGCGACTTCGCCAAGCTGGTGGTGCGCCTCAAGCGCGACCGCGACTACGAGGTGGACGAGAAGAAGCGCACCATCGGCGTGCTGGAGGAGGGCGTCGGCCGGGTCGAGGACTACCTCGGCATCGACAACCTCTACGAGTCGGTGAACACCCCGCTGGTCGGCTTCCTGAACAACGCCATCAAGGCCAAGGAGCTCTACAAGCGCGACAAGGACTACGTCGTCATGAACGGCGAAGTCATGATCGTCGACGAGCACACCGGCCGTATCCTGGCCGGCCGCCGCTACAACGAGGGTATGCACCAGGCGATCGAGGCCAAGGAAGGGGTGGAGGTCCAGAACGAGAACCAGACCCTGGCCACCATCACCCTGCAGAACTTCTTCCGCCTGTACGACAAGCTGGCCGGTATGACCGGTACCGCCACCACCGAGGCGGCCGAGTTCCACCAGATCTACAAGCTCGGCGTCGTCCCGATCCCGACCAACAAGACGCCGCTGCGCATCGACCAGCCCGACCTGATCTACAAGTCGGAGCCGGCCAAGTTCGCCGCGGTGGTCGAGGACATCGTCGAGAAGCACGAGAAGGGCCAGCCGGTGCTGGTCGGCACCGTGTCGGTCGAGAAGTCCGAGTACCTCTCCCAGGAGCTGCGCAAGCGCGGTGTCCCGCACGAGGTGCTCAACGCCAAGCACCACGAGCGCGAGGCGCTGATCGTGGCCCAGGCCGGCCGCAAGGGCGCTGTCACCGTCGCCACCAACATGGCCGGCCGCGGCACCGACATCATGCTCGGCGGCAACGCCGAGCACCTGGCGGCAGCCGAGCTGGCCCAGCGCGGCATCACCCCGGACAGCCCGGAGGAGTACGACGCGGCCTTCCCGGGCGCGCTGGAGAAGGCCAAGGCGGCCGTCAAGGCCGAGCAGGTCGAGGTCCAGGAGCTCGGCGGCCTCTACGTGCTGGGCACCGAGCGGCACGAGTCCCGCCGGATCGACAACCAGCTGCGCGGTCGCTCCGGCCGCCAGGGCGACCCGGGCGAGTCCCGCTTCTACCTCTCGCTCGGCGACGACCTGATGCGCCTGTTCAAGGCCGGCATGGTCGAGCGCGTGCTCTCGATGGCCAACGTGCCCGAGGACGTGCCGATCGAGTCCAAGATGGTGACGCGCGCGATCGCCTCCGCGCAGACCCAGGTCGAGCAGCAGAACTTCGAGATCCGCAAGAACGTCCTCAAGTACGACGAGGTGCTCAACCGCCAGCGCGAGGTCATCTACGGCGAGCGCCGGCGCGTCCTGGAGGGCGAGGACCTGCAGGAGCAGGTCACCCACTTCATGGACGACACCGTCGAGGCGTACGTCAACGCCGCGACCGGAGAGGGCTTCGAGGACGACTGGGACCTGGAGAAGCTCTGGGCCGCGCTCAAGCAGCTCTACCCGATCACCCTGGACCTGGAGCAGCTGGAGGAGGAGGCCGGCGAGCAGGGCGGGCTCACCCCCGAGTTCCTCACCCGGGTGCTTCAGGAGGACGTCCAGGCCCAGTACGGCGCCCGTGAGGACCAGCTCGGCTCGGAGATCATGCGTGAGCTGGAGCGCCGGGTGGTGCTCTCGGTCCTCGACCGCCGCTGGCGCGAGCACCTCTACGAGATGGACTACCTCCAGGAGGGCATCGGCCTGCGGGCGATGGCGCAGCGCGACCCGCTGGTCGAGTACCAGCGCGAGGGCTTCGACATGTTCACCGCGATGATGGAGGGCATCAAGGAGGAGTCCGTCGGCTACCTGTTCAACCTGGAGGTCCAGGTCGAGCAGCAGGTCGAGGAGGTGCCGGTCCAGGACGAGGAGCAGGCGGAGGCCGAGGCCGAGGAGGCCGGGCTCGCCAAGGACTCCGGTGTCCGGCCCGAGATCAAGGCCAAGGGCCTGGAGGCGCCCAAGCCGCAGCGGCTGCACTACACCGCTCCCACGGTGGACGGCGACGACACGGTCATCGAGGGCGACTTCGACGAGTCCGAGGGCGAGGGTGAGGGCGACGGCCTGACCCGTGCCGAGCGCCGCAAGGCGGCGAAGGCGGCCAAGGGGCGCCGCCGCAAGGCCTGACGCTCCGCCGGATCCAAGGCTCCGTCAACTCCGTTCGACCGGGCGCCACTCACCGCTTCCGCGGGGGTGGCGCCCGTTGGCGTTCCGGCGCCGGTGACGGCTCCTCGAAGGCACGGGGCGCTGCCCGGTCGCTCGCGGGTGCGGATGCCCCCGCGCTTCTGTACCGGTTCCGGGTATCCGCTTCCCGACCGTCCCCGAGGCGCGGCGCACCGAGTGGGCGGCCCGGGACGGCCACGGCCCGGCGCGGGGTACCCGCTCCCTTACTGCGTGCTCAGCGGGCTTCGACGGCGGCGCACTGCCACTGCTCGGTGCGGCGGTGCTGTTCGAGGCGGAAGGCGACCATGTGGTGCCGCTGTCCGAACTCGACCCGGACGCAGACCTCCAGTGCGCCGGGTCCCGGCGCGGAGTCGTACACCCGGCCGAGCCGGTGGCCGACGACCTGGCCGCGCGGGCGCAGCGGGCCGCTCCTGACCAGGGCGGTGAGCTGCTGGTAGGCGGGGACGGTGGTGTGCCGCTGGAGCTGCCCGGCCGGGCGGCGGCCGGTGAGGACTTCCACCAGGCGGTGCGCGAAGCGGGCGGCGAGCTCGCTGTGTCCGCCGCCGTGCGCGGGGGCGCAGGCGGCGCGCGGGTGGCGTGGACGTCGCGGTTCACCCAGGGTGCGCGCGGGGGTGTGGCGGGGTGCCGGTGCGGCGGCCGGCCCGTGCGGGGCGGCGCCGGTGGGGCCGTCCGGAGCGGTGCCGGTGAGCGGGACGCCGCCGGTGAGCGGGGCGGTGGCGGTGGTCGGCGCCGGTGTGGTGCAGGTGCGCGGCTGCGGGAGCGGACGTCGGGCGTGCGGGTGTCCGGCGGTGTGAACCAGGGGGCGTACGCGCGGGGCGCGGAGCGTCGCGAGCTGCGGGACGGCTGCGGGCTCGACCATGGACGGTACCTCCGGCGGATGTCGGTGGGTGGCTGGGCCTGTCGGAGACCTTGGTACCCGCGCCGCCACGGGGCGGCAATCACCCGTCGGCGCTCCGCCGGGGCCGCCCGGCGAGTCACCTATCCGGGTGATGCCCCTTGCGGCCCGAGGGCTTTGGGACCGGGCGGCCGGGCCGCGGGTTGACGCCGGAGGCCGCTCGGGGGCGCTCGAAGGGGGACGTACGCTGGGTGGCAATCGTGGCACGGGCCGGGCGCCGTACCGGGTCTACCGGCCGGTAGCCGGGAGGATCGGGGAAGACGATCCGGAGACCGGAGAGGCGGCAGCGTGATGGTGACTCAGCCCTCGGCCGAGTCGGCGGGAACGGCGGCGGGGCCCGCCGGGACATCCGGCGCGTCCTCGGCGGCCGGTGCCGCGCGTGCCGGGACCGGTAAGGCCGAGACGGACGCCGACGGGGGCGGGCGGGCCCGCGCCGGGCGGGTCGGGGCGGCGAACGGCGCGGTCGTGGACGTGGCCGCGCGGACCGGCGGGGCGGCGGCCGGGCCGGGCGCGGACGGGGTGCGGCGCGGATTGGTGCTCGGCGGTGGCGGGATGCTGGGCGCGGCGTGGACCATCGGGGCGCTGTGCGCGATCGAGGAGAGCACCGGCTGGCAGCCCGGAGGGGCCGAGGTGATCCTCGGGACCTCCGCCGGTTCGATCCTGGGCACGATGCTGGCCGCCGGCGTGCGCGCCGAGGAACTGCGGGACCATCAGCGCGGTCTGCCGATCCGCACCGGCCCGCTGGCCGGAGTGGAATTCGACTACGACACCGCCGTCGGGGGCGCGCTGCCGCCGCGCCCCCGTCCCGGGATCGGTTCGCCCGGCCTGCTGCGGGACGCGGTCCGGCACCCGCGCGAGTACCCGTTCCTGACCATGGTCTCGGCCGTGGTGCCGACCGGCCGCGGTTCGGTGGCTCCGGTCGGCGAGCTGGTACGGGGGCTGGTCGACGGTGACGGCTGGCCGCTCGGGTCCGGGCTGCGGGTGGCGGCGGTGGACTACCGCACCGGCCGCCGGGTGGTCTTCGGCGATCCGGACGCGCCGGAGGCGGGCGTGGCCGAGGCGGTGATGGCCTCCTGTGCGATCCCCGGCTGGTTCGCGCCGGTGGAGGTGGCGGGCAGCCCGTACGTGGACGGCGGCTGCTGGTCGGCCACCAACGCCGACCTGATGGCGGAGCGCGAACTGGACGAGGTGTACGTGCTGGCGCCGATGGCGCTGCGGCCCGCGTGGGCGGGCTCGGCGCGGGTGGACGCGGGGCGCGGGACGGTGGCCGCACTGCGCGAATGGCGGGCCAGGGACCGCCCGAAGGGCGTCCTGGCACAGCTGGTCAGCCGCTACCGGAGGGCGGTGACCCGGCAGATGCTCCGCGAGGCCCGCCGTCTGCGCGACTCGGGCGTCCGGGTGCGGCTGCTCGCGCCGACGCTGGAGGACCTGGCGGTGATGGGGCCGAACATGATGGACCCGGCCCGGCGGCCCGAGGTGCTGGAGACCGCGCTGCGGACCAGCCGGGTGGCCCTGGAGTCGGTGCGGTGACGTCCCGCCCGCGTGGCCGGGCGGTCAAAAGGGGCGGGCGAGGGCGAGGGGAAGCCGGGTACGGATCCGGCACGCCGTTCCCCGCGCTCCGGGGCCCGGCCCGCCTGCCCGGAGGGGACGGACGGGGTGTGAGCCGTATTCTTGGTGCGCGGTGTTGATCAGCCGTCCGAAGAAGCCGAAGAACCGGAGTGCCCCCGATGCGCGTGTACGTGCCCACCACGTTGAACGGTCTGGCGGCGGCGCACCAGGGCGGTGCACTCGACCAGTCGGCGGCGTACGCGGTCACCCCCGCCCTGCGCGAGTGGTATGTCAGCGACGACCTGGAGGAGCTGGAGTACGCGGCGCTCAACCGCGCCGCCCAGGGCTCGCTGCGCCTGCTCGCCGCCGATCCGCAGGCCCCGCGCCGCCGGGTGGTGGTGGCGGTCGACCTGCCCGACTCCGCGGTCGCCCCGTTCCCCGGCGACGAGTACCAGGACCAGGCCTCGCTCGGCAGGGTCGAGCTGCTGGGCCCCGTGCGGCTGGCCAAGGCCGCCGCCGTGCACGCCGATGTCGCCGACGCCGAGGTGGTCGAGGACGTGGCGGCCGCCGTCGAGGCGATCGCGGCCGCCGACAAGGGCGATGCCGACGCCCAGTTCACCGTGGACGGTGCGGAGGACCACGACCTGCTCTGGTTCGCCACCCAGGAGATCCCGGCCCTGCTCGCCTGAGCCGCGGGCCCGGGGCGCGGGCCTGTCAGTCGGTTCGGCTACCGTTCCCGGGTGCGTACACACATCGTCTGGGACTGGAACGGAACACTCTTCCACGACATGGAGGCGGTGCTCGAAGCGAGCAACGCCGCCTTCGCCACGGTCGGGATCGCCCCGATGAGCCTGCAGCAGTACCGGGACTCGTACGAGATCCCGATCCCGCGCTTCTACGAGCGGCTGCTCGGCCGCGCCCCGAGCCAGGCGGAGTGGGAGCACCTGGACGGTGTCTTCCACGACCGGTACACCGAGCTGCGCGGCCGGTGCGGCCTCACCGAGGACGCACCGGCGCTGCTGCGCGAGTGGCAGGCCGCGGGCAACACGCAGTCGCTGCTGTCGATGTACGAGCACGGGCAGTTGGTCCCGGTGGTGGACGGCTTCGGGATCACCCCGCACTTCATCCGGGTGGACGGCCGGATCGAGGGGACCGGCGGGCGGAAGGCGGGCATGCTGGCGCGGCACCTGGCGGTGCTGGCCCCCGCGGTCGAGCCGGGGCGCACCGTACTGATCGGGGACGCGGTGGACGACGCGCTGGCGGCGCTTGAGTCGGGGGCGCACGCGGTGCTCTACACCGGCGGTTCGCACAGCAGGGCCAAACTGGAGCGGGTCGGGGTGCCGGTGGTGGACAGCCTCGCGGAGGCGGTTGAGCTGGCGGAGCGGATCGCCGCCTGACCCGGGCCGGGAGCACCCGGCGGGGTGTGGAGCGGGCACCGGGGCGCTGACCTGACAGAGCCTGAGGGCCCGGCAGGGCACTTTGGACAAGATGTCCAGGTGGGATCGATCTTCCTAAGGGTTTGTGCCTCGGTGTCCCCTGACACCTTCGTTTGGTGCGGCTAGGCTTTCTGGCGTCGTCGGGTTTTGCAATCCGGGCCAAACGACCTCACGTACCCAGATGGAGGGCAAGTCATGCGTGACATGGCCGCCTTTCGTAACCACCCATTAGGGCGGAATCTGGATCATGAGGGAGGATTGCAGACAGACCCGGCGGTGCACCCGACACCACCGAGTCACGCAACGGCGCGCGACAGGAGCCAGACAGCCATGCAGACCAAGCTGGACACAGCCAAGGCCGAACTGCTGACCAAGGCAGCAGCAGCCGCTGAGAACAGCCAGGTGGGGGGAGCGGCGCAGGGGGAGGGCCTGAGCAACGGTGCTCTGACCGCGTACCTGCTCCACTACTACCTCCACACCGCGCCCGAAGACCTGATCGACCGGGACCCGGTCGACGTCTACGGCGCGGCCGCCTCCCACTACAGACTGGGGCTCAAGCGGCCCCAGGGGACCGCCGAGGTCCGGGTGTACACCCCGACCGTCGAAGAGAACGGCTGGTCCTGCGGCCACACCGTGGTCGAGGTGGTCACCGACGACATGCCGTTCCTGGTCGACTCGGTCACCAATGAGCTGACCCGCCAGGACCGCGGCATCCACGTGGTGGTCCACCCGCAGCTGGTGGTCCGGCGCGACATCACCGGCAAGCTGCTGGAGATCCTGGACATCGACGCCTGCTCCCGCAGCCAGGCCGCCGGTGCCGAATGGCCCGCCGACGCCACGGTCGAGTCCTGGATGCACATCGAGATCGACCGTGAGACGGACCGCGAGGACCTCCGCTCGATCGAGGCCAACCTGCGCCGCGTCCTGGGCGACGTCCGCGAGGTCGTCGAGGACTGGGCCAAGATGCGCGACAGCGCGCTGCGCCTGGCCGACGAGCTCGCCGAGCAGCCCCCGGCCCACCTGCCCGAGCAGGAGGTCGGCGAGGCCTGGGAGCTGATGCGCTGGCTGGCCGACGACCACTTCACCTTCCTCGGCTACCGCGAGTACGACCTGGCCGACCACCAGGGCGAGGAGGTGCTGCGCGCCGTCCCCGGCACCGGCCTGGGCGTCCTGCGCTCCGACCCGCTCAGCCACGACGCCGACCACCACCCGGTCAGCGAGGCCTTCGGCCGGCTGTCCGCCCCGGTCCGGGCCAAGGCGCACGAGAAGAAGCTGCTGGTGCTGACCAAGGCCAACAGCCGCGCGACCGTGCACCGCCCGGCCTACCTGGACTACGTCGGCGTCAAGAAGTTCGACGCCAACGGCGAGGTCATCGGCGAGCGCCGCTTCCTCGGCCTGTTCTCCTCCGCCGCGTACACCGAGTCGGTCACCCGGATCCCGGTGGTCCGCCGCAAGGTGCAGGAGGTGCTGGCCGGCTCGGGTTTCAGCAGCGAGAGCCACGACGGCCGTGACCTGCTGCAGATCCTGGAGACCTTCCCCCGGGACGAGATCTTCCAGACCCCGGCCGAGGGCCTGCTCTCCATCGCGACCAGCGTGCTCTACCTGCAGGAGCGCCGCCGGCTGCGGCTGTTCCTGCGCCAGGACGAGTACAAGCGCTACTTCTCCGCGCTGATCTACCTGCCGCGCGACCGGTACAACACCCGGGTCCGCGAGCAGATCACCGCGATCCTCAAGGACGAGCTCAACGGCGACGCGATCGACTACACGATCTACTCGACCGAGTCCGTGCTCACCCGTCTCCACCTGGTGGTCCGGGTCGCCAAGGGCAGCACGCTGCCGGAGCTCTCGGACGCCGACGTCGAGCGGATCGAGGCCAAGCTGGCCGAGGCCGCCCGGTTCTGGATGGACGGCTTCCTCGACCAGCTGCACCTGGAGCTGGGCGAGGAGAAGGCCGCCGAGCTGGGCCGCAAGTACGCCGGCGCCTTCCCCGACGGCTACCGTGCCGACTTCAGTGCGCGCACCGCCGTCGCCGACCTGAAGCAGATCGAGTCGCTGAGCGGCGAGGGCGACTTCCGGCTCAACCTGTACCAGCCGGTCGGCGCCGGCGACGACGAGCGCCGCTTCAAGATCTACCGGGTCGGCGGCCCGATCTCGCTCACCGAGGTCCTGCCGGTGCTCTCCCGCCTGGGCGTCGAGGTGCTGGACGAGCACCCGTACGCGCTCACCCGGGCCGACGGCAGCACCGCCTGGGTGGTCGACTTCGGCCTGCGGCTGCGCGAGGCCACCGGCCTCTCCGACGAGGCCCGCGAGCGCTTCCAGGAGACCTTCGCGGCCACCTGGACCGGCAAGGCCGAGAACGACCGCTTCAACGAGCTGGTCATGACCGCCGGGCTGAACTGGCGCCAGGCCATGGTGCTGCGCGCCTACGCCAAGTACCTCCGCCAGGCCGGGAGCACCTTCTCCCAGGACTACATGGAGGACGCGCTCCGCAACAACACCCACACCACCCGGCTGCTGGTCAACCTCTTCGAGGCCCGCCTCAGCCCCGGCCACCAGTCGGGTGCCCGGGAGCTGACCGAGGGCATCCTGGAGGAGCTGGCCGGCGCCCTGGACGAGGTCGTCTCGCTGGACGAGGACCGCATCCTGCGCTCCTTCCTCAACCTGATCAAGGCCACCCTGCGGACCAACTTCTTCCAGCACGACGCCGAGGGCAACTGGCACTCGTACGTCTCGATGAAGCTCGACCCTAAGGCCATCCCCGACCTGCCGGCCCCGCGCCCGGCCTTCGAGATCTGGGTCTACTCGCCCCGGGTCGAGGGTGTGCACCTGCGCTTCGGCAAGGTCGCCCGCGGTGGTCTGCGCTGGTCCGACCGGCGTGAGGACTTCCGGACCGAGATCCTCGGCCTGGTCAAGGCCCAGATGGTCAAGAACACCGTGATCGTCCCGGTCGGAGCCAAGGGCGGCTTCGTGGCCAAGCAGCTGCCGGACCCGTCGGTGGACCGCGACGCCTGGCTGGCCGAGGGCATCGCCTCGTACAAGACCTTCATCTCGGCGCTGCTCGACATCACCGACAACCTGAAGGCCGGCAAGGTCGTCCACCCCGCCGACGTGGTCCGCCACGACGGGGACGACACCTACCTGGTCGTCGCCGCCGACAAGGGCACCGCGACCTTCTCCGACATCGCCAACGGTGTCGCCGAGGAGTACGGCTTCTGGCTGGGCGACGCCTTCGCCTCCGGCGGTTCGGCCGGCTACGACCACAAGGGCATGGGCATCACGGCCCGCGGTGCCTGGGAGTCGGTCAAGCGCAACTTCCGCCAGCTGGGCGTGGACACCCAGGCGCAGGACTTCACCGTGGTCGGCATCGGCGACATGTCCGGTGACGTCTTCGGCAACGGCATGCTGCTCAGCGAGCACATCCGCCTGGTCGCCGCCTTCGACCACCGGCACATCTTCCTCGACCCGAACCCGGACGCCGCGACCTCGTACGCCGAGCGCCGCCGGCTGTTCGACCTGCCGCGCAGCTCCTGGGACGACTACGACAGGTCGCTGATCTCGGCGGGCGGCGGGGTCTTCCCGCGCAGCGCCAAGTCGATCCAGCTGACCCCGCAGGTCCGTGCGGCACTCGGCATCGACGCGGTCAAGCTCACCCCGGCCGACCTGATGAAGGCCATCCTGCAGGCGCCCGTCGACCTGTTCTGGAACGGCGGCATCGGCACCTACGTCAAGGCGGCCGCGGAGAGCAACGCCGAGGTCGGCGACAAGGCCAACGACGCCATCCGGGTCAACGGCGCCCAGGTCCGCGCCCGGGTGATCGGCGAGGGCGGCAACCTCGGCTGCACCCAGCTCGGCCGGGTGGAGTACGCCGCGGTCGGCGGCCCCGAGGCCACCGGTGGCTGGATCAACACCGACGCCATCGACAACTCGGCCGGTGTGGACACCTCGGACCACGAGGTGAACATCAAGATCCTGCTCAACCAGCTGGTGGCCGACGGTGACATGACCGTCAAGCAGCGCAACGTCCTGCTCGCCGAGATGACCGACGAGGTCGGCCGACTGGTCCTGCGCAACAACTACGCGCAGAACGTGGTGCTGGCCAACGCCGTCAAGCAGGCGCACAGCCTGGTCAACGTGCACTCGCGCATGATCAACCGCCTGGAGGCGGACGGTCAGCTCGACCGCGCGCTGGAGTTCCTGCCGACCGAGCGCCAGATCAGGGAGCGCCAGGCGGCCGGCCGCGGGCTCTCCCAGCCCGAGCTGTCCGTACTGCTCGCGTACACCAAGATCGTGCTGGCCGAGGAGCTGCTCGCCACCGACCTGCCGGACGACCCGTACTTCCGCAGCCTGCTGCACGAGTACTTCCCGACCGCGCTGCGCACCCGCTTCGCCGACGCGATCGACCGGCACCCGCTGCGCCGGGAGATCATCACCACGCTGATCGTCAACGACACGATCAACCGCGGTGGCTGCACCTTCGCCTTCCGCCTCCGCGAGGAGACCGGGGCGACCATGGCCGAGATCGCCCGCGCGCACACCGCGGCGCGCGCCATCTTCGGTCTGGAGAGCATCTGGGACGAGGTCGAGGGCCTGGACAACCAGGTGTCGGCCCGGATCCAGACCAAGATGCGGCTGCACTCCCGCCGGCTGGTCGAGCGCGCCACCCGCTGGATGCTCAACAACCGGCGCCACCCGCTGGACATCGCCGTCACCATCGAGTTCTTCCGCGACGGTGTCGAGCAGGTCTGGAGCAGCCTGCCCAAGCCGCTCCGCGGCGAGGACCTGACCTGGTTCGACTCGGTGTACCAGGAGCTGGCCGACGCCGGTGTCCCGGAGAGCCTGGCCACCCGGATCGCGGGTCTGTCCTCGGCCTTCCCGGCCCTGGACATGGTCGGGGTCGCGGACCGCACGGGTGCCGAGGTGGCCGAGGTCGCCGAGCTCTACTACGACCTCGCCGACCGCCTGCAGATCAGCTACCTGCTGGACCGGATCATCGACCTGCCCCGCACCGACCGCTGGTCCTCGATGGCCCGCGCGGCCATCCGCGAGGACCTGTTCGCGGCCCACTCGGCGCTGACCGCCGACATCCTGGCCTGCGGCCCCGAGGGCGCGACCCCCGAGGAGCGGTACGAGGCCTGGGCCGAGGAGAACGGCACCCTGCTGAGCCGGGCGCGCACCACCCTCGACGACATAAGGGGTTCGGACAACTACGAACTGTCCAGCCTCTCGGTCGCGATGCGGGTGATCCGTACGCTGCTGCGCACGGGTTCGATGCGCTGAGTCTGCCGACAGCCTGACGAGGGCGGTGCCGGGTTCCTCCCGGTGCCGCCCTCGCGGTTTCCGGGGGCGGGCGGGTGAGCCCTGGGGGCAGGCGATGAGCCTTCAGGGAGCGGGTGAGCCCCCCCGGGAACCGACGAGCCCCCCGGGGAGCGGGTGAGCCTTCAGGGGCGCGGGGAACTGCGCGAGTCGGAAGGCGGTTGTGCCGCAGCGAACCCGATTGCCCGAGTCGCACCACCCGGGGCACGGGGAACCGCGCGCTCAGCCCACTACGGCCGTGCTCGGTTTCTCGCGCAGTTCCCCGCGCCCCTGAGGGCATGTCCGTGCGTCCTGAGGGGCATGCCCGTGAGCCCTGAGGGCTGGCCGCACTGAGGGCGCTGTCCGGTGCTCTCGGGCCCCTCAGAGGGTGTTCGATACCGATTTAGGCTGCCGCAGGCGGTTTCGGACGGAGGTATTGCCCGGTTCTGTCCGGGCTGGCGGTCAGGCGGTCGGTCATGGAGTTCACCATGGCCCACTGGATCATCGAGCGTGACCGGTCCGGCAGTTCCTCGTAGTCACGGTGGAGCCGCCGGTACCGGGACATGATCCCGAAGGTCTGCTCCACGCGCCAGCGGATCGGCTGGACGACGAAGCCTTTCTGCTCCTTGTCCCGGGCCACGACCTCGACGTCGATGTCGAGTGCGGCGCCGTGCTTGACGACGGCGTTGTTGTAGCCGGCGTCCACCCACGCTTTGGTCACGGTGGGCCACTGGGCGGCGAGGGTGTCCAGGACCTGCTTGCCGCCGGCGGAGTCCTGGACGCCGGCGGCGGTGACGATCAAAACCAGGAGCAGGCCGAGGGTGTCGGTGGCTATGTGGCGCTTGCGGCCCTTGACCCGCTTGCCGCCGTCGTAGCCCTGGCTGTCGGCCGGGGCGTTCGGTGAGGCTTTCACGGACTGGGCGTCGATGATCGCGGCGCTGGGCAGGATGCGGCGGCCCTTCTTCGCCCGGAGCTGGTCACGGAGTGTGTCGTGGATCCGCTCGGTGGTGCCGTCTCGTTCCCATTCCTTGAAGTAGCCGTAGACGGTGGTGTGGGGTGGGAAGTCGTGCGGAAGGTAGCGCCATGCGATGCCGGTCCGCGCGACGTAGAGGATCGCGTTGACCACCTCGCGCAGCCCGGTCGTGGGCTCACGTCCTTCGGCGCGGGTGCGTCGCCACTCCAGCAGCATGGGCTCGATGAGCTCCCACTGATCGTCCTTCAGGTCCGAGGGATACCGGCGTCGTTCCGTCACAGTTGATCAATATCGCGGACACGGACCCGGCCGCCACGAGATCCTGGAACCGAGTCCGCGCCGCAAGAACCAAAGCCGGACAGTTGGGGGGAATCCCCTATCGAACACCCTCTCAGGGAGCGGTGGCGGCGCGCTGGAGGGCGCTGGCGAGGAGGGCGAGGTCGGTGGGGCCGTTGCCCAGCTCGCGGACCGGTCGGCGGGTCGGCGGCGCGCCGAGCTGGGCGGGGTCGATGGCGACGACGGTCGGCCGGAGGGTCGCGGTGCGCGGGATGCGCCCGCTGACCCGGGCGGCCTGGAAGGCGGTCACCCCGCCGTCGGGCCGCCTCAGGTAGCCCCGGCCGGGGGTGGTCTCGGGGAGGGCGGCGGCGTCCGGGAGGTGGATCAGCAGGTCGGAGTCGGCCGGGTCGGCCGTCCGCAGGGCGATCCGCAGCCGCGCCGCCTCGTCCACCTCCGTGCCGGCGGTCTCCTCGGGTGAGCCGGTGCTGACCGCGAGGTGCACTCCGAGTCGCCCGCCGCGCCGGGCGACGGCCGCCAGCGCGCGGGCCAGCGGCCGTCCGGCGGGAGAGGTGGGGGCGAGCAGCGCGTCGTAGTCGTCCACCACCACGACCAGCCGGGCGGGTGCCGGTGGCCGGACATCCGCCCCGGTGCGAGGCCCGGACGCCCGGACGCCGGCGGTGCCGGCGCCGGCCAGGGCGGCGGGACTGACGCCGCCCGCCGTGACCAGGGCGGCGCCCGGCGTGCCGCCGAGGGCGCGGGTGGTGTGCCAGGAGGTGAAGTCGAGCTCGCCGAGGACCGCCTCGCGCCGGTCCAGCTCGTCCAGCAGCCACTCGGCGGTGAGCAGGGCCTGCCGGGGCTCGGCGGCGGCGTCCAGGTGCTCGGTCACATGCGGCAGGTCGGTGCAGCTGCGCAGGCTGGACGGATCGTCCGGGCCCGTCGAGCCGCGTCCCTCGACGACCGTGATCCGCAGTCGCTCGGGCCGCTCGGAGACGGCGAGCGAGGCGATCAGCGTACGCAGCAGCTCGGTCTTGCCCGAGCCCTTCGCACCGCCGACGAGCAGGTGCGGCCCGGTCGCCTCACCGCCGGCGAAGGGCAGTGGACCGGCCAGGTCGGGGTCGGCGAGGTCGATGGTGCAGTGGTCGTCGCGGGTGGTGCCGAGCAGGGCGGTGGCGGTGCCCGGGCTGGCGGGCAGGGCGTCCCAGCGGGCCGAGAGCTTGGCGGGGGTGACGGTGTCCAGCCGCAGCAGGTCGAGCAGGCGCAGCGCGTCCGGCAGCGGGCCCCGGCTGGCGGGGGAGGCCTCGCTGAGCGGGGCGAGGACCCGGGCGAGCCGCTCGGCCCAGGCGGCGGAGACGGCGTCCAGCGAGACCTCCTCGACCACCTCGCGGCCTCCGTCGGCGGGGCGGTCGACGGTGAGCTGGGTGGCGACCTCGCCGGTGATGTGGGCGGTGGCGCCGAGGCCGAGCGGCAGCTCGCCGGGGTGCTCTGCGAGGCAGAGCGGGAAGACCGCCCGGCGCCGGGCGAGCAGCAGTTCCAGGGCGTGGCGGGCGGCGGGGCTTCCGGGGTCGCCGTCCACCAGCAGGACGGTGGCGGGCGGTGCGGTGGTGGGGTCCGGGCCGGTGCGGGCGGTGAGTTCGGCGAGGCGGGCCTCGGTCTGCTCGGGGCCGAAGCCGACCAGCAGCCGGCAGTCCTGCCCGTGGGCGGGCCGCAGATGCGGCAGCCACAGCGCCCAGGACCAGTCGGCGGCCGCGGCCTCGTCCGCGCTGACCAGCACCAGGCTCAGGGCGCTCGGCGGGTGCAGGGCGGCGAGCTGGGCGACGGCCGCGCGGGCCAGGCCGAGCAGCCGGGTACGCGGCCCGGTCAGGCCCAGGCCTCCGGTGCCGCGCAGGTCCACGGTGACCGGGACGGCGGGCAGCAGGGTGCCGGGAGCGGTGCCGGCGCCGCCGGGCCGGTCGGCGGTGCCGAGCCGGAGGGTGAGCGCGTCGGGGTGGGACGGGCCGCGCTCCCAGAGCCGGGGGCCGGTGCCGAGCGCGGTGAGCAGCAGCCGGGCCGGGTCGGGCCAGCGCTCGCGCTGGGCGGCGGTCTGCCACAGCCGGGCGGCAGCGTGCTGCCTGGCGGCGCTGGGCGGCGGCTCGGGCGCGGCGGGGCGCCCGAGCGTGCGGGAGAGCAGCGCCCGGGCGCGCCCGCCGGGGGACGGCGCCTCGGGGGCCTCGGGCGCCGGCGGCTCGGCGGGAAGCGGCCTGGCGGGCGGTGCGGGGGCGAGCCGGAGGCGGCCCTGCCCGTCCGGCACGGCCTGCCGGGCGGACCCTGAGTTCTCCCCTAGACCCGGGTGGCCGCCGAAGTCGGGCCGGGCGACCTGGAGGGTGGACTCGCCGAGGCGGACCAGCCCGCCCTCGGACAGGTCGGCGGCGGCGCCGCGGAGGAACCGTCCGTCCACCGTGGTGCCGTTGGTCGAGCCCAGGTCACGGACCGTCACCCGGCCGTCGGGGGAGAGGTGCAGGGCGAGGTGCAGCCGGGAGACGTCGGGGTCGTCGAGCGGTACGTCGGCCTGGCTGGAGCGGCCGACCCGGATCTCCTCGCCGTGCAGCCGGTGCACGCCGCCGGCGTCCGGGCCGCCGACGATCCGCAGTTCGGGCAGGGCGCCGTCGGCGGGCTCGTCGGCGTCGGGGTCGGGCTCGTTCAGGGAGAGGACGGCGCCGTCCAGCAGCGGGGGGTGGCCGAGCGGCGCCTGGTCGTCGAGGCGCTGGACGCCCGCGTACAGGTGCACATGGGTGGCGGAGCGCGGGCCGCGTACGCCCACGGCGCCCGCGAGGGCACCGGATACGGCGCCGAGCGCCGTGCCCTCGGGGGCGGTGACCAGGACGTCGGTGGTGGATCCGGCGGCGGCCGAGCCGCTGCGGGGTCGGAGGACGGTCAGCCGGATCTGCATCTCGCCCGGTCCCTTCTGCTCGTCTAGGCCCTGCCGGTCGACCTCGGGCACGTGATCAGCCGGGCACTGTCCAGAGCCCCGCGCCTCTGGGTGGTGGCCGTCAGCGAAAGATCGACCGGCCGGCGCCCGGCCGGGGCCGTACCCTCGCCTGCCGTCACACGCGTGGCGCATGCCATCCTGCCACCAGGGAGGGACAGTGCGCGCCCGGTACCGGATTTGACGATCTTGCGATGATCGCCATGGTGGAGCCGACGGGCAGTCAGGTCAACCCGCCCTCGTTCCGCCCCTTAGGGGAGACCCCTGAGGCCCGCCGCGCCCGGTCGGCGGCGCGGCCAGGCGGCTGCCTCGGAAAGCCGCGCGGTCACCGTTAGAGTTGCCGAAAACACGGGCCCTCAGCCCGTCGCGAACGGGCCCCCTCCTCGGCCGATGGAGGGCGCGGAGGGAGAGTCACAGGTGCGGCCAGTCGGCAGCAAGTATCTGCTTGAGGAGACCCTCGGGCGCGGGGCCACCGGCACCGTGTGGCGCGCCCAGGTGCGGGAGGACGCCGCGGTACCCGGGATCGAACCCGGCCGGCCGGTCGCGATCAAGATACTGCGCGAGGAGCTGGCGGCCGACCCGGACGTGGTGATGCGCTTCCTGCGCGAACGCTCGGTGCTGCTGCGGCTCACCCACCCGAACATCGTCCGGGTCCGCGACCTGGTGGTCGAGGGTGAGCTGCTGGCGCTGGTGATGGACCTGGTGGAGGGTCCGGACCTGTTCCGCTACCTGCGGGCCAACGGGCCGTTCAGCCCGGTCGCGGGCGCGCTGCTGATGGCCCAGGTCGCCGACGCGCTGGCCGCCAGCCACCTGGACGGCATCGTCCACCGGGACCTCAAGCCGGCCAACGTGCTGCTCGCCACCGTCGCCGTGGACGGCGCCGAGCAGATGCACCCGATGCTCACCGACTTCGGCATCGCCCGGCTCGCAGACTCCCCGGGCATCACCCGCAGCCACGAGTTCGTCGGCACGCCCGCGTACGTCGCCCCGGAGTCCGCCGACGGCCGGCCGCAGACCGCCGCGGTGGACGTCTACGGCGCCGGGATCATGCTGTACGAGCTGGTCACCGGCCGTCCGCCGTTCGAGGGCGACAGCCCGGTGGCGATCCTGGCCGCGCACCTGCGCGAGGAGCCGCAGCGTCCGCGCACCATGCCCGAGCCGCTCTGGACGGTGATCGAGCGCTGCCTGCGCAAGAACCCGGCCGAGCGCCCCAGCGCGGTCTCGCTGGCCAAGGCCCTGCGGGTGGTCGCCGCCGGGATCGGGGTGCACTCCTCGCCGGCCGCCGTGGACGCGGCGATCGAGGTCGGCGCCCTGCTGCTGCCCGACCCGCTGTCGGTCGCGGCGCCCGCCTCGCCCGGCCTCGACGAGGCGGCCCCGACCCAGGTGCTGCCCTCCAACGCGGCCGGCTACGACCCGGCGGCCGCCACCCAGCTCTTCGGCGGGGCGCCGCAGCAGTTCGGGGCGCAGGACCGCACCCAGGTGATGGGCGCCCAGCCGGGTGCCGAGGACCGTACGCAGCTGATGGGCACCCAACCGGGTACCGAGGACCGCACCCAGCTGATGGGCACCCGGCCCGGCCCGCCCGCGGACCGGACCGCCGTAATGCCGCCGGTGCCCCCGGCCGGGCCCGGCACCCCGCCGCAGGCCGAGGCGCCGCACCCGTGGCAGACCCAGCTGCGGGCCGCCCGCGACCGCAACCAGCGGACCGAGATCGGCTATCTCGACCCCGCGGAACTGGCCGCCCCGCAGGTGGCACCGCCTCCGTACCAGGCGCCCCGCCCGGCGCAGCAGCCGCCGTACGGCCCCCCGCGGGGGCAGCAGCGCCCCGGCTACGCGGAGCGTCCGCCGGTCGCCCCGCCGCCCTACCGCGCGGGCCAGGGCGGCCCCGGCGGGCAGCCGTACGGGGGGCGGCAGCCGTACCCGCAGGGCTACCAGCCGCCGCAGCCGTACCAGCAGCCCAGGTCCCCGCAGGGCTACCCGGCGCCCGCTCCCCAGCCCGCGCAGGCCCCCGCGCCCGCGCCCAGGCCGGCCCGGCGCGCCGAGCCTGAGCCGCCGCGCCGGGCCGAGCCGCCGGCCCCCCGGCCGCGCGAGCCCGAGCCCCGGGAGCGCGAGCCCCGGCGTGAGTCGCGTGAGCCGCGCCGCCGCAGCCCGAACCGGATGTACATCCCCGGCCTGGGCTGCCTCAAGGGCTGTCTGATGGTGCTGCTGATCCTCGTCGTGGCCGGGGTGGCGCTGTGGAACTTCACCCCGCTTCCGCACTACTGGGACACCGTGCACGGCTGGTACGAGACCGTGGCCGGCTGGATCACCAGGTTCACGAACTAGTCGATTCCCCGGCGGTTCGCGACTCTGTCGGCATGTCGACAATTCACGTGATCTGTCGTCAACCGGTGTCCGCCGGAGCCCTCCCGGCGTCTCCCGGAGGGCTCCGGGGCGCGTAGGTTGGTCGCTGAGCACCGACCTACCGAGCCCACGGAGCAGCATTGGCACGCAAGATCGGCAGCAGGTACACCGTCCACCAGGTGATCGGCCGGGGGTCCGCAGGGACCGTCTGGCTCGGCGAGGGACCGGACGGGCCGGTCGCAGTGAAGCTGCTGCGCGAGGACCTGGCATCCGATCAGGTACTCGTCGGCCGCTTCGTCCAGGAGCGGGCCGCCCTCACCAGCCTGGACCACCCCCGGGTGGTCGGCGTGCACGACATGGTGGTGGACGGCAGCGATCTCGCCCTGGTGATGGAACTGGTGCAGGGCACCGACCTGCGCACCCGGCTGGAGCGCGACGGCGTCCTCACCCCGCAGCACGCCGTCTCGGTGATCGCCGACGTGGCGGACGGGCTGGCGGCCGCCCACGCGGCCGGGATCGTCCACCGCGACGTCAAGCCGGAGAACGTGCTGCTGGACCTCGCCGCCCCGCCCGGGCCCGGCGGCGCCCCGCGCGCCAAGCTCACCGACTTCGGCATCGCCCGCCTGGTCGACGCCCCGCGCCGCACCCGTGCCACCCGGATCATCGGCACCCCCGACTACCTCGCCCCCGAGATCATCGAGGGCCTGGAGCCCCGGGCCGCCGTCGACATCTACGCCCTGGCCACCGTGCTGTACGAGGTGCTGGCGGGCTTCACCCCGTTCGGCGGGGGGCACACCGGGGCGGTACTGCGCCGGCACGTCACCGAGTCGGTGCCGCCCGTCCCCGGGATGCCGGACGGCCTCTGGCGGATCATCGCCGAGTGCCTGGCCAAGGCCCCGGCCTCCCGGCTGCGCGCCGCGGAGCTGGCCGAGCGGCTGCGCGCGCAGCTCCCCGCGCTGGGCGAGCTGCCGCCGCTGGCCGTCCCGGCCCAGGGCAAGCCGCCCGCGGAGGAGACCCTCACCCCCGGTGAGGCGGTCTACGCCGAGGTCGACGCGGGTCCCGGTGCCCACCGGCGCCGGCGCGGCCCCGCCGTGCCGCTGGTCCCCGGCCCGTCCCCGGACTCCACCCGGGACACCCACACCAGCCTGCGCCGGCCCTCGCCGAACGAGCTCGCCTCCTACGCGGCCGAGTCCGACGCCCAGCGCGGCAGCGCCGCGGGCGCCCAGCGCAAGGGCCGCCGTGCCCTGGTGCGGCGCCGCCGGACGATCGCGGTGCTGATCGCGGTGGTGCTGCTGGTGGCGGGAGCGGCGGCGGCCTACGCCGCCTTCGCCGGCGGCGGGGGGCACGTTGGTGGCCGGGAGGGCGGAAGGGCCGGCGCGGTGAGCCCGGCGGGGAGCGTTCCGACGGCCCGGAACCCCCTCGGCGAGCCCTTGAACCTCCCGTTGTAGCCGAGCTTGCCCGCGGAGCCATTAGTCTTGGTTACGTGGCAGCCGTCGATCCTTCCGAAGAGCTCAAGAACCTCGAGTCGACCATGGGGTCGATCGAGGCCGTCCTCGACCTGGACAAGATCCGGGCCGACATCGCACGCCTGGAGGAGGAGGCAGCCGCCCCCGACCTGTGGGACGACGTCGTGAACGCGCAGAAGGTCACCAGCCGGCTCTCCTTCCTGCAGGGGGAGCTGCGCAAGGTGCAGACCCTGCGCGGCCGCGTCGACGATCTGGCCGTCCTGTTCGAGCTGGCCGAGTCCGAGGACGACGCGGACACCCGCGCCGAGGCCGAGAACGAGCTGGTGGCCGTCAAGAAGGCGGTCGAGGAGCTGGAGGTCCGCACCCTCCTGTCCGGCGAGTACGACGCCCGTGAGGCCCTGGTCAACATCCGCGCCGAGGCCGGTGGCGTGGACGCCGCCGACTTCGCCGAGCAGCTGATGCGCATGTACCTGCGCTGGGCCGAGCGGCACGGCTACTCGACCGAGGTCTACGACACCTCGTACGCGGAGGAGGCCGGCATCAAGTCCGCCACCTTCACCGTGAAGTCCCCGTACGCCTACGGCACCCTCTCGGTCGAGCAGGGCACCCACCGCCTGGTGCGCATCTCGCCCTTCGACAACCAGGGCCGCCGCCAGACCTCCTTCGCCGGTGTCGAGGTCCTCCCGGTCGTGGAGCAGAGCGACCACGTCGACATCGACGAGGGCGACCTGCGGGTGGACGTGTACCGCGCCTCCGGCCCCGGCGGCCAGGGCGTCAACACCACCGACTCGGCGGTCCGGATCACCCACCTGCCGACCGGCATCGTGGTCTCCTGCCAGAACGAGCGCTCGCAGATCCAGAACAAGGCCTCCGCGATGAACGTGCTCCAGGCCAAGCTGCTGGAGCGGCGCCGCCAGGAGGAGAAGGCCGCGATGGACGCGCTCAAGGACGGCGGCAGCTCCTGGGGCAACCAGATGCGCTCCTACGTCCTGCACCCGTACCAGATGGTCAAGGACCTGCGCACCGAGTTCGAGGTCGGCAACCCGCAGGCCGTGCTGGACGGCGACATCGACGGCTTCATCGAGGCCGGCATCCGGTGGCGCAAGCAGCGCGAGACCGCCGCGAGCTGAGACCGCCGGTCGGTCCAGGACCTGGCGCCGACCGAGACCTGACAGTAGGGCCCCCGGGTGACCGGGGGCCCTACTGCGTGATCGGGTGGCTGCGGACTCCGCCGGGCCGGTCCTAGGCCAGCGCCTGCCGGGCGAGCAGCGCCACCGCCAGCAGCCCGATCAGCAGCGCGATCAGGGTGGCGGGGGTCAGTGCGGCGAACGGGCTCTGCTCCTGCTGGAGCCGGGCGCGGTTGGCACGGCACACCGGGCAGCGGCCCTCGCTCACGCGGCCGTTGCAGTTGGCGCACACCAGATGGTCGCAGGTCATGCGATCTCCTCCTTGCTGCTAAGCCAACGCACCGGACGCGGCTTCGGTTCCTCCGCGGCGGAGCCGCCGATCGGCACTCCTCTCCACTGTGCCAGGTTTCGCACAGTACGGCCCGTGGGCTGTGAAATCGCTCGCAATTTTCGGGGCAAAATCCGACATTCCCCTCACGCTCGCGGGTGGAAACTGCGAGTCCTCACACCGGTCGCGTATGGTCCCAGGCTGAAGGAGGGGCAGACGGCCGCTCCTGCCGACCGAGGAACGGCGCCGCGGGGCGCGCCCTCCGGCCCCGAGTCTAACGATCGGGTCACGGAGGTTTGGCCGAGCCGGTTGCCGTTCCACCTAGGATGGCCCCCGTGATGCAGCCGTGATCAGATTCGACAACGTCTCCAAGACCTATCCCAAGCAGAACCGTCCCGCCCTGTCGGACGTCTCGCTAGAGATCGAGAAGGGCGAGTTCGTCTTCCTGGTCGGCTCCTCGGGGTCGGGCAAGTCCACCTTCCTGAGACTGTGCCTGCGCGAGGAGCGCCCGAGCACCGGCGCGGTGCACGTGCTGGGCAAGGACCTCGGCAAGCTCTCCAACTGGAAGGTGCCGCACATGCGGCGCCAACTGGGCACGATCTTCCAGGACTTCCGCCTGCTGCCGAACAAGACCGTGGCGCAGAACGTCGGCTTCGCCCTCGAGGTCATCGGCAAGCCGCGCAGCGCCATCAACAAGGTGGTGCCCGAGGTGCTCGACCTGGTCGGCCTCGGCGGCAAGGAGGACCGGATGCCCGGCGAGCTCTCCGGTGGTGAGCAGCAGCGCGTGGCGATCGCCCGGGCCTTCGTCAACCGTCCGATGCTGCTGATCGCGGACGAGCCCACGGGCAACCTCGACCCGCAGAACTCGGTCGGCATCATGAAGCTGCTGGACCGGATCAACCGCACCGGGACGACGGTCCTGATGGCCACTCACGACCAGGCCATCGTCGACCAGATGCGCAAGCGGGTGATCGAGCTCGACAAGGGGCTGCTGGTCCGCGACCAGGCCCGCGGCGTCTACGGCTACCAGCACTGAGACGCACCGCCCGCCACGTCGCCCACCCGCACTGACCCTGGAGTGAGAAAAGCATGCGCGCCCAGTTCGTCCTGTCGGAGATCGGTGTCGGTCTCCGCCGCAACCTGACGATGACCATCGCGGTCGTCGTCAGTGTCGCGCTCTCGCTCGCCCTCGCCGGTGCCAGCCTCCTGGTCAGGGACCAGGTCAACTCGATGAAGGGTTACTGGTACGACAAGGTCGAGGTGAGCATCTACTTCTGCACCAAGTCCGAAGCCAAGACCTCCGCCCAGTGCTCGGCCGGTGCCGCCACCGACCAGCAGATCCAGGACGTCAAGACGCAGCTGGACAAGATGCCGCTGGTGAAGTCGTCCACCTTCGAGAGCTCGGCGGAGGCGTACAAGCGCTGGAAGGACACCAACCCGAACAACCCGCTGCTCGCCGCGGTCGGCGCGGACGCGATGCCGCCGTCCTGGCGGGTGAAGCTGAACGACCCGGAGAAGTACGACGTCGTGCAGAGCGCCTTCGCGGGCAAGCCGGGCGTCAAGTCGGTCGAGGACCAGCGCAAGATCCTGGAGAACCTGTTCGGTCTGCTGAACGGCCTCCAGACCGCGGCCTTCGTGATCATGGTGCTGATGCTCTTCGTGGCGCTGCTGCTGATCGTCAACACGGTCCGGGTGTCGGCCTTCAGCCGGCGGCGCGAGACCGGGATCATGCGCCTGGTCGGTGCGTCGAACTTCTACGTCCAGATGCCGTTCATCGCCGAGGCCGCGTTCGCCGCGCTGCTGGGGGCCATCATGGCGTCCGGGCTGCTGCTGGCCGGACACTTCTTCGTGCAGAACTTCCTGGCCCAGCGGGTTCAGTTCATCACCTTCATCGGGCTCTCCTCGGTGCTGACCGTGATCCCGCTGCTGGTCGTGGTCGGTATGGGTATGGCCGGTATCGCGGCCTTCATCACCCTGCGGAAGTACCTGAAGGTCTGATCCGGCGTCAGTCGCGGCCCCGGAACGGCACTGTGCCGTTCCGGGGCCGCTCTGTGTCTGACACGCCCTAGACTCCGGTGCCATGCGGACACCGAGCGGGCTACGGCAGGATGCCGCACTCACCCTGGTGTTCGGCGCCGTGCTGCTGGCGGGCGCGGCCACCGGTGCCTGGGGCGAGTCGCCCGTGCCGCCCCGGCCGCCCTCGGCGGACGGCGCGCGCGGTCCGGCGGACCTGACCCCGCGGCAGGCCGAGCAGTACGCCGTCGCGGGCGGTGATCCGTGGGCCGCGTACTACAGCCCGGAGGAGTACCGGGACTTCACCCAGGGCCGCTATCCCGGAGTGGGCCTGACGGTCGGACGGGCGCAGGACGGCGGCACCGCCGTCTCCCGGGTGCAGCCCGCCGGGCCCGCCGAGCAGGCCGGGATCGCGGCGGGTGACCTGCTGCTGTCCGTCGACGGCGTGCCGACCGACCGGCTGCCGGTCACCGAGGTGGTGGCCCGGCTGCGCGGCCGGGCCGGGGGCGGGGGCCGGGCGGGCTCCACCGTCACGCTCGGCGTGCGGCACCAGGGCGGCCCGGTACGGGAACTGGTGCTCCACCGAAGGCTGCTGGCGGCGCAGGAGGTGGCGGTGGAGCACCCGCGCCCCGGAGTGGTGCGGGTCGCCGTCCGGGGCTTCACCGACGGTGTCGCCGAACAGGTGCGGGCCGCGGTCCAGGGCGCCCGCGGTGTGGTGCTCGACCTGCGCGGCAACTCCGGGGGCCTGGTCGAGGAGGCGGTCGGGACCGCCTCGGTCTTCCTCGACGGGGGCCCGGTGGCCTGGTACGACTCGCGGGGCGAGCGGCGCGAACTGACCGCGGCCAGGGGCGGCGACACCGCCACCCCGCTGGTGGTCCTGGTCGACGGCGGCACCATGAGCGCCGCCGAACTGCTCGCGGGCGCCCTGCAGGACCGCTGCCGGGCGGTGCTGGTCGGCGCCCGCACCTTCGGCAAGGGCACGGTCCAGCAGCCCAGCCGCCTCGCCGACGGCTCGGTCCTGGAAGTGACCGTCGGCCGGTACCACACCCCCGCCGGCCGCACCCCGGACGGCACCGGCCTGACCCCCGACGTCCCGCTGCCCGTCGGCGGCACCCCGCAGGACGCGCTGGCACTGGCCGACACCGTCCTCTCCGGGCTGGGCCGGGGCTGACCGGGACGCATCCGGCCCCGACGTCTGTCCGGCGGAGAGAAAGGGGCTGCCGACAGGCGCCGCGAGGTGCGAGAATATCGGCGCTATGGCAAAGGAAAAGGGACAGAAGCTCATCGCCCAGAACAAGCGGGCGCGGCACGAGTACACGATCCTCGACACCTACGAGTGCGGCCTGGTGCTCACCGGTACCGAGGTGAAGTCGCTGCGCGAGGGTCGTGCCAATCTGGTGGACGGCTACGCGTACATCCAGGGGCACGAGGCGTGGATCGACAACGTCTTCATTCCCGAGTACACCCAGGGAACGTGGACGAACCACGCCGCCCGCCGCAAGCGCAAGCTGCTGCTGCACAAGATCGAGATCCGGAAGATCGAGTCCAAGGCGAAGGAGACCGGCCACACCCTGGTGCCGCTCTCCCTCTATTTCAAGGACGGCCGGGTCAAGCTGGAACTGGCGCTGGCCGTCGGTAAGAAGCTGTACGACAAGCGCCAGACGCTGCGCGAGAAGCAGGACCGCCGTGAGACCGACCGCGCGGTCGCCGCGGCCCGCCGCCGTCAACGCTGACACGTCGCGGGACTGTCGCAGTTTCGTCCCAAGGCCACCTGCCGGTCAGAGCCGCAGCGGATCGTAAGTACGATCGCCCGGTGAATGTCTCCCTGCTTCAAGGCTGGCTCCCGGTCGCGATGAAGGTCGTGGCCGCGCTGGCGCTGCTGGCGGCGATCGGCTGGCGCGACTCCCGCTGGCGGCTGCGCCGACTGCCCGTGGCACTCGGCGTGACCGTGCTGCTGACGGCGGCGGTGGCCCTCGGCGTGATCAACCTGTCCGGGATCACCGATCCGTTGCCGTTCAGCCTGTGGGTCTGGCTGGGCGTCGCGGTCATGGCGCTGGCGGTCCTCGTCGTCGGCTGGCGCGGCGGACGCTGGTTGCAGCGCGCGTCGGTGCCGGTGGCCGTCCTGCTCGCGGTCGCCACCGGCGCGAACGTGATCAACCAGGAGACGGGCTACTACCCGACCGTCGGCGACGCCATCGGGGAGCTGACCAACCAGCCGCTGCCGAGCCAGATCACGGTGGACGAGGCGAAGAGCATCACCGGCAAGACCAGCACCGGCCGGATCGTCACGGTGGACATCCCGTCCACGGCGAGCAACTTCACCCACCGCCAGGAGCTGGTCTATCTGCCCCCGGCCTGGTTCCGCAGCAAGACCCGGCCCAAGCTGCCGGTGGTGGAGATGATCGGCGGCGAGTTCTCCGCCCCCGACAACTGGGTGCGGATCGGAAACGCGACGCACACCGCCGACGCCTACGCCAAGAAGCACAAGGGCTTCGCGCCGGTGCTGGTCTTCGTGGACCCCAGCGGTGGCTTCAAGGTGGACACCGAGTGCGCCAACGGCCCGGCCGGGAACGCCCAGGACCACCTGATCAAGGACGTGCCGCCGTACGTCGAGAGCACCTTCGGCACCGCCACCGACCCGCGCAAGTGGGGCGTGGCCGGCTGGTCCATGGGCGGCACCTGCGCCCTCACCATGGCGGTGACCCACCCGGAGGTCTTCGCGCACTTCCTCGACATCTCCGGCGACCTCGGGCCGAACACCGGCAACAAGGAGCAGACCATCGCCAAGCTGTACGGCGGTGACGCCGAGGCGTGGGCCGCCAACGACCCGATGACCGTGCTCGCGCACCACGCGAAGTACCCCAAGGGCGTCACCGGGATGCTGATGGCCGGCGACCAGGAGACCCGGCAGACGACCCAGATGAAGCAGCAGCTGGAACCCGCCCTGCACAAGGCCGGCTACCTGGTCCACACCACCGTGCTGCCCGGCAAGCACGTCTGGCAGTTCGCCGCCACCGGCTTCGAGCACGACTTCTCGCTGCTCGCCCAGCAGGTCGGCACCCCGGGCTCCCGCCCGGCCACCGCCGCCAAGCCGGAGCCCGCCCCGGCCCTGCCCTAGGGGCCGGCCACCCCCCGCCTTAATGAGCTGGACCCCTGCCGGTCGCTGCGCGTACCATGGCCCAAGCAACACCGCAGGGGTCCGCTCCCGCGGAGCTGTTTCTCAACAAAACATGGGGATGATCGGTTTCGACAGGGGAAGTCGAAACAGGGGAAGCGAGCCGAGGAACGCGGCAATGATCTCGTTAACCATCTGTCGCAAAAAAATAATCGCCAACTCTAAGCGCGATTCCCAGCAGTTCGCTCTCGCTGCCTGATCAGCGACAGTGAATGGGTGTCAGCCCGGGGCGTTCCCGACCCGGATCCTGGCATAATCTAGGGAACTCAACCCTCCTCCCGGGCTGCGGGGGAGGCGGGGAAATCAAACAGCAGCTGGGCCTGTTGGCGGCTTGTCCGCGTGACCGCCAGGGCCGAGAAAATCACAGCGGACTGCGCTCGGAGAAGCCCTGAATCCACTCCACTGGACCCGGGTTCGATTCCCGGCATCTCCACCATCCCATGTGCACATGAGCCGTCCTCCGTCACCGGAGGGCGGCTCTCGTGTTTCCGGGCACCGCCACCTCGCGCACGCCGTGGTCGAGCAGGGTCCGGCGCGGCGGCCCGGGTGTCCGGTCGCACCCGGGAGCGTGATCGATTGCGCCTCCGAGGCATATCCCGTTGCGGGGTGGCCTGGCGTAGGATCATCCGTCCGCCTTCTCTCCCGAAGAGCGGCGATCCATCACCCGCAGACGCACCTCAGGGGGCTCTTTGGGCGCGCACGGCTCAGCCCAGCAGTTCACCGCCGCAACCACCGAGGCCATGCACAGCACCGCCATGCACAGCACCAGCACCGCCGAATCCACCGCCGCGACCACCACCGGCACCCTCGACAGCGACGGCGACACCGTCCGCGACCGCGAGATCGCCGAGGAGCAGCGCCACCTCGACACCGTCTACCACCGTCTCGAGGAGAAGCTGGCCGAGGCCGAGTACATCCTGGAGGACGCCGCCAAGCGGGTCCAGGTCGGCACGCCCGGCGCCCTCGCCGAACGTGACGCCCAGGTCTACCGGGCCGGGGCCCACCTGCACCGCCTCAACAGCGAGTTCGAGGACTTCCTGTTCGGCCGGATCGACCTCCAGCAGGCCGACGCGCCCGAGGAGCACGGCATCCCGTCGCAGACTCCGATGGACCCGGCCGACCCGGCCGTCGCGGAGACCCTGCACATCGGCCGCCTCGGTGTGCTGGACGCCGAGTACGGCCCCCTGGTGATCGACTGGCGGGCCCCCGCCGCCGCGCCGTTCTACCGCGCCACCCCGGTCGAGCCCGGCCGGGTGATCCGCCGCC
Organism: Kitasatospora sp. HPM-01-4; assembly: GCF_051374625.1. Classification (NCBI taxonomy): domain Bacteria; kingdom Bacillati; phylum Actinomycetota; class Actinomycetes; order Kitasatosporales; family Streptomycetaceae; genus Kitasatospora; species Kitasatospora sp. HPM-01-4. The sequence continues at coordinate 3,276,823 of NZ_JBPQGP010000005.1, read as the reverse complement.
GGGTGATCCGATCCAAGGGGCGCAAGGTGATCGGCGTCGAGGACGACCTGCTGCGCCCCGACCTCACCCCCACCCTGGACGGCCGTGAGCTGGCCGTGGTCGGCGACGGTGCGCTGATGGCCTCGCTCGGACGCGCCCGCAGCCACTCGATGCGTGACATCGTCTCCTCCATCCAGAAGGAGCAGGACGAGGTCATCCGCGCCGCCGCGGCCGGGGCCACCCTGGTCACCGGCGGTCCCGGCACCGGCAAGACCGCCGTCGCCCTGCACCGTGCCGCCTTCCTGCTCTACCAGGACCGCCGCCGCTACGCCGGCGGCATCCTGGTGGTCAGCCCGACCCCGCTGCTGGTCTCCTACACCGAAGGCGTGCTGCCCTCCCTCGGCGAGGAGGGCCAGGTGGCGATCCGCGCGGTCGGCAGCCTGGTGGACGGCATCGAGGCGGAGCGGTACGACACCCCCGAGGCCGCCCACGTCAAGGGCTCGGCCCGGATGGTGCAGCTGCTGCGCCGGGCGGCCCGCGCCGCGGTGGAACTGAACACGCCCACCGAGCTGAAGGTCCTCGCCCGGGGCGAGGTGCTGCGGCTGGACGCCGGGCGCCTCAAGGCGGTGCGCGGCAATGTGATCGGCAGCGGAGGCACCCCGCTCAACCTGCTGCGCCCGCGCGCCCGCCGTCTGCTGCTGGACGCGCTCTGGCTGGAGGCCACCCGCGACCTGCCCAAGCCCACCGACCACTACGGCCGCGAGCAGCGCCAGGAGGAGAAGGAGGCCTTCGACGAGTACGTCTCGGACGAGGCGTCCTTCCTGGACTTCCTGGAGGCCTGGTGGCCCGCGCTGACCCCGCGCGGGGTGCTGGCCACGCTCAAGCACACCCGGCACACCAACCGGATCGCCCGCCGCGCCGTCACCCCGGACGAGGCCAGGCTGCTCGCCGCCTCCTGGCGCCACCTGGGCGACCGGGGCGAGGGCGCGCTCTCCGCCCACGACGTGGCGCTGGTCGACGAGCTGCAGCTGCTGCTCGGCGAGCCGGCCCGCCCGAAGGTGCGCGAGGTGGACGCGGTCGACCTGCTGACCGGGCTGGAGGAGGTCACCACCTTCGCCGACCGCACCGCCCGCCAGCGGGAGCGCGTGCCGGTCGAGCGCCGCGAGTACGCCCACGTGATCGTGGACGAGGCGCAGGACCTCACCCCGATGCAGTGGCGCATGATCGGCCGCCGCGCCCGGATGGCGACCTGGACGATCGTCGGCGACCCGGCGCAGTCGTCCTGGCCGTACCCGCAGGAGGCGCAGGGCGCGATGGACGAGGTGCTGTCCGGAAAGCCGCGCCGCCGCCACACCCTGACGGTCAACTACCGCAACCCGGCCGAGATCGCCGAGGTCGCGGCCAAGGTGCTGGCGCTGGCCGCGCCCGGTACGCCGTCGCCGAGCGCGGTGCGCTCGACCGGGGTCACACCGCGCTTCGCGGCCGTGCACGACCCGGCCCCGGAGGCGTTCGCCGCGGCCGCCAGGGCCGAGCTGACCCGGCTGCTGGCCGAGGTGGACGGCACGGTCGCGGTGGTCGTCCCGATGGACCGCCGGGCCGAGGCAGCAGCCTGGACCGAGGGCCTGGGCGACCGGGTGGTGGCACTGGGCAGTCTGGAGGCCAAGGGCCTGGAGTACGACGCCACGGTGGTGGCCGACCCGACCGGGATCGCCGGTGAGTCGGAGGCGGGCCTGCGGGTGCTGTACGTCGCCCTGACCCGGGCCACCCAGCGGCTCACCGTGCTCTCCGGCCCGGACGACCTCCCGGACTCGGACGGGGTCCCGGCCCTGCTCCAGGGCTGAGCGGCCCCGGGCGGGGGAGACGCGGCCCGCACGGGCAGGCCGGCAGGGGCGTGGCGGGCCGCGCGGCGGGGGCCCGGGCGGTGACACGGTGCCGATGGACACGGCGCGGCCCCGGCCCCGCCGGAGCACCTCGCACCGCCCCTGCCGGCCGCTCCCGGGGTGCGGCCGGCCCGCCGGGTCCCGGGAGCGTTCCGCCGAGCCTGTGGCGCCCCTGGCGGGCCGGTTCACCCGTCCACCCGAAGGCACCCGCCCGCCGGGCGGACGAGCCGCCGCGGGCGACGAGCCGACGCTGCGGCTGACGGGCCGACAACGACGAAGGCCCCCACCGGTGGTGGGGGCCTTCGCCATCACGTAGACGACACCGACCCGCCATGCTCGCCTCGCGGCAAGTGGTCGCTCGAAGCGACGAAGGTTGGGCCCGGGGGCTTGGATCGAGCCGGTGTCCCGTCCAATGTAACGCATCACCGGGGGAAGGCCAGCCGCCCGTGGCAGATTTTCCCGGTCCGGCGCCAGGGGCCGGAGGGTCCGTTGTGGGGCCTGTGCAATTAATGACCGATATTTCTGACTACCCACTGGTAGGTGCGACGATCGAGGTCTAGCATGCGCTGGGCCACGACTGCAACAGAATGTTGAAGCGGGGTCCCTGTTGCCAACCCCCTCAGTGGATGGAAGAAGGACGTCGATGGCGACGGTGCCAAGTGTCTCGAACTCGATCACGGTGCGTCTGGAGGTCCCGGCCACCGGCAACGCCGTGAGCTCGATCACGACCGCCGTCGAGTCCTCCGGTGGCTCGGTGACGGGTCTGGACGTGACCGCCTCGGGCCTGGAGGCCCTGCGGATCGACGTGACCGTGGCGGCCTCCTCGGTCGCGCACGGCGAGGAGATCGTCGAGAAGCTCCGGGCGATCGACGGGGTGTCGATCGGCAAGGTCTCGGACCGCACCTTCCTGATGCACCTCGGCGGCAAGATCGAGATGTCGTCCAAGCTGCCGATCCGCAACCGTGACGACCTCTCGATGATCTACACCCCGGGTGTCGCCCGGGTCTGCATGGCCATCGCCGAGAACCCCGAGGACGCCCGCCGCCTCACCATCAAGCGCAACAGCGTCGCCGTGGTCACCGACGGCTCCGCCGTGCTGGGCCTGGGCAACATCGGCCCGCAGGCCGCGCTGCCGGTGATGGAGGGCAAGGCGGCCCTGTTCAAGCGCTTCGCGGGGATCGACGCCTGGCCGATCTGCCTGGACACCCAGGACGCCGACCAGATCGTCGAGATCGTCCGTGCGATCGCCCCGGGCTTCGCGGGCATCAACCTGGAGGACATCTCCGCCCCGCGCTGCTTCGAGATCGAGGCCCGGCTGCGCGAGGCCCTGGACATCCCGGTGTTCCACGACGACCAGCACGGCACCGCGATCGTGGTGCTGGCGGCGCTGACCAACGCGCTGAAGGTGGTCGGCAAGGAGATCGGCGACATCCGGGTGGTGATGTCGGGGGCCGGCGCCGCCGGTACCGCGATCCTCAAGCTGCTGCTGGCCGCCGGTGTCGAGCACGCCACCGTGGCGGACGTCCGCGGCGTGGTGCACGGCGGCCGTGACGACCTCAACGAGAGCCTGCGCTGGATCGCCGATCACACCAACCGCTCGGGCCGCACCGGCAGCCTCAAGGAGGCCGTGGCGGACGCGGACGTGTTCATCGGCGTCTCGGCCCCGAACGTGCTGGACGGCGACGACATCGCCACCATGGCCGAGAACGCGATCGTCTTCGCGCTGGCCAACCCGGACCCGGAGGTCGACCCGGGGGTGGCCCGCCAGACCGCCGCGGTGGTCGCCACCGGCCGCAGCGACTTCCCGAACCAGATCAACAACGTGCTGGTCTTCCCGGGTGTCTTCCGCGGCCTGCTGGACGCGCAGAGCAAGACGGTCAACACCGACATGATGATCGCCGCCGCCCGGGCGCTGGCCACCACCGTGTCGGACGACCAGCTCAACGCCAACTACATCATCCCGAGCGTGTTCCACCCGGACGTGGCCAAGACCGTGGCCGCCGCCGTCCGGGAGGCCGCGCTGGCGGCCCGCGAGGGGGAGCCCGCTCCGGCGAAGCCCACCCCCGGCATCGTCGGCACGCTCGACACGACCTCGTTCCCGGCCATCAAGATCTGACCGGAGTGTCGGGCTCGGCGTGTCGCGCAGTCGGTCAAATGTGCGAATAGCCACCATACCCTCCCACACACGCCCCTTCCCCTTGCGACACAAGGGGAAGGGGCGTGTTTGGGCTTGTCGGTGCCAGGGCGTACGGTAGCCATGCACGGGGCGGCGTGTCCGACAAGTACGGAACGTCCCTACCGGCATCCCGGCGTGTCGTCCCGACCGCCGCCCGCTCCGGTCCACCGGAGCCGACGGAGTGTCACAACTCCGTCCGGCGGGCGCTGTTCGGGTCAATCTCACCGGAGCCCGATTGGCTTTCTCAGTGCCGGTCGGGGCAGGATTCGTACCCAGGCAGTGCGGTTTGAGGCGCTTCGGGGTGCAAGCCCGACCCCTGACCAACCCTCGCCTGAACGAGCACAGTGCGCGGACCAGCGGCCCGCCGGGTACCCCCGGAGGGTGTTCGAAGGGGCCCCCGCGCACGCAACGCGAACAGACCACAGGAGTACACATGAACCGCAGTGAGCTGGTGGCCGCTCTGGCCGACCGTGCCGAGGTGACCCGCAAGGACGCCGACGCCGTGCTGGCCGCCTTCGCCGAGGTCGTCGGTGAGGTTGTTGCCAAGGGTGACGAGAAGGTCACCATCCCCGGCTTCCTGACCTTCGAGCGCACCCACCGTGCCGCCCGTACCGCCCGTAACCCGCAGACCGGTGACCCGATCCAGATCCCGGCGGGCTACAGCGCCAAGGTCAGCGCTGGTTCGAAGCTCAAGGAAGCCGCCAAGGGCAAGTGACGCCGGGCTCCTCGGAGCCGCGTCCAGCGCAGACGACCGATGGCCGGTCTCCCCTCGGGGAGACCGGCCATCGGTCGTCTGCCGGCCCTTGCGGTCAGACCGTGGCGAGCCGCTCCGCGGGCAGCTCGACGTGGGCGCCGAGGTCGCGCAGCTTCGACATGAAGTTCTCGTAGCCGCGGTTGATCAGCTGGATGCCGTGCACGGTCGAGGTGCCCTCGGCCGCCAGCGCCGCGATCAGGTACGAGAAGCCGCCGCGCAGGTCCGGGATGACCAGCTCGGAGCCGATCAGCTTGGACGGCCCGGAGACCACCGCGGAGTGCTGGAAGTTGCGGGCGCCGAAGCGGCAGGGGGTGCCGCCCAGGCACTCGCGGTAGAGCTGGATGTGCGCGCCCATCTGGTTCAGCGCGCCGGTGAAGCCGAGCCGCGACTCGTACACGGTCTCGTGCACGATGGACAGCCCGGTGGCCTGGGTCAGGGCGACCACCAGCGGCTGCTGCCAGTCGGTCTGGAAGCCGGGGTGCACGCCGGTCTCCAGGGCGATCGCCTTGAGCTCGCCGCCCGGGTGCCAGAAGCGGATGCCCTCGTCGTCCACCTCGAAGGCGCCACCGACCTTGCGGAAGGTGTTGAGGAAGGTCATCATCTCCAGCTGGCGGGCGCCCCGGATGTAGATGTCGCCCTTGGTGGCCAGCGCGGCGCAGGCCCAGGAGGCGGCCTCCAGGCGGTCCGGCAGCGCGCGGTGGGTGTAGCCGTCGAGCTCGTCCACACCGGTGATCAGGATGGTGCGGTCGGTGCCCATCGAGATGATCGCGCCCATCTTCTGCAGCACGCAGATCAGGTCGACGATCTCGGGCTCGATGGCGGCGTTGCGCAGCTCGGTGACACCCTCGGCGAGCACCGCCGTCAGCAGCACCTGCTCGGTCGCGCCGACCGAGGGGTAGGGCAGCTCGATCTTGGTGCCGTGCAGCCGCTGCGGGGCGACCAGGTAGGTGCCCTGGGGGTGCTTCTCGATGGTGGCGCCGAACTGGCGCAGCACGTCGAAGTGGAAGTCCACCGGGCGGCCGCCGATGTCGCAGCCGCCGAGGCCGGGGATGAAGGCGTGGCCGAGGCGGTGCAGCAGCGGGCCGCAGAAGAGGATCGGGATCCGCGAGGAGCCGGCGTGCGCGTCGATGTCCGCGACGTTGGCACTCTCCACGTGCGAGGGGTCGAGGATGAGCTCGCCGTCCTCGTCGCCCGTGCGCACCGTCACACCGTGCAGCTGGAGCAGCCCGCGTACGACCTTGACGTCCCGGATGTCCGGGACGTTGCGCAGTCGACTGGGGCCCTGCCCGAGCAGCGCGGCGACCATCGCCTTGGGGACCAGGTTCTTCGCGCCGCGGATCTGGATCTCGCCCTCAAGCGGGTTACCGCCGTGGACCAGCAGGACGTCGTCGGTCATCGTTCTCGCAATCACGGGATGCCATGGGAAGGGGCAGGGGCCTGCGGAGGCGCTGTACGGGTGGCAGCAGGCGCGCGGCAACCATGGCTCGATCGAGACAAGGGGGCCACCACCACGTAGATGGTAATGGCCGGGCGATTGGTTCCCTTGCGCCCTATTGGTGATCGTGGCCTCTGCGGGCCCGGCATGGCGGCCGGGTTGGTCCGTACGGGTGTCCGGCCAACGTTACGGGCTTTCGTGTTGGGCGCCCGCCGGGGCGCCGACTGCGGGATCATGTGGGCATGACACCGGCCCTCTCGCACACCGGCCGACTCCTCGTCGCGACGCCCCTGCTGACCGACCCGAACTTCGCCCGGTCGGTGGTGCTGATCCTCGACCACGACGCGCAGGGGGCGCTCGGCGTCGTGCTCAACCGGCCGACCCCGATCGAGGTGGGCAGCGTGCTGGACGGCTGGGCGGACCTGACCGGCCGGCCCGCGGTGGTCTTCCAGGGCGGTCCGGTGGCGCTCGACTCGGCGCTCGCGGTCGCCGTGGTGCCCGGCGAGCCCGGGCAGGCCGAACCGCTCGGCTGGCGGCGGGTGCACGGGGCGATCGGCCTGGTCGACCTGGAGGCGCCGCCCGAGGTGCTGGCGGGGGAGCTGGGCGGTCTGCGGGTCTTCGCCGGATACTCCGGCTGGTCGCCGGGGCAGCTGGAGAACGAGGTCGCCGAGGGCGCCTGGCACCTGGTCGACGCCGAACCCGGCGACATCTCCTGCCCGGAGCCCGAGCGGCTCTGGCGCTCGGTGCTGCGCCGCCAGCGCGGCCCGCTGGCGATACTCGCCACGTACCCGGACGACCCGACCCTGAACTGACCCGGCCCCGGGAAGCTGGCCGCGTTCCGAGCCGCCCCCATAGACTAGGCACCTATGAGCACTCTTGAGCCCGAGCGCGGCCTCGGCACCGGCACCCTGGTCGAGCCCGTCCCCCAGGTGTCCAACGGGGACGGCGACCACGAGCGCTTCGCCCACTACGTCCAGAAGGACAAGATCATGGAGAGTGCCCTGTCCGGCACTCCCGTGGTCGCGCTCTGCGGCAAGGTCTGGGTGCCGGGGCGCGACCCGAAGAAGTACCCGGTCTGCCCGATGTGCAAGGAGATCTTCGACGGGATCGACAAGCCGCAGGGCGGCGACGAGCAGTAGTCCCGCCCGCGGTCGCGATGGCCGGCGGGACCGGTGATTGGTCTGTACCAATCGGACCGGACGGGGCAGGATGGTCCGCATGGCCGACGTCATCGCGGATCTCGTCCCTGCCCCGCTGCGTGCTGTCCGGACCGGGAGCGCCGAGGAGTTCCCGCTCGGTCCCGCCACCACCCTGACCGCCGAGGCCGCCCTGGCGGACGTCGGCTCCTGGCTCGGGGCCGCCCTCACCGCCGCCACCGGCCTGCCGCTGCACCCGGGGTCCCCCGGTGCCGCCGACGGCATCGAGCTGCGGCAGGACGGCGGACTCGCCCCGGAGGCGTACCGGCTCACCGTCGCCGGCCCGCGGGCCGTCATCACCGCGGGCGGCCCCGCCGGGGCGTTCTGGGGCGCGCAGTCGCTGCGCCAGCTGCTCGGCCCCGACGCCTACCGGCGGGCGCCGCTGCGCCGCACCGGCTGGGCCCTGCCCGGCTGCGAGATCGAGGACGCCCCCAGGTTCGGCTGGCGCGGGGTGCTGCTGGACGTCGCCCGGCGCTTCCTGCCCAAGGCGGACGTGCTGCGCTTCCTCGACCTGATGGCCGTGCACAAGCTGAACGTCCTGCACCTGCACCTGACCGACGACCAGGGCTGGCGGGCCGAGATCAGGCGGTACCCCCGACTGACGGAGGTCGGCGCCTGGCGCGAGCGGTCGATGGTGGGGTTCCGGAGCGGCGGGCGCCGGGACGACCGGCCGCACGGCGGGTACTACAGCCAGGACGACCTGCGCGAGATCGTCGCGTACGCCGCCGGGCGGCAGATCACCGTCGTCCCCGAGATCGACCTCCCCGGCCACTCCCAGGCGGCCATCGCCGCCTACCCCGAGCTCGGCAACACCGATGTGGTGGACACCGCCGCGCTCGGCGTCTGGACCGACTGGGGGGTCAGCCCCAACGTGCTCAACGCCTCCGAGGCGACCCTGCGCTTCTTCGAGGGCGTGCTGGAGGAACTGCTGGAGATCTTCCCGTCCGAGTTCGTCCACCTCGGCGGGGACGAGTGCCCGAAGGACCAGTGGCGCGCCAGTGCGGCGGCCCAGGCCCGGATCAGGGAGCTCGGGCTGGTCGGTGAGGAGGGGCTGCAGGGCTGGTTCGTCCGGCACTTCGACCGCTGGCTGGCCGACCGCGGGCGCCGGCTGATCGGCTGGGACGAGATCCTGGAGGGCGGGGCCGCACCGCGCGCGGCGGTGTCGTCCTGGCGCGGGTACGCGGGCGGGGTGGCCGCCGCCATCGCGGGGCACGACGTGGTGATCTGTCCTGAGCAGCAGGTCTATCTCGACCACCGACAGGCGGAGGGTACGGACGAGCCGATCCCGATCGGGTACGTCCGCACGCCGGCCGACGTGTACCGGTTCGAGCCGGTGCCGCCGGAGCTGGCAGCGCTGGACGACGGCGGGGCGGCCGCCCGGCACGTGATCGGCACTCAGGCGAACCTGTGGACCGAGTTCGTGGACGACGTGCGGGACGTGGACTACCGGGCCTTCCCACGCCTCGCCGCCTTCGCCGAGGTCGCGTGGTCCGCGCTGCCCGCGCCCGCCGAGCGCGATCTCGGCGGCTTCGAGCGGCGGATGACGACCCACTACGCCCGACTGGACGCGCTCGGGGTCGAGTACCGCCCGAGCGGCGGCCCCCACCCCTGGCAGCGCCGCCCCGGCGTGGCCGGCCGGCCGCTGGACGGGCCGCCGCCCACGCTCTGACGGTCCCGAGGCTCGCGGAAGAGGGGCCGGTCGCCACGGGACGGCTAGCGCGGAGCGTGCCTGGCGGTGTGGACGGCGAAGGGCTCGATGCCGACCCCGGCGCGGAGTTCGTCCATCAGGTCGGGCCGCTCGCACGGCCACGGGACGGGCGCGCCGTCCACCACCGCGCCGATCTGGGTGCCGTAGACCTGCGGGCGGCCCTCGTTGACCAGGGTCCGGTCCCGCAGGAAGGCGAGCTCGCGGGCGCCCGCGCGGCCGCCCCGGACGGCCTCGGTCATCAGGTCGAGGGCCCGCCGCTGGATGTCCGCACGGCGGTCCGCGTGCTGGGCGACCAGCCAGGCGGCTCGGGCGGCCTCGGGACCGACCAGGTCGGCGGTGGGCCAGCCGTACTCGTCCATGATCTGGGCCAGCCGTTCGCCGTGGCGGGCGGTCAGCCGTCGCCAGGTCAGCTGCTCGGCGAGGTCGGGGCTGTGGGCGGTGTCGGCGGCCGCGTGGTCGGCGGCGGCCATCTCGGTCAGTTCGGCGGCCAGCTCGGCGAGCTCGGCCGGGGCGGCGGGATCCTGCCGTCGGGTCATTTCGGCTCCTCGGTACCGGGATCGGGTGACTCCACGCTAGGCCCGCCGAATGCGACCAAGATCATCCCCAGGGGCGGTGACACCGGGCGCTCCGCTGGGCGAGAATTGGTACACCGGGACGGCCCGTCCGGGAACCCGCCCGGGTGGCAGTGCGTCAAGAACTGGTGAACGACCGATCCCGTTCGGACGGCATCGCGACGGACTCCGGCCGGATTCGTCCGGGAATCCGCCTGCTTGCCCGCGCCGGCCGGGAAATGATCACCGCGCTTTGTGTGCCAGAGTTGCCCAACCCGCACCGATCGCCCGTACCCTACGGGCCAGGCCGCACTGCCGATGGGGCCGAGACCCCGGCCGGAGGCCGCCCGGTGCTTCCTCCGTCCGGAGAAGTCGGGGGAGGGCAGGCAGTTCGATGAGCAAGTGGAGCACGGTGGAATCCTGGTGAACCGGACGATCATGCTGCCGGCCTCGCTCGACGAGGCCGTGGAGGCGCTGGCAGTCACCCCCGGCGCGGTGCCGGTGGCCGGGGCCACCGACCTGATGGAGGCGGTCAACGCCGGACGGCTCCGCCCGGCCGCGCTGATCGGCCTCGGCCGGATCAACGAGCTTCGCGGCTGGCGCTACGAGGACGGCGGCACCGCGGTCCTGGGCGCCGGCCTCACCCACGCCCGGATGGACCGCCCCGACTTCGCCGCGCTCATCCCCGCCCTCGCCGACGCGGCCCGCACCGCCGGTCCCCCGCAGGTGCGCAACGTGGGCACGCTGGGCGGCAACATCGCCTCCGGCGCGTCCGCCGGCGACACCCTCCCCGTCCTCACGGTCCTGGAGGCGACCGCCACCCTGGCCAGTGCGGGCGGCACCCGCGAGGTCCCGATCAGCCACCTGCTCACCGGGCTGGACCCGCTGCGCCCCGGCGAACTGCTCACCTGGGTCCGGGTCCCGCTGCTGCACGCCCCGCAGGTCTTCCTCAAGGCCACCAACCGCAGCGGTCCCGCCCGCGCCACCGCCTCCGTCGCCCTGGTCCTCGACCCCGCCCGGCGCGCGGTGCGCTGCGCGGTCGGCGCCGTCGCCCCCGTACCGCTGCGGCCGCTGGAGGCCGAGGCCTGGGTCGCCGGCTGCATCGACTGGGACGCCAGGGGCGAGGAGGGCCTGGTCCCGATCGACCCGGCGGCGGCCGCCGCCTTCGGCGAGTACGTGGCCGCGGCCTGCATCCCCGAGGGCGCTCTGGACAGTGGCCCGGAGGGGCCGGGCGTGGTGGCCGCACGGCTGCGGCGTACCGTATCGGTGCTGGCCCGACGGGCACTGGGAAGGGCGCTGAAGTGACGACGACAGACCCGATCGACTCCGGCTCGGTCGGATCCGACGCTGCGGGAGCCGGTGCGGCTGTGCCCGACCCGCTGGGCACCGATCTGCTGAGCGCCGATCCGCTGGGCACCGACCCACTCGGCCCCGGCCCGGTGGAATTCGGCGGCAACGGCCGGCCCTGCGCCTCGTACACCCTGCGGGTCAACGGCTTCGAACGGCCCGTCACCGACGCCTGGATCGGTGAGAGCCTGCTCTACGTGCTGCGCGAGCGCCTCGGTCTGGCCGGGGCCAAGGACGGCTGCGAGCAGGGCGAGTGCGGTGCCTGCTCGGTGCTGGTGGACGGTCAGCTGGTGGCGGGCTGCCTGGTGCCCGCCGCGCTCGCCTCCGACAGCGAGATCGCCACGGTCGAGGGCCTGTCGGCGGGTGGCGTCGCCAGCGACGTCCAGCAGGCGCTCGCCGACTCGGGCGCCGTCCAGTGCGGCTACTGCACCCCGGGCCTGGCCATGGCCGTGCACGACCTGCTCCAGCGCAACCACCGGCCCAGTGAGATCGAGGCCCGCCAGGCACTCTGCGGCAACCTCTGCCGCTGCACCGGCTACCGGGGCGTCCTCGCCGCCGTGCAGGCGGTCGCCGAGGCGCGCGGCGCCGAGGAGGAGCTCACCGAGGACGAGGCCGCGGCAGCCGCCGAGGCACCGGCGGCGGTGGCCGAACCGGACCCGGCCACCACCGCGCCGCCCGCCGAGCCCGTCCCGGCCACTGTCCAGGACACCGGGACCGCGCAGCCGGTGCCCACTCAGCCGATGCCCGCGCAGCCGGAGTCCGCCCAGCCCGCGGCCGACCTGCCCGCGCAGACCGGTGAGCTGCCGGTCTACGCCGACTCCGAGGCCTGGATCGAGGCCCCGTACCCGGTCGAACCCACCACCGCCGGCACCGGGATCGGCATCGACTACGGGACGGCCGGCGCCCACCAGACCGGTGTCTACGAGCCGTACCCCGGCTACACCGCCACGCCGCCGCACGGCACGCCGTACGACCCCGGTTACGAGGCCTCCGGCTACGAGACCCCCGGTTACGAGGCCCAGTCCTCGTACGCGGGCCCCTACGACGCGGCGTACGACACCTCCTACGGCCAGAGCCACTTCGAGGCCGCCCCCGTCCACGGCGCGGCGGTGGACGGCCCGCTCTACGAGAGCACGCCCGCGCACGGCACCCCGTACGTCCCGGCTCCCGCCCACGGCAACCCCTTCGCGGAGGCCGCCCCCGTCTACGAGGGACACGACGGCAGCACCCCCGTCCACGGCATCCCCTTCGTGGAGGGCGCCCCCGTCTACGAGGGCTACGACGGCACCGTTCACGGCATCCCCTTCGCGGAGGCCGCCCCCGTCTACGAGGGCCACGACGGCAGCACCCCCGCCCACGGCATCCGCGAGGACGACCACGCATGAGTTCGCCGACCGACATCTCCTCGCCCACCGACCTGCCCGCGGCCGGTCCCGAGGAGCCGAAGGACGCCGAGCCCTTCGGCCTGGGCAGCCCTGCCCTGCGCACCGACGCCCTTCCCAAGGCGCTCGGCATCTACCCCTACGCCGCCGACCTGTGGGCCGAGGGGCTGCTCTGGGGCGCCGTACTGCGCTCGCCGCACCCGCACGCGCGGATCGTCGCCATCGACACCGCCCCCGCGCTCGCCCTCCCCGGTGTGCACGCCGTGGTCACCGCGGCCGACCTGCCGCCGGGCCCCGAGGGGATCCCCGACGGCGCGCCGTCCGGACCGGTCGCCGCCGACCGGCCGATCCTGGCCTGCGGCGTGGTGCGCCACCACGGCGAACCGATCGCCGCCGTCGCCGCCGACCACCCCGACACCGCCCGCCTCGCCGCCGCCTCGATCGTGGTCGAGTACGAGCCGCTGGAGGCGGTCACCGACCCCGAGCAGTCCTTCAACGTCCCGCCGCTGCACCCCGAGGGCAACCTCTTCCGGCACCTCCCGCTGCGCACCGGTGACCCGGAGGCCGTCGGCGAGGTCGTCGTCGAGGGCCTCTACCAGGTCGGCCGCCAGGACCCGGCCCCGCTCGGCTGCGAGGCCGGACTGGCCGTGCCCAGGCCGGACGGCGGCGTCGAGCTCCACCTCTCCTCCACCGACCCGCACGGCGACCGCGACCGCACGGCCGCCTGCCTGGGCCTGGAACCCGACCGGGTCCGACTGGTCGTCACCGGAGTCCCCGGTGCCACCAGCGACCGCGAGGACCTCTCCTTCCAGGTCACCCTGGCCCTGCTCGCGCTGCGCACCGGCCGCCCCGTGAAGATGGTCCTCACCCGCGAGGAGTCCTTCCACGCCCACACCAGCCGCCACCCGGCCCTGCTGCGCTACCGCCACCACGCGGACGCCGAGGGCAGGCTGGTCAAGGTCGAGGCGCAGATCCTGCTGGACGGCGGCGCGTACGCCGACGTCTCCGCCGAGGCGCTGGCCGCCGCCGCGGCCTTCTCGGTCGGCCCGTACGTCTGCCCGAACGTCTTCGTGGACGCCTGGGCCATGCGCACCAACAACCCGCCGGCCGGCCGGATGCGCGGCGAGGGCGCCCTGCAGACCTGCTTCGCGTACGAGTCCCAGCTCGACCAGCTCGCCGTGCAGCTGGGCATCGACCCGCTGGAGATCCGCCGCCGCAACGCCATGGCCACCGGCGACCCGATGCCCACCGGACAGGCCGTCACCTGCCCGGCGCCGGTCACCGCCCTGCTGGACGCGATCGCCGAGTCCCCGCTGCCCGCCCTGCCGCTGGACGACCCCGAGGCCGACTGGCTGCTCCCCGGCGGTCCCGGCGGCGCGGGCGACCCGTCCGCCGTCCGGCGCGGCATCGGGTACGCGGTCGGCATGGTGCACATGCTCGGTGCGGAGGGCGAGGACGAGGTCTCCACCGCCACCGTCCGGGTCAGCGGCAACCACGCGACCGTGATCTGCGCGGCGGTGGACGTCGGCCAGGGCTTCGCCACCCTGGCCCGCCAGATCGTGCAGTCGGTACTCGGCGTCTCCGAGGTCTACATCGCGCCGGTCGACAGCGACCAGTCGGTCGCGGGCCCGTCCGCGCGGGGACGGCACACCTGGGTCTCGGGCGGCGCGGTCGAGCGGGCCGCCCTGATGGTCCGTCACCAGCTACTCCAGCCGATCGCCGCCAACTTCGGCATGTCGGTCGAGCTGCTCACGATCGCCGACGGAAAGATCACCTCCTACGACGGCGTCCTGGGCATGCCTGTCAGCGAGGCCCTGGAGGGCAAGGAGCTCTGGGCCACCGCCCAGTGCCGCCCCCACCCGACCGAACCGCTGGACGAGTCGGGCCAGGGCGACGCCTTCGTCTCCATCGCCTTCTGCGCCATGCGGGCCGTGGTGGACGTCGACATCGAACTGGGCGCGGTCCGGGTCGTCGATGTGACGGTCGCCCAGGACGTGGGCCGTGTCCTGAACCCGCGCCAGATCGAGGACCGCATCGAGGCCGCCGTGGCCCACGGCGTCGGTCTGGCCCTCCTGGAGAACCTCCGTACCGAGAACGGCCGCATCCTCAACGCCTCCCTCACCGGCTACCGCCTGCCCACCGCCCTGGACACCCCGGACATCCGGATCGCCGCCCTGCTGGAGGAGCGCGACGTGGTCGCCACCTTCGGCGCCAAGGCCGTCAGTGCGGTGCCCGCGGTGGTCGCGCCCGCGGCGGTGGCGGCGGCGGTGCGGGCCGCCACCGGGCTTCCGGTGGGACGGCTGCCGATCCTGCCGGAGGACGCCATCGTCGGGTGAGGGCGGCGGGCCCGGTGCGGGTCCGCACCCTCGGCGGCGTTGTCCGCGACGGGTCAACTCCGGCGTGCAGAAGCCGTGCAGGGGCGTGGGGTCCTGCCCGTGCCGACCTGTCGAGCGATACGATCGATTGGCTGTCCGCTTGTACTCACGGCGGTACGGACGGATGCACCGGATGTCTACTGACGGGGTGACGGGGAAGCGATGACGCTCAGCAGGACCATGCGCGCACTCGGCGCCACGACACTGGCCGCGGGTCTGTTTCTGACGACCGCACCGGTCGCGAGCGCGGACTACGTCCGCGACGGGCAGTGGCCGAACCAGGAGTTCGACCTCAACAAGGTCTGGTCGGTCAGCAAGGGCGACGGGGTCATCGTCGCTGTCATCGACAGTGGAGTGGACCCGAGTCATCCCGACCTGTCGGGGCAACTGCTTCCGGGATACGACCCGAGCGGCCAGGGGCGTGACACTCATCCCACGGACTCCCACGGCACCGCGATGGCCGGTCTGATCGCCGCGCACGGTCACGGCAACGGGGATGGCGCCGTCGGTCTGGCGCCGGGTGCCAAGATTCTTCCGATCTACAAGTCGACGGCGCAGGACACCGACTACGTCCCCGAGGACATTAAGTGGGCCGTTGATCACAAGGCCAAGGTGATCAACCTCTCGCTGGGCAGCCCCATCCGGAACCCGAAGATGGCGGATGCGGTTGCGTATGCCGCCAAGAACGACGTCCTCGTGGTCGTCGCCGCAGGCAACGAAGGCGGGCCGGTGGCCTCGCCGGCGGACGAACCAGGCGTGTTGACGGTCGGGGCAGTAGACAAGAACAACACCATTTGGAGTATGTCGGACTACGGTCCGGAGGTACTGCTCTCGGCCCCTGGTGTCCGTATCGTCAGTACCGGCCCGTGCAACAGCAACCAGTACTGCATCGGAGACGGCACTTCCGACGCGACAGCCTATGTGTCTGGAGCCGCCGCACTGATCCGGGCCAAGTTTCCGAACCTGACGGCAGGCCAGGTCGCCAACCGGCTGGTGAAGTCGGCCTACGTCCCGTCGTCGCTGCAGGGCGCCAAGTTGCCCGACCCGCACTATGGTTACGGCATCATCCGTCCGTATGAGGCGCTCACCCAGGACATCCCCGACGGTCCGGCGCAGGGCCCGCTCGCCAAGCCTGTGGCTGCGGGTGACGTGGGAGGCGGCGGTCAGGCGCCTGGTGCATCAGCCCCGGCCACGGTGGGTCCCGGATCTGCCGGACAGCCGCAGACCGTCGGTTCGTCGTCGCACTCCAAGGGCACTCTTGTCCTTGCTGCCGCCGGCGTCGGCATCGTGCTCCTGGTCGTGGTGATCGCGGTGATCGTCGCGGTGTCCCGCCGCCGGAAGTCTGCTCAGGGCCAGTTCGTCCAGCCCCCGTACGGCGGCCAGCCCTACGGTGCTCAGCAGCAGTACGGAACCCCGCCCGCCTGGCCGCAGCAGGCACAGCCGCCGTACCCGAACCAGCCGCAGCCGCCTTACGGCAACCAGGCCCCGCCGCCCGGCTACCCGCCCCAGAACAACCCGTACGGGCAGGGCGGCAACCAGCAGCGCTGAGGGTGTGTCAGCACTCTCTCGGCAAGCGCTACCATCGAACGCCCTAGCTATCGAGTTGCTGTCCGCTAGCTGGGACACCATCACCACCCGCCGGAGCCAGTGCCAGACGGGGAAGCATCGACACTCCAGGGGGAGAGAGCCGTATGTCCGACGGATTCCGGGTCGATATCGACGAGTTGGAGGCGGTGGTCAAACGACTGCGGGCCCTCCAGCAGAACCTCGGTCAGACCGCCAACAAGTCCAAGTACAACACCGTCGTCGCCCGTTCGGACTTCGGCGGTGACTTCGCCGAGGCGCAGGCCCTGTACACGGCGCATGACCAGCTGCAGCAGTTCCTGGCGAGGACGACCGCCGACCTGGACTCCCTGATCAACGAGTT
Organism: Kitasatospora sp. HPM-01-4; assembly: GCF_051374625.1. Lineage (NCBI taxonomy): Bacteria > Bacillati > Actinomycetota > Actinomycetes > Kitasatosporales > Streptomycetaceae > Kitasatospora > Kitasatospora sp. HPM-01-4. Next base: position 3,260,113 of record NZ_JBPQGP010000005.1, on the reverse strand, counting down.
CGGGAACAAGACCAAGACGGTCAACGACGCCTACCGCAACGACGACGAGCAGCAGGTTGCGGCCATGCGGAAGCAGGAAGGTCAAGTCTGATGGCTGCGGACAACGGACCCAAGACGGACTTCGACAACTACGGCCTCAAGAATCTCAAGCACATGCTCGAGATCTCCAACTCGGGGCGGCTCAAGGAGGTCAGCGACCACTGGAAGAGCGTGGAGGCGGAGCTCAACAGCGCTGCCTCCGACCTACAGCAGGCCGTGGAGCACGCGTCCCAGAACTGGGAGGGTGCGGCCTCGCAGGCCTTCGTCGCTCATGCCGGCAAGATCCAGACCAACCTGACCAATACGGCGGCTCACGCCGGCACCACCTCCAATGCGATCGGCTTCGCCGGTACGGCGCTTGAGTCGGCCGCCAAGAGCATGAGCGGGATCCACGAGCCCAGCACGCTCGACAGCGGACTGAAGTTCGTCGGTGACCTCGGAGACCGTTCCGACGCGCAGTTCAGGGCCGACGTAGCGGGTGGCATGGACCGCACCGCCGCTCTCCAGAAGAACTATGACCAGCTGTCGGCGGGCGAGGTCGCGCACCAGAACGCGATCATCGTCATGGAGTACGTGGGCAAGCAGTACAACCAGGCCGCCAACTGGCTCCAGGTGCCCGACGAGGGCGGACGCGGCGGGGAGGAGGGTTTCCCGCCGCCGCCCCCCAACCCCGCTCCGCCCGGTGTCGCCCCCGCTCCCATGCCGCCCATGCCAGCGCCGCCGTCGCCGAACCCCGGTGGGACCGGTGGGCCCGGCTGGTCGGACCCGAGCGGTGGGCCCGGGGTGAACACCCCGAACCAGCCGAACCTGCCGAACCCGCACTTCGAGGCGCCGCCGTCGCCGGGGACGCCGACGCCGGTGCATCCGGGTGGGCCGGGGATACCGGGCCTGCCGACCGATCCCAGTAGTCCGGTCCTGCCGCCGCCGAGCCACACCGGGATCGACTCGCTCCCGCCCACGAGCACCCTGCCCGCGCCGGGGACCTTCCCGACGCCGGGTGGCGGCGTCCCCGGTGGGCTGCCCGGTGGCGGTGGCCCCGGCCAGCCCGGCGGTGGCGGCGGTCCCGGTGGGCTGCCCGGTGGGCTGCCGGGTAGTTTCAGCCTGCCCGGCAGTGGCAGCCTCGGAAGCAGCAGCACCCTTCCGACCGGTGGCGGCCGTCTGGGCGGCGGTTCGACCGGAGGCTCGGGTGGCAGCTCGGGTGCCGGTGCGGGCGCCGGTCGTGGTGCGGCCGGTGGCACGGGTGCCGGTGCGGCCGGCGGTGCCGGTGCGACCCAGGGCCGTCCGGGCATGCCCGGTATGGGCGGAGCGCACGCCGGTGGTGCCGGTGCCAAGGGCGCGGGCGGCAAGAGCGGACCCGGCCTGGTCCGTCGCGCCGGCGGTACGGTCGGCGGTGCCCGTCCTGGTGGTGCCAGCGGCCGGGCCTTCTCCGAGGGCGGTTCGGGCCTGGGCAAGAACCGCGCCGGCCAGCAGGGCGCGGCCGGAGCCCACGGGGCTCCCGGCAGCGCGGCGGGCAAGAAGAAGGGCAACAACAAGAACGGCCACCGCCCGGACTACCTCGTCGAGGACGAGGACACCTGGCGTACCGGAGGGGCGGCCAACCCGCCGGTCATCGAGTAGCCGTCGGCCGGTCCGAAGCCGTGGGGCGTCCTCCAGTCGGAGGGCGCCCCACGGGCGTTCCCGCCTGGAACCGGCGAGCCGGAAATGAACTCCCGGGAAGCCCTTTCGGTGGAAAAGGAAATGCCGAACTGCCGATCGGCGGAAATCTCTGATCGGCAATTCGGGCGTGGAGGCCATGACGGGAATCGAACCCGTGTAAACCGCTTTGCAGGCGGTTCCCTAAACCACTCGGGCACACGGCCGTGAACAGAGCGGAATCCGCCGGAAGGGGGAGCGCTCAGGCCTGACAACTGGTGCGACAACAGCTGGGAGCGGCACAGGGGCGGGGTGTCCGTGCCGTCGCCGTCCTCCTGTTCATGGCCTGCTCCTCTCGTGCTGCGGTGTCGCGGGTGGGCTCCGAATCCTCCGGAGCGCCTGTCGGTGAATTCATTTTAGGGGGTGCCGGGCCGACCGCGTCAATATCCGAATATGAATTCTGTGTGTCGTCCTGTGCTACCGTCGGGGGCAGGTGAGCCGATCACCCCGGACGAGGCGCGTCGTACCCGGTAATGACAAGACGGCGCAGTACTGCGGCAGGGCCCATGAGGGTCCGCCGTCGACTACTGCGGAGGAGAGTCGGGTCATGGCCTGGGTGGTACTGATCGTCGCCGGTGTGCTGGAGACGGTGTGGGCGGTGGCGCTGGAGGCGTCCAGGGGGTTCTCGCGGCTGGTGCCGAGCCTGGTGTTCGCGGTCGCGCTGGTGCTGAGCATGGGCGGACTGGCCCTGGCGATGCGGAGCATCCCGCTCGGGACCGGGTACGCGGTGTGGGTGGGGATCGGCGCGATCGGTACGGCGCTGTACGGGATGGCGGTCATGGGGGACGCGGTGACGGCGGCCCGGGTGACCTGTCTGGTGCTGATACTCGGCGGTGTGGTGGGGCTGAAGGTGCTGCACTGACGCCGGTGCCCGGCCCAGGACCGCGGAGGGTCCTAGTACTGCAATCACAGTTACGGGTGGGGCGGTTGTGAGTTCTGCCGGTGGCTGTGGTTGTGTTTCGCCGTGTCTGTGGATCTCGGGGTGGGGCAGGTTGAGGCCTGGCAGGAGATGCTGTCCGGGCTGCACGCGCGGTTCGCTGCGCGTTTTTCCAGGTCGGAGCCGCGTGCGCGTGCCCTGACGTATATGGCAGGGCTGATCGCTCCGCTGGAGAGGAAGAACGGGTGGACCCTCGCGGAGCGCGCGGGCGAGGGACATCCGATCGGGATGCAACGCCTGCTCGGCGAGGCGGACTGGGACGCGGACGATGTCCGTGACGACGTGCGGGACTTCGTCGTGGAGACCATCGGTGCCAAGGACGGGATCCTTATCGGCGACGACACCGGCTTCCTGAAGAAGGGCACGCGGTCGGCCGGGGTCCAGCGCCAGTACACGGGGACGGCGGGACGGACGGAGAACTCCCAGATCGGCACGTTCCTGGCCTACGCCTCGGCGAAGGGCCGCGCGCTGATCGACCGGGAGCTGTACCTGCCGGCCTCGTGGACGGACGACCGCGAGCGCTGCCGGGCGGCCGGCGTGCCCGATGAGGTGCCGTTCGCGACGAAGAACGAGCACTTCCGCTGGATGCTGCAGCGCGCGATCGACGCCGGGGTGCCGTTCGCGTGGGTGACCGCGGACGAGGCCTACGGGCAGGTCAAGCACCTGCGGGTCTGGCTGGAGCAGCGCGGCATCGGGTATGTGCTGGCCACCAGGGTCAACGACACCGTGATCACGACGCGGTGGCGTGAGGTCCGGGTCGACGAGTTGGTCGCCGCGCTGCCGCGGCAGGCCTGGAAGCGCCTGTCCGGTGGTAAGGGCTCCCATGGCGAGCGGGTCTACGACTGGGCCAGGGTGGCGATCCGCCCGGTGTGGGAGGACGGCGTCGGGCACTGGGTGCTGGCCCGCCGCTCGGTCAGCGACCCGACCGAGATCGCCCACTACGTGTGCTACGGGCCTGTGGCCACCCGGTTGAAAGACCTGGTCAAGGTCGCCGCGGCGAGGTGGGCAATAGAGGAGTCGTTCCAGGTCGCGAAGAACGAGTGTGGCCTGGACCACTACCAGGTCCGCCGCTACGACGCCTGGTACCGGCACATCACCCTGTCCATGGCCGCCCTCGCCGCGCTGACCGCGATCCGCGCCCACGAGCTGGAAAAAGGGGCTGCCGATTAGGACAAAGCGACCTCATACCCCTGTCTGTCGCGGAGATTCGCCGCCTCATCGGCCTGATCCTCCACCCCCACCACCTCACTCCGGCGCATCATCTGCGCTGGTCATGGTGGCGACGTCTCAGCCAGACCCGAGCCCGCCTCAGCCACTACAAACGCCGAGGCCACATCCCATAACTGTGATTGCAGTACTAGGACCGATGGGGGAGGCGGTCACGGGACCGCAGGTCAGGAGTAAATCGATTAATAGGCACTTACCATGAAGGGCATGACCACGGCCCCCTCCTCCGCGACCTCGTCCATACCCATCCCGACAGCAGATCCGGACACCGGAGGAGTGCTCAGCGGCCCGTACCGGGCGCTGACCCTGGGGATCGTCTCGGTCGTGCTGCTGCTGGCCTTCGAGGCGACGGCGGTGAACACCGCGATGCCGGTGGCGGCCCGTCAGCTCGACGGGCTCGGGCTGTACGCCTTCGCCTTCTCCGGGTACTTCACCAGCACGCTGTTCGCGCTGGTGGTGTCCGGCCAGTGGTGCGACCGCCGGGGGCCGATGGGGCCGCTGTTCTCCGGGATCGCGGTGTTCGGGGCCGGACTGGTGGTGGCCGGGACGGCGGCGGACATGTGGCTGTTCGTCGCCGGCCGGGCGATCCAGGGGCTCGGCGGCGGGCTGGTGATCGTCGCGCTGTACGTGGTGGTCGGACGGGCCTTCCCCGAGCGGCTGCGCCCCTCGGTGTTCGCGGCCTTCTCGGCGGCCTGGGTGCTGCCGTCCATCCTCGGACCCGCGGTCTCCGGGGCGGTGACCCAGCACCTGGGCTGGCGCTGGGTGTTCCTGGCCGTACCGGTGCTGATCCTGCTGCCGCTGGCGGTGATGGGTCCGGCGCTGCGGCGCAGCGAGCGGGAGCAGCGTGAGCGGCAGACCGCGCCGGGGCCGGAGTTCGACCACCGGCGGTCGGCACTGGCGGCGATGGCCGCGCTCGGCGCGGGGCTGCTGCAGTACGCGGGCCAGCGGCTCGACCTGATCGCGCTGGTCCCGGGGCTGGCAGGGGCGGGGCTGCTGCTCCCGGCCGTGCTGCGGCTGCTGCCCGCGGGCACGCTGCGGGCGGCGCGCGGACTGCCGACGGTGATCCTGCTGCGCGGGGTGGCGGCGGGCGCGTTCTTCGCGGCGGAGGCCTTCATCCCGCTGATGATGGTGACCGAGCGGGGCCTGAGCCCGACGATGGCCGGGCTGACCCTGACCAGCGGGGGGCTCTCCTGGGCGCTGGGTTCGTGGCTGCAGGGGCGGCCGGGGGTGCAGAGGCACCGGGAGGCGATGATCCGGCTCGGTTTCGCGCTGACGGCGGTGGCGATCGCGGGGGCGGCGCTGGTACTGGTGCCGGCCGTCCCGACCTGGGCGGCGGCGGTGGCCTGGGCCGTCGGCGGGCTGGGCATGGGCCTGACGGTGGCGAGCGTCAGCGTGCTGATGATGAAGCTGTCCGCCCCCGAGGAGGCCGGCGCCAACTCGGCCTCGCTGCAGATGAGCGACGCGCTGGGCAATGTGCTGCTGATCGGCCTGTCCGGGGTGCTCTTCGCGGGCCTGGGCGGCGGCTCGGTGGCGGCCGCTCAGGGCTCGCCGGTGCCGGCGGCGGCGTTCGCGGTGATCTTCCTGGTGATGACCGGGGTGGCGCTGGTCGGCGCACTGCTCTCGGGCCGGGTGCGGGCCGCGGCCTGAGCGGGCGGGGCGCGCCCCGGTACGGGCCGGGGCCCGAGCCGGGGGAGCGGCCCCGGGCGGAAGGTGTCAGGGGACGGCCGGGGCGGGGGCCGGCTCGGAAGTGCCGAGGAAGGCCCGCCAGCCGCCGGCCGGTGCCTCGCCCGGGCCGAGCGACTGCAGCTTGCGCAGCACCGCCGGCTCCTGCGCCTCCAGCCAGTGCACCAGCTGGCGGAACGACACCAGCCGGACCCCGGGCCGCTCGGCGATCACCTTGAAGGCGTCCTCGACGGCGTCCATGTAGATGCCGCCGTTCCACTGCTCGAAGTGGTTGCCGATGAAGTACGGCGCCCGGTTGGTGGTGTACGCCCGGTCGAAGCCCGCCAGGTAGGAGTCGCGCGCCTGGGTGCGCCAGTCCGGGTACATCGCGCGGTCGCCCCTGGTGTTGGCACCGGACTGGTTGAACATGATGTTGTAGTCCATCGACAGCACCTGGAAGGTGTGCCCGGGAAAGGGGATGGACTGCAGCGGGAAGTCCCACAGCGCACCGCCCTGGACCTTCTGCGGCCAGATCTGGAGCCCGCCGGGCCCGCTGCTGTCGTACTTCCAGCCGCGTTCGGCGGCGGTGGGCAGCAGGGCGCGCTGGCCCTCCAGGCAGGGGGTGCGGCCGCCGATCAGCTCCTTGCGGTAGTCGAAGGGCAGGGCGGGCAGGTCGGTGAAGCCGGTGTTGGTCTTCCATTTCATGACGAAGTCCATCGCCTGCTCGATCTCGCTGTCCCACTCCTCGGGCGACCACCTGCCGACGCCGTCGGCACCGCAGAAGTGGCCGTTGAAGTGGGTGCCGATCTCGTGCCCCTCCAGCCAGGCGGCGCCGAGCTGCTTCAGGGTGTCGTGGATGTGCTGGTCGCTGAGGTAGCCGATGTCGCTGGCGCCGACCGGGTGCTGCGGCGGGCGGTAGAGCTCCCGTTTGGACTCGGGGAGCAGGTAGAGGCCGCTGAGGAAGAAGGTCATCGAGGCCCGGTGCTCCTTGGCGAGCTCCCGGAACCGGCTGAACAGCCGGTTGTCCAGCTCGCCCGCGCCGTCCCAGGAGAACACCACGAACTGCGGCGGCGTCTCGCCGGGGCCGAGCGGCTCGGCTGCGGGCTGGTGCGGCTGCGGGCCGGTGTCGGAGGTGGACCCGTCCCCGATCAGAGCCGGGGCGGGCGGCTTGGGGGAGCCGGCGGAGCGGGGCGGAGCCGCCGGGCGCCCACCGGTGCCGCTGCTCGCGCAGCCCGCCATCAGGGTGGCCGCGGCGCCCGCGCCGGCGGCCAGCAGGTTCCTGCGGGAGAGTGCGTCCATGATCACGTCCGTTCCTGGGGGTGCCCGGGCAGGGGAGGGCCCTGCGGTGGGGAAGGCCATGGGGGTCGGCGGTCCGAGAGACTTCGGCGCTCGTGTCGGTGCGGGCCGGATCGGGCCCACAGCATCGCATGTGACGGTTCGTCAGATCGGTAAGGCGGGGCGCAGCGCAGGGTGATCAACGGCTGCGCCGCCGTCGGCTCACCCGCCCGGAGCAGCAGCCGGCCGCCGCGGTGGTGCGGGGCGGCCTGACGGGCCGGGGTACGGCGGCCCATAGGATCGGTGGCCCCTGAAACCGCGGGCCGCCCGAGCGCGGCGGCCCGTGTCCACTACGGCCCGGAGGTGCGCCCGTCATGTGGCAGTCGGTACTCGACGCTTACCGGGAACGGATCGTCGAGGCCGGTCGTCAGCCGCTCTTCCTGCTGCTGCTCGGGCTGATCGGCTCGTTCCTGTTCATCCGCTTCAGCGTCCGGATGATCCGGCGCGGCACCAGCTGGTGGCCGGGCAACGTCACCCCGGGCGGGCTGCACATCCACCATGTGGTGTTCGGCCAGGCGCTGATGCTGGTCTGCGGGGTCGGCGCCTTCACCATCCGGGGCGAGGGCGGGGTGCCGCGCGAGGTGATGGCGACCGGTTTCGGGATCGGCTGCGGGCTGGTCCTGGACGAGTTCGCCCTGGTGCTGCACCTGGAGGACGTCTACTGGAGCGAGCAGGGCCGCAAGTCGGTGGACGCGGTGATCATCGCGGTGGCGATGATCGGGCTGCTGCTGTTCGGGGCGCTGCCGCTGGGCGGGTTCTCCGGGCACCTGACCGCCGGACAGCTGGCGCTGGCCGCGCTGGTGCTGCTGCTGGTGGTGGTCAGCCTGTTCAAGGGCAAGATCTTCACCGGTCTGCTCGGGGTGATGGTCTGGCCGCTGGCTCTGGTCGGGGCCGTGCGGCTGGCCAGGCCGCGCAGCCCGTGGGCCCGCTGGCGCTACCGCTCGCGGCCCAAGCGGATGGCGCGCGCCGAGCGCCGCGACGCCCGGATCCACCAGCGCCTGGAGGGGGTCAAGCTCTCCTTCTACAACGTGCTGGCCGGCGCGCCCGACGTGGTCACCGGCCGGCAGCCGGAACCGGTCGCCGCACCGGAACCCGCCGCCCCGTACGTCCCGGAGCCCGCCGCCCCGCCCGCGCCGGGGCCGGTGCCCGCCTGGCGCGGGCGCTGCGTCGCCTTCGCCGAGTGGTACCTGCGGATCGCGGCCCTGCTCAACCTGGTGACCGGGCTGATCGCGCCGTTCCGCAACCGGGTGCACCGGGCCGACACCGGCGAGTTCTTCACCCCGGTGCTGATGACCGCCGGGTTCACCGCCGCCCTGTTCGCCGGGCTGCTCGCGCTGATGCTGCGCCGCCGCAAGCGGGCCGCCTGGATCGTCGCCACCACCGTGGTCGCCGGGTACACGGCGCTGATCGCGCTCGCCCTGGCCGTCGCACCCGAGGACCGCTCGCACCCCTTCAACTGGGGCTCGGCCGCCCTCACCACCGCCGTGCTGGCCGCCCTGCTGCTCGGACGCCCGGCCTGCCGGGTGCGCGGTGAGCGGGGCAACCTGGTGCTCGGGCTCGGCGTCCTGCTGGCCGGCGGGGCCGCCGTCACCGCGATCGGCGCCGCGCTGGTCCGGCTCGGCTACGCCGGGGCCGCGCCCGGCTGGCGCGACAGCGCGGTCTACGTCCTGTTCCGGCTGGTCACCCTCTCCGGGGTCGTCGAGTACTCCGACCTGGACGTGCCCGGCTGGGTCGCGCTGACCGTCAACGTCCTCGGCGCGGCGCTGCTGCTGCTCACCGTCCGGGTCTTCTTCCGCTCCCCGCGCAGCCGGGTGCACCTGGAGCCCGAGGACGAGCGGCGGCTGCGGGTCCTGCTGGAGCGGCACGGTGCCCGGGACTCGCTCGGGTACTTCGCGCTGCGCCGGGACAAGTCGGTCTGCTGGTCGCCCTCGGGCAAGGCGGCCGTGCTCTACCGGGTGGTCAACGGCGTCGCGCTGGCCTCCGGCGACCCGGTCGGCGATCCGGAGGCCTGGCCGCAGGCGATCGCGCGATGGCGCGAGGAGGTCCGCGACCACGCCTGGGTGCCCGCGGTGACCGGCGCGGGCGAGCGGGCGGGAATCGTCTACCGGCGGGAGGCGGGCCTGCGGGCGCTGGAGTTCGGCGACGAGGCGGTGGTCGAGACGGCGGGCTTCACCCTGGCCGGGAACTCCATGGGCCCGCTCAGACAGGCCCGTCAGCGGGTGGCCGAAGCCGGCTACCGGGCGGTGATCCGCCGCCACCGGGACATCCCGCCCGAGGAGCTCACGGCCCTCGCCCGGCTCGCCGACGCCTGGCGGCACGGCCGGAGCGAGCGCGGCTTCTCGATGGCGCTCGGCCGCCTCGCCGACCCGGCCGACGGCGACTGCCTGCTGATCGAGTGCCGGGACGAGCACGACCGCACCAACGCCCTGCTCAGCTTCGTGCCCTGGGGTGCGCACGGCCTCTCGCTGGACCTGATGCGCCGTGACCGGGAGGCCGACGACGGGCTGGTGGAGTTCATGGTCGCCGAGCTGCTGACCCGCGCCGCGGCGGGCGAGCTGCCCGTCACCCGGGTCTCGCTGAACTTCGCGGTGTTCCGGTACGTCTTCGAGTACGGCGCCCGGATCGGTGCGGGACCGGTGCTGCGGCTCTCCCGCACCGTGCTGCGCTTCCTCTCCCGCTGGTGGCAGCTGGAGTCGCCCTACCGTGCGAACGCCAGGTACCAGCCGGTCTGGGAGCCGCGTTTCCTGCTGTACGAGAAGTCCTCCGAGCTGCCCGCGATCGCGCTGGCCAACGCCCTGGCCGAGGGGTTCCTGACCCGGCCCCGGCTGCGCCGTTCGGCGGGCGAGGGGCGGGAGTCGCTCGCCCGCTCGGCGCAGGGCGTTCCCAACGACCCGGCCGGCTCCTGATCGGCTTGCTGACCTGCGCTCATCGACCCGGACCCAGCCGAACGGCGGGCCCGGATTCCGACCCGTTGCGGATGTCCCGCGCCGACGCGGGCGTTTGACTTGGACCGGCGGATCGACGAAGGAGCGGGGAGTGGGCGCGCAGGCGGGTAGAAGCCCCTGGCCGGGGACGCTGGTGACGGGTGCCGCGCTGGTACTCGGTGCCTGGATGATCCACGGCGGCGGTGCTCTGCACCTCCCCCCGCTGCCCGGTATCTCCCAGGGCCTCGGCGGTGTCACCTCGCCCGCGCTGCTGGTCCCGCCCCGCCCCCGGGCCGTCCCGACCAGGATCCGGATCCCGTCGATCCAGGTGGACGCGCCCGTCACCGGCCTCGGCCTGGACTCCGCCGGGCGCCTGCAGGCTCCCCCGGACAGCCGGCGCGACCTGACGGGCTGGTACCGCGACGGTGTCACCCCGGGCCAGCGCGGAACGGCGATCGTGGCCGGCCACGTCGACACCCACGAGGGGCCCGCCGTCTTCTACCGCCTCGGCACCCTGCGCAAGGGGGACCAGGTGGAGATCACGGGCGCGGACGGGGGCACCGGCTTCTTCGTCGTGGACGCCGCCGAGGTGTACCCCAAGGACGACTTCCCGGACGAGAAGGTCTACGGTCCGGCCCGGGACTCGCAGCTGAGACTGATCACCTGCGGCGGCGGTTTCACCTCGTCCAACGGGTACGACGCAAATGTCGTTGTGTTCGCGCACCTGGTCCGTAGCCTGTCCTAGTCGACCGGCAGCGGCCGCCGGTCGCATCACCCGAGCGTCATCCGATCGCACGTCGGCTGATCCAGTATCAGCCGACTCGACCATGCAAGGAGCATGATGAGCAGCCGGCCGCTGGCGGCGCCGAACCCGCTCGACTGGCCGCTGACCCATGGCGCGGTCCTGTTCGCCGTCATGGCGCTCGGCGTCGTGGCCCTGATGGGCCTCGCGGTGCCGGGCGGGCGGCACTGGTGGAGCCGCCGCCTCCCGTGCTCCGTGGTGCTGGCGGCCGCGCTCACCGCGCTGCTGCAGATCGTCGTGGACGACTGGTGGCAGCCCTTCCCGGAGGAGCTGCCGCTCCAGGTGACCGCCTGGATCGGGGTCGGCATCCTCGCCCTGGTCCTCGCCGTGGCGCGGCTGCTCCCGCCGGCGCCCGGACGCCGGCGCGTGCGGCTGGGCGTGGTGCTCGCCACGGTACTGGTGCTGCTGATGTCCTCCGACCAGGTCAACGGCTTCTTCGAGCAGTACCCGAGCACCCGGGTGCTGCTGGACTCCTGGTTCGGCCGGGCCCATCCGCTGGCCGCCGCCCCGGTGTCCGACACCCTCGCCGCCCCGCCCGGCGAGGCGCTCGCCGAGGTCTGGCACCGCCCCGCCGACCTGCCCGTCAAGGGCACCGTCTCCAGCGCGCCGATCCCCGGGGCGAAGTCCGGGTTCAAGGCCCGCGACGCGTTCGTGTACCTGCCGCCCGCCTACCAGGCCGCACCGCGCCCCCTGCTGCCCGTCCTGGTGCTGATGGCCGGTCAGCCCGGCACACCCTCCGACTGGGTCAACTCCGGCCGGCTCGCCGAACTGCTGGACTCCTTCGCCGGCCGGCACGACGGGCTGGCACCGATCGTGCTGGTCGTCGACCAGATCGGCTCGGCCTGGGGCAACCCGCTGTGCATGGACTCCAGGATCGCCAAGTCGCAGACCTACCTCGCCGAGGACGTCCCCGACTGGATCCGCACCCATCTGCAGACCGCCACCGGCCGCGGCTCCCTCGCGATCGGCGGGATGTCCCTCGGCGGCACCTGCTCGCTGCAGCTCGCCGTCAACGCACCCCAGGTCTACGGCGCCTTCCTGGACATCTCCGGCCAGCAGGAGCCGACGCTGGGCAGTCACGGCAAGACCGTCAAGGCGACCTTCGGCGGCGACGAGGCCGCGTTCGAGGCGGTCGACCCGATGCACCTGATGGCCAGCAGGAGGTTCCCCGAGACCGCCGGCGCCTTCGTGGTCGGCGAGGCCGACCGGAAGTACGGGCCGCAGCAGCGCCGGGTCTACGCCGCCGCCGTCGAGGCCGGGATGAAGGCCACCTTCACCGCCGTGCCCGGCGGCCACGACTGGAAGGCCTTCCAGGGCGGGCTGGACCAGAACCTCCCTTGGCTCTCCCGGCAGCTGGGACTGATCCGGTGAGCGCGGCCGCCGTGGAACCCGTCACCAGGACGCCCGAGGCCGAGCCGGGCGGGCGGCGCGGGGCGCGGGTGCTCGGCGCGGCCGTCGCCCGGATGCGCGCCGCGCCGCTCACCACCACGCTGCTGGTCGCCCTGTGGGCCGTCGGCTGGGCCACCGGCAGCATCGGCAGAGGCCCCTCGGAGCGGCTGCTCGGCCATGTCGGGGTGGGCCTCGCCAGTCTGACGGACGCCCACTGGTGGGCGCTGCCCGCCTCGCTGCTGTGGTGCTCGGGCATCGGCGCGTACGTGGCGACCACCTTGATCCTGCTGGTGATCGGCCCCGCCACCGAGCAGCGGCTCGGCACCCCGCTGACCGCCGCCGTGCTGCTGGCCGGACAGGTGGGCGGCGCGCTGCTGGGCACCGGTGCGGTCCGCCTGGGCATGAGCGCCGACATCGGCTGGACCCTGGACATCCAGGACCAGTTGGCGATCGGACCGATGACCGGTCTGGTCGCCGTCGCCGCCGTGCTCGCGCACCGGCTCACCGTGCTCTGGCGCCGCCGGCTGCGGCTGGTGCTGCTGCTGGTCCCGCTGGTGATGATGCTCTACGTCGGGAACCTGCAGAGCGTGCAGCGGATGGCCGGGGTGCTGGTGGGCCTCGGCCTGGGCGCGCTGATGCACCGCCGGCTGCCCGCCCGGCCGCAGCGGGTCTCGCGCACCGAGACCCGGGTGCTGGTCGCGCTCTGCCTGGCCGCCACCGCGCTCGGTCCGCTGGTCGCCTCGCTCTACTCCGACGCCATCGGCCCGTTCAACACCCTCGGCGACCTGTACTTCTCGCACGCCACCACGGCCCGGGACGTGGTCGCCGCCTGCCAGGAGACCGCCGCGGAGTGCGCCCGCGCGCACTCGATGCAGCGCTTCTTCGGCTCCCCGGGCCGGCTGATGGCCGCCCTGGTCCCGGTCCTGCTGATGGTGCTCGCCGAGGGGCTGCGCCGGGGGCTGCGGGCGGCCTGGTGGATCACCGCGGTGACCGAGCTGCTCTGGATCGGGGTGCTGGGCCGGCTGCTGGTCCTCAACTACGGCTACTACGCGGTCACCGACGGCGTGGCGTACCTGTACGAGCTGATCGGCGAGGCGGTGCTGCTGCCCGTCCTGATGCTGGCGCTGCTGCTGGCCACCCGCCGGCGCTTCGACCAGCGGCTGTCGCGCCGGGACCTGCGCAGGCTGGCCGGGGTGATCGGCGGGGCACTGCTGCTCAGCGGCGGCGCGTACGTCGGGATCGGCTGGCTGGTCAGGAGGCAGTACGAGCCGACCGCCACCCTGGGGAAGCTGGGCGCGGGTCTGCTCGCCGAGCTGCTGCCGCCCTCGTACAGCGACCTGCTGCCCGGCTCGCCGATCGCGGCCGGCGGGGCGGCGCAGACGCTGGAGATCTACTGCGGGCTGCTGTTCTGGACCGTCGCGCTCACCTCGCTGCTGCTGGCCTTCCGCCGCCCGGTGGTGCCCGTGGACGACGGGGACGCGGCCCGCGCCCGGGAGCTGCTCACCCGGTACGGCGGCTCCACGCTCTCCTACATAGCCACCTGGGAGGGCAACCACTACTGGTTCGACCGGGACGGCACGGCGGCCGTCCCGTACCGGGTGATCGCGACGGTGGCGCTCACCACCGGTGACCCGTTCGGCGAACCGGAGGCCCGGCGCCGGGCGGTGGCCGGGTTCGCCAGGTACTGCGACACCCGGGGCTGGACGCCCTGCTTCTACAGCGTCACCCCCGACACCGCCGCCGCGGCCGAGGAACTGGGCTGGCGCTCGCTCCAGGTCGCCGAGGACACCGTGATCCCGCTGCCCGGCCTGGCCTTCACCGGCAAGAAGTGGCAGGACGTCCGCACCTCGCTCAACAAGGCGGCCAAGCAGGGCGTCACCGCCGAGTGGTGGCGCTACCGGGACCTGCCGCTCGCCCTCACCGACCAGATACGGTCGATCTCCGAGGAGTGGGCCTCCGACAAGGGCCTGCCCGAGATGGGCTTCACCCTCGGCGGACTGGCGGAGCTGGCCGACCCGGAGGTGCGGCTGCTGATCGCGGTGGACGGCGACCGCACCGTGCACGGGCTCACCAGCTGGATGCCGGTCTACGAGAACGGCGAACCGGTCGGCTGGACGCTGGACTTCATGCGCCGCCGCACCGAGGCCCGGGAGCCGGCCGCCCATCGGTCCTTCCGGGGCGTGATGGAGTTCCTGATCGCCTCCGCCGCGCTCGGCTTCAAGGAGGAGGGCGCCCGCTTCGTCAGCCTCTCCGGCGCCCCGCTGGCCCGCGCCGACCGGGGGGAGCAGCCCACCGCGCTGCAGCGGATGCTCGACTGGATGGGCGGGGTGCTCGAACCGGTGTACGGCTTCCGCTCGCTGCTCGCCTTCAAGGCCAAGTTCCAGCCCGAGTACCGGCCGATGTACATGGCCTATCCCGACCCGGCGGCGCTGGCCAGCATCACCCGGGCGATCGGCAAGGCGTACCTGCCGCATCTGACGCCCGCGCAGGGGGTGCGGCTGATGCGGAGGCTCTCGTCCTGACCCCGTCCGTGGGGCGAATCCGCCGAACGGCGGGGTGACCTGCGGGTTCGCTTCGCGCACAATGGTCATTGGTCTGGACCAGTAGGGTCCGGGCCGGCCCCGGCGGTGGCCGCTCACGCCGGGAGCCGACGCCGCCCGGGGCTGCGTGGGGCGCCCCGGGCGGCGGATGCGCCGCATCGGTGCCGGGGGGTGCGCCGGGGGAGTCCGGCCGGGGTGTGGCCGGGGGGACGGCGGCCGCCGGGTGGCCTCGGATTGGCGTGATCCGTGTCACGCGCGGGTGTTCGTCCGCCGCCGTGTCCCGCCCCGTTTCGGGTGGGGCGCAAGAGGTGAGCCGGGCCGGTTTGGCCAGGTCGGCGGGTGGTGCCGCCGGGGTGGCCGAGGGGGTCCGCGGAGGGGGTCGCGCGCGGGGTGCGAGGGGTTCGCGCCGCGGCTCGGAGGGTGGGGAGTACCGGTAGGCTGGGCGGGTTGTCCGCTCGCCGACCAACTGCGGGGCGGGGCCGCGATTACGGCCCTGACCTGCAACGATCCCCCTTCGGAGACCGTGAGTACTGCCGCCGCTTCAGCCATGGCCCCGCTGTTCTCGGACGCCGAACCGCACGCTCCCGTCCGGGCAGCCGCAGCTCCCTCGCCCCACCTGTCCCCGGCCTTCCCCGGCCGTGCCCCCTGGGGCACCGCCGGCAAGCTCCGGGCCTGGCAGCAGGGAGCGCTGGACAAGTACATCGAGAAGCAGCCCCGCGACTTCCTGGCCGTCGCGACCCCGGGCGCAGGCAAGACCACCTTCGCGCTCACCCTGGCGTCGTACCTGCTGCACAACCACCTGGTGCAGCAGGTCACCGTCGTCGCCCCGACCGAACACCTGAAGAAGCAGTGGGCCGAGGCCGCCGCCCGGATCGGCATCAAGCTGGACCCGGCCTACTCCTCGGGTCCGCTGTCCAAGGAGTACGACGGCATCGTCGTCACCTACGCGGGCGTCGGGGTCAACCCGATGCTGCACCGCAACCGGACCGAGGCCCGCAAGACCCTCGTGATCATGGACGAGATCCACCACGCCGGTGACTCAAAGTCCTGGGGCGAGGCCTGCTCCGAGGCCTTCGAGCCCGCCACCCGCCGTCTCGCGCTGACCGGTACGCCGTTCCGCTCGGACACCAACCCGATCCCGTTCGTCCAGTACGAGGCGGGCGGTGACGGCATCCGCAAGTCTGTCGCCGACTACACCTACGGCTACGGGCACGCGCTCGCCGACCACGTCGTCCGCCCGGTGATCTTCCTCTCCTACAGCGGCAACATGCGCTGGCGCACCAAGTCCGGTGACGAGCTGGAGGCCCGGCTCGGCGAGCCGATGACCAAGGACCTGATCGCCCAGGCCTGGCGCACCGCGCTCTCCCCGCAGGGCGAGTGGATCCCCGCCGTGCTGCAGGCGGCCGACCGCCGGCTCACCGAGGTGCGCAAGGCGATCCCGGACGCCGGCGGCCTGGTGATCGCCACCGACCAGAACGTGGCCCGCGCCTACGCCAAGATGCTGCGGGAGATCACCGGCGAGAAGGTGACCCTGGTCCTCTCCGACGAGGCCGAGGCCTCCAAGCGGATCTCCGACTACTCCGCGGGCGACTCCCGCTGGATGGTCGCGGTCCGGATGGTGTCCGAGGGCGTCGACGTGCCCCGGCTCTGCGTCGGGGTGTACGCCACCTCGATCTCCACCCCGCTGTTCTTCGCGCAGGCCGTCGGCCGTTTCGTGCGTGCCCGCAAGCGAGGCGAGACCGCCTCGGTCTTCCTGCCGACCATCCCGATGCTGCTGGGCTTCGCCAACGAGATGGAGCTCCAGCGCGACCACGTGCTCGACCGGCCCAAGAAGGAGGGCGAGGGCCTCTTCGACGAGGAGGACCGCCTGCTCGCCGAGGCCAACCAGGCCAAGGACGGCCCGGACACGGCCGGCGGCGAGGAGTTCAGCTATGAGGCGCTGGGCTCGGACGCGGTCTTCGACCGGGTGCTCTACAACGCCATGGAATTCGGCATGCAGGCGCACCCGGGCAGCGAGGAGGAGGAGGACTACCTCGGCATCCCCGGCCTGCTGGAGCCCGACCAGGTGCACATGCTGCTGCAGAAGCGCCAGCACCGGCAGATCCAGCGCAGCAAGGCCAGGCCCGCCGAGGAGGCCGACCTGCTCGAACTCCCCGCCGAGGAACGCCCGGTGGTGACCCACCAGGAGTTGCGCGAGCTGCGCAAGGAGCTGAACACGCTGGTCGCCGCCTGGCACCACCGCACCAGCCAGCCGCACGGCACCATCCACAACGAGCTGCGCCGCCAGTGCGGCGGCCCGCTCACCGCGCAGGCCACCGCCAACCAGCTCAAGGCCCGGATCGCCAAGATCCGGGAGTGGGCCAAGTAGCCGGGGCGCCAAGGGCGTTCAGCCTTCGCCAGCCGGGGACCGGAGCAGCAGCTCCAGTCCCCGGTTCAGCCGGTCCTCGCTGAACTCGGCGCCGAACGGCACCAGTTGGGCGGTGCACAGCAGTGCGGCGTGCAGCGCGTCCGTCTCGGTCAGCAGAATCGCCGATCCGGCGGCCGAGTGCAGGTGGAGCTCCACCAGTCCGCCGCGTGCCGGTCGGACGTGCACATCGCCGGTGCCGCTCGGCGCGCTGAGCCCGGCCAGCAGCAGTTCGCGGGAGACGGCCCAGGTCACCGGGGTGTCGCCGGGCACCGGGAAGGTGAGGTGGACGGCCACCGGATCGCCCGTGTGGTAGTCGAACGCCACCTGGAGCGGGAAGCGGGGGCCGAGCGGGCTCTCCAGGTCCATCGCGAGCAGGGTGTGCAGGTGCCGCCGGGCCGGGGGCCCCAACGGTGAGAGCTCTTCCGGTTGCTCGCGAAAACGCATATCGTCCCTCGTCGTCGGATGTTTCCCGGCCGACCGGTTTGTTCGGCGCGGCCCTGCGACCAGACTCCCTCCTTGGTCGGACAGCCGCATCCGTCGACCGTCGGGGATGGAAATCGCCAATTGCGGTTGGCGGAAACCGTCAAAACGGCGGTGGTCATCGGTGGTGGTCGATGGTATGGGGGCCTGGTGCGGCGACTGGCGGGAGTGCTGCTGCCCGGACTGGCCGGTGCCGCCGTCCTGGCCGCCGGCCGGCGGCTGTACCGAGGCCGGGCCGCCGGGCCGAGGGCCGACCCGATCGAACTCGCCCGTGAGCAGGGCAGGCTGGCCGAGCGCGAGCGGATCGCCCAGGACACCCACGACACCGTCGTCCAGGGACTCGCCGCGATCACCCTGCTGGTCCGCGCCGCCGACCAGGCGCTGCCGCCTGGGGAGCCCGGACTCGAACGGGCCAGGGAGCGGCTGGCGGCGGTGCACGACACCGCGCTGCTGACCCTCGGTCAGGCGCAGGACCTGACCTGCGGGGTGGCCCTGGCCCAGCTGGGCACCGGCGGACTCGTCCCGGCGCTGACCCGGTACGTGGCGCTGTGCCGGCGCAACCTGGAGAGCATGCGCGGACTGCTGGAACCGGGCCGGGAGCGGCCACCCTGCACCCTGGGCATGCACGCCCCCGAGCTGGAGCTGCGGATCACCGGCACCGCCCGGCGGCTCGGCCTGGTGGCCGAGAGCGCGGCCCTGCGACTGGTCCAGGAGGCGGTCGGCAACGCGGTCCGGCACGCCCGGGCGGACACCGTCACCGTCGAGCTCCGCCATCTGCCCGACCGGGTGCGGTTGGTGGTGCGGGACGACGGCGCCGGGCTGCCACCCGCGGGCCGGCCGCCGGGGGCGGGCCTGGGACTCGCCGGGATCGAGGAGCGGATCGGGCGGCTCGGCGGGCGGCTGACCCTGGACTCGGTGCCGGGCGGCGGCACCACGGTGGCGGTGGAGTTCCGCGACCGGCCGGGGCGCGGCAGCGGCCGGGAGCGCCGGTTCCGCCCGCTCCGGCAGCGGCGCCGGCCTTCCGCCAGGTGATCGACTTCCGCTGGCATACTGGGGCACCGACGAGGCGGTTCGCGTGATCACACCCCTTCGAGCTGAGCAGCGCGGCGCGGCGGCGCCTGGACGGGAGTCGGACTGGTGACCGGAGAGGTCGTCCGCGTGCTGGTGGTCGACGACCACCCGGCGCTGCGGCTCGGGGTCCGGGTGATGCTGGAGGACCAGCCCGACCTGCGGGTGGTCGGCGAGGCCGACGGGGTCGACCAGGCGCTGCGCCTGC
Source organism: Kitasatospora sp. HPM-01-4 (assembly GCF_051374625.1). Taxonomy (NCBI): domain Bacteria; kingdom Bacillati; phylum Actinomycetota; class Actinomycetes; order Kitasatosporales; family Streptomycetaceae; genus Kitasatospora; species Kitasatospora sp. HPM-01-4. Next base: position 3,241,403 of record NZ_JBPQGP010000005.1, on the reverse strand, counting down.
TGGCGGACGCGCCCGCCGAGGACGCCCCCGACGTGGTGCTGCTCGACCTCAACCTGGGCGCGGGGCCGCTGCAGGGCGTGGACCTGGTCCAGCGGCTGGCCGGGCTCAAGGACGCGCCGGCCGTCCTGGTCTTCAGCGCGTACAGCGCCACCCAGGAGGTGCTCACGGCGCTGGACGCCGGTGCGACGGGCGTCATCGGCAAGGAGGCCGGGGCCGAGGCGCTGGTGTCCGCGGTCCGCTCGGCGGCCCGCGGCGAGTCGGTACTCGGACCGGCGACGGTCGGACGGCTGCTGCGGCGGATGCGCGGTGCGGTCCCGGTGCTCTCCCGGCGGGAGAGCGAGGTGCTGCGGCTGCTGGTGGAAGGGCTCTCCAACCGGCAGATCTCGGCCCGGCTGTTCATCAGCGAGGCCACCGCGAAGAGCCATCTCACCAACATCTACGCCAAGTTGGGGGTCGAGAGCCGGGGCGCCGCGGTCGCGGTGGCGCTGCGGGAGGGGCTGCTGCGGGTCGGCTGAGGGCCCCGGGGCGCGTCCGGAGTACGGAGAGGGCGTCGAACTCCCGAGCGATTACGGCATGGGAAATGCCCGGGTGTGTCCCGGCTCGGGGTCCGGTCCGCCCAGAAAATCTCCCGGATTTTGGACAAACCCTTTCCTGGCAGGTTCGCCTTCATTACGTTCTGCCCAACGCTCGCTCAACGGTCCACCCACCGAAGGCGGGCGCGGCACGGTCGCGCGCTCGTCGATGACGCCGGCGCGCCGCTCAAGCGCGGACACACTCCTGCGCGCAGCACCTCCACCGTCCCTCCCGGCGCTCCGTCCGGCGCTCCGGTCCCGCCGGGTGCCGCCGGTCACCGGCGCAGAAAGGAATGTGCGCGTGACCACCGAGACCTCCCAGACACTGGACCGCGGCGTAAGGGTCCTCAAACTCCTGGCCGACTCCGAACGCGGGCTGACCGTCACCGAGCTGGCCGTCCGGCTCGCGGTCAACCGGACCGTGGTCTACCGGCTGCTGGCCACCCTGGAACAGCACGGCCTGGTCCGCCGGGACATCGGCGGGCGGGCCAGGGTCGGCCTCGGCGTGCTCAGGCTCGCCCACCGGGTCCACCCGCTGCTGCGCGAGGCCGCCCTGCCCGCGCTGCGCAGCCTGGCCGAGGACCTGGGAGCCACCGCCCACCTCACCCTGGTGGACGGCAGCGAGGCACTGGCCGTCGCGGTGGTCGAACCCAGCTGGACGGACTTCCACGTCGCGTACCGGACCGGCCTGCGGCACCCGCTGACCGAGAGCGCGGCCGGGCGGGCGATCCTGGAGGCGCGTACCTTCCCGGGGCAGCGCCGGCCCGAGCAGGGATTCGTCGTCACCCGGGCGGACGAGCAGTCCGGTGCGAGCGGGGCGGCCGCCGCACTGCTGGGACTGAGCGGGATCGAGGGCAGCGTCGGCGTGGTGATGCTCAGCGGACCGGTGCCCGAACGGGTCGGCCCCCGGGTGGTGGAGGCGGCGACGGAGGTCGCGGACGCCCTGCGCTGAGCCGCCCGCCCGCAGCGGAGCCGCCCCGCCGGTGCGGCCGGCCGAGCGGGCGGCGGCACCGGGAACCGCGCCGGGCGGAAGACGGTCCGCGAAGCCCGGCCGGTCGCACCGGCAGGGCCCCGACGGGGAGGCGCACCGCGGCCGTCGCGGGCACGGGCGGCCCCGGAGCCTTCCGGAACGCGCGGTTCCCCCATCCCGGGGGCTCACCCGTCTGCGGGAAGGGGGACGGGTGTGTTTGGATGCCTGTGTGCCTGATGTGAAGCCGCGTGCGGCGCTGACCGCCCCGAAGACCCGCGCTCTTACTCTCTGCGGCGTGCTGGTCGGCGCGCTGGTGGGGACGGCCGCCTTCGCGCCGCTGCCGTTCACCGTGACCGTGCCCGGCACCACCGCGGACGTGCTCGGCACGTTCCAGGACCGGCCGGTGCTGAGCATCACCGGAGCGCCCATCCGTGCCACCGAGGGCCAGCTGCGGATGGTGACCATCACGGCGACCGGCGCGGGCGAGCGGATCAGCCTCCGGGAGGCACTCAGTTCCTGGCTGAACCCCAAGGAGGCGGTGCTGCCGTCCGAGGCGGTCTACCCGCAGCAGAACCCGGTCAAGGCCAACCAGGCGACCCTGCAGCAGATGGCGGAGTCCCAGGACAGCGCGACCCTCGCCGCCCTGGGCTACCTCCACCTGTCGCCGGAGAAGGTCAAGGTCAAGGTGGACCTCGGCGACATCGGCGGCCCGAGCGCCGGCCAGCTGCTCGCGCTCGGGATCATCGACAAGCTGGCCGGTGACGGCCACGGCGGCGACCTGTCCGGCGGCAAGGTGGTCTCGGGCACCGGGACCATCGACGACCAGGGCAACGTCGGCGCGGTCGGCGGTGTGCCGCTGAAGACCCAGGCCGCGGCCCGGGACGGCGCCACGGTGTTCCTGCTGCCGACGGCCGAGTGCTCGGACGCCAAGGTGAACACCCCCTCCGGCCTGAGGCTGGTCCCGGTCAAGACGCTGTCCGGCGCGGTGGACGCCCTGAAGGCGCTGAAGACCGGCGGCGCGGTGCCCAGCTGCTGAGGCACGCTCTGAGGCGCGGGCGGAGGTCTGGGAAGGCGAGCCGCCCGGGGCCCGGCTACTCCCCGGCGGCCTGTTCGACCAGCGGCAGGATCCGGTACGGCACCGGGTTCTCCAGGGCGATCGCGGTGGACGCCCGGACGATCCCCTCGAAGCCGACCACCCGGTCGATCACCCGCTGCAGGTCGCCGTTGGAACGCGCCACGATCCGGACCAGCATGTCCCCCTGCCCGGTGATGGTGTGCAGCTCCAGCACCTCGGGCACCGAGGCCAGGTGCGCCCGGACGTCGACCCCCTGGCCCTGCGAGATCTCCAGTGTGGCGAAGGCCGTCACCGGATAGCCCAGCGCCGCGGGGTCGACCTGCGGGCCGAAACCGCCGATCACCCCGCGCGCCTGCAGCCGGTCGAGCCGCGCCTGGACGGTCCCCCTGGCCACCTGCAGGCGGCGCGAGCACTCCAGCACCCCGATCCGGGGCTCCTCGTTGAGCAGTCTGATCAGCTTTCCGTCGAGCGCGTCGATGGCGTCGTGGGAGGAGTGCACGGCAGGCTCCGTCCGATGGGCAATCTGTCCAGCTGGGACTGCCATTTTCCGGCCCCGCCGGGCAGCTTGACCAGGAGGAATCGGAACAGTTGCATATCGGTGTGATGGGCGCCACGCTCCCTCCACGACTCCGTGGCGCGGGCCCCACACCGCGCCACGGGACGGCGGACGGCCAGTGGACCGGGAGGCGCTCTTGACCGACATCTTCGTCCCGGCCCAGCGGACCGACGCCGTCGTCCTCGCCGTCGGCGACGCCCGCAGGACCGCCCACCACTACTGCCTGGCACTGGCCATGCGGTGCACCGCCTACTCGGGGCCCGAGACCGGAAACCCGGAGACCGCCTCCTACGTCCTGGAGTCCGGCGCCGCCCGCCTCGTGGTCACCGCCGCCGTCCAGCCGCTCACCGACCACGGCCACCGCATCGCCGACCACGTCGCCGCCCACGGCGACACCATCCTCGACCTGGTCATCGAGGTGCCCGACGCCTACGGGGTGTACGACTACGCCGTCGACCGCGGCGCCACCCCCGTCACCGAGCCGTACGAACTCAGCGACCGCTACGGCACGGTGGTGCTCGCCGTCATCGGTACCGACGGGCCCGCCCGGCACATCCTGGTCGAACGCACCGGTTACGCGGGCCTGTTCCTGCCCGGCTACGTGCCGCCGCCCGCCGAGGTCCTGCCGCTGCGCGGCCGGGGCCACGGCTGACGGCGCGCCGAGGGGTCAGCGCACCACGGTCTGGACGTCCGGCGGGTGCCCGTTCCAGGTGACGAACACCGAGTTGACCTTGTCGCCCTGGGAGAAGTCCACCCGCAGCCAGCCGTCCTGGCGCCAGACCTGCATCTGCCAGCCCGGCTCCGGGGCCGCCGAGACCAGGTCCGCCCGGTCCGGCTCCATGTCCAGCGCCACCCGCCCGCCCGGCACCAGGTAGCTGCGCACCGAGGCGTCCGCCGTCCGCGCGCCGCGAGCCGCACCCGGACCGGAGGAGGACGGCGGAGCCTGGGACGTGGACGAGGCCGTCGACGAGGACACGGCCGCGGACGAGACCGCGGCCGCGGATGCCGACGTGGCGGTCGACGCGGACGGCGCGGGCGGGGCGGGCGGGGCGGCGGGGACGGAAGGGCCGGGCGAGGCGGCCCCGGCCGTGGCCGCCGGCGGGCCCGACGGTGCGTCAGCGCTCTGTCCGCTCGGCGAGGGCAGCGCCACCGCCCGCGGCTGTTCGAAGGCGGCGTCCGCCAGGACGGCGTGCACACCGAGCCAGGACAGCGCCACCGCCGCCGATGTGGCCGCCAGCCAGGCGGTGAGTTGTACCAGTCCGTTCCGCATCGCGAGCACATCCTGCCGCATCCCGCCGCCCACCGCCCGGTACCCCTCGAAATCGGGAGCGAACCGGCCCAAATGCCTTGCCCTGACGGCGAGGTGGCGGCCACCGCACCCGAATGGCGTACCGTGCAGGGCCATGGCAACAGTGCTCGTGGTCGAGGACGACCCCTTCGTACGCTCCGCCCTCATCCGGCACCTGGCCGACTCCGGCCACGCCGTCCGCAGTGTCGGCACCGCGCTGGAGGCACTCCGCGAGGTCGCCCAGGTCGGCTGCGACCTGGTCATCCTCGACCTCGGCCTGCCGGACCTGGACGGCGGCGAGGCGCTGAAGATGATCCGCGGGCTCACCGACGTACCCGTGATCATCTCCACCGCTCGCGACGACGAGGCCGAGATCGTCCGGCTGCTCAACGACGGTGCCGACGACTACCTCGTCAAACCGTTCTCCGTCGAGCACCTGACGGCCCGGATGTCCGCCGTGCTGCGCCGGTTCGGCGGCGGCCGCGCGCTGGTGGCGCAGATCCTGAGGGTCGGCGGGCTGACCGTGGACGTCCAGCGCCGCGAGGCCGTACTCGACGGGCGCCCGCTCGACCTCACCCGCCGCGAGTTCGACCTGCTCGCCTTCCTGGCCGCCAGGCCCGGCGTGGTGGTCCCGCGCAAGGAGATCCTGGCCGAGGTCTGGCGCCAGACGTACGGCGGCGACCAGACCATCGACGTCCACCTCTCCTGGCTGCGCCGCAAACTCGGCGAGACCGCGTCCAAGCCGCGCTACCTGCACACCGTGCGCGGCGTCGGCGTCCGGCTCGAGGCACCGTCAGGGGAACCCACGTGACACCGGACGGCGGCGACCGGGACACGCGCGGCGGGCACTCGCTTCGCTGGGCACTGATCAAGGCGGCCGTCGCCGGGACCACCATGGTCGCCCTCGCCTTCCTGATCCCGCTCGGCCTGATGGTCCAGCAGACCGCCAGGGACCGGGCGTTCACCTCCGCCGAGCGCCAGGCCGCCGCACTCGCCCCCGCGCTGGCCATCACCACCGACCAGGACGCCATCGCCCGCGCCCTTGCCAGCACCGACGCCGGAGCCCGCGAGCGGGTGGCGGTCCACCTGCCCACCGCGGACGGCGCGGACGCCGTGGTCGGCACCGCGCGGGCCGGCGCCCCCGCCGTCTCCACCGCCGCCGGCCGGGCCGACCCTCCGGGCCGGGACTCGGACAGCGCCCCGGCCCGCTCCTACACCGTCCGGGTCACCGGGGGCTTCGCGCTGCTCCAGGCCGTCGCGGTGGAGGGCGGCCGGATCGCGGTGGTCGAGGTGTACGTCGCCGACGGCGACCTCACCCGGGGCGTCGGCACCGCCTGGCTGGTGCTCTCCCTGGTCGCCCTCGCCCTGGTCGCGATCTCCGTCCTGGTCGCCGACCGGATGGGCGCCCGGATCGTCGCCTCCGCCCGCCGGCTCGCCGCCGCGGCCCGTTCCCTGGGCGGCGGAAACCTCGCGGTGCGCGTCCCCGTCGAGGGCGACCGAGCCGACGGCACCCCCCGGGAGCTGCGCGACGCCGCCAACGCCTTCAACGCCATGGCCGACCGGGTCGTCCACCTGCTCGCCGCCGAACGCGAACTCGCCGCCGACCTCTCGCACCGGCTGCGCACCCCGCTCACCGTGCTCCGCCTCAACGCCGCCGGGCTCGGCGAGGGCGACGCCGCCGACGCCACCCGGCACGCGGTGGCCCAACTGGAACGCGAGGTCGACCAGATCATCCGCTCGGCGCGGCGCGCGCCCGACGACGTACCCGCGGTCGCGGTCGGCTGCGACGCCGCCGAGGTGATCCGGGAGCGGGTCGGCTTCTGGTCCGCGCTCGCCGAGGACGAAGGCCGCAGCTGGCAGCTGGCCGGGGCCGAGGGGGCGGCGCCCGTACCCGTCCAGCGCGGCGACCTCGCCGCCGCCGTGGACGCGCTGCTCGGCAACGTGTTCCGGCACACCGCGGTCGGCACCGCCTTCGCGGTGGACGTCCTGGCGACCGAAGCCGCTGTCCTCGTCCTGGTCGGGGACGCCGGACCGGGATTCGCCGACCCGGTCGCCGCCCTCCGCCGGGGCGGGGGCCAGGGCGGCGAGGGCTCCACCGGCCTCGGGCTCGACATCGTCCGCAAGCTCGCCGAGGGCACCGGCGGCGACCTCGCCCTGGGCCGCTCGGCCGTGCTCGGCGGCGCCGAACTGTGCCTGCGCCTGCGCACCCACCCGGACGGCGGTCCGCCACGGGCCGTCCGCCGCCGCCGCGGCCGCTCCTGACGGACCTTCGGCCCCGGTGGCCGCCCGGTTCCTCAAGCGCGCCCTAACGGAGGCTCTGGGATGGCTGATATCAGCCGGTCGGGTGTGCGAGCGCCGCTAGCGTCGGCGGGGCCGGGGCCGGGGAGCCCCGGCGACCGGTCGTTCCAGGGAGGTACACGGGATATGGCGTCGCAGCGGAGCCTGAGTTCAGGCAGTCACCGGCGGAGTCGGAAGGGAAGGGTGATCGGGGCGGCGGCGCTCGCCGCCGTGGTCGTCGTGGGCGGTGCCACAGCGTTCGCCTCCTCCGCGAGCGCGGCTTCGGTCGGCGCCGTCTACAGCAGGAGCAGCACCTGGGAAAGCGGCTACACCGGCGGGTACCTGGTGACCAACCCGGGTGGCAAGGCGATCGAGGACTGGACGCTCAGCTTCGACCTGCCGTCCGGGGCGAAGATCGACTCGCTCTGGAACGCCACCTTCACCGCCTCCGGGCAGCACATCACCGTGAAGCCGCAGTCGTGGAACAGGCGGATCGACCCCGGCACGACGGTCGAGGTGGGATTCGTCGTCCAGGGCTCCGGCGCGGCGCAGGCCGAGCCGACCGGCTGTCTGATCAACAACACCTCGTGCACCGCGGGCACTGGTCCGACCCCGGTGCCCTCCGGCCGCCCGACCTCCACCACCCCGACCCCGAGCGCCACTCCGATCCCGAGCGCCACTCCGACCACCGCGAAACCGACCCCGACACACCCAACGCCGACCCCGACACACCCGACGCCGACCCCGACACACCCGATACCGGTGAGCGGTGCCCGCTTCGCCCCGTACGTGGACACCTCGCTCTACCCGCCCTACGACCTGGTCGCCACCGCCAAGGCGAGTGGGGTGAAGAACTTCAACCTCGCCTTCCTGGTCTCCGGCGGCGGCTGCACCCCCAAGTGGGGCGGGGTCAGCGACCTGTCGGCCGACGCCGTGGCCGCGCAGATCGGCGCGCTGCGCGGGATCGGCGGCGACGTCCGGGTCTCCTTCGGCGGCGCCAACGGCAGCGAGCTCGCCACCGTCTGCTCCTCGTCGGCCGAGCTGGCCGCCGCGTACCAGCGGGCCGTGGACGCGTACGGGCTCACCAAGCTGGACTTCGACATCGAGGGCGGCGCGCTCGCCGACACCGCCGCCAACACGCGCCGCGCGCAGGCCATCGCCCAGCTGCAGCGGAACGCCGCCGCCAAGGGCCGCACCCTGGACGTCTCCTTCACACTGCCCGTGCTGCCCAGCGGCCTGACCCAGGACGGCATCGACCTGGTGGCCGACGCGAAGCGCAGCGGGGTCGCGATCAGTGCCGTCGACATCATGGCGATGGACTACGGCGACGGCGTCGCCCCCAACCCGAACGGGCAGATGGGCAAGTACGCGATCGCCGCAGCCACCGCCACCCAGGCGCAGGTCAAGAGCGTGCTCGGCCTGGACGACGGCGCCGCCTGGGCGAAGGTCGCGGTCACCCCGATGATCGGCGTCAACGACGTCTCCACCGAGGTGTTCACGGTCGCCGACGCCAGGCAGCTCGCCGACTTCGCCACGACCAAGCACCTGGCCTGGCTCTCGATGTGGTCCGGTACCCGTGACAAGGCGTGCCCGGGCGGCGCGCAGCCGTACGCCGACGCGAGCTGCAGCAGCATCGTCCAGCAACCGCTGGACTTCACCCGGGCCCTCGGCGGATACACCGGCTGAGTCCGGCTCCCGCCCGTCCTCCGGCCGTAGGTGGTCGTGGGCGCCACGAAAGAGCTCGGGGCACCCACGGCCGCGTCAGGTAGTGTCGCTAGCCGGTTGACCGGAGGACGGAGCGGAACGTGACAGCGGTACAGGAGCAGCAGTGGGTGCCCCAGCGGCAGCCCGGCCGGAACGGCTCTGCCCCGCCGGAACGACCGCGTACCCGTACCGTCCGTGCCGCCCTCGCCGCGCCCGTCGTCGCCCTGCGCGAGGCCCCGCGGCGAGCGCTGGTCAGGGCGGGCGGGGTGGCGCTGTTCTCGCTGCTCGCGTACGCGATCGTCCGGCACTTCGTCGGCACCTCGATGGTGGACATGATCGTCTACCGGGCCGAGGGTTCCGCCGTCGCCCACGGCCAGGACCTGTACGCGCTGCGGGTCACCAAGTGGAACCTGCCCGCGACCTATCCGCCGTTCGCCGCGATGCTCTTCGTCCCGACCGCCTACCTGGGCGTCGGTCTGCTGCGGGTCGCGGTCACCTGCGGCAACCTGGTGCTGCTCGCACTGCTCGCGCACCTCTCCTTCAAACTGGCCGGCTGGCCGCGCCGTGAGCTGCGGCCGATCGGCATCGTCCTGGTCACCGGCCTCGGGGTCTGGCTGGAGCCGGTCTTCACCAACCTGCGCTACGGGCAGATCAACCTGGCGCTCGCCTGCCTGATCCTCTGGGACCTGACCCGCCCCGACCAGCGCCGCAGCAAGGGCGTGGCCATCGGCATCGCCGCCGGGATCAAGCTCACCCCCGGCCTGTTCGCGGTCTACCTGCTGATCACCGGCCGGATCAGGGCCGCCTTCGTGGCCGGCCTCACCTTCCTCGGCACCTTCGCGATCGGCGCCGCCGTCCTGCCCGACGCCACCTACGGGTTCTGGACCAAGTACCTCTACGACTCCTCCCGGGTCGGCAAGACCGAGATCGTCGACAACCAGTCGCTGCGCGGGGCCGTCGCCCGGCTGATGCACACCGCCGACCCCGGCACCACCGCCACCGTGATCGCCGGCCTGACCGGACTCGCCGGACTGGCCATCGCCGCCTGGGCCTACCGCAGCGACCGCTGGCTGCCCCGCTCCGAGGCCTGGGGGGTGTGCACCGCCGCCGTCACCGCGGTCCTCGTCTCGCCGATCAGCTGGACCCACCACTGGGTGTGGTGCGTCCCGATGCTGGTGCTGCTCGCCGCGGAGGCGGCGCACGAACGGTCCCGGCCGGCCGCGATCCGGCGGACCCGCTGGCGGTGGATCTTCGGAGCGACGCTCTTCGGCTTCCTCTCCTTCGCGATGTGGATCATCCCGCACAAGGGCGACCGCGACCGGCTCATGCCGTACGTGTTCCAGCTCCCGGCCGACGTCTACCCGCTGCTCGGGCTCGGGTTCCTGGCGGTGTCCGCGCTGCGCGTGCGCTCCCGCCGGCGGGCGGCCGGAGCACCGCTGGTGCGGGTGCCGCTGCAGCGGGCCGACAGCGCGCCGGCGCGCCAGCCGGTCGGCGCGGCCGCGGACGGGCGCTAGGCGCGCGGCCGGCCCGGCGAGGCCAGGGGCGCGAGGCGCCGCCCGGGCAGCCGCGCACCTTCGGACGTCCGGCTCCCCGCGCCCGGGCCGGTCGACCGCGTGCACGAGAACCCCGCATCCTCGTGGAGGTCTCTCGGCTCCCCGCGCCCCGGTGGCTTTCAGCGGACCCCCCGCGGCCCGCTGAAGCCCCCGGGGGCGCGCGTACGCTCGACGGCGGTTCACGCGAGCAACTCGGCGAGGGAGTTGTCAAGGTCGAGCGCCGAGAGTTCGGCGCCCGGCGGGACCAGCCGGTGCGCCCGCTCCAGCCAGGCCGCCACGGTCGGGAGGGGGGCCTCCAGCAGCGCGTCCCCCGCCGGGGAGCTCAGCGCCATGCACAGCACGCTCTGCCGGCCCGACCGCGCGGGCCAGACCCGGACATCGCCGTGCCCACAGGCCCTGAAGGTGCCCTCGACCAGCAGCTCACGGGCGAACACCCAGGTCACGGGCGCGCAGCTGTCCAGGTGGAAGGTGATGTGCACGGCGAACGGGTCGTGAGCGCTGTACGACAGCCGGGCGGGGACCGGGATGCTCTGCTCCGGGGAGAGCACCAGGCTGAGCTCGAGCTCCTGCTCGACGACGGTGGTGTAGCTGTCCATGACCGGGTTCCTCTCGTCTCCGCGGGGCTGCGTTCGAGCCCCTTCACCGGGAGAGAGCACGGCGGATGAAAGGTCTTACACACTTTTCGCGGAAAACCCGGGATTTTCCAACTGCCCGCCGTCGCGGCGCGGAGGTACTACCCTTTGTGACTGCCTGACGACTGTCCGCCGCACGCCGCGGCGGCTCGTCCGAGCCTGCCCTGCGCTGCTGCGCCGATGTCCCAGCGGCACCTTCTGCTCCGCTGTGCTACCGCCCGCAGCCTGCCTGCCCTTAGTGCTCCTGCCCGCAGTCCTCTGCTCCGCCGTCCCCCCGGCGCTGCAACGAAAGAAGAACCACATGACGGACCGGCCCTTCGTCGGCGGCGCGGACACCGCCGTCGACCCGACGCCGGGCTACTACCCCGACCCCTCCATTCCGGGTTTCGTCCGCTACTGGGGTGGAGCGGCCTGGGTGCCCGGCACCAGCAGGCCCGCACCCGAGCCGGGAGAGGTCCTGGAACCCCCGCGCTTCGCCGCCCGCCAGGCAGTGCCGCCCGCCGCGCGCCACGTACCGCCGCCGACGCCCTCCCCGGCTCCGGCTTCGACCCCGGCTCCGACTCCGGCTTCGGTTGCGGCGATGGGTTCCGCCGTCGTGGCCGCGGTGGGTGAGACCGGGCCGCTGTTCTTCGACCAGACCTCCGGTGGGGCCTCCTTCGTGCTGGCGCCCGAGGCGGAGCAGGTGCTGGAACAGCGGACTCCCACCTCCGGCCCCGGCCCTGCCCCGGCTTCGGTTGCGGCGGTGGGTTCCGCCGTCGTGGCCGCGGTGGGTGAGACCGGGCCGCTGTTCTTCGACCAGACCTCCGGCGGGGCCTCCTTCGTGCTGGCACCCGAGGCGGAGCAGGAGCCGGAGCGGCGGACGCGTGCGACGGCCGAACCCACGGTGACCTTGTCCGCTCCAGAGCCGGCTACCGGGCCGGTGGCGCCGTCCGAACCGCTGTCGCAGTCGCGGCCCGAGGCGGAACCCGAGCCGGACGGGGTGTCCGGTGCGCCGTCCGAACCGCTTCCGCGGAGCCGGAGCGCCGAGGCCGGGGAGCACCGGGCGGGCGACAGCGCCGGGCGCGGCGCGGCGGAGGCGGCGAAGTCAGGGGACGCGCCGCGCCGGGTGTCCTGGGACGCGGTCCCCGCCTGGTCGAAGCCGGACGAGGCGCCCGCACCCGCACCCGTCCCGGCGCCGGCAGCGGCGTCCCCGGCCGTTCCGGCGCATAGGCCGCAGCCGGCGCTCCCCGTGCTCACCGCGCCGCGCGAGACCGGCGCCCGCCGGCCGACTGAGCGCCCGGCGCGCCAGGCGGGTCCAGCGCGCCAGACGAGTCCGGCGCGCCCAGTAGAGCGACCACGCCCGGCCGTCCCGGTGGGCCTGGGGCGCAGGCTGGCCGCCCGGCTGTTCGACAGCGCGGTGATCGCGCTGGTCGCGGTGGCCGCCGGGGTGCCGTTGCTCTCCTCGGCCATGGCCCACGTCCACGACCGGTTGCAGCACGCCCAGCTCGTCGCCAGGGCGACGCACCGCGCGGTGGACGTCTGGCTGCTCGACGCCGTGGTGCTCGGCAAGGCCGGGGTGCTGCTCGCGCTGCTGGTGCTGGCGGGGCTGCTGTACGAGGTGCTCCCGACGGCCCGGACCGGTCAGACCCCGGGCAAGCGGCTGCTGGGAGTCAGGGTGGTCCGCGCGGCGGGCCCGGCCGGCCCGCCCGCGCTCGGCCGCTCACTGCTCCGATGGGTCGTCAGCCAGCTCTGCGTACTCACGGTGGTCGGTCTGCTGCCGCCGCTCCTCGACCCGGCCGCACGGCGGGGCTGGCAGGACCGCGCCGCCCGTACCAGGGTGGTGCGCTCCTGAAGGGCGGTCACCATCCGGTCCGATACCGCAAAACGGGCTAAATGTCCCAACATCCTAGGAATGATGATGTTCTACTCGGATTCATGAGCAGCCACGACCCCGCAGGCCAGGAGTCGGAGGGTGGCGGCCAGCCCTCCTCCGACAAGCAGCAGCCCCCGGCGGAGGGCACGCCCGGAGCCCCGTCGGAGCCGTACGGCGCGCCCCCGCCGCCTCCACCGCCTCCGCCGGGAGCGGGGGCGCCCGGCGCGGGACCGAACGGCGCACCGCCGCCCCCGCCGCCCGGCGGCCCGTACGAGACCCCGGGCGGTTACGGCGCTCCGCCGCCCGGCTACGGTTCGCAGTACGGTGCCCCGCCGCCCGGCTACGGTGCTCCGTACCCGCCCGGCCCCGGCGCCGCTCCCGGTCCGCTGCCCGGGATGCCGCCGCTCGGCAGCTGGCCCAACCGGATCCTCGCCAAGCTGATCGACTACATCGGGATCCAGATCATCGCCGGGTTGATCGTGCTGCCGTTCGCCAACCTGGGCAACCAGGACGGCTATGTCGGCGCGACCTGGCTCGGGTACGCGATGTACCTGGTCTACGAGGGCGTGATGCTCAGCCGGGACGGCCAGACGGTCGGCAAGAAGCTGATGAAGCTGCGGGTCGCGATGCTCGCCGACGGGAGCGTCCCGACCGGCGCCGCCGCATGGACCAGGTCGGCGGTCTTCGTGGTGCCGGCGCTGGTCTGCTGCGGGCTGCTCTGGTGGCCGGTCAACGGTCTGTTCGGGGTGTTCGACAAGCCGTACCGGCAGTGCATCCACGACAAGGCGGCCAAGACGGTGGTCGTCTCGACCGCCTGACCGCGGCGGTCGGACACAGGCCGTGGCCACCGGGAGCCGAGCCCGGGGGCCACGGCCCGAGTGTTCCCCGCCCGGCCCGGTGCCGTCAGCGCTGGCGGGCGTCGGCACCGGCAGGCGTCGGCGCCGGCGGGTGTCAGCGCTGACGGGCGTACTCGGGTGCGGCGGGCCGTGTGGCCCGCCGCGGCTCGGGGCCGGGGCGGTCGGCGGCCGGGCGGGCGGCCGGCCGACGCCGGTCCGCCGCCATCAGCAGGACCGTGACCAGCACACCGAGCGCCACCGCGACGATGACCAGTGCCGTGACGGCAGGCACCCCCGTCGCCCCCGACACGGCGAGCAGCACCACGGTGGTGACGACGATGATCAGGGTGCCGGTGCAGAACTGGACAGGTGTGGGGCGCGGCATGGCGGTCAGTCCTTAGCGCGGGATTCGGCTCCGAGGGCGTACATCCGAGGTTCGTACAGCAGCTCTACCCCGCACCTCGGCCCGGTAAGTAGAGCCCGATCGGGCAAGTGCGGGGCACACAGGGGCGCACGGGCTCACCGTCGGATCCCGGCCGTGCCGCCCGGGACGACGGCTCAACCGGACCAGTAAGGGTCCGTCACCGAGGCGCAGCCGCGGCTGCCGTCACCGCCGTGCCCGAACGGGTGGGTCTCGATGCCGCCCGCTCCGCCGGGGGCCTCGACATCGGCCACCGAGCTCTCCAGCCGCACGCACCCGGTGGCGGCGTCCAGCCACCACAGCCGCGTCGTGTGGCCGGGGGCCCGCAGGACGAGTTCCTGGTCACGGCGTTCGACCTGGTGACCGCCTTCGGTCCAGCGCCGGGCCACCTGGTCCAGCAGGGTGCGATAGCGGGCAGCCGAGACCCGGGTCCTGACCCAGCGGATGCCCTGGAGCTCGGCCCGGCCGGTGGGATGGCAGCCCTGGGTACCGCAGAGCCCGGAGAGGACGGGAAAGGCGGTGTAGGCCGGGTCGGTCCACTGGACCGGGGGCTGCACGGCCGCCAAGGTCTCCCCGAAGAGGCTCTCCAGCCGGCCGTGAGCGACGTCGAGCGGCACTACGGCCGGTCGGTCGGTCACCGAGTCGTACACCACCGGGACGAGCGAACAGGAGCCGCAGAGCAGCAGTGCCCAGGCGGCGAGCAGCGCGGTGAGAACGTTCCCCGGCCGCGCACCGGGGCGCCGACGGGCCGTCACCGGCCGGGTGCCCGGGTGATCTGGTCGGGGTGGCCGCCGACGATCCTGCCGATGTTGGCCAGCGAGTCGCCGCCCTTCCCGTCCTTGCCGAAGTAGTTGCTGTGGGAGTCCGCCGGAGTGCCGGGGTCGACCCGGAACCGCCGGGCACCGAACTCCGCGCTCGCCGGATCCTGGCCGAACCACAGCCCGTGCCGGTCCACCTGGTGTCCCAGCCCGGCGGCGACGGGCCCGAGCACCGTGCCGGCACCCAGAGCGAGACCGGTGGCGGCGGCATCGGTCGCCGAGGGCAGCCGGCTCACCGGGTCCCATGACGCGGAACCGACGTAGACATGGTCGGCGCCGACGCTCAGCTGCGACGCGTGGCCGGCGCCGACACCGGGACTGCCGACCAGGACCACGTCGTCGGCCGGGAGGCGGCCGGGCCGCTGCGCAGCCTGGCCGACCAGCAGTGAGCCGTAGCTGTGCCCCACCGCGGTGACATGTGCGGGGGTGTCCCCCCGGTGGGTGGAGCGCAGCCCGGACAGGAACCGGTCGTACCCGGCCGCTCCGGCCACCGCGCGGTCCTTGGTGAGGACGGAGCCGCCGTCCAGCTGTGGTGCGTCGTAGCCGAGCCAGATCATCGAGGCGGTGCCGGTGGCTTCCTCGCCCGCGGCCTGGCGGATCCGCAGGGCGGTGGACGTGTCGCCGTCGGCCGTACCGGCGAGGGTGCTGTTGAGCCCGGGTACGAGGGCCGAGACATGCCGGGCGGTGTCGGGGTCTCCCCAGCTCAGGATGGTCCGGCCCTGGCCCTGGTCACTGAGGCCGATCAGCAGCAGCGGTGGATCACTGCCCGGCCCGCCGCCGTCCGGGAGCTCACCGGCGAGGCGCTTGCGGAGCCCCTCGAAGCCGTCGAGCTTCCGCTGGTCCGCCGGGGAGAGCGGGTGCGGCTTGCTCCGGTACGCGGCGAGGAGCCGGGGCAGCACGCTCCGGTTGGCCTGGTCGCGGGCGGCGCTGGGGATGCCGTCGCGGTTGCCGAGCAGCTCGGGGCGCTCCTTGATCAGCTTCTGCTGCTCGGCCAGGGTGAGGCTCTGCCACCAGTCGTGCACCTGGGCGGGCGAGGCGTCATCGGCCGGCCAGGCCGCGGTGGTGAGCTTGCGGCCGAGGCCGTTGATGCTGTCGAGGCGGGTGGTGGCGGCATCCCGGTTGATGCCGCAGCCGGAGCGCGCGCTCTCCGCCAACTGGTCGAGCAGCGCGGCGACTTGCCGGTCGGCGGCGTCGGCCTCGGCGATCGCGCCGGTGACCCTGGCCGCCAGGGCGCGCGCCCTGGCCTGCGCGGGGGCGCCGGGCGTGGCGCAGCCGGGGTCGCGCCGGTCCGCCTCGGCCGGTGGCGGGCAGTCGATCGAGCCGTCGTCGGCGACGGAGAACCCGGCGGCAGTCGCCTCGCCGACCGCCTCCAGCAGCTTGGCCTGGGCGAGTTCGAAGGCTTCGGCGGCATCGCGCAGCAGGATCCCCATCCCCCGCATCGCGGTGTGGGACCCGTCGAGGCGTCCGTCGGTCCGCTCCAGCGCCTTGGTCGCCGCCGCGGCCGCCGAACCGGACCAGTTGGCGCCGTGGCAGATCCAGCGGACGGCCTCCTTGACGACCTCGTGGTGCGCCTCGTTCGCCCGGCCGAGCGCGTCGTAGGCGTCGGCCGCCGGGCCGAGCCCGGCCGGGCGGGCGTCGCGCAGTGCGGTGAAGTCGACCATCAGCGTGCTCCGTTGGAGGTGGATGTGGGTGTGCTTGTGCTTGTGCTCGCGGGTGCGGGTGCGGGTGCGGGTGCGGGTACTGGTACTGGTACTGGCGCGCCCGTGTAGAACAGGGCGCCGTGGATCTCGGCGTCGGTGGCGGTGTAGTTGCCGGCGGTGGCGATCATGTTGGTGCCGTTGGCGTCGACTTCGGCGGCCAGCGCGCGCAGGCACTCCTCCCAGGCCCGGGTGCAACGGGTGAGGGCCTCCTGGGTGCGCCAGCCGCGCAGCCCGGCGGCCGCCTCCTCGGACGGCCCCTGGACGCGGACGATCTCGCCGGGCATGGCGGCCGCGACCTCCCGGCTGTGCCGGCCGACCTTGGCCAGGCCGTGCGGGTCCACTCTGATGGCACCGCTCATCGCTCTCCCTCGTGGCCCGACATCGCTCCGGCAGGCCGCAGTTGGGTCATCTGCGCACAACCTTACTGAGTGTGGGCAGGTGATTGCGCCGGGTCGCCGATGGTCGGGGGTCGGCCGGCATTTCGATACGGTGGGGTTCGAGTGGTGTCAGGTGTTCAGGGGGAGCCGAGCCGTGTCCAACAGCGTTGATCCGCCCGCCGGGTGGCCCGTTACCGAGGCCGAGGCGCTGGCCGAGCAGGAGCGGCTGCGAGGGCTGGTCGACGCCGGGCCGTGCGGTCCCGCACTCGCCGGGATCTCGCTGGTGGCCGGTGTCGACGTCGCGTACGACGACGAACGGGACGTGGTGGCCGCCGCGGCCGTCCTGCTCGACCGCACCACCCTGGAGGTGGTGGAGGAGTCCACCGCGGTCGGCCGGATCAGCTTCCCGTACCTCCCCGGACTCCTGGCCTTCCGCGAACTGCCGACCGTACTCGCGGCCTTGGCGGGCCTCGCGCAGACCCCCGACCTGGTCGTCTGCGACGGCTACGGCCTCGCACACCCGCGCCGCCTCGGCCTCGCCAGCCACCTCGGGGTACTCAGCGGCCTGCGCACGATCGGCGTCGCCAAGACCCCGTTCACCTTCACCTACGAGCAGCCCGGCCCCGACCGGGGCGCGTGGACGCCGCTGCACGACGCCGCCGACGGCGAGGAGGTGGGCCGGGCACTCCGCATCCGCCGCGGCGTGAAGCCGGTCTTCGTCTCCGTCGGGCACCGCATCGCCCTCGCCGAAGCCGCCGATCTGACCCTGGAACTGGCACCCGCGTACCGCCTGCCCGAAACCACTCGGAAGGCTGACTCGCTGTGCCGCCGCGCGCTTGCCACCGCGGTGGAAGGCCGTTGACGGACTCGTCGGCGATTCGTCGTCGGCATCCTTCCGGCATCCCGCCGGTCCCGGCGGGGTATGGGGTGGGCGGTGCCCTTGACGAGTGGGGTCAGGTGGGCGACGCAGGTCTCAGGTCCCGGTTGCGCGGCGGCGTTCTGACGGTCTCTGGCATGTGTTAGACATGAGGGTCAGCGTCGGGTTGTAGTGCGTATCGGCGGATCGTTCGGTCGGTGCCGTGCCGACGATGCTGGCGGTACGGGAGATGCTGAAGGTGCACAGGGTGTACGGGGGAGGTACGAGGTCGTGAGCACAGGAACCGGTTCGACCGGGGGCGCCGGAGCCGGCTACCGCGTGGAGGTGGACAACCTGCGGGCTTTCGCCTCTCAGGTGCGGGGGCTGCTGGGCGAGTTCGAGGCGAGTGCGAGTGGCAACCGCGCGCATGGGCAGAGCGGGGTGGGGGCGGGCGCGTTCGGGAACTTCGCTGAGGCGCAGGCGCTGCACGCCAAATACGAGTACATGCGCGACGGCCTCCGTGACGTACTCAACGTCATCCAGGACGCGATCGACGACGCCCAGCGGAAGGCTGACCTCACCGCCAACAACTATGAGGAGCAGGAGCAGGAGACCTCCCGCAGCCTCAGGGTGAACAGCGATGGCTGGTCGGTCGGCAGCGCCTCCGCACCTGTCAGCCAGGCTGGGTACACCTCCAGAGCTGCTTCGACCGGTGCAACCAAAACTCCTGCGGGCGGCCCCTCGGCGGGCAGCAGCGAGCCGCACCCGACGTGGTAGGCGAGCGCGTGTTGAGGGTGGCCGAAGCGGTGCAGCGACGGGGATCAGGACGGGGACAGGAGGCGTCCGAGCATGAGTGACGCGAACACGAACTTCAGCGGGTACAGCCACGGCGACCTGCGGCGCATGGTCCAGTCCATGGACTCCGGTGCGGTTATGGCCGCCAGTGATCCGTGGCGCAAGGCCGCCGCCACTCTCAAGCAGATCCGAACCGCTCTCAACACCGCTGCGGGCGATGCCACGCACTCGTGGGAGGGCGCGACCAGCGACGCCTTCTACGGGAAGATGACCAAGTTGGCCAACAGCGTCAATAACGTTGCCGCCTACGCCAACGATGCCGCGGTCGAGCTTCAGGGGATCTCCGAGGCCATTGACCAGGCCAAGCGCGACATGCCCGAGGAGCCAGACTTCCTGGACAAGGTCGGCGACTCCATCGGCGACGCCGCCAAGTCGATGGTGGGCGAGAAGACTACGCCCATCGCTGACGAGCGGAAGGCGCAGGCTGTTGCTGTCATGGAGACGCTGGCGGTTAAGTATCGTGCTAGCACAGCCGCTTTGAAGACGCCGCGGGCTGGCAATATTGATGACCCGACGGATATCCCGCCGCCGGGAGATTCGAGTGGCGCTGAGGCTATCAGTGGTCTGATTGTCGGTGCTGGTCTGGGTCTCGCAAGTGCTGGCAGCAGCGCCGAAACTGCCCACCCGAGTAGCCGAGAGACGGCCTCGTGGTCCTCCGGTCAAACCCCACCGCCTCCGAAGCCGGTTGTGGTTGCGCCGACCGATCCCGGCGTTTGGGGAGGTACTGCCAATCCGGCTCGTCGCCCGCAATCGCCTGGAAACACCGGTCCTGGTACCGGGATTGACGGTGGTGTAGTCACCCCCAAGCCTGGAAAGGTCGGAGGTGGACCGACCATCGGCGGGGGCGGGAACGGTGGCACTGGCACCGGCACACTCCCGGGTACGGGGGCCTACCAGCCCGTGGCTGGCAGCGGAGGAGTTCCCGGTAGCGCCAAGGGCGGCTTGACCGGCGGCGGTCCTGCGTCGAGCCGTGGCGGCCTCGGCATCGGTGGCGGTCGCGGTGCGATGCGTGCGGGAGGCGCGTTCGGGGCCGACGGTATGGGCGGCGCCGAAGGCGGAGCCGGCGGGGCTGCGGGTGGTGGCCGTTCGGGCCCGGGGCTGGGGCAGCGTCCTGGCGGGGCAGCGGGTGAGGCCGGGGCCGGTGGGGCTGGGCGGCGCTCGTCCACCGCGGGCGGTTCGGGCCTTGGTCAAGGCCGTGCGCAGGCCGGGAAGGCCGGCGCCGGTATGCAGGCTGGGCAGGCCGGGAAGGCCGGCGCCGGTGCGCAGGCCGAGCAGGCTGGGAAGGCCAACGCCGGTGCGCACGGGATGCCCGGTGCGGCCGGGAAGGGCAGCAAGAAGGAGAAGAAGGGCAAGGACCGTCCGTCCTACCTGGTGGAGGACGAGGAAACCTGGAAGTCGGGGGAGAAATCCAACCCGAACGTGGTGGAATGATTCCCTGCCAGCAGGGCAGTCGGACCTGACCGGCCGTCCCGCAGATCGTCTCTGCGGGACGGCCGCTTCGATGAGTGGGGTGACGTGGCTTGACGACCAGCCGACCGATGCGCGGTGTGGCCGCGCTTGCAGCGGGAGCCCTGCTCTGGGGTCTGAGCGCTGCACCGGCCAGTGCAGACACCATCCGTGACGAGCAGTGGGCCCTCGTGAACTACGAGGCTGTGACTAAGGTCTGGCCCATCAGCCAGGGCGAGAACGTAGTGGTCGCTGTCATCGACGGTGGGGTGTCGGCCACTCACCAGGACCTCGTGGGGCAGGTTCTCCCTGGGAAGGACTTCACGGATGGGAAGGGTGACGGAACTGCCGACCAGTATGGTCACGGTACGGGAATGGCCAGTCTTATTGCTGCGCATGGGCACGGAGACAATGCCGGAGTTATCGGTTTGGCGCCTAAAGCAAAAATCCTTCCCGTAAAGATCGGCGTTACGCCTTCCGATGATCCAGTCGCGGCGGATGACACGCTTCCGCAGGCTTTGCGATTTGCAGTTGATCACGGGGCCAAGGTGATCAACATGTCTATCACCGGCTTTTCGAGCGCGGAAGATCGTGCAGCCGTCAAGTATGCCACCGACAAGGATGTTGTCCTGGTGAGCGGCGCCGGAAACCTGGGGAATCACGATTCCCCTGTGGGATATCCGGCGGCATTCCCTGGAGTGGTGGCTGTCGGTGCTATCGACAAGCAGGGGAATATCTGGAACAAGTCGAACCGGGGGCCGGAGGTCACGCTGGCGGCCCCTGGTGTTGGAATTCGTTCGGCTGGAAATAATTCTGCGACTGATTATCGCGCCGCCGATGGAACCTCCGATGCCACGGCTTATGTCTCTGCCATCGCGGCGCTTATTCGGTCCAAGTACCCGAGCCTGTCGGCTGGCCAGGTGATCAACCGCATGATTAAGACTGCGGTGGCGCCGCCCGACGGCTCGAAGGTTCCCAACAACAGCTACGGCTACGGGATTGCGTCGCCTTCGAAGGCGTTGGCGCCCAATCCGGAGGTCGACAACGGGCCGAAGGAAAACCCGCTGCTGAACCGGGTTGAGGCGCACCCCATTGACGCCGGCGCATCGTCGTCGACAGCCCCGTCGTCCGGAGCGAGCAAGGACAGCGGGCAGGCCCAGGCCGCTCCCGAGAAGAAGGACAGCAAGAGCTCGCTGGTGCTCTTCGCGGGCATCGGTGTGGTCGCGCTGCTGGTGATCGGTGGCGTGGTGCTGCTCGTGGTGCGTCGTGGCCGTGGATCCGGTGGCCCTGGGGGCTCGGGTGGGCCGGGCGGGCCCGGAGGTTACGTGCCGCCGGGTGGGCAGCCGCCGTACGGGGGTGGGCAGCAGCAGTACCCGCCGTACCAGCAGCAGGTGCCGCCAGCGGGTGGTGCCGGGCAGCCGCCGCAGTACTACCAGCCGCAGCCGCCGTCGGGTTCGGAGAACCCGTATCGCTGATCCGCTCACGGGTGGTGCCCCATCCGTGGACATGAACGGCCCTTCGGATAGGGATGGCTCGTCCATCGCCCGTCCGAGGGGCCGTCACGTTCTTCTGTGTCGGCGGGCTGGGTGGCTCGCCGGCTCGCAGGAAATGGCTGTGCGGTTACCGGGCGATACGGCAGCCCCGGGCGATCACCCGGGGCTGCCGCTGAGCCAGGGATCGCCTCATCGCCAACTGTCCGGGAAGTCCCCCATCTTGACCCCGGCGACGAACGCTGACCACGTCTCGGCCGGGAAGACCAACGCAGGCCCGTCGGGGTCCTTGGAGTCACGGACTGGAGTCACACCGGGAAGGCCGTCGGCCACCTCGACGCAGTCGCCTTGTCCATTGCTGTACGAACTCTTGCGCCACCTGATGGCGGGTATCCGGTGCTTCACCTGTACTCCTCTGCGACTTTCCTCAGCCATGAGACCGACCTCTCCGGTTGGACCGATGACGCCATGAGTCGAAGGAACGTCTCCTCATGGCGGACGACTTCGGACTTCCGCTCGGTGTAGATGCTGCTCGTCGTGACCTCGGAATAGGCCACGCTTCCATGGGCGTCGCTGAACGACAGGACGGAGAACGACGCTCCCATGGCAGCATGCGCGCCAGCGGAGAACGGGAGCACCTGGATGGTGATGTTGGCTCTCGTCTCGGCGATGTCGGCCAGGTGGTCGAGTTGGGCGCGCATGGTGGAAGGATCACCGACCTGCCGCCTTATGACGGCCTCTCCGATGATGGCCCAGAGCTGCGGCGGTTCGCGCCGGTCGAGGACCTGCTGCCGCTCCATGCGAAGTGCTACGCGGCGTTCGATGTCGTCTGCCGACTCCGTGGGGTTCATGGCCCGGATGACCTGCCGGGCGTAGCTTTCCGTCTGGAGCAGCCCCGGCACCAGTTCGCACTGGAAGGTCACGATCTTTGTTGCGTCGGCCTCAAGTCCGATGTACGCACGGAACCAGTCGGGCAGTGCATCGCCGTAGGCGTGCCACCAGCCTTGTTGGCGACTCTGTCGAGTGAGGCTGATGAACTGCTTCACTTCGGTGGGGTCGTCCACACCGTAGTGCCCCAGCAGCTTTGCCGCATCACGGTCCTGTAGCGGCACGCTCCCGCTCTCGATGCGGCTCAGCTTGGAAGCGGACCAACCCAGTGCGGCGGCAACGTCCTTGGCGCTCGCGCCGCGCGACATGCGCAACTTTCCCAGCTCTGCACCGAGCCTACGCCGCAGCACGGTTGGGCTGTCCACCCGCCACTCTCCCCGGTAGGTCACGTCGGTACACAGTCTGCCACTCCTGCCCAGGTGCTTAACCGTCACTCGTTCGTGCAATTGCATGACGCATGCACTTGCACAGTGACTCTATGGCAGAGCATGCTGCCGAACGTAGTCAACTGCCAACTCAGCGTGATGGCGGCGGCTCGCCGTCGGGCATCCCCATGCCCGATTCCGTTCGCCACCAAGGCTGTTGGCTCGCTCAGGCTCACGTTCACCGACCATGTCCAGAGGGAATCTGCCATGCCCGAAGCACTGGAGAGACCGTCCGCCGCACCCAACGAGTACTCGTGCTATCTGCCGCGCCACCGAAAGTCGGGAGGCGCCGCCCGGAGGCTGCTTCGGGACTTCCTGGCCGGCCGCGCCGACGGAGAACGGTTCGTGGAGGTCGGCGAGTTGGTCTTGACCGAGCTGGTCAACAACGCCGTCCAGCATGCCTGCACACCGCCGGGCCGACTGCTCATGGTCCGCTTCGAGCTGTGGCTGCAAGAGCTGAGGATCGAAGTGCATGACGCGAGCAGTACGCACCCGACCGTGCGGGCGGTGGGTCCCGACGACGAGCGCGGCCGAGGGCTCTGGCTGGTCGAGCAGCTGACGACCGGCTGGGGTTGCCGCTCGCGCGTGGGTGGGATCGGCAAGCTCGTCTGGGCGGCCATCGCGCCGTCGGGCTCGACTGCGGAATGAGCGAGGTCAGCCAGTGGATGGCGCATCGTCAACTGACCGCGACGAATGGTCGATGTATTCACTCGGGAACGTCCGACCGGACCGATCGGCGGATGTTTCCGAGACCGGGTGTCCGGATGGCGGCAGTTCATGTGCGGCACGAGGTCCGGCAGGGTGATGGAGCGGCGGCGGCCCGTCCCGACCGTACTGCGAAGGCGGCGGCCCGGTGATGCGCAAGCGCAAGGCGGTCGGGTCCGGTGGCAGTGGGCCCGTGGTGGTCGAGATCGAGGACGTGTGCGGTCCGGCAACGTTCGATCGCCTCCCGGTTGCGCTGTCGGCGCTCTGGGACTCGCTGCGCTTGCTGCCGCTGGACGCGGTGCAGTCGGACGCGTTCCGGCACTTCCTCACCCGTCCCGAAGCGGTCGAGCAGGTGAGGGAGTTCATCCGGCGCGACGGTCGGCTCGTCCTCGCATTCGACATGAACGGTCGCTCGCACTACGTGCGGATCCGCCCGGCCGACAAGGTGAAGCCCCGCTGACCCCGACGTGTTCCGAATCGGCCATGCCCGGCGGTATGGGGGAGTGCAGTCGCTCCGAACAGTCCACGCCCCGTGAGCGGCCGAGCCACCGCAGCGCGTGCCCGGCGGGCCGGAGGGGCACACGGGTGAGGTCCGGATCCCCGGCACGGGCCTCCGGCGCGAAGGGCTGAGTGCGACACGGTCCGTAGCCCATCGTCCAGCTGTCGACTGAGCATCCTTGAGGGATCGTTCGGCTCACCCTTCCCACTCATAGCGGTTGTGAGCCGGCGCCAGTCTGACCCCGGTCCACAGTCAGATCAGTGGGTACCGGCAGCGCTGACACGCTCACGGATGGCGCAGGATCCGTTGCGGTAAACGGCCCTTCGGATAGGGATGGCTCGTCCATCGCCTATCCGAAGGGCCGACATGTTCTCTGCGACAGCGACAGCGACAGCTACAGCCACATCGGCATCAAGGTCGATGCTGAAGAGGTTCGCCACCCGCGCGCTGTGCTCAGCCGCTCTGCTGGCGGCGCCCCTGCTGGTGGCGCAGCCGGCGGTGGCCGATGGGGCGAAGACTCCGCGGGAGGCGGCGGTCTGCGACGGGCTGCTGAACGCGTTCTTCGGCAGGGCGCCCGGGTTCACTCAGCAGAATGTCAACGCGGTCTGCACGGTTCGGATGAACGGCGGCACGGGCGGCACGAGCAACTGACGGAAGGTCGGCGTCGGATGGCGGGGCCCGCTCACTGGGCGGGTGGCCGCCATTCGCTGCGCAGGGCGGCCATGCAGAGCACGTCGTAGCGCCGGCCCTCCCACATGTGGGCGTCGCGCAGGCGGCCTTCGAGTGCGAAGCCGGCCTTCTGGTAGGCGCGAATGGCGCGTGAGTTGAAGGAGTAGACCTCCAACTGGACCCGGTGCAGCCCGACCTGGCCGAAGGCGTAGCCGAGTAGGAGGCGTGCGGCCTCGGTGCCGTAGCCGCGGCCGGCGAGGCCGGGGCTGAGGGCGATGCGGAAGGCGGCGGACTCGCTGTCGTGGTCGATGTCGATCAGGGCGAGTTCGCCGAGGTAGTCGCCGGTGGTGCGGTCCTCGATGGCGAGGTCGAGCCGGCCGGGCTGGGTGGCGCGGTCGGCGCACCAGTCGCGGACGAAGTCGAGGGTGAACTCCCGGCGGGTGCCGGTGAGTCGGCGGTTCTCCGGGTCAACGGTGGCGTGCCAGAAGGGTTCCGCGTGCTGTGGGCCCAGGGGTACCAGGCGTACTTGTTCGCCGATCACGGTGGGTTTGTCGTTCAGGGCGTGGTCGTTGATCACTCAGTAGTTCTACTTGTGGGGTCACCGGTCGGACAAACCGCCTCCGGGTCGCCGGTGGGGCGTGGCCCCATTACGGACATGTACCTCGAAGCGGGTCGTGTCGCGCGGTGGAACTTCTCCTTCGGCGGGCGGTTGCTCGCGGTGGCCCCGGCGCGGGTGGTGGCCGACGGGGCGCGATTGGCGGGATATTGGTGTCGGCTGGCGGTCCGGCCGCTGGCGGAGACAGGGGCGGACGCGCCACCCTGGACGCATGATCACTCCTGACACCAAGGACTGGACCTGGGTCCTCCAACGCCCGTGCGCGGACTGCAGATTGGACACCCCGTCGGTGGTCCGCGAGGACGTTCCCGCGATGGTGCGCGCCAATGCCGACTCCTGGGTGGCCAGGCTCGCCGAGCTCCCCGATGCGCGGCTGCGCCGCCGTCCGCGCCCCGAGGTGTGGTCGGACCTGGAGTACGCCTGCCACGTCCGGGACGTGTTCCGGCTCTTCGCCGTCCGGCTCGACCTGATGCTCACCCAGGACGACCCGCTCTTCGCCAACTGGAACCAGGACGAGACCGCCGTCGCCGAGCAGTACGGCACCCAGGATCCGGCGGTCGTCGCGGTGGAGCTGGCCGAGGCGGCCGAGCGGCTGGCACAGGCCTTCGAGGCGGTCTCCGGCGAGCAGTGGCAGCGCACCGGCAACCGCAGCGACGGCGCGCGCTTCACCGTGGAGTCCTTCGCGCGCTACCTGATCCACGACCCGGTGCACCACCTCTTCGACGTCACCGGTGTCGTGATCTGAAGCCCCGGAGGGCCCGGCGTTCCCTTGGAGGGCCCGGTAGCCCCCAGAGGACCCGGCGTCCCCGGGAGGGTCAGAGAGCCCAGGCGGGGAGCCCGTGCGGCATGGCCTCGGCGAGCACCCGCTCCAGCTCGAAGTCGGCTCCGTCCCGCACGGTCAGCCGGAACCGGTGCTCACCGCCGACCCGGCGGGGCTCGAAGGCGATGTGGGCGAACGGCGCGGCGGCGGTGCTCGCCGCCGCCAGGCGCCGCAACTCGGTCTCGACCCGGGCCCATTCCCCGGCGGGGACGTACTGGCGCATGACGGAGTGCCAGACGACGGTCAGCGCGCCCTCCCGGGGTTCCACGCGGGTGAGGAACTCGGCGGCCCCGACCGGTTCGACCCGGGGCGGAATCGTGGCGGCGAGCCGGAGTGCCCCGTTCAGGCGGGCGGCGCGGGCGGGCTGGTCGGCCCAGACGTAGGCGCGCAGCGCGAGCGAGCCCTCGGGGGAGACCGGGTCGATCGGGTTCGGGTCGCAGCCCCTCCGCTCGGTGAAGGCCACGGCCGGCTGCGGGCCGGTGAGCCAGGCGGGCGGGGTGCCGCGCCAGGCGTCCGGGAGCAGGACGGGCGAGTCCTCGGAGCCGTGGGCGAAGCCGGCGGACTCGTAGCGGAAGCGGTCCGCGAGGAGGTTGAGCCCCGCACTGGAACCGAGTTCGAAGACCCTCACGGGGAAGGGGTGCCGGGCCAGGGTGTGGAGCAGCCCGGTGATCAGCAGGTTGGCGCGGCCGACCTCGTTGGTCTGCGGGGGACGGGTCATCCAGTCCCTGATCCAGGGGAGTTCGGCCGCCACGGTGGCGCGGAAGGCGGCCCAGGCCCGGTCCGCGGCGCCGGGGTCGAAGACGCCGCCGGCGCTCGGGTAGTGCACGGCGAGTTCCGTGGCCCGGCCGGTGAGCACCAGCGCGTGGACGCCGCCGAGCAGGCGCAGGGCGATCGCGTCGGGGCCGGGAGCGTCCTCGTACCCGGCGATGGCGTCGGCACACGGTCCGCCGTCCCGGATGTCCTCGGCGGCCCGCACGAGCAGCGCGGCGTACAGCGCTGACCCCAGTTCCTCGCAGGCCTCTGCCTGGCGTCCGAACATCGCGACGGCGTGGTCGATGGACATGGGAAGGGGACTCCTTGCCTGCGCGGGATCGGGATCCGGACGGAGATCATCCTTCGCCCGACGGGGTCGGCTGAGTAGGGTCCCGGCGGGTGATTACGGTCACGGCCGGCCCGGGCGGTTCACCAGTCGGCCGCTTCGTGCCGGAAGGCGTGCCGCAGCTGGCTGGCGATGCTCGCGGAGTCGCCGCCGACCACGTCGGCGATCTCGGGGGTGGCCAGGCCGACCACGTAGTGCAGGATGGCGAGGTCCTCGTCCAGGGCCGCGCGCCGCTGCTCCGGGAGGTTCCACTCCCTGGCGGAGGCCTGGCCGTCGGGACCGTCGCGGTGCGCGATCTGCTCCGCGACGGTGGTACGGAGGATCTGCCAGGCCGCGGCAGCCGGGTTGGGAGTGCCCAGGACCTCTCGCCACACCCCGGCCAGGGCGCGGAAGGCCAGTTCGACGATCGCCGCGGCCTGGGCCGGTTCGTGGAACCAGACCCGCGCGTAGCTCAGGTAGCGCGGATGGTGCAGTTCCCGGAACGCGGTGAAGTCCAGGGGCATGGCGGAGAGTTCGGTGAGATCTTCCCCGGCGGCGGGATCGTCTTCCGAGCTGCCCAGGCCGGTGGAAGGGACATGACGGTCGGTCACATCGGCCTCGCGATCTGGTCTCGGCGGCAAGGGAGCACCCTATGCTCACTCTAGGCCCTTGAGTGGCTGCTTTGAGTGACAAGTCCCATCAGATTCTTGGAATGGGCTTGATTGAGCCGCTATTTGACGACGTGTCAGCCGGTGTGCCCGGCCGGTGCGGTTGCAAGTATGTCGCAGCTGGTCAGGGTAGGTACAACGGCAGTGGCTGCAAGGGAGTTGGTGTGCGACCGTGGGCCTCATGGAGGCATACGCGGACCACCACCACGGCCCTGGCGCGAGCCGTGGCCGCACCCGTGGGGCCGCCGACCCGCACGCCCATGCCGGCGAGTACGGCGAGTACGGCGAGCGCTCCCACGAGCACGGCCGGCACCCCCACGGGCACGGTCAGTACGACGGGGGATACGACGGCCACGACTGCGGCCATGAGCACGACCGCGGTCATGAGCACGGCCACGGCCGGGAGCGCTCCTGGCGGGGCTTCGCCCACCGGCTCGGGCATCTGGTCGGGCCGCACTCGCACGAGGCCGCCGACCGGGTCGACAGCGCCCTGGAGTCCTCGGCCCGGGGCCTGCGCACGCTCTGGATCTCGCTGCTGGTCCTGGGTCTGACCGCCGCCGTGCAGGCGGCGGTCGTCGTCCTGTCCGGCTCGGTCGCCCTGCTCGGCGACACCGTGCACAACTTCGCCGACGCCCTGACCGCCGTGCCGATCGGGCTCGCCTTCCTGCTCGGCCGCCGGGCCGCCAACCGCCGCTACACCTACGGCTACGGCCGGGCCGAGGACCTCGCGGGAGTGGTCGTGGTGCTCGCCGTGCTGACCTCCTCGGTGCTGGCCGCCGCCACCGCCGTGGACCGGCTGCTCCATCCGCAGCCGGTCACCCACCTGTGGGCGGTCGCCGGGGCGGCGCTGGCCGGCTGCCTGGGCAACGAGTGGGTGGCGCGCCACCGGATCCGCACCGGGCGGGCGATCGGTTCGGCCGCCCTGGTCGCGGACGGGATGCACGCCCGCACCGACGGGCTGACCTCGCTGGCCGTGCTGCTCGGCGCGGCCGGCAGTGCGCTGGGCTGGCGGCCGGCCGACCCCGTCGTCGGTCTGGTGATCACCGGGGCGATCCTGCTGGTGCTGCGGACCTCCGTGCGCGAGGTCGGCCGGCGGCTGATGGACGCCGTCGATCCGGCTCTGGTGGACGCGGCGGAGCGGGAACTGCGTACGGTCGCGGGTGTGCAGGGGGTGGGGGCGCTGCGGATGCGCTGGATCGGGCACTCGCTGCGGGCGGAGGCCGATGTGGTGGTGGACGGCGGGCTGACGGTGGTCGCCGGGCACCAGGTGGCGGAGGCGGCCGAACGGGCGCTGATCAGGGCGGTTCCACGGCTGCTGGCCGCCACCGTGCACATCGACCATCCTCCGCCCGGGGTGGAACCCTGACGGTCGGTCATGGTCGGCTCAGGGGCGGGGCAGGGGTGTCACCGATGGCCGCGGGGGCGTGCCGGGCGGCAGGCTGGCGGCCATGGAGATCAAGAAGGCCGCCGCCGAAGCCGACACCGCCCGAGCCCACACCGCCCGTGCTGGCGCCGCCCAAGCCCGCTCCGCCCGAGCCCGCTCCGCCCGAGCCGCCACCGGAGCCCGTCCGCCCCTCGCCCGCAGGGCCGCGACCGTCCTTGCCGGAGCGG
Organism: Kitasatospora sp. HPM-01-4; assembly: GCF_051374625.1. NCBI lineage: Bacteria > Bacillati > Actinomycetota > Actinomycetes > Kitasatosporales > Streptomycetaceae > Kitasatospora > Kitasatospora sp. HPM-01-4. The sequence continues at coordinate 3,212,146 of NZ_JBPQGP010000005.1, read as the reverse complement.
CCACCACGGCGGTGATCGCGGCGGCCTACGCACCCGCCTTCGCCCATGCGGAGACGGCGGCACCTACCCCCGCTCCGGCGGCCGTCCAGGGGTCCTTGATCGACCCCGGGCACACCGACTACCGGGACTGCCCCGGGCTTCCGGCCGGGGTGGACCCGTCCCGCTGGCGCTGCGAGGTGACCGTGAGCGCGCCGGTGCTGACGATCGGCGAGGTCCGGCAGCTGAAGCTTGCGCCGATCACCATGACGCATGCCGAGGGCCCGCTCGCGGACGGCACCATGGCCCAGGTCTGGGGCGGTATGCACACCACGCCGACCGTCGTGCCGGGAGGGCTCACCGGTGCCGGGGCGGGGAAGCACTCGGCGCTGACGGGTGTGACCGTCAAGCCGCGGTACGGCGGCCGTTCGGACTTCTACAACGGGCAGTTCAGCCTGGGCTTCGAACTCGCCGGCCCGCTGCTGCCCAAGGGCTGCGGCATCGGTGCGGACGCCCCGGTGGACTTCCGGCTGAAGCGCTCGGGCAATTCGGTCTGGCTGTCCCAGAACCCCCCTCTGATCAAGTTCTCGGCGTACGCCGACCAGTTCACCGTCCCTGCCGCCAAGGACTGCGGTCCGCTGTCCGGTCTGCTGAACCGCCGTCTCGGCCTGCCCTCCCCGGCCGGCAACCTGATGACCTACGACGCCGAGTACACCTTCAGGATGTACGACCGGCTGCCGGCCCGTTGACCTGCGCCTCCGCTCTCGCGGCAGGCTCCGCGGCCTGGCGGGCCCGCCGTGCCGCCGCCGCTGCGGCAGCCGAGGCCGCGGCTGCGGCCGCCGGTGCGGCGCTGCTGCGGTGCTCGCGTTCGGCGCGGCCCCGCTCGCTGCGGCTCCGGTCGGCGCCTCTGCGCTGGGCCGGGGTGCGGTCGGCCGGTTCGGCCCGGCACTGCTCGGGGATGCGCGGTGTGCCGCCTCTGGTGCGGGCCAGGTCCTCGACCGCCTCGCGGGCCGCGAGATAGGCCTGTACGGCGGCGATCCCGTAGACGGGCTGGATCAGCTGGTGCCCCTTGAAGAACGGGCGGGCGGGGGCGAAGCCCGCGGCGACCACCAGGTCGCGGATCTCGGCTATCTCCTCCTCGGTGCGAGCGGTGAAGCGGACCTCCCACCCCTTCTTGTACGTGCGGCCGTCCTCGCCGTTGCGGCGGGCCAGATCTGGCTGGCGGACGTAACCGGGCAGTCGGCCGAGACGAAGTTGGGCGGCACGCAGGCCGGCGGACTCATCGCGTGGCATGAGGTGATGGTAGGCAATCCCGGAGGGCGGTCGTGACCTCGGGGTGGTGCTTCACCGTATGGCCTTCGTCACTGTCGGTCAGCCATCCCAGCTCAGCGCGGGATTCCGGGCAGGCGCCATCGGAGCCAGCGGATGGTGAAAAAACCGGATGGCACATGTCAACTCCGGTCGAAAGCGGCAAGGTGGTGAACGTCCGTTACGCCGAACGAGTGAGGATATGGGGACTTTAGTGCGGGGTAGTCCCGATTTGGCGACGGTTGGGTAACAGTGCGTCAGGTCGTGAATGTGGCGGCCTGGCTGTTGGGGAGGGTGTCGGCATGAACTACCAGACTCCTCCCTCGCACCCCTCGCTCGAAGAACTGGCGCGCCGTCAGCAGAACGTCATCACGGCCAGTCAGCTGCGTGCCAGGGGCGTGCCGACCAGGCTGGTCAGCGAGCACTGCCGGCGGGGTGGTCCATGGCAGCGGGTGCTGCCCCGGGTGTACCTGCTGCAGGACGGCGAGCCCACCCCCGAGCAGCGGATGTGGGCGGCGCTGCTGTACGCGGCGCAGAACGGCCGCGAGGAGGGCCGCCGCGAGGGCGCGGTGATCACCGGCGCGGCGGCACTCGCCCTGTACGGCTTCGCCTCGGCACCCCGGCTGCCCGCGGTCACCGAGGTGGACGTCCTGGTGCCCAGGCAGCGGCGGCTCAGGGACGTCGGCGAGGTCCGGATCCGGCGCACCGAACGGGAGTTGGAGGCGCGCTCGGTGCACGGCCTGGCCTGCGCCCCGGTGGCGCGGGCGGTCGCGGACGCCGTACGCGAATGGACGGACGAGGGCGTGTTCGACCGCGGCGAGGCCCGGCCCGAGCTGCTGCGCGCCGTGCTCGGGGAGGCGGTCTCCGGGGGGCCGGCGGGTCCGGGCCTGGTGAGCGGCGAATCCCGGTGCACACTGCGGGAGTTGCTGACCGAGCTGCGGGAGGCGGACCTGCTGGGCGAGGCCCGGGTGAGGGCGGCGCTGGACGAACTCCTGGCCGCGGAACGGGAGTCGACGCTCGACCGGATCGGCGAGCTGGTGGACGAGTGGCTGCTCCCGGTCCCGCTGACCAGCCCCGAACTGCGGATGCGGGGCGGCACGTACATCGCGGTGCCCGACCTGTACTGGCCCGCGGTGGGGGTGGCGGTGGAGGTGGACTCGGAGCTGCGCTGTGTCAGCGAGGGCGAGTCGGCCTGGGTCAGGGGCGGACAGCAGCGGATGGAGTACCTCGGGGTACGGGTGGTCCACCTCTCGGGGGAGCGGGTCGCGGCGGAGCCCGACGCGGTGGGCGCCGAGCTGCGGGAGGCGTTCGTGGCGGGTGGGGCGGATGTGGTGGAGCTGGTCGTCGCCGAGCGCTGAACGGCCGTGCGGCGGGCGTTTCGGGGCAGAGCCGTGGTGCGGCCCCGTGGTCACGGGCGCGCCGGAAGGGTTTCGAGGGCGGCGGGTGCCGTCGGCGCGACCGCGAGCGGGGGAGTCAACGCACCACCGTGCGGGGCCGGTGGCGCGGGCGGTCGGCCGGGTTCCGTGTCCTCGCCAGGCTCAGGACTGCACTGCCGGGCTCCCGGTCAACTCGACGCCAGCGAGACGGAGTTCGGCGAGAGCGGCTTCGGTGGTGGCGGGGGCGACCCCGGCGGTGAGGTCCAGCAGGACCCGGGTGGTGAAGCCCTCGCGGGCGGCGTCCAGGGCGGTGGCCCGGACGCAGTGGTCGGTGGCGATGCCCACCACGTCCACCGCGGTGACGTTCCGCTCGCGCAGCCAGCCGGCCAGCGTCTCGCCGTTCTCGTTGCCGCCCTCGAAACCGCTGTACGCGGCCGAGTGGGCGCCCTTGTCGAAGACCGCCTCGATCGCGCCCGAGGTGACGGACGGCGCGAAGTTGGGGTGGAAGCCGACGCCCTCGGTGCCCGCGACGCAGTGTGCGGGCCAGGAGTCGACGTAGTCGGGCTCGGCGGAGAAGTGCGGACCCGGGTCGATGTGGCAGTCCCGGGTGGCGACGATGTGCGCGTACCCGGGGGAGGCCTCGGCGATCAGGTCGGTGATCGCGGCGGCCACCTCGGCCCCGCCGGCGACGGCCAGACTGCCGCCCTCGCAGAAGTCGTTCTGCACATCGACGACGATCAGTGCCCGGTGCATGGGGTGCTTCCTTGGGTGGATTCGGTGGTGCGGCGGCTCGGTGCGGCGGTCCGCTGGTGTGGCCACTCTAGGGAGTTACGCGCGTAGGCGGAAGCCTGGCGGCAGGGCCCGGCAGGCCGGTGCCCGGGCGGCGCGGAACCGGCTCGACCGGCCTGGTGCGCGACCGGCCCGGCGGCCCCTCGCCGCGGACCCGGGCCCCCGCATCGCGGGGGCACGGCGAGCCGTGCACGGGGGGCCGCACGGCGGTGTGCGGTTCCCCCTCCCGGAGGACCGGCGGAGGGCAGCCCTCAGGGGATCACCCGCGCCCGGAGCGCGCCCCCGGGAGTTCAGGAGGCCAGCAGTTCGGTGACCAGTACCGGCTCGCCCTTGGAGAGCTGGGTGGCCGACAGCGGGAGGGTGGAGCGGGCGTGCTTGTGGCGCTCCCTGGCGGCGGCGAGCGGCTCGCGGCCGACCACCTCGCCGCCGCGGATCAGCGGAACGTGCAGCAGGTGCGGCGCCAGGTGCTCGGGCACCGGCCCCGTGCCGACCACCTCGGCCTCGGCCACCCCGTCCTCGTCGGGCCGCCGGGCGGCCCACTTGAGGCCGCCGACGCTGGTCTTGCCCCCAGCCGAGCGCTTGGCGACCGGCTGCAGCGGACCGTCCGGCGTGGCGGCCCGGGCGACCAGCTTGTAGACCATCGCGCAGGTCGGGTGCCCGCTGCCGGTGACCAGGCTGGTGCCGACGCCGTAGCCGTCCACGGGGGCGGCGGCGAGCGCGGCGATGGCGTACTCGTCCAGGTCGGAGGTGACGATGATCCGGGTCTTCTCGGCGCCCAGCTCGTCCAGCTGGCGGCGGACCCGGTGGGCGAGCAGGGTGAGGTCGCCGGAGTCGATCCGCACGGCGCCGAGGGTGGGCCCCGCGACCTCCACGGCGGTACGGACCGCCTCGGCCAGGTCGTAGGTGTCCACCAGCAGGGTGGTGCCCCGGCCCATCGACTCGATCTGGGCGGTGAAGGCGTCCCGCTCGCTGTCGTGCAGCAAGGTGAAGGCGTGCGCGGCGGTGCCGGCCGTCGGGATGCCGTAGGTGTATCCGGCCTCCAGATCGGAGGTGGCGGTGAACCCGGCGATGTACGCGGCGCGGGCGGCGGCGACGGCGGCGCCCTCGTGGGCCCGGCGGGCGCCCATCTCGATGCAGGGGCGGCCCCCGGCCGCGCTGGTCATCCGGGATGCGGCGGCGGCGACGGCCGAGTCGTGGTTGAGGATCGAGAGGATGACGGTCTCCAGGATGACCGCCTCGGCGAAGCTGCCCTCGACGGTGAGGACCGGTGAGCCGGGGAAGTAGACCTCGCCCTCGGGATAGCCGTGCACATCGCCGGTGAACCGGTAGTTCGCCAGGAACTCCAGGGTGTCCTCCTCCACCACACCCCGGTCGCTGAGCCAGTCCAGCTGGGCGGTGCTGAAGCGGAAGGCCTCGATCGCGTCCAGCAGCCGACCGGTCCCGGCCACCACACCGTAGCGGCGGCCGTTGGGCAGCCGCCGGGTGAACACCTCGAAGACCGAGCGGCGGTGCGCCGCCCCGCTGCGCAGCGCGGCCTGCAGCATGGTCAGCTCGTAACGGTCGGTGAGCAGCGCGGTGGAGCGGTGCGAGGTGATGGCGTCCATGCTGATGATGCTACTACCACTTAGCGTCAAAGTGACGATTTCTGTCGGGTGGAGTGACCCGGATTCGCCCGGACCTCCCCCGGATGGAAGCATGAGAGACGGAAACCGTGCCCTGATGAGGAGTGGCTGCCGTGAGTGTCGCGCCCGTGGAGATCGAGCGCCCGGAGGTCGAAGGCATTCCGGCAGTGGAGCCGGACACCCCCTGGGTGACCATCGTCCACAATGACCCGGTCAACCTGATGAGCTACGTCCAGTACGTCTTCCAGGCCTACTTCGGCTTTCCGAAGGACAAGGCCAGGAAGCTGATGATGGAGGTGCACACCAGGGGCAGGGCGGTGGTCTCCAGCGGTACCCGCGAGGAGATGGAGCGGGACGTGCAGGCGATGCACGGCTACGGACTGTGGGCGACCCTTCAGCACGACTGACCGCGCGCGACCTGCTGCGACCTCTGACACACGACGAAGACGGGCTGATTGGGACTCATGGCTGGGTTGTTCGAGAGTGCCGGTGACGGTGGCGCGGCGATCGCGCTGGACGAGCTGGAGGCCTCCATCCTGCGCTCGCTCGAGGTGCAGATGCTGGAGCTGATCGGGCCCGGTCCCGGTGGGGACGGCGACGATCCGCTGGCGGCGCTGTTCGCCGAGGGGCCGACCGAGGCGCCCGCCGATCCGGCGCTGGCCCGGCTGTTTCCGGACGCGTACGGCGATCCGGGGGCGGTGGCCGACTCGGAGACCCGGGCGATGGCGGGCGAGTTCCGCCGCTACACCGAGCCGGACCTGCGCACCCGCAAGCGGGACGACGCGCTGAACGTGATCAGGGCGCTGGACGGGCTCGGCGGCGAGGGCGGTGTGGTGACGGTCGCGGCGGCGGACTGCCGGCACTGGCTGGGGGCGCTGAACGACCTGCGGCTCACCCTGGGCTCCCGGCTGGAGGTCGCCGAGGACGACGAGGACTTCTACGGGCTGCCGGACAGCGATCCGCGCAAGCCGCTGGTGATGGCCTATCTCTGGCTCGGCGGGATGCAGGAGTCGCTGCTCACCGCGATGGCCGGCTGAGCGTTAACGCCCGATAACCCCCTGTCCACCTGTTGGACAGGGGGTTATCTCATTTCAGGCGTATCATCACAAAAACGGACATGCCATGCTCAAGTAACGCTCAGATACCCGCCGGTATCCGGACAAACCGTGGTAGGACTTCTCCTCTTTCCCCCACGACCCAAGGCGGTGGCCATGGCCGATCAGGCGTATGACGAAGTCGTCGACACCGAACCGGATGAGGAGGGCTATGCCCGCGGGCTGGGCAGCCGCCAGATCCAGATGATCGCCATCGGCGGCGCCATCGGCACCGGCCTCTTCCTCGGCGCCGGCACCGCCATCTCCAAGGCGGGCCCCAGCCTCATCCTCAGCTACGCGGTGGCCGGCCTGGTGATCTTCGCGATCATGCGGGCGCTGGGTGAGCTGCTGACCTACCGACCGGTCTCCGGCAGTTTCGCCGAGTACGCGAGGGAGTTCCTCGGCCCGTTCGCCGGGTACGTCACCGGCTGGACCTACTGGCTGTTCTGGGTGGTCACCGGCATGGCCGAGACCACCGCCGCCGCCGTCTACATAAAGTACTGGGAACCGGACATCCCGCAGTGGGTCAGCGCGCTGGGCTTCCTGGTGATCCTCTACGCCGCCAACCTGATCTCGGTGAAGGTCTTCGGGGAGATAGAGTTCTGGTTTTCGATGATCAAGGTGACGGCGATCATCGGCATCATCCTGATCGGCATCGGAGTGCTCACCCTCGGCTTCAGCAAGGCGGGTGACACGGCGTCGGTCACCCACCTGTGGCACGAGGGCGGCTTCTTCCCCAAGGGCATCGGCTCGACCGTGATGACCCTGCAGATCGTCATGTTCGCCTACCTCGGTGTCGAGCTTGTCGGCGTCACCGCGGGGGAGAGCCAGAACCCCGAGAAGACCCTGCCCCGGGCGATCAACACCCTGCCCTGGCGGATCGCGCTGTTCTACATCGGCGCGCTGATCATCATCCTGTCCCTGGTCCCGTGGACCGAGTTCCAGCCCGGCGTGAGCCCGTTCGTGGCCGCCTTCGGCAAGATCGGGATCCCGGCCGCGGCCGGCATCATCAACTTCGTGGTGCTCACCGCGGCGCTCTCCTCCTGCAACTCCGGGATGTACTCCACCGGCCGGATGCTGCGTGACCTCGCGCTGCGCGGCCAGGCTCCCGGCCGCCTGACCCTGCTCAACGCCCACAGGACCCCGGCCTCCGCGATCACCGTCTCCTGCGCGCTGATGGGCCTGGGCGTGGTGCTGAACTACCTGGCCCCGGCCAAGGCGTTCGAGTACATCACCTCGGTCGCGACCGTCTGCGGCATCTGGACCTGGGCGATGATCCTGATCTGCCAGATCCGCTACCACAAGGCCTGGAAGAACGGGCACCTGCCGCCGCCCAGCTTCAAGGCGCCCGGCGGCGTGGTGGCCAGCTGGGCCGCGCTGGTCTTCCTGGCCGTGGTCATCGTGCTGATCGGCCTCGACCCGGACAACCGGATCTCGCTCTACGTCTTCCCGTTCTGGGCGGTGCTGCTGGTGGTCGGCTACCAGGTGCTCAAGCGCTCCCGCCCGGAGGCCGTCCAGGCCCAGGCGCACGACCATCTGCACGTCAAGTCCGGCAGGTGAGACGAGGCCGGGAGCGCCCGAGCGGGCCTGGCTATCCTGACCGCATGCTGACCATCACCCGAGAGCTGCACGACGCGATCGTGGCCCACGCCCGCGCCGACCACCCGGACGAGGCCTGCGGCGTGGTCGCCGGACCGGCCGGCAGCGACCGCCCCGAGCGCTTCATCCCGATGCTCAACGCGGCCCGCTCGCCCACGTTCTACGAGTTCGACTCCGGTGACCTGCTGAAGCTCTACCGCGAGATGGACGACCGGGACGAGGAGCCGGTGGTGGTCTACCACTCGCACACCGCCACCGAGGCCTACCCCTCGCGCACCGACGTCAGTTACGCCTCCGAGCCGAACGCCCACTACGTCCTGGTCTCCACGGCCGAGGGCAACGGGGAGGGCGACCCCTTCCAGTTCCGCTCGTTCCGCATCGTGGACGGTGTGATCACGGAGGAAGACGTCCAGGTCGTCGAGGTCTAGCGGTCCGGCTCGACGAGGGCCCGCCGCACCGTCCCCGGACGGTGCGGCGGGCCCTTCTGCTTCCGGGCGAATCCCAAGGGGAGGAACGGAAACATCCGTATCGCAAGACGGAGATGTCGGTGCGGGCCCGGGAATCTATACGATGAGCCCATGCGTTCCGTCGATGTGAGAACTCAGGCCCCGGGCATCCGCCTCGTGGCGCGCCTGCACATCGACCTGTGCCGGCTCGCCAGTTCGATCTGTCCCCACGCGGCGGAGCCGCTCACCGACACGACCGCCGACGCCAGCTGACCTCGGCGCCGAACCGCCGCCCCGCCCAGGGGCCAACCGCCCTGCCGCGAGCCCTGCGGCACCCGACCGACTCCACAGGAGCGCAGCCATGGCCATCGAGGTCCGCATCCCGACCATCCTCCGCCCCTACACCGACGGCGCCAAGGCCGTCGAGGGCACCGGCAGCAACCTCGGGGAGCTCTTCGCCGACCTCGACACCCGCCACGCGGGCATCGCCGAGCGGCTGCTGGAGGAGAGCGGAGAGCTGCGCCGCTTCGTCAACGTCTACCTGAACGACGAGGACGTCCGCTTCCTCGGCGGTGTCGCCACCGAGCTCTCCGACGGCGACAGCGTCACCATCCTTCCCGCCGTGGCCGGCGGAGCCCGCTGACCCTCCCGCTCCCCGCCCACTCCTCAGCCGCCGGAGGCCCCGTGCGCTACGACAGTCCGCTCGAAGCCGTCGGCAACACGCCGCTGGTCCGCCTGCCCCGGCTCTCCGCCGCCATCCCCGGCAACACGGAGGGCCTGGTCAGCCTCTGGGCCAAGCTGGAGGACCGCAACCCGACCGGCTCGATCAAGGACCGCCCGGCCCTGCACATGATCGAGCGGGCCGAGGCGGCCGGCCGGCTCACCCCCGGCTGCACCATCCTGGAGCCCACCAGCGGCAACACCGGCATCTCGCTCGCCATGGCGGCCAAGCTCAAGGGCTACCGCATGGTCTGCGTGATGCCGGAGAACACCAGCGAGGAGCGCCGCGAGCTGCTGCGGATGTGGGGAGCGGAGATCATCTCCTCGCCCGCGGCCGGCGGTTCCAACACCGCCGTCCGCATCGCCAAGGAGATCGCGGCCGAGCACCCCGACTGGGTGATGCTCTACCAGTACGGCAACCCGGACAACGCCGGTGCGCACTACGCCACCACCGGCCCCGAGATCCTCGCCGACCTGCCGACCGTCACCCACTTCGTCGCCGGACTCGGCACCACCGGCACCCTGATGGGCGTCGGCCGCTACCTGCGCGAGAAGGTCCCCGGCATCCGGATCGTCGCCGCCGAACCGCGCTACGACGACCTGGTGTACGGCCTGCGCAACCTCGACGAGGGCTTCGTCCCCGAGCTGTACGACGCCGAGGTGCTCTCCACCCGGTTCAGCGTCGGCTCCCAGGACGCGGTCCGCCGCACCCGCGAACTCCTCCAGCAGGAGGGCATCTTCGCCGGGGTCTCCACCGGTGCGATCCTGCACGCCGCGATCGGCGTCGGCCGCAAGGCCGCGCAGGCGGGCGAGCGGGCCGACGTGGTCTTCGTGGTCGCCGACGGCGGCTGGAAGTACCTGTCCACCGGGATCTACACCGCCGCCACCACCGAGGAGGCCGTCGAGGCGCTCCAGGGGCAGCTCTGGGCCTGACGGTCCGTCAGTTCGACCGGAGGGTGCGGCAGTCGCAGGGCGCCGCACCCTCGTCCGGTTCGAGGCCGTGACCACGGCGTTTCGCCGGTCGCGGTACGACGACGGGGTCCATGGCGCGCCGGCGCATCCGCTCCGGGCCAGGACGCCGGCCCCCACGGCCCCGGGGCCTCGCCCCACGCCTGGGGGCCTCGCACCACGGCGGTCGGGGTGAGCCCGCGCGGCAGTGACCTGTGCTCCTGTGCGGAGACCGCCCGGCACATCGGCGTCCGGACCGACACCGTCCGGACCGACGCCGTCCGGACCGACGCCGGCCAGAGCGCCGTCCGCAGCCGGCCGGGCCGCCGCCGAGCGGGCGCCCACGCGGCGCGGTCGGGCGTTCGGTCGGGCATGCGTACGGCTCTGCCCGACGGTCCGTACGGGCGTGGGCGCGGGCCCGGCCCGTTCTGGTGATTCCAGCCACAGCGCGGCACGGGGACGGGGACAGAGTGCCTCCGCGCCCTTACTCTCGACAGGCGAACACAGTGCTACCGGCAGGTAGTGGCAGTGGCTGCGGACCATGACCCAGTGGGGCGGAGGGGCTCGGCATGAAACTGACCGTGGTGGGGTGCTCGGGGAGCTTCCCGTCCGCCGACTCGCCCTGCTCCAGCTACCTGGTCGAGGCCGACGGCTACCGCGCCGTCCTGGACCTCGGCAACGGCGCCCTCGGCGCGCTGCAGAACTACTGCGGGCTGTACGAGGTCGACGCGGTGCTGCTCACCCATCTGCACGCGGACCACTGCATCGACCTCTGCGCGTACTGGGTCGCCCGCAACTACCGGGTGGAGGGGTGCCCCCCGGCCATCCCGGTCTACGGTCCGCACGGCACCGCCGAGCGGCTCGCCCGCGCGTACGACATGCCCGAGGAGCCGGGGATGAAGGAGGTCTTCGACTTCCACACCCTGAACTCGGGCAGCTTCCGGCTGGGCCCGCTGCGGGTCACCGCCGTGCCGGTGAACCACCCGGTCGAGGCCTACGCCTTCCGGATCGAGCACGGCGGCCGCAGCCTGGTCTACTCCGGCGACACCGGTGAGAGCCCCGAACTGGTCGAACTCGCCCGGGGGGCCGACCTCTTCCTCTGCGAGGCCGCCTTCACCCACGGCAAGGAGGAGATCGAATCCGTCCACCTCAACGGCCGCCAGGCCGGGGAGCACGCCGAGGCCGCCGGGGTGGGGCGCCTGGTGCTCACCCACATCCCGCCGTGGACGGACGCCGAGGGCAACCGGCGCGACGCCGCCAAGGAGTACCACGGCCCGGTCGAAATCGCCCGGGCCGGCGCGACGTACGAGGTCTGAGACGGCCTCAGCGGCGCCGCGCCCGGCCGTCCTGGCATGACCTCAACTCGCCTGCTCCGGGCGGGAATTCGCGCTTCTCCGCGGGGTGTGGCCGGGCCCGTGAACGGGTGGACCCCGCCTCGCGTGCGCGGGGCGGGGTCCGTGGGCGTGGCGCGGAGGGCGTCAGGCCTTGGTGACGTCTTCGATCTCCTCCTCGGGCTCGCGGCCCGGGGTGGGGAGGTTGAACTTGGTGATCGCGAAGCGGAACAGCACGTAGTACAGCGCCGCGAAGACCAGGCCGATCGGGATGATCAGCCAGGGCTCGGTGGCCTTGCTCCAGGACAGGGCGTAGTCGATCAGGCCGCCGGAGAAGGTGAACCCGTCGTGGACGCCCAGCGCCCAGGTGATGCCCATCGACAGGGCGGTCAGCACGGCGTGGATCGCGTACAGGACCGGGGCGATGAACATGAAGGAGAACTCGATCGGCTCGGTGACACCGGTGACGAACGAGGTGAGCGCGAGCGAGACCATCATGCCCATCACGGCCGGACGGCGCTCGGGGCGGGCGCAGTGCGCGATGGCGATGGCGGCGGCGGGGAGCGCGAACATCATGATCGGGTAGAAGCCGGTCATGAACTGTCCGGCGCTCGGGTCGCCGGCGAAGAAGCGGGTCAGGTCGCCGTGGACGACGGTACCGTCCGCCTTGGTGTAGTCACCGGTCTGGAACCAGGCGTAGGAGTTGACGAACTGGTGCATGCCGACCGGCAGCAGACCGCGGTTGACCAGGCCGAACGCGCCGGCGCCGAAGGCACCGGCACCGATCAGGGTGTTGTTCAGGCTGCCGATGGCGTCGCCGACGGGCCCCCAGCACAGGGCGAAGAGCACACCGACGCCGGTGCCGACGAAGGCCATGATGATCGGGACCAGCCGGCGGCCGTTGAAGAAGCCGAGCCAGTCGACCAGCCTCTTGCGGTGGTACTTCTGCCAGAGGACCGCGCTCAGCAGGCCGATGACGATGCCGCCGAGCACACCCGGGTTCTGGTACGTCGCGGCGACCCACTTGCCGTTGTCGATGTGGCCCTCGGTGATCGGGAACGCGGTCAGCACGTTCTTGTAGACCAGGAAGCCGACCAGCGCGGCGAGCGCGGTGGAGCCGTCGGCCTTCTTGGCGAAGCCGATCGCGATGCCCACGGCGAACAGCAGCGGGAGGTTGTCGAAGACGGCACTGCCCGCGGTGGAGAACACCGCGGCGACCTTGCCCCAGCCGAGCCCGTCCTTGCCGAAGACGTCATCCTGGCCCAGCCGCAGCAGCAGACCGGCTGCCGGCAGCACGGCGATCGGGAGCTGGAGGCTCCGGCCGATCTTCTGCAGACCCTGGAGCAGGTTCTGGCCGAACTTCTTGGCAGGGGAAGGGGCCGGTGCCGCAGCGGGCGCCGATGCCTGCGCAGTCGTACTCATGGGGGATGGTTCCTAACGACAGGGCGGGTCGGACGGGGGACGTCCAATGGGGGCCGAACCGCGAACTGGTCTACACCACTAGTGGTGTAGACCAGCTTTGTAGCACGTGTGGACGAGGGGGGAAAGGGCGGAAAGGCACGCCGGTGGGAAGCGCTATGAAATCGAAACCTTGATGCGGATTAATGATCACGTCGCCCGGCGGAACCGTGATTTTGGAGAGTTGCGCAACAAAATACCGGTGCCCGGGCCGAACGATTCACGACGGGAATTCTCCGCACCCGGCGGCGGCTTCCGCTCAGGCCTTGGTGACGTCCTCGACCTCGGACTCCTCCTCGCGCCCCGGGGTCTTCAGATCGAACCTGACGATGATCAAGCGGAACACCGCGTAGTAGACCGCCGCGAAGCAGAGCCCGATCGGGATGATCAGCCACGGCCTGGTGGCCAGGCCCCAGTTGATCACGTAGTCGATCAGGCCGGCCGAGAAGCTGAACCCGTCGTGCACCCCGAGCCCCCAGGTGACCGCCATCGACACGCCCGTCAGGACGGCATGCGCCCCGTACAGCCCTGGCGCGATATAGGCGAAGGAGTACTCGACCGGCTCGGTGACACCGGTGACGAACGAGGTCAGGGCCACCGAGCCCATCAGACCGTAGATCTCCCTGCGGCGGTGGGGACGGGCCGAGTGCGCGATCGCCATCGCGGCGGCGGGCAGCGCGAACATCATGATCGGGAAGAAACCCGAGGTGAACTGCCCGGCCGTCGGATCGCCCGCCAGGAAACGCGGAATGTCACCGTGGACCGTCGATCCGTCGGGCTTCACGAAGTCGCCGAACTGGAACCAGACGAACGTGTTCAGCAGCTGGTGCATACCGATCAGCAGCAGCGAGCGGTTGGCCAGCCCGAAGACCCCCGACCCGACGGCGCCGAGATCGGAGAGCCACCTGCTGAAGGAGGTCAGCGCATCCCCGATCGGCGGCCAGACCCACAGGAACAGGCAGGCGAGGACCAGTCCGACCAGCGCCGTGATCATCGGCACCAGCCGCCGGCCGTTGAAGAAGCCCAGCCAGTCCACCAGCCTGGTCCGATGGAACCGCACCCACAGCCACGCGGACGCCAGGCCGAGCAGAATGCCGCCCAGCACACCCGGATTCCGGTACGTCGCCGCTGCCGCCCGCGCCGAGGAGACGTCCACGCAACTGTCACCGACCAGCACGGTCGGCGCCCTGCAGGCGAGGGGGAAGGCGTGCAGCACCCGGTAGTAGACCAGGAACCCGACCACGGCGGCGAGCGCGGTCGAACCATCGGCCTTCCTCGCCATCCCGATCGCCACACCGACGCAGAACAGCAACGGCAGCCCGAACGAGGAGTCCAGCAGCGCACCACCGGCCGCGGCGAACACCCTGGCGACGTCCTCCCAGTCCAGGCCGTCCCTGCCGAAGACGTCGTCCTGGCCGAACCGGTTCAGCAGACCCGCCGCCGGCAGCACGGCCACCGGAAGCTGCAGGCTGCGCCCCATCTTCTGCAGGCCGCCGTAGAAGCCGTGCCACCACCGGCCCCGCGGGACGGCGGCGCCTGCTGAGCTCATCTTCGCCCTCCGGATACGGTGGCGGTCGCGGAACCCTGGGGCCCCGTCCCTCGTTGCGCGAAGTGCACCTAAGATTGGTGTAGACCACCATCGGCGGGGTCGGCCGCACCGGGCCGCACGCCCTACTGATCGTCCATTCTCGAATGAAGATCGGTAACGTGCGCGCCGGAATGCTCCATCAGTGGCCTGACATGGCACACCCGGCGGACTCGGGTGATGCTGGTCGCGCTGCCCGGCGGCGCGCCACAGCTGAGCCCGCATCAACTCCGGCAGCCACCCCCGGCTCCGGCCGGGGCACCCCAGCACCGAGCAGTACGGCACCCGGCAGAGCAGCCGACGCGCCGAGACAGAGGGAGAAAGACATGGCCAGCAAGGCTGAGAAGATCGTCGCCGGCCTCGGCGGGATCGAGAACATCGAAGAGGTCGAGGGCTGCATCACCCGCCTGCGGACCGAGGTCGTCAACCCCGAGCTCGTCGATGAAGCCGCGCTCAAGGCCGCCGGCGCCCACGGCGTCGTCAAGATGGGCACCGCGATCCAGGTCGTCATCGGCACCGACGCCGACCCGATCGCCGGTGAGATCGAGGACATGATGTAACCGAGCCCACAGGCTCACCGCGAAGGCCCACCGGCCACCCCGACCGGCGGGCCTTCGCGCGTTCCACGCCCGTTCTTCGCACGCCCCGGAAACGACTACGCTCAAAGGCTATGTCACGCATCGACGGCCGCACCCCCGACCAGCTCCGCCCCGTCACCATCGAACGAGGCTGGAGCAAGCACGCCGAAGGCTCCGTCCTCATCACCTACGGCGACACCAAGGTGCTCTGCACCGCCAGCGTCACCGCAGGCGTCCCCCGCTGGCGCAAGGGCAGCGGCGAAGGCTGGGTCACCGCCGAGTACTCCATGCTCCCGCGCGCCACCAACACCCGCGGCGACCGCGAATCCGTCCGCGGCAAGATCGGCGGCCGCACCCACGAGATCAGCCGCCTCATCGGCCGCTCACTGCGCGCCGTGGTCGACCACAGCGCCCTCGGCGAGAACACCATCGTGCTCGACTGCGACGTCCTCCAGGCCGACGGCGGCACCCGCACCGCCGCCATCACCGGCGCGTACGTCGCCCTGGCCGACGCCGTCTCCTGGGCCCGCGACAAGAAGCTGTTCCGCGCCAACGCCCGGCCGATCACCGGCGGCGTCTCCGCCATCAGCGTCGGCATCGTCGGCGGCACCCCCATGCTCGACCTCCAGTACGAGGAGGACGTCCGGGCCGAGACCGACATGAACATCGTCTGCACCTCCGACGGCCGCTTCGTCGAAGTCCAGGGCACCGCCGAAGGCGCCCCCTTCGACCGCGACCTGCTCAACCAGCTCCTCGACCTCGGCACCCTCGGCTGCGCCGAACTGGACGAGATCCAGCGCAAGGCCCTGCAGAGCTGAACACCCGTCAACACCGGACGGGTTCCGGGAACGCCCGCTGTACAGGCCGCGCCCGGAACCCGTACCGTTCGGCACAGTGATCCGGAACCGGGAACCGCCGGCACCCCACCGGCCGTCCTCCCATACCGGACCAGCCCCAGTGCCACCACCGGAGGACCAGCGATGCAGCCCAGCATCAACCGCTCCACCACCCTCGCCGCAGCCGCACTCATCCTCCTGCTGCCACTCAGCGCCGTCAGCTGCTCCGCCGCCCAGAAAGCGGTCGACTGCGGCAGCACCGCCGTGAAGATCGCCGGCGATGTCGCCGACGCCGGCACCGCCTACAACAACGCCGACAAGGACCCGCAGGCCGCAGGCAAAGCTCTGCAGAAGCTCAAGCAGGACCTCGACCAGATCGGCCGCAACTCCAGCGACACCGACCTCGCCAAGGCAGTCGACGACCTCCGCACCCAGGCGGACAAGGCCCAGCAGGCGATCAACGACAAGCAGACGCCCGACCTCAAACCGCTCGGCGACGCGGCAGCCCAGCTCACCAAGGTCTGCGCCAAGTGAACCGGCGGCCAGGCAGGTGAGCCGCCGCGACGACGAGCCGCCCAGGCACGTGAACCGCTGACCGGAACGTGCCGACTCCGCAGGTCAGTAGGGTGGACCGCATGACTACCCGACGCCTCGTCCTCGCCACCCGAAACCAGCACAAGGTCACCGAACTGCGCGCCATCCTCGGCGACGCCGGCCTGGACGTCGAACTCGTCGGCGCCGACGCCTACCCCGAAATCCCCGACGTACCCGAGACCGGCGTCACCTTCGCCGAGAACGCCCTCCTCAAGGCACACGCCCTCGCCCGCGCCACCGGACTGCCCGCCGTCGCCGACGACTCCGGCCTCTGCGTGGACGTCCTGAACGGCGCGCCCGGCATCTTCTCCGCCCGCTGGGCCGGAAAGCACGGCGACGACCGCGCCAACCTGGAACTCCTCCTCGCCCAGCTCTCCGACATCTCCGACCCGCACCGCGGCGCCCACTTCGCCTGCGCCGCCGCACTCGCCCTCCCCGACGGCACCGAGCGCGTGGTCGAGGGCCGACTGCCCGGCACGCTGCGCACCGCCCCGGCCGGCGACGGCGGCTTCGGCTACGACCCGATCCTCCAGCCCCTCGGCGAGACCCGGACCTGCGCCGAGCTCACCGCCGAGCAGAAGAACGCCATCAGCCACCGCGGCCAGGCCTTCCGGGCACTGGCACCGGTGGTCAGGGAACTGCTGGGCTGACGGGGCGTCGGTGGACACAACGAAGGCCCACTCCGTGATCACCCGGGGTGGGCCTTCGGCAGCGTACGGCCGGAGGGATTCGAACCCTCGCGGGGAATACCCCACTGGGACCTAAACCCAGCGCGTCTAAGCCAGCTCCGCCACGGCCGCTCGTACTGCTGCCCATCATGCTACTTGGCTTGCAGAACGGATGACACCTCCATTCCCCCGGAGTCGAACCTTGCCTCGGTTTCCGCCGCACCAGGTCTCTGTTCGGGCGTGACAGTTAGGGCAGAGGAACCGGAGGTTCTCGGGGCGGTTGTCAAGCCAGTCGCCATTGATGTGATCGATCTGGAGGGTGATCGGTCCGCCCATCCACTCACCGGGATTCCCGCAGGACTTGCATCGGTAGGGCATCCCGATGGCCTCCATCGCTCGCCGTAGTCGGGGGTGGTTGAGCCGGGTGGACCCGGGTGGGAGTACCCGGAGGAGATCGGTGGGCTGCCGCTGTGTCGGCATTCGGGGTGGAAGGTCCGTCGAGCGCCGGGTGAAGTGGGAGGTGTCCAGACCCAGTTTGTGCACACGGGTCCGGACCTTGCGGTGGTTGGCGGAGTTGGTGACGAGCCCGAACCGGCGCATGACCTGTGCGAAGCTGCTGGATTCGGCGACGGCTGTACGTAGCTCCTGCTCGTCGAAGGCCATGGTGGCGTACATGAAGTGCGCGGTGTCGAGCTTCAGCTGCCTGACGGCCTGGCCGAGCAACCGACGGGTGTCGCTGTCTCCGTTGGCGACCCCGAGCAGTTTTGCCACCTCGCGGACACTGCGTGCCACGCGGACTGCCTGCTCGATCTCTGCTCGGGTGAAGGGGAGTTCGGAGTCAGCAGCTCGGTTCATCAGCGGGAAGTGGCTGATGTCGATTCCCGCCCTGTCAATGCGCCGCCGCAGGTGAGAGAGGGTGCCACTGGCGGGAGTGGCACCCAGCTTCTGCGCGGTCTCGCGCAGGTTGGTCGACTCAGCCACTGCGGCGGCGATGGCCGAGTCGGAGTACTTCACCCAGGGGCTGGCCTGTTTGAAGTGGCCGGTGTCGAGGCCAAGCGTCTTGGCGACCTTCTGTAGCTGCTTTCGCCTGCCGCCGCTGATCTCGACGCCGAGGTTGCGCATCAGGTCGTTCCAGTTCCGCGAACGTGCCACCTGGGCAGCAAGGTTGGTCGGCTCGTAGGTGTCGTTCATTGGGTGCCTCCGCGAGTGGATTGGGCGCCCGTCCCCCGCACACACAAACGAGCGGCGGGCGAACCGGTCACGGCCGTCCGGGAGATGGGGGAGTGCCGAGAGGGCCGCCGCATGAACGTGACGACAGTTGCCGTCAATTGGTACAGACCTATTGACCTACTGGTTCAGACCACATACGGTCACGCCAACCTGCGGCCTGGCAGCGGCACGAGTTGACCGGCAGTCAGCCGCACGATGCTTCCCGATCCCCCACGAGCGCGTCCCCCCACGGCGCGCGCGGCACTCACTCCTGGAGGCCGAGTGTTGATCAGAACCAGGGCCGAGCAGCGCCCCACCGCTGCCGGCCGCCCCATCGCCACCGGTATACGGGCGGCGCTGGCCACCGTGGCCGCCGCCGGGCTGGCCGGTCTGCTGGTGGCCACGCTGGGTGCGGCGCCCTCGCGGGCGTCGGCGCCGGTGGACAACCAGTCGTGTCGGCCCGACGGGATGTACACCACGCCCGGGGTGGATGTGCCGTACTGCGACGTCTACGACGGCTCGGGCCGGGAGATGATGGGCGCGGACCACCCGCGCCGGGTCATCGGCTACTTCACCGGCTGGCGCACCGGCAGGGACGGTACGCCCGCGTACCTGGTGAACAACATCCCCTGGGACAAGGTCACCCACCTCAACTACGCCTTCGCGCACGTCGGGAGCGACAACCGGATCTCGGTGGGTTCGGACGGTCCGAGCAACGCGGCGACCGGGATGACCTTCCCCGGGGTGGCGGGTGCGGAGATGGACCCGTCGCTGCCGTACCAAGGGCACTTCAACCTGTTGAGCAAGTTCAAGAAGCAGTACCCGAACGTCAAGACGATGATCTCGGTGGGCGGTTGGGCCGAGACGGGGGGCTACTTCGACGACTCGGGCAACCGGGTGGCTTCGGGCGGCTTCTACTCGATGACGGTCAACGCGGACGGCAGCGTCAACCAGGCGGGCATCAACACCTTCGCGGACTCGGCGGTCGCGTTCGTCGAGAAGTACGGCTTCAACGGCGTCGACCTCGACTACGAGTACCCGACCTCGATGAACAACGCCGGGAACCCGCTGGACTGGACGATCGCCAACGGCAAGCGGGCATCCCTGATGAAGGGCTACGCGGCGCTGCTGAAGACCGTGCGGGAGAAGCTGGACCGGGCCTCGGCGCAGGACGGCCGGTACTACCTGCTGTCGGTGGCGGCGCCGTCCTCGGGCTATCTGCTGCGAGGTATGGAGACGTTCCAGGTGACGCAGTACCTGGACTACGTCAACATCATGTCGTACGACCTGCACGGGGCCTGGAACCAGTACGTCGGCCCGAACGCCTCGCTGTACGACGACGGCAACGACGCCGAGCTCAAGGCCGCCAACGTGTACGGCACTTCGCAGTACGGCGGGATCGGCTATCTGAACGGCGACTGGGCGTACCACTACTTCCGGGGTTCGATGCCGGCCGGCCGGATCAACCTCGGACTGCCCTACTACACCCGGGGTTTCAAGAACGTCACGGGTGGCACCAACGGCCTGTGGGGGACGTCCTCGACGACCAGCTGCCCGGCGGGATCCGGGCTGACGACCTGTGGTGACGGTGCGGTCGGCATCGACAACCTGTGGCACGACCTGGACGCCAACGGCAAGGAGTCCCCGGCGGGTTCGAACCCGATGTGGCACGCCAAGAACCTGGAGAACGGCATCCTGCCGGACTACCTGTCGAAGTACGGCGTGACGGACACCCCGCTGACCGGTACCTACGCGCGGAACTACAGCTCCTCGCTGGTGGCGCCGTGGCTGTGGAACTCGGCCAAGAAGGTGTTCCTGTCGACCGAGGACGAGCAGTCGGTCAACGCCAAGGCGGACTACCTGGTCAGCCAGGGCGCCGGTGGCGCGATGATCTGGGAGCTGGCGGGCGACTACACCTTCGACCCGGCGGCCAACGGCGGCAAGGGCGAGTACGTGGCGGGCTCCACGCTGACCACGGACCTGTACAACAGGTTCAAGTCGGCCTCGCCGTACGGTGCGACGCGTTCGACGATCGCGCTGCCGACGCGGACCCTGCCGGTCGACGTGTCGTTCACCAACTTCGCGCTCGGTGACAGCAACTACCCGATCAACCCGAAGATCCACATCGTCAACAACTCGCAGCTGACGCTGCCGGGCGGTACCGAGTTCCAGTTCGACTACGGCAACTCGGCTCCGGGGAACGCCAAGGACCAGTCCGGCTACGGGCTGACGGTGATCCGGCAGGACAACACCGGGGGCAACAACATCGGCGGGCTGAAGGGGACCTACAACCGGGTCTCGGTGAAGCTGCCCGCCTGGCAGTCGCTGGCGCCGGGGGCCTCGGTCGACATCGACTTCGTCTACTACCTGCCGGTGAGCACCCCGGCGAACTGGACGGTCAACGTCGGGGGCACGCTGTACGGCCTCGCCGGGGACTTCACCAGGGGTGCGGGTGGAGGTGCCTCCTCGCCGAGCTCCTCGCCTTCCGGCGGCCTGAGCTCCTCGCCGAGCTCCTCGCCTTCGTCCAGTCCGAGCTCCAGCCCGAGCTCCAGCCCGAGCAGCAGCCCGAGTTCCAGCCCGAGTTCCAGCCCGAGCAGCAGCCCGAGTACGCCCGCGAGTTGCACCGGTGCGCCGAGCTGGAGCGCGGCCACGGTCTACGCCGCCCCGGGCACCAAGGTGTCCTGGAAGGGCCACTACTACAGCAACAAGTGGTGGACCCAGGGCGAGGACCCCTCGACCACCGGCCAGTTCGGAGTCTGGAGCGACCTCGGTCCCTGCTGATCCCGGACGGCGGACGGCGGCGGTGCACCCGGTCGGGGTGCACCGCCGCCGTCGGTGCGCGGTCGCCGCCCCGTGGCGGGCGGCCGGGCGGCGTCAGGCCGCGGCGATCTTCAGATCGCGGAGCAGCTTGGCGACGTGGCCGGTGGCCTTGACGTTGTACAGGGCGTGTTCCACCTTGCCCTGCTCGTCGACGATGACGGTGGAGCGGATCACGCCGACCACGGTCTTGCCGTACATCTGCTTCTCGCCGAACGCGCCGTAGACCGCCAGCACCGACTTGTCGGGGTCGGAGAGCAGGGTGACCTTGAGGTCCTCGGCCTCGCGGAACTTGCCGAGCTTCTCCGGCTTGTCCGGCGAGATGCCGATGACGTCGTACCCGGCGCCGGCGAAGACCTCCAGGTTGTCGGTGAAGTCGCAGGCCTGCTTGGTGCAGCCCGGGGTGAGGGCGGCGGGGTAGAAGTAGACGATCACCTTGCGGCCGAGGTGGTCGGCGAGGGACACCTGCTTGCCGTCGGCGTCGGGCAGGGTGAAGGCGGGAGCGGTGTCGCCGGCCTTGAGGCGCTCACTCACGATGGATCTCCTCGTGGATGGACTGGTGGTCGTACCACGGTCAACTTACCCTCCGACGGTGGGTGGGCCGCGCGGATGGCGGGGGCAGCTGAGAGACTGGCCCTGAAGGACAGGACGAGTGATCAGGTAAGGGGTGGCCCGCGTGGGCAAGGCCGGCACTGAGGACAAGGCGGCACGGACGACCGCCCAGATCGAGGCCGACATCGAGAGGACCCGTAAGCAGCTCGCGGTGAACCTCGACGAGCTCGCCATGCGTGTCCACCCGAGTACGGTGGCGGCGCAGACCAAGGCGAAGATGCGAGCCTCGGTCGAGCAGAAGGCGGGGCGTGCGTACGTCGCGGTGAGCGGTGCCGTCGAGCAGGTGAAGGCGCACTTCACGGACGAGCAGGGCCGGCCGCGGCAGGACCGGATCGTCCCGGCCGCGCTGGTGGGTACCGGTGTGCTGCTGCTGATCGCCTCCGCGCGCAGCGAGCGCAAGCGGGGCTGAGCCGGGCTTCGGACTGCAGCGCGACCAAGGGGCCGGGCACCGGCCCCTTTCGTCTGCCCTGCCGCTCAACGGGTCAACGTCACGGCCGCCGCATGCGCCGGGTACCGTCAGGGGCGTGAGCACGAATGCAGAGCAGAGCCAGCAGCACGAGGCGCCCCGGCACGACCGGCTGGGCGAGAAGCTGCCGATCAAGATGTTGCACGACCGGGTCCTGGTGAAGACCGAGGCGGGCGAGGGCGAACGCCGTTCGACCGGCGGCATCCTCATTCCGGCCACCGCCGAGCTGTCCAAGCGCTGTGCCTGGGCGGAAGCCGTGGCCGTCGGCCAGAGCGTACGTTCGGTGGAGCCCGGTGACCGGGTGCTGTACGACCCGGAGGACAAGCTGGAGGTCGAGGTGCGCGGCGCGACCTACGTGCTGCTGCGCGAGCGTGACCTGCACGCGGTGGCGGCGACCCGCTTCGGTGACACGGAGGGCTCGACCGGCCTCTACCTGTGATCGTGCGGCCGCTTGTTCGGGCCCTTCCCCGGTGACC
Source organism: Kitasatospora sp. HPM-01-4 (assembly GCF_051374625.1). NCBI lineage: Bacteria > Bacillati > Actinomycetota > Actinomycetes > Kitasatosporales > Streptomycetaceae > Kitasatospora > Kitasatospora sp. HPM-01-4. Next base: position 3,189,638 of record NZ_JBPQGP010000005.1, on the reverse strand, counting down.
GGGGGAGGGCCCGACCTCGATCTGCGGCTGCTACGGCTCAGTCAGCAATGTGAGGTGGGCGGCTGCGCTGCGGGACAGGCTGTCGAGGATGGCTTTGCAGAAGTCATGCCCGGCTGAAGCCCGGGCCGACCGGCGCTGTGCCGGCGTGGCTTAGCCGTTCGCCCCGCCGCCGTTCGCGTTGCGCTCGGCGAGGCGGTCGAGGGAGGCGACGTACTTGAGCATCAGGCGGGCGAATTCGAGGCGGTCGCGCTCGTTCCAGTCGGCGGTGATGTAGTCGTAGGCGTCGCGCTGGTGGCGGCGCAGGCGGGCGATCAGGTCGGTGCCGGCCGGGCTGAGGTGGAGGACCGTCCGGCGGCCGTCCTGCTGGGAGGCGGCGCGGGTCAGGTAGCCGGCCTTGATGTTGTCGCCGACCATGCGGCTGGCCACCGACGGGTCCACGCCGAGGAGTTCGGCCACCGCGCCGACGGTGATCTCCGCCTCGGAGTCGCGGGTGTGCTGTTCGACGAGGTTCAGGACCAGGGTGCGGCTGAGGTCCTTGGCCGAGATCGGGTTCTCGACCTCCAGGAGCGAGGTGCGGCGCAGCTTGCCGAACGCCGGGCCCACGGCGTTCAGGAGGTCCTCGGCCGTGTGGTCGTCCGGTTCGTTCGTCGTCATGACCTCCATCCTAATGTCCATGAGCAGTGGCAAGAATGTGTTGACTGGCAATTATATGCATGCCAGCATGCATATGTGTCGCGGCAAGCGGCTGCGCACTGAGTCTCATGCGGGGGAAACACCCATGACCATCCTCGTCACCGGCGCTCGCGGCAAGGTCGCCCGCGCCGTCCTCGACCGGCTGCACGCTGCCGGCCTGCCGGTCCGCGCCGCCAGCGCCAGGCCCGCCGACCTTGCCGTCCCGGACGGTGTCGAGACCGCCGGACTCGTCCTCGACCGGCCGGAGACCTTCGCCGCCGCGCTCGACGGCGTGCGCCAGGTCTTCCTCTACCCGGAGCCCGCCGGCATCGGCGCCTTCACCGAGGCCGCCCGTGCGGCCGGCGTCGAGTGCGTCGTGCTGCTCTCGTCCTCATCCGTCCTCGCGCCCGATGCCGAGACCGACCCGCTCGCCTCGCACAACCTCGGCGTCGAGCGCGCCCTCACCGCGAGCGGTCTGCCGTGCACCTTCCTGCGCGCGGGTGCCTTCGCCGGCAACGCGTTCGCCTGGGCGCACCCGATCGGCCACGGCCTGCCGGTCCAACTCGCCTACCCCGAGGCGTCCGTGGCGCCGATCCATGCCGAGGACATCGCCGACGTCGCCGTCGAGGCGCTGACCGGTACGGCCCTGCGCGGCCGCGCCGTCACCCTCACCGGCCCGCAGGCGCTGACCTTCCGCGAGCAACTCGCCGTCCTGGCCGAGGTGTTGGGCTGTGACATCGCCGTCCAGAGCATCAGCCGGGCCGAGGCCGAGGAGCAGATGGCACGATTCATGCCGCCGGTGATCATCGGCTCCCTGCTCAACTTCTGGGCCGCCGCCTCGGCCGCCCCCGCCACCATCGCCGACACCACCGGGACTCTGCTCGGCACCCCGGCCCGCACCTTCCGGCAGTGGGCCGTCGAGAACGCGTCCGCCTTCACTGCCCAGGGGGAGTGACCTCCGTCCATGAAGCCCGTCGTTTACGGAGGCGCCCCAGGACCGGGAGGTGGCGTCGACGAGGTCCTGCGGCTCACTCGTCGGTGCGGTCGTGCTGCTGCAACGGGGTGAAGCCGGGCCGTTCGCGCGACCCCGGGGGAGCGGGGGAGCCGACGCTTGGGCGGACAGGTAGACCTCCCACACAGAGAGGTGGCTTCGTGCGTGCTTCTTCCAAGGCTTGGCGTGCGCTGACCGTGCTGGGCATGGCGGTTGCCGCCATGGCGCCGTTCACCGCGGCACAGGCGACCCAGGTCGTCGACATCCGGCAGGGCGGTGAGTTCGAGATCCGGACGTTCGCCGACAAGTGCTTCGACGTGAGGGGTGGCAGTCCGGCGGACGATACGCCGGTCATCCAGTACGTCTGTACCGGGCGGTTCAACCAGCGGTTCAGGATCCTGCCGGTCGGTGACGGTGAGTTCGAGATCCGGACGTTCGCCGACAAGTGCCTCGATGTGAGGGGCGGCGGCTCGGCGGACGATACGCCGGTCATCCAGTACGTCTGTACCGGGCGGTTCAACCAGCGGTTCAGGATCCTGCCGGTCGGCGTCGGTGAGTTCGAGATCCGGACCTTTGCCGACAAGTGCTTCGATGTGAGGGGTGGCAGTTCGGCGGACGATACGCCGGTCATCCAGTACCGCTGCACCGGCGGGGCCAACCAGCGGTTCAGGATCGTGACGTAGCGGCCGCCCGCCCGGCTTCGGACCCGCACTGCCCGGTCGGGCGGTGCGGGTCCGGCTCTGTCAGGGCCTATCCGGCCGGCGGTGGCCGCGTCCGGGTACGGGGACGGGTCACCCGGTGGCGGGCGCCGGCCGGGTGCGGACGGCGAGGCGGGCCTCGGCGAGGGCGAGGCCGGTGACCGAGGCGAGGAGGACGGCGGTGCCGGCCACGGTCGCGGCGGTGAGGTGTTCGCCGAGCAGGGCGACCGCGATCACCGTGGCGCTGACCGGCTCGATCAGGGCGATCACCGAGGCGGTGGTGGCCCGGACCGTCGCGGCGCCGGCGAAGTACAGCGCGTACCCGAGTGCGGTGGGAACGGCGGCGATGTACAGCAGCAGGGCGAGGGTGCGGCCGAGTCCGGCCGAGTGCGGCCACAGGCCCTCGGCGGCGGCGAACGGGAACAGGCAGACGGCGCAGACCGCGAAGGACCGGACGGTGGTGGCGAAGGCGTCCGAGGGCCGGCCGGTCCGGCCCTGCCTGCGGGTGTGCAGGGTGATGCAGGCGTAGCCGGCCGCGGAGAGCAGGGCCCAGACGATGCCGGCGGGGCGGACTTCGCCGCTGCCGCCGCCGTCCCCGAGGACCAGGACGGCGAGGCCCGTCAGTGCGCCGGTCACCGCGACGGTGCCGGTACCGCCGATCCGTTCGCCCATGGTGACCCGGGCGCCGAGGGCGATCATGACGGGTGCCGCGCCGAGGGTGACCACGGTGGCCACGGCCAGCCCGGTGCCCTGGACGGCTTCGAAGTAGGCGGCCTGGAAGAGGGTCAGGCCGAGGCCGTTGACCAGGGTGTCGGTGATCCGGCGGCGGCGCGGTTGCGCGGGCGCGGCCGGGGTGCGGCGGCGGGTGGCCCGGGAGGCGAGCAGCAGCAGGGCCAGCCCGCCGAGGGAGCGCCAGAAGGTGAGGGCCAGCGGGCCCAGGCCGCTGCCGTCGAAGCAGAGTGCGGCGGCCGCGCCGGCGGTGCCCCAGGAGGTGGCGGCGAAGGCGATGTAGAGCAGGCCCCGTCCGGTGGACAGGGTGGGTACGGCAGAAGACACGGGTGTTCTCCCACGGAAGACTCGGATGTCGGTCGTGTGCTCCGGCTGCGGGCAGCAACGACCGTCCCGGGGGGCTAGCGCGCCCGGGTCGGGTCCTCAGTGGCCTGCCGCCCGCTCAGGCGGCAGGAGGTGGCAGAACTCCGCGATGCATGGCGGACACCCTACTCCTCGCCGGTCTCTGGCCGGGATGCCGTTTCACGGGCTGGACGCCGCAGCACGGCCCGGATGCCGGTGGGTGGCCCGGCCGCCGGAGTACGGGCCGGAGTACGGGCCGGAGCAGGGGCCGGAGCAGAGGGGCGGCTCATGCGGCGGATCACTGACCGGCCCATGACTCGGCTTCCGACGTGGGCCACGGGTCGGGGAGGGACGGTACGGCGGAGGGGGACGGATGACGGCTCGGGGGGCGGGTCGCGGTCGGGGTGTGGCGGGGCGGGGGAGCGGGCGTGCGGGAGGACTGGGCGGGGTGCGCCGCGGGCGGGGCCGGCGCGGGTGCCGGTGCGTGCGGTCCGGCCGGTGCCGGGGGGCGGGGCCTGGCCGGTGCCGGGCGGGGCGGCAGGGCCTCGGCGGGCTGGTTGTCCCGGTCCAGCTGGAGGTCGAAGGACGAGACCGGGGTGGAGCGCAGCGCGCTGCCCATGTAGGCGGTCCAGATCGAGGTGGGGAAGGCGCCGCCGTTGATCCGGGCGAGGCCGGCCGTCCCGGAGAGCGGCAGTTTGGCGTGGGTCTTCGGGTCCTCGCGGAACAGGCCGACGGCGGTGGCGAGTTCGGGGGTGTAGCCGGCGAACCAGGCGGACCGGTTGCTGTCGGTGGTGCCGGTCTTCCCGGCGGCCGGTCGGTTGAGGTCGAGCGCGAGGGCACCGGTGCCGCTGGGGCTGACCACGTCCTCCAGTACGTCGGTGACGGCGTCGGCGGTGCCCCGGGCGACGGCGGTGCGGGTGGGGTGGCCGGGCAGCTTGGGGACCTCGCTGCCGCCGGCCCGCTCCAGCCTGAGGACCGGCCAAGGGGCGATCGCCTGGCCGTGGTTGGCGAAGGTGGCGTACGCGGCGGCGAGGTCGATCGCGCTGGGGGTGGCGGTGCCCAGTGTCATGGAGGTGTTGGCGGGGTCCATGCCGGGGACGGTGTCGGGGATGCCGAGTCTCACGGCGGTCTGCCGGACTTCGGCCAGTCCGACGTCCACGCCTTCCTGGGCGTAGACGGAGTTGACGGACTTCATCATGGCGTAGCGGAGGGTGACGTCACCGTAGTCGACGTCGTCCTCGTTGGACGGCGAGTAGGCGGTCGGGCCGCCGGCGACGGACAGGCCGCTGTCGCCGTCGTACAGGGTCTCGGTGGTGATCCGGTGGCCGTACTGGGTGGTGTGGTCGCCTTCCAGTCCGGCGGCCAGGTCGATCGGCTTGAAGGTGGAGCCGACCTGGTTGTCCTGCCGGGTGGCGTCGTTGAAGGGCTGGCTGGCGTAGTCGGGGCCGCCGTAGACGGCGACGATCCGGCCGGTGGCGGGGTCGATCGAGGCGCCGGCCACCCGGACGTGGGTGTCGGAGTCGGGGCGGGCCCTGGGGTCGAGTTCGGACGTCAGCCGGCTTCGGACGGCGGCCACGAAGGCGTCCTGCTTGGCCTTGTCGAAGGTGGTGGTGATCTTCCAGCCGCCGGCCTTTAGGCTGGCGGTGTCCAGTACGCCGGTGCCGGCCAGGTAGTCGTCGACGATGCCGACCAGGTAGCCCGCCTGCCCGCTCAGGCCCTTGGTGGGCTGCGGGTCCAGCGGTTCGGGGAAGGTGAGCGAGGCGCGCTCGGTGGGGCGCAGGACGCCCATCGAGACCATGCCGTCCAGGACGTAGTTCCAGCGGGCGACGGCCTTGCCGCGGTTGGCGGGGGTGCCGGTCCTGACGTCGTACGCGCTCGGGGCCTGCAGCAGGGTGGCCAGGTAGGCGCCTTGGGCGAGGGTCAGTTTCGTCGCGTCCACTCCGTAGTAGGCGTGGGCGGCGGTCTGGATGCCGTAGGCGTTGCGGCCGAAGTAGCTGGTGTTGAGGTAGCCGGCCAGGATGTCGTCCTTGCCCTGCTGCTGGTCGACCTTGAGCGAGATGAACAGCTCCTTGACCTTGCGGGTGATGGTCTGGTCCTGGGTCAGGTAGAGGTTCTTGACGTACTGCTGGGTGATGGTGGAGCCGCCCTGGAAGCCCTTGCCGCTGGCGGCCACGCCCTGGAGGTTGCGCCAGGCGGCGCGGAGCATGCCCTTGAGGTCGACGCCCTTGTTCCGGTAGAAGGAGCGGTCCTCGGCGGAGACCACGGCGTGCCGAAGGGCCGGTGGGATCTGGCCGATCGCCACGGGATCGCGGTTCACCTCGCCGGTGCGGGCCAGTTCGGTGGTGCCGTCGGCGTAGTAGTAGACGGTGCTCCGGGCCACCGCGCGGGCGTTCGGGTCCGGGACGGGGACCAGCAGGTAGAGCGTCACGAAGGCCGCGATGCCCAGGAGGAGCAGGGACAGCAGGCCGCCGACCGTCATCCGCCAGGTGGGCACCAGGCGGCGCCAGTGGGGGAGGGCCCGGCGGCGGGCCCGGCGGGCGGTGCGTCTGGCGCGGCGGCGGTCGCGGCGCGAGCCCTCGGCGCGGTCCTCGCGCTCCAGCGGGTCGTGCGGGCTCGGGGTGTGCGATGGCGTGCTTCCGGCGACGGGGTGGTCCGGCGACTCCAGGCTCATGGGGGGATTATGGGTGATTTGGTGCGTAATCAGCCGTTTTTGCGGCGGATTGGAGTAAGGCTGGCTCCTCGCGCCCCGGGGGGCTTGCGGGCGGGTAAAAGCGGCTGCGCGGCCTGCCCGGCGGCGCTACGGTGAAAGGTGAAAACCGCATAGCGCACAGGAAGAGTCCGCAGCTCCGCCCGCGCCCCGCCACCCCCGGGGGTCCGCCGGTCGGAGCCGTTCGACGCTGCGCGTGTGCATGCGGGGAGTCGCGGAGTACCGCGCGATGAAAAGTCGACAAGGAGACAATATGGACACCTCTGTGGAGATCTCCGTGCAGCTCAGACCGGATGACGGGGTGCGGGAGCCGGATGCCGGCCGGGAGGCCGGGTGGCGCGGCGCCGTACGGCTCTACCCGGCCATCGCCAAGGGCGCGTTCCGCCGCTACTCCACCTACCGCGCGGCCACCGTCGCGGGCGCGGTCACCAACACCGTCTTCGGCTTCATCCTCGCCTACACCTTCCTCGCGCTCTGGCGGGCCAGGCCGGGACTCGGCGGCTACGACACCGCACAGGCCGTCAGCTACATCTGGATCAGCCAGTCCCTGCTGGTCACCGTCGCGGTCTGGGGCGGCGGCTTCCAGGACGAGGTCCAGGAGCGGTTCCGCAGCGGGGACATCGCCATCGACCTCTACCGTCCGGTGGACTTCCAGGGCTGGTGGCTGGCCACCGACCTCGGCCGCGCCGCCTTCCACCTGTTCGCCCGGGGCCTGGCGCCCACCCTGGCGGGCTCGCTCGCCTTCGACCTCGCGCTGCCCGCCGACCCGCTGGTCTGGGCCCTCTTCCTGCTCGCCGTGCTGTTCGCCGTCCTGGTCAGCTTCGGCCTGCGCTTCCTGGTCTCGCTCACCGGCTTCTGGCTGCACGACTCGGAGGGCATCCGGGCGGTGACGCTGGTGGTCGCCATGTTCTTCTCCGGGATGCTGCTGCCGATCGGCCTCTTCCCCGGCTGGCTCGGCGAACTCGCCCATGTGCTGCCCTGGGCGGCACTGATCCAGATCCCCACCGACATCCTGCTGGAACGCCGCACCGGCTTCGCCGTGCTCGCCGGACTCGGCTTCCAGCTGCTGTGGGCCGTCCTGCTGCTCGCCGCCGGCCGCGCCGCCCAGCTGCTCGCGGCCCGCAAGGTGGTGGTCCAGGGTGGCTGAACTCCTCGTGGCCGAAGGGAGGTCGGCCAGGGCGCGCTGGGCGCTGCGCTCCTGGTTCCTGGTCGCCGCCATGTGGACCCGCGCCATCATGGCCTACCGGGCCTCCTTCTACCTGATGCTCATCGCCAACTTCGCCGTCACCTCGCTGGACTTCGTCGTACTGCTGCTGATGTTCCGGCACACCGACCGCCTCGGCGGCTGGTCGCTGCCCGAACTCGGCTTCCTGTACGGGACTTCGGGCCTGGCCCTGGGACTGGCCAACCTGTTCGTCGGCAGTGTGGACGCCCTCGGCGACCGGATCCGCACCGGCACCCTCGACACCATGCTGATCCGGCCCGCGCCCGCGCTCGCCCAACTCTGCGCCGAGCGCTTCTCGTTGCGCCGTCTCGGCCGCCCGTTCCAGGCCGCCGCCGTGCTGGCCTGGTCGCTCACCGCACTGCCGGTGCACTGGAGCGCCGACCGGGTGCTGCTGGTGCCGCTGATGCTGGCCTCCGGCACGGTGATCTTCGGCGCCATCTTCGTCGGGGGCGCCACCCTGCAGTTCTGGTGGGGCGAGGCCAGGGAGCTGCAGAACTCCCTGACCTACGGCGGCGCCACGCTGATCCACTACCCGCCGACCGTCTTCGCCAAGGAACTCGTCGCCGGAGCCGTCTTCGGTGTGCCCCTGGCCTTCGTCAACTGGCTGCCGTCGCTGCGCATCCTCGGCAAGCCCGACCCGCTCGGCCTGCCCACCGCCTTCCAGTACGCCTCCCCCCTCGCCGCCGCGCTCTGCGTCCTGGCCGCCGCACTGGCCTGGCGGGCCGGGCTGCGCGCATACCGGGGAACCGGCAACTGACCTTCACCGCAGAGGAGTTCAACCGTGAGCATGATCGAACTGCAGGATGTCCGGCGCAGCTTCACCGTCCGCACCAGGGCCGGACGGCTGCGCCGGGAGAAGCGCGAGGTGCACGCCGTGGACGGGCTCACCTTCGGCATCGACGCCGGGGAGTGCGTCGGCTACATCGGTCCCAACGGGGCCGGCAAGTCCACCACCATCAAGATGCTCACCGGCATCCTGGTGCCCAGCAGCGGACGCCTGCGGGTCGCCGGGGTCGATCCGGCGCGTGAACGCGTCAGGCTGGCCAGGCGGATCGGCGTGGTCTTCGGCCAGCGCACCACGCTCTGGTGGGACCTGCCGCTGCGCGACAGCTACGAGCTGGCGCGCCGGATCTACCGGATCCCCGACGCCCGGTACCGGGCCAACCTCGACCGCTGCGTCGAACTGCTGGACCTGGGCGGCCTGTTGGACACCCCGGTGCGCCAGCTCTCGCTCGGGCAGCGGATGCGGGGGGACCTGGCCGCCGCCCTGCTGCACGATCCGCAGGTGCTCTACCTGGACGAGCCGACCATCGGCCTCGACGTGGTCAGCAAGGCCCGGGTCCGGGAGTTCCTGCGCGAGGTCAACACCGAGCGGCGGACCACCGTGCTGCTCACCACCCACGACCTGGTCGACATCGAGCAGTTGTGCGGCCGGGTGATGGTGATCGACCACGGCCGGGTGGTCTACGACGGTAGCCTGGAGGGCCTGCACGCCGCCGGGCGGAGCGAGCGCACCCTGGTGGTCGACCTCGCCGAGGCCGGGCCCGCGATCGAGGTCGCCGGGGCGCGGGTGGTCAGGGTCGAGGGCCCGCGGCAGTGGCTCGCCTTCCCCGCCCGGACCAGCGCCGCGCCCATCGTCGCCGCCGTCGCGGACCGCTACCCGCTCGCTGACCTCTCGGTCCGCGAGCCGGCGATCGAGGACGTCATCGCCCGGATGTACGCGGAGGTCGCGATCGGCTGAGCCCGGCTTCCCGAGGCCCCGGCGGACGCTCCGGCGGGGCCTCACGCTCGCCCGCCGGTCGGCCGCGATGAGCGGCCGGCACCCCGTGCAAGATCAACAACCTCGGCAAGCGATCAGAACCGGTCATGCATTGGTCAAAACCGGCCACCGGACCGGTTTGCAAAGGTCACGGACTTGCAGGTCAGTGCACATGTGCCGCTTGCGTTCCGTTTAAACCACCAAAGATCGCTTGAGTCGGCCGAATGGTTCATATAACTTACAAGAGCACGGCCGGGGTGCGCCCCGGAGATCAGCAAGCACCTTCGTAATGCACCGAGAGGGAAGCACGTTGCGCTTCATGTTGGTCGGAGCCGGTTTTGGGGAGACGCATCTCGGGTGGTTAACCGAGTGCACGGATGCCTCCGTCGAGGTTCTGGGTTACCAGAAGAACAAGGCGCGCGCGCTTGACCTGGCTGAGCGGTACGGTGTGCCGCAGGTAAGCGATGATCCAATTCAGGCCATAGCCGACGGCGGTATCGACGCGTTGGCCGTGGTCAGTCCTCCCGACACGCACGAAGCGCTCATCAGTGCGGGGCTGGAGGCCGGCCTGCTCGTCTTCAGTGACAAGCCGCTGGCCAGCAGTGCCCAGGCCACCGCGCTCCTCGTCGAACGGGCCAAGGCCGCCGCGAACGGCGCCTTCGTCACCTTCCAGTGGCGGGTGAACCCCGGTCTGCGTCGACTGCGCGAGGTGTGCGCCCAGGGCGATCTCGGCACCGTGGTGCGGGTCGACCTGGAGTTCCACCACGACTTCCTGGCCGGGCCGACCACCGCCTGGCCCTGGCGCCACCGGCGTGAGACCGCCGGTGCGGGCACCCTGGGGGACCAGGGTGTGCACATGTTCGACCTCCTCGGATGGCTGGCGCCCGGCGCCTGGTCCGTGGTGGCGGGCACTTCCTCGGTGGCCTGGCCGCGGCGCTCCCATGAGGGCGGCGTGGTGGAGTGCGAGACCGAGGACATCGCCGATGTGCTGCTGGCCGACACGGACGGCCCGGCGCGGGCCCGTGTGCTGGTGTCGAGGGTCTCGGCGGGGCGCCGGGCGCTGCGCGTGGTGGTGCACGGGACGAAGGGGTACGCCGTGCTGTCCGCGAACCCGGACAGTGGCAGCGCGACCCTCACCGTGGTCACCGGGGAGCCTCTCGCACCTTCGGTGACGAATTTCGGGCCGCACTCGATGAACCCCTACGAATTCGTTCTCACCCGCATCGCTCGCGGTGTCGAGATGGATTCGACCGGTGTCGCCGACTTCTCCGCCGGGCATGCCGCGCAGCTTCTCCTCGAAGAAGCTCTGGAGCGCGGCTGCGGTAATCCTGGAATTGTCCAGGAATTCTGATTCTGATTGTTTGCGGAAGTCGGCGTTTATATCCACCCTCCGGTGTGGATTTGCAGGATGATGATGCACTCCTTAACTTATTCCTGATAAAAGGTATCGGTGACACACATGGCAGAATCGATTCGCCTTGCTGTCGCGGGCGTCGGCAACAACATTTCCGCGCTCTTCCAGGGAGCGGAGCTGTACCGCAAGATGAGTGCCGAGGGAGTCGCCGAGGCTGACTTCCCCGGTATCAAGCGGCCCCGTATCGGTGGCATAGGTGTCAGCGACCTGACGTTCGTCGCGGCTTTCGACCTCCACCCGAACAAGGTCGGTGTCCCGTTCAAGGACGCCGCCCTGGCCGAGCCGAACAACTACCCGCTCCTGGGCGTCGAGCTTCCGGACCCGGGCTTCTCGGTGGACGCCGGCCTGACCGAGGAGGACGCGGACCCGTCCTCGCCGGCCTTCCGCCGCATCGTCGAGCGGCTGCGCGAGAGCAAGGCCGAGGTTCTGCTGTACTCGCTCCCCACCGGCCTGCAGTGGGCGGCCATCGCCTACGCCCGCGCCGCGCTGGAGGCGAAGGTCGCGTTCGTCAACTGCACCCCCGAGCTGGTCGCTCGGACGCCCGAGCTGCTCGAGGAGTTCGAGAAGGCCGGCGTCCCGCTGATCGGTGACGACCTGGCGAGCCACCTGGGCACCTCGGTCGTGCACCGGGCGCTGCTGGGGCTGCTCAGCGAGCGCGGTCTCTCCCTCGCCAGCTCCTACCAGCTGAACCTGGGCGGCAACGAGGACTTCCGCAACCTGCGGGAGCGCGGCGCCAGCAAGCGTCAGTCCAAGATCAACGCCCTTGCGCAGGAGGGCGTCGACACCAGCAACGTCGAGGTCATCCCCTCCGCCGGCTACGTGGCCCACCTGAAGGACCACAAGGTCGCGATGCTGAACATCGAGGGCCTCGGCTGGGCGGGCACCCCGGTGTCGATCGACCTCAAGCTCAAGGTGCAGGACTCCAGCAACGCGGCCGGTGTGATCATCGACCTCATCCGCATCGCGGCCGCCGCCCGGCGGGTCGGCTTCGGCGGCTTCTCCGCCGCGGCGGTGAAGGTGCTCAAGTCCCCGGCCGGCGGTCACCCCAGCTACACCAGCGAGGACGTCGCCGAGGCGTACCGCCAGCTGGACGCCGTGACCGAGGCGATGGCCGAGAAGTGACCGGGACACCACCGGAGCCGGACATGCGGACGGACGTCATCGAGGTCGTGCTCCTGGCCTACCCGCAGGTCGACGAGCTGGACCTGTTCGGGGGGTACTCGGTGCTCGCCAAGGCCGCTTCCCTGAGCGGAGAGAGCTCGCGGGGGCCCAGGCTGGACGTCCGTATCGTGGCGAGCGAACCGCAGGTGACCGGCTCCGGTGGTGTGCGGTTCGCCGTGGACGACGGGCTCGACGCGGCCGCGACAGCCGGCGTCGTCGTGGTCCCGGGCGGCCGCGGTGCGCAGAACGCTTCAGCGGAACCGGAGTTGACCGATCTGCTGCGGGCCGCCGACGCCCGGGGGGCCGCGATCTACGCGGTGTGCTCCGGCGCGCTCCTCGTCGCCGGGGCCGGCCTGGCGCGGGAGCGCCGTATCGCGGTGCACCACACCAAGGGGGACCTGCTGCGGAGCTATCCCGTGGGCGAGGTCGCCCAGGGGCTGGTGCGGGACGGCCGGATCCGCTCGGTGGGCGGCGACCCGAGCACTTCGGTGAAGTCCGTCGATCTGGCCTTCCAGATCCTGGCCGACTTCGCACCCGAGCTGGTCGAGCCCGTCTCGACCAGGATGGAGACCACCCCCGGCCGGGTCCTCGCCAACGATGTCCGGGAGGACCGGACATGACGGCGAGACGGGGATGGGTGCTGGTGACCGGCGCGAGCCGGGGCATCGGCGGGGCCACTGCGATGGCGCTCGCAGGACGGGGTTTCGACCTCGTCCTGTGGGCCCGCAGTGCCGACGCGCTCGCCGACACGGCCGAGCAGGCCCGCGCGCTGGGGGCCCGGGTGCGGACCGCCACGGTCGACGTGGGCGACGCCGGGCAGGTCGCGTCGGCCGCGGAGTCGATCGACGCGGCCGAGGGACTGGCCGGGCTGGTGCTCAACGCGGGCCGCGGTGTGTGGTCCCCGCTGGCGGACATCGACCCCGAGGACTGGTCCGCGACCATCAGGACCAACCTCGACGGCACCTACCACGTACTGCGCGAGACGCTCCCGCATCTCATCGCGCACGGACACGGGCTGCTGGTGGGGATGCTCTCGGACTCGGTGCTGCACCCCTTCGCCGAACGGGCCGCGTACTCCGCGTCCAAGTCGGGGATGAGCGCGCTGCTGGAGGTCGTCCGGCGGGAGGTGCGGGCGAGCGGAGTCCGCGTGAGCGCGGTGCTTCCGAGCAGGGTGGACACCTACTTCCAGGGCAGTCAGGCCGAGGCCGGCCCCGGAACACGGGAAGGCGCACTCACCGCGGCCGAGGTGGCCGAGGTCGTCGCCGGACTGTTCGAGCTACCGCCCAACGTCGAGATCAGACAGGTCCAGCTGGCCGCCATGACCTCCACCTACGGACTCTTCCCGGAAAGGGTTGTGCTTTGACGACCGACGTGACGGCCATCGTTCCGGACGGGCACTCGAAACCGATCGGCCTGTACTCACCGGGTGTGGCGCTCTCCGTGTCCGCCACGGACAGGCTGGTCTTCGTCAGCGGCCAGGTCGCCACCGACGACCAGGGCAACGTCCTCGCGCCGGGTGACGCCGGAGCACAGGCCGAGATCGTCTTCGAGCGCATCCGGCAGGTGCTCAACGGTGCGGGCGCGGACCTCGCCGACCTCGTCAACCTGGTCATCTACGTGCACGACGTGGCACGGGACTTCAAGGCGGTCTCCACCGTGCGCAACCGGGTGCTGAGCCGCCCGGCGCCCGCGAGCACGCTGGTCGAGGTCTCCCGGCTGGCCGAGGAGGGCTGCCTGGTGGAGATCAGCGGCATCGCGGTCGTCTCCGGCGACGGGGCGAGGCAGGCTCGGTGACCGACGTGGTGCTGCCACAGGCGGCCGGGCAGGCGTTACGGGAGACGGCCGCGAAGGCCCGGGTCCTGGTCATCGGTTCGCTCAACGTCGACCTGATCCTGAACGTGGACTCCGAGCCGCCCGACGAGGGCGCGGTGCTGGTCCGCAAGGCCACCACGGACGTCGGCGGGCACGCCGGCAACTGCGCCTCGGCCCTGGCCGCCCTGGGGATGTCGGTGAGCCTGGTCGCGGCGGTCGGCACCGACGCCGACGGCGATCTGCTGCTGGCCGACCTGCTGCGGCGCGGGGTGGACGTCTCCGGCGTGCGGAGGTACGAGCAGGAGCCCACGGGCCGGGTCGTGATCCCGGTGTTCGGCGAGAAGCACTACATGCTGCTGTCCCGGGGCGCCAACGAGCTGCTGACCGCGTCCGACGTACAGGACGCGGCGCTGCGGCAGGACTTCGACGCCGTCATGCTGTTCGACCCGAGCCGGGAGGTGCTTCGGGAGATCGAGCGCGTGACCGCCAAGATGGCCTCGGCGCCGATCCTGTGCTGGACGCCCGGCGGCATCTACTCCCGCGACCCCGTCGCCGAGCAGGTGGTGCCGCACTGCGACGTGCTCTTCCTCAACCGTGCCGAACACGGCGACCTGGCAGAGCGGTTGCCCGCCATCGAGTCGGACGCCCTGCGCCCGGAGCTGGTGCTGACCTCCGGTGAGAACGGCTCCGCGCTGCGCCACCGGGGCTCGGAGTGGGCCGTCCCGGCAAGACGCGTGCCCGTCGTCGATCCGACCGGGGCGGGCGATGCCTTCTCCGCCGCTTATCTGCTCGCCCGGTTGGCCGGGCTGGAGCCCGTCCAACGACTGGCCGTCGCCAACGCGAGCGGAGCGCTCGCGGTCGGTGCGGTCGGTGCCCGTGGTCGGCTCGCCCGGCTTCCCGATCTGGTGCCGTGACGTGGGCCTCCGTCCATCGGACCTCGTCCGCACCCCAGTAGCCCGACAGTGACCCGGCTGTCGAATACAAGGAAAGAGAGCACTCGACCCATGAGCATGCTGCGTGACCCCCTGCTCGCCGACGCGGGCAAACTCAAGATCGACTACTCGGCGAGCCGGATGCCGGTCCTGGCGGCGCTGACGGAGCGTTTCGCGGAGTCCAAGCCGTTCCTCGGGCAGCGGATCGCGGCGTGCCTGCACGTGACGACCGAGACCGCGAACATGTGCAAGGCGCTGGTCGCCGGCGGTGCGGAGCTCGCGCTGTGTGCCTCGAACCCGCTGTCCACCAAGGACGATGTCGCCGCCTCCATCCAGCGGGACCTCGGCGCCGAGGTGTTCGCGATCCGCGGCTGCGACCGTGACACCTTCTACAAGCAGGTGCAGGGTGTGCTGGGCATCCGGCCGACCATCATCGTCGACGACGGGGCCGACCTCACCACGAAGATCCACAACGATCACCCGGAGCTGCTGGAGAACATCATCGGCGGCACCGAGGTGACGTCGACCGGTGTCCTGCGGATCCGCAACATGGCCAAGGACGGCGCCCTGCGCTACCCGGTCCTGCCGACCAACGACGCTGCCACCAAGCACCTGTTCGACAACCGGTACGGCACCGGGCAGAACACCATCGACGGCATCCTGCGTGGCACGAACATCCTGCTCGCCGGGTCGACCGTGGTCGTCGTCGGCTACGGCTGGTGCGGCCGCGGCGTGGCGATGCGGGCCCGCGGCATGGGCGCGCAGGTGATCGTCACCGAGGTCGACCCGATCCGCGCGCTGGAGGCCAAGCTGGACGGCCTGCAGGTGATGACCATCGACCAGGCCGCCCCGCTGGGCGACGTCTTCGTCACCGTCACGGGCAACCGCGACGCCATCACCCTCGCCCACATGCAGCGGATGAGGAGCGGCGCCGTCGTCGCCAACTCGGGCCACTTCGACGTGGAGATCGCCGTCGCCGCGCTGGCGGAGGCCGCCGTCAGCCGGCAGGAGATCCGCCCCAACTGCGTCGAGTACAAGCTGTCCGACGGCAAGAGCATCCTCCTGCTCGCCGAGGGCCGGCTGGTGGGTCAGGCCGCCGCCGAGGCGCACCCCGCCGAGGTGATGGACATGACCTTCGCCACCCAGGCCCTCGCGGTGAAGTACCTCGTGGAGAACGCCGCCGGTCTCAGCCCCGACGTGCACGAGATCCCGCGCTGGATCGAGAACACGGTGGCCCAGGCCAAGCTGGACGCCTACGGCATCGAGATCGACCGGCTCACCGACAGCCAGACCGGCTACCTGACCGACTGGCGCGTCGGCACCTGATCAACCGAAGGGGCCTGATCACGGAAACCCCCTGATCAGGAAGGCGTCGGCATCCGAGCCGGGAACGGGACATGACTGAGATGAACACGGCACTGCGGCTGCGGTCGAGTGCCGACGGCTGGCGCGGGGTGATCGGCGAGAGCTTCACCCCGGCCTCTGCGGGCCTGCTGGCCGGATGCGTGGTCGAGGTCGTCGCGAACTCCCCGAGGGTGCTCGTCACCCATGACGGGCGCCGGTTCGGCGCACAGGCGGCACAGGCGGTCGTTCGGGCCGCTCAGGCCGCCGGAGCCCGGCAGGTGCGGCTGGTGCCGCACCTGCCGACCCCCACCGCCACCGCCGCGGTGCGGCTCGGCGAGGCCGACCTCGCACTGCTGGTGACGGCGAGTCACAACCCGCCCCGCTGGAACGGGTTGAAGGTGAAGGCGGCGCCTGGCTGTCCGCCGCCGAAGGCCGTGGAGCGGGCCACCGACGAGCTGTTCGGCCGTCGGCTCCAGGACGCCCTCGCAGGGGCGGGAGCCGACGCCGATCCGGTGGCGGAGGCGGAGGGCGGGGACGCGGTCGTGGGGCGGCACATCGAGGAGGTGCTCTCCCGGCTCCCCCGGCGCCCGGCCAGGCGGCTGAGCGTCGTGGTCGACGGACTGGGCGGCATCGCGGGCGGTCCCACCGCCCGGCTGTGCTCCGAGCTGAACTGGGACGTCCACGCCGTCGGACACCTCCCCGCCCCCGACTTCGGCGGGCTGGTGCCCGACCCCTCCGTCCCGGCCTCGCGCCGGCGGGTGACCGGCGAGGTGCTCGACCGGGGCGCGGACCTCGGCATCGTCCTGGACGGCGACGGTGACCGGGTGTACGTCGTGGACGAGCGGGGGCGGACCGTGCAGTCGCACGAACTGCTCGCGCTGCTGCTGGAGCACCGGCACCGTGCGGGCTACGGTACGCCGCGGCGCGGTGTCGCCGTGACCGCGTCCGCCGGCACCGCGGTGCGCCGGGTGGCCCGGTGGATCGGCGCCCCGGTGAAGGAGTTCGGGATCGGCTTCAAGCACCTGTCGCCGCAGCTCGCCGCCGGGCTGGCGGACGCCGCCGGCGGGAGCGTCGGCGACCTGGCGTTCGCCGAGTACGGCGTGGACCGCGATCCGTTCGCGGCGATCGCGCTCTTCGCGGACCTGCTCGGTGCCACCGAACTCTCGGTGGCGAGCCTGCTCGACGACCTGCGGGCCCGGGTGGGCGATCTGAGCTGGTTCGAGGCGAAGGTGGACGGCGTCGCGGACAACGCCGCGCTGCGCGAGGCGGGCCTGAAGGCCCTCGCCGAGAGCCGGCTGGACCGCTCCGTGTCGGCCGTCACCGAGACCGACGGGGTCAAGTTCTGGCTCGGCCGGGGCCAGTGGCTGCTCCTGCGGCCCTCGTCCACCGAGGGCGGGGTCCGGATCTACGGCGAGTTCCTCGCCGAGTCCGCCGCCGACGGCCTCGCCCAGCGTGTGGTCGAAGCGGTCGGAACCGGCCTTTCCTGAACGCTACTTGCCATCGCGCATGGATAAGTGGCCCATGTTTTTTATCAATTGACGAAGTTTCATATGTGCAAGGAGTACGTACATGTCCGAAGCGACGATAGCGATCATCGGCGGCACCGGTTTCTACAAATTCCTGGACGGTGCCAAGGAGGTGGAGGTCTCCACCCCCTACGGTGAGACCAGCGCGCCGATCAGCATCGCGGAGGTTGCCGGGCAGAAGGTCGCCTTCCTGCCGCGGCACGGCCGCAACCACGACTACCTGCCCGCCAATGTGCCCTACCGCGCCAACCTGTGGGCGCTGAAGGAGATCGGCGTTCGGCAGATCGTGGCGTTCAACACGGTCGGCAGCCTCCAGCGGGACTACCGCAAGGGGGACTTCGTCCTCGTCGACCAATTCGTCGACCGGACGACGGGCCGTGCGGACACCTTCTTCGAGGGCAGCGCGGCGGCGCACATCAGCTCGGCCGTGCCCTACTGCGGCCGGATGCGCTCGCTGGCCGCCGAGGCGCTGGTCGGCGCCGACGCGACGGTGCACCCCAGCGGCACCATGGTGGTGATCCAGGGGCCGCGCTTCTCGACCACCGCCGAGAGCCGCTGGTTCAGCTCGCAGGGCTGGCACCTGGTCAACATGACCCAGTACCCCGAGGTCGTGCTGGCCCGGGAGCTGGAGCTCTGCTACGCCAACCTCTCCTACATCACCGACTACGACGTCGCCGCGGCCGAGGTCATCGCCGGCGAGGAGGCCGAGGCGGTCTCGCACGAGGGCGTGCTCAAGGCGTTCAGCGCGGACTCGGACCGGGTGCTGGACATCGTCCGCCGTCTGGTGAAGGCGCTGCCCGAGAGTGTGGAAGGCGTCGACTGCGGCTGCCAGACCGCCCTGTCGGGGGCGCGCACATGAGCCTGCGGGTGACTTCTCCGTCGGCCGAACTCGTCCGGCGCGGACGGGAGTCGCTTGACTTCGCCCGGAGCCAGATGCCGGTACTGGACGCCATCCAGGCCGAGGCCGCCGTGAACCGGCCGCTCGAGGGGCACCGCATCAGCGGCTGCATCCACCTCACCAAGGAGACCGGCGTACTGGTCGAGCTGCTGCTCGCCGCCGGCGCGGAGGTCGCCTGGACCGGCGGCGACGAGGTGTCCACCCAGGACGACGTCGCCGCCGCGCTGGCCGACCAGGGCGTCAGGGTCTTCGGCCGGCGGGGCATCACCACCCGGCAGGTCGAGGAGGCCGCGGCGGAGGCCCTCACCGCCTTCCCGTCCGGGCCGACCCTGGTGCTGGACAACGGCAGCCGGCTGATCGAGACGGTCCTCGGCGACCGCGCCCGGTTCCCCGAGCTGCTGGCCGCCACCGAGAAGACCACCGAGGGAAGCCGGCGGGTCCGCGAGTGGAACCGGCAGGGCCGCCTGGACTTCCCGGTGGTGACGGTCAACGACATCGTCACCAAGTGGGAGGTGGACAACACCTACGGAACCGGCCAGTCCACCGTGGACGGAATCCTCCGGGCCACCGGCGCGCTGATCGCCGGCAAGCGGTTCGTCGTCGTGGGCTTCGGCCACGTCGGCCGCGGCGTGGCGCTGCGGGCCGCCGGTCTGGGCGCGCGGGTCATCGTGACCTGCCGCAGCGCGACCACCGCGGTCCAGGCCAGGCTGGCCGGGTACGAGGTGCTGCCGCTGCGGCAGGCGGCGGCGGTCGCCGACATCCTGTGCACGGCGACGGGGTACCCGGACGTGGTCAGGGGACACCACCTCGACCTCCTGCCCAGCGGGGCGGTGCTCTGCAACACCGGGCACTCGGTGACCGAGATCAACCTGGCCGACCTCCAGGCGCGGACCGAGGAGGTCCGTGAGGTGAGGCCGCACGTCCGCAGGCACGTCCTGGCCGGCGGACGCTACGTCGACCTGCTCTCGGGCGGCGGACTGGTCAACCTCGACGCGGCCGAGGGGAACCCGAGCGAGGTCATGGACGTGACCTTCGCCAACCAGGCGCTGGCCGCCCTTCGGCTGGGCCGGGACGCGGCCGCGCTGCAGCCCGGTCTGCACGAGGTGAGCGGCGAGCAGGACCAGGAGGTCGCGCGCCGCAAGCTCGTCGCGATGGGCATCGACTACGACGGAACGGAGTGAAGCATGGTTGAGGAAGCTGAGAGCAGCCGACTCAGCGGCGCTGCGGTCCGGTTGGAGCTGGCGGGTGACCGGATGGCGGTACTGGCCGCCATCCGGAGCGACCTCGGCCCGGACAAGCCGCTCGGCGGCCAGCGCATCGCGCTCTGCGGGCATGTCACGGCCGAGACGGCCGTGCAGGTCAACACGCTGGTGGAGCTCGGTGCCGAGCTGGTGTGGGCCGCGTCGAGCACCAGCACGACCGACGACGACATCGCCGAGCTGGTGCGCCGGTCCGGTGTGGTCGTGCACGGACGCCGCGGGATGAGCGAGGAGGACCTCAGGCTCGGGGCGCTCGCGGCCCTGCGCGCCTGGCCGCAGGGCCCCACGATGGTGCTCGACGAGGGCGCGGTGATGATCCGCGCGCTCCACGGCGAACTGGCCGACGTGCCCGCGCCGGTGCTGGCCTCGGAGAAGACGCCGGACGGCCTCACCGTCCTCGAGGACCTGGACAAGCTGCGCTTTCCCGTGGTCAAGAGCGACGAGTCGTTCGGCAAGCACGCGGTGGACAACCCGCACGGGACCGCTCAGTCGCTGGTGGAGACCATCGCCACGGTCAGCGGGAGGATGCTGGCCGGCAAGGTGTTCGTCGTCGCCGGCTACGGCCGGGTGGGCACCGGGGTCGCGGCCAAGGCGCGCGGCCTCGGCGCCCGGGTGATCGTCACCGAGGTCGATGCCACCAGGGCGCTGCTGGCCGTGCTGGACGGCTTCGAGGTCCTGCCGATGGCGAAGGCCGCGGCGGTGGGCGACTTCTTCTGCACCGTGACGGGAGCGGCCGGGGTCATCCACCGCGAGCACTTCGCGGTGATGAAGTCCGGTGCGGTGCTGGCCAACGGCGGACACCTCCCGGTGGAGCTGGACGTCGCGGCGCTGTACGGGATGACGAAGCGCCAGCCGTTGTCACCGCAGGGCACCGAGATCCTCGAGCTGGACGACGGCCGGAAGCTGACCCTCCTCGGCGGCGGCAACATCGTCAATCTCGCCGCCGGCCGGGGCAACGCCAGCGAGGTCATGGACGTCACCTTCGCCAGCCAGGTGCTCGCACTGCTCAACGTCCTGCCCCAGGCGTCTGCGCTGGCACCCGGACTGCACCCGCTGCCCCCGGAGTGCGACGAGTACGTCGCCAGGGCGCTGGCCTCGTCGCTGGGCATCGACCTCAGCGCGGACGAGGACAGCTGATGGACCAGAGTCAGGCGGCCGTGGCCGGGCTGCGCGGCCGGGTCGTACTGATCCGGCACGGCCAGACGCGGTGCACGGTCCAGGGCCGGTTCTGCGGGGCGCACGAGGGTGAACTCACCGAGGTCGGCCGCGAGATGGCCGGGCTGGCCGCACTGCACCCCGCGCTGGACGGTATCGGCGCGGTGGTGTCCAGCCCGTCCACGCGCGCGGTCCACACGGCGGAGGCGATCGCCGCCGCACGGGGGCTTCCCGTCCTGCTCGACGAGCGGCTGCGTGAGCTGTCGTTCGGGGAGTGGGAGGACCGCCTGCCCGGCGACCTGGAGGACCGGCAGGCGCTGGAGCGCTGGGAGTCCGATCCCGCCCTCTTCACCCCGCCGGGCGGCGAGTCCGGACTGGAGGTCGCCGCGCGGGCGGTCGCGGCGGTGCGTGACGCGGCACTCGCCGCGCCGGCGGTGGCCGTGGTCACCCACAAGGCGCCGGTCCGTCTGGTCCTGTCCTTCTTCCTCGGGCTCCCGCCGTCGCGTTACCGGGAGATCGGCAACGTGGCGGTCGGCTCGGTGTCGCACCTGCACATGAAGGGCGACCGCACGGTCCTGAAGGCCATCGGCGACGTCTCGCACCTCCCCAAGGAGTGGCGTGGGAACCCGGACCTGGCCGCACCGCTGCGCCTGCCCGAGGGGGCCCGGTGACGCGGACGGGAGCGCGGGACGGCTCCCTGCGGGCCGCACTGGTGCTCGCCTTCGGACTGACGCTGCTGCACATGCCCAGTGGGCTGCCCGCCCCGCTCTACCCGCTGTACGAGAACACGATGGGCATCACGTCGGCGACGGTCAGCATGCTCTTCGCGACCTACGTGGTGGGCGTGCTGGCCGGGCTCGTGCTGGTGCCGCTGACCATCCGGCAGCGGTACGTCCTGGTGAGCGCGTGCGGGCTCTCGATCCTCGCCGACCTGCTGTTCCTGGCCGCGACCGGACCGGCCGCACTGTTCGGGGGGCACCTTCTCCAGGGCGTGGTGCTCGGCCTGTTCACCGGTGTGGTCCCGGTACTGCTCGCGGAACTGGACATGTCGGGCGTCAACAAGACGGTGGGCCGCCTCACCACCTCCGCGAACGCGGTCGGCCTGGCGGCCGGCCCGCTGTGGAGCGGGGTGCTGCTGCAGTACGCGCCATGGCGCGGCGAGCTCGTGTGGGTGATCCAGATCGCCGCGACGCTGGCGATCATGCCGTTCATGCGGATCCCGGCCGGCCTCGGTCAGGACACCGGGGAACGCGTCCCGCTGCGCCGCGTCCTGGGCGCGCTCACCGGAGGGTGGTCCGGTCCCGCCGCGCTGCTCGCGGGCTTCTGCGCCTTCTCCTCCGGCGGCCTGCTCGCCTCGTTGGGGTCGGTGGTGCTGGACTCCGTCATCGGCGTCGGCAACGGGGCGGTCGAAGGCGTACTGGTCTCCGTCTGCTTCGTCCTGTCGGCGGTCGCGGGCGCCATGCGGCTGCGGCGCAGTGACATCGCGGCCATCAGGCTGGGCCTGGTGTGGACCGCGGTCGGCTCGCTGGCACTGATAGCCGCCGTCGAACTGTCGAGCCTGGCCGTCATGGCGGCCGCGGCGGTGATCTGCGGTGTGGGCCAGGGGTTCGGGCTGCAGGGTGCCATCCAGCTCATCGCGGTCCAGAGCGACGCCGCCAGCAGGGGGAAGGCGGTCTCGTTCTTCTTCATCTGGTGCTATCTCGGCACGACCATCGCCAGTTTCGGCGTGGGAGCCGTCATCACCGTGGCCGGTCTGGGCGCTTCGTTCAACGGCTACTCGGGTCTGGTCGCGGTGCTGTGCGCCGCCGGACTGGTGTGCTGCTCCGGCGCCGCACGGCGGGAACGCCAGGACTCGTATCTTGAGGAGGCAGTGTGACCGGGCGGGTGATCGTGGATCACATCGTGTGGGACTGGAACGGCACTCTCTTCGGCGACAACCGGGCCCTCATCGACTCGACGATCGATGCTTTCGACGCCATGGGCCTCCCGCCCGTCACCCGGGCCGCGTACCAGCGGCACTTCACCCAGCCGATCCCGGTCTTCTACGACCGGCTGGCCGGCCGGACGCTGACGGCGACCGAGCAGAGCATGCTGGACCGGCACTTCCAGGAGTCGTACGCGCGGCGCCGCGGAAGCATCGAGCTGACGCATGACGCCGCCGACGCGCTGGAGTCGTGGAAGCAGTCGGGCGGCGGCCAGTCGCTGCTGTCGATGCACCCCCACGAGAGGCTGGTGCCGCTGGTGCAGAAGATGGGCATCTTCGACTACTTCGCCGAAGTGGACGGGCTGGTCGGCACGCAGGCGGGACGGAAGGCTCCGCACCTCGACCGCCATCTCGCGAAGCTCGGCGTCAGCCCGGACCGGGTCCTCATGATCGGGGACAGCGCGGACGACGCCGTGGCGGCCGAGGCGTGCGGAGTGTCCTGCATGCTCTACCACCCCGGCGAGGACGCCCTGCACGAGCTCGACCACCTCAGGGGCATGTCCGTCCCGGTGGCCGGCAGTCTGCTGGGCGCCGTGGCCGATCTGCTCGCCGTCAGGTCGGCCGACTCGGACTGCTTCGTCCGCTGAGGTCCCCACCGGACCGGACGCGGCGGACACCCCCGCCCCCGGGAGGCCCTACGCTCAAGCGGTGGGTCGTGCCGTCGAGTTCACGCCGGGGAGGGTGTCCGTGATGCAGCAGCCGGGTCATGTGGTGGTGACCGGGGCCGCCGGGCTGGTCGGTTCGGCGATCGTGCGCCGCCTCAGAGCCGCGGGCTGCCCGGTCGTCGGCCTCGACCGCCGGCCGTCCCCCGACACGACCGTGGTGGCGGACCTGCGCGACCCCGCGGCCTGGCGCCACGCACTGCCCGGGGCCGGGGCGGTCGTCCACACGGCGGCCCTGCACGCGCCGCACGTCGGGGTGTGCCCGGAGGACGAGTTCCACGGGATCAACGTCACGGCGACCCGGGACCTGCTGGAGGCGTCGTCGGCCGCGGGGGTGCGCCGGTTCGTCTACACGAGCTCGACCTCGGTGTACGGGCACGCGCTGGAGCCGGTGGACGAGGCGGTCTGGGTCACCGAGGACCTCGTCTGCCGGCCGCGCGACATCTACGACGAGACCAAGCTCGCGGCCGAACGCCTGGTGCTCTCCGCGGCCGGCGCGATGAGCACGGTGTGCCTGCGCATCGCCCGGTGCTTCCCCGAACCGCCGGCGGTCCTGGCCAGGCACCGGCTCTACCGGGGTGTGGACATGGCCGATGTGACGCAGGCCCACCTGCTCGCCGTCCGGGGCCCCGGGGAGGCAGCCGGGGTGCTGAACATCGCGGGCCCGTATCCGTGGCGGGTGGAGGACGGCGGGCAGCTGCGGCACGATCCGGCCGACCTCATCACCCGGCGCATCCCCGAGGTGGCGGCCGGGTTCGGCCGGCACGGCTGGGCGTTGCCGACGTCGATCGACCGGGTGTACGTGTCGGCGCGGGCGGGCGAGGTGCTCGGCTACCGTCCCCGCCGCGGGGTGACGGCGCTGCTGGCCGGGGCCCGCACGGCTGACCACCCGCCCGCCTGAGGGACGCGGACCGTCGACGAGTGCCGTTCCTCCTTTCGGGTGAGACTCGCTCGCCGGAGCGCCCCGGGGAGGGCGGACGCCGTCGCCCGTGCCGCCCGCGGGAGTGACGGGACCGTACGGGAAGGACCCGGTGCGCCGGGGCCGGTGCGCGGCTCATCGGGCCCGGTGCAGGCGGAAGAGGCCGCCCGCGCAGGGCCGCGGGGCAGACTGTCCGGGTGAGCGTTGATGAGAAAGTCGGACTGTCTGCCGGAGTGAGCTTCACCGCAGCCGACGAGGAGAAGCGCCGGGGCGTCCGCCGGATGAAGCGGATCGCCACTGGCCTGCTGGCCTTCGTGAGCGTGGTCTACGCCCTGACGGCCTGGGCCGAATCCGCGGGCGCGGGTGCCTGGGCCGGGTACGTCGCGGCTGCCGCCGAGGCCGGGATGGTCGGTGCGCTGGCGGACTGGTTCGCCGTCACCGCGCTGTTCCGGCGGCCGTTCGGGCTGCCGATCCCGCACACCGCGATCATCCCGACCAAGAAGGACGCCTTCGGCCGGACGCTCGGCGACTTCGTCGGCGACAACTTCCTCTCCGCCCCCGTGGTGCGCGGCCGCCTCGCCAAGATCGGCATCGCCCGGCGGCTCGGCGAATGGCTGGCCGCGCCCGGCAACGCCGGACGCGTCACCACCGAGGCGGCGGCCGCGCTGCGCGGGGTCCTCGCGGTGCTGCGCGACGAGGACATCCAGGCCGTGGTCAGTGAGGCCGTCACCCGCCGCGCCGCCGCCACCTCCGTCGCCGAGCCGGCCGGGCGGCTGCTCGGCAAGGTGATCGCCGACGGCGGCCACCACGGACTGGTCGACCTGATCGCGGTCCGGGCGCACGACTGGCTGACCGACAACCACGAGGAGGTCGTCCGGCGGGTCACCCAGAAGACCCCCGGCTGGACGCCCAAGTTCATCGACCACCAGGTCGGCGAGCGGGTCTACAAGGAGCTGGTGCGCTTCGTCACCGAGGTACGGGACGACCCGCAGCACACCGCCCGCGGAGCCGTCGACAGCTTCCTCGCCGACTTCGCCACCGAGCTCCAGCAGGACCCGGAGACCATCGCCCGGGTCGAGCGGGCCAAGGCGGACCTGCTCGCCCGCGCCGAGGTCCAGGAGCTGATCGCCTCGTCCTGGGCCGCCGTCCGCTCGCTCGTGGTGACCGCCGCCGAGGACGAGGAGAGCGAACTGCGCCGCCGTATCCGCGACGGCGTACGGTCGTTCGCGCAGCGGCTGGCCACCGACCCCAAGCTGCAGGCCAAGACCGACGGCTGGCTGCAGGACGCCGCCCAGTACGTGGTGGAGACCTACCGCGAGGAGATCACGGCGCTGATCTCCGAGACCGTGGCCGGCTGGGACGCCGACGACGCCTCGCGCAAGATCGAGGCCAACGTCGGGCGCGATCTGCAGTTCATCCGGATCAACGGCACGGTGGTGGGCGCGCTCGCCGGGCTGCTGATCCACACGGTGACGGTGGTGTTCGGGTCATAGGCGCTCCAGGGCTCGACCCCCGGCGGGATTTGTCAGACAAAACCCCGGTGACGGGCGCTTCCCCCGAATCGTGGAATGATCCGAGGCCAGGCAGGTTCGAGCAGGGAGCAGTGGCGTGTCAGACGGTGGAAACGGGATCGAGGCGTTCATCGCCGGCCTGCCCAAGGCCGAGCTGCACGTCCACCACATCGGCTCGGCCTCGCCGCGGATAGTCGCGGAGCTCGCCGCCCGGTACCGGGGCCGGTCGAAGGTGCCCACCGACCCCGTCGCGCTCGCCGAGTACTTCACCTTCACCGACTTCGCGCACTTCGTGGAGGTCTACCTGAGCGTGGTCGACCTGATCCGCGACGCCGAGGACGTCCGCACCCTCACCTACGGCGTCGCCGAGGACATGGCCCGCCAGCAGATCCGCTACGCCGAGCTGACGATCACCCCGTACTCCTCGGTCAGCCGGGGCATCCCGGACGTCGCCTTCATGGAGGCGATCGAGGACGCCCGCAAGTCCGCGGAGCGGGACTTCGGCGTGGTCCTGCGCTGGTGCTTCGACGTCCCCGGCATGGCGGGGCACGCGGCCGCCGAGGAGACCACCCGGCTCGCGGTCGACCTCGCACCGGAGGGCCTGGTCAGCTTCGGCCTCGGCGGTCCCGAGATCGGCGTGCCGCGTTCGCAGTTCAAGCCGTACTTCGACCGGGCCCGGGCGGCCGGGCTGCGCAGCGTCCCGCACGCCGGCGAGACCACCGGACCCGAGTCGGTCTGGGAGGCGATCCGGGAGCTGGGCGCCGAGCGGATCGGCCACGGTACCCAGGCGGTCAGGGACCGGGCACTGCTGGACCACCTCGGCGAGCACCGGATCCCGCTGGAGGTCTGCCCGACCTCCAACATCGCCACCCGGGCCGTCGAGCGGATCGAGGACCACCCGATCAGGCAGATGGTCGACGCGGGCCTGCTCGTCACGGTCAACAGCGACGACCCGCCGATGTTCGGCACCGACCTCAACACCGAGTACGCGGTCGCCGCCCGCCTGCTCGGCCTGGACGAGGCCGGGGTCGCCGCCCTCGCCAGGAACGCCGTCGAGGCGTCCTTCCTGGACGAGGGCGGCAAGTCCCGACTGGTCGCCGAGATCGACGGCTACCTCGCTGGCTGGACCGCCAGGGGCTGAGCCGGCCGGGCGTCCCGGTGGAGGAAGGCGCGCTCGGCGACGGTCCACGTGGTGGTGGTGAGCAGGTAGATCCCCGCCGCCAGCGGTACCAGCGTGGCGAACAGCACGGTGCCGAACGAGAGGTACGGCAGCAGTGCCGCACCGGGCGCCGTGGGATCCGTCACCGCCCGGCGGGCGTTGCGGAACGACAGGTACCCGACGCCGGCCAGGGCCGCGTACAGCAGGCCGAAGACCAGCAGCTGGCCCTGGCCGTGCGCGGCGTTCACGTGCAGCCCGAGCGGTACGCCGAACACGGTGTGGTGCAGCAGGTCGTTGGGTGTGGTGAACAGCCGGTACATCACCGAGAAGAACGGCGCCTGGGCCAGCCCGGGCAGACACCCCCCGAACGGTGAGGCCTGTTCCGCGCGGTACAGCTCCGCCAGCTCGGCCTGCAGCTTCTCCGGGTGCTTGGCGTGCTTGCGCCGCAGCTCGGCGATCTTCGGGGCGAGCCGCGCCTGCGCCTTCTGGCCGCGCGCGGCGGCCCGGGCGAGCGGGTGCAGCGCGAGGCGTACGCAGACCGTGAAGACGACGATGGCGAGCGCGGTCGGGAGTAGGCCGGCGAGGGCCGAGACGACATCGTGGGCCAGGTGTACGGCGGGGTCGAGCAGGGTGAGGACGGACATGGTGGAGCGAGCCCTCCGGGGTCTCGTGGCACTCGTGGTGCCGGTGCTGAGAGGTCGGCGGAGGGCGGCCGCGCAGGGCCGTTGACAGGAGCGGGAGTTACGCGGCCGCCGGGGCCGCGCCGGGTGCCCTGGGCCGGCGGCGGCCCCGGGCGTCCGGATCACGCTGAGGGAGGAAGGCGGTCCGGAACGCGCGTCTGCGCAGCACTCCCGACCGTACGAGTGCCGGGGCGCCCGCCCCGAGCACGCGGCCGGTGGTCAGCACACCGGCGGCGACACCGGCCAGCAGCACCAGGGTCGCGGTGGCCGCGACCGCCGTCAGAGGGGCGGGGCCGACCAGCAGCTCGCCCGTCAGAACCCGGAGCAGGCCGAGCAGTGCGGCGATGAACGACACTGCGGGCCCTCCTTCCGGGCGGTGAACGGTACTCAGCGGCGATGGTACGGGATGGCCGGGGCGCGGGGAACCGTGAGGCCGACCGCCCACCCGGGCACCGGAGTTCCCCGGGCCCGCCGTCAGCGTCGCCCCGGGGCGCGGGGAGCCGCACGGGTCCATCGCGGGCCGGTCGTGCCCGCGGCCGACCGGGCAGGGCCCCGCGCCCCCGGGGAGTCGCTCCGCGCGGCTACTGGAGCGGCCGGACGACGTTGCCGGTGGCGGCGGAGGCGCGGGCGGCCTCGAGGACGACGAGGGTGGCGACGGCGTCCCGGGGATCGACCGGGGGCGGGGTGCCGTCGGCGAGGGCGGCGGCGATGCCGGAGTAGTAGGCGGGGTAGTCGCCCGGGTCGGTGGGGAGCGGGGCGGAGGAGTCGTCGGTGCCGAGGGTGCCGTATGCGGCGGGGTTGTCCGCGCCCCATGCGCCGCCGTCGTCGGGCCGCCGGCCCGCCCGCAGGTCCGTCTCCTGCGGGTCCATGCCGAACTTGACGTACCCGGCCGTGTCCCCGAGCACCCGCAGCCGCGGCCCGGCGAGCGGGGCCAGCGCACTGGTCCACAGCTGCGAGCGGACGCCACCGGTGTGGGTCAGGGCGAGGAAGGCGTCGTCGTCCACCACCGCGCCGTCCCGCCGGACGTCGACCTCCGCGTACACCGACTCCACCGGACCGAACAGGGTGAGCGCCTGGTCCACCAGGTGGCTGCCCAGGTCGTACAGGGTGCCGCCGGCCTCCGCCGGGTCGGCCAGTTCCCGCCAGCCCGCCTTGGGCTTCGGGCGGAACCGCTCGAACCGCGACTCGAAGCGGTGCACCCGGCCCAGCGCACCCGATTCCACCAGTCGGCGGGCGGTGAGGAAGTCGCCGTCCCAGCGGCGGTTCTGGAACACCGAGAGCAGCACCCCGGTCCGCTCCGACAGTTCGCAGAGTTCGCGGGCCTCGGCGGCGGTGGCCGCCAGCGGCTTGTCCACCACGGTCGGCAGGCCGGCGCTCAGCGCGGCCCGGGCCAGCGGGATGTGGGTGCGGTTGGGCGAGGCGATCACCACCAGGTCGAGCCGGTCCGCCTCGGCGAGCAGCTGCTCGGGCGTGTCCAGCGGACGGGCACCCGGGTGGTCCCGCTGCAACTGGGCCCGGCGATCGGGGTTGGCGGTGACCACCGCGTCCAGCCGCAGGCCGGGGGTGGTGGCGATCAGCGGGGCGTGGAAGGCGGAGCCGGCCAGACCGTAGCCGATCAGACCGACGCGGAACGGGGAGTGGGACGTGCTGCTGGTCATGGCGCTACTCAATCACGTGCCCGTCGGGCTTTCGCCCAGGCACGCGCCCGTCCCACCGCCCCCGGCCGGGCACGCGGCCGCCGGTCCGCGGGGACGGCCGCGCCCGGGGTGGGGCACCGTCCGCGGACCGGCGGGGTGGTGGACCCGGGTACCGGACGCGCCGGGGAGGGGGGATCGTGGGCGCGGGGCCGGTACCCGGGGGTCGGGTGAACCGCCGGACCGGTGGGGGCGGTTCGGCGGCGGCGCGGTGGGGGATCGCGCTGTTCCGTACGCTATCCATGTGCGGCAATGGAGTTGACGTCGAATCAGCTTGCTTAGGGGCCGCTTAAGCCTCCGTTGAGGCGGCGGGCGCCGGCCGGGGGCGGATGAAGGCTCCGGGCACGGCCGGTGGACAGTGGGGGCCGTCCGACGGGACCGGCCGCGGTCGGGTGCGCGGGCGGATTAGGCTGGAGGCGTTGGGGCAGCCAGTAGCACCCCCGACCGCCCGGTTGTGCCCGGGCGGACGGGTTCGCAGTTCCGTACGGGCCGGATTTCGTCCCTACCACCACGCACGACCTCTGGAGACATGCACGTGGCAGACCGCAAGCCCATCGAGTCCTGGCTGACCGACATGGACGGCGTCCTCATCCACGAGGGCACCCCGATCCCGGGCGCGGAGGAGTTCCTCCGGCGTCTTCGGGAGTCCGGCAAGCCGTTCCTGGTGCTGACCAACAACTCGATCTACACCCCTCGGGACCTCAGCGCCCGGCTGGCCGGGATGGGCCTGGATGTGCCGGAGGAGTGCATCTGGACCTCCGCCCTGGCGACCGCGAAGTTCCTGAAGGGGCAGCGGCCCGGCGGCACCGCGTACGTCATCGGCGAGGCCGGGCTGACCACCGCGCTCTACCAGGCCGGGTACGTGCTGACCGACAACAACCCGGACTACGTGGTCCTCGGCGAGACCCGCACCTACAGCTTCGAGGCGCTCACCAAGGCGATACGGCTGATCAACGCGGGCGCCCGGTTCATCTGCACCAACCCGGACGAGACCGGCCCGTCCACCGAGGGCGTCCTGCCGGCCACCGGCTCGGTCGCGGCGCTGATCACCAAGGCGACCGGTGTGGAGCCCTACTTCGTGGGCAAGCCCAACCCGCTGATGATGCGCGAGGCGTTGAACACCGCCGGTGCCCACTCCGAGACCACGGCGATGATCGGTGACCGGATGGACACCGACATCGTGTCGGGCATGGAGGCCGGTCTCGAGACCATCCTGGTGCTCACCGGACTCACCGACGCGGCGGACGTCGAGCGCTTCCCCTACCGTCCCGGCCGGGTGGTCGACTCGGTCGCGGACCTGATCGAACTCATCTGAGCCGGCCCCCCTCGGGCGGTGCGCCCTGCGCTCCGGAGGCAGGGCGGGGCCCGGAGGGCCGGCTGTCCGTGCCCGTCCCCGGCGGCTTTCCGCCGGGGACGGGCGTTGTCGGTGGGTCTGTGTAGCGTTCTCGGTGCAAGTGGACATGCGGTCCGGGCGCGGCCCGGTGGGAGGTTGAGTCGTGACGGAGCTGGCTGAGGTGGCCGTGGGCGCGGAGTTCGAGGTGCCGGAGTCCTGGCGCGAGGCGCTGGCGGGGGAGCTGGAGAAGCCGTACTTCGCGGAGCTGGCGAAGTTCGTGGCGCAGCAGCGGGCCGAGCACCAGGTCTTCCCGCCGAGCGGCCAGGAGTTCTCGGCGCTTCAGGCCACGCCCTACCAGGACGTCCGGGTGCTGGTGCTCGGTCAGGACCCGTACCACGACGACGGCCAGGCGCACGGCATGAGCTTCTCGGTGCTGCCGGGCACCAAGACCCCGCCGTCGCTGCGGAACATCTTCAAGGAGCTGAACGCCGACCTCGGTGTCCCGGCGCCGGACAACGGCTATCTGATGCACTGGGCCGAGCAGGGCGTGCTGCTGCTCAACGCGGTGCTGACGGTCCGTGCCCACGAGGCCAACTCGCACAAGGGCAAGGGCTGGGAGAAGTTCACCGACGCGGTGATCAAGGCGGTCAGCGACCGCGAGGAGCCCTGCGTCTTCGTACTGTGGGGCAACTACGCCAAGAAGAAGCTGCCGCTGATCGACACCTCGCGGCACGTGGTGGTGCAGGGGGCGCACCCGTCGCCGCTGTCGGCCAAGCTGTTCTTCGGCAGTCGCCCGTTCTCGCAGATCAACGAGGCGCTGGCGGGCTTCGGTTCGGAGCCGATCGACTGGCGGGTGCCGGACCTCGCGTCCGCCTGACGCTCTCCGCTCATTTCCCCAACCTCCCTTCGGCGCCCACTTGTTGGCGTTGTAGCCCCGGTCGGCACCGGCTGTGCGAAGCTGGTGCCGACCGTGCGGATGGGGAGGGGTGGCCGTGGGGCGCCTGGGGTGGCGAGTGGCGGCGACGACCGTACTGGCGGCCTTGTCCGCGGGTGTGGTGGCCGGGTGCGGCGCGGCGGCGCAGGGGGGCGCCCGGCCGGGGCCGGCCGGATCGGCCGGGCCGCTCGGGCAGCGGCCCGGGCAGGTCTTCTACGTCTCCGACCAGACCTCCGCCGCAAGGGAGTTGGCGAAGACCAAGGGGCCGGACGCCAGGAGCCTGACCAGGATCGCCGACCAGCCGTCCGCGCTCTGGCTCGGCGGTGAGGACGCCCGGGCCGAGGCCGAGGACCTGACCATCAAGGCCGCCGCGGCGGGGCGTACGGCGCTGATCGTCGCGTATGACATACCGCACCGCGACTGCGGCCGGTTCTCGGCCGGCGGCGCCGTCGACGCGGCCGCCTACCGGGACTGGACCGACCGGCTCGCCGCCGGTCTGGCCGACCGCGCCGCCTGGGTGGTCCTGGAGCCGGACGCCGTCGCGCACACCCTGGACGGCTGCCTGACGCCGGTGGCGGCCGGCGAGCGCTACGACCTACTGGCCTACGCGGTAACGGAGTTGAAGAAGCAGCCCAAGGTCAGGGTCTATCTGGACGCGGGCAACGCGGGCTGGCTCAAGGACCAGGACCGGCTCGCCGACGCGCTGCGCCGCGCCGGGATCGCCGAGGCCGACGGGTTCTCCGTCAACGTCTCCAACTTCTACACCACCGAGCAGAGTTCGGCGTACGGGGACAGGCTGTCCGCGCTGCTCGGCGGCAAGCACTACGTGATCGACACCAGCCGCAACGGCAACGGCCCGCTCGGGGACCGCGACTGGTGCAATCCGGCCGGGCGGGCGCTGGGTGAGGCACCGACCACCGAGACCGGGCGGCCGGGCGTGGACGCCTATCTCTGGATCAAGAACCCGGGCGAGTCCGACGGCGACTGCGGCCGGGGCGAGCCCAAGGCGGGCGAGTTCTGGCTCTCGTACGCCCTTGGGCTGGCCCACGGCTGACCGGGGGAGGCCGGAGGCGGCTCCCCGCCCCCGGCCCGGCCGCCGTCGAGGGTCAGGGCGTGATCTGGATCCAGCGCGCCACCGAGGGCGTCCCCTTGCGGTCGGTGGCGAAGAGCATGTACCAGCCCGGCGGCAGCAGGTCGGCGTTGCGCGGCAGCGAGAGGGTTATGCCGGTGGCACCGCGTGCGGTGATGTCCAGGGCGACCGAGCGCTGTTCGACGTCGGTGGCGTGGGTGACCGAACTCGGCCGGATCAGCTTGGCGGTGGCGATCCGGTCAGGGTCCGGGGTGGCCACGGTGATCTCGCTGCCTAGGCTCGCCCTGCCGGGGGCGGCGGCGATCTCGGGCCGGTCGCCGTGGTACAGGTACGCCGGGGAGTAGATCTCGATCCGCTGCTCGAAGGCGGCCGGCTGGGTGTCGGCCTTGTCGGCGAAGAGCGGGTTGGAGCCGAGCACCACCACCCGGCCGTCGGGGAGCAGCAGGGCCTCGGAGTGGTAGTCCCGGCCGACGGCGGGCGCGGCGGCGGTGGTGAAGGAGTTGCTGTCCGGGTGGTACGTCTGCGCCTTCAGCAGGTCGCTGCGGTGCTTGCCCCGGTAGTCGCCGGAGCCGCCGGTGGTGAACACGGTGTCGTCGGGCAGGATCACGCTGTTGAGGTACCGGGTGCCGCCGGCGGGCAGGTCGGGGCCCGGGACGAAGTGCGGCTCGGGCGCGCTCAGGTCGGCGATACCGGTCCGGGCGGTCGAGGCCGGGGACTCGCCGACCCCGCCGCCGCCGAGCACCATCACCTTCTGCGACTGCGCGGGCGGCAGCAGCACCGAGGACGAGGTCTCCAGCAGGTCCGGGTCGCGCAGGCCGTCGACGGTCTGGAAGCTGTTGTTCCCCAGGTCCCACAGGCCGGGGGTGCGGCCCTTGTCGGCCGGGCCGTAGCCGGCGTTGGAGCCGGAGTAGAAGAGCTTGCCGGAGGCGGTCAGGAAGAGCGAGGGGTAGGTCGGGAAATACCGGTCGGGCGCCTTGGACCAGGTCCTGGTCGCCGGGTCGAACAGCTCGTTGTCGTTGCCGCTGAGGATCTGGCCGGTCTCGTCCAGGCCGGAGACCGTGACCACCTTGCCGTCGCCGAGCCCGGTGAGGGTCGGGTACCAGCGTGCGTGGGCCATGTCCGGTACCTGCTCGTAGAGTTCGGTGTCCGGGTTGAACTCGTAGGCGCTGCGGATGCCCTGGAAGTCCTGCTTGTCCAGGGTCATCGCGCCGCCCATGCCGTAGAGGTTGCGGGCGTCGGCGCCGGTGAGGCCCTTGATCCGGTACTGGGCCGGGTTCCGGTCGACGTAGGAGGCGCCCTCGGCGACCGCCTCGACGAAGACCTGCCGCTCCCCGGCGGTGACGCTCACGCTGGTCCGTCCGTCGGCGGCCCTGGTGACCGTCTTGGCGGCGGCGGGGACGGTGACCGGGGCGGTGGAGGCGTACTCACGGCCGTCCGGGCCGGTGAAGACGGTGCCCTTGGCGAAGGTGCGGGGGGCGTCCGGGTTCTCGTTGCGGACCCGCATGGTGCCCGCGGCCTTGTTGACCGCGCCGTCCAGCTTCTCGTAGCGCAGGGTGCCGCCGGCCACCAGGACCTTGCCGTCGGGGAGCGAGGTGTGTCCGCCGCAGAACATGTCCACGGGGGTGGGTATCAGCTTGTAGGTGCTCTTCACCGGGTCCCAGAGCAGGGTCTTGAAGGTGCCGGCGTCGAAGGCCTGCTGGTCGTTGCCGGAGCCCGCGACGATCAGGATCTTCCCGGTGCGCAGCAGGGTGGCGTGGACCGCGTTGACCCGGAACCGCGTCGGCAGTTCGAGGGTCTGCCAGTGGCCGTACTCGGCCTTGTAGCCGGGCCGGTTGATGACGTAGTGGTGGTACTGGTCCCCGGCGAAGCCGAGGACGGCCGGCGCGTTCATACCGGCGACGACGAGTGCGACGGTGCTGCCCAGCGCGTAGCGCTTGGTCCGGCCGCCGGTGTGGCGGATCTTCATGGCTGGTCCCCCCAGTGGAGCCGGTGCGGGTGGTGTGGACGGCGCTCGGGGCGCCGGATCAGGCGTGGGCGCGGCGCCGGCGCAGCCGGTCGAAGGCCAGGATGAGCATCGGCAGCAGGCTGAAGAACAGCGCGATGCAGGCCCAGGCGCGCATGGCGACGTGGTCGTGGCCGGTGACGAAGGAGGCGGCCACCGAGCCGCCGAAGACCAGCACCCAGAACAGGTGGAGGCGGAAGGCGGCGAGCCGGTCGGGGCTGGCGGAGTCGCCCTTCGGGGTCACCACGAAGCGGCTTCTGCGGCGCAGCGCCGCCTGGAGCAGCGCGGCCGCGTAGACGGGGCCGCAGAGCGCGGACATCACCATTCCGGCGACTCCGGAGGAGCCGGCCGGCTCGTGCGGGCTGACGTTGTGCTTGCGGTTCCAGGTGTAGAGCAGCACCTGGAGGGCGGCGGCGTCGCTGTAGAGCATCATCCAGATCTCGGAGGAGACGTGCACGCCGGAGGCCCCGAAGCCGAGGTAGAGCACGCTGGAGACCCCGCCGAGCAGCCAGGTGAGCGCCGCCATCGGGTAGAAGCACACCATCAGCGTGTAGTTGAGCAGCCGGCCGGGCGACAGCCGCCAGGCGGCCCGCCAGTACTGGGTGAGGATGGTCTCGTAGGTGCCGCGGCTCCAGCGCAGCTGCTGCGAGAAGAAGTCCGTCCAGGAGGACGGTCCTTCGCCGACGGCCAGCACGTCCGGGGTGTAGACCGACTTCCACCTCGCGCCGGTGTCGGGGTTGCGGCGGCGGTGGAGCTCCAGGCCGGTCGCCATGTCCTCGGTGATCGAGTCGTGGAGCCCGCCGACGGACAGCAGCGCCCTGATCCGCACGGCGTTGTTGGTGCCGACGAACATCGGTGTGCCGTAGCGGTTCCCCGCTCGCTGGATCAGCGCGTGGAAGAGGAACTGCTGGCTCTCGGAGAACCTGGTGACGGCCGACGGCGAGGTGCCGTAGTTCCCGTACACCTGCGGGCCGACCACGAACGCGACGTCCGGGTCGCGGAAGTAGCCGAGCATCCGCTCGCAGAAGTCGGGCAGCGGGACGTGGTCGGTGTCCACCGAGACCCAGTAGTCGTAGTCCTCGCCGTGGGCGTCGAGCCAGCTGTTGTAGTTGCCGTGCTTGGTGCGTTCGCGGAACCGCCCCTTGGGCCGGTTCCACCGCCCGATGCCGTGGCGGCTGAAGTGGTGTACGCCCAGCTCGGCGCAGAGCCGCCGCATGGCCGGGTCGTCCCCCTCGTCCAGCAGCCAGACGTCGTACGGCCCGTCGTGCCGGACGTCGAGCGCGGCGGTCAGGGTGGCCCGGACCATCTCCGGCGGTTCCTTGCCCGGCACGCAGGTGGTGAGGAACGCGACCCTGGTGCCGGCCTCGGGCGTCACCGGGACCGGATCGCGGGCGACCAGGGTGGCGTGTGCGTTGGAGACCACGTTGACCAGCCGGAAGGCCTCGATCACCGCGATGATCGTGATCATCGCCTTGTCGGCGACGAGCAGCCACAGGTGGGTCTCGCCCGGCCGTACCGGCCAGTGCCCGGGCAGCAGCAGCCAGACCAGCAGCACCGCCTCGACCACGGGAGCGGCGATCAGCAGCAGTGCGGCGCGGATGCGGTGCGGCTCCTCGCGCAGCAGGCTGCGGTACCGGACCCGGTACGGCGTACCGGTGCCCGGCTCGGTCAGCGGTCCGGCGAGCCGGCTGAAGTGCTCGTAGTCATAAGGAGGTTCGATGCGGCCGAGTGCGCCCGGGTGTTCCTGGCGCCGCCGGTGGGACGGGTGGGTCCGGGTGTGCTCCGGTATGTGAGGTTGCGGGTGTGCCTCGGTTGTCGGCATGGCGGTGACTCCCCCCGAGGGCCGCGCTGCCGCGGCCCTGTTGCTGCCCCCTGAACCCGGTGCCGGCGGATCCCCCCGGACTCGCCGCCCCCAGCTGTGGTCTCCGGGGCGAAGCACGGCTGACGAGCCGTCGAAGCGGCGGCGGTCTCCCGGCCGTCACCGCTTCGGCTCCGAGCGAGCGTGCCGCGCTCGCCGGAGGCGTGGATTCCCGGTACCCGGCTCCGACTCGGATGTCGTGGCGAATCGGCCGGTCGCCGCGGTCGGGCGATGGGTTCGGCGGATTTCTCTGACTATTCGTCAACTCTCCTCAGCACCACGGAAGATCGCAACCGATCCTGTCGGCGACCTTGCTCGGGGGGTGAAGATCTGGCGGAATCGGTGCACTCGGCGGCTGATCAGTGCTATTGGCGGGTATTCGGATCCAACGGTGATACGAACAGTGGTGGCCGGGAGCGCGGGGGCGCGGTCCATTTGGCCGCTGCCGGCGCGCGGTCCGTCCGGCGCGTGACCGGCGGCCACCTTGACGGGCCGGGGGCGACCTCGGCGCTCCGCGCACACCCAGGGGTATGGCCGGCGGGCACACAGCGCCCTCCGCCGAAGCGGTGTCCTGCCACATACTGCGGTAGACCGGCCCCGCCTACCGTTCCGGCAGCCGGTACCGCGGTACCCAGGCCCCAGACCGCCCGACTCCCGGAAGGTGGCGCCACGTGAGCCCCGAGCCCCCCGAGTGCGAAGAACTGTCCGTGGCCGTTCCAGGCGGAGACCTGGCGGTGCTCCGCTGGCCGGCCACCGTCCCCGACGCACCGACCGTGGTGGCGGTGCACGGGATCACCGCCAACGCCCTGGCCTGGAGCCAGGTGGCCCGCCGAATCGCGGGCCGGGCCACCCTGATCGCCCCCGACCTGCGCGGCCGGGGCGCCAGCCGCGGTGTCCTGGGGCCGTACGGCATCGGCCGGCACGCCGACGACCTGGCCGAGCTGATCCGCGCCCTGGACCTGGGCCGGGTCAGGCTGGCGGGTCACTCCATGGGGGCGTACGTGGCCGCGCTGACCGCCGTCCGGCACCCGGCGCTGGTCGAGCGGCTGCTGCTGGTGGACGGTGCGGTCAGCTTCCCGCTGCCCGCCGGCGTGGACGCGGACGACGTGCTGGCCGCCGTGCTCGGACCGGCGCTCGCCCGCCTGTCGATGACCTTCCCGGACCAGGAGGCCTACCTGGCGTTCTGGCGCGGACTGCCGGCCTTCGCCGGTGAGTGGATCGCGGACTACGACGCCTACGCCCTCCGGGACCTGACCGGCACCGGAGGGGAACTGCGCTCCTCGTGCGTCCCGGAGGCCATCCGGGAGGACGGCCGGCAGGTCCTGCTCGACGCCGACGTGACCGGCGCGATCCACAGGCTCCCCTGCCCCGCCGAACTGCTCTGGGCGGAGCGCGGACTGCAGGACGAGCTCCAGGGCCTGTACGACCCGGTCAGGCTCAAGAACGCGGCACTCGACCCGGCCAGGGTGGTCCAGTCACCGGTTCCCGGGACCAACCACTACACGATCCTGATGGGCCGCCAGGGCGCGGCGGTCGTGGCCGGCCGGCTGCTGGCCGGGGAGCCGGTGCGCCGCTGACCCGCGGACCGGGGCGCGGCGGGCCCGCCGACGGGTCACCCGCCGCGCCCCGGCCCCGCCGCCTCAGCCCGCGGCGATCACCCGGCCGAGCCCAGGAAGCTCTCCCAGCCGCCCGCCGGCTCCTTGCCGACGCCCAGCGTCCGCAGCTTCCGCAGGGTGGACTGGTCCTGGACCTCCAGCCACTCCACCAGCTGGCGGAAGGAGACCAGCCGGACATCCGGCTTGCCCGCGATCGCCTTGAGGGTCTCCTCGACGGCGTCCATGTAGATGCCGCCGTTCCACTGCTCGAAGTGGTTGCCGACGAAGAACGGCGCCCGGTTGGTGGTGTACGCCCGGTCGAAGCCGGCCAGGTACGCCTCCTTGGCCTGGGTGCGCCACTCGTCGTACTTCCCCGGGTCGCCCTTGGTGCTGCCGCTGGACTGGTTGGCCAGGATGTTGTAGTCCATCGACAGCACCTGGAAGCTGTGCCCGGGGAAGGGTATGCCCTGCAGGGGGAAGTCCCATATCTTCCCGTCCTGGACCTTCTGCGGCCAGATCTGCTGGCCGCCGGGCGAACTGGCGTCGTACTTCCAGCCCAGCTTGGCGGCGGTCGGCAGCAGCGCCTGCTGGCCCTCGAGGCACGGGGTGCGGCCGCCGATCAGCTCCTTCCGGTAGTCGAAGGGCAGCGGGTCGACGTCGGTGAAGCCGGTGTTGGTGCGCCACTGGGTGACGAACGAGACGGCCTGCTCGATCTCGCTCTCCCAGTCCTCGGGGCTCCACTTGTTGACCCCGTTGCCGTCCGAACGGGTCGAGCAGAAGTGCCCGTTGAAGTGCGTGCCGATCTCGTGCCCGGCCAGCCACGCCTGGCTGATCAGCTTCAGGGTGCTCTTCACCGCCCCGTCCGACAGGTACGGGATGTCCGAGGCCCCGACCGAGTGCTTCGGCGGGTGGTAGAGGTCGGCCTTGCTCTTCGGCAGCGCGTAGATACCGGAGAGGAAGAAGGTCATGGTGGCCTTGTACTCCTCGGCCAGCTTGAGGAACCGGGGGAACTGGCCGTCGTCGGTGCCGCCGGCCCCGTCCCAGGAGAACACCACGAACTGCGGCGGGCGCTCGCCCGGCGCGAGCTTCTGCGGCTTCGGCTGGTTGGGCTGGGGCCCGGTGTCGGAGGTCGAACCGTCCCCGATCGGGGTGCCCTTGGCCGCGGGCGAGCCGGACGAGCCGGGCGTACGCCCACCGTTTCCGCCGTCGCCCTGGCCCTTCGCGTCCGAACCGGCGCTGCTGCCACTCGAACAGGCCGTCACGGCTCCCACTGCCGCGGTGGCGGCCGCGGCGCTCAGCACGGCCCTGCGCGAGATGGTGGTCATGGTCTCCCCTGCCGGTTGGCGTCCGAGCCCGGAAAAAGTCCGGAGGCCCCGGCGGGGCATCCGGACGTCCAGGAGAAAACGGACAATGCTGACTATTTCCTCTTCAGGATGTCATGGGTCCAGACCACCGACCAAGGGGCCCTACCCACTATTGGCCATTACGCGGCGAGCCATCGCGTGGATGCGGTCCGCCGGTCACTGTTGCAGTCCTGAGACACTTCACCCGTCCGTCGGCGCGGACATCCGTGCAGGTGGGGGCTGGTGGGACGGGTGCGAAGGAAGGGCTGACGGCGAGTCGGAAGGCCGGCGTCAGAGGGCCGGCCGGCGGCGCCGGCGGCGGATCACCCGGGCGACGGCGGTGCTGATCGCGGTCGCCGCACAGCAGGAGACGGCCAGGCTGAGCCACGCCGTGTCGAACCAGTGGCTGTTGAGCCAGCCCAGCGTGACGATGTACCCGGCCCAGACCACCGCGGCCAGCGCCGACCAGCGCAGGAAGCTGCGGGACTGGTCGGGGGAGTACCCCACGGCGAGATCGAGGACCGTGCGCCCGGCCGGTACGAAACGGGCGACGACCACCATCGCCGCGGTGGCCCCGGGGCTCCGGCCCGACAGGCTCTGCTGGACGTGCTCGACGCTGGCCGCCAGCTGCGGCTTGCCCGCCAGCCGCCGGTCCACCAGCGACGCACCCCGGCGGGCCAGCGACAGCAGCAGGAGATCGCCGAGGAAGGAGGCGAGCGCCACACCGAGCGCCAGGAACACCGGGGCCCCAGCGACCTGCGAGGTCCTGAGCACCGCCAGGACCACCAGCGTTCCGCTCGGCAGGAAGGGGAGCAGTGCGTCACCGAGAACGGCGAAGAGCGCCAGGACGCATATCCACGCAGGGCCGATCAGCGCTATGGCACCCAAGGTCGTTCTCCCTCCAGCCGGCCCGGAGGAACAGGTGGCTCGGGGAACAACGCTAGCGCTTCGACATTTCATGCCATGAAGCACCCCCGCCGTGGGCGGGATCACAGGTGCGGGGGGGCCTGGGCGTTCGCGCCCGGGAATTGGGAGAGCCCCCGGAGCGGGGTGCCGCTCCGGGGGCTCGTCGGGGTCAGTCGGAACTGGTTCAGCCCGCCTGCCTTGCCGATGGGTGAGGACCGTGTGAACGGCTCTCACTGATCAGTAAGGTTGCCCGAAGCCGGGCCGCCCGCGCGACCCGTTCTCCTGGCGACTTCCGGCGTTGGCGAAGAGTCGCCATGCTCATGCGGTCCGCCCCGCCGCTCACACCGTACGGCCGGAGCCGGGCCGCTCCCGTGCCCGGCACCGACCCGGGGAACAGGCCGCTGTGCCCGTGGGTTGACCCCCAGGCGGGATCGGACTCCCGCAACCGATCAGGTCGAGCAGGAGGAGCGAGGCATGACCACCGAGGACGAGCAGGGCACCGGCGCGGCACGGGCCGACGGACCGGCGCTCCCCGACCCGATCCGCGGCGTGGTCCGGGGCACCGCCCCCGCGCCGCTCTCCATCCTCGATCTGGCGACGGTCGGGGAGGGCTACACGCCCGGCGAGGCGCTGGCGGCCACCACCGAACTCGCCCGCAGCGCCGAGAGCTGGGGCTACCACCGCTTCTGGGTGGCCGAGCACCACGGCATGCCGGGAGTCGCCAGCTCGACGCCGGCCGTGCTGCTCTCCCACCTGGGCGCCCACACCCGTACGCTGCGGCTCGGCTCGGGCGGTGTCATGCTCCCCAACCACGCCCCGCTCACCATCGCCGAGCAGTTCGGCCTGCTGGAGGCCCTGCACCCGGGCCGGATCGACCTCGGTCTCGGCCGCGCCCCCGGCACCGACCCGGCCACGGC
Organism: Kitasatospora sp. HPM-01-4; assembly: GCF_051374625.1. Classification (NCBI taxonomy): domain Bacteria; kingdom Bacillati; phylum Actinomycetota; class Actinomycetes; order Kitasatosporales; family Streptomycetaceae; genus Kitasatospora; species Kitasatospora sp. HPM-01-4. Next base: position 3,148,427 of record NZ_JBPQGP010000005.1, on the reverse strand, counting down.
CGCGGCACTGCGCCGCGGCATCGCCGAGGACGCCGACGAATTCCCCCGCCGGCTGTCCGAGCTGACGCACTTCCTGGACGGCGACTTCCCGGACGGCCACCCCTACGCGCGGCTGACCGCGGTGCCCAGGAGCGAGAGCCGTCCGCCGATCTGGCTGCTGGGCTCGTCCGGCTTCAGCGCCCAGCTGGCCGGCCGGCTCGGCCTGCCCTTCGCCTTCGCCCACCACTTCAGCGCCGCCAACACGGTTCCCGCGCTGGACCTCTACCGCGCCAGCTTCCGCCCCTCCGCCGTACTGGACGAGCCCTACGCGCTGATCGGCGTCGGTGCGGTCGCCGCCGACACCGCGGCCGACGCCCGGCGACTGGCGATGTCGGGAGCGCTGGCCATGCTGCGGCTGCGCCGCGGCACCCCCGGGCTGATCCCGACCCCCGAGCAGGCGGCGGCCTACCCGTACAGCGAGGTCGAGGCGGACTTCCTCGACAGCTGGCTCGGCAACGTCGTGCTGGGCGCTCCCGGTGAGGTGGCCGACGGCCTGGAGGCGCTGCGCAAGCGGACCGGCGCGGACGAACTCATGGTCACCTCGCACATCCACGGCCACGAGGCCCGGATCCGCTCGTACGGCCTGATAGCCGAGGCGTACGGCCTCGGCTGACCGGGCCCGCCGCTAACTCGCCCGCTTGGCACGGAGCATGGCGGCGACCCGCTCCGCCTCCCCGGGCTTGGCGAAGTACCACCCCTGGGCGGTGTCGCACCCGGTGAGGCGGAGCCGTTCGGCCTGGGAGGCGTTCTCGATGCCCTCGGCGGTCACGGTCAGTCCGAGGGCATGGGCGAGCTGGACCATCGCGCCGACGATCTGCTCGTCGGCGTCGGCCCGCCGGAACCGGTTGTCCGGGCGCCCGCCCGGGGCCGGGTCGCGGAAGCCCTCGATGAAGCTGCCGTCCAGCTTCAGCACGTGGACCGGGAGCCGGGAGAGGTAGGCGAGGTTGGAGTAGCCCGTACCGAAGTCGTCGATGGCGATCCGCACGCCCATGTCGGCCAGCGCCTGGAGCGCCTGCACCGGGCGGCCGCCGGGGCCGAGCACGGCGCTCTCGGTGATCTCCAGCTGCAGCAGCCGGGGCGGCAGCCCGGTGCGCTCCAGCACCTGGGCGACATCGGCGACCACGTCGGAGTCCCAGATCTGGCGGGCCGCCAGATTGACGCTCACGAAGGTCTCGGTGTCCGGGAACTCCGCCTGCCACTGCCTGGCCTGCCGGCAGGACTCCTCCAGCACCCACTTGCCCAGCGGCACGATCGCGCCGGACTCCTCGGCCAGCGGGATGAAACGGTCCGGCGAGAGGGTCCCGTACCGCGGATGGCGCCAGCGGACCAGCGCCTCCGCGCCGTGCACCGCGCCGTCCGCAAGACCCACCAGCGGCTGGTACTCCACGGTGAACTCACCGCGCTCCAGCGCCGGGCGCAGCGCGGTGGCCAGGCGCTGCCGGGTGAGCTGGTTGGCGCCGCGGTCGGGGTCGTAGAGCGTCCAGCGGGCCCGGCCGTCCGCCTTGGACCAGTACAGGGTGGCGTCGGCGTCCTTCAGCAGGTCGGTGGGCGTGGTCTCCTGCACGGGGCGCTCGACCACGCCCACGCTGGCGGTGACCACCAGCTGCTGCCCCGCGATGTCGAACGGCTGCTCAAGGGCGGCGATCAGCTCGGTGGCCAGCCGGGTCAGCTGCTCGCTGTCGGTGCTGTCGGCGACCAGTACGGCGAACTCGTCCCCGCCGAGCCGGGCCACCAGGCTCTCCTTGTCCCGGGAGAAGCCGCGCTCCAGGCGGGCGGCGACCGCGACCAGCAGCTGGTCGCCCACGTGGTGCCCCAGGGTCTCGTTGATCGCGGCGAAGCCGTCCAGGTCCACGTAGCAGAGCCCGACCCGGCGGGCCGGGCGGGCGCCGGCCGGTGCGGCCGGGGGCGTGGGCGTCGCGGCGGCCGGTACGGTCACCGTCACGGTGGCCACCCGCCCTGCCGGGCCCCCGGACACGGCGGCCTCGGTGAGGGCCGCCGGTCCGGCCGTCGGGGCGGACTCGGCCGGCTGCTCGAACCCGGCGCCGGCCCTGGCCGCGGAGCCGCCCTGCGGTGACCCGTCGGGGGCGGGCATGAAGGCGGCGTTGAGGCGCTCGAAGAACAGGGTCCGGTTGGGGAGCCTGGTGAGCGGGTCGTGCAGGGCCTGGTAGGCCAGGCGGTCGCCGAGCAGGCGCTGCTCGGTGACGTCCTCGACCATGGCCAGCGTGTAGAGCGGGTGGCCCGAGCCGTCGCGGATCAGCGAGATCGTCACATTGCTCCACACGGTCCGGCCGTCGAGGTGCTTGAGCCGCTTCTCCACCCGCAGCCGGTCGCGTTCCCCGCGGACCAGCTCCCGGTAGTGCCGGCGGTCGGTCTCCTCCGGGTCGATGATGTCGTGGATGTGGGTGCGGACGAGGTCGGGCAGTTCACGGCCGATCATGGCCGCGAACGCGGGGTTGGCCTCGATGATCCGGTCGTCGGCGTCGATCAGCGCCATGCCGATCCCGGCGTCGGCGAAGGCGGCCCGGAACCGGGACTCGCTGGCCCGCAGGGCGGCGAGCAGCTCCCTGGTACCGCCGCCCAGCGGGGCCGAGCAGGTGGGGCAGTACGGATACGACTGCTCGTCGGAGCGGGTGGGGAGGCGGAGGGCCTCGTGCCGCTGGTGCCTGGCCTCGCCGCCGTCGGCGGTGGCGGCCTGGGCGGGGTGGCACGGTTCCGCGTGCCGCGCCCGCTGGCGGTGCGCGTCGGCCCCCTCGTTCCGGCCCGGCACGGCATGCTCCCGTCCGCTGCTGACGCTGATTCGGGCCGGCTCTCCGCACCGCGGTGGCCGGCATCCCGCACTGTCGAGGCCCCCGGAACTCGGTTCAAGAACGCTTGCCTGCGGCGCTCGGCGGAGAACAGGGCACTGCCGCTGATCATAGGCTGCGCACGGATCCGGCGGCGACCGCCGCCAGGGTGATTCCTCGCCCGTAACCGGTTTCGGATACGGGGTCACCCGGCCGCACGCCACGCGCCCCCGGTGCGCGTCGTGGGACGCGGGCCGGGGGCGCGCGGCGCTGCCGCGGGCGAGCGGTCGTCAGCCCGCCAGTTTGGCGGTCAGGGTGATGGTGGTGCCGCTCAGGGCCTTGCTGACCGGGCAGTTGGCCTTGGCCTCCTCGGCGGCCTTGACGAAGCCTGCCTCGTCGAGCCCGGGCACCTGGCCGGTGACGGTGAGGTGGATGCCGGTGATGCCGGTACCGGGCTGGAAGGTCACGTCGGCCTGGGTGTCGAGCTTGGCGGGCGGTGTGCCGGCACCGGTCAGGCCGTGCGAGAGCGCCATCGAGAAGCAGGCGGAGTGCGCGGCGGCGATGAGCTCCTCGGGGCTGGTCTTGCCGTTCGCCTGCTCCGCGCGGGATGCCCAGGAGACCGGGTACTCGCCGATGCCGGAGGAGGCGAAGGTCACCAGCCCCTTGCCGTCGAGCAGGTTGCCTTCCCAGGCGGTGTTTGCGGTACGGATGGTTGCCACGATCAGGTACCTCCTGTACTGGGGAACTGCCGGTTCGTCAGGCTCCGCGGCGTGGTGCGGTGATGGTGCGGCGCGGTGCGCTGCCAAGGCTACGGGCCCGCGGCCGGTACGGGCCTCAGGCGGCGGGCCGCGTCCTCGCGGCGGTCGGCCGCCGGGATCCGGCGCCCCGTCCGGATGGTGGACGGAAGTCCCGAATAACCACGAATGGACCAGTGCTCTCCTGTTAGATTTGCGAGGGCTCGGGGAGGTTCGGCGGGAACGCGGGCCGCCCGGGCACCGTCCAATGCAGCCAGCCTCCGGAGCCGCCCCGATGACTGATCAGCCCACCCGGCCCGCCAACTCCGCCGCCGCGTCCCTCGAAGCGATCGACGAGGCCGTGCGGGCGGAGCTGACCAGTCTGCGGGAGAGCATCGACAACATCGACGCGGCCGTGGTCCACATGCTGGCCGAGCGGTTCAAGGCGACCCAGCGGGTCGGGCGGCTCAAGGCCGAGCACAAGCTCCCGCCGGCCGACCCGGAGCGTGAGCGGGACCAGATCACCCGGCTGCGCGAGCTGGCGGCGGGCGCCCACCTGGACCCGGTGTTCGCCGAGAAGTTCCTCAACTTCATCATCGCCGAGGTCATCCGCCACCACGAGGCGATCGCCCGCTCCTGAGACCGCTCCTGAGACCGCTCCTGAGCCGCTTCCGGCCCGGCCCGGCCGGTCCGGCGGGGAGTGCCGGGCCGGGTTGCGTGAGCGCGGGCTAAAGGCCTGATTTCCCGACGCTTCCCGGACGGCGTTAGCGTGCTGTCCTTCCCACTCCCCTGGAGGTGGTCCGGCGGTGGCACGCACACGGCGGCAGAGCAAGGCCTGGAGTACCGGGCAGCAGCACGGGCACGACGACGGCCGTCGTCGTGGGCACGGCCGTGCCGGATGCCGCGGCGGCGGTGTGCTGCCAGGTGCCGACGAGGCGCCCGCAGCCGGCGTACGGGCGGTCTGACCGGTGAGCACTGGATCGCAGTCGGCCCCGGCCGCTCCGCAGGACGACCGTTACACCGGCCAGGCCCCTCGGACCGGGGCGGCCGCCCGGCCGCGCCCGCCGCGCCGGCGCTGGCCCTGGTGGGTGGAGCTGCCGGTGATGGTGGTGGTGGGTCTGCTGGTGGCGCTGCTCGTGAAGACCTGTCTGTTCCAGGTGTTCACCATCCCCTCGGGGTCGATGGAGAACACGCTGCGGATCGGCGACCGGGTGGCCGTCAACAAGGCGGTGTCCCTCTTCGGGTGGAAACCGAAGCCGGGGGAGCCGGTGGTGTTCAAGGACCCGGGCGGCTGGCTGCCTCCCGGGCAGGCCCCCGACTCCGGGCTGACCTCCGGTGTGCTCGGGGACGCCCTGAGCTTCGTCGGCCTGCTGCCGCCCAAGGGTGACAACTACCTGGTCAAGCGGGTTATCGCGACTGGCGGGCAGACCGTCCAGTGCAGCGGCTCGACCCTGCGGGTGGACGGCCGGCCGGTGGTCGAGCCGTACCTCCACGCCGGGGACGACTCCTGTGCCGGACTGGACTTCGGCCCGGTGACGGTGCCCAGCGGCTACGTCTGGGTCGAGGGCGACCACCGCAGCGATTCATCCGACTCCCGGTACCACCAGGAGGGGCCGGGCGGCGGTGCCGTGCCGGTGGCCAACGTGGTCGGTCCGGTGTCGGCGGTGGTCTGGCCGCTCGGTCACGCCGACTGGTTCGGCTGGAGCGGCAACTGACCCTCGGCGGTGCCCTCCCGGGGGCCGCCGACGGCCACCGGGAGATCGCCCTCGGCAGTACGGCCGAGGGCCGGATCACCGGCGCCGAGGACCCCGTCAGCCTCGGGGTCGGCGGCCGGTCTGCTGGTCTGCGCGGTGAAGGCGCCGGCCAGCACCAGCAGGCCGCCCACCAGTTGCGGGGTGCCGAGCCGTTCGCCGAGCAGCACCCAGGCGGACACCGTCGCGACCACGGCCTCCAGGTTGGCCACCACCGCGGCGACCTGCGGGGAGAGGTACTGCACCGAGGTGACCCCGGTCAGGTAGGCGAGCACGGTCGCGATCAGGACCATCCAGGCGGCGGGCACCAGGGCGGGCAGGCTGGACCCGTTCATGGTCACCTGCCCGGCGAGGACGCTCCAGTCGGCGTCCCAGGGCCGGGTGAACGCGGTCATCGCGATGGCGCCGATCAGTAGTCCGAAGGCGCTGACCGCCATCGGGTCCACCGGGTGGTCACCCTCGCGTCCGGCCTCCGCGAGGACGAAGTAGCCGACCTGGCAGCAGGCCCCGCCCAGGGCGAACACCACACCGAGGGTGTCGAAGGCCAGGCCGTTCCAGATCTCGACCACGAAGACCAGGCCGGTCACCGCGACCCCGGCGCCGACCGCGGCGGCCCGGGTGATCGGCCGGCGCTGGACGTACTTGACGTACCCGAGCAGCAGCAGCGGGCCCAGGTACTCGAGCAGCAGGGCCACCCCGACCGGGATCCGGGATATCGCGGCGAAGTAGCACGCCTGCACGCCGGTCACCGCGAGCAGGCCGAAGCCCAGCAGTACGCCGGGGCGCCGGCGGACGGCCTGCCGGTGCCGCCAGGCGACCGGGAGCAGGAACAGCGCGGCGCCGGTGACCCGGAGCCAGACCACGTGCAGTGGTGACAGGCCCGCCTCGATCAGCGGTTTCGCCGCCGTGCCGGAGCCGCCGAAGGAGAGCGCGGAGACCAGCGCGAGCGGCAGCCCGAGCCTTCTGGCCGTACTGCCGACGGCGGACGTAGAGCTGTGCATCGGGGCATTCTGTCAGCTCGTGTCGATCTATGTAAGGCGCCATCTCGCCTTTTGGTCCTGCCCCGTGGCCCTTCCTGGACCGGGCGTCACTTGCCCGTTCCAGGAAGGGCCACGGGGCTACCCGCCGTTCTGCGACTGGCCGTTCGGCTGTCCGCTCGGGCCCGGAACCGGCTGGGTCGTCGGCTCGGTGGGCGGCTGGGTCGTCGGGTCGGGCCTGGGCGTCGCCGTGCGGGACGGCGTGGGCCGGGGGGTCGGCCGGGACGTCGGCGAGGAGTCGCCGGACGGACCGCCCGAGTCGCCCGAGCCGGTCGGGGCCGCCGAGGGGGAGGAGTCGGTCGCGGACGGGGAGGCCTTGGGCGTGGCCGTTCCCGAGGCGGTACCGTCCGACGGCGCGGTCGAGGTGTCCGAGCCGCCCGAGGGGCCCGACAGCAGCGGGTTGTCCGCGGACGAGCCGTCGAAGTCGCTGATCGGCTGACCGGCCAGGGCGGACTTCATGTAGGCGGTCCACACCTGGGTGGGGAACTTGCCGCCGGCCGCGGCGGAGACGCCGCCGACCCCGTCCAGGGTGACCTGGGCGCCGCTGGAGGGGTCCTGGCCGAACAGGGCGACGGAGGTGACCAGTTCGGGGGTGTAGCCGACGAACCAGACCGACCTGGAGTTGTCGGTGGTGCCGGTCTTGCCCGCCACCGGCCGGCCGAGCGCCTGGGCGCGGTAGCCGGTGCCGCCCGGGTCGCTCACCACGCCCTGCAGCATGGTGGTGACCGCCTGCGCGGTCTCCTTGCTGATCGCCTGGGTCGTCTTGGGTGAGGGCAGCTTGACCTGCTCGCCCTCGTGCTGCAGCGACTTCACGATCCACGGGGTGATCTGCTGCCCGTCGTTGTCCAGGGTGGCGTACACCCCGGCCATCTCCAGGACGCTGGGTGTGGCGGTGCCGAGCGGGATGGAGGGGTGGGGGCTCAGCCCGGGGGTGTCGGCGGGCACGCCCATCGCGACCGCGGTCTGCCGGACCTTCTCCAGCCCGGTGTCCTGGGCGAGTTGGGCGAAGACCGAGTTCACCGACCAGTCGGTGGCCTGCTGCAGGGTGACCCGGCCGTAGCTCACGCCGCCCTCGTTCGGCGGGGCGTACGGAGTGCCGCTCCCGCCCACCACCGGGCGGCGGCTGGTGCCGTCGTAGAGCGTGTCCGGGCTGATCCTGACGCCGTCCTGGGTGCGGGCGCCACTGTCCAGGGCGGCGGCCAGCGCGATCGCCTTGAAGGTGGAACCGGCCTGGTAGTCCTGCCGGGTGGCGTTGTTCACCCAGTGCTTGGTGGCGTCGGTACCGCCGTAGAGCGCCACCACGGCGCCGGTCTTCGGGTCCACCGAGGCGGCACCGGCCTGGGCGTCCGCGTCCTTCTTCCGCCGGTCGGGGGAGAGGTTGTCGGTGAGCTGCTGCTGGACCGCGTCCTGCAGCTGCTGCTCGCGCTTGGCGTCGACGGTCAGCGTGATGGTGTAGCCGCCCTGGGCGAGTTCGGCGTCGCTGACGATCCCGTGCGAGGTCAGGTAGTCGGTCGCCGCGCCGACCAGGTATCCGGCCTGGCCGGAGAGACCGGGGGAGCTCTTGGGTTCGTTCACCTTGGGGAAGGTGACGGCGGCGCGCTGGTCGGCGGTGAGCCAGTTCTCCTGGACCATGCCGTCCAGCACGTAGTTCCAGCGGTTGACCGCGTCCTGCTTGCCCTTGGCCGTCGCGGTCGAGACGTCGTACGCGCTCGGCGCGTTGAGCAGGGTGGCCAGGTAGGCGCCCTGGGCCGGGTCGAGCTCGGTGGCGTCGACGCCGAAGTACGCCTGGGCCGCGGCCTGGATGCCGTACGCGCCCCGGCCGTAGTAGGCGGTGTTGAGGTACCCGGCGAGGATCTCGTCCTTGCTCTGGGTGGCGTCCACCTTGAGCGAGATGAAGAGTTCCTTCACCTTGCGGCTGATGGTCTGCTTCTGGGTCAGGTAGGTGTTCTTGACGTACTGCTGGGTGATGGTCGAGCCGCCCTGGGTGGTCTTGCCGGTGGCGGTGTTGATCGCGGCCCTGGTCAGGCCCTTCACGTTGACCGCGCCCTCGTTGTAGAAGTTCCGGTCCTCGGCGGCCAGGGCGGCGTGCTGGGCCGCGGGCGAGACCTTGTCGAGGCCGACGTTCTGGCGGTTGGTCTGGCCGGTGCGGGCGATCAGGGTGCCGTCCTGGTAGAGCCAGGTGTTGCTCTGCGCGGTCGCCGCGGCGTGCGCGTCCGGGACCTTGACCACGGTCATGCCGATCACGAACAGGCCGACCCCGAGCAGTACCGAGGCCACCAGGCCGAGCAGGGTCAGCCGCCAGGTGGGAATCAGCCGGCGCCAGCCCCTCCGACGGGGGCGCCGGGGCATGTGCCCGGTGGGGCGGCCGATCGGCAGCGGGCGGAGACCGGTGGGCGATGTGCGCCGCAACGTAGCGCCTTTCCGGCGAGCCCTGTGACAGTTGCTCACGCTATCTGAGTCGGACGACAGACCGATTCAGCCTGCCTCAGGCCGTTGTGGGCCGTTAGGGACCTTTGTCCTGTTTTGTTTCACGATTTCGTAACTGGGAGACCTGCGGAGGGGGCGAGTGGACGCGAAAAAGCCTCAGGGCCTCCTCACCGTCGTGAGGAGGCCCTGAGGCTTGTCTGTGCGCCGCCAGGGACTCGAACCCCGGACCCGCTGATTAAGAGTCAGCTGCTCTAACCAACTGAGCTAGCGGCGCCTGCTGACCTGGAAAACAATACACGGTTCGCGGGGCTGCTCCGAATCGGACTGCGCGGGTATGCGCCGGGAGATGTCTGTCTTGCCAGTGTTTGAGGCTGTTTGGCGTGCGGCCATCGGATGTCCGGCCGCTCGAATGTGGTGCGGATCACCGTCGTCCGGTGTTTGGAGGGGCGCGGGCGCCCGGCGGGCGGGGGGAAGCGGCCCGCCGGGCGCACGGCGGGTGTTCAGCGGCGGAGGATCCGGCGGGCCAGGAGGTTGCCCGTGAGCTGGGCGGCCTGGACGAGGACGATCAGGATCGCGACCGTCACCACCATCACGGAGGTGTCGAACCGCAGGTAGCCGTAGATCATGGCCAGGTTGCCGACCCCGCCGCCACCGACCGTGCCGGCCACCGCGGAGAAGTCGATCAGCGCGACCAGGATGAAGGTGAGTCCGAGGACCAGCGGGCCGAGGGCCTCGGGGACGAGGACGGTGAGGATGATCCGCAGCGGCCCCGCGCCCATCGCCCGGGCGGCCTCGATCACCCCGGGGTCGACCGAGACCAGGTTGTTCTCGACGATCCTGGCGACACCGAAGGTGGCCACGAGGACCATCGGGAAGACGGCCGCGTCGGTACCGATCATCGAGCCGGTGACCGCCCGGGTGACGGGTGCCAGTGCCACGATCGCGATGATGAACGGCACCGGCCGGACCAGGTTGATCAGCAGGTTGAGCACGGTGAACAGGACCCGGTTCTGCAGCAGGTTCCCCCGGCGGGTGGCGTAGAGCAGCAGGCCCAGCGCCAGTCCGAGGACCGAGGAGAGCAGCAGGGTGACCAGCACCATCAGACCTTTTTGCGAGGGGACGACCGGCTTCAGCCGGTGGGGAAATCGCATCCTTGGGTCTCCGGCGCGGAGCCGGAGCGTCGCCTGGAAAGCCGGGCAGTGCGTGTTGCCAGTGCTGGCAGCTATGTTGACCGCGATCGGCTGAGAGGGGGAGGCTGTTGATCCGCGCGTACAAGTTCATTCTGCGTCCCACGGTCCAACAGGCTGCTGCCCTGGTCGAGATGCTGCGGGATCACTGCTCGCTGTACAACGGGGCGCTCCAGGAACGCCGCGACGCCTACCGGCACGTCTCAAAGACCACTGTCCGGTACGCGGACCAGTCGACGCAGCTGAAGGAGATCCGGGCGTTCGACCCAGAGTGTCAGGGTCGCTGGTCGTTCAGCTCGCAGCAGGCGACCTTGCGTCGCCTGGACAAGGCGTTCGCCGCGTTCTTCCGCCGGGTCAAGGCTGGTGAGAGGCCGGGCTATCCGCGTTTTAAGGGCATCGGGCACTTCGACACGGTGGTGTTCCCGAAAGACGGAGACGGCTGCCGGTGGGACTCCGCCCCCAACGAGGCGGTGACCCGTGTCCGGCTGCAAGGAGTCGGACACGTCCGCGTGCACCAACACCGCGCCATCAAGGGTCGCGTCAAGACGATCAGCGTCAAGCGGGAAGGCCGCCGCTGGTACATCATGCTCGCCTGCGACGAAGTGCCGACCGAGCCGCTCCCGGATACCGGCGCGATGGTCGGCATCGACATGGGCACGGTGCACTTCCTCACGACCAGCGACGGTGGGCACATTCCGAACCCGCGCTTCCTCCAGACATCCTCTGAGGCGCTGACAGATGCACAGCGGCGTCTGGATGCCTTTACGAAGAAGCGGAAGGCCAAGAACCGCACCAAGAAGCATCGGGTCGCGGCCCGGAAGGTCGCGCATTTGCACGCCAAGATCGCCCGGCAGCGCGTCGACCACCACCACAAGACCGCCCTTGCTCTCGTCCGCGACCACGACGTGATCGCCCATGAGCGGCTGAGTATCGCGGGCATGACCCGAGCCCCGAAGGCCAAGCCCGACCCCGAGCAGCCTGGCGCCTTCCTGTCGAACGGCGCATCAGCGAAGGCCGGCCTGAACAAGAGCATCCTCGACGCGGGTTGGGGGCAGTTTCTCGCGATCCTGGCGAACAAGGCTGAGAGTGCCGGTCGCCGAGTGATCGCGGTGGACGCCCGCAACACCTCCCGCACCTGTCCCGAATGCGGGCACGTCAGCGCGGACAACCGCATCACCCAAGCGAAGTTCCAGTGCACCGCATGCGGCCATGCCGCGAACGCGGACCACGTCGGTGCCCTGAACGTCCTCAACAGGGCCGGGCTGGCCCTCTGTAACGTGGCTTAGCTACCGACACAGGAAGCCCCACGGCTGCAGCCGTGGGGAGGAGTCACGTAGACGGTCTGGCCGGTGACGTCGCGCGCCTTCGGCCAGAAGAGCCGCAGCCGACCTTCATGCGGCCACTGCTCGTCCGGTGTGGTGGAGTTTGGCCGGGAGGCGGTGATTGTTGCCGTCCGCGCTGTGCAGTTCGAGGGTCACCGTGCCGAGCGGGCGGCGGCCGACTTCGCTGGTACCGCCGTGCACCAGGGAGAAGTCGAGCCGGCATTCGAAGTGAGGGTGCACGGGCGCACAGACAGCCCGAGGGCCTCCCCGTCGAAACGGAGAGGCCCTCGGGCTGTCTGTGCGCCGCCAGGGACTCGAACCCCGGACCCGCTGATTAAGAGTCAGCTGCTCTAACCAACTGAGCTAGCGGCGCCTGCTGACGTCGAAGACTCTACGCGACTTCGGCCGAATCTCCGAATCGTGATCGGCCGGTCGCCGTGGGTTGAACGTCAGGCGTCCGGGAAGTGGCAGGCGGCGGCGTGGTCCCGGCCCTCGGCGGCGGCCGTGAGCGCGGGGGGCTCACTCTCGCAGCGCCCCTGGCTCCCGGCCGGGAGCGCGGCGTAGACGGGGCAGCGGGCCCGGAAGGGGCAGCCGGTGTGCTGCTCGGTGGGGGAGGGCGGGTCGCCGGCCAGCAGGATGCGCTCGCGACCGCGCTCGACGGCCGGGTCGGGCAGCGGGACGGCCGAGAGCAGCGCCCGGGTGTAGGGGTGCCGGGGCCGCTCGAAGACCTCCTCGACCGCGCCGGACTCCACCGTCCGGCCGAGGTACATCACGCTGACCCGGTCGGAGAGGTGCCGGATCACCGACAGGTCGTGCGAGACGAAGAGATAGGCGAGCCCCAGCTCCGCCTTGAGCCGCTGGAGCAGGTTGAGCACGCCCGCCTGCACGGACACGTCCAGGGCCGACACCGGTTCGTCCAGCACCAGCAGCTGCGGCCGGACCGCGAGCGCCCGCGCGATCGAGATCCGCTGCCGCTGTCCGCCGGAGAACTGGTGCGGATAGCGGGTGGCGTGCGCCGGGTCCAGCCCGACCTGGCGCAGGAGTCCGGGTATGCGGCGCTTGATCGCCTCGCGTGCCGCGCCCTGCGCCAGCAGCGGCTCGGCCACGATGTCGGAGACCGGCATCCGCGGGTCCAGGCTGGCCATCGGGTCCTGGAAGACGATCTGGATGTCGGAGCGCAGCCGGTGCGCGGCCGTGCGGTCGAGCCGTGCGGTGTCCTGGCCGAGGAGCTCGATCGTGCCGGCCTCCGGCTTGGCCAGGCGCAGCAGTTCGAAGAGCGTGGTGGACTTGCCCGACCCCGACTCGCCGACCAGGCCGAGGGTCTCGCCGTGCCGGATGTCCAGCTCGACGCCGGCCACGGCGTACACCTCGCCCACCTTCCGCTTGAAGACGCTGCCCTTGAGCACCGGGAAGGTCTTGGTCAGCCCGGTCACCCGCAGGACCGTCTCCCGCTCCTGGCGGGGCGCCTGCACGGAAGGGCCGGCCGGCACCTCGGGCACCGGGTAGACCTCGCTCGGCGCCGGTGCGCGCTCGGCCAGCTCGGCGGCCCGTACGCAGGCCGCGAGGTGGCCGTCCGCGCCGGTCAGCGGGGGTTCGGCGGAGTGGCAGCGGTCCTCGGCGAGCGGGCAGCGGGCCGCGAACGGGCAGCCGGGCGGCAGATCGGCGAGCGACGGCGGCGCGCCGGGGATCGGGACCAGCGGCCCGCCGCCGGTGTCGAGGCGGGGCACCGCGCCGATCAGCCCGAGTGTGTACGGGTGTCGGGGGCGTGCGAACAGCTCGTCCACGCCTGCGGTTTCGACCACGCGCCCGGCGTACATCACGGCGACCCGGTCGGCCATCCCCGCGATCACGCCGAGATCGTGGCTGACCAGGACCAGCGCCGCACCGGTCTCCCGCTGGGCGGTGCGCAGTACGTCGAGCACCTGGGCCTGGATGGTGACGTCGAGGGCGGTGGTGGGCTCGTCGGCGAGCAGGATGTCGGGATCGTTGGCGATCGCCATCGCGATCATCGCGCGCTGGCGCATCCCGCCGGAGAACTCGTGCGGGAAGCTGTTCAGCGCCCGGTCGGGGGCGGGGATGCCGACCAGGTCGAGCAGTTCGGCGGCCCGCTTGCGCGCCGCCGCCTTGTCCAGGTCCTGGTGGATGCGCAGGGCCTCGACGATCTGGTCGCCGATCCGGTAGACCGGGGTGAAGGCGGAGAGCGGGTCCTGGAAGACCATCGCCACCTTGCGGCCCCGGATCGCGGCCAGTTCCCTCGCCGGCAGGCCGACCAGTTCGCGTCCCTCCAGCCGGACCGAGCCGCCCACGGTCGCGGTGCCCGGCAGCAGTCCCAGGATCGCCAGCGAGGTGACGGACTTGCCCGAGCCCGACTCGCCGACGATGCCCAGCGTCTCGCCGCGCCGCAGCCGCAGGTCCACCCCGCGCACCGCCGGGACGCCGTTGAACTCGACGGTCAGGCCGTCGACCGTCAGCAGGTCCGTCTCTACGGCTGTGGTCACTTGCTTCTCCGGGAGGTGCGACGGGACTTGCGGGGCTGCCGGGCCCCTTCGGAGGTCGGGTCGAGGGCGTCGCGCAGTCCGTCGCCGATCAGGTTGACCGCCAGGACGAAGAGCACCAGCAGCCCGGCGGCGAAGTAGAACAGCCAGGGGTAGACGGGCGCCTGGTCGGTGCCGGCGGCCAGCAGGGTGCCGAGCGAGACGTCGGGGGCGCGGACGCCGAAGCCGAAGTAGGAGAGCGCGGTCTCGCTCATCACGGCGCCGCCGACCGCGATGGTGGCGTCGGTGATCAGGAAGGAGGCGACGTTCGGCAGGATGTGCCGGACGATGATCCGCAGTGGCCTGACCCCCATGAACTGCGCCGCCCGGACGAACTCGCGCTCCTTGAGCGAGCGGGTCATCGAGCGGACCACCCGGGCGGTGATCATCCAGTTGAAGACGGCCAGCAGCGCGACGAAGGCGATCCAGCCGGCCCCGCGCAGCTTGGGCGAGATGATGGTGATGATCAGGAAGCTGGGGAAGACCAGCATCAGGTCCACCAGGAAGGTGAGGGCCCGGTCGGTCCAGCCGCCGAAGTACCCCGCGCAGGCGCCGACCAGCGAGGCCAGCGCGGTGGAGAACAGCGCCACCAGCAGGCCGATGATCAGCGACTTCTGCAGGCCGCGCACGGTCTGCGCGAAGACGTCCTGGCCGAGCCCGTTGGTGCCGAACCAGTGCTGGCCGGACGGCGGTTGGCGGATCGCCAGGTAGTCGGGCGTGGCGTAGTCCCACGGGATCAGGTACGGGCCGCCGAAGGCGAGCAGGAAGAGCAGCAGCACGATGGCGAGGCCGACCAGCACCCCGCGCGCGGCCCGCATCCGGCCCAGCACCAGCCCGAGCCGTCCGGCGGGGGCGGCCTCGTCCTCCAGTACCGGGGTGTTCTCCGCGATTGCGGCAGTCATGTCGATTCGCTCCTCAGGACCGTACGCGCGGGTCGAGCGCGGCGTGCAGCAGGTCCGCGAGGAAACCCGAGGCCAGCACCACCACGGCGGCGAACAGGTTGACCGCGACCACCGAGTTGACGTCCTGTTCGTTGATCGCCTGGATGAACCACTCGCCCATCCCGTGCCAGCCGAAGATGGTCTCGGTGAAGGTGGCGCCGGTGAAGATGCCCAGGAAGCTGTAGGCGAACATGGTCGACATCGGGATGATCGCGGTCCGCAGCCCGTGTTTGAGCAGCGCCCGGTTGCGGGTCAGGCCCTTGGCCTCGGCGGTGCGCAGGTAGTCGGAGCCGAGCACGTCCAGCATGGTGCCGCGCTGGTAGCGGCTGTACGTCGCCAGCCCGCCGAGGGCCAGTGAGAGCGTGGGCAGCAGCAGGTGCAGCGCCCAGTCGCCGAGGTGGGTGCCGATCCCCCCGGTCAGCCCGGGGGTCTCGTACCCGGTGAACGGGACGACCTCGTGGCCGACCGCGTCCTTGGCGGCGATGGCGCCGTTCTTCAGCAGCAGAGCCACCAGGAAGACCGGGGTCGAGAGCAGCACGAAGGAGAACAGGGTCAGTGCCCGGTCGGATATCCGGTACTGGCGGATCGCGCTCCAGGCTCCGCCCGCCACCCCGAGCAGCATTCCCAGCAGGCTGCCGATCACCAGCAGCCGCAGCGACACCAGGATCCGGCGCCCGAACTCGGCGTTGACCGAGGTGTTGTGGATCGTCCGGCCGAGGTCGGCGTGCAGCACCAGATCGCCGGCCCAGGTGCCGAAACGTTTCACCACCGGGGTGTGGTCGTTGATGTTCAGCGCGGTCAGCTGCCGGTCCACCGAGGCGGCGGACGGGCGGGGCTGCTTGGCCTCGAAGTACGTCCTGGGGCCGAGCGCGGAACTGGAGAGCGCGTAGGCCAGAAAGACCGCCACGACCAGCAGCACGACGTAGTACGCCAGGCGCTTGGCCAGGTAGCGGATCACCGCCCACCGCCGGAGGAACTGTTCGCGAGCCTGCTGTGCATGATCAAAGGCCTTCGGTGAGCTGGTATTTGACGCACTTTCGCGCAGCAGTTGTACGGCACGAACGCCCGGCCGTCCAGGGGTGTGACGCCGGCGGATCTCCCCGGGTGGGGGAAAGCGCAGGTCAGAGTAGATCAGGTGGGTGCTTACGGCGTATTGCGGCGATGTTGCGGCTTATTGCGATTCGATCAGCTCCGAACACGCCCCTCTGGTGGCGGAGTTGATCGGCTGTTACGTTCCTCCTCACTGGACACCCGAATTGGCTGCCCACCATCAAGGCTTGCCACACCTGGCTGCGCCGAATCAATCGAGGAATCCCCGGGGGCTCCCGCATGGACAGATCCACCACCGCCCGCGGCCTTGGCCGGGCCGCCGTCACCGCGATCGCCCTGGCGCTGACCGTCACCGGCTGCAGCTCCGGCGGCTCGGGATCCACCGGCGACGTGGCCAAGACCGTGGCCCCCGTCCAGGATGCGGATGACATCAACGCCCAGCCGCTGGACAAGATCAAGGACGGTGGCGAGCTGCGGGTGGCGCTGCAGCAGTGGATCACCCAGTGGAACCCGTACCAGGTTGACGGCCGCTACGGCGACGCGGTCTCCATCATGGACTACGTCGAGGCGAAGATCTTCCGCTCCGACGCCAAGGGCGTCTTCCACCCGGTGCCGGACTACCTGACCTCGGCCGAACTCACCTCCACCTCACCGCAGGTGGTGACGTACAAGATCAACCCCAAGGCCAAGTGGTCCGACGGCACGCCGATCTCGTACCAGGACTTCAAGGCGGTCTGGCAGTCCACCAACGGCAAGGCCCAGGGCTACAACATCGCGGACACCTCCGGCTACGACCAGATCTCCAGCGTGGAGAAGGGAGCCGACGACCAGGAGGTCAAGGTCACCTTCAGCACCCCGTACGCGGACTGGCAGAACCTGTTCAACCCGCTGGTTCCCGCCTCCATGCTGGCCACCGCGGACGTGTTCAACACCGGCTCGATCGAGAAGGTCTCCGTCTTCGGCGGGCCGATGAAGATCGGCAGCCTGGACAAGAGCGCGCAGACCATCACCCTGGTGCGCAATCCCGACTGGTGGGGAACCCCGGCCAAGCTGGACAAGGTCACCTACCGGGTGATGGACCTCCCCGCGATGACCCAGGCCTACCTCAACAACGAGATCGACGAGGCCCCGGCGAGCACCTCGACCTCGTACAACCAGCTCAAGGACGCCAAGGACACCCGGATCAGCACCGGCACCCCGTGGGACGAGGTGCACATCTCCTTCGGTGGCAACGGCGCGCTGGCCGACCAGACGGTCCGGCAGGCGATCGGGCGGGCGATCGACCGCGACGCGCTGATCAAGGTGGTCAACCAGGGCCTGCCGATCCAGTTCAAGAAGCTGGACAACCACCTCTACATGATCAACCAGGCCGGCTACCAGAACAACTCGGGCGACTGGGCCGCGTACTCGCCGGACGTCGCCAAGCAGCTGCTGGACAAGGCGGGTTGGAAGGAGGGCGCGGCCGGAGCGCCGCGCACCAAGGACGGGCAGTCGCTGGAACTGCACTTCGTGGTCAGCGACGGCAGCACCCAGCAGACGCTGGACATGATCTCCGCCGTGCAGAACATGCTGCAGCAGGTGGGGATCAAGATGGACATCGACAAGGTGTCCAGCAAGGAGTACTTCACCAAGTACATCGACCAGGGCAAGTTCGACCTGGCCAGCTGGCGGAACACCGACTCCTTCCCGCTCTCCCAGGGCGTCGCCAACTTCCGCGCCCCCGAGGGTGACAACGTGTTCGGCAACTACTCCAAGCTCAGCACCCCCGAGATCGACTCGCTGCTGAGGAAGGCCGCCGCCACCCTGGACAAGACCGAGGCCGACAAGCTCTACAACGAGGCCGACGCCAAGATCTGGGAGCTCGGCCACACCATCGAGCTCTACCAGCGGCCCAGCATCCTGGCCGTCCGCAAGGGCCTGGCCAACGAAGGTGCCAGCAGTCTCTCCGACCCGGATATCGCCAAGATCGGCTGGATGAAGTGACCCGGAGCCGCCGGGCCGGCTGAGGCCCCGACGAACAGCAGGCGGCGCTGGCGAGCAGCGCGGTGATCACGAGGTCGGTGGCGCGGACACGGGAGAGCGGTGGCTCCGCCCCCAAGTCCCGCCATCGGCCTTGACCTTCCGCGTTGCTCGCAGACCGCCCGTGTCGCCCCTTTCCGACGTTGGGAGGGAATCTATCGGGCTGATCGGGGCGAATGGGGCATCCTCCATGGGGCGCGCCCGGGAGCCGTCGAGCTGTCACCCGGTTCGCGCACTGTGCCGTCAACTGTCGCTGACACATGGGCAAAAAGGCCGGTAAACCGGGGCTGCGCGACCGGCGTACATGCCGCGAACAGCCCTGGCGGGCGAACCGCACCGGGGCTGAGAGATCTTCACTGAGTGTCAGATGATCGGGAATTCGCCCGCCTTGATCCCGGCGAGGAAGCCCTGCCACGTGTCCGCCGGGAAGACCAGAGTGGGGCCTTCGGGGTCCTTGGAGTCACGGACGGGCATGATGCCTGCGTAGCCGGGTGCTACCTCGATGCACTGGCCTGCGTCGCTGCTGTGAGAACTCTTAATCCAGGCCGCGCGGGAGAGGTCAAGGTCGGCTGTCATCTTGCGAGTTCCCTCCAGGCTGCACGAATGATGTCCGGGGAAGTGACTTGCACAGGCGCATACACCTGAAGTCGAACGTAGCGCCGCAGACCACCCAACCACTGCCGCCATCGGTCCGGTAGACCGCCACACCGACGGCCAGTTCAGCCTGGCCGCGTGAGGGAAGCGGCGGACGCGGCAAGAGGATCTACCTCGGCGTTCAGCAGCACGTACTCACGCCCCAGGCCGATCGTGCCGGACGCTAGCAGATGGCTTTCCCACCAAGCCACTGTCGGCCGTCATGAGACCGGATGCTCGCTGCGGTCTCGTCGCGGAGTGCGTCCAGCATGCGCACGGCATAGACCTCGGACATGCGGTCGGACACCTCGGCCGGCGTGAGCCAGTCGACCGCAGTCGACTCGTCGGACAACTGCTCGCTGCCGCCCTCAGGGTGGCAACGGAAGACCAGCGCGACGATTCCGCGCGCCACGTTCTTGTACACGCCGGTCAGCCTCTCGACGCTGACCTTGAGCCCGGTCTCCTCGAAGATCTCGCGACGTACACCGTCCTCGACGGTCTCGGTCAGTTCGAGCACACCACCGGGCGGCTCCCAGGTGCCGTTGTCGGCTCGCCGGATCGCCAGTACTCGCCCGTCCTCGCGCACGACGGCGCCGGCCACCGAAACGGAGTGGAGCGACGTTGGCTGGGACTTCGGGGCACTGTTACTCATGTCCAGGAGAATAGGAGCCCTGAAGGACCATTGGGCGACCGATGCCGAAGCGCGGAGCCGTCCGTGCCGAAGACCTGCTCGCGGACGGCGATCACCAGGCAACGGCGGGCGGTGGGGCCTCCGTGAGGGCCGAGCAGTCAGACGGTGCCGAAGTCACCGCTCTTCACGCCTGCCACGAAGTCGGCGAAAGCTTCGGCGGAGAAGATCAGGGCCGGGCCCTTGGGGTCCTTGGAGTCACGGACGGGCATGATGCCGGGGTAACCGTCTGCTACCTCGACGCAGCCGCCCTGGCCGTTGCTGTACGTGCTCTTGCGCCACGGGGCGCCCGGCAGGTCTGGGGCCGTCATCGCTGAAGTTCCTTTCGTGCCTTGCGTATGAGATCGAGGCAGTGAGGAGCGGGCTTGGTGCTGGCGCGCTTGCTGGTTGGGCCGAGGGGCGGCCCCAACGCGACGAGACCTCACTGTCGAGGCGGCGGCGGTGGGGCCTCGGGAGGGGCCGGCGGTCAGACGGTGCCGAAGTCACCGCTCTTCACGCCTGCCACGAAGTCGGCGAAAGCCTCGGCGGAGAAGACCAGGGCGGGGCCCTCGGGGTCCTTGGAGTCACGGACAGGCCTGATGCCGGGGAAGCCGTCGGCGACCTCGACGCACTCCCCGCCGCTTCCGGAATAGGAGCTCTTGCGCCAGGCGGCGTGAGACAGGTCAGCGTTCATGTTCAAAGCCCTCTCGTAGCCTGCGAATGATGTCCAGTGAAGCAGCTCGGGGAAGCGCTTCGATCTGGAGCTGATCGTAGTCGCTTGCCCAAGTTGCCACCGTCTCACTATCCCTCTCCAGGAAGCCGCGTTGAAGCGTCTCGGTGTAGCCGAGCATCACACGGCCAGGCATCGTGAGCAGCGTCAAGGTGTGGTTGAGCGGGTGAGCCTCCCCCAGTGACTCGGGGGCGATCTGGATCGTGGTTTTGGGTCGCAGGGCCAGCGCTTCGAGATGCCGAAGTTGCCGAACCATCACAGCGGGCCCGCCGATGGGGCGGCGCAGGCAGGCTTCATCCATGATCGCGTGGATGGCTGGGCTGGGAGACTTGGTAAGGATGTGTTGTCTGTCCATCAGAAACTGCACACGGCTGTCAGCCTGCTCCTGTGTGACCTTGCCGCGCTGAACGTTGCCCGACTCCCAGGCGGTTGCGTACTCGCGAATCTGTAGGAGACCGGGAACGACGCGCGTCTGAAACAGGCGTACCGCAGCGGCATTGGTCTCTTGCGCTGTGTACTCGGGGAATCCAGGGATCAGTGCGCCGTTCTTCCAGCTCCACCACAGCAGCTCAAGAGAGCCGCCGGTATTCAGGTGCTGGTCAGCCCGCTGCACGAAGGTCAAACTCGGCGGCTCTTTTGCCGTCTCTGTGTTCGAGATGTAGGTGTTGGAGTAGCGGACCAGGAGTCCGAGGTCGACCTGTGTCAGGCCTTTTGCCTCGCGTGACCTGCGAAGTTGCACAGCTAGTGCGGCTAGCGGTGATGATGTTGGATCAAGTGTTCGTCGATTCACGAGCATTACCAACTTGAGGTGAGTTCAGCTCCGTAGTTGAAGTGCTTCCGATCGTAGGGCTTGCTACCGATCCTGGTAGTGGGATCGCTATAGAGAGGAGTGGCAGTGGAGACGTATGGGACGACCCGCAGAGCGCCGTACCAGCGCCAGGTTCGGGAGATTGTTCGGGGCTTGCTGGTGCGACGCCCGGACCTGGCGATTGCTGCGGCGGGATTGGACGACTGTCGCCTCACTGAGGGGTTTGACCCTCGTATCGAGAATGAGGACGGTTCGCAGGGCGGGCGGCTGTTGATCAAATGCCTCATGACGCGCCAGAAGTTCGAGACCGTCAAGGCTTGTCGCAACCTGGCTGGTGCTCTGGCTCAAGTGGGCATTGTGCTGCCGTCGTTGGGGGTCGAGCAGGAACCCGTGGCTGGGAGCGGTGTCCACTTGGTCGAACTGGGCAGGGCCCGGCCCGACGTCATCGACCAACTCGCGGCGGTGGTTCGGCTCGGAGCTCAGGCGCAGCCGATGAAACCGGGCCTCGTGACGGCATGAACGAGACGGGTTCGCTGCTGTGTCCCACGCAAGGATGCGGCGGGCAGGTCGAGTTGAGTGCTCCGGCTAACGACGGGGCGAGGGACTGGAGTTGTCCCGGTTGCGGGTTCTTCGGCTACACACTCCCGCCGGGGTACGCGGCGGAGCATCCGCACGAGCAGTTCCTCCAGCGGACCGGCGGCCCGGTGAAGGCTGCACGTGATTCCCGCCCTGGTGCCGGTGTCCGTCTTCGGGTGCCTGATACCGCGCGCCCGGCCCCCGATTCATCGCCCCCCGCCCCCGATCACGGAGTTCCTGAAATGACGTACCGCCCCACCAAGTTCATGAACACCGACTACGGAGCCTGGGCGGATCCTCCCGAGCGCGCCGACGTCGACAGTGCCGAACTGGACGGCAAGCCGGAGCAGTTGGCCGATGACGTGCGGCCTGAGCAACCCCAGTTCGACCAGGTCGCCCCGCAGGTGTGAACCCGTGAGGCCGAGCCTTTCGGCCCGCCTCACCCGCAATCGCCGCCGCTACCGGCCCGCTCATCGTCCCCGTGGTCAGCGGCTGCGCCGCAGTCCGCGCCGAGCGGCGCCGAACCAAGCTCCCGCCGGGCTCCAACTCTCCAGCCCCGGTGGGGAATCCGGGTCGGCCGCACGCCTCCACCCCCGAGGGGTGCGCGGCCGGCCACGGTCACCCGATCACCATGCGACAACCCCTGCCCAAACCACACGGGCCCACCCATCACTGCGCACCGAAGGACGGCTGATGCACTCCGACCTCGTCCCCGACCAGCACTCCCGGATCCGGGTGGGATGCCAGGCCCTGATCACCAATCCCCGAGGCTTCGTCCTCCTCATCAACCCGGACGACCAAGACGGATGGACCCTCCCCGGCGGCACCGCCCACCAAGGCGAACTGCCCCACCTCGCCGCCACCCGCACCGTCCGCGCCACCACGGGACTCAACCTGCACTTCACCGACACCCTCATCATCGACATCACCCCCGGAACACACGCACCCCAGAGCATCGACCACATCTTCACCACACAGGTCACCGCACAGATCGCCGCCACCGCCACCATCCCCGCCAAAGCACTCGCCACCATCAGCGAAATCACCTGGATCGAACCGGACTACATCCCCGACCGCTGCACCCAAGACCAGACCCACCGCATCTGGTCCGCCCTGCTGCGCCTCACCGACCCGTTCGCGCCCGTCTACCACGTCGAAGGCCGCGCCATCACGGCCTGACGGCACCCCGAACTCCCGCCACCGCATCACTGCTGCCGGTCGCGGGCGCCGTGGAGGGACTGGACCCCCGAAACGGCAGGCCGGAGCAGGGGAATGGGCTCCCCGAGAACCGGCCGACCACCCCGGCCAGACCACTCCTGCACGGCCTGGCCGGGGCCACCTCCGCTTCCGGTGGGAACGGCGGAACGGCGCAGGGTTCTCCCCGCTGAACCCGCCCGCCTCCACCTCCGCGAGGCTGTCGGCGGGCCGTGCGAGCATGGCCCTTCCGTCGTCCCGAGGAGAAGAGAAGCCATGCCCTCCGCCTACGAACAGCTCTCCGACCTGCCGTACGGCCATCTGCTCCGCCCGCACACGGGGCCGCTCCGCGGGGACGAGCGCTACGACACCGTCCACTTCGACGGCGGCGGCTACCGGGACCAGGCCGCGGGCGGCGCGAGCTTCCTGGAGTGCGCCTTCACCGGCGTCGAGTTCAGCGGTGTCAAGCTCCGCAAGGCCGGCTTCAACGAGGTCTGGGTGCAGGGCAGCCGCTGGGTCGCGGTCCAGCTGCCCGAGAGCGAGTGGCAGGACAGCGAACTGCTCGGCACGGTGCTCGCGGGCGTCTCGGCGTACGGCTCCGCGCTGCGCCGGGTGGTGTTCCGCCGCTGCAAGCTGGAGTCGGTCAACCTGCGCGGTGCCGTGCTGCGCGACGTGGTCTTCGAGGACTGCCTGCTGCGCGACGTGGACTTCGGCGAGGCCAGGCTGACCGATGTCTCGTTCCCCGGCAGCACCCTGGAGGAGGTCCGGTTCGGCAGCGCGCAGCTGCGCCAGGTGGACCTGCGCGGCGCCGTCCGGCTCGAACTCCCCGACGGGCCGCAGGGGCTGCGCGGCGCGGTCATCTCCACCAGCCAACTCCTCGAACTCGCGCCCCAGTTCGCCGCCGCGCTGGGCATCACCGTCAAGGAGCGCTGACATTTCCTTCACTTGGCTGCGGCAAGGCGAAGCCGGGCTGAACAGTCCGACAATCCTTGCTGCACGGCCATGTACTGGCGCCCGGACCTGCGCAAAGATGCTGCGCGATCGGTGGCGTGGACACAACCTGTGTGCACAACATCGCGACTGAAGGGACGGTCGGCCCCAGATGGCTGAGCTGAGTCGTAGGAAGTTCATGTCGCTGTCCGCCAGTGCGGCGGCGAGCGCGGCGGTCGCCGGGTCGGTGGCCGGTGGCGGCGCGTCGGCCGCGGCGGCCACCGGCGGTGCGGGCCTGAGCACCACCGGCACCATCACCGATGCCCGGCACATCGTGATCCTGATGCAGGAGAACCGCAGCTTCGACCACTACTTCGGCACGCTCAAGGGCGTCCGCGGGTTCGCCGACCGCAGCGCCATCCAGATCGCGGGCGGCTACAGCGTCTTCAACCAGCCGAACGGCCTGTTCTTCCGCCAGTACCCGTGGGCGTTCAACGCCACCGACTCCGGCGCCACCTCCAGCGCGGAGATCCGGGCCCAGTGCAACGGCGACCTCGCGCACGCCTGGTCCGACCAGCACAAGGCGTGGAACGGCGGCAAGATGGACTCCTGGGTCTCCGCCAAGGGCAACGTCCGCACCCTGGGCTACCTGCGGCGCTCCGACATACCCTTCCACTACGCGCTGGCCGACAACTGGACCGTCTGCGACGCCTACTTCTGCTCGACGCTCAGCGCCACCGGTCCCAACCGCACCTACCACTGGAGCGGCATGATCGACCCGGCGGGCACCGCCGGCGGTCCGGCGTACGACGGCGGCGACGAGAAGGGACTGCGCTGGCAGACCTACGCCGAGGCGCTGGAGAACGCCGGGGTGAGCTGGAAGGTCTACCAGAACGCCGCCGACAACTTCGGTGACAACGCCCTCGCCTACTTCAGCCAGTTCGCGAGCGCCCCGGCCGGCAGCGCGCTGGCGGTCAAGGGCATGGGTTCGGTCCCCAAGGTGACCGGCCGGACCCCCGACGACATCGCCGCCGCGATCAAGGCCGATGTGCTGGGGGGCACGCTGCCCCAGGTCTCCTGGATCGTCGCCGACCAGCAGTCCTCCGAGCACCCGTACGCGTCGCCCGAGGACGGCGCGCACTTCGTGCACATGGTGATGGACGCCCTGAACGCGGACCCCGACGTGTTCAACTCCACCATCCTGCTGCTCAACTACGACGAGAACGACGGCTTCTTCGACCACGTCCCGCCGCCGGCCGCCCCGGCCGGCACCCCCGGCGAGTTCTACAACGGCACCAACATCGGACTCGGCTTCCGGGTCCCGCTGATCGCCATCTCGCCCTGGAGCCGCGGCGGCTGGGTCAACTCCGAGGTCTTCGACCACACCTCGGTGCTGCGCTTCCTGGAGGTGTGGACGGCCGCCATCGGCTCGCCCGCCGGCTGCGCCAACATCAGCGACTGGCGCCGCAAGGTCTGCGGCGACCTCACCGGAGTCTTCGACTTCGCCAACCCGGTCTACGGAATGCCCTCGCTGCCGGACACGTCGCAGACCATCGGCCTGGCCACCTGCGGACCTCAGCTCAACCCCTCGCCGACCAGCAACGCGCTCCCCGCCCAGGAGCCCGGCACCCGCCCGGCCCGTGCACTGCCCTACCAGCCGAACGCCAACCTGGACCACCTGGAGTACGGCTCCGGCGGTGTGATGAAGGTCTGGCTGAAGATGGCCAACGAGGGCGCACCGGGCGCCACTTCGGCGCACTTCGCGGCCTACGCCAACGCCTACCGCGGCGGTGGCCCGTGGCAGTACACGGTCGACCCGGGCGCCGACACCAGCGACTTCTTCAACTGCGGCACGAACTTCGGCAACGGCCCGTACGACCTCAGCGTCATCGGCCCCAACCGCTTCCTGCGCCGCTTCAAGGGCGACGCCACCAAGCCCGGCAAGTCGGTGACCGTCACCGCCTCCTACGCGGGCGCCCCCGACACCGGCCAGCTCGCCGTCTGGTTCAAGCTCGACAACGCGGACAGCGCGCCGGTCACCTTCACCATCACCTCCAACGGCTACCGCACCGACGGCCCCTGGACCTACACCGTCCCGGCCGGCGGCAGCACCAGCGACTACTTCAACGCCGCCGCCTACACCGACGGCTGGTACGACTTCACCGTCACCGTCAGCTCCGACTCCACCTGGTCGCAGCGCTTCTCCGGCCACCTGGAGACCGGCAGCCCCAGCATCTCCGGCTGATCCGCCCGGACGGTCCGGCGCGGCGGCCGATTCCTCCGCCGGCGGTCCGGCGCCCGCCCTCCGGCCCGCGGACCCACGGGTCGGAGGGCGGGCGCTGTTCACGGCCGTCCGGGCCGCCGCCCCGGACCGGGCCCGGGCCGTCACCGTCCTCGCGCCCACCGGCGAGACGCCCGCCCGGCTGCCGCAGGCCGCCCCGGACGCCCCGCTCGCGGACGGGCGTCCTGCTGACGCCCCGGCGCGCCGGTCACCCGGATGTCCCAACGTGCGACCCCGGGGTGCCGGTGCCACAGTGGTCGCGTCGTCCATCGCATCCCTAGGAGGAGACATGGGCCTCATGGACAAGTTCCAGGAGAAGGCGCAGGAGCTGATGGAGCACGCGAAGGCCGCCCTCGGCCAGAAGTCGGGGCAGGCCTCCGACGCGCTGTCCGACGAGTCCACCAAGGCGGGGCAGAGCGCCGAGCACACCGTCGAGCAGGAAGAGCAGAACCTGAAGGACCGCGACAAGCCGTGGTGATCCGGGCCCGGCGCCGCGCACCGGGGCCGCCCCGAACCGGGGTCGCCCCGGTGGCATGCCGTGCGACGTAGTGTGACAGTGAGGGAGGCCCATCGTCCGGTCAGGACCAGAGGAGGAGACATGGGCATCTTCGACAGGCTGCGCGGCAAGGCCCACCACCACGAGAGCCCGGCGGAGCGTGCCAGCCTCGCCCATGAGCGCGAGGCCCTCGCCCACGACGAGGCCGCCGACGCCTTCAGCGACGAGACCGAGAAGTCCCGCGAGGACACCCAGCGGGCGGCCGAACTCAGGGAACAGGACGAGAGGCGCGCCGCGGACATGACCTCCGAGGGCGACCCCTGGGGCTGACCGGCCCGCGGGACCGTCCAGCCGGACCGATCAGCCGGCGCGCAGCGGGGCGCGTCCGTCCGGAGCGGGCGCGCCCCGCTGCGCTGTACGCCCGCTGACCATGCTGACCATGGCCGTACGCCCGTCGGCCACGGCCGTACGCCCCCAGTGCGGGGCCAGCCTTCCGGCGCGGGGCCGGCCCCCGGCTCAGGGCCTGGGCGGCAGCGGCGGACGCCGCAGGTCGGGCGGCGGCACGTCGGGTGGCGGCGGTACGGCGGCGGGGTTGTCCTCCAGCAGGTCCATCGCCACGCGGACGGCGGTCACCAGTTCGGTGTGATCGCCCCTGGCCCAGTCGTGCGGGGAGCGCAGCACCTCGAGGTCCGGGGCGGCCCCGTAGTTCTCCACCGAGAAGCCGATACCGCTGAGGAAGAAGGACGCGTTCTTCGGCACCGAGATCGCCGTCCCGTCGCCGAGCACGTGCCTGCCGGTCATCCCGACCACCCCGCCCCAGGTCCGGGTGCCGACCACCGGGCCGAGTCCGAGCAGCTTGATGGCGGTGATGATGACGTCCCCGTCCGAGCTGGTGGCGTGGTCGGCGAGGGCCACCATCGGGCCGCGCATCGCGTCCCTGGGCCAGCGGACCGGTTCCCTGCCCCGGCTGAAGTCCCAGGCCATCACCCGGCGCCGGAGCTTCTCCAGGACGAGCTCGGAGACGTTCCCGCCGGCGTTCCCCCGGACGTCCAGCACCACGGCGGGACGGTCGAGTTCGCGCCGCAGGTCGCGGTTGAACTGGGCCCAGCCGGAGCCGCCGAGGTCCGGGATGTGCAGATAGCCGCACCGGCCGTCGCTGAACTCCCGTACCAGGTACCGGCGTTTGATCACCCAGTCCTGGTAGCGGATCGGCCGCTCGTCCGACAGCGGGGTCACCGCGATCCGCCGGATCCGCTTCTGCGGGCCGCTGCGGAAGGTGAGTTCGACGGTGCTGCCCCCGGTGCCGGCCAGCAGCGGCCCCACCCCGCGCACCGGGTCGGGCGGGCGTCCGTCGACGGCCAGGAGCTCGTCGCCGTCGCGCAGGCCGTGCCCGGCGAGCGGGGCACGCGCCCGGGGGTCGGAGGACTCGCCGGGCAGGATCCGGTCCACCACCCACCGCCCGTCCGGCATCCGGTGGATGTTGGCGCCGAGCAGGCCCAGCGGCTGCTGGACGGGCGCCGGGCCCTCGCCGCGCCGGGACGGGGTGACGTACGCGTGCGAGGTGCCGAGCTCGCCGAGGAGTTCGCGCAGCAGGTCGGCGAAGTCGTCGGGACCGGCGATGCGTTCGAGCAGCGGTTCGTACTGGGTGACCAGCTCGGGCCAGTCGAGGCCGCACATGCCGGGGTCCCAGAACTGGTCGCGGACGATCCTGGCCGCCTCGTGGTACGACTGCCGCCACTCGGCGGCCGGGTGCACGGTGTGCGTGATCCTGCGCAGATCGACGCTCAACGGGGGTGCGGACGAGATGATCTGATGGAGCATCAGAGAGCCGCCCGAGTACACCAGGACGGCGCTGCCGTCGCCGGAGACCGAGAAGCCGTCCAGCCGGTCCACCAGGGTGCTGCGGGTGCCGCGGGCCAGGTCGAAGTACTCCAGGGACGGGCGGCCCGAGATGTCGGCGGGGTTGGCGAAGGTCTGCCCGAGCGCCCCGGAGATGGGCCAGCGCAGCCAGAGCACGCCGCCGCGCACCGCCGCCGTGGCCGAGTACTTGGAGGCGATCACCGGGAAGGCCACCAGCCGGGAGGCGAGCCCGACCGGGTCCACCCGCACCGTGCCGTCGCCCTGCGAAAGGTCGGGGTCGAGGCCGACCGGGGGCCGTCCCTCGGCTGCCGCGGCGAACGGTGACGGGGTGTCGGCCGCCAGCGGCACCAGGTAGGGGCGGCAGCCGAGCGGGAAGGACATGTCCCCGGTGTGCACGTCGTGCACCGGGTCGAAGCCGCGCCAGGACAGGAAGACCAGGAAGCGGCCGTCCCTGGTGAACGCCGGGTGCTCGTCCTCGAACCGCCCGCCGGTCACGTCGGTCACATGCTCGGGCGCGTCCACCCGCGCCAGCTTGATGCTGCGCAGCGAACGCCCGGCCACCGGCTGCGACCAGGTCAGCCAGTGTGAGTCCGGGGAGAAGGACGGGCTGCTCACCGGGCCGTAGGAGGAGGCGGCCACCTGCCGGACGGCGCCGTCGGCGGTCGCGACCAGCAGCAGCCGCCCGTCCGAGGCGGACACCGCCAGGGTGTGCCCGTCGGGGGTGGCGGCGAGTTCGATCGCCCGGCCGATCCGTCCGGCGGCGATCCGGCGCGGCGCGGCGGCCCACGGACCGTCGGGGCCGTCCTCGGCCCGGCCACGCGCGGGCAGGGTGGCGATCTCGATGGCGTCCTCGCCCTCGGCGTCGGTCACCCAGGCGACCTGGCCGGTGTGGCCGAGCATCACCGGCAGCCTGGTCCGCACCCCGGGCGTGTCGGTCAGCATCCGGGCGGGGCCGTCCCGGTGGCTCAGCCAGTACTGACTGCCGCGTACCGTGACCACCGCGGCCCGTCCGGTGGTGTCGCAGACCAGGTCCTTGACCTGCCAGCCGGCGTTCACCTGGTACGGGCGGCGCCCGGCCCGCGAGCCGCCGAGCGGGACCTCCAGCCGGTGCGGGTGCGGGGCGTCCAGGCTCTCCAGCAGCCAGAGGTCGCCCGCGTGCTGGTAGATGATCCGGGTGCCGTCGGTGGCGGCCTCGCGGGCGTAGTACGTGGCGTGGTCGGTGTGGCGGCGCAGGTCGGTGCCGTCCGGACGGCAGGAGTAGAGGTTGCCGACGCCCTCGTAGTCCGAGAGGAACGCGATCCGGTCGCCGACCGGCATCGGGGAGGAGAGGTGTCCCCGGTGGTCGGGCAGCAGCTGGGTGCGGTCCAGCCAGAGCCGGCCGGTGGCGCCGCCCCGGTAGCGCTTCCAGGCGGCGGGCTCGTGCGGGGCCGCGGCGGTCAGCAGCACCGTGTGTTCGGCCCCGATCTGGGCGTCGTTGACCGGGCCCCAGGGCATCCGGCGGCCCGGTGAACCGTCCGGCGGCAGCGCGTGCGCCCAGGTGTAGTGGCTGAACGGCTGGTGGTACGAGGTCACCGCGAGGATCTCGCCGTCCGGCAGCCAGCCGCGCACCCGGGTGTCGTGGCTGCCCCAGTACGTGAGCCGGACGGCCTCGCCGCCCCCGGTCGGCGCGGTCCACACCTCGGGGACGGCGGTCTGCCAGCTGGTCCAGGCGATGGTGGAGCCGTCGGGGGAGAGCCGGGGATGGCTGACCCTGGTCCGGTCGCAGCTGACCCGCCACGCCCGGCCGACCGTGCCGTCGGCGGCGAGCGGGGCGGCCCAGACGTCGTCCTCGGCGGTGCAGGTGAGCAGCCCGCCGCGCAGATGGGGGTACCTCAGATAGCCGGGCGCGGTCACCACTCCATGCTTCGGTGGCTCGGAGCGGCCCGCAACCGGGACTGCTCCCCGTGCCCCGCCGGACGACGGCCCGCCAGAACCGGGCACGGCCCCGGCCATTGGCACCCGGTGCGGCGGTTCGCTTCAGTGGTCTAGTCCACTCGGGAGCCGTGCGCGGCCACCGGCGTCCGGGCACCCCTGTATCGAGGTCTGGACGGGCTCGACGTCGACGTCGAGGGGCGGCGCGGGCTTCCACATCGCGATGACCGACATCTTGCTCACCGGCTCCCCGGTCGCGGGTGGCACCGGCAACGTGTTCCCGCCGCTTGCCTCGTCCCGGATCGCCATCGGCATGCCGCCCGACAGTTGCGCGGGCAGCGGCTACGTCGACCCCGCCGAGGTCGACCGCCAGGAGTTCTCGAAGAACTTCCACGGCTACTTCGGCTGAGCGGTGCAGGTGGAACGCCGAAGGGCCCCTCGCTGCTGCGAGGGGCCCTTCGGCTGTCTGTGCGCCGCCAGGGACTCGAACCCCGGACCCGCTGATTAAGAGTCAGCTGCTCTAACCAACTGAGCTAGCGGCGCCTGCTGACGAAGAGAACATTACCTGGTCAGCGGCCCGAAGTCATAATCGGTGCCCGGCGCCCCGGGTCAGTCGGCCGACCACGGGGTGATCACGGCCTTGCCCCGGACGTGCCCGTCCTCGACCAGGCGGTGGGCCTCGGCGGCACGGGACAGCGGGAAGGTCGCGGCTGTCTCCAGGCGCAGCCCGCCGGCCTCCCAGAGCCGGACCAGTTCGGCCAGCCGGGCGGCGGTCCGCAGGCCGCGCAGCCCGCGCAGGCCCAGGCGTTCGGCGGTCTCGTAGTCCACGATGGTGCCGATCCGCGTACGGTCGGCGACCAACTCCACGGAAGCCTCCAGCGCGCCCCGGCCGGCCGCGTCGAAGGCGGCGTCCACCCCGGTCGGGGCGAGCGCGCGGACCCGGTCGGCCAGCCCGGGGCCGTAGGCCACCGGGATCGCGCCCAGCTCACGCAGGTAGCCGTGGTTGCGCTCGCTCGCGGTGCCGATCACCGTGGCCCCCCAGGCACGGGCCAGCTGCACGGCCACCGTGCCGACCCCGCCGGCGGCGCCGTGCACCAGCAGCACATCGCCCCGGCCGACCTCCAGCTCGGTCAGCGCGACATGGGCGGTCTGACCGGAGGCGGAGAGTGAACCGGCGGCGGTCCAGGGCATCGCGGCCGGCTTGGCCACCAGCCGGTCGGCGTCCACCGCGATGTACTGGGCGTGGCCGCCGAGCAACTGGAAGCCGAGCACCTCGTCCCCGGCCGTCCAGCCCGTGGTGCCCTCGCCGAGCCGCTCCACCACCCCGGCGAACTCGTTGCCCGGTACGGCGGGCAGCTCGACGGCCGCGCCCGGCGGCGTCCAGCCGCCGCGGATGGCGGTGTCGGCGGGCTGGATGCCGGCGGCCAGTACCCGGACCAGCACCTGGCCCGGGCCCGGCACGGGTACCGGAAGTTCGGCAACCCGCAGCACCTCCGGCCCGCCGGGCCGGTCGAAGATCGATGCCAGCATGTCCGGACGTCCTCTCTCTCGGGTGCCACCACTCTGCAAGTTGAAGTGGGCTTGAGATCAAGACCGGGCCGCGGACAAATGATCGGAATCGACTGTTTGTCACATTTATGCTGAGTTGGTGACCCAGCTGTCGTTGCTGTTCGTGGTACTGCTCGCATCGGTCGTGACCATTCCGCTGGCGCGGCGGACCGGCGTGCCTCAACCGGTGCTGATGACGGTGGTCGGGCTGGTGATGGCCCTGGTGCCGCAGATCCCCAATGTGAAGATCGAGCCGGAGCTGATCCTCCCGCTGGTGCTGCCCCCGCTGATCTTCGCGGTGGCCAGACGCTCCTCGGTGCGCTACTTCCGGGCCAACATCCGCTCGATCCTGCTGCTCGCCGTCGCCCTGGTGATCATCACCACGGCGGCGGTCGCGGGCGTCCTGCACTGGCTGGTACCCGCACTGCCGCTGGCCGCCGCGGTCGCGCTCGGCGCGCTGGTCTCCCCGCCGGACCCGGTCGCGGCGGTCGCCGTGGCCGGCAGCATCGGCCTGCCGCGCCGGCTGGTGGCGGTACTGGAGAGCGAGGGCCTGTTCAACGACGTCACCGCGATCGTGATCTACTCGCTGGCCATCGAGGCCGTGGTCAGCGGCGACTTCTCGGCCACCCACGCGGTGCTGCGGTTCATCCTCTCCGCCGTGGTCGCCGTGGTCATCGGCATCGCGCTCGGCTGGCTCAACACCAGGCTGGCCGGAATGCTGGAGGACCCCACCCAGCAGGTCGCACTCAACCTGCTGGTCCCGTTCGCCGCGTACGTGCTGGCGGAGGAGGCGCACGGCTCCGGCGTGCTCGCCGTGGTGGTCTGCGCGCTCTACCTGGCCGACCGGGCGGCCGACGCCGAGGACGTCTCCTTCCGGCTGGTCGGCAACGCCTTCTGGGAGATCGTCGAGATCCTGATCACCGGGGTCGCCTTCGGCCTGATCGGGCTCGAACTGTCCACCGTGCTCGCCGACGTCAAGGACAGCTGGCGCGGCATGCTCGGCCACACCGCCTGGGTGATCGCCACCGTGGTGCTGGTCCGGCTGGTCTGGCTGCTGCCCGCCGCCTGGATCTCCAGCCGGGTCAGCCACGGCGAGGAGGACACCCCGATCAGCTGGCGCGAAACGGTGGTCCTCTGGTGGTCGGGGATGCGCGGGGTGGCCACCGTCGCGCTCGCGCTCGGCATCCCGCTGCTGCTGGCGGGCGGAGAGCCCTTCCCCGGGCGCAGCGAGATCGTCTTCATCGCCTTCGGAGTGGTGCTGTTCACCCTGCTGGTCCAGGGCCTCAGCCTGCCCTGGCTGGTCCGGCTGCTCCGGCTGGACACCGGCCACGACCGGCACGAGCGGGAGGTCAGGGAGCTGTGGTGGCGGGCGGCGAAGGCCGGTCTCGACCGGCTGGCCGAGCTGGAGGAGGAGCGCGGGCTGCCGCCCGAGGTCGCCGACCGGCTGCGCGAGCGCCAGCACGACCGGCTGGCCAGGCTCTGCCCGGAGAAGTACGAGGAGGAGGAAGCCGCCGAGGCCCGGCTCCGGACGAGCCAGTGGCAGGCGGCCGCCGAGGTCGAGCAGGAGATGATCGCCGCCTCCCGCCGCGAGGTGCTGGCGGCACGCGGCGAGGTCGGGTCCGACCCGGAGATCGCCGACCAGGTGATGCGCGGCCTGGACCTGATGTCCCGGCGCAGGTGACGCGGCGGTGCGGCGGACCGGCCACCCCGTGACGGAGCGGCTGATGCACTCGCGACGGCTTGCGTGACGGCGTGGGTGACGGCCCGGCGGAACCCCGGTGACGTGCAGGTGACGGCGCTGGCGAGGCGCAGGTGACGCTGCGCCAGGCGAGTGGGCCGGAAGCGTAGGCTGTGCCGGGGCAGGCCGTCAACGGAGTCGGCGCACACAGCACCCCGTACCGCCAGACCCTTGCGCAACCCTCCCCGCTGGGCCCTGCCGGTATCCGAGAAACCGGATGAGTCAAGGAGCAACCGATGACGGAGAACCCTGTCGGCGGCCGTACCCCGCTGGACCGGCTGCCGCAGTGGGCGGCACTGGCCAAGCACCGGGAGGAGATCGGGCAGCGGCACCTGCGCGAGCTGTTCGCGGCGGACCCGGAGCGCGGGAGCCGCTATGTGCTCCAGGCCGGTGACCTCCGGGTGGACTACGCCAAGCACCTGATCAACGACGAGACCCTGCGCCTGCTGCGCGAGCTGGCCGAGGCCACCGGGGTCGCCGGGCTGCGGGACGCCATGTTCCGCGGCGAGAAGATCAACATCACCGAGAACCGGGCCGTCCTGCACACCGCCCTGCGCGCCCCCCGCGAGGCCGTCATCGAGGTGGACGGCGAGAACGTCGTCCCCGCCGTGCACGCCGTACTGGACAAGATGGCCGCCTTCTCCGACCGGATCCGCTCCGGCGCCTGGAAGGGCCACACCGGCAAGCGGATCAGGAACATCGTCAACATCGGCATCGGCGGCTCCGACCTCGGCCCCGCGATGGCCTACGAGGTGCTGCGCTCCTACACCCAGCGCGACCTCACGGTCCGCTTCGTCTCCAACGTGGACGGCGCCGACCTGCACGAGGCGCTGCGCGACCTGGACGCCGCCGAGACCCTGTTCATCGTGGCCTCCAAGACCTTCACCACGATCGAGACCATCACCAACGCCGTCTCCGCGCGCAACTGGCTGCTCACCGAGCTGCGCAGCGACACGGACGCGGTGGCCAAGCACTTCGTGGCCCTCTCCACCAACGCCGAGGGCGTCGCCGACTTCGGCATCGACGTCGAGAACATGTTCGAGTTCTGGGACTGGGTCGGCGGCCGCTACTCCTACGACTCCGCGATCGGCCTCTCGCTGATGATCGCGATCGGCCCGGAGCGGTTCCGGGAGATGCTGGACGGCTTCCACCTGGTCGACGAGCACTTCCGCACCGCCCCGGCCGAGCAGAACGTCCCGCTGCTGCTCGGGCTGCTCGGTGTCTGGTACGGCGCGTTCTTCGACGCCCAGTCCCACGCCGTGCTGCCGTACTCGCACTACCTGTCCAAGTTCACCGCCTACCTCCAGCAGCTGGACATGGAGTCCAACGGCAAGTCGGTGGACCGCCAGGGCAACCCGGTCGACTGGCAGACCGGCCCGGTGGTCTGGGGCACCCCCGGCACCAACGGCCAGCACGCCTACTACCAGCTGCTGCACCAGGGCACCAAGGTCATCCCGGCCGACTTCATCGGCTTCGCCAAGCCGGTCGCCGACCTGCTGCCCGGCCTGGTCGCCCAGCACGACCTGCTGATGGCCAACTTCTTCGCCCAGACCCAGGCGCTCGCCTTCGGCAAGACCCCCCAGGAGGTCGCCGCCGAGGGCGTCCCGGCCGAGCTGGTCCCGCACAAGACCTTCAAGGGCAGCCACCCGACCACCACCATCCTGGCCGCCGAGCTCACCCCGTCGGTGCTCGGCCAGCTGATCGCGCTGTACGAGCACAAGGTCTTCGTCCAGGGTGCGGTCTGGAACATCGACTCCTTCGACCAGTGGGGCGTCGAGCTCGGCAAGGTGCTCGCCAAGCGGATCGAGCCGGTGCTGCTGACCGGTGCGGGCACGGAGCAGCTGGACAGCTCCACCGCCGCCCTGGTCGCCAACTACCGCTCGCTGCGCGGCCGCTGACCGGACTCCCGGGTGGGCCGCCCCGCGCGGGGCGGCCCACCCGGGGGGCTCTTCGCACCCGGGAACGCCGAAAAGCCCCTCGCTGCTGCGAGGGGCCTTTCGGCTGTCTGTGCGCCGCCAGGGACTCGAACCCCGGACCCGCTGATTAAGAGTCAGCTGCTCTAACCAACTGAGCTAGCGGCGCCTGCTGACAGAGAAAACTCTAGCAGTGGCCTCGGGTGGAACCAAAATCGAATGCCCGCAGGACCGGACTCAGGCGAAGGGCACGGGCTCGGGTTCGCCGTCCAGGTCCGCGGCGGCCGGGGCGCGCCGCTCGCGGGAGGGTGCCCCGGTGCCGGCCGTCTGAGCGGTGGGCGTCCTGGAGGCGCGGACGCAGGCCCAGAGCACCGTGGCGGCGCCGGGCAGCCACGGCTCACGGGTGTCCGGCGCCACGATCCAGCGGCCCGCGCCCTGGCCGGGGGAGTCGGGCGCGTCCACCACCCGCTGGATCGGCGGGACGGTCACCGCGTCGCCCGCCCCGTGGCAGAGCAGGGGCGGCACCTCGCGGGCCCACTCCTCCCAGGCCAGCAGCCTCCGCAGCCGGGGGGCCGCGCCGGGCTGGACGAAGACCAGGGTCCGTCCCCGGAACAGCGCCACCGGCCCGCACCCCGGGCCGGACTCCCACAGCTCGTCCAGGACCCGGCGGCCGAACAGCGCGGGCATGCTGATCACGTCGAAGACCCGCCCGCACGGCAGCACCGACGGCGCCCACGGCCTGGACTCCCACAGCGCCCGCATGCTGCGCGGGTACTCGCTCGCCGAGGCCAGCCACGCCTCGCCGGCGACGGTGACGTACTCCACGGATTGATAGGTCCAGATGTCCACGTACAGCAGCCTGGCCCCCGGCCGCCCCGCGTGGAAGAAAAGCCCCAATCGCCGGACAACGCCCGTTGTGCAGGCGTACCCTTCCCGCCTGCATATGCCACTGGCTACCCCGCAGGCAGGCGGGGCAGGCTTCCGTGGGGCGGAACGCGACTTCCGGGGAAGAAGGTGCGCGGCTCGACGAGCACGGGGAACGGGGAGCACGGAGGAGCGGGGAGCGCTCGCGGGTGCGGCGGGGCTCAGTGCTCGCCCGCGGCCTGCTGCTTCAGCAGTGTCCGTCCGTACTCGACCATCCGCGCCGCGTAGTCGGGCGTCCAGTCGGCCCGGTCGGCGATCTCGGCGGGCGAGAGCGCGTCGAACCGCCGCGTGTCGGCGAGCTGAGCCGCCGCGATCGCCTGGAAGTCGGTGGCGCGTTCGGCCGCGGCTCTGAAGGCCAGGGTCAACTCGGTGGAACGGCGCAGCAGTTCGGACGGATCCTCGATGGCATCCAGGTCGAAGAAGCGTTCCGGTTCGGGCTCGCTCGCCTGCGGCTCGAAGAGCAGCTGGGCCGGGCGCAGCCGGCGGACGGGGGTGCCCGGACCCGGTGCGGCCGGTCCGGCGGGGCCGCTCGGGACGTGCTGGCCGCTCTGGCCGGAGACCGGCGAGTGGCGATCGGGCATGGGGGGACACCTCCGGGGTGGTGGGTGGGTTCGCTGCCTCGGGGCACGGGCGGCCGGGTAGGGCCGCCGCTGTCGGCCGCCGTCCATTGTCACTCGGCGGCAGCCCGTAGCGGAACGGTGTGAGGGCAGAGCGCTATTCCCGGTCCGCGCGCCGGGTGGAGAACGGCCCTCGGCTGCGGATTCCGGTCAGAGCCGCACCCGGTGCTCCTCCAGGTGCTGCAGCATCCGGTAGTTGGCCTCCCAGCCGTCCGGGAACTTGACGGTGACGCCGAGCTGGACCGGCTCGGTCGCGGGGTGTTCGTCCAGGACCTCGGCGATGCCCGCGCGGGCGACCACGATGCAGGCGTGCCGGTGCCGGGAGGCGAGCACGCACAGCCGGCCGGTCTCCAGGTGGAAGGCCGTCGCGTCGGGGCGGCCGGAGAGCGGGTGAAGCACCACGGTGACGTCGTACTCCCGGCCCTGCAGCCGGTTGGCGGTGTCCACCGTCACGGCCGGACCGGCGGCCGGGTCGACCGGTACGCCCAGGCCGGCCAGCGCCGTCCGGACGGCCGCGGCCTGGTCCCGGTGCGCGGTGCCCACCGCGATCCGGGCCGGGGTCAGCGGGGCCGTGCCCTGCTCGGAGTGGGCGGTGAGACCGCGCTCCAGCAGCCGCCGGACCGTCGCCGCCACCGCGGCGACGGCCTGCGGGTCCGTCCGCACGGTGTGCCGGGCGGGCAGCTCCAGCAGCGCCCAGCCGCTCTCGGAGGCCTCGTCGATCGCCGCGTCGAGGGCCGAACCGTCCGCCGCCACGGCCGCGGTCAGCCGTCGCTCGCCGGGCCCGGTACCGGAGCGGAACGGCGCGTACGGGTAGAAGGAGGAGGAGATCAGCGGTGCCGCCGAGGCGGGCAGCCGCCAGGAGACCGGAAGGCGGTGCGGCCGGATCTCCGGGTTGTGCGCCAGCAGGGTGACCACCGCGCTGCTGGACGGGTCGTACGAGAGTCCCGACCACTGGTCGGTGCCGACCACCGTGAACGGGTCCAGCTGGCCGGGGTCACCGACGAACAGCGCCCGCTCGAACAGCCGGGCCACCGCGAGCAGCGCGTCGGAGCGCATCTGGTACGCCTCGTCCACGATCGCGTGCCGCCACGGTGCCTCCGTCCTCACCCACTGCCACTTGGCGGCGGTGGAGATCACCACGTCGTGCTCCAGCAGCGCGCTCACCTTGTCGGACGGGGTGACGTTCTCGTGCCGCAGCGCCTCGGGCGCCGGGCGGGAGTCACTCGCGTGCAGCCGACCGATGCGCAGCTCGGGGCCCTTCTCGGCCAGCCGGTCCACCAGGTCGTCCACCTGGCTGTTGGTCTGGGCCACGATCATCAGCCGCTCGCCCGCGCAGACCAGCTCCTTCGCCGCCCTCACCACCAGCGTCGACTTGCCGGCGCCGGGTGGTGAGTCCACCACCACGCCGCGGGGCGCGCCGGGGCCGGGGTGGACGGTGGCCGCCAGGATCCCGGCCACGGCGGCGTCCGCCGCGGCGCCGGGGGAGACGGTCTGCGGTTTGCCGAAGGAGTCGGCTGCGGACTCCGGGTCGAAGGTCATGGTGTCTGTCATTCCCACTCTTCGGCGGCGGTGAGCGAATGGTCGGCGGCGCCCGGCGGTCCTCCGTGTGTCCAGGGGGTGTCCTCGGGCTCGGGCAGCGGCGCGGACTGGCGCGGCGTCAGCTCGAACAGGGTGAGGACGATCCGGTCGCCGGGCT
Source organism: Kitasatospora sp. HPM-01-4 (assembly GCF_051374625.1). Lineage (NCBI taxonomy): Bacteria > Bacillati > Actinomycetota > Actinomycetes > Kitasatosporales > Streptomycetaceae > Kitasatospora > Kitasatospora sp. HPM-01-4. The sequence goes on along the minus strand of NZ_JBPQGP010000005.1, from coordinate 3,110,081 downwards.
CCGGCAGGCTGCCCGGCTCGGGCTCCTTCTTCCGGCCCATCCCGGACAGCATCCGGACCGTGACGGTGCCGCCGGCCGGGTCGGACCCGACGACCACGGCCTTCTGCGCGGTCGGGCCCGAGGCCCGGTACACCTCGCGGCCCGGATCGGCGTGCGGGCGGTCGGAGGTGCGGACGGTGACCAGCGGCCGGGGCTTGGGCGAGCGGCCGGAGGTGTCGTAGTCCATGGCCACCTCGGTCACCGTGCCCGCGAAGGCCTCGCCCGCCAGCCGGTGCTCGGCCATCGCCAGCGGGTCGTCCAGCGCCTCCTGGACCGCCAGCCTGGCCTGCTCGCGCTCGCGCTGGGCGAGCTTGCGGGCGGCGGTCACGGCGTCGTCCTGCCTGGGCTGCGGCGGCTCCCCGGCGGCGAGCCGGTCCCGGTGGCCGGTGTAGGACCAGCGGTCGGACTCCCAGCGCTCGGCGAGGTGGGCGGCCGGCGGGAGCGCGTACAGCAGGTCGAGGCCGCGCCAGACGTCATGCCAGGTGGGCAGCAGCTCCTGCTCGAGGACCGAGTGCAGCTGCGCCGAGGCCTCCTTGACGTGCAGTCGGGCCTGCTCGACCTGCGCGGTGTGGGCCTGGGCCTCCCGGAGCGCGGCCAGTGCGGCCACGGCGGAGTCGTGGCGGCCGATGGCGGGGGCGAGCAGCAGCTCGTCGAAGCGCGGATCGGTGACCGGGCCGGCGGGCGGGTGGGTGAGCCGGCCGTGGGCGTCCCGCTCGGTCTCCGTCAGCACGGCCGTCTCGGCGCCGCTCAGGCCCGGACGCGGGAAGTGCCAGGCCAGCTGGGCGGCCAGGTGCTGGTCCTCCAGGTGGCTCTGGCCGGTCGCCCAGTGGCGGGCCAGCAGCGCCGTCATCGACAGCAGCAGGCTGGCGCCCGGCACCTGGGCCCGCTCGGTGAGATGCGTCAGCCAGCGGCCCAGCAGCGGGACCCGGGTCGGTGCGGGGTAGGGGCCCGGGTCGGCGTCCTCGGCGGTGCGGCGGAACCGGGTGGACCGGCCGAGCAGCGCCAGATGCCGGACGGCCGCGCCGTTGGGGACGATCAACTGGGGTGCGTCGGTGCAGAGTTCCCTGAAGACCTGGGTCTTCTCGCCGGTCTCCGGGTCCTTCTCCGAGCCCTCGATCCGCTCGGCCTCGGCCCCGTAGGACTCCAGATAGGGGAGCAGGTCGGCGGCGATGTGGGCGAGGAAGTCGAAGCGCTGGGTGCGGTTCAGCGGCTGCGGCACGATGTGCAGCCGCGGTGCGGTCCGGTCGGTGCCCAGCAGCATGGCGAGCGGCGCGCCCGACTCACCGGCGGCGGAGAACGGCACCAGCACCATGGGGCGCTCCGAGAGGTGCCGGTGCCGGACCGTCGCGAGCGGCTCGGCCTGGCCGCTGCGGACGGCCTCCAGCCGGGCCAGGGTGCTCAACAGGCTCATCGGGTGGACCCCCTGACCACTCCGCTCGGGTACGGGGCCGGGACCGCGGCGGCGTGCGAGGTCATCCGGCGCTCCTGCCCAGGGCCTCGGCGCGCAGCGCGGCGGCGTGCGCGAGCCGGGCGGCGGCCTCGGCCTGGCCGGAGCCGTCCGCACCGTCACAGCCGGCGGCACCCCGGCCCTCGGCGGCGGCCAGCGCCTCGGTGACCGTACGCAGGCTGCCGAGCTCGCCCCGGACACTGCGGCCGAGCTGCTCGACCGAGTCGGCGCAGCGGGCCTGCGCCCGGCAGTGGAAGCCGAGTTCGCAGCCGGAGAGGCAGTCCGGGCTGTACGAGGCGTCCAACGCCCCGACCACGGTGGCCAGTTCCTCGACGGGCCGGGTCGGGCTGCCCGCCTCGTCCGGCGCCAGGTCGAAGGTGGTGCCGGACGGCAGCGCGGCCAGCAGCTCCTCGATCCGGGTGAGCCGACCGAGCTGACGGCGGGTGGTGGCCAGCTCACGCCGGACGTCCACGGCGACGGCCGTCGGACGGTTGCCGAAGTCCTTCGGGCAGACCAGCAGCACGCTCGACTCCGGGCTGCCGGGCAGCCTCTGCTCCGCGTACGGCGAGCCGGGCACCTCCTGCCCGGCCGCCGCGGCCGCGGCCTCCTGGAGCGCCAGCACGTACACCGCCGCCTGCCGGGCCGCCGCCCCGACCTTCGCCGGGTCGGCGGAGCCGTCCAGGACCGGGAACGACTTGATCTCCACCACGGTGCAGCGGCCGTCGTGCACCACCACGGCGTCCGGCTCCAGGTACACCGGGCTGCCGGCCACGGTCAGCCGCAGCATCGGATGGTCGAGCAAGGTCCAGGCCCCTGGCGTGGCGGCGGCCTCGGCCAGCACCTCCCCGGTCCGCTCGGCCCGGACCGCAGGGGCGGAACGGACCAGCAGATCGGGCACCGCGAGCTCGGCCTTCTCCGGCGGCAGCCCGAGGTGGCGGCGCAGCGGCTCCAGCAGTGCGGCGTAGCCGTCGCTCTTGAGGCGGGACTCGAAGACGTGGCCGCGCGCGATCGCGAACGGTGACTGTCCGAAGGGCGCCGGCCGGCCGAGGCGTCCGGCGACGGCCGCCTTGTCCACCCCGGCGGCGTCCAGTACGGCGCGGCGGCGGCAGCCGGGGTTGGCGGCGAGGGCGGCGAGGGCGCGGGCGTCGAGGCTGCGCTGCGGCGCCCGGCCGCGCAGCTCGGAGAGGCGCTGGGCCAGCGGCTCTGCCTGCCCGATGGTCGAGACGTTCATGGTGCGGCCCAGTTTCGCATCCGGGGCCGACAATTCGGCGCGGACGGTGCCCTCCGGACCGCACCGACCGCGCCGGCCGTACGAGTCCGTGGGCCCGTACGGATGTGCGGGGTGGCGGCCGCCCGGGGTGCGTGGTCTCCGGGCGGGCCCGCCGGAAGTCCTTCCGGGTGCCCGCCGTGCGGCGCCGCGCGCGGTGAGCGGATGGCACGGAACCGGTCGGCGCGACGGCGCGGTACGGGTCGGTCGTGGCCGAACCGTGGGCGCGGGCCGGGTCGGCCATGGGCCGGTGCCGGGCGCGGGCACGGTGGTGGGGGATCATGGTCCTCGGCGACTCGACGGCGAGCCCGGCCGCACCCCACCCTGGCTACCCGCCACCCCAGCTGCGAGGAGTTCCCCATGCCCGCTCGAATCGTGCTCATCCGGCACGGCGAGACCGAGTGGTCGGCCACCGGTCGGCACACCGGCCGTACCGACATCCCGCTCACCGAGGAGGGCCGCGCGATGGCACGCGCGCTCGGGGCGCGGCTGGCCAAGGCACCGTGGAACGGCCTGCCGGACGCCGTCGTCTACACCAGCCCGCTCTCCAGGGCCCGGGAGACCTGCGAGCTGGCCGGGTTCGGCGACCGCGCGGTGGACCGCCCCGAACTGATGGAATGGGACTACGGCCAGTACGAGGGCCGCACCGGGCAGGACATCAGGGCCACCGACCGCCCCGGCTGGCTGATCTGGCGGGACGGCGTACCCGGCGGCGAGAAGCTGTCCGACGTGGCCGACCGGGTCGACGCCTTCCTCGCCGGACTCAACGAGGAGCACGGCACCCCGGACCCCGACACCACCACCATGCACTGCGCGGACCGCGACGTGGTGCTCTTCGCCCACGGCCACCTGCTGCGCATCCTGACGGCCCGTTGGCTCGGCCTGCCGCCCGAGTACGCCCAGCGCTTCAAGCTGGGGACGGCGGCGCTCTCGGTCCTCTCCTGGGAGTACGGCCTGCCCGCCGTCGAGATCTGGAACGACCTCAGCCACCTCGACGGCCACTGAACCGGGGTTGTCCACCCCGGGGCGGCGCGTGACCGGTCGCGTCCCGCCCCGGGGGCGCCTCGGTGCGACGGTCAGGCCGCCATCGCGTTGCGGTACACCCTCAGGAAGTCGGCGACCTCCGTCACCGACCGGTGCACCCCCAGATGCTCGGCGGTGTCGGCGAGCATGCTCCGGATCCGTGCCGAGCGGACCTCGCCGAGCAGCGCCACGGCCGCTGAACCATGGCTCGCCGCCCCCACCAGATCCCCCCGGCCGAGCCGGTCATGGGCCAGTTCGGCGGTGAACAGCACCCGGTTGCGGACGAAGTGCGGGTCCTGGAGCGCGATGGCCCGCCCGGCCTGCTCGCTCGCCCGGTCCCACTCGCCCAGCGCGGACCAGCACTGCGCCTCCAGACCGGCGATCTCCGCCTCACCGAAGAAGGACATCCACTCCGGGTCGGCCTCCGACTCACCTCGGTCGAACAGCGTGTACGCGCGGGCCAGTGCCCGCTCGCAGGCCGGCCGGTCCTTGAGCAGTGCCCAGCCCCCGGCCTCGCGCATGGCGAGCAGTGCGAGCAGCCGGTCCGAGTCCAGCCTCCGTGCCGCGGCCTGGCCGGCCTGCGCCGCCCGCAGCGCCTCGCGTGGCCGTCCGGCGTCCCTGGCGAGGAACGCGCTGTTGCAGAACACATGTGCCTCGAGCGACGCGTCGTCGGCCATCCGGGCGGTGGCGAGCGCCTCGGAGTAGAACGACCGGGCATCGGCCAGCCGGTTGGAGTCATGCGCCAGCCAGCCGACCGAGATGGCCAACTCCCCTGCCCCGGACTGCAGTCGGCGCTCGGTGGCGCTGTTGTACTCGCCGTCGTTGAGCAGGGTGTACGCGTTGCGCAGCGACTGCCCGGCCAGCTCGAAGAGGGTGTCCGCACCGTGCGCGTCGTCCAGCAGCCGGATGTCACGGACAGCCTGCTCGACACCGCGCACCTCGGCGGCACCGACCCTGCGCGGGGGCGGGACGCGGGCCGCCTGCCGGGCCAGTCCTGCCCGGGTCGGGGGGAGTTCGTCACCGGCCGGCCAGCCGGGAGCCGGCTCGACCCGGGGGAGCGGCGCCTGGACGCCGGCAGCGGGTGCGGGGACCGCGGCCTGCGCCGGCCGGTCAAGGCCGAGCGCTGCCGCCAGGGCGGTCGAGCCGCCGCTCAGGAACGTACGGCGACGCACGTCGTCGTTCTCCTCGTGGGGATGGTGCGAATCGGTGAGCAGGGCCGGGCCGTCGAACCCGGGGCCGTCGGACCTGGGTGCGGCCGGCCTGGGTGCGGCGCTCCCCGCGGTGCGGCGACGGACCGCCGTGCGCGGGGAGAAGCCGAGATCCTGCAGTGAGCGGTCCGGCCACATGTGCCGGAACACCCGCTCGTACGCGTAGTTGGGGCAGCGGATCTCACCGGACTCGACCCGCCCCACGTAACGGGCGTCGCAGGACACGTGCTCGCCGATCTCGCGGGCGGCCCGCCGGATCGCGGTGGCGAACTCGCCGGGGGAGCGGTCGCCCCGCAGCCCCCGCATCACGGCGTTGGGGACGGCGGCGCCGGGGAGGGCGAGGTGGGGGGTGACGGCGGCAGTCGGCGTGGACTGCGGTCCGCCGGATCGCTGGGCTGCCATGGTCTGTGCTCCGGGCTCGTGCTGTGGAGGTCGCGGTCGCTGCGGGCTGTCGCTGTGACGGTTCGGGAGGCCGGGTGGGGCGGGGTCGTGCCGGGTCGTGCCGGGTGGGGCGGGTCGTACGGGGTGCACCGCGGCCGGTGCGGTCGTGAACGGCGCCGGCGGCTGTTGACGGGGATGCGGTTGGCGTCCCCGGTGGCCGCTGTGATGGCATGAGGTCGGTGGTGGACGGGCGCTCACGACAGTACCCGGAGTTATCCGGCGAATACGGTGAGTTGCTGGATGATGTACCCTCAATTCCCCACATTTTGGACGTCATTGCCGAGATCTGCCATGAAATGCCATGGCTTGCTGTAGGCGGCCCCGTGGCTTTGGGCGCACCCTTCGCGTTGTCCTGATAGCTGGAAGCCTGACCGCACCCCCACTGCCAGAGAGCGGTCGGGCTTCCGACCTGACGAGGTGACAGGAGGGCCGTCATGGTCATCGGAGTACCGCAGTACCGACGGACGGTCGCCGGCGGATTCGCCCAGGGGCTGGAGCCCGCTCTGCTGCCGGACGGCCCGCGCGGCGCCGAGGGCGCCCGAGGAGCCAGGGGCGTCGAGGGCGAACCATCGGCCTGCGCCGGGGGCGGCGGCGCGACCGCACCGCCCCCGGCCCAGGTCGGCTACGACACGGTCACCGTCGCCGTCCGGCACGGTCTCGAGACGGTCGACATCCTCCGGCTCCGCCGCGCCTGCGGGGCGGTGCTCCAGACCGCGGGCGGCTCGGCGGTCGCGTTCCTCGTGCCGGCCGGCACCGCCGACCTCTGGCACCTGCCGGGCAGCAGCTGTACACCGGGCGCCGTGCTCTACCCGCCCACCGATCCACGGTGGGTGATGCCACCGTCCGGTCCGGACTCCGTGGCCCGGGCCACGGACGCGTGGGTGCTGCGCTCAGCACTCTGCGAGGCCGCCTGCACACTGACCGCAGGCGGCCTCGGGCCTTTCTGAGCCCCCCGCTGAGCTGCGGCGTCGCCCGCCGCTCCGGCGATAATGGTCGGCATGGGACGCAGTAACAGGGCCGGCAGGGCTCGCAGCGAGACCGAGCCGACCCCCGCCGCCCCGAGCGGACCGTCCGGCGCGGGCCGTACCCGCGCCCAGGGCCCGCTGGCCCGCCAGGTGGGCTCCGGACTGGCCGAGCTGGTTCCCGACCGGGACCGTCCGCAGGCCTGGACCCTGCTGGTCGACGGTGCGCCGCAGTCCCTGGTCGACCTCGCCGACCCCACCTACCTGGGCTTCGAGTACCAGCGCAGGCTCGGCCACCTGATCGACCTGGCCGCCGCCCCCGGGAAGCCCGTCACCGTCCTGCACCTCGGCGGTGGCGCCCTGACCCTGGCCCGTTACGTCGCCGCCACCCGTCCCCGCTCACGCCAGCAGGTGGCCGAGATCGACACCGCACTGACCGAACTCGTCCGGGCGGAGCTCCCGTTGGAGCGCGGCTGGCAGATAAAGGTCCGTGGCGCCGACGCCCGTGCCGTGCTCGAACGCACCCCGGAAGGGGCGGTGGACCTGGTCATAGCCGATGTCTTCGCCGGGGCCCGGGTTCCGGCACACTGCGCGACGGTGGAGTTCGCCACCCTGGCCGCGCGGGCCCTGGCGCCCGGTGGGCGGTACGCCGTGAACATCGCGGACGGTTCGGCACTGCGCTTCGCCAGGTCCCAGGTGGCCACGATGCGCGCGGTCTTCCCCGAGGTCTGTCTGGTGGCCGACCCGGCGGTGCTGCGGGGCAAGCGGTTCGGGAACCTGATCCTGGTGGCGGCCCAGCAGCCGCTCCCGCTGGACGAGTTGAGCCGGCGGGTGGCCTCGGACTCCTATCTCGGCCGGGTCGAGCACGGCCGCTCACTGGCCGACTTCACCGCCGGCGCGGTTCCGGCCACCGACGCCACGGCAGCCCCGTCGCCGGCCCCGCCACCCGGCGTCTTCCGCTGAGCCCCGGCGCGCCGGCCCACGGCCCGGCGCGAACGGTCGGGCCCGGCTCGCGCGCTCAGTGCCCGCGCGGCAGCCCCCGGTGCTTGTACATCGCTGCCCCGGTGAGCAGCATGCCGCCCGCGATCGGGACGAGTACGGCGGTGAGGTCGCCGCCCGGCTCGACCGGGGTGACCGCGGTGAGGGCGAGCGGATCGACGGTGAGCGGCTGGGCCGGATCCTGGAGCCGTACCGGCTCCGGGCCGGGCCGACCGCCGGTCGCGGCCGCGTCGAAGCCGGCTCCCGCACCGTTGCCACTCGTACCGCCGGGCGCGACCTGCGGCGGCACGGCGGCCTGGTCGGCGGCGGCCTCGGTGGCCGGCCGGGTCTCGGCGTCCGCCGTGTCGGGGGAGCCCGCCTCACCGTCGGCCGGGGCGGACCGTGAAGCACGCGGGCCGTTCCCGCGCGGCTGCGACGGGGCGGCGGGCAGCAGCACGGCGGCGATCGCGAAGGCGTCCGGCACGCCGGCCGCCTGCCCCGGGAGCGGCAGCCCGCCCGCCCTGATCCGGTCCTGGAGCACGTGCTCGACCGGTGCGGCCGGCTGCCGTAGGGCCGGTGCGGCGCTGCCGGCCAGACCGTCCAGCAGGGCGGGCGCGTCGGCGCGGCCGACCAGGTCGGTGTCGGGCTCGGCGGCCGTCGCCGCGTACGCACCGGTGATGCCTATACCCAGACCCCACACCTGGGCCAGCAGCGCGCCGCCCACGGCCAGGGCGCGGGGGCGGGGCAGCCGTCCGCCGGTCTGCGGCGGGATGCGCCCCGGACGGTCGGGCTGGACGGGAGCGGCTCCCGGCTGCGCTGGGATCGCGTGAATGGCTCGCACGTGAAGCGAGAACGAGCACTCGGGGTGTCAGGTCACGCGCACTGGTGACCTTCCGTCATCGCGGCAGCTCGTCGTCTCGGTCCGACGGCGCCTTCGAGGACCCTGCCGCCCGAAGGCGGCAGTACTCGTGAGGGCGGGTTTCGGACGATCTGACGCGACTTCGGGCGGACGGCGTACTTCTGCTTCCGATGCCTCGGAAAGATCTGGTGTCCCGGTCGGGCCCGGGGTCCCCGGTCGGCCCGTGCCCTCGGAAGGCCCGGCGCTGCGGATGCGTTCGGCGTCGCGGGCAGGTGCCGTCCTGCGCGTGGGGCCGTGTCGCGGGCAGGTGCCGTGTCCCGGATGCGCCCGGTGCGGAGGACTGCCGGTACGTCCTGACCGGTCTCGGCCCGCCGACGGGGGCATCCCGCACGAGTGCTCGTGCGGGATGCCGTTGCGCCCCCGTCGACGGCTCCCCGCCGGGAGTCCAGCAAGCTTCCGAAGCCCGGGAGTTGGCGCCCGGGAGCCGGAGCTCAGGAGTTGGGGCGCAGGGTCCAGGTGATGGTCATCACGCCGGTCACGGCGCCGTCGGCGCGGGTGATCTCGACGGTCACCGGCAGCTCGGGGCGCTCGCCCTTGTCCAGCTCGGCGACGACGTCCGCGGCCGGCCGGCCGAGCGTCGCGGTGGCGGTGACCGGACCCATCGCCAGCTTCTTGTACGAGACCTCGGCCTTCACGACCAGCGGCACGGCCCGCGACAGCTGGTCGCTGAAGGCGGCGAGGACGATGCAGCCACTCGCCGACTCGGCCAGCGTGAACATCGCACCGGCGTGCGGGCCGCCGACGTGGTTGTGGAACTCCGGCTGGTCCGGAAGGCGGAGCACGGCCCGCTCGGAGCCGGTCTCCAGGTACTCGAGCTTGAGGGTGTGGGCCATCGGCACGGTGGAGTCGAGCAGCTGGCCGATCGAAGGAGTGGTCATGGCGATGATGTTACTAGCGGGTAGCTTTTTCGGGGAGGGGGGTCGGAAATCTTTTCGGCCAGCCGGGCTTGGCGAGGTGTGCGGCGGTGGTGTGCGGCGATGGGGTGCACGCGGCCCGTGGGGTGCGCGGCGATGGGGTGCGCGACTCGGCCGAGTGTGCGGGCCGGTTGGGTCGGGTGGGCCGGGCGGGCTGATCCGGTCCACCCGGGCGACCTGTCCGACCGGGTCGGACGTGAAAGTCCGCAACGCGAAAACGCCTTGAGGGGCGGATCTCCAAGAGATCCGCCCCTCAAGGCTGTTGGGGTGAGCGACGGGACTCGAACCCGCGGCCACCTGGACCACAACCAGGTGCTCTACCAACTGAGCTACGCCCACCATCTGTCCGGGGCTTTCCCGCTTTCGCGTTCCCGCTCCGACACAGAGAACTCTACAGGATCAGAAGGGGTGCTCGCGCCAGGGTTGTCGCTCGGGTCGTGGTGGCGGCCGGCCGGCCCGGCTCAGGCGGTCGGCAGCTGGTACTTCGCGGCGATCGCGCGGGCGGCGTCGGTGTCCGGTCCGGGCTGTTCGACGAACACGGCCTCGCGGTAGTAGCGGAGTTCGGCGATGCTCTCGCGGATGTCCGCGAGGGCACGGTGGCTGCCGCCCTTCTGCGGGCTGTTGTAGTAGGCGCGCGGGTACCAGCGGCGGGCCAGCTCCTTGATCGAGGAGACGTCCACGATCCGGTAGTGCAGGTGGCCTTCGAGGGCGGGCATGTCGCGGGCCAGGAAGCCCCGGTCGGTGGCGACCGAGTTGCCGCACAGCGGGGTCTTGCCGGCTTCCGGCACGTACTCCCGGATGTAGGCGAGGACGCGCTCCTCGGCCTCGGCGAGCGTCATGCCGTGCTCCAGCTCGTCCAGCAGCCCGGAGGAGGTGTGCATGGTGCGCACGATCTCGGGCATGTTGGCCAGCGCCTCGGCGGGCGGGCGGATGATGACGTCCACGCCTTCGCCGAGGATGTTGAGCTCGGAGTCGGTCACCAGGGCGGCGACCTCGACCAGTGCGTCCCGGTCGAGGTCGAGCCCCGTCATTTCACAGTCGATCCATACCAAACGGTCATTCACGCACTCACCCTACGGCGCGATCACGCGAGCCGGACAGTTGACGGTCCGCCCCGGCAGGGCGTGCCGTACCGCCGGTTTCGGGGTTCCCCCCGGTGGTGTCGTCCGTCCGGTCGGCGTCGGGGACCTTGTTGTGCTCGGCGCCGGGACCACCGGTGCGGGGGCCGTCGGGACCGCCGTCCGCGAAGCCGCCGCCCGGGTGGTCCCCGGTGCCGAGCCTGCCGGCCGCCGGGAGGCCCGGCACCGGAACTCCGGCCGCCGGGACGCCGGACCTGTGGGCGTGCGGAAGAGCGCTGCCGTCGGTGCGGTGCCGCTGCCCGAGGCCCCGGGCGGCGGCACCGCCGTGGGCCTCGTCCTCCGCGGCCGCGTGCTCGACGGCCCGTTCCGGCGACCGATCGGCCAGGCGGTCCGTCAGCCGTTCCGCCCGCCGCTCCTGCCGCTCGTGCCGTTCCGCGGGACGGTCGGCCGCTCGTTCCCCGGGGCGCTCGCCGGGCCGTTCGCCGGGCCGTTCGCCGGGCCTGAGCAGCCTGCCGAGGCCCATGCCCGGCTGCGATGGAACGGCAGGGCGGAACCGTCCCCTGGCGGGTGCGCCCGCGACCGGCGAGCCCGCGGTGCCCGGCGCGTTCGGCGACTGGTGCACCGAGGGAACACCCGCCGCGGCGCCGGCTGTCGGACTGCCGCTCACCAGACCGGTGATCTCCGGGCTTCCGGTGAGCACAGGGCCGGTCGCCGCGGCCACGCCGGGTTGACCGAAGCCGGTGCCCGGAGCGTTCCCGGCCGCGCCCGCAGCCGGTGCCCCGACCGCGCCGCCCGGCCCGGAGGCCGTGCCGGGCGAACCGGCGGTACCCGTCAGCCGCTCGGCCGGGTGGCCGCCCGCGCCGGGGTGTCCCAGCACCGGGTGGCTCTGGCCGGGGCCGTGGGCCGGATGTCCCTGCGGCGGCACCGTGGTGGCGGTCGGGACCGGGCGCCGGGCGCGGTAGCCCGTCCGGTACGCGGCCGGCGAGACCCCCAGCTGGCGCCGGAAGTGGCCCCGGAGCGCGACCGGTGAGCGGAAGCCGCAGCGGCGCGCGACATCGTCGACGGACAGCTCGGAGGTCTCCAGCAGTCGCTGCGCCTGCAGTACCCGCTGAGTGATCAGCCACTGCAGCGGCGCACTGCCGGTCAGGGTGCGGAAGCGCCGGTCGAAGGTACGGCGGCTCATGTAGGCGCGGGCGGCGAGCACCTCCACGTCGAACTGCTGGTTGAGGTTCTCGAGCGCCCAGGTCACGACCTCGGCGAGCGGGTCGTTGCCGATCTCTTCAGGTAATGACTGATCGATGTACTGAGCCTGTCCGCCACCGCTGCGGCGGCTCGGTACCACCAGCCGGCGGGCCAGCGCGTTGGCCGCCTCCGCCCCGTGGTCGGTCCGCACGACGTGCAGGCAGAGGTCGATCCCCGCGGCCGTACCGGCGGAGGTGAGCACATCGCCGTCGTCGACGAAGAGTTCACGTGGGTCGACGTGGACCCGGGGGTAGCGCTTGGCCAGCGTCGGCGCGTACATCCAGTGGGTGGTGGCCGGCCGTCCGTCCAGCAGGCCCGCCGCCGCCAGGACGAAGGCGCCCGTGCACAGCCCGATGATCCGGGCGCCCTCGTGGTGGGCCTTGCGCAGGGCGGCTATGGCCTCGACCGGCGGCGGCTGGGAGATGGAACGCCAGGCCGGCACCACGATCGTGCCGGCCCGGGCGAGCGCTTCCAGCCCGTACGGGGCGGTGAGGGTGAGTCCGCCGGTGGTGGCGAGCGGGCCCTCCTCGCCGGCGCAGACCAGCAGCCGGTACCGGGGCACTCCCGCGTCCTGGCGGTCCACCCCGAAGACCGAGAGCGGGATGGAGCTCTCGAAGATAGGGGCACCGCCGAAGATCAGTACGGCCACCGTCTCGCGCCGCCGACGGCCCGACAGTTTCCTCGGCGCGGCGGCCGGTGCGATCGTGGACGAGCCCGAGGAGCCGATGGAACCCGAAGATCCCGCGCTGCCCGCGGACGCCGCTGCCGCCACCGTGGCCGCTACGGCAGCTGTGGCGGCCATCGTGGCGGCAGCGGAGGCGCCGGTGGCGGCCATGCTGCCGACGGCCGGACCGTACTGACCGGTGGCATGGCCGGCGAGCTGGACCGAGAGGTGACCGGCGCCGGGCCCCGGAGCCGTGAGCGGGGCGCCTTCCGGCACCAGGCCGGCCGACGGACCGGGGGTCGGGTACGAGGGCGCGGCGGAGAACGGGTAACCTGCCTGTCCCACGAGAGGATTGGCGGACGACGCGATGCCGGGCCGGGGCGCGAACGGGCTCTGCGCGTAGTAGGGCTTCGCGGGCTGGGCGGCGCCGGGGGACCGGGGGACGGCGGCGTGCGGGCCGGCCTGCGGCGGCCGGGGCAGTCTGGTCGTCGGAGTAGGCATCGGCGGCTGCGCGGGCACGCCCCCTCTGGTGGCCCGGCTCGTGCGACCGGTCGGCGACTGGCCGCCGTCAGGACCCGCGTCGCTCCTGCTCACCCTGCTCAAGGCGCTCCAGCCCCCTCGGTGGTGTGGTGTGGTGGTGCCGCACTGTTCGCCAAGATCGAATCTACTGGGTGGACCGTTGCCGTTGTGACAAGTTCACCATCCGACGCTATGTCGACATGGCAATTTGGCGTGATGCATTCGATCACGAAGCGTGGCATCCCGCGACCCCTCTGGGAAGGGGGCAGGAGGAACGGTGGCTTGTTGTCGCACGACCCGCTGACGGCGATCGGGGCGGGCTGGGCAGCGCTGAACGCTCTGGACTGCGGCTTTGCCCAAGGGGTAGGGGGTGGGCCGAGATTGACCGAAAACAGACGGTTGAACAAAGGGGCGCGCGACCTACTGCCGTGCGCCGTTGTGAGCCTGTTGTACGGCCCGGTTCCGTGCTATCAAAGGCCGGAACGGGTTGTCGTGACGTGTGGTCAGGACCAACCCGCATACCCTTTCCCGGAGTCGCGGAGCAGACTCGAACAGGCCAACGGTGGCGCGGTCGACCTACGCCTCGCCCGGCCCCCGGGTGCGGGTTCGGGGCGTGGTCGGGAACGCCATCGCCGGGGCTTCGAGGCGGTGCGCCATGCCGGGGCCGAGCCGACGTCCTCGGCGGGTGATCGCCTGGCGAGCGGGCCCGTGTTCCACTGACTCGACATCACCGCACAGGTGCCGGAGCACTGGTGGCCATCCCGGCGGCGCGGCTGCTCGGCAGCGCGGGTGGAGCGGTGGCGCGGTGGAGCGGCGGTAGGGCGGTGCGGCAGTGCTGCGGTTCGGTGGTATGGCGGTACCGCGTACGGGGGTTCGGGGCGCGGTGGCGCGGCGATGAGTCCGGAGCGCGCCCTGGAGTGCCCGGGAGCGCCGGGAGTGCCCGGGAGTGCCCTGTGGCCACCGCTGGTGGCCTCGGGCCGGCCTCGGCCGCCTCTGGTGGTTCCACCCGACTCCGGCGGTCCCGACGGCTGCCGACGGCTGCCGACGGCTCTCGGTGGATCTGGCGGGGGTCGGTGGGCGGGTAAGGATCAGCGGGCAGGTAGAGCGGCCTGCCCGCAGTTCATACCGTTGGCCACCGCGTTCGACCGGATCGGCGTGCTGTCGCCCAGCCGACGCCTTCGGCGTCGCCGACCGCGCCGCCGACTCGGCAGAACAGCCGACTCAGCCGGCCTTGCCGTCTGCCGGTCCGCCCAGGCGGGCGACTGCGGCGTACCGGCGCGGCGGCGCACCGCCGCCACCGCGTGCGAATCGCTCCTCGGCAACTGCTGCCCGTGGCACGAGACTTGATGCGGCAACGGCCAACTTGCCTCGACCGGCAGGCCGTTGACGCACCTGGGAGCCGGGAGCGTTGCGCGAGCTCAGGACCAGTCCGACCGCTTCCGGCAGACCGGCCGCGCTGAGCGTGGGACGGTAGCCGCCTTCGGCCCAGGGGCGGCCGTGGTGCAGCCAGACGCTGCGCAGTCCGGTCACCTCCGCGCCGGCGATGTCGGCGGGTCCGTAGTCGCCGACCATCCAGGTGTGGGAGGTCCAGTCGTGGACCGGTGGGACGCCGCAGCGTTTCGCGGCGATCTCGAAGATCTTCGGGTCCGGCTTCACGCACCGGGCCTCCTCGGAGATCACCCATCCGTCCACCAGGGGTTCGAGGCCGGTGCGGCGGATCTTCTCCAACTGCGGCCCGGTGCCGCCGTTGCTGACGATGCCGAGCGTCCAGCCCGCCGCTCTGGCGGACCTCAACGCCTCGATGTGCGAGGCGGGACAGTGGATGTGGGAGTTGACGCCTCGCCGGTAGTGCGCGAGGAGGAAGTCGAGGGAGTGGTCGAGTCCGTAGCGGCGCTTGGCCGCGCCCAGGACGGTGCTGCGGGGCACGTAGCCGCCGCCGTCTATGGTGGCGAACCAGCTCAGGTCGCCGGTGGGCAGCCGGTGTTCGTCGAGGAAGTCCTGGGCCCAGGCCAGGTACGCAGCGTCCCTGGGCAGCAGCGTGTTGTCGAGGTCGAACAGGAGCAGGGGCATGCGCTGAATGCTGCCAGCGCCACGGGGTATGCATCAGGCAATTGCCAGTCGTCGTCCCGAACCAGATGTAATTGGCTGAAACCGGAGCGTCACGGACCAATGGGGCAGCTGGGGCGCATGGGATGGCACGGGCACCTGGTCTGCCAACTGCCCTGGAGGTCATCAATGGGGCGGCGATGCTCGATGACAGTCGGGTCACGTTGTGTGGCTGCCCTGTTGCGTCAACGCGTCTCCTCGGCGAAGCTCCAGGGAACCTCTCCCGGTAGGCGCGAGGTTGCCGGTCGAGGGCGCGAAAAGCCCGACATGCGCGTCACCCGTTAGCGGGAACGTTGCCGTTTCAGGGTTCTGCTGCTGGGCCGGGCCTCATGCCCGTCGTACTCTGAAAGGAACAGGTCACAATCGGTGCTGTTCTGCGGAGACCGAATCGGTGCCTTGGGCGGGCCTGTTGCCTCGACAACCACGCCCTTTCCTGTCGGCCAACCCCACTCGAAGAGCCTTGAGCCATGGCTGGTTTTGAGTCCTCCAGATCTGCTGAGGCAGACATCGTCGCGCGGCCGGTGGACGCGGTGCCGAACGATTCCGTGCCCCCCGCGCCGAGACCCCCTGCACCTCGTGGGGCCACTGTCCCTGGCAGGCCCGCTGCGTCCGCGACTCCCGCTGCGTCCGCGACTCCCGTGGCGCCCGGGACTTCCGGTGCACATGGGGCTCGACCTGTCTGCGGAGGCTCTGCCGGGCAGGAAGATCCTTTCGAGTGCGGAGCTCAGGCAGAGCGGGCCCCAGCCGCTGAGTACGGCGCGGCTGGCGGGCATGGTGCGGCCGATGCGGCCGCTGGGCGCGTCGTGGCGTCCGCGCGGGACGGTCGGCAGTCCAGGGAGCCCTCTGCCCGCGACGTCGTCCGCAGGGGCTGGCCGAAACCCCGGCAGCGCAGGGGAGAGCAGGTGGGAGACGCCATGACGGATGGCGCCGGAGCACCCGTCGGCCGGCCGCGCGGAGCACGCGCGGCGGGCGGTACCGACGGGGAGAGCGGGCTGACCCCGCAGGAGCAGCCCGTCCACTCCTGTGACCCGGTCTTCCAGCACGGTGTAGTGGTCGGCTTCGACGGCTCGCTCTCCAGTGAGCGCGCACTGGCGTACGCGGTCGGCATGGCGCGCCGCTCCCAGTGCGGGCTGGTGATCGTCCATGTCGCCAACCGCCTGCCGGCCACGGTCTGGGCCGGCTGCGAGCCCCCTGTCTTCGTCGACCTCCCGGACCACCGCACGGAGGTCCTCGGTCTGGAACTGGCCTGTGCCGACTTCCTCACCGGGGTGCCCTGGATCCTGGTCGAGCGCGGCGGTGACATCTGCCATGAGATCGAGGAGGTCGGACGGGAGTACGCCGCCGACGCGATCGTGGTGGGCAGCACCCACGGCCTGCTCGGCAAGCTGTTCGGTTCGGTATCCGGTCGGCTGGCGAGGCGGGCCAACCGGCCTGTGATCGTGATCCCCTGACGGCATGTCAGGGGGCTGGCTCTTCGGTAGCCCCGGCCGGGGCTACCGAAGCACACGGCCTCGGACGTCGAGCCTCAGGGCGCAACGTTTCAATGCGCGATTCCTTCAGGCGTGACGCCTCAGGACGTGACGCCCAACTCCCTTGCGATCAGCATCCGCTGGACCTCCGAGGTGCCCTCGCCGATCTCAAGGATCTTGCAGTCGCGCCAGAACCGTGCGACCGGGAACTCGTTCATGAAGCCGTACCCGCCGTGGATCTGCGTGGCCTCCCGTGCGTTGTCGACGGCGGCTTCGGAGGAGTAGAGCTTGGCGATCGCCGCCTCCTTCTTGAAGGGTTCGGAGTGCAGCAGCCGGGAGGCGGCGTCCCGCCAGGCGAGGCGGGAGGTGTGTGCGCGCATCTCCATGTCGGCGAGCTTGAACTGGATGGCCTGGTTGGCGCCGATCGGCCGGCCGAAGGCCCGGCGGGTACCGGCGTAGAGGACTGACTGGTCGACGCACCCCTGGGCCAGGCCGGTGGCCAGGGCTGCGATGGCGATGCGGCCCTCGTCGAGGATCCGCAGGAACTGGGCGTAGCCGCGGCCACGCGCACCCAGCAGGTTGGCGGCGGGGACTCGGCATTCGGTGAAGGACAGTTCGCGGGTGTCGGAGGCGTTCCACCCGACCTTCGAGTACTTCTTCGAGACCGTGAACCCCGGGGTCCCGGTGGGGACGATGATGGAGGAGATCTCGCGCCTTGGCGAGAGGTCCGAGTCATCTTCACTCGAACGGGTGGTCGGTTCGGTCAGTGCGGTTACCGTGACCAGGCCCGTGATCTCCGTGCCGGAGTTGGTGATGAAGCACTTCGTACCGTTGATCACCCACTCGTCCGTGGCCTCGTCGAAGCGGGCGGTGGTCCGCGTGGCGCCCGCGTCCGAACCGCCCTCCGGCTCGGTCAGCCCGAAGGCACCGAGCATCTCGCCCGAGGTCAGCCGGGGCAGCCAGGTGCGCTTCTGCTCCTCCGTCCCGAAGCGGTAGATCGGCATCGCGCCCAGCGAGACCGCCGCCTCCAGAGTGATGGCGATCGAGGAGTCCACCCGGGCGAGCTCCTCCAGCGCGAGGCAGAGCGCGAAGTAGTCGCCACCCATGCCCCCGTACTCCTCCGGGAACGGCAGGCCGAACAGGCCCATCCGTCCCATCTCGCGGACGATCTCGTACGGGAACTCGCCCTGCTCGTAGAACTCCCCGATCTTCGGGGCGACCACATCCTGGGCGAACTCGGCGACGGTGCGCCGGAGCTCCTCGTACTCGTGGTCGAGACGATGGTCGAGCATGGTGATCCTCCTGGGTCGCGGCTCGGAAGGCCGACGGTGTCGACTGTGTGGCGGCCGCAGCGGCCGGTGGTCCAAGGGCGAAGCACCGGACACGTCCGGGGCCTGGCAAGGGGGCTGGGAGAGGTCCTGGCCCGGAACCGCCGTGGCGGTCAGGCCTGCTGGTGGAACAGGGCCTGGACGGCACGGGACGGGCTCGGACGGCCGAGCCGTTGCGCCATCCAGCCGCTGGCCGCGACCAGGGCCCGCAGGTCGACCCCGGTCTCGATGCCGAGCCCGTGCAGCATCCAGACCAGGTCCTCGGTGGCGAGGTTGCCGGTCGCGCTCTTGGCGTACGGGCAGCCGCCGAGACCGCCGGCGGAGGCGTCCACGACGGTGACCCCGCTGCGCAGCGCGGCCAGGGTGTTGGCCAGCGCCTGGCCGTACGTGTCGTGGAAGTGGACGGCGATCCGCTCGATCGGCACCCCGGCGCGTACGAAGCCGTCGAGCAGTGCGGTGACCTGGCCGGGTGTGGCCACGCCGATGGTGTCGCCGAGGCTCAGTTCGGTGCAGCCCATCTCGAGCAGGCGCAGGCCGAAGCCGATCACCTGGGACTGCGGGACCGGCCCTTCCCACGGGTCGCCGAAGCACATCGAGAGGTAGCCGCGGGTCGGGACGCCCGCCTCGGCGGCCCGGCCGACGACCGGCCGGAACATCTCCAGGGCCTCGTCGGCCGACCGGTTGAGGTTCCGCCGCGCGAAGGTCTCGGTGGCGCTGGCGAAGACCGCGATGTCGGTGGCGTGGTGGGCGAGGGCACGGTCGAGACCGCGCTCGTTGGGGACCAGGACCGGCAGCCGCAGGCCCGGGTGGCGCTCCGTGAGCCCGGCGAGCCTGGGCATCAGCTCCTCGGCGTCGGCCAGCTGCGGCACCCACTTGGGGTGGACGAAGCTGGTCGCCTCGACGGTACGCAGCCCGGCGGCGGCGAGCCGTTCGATGAACTCGGCCTTCACCTCGACCGGTACGAGCGCCTTCTCGTTCTGCAGCCCGTCGCGCGGGCCCACCTCGTGGATGCGAACCCTGGCGGGCAGCGCCGGGTCCCGTACGGCGTCCGGCAGGCCGAGGTCGAGGGCGTCGGGCTCTTGGACGCTGGCGGGCGGGGCCGCGGCCGGAGTCTGGGCGGAGGTCATGGCGTCACCTCGAGGGAGGGTTCGTCGGAGGGTGCCACCACGGCCAGCAGCTCCTCCATGGCGACCGTGGTCCCGGCGGCGGCCCGCAGCTCGCTGACCGTGCCGTCGTGTGGCGCGGCGATCACGTGTTCCATCTTCATGGCCTCCAGGACCAGCAGGGGCTGACCGCGCCTGACCTGTTCGCCGACGTCGACCTTGACCAGCGTCACGGTGCCCGGCATCGGCGCGGTCAGCGCGCCGTGATGGGCGGCGGCGGAGGAGGTCCGGTCGGCGACCGGGTCGTAGGGGTGGAGCGGCCAGGCGTCGCCGTCGATGCCCAGCCAGGTGACCGGGCCGGCGGCGTTGCCGGGGCCGTTGTCAGTGGTGTGTGCGAAGGTGCTCTGCAAGCCGTCCACGGTGAGGTGCAGCCGGCCGCCGGCCCGGGCCGCGCGGGCGCGCCTGGTCGGGCCTTCACCGAGGCGGATGTGCAGTTCAGGGGTGGTATCGGGGGAGTTGTCAGTGGTGTCCGATACGTTGCGATCGGCCACGGGGCGGACATGGACGGAGACGGGCTCGTGCCCCGGCAGCCGGAGCCGGTGGGTGGTCCAGGCGGCTTCGCCGCCGAGGCGCCAGCCGGAGGGGACGGAGAACGGGTCGGTCCAGCCGTTGGAGGCGACGGCGGGTACCAGGCCCAGATGCCGGCCCAGCGCGGCGGCGTAGTAGAGCGTCTCGACGGGGGAGGCGCCGACAGGGGGCGCGGTGGACGCGTCCGCGACGGAAGGGGGTTCGCCATCGGAACCGTTGAGGTGTGCCGTCGCTGACGGCGTGTCGGTCCCGCTCGGGTGGGTCACGTACGGGGAGGCCAGCAGCTCGGGGTGGTGCTCGGCGGTCCGCTCCACCAGGCCGGTGTCGAGGCGGCCGGCTGCGACATCGGGGTGGGCGAGCAGCCGGCGCAGGTAGCCCGTGTTGGTGGTGACACCGAGGATCCGGGTCTCGGCGAGTGCGGCGCGGAGGCGGCGCAGTGCGGTCGGGCGGTCGGGTCCGTACGCGATGACCTTCGCCAGCATGGGGTCGTAGCGGCTGCCGACCTCGGTGCCGGGGCCGACACCGGAGTCGACGCGGATGCCGGGGCCGTGCGGCTCGTCCAGCAGCAGGATCCGCCCACCGGTGGGCAGGAAGTCCCGGTCCGGGTCCTCGGCGCAGATGCGGGCCTCGATCGCGTGGCCCAGGAAGGAGACGTCCGACTGGTCGAACGTCAGGGATTCGCCTGCGGCGACCCGGAGTTGCCACTCCACCAGGTCGAGCCGCTCGGGCCGGCCGGTGTCGGCGCCGATGGCGACGGCAAGTTCGGTGACCGGGTGCTCCACCTGGAGACGGGTGTTCATCTCCATGAAGAAGAAGTCGAGGACGCCGTCGGGGGCCGGCCCGTCGGGGTCCACGCCCGGCACGATGAACTCC
The DNA here is from genome assembly GCF_051374625.1 of Kitasatospora sp. HPM-01-4. Classification (NCBI taxonomy): domain Bacteria; kingdom Bacillati; phylum Actinomycetota; class Actinomycetes; order Kitasatosporales; family Streptomycetaceae; genus Kitasatospora; species Kitasatospora sp. HPM-01-4. The sequence continues at coordinate 3,089,912 of NZ_JBPQGP010000005.1, read as the reverse complement.
ACCGTACCGGCGCCGGTGTAGCCGCAGGCCTCGGCGGCCCGGACCGCGGCCGCTCCCATGGCCGCCCGGGTCTCCGGATTCAGCAGAACGGAGGGTGCCTCTTCGATCAGTTTCTGGTGGCGGCGCTGCAGACTGCACTCGCGCTCGCCGAGGTGGACGGTCCGGCCGTGGGTGTCGGCCAGGACCTGGACCTCGATGTGCCTTGGCCGGTCCACCCAGCGTTCGAGCAGCAGGGTGTCGTCACCGAAGGCGGTCCGCGCGACCCGTCGGGCGGCCGCCAGTTCGGCGGGCAGGTCGTCCGGGTCGCGGACCAGGCGCATGCCCTTGCCGCCCCCGCCGGCCGAGGGCTTGAGCAGTACCGGGTAGCCGATCTCCGCGGCGGCCGCGGTGAGTTCGGCGTCGGTGGGGTTTCCGCCCTGGCTGCCGGGGACGACGGGCACCCCGGCGGCGCGGACCGCCTCCTTGGCGTTGATCTTGTCGCCCATCAGCTCCACCGCCGACGGCGGCGGGCCGACGAAGACCAGACCGGCCTCGGCGCAGGCTCGGGCGAAGGCCGGGTTCTCGGCCAGGAAGCCGTACCCCGGGTGGACGGCCTGGGCGCCGGTGCGGCGGGCGGCCGCCAGGATCTGGTCGGTCCGCAGGTACGTCTCGACGGCCGAGCTGTCGCTGTGGCCGGCGGGGCCGAGCCGGACCGCGACGTCGGCCTCGCGGACGTGCGGTGCGTCGGCGTCGGCGTCACTGAAGACGGCGACCGAGCGGATTCCGAGCTTCCGGAGGGTACGGATCACCCGTACCGCGATCTCGCCTCGGTTGGCGACCAGAACTGTGTCGAACATGGGAGGCGTTCCTCCGGGTCGAGGGAACCGTGGGGTGGGGCCGAGGGTGGCACTGGGGGCAAGGAGCCCGGCCCGGCGGACAATTGAGCGGTCGCCGCCGGGGCCGTCGGCTCGCAGGCGGCTGCTCACACGCAGCCGCTCACAGACAGAAGAGCGCGAACCGGCCGCTCACATACGGAAGACGCCGTACGGACGGGGGTCGGCGAGCGGGGCGTTGGCACAGGCGGTGAGGGCGAGACCGAGCACGGTACGGGTGTCCATGGGGTCGATCACGCCGTCGTCCCAGAGCCGGGCCGTCGAGTAGTAGGCGTTGCCCTGCCGCTCGTACTGCTCCCGGACGGGCCGCTTGAACTCCTCCTCGGCGTCGGCGGGCCACTCCTCGCCCTGCGCCTCCAGCTGGTCGCGGCGCACGGTGGCCAGTACGGAGGCCGCCTGCTCGCCACCCATGACCGAGATCTTCGCCCCGGGCCACATCCACAGGAAGCGAGGTGAGTAAGCCCGGCCGCACATCGAGTAGTTGCCCGCACCGTACGAGCCGCCGATCACCACGGTCAGCTTCGGCACCCGGGTGCAGGCGACGGCCGTGACCATCTTGGCGCCGTGCTTGGCGATGCCGCCCGCCTCGTACTGCCGTCCGACCATGAAGCCGGTGATGTTCTGCAGGAAGAGGAGGGGGATGCCGCGCTGGTCGCACAACTCGATGAAGTGGGCTCCCTTGAGGGCCGACTCGGCGAACAGCACACCGTTGTTGGCGACGATCCCGACCGGGTGGCCGTGGATCCGGGCGAAGCCGGTGACCAGGGTGGCGCCGTACTCCGCCTTGAACTCGGCGAACCGGCTGCCGTCCACGATCCGGGCGATCACCTCGCGGACGTCGTACGGGGTGCGCGGGTCGACCGGCACCGCGCCGTACAGCGCCGCCGGGTCCACCGCGGGCGGTTCGGCCGGAGCCAGCGGCCAGGGCTTGGCGGGCCGGGCACCGAGTTCGGAGACGATGGTCCGGACGATGGAGAGGGCGTGGGCGTCGTCCTCGGCCAGGTGGTCGGTGACCCCCGAGGTACGGGAGTGGAGGTCGCCACCGCCCAGTTCCTCGGCGGTGACGACCTCGCCGGTCGCCGCCTTCACCAGCGGCGGGCCGCCGAGGAAGATGGTGCCCTGATTGCGGACGATCACCGCCTGGTCGCTCATCGCCGGGACGTACGCGCCACCCGCGGTGCACGAGCCGAGTACCGCCGCGATCTGCGGGATCCCGGCGGCGGAGAGGCGTGCCTGGTTGTAGAAGATCCGCCCGAAGTGGTCGCGGTCCGGGAAGACCTCGTCCTGCATCGGGAGGAACGCTCCGCCGGAGTCCACCAGGTAGATGCACGGCAGGCGGTTCTCCAGGGCGACCTCCTGGGCCCGGAGGTGCTTCTTGACCGTCATCGGGTAGTACGTGCCGCCCTTGACGGTGGCGTCGTTGGCGACCACCACCACCTCGCGGCCGGCCACCCGGCCGATCCCGGCGATCACGCCCGCCGCCGGCGCGGCGCCGTCGTACAGTCCGTCGGCCGCGAGCGGGCTCAGCTCCAGGAAGGGGGAGCCCGGGTCGAGGAGGGTGTTCACCCGGTCGCGGGGCAGCAGCTTGCCCCGGGAGGTGTGCCGGGCGCGGGCCTTGGCCCCGCCGCCGAGGGCGGCGGCCCCCAGCTTCTCCCGCAGATCGGCCACCAGGGCCTGGTGCGCGGCGGTGTTGGTGCGGAAGGCCGCCGAGCCGGTGTCCACCGAGCTCTCCAGCCGAGGCGCGGGAGCAGCGGCGGCGGGCGAGGCGACCGGCTCGAACAGACCCGTGCTTGCGTCGTTGAACAGCCCCGGTGCCGCGCCTGCGGATGCTGCGGCCGGGCCGACGGTTGAGAAGACCATCCCAAGAGCTCCCTTGCCCTCGGAGCCAGGTGGGCATGCGAACGGATGAGTTCCGCCGCCCTGTTAATGACCGTTAACTCCTGTCGCCCAGGTTAACCCTCGATAACTCGACTGTCTACGATGGACGGCATGTTGAACGCCCAGGCTTCCTCCGCGCTCTCACGCCGCGACCAGATCCGGAAGGAGGCCGCGCGCCTCTTCGCGGCGCGTGGGTTCCTCGGTGTCGGCGTCGACGAGATCGGCAAGGCGGTGGGCATCAGCGGCCCGGGTCTGTACCGGCACTTCTCCGGTAAGGACGCCATGCTCGCCGACCTCCTGGTCGGCATCAGTGAGCGGCTGCTGGACGAAGGCCGTCGCCGGGCGGGCGACGCACCGGACGCGACCGGCGCGCTCGACGCCCTGATCGGCGGGCACGTGGACTTCGCGCTGGACGACCGCGACCTGATCATCCTGCACGACCGCGAGCTGCTCCATCTGAAGGAGGAGGATCGTCGGCGGGTTCGGCGCCTCCAGCGGGGCTATGTGGAGCTCTGGGTGGACGTCGTCCGCCAGGCGTTTCCCGCGCTGGCGGAGGACGGTTCCGAGCAGACCGCCCGGGCGGCGGTGCACGCGGTCTTCGGCCTGCTCAACTCGACCCCGCACAGCGCCGGACCGCAGCTGGCGCAGGGGGAGCGGTCGGGCCTGACCCGGGACAGCATGGCGGCGCTGCTGCACAGTCTGGCGCTGGGCGCGTTCGCCGCCGCGGCTGCCGCCGTGGCGGGTGCGGCCGGCTGACCGGCGGCTGTCGCCGCGGTGGGGCGCGGCCGGTCGACCGGGTGGTCGGGGTGCGCCCTTCGGCCCGTTGGTCAGGGTGCGCCGGCTGATCGGGGTGGTGGTCATGGCGGGCGCGTTCGGCCGACTGGGGTGGGGTGTGGTGCGGCCGTAGCGGCCTTCCGGGGCGGCCCCAGTGTGACCCCGAGGCGGATGGGCGGGCCCTAGGACCAATGGAGGGCCGGGCCGAGACCGCCCGGCCGGTGTCGCGCGGCCGTCGGTTGATCCAGGCTGGTGGGAGACGGGAAGCAGCTCGGGTCGCGCACTGTTCGAGTCACTGCACACCCGTAGGGCCCGCTCGGGCCCCGTCGGAATCTCCGTGGACTCCCACCCGACCGAATGGTTAGTATCCCTAAATATGCCTGAGACTCACGGATCCACAGCGGAGCTTTCGCCAGGCGGCAGGGCAGACCGAGACCTGTCCGGTACAGGCTCGGCGACCACCCGTTCGGCGAGTGGCCCTCACCCCCGTCCCGAGTCGGCCCGGCGGCAACCGGCCGAGCCCGGTTGGCTCACCAGGATCGCGCACTACTGCTGGCGCTACCGCCGGAACGTGCTGCTCTCCTTCGGAGCCTCGCTGGTGGGCATGGCTGTCACGGCCCTCGTCCCGCTGATCACCAAGCTGATCATCGACGACGTCATCACGGCCCACACCCGGCCGCTCGCGCCGTGGGCGGGTGTGCTGCTGCTGGCCGCCGTCCTTGTCTTCCTCTGCACCCAGATCCGCCGGTACTACGGTGGTCAGCTCGCCGTGGACGTGCAGCACGACCTGCGGGCGGACCTCTTCCGCTCGCTCACCAGACTGGACGGCACCCGTCAGGACTCGCTCGACATCGGCCAGGTGGTGGGCCGGGCGACCTCCGACCTCCAGTTGATCAACGGCCTGCTGTCGATGCTGCCGATGATGACCGGCAACTTCCTGATGTTCGGCATGTCGATCCTGGTGATGCTCTGGCTCTCCCCGCCGCTCACCCTGGTCGCGCTGGTGATGGGTCCGCTGCTCTGGTGGATCGCGATGATCAGCCGCAAGCGGCTGTTCCCGGCGACCTGGGCCGCGCAGCAGGAGGCGGCGGCCGTGGCGGGTGTCGTGGACGGGGCCATCGGCGGCGTCCGGGTGGTCAAGGGCTTCGGCCAGGAAGCCCAGGAGCGCGGAAAGCTGGAGCAGGCCTCGCGCAGCCTCTACGGCGCACGGCTCCGCGCGATCCGGCTCACCAGCCGCTACACCCCGGCGATGCAGGCGATGCCCGCGCTCGGGCAGGTCGCCGTGCTCGCCCTCGGTGGCTGGCTCGCGGTCCGGGGCCAGGTCTCGCTGGGCACCTTCGTGGCCTTCTCCGCCTACCTGGCGCAGATGAGCGGTCCGGTCCGCATGCTCACCATGCTGATCACCGTCGGCCAGCAGGCCCGAGCCGGTGTGGAGCGGGTGTTCCAGCTGGTGGACCGGCAGCCCGTGGTGCGGGAGCACGGGGACGCGGCCGACCTCGTCCTCCCCGGCTCGGACCGGCCCGGCGGCTCGGACGGCCGTGTGGTCCGCGCCGTCCCCGGGGCCCCCGCGCTCCAGTTCGACAAGGTGGACTTCCGCTTCGGCGAGGCAGGGGACGGCGCGCAGGACGGGTCGCAGGGCGACTGGCACGACGGTGCGCGGAACGGTGCACGGGACGACGCGCACGGCGGTTCGCCGGACCGTTCGCAGGACGGCTCGCCGCACGGCGGACTCGTCCTCAGGCAGCTGAGCCTGGAACTCGCGGAGGGCGAGACGCTGGCGCTGGTCGGCGCCTCGGGCTCGGGCAAGTCGACCGTCGCCCAACTCGTACCGAGGTTCTACGACCCGACCGCCGGCACCATCCGGCTGTACGGCCACGACCTGCGCGAGCTCACGCTCGACTCGGTGCGCAGCGCCGTCGGGATCGTCCCCGAGGACAGCTTCCTGTTCTCCGAGAGCGTCCGGAACAACATCGCGTACGGCCACCCGGACGCGACCGACGCACAGATCGAGGCGGCGGCCCGGGCCGCGCGGGCGGACGGCTTCATCCGCGAGCTCCCCGAGGGCTACGACACCAAGGTCGGGGAGCAGGGGCTCACCCTCTCCGGCGGCCAGCGGCAGCGGATCGCCCTCGCGCGGGCGATCGTGAGCGACCCGCGGGTCCTGCTGCTGGACGACGCGACCTCCGCGGTGGACCCGCAGATCGAGGCCGAGATCCACGAGGCGCTCAGTGGCGTGATGAGCGGCAGGACCACGCTGCTCATCGCCCACCGCAGGTCCACCCTGCACCTGGCCGACCGGATAGCTGTGCTCGACCACGGCCGCCTGATGGATCTCGGTACCCACGAGGAACTCGAACGGCGATGTCCGCTGTACCGTGCGCTGATCACCGACCCCGACGCCCAGGCCCCCGAGGCCCCGGCACCCGCCGCCGGCCGTGCCGGTGAGCCGGCCGCACCGGTCGGCACTCCGGTCAACGGCACTCCGGTCAACGGCACTCCGGTCAACGGAGCCGAGCGCCCCGGTGGCGCAGGGCGACTCGTCGGAGCCAAGCGGCTCAAGGGGATCGACCGGGCCACTCCGTCCGGGGCCACCGATCCCGACCGGGCGAAGCTGCTCGCCGACGTGGCCGCACTCCCGCCGGCCACCGACATCCCGGACGTCCCGATCCCCGCAGCCGAGGCGAGTGACCCCGGCTTCGGCCTCGCCCGCCTGCTGAAGCCCTTCCGCCGCCCGCTGGCCCTCGCCCTCCTGCTGGTCGCCCTGGACACGGCCGCCGGTCTCGCGCTCCCGGTGCTCATCCGGCACGGTATCGACGACGGCGTCCGCAAGGCCGCGATGTCCGGCGTCGCGGCCGCCGCCCTGGCGGCGCTCGTGATCGTGCTGCTCGACTGGCTGGTCCAGAGCACGGAGACCAGGGTCAGCGGACGGACCGGGGAGCGGGTGCTCTACACCCTGCGGCTCAAGATCTTCGCCCAGCTCAACCGGCTCGGCCTGGACTACTACGAACGCGAGCTGTCCGGCCGGATCATGACCCGGATGACCACCGATGTGGACTCCATATCGTCATTCCTGCAGACCGGTGTGGTCACCGCCGTGATCAGCGTGCTGACCTTCTTCGGGATCCTGATCGCCCTGCTGATCATCGACGCCGGCCTGGCCCTGGTGGTCTTCACGGTGCTGCCGCTGCTGGTGATCGCCACCGTGGTGTTCCGGCGCAAGTCGACCGCCCAGTACCAGATCGCCCGGGACCTGATCAGCACGGTCAACGCCGACCTCCAGGAGAACGTGGCCGGCATGCGGATCGTCCAGGCGTTCCGGCGGCAGGAGACCAACACCACCCGCTTCGTGGCGCGCGGACTGGAGTACCGCGACGCCCGGGTCAAGGCGCAGCTGTACATCTCGCTGTACTTCCCGTTCGTGCAGTTCCTCTCCAGCGCGGCCGCCGCTCTGGTACTGATCGCCGGTGCCTCCCGGGTGGACTCGGGGACGCTCAGCATCGGCGCACTGGTCGCCTACCTGCTCTACATCGACCTCTTCTTCGCGCCGGTCAACCAGCTCTCGCAGGTCTTCGACGGCTACCAGCAGGCGTCCGTCGGCCTCGGCCGGATCCGCGAGCTGCTGCGGACACCGACCAGTACGCCGGACGCGGACGATTCCGTGCCGGTGTCGAAGCTGCGCGGCGAGATCCGGTTCGAGAACGTCGGCTTCGCCTACAACGGCGGCGGCGACGGCAACCCGGACGTCCTGTCGGCCGTCGACCTGCACATCCCGGCCGGGCAGACCGTCGCACTGGTCGGCGAGACCGGCGCGGGGAAGTCCACCCTGGTCAAGCTGGTGGCCCGGTTCTACGACGCGACCGGCGGCACCGTCCGGATCGACGGCACCGACATCACCCGCTACGACCTCGCCCAGTACCGGCACCGGCTCGGTGTCGTCCCGCAGGAGGCGTACCTCTTCGCCGGGACGGTGCGGGAGGCGATCGCGTACGGCCGGACCACCGCGACCGACGCGGAGGTCGAGGCCGCCGCCCGGGCGGTCGGCGCGCACGAGATGATCGTCGAGCTGCCGGGCGGTTACGACCACGAGGTCGCCGCCCGGGGCCGGAACCTCTCCGCCGGGCAGCGCCAGCTGATCGCGCTCGCCCGTGCCGAACTGGTCGCCCCCGACATCCTGCTCCTCGACGAGGCGACCGCGGCGCTCGACCTGGCCACCGAGGCGGCGGTCAACAACGCGGCCGACCGGCTGGCCGGCGGGCGAACCACACTGGTCATCGCCCACCGCCTGACGACCGCCCAGCGTGCGGACCGGATCGTGGTCCTGGACCGCGGCCGGGTGGTGGAGGACGGGACGCACGAGGAACTGCTGCGCCGAGGCGGCACGTACGCCGGGCTGTGGCGGGCCTTCATCGCCGACGGGCAGCTCGACCGGGAGGAGCCGGCGCGAGTGCCGGCGGCGAGCTGAGCACACCGCCGTCGCCGTGCCCCGCTGCCGGCCCCGCTCACCCGCTCACGCGGCGAGGAGCGAGGACAGCAGCGGGGCGGCGTCGATCCCGTGCGGCAGCCCGCTGACCTGGCCGTCACCGACCTCGATCACCCGCCACCCGGGCCCGTCCGCCCGCCGGGCGAGGTCGGTGGTGATGAACCGGCAGCCCAACGCGCGTACCAGCGGCCTGACTTCGGAGAGGTCCGGGTCCACCGTGGCCTGCGGGTGGTCGGGGTGCGGGCCGACCAGGACCGGTTCGCCGTCCACCCACCAGATCCGGGCCTCGACGGTGCGCCCGTCCGCGTCCTTCGTGAACTCCTCGTACCTGCGCAGCACCACGCCGCCGGCCAGGAACTCGCCCTGCAGCGCCACGAACCGGGACACCACCCGGCTGAGCGCGGGCAGATCGGCCAGCTCGGGCACGTAACAGGCTTCGTCCCACTCGTGCTTGCGGGACTTGACGTAGTCCTTCACGACGGCCGGGCCCCGGCCGCCGAGCCGCCGCGCGGCCTCCAGGAGCGCCGCAAGGTCTGGTTCGCCACCGGGGATCCAGGCACTCGGCGGTGTCGCGCCTTCGAAGACCGGATACCAGCCGGGCAGTTCGTGGGCGTCGGCGTACGCGGCGGGAGAGGTCAGCAGTGTGCAGCCGCGTGCCGTGAGGGCGGCGGCGAGTCCGGCGTAGGCCGGTACGGGCACCATCCAACCCCGGTACCAGAACGGCCCGTACGCCTCGGGTACCTGGCGGACCGCCGCGACGGCGTCCCCGGCGAGCAGCGCGTCATGGTCGAGGAGCACGTACTCCCCGCCCAACTCGCGGACGAGCCGCGCCTCCCACACGAAGTGGGGGTCCGGTCGGCGGGGTGTCAGCGGATCGGAGGGCAGGAGGATGACGGGTACCGGCATGGGCCCAGGGTAGAACCGGGGTACCGCCCGGTGCGCCGGAGTTTCCCGCCAACCGCCCGGGGCCCCGTGCGCGGATCCGGGGGCTTGCTTCCCGTGGGTGAACCGGACCGGGGCGGGAGGCGCGGACCGCGGTACCGGCAACCGGCGGTACGGCCTTGCGCCGCGCGGCGGCGGGCGTCAGTTCCCGGTGGCCGCAGGCCCGTTCTCGGTCCGCCAGCAGCGCAGGTCCAGTTCGCGGTCGTGCAGTGCGTCCGGGTTCATCAGCACGGTGAGCCGGGCCCCGGGCAGGTCCCGGAAGCCCAGTCCGGTCTCCGCGAGAAGCTGCTCGGTCGGTACCGACACCGCGATGGCGGCGCGCCAGGAGGGCAGCACGATCAGGCTGGTGCCTGGGCTCAGCCGCACCAGTTCGACCGGTACCCGGCGCGGACCCGAGGAGCTCAACGCGCTCGGCGGTTCGGCGTAGGCCGGGGAGGCGCCGATCAGGACGCCCAGCGGGGCCGACACCTGGTCGTGCGGCTGCGCCTGCGCCGCCGCCCCGGCCGCTGGGGGTGCGGCCGCTGGGGGTGTGGTCGCGACCTCCGCCGGAGTCCCGGCTGCTGCGGGTGCGGTCGCACTCTCCACCGGCTGCCCGGACTCGTTGCCTCCGGGTCTCTGCACCGGTACCGCCGGTCCGGGCGCCGCCCGTTCGGGTTCCGGCGCCGGTGAACTGCGCGGGTGCAGCCGGCTCAGCCGCCGGGAGGGTGTCGGCCGACGGATCCGCCGGAAGTCCTGCCAGTCCGTGAACGGCGCCGTCGGGCCGCCGCCCTGGCCCGGCACCCCGGCGGGTGGAACTCCGCCCGGTCGCCGGCCCTCCGTGGCCCCGGCGAGTTCCAGCAGCCGCCGTACCTCCGACTCCGGCTGTCGGCAGGCCTCCGCCAGCAGCCGGACGTCGGCGCCCTGCTCGTACGCCGTGCGGAGTCTGCTTGCCAGTCCGGCAAGGAGCCAGGCCGCGGTGGTGGCCTCGGCGTCCGCCGCGTCACGGTCGGCCTGCGAGGCCCGGGCCGGGGAGTTGTCGGATGCGGACTGGTCGAGCGAGGTCATCGGTACGGGCCCTCCCGAAGTCGGTCGGATGATCCTCCCGTACGAGCGTGTGACCGGCAAAGGGGTGGAGGAAGACTGACGGAACGTGACCAGGTGCAGCGGACGGCCGGTCAGGTCTCGGCCGCCCCCTCCCGGAGGGTGGCGGGTGAGCCTCAAAACCCTGGAATTTTCCGAATTTTGCTGAAGGTTTACCGAAAACGGTGTTTCATATCACCTTCTTTTGACCTATCCAGCTCGCACTGCTGCTACCTACCCTGCGGTCGTGGTTGATCAGCAGCACGGCATCGGCGGACGGGCAACGACGCCCACCGCCCCGAGGTGTGCCCCGGACAGCGGCACGACCGACTCCGCGGGAGCGGCTCCGCCGACACCGCCCGCCGGGGGCAAGGGGCTGCGCGGCAACTCGGTCGGGCTGGTCAGCAGCGTCGTGCTGGGCGTCTCCACCGTCGCTCCGGTCTACTGCCTGACCGCCACGCTCGGCCCGACCGTCACCGCGGTCGGCGTCCAGATGCCGGCGGTCTTCCTCGCCGGCTTCCTGCCGATGCTGCTGGTCGCCTTCGCGTACAAGGAGCTCAACAAGGCGTTCCCGGACTGCGGCACCTCCTTCACCTGGACGGTGAAGGCCTTCGGTCCCCGCATCGGCTGGATGGCGGGCTGGGGCCTGACGGTTGCGACGATCATCGTGCTCTCCAACCTCGCCGGAGTCGCCGCCGACTTCATCTACCTGATGCTCGGTGAGATCACCGGCAGCGACCGGGTCGCCGGACTGGGCGATGCCAGGGCGGTCCACCTCGTCACCGTGCTGCTGCTCATCGGCGCCGCCACCACGATGAGTTACCGGGGCGTGACCTCCACCAGATGGTTCCAGTACACCCTGGTCGGTCTCCAGCTGGCGGTGCTGCTGCTCTTCGCGGGCGTCGCCATCGGCAGGGCCGTCTCGGGGGACCTGCCCGGCTCGCTGGGCTTCTCCGCGAGCTGGTTCAACCCGCTGGACGTCAGCTCGTTCAGCGCGTTCACCGCCGGGCTGTCGCTCTCGATCTTCATGTACTGGGGCTGGGACACCTGCCTGACCATGAACGAGGAGACCCTCGGCAGCGCCAGGACCCCCGGCCGCGCCGCGATGATCTCGATGGTCACCCTGGTCGGCTCGTACCTCCTGGTCGCCGTGGCGTCCCAGATGTTCGCCGGGACCGGCAGCACCGGGACCGGCCTCGGCAACCCGGCGACTGCGGACAACGTGTTCGCCGCGCTGGCCCGGCCTGTGCTCGGCACGCCGTGGAGCATCCTGCTCTTCCTGGCCGTCGTCGCCAGCGCCGCCGCCAGCCTGCAGACCACCTTCATCCCGGTCGCCCGTACCCTGCTGGCGATGAGCGCCTACCGGGCCGTCCCGCCGCGCTTCGGCACCGTCCACCCGGAGCACCGCACCCCGGGCTTCGCCACCCTCGCGGCCGGCGGCGCGACCGCGCTGTTCTACGTCGGTCTGAGCCTGATCAGTTCGGACGTCCTGCTGGACACCATCCAGGCCCTCGGGCTGATGATCTGCTTCTACTACGCACTCACGGCCTTCGCCTGCGTCTGGTACTTCCGCCGCGAACTCCTCGGCAGCCCACGGGATCTGGTGCTCAAGGGAGTCGCGCCGCTGCTCGGCGGTGTGCTGCTGACGGCGGTCTTCATCCAGACCCTGGTCGGCTCCTTCCACGCCGACTACGGCAGCGGCTCGGTACTCGGAGTCGGCTCGGTGTTCGTCATCGGCGTCGGCATCCTGCTGCTCGGTGCCGTCCTGATGACCGCCTACAGCGTCAGCCGACCCGAGTTCTTCCGCGGTGAGACCCTCCGCAAGGACACCCCGGCCATGGTCGTCGAAGACTGACCGGGCATCGGCCGTCCGGAACGGGCATGGCGGCAACCGGCCGAGAGGCGCTACCCTCGAAGGCATGAAGCATCTGCCGTGCCTGAGCTGGTGGCCGTCCTAGGACGGCCACCACTCCTGCATGACCACCGGGCCGTCCGTACGGGCGGCCCTGATGCTTTACCTCCTCGCGGGCCGCACCGACGGACGCGCCCACCGGCACACCGCCGCCGCCGGCGGCGCCCACGTGCCGACGCACCGTCAGCCCACCGGCAACCGCCGCCGGCCCGCCCGAAGGAGAACCCGCAGTGCAGACCAGCACCGCCCAGGTCCAGCAGGACCCCAGCCGCTACCGCGTCCTCACTGGAGACCGCCCGACCGGACCGCTCCACCTCGGCCACTACTTCGGCACCCTGCAGAACCGGGTCCGGCTGCAGCGGCTCGGCGTCGAACTGTTCGTGGTCATCCCCGACTACCAGGTACTCACCGACCGCGACATCGCCGACCGCCCCGCCGAACGCGCCGAGGAACTCGTCCTCGACTACCTGGCCGCAGGCATCGATCCCGAGCGCGCCACGATCTTCACCCACAGCGCCGTGCCGGCGCTGAACCAGCTGCTGCTCCCCTTCCTCAGCCTGGTGAGCGTCGCCGAACTCCAGCGGAACCCCACGGTCAAGGACGAGATCGCGCACTCCCGGCAGAGCTCGGTCAGCGGGCTGATGCTCACCTACCCCGTGCACCAGGCCGCCGACATCCTCTCCTGCAAGGGGAACCTGGTCCCGGTCGGCCAGGACCAGCTGCCGCACCTGGAGACCGCGCGGACCATCGCCCGCCGCTTCAACGACCGCTACGGCGCCGCGGTCTTCACCGAACCCGAGGCACTGCTCTCCGAAGCCCCGCTGCTGCTGGGCACCGACGGCGGCAAGATGAGCAAGAGCCGGGGCAACGCCATCACCCTCGGTGCGGACGAGGACCGGACCGCCCGGCTGATCCGGGGGGCCAAGACCGACACCGAACGGCGGATCGGCTACGACCCCGAGCAGCGGCCCGAGGTGTCCAGCCTGCTTCTGCTCGCGGCCCTGTGCGAAGGCGGAGAACCGCAGGAGATCGCCGAGGAGATCGGTGACCGCGGCTCGGCCGCACTGAAGCAGCGGGTCACCGAGGCGGTGAACGAGTACTTCCGCCCGCACCGCACCCGCCGGGCCGAGCTCGCGGCCGACCGGGCCCACCTGCGGGCCGTCCTGCGAGCCGGGAACGAACGCGCCAACGCGGTCGCCGACGCCACGCTGGCCGAGGTCCGGGAGGTCATGGGCATGCGCTGAAGGCTTCGCGCTGGTGCTGCGCTCCTTCGCACCGGTGTAGCGCCCCCTTTTGTAACGCCCCTTCTCCGTGGTGCGCGGTCGGGCCCCTGGTACTCGGCTCCCGGCTCCGGGTACTCGGCCGGGCCGGACCGCGCACCGGATCGGGCATACGGTGTGATGCCCGATCACCGCCCACCGACTCCCCAAGAGAGGTCCCGCTGATGGTTCGGCTCCAGCCACCCGCTTCCGACCGGCGTCCGCGCCGTCTGGTCCCCGGGGACCGAGTCGCCCTGGTCGCTCCGAGCGGCCCGCTCGAACCCGACCGGCTCGCCGCCGGCATCGAGATCCTCCACGGCTGGGGCCTCGACGTCGTACCGGCCGAGCACCTCCAGGACACCCACCCGGCCCTCCGCCACCTGGCCGGCACCGACGCCGACCGCGCCGCGGACTTCCAGCGCGCCTGGCTCGACCCCACCATCGCCGCCGTCATCTGCGCCCGCGGCGGATTCGGAGTGCAGCGGATGGCGGACCTCCTCGACTGGGACGCACTCCGTACCGCCCCGCCGAAAGCGCTGGTGGGATTCAGCGACATCACGATCCTGCACGAGGCCGTCTCGCAGCGCCTCGGCATCCCCACGCTCTACGGGCCGATGGCTTCGAGTGCCGCCTTCATCAGCGACGGCCCGACGGCCGAGCACCTCCGCCGTACCCTCTTCCACCCGGCGGACACGCTCGTCCTCACCTCGACCACCGCGGCGGCGCTGGTGCCGGGCCGGGCCCGCGGCATCACGGCCGGCGGTTGCGCCTCCACCCTCGCCGCAGACCGAGGCACCCCGACCGCCCGGGCCTCCTTCGCCGGAGCGATCCTTCTGCTGGAGGACGTCAACGAGCATCCGTACCAGCTTGACCGCATCCTCACCCAGCTGATCCGCACCGGCGCCCTCGACGGCGTGGCGGGCATCGTGCTCGGCTCCTGGGAAGGCTGCGGTCCGCTCGACCGGGTACGCGAGGTCATGCTCGACCGGCTCGCCCCACTCGGCGTACCGGTCCTGTGGGAACTCGGGTTCGGCCACTGCCCCACCAGTCTCACCGTGCCGCTCGGCGTCCCGGCCCACCTCGACGCCGATGCGGGCAGGCTGACCCTGGAAGCTCCGGTTCTCCAGACCGGCACCGATGAGTAGGGTGCGGCCATGCACGTGGACGGCCACAGCGAGCGCACCCCTTCCGACGCCTCCGCGCCGCAGAGCCGTGCCCCGCACGCCCCTGCGGCGACGGGCACGGAGCACGGCGGCCGCGTAGTGGCCACAGGCGCAGGACGTTCTCCGAACGGACCACCGCTGATCAGCGGACGCGCGGAGCTCGTCGCATCGGCCCTCCGACTGCTCCACGACCGCACCAACGCCATCGGCCGCACCATCCTCGGCCTGGCAGGGCCGCCCGGGGCCGGAAAGTCCACCCTGGCCCGTTACCTGGTCGACGAGATAAACCGCCAGAAGGGCTCCGGCACCGCCGCCTATCTCCCGTTGGACGGTTTCCATCTCTCCAACGCCCAGCTGGCACGCCTGGGACTGCACGACCGCAAGGGGTCCCCGCTCACCTTCGACGCACAGGGTTACGTCGTCCTGCTGCGCAGAGTCCTCGCCGAGCGCTTCCACGACGTGTACGTCCCCGACTTCGACCGGGTTCTCGACGAACCGATCGCCGCCCAGCACGTGATCCGACCGCACACCCGACTCGTCATCACCGAGGGCAACTACCTCGCCAGCGCCGACGCCCCCTGGTCCGAGGCCCGCGTCCTGCTGGGCGAACTCTGGTACGTGGACACCGCCGACGACGTGCGGGACACCCGCCTGATGCACCGGCACACCGAGGGCGGCCGGGCTCCGGAGGCCGCCCGCCAGCGGATCACGTCCAACGACCACCCGAACGGTGAGTACATCAAGACAGGCCGCGAGGCATGCACCCGGATCGTCGGCCACTGGGATTTGCCTTCGGCCCCGGACAGGGGTAGTGTTCCCTAGTCGCTCGGCAGGGAGCACCGGACACGCATCGGCGCGGACGGTCCCGGGGCGGCCAATCCTCTGAAACACCACTTCTTCTGTTCGAGCTGAGTCGTGCATTGTCGCGGCTTGGTGCGAATTGCCGTGTTGTTTTTCTGGATTGTGGCTGGATTCGCTTTTCGGAGCGGGGGTCGGCTAAAGTTTTGGACGTCGGACGGGCCGTCAGGTCGGGTCCGGCGGAAAGCCTCCTGAAGGCCGGGAAGCGCGAAAGGCTCTGATAGAGTCTGGAACGCCGAAAGGCCGAAGGAAAGCGGATCGGGTGAGTGAAACTCCGGAAAACGGAGCGGAAAACATCTGATAAGCTGGAAACACGAAAGAACGAAGCGCCCGGAGGGCCCGCTGGAAGGCGGCTCGAAGGAAGCGTCCGTTCCTTGAGAACTCAACAGCGTGCCAAAAGTCAACGCCAGATATGTTGACATCCCCGGCGAGACCATCCGGTCTTGTTGGAGATTCCTTTTGTAATACACAGCGAGGACGCAGTGCGCGGGATCACCCTATTCCGGTGGTTGCCGTGCCGCTCAACGCGAGTGTTGACCCGATCACGGGTAATCATTCACGGAGAGTTTGATCCTGGCTCAGGACGAACGCTGGCGGCGTGCTTAACACATGCAAGTCGAACGGTGAAGCCCTTCGGGGTGGATCAGTGGCGAACGGGTGAGTAACACGTGGGAAATCTGCCCTGCACTCTGGGACAAGCCTTGGAAACGAGGTCTAATACCGGATATGACCTTCCTCTGCATGGGGGTTGGTGGAAAGCTCCGGCGGTGCAGGATGATCCCGCGGCCTATCAGCTTGTTGGTGGGGTAATGGCCTACCAAGGCGACGACGGGTAGCCGGCCTGAGAGGGCGACCGGCCACACTGGGACTGAGACACGGCCCAGACTCCTACGGGAGGCAGCAGTGGGGAATATTGCACAATGGGCGAAAGCCTGATGCAGCGACGCCGCGTGAGGGATGACGGCCTTCGGGTTGTAAACCTCTTTCAGCAGGGAAGAAGCGAAAGTGACGGTACCTGCAGAAGAAGCACCGGCTAACTACGTGCCAGCAGCCGCGGTAATACGTAGGGTGCGAGCGTTGTCCGGAATTATTGGGCGTAAAGAGCTCGTAGGCGGCCTGTCGCGTCGGATGTGAAAGCCCGGGGCTTAACCCCGGGTCTGCATTCGATACGGGCAGGCTAGAGTGTGGTAGGGGAGATCGGAATTCCTGGTGTAGCGGTGAAATGCGCAGATATCAGGAGGAACACCGGTGGCGAAGGCGGATCTCTGGGCCATTACTGACGCTGAGGAGCGAAAGCGTGGGGAGCGAACAGGATTAGATACCCTGGTAGTCCACGCCGTAAACGTTGGGAACTAGGTGTTGGCGACATTCCACGTCGTCGGTGCCGCAGCTAACGCATTAAGTTCCCCGCCTGGGGAGTACGGCCGCAAGGCTAAAACTCAAAGGAATTGACGGGGGCCCGCACAAGCAGCGGAGCATGTGGCTTAATTCGACGCAACGCGAAGAACCTTACCAAGGCTTGACATACACCGGAAACTGGCAGAGATGTCAGCCCCCTTGTGGTCGGTGTACAGGTGGTGCATGGTTGTCGTCAGCTCGTGTCGTGAGATGTTGGGTTAAGTCCCGCAACGAGCGCAACCCTTGTTCTGTGTTGCCAGCATGCCTTTCGGGGTGATGGGGACTCACAGGAGACTGCCGGGGTCAACTCGGAGGAAGGTGGGGATGACGTCAAATCATCATGCCCCTTATGTCTTGGGCTGCACACGTGCTACAATGGTCGGTACAAAGGGCTGCGATGCCGTGAGGCGGAGCGAATCCCAAAAAGCCGGCCTCAGTTCGGATTGGGGTCTGCAACTCGACCCCATGAAGTTGGAGTTGCTAGTAATCGCAGATCAGCATGCTGCGGTGAATACGTTCCCGGGCCTTGTACACACCGCCCGTCACGTCACGAAAGTCGGTAACACCCGAAGCCGGTGGCCTAACCCGTAAGGGGAGGAGCCGTCGAAGGTGGGACCAGCGATTGGGACGAAGTCGTAACAAGGTAGCCGTACCGGAAGGTGCGGCTGGATCACCTCCTTTCTAAGGAGCACATAGCCGACTGCGAGCGAATGTCTCGCACGGTTGCTCATGGGTGGAACGTTGACTATTCGGCACGGTTCGGAATCTTCCGCTAGTACTGCCCTTCGGGGCGTGGAACGCGGTGTGTGACTGGATTGTGTCGGGCACGTTGTTGGGTCCTGAGGGAACGGCTGTATGGCTGTTACCTCTAGGATGCCGGTCTCATGTGATGGAGCCCTGTGGGGTTTCGGAGTGTGGGTGACTGGTCGTTGTTTGAGAACTGCACAGTGGACGCGAGCATCTGTGGCCAAGTTTTTAAGGGCGCACGGTGGATGCCTTGGCACCAGGAACCGATGAAGGACGTGGGAGGCCGCGATAGTCCCCGGGGAGTCGTCAACCAGGCTTTGATCCGGGGGTTTCCGAATGGGGAAACCCGGCAGTCGTCATGGGCTGTCACCCGCTGCTGAACACATAGGCAGTGTGGAGGGAACGCGGGGAAGTGAAACATCTCAGTACCCGCAGGAAGAGAAAACAACCGTGATTCCGGGAGTAGTGGCGAGCGAAACCGGATGAGGCTAAACCTTGAGCGTGTGAGACCCGGCAGGGGTTGCGCTTGAGGGGTCGTGGGTTTTTTCTTGATCGGTCTGCCGGCCGGTCGGCGAGTCAGAAACCGTATGGGTAGTCGAAGGACATGCGAAAGGTCCGGCGTAGAGGGTAAGACCCCCGTAGACGAAATCTGTACGGCTCGCTTGAAGAATACCCAAGTAGCACGGGGCCCGAGAAATCCCGTGTGAATCTGGCGGGACCACCCGCTAAGCCTAAATATTCCCTGGTGACCGATAGCGGATAGTACCGTGAGGGAATGGTGAAAAGTACCGCGGGAGCGGAGTGAAATAGTACCTGAAACCGTGTGCCTACAAGCCGTGGGAGCGTCGTCACTTCGGTGGCCGTGACTGCGTGCCTTTTGAAGAATGAGCCTGCGAGTTTGCGGTGTGTAGCGAGGTTAACCCGTGTGGGGTAGCCGTAGCGAAAGCGAGTCCGAATAGGGCGTTTGAGTTGCATGCCCAAGACCCGAAGCGGAGTGATCTAGCCATGGGCAGGTTGAAGCGTGGGTAAGACCACGTGGAGGACCGAACCCACCAGGGTTGAAAACCTGGGGGATGACCTGTGGTTAGGGGTGAAAGGCCAATCAAACTCCGTGATAGCTGGTTCTCCCCGAAATGCATTTAGGTGCAGCGTCGCGTGTTTCTTGCCGGAGGTAGAGCACTGGATAGGCGATGGGCCTTACCGGGTTACTGACCTTAGCCAAACTCCGAATGCCGGTAAGTGAGAGCGCGGCAGTGAGACTGTGGGGGATAAGCTCCATGGTCGAGAGGGAAACAGCCCAGAACACCGACTAAGGTCCCTAAGCGTGTGCTAAGTGGGAAAGGATGTGGAGTCGCAGAGACAACCAGGAGGTTGGCTTAGAAGCAGCCACCCTTGAAAGAGTGCGTAATAGCTCACTGGTCAAGTGATTCCGCGCCGACAATGTAGCGGGGCTCAAGCACATCACCGAAGTCGTGTCATTGCAGCAATACTCCTAACGGGGGCTGTGATGGGTAGGGGAGCGTCGTGTGCCGGGTGAAGCGGCCGAGGAATCGAGTCGTGGACGGTATACGAGTGAGAATGCAGGCATGAGTAGCGATACAAGAGTGGGAAACTCTTGCGCCGATTGACCAAGGGTTCCTGGGTCAAGCTGATCTGCCCAGGGTAAGTCGGGACCTAAGGCGAGGCCGACAGGCGTAGTCGATGGACAACGGGTTGATATTCCCGTACCCGCTTTGAAGCGCCAACGCTGAACCCTCTGATGCTAAGCCCGTGAAGCCGTCCCGGAGTCTTCGGACAATGGGGAGTGGTGGAGCCGGTGACCCGAGGTGGTAGTAGGTGAGCGATGGGGTGACGCAGGAAGGTAGTCCAGCCCGGGCGGTGGTTGTCCCGGGGTAAGGGTGTAGGACGTAGGGTAGGCAAATCCGCCCTGCAATAGTCTGAGACCTGATGCCGAGCCGATTGTGGTGAAGTGGATGATCCTATGCTGTCGAGAAAAGCCTCTAGCGAGTTTCATGGCGGCCCGTACCCCAAACCGACTCAGGTGGTCAGGTAGAGAATACCGAGGCGTTCGGGTGAACTATGGTTAAGGAACTCGGCAAAATGCCCCCGTAACTTCGGGAGAAGGGGGGCCATTCCTGGTGATGAGTCTTGCACTCTGAGCTGGGGGTGGCCGCAGAGACCAGCGAGAAGCGACTGTTTACTAAAAACACAGGTCCGTGCGAAGCCGTAAGGCGATGTATACGGACTGACGCCTGCCCGGTGCTGGAACGTTAAGGGGACCGGTTAGTCCGATTTCGGTCGGGCGAAGCTGAGAACTTAAGCGCCAGTAAACGGCGGTGGTAACTATAACCATCCTAAGGTAGCGAAATTCCTTGTCGGGTAAGTTCCGACCTGCACGAATGGCGTAACGACTTCTCGACTGTCTCAACCATAGGCCCGGTGAAATTGCATTACGAGTAAAGATGCTCGTTTCGCGCAGCAGGACGGAAAGACCCCGGGACCTTTACTATAGCTTGATATTGGTGTTCGGTTCGGCTTGTGTAGGATAGGTGGGAGACTTTGAAGCTGTGACGCCAGTCATGGTGGAGTCGCCGTTGAAATACCACTCTGGTCGTGCTGGATGTCTAACCTGGGTCCGTGATCCGGATCAGGGACAGTGTCTGGTGGGTAGTTTAACTGGGGCGGTTGCCTCCTAAAGGGTAACGGAGGCGCCCAAAGGTTCCCTCAGCCTGGTTGGCAATCAGGTGTTGAGTGTAAGTGCACAAGGGAGCTTGACTGTGAGACTGACGGGTCGAGCAGGTACGAAAGTAGGGACTAGTGATCCGGCGGTGGCTTGTGGAAGCGCCGTCGCTCAACGGATAAAAGGTACCCCGGGGATAACAGGCTGATCTTCCCCAAGAGTCCATATCGACGGGATGGTTTGGCACCTCGATGTCGGCTCGTCGCATCCTGGGGCTGGAGTAGGTCCCAAGGGTTGGGCTGTTCGCCCATTAAAGCGGTACGCGAGCTGGGTTTAGAACGTCGTGAGACAGTTCGGTCCCTATCCGCTGTGCGCGTAGGAGTGTTGAGAAGGGCTGTCCCTAGTACGAGAGGACCGGGACGGACGAACCTCTGGTGTGCCAGTTGTTCTGCCAAGGGCATGGCTGGTTGGCTACGTTCGGGAGGGATAACCGCTGAAAGCATCTAAGCGGGAAGCCTGCTTCGAGATGAGCACTCCCACCTCCTTGAGAGGGTAAGGCTCCCAGTAGACGACTGGGTTGATAGGCCGGATATGGAAGCCTCGTGAGGGGTGGAGTTGACCGGTACTAATAGGCCGAGGGCTTGTCCTCAGTTGCTCGCGTCCACTGTGTTGTTCTGAAACAACGACCCCGACCCTGTGTGGGTTGGTGCGGTTGATAGTTTCATAGTGTTTCGGTGGTCATAGCGTGAGGGAAACGCCCGGTTACATTCCGAACCCGGAAGCTAAGCCTTACAGCGCCGATGGTACTGCAGGGGGGACCCTGTGGGAGAGTAGGACGCCGCCGAACAAATTTTGATAGCAGAAAGCCCCTCCCGGGATCGGGAGGGGCTTTCTGCATTTCTGCGTTAATCTCTGCCAATGCAGAACCTGACCCTTACGTGGCAGACCGCCGGCGGTGCGGCGGTGGTCCTGTTCGGCGCCGCGTATGCGGTCAAGCGCGCCACTCATGCCGGACCGGCCGCGCGTGGTGCCGGTACGGCCGCGGTGTTGCGGGAGGCCGGCATTCTGCTGGGGCTCTTCGCGCTCTGGCAGTTGGTCGGCCATCTCTCGGTGATGAGCGCGGACCATGCGCTGGACCGGGCGGAGTGGATCCACCGGACCGAGCTTCGGCTGGGTCTGCCGGACGAGGCGGCCTGGCAGCGCGCGGTCGAGGGGCACGGCTGGCTGGTCACCGGCGCCGACTACTACTACGCGACCATGCACTTCGGTGTGATGCTCGTGCTGCTGCTCTGGCTGTTCCTGCGGCACCGGGACCGCTACCGCAGGGTCCGGACCACGGTGGTGCTGACCACGGCGGCCTGCCTGGTGATCCAGTTCATTCCGGTCGCACCGCCCCGCATGCTGCCGGAGAGCGGGTTCGTGGACCTGGCGGCGGAGCACGGGCAGTCGGTGTACGGCGGCGGGGTCGGCGGTGTGGTGGCGGATCAGCTGTCCGCGATGCCCTCGGTCCATGTGGCGTGGTGCGTGATCGTGGCGGTGGCCGTGGTGCAGGTCGCGCGTGGGCCGTGGCGGTGGCTGGCCGTGCTGCATCCGCTGATCACGGTGGTGGTCGTGGTGGTGACGGCGAACCACTTCTGGGCGGACGGCATCGTGGCGGTGGCACTGCTGTCGGTGGTGTACCTGGTGCAGTACGCGGCCGGCGGCTGGCGGACGGATGCCGACGAGCCGGCCGTCACGGCCGCCCGGGCGGAGGGCCGGCTCGGGGAGCAGCCGTCCGTGAGCCGGTCCTGAGGGCTCAGGGGTGACCGGTACGGCCAGGGGGTGCTCCCGACCCCCGAGAGGCCCAGGGACCCCCTTCCGCCGTCAGCGGAGGCCGCGCCTGCCGGTCAGTTCGGCGGCGGGGCGGTTGCGCCCCGGTCGCTGCCGGTGGGTCGCGTGGGCCGCGTGGCGGCCGGTCAGCCGGCCTGCCGGTCGGGCACCCGGAGGGTGAGGATCGCCATGTCGTCCGAGGGCGGCTCGGGCGCGAAGCGCTCCACCGCACGTTGGACGCGTGCCGCGATCGCTCCGGCGGTCAGCCCGGTGCAGCCGCTGAGGACCTGGGCGAGTCCGTCGTCGCCCAGCATCCGTGATCCCTCGCGGCGTTCGGTGACACCGTCGGTGACGCAGAGCAGCACCTCGCCGGGGTGGAGTACCAACTCCTCGGCCTCCAGCTCCAGTTCCTCCAGCACGCCGAGCAGGGGCTGTGGCGAGGCGGCCGGTTCGACCTGTCCGTCGGTGCGCAGGCGCAGTGGCAGCGGGTGGCCCGCGCAGACCAGGGACAGTGCGGTGCTGCCGTCCGGGCGGGGCGTCAACTCCCCGTAGAGCAGGGTGAGGAAGCGGCTGCGGGCGCCCTCGTCGAGGATGGCCGCGTTGAGGCGGGCGAGGACCTGCGGGGCGCCCAGGCCCTCGCGGGCGAGCAGGCGCAGCGAGTGGCGGGCCAGGCCGGTGACCGAGGCGGCCTCGGGGCCGGTGCCGCAGACGTCGCCGATCGCGAAGCCATAGGTGCCCGGGCGGATCGGGAAGATGTCGTAGAAGTCGCCGCCGACCTCGTTGCCCTCGCCGGCGGCCTGGTAGAAGACCTCCACCTCGACGCCCGGGATCCTGGGCAACTCGGGCGGCAGCAGGGCGCGTTGGAAGGCCTGGCTGGTGGCGGTGCGCTCGGAGTAGAGCCGGGAGTTGTCGAGTGCCAGGGCGGCCCGGCGGGACAGGTCCTCGGCGAGTTCGAGCATCTCCTGGCGGAACCGGACGCCGGTGCCCACCCCGAGGACCAGCAGGCCGATCACCCGGTTGCGGGCGGCGAGCGGCAGTACCACGGTCTCGCCGAGCAGTCCGGCCAGTTCGGGGCTGTCGGCCAGGCCGGCGGCACGGGCGGTCTCCAGCGGGCCCTTCCAGAACCGGGCGCCGGGTGCCGGGTCGGTCTCGGGCGCGGGGGTCTTGTCGAGCAGGGCGCGCAGGGGGTCGATCCGGTCCTCGTCCTCGTGCAGCACGAAGGCGAGGTCGGCGCCGCCGCTCTGGTCGGCGGTGGTGTAGACGGCGCACCAGGCGGCGAGGGTGGGGACCGCCATCTGGGCCATCAGGGCGAGGGTCTGCCGGTGTTCCAGGGTGCCGGCCAGCAGGTCGGAGGCCTCGACCAGGAAGGAGAGCGAGCCCCTGCGCAGTCGTTCGAGCTCGGTGAGCCGGGCGCTCTCCAGGGCGAGGGCGATCCGGTCGGCGGCGAACTGGAGGCGCAGCGCGTCCTCGTTGTCGTACCGGCCGGGGGTGGCGGCGGCCACGCCGAGCGAGCCGGTGAGGCGGCCCTCGACCTTGAGCGGGACGGTGATCAGCGAGCGCAGTCCGCTACCGCTGAGCAGCGGCGCCGAGCTGGGCCGCACCGAGAGGTCCTCGTGCACCGCGGGCAGCCGGGCGGAGTCGAAGCCGCGGCCGGCGCCGGCCTCGACCGGGATCGGGCGGTGGTGGCGGCCGAGCGGGTTCAGCCCGGTGGCCGCGCGGACCTCGAACTCGGTCTCGTCGTCGCTGGTGAGCATCAGGTACGCGGCGTCGGCGTCGAGCAGGTCGCGGGCGCGTTCGACGACGCGCTGGAGCAGGCCGCCGAGGTCGTGCTGGTCGACCGGGCCGACCAGCAGGTCCAGCGGTTCGATGGCCGAGGGGGTTTCGGCGGTGGTGCTCGGGGAGCGCAGTACGCCGCGGTCGGTCTCACGGACCAGCAGGCAGAGGGTGGACGCGGTGCCGTGGGTGTCGCGGACCCGGACCTGGAGGCCGTACACCTCGGCGACCCGGCCGTCCGCGCGGCGCAGCCCGAAGCCGCCCTCCCAGCGGGCCAGTCGGAGCGTCTCGGCGAGGCCCAGGCCCATCCCGGAGCTCTGCGGCCAGACGGCCAGCTCGCTCCAGGGGCGGCCGACGACCTGGCCGGCGGGGTGCTGGAAGAGCGCTTCGGCGTCCGGGTTCCAGGCGCGGACCAGGCCGTGCTCGTCGACCTGGACGACGGCGACCCGCACCGGGGCCTCGGCGTCCGGGAGTTCGCCGCCGGGGAGGCTGGGGAGGGCGTAGCGGGTGCCGGTGACCTGCTCGGGCAGCGGCAGCCGGAACCAGACGGTCTTCTGTCCGGTCGCGTACTCGACGCCCCAGCGGCTGGCGAGCGCGGAGCACATCAGCAGGCCGCGGCCGCCCTCGCCGTCCGGGTCGGCGTAGCGGTCGGAGGAGGCGGGGACGTTGGCGAAGGACGGCAGGCCGCGTTCGGGGTGGCGGTCGGTCACCTCGATCCGTACCGAGTCCTCCTCGCGCAGGCAGGCGACCTCGGCGGCGGTGCCGGCGTGCACCACGGCGTTGGTGACGAGTTCGCTGACCAGGACGACGGCGTCGTCGACGACCTCGGGCAGGCCCCAGCCGAGCAGGGCGTCGCGGACGAAGCCGCGCGCGGCGGCGGCCGAGCGGCCGACCGGTTCGAAGGTGGCGGTTGCGCGCGCGGTGACCACGTGCCACTTCTCCCATCAGGTCGCTCGACGGCTCTGCTCCGGCCTGCTGGCACCGGCCGGGAATGACTTCCCGGCGGCACCGGCCGGGAACCCCTCCCGGCCTGGCCGACCTGGCGGCGGGTGTCGGGGTATGGGGAGCGCCCATGGCCA
Source organism: Kitasatospora sp. HPM-01-4 (assembly GCF_051374625.1). Taxonomy (NCBI): domain Bacteria; kingdom Bacillati; phylum Actinomycetota; class Actinomycetes; order Kitasatosporales; family Streptomycetaceae; genus Kitasatospora; species Kitasatospora sp. HPM-01-4. Next base: position 3,065,229 of record NZ_JBPQGP010000005.1, on the reverse strand, counting down.
GGTGCAGCGCTCCACCCTACTTTCCGCTTGGTACCCCGTGGGCCCGGGGCGTCGAAACAGGCACCTGAGGGTGATTCTGGCCACCACTTTGTTCCCGCCGGGTGGAGACCCTGTGCAACGGGCCGGACACGGAGCGCCGGTGCTGCCAGACTGGGGGATCCGCGGCAGGCGGCGACGCAGTACGGTCGGTGGGGTGCGTCGGTGGCTGTTCCGCAGCGGCCGGGGCGGTGTTCGGGGGCGGGTGGTGCCCGCTTCCGATCGGACTTGAGCAGTCACGATGTGGGAGGGCCCGTTGAGTTCGGCCACCAAGGACGTACCCGGTACGACTCCGGCGACCGCGCGCGGTGGCCGGGCCACGCAGGCACGCGGCGGCCAGGGGCGGCGTCCGAGCCACAACCGGGGGGCCGAGCCCGCGGATCTGCGCAAGCTGCTGGCGGCGCTGACGGCGATGCGGGACGGCAACTTCCGGCGCCGGCTGACCGTCCCCGGGGACGGGCCGCTGGCCGAGATCGCGGCGGTGTTCAACGAGGTCGCCGAGCGCAACCAGCACCTGACCGGTGAACTGGCCCGGGTCCGGCGGGCGGTGGGCCGGGAGGGGCGGCTCTCCGAGCGGCTGGAGAGCGGGGTCGGCGAGGGCGCCTGGATGGCGGCGGTCGACAACTGCAACGCGCTGATCGACGACCTGGCACGGCCGATGGCCGAGGTGGGCCGGGTGCTCTCCTCGATCGCCGAGGGCGACCTGGACCAGCGGATGGAGCTGCGCTCGGTCCACATGAACGGGGTGAGCCACCCGCTGCGCGGGGAGTTCCTGAAGGTCGGCCGGACCGTGAACGGACTGGTGGACCAGCTCTCGGAGTTCACCGACGAGGTGACCAGGGTCGCCCTCGAGGTGGGCACCGAGGGCAAGCTCGGCGGCCAGGCCCGGGTGCGCGGGATGTCGGGCAGCTGGAAGGACCTGGCGGACTCGGTCAACACCATGGCCGGCCGGCTGACGGCGCAGGTGCGCAACATCGCCGAGGTGACCACGGCGGTGGCCAAGGGCGACCTGTCGCACAAGGTCACGGTGGACGTGGCCGGCGAGATGCTGGAGCTGAAGAACACCGTCAACACGATGGTGGACCAGCTCAACTCCTTTGCCGCGCAGGTCACCAGGGTGGCCAGGGACGTGGGTACCGAGGGCCGCCTCGGCGGTCAGGCACAGGTGCCGGGCGTCGCCGGGGTGTGGCGTGACCTCACCGACTCGGTGAACTTCATGGCCAACAACCTGACGGCGCAGGTGCGCAACATCGCCGAGGTGACCACGGCGGTGGCCAAGGGCGACCTGTCGCGCAAGATCGAGGTCGATGCCAGGGGCGAGATCCTGGAGTTGAAGAACACCATCAACACCATGGTCGACCAGCTCTCCGGCTTCGCCGAGCAGGTGACCAGGGTGGCGCGTGCGGTGGGCACCGAGGGCATCCTCGGGGGTCAGGCGCAGGTGCCGGGCGTCGCGGGGGTCTGGAAGGACCTGACCGAGAACGTCAACTCGATGGCCAACAACCTCACCAACCAGGTGCGCAACATCGCCCAGGTGACCACGGCGGTGGCCAAGGGCGACCTGTCGCAGAAGATCCAGGTGGACGCCAGGGGCGAGATCCTGGAGCTGAAGAACACCATCAACACCATGGTCGACCAGCTCGGTGCCTTCGCCGACGAGGTCACCAGAGTCGCCCGGGACGTCGGCACCGAGGGCATCCTCGGTGGCCAGGCGAGCGTGCCGGGGGTGTCCGGTACCTGGAAGGACCTGACCAACAGCGTCAACTTCATGGCGTCCAACCTGACCAGTCAGGTGCGGAACATCGCAGAGGTGACCACCGCGGTGGCCCGCGGCGACGTCTCGAAGAAGATCACCGTCGATGCGCGCGGCGAGATCCGCGAGCTGGTGATGACCGTCAACACCATGGTGGACCAGCTGTCGGCGTTCGCGGACGAGGTCACCAGGGTGGCCCGCGAGGTGGGTACCGAGGGGATCCTGGGCGGTCAGGCCCGGGTGAGCGGAGTCTCCGGTATCTGGCGGGACCTGACCGACAACGTCAACTTCATGGCCTCCAACCTGACCAGCCAGGTGCGGAACATCGCCGAGGTCGCCTCCGCGGTGGCCCGGGGCGACCTCTCCAAGAAGATCACCATCGAGGCGCAGGGCGAAGTCGCCGCCCTGGCGGGCACCTTGAACACCATGGTGGACCAGCTGTCCGCCTTCGCCGTCGAAGTGACCAGGGTGGCCCGCGAGGTGGGCACCGACGGCATCCTGGGCGGCCAGGCCGGCGTCCCCGGTGTGGCCGGCATCTGGAAGGACCTGACCGACAACGTCAACCAGATGGCCAACAACCTGACCGGGCAGGTCCGCAACATCGCCCTGGTCATCACCGCGGTCGCGCGCGGTGACCTCTCGCAGAAGATCGACGTGGACGCCCGCGGCGAGATGCTGGGACTCAAGACCAGCATCAACACCATGGTCGACCAGCTGGGGGCGTTCGCCGACGAGGTCACCCGGGTCGCCCGCGAGGTGGGTACCGACGGCCGGCTCGGCGGGCAGGCCAGGGTGCCCGGAGTGGACGGCACCTGGCAGGACCTCACCGAGTCGGTGAACGAGCTCGCCAACAACCTGACCAGGCAGGTGCGTGCGATCGCCCAGGTCGCCACCGCGGTGACCAGGGGCGACCTGAGCCTCAAGGTCGACGTCGACGCGTCCGGCGAGATCGAGGAGCTCAAGGACAACATCAACCAGATGATCGCCAACCTGCGCGACACCACCCGTGCCAACCAGGAGCAGGACTGGCTCAAGACCAACCTGGCCCGGATCTCCGGCCTGCTCCAGGGCCGCCGGGACCTGGAGGCCGTCGCCTCGCTGATCATGAACGAGCTGACCCCGGTGGTCTCCGCCCAGCACGGCGCCTTCTTCCTCGCTCAGCCCGCCGGACGCACCGCGGAGCTGATCACCGAGGACGACGACGAGAACGACACCGTGCTGCGCCTGATCGGCAGTTACGGCTACCAGCGCCGTGCGATGCCGACCACCTTCCGGCCCGGTGAGGGGCTGGTCGGCCAGGTGGCGGTGGAGAAGCGCTCGATCATCCTGAGGGAGACCCCGCCCGGCTATCTGAAGATCGCCTCCGGACTCGGCGAGGCCAGCCCGGCCCATGTGGTGGTGCTCCCGGTGATGTTCGAGGGCCGGCTGCTCGGCGTGATCGAGCTGGCCACCTTCAGCTCCTTCACCACCGTCGCACTGGACTTCCTCAACCAGATCGCCGACCTGATCGGCGTCACCGTCAACACCATCAGCGTCAACACCAAGACCGAGGGCCTGCTGCTGGAGTCCCAGCGGCTCACCGCCGAACTCTCCATGCGTTCCGCCGAGTTGGAGGCCCGCCAGGAGGAGCTGGAGCGCACCAACGAGGAGCTGCAGGAGAAGGCCGAGCAACTCGCCCAGCAGAACCGCGACATCGAGATCAAGAACGGCGAGATCGAGGAGGCCAGGCAGGTCCTGGAGGAGCGCGCCGAACAGCTCGCGCTCGCCTCGCGCTACAAGAGCGAGTTCCTCGCCAACATGTCGCACGAGCTGCGCACCCCGCTCAACTCGCTGCTGATCCTGGCCAAGCTGCTCTCCGACAACAACGAGGGCAACCTCACCCCGAAGCAGGTCGAGTTCGCCGAGACCATCCACGGCGCGGGCTCCGACCTGCTCCAGCTGATCAACGACATCCTCGACCTCTCCAAGGTCGAGGCGGGCAAGATGGACGTCCGCCCGGCCAGGATCGCCCTGGTCCAGCTGGTCGACTACGTCGAGGCCGCCTTCCGCCCGCTCACCGTGGGCAAGAGCCTGGACTTCGCGGTGGTGGTCGCCCCCGACATCCCGGCCACCCTGCACACCGACGAGCAGCGGCTCCAGCAGGTACTGCGCAACCTGCTCTCCAACGCCTTCAAGTTCACCGAGTCCGGCGCCGTCGAACTGCGGATCCGCCGTGCGGGCGGTGCCCCGCAGCACGTCCGGGAGCAACTGCTGGAGAGCGGCTCGATCACCGACCCCGACGAGACGCTGATCGCCTTCTCGGTCTCCGACACCGGGATCGGCATCCCGGACAACAAGCTGCGGGAGATCTTCGAGGCCTTCAAGCAGGCCGACGGCGGCACCAGCCGCAAGTACGGCGGCACCGGACTCGGACTCTCCATCAGCCGGGAGATCGCCCGCCTGCTCGGCGGCGAGATCCACGCCGAGAGCGAACTGGGCCAGGGTTCCACCTTCACCCTCTACCTCCCGCTGCGCAGCGAGGCACCCGGCCCGATGGTCACGCTGGAGCGGCAGCCGTCACCGCAGCTGCGGGCCAGTGTCGCGGTGACCCCCGCGGGCACCCCGGTGCCGGTGGGGGAGAACCCGGCGGAGCACTGGGCGCAGGAGGTCCGCGAGCTGGCGCAGGAGCGGCGCCGGGGCGAGGCCGAGCGGCGCCGGGCGGCCGAGGAGGCGGCCGGCCAGGGCGGGGAGGCGGCCGGGCGGCCGAACGCCGCCGAGCAGTTCCAGGGCCGCTTCGACGGCCAGCGGGTCCTGATCGTGGACGACGACGTCCGCAATGTCTTCGCCCTCACCAGCGTGCTGGAGCAGTACGGGCTGACGGTGCTGTACGCGGAGAACGGACGGGCCGGCCTGGAGGTGCTGGAGCAGCACGATGACGTGGCACTGGTCCTGATGGACATCATGATGCCGGAGATGGACGGCTATGCGACCACCGAGGCGATCCGGCGGATGCCCCAGTTCTCCGGCCTGCCGATCATCGCGCTGACCGCGAAGGCGATGAAGGGGGACAAGGAGAAGAGCCTGGAGGCGGGAGCCAGCGACCACGTCACCAAGCCGGTGGAGACCGATCACCTGCTGGCGGTCATGCGCCAGTGGCTGTCCGGCAAGTAGTCGCCACGGCGCGGGGAAGCCGGATCGGGCGCCGGTGCGTCTGAGTGTGTACGTGAGTCGAAGGGGGCGTGCCCCTTCGCGAGCCGAAGGGCGTGCCGGTGCCGGGGAGACGACCGAGGGACGCGGGAGCGGGGCCCCTCCCTGCCCGAAGGCGGGCGGGGAGGGCGAGCGTCGGCTCCGGATCGGAGCGCCCGGACGCGGGCAGGGGTAGCAGCGGCCAAAAATATGGGGAATTCAGGTTTCCGGCCGGGCTGGCGGGTTGAGCCGGGAACCCGGTAAGGTCACCCATCACTGCGAACAGTGACCGAATGGTGACAAGTCGCGTTTTCGGGCCGGTCGTGGCCCGGAGTGTCTCCACGAAGTCTGCGGGCCGCATTTGCGCACAGCGATGTGGCGGGCGAGGGGGTGCGGCTAGCATGACCGGGGCAGTGGTGGGCGGCACGCGGGTGTCTTCCCTCGGAAAACAACCGGCAGGAGGGCGGGTCCTGGTGCAGAAGGCGAAGATCCTCCTGGTCGACGACCGGCCGGAGAACCTGCTCGCGCTGGAGGCGATCCTCTCCGCGCTGGACCAGACCCTGGTTCGTGCCTCGTCGGGGGAGGAAGCGCTGAAGGCGCTGCTCACCGACGACTTCGCGGTGATCCTGCTGGATGTCCAGATGCCGGGCATGGACGGCTTCGAGACCGCCTCCCACATCAAGCGCCGGGAGCGCACCAGGGACATCCCGATCATCTTCCTGACCGCGATCAACCACGGCCCGCACCACACCTTCCGGGGCTACGCGGCCGGTGCGGTGGACTACATCTCCAAGCCCTTCGACCCGTGGGTGCTGCGCGCCAAGGTCTCCGTCTTCGTGGACCTCTACACCAAGAACTGCCAGCTCAAGGAGCAGGCGGCGCTGCTGCGGCTGCAGTTGGAGGCGGGCGAGCAGCCGGCCATCGGCAGCATGCTGCTCGGCGAGCTGTCCGCGCGGCTGGCCTCGGTGGAGGAGCAGGCGGAGGCGCTCACCAAGCAGCTGGCGGGGTCCAGCGAGGCGGGCGCGGCGGTCACGGCGGCACATCTGGAGCGCAAGCTCACCAGTCTGCGCCAGGCGCTCGAAGCCCTGCGCCCAGGCGCGAACTGAACCTCGCGCGCCTGTGCGCGCTCCCGGCGCAGACAGCGGCGCGGAACCATGCGGCGTTCGGCGTCGACGACGTCGCGCGACCGGGTGGCTCCCGGGGTGTGCCCAGCGGCCCACCCGCCGGTCCTTGCCCGGGATACCAGTGCCTGACGGGGCGTCGGCGACACGTGGCGATCGGTCACATGTGCACGGAAGACGGGCCCCGGTAGGCTGCTGACCCATGGCCACACGTACGCCCGGCAGCGCCGCACGAAACTCCAAACCCGGGCCGGCCAAGCAGGCCTCCACCGCCAAGCCCGCCGCCAAGAAGCCCGTGGCGAAGAAGGCCGCCGCCAAGAAGACCGCAGCCGCCGGACCGTCGGCCAAGCGGACCCCGGCGAAGCGGACCGCGGCCAGGAGCGCCACCAGGCCTCCGGTGTCCTCGCCGCCGCGCCAGCCGATACTCTTCCGGGCCGTCCGAGCGGTCTGGCTGGGCATGGCGCACAGTGTCGGCGCGGTCTTCCGGGGCTTCGGCGACGGCGCCAAGAACCTCCACCCCGACCACCGCAAGGACGGGGTGGCGCTGCTGCTGCTCTCGCTGTCCCTGGTCACGGCGGCCGGTACCTGGTTCAGCCCGCAGGGCTGGCTGGGCGAGGCGGCCACCGACGTGGTGTCGGGGCTGTTCGGCCGGCTCGACGTGCTGATGCCGCTGCTGCTGGCGGTCCTGGCGGTCCGTATGATGCGCCACCCCGGGGTGCCGGAGGCCAACGGCCGGGTCGCGATCGGGCTGAGCGCGCTGATCGTCGGCATTCTCGGCCTGGTGCACATCGGCTGCGGTGCGCCCGGGATGTCCTTGGGCGCGACCCGGATACGGCACGCCGGCGGCATCATCGGCTGGGCGGTGTCGACACCGATGATGGCCGCCGCCGGACCGCCGCTCGCCGTGCCGCTGCTGCTGCTGCTCGCCTTCTTCGGCCTGCTGGTGGTCACCGCCACCCCCGTCAACCGCATCCCCGAGCGGCTGCGCCTGCTCGGCGAGCGCCTGGGCGTCGTCGAGCCGCCGTACCACGCCGAGGACGACGAGGCGTACGGGCACGAGTACTCCAACGAGCCGCCCGAGGATGCCGACCCCGACGCGCTGCCGTTCACCGTCGAGAACGCGGACTCCCCCGAGGACGAGGTGGCGGCCCGGCGCCGCCGCCGGCGCAGGAAGACGGACGAGGCCGAGCCGGCCGCCGAGGCCCCCGACGCCTTCGCCGCGGAGCCGTTCGCGACCAGGGATATCGCCGCAGGCGTGGCCGCCGAGCTGGGCAGCGCCCTGGCGCACGGGGTGCCCGCCTCGCCCGCGGTGGCCGGCATCATGCACCAGGTCCAGGACCGCACCGCCCCGCCGGAGGAGCCCGCGGTCCCGCCCGCCCGTGCCGCGGACCGGGTCGACCTGTCCAAGCACACGGAGGATCCGGTCCGGATGGAGCAGCTCCAGCTGCCCGGCGGCGGTACGTACCAGCTGCCGCCGCTGGACCTGCTGGAGTACGGCGCGCCCGCCAAGGCCCGCAGTGCGCTCAACGACGAGGTGGTGGCCCAGCTCAGCGGCGTCTTCGCCGAGTTCAAGGTGGACGCCAAGGTCACCGGCTTCACCCGCGGCCCGACGGTCACCCGCTACGAGGTCGAGCTCGGCCCCGCCGTGAAGGTCGAGCGGATCACCGCGCTGGCCAAGAACATCGCGTACGCGGTGGCCAGCCCGGACGTGCGGATCATCAGCCCGATTCCCGGCAAGTCGGCGGTCGGCGTGGAGATCCCCAACCGGGACCGGGAGATGGTCAACCTCGGCGACCTGCTGCGCTCGCGCAGCGCCGCCGAGGACGAGCACCCGATGGTGGTCGGCATGGGCAAGGACGTCGAGGGCCACACCGTGCTGGCCAACCTCGCCAAGATGCCGCACATCCTGGTGGCCGGCGCGACCGGCGCGGGCAAGTCCTCGTGCATCAACTGCCTGATCACCTCGGTGCTGGCCCGGGCCACCCCGGACGAGGTCAAGATGGTCCTGGTCGACCCCAAGCGGGTCGAGCTGACGGCCTACGAGGGCATCCCGCACCTGATCACGCCGATCATCACCAACCCCAAGAAGGCCGCCGAGGCCCTCCAGTGGGTGGTCCGTGAGATGGACGCGCGCTACGACGACCTGGCGGCCTTCGGCTTCCGGCACGTGGACGACTTCAACGCGGCGATCCGGGCGGGCAAGGTCGCCCCGCCGCTGGGCAGTGAGCGGGAGCTGAAGCCGTACCCGTACCTGCTGGTGATCGTCGACGAGCTGGCCGACCTGATGATGGTCGCCCCGCGCGACGTCGAGGACTCGGTGGTCCGGATCACCCAGCTCGCCCGCGCGGCCGGTATCCATCTGGTGCTGGCCACCCAGCGGCCCTCGGTGGACGTGGTCACCGGTCTGATCAAGGCCAACGTCCCGAGCCGGCTGGCCTTCGCCACCTCGGCGATGGCCGACTCCCGGGTCATCCTGGACCAGCCGGGTGCCGAGAAGCTGATCGGCAAGGGCGACGCGCTCTTCCTGCCGATGGGCGCGAGCAAGCCCGTCCGGATGCAGGGCGCCTTCGTCACCGAGGCCGAGATCGCCAAGCTGGTCCAGCACTGCAAGGACCAGCTGGCCGCGGCCTACCGGGACGACGTGACGGTCGGCGGCGGGCCGAAGAAGGAGGTCGACGAGGAGATCGGCGACGACCTGGAGCTGCTGATCCAGGCGGCCGAGCTGGTGGTCTCCACCCAGTTCGGCTCGACCTCGATGCTCCAGCGCAAGCTGCGGGTCGGCTTCGCCAAGGCGGGCCGGCTGATGGACCTCATGGAGTCGCGCGGCATCGTCGGGCCGAGCGAGGGGTCCAAGGCCCGCGACGTGCTGGTCAAGCCGGACGAGCTGGACGCCGTCATCCTCACCATCCGAGGCTGACGACGGCCGGGCCTCACTCGTTCGGAGGAAGCGGGTGAGGCCCGGCGGGCGGGAAACCACCGGCCGGGCCGGTCCGTTCCCCGGGAAGGGAAGTCCGGTGCGCCCGCCGGTTGACCGCATGTCAGCGCGGACCGGAAACAGGGGGCGCATTCGGGTCCGTTCCGCTTGAGAAAGGCTCCGTCCCCGCCCCTAGACTGTCTTCTCAGCAGATGGCCAACGCTCGAAAGGCGCGCCCAGTGACCATCGGCAAGTCCTCCCGCCGCGCGAAGCGCCGGTCCTCCGCCGGCCCCTCGGGGGCCCCTTCGGAGCAGCAGTTGCCCGTCGAGCCCGCCGCCGAGGCGGAGAGCATCGGCCGGGTGCTCATCGCCGCCCGACTGGCGGCCGGGATGACGGTCGATCAGGTGAGTGCCGGTACCCGGGTCCGGGTGCCGATCGTGCACGCCATCGAGGACGACGACTTCAGCCGCTGCGGCGGCGACTTCTACGCCCGCGGCCACATCAGGTCGATCGCCCGGGCGGTCGGTGCCGACGGTGAGTGGCTGGTCGCCAGGTACGACGCCGCGCACGGCGGTGCGCCCGGGGCGCGGCGCGCCACCCGGCTGCTGGACACCGGACCGATCAAGGTCAACGACCACCGCCGCCCGAACTGGACGGCCGCGATGACGGTCGCGATCCTCGTGGTGGTCGTGCTGATCGGCTACAACCTGTTCGCCGGCAAGCCGAGCCGCCCGACGGCCGGATCCCCGCGCTCCACCACGGCCCCGGCCGCCTCCCAGTCCAGTGCCGTCCAGCCGCCCGCCCCCGCGCCGAGCACCGCGGCGTCGAGCGCGGGCGCGATCGCCGCGGCCCCCGCCGACAAGGTCACGGTCAAGCTGGTCGCGGAGAAGGACACCAGCTGGGTCTCGGCGACGGACAGCACCGGCAAGTCGCTCTTCCAGAACAACCTGGACCAGGGCACCGACCAGACCTTCACCGACCCCAAGCAGATCAAGCTGGTGATCGGCAACGCGGCCGCCGTACACGTGTACGTCAACGGCAAGGACCTCGGCCCGGCGGGCGCGGACGGCCAGGTGGTGCACCTCACGTACACCCCGGGGGACCCGCAGGCGGGCTGAGCGGAGCCGTCATTCGGGGCGCGTGACCTCCGGGGCGAACGGCACCGGAGGTCGCGCGTTAATCTTGGCCCTATGCCTGAACGCCGCACAGTCGCCCTTGTCACGCTCGGATGCGCCCGCAACGAGGTGGACTCCGAGGAACTCGCCGGGCGACTGGAGGCCGATGGCTGGCAGTTGGTCGACGACGCCGCCGAAGCCGATGTCGCCGTGGTCAACACCTGCGGGTTCGTCGAGGCCGCCAAGAAGGACTCCGTCGACGCCCTGCTGGAGGCCAACGACCTCAAGGGGCACGGCCGCACCCAGGCCGTCGTCGCGGTCGGCTGCATGGCCGAGCGCTACGGCAAGGAGCTCGCCGACGCGCTGCCCGAGGCGGACGGCGTGCTCGGCTTCGACGACTACACCAACATCTCCGACCGCCTGCAGACCATCCTCTCCGGCGGCCACCACGCCTCCCACCTCCCGCGCGACCGCCGCAAGCTGCTCCCGCTGACCCCGGTCGAGCGCCAGGCGGCCGCCGCCGAGGTCGCCCTGCCGGGCCACGGCGCCCCCGAGGACCTGCCCGAGGGCGTGGCCCCGGCCTCCGGCCCCCGCACGCTGCGCAAGCGGCTGGACGACAGCCCGGTGGCCTCGATCAAGCTCGCCTCCGGCTGTGACCGGCGCTGCTCCTTCTGCGCCATCCCGGCGTTCCGCGGCTCCTTCATCTCCCGGCGCCCCTCCGACGTGCTGAACGAGGCCGTCTGGCTGGCCGGTCAGGGCGTCCGCGAGGTGGTCCTGGTCAGCGAGAACAACACCTCGTACGGCAAGGACCTCGGCGACATCCGCCTGCTGGAGACGCTGCTGACCGAGATCGCCGCCGTCGAGGGCATCGAGCGGGTCCGGGTCAGCTACCTGCAGCCCGCCGAGATGCGGCCCGGCCTGATCGACGCGATGACCGGAACCGACGGGGTCGTCCCGTACTTCGACCTGTCCTTCCAGCACTCGGCCCCGGCGGTGCTGCGCCGGATGCGCCGCTTCGGCAGCACCGACCAGTTCCTGGACCTGCTGAAGACCATCCGGGACAAGGCCCCGCAGGCCGGCGCCCGGTCCAACTTCATCGTCGGCTTCCCCGGTGAGACCGAGGAGGACTTCGCCGAGCTGGAACGGTTCATCACGCACGCCGGGCTGGACGCGATCGGCGTCTTCGGCTACTCCGACGAGGACGGCACCGAGGCCGCCTCCTACGACGGCAAGCTGCCCGAGGACGTGATCGCCGAGCGTCTGGCCAAGCTCTCCCGGCTCGCCGAGGAGATGACCGCGCAGCGCGCCGAGCAGCGGATCGGCACCGAGGTCGTGGTGCTGGTCGAGTCCGTCGAGGACGGCGTGGTCGAGGGCCGGGCGGCCCACCAGGCCCCCGAGACCGACGGCCTGACCACCCTGCTGGGCGCCGAGCACGTCGAGGTCGGCGAGTACCACCGCGCCGTCGTGGTCGCCACCGAGGGCGTCGACCTGGTCGCGGAGCTGATTCCGGCACACGCGGAGGACGCGGCGGACGCAGCCGGCACCGCGGACGACGCCGGGGCCGAGGCATGACCCAGGGGCCGGGCGCCCCGGCAGCGCCGCACCCGGGCCGCCCGGGGGCGGCGCTGCCGCCGCAGCCGGGCCTCTGGAACATCGCCAACGTACTGACGATGGTCCGGCTGCTGCTGGTGCCGGTGTTCGTGGCGCTGCTCTTCGCGGCGGGCGGCCATGACCCCAAGTGGCGCTCGGTCGCCTGGGCCTCGTTCGCCGTCGCGATGATCACCGATCTGTTCGACGGGGAACTGGCCCGCCGCAAGGGTCTGGTGACCGACTTCGGCAAGATCGCCGACCCGATCGCCGACAAGGCGATCATGGGCTCCGCGCTGATCGGCCTCTCCGTCCTCGGCGACCTCTACTGGTGGGTCACCGTGGTCATCCTGGCCCGCGAGCTCGGCATCACCCTGCTCCGCTTCTGGGTGATCCGCTACGGCGTCATCCCCGCCAGCCGGGGAGGCAAGCTGAAGACCCTCACCCAGGGCATCGCGGTCGGCATGTACGTGCTGGTGCTCACCGGCTGGCTGGCCACCGGGCGGGCCGTGCTGATGGGCCTCGCCGTCGTGCTCACCGTCGGTACCGGGATCGACTACATCGGACAGGCGATCCGGCTGCGCCGTGAGGGCATGGCCAGGGAACGGGCCGAGCGGTGAACGACACCACCCCGACGGACCGCACGGCGGCTCCGGCGCACGCACTGGCGGAGCGGGTGCACGCCGCACTGCGCGGGCGCGGTGCCACGCTGGCCGTCGCGGAGTCGCTGACCGGCGGACTCCTGGCGGCGGCGCTGGTGGACGTCCCCGGCGCCTCCAGGACCTTCCGGGGCTCGGTCACGGCGTACGCCACCGATCTGAAGGCGTCCGTTCTCGGGGTGGACGAGGGGCTGCTGGCCGTCCACGGGCCGGTCCACCCCGTGGTGGCCCGGCAGATGGCCGACGGCGTCCGCAGACTGCTCGGCGCCACCTACGGACTGGCCACCACCGGTGTGGCCGGACCCGATCCGCAGGACGGCCAGGAGGTCGGCACGGTACACCTCGCACTGGCCGGACCGGAGGGAACCTTCGTGGTCTCGCCCCGGCTGTCGGGTACACGTGACACAATCCGTGCCGATGCGGTGGCGGCCGCGCTGGAGTTGCTCAGCGACCGGGTGGCGGCTGAAGCCCCGTCGCACTGAGTCCACCGGCTGTTTTCCCGAATCGGCACCGAACTGGCTGTCAGAGCTGGAGGATCGTGTTACACCAGATGGCCTGGCTGGGCAGAAACCAGGTAGCCGGCAAGTCGCGTGGCCTCGACTGCGGGCCGACAGCGGGCGCGCGGACGGTCCGGGCGGGGAACAAACAGGGGAGGGGACAGCCTTGCAGCCCAGAGTGAACACGACCATGGTCCCCGCACGCGATGCGGACAAGGCGGTACGGTGGGGTCGTGACATCTCGATCCGCAGTCCGAGGAGGGAGGCACCGATGATCCTGCTCCGTCGCCTACTGGGCGATGTACTGCGTCGGCAGCGCCAGCGCCAGGGCCGCACACTCCGCGAGGTGTCGGCGGCCGCCAGGGTTTCGCTCGGTTACCTCTCCGAGGTCGAGCGGGGGCAGAAGGAGGCCTCCTCCGAGCTGCTCTCCGCCATCTGCGACGCACTCGATGTCCGGATGTCCGAAGTCATGCGCGAGGTCAGCGACGAGCTGTCGCTCGCCGAACTTGCGGCAATGGCCACCCTCTCGGAGGGTGAGCTGCTGAGGCCGGTACTCGAACCGGTTCCGCTGCCCGCTCCCGGTGTCGACCGGATGAGCGGCATCTCGCCCAAGGCCGCGGCCGTGGACGTGGTGGCGGCCTGACCGGACCTCGCCCCCCGTGTACCGCGGGGACGAGTGAAGGAGGCCGGCGATGCGGAGGGTCCGGGCGGCGTGTGCCGCCGTACGGCGGTGCGTCCCCACCCCCGGGCGAATAGGCCCGGACCGGTGCTGGAGCCCGGCCGTCCTGCTGGTCGCATCCGCCGGGGTACTGCTGATGGGCGGAGGGCTGCCGAGCGGTGGCGCGATGCTCGGGGCGCTGGCGCTGGGCGGTTGGGGTCTTGGGCTCGTACCGGTGCACAGCAGCCGTCCGCTGACCGGGTCACGACGCCGTACGGGTGAATCGCCGAAGGTGGAACCGGCAGCGCCACTTGACCGATAGACCGCAGATCCCCCGGCAGGGCGCCAGGAGCAGGGACGGTCTCCCAGGGGCGCGGGGCTCAAGCGAGTGACCATGCACCTTCGCGGGCCGGTCACTCGGGCTCCCGCGCCCCCGGTGTGCTCCCGCCGGGTCGGCCGGACGCCATGACGTCCGGCCCGTGCACCGGCCCCACGCGCCTCGGCCGGTGCCCCTGGGGCCCCGCGCCCGGCGGCATCAGGCGCGCAGCCGCAGACCACGCGGGGTGGGGTGGAAGCCGGCCTGCTCCAGGAGGCGGCCCAGGTCGGAGGTGAGGGCGGACTCGCCGTTGGCGCGCTCGATGGTGACGCTGCTGCCGAGTGCGCCCTGCCGGACCGCCTCGGCCAGCGCCTCGACCGCGGCCGGCAGTGACCGCCAGGCCAGCAGGGACTTCCCGCCGCGCTCGACGTACAGCGCCAGCTCGCCGTCGACCAGCACCACCAGGGCACCCGCCTTGCGGCCGGGCCGGTGGGCCGCAGCCGTTTCGGCCCCCGGGGCGGCCGGCGGCTCCGGCCAGGGCAGTGCGGCGCCGTAGGCGCTGGCCGGGTCGGCCGCCGCCAGCACCAGGATCTGGGGCGGCTCCGCGCCGGTGCCGGTGCCCGGCCACTCGGTGGCGGCGGCCCGCTCCAGTCGGCCGTTGACCGAACGCAGCCGGTCGGCGGCGCCGTCCATGGCGAACTGGGCGCCGCCGAGTCCCTCCACGAAGTAGCCCCGCCGGGCCCGGCCGCGCTCCTCGAAGGCGGCGAGGACCCGGTACACCCCCGCGAAGCCGCCCGGGACGCGCTCGGCGGCCACCGTGCCCCGGGTGAGCACGCCGTGCCGGTCGAGCAGGATCTGGGCCTGTGCGGCGGCCCGGGTGGTCGCGTCCTCGGTGAACGGGGGCAGCAGTGACCAGCGCCCGGCCGCCGTGGGCGGCCCGGCGCGCAGCGCGCTCGCCGGGCGGCCGAAGCCGCGCCCGGCGCCGCCGTAGCGGCCGCGCGGGGTCGCGCGGGGTGCGCGGTGCGCGGTGGCACCGGCGGTGCGGCCGGAGCCGAGCAGGGCCCGCAACGGGGCCAGGGTGTCGTTGGTGACGTACCCGGCCCAGACCAAGTCCCAGAGCGCCTCGGTGAGTTCCGGGGCGGGGGTGTCCGGTGCCCGCTCGGCGAGCTGGCGGAAGAACAGCCCGTACCCGCCGGTCAGGGCGTCCAGCAGGGCGGAGTGCACCGGGGTCAGCGCGGGCGGCACCGGCTCGGGGCGGAGCAGATGGGCGGACTCGGGCAGGTGCAGGCTGATCCAGCCGTCCTTGCCGGCCAGCGCGCCCGCGCCGGACCAGCCGACCTCGCCGGCCGCCATCAGCTCGTCCAGCATCCCCGGGGTGTAGTCGGACAGGCGGGCCGGGAGGATCAGCTTCTCCAGCGCGGAGGCGGGCAGCGCGGTGCCCTGGAGCTGTTCGACCACGCGCAGCAGTCCGTCAAGGCCGCGCAGCCGGTGGCCGGCCAGGTGCTGCCACTGGGGCAGGAAGGCGGCCAGCGTGCGCGGCGGGACCGGCTCGACCTCCTGGCGCAGCGCGGCCAGCGAGCGGCGGCGCAGCCTGCGCAGCACCTCGCTGTCGCACCACTCGACGGTGGCGGGGTGGCCCTCGGACGGGGCGGCGGGAAGCACCCCCTGGGAAGGGTGGTGGGCGGCGGTCTGGCCGGGCGGGCGGAACTCGCCCTGGACCAGGCGGCCGGCGGCGGTGAGCCGGTGCAGCGCGCCGGTGACCACGGCCGTGCCCAGGCCGAACCTCGACGCCGCCTCAACCGACGTGAAGGGGCCGTGAGTACGGGCGTACCTGGCGAGCAGATCGCCCATCGGGTCCTTCACCGGCTCGGTGAACGCCTCGGGCACACCGACCGGCAGCGGGGTGCCGAGGGCGTCGCGCAGCCGGCCGGCGTCCTCGATCGCCGCCCAGCGCGGCTCGCCGCCGATCCGGACCTGGATGGCGCGGCGGGCGGCCTCCAGCTCCAGTGCCCAGAGCGGCTCGGCTCCGCGTGCCGTCAACTCGTCCTCGCTCAGCGGGCCGAGCAGGCGCAGTGCGTCGGCGACCCCCTCCATGTCCTTGATCCGCCGGTCGGGGGTGAGGCGCTGGAGCTCGGCCTCCAACTCGGCGAGTACGTCCGGGTCCAGCAGCTCGCGCAGCTCGGCCTGGCCGAGCAGCTCGGAGAGCAGCCGGGAGTCCAGCGAGAGGGCGGCGGCGCGGCGTTCGGCGAGCGGGGAGTCGCCCTCGTACAGGAACTGGGCGACGTAGCCGAAGAGCAGCGAGCGGGCGAAGGGGGACGGCTCGGGAGTGGTGACCTCCACCAGGCGTACGGTGCGCGACTCCAGATCGCGCATCAACTCGACCAGCCCCGGGACGTCGAACACGTCCTGGAGGCATTCGCGGACGGCCTCCAGGACGATCGGGAAGGAACCGTACTCGGCGGCCACCTCGAGGAGTTGGGAGGCACGCTGGCGCTGCTGCCACAACGGCGTGCGCTTGCCGGGGCTGCGCCGGGGGAGCAGCAGCGCGCGCCCGGCGCACTCGCGGAAGCGGGAGGCGAACAGCGCGGAGCCGCCGACCTGGTCGGTGACCAGCTGTTCGATCTCCTCGGCGTCGAAGAGCGCGGTGTCGGCACCGACCGGGGCCTCGTCCGAAGCCGGCTTTTCGGCGGGGAAGTCGAGCAGGTCCGCGTCGGGGAGGCGGAGCACGATGCCGTCGTCGGCGTGCATCACCTGCGGGTCCAGCCCGTGCTTCTCGCGCAGCCGGGCGCCGAGGGCGAGGGCCCACGGGGCGTGCACCTGGGCGCCGAAGGGGGAGTGGATGACGATCCGCCAGTCGCCGAGTTCGTCGCGGAAGCGCTCGACCACGATGGTGCGGTCGTCCGGCAGGTGGCCGCAGGCGGCACGCTGCTCGGCGAGGTAGCTGAGCAGGTTGCCGGCCGCCCAGTCGTCGAGACCGGCCGCCTTGAGGCGGGTGGTGGCGTCGCCCGGTGTGAGGGAACCCAGCTCGCGGACGAAGGCGCCCACCGCGCGGCCGAGTTCGAGCGGACGGCCGAGGGAGTCGCCCTTCCAGAACGGAAGCCGCCCGGGGATGCCTGGGGCCGGGGTGACCAGCACCCTGTCGTGGGTGATCTCCTCGATCCGCCAGGAGGTGGTGCCCAGCGTGAAGACGTCGCCGACCCGGGACTCGTACACCATCTCCTCGTCCAGCTCGCCCACCCGTCGCCCGCCGCCGCCCTTCTTGGGGTCGGTGCCGGCGATGAAGACGCCGAACAGGCCGCGGTCGGGGATGGTGCCGCCGGAGGTGACGGCGAGGCGCTGGGCGCCGGGGCGGCCGGTGACCGTGCCCGCGACCCGGTCCCAGACCAGGCGGGGCCGCAACTCGGCGAAGGCGTCGGAGGGGTAGCGGCCGGCGAGCATGTCGAGCACACCGTCGAAGGCGGACTGCGGCAGGGTGGCGAAGGGCGCGGCCCGGCGGACCAGGGCGAGCAGCTCGTCCACGTCCCAGGTGTCCAGGGCGGTGATCGCGACCAGCTGCTGCGCCAGCACGTCGAGCGGGTTGCGCGGGATGCGCAGGGCCTCGATCCGCCCGGCGCGCATCCGCTCCGTCACCACCGCCGACTGCACCAGGTCACCCCGGTACTTGGGGAAGACCACACCGGTGGAGACCGCCCCGACCTGGTGGCCCGCCCGGCCGACCCGCTGCAGGCCGGAGGCGACCGAGGGCGGTGACTCGACCTGGACCACCAGCTCCACCGCGCCCATGTCGATGCCCAGCTCCAGACTGGAGGTGGCCACCACGGCGGGCAGCCGGCCGGCCTTCAACTCCTCCTCCACCAGGGCGCGCTGCTCCTTGGAGACCGAGCCGTGGTGCGCCCTGGCCAGCACCGGGGGAGCCCCCTTGGCGGCACCGGACCCGCCCATCAGCTCCGCCGGAGCGTGCGACTCGGTGAGCGTCGCGACCCGGCCGCGCGGATCGGGCACGGCGTCGGCGGCGCGCTCGACGGCGATCTCGTTCAGCCGGTTGCAGAGCCGCTCGGCGAGGCGGCGGGAGTTGGCGAAGACGATGGTCGAGCGGTGGGCCTGGATCAGATCGACGATCCGCTCCTCGACGTGCGGCCAGATGGAGGCTCCCTGGGCCTGCGGCCGGGACGGGCCGTCGTCCGCACCGGCGGGCAGTTCGCCCAGATCGGCCACCGGGACGACCACCGAGAGGTCGAACCGCTTGGCGGCGGGCGGCTGGACGATCGCGGCGCCGCGCCGCGGGCTGAGGAACCTGGCCACCTCCTCGACCGGCCGGACGGTGGCGGAGAGGCCGATCCGGCGGGCCGGCCGCTCCAGCAGCTCGTCCAGCCGTTCCAGGCTGAGGGCGAGGTGGGCGCCGCGCTTGGTGCCGGCGACGGCGTGCACCTCGTCCAGGATCACGGTGTCGATGCCGCGCAGTGCCTCCCGGGAGGCGGAGGTGAGCAGCAGGAACAGCGACTCCGGGGTGGTGATCAGGATGTCCGGCGGGTGGCTCGCGAAGCGGCGGCGGTCGGCGGCCGGGGTGTCGCCGGAGCGGATGGCCACCTGGACCTCCGGCTCGGGCAGGCCCAGCCGGACGGCGGCCTGGCGCAACCCCGCGAGCGGTGCGCGCAGGTTGCGCTCGACGTCCACCGCGAGGGCCTTGAGCGGCGAGATGTAGAGGACCCGGCAGCGGTGCTTCGGGTCGGCGGGCGGCGGGGTGCTGCTGAGCCGGTCGAGCGCGGAGAGGAAGGCCGCCAGCGTCTTGCCGGAGCCGGTGGGGGCGACCACCAGGACGTCCGTCTGCTGCCGGATGGCGGCCCAGGCCTGGGACTGGGCGGCGGTGGGCGCGGTGAAGGCACCCGTGAACCAGGCCCTGGTCGCGGGGGCGAACCCCGCGAGCGGGTCGGGGCCGTCCACTGAGTCCGCACCGGTACGTCGCGCCATGCCCCCATGGTGCAGCCCGCCACTGACAACCGGTGCCGGAGGTCTGTGGGTGGGCCAGCCCGGCTGCCGCGCGGGGCGGAGCCGGGCGACCGTCTGACCTAGTCCAGCGGGTCAATTAGGACAATCAGCTCATATTGTGATGACTCAGTCCGGTGATCGCGGGGGTCGAGGAGCGGAGGCGGCGCGATGGAACGGGTCGGTCCGGCCTGTGGCAAGCCCGCGAAACGTCCCGGCGGCCCCGCGCGCGCCCTGCTGGCCATGCTGATGACCGCGCTGGTGCTCGGCGGCGCGGTCCCCTATGTCTCGGGACCGGGCCGTTCGTACCTCAGCTACCTGGTGCTGGCCGAACAGCAGGACCCCGGGGGAACCGCCCTGGCATCGGGGCTGGTCCGGGCGGCGGGCGGGCAGGTGGTCCAGGAGTACCCGCAGATCGGGGCGGTGCTCGCGTACGCGGGCGGCGGGTTCGGCGAACGGCTCCGCGGACGGCCCGGAGTCGCGGCGGTCGGGGCGACCAGGACCGAGGCGGTGCCCAGTCCGCCGGGCCCCCTGTCCGGCATCGGCGACTTCCGGGCCGGCGGTAGCGCGCCGGGCTCCGCCGGACCGGGGGCGCGCGGGACGGCCGCGTACCGCCCAGGTGCCACCGGAGCGCCGCAGGCGCGCCGGCCGGGCGTGAGTCTCCCCGGCGGGCTCCCCGCGCCCCTCGGCGGCTGCGGCTCCCGGGCCCGGTGCGGCGGCACCGCCTCCCGGGGCGCGCGGTTCCCCCGGGACGGCTGCCCGGCGGAGCGCCCGCCCGGGTGCGGGGTGCCGGCATCCCTGGACCGTGCCGCGGCACGCCCCGAGGGCACGGTCCCCGATCCGAGGGAGGCCGCCGGCTGGAACCTGGCGATGATCGGTGCGGCCGGGAGCCCGGGGAACGCCACCTCCCTGCTGCGCGGCCCCGCCGTCGACCGCGGCGCGGACCGGCCGCTGCCCTCCGCCCAGCAGCTGCGCCGGGTGCTGGTGGCGGTGCTGGACTCGGGCGTCGACGACACCCACCCGGACCTGCGCAGCGCGGTGGACCCGGCGGCGTCCGCCTCCTGCGCCGACGGGCGCCCCGATCCCCGGTACGGCGCCTGGCGCCCCGACGAGGGCGTGCCCGAGAGCGGCCACGGCACCCATGTCGCCGGGATCGTCGGCGCGGCGCAGGACGGCAAGGGCGTCGTCGGGGTCGCCCCGGGGGTGCGGATCGCCGCCGTCCGGCTGCTCGGCCCGCTCGGCCAGTACTACACCGAGAACATCGTCTGCGGTCTGCTGTGGGCGGCCGACCACGGGGCCAGGGCGATCAACGACAGCTACTTCGCCGACCCGTGGAAGTACAACTGCCCCGAGGACCCGGACCAGGCCGCGCTGATCGCGGCGGTCGGCCGGGCCGTGGCGTACGCCCAGCGGCAGGGTGCCGTGGTGGTGGCCTCCGCCGGGAACGACGGGCAGGACCTCGGCGCCGCCCGGTCCGACCAGCGCAGCCCGAACGACCGGACCTCGGGGCCGGCGCAGGACCGGAACCTCGGCACCGAGTGCATCCGCCTCCCCGGAGAACTGCCCGGTGTGGTGACGGTCGGCGCCGTGGACCGGAGCGGGGCGCCGGCCGGGTACTCCAACTACGGCCACGGCCGGATCACCCTGACCGCCCCCGGCGGCGACCCGGACACCGGGGCGCTCGGCGGGATCGTCTCGGACTGGCCCGGCGGCCAGTACGCCGCGCTGGCCGGTACCTCGATGGCCGCCGCCCACGTGACCGGCGCGGTCGCCGTGGTGGCCGCGGAGCACCCCGACTTCGGCCCGGACCGGACTGTAGCCCTGCTCACCAGGACGGCCGCGGCCAACTGCCCGCTCGGACAGGGACGTTGCACGGAACACGACTACTACGGCGCCGGAGTGCTGGCCCTGCCCAGGGAGTGACGGCCGCGGGCGGCGCCCGGAAAACGGCGTGCGCACGCTCGGGCGGCCCGGGCAGTATCGGCGGATGCGGATTCATCTGGAGACCGGGCGCCTGGTGCTGCGCCGGTTCACCACCGAGGACGCCGACCTCCTGCTGGAGCTCGACGCCGATCCCGAGGTGATGCGCTACCTGACCGGGGGCCGGGCCACGCCCCGGGAGGAGGTGGAACAGCGGATCCTGCTGCTGTACTTCTCCTACTACCGGCGCTTCCCGGCGCTCGGGTACTGGGCGGCGCTGGAGCGCACCACCGGCGAGTTCCTGGGCTGGTTCGAGTTCCGCCCGCCGGACGACGAGCGGCCGGACGAGGTCGAACTCGGCTACCGGCTGCGGCGCTCCGCCTGGGGCCTGGGCTACGCCACCGAGGGCGCCCGGGCGCTGATCGGCAAGGGGTTCACCGAACCCGGCGTGGAGCGGGTGTTCGCGGTCACCATGGCGGTCAACCAGGGCTCGCGCCGGGTGATGGAGAAGGCCGGGCTGCGCCACGTCCGTACCTTCTTCCAGGACTGGCCCGAGGCCATCGAGGGCTCCGAGCACGGTGAGGTCGAGTACGCGCTGGAGCGGGCCGAATGGCACGCCCGCCGGCGGGGTCCGCGCTGACGCGGGGGATACTGGGGGCCATGAGGCTGACCGAGTTCTGGCGACGGATGTACGAGCACTTCGGCGAGGCGTACGCCGAGTCGTTCGCCAGCGACCACGTGATGAGCGGGCTCGGCGGGCGGACGATCCGGCAGGCCCTGGAGGCCGGCTGGGAGGCGAAGGACGTGTGGCGGGTGGTCTGCGACACCCAGGGGGTCTCCACCCTGCTGCGCTGAGACCGCCCGCCCGCCCGCGGCCCGGGTCGGCGGTCCGCCCGGTTCCGGACGGACATGGGTGAGACTGGGCTGGTGGTTAGTAGCGCAGAGCCCCAGCAGACCGACCGGACCGACCGGGAAGGCCCGGACCAGGACCCGCCACCCGCCCGCCGCGGTGCCCTGCGGGGCGAGGCGATGCCCCGCTGGCTGCCCAGGGCGATGATGCTGGCGCTGCTGCTGGTGGGGGCGTTCAAACTTGCCGACTGGGCGTTCCACCAGCTCATCGACCTCTTCGTGATGCTGCTGGTCGCCTTCTTCCTGTCGCTGGCGATCGAGCCCGCGGTGGACCGGATGGCCGCTCGCGGGGTGCGGCGCGGGCTCGGTACGTTCCTGGTCTTCATCGGCCTGGGGATCGCGCTCTCGGGCTTCCTCACCTCGCTCGGCACACTGCTGGTGGACCAGGTGGCGAAGATCGCCGGTGACCTGCCGCACCTGGTCGACAACCTGATCGACTGGATCAACCGGACGTTCCACCAGGACCTGTCGCTGGGTCAGCTCCAGCAGCGGGTGCTCAAGGACTCCGGGAGCATCGAGAAGTACGCCCAGCAGGCCGCGGACAACGTGTGGGGCCTGTCCAGCACACTGCTCGGCGGGCTGTTCCAGGCGTTCACGGTCGGCCTGTTCACCTTCTACCTCACCGCCGACGGACCCAGGGTGCGGCGGACCGTCTGCTCGCTGCTGCCGCCCGCCAAGCAGGCGGAGGTGCTGCGGGCCTGGGAGATCGCACTGGCCAAGACCGGCGGCTACCTCTACTCCCGGGCGCTGCTGGCGGTCGTCTCGGCCGTCGGGCACTGGGTCATGTTCGCGGTGCTCGGGCTCCCGTACGCGGGGGCGCTGGCGATCTGGGTCGGGGTGATGTCGCAGTTCGTCCCGACCATCGGCACCTATCTGGCCGGTGCGCTTCCGGTGCTCGTCGCGCTCACCGTGCGGCCGGTGGACGCGCTCTGGGTGCTGGTCTTCGTGATCGTCTACCAGCAGGTCGAGAACTACCTGCTGCACCCGAGGATCACCGCGAGGACGGTGGACCTGCACCCGGCGGTGGCCTTCGGCTCGGTGATCGCCGGGGCGGCGCTGCTGGGCGCGGTCGGCGCGCTGATCGCGATCCCGGCCGCCGCCACGCTGCAGGGCTTCGTCGGGACGTACGTCCGCAGGTACGAGGTCGCCAGCGATCCGCGGATCGATCGAGGCGAGGAGCGTAAGCGGCTTGCCAGGGAGCGCAGTCTGGAGACCGCACGCCGGTTGCGACGCCTGGTCGGTGTTGGCGGATCGGAGGATTCCGCAGGTCAGGGCGGTGGCGAGGAGAGCAGGTAGGCGGTTTCGTTCTATTCGAACGCCTGTTCCCTATACTGTTTGGTGTCGAGTTATCCACAGGCCGAGCCCGATCCGGGTCGATTGTCGGTGGGACGCGCTAGCGTCGAGGACGATGAAGCGCACAGCACAGAACCCGAGGGTGGAAGCCATGGCAGGTACGGACCGCGAGAAGGCTCTTGAGACCGCACTCGCCCAGATTGAGCGGCAGTTCGGCAAGGGCTCGGTGATGCGCCTGGGCGAGAAGGCCAACGAGCCGATCGACGTGATCCCCACCGGTTCCACGGCCCTCGACATCGCCCTCGGTGTCGGCGGTATCCCGCGCGGCCGGGTCATCGAGATCTACGGCCCCGAGTCCTCCGGCAAGACCACGCTGACCCTGCACCTGGCGGCCAACGCCCAGCGGGCGGGCGGCACGGTCGCGTTCGTGGACGCGGAGCACGCCCTCGACCCGGAGTACGCCAAGAAGCTCGGCGTGGACACCGACGCCCTGCTGGTCAGCCAGCCGGACACCGGTGAGCAGGCCCTGGAGATCACCGACATGCTGATCCGCTCCGGCGCGATCGACCTGGTGATCATCGACTCCGTCGCGGCGCTGGTGCCGCGCGCGGAGATCGAGGGCGAGATGGGCGACTCGCACGTCGGTCTGCAGGCCCGGCTGATGAGCCAGGCGCTGCGCAAGATCGCCGGTGCCCTGAACCAGTCGAACACCACCGCGATCTTCATCAACCAGCTGCGCGAGAAGATCGGCGTGATGTTCGGCTCCCCGGAGACCACGACCGGTGGCCGGGCGCTGAAGTTCTACGCCTCGGTCCGGCTGGACATCCGCCGGATCGAGACCCTGAAGGACGGCACCGAGGCGGTCGGCAACCGCACCCGGGTCAAGGTGGTCAAGAACAAGGTGGCCGCCCCCTTCAAGCAGGCCGAGTTCGACATCCTCTACGGCATCGGCATCAGCCGCGAGGGCGGTCTGATCGACATGGGCGTCGAGCACGGCTTCATCCGCAAGTCGGGTGCCTGGTACACCTACGAGGGCGACCAGCTCGGCCAGGGCAAGGAGAACGCCCGCAACTTCCTGCGGGACAACCCGCAGCTGGCCGACGAGATCGAGAAGAAGATCAAGACGAAGCTGGGCATCGGTGTGAAGGGCGACACCGAGGGCGACGCCGCCCCGGCCGCCGAGGCCGAGGGCGCGGCCAAGCCGATCACCGCTACGGTCACCAAGACCGCGGCGGCGAAGAAGGCGGCGGCCGCCAAGGCCTGAGTCCACCGAGGTACGAGTGAGCTACGAGGACGAGTGGCCGCCGGGGGCCGCCCCCGGCCCCGGCGACCACGGTCCACCGGACTGGTGGACGGGCAGTGCGGAGGAGGAGACGCCGGACGGCTTGACGGAGCTCGGGGTGGTCCGGGCTTCCGAGCTGACACCCGGGCGTCGTCGTCGGCGGACCGCCGTGGCCGCCGAGCAGCCGGCGTTCGAGCCGGCGGTCTTCGACGGGGCGGCTCCCGACGTGCCGGTCAGGGAGCGACGGCGCGGCCCCCGGGGAGAGGGGCGGCGCGGTCGTGGGGAGGGGCGCCCGGAGCGGTCCGGCCGGGCCGGACGTCCGGGCGGGGCAGCCCGTTCCGATGGGGCGGAGCCCCCGGAGCGGCCGGCACGGGAGGAGTCGGTCGATCCGGAGGCCAGGGCACGGGACATCTGCCTGCGCCTGCTCACCGGCACGGCCAAGACCCGTAAGCAGCTGGCGGACGCGCTGCGCAAGCGGGAGATCCCGGACGAGGTCGCGGAGGAGGTGCTCTCCCGGTACGAGGAGGTCGGGCTGATCGACGACGCCGCCTTCGCCGAGGCCTGGGTCGAGTCGAGGCACGCCGTCCGAGGCCTGTCCCGGCGGGCGCTGGCCCAGGAGCTCCGGACCAAGGGGGTGGCCGGTGACCTGGTCGAGCAGGCGGTGGCCCAGCTGGACGAGGAGGACGAGGCGGAGGCCGCCCGGGCGCTGGTCGACCGGAAGCTGCGGTCGACCCGGGGGCTGGCGCGGGACACCCGGATCCGCCGCCTGGTCGGCATGCTCGCCAGGCGCGGCTACTCGGAGGGCCTGGCCTTCCGGGTGGTGCGGGACGCGCTGGACGGGGAGGGCGATTCGCCGGACGGGGAGGACGGCCCGGCGGAGGACTGGTAGGCCGGGGCGGACGGACCAGGGGTGAGGGGGTGCTCCTCCACGCGGCTCCCCGTGCCTCTGGAGGCCTCCCCTCGTCCTGGGCATCCGCTCCGTGCCCTGAAGAGCCACCGTCCTGGGGCGCTCGTGCCCCGGGTGGGCCGGCAGTCGCCCCCCCGTCGGGCGGGCCGGAGCTCTGAAGAGCCGCCGCCCCGAGGCGCGGCACTCGGGAGTCAGCTCTCGGCGCCGGCCAGCGAGGGCGGCCCGCCGCGGGCGCGGTCGGCGAGGGCCCGGAGGTCTTCGCCGCGGCAGCCCTGGGTGGTGCCGACCAGGTGGCCGTCGGGGCGGATCAGCAGCACGGTGTGCGGATCAGCACCCGGGTACCGCTCGGTGACCAGGACTTCGGTGGGCACCGGCAACGCGCTTGCCACCTCGGCGAGTTGGGGCATCATCCCGGCGCTCAGCCAGTGCTGTGAGGCCCATACGGCGGTGCCGGGGGCGACCAGCAGTAGCAGGAACCCGGCTCCGAGCCGGGCCCGCAGTGAGTCGGGGGACCCTTCCGTGGTGAGCACGGGAACGTCGGGGACGAGCACCCCGGGCGCGGTCGCGGGCAGGTTCTCGCTGAGCGTGGTGCCCCGGCCGGCCCCGCGCTGCACCGGCACCCGGCCGGGTACGCCGGACGGCGCCGCCGGGTAGGCGGGCGCGCCGCCGAAGCGCCCGGTGCCGAGCTGGCCGTCGGCGAGCAGCGGGGCGTGCTTGCGGAACGAGCCGGTGAGCAGCGAGCGCCTGGTCTGCTGCCAGCCGCGCAGCGGTCGCAGCAGCGGCATGGCCTGGTCGACCGAGCGCAGCCGGGCGCCGACCGCGCCGCGTCGCTCGGCCTCGTACCCGTCGAGCAGCGAGCCGTCGGGCTGCGGTCCGCCGGTGAGCTGGGCGGGAGGAGGGTCCTGTCGGCCGGAGGCCGGGGGGAGGTGCCAGGTGAGGGCGATCCGCCAGGAGAGGTTGTCAGCGTCGCGCAGGCCGTCGACCAGGTTCTGCATGCCGAGCGCGCCGTGCAGGTGGGCGGCGTCCCCGGCGAGGAAGCAGCGGCCCACCCGGAAGCGGGCGGCGAGGCGCTGCTGGTAGGTGTGGTCGGCGGCGGCGAGCAGTTCGTACGGGGGGAGTTCGCCGCACCAGCCGGTGAGGGTGGACTTGACCCGGGCGAGCAGCGTGTCGCCGGTGACGATGCCGGGCCAGGTGGCGTGCGGGTCGACCGGTGCGGTGGGCGCCGGGCGGCCGGGGGGCAGTCGCCAGTCGAGCCGCCAGAGTCCGTCGGGCAGCGGGCGGGCGGAGGCCTCGCGGTCGCCGCGCCACGGCGGTTCGCGGTGCAGCCGGGCCTCGCCGGGGAACGGCAGGTTGACGCGCACGGTGGCGACGGCGTGCCGGTCCACCGCCGGGCGGCCGGGGAAGCGGACCTTGAGCAGTTTGCGGACGGTGGAGCGGGCGCCGTCGCAGCCGACCAGGTGGCTGCCGCGCCACCAGGTGTCGGTGCCGTCCTGGGTGTGGCGGGTGCGCACGCTGACGCCGTCCCGGTCCTGTTCGAGCTCCATGACCCGGCTGAGCGGGGTGAGCTGGACCAGCGGGGTGGCGGTGACGGCGTCGCGCAGGCCCCGCTGCAGGCGGTGTTGCGGGAGGTGGAGCACCGGATTGGCGTCCAGCTCCAGCCGCAGTACTTCGGAGCGGCGGCGCCAGACGCTGAGCGCGTCCCAGCGGGCGGCGTCGGAGACGGCCCTGGTGTAGCCGAGCCGGGTGAGCAGGGCGGCGCTGTCGTCGCCGAGGACGACGGTGCGCGGGCCCTCCGGGCAGACACCCGCGCCTTCGTCCAGGACGATGCTGGGCACCTCGTGCCGGGCCAGGGCGAGTGCTGTCGCCAGCCCGACCGGCCCGGCGCCGACCACGATCACGGGGTCCACGCGCGGACCTCCGTCCGGACCCGGGCCCCCGCGGGGGTGGCCGCGCGTG
Organism: Kitasatospora sp. HPM-01-4; assembly: GCF_051374625.1. Taxonomy (NCBI): domain Bacteria; kingdom Bacillati; phylum Actinomycetota; class Actinomycetes; order Kitasatosporales; family Streptomycetaceae; genus Kitasatospora; species Kitasatospora sp. HPM-01-4. Next base: position 3,038,158 of record NZ_JBPQGP010000005.1, on the reverse strand, counting down.
CCGGGACCTCCGGGGATACGGGGCATACGGAGGAAGCGGCGTCGGCTGCGGTGCAGGGGGTCCCGGGTGCTGTCACGAAGAGCAATGCAACAGATCGCCTGGGTGTCCGTCAAGCAGTGGCTGTTGTACGCCGGTTCGCGCCGCGGCGCCCGCGCGCCTCGAGCCACTTGGCCAGCGCCGTCAGCGCCAGGCACATCCCGATGTAGATCACGCTGATCACGATGGTGACCGGGATGTAGGGGTAGCCCCCGGGGGTGGAGGTGTTGCTGGCGATCAGCTTCCCGGCGTAGAGCAGGTCGGTGTAGGTGATCAGGAAGCCGAGCGAGGTGTCCTTGAGGGTGACCACCAGCTGGCCGATGATCGTCGGGAGCATCGTGCGGACGGCCTGCGGCACCAGGATGGTGAACAGCACCTGGGTCTTGCGCATGCCGAGCGCGAACGCGGCCTCACCCTGCCCGCGCGGGACCGCGTTGACACCACCGCGGATGATCTCGGCCTGGACGGCGCCGTTGTACAGGGCCAGTCCGGTGACCAGCCCCCAGAGCGGGGAGGTGGCGAACAGCGAGTGGTAGAGCGCGAAGATCATGATCAGCAGCGGCATCGCGCGGAAGAACTGCACGATCGCCGTGGCCACCGCCCGCACCGGCCTGTGGTCGGAGAGCTGTCCGGCCGCCAGCAGCGAGCCCAGGGCCAGCGAGAGGACGGCGGCCAGGCCGAAGGCGGTCAGGGTGCTCTGCAGGCCGTCGAGGATCCGCTGCTGGATGGCGGTGTACTGGAACGGGTCCCACATCGCGGCGGCGAACTGCCCGGTGCTGTCCAGGCTGTCGTACGCGTACCAGAGCAGGGCCGCGATGCCGAGCACCGAGAGCACCCCGAAGGCGCGGTAGCGAGCCCTGGCGCGGGGGCCGGGGGTGTCGTAGAGGACGGTCGAGGTCGGGGCGCTGCTCATCGGGCCACCGCCAGTCGGGTCTCCAGGAGACGGAAGATCAGGGCGACCACGGCGCTCACGAGCAGATAGGCGGCGGCCAGCCAGAAGAAGACCGCGAAGATGGCGTATCCGCGCTCGGTCAGGGTCTGCTGTGCGCTGAAGAGCTCGCTGACGCTGAACGCGCCGGCCACGGCGGAGTTCCTGGGCAGGGCGATGAAGACGCTGCTCATGGGACCCAGCACCGAGCGGGCCGCCTGCGGCAGCACTATCAGGCCGAGCGTCTGGCCGAAGTTCATGCCCAGGCTGCGGGCGGCCTCGGCCTGCCCCAGCGGCACGGTGTTGATGCCGGAGCGCAGCACCTCGCAGACGAAGCTGGCGGTGTAGAAGCCGAGCGCGATCACCGCGAACGTGAAGCTGGAGAGGTGGACGTCGAGCCGGGGGAGCCCGAAGGCCACCGCGAAGAACAGCAGCGTCAGCGGGGTGTTGCGGAAGATGTTGACCCAGACGGTGCCGAAGACGCGGAGCGCCGGTACCGGGGAGACCCGGAAGGCCGCCAGCAGGGTGCCGATCAGCAGCGCGAGCAGCGCGCTCAGCGCGCTGAGCTCGACCGTCTGCAGAAATCCGGCGCGCAGCAGCGCGAAGTTGCCGTCATCGAAGACTATGCCCATGCCGGCGGCCCTCCTCTCGATCAAAGGGGCTGTCAGGTGGTCGGAACTGGTCGGCTGTCAGGCTCAGTAGCGGTTCAGGGCCGGGACCGCCGGGGCGGGGGCGCCGGAGAGGCCCAGGGTGGCGTCGTAGGCCTTCTTCCAGTCGCCGTTGTCCTCGTGGGCCTTGAGCGCGTCGTCGATCGCGCCGCGCAGGACGGTGTCGTCCTTGGCCAGGCCGACACCGTACGGCTCCTGGGTGAAGGGCTTGCCGACCACCTTGAGCTTGTCGGGGTTCTTGGCGGCGTAGCCCTTGAGGATCGCGTCGTCGGTGGTGACCGCGTCGACCTCACCGGTCATCAGCTTGTCCACGCACTGCGAGTAGTTGTCGTACTTGGTGATCTTGGCGCCGTACTTCACGATGTTGTCGATCGAGGTGGAGCCGGTGACGGTGCAGACGGCCTTGTCCTTGACCGACTCGGGGCCGGTGATCGTGGTGTTGTTCTTCGCGACCAGCAGGTCCTGGCCGGCCACCAGGTAGGGGCCGGCGAAGGAGACCTGCTTCTTGCGGTTGTCGTTGATGGTGTAGGTGCCGACGTAGTAGTCGATCTGGTTCTGGGAGATGGCGGTCTCGCGGTTGGCCGAGGCGATCGTCTTCCACTCGATCGTGTTCGGGTCGAAGCCCAGGTCGGCGGAGATCATCCGGGCGATCTCGATGTCGAAACCGGAGCGGGCGCTGGCACCGGAGCCGGCCGTGAGGTCCTCGAAGCCGAGGAAGGGCTGGTCGGACTTGGCGCCGACGACCAGGTGGCCGCGCTTCTTGGCCGCGTCGAAGGTCTGCGAGCCGGTCAGCTTGACGTCGCTCTTCACCTGGTACGTCGGGGCCTTGGGGGCGGCGCTGCCGCCGGCCGCGCTGTCACTGGGGGATCCGCTCTTGCCGCAGGCTGCGACGGCGGTCAGGGCGAGTACCGACATGGCGGCGGCGATGGTGCGACGGGTCCTCATGAGGGTTCGCTCTCCTCGTTCTTGGCCACGGGTCAACCGGGCCGCTGGGCTTAAGAGTTCCTGGCACGGTACCCGCGCGCCAACCACCGGTGGGTTTTCCGGGCACGCTCTCGGGCCCGGTCCCACCGGAATCGGGTCAGACGCTAGATCAGTTGCGGCCTCAGTGGTGCAGGATCTTCGAAAGGAAGTCCTTGGCGCGGTCGCTGCGCGGCGCGGTGAAGAAGGCCTCGGGGGTGTTCTGTTCGACGATCCGGCCGTCCGCCATGAACAGCACGCGGTTGGCGGCGGAGCGGGCGAAGCCCATCTCGTGTGTCACCACGACCATCGTCATGCCCTCGGCGGCGAGTGAACGCATCACCTCCAGCACCTCGTTGACCATCTCGGGGTCGAGGGCCGAGGTGGGCTCGTCGAAGAGCATCACCTTGGGCTTCATGGCCAGCGCGCGGGCGATCGCCACCCGCTGCTGCTGGCCGCCGGAGAGCTGGGCGGGGAACTTGTCCGCCTGCGCGCCCACCCCGACCCGGTCCAGCAGGGTGCGGGCGGTCTGCTCGGCCTCGGCCTTCGGGATCCCGCGGACCTTGACCTGGGCGAGCACCACGTTCTCCAGCACGGTCTTGTGTGCGAAGAGGTTGAAACTCTGGAACACCATGCCGACTTCGGCCCGCAGCTTGGCCAGTTCCCGCCCTTCGGCGGGCAGCGGACGGCCGTCGACGGTGATGGTGCCGGAGTCGATGGTCTCCAGCCGGTTGATCGTCCGGCACAGGGTCGACTTCCCGGAGCCGGACGGGCCGATCAGCACCACCACCTCGCCCCGGGCGATCTCCAGGTCGATGTCCTGGAGCACGTGCAGCGCCCCGTAGTGCTTGTTGACACCGCTCAGCGCGACCAGGGGCTCAGGCCGGGAGTCGGTGCCGGTGGTCTCGGTCATCGCGCCTTGCTCCCTCGGGTCCGACCCGGGTGAGCCCCGGGGCTGCGGTGCTGGTGCATGTGCTGTCTGCGCCGGGGGCCGAGAGCCGGCGGAGCCCGACGGCCCCCGGTTGGGCAGACCATAGAAGCGCCGACGATGTCATGTCAGCCGATCTGAGGGGAACTTGAGCATCACGATCCGGCCACACCATCTGCCCGGAGTGACCACGGGATCCCGCTGTGCGCCGGGCGGTTGCCGGGCGAGCGGCCGTGCACCGACGGCCGGGCACCGACGGCCTGGTGACAGGACCCGGCGGACTCGACCATACTCCGCAAGGACCGGCCAAACCCGGACCGATCGCTCACCGGACAGACCACGGAAAGGAGGCAGGGGTGCGCCTGCTGCTCGTCGAGGACGACGAACGGGTCGCCGCCGCGCTGGTCGCCGTACTCGGCAGGCACGGCTTCCAGGTACGCCATGCCCGCAGCGGGCACGAGGCGCTGGACGCGCTGGTGCCCGACGGTAACGAGCCGTACCGGGTGGTCCTGCTCGACCTCGGGCTGCCCGACCGGGACGGCTTCGAGGTGTGCAGCCGGATCCGCGCGCACAGCGGGGTGCCGGTGATCATGGTGACCGCGCGGGCCGACGTCCGCTCGCGGATCCACGGGCTCAACCTCGGCGCCGACGACTACATCACCAAGCCCTACGACATGGGCGAACTGCTCGCCCGGATCCACGCGGTGGTCCGGCGCTGGCCGGCCACCGGCACCGGATCCGAGTCCGGCGACCAGTCGGCCCGGCCGGGACCGCTGGAGTCGCGCGGCATCTCGATCGACCGGGAGCGCCGCAGGGTCAGCGTGGACGGCCGCGACGTGCCGCTCACCCGCAAGGAGTTCGACCTGCTGGCGCTGCTCGCGCAGAGCCCCGGCGTGGTCTACCGGCGCGAGCAGATCTTCAGCGAGGTCTGGCGCAGCGGCTGGGAGGGCAACGGGCGCACCCTGGAGGTTCACGTCGGCTCGCTGCGCAACAAGCTCGGCCTGCCCGGGCTGGTCGAGGCCGTCCGCGGCGTGGGCTACCGCCTGATCGCCGAGCAGCCGGCCCAGGCCGACCCCGCCACCCCCGAATCGGGGCGCTGACCCCCGTGCGCAACCGTCTGCTCGGCATTCTGCTCTCCCTGATGGCCTGCGTGCTCGCGGCCCTGGGGGTGCCGCTCGCGGTGTTCATCGCGGCCGCCGAGCAGAGCGTGGTGGTGGTCGACCGGCTCGACGACGCGGCCAGGTTCGCCCAGGACCTGCCCACCCAGGGCTACCTCGGCATGGACACCGCGATGAAGGGCGACCCGACGCCCGACCCGGGCGACCCCGGCCGCCGCAACGCCCTGGCCGTCGAGGCCGGGCGCTACCACAACCTGTACGGGATCCGGATCGGGATCTTCCGGCGCAGCGGCGTCGCCGCGGCCAGCGCACCGGACGGCTGGCGGGTGCCGGGTACCGTCGCGGGCCGCCAGGCGTTCCAGGAGGCGCTGGACGGTCGGCGCAGCCACAACCCGCCGCAGGTCTGGCCCTGGACCCCGGACCGGACGCTCACCGTGGCCACCCCCGTGGTCCGGGACGGCGACGTGGTCGCCGTGGTGCTCACCGACTCGCCGACCGGGTCGCTGCGGGCCCGGATACTGCACCGCTGGCTGGTGCTCGGCGCGGGCGAGGCGCTGGCCATGATCGTGGCCGTACTGCTGGCGGTACGCCTGACCCGCTGGGTGCTGCGCCCGGTCCGCACCCTGGACCGGGCCACCCATGACATCGCCACCGGACGGATGAACGCGCGGGTCGCCGCCAGTGCGGGCCCGCCCGAGCTCCGGCGGCTGGCACGTTCGTTCAACCACATGGCGGACAACGTGGTGCTCGCTCTGGACCAGCAGCGCGCCTTCGTCGCGGACGCCTCGCACCAGCTGCGCAATCCGCTCGCCGCCCTGCTGCTGCGGGTCGAGCTGCTCGGCCTGGAGCTGCCCGAGGGGCACGAGGAGGAGCTCGGCCAGGTCCGCGAGGAGGGTGCCAGGCTGGCCCGGGTGCTGGACGACCTGCTGGGTCTGGCCACCGCCGAGCACGCCCGCCCCGAACCCGAGCAGGTCGACCTCACCGGTCTGGTGCTGGCCAGGCTGGACGCCTGGCGTCCGGTCGCCGAGCAGCGCGGGCAGCGGCTGGACTGGGAAGGGTCGCCGTCGGCGGTCGGGCTGGCCGATCCGATCGGGTTCGGCAGCGCGCTGGACGCGGTGCTCGACAACGCGCTCAAGTTCACTCCGGACGCCGGGCGGATCGCGCTGCGGATAGCGATGGGCAGGCGCGAGGTCGCGGTGACGGTCACCGACGAGGGGCCCGGGCTCACCGAGGAGGAGCTGTCCAGGGTCGGCGACCGCTTCTGGCGCAGCCCCAGGCACCAGAACGTCGACGGCTCCGGGCTCGGGCTCTCCATCGCCCGGACCCTGCTGCTGGCCGGCGGCGGCTCACTCGACTTCGCCCCGGCCGAGCCGAGGGGGCTGGCGGTGACGCTCACCGTGCCCAAGGGCACCGGGTAGGGCGGTCACCCCGCTACCTCCGGCCGGCTCCGCCCCGGGGGCGTCTCACGGTTTGACCGAGGTGTAGTAGCGGCGGGCGCCTTCGTGGAGCGGGAGTGGGGCGGTGTAGACGGCGGTGCGCAGGTCGACGAGTTGGGCGGCGTGCACCTTGGCGCCGATCGTGTCGCGGCTGTCGATCACCGCCCTGGTCAGGTCCTCCACCAGACCGGGATCGACGTCGTCCCTGGTCACCAGGAGGTTGGGCACCGCGAGCGTGGGCACCGCCGTTTCGCCGTTCTGGGCCTTGGGGTAGGCGTCGGGCGGAATGGTCGCGGCCCGGTAGGCGTCGACGCCGCCGCCCTCCTGCTGGTGCACCGACTCGGCCAGGTCGCCGAGCGGCACGATCCGGATCGGGAACTGCTCCGAGAGGTCGGCGAGCGCGGAGGTCGGCAGCCCGCCGGACCAGAAGAAGGCGTCCAGCTTGCCCGCCTTCAGCTGGTCGGCCGCGTCGCCGACACCGAGCATGGCCGGGTGGATGTCCTTGTCCGGGTCCAGCCCGGCGGCGGCCAGCAGCCGTCTGGTCACCAGGTTCACGCCGGACAGGCTCTGGCCGACGCTCACCCGAAGGCCCCGCAGGTCCGCCGCCCGGTGCACCGGCGAGTCGGCCGGGACCACCAGCTGCAGGTAGTCGTCGTAGAGCCGGGCGATGGCCCGCAGCCGGGACTTCTGCGGTCCCTGGTAGTCGGTGACCGCGTCGGCGGTCGCTATCGCGAAGGCGTCCCGTCCGGAGAGCACCCGCTCCAGGTTGTCGACCGAGCCCTCCGAGTCGTCCAACTGCAGCTTCAGAGCGGGCTGGTGCTCGTCCAGGTACTCGCGCAGCAGCGACCCGTACTTGTCGTAGACCCCGCGCTGCACACCGGTCGCGAGTCTGGGCGGGCCTCCCGGGTAGCGGTTGCCGTTCCCCGAGCTCAGCCACCAGCCGGCCAGCGCGCCGACCACCAGCAGCAGCGCGGCGGCCGCCCGGCCGAGCCGGCTGCGGGCCACCACGCGAAGCACGGTGCCCGGCGCGAAAGTCATGCGGGGGATCCTGCCAGGCCCGGGCCATGATCGGGAGAGGTTCACACGGGTGGACCGCGGTCTCGTACTCTTGGGTCCGTGGGTACGAGCCAGGAACCGAAGAGCTACAAGGTCGTCACGTACGGCTGTCAGATGAACGTCCACGACTCCGAGCGCCTCGCCGGACTGCTGGAGGACGCCGGATACGTCAAGGCCGAGCAGGGCGGTGACGATCCCGACCTGGTCGTCTTCAACACCTGCGCGGTGCGGGAGAACGCCGACAACAAGCTGTACGGCAACCTCGGCCAGCTCGCGCCCGTGAAGAACCGCCACAAGGGCATGCAGATCGCCGTCGGCGGCTGCCTGGCGCAGAAGGACCGCGACACCATCGTGCGGAAGGCCCCGTGGGTCGACGTGGTCTTCGGCACCCACAACATCGGCCACCTGCCCGCGCTGCTGGAGCGCGCGGCGGTCGAGAAGAGGGCCCAGGTCGAGATCCTGGAGTCGCTGGAGACCTTCCCCTCCACGCTGCCCACCCGCCGTGAGTCCGCGTACGCGGCCTGGGTCGCGATCTCGGTCGGCTGCAACAACACCTGCACCTTCTGCATCGTGCCCGCGCTGCGCGGCAAGGAGGAGGACCGCCGCCCCGGCGACATCCTCTCCGAGATCGAGGCGCTGGTCGCCGAGGGCGTCGTCGAGGTGACCCTGCTCGGCCAGAACGTCAACGCCTACGGTTCCGACCTGGGCGACCGCGAGGCCTTCTCCAAGCTGCTGCGCGCCTGCGGGCAGATCGAGGGCCTGGAGCGGGTCCGCTTCACCTCGCCGCACCCGCGCGACTTCACCGACGACGTGATCGCCGCGATGGCCGAGACCCCGAACGTGATGCACCAGCTGCACATGCCGCTGCAGTCCGGTTCGGACACCGTGCTGCGGGCGATGCGCCGCTCGTACCGGCAGGAGCGCTTCCTCGGGATCATCAGGAAGGTCCGCGAGGCGATGCCGGACGCCGCCATCTCGACCGACATCATCGTGGGCTTCCCGGGCGAGACCGAGGAGGACTTCGAGCAGACCCTGCACGTGGTCCGCGAGGCCCGGTTCACCAACGCCTTCACCTTCCAGTACTCCAAGCGGCCCGGCACCCCCGCCGCCGAGATGGAGAACCAGATCCCCAAGGCCGTGGTGCAGGCGCGCTACGACCGGCTGATCGCCCTCCAGGAGGAGATCTCCTGGGAGGAGAACAAGAAGCAGGTCGGCCGCACCCTGGAGATCCTGGTCGCGGAGGGCGAGGGCAAGAAGGACGACAGGACCGACCGGCTGTCCGGCCGCGCGCCCGACAACCGGCTGGTCCACTTCAGCCGGCCGGACTCTCCGGTGCGTCCCGGCGACATGGTCACGGTCGAGATCACCTACGCGGCCCCGCACCACCTGCTCGCCGAGGGGCCGGTGCTCTCCGTGCGCCGTACCCGCGCGGGTGACGCGTGGGAGAAGCGGCAGGCCGCGCCGGCCGCGAAGCCGGCCGGAGTGATGCTCGGCCTGCCGACGATCGGTGCGCCGGCGCCGCTGGCGGCCGCGCCGGCCAACGGCTGCGGCGACTGCTGACGTAGCGGCACGGACACACCAGGGCGCGGGGCCGGTCGGGTCGACCGCGTGTGAGGCCTACCCGCCACGGCGGCGCACGGCTGCGCACACACGGTCGGCCGAGCGGACCCGCGCCCGGTGCCGCCCGGCTGGTCGGGCGGATCCCCGCGCCGCCTGGGGGCCGGTCGGGACGCGCGGTTAGAGTGATCGACATGCTGGTTGCCGCCGCCGTCTGCCCCTGCCCCCCGCTGCTCGTACCGGAGGTGGCCGCTGGGGCCGCGCCCGAACTGGAGCCGCTGCGCACCGCCTGCGCTGAGGCGGTGCGGGAGCTGCTCGACTCGGGCGCCGAGCTGCTGGTGGTGGTCGGGACCGGCCCGCAGGCCCAGGTCTGGACCGAGGGCGGCGCGGGCTCCCTCCACCGGTACGGCGTGGACCTGGCCGTCCGACTGCCCTCCGGCGGCGTCGAGGGGCCGGAGCTCGCCCCCTCGCTGACCGTCGGGGCCTGGCTGCTGACCGAGGCCCGGGCCACCCTGCCCACACACGCCTGCGCGGTCCCCGCCGACGCCTCACCCGCCCGGATGCTCGGCCTGGGCAAGGGCCTGGCCGACCTCGCTGACCGGGTCGGCCTGCTGGTGATGGGCGACGGCAGCGCCTGCCGCTCGGTCAAGGCACCGGGCTACCTGGACGAGCGCGCCGAGGGCTACGACGCGGACGTCGCCCGCGCCCTGGGCGCGGCCGACGTCCAGGCGCTGGCCGCCCTCGACCCGGAGCCGGCCACCGAGCTGCTGGTGGACGGCCGCGCGCCCTGGCAGGTCCTCGCCGGAGCCGCGGAGGGGGCGGGGCTCGGCGCGCGGCTGCGCTACGCCGAGGCACCGTACGGGGTCGGCTACTTCGTGGCCTCCTGGCACTGACCGCCGGGCCCGAGGCCCCGCGGCACCCGGGCCCCGCATCACGGCCCACAGCGCTCGGGGCCGCGCGCCACCCCACGCCCGACGGCACGGCCCGGAAGCGAGCCTGACGGGCGGGAGGAGGGCCTGACGGTCGGGAGGAGGGCCTGACGTCAGCCGGCCGGGGGCTGGGTCTCGTCCCCGGTTTCGTCCTTGGGCTTGGCGGCGAAGCTGTGCACGGCCTCCTTGGTCTTGGACGCACCGTGTTCGATCTTGTCGGTGTACCGGTGCTTGGTCGCCTTGTCGACGGCCTCGCCGGCCTTCTCCACCATGTGGTCGATCTTCTCGTTGTGCTGGCCCGCGAGTTCGCTGGCCTTCACCTTGAGCTCCTCGGCCCTGTCCTTGAGGGTGTCCATCAGGCCCATGGCTGTCTCGCTCTCCTCGTGGGTCGGATGTTCCGAATGGTTCAACGCCCCAGACAGCCTCATTGTTCTCCGGAACGATCTCCAGTACCGGCGCACGGTCTTCCGGCCGGCTTTGCGAGACTGGGACCGTGAGTAGCTCCCGTGTCCATGCGCCCCGCGTCGTCTCCGTGGTCGGCGCGACCGCCGCCGGAAAGTCCGATCTGGCGGTCGCCATCGCCCGCAGCCTCGGCGGCGAGGTGATCAACACCGACTCCATGCAGCTCTACCGGGGGATGGACATCGGGACCGCCAAGCTCACCGAGGACGAGCGCGGCGGCATCCCGCACCACCTGCTGGACATCTGGGAGGTCACCGAGGCCGCCAGCGTCGCCGAGTACCAGCGCCTGGCGCGGGCCGAGATCGACCGGCTGCTGGCGGCCGGGCGGACCCCGGTGCTGGTCGGCGGCTCCGGCCTGTACGTCAGGGCGGCCATCGACGAGATGGAGTTCCCGGGCACCGACGCCGAGGTGCGCGCCCGGCTGGAGCAGGAGCTGGCCGAGGCCGGGTCCGGCCTGCTGCACCGCCGGCTCGCCGGGCTCGACCCGGCCGCCGCCGCGGCGATCCTGCCGAGCAACGGCCGCCGGATCGTCCGGGCGCTGGAGGTCATAGAGATCACCGGCCTCCCGTTCACGGCCAGTCTGCCGGGCCACCGGTCGGTGTACGACACGGTGCAGATCGGCGTCCGGGTGCCGCGTCCCGAGCTGGACGAGCGGATCGCGCTGCGGGTTGACCGGATGTGGGCGGCGGGACTCCTTGACGAGGTGCGGGAACTGGAGAAGCTCGGCCTGCGCGAGGGCCGTACGGCCAGCCGGGCGCTCGGGTACCAGCAGGTGCTCGACCACTTCGCCGGGATGTGCACCGAGGAGGAGGCACGCGCCGAGACGGTCCGGGCGACCAGGCGGTTCGCCCGCCGCCAGGAGTCCTGGTTCCGCCGCGACGAGCGGATCCACTGGCTGGACCGTCCCGCCGGGGCGGACCCGGTCGAGCTGCTCGACCGGTCGCTGGAGCTGATCGCCGACTGATGCCGCTGATCTGATTCGGCCTCAGTTCCGATGAATTCCAGCCATCGTGCCATGCACCTGCATGTGCATGGCGAACTCGGGGTTACGGCCGCATCACGTCCTGGCCACGGATCACCCGCCGACCCCTCGGGACGCCCTGCGGCCATCTCTGGACATGCCATCATCGAGGGCATATGAGGTCGGTCGCATGGACCGGCCTCACCGTTCACGGCTCCATGAGCCCGTGTCAAACCGTCAGGGGAGGCGGCGTGTCGCCGGGTACCGGCCCCGAGATCGAGCAGTTGCAGAACGGCGCCGAGGACAGCGCCGAGATCACGCTGCCCGAGCTCGCCGTACCCACCACCTCGTACGCCGTCGCCGTGCCCGCGATCGGGGACCTGGCGGTGCCCGGCGTGGTGCACGAGCGGGAGATCCGTCCGCGGCGCAGGCTGCGCTGGTGGCAGATCCTGCCGATAGCCCTGGTCGCCACCCTGGGCTCGCTGATGTTCGCCTTCCCGCTCGCCTTCGGCTCCAGCGACAGCGCCTCGGCCATGATCGGGATGCTCGGGCTGCTGCTCACCGCCGCCTCGGTCGGCTGGGGCGCGATGGCGGCCAGGATCGCCGGGTACAAGTGGCCGGGCCTGCCGCGCCGGGGCACCGGGCAGCGGGCCAGCCGCCGGGCCATCGCGGTCTACACCCTGATCGCGGTCGTGGCGGCGGTGCTGGCGGTCTGGCGGGTCGTCCGCCTGGGCGGCTGAGGACGTCTCCCCGCCGCGGTGGCCCGTTCCCGGAGGGCCTGCGGCCGAGGTCCCGCTCCCACGGGCCGGACCAGGTGACCGGGCCGTCCGGCCGGTCAGTACCATCGGCACTGTGAGTGCTTCCGCTACCGCGACGGGCCTGTCCTTCCTCAAGGGCCACGGGACCCAGAACGATTTCGTGATCATCCCCGATCCGGACGGCCTGCTCGACCTGGGCCCGGCCGTCGTCGCCCGGCTGTGCGACCGCCGCGCCGGCATCGGCGGCGACGGGCTGCTGCGGGTGGTGCGCTCCGCCGCCGACCCGGCCGCCGCCGACCAGGCCGACCAGGCCGAGTGGTTCATGGACTACCGCAACTCCGACGGTTCGATCGCCGAGATGTGCGGCAACGGCGTGCGGGTCTTCGCGCGCTACCTGGTCAACGCCGGGCTGGCCGAGCCGGGCCCGCTCGCGATCGCCACCCGGGCCGGGGTGCGGCGGGCGGTCGTCGCCGAGGACGCCGCCGACGGTACGCCCGGTGAGGTCACCGTGGACATGGGCCGCGCGCTGCTGCCCGGCCCCGACGGGATCGAGGTCACGGTCGGCGAGCGCAGCTGGCCCGCCCGGAACGTGAACATGGGCAACCCGCACGCGGTCGCCTTCGTCGCAGACCTCGACGATGCGGGCGATCTGCTGAGGGCGCCGCGCACCACGCCGGAGAGTGCGTACCCCGAGGGCGTCAACGTCGAGTTCGTGGTGGACCGGGGGCCGCGGCACGTCGCGATGCGGGTGCACGAGCGGGGGTCGGGGGAGACCTGGTCCTGCGGGACCGGGGCCTGCGCCGTCGGGGTCGCCGCCGCGCGGCGGGACGGACTCGATCCGGCCGTCACCGGTGAGGCGGTCACCTACACCGTGGACCTCCCGGGCGGACGCCTGGCCATCACCGAGCACCCGGACGGCCGGGTGGAGATGACCGGTCCCGCCGAGATCGTCGCCACCGGCGTCATCGACCCGGCCTGGCTGGGCGGGCTGCCGCTCCGCTGAGACCTCCTGGGGGCGAAGGACGGGCTCGCGGGGGCGCACGCGAGCGCGCGGGTTCTTCGCCCTCCCGAGTGCGCGCTTCGCTTTCCCCCGTTACGAGGTGGCTGAATCCGCCCGATCGGGTGATTTCGGTGACGGGTGGGAAGCACGGCATCGCGGAACGTGTTGTGCTCGGTAGCATGGACCACCGGGGCCGGGAGCCGCTCCGGTGATCGCTGCCGGAGGTGCAGATGACCATCGACGCGGGCCGGCCCCTGACCGGCCAACCAGCAGGCGGCCCACCCCAGCTCGGCCGGCCCGTCATCGCCGACCACGGCGAGCCCACCGGTCCGCCCGCCCGGTCCGGCCGGTCCCCCTTCGGCCGCGCGGCGCTCGGCCGGGCCGGAAGGGCGGCCCTGCTGGCCACCGGCCGTACGCCGGTCCCCGACGCGATCGAGCCGATCGTGGAGGCGCACCGCCGCCACCATCCGCACGCCGACCTGACCCTGCTCAGCCGCGCCTACCGCACGGCCGAGGCCAGCCACCGGGGCCAACTCCGCAAGAGCGGTGAGCCGTTCATCACGCACCCGCTCGCGGTGACCATGATCCTGGCCCAACTCGGCTCCGGTACCACCACCTTGGTGGCCTCGCTGCTCCACGACACCGTGGAGGACACCGAGATGACGCTGGCCCAGGTGAGTGCCGAGTTCGGCCCCGAGGTGGCGTACCTGGTCGACGGCGTCACCAAGTTGGAGAAGGTCGACTTCGGCGCGGCCGCCGAGGCCGAGACCTTCCGCAAGATGCTGGTGGCCACCGGGGACGACGTCCGGGTCATGGTGATCAAGCTGGCCGACCGGCTGCACAACATGCGGACGATCCGCCACATGAAGCCCGCCAGCCGGGTCAGGATCGCCAAGGTCACCAGGGACGTGCTGATCCCGCTGGCCGAGCGGCTCGGAATCCAGGTGCTGAAGGCCGAGTTGGAGGACATCGTCTTCGCCACCCTGCACCCGGAGGAACACGCCCGCACCCGCGCCCTGGTGACCGCGCACGAGGCGCAGCCGGACACGCTGCTCCAGCCCTTCGCCCGGGCGCTCACCCGGCAGCTGGCCGAGGCGGGGGTGACGGCGGGTGTCACCGTCCGGGCCAGGCACTGCGTCTCGGTGCACCGGATCCTGCTCAAGCGCACCGCCGCCGCGGGGCCGGACGGCCTGCCGCAGGGGCTGCGGCCCGCCGACTTCGGCCGGCTGCTGGTCACGGTCGAGGAGAACGCCGACTGCTATGCCGTCCTCGGCGAGCTGCACACCTGCTGGACGCCGCTGCCGGGCGAGTTCAAGGACTTCATCGCGGCACCGAAGTTCAACCTCTACCAGTCCCTGCACACCGCCGTGACGCTGGCCGACGGCGAGGTGGTCGAGGTGCTGGTGCGGACCCGGCAGATGAACCGGGTGGCCGAGTTCGGCGTGGTCGCGCTGGGGGACCGGCCGGTCCCCGGCGGCCAGGGCGGCGAGTCCGAGCGCCCGGAGGGGGCGGAGGGGGCCCGGCCGGGCTGGCTCAGCCGGCTGCTGGAGTGGCAGCAGGAGACCCCGGACCCGGACACCTTCTGGTCCGCCCTCACCGCCGACCTCTCCGACGACCGTGAGATCACCGCCGTCACCGAGGACGGTCTGACCCTCCAGCTGCCCGCCGGGGCCAGCTGCGTGGACGCGGCGTACCTGCTCGGCGAGGGGACCGGCCACCGCTGTCTCGGGGCCCGGGTGAACGGACGGCTGGTCGCGCTCTCCACGGTGCTCGGGGACGGCGACGTGGTGGCGGTCCTGACCGAGCAGGCCGGTCCCGGCCCCGGCGCCGAGCCCTCGGGGCCTGCCCCCGAGTGGCTGGAGTACACCAGGACGCCGGCCGCCCGGCTCGCCATCGAGCGCTGGCTGGCCGAGCACCCGGAAGGTGCGCCGGACCTCGCCCCGGCGGGCGGCCCGCCCGCGGAGCGCCCGCCGGGAGTCCCGCCCGCCCCCGCCGCCGGTCGGGGCGAGCCGTCCCCGGTGGCGGTGCCCGGCCGTCCGGGCGCGCCGGTGCGTCTCGCCCGCTGCTGCACCCCGGTCCCGCCGGACGCCGTGGTCGGGTACGAGACCAGGGGCGGCGCGTTCGCGGTGCACCGGGTCGGCTGCCCGGCGGGGGAGCGGCTGCGGGAGGCGGGCCGCAGTCCGGTGGTGCCCGGCTGGGTGGCCGGGGTCTGCCCGCCCTGCGGCTTCCGGGTCACCCTGGAGGCCCAGGCGCTGAACCGGCCCAGGCTGCTCGCCGACCTGACGGCCGTGATGTCGGCGGAGGGCATCGGCATCGTCTCGGCCGCCGTGGAGCCCCCGCAGGACCTCAGGGTGCGGCACACCTACACCATCGAGCTGCCCACCCCGGGGACGCTGCCGCTGGTGATGCGGGCGATGCTGCGGGTCTCCGGGGTGTACGACGTCTACCGGGCGGGGCCGCCGAGGCCCGACCCGGCCCGCCGGGGCCGGCACGGGTGAGGGCCGGGCCGTCGGCCGGGTGAAATGAAGATGCCCCACCCAGGTCCGGCATGCGACCATTCAGGGGAATTCACGGCCGGTCCACGGCGTTCACCGGTACGCAGTAGTGCCGGTGCAGACCGTGGCCTGCAGGGGTAGCTCATCACCTTCGTCCGGTAGCAGGGGCGGGTATCTGGGCAGGCTCCGGGGTGCGCGGGCCTGCGCACCGGCCCTCCCGACCCGCAAAGGATGAGATGACCTCCACGTTCGACAGCCGCAGCCATTCCGACGAGTCCGCGAGCCGTCTGTACGGCCTGCGGGCGGGAGCCCTCATGGACGAGGACCTCGCGGCGATCGACGAGGACCTCGACCAGCACTTCGACGGCGAGCAGTACGACCGCAGCGAGCGTGCCGCACTCCGGCGCGTCGCCGGTCTCTCCACCGAGCTCGAGGACGTCACCGAGGTCGAGTACCGCCAGCTCCGCCTGGAGCGGGTCGTACTCGTCGGCGTGTGGACGGACGGCACGGCGGAGGAGGCCGAGAACTCCCTGGCCGAGCTCGCGGCGCTGGCCGAGACGGCCGGCTCCCAGGTTCTCGACGGCGTGATCCAGCGCCGTGACAAGCCGGACGCCGCGACCTACATCGGCTCCGGCAAGGCGCAGGAGCTGCGCGACATCGTCGCCGCCACCGGCGCCGACACCGTCGTCTGCGACGGTGAGCTCACCCCGGGCCAGCTGATCCACCTCGAGGACGTCGTCAAGGTCAAGGTCGTCGACCGGACGGCTCTGATCCTGGACATCTTCGCCCAGCACGCCAAGTCCCGGGAGGGCAAGGCGCAGGTCTCCCTGGCGCAGATGCAGTACATGCTGCCGCGGCTGCGCGGCTGGGGTCAGTCGCTCTCCCGGCAGATGGGTGGCGGTGGCTCCGGTTCCTCCGGCGGCGGTATGGCCACCCGTGGTCCCGGTGAGACCAAGATCGAGACGGACCGCCGACGGATCCGCGAGAAGATGGCGAAGCTCCGCAAGGAGATCGCCGAGATGAAGAAGGGCCGGGACACCAAGCGCCAGGAGCGCAAGCGCCACCAGGTCCCCTCCGTCGCCATCGCGGGCTACACCAACGCGGGCAAGTCCTCGCTGCTCAACCGGCTCACCGGCGCGGGCGTGCTGGTGGAGAACGCGCTGTTCGCCACCCTGGACCCGACCGTGCGCCGGGCGCAGACCCCCAGCGGCCGGATCTACACCCTGGCCGACACCGTCGGATTCGTCCGGCACCTGCCGCACCACCTGGTCGAGGCCTTCCGCTCGACCATGGAGGAGGTCGCCGACGCCGACCTCATCCTGCACGTGGTGGACGGCTCGCACCCCGAGCCGGAGACCCAGCTGGCCTCCGTCCGCGAGGTGATCGTCTCGGTCGAGGCACAGAACGTGCCGGAGATCGTGGTGATCAACAAGGCCGACGCCGCCGATCCGCTGGTCCTGCAGCGCCTGCTGCGCCGTGAGCCGCACGCCATCGTGGTCTCGGCCCGCACCGGGCAGGGCATGGCGGAGCTGCTGCAGCTGATCGACGACGAGCTGCCGCGCCCCGCGATCGAGCTCCAGGCCCTGGTGCCGTACACCAGGGGCGACCTGGTCTCCCGGGTGCACGCCGAGGGCGAGCTGCTCGACACCGAGCACACCGCCGACGGGACGCTGCTGCGCGCCAAGGTCTCCGCCGAACTCGCGGCCGAGCTGGAGCGCTTCGCGGTCGTCGCCCAGGGCTGACACCGGCGGACATCCCGAGGGCCCCCACCGTCTCCCAGGACGGTGGGGGCCCTCGCCGTGTACCGGGTCAGCCCTTCCGCTTGCTGATGAAGTCGAACACCGACTTCGCCTCGTCACCCAGCGAAGGACCGGCCATCCAGGCCGCCGGGCGCGGGCCGATCGAGTTGTTGCTGATCAGCGAGGGCTTGCCGTTCCTGAGGACGAACCAGCCGCCGCCGCTGGAACCGCCGGTCATGGTGCAGCCGATGTTGTACATGGTCGGGCGGTCGGCGTCGAAGGACATCCGGGCGGGCGGTATGGCGGAGTCGCAGTGCTCCAGCTCGCGGCCGTCGAACGGTGCGGCCTGCGGGTAGCCGTAGGAGGAGACGGAGGTGATCTGGTCGCGCGGGGCGTTGAACCAGACCGGGACCGAGCTGCCCACGGTCTCCTCCAGCGACCTGCCGTCGCCGTCCTCGTTGTGCACCCGGATGAGCCCGAAGTCGTACTGGCTGACCGGGCCGCCGCGCTCGCCGCCCTCCTCGGTCCACTGCGGCGAGACCACGGCGTAGTCGGCGTCCCACATGCCGTACGGGAGGACCTGCTCCCGGGTGCCGGTCCTGCCGTTGCTGGCGGCACCGGTGCGGTTGAAGGACGGGGCGAAGCTGATCTTCTTGAACCAGTCCTTGCCCTTGCCGCCGTGCAGGCAGTGCGCCGCCGTCCAGACCAGGTTGCTCTTGCCGGGGTGGGCCGGGTCGCTGACCACGGTGCCGGAGCAGACCGCGGCCTCCTGGTCGTCGACCTGCATGAAGATCTTGCCGAGCACAGCCGTGTTGGGGGTGTAGGGGTGCGGCTGCGGCTTGGCCTGGATCACGGGCGGCAGCGGATCGTTGCCGGGAACCGTCTTGCCGGACTGGACGCCGGCCTCCTGGTTCTCCATGCCCTTGGCCGCCTGCATCTTGGCCTGGTCCCAGAAGCCTTTGATCACCTCGGGCTTGAAGCCGTGCTGCTCGGCCCACTTGGCCCAGTCGTCCGCGCTCCAGTTCTTGATGTTCTGCAGGACCTTGGACAGGTCGATGCCGCCCTTGTCGGCGCTCGCACTCGCGCTCACCGACGGCGATGCCGCCGCCTGCGAGGAACCGCCCTTGCCGTCCGGGCCGCAGGCGGTGGCGGTGAGCGCGAGTGCGGCCGCGACGGCGGCGGTCAGCCCGGCGCGTCGGCGCGGGCCCGCGGTGTGCGTGGTGGTGTTCATGAGGATTCCCCCGAATGCTGGTCGAGCGTACTGATCCGGGCGGTCGGCTCCCGCCCGCCCGTCGGACCGGCCGGCGACAGGGAGCGTGGGCGACGCCGCGGGCCCTGTCGCCGGTCGGTCCTACTTCTTGCTGATGTAGTCGAGCGCCTCCCTGGCCACGCTCTCCAGGTAGGGGCCGCTGAG
Organism: Kitasatospora sp. HPM-01-4; assembly: GCF_051374625.1. Lineage (NCBI taxonomy): Bacteria > Bacillati > Actinomycetota > Actinomycetes > Kitasatosporales > Streptomycetaceae > Kitasatospora > Kitasatospora sp. HPM-01-4. The sequence continues at coordinate 3,019,713 of NZ_JBPQGP010000005.1, read as the reverse complement.
CGAGGTGTGGTCCGTGGTGCCGAGCGAGGTGTTGCTGACCAGGGCCTCGCGGCCGTCCGGCATGGTCGCGAACCAGCCGCCGCCGCTGGAACCGGCGGTCATGGTGCAGCCGATGGTCATCATCGGCGGCCGCTTCGGGTCGAAGGACAGCCGCACCGGCTTCCCGCCGTCGCACTTGTCCAGCTCCTGCCCGTCGAAGGGCTTGACGACCGGGTAACCCCAGGCGGAGACGGACAGCTGGTCGCGCGGTGCGTCGAACCAGACCGGCATCGCGCTGCCGACCGTCTCCTCCAGCGACTTGCCGTTGCCGTCGGGGCTGTGCACCTTCAGCACCGCGAAGTCGTACTGGTTGGCCGCGTTTCCGCTGTGGCTGCCCTCGGCCGTCCACTGCGGGGAGGTGATGACGTTGTCCGCCCACCACATGCCGAGCGGCGCGACGTCCTGCGGGGTGGCCTTGTGGCCGGCGCTGGCCGCGCCCGAACTGTTGTAGGCCGGCACGAAGATGATGTTCTTGAACCAGCCGCCGCCCTTGCCCTCGTGCACGCAGTGCCCGGCCGTCCAGACCAGGTTGCTCTTGCCCGGGTGGGCCGGGTCCTGGATCACCGTGGCCGAGCACTGGCCGGTGCCTCCGTTCGGGGCGGTCGAGAAGACCTTCCCGGAGGCCGCGTACCTGGTGTACGGGCGGGGCACCGCGACCGCCCGGACCGGAGCGGGGTCGGGGTCGGTCACCCCGGATTCGGCCGGCGGCGTGGAGGCGGCCGGCTCGGGCTGCTGCGGCTGGGCGTTCTTCATCTTGTCCGGGTTCCAGAGGTCACGGACCACCGGATTGTTGAAGACGTGCTTGGAGGCCCAGCGGTCCCAGTCCGCGTACTTCCACTTCTTGAGTTCGTCCCAGCTCTTCGGCAGCCCGTCCAGCAGGCCCGAAGGAAGGCTGGACGGCAGGTGCAGCTTGCTGCCCGGGCCGGCGCTCGCCGTGTCGCCCGCGGCCTGCGGGGTGTCCTTCGCCCCGTCGCTGCCGCACGCCGCGACCGTGAACAGGGTTGCTGCGGCGAAGAGCGCGCAGGCCGTACGACGTACCGATGACATAGCCGGTCCCCCCGGTGGCTTCCTGAACGAATGGCCCGGGAACTCGCCCCGGGCCGGGTGAATTTTTCCACCCCGGAGCCCGGTGGGCACCGCCGCCCCCTCGGTTGCCCGCACTGACGGGTGGTCACCGAGCCCGCGACCGGGCCGGCCCGTCGGACAGTCCAGCCGGTCCGGTCACCCCCAGGGATGAGTGATCCGGCGGTATTCACCGGAACGAGTGAGCTGATCTTGTGATCACTCGTCAGGGGTAGGTAACCCTTACCTGTCGCCCGCCGGAAGCGCGCCGCGCCACCCCGCGCACCCCCACGGCCCCGCGCCCGCTACCGCTCGCGTCCGCAGCCCCACGCGCCCCAAGGAGCAGCCTTGAGCACCGCCCTCACCGGAGCCCCACCCGCCGACGCCCCGCACCACAGCGCCGACACCGATCCGCTGCTCCATCCCGATCCGGCGGTCGCCGCCGAGCACGCCGCGGTGGAGTGCCTGCTTCGCTGCTGGGTCCGGGAGACCGGAGCTGTACCCGGGGCGGACGGGCTGCTGCGGATCCCGGTCCTGGGTGGCGCGGCGCGGCTCGCGGCACCCGTACGGTACTGGTCGGCCTGCGGCTGGCACCGCTTCGACCCGCCCGCCCTGGAGGGCGAAGGCGCACCCGTCGACGCGGTCACCCTCGCGGCGCTGATGGCCAGCGCCGCCGCCGAACGCCCCGACCCGGGGCAGATCGCCGACCTGGCCGGCCGGGTCGCCGACTCCGTGGTCCGCACCGCCGAGGTGCTCGCCCACCGCCGCCGGGCCGCCGAGCCCGGCGACTGGCCCTTCCTGCGGGCCGAACAGGCACTGCTGCTCGGCCACCCGCTGCACCCGACCCCGAAGAGCCGCGACGGCCTGGGCCCGGCCCAGAGCGCCGCCTACTCACCCGAACTGCACGGTGCCTTCCGGCTGCACTGGTACGCCGTGGACCGCGAGCTGCTGGCCGCCGACTCGGCCGTCGGGCGGCCCGCCGAGGAGCTCACCGCCGAACTGCTGGGCGATCGCGGCCTGTTGCCGCCCGGCACCGCCGCGCTGCCGCTGCACCCCTGGCAGGCGCGGGAGTTGGCGCTGCGCCCCGAGGTGGCCGGGCTGCTGGCCGCCGGGCTGCTCCACGACCTCGGTGTACACGGGGAGTTCTGGCACCCGACCTCCTCCGTCCGGACCGTCTGCCGCCCGGGCACGCCCTGGATGCTCAAGCTCTCGCTCGGCCTGCGGATCACCAACTCCCGCCGGGAGAACCTGCGCAAGGAACTGCACCGGGGTGTGGAGGTGCACCGGCTGCTGGAGCGAGGCCTCGGCGCCGAGTGGCGCGCCGCCCACCCAGGCTTCGACATCGTCCGCGACCCCGCCTGGATCGGCGTCGACCTCCCCGCGCTCGGCGACCCGGGCGGCCTGGACACCGTGCTGCGCAGCCAGCCCTTCGGCCCCACCGAACGGGCGCTCTGCGTGGCCGGACTGGTCGCCGAGCGGCCGATCGGCCCGGGCGGACCGCTGCCGTCCCACCTGGGCGACGTGCTGCGCCCCCTGGCCGCCCGCAGCGGGCAGCCGGTGCAGACGGTGGCCGCCGAGTGGTTCTCGCGCTACCTGGACGCCGTGGTGCTCCCGGTGCTCTGGCTGGACGGCCGGGCGGGCATCGCCCTGGAGGCGCACCAGCAGAACAGCCTGGTCCTGCTGGACGAGGACGGCTGGCCGGCCGGCGGACGCTACCGCGACAACCAGGGCTACTACTACCGCACCTCGCACGCCGACCGGCTGGCCGCCCGCCTGCCGGGCATCGGTGCGCACAGCGACACGTTCGTCGACGACGAGGTGGTCGACAAGCGCTTCGCCTACTACCTCGGCATCAACCACGTGCTCGGCCTGATCGGCGCCATGGGCTCGCAGGGCCTGGCCGAGGAGGGCGTGCTGCTGGCCGCCCTGCGCCGCTTCCTCGCCGGAGGGCGGGCCGTGGCCACCGGTTCCGGACTGCCGCGACTGCTGCTGGACGAACCCTTCCTGCACTGCAAGGCCAACCTGCTCACCCGGCTGAACGGCATGGACGAACTGGTCGGCCCGGTCGCCACCCAGTCCGTGTACGTGACCATCCGGAACCCGGTCGTCGGCCGATGAGGACCCTCGGCGAGGCCCGTGGGGGACTGGAGGAGATCCCCGCCAGGGGACCGATGCCCACCACCGCGGGGGAGTTCCGCCTCAGCCCGGTCCGGCTGCCGCACGACCTGCCGCTGCTCACGGCCTGGATGAACGACCCGGAGGTCGCCGACTTCTGGGAACTGGACGGGCCGGCCGAGGTCACCGAGCGCCACCTGCGCGCCCAGCTCGACGGAGACGGCCGCAGCCTCCCCTGCGTCGGCCTGCTGGAGGGCCTCCCGATGAGCTACTGGGAGATCTACCGGGCCGACCTCGACCCGCTCGCCGAGCACTACCCCGCCCGGCACCACGACATCGGCATCCACCTGCTGCTCGCCGCCACCGCGCGCGGCCGCGGCCTGGGCGGTGTGCTGCTGGCCGCCCTCGCCGACCGCATCCTCGCCGCCGAGCCCGCCTGCAGACGGGTGCTCGCCGAACCGGACGTCCGCAACACCCGGTCCGTCCGGGCCTTCGCCGCCGCCGGCTTCCGGCCCGCCGACGAACTCGACCTGCCCACCAAGCGCGCGGCGCTGATGATCCGCAGCCGCACCCGCTCCTGACATCCCTTGGACACCATGGACAACCTGCAGCCCGAGCCGTACGACCTGCTCGGCGTCGGCCTCGGCCCGTTCAACCTGTCACTGGCCGCACTGGCCGACCGGGTCAGCGGCCTCAGCTCGCTGTTCTGCGAGGCCAGAGCGGAGTTCAGCTGGCACCCGGGGATGCTGGTGGACGGAGCGCGGATGCAGGTCCCGTTCCTGGCCGACCTGGTCTCGCTGGTCGACCCCACCAACCCCTGGTCCTTCCTCAACTACCTGCGCCAGCACCAGCGGCTCTTCCCGTTCTACTTCGCCGAGCGCTTCCAGCTGGCCCGCCGCGAGTACGACCACTACTGCCGCTGGGCCGCCGAACGCCTGGTCAACTGCCGCTTCGGCACGGCCGTCACCGCCCTGCACTGGTCCGCCGAGGACGAACTGTTCCGGGTCGACACCCCGACGGGCCGGCTCCGGGCCCGCAACGTCGTCCTCGGCGTCGGCACCCGGCCCGCCCACCCCGAGCCGTTCGCCCCGCTGCGCGGCAACCCCCGGATCTGGCACTCCGCCGACTACCTGGCCAGGCGCCGGTCACTCGACGGGGCACGGGACATCACCGTGGTCGGCTCGGGCCAGTCCGGCGCCGAGGTCTTCCTCGACCTGCTGCGCACCCGGGGCACCGACGGCACCCGGCTGCGCTGGCTCACCAGGACCAGGGCGCTGGCCCCCATGGAGTACTCCAAGCTGGGCCTGGAGCACTTCACCCCCGACTACACCCGCTACTTCCACACCCTCGCGCCCGCCGTCCGCGACCGCCTGGTCCAGGACCAGTGGCAGCTGCACAAGGCCGCCAGCGCCGAGACCCTCGCCGAGATCCACGACCACCTCTACGAACGCACCATCGGCCGCCCGATCGACACCGACCCGGTCGAGATCCTTCCCGGTACCGCCGTCACCGGGACCGCGGCCGGCCCCTGCGGCGGGTTCGAACTGCTCTGCCGCCACCTGGACTCCGGCACCGAGCACACCGTCCGCACCGACGCCGTGGTGCTCGCCACCGGCTACCGCGCCGAACGCCCCGCCGCCCTCGACCCGATCGCCGAGCTGATCGACTGGGACGAACAGGGCCGCTACCGGGTCGACCTCGACTACCGGGTCGCCACCAGACCCCCGCTCAGCGGCGGCCTCTACGTCCAGAACGCCGAACTCCACACCCACGGCGTCGGCACCCCCGACCTCGGCCTCGGCGCCCACCGCGCCGCCGTCATCCTCAACGCCGTGGCCGGCAGGACCGTGCACCACCTGCCCGAGCGCGCTGCCTGGACCAGCTTCGCGCCGCCCACCGCCACCACCGTTCTCCCACGACCCCAGGAGCGGAACCGTGCCGCAACACCAACCCGCTGACCAACCCTCCTCGGCCGACACCGGGCGGGGGCACCCGTCCCCCGTCCCTGGGCCGCAGGGCCTCGTCCCCGAGCCTTCGGCCGGGGAGAGCCCCGAGGCCCGGAGGCCGGGGAGCGAGCGGCTGTTGCTCCACCGGCCCGCACAGCTCACCGAGGAGCACTGGCGGCGGGCCTGCCGGGCGATGCTGGCCAAGATGCTCGGCGAGTTCGCGTACGAGGAACTGATCACCCCGGTGCCGGAGGCGGACGGCTACCACCTGGAGCTCCCCACCGCCGATTACCGCTACACCGCCCGGCGCGGCGCCTACGGCAGCTGGCAGGTCGACCCGGACTCGATCACCTCCAGCGCCGAGGTGGACCCGCTGCGCTTCCTCCAGCACGCCCGGCACACCCTCGAACTCACCGGCGACACCCTCGGCCACCTGCTGCGCGAGCTCACCGCCACGCTGCTCGCCGACACCCGCCAGCTCGCCACCGAACTGACCGCCGCCGAGCTCGCCGACCTCGGCCACACCGAGCTGGAGGGCCGGCAGACCGGCCACCCCTGGATCGTCCCCAACAAGGGCCGGATCGGCCTCTCCGCCCGTGACACGGCCGAGTGGACCCCCGAGGCCCGCACCCCGCAGCGGCTGCCCTGGCTCGCCGTCCACCGCAGCCTCGCCCAGTACCGGGGGCCCGCCGGCCTCTACGAGCGCGAACTGGACTCCCCGGCGGCCCTGCGCGCACCGCTCGGCGCACGGGCCGAGGAGTACCACCTGCTGCCCGTCCACCCCTGGCAGTGGGACGAGGTGATCCTCCCGCTGTTCGCCCCCCAGATCGCCGCGGGGCTGATCGTGCCGCTGCCCAGCGACGGCGACCTGCGGCTGCCCCAGCAGTCCATCCGCAGCTTCTTCAACCTCAGCCACCCCGAGCGCTGCACCGTCAAACTGCCGCTCTCCATCCTCAACACCCTGGTCTGGCGCGGCCTGCCGACCGAACGCACCCTCGCCGCCCCGGCCGTCACCGCCTGGATCCACGGCCTGCGCGACAACGACCCCTTCCTGCGCGACGAGTGCCGGGTGATCCTGCTCGGCGAGATCGCCTCGGTCACCGTGGACCACCCGATCTACCGCGAACTCCCCGAAGTCCCCTACCAGTACAAGGAACTGCTCGGTGCGATCTGGCGCGAACCGCTGGATCCACGGCTGCGGCCCGGCGAGCGGGCCCGCACCCTGGCCGCGCTGCTCTCCACCGGCTCCGACGGCCGCGCCCTGGTCGCCGAACTGGTCGCCCGCTCCGGCCTGCCCGCCCGGGACTGGCTGCGCCGGCTGTTCGCCGTGATGATGCCGCCGCTGCTGCACTTCCTCTACCGGTACGGCACCGTCTTCTCACCGCACGGCGAGAACGCCATCGTGGTCTTCGACGAGCACGACCGCCCGGTGCGCCTGGCCGTCAAGGACTTCGTCGACGACGTCAACATCTCCGACCAGGACCTGCCCGAGTTCGCCGGCCTCCCCGCCGAGGTCGAGGCCGTACTGCTGCGCCAACCGCCCGAGTACCTCTGCCAGTTCCTGCACTCCGGCCTGTTCATCGGCGTCTACCGCTACCTCGCCCCGATCGCCGAGCGCCAGCTGGGCGTCGCCGAGGACGAGTTCTGGACACTGCTGAGCGAGCGGATCCTGGCCTACCAGCGCCGCTTCCCCGAGCTGGCCGACCGGTTCAAGCTCTTCGACCTCTTCACCCCGCGCATCGACCGGCTCTGCCTCAACCGCAACCGCCTGCTGCTGGACGGCTACCGGGACCGCCCCCAGCGCCCGCATGCCGCCGTGTACGGCCAGGTCGCCAACGTCCTGAATCCGGTCGGTCCGGGCACTCACTCCTGTCGGCGGGACCGGACTGTCACTCCCGCGCCGTAGGGTTGGAGTGCCATGACCAACGACTCCGCACCCCAGCCCCTGCCCGGCGCGTCCGAGGCCCCGGAGACCGTCTCCCGCGCCCTCGTTCCACAGCTGCTGCACGCCGCCGTCACCGCCGTCGGCGGCGTCGAGCGCCCCGGCCAGGTCCAGATGGCCGAGGCCGTCGCCGACGCCGTCGAGCACGGCGAGCACCTGCTCGTCCAGGCCGGCACCGGCACCGGCAAGTCCCTCGCCTACCTGGTGCCCGCGCTCGCCCACGGCGACCGGGTGGTGGTCGCCACCGCCACCCTGGCCCTGCAACGCCAGCTGGTGGAGCGGGACTTGCCCCGTACGGTGGAGGCGCTGCACCCCGTGCTGCGCCGCCGGCCGCTGTACGCGATGCTCAAGGGCCGCTCGAACTACCTCTGCCTGCACCGGGCCAACGAGGGCACCCCGAGCGACGAGGGCGAGGGCCTGTTCGACCCGGTGGAGGCGCTCGGCGGCCCGACCGGCAAGCTCGGCCAGGATGTGCTGCGGCTGCGCGAGTGGGCCGACGAGACCGAGACGGGCGACCGCGACGATCTCTCGCCCGGCGTCTCCGACAAGGCCTGGGCCCAGCTCTCGGTCACGTCCAAGGAGTGCCTGGGGGCGACCAAGTGCGCCTACGGGCAGGAGTGCTTCGCGGAGAAGGCCCGTGAGCGGGCCAAGCTGGCCGATGTGGTGGTCACCAACCACGCGATGCTGGCGATCGACGCGATCGAGGGCGCGCCGGTGCTGCCCGAGCACGCGATGCTGATCATCGACGAGGCGCACGAGCTGGTGAACCGGGTGACCGGTGCGGCCACCGCGGAGCTGACGGTCGGCGCGGTCAACCGAGCGGTCAAGCGGGCCGCCAAGCTGGCCAACGAGAAGGCGGTGGACCAGCTCCAGGCCGCGGCCGAGAACTACCACGGCCTGATGGAGACCGCGCAGCCCGGCCGGGTCGAGGAGTTGCCCGAGTACCTGGCCTACGCGGTCGCCGGGATCCGGGACGCCTGCCGCCAGGTGATCACCTCGCTCGGCGAGGTCAGGGACAAGGCGCTCACCGACGAGGACGCGGTCCGCAAGCAGGCGATGGCCTCCGCCGAGTCGCTGCACGAGACGGCCGAGCGGCTGCTCGGAGAGTCCGACTACGACGTGGTCTGGATCGAGCGCAGTGACCGCTACGGCCTCGGCACCGCCTCGCTGCGGGTGGCCCCGCTGAGCGTCTCCGGCCTGCTGCGGGAGAACCTCTACAAGGAGCGCTCGGTCGTCCTGACCTCCGCCACCCTCAAGCTGGGCGGCGACTTCAACGGTGTCGCCGCCTCGGTCGGCCTGCCGGCCGAGGGCCGCCTGCCGGACTCCCGCGGCCCGGGCGAGCCCGAGCTGGAGATCGGCGAGGACACCCCGCCGTACTGGCGCGGGATCGACGTCGGCTCGCCGTTCTCGTACCCCAAGCAGGGCATTCTGTACGTCGCCAGGCATCTGCCGCCGCCCGGCCGGGAGCCGGACCGGCCGGAGATGCTGGACGAGCTCGCCGACCTGATCGGCGCGGCCGGCGGCCGGACGCTCGGCCTGTTCTCCTCGATGCGGGCCGCGCAGACGGCGGCCGAGGCGCTGCGGGGCCGGCTCGGCAACCGGATCCTGCTGCAGGGGGAGGACACCCTGGGTGAGCTGATCCGGGAGTTCGCCTCCGACCCGGAGACCTGCCTGTTCGGGACGCTCTCGCTCTGGCAGGGCGTCGATGTGCCGGGCTCCGCCTGCCAGTTGGTGGTGATGGACCGCATTCCGTTCCCGCGCCCCGACGATCCGCTGATGAGCGCCCGTCAGAAGGCGGTCGAGGAGGCGGGCGGCAACGGCTTCATGGCGGTGGCGGCGACCCATGCCGCGCTGCTGATGGCGCAGGGCGCCGGGCGCCTGGTCCGGGCGGCCGACGACCGGGGTGTGGTCGCGGTGCTCGATCCCCGGCTGGCCACGGCCAGGTACGGCGGTTTCTTCCGCTCCTCGATGCCGGACTTCTGGTACACCACGGACCGCAACCAGGTCCGTCGCTCCCTGGCCGCCATCGACGCCTCGGCCTCGCCCGTCAGGCCGGTGGCCAAGCGCAACGGGTGACGGACAGGGGCGAGGAGTTGCCCCTGTCCCTTCCGAAGGCCCGATCCCTTCTGGAGGGACGCGACCTGTTGCCGAAGGCGTCGTTCGGAGGCGTCGTTCAGAGGCGGCGGAGCACGGCGACGACCTTGCCGAGGATGGTGGCGTTGTCCCCGGGGATGGGCTCGTAGGAGGGGTTGTGCGGCATCAGCCAGATCCTGCCGTCCTCGCGCTTGAGCCGCTTGACCGTGGCCTCGCCGTCGATCATCGCGGCCACGATGTCCCCGTTCTCGGCGACCGGCTGGCGCCGCACGGTGACCCAGTCGCCGTCGCAGATGGCGGCGTCGATCATCGAGTCACCGCGCACGGTGAGCGCGAACAGCTCGCCGTCGCCGACCAGCTGGCGGGGCAGCGGGAAGACGTCCTCGACCGTCTGCTCGGCCAGGATGGGGCCGCCGGCGGCGATCCGGCCGACCAGCGGGACGTACGAGGTGGAGGGCCGGCCGGCGGCCTCGGCGGTGTTCGGCCGGGCGACCTCGACGCCGCGGACCTCGTACGCCCGGGGGCGGTGCGGGTCGCGGCGGAGGAAGCCCTTGCGCTCCAGGGCCATCAGCTGGTGGGCGACGGAGGAGGTGCTGGAGAGGCCGACCGCCTGGCCGATCTCCCGCATGCTCGGCGGGTAGCCGCGGCGCTGGACGGAGTCCCGGATCACCTCGATGACCCGGCGCTGACGCTCGGTCAGACCGGCCTCGTCGGTGCGGATGCCGGGGGGGCGGCCGGGGAGTGAGCGGGCGGGGGCGGCGACGCCGAGCGGGGAGTCGGGGGCGACGGCGTGCTCGATCGCCTGGTCCGGCAGGCGGCCCGATCCGGTCGGACCGGTCAGGGCGGCACCGGCCAGGCGCTGGTCTTCGCTACGGCTCATGCTGATGTCCACGCTCTGCTGGTCCATGGTGCGCTCGGAACGCTCCTGCACCGGGATGGAGTTGCTCTTGGTTTCGACGGTGTTCATGGCGGCCCCTCTTCTCGACAGGCGTTCTCCCTCTTGTTCAGCTCAACTGGTGCACCTATCGAAAGGTTGCGCCAAACACACGTTCGAGTGAATTATTTCGAGGTTGGCTGACTCGATCAAGGCTTTGGGTGTAGATCGATTAAATGTTCGACATCAAGAGTCTATTTCACTCCCTGTGAAGATCTCGACTCGTAGCGGCGTGGCGAGCCTCCAGGCCTAGATCTTGTGGCTAGCGTCCTCGCCTGGGCCCACAAGTTGTGGTTCACCCACGTCTATCGCGTAGAGTGTCGGGGTCTGCTGTCACGCCTGGTTGGGAGTCCTCGGGATGCATTGCCCCTTCTGCCGGCACCCGGACAGCCGTGTTGTGGACAGCCGTGCCAGTGACGACGGGAGTTCGATCCGCCGTCGCCGTCAGTGCCCGGACTGCAGTCGTCGCTTCACCACTGTGGAGACGGCCACTCTGATGGTCATCAAGCGCAGCGGTGTGACCGAACCGTTCTCCCGGGAGAAGGTCATCTCCGGCGTCCGCAAGGCATGCCAGGGCCGGCCGGTCACCGAGGACGCGCTGGCCCAGCTCGGCCAGCGGGTCGAGGAGTGCGTCCGGGCCAGCGGCAGCGCCGAGCTCTCGACCCATGATGTGGGCCTGGCCATACTCGGCCCGCTCAAGGAGCTCGACGTGGTCGCGTACCTGAGGTTCGCCTCGGTCTACCGCGCCTTCGACGACCTCGAAGACTTCGAGGCCGCCATCGCGGAACTCCGCGCCGAGCGGCCCCTCATCGCGGAGGGCGCCGAAGCCGTGCCGTCCGCCACCGCCGCGCCCTAGTACGGCCGGTCGACCCCAGTCGGTCCGTCGGGGTCGACGCGTGCCCGAAAACAGGGCGCAGAACAACACAAACCGTGCATAGGCCGCCGATGTCTCCGGCTGCCCGCACACCAGGAAAAGCGAGCCAGCGATGCCCGGAAGCATCGGGGCATCCGGGGCGTTTGCCCAGGAGGAGGAGAAGAAGTGACAGACACGACGAGCGGTTCCGCACGCGGGTCGAAGTCCGAGAAGGCGACCAAGGCGGCCGGCAAGGCCCTCAAGGGCGGCCTGAGGATCGAGCGCATCTACACCACCCCTGGCGTCCACCCCTACGACGAGGTCCGCTGGGAGCGGCGCGACGTCGTCATGACCAACTGGCGTGACGGGTCGATCAACTTCGAGCAGCGCGGCGTCGAGTTCCCCGACTTCTGGTCGGTCAACGCCGTGAACATCGTGACGTCCAAGTACTTCCGCGGCGCCGTCGGCACCCCGCAGCGCGAGTGGAGCCTCAAGCAGATCATCGACCGCGTGGTGCTCACCTACCGCGCCGCCGGTGAGAAGCACGGCTACTTCGCCACCCCGGACGACGCCGAGATCTTCGAGCACGAGCTGACCCACGCCCTCCTCCACCAGGTGTTCAGCTTCAACTCGCCGGTCTGGTTCAACGTCGGCACCAAGCAGCCGCAGCAGGTCAGCGCCTGCTTCATCCTGTCCGTCGACGACTCCATGGAGTCGATCCTCGACTGGTACAAGGAAGAGGGCATGATCTTCAAGGGCGGCTCCGGCGCCGGCCTGAACCTCTCCCGCATCCGCTCCTCCAAGGAACTGCTCTCCTCCGGCGGCAACGCCTCCGGTCCGGTCTCCTTCATGCGCGGCGCCGACGCCTCGGCCGGCACCATCAAGTCCGGCGGTGCCACCCGCCGCGCGGCCAAGATGGTCGTCCTGGACGTGGACCACCCGGACGTCGAGGCCTTCATCGAGACCAAGGTGAAGGAAGAGGAGAAGATCCGCGCCCTGCGCGACGCGGGCTTCGACATGGACCTCGGCGGTGACGACATCACCTCCGTCCAGTACCAGAACGCCAACAACTCCGTCCGCGTCTCGGACGAGTTCATGAAGGCCGTCGAGGCCGGCGGCTCCTTCGGCCTGCGCGCCCGGATGACCGGCGAGGTCATCGAGACCGTCGACGCCAAGAAGCTGTTCCGCAAGATGGCCGAGGCCGCCTGGGCCTGCGCCGACCCGGGCATCCAGTACGACTCGACCATCAACCACTGGCACACCTGCCCGGAGTCCGGCCGCATCAACGCGTCCAACCCCTGCTCCGAGTACATGCACCTGGACAACTCCAGCTGCAACCTGGCCTCGCTGAACCTGATGAAGTTCCTGCGCGAGGACGACTCCTTCGACGCCGAGCGCTTCGCCAAGGTCGTCGAGCTGGTCATCACCGCGATGGACATCTCCATCTGCTTCGCCGACTTCCCGACCGAGAAGATCGGCGAGACCACCCGCGCCTACCGCCAGCTCGGCATCGGCTACGCCAACCTCGGCGCCCTGCTGATGGCCACCGGCCACGCGTACGACTCCGAGGGCGGCCGCGCGCTCGCCGGTGCCATCACCTCGCTGATGACCGGTACCGCCTACCGCCGCGGCGCCGAACTCGCCGGTGTGGTGGGCCCGTACGACGGCTACGCCCGCAACGCCGCCCCGCACCAGCGGGTCATGCAGCAGCACGCGGACGCCAACGGCGTCGCCCGCGCCTACGACGACCTGGACGCGCCGGTCTGGGCCGCCGCCTCCGAGACCTGGCAGGACGTGCTGCGCCTCGGTGCGCAGAACGGCTTCCGCAACGCCCAGGCCTCGGTGCTCGCCCCGACCGGCACCATCGGCCTGATGATGGACTGCGACACCACCGGTGTCGAACCCGACCTGGCCCTGGTCAAGTTCAAGAAGCTGGTCGGCGGCGGCTCGATGCAGATCGTCAACGGCACCGTCCCGCGCGCCCTGAAGCGCCTCGGCTACCAGGACGAGCAGATCGAGGCGGTCGTCGCCCACATCGCCGAGCACGGCAACGTGATGGACGCGCCCGGTCTCAAGGCCGAGCACTACGAGGTGTTCGACTGCGCGATGGGCGAGCGCTCCATCTCGCCGATGGGCCACGTGCGGATGATGTCGGCGATCCAGCCGTGGATCTCCGGGGCCATCTCCAAGACGGTCAACATGCCGTCCACCGCAACCGTCGAGGACGTCGAGGAGATCTACTTCGAGGCGTGGAAGCTGGGCGTCAAGGCGCTCGCGATCTACCGCGAGAACTCGAAGGTCGGCCAGCCGCTCTCGGCCAAGAAGGCCAAGGAGGAGGAGAAGGCCGCGGCCGAGCCGGCGGTCGAGAAGGTGGTCGAGTACCGCCCGGTCCGCAAGCGTCTGCCGAAGGGCCGCCCCGGCATCACCACCTCCTTCACGGTCGGTGGCGCCGAGGGTTACATGACCGCCAACTCCTACCCGGACGACGGCCTGGGCGAGGTCTTCCTGAAGATGTCCAAGCAGGGCTCGACCCTCGCGGGCATGATGGACGCCTTCTCCATCGCGGTCTCGGTCGGCATGCAGTACGGCGTCCCGCTGGAGACGTACGTGTCGAAGTTCACCAACATGCGCTTCGAGCCGGCCGGTCTGACCGACGACCCGGACGTGCGGATGGCGCAGTCCATCGTGGACTACATCTTCCGCCGCCTGGCGCTGGACTTCCTGCCCTTCGAGACCCGCTCCGCGCTCGGCATCCACTCCGTCGAGGAGCGCCAGCGCCACCTGGAGACCGGTTCCTACGAGCCGCTCGAGCCCGAGGACGTCGACGTGGAGGGCCTGGCCCAGTCCGCGCCGGTGGCCGCCAAGCCGGTCGTCCAGCAGCCGGTGGCCGAGCAGCCGAAGGCGCCCAAGCCCCAGGCCCACAACTCCACCGAGCTGCTGGAGATCCAGCAGGGCCTCAACGCCGACGCGCCGCTCTGCTTCTCCTGCGGCACCAAGATGCGCCGCGCCGGCAGCTGCTACCTCTGCGAGGGCTGCGGCTCCACCAGCGGCTGCAGCTGATCCGCTGCGGGTTCGCTGAGCTGATTCCACCCTGAGGGGTGGTTTCGAAGGCGGGGCGAGGACTTTCGAGTCCTCGCCCCGCCTTTTCGCGTCTGCTCCGGAATATTGCGTCAATGTAGGTTGACACGATGGGTGTGTCAACCTACGTTGACAATATGAGCGATACGAAGCAGCTTGCGGCGGACGCGAGCAGCCGGGATCCGGCCGTGGGACTGCGAGCGGTCCGGGCGCTGCGGGATCTGGCGGATCGGCTGGAGGACCTGCAGGTGGGCAACGCGCGGGGGCTGGGGTGGTCCTGGCAGGAGATCGCGGCCTGCCTCGGGGTCAGCCGGCAGGCGGTGCACAAGAAGTACGCCAAGCGTTTCGGGGCGGGGAGGGACTGAGGATGTTCGAGCGGTTCACTGAAGGGGCGCGGCGGACGGTGGTCCTGGCGCGCGAGGAGTCAAGGCGGCTGCGGCACGGCTTCATCGGGACCGAGCATCTGCTGCTCGGTGTCCTCGGGCAGCCGCAGGACCGGGCGGCGGCCGTGCTGGAAGGAGCCGGGTTCGACCTGGTGACCGCGCGCGGTGCGGTGGCCCGGCTGTTGGGTGCTCCGCACCCGGACGTCGACGGCGCGGCGCTGGCCTCGATCGGGGTCGACCTGGACGCGATCAGGGAGGCGGTGGAGGCGAGCTTCGGCGCCGGCGCGCTGGACGCCGCGCCCGTGCCGGCGAAGCGGCGGCGGAGGATCGGTGCGCCCCGGTTCACCGACCGGGCGAAGCGGGCGCTCTCGCTGGGTCTGGAGGAGGCCGTCAGGCTCGGCGGCGGCCGGATCGAGGCCGGGCACATCCTGCTGGGCCTGCTGCGCGAGGGCGGAGGCGTCGCGGTGCTGGCGATCCGTGAGTACGGACTGGATCCGGCCGCCGTTCAGCAGGCGGTGGCCCGGGCGCTGGCGGCGGAGGCGGCCTGACAGCCCTTCCGGGCCGCCCGGCCGGGGGGTGGCTCGATCCGGGCCCGGAGCTCGCACGAGTGAGACGGTCTGTCAACTGGTCGGTTGAGCAAATAGGGTGAATGGATATGATCTGTTGACCGCGTGTATTTGTCGACTGTCCTGAGCCAACCCCCCTGACAGGCCCCGGGCAGCGGCGCGCTGTCGTTCGGTCCGCACTGACGCCCG
This sequence comes from Kitasatospora sp. HPM-01-4, assembly GCF_051374625.1. Classification (NCBI taxonomy): domain Bacteria; kingdom Bacillati; phylum Actinomycetota; class Actinomycetes; order Kitasatosporales; family Streptomycetaceae; genus Kitasatospora; species Kitasatospora sp. HPM-01-4. The sequence goes on along the minus strand of NZ_JBPQGP010000005.1, from coordinate 3,004,512 downwards.
CCCCCGAGGATCAGGTTGATGAGAGCTCGCACGCGCCTCTACCGCGTGGCGCAACCACGCCCGAACGGCAGGACCGTGCTCTGGGCGGTGGCCGGGATCCTGGTGGGGGCTCTCGCCGGTGCCGGTGCGGTCACTCTCGCCTCCACCGCCCAGCGGACCGCCGTCGCCGTGACCGTGGCGGGTGGCCTGGTCCTGTGGTCGGCCCTGGTGGTGGTCGCGTGCTGGCAGGCCGAGCGCTCCCGCCGGATGCGTGAGGAGCTCGCCACCGCGCGCTACGAGCTGACGGACGTCCGCTCCCGGACCACCGCACTGCAGTCGGAGCTGTCCGCCGCCCAGGCCGCCGCGGCCGCGCTGCGCACCAAGCTCACCGCGGCGCAGGGCGAGGCCGAGGCCGCCCGGGCCGAACTCTCGGTCGCCGGCACCGCTCTCGCCGACGCCGAGGCGGCCACCGCGGAACTGCGCGAGCGGAGCGAGACCGAACTCACCGCGCTGCGCGGGGAACTGGACGGGACGGCGGCCGAGCTGGGCGAGCGCACCGAAGCCGCCGAGCACGAACGCGTCGAACTCGCCCGGCTCACCGACGAGGTGCTGCCCGCGGTGGTCGCCCGGCTGCGCTCCGGCGGTTCGGTGGACTCCGTACTCGCGCCGCACACCGCCCTCACCCACGCCGGGCTGCTGCGCACGGTGGCCGAGGAGGTCGGCCGCGGCGAGCGCCAGCGGGCGGCGGCGCTCGCGGTCTGCGCCACGGCCGCCGGCCGGGTGCAGGCGCTGGCCACCAGCATGCACGCCGAGCTGCGCGAGATGCAGCACCAGCACGGTGAGGACGTCCTCGGCGACCTGCTCAGCCTGGACCACTCCACCGCCCAGGTCGGCCGGATGGCGGACAGCATCGCGGTGCTGACCGGTGCCCGCTCCGGACGGCGCTGGACCAAGCCGATCGGCGTCGAATCGATCCTGCGCGGTGCGCTCGGCCGGATCAGCGCGTACCAGCGGGTGCGGCTGCACTCCGCGAGCACGGCGGCGGTGGCCGGTTTCGCGGCCGAGGGCGTGATGCACGCACTGGCCGAACTGCTCGACAACGCCGCCAACTTCTCGGCACCGCCGGCCGAGGTGCACGTGTACGTCGAAGAGGTCCACTCCGGCCTGGCGATCACCGTCGAGGACGGTGGTCTCGGACTGAGCGAGAGCTGGCTGCGCCGGGCCGAGCAGGCCGTCTCGGCCGCTCCGCTGGACCTCACCACGCTCTCCGCCGGCACCCGGCTCGGCCTCGCGGTGGTCGGTTCGCTGGCCCGCAAGCACGGTCTGTCGATCTCCTTCCGGCCGTCCGCCCGGGGCGGGACCGGCGTGGTGATGCTGATCCCCGAGACGCTGGTCACGCACCCGGGCCCCGCCCTGAGCCGGGCCCTCACGGCCGCCCGTACGGAGGCGGGAGACGGCACCCGGGGGCGGGCCGAACACGGTCGCGCCGAACGGCCGCGGGCCGAACAGATCCGTACCGAGCGGGTGCGCCCCGCACTGGAGCCGAGCCGCTCGCCCTCCGCCCTTGCCCCGGTCGCCCGTCCCGAGCAGGGCCAGCTGGAGCCGGCGGCCGTAACGCCGGCCGGACCGGTGGACGAGCCGGTGGACGAGCCGGTGGACGACGCCACCGCGACCGGTGCCGACTCCGGCGCGAGCACCCCCGGCGCCGGGGCGAGCGGCGGCAGGCCCACCGGTGGCCTGCCGCAGCGCCGTCGGGGCCAGACCCTCGCGGCGGCCCAGCCGTCCGCCGCACTGCCGGCGCAGCCCGTACGAGCCGACGCGGCCGTCTCCGCAGCCCGGTTCGGCGCCTTCCGCAGGGCCCTTCAGCAGGGGCCCGACACCACCGAAGCCCTCCCGAAGGATGACTCCCGATGAGCAGCAGCACCGACCGCGACCTCGACTGGCTGTTGGAGAACCTGCTGTCCGGTACACCCGGTGCCCGGCACGCGCTGGTGCTCTCGGCCGACGGACTCAAGCTCTGCCACACCTCGGGCCTGAGCGTCGACCAGGCCGACCAGCTGTCGGCGATCGCCTCCGGAATGCAGAGCCTGGCGCACGGGGCGTCGATCGAGTTCGGTGACGGCAGCGGCGGGGTCCGGCAGTCGATGACCGAGTTCCACGGCGGGATCCTGTGCATCGTGGCGGCCGGTGAGGGCGCGCACCTGGCCGTGGTCACGGACGACGACGCGGACGTCGGCGTGGTCGGCCACAACATGCACGGCCTGATCGAGCAGATCGGCACCATGCTGAGCTCGCCGCCGAGGGCGGCCGTGACCGGGAACGAGGCCGGGGTGTGACCGGGCGGCCGGGAGTTCCGGGCCTGCCGGGCCGTGACGACGACCCGGACCGGCTCTACACCGTCACCCGGGGGCGCAGCCGCCCGCCGGAGCACGCCTTCGACCTGGTCACGCTGATCGTCAGCGAGCAGGAGCCGGTGGCCGGGATGCAGTCCGAGCACGTCCGGATCCTGGAGCTGTGCCGGACGCCGACGGCCGTGGTGGAGATCGCGGCCGAGCTCGCCCTGCCGGTGAGCATCGTCAAGATCCTGCTGGGCGATCTGCTGGAGACCCATCGGATCACCGCGCGGCACCCCCGGTTCGCCCCCACCAAGGCCCGGCTGCCCGACCTCGACACGCTGAAGCAGGTGCTGCATGGACTCCAACGGCTCTGACGCTCACGCCCAGGGGTCGCGCGGCACCGTCCCGCTGCGCAGTACGGCGGAGAACGGTCTGAAGATCGTCGTGGTGGGCGGTTTCGGCGTCGGCAAGACCACCCTGGTCGGTGCGGTGAGCGAGATCCGTCCGCTCAACACCGAGGAGACGATGACCAAGGCCGGCGAGGGCATCGACGACCTGTCGGGGATCCAGAGCAAGCGCTCGACCACGGTGGCCTTCGACTTCGGCCGGATCACGCTCAACGACCGGAACGTGCTGTACCTGTTCGGCGCCCCGGGGCAGGAGCGCTTCTGGTTCCTCTGGGACCGGCTGTTCAGCGGTGCGCTCGGCGCGGTGGTGCTGGTGGACACCCGGCGGCTGGAGGAGTCCTGGTACGCGATCGACCGGCTTGAGCACCACGGCATGCCGTTCATCGTGGCCCGCAACAACTTCATCGAGCCCGAGTACACGCTGCAGGAGGTCCGTCAGGCGCTGGACCTGCCCGACGAGGTGCCGCTGGTGGACTGCGACGCCCGGGACCGGGAGTCCAGCAAGCAGGTGCTGATCGAGCTGGTCCGCCATCTGTACCGCCTGGCCGGCGCCGAGCCCGAGCCCGACCCCGTGGCCGGGAGCCCCGCGGAGCCGTCCGCCGGTGTCCCCGCCGAACTGCCGGCCGAGTTCCGCCTAGAGGAGTGCACCCCGTGACCGAGCCCGCGATCACCCCGCCGCCGGGCTGCCCGGCGCACGCGAACGCGGCCCCGCTGTACGGTCCGCGTTTCCAGACCGATCCGGGACAGCTCTACCAGGAGCTGCGCGAGACCCACGGCCCGGTCGCACCGGTCGAGTTGGCGGGCGGCGTACCGGCCTGGCTGGTGATCGGCTACCGCGAGCTGCAGCTGGTGACCAGCCAGCCCAAGGTCTTCGGACGGGACTCCAGCCGCTGGAACATGTGGCCGAGGATCCCGGACGACTGGCCGCTGAAGCCGATGATGGCCCCGGTGCCGTCGATGCTCTACACCGAGGGTGAGGAGCACCAGCGCCGCAAGTCCGCGGTGACGGACGCCCTGGCCGGGGTGGACCCGTACGAGCTGAAGAAGCACTGCGAGGAGATCGCCGACGCCCTGATCGACGAGTTCGCGGGCCGGGGCGAGGCGGATCTGGTCGCGGAGTACGCGCACCGGCTGCCGCTGCTGGTGCTCTGCCGGCTGTTCGGTCTGGGCGAGGACGAGGCTCCGGTGCTGATCAGCAGCGTGCTCGCGATGCTGGACGGCGGCGCCGACGCGCTCGCGGCGGCGCAGCGGCTGCTGGACAGCATGCTGCATCTGGTGCGGGCCAAGCGCGAGCACCCCGGTGCGGACATCACCTCGCGGCTGCTGGCCCACGAGGCCGGGCTGAGCGAGGAGGAGGTCATGCGCGACATGCGGGTGATCCTGATCGCCGCTCACCAGCCCACCGCGTACTGGATCGCCAACGCACTGCGGCTGATGCTGACCGACGAGCGGTTCGCCGCCTCGTTCTCCGGCGGCCGGCGGAGCATCAGCCAGGCACTCTCCGAGGCGCTCTGGGAGGACACCCCGACGCAGATCTTCGCGGGCCGCTGGGCCACCAGGGACACCCAGCTCGGCGGTCAGCGGATCGCGGCCGGGGACATGGTGCTGCTCGGGTACGCCGGGGCCAACTCGGACCCGACCGTCCGGCAGGAGAGCGGTGTTCCGGCGGAGGGCAACCGGGCGTACATGAGCTTCTCCTACGGCCCGCACAGCTGCCCGTTCCCGGCGCAGGAGCAGGCCGAGGTGATCGCCGCGACGGCGATCGAGGTGCTGCTGGACCGGCTGCCCGACATCCGGCTGGCGGTGGCCGAGAGCGCCCTGGTCTGGCGGCCCTCCGCCTGGGTGCGGGCGCTGGTGGCGCTGCCGGTGGCCTACACCCCGGGGTACGCGCTCGGCTGAGCGCCGGCTGCCGACCGTCGGCCGACGGTCGGCTGTCGCCTGGCGGCCGGTGTGCCCTGGTCCGGACCGTTCGATCCGGTCCTGCCTGTCCGCCCGGGGCTCGCCTGCCGGAGGTACGGCGGGCCCCGGGGAGCGGTCGGCCCGAGGATTTGCCTAGCTGAGGAGAGAGCGGATGACCGCCCCGATAGTGATGGACCCGCTGGCCCGCGACAACGCGGCGGAGGGCGCCCTGTTGCGCGCGGCAGGGCCGGTGGTGCCCGTGGAGTTGATGGGGGTACGGGGCTGGGCGGTCACCCGGCACGCCGCCGCGCGCGATCTGCTGACGGATCACCGGCTGGTGAAGAGCGCCGAGCACTGGGCGGCGTACCAGCGCGGTGAGGTCCCCGGGAGCTGGCCGCTGATCGGACTGGCGCTGCCGCGCCGGAGCATGGTCACCACGGACGGCGCGGAGCACCGTCGACTGCGCGCGCTGGTGGCGCAGGCGTTCACGCCCCGCCGGGTGGAGCTGATGCGCCCGGCGATCGAGAAGATCACCGCCGAACTGCTGGACCGGCTGGCCGGTCTGGGGCCGGTGGTCGACCTGAAGACCGCGTTCGCCTTCCCGCTCCCGATGACCGTGATCGGCTCGCTGCTCGGCGTGCCCGAGGCCGACCACGCCTATGTGCGCGAGCTGTACGAGAGCTTCTTCAGCAGCGTCAAGGACCCGGCGCAGGTGCGGGCGACGATCACCGCGCTCAACGCCTTCGTCGACGATCTGGTCGCCAAGCGCCGGGCGCAGCCGGGTGACGATCTGGCGAGCGCGTTGCTGGCGGCGGACACCGAGGAGGTCGTGGAGGGCGGTGCGCTGACCGACGAGGAGGCGGCGGCCACCCTGCGAGTGATCATCGCCGCCGGCCATGAGACCACCGTCAACCTGATCACCAACGCGGTGCGCGCCCTGCTCACCCACCCCGATCAGCTGGCGCTGGTCCGCTCGGGCGAGGTCGAGTGGGCCGCGGTGGTCGAGGAATCCCTCCGCTGGACGCCCCCGACCAGCAACTTCCTGTTCCGCTTCGCGACCGAGGACATCGCGTACGAGGACACGGTGATCCCCAAGGGCGACGCGGTGCTGGTCTCGTACAACGCGATCGGGCGGGACCCGGCGCAGCACGGCATCACCGCCGAGATCTTCGACATCACCCGGGATGCGGCCCGGCACCTCTCCTTCGGGCACGGAGCGCATGTCTGCCCGGGAGCGCAGCTGGCCCGGCTGGAGGCCTCGATCGCGCTCCCGGCGCTGTTCGAGCGCTTCCCGGGGCTGCAACTGGCGGTTGGGGACGGTGAGTTGCGGCCCACCCCGGCGATGGTGGTGAACAGCCTGCGGGAGCTCCCGGTCCGGTTGTGACCGGGTAGTGGGCGGCGGGGCCGGTCGGTGGCGGACCGCCGGCCCCTCGGTGACGTGCCGAGGGGCCGGCCCCTCAGCACGGTGGGGTCACAAAGCAGGCACCGGCGGATGAAGGTCGAACGCACACCTTGGCGGCGGGTGATCAGTGGGTTAACGTCTTCAAGCCAGCCCAGCCGCCCGGCCGTTCTGCGTACCCCTGTTCCGCCGGGCCCGGCCCCAGCCGGTCGGCGGTGCGGCGGGTCCCTGGCACGACCGACCCCGGTTCCAGTCGATCTCCGGTACAGCGCAGCGTAGTTCTCTCTCACCGCAGGCATCCCGTGCCCTGGCAAGGAGGACCGCCATGACCCTCGCCACGATCGCCGCCGTAGGCCCCCGATGACCAGGAAGCCACGGTCTGTTCCGTCCGCGCGCCGCCGTCTGCTCGCCGTTCCGGCCGTCCTCGTGCTCGCTCTCGCCGCCGCCTGCTCCAACAGCTCGGGCGGTTCGAAGGGCGGCGGCGAGGCGGCCCCGACACTGACCGGTGACTGCGCCGGGTACCAGGCGTACGCCGGACACTCGGGCACCAAGGTGACGATGTACGCCTCGATCCTCAGCCCGGAGTCGGACTCGCTGGAGAAGTCCTGGGCGAAGTTCAGTTCTTGTACGGGCATCAAGATCTCGTACGAGGGCTCCAACGACTTCGAGTCGCAGCTCCAGGTCCGCGTGACCGGCGGGAACGCCCCGGATCTCGCGATCATTCCGCAACCCGGTCTGCTCGCGCAGATGGTGAAGAGCGGAAAGGTCGTGAAGCCGCCCGCCCAGACGGTGGCCAACGAGAACAAGTGGAATCCGGCCTGGAAGACCTACGGCTCGGTCAACGGCACCTTCTACGCGGCACCGATGAGCGCCAACCTGAAGTCGCTGGTCTGGTACTCGCCCAAGGCGTTCAAGGCGGCGGGCTACCAGGTGCCGAAGACCTGGGCCGACCTGATGGCGCTCAGCGACAGGATCGCCAAGGCGGGCGGTGGGAAGCCCTGGTGCGGCGGTATCGGCTCCGGCACCGCCACCGGCTGGCCGGCCACCGACTGGCTGGAGGAGGTGGTGCTCGGCTCGTACGGCGGCGAGGTCTACGACCAGTGGGTCAGCCACCAGGTGAAGTTCAGCAACCCGAAGATCATCGCCGCCATGCAGACCGTGGCCGGCTGGATGCAGAATCCCGACTGGGTGAACGGCGGCTTCGGTGACGTGAAGTCGATCGCCACCACCACGTTCCAGGACGCCGGGGCGCCGATCCTCACCGACAAGTGCTGGATGCTGCAGCAGGCTTCGTTCTACGAGGCCCAGTGGCCCAAGGGCACCAAGGTCGGCCCCGACGGCGACGTCTTCGCCTTCCACCTCCCCGCGGTCAACCCGGCGGTGGCCAATCCGGTCGAGGGCGGCGGGGAGTTCGTCACTGCCTTCTCCAGCCGGCCCGAGGTGCAGGCGGTGCAGAACTACCTCTCCAGTTCGGACTGGGCGAGCAGCCGGGTGAAGGTGGCCACGGGCTGGGTCTCCGCCAACCAGGGCGTGGACAAGAGCCTCTACACCGACCCGATCGACAGGCTCTCCGCCGAGCTGCTCACCGACCCGACCGCGACGTTCCGCTTCGACGCCTCCGACATGATGCCGGCCGCCGTGGGCTCCGCACAGGAGTGGAAGTCACTGACCAAGTGGTTCGCCGAGGGACAGGCCATCCCGAAGGTGGCGGCTGACATCGACGCGGCCTGGCCGCAGTAGGCAGTCGTCACGGGCGGCGCGGGACCACCCGCCCGCGCCGCCCATTTCCGGCTCCGCGCCCGTTCCGTGGTCCGGCTCTCGCACCTCCCGCCGTGCCGCGCCTCGCGCTTCCCGCCGCTGTCCCCTCTGCGCTTCCTGCTTCCCGCTTCCGTGCGTCTGGGCTTCGAGGAAGGGAGTTCCCGTATGCGCGCGGCCCTGCTGGCCGACTCCGCGTGGACCGACGCCGCCGTCAAACTCGGCAACAGCCTTGGTGCCGTTGCCGTCTTCCTGGGGATCCTGCTGGCGGTCTTCTTCGCCGCCGGGCGGGCCACCGGACGGTTCGGGCGCCCGCTGGCCGTCCTGGTCTTCCTCGGGCCGGCCGTCGTTCTGCTGGTCATCGGCCTGATCGCCCCGCTGGTCCGCACGGTCTACCTCAGTTTCCGCAATGACGACTCCACCCGCTCGGTGGGCCTCAGGAACTACGGCTGGGCACTGACCACCGACTCCATCCACCAGGTGCTGCTCAACACGGCACTCTGGCTGGTGGTCGCGCCGCTGGCGGCCACCGTGCTGGGCCTGGTGCTCGCGCTGCTGGTCGAGCGGATGAAACGCCAGGCGGTCTACAAGTCGCTGATCTTCATGCCGATGGCGGTCTCGCTGGTCGGCGCCGGCATCATCTGGAAGTTCGTCTACGAGGCCCGCGACCCCTCCCAGCAGCAGATCGGCCTGCTCAGCCAACTGGCCATCGGCCTGGGCTGGTCGCACCCGCCGAACTGGATCCTCTCCCATCCGTTGAACAACTTCCTGCTGATGGCGGTGATGGTCTGGGTGCAGACCGGATTCGCCATGGTGGTGCTCTCGGCCGCGATCAAGGCGATACCGGACGAGGTCACCGAGGCGGCCAGGCTGGACGGCGCACGCGGACTGCGGCTCTTCTGGTACGTCACGGTGCCGATGATCCGCACCACGGTGGTGGTGGTGCTCACCACCGTCATGATCACCACGCTGAAGGCGTTCGACATCATCCGGACCATGACCGGCGGCAACTTCGGTACCCAGGTGCTGGCCAACGAGATGTACTCGCAGTCCTTCGAGCAGTACAACATCGGCCGCGGCAGCACCCTGGCCGTGATCCTCTTCCTCGCCGTCCTGCCGCTGGTGGCCTACAACATCGTTCAGCTGCGCAAGGAGCGTGAGACCCGATGAGCGACGCGGCCATGCCCGCCTCCGAGCCCGCTCCGGAGGTGCGGCCCGCTCCAGGGCCGCCGCGCGCTCCAGGGACGCAGCCCGCTCCAGGGCCGCCGCGCGCTTCAAAGGTGCGGCACGCCCCGAAGACGCAACTCGCGCCGGGGGCGCGATCCCTACGGCCTGCGCGCCCCGGGGCGAAGGCCGTGCGCAGGTCCTTCAGCAGTCCGCTCGCCTCGGTCTTCGTGATCGCGGTGACGGTGCTCTGGACGATCCCCACCTTCGGCCTGCTGGCCACCTCGCTCCGCCCCAAGGAGGCGGTGGCGAACAGCGGTTGGTGGGAGGTCTTCGTCCATCCGGACCTGATCCTCTCCAACTACCACACCGTGCTGTTCGAGGGCGGGTTCGGCGTCAGCGGCGGCCTGATGCCCTATCTGGTCAACTCGTTGGCCATCAGCGTCCCGGCGACCGTCTTCCCGCTGGTGCTGTCGGCACTGGCCGCGTACGCACTGGCCTGGGTGCGGTTCAAGGGCAGCGACACCGTCTTCTTCGTGATCTTCGCACTGCAGGTGGTGCCGCTGCAGATGGCACTGATCCCGCTGCTCCAGCTCTTCTCCGACGGCGCGCATCTGGGCGATGTGACCATCCTCCCGGCCCTGGACCTGGGAGGGACGTACGTCCCGGTCTGGCTGGCGCACACCATGTTCGCGCTGCCGCTGGCCACGTTCCTGCTGCACAACTTCATCTCGCAGCTGCCTCGCGATCTGATGGAGGCGGCGCTGGTGGACGGAGCGTCGCACTTCAAGATCTTCAGATCGATCGTGCTGCCGCTCTGCACACCGGCGTTGGCCTCGTTCGCGATCTTCCAGTTCCTCTGGGTCTGGAACGACCTGCTGGTCGCGCTCACCTTCGCGGGCGGCACCCCTGAGGTCGCCCCGATGACCGTACGGCTGGCCCAGCTCTCCGGTTCCTTCGGCGGGCGCTGGGAGTTGCTGACGGCCGGGGCGTTCCTCTCGCTGATCGTTCCACTGATCGTCTTCTTCAGCCTCCAGCGCTACTTCGTCAAGGGACTGCTGGCCGGATCGGTCAAGGGCTGAGCGGAGACCGTGCGCCCGAGCGGCCGTTGTGGCCCAGGTCGATCGCGGCGGGATCCGGGACGCGGCCAGGACGTAGGCTGGAGGCGCCCTGGACACAGCCGAAGGACCTCCGATGCCCTACGATCCGCCGACCCACTCGGTCGAACGCTCCCTCCGCCGGGCCGGTGCCCGACTGGTGGCCGGCCTCGACGAGGTCGGGCGCGGGGCCTGGGCAGGTCCGGTCACGGTCGGTGCGGCGGTGACCGGCCTGCGCCGACCGCCGGAGGGCCTGACCGACTCCAAGCTGCTCACCGAGCGCCGCCGTACGGCGCTCGCCCCGGTCCTCGCCGACTGGGTCACCGCCTACGCGCTCGGCCATGCCTCGCCGCAGGAGTGCGACGAGCTCGGCATGACCGCCGCCCTGCGGCTTGCCGCCGTGCGCGCGCTGGAGGCGCTCCCGGTGCGGCCGGACGCGGTCATCCTCGACGGCAAACACGACTACCTGGGCGGCCCGTGGCGGGTGCGCACCGTGATCAAGGGCGACCAGTCCTGCATCTGCGTCTCGGCCGCCTCCGTCCTCGCCAAGGTGCACCGCGACGGTCTGATGGCCGAACTCGGGGAGTCGTACCCCGCGTACGGCTTCGCGGAGAACGCGGGCTACCCCTCGCCGGTGCACCGGTCGGCGCTGGAGGAGTACGGGCCGACCGAACACCACCGGCTGTCCTGGGCGTACCTGGACGCGCTGCCCAAGTGGAGCCACCTGAAACGGGAGAGGGCGGCGGAGGCGCAGGGCGAGCAGCTTTCGCTGGGTTTCTGACGGCTTCTGACGAATCGTCCATCCGCCTGCGCGGCTTGGCGGTTGGGTGGCCAACGCCCAAGAGGTGGGGTGCCCGTGCGCATCCGACCGGCATTTGATAGATATCCGGGTATGCCTGTCTTCCCCGAGGAGCCGGAGATTCACGAGAGTATCCCGGGCCCCGGCGTTCCCTTCCCCCGCGAGTCGGACGCACACGCCCCCCGTACGCCTGCCGTCGGCAGCAAGACCCCCGCAACCGCTCCCGCCACGGGTGCCGTCGTGCCCGGGCCGCGGCCTGCGGCGCCGCGCCCGGCCCCGCCGAGCGCCCGGCCCCGGCCGACGCCGCCCTCGGCCCGCACACCGGTGCCCAAGCCGGTCCCCGGTCCCCGTCAGGTCGCGCCCGTGCCCGCGGCCGAACGCCCGGCCGGGCAGCCCGAGGTGCGTCTGGTGCCGACCGCACCGGAGGACGCGATCGAGCGGGCGGACGAGGCGGTGGACCTGCTGCTGGAGTCCGGACACCGGCCCGGCGACATCCTGGTGCTCACGGTGGGTGAGCCGCACCCGTGGCAGCAGCACGAGCTCTCCTTCGGCGCGGACCGGTACTGGTCCCAACTCGCCGAAGGCGGCGACGTGTTCTACGCGGAGTCCACCGCTACCAGGCTGCTCCGCCGCGATGTGGTGGTGCTGGTCGTCAACGCGGCGCGTTCCGCGCAGGTCGAGCAGCTGGCCCGGAAGGCGCTCGGCCACGCCGGAGCACTTCTGGTGGTCTGCGGTGAGCCCGGGCTGACGGCAGCGGTCTTCCCGGACGCCAGCCGACCCGTCCCGGCCTGAACCGGCCAGGGCCCGGAGCCGCACCGGTCCGGCCCGACCGGCCTCCCGCTGGGTGCGCCCGTCCAGGCCGGTGGCTTCGAGCAGACATCAGCCCTCTTCCGCGGCGGCCCGGTGTTCCGGGTCGCCGCGCCTGCGCCCCCGGGTCCGCGAGGACGGCCCGGGCGGCGCCTCGGTGGGCCCGGGCCGCCCCGTCCGGTCGAGGGCGCTTGGTGGGCACGGGCCGCCCCGTCCGGTCGAGGGCGCTTGGTGGGCACGGGCCGCCCCGTCCGGTCGAGGGCGCTTGGTGGCGGGACCGTCAGCCGCGCCTGGTGGAAGGACCGTCAGCGCGCGGCCGTGCGGCGGACCGTCTCGACCGAGGCGAGGCCGGTCGGCCGCCAGGCCCGCTCCGGGGCGGGCTCCCGGACGGAAGACGGCGTGAGTTCGGTGACGGTGTGCAGGGGGCCCTCGGCCCACGAGCCCGAGTGCGGCGTGCGGCCGCGGTGGCCGTCGCCGAGCGATTGCCAGCCGGTCGGCGTCAGGGCGATGTAGGAGCCGCACCGCAGACCGTGCAGGGTGGCCGCGTCGCGCAGTGCCCACATCCAGGCGCCGTCCTGCTCCGTCCAGTCACCCGAACCCTCGCGGCAGCGCAGCAGGACCGCCGTCCGGGTGGGCCCGGCGAGCCGCAGGTCGTGCGCGGTGACCTGGCGCAGATGGGCGAGGATCGCGTTCCGGTGGTGCCAGCCGTCCTCGACGTGCGGGCGCACGGCGAACGAGGCGGAGGCCGTCACCCGGTGCCGGACGTCCAGCACGGCCACCACGGTGCTGCCGGGCTGGGGAAGGTGCAGCCGGTGCAGCTCGGTGACGAACGCGCGCGCGGCGTGTAGCGGCGGGATCCCGGAGCCGGTCCAGGTCTCAAGGTCGATGGACCGTTTCCGGGCGGAGGGGTACCGATGTCGGTCGATGCCGCTGATCGCGATCCTCCTGACCCGCCCGCGGGGCGTACCGGTACCCGCGTAGGCCAAAGGGCCAGGTCCACTGGACCGGGGGCGGGGTACGGACCAATTCTCCGGTCATACCGGCCCGACCGGCAACGACGACTCGGTGCTCGCCGCCCGCATTCGGGCGATCTGCCGGACATGTTCCGCGTCAGGATCCGAGCCGCCCGTCTGACGGCCGGGGCCCGGCCGTCAGACGGGCGGAGCCGGTCACGCCTGCACCGCCAGAACGAGCGGCAGCACCGCACCGGCGCCCGCCTGCCGCAGCAGGCGTGCCGCCACCGTGACCGTCCAGCCCGAGTCGACCAGGTCGTCGATCAGCAGCACGGGACCGGGGGACGCCGCCAGCGCCGCGGCGAGCCCGGCCGGTACGACCAGCGTGCTCGCGACGGAGTTCAGCCGCTGGGCGCTGTTGCTGCGCGGGCCGTGCGGCGGCCGGCCGGCGGCGTACTCCACCCGTCCCAGCAGCGGCAGCCGTCCGATCGCGGCGATCTCCGAGGCCAGGCTCTCCACCAGCATCGGCCGGGTGGCGGAGGCCATCGCGACCACCCCGGCCGGCCGGGTGAGCCGAGTGCCGTCGGCTGCCGCGGGGCCGGCCCAGCCGCCGGGGCCGCGGGCCCAGTCGGTGACCACGCTGACCAGCGCGTCCCGTACCTCGGCCGGAACGGGACCGTCGGGTGTCTGCTCCGAGAGCAGCGCGCGCAGTCGGGTGCCCCAGCCGATGTCCGAGAGCCGGCCCAGGGCCCGGCCGGTCTCGGCCTGTTCGCCCGCCGGGATCCTCCCCTTGAGCCCGACGCCGAGCGCGTCCATCCCGGTGGGCCAGAGCCGGCGCGGCTCGAAGGTGACACCGGGACGCCCGAGTGCGGCCCTGGCCGCCGCCAGGGTGTCGGCGGAGACCTCGGGGGAGTGGCGCGGGCCCGTGCAGCTGTCGCAACGGCCGCAGGACGACGCCTCCTCGTCGTCCAGCTGCCGCCTCAGGAACTCCATCCGGCAGCCGGTGGTCGCCGCGTACTCGCGCATCGCCCGCTGTTCGGCCTCACGGGATTCGGCGACCTTGGCGTAGCGGGCCGCGTCGTAGGACCAGGCCGCGCCGGTGGCCGTCCAGCCGCCGCGCACCCGGCGGACCGCGCCGTCCACGTCGAGCACCTTGAGCATCGTCTCCAGCCGCGTCCGGCGGAGATCGACCCGGGGCTCCAGCGCGGCCGTGGAGAGCGGCCGGCCGGCCTCGGCGAGGGCGTCGATGGTCCGGCGGACCTGCTCCTCGGCGGGGAACCCGAGCGAGGCGAAGTACCGCCAGATCGCCTCGTCCTCACGGCCGGGGAGCAGCAGCACCTCGGCCCGCTCCACACCGCGCCCGGCCCGGCCGACCTGCTGGTAGTAGGCGATCGGCGAACTCGGTGAGCCGAGGTGCACCACGAAGCCGAGATCCGGCTTGTCGAAGCCCATGCCCAGGGCGGAGGTCGCCACCAGGGCCTTCACCCGGTTGGCCAGCAGATCGGCCTCGGCGGCGCGCCGTTCGGCGTCCTCGGTCCGGCCGGAGTACGAGGCGACCCGGTAGCCGCGGGAGCGCAGGAAGTCCGTGACCTCGTCGGCGGCGGCCACGGTGAGCGTGTAGACGATGCCGGAGCCGGGCAGCTCGGCGAGGTGGTCGGCCAGCCAGCCGAGCCGGTGCGCGGGGTCGGGCAGCGACAGGACACCGAGGCTGAGACTCTCCCGGTCGAGCGGGCCGCGCAGCACCAGCGCCCGGGTGCCGGTGCCCGGTGCGGTCTGGTTCCCGGGCGTGGTGCCGCCGGGGGCGCCCGTCCCCAGCTGCTCCGCGACGTCGGCGGTGACGCGGGCGTTGGCGGTGGCCGTGGTGGCCAGCACCGGCACGCCGGGGGACAGCTCGGCGAGCATGGTCCGCAGCCGGCGGTAGTCGGGCCGGAAGTCGTGGCCCCAGTCGGAGATGCAGTGTGCCTCGTCCACCACCAGCAGACCGGTGGAGGCGGCCAGCTTGGGGAGCACCTGGTCGCGGAAGTCCGGGTTGTTCAGCCGCTCCGGGCTGACCAGCAGGACGTCCACCGTCCCTGCGGCGACCTCGGCCTGGATCTCGTCCCACTCCTCGGGGTTGGCCGAGTTGATGGTCCGGGCGTGGATCCCGGCCCGGCCGGCCGAGTCGACCTGGTTCCGCATCAGGGCGAGCAGCGGGGAGACGATCACGGTCGGGCCCGCGCCGCGGGCGCGCAGCAGGGCGGTGGCGATGAAGTAGACGGCCGACTTGCCCCAACCGGTGCGCTGGACCACCAGGGCGCGGCGGCGGTCGATGACCAGGGCCTCGATCGCGAGCCACTGGTCCTCACGCAGCGCGGCGGCGGGACCTGCCAGCCGGTGCAGCACGGCCTCGGCCTGAGCCCGGACGGCGGCGCGGTCGGGGGCGGTGTCTTGGGCTTCGATGGGTGCGTGCATGGCTCCATGGATACCGGGTGGGACGGACAAGCGGCGAATACCGGAAATGGGTGGAGTTCTGAATACCAGCGGACAGTCTGCCGAGTGGGTGCTGTTTGTCCGGATATGTTGTTGATTTCAATTCACTCGAACGAGTGAGTTGGTGCTGTATCCCCCGGTTTGTCCACAGGCGGGAGCCGACTTCGGCCGGAGGAGTCCGGGCTGCGGCACGCTTCCCGGCATGAACGAGGACACCACTCCCACCGAACCGTCCGGGCGTGTTCCCGGCCACCTGCCCACCCAGCTGCCGGTCCGGCTGAGAGGCCCGGCCGACATGGCCGAGATGCTGCCCTACCTGCTGGGCTTCTTCCCCGACGACAGCATCGTCGCCGTGGGCCTCCGGGGCCCCTACCTCCAGCAGGGCGGGGTGATCAGGCTGGACATCCCCGACACCCCCGCCCAGTGGCAGTCGATGGCGACGGAGACCGCACGACTGCTGGTCGAACTGTCCGAGGAGCGCGATCGCCGCCCCGAGCAGGTACTGCTCTACCTCTGTCGAGATCCCGCGGACGGCGATGGCCGCGGCGTCCTCGCGGAGCTCGGACCGCTGGCGGGGTACCTCGCGCAGGCGTTCGGTGAACAGGGCGTCGTGGTGAAGGAGTCCCTGTGCGTCTCGGCCGGCCGCTGGTGGTCCTTCCTCTGCGCCGGGACGGGCTGCTGTGACCCCGAGGGCGTCCCGGTCCGCCCGCCGGGGACGGCGAGCCCGGCCGCCGCGGCGGCCACCTTCGCGGGGCTGGCTCCGAGAGGCAGCAGAAAGTCGATCATCGCGAGCCTGGCGCCGATCGGAGCACCCGACGACGAGCCGCAACGGGTGGCGATCGAGCGGGCGGGGCCTCAGCTGCTCGACGAGTTGACCGCGCCGGGCGGCCGCCAGGCCGCGGTGGCCCGCACGGTGGAGTTGCTCGACGAGAGCATGGCCGAGTTCCAGGCGGGTGCGCACGAGATCACACCCGAGCGCGCGGCGCGGCTGCTGGTCGGTCTGCAGGACAAGCTGGGCAGGGACCGCGCCGCGGAGTACGCGGAGGCGGAGGAGCTCGGCTCGGCCCAGCGGCTCTGGCGCTTCCTGGTACAGCGCTGCGTCCCGCCCTTCGAGCACCTCGCGGCGGCGCCCCTGACACTGCTCGCCTGGACGTCCTGGCTGGCGGACGACTCCGCGACGGCCCGGGTCGTGCTGGCGAGGACGCTCGACCTCAACCCCGAGTACACGCTGGCGCAGCTGCTCTACGAGTCGCTCAACAGCGGGCTGCTTCCGGACCAGCTGCTGGGCAGCGTGCGCCAGGAGAGGGCGGTCCGCCGGGACTCGGCGCCGCCCTCGGAGGATCCGCCGGCCGCCGGCTCGCCGGGGCCTGAGACACCGGTCGACGACGCACACATCGACGCACACATCGACGAGGCGGCCGTCGCCGGAGCGCCGATCACCGAGCCGCCCCTCCTCGGGCCGCCGGGCAACGCGCGGGCGGGCCACCGGCTGCCCGAGGAGCAGAACACGGAGGTACCAGCGGCCGACGCGGCCGACGGAGCCCCGCAGGTCGAGGACGGAGCCCCGCCGGCCGAGAAGGACGTCTCGGCCCTCCCCGGCCCGGGCTGGGCGCTCCCGGCAGGAGCGAGCGGGGAGACACCTCCGGCGGCCGGCGAGGGGCGGGGGACGCACGAGGTCCACGGTCCTGAAGCCGGGTCCGGTCCGCCCGACGGCGCGGCCGACCCGGGGGAGCGGCGGTGCGTCGACCGAAGCAGCCTCCGGAGCCAGGTCCGTCAGGCCGGCCGGCGGCTGTCGGGTCGGCTCCGAGCGGCGGGACCGGGTGCGGCGGCTCGGCGTGCTTCCGTTCCGCGGTGCGGTGGTGCTTCCCGGCACCGGGCCCCGAGCCGGATCGGGAAGCCGGTATGAGTGGGTTCGCGCCCCGGGTGGCCCCGCCAACCCACGCGGGCGGGGCCACCGTCCACCGGCCACCGCCCTCGCACCGACGGGGCCGCGCGCCGTCGACCGGCCCGGACCGTCTCGGCCGAGGGCCCGAGGCCCGGCTACAGCTCCCCTCGCGCCATCCTGATCAGCCGGTCCAGCACCGCAGTGCCGCTGACGCGCAGGCCGTCGTGCTCCCATTCATCGGTCACCCAGGTGCGCAGCCCCCGCACGGCCCGGGCCGTCTCCAGAGAGTCGGCGGTGTCCACGTACATGTCGTCGTGGAAGACCGCCGCGACCACCGGCACCTCGTTCTCCGCCAGCCGCGCCGAGTCGTACAGGTCGGGCCAGTCGCCGCGCTCGGCGAGCAGCTGCGCCGCCTCACGCAACGGGCGAAGCGCCGGGTCGGTCTCGAACAGCGCCGGGTAGATCATCTCGCCGGTGAACAGCACCGGCCGGTCCTCCGCCAGAGCCTGTTCGGCGGAGAACTCCGGGAACTCCTTGCGGACGCGTTCCGCCGCCCAGCCCGTCCCGGCCGGGTCCACCGAGCGCTGGCCGTAGATCGACTCGTGCATCACCGCGTACAGCGGCCCGCGGGCGAAGGACAGCTGTGCCTGGACGTCGGCGAGGAAGGTGTCCGACAGCTCGGGGCCCTCCGAGCCCTCCACCCACGCCTCCTCCAGCATGTAGTGCAGGGTGTGCGAACCGGTCCCGAACCCGAGCAGCATGCCGAGCCCCTGGAACGCCTCTACGGTCAGCAGACCGCCGTCCGGCAGCCGGACCGGTGCCGAGGCCAGGTGCGCGGCGATCCGTCGAACGCGATCCACATCCTGCGGATAGCGGGCGTAGTGCGCCTCGTTCTTCCGCACCACACGCGGGTAGGCGGCGCGGTACACGTCCTCCGCCGAACTGCGCAGGCCGGCCAGGCCGCCGGTCACGAACGCCTCGCGCAGGCCCTCCGGGGCCAGCGAAAGGTAGGTGAGCGTGCAGAAGCCGCCGAAGCTCTGGCCGAGCAGGGTCCAGCGGCCGTCCTCACCGAGCAGCCGACGGCGGATCAACTCGGCATCCCGGACGATCGAGTCGGCTCGGAAGTGGGCCAGGTAGTCCGCCTGCTGTCCGGGAGTGCCGCGCCGGGCCAGAGTCTGACGGGTTGCCGGGGTGGAGCGCCCGGTGCCGCGCTGGTCGAGCAGCAGCACCCGGTAGTCGTCCAGAGCCCGGGCCAGCCAGCTGTCCCGGCCCAGTGGGCGCGCGGCCTTGCCACCGGGCCCGCCCTGGAGGAAGAGCAGCCACGGCAGATCGTCCGACTCCCGTCCTGCGGCGACCACTTCGCGGGCGTACACCTCGATCTGCTCACCGTCGGGCAGCTGGTGGTCCAGAGGCAGCTGGAAGAGGCGGTCGGTCGTGACGATCCCGGGCAGTCGGCTGGTGATGGGCATACGAGTCCTCGGTATGAGCTGGTCACGGGCGCGGTACGGCGGATACCAGCGGGGTCCCTGGTGCGGGGCCCGCCGCCCACGCACCGTATCCTGCCGCCGTGCCGGGCTTCGGTGCGGCGGCAGGGTGGGGGCGGTCGGCCTTGGCGCCCCCGTTCGTCCGGCTGCTGACGGCCCATCGGGCCCGCTGTCCGTCGGCAACCGCAGTGCGAGTCGGCACGGTGGGCCGGCTCGGCGCTGATGGTTCGGATGTTCGACGTGTTGGTCGGACTTTCGGCTCGGTGGCACGGGGCGCGGAGCAGGGACCGGCGGTGTGCGCTGAGGGATGGCGCCACTGGGGCGGTTGTCATCGGTCCGGCGTGACCTGGGGGAGGTAAGCCGCGTTCATCCTGCGGGGTGCAGCCCTTGCGGGGTGTTGCCGCTCCTCGGACTGGTGTCGGGTGCTCGGGAGGCTCGGGAGACGGAGACGCACCGGACTGTCAGCCTTGCTCCGGCCCGGGGGCGGGGTGAGGCGGTGCTCGGGGAGTCCGGCTCCGGCCGGGGCGGGCGGAAGGCCGGTTCCTGAGCCGGACCGGCCGCCGGGTCCAGGCCACCGGCCAGGCCGCGCCAGACAGGGCCGTGAGTCGGGGGCGCAGCCGGGGCAGCGCCGAAGACAGGGCGGAGAGGCCGGCCGCTGACGGGTGTCCACCCCGGGGCGGCGGCCCAGACAGCAGAACGCGATCGAGCACGCTCGCGGCCGACCGGTACGGCAGCCGTCGGTCGGCCGAGAGAGGAGAGCCAGGTGACCGCCATGAGGCCACCAGAGGCAGTGCCGCAGACAGCGCCGCCGACCGCACCGTCATCCCAACCGCCGGTTCCGGCCGGCCCTGGCCCGGCCGTGGTACCGGCACCCCCGGTAGCGGCGCAGACCCAGTCCGCGGCGCTCCTGGTCGACACGTCGTTCGCGGCAGCGCGCAGCGGACTGCCCCAGACCGATCCGGTCCGCCCGACCACTGCTGCCGCTTCTGCCGGAGCCGTCCTGCCCAAGGCCGATCCGCCGGAGGCCGTGCCCCGTTCGGCTGTGCGCTCAGAGTGGGCGAGCCTTGGGCAGCCACGTCCGTCGTACCAGGCGCGTATGCAGCAGACACCCGTGTCGACGGCCGCTCATGCCGCCGCCCACGCCGCGATCCTGTGCGTCAACGCTCCCGCGATGGCGGCCTCCGGGCCCGACGGCCAGCTCCGTGGTCACGGCCTCCACGGCTTCTACCGCTCGGGTATCCGAGTGCTGGCCCGGATGGAACTCCGACTGGGCGGTATCGAGCCGCTTCCCCTGCAGGGCGCACTGACGTCGACGGCCGCCGCACGCTTCGTCGGTGCGGTCCGTATCCCCGGAGACCCGGATCCGGACCCTGCCCTGACCGTCGAGCGGCTGCGTCACGCCGACGGCGTGGAGACCGTCACCGTACGGAACACGGGCGGCCGTCCGGCCCGTCTCCCGCTGGAGATCGCCCTCGGTACGGACCTGGGGCCGCTGGCCGACATCGCCGCCGGTCGGCGGTCGGCCGATCTTCCGGGCCAGGTCCAGTCAGCCGGACTGCGATGGGGTAGGCCGGGATGCAGCGCGACCGTCGCGGCACGTCCGTCCCCGCACTCCGTTCTGGCCGGGGCCGGGGTGCTGCGTTGGGACTTGGAACTTCAACCCGGCGGCCGCTGGTCGGTCGAGTTGCGGATCGACGTCGACTCCTCTGCGTCAGCGGCCTTCCGCCCACCGACCGGTCGCGCCCAGGGCGTGCTCCTGCCCTGGTCGGAGCCGGAGGTGCGATGCGACGACGCCAGGGTGGAACTGCTCGTCCCGCGCTCGTTGGACACCCTCGGCGGTCTGCTGCTCGCCGACTCCGACCGGCCGACGGACCTCTACGCGGCGTCCGGCGTCCCGTGGCGGTTCGGACTGACCGCGGCCGACGCGATCTGGGCGGCCAGGCTGATGCTGCCCCTCGGCACGCGTCTTGCGGCCGGGACGCTGCGGGCGCTGGCGCGCCGTCAGCACCACGGCGTCGGTTCACCCGGCCTCAGCGGCCCCGGTGGCTGGGCGTCCTCCGGCTCCACCACGGGCATCGCGAGCGGCAGAGCCGCATCGAGCGCACCCGGGGCGGCAGTTGCGGCCGGTGCGGCCGGGCCGGGTCCCTGGGCCGGCCCGGAAGGCCTCCTGCCGGGTGGACTGAAACACGGCGGTCCCGAACTGCCGCCGTCCTGCACCGCCACCGAAGCCACACTCCTCTTCGTGACCTTGCTGGCCGAGGCATGGCGCTGGGGGCTGCCCGAGCAGGAGGTCGCCGAGCTTCTCCCGGCTGCCGAGCGCGCTCTCGCAGCTCTGCGCACCAACGTCAGTGACGGCTCGGGGGCCTTCCTGACCGACGGGCCGGGCAGTTTCGTGACGGACCTCGGGCGCTCTCCCGGGGAGCGGGCCTCCCGTCCGGCTCCGGCCCGCTGTGAGGTACAGGCCCAGGCCTACCGGTCGGCGTTGCACGGGGCCGAGCTGCTGGACGCCTTCGGCCGTCCCGGTGGCGCGGACTGGCGGGCGTGGGCGGCCGGCCTGCGTGAACGCTTCCGAGAACAGTTCTGGATCGACGATCTGTCCGGAGGGCGCCCCGCGGCGGCGCTAGCGGGGCCGGGGCGTCCGGTGCCCGCGGTCGCGGCCTCTTTCGTGCACCTGCTCGACCTGGGGTTGTCGGCCGAAGGCGCCCTTCACGAGGGCCTGCTCGATCGGGAGCAGACCCGGGCGCTTGCGCAGCGCCTGGCCGCTCCTGAGCTCGACTGCGGCCGGGGTCTGCGCACGCTGAGCGCGAAGTCCCCGCGGTTCAACCCGCTCGGGCACCGCAGCGGAGCGGTCCGGGTGCACGAGACCGTCCTCGCGGTGGCGGGTCTGGCCGAAGCCGGATTCGAACGGGAGGCCGGGGCGCTGCTGGAGGGCCTGTTGGACGCATCGACACACTTCGAGGGCCGACTGCCCGAGATGTACGCCGGAGAGCAGCGGGTGCTGGGCTGCCCTCCGGTGCCGCACCCCGCTGCCTGCCGCCCCGCGGCGGTCTCGGCCGCCGCATCGGTCCACCTGGTGCTGACGCTTGGCGGGGTACGTCCCGACGTCCCGGGGGGACGGGTGGTGGTACGCCCGGCCAGTACGGCTCCGCTGGGAGAGCTGGAGCTCACGGGGTTGCGCGTGGCGGGGGAGCCGTTCTCGGTCAGGGTCAGCCGGATCGGCGTCGCCGTGGTGGAGGAGGCACCGCCGGCACTCCAGCTGGGCACCCGCTGAGCAGCAGGGCGGTGGCAGTCCGGGGCACCGGAGGGCCGGTCGGCGAGGCGTGGAGGGGAGCGGCGTCGGCGGCCTGTCGACAGGCATGCGCTGCCCGGGTGAAGGGCGCGACAGTGCAGTCCCACAGAACTGTCCGGTCCTTCCTTGCACAACCCTGTGCTTATCGTCAGAAAGACGACTATGATCGTCGCCATGTCGCGTTATGACCGGTCGGCCTTCCCCCCGTTCGCTGTCACGGTCGACCTGGTGGTGCTGACGGTGCGGGAGCACGCGCTGTGCGCATTGCTGGTACGTCGTGGTGAGCCCCCCTTCCAGGGGTACTGGGCGCTGCCCGGCGGCTTCGTCCGGCCGGACGAGGGACTGGCCGAAGCGGCCTCACGGGAGCTCGCCGAGGAGACGGGCCTGCGCGCGCACTCCACTCCCGGTCAGGGCTCGGCCGGTGCGCACCTGGAACAGCTGGCGACGTACGGCCATCCCCAGCGTGACCCCCGGATGCGGGTGGTCAGCGTGGCGCACCTGGCGCTGGCCCCCGATCTGCCCACCCCCCGCCCCGGGGGGGATGCCCGCAGCGCCCGCTGGGCGCCGGTCGCCGAGCTGCTGGGACCGGGCCAGGCCGAGGGCGTACCCCTGGCCTTCGATCACGGTGAGATCCTCGCCGACGGGGTGGAGCGGGCCCGGTCCAAGATCGAGTACTCCTCGCTCGCCACCGCGTTCTGCCCGCCGGAGTTCACCGTCGGCGAGCTGCGCCAGGTGTACGAGGCGGTCTGGGGCGTGGCCCTGGACCCGCGCAACTTCCATCGCAAGGTGACCGGTACCCCGGGTTTCCTGGTGCCCTCGGGCAGTACGACGACCCGCCAGGGCGGCCGCCCGGCGCAGCTCTTCAAGGCGGGTGGGGCGACCGTCCTCAACCCGCCGATGCTTCGCCCCGAGTCCTGACGGATCAACGCGGAATCCGGCGGCGGACGCCGGTGAACTGATCACCCGCCACCGCAGTCGCCTGATTGAGTGAGCTGCGCGGGCATGCCGTGCACGACTCATCCGTAATGCCCGATTTCTCCCTTGATGCGCCCTAGTGTGCTGGCGCGGGTACCCGGCGGCCGTCCCGGACGCCCGCGACCCGGTCGGCCCAAGACGTGGGAGCAGGCAGCGATGATCCAGATCACCGGACTGACCAAGGTCTATCGTCGGGGCCGCCCGCCGGCTCTGCTGGACCTGACCTTCGACGCCCGTCCCGGTGCGGTCACCGTCATGCTGGGCGCCGAGGGTGCGGGGAAGACCACCGCTCTTCGGCTCATGGTGGAAGTGGAGCGCGGATCCGGCATCACGCTCTTCGACGGGCGCACTTACCGCAGACTGCGCCATCCCGAGCGGGAGGTCGGCGTGCTGCTCCCCGGTGGGAGGCCGCTGGCCGGGCATCCGGGGCGTCGGGCGCGCAACCACCTGAGGATGCTGGCCGCAGCGGTCGGCGTCCCGGACACCCGAGCGGACGAGCTGCTGGAACAGACCCGGCTGGCTACGGTCTCGTCCCACCGGCTGCGCAGCTTCTCACCCGGGATACACCGTCGGCTGGCTCTCGCCGCGGCCCTGCTCGGTTCCCCGCACACCCTGCTGCTCGACGCTCCCACCGAGGACCTCTCACCGCGGAACGTCGAGTGGTTCCACTCCTTCGTGCGTTCTTTCGCCGTCTCGGGCGGCACGGTGCTGGTCACCACCCGGAGCCCGCAGGAGGCGTCCGTCCTCGCGGACCGGGTGATCACCCTGGACCAGGGGCGACTGCTCGCGGACCAGCCGGTCGTGGAGTTCCGCCGGACCCGGCTGCACCCCGAAGTCTCGGTCCGCGGCCCGCAGATGGCCCGGCTGGCGGACCTGCTCGCCGGACAGGGTGCCCGGGTGCGCCGGGACGGTGGCGCCGGCATCGCGGTGAGCGGCATCGGCCGTACCGAGATCGGTGAACTCGCCTACCGGCACGGCATCCTGCTTCACGAGCTGTCCGACCGCGTGGTCGAGCAGCCCGTGCCGCACCTGAGCCTGCCGTCCGCCTCGGGGGGATCGGGCCAGGTCCAACTCCACTCCGCGGCAAGGCCGGAGGACGCTCGGGCGGCGGCCACTCAGGCATCGGCTGCCCCAGCGGTGGTCGCGCCGACCGCGGGCGCACATGCCGCGGGAGCGCCGGCGGCGGGTGTGCACGGCACGGGCGGCGGTCCGGGCAGCGGGCCGGCCGCGCAGTCGACGGCCGGGCGGCGGTCGGGCAGCCGGGCACTCGGTCGGCAGCCCGACCGGTTCAGGGCCCAGTCCGTGGAGCAGACGGCGGGGCAGTCCCCGGCCCGAGCCTCCGGCGGGATTCAGCCGGGCGGCGGGGCCGAGGCGGGCGGATCCGCGGTGGCCGGTGCTCCCGTCCAGTCCGACCGGACGGCGGCGCGGCCCTCGGCGACCGTGCCGATGCCGGGGCCGGAGCCCGAGCCGACCCTGCTGTCCCAGCCCCTTCCCGGCCTCGACCACCACCGGAGCGAGTGAGTCGTGCGAGTCCTTGGCTATGAGCTGCGACGGCTGCGCGGTCTCCGTTCCACCTGGTCCGTCCTCGGTGCGGTCCTGATCGGAGATGCCGCGGTCGCCACCGTGCTCGCCCAACAACAGCCCGCGGGTGTCCTCTCGGTGTCCGCCATGGTCCGCTCGGTGACCGCGGTCGTCCCGCTGCTGCCGCTCCCGATCGCGGCGCTGGGGGCGGGTGCGCTGGGGGCGCTCTCGTACGGGCACGAGGTCAGACACCCCGGCCTGGCGGCCTCGCAGGTCGCATACCGGAGCCGGATCGGTCTGCTCGCCGGGAAGTTGATGGTGATCGGTCTGCTCGCCGCGGCGCTCGCGGTCGCCACCACCGTGGTGGACATCGTGGTGCTGCGCCTCGCCCTCCCGACGAGTGTGGACACGGGACCACTGTTCTCCGGGGGCGTCCCGGGCCTCCTGGCGGCCGGTCGGCCGCTCGCGGTGTTCGGGGCGCTGGTGGTGCTGGCCGGATGCGCCGGGCTGCTCGCGACCTCGTTGGTGCGCAGCGCGGCCGCGGGAACGCTCATCCTCTGTGTGCTCCCGGCGCTGCTGGAGCCCGCGTTCTCGCTGGCCCTCCGCCAACTGGACGGATCGCTGCCCGAGCAGGCCCGTGAGCTGCTGCCGTTCCAGTACGGGCTGGACTGGCCGGGTGGCGGATCCGATGGCGATGCCACGACGCTCGGCCCGGTACTGGGCCCCGGACTGCAGCCGACCCTGCAGCCGCTCCTCCTCGCGGCCTCGCTCGCCCCGGCGGCGGCGCTCGTGGTCGCCTGCCTCGTGGCGCAGTCCCGGCGGCGCGCCTTCTGACGGCCGCCGCTGTGGGAGTCGGAAACCGCGGGAGCCGGAACCGCGGGAGTCGGAGGCGGCGTGGCCGGCGCAGAGAGAAGCGGCAGAGCGAGACGGCGGGGCGCGAGACGGCGTGGCGCGAGACGGCGTGGCGCGAGACGGCGTGGCGCGAGACGGTGCGATGAGAGACGGTGCGATGAGAGACGGCGCGGAACGGACCGGCACGGCGCCGCGCCCACGGCCAGGACGTTCCGGTCGGGCCCGGTCCGCGCAACAGGCCGTGCGACCCAGTCCGGTGACCGGCCGTCACGGCATCTGAAAGGGAGAGATCGAAACAAGCGCTTTCTTCCTGATAAGAGGTCAATTATCCGGTCATGGGCGATCACCCTTTCGTGTGCTTTTCACGAGAATTCTCAAGCCAGCCCCACCGATCGCCGACAAAGGACGTGTGAGTACCCTTGCGCACCCCACCATGACCGCAGCTCGTTCGGCAGATTCCGTCGGCGCCGGCGAGCTGGACCGTTTCTCGTACGCCGACCGGCCCACTCCGCCCGCGCCACGCTGGGAGGGCGCGGAGGCCGACCTCAGCAGGGTCGGACGGAAGACCACCAGCAGCCGTGGCCGCGGCCTGCACGGCCAACTGGTCCAGCAGCTCGGCCAGATGATCGTCTCCGGTGACCTCGGCGCCGACCGCCCGCTGGTCCCCGAGGAGATCGGCCAGCGGTTCGAGGTCTCCCGCACCGTCGTCCGCGAGTCGCTGCGGGTGCTGGAGGCCAAGGGCCTGGTCAGCGCCAGGCCGAACGTCGGCACCCGGGTCCGCCCGGTCGGCGACTGGAACCTGCTCGACCCCGACATCATCGAGTGGCGGGCCTTCGGTCCGCAGCGGGACGAGCAGCGCCGCGAGCTGTTCGAGCTCCGCTGGGCGATCGAGCCGCTCGCCGCCCGTCTCGCGGCCGGACACGGCCGGGAGGACGTCCAGCAGCGGCTGGTGGAGCTCACCGAGGTGATGAACCACACCGCGGCCCAGGGTGACCTGGTCAGCTTCGGCCGCGCCGACGCCGAGCTGCACGCGCTGGTCCTGCAGCTGGCCGGCAACCGGATGCTGGAGCACCTATCCGGGATCGTGGCCTGTGCCCTGCAGGTCTCCGGGGGAGCGGCGACCACCTGCGAGCGGCCGTCCGACTCCTCCGTCAGCCTGCACAGCCGGCTGGTCGACGCCCTCGGCACCGGGGACGGCACCGCCGCCGAGGCGGCCGTACGGGCACTGCTCACCGTCCACCCGGAGATCGAGCCCTCGGTGCCGGGCCCGCGCGAGCACTGATCCGGCCGGGAGCAGCGACCGGAACGCATGCCGCCTGGAGAAGACCAGGCGCCGCCCGGGGAAGATCCGGCTACCACTCGGGGAAGGTCCGGGTACCGCCCGGAGAAGATCCGGGTACCGCTCGGGGAAGACCGGGCATCCACCGGAAGAAGAATCCGGGCACTTTCCGGAGAGAATTGGCACCACGGCCCTTCGGCTGAACCGACTGAGCTCCGCGACCGCCGCAGTCCCCGGACCGCCGCGGTCGCGCAGGCCGTCCGGGAAGGCCCGGAGGGCCGCGTCCATGCCGACACGCCGGTGTGACCGGCGCCACGACGGCCATGCGTAACACTTGAGGGGCGGCAGCGATGTGTACGGAGCGGAAGCAGCTCCGGAATACCAGCCAGTGTCACAATGCTGTGTTGGTCTGCGGCGCTGCTGCCGTCCTACAAACCCAGTCCTGGGGCCCCGAGCCGGTCGGAATCGACACCGCGCGCCGTCGCGTGTCGCTTCCCCGTCCCCTCGGGCGGTCAGGTACGGGGTTCGAGTCCACTCATCGTCCGAGAGGTTGTTCGTGTCGGCCAGCACATCCCGTTCGCTTCCCCCCGAGATCGCCGAGTCCGCGGCTCTGCTCGCGCTCATCGAGCGGGGCAAGGCCCAGGGGCAGATCGCCGGTGACGACGTGCGCCAGGCGTTCGAGGCAGACCAGATCCCGGTCACCAAGTGGAAGAACGTCATGCGCAGCCTCAACCAGGTGCTGATTGAGGAAGGGGTGGACCTGATGGTCAGCGCTGCTGAGCCCGCCGGGTCCAAGCGCAAGAGCGTTGCCGCCAAGAGCACCACCAAGCGCACCGCGACCAAGGCCGTCACCACTCGGACCCCGACCGCCCCCACCCGGCCCCCGGTACGGATCGCTCCCGCGGCGACCCCGGCCGCCCCGGCCGTCGCCGCGGTGGTCTCCACCACCGACGTGACGGTGGTGGAGAGCGTCGAGGCGCCCGAGCTGAAGGCCGTGGCCAAGAAGGTCGCTGCCCCCGCGAAGAAGACCGTGGCCAAGAAGGCCGCCGCGCCCGCGAAGAAGACCGCCGCCAAGAAGACCGCCGCCAAGGCCGGCAAGGGTGACGAGGAGCTGCTCGGCGACGAGGAGCTGCTCGACGATGTCGCTCTGCCCGGCGACAAGGCCGAGGGCGACGGGCCGGAGGAGGAGTCGGAGGGCTTCGTCCTCTCCGACGACGACGAGGACGACGCGCCCGCCCAGCAGGTCGCCGTCGCCGGTGCCACCGCCGACCCGGTCAAGGACTACCTGAAGCAGATCGGCAAGGTCCCGCTGCTCAACGCCGAGCAGGAGGTCGAGCTCGCCAAGCGCATCGAGGCCGGTCTGTTCGCCGAGGACAAGCTCAGCGCCGCCGACAAGCTCGCGCCGAAGCTCAAGCGTGAGCTGGAGATCATCGCCGAGGACGGCCGCCGCGCCAAGAACCACCTGCTGGAGGCCAACCTCCGTCTGGTGGTCTCGCTGGCCAAGCGCTACACCGGCCGCGGCATGCTCTTCCTGGACCTGATCCAGGAGGGCAACCTGGGTCTGATCCGTGCGGTCGAGAAGTTCGACTACACCAAGGGCTACAAGTTCTCCACCTACGCCACCTGGTGGATCCGCCAGGCGATCACCCGCGCGATGGCCGACCAGGCCCGCACCATCCGTATCCCGGTGCACATGGTCGAGGTCATCAACAAGCTGGCCCGTGTCCAGCGCCAGATGCTCCAGGACCTGGGCCGCGAGCCCACCCCGGAGGAGCTGGCCAAGGAGCTCGACATGACCCCGGAGAAGGTCATCGAGGTCCAGAAGTACGGCCGCGAGCCCATCTCGCTGCACACCCCGCTGGGTGAGGACGGCGACAGCGAGTTCGGTGACCTGATCGAGGACTCCGAGGCGGTCGTCCCCGCCGACGCGGTCAGCTTCACCCTGCTCCAGGAGCAGCTGCACTCGGTGCTCGACACCCTGAGCGAGCGCGAGGCCGGCGTGGTCTCGATGCGCTTCGGCCTCACCGACGGCCAGCCGAAGACGCTGGACGAGATCGGCAAGGTCTACGGGGTCACCCGTGAGCGCATCCGCCAGATCGAGTCGAAGACCATGTCCAAGCTGCGCCACCCGTCGCGTTCGCAGGTTCTGCGCGACTACCTGGACTGATCCGGAGTCGTCCCCGAAGGGCCCGGAGCCGTGTGCTCCGGGCCCTTCGGCCTGCCCGGGCACAGTCGGCGCGGGGCGCGCGTCATCCGGCCGTGCACCGGATCGCTCGTGCGGGTGGTCCGGCGTCGGGTGCCGGTGCTTTGCGTAGTCGGTCACATACGCTGTGCCGGTTGCCTGCCGCCGAACTGTCTGGAGGAACCGGTGCTGCCCATCCTGGACGCCCATCCGGCCACGCTGTCGCCCCGCAGGCGCCGCCGTCGGATGGTGGCCCTGGCGTTGCTCGCTGCCCTCCCGGCCCCGCTGGTCGCGCTGACCGCCGCCGTGCCCGCCGAGGCGCAGCGGCGCGTGGTGGGCGGCGGGGCGGTCTCCACCGCCACCCACCCCTGGATGGTGGCGGTGGCCAGCCGCCGTGAGTACGGCAACACGCGGTCCGGGCAGTTCTGCGGTGGTGCCCTGGTGACACCGACCAAGGTGGTCACCGCCGCGCACTGTTTCTACGACGAGAGCACCGGCCGCCGGGTGAACCGTCCGGGGCTGCGAGTGATCGTCGGCCGGGACGATCTGACCCAGCGCACCGGCAAGGAGGTCGAGGTCCGCGAGGTCCAGGTCCACCCCGAGTACTCCTTCACAGCCAATATGCAGGATGTGGCGGTACTCACGCTCGCCGAGGCCCAGCCGGTCTCCGCCGTGCTCGACTACCTGGCGCCGGGCGAGACCGGGCCGTACGCGCCGGGCACCCGGGCGAGGGTCTACGGCTGGGGCGACACCAGGGGAAACGGCAGCTACTCGAACACCCTGCGTAGCGTCGAGCTGCCGATCGTCGCGGACGAGGTCTGCGCACACGCGTACCCGGGCGGCCCGGACGGGGCGTTCGACGCGAGGGGCATGGTCTGCGCCGGGGACGAACACGGCGGAAAGGACGCCTGCCAGGGCGACAGCGGCGGCCCGCTGGTGGTGGGCGGCCGGCTCGCCGGGCTGGTCTCCTGGGGTACCGGTTGCGCCGACCCCGACCACCCCGGTGTTTACACGCGGGTGGCGGCGGTCTCGGACTGGCTGCACTCGGTGATCTGACGACTGCCTTCCGTGCACTCTTGCTGACCAAGGGTGTTGGGTCGGTCACGCTGCGACAGACCGTCAGTTCGGCGCAGGGGGGCGGGAAACACCGCAGCCGGACGGCGAACCCCTGCTGGGGTCTGCCGTCCGGCTGGTGTCGGCCTGGCTCGACTCAGCTCGCCGGGCGAGCGTCGAGATCAGCGCTCGTCGTCGGAGGCCGAGGCGGTGGTCGTCGTGAGGCGACCCGTCTCGTCCTGTATCTCGACGGCGATCTTCTTGAGCTCGGGCTCGAACTTCCGGCCGTGGTGGGCGCAGAAGAGCAGCTCTCCGCCGCTTGCGAGTACGACGCGCAGGTATGCCTGGGCGCCGCAGCGGTCGCAGCGGTCAGCCGCGGTGAGCGGGCTCGCAGGTGTCAGAACAGTAGTCACGTCGCCTCTTCTCTAGCTCGACGAGCTGTCGTACCAGGGTCAACATCCAACCAGGTCGAAATCGTTCCCGCTCGTGGCTTTTCTTCTTTGAGGATTCTGCTGTGTCGTTGTTGAGGACGTGCCCAGGGCGTCGGCGGTTCATGCGTACCGATTCCCAGGACTCGCCCCGGCCCTCGAACGCCCTGACGAAGCGGGGTCGGGGTCCGCGTAGCATAATCCTCAGCTGGGTTGGAGCATAAGCCCCGTCCCCGGCACCGGTAGCCTGCATCGCAGCAGTTCCGCCGCCTGTTGTTCGCGTCCCGGTTCGCCAGGACCCTTGCTGGCAGGTGGAGATGGCGCTCCCGAGGACCGGGCTCCGGTAGAGGTCTTGTTCGCGCAGCGCGTACAAGCTGCGCGGGCCGAACCGCCTGTGTCTCAGGCATTGGGAACACTGTGCGAGTCGGCCTGTCGACCGGGTCGGAAGTCAGTCGAGCGTCGGACGGAAGTCGGACGGGTCAGAACTTCAATGAGGAGCACCGCGTGAGCGCTGAAAAAACCGTGCCGTCCGGCTTGTTGGCCGGAGACGACGGTTCCAATTACACCGCGCGGCACCTGCTCGTCCTGGAGGGCCTGGAGGCCGTCCGCAAGCGTCCGGGTATGTACATCGGGTCGACTGACAGTCGCGGTCTGATGCACTGCCTGTGGGAGATCATCGACAACTCGGTGGACGAGGCGCTCGGCGGTTTCTGCGACCGGATCGAGGTGCTGCTGCACCAGGACGGCTCGGTCGAGGTGCGCGACAACGGCCGTGGCATCCCGGTCGACGTCGAGCCGAAGACCGGACTGTCCGGTGTCGAGGTCGTGATGACCAAGCTGCACGCCGGCGGCAAGTTCGGCGGTGGCTCGTACGCCGCCTCCGGTGGTCTGCACGGTGTCGGCGCCTCCGTGGTCAACGCGCTCTCCGCGCGGCTGGACGTCGAGGTGGACCGCGGCGGGCACACCCATGCGATCAGCTTCCGGCGCGGCACCCCCGGGATCTTCACCGAACTCAGCCCGGACGCACCGTTCGAGGCGACCAGCGGACTCACCAGGAAGGGCAAGGCGCCCAGGGGCCGCACCGGAACGCGGATCCGCTACTGGGCCGACCGGCAGATCTTCCTCAAGGACGCGAAGCTGTCCCTGGAGAGCCTGCACAACCGGGCCCGGCAGACCGCCTTCCTGGTCCCCGGCCTCACCATCGTGGTCCGCGACGAACGGCTGACGGAGAGCGACAAGGCCGAGGAGGCGACCTTCCGCTTCGACGGCGGCATCGGCGAGTTCGCCGAGTTCCTTGCTCCCGACAAGCCGGTCTGCGACGTGCTGCGGCTGCACGGCGAGGGCAGCTTCAAGGAGACCGTCCCGGTCCTGGACGAGCGCGGGCACATGACCCCGACCGAGGTCACCCGCCACCTCGGCGTGGACATCGCCCTGCGCTGGGGCGCCGGTTACGACTACACGCTGCGCTCCTTCGTCAACATCATCGCCACCCCCAAGGGCGGTACCCACGTCACCGGCTTCGAGCGCTCGCTGGCCAAGACCGTCAACGAGGTGCTGCGGGCAGCCAAGTTGCTGCGGGTGGCCGAGGACGACATCACCAAGGACGACGCCACCGAGGGCCTCACCGCCGTGGTCACCGTCCGGCTCGCCGAGCCGCAGTTCGAGGGCCAGACCAAGGAGGTGCTCGGCACCTCGGCGGCCAACCGGATCGTGGCCGCGGTGGTGGCCAAGGAGCTCAAGGCCTTCCTGACCTCCGCGAAGAAGGAGCAGAAGGTCCAGGCGCGGGCCGTGCTGGAGAAGGTGGTCGCCGCCGCCCGTACCCGGGTCGCCGCGCGCCAGCACAAGGAGGCGCAGCGCCGGAAGACCGCGCTGGAGACCTCCTCGCTCCCCGCCAAGCTGGCCGACTGCCGCAGCGACGACGTCGACCGCAGCGAACTGTTCATCGTGGAGGGCGACTCGGCGCTCGGTACCGCCAAGCTGGCCCGGAACTCCGAGTTCCAGGCGCTGCTGCCGATCCGCGGGAAGATCCTGAACGTGCAGAAGGCGTCCGTGAGCGACATGCTCAAGAACGCCGAGTGCGCCTCGATCATCCAGGTCATAGGAGCGGGGTCGGGCCGTACCTTCGACATCGACCAGGCCCGCTACGGCAAGGTCATCTTCATGGCCGACGCCGACGTCGACGGCTCGCACATCCGCACCCTGCTGCTGACGCTCTTCCACCGGTACATGCGCCCGATGGTCGAGCAGGGCCGGGTCTTCGCGGCCGTCCCGCCGCTGCACCGGATCGAGCTCACCAACCCCAAGCGCGGCCAGGAGAAGTACCACTACACCTACTCCGACGCCGAACTGCGCAGCACGCTAATGGAGTTCCAGCGCAAGGGGCAGCGCTGGAAGGACCCGGTGCAGCGGTACAAGGGCCTCGGTGAGATGGACGCCGACCAGCTGGCCGAGACCACCATGGACCCGCGCCACCGCACCCTGCGCCGGATCAACCTCGGAGACCTGGAGCAGGCCGAGAGGATCTTCGACCTGCTGATGGGCAACGAGGTCGCGCCGCGGCGGGAGTTCATCGTGGACTCCGCCGCCACGCTGGACCGTTCGCGCATCGACGCCTGACGCCGCCGGTACCGAGCCGGTACCGAGCCGGTACCGAGGGGCCCTCCACCCACGGGTGGAGGGCCCCTCCGCCGTCCGGATCAACCCTGGCTCCGAGGACTCGCGGGCCCGTGATCCGTAGCGTCGGTGGTGTCAGGGAAACACCACCGTCCGGTCGGAGAAACCGATGCCCGCCCTCGCCAACGTCCTGATCGCCGTCGCGGCGATCGCCCTGGTCATCAGCCGTCAGCTGCGCGCCCGCAGGATCGACACCGAGCGCCGGTTCTGGATCCTCCCGGTGGTCCTGGCCGTGGTCGCACTGCGCGATCCCAGGCTCGTCGACCCCGCCCACAGGGCCGAGTCCGCCGCACTGCTGGCCGCCTCGATCGTCGCGGTGCTCGCCATGGGCTCGGTCTGGGGATGGACCGTCCGGCTCTGGCAGGAGGGCGACGGCAGTGTGTGGGCCAAGGGCACCAAGGCCACCGTCGCCGCCTGGGGTGTCATGATCGCCGTCCGGCTCGGCCTCTACGGCATCGGCGCCGCGCTCCATGTGCACCAGAGCAGCAACGCCCTGCTGCTCAGCCTCGGCGCGCTGCTGCTGGTCCGCGGTGTGGTGGTGAACTGGCGGGCCCGTAGCCTGGAGCAGCCCCATGCCGTCGGCGTCTGAGCCGACTGTCCGAGCCGCGAGAGGACCGTCCGTGCCGCTGGAGGAGTGGACCCGCTGGCCGCCCCGGGAGGGGACGAGCCGCGACCGGGAGAGTACGCCGCGGCGCGTCATCTCGGTGGTCACCCGGATCGTGGTGCTCACGGTGATGATCTGGGGCACCTACGCGCACGGCCGCTTCGGGTTCTGGGAAGGCGCCGCGGTGGCGGCGGAGATCCTCGCCGCGGTGGCCCTCACCGTGGCCCTGCTCCGGTCCACCCGCGGCCAGCGGCTGGGGCCCGCCATGGCGGCCACCGCCGGGCTGCTCGCGGTCGGCGCCCTGGCCGAGTGGCAGCACGCGACCCCGCTGTCGGACATCGTCTTCCTCGGGCTCGGGGTCACCGTGCTGGTCCGGCTGCCGCTCGGGCCGGCCGTGCTGGCGGCGGCCGCCGCCTTCGGCACGTACACCGTGGTGGGCTGGGGCGGCTGGCTGGCCACCGCCCCCACCGTCGGCGGCCTGATGCTGCTCGGGTACCTGCTGCGCCTGGACGCCGGAGCCCGGGCCACCGCGCACCGGCTGCTGGTCCAGGAACGGGCCGCGCACAAGGCCGAGGCGGAGAGCGCGGCGCTGGCCGAACGGGCCAGGATCGCCCGGGAGATCCACGACGTACTGGCGCACAGCCTCTCCGCGCAGCTGGTCCACCTGGAGGCGGCCCGGCTGATGCTGGACACCGGGGCCGAGCGCGAGGCGGTCAGGGAGCGGGTGGTGGCGGCCCGCCGGATGGCGCAGGACGGCCTGGCCGAGACCCGGCAGGCGCTCTCCGCGCTGCGCGGCGAGTTCACGCCGGTGGGCGAGTACCTGGTGGAGCTGACCGGACAGGCGGGGGCGGAGCTGATCGTGTGGGGTACGGCCAGGCCGCTGGCCGCCGAGGCCGCGCTGGCGGTGCGGCGCACCACCCAGGAGGCGCTCACCAACGTCCGCAAGCACGCGCCCGGCAGCCGCGTCACGGTCCGGCTCGGCTATCTGGAGGACGGTGTGGAGCTGGAGGTGCGCAACGGCCGTCCACCGCGTGGCGCGGGCTCGGGGGAGCTCGCGGTCAGCGGGAGTGGGTACGGTCTTCTGGGGATGCGCGAACGCGCGGAGCTGCTCGGCGGCGAGCTGCTGGCGGGCCCGGAGGACGGAGGCTGGCGCGTGCTGCTGCGGGTGCCGGCGTGAATGAGGTGGGGCATGACTGACCGGCCGGCCAGGGTAGTGGTCGCCGACGACCAGACGGTGGTGCGCGAGGGGATCGTGATGCTGCTGGGTCTGCTGCCGGGCATCGAGGTCGTCGGTTCGGCCGCCGACGGCGAGGAGGCCGTCCGGCTGGTGGCCGAGCACCGCCCGGACGTGGTCCTGATGGACCTCCGGATGCCGCGCTGCGACGGCGTCGAGGCCACCCGGAGGATCCGCGCCGAGTACCCGGCCACCGAGGTCGTGGTGCTCACCACCTACGCCGACGACGCCTCACTCTTCCCCGCCCTGCAGGCCGGTGCCCGCGGGTACCTGACCAAGGACGCCGGCGGCGAGGAGATCGCCCGGGCGATCGCGGACGTCCGCTCCGGCGCGGCGGGTCTCTCGCCCCAGGTGCAGCTGCGGTTGCTGGAGCGGCTGTCGCAGACGCCCGGACAGGACCGGCCGGCTGCGGGCGAACCGAGGGCGGCGGCCCGGGCCGAGCTGCCCGACGGGCTCACCGCCCGGGAGGCCGAGGTGCTGGCGCTGATCGCCGACGGGCTGTCCAACGCGGAGATCGCGCGGGAGCTCTTCGTCAGCCAGGCGACGGTCAAGACGCACATCAACAACCTCTTCGCCAAGACCGCCGTCCGTGACCGCGCGCAGGCGGTGGCGTACGCGTTCACCCATGGGATTAGGCGCAGTTCGTGAGCTGACGCTTCGATCGCCTGATCGGGTGAACGTATCTGCAATCGGCCAGAAGGGTGTTCCCAGCGGCTCGACCATGGTGCGGTCAGCGGGTGTGCGGAACCGCAATCTTCGCCACCTGCACCAGCCCACACCGACGCCCCACCCCCTTCGGCGTCCAGGTCCAGGAGCAGCAGTGGCACAGCAGGAGAGGTTCGACTGGTGGGCGGCACAGCCCGCCGGACGCAAGGCAGTCCTCCCGTCGCCGGTGAGACGCCTCACACTCGGGCGTTCGGCGGCCAGGACAGCCGTGGAGCCGTCGGCGGCGGCCTCGGCCGCACCCGAAGAGACCTCGGTGTCGGCCGAGGCCGCCGCCGAGGTCTACCGGGAGGTGCAGGCCAGCGCGGCGTTCCAGGAGATCCGGCGCGGCTACCGCGGTTTCGTCTTCCCCGCCACCGTGGCCTTCCTGGCCTGGTACCTGCTCTACCTCGGAGCGCAGGCCGCCGCCCCCGGGCTGATGCGCAGTCAGGTGGCCGGTCCGGTGAACGTCGCCTGGCTGCTCGGCCTGCTGCAGTTCGCCTCCACCTTCCTGCTCGCCTGGCTCTACGCCAGGAACGCCCGCGCCAAGCGGGACCGTGCGGCGCTCGGCCTCCGCTGGGACACCCAGGACCAGCTGCGATGACCCGGATCCCGAACCCCCAGACCGCACTCGCCGTGACCGCGCGGCCGGACGCCCCGTACCTCGCCCCGCACTCGGCGCCGCTCACCACCACACCGCCGCAGCCGGCGCCCGCGCCCTCCGGCATCGGGACGCTGACCGGCGGTGCCCACCACGACCTGGCCATCGTCCTGTTCGCGGTCATCGTCCTGGTCACCCTCGGCATCACCCTCTGGGCCGGACGGCGTGGCCAGGCGGCCGAGGACTTCTACACCGGCGGGCGCGGCTTCACCTCGCTGCAGAACGGCTTCGCGCTCTCCGGGGACTACCTCTCCGCCGCCTCCTTCCTCGGCGTCACCGGCCTGATCGCGCTGTACGGCTACGACGGCGTGCTCTACAGCATCGGCTTCCTGGTCGCCTGGCTGGTGGTGCTGATGCTGGTCGCCGAACTGGTCCGCAACGCCGGCCGGTACACCCTGGCCGATGTGCTGGCCCTGCGGATGCGCCAGCGCCCGGTGCGGGCCGCCGCCGGTACGGCCGGTGTGGTCGTCACCCTGCTCTACCTCATCGCGCAGATGGTCGGTGCGGGCAGCCTGGTCGCCCTGCTGCTGGGCACCGACAGCGGCCTCGCCAAGACGCTGACCATCGTCGGGGTCGGCGCACTGATGATCATCTATGTGACGGTCGGCGGGATGCGGGCCACCACCTGGATCCAGATCGTCAAGGCCGGGCTGCTGCTGGCCGGTGCACTGCTGCTCACCGTCCTGGTGCTGGCCCGCTTCCACGGTGACCCGTTCGCGCTGATGCGGGCCGCCGCACGGAACAGCGGTGTCGGCCAGGCCTACCTGGAGCCCGGGCTCAAGTACGGCACGAGTGCCACCAGTCGGCTGGACCTCTTCAGCCTGGGCCTCGCCCTGGTGCTCGGCACGGCGGGTCTGCCGCACATCCTGTCCCGCTTCTACACGGTGCCGACGGCCAGGGCCGCCCGGCGCTCCACGATGTGGGCCATCGGCCTGATCGGCGGCTTCTACCTGATGGCCATCGTGCTCGGCCTCGGTGCGACCGCGCTGATCGGCGCGACGACGGTACGGGCCGCCAACTCCGCCGGGAACACCGCGGTTCCGCTGCTGGCCCTGGATCTGGGCGGCGGCATGGGCAGCGCCGGGGGCATGATGCTGTTCGCGCTGATCTCGGCGGTGGCCTTCGCCACCATCCTGGCCGTGGTGGCCGGACTCACCCTGGCCTCCTCGGCCGCCTCCGCCCACGACCTCTACGCGCGGGCCTGGCGGCGCCCCGGTGCCGAGGAGGTGACGGATCGCCAGGAGGTGGTGGCGGCCCGGGTGGCGGCCGTGGTGATCGGGGCCACGGCCATCGTGCTCAGCCTCTTCGCCCAGCAGCTGAACGTCGCCTTCCTGGTCGGCCTCGCCTTCGCGGCGGCCGCCTCGGCCAATCTGCCGACCCTGCTCTACACCCTCTTCTGGCGCCGGTTCACCACCCGCGGCGTGGTCTGGTCGGTCTACGGGGGGCTGGTCCCCGCGGTCCTGCTGGTGGTGTTCTCCCCGGTGGTCTCCGGGACCCCGGACGCGCTCTTCCCCGGTGTGGACTTCCACTGGTTCCCGCTGGAGAACCCCGGTGTGGTCTCCATTCCGATGGGCTTCCTGGCGGGCTGGATCGGCACCGTGACCTCACCGGAGGTCCCGGACCCCGACCGGTACGCCGAGCTGGAGGTCCGGTCGCTGACGGGGGCGGGCGCGGCGTAGCGACCGGAGGCCGAAGGCGTGGGGAACCGGGCGGTCGGACCGGTTCCCCACGCCTTCGAGGTGTTACGGCGTACAGGTGGTGACCAACTGCTCCACGTCGGCCGCCGGGCCGCCGGTGGCGCAGACCATGGTGCGGTAGTCGGTCACCACCACGGGGGTGGACAGCTGCGCTATCGACCCGTTGCGGATCATCGTGGTGGAGGCGACGGTCTCCCAGGGGCTGCCCCAGGCGCGCTGGATCTTCACCTCGACCCGGAGATAGGTCAGCTGGTCATCGGCGGCGTAGACCTTCGCCGAGCCGACGACCCCCGAGCCGGCGCCGTTCGGCTGCTGCCAGGCGCAGGGCCGGTTGAGGGCCGCCAGGCAGGCGGGGGTCACGGCCTGCGCGGTTGCCGGGGCGGCGAGCGCGGGCCCTGCGGCGGCTGCGAGGACCGCTGCCGTTCCAACCATCAGACCTGCGATACGCGAGATCATGGCACTGTTCTCCTTTGAATCAGAGCCGAATGTGCGGGCTGTGCCGACTATTTCACCAACGTAACGCGGCCGTCACTATGGGTTACGTCACGTTTTGTGATCAGCTCGGATGAGAAGAGTTACCAGTTTCGGGATTTTCTGTCAGGTTCGCGTCGATCGACCGGCGTCGATCAGGTCTCGTCGATCAGATGACGTCGATCAGGTGGCGTCGATCAGGTGGCGTCGAACGGCGGGTCCCGAACCACGTACGGTGCGAGCCGGCCCATGCGCGAGCCGGCCCATGCGCGGGGCGGGTCAGCCGCGTGACGGCAGCAGGTAGCGGTGCTCGGGGCGGCCGGTGTCGCCGTAGCGCAGGCTCAGCCGCAGGCGGCTGTCACGCTCCAGCTGTTTGAGGTAGCGCTGGGCGGTGGAGCGGCTCAGTCCGGAGTGGTCGGCGACCTCCTGGGCGGAGAGCGGCCGGCCGGCCTTTCTGAGCACGCCCAGCACCAGGTCGGTGGTGGGTGCCGAGTGGCCCTTGGGGAGGGTGGCGGCGGGCGGCGCGGCGCTGCGCATGGCGGCGAACATCCGGTCCACCTCGTCCTGGCAGGTCTCGCGCGCGGCCGGCCCGGCCAGCGCGTGCCGCAGCTGGGCGTAGGCGACCAGCTTCTCCCGCAGGCCGGTGAAGGTGAACGGCTTGACCAGGTACTGGAGCGCCCCGTGCTGCATCGCGGCGTGCACGGTGGAGACGTCCCGGGCGGCGGTCACCATCATCACGTCGCAGCCGATCCCGGCGGCGCGCATCCGGCGGACCAGGGCCAGTCCGTTCTCGTCGGGCAGGTGGTGGTCCAGCAGCACCAGGTCGACCGGACGGCGCTCCAGGGCGGCCAGTGCCTCGGCGGCGCTGTGCGCCCGGCCGGTCACCCGGAAGCCGGGGACCTTCGCCGCGTAGGCGGCGTGCACCTCGGCGACCCGGAAGTCGTCGTCCACCACGAGTACGTCGATCACGGTGCCTCCAGGAGCAGGGGGGTCGCCGCCTGCGGCAGATGGGGGATGCCGCGGCTGGACGGTACGCGGACGGGCCCGGGGACGGGGGAGTGCAGGGCCTCGGGAAGTTCGACCGTGAACCGGGCGCCGCCGAGCGGTCCGCGGCCGACCTCGATCCGCCCGCCGCAGCGTTCGGCCAGCCGGTGGACCATGGCCAGGCCGAGGCCGCGCGGGCGGTGTGCGGGTGCGTCCTTGCTGGTCCAGCCCTCCTCGAAGATCCGCTCGCGCAGCTCGGCGGGGATGCCGGGCCCGCTGTCGGCCACCTCGATCAGCAGGGTGGCACCGTCCGCCCGCAGGGTGACCTCGACCGTGCCGCCGGTGAGCGCGTCCAGTGCGTTGTCGACCA
This sequence comes from Kitasatospora sp. HPM-01-4, assembly GCF_051374625.1. Lineage (NCBI taxonomy): Bacteria > Bacillati > Actinomycetota > Actinomycetes > Kitasatosporales > Streptomycetaceae > Kitasatospora > Kitasatospora sp. HPM-01-4. The sequence continues at coordinate 2,965,104 of NZ_JBPQGP010000005.1, read as the reverse complement.
GGTTGCCCAGCACGGTGACCACGGCGCGCGGGTCGAGGGCCGTGTCCGGCAGATGGCTGTCCGGGGTGACGGCCAGCCGGATGCCGCGTTCGGCCGCGACCGCGGCCTTGCCCGCCAGCAGCGCCGCCGCATGCGGGTCCTGGACCTGCTCGGCGATCCTGGCGGTGAGGGCGGTGTGCGATCCCGACTGCTCGGAGACGAACTCGGCCGCCTGCTCGTACCGGCCGAGTTCCAGCAGGCCGAGCAGGGTGTGCAGGCGGTTGGCGTGCTCGTGGTCCTGGGCCCGCAGCGCCTCGGTGAGGCTGCGGGTGTTGTCCAGTTCCCGTACCAGCAGCTCCAGTTCGGTGCGGTCCCGCAGGGTGACCACGGCGCCGCCGTCGGCGGTGGCCATCCGGTTGGCCACCAGCACCCGGTCGCCCCGGACGGCGGGCAGGTCGGCGCCTTCGATCCGGCCGGTCAGCACCTCGGCCAGCCGGCCGGGCGGGAGTATCTCGTCGATCCGGCGTCCGGTGGAGTCCTCGGGCAGGGCCAGCAGCCGGATCGCCTCGTCGTTGGCCAGCCGGATCCGGCCGCTCTCGTCCAGTGCGACCATGCCCTCGCGGATACCGTGCAGCATCGCCTCGCGTTCGACCAGCAGTGCCGAGATGTCGGCGAGGGCGATGTTGTGGGTGCGCCGCTTGAGCCGCCGGGCCAGCACCAGGGTGGCCACCGTGCCCGCCGCCAGGCCCGCGCCCGCGCAGAGCAGGATGCCCGTGACCATGCTCAGCAGCCGGTGGCGGATGGAGTCGTCGCTGATGCCGACCGAGACCTCGCCCACGATCCGGCCGTCGGCCAGCCGCAGCGGGACCTTGCCGCGGGCGGTGCGGCCGAGGGTGCCCTCCTGCATCGCCGTCACGCTCTGCCCGCGCAGGGCCGGTTCGGGGTCGGTGGAGACCCGCTGGCCGATTCTCGACGGGTCGGTGTGCGAGAGCCGGATACCCGTGCTGTCGGTCACCACCACGAAGCTGGCGCCGGTGGCCAGGCGGATCCGCTCGGCGACGTGCTGCACGGCGGCGGCGTCCCGGGCGGCCGCGGCACGGGCGATCGACTCGTCGGAGGCCGTGGATTGGGCGATCGACAGCGCCCGCTGCATCGCGTCACGGTCCAGCTCCCGGCTGACCGGCGCCAGGAAGAGCCCCGCCGTCACGGCGGTGACGCCGACCGTGACCACCGTCTGGCTGAGCAGCAGCTGGGCGAAGACCCGGCGGGGCCAGTGCGGACGCCTCATCGCTGGGTCTCCTCTCGTACCGGGGGGCCTGTGGTCACCGCGGGCCGGCCGCGGCCCGGTGCCGACAGGTGGGTTTGGGACGCACACCCTATGTTTCGGCCGTGTTTCTGTCAGCCCTGCCCCGCTGTTGTAGCGGAAGCAAAACGAGCAGAACAGCCCTCAACACGCGAAAGCCGCAGTACGCCCGGAAGGCTGCCGCGCGCCCCGGGCCTGCTCCTAACCTCCCGGAGCACAGCACGGAACCAGCAGGAGACGAGGGCCGATGAAACAGGCGGGAACAGCGCCGGCGATCGAGTTGACCGGTGCGACCAAGCGGTTCAGGACTCCCTCGGGGGCGCTGCACACCGCGGTGCGGGACCTCCATCTGACCGTCGCCGAAGGGGAGTTCGTCGCCGTGGTCGGCCCGACCGGCTGCGGCAAGTCCACCACGCTGACCCTGGTCAGCGGTCTGGAGGAGCCCACCGAGGGCGAGGTGAGGGTGGCCGGGGCGCCGGTCAGCGGGATCAGCCGGAAGGTCGGCTTCGTCTTCCAGCAGGACGCCGTCTTCCCCTGGCGGACCGTGCTGTCCAACGTCATGGCCGGACCGCGCTTCCGGGGCGTGCCCGCGCACGAGGCCCGCGAGCGCGCCCGCGACTGGCTGGGCCGGGTGGGTCTGGCCGCCTTCGAGGACCGCTACCCGCACCAGCTCTCCGGCGGGATGCGCAAGCGCGTGGCGCTCGCCCAGACCTTCGTCAACGACCCGGAGATCCTCCTGATGGACGAGCCCTTCTCGGCGCTCGACGTGCAGACCCGGGCGCTGATGTCGGACCAGCTGCTCGAACTCTGGGCCGGCACCGGCTCCTCCGTCATCTTCGTCACCCACGACCTGGACGAGGCGATCGCACTCGCCGACCGGGTGGTGGTGATGACGGCGGGCCCCGCCACCGTCAAGGAGAGCTTCACCGTGGACCTGCCCAGGCCGCGCACCGTCGAGGCGGTCCGGCTGGAACCCCGGTTCGTGGAGCTGTACCGCGAGATCTGGGCCTCGCTCGGCGAAGAGGTCCGGATCACCCGTGAGCGAGGAGCGGGCCATGCAGCCTGAGACCGCCGACCGGACACCCGCCGCCGTGACCTCCCGCACCGAACAGCGCGAACGGGCGGCCCGCAACCGGAAGCTGACCGTGTACGCGATGCGTGCCGCGGTGCTGGCCGGCTTCCTCGGGCTATGGGAAATCGGCGCCCGCACCGGGGTGATCGACCCCTTCAACTTCTCGCAGCCCTCCCGGATCTGGGACCAGATCCAGCAGTGGATCACCCACGGCACCGCCCAGGGCCCGCTCGGCGAGCAGATCGGCTACACCCTCTACGAGGCGCTCGGCGGCTGGGTGATCGGCGTCATCGGCGGGGTGCTGCTCGGGATCACGCTCGGCCGGATCCGGTTCCTCGCCGAGGTGTTCGGCCCGTACATCAAGGTGCTGAACGCGATCCCGAGGATCGTGCTCGCCCCGGTCTTCCTGATCTGGTTCGGCCTCGGCCCGGCCTCCAAGGTCGCCTCGGCCGTCGTCCTGGTGTTCTTCCCGGTCTTCTTCAACGCCTTCCAGGGGGCCCGCGAGGTCGACCGCAACCTGGTCGCCAACGCCCGCATCCTGGGGGCCGGCGACCGCAAGGTCACCCTGCAGGTGGTCGTTCCCGCCGCCACCACCTGGATCTTCACCAGCCTGCACGTCAGCTTCGGCTTCGCGCTGATCGGCGCGATCGTCGGCGAGTACATCGGCGCCACCAAGGGCCTCGGCCTGCTGGTCGCGGCGGCCCAGGGCACCTTCAACGCGGCGGGTGTGTACGCCGCGATGGCCATCCTCGCCGTGGTCGCGCTGCTCACCGAGGGACTGCTCACCTTCGCCGAGAAGCGCCTGTTCCGCTGGAAGCCCGCCGACACCGGCGACGGCCGCTGAAACCCTCCGCCACGAAAGGCCATTGAGAATGCGTAGAACCGCCGCAGCCGCCATCGCCGCCGCGCTGCTCCTGTCCGTGACCGCCTGCGCCAATGACGCCGCCTCCGGCTCCCACTCCGGTGCCGCCCCCGCCGGCCCCACCGTCGACGGTCCCAAGGTGAAGATCATGGTCGGTGGCCTGGACAAGGTCATCTACCTGCCCGCGATGCTCACCCAGCGGCTCGGCTACTTCGCCGAGGCGGGGGTCAACGTCGAGCTGATGAGCGAACCCGCCGGGGTCAACGCCACCACCGCGCTGCTCGCCGGGGACGTCCAGGGCGCCGTCGGTTTCTACGACCACACCATCGACCTGCAGGCCAAGGGCAAGAACGTGGAGTCGGTGGTGCAACTGGCGCAGACCCCGGGCGAGGTCGAGGTGGTCTCCGCCAAGCAGGCGGGGACGATCAGGAGCGCCGCGGACTTCAAGGGCAGGAAGCTGGGTGTCACCGGTATCGGCTCCTCCACCGACTTCCTCACCAAGTACCTCGCCGTCAAGAACGGTGTCGCGGTGAGCGAGTTCAGCCCGATCGGGGTGGGCGCGGGGCAGACCTTCATCGCCGCGATGCAGCAGGGCAGCATCGACGCCGGGATGACCACGGATCCGACCGTGGCCGGCATCCTGGACAAGAAGATCGGCACGGTGCTCTACGACATGCGCACCCCCGAGGGCTCGCGCGCCGCGCTCGGCGGGCTCTACCCGTCCTCCGCGCTGTACATGAACACCGACTGGGTGAACCGGAACAAGGACACCACCCAGAAGCTGGCCGACGCGTTCGTCAGGACGCTCAAGTGGATGTCCGCCCACACCCCGGCCGAGATCGCCGCCAAGATGCCGGCCGACTACGCACAGGGCGGCGCCGGGCAGTACGCCGAGGCGATCAAGGCCACCCTGCCGATGTTCACCACCGACGGGGTGATGCCGCCCGACGGACCGAAGACCGTCCTGGACGTGCTCGGCGCCTTCCACCCGGACGTCAAGGGCAAGGAAGGGTCCATCGACCTGAGCCGGACCTACACCACCGAGTTCGTCGGCAAGGCCGGCTGAGCCCGCGGCCGACGGCGGCCCGGTACCCGCCTCGGGCGGGTACCGGGCCGCCGCGCCGTCGTCACACCTCCCGCAGCGAGACCACGTCCATCCGGGACGGGGTGCCCGGGGTCTTTCCGCAGCTCTCCGGACGGGGCGGCTCGCTCGCCCGCTCGGCGACCTCGGCCAGCCAGCGGCGCCCGTCGCGGTGCCGGACCTCGACCAGTCCCTCCGCACGGCCGATCGTCAGCTCGTCGGCCGAGGTCTCACCGGTCAGCAGCCGTACGGCCTGCTCCGCGGCCTGGCCGGGACGGTCCCAGCACGAGCGGCCCCGCGACCACTCCGGAACCGTGTGCCCCGCGGCCGTCGCCGCCAGCACCTCCTTCGCCGCTTCCCCCGTCAGGCGCCCGTACGCGTAGCCGTACGGCAGCACCAGCATGGTCGGGGAGAAGCGGTGGCCGCCGAGGTGGGTGACCTCCCAGACCTCGCTGTGCCCGGCGGCCGCGAGCTCCGCCGCCAGCGGGCGGCCCAGCAGCGCACAGCAGCGGTCCCGGCGGCCGTTGGTGCACACCAGCGCGATCGGACCGCCCACATGGGCCGTGCCGAAACCGCCGTGCTCGCCGTCGCCGAGGGCCCCGAAGTCCAGGTCCAGCAGCTCCGCCGGATCCGCCACGGTGCTCCGCCGCACCCAGGAGCGGCCGGGCCTGGTGTGCGCCACGATCACCTCGTGCCCGGCCATCGGCATGCTGTCCGCATGCCGTCCGGGGCGGCGGATCAGCGCGATCCGTACGCCGGTACCCCCGCAGGCCGCGTCCAGCGCCCGGCCGAGCCCGGCGTCGAGGTGGCTCTCGGTGAGCGCCTTCGCGCCCCAAGGCCCGGCCTGCTCGATCAGCAGCCAGGTGGTGGCGGTCGCGGCGGTCGCGGCCAGCGGCTCGGTCAGTTCACGCGACAGCGTCGTACAGGTGATCACGCCGGTCACCCTACCCGCGGGTCAGGTCGCCCACGAGGGTGATCGGGAAGCCGGGCGGTGCTGACCGGTGCCCCGGAGAGCCGTCCGAGCCGGCGCCGGTGCCGCGCCCGGGGCGTGGAGCCGCGCGGCCGTCCATGCACGGCCCGGCCGTTGCGGCAGCCAGGGGCGCGGGGCCTGCGAGCGGCCGGCCGGGAAGCCACCCGGCCGGTCTCGCAGGCCCCGCGCCCCTCGGGGGTCAGCGCGCCGGGCCGGCCACCGCGACGATCGGCTTCGACACCGGCGTACCCGAGCCGTCCCGGCGCGGGTCACGCTCCGGCAGCTCCACCGGCACCCCGTTCGCCGCCGAGGCCAGCGCCGGTGCCGCGCCCGCCCAGGCGAACACCAGCGCGTCCTCACCGCGCAGGAAGCGCTGGCAGCGCACGCCGCCCGTCGCCCGGCCCTTGCGCGGGTACTGCTCGAACGGCGTCACCTTCCAGGAGGACGGCGTCTGACCCGCCAGAGTCCCCGGGGAGCCCGCCACCGAGACCACCACCGCGTCCGAAGCCGGATCCACCGCCGTGAACGACAGCACCCGCGCTCCGTCGGAGAGCTTGATCCCGGCCATACCGCCCGCCGGACGGCCCTGCGGACGCACCTGGCCCGCCGGGTAGCGCAGCAACTGCGCGTCCGAGGTGATGAAGACCAGGTCCTCCTCACCCGTCCGCAGCTCCACCGCGCCGACCAGCTCGTCACCCTCCTTGAGGGCGATCACCTCGAACTCGTCCTTGTTCGCGGGCCATTCGGGCACCACCCGCTTCACCACACCCTGCACCGTGCCCAGCGCCAGACCCGGCGAGGACTCGTCCAGCGTGGTCAGCGCCAGCACCCGCTCCCCCTCCTCCAGCCGCAGGAACTCGCCCGCCGCGGCGCCGCCCGCCAGCGAGGGCGTAGGCGTCGGCGGCAGCTCCGGCAGATCGATCACCGCCAGCCGCAGCACCCGGCCGATCGTCGTCACCACACCCACGTCGCCCCGCGCGGTGGCCGGCACCGCCGAGACGATCACGTCGTGCTTGGCGCGCTTGCCCGAGAGCTCCGCCAGGTCCAGCGGCTCGCTGTCCATGGTCCGCGCCAGCAGACCCGTCGAGGACAGCAGCACCCGGCACGGGTCGTCCGCCACCTCCAGCGGAACCGACAGCGCCGCGCTCGGCGCCGCCCCCGCCTCCAGCAGCACCGTGCGCCGCTCGGTGCCGAACTGCTTGGCCACCGCGCCCAGTTCGCCCGACACCACACTGCGCAGCCTGCTGTCCGACTCCAGGATCTCGGTCAGCTCGGCGATCTCGGCGATCAGCTTGCGCTGCTCGTCCTCCAGCTCCACCCGGTCGAACCGGGTCAGCCGCCGCAGCGGGGTGTCCAGGATGTACGAGGTCTGCGTCTCGGACAGCGAGAAGCGCTCCATCAGCCGCTCCTTCGCCTGCCCCGCGTTGTCGCTGTTGCGGATGATCGCGATGACCTCGTCGATGTCGACCAGCGCCACCAGCAGGCCCTCGACCAGGTGCAGCCGCTCCTGCCGCTTGCCGCGCCGGAACTCGCTGCGCCGGCGGACCACCTCGAAACGGTGGTCGACATAGACCTCCAGCAGCTCCCTCAGGCCCAGCGTCAGCGGCTGGCCGTCCACCAGGGCGACGTTGTTGATGCCGAAGGTCTCCTCCATCGGCGTCAACTTGTACAGCTGCTCCAGCACCGCCTCGGGGACGAAGCCGTTCTTGACCTCGATCACCAGGCGCAGGCCGTGCTCACGGTCCGTCAGGTCCTTGACGTCCGCGATGCCCTGGAGCTTCTTGGCGCCCACCAGGTCCTTGATCTTGGCGATCACCTTCTCCGGGCCCACCGTGTACGGCAGCTCCGTGACCACGATGCCCTTGCGGCGCGCGGTGACGCTCTCGATCGAGGCCGTCGCCCGGATCTTGAAGGTGCCACGGCCCGACTCGTAGGCGTCCCGGATGCCCGAGAGCCCCACGATCCGCCCACCGGTGGGCAGATCGGGACCCGGGACGAAACGCATCAGCGTCTCCAGGTCCGCGTTCGGGTGCTTGATCAGGTGCCGGGCGGCCGCCACCACCTCGGACAGGTTGTGCGGCGGCATGTTGGTGGCCATACCGACCGCGATGCCCGAGGCGCCGTTCACCAGCAGGTTCGGGAAGGCCGCCGGCAGCACCGTCGGCTCCAGCTCGCTGCCGTCGTAGTTCGGCCCGAAGTCGACGGTGTCCTCGTGGATCGACTCCACCATCGCCATCGACGCCGCCGTCAGCCGCGACTCCGTGTACCGCATCGCGGCCGGCGGGTCGTCATTGCCCAGCGAACCGAAGTTCCCGTGACCGTCGATCAGCGGCAGCCGCATCGAGAACGGCTGCGCCATGCGCACCACCGAGTCGTAGATCGAGGCGTCGCCGTGCGGGTGCAGCCGGCCCATCACCTCGCCGACCACACGGGCGCACTTCACATGCGCCCGGTCGGGGCGCAGGCCCATCTCGTTGGCCTGGTAGAGGATCCGGCGGTGCACCGGCTTCATGCCGTCCCGCGCGTCCGGCAGGGCGCGCGAGTAGATCACCGAGTAGGCGTACTCCAGGAAGGAACCCTGCATCTCGTCAACCACATCGACGTCGAGGATCCGCTCCTCGAAATCTCCGGGCGGCGGGGTGGGCGAACTACGGCGGGCCATCGCGGCGGGGCTCCCTTGTGTGTGGCTGTCGGCTGCTCGGTCGGCTGCGTCGATCCTGTGATAACTGACTCAAACCGTACGGGGGCACGGCGCCCCCCATTGTGGACCCTCCCGCCGACAGCCACTGTCAAGGGTGACCCGCAGTCGGTTTCCCGACCGCACTTCCGCCCCTGGCGAACGCTCCCGTACCACGGACACGTCCCGGCCTCTCGCGCGTTGGACCACAATGGGGACACGGTACGTACCCCCGACCAGCAGTCGAAGACGGGAAGGACCCCAAACGCATGGCCAACCCGGCCCCCGCCGCCAACCAAGGCCTCGCCATCACCGAACACCGCCTGGCCAACGGCCTGCGCGTGGTGCTGTCCGAGGACCACCTCACCCCCGTCACCGCCGTCTGCCTCTGGTACGACGTGGGCTCCCGCCACGAGGTCAAGGGCCGCACCGGCCTCGCCCACCTCTTCGAGCACCTGATGTTCCAGGGCTCCGCCAACGTCTCCAACAACGGCCACTTCGAACTGGTCCAGGGCGCCGGCGGCTCGCTCAACGGCACCACCAGCTTCGAGCGCACCAACTACTTCGAGACCATGCCCGCCCACCAGTTGGAGCTCGCCCTCTGGCTGGAGGCCGACCGCATGGGCTCCCTGCTGGCCGCGCTCGACGAGACCTCGATGGAGAACCAGCGCGACGTCGTCAAGAACGAGCGCCGCCAGCGCTACGACAACGTCCCGTACGGCACGGCCTTCGAGAAGCTCACCGCGCTCTCCTACCCCGACGGCCACCCGTACCACCACACCCCCATCGGGTCGATGGCCGACCTCGACGCCGCCACCCTGGAGGACGCGCGCGCGTTCTTCCGCACCTACTACGCGCCCAACAACGCCGTCCTCGCCATCGTCGGCGACCTCGACCCCGAGCAGACCATCGCCTGGGTCGAGAAGTACTTCGGCACCATCCCCGCCCACAGCGGCAAGCAGCCCCCGCGTGACGGCGCCCTCCCCGACACCATCGGCCGCGAGATCCGGGAGATCGTCGAGGAGGACGTCCCCTCCCGCTCGCTGATGGCCGCCTACCGGCTCCCGCACGACGGCACCCGTGAGGCCGACGCCGCCGACCTCGCCCTCACCATCCTCGGTTCCGGTGAGTCCAGCCGCCTCTACAACCGCCTGGTACGCCGCGACCGCACCGCCGTCGCCGCCGGATTCGGCCTGCTCCGGCTGGCCGGCGCGCCCTCCCTCGGCTGGCTCGACGTCAAGGCCTCCGGCGACGCCACCATCCAGCAGATCGACACCGCCGTCGACGAGGAGCTCGCCCGCTTCGCCGCCGAGGGCCCCACCCCCGAGGAACTCGAGCGCGCCCAGGCGCAGATCGAGCGCGAGTGGCTCGACCGGCTCACCACCGTCGCGGGCCGCGCCGACGAACTCTGCCGCTACGCCGTCCTGTTCGGCGACCCCAAGCTGCTCAACACCGCGCTCGCCAGGGTCCTCGACGTCACCGCGGAAGAGGTCAAGGCCGTCGCCGCCGCCCGGCTGCGGCCCGACAACCGTGCCGTCCTGGTCTACGAGCCGACCACCACCGCCGACGGCGACCAGAACGAGGAGACGGCGGCATGACCGACCACACGCCCACCATGACCTTCCACCCCCAGCCCACCGCCGGCACCCCCACCCCGTGGGCCTTCCCGGCGGCCGAGCGGGCCGCCCTCGGCAACGGCCTCACCGTGCTGCACTGCCACCGGCCCGGCCAGCAGCTGGTCGCCGTCGAGGTCCTCCTCGACGTCCCGCTCGCCGCCGAACCCGCCGACCTCGACGGCATCGCGGGCATCCTCGCCCGTGCCTTCAGCGAGGGCACCGACACGCTGGACGCCGAGCAGTTCGCCGGTGAACTCGAACGCGCCGGAGCCACCCTGGACTCCCACGCCGACCACTCCGGCATCCGGATCGCGCTGGAGGTCCCCGCCTCCCGGCTGGAACGCGGCCTCACCCTGCTCGCCGACGCCCTGCGCGCGCCCGCCCTCCCCGAGGACGAGATCGACCGCCTGGTCGCCAACCGCCTCGACGAGATCGTCCACGAGCAGGCCAACCCCGCCCGCCGCGCCGCCAAGGCCCTCTACGCCACCCTCTTCGACGACACCGACCGGCTCTCCCGGCCGCGCAACGGCAGCGCCGAGACCGTCAAGAACATCACCCGCGCCGCGGTCCGCGCCTTCTACCAGGCCCATGTCCGGCCCGCCACCAGCACCGTGGTGGTCGTCGGCGACCTCTCCGGCACCGAGCTGCTGCCCCTGCTGGAGCGCACCCTCGGCGGCTGGAGCGGTACCAGCGCCGCGCCCAGCCTCCACGCCCCCGTCACCGCCGACGACACCGGACGCGTGGTCATCGTCGACCGGCCGGGCTCGGTGCAGACCCAGCTCCTCATCGGCCGGATCGGGCCCGACCGCCACGACCCCGCCTGGGCCGCCCAGATCCTCGGCATCTACTGCCTCGGCGGCACCCTCACCTCCCGCCTCGACAGGGTCCTGCGCGAGGAGAAGGGCTACACCTACGGCGTCCGGGCCTTCGCCCAGCCGCTGCGCTCCGCGGCCGACGGCAGCGGCCGCGCCATGCTCGCCATCAGCGGTTCGGTGGACACCGCCTCCACCGCTCCCGCCCTGGCCGACACCTGGACCATCCTGCGCACCCTCGCCGCCGAAGGCCTCACCGACACCGAGCGCGCCGAGGCGGTCCAGTACCTCGTCGGGGTCGCCCCGCTCAAGTACGAGACCGCGGGCTCCGTCGCCGGCACCCTCGCCGACCAGGTCGAGCAGTCCCTGCCCGACGACTACCAGGCCGAGGTCTACCGGCAGCTCGCCGCCCTTCCGACGGCCGCCGCCACCGAGGCCGTCGTCGCCGCCTTCCCGCCCGACCGCCTGGTCACCGTGCTGGTCGGCGATGCCGCCGCCATCGCCGACCAGGTCAGGGAGCTCGGCATCGGCGAGGTCACCGTCCTCACCTCCTGATCCGGGGTTCGCCCGGTGGGCCCGGCGGAGCATCGGCTCCGCCGGGCCCACGTGCTTAGACCGACCGGCACGCGACGCCGCGGGCCCTATTGCCGGTCGGTCTTATATCCGCTTGCACGTCCCCCGCAGGACGTGGGTAGATGTCCACCGCGGTACGGAACACCCGGTACACCAGGAGAGGAGGCGATCACCATGCGGGTCGAGCCCAGCACCACCCGGCGCTCCCCACGATCGCCCCGGCTCCGCCGCCGCTCCGCCTGAGCGCCGCTCACTTCGCGCTCCCCCCGAGGGACTTCCCCGAGCCACGCCGGAAGCTTCGCGTGGCGACACTCCACAACCAGGCTTGAACCAACCGACCTCTGGAGGTCGTACAACCATGTCGTACACCGAGGTACCCGGCATCCGGGTCCCGATCCGGATGTGGACCGACCCGGCCACCGTCGAGGGCCAGGCGATGCAGCAGCTGCGCAACATCAGCTCCCTGCCCTGGCTGCACGGGCTCGCCGTGATGCCCGACGTCCACCTCGGGAAGGGCGCCACCGTCGGCTCCGTCATCGCCATGGAGGGCGCGGTCTGCCCGGCGGCGGTCGGGGTGGACATCGGCTGCGGGATGAGCGCGGTCAGGACCTCGCTGACCGCCGGGGACCTGCCGGACGACCTGTCCCGGCTGCGCTCCAGGATCGAGCGGACGATCCCGGTGGGCCGGGGCATGCACTCCGACCCGGTGGAACCACGCAGGCTGCACGGCTTCGCCACGGCCGGCTGGGACGACTTCTGGCAGCGTTTCGACTCCATCGCACCCGAGGTGCGGTGGAAGCGCGAGCGGGCCGCGCAGCAGATGGGAACGCTCGGGGCGGGCAACCACTTCCTGGAGGTCTGCCTGGACGAGACCGGTTCGGTCTGGCTGATGCTCCACTCCGGATCGCGCAACATCGGCAAGGAGCTGGCGGAGCACCACATGGGCGTGGCCCGTGCGCTTCCGCACAACCAGGGCCTGGTCGACCGCGATCTCGCGGTCTTCATCGCGGACACCCCGCAGATGCGGGCCTACCGTCAGGACCTGTTCTGGGCGCAGGAGTACGCCAAGAACAACCGGGCGGTCATGATGGCGCTCTTCCAGGACGTCGTCCGCCGCGAGTTCCCCAAGGCGAACGTCGCCTTCGACGAGACCATCAGCTGCCACCACAACTACGTGGCCGAGGAGCGCTACGACGGCGTGGAGCTGCTGGTCACCCGCAAGGGCGCGATCAGGGCGGGCTCCGGCGACTACGGGATCATCCCGGGCTCGATGGGCACCGGTTCGTACATCGTCCGCGGTCTCGGCAACGAGGCGGCCTTCAACTCGGCCTCGCACGGCGCGGGCCGGAAGATGAGCCGTACCGCCGCCAAGAAGCGCTTCACCACCGAGGACCTCGCGGACCAGACCAGCGGGGTGGAGTGCCGCAAGGACGCGGGCGTGGTGGACGAGATCCCGGGCGCGTACAAGAACATCGAGAAGGTGATCGAGCAGCAGCGCGATCTGGTCGAGGTGGTCGCGCAGCTCAAGCAGGTGGTGTGCGTCAAGGGTTGAACCGCCGGGCCGGGGTGCGCGCGAGGCGCGTCCCGGCCCTTGCGCGCGGGTCGTCAGCCCGTTGCGAGCCGGAAGCTGACGGTGCCGAAGGTGACCAGGTCGCCGGGGCGGACGCGGACGGCGCCGATGATGCGCAGGCCGTTGACGTGGGTGCCGTTGGTGGAGCCGAGGTCGTGGAGGGTCCAGCCGTCGGCGTGGTGGCGGAGTTCGGCGTGCTGGCGGGAGACCGAGCTGTCCGTGAGGCGCAGGTCGGAGCCGGGTATGCGGCCTATCCGGATGGGCTGGTCACCGGGGGCGGGCAGGCAGAGGCCGGGGGCCTGTTCGGTCCGCCAGGCGCCGCGGAGGCGGGCGCGGAAGGCGGAGAGGCGGCCGACGGCGCGCAGCAGCAGGCCCGGCAGCCTGCCGTCGTGCGGCAGGTCGGCGAGGACGGCGTCGAGTTCGGCGCGGCTGCGGGCGCCGAGGACGAGTTCGAGCCGGCCGAGGAAGGTGTCGTGGGAGAGCCGCCCGCTGCCGACCCCTTCGCGGAGGACGGAGACCGCGTGATCCCGTTCGGCCTCGGTGGGCCGGGAAACCTGGGTACGGATCTCTGGAAGTGCCATGGGGGAATTGTCGGTTGCCGCGGTGTGAGGTGTCCAGAACCCGGCCGGGCGCTCGGCGCGCGTCGGCGAGGACGCCGGTGCCGCGGTGCGAGCGCGCAGATCAGCGCGGGGAACGGCGGGGCCCGAAGCCGCTCCGGGGGCCGAGAGGGGAGGAGGCCCGTGCCGCCGCCGAGGGCGCCCTGGACGGCCCGTCCGCGCGGAGCTCGGACCCGGGCGGCGGGTACCGCTCTGCCGAGTCCCCGGGGCCGGGCGCCGAAGGATCCGGCGCGGGCCCTGTCGCCGGTCGGCCCAGGGGAGCATCCCGCTTCCAGGACCGGACCGGCAGAATGGCTGGGTGAACTACCAGCAGTTTTTGCACGAAGCCATGGAGACCGCCCGCCGGTCTCCGGGGCGCGGTCGGCCGGCGGACTACATACCGGCACTGGCGGAGGCGGACCCCGAGTCGTTCGGGATGGCCCTGGCCACGGTGGACGGTGAGGTGTACGGGGTCGGCGACTGGGAGCAGCCGTTCTCGATCCAGAGCGTCTCCAAGCTGTTCACGCTGGCGCTGGCACTGGCGGAGGGCGGCGACGACCTGTGGCAGCGGGTGGGGCGCGAGCCCTCGGGCAATCCGTTCAATTCACTGGTGCAGCTGGAGACCGAGGCCGGCATTCCGCGCAATCCGTTCATCAACGCGGGTGCGCTCGTGGCGACGGACCGGCTGCTGGAGCTGACCGGCGACGCGGCGGGGGCGGTGCGGGAGTTCCTGCGCGCGGAGTCGGGCAACGCGGCCATCGCCACGGATGACACGGTGGCGGCCTCGGAGGCGCGGAACGGTCACCGGAACGCGGCGCTGGCGCACTTCATCGCGAGCTACGGGAATCTGCGCAATCCGGTGGACAGCGTGCTGGCGCACTACTACGCGCACTGTGCGATCGCGGCCAACTGCCGGGACCTCGCGCTGGCCGGGCGGTTCCTGGCCCGGCACGGTCTGCGGGCGGACGGTTCGCGGCTGCTGACGCGCAGTGAGGCGAAGCGGATCAACGCGGTCATGCTGACCTGCGGGACGTACGACGCGGCGGGCGAGTTCGCGTACCGGGTCGGGCTGCCGGGCAAGAGCGGGGTCGGTGGGGGAGTGCTGGCGGTGCTGCCGGGGCGGGGCGCGGTGTGCGTGTGGAGCCCGGGGCTGGACACCGCGGGGAACTCGGTGCTGGGAGTGGCGGCCCTGGACGCGCTGACCACTGCGACGGGCTGGTCCGTCTTCTGACCTGCCGGAACGTTTCTTCTGATCGGGGCCCAACGGCCTGCCGTACCTGACCCGGCGGTCCGCGGCCCGCATCCGAGCCGCCCGGCCGGCCGTGCGCGGCGGTCGGTGGCGCAGGGCCGGTCGGGTGCCGGCGGGGTGCGGTCCATCGGGCCCCGGGCACTGCCCGGCCCGCGGCGTGCGCAAGGGCGTGCCGTCGCCGCTCGGCTCCGGAGGGTCCGGTGGCCGGCGGGACGGCACGCCCTGGTGCGGTGGCGCCCGTGTCAGACGGCGGGCAGCTCGTCGAGGCCCTCCTGGACCAGCTTGGCGAGGCGGTCCAGAGCACCCTCGGCACCCTCGGCGTCGGAGGCGAGGACGACCGCCTCGCCGCCCTGGGCGCCGAGGCCGAGCAGGGCCAGCATGGAGGCGGCGTTCACCGGGTTGCCGCCCTCCTTGGCGATGGTGACCGGCACGCCGACGGCGGTGGCCGCGCGGACGAAGACGGAGGCGGGACGGGCGTGCAGGCCCTCGGCCCAACCGATGGTGACGCGGCGCTCAGCCATGAGACGTGCCTTTCAGGTGGTACTGGGTGACCATGTTGTCTAGACCAGTGTTGCATGTGCGGGAGGCTCCCAGGCCGCGGTGTGCCGGACCTGAGCCCGAGCTGGGCCCGACCTGAGACCGACCCGAGACCGAGCCGCGTCCCCGGCACCCGGCCGGCGCCGGACGGGCCCCGTGAACCACTGCCCACCGGCCGGTGGGCCGTACCACGCACCCGGCGGCGGGCGGGGACGTTCGGCCCCGGGCGGCCGGGCCGGTACGGCCGGAGCCAAGCGGCCCGCCGCCGGATAACCTGGCCGATGTGGACGACCCCCGGCCCTCGCAGCCGCCCAGCTCGCGGCCTCCCACCGACGCGACCCGGCCCGCCGCCGACCGGCCCTTGGCCGAGCAGCCGCAGGCCACCGGCCGGCCCGACGACGACCGCTACGGCTACCCCCAGCACTGGGAGGCCGACGTCCTGCTGCGCGACGGCGGCACCGCCAGGATCCGCCCGATCACCCCGGCCGACGCCGACCGGCTGGTGGAGTTCTACGAGCAGGTCTCCGACCAGTCGAAGTACTTCCGGTTCTTCGCGCCCTACCCGCACCTGTCCGACAAGGACGTCAGGCGGTTCACCCACCACGACTACGTCAACCGGGTCGGCCTGGCCGCCGTGGTCGGGGACCGGTTCATCGCCACCGTCCGCTACGACCGGATCGGCCCGGAAGGCCGCCCCTCCGCCTCCGGCACCGACGCCGAGGTGGCCTTCCTGGTGCAGGACGCCCACCACGGCAGGGGCGTGGCCTCCGCACTGCTGGAGCACATCGCGGCGGTGGCCCAGGAGCGCGGCATCCGCCGGTTCACCGCCGAGGTGCTGCCGGAGAACCGCAAGATGGTGAAGGTCTTCACCGACGCCGGGTACGTCCAGCGGCGCAGCTTCGCCGACGGCGTGGTCCACCTGGAGCTGGACCTGGAGCCGACCGCCGCCTCGCTCGCGGTGATGCGCGCCCGTGAGCACCGGGCCGAGGCCAGGTCGGTGCAGCGGCTGGTCACCCCGCGCTCGGTGGCCGTCCTCGGGGTGTCCCGCAACCCCCAGTCGGTCGGCCGGGCGCTGCTGCGCAACCTCGCCGGCTTCCAGGGGCCGGTGTACGCGGTGAACCGCAGGGCTCCGCGCGGCACCGAGCTGGAAGGGGTGCCCACCCACCGCTCGCTGCTGGAGATCGAGGGGCCGGTCGATCTCGCGGTGATCGCGGTGCCCAGGGAGGCCGTACCCGAGGCGGTCGCCGAGTGCGGCGCGCACGGTGTGCAGGGCCTGGTGGTGGTCACCGCCGGGTACGCCGAGACCGGCCCCGAGGGGCGCGACCGCCAGCGCGAGCTGGTCAGCCAGGCCCGCGCCGCCGGGATGCGGGTGATCGGCCCGAACGCCTTCGGCCTGCTCAACACCGACCCCGCCGGCCCGCTCAACGCCTCGCTGGCCCCCGTGCTGCCCGCGCGCGGGCCGTTCGGGCTGTTCTGCCAGTCCGGGGCGATCGGGGTGGCACTGCTGGAGGCCGCCCACCGCCGGGGCATGGGCATCTCCTCCTTCGCCTCGGTCGGCAACCGGGCGGACGTCTCCGGCAACGACTGGCTGCAGTACTGGGAGGAGGACCCGGCCACCGAGGTCGTGCTGCTCTACCTGGAGTCCTTCGGCAACCCGCGCAAGTTCACCCGGATCGCCCGCCGCCTGGCCCAGGCCAAGCCGGTGGTGGTGATCAAGGGCGCCAGGCACACCGGCAGCCTGCCGCCCGGGCACGCCGTCCAGCCGGCCGCCCGCGGGCTGGACGACACCACCGTGGACGCGCTCTTCCGGCAGGCCGGGGTGCTCCGGGTGGGCACCATCACCGAACTGCTCGACACCGGCGAACTGCTCGCCGCCCAGCCGCTCCCGACCGGCGACCGGGTCGCCGTGGTCGGCAACTCCGACTCGCTCGGCCTGGTCACCTACGACGCCTGCCTGAGCGCCGGGCTGCGCCCGCGGAACCCGGTGGACCTCACCACCGCCGCCACCGGGGAGAACTTCCGGATCGCCCTGGAGACCGCGCTGACCGACCCCGGCGTGGACGCGGTGGTCGCCGTCGCCATCCCGCCGATCGCCGCGCAGACCGCGAGCAGCCCCGAGATGGGCGCCGACGAGCCCGAGTTCGCCGAGGCGCTCACCGAAGCGGGCGCGCGGGCGGCCGAGTTGGGCAAGCCGCTGCTGCTGGTCCATCTGGCGCTGACCGAACTGCCGCAGCGGCTGCGGACGGTGGGCATCCCGGCCTACCCGAGGCCGGAGCGGGCGGTGACCGCGCTCACCCAGGCCGTCCACTACGCCTCCTGGCGCCGCCGCACCGCGGAGGCCGAGCAGACCGCCCGGGTCCCCGAGTTCGACCGGATCGACGAGGCCGGGGCGCGGGCACTGATCGCCGAGGCCCTGGGGATCGGCACGGCCGGGGCCCGCCCGTCCAGCGCTCCCGAACCGGGCACCCCCCGTACCCGGCCCGAGGGCGTGAAGACCACCCTCTCCGACGACCAGGCCGCCGCGCTGCTCGCCCACTTCGGCATCGACGTCGTGCCGACGCTGCCCGCGCCCGACGAGGAGAGCGCCGTCCGGGCCGCCGCCGTCCTCGGCTACCCGGTGGCCCTCAAGGCCACCGCCGAGCACCTGCGGCACCGCCCTGACCTCGGCAGCGTCCGGCTCGACCTGACCGGCGAGCCCGGGCTGCGCCGCGCCTACCGCGAACTGAACGCGCTGCTCGGCGGCGCGGAGCGGATCCGCCCGGTGGTGCAGCGGCTCGCCCCGCGCGGTGTGGACACCGTGATCAGCGCCACGGTGGACCCGGGGGTCGGCGCGATCCTCTCCTTCGGACTGGCCGGAGCGCCCGCCGAGCTGCTCGGCGATGTCGCGCACCGGCTGATCCCGGCCACCGACCGGGACGTCGCCTCGCTGATCCGCGAAGTCAGGGCCGCTCCGCTGCTGTTCGGCTGGCGCGGTGCCGTGCCGGTGGACGCCGGCGCGCTGGAGGAGCTGCTGCTGCGGGTCTCCCGGCTGGTCGACGACCTGCCCGAGGTCGCCTCCGTGGACCTCGAACCCGTGGTCGTGGCCCCGCACGGGCTTGCGGTCCTGGAGGCGCGCGTCCGGATCGCCCCGCTCCCAGTCCGCACCGATCTGGGCCCGCGCGTCATGAGCACCCTGTAACCTTCCTTGGTTGCGCCCACCAGTTCTTCTCCCACGGGCGCGGAAGGCCGATCGCTCGGCCCAGTGCCGACCGCCTCGTCGGCGGGACATGCCAGGATGGAGCTATGGCGAAGACCGGTACCACCACCACGCAGGACCTGCGCTCGGCGATCGAGCGCAGCGGCTACTACCCGGCCCTGGTGTCCGAGGCCGTCGAGTCCGCGGTGGGTCCCGAGCCGATCACCTCGTACCTGGTGCACCAGGAGACCACCTTCGACGCCAACGAGGTGCGCCGGCACGTGACCGTGCTGGTGCTGACCGCGTCCAGGTTCGTGGTCAGCCACACCGACGAGCAGTCCGGCGACGCCACCAGCCCGGTGCCGTACGCCACCACCTCCACCGAGTGCGTCCGGATCGACCGGATCAACTCGGTGGTGCTCAGCCGCATGGTGGCCAACCCGGAGACGTACACGCCGGGCACGCTGCCCCGCGAGGTGGTGCTCACCATCGGCTGGGGCGCCGTCCAGCGGCTCGACCTGGAGCCGGCCGGCTGCTCCGACCCCAACTGCGAGGCCGACCACGGCTACACCGGCTCGGCCACCGCCGACGACCTGTCGCTGCGGGTCAGCGAGGCCGGGGACGGCCCGGAGACGGTGGCCCAGGCCCTGGTCTTCGCGCGTGCCCTGTCCGAGGCGACCATCGCCAACCGGGCCTGAGGCGTACGTCACCCATGTCGCACCTGGACTACGACTCCTTCGAGATCCTCGACCCCTCCGGCGCCCCTGTCCCCGCGTACGGGCACGGCTCGCTGGCCGACCTGCTGCCCGCCGTGGCGGCCGGGCTCGGCGTACCCGGCTTCGAGAGCGGGCTGCCACTGGTCCCGGCCGACCGGGTCTGCGTCTTCCTGGTCGACGGCATGGGCTGGGAGCTGATCAGGCGTCACCCCGAGTGGGCGCCGTTCCTCAACTCGCTGACGGCGGGCGGCCGCTCGATCACCGCCGGGTTCCCGTCCACCACCGCCACCTCGCTGGCCTCGGTCGGCACCGGCCTCACCCCCGGTGTGCACGGGCTGGCCGGCTACACCGTGGCGATCCCCGGTGCCGGTCAGCTGATGAACCAGCTGCGCTGGCAGCCGTACGTCGAGCCGGAGACCTGGCAGCCCTACCCCACCGTCTTCGAGCGGGCCGACGCGGCCGGGGTGGCGACCTGCCAGGTCTCCTCCCCGCTGTTCGCGCAGACCCCGCTCACCCGGGTCGCCCTCTCCGGCGGCACCTTCCTCGGCCGCAGCACCGCCGAGGAGCGGATGGACGTCTCCGCCCGGTGGCTGGCCGAGCACGACCGGGCCCTGGTCTACACCTATGTCAGCGAACTGGACGCCGCCGGCCACCGCTACGGCGTCGACTCGGACGAGTGGCGCCTCACGCTGAACACCGTGGACCGCCTCGCCCAGCGGCTGGCCGAACAGCTGCCGCCGCGCTCGGCGCTCTACGTCACCGCGGACCACGGCATGATCGACATCGCCCCCGAGGACCGGATCGACTTCGACGAGGACTGGGAGCTGAGCGCGGGCGTCGCCCTGCTCGGCGGCGAGGGCCGGGCCCGGCACGTGTACGCGGTGCCCGGCGCGGCCGACGACGTGCTCACCGTCTGGAGCGAGGTGCTCGGCGACCGGATGTGGGTGGCCGGGCGCGACCAGGCGATAGCCAATGGCTGGTTCGGCCCGGCGGTCGACGACCGGGTCTACCACCGGATCGGCGACGTGGTCGCCGCCGCCCGGGACGACATCGCGGTGATCGCCTCCCGCAGTGAGCCCGGCGAGTCCTCGATGATCGGCCTGCACGGCTCGATGACCCCGGTGGAGCAGCTGGTGCCGCTGCTCGAAGTCCGCGCCTGAACCGCCCCCACTCGTAAGTCTTTCGAAAGGCCCTCGCTCCACCCATGGCTGACCTGGTGTTCTTCTCCGGCACGATGGACTGCGGCAAGTCGACGCTCGCCCTCCAGCTCGACCACAACCACTCCGCGCGGGGCCGGAAGGGGATCATCTTCTCCCGCCACGACCGGGCCGGCGCCTCCACCATCTCCAGCCGGCTCGGCCTGCGCGCCGACGCCATCGAGGTCACCGAGGAATTCGACTTCCACGCCTATGTGGTCCAGCTGCTCTCGGCCGGCGGCAAGGTCGACTACCTGATCTGCGACGAGGCCAACTTCTACGCCGCCGAGCAGGTCGACCAACTCGCCCGCCTGGTGGACGAGTTGAACATCGACGTGTTCACCTTCGGGATCACCACCGACTTCCGCAGCAAGCTCTTCCCCGGCTCCCAGCGCCTGATCGAACTCGCCGACCGGGTGGAGATCCTCCAGGTCGAGGCGCTCTGCTGGTGCGGCGCCCGGGCCACCCACAACGCCCGCACCGTCGGCGGCGTGATGGTGGTCGAGGGCGCGCAGGTCGTGGTCGGCGACATCGCCGTCAGCGAGACCGAGGTCGGCTACGAGGTGCTCTGCCGCCGCCACCACCGCCGCCGCCTCACGGCCGCCGCCGCCCGCGCCTCGGTGCTCTCCCCGGACGTCCTGCCCTTCGAGGGGCAGCGCTCCTGAGGTTCCCTTGGGCGCGGGCGGTACGGGCCGTCACGGCAGCTGGACCACCGAGAAGCGCCCGCCCTGCGGGTCGGCCAGCCTGGCCACCCGCCCCGCCGGGCCCTGGTGCGGGGCCACCAGCACCGAACCGCCCAGCGCCAGTGCCCGATCGGCCGTCAACTCCACGTCGGCGACCGCGAAGTGCACCCGCCAGCGCGGCGGCCCGTCCCGGAGATCGGTGCTGTGCCTGATGCCCGACACCGGCGCCACCGCGTCCTGCTGCGGCAGGCTCGGTGCGAACACCTGGCGGTAGAAGGCGGTGGCCGACTGCTCGTCAGGAGTGAGCAGTTCGCTCCAGGCGGGCGCGCCCGGCTCGTCGACGACCTCCCAGCCGAGGTGCTCCTCGCCCTGCCAGAGGCCGAACACCGCACCCCACACATCCGCGGCGATCGCCAGCCGTCCGGCGCGTTCCGCCTGCAGCGGTCCGACCGCCACGGTGCCGCCGCACTCGCGGATCCGCTGCGAGACCAGGTCGGCGTCGTCCACCGCGAAGTACGTCGTCCACTCCACGGGACGGCCGGGACCCGGAGGGGTGACACCGATTCCGGCGACCTTGGCGCCGTGCAGGGTGGCCCGCGCATAGGCGCCGAGATGGGTCGGGCCTGGCGTGAACTCCCAGTCCAGCAGGGATCCGTAGAAGGCCGTGGCCCCCTGGTGATCGCTGGTCATCAGGCTCACCCAGCAGGGTGTGCCCTGCGCCAGCCGCACCGTCACCGCAGTCATCGCGTTCCTCCTCGCCGGGGGCGGCCGGCGGGGGCCGCCGAGCGTCCCACGGCGATGCTTCCACCTTTTGCCCGCCGAAATCCGCTGGCCGCGCGGCGGTGGTAGGCAAAGACCGTACAAAGAGCACGGTCACGCGGGTCACAATGGCGGGCATGACAGCCGCATCCGCTGAAGGTTCCGGCGCCGGCCGCCCGCCGGCCGCCGCTTCGCTGGTCTCCGTCGCCGAGTTGGCGAGGGCCCTCGACTCCGCGAACCCGCCGGTCCTGCTCGACATCCGCTGGCAGCTCGGCGGCCCGCCCGGCGCCGAGGAGTTCGCCGCCGGGCATCTGCCGGGGGCTCAGTACGTGGACCTGGACGACGAGTTGGCCGCACCTCCGGGTGCCGCGGGCCGCCACCCGCTGCCCGACCCCGAGGTGTTCGGCGCGGCCATGCGCCGGGCCGGGGTGAGCGCCGAACGCCCGGTGGTGGTCTACGACGCCGGGCCCGCGACCTCGGCCGCCCGCGCCTGGTGGCTGCTGCGCTGGTCTGGCCACCGGGACGTCCGCGTCCTGGACGGCGGCCTGGCCGCCTGGCGCGCCGCCGGCCTGCCCGAGAGCACCGGCCAAGCCCCGGCGCGGGAGGGCGACTTCAGGCCCGCCCCCGGCCGGCTGCCCGTCCTGGACGCCGGACAGGCCGCCGCACTGGCCCGCACCGGACTGCTGCTCGACGCCCGCGCGGGCGAGCGCTACCGGGGCGAGACCGAGCCGATCGACCCGCGCGCCGGGCACATCCCCGGTGCGGTGAGCGCCCCCACCACGGAGAACGTGGGCCCGGACGGACGCTTCCTGCCCGCCGCCGCACTCGCCGAGCGCTTCCGCTCGCTGGGCGTGGGTGAGGGCGAGGTCGGCGTCTACTGCGGTTCGGGCGTCACGGCCTCGCACGAGCTGCTGGCCCTTGAGGTGGCGGGTTTCCGCGCCGCGCTCTACCCGGGCTCCTGGAGCGAGTGGTCCGCCGACCCCGACAACCCGGCGGCCACCGGCCCGCTGCCCGGCTGACCGCAGACCGCTTCAGGGACGAAGAAGGCCCGTGCCCTCGTCCCGTACGGATCGTTGTTCCGTACGGGACAAGGGCACGGGCCCTTGCCTCAGTCCTGCTTCTTGCGGCGGCTGCCGAAAACGATCTCGTCCCAGCTCGGCACGGTGGCCCGTCGGCCGGGACGGACGCCGTCCGCCTCGGCCTGGCGGTCCGTGGTGCCCACCAGCCGCTCGCGGTGCGGGGAGACCGCGCGCGGCATCAGGATGTCCGCGTACGCCGACCCCGCGCCGACGCTGGCCGCCGGGGCGGCCTGCTCCTCAACCTCCTCGGCCTCCTCGACCTGTACCGCCTCCACGGCCGGCACGGTGAGTTCGCCGCGGAACGCCGGCACCACGTCCAGCAGGCTGGTCAGCGAGTCCCGGCCGTCGGCCGTGGCCTCACGGATCTCACGGCCCGACATGATCCGGTCCGCCGAGGGGCGCTCGATCATCGGGCGGGCCGGCCGGTCCTGGGGGAGCCGGGCGATCCGCGGGATGAACGGGAAGACCGAGTCCTCCTCGCGCTCGACGCTCTCGCCGATCAGCGCGCGGGCCTCGTCGTCGTTCGGCTGCACCAGCCGGCGCGGCGGGTCGTAGGTCCAGCTCGCGCTGCGCCCCTCGCCGTCGGACCGGTAGTAGAGGATGACCTCCCAGGTGCCGTCGTCGCGGCGCCAGGAGTCCCACCGCTCGGTGTCCTTCTCCGCCGCCCGCAGCGCCAGGCGCTCGGCCACGGCCTCGCCGAGCTGCGGCCCGGTGGGCTCGCCGTGGCGGCGGATCGCGGTCTTGCGGGCCCGTTCGGCCATGAAGGCGCGCTCGGCCAGCACCGGACCCTCGAAGCGCCGCACCCGGTCCACCGAGATCCCCGCAGCCTGGGCGACCTCCTCGGCGGAGGCGCCTGCTCGTATCCGCGCCTGGATGTCCCGGGGCCGCAGGTGGCTCTCGACCTCGATCTCGATCTGGCCGAGGCGCGGCCGGTCCCCGCGGATGGCGGCGCGCAGCCGCTCGTCGATGGGAAGGGTGTACTCCGTGCTGTCGGCAGCCTTGAGCACCAGCCGTGTGCCGTCGTTGCTGACGGCCACAACCCGCAGTTCGGGCACGGTTACCTCCCGGGTGGTGCCTGCCGACGTCACCTGCGTCGCTGCTCCCGTACTGAGTGTGGCCTGCCCACTCGCGAGTGGCCACAACCTTGCTGAGTTACTCGCGTGTCGTGCTTTCGCCCGGACACGCCCTTATGGCACGGTTGCCTGTTTGCCACGTCGCCGGTCGACGTCGTGCCCGTGTTCCCCGGTCGACGGCTGACGGAGTGTCGATACGTCGACCAAAGGCTCAGGCCCCACGAACAGTACTCCATTAGTGGCATCCACAGGGGCGGCTCGCCGGTCAAGTCTCCCGCGATTCACGGGAATCTCAAGGGCGGGCACTCCAATGGCCGACCGCCGATCAGCGGACGGTGATCATCTTCACATATATCGACCGCTGAGAACCAGATTTTCGCCCCTTGTGTCCTTCTTTGTGCAAGATGGAGGGACTTGTCGATGTCGAGCCGTACCGACCGAGGGATGTTGATGCCGCAGCAGCGTGAGCAGGGCGAGTCGCAGGACGCCGAGCCGCCGGCGACCAGGCGTGCACGGATCGACCTGAGTGTGGCTCAGGTCGCCGCCAGTGCCCTGGCCGCGGTGGTCGGCGCGGTGCTCGCCTCCGAACTCGGTGTGTACGGCACGATCCTGGGCGCGGCGGTGGTCAGTATCGGCGCGACCACCGGCGGTGCGGTCTTCCAGCACCTGTTCAGGCGGACCGGCGAGCAGATACGCAGCGCGGTCGACCGGGGGCCGGGTGTCACCGTCAACGACCTGAGGCAGGTACCGGCGGACGGGGCGGTGGCCTCCCCGATGGCCTCCCCGGTGATCTCCCCGGAGTGGAACGAGCCGCAGACCGTCCGGGCCAAGCGGCGCTGGACCTGGAAGACGTACTCGGCGGTCTCCGGGCTGATCTTCGTACTGGCGATGACGCCGATCCTGGCGGTGGAGCTGATCGCGGACAAGCCGATGCACTCCATCGTCACCGGCGACGGCAGCTCCTCCGGCACCTCGCTCAACCCGGGCCGCAGGTCGGAGCAGCCGCCGCCCGCCGACCACCCGTCGGGCGGCTCGGCCGGCACCGACCCCTCGACGGTCCCCTCCCGCCACTCGACCGGCACCCCGGAGACCGTGCCGAGCGACCGGCACACGCCCTCGGCGACACCGTCCCAGAACCCGAGCGGTACGCCGTCCTCCTCGCCGATGCCCAGCTCCGGCCCGAGCACCACCCCGGATCCGAGCCCGAGCTCCGGCACCGGTTCCGACCCGGGCACCTTCGGTGACCAGCGCGGCCGGGGGGCCGAGACGCCGCCCGCCGCCCCGACTCCCTGAGCACTACTCGCCGAGCACCCGGCGCAGGTAGGGGTTGGCGAACAGCCGGCCGGGGTCGACCCGGTCGCGCAGCGCGGTGAACTCGCCGAAGCGCGGGTAGACCGAGGCGAGGTACCCGGCGTCCCTGGTGTGCAGCTTGCCCCAGTGCGGTCGGCCCTGGTGGGCGGTCATCAGGCGCTCGACCTCGGTGAAGTAGCCCTGCTCGGGGGTGCCCCGGTAGAGGTGGACGGCGATGTAGACGGTGTCCCGGCCGCTCGCGGTGGAGAGCCAGAGGTCGTCGGCGGGGGCGAGCCGCACCTCGACCGGGAAGCCGATCCGCCAGTTCGAGCGCTCGACCAGCGCCTTCAGCTCGCGCAGCACGGTGGTGGCCGCCTCGCGCGGTACGGCGTACTCCATCTCCAAGAAGCGCACCCTGCGGGGGCTGGTGAACACCTTGTACGCGAGGTCGGTGAAGGTCCGCTCCGACCAGGCCCGCGCGGCGAGCTGCGCGATGGCCGGGACGGTGGCGGGGAAGGCCCGGCCGATCCGGCAGGCCCCCTCCCAGACGGTGTTGGAGAGGAAGTCGTCCTCCAGCCAGGCCCTGGCCGGCGGCAGCGGACGGGCCGGGCCCTGGCTGCGGTTGTTGCGCTTGGTCGAGCAGAGCTCCGTGTGCGGGAACCAGAAGAACTCGAAGTGCTCGTTGACGCTCGCCAGTTCCTCGAAGCGGTCCAGCACCCCATCGAAGCGCATCGGCTGCTCGTGCGCGGTCAGCAGGAAGGCCGGTTCGACGCCGAAGGTGAGGGCGCTGACCACGCCGAGCGCGCCGAGGCCCAGCCGGGCGCCCTGGAACAGCTCGGGGTCCTCGGTCGGCGAGCAGGTCCGGACGGTGCCGTCGGCCAGCACGATCTCCAGCTCCCGGATCTGGGCGGCCAGCGAGCCGGAGTCACGGCCGGTGCCGTGGGTGCCGGTGCTGGTGGCGCCGGCCACGGTCTGCACCTCGATGTCACCCATGTTGGTGAGCGAGAGGCCGGCCGAGGCGAGCAGCCGGTTGAGGGTGGAGAGCGGAAGGCCGGACTCCACGGTGACCGTTCCGGCCGCGCGGTCCAGCTCCCGGACGGCGGTCAGCGCGGTGGGCCGGACCAGGACGCCGTCCCCGGCGGAGGCGATCGCGGTGAAGGAGTGGCCCGAACCGACCGCCTTGACCGTCCGGCCCTCCTCGGCGGCCCGCAGGATCTCCTTCGACAGCTCGGCGGTCGAGGCCGGGGCGACCACCCGGCTGGGGCGGGCGCTCTGGTTGCCGGCCCAGTTGCTCCAGCGGGCGGTACTGGCCTGCGGCATACGGGTGCCTCCTGCTCCGGTGCCGGGACGGCTGTGCCCCGAGCACGTCCTACCACTGAGTAGGGGGAGCGTAGCCAGTCGCACGACTCAGGTCCATGGAACCGGCCGCGAAAGCGCGCGTCGCGGCCGCCCGGGGAGCCCGCGGGCGCGGGGCGGTGCGGGCGCTCCCGCGACCGTGCGGCGGGCCGGGCCGGGCCGCGCCGTCGGTCGAGCGGGAGCCCCCGCACCCCGGGGCGGTGCTCAGTGCTGGAGCGCGGCCTGTGAGTCGGCCGGTTCGACGGCGGAGGGCGAGGACAAGCCCGAGCGCAGCCGGCGCAGCCCGGCGAGCGCGGTGAGGACACCGAACAGGCCCGCGCCGGCCGGTACCAGGAACCCGGCGGGGGCGCCCGCGGCGTCCACCACCCAGCCGCCGGCCGAGGAGCCGAGCGCGACGCCCAGGGCGAGCCCGGTGGTGGTCCAGGTCATGCCCTCGGTCAGCTGGGCGGCCGGAACCAGCCGCTCCACCAGGGCCATGGCCGTGATCAGCGTCGGCGAGATGGCGATACCGGCCAGGAACAGCGCGGCGCCGACCGCGACCATGCCGGTGACGCCGCGCAGCCAGGTGGCGGCGAGCAGCGGCACCACCATGCTGACCGCCATCACGGCGACCCCGCCCAGGAACCGGCCGGCCATCGAACCGCTGAGCTTGAGCGCCCCGAAGACCACCCCGGCCAGGCCGGATCCGAGCGCGTACACGGCGAGCACCAGACCGGCGGCGCCGTTGTGCCCCTGCTCCCTGGAGAAGGCGTAGGTCACCACCTCGACCGAGCCGAAGATCGCACCGGTGGCGATGAAGGTCAGGACCAGTACCTCGAGCCCGGGGGAGAAGAGCGCGGACCTGCCGGAGCGGTGCGCGGCGGGGTGCACCGGCGGCTCGGTGCGGCGCTGCGCGGTGAACAGCAACACGCCGCTGACCAGGAAGAGCCCCGCCAGCAGCACACCGGCCTCGGGGAAGACCGAGGTGGCCAGGCCGATCGAGAGGACCGGGCCGACGATGAAGCAGATCTCGTCCATCACGGCCTCGAACGAGTACGCGGTGTGCAGCTTGGACGGCTCTCCGCTGTACAGCTGGGCCCAGCGGGCCCGGACCATCGAACCGGTGCTGGGCACCACACCCATCCCGGCCGCGGCCGCGAACAGCGTCCAGTCCGGGGCCTCGGCACGCGCGCAGAGCAGCAGTGCGACCGCGGCCGCCACCGTGATCCCGGTGGCGGGCAGGCTCACCCGGCGCTGCCCGTAGCGGTCCACCAGCCGGGAGACCTGCGGCCCGAGCACCGCCCCCGCGAGCGCCATCGTGGCGGAGACGGCGCCGGCCAGCCCGTACGAGCCGCGCAGCTGGGACAGCATGGTGACGATGCCGATCCCGGTCATCGAGATCGGCAGCCGGGCTATCAGACCGGAGGAGGAGAAGGCCAGAGCGCCGGGGGCGGCGAAGATCTGGCGGTAGCTGGACAGCACGCGAGGCTCCGCTGGGAGTGGGGTAAGGAACACGGATCGTTTAGACAGCTTACGAACCATGGCAAACGATTACCCGTCGGGCGGACCTGCCGCCGGGCGCCGACGGGGTGGTGGCAGGATCGGTGCCATGCCCGACTCGCGCACCCCCACCGATCCCGCGCCCTACGACGCACTGCTCCTGCTCTCCTTCGGCGGTCCCGAGGGCCCCGAGGACGTGGTGCCGTTCCTGGAGAACGTCACCCGGGGCCGGGGCATCCCCAAGGAGCGTCTCGCCGAGGTCGGCAAGCACTACTTCCTGTTCGGCGGGGTCAGCCCGATCAACGAGCAGAACCGCGAGCTGCTCGCCGCGCTGCGCGGGGACTTCGCCGGACACGGCCTGGACCTGCCCGTCTACTGGGGCAACCGCAACTGGGCGCCCTACCTGGTCGACACCCTGCGCGAGATGGCGAACGACGGACACCGCCGGATCGCCGTCCTCGCCACCAGCGCGTACGCCGGATACTCCGGCTGCCGCCAGTACCGCGAGAACCTCGCCGACGCCCTGGCCACCCTGGCCGAGGAGGGCCTGCCCGAGCTGCGCGTCGACAAGCTCCGGCACTTCTACAACCACCCCGGCTTCGTCCAGCCGATGATCGACGCGACCCTGGCGGCGCTCGCCGAGCTCCCGGCCGCGGTCCGCGACGGGGCCCACCTGGCTTTCACCACCCACTCCATCCCCGAGAGCATGGCCGAGACCTCCGGCGCCCCCGACGACCCCGCGCGCGGCCGGAGCGGCGGCGCGTACGTCGCCCAGCACCTGGACGTCGCCCGGCTGATCGCCGCCGCCGTCGAGGAGGCCACCGCGGTGGCCGGCCGCCCCTGGGAGCTGGTGTACCAGAGCCGCAGCGGCGCCCCGCACATCCCGTGGCTGGAACCGGACATCTGCGACCACCTGGAGAGCCTGCACGCGGCGGGCGTCCCGGCGGCCGTGATGGTGCCGATCGGCTTCGTCTCCGACCACATGGAGGTCAGGTACGACCTCGATACCGAGGCCGTCGCCAAGGCCGCCGAACTCGGCCTGCCGGTGGCCCGCGCCGCCACGGTGGGCGCCGACCCCCGGTTCGCGGCGGCCGTCCGCGAACTGCTCCTGGAGCGCGCCGCCGTCGAGCGCGGCCTGCCGGCCGAGCGCCGCGCCCTGGGCACGCTCGGCCCCAGCCATGACGTGTGCGCCCTCGCCTGCTGCCCCAACCCGCGAGCTCCGCGCCGCGCGGCGGCCGAGCACTGAGGTCCGATCAGCCCCGACCCCAGGGCGCTCGCCACGCGCCCAGGACTGGAAGGAATCCCATGCCCAACCCCGAGCTGCTCGCCGAACTCCTCGACGTCGCCGTCGACGCGGCCACCCGAGCCGGTGCCCTGCTCCGTGACGGCCGTCCCGCGGACCTCGGCGTCGCCGCCACCAAGAGCAGCCCCGTGGACGTGGTCACCGAGATGGATCTCGCCTCCGAGAAGCTGATCCTGGAGCTGATCGGCCGGCGCCGCCCCGAGGACGGCTACCTCGGCGAGGAGGGTGCCGACCACCCCGGCACCAGCGGAGTCCGCTGGGTGGTCGACCCGCTCGACGGAACGGTCAACTACCTCTACGGGCTGCCCTCCTGGGGGGTCAGCGTGGCCGCCGAGCTGGACGGGCGGGCCGTGGTCGGGGTGGTGGCGGTTCCGGCCAGGAACGAGCTGTTCCAGGCGGTGCTCGGTGGCGGTGCCCGCCTCGACGGCCGGCCGATCTCCTGCCGTCCGGCGCCGCCCTGGGGCCAGGCGCTGGTCGGCACCGGCTTCAACTACGTCCGTGAGGTCCGGGCCCACCAGGCACAGGTGCTGCTCGCGCTGATGCCCGAGGTGCGCGACATCCGTCGCGCCGGGGCCGCGGCCGTCGACCTCTGTGACCTGGCGGCCGGCCGGATGGACGCCTTCTACGAGCGCGGGCTGAAGCCCTGGGACATGGCCGCCGGGGTGCTGATCGCCCGCGAGGCCGGGGCGCTGGCCGGCGGACGCCCCGGCGAGGAGCCCGACGGCGACCTCACCGTGGCGGCCCCTCCCGGCGTCTTCGAACCGCTCCAGTCCCGGCTGGAATCCCTCGGCGCCTGGCACGACTGAGCGCTCTGTTCCGCGCGACGCCGCGGCGGCAGGCCCGGCCCGGAAACCCGGTCCGGCGGGCACGTGACGCCGAGGTGTCGCGCGGATGAACCGGGTGGTGGCGACGGGGCGGCCGAAGGAGGCAAGCGAAAAGCCCTGGCACACGTGCGATCTGGTGCCAGGGCCCGGCTTCGGCTGCCCCGGTGGCCGCCGGGGCGGATGGTGCGAGCGAGTCGCGACCGCTGAGGGTCGCGTCAGGCGGCGGAGCGGTGGCTCTCGCGAACCGGGTCGATGCCGTGTTCAGCGGCGAGTCGGCGCAGATCGTCCAGTTCCGACTGCTCGACCTCGGCCAAGAAGTCGTCACCGGCCTCGATGGCGCGGTGGAGGTCCTGTTCGGTGTTCTGTATGCGCTGCAGGATTCCGGCGGTGAAGGCGTCCATACGAGCCCCCTTGCTGTGTCGGACGGGCACGGTCCGGCGTTCCCCGGCGTCGGGGAGGACGGCGGTCAACGGAAACGCCCCAGCCAGCTGCTGTTCTCCGGTCGGGTGCGGAGACGGCCTCGGGCCGCTCCCGGTGACACCTGGTCCCCTGAGCCGGTGCGGATGAACGCACGGCGGGTGGTGGTTGCGATCGGCGTACGGCCCGATCGCGGGTGTGCAGCTGTCCTCCCCGCGGGTGAAGGCGGGAAACCTCCGGACCCGAGAAAGTTGCCCGCGTCACAGTCCAAACGGCAGGGGACCCTGCCGTTTCAAGCCGCTCACGGTCCCGGGCTCCGGCAGCTTACCGTTGCTTTACCGGCCGACCAGGCAGGATGGGAACACCGTCGGATCCGTGTGCCGGCTCCCGGGCCGATGCCGAGCCCCGGGTTTCCGGACGCGTCGGCTCCGCGCCCGGCGCCAGGTGGCCCGCACGGGCGGGCACGGCGGCGGGCCGCTCAGGAAGAAGGGACAACCATCGTGCGGGTACTCGTCGTGGAGGACGAGCAGCTGCTCGCCGAAGCCGTCGCGACCGGCCTGCGCCGCGAGGCGATGGCCGTGGACGTGGTGTACGACGGTGAGGCCGCGCTGCAGCGCATCGCGATCAACGACTACGACGTGGTCGTGCTCGACCGCGACCTCCCGCTGGTCCACGGTGACGACGTCTGCCGCAAGGTCGTCGAGCAGGGCCTCGCCACCCGGGTGATCAT
Source organism: Kitasatospora sp. HPM-01-4 (assembly GCF_051374625.1). NCBI lineage: Bacteria > Bacillati > Actinomycetota > Actinomycetes > Kitasatosporales > Streptomycetaceae > Kitasatospora > Kitasatospora sp. HPM-01-4. The sequence goes on along the minus strand of NZ_JBPQGP010000005.1, from coordinate 2,934,127 downwards.
GCTGACCGCCTCCGGCGACATCAGCGACCGGGTCGAGGGCCTGGAGATCGGCGCTGACGACTACCTCCCCAAGCCGTTCGCTTTCAGCGAACTCGTCGCCCGGGTCCGCGCACTGGGCCGCCGCGCGACCGTGCCGCTGCCGCCGATCCTGGAACGGGCCGGGATCACGCTCGACCCCGGCCGCCGCGAGGTGCTCAGGGACGGCAAGACCGTCCAGCTCGCACCCAAGGAGTTCGCCGTGCTGGAGGTCCTGATGCGGGCCGGCGGCGCCGTCGTCTCGGCGGAGCAGCTCCTGGAGAAGGCCTGGGACGAGCACACCGATCCGTTCACCAACGTCGTACGGGTCACCGTGATGACCCTGCGCCGCAAGCTCGGCGACCCGCCGGTGATCGTCACCGTCCCCGGCTCGGGCTACCGCATCTGAGCCGCCGCGGGCGGCCGTCCGCCGCCCCCGCGTCGCACCATACGTACCGCAAGACCCGGAGAGGACAGTCATGACCACCCCGCCCCCCGCCGGCGGGGCCCCCGGCGCGCCTGCCGGCGGCCCGGTCCCGGTACCGCCCAAGCCGGCGCATGCGCCGGCCACCGCCGTGGAGCAGCCCGCCCGCAGGTCCGAGTCCGAGTCCTACACCCCCGGCGACGGCCTGCTCAGCTGGCTCCAGCTGCGGCCGACCATCCGGATCAGGCTCACCCTGCTGTACGGCGGGATGTTCCTGATGGCCGGGGTGGTCCTGCTGGTGCTGATGTACTTCTTCGTCCGGCAGGCCTTCCACGACGCCCTGCTGCCGACCTTCGGCTTCGACCAGGGCGGTGCCACCGTCAACGGCCGGGTGATGACCTCCCAGCAGTTCAACGAGCAACTGGTCCAGATGCAGGAGCTCAAGTCCAACGCGGCCCTGACCGTGCTGCTGCGCAAGTCGCTCACGGTGCTGGTCTGCCTGGCCGTGATCGCCTTCATGGCCGGGTACGCGATGGCCGGCCGGGTGCTGCGCCCGCTCGGCCGGATCACCCGGACCGCTCGCGAGGTCGCCTCCTCCGACCTGCACCGCCGGATCCAGCTGGACGGTCCGGACGACGAGCTCAAGGAGCTGGCCGACACCTTCGACGGGATGCTCGACCGGCTGGACCGCTCCTTCGACTCGCAGCGGCGGTTCGTCGCCAACGCCTCGCACGAGCTGCGCACCCCGCTCGCGATCAACCGCACCCTGCTGGAGGTCCAGCTCTCCGACCCGAACGCCTCGCCCGATCTGCAGCAGCTCGGCAAGACCCTGCTGGCCACCAATGAGCGCAGCGAGCAGCTGGTCGAGGGCCTGCTGCTGCTGGCCCGCAGCGACAACGAGCTCACCGACCGCAGACCGGTGGAGCTGTCCGAGGTGGCCACCCGGGCGCTGGAGCAGACCCGGGCCGAGGCGGCCACCCGTGAGGTCGAGCTGCGTTCGACCCTGACCCCGGTGACGGTCTCGGGGAACGGGGTGCTGCTGGAGCGGATCGCGCTGAACCTGCTGCAGAACGCGGTGCGCTACAACGTCCCGGACGGCTGGGTGGAGATCACCACCACCGTGGTGGCGGGCGGGGCCGGCGAGCTGGTGGTCTCCAACACCGGTCCGGTGGTCCCCGGGTACGAGCTGGAGCACATCTTCGAGCCCTTCCGCCGGGTCAAGGGCGCCAACCGCACCCGCAGCGACAAGGGGGTCGGGCTGGGCCTGTCCATCGTCCGCTCGGTGGTCCGTGCGCACGGTGGGGCCATCGAGGCCACCGCGCGCGCGGGAGGCGGGCTCACGATCCGGGTTCGGATCCCCGGAGCCTGAACCTCCCCGGATGGCCGTACGGCCGTCAGGCGCCCTCCGCGGGCCCGTACCCGACCGAGTCGGGTGCGGGCCCGTTCTGCTCCGTGCGCGGACCATCGACCGCCGCCCCCGCCAGGCTGTCAAGACGACATAAGCCCTGGCAGGGGCGGCTTGTCTTTTGCCGCCGGTACAACTTACGGTTACGTAACCTACGCAGCCGTAAGTGAGTCGCCTCTGCCCGGCTCCGTCCGGCCCAGGCCCCGGTTCCGGCCCCGCCACGCGGGATCCGCCCCGGGGGTCCCAGTGCGTCCCACCCGTCCCTGCCCGCCCTCAGGAGCACCAGTCGTGACCATCGCACCCGTGCAGCGCCCAGCCTCGACGGCCTGGACCGACACCAAGCTGATCCTCGCGCTGGAGGAGGTGGTGGAGACCGAGCTCAACCGCCACCTGAAGGCGGCCAAGGAGTGGATGCCGCACGAGTACGTGCCGTGGAGCCAGGGCCGGGACTTCGACGGAGTGCTCGGCGGCGAGCCCTGGGCGATAGAGCAGTCGAAGATCACCCCGCTGGGCCGGACCTCGCTGGTCGTCAACCTGCTGACCGAGGACAACCTCCCCAGCTACCACCACGAGATCGCCACCATGTTCGGCCGCGAGGGCGCCTGGGGCGCCTGGGTGCACCGCTGGACCGCCGAGGAGGGCAGGCACGGCATCGCGATCCGTGACTACCTGCTGGCCACCCGTGCGGTGGACCCGGTGGAGCTGGAGCGGGCCCGGATGTCGCACATGTCGGCCGGCTTCGAGTCCGACAACGCGCACAGCATGCTGCAGTCCATCGCGTACGTGGCCTTCCAGGAGCTCGCCACCCGGATCTCGCACCGCAACACCGGCCACTTCGCCGGCGACCCGCTGTGCGACCAACTGCTGGCGAAGATCGCCAACGACGAGAACCTGCACATGGTCTTCTACCGCAACCTGCTGAAGGCCGCCCTGGAGCTCGCCCCCGACCAGGCGATGCGGGCCATCGCCGACGTGGTCACCGACTTCCGGATGCCCGGACACGGCATCCCCGGTTTCGAGCGCGCCGCCGTCCAGATCGCCGTCGGCGGGGTCTACAACCTGCGGATCCACCACGACGACGTGCTGCAGCCGGTGCTGCGCCACCTCAAGGTGCTGGACATCGACGGGCTCGGCCCGGAGGGCGCCAGGGCCCAGGAGGAGCTGGGACTGTTCCTGGAGGGCCTGCATGCCCAGGCGGTGCGCTTCGACGAGCGGCAGGCCGCTCTTCTGGCGCGCCGGGCCGCGCGCAAGTGAGGTCCGCGAGGTGAGTCCCGGCAGTGCCGTCCGTCCCGGGACGGCGCTGCCGGAGCCGGTGGGAAGGTGACATCAGGAGGGCGTTTTTCCCAGTTTTTGCCTGAAACGTCCTCGATGTGATGAAGATCACATCCGAATGCGTGACATGACGACTTGATTGCCCAGTGTGACCGGGAGCCCGGCCGCCGGGTCGGCCGGCGGCGGCCGGGAATCCGCCGCCGGGAATTCCCGTCGTCCCGTCAATCACCCTGGTGGCCTGGGGAATTGCCGGTGTCGTGCGGTCGCACGGCGCGTGTGGGGCGGCGGCCGGGTGACCCGCTGCGCAGCGGGTCGGAAGCGCTGGGTGAGAGTGCCGGAACCGCACCGGATCACTCCAACGGACCCGCCGCTGGGTGTCGATTGAGTAACAGGGCTTGAAGTAAGGCACAATTCCCGCCTCGGGTCGGGCACAAGACCGACCGCCCATGCGTTACGTGCGCTGGAGATACCGCACACACACCCAGAGGGGGAGAGCGAAAATGGCTACGGACTACGACACCCCACGCAAGACCGATGACGACCTCAACGAGGACAGCATCGAGGAACTGAAGGCTCGGCGTAACGAGAAGTCGGGCGGCAACGTCGACGTCGACGAGTTCGAGGCCGCCGAGGGCCTGGAGCTCCCCGGCGCCGACCTGTCGAACGAGGAGCTGTCGGTCCGAGTGCTTCCTCGCCAGGCCGACGAGTTCACCTGCATGAGCTGCTTCCTGGTGCACCACCGCAGCCAGCTCGCCGGTGAGAAGAACGGCCAGCCGATCTGCCGAGACTGCGAATAGGCACCATGTGGGCCTGCTCCGGGCCCGACGGCCTCCGTCGGCCCGGCAAGCCGCCCCGTCCGGCCCCGCGAATCCGGGCCGGAGGCAGAAAGCGCGGTCCCCTGAGTGGCCGCACCGGCAGGAGTCTCCTGCGCACGACCCCTTCACCGGAGCACTGGGACGGTCCCGCACCAGCGGAACCGTCCCTCCTCCGTTTCCGGGCCCGGCGCAGCCCCGCCCAGGGCGCGCGGGTCAGTTCTCGCCGGCCTGACGGGCCTTGGCCAGCGCCGTCGCCAGCCGCTGCGGCGAACGGGTCGAGAGGTACACATACGGTGTCGGGTCGGCCGGATCGGTGATCTCGACCCGCAGCGCGGTCGGGATGTAGCTGCGCAGCAGCATGAAGGCGCGCGGATCGGCCTTCACCCCGCGCCAGGCCACCGCCTCGTCCCGGTCCAGCGGGTGCGCCTCGCCGAGGGCCTCGACCGGGATCCGGGCCTGTCCCGCGACCAGTGAGCCCTGCACCACGCGAATCCGCGCCGAGCCGTAGCTGCTCAGCGCCGCCGCGGCCGCGACGATGCCGACCACCAGCCCGACCAGGGCGGCCACCGCACTGAAGCGCAGCGCGATGAGCGCGAGTGAGAGCCCTGTCGCGAGCGGGAGCAGCCACCAGGAGCGCGGGACGGTGAGGCGTTCGTCGTACATGCCCCCATTGTGTGCGCCGACCGCTGCCGGCCCCGCCCCGCCCCCGGCTGTGGGCGCGGCCCTCACCGGCACACCTGCTCCCACCTGCGTGTCCGGCCTGTCCCGATTCGGCGGTCCCGGATTCAACAACCCTGTTCTTCCTTATCTACTCGGCGGTAGGGTCGCGCGTGTGAACGGACCTGTCGCCTCCCCGCCCGCCCCGCAGGGCACCGCCGTGCCCGCTGACGGTGCCATCGTCCTCTCGCCGACCACCCCGCCCGCCGATGCGGTGCTGCCGCCCCGGGCCCCCGAGGCCCCGGCCCCCGGAACCCCGCTCGGCTCGCACTACGACCACTGCTTCGGCTGCGGCCCGCAGCACCCGCAGGGGCTCCAGCTGAGCGCGGTGGCGGGGGAGGGGCTGGAGGTCACGGCACGCTTCAGGGTCAAGCCGAGCCACCAGGGCGGCCCGGGACTGGCCCACGGCGGTGTGCTGACCACGGCGATGGACGAGACGCTCGGCACGCTGAACTGGCTGCTGCACGCCCCGGCCGTGACCGGGCGGCTGGAGACCGACTTCCTCATGCCGGTCCCGGTCGACGCCGAGCTGTACATCCACGCCAGGGTCACCGGTGTGCACGGCCGCAAGATCTACAGCGCCGCCGAGGGGCGGATCGGAGGCCCGGACGGACCGGTCGCGATCCGCGCTCAGGCACTCTTCATTCAGGTGAAGCTGGAACACTTCACCCAGCACGGTCGTCCCGAGGACGTTAGGAAGGTCCTCGACGACGCCGATCTGTTGAAGCGCTCCAGAGCTTTTGAGGTGAACCCGTGAGCCCCACCGTCCGCCAGCCGGTAGACGTCCTGATTACCCGGATCGACCCCGAACTGCCGCTCCCGGCGTACGAGCACCCCGGCGACGCCGGTGCCGATCTGCGCACCACGGAGGACGCCGAACTGGCTCCCGGGGAGCGCATCGTGCTCCCGACCGGCATCGCCATCGCCCTCCCCGACGGCTACGCCGCCTTCGTGCACCCGCGTTCGGGTCTCGCAGCTCGTTGCGGTGTTGCTCTGGTGAACGCCCCAGGGACGGTCGATGCCGGGTACCGTGGTGAGATCAAGGTGATCGTCGTCAATCTGGACCCGCGTGAGAAGGTCAGCTTCCGTCGTGGGGACCGAATCGCCCAGCTGGTCATCCAGCAGGTCGAGAAGGCGCGCTTCCACGAGGTGACGGAGCTGCCCGGGTCGGCACGCGCCGAGGGCGGGTTCGGATCGACGGGTGGTCACGCCGCGGTCTAGCATGCCCGCGGCTCGCAGTAGCCGAGCAGGTATTCGCTTCGGTCTTGGACCGGGGTCTTGGACCGGGAAGGACAGTGACCGTGTTCCGTCGTCGCCAGAAGAGCGAGGACGCTGTCGAGCAGCTCGCCGACGATGCCACCAGCGCCGACGAGACGGCCGAGGGCGTCGAAGGTTCCGCAGACTCCGAGAGCGAGAACGTGACCGAGCAGGACCCGGCGGACCGGGTCGGCTTGCCGCCGGCTCCGCGCCCCGACGGACCGTGGGACATCTCCGAGCTGGAGAACCCGCAGGAGGGCCGAGTCGACCTCGGCGGCCTGCTGGTCCCCGGGGTCGAGGGCATGGAGCTCCGGGTGGAGGTGGCCGGCGACGCGATCGTGGCCGCCACCCTGGTCCTCGGCAACAGCGCCATCCAGCTGCAGGCCTTCGCGGCACCGAAGTCCGAGGGCATCTGGGGCGAGGTCCGCGAGGAGATCGCCACCGGCATCACCCAGCAGGGCGGCCTGGTGGAGGAGGCAGAGGGCCCGCTGGGCTGGCACCTCCGCGCCCAGGTCCCCGTCCAGCTGCCCGACGGCACCCAGGGCGCACAGCTGGTGCGGTTCGTCGGCTGCGACGGCCCGCGCTGGTTCCTGCGCGGCGTGATCTCCGGGCAGGCCGCGGTGCAGCCCGAGATGGCCGGGATCCTCGAGCAGGTGTTCCGCCAGACCGTGGTCGTCCGCGGTGAGAGCCCGATGGCACCGCGTGACCCGATCGTGCTGAAGCTCCCCGAGGACGCCCAGATGGTCGCCGACGCGGGCCCCGGCGAGGCCCAGGCCGAAGGCTCCCGCTTCGGCGGCGCCTCGCTCGACCCCTTCGCACGCGGCCCGGAGATCACCGAGGTTCGCTGATCGTCGCTCCTGATCGCCCCCGCCCGGACCTCGGGCGGGGGCGATTTGCTTGCCGGGGGGCCGTACCCGTAGAGTTCCGGAGTCGCACCGAGAGGGGCGAAGAAAAGCGAGTCCGATGAATGAAACTCCGGAAAACGGAGCGGAAAACATCTGATAAGCTGGAAACACGAAAGAACGAAGCGCCCGGAGGGCCCGCTGGAAGGCGGCTCGAAGGAAGCGTCCGTTCCTTGAGAACTCAACAGCGTGCCAAAAGTCAACGCCAGATATGTTGACATCCCCGGCGAGACCATCCGGTCTTGTTGGAGATTCCTTTTGTAATACACAGCGAGGACGCAGTGCGCGGGATCACCTCATTCCGGTGGTTGCCGTGCCGCTCAACGCGAGTGTTGACCCGATCACGGGTAATCATTCACGGAGAGTTTGATCCTGGCTCAGGACGAACGCTGGCGGCGTGCTTAACACATGCAAGTCGAACGGTGAAGCCCTTCGGGGTGGATCAGTGGCGAACGGGTGAGTAACACGTGGGAAATCTGCCCTGCACTCTGGGACAAGCCTTGGAAACGAGGTCTAATACCGGATATGACCTTCCTCTGCATGGGGGTTGGTGGAAAGCTCCGGCGGTGCAGGATGATCCCGCGGCCTATCAGCTTGTTGGTGGGGTAATGGCCTACCAAGGCGACGACGGGTAGCCGGCCTGAGAGGGCGACCGGCCACACTGGGACTGAGACACGGCCCAGACTCCTACGGGAGGCAGCAGTGGGGAATATTGCACAATGGGCGAAAGCCTGATGCAGCGACGCCGCGTGAGGGATGACGGCCTTCGGGTTGTAAACCTCTTTCAGCAGGGAAGAAGCGCAAGTGACGGTACCTGCAGAAGAAGCACCGGCTAACTACGTGCCAGCAGCCGCGGTAATACGTAGGGTGCGAGCGTTGTCCGGAATTATTGGGCGTAAAGAGCTCGTAGGCGGCCTGTCGCGTCGGATGTGAAAGCCCGGGGCTTAACCCCGGGTCTGCATTCGATACGGGCAGGCTAGAGTGTGGTAGGGGAGATCGGAATTCCTGGTGTAGCGGTGAAATGCGCAGATATCAGGAGGAACACCGGTGGCGAAGGCGGATCTCTGGGCCATTACTGACGCTGAGGAGCGAAAGCGTGGGGAGCGAACAGGATTAGATACCCTGGTAGTCCACGCCGTAAACGTTGGGAACTAGGTGTTGGCGACATTCCACGTCGTCGGTGCCGCAGCTAACGCATTAAGTTCCCCGCCTGGGGAGTACGGCCGCAAGGCTAAAACTCAAAGGAATTGACGGGGGCCCGCACAAGCAGCGGAGCATGTGGCTTAATTCGACGCAACGCGAAGAACCTTACCAAGGCTTGACATACACCGGAAACTGGCAGAGATGTCAGCCCCCTTGTGGTCGGTGTACAGGTGGTGCATGGTTGTCGTCAGCTCGTGTCGTGAGATGTTGGGTTAAGTCCCGCAACGAGCGCAACCCTTGTTCTGTGTTGCCAGCATGCCTTTCGGGGTGATGGGGACTCACAGGAGACTGCCGGGGTCAACTCGGAGGAAGGTGGGGATGACGTCAAATCATCATGCCCCTTATGTCTTGGGCTGCACACGTGCTACAATGGTCGGTACAAAGGGCTGCGATGCCGTGAGGCGGAGCGAATCCCAAAAAGCCGGCCTCAGTTCGGATTGGGGTCTGCAACTCGACCCCATGAAGTTGGAGTTGCTAGTAATCGCAGATCAGCATGCTGCGGTGAATACGTTCCCGGGCCTTGTACACACCGCCCGTCACGTCACGAAAGTCGGTAACACCCGAAGCCGGTGGCCTAACCCGTAAGGGGAGGAGCCGTCGAAGGTGGGACCAGCGATTGGGACGAAGTCGTAACAAGGTAGCCGTACCGGAAGGTGCGGCTGGATCACCTCCTTTCTAAGGAGCACATAGCCAGATCTGAGCGAATGCCTCAGATTGGTTGCTCATGGGTGGAACGTTGACTATTCGGCACGGTTCGGAAGCTTCCGCTAGTACTGCCCTTTGGGGCGTGGAACGTGGTGTGTGACTGGATTGTGTCGGGCACGTTGTTGGGTCCTGAGGGAACGGCTGTATGGCTGTTACCTCTAGGATGCCGGTCTCATGTGATGGAGCCCTGTGGGGTTTCGGAGTGTGGGTGACTGGTCGTTGTTTGAGAACTGCACAGTGGACGCGAGCATCTGTGGCCAAGTTTTTAAGGGCGCACGGTGGATGCCTTGGCACCAGGAACCGATGAAGGACGTGGGAGGCCGCGATAGTCCCCGGGGAGTCGTCAACCAGGCTTTGATCCGGGGGTTTCCGAATGGGGAAACCCGGCAGTCGTCATGGGCTGTCACCCGCTGCTGAACACATAGGCAGTGTGGAGGGAACGCGGGGAAGTGAAACATCTCAGTACCCGCAGGAAGAGAAAACAACCGTGATTCCGGGAGTAGTGGCGAGCGAAACCGGATGAGGCTAAACCTTGAGCGTGTGAGACCCGGCAGGGGTTGCGCTTGAGGGGTCGTGGGTTTTTTCTTGATCGGTCTGCCGGCCGGTCGGCGAGTCAGAAACCGTATGGGTAGTCGAAGGACATGCGAAAGGTCCGGCGTAGAGGGTAAGACCCCCGTAGACGAAATCTGTACGGCTCGCTTGAAGAATACCCAAGTAGCACGGGGCCCGAGAAATCCCGTGTGAATCTGGCGGGACCACCCGCTAAGCCTAAATATTCCCTGGTGACCGATAGCGGATAGTACCGTGAGGGAATGGTGAAAAGTACCGCGGGAGCGGAGTGAAATAGTACCTGAAACCGTGTGCCTACAAGCCGTGGGAGCGTCGTCACTTCGGTGGCCGTGACTGCGTGCCTTTTGAAGAATGAGCCTGCGAGTTTGCGGTGTGTAGCGAGGTTAACCCGTGTGGGGTAGCCGTAGCGAAAGCGAGTCCGAATAGGGCGTTTGAGTTGCATGCCCAAGACCCGAAGCGGAGTGATCTAGCCATGGGCAGGTTGAAGCGTGGGTAAGACCACGTGGAGGACCGAACCCACCAGGGTTGAAAACCTGGGGGATGACCTGTGGTTAGGGGTGAAAGGCCAATCAAACTCCGTGATAGCTGGTTCTCCCCGAAATGCATTTAGGTGCAGCGTCGCGTGTTTCTTGCCGGAGGTAGAGCACTGGATAGGCGATGGGCCTTACCGGGTTACTGACCTTAGCCAAACTCCGAATGCCGGTAAGTGAGAGCGCGGCAGTGAGACTGTGGGGGATAAGCTCCATGGTCGAGAGGGAAACAGCCCAGAACACCGACTAAGGTCCCTAAGCGTGTGCTAAGTGGGAAAGGATGTGGAGTCGCAGAGACAACCAGGAGGTTGGCTTAGAAGCAGCCACCCTTGAAAGAGTGCGTAATAGCTCACTGGTCAAGTGATTCCGCGCCGACAATGTAGCGGGGCTCAAGCACATCACCGAAGTCGTGTCATTGCAGCATGAGGGCTAACGCCTGCTGTGATGGGTAGGGGAGCGTCGTGTGCCGGGTGAAGCGGCCGAGGAATCGAGTCGTGGACGGTATACGAGTGAGAATGCAGGCATGAGTAGCGATACAAGAGTGGGAAACTCTTGCGCCGATTGACCAAGGGTTCCTGGGTCAAGCTGATCTGCCCAGGGTAAGTCGGGACCTAAGGCGAGGCCGACAGGCGTAGTCGATGGACAACGGGTTGATATTCCCGTACCCGCTTTGAAGCGCCAACGCTGAACCCTCTGATGCTAAGCCCGTGAAGCCGTCCCGGAGTCTTCGGACAAAGGGGAGTGGTGGAGCCGGTGACCCGAGGTGGTAGTAGGTGAGCGATGGGGTGACGCAGGAAGGTAGTCCAGCCCGGGCGGTGGTTGTCCCGGGGTAAGGGTGTAGGACGTAGGGTAGGCAAATCCGCCCTGCAATAGTCTGAGACCTGATGCCGAGCCGATTGTGGTGAAGTGGATGATCCTATGCTGTCGAGAAAAGCCTCTAGCGAGTTTCATGGCGGCCCGTACCCCAAACCGACTCAGGTGGTCAGGTAGAGAATACCGAGGCGTTCGGGTGAACTATGGTTAAGGAACTCGGCAAAATGCCCCCGTAACTTCGGGAGAAGGGGGGCCATTCCTGGTGATGAGTCTTGCACTCTGAGCTGGGGGTGGCCGCAGAGACCAGCGAGAAGCGACTGTTTACTAAAAACACAGGTCCGTGCGAAGCCGTAAGGCGATGTATACGGACTGACGCCTGCCCGGTGCTGGAACGTTAAGGGGACCGGTTAGTCCGATTTCGGTCGGGCGAAGCTGAGAACTTAAGCGCCAGTAAACGGCGGTGGTAACTATAACCATCCTAAGGTAGCGAAATTCCTTGTCGGGTAAGTTCCGACCTGCACGAATGGCGTAACGACTTCTCGACTGTCTCAACCATAGGCCCGGTGAAATTGCATTACGAGTAAAGATGCTCGTTTCGCGCAGCAGGACGGAAAGACCCCGGGACCTTTACTATAGCTTGATATTGGTGTTCGGTTCGGCTTGTGTAGGATAGGTGGGAGACTTTGAAGCTGTGACGCCAGTCATGGTGGAGTCGCCGTTGAAATACCACTCTGGTCGTGCTGGATGTCTAACCTGGGTCCGTGATCCGGATCAGGGACAGTGTCTGGTGGGTAGTTTAACTGGGGCGGTTGCCTCCTAAAGGGTAACGGAGGCGCCCAAAGGTTCCCTCAGCCTGGTTGGCAATCAGGTGTTGAGTGTAAGTGCACAAGGGAGCTTGACTGTGAGACTGACGGGTCGAGCAGGTACGAAAGTAGGGACTAGTGATCCGGCGGTGGCTTGTGGAAGCGCCGTCGCTCAACGGATAAAAGGTACCCCGGGGATAACAGGCTGATCTTCCCCAAGAGTCCATATCGACGGGATGGTTTGGCACCTCGATGTCGGCTCGTCGCATCCTGGGGCTGGAGTAGGTCCCAAGGGTTGGGCTGTTCGCCCATTAAAGCGGTACGCGAGCTGGGTTTAGAACGTCGTGAGACAGTTCGGTCCCTATCCGCTGTGCGCGTAGGAGTGTTGAGAAGGGCTGTCCCTAGTACGAGAGGACCGGGACGGACGAACCTCTGGTGTGCCAGTTGTTCTGCCAAGGGCATGGCTGGTTGGCTACGTTCGGGAGGGATAACCGCTGAAAGCATCTAAGCGGGAAGCCTGCTTCGAGATGAGCACTCCCACCTCCTTGAGAGGGTAAGGCTCCCAGTAGACGACTGGGTTGATAGGCCGGATATGGAAGCCTCGTGAGGGGTGGAGTTGACCGGTACTAATAGGCCGAGGGCTTGTCCTCAGTTGCTCGCGTCCACTGTGTTGTTCTGAAACAACGACCCCGACCCTGTGTGGGTTGGTGCGGTTGATAGTTTCATAGTGTTTCGGTGGTCATAGCGTGAGGGAAACGCCCGGTTACATTCCGAACCCGGAAGCTAAGCCTTACAGCGCCGATGGTACTGCAGGGGGGACCCTGTGGGAGAGTAGGACGCCGCCGAACAATTATTCAGAGCCGTGGCTCCCAGTGATTTCACTGGGAGCCACGGCTTTTCTTTTTTCCAGTCCCGGCGGTCCGCTGAGACCCAGGGCACGGCCCTGGGTCAGAGCGCCAGCTTGAAGCCGACATGGGAGGCCACGAAGCCGAGACGCTCGTAGAAGCGGTGGGCGTCGGTGCGGGTGGCGTCCGAGGTGAGCTGGACCAGGTCGGCGCCGAGTTCGCGGGAGCGGTCGACGGCCCACCGGATCAGTTCGGTGCCGAGGCCGCCGCCGCGTTCGGTGGTGTGGATGCGGACGGATTCGATGACGGTGCGGGTGGCGCCACGGCGGGAGAGGCCGGGGATGACCGAGAGCTGGAGCGTGCCGATGACCCGGCCGTCGCGTTCGGCGACGATCAGGTGCTGGTTGGGGTCGGCGGAGACGCGGACGAAGGCGTCCTGGTAGAGCGCCGGGTCGTCGGGGGACTCCCGGGTGGCGCCGAGCGGGTCGTCGGTGAGCAGGGCGACGATCGCGGGGACGTCGGTCAGGGCGGCGGGTCGGATGGTCAGGCCGCTGGTGGTGGTCGTCATACCGGTGGACCCTAGCCCAGCCCGCTCAGCACCCCTTGGGCGGCTTCGGAAGGACACATCCCGGCTGACCGTGCGTCAGTCGCCGGGTCCCGCACTGGTGATGACGGCGAAGGGGGCGCCGTGCGGGTCGGTCAGCTGGGCGAAGCGGCCGACGCCGTGGGCGTCCTTGGCCGGTGCCCGGACGGCTCCGCCGAGCCGCCGGGCCTCGGCGATCGTGGCGTCGGCGTCCGGGACCTCGAAGTACGGGAGCCAGTGCGAGCCGAGGCCGGCGGCGGCCTGCGCGGCGGTCAGCTGCATGATGCCGCCCTGGCCGCTGCTGGTGCCGCCGCCGGCCGGGGTGAGCACGGTGTAGGTGGCGTCGCCGAACGGGACGTCCTGTTCCTGCCAGCCGAAGACGGAGCGGTAGAAGCCCTTGGCGGCCGCCGGGTCGGCGCTCAGCAACTCGGTCCAGCAGAGGCTGTGGGGGATGGTGACCGCGCCGAGGCCGCTGGTGTCGCCGGCCTGCCAGACGGCGAACTGTGCGCCGGTCGGGTCGGTGAGGCCGGACATCCGGCCGTGGCTGAAGACGTCGACGGGGCCGAAGCGCACGGTGCCGCCCGCCTGCCGGGCCCGGGCGGTGGTGGCGTCGGCGTCCTCGGTGGCGAAGTAGACCGTCCAGGCGGGGGCGGCGGCTTCCTCGGTGAGCGGGCCGAGTCCGCCCACGGTCATGCCGTCCAGTCGGAAGAAGCCGTAGCCCCCGGCCTCGGGGCCGGCGGAGTCGAGGGTCCAGCCGAAGAGGGCGGAGTAGAACTCTCCGGCGGTGCCGGGGGCGGGGCTTCCGAGGTCGAGCCAGACCGGGGAACCGGGGACGGAGTCGGTGGTGAGCATGGTGATCCTTCGACGGGTGTGGCGGTGGTGCCCCCTCTGGCATCCTCGGCCCTGCCCGGGTCGCCCACAACCGGTGGTGCCGGGCCGTGGGCGGGGTGCGGCCGGGCGGGGTTCCCGGGCTGTCGGCGGCGGGCGGTACGGTGCGTAGCGGAAGGTCACCGGTATCCGAGCGAAGAGGGGGCCCGGTGGGGATGCAGCAGCGGTCGGCCCGGCAGGCGGACGAGTCCGGCGCCGCACGGGGCGGGTCCCAGGCCGCCGGTCAGCAGCAGCGCCAGCTGGCCCAGGTGGAGGGCGTGCTGGAGCGGATCACGTACGCCAACGAGGAGACCGGTTACACGGTGGCCCGGGTGGACACGGGCCGCGGGGCGCACGATCTGCTGACGGTGGTCGGGGCGCTGCTGGGGGCGCAGCCGGGGGAGTCGCTGCGCTTGTTCGGCCGCTGGGGGTCGCACCCGCAGTACGGCAAGCAGTTCATGGTGGAGAACTACACGACCGTGCTGCCCGCGACGGTGCAGGGCATCCAGCGCTATCTGGGGTCCGGGCTGATCAAGGGGATCGGTCCGCGGTTCGCCGAGCGGATCGTGGAGCGGTTCGGGGTGGACACCCTGGAGGTGATCGAGCAGGAGCCGGGGCGGCTGATCGAGGTGCCGGGGCTCGGTCCGAAGCGGACGAAGATGATCGCCGCGGCCTGGGAGGAGCAGAAGGCCATCAAGGAGGTGATGGTCTTTCTGCAGGGGGTCGGGGTCTCGACGTCCCTCGCCGTACGGATCTACAAGAAGTACGGCGACAGCTCGATCGGGGTGGTGAAGAACGAGCCGTACCGGCTGGCGGCGGATGTCTGGGGCATCGGGTTCCTGACGGCCGACAAGATCGCGCAGGCGGTGGGGATCCCGCACGACAGTCCGGAGCGGGTGAAGGCGGGGCTGCAGTACGCGCTGTCGCAGAGCAGTGATCAGGGGCACTGCTATCTGCCGGAGGAGAGGCTGATCGCGGACGGGGTGAAGCTCCTTCAGGTGGATGTCGGTCTGGTGATCGACTGTCTGGCGGAGCTGGTGGCCGAGGAGGGTGTGGTCCGGGAGCCGGTGCCGGGTGAGGCGGGGGAGCCGGTCACGGCGGTGTATCTGGTGCCGTTCCACCGGGCGGAGATCTCGCTGTCCAACCAGCTGATCAGGCTGCTGCGGGCGGGGACCGACCGGATGCCCGGCTTCGCGGAGGTGGACTGGACGGCCGCGCTGGGTTGGCTCGCGCAGCGTACCGGGGCCGAACTCGCGCCCGAGCAGCGGGACTCGGTGAAGCTGGCGCTGACCGAGAAGGTGGCGGTGCTGACGGGTGGTCCGGGCTGCGGCAAGTCGTTCACGGTGAAGTCGATCGTCACGCTGGCGCTGGCCAAGCGGGCGAAGGTGGTGCTGGCGGCGCCGACGGGGCGGGCGGCGAAGCGGCTGTCGGAGCTGACGGGGGTGGAGGCGTCGACGGTCCACCGGCTGCTGGAACTGCGTCCCGGCGGTGACGCCGCGTACGACCGGGACCGCCCGCTGGACGCGGACCTGGTGGTGGTCGACGAGGCGTCGATGCTGGATCTGATCCTGGCGAACAAGCTGGTGAAGGCGGTCGCGCCGGGGGCGCATCTGCTGTTCGTTGGGGATGTGGACCAGCTGCCCTCGGTGGGGGCGGGCGAGGTGCTGCGGGACATGCTGGCCGAGGGCAGCCCGATCCCGTCGGTCCGGCTGACCAGGATCTTCCGGCAGGCGCAGCAGTCCGGCGTGGTGACCAACGCGCACCGGATCAACGAGGGGCTGCCGCCGATCACCGACGGGCTGAAGGACTTCTTCCTCTTCGTGGAGGAGGACGCGGAGCGGGCGGCCGGGCTGACGGTGGACGTGGTGGCCCGGCGGATCCCGCAGAAGTTCGGCTTCGACGCCCGCAGGGACGTCCAGGTGCTGGCACCGATGCACCGGGGTCCCGCGGGTGCGGGGAATCTCAACACGCTGCTGCAGGCGGCGGTCACACCGGCGCGCGAGGGCTTGGCGGAGCGCCGGTTCGGCGGTCGTACCTTCCGGGTGGGGGACAAGGTCACCCAGATCCGGAACAACTACGAGAAGGGGCGGAACGGCGTCTTCAACGGCACGGTCGGGGTGGTGACCTCGCTCAGCGTCGAGGAGCAGCGACTGGTGGTGCTCACCGACGAGGACGAGGAGGTGCCGTACGACTTTGACGAACTTGACGAACTCTCGCATGCATATGCGGTGACCATTCACCGTTCGCAGGGCAGTGAGTATCCGGCGGTGGTGATTCCCGTCACCACCTCGGCCTGGACGATGCTGCAGCGCAATCTGCTCTATACGGCCGTGACAAGGGCGAAGAAACTGGTGGTGCTGGTGGGGTCACGGAGAGCAATCGGGCAGGCTGTTCGCGCGGTCAGTGCAGGTCGGAGGCACTCTGCGCTTGATCATCGACTGGCGACTGGATGATCGTCCAAGGGGGTCGGCGGCTCTGGGGTTGTCTTGACGTAAAGAGATTTAAGGCAGAGCCTAGTCTGACGCCGATCTTGTCCGGTACATACCGGCAGCGGCGACAGGTTTTGTAGGACCGGGCCCTTTTCGGCCCACCCCGGGTGAGCAGCTGTCCCTCGGATGGGGGATCGTAGAGTCAGTCAGGACACCCAGGGATTTAATTTCGTCGGTGAGGAAGACGTGAGCGACACATCGGTAGTACTGCGGTACCAGGGCGGCGAGTACGAGTACCCCGTCGTCGAGAGCACTGCGGGCAACGCCGGCTTCGACATCTCGAAGCTGCTCCCGCAGACCGGTCTGGTCACCCTGGACAACGGCTTCGGCAACACCGCCGCCTACAAGTCCGCGATCACCTTCGTGGACGGTGACAACGGCATCCTGCGCTACCGCGGCTACCCGATCGAGCAGCTGGCCGAGCAGGGCAGCTTCATCGAGACCGCGTACCTCCTGATCAACGGCGAGCTGCCGAACGCCGCACAGCTGCAGGAGTTCAACGCCGAGATCACGCAGCACACCCTGCTGCACGAGGACGTCAAGCGCTTCTTCGGCGGCTTCCCGCGCGACGCTCACCCGATGGCGATGCTGTCCTCGGTCGTCGGCGCGCTGTCCACCTTCTACCAGGACAGCCACAACCCGTTCGACGCCGGCCAGCGCCACCTGTCGACGGTCCGCCTGCTGGCGAAGCTGCCGACCATCGCGGCCTACGCCTACAAGAAGTCGGTCGGCCAGCCGTTCGTCTACCCGCGCAACGACCTGAGCTACGTCGAGAACTTCCTCCGGATGACCTTCGCGGTCCCCGCCGAGGACTACGAGATCAACCCGGTCATCGTCAACGCGCTGGACAAGCTGCTGATCCTGCACGCTGACCACGAGCAGAACTGCTCGACCTCCACGGTCCGCCTGGTGGGCTCCAGCCACGCCAACCAGTTCGCCTCGATCTCGGCCGGCATCTCGGCGCTCTGGGGCCCGCTGCACGGTGGCGCCAACCAGGCCGTGCTGGAGATGCTGGAGCAGATCCAGCAGGACGGCGGCGACGTCGACGCCTTCATCCGCAAGGTGAAGAACCGCGAGGACGGCGTGAAGCTCATGGGCTTCGGTCACCGCGTGTACAAGGCCTTCGACCCGCGTGCCCGCCTGGTCAAGGGCCTGGCCCACGAGGTCCTCGGCCAGCTGGACAAGTCCGACCAGCTGCTGGAGATCGCGCTCAAGCTGGAGGAGCACGCGCTCAACGACGACTTCTTCATCTCGCGCAAGCTCTACCCGAACGTGGACTTCTACACCGGCCTGATCTACCGCGCCATGGGCTTCCCGACCAGCATGTTCACCGTGCTGTTCGCGCTCGGCCGGCTGCCGGGCTGGATCGCCCACTGGCACGAGATGATCAACGACCCGAGCAGCCGCATCGGCCGCCCGCGTCAGATCTACACCGGCGTGGAGACCCGCGACTACGTCGCGCTCGACGCTCGCTGACGTCGGCTCGAAGCCGACGCCGGTCCGGAGCTGACGTCGGTCCGGAGTTGACAGAGGTCTGAAACCGAAGGGCCCGGCTGCCATGGCAGCCGGGCCCTTCGACGCAACGGCGCACGACGCCCGAGGGCGGCCGGGCCAGGAACGGCCGCTCAAAGCGTTCCTGGCCGGCCGCGCCCCGGCGTCGTGCGCGAGGACCACCGAACGAACCGGTCGGCAGTCGTCCCGGGGCCCGCCGGAGCCCCGTCGGCGACAGTGGTGGCCCCGCGGCGACGTCATGCCGTTCTCGGCGCCGCTGCCCACCAAAGCTGCCGCACTACAAAAGGTAAGACGTATCTGGGGGCGCAAAGTTACGCCCGACGGGTGTGAGTTGGCTCTCTCCACGCTCTGTATGCGTCTGTACCCTCGCCCATACCACACGATCCACAGCGAGTGACATCACCCTGCCCGCAGACGTGGCAACCCAGCGTGATAGGAATCGTGCCAATCCGGTACGGACCGACCGCGCTCGCCGAAGTCGCGGCGGCGGAACTGGGAGGGAGTGCGCAGATGGCCAGAAACGTCGTCGTCACGGGTGGCGGCACGGGTATCGGGTACGACGTGGCCCGGCGCTTCGCCGAGGCGGGCGAGCAGGTCGTGATCGTCGGGCGCCGACGCGCGGTGCTGGAACGGGCCGCCGCCGACCTGGGCAGCAACGTCACGCCGCTGGTCTGCGACCTGGCCGACCCGGACGCCGTCGAGGACGCGCTGGCCGAGCTGCCCGAGCGGATCGACGTACTGGTCAACAACGCCGGCAGCCGGGAGACCGTGATCGGAGCCGGGCCGCACGCGGTGCTGGCCCGCTGGCGCGGGGACTTCGAGCGCAATGTGCTCACCGTGGTGATGCTCACCGAGTCGATCCGGGACCGGCTCATCCAGGGCACCGGCCGGGTGGTCACGGTCAGTTCGATCGCGGCCCTGCGCGGGGCCGGCTCCTACGGGGCGGCCAAGGCCTCGCTGCACGCCTGGAACCACTTCCTGGCCGCCCAGCTCGGCCCCTCCGGCATCACCGCCAACATCGTGGCGCCCGGGACGGTCGCGGGCACCGAGTTCTTCGGGCCCCGGCTGGACGACGCCGAGGTGTCCCGGCGGGCCGCCCGTACCCTGCTCGGCCGGATCGGCGAGACCGGTGAGGTAGCGGCGGCGGTCTACTTCCTGGCCTCGCCGGAGGCCGGGTTCATCACTGGCGAGATCCTGCACTGCAACGGCGGGGAGCTGCTCGGGCGCTGAGCGCTCCGCGGCACGGCGCCCGGGTGGCCTGCGGCATCCGGGGCGCGGGAACCGTGCGGGTGCCGGAGGCCGTGGCCCGTTGGGGGCCGGTGGCCTCCGGCGCCTGAGGAGAAGCGGCTCACGACGGGTTGAAGCGCTTCAGCCGGAGGCTGTTGGTCACCACGAAGACCGAGGAGAAGGCCATGGTGGCGCCGGCGACCATCGGGTTGAGCAGGCTGGCCGCCGCCAGCGGGACCGCCGCGACGTTGTAGGCGAAGGCCCAGAAGAGGTTGCCCTTGATGGTGGCCAGGGTGCGGCGGGCGAGCCGGATGGCGTCGGCGGCCGAGCGCAGGTCGCCGCGGACCAGGGTCAGGTCGCCCGCCTCGATCGCCGCGTCGGTCCCGGTCCCCATGGCCAGGCCCAGATCGGCCTGGGCGAGCGCGGCGGCGTCGTTCACACCGTCCCCGACCATCGCCACCGAGCGGCCCTCGGCCTGCAGCCGCCGTACGGTGGCCACCTTGTCCTCGGGCAGCACCTCGGCGATCACGTCCTCGGCGGGGATGCCGACCTCGGCCGCCACAGCCTCGGCGGCCTTCCGGTTGTCGCCGGTCAGCAGGACCGGACGCAGACCCAGTGCCCGCAGCTCGCGGACCGCCTCGGCGCTGGTGGGCCTGAGCGTGTCGGACACCTCCAGCACGGCGCGGGCGGCGCCGTCCCAGCCGACCGCGACGGCGGTCCGGCCGGCGGCCTCGGCGGCCGACCTGGCGTCCGCCAGCGCGGGCGGCAGGTGCTGGGCCCAGTCGGCCGGCAGCACCTCGCGTCCCGCCACCACCGTGCGGCCCTCGACCACGCCCCGAACGCCGCGTCCCGGCAGGTTCTCGAAGCCCGCGACGGCGGGCAGCTCGCCGAGCCGCTCGGCCGCGGCCGCGGCGATGGCCTGGGCGATCGGGTGCTCGGAGGCGTGCTCCAGCGCACCGGCCAGGCGCAGCGCCTCGGCCTCGGACACGCCGTCGGCGGTGTGCACGGCGGTGAGCGCCATGCGGCCGGTGGTCACGGTGCCGGTCTTGTCCAGCACGATGGTGTCCACCGCGCGGGTGGTCTCCAGGACCTCGGGGCCCTTGATCAGGATGCCCAGCTGGGCACCGCGGCCGGTGCCGACCATCAGCGCGGTCGGAGTGGCCAGGCCCAGGGCGCACGGGCAGGCGATGATCAGCACGGCGACGGCGGCGGTGAAGGCCTCGGTGGCGCTGCCGCCGAGCAGTAGCCAGGTGGCCAGGGTGCCGAGCGCGATCAGGATGACCGCTGGGACGAACACGGCGGAGATCCGGTCGGCCAGGCGCTGGGCGGCGGCCTTGCCGTTCTGGGCCTCCTCGACCAGTCTGGCCATCCGGGCGAGCCGGGTGTCGGCGCCGACCCGGGTGGCCTCGACCACCAGGCGGCCGCCGGCGTTGACGGTGGCGCCGGTGACCGGGTCGCCGACCGTGACCTCGACCGGGACTGACTCACCGGTGAGCATCGAGGCGTCCACGGCGGAGGCGCCCTCGACCACCACGCCGTCGGTGGCGATCTTCTCGCCGGGCCGCACCACGAAGCGCATCCCGACGGCGAGTTGGGCGAGGGGCAGCCGTACCTCGCGGCCGGACCTCAGCACCGCGACGTCCTTGGCGCCGAGGTCCAGCAGGGCGTACAGGGCCGCGCCCGCGCGGCGCCTGGAGCGGTGCTCCAGCCAGCGGCCGAGCAGGATCAGGGTGGTGACGCCGGCCGCGGCCTCCAGGTAGAGCGAGGAGGAGGCGTCGCCGCCGCCGACCGAGAGCGAGAACTCGTGGCGCATCCCCGGCATTCCGGCGTTGCCGTAGAACAGGGCCCACACCGACCAGCCGAAGGCGGCCAGGGTGCCGAGCGAGACCAGGGTGTCCATGGTGGCCGCGCCGTGCCTGAGGTTGGTCCAGGCGGCGCGGTGGAAGGGCAGGCCGCCGTGGACGACGACCGGGCCGGTGAGGGCGAAGGCCAGCCACTGCCAGTTGTCGAACTGGAGGGCGGGGATCATGGAGAGCATCACCACGGGCACCGAGAGCGCGAGGCTGACCAGCAGCCGGTCCCAGAGCGGGTCGGGTTCGGCGGCCGGTTCGGCGGGGGACTCCGCCGCGGCGGCGGGCGGGGCGGGCAGCTCGGCGGTGTAGCCGGTCTGCTCGATCCTGGCGATCAGGTCGGCCACGCTCACCTCGGGCGCGAAGTCCACCCGCGCCTTCTCGGTGGCGAAGTTGACCGTCGCCTCGACGCCGTCCATCCGGTTGAGCTTCTTCTCGATCCGGGCCGCACAGGAGGCGCAGGTCATCCCGCCGATGGAGAGTTCGACCCGCTCGCGGACGGCCCCGGACGCTATGCCCGGCGTGGTGGTGCTCATGCTGGTTGCTCCTTGCTGACCTCGGTGCGGGCGTACGGGGCGCGCACGCCTCGGCGCGCCCCGTACGGCGGGCTTAGACCGACCGGCAATAGGGCCCTACTGCCGATCGGTCTTAGGCGGCCGGGCCGACCAGTTCGTAGCCGGCCTCGTCGACGGCGGCGCGCACGGCGCTCTCGTCCAGGGGCGCGTCGGAGGAGATGGTCACCGTGCCGGCCTTGGCGTCGGCGGTGACGTCGGTCACGCCGGGGAGGGCGGAGACCTCCTCGCTGATCGACTTCTCGCAGTGGCCGCAGCTCATGCCGGTGACGGTGTACGTGATGGTGCTGGACATCCAGGGCCTCCGAGTCGGTACCGTCCGGGCGGGGGTGCCCGGACACTTGGTGGGTTCGCGCTTCCGTCCGCTCGCAACACAATACCCCTAGGGGGTATTCCGCGGGCAAGGGACTGTGGTGCACGTCGCAGCCCGCGCGGGCGGCTTCTGCAGTCGTCGGAGCGGCGCGGCGGATGGTTCCGCAGACGGGGCGCAACCACCCGCCCGGGTGAGTGCGCGGTCAGGTCACCCGGGCCTGCCGGACCAGGGTGAGCAGCCAGCACAGGCCCCCGAGCGAGACCAGGACCAGGCCGCCGACGTCGTACAGGGTGTAGAGGTGCACCTGCTCCTCGGTGGGCGAGGGCAGGTAGCCGAGGCTGAAGAGGGCTCGCTGGTGGGCGCTGGCGGTGGTGAGGGCGACCAGCCACACGGCGATGCCGCTCATGCTGTCCCAGAGCGCGTGCAGCAGCGAGACGCCCAGATAGGTGCGCAGTACCGGGCCGTTGAGGCGGAAGTGGGTGCCCTGCCGCTCGCGGAAGAGCACGCCGCCGAGGATGGCCGTCCACAGGATGTGGCCGACCGGGGCCAGGATGCCGCGCAGGATCTCGGTCTCGACCAGGTCGTGCAGTGAGAGCCCCCGCACGGTGAGCACGGCGTTGAAGGCGTAGCCGGCGCTCTCGAAGGCGGCGAATCCGGCGCCGACGGCCGCGCCCAGGACGAGTCCGTGCCGCAGCCCGGTGACCGGGATCCGCCGGGCGACCATGATGAGCGCGGCCAGCTTCACCCCCTCCTCGATCAGCCCGACGAGCACGTACATCCACACCGAGGGCGAGACGAAGTAGCTCTCCAGGGCCGAGGCGCCGAGTACGCCGATGATGCCGCCGATGCCGAAGCAGACGAAGATCCGCTCGATGCCGACATCGGCCGCGAAACGCTCGTACGCCCAGACCACGAAGGTGGTCGGAACGAGGAAGCTGCCGAGCAGCACGATGGTCGGGACCAGGTTGCTGTTGGCGGTGAGGAAGGTGACCACGACGGTGGCGACCCAGAGTGCCAGGCCGGTCAGGAAGACCTTCAGCCAGTGCTGGGTCGGCGCGACGGACGGCGGGACGGGCGGCCAGCCTTGCGGCGGTCCCGGTGGCCTGCCCGGCGGGGGCCCGCCCGGCTGGGCGGGGTGGCCCCAGCGCGGGGGCGACGGTGGCGGGGTCGACGGTGGCGGGGTGCTGCCGGGCCCGGACATCTGCGGCCGCCTTCCCTCGGTCCGACGGTGGGCTGGGTCACGCTCTCGTACCGTATGGCAAATCAGATAAATAGCAGGGAATCCTGATATCGGCGCGCGCGCCGCAGTCGTGTGGTTCCTCCGATATGTTCGGTGTGTGCCCCGGTTCCGCCCCGCCCAGTCGCCCGCGAACCCTCGGCCGTCCGGGTTGCCACGGGCCAG
Organism: Kitasatospora sp. HPM-01-4; assembly: GCF_051374625.1. Lineage (NCBI taxonomy): Bacteria > Bacillati > Actinomycetota > Actinomycetes > Kitasatosporales > Streptomycetaceae > Kitasatospora > Kitasatospora sp. HPM-01-4. Next base: position 2,911,036 of record NZ_JBPQGP010000005.1, on the reverse strand, counting down.
GCGGGAGAGCGCGCTGCTCGCCACCGACCTGCAGGACCTGACCTTCCTGCGCCGAGCCGCTCCCGCGCTGCTGGCGGTCCTGGCGGTGTCGGCGACCGACTACTTCTCCGGGCAGGACCGCTATCTGGCGCCGCTGATGGTGGTGGTGCCGTCGATCGCCGCGCTCACGCTGCGCCCCGCCGAACTGCTGCTGGTCTGCTCACTCGGCCTCTTCGCCCTGCTCGGCCTGAGCCACTACGACCGGATGGACGACCTGCAGGACGGCCGGTTCCTCTACGGGGCGCTCCTCAGCTACATCGTGCTGACGGTGTTCAGTGCCTGGCTGGCCCGTCTGCGGATGCACCGGGCCGCCGCGTTCGCCGCCGTCAGCTCGGTGGCCGAGGCCGCCCAGCGGGCGCTGCTCAGCCTGCCGGGTCCCTCGGTCGGGCCGCTTCGGCTGGCCGTCCGGTACGTCTCGGCGGCGGACGCGGCACGGATCGGCGGGGATCTGTACTCGGTGCTGGACACCCCGCACGGCACCCGGGTGCTGGTCGGCGACGTCCGGGGCAAGGGGCTGGACGCGGTGCGGACCGCCGCCGTGGTGCTCGGCGCCTTCCGCGAGGCGGCGTACGACGAGAGGGGGCTGGCGGCGGTGGCGTCCCGGATCGAGGCCAGTGTCGAACGGCACGTGCCGGAAGGGGAGTTCACCACCGCGCTGTTCGCCGAGTTCCGTCGGCCCGGGACGATGCGGCTGCTGCACTACGGGCACGTCCCGCCGATCCGGGTCGGCCCGGACGGGACGGTGACGGTGCTGGAGGCCGCCGACCCGTGGGTGCCGCTGGGGCTCGGCAGGCTCGCGAGCGGCTCACCGCAGAGCGTCGATCTGCCGTTCGGTCCGGATGACGTCCTGGTGCTCTGCACCGACGGGGTGATCGAGGCCAGGCACCACAGGTCGGGCGAGTTCTATCCGCTGGCCGAGCGGGTGGGGCCGCTGGTGCGGGACGCCGCGCGCTCGGTGGCGGAGCTGGAGAGCGCGGTCGGGCGGGTCTACGCGGACCTGCTGACGCACACCGGCGGGGAGCTCGATGACGACGCGCTGCTGTTGCTGATCAGCCGGACGGATCTCGACTGGTCGCGGATCGGGTGAGCGGACCCGTGCGACGGCGCGGAGAGCCGCGCGACCGGCCGGACGGATCCGGTGACGGCCGGTCGCGCGGCTCTCCGTACGGCCTGGCTCTCCGTACGGCCTGGCTCTCCGTACAGCCTGGCTTCCCGTACGGCCTGGCTCTCCGTACAGTCGACGCGGTGCGGCTTCGCGCCGCCGGGCGCCGCGGGCCCCTCTGCCGCGCGCCCCCGGGCCGCGCCCGGGACCTCAGCCGGCGCGGGCGACCAGGGCGAGGGTGTGGAAGAGCAGGGCGGTGGAGGTCGCGCCGGGATCCTGGTGGCCGGTGCTGCGGGGGCCGAGGTAGGAGGCGCGGCCCTTGCGGGCCTGGAGCGGGATGGTGTCGCGCGCGCCCTGGGCGGCGGCCGCGTCCGCCGCGTCGGCCGCCGCGGGCAGACCGTCGCCGGCGGCCGCCTCGAAGGCGGCGACGGCCGGTGCCCAGGCATCCACGATGGTCTTGTCGCCGGGTGCGGCCCCGCCCAGTTGCTGGATCGCCAGCAGGCCCTCCGTCAGCGCGGCGGCCAGCTCGGCCGGAGTGGCCGTGGCCTGCGGCAGCGCCTTGCCCATGGCGCGGAACGCACTTCCGTACAGCGGCCCGGAGGCTCCGCCGACCTTGGAGATCAGCGTGGTTCCGGTCTTGGCGAGGACGGCGGCGATGGAGTCCGGCTCCAGTGCGTCGAGGGCCGTGACCACGGCGGTGAAGCCGCGGCGCAGATTGCTGCCGTGGTCCCCGTCGCCGATCGCCGAGTCCAGCTCGGCCAGGTACGACTCCTGCTGCTCGACGGCGGCGGCGGTCTCCCGGATCCAGGCGACGGCGAGTTCGGTGTCCACTACGGTGCTCCTCCAGGGGACGGGATCGGGGTCAGGACCAGTTCAGGGCCGGGGTGGCCACCGGGGCGTCCCACAGCTCCAGCAGTTCGGGGTCGGCCTTGGTCAGGGTCAGCGAGAAGCCGGCCATGTCCAGGCTGGTGACGTAGTTGCCGACCAGGCTGCGGGCGATCCGGATGCCGCGTTCGGCGAGCCTGTCGCGCACCTGGCCGTAGACCACGTACAGCTCCAGCAGCGGTGTGCCGCCGAGGCCGTTGACCAGGGCGATCACCTCGTCGCCCGCTGCCAGTTCGTGGTCGGTGAGGATGGTGTCCACCACCTCCGCCACCAGTTCGTTCACCGGACGGTGCTTCTCGCGTCGGCGTCCCGGCTCGCCGTGGATGCCGACGCCGACCTCGATCTCGTCCTCCGGAAGGTCGAAGCCGGGCTTCCCGGCCGCCGGCGTGGTGGCGGCGGTGAGTGCGACGGCGAAGGAGCGGGAGGCGGCGTTGACCCGTCGGCCGAGCTCGGCCACCTGGTCCAGGGGCGCGCCGCGTTCGGCCAGCGCCCCGGTGATCTTCTCCACCATCAGGGTCGCCCCGGTGCCCCGGCGGCCCGCCGTCCAGGTCGAGTCCTCCACCGCGACGTCGTCGTTGACCAGGACCGTGCGGATCTCGATGCCCTCCTCGGCGGCCAGTTCGGCGGCGAGTTGGAAGTTCATCACATCGCCGGTGTAGTTCTTGACGATCAGGAGTACGCCCTCGCCGCTGTGCACCCGCTGGGCGGCGGCCAGCACCTGGTCGGGTACCGGGGAGGTGAACACCTCGCCGGGGCAGGCGGCGTCGAGCATGCCGCGCCCCACGAAACCGACGTGCAGCGGCTCGTGGCCGGAGCCGCCGCCGGAGATCAGAGCCACCTTGGGGCGCCCGGGCCGTCCGGCTCTGGTGATCACGCGGTTGGGAATGTCCACCGCCAACTCCGGATGGGCGGCGGCGAGTCCGGCCAGCGCGTCCGTCAGGACGGTGTCCGGTGAGTTGATCAGCTTTTTCAAGGCACACTCCCTCGGCAGATCTTGAAGGTGACGTTACGCCAGCCGACACGGCTTGGTGAGCGATACGACACGCCGAGTCTCGAACTGGCCGTCGAGTGACGGGCGATGAAGCGGGCTAGGGTCGGAGCATGGTCAAGCACGTGGGTATCGTTCTCGTCTCGCACAGCCCCGCCATGGCGGCCGGACTGCGTGAGCTCCTCACCGAACTCGGCTCCGACGGCGTCACCGTGGCGATCGCCGCGGGCACCGAGGACGGCGGCCTGGGCACCAGCTACGACCTGATCGCCCGCGCGGTCGAGGAGGCGGACAGCGGCGTCGGAGTGGTCGTGGTGCCGGACCTCGGCAGCTCGGTGCTGACCGCGAGGGTCGTGCTGGAGGACGATCCGCGGGACGGGGTGGTGCTGGTGGACACGCCGTTCGTGGAGGGCGCGGTGGCGGCCGTCGTCACGGCCTCGGCCGGGGCGGACCTGGCGGCGGTGGTCGCGGCGGCCGAAGAGGCACGGGGCTTCAGGAAGTTCTGAGCGGCCCGGCCGCCGGAGAGGTGCGCCTCAGGGGCCGAAGGCCGCCCCTGGGGGCTGCCCCTTGCCCCTGATCACTTGGCGTCGGCGTAGCAGTCCGCGACGGTGGCGCTGAGCGGGAAGCGGACCGGGGTGTCGCCGAAGACCAGGACCCGGGCCTCCTCGGCGGAGTCCCGCACGGCCGCGACGACCTGGTCGGCCAGGTCAATCGGGGTGTGCACCACCACCTCGTCGTGCTGGAAGAAGACCAGGTGCGGCCGGTCCGCGCCGGACTCCAGCGCGGTCAGCCGCCGCCGGAGCGCGGCGAGCAGCGCGAGCGCCCAGTCCGCCCCGCTGGCCTGGATGACGAAGTTGCGGGTGAACCGCCCGCGCGCCCTGGCCGAGCGGCCGCCGGCCTCACCGCTGGTCTCGGGGGCCTCGATCAGGTCGAGCCAGTCGGCGGAGGGCGGCGGGCAGGTGCGGCCGAGCCGGGAGCGGACGATCCCACCGTCCTCTCCCGTCCGGGCCGCGGCCTCGACGTACCCCATGGCTGCGGGGTAGCGGCGGCGCAGGGTGGCCAGCAGCGGGCCGATGTCGCCGCTGGTCTGTCCGTACATCGCGCCGAGCAGACCGAGTTTGGCCTGCTCGCGGTCGCCCTGGAAGGCGGTGGCGGCGAGTGCGTTGTAGAGGTCGCCCTCGGCGGCGCTGCGGGCCAGCCCGGCGTCCTGGGAGAGCGCGGCCAGGACCCGCGGCTCCAGCTGGGCGGCGTCGGCGACCACCAAGGTCCAGCCGGGGTCGGCGACCACGGCGCGGCGCAGGATCCGGGGGGTCTGCAGCGCGCCGCCGCCCCGGCTGGCCCAGCGGCCGGAGACCACGCCGCCGGCCACGTACTCGGGGCGGAACCGGCCGCCCCTGGCCCAGGTGTCCTGCCAGGCCCAGCCGTGGGCGGCGTGCAGTCTGGAGAGCTCCTTGTACCGGGTCATCAGGCGGGCGGCGGGGTGGTCGACCCGGTTCAGCTCCCAGGAGCGGGTGGAGCCGAGCTGGATGCCCTGCTCGGCGAAGGCGCGCAGCACCTGGCTGTGCGAGTCGGGGTTGAACGGGCGGCCGCCGAGGGCCTGCTGCAGTTGGACCGCCAGTTCGGCCAGGAGGCTCGGCTGGGTGCCGGGGACGGCCGGGCGCGGACCGAGCAGCTCGGTGAGCAGCCGGTCGTGGACGTCGGCACGCCAGGGCAGCCCGTCGTGGGACATCTCGGCCGCCAGCAGGCCGCCGGCGGACTCGGCGGCCACCAGCAGCCGGAGGCGGGCGCGGGCCGCCGGGTCGGTGACGGCCTGGAGGCGGCGCTGCTGCTCGGCGTGGACGGCGACCACCGCCGACAGCGGGTCGGTGCCGGGCGGGAGTTGCAGGCGGTCCGGGGCGAAGAGGCCGTCCTGGTCGTCCGGGGAGGCGCTCTCGGGCAGGTCGGCGGGGACGGGCAGCCCGCGCAGCCTGGCCCAGGCGGCGCCGAGCGAGCGCGGCGCACCCCAGGCGCCGTCGTGGCCGAGCAGCAGGGCCTCGGTCAGCCGCAGGTCGTGGCAGCGGGCCAGGCGCAGCGGCAGCAGCGGTGCGTACGCGCTGTCGGCGGAGGACCAGACCCAGCGGGGCCGCTCGGCGGCCTCGCGCTCGGCGACGGTGGCGGCCAGCGAAGGGGTGCGGATGGGCGGGCCGAGCGGGGTGCCGTCCTCGGCGAGGGGCTGGAGGCGCCCGCCCGGGCCGTGCGGGTCGGGCACCAGTGCGGTGCGGGGGGCCGGGGTCACGGGGTCTCCTCCTCTCGGACGGGTGGTCGTTCGACGGTAACGCCCGGGACTGACAACCGGGGCATCGGCCCGGCTCCGGGGCGGCCGGTGCCCGGTGAGGCCGGTGGGCAGGGGCGTCCAGGGCGAGGCCGAAGCGGGCCTGGCGGTCGGCGGGCCGTTCGCCGGGCCGTCGCGCGGCTCACCCGGCCCGGCGTGGGCCCGGCGCCGCACCCCGGATGCCGGAGCCGGCCGGGCGGGGCCTTTGGAACGGGCCGGCCCCCGGAATGCGGCCGTCCTTTGGAAGGGCCGTCCTCTGGAACACGGCCGTCCCCCGGTCCTCACCGTCGCGGACGGCCCGGAGCGGCGAGCCGAGCGGCGCCTTCGGCCGGCTCCGCCCGTCTCCGCGGCCCGGGCCGGAACCGGGCGGCCGAGGAGGGCCGGGTGGGCCGATCGACCCGTAGGCAGCGGGCTTGACAGCGCGTAAGGTTCGGGCAATGAGCGACAACCCCTTCTTCGAGGCCAGCACCCTGGCCTACGAACTCCCGCCCTTCGCCGAGATCCGGGAAGAGCACTACCTGCCCGCCTTCGAGCGGGGAATGGCCGACCAGCTGGCCGAGATCGCGGCGATCGTGGCCGACCCCGAGCAGCCGGGCTTCGACAACACGCTGGTGGCGCTGGAGCGTTCGGGTGCGCTGCTGCGCCGGGTGCGGCTGGCCTTCGACAACCAGGTCGCCTCCGACGCCACTCCCGCGCTGCAGGAACTGGACGCCGAGATAAGCCCGCGGCTCGCGGCGCACGCCGACGCGATCCACCTCGACCCGGCGCTCTACGCCCGGGTGCGCGCCGTGTACGAGGCCCGCGAGAGCCTGGACCTGGACGCCCAGGCGCTGCGCCTGCTGGAGCGCCACCACACCCGGTTCGTCCGGGCCGGGGCCCGGCTGTCGGCCGCCGACCAGCAGCGGCTGCGTGAGATCAACGCCCAGCTGGCCTCGGACGCGACCACCTTCCGGCAGCACGTGTTCGACGACACCCGGGCCCGCGCCCTGGAGCTGGACAGCGCCGAGCGGCTGGCTGGCCTGCCCGCCGGCCAGATCGCCGCGGCCGCCGAGAACGCCAAGGCGCTCGGCCACCCGGACGGCACCTACGTCCTCAGCCTGAAGAACTTCTCCAACCAGCCCGAGCTGGCGGCGCTCACCGACCGGGCCGTGCGCGCCCGGCTGCTGGAGGCCTCGCTCGGCCGGGCCGTGGAGTCCAACGGTCCGGTGGCGATCCGGATGGCCTCGCTGCGCGCCGAGCGCGCGGCGCTGCTCGGCTACCCGAGCCACGCCGCGTACGTGGTGGCGGACGAGACCGCCGGTACGGTCGAGGCGGTGGACACGATGCTGGCCCGCCTGGTGCCCGCCGCGGTGGCCAACGCCGAGCGCGAGGCCGCCGAACTCGCCAGGGCCGCCGAGGCCGACGGCGTCACCGAGCTCGCCGCGCACGACTGGGCCTACTACTCGGAGCGGGTCCGCAAGGCCGTCTACGACCTGGACACCGCCGCGCTGCGCCCGTACTTCGAGCTCGAACGGGTGCTGCGGGACGGTGTGTTCTTCGCGGCCAACCTGGCGTACGGGCTGACCTTCACCGAGCGGGAGGACCTCACCGGGTACCACCCGGAGGTCCGGGTCTTCGAGGTGTTCGAGGCGGACGGCAGCCCGCTGGGCCTCTTCCTCGGCGACTTCTACGCCCGGGAGTCCAAGGGCGGCGGCGCCTGGATGAACGAACTGGTCTCGCAGTCCGAGCTGCTCGGCCAGCGGCCGGTGGTGGTCAACAACCTCAACATCGCCCACCCCGCCCCCGGTGAGCCCGCCCTGCTGACCTGGGACGAGGTGCGGACGCTGTTCCACGAGTTCGGCCACGCGCTGCACGGCCTGTTCTCCGCCGTCCGCTACCCGCTGTTCGCCGGGACCGAGGTGCCGCGCGACTTCGTGGAGTTCCCGTCCCAGGTCAACGAGATGTGGATGGACTGGCCCGAGGTGCTGGCCAACTTCGCCAGGCACCACGAGAGCGGCGAGGCCCTGCCGGCCGAGGTGGTGGCCAGGATCGCCGCCGCCGAGCGGTTCGGCCAGGGCTTCCGTACGGTCGAGTACCTGGCCGCCGCGCTGCTGGACTGGGCCTGGCACACGGTGCCGGCCGGTCAGGAGATCGCCGACGCCCAGGAGTTCGAGGCCGAGGCGCTGTCCAGGGCCGGCCTCGCGCTGCCGGCCGTCCCGCCGCGCTACCGCACGACGTACTTCAGCCACATCTTCGCCAGCGAGTACAGCGCGGGCTACTACGCCTACATCTGGTCGGAGGTGCTGGACGCGGACACCGTCGAGTGGTTCCGCACCAACGGCCGCACGGTGCGTGAGAGCGGTGGGGTCTTCCGGGCCGAACTGCTCTCGCGCGGTGGCAGCAGGGACGCGCTGGACTGCTTCCGCGCCGTGGTCGGCCGCGAGGCCGACATCGCCCCGCTGCTGAAGCGGCGCGGGCTCGCCGGGGCCTGATCCCCGCTCACCCGTGGTACCGGTCCGTCGCCGCGCCGGCGCGGCGACGGACCGGGGCCGGTGGTCAGTTCGCCGGGACGATGGAGAACGAGCCGTTCTGCAGAGCGGTCTCGGTGTACTGGCCGCTGTCGATGGCCTGCGGCGAGTACGCGTCGAAGGCCTGCCCGTTCACCGTGACGCCGCTGAAGTCCAGGCTGTTGAAGGACGGGTAGCTCTGGGACGGCGACTCGATGACCGCCTCGGCGCTCACGTTCTGGGCGTCCAGCGACTGGTCGGTGGTCTCGGTCCAGCCCTTGGTGTTGTCGGTGAGCTTCAGCGAGTAGGAGCCGTTGCCGTTGGAGACCACGCTGCCGGTGAAGCTGTCACCGGCGTCCACCGGGTCGTTGAAGTACTGCGGCGGGGCCGGGTACATCTCGTACCAGCCCGAGTAGACCGGTGAGCCGCTGGAGCAGTCCACCTGGACGCCGGTCTGCTCCACCGTCTGCGAGCCGTAGCCGTCTATGCCGACCCAGGGTGCGAACAGGTCGTTCGAGGTGTTGCACTGCACCTGCGGCATGGTCCAGGAGCCGGTGACGGTACTGAAGTTGCTGCCCTGGGCGACGTACCCGCCCCAGACGCTGTCGGCGTAGTTGTGCGAGCCGCGGGGGTGATGGCCGTAGTAGTGCACGGCCCGCGCGGAGTGGGCGGGAGTGGCGGCACTCGCGGGGGTGGCGAGCGTGGCGGCGGAGACGGCGAGCACGGCGGCGGCCACGGAGCCGGCGATACGGAATGCGGGCATGGAGAACTCCTGGTGGGGGTCGAGGACTTCGGCGCACCACCGGACCGGTGTGGGGTCGGCACCCGGCGGAACGCTGTCGCCAAGAGTGCGGGCCGCCCGGCCCCGGACGGAAGGCAATGAGCGGGTCAGGAACGCGTCATGGCGGGTACATGTCTTGTCGCCGGTCCCTTGCGTTCGTCCGTCCGATGACACAGAGTCGGAGCAGAGTCGGACTCCACCAGCGGACTTCTCGTTCAGGACGGGTCCGGGAAGGGGGCACCGATGCCGGAACTCGCTGGGGCCAGATTCGCCGGGCTGGGTATCGGCGCGGACGCGGAGGAGCTGTACCTGCGGCTGCTCGACGCCGGCAGCGCCTCCGCACAGCAGCTCGGGGCCTGGGCCGGGCTGAACGCCGAACGCTCGCTGGCCGCACTGGAGTCGCTGGCCGACCACGGCCTGGTGGCGCGTCCGGCCGGAGGGCAGCGGCGCTGGACGGCCGCCGCGCCCGATGTGGCGCTGGAGGAACTGCTGCTCCAGCGCGAGGTCGAACTCCGCCGGGCCCGCGGGCGGATCAACGAGCTGATGCGCACCTACCGCCGGCGCCAGTCCGGGATGGGCGAGCTGGTCGAGGTGATCACCGGACGCGAGGCGATCGCCGAGCTCTGGCGCAGCCTTCAGCTGGGTTCGCGCGAGCAGTTGCGGGTGCTGGACCGGCCGCCCTACATCCGCCGCTGCGATCCGGAGACCGAAGGTTCCCTGCTCGGCCGGGGTGTGACGACGCGGGTGGTGTACGAGAGCCGGGTGCTGCGCGAGCCGGACCGGGTGGCCGAGGTCCGCGGCTTCATCCGGGGTGGTGAACAGGCCCGGATACTGCCGGAGTTGCCGCTCAAGCTGGCGGTGGTCGACGCGCGCTGGGCGGTGCTGCCGGTGAGCGCGGGCACCGAGCTGCAGCACGTGCTGCTGGTCAGGCCGTCCTCGCTGCTGGACGCGCTGATCGGGCTGTTCGAGCTGTACTGGTCGCAGGCCATGCGGTTCCCGGCGGCGGACGCCGAGAGCGAGCCGGAGGACCGGCGTCAGCGTCTGCTCGGCCTGCTGGCCGCGGGGCTCACCGACGAGAGCATCGCTCGCCAACTCGGGGTCTCCACCCGCACGGTACAGCGCTGGGTGCGGGAGCTGATGGACCGCTTCGGCGCCCGGACGCGCTTCCAGGCGGGGATCCAGGCGGCGCGGGCCGATCTGCTCTGAGCGGGTTCCCGGGCGCGGGGCAGTGCGCCCGGCCTCCGTCCGGTCCGCCGCGCTTGGTCCCGCGCCCGGTCCCGCTTCCCGGCCGGGGTCGCGGCCGGTCGCGTGCTCAGCTGACGGTGACGGTGACGTGGGTGCCCGGGGCGGTTCGCGGCAGCAGGATCCAGGCCAGGCCGAAGCGGTCGGGGCCGGGCTGCTCGATCACCACCGCCGAGGCGCGGGCACCGTCGACGCTCACCCGGGCCGGGTGGCCGCCGGCCGGGAGCACCACCTCGGTCCAGCCCGGACGGCCGGTGGTGAAGGTGAGGCGGTAGACCCCGTCCTGGTAGTCCTCGGTGCCGGGGAGTCCGGCGAGGGCGGCGGCGTACGGGCCGAAGGCGGGTCCGTCCCCGGGGGCCGGCCGGCCGTCCGGGCCGAGCGCGCAGTAGCCGCCGCTGCCGCGGCACCAGTACCACATCGTCCAGGCGGTGGCGAAGCCGGTCATGGCGGCGACCTGCCGCCGCACCAGCAGGGTGTTGCCGGGGGTGCGGGAGTCGGGCGGCCCCCACTCGCCGACCAGGAGGGGCAGCCGGCCGGCCCGGGGGTACGCGGTGACGGCGGCGGTGTAGTGCTCGATGAAGCCGTCGGACGGGTCCCAGTCCTGGCCCGCCTCGACCGCCGTGTCGTAGAAGTGCGGGGCGTAGCCGAGCCTGGGGGCACCGGCGCGCGGGTCCGCGAAGACCGGCAGCCGGGTCGGTACGCCCAGGCCGACCAGCACCGTCGGCTCGACGAACAGCCAGGAGCGGGAGTCGGCCCGGCGGATCGAGGCGATCAGCCGCCGGTACATCCCGGCGAGCCGTCCCTGCTCCAGCTCGGCGGCGGAGGCCGCCAGCACGGCCGGATCGCCCGGGTCCCCGTCGATCGGACCGAACGGCTCGTTGAACAGGTCGTACCCCAGCAGGGCGCGGTGGCCGCGCAGTTCGCGGGCGATCCGGGTGTAGAAGTCGCTCTGCCACCGCCGCAGGTCGGGGTCGTCGTAGAGGTGCCGGAAGGCGGCCTGTACGGCGGGTTGGTAGTACCCGGCGAACCAGTCGTGCGGGTCCGGGGTGAACGGGAGCCCGTCGTCGCGGGTGGCCCAGAGCGGGATGCCGCGGTCGCCGCCGCCGAACTTCGGCCCGTACACGTCCTGGTGGAAGTCGATCACGGCCAGCAGCCCGTACTTCCCCGCCCAGTCCAGCAGCCGGCGCAGCCTGGCGGTCTCGCCCCGGTCGTAGACGTCCCGCGCGGGTTCCAGGCGGGCCCAGGAGACGGCCACCCGGATCAGCGTGAAGCCGTGCGCGGCGATGGATCTGACGTCGTTCTCGGTGGTCTCGTCGTACTTGTCCACGTTGAAGCCGCGCAGCTGGAGTGCCCGGCCGCTCGGATCCGCCAGCACGGTACGGCCGTCGGCGGCCGTGACGGTACCGGTGGGGAAGTGCTCCAGGGGTGCGGCCTCCGGGGCGGCGGCGGTGCTGCCCAGGACGGCGGCGACGGCGAGGGTGAGTGCTGCGGCGGTACGGCGGACACGCACGGGGCACCTCGGCAGGGGAGGGGTGGTGACCGCCGATGATGCCCCACGCGGATGGGTCGCACAAGAGCTGAGGACGGCTCATGTTCCGTGAATTGCACGTCAGTTGGGAGGATCTCCGTCGGCGTCCGCAGTGGGCGGGACGGCGGCGGGCGGCAGCGGCGCGGCGGTCGCCAGCCGGCCCCAGAGCAGGTCGGCCAGGGCCCGCACCATGTGCGAGCGGGGGCAGGGCCGCTGTTCGAGCCACCAGTCCCCGGCGGCCAGCACCATGCCGGTGATCGCCCGGCCCCAGGCCTCGGAGAGCAGCGGGCCGTCCGCGCCGAGGTCGACCTGGGCCTGCACGGCCCTGGTGATCTCGTCGGCGATCCGCTTCAGCGCGGGTGCCAGCGCGTTCCCGGCGCCGGTGGGGTCGCCGGGTTCCGGGTGGGTCAGCAGCCGGTACACCTGCGGCCGGGACTCGATCGCGGCGAGGTAGGTGTCCAGGACGTGCTCGACCCGGTCGCGACGCTCCAGCGGCTCGTCGAGTGCCGCCCTGACGGCGGCCAGCAGACCGGAGGTGTGCCGCTCGGTCAGCGCTCTGATCAGCCCGTTCCGGTCGCCGAAGTGCCGGTACAGGATGGGCTTGGTGATCCCGGCCTCGGCTGCGATGGCGTTCATGCTGGCGCTCGGCCCGTCACGCTGGACCACCCGGTCGGCGGCGTTGAGCAGCTGCTCGCGGCGCGGCTCTCCGGGCGGTGCGGTGTCGGCGGTCGGCACGTACTGGCTCCTGGGGCGTGGGCACTGGGGCAGGGCGGGGGCGGGGCGTTGACACGCGTTACCAATGAGTAGCAGACTCCGGCGTGTTACCGGGGGTAACACCCGCAGTGGCGTGGACCACCCCGTGCGCCGGGACGGCGGCCGGCCGCACCGTCCCTCCGCCGGCACGGGCAGCCCGCCGAACACCCGCCAGGCACTCGTGACCGGAGGCAGGAAACATGAGCACCTTCTCCCTCGACCCGGGCGAGGACCAACTCGCCGTACGCGACTGGCTGCACGGCTTCGCCGCCGGCGTGATGCGACCGGCCGCCGCGGAGTGGGACGAGCGGGAGGAGACCCCGTGGCCGGTCATCCAGGAGGCGGCCAGGCTCGGCATCTACTCCCTGGACTTCTACGCCCAGCAGTACTTCGACCCCTCCGGCGTCGGAATCCCCATCGCCATGGAGGAGTTGTTCTGGGGCGACGCCGGGATCGGGCTCGCCATCGTCGGCACCACACTCGCCGCCGTCGCGGTCCTGGCCAACGGCACCGACGAGCAGATCGGCACCTGGGCACCGCAGATGTTCGGCACTGCGGACGACGTCAAGGTGGCCGCCTTCTGCTCCTCCGAACCCGACGCGGGCTCGGACGTCTCCGCGCTGCGCACTCGGGCCGTGTACGACCAGGCCAAGGACGAGTGGGTGCTGAACGGCACCAAGACCTGGGCCACCAACGGCGGGATCGCCGCCGTCCATGTGGTGGTGGCGACCGTGGACCCCGCGCTCGGTGCGCGCGGGCACGCCTCCTTCGTGGTCCCGCCCGGCACGCCCGGTCTGACCCAGGGGCAGAAGTTCAGGAAGCACGGCATTCGGGCCTCGCACACCGCCGAGGTCGTCCTGGACGACGTCCGGGTGCCGGGCCACTGCCTGCTGGGCGGGAAGGAGCGGCTCGACGGGAGGCTGGCGCGGGCCCGCGAGCAGGCGGCGCGCGGCGAGGCGGACGCGGCCGGCCCGGGGAAGCGGGGCGGGAACGCGGCGATGGCCACCTTCGAGGCGTCCCGCCCGGCGGTCGGCGCACAGGCCGTCGGGATCGCGCGTGCCGCGTACGAGGTGGCGCTCGACTACGCCCGGACCCGGGTGCAGTTCGGCCGTCCGATCATCGACAACCAGGGTGTGGCCTTCACCCTGGCCGACATGAAGACCCGGATCGACGCCGCCCGGCTGCTGGTCTGGCGGGCCTCCTGGATGGCCGCCAACAACCAGCCGTTCACCTCCGCCGAGGGCTCGATGTCCAAGCTGTACGCGGGCGAGACCGCGAAGTGGGTCACGGCGCAGGCGATGCAGATCCTCGGCGGCAACGGCTTCACCCGGGAGTACCCGGTCGAGCGGATGCACCGGGACAGCGCGATCTACTCCGTCTTCGAGGGCACCAGCGAGATCCAGCGGCTCGTCATCGCACGCAGCATCTCCGGGCTGCCGATCCGCTGACGCCCACGCTTCCGCGGTGTGCCAGGGCCTGCCGGGCCGTGCGGGGGTGTGCCGGGGAGTGTGCCGGGGCGTGTGAGGGCGTGCGGGGGCTCAGAACCGGGGCTCCCGGCGTTCCAGGAAGGCGGCCAGCCCCTCGTGCACGTCCGGCGCCCGGCGGGACCTGCGCTCCCACGGGGCCACCGCCGCCCGGGCCTCGGCCAGCCGGTCGCCGGCGGGCCCTCCGGCGGCCAGGACGGCCTTGGCCGCGCCGATGGTCTGCGGTGAACGCCGGGCCAGCAGTCGGGCGAACTCCGTTGCGCGGGAGTCGAGTTCACCGTCCGGAAGGACTTCGTCCACCAGGCCGTAACGCTCGGCCCGCTCGGCGGTGACCAACTCTCCGGAGAACAGCAGGTACTTGGCCCGGGCCGGCCCGACCAGCGCTGCCAGCCGGAGCGTCGGCACGGCCGGATAGACCACCCCGAGCTTGGCCGGGGTGATCCCCAGCCGGGCCCCCTCGGCGGCGAACCGGAGATCGCAGGCGACCGCCAACTGGCAGCCGCCGCCGACGCAGTAGCCGTGCAGCACGGCGATCGTCGGGTGCGGGAAGGCGGCCAGTGCCTCCTCCGCCGCGACGTTCACCGCGTGGTAGGCGTCGGCCCGGTCCGGGGTGCCGTAGATCCCGGCCAGTTCGGCGATGTCGGCGCCCGCGCTGAAGGTGCCGCCCGCGCCGGTCAGCAGCAGCGCCCGGACCTCCGGCAGCGCCGCGAGCCGTTCCAGGACGCCGGGCAGCGCCTGCCACATCGCCAGCGTCACCGCGTTCCGCCGCTCCGGGCGGTCCAGCACCAGGACCGCCACGCCGTCGGCCCCGACGTACGCGCGCAGGCCGTCCACTCCGGTGCCGACGGCGGTGCTTCCGGCCGGCGCCGCGATGGCGGGGGCTCCGGCGGTGGGCGCTGCCGCGCCGCCTGCTGGCGTTTCGGGTGCGCCGGCGGTGGGCGTCCAGGTGGTCTTGCCGCCGCCGGCGGCCGGCGGCTCGGCCGGAGCGGTGGTCGTGCCGGTGCGGCTCGGGTCGTGCTGGGACAAGGCGGCCTCCGGATTCCTCGGGTCGGCGCTCACCCTTCCACAGCGTGGCCCCGTGGACCACGGCGGTGGCTGTGATCTCGGCCAACCGGACGGTGCGGCCGGGGCGGCCACGCGGAGCGGCACCGGGGCGTGCGACCCTGCGACCGCCCCGGTCCTCCCACTGTCGCCTCGGCTCTCCGGCTGCCCGGCACCTGCGGAGCGGCCGGAGAGCCGGCGCGCTCCGGTCCGGTTATGCCTTCGGTGTGTCCTGGGTCCCGTCCTTCGGCCACTCGTGGGCCAGGACGGACCAGATCTCCTTGTCGTGCCGGATCCCGTTGTGCGGGAAGTACTCGCGCAGCACGCCGTCCAGGTGCATGCCTATCCGCTGCGCGACCGCCCGGCTGCGGGCGTTGCGGGTGCTGCACCACCACTCGACCCGGTGCATCCCGCGCTCGACCAGTGCGTAGTCGACCAGGTGGCGGACGGCGGCGCTGACCAGACCGCGGCCTTCGCCGGCGGCCTCCGCCCAGACGCCGATCTCGCAGTTGCCCGTCGTGGCGTCGAAGTGCACGAACATCACGCCGCCCACCAGCGTGCCCTCCAGCCAGATGCCGAAGATCCGGCCGGTGTCGGTGGCCTGCTTGTCCGCGTAGCCCTGCAGCGTGGCGCGGGCCGAAGCGAGGTCGGTCGACCGGGACGCCCACGGGATCCACGGGTCGGTGTTCGGACGGGCCCGGTCGATGTGGGCCAGGAACTCGGCGGCCTGCCAGGGTTCGAGCGGGCGCAGCTCGGCGTCGTCGGTGAGCGGGATCGCGTACACGGGGCCTCCGGTAGGGGCTTCGACAGGTTGTTCCGACGGCTTCTGACGGCTTTTCGCGGCCTTCAGCTGCCTTCGGCGGCTTGCGGTGGCTTTTCAGAGCAGGGCCGTACCCGGTCTCGGGGGAGGCCGGTACCCGCTGGAGAGGATACATAACAAACGTTTGGTAGGTACCATGTCGCCCATGACACCTGCCCGCGGAGACCATGACGCCCGACGTACCGACGTCTCCGAGGCCGTGTGGCGGGTACTGGCCGAGCGGGGTTTCGGCGGCCTGACGCTGCGGGCGGTGGCCGCCGAGATGAAGGCCACCACCGGGCTGCTCACGCACTACTTCCCGAACAAGCGCGCCCTGGTGACGCACGCTCTGGAAGTCCTGGAACGGCGCTCCGAGGGCCGTCCGCGTCCGGCGGTGGCGGCGCTGGAGGCCGCCGACGGGGCGGAGGCCCCGGCGTTGGAGCTGCTGCGGGCGGTCCTGCTCGACACCCTTCCGCTCACCCCGGAGAGCCGGGGCGGCAACCGGATCTGGGTCGGCTCCTGGGACGTGGCACTGGCCGACCCGGAGCTCGCCGCCGAGCACGCCGCGCGCTACCGGCGCTCACGCGAGCGGCTCACCGCGCTGATAGCCGACGCGCAGCAGGCCGGGGCGATGACCTCGGCCCGCCCGGCGGAGGAGTTGGCGGCGTCGGTGCAGAGCCATGTGCTGGGCCTCGTGGTGCAGGCGCTGCTGGCTCCGCAGGACTTCCCGCCCGAGCGCCAGACGGCCCTGCTGGACGCCTACCTGGAGTCGCTGCGCACGGCCTGAGCCTTCCGCACCCTGGGCCGCTCGTGCGGCCCGGCGGCTCTCGCTCGGAGACCGGACCGGAGGCCGGCCGGATTGCGGGGTGAGATGTGGTGCCCCCAGCAGGATTCGAACCTGCGACCTACCGCTTAGAAGGCGGGTGCTCTATCCGCTGAGCTATGAGGGCGTTACAGGGTGGAGTCAGCCCAGGTTGGGCTTCGGCCGGTTTGGGGTCTACCGGTGCGCACGCGGTGGCGACCGGTTGTTCCGGGACAGGATAAGGGTGTCCGGATACTCCTCCGAGTCTTAGGGCACCGGTTCGGGTGTGTCGGCCCCGGTGGAGCGGTCCGATAATCGCAGGTGGCGGCCGTGTCTGCAGCGCTCTGGGACGTTCTGGCGCCGGACGTTGTGCAGTCGTTACGGGGCTGAAGCCTCACCCGTTATGGATTTGGTGCGGAGAATCCGGGTCTGTCCTGTCTGGAGGGGGGCAGATATGGGTTCGTTCGGTTGGATGACAAGGTCGGGCGCATGTACTGGGCCACCCGTTCGGGGCTCGGACGGTTGGCCGCGAGCCATCCCTACTTGTCATGGCCTCGTTGCCCTGAAGTCGGACTATGGTTATTTTCCGTCTCTGATTCACTCCGGAGAGTTACTTCGGTTATCCACAGGGCCGGGTTATCCACAGGATTTCCCTTGGGGCTGGTGCGGATTTTCCATGCCGGGCACTCTCTCCTCGCGGCGGTGATTCCGCTTGGTTATTCCTGAGGAACGGAGAGTGTTCCGTGAACGAGACCTTGGTGACGATGGTCGGCAATGTCGCCTCCACCGTGAGCTATACGGAAACTCCAGCCGGCGTTCCGGTGGCCAACTTTCGGATGGCGGCCACCGAGCGCCGATTCGACCGGTCCACCGGTGACTGGGTGGACGGCGAGACCAACTGGGTCACCGTGGTGGCCTGGCGCTGGCTGGCCGCCAACGTGGTGAGTTCGGTGAGCAAGGGGGATCCGGTCGTGGTGAGCGGCCGGCTGCGGGTCCGCGAGTGGGGCGAGGAGGAGAAGCGGCGCTCCGTGGTGGAGATCGACGCCCGGGCGATCGGCCATGATCTCGGGCGCGGCACCTCGGCGTTCCGCTGGGCGGTGCAGGCCAGGCCGGAGCTGGTCGCGCCACGGCCTGAACGTGCCGACCCGCCCGCGGTGCCGGACTGGATCGTCGCGGCGGTCGGCGCGGGTGGGGTCGAGCAGCGTGCCGGGGCGGGTGGGGCCGACGCCGCGCGCGACGGGGCGGCCGGCGGCGCGGGGGAGGGCGGCCTGCCCGGTGAGTCCGGCGCGGGGCCCGGGTCGTCCGCCGTGGAGCCGGCCGTCGCGGTCTGACCCGGGGTGTCCGCCCCCGTCCCGGGCGCCCCCGTCCCGGGGTGTCCCCAAGTGGGGGAGCTGTGGTTCGGGTAGGGAGCGTTGATTGACGGTCTAAAGCTGGTTACCCGTCAAGTTCGGTCGAGTTTAAGCTCCTTGATAACAATACAGATACGGAACTGTCCTGGTTTGGCATGGAGGTTTGAGGGCCTCGGCGGGTCAATAGGATTGCGTCTGGTTCACACAGGTGCAGCGGCGTCACAGGGTGCGCCGCTTTGCAAGGCGGGCTGCCATCGGCAAGACCCAGCCCGAAGGGATCTCATGTTCCACAAGCAGGGGCGGGCTGTCTCCCGCATAGGCGCTGTCATGCTCGCGTCCAGCGTTGCGGTCAGCGCGGGAATGATCGCGGCAGGTGCGGCAGGTGCGGCTGTCGCGGCCGACGCGAACATATCGGGCGCCAAGGCGGTGCTGGTCGACGGGCCGCTCAAGCACGGCCAGTTCATCGATGTCGCCACCACGCGCGGCGGCAAGCGCAGCACCGAGCGCGCCCAGGGCGGGATCATCCAGCTGAAGACCGGTGACCAGACCCTCGACACCTACTGCATCGACCTGCACAACCCGACCCAGCGCGGTGCGAAGTACCAGGAGACCGGCTGGGAGTCGAGCTCGCTGGCGGGCAACGAGGACGCGGGGAGGATCCTGTGGATCCTCCAGCACTCCTACCCCCAGGTCAGCGCGGGCCAGCTGGCCAAGGACACGCAGATCGGCGGCCTGTCGGAGGACGAGGCCGCAGCGGGTACCCAGGCGGCGATCTGGCACTTCTCCGACGGTGCGGACGCCGTCCCGGAGGACGGCAAGGCGAACGAGCTGACCAAGTACCTCATCAAGAACGCGCAGCAGCTGGAGGAGCCCAAGCCCACCCTCAGCCTCGCGCCGACCTCCGTCTCCGGTAAGAGCGGCGCGCTGCTCGGCCCGATCACGGTCACCACCAACGGCTCCTCGGTGGACCTCGCCGTGGACGCGGACGGTGCCAAGGCCGGGCTCACCATCACCGACAAGGCCGGCAAGGCCATCACGAGCGCCAAGCCCGGAGAGGAGATCTACGCCAAGGCCCCGGTCGGCGGCACCCACGGCACGGCGACCATCAAGGCCACCACCGCGGCCCAGGTCTCCGTCGGCCGCGCCTTCACCGGCGTCAACGCGGACAACGTGCACAGCCAGACCCTGATCCTGGCGGGCTCCGAGGCGGTCCCGGCCACCGCCGGCGTCACGGTCAACTGGGCCCCGGCCGGCCCGATCCCGGCGGTCACCAGCAAGGTGGACTGCGTGCAGGGCGCGGTGGTCGTCACGGCCACCAACAACGGTGACCAGGACTACACCTTCACGCTCAACGGCAAGACCTACACGGTGAAGCCGGGCGGCACCACCAGCGTCCCGATCAAGGTGGAGGAGGACAAGCCGTACCACTTCACCGTCACCGGCCCGAACGGTTTCAAGCAGGACATCCAGGGTGTCCTGAACTGCAAGACCGACACCGCCATCACCACCCCCGGCTCCTCCGAGAGCCCCAAGCCCAGCCCCTCCCCGAGCTCGTCCACCGGCGGTGGCACGGGCGGTTCGACCGGTGGCTCGACCGGCGGCGGCCTGGCCTTCACCGGTGGTGGCAGTGAGACCCCGTGGCTGGCCGGCACCGCCGGTGCGCTGCTGATCGCCGGTGGCGGTGCGGTCTTCGCGCTGCGTCGCCGTGGCCGTCACAGCCGCACCTCGGCCTGACCCGCTCGCGGCCCGAGCCGATCTCGGCCCGGCCCACTCGCGGCCTGAGCCGCTTCCGCCCTGACCCGGCGGTCTCCGCCCCGGTCCGGTGAACCGAACCGCTACGGCGTCCCAGTCGCCGAAGCGCTGAGGTGCCGAGGGGCGCCCGGTCCCGTCCTCCGCATCGAGCGGAGGGCGGGACCGGGTCGTACCGGGAGTCCTGCGGGGCCGGCGGCCCGGTGGCCGGGGCCGCCCTGCCGACGGCCGTTCGGGACCTCCGCCGCCGTGCGGCAGAATGGAAAGCTGTAAGCCGAATACTCATGACGACGCCGGAGCGATCCCACGTGGCGGAATACATCTACACCATGCGCAAGGTGCGCAAGGCACACGGCGACAAGGTCATCCTTGACGACGTGACGCTCAGCTTCCTCCCCGGAGCGAAGATCGGCGTCGTCGGCCCCAACGGCGCCGGTAAGTCGACCGTGCTGAAGATGATGGCCGGGCTGGAGCAGCCCTCGAACGGCGATGCCTTCCTGTCGCCGGGCTTCACCGTCGGCATGCTCCTCCAGGAGCCCCCGCTCGACGAGTCCAAGACCGTCCTGGAGAACGTCGAGGACGGCGTCAAGGAGATCAAGGGCAAGCTCAACCGATTCAACGAGATCGCCGAGCTGATGGCGACCGACTACTCCGACGAGCTGCTCGACGAGATGGGCAAGCTCCAGGAGGACCTCGACCACGCCAACGCCTGGGACCTCGACGCCCAGCTGGAGCAGGCCATGGACGCCCTGGGCTGCCCGCCCGGCGACTGGCCGGTCACCAAGCTCTCCGGTGGGGAGAAGCGCCGCGTCGCGCTCTGCAAGCTGCTGCTGGAGGCCCCCGACCTGCTGCTGCTCGACGAGCCCACCAACCACCTGGACGCCGAGTCGGTGAACTGGCTGGAGCAGCACCTGGCCAAGTACGCCGGTACCGTCGTCGCGGTCACCCACGACCGGTACTTCCTGGACAACGTCGCCGGCTGGATCCTGGAGCTCGACCGCGGCCGCGCCATCGGCTACGAGGGCAACTACTCCACCTACCTCGAGACCAAGCAGTCCCGTCTGAAGGTCGAGGGCCAGAAGGACGCCAAGCGCGCCAAGCGCCTCAAGGAAGAGCTGGAGTGGGTCCGCTCCAACGCCAAGGGCCGTCAGGCCAAGTCCAAGGCCCGTCTCGCCCGTTACGAGGAGATGGCGGCCGAGGCCGACAAGATGCGGAAGCTGGACTTCGAGGAGATCCAGATCCCGCCGGGCCCGCGTCTGGGCAGCATCGTCATCGAGGTGGAGAACCTCAACAAGGCCTTCGGCGAGAAGATCCTGATCGACGGCCTGTCCTTCACCCTGCCGCGCAACGGCATCGTCGGCGTGATCGGCCCGAACGGTGCCGGCAAGACCACCCTGTTCAAGATGCTGCAGGGTCTGGAGACCCCGGACGACGGCAAGGTCAAGGTCGGCGAGACCGTCAAGATCAGCTACGTCGACCAGAACCGGGCCAACATCGACCCGAAGAAGACCCTGTGGGAGGTCGTCTCCGACGGCCTCGACTGGATCAACGTCGGCCAGGTCGAGATGCCCTCCCGTGCCTACGTCTCGGCGTTCGGCTTCAAGGGCCCGGACCAGCAGAAGCCGGCCGGGGTGCTCTCCGGTGGTGAGCGCAACCGCCTCAACCTGGCGCTGACCCTCAAGCAGGGCGGCAACCTGCTGCTCCTCGACGAGCCGACCAACGACCTCGACGTCGAGACCCTCTCCTCGCTGGAGAACGCCCTGCTCGACTTCCCGGGCTGCGCCGTGGTCATCTCCCACGACCGCTGGTTCCTGGACCGAGTGGCCACCCACATCCTCGCCTACGAGGGCGACAGCAAGTGGTTCTGGTTCGAGGGCAACTTCGAGTCGTACGAGAAGAACAAGATCGAGCGACTGGGCCCCGACGCCGCCCGTCCGCACCGGGCCACCTACAAGAAGCTGACCCGAAGCTGACACCCAGGTGCGACCACGGCCCGGCAGACCGCCCGCGCGGCGGCCTGCCGGGCCGCCGCCCGCGAGCCGACCGGTGGCCAACCGGTGGTCGGCCGGTGGGCAGCCGGTCGGCGGGTGATCCGCCGACGGGTAACCGGATTGAAGGAGATAGCTCGTGGCACGCCACATCTACGCCTGCCCGCTGCGGTGGTCCGACATGGACGCCTTCGGGCACGTCAACAACGTGGTCTTCCTGCGCTACCTGGAGGAGGCCCGGATCGACTTCATGTTCACCCAGGCCGCCGCGGCCGGGGCCGGGGAGTTCGCGGGTGGCTCCGTGGTGGCACGCCACGAGATCGACTACAAGCGCCCGTTGGTCCACCGGCCCACGCCGGTCACCATCGAGACCTGGGTGACCAGGATCGGCAATGCCTCGCTGACGGTCTCGTACCAGATCAAGGACATCCACGAGGACGGCGGCGAGACGGTCTACGTCGAGGCGTCCACCGTCGTCGTGCCGTACGACCTGGCGGAGGGCCGGCCGCGGCGGATCAGCCCCGTGGAGCGGAAGTTCCTCAGCAACTTCATGGACGACGTTGAGGAGGCGGTCGTCGCCGACGGCGTCGGCAGCGTCCCGGCCGCCGTCTGACCGGCGCGGCAGCACCCGGTGCGGCGGCCGCCACCGCCGCCCCTGGTCGAACGGCCACCGGTTGACCGCGGCAGGCAGACCGCCATCGGCCGTTGACCGCCGCCCCGCCACCGCCGCCCCGCCGCCGCCGCGAACCGACCCTCCGAGCACCGATCCCCGTACCGAGTGAGCTGATCCGTTGAGTACGCCAGTCCGCCTGATACTCGCCGACGCGGGGGAGGCCGCCGACCTGGCCGCCTTCCTGGAGCGGCTGCTGCGCTTCGACCGGGCGGCCGCGGTGCGCCTGCAGGCCGTGCGTTCGGCCGGGAGCGGGCAGCCGGGAGCAGCGAGCGGGGTGCTGGCGGTCTTCGGGCGGCTCCCGCTGGGGAGTTCGGGGGCGCTGGCGATCCGGACGGCGAGGCTGGCCGAGTTGGGTGAGCCGGCCGATCTCACGGTCTCCGCGGGCCAGTTGCTGGAGTCCGTCGACGAGCAGGCCGACACCGTGCTGCTCCCCGCCGCCGTGACCGGGCCCGCGTGGGCCGGTCTGCTGCCGCCCCGCACCGGGTGGCAACTGCTGGCCGAGCCGCCCGCGTTGCAGGTCTTCCCCGAACTGATGGCGGCCGTCCGGGAGTTCAAGGAGCGCAGCGAGGCGGTCCCCGAGCATCACCGGACCCGCACCGTGCTCGACGGGCTGGCGGACGAGATCTGGTCCCGTCCGCTGACGGCTGCGCCCGAGCTGCCGTTGCGGGCGGCGCACGCCGCGTATGTCATGGGGTTCCTGCGCCCCGCCGTCCCGCTCACCGTGCACCGGGCCGGAGCCTGGCTGCGGCTGAGCGCTCCGGCCGGGTCGGTGGCGGTGCGCACCGCCGCGGCACCGGGGGCCGGACTGGGCCTCAGCCCACTGCGCTGACGTCTCTCCCGCACTGACGGAGCCCCCCGCGCTGACGGAGCCCCCCGCACTGACGGAGCCCCCCGCGCTGACGGAGTCCCCGCACTGACGGAGCCCCCGCGCTGACGGACCTCCCGACTCGGCGGATCCCCCCGAGTCGGCGGGCCTGCCGCGCTCGCCCCGTCCCCGCCCGGACCGTCTCCGTGCCGACCGCCTCCGTGCCGTGCCGTTCCGGTGGACCGGGCCGACCGTCGTCAGCCCGAGGTGTTGATCATCGAGGCGGCGGCGTAGGTCAGGTAGTCCCACAGCTGGCGCTCGGCGTCGGCGGGGAGCCGCAGTTCCTCCACGGCCACCCGCATGTGCTTCAGCCAGGCGTCGTGGGCGGCCCGGTCCACCCGGAACGGCACGTGCCGCATCCGCAGCCGAGGGTGTCCGCGCTCGTTGCTGTAGGTGCGGGGGCCGCCCCAGTACTGCATCAGGAACAGGGCCAGCCGCTCCTCCGCGGGGCCCAGGTCCTCCTCGGGGTACATCGGCCGCAGCAGCTCGTCCTCGGCGACGCCCTGATAGAAGCGGTGCACCAGCCGACGGAAGGTCGGCTCACCGCCGACGGCGTCGTAAAAGGTCTCCTCGCTGAGCGTGCCACGTGGGATGTCATTCACCCGACCATGGTCGCAGACGGCCGCAGGGGCCGTACACCGGTCCTTCGGCGTACGACCCCTGCGGGACGGCCCCAGGGGGCCGGGGAGCGTGCGGTTACGCGTCGTCCCAGTTGAAGAAGCGGGACGCGATCAGGGTCATCACGGCGGCGAAGCCGAGCAGGATGCCCATGGACGGAAGCACGTCCATCAGGCCGCCGCCCTTGCTCAGCACCGACTTGGCGGGCTCGATCATGTACCGCAGCGGCAGGGCGTGCGAGACGGTCTGCAGCCAGCCGGGCGCGACGTCCAGCGGGATGAACGCGCCGCCCAGGAAGGACATCGGCAGGACGATGATCTGGTTGATGCCGTTCGCCGCCTCCTCGGACTTGGCGAGGGAACCGGTGACCAGACCGATCGACATGAACGCGATGGTGGCGCAGAGCACCACCGGCACGATCAGCCACCAGTTGCCGGTCAGCTTCAGGCCGAAGTACGGCGTGGTGGCGACCAGCAGGAAGAGCGCGGTCTGGGCCAGCGCGACCAGCGCGCTGATGCAGACCCGGGCGCCGACGATGGCGAGCGGCGAGACCGGGGTCAGCCGCAGCCGCCGCAGCACCCGCTTCTTCCGCCAGGTGACCAGGGTGAACGAGGCCCCGTACACGGCGCCCATGGCGATGGCGTAGGCGAGCAGGCCCGGAGTGAGGAACTGGATCGTCTTGAGCGACTGGTCCTCGACCTGGCTGGCCGCCAGGGTGTAGGTGGGGGCCTTTCCGGAGGCCTGCTGGTTGGCCGACTCGACGATCGAGTTCAGGATGGCCTGCACGCCGCCGGCCTTGACCTGGTCGTTGGCGCTGAAGCGGAGGACGACCTGTCCGTTCGTCCCGGACTCGACCAGACCGTCCAGCTGGCCCTTGCGCACCTTCTCCAGGGCGCTGGCCTCGTCCGAGTACTTGGTGATCTTGAGGGTCTTGTCCAGCTGCGCGTGCGCCTCGCTCGGCAGCTGGTCGAGCAGCTGCACCGCGCCGACCTGGGCGACCTTCACCTGAGGGCTGCTGGAGTTCTTGTAGAGGCTGCCGAAGAGCACCAGGAACAGCAGCGGGAGGACCAGCGTGAAGAACACGGTGCCGCGGTCCCGCAGGAAGCCGAGCAGCATCGCCCGGGAGAGCCCGCCGAAGGCGCTGACTCTCTCCCGTTCCTCCGGACCCCGCCCGGTCGGTGTCTCCTGTGCCGTGGCCGAGGTCGTGCTCATGCCCGGTACTCCCGTCCGGTCAGCTGGAGGAAGACGTCCTCCAGGGTGGCTCCGCGTACTTCCAGGCCGCGCAGGGCGTTCTGCTCGGCGAGCACCGAGAGCACCGGCGCCGGGGCGCGGGTGGAGACGGAGAGCGAGACCCCGTTGTCCTCAAGGTTGGCGGTCTCGGCGCCGGCCGCGTCGAACAGCTCGCGCGCCCGTGCGACGGCGAGCTGGCCGGACTCGACGCTCACCCGCACGGTGTCGTCGATCTCGCGGACCAGGGCGGCCGGGGTTCCGGTCTTGAGCACCTTGCCGTGGTCCATCACCGAGACCCGGTCGCAGAGCACCTCGGCCTCGTCCAGGTAGTGGGTGGTCAGGACGACCGTGCGGCCTTCGGAGTTGATGTCACGCAGCAGGTCCCAGAGGTTGCGGCGGGCCTGCGGGTCCAGACCGGTGGTGGGCTCGTCCAGGAAGACCAGCTCCGGGTCGTGCGCCAACGCGCAGGCGATGGACAGGCGTTGGGCCTGGCCGCCGGACATCTTGTCGGTGTGGACGGAGGCCGAGTCGGTCAGTCCCACCCGCTCCAGCATCGCGTCGGCCCGCTTCGGGCCCACCCCGTAGAAAGACGCGAAGGTGCGGATGGTCTCACGGGCCGTCAGCTTGTTGAAGAAGGCCGAGGCCTGGAACTGCACGCCGATGCGCGGCAGTAGCTTGCTGTTGCGCGGCCAGGGTGCCATCCCCAGCAGCTCGATACGGCCCTCGTCGGGCTCTCGGATACCCTCCAGAATTTCGAGAGTGGTGGTCTTGCCCGCCCCGTTCGGGCCGAGAATCCCGTAGAACTCGCCAGTCTCGACGGTGAGT
Organism: Kitasatospora sp. HPM-01-4; assembly: GCF_051374625.1. Lineage (NCBI taxonomy): Bacteria > Bacillati > Actinomycetota > Actinomycetes > Kitasatosporales > Streptomycetaceae > Kitasatospora > Kitasatospora sp. HPM-01-4. The sequence continues at coordinate 2,885,498 of NZ_JBPQGP010000005.1, read as the reverse complement.
GACACCCCGTCGACAGCCTGGACATCCCCGTACCGCTTCCGGATCCCGTCAGCGGATATTGCTGCAGTCATGCCCTGCACACTAGAGGTTGAAGAGATTGTCGCGCAGGTCAGAGGCGTGGGCTTAGTGAAACCGTGACCGGGCGGGGCCCGTCGGTCGGGGCCCCGCCCGGTGAGGCGCGAACCTGATGGCGTGCCGGTCCGATGGGGGATCAGACCGGCACGGGCTCAGGAGCGGTGCAAGGTGATCGTGGTCCAGGCGCCGATGTGGATGCGGTCACCGTCGGCCAGCGGGATCGCGGTGTGCGGCGGCACCGGTTCGGAGCCGCCGTTGACCGTGGTGCCGTTGGTCGAGTCCTGGTCCACCAGCACCCAGCTGCCGTCGGTCTGTTCGGCCAGCAGGGCGTGCTGGTGCGAGGCGCCCGGGTCCTCCGGGGCGACCGACAGGTCGATCTCCGGGACGGTGCCCCGGTGCTGGCTGCGGCGCCCGATCCGCAGCTGGCCGCGGCCGGTCAGCGGGATCCGGCGCTCGGGGCAGTACGGCGGGAAGAACAGCCCGGCGGCCTCGGGTCCGCTGCGCGCCATCATGTCGGTGAAGTAGTCGCGGTCGGCGCTGACCACCGCTATCCAGGTGGTGCGGGCGGGCGGCTGCGGTGCGGCGGGCGCGTTCGAGGGCGGCGCCAGCCGGAAGGACGTGCCGAACTCGTCACCGGGGGCGGTCGGCCCGGGCTGGGCGTAGACCGGGCCGGTCCGCTCGAAGCCCTCCGGGTCGGGGAACGCCGCCGCCTGCTCGTACGGCTGCCCGCCCTCGTACGGCTGCCCGCCCTCGTAGGGCTGCCCACCCTCGTACGGCGCCGCCTTGACGAACGGATCGGCCTCCGCGAACGGACCGGCCTTCGCGAACGGCTCGCGCGCGTACGGGTCGGCGTTCTCGTACGGCGCGGCCTGCGGCTGGGCGTACGGCTCGTGCCGGGCGTACGGGTCGTTCCCGAAGGGCGCCGGGCCCGGAGCGGGGAACGGAGCGGGCTCCGGAGCCGGCGGCTGGTACGGAGCGGCCGCGGGCGGCGGGTAGCCGTAGCCGCCGCCGGCCGGCGGGGCCGAGTGCTGCTGGCCGACCGAGGGGGCGGAGAGGTCGTAGTCGTACCCGCACTCCTCGCAGTACCGGTCGGTCTGCGGGGTGCGGCAGATCGGGCAGCTGACCAGCGGGGCCGTCGGCTCCTGCGGCGGGGCGAAGGGGGGCGGTGACATCGGCGGCTGCGGGGGAGCCTGCGGCGGCACCGGCCCGCCCGCCGGGGCACCCATCGGGCGGCCCATCGGGGCCGCCGCGTGCGAGACGGGCATACCGGGCGCACCCGGCCCGCCGAACGGCGCCGAGCCCGGGACGGCCACGCCGGGAGGCGGGGTCATCGGAAAGCCGCAGAAGTCGCACCAGTCCTCGGCCCGCGACTCATGGCCCCTAGGGCAGATCGGCATCAGTTCCCCCACATTCCCGCAGGTCCGCCGTGCTGGGCTGAACCGTTCATTTCTTCACCCGTACCGTCTTGGTCGACCGGGTCTCAAGAGTCATAGAGTCGGCCTCGCTCACGTTCTTACGGAACCGAACCGTACCCTCCCGGGCGTCCACCACGTCCACCACCTTCTGCAACAGCCTGAACGTGCCTTCGTTGCCGGTCTCGTGAGCGAGCCTGACGGCCAGGCCCAGTTTGGCGGTGGCACGGTCCACATCCCCCGCCCGGTGGGCGGCCATGCCCTCCTGGACGGCGGCGGAGAGTTCGGCCTGGCCGGTGTAGTGGGCGACCTGCGGGCTGATCCGGGTGGAGGAGACCAGGTCGTCGGTCCAGATCGCCCGGACCAGGCCCTGGGAGAGCACCTCGGATCCGCCGTCGGGCGCGGGGAGCACCAGGCTGATCCGGGCGGCGAGCATCTCGCTGCCGACGGCGGCGGCCGGGACCTCGACGCAGACGTGGTAGTCGCGGCTCTCGTCGCCCCAGGAGCCGGTCGGGTAGTCCCCGGCGCGCGGCCCGGCCTCGGTCCGGCGCCCGGTCAGGTCCTCGACCGCCGGGGCGACCTGCTTGACGTACTTCACCACCGCGTTGGCCGGGGTCCACAGGCGCAGCGCCACATCGGCGACCTGCTTGCCCATGGTCTTCTCCATCATGGCGCGGAAGTCCTCGGCCAGGCCGGAGGGCTCGGCGACGATGTCCACGGTGCCGAGCAGTGCGGAGGAGATCCGGCGCAGCTCGTCGACCTCCCAGTCGGTGCCGACCCCCCGGCAGTCCGCCGTGAACCGGCCGGCGACCTCGTCCAGGACGCGCCGCAGTTCCGCGGGCTTCTCGTGCTCGTTGCGGCCGTCGGTGAGCAGGATGCCGTGCCGGATGGCGATGTCGGGACGGCTGTCGAAGAGCTGGTCGGCGAGGGTCAGCCAGGTCCCGATCGCGGTGCCGCCGGCCGGGGTGAGCTTGCGCAGGGCCTGCTTGGCCTGCTTCCGGGTGTCGTGGTCGGCGACGGCCAGCCGGCCGCCGCCCGGGTAGACCTCGACGGCCTCGTGGGTGCCCTTGACCACGGCGAAGGCGACACCGTCGCGCAGGGTGTCGATCGCCACGGCGGTGGCCTCGCGGGCGTTGCGCATCTTCGTCGGCGGGTAGTCCATCGAACCCGACCCGTCGACCGTGATCACCACCGCGGCGTCCGCGCCCTGCCCGCCGTCGGCGGACGGCAGCCCGACCGGGGTGCCGCCGCCGGTGGCGGTGACGGTGACGATCGCGTTCACCTCGCGAGCGCCGTCCGCCAGGTACTCGTTCTGGAAGATGTCGACGCTGAAAGCCGGGTGCGACTTGGACTGAGTGGCCATCGCTGCTCCTGTCGAGCCGTGGGTGAAGTAGAGCGGTGAGAGAGCCGGGGGAGACGGTGGTGCGGGTACCGCAGTGCCTGATGGGGCGTCAGGGCTTGGGGGTGGCTGCCGGGGAGGGCATGTCGATGAGGGTCTGGAACGGCCGGAAGTCCACCAGGGTCGGGGCGGGTCCGATGGCGGGCGGGTCGATCGGCAGGACGGCGACGGTGATGTTGTCGTGCCCGCCGGCGGTGACCGCGAACTCGACCAGCGCCCTGGCGGCCGACAGCGGGTCGGTTCGGGCGTCGGCCCGGACGAAGAAGGCCAGGTCGGCGGCGGCCTCGGCGTAGTTCCACAGGCCGTCGGTGCAGATCAGCAGCACTCCGGGGACATGCGGGGTGAAGCTGACGGTGTGCGGTTCGAGCTCCTCCGCGTCCGCGCCGAGCCAGCCGGTGATGGCGTGTGCGCGCGGGTCCGCGTACGCCTCGGCCTCGCCCATCAGTCCGGCCGCGACCACCCGGGCGGCCCAGGAGTCGTCCTCGGTGAGCCGGTACGGGACGGCGGAGACCCGGTCGTCCGGGATCCAGTACGCCCGGGTGTCGCCGACCCAGCCGATGGTGACCCGTCCGCCCGACGCGATCGCACTGACGTAGGTACAGGCCGGCGCGTTGAGGCTACCGCCGGGCGTGAGGGCCCCGTCCTGCGCCAGCTCGGAGACGGCGCGCGCGGCCCTCTCGATGGCGCCGCGCATCGCCGCCTCGGGTTCCTCGCCGTGTTCCAGGGCGGTCAGCAGGGACTCGGAGGCGACGTCGACGGCGGCCGCCGAGGCGTCGTCGGGCCGGGCGGAGGAGGAGACGCCGTCGCAGACCACCGCGACCACGACCGGCTCGCCGCCGGGCAGTGAGGTGGCGGCCACCGCGAACGCGTCCTCGTTGCGGTGGTGGCGCAGACCGCGGTCGGTCACGCCGGCGACGCCGGTGAGCGAGCGCTCCTGGTGGTCGCGCGGCCGGGGCTGCACACCGCCGCACGACCCGCAGTACCCGTCGGCGGCGACCTCGGCCGCACCGCAGTGCACGCAGGCCGCCGGTGCGGCGGGCACCTGGCCGGGGCCGGCCTCGGGGGCCACCGCGGCCTTCGCGCTCGGTTCGGCCTGCGGGTTCGCGTCGGCCTTCGCGCTCGCGTCGGCCTTCGCGCTCGCGTCGGCCTTCGCGCTCGTGTCGGCCTGCGGACTCGCGTCGGGATCGGGGCTCGCGTCGGCCTCGGGGGCCGCCGCGGCCCGCGGGCTCACGGCGGGATCGGGTCCGGGGTCGTTCAGGTTGCGGCCGCAGGCGCCGCAGAAGACGTCCTCCTCCTCCAGCGGCTCGGCACAGCTCGGGCACACGGTCTGCTGCGGCATCGCACTCACACCCACGTCCGGGGACGGGCTCGGTTTGCCCGCTCCACCATCTCGATCCTGGTCTCGGTCCGGTCGGACAACCGGGCCAGCACTCGGTAGGAGTGTTCCAGAGCGAAGCGCAGTTCCCGTTCACCGGCCGGATGTCCGAGCACCCGCACGGTGGTGTCCCGGCCCGTACCCGGCAGTCCGGCCAGCACCCAGGCGAGGGCGCAGTCGAGCACCTCGACCGCCAACTCCTCGCGCCGGCGGGCGTCCAGGGTGAGCGCGGCCAGCTGCTCGGAGCACTCGACCAGGTCGGGGCCGAGCGGCTCCTGGGCGGTGCGCCCGCGCAGCCGGGCCCGGACGGCGCCGATCCGGGCGGCGGTGAAGTGGGTGGACACCTCGGGCACCGCCTCCAGGGCCCGCACCGCGCCCGGCCGGTCGCCGGCGGCCAGCAGGACCCGGGCCAGCCCGAAGGCGGCGCTGACGTAGGCCCGGTCGGTGCTGCCGACCAGCCGGTAGAACTCGGCCGCGTCCTCGCCCGAGCCGAGCAGTTCGGCGCAGACGGCCAGGCCCAGCTTGGGCGCGGCCTCGCCGGGGAACGCGTCGTAGACCGCGTCGAAGGCCTCGGCCGCCTCCCGGACCCCGGCACTCTCCGCGGACCGGATCACCAGCGCCGCCAGTCCCCGGTACCAGACCACCCGCCAGTCGTCCGGGTGCTCGTCCTCCAGGGCGCGCAGCGCCGCCTCCACCACCTCGCCGTCCCGCAGTTCCAGGTGGGCGCGGAGTTCGCGCAGCCGCAGCTCGACCGAGGGGGTCGGGGCGGTGGCCAGGGCGGCCAGCGCCTCGGTGGGCGAGCCGGCGACCAGGGTGGCGAGGAACCCGGCATTGGGGTCGGCGGGGTCGACCCGGGGTACCGGCAGGGCCAGTGCGGCGGCGGCCGCGTCCGGCGGCATGGTGGCCAACTCGGTGTCCACCACCCGCAGTTCGGGTCCGAACAGGGTGGAGAGCGCGGGCCTGGGCCGTCCGTCCTGCAGGCTCAGCACCTCGCGCAGCACACCGGTCAGCTGGTCGGCCATCTCCTCGGCGGAGGCGAACCGGCGCGCCGGGTCGGGGTCGGTGGCGCGTACCAGGAAGCGGTAGTACGACTCGTACCGGGTGAACAGCGGCACCTGTTCGGGGTCGGGCAGTTCGTAGCGGTAGGTGGTCGAGTAGCCCTGGAAGTCGAAGGTGAGCACGGCCAGGGTGCGCGCCACGGTGTAGAGGTCGGAGGCGGGGGAGGGGCCGTGGGCGGCGATCTCCGGCGCCTGGTAGCCGACGGTGCCGTAGATCGGGCCCTCGTCGTCGAAGCGGCGGACCGCGCCCATGTCGATGATCTTGAGCGAGTCCTCGGCCTGTATCACGTTGTCGATCTTGAAGTCGCAGTAGACCAGCCCCCGGCTGTGCAGGTAGCCGAGTGCGGGCAGCGCCTCCAGCGCGTACGCGATGGCCTGCTCGACGGGCAGCGGGTCGCGGTGGCCGTCGGGAGTGCGGCGCTCGTTGGCGATGTCCTTGAGCGACTTGCCGCCGACGTACTCCATCACGATGTAGCCGTCGGTGGAGCCGGTCCGCAGATCAGGGTGCTCGACGAAGTTGATGATGCGGACGATGTTCGGGTGGTCCACCTCGGCCAGGAACCGGCGTTCGGCGATCGCCACCGCGAGCGCGTCCTCGTCGCCGGTGTCCAGCAGGCCCTTGAGCACCACCCAGCGGTCGCTGACCCGCCGGTCCACCGCCAGGTAGATCCAGCCGAGGCCGCCGTGCGCCAGACAGCCGAGCACCTCGTACTGGCCGCCGACCAGGTCGCCGCGGACCAGCTTGGGCGTGAACGAGTACGGCGTACCGCACTTGGTGCAGAAGCCCTCGGGCCGGCCGGGCTGCCCGTTCTTCTCCCGGCCCACCGGGGTGTCGCACTTGCTGCAGAAGCGCTTGCGCTCGGGCACCTGGGGGTCCGTCAGCACCGCTGCCGCCGGGTCGGGCCGGGGCACCGGAGGCACCGTCACCAGCCCGGCGCCCAGGTTGCCGCGCCGCGCGGTGCCCTTGCTGCCGCCCTTGCTGCTGCGGACCGAGAGCGAACGGCCGCTGCCGGTCCGGGCGGAGCGGTGCGAGCGGGAGCGGCCGGACATGGTGCGCGCCGAGCGGCTGCTGGTGGAGTCCGGCGAGGCGGTGCGGGCCGACGGCACGTACGGCTGGGTCTGGGTGCCCGCCTCCAGCGGGGCCAGTCCGCACTCGTCGCAGTAGCCGTCCGCGTCGATCGTCCCGGAGCACCCGCCCCTGGCGCAGCGGTCACCGGGGCCCGAGTGCCCGGCCGCCCCGGCGGGAGCGCCCGCGGTGGCACCGGCCACCGCCGGGGCGAGCCCGCACTCGTCGCAGTAGCCGTCGGCGTCGATCACCCCGGAGCCGGAACACTCCGGCCGTACACATGCCTCGCCCATGAACCTCAAGCCCCCCGTTCGTCCTGGTACCCGGTCACCGGCCGGTCGACCGGCCCGTCCGTCCGCCGCGCCGCCTCCTGCTGGACGGGCCGCAGCGACTGCTGGAAGCGGTTCACCGCCTCCGCCGCCGCCCGCAGGTCGCAGGGCGCGCTCCACAGCAGCCAGCGGGCTTTCTCGAAACGCTCGACCACCTCCGGGTCCTCGGCCAGGCCGAGCCGGGCGGCCATCGCCTTGTACGCCTCCAGCCGGCCGCGCAACTCGGCCCGCAGCGCGAGCGGTTGGGCGACCTCGGTGAGCGACTGCCGGGCGCGGCCGAGCTCCTTGGCGGCGGCGTCCTCCAGCAGGTCCAGCAGCGGCGCCAGCCGGTGCCACTGGCCGCTCTGCTGCAACTCCACGGCCAGCACGATCCGTTCACGCAGCGCCGAGGCGGGGCCCGGTACGGCGGGCACCTCGGTGGCGGCGATCTTCGCCAGCACCTCGCCGCGGGCGCGGCGGGCCTCGGCCAGCGTGGCGTCGGCGCGCTGCAGCACGTCGCCGACCTGCTGCAGCCGCTCATGGGCCTCGTCGCGCAGCCGGAGCAGCCCCTCCAGCTCGACCCGGACGGAGTCCAGCGCGCGCCCGGCGCGGTCGAAGCGCTCGGTGTCCACCACGCCGGAGGCCGGGGCGAAGGGACCGGCGCCGGTGGGGGTGTCACTGGCACGCTGCGCCGGCACCCGGGCCGGCCGCCAGAGCGTCAGCGGGTCGGCCAGCACCTCGGCCCGCAGCGCCGTCAACTCCTCGGTCAGCCCGGCCAGATCGTCGCCGAGCGGGTGGGTGCCGGGCCGGACGCCGACCGAGACGGCGAGCATCTGCACCCGGCCGAGCTCGGCCAGCAGCAGGTCTATCCGGGCGGGCAGCGCGGACCAGACCGCGTCGGCGGAGTTCACCACCTCCAGCACGGTGGCGTACCAGGCGTTCATCCGCTGCATGAGCTCGTCCAGGCTGATCCGCTCCACCAGTCGGGCCGGGCCCGGCCCGGCCAGGTCGGGCAGCTGGCCGCCGGAGACGGTCACGGCCGCGCCGCCGAGCAGTTCGCTCAGCTCGGCCAGTTCGGCACCGCCGAGGCGGTTGCGGCGGGAGCGGACCGCCCGGGCGGAGGCCAGCGCCTCCGAGTAGCGGTCGAACAGCGCCCAGAGCAGCGTCAGGCCCTGCGCGGCGACGGACCAGCGCTCCTCGGTGCGCCCGCTCAGCGCGGCGCCCTCCAGCAGCCGACGGCCCGGGTGGTCCTGCAGGGCCAGCAGCGCCGCCTCCACGGCATCGCGCTCGGCGCCGAGCCGTGCCAGGGCGCGGTCCACCTCCTCCCGGTTCATCACCGGGCCAGCAGATCCTGCCAACGCTCAGTCCTTCCTCTGTCCTGTGACGTGTCTCTGCGACTTCGGGCGCGTCGATCCGGTGCCGACACTCCTCACTCCCTCCTGCGTCGGTCGCACGTGGCCCACGGCACCGGCGCGCCCTCCGTGTGACGTGCCAGGGCGGCTTCGGGCGCTCCGATCCGCTGGCCGACACTATTCCGGACCGGTCACCCGAGGTACTCGGCCGGGTCGGCTCCCATGCTGGCGGCCAGCCAGTGGTCGTAGCTCGCCCGCCAGCCGCCGCCGGCCCGGTAGTCCACCAGCACCTGGTTCACCCTCGCCACCAGGTCGGTGTCCTCCTTCTTCATCGCGATGCCCATGTGGGCGAACGCGATCTGCTCGCCCGCCGGTTCGACGGTCGGATCCTGCGCCGCCTGGGCGGCCGCCAGCGCGGTGTCGGTGAGCGTGGCGTCCACCTGGCCCAGCTGCATCAGCACCAGGCAGTCCAGCTGGTTCTCCACCACCCTGACCTCGGCCGTCCCGTACGGGTTCTGCTTCCCTCCGGGGCTGAGCACCGCCTGCGAGGACGACTGGTCGGCCACGCAGGCGCGCTTGCCCCTGAGCCCCTGCGCAAGGCTGGTGACCCTGGCCGCCTTCGGTACCACCAGCCGCTGGCCGGAGGCGAAGTACGGGGCGGAGAAGGCGACGTCCTGCCACCTCGCACAGGTGATCGTCATGGTACGGGCGATCAGGTCGACCTGGCCGGTCTTGACGGCTTCAATACGCTGGGCCGTCGGGACGGTCCGGAAGGTCACCTTGTCGGGGTCGCCGAGGAGCGCCTTGGCCACCGCCCGGGCCAGGTCGATGTCGAAGCCCTCGATCCGGCCGGTCTGCGGGTTGCGGTAGCCCCAGTGGTAGCTGTTCTGGTCCACTCCGACGATCAGCGTGCCGCGCTGCTTGATCTGCCGGATCTTCGGCCCGCTCTCGTCGTGGCTCGGCGCCGGCGTACGGTCCTCGCAGCCGCCCGCCGACTCCGGTGCCGCCTGTGGTGCGGCGGCCTGGGGCCGCGGTGCCGCCACCGGGGCCAGGGCCCCGGAGCCGCCCGCGCCGAGCAGCCAGGTCGCCAGCACGGCGGCGCCGGCCAGCCTCGCGGTACGTGCCACTGCCTCACGCATCGATCAGTCCCCCTTCACCGGTACTCGGCCAGTCGGTGGCCGAGGCCCCGGAGCACCCCGGCCGCGGCCAGCAGGGCCAGCACCACGGCACCCGCCGCCACCGCGTCCAGCACACCGTCGGTGCCCTTCGCCGACCGGGTGAGCGCCGTCTGCTCCGCCGTCGCGGCCCGCGCGAGCTGCTGGTCCAGCGCGGTGAAGGCGCCCTCGGCGGAGTCGCCCGCGCCGCCGAGGACGGTGTGCAGCGCGGCCTCGTAGTCGCCCTGCTCATTGCTTCTGGCGGCGGCGACGTGCCGCTCGTCCCAGGTGGCGAAGAGCGTCCGGGCCCGGTCCAGCGCCGTGGCCGCCTCACCGGGAGCGCCCGAGCGGGCCCGTGCGAGGGTGCCGCCCGTCCGGTCGCCGCCGTCCGCGCCGGGCGCACCGGCCAGCGAGGCGGTCAGCGCGGACCACTGCCTGGTGTAGGTGTCGGAGGCACCCCGGGCCACCAGGTCCAGGTTCTCCGCCGTGTGCGACTGGAGGGCCTCGATCCTGGCCTGGTTGAGCGTCCGCAGCGGGACGGCGCCGTTCGACCGGCTGTCCGCCAGCTCGGACCGGACACTCAGGCTGCCCGCCGCCAGGCAGCCCAGCACGGCCAGCACGGCGGCGCTCGCACCGAGCAGGCCTGGGTTGAAGACCCGGTTGGTCCGGCGCAGCAGCAGCACCTGGCAGCGGACCAGCGCCGCCAGCGTCAGCACCCCGAGCACCAGCGCGGCCCACGGGAGGGACCCGGCGGTCCGGTAGTCGCCGTCCAACTGCCCGGCCTCCACCGCCGCGAGGTGCTGGGCGGCGGGCAGCATGGTGCCCTGCATCTGCGCGGACGCGTACCGCAGATAGGCCCCGCCGAGCGGCAGGCCCTGCCGGTCGTCCGCCCCGGCGGTCTCCACCAGGCCCGTGTACTGCGGGAGTTGCCGGTTCAGCGCGGTGAGCCACTGCTGGGCCTCGGATGAGGGACCGGTCCGGGCGGCGGCCTCGGCGAGCAGCCGGGCGGCGGTGTCCAGGTCGGCGCGGTAGCGGTCGCGGACGGCCTGCGGAGCGTCGCCCGCGAGCAGGAAGGCGGACGCGGCGGTGGCGTCGGCGTCGGCCAGCGAGCGGTAGATCTCGGCGGCGTCCTGGTTGAGCGGCTGGCTGTGCGACACCACCTGGCCGGCCGCGTGCGCCCGGACGGCGGCCTGCCAGGCCGTGAGCGCGCCGAAGGCCAGCACCAGGACCGTCAACAGGACGGCGGCGGTGCGCAGTCGGGCGGGCGCGGTCCGTGTGGTGCGGCGCAGCTGCGCCGCTACGCCCCGGACCACCGCCCGGGCCGGGCCGGGCCTCGCGGACGGCACCGGCGCGGGCCTCGGTGCCGATGCCGGTCTCGGTGCCGCTGTTCTCGTGCGTGCCGCTTCCCCCGTGCGTGCCGGTACCGCCACCTGCCCGACCTCCCCCGACAGGCCGCTCCGCCTGCCGGAGCCCGCCATTGCCCAGGAGTATGGCCGCAGCTTCGGGCGGCCACACGCGAGTTGTGCGGCTCTTGAGCTTTGTCGAGCCCCAACTCCCTTTCCCCGTACCGGTTCCGCCCGTGCGGGGTTCCGGTGGGTGTCGGCGCGGATGCACCCTGTGCGGTGGGCCGGGCAAGCCGTGTACGGGTCGTACGGGCCGGTGCTGGTCGGGGAAGGCCCCGGTACGTGCTCGGCACTCCCGGGCCGGGAACGCGCCGCCTACCATGGACCGCATGCGCCTGCTTGGAACGATCACCCCCGACCGCCCGCTGCTCGTCGTCGCTGCCGAGGAGGAGGCCGTCCACCTCGGTGACGGCCTCCCCGTCCTGCTCACCGGCATAGGCAAGGTCAACGCGGCCGCCTCGCTGGCCACCGTGCTGGCCCGGGGCGCGGTCCCGTCCGAGATCGTCAACCTGGGCACCGCGGGTGCCCTCCGCCCCGGCTGGTCCGGCATCCACCAGGTGCCCCAGGTGATCCAGCACGACATCGACCCCACGGCCCTCCACGCGCTCACCGGCAGGCTCTACGGTGCGCCGATCACCGTCAGCGAGGCCCCTGGGCCGATCCTGGCCACCGGCGACCTCTTCGTCTCCGACCCGCAGGCCCGCGACCGCCTGGCCGAGCGCGCAGACCTGGTCGACATGGAGGGCTACGCGCTCGCCTCCGTCGCCCAGCACGCGGGTGTCCCGATCCGCCTGATCAAGCACGTCAGCGACGAGGCCGACGAGAGCGCCGCCCGCAGCTGGCGGGAGTCGGTGGACGGCTCCTCCAAGATCCTCGCGGAGTGGGTGCGCACCGAACTCCGCTGAGCGGGACGGGGCTTCGTCGCCCTGGTGCTCCCGTCCTCGGATGGGGTCACGCGCCCGCAAGAGTGCGGGCTCAGCTGCTGAGCGCGTTGAGGTGCCGGTGGAGCACCTCGTGCCCTTCGGGGGTGGGGTGTATGCCGTCGACGAGCAGCTCGGTCTTGTCACGGAGCGGTTCCCACATGTCGAGGTAGTCGACGTGGTTACCGACGCACCAGGTCTGCAGGGCCTCGCGCAGGGCCAGCGCCCTTGCCTGGGTGAACCGCAGGCCTTCGTAGTCGTGAGTGCGTGCCTCATCGACCCAGGCGGGCCCCACGACGACGAGTCGCGCGTTGTGGCTTTGAGCCGTGGCGGCCAGCGAGGTGAGAGTGTCCGCGATGTGCGCCAGCCCGTCGCGGTGATCCTCCGGCATGGCGAGCGGCTGGGCGGAATCGTTGATGCCGGCGGCGATCACGATGGTGTCCGGGTGGCGGGGAGCCAGGAGTGCGGGTATCTGCTCGCGGACATCGGTGAGGGTGCTGCCGGGGATGGCGACATTGAACACCCGGTGTTCGATCTCGTTCGCCGCGATGTGAGCTGCCGCCAGGCGCGCCGCCCAGCCTCCCTGCGGATCACAGCGTCCATAGGCGATGCTGTCGCCCGCGATCACGATGCGCGCCGCCGAGCGCAGCGGCTTCGCGTCGAGGTATGCCCAGGCGGTCTCCCCGGAGGCCAGGAGCACCCGCCGACGGGTGTAGTCGTCCACCTCGTATGCGTCGGCCGCTGCGAGTTCCCGGTCACTGAGGTGCAGGACGGAGCCCTCGACCGTAGCGCCGAACCTGCGCTCCAGGGTCAGGTGCACGTCCTGGCCGCTGGTGGCGATCACGGACTCGTCAACGATCACCAGGGGCTTGGTCGTGTAACCGACCAGCGATGCCGCCGCCGTGGGAACGGTCCGCCCGAAGAGGGCGGTCTGGACCTGCTCGTCCTGCAGCGTGCCGAAGGAGAACAGAGTGTGGGGACGGGACTCGGTCACCGTGAGCGCCGTGGCCTTTCTTCCGAAATGATCACCCACCCTATAGCGGCTCCGTGACCGCAGGCCGCGGAGGTGCCGCGCCGGCGGCGGTCACGCAGCGGGTCGGCCCACGGCCAGGTGGACTCCCGCGGCCCCTCGGCGAGCGCGATCGGCTCCTTGGAGTCGTCCGGCGGGGCCAGTGGTGATCACGGCTCTCGCATGAACGGCGGCAGCGGCCACCAGTCGGTCGGGGTGTCCAGCCATGCCCGGTGGCCCTCGGGCGTGACGGTGAGCCCGAAGCGCTCAGGGCCGGGCCGGTCGTGGTCGAGCCACCACCGATACGCCGCCTCGATCTCGTCCCACAGACGGCGCGGCCCGTACTGCCGGACGGTGAAGCGGTCGTCATCGCTGCCGTCGTGATCCACGGCCGCCCATGACGCCCGGTCAGTGGAAGAGATCCACAGCCGGTCCGCCACGCCGTCCACGGGGGTGTCCTGCCAGGCGTGCCAGATGTCGCCGATGCGGTGGCCGACGGCGAACGCGGCGTCTCCCCGGACGACCGAGCGGCGGGGCAGTACCGTCTCGGACACATCAGCCCAGTGGTCGTCCTTCACCACGTCGCGGAACAGCTGAACGTCATCTCGCTGGGTACGGGCCAGCATGAACGAACTGTGCGGGCTGAACCGGCCGACGGCCACGCCGTCCTCGCCGACCGTGAGGCGGAGCAGACCCCAGCAGATCCACGGGTTGTCCCACGGGGTGAGGATGACGCCACCGGGCGTGGTCTGGCTGATCCACTCGGGCGGAACGCGTCGTACCGAACATGTGGACACGACACGGTCGTACGGTGCGGCGGGAGCATGGCCGAGCAGTCCGTCCCCGCAGACGACGGTGGGGGAGCAGCCCGCCGCCTGGAGGTTCTTCTCGCCCCGGCCGGCGAGAACCGGGTCCAGTTCGACCGTGACCACCCGGTCGTTCCCGAGGCGATGACACAGCAACGCGGCGGTGTAGCCGCTGGCGGTGCCGATTTCCAACACGGTCATGCCGTCGCGCAGGTCGAGCATGCCGAGCATGCCGAAGACCACCGACGGAGCGGACAGCGAGGACGACGGCCATGCCTCGGCCGGATCGTCGGGCTCACTGCCGTCGTTGATCTGGGTGATGACGGGAGCGTCGGTGTAAGCGGCGGCGAACCAGGCTTCGGGGTCATCCCGCAGGCCGATGCTGCTGTACGCGCCGTCGGCTTCGAGCCAGATCCGTTCCGGAAGGAAGTGGTGGCGCGGGTGGGACCGCGCCGCGTCCTGCCATTCGGGCGCCACATCATGGCCGAGTTCATCGCTGACGGCCTGGATCAGGCCGCGCACGGCGGCCTGCTCCGACCCGTTCTGGGGGTCCGTCATCACCGGTGCTTTCCGCCCTGCTGGGGGCCCGAACCGTCGGGGGAGGGCTTGGGCCCGATCACCGGTCCGCCGGGCTTGGAGTGACTGCCGCCCTTGCCGTCGTTCGGCCCGCCCTTGTTCTGGTCTCCCATGATGTCCTCCTGTTTGGTTGGCGTCGCGATGTCGTGAAGCCCCGGCCAGGCCGTGCAGGAGTGGCCTGGCCGGGGTGGTCGGCCGGTCCTCGGGGAGCCCATTCCCCTGCTCCGGCCTGCCGTTTCGGGGGTCCAGTCCCTCCACGGCGCCCGCGACCGGCAGTGATGCGGTGGCGGGGGTTCGGGTTGCCGTCAGGTCGTGATGGCGCGGCCTTCGACGTGGTAGACGGGGGCGAACGGGTCGGTGAGGCGTAGCAGGGCGGACCAGATGCGGTGGGTCTGGTGGTCGGTGCAGCGGTCGGGGATGTAGTCGGGTTCGATCCAGGCGATTTCGCTGATGGTGGTGAGTGCTTTGGCGGGGATGGTGGCGGTGGCGGCGGTCTGTGCGGTGACCTGTGTGGTGAAGATGTGGTCGATGCTCTGGGGTGCGTGTGTTCCGGGGGTGATGTCGATGATGAGGGTGTCGGTGAGGTGCAGGTTGAGTCCGGTGCTCGCTCGGACGGTGCGGGTGGCGGCGAGGTGGGGCAGTTCGCCTTGGTGGGCGGTGCCGCCGGGGAGGGTCCAGCCTTCCTGGTCGTCCGGGTTGATGAGGAGGATGAAGCCTCGGGGGTTGGTGATCAGGGCCTGGCATCCCACCTGGATCCGGGAGTGCTGGTCGGGAGCGAGGTCGGGGTGCATCAGCCGTCCTTCTGACTGTTGTGAGGTGTCTCTTGGCGATCGTGGGACCGTGGCCGGCCGCGCGCCCCTCGGGGGGTGGAGGCGTGCGGCCGACCCGGATTACCCACCGGGGTTGGGGAGTTGGGGCCCGGTGGGAGCTTGGTGCGGTAGTGCTCGGCGCGGAATGCGGCGCAGCCGCTGACCGTGAGGGCGATGACCAGGCCGGTGCCGAGAATCAGGTCGACCGTCACGGCTGTTGGAGCGCGCGCCGTCGGCACCGGGTGATCCAGGCGCCGTAGAGCGGGACGGCGCAGAGGATCGCGGTTGCGGCGGTCAGGAGTCCGACCAGGGTGCGGGTGCCGTGCTGCTGCGGGTCGACCAGTGCGGCCGTGGTGATGGCGATGCCAGTCGCAGCGGCGAGGATGACGGCCATGGCGGCGAGGCGGGCCGGGAGGCTCGGCCTCACGGGCCCACCACCTGCGCGGCGAGCCGGTCGGGCCGGGGCTGTTCAGGTTGTGCGCCATCGGCCAACTGCTCGGGCTCGTCGTCCGGTTCGCTGTTGTCGGCGTCGGGGCGCTCGGGGGGATCTGCCCAGGCGCCGTAGTCGGTGTTCATGAACTGGGTGGGGCGGTACGTCATTTCGGGAACTCCGTGATCGGGGGGAGGGGCGGCGAATCGGGCGGCCGGGCGCGCGGTATCAGGCGCCCGACGATGGATGCTGACGCTAAGGCGGGAATTACGTGATCACCTCCTTCCCGACCTTCACCGGGCCGCCGGCCAGCTGGAGGAACTGCTCGTGGGGGTGCTCCGCCGCGTACTGCGGCGGAAGCGTGTAGCCGAAGGTCTTGCAACCGCCACAACGCCAGTCACGAACACCCTCGGTGCCGGGATCACTCAACTCGACCTGCCACTCGCACCCCTGAGTGGGGCATCGCAGCGAACTCGTCCCTCTCACAGGGCCACGGCGCCCGACTGTGCTCTCTGCGCCTCGGCGCCGAGCCGTACCACCGCAGCGAGTTGAACGATCACGTCAGGTCGGGCCCTGCCGAGTTCCACCAGGAACACGCCGCTTCCGACTACGGGCACCTGCTCAACTCCCAGGGATGGCAGCATGATGCCCGCCTGGGCCAATGCATCGGCCAAACCCCGCCAGGCGGCTACCGCGCTGAACTGCTGTCGCGTCACGAGGCGTTCAAGTAGGGTCGGCGGACGCTTCGCACGGTTGATCTCCGGCAGGCCGACAGCGGCGGCAGGCATAGGGGTGCTCCAGTCAAGTGGGAGGAAGCGGCGCTTCGTTCATCACTGCGCGTGCCTCTATCGTGACGCTACGGGTCTACGATTCGACAGAGCTTTTTATCCCAGCCCAAGACATGGGAAAAGGGAGTGCAGATGGCACGACCATCCAACCCGCTTACACCGAACGTGTCCGCCAGACACTTGTTCGGCTCACAGATGCGATCGCAGCGCCAGCGGGCAGACAACATGACACTGGAAGCCTTGGCGGCCAGGGTGCCGGTGAGCCGTAGTCACCTGGCCCGGATCGAGACGGCTGCCAGCATGCCGCCGCCCGAGTTGCCGGCCCTTTTGGACGCCGAGTTCAAGACCGAGATCTTCGTAGGGCTCTACAACATCGCCAGGCGCGAGGCGCACCCGGACAGATACCGGCGCCGAATGGAGCTGGAGGCCCGCGCACGGGTCATCGAGGAATTCTCTCCGCTGGTTCCGGGGCTGGTTCAGACCGAAGACTACGCGCGCGCCCTCTTCCGAGTGAGCAACCCAAGAGCTACCGACGACGAGGTGGACGACAAGGTCAACGCTCGCATGAGCAGGCAATCCCTGCTGCGAAGCGACGCACCGCCCGACCTGTCGGTGATCCTCGACGAAGCGGCGATCCGCCGGCCGATCGGCGGTCCGGCGGTGATGCGGGCACAGCTTGAGGTGCTTGTGGTACTCGCTGAAGGAGCGACAACCCTCGTGCAGGTGCTGCCTTTTGCCCATGGTGAGCATGCGCTTCTCGGAGGCTCCTTGACCCTTCTGACCCTCGACGACAGCTCCGCCGTGGCGTACGAGGAGAGCATCGGCACGGGCACTCTGCTGGAGGAAACTCCGGACGTGACTACGCACCGTCGGGCATACGATCTGGTGAGGGCTTCCGCCCTGTCACCCCGGTCGTCCGCGACTCTCATCAGAGAGGTTATGGAGGCACTTCCCGCATGAGCACCGCCCCCAAGTCCCTCCAGTGGGTCAAGTCCAGTTACAGCAACGGCAACGGCGGGAACTGCATCGAGTTCGCACCTGCACTCGCCGCCACCCACGGCATCGTCCCCCTCCGTGACTCCAAGGACCCCGAGGGTCCGGCCCTGGTCTTCTCCGCCGAGGGCTTCGCGGCCTTCGTGGCAGGCGTGAAGAGCGGCGAGTTCGGCACCGTCTGACCGCCTGCCCCTCACCGAGACCCCACCGCCCCGTTGGCAGTGGGGTCTCCTCGTACCCGCCCTTGCGGTCGCGCCGCCAGGCTCAACTGGCCGTTGGTGTCGCGGTCTACCAAGTCGGTGGCGGCAGTGGTTGGGTGGGCTGCGGCGCTACGTTCGACTTCGGGCGTATGCGCCTGCGCAAGTCACTTCCCCGGACATCATTCGTGCAGCCTGGAGCCCGGGTTCGACGTAATTCGCGGGTTCTAGAGGGTCTCCGGGGTTGAACGTGCAGGTCATCGGGCTGCGGTGGGTGCTGGCGCCCGAGAATGCCTAGAGACGCGACTTTTCTGATTCTCCTGCGCTGGCCTGCTGCTTCGGCCTATCGTCTGGAGTCGTGTACGTGAAGACGACGAAGCGGGAGAACAAGTCCGGGACGGTCCGGTACCTGCACCTAGCCCACAACGAGTGGGACCCGGTGAAGGGGCGGGCGGTGCCGAAGGTGCTGTTCACCTTCGGCCGCGAGGACGACCTGGACCGCGACGCGGTCAAGCGCCTGGTCGCGTCTCTATCGAGGCTGCTGGAGCCGGGGGACGCCCTGGCCGCGACCGCCGCCTCCGACCTGGAGTTCGTCTCCTCGGTGCCGTTCGGCGGCGCCTACGTACTCGACCACCTCTGGCGCCGACTGCGGATCGATCAGATCGTGGGCCGAGTCGGGCAGCCCAAGCGGGGTCGCCGCCGGGACATGGCCGCGACCGAGCGGGTGCTGTTCGCCCTTGTCGCCAACCGCGCGCTGGCCCCGTCCTCGAAGCTCGCAGCCGCGGACTGGATCACGAACGACGTGCACATCGACGGCCTGGCCGATGCCGGCGAACAGACCTGCTACCGGGCGATGGACTGGCTGCACGAGGTCAAGGACGACCTGGAGAAGCAGGTGTTCGACGAGGTCGCGAACCTGCTGAACCTGGAGGTGGACCTGCTGTTCTTCGACACCACCAGCACCTACTTCGAGCTGGAGGAGCCCGACGAGCCGGTCGCCCGCGACAACGCCGGCCGCAGGCTGGAGGGCGACGGCCAGGCAGGCGGCGACGCGAAGCCGGTCGGGTTCCGGACCTACGGCAAGTCGAAGGACTCCCGCGACGACCTGCCGCAGATCGTCATCGGCATGGCCGTCACCCGCGACGGCATCCCGGTGCGCTGCTGGTGCTGGCCGGGCAACGCCTCCGACCAGACCCTGATCCGGCAGGTCAAGGACGAGATGCGGGACTGGACCCTCTCCAAGATCGTGTGGGTGGCCGACCGCGGATTCTCCTCCGCCGAGAACCGCCGCTACCTGCGCAAGGGCGACCACGCCTACATCATCGGCGAGAAGCTCCGCTCCGGGAGCCCCGAGGTGCAGGCCGCCCTGTCCCGGCAGGGCCGCTACCAGGACGTCGGCGAGAACATGCGCGTCAAGGAAGTGCGGATATCCGACACCGACCGGTTCGTGATCTGCCACAACCCTGAAGCGGCCGAGCGTGACCGGCACATGCGCGAACAACTCGTCGCCCAACTTGCCGACTTGATCGCCGACACCGACAAGCTCAGCGACTTCAAGCGGGGCGAACTGCGCGGCAGGATCGCCGACAAGCCCGGCCTGAACCGCTACCTTCGCGCCACCCAGGCCGGCAAGCTCCGCATCGACCAGGCGAAGATCAAGGCTGAGGAGAACCTCGACGGGAAGTACCTCCTGCGCTGCTCGGACCCCCACCTGAGCGCCGAGGACATCGCGCTCGGCTACAAGCAACTGCTGGAAGTCGAGCGCGGCTGGCGCGACATGAAGCAGATCATCGACCTGCGGCCCGTCTACCACCGACTCGAAGAACGCATCCGAGCCCACGTCGTCCTGTGCTGGCTCGCTCTCCTGCTGATCAGGATCACCGAGACCACCACCGGCGACACCTGGCCGCACATCCGACGCGAGCTCGACCGCCTCCACCTGGGCACCTTCACCGGCCCCACCGGAACGTTCCAGCAGGTCACCGCCCTGACGAAGCCTCAGCGTGACCTGCTCGCGAAGCTGCAGATCCCCGTCCCCAAGCAGGTCGTCGCGCTTCAGCCCGCAACCCGCTGACCAGCAGAAACGCGACCGCCTAGAGAAACGCCCTCCAGGCGGCCACAAGCACGTCCGCCCAGGTCAGACCCCGGATTCGCCACTCCAGGCTGCCGAATTATGTCGAACCCGGGTGGAGGGAACTCGCGATATGGCAACGGACCTTGACCTCTCCCACGCGTCCTGGTTCAAGTCGTCGTACAGCAACAACGGCGGCAACTGCATCGAGGTCGCGCCCGGCTACGCGGGCGTCATGCCCGTCCGTGACTCCAAGGACCCCGAGGGTCCGGCCCTGGTCTTCTCCGCCGAGGGCTTCGCGGCCTTCGTGGCGGGCGTGAAGAGCGGCGAGTTCGGCACCGTCTGACCGCCTGCACCTCACTGAGCGGTGTGCATCGTGAAGTTGCAGGTCACGGGCCTGGTGTGCGTTGAGGTCGGCGTGCTCACGCTGGTCATGGGCGGATGATTTCCTCGAAGATCGTCGGCCGAGACCACGCCCCCGACATCGAGGGCGCGCGGACAGTCGGACCGCAGGCCCACCCCTTCACCGGCGACGCCGAGGCGATCGCCCGGATCGAGCGCCACCTCGCCGGATGCTGACGGACGACGGCCCGTCTCAGACCCCCAGGGTGCGGACCAGCTCGGCCACCTCGTCGCGGTAGAGCTTGTCCGGGCTGCCGGTCTGGCCGCGCAGATGGCCGTAGACCTCCAGCGACACCAGGCCGTGCAGCCGGCTCCACAGCCGCAGTGCCAATGCGACTGGGATCGGGGTCAGCTCGGGGAAAGCGCCTCGGACCTTGGCGACCAGGCCGGGCTCGAAATCTGACCAGTCGAACTCGGCTCCCTGGTAGTGGGGTTCGAGGTACGGCCAGGCGCCGACCGCCAGGCCGGTCAGGCTGGTGCAGACCCGGTAGGCGGCCTCGGGGGCGGGCCCGCCCTCGGGTGCCTGGTAGCCGGGCACCGGGTCGCCGTAGATCAGCCGGAAGCCCTCGGAGTTGGCCAGCGCCCAGGCGCGGAAGGCGTCGGCCCAGGCACGGATCCGGCCGGCCGGGTCGGCGGCCGGCACCGCGTCCCGAGCCGCCTCGACCGCGTCGGCCAGGCCGGTGTAGAGCTCGGCGATCAGCGTGGTCACCAAGTCGTCGCGGGTGGCGAAGTAGCCGTAGATGGCGTTGGCGGTCATCTCCATCTCACGGGCGATGGCCCGCAGCGTGATGGCGTCCGGCCCGCCGGAGGCCATCAAGGCGAGGGCGACCCGCTTGATCTCGGCGGTGGTCTCGGCGCGCAGCCGTTCTCGTCGTCCCAGGGTGTTCGCCACGGCACCCATGCTACCGACGGGCCGTCCTTTTGTGCTTGCCGTATTAAAACTTCACGCCGTATAGTCACCGCACGGCGTGAACAAGAGTGCCGTGAGGCAGGACTCAACCAGGGAGGGAACCCATGCACATCGCAGTGATCGGCGCGACTGGCAGCGTCGGCCGCGAGCTGGTCGACCAGGGTCTGGAGCGCGGCCACCTGGTCACCGCGTTCAGCCGGGACGCCAGCGGCATCAAGGAGAAGCGCGCCAACGTCAACTGGCGCAGCCTCGACGTACTGGACGCCGAAGCCGTCCGCAGCGAGCTCGAAGCGCCCGGGGTCTGGTTCGACGCCGTCGTCAGCCTGTTCCAGCCGGGCAACGCCTCCCGGGACTTCGCCGACACCGTGGCCCGATCGATCGCCGACCCGACGGTGTACGCCACCGCCGCCCGCAACCTGCTGGGCGCCCTCGCGCAGCGCCCCCGCACCCGGCTGATCGTGGTCGGCGGCGCCGGCAGCCTGGAGATCGCACCGGGCGTGGTCCGGGTCGACCACGACGAGCTGGTGTACGAGGCCCTGGACGAACTCGGCTTGCCCCGCGAGTACATCACGGCGGTGCAGGGCCACCGGGACGCTTTCAACGTGCTGCGCGCCTCCAACCGGCTGTGGACCTATCTCAGCCCCGCCGAGCAGATCGGCCCCGGCGAGCGCACCAACCGCTACCGGATCGGCGGCGACCAGCCGGTCCTGGACGCCGAGGGCCGCAGCCGGATCTCGGTGCCGGACGCGGCGGCCGCCCTGCTGGATGAGATCGAGCTGCCCCGGTTCATCCAGCGGCGGTTCACCATCGGGTACTGACAGCCGTGATCCGTTCCAGCTCAGACATCCCGCACCCTCCTCGTGACCTGGCGGCGCGTCCGCACGGTGACGGATCGTAGGCGGCTCGCCATGGCACGCGCAGCAGAACCCGAGCACTCCCGCCGACCGGTTCGTCAGACGATCCTCACCGTGGACACCGGCCGCTGACCAGCGTGAGTCCGCCGACATCGACGCACACAGGCCCGTGACCTGAAACTTCACGATGCTCACGGCTCACTGAGACCCCACCGCCCCGTTGGCAGTGGGGTCTCTTCGTATCCGTCCCTCGCGGTTGCCCCGCCAGGCCGGGATCGCAGCTGCCCCCCCGTCCACCGGGCGTCCCTCTGCGGGCGTACGCCCACCGGGGGAGCGGGGTCCGCCGACGGCCTGACGCCACACCGGCCCAACCTGCGAAAACGTTGTCGGCGACGGCGCTGGATCAGCGCCGGTCGGCCGATACGCCCGGCCGGTCCCGGGACATGCGGGAGCGGCGAGACCCGGCGCGCGGCCGACTTTTCAAACCACCACTCGGAGGAGACAGCGTGACCGCCGTCTTGCGGGCCCAAGGACTGGGCAAGAGATACAAGCAGCGCTGGGCCTTGTCGGACTGCACCCTGGATATCCCGGCCGGCCGCGTCGTCGGGCTGGTCGGCCCCAACGGCGCCGGGAAGTCCACGCTGCTGAACCTTGCCGCGGGCATGCTGACACCTACCTCGGGCACGATCGAGGTGTGCGGCGGCCACCCGGCCGACGGCGCCGCGCAGTTGGCCAAGGTGGGCTTCGTCGCCCAGGACACCCCCACCTATGCCGGCCTCAGCATCGAGGACCACCTTCGGCTCGGCGCCCATCTCAATCCGGACTGGGACGACCGGCTCGCACGCGACCGGATCCGGCGGCTCGGCCTGCAACCCCGTCAGCGGGCGGGGATGCTCTCGGGCGGTCAGCGTGCCCAGCTCGCCCTGACGCTGGGCATCGCCAAGTGCCCGCAGCTGCTGATCCTGGACGAACCGGTCGCCAGCCTCGACCCCCTCGCCCGCAGTGAGTTCCTCCGGGACCTGACGGAAGCCGCCGCCGAGCTGGAGCTCAGCGTCGTGCTCTCCTCACACCTGGTCTCCGACGTGGAGCGGGCCTGCGACTACCTCATCGTGCTGGTCGGCTCCCGGGTGCAGGTGGCCGGGGACATCGAGGAACTCCTCACCACCCACCACAGGCTCACCGGGCCCCGCCGCGACCCCGGCGCCCTCCCGGCAGGCGCGCACGTCGTCTCCGCGAGCCACACGGATCGGGGGACCACCCTCCTGGTGCGCGCCGACACACCGATCCACGACCCCACCTGGTCCGTCAGCCGCCCCGGTCTGGAAGACCTCGTCCTGGCCTACATGAGCCGCTCCACCACCGACCCCGCCCACCCTGCGCTGGAGATATCCCGATGATCTGGCTGACCTGGCGCCAGTTCCGCACCCAGGGAGCCTGGGTCTTCGCCGGCCTCGCCCTCTTCGCGGCCGTCCTGCTGGCCACCGGCCCCCACCTGGTGCAGCTGCACCACACGGCAGGCGACCACTTCGTCCAGCTGCTGGGCGGCTCCGACTACGACGTGTACCTGGTCGGGGCGTTGCTGGTGCGGGCCTTGCCGGCCCTCATCGGCGTCTTCTGGGGCGCACCCCTGGTCGCTCGTGAGCTGGAGGCCGGCACGCACCGGCTGGCGTGGAACCAGTCCGTCACCCGGACCCGCTGGCTGGCCGTGAAGCTCGGACTCGTCGGCCTGGCCGCCATGGCCGCCGCCGGACTGCTCACGCTCGCGGTCTCCTGGTGGTGCGCCCCGATCGACCAGGCGACCGCCAATGGCGGCGGCGCGGCGGGCTTTCCCCAGCGGCTCTCCCCCACGATGTTCGACTCGCGCGGTGTCGTCCCGGTGGGCTGGGCGGTCTTCGCCTTCACGCTCGGGGTCGCGGTCGGGACCGTGCTGCGCCGGACCGTGCCCGCGATGGCGACCACGCTCGCCGGGTTCGCGGTGGCCGAGGGCGTGATCTCGGTGTTCATCCGGCCTCTACTGGTCGCACCCAACCGGATCACCGTGCCGATCACCGCCGACAACCTCATGGGGTTGCGAGACGGCGCCCTGTCCGTGGACATCAACCAGCACGGTGCCTGGGTCATCTCCGAGCGGACCCTTGACGCAGCCGGACACCCGGTCACACTGCCGCACGAGTTCACCAACTGCATGCAGTCCGGCGGTGATCCGCAGGTCTGCGGTGCCGTCCTGGGCAAGCTCGGCTACCGGCAGGAGACCACCTTCCATCTCGCCGACCACTTCTGGCCGCTCCAGTGGGCGGAGACCGGAGTCCTTCTGGCCCTCGCCCTCCTCGCGACCGCGCTCTGCTTCCGGTGGACGCGCCGAAGCCTCTCCTGACGCGGCGGCACCATCCACATCACGCGGGCCTCCGACAGGCCTGAGGCTGTCTGTTGGAGTGCCCTGAGGACCGTGCGAGCCGGTGATGTGACAGGCCGGCCGATGGCTACGGCATGGTGGCCGCGGTGCGGTAGAACTCGGCCGCGGTGACGGTGGCGGGGATGCCGAGTTCGGCGTCAGGCCTTGAAGTGCAGAGAAGCCGAGGAGGGCTTGTCGAACAGATTGACCACCGTGAGCTCGGCCCTGTACTCCTTCCCGGGGGTCAGCCCACCCGGTACCTGGACGTTCGCCTGGGAGCAGAAGGGGGAGATCGCCTGCTGGGCGGCCAGCCGGGTCCCTTCCGTTTCAAGGATTCTGACCTCACAGCTGAACTGCGGTGTCTGGCCTGCCGCGAGCTCCCACCCGACATGGACGACCCCCGCGTCGTATTCAGCGGTGCTGATGCTCGCGAGGCTTCCTCCGTCGTCGTCCGGAACGACACAGGCACCTTGCTGGAAGAATATGCGGACGTGACTGCGCGCCGTCGGGCATACGATCTGGCTAGGGCGTCTGCCCTGTCGCCCCGGTCGTCCGCAGCTCTCATCAGAGAGGTTATGGAGGCACTTCCCGCATGAGTACCTCTACCGACCCGGTCCAGTGGGTCAAGTCCAGTTACAGCAACGGCGGCGGCGGGAACTGCATCGAGTTCGCACCTGCACTCGCCGCCACCGACGGCATCATGCCCGTCCGTGACTCCAAGGACCCCGAGGGTCCGGCCCTGGTCTTCTCCGCCGAGGGCTTCGCGGCCTTCGTGGCGGGCGTGAAGAGCGGCGAGTTCGGCACCGTCTGACCGCCTGCCCCTCACCGAGACCCCACCGCCCCGTTGGCAGTGGGGTCTCTTCGCATCCGCCCTTGCGGTCGCGCCGCCAGGCTGAACTGGCCCTCGGTATGGCGGTCTACCGGGTCGGTGGCGGCAGTGGTTGGGTGGGCTGCGGCGCTACGTTCGGCTTCAGGTGTATGCGCCTGCGCAAGTCACTTCCCCGGACATCATTCGTGCAGCCTGGAGGGAACTCGCAACATGGCAACCGACCTTGACCTTTCCCGCGCGAACTGGATCAAGAGTTCCCGCAGCGGCAACGGCGGCAACTGCATCGAGGTCGCGCCCGGCTACGCAGGCGTCATCCCCGTCCGTGACTCCAAGGACCCCGAGGGCCCGGCCCTGGTCTTCTCCGCCGAGGCTTTCGCCGACTTCGTGGCAGGCGTGAAGAGCGGCGAGTTCGGCACCGTCTGACCGTCCGCTCCTCACCGAGATCCCACCGCCCCGTATTGGCAGTGGGGTCTCTTCGCGCCCGCCTTTGCGGTCACGCCGCCAGGTTGGATGGGTCGTTGGTGTCGCGGTCTACCGGGCCGCTGTCAGCCGACCTTCCACTGCTGGTACGGGTCGGTGTCGCCGAGGATCCTCAGGTACGCGCTGCCGTCGTAGGTGGGGGCGAGGACGGACCGGTTGCGGTAGTTGATGAACCAGTAGCTGTCGGATCCGTCGACGTAGGTGTGCTCCCACCACTGGTTGTCGTTGTTGCTTCCGCAGCCGGCCGCGAGGATGTCGCCGTTCCCGGTCCCCCTGCCGGAGAGGCACAGGCCGGGCCCGAAGTCTCGTGCGGGCCCGCAAGGCGCGATTCTCGCCCGGACAGGTCTGTCCGTCCTCGCCCTGCACCCCCCTTGGTCAAGTCGCCAGTACGGAGCGCGCCCAGCCCGCGCGGGGCGGCGCCGTCGCCAGGCGCCGGGCGCCCGCCGCGCCGTCGGTAGGCCAGCCAGGTGCCCAACACGGCGAGGGTGCTCACCGGCCAGGTCGAGATGCTCAGCGGGCCGGCGAGCAGCGGGTCGACGAGGTGGCCCGAGACCTCGCGGGTCAGCGGCAGCGTGAACTCGTTGAGCGACAGGTGCGCCGCGACGGCCGCCCACACCGACCCGGTGGACAGCCGGACGGTGGCGATCACCGTTCCGAGCAACATGGCGGTCACCACGGCGACGGGTATGCCCAGCAGCACCGAATGACCGGGATAGCTTCCGCCGAGCGCGGTCATCGGGATGTGCCACGCCCCCCAGATCGCGCCGCCGATCAGGAGGCCGCGGGTCCTGCCGTAGCGTAGCAACCGGGGCAGCAGGTAGCCCTGCCAGCCGAGTTCCTCGCCGAAGTACAGCGGAATAGACATCAGCGCGCTCAGCACGAGCGGCGTGATCGTGGCGGGCCCGGGCAGGTGCGCGGGGGTGTACCAGCCGGCGAGTGTGGCCACGGTCAGGCCGGCGGCGGTGAGGCCGAGCGGGATCGTGAGCGCGATCGCTACGGAGCGGACTTCGTGCCGCCACGGTGTGGCCCTGGCGAGTCCGAGGACCCGCACGGCCCGGCGCGGCCCTCGGCCGCGCGCGGTGAGACCGAAAGCGGTCAGCGCCGGCACCAGCATCATGAGGATCATGCACAGCGCCGCGAGCCGCGGGGTCCCCTGCGCGGCGTTCGTCCGGCGGAGGCCGTCGAGCCAGAGCGGGATCATGGTGATCCACGCCCCGACGAAACTGATCGACAGGAAGGGGATGAGATCGGAGCGCGAGCTGCCCCGGGTGTCCGTTCGTTTCATGGCCGTGACGCTACGAACCGAGGGGGGACCGGGGCGATCGTGCAGGCTCGCCGACCAATGGTGTAGCACGCTCCACTGCGCCGGGAGGCCGAGGACGGGAAGACTGGCCGCCGTGAACTACTTATCGATGACGCGAGCGAGTGCGGCACGTTCGACCCATGCCGCCGGGTACTGCGCGGCCGTGTTCGTCCGCGGATTGACCCTGCTCGTGCTGGTGCCCGTACTCGTGTACTCGGCCGTGCTCTGCCTGGTCGGCGTGGGTCTGCTGATCCTGCCGCACGAGCTCCGGCTGCTGCGCCGGCTGGCCGACGGTGAGCGCGACCGGCTGGGACGGTGGGCGGCGACATCCACGGCACCGGCCGGACCCCACGCGCGAAGGCGCCTGATGGCGGTGCTGTCGGACCCGGCAACCGGCCGCGACTTGCGGTGGGCGCCAGCCATGATGGTCGCCGGCACCCTGCTCGGGCTCATCGGCGCGGCGCTGTTCCTGTTCCCGGCAGCCGTGCTCGTGCTCGTAGGCCTGTGGTGGCTGTTCCCCACGGACGATCCGGTCAGGCTGATCGGGAACATCCCGATCGACAGCTGGGGATCCGCGGTCTACGCCGGAGTGCCTCAGTTCCTGCTGAGCGTGCTGCTCACCCTGTTCGGCCCGCCCCTGCTGGCCAGGCTGGCGGCGTCGGTGAGCCGGTGGCTGCTCGCCCCCTCGGCCGCCGCGATCCTCGCCGAACGCGTGCTGACGCTGGACCGTACGCGCACCGGGGCCATCAACGCGCACGGCAACGAGCTGCGCCGCATCGAGCGGGACCTGCACGACGGCACCCAGGCCCGGCTGGTGTCCCTTGCCATGCAACTCGGGCTCGCCGAGCGGACGCTCGGCTCCGACCCCGCGGCGGTGGGCCCGCTGCTGGCCCGGGCGCGGGAGGGCGCCGAGGAGGCGATGGCCGAGCTGCGCGACGTGCTGCGCTCCGTCTACCCGCCGATCCTCGCCGACCGGGGCCTCGCCGGTGCGGTCTCGGCGGTCGTCGCCCGCTGCCCGGTACCCGCCACCGTGGAACTCGGCGAACTCGGCGACGTACCGGCGCAGATCGAGGTCGCCGTGTACTTCGCCATCACCGAGGCACTCACCAACGCGGCCAAGCACGGCCACGCCGCTTCCGTGTCGGTCACCCTGACCAGGGCCGGCGGCACGGTCCGCGCGGGGATCACCGACGACGGCCGAGGCGGGGCAGCAGAGGGCCGCGGCACCGGGTTGCGCGGCATGCGGCAGCGCGTCGAGGCAGTCGACGGCGTGCTGCGGGTACAGAGCCCGCCCGGCGGGCCCACAGTGATCACCGTGGAGTGCCCGTGCGGATCCTGATCGCCGAGGACAACGCGCTGCTCGCGCAGGGACTTTCCGCGATGCTGGAGGCCCTGGGGAACGAGGTGCTCGCCACGACCGAGGACGCCGAGTCCTTCGTGACGGCCGCTGTCGCCTACCGGCCGGACGTGGCCGTGGTGGACGTCCGCCTCCCTCCGTCTTTCACCGACGAGGGCATCAGGGCGGCGCTGCGCGCCAGGGAACGTGTCCCCGGCCTGCCGATCCTCGTGCTCTCCCAGTACGTCGAGGACACCTACGCCCGAGAGCTGCTCGCCGATGGCACCGGCGTCGGCTACCTGCTCAAGGACCGAGTCGCCCGCGTCGACGACTTCCTTGAGGCGCTGCACCGGGTGGCGGCCGGCGGCACGGCGCTGGACCCCGACGTGGTCCGGCAGCTGCTCGCGACGCGCGGCAACCCTCTGTCGCGGCTCACCGAGCGCGAACGCGAGGTACTCGCGATGATGGCCCAGGGATACGGGAACGCTGAGATCGCCGATCGCCTCGTGGTCACCGAGCGGGCCGTGCACAAGCACGTCGGGAACATTTTCGTGAAGCTCGACCTCCCGCCTGAGGACAGCGGCGACCGGCGCGTCCTCGCAGTTCTCACCTACCTCGGTGCCCCCCAGCGCCAATCCCGACGTCTGGGATCGGAAGCTGTCTAGCGCCGTGACCGCATAGGTTCACGCGTTGGCGCTAGAAGGTCCGCGGCCGGTTGGATGTCGCGTGACGTTCAGCTCGGAAGGGAGCTCGCGGGCATGGGGGCGCCGAGTGCGTGCCGAGGCCGTGGGGAGCCAGGGAGAGCACGGTGCCGCACGGTCGAAAAGCCGGGGTGTACCAGGCGCGGAGTTCGGCGTCAGGCCTTGAAGTGCAGAGAAGCCGAGGAGGGCTTGTCGAACAGATTGACCACCGTGAGCTCGGCCCTGTACTCCTTCCCGGGGGTCAGCCCACCCGGTACCCGGACGTTCGCCTGGGAGCAGAAGGGGGAGATCGCCTGCTGGGCGGCCAGCCGGGTCCCTTCCGTTTCAAGGATTCTGACTTCGCGGCTGAACTGTGGTGTCTGGCCTGCCGCGAGCTCCCACCCGACATGGACGACCCCCGCGTCGTATTCAGCGGTGCTGATGCTCGCGCGGCTTCCTCCGTCGTCGTCCGGAACGAAGGTGTGGCTGACGCTTCCTGTGATCCCGTGTTCATCCGAGGGCTTGGTACCGCCTCCGGCTTTCACCCAGAAGTACTCGCGCGTCGAACCGCCGTCCCAGTCCTTGTGGTCGTTGCTGCCCTGGGCTCTCTGTGTCTCCCAGTACACCCAGCCGCCGGGTACGCAGGGTGGCGTGACGTGGCGTGACCAGCTGTTGCGGATGTGTCCTTCACGGACGTTCTCGCCGGTGGCGGTCCAGTTCTCCTGGAACATCTCGAGCGTGCCGCCCAGTCGAAGCCCTTGGTGGGGGAAGCGGATGGCCGCGATGGCGTCCCATCGGTCCGCCGCGAGGTCCATCACCCACTGGCCGACGCAGGTGCCGTGGTCGTCCTGCCAGCAGCGGATCGCCATGCGGTACCACTGGCCCAGTCGGAACTGGTAGGGGGTCGTGACATGCAGGCCTGTGCCTTCTCCGCCGAAGGACTCGGAGTGTCCGCACGGAGAGCAGTAGACCAGCTCGTTGGCCGCTTTCACATCCTTGTGGTCCCAGATGGAGAGGATGAGAAGCCGCCCCTTGTCGCTGCTCTGTTGGAACCCCGCATAGCCGCCCATCATGGCGCCTTGGTTCCAGTTCTGCAGGGCCCAGTACGTGTCGATCGGGGACTGGACCGCGCTGAAGTCGCTGACGAGGATGTCGGCCTCTCCGGGGTCGGAAGCGGGCGTCAGGTAGACCGAATCGGCATTCGGCATGGTGTTCTCCTCATGGGTCATCCGGCGTACGCCGCACGGCAGTTCACGTCAGTACACGGTGTCGGCCTGGTCGGGGATCACGGCGCCGTGGTCGTCGAGGACCGGGCCTTTCGTTCCGTCCGGACGGGTGTAGGCGGTGGTGGAGCAGGGGTAGAGCGAGGTCCTGGCCGGCAGGGGCTCGATGAACATCGGATTCACCAGCCATGTCCGGTCACTGTCGGCGTAGGCGTGGCACATCAACTCGGCGTAGTTGCGGTTGATGACGAGGCGAAGCCCCGTCGCGTCTCCCACGAAGGTGACATCCGTGTCGGAGTCTCCCGCCGCGAAGACCTGCCGCTCTCCGTCGGGCGCCCGGTCGAAGGCGCCGCCGCCGGTGATCTTGAGGATCTCCTGGTTGATGAAGCAGCGTTTGCCGTCGATGTACGGGATCACGGAATCGGGCTCGGCGTCACCACAGCTCGCCAGATGGGACGTCAACCTGCCCGCGTAGGTCTGGTTGCGGATGCCGATCACCTTCTCGGCGGCGATACCCAGGCCCGCGGCCCACACCCGCACCACCGGTTCGGCGGAGGCGGAGACGATTCTGACGTCGAAGCCGGCCCGCCGCAGTGCACCCGTCAGATCACGCATCCGGTCGTAGTAGCGCACCCACGCGGTGACACGACGGGAACCGACCGTCTCGGTGGAACCGACGGGAGCGGCGAGGCTTTCCCGGCGGGCCTCCTCGGCGAACGCCGTGACCTCGCCGGGGGTGCAGCCGGCGAGGAGCTGAGCCGCCCAGGCCAGGGACGGTTCGATGCGCCGGTGGTCGAAGCCTGCGAAAGCGGCCTGCCGGCCGGTGGTGGTGCCCTCGCTGTACACGGACAGGATCTCGTCCGCGCACCGGGTGTCGGTACCGGTGGGCAGTGCCTCTCCGGGATCGGCGGCATCCCCACAGGCCGCGCTCAGCGCGGCGGTCGCCGCAGGGGTGAGATAGCGGCTGGTCGTCGACCAGTCCTTGCGCTCGGGTTGGCGCACCTTGCCGTTGCGCAGCAACCAGGCGGTGGTGGCGTCGCCGACATCGTTCTTGACCATGGTGTTGTCCCAGTCGAACACCGCCAGGGGATGCCGACCGGGCCGGGCGCAGCTGCCGAAGGCGTCGACGAACTCCTGGAGGCGGTGAAGGTTGTCCCCGTACCAGGTCAGACGGCTGTCGAGGGTCGGGCAGCGCTCCAGGACCTGCGGAGCGGCGAGGGAAACCGGAGCCAGGGGCGATGCGACCACGACGGCTGCGGCCAGGCCGACAGCCCTGCGCGGAATTCTCGCGAACCCCTTCCACCGTCTTGGAGGAATCGCCCCGAAGAAGCTCTCGACCAGCGGAAACCTGGGGGCCATACGTCACTTCCGTTCATCCGTATCGAGAGCGGCCGCGCGAGCATCGGCGGCTGAGGGGGAACACGCGTGGGGTGGTCTCCCGAAGCTGGAGACCACCCCACGCGGGCCGGAGCGACTGCCTGCCGGTCAGTTCTTGTAACAGAGGTAGATGTACTTCCCGCCGGCTCCCTTGTTCAGGTCCGTGTCGATGCGCTTGTAGCCGCTCGGGGGGTTCGGGTTCGGGTCGCTGGCGCTGACCACGGCAAGGTCCTGGATGGGCGTCGAGCCCTTCCGGGAGAAGCAGAGGTAGAGGTAGTCGCCGTGCGCCCCCTTGTTGAGGTCGACGTTGATCTTCTCGTAACCGGGCGGCGGGGTGTCCGAGTTGTCGAGGACGTAGAGGTCGGTGATGGAGCTCCCGCTCCCGTTCAGCTCGTAGGCGAGGTACAGGTAGGACCCCTTGGCCCCCTCGTTCAGATCGTGCGAGTCCTTCTCCCAGCCGGACGGGGTCGGCTCGTTGCCTTCCAGGATGGTGATGTTCGTGACGGCCATGGAGTGTCTCCTCGAGTTGCGGCCGACCGGTACGCCGGCACTCGGCCGGGCGGTCGGGCCTTGTCATGGGGGCGGAGCGGAACGCTCGCCGTCTCGGGTGAGGCTAGACGTGCTCTCAGCAGCTAGTGCGTATGCGGAATTGACTTCTGCCGGAGTTCACCCGAAGTGGTGAACGCTCGGCAGCCTCACCTCGGTCGTCCGTGATCGCCCGGGCCTCCGCGTGCGGCCGGCCTGTCCCGACGGGCGGGCCGCATATGTCGGGGCGCCTTCACCAGCCCTCGGAGCGGGAACACCCCTGCCTCGGTGACGGCGCGTCGAGTCATGGTGATGCTCACCCGCTCAGGCTCACCGCCCCGTTCTCGATGTGTCCCATGAGACGTCGGTGGAACCCGGGATCCTCGGTGATCGAGACCTGGAGGTCGTACCAGCCGGAGGCGTCTTCCGTCTTCCAGGTGAACCTCTCCTCGCCACCGGGCTGGACGGTCCGCCGCTCGGGATCGAGGGACGCCGCGTACGCGAGCGGAGTGAGAGTGAGCGTCACAGGCGCGGCGGAGCCGTTGACCACATGGATCTCCAGCTGTCGCGGCTCGGCGCTCAGGGCCGAGGAGACCCGGACATCCGCGGCGGGGCCGTCGGCCTTGCCCGCGAACTCACGGCGGAATCCGTTGGGCCCGGTGAGGGTGAAGTCGTACCGCCCCTTGCCAGTGGGGATGTCCTCCTGGTGGGCTCCGAGCACATCCAGATGCAGGGGATTTGGGTACTCGCCCGCGTACGGATAGACCGTCAGATGCGCACTGGCCTTGCCCGTGTTGGTCATCCGCACCGTGAACGACCGCCTGCCGGTGTTCCACGTACCGTCGGCGTCCACCTGGTAGGGCAGCGGGCGGGCCTTGCGGCGGCCGGGTGGCACGACCTGCTGTGCGGTGGGGTCGTGGTTGAACTCGAACGCCGAGGTGAGGTCCCCGGCGACGGTACGCCGCCACCGGCTGATCCACGGCTGTCGCACCCCCAGCCACTGCTCCAGAAACCGCACCTGGGAGGTGTGGTCGAACACCTGCGAGCAGACGTACCCGCCGGTGCTCCACGGGGACACCACGATCAGGGGCACCCGCGCCCCGAGGCCGATGGGCACCCCGTCGACCAGTTCGTCATTGATCCCCGCAGGGGGCACGGGCGGCGGCACGTGGTCGAAGAGGCCGTCGTTCTCGTCGTAGCTGAGGAGGAGGACGGTCGACTTCCAGATCTCCGGGTCCTCGGCAATGGCCTTCAGCACCTGGTACACCACCTCCTGTCCGGGGCCCGGGGGGTTGTCAGGGTGCTCGGTGTCCCTGGCGGCGGCCACCAGGTAGGAGACCTGGGGAAGCTTCTTCGCCTTGATGTCGTCCAGGAACGCCTGTACGAATCCTCTGGGTGTGTCCTTCTCGTGCCTCTCTTCGGTCCGGTGCCGGCGCAGTCCTCGCTCGTACAACTGGCGGTCCGGTTCCGGAAGCTTGGCCACCTGCCGCTCAAGGGCGGCAAGCCAGTCCTCCACCTGCTGCGGGGTCGGCTTGTCGTCCTTCTTGTTCCCCTGCAGGTACTCGTAGAAGTCGAACAGGCTCTGGTAGGGCGCGGGGAGTCCGGCGTCCTTCAGGAGCGCGCGGAAGATCCGCTTGAACTCGGCATGGAACTCCAGGTTGTTGTCGTAGAAGTTGTCCCACTGCTGGTAGACCTTCCAGGTCTTCCCGTTGGCATCGAGCCACTCCGGATAGCTGGTCCACTGGTAGGCGTCGTCCGTGTTCTCGCGGCTGTTGTGAGCCTCTGCTCCCGTCACGCGGGTTCCGTCGGGCTCGTAACCGCCGTATCCGGAGAACCAGTAGTTCCGGTTGGACGTGGTCTCGCTGAGCACCGAGCTGTGATAGGCGTCGCAGATGGTGAATCTGTCGGCCAACTCGCGGTAGATGGGTACGCCCTGCACGCCGTAGTACCCCATCGTGTCGCCGCGTCCGCGGCCGTCGCTCTTCTTGGCCTCGACCCAGTCGTCGTACCAGCCGCTGCTCCACGCCTGGTGACCGGTCTCCCAGGTGTGGTCGATGCTCTCGTCGCCGGAGCCGTCGCTGGGCAGCAGGAACGGGCGGATGGCGTGGCCCTTGCCGGGGTCGCCGTAGGGCTGGTCGAAGATGCCGCGTCCGGTGGGCAGCCGGACCGCGTTGCGGTCGCCGAAGCCGCGTACGCCGGGCAGATCGGCGAAGTAGTGGTCGAACGAGCGGTTCTCCTGCATCAGGAGCACCACGTGCTTGATCGCCTCCATGCCTCCGGGAGGAGGCGGCAGTTCCAGGGCGCGGTAGACCGCGGCCGGCAGATTCCCCTCGTTGTCAATGGGCATGCGCGTCTTCCTCTCCTGTGCTGATGGGCTCGCACCGGCGCTCGGCGGCGCGTGGGGGAGGGGGGATCGTGGCTACCCGGGCATGCGTGCCAGGTAGACGTAGTCCCCGCCGGCCCCTTCGTTGAGGTCCTGCGGAAGCTTGCGGTATCCGGAAGGGACCGGCGGGTTCTCGGACGACGACCAGATCACCGTCAGCTCCTCGATGGGGCTGCCACGGCTCGGGTCCCGCGTGAAACACGCGTAGATCGGGCGGCCCTTCGCCGTGCCCAGGTTCAGATCGACCGGGATCCTGGTGTATCCGGCATCCGGGAGTTGCGTCCGGGAGGACATGAAGACGATGTCGGTGAGGGGGAGCTGGTCGCCGTCCCGCTCCAGGGCAAAGCACAGATACGGCGCGTCGGCACCCGAGTTGAGGTCCACTCCGATCCTGGCCCACCCGTCGGGGGGCTGGACCTTCCCGACGATGACATTGAGATCCGTCACATGACCGGGCATTGGCCGTCCTTTTCCGTCGTCGTCTCAACTGGCCAGATAGCAGAGGTAGATGAACTTGCCGTGGGCGCCCTCGTTGAGGTCGACCGGGATTTTGAAGTAGTTCTCAGGGAGGCAGTCAGTGTCCCGCTGATCTGACGCGAGTACGTAGATGTCCTCGATCGCCGTGCCCCGGAGGGGGTCGCGGGTGTAGCAGGTGTAGATCGTCCGTCCGCCGGCCCCCTCGTTCAGGTCGGTCGAATTCTTCTCGTAGCCGGCCGGCGGGATTCCGTGCTCCATGCGGATGAACTGGACGTCAGTGAGCGGAGCCTCCTTCCCGTCCCTCTCCGAGGCAAAGTAGAGGCGTGTGCCCGATGTCCCCTCGTTGAGGTTGTTCTTGTCCTTCACCCACCCGGGGAGCGGCTCCTCCGCATCCCGCAGTACCGTCAGTCCGGTGACAGCCATATTCGTTCCCTCCGTTCGCTTCGGACGGCCGGTCTCTACCTGTGGCAGAGGAAGACGAACTTCCCCTTGGTGTCCTTGTTGAGGTTGACGTTGATCTTCTCGAAGCCATTGGGGGGCGGGATGGCTTCCACGTCGCCCGCGATCACCTCAAGCTGCTCAAGAGGGGCCCGGTCGGAATTCTGCGAGAAGCAGAGGTAGATGAATTCGCCCTTGGCGCCCTTGTTCAGGTCGGTCTCGATCATCTTGTAACCGGGCTTCGGCTGAGCTCCCTTGCCGAGGGCGAAGTAGATGTCGTCGACGGGATGATCCTGTCCGTCCTGCTCATATGCGAGCCAGAGGAATGCCCCGCCGGCGCCCTTGTTCAGGTCGGTTTCGATCTTCAGCCATCCGTTCGGCGGCTTGGCATCGTTTCCCTCAAGCACCTGGAGGCCGGTCACGGCCATGGGAATCCTCCTGATTCCTCGAAGGGGGGTTGAGTCGGTGGATGTGCTCGGCCGTGTCCGCCGGCACTCGGGAGTGCGACCGGAGGCCCGGCGGTCGGCCGGTACTGCGTCCCCGGGCGGTCCACGGGGTCCGCGCCGGGAAGCGGTTGCACTCCGGGAGGCGGCCGCTCCTGTGTCCTCCGCTTGGCGAGTCGAAGGGGGACGGGTTGGCGCAGGAGTGCACAGCGACCCCGTAGGCATGAAAAGTACAGGCCGCTATGGCAGTGATTCGTAAACGAAACGCCTTGGTGGCTTAGTCATTCACTCTTTCGGCCGTCCCGGCTCACTGCGGTACGATATGGCGTCAGATCAGATATTTTCCACGCCTGGGGCTCGAACTCCATTGCCTGGTGATCGCCGCCCAGGATCAGGCCTTCGATGTGAGCGGCTGACAGGCTTGCCGATGGCTACGGCATGGTGGTCGCGGTGCGGTAGAACTCGGCCGCGGTGACGGTGGCGGGGATGCCGAGTTCGGCGGCGACCGCGGTGATCGCGGAGGCGCCGATGGCGAGGTCGGCTTGGCCGTCGGTGGTGAAGTACGGTGCGATGAACGTCTCGTAGTGGGCTCGGGCTTCGTCCTCGGTGTGTCGGCCGAGGAACGTCAGCATGTGGCGCACCGTGGTGTCGGGATCGTCGTGGATCACCTGCAGGGCGCGCCGGTGGGCTCGTACGACGGCCTGGACCGCGGGGTCGTCCGGGGGGATGTGGGTGGGGTCGACGGCCAGGCCCACGGTGGGGATCCGGAAGTGGTCGCCGACCCAGGCCGGCACCTGCCAGCCGTGCTCGGCGGCTATCGCCTCCGGTGCCATGGTGCTGCCGACCAGGGCGGCGTCGACCCTGCCGTCGTGCAGCCAGCGCAGGTCCATGCCGTAGTCGCCGGGCGGGCGGACGATGCTGTGGAGGTCGCGGTCCGGGTCGAGGCCGGCCCGGCGCAGCACGATGCGGGCGAAGCACCCGGGGGCGGTGCGGGGGGCGTGCACCGCCAGTCGTCGGCCGGCCAGGTCGGTCAGGTGGGTCAGGCCGGGGCGGGCGAGGAACCAGAACAGCGGGCGGTGGGTGTTGACGTTGAGTGCGACCCAGGGGATGCCGTTGGCCAGCCGGGACAGCAGTGCCCGGCCGAGCCCGATGGTGGCACAGCGGCGCAGCCGCTCCTCGTCCCAGGAGCACCCGTCGTGCAGCGCGACGTGGACGCCCTCGTCGGCGTAGTAGCCCTGCTGGTCGGCGATGTAGGCGGCCAGTTCCTCGTGCAGGCCCCGCCCGACGTAGGCGAGATCGATCGTGTGCATGAATGCTCTTCCTTGATCGTGTCACCGTCATGCGCGTGCCGCGTGCCGTGGGTCCGCCGCCAAGGCCTGTGGCGCCGAGGCTCATTGAGCCTGGGTGACGGCCTGTCGGCGGACGGGACAGCGGGGCGTCAGTACATGGACATCCCGCCGTTGACCGCGGCCGTGGTGCCGGTCATGAAGGCGTTGTCCTCGCTGGCGTAGAAGGCGACCGCCTGGGCGACGTCGTCCGGGTGTGCCAGGCGGCCCAAGGGGGTTGCGGCCACCTGCCGCTGCCGGTGCTCCTCGTCGAGCACATCGGCCGCCGTCCGGGTCTCGTCCACCGGGCCGGGTTCGACGACGTTGACCGTGATGCCCAGCGGGCCCAGTTCCTGGGCGAGGTACCGGGCGAACTGTGCCAGTGCGGCCTTGGCCGTGCCCAGGGCGATCATGCCCTCGCGGGGCCGGCGGCTGAGGCCGGTGCCGAGATAGACGATGCGGCCCCAGCCCTGTTCGGTCATGCCGGGCAGGACGGCTCTGGTGACCGTGAACGCCGCACGCATCTCGTCGTCGAGCTTGCCGCCGAGTTCCTCCCACGTCATCTCCCGGAACGGCTTGACCGCGTACGGGGTGAGCGCGTTGTGCACGAGCACGTCGATGCCGCCCCATGCCGCCCGGACCTGCTCGACCATGCTCCCGACCGCCGCTGCCTCACGTACGTCGGCCTGTACGGCCATGGCCTGGCCGCCCGCGGCCTCGATGCCGGCCACGACCTCCTCGGCCGCCGTGCCGCTGTGGAGGTAGTTGACCACCACGCGCATTCCTCGTGCGGCCAGAAGTCGCGCCGTGGCCGCACCGATTCCGCTGCTGGATCCGGTCACCAGTGCCACCCTGCCGGGTGTCCCAGTCATGGGACCACCCCCTGCCATAGAAACTGATTAAGTTTCGATGGTTTCCATGCTGGCCGCCGACTCATCCGCTGTCAAAGCAGGACTTCCGGATTATCACTGTTCCCGTTATCCCGTACATCGAATATCACGGTCGACGACCTCCGCACAGCGCCCTCCCCGGCGCGCTCGGCTCCGGCCGACGGCCGGCCCGGCGGCGCACGCGCCGACTGTCGCCGCCAGGGTTACGGTGGTCAGCAGGGGCCGGGGTGCCGGATGCGGGCCCCGGCCGGCGGTGCTGTGATCGGAGGGAACGCGATGGGGCACCAGGAGACCCGGGCGGCGCTGGATCGGCACTGGGCGGCGTCTGCCGCAGGGGACCAGGACACCGAGCACGAGATCTATCACGACGACGTCATCGTGGATTATCCGCAGTCGGGTGAGCGTATCCACGGCCGCCACAACCTGCAGGCGCTGCGCTCGCACCACCCGGCCAAGCTCGGCTTCACCATTCACCGGATTCTCGGCAGCGGGGATCTCTGGGTCACCGAATATGTGATGGACTACGACGGAAAACCGGCGTTCACCGTCAGTGTGATGGAATTCCGCGACGGAAAGGTCGCCCACGAGACCCAGTACTTCGCGGATCCCTTCGCCGCACCCACCTGGCGCGCCCAGTGGGTGGAGATGGCGCCATGACGGCAAGCGGCTAGCGCGCTCCCCGGCGCGCTCCGTCGGTGAACGACCAGTAGCTGGCGGCATTCCGGTCCCGGCGCAGGGTCAGCGGGTCGGCGATCAGCCTGTGAAGCTTCCCGGCTGGTGTGACGGCGGCGAAGTAGAGGACGGCGAGCAGTGCGCGGCGCACGGTGGGGTCCCTCCTCGGGCGGGGCGGGGCGGGCGGCGAGGTCAGTCGGCGGGGATGTGGGACCGCCAGTCGGCGTCCTCCCGCCAGGGCGGCTGCTCCTCCTTGAGCAGCAGGAACCCGCCGATCGCGAGGGCGTCGATGTTGGTCCGCATGAAGCAGGTGTAGGCCTCTTCAGGGGCGTTGACGATCGGTTCCCCGCGCACGTTGAAGGAGGTGTTGACCAGCACCGGGCAGCCGGTCCGCTGTTTGAAGGCCTGGAGCACCCGGCGCAGGTGGGGGTGGTCGGGGCCGACGGTCTGGACGCGGGCGGTGCCGTCGATGTGCGTGACGGCCGGGATCGTCGAGCGCGGAACGCGCAGCAGGTCCAGGCCGGTGGCGCCGGGGGGCACCTCGTGGTCCAGCCGCTGGGCGGCGCTGACCCGGCTGACCAGCAGCATGTAGGGGCTGTCCTGGCTCAGTTCGAAGTAGTCCTTGGCGTCCTCGGCGAGGACGGCCGGGGCGAACGGGCGGAAGGACTCGCGGAACTTGGTGCGCAGGTTGAGCTCCGACTGCATACCGGGGTCGCGGGGATCGGCCAGGATGGAGCGGGAGCCGAGCGCACGCGGTCCGAACTCCATCCGCCCCTGGAACCAGCCCGTGATCTTCCCGTCGGCCAGTGCCGCGGCCACCGTGCGCGCCAACTCCTCAGGTTCCAGGCGCCGGTAGCGGGCGCCGAGCCGGTCGAGCCCGGCTTCGATCCGCTCGTCGTCGTACTCCGGCCCCAGCAGCGCCCCGGACATCGCGTCCCGGCCCCGGCCGAGGTGCGGCCGGGGGACGCCCTGCGCGTGGGCCACGGCGAGGGCCGTGCCCAGGGCGCCGCCGGCGTCGCCGGCGGCCGGCTGGACCCACAGCTCCTCCACCCCGCTCCGCTCGGCGATCCTGCCGTTCGCCACGCAGTTGAGGGCCACTCCGCCGGCCAGGCAGAGCCGGCGTTCGCCGGTGAGCTCCAGCGCGGTCCGCGCCAGCCGGACCATGACGTCCTCGGTGACCAGCTGGATCGAGGCGGCGAGGTCGAACTCCCGCTCGGTGAGCGGACCTTCGGGCAGCCGGCGGGGGCCGCCGAAGAGCCGCTCGAAGGCGGCCCCGGTCATGACGCGGCCCCGCAGGTACTCGAAGTACCGCAGGTTCAGCCGGAACGTCCCGTCCGGCTTGACGTCGATCAGCCGTTCGCGGATCAGCGGGGCGAAGCGCGGGGTCCCGTAGGGGGCGAGGCCCATCAGCTTGTACTCGCCGGAGTCGACCTTGAAGCCGCAGAAGTAGGTGAACGCCGAGTAGAGCAGGCCCAGGGAGTGCGGGAACCGCAGTTCGGCGATCTTCCGCAGCCGGGTGTCCCGGCCGTGCCAGAGCGTGGTGGTCGCCCACTCCCCGACGCCGTCCACGCAGAGCACCGCGCCGCTGGGGAACGGGCTCGGGTAGAAGGCCGAGGCGGCGTGTGACTCGTGGTGCTCGGTGGTGACGACGGGCGGCACCGGCCGGCCGCCCGGCGCGAGGTGCTCCCGCACCGTCCGGACGGCGTTCCGCTTGCCGCCCAGCCAGGCCGGGAACGACTCCTGGAACGAGGCCAGGCCGTGCGGGGCCGCCGCGCCGAACGTCGTCATGACCCGCCGGAACTTCAGCGCCGGGTCCTCGTAGTACGCCACCGCCGACAGGTCGCCGAGCTCCGCCCCGACCGCGCTCAGGCAGTACTCGACGGCCTGGGCGGGGAACGACGGGTCGTGCTTGCGCCGGCTGAACCGTTCCTGCTGCGCTGCCGCGACGGGCACACCGTCGAGGACCACGGCGGCCGCGCTGTCGTGGTAGAAAGCGGAAAGCCCCAGGGTCAGATGAGTCATGCGCGCCTCCCGCCGGCGGCAGCGCGCGCCGGGCGTCCTCGTCGATGCGTCGGGTCGGAACATCCGGTCAGAACATCGGGTAGATCGAAGCGTCGTCGGTGGGCTGCGGCTTGAGCTTGGTCGGGCGGCGCAGCAGCCGGCGGATCAGCCGTCGGAGCCGGGACATGGCGCATCTCCTCCGCTCAGCAGGGGGTCATGGCGGGATCAGCGGAGGTCGAGCCGCTCGGCGAGCACCCGCGCGAGCGTGTCGTACCCGGCGTCGACGCAGTGGACGCGGTCCACGAACAGCCAGGTGTCCCCGCTCACCGCCTCGCCGAGCGCGGTGTTGAGGTCGAGGAAGCCGATCCCGGCGGCCGCGCAGCCCTCGCGCAGCAGGTCCGCGTACCGGCGCCCCATCTCCATCGACGCGATGTCGTTGTGCAGCCGCCGCCAGTTGGAGACGTCGTCGAGCTCCTCGAACAGCGACTTCTCCTGCGGGGCGGGCCGCTCCCGCACCCACGGGGCGAGCGGCTGCAGGGCGTAGGTGAGCCGGGCGCCGACGGCGGTGGCGAACCGCTGCCAGCCCTGGGCGTGACGCAGCGTCAACTCACCGGCCAGGGCGATCCGCTGCTCGGGGGTCGGGACGTTCTCCGGTGCGGGGCCGCACTCGAAGAAGGCGCCGTGCCTGCCCTGCTGCGACTCGGGCAGCCGGCTGAGCACGAGGTTGTTGACGCCGGACATCAGCACGATCTCCTCGACCTCGTCCAGGTGGTGCTGGAAGAGGTTGAGGAGGATCAGCTCCTGCACCGAGTTCAGGCTCTGCCCGGCGAAGTTCAGCCAGGGTCGGGTGGGCGCGTAGCGGGTGCCGAGCCGGGAGGAGACGGTGGCGTGGTCACCGGTGGCGCCGACGCCGAAGACGGCGGAGCTGCCGGCGAGCAGTCGTACCGGTCCCCGCGGGCGGTCGCCCGCCACCGCGGCCGTCCGGCCGTCGGCGGCGTGCGAGACGCGGAATCCGCAGCTGTCGGTGGTGTAGACCGGGGTGCTCTCGTCGCCATACTGGAAGAAGCCGATGTACGGCTGGTCCTCCAGGATGAACTTGTAGTGCTCCATCTGCGGCGCGAGTTCCGCGCGCGGGGACTTCACGGCTGTTCTCTCCCTGGGTCGTTGCGAGGTCCTTCTCGGCTGCGGCGGCCCGCTCCGCCGAGTGGCTCGGTCGGTCGGGCGGCCTGCTCGATGAATCGGCCCGTGCGGTCAACCCGCTTGTCCCGAAGGGAAGTCGGGTGCCGCTGGGCGGCCTACAGGTCGTAGAGGGAGCCCGGCCGGTCCTCGCGGACCAGGTCGGCGTTGATGGCCATGGCGGCCAGACCGCCGCTGGCCGCGGCCATGGCCGCCTGGTGCATGTTCTTGCCGAGGTCGCCCGCGACGTAGAGCCGCGGCAGCGAGGTGCGCCCGCGCTCGTCGGTCTGGACGGCCTCCAGGTCGTCCGCCTCCAGCCACGGGCGCAGCGGCGCGATCCGCGGCTCCGCCTTGGTGTGCATGAACAGCGCGGTGAACTCCTGGGTGCGCCCGTCGGCGAACTTCACGCTGACGCCGTCGGGGTGCTCCGAGACGCCGAGGATCCTGTCCGTGACGGTCGGGATGCCCGAGGCCGCGAGGTGCTTGCTCTCCTCCTCCGGAAGTTCACGCTGGTCGGAGAGGTAGGTGAGGGAGGACGCCCACTGGGTGAGCGTGGCGGCCAGGCACTCGCTGGGCTCGCCGCCGCCGTAGACGCCGAAGGCGCCGTTGCGCACCTCGTAGGCGTGGCAGTACGGACACTCGAACGCCCGCTTGCCCCACAGTTCGGCGAGACCGGGCAGCTCGGGCAGGATCGAGCGCATGCCGGCCGTGTACAGGACGGTGCGGCCGTGCAGCCTTGCCCCGGACCGCGTCTCGACGACGATCCGGTCGCCGTCCGGCGCGACCGAGGTCACCTCGTCGTCGAGGAACTCCACGCCGTACGCCGAGATCTCCTTGCGGGCCCGCGCCCGGAAGTCCGCGATCTCGACCCCGTCGTTGGTGACGACGTTGTGCATCACCCCGGCCGCCATGTTCCGTGCTTCGCCCGAGTCGATCACGATGGCCCGGCGGAGCGAACGCCCAAGGTACAGCGCGCCGTTGAGCCCGGCCGGGCCACCGCCGACGACGACGGCGTCGTAGAGGTTGTCTGTCATGTCC
Organism: Kitasatospora sp. HPM-01-4; assembly: GCF_051374625.1. Taxonomy (NCBI): domain Bacteria; kingdom Bacillati; phylum Actinomycetota; class Actinomycetes; order Kitasatosporales; family Streptomycetaceae; genus Kitasatospora; species Kitasatospora sp. HPM-01-4. The sequence goes on along the minus strand of NZ_JBPQGP010000005.1, from coordinate 2,843,143 downwards.
TCAACTTTCTGATGTTCCAACGTGATTGGCAACAGCCGTGTCCGCCGCGTCGGACGAGGTCGCGACGGACCGCAGCGGGGCGAGCAGTACGACGGCGCCCACGATCAGGAGGGCCCCGGAGGCCATGAAGACGGTGGTGACGGAGGTGCTGCGGGCCAGCAGCCCGCCGAGCGTGGCGCCCACGGGCATCGTGCCCCAGGAGCACAGCCGGGCCACGCTCGTCACCCGGCCCTGGAGGTCGGCCGGGGTCAGCCGCTGCCGCAGCGAGAGGACGGGGATGTTCCAGCTCATCATGAAGAAGCCGTTGCACAGCAGCGCGGCGCCCACCAGCACCACGTTCCCGGCGAGGCCCATCGTGAGGTAGGCGGCCCCGGACAGCATCAGGGAGCCGATCGCCATCGGGACGGCGGGCAGGCGCCGGCTCAGCCGGTCCACCGCCCAGGTGCCGAGCAGCGAGCCGATCGAACCGACCGTCAGCAGCAGCCCGTACCCGGTGGAGTCGAGTCCCAGCGTCCGGTAGGCGAGGAGCACCAGCATCGAGAAGGTGGCCGAGTAGACCAGCCCGTACAGCGCGCTCGTGGCCACCGTGCGGAGCAGTACGGTGTGGCCGACCACGTAGCGCACACCGGCGCGGATGTCGCGCCGGATCGAGGACGGGGCCGAGGCGGCCGGCCGCACCGCCTGCGGCACGCCCCGGGCGGCCACCACCAGGCCGGTGAGCAGCAGTGCCGCCACCGCGTAGAGGGTTCCGCCGGTGGCCAGGGCGGCCGCGGCGCCGAGCCCGGCCAGCAGGCCGGCGATCGGCGGCCCGGCCATCTCGTTGAGGATGATCTGCGGAGCGAAGAGCCGGCTGTTGGCCTTCTCCAGCTCCTCCTTGGGGACCAGGTCCGGGAGCATCGCCGGGGCCGCGGTCTCGGCCAGCGTCTCGGCGATGCCGAGGACGAACGCCAGCCCGTACAGCACCGCGATGGAGGCCCCGGCGGCGAACACCGCGACAGCGGCCAGGAGCGCGGCGGCCCGTACGACGTTGCTGATCACCAGGAGGCGGCGGCGGTCGTGACGGTCCGCCAGCGCACCGGCGGGCAGGGCGAACAGCAGCCAGGGCAGCATGTTGACGGCGGTCAGCCCGGACACCACCAGCGGCTGCGGATGGTCGGCCACCACCAGCAGGGGTAACAGCGTCCGTGAAATACCGTCACCAGCGTTCGATGCCACCGATGATGACCACAGCCAGCGGAAGGGGCGCCCCAGGCCGGGCGCGCGCGGCACGGATCGGATGTTCTCGGTGGTCAACTGCGCTCGCTCTCTCGTCGGACCGGGCCGGTGGCACACGCCGCTTGCGCGTCAGGCGGACCAGCTCGTCAGACCGAGCAGCCGCTCACCCAACGGTGTCAGTTCGGCACGGCCGTACATCTCGCGTTCCAACTTCCGGTATTTCCCGGGTTGTTCGTGCTCGTGCGGGGGAACACGGTCATGCCAGAACCTTACACGGTTCGCCTTGAGCGCGAGATTGTCCTCGAGCGCCGGGCTCATCGAGATGTACTGCGCCATTCGCACCTGGTCGGCCGACCGGTTGGGGCGAACTCCGTGCGGCAGAAGGCTGTTGAAGATGATGAGGTCACCGGGGTCGACGGTGGGGACGACGACCTTGTGGTCGCCGAGGTCGGGCGTAAACGGGTCGCGGTCGGCGCGCTGTTCGGCGAGCCAGTCGTCCAGCTTCTCGAAGATGGTGGGCACGCACTGGAATCCGCCGATCTCCTCATTGCCCGCGCTGATCGACAGCACGCCCTGGCAGCTGTTCGGGAGGGGGCGGCGCGAGGTGTCCACGTCCCAGTGGACGAAGCCGTCGAAGGCGCGGCTGCCGCGGTTGGGCGGGTTGACGTTGACGAAGTCGATCACCACCCACAGGTCGGGCCGGTCCCAGATGTCCACGAACGCGTCGTACAGCCGCGGCGTCTGGCGGTTGTCCCACATCGCCTGGTGGTTGTAGATCTCGACCAGGCCGCTGTGGCCGGGCAGCCGCAGGTTGCCGGTCCGGGGCCGGTACCAGGTCGACTGGTCCTTCGGGTCCATCTCCTCGAACTCGAACAGCGCCTCGGTGAGCCGCCGGACGTTGTCCTCGGGGACGGCCTCGCGGATGATCACGTAGCCGCAGGTGATCCACTGCTCCCAGTCCGAGGGCGAGAGCGTGCGCAGGGGGAGTTGCTTGCGGACATCGCGGAGTCGGGTGCTCGTCATCTGGGTCCTTGTTCGGTGCGGGCGGAGCGGGTGGGGCCCGGCGGGTTGGGCCGGGTCAGGAGATGACGGTGAGGTCGTCGACGAGCACGACCGCGTCCAGCGGCGTGCCGGTGAGCAGGTCCAGCGCCTCGGCGACGGTGTTGAGGATCGGCCGGCCGCCGGCGTTGGCACTGGTGTTGATCAGCACCGGGATGCCGGTCCGCTCGGCCACCGCCAGGCAGAGCCGGTGCAGCAGCGGCTGCCCGGTACGGGTGACGGTCTGCAGCCGGGCCGTTCCGTCGATGTGCCGGACCTCCGCGAGCTCCTTGGCCCTCTCCGGCCGGACCCGAACCGCGAAGAGCATCCGGTCGGTCAGCTCCAGCGGCCCGCTGAAGTACCGGTCCGCGAGTTCGGCCGGGCAGAGCGGGGCGATCGGCCGGAACCACTCGCGGTTCTTGATCGCCTGGGAGACGTGCTTGCGCGCGCCGGGCCAGTGCGAGGAGACCAGGAGGGAGCGGTGGCCGAGGGCGCGCGGGCCCGTCTCCATGCCGCCGTGCAGCCAGGCGACGGACCGCCCGGTGGCGAGCAACTCGGCGACGTGGGCGACGAGTTCCTCCTCTGCCGGGAAGACCTCCCGGTGGTGCTCGGGGCCGATCGGGGAGCGGACCAGCGGCGGCCCGGCGAAGGTCGGTTCGGCGTCCTCGGCCCGGCGCGGACGGTCCCCGGCGTGTGCCACCGCCAGCGCGGCGCCCAGGGCGATCCCGGAGTCGTCGCAGCAGGTGGGGATGGAGACGCGGGTGAACAGGCCGGCCTCGGCGATACGGCTGTTGGCGAGGATGTTCAGGGCGCAGCCGCCCGCGTAGCACAGCACGGGGTAGTCCGGGTACTGCTCGCGCAGCCCGGTCACCAGGTGCAGCAGGTCCGTCTCCACGGCGGCCTGGACCGTCGCGGCGAGGTCCCGGCAGACCGCGTCGTCCGGGCCGGTTCCGACCAGGACGCTGCGGCCGGAGGCGGTCCGGATCTCGTCGGGGAAGACGCCGCCGTAGGAGTGCACGACGTCGTCGTCGGTGGAGTCGGCGAGCAGCGCGTCGAGGTAGCCGCCGGAGGTCTCGTCGTACTCGTACCAGGTGCCCTCGTAGCGCAGCGCGCTGCCGAGCGGGGCGGCGGCCCCGAGCGGGACGAACAGCGGGTCGGCGGTGCGCGCCCGTTCTCCGATCATCATCGCCCGGACCACGGGCAGCAGTTCGGGGTCGACCTCGCCGGTGGCGGCGAGCCCGAGCAGCTTGCCCGTGTCGAACTGGCCGCCGTGGACCCGGCGGGACAGCGCCTCGTAGACGAGCCCGAAGCGCGGTCCGGTGCGGTTGTCGAAGGAGCGGACCGGGACGAGGCGGTCGCCGTCGCCGAGGCAGACCATGCCGCACTCGGTGAAGTTCCCGGTGCCGTCCAGCGCGAGGGTGAGGGCCCTGGTCTCGCCGGAGGTGTAGTAGGCGAGGGCGGCGTGCGCGTAGTGGTGGCGGACGGCGGTCACCGGTGCGCCGCCGGCCGCGTCGGCCAGCGGCCATCCGGCGGCCTTCAGCGGGCGGAGCACGGAGGACGCCAGGGCGGGGCCCGGCCTGCTCCAGGCGATGTCCTGGGCCACCAGGTCGACCAGGTCGCCCGGCAGGATGCGGCAGGCCGGGGTGTACCAGTCGGCGACGGCGATACCGGTGACCGGTCCGTCGGCGAGGGCGGCCAGGTGCCCGATCCAGTCGCCCACCTCGGCGGCGAAGGTACCGTTGCCGCCGCAGACGTGACGCAGGCCCACCTGGCGCTCGCCCTCGATGAGGTGGACGCCGCCGGGCTGGGCGAGCGCGGCGCCACCGTCGTGCCCGAAGTTCAGGCCGATCGTCGGCATGGGGTTCCGCTCCTCTCGCGGTCGAGGGGGCCGCTCAGACCGCGGACAGGGCCTGCGCCTGGTGGCGCTCCAGCAGCCCCTGGACGACCTCGCGCATGTAGGCGCAGTAGCCGGGGGACATCACCTGGATCGACCCGTTCTCCTCCTCCAGCGCTCCCGCCGACCCGCCGGAGCAGGTGCCCTGCAGCTCACAGCCCTGGCAGCCCGGGCCGTTGGTGTAGGCGCGCATGCCGTAGTCGCGGTAGGCCGAGGAGTTGAAGATGCCGCGCCAGTCGTCGATGCTGCCGAGCTTGCGGGCGGTGGCCTTGCAGGCGAAGACGCTTCCGTTGGGCTCGATGGACAGCTGCCGGCCGACCGCGGGGCAGGTCTTGTAGTCCGCCTGGGCGGCCCACTTCGCCTCGTCGACGATCATCTGGAAGGTCTGGTACCAGTAGCCGCTCAGCTGGACCCCGAGCGCACGCCCGTAGTCGACCGCGGTGAGCAGCCTCTGGGCGACCTCGTGCGGGCTGTGCTGCTCGAAGAACTCGCGGGCCTGGAAGGAGACGATGACGTCGAGCGAGTCGAGCCCGGCCTCGGCGACGAAGTCGATCAGCGGGGTGCCCCACTTGTCCCAGGTGTACTGGGAGAGCACGGTGGTGATGCTGACCGGGACGCCGGCCTGCTTCATGGCGAGGATCGCGTTCCGCACCACCGGCCAGGGGGTGCGCTGCTGCTGCCCGCCGCGGAACTCCCCGGTCTCGGGGACGAGGTAGTCGATGGAGACCGTGGTCGCCACCTTGTGCTCCGCCAGCGCCTTGAGCAGCTCGTCGTCGATGCGCGAGCCGTTGCTGGTCATGTCGTAGGAGAGGCGGACGCCGTCGTAGCGGTCGCCGAAGGTCCGCAGGATGTGCAGGATGGTGCCGCGCGCCAGGGTGGGCTCGCCGCCGAAGAACGAGACGGTCAGCTCGCCGCCGCCGTTGGCCTTGCGCAGGGCGAGCGCCTCGCGGATCGTCTTCTCCGCCACCTCGGGCGACATGTGCATGGAGGGGTTGCGGTGGCCGTCGGTGCCCTCGTTCCAGTCGCCCTTGGCCAGCGTCGGACCGGTGTCGCCGCGCGTGGTCCGCAGCTGGACCAGGACCGGCCCGGGCTTGACGGACTCGCCCGAGGTGTTGCGCTCCTCGACGCCGCCGTCGAAGTTGTAGGCGAAGCAGCCCTGGCAGGAGAAGTTGCACGCGTTGGTGAGCACCAGCTGGATCGAGGAGTGGAACACGCCGCTGCCGAGCGCCTCGCCGCGGCTCGCCAGGAGTTCGTCGATCTCGCGGGCCTCGTCGTGGCCGGCGGCCACCAGGTACCGGGCCTCGATCAGGCTGTCGACGGCCTCCCGGCCGACCCGTTCCCACAGCCGGTCCAGCGGAAGCCCGTCCGCGGCCTCGTGGAGCAGTTCCACGGTGTCCCGGTCGACCAGCCGGGCATTTCCGTAAAGGGAGTGAAAGGCGATCGTTCGGGAGCTGCCGTCGAATGTTCCGAGACGGCCGCCGAAATGTGAGAAATCCCGGTCCTGCTCGGTGCGTACGGTGCGGACGTAACGGGAGGACTGGTAGACCGGCGCGGACATGGGCGGAATTCCTCCAGAAATCGAACGTGCTCGCGATACGGCGGTGCGGCGTGGGCGGGCGGGGGTGGCGACGGGGAGGCCCCGTCGCCACGGCGCCGAACGGGGCGGTCGCTGCAGGTTGCCCGGGCCTCTGGCCCCACCTGCGACGATGCCCGTTTCGGCCGGTCAGGAGGTCAGCCCTGGGTCACCGGCTCCTGCGCGGTCGCGGTCTCGGAGACCGTCTCCGTCTTCGGGAGCGGGGTGATCGTCGGCGCGTTTCCCTTGTCCGGCGACACGAAACCGCACGGACGCGTGGACGCCGTAGGGGTCGGATTCGGCATCTTGATGACTTCAGCCATATTTCTCTCCCTTGCCGCGGTATTGCGGGATGGCCGCCAGGAAACCATCGGCCCGGGGGGGCTTGGTAGTACATTTTCGGCCGTCACACGACCCCTGCCGCAGAACCGTGACCCATCCGATCGCATGCTGACAGATCAGACATTCCCTAATATTCCGGTCACCGCTCGCAGCGGCCCACGTCGGGGCCGCCCGCCGCCCGCCCGGGCGCCTCGCCGCCGGTCGCCGGGCGGAGGAAGTGCCGCGCTTGGAATCGACCGGAAACAGGGGGGAAGTGTGTCAGGTGTCCGACGAGGCCGCGTTGACAATCCCGCGCGCGCATGCTGTTGCTCCGTATGCCATCGGCCCGCCGTCCGGCATCGCCCCGTACCGGCCCTCGGCGGCGTCGTCCGGGCCTTCGGTCCAACTCCCCGGCCGTGCAACCAAGCTGGTGAAAGGCGGTGTGCGGGAGCCGGCGCGGGGCGCGGACGGACCCCGCGCGCCGTGCGGTACGGGCCGCCGCCCCGACCAGGTGCCACAACGGCGGTGTCGCCGCCGAGGGGCCGTACGGCGTGCCCGCGGGGTAAATCCACTTGCCGCGGCCGCCGTCCGGTGCTGGGGTACCGGTCAATGGACACTGATGCGACGCTGGCGGTCTTCGACCAGCGGATGAGGCAGGATGCGGCACCCGACGGCCCCGGGGCCGTGGTCGAGCGGGTGGACGGCGTGGTGCGGCAGACCGGTGGGCAGCACACGTGGAACGCCGTGCTCTGGTCGGGGCTGGACGAGGACACCGCCGACGCGGCGATCGCGGCGCAGGTGCGGCACTTCGGCTCGCTGGGCGTGGAGTTCGAGTGGAAGCACTACTCGTACGACCGGCCGGCCGACCTCGGCGACCGGCTGCGGGCGGCCGGGTTCGTGCCCGAACCCGCCGAGACGCTGATGGTGGCCGAGGTCGGGGAACTGCCCACCGAGGCCGAACCGCCCACCGGCGTAAGCCTGGTGCCGATGACCGACGAGGCCGGGATCGACCTGGCGATCGCCGTCCACGAGCAGGTCTTCGGCACGGACGGCTCCGCGCTGCGGCAGCGGCTGCTCGGTCAGCTGGCCGGGGACCCCGAGTCGTTCGTGGTGGTCCTGGCCATGGCGGGCGGGCAGCCGGTGTGCGCCTCGCGACTGGAGTTCTACCCGGGCACCGGGTTCGCCGGACTGTGGGGCGGTGGCACCCTCCCGGAGTGGCGCGGCCGGGGCATCTACCGGGCCATGGTCGCCCACCGGGCCCGCCTGGCCGCCGAACGCGGCTACCGCTACCTCCAGGTGGACGCCTCCGACCAGAGCCGCCCGATCCTCGGGCGGCTCGGCTTCGCCGCGCTGGCCACCACCACCCCGTACCTGTGGCAGCCCCCGGCGCCGCCGTCGAGCTGACCCGCGCCGGGGTCCGGTTCGACGGCGACGCCCGCCGGGCTCCGCTACTTGGGCGAGCCCGCCGCCAGCACGTCCTTGGTGGTCACCACCTTGGCGAACCGCATGCTGTGCAGCGACGCGGCGGTGGCACGGGCGAGTTCGGCGGCGGGGATCGTCTCGCCGTCCGGGCCCGCCATGTCGAAGGTGTGCATGGCGTCGACCGGGAAGATCACGTCATAGTCGAGGTTGCCGCCCATCCGCGCGGTGGTCTCGTTGCAGACGTTGGTCATGATGCCGATCGTCACCAGCTGGGTGGCGCCGCGCTCCTGGAGCCAGGCGTGCAGGTCGGGGGTGCCGTAGAAGGCGCTGTTCACGCTCTTGGTGATGTGGAGGTCCGAACTCACCTCGGCCACGAAGGGCTTGAGCTCGTATCCGGGGGTTCCGGGGTCCAGCGGGCCGCCCGTCGACTGGTGCTGCACCACCACGATCGGCCGGCCGGTGGACTGCCACAGGTCCAGCAGCTCGGCCATGCGCTGCTCGGCCTCGGGGTTGTCCCGGGGGCCGAGGACGGGGTTCTCGAAGCCCTGCTGAACGTCGATCACGATCAGCACAGCGTCGTCGGCGAGCCGGAGCGGGGCGTCAAAGGGAGCGGTGTTCGTCATGGCTCCATCATGTGGCCGGGCCGGCACCGACGGTGAGTGGCGCGTCCGCCGGTGATCGATACATTTCTGCCATGAGTACTGCGGACGGCCCCCTCGGCATGCGTACGGTGGGATGCCTGCTCTTCGACGGTGTGCGGGCCTTCGACTACGCCGTGATCTGCGAGGTCTGGTCCGACCGGAACACCCGGCTCGGGGCGCCCGCCTTCGAACTGCGGGTCTGCGGACCCGAGGGCGGGCGGGCCCGGCTCGGCGGCGGCCTGGAACGGTTGCCCGACCACGGGCTCGCCGCGCTCGCCGACTGCGATCTGGTGGTGATACCGGGGGTCGAGGAACCGACGGCGTCACGGGACCCCGGGATCCTGGACGCACTGCGGGACGTCAACCGGCGCGGAGTGCCGATCGCCTCGCTCTGCGCCGGGGCCTTCGTCCTCGCCGAGGCCGGACTGCTGGACGGCCGGCGGGCCACCACCCACTGGGCGCTGGCCCCCGAACTGGCCCGCCGCCACCCGGCGGTGGAGGTCGACCCTGAGGTGCTGTTCACCGGTGACGGTGAGATCTGGACCTCGGCCGGGGTCGCCGCCGGGATCGACCTCTGCCTGCACCTGGTCCGCTCGGCGCACGGCCAGCAGGCGGCGGCGGCGATCGCCCGGGCGATGGTCACCGCCCCGTTCCGGGCCGGCGGGCAGGCCCAGTTCATCCCCTCGCCGGTGCCCGAGGGCGGCCCGGCGGACGACCCGCTGGCGGCGGTGCGGGCCACCGTGCTCGAAGGGCTCGAAGTCCCTTGGACGGTAGGCCGGTTGGCGAAGCTGGCGGCCATGTCGGAGCGCTCCTTCTCCCGGAACTTCACCGCCGCCACCGGGACCCCGCCGCTGCGCTGGCTGCTGGAGCAGCGGGTACTGGCGGCCCAGCGCCTGCTGGAGGAGACCGACCTGCCGGTGGACGAGATCGCCACCCGCTGCGGCTTCGGCTCGGCGGTCTCGCTGCGCCCCGCCTTCGTCCGCCGGGTCGGGGTCGCCCCGCGCGACTACCGCCGCGCCTTCCGCGGCCGTGGCACCGCCTGAGTCAGCGGGGTGTTGAACCGTGTCGGCCCTGCCGGCGCCGAGTGCTCCCCGGCGCCGGCAGGGGCCGAGCGGGCTCAGGAGGCGGGGGCCGCCCACTGGGCGAGGATCTCGGCGGTGTGCTGGCCGGGAAGCGGGGCCGGGCGGCTGATCCGGCCGGGGGTGCGGCTCAGCCGGGGGGCGGGGGAGGGCTGGGGCTGACCCGCGACCTCGGTGAAGGTGCGGCGTTCGCGCAGAACGGGGTGGACGGCGGCCTCCGCCGCGGTCAGCACCGGGACGACACAGGCCTCCTGCTGGTCGAAGGTCTTCACCCAGTGCTCGCGCTCCCGGCCGAGGAAGGCCTCGGCGAGCCGCTCGCGCAGCTGCGGCCAGACCGAAGGGTCCTCGCGGTCGGGCAGCTCCTGGCCGGTCAGGCCGAGTCCGTCCAGCAGCGCGGTGTAGAAGTGCGGTTCGATCGCGGCGACGGCCATGTACCGGCCGTCCTTGCAGGCGTACGTGGTGTAGAACGGCGCGTCGGTGACGGTCTTCATGCCCGGCGCCTGCCGCCACTGCTGGATCATCACCGTCAGCATCGCGGCGCCGTCGACCATCGCGGCGTCCACCGTCTGACCGAGGCCGGAGCAACCGCGCTCGGCGAGCGCGGCGAGGACGCCGAGGACCTGGAGCATGCCGCCGCCGGCGAAGCTCGACAGGTAGGTGGAGGGCGGCAGCGGCGCCGCGCCGCCCGCGCGGTCCGCGTCCAGCGCGCCGGCCAGGGCGAGGAAGGTGAGGTCGTGGCCCGGGCGCTCGGCCCAGGCGCCCTGCTGGCCCCAGCCGGTCATCCGGGCGTAGATCAGGCCCGGGTTGCGCTCCTGGAGGACGTCGGGCCCGAGGCCCAGCTTCTCGCAGCCGCCGGGGCGCAGGCCCTCCAGGAAGACGTCGGCCCGGTCCAGCAGGGACCGCAGGGTGTCCTGGTCGGCCGGGTCCTTGAGGTTCAGGGCGAGGGAGCGCTTGCCGCGGCCCAGCGGATCGGCCGGCGGCGCGGCGTCGGTCGGAGCGGTCCGCGGCGGCCGGTCGACCCGTACCACGTCGGCCCCGAGGTCCGCGAGGAGAGTGCCGGCGAAGGCGCATGGCGCGGTACTCGCAAGCTCGATGACGCGGATGCCGTCCAAGGGCCCCATAGCAGTGCCTTCCCTCTGTCCAGTCCGCCCGCGAAGGGGGATCGGTGGAATCACCCGGGGAATCCGGGAGTCTTCGGAATTCTCTCAGCCGGCCCCTGGGAACGGGCTTCGGAATTCCGTAGCGGGATTGCTCCTGGGTCTTTCCCGCTTCGGAGTGCCGAAGGTATACGGGCGGCCTTCGATGTGGCGAACACCGTTGTCTGGTTTGCTGGTTGGGGCTCATGCCGGGCCAGCAGAATTCAACGGAGAGGTATGTGTCATGGGGATTGTCTACACTGCCGAGGTGGCGTCGAGCGGCGATGGCCGTTCCGGTGCGGTTAATTCTTCCGACGGCGTTCTTTCGCTGGCGCTGACCATGCCGAAGGAACTCGGCGGAGCGGGCACCGGCGCCAACCCGGAGCAGCTGTTCGCCGCCGGCTACGCGGCCTGCTTCCACAGCGCGCTGCGGCTGGCCGCGCGCGAGCGGAAGGTGCCGTTGAACGATGACGTGGTGACGGCCAGGGTCCACCTGGAGCGCGACGACTCGGGGTACGGGATCAGTGCGGACCTGCGGGTGAGCCTGCCCGGTCTGGACCGGGCGACGGCGCTGGAACTGGCCGAGGCTGCGCACGGGCGCTGCCCGTACTCCAAGGCGGTCCGGGGCAACATCCGGGTCGAGCTGAGCGTGTCCGACTGACGCTGCGTCGGCGGACGACACGACGGCGGCGGCCGCACCCGGAATCCGGGTGCGGCCGCCGCCGTCGTGGGCGGGGCGCCGTCAGGCGCGGGCCCCGGCCGCGGCGCGGGCGGCCGCCGGGAGCGCCGACACGATCCGGTCCACGGCCCGCTCGTCGTGCGAGGCGGAGACGAACCACGCCTCGAAGGGGGACGGCGGCAGGTAGACGCCCTGCTCCAGCATGCTGTGGAAGAAGGCGGTGTACCGGAACGACTCGGAGGCCTTCACACCGTCGAAGTCGACGACCTCCTGCTCGCTGAAGAAGACCGAGAACATGGTGCCGGAGTACTGCAGCCGGTGGGCCACACCCGCCTCGGACAGTGCCTTGGAGACCTCGGCGCCGATGGTGTCGGCGGCCCGGGTCAGCCTGGTGTACACCTCGTCGGTGCACTGCTGGAGGGTGGCCAGACCGGCGGCGGTGGCCACCGGGTTCCCGGAGAGCGTCCCGGCCTGGTAGACCGGGCCGAGCGGGGCCAGCATGTCCATCACGTCGGCCCGGCCGCCGAAGGCCGCGGCGGGGAACCCGCCGCCCATGACCTTGCCGAAGGTCAGCAGGTCCGGGGCGACGCCGTCGCGGCCGAACCAGCCGGCGCGGCTCGCCCGGAAGCCGGTCATCACCTCGTCGGAGATGTACAGCGCGCCGTGCCGGTGCGCGATCTCCTTCAGACCGGCGTTGAAGCCGGGCAGCGGCGGTACGGCGCCCATGTTGCCGGGCGCGGCCTCGGTGATGACGCAGGCGATCTCGCCGCCGTGCTCGGCGAAGGTCCGCTCGACGGCCGCGAGGTCGTTGTACGGCAGCACGATGGTGTCGCTGGTCTGGGCGCCGGTGACGCCGGGGGTGTCCGGCAGGCCGAGGGTGACCAGGCCGGAGCCGGCCGAGGCCAGCAGGGCGTCCACGTGGCCGTGGTAGCAGCCGGCGAACTTGACCACCTTGTTGCGCCCGGTGAAGCCGCGGGCGAGGCGGACGGCCGACATGGTCGCCTCGGTGCCGGAGCTGACCAGGCGTACCTTCTCGACCGGCTCGACCCGGGAGACGATCTCCTCGGCCAGGGCGATCTCGCCCTGGGTGGGGGTGCCGAAGGAGGTGCCGTGGTCCATCGCGCCGCGGACGGCCTCCAGCACGGCGGGGTGGCGGTGCCCGAGGATCATCGGTCCCCAGGAGCAGATCAGGTCGACGTACTCCTTGCCGTCGACGTCGACGAGGTACGGGCCGTTGGCGGAGGCCATGAAGATCGGGCTGCCGCCGACCGAACCGAAGGCCCGCACGGGCGAGTTCACCCCGCCGGGGATCACGGTGGCCGCGCGCTCGAAGAGCCGGGAGGAGGTGGCGGTCGGGCTTACAGCGGTCATCGCGCTGCCTTTCGTGTCAGATCGGGAAGTCAGATCGGGAAGTCAGATCGGGAAGTCGGATCGGGAAGGTCGAGGGAGATCGCAGGACCGGGCCACCGCCCGGCCCGGGGGAAGTGGCGGGCCGAGCGGGGGTCCGGTGGCGGCACCGGTCGGAGCCGCCACCGGACGGGGCCTTCGGTCAGGCGGTGGTGCTGTACGCCGCGTCCAGGACGATCACGCCCTGCGGCAGGACCCGGACCGGGTTGAGGTCGAGCTCGAAGCCGTCGGGCCAGCCGGCGACGAGTTCGGAGACCCGCTGGAGCAGGTCGGCCAGCGCCGCGGTGTCCGAGCCGGCCGAGCCGCGCGCCCCGCCCAGGATCGCCGCGCCCTTCAGCTCGGCGATCATCCGTTCGGCCTCACCGGGCGCGAGCGGGAGCAGGCGGCTGCTGGCGTCGTCCAGGATCTCGGTGAGGATCCCGCCGAGGCCGACCGTCAGCACCGGGCCGAGCGCGCTGCTGCGGGCGCCGACGATGACCTCGATCCCCTCCGGGGCGAGCTCCTCGACCAGGACGTCGCCGCCCAGGGCGATCAGGGCGTCGTACGCCTCGGCGGCCGTCTCCTCGGTGATGCCCAGCCGGACACCGCCTGCCTCGGTCTTGTGCAGCAGGCCGGGGACGACGGCCTTGAGCACGGCCCGTCCGCCGACCTCGCGGACGGCGGCCACGGCGTCCTGACGGTCCGTCGCCAGACGGCCCTCGGGCACCCTGACACCCGCGTCGGCGAGCAGCTTCTTGAGCTCGGGCTCGGTGGCCGTGGGCGCGGGGGCCGGCGCGGAGTCCGGACCGGCCTCGGCGGCCTCGAGCGGGACGCGCTCCTGGCTGACCTGCCAGAGCGCGGCGGCGGCACGCAGGGCGCGGGCCGGCGTCGGGTACTCGGGCAGCTGGGCCTCGCGCAGCATGGCGGGCGCGTCCGGGGCCAGGAAGTCGGCGCCGGTGCGGGCCACCAGGACCGGCTTCCCGCCCTTGCGGGCGGCCTTCCCCAGGCTGGTGACGGCCTTCTGGACATCGCTGCTGGCCATGACGCAGAAGCACGCGATGATGATGTCGACGGTGTCGTCGGCGATCAGGACGTCCAGCGACCGGTCGAACAGGGTCGGGTCGCTGAGCACCATCGCGGTGATGTCGACCGGGTTGTCCACCGCGCCGAAGGCGGGGACGATCTCGCTCAGCGCGGCCTTGCTCTCCGGGGTGAGCTCGCTGAGCTGGAGGCCGTGGCTCTCCACCGCGTCGGCGGCGAGGATGCCGGAGCCGCCGGAGGTGGTGACCACCGCGACCCGCGGCCCGCGCGGCCGCAACGGGAACTCGAACGCGTGGGCCACGTCCAGGAGTTCGTCGATGTCGTCGACCCGGACGATGCCGAGCCGGCGCAGCGCGGCGTCCAGCACCCGGTCGTCCGTGGCGAGGGCTCCGGTGTGCGAGGCGGCGGCCCGTCCACCGGCCTCGGTGCGGCCGGACTTGAGCAGGGCGACCGGCTTGCCCGAGGCGCTGATGCTCTTCAGCGCCTCGATGTCCGGCACGTCCTCCAGGTAGCCGAGCAGGCCCTGGCACTCGGGGTCCTTGGCCAGCTCCTGGAGCACCTCCAGGACGGTGACATCGGCGTCGTTGCCGGTGCTGACGACCCAGCCGGGGCGCAGTCCGCGCTGCAGCGCCAGGCTGGCGGCACCGAAGCCGAGCGCGCCGCTCTGGCTGACGAAGGCCAGCGAGCCGGGCTCGAAGGGGACTTCGTCCGCGCCGAACAGCGGGCTGAACGTGGCCAGCACCCGGCTGTTGTAGCTGACGGCGCCGATGCAGTTCGGGCCGATCAGGCGCAGTCCGCCGGCCCGGGCCCGCTCGACGATCCGGGCCTGCAGCGAGGCGCCTTCGGGTCCGGTCTCGGCGAAGCCGGAGGAGGCGATGACGGCCAGCGGCACGCCGGCCGCGACGCAGTCGTCCACCGCGCCGGCCACCCGGTCGGCGGAGACCATGATCAGTGCCAGGTCGACCGGACCGGGGGCGTCCTTCAGGCTGGGGTAGGCCGGAACACCGAGGACCTCGCCGGCCTTGGGGTTGATGGGCAGGATACGGCCCTTGTAGCCGTAGCGGAGCAGATAGTCCATGGGCTTGCGGCCCAGTGCTCCGGCGCGTTCGGTCGCGCCGATGACGGCTATCGAGTCCGCCTCCCAGAGCTGGGAAATCGCACTCATACCATGACCTCCTGGGCGCTCTGGGCGCTCGGTTCGGGGGCGAACAGCTTGCCGAGGGCGTCGACGTAGACGGCGCCGTCGGGGGCGTCGGCCAGTTGGCGGACGCGCACGGTGGGCAGGTGGAGCATCTTCTCGACGATGCGCCGCACGCTCTGGGTGATCTCCTTCTGCGTGCGGTCGTCGATGCTGCTCAACCGCTTGGCCAGGCGCTCCAGTTCGGAAGCGGCGGCCTCATGGGCGGTGGTGCGCATGGTGGCGAGGATCGGGGTGGCGCGGGCCACCCGCTGGGCGGCGGCGAAGCTCTCCACCTCGTCGTCGACGATCGTGTGGGCACTGGCCACACTGGCCGCCGACAGGTCGTCGCCGTTGCCCTCCCGGGCGATGCGCTGCAGGTCGACCAGGACGGCGCCGGGCAGTTCGCCGACGGCCGGGTCGATGTTGCGGGGCAGCGAGAGGTCCAGCAGGTACAGCTCGCGGCCGCCGCGCGCCGCCATGGCGGCGGCCACGTCCTCCCGGGTGACCAGCGGCTCGGTGGAGGCGGTGCAGCTGACCACCACGTCCACCTCGGCGAGCAGCCCGGGCACCTCCTCCAGGGAGTGGCCGGTGCCGCCCGCGGTCTCGGCCAGCCGCTGCGCCTTGTCCGGGGTGCGGTTGGCCAGGTGGACGTGGAGCAGGCCGGACCTGCGCAGTGCGGCCAGCACCACGCCGCCGAACGAGCCAGCGCCGATCACCAGGGCGGTCTTGCCCTCGAGCGAGCCGACCAGGCGCTCGAAGAAGGCGAGCCCGGCGGTGGCCAGGGAGCGCCCGGCCTCGTTGAGCCCGGTCTCGTTGCGGGCCCGCTTGCCGACCCGCAGGGCGGCCTGGAGGGCCTGGTTGAGCACCTTGCTGGTGCTGCCGGTGCGCTGGGAGCGCTCCAGGGCGTCCTTGACCTGGCCGAGCACCTGGTCCTCGCCGAGGACGACGGAGTCGAGTCCGGAGGCGACCTGGAAGAGGTGGCGCAGGGCGTCACCGGAGACGTGGGTGTACTGGTAGGGGACGATCTCCTCGGCGCTGACGCCGGTGTGCTCGGCGAGCATCTCGGCCAGGGCCGTGGAGTCGGCGGCGGGCGCCGCCTCGACGTAGACCTCCATGCGGTTGCAGGTGGACAGCACCGCGGCGGCGTTGAAGTCCTCGCGGGCGGAGATCCGGCTGACCAGGTCGTCCAGGGGGTTCGGGGCTTCGTAGAGCCGTTCCAGGAGGTCGAGCGGTGCCGTTGCGTGGCTGATGCCGAGCACCAGCAGGTTGGAGTCCGACTTGCCCGAGTCGGTTTTGACGGATGGTTCCACGGTCGTGACACACCTAACTGTCTTGTAGGGACAGACGGGGGGCGCCGTACGGGCGCGTGGATCCGGCGGCGGTGGGGCGCCGCGCCGGTCTGCTGCGGGGCGCCGCGCCGCTCAGATCGAAAGCCGCGGGGCGAACTCGGTGGCCCAGTAGCTGATGATCATCGAGGCGCCGGCGCGGTGGATCGAGGTCAGCGCCTCGATGATCGACTCCTCGCGGGCGAGCCAGCCGCGGGCCGCGGCGGCCTCGATCATCGAGTACTCGCCGGAGACCTGGTAGGCCGCGATCGGCACGTCCACGTGGTCGGCGATCATGCGCAGGATGTCCAGGTACGGCAGGGCGGGCTTGACCATCACCATGTCGGCGCCCTCGGCGAGGTCCAGGTCGACCTCGCGCAGCGACTCGCGGATGTTGCCGGGGTACTGCTGGTAGGTCTTGCGGTTGCCCTTCAGCGAGGACTCGACGGCGTCGCGGAACGGGCCGTAGAAGTGCGAGGCGTACTTGGCGGAGTAGCCCAGGATGGCCACCGTCTGGTGGCCGGCCGCGTCCAGGGCGGCGCGGATGTGGCCGACCTGGCCGTCCATCATGCCGCTGGGCGCGACGATGTGCGCACCGGCGTCGGCCTGGACGACCGCGGCCTGCGCGTACAGCCGGATGCTGGCGTCGTTGTCGACGTCGCCGTCGGCGCCGAGGACGCCGGTGTGGCCGTGGTCGGTGTACTCGTCCAGGTTGATGTCACCGATGACCACGGTGCTGTCGCCGACCTCGGCGACCACCTCGCGCAGCGCGGTCTGCAGGATGCCCTCCGGGTCCACGGCGCCGCTGCCGGTCGGGTCCTTGTGCAGCGGGATGCCGAAGAGCATCAGTCCGCCGACCCCGGCGGCGACGGCCTCGGCCGCGGCCTTGCGCAGGGACTCGCGGGTGTGCTGGAACACGCCCGGCATCGAGGGGATCTCCCGGGGCTCGCTGATCCCCTCGCGCAGGAACAGCGGCATGATCAGGTTGTTCGCGCTGACCTGGGTCTCGGCGGTGAGGCGGCGCAGCGCCGGGGTGCGGCGCAGCCGGCGCGGCCGGTGCAGCGGCAGGCGGGAGGTGCCGGGGGCGGCGATGGCGTCGGCGGAGTTGTTGAGGTTGAGGTTCACGGTCGGTCACGCTCCAGTCAGGGTTGAGCCGATGAAGACCTTTTCGAGGTGCTCGGTGATCGCGGGGTCCGGACGGCCGAGCCAGTAGCCGGCCTCGGACCGGGAGAAGATCCCCAGGCGGTGCAGGTTGACGGACATCTCGGCGAACTTGACGGCCAGTCCGGCGGGGTCGACCACGGGCAGGCCGGCCAGTTCCCGGACGCCCAGGTGCCAGAGGATCTCGTTGGGGATGCCCTCGGCCGGGATGATGACCTCGGCACCGGCCTTGCGGGCGCGTTCGGCGGCCTCGGTGTAGACGGTCATGAACCGGTCGAAGTCGCCTTCCAGCGAGCTGTGCACGCCGTCCCAGCCGCCGGGGACCACCTCGTACGCGGCCAGCGAGGAGTCCAGCCCGTAGCGGGTGATGTTGGCCCGGATCGGCTCCTGCAGCAGCGGCATGAAGCCCAGCAGGCCGAACCGCTGCCCGGTCATCGCGCAGAGGTGGAAGGCGGTCTCGCCGTAGCCGAGGGTGGGGATGCCGGCGAGGTGGCGGGCGTCGCGCAGCCCGGGGTCCTGGCCGGCGGCGGTGATCCAGGCGTCGTAGCCCTCCCGCTCGGCGCGGGCGGCCGAGTGGGCGAAGTACTCGCT
Source organism: Kitasatospora sp. HPM-01-4 (assembly GCF_051374625.1). Classification (NCBI taxonomy): domain Bacteria; kingdom Bacillati; phylum Actinomycetota; class Actinomycetes; order Kitasatosporales; family Streptomycetaceae; genus Kitasatospora; species Kitasatospora sp. HPM-01-4. Next base: position 2,825,461 of record NZ_JBPQGP010000005.1, on the reverse strand, counting down.
GAACAGGACCTGGGCCGAGTGGTGTCCCACCAGGCCGAACGGGGTGTCACCCGGGTAGGTGTCGGCGGGCAGGGTCTTGATGTCGACGACGGTGCCGGCGCTGGTGATGGCGTCCAGGTGCTCGCGGTACCACTGGTCGAGCAGTGGCAGCCGGCCTTCGACGGTGTGCTTGTGGAACCAGATTCGCATGTCGTACCGCCCTTCGTGGGTGGTCAGGAGACGAGTTGTCGGTTCGGGGAGCAGTCCAGGAGTGAGGCCTTGAAGAGGAAGTCGGTGGCGAGGGCGGGGTCCTCGGCGGTGCGTCGGACCTCGGCCAGCGCCTCGGTGAGGCCGCCGGCCAGGCCGGCGGTGCGCTGCTCGCTGCGCGGGATGACCGCGTCGACCACGGTGGAACGGCGCTGCCGCGCGGTGGCCCGCAGCACCTCCTCGTGCGCGCCGTGCAGCAGGACGTCGGCCAGGGCGCGGCCCCAGGCGACGGCGTCGTGCAGGCCGCAGTTCATGTTCATGCCGCCGGCGGTGGAGGTCAGGTGGGCGGCGTCACCGGCGAACAGCACCCGGCCCACCCGGTAGTCGGGCAGGACGAAGGAGGAGAGGCGGTAGGTGTGCGCGTCCCTGACCCGCACCGCGCGGTGCACGGCCGGCAGGCTGCGCTCCAGCAGTGCCCGCACCGCCCCCGTCTCGACGACCTGGTCCTGCGGGGTGTCGCCCGGGATGCGGAAGATCAGCCGCCAGTGGTCGGGCATGCCGAGCACGCTGAACGACTGCCTGGCGTCGCGGACGTAGGCGAGCGGTGAGAGGCCGGGGACCAGTGCGTCCAGGGGCGTGTCGGTGACGACCCGGAGCGCGTAGGACGGGTAGGAACGGGACTCGGACGGCAGGCCCAGGGCCTGGCGCACCGTGCTGTGGCCGCCGTCCGCGGCCAGCAGGTAGGGCGTCTGGAGGCAGGTCCGCCGCCCGCCGCGCTCCCGGTACCACACGCGCACCGAGGAACGGGTCTGCCTGACGTCCAACACCTCGGTGGAGAACAGGACTTCGGCGTTCGGCAGGACGGCCAGCTTGCGCAGCAGCAGCGGGGTGAGCCTGGCCTGCTCGACATGGACGCGGTACGGGTGGCCGGTGCGGCCGGCCAGCAGGGCGTAGTCGATCTCGGTCAGGACCCGCTGGTCGAGATCGCGCCACTGGATGCGGTCCACCCGGCGGCCGACCGCCCGCAGGTCCTCGGCGACGCCGAGACCGTCCAGCAGGTCGAGCGTGGAGGGGTGGAAGGTGGAGGCCCGGGAGGCGGTGGAGAGCTGGTCCGCCTGCTCCAGCACCAGCACCGGGACTCCGGCCTGGGCGAGTACCAGGGCCGCAGTCAGCCCGACCGGTCCCGCACCCGCGACGACGACCGGGGGGATGCCGGCGCTCATGCCTCCTCCCCGCCTCGTCCGGCGGCGCTTTCGCCGAACGCACGCCTGCCGGCGGCGCGCGCTCCCCCGACCTCCGGCCGGGGGAAGACCTGTGGCTCGCTCACGCGTCACCGGCCTGGGCGGAGAGGCGCTTGAGCAGCCAGGGCTGCTCGCCCTCGAACGGGGCGGCGCCGACCTGCTTGCGCGCCCAGCGGGCGGAGCAGATGTTGGAGGTCAGCAGCACCCGGTCGTTCCCGGCACTGATCTCCGCCAGCGCCTCGAAGGTGAACATCCCGGTGCCGGTGAGCAGCAGCGCCTCGTCGTCGGCCGGCTTGGTGTCCAGCACCTGGCGGACCAGTTCCCCGGTGTTCACGTCGTACGGCGAGTAACGGTCGCCCGCCTTGACCTTGACGACCCGGCTGACGGTCAGGCCGGCCGCCTCCCAGTACTGCGCGGAGATGTCGGTCAGCCACGGCTCGTACGGCGAGACCAGCGTCACCTTGGTCAGGCCGAGGTCGGCACAGGTGTCGAGGGTGGCGACGGTCGAGGACGCGACCGGGGCGCCGGCCTCGTCGCCGAGCCGCTCGCAGAACTCCCGGTCGCCCTCGGGCGACAGTAGGTAGTGCGAGCCGCTGCAGGCCACCACCACGGCGTCCAGGGCGAGCCGGCCGAATCCTCCGATAACGGAGGGAAGGACCTCGTTGTAGATGTCGAGACGGGCGCGCAGGTCCTTTCCGGTGATATTCGGGAACCGGGAGGTGTGCACATTCATGGCGGGCCTGACCAGGCAGCCGATCTCCGGTTCCGCGGCCGCGTTTCCGGAGGGAACCACCAGTCCGAGCTTTGCTGCGGATTGCAGGGTCATCGGAACCTCATCCCACGGTTGGAAGCAATGCCATAACCATATGGATGACGTTCTGCCGGTGGCACTACGGAAATCCGCACAGCCTGTCGGTATTTCAAACCCGTCGCTGGGTGAACCGTTTCCCGGGGAAAACGGAAGTGGCGGGCCGGGCCGACTACGGGGTGTCGGCCCGGCCCGCCGGTACCTGGTGCCGACTGGGGTCGTCCACCGACCCTAGGTTCAGCCGGCCGGGCGGGTCACTACGGAATCGCGCACTTCTGGATCGTGCACTTCGGGATCGCGCACTTCGGGATTACGTACTTCGGGATTACGCAGTCGGTACTACGGAATTACGCAGTCAGTCGGGGCCGCATGCGGCGGGGGCCGGCCTGTGCCTCGTGCAGGGCCTGGGCGAGCTGGGCCCGGCACTTGATGGAGAGTTTCCGGTAAATCCGGGTGATGTGCTGTTCCACTGCCCGGGTGGAGACCTCGAACTGCTGGGCGATCCGCTGGTTGGTCATTCCCTCCAGCATCATCCGGGCGATCCGCTGCTCATGCGGGGTGAGGAATTCACCGGCCGAATTGCCGGCCGGGCCGCCGTCCGGGGTCCGGCGGCTCTCCGCCGTCCGTTCGCCGTGCGGTGCGGGACCGGTGGGCCGGGGGGCGACGGCCCGCTCCATCCCGGCGAGCATCACATGGCCCATGGCCGCTGCCCAGGACCTGGTGCGGGTCTCCATCACCAGGCGCTCCCTGGCGTACGGGTCCTCCCGCAGGATCCGGCGCAGGGCCATCTCGTCCGGCGCCTCGATGATCAGGACGTCACCCCGGACGTCGTCGCGGGGGCCGCCGCCGAGCAGTACGCCCCGCTCGGCCAGCCGCTGCCAGTACGTCCAGTAGGCCTGGCGGAGGTGGGCGGCGTTCCGGTCGTCCACCCGGATCACTCGTTCAACGGTGTAGGGCACGGTAGGTCTCCTCCTCCTGCCGGGTCTGCGCGGCCGGTCGGCCGCCCTGTGGCGACCGACCGGTCCGGGAATCCGCTGGCGTTGCTGACTGGCCGTCAGATCACTTGGCCTGGGCGGTGACCGGCGCACCCGAGGCGGCCGCGGCCGGGGCCGGCGCCTTCTCCGCGGGCTTGCGGCGCAGCAGGCCGACCGCGCCGAGCACGGCCGCGGTGCCGACCACGACGGTCCAGGCGAGCGACTCGCCGAGGAAGATGGCGCCGAGGATGACGGAGACGACGGTCATCAGGTAGATGACGGTGGCCGCGGCGGCCGGGCCGTCCTTGGTGATGATCTCGGTGTTGAGCAGCACCGCGAAACCGGTGCAGACGATGCCGAGGACGATCAGGCTGATGGTGGAGTCGGTGCGCCAGTGGATGGCCTCGAAACCGAGGAACGGCATGGCGATCAGGGTGAGGACCGCGGCGATGCTCAGCTGTCCGCCGGCCAGCATCAGCGAGGGGACCCCCTTGCCGCCGAGGAACCTGCCCACGTAGGCGAAGCTGGAGCCGAAGCTGATCGCGCCGATCAGGAAGCACACCACGGTGCCGACGCTGATCGGGGTGTTGTGGTCCCAGGGTGCGGCGACCAGGACGACACCGGCCAGACCGAGCACCATGCCGGCCAGCCGGGGGAGGCCGAGCCGCTTCTCCGAACCGAGGATCAGTGCGGTGGTCAGGGTCCAGACCGGGCCGGTGCCGCTGACGATGCCGGCGATGGAGCTGGCTCCGGTCCGCTCACCCTCGGCGAACAGCAGCCAGGGGACCGCGTTGCCGAGCAGGGCCGCGACCGTCATATGACCGAGGATCTTCGGGTCGGTGGGGAAGCGCAGGCCACGGGCGAAGCCGAAGACCAGCAGGACCAGTGCGCCCAGGACCAGCCGGGCGAAGACCATCTCCACCGGGGAGAAGGCGTAGCCCGAGATCTTGATCCACAGGAACACCGAGCCCCACAGCAGACTCAGTGAGCTAAGCCGTAGCAGTGCCGCTTTGGACATGGTTCTCCCTGCTTTCTGAAGGCGTCGATTCCCGATGAGGACACGGCGGACAGCGCGGCGGTGTGCCACGTGGTTCGCGGTGCGGGGGTCCGGCTTCCGGCTGTCGCGCCGTTCGGCCTCGGTAAAGAGCTTCACATCCGGCAGGGGCGGGCGTCCATCGAGAGAATCCGAGGGTCACCTTTCAGCCCGGTCTAACGATTCGTCATCCCGGGCTGACGGTCAGGCGATCGGGTGCAGGTCGCACCCCGGAACGTCGGCGGCCGCCTCGCGGGCGGCGCCCCGCAGAGCGCCGAGGGCGGAGGTGATCTCGGGCGCGGTCTGGCTGCCCTCGCGGACCATCGCGAACAGGTTGCGGCTCGGCGCGTCGGCGAACGGGCGCAGCACCACGCCGGCCCATGTGGCGGGCCGCGCGACCTGGGGGACCAGGCAGATGCCCATGCCCAGGCCGACCGCGGTGAAGGTGGCGTGCCAGTCCCCGATGGCGTGTGCGGACCGCGGGGTGAAGCCGGCCGCCGCGAAGGCGGCGAGCGGGATGTCCTGGCACATCCCCACGGTCGCGAAGATCCAGGCCTCCTCGGCGAGGTCGGCCAGCGCGATCTCGGCGGCGTCGGCCAGCGGATGGCCGACCGGCAGGGCGACGTCGAAGCCCTCGCTCATCAGCGGCACCTTGTGGAAGCGGGTGTCCGTGACCGGGGCGCTCGCCGACTCCGCCGCGATCACCACATCGGTCTCGCCGCGGGCCAGCTTGTCGAAGCTGACCGGCGGGTCGACCTCGGTCAGCACGGTGCGCAGCTCCGGCTGCTCCCGCTTCAGGATGCCGACCGCGGGCAGGACGAGCGGCGAGAGCACCCCCGCGAAACCGGTGATGGTGACCTCGCCGATGCCGCCCTCCTGGTAGTTGGCGAGCTGCGCGTACATCTGCTCGACCTGCGCGAAGATCTGCTCGGCGTGTTCCAGGACCAGGCGTGCCGCGCCGGTCAGCCTGATCCGGCGGCCGACCGGCTCGGTGAGCGGAACGCCGAGGTCCCGGCTGAGCGAGGAGATCTGCTGGGACACCGCCGAGGCGGTGAGATGGAGCGCCTCGGCGACCGCGCTGATGGTCTGGCGGCGCTCCAGCTCACGCAGGACTCGCAGTTTCCGCAGGTCGACATCGACCATGCGACCCCGGTTCGCGCGGGGCTCGCCGACGGTACTCATCGGTTCTCCTTCGGGTGGGCCCGGTGCGGCACCGGGGGAGCGGCCCCTGAAGCAACGTCAGCGCAGGCTCTCCTGTTCCAGATCGAGCACCCGCTCGGCGAGCAGCTCCAGCGCCTTGAGGTCGGCCTCGGCGCGGGCGTGCCCGCGGGGCTCGCCGGGGTAGGTGGGGTCGAGGACCACGGACTGCGCGCCGAGCCGCTGCAGCAGGTCCAGGTCGCGGCGGATCTGGTCCAGCGAGCCCTCGCCGAGCACCCGGTAGTGGCCCAGATCGCCGTCGGTGATGCGGAGTTTGATCCGGGGGTTGAGCACGGGCACCGGGCGGTCGTGGTCCGCCGCGATCTTCCTGAGCGTGGGCAGGCCGATCTCGGTCAGCCAGGCGCCGGTGACCGAGGTGGGGTGCCAGGCGTCGCCGAGGCGGACCGCGCGGCGCATCGCACCGTGGCTGTGCCCGCCGATCCAGACCGGCGGCATGGTGCGGCCGTCGGGCCGCCGTACCGGGAGCGGCTCGGTGGCGAGCTGACGGAACGACACGTGCCGGCCGTCGTAGGAGGCGGTGGTGTCGCTCCAGCAGGCCCGGATGACCTCCAGGTACTCGTCGCTGACCTCGCCGCGCCGCCGGTACGGGGTGTTCAGCACGGCGAACTCGCGCGGGGCCCAGCCCGCCGCCGCTCCGAAGATGAACCGCCCGCCGCTGATCTGGTCGATGTTGGCGATGACCCGGGCCAGGTGCACGGGGTGGCGGTACGGGAGGATCGCCACCGTGGTGCCGAGGCTGATCCGCTCGGTGGTGCCGGCCAGCCACGCCAGGGTGGTGAACGGGTCGTAGAAGGGTGCGGCGAAGAGCTGCTGCACCTCGGGGGTGATGGCCACGTGGTCGGAGAGCATCAGGTGGTGGTACCCGAGCCCCTCCAGGTGCCCGGCCCACCGGGCGATGCTCTGCGGCGAGGTGCCGGCACCGTAGTTGGGAACGTTGACGCCGAACTTCACGGCTGCCTCCTGCGGTTGTCGAGGGTGGCCCGCGCAGGGCGGTACACGGCTCGGTGGGTGTGGGGCGCGGTGGGGTGCGGCCCGGGCGCGGCGTTCGGGCCGGCGGGTCCGCGGTGGGGCTACGGTTCGGTGGGCTGGGGTTCGCCGGGTCGGGGTTCACCGGCCGGGGCCCCGGTGTTCGAGGCCTCGGCGGACCGGGCCTCGGCGGCCGGTGCCGCCAGAGTCCGGCCGGCGAACTGGACCAGCAGCCCGGTCAGCGCGGCGCCGGAGGCCAGCAGCGGCAGGGCGGTGGCCGCGGACAGGCCCTGGGCGAGGGCGATCCCGCCGAGCGCCGAGCCGGCCGAACCGCCCAGGTAGGTGGCGGAGCTGTTCAGGGCGAGGGCCGCCGGGCCGCCGCGCGACGAGGCCAGCAGCCGGTGCTGCTGCGGCACCACGAACGCCCAGCCGACCGCCCCCCACGCCAGCAGCAGCGGCGCGACGGCGGCGGGGGAGTGGACCAGCGACAGACCGGCCAGGGCCAGGGCGAGGGCCGTCAGCAGGACCGCCGAGAACACCGCGGGCCTGCCCCAGCGGTCCATCAGCGGCCCGACGCCGAAGCTGCCGATCACCCCGCCCAGGCCCCACACCCACAACTGCCAGGTGGCGATCGAGCCGTGGAGCACCGGGGCGAGGTAGGTGTAGAGCCCGAGGCTCGCCGTGGTCTGCAGGAACGTGGTCAGCACCACGCTGCCGACGTACCGGTCGCGCAGCTGGGTGAGGCGGCCCCGCAGGCCGGGTGTGGCGCCCGCGTCCAGGTCGGGGAGCAGCCGGGCCAGGCCCAGCCAGGCGATCGCGCCGAGTGCGGTGACCAGCCACAGCGCCGCCCGCCAGCTCCAGTGGTCCGCCAGGGCCAGGCCGATCGGGACGCCCAGCACGGTACCCGAGCTGAGTCCGCCGAGTACCACGGCGAGCGCCCTGGCCCGCCTGGCCGGCTCGACCATCGCGGCCGCGGCGGTGGCCGCGACCGGCATGAACAGTCCCGCGCCGACCCCGGCCGCGCCGCGTACCAGCAGCAGCTCGAAGGTCGAACCGGACAGCGCCGTGAGCAGGTTGGCGACGGTGAAGACCGCGAGGGCGGAGAGCAGCACCCGCCGCGCCCGCCATGCGGACAGCAGCGAGGCGAGCAGCGGGGCGAGCAGCGCGTAGCAGAGGGTGAAGGCGGTGACCAACTGCCCGACGGCGGCCAGCGAGCCGTGGGTGTCGTGCGCGATGCCGGGCAGGAGCCCGGCGGTCATGTAGGCATCGGTGCCGACCGCGAAGGCGCCCAGGCCCAGCGGCAGGAGTCGTAACACGGAATCGTCCTTCCACCCTCGGTGTCTGTTCCCCCGGAACATCCGACCCGCCGGCCGGGTGTTCCGGGAAGCACAGCATCACCCATCCGCGCACCGCGGAAGGACTTCGGGCCCGGGGGGTGTTCGGGTTCCCGCACCGGTACCCCGCGCGAAGCTCCCGGCTGCCCGGACTCCCGGCCTACGGTTCTGCTCAGCGGGTCGCGGCGCTCTGCCGCGGCCGGGAATCCAGACCGATCCAGGGAGTCCGCCATGCCCGCACGTGATCTTGTGAACTCGTGGTTCCCCGCGGACCTCCCCAGCCCGCAGGACTGGGAGGACCGTTACCCGAAGCGCGATCTGCCCCAGGGTGCCGAGGTGACCAGGTTCGCCCCGAGCCCGACCGGTTCGATGCACCTGGGCGGCGTGTACGTCGCGACCCTGGCCCAGGACCTGGCCCGCCGCACCGGTGGGAGGTACCTGGTCCGGATCGAGGACACCGACCAGAGCCGCGAAGTGGCCGGTGCCGCAGCCGACTTCGAGCGGATCTTCCAGTACTTCTCGCTGATGCCCGACGAGGACGAGCAGGGCGGCGCCTACGGCCCGTACCGGCAGTCCGACCGCGAGGCGATCTATCTGAGCTACGTCCGCGAACTGCTGCGGGACTCTCTGGCCTACCCGTGCTTCTGCGGCCCGGAGGAGCTCGCCGCCGCCGCCGAGGAGCAGCAGAAGTCCCGTTCGCAGCTTGGCTACTACGGCCGGTGGGCGGTCTGCCGGAACCTGGATCCGGCCGAGGCCGACCGGCGGGTGCGGGCCGGTGAGTCCTATGTGGTCCGGTTCCGCTGCCCGCGGCCCTTCCCGGGACGGGTCAGGTTCGCCGACCGGGTCCGGGGCTCGGTGACCATGCTGGACAACGGGAACGACGCGGTCATCCTCAAGTCGGAGGCCAACGGCCGCCGGCTGCCCACCTACCACTTCGCGCACGTGGTCGACGACCACCTGATGCGGGTCACCCTGGTGGTGCGCGGCGACGAGTGGCTGTCCTCGCTCCCGCTGCACCGGCAGCTGCACGAGGCGCTGGGCTTCCGGCCCCCGGTGTACGCCCACATCTCCCCGCTGATGAAGGTCGACGGGCCGAGCCGGCGCAAGCTCAGCAAGCGCAAGGACCCGGAGTCCTCGGCGGCCTACTTCCTCGCCGCCGGCTACCCGGCGCAGGCACTCCAGCACTACCTGCGCGGACTGGCCAACAGCCGGCTCTTCGACCTGCCCACCGAGAAGGCGCTCGCCGAACCCGTGCAGCTGAGCGAGATCGGCCTGGCCGGGCCGATGGTGGATGAGGCCAAGCTCCGTTCGATCAGCCGCGAGTACATCTCCACGCTGACGCCCCGGGAGGTGTCGGCGGGCGTCACGGCCTGGGCGGCCGAGCACGACCAGGCCTGCCACCGGGTGCTGGCCGAGCACCCGGAGGCGGCCCTCGAGGCCGCGCGGATCGCGCAGTTCGGCACCGGAAGAGCGCGCAAGGACCTCGCCCGCTGGCCGGACTTCGGCCGCCTGTACGGCTTCCTGCTGCCGGGTGGGCACCTCCCGGTGGCGGGTCCCGGGGACCCGGCCTTCGGCGGGCTGGCCCCGGAGCTGGTGCGCGAGCTCGCCCGCGACTTCACGGCGGAGTACCGCCACGACGGCGACGCCGAGGAGTGGTTCGGCCGGATCCGGGCGCTGGCCGAGCGGAAGTCCTTCGCACCGACCGCCGCCGCGCTGCTGAAGGAGCCGCAGGTGTACCGGGGTTCGGTCCGGGACGTGGCGAACGTGGTCCGCGTCGCGCTGAGCGGACGCGCCCAGAGCCCGGACCTCTACCAGATCACCCGCGCCCTGGGGCCGGCGGAGGTGGTGGCCCGGTTCGCTCCGCTGCTGTGAGCCGGGGGCCGGTCCGGCGGGTTGCCGCGCCCGGTACGGGACTCCGTACAGCTCGGCGAGGTGCCCTGCCCATAGCCTCGTGGCAGGACGCGGAGATCGCCGTCCCGGTGTCAACTCCCATGAGAGGACTGCCAGATGCTCAGCACGCAAGCACGGTTCGGCAAGGTCAAGGAGTCGATAGCGGCCCAGGTGGCCGAGGGTCTGCTCACCCGGGACGACCTGCGGGAGCTCAACCGGACCCAGCCGGACGAGGACCGCTTCACCAAGGTCGTCGTGGACAACCCGGTGAAGCGGTTCCAGATGGGCTCGCTCTGGCTGTCCCGGGACGGCGAACGGCTGCCGGCCGCCGAGGAGCTCGCCCCGGTCTGGTCCGAACTGCTCGACGAGCTCCGCGGTGAGGAGTTCACCCGCAGACTGGGCGCCGAACTCGACCTGGACCTGTGGTCGCTGCCCCGCGACATCGGCCTGTTCACCCACGCCCCCGGGGAGTTCATCTCCCCGCACCACGACGAGCCGGAGAAGGCGATCACGGCGGTGCTGTACTTCAACCAGGACTGGCCGGCCGACGGCGGCGGCCACTTCGAGGTGCGCGAGACCCGGGATCCGAGACAGGCGCCGTTCCGCTCGCTGGCGCCCACGGCCGGCACCCTGATCGCCTTCGACTCCTCGGTCTGGCACGCCACGTCCGCCGTGACGGCGCCCCGCACCCTGCGGGCCGCGGTGCTGGAGTACTGGCGGGTCCGCCCCAACCGCTGACCGCCTCTCGTGCCGTCCGCCGCCCTGAGCCGGGCGGCGGACCGCACGGACCGGCTACGCCGCGGTGCGGCGCGGTCCGGTCTGGGTCCGGACCGTGGACCGGCCGTGGAGCGCGGCCGCCAACTGGGCCCGGCGTCTGATGGACAGCTTCTGGTAGATCCGGGTGATGTGCTGCTCCACCGCCCGGGGCGAGACCGAGAAGAACGCGGCGATCTGACGGTTCGTCATACCGTCGAGCATCAGGTCGGCGATCCTGTGTTCGTGCGGGGTCAGCTCCGACCCCTCACCCGAGGCGGAGGCCGCCCTCTCGGCCAGGGAGGAGGCCGCCCTGAGCGGTGGGCCCTCCGAGTTCAGGCCGGGACTGCCGAGGATGACCTGCCACTCGCGGATCCGCTCCTGGGTGACCAGGCGGGCCCGCACATGCGGGTCGGCGTTCAGCAGGCAGCGCAGCGACTCCCGTTCCGAGACCTCGAACAGCAGTATCTCGCCGCTGCCGTCCTCCCCCGGGGGGCAGCAGCCCAGCAGCTCGCCCGCGTCCGCCAGCCGCCGCAGGTACTGCCAGTGCGCCTCGTGTGCTCTGCGCAGGGCATCCTTGTCGTCCAGAAACTCCCGTTCCACGACGTACGCCATCATGGGCTCCTCTGGGTCGTCATCATCATGAACGCTCGGGAACAGCAGGGGGTGACGGAGGGCCCCGGTGATGGTGGCGGTTCGTTTCCATTCCCTGAGAATTTCCAGGCACGGGTGGGCGAATGCCGGGTGAATTCACCGGCGGCGACTCTGCCAATACCTTGGAACGGGGCTTGAAGCCGGACCAGGTAATCCCCTTGCGGCACCTCTTTCATATTTCCTGGCATGTGCTTTTCTCGGGTGACTGGGTGTGACAGTAGTTGTCCCACGGTGCGTGGTCAACGCGGTGCGGACGGTGCGGCGGCAGGTGCCGGACGGCCTGGTACGGCGGATATGCGCAGATTACGGCCGTGCGCGGCACCCCGGGGAGCCTTCGGGAGGAAGGCGGTCCGCTTGGAAAAATAATGTGATTCTGTCAGGTCGGTGCGCGGTTCGAACCGTTTCCGGCGGTGCGGCCCGACATGGTCGGGACGATATCGGCCGGCATTGTGTCAGGCGGCCCTCGAATGCATGGCGTAGGCGGCGCGCACCCGGCCTTCGGCCGCCGGGCCGCCGCCGAGCCGGGCGGCGGCGAGGTGGTCGAGGCCGAGCAGGGCGGCGCCGAGGACCGGCGGGGCGACCACGACCCGGGGTTCGGCCAGCGGGGCGGAGGCCGCCAGCCGGGCGGTGACGTTGTCGATCAGCAGCGGCTGCCGGGCGGCCAGCACCCCGCCGCCGAGCACCACCGGCGTCGGCTGGTCCAGCAGGTCCAGCCTGCGCATGGCGACCAGTGCGAGGCCGGCGATCTCGGCGGCCTGGCGGTCGATCAGCCCCAGCGCGATGGCGTCCCCCGTCTTCGCGACCTCGAACAGCAGCCGGGAGAGCTCGTGCAGCCGGAGCCGCTCCAGCCGCCCGAGATGGACGGCCTCCGCCACGGCGGTCGCGCTCTCCAGCCCGAAGTGCGCCGCGATCGCCGGGGCGAGTGCGGTGTCGGGTCCTCGGCCGTCCTCGGCACGGGCGGCGTGCCACATCGACTCGGCGGCCAGCCCGCCGCCGCCTCCCCAGTCTCCGGTGAGCCGGCCGAGGGCGGGGAAGCGCGCGGTACGGCCGTCGGGCAGCAGACCGACGCAGTTGATGCCGGCGCCGCAGACCACCGCGACCCCGCGCGGCCCGTCGGTACCCGCCCGCAGCAGGCCGAAGGTGTCGTTGGCGACCGCGCTGCTCAGCCCCCACGGCCGGGCGGCGAGCGCGGCCTGCAGCCGCTGCTCCTCGACGGGCAGGTCGGCGTTGGCCAGGCAGGCGCTGACCCGGGTGGCGATCACCCCGCCGCCGGGTCTCAGGCCCGCCTCGGCGGCCGCCGCCTCGACCAGCGGGGCGAGCCCGGCGACGGCCTCCTCGGCACCGTCCAGCTGCGGCTGGAAGCCGCCGCCGCGCGCCGAGCCGTGCACCGTGCCGTCGGCGCCGACCAGGGCGACGTCGGTCTTGCTGTTGCCGGCGTCGATGGCGAGCACACCCGGGAGCTGCTCGGTCCGCCGCCGGTCGATCGGTTGGTCCATCAGTCCTCGTTCCAGGTCCTGTCCTGCGGTTTCGGCAGCCGGTCTCAGACCCAGCCCAGGTGGGCGTGGTTGTGCGCCAGCAGCCGGTCGGTCAGCCGGTCGGCGAGGTCCAGCTGGCCGACCAGCGGGTGGGCCAGCAGGGCGTCGAAGACCCGGTCCCGGCCGCCTCGCAGCGCGGCGTCCAGGGCGAGCTGCTCGTACGCCGTCACCGCCGCGATCAGGCCCGCGTACAGCGGTTCGACGGGCCGCTGCGGCAGCGGCCGGACGCCCCGCGCGTCCACCTCGGCGGGGACCTCGATCACCGCGTCCTCGGGCAGGAAGGGCAGGATGCCGTCGTTGCGGGTGTTGACCACCTGCACGTCGGTGCCGCCGCCGGTGCCGAGCAGTGCGCCGATCAGCTGGACGGCGGCCTCGGAGTAGAACGCGCCGCCGCGCCTGGCGAGCAGGTCGGGCTTGGCGTCCAGCTTCGGGTCGGCGTAGAGCTCCAGCAACTGCCGTTCGATCTCGGCGACTTCGGCCGCCCGGGAGCCCTTGGCGCGGAGCTCCTCGACCACCGCGTCGTGCTGGTAGAAGTAGCGCAGGTAGTACGAGGGGACCACGCCGAGGCGGCGGATCACCTGGAGCGGCAGGCGCAGGTCATCGGCGATCAGATGGCCGAAGCCGTCGAGTAGTTCGGGCAGCACCTCCCGTCCCGAGGAACCGCCCGGGGCGTCCAGCAGGGTGACGCCGCGCTCCCAGGTGAGGTGGTTGAGGCCCACGTGGTCGAGCCGGACCCGCTCGGGCGCGACGCCCAGGTGGGCGGCGAACTTGCGCTGGAAGCCGATGGCGACGTTGCACAGGCCGACCGCCCGGTGGCCGGCGGTCTGCAGCGCGCGGGTGACGATGCCGACCGGGTTGGTGAAGTCGACGATCCAGGCGTCCGGGCTGGTGGCGCGGATCCGCTCGGCGATGTCCAGCACCACCGGCACGGTCCGCAGCGCCTTGGCCAGCCCGCCCGCGCCGGTGGTCTCCTGGCCGACACAGCCGCACTCCAGTGGCCAGGTCTCGTCCTCGTTGCGGGCCGCCTGCCCGCCGACCCGCAGCTGCAGCAGCACGGCGTCGGCCCCCTCGACCCCGGCCACCACGTCGGAGGTGGTGGTGACGGTGGCCGCGTGGCCCTGTCTGGCGAAGATCCGCCGGGCCAGGCCGCCGATCAGCTCCAGCCGCTCCACCGCCGGGTCGATGAGCACCAGTTCGGCGATCGGGAGGGTGTCCCGCAGCCGGGCGAAGCCGTCGATCAGTTCGGGCGTGTAGGTCGAACCACCGCCCACGATGGCGAGTTTGAGAGACATCAGCCCTTGACCCCTGTCAGTGTCACGCCTTCGATGAAGGCCTTCTGCGCGAAGAAGAACAGCACGATCACCGGCGCCATCACGAGCAGCGTGGCGGCCATGGTGAGGTTCCAGTTGGTGTGGTGGGCGCCCTTGAACGACTCCAGGCCGTAACTGAGCGTCCAGGCGCCCTCGTTCTCACTGGCGTAGATCTGCGGGCCGAAGTAGTCGTTCCAGCAGTAGAAGAACTGGAACAGCGCCACCGCCGCGACGGCGGGCCGGGCCATCGGCAGGATCACCCTCAGCAGGGTGCGCAGCTCGCCGCAGCCGTCGATCCTGGCGGCCTCCACGTACTCCTTCGGGATGGTCAGCAGGAACTGCCGCAGCAGGAAGACGGAGAAGGCGTCGCCGAAGGCCATCGGGATGATCAGCGGCCAGAGCGTGCCGGAGAGATGGAGCTGCTTGGCCCAGAACAGGTACATCGGGATGACCGTGACCTGCGGCGGCAGCATCATCATCGAGATCACCGCCATCAGGGCGAGATTGCGGCCCCGGAAGCGGAACCTGGCCAGCGCGTACGCCACCGGGAGGCTGGAGACGACGGTCAGCAGGGTGCCGAGACCGGCGTAGAGGAGGGTGTTGCGCCACCAGCCGAGGAAGCCGGGGGTCTGCCAGACCTTGGCGTAGTTGCTCCACTGCCACTGGTGCGGCCACAGGTCGCCGGTGAGCGCCTGGCGGTCCGACATCACCGAGGTGAGGAAGACGAAGACGAACGGCAGCAGGAAGAACAGCGCCGCCGCGACGGCCGTCGAGTGGACGGCCACCCAGTGCAGCGCGGCCCGTCTGCGGGCCATCCGCGCGGCGGCGGTGGCCTTCCCCGTCGCCGGCAGGGACATGGCGGTTGTGGTCATCACGGTCCTCGCAGGCTGGATCAGTCGGAGAAGAAGGCCGAACGGCGCCGCAGCAGCAGCGAGGTGACCGCCATCGAGATGGCGAACAGGACCAGTGCGACCACGCAGGCCGAGCCGGTGTCGAAGCGCTGGAAGCCCAGGTTGTAGACCATCTGCGGCAGCGTCCAGGTGGAGCCGTGCGGGTAACCGGGCTCGAACTGCTGGCCGGAGCCGCCGATCACACCGCTGGCGACCTTCCCGGCGACGATCGCCTGGGTGTAGTACTGCATGGTCTGGATCACCCCGGTGACCACCGCGAACATCACGATCGGCGAGATGTTCGGGAAGGTCACGTAGCGGAACTTCTGCCAGGCGCCCGCGCCGTCCAGCTCGGCGGCCTCGTACTGCTCCCTGGGCACGTCCAGCAGCGCGGCCATGAAGATCACCATCAGGTCGCCGATGCCCCACATCGCCAGCATGGTCAGGGCCGGCTTGGACCAGGACGGGTCGTTGAACCAGCCAGGCTGCGGCAGCCCGAGGTCGCCGAGCAGGTGGTCGACCGGCCCGGTACCGGGGTTGAGCAGGAAGGCGAAGGCCATGGTGGCGGCCACCGGCGGCGCCAGGTACGGGAGGTAGAAGGCGGTCCGGAAGAAGCCGGCGCCGGCCTTGATCCTGGTGATCAGCAGGCCGATGCCCAGGCCGAAGACGACCCGCAGGGCGACCATCACGACCACCAGCCAGAGGGTGTTGCGCAGCCCCTGCCAGAAGAAGGGGTAGTGGTTGAAGACGTAGTCCCAGTTCTTCAGGCCGTTGAAGGTGGGAGGGGTGAAGCCGTCGTACTTCATGAAGGAGAAGTAGACGGTGGAGACCAGCGGGTAGACGAAGAACAGGCCGAAGCCGATCAGCCAGGGGGAGAGGAAGGCCAGGGTGCGGGCCCGCTCGCGGCGGCGCTTCCTGCGCAGCGCCGCCGGTACGGCCGTGGTGTCGAGGGGCATGTCACTTCGCCTGCTGGACGGCGGCGTCGATCTCCTTGGCGGTGGCCTTCAACCCGGCCGCCAGGTCGGTCTGCCTGCCGGACTCGTACGCGTAGCCGAGGTTCTGCACCGACAGCTGGTAGGCGCCGCCGTTGATGCTGGCGGGCGTGGTGTCGGAGTGGGCGTTCCCGGCGATGTCGACGAAGGTCCTGAAGTCGGGATCGGCGTCCAGCCTGGGCGAGCCGAGTGCCGCGATGGTGCTGGGCACGTTGTGGATCGCGTTGGCGAAGTCGACCACGGCGTCGGTGTCGCAGGTCAGGTACTTGACCAGCTCCCAGGCCGCGCTCTGCTTCCGGCTGCCGCCGGCGATGCCGATGATGGTGCCGGTCTGGTAGCCGCGCCCGTAGGTGTCGGCCTGGTCGTCCGGAACCGGGAAGGGCGCGGTGGCCCAGTCGAAGGAGACCTTGTCGTCGGCGATCGAGGCGGTCCGCCACTCGCCGTCGATGGCCATCGCCACCTGGCCGGTCTCGAACGGGTTCTTGGCGCTGAACTCGTCGCCGAAGCCGCTGCGGAACCTCTCCAGCTTCTCGAAGCCGCCGAGCTTGCCGATCAGGTTCTTCTGCCAGGTGAACATCGCGGCGACCCTGGGGTCGGTGGCGATGTCAGAGGTGCCGTCGGCGCCGAAGTAGTCGGCGCCGTACTGGCCCAGGAAGTGGGAGGGCGTGGACTCGTAGCCGTGGAAGTCCGGCATGAAGCCGAGCTGCTTGTAGGTGTCCCCCTCGGCGATGGTCAGCTTGACGGCGTCCTGGTCGAACTCGCTGAGGGTCTTCGGCGGCGCGGTGATCCCGGCGGCGGCGAAGGCGGTCTTGTTGTAGTAGAGCCCGTACGCGTCGCCGAGCAGCGGCAGCGAGCACTGGTCGCCCTCGAACCGGCTGTACTTGAGCATCGCGGCCGGGAAGGTTTTGGCCGGGTCTATCCCGTCCTTCCTCAGCAGCGGGTCCAGGTCGGCCCAGACGTGCGCCGAGCAGAACTTGCCGACGTTGTCGGTGGTGAAGGAGGACACCACGTCGGGAGCGTCCGGGCCGCCCGCCCGCAGCGCCTGCTCGCTCTTGTCGTCGGCGATGTCGCCGACCACCTTGACGTGGATGTTGGGGTGCAGTTTCTGGAAGGCGTCGACGTTGGCCTGGATCGCCCTGGTCTCGTTCTCCTGGCTCCAGCCGTGCCAGAAGGTGATGGTCACGTCCTTGCCGGAGGCCGAATCATCCGTTCCCCCGGCCGAGTTGGTGCCGGTGCAGGCGGTGGCGAGGAGCGCGAGGACGGCGGCGCCGGTGGCGGCGGCCGTGCGGCGGGGGCGGCGCTGGGAGTGCATCGGTGGGTCCTCCTGGGTGTGCGGGGGCAGGCGCCGTCGCCCTTCGGCCCGCGTGCGGGGGATGGGGGGTGGTGCGGAGGCGGCGGGAGCATCAGTGCGTGGTGAAGGCCGTCTCCCGGGCGGCGGCCAGGGCGCGTTGCAGGGCTCCGTGCACGACGGGGGAGTCGGGCACGGTGCTGCAGCGCACCCGGGGTCGGGGGATGCTGATCCTGGCCAGTTCCTCCTGGACCAGCCGGCACAGCCGTTCGCCGCCCGCGCCGGGGGTGCGGCCGGAGAGCACCAGCAGCTCGGGGTCGACCACCGAGACCACCACGGACAGGCCGACGGCCAGCCGCTCGGCCAGGGCCCGCAGGAACCGGTCGCCGGCGCCGGGGGTGCGCAGGGCGAGCTCGACGGCGCCTTCGGCGGTCGGCGCGGCCACACCGTGCTCGGCGGCCAGGGCGAGCACCGCCTCCTCGCCGACCAGTTCCTGGAACCCGCCGGAGTTCTTCCGGTGGAGGTTGTTCACCACCGGGGCGCCGGGGACGGTCATGTAGCCGATCTCGCCCGCCCCGCCGGTGAACCCCCGGTGCAGCCGCCCGTCGAGGACTATCGCCGCGCCGACGCCCTCGGCGGCCCAGAGCAGCACGAAGTCGTCGCAGCCCTGTGCGGCGCCCGAACTGCGCTCGGCGACGGCGGCCAGGTTGACGTCGTTCTCGATGCTCACCGAGGTGCCGAGCGCCTCGGTCAGCTCGGCCAGCAGCCGGGGGGAGTGCCATCCCGGCAGGTGCGAGGCGTATCTGAGCTTGCCGCTGCCCGGGTCCAGCGCCCCGGGCACGCCGATCACGATCTCGCGCAGGCAGTCCGCCGGGAGCCCGGCCTGCTGAACCGTTTCCGCGATGGCGGCGACCGCGCGCGGCACCGCCTCCGCGGCGGGCCGGCCCTTGGTGCGGACGGTGTGCTCGGCGAGCACGGTGCCGGTGATGTCGGCGACCGCGACCCTCAGCCGGGCGGTGTCCACATCCAGCCCGGCGACGTACGCGGCGGCCGGATTGACCCGGTACAGCTGCGCGTTCGGCCCGGGACCGCCGGCCGCGGTGCCCACCGCCTCCACCAGCCGCGCCGACTCCAACCGGGCCAGCAGCTGGGAGGCGGTGGGCTTGGAGAGCCCGGTCATCGCACCGATCTGGGTACGGGAGAGCGGACCGTGCTCCAGTAGCAGCTCCAGGGCGGCCCGGTCGTTGATCGCGCGCAGCAGGCTGGGGGTGCCGGCCAGCGGGGCCGGCCGGCCCGACGGGGTGGGGATCTTGTCGTTCACGGCCCGATCCTCCTCTGTCCCTGGCGGTCCGTGCGGTGCGGGGTGGGGAAAGCGCCGACTGTTAGGAAAGTTTCCAATCACTGAGAGGACGCTAAGTCCAGCCGCCGGAGGGTGTCAATGACCAGGCGAGGGGTGGATGCCGAAGCGTTACCGGAGAAGCACGGGTCGCCGGAGAAGCACGGTTGCCGGAGAAGCACGGAGCCCCGTCCACCACCTGCTCGGGGTGGACGGGGCTCCGGGGCCGCGGGCCCTGTCGTCGGTCGGCCTCAGTTGGTCGGCCTCAGCCGGGCGGCCTCAGTCGGTCGGCAGCGGGATCGGCTTGGCGGCCAGCGACCGCGCCGAGCTCGGATCGGCCAGCGCCGAGGGCGCGGCGGTCTCCACCGCGGGTGCGGCCACCACCGGCGCCGGCTCCTCCTTCAGCTTCACCCCGGCCTCGTCGAAGGCGAGCTTCAGCCGCTGCCGCAGCGCCCGGCCGACCTTCGCCGACTCGCCCGGCGTGGTCCTGGCCTCGACCCGCAGCACCAGCGAGTCGGCCGCCACCGACTCCACGCCCAGCACCTTGGCCCGGCCCCAGATCAGCTCGTCGTACGGGGCCTCCTTGCCCAGCTGCTCGGCGGCCTCCTCGATGAGCTCCCTGACCCGCTCCAGGTCCTCCCGGTAGGCGATCTGCACGTCCACCGTGGCGGTGCCCCAGCCCTGGCTCATGTTGGCGATCCGCTTGACCTCGCCGTTGCGGATGTACCAGATCTCACCGTTATTCCCGCGCAGCTTGGTGACCCGCAGGCCCACCTCGAGCACGGTGCCGGTGGCCACCCCGGCGTCGATCTCGTCCCCGACGCCGTACTGGTCCTCCATGATCATGAAGACCCCGGAGAGGAAGTCCGTCACCAGGTTCCGCGCGCCGAAACCGATCGCCACACCGGCGACACCGGCACTGGCCAGCAGCGGCGCCAGGTTCACCCCGAGCGCGGACAGCACCATCAGCGCGGCCGTACCCAGGATGCTGAAGGAGGCCACACTGCGCAGCACCGAGCCGATGGCCTCCGCCCGCTGCTGGCGGCGCTCCGGGTTCACCACCCCGTGGTTGGCCAGCAGCCCGCCGAGCCGGCCGTAGTCCGAGTCGTGCTCGTGGTGGCGGGTCATCCGCCCTATCAGCTGCGTGATCAGCTTGCGCACCACGGCTCGCAGCACCAGCGCCAGCAGCACCAGGAAGACGATCCGCAGCGCGCCCTCGACCCACCCCTGCCAGTTGGCGTCCAGCCAGTTCGCCGCCTGCCGGGTGCTGGCCGAGACCTCGTTCGCACTCGTCGGCAGCTTGAGGTCGAGCCCCGGCAGCGGGTCGGACGAGGACGGGGCGGAAGGGGTGGCCGCGGGGGCCGCGCTGGCGAGAAGGCCGGTGACACCGGACCGGAACACGTGCTGAGCCTCTTTCCAACAGGGGTCGGTGGTCCTGACCAGCGTAGCCGTCGCGCGCCACCCGGACGGACGCTCCATCAGCGCCCCCGCGAGCCCCCGCCACGGCCTCCGGCGGGCCCCGACCAGCGGCCCCGCGGTGCATCGGCGCCGCGCCGCGGGCATACCCGCTATGACGGAACCCACATCAGACCCGTTACACAGGAGTGGTGGCGCCCTACCACGGCGTAAGGCGACACTGGTGGAGATCGCGTTGCGGAAACCGGCGCGATCACCCGCTCGTCCCGGCGCGAGCCACGCGCCGCAGGCGTCCAAGGAGGCCTCCGTGCCGCATGTCCTGGTCCTCAACGCGTCCTACGAGCCGCTCGGCGTGGTCTCCATGCGCCGGGCGCTCATCCTGGTCCTCAACCACAAGGCGGTCAGCCTGGAGGACTCGGGAGTCACTATGCACAGCGCCACCAGCGCCGTAACGGCGCCGTCCGTCGTCCGCCTGACCCGGTTCGTCCGGGTTCCGTTCCGAGGTCCCGTCCCGCTCACCCGCCGCGCGCTGTTCGCCCGTGACCACGGGCGCTGCGTCTACTGCGGTGCCACCGCCACCAGCGTCGACCACGTCATCCCGCGCAGCCGGGGCGGCCAGCACCGCTGGGACAACGTGGTGGCGGCCTGCCGCCGCTGCAACCACACCAAGGCCGACCGCCACCTGACCGAACTCGGCTGGCGGATGAAGCGTCCCCCGGCCCCGCCCAGCGGCCTGGCCTGGCGCGTCATCGGCACCGGCATCAGGGACCCGCGCTGGCGGCCCTACCTGGAGCCGTACGGCGCCCTCGAGCAGTTCCACGAGTACGAGCACCACGACCATACCGAGTCGAACGGAGCACTTCCGGCACCGCTCGGCCACACCCACCCCGTCCACCGCGGCGATCGCCCCTCACCGGAGCCGCTCTCCGCCTGACCGACACGGGCCTGCCCGTCACACCGACCGGTACGCCTCATGGGCCGCCGGCGCACCCCTCAGCGGGAGCGTCGGCGGCCCGCCGTTTCCGGCCCGGCCGGCCCCGCTCAGGGAGCGACGGCGTACAGCTCGATCCCGTACAGCGAGTACCCGTACTTGGTCGCCCGTGAGACGCCCTGCATCCGCAGGTACTTCGTCCCCGGAGCGTCGAACCGCACCGTCTCGGTGCCGCCCTTCCCGGTGCTCACCGAGGCGACCGTGGTCCAGTTGACCCCGTCCGGGGAGGTCTGCAGTTTGTAGGCCGAGGCGTAGGCGTCCTGCCAGTGCAGCACCGCCGAACCGAGCCGGACGGCCTGCGGCAGCGCCAGCTGCACCCAGGCGTCGTCCCGCGCGGGCGAGGACCACCTGGTCCCCGGATCCCCGTCGTTGACCGCCGAGGCCGGGAAGTCCGGCGTCTCGTCGCCCGACGAGGTCGCCGTGGCGGTGCGCGCCAGGTCGGCTCCGGCGGTGGCCGGCACCACGCGCACCTGGAGCACCTGATGGACCGTCGCCCCGCCCGCGGTGAAGGTCACCGGCACCTGGTACGTCCCCGAGGGGGTGTCCTTGGTGGCCGTGACCAGCAGCGGGGTCCCCACCCGGCCCCCGCGCGGCACGTTGACGGCGGCCGCCGGAGTGACCGTCAGCCCCTTCGCCGCCGCCGGGACCTCGGTCTTGAGGTCGCCGGTGGCGCCCTCCGGGCGGCCGGACTCGACCACCGCCTGGGTCTGCGCGGGCACCGGAGCTCCCGCGACCACGTCGAGGGAGCCGTCGGCCAGGCTGAGCCGGGCCGCCGGGACGTCGGTGTACCAGGGGATGACCTGGTTCACCACGGGCGGCTCGCCGCCGGGGGCCCAGGTCAGCCGGATGGCGTCCGCGCTCTGGCCGCCGGCCGGCAGCTCGTTGTAGCCGGGCTGCGCGCTGCCGATGGCCGCCCAGCCGTCCGCCCGCCGCACCTCGACGGTGGCGGTGGCCCGGACGGTCGGGTCGGTCAGCACCGTCACCCGGTCCATCGGCCGGGAGGTGCCCAGCTCGATGGTGAGCGGGGCGTCGTCGGCGGTCGGCGCGGTCGCGGCACGGAACGCGGTGTCCGGGTTGCCGTCCAGTACCGACGAGGGCGAGGAGCCGGGGGCGGCGGCCGGACCGCCGGTGACCGTCGCCGGGGTGTCGCCCGGCGCCCCCACGGTGAACTCGCGCACCGCCACCGCCGTCTTCTGCGCGGTGGTGGCCCGCAGCCTGACGGCCTTGGCGACCGTGCCGGCCGGCGCCGTGACGGTGACCGTCCTCTGCTCGTGCACCTTGGCCAGCTGCTTCCAGACGCCGTCGCCGGTGGAGTACTCCAGGACGCCGTCGTGCAGGTAGTCGTCGGCCGCGCTCTTGGCGTCGGGGTCGTCGCCCCAGGCCCCCATCAGCACCGTGACCTGGCCGATCGCCCGCCCGGCACCGAGGTTGACCCCGACCGAGTCGCCGACCTGCGGCGGAGCGGAGCTCCAGTAGAAGGTGTCCGCCGCACCGTCCACCATCAGCGCGGGGCCGTGGTCGTGCGCGGTGCCCAGCGTGGTGGTCGGCGTGAGTGAGCCCGCGCTGACCCCCGTCCAGTTGTCCGCCGCCTGCAGCGCCCGGTCCAGGAAGGGGTCCAGCACGCCCGCCCCGACCGTCGCCCCGCCCTGGGTCAGCTGCTGGCGCAGCTGCCGCAGCTCGGTCCTGGCCTGCCAGGCGGCCGAACCGTCCCCGCCGCGCTGAGCGAGCAGCATGTCCACCGCGGCCTGCCCGGCCCGGCCGTAGGTGCTCAGCTGGGTCAGCCAGGGCGCGGCCTCGCTGCCGACCGCGTCCTTGGCGAGCGCGCGCTGGGCACCGGCCATGGTGGTGAACGCGTCCCGGACCGGCGCCGCCGCGTCGTGCAGCTTCGCCAGGTCGGGCGGGCTGCCCGCGCTCGGCTCCAGCGCCGACCAGAACTTCTCCAGCAGCGGTGTCAGGTACCCGGACTCGGTCTTCGCCAGCGGGGAGGACTGGCTGTTGCCCGCCAGCGCGGTGAGCGCCGCGAGCCCGGGGCCGTCGCCGGTCAGCGGGCGCAGCGCGGCCTGCCAGGAGTCGGCCGGGCGGTAGCCGGACGGGTTCCAGCCGAAGTCGGCCGCGGTCGCCAGCGGGATCCGGGAGACCAGCGGCTGGCTCATCGCGGAGGTCAGCAGCACGGCCGACCGGCTCGCCACGCCCGGGTCGCGCCCGGTGTAGCCGCCGAGGTAGAGCCGGTCCGGGGTGGAGTCGTTGACCGGGTAGCTGTCCAGCGTCATCAGCGGGTGGCCGTCCGCCTGGTCGGCGGCCTGTGCGGTCTGGGTGTCCGTGATCTTCGCGGGGATCACCGCGCCACCGCTCCAGGCGATCTGGACGCCCTGCGGCAGCGCCGCCGCCAGCGCCGAACGGTACGGGCTGCCGCCCGCCCGCTGGTACTCGGTCGGGACGATCGACAGCGGCGCCAGCTCGGGGTGCTTGGAGATCAGCCGGTCCTGCACCTTGGCGACCACCTGGGCCTGCGCCTTGGCGGCGGCCGCCGGGCCCTTGCCGAAGTTCTTCCGGTCCAGGGTGCAGTGCCACTCGTCGTAGCTGATGTCCAGGAACTGCAGCTGGAAGGCGCCGAACCCGATCTCGCGCAGCTTGTCCAGCTTGGCCACCAGCGCGTCCACGTCGCGGTCCGAGCTGAAGCAGAACGACTGGCCCGGGTCGATCGAGTACCCGAGGGTGACGTGGTTGCGCCGGGCCCGGTCCGCCAGCTGCCGCAGGTCGGCGGCCTGCGTCTCGGGGTACGCCTCACGCCAGGAGGAGAGCCGGTACGGGTCGCCGCCGGGCGCGTAGAGGTAGAAGTTCTGCTTGGTGCGGCCGAGGAAGTCCAGCTGGCTCAGCCGCTGTTCGGTGGTCCACGGGGTGCCGTAGAAGGACTCGGCGACGCCGCGGACGGGCGCGCCGCTCGACCAGTCCCGGATGCTGACGCCGGGGAAGCCCTTGTCGCCGCCGCCCTGCCCGCTCCGGGCCGGCCCGCTCTGCCCCTGCCCGGAGGGCACCGGGGAGAGCAGCTGGCGCAGGCTCTGCGCGGCGTTGAACGTACCGGTCCTGTCTATTCCGGCGAGCACCACCGCGCCGTACGTCCCGCCGCTGGCCGGCAGCTGGCCGATCGTCAGCAGGTAGCCGCCGCTCGGCAGCCCGTTGAGGGACGGGGCGGTCGCGCCCTTGTCCGCCGCCCCGGCCTCGGCGAGTTCGCTCAGCACCCGGTCGGTCGCGCCGCCCGCGCCCTCGGCGGGGCCGCCCACGTACACCACCAGCGAACCGGCGTCCGGGACCGACGGTGCCACGGTGGTGATCCGGGTGGCGCCGGCGGCGGTGAGCACCTCCCGTACGGCGTCCAGGGCCGCTCCGTCGGCATCGGCCGCGGGGACCAGGACCACGTTCGAGGGGACGCTGACGGGGCGCCCCGCGGTGCGCAGTTCCTGCGGACGCGGGTACACCTGAGGATCGGTCAGCGAGCCCAGGCGTCCCTGCTGGTCCTGCTGGTCCTGCTGGGTGCTGACCGCGGCCTGCCCCAGCGGGGCACCGGCGTACGCGGGCGGGCCCGCCAGCAGGCCGCTCACCACGGCGGCGGCCGACAGCGTGGCCGCGAGCTGCAGCGCGGTCCGGCGGTAACCGGAGCCGGTGGCCCGCCGCTCGGCCCGCACCGAGGCGAGCAGCGGTTCGGTCCCCTTGAGATCCGCGATCAGCCGGTCCGCCGACTTGGGCGCCAGCTGCCGAGCGGTCCGCGCCGTCGCCCGGCGCGCGGCCTGTGCGGCCGGATGCTGCAACACCTCACGCAGTGCGGCGCTGTGATCGATCTGCTGTCTCAGCCGCCGCCCCGCGAATTCCGAAACCCGCGCCTGCACAGCAGCCTCCTCGCACCCGAAACCCCAGTTCACCGGCCCGGGCGCCCGCGACCCCCAGCCGGCATCGTCACCTTCGACCCACCCGCGGCACAGCCCACCAGCTACCTGGTCCGGTGTCAACGTGGCTGATGGCTACCGATGATATGTGCCGTGCATTCCCTCCGGCCAGCAGACCGGTGTCCGTCCGTCCGTGCCCGCCGACGGGAGCCCGGCACCGGTCGTCCGCACCCTTGCCGCGAGGTGAAGTTCACCCGTCCGGTGACCGGGGCCGGTCGTGTCGTACGGGGTCGGGCGGAGTGGGCGCGGGTAGGACTGGGGAGTCCCGTACCGCCTTCTGGACCCGCAGGAGTGCATCAGTGGCCGCATATCTGGACCGTGCCGAAGCAGCCGGCAGCACGCAGGCCCCCGCCGAGGACGCGCCGCCCCCGCCGCCGGAGTTGGTGGCGCTGGCGCATGCGTACGGGGTGGACAGTACGTACGACCCGGGCAGCGGGCCGGTGCCGGTGGCGGCGCACACGCTGGTGGCGGTGCTGGCCGCGCTCGGGGTGGACGCGCACTCGCCCGAGGCGGTGCGCGAGGCGACGGAGCGCCACCGGGCGGAGCTGGCGGAGCGGTTGCTGCCGCCGTGCGTGGTGGTGCGGTCCGGGCGGCGGACCGCGCTGGACGTGCCGGCACAGGCACGGCTGAGCCTCGCCCTGGAGGACGGCGGGAAGTGGACGCTGCCCGCCGGGCGTTCGCACTGGCTGCCCGCCGACCTCCCGCTCGGGCGGCACCGGTTGACGGTACGGCTGGAGGGCCGGGAGCAGAGCGCCGCGCTGATCGTGGCACCGCTGCGGGTGCCCGCCACCGAGGGCCGGAGCTGGGGCTTCCTGGCGCAGCTGTACTCGGTGCTGTCGGAACGCTCGTGGGGGATGGGCGACCTCGGGGACCTCGCGGAGCTGGCGAGCTGGTCGGGCAGCGAGCTGGGGGCGGGCTTCCTGCAGATCAACCCGCTGCACGCGGGACGTCCCGGGGCGCCCTGTGACCCCTCGCCCTACCGTCCGTCCTCGCGCCGCTTCGCCGACCCGGTGCACCTGCGGATCGAGGCCGTCCCCGAGTACGCCTACGCGGACCTCGGTGAACTCCCCGCCCAGGCAGCCCGGTTGCGCGAGGAGGTACTGCGGCACGACGGGCTGATCGACCGGGACGAGGTCTGGGCGCTCAAGCGCCAGGCACTGGAGCTGCTGCACCGGGTGGGGCGCGGGGCCGGCCGGGAGGCGGCGTACCGCGCGTTCGTCCGGCGCGAGGGCGAGTGGCTGGAGCAGTACGCCACCTGGTGCGCGCTGGCCGACGTCCACGGCAGCGACTGGCGCGGCTGGCCGAAGGGCCTGCGCCGGCCGGACAGCCCGCAGGTGGCCGCCGCGCGGGCCGAGCACGCCGCCGGGATCGAGTTCCACCGCTGGCTGGCCTGGCTGGTGGACGAGCAGCTCGGCGCCGCCCAGGGGGCGGCCGAGCGGGCGGGCATGCCGATCGGGCTGATCCACGATCTCGCGGTGGGGGTGCACCCGGAGGGCGCGGACGCCTGGGTGCTGCAGGACGTGCTGGCCGAGGGCATCTCGGTCGGCGCCCCACCGGACGCGTTCAGCCCGCACGGCCAGGACTGGGGCCTGCCGCCGTGGCGCCCGGACGCGCTGGCGGCGAGCGGCTACGCCCCGTACGCGGAGCTGCTGCGGGCGGCCGCCCGGCACGCGGGGGCGCTGCGGATCGACCATGTGATGGGCCTGTTCCGGCTCTGGTGGGTGCCGGCCGGGCACCCGCCGACCCAGGGCGCGTACGTCCGCTACGACGCGGAGGCGATGCTCGGGGTGCTCGCGCTGGAGGCGCACCGGGCCGGTACCCGGGTGATCGGCGAGGACCTGGGGACGGTCGAGCCGGGTGTGCGGGAGGAGCTGGCGACGCGCGGGATCCTCGGCACCTCGGTGCTCTGGTTCGAGCGGGACTGGCGGCACGGGGGCGCCGTCCTGCCGCCCGAACGCTGGCGGGCCGACTGCCTGGCCACCCTCGCCACCCACGACCTGCCGAGCACCGCGGCCCGGCTCAGCGGCGAGCACGTGGAGCTGCGGCACCGGCTCGGGCTGCTGGCCCGGCCGTTCGGCGAGGAGCAGGCCGAGGCGGCGCGCGAGCTGGCCGAGTGGCGGGCCGAGCTGGTCCGGGCCGGGCTGCTCGCCGAGACGGACGCCCTGACCCCCGAGGCGCTGTACGCCTTCCTGCTCGCCACCCCCGCCGCACTGGTCGGCGTCTGGCTGCCGGACACCGTCGGCGACCCGCGCCCGCAGAACCTGCCCGGCACCTGGGACCAGTACCCCAACTGGCGCCTGCCGGTGGCCGACCGGGACGGCCGGCCGGTCACCCTGGACGAGCTGGCCGCGGCCCCCGGCACCGCCCGGCTGGTGGCGGCGCTACGACCGACCGGCAATAGGGCCCGCGGCGTCGCGTGCCGATAGCTCTCTCTCCCTCCTTGCCCGCCATCGGGCGGGGGGACCCCCTTCTCGATCCACGCTCCCCATTGCCGGTCGGTCCAAGCACGGCAGGTGCGCCGTGGGCAGGAGGTGCACCCCGGCGCACATGATCCGGTAAGGGGCCGGTACCTTGGAAAGGTGGACAAGAGGAACGCTTTGCGCGCTGGTGCGGTCACCGCAGCGGCCACGCTGATGATGCTGATGTCGTCGCCCGCCATGGCTCTGGTCCGGGACGACGGTGACGACCCGGGCCCCGGTATGGGCATGGCCCAGACCATCGGGCTCTTCGTGGTGACCCCGCTGGTGCTCTTCGCGATCATCGCCGGGCTGGTCATGGTGCTGTCGCCCAAGGCCAAGAAGAAGTAACCGCGGCACAGCCGGACCAGCGGATCGCCGACGCCGTCGCGGGGTATCCCCGACGGCGTTTCGGCGTACCCGCGGTGGCCCGGCATCCCGGTGCGGCCAGGGCGTGACCGACGATTCCCGCCGGGCGCGCCGCCAGGGCGCGGCCCGGCCGGCCTGACGGGACGGCCGGCTCCGCGACGGCGGAGCACGGTGCGAGCGCGACCGGCCGCGCGACCGACGCCGTGCCTCGGTGCCCGACCGGTCGCGCGGCTCCTCGTACCCCTGGTCCCGCGCGGTCGACCGGGCGGCCGGGTCTCCCGCCGCCGTCAGACGGCTTCCGCGTCGGGGAAACCGGGCGTCCGGCGCCGGGTGCCGTCGGGGAGGACGGCGAGTGCCTCGACCTCGGGCCGGGCGGCGGCCCAGGCGAGGCCGAGGTCGGGGCCCATGGCGAAGGCGGCGGTGGCCCAGGCGTCGGTCCGGGCCAGGTGGCGGCCGACCAGGGTGAGCGAGGCGAGGCCGGTGGCCGGCTCGCCGGTGTGCGGATCGAGGATGTGGGCGCCGCGCTCGGTGGTACCCGAGGTGGCGACGGCGAGGTCCCGGCCCGCCACCACCGCGGCGACGGCACCCGGCCGCAGGGGGTCGGCGATCCCGATCCGCCAGGGCCCGCCGCAGGTCTGCACGTCACCGCCGCCGGAGACCAGGTGGTGCCCGGAGCCGGCCGCCCGGAGCGACTCGGACGCCTCCTCGACCGCCCATCCCTTGACCCACCCGCTCGGGTCCAGCCGTCCGCCGGGCCGTTCGGTGAACCAGCCGTCGGTCTCGGCGGCGACCTCGCGGCACCGCTCCAGCACCTCGGCGACCGCCGGATCGCACTGTCCGAGCGCCAGCTCCCCGCGTCCCAGCCGGCTGATGTCGCTCTGGGGCCGGTAGGTCGAGAACACCTCGTCGATCCGGTGCAGCCGGCGGAGCACCCGCCCGAGCGCCTCGGTCACCTCGGGCCCGGGGTCGCGGAGGGCGAAGGAGAAGACCGTCCCCATCACGTGCTCGGCGTGCCGGATCACCGCACACCGGCCTTGTCGAGCGCGCTCTGCAGCGAGCGGGTGTAGCCCTCGCTGGTGTACGTCGCGCCGGAGACCGCGTCGATCTGCGCGCTCTGGGCGGCGATGGCCTCCTGGTTGAGCGTGGGCAGGGCGTCGGCGTTGATCCGCCGGTCATGGCCGCTGCTGTCCGGGTACTGCAGGACGTCGATCCGGCTGATCCGTCCGCCGCTCATGGACAGCCGCACCTGCACCGGGCCGTAGCGGGTGTCGACGGCATCGCCCGTGACACTCCCCGAGCCCCCTGAGCTTCCCGAGCTCGCTGTGCTTCCCGAGCCGGCTGAGCTCCCTGAGCCCGTACTCGGGCCGGGCGCGGGCCCGGCACCGGAGACCGGGCCCGTGCCGGATCCGGCACCGGTGCTGATCACCTGGGTACCGGCGGCGTGGGTACCGCCGTGGGGTTTGAGCGAGAGCAGCAGGATCACCCCTGCCACGGTGGCGGTACTGGTGACGATGGCTCGTCGCACGGTGGGTCTCCTGAGCGGAATCAGAGGATGAAGGACTCGTGGTGGATCCGGGAACGCCGCACTCCGACGGCCCGCAGCGCCCGGACGGCCTCCTCGGCGAGGCCCTCGGGCCCGCACAGGTAGACCTCGTGGCGGGCCAGGTCGGGCACCAGCCGCCGGAGCGCGGCACCCAGGTCGCCGACCTGCTCCCGGCTGCCGATCAGCTCGTGGTACCTGGCGCCCCTGGCGTGGGCCACGGCGGCCAGTTCCGCGCGGAACAGCAGGTCCTCGGCCCGCCGGGCGCGCTGCACCAGCACCGGCTCGCCGGGCAGCGTCTCGAACAGCGCGCGCAGCGGGGTGATCCCCACCCCGACCCCCAGCAGCAGGGCCCTGCGCCCGCGCCGCCGCCGTGCCGTGAACGCGCCGTACGGCCCTTCGGCGCGGACCCTGGTGCCCGGCCGGAGGCCGGCCACCGCCGCGCTGTGGTCGCCGAGGTTCTTGACGGTGAAGCGCAGGAAGCCGTGGAGCGGGGGAGCGGAGAGCGAGTACGGGTTGGAGGCCCAGCGCAGGCCGGGTGCCTGGAACTGCAGCCGGAAGAACTGCCCGGACTCCGCCCGCAGCTCCTCCAGCCGCTCGCCGGTCAGGAAGACCGACACCACCCCCGGTCCTTCCGGGCGCACCTCGGCGACCCGCAGCCGGTGCCGCCGGTCCCGCAGCCAGGGCACGGCCAGCCGGTACCAGCCGAGCAGGACCGCCGTGCCGAGGTACAGCGCGTACCAGGCGGCGCGTCCCGGACCCTCGCCGAGGTTCGCGCCGGTGGCCAGCTGGTGGCCGAAGCCGAGCGCCACGGCCAGGTAGGTGGCCAGGTGCAGGTAGTACCAGGTCTCGTGGCGCAGCCGGCGGCGCGCGGCCCGGGCGGAGACCGCACCGGTGCCGAACACGATCAGGGTGGCCAGGGTGGCCTTGATCATCTCCGGGAAGTGGAAGACGATCTCGACCCCCTCGCCGATCGGCCCCTGCCCGTCCGTGAGGGCGTAGCCGTAGACGATCGTCACCACGTGCAGCGAGACCAGCCCGACCAGGTAGCGTCCGCCCATGGCGTGCCAGCGGGCCAGCCGGTCGGCGCCCAGCTCGCGCTCCAGCAGCGGGATGCGGGCCATCAGCAGCAGCAGGACGGGGGCGGCGTACCCGGCCAGCAGACCGGTGATCCGGCCGGACTCGGTCAGCCACTGGGCGGTGCCGTTGACCCAGGGGGTGTCCCGCCACCAGAGCGCGAGTATGCCCAGGGCACCGGCCCCGATCGCCGCCAGGGCGGCGAGCGGCAGCAGCCCGTCCGGCAGCCGCCGGGGCTCGGGCACGCGCCGCCGCCGGGCGGGTGCCTGGCGCGGTCTGGCGTCGGTGAGAGAGGGTGCGGCCACGGGTGTACCTCCTCGCCATCCGGGCGGCTCGGTGGCAACCCTGGCATCGCAAGCTCTCAGTCAGCTCTGAAACGATGGCCACCCGACAGTCGGAAAACCACTGTTTTACCAGGTCAGCGGGCACGTACCGGTCTACGGGCGAGTTGTGGATCTCACCGCATTCTCATCGCGAGCAGGCAGGATGGCAGTTCCCGGTACCGGAACGACTCCCCAGGAAGGGCTCATGGACCACCCAGCCAAGCCCGAGCGGCGACCGTGGCGGATCCTGGTCGTCGACGACGAACCCGATTTGGTCGAGGTGGTCTGCGGGGCGCTCCGCTACGAGGGCTGGGAGGCGCGCGGCGCCACCGCGGGGCAGGCGGCCGTCGAGGCGGCGGACGACTGGCGGCCGGACGCCGTGGTCCTCGACATGATGCTGCCGGACTTCGACGGGATGGAGGTACTGCGCCGGATCCACGCCGCCCAGCCGGAGATCAGGGTGCTCTTCCTGACGGCCAGGGACGCCGTCGAGGACCGGATCGCGGGCCTGGCCGCCGGCGGCGACGACTACGTCACCAAGCCGTTCAGCCTGGCCGAGGTGGTGGTCCGGCTGCGCAGTCTGCTCCGGCGCGCCCGGCCCGTCGGACCCGAGGTGCCGGACGGCGCCCTGGTGCTGGGCGACCTGGTGCTCGACGAGCGGGCCCGGGAGGTTTCCAGGGCCGGCGAGGCGGTGGAGCTCAGCCCCACCGAGTTCGCCCTGCTGCGCTTTCTGATGCAGCACCCCCGGCAGGTGGTGAGCAAGGCGCAGATCCTCGACGCGGTCTGGTCGTACGACTTCGGCGGGCAGGCCCACGTGGTCGAGCTCTACATCAGCTACCTGCGCAAGAAGGTGGACCTCGGCCGTGCCCCGATGATCCACACGGTCCGGGGCTCGGGCTACGTGATCAAGGCGCCCCGGTGATCCGCCGGGCTTCGGGCGCACTCGGCCGGCTGGCCCCGCGCACCCTGCGGGCGCGGCTGATCGCCGGACTGCTCGCCCTGCTGCTGCTCACCTGCGCGGGCGTCGGGCTGGCCACCGCCCAGGCGCTGCGGCACTTCCTGGTCGACCGGCTCGACCAGCAGCTCGCCGACACCGGCGGCCGCTACGCGGCCAGCCTGGAGCACTCGGAAGGGCCGGAGGCCTACGGTGACGCCCGTGGCGACACCAGGGCCCAGGCCCCGGGGACCTTCGGGGCCCGGCTGCTGAACGGTACGGTCACCGCCGCCCGTGTGGTGGACGGCGACGCGGACGACCCGGAGGTGGCCGAGGGGACGGTGGCCGCCGACACCGACGACATGGTCTCGCTGACCGCCGCCGACCGCCGGGCCCTGGCCGCCCTGCCGGTCGACGGCCAGAGCCGCAGCGTCAAGCTGTCCGGCCTGGCCGGCTACCGGCTGCGGGCGACCGCCGGGCGGGACGGCGACGTCCTGGTGACCGGGCTGCCGCTGCACCCGGTGGAGGACGCGGTGCACCGGCTGGTCATGATCGAGCTGGTGGTGTTCGCGGTGGCGCTGGCCGCGACGGGCTTCGCGGGGGCGCTCTGGGTCCGGGTCTCGCTCCGCCCGCTGGACCGGGTGGTCGGCGCGGCCGAGCGGGTGAGCGGCCTGCCGCTGGCCAGTGGTGAGGCCGTGGTGCCGGTCCGGGTGCCCGACGACGACCTGGGCACCGAGGTCGGCCGGGTGGGCGCCGCGCTCAACCGGATGCTGGGCCATGTCGAGGACGCGCTCGCCCGCCGCCAGTCGGTCGAGGAACGGCTGCGGACCTTCGCGGCCGATGCCAGCCACGAACTGCGCAACCCGGTGGCGGCGGTCCGCGGCCACGCCGAACTGGCACTGCGGCACCCGGGCCCGGTGCCGGCCGGGGTACGGCACTCGCTGGGCCGGATCGAGGCCGAGGCGCAGCGGATGGGCGCGATCGTCGAGGACCTGCTGCTGCTGGCCCGGCTGGACGCGGGGCGGCCGCTCGCCGCCGAGGAGGTGGACCTGACCCGGGTGGCGCTGGACTGCGCCGCCGACGCCAGCGCCGCCGGCCCGGACCACCGCTGGCAGCTGGAACTCCCCGAGGAGCCGGTGCTGGTCACGGGCGACGCGGACCGGCTGCGGCAGGTGGTGGCCAACCTCCTCGCCAACGCCCGGGTGCACACCCCCGAGGGCACCCGGGTGACGCTCGCGCTCTCGGCCGGTTCCGGCGGCGGGGGCCTGGTGCTGCTCACCGTGACCGACAGCGGCCCCGGTATCGAACCCGCCCTGGCTGAACGGATCTTCGAACGCTTCGTCCGCGGCGACCTCGCCCGGGCCAGGACCACCGGCAGCACCGGACTCGGCCTGGCCATCGTCCGCGCCGTCATCACCGCCCACCACGGCACCGTCGAACTCACGGCCCGCCCGGGCCGTACGTCTTTCACCGTCCGGCTGCCCGCCCGCTGAGGGGACGCCGCACCGCCGGCCGGAGCGGCTCCACACCGCGCCCAAGTGCCCTGCCGCGGTGCGGAGCCGGCCGCGGGTGACCGGGCGGTCCGGCGACGCCGGACCGCCCGGTCACCCGCTCGGGCGTCAGTGCCCCAGGGCCCGGGCCCCCGCCGCGTGGTCGACGGCCTGGGCCTTGAGCGCACGCTCGATGCCCGCACGGGCCTCGACCACCATGCGCCGCAGGGCGGGCGCCGGCTCGGCGGCGGCCAGCCAGGCGTCGGTCTCGTCCAGGGTGTCCTGGTCGACCAGCTGCGAGGGGTACAGCCCGGTCACGATCTGCTGCGAGATCTCGTGGCTGCGGGTCTCCCAGATGCCCTTGACCGCGGCGAAGTACTTCGCGCGGTAGGGGGCGAGGAGTTCGCGCTGGTCGGCCTGCTGGAAGCCGCTGATCATCGCTTCCTGGACGTAGTTGGTGAGCTTGTCGGACTCGACCACCGAGGCCCAGGCCTCGGCCTTGGCCTCGGCGGTCGGCCGGCCGGCGCGGCAGCTCGCGGCGTGCTCCTGCCCGGCGGCGGTGTTGTCGCGGGCCAGTTCGGCGTCGATCGCCTTGTCGTCGGTGCGGCCGGTGGCGACCAGGCGGGAGAGCAGCGTCCAGCGCAGCTCGGTGTCGACGGCCAGGCCGTCCAGGGTGCGGGTGCCGTCCAGCAGGCCGGCCAGCAGGGCGAGTTGGCCTTCGGTGCGGGCGACCGAGGCCAGGGCGCGGGCCCAGGCGAGCTGGTGGTCGCTGCCGGGGGCGGCGGCGCGCAGCTGCTGCTCGGCGGCCTCGGCCCAGCGGGCCAGGCCCTGCTCGCGCCAGGACGGGTCGGTGTAGGCCTGCAGGGCCAGCTGGACCTGGCGGTGCACCGACTGGACCACGCCGATGTCGGTCTCCCTGGCCAGGCCCGAGACGGCCAGCGACAGGTAGTCGCGGGCGGCGAGTTCGCCGTCGCGGGTCATGTCCCAGGCGGCGGCCCAGCACAGGGCGCGCGGCAGCGAGTCGGTGAAGCCGCCGAGGTGCTCGGTGACGACGGCGAGCGAGTCCTCGTCGAGGCGGACCTTGGCGTAGGAGAGGTCGTCGTCGTTGAGCAGCAGCACGGCCGGCCGGTGCGCGCCGACCAGCTGCGGGACCTCGGTGCGCGGGCCGTCGACGTCCAGCTCGATCCGGTCGGTGCGGACCAGCTTGCCGTCGGTCAGCTCGTAGGCGCCGATCGCGATCCGGTGCGGACGCAGCACGGCCTCGCCCTTGGCGCCGGCGGGCAGCGCCGGGGCCTCCTGGATGACCGCGAAGGACTCGATCTGGCCGTCGGTGTTGAGGGTGATCTCGGGGCGCAGCACGTTGATGCCGGCGGTCTCCAGCCAGGCCTTGGACCAGGTCTTCAGGTCGCGGCCGCTGGCCTGCTCCAGGGCGCCGAGCAGGTCGGTGAGGCGGGTGTTGCCCCAGGCGTGGGCCTTGAAGTAGGCCTGTACGCCCTTGAAGAAGGCGTCCTGGCCGACGTAGGCGACCAGCTGCTTGAGCACCGAGGCGCCCTTGGCGTAGGTGATGCCGTCGAAGTTGACCTGGACGTCCTCCAGGTCGTTGATCTCCGCCATGATCGGGTGGGTGGAGGGCAGCTGGTCCTGCCGGTACGCCCAGGTCTTCATCTGGTTGGCGAAGGTGGTCCAGGAGCCCGGCCACCTGGAGCCGGGGGCCTCGGCCTGGCAGACGGCCTCGGCGAAGGTGGCGAAGGACTCGTTCAGCCAGAGGTCGTTCCACCACTCCATGGTGACCAGGTCGCCGAACCACATGTGGGCCAGCTCGTGCAGGATCGTCGAGGCCCGGGCCTCGTACGCCGCGTCGGTCACCTTGGACCGGAAGACGTACTGGTCGCGCAGGGTGACGGCGCCCGCGTTCTCCATCGCGCCGGCGTTGAACTCCGGGACGAACAGCTGGTCGTACTTGGCGAAGGGGTAGGCGAAGTCGAACTTCTCCTGGAAGTAGTCGAAGCCCTGCTTGGTGACCTCGAAGATCGCCTCGGCGTCCAGGAACTCGCGCAGCGAGGGGCGGCAGTAGACGCCCAGCGGGACCTTCCGGCCGTCCTTCTCGTACGTGTCGAAGACGCCGACGTACGGGCCGGCGATCAGCGCGGTGATGTAGGAGGAGATCCGCGGGGTCGGCTCGAAGTGCCAGACCTGGGTGTCCCCCTCGCCGACCGGGGCCGGGGTGGGGGAGTTGGAGACCACCGCCCAGCCCTTGGGGGCGGTCACGGTGAACTTGAACGCGGCCTTCAGATCGGGCTGTTCGAAGGAGGCGAAGACCCGGCGGGCGTCCGGGACCTCGAACTGGGTGTAGAGGTAGGTCTCGCCGTCCACCGGGTCGACGAAGCGGTGCAGGCCCTCGCCGGAGTTGGTGTAGGCGCAGTCGGCCACGACGCGCAGCTCGTTCTCGGCCTTGAGCCCGGGCAGGGCGATCCGGCTGTCGGTGAAGTTCTCCAGCGGCAGCGCCTCGCCGTTCAGCACGATCTCGGCGACGCTCGGCGCGACCAGGTCGATGAAGCTGTCGGTGCCGGGGGTGGCGGCGGTGAAGCGGACCACGGTGGTGGAGCGGAAGGTGCCGCCCTCGCGGGCCGAGCTCAGGTCGAGCTCGACGTCGTACGCGTCCACGTGGAGAAGTGCGGCCCGGGTGCGGGCCTCCTCGCGGGTCAAGTTTGTGCCGGGCACTCGCGGAACTCCTTCGTCAGGCATGGATGCCTGGCATCTTGCCATGCCGGTGTCCGGGTCCCGTGCGGATATTCGCAGGCTGGGAGCGGCTCAGCAGAGGTTTTCTAACGATCTGTATTCGGCCTTGACGCGATATCGGGCTGAGGGCCGAGCATAGGGTTCAGAAGTTGAAAGTGGGGCCTGGTGGGGCGCCGCCACCTGTGGGTGGCGGCCCGCCATGGCCGCAACGGAGCTCCGCCGCAACGGCGCGGCAGGGGCAAGGGGACGGTCGGGTCCCCGGGCCCTGGAAGGGTGAATCATGTCGATGGACACACCGGGATCGCAGTCCTCGCTGCACCGGGCGAACCTCGAACGGGTCCTGCGGGCGGTCCGGATGTCCGGCTCGCTGACCCAGGCCGAGATCGCCCGCAGCACGGGGCTGTCGGCGGCCACGGTGTCCAACATCGTCCGGGAGCTCAAGGAGAGCGGCACCGTGGTGGTCGCCGACACCTCCTCGGGCGGCCGCCGGGCCCGCAGCGTCTCGCTCAGCGGTGACGCCGGGATCGTGGTGGGCGTCGACTTCGGCCACACCCACCTGCGGGTGGCCGTGGGCAACCTGGCGCACCGGGTGCTCGCCGAGGAGAGCGAGCCGATCGACGTGGACGTCTCAGCCCAGCAGGGTTTCGACCGGGCCGAGGCGATGGTGGAGCGGCTGCTGGCCCAGGCCGGGTTCCGCTCCGACAAGGTGATCGGGGTCGGCCTGGGCGTGCCGGGCCCGATCGACGTGGAGACCGGGGCGCTCGGCTCCACCGCGATCCTGCCCGGCTGGACGGGCATCGCCCCCGGCCGGGAGCTGTCCCAGCGGCTCGGTGTGCCGGTGCACGTGGACAACGACGCCAACCTCGGCGCGCTGGGCGAGCTGGTCTGGGGCGCCGGGCGGGGACTGGGCGACCTGGCGTACATCAAGGTGGCCAGCGGTGTCGGCGCCGGCCTGGTGATCAACGGTCAGATCTACCGCGGCCCGGGCGGCACGGCGGGCGAGATCGGGCACATCACCCTGGACGAGGCCGGCCCGGTCTGCCGCTGCGGCAACCGGGGCTGTCTGGAGACCTTCGTCGGCTCCCGCTACCTGCTCAATCTTTTGAACGCCAATCATCCGGGTGAACTCACGCTGACCAAGGTGGTCCAACTGGCCCAACAGGGCGACCTGGGCTGCCGCCGGGTGATCGCCGACGCCGGACGGCAGATCGGCAGCGGGGTCGCTACTCTGTGCAACCTGCTCAACCCGCGCCGGGTCATCCTCGGCGGCGACCTGGCCGAGGCCGGTGAGCTGGTGCTTTCCCCGATCCGGGACTCGGTGGCCCGGTACGCGATCCCGAGTGCGGCGCGCCACCTGTCGGTGGTTCCGGGCACGCTGGGTGGCCGGGCGGAGGTGCTCGGGGCGCTCGCCCTGGTGATGAGCGAGATGGGCGAATCGGGCGCAATCCGGCAATCCGGGGCCTCGTCGCGGGTACACGTCTGAGCCCCCCCTCAGGCGGCGGACGGGATGATCCCGGCGAATCCGGGGTCATCTCCGGGGCCGTCCGAGCCGTCCCGGGGTCTTCCCGGGGTCTTCCTGGGGGTCTTCTCGGAGTCAATGGTCTCGGCTGAGCCTTCAGGAAGATAACGAAAAGATTCGGATCTCCGGTCTTCCGGTTTTACTTATTGACGACAAGCAATCAGGGCGGGTTGACTCCTCCACACCTCGCCGCAACGT
Organism: Kitasatospora sp. HPM-01-4; assembly: GCF_051374625.1. Lineage (NCBI taxonomy): Bacteria > Bacillati > Actinomycetota > Actinomycetes > Kitasatosporales > Streptomycetaceae > Kitasatospora > Kitasatospora sp. HPM-01-4. The sequence continues at coordinate 2,788,060 of NZ_JBPQGP010000005.1, read as the reverse complement.
TGCGGCTCTGTCAGGGAGGCCCCCCACCATGAACGCAATGACGCGTCGTGCGGTAATCGGCACCGCCGCTGTCTCGATGGCTCTGACCATGTCCGCCTGCGGCAAGGCCGGTGGTGACAAGAAGGACAGCGCCTCCTCCGGCGACACCAAGTCGATCGGTCTGCTGCTTCCCGAGAACGCCTCCTCGACCCGCTACGAGTCCTTCGACAAGCCGTTCATCACGGCGAAGGTCAAGGAGCTGTGCGCCGACTGCGAGGTCAAGTACAGCAACGCCGAGGGTTCCGCCGCCAAGCAGAAGCAGCAGTTCGACACCCTGATCGCGCAGGGCGTGAAGGTCATCATCCTGGACGCCTTCGACGCCAAGTCCACCCAGCAGTGGGTGAAGGAGGCCGCGGACAAGGGCGTCAAGGTCATCGCCTACGACCGGCTGGCCACCGGCCCGGTCTCCGCGTACGTCTCCTTCGACAACGAGAAGGTCGGCGAGCTGCAGGGCCAGGCCCTGGTCGACGCGCTCGGCGACAAGGCCGCCGACGCCAACGTCGTGATGATCAACGGCGATGACGCCGACCCGAACGCCGGTCAGTTCAAGGCCGGCGCGCACAAGGTGCTGGACAGCAAGGTCAAGAAGATCGTCTACGAGCAGTCCGGTGAGTGGAAGCCCACCGTGGCCGGCCAGAAGATCGGCGCCGCCATCACCCAGCTGGGCAAGGACGGCTTCCAGGCGGTCTACTCGGCCAACGACGGCATGGCCGCCGCGATCGTCACCCAGCTGAAGGCCGCCGGCATCAGCGTTCCGGTGGGTGGCCAGGACGCAGGCCTGGACGCCATCCAGCGGATCGTCGCGGGTGACCAGACCTACACCATCTACAAGGCGTACAAGCCGCTCGCCGACAGCGCCGCCGAGCTGGCCGTCGACCTGCTGCAGGGCAAGGACATCAAGTCCGTCGCCACCGCCACCGCGGACAGCGACACCGACAAGGGCATCCCGGCCAAGCTGCTGGAGGCCAAGGTCGTCACCAAGTCCAACATCAAGGACACCGTGATCGCCGACGGTCTCTACAAGGCCTCCGACATCTGCACCGCGGACTACGCCGAGGCCTGCAAGGCCGCGGGCCTGCAGTAGTCCCTCCGCGGTAATCCTTCCGCAGTAGCGGTACCAGCGGCCCGGTAGGCGCCCCCTACCCCCTCCGGGGGCGCCCACGGCCTAATGCGCGGCGTGCAGAACATCCGCCGCGCCCTGATCATTACCCGCACTACCCCCTTCGCGCCCGGGTCGGCGCGCGGCAGGCCGTGCCACCGCCACCGAAAGAGCCAGCGGCACGGAACGAAGGAGTTGGTTCACGTGACAGGCGCACCCGTACTGGCGTTGCGCGGGGTCTCCAAGCGCTTCGGCGCGGTCCAGGCGCTCACCGACGTCCACCTGGAGGTGCACGCCGGTGAGGTGGTCGCCCTGGTGGGCGACAACGGCGCAGGCAAGTCCACCCTGGTGAAGACCATCGCAGGTGTTCACCCGATAGACGAGGGTGCGATCGAGTGGGAGGGCAGGCCGGTCTCCGTCAACCGGCCGCAGGACGCCCAGCAGCTCGGCGTCGCCACCGTCTACCAGGACCTCGCGCTCTGCGACAACCTCGATGTGGTCGGCAACCTCTTCCTCGGCCGCGAGCTGCGCCGCTTCGGCACGCTCGACGAGGTCGCGATGGAGAAGCGGGCCAAGGAGCTGCTCGACACCCTGTCGATCCGCATCCCCAGCGTGCGGATCCCGATCGCCGCGCTCTCCGGCGGCCAGCGCCAGGTGGTGGCCATCGCCCGCGCCCTGGTCGGCGACCCGAAGATCGTCATCCTGGACGAGCCCACCGCCGCCCTCGGCGTGGAGCAGACCGCCCAGGTGCTGGACCTGGTCGAGCGGCTGCGCGAGCGCGGCCTCGGCGTGATCCTGATCAGCCACAACATGGCCGACGTCAAGGCCGTCGCGGACACCGTCGCGGTGCTCCGGCTCGGCCGCAACAACGGCGTGTTCGAGGTGGCCGGCACCTCGCACGAGGAGATCATCTCCGCCATCACCGGCGCCACCGACAACGCGGTGACCCGGCGTCAGGCGCGGCTCGCGGAGGAGACCAAGTGACCACCGACCCGACCACCACCACCGAGGCCACCGAGGCCACCGAGGCCACCGAGACCGCGCCCGCCGCGGTCGACCCGCGCCTGCTGGTCCGCGAGGCCGGATTCGCCGGCTACGTCGAGGAGTTCAAGCGCCGGATGAAGAGCGGCGACCTGGGCTCCGTCCCGGTCGTGCTCGGCCTGATCCTGATCGCGGCCATCTTCCAGGGCCTGACCGGCAACTTCCTCAACCCGGACAACCTCACCAACATCACCAAGTGGATCGCCGGCCCCGGTCTGATCGCGGTGGGCATCGTCTTCGTCCTGCTGCTCGGCGAGATCGACCTCTCGCTCGGCTCGGTCGCCGGCGTCTCGGCCGCCATCGCCTCGGTGCTCTCGGTCCGCTCCGGGATCAACGAGTGGCTGGCGATCCTGATCGCGATCGGCGCCGCCGTCGGTATGGGCGCCCTGCACGGCTTCTTCTTCGCCAAGATCGGCGTGCCCTCCTTCGTGGTCACCCTGGCCGGTCTGCTGACCTGGAGCGGTCTGCAGATGTACGTGCTCGGCGACAAGGGCACCGTCAACCTGATCAACGACGGCGTGATCGCCAACCTGGACACCTACTTCCTGGGCGACGGCGACGTCTTCTACGCCTGGGCGCTCGCCGTCCTCGGCACCGTGCTGTTCGCCGCCGGACAGGTGCTGGACCACCGCCGCCGCGCGGCGGCCCAGCTGCCGGCCCGCCCGATGAGCGAGATCTGGCTGCGCACCGCCGTGGTCGCGGTGATCTCCCTGGTCGCGGCGTACGTGCTGAACCAGAACCAGGGCCTGCCGCTGCCGCTGGTGATCTTCCTCGCGGTGGTCGTCATCGGCGACTTCGTGCTGCGCCGCACCGGCTACGGCCGGCAGGTCTTCGCGGTCGGCGGCGGCGTCGAGGCGGCCCGCCGCGCGGGCATCAACGTGGCCTGGGTGCGGATCTCGGTCTACATGGTCTCGGCCGGCATGGCGGCGCTCGGCGGTCTGTTCATCGCCTCCCAGCAGGGCTCCGGCGACAAGCTGCTGGGCAGCGGCAACGTCCTGATGAACTCCATCGCGGCGGTCGTCATCGGCGGCACCAGCCTCTTCGGCGGGCGCGGCAAGACCTGGTCGGCGCTGCTCGGCATCCTGGTGATCCAGTCGATCATCACCGGCCTGGACCTGGTGCACGTCAACCAGTCCATCCAGTACATGATCACGGGTGCGGTGCTGCTCGGCGCCGTCGTCCTGGACTCGGTCTCCCGGCGGACGCAGAAGTCCGCAGGTCGAGGCTGAACCGAGGGGAGCGTGCGGGCTCCCCTCCACGGGCCGCGGGTCGTAACGACCCGCGGCCCGTCTCTTTTCTCTCGCTCTGCTGTCCGAAAACCATGGCGTGTACGGGAGTTGAGGCTGGGCATACTGCCCGCTGACGGGTATGGGGGGAGTGGCAGATGGTGCAGCAGGATCCACCGGGCAGCGGCGAGGCCGAACTTCTTCCCGAGCCCTTCTGGACGGCCGACCGGGCCTCCCTCCAGGGGCAGGCACGGGCCCTGCGCTGGTACCGCTGGCAGATCCTGCTGCTGGTCGCGGCCGCGGTGGTCAGCGTGCTGCCGGGATCGGGCCACGGCACGGACTTCACCCCGCTGGTCTCGGTCGCCGCCTTCCTGGGCGCGGGCTACTTCTGGTACCGGCTGCGGGGCGCCAACCCGCAGGGCCGCTGGTACGAGGCCAGGGCCGCCGCCGAGTCGGTGAAGACCCTGTCCTGGAAGTACGCGGTCCGGGCGCAGCCCTTCGAAGGCCCCGCCGACTCGCTGGAGGCGGAGAGCCGCTACCAGCTCCAGCTGGCCGACGTACTGCGGGCGTTCGAGGATCCGGAGATCGTGCCGCCGGGCACCCAGGCGGAGATCACCGACGCGATGCGGCAGTTGCGGGCCGCCGATCTCCCGGCGCGCCGGACCAGGTACCTGCGGGTGCGGGTGGACGGGCAGCGCGTCTGGTACCGCTCGCGGGCCGAGGCCTGCGAGTCGCAGGCGGCGGCCTGGGGGCTGGCCACCGTCGCGCTGATGATCGTCGGTGGTGCGGCGGCGGTGGCCCAGGTGGCCGGCGCGCTCTCGGTGCAGGCCTTCGGCGCCTGCGCGGCCGCGGCCGCGGCGGTGATCGCCTGGACCCAGCTCAAGCAGCTGCGGCCGCTCGCCGCCGCGTACCTGCTGGCGGCCAGGGAGCTGGAGATCGTCTCCGGGCAGCTCTCCACCATGGACCTCGGCGCGGAGGACTCCGAGTCCACCTGGGCCAAACTGGCGGCCGACGCCGAGGAGGCCGTCTCCCGGGAGCACACCACCTGGCGCGCCCGCCGGGCCTTTCCGCGGTGACCTCCTCCCGGTGAGCTCCTCCCGGTGAGCTCCTCCCGGTGAGCTCCTCCCGGTGACTTCCTCCCGGTGACCTCCCGCGACGGGCCGCGCCGTGCCCCTGCGCGCGGTGCCGCCCGCACCCCCTGAGGCGGTGCCGGACGGTGCCTGGGCGGCCGGGGTCCGCGGAGCGGTAAAATCGGCGGCTTCGGATCGGAAGCGCGGAAGGTGCACGGCCCGTCGCAGAAGTCCGAGTTGTGGACATTAGACTCGACCAGCCGGACGCGGCGGTAGCCGCCGAGTGCGCCGGTACAACGGGCAGCGAGGCCCGTCGGGCCCGAGCGGGCCTGAGACCCTTTGAACGAGGAGGAACGGGTGGCCCTGCTGACCCGCATTCGGGGACCGCGCGATCTCGACCGGCTCACCATGCCGCAGCTGACCGCGCTGGCCCAGGAGATCCGCGGCTTCCTGGTCGAAGAGGTCTCCAAGACGGGCGGCCACCTCGGGCCGAACCTGGGCGTGGTGGAGCTCACCATCGCGATGCACCGGGTCTTCGACTCCCCGCGCGACCGCATCCTCTTCGACACCGGCCATCAGAGCTACGTCCACAAGCTGCTCACCGGCCGCCAGGACTTCTCCCGGCTGAAGATGAAGGGCGGCCTCTCCGGCTACCCGTCGCGCGCCGAGTCCGAGCACGACGTGATCGAGAACTCGCACGCCTCCACCGTCCTCGGCTACGCCGACGGCCTGGCCAAGGCCAACAAGCTCCAGGGCCACAAGGACCGCCCGGTGGTCGCCGTGATCGGCGACGGCGCGCTCACCGGCGGCATGGCCTGGGAGGCGCTCAACAACATCGCGGACTGCAGGGACCTGCCGGTCGTCATCGTCGTCAACGACAACGAGCGCTCGTACTCGCCGACCATCGGCGGCCTGGCCAACCACCTCGCCACGCTGCGCACCACCCAGAACTACGAGCGCTTCCTGACCTGGGGCAAGGAGGCGCTGCAGCGCACCCCCGTGGTCGGCCAGTCGCTGTTCGACACCCTGCACGGCGCCAAGAAGGGCCTGAAGGACTTCATCGCCCCGCAGGGCATGTTCGAGGACCTCGGCCTGAAGTACATCGGCCCGATCGACGGCCACGACCTGGCGGCGCTGGAGTCGGCCTTCACCAAGGCGCGCGGCTTCGGCGGTCCGGTGATCGTGCACTGCATCACCGAGAAGGGCCGCGGCTACCACGCCGCCGAGCAGAACGACGAGGACCGCTTCCACGCGGTGGGCGTGATCCACCCGGACACCGGCCTGCCGGTGAAGAGCTCGGGCAAGGACTGGACCTCGGTCTTCGGCGAGGAGATGGTCGCCCTCGGCCGCGAGCGCAAGGACATCGTGGCGATCACCGCCGCGATGCTGCACCCGGTGGGTCTGGCCCCGTTCGCCAAGGCGTACCCGGACCGGATCTTCGACGTCGGCATCGCCGAGCAGCACGCCGCCGTCTCCGCCGCGGGCCTGGCCACCAACGGCCTGCACCCGGTGGTCGCGGTGTACGCGACCTTCCTGAACCGGGCCTTCGACCAGGTGCTGATGGACGTCGCCCTGCACAAGCTGGGCGTCACCTTCGTCCTCGACCGCGCGGGCGTCACCGGCACCGACGGCGCCTCGCACAACGGCATGTGGGACATGTCGATCCTGCAGGTCGTCCCGGGCCTGCGGCTCGCCGCGCCGCGCGACGCCGACCAGGTCCGCGCTCAGCTGCGCGAGGCCGTCGAGGTCGGGGACGCGCCCACCGTGGTCCGCTACTCCAAGGGCACGGTCGGCCCCGCCGTCCCGTCGCTGGGCCGGATCGGCGGCATGGACGTCCTCCGCGAGCCCCTCCCGTCCGACTTCCCGGCCGAGGGGGGCGGCGACAAGCGCGCCGACGTCCTGATCGTCTCGGTCGGCGCCATGGCCACGATCTGCCTGGAGGCCGCCGAGCTGCTGGCCGCCCAGGGCATCACCTCCACCGTGGTGGACCCGCGCTGGGTCAAGCCGGTGGACGCGGCGCTGCCGGGCCTGGCCGCCGAGCACCGGATGGTCGTCACCGTCGAGGACAACGGCCGCGCGGGCGGGGTCGGCTGCATGATCGCCCAGGCGCTGCGCGACGCGGGCGTGGACCTGCCGCTGCGCGACTTCGGCATCCCGCAGGAGTTCCTCGACCACGCCAAGCGCGAGGAGATCATGGCCGAGATCGGCCTGACCGCCCCGGACATCGCCCGCAAGGTCACCGAGGCGGTGGCCCGGCTCGACCAGGTCACCGTCGGGGCCTGACGGCACGGTGTCCGGTGGTGTGACGAAGGGCACAGCGGCGCTGGTTCGCTGACGCTCGATCGAGCGCGGGCATACCGGACGACTGTCAGACGATCTGACTCAAAGGCGGGACCGACACCACCCGGGTCGGTCCCGCCGGGTAGTTTGTCACCTGTGCTCGACTCCCCCACTCGTGTGGCATCGCCCGCCCGTCTGACCGGCCGCCCGAACCACCGGCGGCTGCTCGGGCACGTCCGCACGGGGTACTGGACCAGAGTCGTCCCGGTGCTGGCCCTGCTGGCGGTGGTCACCCACATCCCCTCCTTCATCCGGCCGGTCTGGAGCCCCGACGAGGGCTACCTGGCCACCCAGGCCCGGATGCTGGCGGGCGGCGGCGTCCTCTACGACACCGTGGTGGACCGCAAGCCCCCGCTGCTGCCCTGGCTGTACGAGGCCTGCTTCGCGGTCTTCGGCTCGCTCTCGCTCTGGCCGCTGCGGGTCCTGGCGATCGTGGCGCACCTGGGCACCGCGATCCTGCTGGCCTCGCTCGCCCGCGGCCGCTGGGGCAACCGCCCCGGCGCCTTCGCCGGCGCGCTCTACCTGCTGGTCTCCATCGGGCTCTCCCCGGAGGACACCCAGGCGGCGACCTTCGAGGTCTTCATGCTCCCGGCCATGGTGGCCGCCTTCCGGTACGCCGAACGGCGGCGCTGGCTGGCGGCCGGCATCGCGGTGGCGCTCTGCTCGCTCACCAAGCAGACCGGCGGAGCGGTGCTGCTGCCCGTGCTCTGGATGCTCTGGCAGGACGCCCGGCACCGCTCGGTGGCCTGGAAACCCGCGCTGGCCAAGGTCGGCTTCGGCTTCGCGCTGCCGATAGCGCTGGTCGCGGTGATCCTCACCAAGCCCAAGGGCTTCCTGTTCTGGGTGGTCACCGGCAGCGGGGACTACGCCTCGCTGGACGGCGCCTGGCTGCAGATGCTCGGCCGGGCCTTCGGCAACGCGGGCATCCTGCTGGCCGCCACGCTCGGCTTCCTGGCCCCGGTGGGCCGCCGGCTCTGGCTGAAGTACCGGGGCCGCCCGGCCCGGACGCCCGGCGGCGAGGAGCACGGTTCGACCGGCGACCTGTGGATCTGGCTGCTCTCCTCGGTGGTCGCGGTCTGCACCGGCTTCCACTTCTACGGCCACTACTACCTGCAGCTGATGCCGCCGCTGGTGCTGCTCGGGGTCGGCGCGGTGTCCACCGCGCGGATCCGCTGGCGGCCGGTGCTGGTGTACACGACGGTCGCGGCGACGGTGTTCTGGGGCCTGGCGCTGTTCTGGCCGGGCCAGAAGATGACCCACACCACCGAGGTCGCCACCACGATCGCCAAGCAGACCACGCCCACGGACACGGTCCTGGTCTGGGGCATGCACCCGGAGCTGTACTGGCTGTCCGACCGCAAGCCGGTGACCCGCTACCTGACGGCGGGTTTCCTGACCAACTACAGCGGCGGCAAGGACAACGCCCAGCACGTCGGCGAGCAGTACAGCGTCGCCGACGCCTGGCAGACCTTCGATCAGGAGCTGTCCAAGGGCCTGCCCGAGGTGGTCGTGGACGACTCGGGCCGCGCGCCCTACCAGCCGGTGCTGGTACCGCGGATCGAGAGTCTGCTGGACAGCAGGTACGAGGTGGTGGCCGTGAACGCGGACACCGTCATCTACCGGCTGAAGAAGTGACGAATCGCCCGTTTACGGGCGCTGACGTGTGACCTTTCCTTGGCAATGCCGTATTCAAGCGGACATCGCCGCCGGGTAATCTGTTCATGAGATCATGCTGAACTCATGGCGCCAGACCCAGCGACCCGCACCGCGATCCCACGGGGCCAGCACCAAGTTCTAGGAAGGGGCCGTGGCAAGCGGTGGCGTTGGCCGGTGACATGAACGACGACTCTTCGGAGGCGCGGGTGGCGGGGCGGGGCTCGCACCGCAGAACCATGACCCTCGGCGAGGTCAAGGACCGGACGCTCAAGAAGCGTGACGCCTGGTGGACCGTGGTCCTGGTGGACCCGGTGGCCACTCCGCTCGTCCGCTGGGTCGCCCGCCACACCAGGATCACCCCCAACCAGATCACCTGGGCCGCACTCTTCCTCGGCCTCGGCTCGGCCTGGCTGTTCGCCCTCGGCGACCGCACCTCCCTGCTGCTCGGCGCCGGCCTCTACCACCTCAGCTTCATCCTCGACTGCATGGACGGGAAGCTGGCCCGGCTCACCGGCAACGGCAGCATCTTCGGCGCCTGGCTCGACTACGTCTTCGACCGGATCCGGGTCGTCATCTGCGCGCTCTGCCTGATGGTGGGCCAGTTCCGTGCCAACCCGGACGAGATGTACTTCTGGCTGGCCATCCTGGTCATCTTCCTCGACATGATCCGCTACGTGAACGCGCTGCAGATCTACAAGATGCGCCAGGGCATGCGGAAGAAGCTGGAGACGGTCAGCGGCGGCAGCACCGACGGGGTCACCGGCAAGTCGCTGCTGTTCATGGAGGACCTGCTCCGCGACAACCCCGAACTCGACACCGCCCAGCCCGAGATAGTCCAGGCCCAGGTGCTCCTGGAGACCCAGGAAGCCGAGATCGTCGACCTGCACCAGGGCTTCCGGAAGAACTTCCCCTGGTACATGCGGGCCCGGAACTTCCTCAAGCGGCACCGCATCCGCACCCACCTGATCAGCGGTATCGAGTTCCAGATGGGCGTCTTCATCGTCGCCCCGCTGGTCGGCCGGATCGGTCTGGTCACCATGGTGGTCTCGGTGGGCCTGGCGGTCTTCGAGCTCGCCATCCTCTACAAGTTCTGGCTCTCCACCAAGGACTTCGAGCGGACCATGGCGGACATGGCCCTGCGCAAGCGCCGCCGGGACCTGGAGATCGCCGCGGGCCTGCGCCGGCCGGACCGGACCGAGCAGGAGCGGGACAGGCAGCCCGTCCGGTCGTTCCAGGCGGAACAGGACGTCCCGACCGTGTCCCTCCGTACCATCCGGTGAGCCATCTTGCACAGCAGAGCTGAGTACGTGACGTCCCCCGCCCCGGCCGTCTCGGTGGTGATCGCCGCCTACAACGCGGCGGGCACGGTCGGACGCGCGATCCAGTCGGCCCAGCTGCAGACCCTCGACGCGATCGAGATCCTGGTGGTCGACGACCACTCGGCGGACAACACCGTCGAACTGGTCCAGGGCTTCGCCCAGGCCGACCCGCGGATCCGGCTGATATCCCGCCAGGCCAACAGCGGCGGCGTCGGCGCGCCCCGCAACGACGGCGTCGCGGCGGCCGCCGGCGCCTACGTGATGTTCCTGGACGCCGACGACGAGCTGCCCAACAAGGCCTGCGAGGACCTGCTGGAGTCCGCGCTGCGCACCGGCGCCGACCTCACCGTCGGCCGCGCGGTGCGGGTCAACGTGGAGACCGGCGAGCCCAAGGTCTGGGCCGCGGACCTGCACGCCGACCCCGAGGAGCGGCACTTCTCCGGCATCAGGGACTACCCGGACCTGCTCACCGACCCGATCGCCGCCGCCAAGCTGTACCGCCGCGAGTACCTGCTGCGCTGCAACGTCCGCTTCCCCGAGGGCGTGTTCTACGAGGACACCCTCTTCTCCACGGTGGCGTACACCTGCGCCAACGGCATCGTCATCATCCCGAGGCCGGTCTACCGCTGGCTGTACGAGACCGGCTCCGAGACCCCTTCGATCACCCGGCGGCTCGGCGAGATCCGCAGCATCGCCGACCGCGTCTGGGTGCACCGCAAGGCGGACGAGTTCCTGCTCGCCCACGGCGCCTACGACCTGAAGATCCGCAAGGACCTGAAGTTCCTCTCGCACGACCTGAAGCTCTACATGGGCGTGCTGCGCAGCGGTGACGCCGAGTACCGGGACGCCTTCCAGCGGATCACCGCCGAGTACCTGGAGACCCTCAGTCCGGAGGCTTACGAGCGCTGCGGGGTGATCGAGCGGATCCGGGCCTACTGCCTGCGGTACGGGCTGCTGGACGCGGCGGTGGCCACCGCCGACTACATCCAGCGCCGCGCGGTGGTCTCCAGCGACGTGGTGGAGCGCGACGGCAAGGTCTACTGGAGCGCCGCCGGGCTGCATCTGCCGGACGCCGAGCACCACTTGGACGCCACCCTGCTCGGCCTGCACACCGCGGCGTTCGCCGACGCCAAGCTGTTCAACCAGGTGGCGTACTTCCAGGTGGACGGCCAGCGGATCGAGCTGGCGGGGGAGATCCTCAACCAGTTCGGCCGGATCGGCGCCAAGGACCAGCTGACCCTCAAGGGCGTGGTCCGCAAGGGCAAGGGCGTCGCCCACGAGTACCCGGTCGAGCTGGTCTCGGTCGACTCGCGGGTGATCCGCTACCGGGCCGTCGTCGACATCGACGAGGTCGGCCGGGCACTGAAGGCCGGCGGCCGGTGGAACTTCCTGATGCAGGTGCTGTGGGACGGCAAGCGCCACACCACCGCGCTGTGCATCCGCGGGCACGAGCTCGACGAGTACCGCTTCGAGGTCGGCAAGGCCCTGTTCGAGGCGTACGAGACGGTCAGCGGCAACCTCTGCATGCGCACCGCCGCCGAGCACCTGGAGCTGGTCGCGGCCCGCAAGCGCTCGACCGTGGACTGGCAGTGGTACACCCGGGAGCCGGGCGTCCCCGCGGTGCCCCAGGAGCCGGAGCGGTACACCGCGGCCGTCGTGGTGCCCTGCCACAACGCCGAGGCCACCCTGCTGGACTGCCTCTGGTCGATCGGCGTGCAGCGCGGGATCGAACGGACCCAGGTCATCCTGGTCGACGACGGCTCCACCGACGGCACGGCCGGGATCCTGGAGGCCTTCGCCGCGTACCGGTCCAACGTCACGGTGATCAGCCAGGCCCGCCAGGGCGCCGGCGCGGCCCGCAACGCCGGCCTCGGCAAGGTCAGCGCGCCCTGGGTGATGTTCGTGGACGCCGACGACGTCCTCGCCAGGAACGCCCTGCACACCCTGCTGATGGCCGCCCGCCAGGACGTCGCCGACGTGGTCATGGGCGACACGGCGCAGTTCCCGGTGCAGTCCACCACCCCGCCGCCGTGGCAGCGCTACTTCGGCAACGGCGACCGGGTGATCAGGAGCCTGACCGACACCCCCTTCCTGCTCTTCGCCGACGGCATCGGCGGCAAGCTCTTCAAGACCCTCAAACTGGCCGAGTACGGGCTGCGCTTCGGCGAGGGCCTGCACTTCGACGAGGCCTGGCTGGCCCTGCCCGCGCTGCTGCGGGCCCGCAAGATCAGCCTGGTGGACCAGACGGTCTACCTGGAGCGGGTGGAGGAGAAGCGCGGCTCCTTCCTGGACTCGCCGTGGAACCACCCGCAGCGCTCCCGCGACCTGCTCCAACTCCACCTGGGCCTGCTGGCGTTCACCGAGCAGGACGAGCCGAAGGTCCGCGAGACGGTCTTCCGGATGGTGGTCCGCAACTACCAGCCGTACCTGCGCAGCCTGCACCGGATCATGAGCCGGCCGGCCCTGGCCGAGCTCTTCCCGGCGGTCTGCGCCCAGTACGCGCCGATCCCCGACGAACTGATCCGGCAGTACGCGGTCCAGCCGCAGTCCCGGCTGCTGCACTACGCCGCCAAGACCGGCCTGCTGGACGTCTTCTGCGATCCGAGCGAACCGCCGGCGGACCGTCCGCAGCTCTACGCGGACGCCGACGGGCTCTACCGCCAACTCACCGGCTCCCAGGCCGAGTCCAGTCTGCTGCGGGTCGACAAGCAGAGCGCGAACCTGGAGGCGGCCGAGGTCCTCGACGGGGAGCTGCACTTCGAGGGCCTGCTCTCGATGACCGGCGTGGACCTCGCCGAACCCCTGCACAACCGCCTTGAGCTGGTGCTGCGTTCGGCCCGCGGCGAGGTCACGGCTCCGCTGGAGCAGGCGTACCGGCGCGACCGCTGGCACGTCCGCAAGGAGAAGGACCTGTACGCGGGCTTCCACGCCCGCCTGCGGGACAGCCACCTCGCCCAGGCGGGCCAGGGGCGGCAGGAGCTGTTCGTCCGGATCGACGACGGCGAGCACCGGGTGGACATCCCGGTCACCGCGCGGATGTCGCTGCACCGCTACAAGGGCGTCCACCGGATCGAGCGGCGCGGCTACGAACTGACCGTGGACGCGCACGGCACCGTCCGGCTGGACGTGCTCGCCCGGTCGGCCTTCGGCCGGATCCGCGGCGCCCTGCGGCGCGGTGCCCGCCAGCTCCGCCGGAGCCTGCCGGGCCGCACGGGCTGGCGCACCAGGCTCGGCTACTGGCTGACGTACCCGCTGCTGCACGGCCGCGACATCTGGCTCATCGGCGAGCGCCAGGACACCGCACAGGACAACGGCCTGCACTTCTTCCGCTGGATGCGGACGAACAGGAAGCGCCGCAACGCCTACTACGTGATCGAGCGGACCAGCCCGGACTGGGGCAAGGTCAAGAAGTACGGCAACGTGCTGGCACACGGCTCCACCCGGCACCGGCTCTACATGCTGCACGCCACCAAGCTGATCAGCCCGTACGACCTGGAGGCCTACCTCACCCCGCGCGGCACCCACAAGCGCGCCTACCTGGCCACCTACGGCGACCTGCTGCGCTACAAGCGGGTCTTCCTGCAGCACGGCGTCATCTACAACGACGTCTCGCAGTCCGCCCAGCGGCACGTGACCAGCGTGGACATGTTCGTCACCTCCGCCGCCGCCGAGAACCGCTACATCGCCGAGGAGTTCGGCTACGGCATGAGGCGGATGGCGCAGACCGGTCTGCCGCGCTTCGACGCCCTGGAACAGGTCCGCAAGGACCGGCGGATCCTGCTGATGCCCACCTGGCGCCGGGACATCGTGGCCCCCTCCTACAACCGGGCGGCCCAACCCAGGATCCCGTTCGCCTCCTCGGAGTACTACCGCTTCTTCTCCGAGTTCATCAAGCACCCGCGCCTGCTCGCGGCACTCGAACACTTCGGTGTGACGCTGGAGTTCTTCCCGCACTACGAGATCCGGCCCTACCTGCACCACTTCGGCACCAGCCACCCCCTGGTCGAGGTGGCCGACCCGGCGACCCGGGACGTCCAGGACGCCCTCAAGGAGTGCTCGCTGATGGTCACCGACTACTCGTCGGTGTTCTTCGACGTGGTCTACATGGGGACGCCGCTGATCTACGTCCCGTTCGACTTCGAGGAGTTCTACAGCAAGCACTACCGCCTCGGGTACCTGAACATCCTCACCGACGGATTCGGCCCCGCCTGCCGCACGGTCGAGCACGCGGTCGACGAGGTGATCGCCTCGATGGCGGGCGGCTTCGTGATGCGGAGCCCCTACCGCGAGCGGGTGGAGGCCTTCTTCGGGCCCCGCGACACCCGCAACAGCGAACGCGTCTTCAACGCCGTCGAGGCACTCGACCGCGGGTAGGCGGTCAGGGGCGCGGGGAGCCGGCGCACCGTCGCGGCGGGCTCCCCCGCGCCCCGTCGGTTCAGCCGAGGGTGACCGTCCCCGCGGCGGCCGAGAAGAGCGAGCCCCCTCGGCTCATCGAGATCAGCACCTCGTACTCGCCGGCGGCCGCGTTCTTCAGGTCGATCCCCTTGTAGCCCGAGGTCGCGAAGTACCCGAACTCGTAGTTGCCGAAGTCCCCGCGCCGCACATGCCCCCGCACCGCGCCCGGCTTCCGCGAGATCCCGAGCCGGTACGAGTACGTCGCCCGGGCGTTCCGCAGCACCAGGTAGTACGAGGAGTGCGCGCGCTCGGCGGCCTCCAGGCCGTGGACGAAGAAGACCCCCTCCACGTGGAAGACCCGCTCCTTCTGCCAGGAGTTCTCCACCGAGAAGGCGGTCTCCGAGGAGAGGTGGCCCACGATCGGCCGGCGCAGCAGCCGTACGCCCTGCTCGTCCCCGACCAGGCAGACCTCCACCCCGCCCACCGGGCGCCGCAGGTCGAACGGCCGCTGGGCGACCAGCGGGGTGCGCCGGTCGATCCCCTCCGCCGGACTGGTGATCCGGATCGACAGCTCGTACGAGCCGCCGGGTATCCCGGTCATCGGTATCCCGGCCTTCTGCTCGGGCTCGAACCCGGCGTCGGGGTAGTCGCAGGCGTAGCGGTCGTAGTAGCGGCTGTAGGTGTACTTGGCCTCGGCCGACGCGAGCGGGAGCTCGATCACCCGGCTGCCGCTCTCCAGGACCAGCTGCTTCACGCTCTGGGTCGGCCCGTAGCCCGCGTCGCCGGGGATGAAGGCGTGTCCGCTGAGCTGCAGGTGGTTGCCGCGGATGTCCTGCTTGTGCAGCACCGCCAGCAGCGCCTCGGAGCGCCGCAGTTCACCGAGGAAGTGGCGGCGGCCGCCCTCGTCGACGGACTGGTCGCCGTTCTCCAGGAAGCCGATCCGCGGCTGGGCCCCGTCGGTGAGGGCGGCCAGCACACCGCAGATGATCGGCAGGTTGTAGCCGGACACCTCGCCGTGCTGGCGGACCATCGGGGAATCGGTCCGGATCAGATTGAAATTGGCGCAGTTCCAGAACAGGTTGAGGTGGGGGCTGATCTCGATCGGATACTGCTCGTCCGCCTCGGAGGTGAACAGATAGACGTTGTGCCCCTGCGCGCCGTACGCCTTCAGCAGTTCGGTGATCGCGCCGTTGAGGGCGTCGATATGCTGCTGCGGCATATCGTCGCCCATCATGTAGCGGCCGGTTACCGGACGGTCCCGGACGTAGTCGCCGACCAGGAACTGCGGAACGACGGTGAGGATGTTCCGGAAACCGTGTTTCAGCCCGTAGTAGAGGGCCGCGCTGCCGCCCTTGGAGACGCCCAGCAGGCTGGCCTGGTCACGGGTCAGACCGAGTCCGGCCAGCGTCCGCTCGATGAGGTTCAGCACCGAGAACTCGATGTCGAACGACATGTTCCGGCACATGTAGTAGCTGTAGTGCTCGTCGAAGTGGTCGCGGATCCAGAGGATGTTGGCGCGCAGATCGTTCAGTGAGCGGCCGGCGAAGTGGTAGCCGTTCGGGGCGTTGAAACCGGAGAAGACGACGATCAGATGCCGGGCGTCGCCGTCGGCGGGGCGGAACTTGTACTCCACCGGAACCGGACCTGAGGTGTCTGTCCCGGTGACTACCGCGCGCCGGTCGACGGTCGCCAGATTCGGCACGGGTGTGGGAAGTGCTGAGGTCATGGAATTCGCCGGCCTGCCCCTGGTAGATGTCCGCCTCCCCCGGGGAAGCCCGAGAAGTCTAACCAGCGCCCGCTCTCAGGGTCGAGCCTGGAATCCGCATACCAACTGCGGCGGTTGACACCCCGATCGGGTCACGCGGGGACCCCGTAACCGCCGGGACCGACGTAGACCGAGTCGGCGACCGGGCGTTCGACACCGTCCGAGGGCTTGTTCACCAGAGTGCCGTTCACCACCAGGGTGGTCGAGCCGCCGCCGTCGATGTTCAGCGCGTCCGTCGCGTCCAGAGCCGCCAGCAGGGCGCCGAGCTGCTTGTAGTCCATCCCGGGGTGCTGGTCGTCGGCGTCCACGGTGGCGATCAGGACCTTGCCCGTACCGTCCACCCCGGCCACCGTCCTGGCGTGCTGGTCGCCGCCGGAGCCGGTGTAGGCGTTCCTGCCGTCCTGGCGCATGATCAGTCGGCCCGAGACGGCGAACAGCGAGCGGCTGAGCGGGATCTCGTCGCCGAAGCGGACGTCGGTCACCTTCTCGTCGAGCCTGAGCACCGTACCCACCCGGGCGTGCTCGGTCAGCCACTCGGCGCCCTTGCCGATGCCCTGGAACACCTCGCCCCCGTCCGGGACCGTGGTGCCGCCGCGCCCCTGACGGACGGAGCGCACCACGCCGCCCCGGTCCACCACCACCTCCACGCCCGGCTCGGCGGCGGCCGGCACCTCCGAGCCCGGCAGCGGATCCGGGGTGGGAATGCCGTACTCCGGGGTGAACAGCACGATCTCGTCGTCGTTGGCGAAGACCTGGCTGCCGGGCTCGCTCTCCAGGTCCCCCTGGAAGCCGACCGCCCGGCCGTCGCTCCTGCGGTCGACCGACATCTCCCAGGGGATCCGGCCGGGGTGCCGGTTGATGCCGTGCACCTCGGTGGTCGCCCCGGGCGCGGCCAGCGTGATGTCGGTCCTCACCGTGGTGATGTACGGGCGGCCGTGCTGCAGCAGCAGCACCCCGCCCCCGCTGGCCTCGCTCAGCAGCCTCCCGCCCTGGATCGAGATCCCCTCCGGGTCGCCCTCGGGCAGGTCGTACTGCTTCAGCAGGTCGGAGTCGAAGAAGCTGCCGTTCACCCCGGCGATCGCGGGCGGGTCCAGAGCGGGCCGGGTGAGCTGCTTGCTCACCGGCTCGGCGCTGCCGGCGGACTCGCCCACCGTGGTGCGCAGGGTGAGCGGTGCCGCGTCCGGGTCGATCCGCAGCACGTTGACGGCCAGCCAGCTGTGGTCACCGCCAGGGTAGACGGTCCGGGTGATCCCCGGGGCCACGGCGATGACGGCGGACGGCCGGCCCAGCAGATCCTCGATCCCCGCCGCCGAGGCCGGCGGCGGCAGTGCCCCGGCCAGCGCCACCGCGGCACCGGCCACGGCGAGCCGGCGCAGCCCGGCGCCCCTGCGCAGCCCGGTAGGAGAGTGCGTACTCATCGGATCCCAATCTGCCGCGGGTCAGCAGGCGGCCGGGTCTTCGACCAGCCGGTGCGAGCCCACCGCCTGGGCGTACGGGCCGGTGAGGGTGAGACTGCTGCCGGGCGGGACGACGAAGGCGGCGTACGGCTTCCCGTCCACCGTCCACCGGCCGGTGTAGCCCGCACTGCGGTAGAGACAGGCGGTGAGGACCGTGCGGTTCCAGACCGAGGCCGCGTGCCCGGGCCAGTCCGCCCCGTACCCGGAGACGGTGCCGGCCCAGGACTTCACCGCGCCGCGCCCGCTGACGTCCTGGAACAGGCAGAGCGAGCGCTCGGGGCAGCGCTCGTAGCCGTTGAAGCAACCGCCCTGGGACTTGGCGGGTTTGACCGAGCCGAAGCCGCCGGGGGACCCGGCGAAGCCGTCCCAGTCCTCCCCGGCCCCGGGCGCGAAGGTCTTCACCGCCCCGCCGTAGGCCGCCTTCTCGTACAGGCAGGCCCAGTACTTGCCGCGGTTGAGCACGGAGCGGACGGCGCGCCCGCCGGACCCGCTCCGCTCCTCACCGGCCTGGAGCGGGCCGCCGGAGAGCACCGGTCCGCGGGAGTCCTTGCCGCCGTAGAGGCAGAAGGAGCCGTCCGCGCACTCGGCCGCCTTGGAGCCGCCGGAGTACCGGACACCGAGATAGGCACAGAGGACCGCCAGTGCGACCGCGACGGCGGCCACGGCGATCCGGCCGCGTTGGGTGGTCACGTACGGGTGCTTCCTACCTCGCCATGGTCCCGGGCTGCGCCATGGCCCCGGGCCAGAGCTGTCCGGTCGGGGCCGCGAGCACTCCGGGCATCTCGTACGGCTGCCCCACCACGACGGTGATCTCGCCGCGGGCGATCCCGCGCGAGCCGTTCTCCACGGTGTAGAAGAGCCGGTCGTAGCCGACGAAGCCCTGGTCGGGGTAGTAGGTGACGGTGCCGTCGGGACCGATGCCGACCATGCCGCGCCTCGGCGGGGAGACGCCGACCAGCCGGGCGTCCGGGCCCAGCTCATGAGCGAGACCGGGCAGCATCCCGTTCGTCCCGGGCGCGACCACCAGCAGCTTCGGCGGGGCGTAGGCCGACACGACCCGGTACCCGCGCTGCACGATCGGAGGGCAGCCGCTCAGCTTCTGGCCCTCTGCCGCGATCACCCCGGCGGAGACGGTGGGCATCAGCACGCCGTCGCCGGGCACGGCGTCGTTGACCCGGACCGAGAAGGTCAGCGTACGCGGGCTGTTCGCCGGGGTGTAGGTGCCGTACTTCTTCGCCTTCTCCATGTGCCCGAACCCGCGGTGTGCCGTCACCGAGGCGACCCCGGTGAGCTGCTCCTCCATCAGGTAGGCGTAGTAGCGGTAGCCGTTGCCGACCGGGTTGATCGTCAGGGTGAGGTCCAGCTGCTGGCCGGGGAGCAGCGGAACGGCCGGATCGGCCGCCGAGGTCAGGTCGACCGTCATCGACAGCTCCGGGCGGGACTGATGGGCCGCCTGGACGCGGGCTATCAGATGCTCCATCAGCGGGACTCTCCTCGGATCGGAGCCGGGGCGGGGCGGGCGCTCACCGGGTGGGCCCGGTCGGTGCGGTACGGCCGTGCGCCAGGGCCTCGTACGTGGCGTCGTCGAGCCACCCCAGCAGCTCCGGCGGGAACTGGGGCTGCTCCAGGTTGACCACCCACTGCGGCGGCACGATGCCCTGCTCGGCCAGCGACCTGGCGACGAAGCGCGAGCACTCGACAGCGCCCACCGGGCGCAGCCGGGCGTCGTCCGCGATGCCCTCGGGGTAGTTCTGGTGCTCGCCCGGGGCCAGGTGGAGGAAGATCTGCTTGGCGCCCTCGGCACCCAGCTGGTTCCACCAGTCCAGGCTCTGGGCGTGCAGGTCGACCAGCGGGGTGCAGGTCTGGGCCGCCAGCTCGCGCACGGCCATCGCGTACTCACCCAGCGACCAGCGCAGGTTCCCGTGCCGGTCGAAGGTCCGCCGCTCGTAGCAGGTCACCAGCACGGGGTGGGCCAGCCGGTCCCGCGCCCCCTCGACGTACAGGCGCAGGTAGTCCTGGTACGAGCCGAAGGGCTTGGTGTGCAGCTCGGCGTCGGTCTTCTTGTCCGCGAGCGCGAAGGAGACCAACAGGTAGTCACCGGGCATCAGTTGGTCGAGGATCCACTGCAGCCGGCCGTGGTCGCTGAAGCTCCTGGAACTGGCGTCGGGGTGGGCGCAGTTCACCACCTCGATCTCGGGATGCAGGAACAGCCGCATGGTCTGGCCCCAGCCGGTCACCGGAATGCGGCCGGCCGGGTGGTCCGCCACACCGGAGTCACCCGCCAGAAAAACCCTGGGGCGGCGGGGCGCTCCGTACTGCATACCGAATTCCTCTGCGGGTTGGTCGAGACTGGGCAAACGGACGGTCAACCCTAACCGAATGCCGACTGACCGTCCATGAGTTCGGTTCCGGCCCCGGGGACGCCACCGGGCCGGGACCGCAACTGCGGCCCCGGCCCTGGGTTTTCCTCACTCGCCTCCGGGCGCTCTCGACCCGGCGCTCGTCGCTTTCGGCACCGGCGCGCCCTTCGGCTCGCGAGGGGGTGTTCCTCACCAGCCTCCGGGCGCGCCCGGCCTCGATTGCCCTTCGGCTCGCGCCAGGGTGCCCGTCCGGCTCAGGCGGTCGGCACGGAGGCCACGCCCGGCGCCAGGAAGCGCTTGCCGTTGACGCGCTCCGAGACGCCCTCACGGTCCAGGTACGGGGTGATCCCGCCCAGGTGGAAGGGCCAGCCGGCGCCGGTGATCATGCACAGGTCGATGTCCTGCGCCTCGCCGACGACGCCCTCGTCCAACATCAGGCCGATCTCCTCGGCGACCGCGTTCAGCGCCCGCTCGCGGACCTGCTCCTCGGTCAGCACACTGTCGCCGAAGGAGAGCAGCGCCAGCACCTCGGGGTCGAGGACCTGCTGGCCGTCCACCCAGGTGTAGAAGCCGCGCTTGCCGGCCTTGACCACCTTGCCGAGGTTCTCCGAGACGGTGAACCGCTCCGGGAAGGCGCCGTGCAGGGTCTCCGAGACGTGCAGCGCGATGGCCGGGCCGACCAGCTCGAGGAGCACGATCGGGGACATCGGCAGGCCGAGCGGCAGAACGGCCTTCTCCACCTGCTCGATCGGGGTGCCCTCGTCGATGATGTTCTGGATCTCGCCCATGAAGCGGGTCAGGATCCGGTTCACCACGAACGCCGGGGCGTCCTTGACCAGGACGGCGGTCTTCTTCAGCTTCTTGGCGACCGCGAAGGCGGTG
Organism: Kitasatospora sp. HPM-01-4; assembly: GCF_051374625.1. Lineage (NCBI taxonomy): Bacteria > Bacillati > Actinomycetota > Actinomycetes > Kitasatosporales > Streptomycetaceae > Kitasatospora > Kitasatospora sp. HPM-01-4. The sequence goes on along the minus strand of NZ_JBPQGP010000005.1, from coordinate 2,767,411 downwards.
GCCAGCGAGGCGTCGTCGGTCTTCTCCGCGCGGACGATCTCCAGCAGCGGCAGGATCGCGACCGGGTTGAAGAAGTGGAAGCCGACCACGCGCTCCGGGTACTGGAGCTTGGAGGCCATCTCGGTGACCGACAGCGAGGAGGTGTTGGTGGCCAGGATCGTGGTCGGCGAGACCACGGCCTCCAGCTCGGCGAAGACGTTCTGCTTGACGCCCATCTCCTCGAACACGGCCTCGATCACGAAGTCCGCGTCGCCGAAGGCAACGGCCTTGTCCAGGTGGCCGGAGACCAGGCCCTTGAGCTTGTTGGCCTTGTCCTTGCCGATCCGACCCTTGTCCAGCAGCTTGTCGATCTCGCCGTGGACGTAGCCGACGCCCTTGTCGATGCGCTCCTGGTCGATGTCGGTGAGAACCACCGGCACCTCCAGACGGCGGGCGAACAGCAGCGCCAGCTGCGAGGCCATCAGGCCCGCGCCCACGACGCCGACCTTGGTGACCGGGCGGGCCAGCGACTTGTCCGGGGCACCGAAGGGCTTCTTGGCCCGGCGCTGCACCAGGTTGAACGCGTAGATGCCGCTGCGCAGCTCGCCGCTCATGATGAGGTCGGCCAGCGCCACGTCCTCGGCGTCGAAGCCCGCCTGCAGGTCCTGGTCCTTGACCTGCTGGATGATGTCCAGCGCCTTGTACGCGGCCGGGGCGGCGCCGTGCACCTTGGCGTCGGCGACCATCCGGCCCCAGGCGACGGCGTCGTCCCAGGCCTTGCCGCGGTCGATCTCCTCGCGCTCGACGACGGTCTCGCCCTTGAGCACCTTGGCCGCCCAGAGCAGCGACTGCTCCAGGAAGTCGGCCGGCTCGAAGATCGCGTCGGCGATGCCCAGCTCGAAGACGTCCTTGCCCTTGAGCTGCTTGTTCTGGGCCATCGAGTTCTCGACGATGACCTTGACGGCCTTGGCCGGACCGATCAGGTTCGGCAGGATGGTGCAGCCGCCCCAGCCCGGGACCAGGCCCAGGAAGACCTCGGGGAGCGAGAACGCCGGGACGCCCGAGCTGATGGTGCGGTAGGTGCAGTGCAGACCGACCTCGACACCGCCGCCCATCGCCGCGCCGTTGTAGAAGGCGAAGCTCGGGACGGGCAGCGCGGCGATCCGCTTGAAGACCTCGTGGCCGCCCTTGCCGATGGCCAGCGCGTCCTCTCGCTCCTTGAGGATCTCGACGCCCTTGAGGTCGGCGCCGACCGCGAAGATGAACGGCTTGCCGGTGACGGCGACCGCGACGATCTTCTGCTCGGCGGCCTCGGCCTCGACCTGGTCCAGCGCGGCGGACAGCTTCAGCAGCGAGCCCGGGCCGAAGGTGGTCGGCTTGGTGTGGTCGAAGCCGTTGTCCAGGGTGATCAGAGCCAGCTTGCCGGCCTGCAGCGGCAGGTCGAGGTGGCGGACGTGCGCGGTGGTGACGACCTCGGCGGGGAACAGCTCGGCGCCGCGGGTCAGCAGCTCAGTGGTGCTCGTCATCGTCACTTACCACCCTCGAACTCGGCAGAGTCGGTCGCGCCGCTCCAGTGGGGGTTCTCCCAGATGACCGTTCCGCCCATGCCGAAGCCGATGCACATGGAGGTCAGACCGTAGCGGACGTCCGGGCGCTGCTCGAAGCGCCGGGCCAGCTGGGTCATCAGACGGACGCCGGAGGAGGCCAGCGGGTGGCCGAAGGCGATCGCGCCACCGTACGGGTTGACGCGCTCGTCGTCGTCGGCGATGCCGAAGTGGTCGAGCATGGCCAGCACCTGGACGGCGAAGGCCTCGTTGATCTCGAACGCGCCGATGTCCTCGATCGTCAGGCCGGCCTTGGCCAGGGCCTTCTCGGTCGCCGGAACCGGGCCGATGCCCATGACCTCGGGCTCGACACCCGCGAAGGCGTAGGAGACCAGGCGCATCTTGACCGGAAGGCCGAGCTCCTCGGCGACGTCCTCGGCGGCCAGCAGCGAGGCGGTGGCACCGTCGTTCAGACCGGCCGCGTTGCCCGCGGTGATGTTGCCGTGCGGGCGGAACGGGGTCTTGAGGCCCGCCAGCGACTCCATCGTGGTGCCCGGGCGCATCGGCTCGTCGACCGTCGACAGGCCCCAACCGGTCTCGCCGACCTCGGGGTTGGTGTTGCGGACCGCGATCGGCACCAGGTCGGGCTGGATGTCGCCGTTGGCGTACGCCTTGGCGGCCTTCTCCTGGGAGCGCACGGCGTAGGCGTCGCAGCGCTCCTTGGTGATGTGCGGGAAGCGGTCGTGCAGGTTCTCCGCCGTCATGCCCATGAACAGGGCGGACTCGTCGACCAGCTTCTCGGAGACGAAGCGCGGGTTCGGGTCGACGCCCTCGCCCATCGGGTGGCGGCCCATGTGCTCGACGCCACCGGCGACGACGATGTCGTACGCGCCGAAGGCGATACCGCCCGCGGTGGTGGTGACGGCGGTCATCGCGCCGGCGCACATCCGGTCGATGGCGTAGCCGGGAACCGACTTCGGCAGGCCGGCGAGCAGCCCGGCGGTGCGGCCGATGGTCAGGCCCTGGTCGCCGATCTGCGTGGTCGCGGCGATGGCGACCTCGTCGATGCGCTCGACGGGCAGGTTCGGGTTGCGGCGCACGAGCTCACGGATGCACTTGACGACCAGGTCGTCGGCACGGGTCTCGTGGTAGATGCCCTTCGGGCCGGCCTTGCCGAACGGGGTGCGGACGCCGTCGACGAAGACGACGTCCCGTGAGGTACGAGGCACGGGGGCTCTCCTCCCAGGGGACATGACGTTTAGCGCAGTCGACGTCACAGATGGAGCGGCGCTGCTTCACGGCCATGCTACCCGCCGGTAACTACCTTGCCCAGGGGCAGCGCCCGGATCACCCCATGTGTCCCGCACCACGTCGTCACCGGCAAGCGGACAGCCGGACGGTCGAACACGGCCGGGGAGGCCGTCAGGGCGACCGGGTGCGCCACAGGGGCGCGGGGGCCGCGTGAAGCAGAGCACCGCCGCTTTCTGCTTCGCGCGGCTCCCCGCGCCCCTGTTCGTACACCGGCTGCCCGAGGGCCCGGACTCTCAGCCGCCCTTGACCACCCCGTTGGCGGCCTTGACGAACGCCGCCGAGATCACCGGAGCCACCTGGTCGACCTGCCACTGGCGGGCGCCCAGCGCCCGCAGCGCCGCCCCGACCGCCTCCACCGTGAGCAGGGTGGGCGGCTCCCAGGAGACCCGCCGCACCAGGTCCGGAGTGATCAGGTTCTCGGCCGGAAGCCGCCTGGTCTCGGCCAGTTCGGTGATCGCCGCCCGAGCGCCGGAGAGCCGCGCCGCGGCCACCGGGTCCTTCTCCGCCCAGGCCCGCGGCGGCGGCGGCCCGTCGTGCGGCGCCGCCGCCGGCGGCAGCTCGGCCTCCGGGATCTCCCGGGCCCGGGCCAGTGCGGCCAGCCACTGCTCCAGCTGCCGCCGGTTCACCCGGGGACCGAACCCCTGCACCGCCTGCAGCGCCGGAACGCTCTGCGGCATCGCCAGCGCGGCGTTGACGATCGCCGCGTCCGGCAGCACCCGCCCGGGCGAGACGTCCCGCTCCCGCGCGATCCGGTCCCGGGTCTGCCAGAGCTCCCGGACGGCGGCCAGCTGGCGTCGGCGGCGCACCTTGTGCAGCTGGGAGGTGCGGCGCCACGGGTCGACCCGGGGGGCCGGCCTCGGCGCGTCGGCGATGGCAGCGAACTCCTCCAGGGCCCAGTCGAGCTTGCCCTGGGCGTCCAGCTCCTGTTCGAGTGCGTCCCGCAGCTCGACCAGCACCTCGACGTCCAGAGCGGCGTACCGCAGCCAGGGCTCCGGCAGCGGACGGGTGGACCAGTCCACCGCCGAGTGCTCCTTGGCCAGCGAGAGGCCGAGCACGCTCTCGGTCATCGGGCCGAGCCCGACCCGGGGGAAGCCGGCGATCCGGCCGGCCAGCTCGGTGTCGAACAGGCGGCGCGGCCGCATGCCGACCTCGGCCAGACACGGCAGGTCCTGGGTGGCGGCGTGCACCACCCACTCGGTGTCGGCCAGCGCGGTGCCGAGCGCGCTCAGGTCAGGGCAGGCGATCGGGTCGATCAGCGCGGTACCGGCGCCGGCGCGCCGCAGCTGGATCAGGTACGCCCGCTGTCCGTAGCGGTAGCCGGAGGCCCGCTCGGCGTCGACGGCGACCGGGCCGCTGCCCGCGCCGAAGGCGGCGATCGTCTCGGCGAGCACCCTCTCGTCCACCACTACGGGTGGGAGTCCCTCCCTGGGTTCAAGGAGCGGGACCGGGGCTGTCTCTTCTGGGATGGCTGCTACGGCGTCGGTCACCCCCCAAGAGTACGACGGCGCCTGCGACCGGGAGGGTTGTCGGACTGGTCAGACGGTATTCGGACATATGCCTGCCCAGCCGACACGCTCAACGACGCGCCCAAGTTCCCCCGGATGGCCCCCCGCCCGGACGGACCTGACCCGGGGGCCTGGGAAAACCGGCAGCCCGGAGGAAACGTTCCTCCGGGCTGCCACTCGATCGGTCTGCTGCTGTCGGCCGCTGGACGGGCACGCGGATACCGGCGGGGCTCAGTGGATGATGCCGGTCCGCAGGGCGACCGCGACCATCCCCGCCCGGTCGCCGGTGCCCAGCTTGCGGGCGATCCGGGCCAGGTGGCTCTTCACCGTCAGCGCGGACAGGCCCATCGCGACGCCGATCGCCTTGTTGGACTGGCCCTCGGCGACCAGCCGCAGCACCTCCACCTCCCGGCCGGACAGCTCGCGGTAGGCGGCGGGCTGCACCCCGGGAGCGCCGGGGGCGCCGGGCGCACCCGGGGCACCGACCGCACCGGGCATGCCCGGCATCCCGGGCCGCCGCATCCGGCCGCCCAGCCCGGCGGCACCGAGCGGCAGTCCGGGACGACCGGGCATGGCGATGTTGGTCCGGGTGCCGGTGACCACGTAGCCCTTGACGCCGCCCGCGAGCGCGCTGCGGACCGCGCCGATGTCGTCGGCGGCGGAGAGCGCCAGGCCGTTGGGCCAGCCCGCCGCGCGGGTCTCGGCCAGGATGGTCAGTCCGGAGCCGTCGGGGAGGTGGACGTCGGCGACGCAGATGTCGCGCGGGGTGGCGACCCGGGGGCGGGCCTCGGCGATCGAGGAGACCTCGATGACATCGCGGACGCCGAGCGCCCACAGGTGCCGGGTGACGGTGTTTCGGACGCGGGGATCGGCGATGACCACCATCGCGGTGGGCTTGGTCGGACGGTATGCGACCACGTTTGCGGGGTGCTCAAGAAGGACCGACACCAGGGGCCTCCTGCGGGGAGTGGCGGACGGAACCCCGAGGGGGCGGTCGGAGTGTTCCGCGCTTGGAAAGGGTCACAGACACCTTCGGCATCAACCGTGCCCGGCTTTAGCGAAAGATCACGATCTAGTGAGTAACAATACGGACAAATCGCGCAGGTGACTGATGCGACATGCCCCGAAATCGCACGGAATCGATCAGAATCGACGCTCACCGATCAGGACCGGGCAGCGAATTGACGCAGACCGGGGTCGAAGCCACGCCCCGTCAGTCCTGCGGGTGGCATTGCCCCGTACCGGCCCCGAACGGGCCGCGCGTCGCCCCTCAGTGGGACCGCGGGCGCCGCCTCGCGGGCATCGGGACCACCCCGCCGAGTGACTGGGTGTCCGGCAGCGGTGCCACCGCGCTCGGCGGCAGACCGGCGCAGGCGCAGAGCAGATCGCCCCAGGCCGCCAGGTGCCGCTCGAACCGGCCGTCCGCCGGGGTCCAGGACGCCCGGATCTCGATCTCGGTGGACGGCTCCCGGTCGGAGAGCGCACCGAAGTAGTGCGAGGAGGCGTGGGTCACCGTGCCGCCCGGCTCCGCGTACCCGGCGCCGTGCGCCTGCAGCGAGTCCAGCAGCCAGGACCAGCCCACCTCGGAGAGCATCGGGTCGTCGGCGATCTCGGGCTCCAGCTCCGCCCGGGTCATGGTGACCACCCGGAAGTCGCCGTGCCAGGCCTCCTGGCCGGCCGGGTCGTGCAGCAGCACCAGGCGGCCGTCCGCCAGCTCCTCGCCCTCCACCTCGACGGTGGCGGTGAGCGCGTACGAGTACGGGGCCAGCCGCCGGGGCGCCGGGGTGGGCGAGAGCCGTACCTCGGGCCGCAGCCGCGCCGTGCCGAGTGCCTCGACCGCTGCGCGGAACTCGATCGGCGCCGACTCCTTGCCCGTTCCACCACCTTGTGCGGGGTGCCCGCCGACCGCTGCCATGAGCGGAAGCCTAGGTCGGTCGGCGCCGCAATCCGAGCATATTTCGCACCTGCGGCGCGCCGGATCCGGTCCATTCGAAGATCTTGGAGGAACGCACGACTCGCCGCCGGGGGCACAGTCCGGGGCACATGCGAAGATTTGCACCGTGAGTGAGACTTCCGCGGCGACCCCGCCAGCCCAGACCGGTCAGCAGACCCCCGCGCGCCGGGGCGCGGCGTACGACTCCGCACTCCTGCGTGCCGCGCGCCGTGAGCCGGTGCCGCACACGCCCGTGTGGTTCATGCGCCAGGCCGGCCGCTCGCTGCCGGAGTACCTCAAGGTACGCGAGGGCATCCCGATGCTGGAGTCCTGCACCCGGCCCGAGCTGGTGAAGGAGATCACCCTCCAGCCGGTGCGGCGGCACAAGGTGGACGCGGCGATCTTCTTCAGTGACATCGTGGTGCCGCTGAAGGCCATCGGTGTGGACGTCGACATCGTGCCCAAGATCGGCCCGGTGATCGCCGACCCGATCCGCACCTTCGACGACCTGCAGCGGCTGCGCCCGCTGGAGCCGGACGACATGCCGTACATCACCGAGGCCGTCGGCATGCTGGTGGAGGAGCTCGGTTCCACCCCGCTGATCGGCTTCGCCGGTGCCCCCTTCACCCTGGCCAGCTACCTGGTCGAGGGCGGGCCGTCGAAGAGCCACGAGCAGACCAAGGCCATGATGTACGGCCAGCCCGAGCTGTGGGCCGCGCTGGTCGACCGGCTGGCCGACATCACCTCCGCCTTCCTGAAGATCCAGATCGAGGCGGGCGCCTCGGCGATCCAGCTCTTCGACTCCTGGGTCGGGGCGCTCGCACCGGACGACTACCGCCGCTCGGTGATGCCCGCCAGCACCAAGGTCTTCGAGGCCGTCGCCCCGTACGGCGTGCCGCGGATCCACTTCGGCGTGGGCACCGGTGAACTGCTGCACCTGATGGGGCAGGCCGGTGCGGACGTGGTCGGGGTGGACTGGCGGGTACCGCTGAACGTCGCCGCCGAGCGGGTCGGCCCGGGCAAGGCCCTCCAGGGCAACCTCGACCCGGCCGTCCTCTTCGCACCCACCCGCGTGGTCGAGACCAAGGCCCGTGAGGTGCTGCACGCCGCCCAGGCCCTCGGCGGCAGCGGCCACATCTTCAACCTCGGCCACGGCGTCATGCCGAACATGGACCCGGACGCCCTCACCAGGCTGGTCGAGTTCGTCCACGAGACCAGCGCGCGGTAGCTCCTCTCCGTGCGGTCGGGCAGGCGCGCACCGAGCGCCTGCCCGACCCGCTCGTCCTAGCGGGCGACCCGGTCGGTCAGGTACTGCTCCCAGGTGCGCCGGCCGACCGCGCGGTCCGGCGCGGTGTGCGCGCCGGAGCGGAAGGCCGCGCCGGTCCTTCCCGGGATGCGCACCGCCAGCACCGGGCGGCGCCTGCCCGCCGCCCGCAGCCAGCTCCGGGCCAGCCCGGCCACCGGGTACACCCGGGGTCCGGCCAGGTCCGGCACCCGGCCCGCCGGTGCGCCGAGCGCCAACTCGACCAGCCGGTCGGCCACTTCACCCTGGTCCATCGGCTGGCATACGGTCCCCGACGGCACCGGGACCACCGGGAGCCTGGACAGCACCCCGAACGCCGCGTTGAGCAGCTCGGGGAACTGGGTGGCCCGCAGATTGGTCCAGCCGAGCCCGGACGCCGCCAGCATCCGCTCGCCCCGCAGCTTGACCGCGTAGTAGGGGTAGGGGATCCGGTCGACGCCGACGATCGAGATGTTGACGACGTGTGCGACCCCGGCGCGCTCCGCCGCCGCGATCAGGTTCTCCATCGCGGGGACGTCCTGCTTGAAGTGCCGGGCGTCGCTCGCGCAGTGGACGACCGTACGGACACCGTCGAGTGCCGCGTCCAGTCCGGTGCCGGCCGCCAGGTCGCCGGTGAACCAGGTGACCTCGGAATCCTCGGGCGGTGCCGTCCGCCGGGTCAGCGCCCGTACCGGCACCCCGGTCCCGCGCAGTCGCCGCACCACCTCGCGCCCCAGCACCCCGGTCGCCCCGGTCACCAGCACCGTGTTCTCCATCGCTCTGTCTCCCCGCGTCGTACGGCTTCTACCGGAAGGGGACGGGGCAGGGCGGTCGGATGTGACAGTTCCGCCCGGACGGTTTCTCCACCGGTGGTCCCGAGGTGATTCCGTGGCAGCGGACCGGCGCCGGCGGATAGCTTGGAGCCATGAGCGAGCTGCCCGACTGGATGTATCCGCCCCGTGAGGAGGGCTGGTTCGCCGAGGACCTGGATCGGCTGACCGAAGCTCCTCAGCACACCGAACTGATCGACGGGGCGCTCGTGTTCAGGATGTCCTCGCAGCGTTGGTGGCACGGTGAGGTGGTCACGGAGCTGGCCGTTGCTCTCAAAGCTCAGACCCCCGAAGGCATGAGAGTCGGCCGGGAGATGACCATCCGCCTCGACAAGCGGAATCGCCCGGAGCCCGACCTGGTGGTGACCACGGGCCCGTTCGAGCCTGACCGGACCTGGTTCGGTCCACACGAGGTGGTTCTGGTAGTCGAGGTGGCGTCGCCGGAGTCCGCCCACCGGGATCGGACCGTGAAGCTGCGGAAGTACGCCGAGGCGGGTGTCCCGCACTACTGGCTCATCGGAGAGGAGAAGGGCCTTCCCGTCGCTCACGTCCACGAGCTCGAAAGGTCGACTTCGGCCTATGCACCGGCCGGGATCTTCCGGGGGACGCTCGATCGGCCCGTGCCGTTTCCAGTGAAGATCGATCTCGACCGGCTCGACAAGCCGCTGTGCCGCACCGGTTGAGGGCCCCGGTGTAAAGCTCTGCGAGACTGCGAGCATGGTTGAACCTCATGTCGTGGTGATCGGCGGCGGGATCGCCGGGCTGACGGCCGCCTACGCGGCGAGCGCCAAGGCCCAGGTCACGCTGCTGGAGGCGTCCGGGCGGCTCGGCGGGAAGCTGCGGGCCGGTGAGGTCGGCGGAGTACGGGTCGACCTCGGCGCCGAGTCGATGCTCGCCCGGCGCCCCGAAGCGGTGGAACTGGCCCGGCAGGTCGGCCTCACCGAGGCGCTGGAGCCGCCGACCACGGCGAAGGCCGCGATCTGGACCAGGGGGGCGCTGCGGCCGCTGCCCGCCGGCCAGGTGATGGGCGTCCCCGGCGACCTGGACGCGCTGGCCGTCTCCGGGGTGCTCTCCGAGCCGGGCCTGGACCGGGTCAGGCACGAGCCGGCCACGGCCCCGGTCGAGTCGGACGTCTCGATCGGCGAGTACGTCGCGGCCCGGCTCGGCCGCGAGGTGGTGGACCGGCTGGTGGAGCCGCTGCTCGGCGGGGTCTACGCCGGGCACGCCGACGAGATCTCGCTGCGCGCCGCCGTCCCCGCGCTGCTGCCCATCGCCCGCGGCGGCGGTTCGCTGCTCGACGGGGTACATGAGCTGACCGCGCGGTCCACCGCCACCGGACCGGTGTTCCAGGGGATCGAGGGCGGTATCGGCAGGCTCCCCGAAGCGGTCGCCGACGCCTGCCGCAAGGCCGGCGCCGACCTGCGTCGTGACAGCCCGGTGGACGAGCTGCGCCGCACCCCCGAGGGCTGGCGGGTCGTCACCGGCGGCGAGGTGCTGCACGCCGACGCGGTGGTGCTGGCCGTCCCCGCGCCGCAGGCCGCCCGGCTGCTGCGCGCTGACGTCCCGGGCGCGGCGGCCGAACTGGAGGCCGTCGAGTACGCGGGCATGGCCCTGGTCACGCTGGCCTTCCGCCGCGCCGACCTGACCGGGTCGCTGACCGGCAGCGGCTTCCTGGTGCCGCCGGCCGACGGCCGGTCGATCAAGGCTTCCACCTTCTCCACCAACAAGTGGGGCTGGCTGGACCGCTCCGCACCGGACACCTTCGTACTGCGCACCTCACTGGGCCGCCACCGCGAGGAGGAGGCGCTCGACCTGCCGGACGAGGAGCTCGTCGCCCGCTCGCTGGCCGACCTCGGCGAGGCGGTCGGCCTGCGCGCACGGCCGTACGACAGTGCGGTGACCCGCTGGCGAGGCGGTCTGCCGCAGTACCCGGTGGGGCACCTGGACCGGGTGGAGCGGATCCGCGCGCAGGTGGCCCGGGTCGGCGGCCTCGCGGTCTGCGGCGCCGCCTACGGCGGGGTGGGGATCCCCGCCTGCATCGCCGACGCACGTCGGGCGGTCGACCAGGTACTGACCCCCGCGACCGGCACACACGTTACGGAAGGGACAATGGGCGCATGACTGAGTCCGCTGAACAGCAGCCCGCGAAGATGAAGGCCCGCGACCTCAACAAGGTCATCCGCTACACCATGTGGTCGGTGTTCAAGCTCAAGAGCGAGCTGCCCGAGGACCGCGCCGCGCTGGCGGCCGAGGTCGAGGAGCTCTTCGAGCAGCTGGCCGCGAAGGACGTCACGGTGCGCGGCACCTACGACGTGTCCGGCCTGCGCGCCGACGCCGACGTGATGATCTGGTGGCACTCCGGTGACTCGGACAACCTGCAGGAGGCGTACAACCGCTTCCGTCGCACGGGCTTCGGCCGGGCCCTGGAGCCGGTCTGGTCCAACATGGCGCTGCACCGTCCGGCCGAGTTCAACAAGTCGCACATCCCGGCGTTCCTCGCCGACGAGCAGGCCCGCGAGTACGTCTGCGTCTACCCGTTCGTGCGTTCCTATGAGTGGTACCTGCTGCCCGACGAGGAGCGGCGGGCGATGCTGGCCGAGCACGGCCAGATGGCCCGTGGCTACCCCGACGTGCGGGCCAACACGGTCGCCTCGTTCGCGCTCGGCGACTACGAGTGGCTGCTCGCCTTCGAGGCGGACGAGCTGCACCGGATCGTGGACCTGATGCGCGACCTGCGGCCGTCCCGGGCCCGGCTGCACGTCCGCGAGGAGGTCCCGTTCTTCACCGGCCGCCGCAAGCCGGTCGCCGAGCTGCTCGGCGGCCTGGTCTGAGCGGTTCGTCCGGGGCGCGGGGCCCTGCCTGAGCGATCATGTGATCGCGGTGTGCCGGTCGTGCACACCGTCGCCCAGGCAGGGCCCCGCGCCTTGCGGCAGCCGCCGGTGGCGGCTCAGTTGCGCAGGGCGGCGCGGAGGCGGGCGTCCTGAAGGGCGGCCGGGCCGACCATGGCGACGGCGGTGAGCAGTTCCCGCTCGGTGCCGGCGGGGTCGGGCCGGACCGCGTGGAGCACCTCCTGGCCGGCCTGGGTGGCCCAGCGGGTGTAGGGGTGGACGTCGACCCGGGCCATCAGCAGAGTGCCGCTGGTGAGCACCAGCGGCAGGGCGAACCAGGCGACGGCGGCCCCCGCGTCCGCGCTGTCGGGCGCCAGCGCCATGGACACCCCGAGCAGCAGCAGACTCAGCAGCAGTGCCTGCCGCACCTGCCGGACCGCCGCTGACGTGGCCTCCTGGACGACCGCCGGGGTGGCGAGCCCGGCCAGCACCAGCCGGCCGCCGATCTCCAGCACGGCCGGGTGGACGGCGAGTTGCTCGCGGAGCTCGGAGGTCCGGCACTGCCCCTCGGGGCCGATGCACTCGATCAGCGCGCGCTCCAGCCGGTCGCGGCCCTGCGGGTCGACCACGCTGGTCCAGCCGGTGTGTGCCAGGTGCAGGCGGCCCTGGGCGGCCATCAGCACCAGGGCGAGATCGACCACCCGGGCCGGGCCTCCGGCCAGATACGCGGTCTCGTACAGCCCGATCCCGGTGGCGTCGCCGGGCCGGCCGGTCTCGGCCCCGGAGAGCGCGTCCGCGGTTGCCGCGACCCTGACCAGCCGGAAGCAGGAGAGCGCGGCGGCGAGGCAAGCGGGTATCAGCAAGAGCAACCACATGGGGCTGTTTCTAGACCTGACGAGCCGTTCGCGGAAGTGAATTTCCGGTTCGCGATACCGAACTGTGACCGATCCGATGGTTAGGAACCGCAGCCGGAACCGCAACTGCTGGACGAACAGCTGCTGGAGGAGCAGCCGCTGGAGGAGCAGCCGCTGTGCCCCGACGAGCAGCCGCCGTGCCCCGAACCGTGGCCCGAGGAGCAGCTGTGGCCGAAGGCGCCGCCGTGTCCCGGGGAGGAGCCGCCGCCGCTCGACGATCCGCAGGACGAGCCGTGCGAGCCGCCGGACGGGCCGTGGGAGCCGTCAGGACCGCCGTCGGGCGAGGAGGACGAGCACCAGGCGACCGCCGCCGCGCCCGCGTCGGATCCGAAGCCCGCACCGGAGCCGTCCGCACCGCCGCCGACCGACGAGCGGGCCTGCTCCTTGAGGGCCCTGCGCAACTCCTCGTCCTCCAGGGACTCCACGCCCTCCAGCGCGAGCGCGCCCAGCACCACGGCGGTGGCCACGCCGGCTCCCACGACGGCCGGCCGCCACGGTGAGGAACCGGTCTTCATCAGGCTCAGCTGCCGCAGTCCGGCCGGAGTGACCCGGTCGCTGCCCGGCTTGGTCGCGGTCAGCCAGACCGCTCCGAGCAGCAGCAGCCCGAGGAAGGCGAAGAACGGCGGTGTGCTCGTGTCCCGCGCCGTCCCGGGCTGGGAGGCCCAGAGCGCGGTGGTCAGTACGGTCAGTACCAGGGTCGTCAGCAGCGACAGTTGCAGGAACCGCCGGGCCCGGACGGCGGCGCGGTACAGCTCGGGGCGCCGCATCAGCCCCCGCTCCGCCAGCCGGTCGCCGATCCGCTGGATCTCCGCGGAACGCATCACCGCCCGGCGCAGTACGGCCAGTTCGCGCTGCCGGCCGGGACCGGCGGCCCCGATCAGCACGGCTTCGGCCGGGTCTGTGGGTTCGGCGTCGGTCACGGTGGCCAGGCCGTCCCGGGAGACGATCAGCCGGCCCTCCTGCTGCATCCGGACGATCACCACCTCCGCCACCCTGGCCGGTCCGCCCGCGAGGAAGGCGGTCTCCGGCAGCGGCAGGCCGCGACCGGGCAGCCCCTGCGGATTCGGCACCCGGCGCATCCGCTGCAGCGCGCCGGACGTCCACAGGCCGGCGCCGACCGTCAGGATGGTGGCGGCGGCGAACTCGGTGTACCACATCTCTGTTCCCCCGTAGTCGAGTTGAACCACCGGGCGGAGTCCGTCCGGTCGGTGCCGGTCAGCCGTGGAAGCGGCGCCAGCGGCGGCGGGGCGGTTCGGCGGGCCGCAGCCAGCGCTCCAGGGCGGGCCGCCAGGGCGAGTTCGGGACGCCGACCGCGGCCCAGTCGACCGCCCACTCGGCGAAGGCCCGCGCGTCCGCCCGGTGGCCCCCGAGGGCCGGGCCCTGCTGTGCGTACCTGCGGAACAGCGGCTGGTACTGGTCACCGAGGAGCCGGGCGACCTCGGGCGCCACCCTGGCCACGGTGTCGCGGCGCTTGGCGAGCAGGACCTGGGACTGGACGCGTATCCGCTCCTGGTCGAAGCCCTCCGGCACCGGGCCGCCCGCGACCAGTGCGGACAGCAGCTCGGCCTGCCGCCGCGCCAGCCGCGCCCGGGCCACCACCAGCTCCGGATCGCCCGCCCTGACCAGGTACTCGAAGTGTTCAGACATGCTGCAAGGCCCCTTCCAGTACGGCGCGGATCGCGGCGAGCTCGCCCGCGAGCTCGGCCGGCGGCGGGTAGCGGTCGTCCCGTTCCAGCAGGACGCCGGGCGGCACCGCCCGCGCGCAGAGCCGGGCCAGGACCTCCAGTACGGGCTCGGTCACCGGGTGGGCGTGGGTGTCGTGCCAGACCCCGTCCCGCTCGATCCCGCCCGCCACATGGACGTAGGCGACGGCCTCCAGTGGCAGCCGGTCGAGTTCGGCGGCGACGTCCAGGCCCAGGTTGACCCGGTTGGTGTGCAGGTTGGCGACGTCGAGCAGCAGCCGGACGCCGGTCAGCTCGACCAGTTCGGCCAGGAACTCGCCCTCGGTGAACTCGTTCTCGGGCCAGCTGAGATGGGCCGCGATGTTCTCCAGCACCAGCGGTACCGGGAGTTCGCACTGGGCGATCCGGATGTTCTCCGCGATCACCCGCAGCGAGTCCCTGGTGCGCGGCACCGGGAGCAGGTGCCCCGCCTCGGTGCCGCCCGCCCGGACGAACGCCAGGTGCTCGCTGACCAGCGGCGCGCCCAGGGCCTCGGCCGCCGTGGCCAGCCGCGACAGCCGCTCGGCGTCGGGCGGTTCGGCACCGCCGAGGCCGAGCGCCACCCCGTGCGGGACCACGGTCACCCCGCGCTCCCTCAACACCCGCAGGGACTCGGGCGGTTCACCGGCACGCAGGTGGTCGGGGCAGAGGTTCTCGGCGACCACCTCGACCCAGTCGAGGCCGGGCAGCCGCTCCACCACGGTGTCGATCTCGGCCCGCCAACCGATGCCGACTCCCAGCCGGGGAAAGGTACGTGCAGCAGACGTCATAAGGATCCGCCCCCTTCGGAGGGCTCGCCGAACAGCGTCGGACGGAAATGTGGGGATCAGGAAAGGTGGGAAAGACGGGAAAAGGCGGAACAGTGGAATGAGCGGTACGTGTCATCGGACCGGGGAGCGCGTCGTCGCGCTCCCGCGCCTCATTGCTGAGGGTCTATCCCCGCGGGGCCGCTGCCAACCCGTAACCCGCCAACTCAGAGCTGAACTTGAGCTTTTCGGGGCCGCGGAAATTCAGCGGCGCCGAGCCGGTCCACCGGCTAGCTTCGGTCTCCTATGACTCTGACGATACGTGACTTCCGAAGCGAGGACGCCGAGGCGGCCTCCGCCGCGTACAGCGCGGGCCGCCCGCACCTGCTGATGACCCCCGAGGCCGTCCGCTGGGTCGTCGCCGAGGCCGCCCCCGACCGGCACTACCGGCTGCTGCTCGCCGAACTGGACGGCCGGGTGGTCGGCGCCGCCCGCTGCACGGTGCACGCGGACGCCGACGTGAAGGGCCAGGGCGGCGCCAACATCAGCGTGCTGCCCGAGTACCGGGGCCGGGGTGCGGGCGGGGCCCTGCTCACGGCGGCGGAAGGGCATCTGACGGCACACGGGGTGACCCGGGTCCACGCCTGGGTGGACGACGAGCCCGGCGCGCGCCGTTTCGCCGAGCGCCGCGGCTACCGGGCCGGACGCACCGCGCACTTCGGCCACCTCGACCTCACCGCCGGCCTGCGCCCCGTCCCCGGGACGCCGCCGGGTGTCGAACTGCGCACGGGCGAGGACTACGTGGACGACCCGCACCCGCTCTACCTGCTGGACATCGAGGGCGGCCGTGACGAGCCCGGCGACCTGGGCGCGGCCGACCGCGGCTACCGGGACTGGCTCGCCGAGTTCTGGAACCGCCCCGACCTCGACCGCGGCCTCACCACCGTCGCCGTCCTGCACGGCAGGCCGGCCGCCCTGGTGGCTGTCCAGACCGACGGCGCCCGGCGCTACTGGTCCGCCTTCACCACCACCGCCCCCGAGTACCGGGGCCGCGGCCTGGCCAAGCTCGCCAAGACCCACTCCCTGCACCGCGCCCTCGCGGCCGGCTGCACCGACGCCTACACCAACAACGACGCCACCAACGCGCCGATGCTCGCGATCAACACCTGGCTGGGGTACCAGCGCTGCGCGAGCGAGTGGAAGTACGTCAGGGACCTGGAGGGGTAGTGCTTCCGCGGCGCCGGGGCCCGGCTCAGGAGACGTCCACGCCATGGGCGCGGACGAGGCCGGCCAGGCCGTCGGCCCAGCCCTGGCCGACCGCGCGGAGCTTCCAGACCTCGTCCGGCGTGCCCGCCCGGTAGCGGTACAGCTCGGCGACGATCATGGCCGAGACCGCCGGGTCGGCCGGCGGCCGGAAGGCCCAGGCCGAGCCGCCGGCCCCGTGCACCTCCAGCAGCGCGTCACGCAGCTCGGCGCAGGTGACGCCCGAGTCGGTGTCCATGTTCACCGACACCGCCACCCGGTGGACCGCCGCCGGCAGCGAGGGCAGCCGGACGGTGGCACCCTCGGTGCTCCGGCCGTCCGAGGCCTGCCTGGGAAGCAGCGCCACGGCACCGCGCTCGGCGCTGGGCTGGTGGTAGAAGACGAAGTCCCCGTCGCCGCGGACCGTGCCCTGGGCGGTGAGCAGGAGCAGCGTGAGGTCGGCCTCGGCTCCGGCGGAGCCGAACCGCACCGACAGCTCGGCGAGTTCGGCGGCCGGCAGGACCACGTTCGCGCCGGGCGCGAGCAGTACCGGTTCGGCGGCGGCCCCGGCCCGGGCCGGTACGGGCTGCGCCGGAACGGACACCGTGGCGGGGCCGAGCCGCCCCGGCAGGCCGTTCTCCCTGAGCAGCTGGACCAGCATCGGTCCGTCGATCAGGGTCAGCGGCTTGCCCTCGACCCAGCGGCGCGATCCGGGGCCGAAGCCCGAGGTGGTCACCAGGATGCCCTTGTTGGCGCCGAAGTGGGCCATGGTCGCGTCCAGGTCGCGGACGGCGGTCGGGCTGACCGTCTTGCGGTAGCGCTTCGCCTGGATCACGTACAGGCCGCCGGTGATCGGGTCAGGGTTCTCGGCGATGACGTCCACGCCGTCGTCCCCGCTGCGCTCGGTGGTGCGGGTCTGGTAGCCGAGCCGCCGGAACAGCTCGGCGAGCAGCTTCTCGAAGTCCAGCGGGTCCATCTCGAAGAGGTCGGGATCCTCCGCGGAGGCGTCCGCCCGGAAGGTGCCGACCTCCTCGGTGAGCCGTTCGGTCCGTACCGGCTCCGACTTCTCCGGCCGGGGCGAGAGACGGCCGCGCAGACCGTGCTCCAGGCACTCGACGGGATCGACCCGGTCGAGCGCGACCGCGCCGAAGACCGCCCGCTCGACCGCCACCGAGACCAGGTAGCGCTGCTCCTGGCGCCCGGTGGCCGGGTCGACCGCCTCCAGGTAGCCGTTGAACACCACCGAGGCGAGGCGCTCGCCGGCGTCCGCCAGGAACAGCTCGGCGAGCACCCGCAGCGCGCACTGCGCCAGCACCTCGCGGTAGACCGCCCTGCGCTCGGTGGCGGACCTGGCGACCTCGCTCTCCTGGTCGGTGGACTTCACGTAGCGGTACCTGGCGACCTCGGGGACCACCTCGAAGCCCGGCAGCCGCCAGTCCACGACGAGCTGGCCCGCGGCCTCGTCCCAGGCGGCCGCACAGTCCTGCGGGAACCCCTCGGGCCAGTCCTCGCGCCAGCCCAGCGCGGTCTCGAAGAACTCGGCCACCGCGTCCGCCGAGCCGCCGCGCAGTTCGGCGGCCAGCCGGGCGGCCTGCTCGGCGTGGCCGGCCGAGGCCCGGCGGCGCTCGGCGGCCCAGGCCTCGTACTGCGCCCGGTACCGGTCGAGCTGCCGCCGCCGCTGCTCCTCGGCGGCCTGGGCGGCGTGCCAGTCCTGCTCGAACCTGGTCTGCGCATGGGCGACCTGCTCGTCGTACTGGCGCCGGGCGGTCGGGTTGAGGGCCTGCACGCCCGTCAGCGGCGGCACCAGGTAGCGGGAGCGGTCCGGCATCGGGACCGGGTTCCCGAGCGGGCCGGGGTCGAACGGCGGTACCACGACCGGGCGTTGCAGGTCCGTCAGCGCGAACACCGGCCCGCCGAGCCCGCTCCGGAGCACCCCGCGCAGCGCGGCCACCCGCTCCTCCAGCTCGGCGGTGCGCCGGGCGGCGTCCGCCTCGCGGCCCTGCTGGTACGCCCGCAGCGCCTCCTTCTGCCCCTGCGCGGCGGCCCGCTGGGCCTCGCGCTGCTCGCGCTCGTACTGCCGCTGGGCGGCCACCGCGGCCCGGCGCTGCTCCTCCCGCTGCCTGGCCTGCTGGCGCTGCGCCTCGGCCAGAACCGCCAGTACCCCCGAGCTGCGTCGCCGTGCCACCGTGGTCCTCTCTCCCGCCCCTGACAGAAGATCAGTCTCTCAGACGGGCAGCGGCGCCGGAGCCGGGACCGGACGCACCCCGGGCAAGGGAGAACCCCGGCCGCGCGGTGCCCGCGCAGCCGGGGTTCCAGTGCACTTAGACCGACCGGCAATAGGGCCCGCGGCGTCGCGTGCCGACAGCTCTCGCCTGAACGCACATCCCTCGTCGCGCGCAGCGCCGCTGCGCTCTCCTCACGATGCACGCCCAGACTCGGCTCTCACCCCGCTCCTTCACCCACGCTCCCTATCGCCGGGCGGTCTTACTCGGCCGGCCTGAGCCGCAGCGAGATGCTGTTGACGCAGTACCGCTGGTCGGTCGGCGTACCGTACCCCTCGCCCTCGAAGACGTGCCCGAGGTGCCCGCCGCAGCGCGCGCAGCGGACCTCGACCCGCCGCATGCCGTGCGACTCGTCGGCCAGGTACTCCACCCGGTCCTCGGCGAGCGGCGCGTAGTACGAGGGCCAGCCGCAGTGGCTGTCGAACTTGGTCTCGCTGCTGAACAGCTCGGCGCCGCAGGCCCGGCAGCTGTACACGCCCACCGTCTTGGTGTCGGTGTACTCACCGGTGAACGGCCGCTCGGTGCCCGCCTGGCGGAGCACCTGGTACTCCTCGGGGGTCAGCTGTGCGCGCCACTCGGCGTCGGACTTCTCGATCTCGTAGCTCATCGCGGGCTCCTCGTCCGTCGGTCAGGCGTCAGTGGAAACGCCGGCGAGGTGGCGGAGGATTTCCGGGCCCAGGTTGGTGACGTCGCCGGCACCCATGGTGAGCAGCAGGTCGCCCGGCCGGGCCAGGGAGGCCAGCAGTGCCGGGGCGGCGGCGAAGGAGTGCTCGGCGCTGACCTCGGCACCGGCCCGGCGGGCGGCGTCGATGATCAGCTCGCTGGTGACGCCGGGGATCGGGTCCTCACGGGCCGGGTAGATGTCGAGCACCACCGAGGAGTCGGCCAGCGCCAGGGCCTGGCCCATCTCCTCGGCCAGCTGCTGGGTCCGGCTGAACAGGTGCGGCTGGAAGACCACCAGCACCCGGTTGCCGTCGGCCGCCTCGCGGATGGCCTCCAGGTCGGCGGCCATCTCGGTGGGGTGGTGGGCGTAGGAGTCGATCACCTGGACGCCGGCCGTCTCGCCCTTGAGCTGGAGGCGGCGGCGGACGCCGGTGTAGCTGCCGATCGCCTTGGCCAGGTCCTGGGCGGGGATGCCCAGCGCGATGCCGGCGGCCAGCGCGGCGACGGCGTTGTGCGCGTAGTGGCGGCCGGGGACGGAGACCGTGAAGGTCAGCTCGGCGCCGTCGAGCTCCACGGTGACCTCGCTGGTCATGCCGCGCGGGACCACCGAGAGCACCCGGAGGTCGGCGTCCTCGGCGGCGCCGACGGTGACCACCTTCAGCCCGTCCCGGCCGCGGACCCGCGAGGTCAGCTCACGGGCGCCGGGGTGGTCGGCGGAGATCACCAGGGTGCCGCCGGCGACGATCCGGCCGACGAAGGTCTCGAAGGACTCGTAGATCTCGTCCATCGACGCGTAGTTGGCGTGGTGGTCCAGCTCCACGTTGAGGATGATCGCCACCTCGGGCGCGTACTTGTGGAAGCTGCGGTCGCTCTCGTCCGCCTCGGCCACGAAGATGTCCCCGGCGCCGTGGTGGGCGTTGGAGCCGGGCGCGTCCAGGTCGCCGCCGATCGCGTACGAGGGTTCCAGGCCCAGCTCGGCGAGGCTGACGGCGAGCATGCTGGTGGTGGTGGTCTTGCCGTGGGTGCCGGCGACGGCGAGCGCCCGGCGGCCGCCCATCAGGGCGGCCAGCGCGTCGGAGCGGTGCACGACCGGGACGCCCCGCTCGCGGGCGGCGGCCAGCTCGGGGTTGTCGTGCCGGATCGCGCTGGAGACCACCACGTTGCTGGCCCCGAGCGGGAGGTTCTCGGCGGCGTGGCCGACGTGGACGTCCGCGCCGAGCGCGCGCAGTGCCAGCACGGTCTCGGACTCCTTGGCGTCGCTGCCGGAGACCTTGGCACCGCGGATCGCGAGGATCTTCGCCAGCCCGGACATACCGGCGCCGCCGATGCCGATGAAGTGCGGGGCGTGCAGGTCGTGCGCGACGTCGTTCAAGGCGTGCTCCGTACGGAAATCGGCCCGGCGGGCGTGGCCGAGTGGGGCCGGCTGGCATGACAGAACGCGAACCGTCCTCGCGGGCGGTCCGCAAGGACGATTCTGCCCTACCGGGGCGGGGGCCTTCAGGAGTCGCTCGCGAACAGCTTGAGGACCGGGACGCCGACCTTGTGTCTCGCCTGGGAGGCCCAGTCGCGGTGGAAGAACTCCTCGACGAAGTGCGGGGAGGTCAGTACCAGGACCTCGTCGGCGGTGCTCTGCTCGACCACCTCGCGCAGCCGCTCCAGCGGGTTCTCCTCGACGACCTCGCCGCTCGCCTCGGCTCCGGCCTCCCGCAGGTGGCGCAGGCTGTGCTCCAGGGACTCGCTCGCGACGGTGGGGGCCTGGGACTCCTCGCGCTCGCGCACCGCCTTGTCGAGGTGGCCGAGGGCGACGTCGTCCAGGGCGCGGAGCAGTTCGTCCTGCTTGCCGCGGGGCTGCATCAGGACGACGAAGGAGACCTGCTCATCGCCGTGGAGCGTGGTCACCAGGTCCACGTCGGCGTCGGAGAGCGCTTTTTCGATCATCAGTACCGTCTTGAACACGTGAGTCCCTTCGCAGTTGCGATCCCCCGGGTGCGGCTCCCCCCTCATAGTGCCCGGCGGACGCTTTCCTCACGCTGCACACGTGCCACATGGGCCACGCGCAGGCCGGGTCACCCGGCCGAGGCCGGAGCCCGGTCCGCAACGGGCGGGGAGGCCGGATCGGCCGAGCGCAGATACCGGGTGAAGAGGAAACCTTCCTGCTCCATCAATGACACCAGCCGCATCCGCTGCACGCCAGGCATTTGCCCGCCCTGCGCGATCCTCGGCGCATCGCCGCCGGTCAGCAGCGGGGCCAGCGACAGGCAGAGCTCGTCCAGCAGCCCGGCCGCCGCCAGTTCGCCCAGCAGCCGGGGGCCGCCCTCGGTCAGCTGCCGGGTCCAGCCCCGCTCGGTGAGCGCGGCCACCGCCCGGCTCGCGTCCACCGACCGCTCGCCCGCGACGACCACGTCCGCGACCCCGGCCGCCGCCCGGCGGGCGGCGGCGGGGGAGTCCTCGGTGGTGATCACCACGGTGCGGACCACGGGCTCGGTGAACAGCGACGCGGCGAAGTCGAGTTCCAGGCTGCGGGAGACGATCGCGATGGCCGGCGCCGGGGCCTGCCCGGCCGCCCTGCGGGCCGCGGCGAAGTCCGCCCGGGCCCGGGCCGGGCGGTACCCCTCGGCGCGGACCGTCTCGGCACCGACCAGCACGACGTCCGCCAGCGCCCGCAGCACACCGAAGATCCGCTTGTCGGCGTCCCCGGACAGACCCTCGGAGAGCCCCTCCAGCCGGGCGCTCCCGTCCAGCGAGGCGACCATGTTCGCCCGCAGCCAGGCCCGGCCCCGCCGGACCTGCTCGGGGTAGGCGTACACGGCGGCCAGCTCCTCCAGGGACCGGACGTCCTGCTGGGGCGGGCCGGACGGGCTGATGAGTTGATGCATGGCGCAGAGTCTTCCACGGGGGCGCGTACCCTTTACTGACGTGCCCGCTGCCTCACACCCCGACACCACGGCCGCCCAGGCGACTGCCGGCGCCATAGCCACCGCCGGACCGGTCGCCCTCACCGACCGCCGGCCCGTCGTGCCCGCCGAGCGGCTGGTCGCCGAAATGGTGCCGCCGCCCCGCTTCGCCGACGTCAGCTTCGGCAGCTACCTGCCGGACAGCTCCCAGCCCAGCCAGTACGAGGCCGTCCAGGTGCTGGAGCAGTTCGCCGCCTCGCTCAACAACGCGGGCGCCGCGCCCAAGCGCGGCTGGTTCCGCCGCTCCGCCCCCGTGCCCAGCGGCCCCGCCGGGATCTACCTCGACGGCGGCTACGGCGTCGGCAAGACCCACCTGCTCGCCTCGCTCTGGCACGCCACCCCGGGCCCCAAGGCCTTCGGCACCTTCGTGGAGCTGACCAACCTGGTCGGCGCGCTCACCTTCCGGGGCGCCGTGGAGACCCTGTCCGGGCACCGGCTGCTGTGCATCGACGAGTTCGAGCTGGACGACCCGGGCGACACCGTGCTGGTCTCCACCCTGCTCAGCCGCCTGGTGGAGAACGGCGTCAAGCTCTGCGCCACCTCCAACACCCTGCCCGAGAAGCTCGGCGAGGGCCGGTTCGCCGCCGCCGACTTCCTGCGCGAGATCCAGGGACTTTCGGGGCACTTCCGCCCGGTGCGGATCGACGGCCAGGACTACCGTCACCGCGGCCTGCCCGATGCCCCGGCCCCGTACAGCGACGAGACCGTCACCGAGCGGGCCCAGCGCACCCCGGGCGCCGCGCTGGACGACTTCGACGCCCTGCTGGAACACCTCAAGGCCGTCCACCCCAGCCGCTACGGCGCCCTGCTGGACGACGTCCAGGCGGTCTTCCTGCGCGGCGTCCACCAGGTCGACGACCAGTCCACCGCGCTGCGCCTGGTGGTCCTCGCCGACCGGATGTACGACCGCGAGCTGCCCATCACCGCCTCCGGCCTCCCGTTCGACCAGGTCTTCACCGAGGACATGCTCTGCGGCGGCTACCGCAAGAAGTACCTCCGCGCGATATCCCGCCTGGTCGCCCTGGCCCGCGACAGCTCGAAGCCGACCGGAACGGCGTGACCTCCGCCCGCTCCGGGCGTTGATCCTCCGGCCGAGCGAGGGGAGGCGCATGACAGGCGCGACATGCCGGACGGCCTACACGATCGAGATCGAGCCGGAGGTACGTCTGTGGCTCCGGAACTGCTCGCTCGGAGAGTACCGCGCGGCCGAGCGGGTGGCTGATCGGCTGGCCGGGGACGGCGAGATGCTGCCGTTTCCGCTGTCCAGCCACCTGGGCGGGCCGCTGCGGGAGCTGCGGATCGGGCCTATGCGGGTCGCCTATCGGCTCGCACCCGGTCGCAGGGCTGTATTGCTGACGGTGTTCCGGAAGACTAGGAGCCGCGAGACCGAGCAGGTCGAGCGGGCACACCGGGCTCAGAAGGTGTGTGAGGCGGAGCACGCGCCTGCCGGCGACCACGATGTCTTCGACCGGGACGAGGAGGAGCGATGAGCAGCGGCTACCACACGCGCTGGGTTGTGCCGCCCGAGCACCGCGAGAGCGAGGAGTACCTTGCGGCCGGCCGCCGGATGGCGCTGGCCGAGGCCGTGTACGCCCGGCGCTCGGTGCTCGGCTGGAGCGCGGCTCAGCTCGCCGAGCGGGCCGGGCTGAGTGAGGCGGAGGTCGAGAGCATCGAGGAGAGTGGCGTCGACCCGACCCTGCCATTGATCGAGAAGCTCGCCACGGCGCTTGACGTGGAGGTCCGTTTCGACCCGGCCCGGGAACCGACGATCAGGTTCGAGGCCCACGCGGCCTGAGCCGGGCGTAGCGGTCCGGGTTGTCGGTGGCGGGTCGTACGGTGGACTCGTGCGACCCATCACGAGTATCGAACGGACAGTGGCGCCCTTCGAGGTCGTCAGCCCCTACCAGCCCAGCGGCGACCAGCCGACGGCCATCGCCGCGCTGGAGCGCCGGATCCGCGCGGGTGAGAAGGACGTCGTCCTGCTCGGCGCCACCGGCACCGGCAAGTCGGCGACCACCGCCTGGATGATCGAGAAGCTCCAGCGGCCCACCCTGGTGATGGCGCCGAACAAGACCCTGGCCGCCCAGCTGGCCAACGAGTTCCGCGAGCTGCTTCCCAACAACGCGGTCGAGTACTTCGTCTCGTACTACGACTACTACCAGCCCGAGGCGTACGTCCCGCAGACGGACACCTACATCGAGAAGGACTCCTCGATCAACGAGGAGGTCGAGCGCCTGCGCCACTCGGCCACCAACTCGCTGCTTACCCGGCGCGACGTGGTCGTGGTGGCGTCCGTGTCGTGCATCTACGGCCTGGGTACCCCGCAGGAGTACGTGGACCGGATGGTCCCGCTCAAGGTCGGCGAGGAGATCGACCGGGACGCCCTGCTGCGCCGCTTCGTGGACATCCAGTACACCCGCAACGACGTCGCCTTCACCCGCGGCACCTTCCGGGTCCGCGGCGACACCGTCGAGATCTTCCCGGTCTACGAGGAACTCGCCGTCCGGATCGAGATGTTCGGCGACGAGATCGAGGCGCTCTACACCCTGCACCCGCTCACCGGCGAGATCATCAGCCAGGACGACTCCGTCTACGTCTTCCCCGCCTCGCACTACGTGGCGGGCCCGGAGCGGATGGAGCGTGCGGTCAACGGCATCGAGAAGGAGCTGGAGGAGCGCCTGGCCACCCTGGAGAAGCAGGGCAAGCTGCTGGAGGCCCAGCGCCTGCGCATGCGCACCACCTACGACATCGAGATGCTCCGTCAGATCGGCACCTGCTCCGGCGTTGAGAACTACTCGATGCACTTCGACGGCCGCGAGCCCGGTACCGCCCCCAACACGCTGCTCGACTACTTCCCGGAGGACTTCCTCCTGGTGATCGACGAGTCGCATGTGACGGTCCCGCAGATCGGCGCGATGTACGAGGGCGACGCCTCCCGCAAGCGCACCCTGGTCGAGCACGGCTTCCGGCTGCCCTCGGCGATGGACAACCGCCCGCTGAAGTGGGAGGAGTTCCTGGGGCGGATCGGGCAGACGGTCTACCTCTCGGCGACCCCGGGCAAGTACGAGCTCTCCCGCGGCGACGGCGTGGTCGACCAGATCATCCGCCCGACCGGCCTGATCGACCCCGAGGTGATCGTCAAGCCCACCGAGGGCCAGATCGACGACCTGGTGCACGAGGTCCGCAAGCGGGTCGAGCGGGACGAGCGCGTCCTGGTCACCACGCTGACCAAGAAGATGGCCGAGGACCTCACCGACTACATGGTCGGCCTCGACATCCGGGTGCGGTACCTGCACAGCGACATCGACACCCTGCGCCGGGTCGAGCTGCTGCGCGAGCTGCGGGCCGGCGAGTACGACGTGCTGGTCGGCATCAACCTGCTCCGCGAGGGCCTGGACCTGCCCGAGGTCTCCCTGGTGGCGATCCTGGACGCGGACAAGGAGGGCTTCCTGCGCTCCGGTACCTCGCTGATCCAGACCATCGGCCGCGCCGCCCGGAACGTCTCGGGCCAGGTGCACATGTACGCCGACAAGATCACCCCGGCGATGGAGCTGGCGATCGAGGAGACCAACCGCCGCCGCGCCGTCCAGCAGGCGTACAACGAGAAGAACGGCATCGACCCGCAGCCGCTGCGCAAGAAGATCGGCGACATCCTGGACACCCTGGCCCGGGAGGACATGGACACCGAGGAGCTGCTCGCCACCGGGTACCGGGGCTCCGCCAAGGGCAAGGGCGCGCCGGCGCCCGCGCTGGGCGCCGGCCGCAAGCCGGCCAAGAGCCTCCCGGCCGCGGAACTCGCCGATCTCATCCAGCAGTTGACGGACCGCATGCACGCCGCCGCGGCGGAGCTGCAGTTCGAGGTCGCGGCCCGGCTTCGGGACGAGATCGGTGAGCTGAAGAAGGAGCTGCGCCAGATGCGCGAGGCCGGTCTGGCCTGACTTGGTCCGCCCGCCGGGGTCTCGGCCCCAGCGTGAGCGGGTAGGCCATCGACAGCCGAGTACCCGCAGGCCATAGGCTGGCCCGCGGGTACTCCCTCGCGGGCGCGGGGCCTGTGCGGGCACCGGCCGACGGGGGAGGCGCGCACCTTGGGGGCCTCAGCCGGGGGACGGCAACGGGGTGATCCGCCGTGCAGCCGCGGCGGCGACCTGCCTGCCGGGCTGAGGAGAGAGAGGACAGCACCGTGTCGGTGAATCTGGCGAAGGGTCAACGGGTCAGCCTGCAGAAGGGTTCCGGGGAGACGCTGAGCCTGGTCAGGATGGGCCTCGGCTGGGAGGCCGCGCCCAGGCGCGGACTGTTCGGTCTGCGCAGGCGGGAGATCGACCTGGATGCCTCCGCTCTGCTCTACGCCGAGAGGACCCCCTCCGACGTGGTCTTCTTCCAGCACCTGAGCAGCAATGACGGCTCGGTCCGGCACACCGGCGACAATCTGGTCGGCGGAGTGGGCTCGGGCGACGACGATGAGTCGATCATGGTGGATCTGACGCGCGTCCCCGCGCACATCACCCAGATCGTCTTCACCGTCAGCTCCTACACCGGCCAGACCTTCGCCGAGGTGCGGAACGCGCACTGCCGTCTGGTGGACGAGAGCACCGGCCGTGAGCTGGCCCGCTACGAGCTGACCGGCGGCGGCCCGCACACCGGCCAGATCATGGCCAAGGTCTTCCGTGAGGACGGCGGCGGCTGGGGCATGCAGGCCATCGGCGCCCCGGCCAGGTCCCGCACCTTCCAGGACCTGCTGCCGGCGATAGAGCCGTACCTCTAGCCCCCCGGCGGTTTTTTACCTTTTTTACCCCTCCTTGGAGTTCTGTTAGTCTTGGCGGAAACGGAGGGGAGTATTCCCTCGCAGTGGTCCCGTCAGCACGGGTGCCCCCTTGTTCCAGGGGTCGCGCGCCCCGGGGCCGCTGGTCCGTTCGCTCCGTGTGGGGGAGCGTACGGGCGGAAGAGACCTCCGGCAGTGATGCGTTTTGCTCGCTCAATTGCCGGAGGGCTCAAAAAATGGACGTTTCCGCAGGCCTCTGGGCCGGCACCATCGGCGTGCTGGTCGCACTTATCGTGGCGGACTTCTTCATCGGCGGCCGGAAGCCGCACGAGGTGTCGATCAGGGAAGCCGGTACCTGGACCGCGGTCTGGGTCGTTCTGGCGCTGCTGTTCGGCGGTTTCCTATGGTGGCACTCCGGTGCGCAGCCGGCCGGTGAGTTCTTCGCCGGGTACGTCACCGAGAAGTCGCTCAGCGTGGACAACCTCTTCGTGTTCATCCTGATCATGAGCAAGTTCGCGGTGCCGGCGATCCACCAGCAGCGTGTGCTGATGGTCGGTGTGATCATCGCGCTCATGCTGCGAGCGGTCTTCATCGCCGCCGGTGCCGCCCTGATCACCACCTTCTCCTGGGTCTTCTACCTCTTCGGCGCGTTCCTGATCTGGACCGCCTGGAAGCTGGTCAAGGACGCCCGTGCGGGCGGGGAGGAGACGGAGTTCGAGGGGAACCGCCTGCTCAGGACGGTCGAGCGGTTCTTCCCGTCGACGGACCGGTACCACGGCAGCAGGCTCGTCGTGCGCGAGCACGGCAGGCGGCTGATGACGCCGATGCTGGTCGTGATGCTCGCCATCGGCAGCGCCGACATCCTCTTCGCGCTGGACTCGATCCCGGCGATCTTCGGTCTGACCCAGGACCCGTACATCGTGCTCACCGCCAACGCCTTCGCGCTGATGGGCCTGCGCCAGCTGTACTTCCTGATCGGCGGCCTGCTGAAGAAGCTGGTCCACCTCTCGTACGGGCTGTCGGTGATCCTCGGGTTCATCGGGGTGAAGCTGGTGCTGCACGCGCTGCACGAGAGCGGTGTCCACGTACCGGAGATCGGCATCCCGTTCTCGCTGGGCTTCATCGGGCTGGTCCTGGCGGTCACCACGACCACCAGCCTGATCGCCTCGCGCAGGGCGGCACGGGAGGGCCTCGCCGAGGCGAACGGCTAGCAGGACGGGCGAAGGGGCGGCCCCGTCCGTACGGGACCGCCCCTTCGCCCCCGCCCGGGGCCGTCACCAGCCGCGCGCGCGCCACTCGTCGAGGTACGGGCGCTCGGCGCCGAGAGTGGTGTCGTTCCCGTGGCCGGGGTAGACCCAGGCCTCGTCCGGGAGGGCGTCGAAGATCTTCTCCTTGACGTCGCGGAACAGGCTGGCGAACCGCGCCGGGTCCTTCTCGGTGTTGCCGACGCCGCCGGGGAAGAGGCAGTCCCCGGTGAACACGTGCGGGTGGCCCTGCGGGTCGTCGTAGATCAGCACGATCGCGCCGGGGGTGTGGCCCACCAGGTGGCGGACCCGCAGCTCCACCTGGCCGACCCGCAGCACGTCCCCGTCGTCCAGCAGGATGTCGGTGGGCACCGGGATGCCGGGCGCGTCGATCCGTCCGGCGGCCGTCCGGGCTCCGGTGGCCTCGACCACCTCGGCGAGCGCGGCCCAGTGGTCGTGGTGCCGGTGCGTGGTGACCACGGTGGCCAGCTGCTCGCCGACCGACTCCAGCAGCACCGGCGCCTGCGCCGCGGCGTCGATCAGCAGCTGCTCGTCGGTGGCCCGGCAGCGCAGCAGGTAGGCGTTGTTCTCGAACGGGCCGACCGCGATCTTGGTGATCATCAGGTGGGCGAGTTCCCGCAACTCCGGCGGGCCGCCGACCTTCACCGCTCCGTGGTACGTCATCGCGTCGCTGCTCCTCGTCGATTCGGTCCCGGGTGCCCGTGCCGGGCGCCCGTCCTGCCGGTCATCTGCATCATCGCCTGCTCAGCCCAGCGGCGGAAGCTCCGGCAGGGCGCGGAGCGCGTCCGCCACCGGCCCGCCGTCCCGGTGGACCCGCAGGCCCGCACCGGCCGAGCGGCCGGACACCCAGGCGGTGAGGCCCCGGACCGGGCCCCCGACGGTCAGGGCGGGCT
Source organism: Kitasatospora sp. HPM-01-4 (assembly GCF_051374625.1). Classification (NCBI taxonomy): domain Bacteria; kingdom Bacillati; phylum Actinomycetota; class Actinomycetes; order Kitasatosporales; family Streptomycetaceae; genus Kitasatospora; species Kitasatospora sp. HPM-01-4. The sequence goes on along the minus strand of NZ_JBPQGP010000005.1, from coordinate 2,738,760 downwards.
CGGCGCCGGCCGGACCCAGCTGCGCCCGGGTGCCGCTGTCCTCGGCCACCAGCAGGACCGCCGGAACCGGGTCGACGGCGAACTGCTCCGCCAGCCGGACCAGTTCGGTGACCGCGAAGTCCTCGGGCCAGTGCTCGGGGGTGTACCCGGCGACCAGGTCGACATGGTGGTACTCCAGCTCCTGGTGGCGCTTGAGGACCAGCTTCCAGGCCGGGAAGATCCTGCCGCTGCGGTGCCGGATCAGGGTGTTCCAGTCGTTGCCGGACATCCTGGCCGCGGCCGCGTGGAACCGGGCGCCGCTGGCCTCCAGGTCGGCGAGCTGTTCGGCGAGCGGGCGGAGGGCGCCGAGACGGATGCCGTCCTCGCGGGCCGCCTCGCTGGCGTACTGGGGGATGTCCCGGCCGGTCCGGGCGCCCTCCAGCAGATTGACCAGGGAGTCGGCGTTCCTGGCGAGGTGGGCCAGGACATGGCCGCGGCTCCAGTCCGGAAGCGCGGACGGCTCGCCGACCTGGGCGGGGTCCAGACCGCCGACGGTGCGCAGCAGGCGCTCGGTGGACTCGGCGACGGTCTCCAGCGCGGCGGTGACGGTCTCGGCGTCTGTCATTGAAACTCCAGTGCGTTGCCCGGGCGGGTGCTCACTCGTTGACGTCGGTGACGCTACCGGCTCCCGGAGATCCTGAGCAGCGGGTTTCCCAAGGCGTGAGCAGGGGCGGGGCGGGGGCCTTCACTCGTTCGGGTGGCTTCGACTGGACAGGGTCGATAATCGAACGCATGAGCTATAGGCTGACATGCGGCAAGCTGGAAGAAATCACTCGATTGCTCACTTGACTACGGAGCGGGCCGTACGCCGGCCGGCCGCGCAGTCGTCGAAGCCATCTCCCCCGGGAAAGGCGCCAGAAGCAGTGGCAGACCGCCTCATCGTCCGCGGTGCTCGCGAGCACAACCTCAAGAACGTCTCGCTCGACCTGCCGCGGGACTCCCTGATCGTGTTCACCGGCCTGTCCGGGTCGGGCAAGTCCTCGCTGGCCTTCGACACGATCTTCGCCGAGGGCCAGCGCCGGTACGTCGAGTCGCTGTCCTCGTACGCCCGCCAGTTCCTCGGCCAGATGGACAAGCCCGACGTGGACTTCATCGAGGGCCTCTCGCCGGCGGTCTCGATCGACCAGAAGTCCACCAACCGCAACCCGCGCTCCACCGTCGGCACCATCACCGAGGTGTACGACTACCTGCGCCTGCTGTTCGCCCGGATCGGCAAGCCGCACTGCCCGCACTGCTCCCGCCCGATCGCCAAGCAGTCCCCGCAGGCCATCGTCGACCGGGTGCTCGAACTCGCCGAGGGCACCCGCTTCCAGGTGCTCAGCCCGGTGGTGCGCGAGCGCAAGGGCGAGTTCGTCGACCTCTTCGCCGACCTCCAGTCCAAGGGCTACGCCCGCGCCCGGGTGGACGGCACCACCGTCCAGCTCACCGAGCCGCCCACGCTGAAGAAGCAGGAGAAGCACACCATCGAGGTGGTCATCGACCGCCTCACCGTCAAGGAGAGCGCCAAGCGCCGCCTGACGGACTCGGTCGAGACGGCGCTCAAGCTCTCCGGCGGCATGGTGGTGCTCGACTTCGTCGACCTCCCCGAGGACGACCCGGAGCGCGAGCGGATGTTCTCCGAGCACCTCTACTGCCCGTACGACGACGTCTCCTTCGAGGAGCTGGAGCCGCGCTCCTTCTCCTTCAACTCCCCGTTCGGCGCCTGCCAGGAGTGCTCCGGCCTGGGCAACCGGATGGAGGTCGACCCCGAGCTGGTCATCCCCGACCCGGAGCGCTCGCTGGACGACGGCGCGATCCACCCCTGGTCCCAGGGCCACACCAAGGAGTACTTCCAGCGCCTGGTCGACGCGCTCGCCGGCGAGCTGGGCTTCCGTACCGACATCCCGTGGGCCGGGCTGCCCGCCCGCGCCCGCAAGGCGCTGCTGTACGGGCACAAGACCCAGGTCGAGGTCCGCTACCGCAACCGCTACGGGCGCGACCGCTCGTACACCACCTCCTTCGAGGGCGCGATCCCGTTCGTCACCCGCCGCCACTCCGAGGCGGAGAGCGACAGCAGCCGCGAGCGCTTCGAGGGCTACATGCGCGAGGTGCCCTGTCCGGCCTGCCAGGGCACCCGGCTCAAGCCGGTGATCCTCTCGGTCACCGTCGAGGGCCGGTCGATCGCCGACGTATCCGCGATGTCGATCAGCGACTGCGCCGAGTTCCTGGGGGCGCTGAAGCTCACCGCGCGGGACAAGCAGATCGCCGAGCGGGTGCTCAAGGAGGTCAACGAGCGGCTGCGCTTCCTGGTCGACGTCGGCCTGGACTACCTCTCGCTCAACCGCGCCGCGGGCACCCTCTCCGGCGGTGAGGCCCAGCGCATCCGGCTCGCCACCCAGATCGGATCCGGCCTGGTCGGCGTGCTGTACGTGCTGGACGAGCCGTCCATCGGCCTGCACCAGCGCGACAACCACCGCCTGATCGAGACCCTGGTCCGGCTCCGCGACATCGGCAACACCCTGATCGTGGTCGAGCACGACGAGGACACCATCAAGACCGCCGACTGGGTGGTCGACATCGGCCCCGGCGCCGGTGAGCACGGCGGCAAGGTGGTGCACTCCGGCTCGCTGAAGGAGCTGATGGCCAACGACGAGTCGATGACCGGCCAGTACCTCTCCGGCAAGCGCTCCATCCCGATCCCGGCCGCGCGCCGGGCGCGGGACAGGAAGCGCCAGCTCACCGTGCACGGCGCCCGTGAGCACAACCTGCGCGACGTCACGGTCGGCTTCCCGCTCGGCACCTTCACCGCGATCACCGGTGTCTCCGGATCGGGCAAGTCCACCCTGGTCAACGACATCCTCTACACCCACCTCGCCCGCGAGCTGAACGGCGCGCGCAGCGTCCCCGGCCGGCACACCCGGATCACCGGCACCGACCTGGTGGACAAGGTGGTGCACGTGGACCAGTCGCCGATCGGCCGCACACCGCGATCCAACCCGGCGACGTACACGGGTGTCTTCGACCACGTCCGCAGGCTCTTCGCGGAGACCCAGGAGGCCAAGGTCCGGGGCTACCTGCCCGGCCGCTTCTCCTTCAACGTCAAGGGCGGCCGCTGCGAGAACTGCTCCGGCGACGGCACCATCAAGATCGAGATGAACTTCCTGCCGGACGTCTACGTCCCGTGTGAGGTCTGCCACGGCGCCCGCTACAACCGGGAGACGCTGGAGGTCCACTACAAGGGCAAGTCCATCGCCGAGGTGCTGGACATGCCGATCGAGGAGGCCCTGCACTTCTTCGAGGCGGTCCCGGCGATCGCCCGCCACCTGAGGACGCTCAACGACGTCGGGCTCGGGTACGTCCGGCTCGGGCAGTCCGCGCCGACGCTGTCGGGTGGTGAGGCGCAGCGCGTCAAGCTCGCCTCCGAGCTGCAGAAGCGTTCCACCGGCCGGACGGTCTACGTCCTGGACGAGCCCACCACCGGTCTGCACTTCGAGGACATCAGCAAGCTGATCAAGGTCCTCGACGGTCTGGTGGCGAAGGGCAACACCGTCATCGTCATCGAGCACAACCTCGATGTGATCAAGACCGCCGACTGGGTCGTGGACATGGGTCCCGAGGGCGGCAGCGGCGGTGGCACCGTGGTCGCCGAGGGCACGCCCGAGGAGATCGCCGCGATCACGGCCAGCCACACCGGGAAGTTCCTCCGCGACATCCTGGGCGACGGCCAGGTCGACGCCCCGGCGCCGGCCAGGAAGACCGCTCGCAAGCGGGCGGCCGCCAAGAAGTAGCCGCCGGCGGCGCGGCGGTCCGTGGTCCATGCGATGGACCACGGACCGCCGTGCGCCCGGCAGCGGCCGGCCCCGGGTTCACAGGCGGCGGGCATAGACTGCCGCCGGTCCAGCCCGTACCCAGTGCACCCGAGGGAGACGCCACCGATGTCCGAGGCCGTCGAAAGTCCCACCGCCGCCCTGCCCGAGACCTCCCGCCGGAAGCTGCTCTGCGGTGCCGGCGCCGTACTGGCCGTCGGCGGTGCCGTCGCGGTCACCGGGTGCTCCTCGTCGGCGAACGGCGGGGCCTCGGGCGGCTCGTCCGGGGGCTCGGCCCAGTCGGCCCAGTCGGCCGGGCCGGTCGACGTGGGCCCGGCGGCGGCCGTCCCGGTCGGCGGCGGCACGGTCTACCGCGAGAAGAAGATCGTGGTGACCCAGCCGACCGCCGGTCAGTACAAGGCGTTCAGCGCCGTCTGCACCCACGCGGGCTGCGTCGTGGACAACGTGGCCAACGGCCAGATCCAGTGCCCGTGCCACGGCAGCCGCTTCGCGATCGCGGACGGCTCGGTCCAGGACGGCCCGGCGCCGAAGCCCCTGCCGGAGTACAAGGTGGCGGTGCAGGGCGGCAATCTCGAGGTCACGAAGGGCTGAGCCGCAGGTCCCGTACAACACCGGTCACGGCGACCGGTGTTCGGGACTGCCCCCGGAGTGTCGGTGGGGGTCGGTACGGTAGAGCCATGGCCGACCCCTCCACGTACCGCCCGGCACCGGGTGCGATCCCGACCTCGCCCGGCGTCTACAAGTTCCGTGACGCACACGGGCGGGTCATCTACGTCGGCAAGGCCAAGAGCCTGCGACAGCGTCTCTCCTCGTACTTCCAGGACCTCGCGGGCCTCCATCCGCGGACGGCCACCATGGTCACCACCGCCGCCTCGGTGGAGTGGACGGTGGTCGCCACCGAGGTCGAGGCGCTCCAGCTGGAGTACTCCTGGATCAAGGAGTTCGACCCCCGTTTCAACGTCAAGTACCGCGACGACAAGAGCTACCCGGAGCTCGCGGTCACCCTGAACGAGGAGTTCCCCCGGGTCCAGGTGATGCGCGGGGCGCACAAGAAGGGCGTGCGCTACTTCGGTCCGTACGGGCACGCCTGGGCGATCCGCGAGACGGTCGACCTGATGCTGCGGGTCTTCCCGGTCCGCACCTGCTCCAACGGCGTGTTCAAGCGCGCCCAGCAGGTCGGCCGCCCCTGCCTGCTCGGCTACATCGGCAAGTGCTCCGCGCCCTGCGTCGGCCGGATCTCACAGTCCGAGCACGCCGAACTCGCCGAGGAGTTCTGCGACTTCATGGCCGGCCGGACCGGCGGCTACCTGCGCCGCCTGGAGCAGCAGATGCAGGAGGCCGCCGTCGCGATGGAGTACGAGCGCGCGGCCCGGCTGCGCGACGACATCGCCGCCCTCAAGCGCGCGATGGAGAAGAACGCGGTGGTCCTCGGCGACGGCACCGACGCCGACCTGCTCGCCCTCGCCGAGGACGAGTTGGAGGCCGCCGTGCAGATCTTCCACGTCCGCGGCGGCCGGGTGCGCGGCCAGCGCGGCTGGGTCACCGACAAGGTCGAGGACGTCGACACCGCGGCCCTGGTCGAGCACGCGCTGCAGCAGCTGTACGGCGGCGGCACCGAGTCCGTCCCGCGCGAGGTGCTGGTCCCCGAGCTGCCCCGGCCGCTCGAGCCGGTCCAGGACTGGCTGAGCGGCCTGCGTGCCACCCAGACCGCCAAGGGGGGCCAGGTCGACCTCAGGGTGCCCCAACGCGGCGACAAGAAGGACCTGATGGCCACGGTCCAGCGCAACGCCCAGCAGGCGCTGGCCCTGCACAAGACCAAGCGCGCCTCCGACCTGACCACCCGCAGCCGGGCCCTCCAGGAGATCACCGACGCCCTGGAGCTGGACTCCGTCCCGCTGCGCATCGAGTGCTTCGACATCTCGCACCTGCAGGGCGAGGACGTGGTCGCCTCGATGGTGGTCTTCGAGGACGGCCTGGCCCGCAAGAGCGAGTACCGGCGGTTCCAGATCAGGGGGTTCGCCGGCCAGGACGACGTCCGGTCGATGCACGAGGTGATCAGCCGCCGCTTCCGCCGCTACCTGCAGGAGCGCGAGCAGACCGGGGAGTGGGCCGTCCCCGAGGAGGACGACGAGCCGGTGACGGCCGGTCCCCTCGACCCCGAGACCGGCCGTCCCAAGCGCTTCGCCTACCCGCCCCAGCTGCTGGTGGTCGACGGCGGCCAGCCCCAGGTCGCCGCCGCCAAGCGGGCGTTGGACGAGCTGGGCATCGACGACGTCGCACTCTGCGGGCTGGCCAAGCGACTTGAGGAGGTCTGGCTCCCCGGTGAGGACGACCCGGTGGTGCTGCCGCGCAGCAGCGAGGGCCTGTACCTGCTCCAGCGGGTCCGCGACGAGGCGCACCGCTTCGCCATCACCTACCAACGCGGCAAGCGCGCCAAGCGGTTCACGGCGGGGGAGCTGGACTCCGTCGCCGGTCTCGGCGAGACTCGCCGGAAGGCACTGCTCAAGCACTTCGGCTCGCTGAAGAAACTGCGCGCGGCCACCGTGGACCAACTCTGCGAGGTCCCGGGCATCGGTAGGCGGACGGCGGAAACTGTTGCCGCAGCGTTGGCCTCCCGTACACCGGCCGCACCTGCGGTGAACACCGCAACCGGCGAGATCATTGAAGACGACGCACCGCAGGAGACGCCTTGACGGCCGACGCCGCCCGTCAGTCACCGGGTTCCGTGTCACCCCTCGGGGTGGTAAGGGAATGCCCGGGCGACGCCAGAAGCGTTCTCCTCAGCAGAACCACCGAAAGCGGGGAACCGAAGTGACAATGTCTGATTATGGGGGTACTTCTCGGCCGGAGGCCGGAGGAGAGAACGCCCCGGAGCTAGTGATCATCTCCGGCATGTCCGGAGCCGGCCGCAGCACGGCCGCCAAGTGCCTGGAGGACTTGGGCTGGTTCGTCGTGGACAACCTCCCGCCGGCACTCATCCCGACCATGGTCGACCTCGGCGCCCGATCCCAGGGCGCGGTACCCCGGATCGGCGTCGTGGTGGACGTCCGGGGCCGCAAGTTCTTCGACGACCTGCTGACCTCCCTGGACGAGCTGGAGAAGCGCGGCGTCCGGCTGAGGGTGGTCTTCCTGGAGTCCTCCGACGACGCCCTGGTGCGCCGCTTCGAGTCGGTCCGACGCCCGCACCCGCTGCAGGGCGACGGCCGGATCGTGGACGGGATCAGCCAGGAGCGCGAGCTGCTGCGCGACCTGCGCGGCGAGGCCGACCTGGTGATCGACACCTCCAACCTCAACGTCCACCAGCTGCGCAGCAAGATGGACGCGCAGTTCAGCGACCACGACGAGCCCGAACTGCGGGCCACCGTGATGTCCTTCGGCTTCAAGTACGGCCTCCCGGTCGACGCCGACCTGGTGGTCGACTGCCGCTTCCTGCCCAACCCGCACTGGGTGCCCGAGCTGCGGGCCCGTACCGGCACCGACAGCGACGTCTCGGACTACGTGTTCCAGCAGGCCGGTGCCAACGAGTTCCTCAACGGTTATGCCGAGCTGCTCAAGATCGTGACCGAGGGGTACCGCAGGGAGGGCAAGCGCTACATGACCCTTGCCGTAGGCTGCACCGGGGGCAAGCACCGGAGTGTCGCCATGTCCGAGCGGTTGACGAAGCGTCTGATCGCGGACGGCGTCGAGACGGTGCTGGTCCACCGCGACATGGGCAGGGAGTGAGCCTGCGGGAGTGACGACACCGCCCCGCCGGCCGCTCTCCGGGGTACACAACAGGAACGTGGGGTCGGTGTGACGGGATACTCGCCAGTGCGGCAGCTCCAGCACAAATCTGCCGACCGGCGAGAACAGGCGGCACCGAGGCCCCGCGCCGGCGCGCCCAGAATCACCGCGCTGGGCGGCGGCCAGGGGCTGTCCGCCTCGCTCTCGGCGCTTCGTCGGCTGACCACCGAGCTGACCGCCGTGGTCACCGTCGCCGACGACGGCGGCTCCAGCGGACGGCTGCGCAGCGAACTCGGCGTGCTGCCGCCCGGGGACCTGCGCAAGGCGCTGGCGGCGCTCTGCGGGGACGACGACTGGGGCCGCACCTGGTCCGAGGTGATCCAGCAGCGCTTCACCGGCGACGGCGAGCTCGGCGGGCACGCGGTCGGCAACCTGCTGATCGTCGCGCTCTGGGAGAAGCTCGGCGACCCGGTGGAGGCGCTCAACTGGGTGGGCCGCCTGCTCAACGTCCAGGGCCGGGTGCTGCCGATGTCGGCGGTCCCGCTGGACATCGAGGCCGAGGTGCGCGGCCACGACCCGGCCCGCCCGGAAGAGATCAGCGCGGTGCGGGGCCAGGCCGATGTGGCGGCCACCCCCGGCACGGTCCTGTCGATCCGGCTGCTGCCCGAGGAGCCCCCGGCGGTGCCCGAGGCGGTCGAGGCGGTGATGGAGGCGGACTGGGTGGTGCTGGGCCCCGGCTCCTGGTTCACCAGCGTGCTGCCGCACCTGCTGGTCCCCGAGCTGGCCAAGGCGCTCACCGAGACCCGGGCCCGCCGGCTGCTGACCCTCAACCTGGCCCCGCAGCCCGGCGAGACCGAGGGCTTCACCCCGCAGCGGCACCTGGAGGTCATCGCCGACCACGCTCCGGAACTCGCCGTGGATGCGATCCTGGTGGACGAGCAGGCCGTCACCGGCGGCGCCTTCGGGGTGGCCGACCTGGAGGGCCTGGGCAAGGCCGCGGAGCGGATGGGCGCCTCGCTGGTACTCGACCGGGTGGCCGGGACCGACGGCACGCCGCGACACGACCCGGAGCTCTTGGCGGCTGCGTACGACCGGATTTTCCGGACACATGGAAGGATCGGCCCATGGCGATGACGGCAGCGGTGAAGGACGAAATCAGCCGGCTCCCCGTCACCCGGGCCTGCTGCCGCAAGGCGGAGGTCTCGGCGATCCTGCGATTCGCGGGCGGTCTGCACATTGTGAGCGGCCGGATCGTGATCGAGGCGGAGCTGGACACCGGCATGGCGGCGCGGCGGCTGCGCAAGGACCTGCTGGAGATCTTCGGACACTCCTCGGACCTGGTGGTGATGGCCCCCGGCGGCCTGCGACGCGGCAGCCGGTTCGTGGTGCGGGTGGTGAAGGACGGCGAGCTGCTGGCCCGGCAGACCGGGCTGGTGGACGGGCGCGGACGGCCGATCCGGGGGCTGCCCCCGGCGGTGGTCTCCGGGGCGACCTGTGACGCCGAGGCGGCCTGGCGCGGGGCCTTCCTGGCCCACGGCTCGCTGACCGAGCCGGGCAGGTCCTCCTCGCTGGAGATCACCTGCCCCGGGTCGGAGGCGGCGCTGGCGCTGGTCGGCGCGGCCCGGCGGCTCGGCATCCCGGCCAAGGCCCGCGAGGTGCGCGGAGTGGACCGGGTGGTGATCCGGGACGGCGACGCGATCGGCGCGCTGCTGACCAGGCTGGGCGCGCACGAGTCGGTGCTGGCCTGGGAGGAGCGCCGGATGCGCCGCGAGGTGCGGGCCACCGCCAACCGGCTGGCCAACTTCGACGACGCCAACCTGCGCCGCTCGGCCCGCGCGGCCGTCGCGGCCGGCGCCCGGGTGGCCCGCGCGCTGGAGATCCTCGGTGACGAGGTGCCCGAGCACCTGGCCGCCGCCGGCCAGCTGCGGATGCAGCACAAGCAGGCCTCGCTGGAGGAGCTGGGCGCGCTGGCCGATCCGCCGCTGACCAAGGACGCGGTGGCCGGCCGGATCCGCCGGCTGCTGGCGATGGCCGACAAGCGTGCCGCCGAACTGGGCCTGCCCAGCACCGAGGCCAACCTCACCGACGAGATGGCGCTCAACTAGGGCGCGTGCGCAGGGCTTTCCGGGCCCGGTTCGGCCGCTGGGGCGCGGGGAGGAGCGCGAGCGGGACGGTGCGATGCGAACGCCGCCCGACCCGTGCGCTCCCCGCGCTTTCGACCTGCCGCTTCGCATCCGCTGCGGAGAGGCGATGTGCCCAGGCGACCTCGGGAGAGGTAGGGTCGTGGGTGGTCGGGGAAATCCCAAATTCCACCCCGTCGGCAATAGGGCCGGCGTACCTACATAAGGAGATCGGTTCGTGACGATCCGGGTAGGCATCAACGGGTTCGGCCGCATCGGCCGTAACTTCTTCCGTGCGGTCAAGGCCCAGGGCGCAGACATCGAGATCGTCGGTGTCAACGACCTGACCGACACGAAGACCCTGGCGCACCTCCTCAAGTACGACACCACCCTGGGCACCTTCCCGGGCGAGGTGTCGCACTCCGCGGACAGCATCACCGTCGACGGCAAGACCTTCAAGGTCACCGCCGAGCGTGACCCGGCCAACCTCCCCTGGGGTGAGCTGGGCGCCGACATCGTGGTCGAGTCCACCGGTATCTTCACCAAGGCCGAGGCGGCCAAGAAGCACATCGCCGCCGGTGCCAAGAAGGTCATCATCTCGGCGCCCGCCACCGACGAGGACGTCACCATCGTCATGGGCGTCAACGACGACAAGTACGACGCCGCCAGCCACACGATCATCTCCAACGCCTCCTGCACCACCAACTGCGTGGCGCCGATGGCGAAGGTGCTGAACGAGAGCTTCGGCATCGTCAAGGGCCTGATGACCACGGTCCACGCGTTCACCAACGACCAGGTCACCCTGGACTTCCCGCACAAGGACCTGCGTCGCGCCCGTGCCGCCTCGCAGAACATCATCCCGACCTCGACCGGTGCCGCCAAGGCCACCGCGCTGGTCCTGCCGGAGCTCAAGGGCAAGCTGGACGGCACCTCGCTGCGCGTCCCGGTCCCGACCGGCTCGATCACCGACCTGGTCGTCACCCTGGAGCGCGACGTCACCAAGGACGAGGTCAACGCCGCCTTCCAGAAGGCCTCCGAGGGTGCCCTCAAGGGCGTCCTGTCCTACACCGAGGACCCGATCGTCTCCTCGGACATCGTCAACAACCCGGCCTCCTGCATCTTCGACGCCCAGCTGACCATGGTCCAGGGCAACCAGGTCAAGGTGCTCGGTTGGTACGACAACGAGTGGGGCTACTCCAACCGCCTCGTCAACCTGACCACCCTCGTCGGTGGCCAGCTCTGACCTGCGGATCCGACGTGACGTAAGGGGCGGGGCCCGGAAGGCGGTTGAGCTTCCGGGCCCTTCCTCTGCGTCGCCGGCCACCGGCCGTGGGTGCTCCTGCCCTGCGCCCGCGGGCACCCTCACTCTCTATCGGCGGCACGATGCCGTGCCGCCACCAGGCGTTACCTTCTCCCCGGGAGACCGAAGTTGAAGACCATCGAAGACCTGGACGTGGCCGGCAAGCGGGTGTTCGTCCGCGCCGACCTCAACGTGCCGCTGTCCGACGGCCGGATCACCGATGACGGCCGGATCCGCGCCGTCGCGCCGACCATCGCCAAGCTGCTGGAGCGCGGCGCCCGCGTGATCGTCGCCTCGCACCTGGGCCGTCCGAAGGGCGAGCCCGACCCGCAGTTCTCCCTCGCCCCGGTCGCCGTGCGGCTGGGTGAGGTGCTCGGAAAGTCCGTCTCGTTCGCCACCGACACCGTCGGCGAGAGCGCGAAGGCCACCGTCGCCGCCCTGGCCGACGGCGAGGTCACGCTGCTCGAGAACCTGCGTTTCAACGCGGGCGAGACCAGCAAGGACGACGCCGAGCGCGGTGCCTTCGCCGACCAGCTGGCCACCCTCGCCGACCTCTACGTCGGTGACGGCTTCGGCGCGGTGCACCGCAAGCACGCCTCGGTCTACGACCTCCCGGCCCGGCTGCCGCACGCCGTCGGCGACCTGATCGAGACCGAGGTGGGTGTGCTCAAGCGCCTGACCGAGGACGTCGCCCGCCCGTACGTGGTCGTGCTCGGCGGTGCCAAGGTCTCCGACAAGGTCGGCGTGATCGACAACCTGCTGGGCAAGGCCGACCGCATCGTCATCGGCGGCGGCATGGCGTACACCTTCCTCGCGGCCAAGGGCTACGAGGTCGGCATCTCGCTGCTGCAGAAGGACCAGATCCCGACCGTCCTGGAGTACCTGGACCGGGCGGAGAAGAACGGCGTGGAGTTCGTCCTGCCGGTCGACATCTGCGTCTCCGCGAACTTCCCGGACACCAAGACCCACGCCCCGGTCGAGGACTTCGAGATCGTGGACGCGGACAAGATCCCGGCCACCAAGGAGGGCCTGGACATCGGCCCGAAGAGCCGCGAGCTCTTCGCCTCGAAGATCGCGGACGCGGCCACGGTGTTCTGGAACGGCCCGGTCGGCGTCTTCGAGCACCCGACCTTCGCGAACGGCACCAAGGCCGTCGCGCAGGCGCTGATCGACAGCGACGCGTTCACCGTGGTCGGTGGCGGCGACTCCGCCGCGGCCGTCCGCATCCTGGGCTTCGACGAGACGGAGTTCGGGCACATCTCGACCGGCGGTGGCGCGAGCCTCGAGTACCTGGAGGGCAAGAAGCTTCCCGGTCTCACCGCCCTGGAAGGCTGATCGTATGACTGAGCGTCTCCCGCTGATGGCGGGCAACTGGAAGATGAACCTCAACCACCTCGAGGCCATCGCCCACACCCAGAAGCTGGCCTTCGCGCTGGCCGAGAAGGACTACGAGGCGGTCGAGGTGGCGGTCCTGCCGCCGTTCACCGACCTGCGTTCGGTGCAGACCCTGGTCGACGGCGACAAGCTGAAGATCAAGTACGGCGCCCAGGACCTCTCGGCACACGACTCGGGCGCGTACACCGGAGAGGTCTCCGGCCCGATGCTCGCCAAGCTGAAGTGCAGCTACGTGGCCATCGGCCACTCGGAGCGCCGCGAGTACCACGGCGAGAGCGACCAGCTCGTCAACGCCAAGGTCAAGGCCGCCTACCGCAACGGTGTGGTGCCGATCCTCTGCATCGGCGAGCCGCTGGAGATCCGCAGGGCCGGTACCCACGTCGAGTACACCCTGGCGCAGCTGGACGGCGCGCTGAAGGACGTCCCGGCCCTCGAGGCCGAGCAGATCGTCGTCGCGTACGAGCCGGTCTGGGCGATCGGCACCGGCGAGGTGGCGACCCCCGAGGACGCCCAGGAGGTCTGCGCGGCGATCCGCGGCCGGCTGGCCGAGCTGTACGGCGCCGAGCTGGCCGGGAAGGTCCGCATCCTGTACGGCGGTTCGATGAAGGCGGGCAACGTGGCCGGTCTGATGGCCAAGCCGGACATCGACGGCGGTCTGATCGGCGGCGCCTCGCTGGACGCCGACGAGTTCGTCAAGATCGTGCGCTACCGGGAGCAGGCAGTAGGCTAACGCCGCCGCGGCAACGTAGGCTTTGGGGTCGGACCGCCTCCGGGTGGTCCGGCCCTTCGCCGAAAGATACGAGAGAGTTGGTCCCCGCCGTGATTCTCGGGTTCTCGATTGCCCTGATCATCTTCAGCGTGCTGATGATCCTCCTGGTGCTGCTGCACAAGGGGAAGGGCGGCGGTCTGTCCGACATGTTCGGTGGTGGCGCGATGTCGGCCGGCGGCGGCTCCGCGGTGGCCGAGCGCAACCTCGACCGCATCACCATCATCGTGGGCATCGCCTGGTTCGCCTGCATCGTGGTGCTCGGACTGCTGCTCAAGTACAAGAGCTGATTCTCCCGCCCCTGGTACGCCGGGGATCTGACGGTACGTCTCCCGGGCGCTTATGCTGAACTGCGCCCGGAGGCGGTGGTGGCAGATCCTTAAGCGCCGCTTACACTGGGACGACTTCGCCACCGTCCGCAGATAGCGGCGGGCGGCAGTGGGACACGCAGGGAGTCAGACCGTGGCAAGTGGCAACGCCATCCGTGGCAGCAGAGTAGGCGCCGGCCCGATGGGCGAGGCGGAGCGCGGCGAGTCCGCCCCCCGTAACCGGATCACCTTCTGGTGCGCCAACAAGCACGAGACGCGCCCCAGCTTCGCGGCTGAAGCCGTGATCCCGGAGACCTGGGACTGTCCGCGCTGCGGCTTCCCGGCCGGCCAGGACGAGCACAACCCGCCGGCGCCCTCGCGCAACGAACCGTACAAGACCCATCTCGCGTACGTCCGCGAGCGCCGCACCGACGCCGACGGCGAGGCGATCCTGGCCGAGGCGCTCGCCAAGCTGCGCGGCGAGATCTGAGCAGAACGACCTGAAAGGGCGACACCGGACAACTCCGGTGTCGCCCTTCGGTGTTGTCGTGGACTTAGAACTTAGAACTTAGAACTCAGACCGACCGGCACGCGACGCCACGCTCCCTATTGCCGGTCGGTCCTAGCTGGGACCCGCTCCTGGGCGGACCGTTGTGGCGGAGCACCGCGGCCCGGCTCCGAACGGATCGGAGCCGGGCCGCAGTTGGATGCCGTCGCGTGAGGGCGCGGGGCCCTGCCCGACGGCGGGTCAGGCAAGCCCTAGGAGGGCGGGTAGAGCCCGGTGGGGATCTTCGAGGCCGCGGCGCGGTCGAGGAGCCACAGGGTGCGGCTGAGGCCGCGGGCACCGGAGGCCGGGGCCTGGACCTCGCCGGGGCTGGTGAGGGCCATGGCGACGGCGTCGGCCTTGTCCTCGCCGGCCGCCAGCAGCCAGACCTCGCGGGCCGCCCGGATGGCCGGGAGGGTGAGCGAGATCCGGGTGGGCGGCGGCTTGGGCGCGCCGTGGACGGCGACCACGGTCAGCTCGCTCTCCCGGACACCCGGGTGCTCGGGGAAGAGCGAGGCGACGTGGGTGTCCGGGCCGACGCCGAGCAGCAGTACGTCGAAGGCCGGGACGTCGGCGTGCCCGCCGGGGCCGGCCGACCGGGCCAGCTCCTGGGCGTAGCGGGCGGCGGCGGCCTCCACGTCGGACCCGTGCTCTCCGTCCGAGGCCGGCATCTCGTGCACCCGCGCCGGGTCGACCGGGACGGCGTCGAGCAGTTCCCGGCGTGCCTGGACGGCGTTGCGCTCCGGATCGTCGGACGGGACGTAGCGCTCGTCGCCCCACCAGAGGTCCAGCCGGGCCCAGTCCACCGCGTCGCGCGCCGGGGAGGCGGCGATCGCGGCGAGCAGGGCGTTGCCGTTGCGCCCGCCCGTGAGCACCACCGAGGCGGTGCCACGGGCGGCCTGGGCGTCCACGATCCGGGTGATCAGCCGGGCGGCGGTCGCCTGGGCCATCAGCTCCTTGTCGCGGTGGACAACCAGCTGCGGCGTGGTGGCAGCCGTCACGACGAGGCCCGCTTCCGGGACGCCGTCTTCCTGCCACCGGACTTCTCGGCCGGCTCGTCGGCCGCCTCGTCGCCCGCGGCCGGCTGCGGCTCGGCAGCGGCAGTGGCGGCGGGGTCGGCGGCGGCCGGGGCCTCGGGGGAGGCCTCCCCGTCCGGCTCGGCGGGCTCCCGCAGCCGCTCCACCGGGGTGCGGACGGCACTCGCGTAGATGTCGTCCGGGTCGAGGCGGCGCAGCTCCTCCGCGATCAGCTCCGAGGTCTCCCGGCGCTTGAGCGCGACCTGGCGGTCCGGCGAGCCGGGCATGCAGAGCGTGCCCATCAGGCCGTCCGGGCGGTCCAGGACGATGGCGCCGTCCTGGGTGCGCAGGGTGACCGCGGTGATCCCGGGCCCGGCGGTGACCACCCGCTCGACCGGGACGTTCAGCCGGTTCATCAGCCACAGCCCGAGCAGCTCGACGCTCGGGTTGTAGGACTCGCCCGCGACCACGACGGAGGTGATCTTCGCCGGGCGCTGGTCCAGGGCGGCGGCCAGCATGGAGCGCCAGCCGGTGATCCGGGTCCAGGCCAGGTCGGTGTCACCGGGGGTGTAGCTGTCGGCCCGCTGGGCGAGCTGGCCGACCGGCGACTCGGCGGTGACGGCGTCGGTGATCCGGCGCTGGGCGAGGGCGCCCAGCGGGTCCTGCGCGGGGTGCAGCGGAGCGTTCTCCGGCCACCAGACCACCACGGGGGCGTCGGGCAGCAGCAGCGGCAGCACCACCGACTGGGCGTGCGAGGCGAGTTCGCCGTGCATCCGCAGGATGACGGTCTCGCCCGAACCGGCGTCCGAGCCGACCAGGATCTCGGCGTCCAGCCGGGTCTCGGCACGGGCCCGGGGCGAGCGCCCCGCACGCTTGATCACCGCGAGGGTGCGGTTGGGGTGCTCGCGCGAGGCGTCGTTGGCGGCCTTGAGCGCGTCGTAGGCGCTGCCCTCGTCGGTGACGATGACGAGGGTGAGCACCATCCCGCCGGCGGCGTTGCCGCCCGCCCGGCGGGCGTCCATCAGCGCTGCGTTGATCTTGCTGGACGTGGTGTTGGTCAGGTCGATCTTCATGGCCGACGCCAGCTCCTGCCGTCTCGTGCGAGCATCTCGTCCGCCTCGACCGGTCCCCAGGTCCCGGCCGGGTACTCGGCGGGCTTGCCGTGGGTGTCCCAGTAGTTCTCGATCGGGTCGAGGATCTGCCAGGAGAGCTCGACCTCCTGGTGACGGGGGAACAGGTTGGCGTCACCGAGCAGGACGTCCAGGATGAGCCGCTCGTACGCCTCCGGGCTGGACTCGGTGAAGGACTCCCCGTACTGGAAGTCCATGGTGACGTCGCGTACCTCGAAGGAGGTGCCCGGCACCTTGGAGCCGAACCGCACCGTCACGCCCTCGTCCGGCTGCACCCGGATGACCAGGGCGTTCTGCGAGAGCTCCTCGGTGGCGTAGGCGTCGAAGGGCAGGTAGGGCGCGCGCTTGAAGACCACCGCGATCTCGGTGACCCGGCGGCCGAGCCGCTTGCCGGTGCGCAGGTAGAACGGCACGCCCGCCCAGCGCCGGTTGTTGATCTCCAGCTTGATCGCCGCGTAGGTGTCGGTCTTGGACTCGGGGTTGATGCCGTCCTCGTCCAGGTAGCCGACCACCTCCTCGCCGCCCTGCCAGCCGGCCGTGTACTGGGCGCGCACGGTGTGCTCGCCCAGGTCGGCCGGGAGCTTGACCGCGCTCAGCACCTTGAGCTTCTCCGCGACCAGCGCCTTCGGGTGGAAGGAGGCGGGCTCCTCGATGGCGGTGAGCGCCATCAGCTGGAGCAGGTGGTTCTGGATGACGTCACGGGCCGAGCCGATGCCGTCGTAGTACCCGGCACGGCCGCCGATACCGATGTCCTCGGCCATGGTGATCTGCACGTGGTCCACGTAGGACCGGTTCCAGATCGGCTCGAACATCGTGTTGGCGAAACGCAGCGCCAGGATGTTCTGGACGGTCTCCTTGCCCAGGTAGTGGTCGATCCGGAAGACCTCGTCCCGGGGGAAGACCTCGTGGACGATCCGGTTCAGCTCCTGGGCGCTCGCCAGGTCGTGGCCGAACGGCTTCTCGATCACCGCGCGGCGCCAGGAGCCGTTCGGCGGGTCGGCCAGACCGTGCTTCTTCAGCTGCTGGACCACGATCGGGAAGGAGCTCGGCGGCACCGACAGGTAGAAGGCGAAGTTGCCGCTGGTGCCCTGCGCCTCGTCCAGGTCCTGGATCGTCTTGCGCAGGTGCTCGAAGGCCTCGTCGTCGTCGAAGGAGCCCTGGACGAAGCGCATGCCCTTGGCGAGCTGCTGCCAGACCTCCTCCCGGAACGGGGTCCGGGAGTGCTGCTTGACGGCGTCGTGGACCTCCTTGGCGAAGTCCTCGTCCGCCCACTCGCGGCGGGCGAAGCCGACGAGGGAGAAGCCCGGCGGCAGCAGGCCGCGGTTGGCGAGGTCGTAGATGGCCGGCATCAGCTTCTTGCGCGACAGGTCGCCGGTGACACCGAAGATGACCAGGCCCGACGGCCCCGCGATACGCGGGAGCCGTCGGTCTGCGGGGTCCCGCAGGGGGTTCGAGGCGGCGAGCGGGGCTTCGCCCTGCTCGACCTCGGGATAGTCAGTGCTCACGGGAGTGGCTCCGCTTTCGGTGGGTGTGAGCGGGTGAGATCACTTCTCGGTGGCGAGGGCCGCCAGCGAGGCGGTGACGGTGTCGAGCAGCTCGTTCCACGACTGCTCGAACTTCTCCACACCCTCATCCTCCAGCACCTGGACGACGTCGTCGTAGTCGACACCGGCGGCGGCGATGGCGTCCATCAGGGCCTTGGCGTCGGCGTAGTTGACGGTGATGGTGTCACCGGTGACCACACCGTGGTCGTCGGTGGCGTCCAGGGTGGCCTCGGGCATGGTGTTCACGGTGCCGGGAGCGACCAGCTCGGTGACGTACAGGGTGTCCGGCAGGGCCGGGTCCTTGACACCGGTGGAGGCCCACAGCGGACGCTGCGCCTTGGCGCCGGCGGCCTCCAGGGCCTTCCAGCGGTCCGAGCTGAAGACCTCCTCGTAGGCCTGGTAGGCGAGGCGGGCGTTGGCCAGGGCGGCCTTGGAACGGAGCTGCCTGGCCTCGCCGCCGATCTTGTCCAGGCGCTTGTCGATCTCGGTGTCCACGCGGGAGACGAAGAACGAGGCGACCGACTCGATCTGCGAGAGGTCCAGGCCGGTGGCCTTGGCCTGCTCCAGACCGGTCAGGTAGGCGTCCATCACCGCGCGGTAGCGCTCCAGGGAGAAGATCAGCGTGACGTTGACGCTGATGCCCTTGCCGAGAACGGCGGAGATGGCGGGCAGGCCGGCCTTGGTGGCGGGGATCTTGATGAACACGTTCGGGCGGTCCACCAGCCACCACAGCTGCTTGGCCTCGGCGACGGTGGCCTCGGTCTCGTGGGCCAGGCGCGGGTCGACCTCGATGGAGACCCGGCCGTCGCGGCCGTTGGAGGCGTCGTAGACCGGACGCAGCACGTCGGCCGCGTCGCGCACGTCCGAGGTGGTGATCATGCGGACGGCCTCGTCGGTGGTGACCTTGCGGACCGCCAGGTCCTTCAGCTGGCCCTGGTAGGCCGCGCTGCCACCGCCGATGGCCTTCTGGAAGATGGTCGGGTTGGTGGTGACGCCCACCACGTGCTTGCTCTGCACCAGTTCGGCCAGGTTCCCGGTGTTCAGCCGGTCGCGGCTGAGGTCGTCCAGCCAGATCGCCACGCCTTCGTCGCTGAGGCGCTTCAGTGCGTCAGTCATGGTGCTTCATCCTCTTCTTCGTCTTCGTACGTCTGCTGTGGGGTGGTCGGCCGGGGCCGGGTGTCCGATGTGCGGTCGGATGCCCGGCCCACTGCGGCCCGAGGGCCGAAGGGCGTTCAGGCCGATGGCGACGATCGCCGCTGGTGCGTCGTTCTTCGCTTTCGGCATCGGCACGCCCTTCGGCTTGCGGGGCAGGGCTCTAGCGGGAGATGGCCTCGACCGTGCGGACCGAGGCACGGGCGGCGTTGGCCACGGCGTCCGCGGTCAGGCCGAACTCACGGAAGAGCACCTTGTAGTCGGCGGAGGCGCCGTAGTGCTCCAGGCTGATGATCCGGCCGGCGTCGCCGACCAGCTCGCGCCAGCCCTGGGCGATGCCCGCCTCGACCGAGACCCGGGCCCGGACGTTCGGCGGCAGCACGCTGTCGCGGTACGCCTGGTCCTGCTCGTTGAACCACTCGATGGACGGCATGGAGACCACGCGGGTCGGGATGCCGTCGGCCTCCAGCTCCTCGCGGGCCTTGACCGCGAGCTGCACCTCGGAGCCGGTGGCGATCAGGATCACCTTCGGCGCGAAGTTGGAGGCCTCGGCCAGCACGTAACCGCCCTTGGCGACGCCGTCGGCCGAGTTGAAGACCTCGCGGTCGAAGGTCGGCACACCCTGGCGGGTGAGCGCCAGGCCGACCGGACCGGGGTGGCTGGAGTGCCGCTCGGCGATGGTGCGCCAGGCGACGGCGGTCTCGTTGGCGTCGGCCGGGCGGACGATCGACAGGCCCGGGATGGCGCGCAGCGCGGCCAGCTGCTCGACCGGCTGGTGGGTCGGGCCGTCCTCGCCGAGGCCGATCGAGTCGTGCGTCCAGACGTAGGTGACCGGGAGCTTCATCAGCGCGGCGAGGCGGACGGCCGGGCGCATGTAGTCGGAGAACACCAGGAAGGTGCCGCCGAAGACCCGGGTGTTGCCGTGCAGCGCGATGCCGTTCATGGTCGAGCCCATGGCGTGCTCGCGGATGCCGAAGTGGATGGTCCGGCCGTACGGGCTGGCCGACTTCAGCGGGTTGCCCTCGGGGAGGAAGGAGCTGTCCTCGTCGATGGTGGTGAGGTTGGACTCCGCGAGGTCGGCCGAGCCGCCCCACAGCTCCGGGATCACCGCGCCGAGCGCCTTGAGGGTGTCGCCGGAGGCCTTGCGGGTGGCGACGTCCTTGCCGGCCGGGAAGACCGGGACGGCCTTCTCCCAGCCGTCGGGGAGCTCGCCGGCGAGGATCCGCTCGAACTCGGCGGCGCGCTCCGGGTTGGCCTCGCGCCAGGCGTGGAAGCCCTTCTCCCACTCGGCCCGGGCGGCCTTGCCGCGCTGGACGACCTCGCGGGCGTGGTTGACGACCGCGTCGGTGACCTCGAAGGTCTTCTGCGGGTCGAAGCCCAGCACCTTCTTGGTGGCGGCGATCTCGGCCTCGCCGAGCGCCGAGCCGTGCGCCTTGGCGGTGTCCTGGGCGTTCGGGGCCGGCCAGGCGATGATGGTGCGCATCGCGATCATCGACGGCCGGGAGGTCTCGGCGCGGGCCGCCTCCAGGGCGGTCGCCAGGGCGTGCACGTCGATGTCGCCGTCGGCCTTGGGCGTCACCCGCTGGACGTGCCAGCCGTACGCCTCGTAGCGGGCCAGGACGTCCTCGGAGAAGGCGGTCGCGGTGTCGCCCTCGATCGAGATGTGGTTGTCGTCGTACAGCGCGACCAGGTTGCCCAGCTTCTGGTGCCCGGCCAGCGAGGACGCCTCGGCGGAGATGCCCTCCTCCAGGTCGCCGTCGGAGACGATCGCCCAGATGGTGTGGTCGAACGGGGACTCGCCCGCCGGGGCCTCGGGGTCGAACAGACCGCGCTCGTAGCGGGCGGCCATCGCCATGCCGACCGCGTTGGCGATGCCCTGGCCGAGCGGACCGGTGGTGGTCTCGACACCGGCGGTGTGGCCGTGCTCCGGGTGGCCCGGGGTGCGGCTGCCCGCGACACGGAAGGCCTTGAGGTCGTCGAGCGACAGCCCGTAGCCGGACAGGTACAGCTGGGTGTACAGCGTCAGCGAGGTGTGCCCCGGCGAGAGCACGAAGCGGTCACGGCCGACCCAGGCCGGGTCGGTGGGGTCGTGGCGCAGGAAACGCTGGAAGATCAGGTACGCCGCGGGGGCCAGCGACATGGCCGTGCCCGGGTGGCCGTTGCCCACCTTCTGGACTGCGTCCATGGCCAGGACCCGGGAGGTGTCGACCGTGCGCTGGTCCAGCTCGGTCCACTCGAATGCGTTCGTCGGCGTGGTACTCACCCTGAGTCAGGGCTCCTTCCATAAATGAAGAGTGACCCCGTGAGGGACCGGTCGGCCACGTCATTGTGGGCCTGACGTCTGAATGGTGCCGGTCACGGAGGGTTGATCCCGCTTCTCTGTGCGAGCCTACCGCCAGAGCGGGCCCCGTCCTGCGTGCCGGGACAACCAGGACCGCGCGCCCGGGATTCCCCGACAGGGAGGGACGCACCTTGTCCTACCCTGTCCCATCTCGATCGGCTTTGCGCGTCCAAGGGCCGGGACGGGCGAGGGGCGCCCCTCGGGTGGAGTGAGAAGGCGTTCTGCCGGGTTCACCCGGCGGTGTGCGCTTGCGCCTCGCCGGGGGACCCCGAGGCGGGGGCGGAGATATGGAGCGTCTAAGGTGGCGTGGTACGCGCAGCGCGGTCGTGACGGCAACCAAGCGGTCCCGGGGACGCCTGTGAAGATTCATCTTGAGTTGGGGTGTTCGTGACCGCCGTCGAGAGCCGCCCTGCCGGGGCGGTCGGGGCGAGCCCTGCGCGCCGGCCGTTCGGGGCCCGCGTAGGGGCATTCGTCGCACTGACCAAGCCTCGGATCATCGAGCTGCTGCTGATGAGCACCGTCCCGGTGATGTTCCTGGCGCAGCGTGGGGTTCCCAATCTGCTGCTGGTCCTGTATGTGGTCGTCGGTGGCTACCTGTCGGCCGGCGGCGCCAATGCGCTGAACATGTACATCGACCGCGACATCGATGCGGTGATGTCCCGGACCGAGCGCCGCCCGATCGTCACCGGCATGGTGTCGCCGCGCGAGGCGCTGGTGTTCGGCATCTCCCTGGCAGTGGGCTCCACGCTCTTCCTCGGGCTGCTGGTGAACTGGCTGTCCGCGGGGCTGGCGCTGTCCGCGCTGCTGTTCTACGTCTTCATCTACACGCTCGGCCTGAAGCGGCGCACCGCCCAGAACATCGTCTGGGGCGGGATCGCGGGCTGCATGCCGGTCTTCGTCGGCTGGGCGGCGGTCCGCAACTCGCTGTCCTGGTCGGCGCTGGTGCTCTTCCTGGTGATCTTCTTCTGGACGCCGCCGCACTACTGGCCGCTCTCCATGAAGGTCCGGGAGGACTACGAGAAGGCCAACGTGCCGATGCTCCCGGTGCTCAAGGGCAACCTGGTGGTGGCCAGGCAGATCGTCATCTACTCCTGGGTGATGGTGGCAGTCTCGCTGACCCTGTGGCCGCTGGCGCACACCACGCTGCTCTACCCGATCGCGGCGGCCGTGCTCGGTGCCTTCTGGCTCAAGGAGGCGCACGGCCTGTACGCCCGGGCCAAGGCGGGGATCGTGGGGGCGCAGCTGAAGGAGATGCGGCTGTTCCACTGGTCCATCACCTATCTGTCGCTGCTCTTCGTGGTCGTCGCGGTGGACCCGTTCCTCCGATAGACCGGCTGTACCGAAAGGCCCGACCTGGAGACAGGTCGGGCCTTTTCGCATCCCGGCGGGGAGGGTGTGTTCGGCCGCACACGGCGGTGGCGTCGCGGGAGTGAATACCGGTGGGTAGCATGCGGACATGACCAGCGCAGAGACTGCCACCAACGCCCCGCAGGACGCCCGCGCCGAGCGCCGTGCGAAGCGCATCGCCAAGCACATCGAGAGCTTCGCCCGGCAGCACGGCGGCAGCGCCGACGGCGTGGTCGAGTACGTCGGCCGGACCGCCACCCGGATCGTCCTGGTGGGCGCGGACGGCGCGTGGGGCGACCAGGTCGCCCCGACCCACGCCATCGGGCTGCGGGCCGCCGAGCTGTCCGGGGTGACCCTGCACGACAGCTTCGAGGGCGAGCTGGGGCTCAAGGTGAAGACCGGCGCCTACGAGTGGAAGCGGATGGCCGGTATCCAGATCGGCGGCTGACAGCCCCTGCGGAACGGGGGCGAGGGGCCAAAGGAAACAGGGGCGCGGGGAGCCGTGCGGAGGTGACCTCCGCGCGACTCCCCGCGCCCCTGTTCCGTGTCTCTCAGGCGGCCTGGAGGGTCCTGGGTGCCGCCTCGGTGTCCGGGGCGCTCCCGCCGGTACGGGTACGGAGAGCGAGCGGGACGCGCAGGGCGGCGGCCATGATCAGGGCGGAGCCGAGCATGTGGAAGCCGACCATGATCTCGGGGGCGTCGGTGAAGTACTGGATGAAGCCCAGCAGCCCCTGGGCCAGCAGCAGGACGAGCAGCTCGCGGATCCGGGCCCGGGCAGCCGTCGGGGCCTTGACCGCGGCGAAGGTGAAGACCAGGGCCAGCACCAGGCCGACCGAGAGGAACACCAGGTCGGCGTGGGCCTGGACGAGCCGGTCGTAGTCGATCGGGATGCGGTAGACGGGCTTGCCACCGTGGCTGGCGGCGCCGGGGTGGTGGCCCGCGCCGGTCACCATCGTGCCGACCAGCACCAGCAGGGCGATCACCCCGACCATCACCTGGGACAGCCGCATCAGGGGCTGGGAGACCAGCTGCTGCGGGGCGCCGTCGCCCTCCTTGGAGCGCTCCCACATCAGCAGGGCGACCGCGAGCAGGAGCATCGCGGACACCATGTGCACCGCGACGATGTACGGGTTGAGCCCGGTCAGCACCGTGATGCCGCCGATCACCGCGTTGCTCATCGTCAGCCAGAACTGGGCCCAGCCGAGCCTGGTGAGGCCGCGGCGCCACGGGCGGTGGCAGCGGGCGGCCAGGATGGCCCAGCCGATCGCCGCGCAGAGCACGTAGGTGAGCATCCGGTTGGTGAACTCGATGACACCGTTGACGCCCATGGCCGGGGTCGGCGTCAGGCTCTCGGCGGTGCAGCGCGGCCAGGTGGTGCAGCCGAGTCCGGAGGAGGTGAGCCGGACGGCGCCGCCGGTGACCACGATCACCACGCTCATCACCAGCGCGGCGAGCGCGGCCCGCCGGACCATCGCGGCGGACGGCTGCCAGCGGTCGGCAAGGAGGGAGAAGGGGGTACGCACCCGTTCATCCTAGGTCGGCTTATACCGGATCTTGGCGCGGGGCCGTCCCCCGAGGCACGGGCCGGACGCGCGGGGGGGGGGGGGGGGGCTCCATGCCGCGGAGTGGCCGGTGAGGGGGCCCGGTGGCCCGGGGTGTGTGCCCCCGCCGAGGACCGTGGCCGGTGCCGGCGGGGCGCCAGGATTCCGCCGTGCGGGCCGCCGGGGCGGCAGCGCGTACGGGGGCGCCGATCGCACCGGGCGGCGCACCACAGCGGAGCGCGCTCCGAGGAGGGGGTAGGCTCTGGTGGTCCTGAGACGCGCCGGGCCCCTCTCCGGAGCCCGTCTGATCCGACTCGGCGGCCGCGCCGCCGACTCGTGTGCCGTCTCGATCGCGCAGGCGTCGGCCGCCCCTCCGCCAGTGCCACGGTCACCAGACCGAAGGCAGCGGAGGCGGCAGCCGAGCCGCCTCCACCGGTGGCACCGCGAAGCCGAGCGGCTTCGCGGTGGCTGCCGGGCAGCGGCGGAGCGCCGGGGGTCGGTCTTGACCGGCTGGACGTCCCAGGACCACACCAGGCACAGGTGCGCGCTGTTCGATCGGAATCGGTCGAACGGTGCGCACTTTCTCTTATCGCATGTGCCGGAGTCCCTTGCCGTGGTGGGCTGTTGGGCCACACACATTCGGCCATCCGACGGGGGTGGCACAGCGTGCCCGGGCCGGTAGAGTGCGCCACCGCAGGCCAGGCTCCGGGCGATCGGAACTGTCAACGCCCGTCCATGGCAAGGTCGTTCGGGAGGGAAGATCGGCATGGCGGGACGGCGGAGGACTCGGATCGGCGCGCTGGCGGCAGCGGCGGCACTCGGCACGGCAGCACCCCTGGTACTGGCGGGCGGCGCCTCGGCGCACATCCCCGCCTGGACGGTGACCTGCGACCGGATCAGTATCGAACTGACCGATTACAACCCGCGGTTCAAGAACACCGTCACCCTGGTCCTGGACGGCAGGAAGCTGCTCGACCGGAAGACCTTCGGCGACGCCTTCAGCCAGAGCTTCACCGTTCCGCCGCACGGCGAGGACGTCAAGGCCGAGCTCATCGTCCGCACCACGGAGGACCCGGACAACACCGGCTGGAACATCGACCGGACCGAGAGCATCGCGCCCTGCCAGGCGTCGCCCTCGCCCAGCCACAGCCCCAGTCCGAGCCACAGCCCCTCGCCCTCGCCCTCGCCCTCGCCGAGCCCGTCGCAGAGCCCGAGCGCGAGCCCGAGCCCCTCGCACAGCAGCAGGAGGCCCGTCCCGTCACCGAGTTCCTCGGCCCCCGAGCTGGCCTCGACCGGCGGCGGCAGCGAGACCCCGGTGCTCGCCGCGGGCGGCGCGGCCGTGGTCGTGCTCGGCGCCGTGCTGCTGATCGCCACCCGCCGCCGCTCCTCGCGCAGGCACTGACCGGGCTCCGGGCCCACCCGTACCCCGGCCGGACGGGCGGGGCCCTAACGCTCGGGGAGTTCACTGGGGCCGACGTGGTCGTCCAGCCAGGCCCTCAACGGCTGGGAGGCGCGCAGGAAGGCGGTGATCCGCCTGGCGGCGGTACGGGTGCCCAGCCAGGCGGCGGGCTCCCACTGCTGCCAGGCGACCAGGCCCTTGTGGCGCAGGAGGCCGATCCTGGGGTGGTCCCTGGGGTAGCCGCGCGGGGCGGTCCTGAGCGTCTCGTGGCCGTGCACCGCGGGGCCGGCCTGCTCGACCTCGGCGATGACGCGTTCCAGCTCGGCGCCGGTGATGTCCTCGGCGACGGCGGCGCGGTAGCGGGCCAGCTGGTCGGCGGCGAGCCGCCACATGCCGTTGCCGCAGGCCAGGCCGTCGGCGGAGAGCTGGATGTAGCCGCCGGTCCGCAGGTGGGCGCCGATGTGGGTCTTGTACGGGGTCTTGTCGGCGCTGAACCGGACGTCGCGGTAGGGGCGGAAGATCTTCCCCGGGCCGAACTCGTCCTCCAGCTCGTCCAGCAGGTCGGCCATCGGCCCGCGGACCAGCTCCTCGTAGGCGGTTCGGTGGGCGTCCCAGAAGGTCCTGGAGTTGTCGGCCTCCAGGTGCTCGTAGAACTCGAGCGCCTCGGCCGGCCAGCCATGGAAGGTCACGTACCCACGATAGGGGCGGGCGGGTTCCTCAGGGCCGCGTACCGGCACCCGCCGGTTCCCCGCGCCCCGGGGCACTGCCCGCCCGCCCAGGAAGATCACTCCCAGCGGAAGAAGCGGGCCGCCGCGCCCAGGCCCAGGACGGCCCAGACCGCGAGGATCCCGAGGTCGGACCAGGGGACCCCGGAGCCGTACTGGAGGACCGAGCGCAGCCCGTCGGAGAGGGCGCTGATCGGGAGCAGTTCCAGCGCCGAGCGGACGGCGGCGGGGAACTTGGCGAGCGGGACCACCACGCCGCCGGCCAGCAGCAGCAGGATGAACACCAGGTTGGCGGCGGCCAGCGTCGCCTCCGCCCGCAGGGTGCCCGCCATCAGCAGGCCGAGGCCGGAGAAGGCGGCGGTGCCCAGCACCAGCAGGCCGACCACGGCCAGAGGGTTGCCGTGCGGGGACCAGCCGAGCCCGAGGGCGATCGCCGAGAGCAGCAGGACCTGCAGGACCTCGGTGACCAGGACGCAGCCGGTCTTGGCGGTGAGCAGCGCCCAGCGCGGCAGCGGCGAGGCGCCCAGCCGCTTGAGCACGCCGTAGCGGCGTTCGAAGCCGGTGCCGATGGCCTGGCCGGTGAAGGCGGTGGACATCACGGCGAGCGCCAGCAGGCCGGGTGCGAGGAAGTCCACCCGCTTGCCGGGGCCGTCCACCGAGACCACGTCCACGGCGCTGAACAGCACCAGCAGCACGGTCGGGATCACCACGGTGAGCAGCAGCTGCTCGCCGTTGCGCAGCAGCATCTTGGTCTCGAAGGCGGTCTGCGCGAGCAGCATCCGGCCGACGGGCGCCGCGCCGGGCGCGGGGGAGTGGTCCGGGGCGGCGGGGGAGTGGGTGGTCATGAACGCAGGTCCCGTCCGGTCAGGTCGAGGAAGACGTCTTCCAGGCTGCGGGGCTGCACGGTGAGCCGCTCGGGGGCGGTACCGGCCAGCGCGCACCATTCGTTGATCGCCGAGAGCACCTCGGGCTCCAGCCTGGCCTCGACGCGGTAGCGGCCAGGGGTGGGTTCGGCGGCGGCGACGCCGTCCGGCAGAAGCTTCCGCAGCGTGGCGAGGTCGAGCCCGGCGGGGGCCTCGAAGCGCAGGCTGGACCCGCTCTCACCGCCGCGGAGTTCCTCCGGGCTGCCGGTGGCGATGACCTTGCCGCGGTCGATGACGGCGACTTGGTCGGCGAGCTCCTCGGCCTCGTCCATGTGGTGGGTGGTGACGATCACGGTGACGCCGTCGCGCTTGAGGTCGCGGACCAGGTCCCAGGTGGCGCGGCGGGCCTGCGGGTCGAGTCCGGCGGTGGGCTCGTCCAGGAAGACCAGCTCGGGGCGGCCGACCACGGCCATGGCGAGGGCCAGCCGCTGCTGCTGGCCGCCGGAGAGGCGGCGGTAGGTGGTGCGGCCGCAGGAGCCGAGGCCCAGGCGCTCGACCAGGGCGTCCACGTCCAGCGGGTCGGCGTGCAGCTTCGCGGTGTGCCGCAGCATCTCCACGGCGCGCGCGCCCGCGTAGACGCCGCCGGCCTGGAGCATCACGCCGACCCGGGGGCGCAGTTCGCGGGCGTCGGCGATCGGGTCGAGGCCGAGGACCCGGACGGTGCCGGCGTCGGGGCGGCGGTAGCCCTCGCAGGTCTCGATGGTGGTGGTCTTGCCGGCGCCGTTGGGGCCGAGTACGGCGGTGATGGCGCCGCGCCCGACGGTGAGGTCGAGGCCGTCCACGGCCGTCTTGTCGCCGTAGCGCTTGACCAGCCCGGCCACCTCGACGGCGGGTGAAGTCTGCATACCGGCGAGTGTAAGAGGACCGAACAGGCGCGCCTTCACTCGCCCGCTCGCCGCCGGGCGCTCGTACCCGCGGAGCCGGCGCCCGCCCTCCTTGCGCGCCCTCGGGCGGGGCCCCTCTTCACCCGCGCTCCCCGCCGCCGGTCGGTCTCACACCGCGTGTCGTGATCGTTTCCGCAGGCCAGGTAAGGCTTGCCTGCGTGATGGATTCCACCGATGAGGCATGCATCACGGCTTGTCGCCGAGGAATGAATTACGCAACAATCGTGTTGTGAAAAACGTGCGGGAGCAGGTGGACCAGCAGGAGGCCGAGTCGGCCCCTGGCTGCGCCGTGCCCGCGACGGCGGCCGAGGTGCTGCTGGAGGGCCATCGCGCCACCCGGGACCGGGTGGCCCGGTCGATCCTGGATCACGGGCCGTCCTCCGCCGCCGACCTCGCCAGCCGCCTGGGGCTGACCGCGGCGGCCGTCCGCCGCCACCTGGACGGGCTGCTCGCCACTGGCCTGGTGGAGTCCCGTGAGCAGCGGGTCTACGGCAGCCGGGGCCGGGGCCGCCCCGCCAAGGTCTTCGGCCTCACCGAGTCCGGCCGGGACGCCTTCTACCAGGAGTACGACCAGCTCGCCGCCGACGCGCTGCGCTGGATCTCCGAGTCGGTGGGCGGCGGAAAGGCGGGCGACGAGGCGGTCGCCGCCTTCGCCCGGGCCCGGTTCGGCAGGCAGGGCCAGAAGTACCTCACCGTGCTGGGCCAGGCCGAGCCCGACCAGCGCACCGAGGCACTGGCCGAGGCGCTGAGCGCCGACGGGTACGCTGCCACGGTGCGGAGAGTGCCGCCGACCGCCGCGAAGGCCCCGGCGGGCGCCCAGCTCTGCCAGCACCACTGCCCGGTCGTGCACATCGCCGAGCAGTACCCGCAGCTCTGCGAGGCGGAGACCGAGGTCTTCTCCCAGCTCCTGGGCACCCATGTGCAACGGCTGGCCACCATCGCCCACGGTGACGGGGTCTGCACCACCTATGTGCCGGCACCCGGTGCCGCATCGTCGCCCGGTCCCCGCCAGGTGCCCGATGCCGTGCCGACTGCCGGTACGTCTACCGATCAGAATTCAGCGTCCGCGCGGAGGAATCTCGCATGACTGACACCGTTTCGCACCCGGAGCTCGAGGGCCTGGGCACCTACGAGTACGGCTGGGCGGACCCGGATGTCGCGGGTGCCGCAGCCAAGCGCGGCCTGAGCGAAGAGGTCGTCCGCGATATCTCGGCGAAGAAGAGCGAGTCCGAGTGGATGCTCAACCTGCGTCTCAAGGGCCTGAAGCTGTTCGAGAAGAAGCCCATGCCGACCTGGGGTTCGGACCTCTCCGGCATCGACTTCGACAACATCAAGTACTTCGTCCGCTCGACCGAGAAGCAGGCCGAGTCCTGGGAGGACCTGCCCGCGGACATCAAGGCCACCTACGACAAGCTGGGCATCCCGGAGGCGGAGAAGCAGCGCCTGGTCGCCGGTGTCGCCGCGCAGTACGAGTCCGAGGTCGTGTACCACCAGATCCGCGAGGACCTGGAGGCGCAGGGCGTCATCTTCCTGGACACCGACACCGCGCTGCGTGAGCACCCGGAGCTGTTCAAGGAGTACTTCGGCACCGTCATCCCGCCCGGCGACAACAAGTTCGCCGCGCTCAACACGGCCGTGTGGTCCGGCGGTTCGTTCATCTACGTGCCGAAGGGCGTGCAGGTCGACATCCCGCTGCAGGCCTACTTCCGGATCAACACCGAGAACATGGGCCAGTTCGAGCGGACGCTGATCATCGTCGACGAGGACGCCTACGTCCACTACGTCGAGGGCTGCACCGCGCCGATCTACTCCTCGGACTCGCTGCACAGCGCCGTGGTCGAGATCATCGTCAAGAAGGGCGGCCGCTGCCGCTACACGACCATCCAGAACTGGTCGAACAACGTCTACAACCTGGTCACCAAGCGCGCCGTGGCGTACGAGGGCGCGACCATGGAGTGGGTCGACGGCAACATCGGCTCCAAGGTCACCATGAAGTACCCGGCCGTCTACCTGATGGGCGAGCACGCCAAGGGCGAGACCCTGTCGATCGCCTTCGCGGGCGAGGGCCAGCACCAGGACGCCGGCGCCAAGATGGTCCACATGGCGCCCAACACCTCCTCCAACATCGTCTCCAAGTCGGTGGCGCGCGGCGGCGGCCGGACCTCCTACCGCGGCCTCATCGAGATCGGCGAGGGCTCGCACGGCGCCAAGTCCAACGTGCTGTGCGACGCGCTGCTGGTCGACACCATCTCCCGCTCGGACACCTACCCGTACGTGGACGTCCGCGAGGACGACGTGTCCATGGGCCACGAGGCCACCGTCTCCAAGGTCAGCGAGGACCAGCTCTTCTACCTGATGAGCCGCGGCATGACCGAGTTCGAGGCGATGGCGATGATCGTCCGCGGCTTCGTCGAGCCGATCGCCCGCGAGCTGCCGATGGAGTACGCGCTGGAGCTCAACCGGCTGATCGAGCTGCAGATGGAGGGCTCGGTGGGCTGACGCCCGAGCGAGCGGAGCGAGTGAGCAGGAAGACCACTCGACGGCTCCCAGGGCTGACGCCCGAGCGAGCGGAGCGAGTGAGCGGGAAGACCACTCGACGGCTCCCGGGGCTGACGCCCGAGCGAGCGGAGCGAGTGAGCGGGAAGACCACTCGACGGCTCCCGGGGCTGACGCCCGAGCCGGAGAGCGGGAAGACCGTTCGACTGCCGCTCAGGCTGCCCCGGCGGGCGACGACAGCTCGCCGGGTGACGCCCGGCCGAAGGCCCGTCCATCCACACTTTTGAGGAAGAGAGCACTACGAACAGCCATGGCTGACGTTCAGAACACCTCCGGCGCCACCACCGCCGGTTCGATCGAGGTCGGGACCACCGGCGCCGGTGCCCAGCTGGCCGGCCCCGGCACGGGCCGGGCCACCGTCCAGCAGCCGATCGACGCCCGCGTCGCGGTCAAGCCCTCCTACGACGTGAACGACTTCCCGGTCCCGCACGGCCGCGAGGAGGACTGGCGCTTCACCCCGATGCACCGCCTCGGCGGGCTGCACGACGGCAGTGCCGCCACCGCCGAGAAGGGCACCGACAAGGTCGAGCTGAGCCTGCCGGACGGCGTCACCGCCGAGACGGTCGGCCGTGACGACGCGCGCCTGGGCAAGGCCGGGCAGCCGGTGGACCGGGTCGCCGCGCAGGCGTACAGCGGCTTCGAGCAGGCACTGGTGGTCACCGTTCCCACGGAGACGGTGCTGACCGAGCCGGTGAAGATCGACGTGCACGGCGAGGGCGGTGTCCGCTTCGCGCACGTGGTGATCGACGTCAAGCCCTTCGCCGAGGCCGTCGTGGTGCTGAACCACACCGGTACCGGTACCCGCGCCGCCAACGTCGAGCTGCTGGTCGGCGACGGTGCCAAGCTGACCTTCGTCTCCGTCCAGGACTGGGAGCGCGACGCGGTGCACGCCGCCCAGCAGTCCGCCCTGGTCGGCCGGGACGCCTCGCTCAAGTCCGTGATCGTCACCTTCGGCGGCGACCTGGTCCGGATCCACCCGCGGGTGCGCTACACCGCCCCCGGCGGCGAGGCCGAGCTGTACGGCCTGTACTTCGCCGACGCCGGCCAGCACCTGGAGCACCGCCTGATCATCGACCACGACACCCCGCACTGCCGGTCCAACGTGGTCTACAAGGGCGCCCTCCAGGGCCAGGACGCGCACGCGGTCTGGGTCGGCGACGCGCTGATCCGCGCCGCCGCCGTCGGCACCGACACCTACGAGCAGAACCGCAACCTGGTGCTCACCGACGGTGCCCGGGTCGACTCCATCCCCAATCTGGAGATCGAGACCGGCGAGATCGTCGGCGCCGGCCACGCCTCGGCCACCGGCCGCTTCGACGACGAGCAGCTCTTCTACCTGCAGGCCCGCGGCATCCCGGCCGACGAGGCCCGCCGCCTGGTGGTGCGCGGCTTCTTCGCCGAGCTGGTCCAGCAGATCGGCGTCGCCGAGATCCAGGACAACCTGATGGAGAAGATCGAGGCTGAGCTGGAGGCGACGGTCGGATGAGCTACCTGCGCGCCTGCTCGCTGAGCGACCTCCAGGAGGACGTGCCCAAGCGCGTCGAGCTGGGCGGCGTGCCCGTCGCCCTGGTCTTCACCGAGGGCGAGGTGTTCGCGATCAACGACATCTGCTCGCACGCGAACGTCTCGCTCTCCGAGGGCGAGGTCGAGGGCTGCATGATCGAGTGCTGGCTGCACGGCTCCAGCTTCGACCTGCGCTCCGGCAAGCCGTCCGGGCTGCCCGCCACCAAGCCGGTCGCTGTCTACCCCGTAAAGATCGAAGGGGACGATGTGCTCGTCTCCGTCAACCAGGAGTCCTGAGTACACATGGCAACGCTTGAAATCCGTGACCTGCACGTCTCCGTCGAGGCCGAGTCCGGCCCGCGCGAGATCCTGCGCGGCGTCGACCTGACCGTGAAGCAGGGCGAGACCCACGCGATCATGGGCCCCAACGGTTCCGGCAAGTCCACCCTGGCCTACTCGCTGGCCGGCCACCCCAAGTACACCGTCACCAGCGGCTCGGTCCTGCTGGACGGCGAGAACGTGCTGGAGATGTCGGTCGACGAGCGCGCCCGCGCCGGTGTCTTCCTGGCCATGCAGTACCCGGTCGAGGTCCCCGGCGTCTCGGTCTCCAACTTCCTGCGCACCGCCGCCACCGCCGTGCGCGGCGAGGCCCCGAAGCTGCGCACCTGGGTGAAGGAGGTCAAGGAGGCGATGGCCGCCCTCCAGATGGACCCGGCCTTCGCCGAGCGCAACGTCAACGAGGGCTTCTCCGGCGGTGAGAAGAAGCGCCACGAGATCCTGCAGCTGGAGCTGCTCAAGCCGAAGATCGCGATCCTGGACGAGACCGACTCCGGTCTGGACGTGGACGCGCTGCGCATCGTCTCCGAGGGCATCAACCGGGTCCGCTCCACCGGTGAGGTCGGCACGCTGCTGGTCACCCACTACACCCGCATCCTGCGGTACATCCAGCCCGACTACGTCCACGTCTTCGCGGGCGGCCGCATCGTCGAGTCCGGCGGTGCCGAGCTCGCCGACAAGCTGGAGGAAGAGGGCTACGAGAGCTACGTGAAGGGCGGCGCTTCCGAGTGACAACCCATCCTGGCTCGGCGCTGACCGGGCTGCTCGACACCGAGGCGATCCGCAAGGACTTCCCCGTGCTGCAGCGTCTGCTGCACGACGGCAAGCCCCTCGTCTACCTGGACAACGCGGCGACCTCGCAGAAGCCCCGGCAGGTGCTGGAGGCCCTCAACACGTACTACGAGCGCCACAACGCCAATGTGCACCGCGGTGTGCACGTGCTGGCCGAGGAGGCCACGGCGCTGTACGAGGGCGCCCGTGACAAGGTCGCGGCCTTCGTCAACGCGCCGAGCCGGGACGAGGTGATCTTCACCAAGAACGCCTCGGAGTCCCTCAACCTCGTTGCCAACATGCTTGGTTGGGCCGACGAGCCGTACCGGGTGGACGCGGACGCCGAGATCGTCATCACGGAGATGGAGCACCACTCCAACATCGTTCCGTGGCAGCTGCTCTCGCAGCGCACCGGCGCGAAGCTGAAGTGGTTCGGGCTGACCGACGAGGGCCGGCTCGACCTCTCCAACATCGACGAGCTGATCACCGAGAAGACCAAGGTGGTCTCCTTCACCCTGGTCTCCAACCTGCTGGGCACCATCAACCCGGTCGAGGCCATCGTCCGCAAGGCCCAGTCGGTCGGTGCGCTGGTCGTGATCGACGCCTCGCAGGCCGCCCCGCACATGGTGCTGGACGTCCAGGCGCTGGAGGCCGACTTCGTCGCCTTCACCGGCCACAAGATGCTGGCCCCGACCGGCATCGGCGTGCTCTGGGGCCGCCAGGAGCTGCTGGAGGACCTGCCTCCGTTCCTCGGCGGCGGCGAGATGATCGAGACCGTCACCATGGGCTCGTCCACCTACGCCCCGGCGCCGCACAAGTTCGAGGCGGGCACCCCGCCGATCGCCCAGGCGGTCGGTCTCGGCGCGGCCATCGACTACCTGTCGAACATCGGCATGGACAAGATCGCCGCACATGAGCACGCGATCACCGAGTACGCGGTCGAGCGCCTGCTGGAGGTGCCGGAGCTGCGGATCATCGGCCCCCGTACGGCGGTGGACCGCGGTGCCGCGATCTCCTTCACCCTCGGTGACATCCACCCGCACGACGTGGGCCAGGTGCTGGACGAGCAGGGCATCGCCGTGCGCGTCGGCCACCACTGCGCCCGGCCGGTCTGCCTGCGGTACGGAATTCCGGCGACCACGCGAGCGTCGTTCTACCTGTACTCCACGCCGGCCGAGGTCGACGCACTGATCGCCGGTCTGCACCACGTCCGCAACTTCTTCGGCTGAGGGCTGGGTCCACCGACATGAAGCTCGACTCGATGTACCAGGAGATCATCCTGGACCACTACCGCAACCCCCACGGCAAGGGGCTGCGGGACGGCGACGCCGAGGTGCACCACGTCAACCCGACCTGCGGGGACGAGATCACCCTGCGGGTCAGGCTCGACGGCTCCGTGGTGGCGGACATCTCCTACGAGTCGCAGGGTTGCTCGATCAGCCAGGCCAGCGCCTCGGTGCTGAACGACCTGGTGGTCGGCAAGACCGTGGGTGAGGGCCAGGTCATCCAGGAGGCCTTCCTGGAGCTGATGCAGAGCAAGGGCCAGGCCGAGGGCGACGAGGAGGTGCTGGAGGACGCGGTCGCGTTCGCCGGTGTCTCCAAGTACCCGGCCCGGGTCAAGTGCGCCCTGCTGAGCTGGATGGCCTGGAAGGACGCCACCGCCAAGGCGCTCGCCGAGCAGCCCGCCGTAAACGACTGAAGGACGTATTCATGAGCGAGACCGAGAGCACGGCTGCCGAGAGCAGCCCCGACGGGCCGGTGGGCACCAGCGCGGGCACCGTGTCCGTCGAGGACCTGACCGAGGCCCTGATGGACGTCGTCGACCCCGAGCTGGGGATCGACGTCGTCAACCTCGGCCTGATCTACGGCGTCCACATCGACGAGGACGACGTGGCCACCATCGACATGACGCTCACCTCGGCGGCCTGCCCGCTGACCGACGTCATCGAGGACCAGGCCAAGACCGCCACCGACGGTCTGGTGAAGGACCTGCGGATCAACTGGGTCTGGATGCCGCCGTGGGGCCCCGACAAGATCACCGACGACGGCCGCGAGCAGCTCCGCGCCCTCGGCTTCAACGTCTGATCGCCTGAGCTTTTCCGCCACCGCCCCGTGGATCCCCCTTTCGAGGGAACGATCCACGGGGCGGTGGTACATCTGCCTACGGGTGGCCATGCCGGCCGCGGGGTGGCTGCGATTGTGCACATGTCGCTTCCGGATACGCCGTATGCCATGTGGGCCCGGGGCGAGCTGGACGACCATCTCCGGTTGCCTGAGCCGTTCGGTGTCGAGACCGGCACCGGCTCCTGGCGCCCCTGGTCGGACTAGCGCCGCCTGACCACCGCGCCCGCCAGGCCCAGGCAGGCCGCGGCCGCGATGCCGACGAAGCCGCTGACGGCGGGGAGCAGGCCCCAGGAGCGGACCAGGGCGCCCACCGCGACGATCGGCAGGGAGCTGCCCAGGTAGACGATGACCCAGAGGGCGGAGAGCTCGCTGCCGCGGCGCTCGGGGTCCATCGCGGCGACCGCGCTGGTGAACAGGGAGCGGAAGGCCACGCCCTGGCAGGCGCCGCCGAGCACGCTGCCGATGAAGAGCAGGGCCGGGGTGCCGCTGTAGCCGGCGGCGACCACCATGCCGAGTCCGGCGGCCAGGCCGGTCATGCCGAGGGCGATCACCAGGCGGTCGGCGGTCGGCGGGACGAGCAGCTGGGCGACGGCGGAGGAGCCGAGCAGCAGGGCGGCGAGCACCGCGCCGGTCAGGTGCGAGGAGGTGTGCAGCACCTTGGCGGAGAAGGCGGGCGCCAGGCTGAGGTAGACCCCGAAGACCGCGTACGAGACGAAGCCGGCCCCGGCGGCGAGCAGGAACTCACGGCGGCCCTTGACGGGCATGGCGAGCCGCCTGGGCCGCAGGTGGGCCGGGGTGGTGATGCGGGGCGGCGAGGCCGCGGGCCGCAGCCCGCCGGGCATCCTCGGGTGGATGACCGCCAGCGGGACGCAGAGCGCCAGCAGGGCCAGGGCGTGTACCAGGAACGGGGTCAGCAGCGGGTTGTCGCCGCCCGCCATCAGCGCGCCGACGACCGGGCCGAGCGCGACGCCGCCGGCCGAGCAGGCCAGGGTGAGCTTGGAGGCCAGGGTCTGGTGGTCCGGCAGCAGATCGCTGAGGGCGGCCCCGGCGGCCCCGGTGGACAGCGCCACCGCGACGCCCTGGACGGCCCGTCCGACGGCGAGCTGGCCGAAGCCGTCCGCGGTGGCGAAGAGCGCGTCACCGGCGGCGGCCAGTACGAGGGCCGGCAGGATCATCGCCCGCCGCCCGAGGTGGTCGGACCAGTGGCCGACCGCGGCCAGGACCGGAACCAGGGCGAACACGTAGATCGCGAAGAGGACGGTGGTGTCGAGTGCGGTGAGCCCGAGGCGCTGCTGGAGCACCGGATAGATCGGGGTGGCCAGGTTGACACCGATCAGCAGAAGCAGCAGGGCGGCGGCGACCAGGCCGACGCGTATGCCGCGCAGTGCGTTCCAACGGCTGATCGCGGAGAGCTGGAGTTGCGTGCGTGGTGCGAGCTCCAGGGGGAGCAGGGCCTCCGAGAACCGGCGTACCGGGTACTGCGACGAGGGCAGTCCGGGGCCGGCGGTGGAGAGGTCCGCCATGGCAGGGATCTCCTGTGGCCGGGCGCGACCGGGCCCGGGCAGGGCCTGGGGTGGCGGCCTTGAGTCGGAGTCACCGGCGGCGCGGGGTGAGAGGTACGCCCTCCGGCCGGGGCCGCCCGATGTCCCGTGGGCGGGCATGGGAGGGACGCCGGTGCGAAGGGTGCGGTGGGCGTCGTTGCCCGGTGGCCGTGCGGGGTGTGCACTGCGCCAAGCGAAGGATACGTGTTCGGTTCGTTCGGCGGCGGCGCGAGTGGTGATCGGCCGGGCACGCGGCCCCGCCGACGGCTACGCTGAGTGGATGGACCGGTACCCACATCCGGTTCTGTGGAGCGGTGACCGCCGGCCGATGCGGAGATGGCGTGGGCACTGCGGCACCACCACTACGACAACCGTCAGTACGGGAGAACGCGCACGATGGCCGGACGACGTCGCACCAAGCCCGAGAACCCGGTGGAGAGCGGGCCCGGCGCGAAGGCCGAGGGCCTGCTGCCCGCCGACTACGAGCTTGCCGATCTGTACGGGGCGTTCGCGGCGCACGGCCGCGAGGAGGACGACATGGACGACGCCGTGGTGCTCGTGCCGCCGGTCCTGTTGCCGCCCGAGGAGGAGCTGGCCGCCGCGGCGCTGGCGGTACCGCTGATCGACCGAGCGCTGAAGCTGGCCCGCTGGTCGGCTCCGCACCGCGCGGTGGACGAGTTCGGTGATCTCACCGGACCGGACCGTGCCCCCGCCGCCCGGCTGCTCGGTCTGGCCCCCGAGCACGGGAGTGCGCCCGAGGAGGCCGTGATCGAGGCCATGCGGGCCTGGTCGCTCGCCTGCGACCTGGAGCTGGTGGAGATCGGCACCACCGCCGAGGGCGAGCACGTGGCGGTCCCGGGCCCCGATCTGGCGGACGCCGAGCAGGGTGATCCGGAGACGGTCCTCGAACTGTGGCTGACCGCCGCCGGGATCGTCCGGGAGCTGGCCGCCGAGGCCGACTCGCTCGCCCTGGAGGGCGAGGAGGGCGAGGAGGCGGAGCGAGCCGAGGGCGAGGAGCCGGAGCCGGCCGAGGGCGCGGCGGCCGAGGGGGCGGCCGAGGAGACCGACGAGTCCGAGCTCGCGGAGCTCGAGGAGTCCCGGCAGGCGGCGGCCGAGTTGCTGGACGACGCCCTCCGGGTGCTCTACGAGACCACGGCCTTCGCCGAGCCCGGGCAGGAGACCGTGCCGCTCGGGGTGCTGGCCGCGCTGCTGGTGGTCCCCGAGGGCGAGGAGCCCGACGAGGAGATGCTCGGCGACATCACCGACCTGATGGTGACGCTGGACCCGATGCTCGGCGACCTGGCCGAACTCGGTCTGCTGGAGCACCAGCCGATCGACCCCGAGCTGTTCGAGGAGGAGTCGGACGAGGAGGCGCTCGCGGCGGGCGAGGGCCCGCTGGACGAGGCCGAGGCGGCCCGGTTCGGGACGGTCCGGCTCACCCCGCTCGGTCAGTACGGTGTGCGGCAGTGGCTGCTGGAGGACGGCTTCGAGGCCCCGCTGGTCGGCGAGCTGGCCGAGGGCACGGCGGAGGAGCTGCTGCGCGGCATCTCCGAGAGCGAGAACGTGCTGCCCGACCGTGAGCTGGCGGTCTGGCTGGCCGACCGCGATCCGGTGCAGGCGGCGCGCGAGCTGCTGGCGGCGGCGCACGGGAGTGATCCGTACAGCCCGGTGCGGCGGCTGCTCTGCCTGTCGGCGCTGGAGGTGATCGGCGCCGAGGCGCAGCCCGCCGCGCGGGAGGTGGTGGACGACCCCCAGCTGGGTGGCGGGGTCCGGGCCTGGCTGCTCGAACAGGGGGTGGAGATCGGGGCACCCGAGCGTGCGGTGGTGCTCTGGAGCATGGTGGACACCTTCGCCGCGCAGCTGCTGATGAGCGAGGGGGAGAGCGAGGCGCTGCGGGAGCTGGTGTCCGGGCTCCCGGTGGACGAGGACGTGGCGGACTTCTTCGCCGAGCTGTGGCGGGTCGAGCACCCGTACACGGCGGAGGTGCTGGAGACGGTCGGCGAGCTGCACCCGGACCGGCAGGTCGCCAAGGAGGCCCGGAAGGCGGCCTTCAAGGCCCGCTCCCGGCGCGGCAAGTAACGGACGCCCCCCGTCGGGGCGCGGGTGACCGCGCCCCGGCGTTCCGCCTCGCGCGGCTCCTCGCGCCCCGGGGCTCAGCTCAGATAGGCGCGGAGGCCGCGCTGGCCCGCGCGCATCATGGCGGCGTGGTTGGTGAGGAAGAGGGGGCGGGCGATCGGGGCGAACCGGCGCATCAGGGGTTTGGCGGGGCGGACGTCCTCCTCGAAGAGGACCAGGGTGCCCGGGCCGCCCGGGCCGACCTGCCAGCGGGACCAGCCCCGGAGGTCGCCGCCGAGCTCGGCCTGGAGCAGGCCGGCCGCGGCGTCCCGGCGCTGCTCGCGGATGGTGATGCGCAGCACGTACGGCAGCACCGACCGGATGGCCAACTCGCCGCTGTGCTCGTCCAGTTGGCGGACCGAGCGGATCTGCGGCCACCACTGGGGGTAGCGGGCGACGTCCGCCAGGGCCCGGTAGACCAGGGCCGGCTCGGCGGGCAGCCGCCAGACGGAGCGAAGGTGGTAGTGGTTGGGGTCCAACGCGCCCTCCGGGTGGCGCCCGGTCTACGGCAGATCCAGGCTGCCGGTCTCGGTGAACGGGAAGAAGGGGTTGTGGCAGAGCTCCCAGAGGTGGCCGTCCAAGTCCTCGAAGTAGCCGGAGTAGCCGCCCCACTCGGTGGCCGCCGGGGGCTTGACCACCGTGGCGCCCGCCGCGACGGCCGTTTCCAGGGCGGCGTCGACCAGCTCGGGTGATTCGAGGTTCACCGCGAGGGTGACCCCGCGGAAGGACGGCTCGCCCGAGAGCGGCACCCCGGCGTCGGCCGCGAGCGCCTCGACGGGGAAGAGGCCGAGGGCGGAGTCCGCGGTGCGGAACCAGACGATCTCGGGGCTGGAGGCGCTGGACCGCTGCCAGCCCAGGGCCTCGTAGAACTCGGTGCTGCTCTGCAGGTCACTGACGCCGAGGGTGATGATGCTGATCCTGGCCGGGAAGTTCTTGGCTGCTGTCATGCCGCTCAGGGTAGGCAAGGCCACTGACAATCCGGCCCGTGCGCGGCCGGGGCGTCCATCTGGCGACCGTACGAGGGATGCTGATGGAACGACAGGTTCTTCCGACGTATGGTTGGGCGGACGCGGCGCCGGTGTGCCGGGCCAGGCCCGGCGTGGTGGTGGCCGGAACCGACGGCCAGGCGAACACGCGGGGGTGCGGCAGAGGATGAAGAGGCAGAGGGCGGGCAGGCCCCAGGGGCCCGAGGACTTCCACGCCGACCACGAGGAGTACAGCCGTCAGGTGCTCGCGGATGCGGACTTCCCGGTCTACGGGGTGGACCGCGCTTCCAGGGGCGGGGGAGTGCACCGCGCGGACCAGGCGCGAGGTGGCGGGAACACGCCGTCGGGAAGCGGTGTCGAACCGGCCGAGGAGCGCCAGGACAGTGACGCGCTGGCCGAGTACGAGTTCCGCGGCGGTGAGCTGGACTGGGTCGAGGTCCGGTCCGGCGACTGGAGCTCCGTCGAGGGCCCGTACGTGACCGTCCGCACCTACCGGCCCGGGACGGACGCCGCGCGGTTGCCCGAGCTGGAGGACGTGGTCGAGGACGAACGCGACCGGGTTTTCGAGCAGTTGGGGATCGACGAGGGCGACGGGCCCGGCAGCGTGCGGGCGCTGCGTGAGTGGATCACCGTGGAGGGCGAGCCGAGGGCCGTCCAGATCCACGAGGACCGGGCCACGGACGAGATCCGGCCCGGGAGCGCGGAGCACCAGCTCGCCAGCGCGGTCTCCGAAGCGGTGCTGGGCGTGGAGTCCGGCGCGGGTGCGGTGTCCGAGGGTGAGCGGGAGCACCTGCGCAGGCCCGTCTGGGCCGGCCGCCTGCGGGTGGACGGCATCACCGTCACGGTGACCGGGCGCGGGGTGCCGCCGGGCGGCATCGAGCTGAAGCGGATCGAGGACTTCGAGCGCTACGTCCTGGGCCGGACCGACCTGATGCGGAAGCTGGCCGGCCGGAAGGCCCACCACACGGCCCTGGAGGAGCGCGAACTCCCGCCCGTCGTCGGCCTGGAGGCGCACCGGGCGCTGGTGGAGCACGCGGTACGGGAGTCGCTGGCGATCGCCGCGCAGATCCGCGAGGACCGGCCGCCCCGGGTGCCGAGGCGCTCGCGCGGCGAGGCGGCGGCACTGCGCTGGGAGGCCGCCGTACGGCAGCAGATGAGGCTGGCCTCGGAGACCCGGGACGAGGCCACGGAGTCGATCACCACCATGGTCAACCACCTCACCAGGCTGGCCCAGCAGGCGGACTGGGCCGTCGGCACACCGGAGGGCCTGGCCGCGGTGGAGGAGGTGATCCGGTACACGGTGTTCGCCAGCGAGGTGCCGAGTCTGCCGGCGCAGCAGGCCTGGCAGCGGCTCTGGTCGGGCCTGGTGCGGAACACCTCCGGCGCGGAGGAGGCGTGGCTGACGGCGTGGGAGCAGTGGCGGGTGGAGCGCACCCAGTACTGAACCCGCGGCGGCCGTTGCTCCCCGCCCCCGGTCAGCCTTCCGGCAGGCGCAGTTGGAGCATGGCGAGCAGCCGCTGCTGGGGCTGGGCCAGGTCGATGCCGGTCAGCTGCTCGGCGCGGCGGACCCGGTAGCGCAGGGTGTTGGGGTGGATGTGGAGCGAGTCGGCCGCGACGCGGACCTCGCCGAAGGCGTCCAGCCAGGCGAGCACCGACTCGGCGAGCCGGGTGCCGTGGCGGCGGTCGTACTCGGTCAGGGCCAGGAGCCGGGGGTCGCGCAGGCCCTGACGGTCCTGCAGGAGCGCGAGCACCTCGCTGACCAGCACCTCCGCCTGGACGTCGATCAGCGCGGCGACGTCCAGGTCCACCCCGCCGCGGCCCATCGCGTCCAGGATCCGGTCCGCCTGCGCCCGGGACTCCGGTACCGCCGCCAGACCGTCCACCGTCGAGCCGATCGCGGCCCGCAGCCGGATGCCCAGGTGCTCCCCGGCCGCCGCGACCACCTCCTGCGCCCAGCTGCGCACGGTGGCCATCGGAAGTCCGGCGGGCAGTTCCGGTAGCAGGACGTACACCCGGGAGTCGATCGGCGCGAGCAGCGCGCTGCGGTGCCGGGAGGCGGTGTGCACCGAGATCAGACCGGTGACCTCGCCCATCGCGAGGTCCAGGCTGCGGCCCTCGCCCCGGGGGCCCGCCGCGTACGCCAGCACGGTGGCCGGCCGGCGCAGCTCCAGCCCCAGGTGGGTGGCCAGCGACTGCGGCCCGGTGGAGCCCTCCAGCAGCCCGATGAGCAGGGTCTGGGTCAGCCGTACGTCCGCGGACAGTTCGCGCCGGCGCCGCACCAGCTGGGCCGCCGCCACCCGGGCCGCGCCGACCAGCGCCTGCTCGGCCAGCGGGGCGAGCGGCCGGGCGCCCTCCTGGACCCAGATGGTGCCGAGCGGCTGGGCGCCGGCGCGGATGCCGATGGCCAGGCGGCGGCGCAGACCGAGCTCCGGGTGCGGATCGACCGCGATCACGCTGTCCGAGCTGCGCAGGTGCTGGAAGACGCCCCACTCGCGGAGCTTGGACAGATAGGGCTCGGGGCCCTGCCAGCCGAGGATGGAGAGCCTGCGCAGGTCGTCGACCTCGTCGGAGTCGGAGGAGCGCGAGTAGGCCAGCACCCGGCTCGAGGTGTCCTCGATGGAGACGATGCCGCCGGTCAGCACCGAGACGGTCTGGGCGAGCGAGAAGAGGTCGCCGACGCTGTGCTCGGGGGCTTCGGGCGCGTTGGGACCGGCGATGATCGCCCGAGCGAGGGAGTCCAGGTGCTCCCAGCGGGTCTCCCGGCGGACCGAGAGCAGCGCGACCCCCGCCTCGGTGGCCGCCTCCCGCAGGGGGGCCGCCTGCCCCGGGGCGTCCAGCTTGACCGCGACGGCCGCGGCCCCGGCCCGGCCGGCCGCGCGCAGCGCGGGCAGTGCGGCCCGGCCCCGGGCGCCGATCGCCAGCACCAGTTCGCCGGAGGCGGCGGTGGCCGGGTCCTCCGGATCGAGGATCGCCACGTCCCGTACGGCCACGTCCAGTCCGGCCGGGGCGGCCTGGAGCTCCACCAGGGGTTCGCCGAGCGACATCAGCAGCTGCCGCAGGGGCAGCCCGGGCACGGCGGTGGGGGAGGTGCCGGGGGAGGGGTGCTGTGCGGTCGACATCCGTTCGGCCCTCCTTCGTACAGTCGGACAACTCTGTCTGAATGACTTTAGCCGCCTGGCCAATCAAGTGCTCCCACCTGGGGGAATACGGTTCGTCCATGACCGGCGTGCGACCCCCGTCGGTCCCCCATGACGAGAAGGAGAGCACCGCCATGGATGCTGTGACCCAGGTCCCCGCGCCGGTGAACGAGCCGGTCCACAGCTACGCCCCCGGCAGCCCCGAACGGGCTCGCCTGGAGGCCAAGCTGAAGGAGCTGGGCGGCCAGGAGCCGATCCAGCTCACCATGACGATCAACGGTGAGCGCCGGATGGGCGGCGGCGCCGAGTTCCACGTCGTCCAGCCGCACAACCACGCGGCCCGGCTCGGCACCCTGCGCCACGCCACCCAGGACGACGCGCGGGACGCCATCGACGGCGCCCTGGCCGCCGCCGAGGCCTGGCAGGCGCTCTCCTTCGACTCGCGCGCCGCGATCTTCCTGCGCGCCGCCGACCTGATCGCCGGTCCGTGGCGCGAGACCCTGGCCGCCGCGACCATGCTCGGCCAGTCCAAGACCGCCCAGCAGGCCGAGATCGACACCCCCTGCGAGCTGGTCGACTTCCTGCGCTTCAACGTGCACTTCGCCCGGCAGATCATCGCCGAGCAGCCGATCTCCTCGCCCGGCGTGTGGAACCGCAGCGACCACCGCGCGCTGGAGGGCTTCGTCTACGCGATCACGCCCTTCAACTTCACCGCCATCGCGGGCAACCTGCCCACCGCCCCGGCCCTGATGGGCAAC
Organism: Kitasatospora sp. HPM-01-4; assembly: GCF_051374625.1. Lineage (NCBI taxonomy): Bacteria > Bacillati > Actinomycetota > Actinomycetes > Kitasatosporales > Streptomycetaceae > Kitasatospora > Kitasatospora sp. HPM-01-4. The sequence goes on along the minus strand of NZ_JBPQGP010000005.1, from coordinate 2,694,930 downwards.
GTGGTGGTCTGGAAGCCGTCCCCGACCCAGCAGTTCTCGGCGCACCTGCTGATGCAGGTCTTCGAGGAGGCGGGCCTGCCCAAGGGCGTCATCAACATGGTCACCGGTGACGGCCTGGCCGTCTCCGAGGTCGCGCTCAAGCACCCGGAGCTGGCGGGCATCCACTTCACCGGCTCCACCGCGACCTTCCAGCACCTGTGGCGCGAGGTCGGCAACAACATCGCCGGCTACCGCACCTACCCGCGGATCGTCGGCGAGACCGGCGGCAAGGACTTCCTGGTCGCCCACCCCTCCGCCGACAAGGCCGTGCTGAAGACCGCGATGACCCGCGGCGCCTTCGAGTTCCAGGGCCAGAAGTGCTCGGCGCTCTCCCGCGCCTACGTCCCGGCCTCGATCTGGGCCGAGCTCAAGGACGAGTTCCGCGACGAGGTCGAGGGCCTGACCATGGGCGACGTCGCCGAGCTGGCCAACTTCATGAGCGCCGTCATCGACGACCGCGCCTTCGCCAAGAACAAGGCCGCGATCGACCGCGCCCAGGCCGACCCCAAGGTCGAGGTCCTGGCCGGCGGCACCTACGACGACTCGGTCGGCTACTTCGTCCGCCCGACCGTCCTGGTCTGCGAGGACCCGGCGAGCGAGTACTTCAGGGACGAGTACTTCGGCCCGATCCTCGCGGTCCACGTCTACGAGGACGACAAGTACGACGAGATGCTCACCCAGATGGAGTCGGTCTCCTCGTACGGCCTGACCGGTGCGGTCATCGCCCAGGACCGCGAGGCGGTCCAGCGCACCATGCTCAAGCTGCGCAACGCGGCCGGCAACTTCTACATCAACGACAAGCCGACCGGTGCCGTCGTCGGCCAGCAGCCCTTCGGCGGCGGCCGGGCCTCCGGCACCAACGACAAGGCGGGCGCCAAGCAGAACCTGGCCCGCTGGACGTCCACCCGCTCCATCAAGGAGACGTTCGTCCCGCCGACGGACTACCGCTACCCGCACATGGGCTGACCAAGCCCGATCCTGGGCCTACCGGCCCGACCCGGGGGACGGCGGAACACACCGTCAGTCGCCGTCCCCCTACTCTCCCCTGCCTGTTGAACCGTCTCCAGGAGTACCAATGCTCCGCTCCGCCCTCCTCGCCGCCTCCCGCTCCCCGAAGGTGCGCACCGCCGTCGAGAAGTTCCCGCCCACCCACGCGATAGTCGAGCGCTTCGTCGCCGGTGACGTGCTGGACCAGGCCGTCGCCGCGACCGACGAGCTGGTCGCCACCGGCCGCAAGGTCACCCTCGACCACCTCGGTGAGGACACCAAGGACGCGAGCCAGGCCGCCGACACCGCCAAGGCGTACGAGTACCTGCTCACCGCCCTCAAGGAGACCGGCCTCGCCGCCAACGCCGAGGTCTCGGTCAAGCTCTCGGCGGTCGGCCAGTTCCTCCCGGTGGACGGCGAGAAGATCGCGCTGGAGAACGCCCGGCGGATCTGCGAGGCGGCCAAGGAGGCGGGCACCACCGTCACCCTGGACATGGAGGACCACACCACCACCGACTCCACCCTGGGGATCGCCCGCGAGCTGCGCGCGGACTTCCCGTGGCTGGGCGTCGTGCTCCAGGCCTACCTGCGCCGTACCGAGGCCGACTGCCGGGACTTCTCCGGCCCGGGCTCGCGGGTGCGGATCTGCAAGGGCGCCTACAAGGAGCCCGAGTCGGTCGCCTTCCAGGGCAAGCACGAGGTGGACCTGGCCTACGTCCGCGCGCTCAAGGTCCTGATGGCGGGCGAGGGTTACCCGATGGTGGCCTCGCACGACCCCAACATGATCAAGATCGCCGGCCAGCTGGCCGAGTGGAACGGCCGCAGCCGCGACAGCTACGAGTACCAGATGCTCTTCGGCATCCGCCCGGAGGAGCAGCTGCGCCTCGCCGAGGCCGGCAACACCATGCGGGTCTACCTGCCGTACGGGCAGGAGTGGTACGGGTACTTCATGCGCCGGCTCGCCGAGCGCCCGGCCAACCTGACCTTCTTCCTCCGCGCGATGGCCACGCGCGGCTGACGGACCGGACCACCGGACCGACCGGACGACCGAGGGCGGCACTTCCCGATGGCAGGGGGCCGCCCTCGGTGTTTCCCGTCCGGCGGAGGGGAGAACACCGGAGCCCGCCGGAGCGGGCCGGGGTCACTCGTTGCGCAGCACCTCGGCGATCGGCAGCCGCGCCGCCGTGCGGGACGGGACGAGCGCGCCGAGGACGGCGATGAACACACCCGCCAGCCCGAGGAGGGCCAGCTGCGGGGCGTGGAACACATGGATCATCCGGTCCGAGAACACCATGATCGGGACGTGTTCGACGATCAGGCGGTGGGCGACCATCCCGAGCGGGATGCCGATCATCCCGCTGACCACGCCCAGCCAGGCGACCGAGGTCACCGTCATCGCGACGGCCTGACGCGGCGTCATGCCGATGGACTTGAGCATGCCCAGGTCCCTGCGGCGCTCCCGGACGGTCAGCAGCACGGTGTTGAAGACACCGAGTGAGGCGACCACGCAGAGCAGGACGGTGAAGATCGTCGAGAAGGTGATGACCGACGCCACGGGGCCGCCGGCGTCGTGGGTGACCACGGACGGATAGAGGCCCGGGTCGGCGTCGCTGATCGCCTTGGTGTACGCGCCGGCGTCGGCGCCCTGAGCGAGCCGGACGTCGTACTCGACCACGTACGGCTTCGAGGTGAGTTCGGCCAGGGTCGCCGCGTTGGACTGCACCGCCTGGGCGTTGGCCTCGACGGGTTCGCCGACGATGGTCACGGACGTCCTGCGGCCGTCCAGGTCCAGGGTGAGCCGGTCGCCGAGCCCCAGCCCGTGCTGTGCGAGGAACGCCGGTCCGGCACTCACCTCGCCGGGGCCGGTCGCCATCCGGCCCTTGATGACACGGAGCGGGCGGGAGACGTCGTCGCCGCCGTAGAAGTCGCCGAAGACGGGCTGGGTGTAGCCGACCAGGCCGACCCGCACCAGCGAGCGCGAGGTGACCTGCTCGGCGCCGGGCGTGGACCGCAGCAGGGCGTCGATCTTCGCGGTGGTCAGCTTCGGCACCCTCTGGAGCCCGCCCGGTTTGCCCAGCTGGACGTTGACGTGGGTACGGCCGCTGTCGGCCGGTGCTTCCGCGGAGGCGACCAGGGTGCTGCTCAGGCCGGTGGCGAAGGTCACCGTGACCACGCCGAGAACGATGGACGACATGGTGAGCGCCGTCCGGGCGGGACGGGCGAAGGGGTGGCCGAGGCCCAGGCTGACCGAGCGCGGCAGCCGGGTGCCGCTGAGCCAGCGCTGGACCCGCAGCCCGCGCCCGGTCCGCGGCGCGCTGCCGGCGGTGATCGCCTCGGCGGCGGAGATCCGGTGGGCGCGCGAGGCCGGGACGAACGCGGCCAGGGCGACCAGCACCGGCACGGCCACCAGGCAGAGAACCGGCAGCCAGGCCGGGGGGTCGAGCGTGGCGGTACCGACGTCGACCCCGCTGAAGGCGACGTCGATGAGCGGCTGGGCCAGGGCCCAGCCGGCCACGGTGCCGAGGACGCTGCCGACGGTCGCGGGGACCGAGACCATGGTGAGGTAGACCGTGACCACCTGACGCGGGGTGAAACCGATCGCCTTGAGCACGCCGATGTGCCGGTAGCCGGACACCACCGCGCCGCTCACCACATTGCCGACGATCAGCACGGCGACCACAAGACCGAGTCCGCCGAAGACCGACATGAACGGCAGGTAGGAGTCGGCCGACACGGAGAACGCCTGCTTGAGGACGAGGTAGGACTGCGTACTGGTCAGCGCGTCCTCGGGCAGGCCCTCGGTGGCCCCGGCCAGGCCCGCCCTGAGCTGCTGGTCGGTCGAGGAGCCGGCGAAGCGGTAGAGCATCTGCTCGCCCGTGGGGTGGAGGGCGGCCATCTGCTCGGGGGTGACCCAGCCGCCCGCGGACTTGCTCATGCTGTCGGCGAAACCGACCACGGTGAGCGTGGTGCCCTCGCCGAAGGTGATCCGCCGGCCCAGCAGGCCGTCGGGGTGGCCGCCGCTCTGGAGGACGATCTCACCTGGCTTGGCGGCCCAGCGGCCCGCGGCCAGCTCGGGCCGGTCCACCGGGCCCGCCGGGTCGGCCCGGCCGACCACGGTCAGCGGGCTGGGCGGGTGGCCCAGCCAGTTGGTGGGGATGTCCAGGACGACCTGGGCGAACGGTCCGGCGGCGGCCTCGACGCCCGGACGGTGGGCGGTTTCGGCCAGCCGCTCCGCCGGGGCCTTGACCGCGTCGAAGGTCGCGACCACCTGGGCGCCGCGCTGGGCGTCGAAGGCGGCGTCGAACGGCGCCCGGGCGGCGCTCATCACCGCGAGCGCGAGCAGGATGGTCGTGGTCGAGCAGAAGACGACCAGGCCGATCACGATGGTCTGGATCCTGCGGCGCTTGACGGCCGCGCGGGAGGCCCGCCACACGGCCCCGGTCATGCCGTCGACTCCAGGGCGGACTCGCGGGCGACCCTGCCGTCGGCGAACTCGACCAGGCGGCTGGCGCAGCGGGTGGCCAGCTGCGGGTCGTGGGTGACGATCAGCAGGGTCTGGCCGATCTGGTTGAGGTCGATCAGCAGGTCCATCACCTGCTCGCCGGACTTGCTGTCCAGGGCGCCGGTCGGCTCGTCCGCGAGCAGCAGCGCCGGGCGGTTCATCAGCGCCCGGGCCACGGCGACGCGTTGGCGTTCACCGCCGCTGAGGGTGGCCGGGTAGGTGTCCTTGCGGTGGGCGATGCCCAGTTCGTCGAGGAGTTCGAGGGCGCGCCGGCGGGCCTGGCGGGCCGAGGTGCCGGTCAGCTGGGCGGCGAGCGCGACGTTGTCCAGGGCCGGCAGGTCGTCGATCAGGTTGAAGAACTGGAAGATCATGCCGATGTTGCGGCGCCGGAACAGGGCCAGCCCGGTCTCGTTCAGCCGGCCGAGGTCCTGGCCGTGGACGCGGACCGTGCCGGAGGTCGGCCGGTCCAGCCCGGCCACCATGTTCAGCAGGGTGGACTTGCCGCAGCCGGAGGGGCCCATCACGGCGACCGCCTCGCCGGCCCGGATCGTCAGGTCGACGCCGTCCAGGGCCTTGGCGTCGCCGAACTCCTTGCGCACCCCGGACAGCTGGACGACGGGCGACGCCGTGCCGTCCCGCCCGGGCCCGGTGGTCCCGTCGTGATCAGTGGTCATGCCACGAAACTAGAGGTCACGGGCCGGTTCCGGCGTCCCACCCCGGATGTAGTTCGGCAGGGCGGTAGTACCGGGGATGTACCGACGAGCCGCTCAGCGGTCCACGCCGTTCTGCGGGCCACGCCGTTCCGCGGTCCACGCCGCTCCGCCCGGGTTCCGGCCGCCGGAAGCCGACCGCTCAGAAGCCCGTGGTGTCCAAGGTGAGGTCGCGGGCCAACAGAGGGCGGCTCGCAGATGACAGAGTTGTACGACCTCGTCAAAGCGCCGGACAGGCGCGCGCTCGGGCGCTACGTTGACGTTCTGCGGGGCTGGATGCGCGGTGGTGAACGGTGGGGCGCGCCATGGCCGCCGTGCGCCTGTGCCCGGCGGACCCGTCGCCCGGCCGCAGTGGGCCGGGCCGCCGGTTGAGGCCGGCAGACCCCGCAGGCCGGTCCTTCGCGCGTTGCCGGACCGGTTGACCACTCCCGACTCGGTTCAGGAGGCAGAGTGCCGTCTTCACCACCCGTCATGGCACGCGGAGCGCTGCCCGTGCTCGGCCATCTGGGCCGGATCCTGCGCGACCCCATGGAATTCTTCACCGTCGCACGGGAGTTGGGGCCAGTGGTGGGAATCCGGCTCGGCCCGCGCACGGCGTACCTGGTCACCGCCCCGGACCTGGTCCGGGAGATGCTGGTGGGCGGCTACCGCGAGTTCGACAAGGGCGGGTCGTACTTCGACGCCGTCCGGTCCCTGGCCGGCAACGGGCTGGCGACCTGCTCGGCACAGGACCACATGCGTCAACGCCCTTTGATGCAACCGGCGTTCCATTCGTCCGTGCTGCCGAGCTACACCGAGGTGATGGGCGCCTGCGTGGAGGAGGTCACCGGGGAGTGGCGGCCGGGCGGCACCCTGGAGCTCGACGAGGAGATGCGGCGGCTCACCTCCCTGGTGGCGACCCGCACCCTGATGACCTCCGAGGAGGGCGCCCAGGCCGCGGCGGACGTGGCCCGCGCGCTGCCGCTGCTGCTGCCCGCGCTGCACCGGCGAGTCCTCATACCCGTGAACTGGGTCCACCGGCTGCCGACGCCCGGGAACCGGCGCTTCGAACGGACCCAGGCCGGCCTGCGCGCCTCCGTCGACCAGGTGATCGCCCAGTACCGGCGCAGTGGCGTGGACCAGGGGGACCTGCTGTCCCTGATCATGGCGGCCCGCAGCGAGGGGGACGGGACGGGCCTGAGCGACGCCGAGATCCACGACCAGATCATGTCGGTGCTGCTCGCGGGCATCGAGACCACCGCCAGCCTGCTCTCCTGGACCTTCCACTTGCTGTCCCGGCACCCCGATGTCAGGAAGAAACTGGTGGCGGAGGTGGGGGAGGTCCTGGACGGCGGCCGGACCGCGACCTACCGGGACCTGACCCAACTCCGTTACTGCAAACGCGTGCTGACCGAGAGCATGCGCCTCTACCCGCCCGGCGCCCTGCTGTCGAGGGTCACCACCAAGGACGTGGAACTGGCCGGGACACCGATCCCCGCCGGCAGCGACGTACTCTTCTGCACCTACTCGCTCCACCGGGACCCGCAGGTCTTCGCGGAGTCGGAGGTCTTCGACCCGGACCGCTGGCTCCCGGAACGGGTCACCCCCGCCCAACGGAAGGGCTTCTTCCCCCTGGGCGCCGGGCGGCGCAAGTGCATCGGCGACTCGTTCGGCCTGATCGAGGCCGCCATCGCCCTGGCCACGATCACCGCCCGCTGGCACTTCAGACCCGTGGACACACGCCCCGTCCGCCCGGTCCTGCGCACCACGCTGATGCCCTCGTCACTGCGCATGACCGTCGAGCGGCGGGAGGTTGGCGGGCGGGGGTGAGGAGCCGCCCGGCCGGGCGGGGCTGGGTCAGGCGTGGTCCAGGACGCTGTGCTCGCTGAGGTCGGGGGCGTGGCGTGCCACGGTTCGGTAGTCCGCATCGTCATGGAGAACGGTGAGCCCGTGGTGTGCGGCTGTCGCTGCGATCAAGAGGTCGACTGCGGAGGCGCTTCGATGTTGGCTGGCGAGAGCCATGCGGCGCTGTACGGTGTCGATCCAACGTCCCGCACTCTTCGGTACTGATACGTCCGGGTAGAGGTCGGCGAACATCTCGGAGATCTCATCGTATTCCCGGCCGTCGCGTGCGCTGTAGAGGAACTCGGCGCGCTGCGGGTAGCACGACGCGATAGACCCCGCGTCGATCGCGTCGCGCCAGATGGCCTGCAGCTTCGGCTCGCGCAGCAGCCGGAAAAGGGCAGAGGTGTCTAGTAGATAGATCACCGGGTGTCCTTCTCGGCCTGGTGCAGACGCTCAGCGTGCTCGACAGCTTCCCACCGTTGCGCCCGCTCGAAGTGTCGGCTGATGCGAGCCGCACGCTCTTGCTGCTCGGCGTAGAAACGCAAGGCGAGGTTGACGGCGTCCTTCTTGGTCCGCACGCCGGCGAGAGCCATCGCACGCTCCAGCGCCTCTTCGTCGATGTCGATCTGTGTCACGGACATCCGGCACCTCCCGGCGATCGATGTTGGCTATATACGTCCCACTGTACGTCGCCAACAATGGCGACCGCGCGGCGGAGCTCAGTCGATGCTCTGTCGGGCGGCGTAGGCGACGAACTCGGCCCACGCGGCTGGGGTGAAGGCGAGTTGGGGGCCGTCCTTGTCCTTGGAGTCGCGGACGTGGACGGTGCCGGGGCAGGCGGCCACCTCGATGCAGTCGCCGCCCTGGGTGCCGCTGTGGCTGGACTTGTGCCAGGAGAGGGCGACCTCGATGCAGTTGCCGCCCCCGGTGCCGCTGTAGCTGGACTTGAACCACACCAGCTCGGTGCTCATAGCTCCTCCGCCAACTTGCTGATGAACTGCGCAGACTCCTCGGGGCTGAGAGCCCTCCGCAGGATCATTGCATGGCGCTGAGTCAGCAGGCTCACCTTTTCACGGTCCGCGTAGAGCAGGCCTGTTGCCTGCCCCTCCTCATAGGCGAGGTGCTCGTGGTCGGGTGTCTCCAGCAGGACGAACGGGCCGTTGACTCCGGGGTGGGCACCAACGGCAGACACGACCTGGACGGTCACATGGCGGGGCTCTCCGGCGGCCAGCAGATGGCGCAGCTGGTCGGCATGCGTCTCCGGGGCGGTGACGGGACGGCGCAGCGCGGCCTCGTCGATCACGAAGTTGAACGACTTGGTCTGCTTCGACAGCAGGGACTGCCGCCCGAGCCGGGCGGTGACCCGTTCTTCGACGGTCTCGTCATCCAGCGGCGGCCAGTGGGCGTTGAGAAGAGCCCGTGCCGTTGCCTCCGTCTGCAGCAGGCCGGGGATGAGCTGGCTCTCGTACGAGCTGAGCACGATGGCCTCAGCCTCGTACCGCATGAAGTCCATGGCGAATGACTCGAACTTCTCCGGCTTCAGGTAGGCCGTCGCGGCGACCAGCATCCCCTGCGCGCCGCAGAGGTCGTCCGCGACTTCGAGCAGCTGGAGCGTTGGTCTCCGCCGCCCCTGCTCCATCGACCTGATGCTCTCTTCGCCGTAGTGCGCGGCCTTGCCCAACTCCTCGCGGCTCACGCCCGCGCGGGTGCGCCACAGCTTGATCTGGTTGCCGCAGTACCGCCACGCCATCGGCGGCTGGGCCGTTTCGCTTGTCATCCGGTACACCCCCGGTCTGCTTCGGGTATCCCCCGCTCGTTCCCGAGGCTAGGGTCCGAGCCGTGCGACAGGAGAGGAAATCGGCGAACTGACCACGTTCGAGTGACACTTGAGGGGTCGCCCAGTGCCATCATGCATAAAGTACGACTGATGGCAGAATGTAGTTGGCTTGCCACGATGCGTGTACGGTGGCCGCGAGAACGGGTCGCCCCGACGGAAAGGGGCGAGCCCGGCCAGGTGTTAGGCGCACCGGGTCGGGCTCTTCACCCGCCGAGTGGAAAAGGGCCACTGAAGGATGCTCAGGAATGCTATCGCGCCCTCGCGCGACTACACGCCCATCTCCAACACGCATGTCTGGGACGACAATCTCTCGGACTCGGCCTTCCGGCTGCTGGTGCGGTCACTGGCGCTGCCGCCGTCGCGCGCTCGGGGCACCACGGTCACCGAGCTGGCGGCCGGGCTGCCGTGCGGACGGATCACGGCGGACCGGGCTCGCCGCCAGCTCTCCGGGGCCGGGCTGCTGCACTGTGCGCGGTGGCGCAACGCCACCGGCCAGGTGCGGACGGAGTCCCTGGTCTCCAGCGTGCCGATCGACGAGGCCGAGGCGGAGCGGTTGTTCGCCGAGCACTTCGCCAAGGGCGGCCCGGATGCCGGGAAACGGGGATCCGGTGGGCCCGCAGCGCAGGAGTCCGGCACCGCCCTCCCAGAGGGAGAAAGACTTACCGAGGGGGATACTTCCCCCCTCCCGGTCCCGTCGCCCGAACCGACGGGGCAGGGGCGGGAGCCGGAGATCGGCCAGGCCGACCCGGCGTTGCTCGCGGAGGCCGAGCGGGTCCTGCTCTCGCTGCGGCGTGCCGACCCGAGACTCGTGCTCGGCGCGTCCGAGGTCCGGCGGCTGCTGCCGCTGGCCGCCGAGTGGCTGGCCAGAGGCGTGAGTTCGACGGGGATGCAGCACGCGCTCACCTCCGGCCTGCCGAACCCGGTGAAATGCCCGTCGGCACTGCTCCGCTCCCGCCTGCGGGACAAGATGCCCGCGCCCGTACGGGTCGTCGCACTGAGGGCCTGCGAGGGCTGCGACCGCGCCTTCCGTCCGCTCAACGACGAGCCCCTTTGCGGTAGTTGCCGCCAACAGGCGGCGGCCCAAGCAGCCCCCGCCCGGGCGGACGGGAACGGCACCAGAGTCGGCTGGCGCGAACGGGTGGCCCGGGTCACGCGAGGTTGACGTCCGGTTGCCCCAATGGGCGGGCGAGGACCGTAAACGCTCGTGCGTTCTCATGGCGGGATCTCCTCCTCGGAGCCCGACTGACTCGCGCCTGCACCGACTGGTCAGCGATTCGCTTGTCAGGCCACGCGCTGTTGCCAGCGAAGCGCGGAGTCATCGCTCACCCGGCAGGAGCCTGCCTTGGCGGCGATCTGTTGCCCGCTGATCCAGTGTCCTCTTCGATCAGATCCGGTACTGCTCGTGGGGAGTAGCCCTGTCCCACACCGTTTCGAAGGCATCGGCGCACAGACGGACAGCTGCCGGGTCTTCCGTCAGTTCGCCGCCCAGCGAGTCACCGTCACCGGAGAAATGGCCCCAGCGGACCAGCCGGCCATCGAACAGCCAGAAGTCGTTCCCGGGGAGGGCGAGTTCGGAAGCGTTCCGCCGAGGCAGCCACCGAACCTGTTCACCGGCTTCGATGTTCGGGAACGTGACGTCGTACTCGTAGCGGATGTACTCGCTGACGGGCTCGGAGACGATGCGGGCCCGGCGGATCTCCACGCCCCGCGAGACCGCTTCGGCAACGACGTCCAGCCAGGGCCGCCACCACGAGGACCGGTCTGCTGGGTCCAAGCGGTGGCCCGCCCTCCAGGCGTGCAGGGCGGGATCGTCCTGCATGTAGCCGTCGCGCATCTCCAGGTGCACCGCGGTCCGGTGGGTGTTCTTCAGCAGTTCGTCAATCCGTGCCGCGTTCAGCGACATCGCATGCCTCCCTCAACGCCCGCGCCAGCCGCGCAGGTACCCGCACCACGGCCTCGTGCTCCGGAATGTTGCCGACCGCCAGGCACTCGGCCTTTGTACTGTCGTCGATCTTCCAGCCCTGGATCACCAAGTCCGAAGTCTCTTCGTCGACCCACACCGTAGGCGAGTCGCCGTCCGGGCTGTCGGGGTCTTTCGCGATGAACCGTAGCGGCATGCTTGCTCCCCAGGTCAAAGGTTGCGAGATCTCGCGCTCGCCTTCCGTGGTGATGCTGCAGACGGTGTGATGCGAGGCAGCCGACGAATTCGTCACCCGTGGGACACACGTGACGCTCTGGTGAGTGCCCAGCTCTGCCTGGGGCACGTCGATAGCCACCTGCGGACGGTTGTGGTGAAAACCAGTGGTGGCGGTCTGATGGAGCCAAGTAGCTTGCATGCTTTGATGACTGACTCCTGGGACACCATCGCCGACTGGTACGTGGAACTCCTGCGCACCGGGTCCGCGCTGAACGACTTCAACCGTGACATCCTGCTCGACCTCCTCCCTGACCGGCTCGGCGGCTGTCGCGTCCTCGATCTCGGGTGCGGCGAGGGGATCATCGCTCGGGCGGTGGCCGCCCGAGGGGCCGCCGTCCTGGGCATCGACCCGTCACCGCGCATGATCGAGCACGCGCGGGCCGCCGGAACAGGCGGGGCGGGCACAGTGGTCTACGAGGTCGATGACGGGTGCGTACTCGGGACGGTCGCCGACAGCTCGGTCGACTGGGTGACTGCCGGACTGTCCCTGAACAACGTGCCTGACCTCGACGCCGCTCTCGCGGCCGTGCGGCGCGTGCTGGCGGCGCGGGGTTCGCTCGTCCTCACGATCCCGCATCCCTGCTTCGAGGCGCCGCACGCCGGTTGGACGCAGGCTGCCGACGGTGCCGCCCGACGCGTGGTCGGCGACTACCTCGCCGAGGGATTCTGGCGCTCCGGTAACCCCGAGGCCGTTCGCCGGGCCGGTAACCACCACCGGACGCTCGCCACGTACCTGACCGCACTGCTTCGGCACGCCTTCGTCGTGGAGGCCGTCGCCGAGCCGGCCCCGAGCGCCGAAGTGGCGGCCGAGCAGCCGCGGAGGCACGGACTGCCTCCGTTCCTCGCGATCCGCGCTTGCCTCAGCTGAATTCGGACCGGTACCCACCGGGTCCGTACCGTGCCCCGGCGGGGCGGGCGCGTTCCACCGATCGCGCATCCTCAGTGGAGCGCTGCTCCGGCGGCAGCTGCGGCCTGGTTGATCCCGGCGGCGGGGACACGTGCTCGCCGTCGGCCTGCCGGACCGGGTGAAGTGCCCATCGGCACTGCTCCGCTGCCGCCACCCTCGGCGGCCGACCATGACGAGGCGGGGCCTCTTCAGCACACGCGGTGCGAATCTGTGAGTGGCGGGAGGCCCCGCTGTCGCGCGGGCTTGACCGCCGTCCGGACGGAGGCCGCTGCCGCCGTCAGCGCGGGACGATCAGGCCGCTCTCATAGGCCACGATGACCAGTTGGGCCCGGTCGCGGGCGTCGAGCTTGGCGAGCAGGCGTCCGATGTGGGTCTTCACCGTGGCCGGGCTGAGGACCAGGTGTACCGCGATCTCCTGGTTGGACAGTCCCCGTCCGACGAGTTCGAGGACCTCCCGCTCCCGATCGGTGATCGCCAGGGGCTTCGCGGTCGGGCGCCGCCCCAGCTCGGGTGTCCGGGCGAACTCCGCGATGAGTCGCTTGGTGATACCGGGTGCCAGCAGCGCCTCGCCTGCCGCGACCACCCGGACCGCCGCGATCAGGTCGCCCGGCGGGGTGTCCTTGAGGAGGAAGCCGCTCGCTCCGGCTCGCAGGGCGCCGTACACGTACTCGTCGAGGTCGAAGGTGGTCAGCACCAGCACCCGTACGGCCGGGTGCGCCGAGGCGATCCTGCGGGTGGCCTCCAGCCCGTCGAGCTCCGGCATCCGGATGTCCATGAGGACGACGTCGGGCGACTGTCCCGCGGCGAGCTCGACGGCCTGGTTCCCGTCGGCGGCCTCGCCGACCACCGTCATGTCGGACTGGGAGTCGAGCAGCAGGCGCAGGGTCCCGCGCAGCAGCGTCTGGTCGTCCGCGATCAGCACCCGGATCACCGCGACGCCTCCAGCGGGATCCGCGCGGCGACCCGGAAGCCCCCGTCGGCGAGCGGCCCGGCCTCGAACTCGCCACCGTAGGCGGCCACCCGCTCGCGCATGCCGACCAGGCCGTGACCGGGCACCAGGTCGGCCGCGCCGTGGCCGTCGTCGACGACCTCGATCCCGATGGCGTCCGATCCGAAGTCGAGGACGGCGCGTACCCGGCCGGCATCGGCGTGTTTGATCACGTTGGTGAGAGCCTCCTGGGCGATCCGGTAGACGGTGAGTTCGAGCGGGGCGGAGAGTCCGCGCCGCTCGCCCCGGATACTCAGCTCCACCCGTAGCCCGGACTCGGCCGTCCGCGCGACCAGACCGTCGAGGTCCGCCAGCCCGGGGGAGGGCAGCAGCTCCGGGGCCTGGGGGTTCCCGTCGCTGTCGCGCAGCATACCGAGGAGCCGTCGCATCTCGTGCAGGGCAGCGCGCCCGGTCCCCTCGATGGAGGCCAGGGCTTTGACGGCCTCCTCGGGACGGGTGTCGCCCAGATAGCCGGCGACCGAGGCCTGCATGGTGATCAGCGACATGCTGTGGGCGACGATGTCGTGCAACTCCCGGGCGATCCGCAGGCGTTCCTCGACGACCTGCTCGCGTGCGCGCTGCTCGGCCTGCGCCTGCAGACCCGCCGTGTACGCGCGGCTGGCACCGACCGCCACACCGATCATCCATACCCCGCACAGCGGCAGCGCCATCAGGAGCAGGCCCAGCACCTCCAGGCGGAACCCGTGGTGGAACACGACCGGGTTCGGAAGCTTCGGCCCGATCAGGCCGAGCTGCGCCGCGAGCAGCCCGAGCGCGAAGCAGCCGAGCATGGCGCCCAGGCCGCCGGCGGCCGATCCGCGCGGCACGCGGATGGCGAGCGTGTACAGCACGAGGGCCATCGCCAGCGGGACTTGGACCGGGAGGGACAGCGACTCCAGCGACATGGCCGGCGCGGCGAGCGCGACGGCCCACAGCGACGGCCACGGGAACACCCGCCGCAGTGCGACCGCTGCGGCGAGCACCACGGCCAGCGCGACGATCACCACGACCGGTAGCGAGACCACCGCCTCATGCGGCCCGAAGCCGTACCACAGCGCGAGTACACCCAGGACCGCGCCGGTCAGGGTGTCGATGGCGATCAGGTCGCGCACACGCAGACGTCTGGTCAGGGGCGGTAGGGCGGCGGTGGTCATTCCCCGAAGGTAGCCGGGTGTCGTGGTGCGGGACATCGCCCGCGAAGCCGTCATCCCGTGGGGGTACGTACGTCGCCCGGTCATGCCGTGGCCGTACGCCCGAAAGCGGCCTGCGATCCGACGCCGCGTGAGCGCCCGCCTGGCAGCGTGGAACGCCGATGGGAGGAACGATGATCGAAGTCACAGGACTCACCAAGAGATTCGGCCGGATCACTGCGGTCGACGACCTTACGTTCACGGGTCACCGGATTCCTCGGGCCGAACGGTTCGGGCAAGTCCACCACCATGCGCGCGATCCTCGGCTTGGAGACACCGGACAGCGGGACGGCCCTGGTCGACGGCCGCCGGTACCAGGCCCTGCGTCATCCGCTGCACCACGTCGGGGCACTGCTCGACGCCGGCGCAGTCCACCCGGGCCGCTCGGCGCGCGCACATCTGACCGCGCTGGCCGTGGCCAGCCGGATCGACCGGCGGCGCGTGACGGAGGTACTTGAGCAGGTGGGCCTCGGCCGGGCCGGCAACAGGCGGGCCGGGCAGTTCTCGCTCGGCATGAAGCAGCGGCTCGGCATCGCCGGCACGCTGCTCGGTGATCCGCCCGTCGTCATGTTCGACGAGCCGGTCAACGGTCTGGACCCCGAGGGCATCCTGTGGATCCGGAACCTGATGAAGTCACTCGCGGCCGAGGGCCGGACCGCCTTCGTCTCCAGCCACCTGATGTCCGAGATGGCGCTGACCGCCGACCACCTCGTCGTCATCGGCCGCGGACGGTTGATCGTTGACAGCAGCGTGGAGAAGTTCCTCGAGGAGCACACCACGAGCCAGGTGCACGTCCGCTCCTCCGCCCGCAGCTCGCTGGCCGAGGTGCTCCGGGCGCGCGGTGCGACCGTCGAGTACGAGGGCGCCCAGACGCTGATCGTCACCGGTCCGACGGTCGACGAGATCGGCGACCTGGCGGCCGGCCACGGCCTGCCGGTGCACGAGCTGGTGGCCAGGCAGGCCTCACTGGAGGACGTATTCATGGAGCTGACCAGGGACACCGTCGAGTACCAGGGGACACACGATGGGATCTGAACTGCTCAACTCCGAATGGATCAAGCTGCGTTCGGTGCGGTCGACCTACCTGTCGCTGGCCGTGGCTGCCGTGCTGGTCGTCGTCGTCGCCTACTCGGTCGCCACCTCGACCGCGAACAGTTGGCCGACGATGAACCCGCAGGGGCGTTCGTCCTTCGACCCGGTCTCGGCGCCGCTGTTCGGCGCGATCTTCGCGCAACTGGTCATCGGTGTGCTGGGCGTCCTCTCGATCAGCTCCGAGTACACCACCGGGCTGATCCGGACGACGTTCGCGACGACGCCGCAGCGACGGCGGGTGCTGGTCGCCAAGGTCACGGTCACCACGGCGCTCGCACTGGTGGCGGGTGTGGCCATCCTCGGCGTGTCCTTCCTGCTGAGCCAGAGCATCATGGCGAACGGCCGCGGCGGGGTCTCGCTGAGCGAGCCCGGCGTCTTCCGGGCCCTGGCCTACGCGGTGCTCTACCTGGTGATCGTCACGGTGCTGGCGACCTCGCTGGGCGCGATCATGCGGGCCACCGCCGGTGCGATCGCCGTGCTGTTCACCCTGGTCTTCCTGGTGCCCCAGGTCCTGGACCATCTCCCACCGGATCTGCGCCACGACCTCACGCGCTTCGGCCTGCAGCGGGCCGCGGCCAGCGCGGTCTCGATCCACTCCCAAGTGGACACCTTCTCGCCGACGGTGTCGATCCTGGTCTGCGCGGCCTACGCGGTCGTCGCGTTCGCGCTCGCGCTCTTCCTGATCGGACGGCGGGACGCCTGAGGTAGTCATCGGGAGAACCCGGGGGTGGCGACGGCGGGTACGGTCACCTCACGCCCTGGCTAGTTGGCGCTTGCCATCACCGGTCGACCCGTCACCGCGTCGAGTTGGTAGGGCACGCCGGGGGCGTCGGGGCTGCTGCTCGTCGCGATGGTCACGGACCAGCAGGGGCGCCACTGGCGGTCGACCCGTACAGCGAGGAGGAGTGCGTTCCGCACTGTTCCGGGGTGCAGCGCGGTGACGGTGGCGATGGCGCCCTCGCGGGTCACGGTGGCGGCGGGCAGCTTCGGGTCGGGGATGTCGCGGGAGAGGAACCGCACAATGCGGCCGCCGGGGTCGACCTCGATGTCCAGTCGCATGGGTTCGAGGAGGCCGCCGGTGTAGCGGCGGTACTCGACGGTCCGCCGGCCTTCGGCCGGGTGGGGCTTGCGGACCGTGACGGTGCTGCCGGGCAGGCTGCGGGGGAACCACCGGCGGGCGAAGGCGTCGGCGGCGCCGCGGGCCTCCTGGTCGGAGCCGCCGTCCGGTGGAAGGCTCACGGGTCCATCGAAGCCGTCGTACAGCTGCCCGGAAGGCCATTCGATGGTGAAGTTGCCCGTTGCGGTCGTGACGATCACCAGTTCAGGGGTTTCACGGAGAGCGGCCTGGTCCTGGACGTTGACGACGTGAGCTGAAGGGCCGAACAGGAGTCTGGCGTCCTGGTCTGCGAGCCTCCGCTGAGCCGGGGAGTGGCTGACGGTCAGGGGAGCGTCCGCCCATTCCGGGCTGATGGCGTCGCGGTGCACCGTCAGGAGGACGGCGGCGCCGATCAGGAGCGGTGCGATGCTCCAGACCGCCTCGCGCTTCGTCGGCATGGGCAGGGACCTGCGGATCGCGCGCCACGCGCATGCCAGCGCGACGCCGATCGCCGCGCCGGTGGCGTTGGTGACGAAGTCCTGGGAGTCGCAGGCACGCCCGATGTGCGGGATGAGTGCCTGGAGGGTCTCGGTGACGGCGGACAGCAGCCAGCATCCCGCCAGCACGATCAGGGGACGGCCGAACGCGAGCACGGCGAACAGTGCGACCGGGACGTACATGGCCACGTTCATCAGGCCCTGTTGATCGGCGAAGGCGGCCGCGACGTCCCTGCTGTAGGAGCACACATGGGATGCGGCGGCGTGGCGACCGGTGGGGTGCAGCGTCGCGGTGAACTCGCCCGCTAACGACGCGGCGAACAGCACCGCCGGCCAGAGAGGGACGGCACGGCGACGCGCGCCCCACCAGGCCGGCGAACACAGCAGAGCGGCCATCACCAGGAAGGCCGGCATCAGGCCGGTGTTCGCCTTCAGGATTGCGCGGATCATCAGAACTCTTCCAGGAGTCGTGAGTTGATGTACTGGCGGTCCGTGCGCTGCCTCGGAGACGCGGACCGCCGGAGTCGGCTCTCCTGCTCTAGCACATGTGGACCGGGGTGTCCGGAAGTTGCCCTGTTCGCTCACAGCCGGAATGCCGACTATCCGGGGCACAGGTCTTCTCGTGCGCCGTGCGGTCGGGCATCCCGCACACTCCGCAGGAGGACCGGAGCGGATGCGCCGGCGGATCCTCCGGCTGCCAGCGGGGTGGCCGGGGGGGATTCGTGATAAGGAATCCAAGGAGGACAAGCCGCATCGCCCCAGGTCAGAACGTATCTCCGGTTCATCGCTGAACGCTGGGCCGACTGTTGTTCCCTGGATCCCAGCTCAGTACTGTCAGCCGGTCGTTTCCTGTGAGAAAGGGGTTCCTGTGCCGACGGCCGATGAGCTGCCTCGTGATGGCAGCGGGAGTGATCCGACTCTCCTGTATCAGGGGGCCAGCATTGAGAGGCTCCACCAGGCGGTAATGGACCGTTTCTCCCCGCATCGCCTGACGGTGATGGAGAACCAGCAGGTCAACGGGCGGTTCCGGTGTCTCCACGAGGGGCCGGTAGCGCTCTATGAGCTTGGCTACGGCGCTGATGTCAGCGTGTACCCGGGGGAGTTGCCCGACTTCTACAATATCCAGCTTCCGCTGTCCGGTAGCGGGACCGTCACGGTGGACGGCACACCGCTGACATCCTCGCTCAGCATTGTCGGACCGGGGAACCGGCTGTCGATGAATTGGAACAGCGAGGCTCTCAACAGAATACTCATCATTCCGGCCCAGGCGATCGAGCAGGCCGTAGCCGTGCGGCTGGGTGAACTCCCGCCGGGGCCGCTGCGTTTCAGTCACGTGCTCGACGACCGGAATCCGGCCGTACGTTCCTGGATCGAGCTGGCGTGGTCCTTCAACTCGTTCGCCGAGTCGCCACTGAGCCGCCGATCCGTCCTGGGGATGCGGCATTTCGAGAACCTCCTGATCGACAGCCTTCTCGACGCGCAGCCCCACTCGTGGAGCGACGCGACAGCGGGCCGCGGCCCTGCCGTACTGCCGAGCGCCCTGCGCCGAGCGACCAACTACTGCGCCGAGCACGCGCATGAACCGATCTCGGTCGCCGACATCGCGCAGGCCGCCCGCGTCAGCGTGCGTACGCTGCGGGAAGGCTTCCGGGCCCATCTGAACACCAGCCCCCTGGCGTACTTGAAGAGCGTGCGGCTCGACCACGCCCGCCGTGACCTGATCGCCGTCGCTCGCGGCCAGGCGACCGGCATGGTGACCGAGATCGCCTCCCGCTGGGGCTTCACCCACCTCGGCCGATTCAGCGCGGACTACCGGCGGACCTACGGGCAGTCACCGTCCCAGACGCTGCGCCGCGGCCTGTGACGGAGCGAACCCCGGCGGCGGAGGCGCCCGCCCGTCGGTTATCCGCAAACGTGCGGAGTCGGCGTCCGAAAGTGGATAGCTGCAGAATCGTCGCTCCGCGAAGCTGTACCGGTGACGCGGGGATCTCCCAGGTCAGGCCGGCTGCCCCGGCAGTACCTGACCGAGGGAACCACGCGAAGGCGGGGGACCGGCATGACGGGGGATCGACATGCCGTGCACCGGCGGGCCGGAGCCGACCCGGCCCGCCGACGTGTGCCTGCCCTGGGCCACCGCCGCTCGGGCCGGGGCAGGCAACACGGTCCGCGTCGGAAACGCGTAGCGACCGGCGGCGCCGGCTCTACAGGAGGGCGGCGGCCCGGCTGAGCTCGGCGGCCGGGAACGGTGTCCGCTTGGTCTCCGTGAGCAGTCGGTGGTGGAAGTCGTCCAGGACGGCGCCGGGTCGGGCGTGCCGTTCGATGATCGCGGCGATCCCGGGCGGGACGCCGTCGGGCCGGTGGCCTTCGGTCCAGCGCCGCAGGAACGTCCGGGGCTCCTTCTCGGCTCGCAGGCGGGCGACGAGGTGATGGCGGATCAGATGACTCGCGGTGTAGTGGCGGTCGTATGCGAGATGGTCCGCGAGGAACCGCTCCTCGGCTGCGGAGAGCTCGAATCCCGAGCTCAGGGCGAGCCCGAAGTCCGCGAAGTAGAGCAGCCGGCCGTCGGTCAGGATGTTGCGGAAGTGGGCGTCGAAGTGCACGAGTCCGCGGGAGCTCATGAACGCGGTACCCCGCGCCAGGGCCTCCTCCACCCAGGTGTACGGGGCTCCGTCCTCGGCCGGGGCCGCGGCGTCCCGGCGCTCGTGCAGCCAGGAGGCGAGGGTCTGCGGTAGGTGCTCAAGGAAGAGCACCAGGCTGGCGGACGAACAGCCGATGGCCTCCAGCCGCTCACGGACGGCCCGTGAGCCCTCCCAGTGCGCGACGGCGCCGTCGATGCCCCCGAACTCGTCGGCGAACCCCTCCGGAGGGGAGTCGGGCAGGACGCGCCAGTGGTACAGCAGCGGAAAGCCCTCGTACTCCCTCCCCAGGACCCAGTTGGTGGTCATGGTGTGCACGGCCAGCTCCCGCCAGGCGCCGAAGCCCGCCGAGCCCAGCCCGTACTGGTAGAACATCGGCAGGCCGAAGAGGTTCGCCGTCGACCGTACGTTCTCCGGCCGGGTCTCGATGTCCGTCAGCGGCACCTTCTTGACGAAGACCCGTGCCCCGTCGACCTCCAGCTCCACGGATCTGCCGCCGATGCCGGACCCGACCGGAGCGGCGGACGCCACGGCCTCGCCGAGCCGCCGGTCGCTCAGCAGGGACAGCCGGGTGGCCACCGTCCCGTAGGCGGCGAGCCGTGCGGCGAACGGGGATTCGGAATGGCGCATCGACGGCTCCTCGGTGCCCCGGACCGGGGCCTCTGTGATCACTTCGGCGTGGACCCGGAGCCCGGCGGCCGCCTCGACCGGCACCGGGACGGCCTGAGCCCCGGACGGCCCGGGCTCCGGACGGCCCGGGCTCCGGACGGCCCGGGCTCCGGACGGTACGCGCCCGGGGCGCGGTCAGAGCATCGCGGCCGCCGGCTTGACCATGCCCCGGGCGGTCTTGGCGTCGACGTACTCGCCGAGAGCGGTCATCACCCACTCGCCGGAGTACTGGCGGACCAGTTTGCACATGACCACGCCGGTCATCGGTTCGGAGTGGGTGAGGTCGAAGCGGACCAGCTCCTGGCCCGAACCGGCGTCCAGCAGGCGGCAGTAGGCGTTCCTGATCTCGGTGAACTTCTGGCCGGAGAAGGAGTTGACCACGAAGACCAGGCCGCAGACCTCCGAGGGCAGCCCGTCCAGGTGGACGGTGACCGACTCGTCGTCGCCGCTGCCCTCGCCGGTGAGGCTGTCGCCGGAGTGGGCGATCGCGCCGTCGAAGACGTTCAGCTTCATGAACCAGGCGGTCTCGATCCGCTCGCGCTGGGCGTCGTAGGCGATGCAGGAGGCGTCCAGGTCGATGTTGCGGCCCTGTCGGGCGGGCTCCCAGCCGAGGGCCATCCGGACGGAGGAGAGCAGGGGCTTGCCGTTCTTCTCCAGGGAGACCGAGCCGCCCTTGACCAGGCTGACCTTGCCCTTGTCCAGGGTGACCTTGGCCAGTGGGGGCGATGCGGCGGGCGGGCCGACGGGCTTCGGGGGAGCGGCGGAGGCACGGGAGGGCACCGAGACGCCGAAGTCGCCGGCGATGCCCGCCATGCCGTTCGCATAGCCCTGGCCGACCGCGCGGACCTTCCAGGCGTCGCCGCGCCGGTAGAGCTCGACCACCACCAGCGCGGTCTCCCGGGAGAGCCGGCGCGGGGTGAAGGTGACCAGGACCGCCCCGGTGATCGAGTCCCGTACCGTCGCGGTCGGCTCGGTGCCGGCCAAGGTGTCCGAGGCGTGGTCCAGGTTGGCGGTGACCACGACCTTGCCGATCTCGCGCGGCAGTGCGGCGGTGTCCACGGTGATCGCGGCCGGGGCGTTCCTGGCGGCCGGGCGGTGGGCCACACCTGGGCCCTTGGGGGCGTCGCGGAAGACGAGGTCGGCGTCCGAGCGGGCCTTTCCGGCCTCCGTCAGCAGCAGGCCCGAGACGTTCAGCGGCTTCAGGGCCGTCACCTCGACCGTCACGCGGGTGGCGGTGAGCGGCGCGTTGCCGCCTGGGGTCAGGTCCGTCGGCACGGTTCTCCTCCTGAGCTGGTGGTTGAGGCGGTTCGAGGCCCCACAGTAGCCATACCAGGTCTGTTGACGGTCCGTGACCTGGTGCCCCGGGCGCCCGGCCCGGCCAGAACCGGAGTGATCCGGGCCGACCGGGAAAGGTCTTGCCCACCGGTGCCCGCCCGGGTGAGCATGCACAGATGCCAGCTCTTCAACGTACCGAGGCGCGCAGCCGTGCCCGACTCCTTCAGGTCCGCGAGTACCGGATCGATCTGGACCTCACCCGGGGCGAGGAGGTGTTCGGCAGCACCACGGTGATCCGCTTCGGTTGTGCCGAGCCCGGCGCCGCCACCTTCCTCGACCTGCAGCCCGCCGCGCTGCACCGCGTGGTCCTCAACGGCCGCGAGCTCGACCCCGCGGCACTCGACGGAAACCGGCTCGAACTGACCGGCCTGGCCGCGGAGAACGAGCTGCTGGTCGAGGCCGCGATGCGCTACTCGCGGGTCGGCGAGGGCCTGCACCGGTTCACCGACCCGGCCGACGGCGCGGTCTACGTCTACGCGACCTGCGGCCCCGACAACGCACCGCTGGTCTTCCCCTGCTTCGACCAGCCCGACCTCAAGGCCCCGATCCGGCTGACCGCCACCGCCCCGGCGGACTGGACACTGGTCGCCAACGGCGCGGGGGAGCGTACGGACGCGGGCGCGGATCCGGCCGAGGGCGCGGCGCGCTGGGAGTTCGGGCCGACCCAGCCGATCAGCACCTACCTGTTCACCGTGGTCGGGGGCCCGCTGCACTCCGTCCACGCCGAGCACGACGGGATCCCGCTCGGCCTGCACGCCCGCCGCTCGCTCGCCGCCGACCTGGACCGCGAGGCCGAGGAGATCTTCGAGGTCACCCGGGCCTCGTTCGACCGGCTGCACCAGCTCTTCGACGAGCGGTACCCCTTCGGCCGCTACGACCAGGCCTTCGTACCCGAGTTCAACTGGGGCGCGATGGAGAACCCCGGCTGCGTGGTCTTCCGCGAGGAGATGCTGTTCCACTCGACCCCGACCGAGGCCGACCGCGAGCTCCGCGCCATGGTGATCGCCCACGAGATGGCCCACATGTGGTTCGGTGACCTGGTCACCATGCGCTGGTGGGACGACCTGTGGCTGAACGAGTCCTTCGCCGAGTACCTCGGCTACCGGATCGCCGCCGAGTCCACCCGCTTCACCGGCTCCTGGACCAGCTTCGGCGTCAAGCGCAAGGGCTGGGGCTACGACGCCGACCAGCGCGAGACCACCCACCCCATCGCCGCCACCGGGGTCGAGAGCCTGGCCGAGGCCATGGTCAACTTCGACGGCATCGCCTACGCCAAGGGCGCCTCGGCCCTGCGGCAGCTGGTCGCCTGGCTCGGGGACGAGGCCTTCTTCGCCGGGATCAACGAGCACTTCGCCCGCCACCGCTTCGGCAACGCCGAACTCGCCGAGTTCCTGGACGCGCTGGCGACGGCGAGCGGCCGCGACGTCCAGGGCTGGGCCGAGCGCTGGCTGCGCACCAGTGGTGTGGACACGCTGCGGCTGGACGTCCGGTACGACGAGGCCGACCGGGTCACCGCCGCCGAACTCGTCCCGGACGGCACCCGGCCGCACCGGGTCGGCATCGGCGTGTACGACCTGCGGGCCGACGGCGCCCTCGCGCTGCGGGACCGCTTCGAGGTCGAGGTCGAACCGGGCCGGCGCACCCCGCTGCCCAAGCTGACCGGAGCCGCGCGCGCCGCCCTGCTGCTGCCCAACCACGGCGACCTCACCTGGGCCAAGATCCGCCTGGACGCCGACTCCTGGCGCACCGTCTCCGGATCGCTCTCCCGGATCGAGGACCCGCTGGCCCGCGCCCTGCTCTGGGAGAACGCCCGCGACCTGGTCCGCGACGGCGAGCTGGCGCCCGCCGACTACCTGGACCTGGTCGAGACCCAGCTGCCCGCCGAGGACCAGGACACGGTGGTCGAAGCCGTCCTCGCCTTCGCCCGGACCAAGCTGGTCGCCGGGTACCTGGCACCCGAGGAGCGGCCGGCCGCCGCCGCGCGCCTGGCCGAGGTGGCGCGCCGGCTGCTGGCCCGCCCCGAGGCCGGGGACGGCCTGCGGCTCGCCGCGCTGCGCGGTGCGATCGAGAACGCCGAGGGTGAGCGGCAACTCGCGGAACTGGAAGCCTGGTTGGCCGACGGCGGACCGGTCGGTGAGCTGAGCTGCGAGCTGCGCTGGGCCGCGCTGGCCCGGCTGGCGGCGGAGGGGCTGGCCGACGAGTCCCGGATCGCCGCCGAGCTGGCCGCCGACCCGAGCAGCAGCGCCCACCAGGGCGCGGCCCGGGCCAGGGCCGCCCGGCCGGAGCCGGAGGCGAAGGAAGCGGCGTGGCGGCAGCTGTTCGCCGACGGCGCCCTCTCGAACCACCTGATGACCGCCACGGCGCAGGGGTTCTGGCAGTCCGGTGAGGACCGGCTCCAGGAGGAGTACGCGCGGCGGTACTTCGCCGAGCTGCCGGGGGCGGCGCAGCAGGCGCAGACCGTGGCCAGGGTGCTGGGCCAGTCGCTGTTCCCCGCGGGGCGCACGGATGCGGAGACGGTACGGCTGGCGGAGGAGTGCCTGGGCAGGGAGGACCTGACGCCTTCGCTGCGGCGGGTGCTCGCCGACCAGGTGGACGATCTGCGGCGGGCCGTGCGGGTGCGCTCGCGCTGAGTGGCCGGCCCGGACGGCAGGCCCGGGCGGGTGCGCTCGCGCTGAGCGGCCGGCCCGGGCGGCTCATGGCCCCTCGTGCTCCCGGACTGCCGGGCGGTTCCCGGCAGTTCAGGGGGCGAAGGTGCCCCGGACGGCGAGGGCGCGGGGGTTGTCCAGGGCGAAGGCGGAGGCGGCCCAGCTCTCCTGGGGCAGGCGGTCCGGGGTGTCGGCGGGGCGGGCGCCGCGGACGCCGAAGGTGTAGCTGCCGGGGGTGAGGTCGAGGCCGACCGGTGCGGTGAAGCGGTAGATCAGGGTGGTGCGGTCCTGGGTGACCGTCACCACCGCACCGGGGACGCTGCTCCAGGGGGTGGTGCCGGGCAGTGTCTCGGGGCGGGCCAGGCGCAGTTCGACCTGGAGCGCGGTCACGTTCTCGCCGACGGTCAGCGCCAGGGTGTGCCGGACACCCGTGGTGCCGACCGCGTCGTAGCTGCCGAGGCCCGAGAGCGCATGGTCCGGCTGCGGGCTGGAGCCGGGCGCCGGGCTGCCGCTCGGAGTGCCGGGGCCCGCGGTGCCGGCGGTGGGCCGGGGCACGGTGGGTGCCGGTGCGCTCGCGGAGGGGCGGACGCCGACCGAGGCGGAGGGCGAAGCCGAGGGGCTGCCGGGCGCCGGGGCGGTGGTTGACGGGGCGATGGTGGACGGGGCGGTGGCGGACGGGGCGATGGTGGACGGTGCGGTGGCGGACGGTGCCGTGGTGGTCCGGGGCGACGTCCTGGGCGTACCGACCGCCCCGGCACCGGCCGACGCGGTCGAGGTCGGCCGCGGAGCGGGGGCCTGGGTGGCGGGCCGGTCGGTGGTGCCGGCCGCGTCCGGGCTCGGCAGCGGCGGGCTGGCCCCGACGTTGGACATCCCGGGGCTGCGTCCGATGTTCTGCTGTTCGGTGAGCAGCCAGGTGGTGGCGACGCTGATCCCCAGCACCGTGGACATCGCCATGGCCGCGCCGGAGAAGCGCAGACTGGGCAGTCGGAAGCCGCGGAACGGTCTGGGCCGGCCGTGCCGCCCGGAGCGTGCGCCCGCACGTTCCAGGCCGAGGTACGGACGTGGGGACGAGCCCATTGCTGTTCCGTCACCGTCGGACGGTGCCGCGTCACCGGCGCGTTGCCGCGCTGCACGCGGCTGGTCGCGAAGCTTCGCATTCATGGTCGGACGCCCTTCCCGGTCCCCCTGCCGTGTCCTCTCCCCGCCACATCCGGGCTGGAGAACGAGGGTATCAGCGGCGAACCGCTGCCACGCCAGCCCTGAAATGGAAAGGACTGGTGACACTTACTGGTATGACGTGTCCGATAATTGACGAGGCGTCCGTCATGGGCTTCCGTGGACCGGGAGTGAACCGCGGCCCGGCCGGTCAACGGTCGGTTGCAACCCTCTGCAACTCTTGCCCGACACAGCACCGTGCAGCACGCTGGCCTGAACCCCAGCCGCCTCGGAGAGATCGTCATGCCGCGCGACCCGCTGTCAGCCTCCGCAAACCCGCCGCTCGCCGCCACCCCCACGGGCGACGAGGCGGGCAGATCCGTCGCCGCTCCGGCGCCGGTGGAGGAGGTCCTCACCATGCGGATCGCATTGGAGAAGGACATGGTCGGTGAGGTGCGCACGCGCTTCCGCTACGACCCCGAGCGGCCGTACGAGGTGCAGCTCACCTTCCACCTGGGCCGGGCGGACGAGGCGGACTGGGTCTTCTCACGGCAGCTGCTGCGCGAAGGGCTCGAAGGGCTGAGCGGTCAGGGCGATGTGAAGCTCTGGCCCGCGTACTGCCCCTGCCACGGCTCGACGCTGCACCTCGCGCTGGAATCGCCGCACGGCAGCGCGCTGTTGGAGGTCTCCAAGTCCGAGGTGAAGTCGTGGCTGCTGAGGACCTACGCCTGCGTCTCGGAGGCGGCGGAGCTGGCGATGGGGCCCACTGACGAGCAACTCGCGGAGCTGGCGGGCTTCTAGCCGCCGAGGGTCAGACCGGCAGCCGGTACGTTCCCGTGAGGAGGGCGGTGCGGAGCCCGCGTACGGCCGGGGCCGAGGAGGTCGGGAGCAGGTCGTAGGCGTCGGTGGGCGCGGTCACCGAGACGCTGGCGGAGTGGGTGATCCGGTAGGGGCGGTGCTCCAGGAGGCCGCCGAGGTAGCGGCGCAGGCGGGAGATCTCCGCGCGTACGGTGACGGTGCGCTCCGGGTCGGCGAAGAGTGCGTCGGCGAGCTGGGCGGCGCTGCGCCCCTCGCGGTGGACGGCGAGCAGCAGCAGGAGCTCGGCGTGCCGTGGGCTGAGGGCGTGCGACCAGCTGCCGGCCGCGCCGGTCACCAGCAGTTTCGGATGGCAGGGCCGGCTCAGGTCGAGCCGGAGCGCGGTCTGTTCGAGCTGCTCGGCGACGGCGCCGGTGGAGCCGGAGAGCGGGCGGATGAGCCAGCCGCCCGCCATGGGTTCGACGGCGCACTCGCCGAGGGTGGGCAGCCAGTGGATGTCCGAGGAGCCCCAGCCGTCGGCGGGCAGCCGGAGCCGGGCGACGGGTGGCAGGCCGAGGGTGGCGGCGGTCCAGCCGTCGTTGTCCACCACCATGGCGGGTTCGGTGACCCGGGCGAGCAGCGGGGCCGCCACGGTACGCAGCTGGTGCAGTGCCTCCAGCTGGCGGGCCCGTAGCTCGGCCTCGGCCAACCTGGCTGCGGTGGCGGCGAGTTGGAGCAGATAGGGGGCCGTGGTGCGGGCCGGGCCGCTGAGGTCGACCACACCGGTGAGCCGTCCGGTACGCGGGTCGTGGATCGGGGCGGCGACGCAGGTCCAGGTGTGGTGGCTGCGCAGGTAGTGCTCGGTGGAGTGGACCTGCATCGGGCGGCGGACCCGCAGGGTCATGCCGATGCCGTTGGTCCCGACCGCGTCCTCGGACCAGCGGGCGCCGGCGTCGAAGCCGATCCCGTCGGCGTTGCGGCGCAGGTGGCGGGCGCCCTCCTGCCAGAGCACATGGCCCTCCGCGTCGGCGACCGCGAACAGCAGCGGGCTGCCGGTGGAGGGCAGCAGCAGGGTGGAGCGCAGCACCGGGAGGACCTCCGCGAGCCGGGTCTCGCGGCGGCGGTGCTCGATCTCGGCGGAGCTGATCCGGTGGGCGTTGCGGCCGCGCTCGGGATCGAGGCCGAGCCGGCGCAGCCGCTCCCAGGAGTCGCCGATCTCGGGTCTGGGCAGCACCGGGGGGATGTCGCCGGCGAGGGCGAGCTCGTGCACCCTGGCCATCTCACCGGGTGAGACCGGGCCCGCGTCGGCCGTGCTCTGGCTCTCCAGCACCGCGCTCTCCCCCCATCGGGTCGCCGTTTGACGCCGCCCTGTCGTGTCACCCGGATGCCCGCACACAGGGTACGGCGGGGAGCTCACCGGGTGACGGGGTTGCCCGATATTCGTACGGTGCTCTGGCGGGGCGCACCTGGGGCCCGGCGGTGGCGGCTGCGGTGCGACCGGCGGGAGGGGGAGACGGTTCGGTGAACCTGATTCACTCCGTCAGTTCGGCTTCATCCGTTCGGCCGTCACCCCGAGGACTGACATCCGATCAGATCATCGGTTGACCGAGGGCCGGAGTGCGGCCCGTCATGCCGCTCGCCGCCGGCGTGAGCTGGTCGGCCCGGGGCGGGTTGGGGCCGGGGACGGCGCAGGTGAGGGCCGCGACCCGGGCCGCGTAGCCGCAGGCCTCGGCGGTGTCACGCACGGTCAGCCGGTCGAGCCCGCCACCGAGCAGGCCGCCGCTGCCCAGGTGGTGCAGCAGTCCGGCGGTGAAGGCGTCGCCCGCGCCGACGGTGTCCACCACCCGGACGGGGACGGCCGGGACGCTCACCCGGGTGCCGTCGAGCGAGGCCAGCGCCCCGTCCGCGCCGAGCGTGATCACCACCAGCCGGACCCCGGCCGCGTGCCACCGGTCGCAGGCCTCCTCGGGCGGGACGCCGGGCAGTAGCAGCCCGAGGTCGTCGGCGGAGAGCCGGAGCAGGTCGGCGGCCGCGCACCAGTGGTCCAGCCGTTCGCGGTAGCGGGCCGGATCCACCAGCAGCGGGCGCACATTGGGGTCGATCGAGACGGTCGGGCGGTCCGGGGCGCGGTGGAGCAGGCCGAGGAAGTCCTCGATCGCGCGGCCGCCCGGTTCGCGGATCAGTGCCAGTGAGCCGGTGTGGACGCAGGCGGTGCCGGTGAGCGGTACGGCGGCGAGTTCCTCGGGCCGCCACTGCCAGTCGGCGGTGCGCTCGGCGTGGAACGAGTACGAGGCCCGGCCGTCCGGGTCGAGTTCGGCGACGGCGAGGGTGCTGGGCTCGGTGGCGCTGACGCTCAGCGAGAGGTCCACGCCGGAGGTGCGCAGGTGGCTGCGGAAGAGCTTGCCGAAGGCGTCCTCGGACAGGCGGCCGACGAAGCGGGTCGGGGTGCCGAGCCTGGCCAGGCCGACGGCGGTGTTGGCGGGGCCGCCGCCCGCGTGCACCCGGAGGGTCAGCTCACCGGGTGCGGCCGGTCCGCCGGGCGCGGGCGGCTGGACGAAGGCGTCGGCAACGCACTCGCCGAGGACGGTGATCGGCTGGACGGGCATGCGATCTCCCTTGCTGATGCCGCTGGGAACTGCGCGCGCTGCCCGCCACCGACGTGCCGGGCTTCGCCGACCCGATCCTGCACCATCCCGGGGGACACGGGGACACGGGGAGCCGGCCCCGTGCCGACCTGCCCGGCTTCTCGCGCGGCCGCGCATCCCCGAGGCGGTGCGACGCCATCGGGCGCGTGAGGGCCGGACGGCGGTGCGCGGTCGGCCGTACGGCTCCCCGCTCCCCCGTGAAGTCGCTTGGCCCGCGCGGTACTTGGGGATCGTGGTCCACCGCGCGCTCGGGGCGGTTCAGTGGTGGGTCTGGGCGGCCTCGACGTTGTCGTGGAGGTCGGCGGTGGCCTCGACGGAGGCGGTGGCGGTGAGGGTCAGGCAGGCGGTCAGGGCGAGGACGGCGGCGGTGCGGCCCGCGGTGCGGTGACGGGGGCGGGGCGGGGTGAGCAGGGCGGCGACCCGGCGGGGGACCGGTCCCGAGTGGGCGGCGGAGGCGAGCCGGGGCCGGTGCGGCCGGGGTGCCCCGGCGGCGGCGAGAGCGGCGCGCCCGACCGCGCGGGCGGTGAGGGTGCGATCGCCGGTGGCCTGGGCGGCCGCCTCGTCGGCCCACCGCTCCAGCTGGTAGCCGAGCGGCTCGCGCAGCGGCCGCAGGGCGGGGTGCAGCACGGCGGCGTACTCGGTGGCGGCGAGGAAGAGGTGGTGGCGGGCCTTGAGGTGGGCCCGCTCATGGGCGACCAGGACGGCGCGTTCGGGGGCGGTGAGGGCGCGGAGCATCCCGGTGGTGACCACGATGCGGCCCGGTTCGGCGGGGCGGGCGAGCGGTCCGGGCAGTGCGAAGGCGTCGGCGCGGTCGTCGTCCAGGACGGTGAGCGTTCCGGTGCGGGCCGCCTCGGTGCCGTCCGGGTGGCCGGGGGCGGCGCGGTGGCCGGCGTCGGCGGCGGTGCGGGCGCGGCGCAGGTCGGCGAGCTGGCGGTGGCCGGTGCGCAGCAGCAGCGCGGCGGCGAGCGTCAGCAGCACGGCGGCCGCGACGGCCGGGTACGCGGGGCCGCCGGGCAGCCGGTGCGGTGCCAGGTGCCCGAGTGCTGCGATGGGCGGCAGGCGCAGCAGTCCGGTGGAGACGAGCAGGCCGAGGGAGACGGCACTCGCTCCGGCGGTGGTGACGGCGGTGCCGGCCAGGACCCAGGCGGCGAGGCGCGGGCCGACCGCCTCGGCGACCCGGCGGGCGAGCGGAACGGCGAGGAAGGGGAGCAGCAGCGGCGCCCAGACGGCGACGATCACGAGTTCTCCCCGAGGAGTTCGCGGAGCAGGCGCTCGTCCTCGGCGGAGAGGTCGGAGACGAACCGGGCGAGCACGGTGCTGCGGTCGCCCCGGTCGAGTTCGCTGCGCATCCGGCGGGCGGCGAGCCCGGCCTGATCCTCGACGGTGGCGGTGTAGGCGAAGGCCCGTCCCGCCTTGGTCCGTTCGACGGTCCCCTTGTCGTGGAGTCTGCCGAGGATGGTGGCGACGGTGGTTCTGGCCAGCCCGTCGCCGAGGGCGCTCTGGACCTCCTGCGGGGTCAGCGGCCGCCCGGCGGCCCAGAGCGCGGCGAGCACCTGGGCCTCCAGCTCTCCGGCACTGCGACGTGACTGCGCTCCGTCGGTCATGTCGCACACCCTCCGAGTTATCGTCTACAGTCCTGTCGACCGTCTACGTGATTGTAGACAGTCGGGTGCCCCCGTGCGGGGCCGCGTCCCAACGTACGGGAGGTCCGCCAGTCTTGGTCCAGTCGTCCGCCCATCTAGCGGTGAATGTGCTCGACGCCTCGTCGCTGCTCTCCGCCTTCGGTGCCCTGGGCATCGCCGTCACCCTGTTCGCCGAGACCGGTCTGCTGGTCGGTTTCCTCCTGCCCGGCGACTCGCTGCTGTTCACCGCCGGGCTGCTCTGTGTGCCCGGCGCCACCAAGGGCCCCCAGCTGCACCTGGTCCAGGTGATCCCCGCCGCGCTGGCCGGGGCGCTGATCGGTGCCCAGGTCGGCTATCTCATCGGCCGCCGGGGCGGACGGGCCCTGCTCGCCCGCAGTACCAACAGGAGCCTGCGCAAGGGCACCGAGCGGGCCGAGGAGCTGCTGGCCAAGTACGGCCACGGCAAGGCGATCGTGCTCGCCCGGTTCATCCCCGTGGTCCGTACCGTGCTCAACCCGCTCTGCGGGGTGCTCGAGGTGCCCGCCGGGGTCTTCCTCCGCTGGCAGCTGCTCGGCGGTGTGGTCTGGTCGGTCGGCGTGGTGCTGGCCGGGTACGGGCTCGGTTCCACGGTGAGCGGTATCGACAAGTATCTGCTGCCGATCATCGGTCTGGTAGTAGTTGTCTCCGTGATCCCAGTTGTCCTTGAAGTCCTTCGTGCTCGACGTTCCGGTGGTGCAACCCAGTGAGTCATTCCCTCCTCGCCTACGACGGCAGCGGTATCGACGGCGGCCTGTACACCCAGGTGATCGGGTGGGCGCACTCGTCGCCGAACTGGTTCGACCAGCTGGTGAAGGTCTGGTCGGCCGTCGGCCTCGGCCTGTTCGCGGTCTTCATGGTCTACGGCTGGTGGAAGGCCCGCTCCGACGACTCGGTGGTCATGGCGCGGGTGCTGGCCTCGCCGCTGGTCGTGATCGCGGCCTATGCGGTCAACTCCGGACTGAAGAGCCTGGTGCACGAGAACCGGCCCTGCCAGCAGATGCCCACCAGCATCACGCTGGAGACCTGCCCGGCCACCGGTGACTGGTCCTTCCCGAGCAACCACTCGGTGATCGCGTTCTCCGCCGCCGCCGCGCTGATCCTCGCCTACCGGAGGCTGGGCCAGGTCGCCATGGTCTTCGCCGCTCTGATGGCCGTTTCCCGGGTCTGGGTCGGTGTGCACTACCCGCACGACGTCGCGGTCGGCGCGCTGGTGGGCCTCGTGGTCGGGATCCCGCTCGCGCTGCTGGCGGGGCGGCTGGGGCCGCTCGTCGACGGGCTGCGGCGCGGGGCGCTGGCGCCGGTGCTCGGCTCCGGACCGGCGGTGCCCGCGGTGCAGTGGCAGCACCGGTACTGACGCCGGCGGTCGTCCGTTCAGGGGTGCGGTGAACGCACCGGCCAGGGGCGCGGGGAACCGCGCGACCTGCCCTCTTGTGAGGTGCGTGGTCGCGGCGGGGTTCCCCGCGCCCCTGCCGTCGTACGGCCGGTCGGACACCGGAGTGCGGCGCCCCCCTTGAGGGTTGGGGCCGGCGGGGACAGCATGGTGAGCCGGGCAGGGGAGGACCCCTGCCCGGCTCAGTCGTTGCCGCCCCGTGGTGGTGGGCGGTGAGCGGCCCGAAGGGGGATGTCCGATGGCATACCGGCTCGAAGTCACCCAGGGCGACCGGCCCGCCGAGGAGTTGGCCGAGGGGGTCGAGGGGCTGCTGGCGGAGAGCATGGTGCTCAGCCTCGCCACCACGGGCCCGGAGCAGGGCCCGCACGCCAACCTCGCCTTCTACGCCCAGGACGAGGACCTGGTGCTGTACTTCGTCAGCGAGCGCTCCACCCGGCACAGCCGGCACCTGGCCGCGGACGCCCGTGCCGCCGCCACGGTGTTCCTGCCCCCACCCGCCTTCGGCGAGCGGCTGCGCGGCATCCAGCTGACCGGTGGGGCGGGCGAGGCGCGCGGCCCGCAGGCGCAGGCGGCGCTGGCGGCGTACCGGCGGCGCTATCCGGCGTTCGCCCAGGACCCCGAGGTGCGGCAGCAGTTCCTCACCGGCGGCGGGGCGGCGGCGCTGTACCGGTTCCAGGTGGAGCACCTGACGGTGGTGGACGAGCCGCACTTCGGGCGCCGCAACTACCTGCGGGCACGGGTGCTGCGCGGCTGACCGCGGCAGGAATCCGAGCGTCACTCTGGCGCAGAGTTGGCTATACATCTTAGGCTGCGTTGTATGTACAACTCTTGCGATCGGTTCATCTCCCCGCAGCCGGGAGGACGCCAGAGCGACACCTCGGCGCCGCAGCCTGGCGGCATGAGAATCGTCGTCGTAGGAGCAGGCGTGCTCGGCACCATGCACGCCTGGCAGGCCGTCGAGCGCGGCCATGAGGTCGTCCACCTGGAGCGCGAGAGCGAGGCGCGCGGCGCCTCCGTGCGCAACTTCGGGCTGGTCTGGGTCAGCGGCCGGGCCGCCGGTGAGGAACTGGCCGTCGCCCAGCGCGCCCGCGACCTGTGGGCCGAGATCGGGGAGAAGGTGCCCGGTCTGCACTTCCGCCCCAACGGCTCGCTCACCATGATCCGCACCGAGGCCGAACTGGCCGTCGCCGAGCAGGCGCTGACCCTGCCCGACGCGGCCGAGCGCGGATACCGCCTGCTCGACGCCGCCGAGGCGCGGGCCAAGAACCCCGCGCTGCGCGGGAAGTACCTCGGCGCCCTGTGGTGCTCCAGGGACGGCGCGGTCGAATCCCGCGTCGCCCAGCCCGCGCTGCGCGCGGCACTCGAGGCCAGCGGCCGCTACACCTTCCTCCCCGGCCGCGAGGTCCGCGACGTGATCGGCGAGAACGCGGTCCGCGACGACCACGGCCAAGTGCACCAGGGCGACCTGGTCATCCTCTGCACCGGCGCCTGGCTCGGCGGGCTGGTGCGCGAGCTGGCCCCCGAACTCCCGGTCCGCCGGGTGCGGTTGCAGATGATGCAGACCGACCCGCTGGGCGAGCCGCTCACCACCTCGGTGGCCGACGGCGACAGCTTCCGCTACTACCCCGCCTTCGCCGGCACCGCGCTCGACGAGCTGCGGGCCGTCCAGCCGCAGCCGCCGGTCGCCGCCGAGCACAAGATGCAGCTGCTGATGGTCCAGCGCAAGGACGGCGGACTGACCATCGGCGACACCCACGAGTACGACCAGCCGTTCGGCTTCGACGTGGTCGAGGAGCCGTACGAGCACCTGTCGGCCGTGGCCGAGGAGCTGCTCGGCCGCCCGCTGCCGCGCATCCACCGCCGCTGGGCCGGGGTCTACGCCCAGACCGTGGACACCACCAGGGTCGTCCACCGCGAGCAGGTCCGCGACGGCGTCTGGCTGGTCACCGGACCCGGCGGCCGCGGCATGACCTGCTCCCCGGCGATCGCCGAGACCACCGCCCGACTCTGCAACCTGTAAAGGCAGTCGTACACATGACTTTCGCTGACATCCGCCTGGTCGTCCTGGACATGGCCGGCACCACCGTGGCCGACGACGGCCTGGTCGAGCAGGCTTTCCTGGCCGCCGCCGACGAACTCGGCGTCGAGGCCGGCACCGAGCGCCACCAGCAGATGCTGGACTACGTCCGCGCCACCATGGGCGAGTCCAAGATCTCGGTGTTCCGCCACCTCTTCGGGGAGGAGGAGCTCGCCCAGCGCGCCAACGTCGCCTTCGAGACCGCCTACCACGACCTGATCGACGCCGGGCACTGCGCCGCGCTCCCCGGCGCCGCCGAGGCCATCGGCCAACTGCGGGCCGACGGCCGCGCGGTGGCGCTCACCACCGGCTTCTCCCGGGCCACCCAGGACCGCATCCTCGCCGCCCTCGGCTGGCAGGACATCGCCGACCTCACCCTCTGCCCCGCCGACGCCGGACGCGGCCGTCCGTACCCGGACATGCCGCTCACCGCGCTGCTGCGCACCCGCGTCGACTCGGTCCGGCAGCTCGCGGTGGTCGGGGACACCGGCTACGACATGCTCACCGGCGCACGGTCCGGCGCGAGCGTGGTGGCCGGCGTGCTGACCGGGGCCCACCGCGAGGAGCGCCTGCGCGCCGACGGTGCCACCCACGTCCTCGGCTCGATCGCGGAGCTGCCCGCGCTGCTGGCGGGCTGAGAGCGGCAGCCGTAGGTGTCCGGTCCGCTGTGCCCCGCGCACGGCGGGCCGGCGCACTGGCTTACGGGCGGACCGCCGCACCGTCGCACCGCCGCACCGCCGCACCGCCGCACCGTCGCTGCGTCGTACCGGAGTCCGCGTACGGCGTCCGCGTCCGGCCGAGGTGGTCAGCCGTTCTGCGGCCGCTCCCGCCAGGCCTTTCCGTCCATCGCCAGCCAGCCGCGCCCGAAGCACCACTGGCAGGTCTCCGGTACCGTGCCGCTCCCCGAGGTGGCGCCGCGCATGCCCATCCGCACCCGGTAGCGCACCCCGTCGGCGCAGTACGGGCACGTCACCTTGAACGTCACGGATCTGGTTCGATGCTGGCCTTCGCTCATGCGCCAAGTATTCCTGCGTACCGGTCCCGGCACACGAATCCGACCGCTACCAAGTAGGTGAGAAGTCTTTTCCCGTGTCTTCGCCGGCCGCACTTGTGATCGCGACGGTGAGATGACGGCGGCCAGGGGGGCCGAATTCCCGCTTCCGATGCAGCGTTACGGCTCAACGGCGGCTGTTGAGCCGGGCGTGGTCCATCAGCGTGTCCGCGATCGCCCGGGCGGTACGAGCGCTGCACCGGCCGAGGTTGACCTCGCCGACCGCCTCGGACACCTGGTGCGCGGAGACGGCCTCCAGTACGGCCAGCGGTGGAAGTCCGGTCATCCGCAGGGCCGTTCGCAGTGCGAGGGAGGCCTGCTCGTCCTCCGCGTGGCGCCGTTCTGGGAGTGATTCCTCGCTCTTGGTCTCGGTCAACGTCAGCTCCTGTGCTTGACAGCGTGACAAATCCGGGGAACCGGGAATTTCGGC
Source organism: Kitasatospora sp. HPM-01-4 (assembly GCF_051374625.1). Lineage (NCBI taxonomy): Bacteria > Bacillati > Actinomycetota > Actinomycetes > Kitasatosporales > Streptomycetaceae > Kitasatospora > Kitasatospora sp. HPM-01-4. The sequence continues at coordinate 2,659,575 of NZ_JBPQGP010000005.1, read as the reverse complement.
TCTCGCGCCTGCACAATGAGTGTCGGCCTCGGCTCGCTCGGCAGCCAGGGGCCGGGTGATGACCTTTCCGAGGACTCATGACCGGGGGAACCAATGGCGCGCCGGAAGCCCGTGCAGGACCCGGCCGGCAGCGCGGCGGCGCTGTGGGGGCAGGAACTCGAGTACTGGAGGACCGCCGCGGGGCTGACGCAGAGGGAGCTGGCCCAGCGGGTGCACTGCGATCCGTCCTGGATATCGATCCTGGAGAGCGGCAGATCGGCCCCCTCGCAGCGCACCGCACAACTCTGCGACGAGGTGCTGATGAGCAGGGGAGTCCTGCTCCGCACCTACCGCTACATCGAGCGCGTCGGGGACGAGCACGCTCCGGACTGGTTCCGGCGCTACCTCGTCCTGGAGGCCGAGGCCGAGGAGATCTGGGACTGGCAGCCGTACCGTCTGCCGGGTCTGCTCCAGAGCGAGGACTACGCACGTGCGCTCATCGAGAACGGTGGCATGGCGCAGGACGCCGAGACCGTGGAGGAGTGGGTGCAGGCACGGTTGGCGCGTCAGGTCAGGCTCTCCCTTCCCGGGGGGTGCAACCTGGTCGAGGTCATCGACGAGTCCGCGATCCGACGGGTGGTCGGCAGCCCTTCGATCCAGGCCGGCGCGCTCGCCCACCTGTTGAGGGTCGGCACCCGTCCCAATGTGAGCATTCAGGTGCTGCCCATGGGAGTTGACACCAGTCGCACCGCTATCGCGTCACTTATGACCATCCTTCGCCTGCCCAACGGCCAGGAATGGCTCTACTCGGAAAGCCTCAGCAGGGGCCACTTCGTAAATGATCCATCCCAGGTCCGGAGGCGTCGTCAGCGATACCATCAAATCAGGGCGCACGCGCTTTCAGTGCCCGACTCCCGGCAGCTGATCCGCCGCACGATGGAAGAGTTGATCAACTTGGTCAAGCCGCTCGAATCCAGCTCCGCCTCCCCCTCCTGGTTCAAGTCCTCCTACTCCGACGGCGACGGCGGAAGCTGCATAGAGGTCTCCGCGGATCTGCTTTCGTCGTCCGTCGTCCCCGTGCGCGACTCCAAGGACCCGCAGGGGCCGCAGCTCCACTTCTCGACCGAGGCGTGGGCCAGCTTCGCCGCTGCCACGGCCCGGGGCGAGTTCGGCGAGGTCTGACGGGCCCGGGCCCCGCCAGGTCAGCCGGCCGTCAGGGTCTGGGCCACCGCCCGGCGCGGGGTGGCCGGTCCCGGCGGGCCGTAGCCGAGGCGGACGACCAGCTGGGCGTAGCCGGGGCCGGCGGCCGGGTCGCGCAGGGCCCAGCGGGTGTCGGGCCACTCCAGTGCCTGGTGCAGGACCGAGAGCCGGACGCCGTGGACGGTCGCCAGCAGCCAGACGTGCTCCAGTGCCTGGCCCGCCCGGAGCCAGTGCACGGGCAGGTCGCCGAGGGTGGCGATGGTGCACAGCTGCGGCAGCGCCTCGAAGCGCCGGGAGGGCACGGCGGGCCGGGGCGGATGGCCGGTGAAGCTGCGCATCGGGACGTGGGCGTCGTGGTCCTGCGGTCCCAGCGCGTACTGCGGGATGCCGTCGGAGGCGGAGGCGGAGGCGGAGGCGGAGGCGGAGGACGGTGCGGGTGCGGTGCCGCCGCCCGTGGGTACCGGCTCCGGTGCCTCCAGGCGCAGCCAGTCCCTGACCTCGGCCTGGCGGGCCGGATCGTCGGCGGTGCGCCGTTCGGCCTCGGCGGTCAGCGAGCCGGCCTGGCGGACGCCGTCCTCCTCCAGCACGGAGAGCACGGCCCCCTCGGCGCGGGCCGCCGCGATGAGCTCGCCGAGCACGGCCTCCGGCACGTCGCGGTTGCTGAACGGCTGGCGGCTGGAGTGCCGGCCGGCGACGGCCGGGTACAGATCGCGACCGGACGGGTTGGCGTGGTGGCCGAGAGCGAGGTCCAGGGCGCGCGGGGCGGTGGCGGCACGGGAGAGGTCGAGGACGGCGAGCAGGTCCCGGTCCCCGTCATCGGGCAGCAGCCGCACCATCGGCCGCCGGCCGAGGCGGCGGGCGGCGACCCGCAGGTTGAACAGGGCGGCACCCACCGAGATGGCGCCCGGGTGTCCGGGTCGGTGAGCGGCAGAACGCGCTCCCGGTCCGCGTACACCCGCAGCTCCCCGGTGCCGGGTGACCAGTGGAAGCGCCAGGGCTGGCTGTTGTGCAGCGAGGGTGCCGCGCCGCCGGCCGCAGCCAGCAGGTGCAGTTCCTCGGCCGTCAGGATCGGCTCGGTCATGATCCGCATCTCCTTGCCCGACCAGCGGCGGCCGCTGACGGCCGTCGGACTCACCGGTAACCCCACGGTAGGCCGGGTCCGCCGCCCGGGCCCCGGGCCGAAGGGCCCGTCGGGGAGGGACCAACGGACCGGACGCCCGGGGCGCGGCCACGGGTATCCGCGCCGTCATGGATTCCGATACTCCGCCGGGGAAGGCGAATCGACACATCGTCAGGACTCCCGGCCGGACGGCGCCGGTCAGGGTGTCCACCGCACGGCCGCGCCTGCCGGGGCCCGACCCGGTGGGGCGGGCCCGGCAGGCGGTCCGGCGGCCTCAGTGCAGGGTGCCCGCGTAGCGGCGGGTGAACCGGGTGCCGGTGGCGGCGGTCACGGTGACGTCGTAACGCCCCTTGTCCAGCGGCCAGTTGACGGTGGCGCTGGCGCCCGGCGCCACCCAGACGGTGCGGGCGGTGCCCGCGAAGTCGTTCGGGGTGGCGGTGAAGGAGACCTCGGCGCCGCCGTCGTTGCTCAACCGGAGGACGAGGCCGGAGGCGGTCAGGGTGGCCTTGATGGAGGGGACGGCGATGTCGTTCTGTCCGGCCCGTACCACGCTGCCCGCGAAGCGGCGGACGAAGCCGTCCGGCCCGTGCACGGTGAAGTCGTACCGGCCGTCGGTGGCCGAGGCGTCCCAGGTGTAGCCGGCGGTGGTGCCGGGGGCGACCGTGTACGGGGTGCCCGCGAAGGCGTACGCGATGTTGGGGTAGACGGTGTAGGGGAACGCCACCGTACCGGAGTTGGCGAGTGTGCAGGTCACCGCGCCGGTCGTGCGGTCCACCACCGCGTCGGCGGACGGCCGGTACGGCAGCCTGCGGTGCGGGCGGCTGCCCGGTTCCTGGACGGGCATAGCCTGGGCGCCGGGTGAGGGCAGGGCGACTGCCGGAAGCGAGGCCCCCGCGTCCGCTTTGGCCATCAGTGCGACGGTGTCCGGCAGCCCCGGTATCGAGAAGTCCGGCTTGGTGAAGTCGAAGCAGCTGGTCAGGTCGCCGCAGACGGCCCGGCGCCAGGCGGAGATGTTCGGCTCGTGCACGCCGGTCACCACCTCCAGGAAGCGCAGCACCGACGTGTGGTCGAACACCTGCGAGTTGACCCAGCCGCCGCGCGACCACGGCGAGACCACCCACAGCGGTACCCGGTTGCCGAGCCCGATCGCCCGCCCCTGGGTGTACTCCTCCGGCGTGCCCGGCTCGGGGACGGGCGGGACCATGTGGTCGAAGTAGCCGTCGTTCTCGTCGTACATCACCAGGAAGACGGTGTGCCGCCACACGTCCGGATTGGACATCAGCGACTGCAGCGCGGTGTCGACCCAGTGCGCGCCGTAGTCCGGGCTCGCGTTGGGGTGCTCGCAGAACAGGTACGGCGCCACCAGCCAGGAGACGGTGGGGAGGGTGCCGTCCTTGCAGTGCCGGTCGAAGGCGGTGAGGTCCCACTTGGTCATGGCGTTGAGGTAACGCGGGTCGTCCTTGGGGAAGTTGTGGAACTGCTTGAAATAGGAGAGCGCGTACATCCCTTGTGCGTAGTTTACGGGTTGGGGTGCCGCTTGTGGAGGGGGGAGCAGGACGCCCCGCCCGACATGGGTCGGACGGGGCGCTCAGTGGGTGCGTCAGGAACAGAACGCCCGCACCGCCTTGACGATCTCGTCGGCCTGGTCGTCCGTCACGGTCACCGAGCCGCCCGTGAACCGGATCCGAGTGTTCCTCTGGACCGTTGCGGGGTCCTTGCCCTCGCGAAGGTCTAGGCAGGTGTCTTGGGACCGAGAGATGGCGTGGTCGTCCTTCGCGATCAGGGCGGGGTCAATCTCGTTCAGAGACTTCAGCAGCAGCACGATCTGTGATGCGTTAAGTGACGGTATCCCCGATGGCGGTTTCGGGGTCTCGGTGCTCGCCTGTGCAGCCGGTTCGGCCGGGGCACTAGCCGAGGACTTCGGGGCCTCGGCGGTCGTCTTGTCGGGCTTGTCCTCGAACAGGCTCAATATGCCGCCGAGGGCAAGCACCCCACCACCGATGACCAGCCATTTTTTCTTGCCCATGCCCACCCCTTGATCATTTCTTGGTGATCGGTCATGGGTATCACAGGCCCGGGACATGCGAAAGCCCCGTCCGGGGTGGTCCGGACGGGGCGAGGGGTCTTACTTCGCGGGCTTGCTGAGGCGGTGCGGGGGTACTGCCCAGCAGTCCAGTGCGCGGTACCGGGCGACTCCGTCGGTCCACGGACGGCAGTCCCTCAGATTCCGGGGGGCGTAGCGAAGTTCGCAGCGGTCGCCTCCCAGGATCAGCCAGCCTTCCCGCTGGCACCGCAGCGGCCCGCGCGCATTGCCCTTGCGGGTGCCGTCCGACAGCTCTTTGACGTACGCGCGCGACATCACACCACCGCCCCGGCGAGGGTGTGTGCACCGGGGTAGGTGTAGCCCGGATCGGGCAGTCCGGCGCCTGCGGCGCGCAGAGCCTCACGTCGCGCGAACTGGCGCTGCATCTCGTCCAGCTCCGCGCGCCAGGCTTCGCGGTCGATGTACGGCCGGACCAGGGCGCAGGCGTTTTGGTGGTACGGGGCCTCTCCCTGGGCCCACGGGGCGCAGTACTGCCCAGCCAGCTCGATGCGGATTGGTCCAGGCGCGGGCCGGGTGGGGGCGCGGTGTGCCCCTCGGGCCGGCAGGACCCTGCGCAGGATCCGCAGAAGGGCGAGGGCGATAAGGTGGCGCATGTCTCCAGCTCCTTCAAGCTGTGGGCCATGCCCCGGGACGGTTGCCGCCGTCGCCGGGGTTTTTTGTGTGCTCGACGGTAGTAGCACTTGTCTAAGTTGTCCACACGTCTACTCGTCTAAGTAGCTCCGCTCAAATCGGCTATCTAGTCTTTGGGCATGTCCGAGAGTTCGACTCAGCGTCCGAGGCGAGTACCGCCGTACCGGCTTGCCGCCTCCGAGCTGGCTCACGAGATCAGGTCGGGTATGTACGACGACCGGCCGTTTCCGTCCGAGTCCGAGTTGACTGCCCGGTTCGACATGGCGCGGATGACCATTCGGCGGGCTCTGGAGGTCTTGCGGGACCAGGGGCTGATCGAGACCCGATGGGGCAAGGGGTCGCGCGTGGTCCCGCCTGAGGAGCGCGAGCACCAGGGCGACGAGACGACAGAGCCCCGCCCCGCCAGCGAGTAGCTAGCAAGACGGGGCCGAGGGGCGCAGGTTAGGCATGGATCGTCTGGATTGGATGCCTACGCCCTGAGCGAGCCTATCGGGGCCTTAGAGGGTGTTCGATACCGATTTAGGCTGCCGCAGGCGGTTTCGGACGGAGGTATTGCCCGGTTCTGTCCGGGCTGGCGGTCAGGCGGTCGGTCATGGAGTTCACCATGGCCCACTGGATCATCGAGCGTGACCGGTCCGGCAGTTCCTCGTAGTCACGGTGGAGCCGCCGGTACCGGGACATGATCCCGAAGGTCTGCTCCACGCGCCAGCGGATCGGCTGGACGACGAAGCCTTTCTGCTCCTTGTCCCGGGCCACGACCTCGACGTCGATGTCGAGTGCGGCGCCGTGCTTGACGACGGCGTTGTTGTAGCCGGCGTCCACCCACGCTTTGGTCACGGTGGGCCACTGGGCGGCGAGGGTGTCCAGGACCTGCTTGCCGCCGGCGGAGTCCTGGACGCCGGCGGCGGTGACGATCAAAACCAGGAGCAGGCCGAGGGTGTCGGTGGCTATGTGGCGCTTGCGGCCCTTGACCCGCTTGCCGCCGTCGTAGCCCTGGCTGTCGGCCGGGGCGTTCGGTGAGGCTTTCACGGACTGGGCGTCGATGATCGCGGCGCTGGGCAGGATGCGGCGGCCCTTCTTCGCCCGGAGCTGGTCACGGAGTGTGTCGTGGATCCGCTCGGTGGTGCCGTCTCGTTCCCATTCCTTGAAGTAGCCGTAGACGGTGGTGTGGGGTGGGAAGTCGTGCGGAAGGTAGCGCCATGCGATGCCGGTCCGCGCGACGTAGAGGATCGCGTTGACCACCTCGCGCAGCCCGGTCGTGGGCTCACGTCCTTCGGCGCGGGTGCGTCGCCACTCCAGCAGCATGGGCTCGATGAGCTCCCACTGATCGTCCTTCAGGTCCGAGGGATACCGGCGTCGTTCCGTCACAGTTGATCAATATCGCGGACACGGACCCGGCCGCCACGAGATCCTGGAACCGAGTCCGCGCCGCAAGAACCAAAGCCGGACAGTTGGGGGGAATCCCCTATCGAACACCCTCTTAGAGGCTGCGCAGATAGGCGGCTGGTCATGGGCGGCGTCGGGGGCGGGTGTCCCAGCGGTGGGTGGTCCAGGCTCGGCGGATCAGACTGCGGACGGTGATGACGGTGTCGGCGAGGTCGAAGAAGGCTTCGATGACGCTGGTGCGGCGCTCGTAGCAGCGGGCGAGGCGGTGGAAGGCGTTCTGCCAGGCGTGGGTGCGCTCGACATGCCATCGCCGGGTGGCCTGGACCGGCGCCTTGGTCCCCTTGCGCGCGATCTGACCGCACAGCTTCCGCTCGTCGAGCACGGCACGGGACTTGTCCGAGTCGTAGCCGGCGTCGAGGTGGACGGTGATCTCGTCGGGCAACGGCCCAAGTCCCTCCAGGAGATCGAGAGTTGGCGCCAGGAGCGGCGAGTCGTGGCGGTTGGCGCCGGCCAGGACGCGGCCGAGCGGGATGCCGTAGCCATCGGTCATCCCGGACCGTTTCATGCCCTGCTTGCCCCGGTCGACGGGTGAGCGTCCGGCCGCTTCGCCGCCGCCGGGGGCCTTGGTGATGGCGCCGTCCACGGCAATCTGGTCGAGGACGAGGCCGACGACGCGGTCATAGGCCTGGAGAGCGATCTGCTTCAGGCGGGCGAACAGGCCCAGGCCGATCCACTCGTCGCGGCGGCCTCGGATCGTGGCGGCCGAGCAGGTCGAGTCCGCTATCGCCTCGTAGGAGCAACCGGACCGCAGGACTTGGAGCAGCTTGTCGAAGACGATCCGGTCGCTGATCCGGCGTCGGTGGCAGCCCAGCGGGTGGGCTGGATCGAACTGTGGCCGCTGCGGCAGCAGGGCGGCGAATTGGTCCCAGAGCGGTTCGGTCAGCCAGAATGGCAGCACAGGCACAGGTCTCCCCAATGATCACAGAGCGTCGCAACTCCATGATCAAGGAACCTGTGCCTGTCTCGTCCGCCGACTGGTCCCACCAACCGCCTATCTGCGCAGCCTCTTAGATGGGCAGATTCCAGCCCGGTCCGTCCTCGGTCCCGATCCATACGCGCTGTCGGGCAGCCGAGACCGTGATGCCGAACCCTTCCTGGTGCGGCTCACCGGCCGCCTGCCAGACCTGCATCGCCTCCTCGACCCGGTCCCACAGGCGCAGCGGGCCCCGTTGGGTCACGGTCCATCCGCCGTCGGGGTCGGGGGCCGTGCGGGCCTGTGAGCCGGTGGCCACGTCGGAGAGGACCTGTTGCCCGCCGGCCCCCATCCGTTCCGCCGAGGGCGCTGCGAGTTGTGCGACCCAACCACCGGTCCAGGTGTCGAGTGTCGCGGGGTCGATCCGGCTCGGGCGTTCTTCCCCGGGCAGCAAGGCCAGCGTCGGACGGGGCGGCCGGTCGTGGGACCGGGCGATCATGAAACTCGTGTAGCCGGGCAGGAACCGGCCCGTAGCCTCCCCGGGGTCGGTCACATTGAGCAGCGCAAGGGCGTTCGCGTAGCTCCACCCCGACAGGGTGACCAGGATCTTTCCGCCCGGCTTCACCTGATACAGCCACGGGAGCGGGATGTAGCGGACCGAACATGTGGCAATGAGCCGGTCGTACTGCCCCCCGTCGGGGTCTCCGCGAAGTCCGTCGCCGATGATCAGGCGGGGCGCGTATCCGGCGGCCTTGATTGCCTCGGCAGCCGCCCCGCCTACCACCGGGTCATACTCGATGCTGGTGAGATTGGCATCCCCGAGGCAGTGCGCACCGTAAGCGGTCGAGAGGCCGGTTCCCGTGCCGATCTCGATCACCCTGTGTCCCGGTCGCGCGTCGAGCTGCTGCCACATCCTCAGGACCAGTGACGGCAGGGTGGACGACGACGAAGGGGAACCGGTCACGGTGCCCTCTGCCACATCGTCGGGCCTGGTATGTCCGTCGAGTTGGGTGATGAGTGTCTGGTCGGTATAGATCCCCTCCAGCCATCCGGACGCGCCCTCTCGCACGGGGCGGTAGCTGGTCGGGACGCTGCCCGCCACCGGTACGAAGTACGACCCCGCGAACAGTTCCCGGGGCACCGCCCTGGCGGCACCGATCCACGCCGGATCGGTGACCTTGTCGTCCTCGGTGAGTCCGTCCGCCATGGCGGCGCGGAGCTGAGCCGATGTACTCACGTGTCGGGTCCTTTCTCTAGCTGGTCGGCGATGGCGCGAGCGATTGCCGCAGTGGTCTCCGCCGGCTGCCACGCCCATTGGCCGTTCGGGTTGCACTCAAGGAAGTACCAGTCACCCGCGGCGGTCACGGCGAAGTCGAACGCGCCGTATGTCAAACGAAGTTCGGCGATGTAGGCGGCGACCGCACGCGCAACCGATTCGGGGATCTCGACCGGCGTGCAGGTCATCAAGTCCTGCCGGTGGCGCCAGTCAAGATCCGGACTGTCGATTCGGACACCGAACAGGCGGTCACCTACGGCGGTCACCCGCACGTCGAACGCCTTGTCCACCTTGGCTTGGAACATGTGAGGGCAGACCGACACAGCGTCAGTGATCTCGTGCCCGTGCACCTCACGAACCCAAACGCTATGTGGCTGGTCGTCCACCCGGTACGGCGTGTTCCACAGCGGCTTGTAGATCATCCCGCCGTGTTGGTAGGTCGCGAACTCCCGTGCTTTTTCGGGATCGTTGGTGATCACCGTGTCGGGCAGCAGGAACCCGCAGCGCCGAGCGGTCGAGAGCTGTGTCGGCTTGTACTCGGCAGCCCGGTTGTTCCATGGGTGGTTGACGTAGTGCGCGCCCGGCAGCGACGCGAGGATGCCCCCGGCGCCCCACAGGGCTTGTTCAGCGGCAAACCGGCGATCCTGGTCGCTCAACCCCGGTGGCCCCTCGTAGGGCGAGGGCCTGCGAACCCAGACGGACCGAATCCGGCTGGTGTCGATATCCCGACTTGCCGTGCGCAGGGTGCCCCGCTGATCGCCCGTGCTGTACGCGGCAGTCAACGAGGCACCCGTGTGCAGGTCGGCACCGGGGTCGAGACGGACGACGGGAACCCGGCGTTGGGCGAGCAACCGCAACACCACATCCGTGGTCACGTCGTAGGGGTTGGTCAACACCAGCACCGACCTACTGTCATTCATCAGCCGGAACTCTGGTCCTGGTCGTAGGACTCGTGACTGTCGGCATCGGTCGGCCCACCGGGACCGGCCCCGTCACCGGGGGTGGTGGTAGTGGGCGTGAGACCGCTGGTGCTGGTGCCGTGGCTTCCCATCTCGATCGTACGGCCGTTCTCGTCCACGATCACAGCGATCTGCGTTTCGGGGTCGATCACGGGCGTGTACTTCGGGACCGTGGTGGTAGCCGCGTACGGTCCCATTCGTTTCGTGCCCCACGGTGCGGGCGTCTGTTTCATCTGTTCTGCGCCTCCGTTTCCTTGGCGGTGCCGACAGTTCAACAGCTTGGCTAAGTAGCCAAGTTGTGCAATCCCACCCCGACTGACTCGACTTGTCCAGAACTGAGATGGTCGGAGTGGGAGCTGGTGCCCCGCCCCGGGCGGAATGGACCTCAACCAACCCCCGGGACGGGAGATCTGGGGCCCGCCCTGGTCGTCCGGTCTGACCGGTTGCCCGGCACCAGGGCGGGGGTCTGGTGCCCGCCCCGGACGGTGTGAATGAGCGATCCGGGGCGGGGGTCTTTGTGCCCGGCCCAACTCGGCATGCTTTTACCGGAATTGGGCCGGGGTGCTCAACAGGGCCGGCTGCATTCGCCCTGGAGCACATCCCGCCGTCGGGGTGCTCCGGCGGGAGTCGTTGGGCTCAGCCCTTGCGGTCCGCTTCAGCGGCCTTCGTGTTGGCCAGGTTGGCGCCCTGGATGGCCGTGTGCGCGGACTCGCCCTTGTCGTGGAGCATGTGCGCCCCCTCGGTGCTGGCCTTCGCGGCTCCGCGGTACTCGTCGCCGGAAGGCTGGGTCAACTTGACCTCAGGGATGGGCTGTTGCTCCGTTCCAAGTTGGGGTTGGAGTGCCCACCACCGCCCCGTTGTGATCACGGTTCCCCCGGGGGTGGGGCGCCCGCTGCGCCGGACGTGGCACAACCGGCGCAGCGGGAGTGTTGGTCCCGGCCCACCCTGTGCGGGGGTTGGGCCGGGGTGCTCCACGGAGCGGATGGGAGCGCTCCGGAGCGCCCGCCGACGGCAGGGGGAGCGTCGACGGGGGTCTGTGGGGGTTACTCGGTCGGCGGGTCCTCGCCCGTGCGCCACCGGCCCTGCTTCACGCCGGGGTGCTGCGGTGCGTCGTCGGACTTCCTGCTCTGCCATGCGATCCGCCGGGCACGGGCAACTTGACTCAGGATGTGCCCTGTTCGCCGGTGGCGACGGCCGATAGCGCGCCTCGCACGACTGCTCATCGTCAGTTGACCGGCTCGCCCATCACGAGGAGCGGGATGCCCTGCCCGTCGTATCGGGCGTGCCACGCCTGCGAGATGCGCTGTCGGGTGTGCGGGGACGTGTGCTTGTGCAGCTCTGCCATGGGCACGAACTTGTGGCCGCGAAGGTGGGTCCCCTCAGAGTGCTTGATCCGCTCGATCTGGCGGGGCGTAAGAACGCCGCACGAGAAGACGATGTTGATTCCCTCGGGGTACTCGCCCGCCGGAACGTAGTCCACGGCGACGATCTGCCACAGGTCGAGCACGAGCCCGGTTTCGAGCACGAAGTGTCGGGCGGCGGCCTCGTTGGGCGCCTCGCCGGGTTCGGCGCTCCCCCCGGGCAGGATCAGGCTGTCCTTGTAATCGGGGTCGACCATGAGGACTTCGCCCGCGTCGTTGAAGGCGATCACCAGACAGCCGATTCGGCGCGGGGGCGGGTTGACCATGAGGGGGTTGGGGTGGGTCGGTGCTTCGGGCTTGGTCATCTCGCTCAACTTCGTTCTTCTCCTTCGCCGTTGGCCGGTCGCCCCCCGGGTCGGCGGTTGGGCTTCATGGGTGCGACTCCCGCACACCGGATCGCCCACGTCGTGTTCCTGCCCGTGGACTTGCTGACGGACCGGAGGAGGATGATCGTCGCGCGGATGACGCCGGTCACCGGGTCGGTGGCCCGTCTGATGCCGATCAGCTTTCCGACGCGCCGCTGATGGTCAGTCACGAGCTTGCCGATCATCAGCGTGCCGAGAGACTCGACGCACCCGCCCTGTCTCCGCTGGGGACACTGGCAGCCTCCCGCGCCGAATACGAACTCCTCGTCGTCGGCGGTGAACAGGGAGTCCCGCTCAACCAACTTGGCGGGGTCGGTCACCGCGCATCCCCCGTTCCGGCGTGGCGGATGCGGTGGACGACACGCTGAGCGGCCATGGCGACGCGCAGCTGCTCCGTGGTGTCGGCCGGGCGGATCTCTTCGCGACTGACCCGGCAAACGGGTCCACCGACCAGGGCGACGACGTACTGACCATCAAGCCCACTGCCGATCACCGCCCCGGGGGTCTGGGATGCGCGCTCAACTACCGCGCCACCCCGGCCGATCCGGTAGGTATCGAGGGCGCTGGTCGTGCTCACGATGCGGTCCCGAGCGGTTCGATCTCGCTCGGGTAGGTCTCCCACTCCTGCCCGCCACCCCGGGGACGAAGGAAGACCTTACCCTCCTCGGTCCCCATGTAGACGCCCTGTACGCCCCCGTGCGCCAAGTCCTCAACAATCTCGCCGACTTGGGGTTGGTATAGCGCCTGCGGGACCCTTCTACGCGTCGCCACCGCCGCTCCTCTCTGTAGCGATCCCACTACCGGGGCGACTCACTGTCCCGTACAGTCCAAGTGTCTTCAACCTGTCAGATGTGCTCGGAGAGTAAGGACACTGGCCCATGAACAAGGTTGAGCTAGACCCCGATGCCTCCCCTGAGGCCGAGTTTGGAGTGTTTCTCCGCAGCTCACGAGAGGAACGGGGATGGCGGCAGGAAGACTTGGCAAGTGCCATTGGCTACTCCCCCACGCACGTGTCAGCCGTGGAAACTGGTCGACGCTCCCCAACGCCGCGCCTAACTCGCCAACTTGACAAAGCATTTGGGTTGGACCGCGTGTTCACCCGCAAGGCGCTTGATCTCAAGTCCTCAGCGCTTCTCGAAGGCTTCCCGGAGTACGTGGAACGGGAGTCGAAGGCCGTAGAGGTGCGCCTGTTCACGCTTGGCATTGTGCCGGGAGCGCTGCAAACCCTGGCCTACGCGCGGGCCATCGCGGCGGGCGCGGTACGTCGAGGAAGCATCGCGCAGGAACAGGCCGATGAACGGGTGGCCTACCTCGCACGTCGGCAGGCCAGCCTGCGCCGGGAACCCCCGCCGCTAATTCATGCCGTGCTGGATGAGAGCTGCGTCCGTCGACCGGTCGGCGGACCAACGGTGATGGCCGAACAGCTGGGCGCATTGATCGCCTTCGCCGACCTGCCTCACACGGTGCTGCAAATCGCCCCGCTCGCGATAGGCGAGGACCGAGCGTTCGACCTTCCGGTGTACATCCTCACGTTTGAGGATCGCTCGCTGATGTCCTACGCCGAAAGCGCGCAGCAGGGGAACTTGGAGCGTGACAGCGGCGCGGTACTGCCCGCGCTCACGGCCTACTATCAGCTACAGGCCCACGCGCTCTCACAGGCGGACTCTGTGGCCCTGATCAGGCAGCTAAGGGAGGAACTACCGTGACCGCCGAACCTCACTGGTTCAAGTCTTCATACAGCAGCAACGGCGGGGAGTGCGTCGAGGTCGCGGGGAACCTGGTCGCCTCCAACACCGTCCCCGTCCGCGACTCCAAGGACCCCGAGGGCCCGGCCCTGACCTTCTCCACCGAGGCCTTCGCGGCCTTCGTGGCGGGCGTGAAGAGCGGTGACTTCGGCACCGTCTGACCTCGGCCCCTCATCGAGACCCCACCGGCTGGGGAAGGCGAATCGACACATCGTCAGGACTCCCGGCCGGACGGCGCCGGTCAGGATGTCCACCGCACGGCCGCGCCTGCCGGTCCCGACCCGGTGGGGCGGGCCCGGCAGGCGGTCCGGCGGCCTCAGTGCAGGGTGCCCGCGTAGCGGCGGGTGAACCGGGTGCCGGTGGCGGCGGTCACGGTGACGTCGTAACGCCCCTTGTCCAGCGGCCAGTTGACGGTGGCGCTGGCGCCCGGCGCCACCCAGACGGTGCGGGCGGTGCCCGCGAAGTCGTTCGGGGCGGCGGTGAAGGAGACCTCGGCGCCGCCGTCGTTGCTCAACCGGAGGACGAGGCCGGAGGCGGTCAGGGTGGCCTTGATGGAGGGGACGGCGATGTCGTTCTGTCCGGCCCGTACCACGCTGCCCGCGAAGCGGCGGACGAAGCCGTCCGGCCCGTGCACGGTGAAGTCGTACCGGCCGTCGGTGGCCGAGGCGTCCCAGGTGTAGCCGGCGGTGGTGCCGGGGGCGACCGTGTACGGGGTGCCCGCGAAGGCGTACGCGATGTTGGGGTAGACGGTGTAGGGGAACGCCACCGTACCGGAGTTGGCGAGTGTGCAGGTCACCGCGCCGGTCGTGCGGTCCACCACCGCGTCGGCGGACGGCCGGTACGGCAGCCTGCGGTGCGGGCGGCTGCCCGGTTCCTGGACGGGCATAGCCTGGGCGCCGGGTGAGGGCAGGGCGACTGCCGGAAGCGAGGCCCCCGCGTCCGCTTTGGCCATCAGTGCGACGGTGTCCGGCAGCCCCGGTATCGAGAAGTCCGGCTTGGTGAAGTCGAAGCAGCTGGTCAGGTCGCCGCAGACGGCCCGGCGCCAGGCGGAGATGTTCGGCTCGTGCACGCCGGTCACCACCTCCAGGAAGCGCAGCACCGACGTGTGGTCGAACACCTGCGAGTTGACCCAGCCGCCGCGCGACCACGGCGAGACCACCCACAGCGGTACCCGGTTGCCGAGCCCGATCGCCCGCCCCTGGGTGTACTCCTCCGGCGTGCCCGGCTCGGGGACGGGCGGGACCATGTGGTCGAAGTAGCCGTCGTTCTCGTCGTACATCACCAGGAAGACGGTGTGCCGCCACACGTCCGGATTGGACATCAGCGACTGCAGCGCGGTGTCGACCCAGTGCGCGCCGTAGTCCGGGCTCGCGTTGGGGTGCTCGCAGAACAGGTACGGCGCCACCAGCCAGGAGACGGTGGGGAGGGTGCCGTCCTTGCAGTGCCGGTCGAAGGCGGTGAGGTCCCACTTGGTCATGGCGTTGAGGTAACGCGGGTCGTCCTTGGGGAAGTTGTGGAACTGCTTGAAATAGGAGAGCGCGTTGTCGTCGTAGTCGCCGGTCCGCTCGTCCTCGCTCGGGTTGTGGTAGACGCGCCAGCTCACCTTGGCCGACTCCAACCGCTCGGCGTAGGTCGTCCAGTCCGCGACGGGGTTGTTGGTGACCGGGGTGTTGTCGATCCACGGTCCGGTGGTGCCGTCGCGGCCCGGGCCCGAGGTACCCGTCCACAGGTAGAGCCGGTTGGGGTCGGTCGGGCCGGCGAGCGAGCAGAAGTACGCGTCGCAGAGCGTGAACGCGTCCGCCAGGGCGTACTGGTAGGGGATGTCGGCGCGGGTGAAGTAGCCCATGGTGCGCTCGCCCTTGGCAGCGACCCATTTGTTCATCGCGCCGTTGTTGATCGCCTGGTGACCGGTGGCCCAGTCGTGCGCGAGACCGCCGGCGTTCTGCGCGTTGTACCTGGTGGTGTCCATCCGGTACGGCAGCATCACGCCGCCGTCGGCGCGCCCGGCGTCGGGCTGGCGGAACACGTTGCCGCCGTCGGGGAACTGGAGGGCCTGCCTGTCGCCGAAGCCCCGGACTCCGCCGAGGGTGCCGAAGTAGTGGTCGAAGCTGCGGTTCTCCTGCATCAGGATCACCACGTGCCTCACGTCCCTGACGGTGCCGGAGTGTCGCTTGGCGGCGGCCTCGGCGGCCGGCTCGGCGGAGGCGTTGGACGGGAGGCCGACCACCGCGGCCGCGCCTGCGGCCGCGGTGGCGCCGACGAAACCGCGGCGGCTGAACTTGGACATGGACTGCCTCTCAGAGGGTGAAGGTGGCGACGGCGGCGGCGGTGTCGGACGGCCACTCGTTGGCGGCGGCGTTCGGTTCGGCCTGCGGCCAGCCGACGGCCAGGGTGTGCGCCTCGACGAGGGTGAGCGCTCCGGCGTACTGGACCTGGTCGATCCGGTCCTGCGGCTCCGGCTTGCCGCCGCGCTGCCGGCGGGTCGGCGACCAGGTGTTGCCGGGCGAGGCCGCCGGATCACGGTGGACCCGGCGGTAGGCGTCGGTCAGTCCGGCGTCCTGAAGCGCCACGGTGACCGGCCACTTGAGCGGGCCGACGCCGGAGTGGGCCGCGGCGGTGGCGGCCGTCCAGTCCAGGTGGGAGGGGGAGGAGAGGCCGGCGGCCAGGATCACCCGGTGCCCGGCCCTGATGTCCGCCCGCACCGCGGCCGCCAGCGTCTTCGCCTGTCGGCCGCGCACGGAGGCCGTCTCGGCCGCCTCCACCTCGGCGGCGCTCCTGCCGTCCTGGACCGCGTACGGGCCGTAGTCGTTCTCGTCCAGGTGCGCGGCCCACAGCCTGACGTCGCGCCGGCCGGGCAGCCGGACGGTGACCGCGGCGGCCGGCAGTTCGGCGGTGGTGCCGGTGACCGCCGTCAGCGGGTAGCGGCTGAGGACGCCGATGCTGCCCGCGCTCTGGTACGCGTACCAGCCGAGCGCGTCGGCCAGCGCCTTGGCCGCCGTGCCCGCCGTCTCCTGGAGCGAGACCACGTCCAGACCCTGGGTGAGGATCACCCGCAGCTGCTTCTCCAAGCCGTCGGTGCTGTGGGTGCCCGCGTCCCACAGGTTCCAGCTGGCCACCTTCAACCGCACCGGGTGGTCGGCGGCCCGTACCGGCACCTGGACGGTGAGGGTGTCCACGGCACCGGAGGCGTCCTTGGCCTGGACGGTGACGGTGCCCGGGTGCGCGGGCGCGGTGTGCGGCGCGGTGCCCTTGACGGTCCCGTCCGGATCGACGCCCAGCCAGGAGTCCCCGCCCGTACGGCGGTACCCGACCGCCCCCGTGCCGTGCGTCCACAGGCCGCCCAGCCTGGCGGCCACCGCCGCGCCCGGTGTCACCGCGGTGGCCGTCAGAGCGTCGACGGCCAGGTGCCCGCGGACGGGCACGGGCTTCGGCCGGAAGCTGAACGGCGTGGTCCGCGCCAGGACGCCGTAGCCGTCCTTGGCCAGCAGGTACGCGGTGTACGGGCCACCGGTCAGCGCGGAGGTGTCCAGCTGGACGTCACCGGCGTCACCGGCGGTGTACTTCCACACCAGCGAGGCGCCGTTGCCGGGCTGCCGGGTGCCGTCGTAGATCCCGACCCAGTTCTTGGGGTCGGGCGTGTCGGTGGTCCAGTGGAAGGTGAGCCTGTCGCCTTCGGTGGGGTTGGCCAAAGTGCCGAGGACGAGGGTGGAGCCTGTCGCCACGGAGATCCTGTCCGCCGCGCCAACGCTGGTGCGGCTGGGTCGAGTTGGCTGTACAACTGATGCCAATTCACTCCGAGCGCGGCGGCCTTCACATGAACAGGGCGTGACATGCCGTCGGGAGGATGCGGAACTCGGCCGGTGGCCGGTGCGTATTCCAGGCGAAAGGGGGGTCTCGTCGAGCGGTTTTGTGTTCGATAGCCTCTTGACGCGCTATCAGCCGAGAACGTATGGGGGAGTGGGAAATGAGTTTCCTCGGAGAAGCCTGGAACGATGCCAAGAGCCTGGCCGGTGACGCCGTCAAGGTCGGCGAGGAC
Source organism: Kitasatospora sp. HPM-01-4 (assembly GCF_051374625.1). NCBI lineage: Bacteria > Bacillati > Actinomycetota > Actinomycetes > Kitasatosporales > Streptomycetaceae > Kitasatospora > Kitasatospora sp. HPM-01-4. The sequence goes on along the minus strand of NZ_JBPQGP010000005.1, from coordinate 2,642,381 downwards.
ATCGTCATGGCACCTGCGGAGATCGCGCACTGGGCGCTGACCCAGATGTTCGGCGGCGGTGAGGCCGATCTGCACCGGATCGCGAACGAGCTGTCCGAGCTGAGCAAGCAGATGGACGGGCTGTCCAAGGAGATCGGCGCCGCCCTGGGCCAGCTGACCTGGCACGGACCGGCCTCCGACGCCTTCGTCGGCTACGCCCAGGCGCGGGTCGGCGAGATGAACACGGTCTCCGACGACCTGTCCTCGCTGAGCCAGTCGGTCGACCGCCTGGCCAAGGCGTACTGAGCCGGCGGTCGGCGGACTCTCTCTCCAGCAACAGCACGAAGAAATCACGGGGGTATCGGTCCGACATGGAAAATGACCAGTTCGGCTACCAGATGCAGGAACTCGCCAAGATCGAGCAGGACTGGCGCTCGGTCGGTGAGCGGATGGAGCAGCTCAACCAGCAGCTCGCACAGATCTCGCAGACGCTGGCCAGGGCGACCGAGGTCGACCTCGCCGCGAGCCCGTTGGCCGGGATAGCCGGCTTCGGAATCGCCTTCGAGGTGGCCGGTGACGTCAAGCGGATAGCGGCCGCGGCCAACCGCCTGAAGGCCGACAAGGAGCAGTTGGCCAAGCAGATCGCCGACGGCGCCGAGCGGATGAAGGCGGTACGGGCCGAGTACGAGGCGACCGAGAAGCGGATCGAGGAAGACCTCAAGAAGAACGATCAGCAGCACCAGCCGCCCGCCGCCCCGAAGCCGCAGCCGTCCGGCGGCGGTTCCGGCGGCCACGGCGGCGGCTCGGGCGGTCACGAGGGCGGTCACGAGGGCGGTGGCACCGGCGGCCACGGCGGCTCGGGCGGCCACGAGAGCGGCGGTTCGGGCGGTCACGAGGGCGGTGGCCACGAGAGCGGCGGCGGTGGCGGCCACGGCGCGCCGGACGGCCAGGTCAGCACCGCCAGCGAGATCAAGGTCTCCGAGGTCACCTACGGCGGCGCGGGCTCGTGGAAGGGCGGCAAGGACGCCACCGAGGACTACATCAACCAGGCGCTGGACAAGATGGGCATCACCGATCCGCAGGCCAGGGCCAACTGGATGCGCGGCATGCTCACCATCGCCGAGCGCGAGTCCAGCTACAACGCCCCGCACTCGCAGATCTGCACCTGGGACACCAACGCCCGCGGCGAGCGGGTGGCGGACGGCGCACCGGCCGACTGCTCGCGCGGTGGCTGGCAGTGCATCCCGACCACCTTCGCCGCGTACCACCAGCCGGGGACGTCGACCGACATCTACGACCCGGTCGCCAACTGCTGTGCGTCCATGAACTACATCATGGACACCTACCACGTCTCGCGCGACGGCTCGAACCTCACCCACAACGTCCAGCAGGCGGACTCCAGCCGGCCGGCGAAGGGGTACTGACCGCCACCCGCACGGCGGCGCCGGCGGACGCGGTTCCGCTCAAGTCACCTGACGCACAACCCGGTTGGTCCTCCACGGGCCGCTGATGCCGATTCCGCCGCCGGGCGAGCCCGCCGCCCGGCGGCGGACGGCCGTGCGTGACCGCCGGACGGGGCCGGCCCGGCGGGCTCAGCCGCAGTCGGAGGTGAGCGAGCCCACCGGGCGGCCGTCCAGCTCGTGGTCGCCGAAGCCGGAGACCTCCTGCTCGTCGCCGGCGAAGTGCGGCCGGTCGTTGAGGCGGACTATGCAGCCGAAGCCGTCGGGGATCGGGTTGCGTACCGACTTCGGCCGCACGGCCGGCCCGAGGTCGTCCAGCTCGCGGAGACCGAAGCCGGTCTTCGTCACGTGCGCGTCCTCGGCGAGAAGCACCCGGCCGCTCTGGTGCGGCCCTTCGAAGAGGCAGAAGTAGCCCTTCTCGCAGGTGAGTTCGCCGTTCGCGGGGTCGGCGCCGGCCGTCGAGGCGGTGGTGGCGGCAAGGCCAACGGTAGCCATGGCCATGACAGCAAGCCGGATGGCACGGTATCGCATGCGGGATCCGTTCGTCGGGGGGAGATGTCACCCATGGTGTCCGGGTGACGGCCCAACGCTATCCGGCACATGATCCCTGTACGGACTTTTTAACGGGATTCGTGTACCGGGACTTTCCCTGTCGATGGCGCAGATATGACGGATCGTCGGGCCCCTTCCCCCGGAACTCGTCCGCCGCCGAGCCGCGCCGAGCCGTCGCGAGGCCACGGCCGGCCACGCCTTCGGTACGGCCGGTGTCAGAGCCGTGTCAGTCGTATGTCAGGTCCGTCGGCGAACGTGGTCGCAACGACCGCCACGGAAGGACATCCGATGAGTCAGACGGCTCCCGTCCCGCACGGCCTGCCCATGGAGCGCGATGCGGGCCCCTTCGACCCGCCCCGCCGGATCACCCGGCTGCGCGAGGCCCGCCCGGTCAGTCCCATGCTCTTCCCCGACGGCCACGAGGGCTGGCTCGTCACCGGCTACGACGCGGTCCGCCGGCTCATGGCGGACACCCGGTTCAGCTCCCGCCAGGACATCGGCGTCCTCCACGTGCCGTACGAGATCCCCGGCATGCCCGCCGTCACCGAACCGTCCCCGCAGGTGCCGGGCATGTTCATCGCGATGGACCCGCCGGACCACACCCGGCTGCGGCGCAGGCTCACCGGCGCCTTCACCGTCAGGCGCATGAAGCAGCTCGAAGAGCACATCGCCGAGATCGTCGAGCGGCAGCTGGAGGAACTGGCGCGCCTCGCCCCGCCGGTCGACCTGGTCAGGGAGTTCGCGCTGCCGGTGCCCTCGCTGGTGATCTGCGAACTGCTCGGTGTCCCCTACGAGGACCGGGAGGGCTTCCAGGCCGACTCCGCCAAGTTCCTGGTCAGGGACCTCCCGCTGGACGAGAAGGCGGCCGCGTACGGTGCGCTGGCCACGTACCTGGGCGAACTGGTCACGCGCAAACGGGCCACCCCCGGCGAGGACATACTGTCCGACCTGGCCCGCCACGAGGACCTCACCGTCGAGGAGCTGACCGGCGCCGCCTTCCTGCTGCTGCTCGCGGGCCACGAGACCACCGCCAACATGCTGGCGCTGGGCACCTTCGCGCTCCTGGAGCACCCCGGGCAGATGGCCGAACTGCGTGCCGAGCCGGATCTGCTGCCCGGTGCCGTCGAGGAACTCATGCGCTACCTCTCCGTCGTCGACATCCTCTACCGCTACGCCACGGAGGACATCGAACTCGGCGGTGAGACGATCGGCGAGGGATCGACCGTCGTGGTCTCGCTGCTGGCCGCCAACCGCGACCCCCGGCGCTTCGACGACCCCGACACCCTGGACATCCGCCGCGAGGCCCGCGGCCACCTGTCCTTCGGCCACGGCATCCACCAGTGTCTCGGCCAGCAGCTGGCCCGCATCGAGATGCGCGCCGGTTTCAGGGGACTGCTGCGCCGCTTCCCGACCCTCGAACTCGCCGTCCCCGCCGACGAGGTGAAGCTCAGGACCGACATGAACATCTACGGCGTCCACGAACTGCCGGTCACCTGGACCAAAACGGCCCCGTAGGAGTGGACCGGCGAGCCGGAACAGGGGCTCATCGCCGCGACAACCGCCCCCAGCGCCCGGGCAACTGGCTGACCGTCAAACGGCCATGACAAAATCGGCGGGTGCAGATCGGGATACTGGGGCCGCTGAAGGTTCGAACGGACGACGGGGAAGCGGCCGAGGTGCCGGGGGCGCGGCTGCGCGGACTGCTGATCGCCCTCGCGCTCAGGCCGGGTCACGTGGTCCCGAAAGCGTCGCTCGTCGACTGGATCTGGGGGGAGTACCCGCCCGCCGACGCGACGAACGCCCTGCAGCGCCTGGTCTCCCGGCTGCGCAAGGCACTGCCGGACGGTGCGGTCGAGGGGCAGCCGGACGGCTACCGGTTGACGGTGGAGCCCGACGCCGTCGACGCCGTGCGGTTCGAACGCCTGGTCAACGCGGGACAGGCCCGCACCGAGGACGCTTCCGGGCGGGTGCGACTGCTGCGCGAGGCCCTCGAACTGTGGCGCGGCGCGGCCATGCAGGACGTCGGTCTGCAGGACAGCGAGGCGTTCGACGCCGCGGCCGTCCGGCTGGAGGGGCTGCGCCTGACCGCCACGGAGGAGCGGTTCGACGCGGAGCTCGCCCTCGGGCACGGTGCGGAGCTGGTCACCGAGCTGACCGACCTGGTGGCCGCGCACCCGGTGCGGGAGCGGCTCGTCGCCGCGCTGATGCGCGCCCTCGCCGCGGCCGGTCGCGACAGCGAGGCGCTGCTGGTCTTCCAGCGCGCGAGGGAGGCCCTGGCCGACGCGCTGGGCGTCGACCCCTCGGCGGAGCTGTCCGCTCTGCATGTCGCGCTGCTGCGAGGGGAGTTGGGGCGGCGCGAGGAGAGCCGCAAGACCAACCTGCGCGCCGAGCTGACCAGCTTCGTGGGCAAGGACGCCGATGTCGCCGCGGTCCGTGAGCTCATCGCCGAGCACCGGCTCACCACCGTCATCGGACCGGGCGGCTCCGGGAAGACCCGGCTGGCCACGGAGACCGCGCGCACGCTGCTCGGCGACCTGCCGGACGGGGCCTGGCTGGTGGAACTCGCCGCCATCGGCGCGGACGGCGACGTGGCGCAGTCGGCGCTCGCCGGCCTGGGCCTGCGGGACTCCCTGCTCGGCGGGGCCCCGAACACGGAGCTGACCGACCGGCTCATCGCCGCGATCCGCGAGCGGGAGACGCTGCTGATCCTGGACAACTGCGAGCACGTGATCGAGTCCGCGGCGGTGTTCGCCCACCGGGTGCTCGGGGAGTGCCGGCGGCTGCGGATCCTGGCGACGAGCAGGGAACCGCTCGGCATCACCGGGGAGGCGCTGTGGCCGGTCGAGCCGCTGGCCCTGCCGGAGGGGGACGCGGACCCGGGCGGGATCGAGTCCTCACCCGCCGTCCAGCTGCTGCGGGACCGGGCCGGGGCGGTGCGCCGGGACCTCGGGGTCGACCCCCACACGCTGACGACGATGGTGCGCGTCTGCCGGGCGCTGGACGGGATGCCGCTGGCGATCGAACTGGCCGCGGCCAGGCTGCGCACGATGTCCGTCGACCAGCTCGCCAACCGGCTCGACGACCGGTTCCGCCTGCTGAACAGCGGCAGCCGGACCGCGCTGCCGCGGCACAAGACGCTGCGCGCGGTGGTCGACTGGAGCTGGGAGCTGCTCACCGACGCCGAGCGGACGGTGCTGCGCAGGCTCTCGGTGTTCTCGGGCGGGGCGGGCCTGGAAGCGGCCGAGCGGGTCTGCGCGGGCGACGCGGTCGAGCAGGAGCAGGTGCTCGAGCTGCTCACCGCGCTGACCGAGAAGTCACTGCTGCTCGCCGAGGGCGACAGCGCTCCGCGCTACCGGATGACCGGCACGATCAAGGAGTACGCCGGGCACCGGCTCGCGGAGGCGGGGGAGTCGGACCTGGCGCGCCAGGCGCATCTCGCCTACTTCACCGAGCTCGCCGAGACCGCGGAGCCGCACCTGCGCCGCGCCGAGCAGCTGGACTGGCTGGCCACGCTGGAGGCCGAGCACGACAACATCGCCGCGGCGGCGCGCGGCGCGCTGGCGGCGGGCGAGGCGCAGGCGGCGATGCGGCTCGCGGCGGCCGCGGGCTGGTACTGGTGGCTCGGCGGGCACCGGACCGAGGGCATGGAGCTGATCACCGCGGCGACCAGGACGCCGGGCGAGGTCGCCGACGAGGTGCGCGCCATGGTGTACGCGCTGGTCGTGCTGTTCGTGAGCTCCGGGCGGAGCGACGAGCACCAGGCGGCGGTGTGGATCCGCGAGGCGCACCGGTTCAGCCGGCGGAGCCGGCGCCGCTACCCGCTGCTGGGGCTCGTCGACGCGCTGGAGCGCCTGCTGCACGGGCCCGACGCGGTCCTGTCCGCGTTCGAGCCGCTGCTCGACGACGAGGACCCCTGGGTACGCGCGCTGGCCCGGCTGCACCTGGGCAAGATGCGGATCATGCTCGGCCACGACGGGTGGGACGCGGACCGGTATCTCGAGACGGCGCTCGGTGAGTTCCGGGCACTCGGCGAACGGTTCGGGATCTCGTTCGCCCTGACCGAGCTGGCGGACCGGATCGCCGTGCGCGGCCGGTTCGCCGACGCGTGCGAGCACTACGAGCAGGCGATCGCGGTCGTCACCGAGGTCGGCGCCACCGAGGATGTCATCCGGATGCGGTCGCGGCAGGCGCAGCTGTACTGGCTGCTGGGCGACGAGGACGCCGGCGCGGCCGCCATCGCCGAGGCGCAGCGGTGCGCGGAGCGGGTCACCTGGCCGGACGCGCTGGCCGAGCTGGCCCTCGCGAAGGCGGAACTCGCCCGGTGGGGCGGCGACGCCGAGGAGGCGCGCAGGCAACTCGACGCCGCGACCGCCAAGTTGGGCGACGAATCGGAGTCGGCGAGCATCCGCGCGATGAGACACGACCTGCTCGGCTACCTCGCCGACGACCTCGGCGAGGCCCGGGCGCACCGCGCGGCGGCCTGCGAGGCGGCGACCGAGGCGGGGCACGCGCCGGCGATCGCGCAGGTCCTCGTCGGGGTCGCGGACCTGGCACTGCGCCGTGACGAGCACGGGCAGGCCGCGCGGCTGCTCGCGGCGAGCGCCGGAGTGCGCGGCCTGCAGGACCGCTCCCACCCGGACGTGGCCCGGATCGAGCAGGCCGCGCGGAGCCGCCTCGGCGACGCGGAGTTCGCCGAGGAGACCCGGGAGGGGACGCGGATCGACTGGTACGAGCTGGTCGCGGTCACGCTCGCTCCCTGAGCGAGGCAGTCGCCCGGACGTACCCGGCACCGGGAGGCGCCGGTGCCCGCAAACGGGAAGGGGCTGACGGAAGCCGGTGGACGGCGTTCCGTCAGCCCCTTTCGGGCCGTACCGCTCAGTGGCTGCCGCGCAGATTGAGGACCACCACACCGACGATGATCAGTGCGATGCCCAACCACTGGGCGCGGCCGAGCTGTTCGCCGAAGGCGGCGACGCCGATGGCGGCGACGGCGGCAGTGCCCGCACCGGACCAGACCGCGTACGCGACCGAGACCGGGATGTGCTTCAGGGCCCGGCCCAGCAGCAGGAAGGAGAGCGCGTAGCCGATGCCCACGCCGATGCTGGGCCAGAGCCGGGTGAAGCCCTCGGTGAGTTTGAGGCAGCTGGTGGCGCAGACCTCGCTGGTGATGGCGAGGGCGAGCAGCAGGTAGGGCATCACGCGGGCCCGGCGGCGAGCCGGCCCAGCAGTGCGAGGTCGGCCTGCTCCAGGCTCTCCAGCAGGGTGATCCGCTCGGCGGCGGCGATCGGCACGGTGGACGGTACGGCCAGGACGTTGCAGCCCGCCGCGTGGGCGGAGGCGACGCCGGTCGGGGTGTCCTCGACGGCCACACAGGCGGCCGGGTCCAGGCCGAGCCGCTCGGCGGCGGCGAGGTAGGGGGCCGGGTCGGGCTTGGTGCGCTCGGTGTCCTCGGCGGCCAGGGTGGTGGTGAACCACTGGCGGCCGAGCGAGGAGAGCACCAGGTCGACCACCCGGCGCGGCGAGGCGGAGACCAGTGCGGTGGGCACGGCCGCGTCCCGCAGCTCGGCCAGCAGGGCCAGCGCGCCGGGCCTCGGGACTATCTCGGCGGCGACCTTGCCGGTGAACAGCTCGTCGAGCTGCGCGGCGAGTTCGGCCTCGGCCCGGTCGGTGCCGCTGGCGCGGTGCAGATGGGCGGCGGTGTGCTCGACCGGGCGGCCGAGCACCTCGGGCACGTCCTCGTCGGTGAGGGTGAGGTCCAGCTCGGCGGCGAGTTCGGCGGCGGCCTGCCACCAGAGGTGCTCGGTGTCGACCAGGGTGCCGTCCATGTCGAACAGGACGGCGGCCGGGCCGGAGCGGATGGGGGAGTCAGGCATGGCGGTACCTTCGGTGTTCATGAAGAGCAACGGTTGAGGAGATGTCAGGCGCCCGCAACCCGCCGGTCGACCAGGACCGGGCGCTCGGGCAGCGTGATGTCGGCGGTGCTGCCGACCGGCAGGCCGGCGGCCGCCTCGGTCGGCAGGTCGGACTTGACCTCGGTGCCGTCGGCGAGCCGTACGGTGAGGCGGGTGACGCTGCCGAGGAAGGACGCGGACACCACCAGCGCCCGGCCGTCGGCGGCGGGCACCAGGCCCACGTTCTCCGGGCGGACCAGCACGTCCAGCGCGCCGTCGGCGGGGACGCTGCCGTCCACCTCGTGCCGGCGGCCGAGCACCTCGACGCCGTCGCCGGAGCGCTCGCACGGGATCCGGCTCATGGTGCCGACGAACTCGGCGACGAAGGCGGTGGCCGGGCGGGCGTAGAGCTGGGACGGGGTGGAGCACTGCTCCAGGCGGCCCGCGCGCAGTACGGCGACGCGGTCGGCCATCGACAGCGCCTCCTCCTGGTCGTGGGTGACGAACAGGGTGGTGATCCCCAGCTCCTGCTGCAGCCGGCGGATCTCCTCGCGCAGGCTGAGCCGGACCTTGGCGTCCAGCGCCGAGAGCGGCTCGTCCAGCAGCAGGACGCGGGGCTGGAGGGCGAGCGCGCGGGCGAGCGCCACGCGCTGTTGCTGGCCGCCGGACATCTGGTGCGGGTAGTGCCCGGCGCGCTGCGGCAGGCCGACCAGCTCCAGCAACTCCTGGGCGCGCTGGCGGCGTTCGGCCTTGCCGGTGCCGCGCATCCGCATCCCGAAGGCGACGTTGTCGAGCGCGGTCAGGTGCGGGAAGAGGCTGTAGGACTGGAACACCATGCCCGCGTCGCGCCTGTGCGCGGGGATCCTGGTGATGTCCTCGCCGTCGACCAGGACCTCGCCAAAGTCGTGGGTCTCGAAGCCGGCCAGGATCCGCAGTGCGGTGGTCTTGCCGCAGCCGGAGGGGCCGAGCAGGGCGAGCAGTTCGCCGGGCTCGACGGTCAGGTCGAGGCCGTCCAGGGCGGTGGTGGCACCGAAGGTGCGGCGCAGCGAACGGAATTCGACGGTCGCGCCGCCGGTGGCGAGCGGTGCACCGGAGCTGAGGGCGGTAGCCGTGGTCATGCGGGGGACTCCTGGAGTTGCAAGGGGGTCAGGAACGCGCGGACTTGCGGCCGCGGCCGACGGCGGACATCAGCAGCAGCACGACCCAGACGATCAGCAGGCTCAGCATCGAGACCGCGACCGACATCTGGCCGTCGCTCTTGCCGTTGGAGTTGATCCACACCGAGAAGGGGGCGAAGCCGAGGATCGAGGCGGTGGTGAACTCACCGAGCACCAGGGCGACGGTGAGCACGGCGGCGTTCAGCAGCGCGCTGCGCAGGTTCGGCAGCACCACGGTGAACACCGCGCGCATCCAGCCGGCACCGCAGTTGCGGGCGGCCTCGACCAGGGTGACCACGTCCACGCCGCGGAGTCCGGCGTCCAGCGCCCGGTACGCGAAGGGCAGCGCCATCAGCACGTACGCGATCACCAGGACGATCGGGAACTTCGGGTCCTGGATGGCCACGATGGTCTGGAAGAACGGGGTGTCGGAGAGGTAGTCCGGACCCCAGCGCAGCACACCGACGATGCCGGTGGTGAGCGCGACCACCGGGACCACCAGCGGCAGCGAGCAGATCACCTCGATCACCGGGCGCAGCCTGGGCGCGCCGAGCCTGGCCGCGAGCAGCGCCGGCAGCAGCAGGACCAGCAGGAGCACGACGGTGACGGCGGCGAGTTCCAGGCTCAGGGTGAGGCTGTCCAGGAAGCCGGGGGCGTTCAGCAGCTCGGTGTAGGCGCGGAAGGAGAAGCCGCCCTTGGTGTCGTCGACGCTGAAGTAGACCGAGGCGGCCATCGGTACGGCGAAGTAGACGCCGCAGATCAGCAGGACCAGTCCACGACCGAAGCGGATCTTTGAAATCAGGCTAGCCACTTGGCACTCCGGCGCTGAAGGGGCAGGTAGATCGCCATCACCAGGCAGGCGACCACGATCATGTCGAGGCCGAGGGCGAGCGCCAGGTTGCCCTGGCCGACCAGCACGTTGCCGGAGAGCGCGTCGCCGATCTGCATCGAGATCAGCGGTACCGAACTGCCCACCATGGCCTCGGCGGTGGCGTACGCGGCGAAGGAGGCGCCGAACAGCAGCACGAACCCGCCGAGCAGCGAGGGCAGCAGCACCGGCAGTGCGACATGGCGCCAGTACTGGACGACGGTCGCGCCGTTGTTGTACGCGGCCTCGCGCCACTGCACCCGCAGACCCTCCAGGGCCGGGGTGATGGTGAGGATCATCAGCGGCACCAGGAAGTACAGGTACACCACGGAGAGGCCGCTGAAGGTGTAGAGGTTCCAGCCGTACTTGGTGAGGCCGAGCTTCCTGGTCACCTCACCCGCGTTGCCGAGGGTGGCGACGAACATGAAGGCCAGCGGGACACCGCCGAAGTTGGCCAGCACGCCGGAGCCGGAGAGCACCGCCTCGCGGAACAGCCGGAACCTGGAGGTGACCACCGCCTGCGCCAGCGGCAGGCCGACCGCGGTGCCGATCAGCGCGGTCAGCAGCGAGAGCTTGATGCTGCCGTACAGCGCCGTCCAGTACGCGCCCTGGAGCGAGTCGGTGATGTTCGCGGTGGTGAAGGTGCCGCCGCCGTCGGGGGAGTCGGACGAGGTGGTGAACGCGCCGATCGCGATCGCCACCGTCGGCAGGCCGAAGCCGACCAGGAAGAACAGCAGCAGTGGGAGCGCGGCCAGCCAGGCGCGGCTGCCGCCGCGGCCGCGCCGCGGGGTGGCGCGGGTGGTCAGCGCCTCGGGGGTGACGGTGCCGGGGGTCCCCGCGCCGCCGCCGAGATCGGCGGCGGCGGGGGTCGGCACCGGGGTGGGAGCCGTAGTCATGGTCCGGATCAGCCCGCGATCGCCTTCGCCCAGTTCTCGGTCACGGTCTTCTTGGCCGCGTCCGTCTGAGCCTGGGTCGGGAAGGTGGTGAACGGCTTGGTGACCGCCGGCAGCTTGGCGGCGGCCGCGGCGTCCAGGGTGCCGGCGCTCTTCATGGCGTCGAACAGGGCCGGGGTGGCGTAGCCGCCCAGGAAGCCGTTCTGGCCCTCGGCGCTGTAGAGGTACTCCTCCCACAGGCGGGCGGCGGCCGGGTGCGGGGCCCACTTGTTGATCGCCTGGTTGTAGTACTGGGCGTAGGAGCCGTCCGAGGGGATGGCGACCTTCCAGTCGATGCCCTTGTCCTTGAACTTGTCGGTGTAACCGGTGTTCAGGTACGACCAGTCGACGGTGATCGGGGTCTCGCCCTTCTCGATCGTCGCCGGGGTCACCTCGACCGGGTTGAAGTTGCCGGCCTGCTTCAGCTTGCCGAAGAAGTCGATGCCCGGCTGGATGTCGTCCAGCGAACCGCCGTTGGCCAGCGAGGCGGCCCAGACGGCGCTGAGCGCGGCGGCGGCCTTGGTCGGGTTGCCGTTGAGCGCGACCATGCCCTTGTAGTCGGGCTTCAGCAGGTCGGCGAAGCTCTGCGGGCAGGCCGAGACCTTCTTGGCGTCGCAGCCGATCGAGACGTAGCCGCCGTAGTCGTTGTAGGACAGGCCGTCCGCGTTCTTCATGCTCGCCGGGATCTTGTCGAAGTCGGCGACCTTGTACGGGGCGAGCAGGCCCTGGGCGCCGGCGCTCTGCGCGAAGGCGGTGCCGAGGTCCAGCACGTCGGGGGCGCGGTCCTGGCCCTTGCGGGAGGTGACCGCGTTGATCTCGTCCTGGCTGGTGCCGTCCGGGTTCTCGTCCTCGATGTCGATCCCGTACTTGGCCTTGAAGCCGTCCATCAGCTTGCCGTAGTTCGCCCAGTCCTTGGGCAGCGTGATGACGTGCAGCTTGCCCTCCTTCTTGGCGGCGGCGACCAGGGCGTCCATCCCGCCGAAGTCGGCGGCGGAGGTGGCGTCCTTGGCGGCCTTGCCACCCGCCTTCGCGGGGGCGTCACCGGAGCCGGCGGCGGTCGAACCGGCCGACCCACATGCGGTGAGGGAGAGCGCGGCGGCGGTCAGCACAGCCGCGAAGGCGGCGGCACGGGCACGGTGCAACGTCACGGGAAGGTTCTCCTGACAGGGAGGGAGCGGCAAGCCGGGGGTATCGCTCATGCGGGGAGGTGTCGGAGGACTCAAGGTCAAGTTGGCTAGGCAACTCGTCGCCGACGTCGGTAAGTACGCCGGAGCCCGATGACGGGAAGGTGAACAGACGGCCCAGCTCAGGGGGCGGGTGCGGGAACGGTGGAATCCGCGTCGCCGCACAGTGATCAGCAGCGGCTACAGTCGGTGGCGTCCGCACCGCACCGTGTGCGGGCCCTGCCCGAGGAGGGACATTGACACACGCGGCACGGACCCCCCTGACACAGGAGACGGACGTGGCACCGGAGACGGACGTGGCACAGGACCTTGAGCACACCACGGCCGTCGACCGGCCGTCCGGTGCGCTCTACCGCCAGGTGGCCTCCGACCTGCGCGAGGCCATCACCTCGGGGTCGTTCGGCGAGTCCGGACGCCTGCCCGCCGAGGGCGCGCTGGCCGAGCAGTACGGGGTCTCCCGGGGCACCGTCCGGCAGGCGCTCGCCCTGCTGCGCGCCGACGGACTGGTCACCTCGCGGCGCGGCACCCGCCGGGTGGTGCTCGGGGGTGCCAGGGTCCAGAGCTTCTCCGAACTGCTCAGCTTCACCCACTGGGCCCGCTCGATGGGCGAGGAGCCCGGCGGGCGGATGGAGTCGCTGGTCCGGCGGCCGGCCGACGCCGCCGAGTGCGAGCAGCTGCGGCTGGCGCCCGGCTCCGAGGTGTACGTCGCGCTCCGGCTGCGCACCCTCTCCGGCACGCCCGTCATGGTGGAACGCATCGTGTATCCGCCCCGGGTGGGCGAGTTGGTCGCCCAGCTGCCGCCCGACGCGGTCTCGCACACCGAGTTCCTGCGCGAGCACGGCATCCTGTTCACCGACGCCGACCACACCATCGACGTGGTCGCCGCCAACGCGGAGGACGCCCGGCTGCTCGGCTGCCGCCGGGGCAGCCCGCTGCTCCGCGAACGCCGCCGCACCACCGACCCCACCGGCACCCCCGTCGAGTGGTCCCAGGACCGCTACCTCCCCGGTACGGTCGCCTTCAGCATCCACAACTCCCTGGCCGCCTCGGCGCTTTCGCGCCACGCCCGCGAGGTCGACTGAGCGCCGAGCGGGCGTGTGCCCGGGGGCGGGGAACCGTGCCAGACGGAAGCTGCGGCCCCGAAGCGCTCCCGCCGGTGGCCGTGGTGCACCGGCCCCGGTGGGTCCAGTCGGGCGCGACCGGGCCGAAGACGGCCGGCTTCCGTCTCGCGCGGCTCCCCGCGTCCCTGCTCCCGGACCGTCAGGCCATCAGGCGCTGGAGCAGCGGCCGGAAGTGGGCGAACGGTGGGGTCGGCGCGTTCGCGACCTTGGCCTGCTCGTCCCAGCGGCGGACGGCCACCGCGTCCTCGGCGCCCGGGAGCGCGGCGAAGGCGGCCGCCTCCGAGGCGTCCATCGGCCCGCCCTGCACCCGCAGGGTGTACTCGGAGGCCTCCGACAGCCGGGCCCGGTAGTCCGGTTCCACCGCGCACAGGTACCGCTTCGCGGCGACGTGCAGCCGGACCGGCTCGGTCACCTCGGGGCCGAACCACTGCGCCAGCCAGTCGGCGCCGGTGTGGCTGTGGCGGTTGTCCTGCCCCTGCATCAGCTCCAGGCCGGAGCCCCCGAAGTGGCCCACGTCGTGCAGCAGCGCCGCCGCGACCAGGTGCGCGGGCGCCCCCGCCGCCTCGGCCAGCGCCCCGGCCTGCAGCATGTGTTCGGCCATCGTCACCTCCTCGCCCAGGTACTCGGCCAGGCCCTCTCCCGCGAAAAGCCCCTCCAGCGCGTCCAGCCCGGCGGCCCGCCGCTCCAGCACCGCGAGCGTGGAGGCCAGCGAGTCCAGGTCGGCGTAGCAGCCCTGGAGGTGGCGGTGCCCGTCCTGCTCGAAGGCCGTACGGGCGTGCAGCAGACGGGTGTTGTCGAAGATCAGGCAGTCTCCGGGCTCCAGCCGGAACGTCAGCTGCAGTTCCGGCCGCAGCGTGATCCCGGCGAAGCGCCGGTACGCGGCGTAGAAGGCGTCCAGCTCGGCGGCCGGCAGGCGCAGCGTGGCGATCGAGCGGTTGTTGAACCGCACCTCGCGGATCCGCCCCAGGGCGTCCACCTCGATCAGCGGCCGCTCGGCCCGCAGTTCGGCACTGCGGTCGCGGAACGCGAAGGGTACCGGCGTGCGGGTCAGTACGGCGAAGTCCTCGGGGGCCTCGGCCCGCAGGATCGCCGCCGCGCGGAAGCCGTCCACCAGACCGGAGTCGCCGCCCGCCGAGTCGTTGCGCAGGCAGTGCAGCAGTTGGAGGGTGGGCACCGGGTCGCGGTACGGGTTGTCGGTGTGCGGTGCGATGGCCACGCTGGTGAAGGCCAGGTTGTTGGGGTCGGGCTCGACACGGACGTCGAACAGGTCGCCGTAGTTGGTCTCCCGGACGTACCCGAAGCTGCGCGCCACCTGAAGGACCTGCCGCTCCACCGCCGGCACCCCGTGCAGCACCGCGAACCCGCACTCGCGCACCGCCGCCAGCACGGCCGCCCGCTGCGCCGCCTCCGCCAGGTAGGCCTCCCAGTCCGCCCCGGGCAGGCCGGCCGCGAAGTCCGCCGCCTCCCACAGCCGCTTGCCCTGCTCGGTGCGGCCGTCGCCCGTACCGGACTCGGTGAGCCACTCCACCGGGTACCGCGAGCGGTGCCCGTCCGACCAGCGCACCGCCAGCACCCCGGCCTCCTCCGCCTGCTCCGCGATCGCCAAGTCGCCCGGCAGATCGGTGATCTGGAACAGCTTCTGCCCGTTGCGGGGGTCACGGCACTCGGGACACGGGCAGTTGTCGCGCAGCCAGTACACGGAAAGCGGCATCGGGATCTCCTCCTCGGATCGCGCCAAGTTGTATAGCCAACTTGAGGTCGCGCCCGACCCTGCCCGGCCGGGGTGAGACACAGACGACGGGTGGATGGCCACGACGCGAACAGCTGCTGGCCCATCGGCGTCAGCCCACGGTCAGCACCGCGTTGCCGCGCACGCGGCGGCCGCGCAGATCGGCGATGACGTCGGCGGTCCTGGACCAGTCCCGGACCGAACCGATCTCCGGGTGCAGCCGTCCGCCGGCCACCAGCCGGACCAGGGCGGCGAGATCGTCGCCGTACTCCCGGTCGGAGACGGTGTAGTCGAAGTGCGCGATCCTGGCCTGGGCCGGGCCCCGGAAGAACTCGAAGAAGTCCAGGGTCACGGGCACGCCGCCGGCCTGGCCGAACCAGACCAGCAGGCCGCCCGGCGCGGCCTTGGCCAGCGCCGCACGCAGCGACGGTCCGCCGACCGACTCCAGCACCAGGTCGAACGGTCCGTCCGCCCGCTCCACCGAGGTCAGCACCTCCACCGCGCCGAGTTCGAGCAGCCGGGCGCCGCGCTCCCGGCTCGCGCTGACCGCCGTGACCGCCGCCCCGGAGGCGGCCGCCAGCTCGGTGACGTAGTGTCCGACGCCGCCGCTCGCCCCGGTGAGCAGCACCCGCCGCCCGGCCACCGGGCCGGCCGCCCGCAGCAGCCGCAGGGCGGCGATCCCGGCGAGCGGCAGCGCGGCGGCGGTCACCGAGTCGACGCTGTCCGGCAGTTCGGCCGTGCTCCGGGTTGGGACGGCGACCCGCTCGGCCCACCCGTACCCGGGCGGATGGGCCACCACCCGGGCCCCGACCGCCGGGCCGCTGCCGTCGGCGGCGGCCCGCACCACCCGGCCGGCCACGTCCTTGCCCGGCCGCCAGTCGGGCCGGGGGAGCGGGAGCACCCCGTCCAGCTGCAGGGTCTCGCCCCGGTTGACCGAGTACGCCTCCACGGCGATCACCAACTCGTCCGCGGCGGGCGCCGGTTCGGAAGCCTCGCCGAGCACCACCGGCCTCCCGCTCCCAGCGCCGGGCAGTACGGCCCTCATGGCCGTCACTCCCCGGCGAAGACGACGGTCTTGGCGTGCAGGGTGTCCCCGAAGTACTCGCGGACCGAGGCGATCCGGCCCTCGCGGACGGTGAAGACCGCCAGGCAGTGCTGCTCGTACCGGCCGCCCGCCCTGGCCAGGCCCCGGCTGGTCCACTCGGCCAGCACCTGGTCGCCCTCGGCGATCACACCGCCGAACTCCAGCTCCAGCGACTCGGGCACCAGCCGGGCGAGCATCGAGGGGATGAACTCGTCGAGGATCTCCTCCGGCCCGGTCCAGGTCCGCGACAGCGGCAGGTCGCCCGCCAGCGTCCAGGTCGCGTCCGGCGCGAAGAAGCGGCGCAGCGCGTCGAAGTCCCCGGTGACCAGGGTGTCCATGTAGTCGAGGATGACGGCCTTGCTGGCGGCGGTGAGCTCTGCGGTGGTCATGTCGTTCCCAGCCCTTCTGGCGTTCTCTTTCCGGTAGTTGAACCCTAGGAAGAGCACGGCGTGGCAGGGAAAGACCTGTTTCCGATCGGATCAGAACGGAACGGCATCACAGCAGCTCAGTGCGGGTCGTAGACTGCCCGGCATGTCCGAACTTCGCCGCCTGCGCTACTTCCTGGCCGTAGCCGAGGAGCGGAACTTCACCAGGGCCGCCGAGCGGCTGCACATCGCCCAGCCGGCGCTGAGCCGTCAGGTCCGGCAGCTGGAGGAGGAGCTGGGGGTGCGGCTGCTGGACCGCAGCACCCACTCCGTCGAACCCACCGAGGCCGGGCTGCTGCTGATGGAGCGCGGGGCCGCCCTCTGCGAGGAGGCGGACCGGCTCTGGCGCGACCTGAAGGGCCTGGCCGGGGGCGAGCAGGGCACGCTGTCGGTCGGCTACAGCACCAGCACCGGGTACGAGACGGCGCCCGAGCTGCTGGCGGCACTGGCCGAGCGACACCCCGGCATCACCGTGGCCACCCGGCTGCTGCCGACCGCCGAGATCGTGGCGGGCGTCGCCGACGGCACGCTCGACGCGGGCCTGGTGCGCTGCCCGCCGCCCGCACCGGAGCTGGTCCGCACCCTGCTCCGCCTGGAGCAGCAGGGCGTCCTGATGGCCGAGGGGCACCCACTCGCCTCCGCCCCGAGGGTGGACATCGCCGCGCTGGCCGACGAGACCCTGCTGGTCCACCCCCGGGAGGCCAACCCCGGCCACTACGACGCGGTCCTCGGACTCTTCGAAGGGCTCGGGCGGGCACCGAGGCTGCTGCTGAGGCAGCTCTCGTTCGACGCCGCCCACACCCCGGTGACCCGCCGTGAGGCCGTCTCGATCGTCGGCCGCTCCGCGGTCCGCAGCCTGCCGGCCGGCCTGCTGTGGCGGCCGCTCTCCCCGGTCGCCACCATCGAGATCCATCTGCTCACCCGGGGCCGGCCCACCCGTCCCGCCGTCACCCGTCTGCTCCGGACCGCCTCCGACACGGCCCACGCCAACGGCTGGCTCCGCTCACCGGACACGGCCGGGTCCTGATCCCGTACGCGGACCGGGCGGCGCCCGGGGCGGGGGAGCCCCGCTGGGACCCGCCATCCGGGTGGTACGAGGTCGCTACGGCGACCGGGGGACGCCACGCGGCCGGCCGAGCGGCTCCGCTGCTCCCGGCCGCCGTTCCACGCGCTGCCCGGGTGCCACTGCTCGGGTCGCCCTAGTCGGGTCGCCCTAGTCGGGGAGTCCCGCCTCGGGGCGTCGGCGAGGCAGCAGGAGCGCCGGGAGGAGGGCCAGCCCCATCAGCGCGACCGCCCAGCCGTAGGTGTGACGGAAGGCGTCGGCCGGGTGGGTCGCGGTCCGCTGGGCGCCGGTGAGCAGGACGGAGAGCAGCGCGGTGCCGGTGGAGGCGGCGATCTGCTGGAGGATGGTGACCGCCGTGGTGGCCAGTGGCACCTCCTCGGGGGCGACGCTGCGGGTGGCGGCCGCGATGGTGGGCATCATGGTCAGCCCGACGCCGACGCCCAGCACCGAGAGGGCGGCCTGCAGGTGCCAGAAGGGGACGTCCCCGGTGACCTGGACGGTGAAGCAGAGGAAGCCGGTGGTGGCGACGGAGACACCGGTGAGCACGATCCGGCCCGGCGGGTAGCGGTCGATCAGCCGCCCGGCGAACTGCATGGTCACCCCGGTGGCCAGCGCCTGCGGGACGCCCAGCAGCCCGGACTGCGCGGCGCTCTGCCCGCGCAGCTCCTGGTAGTACAGCGGCAGCAGGATCAGCGAGCCGAAGTACGCGCAGACGAAGAGCACCTGGGACCCGGCCGCGGCGGCGAACGGCCGCCGGGCCAGCAGCCGCAGGTCGAGCAGCGGGTGATCGGTGGTCAGGGCGCGGGCGACGAACCCGAGCACCATGGCGCCACCGGCCAGCATGAGGACCGGGTCCATGCCGCTGGTGAGCCCGTAGATCAGCAGGGACAGCCCGGGGGAGAGCAGCAGCAGACCGACCAGGTCGAGGCGTCGGCCCGGCCGCGGCATCTCCTGGGGCAGGGTCCGGACCGCGAGCAGTATGGCCACGGCCGCGACGGGCGGGTTGATGAAGAAGATCCACCGCCAGGAGGCGGCGTCCACCAGCGCGCCGCCCAGGATCGGGCCGGCCAGCGGGCCGAGCAGGACGGGCAGGCCGAGTACGGCCATCGCCCGTCCGGTCCGCTGGGGTCCGGCGGACCGGATCAGCAGGGTCATGCCGACGGGTGTCAGCATTCCGCCGCCCAGCCCCTGGAGCGCCCGGAAGGCGACCAGGCTCTGGGCGTTCCAGGCCAGCCCGGCCAGTGCCGAGCCGGCGCCGAACAGGACGAGCGCGGTCAGGTACAGCCGTTTGGCGCCGATCCGGCCGATCGCCCAGGCGGTGACCGGGATGACGGTGGCCAGGGCCAGGGTGTAGCCGGTGGCCACCCACTGGATGGTGGTGAGCGGTGCGGCGAAGCTCCGTCCGAGGGTGCGCATCGCCGTGTTGACGGCGGTGGTGTCCAGCACGCTCATGAACGAGCCGAGGACGACCACCAGCGCGGTGGCCCGCAGGCCGGCGCCGGTGCCGGCCGCCGGCGGATCCAGGCGGGCGTGCGGGGTGGCACTGGTGGTCATGGGCGCTTCCCCGCTCAGTTTCCGTAGGGCCGGTCGGCGCGGGCCTGCCGCAACGCCAGACCCCACCAGATCAGTTGGTCCAGCATGCCCTTTGCGGCGCCCTCGGCCACGGTACCGTCCACCAATTCACCCTGCTCGTCGAAGCAGGACCAGACGGAGTGGAAGCTGACGCTGTCCCGGACGGTGGTGGCGTGCAGCTCGGCGAAGACCAGCCGCAGCTGCTCGACCGCGCGCAGCCCGCCGCCGAGGCCGCCGTACGAGACGAAGCCGACCGGCTTGGCCTGCCACTGGGTGTAGTGCCAGTCGATGGCGTGCTTGAGCGGCGCGGGGAAGCTGTGGTTGTACTCCGGCGTGATCACCACGAAGGCGTCCGCCTCGGCCAGCCGGGGGGAGACGGCCGCGAGCAGCTCCTTGTCCTCGGCGGAGGGGGTGCGGCTCATGACGGCGGGCAGCGGGTGCTCGGCCAGGTCGATGAAGTCGACGTCGAGCTCGGAGCGCCGCTGCGCCTGACGGACGAACCAGTCGGCCACGGTCGGGCCGAAGCGGCCCTCGCGGGTGCTGCCCAGGATCACGGCGAGGCGCAGCGGAGTGGTGGTGGACATGACTCTCCCCCAGGAGGTGTGAACGGGAATCGGGTGTGGCACGCCGACCTTCCGGCGGGGCACGTGAAGTAAAGTACAACGATCATTGCAACTATTACAACGACCATTGCAATTTTTCGGAGGAGTCCGCGATGACCGCTCAGCCCAGCCCTGCTCCCCGCCCGCGTCGCGGGCTGGCGGAGAAGCGGGCCGCCATCGCCTCGGCCGCCTGCGCGGTCTTCGGGCGCGACGGCTACACCCGCGCCGGCATCGACGCCATCGCCAAGGAGGCCGACGTCTCCACCCGCACCATCTACAACCACTTCCCGGGCGGCAAGGAGCAGCTGTTCGCCACGGTGATCCACGAGAGTGCGAGCCGGGTGGCCGCGGCGCAGTGCGAGGTCATGGAGCGCCACCTCGGCCGGGTGGTGGACCTGGAGGCGGACCTGGCCGCGCTGGGCCTCGCCTGGGTGCGGCCACTGACGGAGTTCTCCGGCCACTTCGCCCTGGTCCGCCAGGTGATCGCCGAGGCCGGGCATCTTCCGCCCGCCGTGCTGGCGGACTGGCGGCAGGCCGGGCCGGAGGCGGTCCAGGCCGAACTCGCCCGCCACCTCGGCCGGTTGGCCGACCAGGGACTGCTCGTCGCGGGGGATCCGGACCGCGCCGCCCGCCACTTCATCCTGCTGGTGGCCACCGAGATCACCAACCGGACCATGTGGGGCCTCTTCCCGCTCCCCGAGCCCGAGGTCCAGGCGATGGTTGCCGCCGGCGTGCGGGACTTCCTGCGCCTGCACGGGAGTTGAGGCCGGGCGGTCGTGGCCTTCGGGGGCGGGAGTTGAGGCCGGGCGGTCGTGGCCTTCGGGAGCTCGGGCGTACCGGTTCACCGGCGCCGCGAAGGGCCCGGGCGCGGTCGGCGGGCGCGCCTGGGCGCGCGCCCGCCGGAGTTGCTTCAGTCGCCCCTTGGTCCGGCGGTGGCCTCAACTCCGCGCGCCAGGCGGCGGGTGGCCGACGGGTGGCCGGAGAGACGGGGGAACGGCCACGGGGAGAAGTCCTGCCGGTCCGCCGCCAGGCCCCGTCGTACCCCTCAGTCGGTGGCGACGGCCGCCTCCCAGGCCTCGGTCGCGGCCTCGGCGGCCGGGCCGGCCTCGGTGCCGGGCAGGGCGGCGGCGAGCGCGGCGAGGACGAAGTGGACGGTGTCCAGCGTGGCGGCGGTGCCGTAGTGGTTGACCCGGAGCATCTCGGCGGCGAGCGGGCCGCCGCCGGGCTGGACGGGCAGGGCCGCGTCCAGGCTGGCGGCGAGTTCGGCGGCGTGCAGACCCGGCGGGGTGCGCAGGGTGGTGGCGACCGGGGCGGCGTGCTCGTCCCGGTGGACGTACGGGGTGAGGGTGCCCAGGGCGCGGACGCCCGCCCGGGTCGCGGCGGCGGCCGCGCGGTGCCGGGCGATGGCCGCGTCGAGGGTGTCGGCCGCGATCCGGTCCAGGCAGGCGTCGAGCGCGAGCATCTCCAACTGGGCCGGGGCGTGCGGGAGTACGGCGCGCCCGGCGTCCGTCCAGCGCTCCTTCCAGTCCAGCAGCGAGAGGTAGGAGCGGCGCGGTGCGGCCGGGTTGGCGGCGATCCGCTCCCAGGCACGGTCACTGACCGAGACGGCGGACACCCCGGCCGGGCCGCCCATCGCCTTCTGCCCGCCGATCACGCACAGGTCCACGCCCCACTCGTCGGTGAGCAGCGGCTCGGCGGCGACCGAGGCGACGGCGTCCAGCATCAGCAGCGCGCCGTGCGCCCGCACCACGGCGGCGATCTCGGCGACCGGGTTGGTGTTGCCGGTGGCGGCCTCGGCGTGCACCAGCGAGACGAAGTCGATCTCCGGGTTGGCGGCGAGCGCCTCGGCGACCTGCTCGGCGCCGACCGCGCTGTCGAACGGCACGGCCAGGTCCACCACCTTCGCGCCGCAGCTGCGCAGCCAGTTGCCGAAGGTCTGGCCGTACGGGCCGGTGACGATGTTGAGCGCGCTGCTGCCCGGGTGCGCGGCACCGCGGATCGCCGCCTCCAGCGGGAGCAGCGCCTCGCCCTGGGTGACGATCACGTCGGCCGTGGTGTGCAGTAGCGCGGCGACCTTGTCCTCGATCGCGGCGAACTGCGCCGCACTCAGCGGCGGAAGGTCGAGGAAGGGGCTCACGGGGCCGGCCTTTCGGAAAGGTGTGCGTACGGCTGGGTCCCGCCCAGTCTGCCGCATCGTCCGCCGGCTGTGACCGGTGACCGTGACCGCCGGCCGGATCCGGAGGCGGCGGCACGGGCGGGACGGGGCCCGGCCAGGGCCTCTGCCGCATCCGTTGCGGCATGAGGTCCGGGCCGGGCTGCGCCACGTACCGCTGCGGGGTCGGCATGGGAGGCCGACCCCGCAGCGGCGGCCGACTAGTCGGCCAGCAGGCGGTAGGTGTTCCAGCCGCCGCCTATCCGGACGGGGTTGTTGAACGGGTCGTCCGAGTTGCCGTTGCCCTTGTAGAAGTAGAGGTTGCCGCTCCTGTCGCGGGCGAGCAGATCGGCCAGGCCGTCGCCGTCCATGTCACCGGTCGAGACCAGCTTGTCGTACCGGTCCCAGCCGCCGCCGATCCTGGTGCGGGAGTCGAACGGGTCCGTCGTGTTGCCGTTGCTCTTGTAGAGCCACAGCACACCCGACTTGTCCCGCGCGACGATGTCCGGCCTGCCGTCACCGGTGAGGTCGCCCACGCCGGTGATCTGGTCGTAGATGTTCCAGCCGCCGCCGACCTTGTGGCGGTCGGTGAGCGTTCCGTCGGAGTAGGCGAAGTACTCCCACAGGTTGCCGTCCCGGTCGCGGCCGATGATGTCGGCCTGCTTCTCACCGCCGAGGTCACCGGGGGACAGTACGGTGTCGTAGATGTTCCAGCCGGGGCCGACCCTGGTGGCTTCGGTGGCGCCCTGGGGGGTGAAGTACAGGCTGCCGTCGTCCCACAGGTAGTAAGTCCCGTCCCACAGGCGGTCCTTGTTGTTGTCGACGTCCGCGGTCGTCACGAGGTGCTTGAAGACGTCGTCCTGGGAGCCGTCGAACTCCAGCCGGCGGTCGTTGAAGTTGCCGGTGCCGTCGGGCCAGTAGCGGTAGATGCTGCCCTGGTAGTCGATGCCGATGAGCCCGAAGATCGGCGTGTTCTGGGGGTTCGTCGCGGCCCGCGGTGCGGCCAGCTGAGCCGGACCGGAGGCGGCCTTCTTCTGGTGGACCTTGGCATGCAGCTGGGACAGCTTCTGGCTCGCGCTCTGGAAGGGCGAGGGGGCGGCCGCCGAGGCCGTTCCGCCTGCCGCGCCCGCCATGGTGGTGGCGAGCACGGCGGTCGCGAGTCCGCTCAGGACGCGCTTGCTCACTCGTCCGGTAATACCGGTCACGTAACTCTCCCCTTATTACGCAAAGAGGGCGGTGCTCGGGATGAGCTGATCCGCTGGCCCGTGATCTCTTCACGGGCGTGTCGTATGACAGCCGACCATAGGGGTTGGTTGTGCTGGGGGTGAAAGAAATATCGAAGAGTTCCCGAGGGGGGTGGGGGAGTCTTCACCCTCGGGCTTCGACGGCGAACTTGTCTCTGTAGAGGGCGGGTTGAGTGTCATCCCGGCTGTCGGGGGATGTGCTGAAGGGTCGACACAGTCGGGCTTAATCGGGTGAATTCGCTCTTTCAGGGCGTGCTCTGATTGTGATTTTTCGGCAGCCTCAACCTCTACATCTCTGTAGAGGAGTAACGCTGGCGAATTTCCGGATCACGGGATGTCACCGGGGGTGAAGGTTGTTCGGCGGGCTGTCCGGTGGGCCGGACGTCCGCGGCACCGCCGATCCGTGCGGGTGCCACTTCGTGTGAGATGCCTGGGCAAGGCGTTGACTCCGCAGTAACTTGCCGGTCAGTCAGGCAGTTCACGGCGTGAGCCCCAACTCGCGTCGGCTCGGGACGGGTTCGGTCGGCGGGACCGGCCGGGCCGGGTCCAGTGCCTCCACCCCCACCCCGGAGGAAGTCGTGCCCGCAACCCCCACACGCTCCACCCTGCCTAGAAACCGTCGGCTCGCCTCGCTGGCGACCGGCTTCGCCCTGCTGGCCGCGGCGCTGGTCGGCGCCACCGGCCCGGCCGGGGCGGCGACGCCGGCGAACGCCCCGGCGACGTCCGCGAACGCCCCGGCGACATCACCGCGCACCGATCCGGTGGCCGCCGCCCAGGCGCTGGCCGCACCGGGCGTACCCGGCGCCAACGACTGGTCGTGCAAGCCGAGTCCGGCCCATCCGAGGCCGGTGGTGCTGGTCCACGGGACCTTCGCCAACGGCACGGTGAGCTGGAACACCATCGCGCCCGCGCTGGCCGGGGACGGCTACTGCGTCTTCGCGCTCACCTACGGCGCGGTGCCCGGCGTCCCCCTGCTGCGGGCGGTCGCGCCGGTGGCGGACTCCGCACAGCAGCTCTCGGTGTTCGTCGACGGCGTGCTCGCGGCGACCGGCGCGGGCCAGGTCGACATCGTCGGCCACAGCCAGGGCGGGATGATGCCGCGCTACTACCTGAAGTTCGACGGCGGCGCGGCCAAGGTGCACACCCTGGTCGGGCTGGCCCCGAGCAACCACGGCACCACCCTGGACGGGCTGTTCACCCTGGCGAAGTCCTTCCCCGGCGCGCTCGACCTGATCGGCGCCGGCTGCCCGGCCTGCGCGGACCAGGCCGTCGGCTCGGACGCGCTGAACCGGCTCAACGCGGGCGGCGACACCCTGCCCGGGGTCACGTACTGGGTGATCGCGACCCGGTACGACGAGGTGGTCACGCCCTACCAGTCGCAGTTCCTGAGCGGCTCGGGCGTGCACGACGTCACGGTCCAGAACCTGTGCCCGACCAACATCCCCGGCCATCTGCTGATGATCGCGGACCCGGTCGTGCTGCACGAGGTCCGGCACGCCCTCGACCCCGCGCACGTGGCGGAGGCCGACTGCCTGGCCAACTTCACCGGCTGACGGGCGTGACCACGGGCCGCCCGGGAGATTCCGGGCGGCCCTCCCGCCGGCGGTGGGCGCGTCGCTAGAGTTTCTCGCATGAGCGATGGCGCGGTGCTGCACATCAGGGGACGGGTGCTGGTCGGGCCCGAGGACGTCCGGGACGAACTGTGGGTCGTGGACGGCCGGGTGAGCTTCGACCGCCCGGCGCGGGCGAGTGACGTCCGTACCGTCTCCGGCTGGGCGATGCCCGGTCTGGTGGACGCGCACTGCCATGTCGGCCTGGACGCGCACGGCGCGGTGGACGAGGCCACCAGCGAGAAGCAGGCGGTTACCGACCGCGACGCGGGCACGCTGCTGATCCGCGACGCCGGCTCCGCCGCCGACACCCGCTGGATCGACGACCGCGAGGACCTGCCCCGGATCATCCGGGCCGGCCGCCACATCGCCCGCACCCGCCGCTACATCCGCAACTACGCGCACGAGATCGAGCCCGGTGACCTGACCGCCTACGTCGTGGCCGAGGCCCGGCGCGGCGACGGCTGGGTGAAGCTGGTCGGCGACTGGATCGACCGCGAGCGCGGTGATCTGGCCGCCTGCTGGCCCGGGGACGCACTGCGTGAGGCGATCGCCGCCGCACACGCCGAGGGTGCCCGGGTGACCGCGCACTGCTTCGCCGCGGAGTCGCTGCCCGATCTGGTGGCCGCCGGGATCGACTGCATCGAGCACGCCACCGGTCTGACCGAGGAGCTGATCCCGCTCTTCGCGCAGCGGCAGGTGGCGATCGTCCCGACGCTGGTGAACATCGCGACCTTCCCCAAGCTCGCCGACGGCGGTGAGGCCAAGTTCCCGGCCTGGTCCGCGCACATGCGGCGGCTGCACGAGCGCCGCTACGACACGGTCGGCGCGGCCTACGACGCGGGGATCCCGGTCTTCGTCGGCACGGACGCGGGCGGGTCGCTGGCCCACGGGCTGGTCGCGGACGAGGTCGCGGAGCTGGTGAAGGCCGGGCTGCCGGCCACCGCGGCGCTGTCGGCGGCGAGTTGGGGAGCCCGCGAGTGGCTGGGGCGGGACGGGCTCACCGAGGGCGCGTCGGCCGACCTCGTGGTGTACGCGGAGGACCCGCGAGCGGACGTCCGGGTGCTGGCCGACCCGCAGCTGATCGTCCTCAGGGGCCGCGCGATCGGCTGAGGCCGCTCTCCGCGCTCTGCTCTTCGCTCTCCGCCCTCCGCCCTCCGCCCTCTGCGGCGCGCCTTCCGGCGCCCTGTACCGCGCACCCCCCGCCCCGGAAGCCCCGGAAGCGCACCCGGATGCCCGGGCGGCCGGCCCGGTCCGGCCGCCCGTGATCCTGGGCGGAGGGGGCCCGTTGGGCCGATAGGGTGGCGGTATGGCACCGCGTCCACTGAACGAGATCGTCGAACCCGGCTGGGCCGAGGCCCTGGAGCCGGTGGCCGGGCGGGTCGCCGCCATGGGTGACTTCCTGCGCGGCGAGCTGGCCGCAGGCCGTACGTATCTGCCGGCCGGGCCGGACGTGCTGCGGGCCTTCCAGCAACCCTTCGACTCGGTAAGGGTGCTGATCGTCGGCCAGGACCCGTACCCGACGCCCGGGCACGCCGTCGGGCTGAGCTTCTCGGTGGCGCCGCACGTCCGCCCGATCCCGGCCAGCCTGGTCAACATCTACCAGGAGTACGGCCGCGACCTGGGTTTCCCGCCGCCCTCCAACGGCGACCTCACACCGTGGACGCAGCAGGGCGTCCTGCTGCTCAACCGCGCCCTGACCACCGCCCCGGGCAAGCCGGCCGCGCACCGGGGCAAGGGCTGGGAGGAGGTCACCGAGCAGGCGATCCGGGCGCTGGTGGCCCACGGCGGTCCGCTGGTGGCGATCCTGTGGGGGCGCGACGCCCGTAATCTGCGTCCTCTGCTGGGGCAGGTGCCCGCAGTCGAGTCGGCCCACCCGAGCCCGATGTCGGCGGACCGCGGCTTCTTCGGCTCCCGCCCCTTCAGCCGGGCGAACGAGCTGCTGGCCCGCCAGGGCGCGCAGCCCGTGGACTGGCGCCTGCCGTAACGCTTTCAGGCTCCCGTGCCCGAAGGAATCGAGCTTGGACCTGACGTTGTGTCACTACTCTCCGCCACGCTCTTGGAAAGCGTGTTGGGGGCAACCCCTCACGAGTTCGAAGCTCGTATCCTCCGCCAGCTCAAAGGGGCTGCACCGTTCGACGGTGCAGCCCCTTGGGCGTTCCCAGTCTCATGAGCAGTCTCAGCGACCGGTTTCCGGAGGCTCCGCCCGGTCGTCCGCGTCCTGCTTCGCCACCTGTCAGATGAGGAGCGCCGTCACGGCCCTCGCCACGGTGGCCAGCGTAATGGCCACCTTCAAGTAGTTGGTGAGGGCGGTGAGGCAGGTCCTCACCGCCCTCACCTGAGGGCGCGCCCGGCGACGAGCTCCGGATCGATGTCGACGCCAGGCGCGGATTGCTGGTGATCATCGGTGGGGCGCTCGCCCGCGGCATCCTCGTCGAGCGTCTCCAGGAGATGGCCGAGCTCGAGGACGACGGCTACCTCCACCTCGACGACGTGTCGAACTTCGTCGGTGCCGAAGGATCGGCACCGCTGATCGTCATCGGTTCCCTCGGCGGGATGCCACTCCGGGTGGCATTGCCAAGTAGGTGAGTTGGGCCCCTGCCGCCGGGTCGTTCACGGTCTGCGGGCCCGCGTGTCAGATGCGGTTTCGTCGCTCGACGTGAAAGCGAACCATGGCATGTTACGGTACTGAGTACCACTTGGGACTGGATGCCGAGGAGCCTGCCGTGGATAGCCGGACCATCGTGTTGACCGGCGTGACCCGTGGTTTCGGCCGCGAGTCCGTCGAGTTGCTGATCCGGGAACGGCCGCAGGACCACTACGTCGTGCTGGCTCGCCGCGGCGGCGAACGCCTCGCTGCGGAACTCGCCCAGGCCACCGGCGCTTCCGAGGTCACAGGCGTGGACTGTGACCTCGCTTCGCTCGCCGAGATCAGGCGGGCGGTGGAGGAGATTGTGCGTGGGCTCGACACCGGGTACCTGCCGCCGCTCGGTGGCTATCTCGGCAACGCAGGCCTGACGGTCACGACGACCGAGAAACGCACCACGGACGGGTACGAGATGACCTTCGGGGTCAATGTGCTGTCCCACTACCTGCTCGTCAGGGAGCTCCTGCCCCGGTTTACCGGTCCTGGTTGGGTCGTGCTCACCTCGAGCGACTGCCACTTCGGGCAGTTCCGCTACACGCTCGGCGCCACGCCGCCGCCGCGCTGGGAGACGCCGGAACGGATGGCCACGCCTCGTGCCGGTGGCGCGCGGGAAGCCGGGCGGGCGTACGCGACCAGCAAACTCGGCGTCATCTACCTGACCCACGCGCTGGCCCGCCGCCTGCCCGAGAGCGTTGGCGTCTACTCCTACAACCCGGCGCTCGTCGCGGGCACCGACTTCTTCCGCCACGCCCCGGGGCCCGTGCGGGGCGTGCTCAACGGATTCTTCCAGCTTCAGCGATTCCTCGGCCGGGGCATGACGCCGCAGCAGGCGGGGGCGCGGCTTACTGAGACGATCCTGACCGGGCTGACCGCCCGGACCGGGTCCTACCTCGATCGCGGCCGCAACGTCCCGTCGTCGCCAGAGTCGCACGACGAGGCCCGCGAGGAGGAGCTGTGGCGCGAGGCCGCCCGCCTTGTCGACGCTGACCGCAGGGCGGGACGGGCGGATATCCTGGCCGAATGAGCACGAACAAGGTTCCGGTGGACTCATTGCGGGACCGCAAACGCCGCCAGACCCGGGAACGGATCATCGAGACGGCCTTCGCGCTCTTCATGGAGCGTGGGTTCGATGTCGTCACCGTGGACGAGATCGCCCAGCGGGCCGAGGTCGGCCGCACCACCTTCTTCCGATACTTCGGCGACAAGCAGGAAGTCGTCTTCTCCACCGAGGACGACTTCCTGCGCGCGCTCACCACGGCCATGCACGATGCGCCCACCGAGCCGCTCCAGGATCTCGCGCAGGCACTGACCGCATCTCGGCGGCTGCTGCTCGTGGTCTGCACCGAGGCCGCCCGCAACCCCAGCCACTACGCGGTTTACCACCGTCTGGTCAAGCAGCACCCCGAGCTCGAAGACCGCCACACCCGCAAGACCCGGCACTACGCCGACCTCCTCGAAAAGCATCTGATCGACCACGGCACCCCGCTGGCCACCGCCGTCCTCGCCGCCCAGTTGACCGTCGCCTGCTACCAGGCGGCGTGGCGTCTCGGCAGCCACGATGCGACGGCGGTGCTCCGCGAGGCGAATGACGCCTTCGACCTCCTGCTGGGCTCCACCGCCGCATGACCGGCGGACTGGCCTGGCCTTCGCCCGGCCGGGACATGCGCAACCTCACAGCGGGCTCGACCACCAGTCCAGCACTCGGGCACATACAGTTCCCGATCAATCAGCCGAAACTCCGCCACGGTCAATCCCCTCCGAAATGCGGAGACCTTCCTATGCAACCAGCCCCTCGGTGAGGCTGGCTCCGTGGTTGCGTTCGTAGTCGATCGGCTCTTGAAGCCGCACACGCTGTGTAGCCGCCGCGTGTTCTAGCCCCAACTGGCCAGCGTGGTCTTCGCGACCTCGGCGACGGTGTTGCCGGGGCCCGCTGGTGGCGATCCTGTGGGGCCCTCCGGCGCGCAGCCTGCGCCCTCTGCTGGGGTAGGTGCCTGCAGTCGAGTCGGCGCATCCGAGTCCGATGTCGGCGGACCGGGGCTTCTTCGGCTCCCGTCCGTTCAGCCGGGCCAACGAACTGCTGACCCGTCAGGGCGCGCAGCCGGTGGACTGGCGACTGCCGTAACGACACGTCCGCACCGACCCGGAGCAGGCAGTCCGGGTTCTGGGCGCCACGCCGATCCTGCCATACGCGTGCGCGCATGAGCTCGATCCGGGGATGGCTGGTCAGCCCGGGGGACCGGCGCCACCGTCACCCCGCTGCGCCTCGCGCCGGCCGACACCGTCTCCGCCTCCCCAGCCTGGTTGCAGGCCTCGGTGTCTCCTGCGGGAAGCACCGAGGCGCCAGAGCGTGGCGACGCCTCCGGGGCCGGGCCGGTGGTATCCGCCGGCGCGTGTATCCGAGGAACTGGTCGCGGCAGGGCTCAGGACCGGGGGCGCGTGCGGTTCTCCGCCTGTGTCGGCAGGCCGAGAACCGCGCACCCCTCCCAGTGGGTGCGGCCGGAGCGACTGCGGGGGCTGCAGGAGCCCCGCCCGCCCGCGTCACCCGGCAGACGTGACGCCCGAGATACGGCGCTGTTACGGCTCCTCGCCAGCATGGTCCCTGTCACGGACGCCGGAGGTGCCGGTGTCCCGGATGGGAGAGACAACGTGCGCATCAGGAAGCTCCTCGCAGCGGCCACCGTGGCCGGTACGGTCGCGACGACGGCACTGGCGACGGCCGGCAGCGCCTCGGCGTTCACCCGCGACTGTTGGGACGGCCAGGTCTGCCTGTACTACAACTCCAGCTCCTACGGTTACGGTGCCGTCTTCGTGCAGACCGAGAGCATCGGCAACTACGGGAGCCCCGACGTCAAGTTCTCCGGCGGTAACAACGGCAGCAGCGGCGCCGGTGTGTCGGTGAAGAACCATGCGGCCGCAGTGGACAACCGCTGGGGCGGGTCGTTCATCGTCTACTACAACAGCGGAAACGACTGCAGCGTCGCCTGCCAGACCATCCCGATGCACAGCCTCGTGGACCTGAACGGCGACCTGAAGAACAACAACGCGGCGGGCGAGTTCATCGGGGTGTGACCCGATTGGCCCCGGCCTCGATGGCAGATGTTCCGGGCCACCCCCGTGGCCGCGTCTGCCGTCAGGCCGCCCGCGGTCCGCAGCGGTCTCCGGCCGTGCCCCCGCCCTGGCCGGAGATGCGGCGCACCCGTTCGATCAACCAGCCGCGCTCGTCCTCCCGAAAGAGATCCCGCCAGTGTCCAGCCGCTTGCCCCGTACCGCCGTGCTCCTGCTCGCCCTGCCGCTGCTCCTGGCCGGTTGCGCGAGCGGCGCCACCGGCTCCCACCCGGACGGTGACGCACGGTCGAGTGGCCAGGCCGGCGCCCGGACGACCGCGACACCGCCACCCCTGGTGTCCACTCCGCCGGTCCTCGACTCGGCGAACGACCGGCCACTGCCGCTCGACGGCTACCTGCTCAACCGGGACCAGCAGACCACGGTCGAGGTGGCGCAGCAGAAGTTGATCGTCAGCTGCATGGCGCGCCTCGGGTTCACCTACGTGCCCCCGGCGGGACCCAGACCGCCACGTGACAGCGACGCTCCCACCACTCGGATGGATTCCCGATACGGGCATCAGAACGCCGAGTTGATGGCGAAGTGGGGCTACCACCCGGAGGGCGGGAACCCGGCCGGTACGGGCGTGAAGCCGAGCAGCCAGCCGATGTCCCAGCAGATGACGACCGCCATGGAGGGGACGTCCGACCCCAACGAGAGGTTCGGTTCCGGCGGTCAGGTCTTCAACGGCCGGCAGGTGCCGGACCACGGCTGCATCGGAGCCGCGGACAAGCAGCTGACCGGCGCGGTGGACGGCCTGGTGGGCGACGCGCAAGTGGCCACCGACCTCAAGTTCGAGACACTCAAGGACTCCCAGCACGACGAGCGGACCCAGGCGGTCTTCGCCCAGTGGTCGCACTGCATGAAGGATGCCGGCTTCGACTACCCGGATCCGCTGGCGGCGGTGGGTGACCCGCAGTGGCGCAAGACTCCCACGGCCACGCCCTCCGAGCTACGGGTCGCGACCGCCGACGCGGCCTGCCGGCACAAGTTCAACGTGGTGGGCGTCTGGTACGCGGTCGACGTGGCCTACCAGCAGGGGGCGATCGCCGGCCACGCCGAGGCCATGGCCAAGGCCAAGACCGACCTGGAAGCCCTGACGAAGGCCGCGACCCAGGCCATGGCCGACTGACCCGTCGCGGTCGCCGGAAGTACTAGGGACGCCGGAGGACCGGCGCCCCGGGAGAAGGGAGCGCACATCATGCGTATCAGGAAGCTCATCGCGGCTGCCGCCGTCGCCGGTGCGATCGCGACCACGGGACTGGCGACGGCCACGAGCGCGTCGGCGCTCACTTTCGACTGCACCACGGGGCAGGTCTGCCTGTACTACAACTCGGAGGCGTACGGCTACGGCGCCTACTACGCGCAGAACTCGGACATCGACAACTACGGGGACAACGGCCTCGCCTTCAGCGCGGGCCACAACGGCGGCAACGGCGCCGGGATCGCGGTGAAGAACCACGCCGCGTCGGTGGACAGCCACTGGGGCGGCGAGTTCGTCATCTACTTCAACAGCGGATACGACTGCAGCGTCTCCTGCCAGACCTTTGGCCCTTACCAGGCCGCGGACCTGATCCCGTCGATGAAGAACAACAACGCGTCGGGCAGGTTCTTCGGGGCCTGAGCCGACACGACCGCGGTCGGCACCACACCGGTGAAACCGACTCCGTACGGCGCGACTGCCCGTCCTCCCCGCCGAGGACGGGCAGTCGCGCCGTTGCGTTCCGGGGGAGAGGCGGAAAGTTATGAGGCGCTTCCTGGTAACTCATGTAACAATCTGACTGACCATCATCACATGCTCGACACACGCTGCCGTCGGTCGAGGGGGTTGCGGCGGCTTCGGGCAGCCGGCGTTACCGGGGCGGCGGAGCACAGGGGGGCCGGAGATGTTCGGATCGCACATGGTCGGCGGCGGCGAGGTGGCCCTTGTCCCGTAGGCCACGACCTCTCGACCCCAACGATGGCCCACTGCAAGCGTTCGCGTACGAGCTGAGGTGTCTGCGGCAGGGGGCTGGGAATCCGAGCTACCGGGCACTCGCGGCCATGGCGGGCTTCAGTGCCACGACGCTCAACGACGCTGCCGGTGGCGTGCGCAGGCCCACGCTCGAGGTGACACTGGCGTACGTCGGCGCGTGCCGCGGCGACGTCAAGCTCTGGGAGAAGCGCTGGTACGCGCTCGATCGCCAGCTCGCCGGCAGCACCGGAGTCGATGCGCGGGTCCAGCCCGGTATGCCGGTCCAGCCCGCTACGACCGCCGAGCCGGATGCGCGGGTCCAGCCGTCGCAGCCCCAGGCCTCTCGGATCGTCCCGGCGGTGATCGAGCCGACCGAGGCAGACGCCGAGGAGTGCTGCCCGGTGGCGGAGATGTCGCGGAAGCAGGGCTTCGGATCCGAACCGGTTGGCGACGACGAGTCGGGCGCACCCCGCCGGCGCTGGTGGTGGTCACGGGCGGGGCTGCCCGCCGCGGGCGTCGCCTTAGTGCTGGTGTTGACCAGCCTGCTCGTGGTCTGGCAGCGCGCGGCGGGCGAAACGAACGAGGTTGCCGAATCGGGCTGTCCGGCCAGCCCGGCCGGCGGGACGACGTTCCAGGGCACGACTTACATAGGGTCCACCCGGGTCCGCAGCGGCGCCAGCCGCAGCGCGGCGGTGATCGGCGAGATCTCGCCCGGCTGCAGACTCCACTTCGTCGGCTTCTGCGTCGGTGACGTGGTGATGGACGACACGGGCGGAACACCCGACGCGCGCTGGTTCGAACTGAGCGGTGGCGGGCTGGTCGCGTCGGCCACGGTGCACGGCAATCCGCCCGCGGAGTTCAAGCCGGACCTCTGTCCCGGTGGGCTCCCTGTCCCCTCGTCGATCGCCCTGACGGTCGCTCAGCAATCGGGCGATCCGGAAGCCATGGACCTGCACGCCACCGGGTCCTACCTCGGCATCGTGGGGTTCGCCGCGTACTTCTCCGATGCCGGTCAGGCAGTGCCTGCACCGCGCTGGCACCAGCTCGGCCTGACCGACGTCGGCCCCAGCGGCTTCACGGTGCCCTGGCGACTCGCTAAGCCGACGGTCGATCAGGGGCCGATCCGGCTGGTCGCGGTCGCCTGTCTCGGCGGTGACGGTCCGACCGATGTAGTGGACGCGCTGGTACTGCCACCCGCGGCCCCCGCGCGGCCGCAACCGGTGTCGCTGGGCGAGGGCGAGCGGAGCGTGGCCGCGCGGACCGCCTGCCGCTACCCCACCAAGTAACAGCGCCGCACGGCGTGGCCGGGAGCGGCCGCGCCGCTCTCCCGTCCTGCCCGGGAACGCCCGTCCGTCCGGTTGTCCGGCACCGTCCGGACAACCGGATATCGCCGGACAACCGGACGGCGTCCGGGAAAGCCGGTAGAGGGTCCAGCGGCCCGCGTGTCCGCGCCGACCGCTGTCCGGAGTTGACCGACCATCACCGAACTCTGCGGGACTGACGGCCTCTCGGCACCTTAGAAAGGGGGCTGAGCGTCATCAGTGCGATCGCGAAGCGCGTCAACGCCTTCCACCATCCACGGCAGAGGAGAACAGGCGAGTGGAGTTCGGGATCCTGGGGCCCCTGCTGGTCCGCGAGGGCGGGCAGGACCGTGTCGTCCCCGGCAGCAGGCAACGTGCGCTGCTCGCGGCACTCCTGGTCCGGCACGGTCAGCCGACGTCCGCGCAGTTCCTGGCCGAGGCGATCTGGGACGGACAGCCGCCCAGGAGCTCCGCCGCCGCCCTGCGCAACTACGTGATGCGGCTGCGCAACGCCCTGGGCGGGGCGGGCGAGCGGATCCGAAGCACCCGCGGCGGCTACCTGATCGACCTCGACGAGCGGGAGCTCGACGTCCAGCAGTTCACCCTCCTCCGGGACCAGGGCCTCTCGGCACTGCGACGGCAGAACCTCGAACGCGCGGCCACCCTGCTGGACGAGGCCCTCGGGTTGTGGCGGGGATCGGCACTCGAGGACATCCCCTCGGACGTCCTGCGCCACAACGAGGCCTGCTGGCTGGCCGAGGCCCGACTGGACGCCATGGAGGCGCTGAGCGAGGCGCGACTGCGCCTGGGCGGCGACGCCCGTGCCCTCATCGCCGAACTGCGCGCGTGGACCTCCGAGCACCCGGAACGGGAGCGGCTCTGGGGCCAGCTCATGACGGCGCTGTACCGGGGCGGGCGGCAGTCCGAGGCGTTGACCGTCTACCAGCAGATGCGGCAGACGCTGGTCGAGGAGATCGGTGTCGAGCCGGGCCGCGAACTGCGCGAGATCCACCAGCGCGTTCTGCGCGGGGAGCCCGATCCGTACCGGCCGGCTCGGGCGCGCCCCGAGCCGATCAGCGCGGGATCCGGGCCTGCGACCGAACCGGCCGGCGGGTCCGCGACCGCCCAGCCCACGACCGCCCAGCCCACGACCGCCCAGCCCACGTCCCGGCGCTCCACAACCGGACAGCCCGAGCCCGCGCAGCCGAACGCCGGCCCGGGAACGGCGGCCGTGACGCCCTGCCAGCTTCCGCCGCCGCCAGCCGACTTCACCGGCCGCGTCGAGCAGGCGTCCCTGCTCGTCGACCGGCTGACCGCCGCGAACCGCCCGGCACCGTTCGTCGCGGTGATCTCGGGCCAGCCCGGAGTCGGCAAGCGGGCGCTGGCCGGCCATGTCGCGCACGCCGTCCGGTCCGAGTTCCCGGACGGCGTTCTCCACGCCGACCTGCGGGCCACGGCCGACCGGCCCGCCGAACCCGCCGCCGTGCTCGGCACCTTCCTGC
Source organism: Kitasatospora sp. HPM-01-4 (assembly GCF_051374625.1). Classification (NCBI taxonomy): domain Bacteria; kingdom Bacillati; phylum Actinomycetota; class Actinomycetes; order Kitasatosporales; family Streptomycetaceae; genus Kitasatospora; species Kitasatospora sp. HPM-01-4. The sequence goes on along the minus strand of NZ_JBPQGP010000005.1, from coordinate 2,607,250 downwards.
TCGCCCTGGGAGTTCCCGCCGAGCGGGTGCCGACCGGCCTGGACGAGCGCGTCTCGCTCTACCGCTCGCTGCTGGCCGGCCGTCGGGTGCTGGTGGTGCTGGACGACGCCCGCGACAGCGCGCAGCTGCGCCCGCTGCTGCCGAGCGAGCCCAGTTGCGCGGCCCTGGCCACCAGTCGTCATCGGCTGCCCGACTTGCTGGAGGCGCTGCCGCTCGAACTGGACGTGCTGACCGTACCGGAGGCCGAGCTGCTCCTTCACCGGCTGGTCGGGTCGCCAAGGGGCGCGGCCGAACCGCAGGCCGTGGCCCGGGTCGTCGACGCGTGCGGCCGGCTCCCACTGGCATTGCGGATCTGCGCCGCCCGGCTCGGCGCGCGGCCCGCGTGGAGCATCGGCTACCTCGCCGACCGGCTGACCGGCGAACTGCTGCTCGACGAACTACGGGTCGGAAGCCTGGACCTCAGGGCCCGGGTGGCGGCCGGCTACCGGGCACTGGATCCGGCCGCCGCCTGGGCCTTCCGCCTGCTGGCCACGGCCGCCGACCGCCGGTTCTCGAGTGCGCAGGCCGCCCGGGCCATGGACCTGCCGCTGTCGGCCGCCGAGGAGCTGCTCGAACGGCTCGTGGACGCCCACCTGCTGGTCACCGACAGACCCGGCAGCTACTCCTGCCCCACCCTGCTGCGTGCCTTCGCCCGTGAGCAGGGCCATTCGCGGGCCCGGGTGCCGCAGGTGCCGGCGGCACGGCGGGCGGCCGGGCCGACCGTCAGCACCGCCGACCCGACCGCCGCCGGCCACGGGAACGGCCCGTGTCCGGCGGCGGTGACGAGGAGTCGACCGATGACCACTCAGCTGAGGATGCGGACGGCGTAGCTGTGGTTCCCGTACACGTTGGTGACGTGCACGCTGCTGGTGCCGCGAGGCGGGGCGGCCTCGATGATCTGGCCGTTGCCGATATAGAGGGCGACGTGGGTGGTGTTGCCCGGGCTCCCCCAGAAGATGAGGTCGCCGGCCCGGATGTCGCTGTAGGACACCCGGGTGGCCTGCACGGACTGGGCGTCGGTGTCCTCACCGATGTCCACTCCGGCGCCCGCCCAGAAGAGGTACTCGGTGAACCCGGAGCAGTCGAACCCGAAACGGTTGTAGTCGTTGTAGCCGCCCGGCGAGAGCGAGGCGATGCCGCAGCTCGGACCGCCCTTCCCGCCACCGCCCCAGGCGTAGCTGAGGTTCTGGGCGGTCTCCTGCTGGGCGAGCGCGATGATGCGGTTGATCTTGTCGCCGGCCGTGCCGGACGTGCTTCCCTGCGGGCCGTCGATCCGTCCGTGCCCTGCGGTGTCACAGCTGCCGTTGCCGGTGGTGGGGCCCGTGCCGCCGCCCGGTGCGCCCCCGGTCGGCTGGTCGTTGTCGCAGCGCGGCATGTCGGACAGGAAGCCGTCCACTCCGGTCTTGACGTAGTAGTCCGTGACCCAGAGCCCGTCGCTGGTCTTGTCCCAGATGTAGCTGCCGTAGGCGTATTCGCCGTAGGCCTGGCAGGTGATGGTGATGCTCGACCCGGCCGGGTACGTCTTGACCGCCGCGGCCGATGTCGACTTGGTCGCGCGGCCGTCGAGGTCGGTCTTGGCGGGGTAGCCGGAGCCGCTGTTGGAGGTGTTGTCGGTGCAGCGCGGCAGGCCGGGGTCGAAGCCGTCGAAGCCGGTCTTGACGTAGTGGTCCGTGACCCAGAGCCCGTCGCTGGTCTTGTCCCAGATGTTGCTGCCGTAGGCGTTCTCGCCGATGGCCTGGCAGGTGATCCGGATGGTGCTGCCGGCCGGGTAGGTCTTGACCGCGGGGGCGGAGACCTGGTTGGTCGCGCGGCCGTCCAGATCGGTCTTGGCGAGGTAGCCCGCCGAACTCGGCGGGGCGGTCGAGGAGCACTTGGGGAGGTTCGGGTCGAAACCGGAGTAGCCGGTCTTGATGTACACGTCGGTGACCCACAGGCCGTCGCCGGTCTGGTCCCAGATGGTGCTCCCGTAGGCCGACCCGCCGGTGGCCTGGCACACGATGGGCACCGACTGGCCGGCGCGGTAGGCGTTGACGGACACGACGGCCGCCGACAGATCCGGGCTCTGCCGACCGTCAAGGTCGGCGGTGGCCGGGAACCCGGAAGGGTCCAATGAGGCGTCGTTGCAACGGGGAACGTTCGGGGCGAATCCGTCGGCACCGGTCTTCACGTAGAAGTCCGGCACCCACGCGCCGTCCGCGGTCTTGTCCCAGATCGCGGAGCCGTAGGCCATCTCACCCTTGGCCTGGCAGTCGACCGGCACGGCCGCGCCCTGGAGGTACATGTTCACGTGGATGGTGTTGGCGTTGAGCGACGGCCCGTCACGGCCGTCGAGGTCCGCCTTGGCAGTGAAAGCCGTGGAGGCGGCCGCGGGGGAAGCGGCGAGGACGGGTGTCCCCAGCGCCGCGGCGGCCACCGCGATGAGCGGTGTCAGAGTGCGGACGAGTCTCGTGCGTATGAGGGTGTGCATGCCATGGTCTCCATAGGCTGGGTGCGGTGCGGTGCGGGGTGCCGGAACCGGACTCACGGACGGTCCGGGGCAGCCCGACGATCGGCTGCCAGCTGGTCGTGCAGCCAGCGGAATCCTCCGAGTGCCGCGTATCAGACCGGTCACCCGTCGGTAACCAGGCATCCGAGGCCATGAGTTGACGAGTCGTCAATGTGATGTCGGCGATCCGCGGCCGCCGTGCTCGCGGCCGGCTCCGTGCCTTCCTCCGGGCCGGCCTCGTCCGGCCTTCACTCGCAGGACCGTGGTGAGACGGCGCTGTTACGCCGGTCCGCCACGCTGGCCTGGTGATCGGGCGCGCCACGAGGGCGCGGCGCCGCAGACAAACCCGTGAAGGGACGTCAGAAGATGCGTGGCATACGTGGAACGGTCCGTCGGCTCGCCGTCATGGTGATGACCGTGCTCACTCTCGGCGGCGGACTGACGTTCGCCACCGCCGGCCCGGCCGCGGCCGGTGGTTGGGGCTGCTCCGGCAGTGAGGTGAGCGGCTCGCCATACGCGGTGAAGGACGACAACGGCAACGTGTTCAGCTGGGCTCACCTGTATTTCGACTCGTCGAGTGGCCAGAACTGTGCCGTCAATGTGAAGGTGTCCGCTCTCTCCGGGACTCCGAGCTGGACCTATGTCCACCTGGAAACGTGCGCGGAGACGTCTCCGGGCAATTGCACCGCCACCCAGGCTGACGACGACCCGAAGGACTTCAACGCGCGGTACAGCCAGTACGCTGGGCCGGTCCGTGTCAACGGCCAGGGCCACTGCATCAGCCTGTGGGCGGAGACCTACGACAACGACACCCCCAACCGCAACCACGCCTGGTACTGGAGCGGGCGGTTCGGCCCCGCGGCCTTCCACTGCGGCTGACACCGCCCTCCGGTTGCCCTCGGTGCGGCCGCTCCACTGGTGCGACGCGGACACCGGGACGACGATCGGCGGCCCGCCCGTGGACCCGACCCAGGTCGGATCGGGTCCCGGGCGGGCGGTGCCCGAAGAGTCGACCCTGCCTGCGGTGCGCTGCTGACGGTGGACCGGCGCAGGGTCCGGCGGTACGGGCCAGGCGATTTCGGCCCGGCGATTTCGGCCCGGCGATTTCGGCCCGGCGATTTCGGCCCGGCGATTTCGGCCCGGCGATTTCGGCCCGGCACGGCTGGTGCGTGAGCACGCAATCGCGGACGGTTGGTTCACATAGGCGTTACATAGGAAAAACAACCGGGAAACGGCGGCTTGCCAAGCTACACGGGCACCCACCACCCAAGCAGTGAGGCACTCCGCGATGGCGATCAAGGCCGAGTACATCTGGATCGACGGCACCAAGCCGACGGCCAAGCTCCGTTCCAAGACTCGTGTCCTGCCCAACGCTGACAAGATCCCCACCTGGGGCTTCGACGGTTCCTCCACCAACCAGGCCGAGGGCCACGCCTCGGACCGCGTGCTGGAGCCGGTCAAGGTCGTGAAGGACCCGATCCGCGGTGGTGAGAACATCCTGGTCCTGTGCGAGGTCTTCGAGACCGACGGCACCCCGCACGTGTCCAACACCCGTGCGCTGCTCCGCGAGGTCGCCGAGAAGTTCGCCGAACAGGAGGCGATCTTCGGCATCGAGCAGGAGTACACCTTCTTCAAGGGCTCGCGTCCGCTGGGCTTCCCCGAGGGCGGCTTCCCGGCCCCGCAGGGCGGCTACTACTGCGGCATCGGCGCCGAGGAGGTCTTCGGCCGCGAGATCGTCGAGCTGCACCTGGACCGCTGCATGGAGGCCGGCCTGGCCATCTGCGGCATCAACGCCGAGGTCATGCCCGGCCAGTGGGAGTTCCAGATCGGCCCGGTCGACGCGCTGACCGTCTCCGACGACCTGTGGATCGGCCGCTACCTGCTGTACCGCACCGCCGAGGAGTTCGGCATCGACGCCACCCTGGACGCGAAGCCGGTCCGCGGTGACTGGAACGGTGCGGGTGCCCACACCAACTTCTCCACCAAGGCGATGCGCGAGGGCTACGACGCGATCATCACCGCCTGCGAGGCGCTCGGCGAGAGCCAGGAGAAGGTCCTCGAGCACGTCACCCAGTACGGTGCCGACATCGAGTCCCGCCTCACCGGCAAGCACGAGACCGCCCCGTGGAACGTCTACAGCTACGGCGTCTCCGACCGCGGTGCCTCGGTCCGCATCCCGTGGCAGGTCGAGGTCGAGAAGAAGGGCTACATCGAGGACCGCCGCCCGAACGCCAACGTCGACCCGTACGTGGTGACCCGCCTGCTGGTCAACACCTGCTGCTCCGCCCTGGAGAAGGCCGGCCAGATCTGATCCGGCCCCGAGCCGACCGGGCCCGCCGGGTGCCTCCCCTTCTGGGGAGCCGCTTGGCGGGCCCTTCTCGTCACCTCCCTTCTCGTCACCGCCCTGCCACCGCGCCGGGGACCCACCCCCGCCGGGCGGCTCCGAAGGCCGGGCACCGCCGTCCGCCACGGCGGGCGCGAACTCCCGCCCCGGCCCGCCGAGATGCGGCCCGCCCCGGCCCGCCGGGTGCCGAGGAACCTCCGCGCTTAGGCTTGACGGCCATGGACGACTTCACCCCGGAACAGGTGGCCAGAGGCCGGGCACTGCGCCGCGCCCAGCTGCCGTGGGCCCTCGGCGGCCGGATCGCCGGGCTGCTCTGCACCCTCGCCCTCGGCCTCACCCCGGCCGGAGCCGCACTGGTCACGGCGGCGGGCACGGTCCTGGGCGGCTCGCGCACGGCGAAGGTGCTGGCCGGTGCGGCCGTCCTGGTACTGATCGGGCAGGCGCTGCAACTCCCGTTCGGCGCCGGGGTCCGGGTGGTCCGGAGCCGCTACGGCCTGGTCACCCAGGGCTGGGGCGGCTGGGCCGTGGACCAGCTGCGCGGGCTGGGGCTCACCCTGGTGCTCGGGCTGCCGGTGGTGTACGGGCTGTACGCGCTCACCGGGCGCTCCCCGCACGGCTGGTGGCTGCCCGCCGCCGGATTCGCCGCACTGCTCACCGTCGCCCTGTCCTTCCTCCACCCGCTGCTGATCGAACCGGTCTTCAACCGCTTCACCCCGATGCCGGACGGCCCGCTCCGCGGCGCCCTGCTCGACCTGGCCGCCCGCGACGGCATCCGGGTCAAGGAGGTGCTGGTCGCCGACGCCTCGCGCCGCACCACCGCCCTCAACGCGTACGTCTCCGGCTTCGGCGGCACCCGGCGGATCGTCGCGTACGACACCCTGCTCGCCGCCGCCGAGCCGCGTGAGGTCGAGCTGGTGGTGGCCCATGAGCTGGGGCACGTCAAGCACCGCGACGTACTCACCGGGACGGTCCTCGGCGCACTCGGCGCGGCGGTCGCCCTCGCCCTGGTCGGACTGCTCGCCGACTGGTCCCCGCTGCTCTCGGCCGCTGGCGCAGCCGACGCCGCCGACCCGCGCTCGCTGCCGCTGCTCGCCGCCTGCGCCGCGCTGATCGGCGCGGCCACCGGGCCGCTGCAGTGCGCGGTGAGCCGCCGGATCGAGACCCGGGCCGACCTGCACGCCCTCGAACTCACCGCGGATCCCGAGCAGTTCATCGCCATGCAGCGCCGTCTCGCGGTCGTCAACATCTCCGACGTCGATCCGCCCCGGCTGCTGGAACTCCTCTTCGCCACCCACCCGAGCGCCACCCGGCGGATCGCCGCCGCCCGGGCCTGGCGGCCCTCGCCCGCGTGACCCGGCGCGACCCGGCCACCCGCTGAAGCGGCCCGGGGAAGTCGACGTCAGTGAGCGGTGGGCTCCGGGATCTCAGGCGTCGATCGCGGCGGCGAGCGCGGTGAGGAAGCGGTCGGTGGTGGTCTCGTCCCGGACGGCGATCCGCAGCCAGTCCGGGCCGAGACCGGGGAAGGTGTCCCCGCGCCGTACCGCGAACCCGGCCGCGCGCAGCCGTTCGCGGACCGCCGCCGCACCCGGCAGTTCGATCAGGACGAAGGAGGCCGCCGGCTCGCCGTGCACCCGGACACCGGGGAGGGAGGCGAGCCCCTTGAGCAGATGGGCGCGGTGCCCGGCGGTGGTGTGCGCGGCCTGCTCGGCCTCGGCGAGCGCGGCGGGGGCGCTGCACAGCTCGGCGGCGACCAGGGCGGGGGTGGAGACCGGCCAGAGCGGCTGGGCGGCGGCGAGTTCCGCGATCAGGGGCGCCGGGCCGAGCACATAGCCGATCCGCAGTCCGGCCAGCCCCCAGGTCTTGGTGAGGCTGCGCAACACCACCACCCGGCCGGGCAGTTCACCGAACCCGGGCCCGGCCAGCGACTCGGTCTCGCCCGGCACGGTGTCCATGAACGCCTCGTCGATCACCAGCGTCCGCCCGGGCCGGGCGAGCGCGGCGACCTGGGCGGCCGGGTGGAGCACGGACGTCGGGTTGGTCGGATTGCCCAGCACGACCAGGTCGGCCTCCTCGGGCACCGCGTCCGGAGTGAGCCGGAACCCCTCGGCCGGGGAGAGCACCACCCGGTGGACGGTGATCCCGGCATCCCGCAGGGCCGCCTCGGGCTCGGTGAACTGAGGGTGCACCACCACCGCATGGCGCGGCGCGAGGGTACGGGCGAGCAGGACGAAGGCCTCGGCGGCGCCGGAGGTCAGCAGCACCTCCTCCACCGGCCGCCGGTGCCGGGCGGCGACGGCACCACGGGCGGATCCCTGCTCGGGGTAGGCCGCGAGGTCGCCGAGGGTGGCGGCCAGGCGCTCGCGGAGCCAGGTCGGCGGCGTGCCGGTGCGGACGTTCACGGCGAGGTCGACCAGGCCGGCGCCGCGCACCTCGGCGTCGCCGTGGTGGCGGAGATCGGGCTCGGCGCTCGTGCGGACGGCGGGCTCGGTGGTCACGTCGCGACTCCTTGCGGAAAGGGGGAGTGGGGCGGCCTGCGGTGCGGGCCGCCGGGCTATCGCCGTGGTGGCCCTGGCGGACCTGCGCTTGGGCAGCAGCAGTTCGCCGCCGGGCGCGGAGAGCAGGGCCGCCGCCTCCGCGACGCTCGGCGTACCGACCACGGCCAGGACCGAGGAGGACGGATGCGGAACGGGCACGGCGGCCAGCGCCTCGGCGTCGTGGCCGACCAGCGGTACGCCCAACTCCCGTGCCGCCGCCAGCAGACCGGGCTCCTCGGCCTTGCCCTGCACGGTGGCCAGCCGCGCGATCCGGTCACGCCCGAGCCCGGCCTCGGCCAGGGCGGCGTCGATCAGCCCGAGCACCTCACCGGGCGCCACCCCACGGCCGGCCCCCACCCCCACAACGAGGTCCCGCACTCGGACACCTCCTTCGATCCCGTCCGCTCCACCGGCCCGGGAATCCCACCACGGCCCCGCTGAGCAGGTCAATCGCGTGATCGGCGGCTGGGATCGACGGAGGCGGTCAGCCCGTCCGGCGGATACTCGGCTCGCCGGACGGACCGGGCACGGTGGCCGAAACCCCAGCAGCCGTACGGGGCCCAGTGCGGTGGGTGCTACCTCGGCGGGTGCCAGTCGATCATCGGTGCGGCCGCCCGCACCACCGTCCGCTCGGGCAGCAGTCCCGCCGCGCGCAGGAGCCCGTCCCGTACGGCCACCGCCGGTACCGAGGTGTGTGCCACCAGCCGGGCCACCTGCCGGGAGCGGGCCGCCACCGCCGTGGTGCGCGGGATCCGTGCGGCCGAGTACGCGGCCAGAGCCCGCGCCACCGGGTGAGCGTCCAGCGCATGGGCCAGTACCACCGCGTCCTCGATCGCCTGGCAGGCGCCCTGGCCCTGGAACGGTGTCATGGCATGGGCGGCGTCCCCGAGCAGCGCGGTCCGGCCCCGGTGGAAGGCGGGCAGCGGGGTGGTGAGCTCCCAGACGTCGTTGCGCAGTACGCGTCCAGGGTCCGCCGCGCCGAACAGTTCCGGGATCGGCCGGTACCAGTCGCCGAACCGCCGTAGCAGTTCGGCCCGTTCGTCCCAGTCCGCAGCCCGCCCGCCCGGCGGTACGAGCGCGGCGGCGTACAGGTACACCCGCCCGTCGGCGAGCGGGATGACCCCGGTGAGCGCACCGCGCCCCCAGGTCTCACCGATCGGCAGCCTGCCCGGCGGCGCCGGGACGATGGTGCGCCAGGTGGTGAAACCGGAGTACCCGGGCCCGGGATGCCCGGGCAGCAGCACGGCACGGCTCGCCGAACGGATGCCGTCGGCGGCGACGACCAGTTCGGCCTCGTCCTCGCCCGCCGGGGTCTCCACCCGCGCGAGCCGGTCGCCGTCCCCCGGGTCGAGCAGCCGGGCGGGGGCGGAGGTGTGGACCGCCTCCGGGGACAGCGCGGCCCGCAGGGTGTCGACCAGCTCGGCACGTGGCAGCACCACCAGCGGATCCCCGTACGCACGGTGGATCCCCTCGCTGCCGGCGGCGGCCAGTCGGCGCCCGGACGGACGGCGCAGCGTGGCCTCGCCCTGGATGCTCGCCCGTGCCCGGACCGGGTCGCCCACACCGAGGACGTCCAGAGCGCGCAGCGCGTTGGGCGCGATGCTGATGCCCGACCCGACCGGGTCCAGCGAGGCGGCCCGTTCGTACAGGTCGACCCGCCAGCCGCGCCGGTGCAGGGCCAGTGCGGCCGTCAGACCGCCGATTCCCGCGCCGATGACCATTGCCCGCCGTTCCATGGCAGCCTCCTTCACTACAGGTGTAGTGAGACCAAGGTACTACGGATGTAGTGAGCGTTGCGCGGCCGGGGAGGGCTTGGGCGCCGAAGTCGCGAGCACCCCGCCCGTGCGCCGTGGGGGTGGCGCGCGGGCGGGGTGTCCGGGGGCCGGGTCAGCCCGTTGGTCCGGCGGGCACGTCGACCCAGAACGTCAGGCGTACGGTCGTCCAGTCGATCAGGCTGCGGGTCTCCCAGAGGTAGCCGCGAGCGGAGCGGAACAGGGCCGCCGAGGTCTCCCGGGGGATCGGTGCGCCCCGGTAGCGGCAGTAGATCCGCCAGCCGGACTCCCGTCGGGCGATCCACACCTTTCGCTCCAGGAGCCGGCCGACCGTCCGGGCCAGCTCCAGGCACTCCTCCGAGGGCGGGGGATCGGCCGGTGCTCCTCCCAACATGCCTACGGCGTGCGGTGCGTCTCCGTGGTCCGTCGTCGGCTGTGCGGAAGTGCCGGAGGGCTGCAGGGGATCCGACCATGCGCCGTAGTCGGTGTTCATGAACGCGGTGGGGCGGTAGGGCATGCGGGGGGGCTCCATGGGCGAGGTTTGCTGGACCTGGGATCAACTGCTGTGTGGATCCGTTCAGTTGGTTCTTCTCGGGCCGCCGATCCACTGCAGGACGGCCTCCTCCGGGTGTGCCGCCGCGTACTCGGGCGGGAGTACCCAGCCGTACGACCGGCAGGCGGGGCAGCGCCACTCCTGTGTGCCGGTGTGGAGGTCGGTGCTCAACTCGACCTGCACGGCGCAGGATCGGTCGGGGCAGGAGGTCAGTGCCTCGCTCCGGGCACCCCGCCGGATCACCGTCGCGAGCCGCGTCACCACATCCGGCCGGGCCGCCCCGAGCTCGATCAGGGCGACACCGGACAGCCGAGCGGCTCGCCAGTCCACCCCCAGTGACGGCAGCACGATCCCGGCCATGGTCAGTGCGCCCGCCAAGTCCGCAAGTGCCAACGCCGACTCTCTTCGTGGTAGCGCAGTGTGACGTTCAATCAGGGATGACTGGCGCTGGTCTGGGCGGGCGGTGAACAGGGAGCCGGTGAGGCGCGGCACGGGGGACCTCCAGGCGCGCGGAAGCGCCGCGAGAACGGGGGAGCGGCTTGTTTTTGCCGCTCACCTAGTGTCACTCTGTGCTCGGTCGATCACCAAAGGTTGCTGCCTTACAGTTCGCAGCTGTCAAGTGGGGGTGCGTGATGGTGGTGCGCAAGCAGCAGGAGCAGCCGGATGGCGCTTCGAAGCCAGCGGAGCTCTGGGGGCGGGAGCTCCAGTACTGGCGTTCGGAGGTTCGAGGGCTCAAGCAGGCCGAGTTGGCTGCGCGTATGCACTGCGACCCGTCGTTCCTGAGCCAGTTGGAGAATGGCAGGCGTGTACCCAAGGCGCAGTTCGTCGGGCAGCTGGACAAGGAATTGGCGACGGATGGCGCACTGACGCGTCAGCTTGCGTATCTTCGGGTCGATGTCAGTGACTATCATCCGAGCTGGTATCAGGGCTACGTTGAGCTGGAGCGTAAGGCGGTGGCCATGTGGGAATGGCAGCCGTACTACCTCTCTGGCTTGTTCCAGACCGAGGCGTATGCGCGTGCTCTTTTTGCATCGGCGGGCCATAGTCCTGCAAAGGTGGACGAGCTGACAGAGGCGCGACTTGGTCGCCAGGGGATCCTGTATCGGGAGAATCCGCTGGAGCTGACGGTCGTGATGGACGAGAGTGTCCTCTGGCGTCAGGTCGGTGGCCTGACTGTCGCTGTTGACCAGTTGAAGCACTTGCTCGCGGTCTCCAGTCTCCCGAACGTGCGCCTTCATCTGGTGCCACGCGAGGCGGGGGTGATCGGCCCTGGTGAACTGATGACCTTTCTCGATCTCCCGGGCCAGCTCCGGTGGTTCTATACGGAAAATCTTAATCGGGGATATGGCACTAACAGTCAGCTGGAGGTCAGAGAGCGTGAGGCTCGATACGATCGGGCTCGCGCCAGTGCACTGTCGGTCAAACAGTCTCGTTTGTTGATTCGTCGCGTCATGGGAGAATTGATCAATATGAATCCACTTCGACAGTCCGTGAACCCATCGTCCGTCTCGTGGTACAAGGCCAGCTACTCCGCTGATGAGAACGGCAATTGCATCGAGATCAGCGCAGATCTCCTCTCCGCCGGACAGGTCCCCATTCGCGACAGCAAGGACCCGAACGGCCCGAACCTCCTGTTCTCCCGGGAAGCCTTCGCCGCTTTCCGTAAGGCCGTCGTCGCGGGCGAGTTCGTGTTCGGCGAGCGGCACGTCGCTGCCTGAGGCCCCGCCCGTTCAGATCGCGTAGTGCCAAGCGGTGAGCATGTAAGCGCCGTACCAGCAGCCGAACAGTGCCGAAGCGGCCAGGACGAGCGCTCGGGTGCCGGGCCGGGACTTGGCGAGTGCGGTCGCGGTGGGGATGAGGAAGATCAGGGCGGGAGTGAGCAGGCGGAGCTTGCAGTGGTAGTAGTTGCTCTGCCCGAGGGTGAGCACGATGATCATCGCGCCGTAGACGAGCAGCGGCGGCCAGGTGGTGCGTCGGCAGGTGAGCAGTGCGGCGACGAGATGGGCGAGCACGAGCACGGCGACGCTGACCGGCACCCAGCCGTCGCCGGTGCGGAGGGTCTCGGTGAGGAACCGCCACAGGGAACTGCCCCCGTCCCAGTGGGTTCCCCAGCCGGCCTCCTGGATGGTGAACCAGGCGTCGGTGGGGCCGACCCGCTCCGCGACCCACCACAGGTAGCCCGGGACACTGGTGCAGGCCAGCAGGGTGGCGGCCGGTGGCCGCCAGGACAGCCGCCGTTCGCGGCACAGGTGGATGAGGGCGGCCAGGGCGAGGGCGGCGATGACTGCCACGCCGACGGGGCGGGTCAGGCCGGCCAGGAGGCCGCAGAAGCCGGCGGTGAGCCAGGCCCGGCGGTGGGTGGCGAGGAGGGTGGCCGCGGCGAGGGCGAGGAAGAGGGACTCGCTGTAGGCCATGAAGAACGTGACCGACATGGGCTGGACGGCGGCGAGCAGGACGATGCCCACGGTGGCGGTGCGCCGGGTGTACAGCCGGGTCAGCAGTCGGTGCACGATCAACAGTGCGGCGATCGTGGCCAGTTGGGCGGCGAGGATCGCGGCTGCGCCCCAGTCGAGGCCGGTCGCGGTGTGAACGGCGCGGATCAGCAGCGGGTAGAGGGGGAAGAAGGCCAGGTTGTTGCCGGTGAGCCGGCCGTCGGGGGTGTAGGTGAAACCGTGCGGGTAGCCCTCGGCGGCTATCTGGGTGTAGAGCCGTCCGTCCCATGCCTGCAGCCGGTCGCCGACCGTGGGCCCGCCCGGGGGGATCATGGCGGCCAGCAGTACCAGGTGCAGTACGAGCGCCCCCGCGTACACGGCGAGCGCGGGCCAGGCCGCGTGCCAGGCCCACTGCAGTGCGGCGGGCCCGGGTCGGGCGGAGGCCGTGGCGGCCGCCCGTGGCGGGGCCGGGGGAGCGGCCGGAGGTGCGACCACGGCCGGTGCCGGGAGGTGGCCGGTCAGGTGGGCGCGGTCGTGCAGGGACGGACTGGGCATGAATGTCCTGGTTCGTCGGAGCGGCCCGCGGCCGCCGGGGCGGTCAGGGCGAAGGGACGCCGGAGGTGGGGCTGATAGTCGGGGGCGGGAGGGAGATCGAGGGCTCACCGTGGGGCGTTGGTCCGCCTGGGGGTGTCGGTGTGGCGGAGGGGGACGAGGTGGGAAGGCCAGGGCGCGCGCTGGTCTGTGCCGTCGGGGCCGGCGTGGGGGCGGTGGTCCCCGTGGTGGCGGGGGTTCCGGCAGGTGCGATGCGGTTGGTGGGGCTGGCGCCGGGGGTGAGGGAGATCGCCAGGACCGCCGCGGCGGTGCACAGGCAGGCGGCGCCGGCCATGGCGGCGCCCACTCGCCGCCGGTGACGCCTTCTGCCGGAGGCGGTGATCCACGCTGCGGGAACGGTCTCGGTCCGCGCGGCGGCCTCTGTCGCGGCGGCGCGCAGCAGGTCGGCGAGGCGCTCGTCACTTGGAGTCATCGGGGTTCTCCTCGGTGCGGGAGGGTTCGCCCAGGTGATGGGCCAGGGCGGCCCGTGCTCGGGACAGGTGGGCCTTGACGGTGCCTGCGGCCATTCCGGTCTCCGCGGCGATCTGCGCCAGCGGCAGGTCACAGACGTAGAACAGGGCGGCGCACAGGCGTTGTTTCGGCGGGAGCCGCTGCAGCGCGGCGGTCAGGTCGACGGTGTCCGGGACGGGGCCGGCGACCTGCGGGGCCTCGCCGTGGCGCAGCCAGGCCTGGGCCGCGGTCCGCGCGCGCCGCCAGCGGCTGACCGCCAGCCGCCAGGCCACCGTGCGGACCCAGGCCTCCGGCGCCGCCTCGCGGTCCAGCCGCCTGCGCCGGCTCCACGCCCGTACGAACGCTTCCTGCACGACGTCCTGTGCCTCGTGCAGGTCGCCGGTCATCAGATACAGCTGGCCGGTGAGCCGGCGGACCGAGTGCGTGTAGAACTCGGTGAACTCCTCCTCGGTCAACGGTCGGCTCCTTGAAAGATCGGTTACTCGAACTCCCTACGATCGGCGGCACCGGCCGGGTTTACATGGTGAGACGCAGATCACACGGGCTGTGCGGCGGGCATGGTGGACGCGGCCGGGCAAAAAAGACGAGCAGGGACAGAGGTTCCTGTCCCTGCTCGACCGCAAGATGCGTCACCGGCGCTTCGTCAGATCACCATGCCCCACGACGTGCGATCATTCACGACCTTGATCCACTTTCGCAGCAGGCCCTGGTTATCCCCAGTAGACGGTGACGACCACCCAGTCCGGGTCGCTCCCGGCGACGATGACATGCAGCTCGCCGCCGGACATGCCCACCGTGTAGTGCCACCTGCCGTTGTCTGTCTGGCACCAGGCGGACTTGGCGCCGATCGCGATGGCCTTGTTGAGTTCGTCCTGGCTGACCTGGCGTCCGTTCATCCGGTCCATGGCGTGCTCGGAGATTCTGGCGACGGCCTCCGGCGCCGCGGGGCCGCAGCCCCGCTGCACGCAGTCGAAGTCGCAGTGGATGGGCGGGTTCCCGAGGGCCGGCGTCGCGGCGATCGCGGGGCCGGAGAAGAGCGCCAGCCCGGAGGTCAGGACGGCGGCTACGGCGAGGCGAAGACGGTTGGGCTTGATCACGAGGTTTCCTCTTCCATGCTGGTTCCGCGGCTCCCTGGCCGCTCGGGAAGAGGGTGGTCGGCGGTGATCGACGCACGATGAGCAAAACATCAACGGGAGTTCGATGCCGCAGCCGGAGCCCGTGGCGGTGCGGCAGCGGGTCCGGCATCATCCCCGTGTGATTCTGATGCGGCCCGTTCCGGAGATCGAGGATCAACCGCCTTGGGAGACACCGAGCCGTCACGACTCAACGAACGGCCGTGACCGGTACTTTCACAAGAGACCCCAGGTGACATGACCGACTGGTATGAGCAGCGCGAAATGGACGGCGGCGTCGTCCGGATCACCGAGCCGCACGTCGACCAGCTTCTGAAGGCCAATGTGTGGTGGCTGCGCGGCACCGACCGGGACATCGTCGTGGACGCGGGTCTCGGCGTGGTCCCCCTGCGCCGGGAGATCCCGCAACTCTTCGAGCGGGACCCGCTGGTGATCCTCACCCACGCGCATCCGGACCACGTCGGCGGAGCCCACGAGTTCCGCGAACGGGCCGCCCACGCGGCGGCGGCCGAGGTGCTGGCGGAGGGTGTCCCGGCGAGTCTGTACGGCGCCGAGCTCTACGAGAAGCTCGGCATCGACGCTGCGGGGGAGCCCGTTCCCGGCCTGCTGATCGACACACTGCCGTACCCCGGGTACGACCCCAGGACGTACCGCCTCGAAGCCGTGACTCTGACCCGTCGGCTCCAGGACGGGGACCGGATCGACCTGGGCGACCGGACGCTGACCGTTCTCCACCTGCCCGGCCACACACCCGGATGCATCGCGTTGTTGGAGGAGCACGCCGGGGTGTTGTACTCGGGAGACGTGGTCTACGACGGCTACCTCATCGACGATCTTCCCGACTCGGACGCGGCCTCGTACCGGCAGAGCATGGAATTCCTCGCGCAGTTGGACGTGTCCGTCGTCCACCCCGGCCACGGGCGCGGCTTCGACCGGGCCCGGCTCCGCGAACTGGCCACTGCCTATCTGCGCAGGGTGTCCGACCGGAAGTAACGCCTTCGGTCGCTACTCGAACTCGGCAACGAACCGGCTCTGTTCGGGTGTCTCCACGGCGTGCGGCGAGTAGTGCTCCCGGACGTAGACGACCGCCTCGTCGTTGGGGACCCCGTCCAGTACGGCGAGACAGGCCAGTGCGGTGCCGGTCCGTCCGAGTCCGCCGGTGCAGGCGATCTCGACCCGTTCGGACCCGGCGCGGGTCCAGGCCACTCGGAACGCCCCGGCGGTGGCGGTGTGGTCGGTCGGCAGCCAGAAGTCCGGCCAGTGCAGCCAGCGGGCCTCCCAGGCGAAGGGAGGCGGTTCCTCGTCCTGCAGGTACAGCCCGAAGGAGGGCACCGGCCCCGCCGGGAGCGGCCGGCTGAGCCCTCGGCCGCGGACCAGCCGCCCCGAGGGAAGTCGCATGACGCCCGTGGCGGCGGGGTCCCAGGTGGAGGTCATGGAGCGAGCCTAACCGGAGGCCGCACCCCGGGAGCCGTGGGAGACCGGATGCGAGCCCGGGCTGGTGGAACGCGGGCGTGGCGCATGCGGAACTCGCCGGCTGGAGGCAGGTCTCACGGCTCCCGGCCGGCGGGGCGGGTCGCCGGTACTGCCGCCGTGCGCCGCTGCCGCCGGCACTCGGATGAGCGGATCCGGCCGCGGCGGTCCGGTGCCACCGCTCATCCCGTCACCCGACCGCCGTGCGCGGCGTTGTCAGGTGGTGCGGCTCCCGCGGGCGGCAGGAGCACGAAGAGCCGCGTACGACACGACGGTTGCTCTTTCGGCAGGGGTGGCACAGTGGCAGACGGTGGTCGGCAGGCAGGTTTCGCCATGCGTCCCGTGGTGCGGGAGGCATACGGTCCGGCTGATCTGAGCGGAAATCCGATCTTCGCCGGAGGGTTCATCAACTTCGGCTACTGGCGGGCCGTCGATCTGGGCCGTCCGCTCGACGAGGCGGACCGGATCCGCAGCCAGGAGGATCTCTACCGGCATGTCCTGGACGCCGTCGGGCTGCCTGCGGGGCCGAAGGTCCTGGAAGTCGGCTGCGGGCTCGGGATGGGATGTGCGCTGGCCCTGCGGGAGTACGGTCACGCCGCGGTCACCGGCATGGACATCCACCCTGACCAGCTCCGGCGGGCGCGTGGCAGGCACGCCGGCCTGCTCCGGGAGGAGCCGCCACGGCTGCGGTTCGTCCAGGGGGCCGCGGAGCGCATGCCTTCGGAGGGCGGCGAGTTCGATGCCGTCATCAGCGTGGAGGCCGCCCAGCACTTCCCGGATCTCGACGCCTTCGCGGCGGAGACGTCGAGGGTGCTGCGGCCGGGCGGCCGGGTGGCTGTCGCCAGCTTCTTCACCGTCGACGACGCCCCCGGCCGGCCCGAGGAGCTCGCAGGGCTGCTGGACACGTTCACCACCGGCCTGGACATCGCCCGGCCGGTGACGGCGCTCACGGGTGCGATCACGGCGGCCGGACTCACGAGGGTGCGCGTAGAGTCGATCGGACCCCATGTCTGGCCCGGGTGGGACCGCTGGCTCGGCCGGTCGTGGGCCCCGGAAACCTGGCCGCGGAACTTCCTGCGGGCCTACGAGCGGGGAATCCTCGACTACTACCTCGTCACGGCGGAGCGACCGGGATAGCGGCGTGGGCAGGCGCGATCCGCGGTCCGCGCCTGCCGAGCACCTCGCGGGCGCCGCGTACGGATCAGGCCAGGCACTCCTTCAGCGCGGTGATGAGCCGGCCCGCCCGGGGGTCGCCGTGGCCGATCATCCGGTTGGCGACGTAGCCGAAGCCCACCCCGAACTCGTCGTCGCCGAAGGCGAACTGGCCGCCCGCTCCGTCGTTGCCGAAGCTGCGCGGGCCGAGCATGGGGCGGAACCGGGGAGCGTCGAGCAGGAAGCCCGAGCCCCAGCGGGCACCCAGGTCGGGGAAGCCCGACCAGGAGGCTCCGGCCGTCAGCTCCCGCAGCGCGTCCGTGACGGTCTCCGGTGCGAGCAGCCGGGCCGAGCCGTCGATCCCGGTCGCCGCCGCGGCGTACAGCGCGGCCAGGCCGGCCGCCGAGGAGACCGCGCCCGCCCCGGGAAACTCGGCGGTGAGCAGCGCGGGGTCGTTCCAGCCGTGGGGCTGGTCGAGACCGGGGAAGACGAGTGCGCCGTTCATCGTCACGATGCGTACCGGCAGCCACTCCGGGTCGGGCATCTTGGGCCGGCCCTCGGCCTCGACGAGCCGGGCCAGCCGTCCGACCTCCTCCTGCGGCAGGCCGATCCAGGTGCGCAGGCCCAGTTCGTCGCCGACGGCCTCGCGGAAGTAGGCGCCCGGGGTGAGCCCGGTGATCCGCCGGATCAGCTCACCGATCAGGAAGCCGAAGACGTGTCCGTGGTACTCGTGGGCCTCGCCCGGCACCCACAGCGGCGCCTGCTCCTCGATCGCGCGCACCACCGGAGTCCACTCGGTGATCTCCTCGAAGCTCAGCACGCGGTCCAGGACGGGGACTCCGGCGCGGTGTCCGAGCACCATGCGCGGCGTGATCGCCTGCTTGCCGTTCCGTGCGAACTCCGGCCAGTAGCGGGCAACCGGCGCGTCGAGGTCCAACCGCCCCTGCTGTGCGAGCAGATGGGCACAGACGGTGACGATGCCCTTGGCGCAGGAGAAGACCGGGACGACCGTGTCCTGCTCCCAGGGCCGGCCGCTGCGCTCGTCCGCGGTCCCGCCCCACAGGTCCACGACCTTGCGTCCGTCGACGAACACCGTTACGGCCGCGCCGAGTTCGCCGTGCTCGGTGAAGTTCCGGGCGAATGCGTCCGCGACCGCCCCGAATCGCTCGTCAGCCCAACCGCCGTGCTCCACTGTCCTGTTCCCCCTGGGTGCGCATCTCGTCCGTTCACGCCGGTGTGCTGACGCCAGGTCAGCCGCCGACCGGCACACGGTATGCGGCCGGAGTGGCCTCCTGCCAGCGAATATGCGCGAGGGTCGGCCCGCCGGGACCGCTGCTCCCGTGATGGGGGAGGGCCCCTCGCGGCGTACCGCGAGGGGCCCTGTGCTCCGCTAGGAGACGCCGTTGCGGCGGTAGGGCAGGTACCGCTGGTCGTTGTGGTAGTAGGGGTACGGGATCACGTGCGAGACGCAGCCCTGGCTGCCGCTGTCCTCGATCGCGATGTACTGGGTGTGGGACGCGTCGGCCCAGCCGCCGAAGATGACGGTGTGGTCGCCCATGATCATCGCGTCGCCCGGCTGCAGGTCGTCCTTGCTGATGCGGTGCGACACGTCGGGCGACATCAGGCCGTAGGTGTCCAGGCCGGGCCCGGGCAGGCCCCAGGCGCAGGAGACCAGGCCGGAGCAGTCCACCCGGTAGCCGTTGGTCTCGGCGCCCTGGCTGTAGCCGAGCTTGTGGTCGGCGCGCTCCAGAGCGCGCTCCACGATGCCCTGGCGGACGTCGGAGAGACCGTTGAGGTTGGGCCGGTCGATGATGCCGGCGCCCTCGCCGTTCTTCGGGTGCAGGTGCGAGTGGCTGTTCGCGGGCCAGTCCTCCCAGCTGCTGGAGCCGTTGATGAAGTGGGTGCTCCAGTCGCCGCGGCTGTGGTCCTTGATCGGACCGCCGTCGTGCAGGCCGCCGGGACCGCCCGCGTCGCCGGTGCCACCGCCACCGCCACCGCCGCCGGTGTAGCCGCCGCCACCGCCGCCGCCGGTGTGACCGCCCCCGCCGCCACCGCCCCCGCCGGTGTGACCGCCGCCGCCGGTGTGACCGCCGCCGCCGGTGCCACCGCCACCACCGCTCCCGCCGGTGTGGCCGCCACCGCCCCCGCCACCACCGACTCCGTCGATCCCGGTGCTCGGGGACTTCGGCTTCTCGTGCTCCTCCTGCTTCTTCTTCAGGTCTTCCGCGATCTTGCGTTCGGCTTCCTGGTACTGGCTGATCACCTGCTTGATCTTCTGCTCGTCCTCGGCGAGATCCGCGGTGAGCTGCTGCTTGGTCGCCTCCACCTGCTGGGCCTTCTCGCTGATGGCCTTGACGCGGTGGGCGACGTCGGCCGCGACCGCGAGGAAGTTCCCGATGCCCAACGGTGCGCCGGCCATGACGTCCATCGAGGCCGCGGACTCGACGGCCGCCTTGATGGCTCCGACCTTCTGGCTCATCTCGCCCATGCGCTGGGTGATCTTCTGGAAGTCGCTCTGGATCTTGGCCAGCTCCTGCAGCTGGTATCCGAACTGGTCGCCCACGGGGCGGTACTCCTTAGTGCGGTGTGGATTGTGGACGCGAGGCGGGATCAGAACGCGTCGGCGAGGCCCTTGATGTCCTTGCCGAGGTCACCGAGCTGGTCGGCGACGGTGTTCAGCTCCTTCACCCGGCCCTGGGCGTGTGCGACGAAGGCGTCGGCCGCCCCTCCGTGCCAGGTGAGCTGGCCCAGCGCGGTGCCGATCTCCTTGCCGAGCGCCTCCGCCTCCTTGCTCATCTCCTCGAGCTCGGCGGCGTACTTCTTCAGCTCGGCGTCGGGGTCGCCGCCGAACATCTTGGTGAGTACCCAATGAGCGATCTTGGTCGGAGCCCAGAAGACGTCCTCGGCGACATGCACCGCCGAGCTGCCCAGATCCTTGACGTCGTCCCACAGTCCCACAGCCGTTCCCCCATGAAGTCTTCGTACAGGCTGACAGTCGGTCAAAAGGCTATCCGACCTGGAGTGACCCCGGGATATCGAGGAGAGCCCTCATCCACGGGCCCGGCGGTGCCCCGATTCGCGGTCGGACCGGAGCCGAAAACCGCGCGTCGGGCGGATGCGGCGGCTGGCATACTCCGCGCCATGACGAGTGATCATGCAACCGGCCCGGTCCTGACCGTCGGCGAACGCGACGCCGAGCTCAACCGGCGCCTGGACGAGGGGCTCACCGCCTTCAACGCGGCGGCCACCGGCGTGGCCGAGCAGGGCACGCTGTCGGTCAAGGTCACCGACGAGGCGGGCGAGCTGATCGGCGGGCTGGCCGCGTGGACCTGGGGCGGCCTGTGCGGGATCGGGATGCTGTGGGTGCGCGAGGACGCCCGCAAGGACGGCTGGGGCGGCAGGATCCTGCGGGCCGCCGAGGAGGAGGCCCGGCGGCGCGGCTGCGACCGGGTGGCCGTGTCCTCCTTCACCTTCCAGGCCCCCGGCTTCTACCGGCGCCACGGCTACACCGAGACCGGCCGGACCCTGGGCATCCCCGGCGGGCACGAGGACGTGCACTTCTTCAAGTCGCTGACCGACGGCTGAGCGGACCGGCGGCCGTAGGCCCGGTGAGCGGCCGACGGCACCGGACGACCCGGGCGGGGCGGGAAGGCGGAGCCGGCCGGAACCTCCGCCGCGACGGTCGGCACGGCGCGCGGCGGTTCGGCGGGCGGCGGTTCGGCGGGCGTGCGGCACGCGGATGACCGTCATATCGCCGACGCTAACGACCGGGTACGACACCGCCGGGCCGCGTACGGGGCCGGTGGTTGGGGCCGGCGGCGTCCGAGGCGCGATGATCGACCCCATGAGCACGCCGCCCGCACCGCCCGTCCCGCCCGCCCTCGCCGCGCCGGCCAGCCCCCGGGCCGCCCTGATCGCCGACACCGCGATCGCGCTGATCGCCGAACGCGGTCTGCGCGGGCTGACCCACCGGGCCGTCGACGAGGCCGCCGGGCTGCCGACCGGCTCGACCTCCAACCACGCCCGCACCCGGGCCGCCCTGCTGGCGGCGGCGCTCACCCGGATCGCGGAACGCGAACACGCGGACTTCCGGCCCCTCCAGGAGGAGAACCCTCCGCTGGAACTGCTGCTGGAGGTCACCGCGACCGGCGTCCACCAGGCGCTGACCGACGGCCTGCCGCTGACCCTGGCCCGCCTCGAACTCGCCCTGGAAGCCACTCGCAGGCCCGAACTCCGCACCGTCTACGACCGGTTGGGCGCGGGCTTCCGCGCGCTCGCCGCCCGGCTGCTGGCCCGGGCGGGTTCCGCCGAGCCGGAGCGCGACGCCCGCGGCTTCGTCCGCTGGTGCGAGGGCGTCATCTTCGACTCGGCGGCCGGTGCGGGCCACGGGCACATCCCCACCCCGGCCGAGCTGCGCGCCGAGGCCGCCCGCTATCTCGCCGTGCTGCTCGGGGAGCCGCGCTCGTAACGGGGAGCCGCGCTCGTAACGGGAAGCAGAGTTCCGTGGCCACCCGGGGAGCGCGCCCGCCGGACACCGGAACGGCCCGCCGGACACGGGGAAGCGGCCCGGGACACCGCACCGAGCGGCGCATACCATCCGACAACTCGGCCGAGGGGCGGCTGTACCCGTGCGTGTCCGCGTTGCCGGAAGGCCTCCGTACCGGATCTGCGGCACCGTCGGCGTCAGCGCACCCGCGCCCCGCCCGCACGATTCCGGGAGGCCGAACGCATGGCATCGACCGACGAGACCGCCCCGTCCGGCGCGCAGGGGAACGGCAGGCTCCGCCGCGAGGTGGGCCTGATCGGGCTGCTGTGGGCCTCGGCCGGCGCGATCATCGGCTCGGGCTGGCTGTTCGGGGCGAAGAACGCCGTGGTGATCGCCGGGCCGGCCGCGCTGCTCTCCTGGGGCATCGGCGCGGTGGCCATCGTGCTGCTCGCCCTGGTCCACGCCGAACTCGGCGCGATGTTCCCGGTGGCGGGCGGCACCGCCCGCTACCCGCACTACGCCTTCGGCGGGTTCGCCGGGATGTCCTTCGGCTGGTTCTCCTGGCTGCAGGCCGCGACGATCGCGCCGATCGAGGTGCAGGCCGTGATCAACTATGCCGGGCACTGGTCCTGGGCCCGCGGCCTGCTGCACCCCGACCACACCCTCACCGGTTCGGGCATCGCGGTCGCGGCGGGCCTGCTGGCCGTCTTCGTGGTGGTCAACTTCCTCGGCGTCAGGATCCTCGCCCACACCAACAGCGTGGCCACCTGGTGGAAGGTGGCGATCCCGCTGTTCAGCATCGTGGTGCTCGCGCTGGCGGAGTTCCACGGCGGCAACTTCACCGCGCACGGTTTCGCCCCGTACGGGGCCAAGGGCGTACTCGCGGCGATCAGTACCAGTGGGGTGATCTTCGCCCTGCTCGGCTTCGAGCAGGCGATCCAGTGGGCGGGGGAGAGCCTGAACCCCCGGCGCGACATCCCGCGCGCCGTGATCGGCTCGGTCACCCTCGGGACCCTGATCTACATCCTGCTCCAGACGGTCTTCATCACCTCGCTGCCGCCCGGGACCTTCGCCGGCGGCTGGGCCAGGCTCGACTACCCCGGTATCGCCGGTCCGTTCGCGGGGCTGGCCGCCCTGATCGGCCTCGGCTGGCTGGCCGTCCTGCTCTACACCGACGCGATCATCTCCCCGGGCGGGACCGGCCTGATCTACATCACCTCCTGCTCCCGGGTCTCGTACGGGCTGAGCCGCAACGGCTACGCCCCGAGGGCGTTCCAGTGGACGGACCGGCGGTCGGTGCCCTGGGTCGGCCTGATCGTCGCCTTCGTGGCGGGCGTGCTCTGCCTCCTGCCCTTCCCGAGCTGGCAGCGGCTGGTCACCTTCATCACCTCGGCGGTCGTGCTGATGTACGCGGGCGCACCGCTGGCCTTCGGCGTACTGCGCAGGCGGCTGCCGGGACTCGAGCGCCCGTACCGGCTGCCGGGCGGCGCCCTGGTCTCACCGCTCTCCTTCGCGATCGCCGGTCTGGTGATCTACTGGTCCGGCTGGGACACCCTGTGGCGGCTCGGTGTGGCGATCCTGATCGGCTACCTGCTGATGGGCTCGTACGCCTGGTACGCCAACGCCAGGGGCCTGCCGGACGCCCCGCGGATGGACTTCGCGGCGGGCTGCTGGCTGCCGGTCTACCTGGTCGGGCTGGGCCTGATCTCCTGGCAGGGCACCTTCGGCAGGGGCGCCGAGGGCAACCTGCCGCTGTGGTGGGACATCCTGGCGGTGGTCCTCCTCTCGCTGGCCGTCTACTACTGGGCGCTGCACACCGCGCTGCCCGCCGAGGCGATCGAGCGCAACATCCACGGCGGCGCGGTGGCGGACGGGGCCGAGGACTGAAGCCGACGCCGCGCCACGGCGGTGGGCCGCCGTGGCGCGAGGGCGCCGGTTAGGCCTGGTCAGGCCCAGCCGTGCCCGGCCGCCGCGCGGACCAGCCGTTCGGCCAGCTCCGGTGCGCCGGCCCAGTGCAGATGCAGGTACGAGGCGTGCACCGAGCCCTGTACGAAGCCCTCCGTCCGCGGTCCGTCCGGCGCGCGCCAGCCCCAGGCGGGCTGCGGGCCCGAACCGGGTTCGCAGACGGTGCGGTGGAACTCGTGGCCGCGGACCCGGGCACCGGCCGGGGCGAGCGCGCTCTCGCCGATGGCCACCGCCTCGCGGTAGCCGAGGGTGAGCCGCTCGGTCATCCGGGCGTCGGTGTCGAGTACGCCGCACATCGGCCTGCCGTCCAACTCCCGCCCCAGGTACAGCAGTCCGGCGCACTCGGCGGCCACCGGGGCGCCGGAGGCGGCCAGCGCGGAGATCGAGCCGCGCAGTGAGGCGTTCTCGCTCAGCTCGGCGACGTACATCTCCGGGAAGCCGCCGCCGATCACCAGTCCGGCCGTGCCGTCGGGGAGCCCGGCGTCGTGCAGCGGGTCGAACGGGACGACCTCGGCTCCGGCGGCCGTCAGCAGCTCCGCGTTCTCCGCGTACGAGAAGGAGAACGCCGCCCCCGAGGCCAGCGCGATCCTCGGCCGCCCGGCGACCTGGGAGACCTCCTCGGAGGCCGACCACGGCTCGGCGTCCAGCGGCGGCGCGGTGCGGGCGAGCGCCACCAGCGCGTCCAGGTCGACCGAGGCGGCGACCAGTTCACCCATGTCGCGGACGGCCTGCACGGCCTGTGCGGAGCGCTCGACCGCCGGGACCAGGCCCAGGTGCCGTGAAGGTGTCGCCACGCCGGCCGTCCGCCGCACCGCACCGAGCACCGGGACGCCCGACCCCTCCTCCAGGGCCTCGCGCAGCAACTGCTCGTGCCGGTCGGAGGCGACCCGGTTGAGGATCACCCCGGCGAGCCGGACCTCGGGATCCCAGGAGGCGAAGCCGTGCACCAGCGCGGCCACCGACCGTGACTGCGAGGAGGCGTCCACCACCAGCACCACCGGCGCCCGCAGCAGCTTCGCCACATGCGCGGTGGACGCCAGCTCCCCGCGCCCGGCCGCCCCGTCGAACAGCCCCATCACGCCCTCGACCACCGCGATGTCCGCCCCGGCCGCGCCGTGCAGGAACAGCGGCGCGATCCGCTCGGGGCCGCACAGGAAGGCGTCCAGGTTGCGCCCGGGCCGCCCGGCGGCCAGCGAGTGGTAGCCGGGGTCGATGTAGTCCGGGCCGACCTTGTGCGGGGAGACCGCGAGGCCCCGGGCACGGAGCGCGGCCATCAGCCCGGTGGCGACGGTGGTCTTGCCCGCGCCCGAGGACGGCGCGGCGATGACGAGACGGGGGATGTTCACGTGCGTACGACTACCACTCGATCCCGCGCTGGCCCTTGCGGCCCGCGTCCATGGGGTGCTTCACCTTGGTCATCTCGGTGACCAGGTCGGCGGCCTCCATCAGCGCCTCGGACGCGTAGCGGCCGGTGATCACCACATGCTGGCTGCCGGGGCGGTCCTTCAGCACCGAGACCACCTCGTCCACGTCGATCCAGCCCCAGTGCATGGGGTAGGTGAACTCGTCCAGCACGTAGAAGCGGTAGCGCTCGGCGGCCAGGTCGCGCTTGACCTGCTCCCAGCCCTCCTTGGCCGCCTCCTCGCTGGACATGGCCATCTCGGAGGACCGCTGCAGCCAGGACCAGCCCTCGCCCATCTTGTGCCAGTCCACCGTGCCGCCCTCACCGGAGGCGCCGAGCACGCGCAGCGCGTTCTCCTCGCCCACCTTCCACTTGGCGGACTTCACGAACTGGAACACCCCGATCGACCAGCCCTGGTTCCAGGCCCGCAGCGCCATCCCGAAGGCGGCGGTGGACTTGCCCTTTCCGGGGCCGGTGTGCACGGCGGTGATCGGCAGGGTGCGGCGCTGACGGGTCGTCAGGCCGTCGTCGGGAACGGACTCGGGGATGCCCTTCGGCATGGCTCAGGCCGCCTTTCGGTGGTGGGTGGCGTTGCGGTGTGCGTGGACCAGTGCGGTGACGCCCTCGGCCCGCAGTTCGTCCAGGGTCACTGCGGGGCCGCCCAGTTGAGCGGCCAGCGTACGGGCGAGCCCCAGCCGTACCGGACCGGACTCGCAGTCCAGCACCACGCTCGCCACGCCCTGGCCGGCCAGCAGCCCGGCCGCCCGTCCGGCCTGGGCCAGCGCGTCCCGTCCGCCGGTGGCCCGGCCGTCGGTGACCACCACCAGCAGCGGCCGGCGGTGCGGATCGCGCATCCGCTCCACCCGCAGCACCTCGTGGGCGCGCAGCAGTCCGGCCGCGAGCGGGGTGCGGCCGCCGGTCGGCAGCTGCTCCAGCCGGGCCGCGCCGACCTCCACCGAGGAGGTGGGCGGCAGTGCCAGTTCGGCGGCCGCACCCCGGAAGGTGATCATGCCGATCTTGTCGCGGCGCTGGTAGGCGTCCATCAGCAGCGACATCACCGCGCCCTTGACCGCGGTCATCCGCTGGCGCGCCGCCATCGACCCCGAGGCGTCCACCACGAACAGCACCAGGTTGGACTCCCGGCCCTGGCGCACCTGTTCGCGGAAGTCGTCCCGGTGCAGCACCAGTGCGCGCGAGTCGCGGCCCCGGGCCAGCTGGTGCGGGGCGGCGGCGCGCAGCGTGGCGCTCAGGTGCAGCCGGCTCAGCGCACCCTGCGGACGGCGCGCCCGGATGGTGTGCCCGCCGTCGGTCTCGGCGGGGGAGCGCCGGCCCTGGGCGCCCTTCCCGGTGCCCGGCACCTTGAACAGCCTGGTCCGGTACGGTTCCCCGGCCGCGGCCACCGGGGCCTTGGCCGGGCCGCCCGCGCCCTGCGGCGGGACGCTCGCCTCCGGGCCCGGCTCGGGCTCCGAGGCGGCACTGCCGTCGGGGGCGGTGCCCGGTGCGGGCGCCCCGCCGCCGTCCGGGCCGCCGCCGTCCGGGCCGTTGCCGTCAGGACCGTCCCCCGGGCCGTCGCCGTCGGGGCCGCCGTCGGGGTCCTCATCGGGGCCGGCGGGCTCGGAGTGCTCCGCCAGCGTCCGGTCCAGCTGCTCCTCGTCCAGCCCGGGCGCGTCGAAGGGGTTGCGCCGCCGCCGGTGCGGCAGGGCGAGCCGCGCGGCCTGGCGGACGTCCTCCTCGGTCACCTCGGTGCGCCCGTCCCAGGCCGCCAGCGCGACCGCGGTCCTGGCCATCACGATGTCCGCGCGCAGTCCGTCCACCTCGAACGCCGCGCACACGGCGGTGATCTGACGCAGCGCCAGATCGGTCAGTGCCACCTTCGGCAGCAACTCCCGCGCGGCGGTGATCCGTTCGGCCAGTGCGCGCTCGTCCTCCGCGTACCGTGCGGCGAATCCCGCCGGGTCGGCGTCGTACGCGAGCCGGCGCCGGACCACCTCGGCGCGCTCACCGGGGTCGCGGGTGGCGGCGATCTCGACCGTCAGCCCGAAACGGTCGAGCAGCTGCGGGCGCAGCTCGCCCTCCTCCGGGTTCATCGTGCCGACCAGCAGGAACCGGGCCGCGTGCCGCACCGAGACGCCCTCGCGCTCCACGTACGAGCGGCCCATCGCGGCGGCGTCCAGCAGCAGGTCGACCACGTGGTCCTGCAGCAGGTTGACCTCGTCGATGTAGAGCACGCCCCGGTGCGCCTTGGCCAGCAGCCCCGGCTCGTACGCCTTGACGCCCTCGGCCAGGGCCCGCTCCAGGTCCAGCGAGCCGACGATCCGGTCCTCGGAGACGCCGACGGGCAGCTCGACCAGGTGCGCCGGGCGCTGCCCGGCCGCCTGAAGGGGGTGCGGACCGTCCGGGCACTGCGGGTCCACCGCCGCCGGGTCGCAGGCGAACCGGCAGCCGGGCACGGTCGCGATCGACGGCAGCAGCCCGGCCAGCGCACGCACCATGGTCGACTTGGCGGTCCCCTTCTCGCCGCGCACCAGCACCCCGCCCACCGCCGGGGAGACCGCGTTGAGCAGCAGCCCGAGCCGCAGGTCGGCCATGCCGACGATCGCGGTGAACGGGTAACGGACGTCACTCATCAGATCTCCAGAGGTTCCGGTGCACCGGGCGGGAGGAACGGCAGTCCACCGGGTGCCCCGCCCTCGATCAGCTTCCACAGCGCGTCGGTGTCGGCGTGCTCCTCGATCAGGTCGCCGAGCCGGTCGAGACGCTCCTCCCGGGCCGCCGCGAACGAGGTGTCCGACGCGGGCACGAACCCGCGCCCGGCCAACTCGGCCACCTCGCGCAGCAGTCGGCGCCGGAAGCCGTCGTTCTCCAGCACACCGTGCCAGGTCGTACCCCAGACCGGGCCGAGGCGGCACCCGTCCAGGGCGCGGCCGCCACCGTCCGAGACGAACGCCTCGCCGCCCTCGGCCGACACCACGCCGTGGTGGATCTCGTAACCCTCGACCCGCTCGCCCAGCGCCTCGCCGACCGGCCGGGCCAGCACCTTCTCCGCGCCGAACACCACCCGGGTGGGCAGCAGCCCGAGTCCGGCGACCTCGCCGGCCCTGGACTCGACCTCGTCCACGATCACCCGTCCGAGCATCTGGTAGCCGCCGCAGACCCCGAGCACCGGGAGCCCGGCGGCCACCCGTGCCCTCAGCGCGGGCTCCATGCCGCGCTCGCGCAGCCAGGCCAGGTCGGCGACGGTGGCCCGGGTGCCCGGCAGCACCACCAGGTCGGCGTCGGCCAGTTCCTCGGGCCTGGTCGCCCAGCGGACCAGCACACCGGGCTCCTGCGCCAGCGCGTCCACATCGGTGAAGTTGGACAGCCTCGGGAACCGCACCACGGCCACCCGCAGCACGTCCCGCCCGACCGGGCCGCTCACCTGGCCCCGGTCCACCACGGTGGTCAGGTCCAGCGAGTCCTCGGCGTCCAGCCACAGACCGGAGAGCATCGGCAGGGTGCCGAGCACCGGACGCCCGGTCAGCCGGTGCAGCATCTCCAGGCCCGGTGCCAGCAGCCGCGCGTCGCCCCGGAACTTGTTGACGAACCAGCCGGCGACATGCCGCTGGTCCTGTGCCGAGAGCAGCGCCAGCGTCCCGTACATCGCGGCGAAGACCCCGCCCCGGTCGATGTCCCCGACCACCACCACCGGCAGCCCGGCGGCCGTGGCCAGCCCCATGTTGGCGATGTCCCGGTCCCGCAGGTTGATCTCGGCGGGCGAGCCCGCGCCCTCGCAGACCACCACCTCGTACCGGCTCCGCAGATCGGCCAGGCACTCCAGGGCCCGCTCCAGCAGGACGGGCTTGCGCTCGCGGTAGTCCAGCGCACCCACCTCGGCCACCGGCCTGCCGAGCAGCACCACCTGGCTGCGGCCGTCGCCACCGGGCTTCAGCAGCACGGGATTCATCGCCGCCTCCGGCTCGACCCGGGCGGCCTGAGCCTGCATCGCCTGCGCGCGGCCGATCTCGGCGCCGTCGGCCGTGACGAAGGAGTTGAGCGACATGTTCTGCGCCTTGAACGGCGCCACCCTGACGCCCTGTCGGGCCAGCCAGCGGCAGATGCCCGCCGTGACCACGCTCTTGCCCGCATCCGAGGTCGTCCCGGCGACCAGCAGTGCCCCGCTCATGCTCCTCCGCTCCGCTCGACAGTCCTTCCCAAGGGCAGTACCCGCAGGCGCGAGGAACCGCGCGAGCGGCCGTCCGCCTCGGCACCGCTCCCGGCCACCCGCTCCGGCACCGTCCGGGGGCGCGAGGAAACACGCGAACAAGCGCGGACTGCCTCGACGAGCCGCTCGCGCGGTTCCGTGCGCTCCCCAGGGGCCACCCGCCCGCCCGGACCCGCCATCAGACCGCGGCTCACGACCGCCCCCGCCGCCAGGCCCACAGCGCCCGAGCGGTCACGGTGACCGCCAGCGCCAGGGCCCCGACCCGCCGGGAGAGCAGGCACGCCCGCTCGATGTCCTCGACCGCCACCGGCCGCAACTCCGCACCGAGCACCGGCCGGTGCTCCACCCGCTCGCCGTACCGCAGCGTCCCGCCCAGCCGGACCCCGAGCGCCCCGGCGAACGCGGACTCGGCCTGCCCGGCGTTGGGACTCGGGTGCGCTGAGCCGTCCCGCCGCCAGACGCGCCAGGCCCTTCGGGGTTCGGGTGCGGCGGCCACCGCGAGCAGGGCGGTCAGCCGGGCACCGGGCCAGCCGGCCAGGTCGTCCAGCCGCGCCGAGGCCCAGCCGAAGCGCAGGTGGCGCGGCGAACGGTGCCCGACCATCGCGTCCAGCGTGTTGACGGCCCTGAAGGCCAGCAGCCCGGGCGTACCGGCCAGCGCACCCCAGGTCAGCGCGTTGACCACGGCATCGGCGGTGTTCTCGGCCACCGACTCGACGACCGCGCGCGCGATCTGCTGCTCGTCCAGCGAGCTCGGATCGCGGCCGCACAGATGAGGCAGCCGCTCCCGGGCGGCGGCGAGCTCACCGGCGCGCAGGGAACGGCCGATGGTCGTGGCCTCCCGGGTCAGCGAGGTACCGCCGAGCACCGTCCAGGTCGCGGCGGCGGCCAGCGCGGCCTGCCCGTACCGGCTGCGCCCGAGTGCCCGTCCGGCGAGGTGCGCCCCGGCCGCGACCGTGCCGACGCAGACGGCGGTGTACACGGCGCCGGCCGCCCGGTGGTCACGCCACAGGGCGCGCTCCAGCCGCCCGGCAGCGGTACCGAAGACGGCGACCGGGTGGCCGCGCCGGGGGTCGGCGAAGGCGGCGTCGGCGAGGTAGCCGGCGATGCTGCCCAGGGCGAAGGCGGAGCCGCGATTCAGGCGGGGCACGGCGCGGATTCGGCGGCGGCCCGGGCG
Organism: Kitasatospora sp. HPM-01-4; assembly: GCF_051374625.1. Taxonomy (NCBI): domain Bacteria; kingdom Bacillati; phylum Actinomycetota; class Actinomycetes; order Kitasatosporales; family Streptomycetaceae; genus Kitasatospora; species Kitasatospora sp. HPM-01-4. The sequence continues at coordinate 2,577,046 of NZ_JBPQGP010000005.1, read as the reverse complement.
ACGGGTACGGCTCGGTCGAACGGCGGCCTGACCTCGGCCGGGGCAGCCTGCATGGCGGGCGTGTCCTCACTCAGGGTCCGCGCCCTGGATCGACGTACCGGGGGCGAGAGTCTCCTGGCTTCCGGGTCGGACACACCCTCGGGCCTTCCAGCAGCCGTACGACCGGACCACCGTGACCATGGATCGAGCGTGCTCCCCGGTGACAGTGGCGGGACCGCGCCGGACTCGCACCGGCTTCCTCTGCATGCCTCCGTTTGGCTGAAAGATCCCACCACGGTCCGCGACCGGGAGTCAACAAACCGCGCGGAGGGCTTGATCACAACCGCCTCGGCCGCCCGCCGTGCGGCACGCCGTCTCCGGGAGCTCTCCGCCCGCCGCCCTGGCCGCAGTAGAGGGGCCGCAGTAGAGAGGCCGCGGTAAAGAGGCCGCGGTAAAGAGGCCGTGGTAAAGAGGCCGCGGCCCCGGGCGGCCGTTCGCGGGTCCGCCTTCCGGTGGCAGGCCCGCCGCGCGGAGAGTGCACTGGAGGTGCCTTCCAAACCAGCTCACACCGGGGAACACTATGCGTAGGGGAACCGCCGCCGCCGTGGCGGCCGCCGCTGTGGCGGTCGCCGCCGTCGGAGCCGGAGCAGCGATCGTCCTGATCGGCCGAAGGGTGTCCGAGCGCACGGTCCACCCGCTGTTCGGGAAGCCCGGCGAGGCCAACCTGTGGGTGCACGACGTCGCCGCCGGACGCGTCTCCCTCACCCGGGCCCCGGAGACGGTACGCCCGGGCCGCTACGCACTGGAGTGGCCGCGCGGCGGCCACGCGGTGGTCGGCGAGGTCCTGGGCACCGACGTCCAGACCGTCACCCGTCGGCTGGAACGCTCGGAGAGCGGAACCCTCACCGCCGGCACCGAGGTCGAGCTGACCCCCCGGGTCTACCGCGGAGACCCGACCAGCGCCCTCGGCATCGGGTTCACCGAGACCGCCGTCCAGGGCGAGCTCGGGCCGCTGCCGGCCTGGCGCGTCGACGCCATGCGCGGCAGCTGGGTGATCCTGGTGCACGGTCCGGGCGCCGACCGCACCCAGGCGCTGCCGGTGCTCCCGGTGTTGCGCTCGCTGAAGATGCCGACACTCACCGTCACCTACCGGGGCGACGCCGGCGCCCCGCCGTCGCCGGACGGGCTCGGCCACTTCGGCGAGACCGAGTGGCGGGACGTCGAGTCGGCGATCCGGTTCGCCCTGGACAGCGGCGCGGGGCGGGTGGTGCTGTACGGCTGGTCGCTGGGCGCCACGATGTGCCTGATGGCCGCCGAAAGGTCCTCCCGGCAGGAGCCGATCGCCGGTCTGGTACTGGACTCCCCGATCCTCGACTGGTCGGCGAGCGTGCGCAGGGAGAGCGTCCGCGCCGGCATCCCGAGCGCCCTCGCCAACCTGGGCGCGCTGGCCGCAGAAGGCCGTACCAAGGTGGACCTGGAGGCCCTCGCCCGCCTCGCGGACGGGACCGGCCTGCGCGTGCCGACCCTGCTGCTGGGAAGTCCGGCGGACAGCATCGCGCCGATCGCGGCCGCCCGCCGCCTCGCGCAGCGCCGCAGCGACCTGGTGAGCCTGCACGAGGTGCCGGGCGCGGAGCACGCCCAGCTCTGGAACGCCGATCCGGACGGCTACGCCGAGGTGCTGCGCCGCTGGCTCACGCCGCTGCTCTGAGCCAAGGGTACGGTTACTCCGAGTATATCGTCGATCACGTCGATCAGGACCGCCAAAGGATCACTTCCGGCCTTGATCTGATGATTCGTCGATCAGCTTTGTTCAGTTTTGTTGGGTGCACGACATTCGAATCAAGCCAACAATTCGAATATCAGGCCCGGTTTGCGGGCTGTTGCCCGATCTCTTCCACCCAGTCCAACCGGGCGGCCGAAGACGCGCCGAACCGGATGTGACAGAAGGCCGGTGCACGGGGAAGACTGCACGGCGTGACGTCTCGGAATCCGCGCGACCGTGATGCCCCGCTCCAGCCGACGATCGGTACCGGTGCGACGGTGACCCGTCTGCCCGGTACGGCCCGCCGCGCCGACGGCGCCCACCCCGGCCACCCCGCAGCAGCCCGCCGCCGCGCCCCGGCGCCCAAGCCCGGGCGGGGGAGGGTCCCGGTGCCCGACGGCTTCCCCGCACCGGCCGAGCTCGCCCCGCTGGCCCGCCGGATGCTCGTGGACGCCGTACGGATCGCGCGCTGGGCGGGTGAACTCGACAAGGTCGACCGCCGGGGCGAACTGCTCCCCGAGGACGCCCGCGACGCCGGAGCGGCCCTGGCGATGACGGTCGCCGCCGCCGCCAAGGCGTGGGGCCAGGCCCTGCTGGTCGGCCTGGTCGAGCTGCGCGAGGGCGGCGCGGGGCCGGGCTGGCGGCTGCACGCCTGGGAGCACGACGACGAGGCGGTGATCCGGGGCTGGTCGGCGCTGTTCGACTCCTGGACGCTGGTCGCACCCGTCCCGCCCGCCGCGATGCGCGGAGTCTTCGCCCACCTCGCCGGGCAGGCCGTCGACCACGTGCCGCAGCTGCTCTCCTTCCTGCACCTGGTGGACGGCCCGGTCGTCGACAGCGAGCTGCTGGAGCTGCTCCGCCGCGGCCTGGACGAGCGCCGGCACGGCGCCGGTACGGGCACCGTGGCACTCTCCCCGGTCCCGCACGCGGCCTCGGCCGTCTCGGCCGTCCGCGGCACCTGCCGCGAGCCGCAGGTCGGCACCCCGCCGGCCGCCCCCGCCGACGTCGCCGCGGTCCTGGACTGGATGCTGGACGGCCTCGCCGCCGTCGGCGCCCTGGTCCGCAGGGACGAGGCCGCGGAGCTCTCGCCGCTCGGGCACTGGGCCGTGCGCGCCAAGCTGGAGGAGATCTGCACGGTCGCCCAGACGGCCGCCGGGCACATCGAGCAGAGCGCCCTGGAACTCCTGGACGCCTGCGCCCACTACTCCCCGGGGCCGGCCCGCGCCGAGTACCGGGCCTGGGTCGCGGCCCGTCCGGTGGACCGTGCGGTCGCCGAGCTGCTGGACGCCGCCCGGGGCGAGGACGCGCTGCTGCGCGGGCTCGCCTTCGAGGCGCTCCGGGTCGCCGGGGGCACCGCGGAGAAGGCCGTCCGGGCGACCGTGGACGAGGCGGTGCTGCGGCCGTACGCGCTGCTCTGGCTGGCCGAGCAGTCGGACGAGGGGGTGTCCCCGGCCGATGTGCTCGGGGCGGCGGACGCCGCCTGGCTCTGGGTGGACACGGCCGCGGCGGTACTGGACCACGGTGAGACCGAGCTGCTGGTCGGCCATGTCGAGGGTGCCTCGGCGGGGGAGCCGGTCCGCCTGTTCAACCGCGCCCGCCAGTCCGGCCACCCCCGCGCGGCCTCCGTCCTCACCGCCGTCGCGGGCGTCCACCCCGATCCCGCCGTCGCCCGCGCGGCCCGCCGCTCCGCCTTCAGCGTCCACCGCGGCGGGGCCTAGCGGCCTGTCCGGCGGTACGTGGGGGCTGCTTCCCCGAGGCCCGCGAACAGCCGAAGGGGCCCGGATCCCTGGGCGGGAATCCGGGCCCCTTCGGGGTGTCCAGGACGGGTCTCAGCAGCCCCGGGACTCCGCGCGGCGGGCGCGGACGTCCCCGACCTTCTGCCCCACCTTGCGGCGGATGACCAGCAGCGGCGCCATCGCGGCCAGCGTGATCTGCGCGATCGCCCCGATGTGCATCAGCGTGTCGCCCCCGGGCAGGCCGGCGGCCCAGGCCGCCAGGCAGCCGATGGAGACCACGATCCAGCAGAGCGTCGCGGTGGCGAGCAGCCCCTGCGGCTTCGGGTACTCGATCCGGCTCACCATCAGGTACGCCACGCCGAGGATCATCAGCAGCCCGAGCAGCAGCGGCGGCTCCAGCAGCACGATGGCGATCACCGTCATCGCACCCATCGGACAGGGCATGCCCTGGAAGATCCCGGGCCGCATCTTGACGGCCGAGAACCGGGCGAGGCGCAGCACCACCGCGAGCAGCACGGTCACCGCGATGAACGCGGAGAGCTGCTGGTTGCCGTCCGGCGAGACGATGCCCCAGACCGCGACGAAGTAGGCCGGAGTGATGCCGAAGCTGATCAGGTCGGCCAGGTTGTCGAGCTCCGCGCCGAGCGCCGAGGACCGCAGCTTGCGGGCGACCAGGCCGTCGAACAGGTCGCACATCGAGCCGATCAGCAGCAGCGTCACCGCGGTGGCGGCGCTGTGCTTGTTCGGCATCGAGTCGCCCATCAGGTGCGGCATCAGGACCCCGGTGGTGATCGAGTAGATCGCCATGAAGCCGCAGACGGCGTTGCCCAGGGTCAGGAAGTCGGCGGTGGAGAGGTGCTGCGGCGAGCGGGGAGCGCGCAGCTCGCGGTCGCGCGCCCAGCGGCGGCGGTTCAGGCCGGTCTCCTCCTCGTCGCTCAGGCCGACGAGAGTCTCAGGATCAGTCACGGTCAAGGCGTGTCACCCCGGCGGTGGTCTTCTGGCCGACCTCGACGCCCACCTCGACGCCGGCCGGCAGGTAGGTGTCGACGCGGGAGCCGAAGCGGATCAGCCCGATCCGCTCGCCCTGCTCGACCTTGGTGCCGGCGTCCACGTACGGCACGATGCGGCGGGCCACGGCCCCCGCGATCTGCACCATCTCGATGTCGCCGAGCTCGGTGTCGAAGTGCCAGACGACGCGCTCGTTGCGGTCGCTGTCCTTGTTGAACGCCGGGACGTAGCCGCCGGCGACATGCTCGACCGACGTCACCGTGCCGGGCAGCGGGGCGCGGTTGACGTGCACGTTGAGCGGGCTCATGAAGATCGCGACACGGGTGCGGCCGTCCGGCCAGGCGTCGATGCTCTGCACCACACCGTCGGCGGGGGAGATCACTCTGCCGGCGCCGATCTCGCGCTCCGGGTCGCGGAAGAACCACAGCATGCCCGCGCTGAGCGCGCAGGCCGGTACCGCTGCCAGGGCCCACTTGCCGTTCCGCCTGGTGAGGGCGGTGGTGAGGGCGGCAGTGGCCAGGGTCGGGACGAACCAGGGGGTGGCGCCGCGCGCGATGGTCACGCGAGGACGCCGACCGTCCGCCGGGGCGTCGAAAGCGCCGGTCGGAGCGGAGGTGTGAGGGGACGGGCTGATGGGCATCGAAGACCTTAGTCGCGGGGGATCATGGCCGCTGGACGGGGGCCACCGCGGGGATCGGTTGAGATGGGGACGGCTGCTGTCCCGGTGGATGCTATCGGGACCAGGCGGTAGGTGGGCAAGCCGCCTGCATGTTCAGGAGCCCGGTGCGGTGCCGATCTGCGCCTGCTATGTGTACGACCGTAGCTCGGGTCGGCCGGTTCCCCAAGGGAGCGCACGAGGCGCGTGACCCATGTCTCAGTCCGGGCGGGGCTGGTGAAGCGGGTCCTGGCTGACTGTGGGTCAGGTCCGGGGCCTGCCCCCTCGGAGAGGGGTCGAAAGGGCGCTGAGCATGCCCTGGAAGCCGTTCTGGGCGTCTTGAGGCGTGCGGATGTGCCGTAGGGCGCGCACTGATGAGTGCGCGCCCTACGACCTTCCCCGGTTCGCCGTACCGCCCCCGAAGGCTGACCAGGCCTGGGGACCGCACGGTACGGCGGGGCCTGGAGGCGGGCCCGCACGCCCGCCCCCCGGCCTTCGAATGGCTCTCTGTCGCCTGGCGACCCTCGCGCCGGGATCGGTGCGGCCGGATCCAGGATGGCCGGGATCCGGCCGGCGAGGGTCACCGGCGTGTCGTTCCGGTCACTCCGCGATGCGGTACTCCTCCAGCAGACGGCGTCCCACGATCATCTTCTGGATCTCCGCAGTACCTTCACCGATCAGCAGCATCGGGGCCTCGCGGTAGAGGCGCTCGATCTCGTACTCCTTGGAGAACCCGTAGCCGCCGTGGATCCGGAAGGCGTCCTCGACGACCTCCTTGCAGTACTCGGAGGCGAGGTACTTGGCCATCCCCGCTTCCAGGTCGTTGCGCTCGCCGCTGTCCTTCTTGCGGGCGGCCATCACCATCATCTGGTGCGCGGCCTCGACCTTGGTGGCCATCTCGGCCAGCTTGAACTGGATCGCCTGGTGCTCGGCGATCTTCTTGCCGAAGGTGGACCGCTGCTGGGCGTAGGAGATGCCCAGCTCGAAGGCGCGCCGGGCGACGCCGCAGCCGCGGGCCGCGACATTGACCCGGCCGACCTCGACGCCGTCCATCATCTGGTAGAAGCCCTTGCCCGGGACCCCGCCGAGGATGCGGTCGGCCGGGATGCGGACGTCCTGGAGCACCAGCTCGGTGGTGTCGACGCCCTTGTAGCCCATCTTCTCGATCTTCCCGGGCACGGTGAGGCCGGGGACCGTCGGGTTGGGACCGAAGCCCGGGGTCTTCTCGACCAGGAAGGTGGTCATGTTCTTGTAAGGGGTCGAGCCGCCCTCGTCGGTCCGGCACAGGACCGCCACCAGGGTGGAGGTGCCGCCGTTGGTCAGCCACATCTTCTGGCCGTTGAGGACGTAGAAGTCGCCGTCCCTGACGCCCTTGGTGGTGATCGCCGCCACGTCGGAGCCGAGGCCGGGCTCGGACATCGAGAAGGCGCCGCGGATCTCGCCGGCCGCCATCCGGGGCAGGAAGTACTCCTTCTGCTCCTGGGTGCCGTGCGCGTTGATCATGTGCGCGACGATGAAGTGGGTGTTGACGATGCCGGAGACCGACATCCAGCCCCGGGCGATCTCCTCGACCACCAGCGCGTAGGTCAGCAGGGACTCGCCGAGGCCGCCGAACTCCTCGGGGATGGTCAGGCCGAACAGGCCGAGCTGCTTCATCCCCTCCACGATCGCGGTCGGGTACTCGTCCTTGTGCTCCAGCTCGGTCGCGACCGGGATGATCTCCTTGTCGACAAAGTCCCGCACGGTGGCGAGGATGTCCCGCTGGATCTCGGTGAGGCCGTCGGTCTGTGCGAGGCGTCCCATCGTGCGGCTCCGTATATAGAGGGGAAGAAGGGGAGGGGGTACGGGGACCCTGCCGGCGTGGCTGCTGCAGCAGGGCCCCCGTGTCCGGGTGGGGGTCGGCCGATGACGGCGGCCTGCCCGTCCGGGGTCTAGGAGGCAGGAGTGGGTCGGCTGGGCTGCTCCCCGCCGCGCTCCTTGATGTACGTCTCGGTCGGCACCATCACCTTGCGGCGGAAGATGCAGACGACCGTGCCGTCCTGCTTGTAGCCCTTGGTCTCGACGTAGACGATGCCCCGGTCGTCCTTGGACTTGGACGGCCACTTGTCGAGCACCGTCGTCTCGCCGTAGATGGTGTCGCCGTGGAAGGTCGGCGCGATGTGGCGCAGCGACTCGATCTCCAGGTTGGCGATGGCCTTGCCGGAGACGTCCGGGACGGACATGCCGAGCAGCAGGGAGTAGACGTAGTTGCCCACCACGACGTTCTTGCCGAAGTCCGTCGTCTTCTCCGCATAGTTGGCGTCCATGTGGAGCGGGTGGTGGTTCATGGTGAGCAGACAGAAGAGGTGGTCGTCGTACTCGGTGACCGTCTTGCCGGGCCAGTGCTTGTAGACCGCGCCGACCTCGAACTCCTCGAAGGTGCGTCCGAACTGCATCTCAGTGGTCTCCTCAGGCCTGCGGGGGCTCGAACTTGGAGGTGCGCTGCAGGCCGGCGGCGCGGCCCTTGCCGGCGATGACCAGGGCCATCTTGCGGCTGGCCTCGTCGATCATTTCGTCGCCGAGCATCGCGGAGCCCTTGGCGCCGCCGGCCTCCGAGGTGCACCACTCGTAGGCGTCGAGGATCAGCTCGGCGTGGTCGTAGTCCTCCTGGGCGGGGGAGAAGACCTCGTTGGCGATGGCGACCTGGTCCGGGTGGAGCACCCACTTGCCGTCGAAGCCCAGCGCGGCGGCGCGGCCGGCCACCTCGCGGTAGCCGTCGGGGTTGCGGATCTGCAGGAAGGGGCCGTCGATGGCCTGCAGGTCGTGGGCGCGGGCGGCCATCAGGATGCGCATCAGGATGTAGTGGTAGGCGTCCGCCGGGTAGCCGGGGGGCTGCTGGCCGACCACCAGGGTCTTCATGTTGATCGAGGCCATGAAGTCGGCCGGGCCGAAGATGATGGTCTCCAGGCGCGGCGAGGCGGCGGCGATCTCGTCGACGTTGACCAGGCCCTTGGCGTTCTCGATCTGCGCCTCGATGCCGATCCGGCCGACCTCGAAGCCCATGGTCTTCTCGATCTGGGTGAGCAGCAGGTCGAGCGCCTTGACCTGGGTGGCGTCCTGGACCTTGGGCAGCATGATGCAGTCCAGGTTCGGGCCGGCGCCCTCGACGACCGTGATCACGTCCCGGTACGTCCAGTGGGTGGTCCAGTCGTTGACCCGGACGACGCGGGTCTTGCCGCTCCAGTCACCGTTGTTGAGGGCGTCCACGATGTTGTGGCGGGCGCTCTCCTTGACCAGCGGGGCGCAGGCGTCCTCCAGGTCGAGGAAGACCTGGTCGGCGGCGAGACCCTGGGCCTTCTCCAGGAAGCGGGGGTTGCTGCCGGGCACGGCCAGGCAGGAGCGGCGCGGCCGCAGGCGGTTGAAGGCGGCGGAGCCGTTCGCAAGGGGGGCGGTGGCGGACATGTGCGGGATTGGTTCCTTCCGGGTCAGCTGGTCGCGGCGTGCTGGTCGGTGGGCAGCGCCGCGGCCCAAGGCTGGAGCCTGTTGGCCAGCCGGATCTCGTCGACGATCCGGCCGATGATGGTGGTGATGCCGAAGTCCTTCGGGGTGAAGACCGCTGCGACCCCCGCGGCCTTCAGGGCCTCGGAGTCCGCAGCCGGGATGATGCCACCCACGACGACGGGCACATCCTCCACCCCTGCCCGGCGCAGCCGCTGCAGAACGTCGGGCACCAGCTCGGGGTGGGCACCGGAGAGGATCGACAGGCCGACGCAGTGCACGTCCTCCGCGACGGCGGCGGAGACTATCTGCTCGGGCGTCAGCCGGATGCCCTGGTAGACCACCTCGAAGCCGGCGTCGCGGGCGCGGACCGCGATCTGCTCGGCCCCGTTGGAGTGGCCGTCCAGCCCGGGCTTGCCGACCAGCAGGCGCAGCTTGCCGGTGCCCAGCTCGGCGGCGGTGGCGGCCACCGCCTCGCGCACGGTGGCGAGTTCGCCGCCCGGCTCGGCCGCCACGGCGACCGGTGCGCCGCCGACCCCGGTGGGGGCGCGGTACTCGCCGAAGACCTCGCGCAGGGCGAAGGACCACTCGCCGGTGGTGACCCCGGCGCGGGCGCAGGCGAGGGTGGCCGGCATCAGGTTCTCGCTGGTCACGGCGGTGGCCTTCAGCACCTCCAGTGCCTGCTGGGCGGCGGCCTCGTCGCGTCCGGCGCGCCACTGGTCGAGAGCGGTGAGGACGGACTGCTCGGAGGCCGGGTCGACCACCATGATGGCGGTGTCCAGATCGGCGGTGAGCGGGCTCTCCTCGGTGGTGTCGAAGCAGTTGACGCCGACGATCTTGTCCTCGCCGGACTCGATCCGCGCCCGGCGGGCGGCGTGCGAGGCCACCAGGTTGGACTTCAGGTAGCCGGACTCGACGGCGGGAATCACCCCGCCCATCTCCAGCACCTTGGCGATCTCGGCCTCGGCCCCGGCGAGCAGTTCGGCGGTCTTGGCCTCGACCACCGTGGAGCCGTTGAAGAGGTCCCCGTACTCCAGCAGGTCGGACTCGTAGGCGAGCACCTGCTGGATCCGCAGCGACCACTGCTGGTCCCACGGCCGGGGCAGGCCCAACGCCTCGTTCCAGGCGGGCAGTTGGACCGCGCGGGCGCGGGCGTCCCTGGACAGTGTGACGGCGAGCATCTCCAGCACGATGCGCTGGACGTTGTTCTCCGGCTGCGCCTCGGTCAGGCCGAGGGAGTTGACCTGGACGCCGTAGCGGAAGCGGCGCTGCTTAGGGTCCTGGATGCCGTAGCGCTCGCGGGTCACCTTCTCCCACAGCTGGGCGAAGGCGCGCATCTTGCACATCTCCTCGACGAAGCGGACGCCCGCGTTCACGAAGAAGGAGATCCGGCCGACCACTTCGCCCATCCGCTCCGCCGGCACCTGGCCGGAGTCGCGGACGGCGTCCAGGACGGAGATCGCGGTGCACATCGCGTACGCGATCTCCTGGACCGGGGTGGCTCCGGCCTCCTGCAGGTGGTAGCTGCAGATGTTGATCGGGTTCCACTTGGGGATGTTGGCGACCGTGTACGCGATCATGTCGGTGATCAGGCGCACGGAGGGACCGGGCGGGAAGACGTGCGTCCCGCGCGAGAGGTACTCCTTGACGATGTCGTTCTGGGTGGTGCCGGTGAGCCTGGCGATGTCGGCGCCCTGCTCCTCGGCGACCACCTGGTAGAGCGCCAGCAGCCACATCGCGGTGGCGTTGATCGTCATCGAGGTGTTGGTCTGTTCGAGGGGGATGCCGTCGAACAGGGTGCGCATGTCGCCGACGTGGCCCACCGGCACGCCGACCCGGCCGACCTCGCCGCGGGCGAGCACGTGGTCGGAGTCGTAACCCGTCTGGGTCGGCAGGTCGAAGGCCACCGACAGACCGGTCTGGCCCTTGGCGAGGTTGCGGCGGTAGAGCGCGTTGGAGTCGCTCGCCGTGGAGTGGCCCGCGTAGGTGCGCATCAGCCAGGGGCGGTCGCGCTTCTGGTCGGTCATCAGTTGTCCCTGTCGCGCTCTTCGGTCCGCTCCGACAGGTCGTCACGGAACAGGTTGATGGCCGGCAGGTGCTTCTCGCGCAGCTCGTGGTCGCGCACGCCCAGGCCCTCCCGCGGGGCCAGGCAGAGCACCCCGACCTTGCCCTGGTGCTTGTTGTGCTGGACGTCCAGCGCGGCCTGGCCGGTCTGCTCCAGGGAGTAGACCTTGGAGACCGTCGGGTGGATCCTGCCCTTGGCGACCAGCCGGTTCGCCTCCCACGCCTCGCGGTAGTTGGCGAAGTGCGAGCCGACTATGCGCTTGAGGGACATCCACAGGTAGCGGTTGTCGTACTGGTGCATGTAGCCGGAGGTGGAGGCGCAGGTGACGACGGTGCCGCCCTTGCGGGTCACGTAGACCGAGGCGCCGAAGGTCTCCCGGCCCGGGTGCTCGAAGACGATGTCCACGTCCTCGCCGCCCGTCAGCTCGCGGATCTTCGAGCCGAAGCGCTTCCACTCGCGCTGGTCCTGGTTGTGCTCGTCCTTCCAGAACCGGTAGCCCTCGGCACTGCGGTCGATGATCGCCTCGGCGCCCATCGCCCGGCAGATCTCGGCCTTCTGCGGGCTGGAGACCACACAGATCGGGGTGGCGCCGCCGGCCAGCGCGTACTGGGTGGCGTACGAGCCGAGCCCGCCGCTCGCGCCCCAGATCAGCACGTTGTCGCCCTGCTTCATGCCCGCGCCGTTGCTCGAGACCAGCTGACGGTAGGCGGTGGAGTTGACCAGACCGGGAGAGGCGGCCTCCTCCCAGGTGAGGTGGGCGGGCTTGGGCATCAGCTGGTTGGTCTTCACCAGGGCCAGCTGGGCGAGCCCGCCGAAGTTGGTCTCGAAGCCCCAGATGCGCTGCTCCGGGTCCATCATCGTGTCGTTGTGGCCGTCGGAGCTCTCCAGCTCGACCGAGAGGCAGTGCGCGACCACCTCGTCGCCGGGCTTCCAGGCGTTGACCCCGGCGCCGGTGCGCAGCACCACGCCCGCGAGGTCGGAGCCGACGATGTGGTACGGCAGGTCGTGGCGCTTGGTGAGCGGGGAGAGCCTGCCGTACCGCTCGAGGAAGCCGAAGGTGGAGACGGGCTCGAAGATCGAGCTCCAGACGGTGTTGTAGTTCACCGCGCTGGCCATGACGGCCACCAGGGCCTCGCCCGGGCCGAGTTCGGGGAGGGGCACCTCGTCGAGGTGGAGGGACTTGCGTGGGTCCTTGTCGCGGCTGTCGAGGCCGGCGAACATCTGCTCCTCGTCCTTGTGGAGCGTCACCGCTCGGTAGGACTCCGGCAGCTTGAGGGCGGCGAAGTCCGCCGGCGTGCTGTCGGAGCTGAGGATCGCGTCGAGGATTTCCTTCATGGCTGCCTCCGAAGGCGTACCTGTGTGAGGGGCTGCACAGGGCGTCTGGGGGAGCCGGGAGCGGACACCGGCTTCGCTGTCGGTCTGAGGGTGGGTGGTACCTGCGACGGGTGGTGGTGTCGCACCGGACGGGGCGCGCCGAGGTGGGGAGCCGCGGCGCCGCGACTGGTGGGTAACAAGGTAGTGGCACCCTGTGCCACTCGTAAAGACACTGGGTGTCATCAGTTCGGGTGAATGCCACGACAGTTCGAAAGCCGCGAAACGGGCATGCGAAGGGCCCGCCCCGCTGCTGCGGAGCGGGCCCTGAAAACCCGTCTGACCTGCGCGATCAGCTCGTCGGAGCGCCGCTGAGGGCGGCCCTGATCCGGTCCACCACCAGGTCCAGCGGAGCGTCGGTGCGCGCCACTGTGATGAGTACCTCACCGCCGGGACTGGCACTCAGTGCGCGCACGGCCGCCGTCTCCAGGGCTGACGGCGCGTCATCAATGGCACCGGGTGCCACAGGAGTGCCACGCCGCCGCGTGCGGTGCGGGGCGGTCGCCCAGAACGTTCCCCTGATCACCTCGAAGGAGTGGTCCAGCTGCGCCTCCACGTCGCCGTGGCCGCCCGCGCGCAGCCAGCGCCGCAGCACGTGGTTGTGCGCCGCCACCACGGCCGCCGCCGAGACCTCGGCCAGCATCGAGTCGTCGTCCCCGCCGCGCTGCCAGCCGGGCGGGATCGCGGCGGCACGGTCACGCTCCGCGCCTTCCTCGTTGCCCGCTCCCTCCGTCGCCGTCCCAGTGGCTGCAAGGTCACGCTCCGCGCGTCGCTCGTCCCTCGCTCCTTCCGTCGCCGTTCCAGTGGCTGCAAGGTCACGCTCCGCGCGTCGCTCGTCCCTCGCTCCTTCCGTCGCCGTTCCGATCGCCGCGTCGAACCGCCCCAACAAATACCTGGTGAACAGCCGCTCGTAGCGGGAGACCACCGCGATCTCCCGCTCGCGCAGTGCCGGAACCTGACGGATCAGCTGGTACCGCGCGACCGACACCCCTGGGGTGGAGGCGTACATCCGCAGCACCTCCTTGATGCCCCGGCAGACCACGTCCAGCGGGTGCTCCTCGGGCCCGGCGCTGGCCAGCAGGTCGGCCACCCGGACCAGGGTGTCGTCGTGGTCCGGGAAGATCGCCTCCTCCTTCGAGCGGAAGTACCGGAAGAAGGTCCGCCGGGCCACCCCGGCCTCGGCGGCGATCTGATCGACCGTCGTCTCCTCGTACCCCTGCGAGGCGAACAGCTCCATGGCGGCCTTGGCCAGATCCTGGCGCATCTGCTGCCGCTGGGCCGCCGCCCGCCGGTGACCGGCGGAGGAGACCCCCGCCGCCGACTGCGCCGCCAGCGCCTGTACCGACAGGGCTTCTTCGAGGGCCGACTGCTCCGCGGATGACTGATCCCGATCCATGTCAGGCACGCTACACGCCCCGGCGGCCGGGCCTGCGGCCTTGGGGCGGCGTACCGCCGCCACCGGCCCGTTGACGGCGGGCCGGGGCCAGCGGGAGGAGACCGTCCCCTGGCCCCAGACCGACCGCCCGGACGCCCCGGGGGACGGGCGGGGACCGGGCCCGGCGCCCGGCATCGGCCGGCCGTTCACCGGCGTGCGTGGTCGCGGAAACCGCGGCCGGTCTTGCGGCCCAGGCACCCCGCCGCCACCAGGTGCTCCAGCAGCGGTGCCGCCGCCAGACCCGGCTCGCGGAACTCCTGGTGCAGCACCTTCTCGATGGTCAGCGACACGTCGAGACCGACCACGTCCAGCAGCTCGAACGGGCCCATCGGGTAGCCGCAGCCCAGCTTCATCGCGGTGTCGATGTCGTCCACCGTGGCGTAGTGCTCCTGCAGCATCCGCACCGCGTCGTTCAGATACGGGAACAGCAGGGCGTTGACGATGAACCCGGCCCGGTCCCCGCACTCCACCGGGTGCTTGCGCACCGCGGCGCACGACTCCAGCACCGTCGCCGTGACATCGGCCGAGGTCAGCACGGTGGAGACCACCTCGACCAGCTTCATCGCCGGGGCCGGGTTGAAGAAGTGCATCCCGATCACGTCCTGCGGCCGCGAGGTCGCGGTGGCGCAACTGATCACCGGCAGGCTGGAGGTGGTGGTCGCCAGTACCGCGCCCGGCTTGCAGATCTTGTCCAGGGTCGCGAACAGCTCGCGCTTGACCGCCAGATCCTCGGCCACCGCCTCCACCACCAGGTCCACCTCGGCCAGTTCGGTGTACGAACCGGTCGGGACCACCAGTGCCAGTGCCTCCTGGCGCTGCTCCTCGGTCAGCCGGCCCTTGGCCACCGAACGCTCCAGCGACTTCGACAGCTGCGCCTTCGCCCGGTCGGCCTTGTCCTGGCTGCGCGCCGCGAGCAGCACCCGGTACCCGGACTTGGCGAAGACCTCGGCGATCCCGGTCGCCATGGTGCCCGAGCCGCAGACGCCGATGCTGCGCACCTCGCGCCCTTCGGCCCTGGCGGCGGCGGTGGCGACCACCTTGTCCGCCACCACCTTCGACGATCCCGGTGCCTCGTAGGTGTAGAAGCCGCGGCCCGACTTGCGGCCCAGCAGTCCGGCCGCCACCAGCTGGCCGAGGATCGGCGCGGGCGCGTGCAGCCGGTCCTTCGACTGCTCGTACATCGCCTCCAGCACGGTGCGGGCGGTGTCCACGCCGATGAGGTCGAGCAGTGCCAGCGGGCCCATCGGCAGACCGCAGCCGAGCCGCATGGCGGCGTCGATGTCCTCCCGGGTGGCGTACCTGGACTCGTACATCGCGGCGGCCTGGTTGAGGTAGGCGAACAGCAGGCCGTTGACCACGAACCCGGCCCGGTCGCCCGCGGCGACCGGCTCCTTGCCCAGCTCGCGGGCGAACTCGGCGGCCTGCTCGGCGATCTGCGGTGAGGTCAGTACGGTGCGGACCACCTCGACCAGCTTCATGCTGTGCACCGGGTTGAAGAAGTGCAGGCCCAGCACCCGGTCGGGGCGGGCGGTGGCGGCGGCGATCCGGGTGACCGACAGGGCGGTGGTGCCGGTGGCCAGTACGGTCTCCGGCGGGCAGATCCGGTCCAGTTCGGCGAAGATCTCCCGCTTGAGCTCCAACTGCTCGGGGACCTCCTCGATCACCAGGTCGGCCTCGGCCGCCGCCTCCAGCCGGTCGCCGACGGAGATCAGCGCGAGCAGCGCCGTACGCTCCTCGGCGGTGAACCGCCCGCGCTGGACGGCGTGCGCGGTGGCCTCCTCGATCCGGGCCAGTGCCCGCGCGGCCGCGTCCGGACCGGCTTCGACGCCGATCACCCGGCGGCCGCTGCGTGCGGCGGCCACGGCGATGCCTGCACCCATGGTGCCGAGGCCGACCACGGCGACGGTGGGGAAGGGACGCTCCATGAGTCGTGACTCCTTGTCATGGGCCCCGCGCCGCGCTCCGGTGCCGCGCCGGGGCGGTGCCGTGCCGCGGGCGTACCGGAGGAGGGCGCGACAGCGCGGGGGAGTGGTGATGACGGTTGCGGCACCGCGGGACGGGCCGGTCCGCTCCGGCCGTGCCGCGGAAGTGCCGTGGTGCTCAGGCGCGCTGGACGAGATGAAGCGACGCTGACGCTGGTGGAGTGACGGCCGTCGTCCGAGTAGGGCCGTGGCCGGGAAAC
Source organism: Kitasatospora sp. HPM-01-4 (assembly GCF_051374625.1). Classification (NCBI taxonomy): domain Bacteria; kingdom Bacillati; phylum Actinomycetota; class Actinomycetes; order Kitasatosporales; family Streptomycetaceae; genus Kitasatospora; species Kitasatospora sp. HPM-01-4. Next base: position 2,561,376 of record NZ_JBPQGP010000005.1, on the reverse strand, counting down.
GGGCACCCGCGCCGGCTCCGTGGAACGCGCGATGGCACGTCGGACGCCGACTCCCGCCGGTGCGGCTCCCGAAGCCCGGCGGTGGTGCGTGCGGTCACTGTAGCGAAGTTACCGCCGCGTAGGAAGAGTTGGGGAACGGGTCCGGGTACGGCGAAGCCCCCGTGGCGCTCCCCGGAGGGAGTGCCACGAGGGCTTCGGAGCGGAGGCTGTCAGTGCACCAGCACCGGAACGGCGTCCTCCTCCTGGACGGCGCTCTTCGTCTGGCTGCCCGGGTGGCCGACGTTGATGAAGACCAGGGCGATCAGCGCCGCCAGCAGCAGGATGCCGAAGGACCACCAGATCGCGGTGGAGAAGCTGTGCACCATGACCTGCAGCTTGAACAGCGGCGAAGCGGCCTCGGCCTGGTGCGACTTGGCGTACGCGGTGGCCGCGCTGGCCGCGATGGTGTTCAGCAGCGCGGTGCCGATCGCGCCGCCGATCTGCTGCGAGGTGTTGACCATGGCGGAGGCGACACCCGCGTCCCGCGGCTCGACCCCGTAGGTGGCCAGGCTCATCGCGGGCATGAACGCGGTGCCCATACCGAGGCCCATCAGGATCAGGCCGGGCAGGATGTGCGCCGGGTAGGAGCTGTCCACCTTGATCTGGGTGAGGACCAGCATGCCGAGCGAGGCGGTCACGAAGCCCGGCACCATCAGGAAGCGCGGGGCGACCCTGGTCATCAGCCGGGCGCCGATCTGGGTGGAGCCGGTGATCATGCCCGCGACCATCGGCAGGAAGGCCAGACCGGTGACGACCGGGCTGTAGCGCAGCACGACCTGCAGGTAGTAGGTCAGGAACAGGAAGAGCCCGAACATGCCGATCACGGCCGAGCCCAGCGAGAGGTAGACACCGGCGCGGTTGCGGTTGGTGACCACGCGCAGCGGCAGCAGCGGGGCCTTGACCGAGCGCTCGACCAGGACGAAGGAGATCAGCAGCACCGCCGCGGCGGCGAACAGGCCGAGCGTGATGCCCGAGGTCCAGCCGTCCGACTCGGCCCGGGTGAAGCCGTAGACCAGCGAGACCAGGCCGGTGGTGACCAGCAGCACGCCGGGGATGTCCAGCTTGCTGCCGTTGCGGCCCTGGGCGGGCTCGCGGATCACCAGCACCGCGCCGGTGATGGCGATCACGGCGAACGGGATGTTGACGTAGAAGGTCCAGCGCCAGTTCAGGTACTCGGTGAGCAGGCCGCCGAGGGTCAGACCGATGGCGCTGCCGCCACCGGCGATCGCACCGTAGATGCCGAAGGCCTTGGCCCGCTCCTTGGGCTCGCTGAACATCACCGCGAGCAGCGAGAGCGCGGCCGGGGCGAGCAGTGCGCCGAACACGCCCTGGAGGGCGCGGGCGCCGAGCAGCATGCTGCTGTTGGCGGCGGCGCCGCCGAGCGCGGAGGCGAGCGCGAAGCCGCTCAGGCCGACTATGAAGGCGCGCCGCCGGCCCCACAGGTCGGCGATCCGCCCGCCGAACAGCAGCAGGCCGCCGAAGGCCAGGGCGTAGGCCGTGATGACCCACTGGCGGTTGGCGTCCGAGATGTGCAGGTCGGCCTGGGCGGTCGGGAGGGCGATGTTCACGATGGTCGCGTCGAGCACGACCATCAGCTGGGCGAGGCCGATGAAGGCCAGGGCCTTCCAGCGCCGGGGATCCGGCTGGAGGACGGATTCAGACATGGGGGTACCCACTTACGTACAAGAGCGTGCAGATGTGCGAGGAGTCAGAGCGCAGTCAGGTGCAGGTCAGTTGTGCCGCTTGAGGTCCTCCAGGGTCACGGCGCGGCCGTCCAGGATGGAACGGGCCGGGGCCTCCAGGCCGTCCAGGAAGATCTGGAGCTGGCGCTGGACGACGGCGTCGAGAGCCGGGCATCCGCTGCCCGGCAGTGGACGGGTGAGCTGGGTGAGTGCGAGCCCGAAGTCGCCGGCGGCGATGTCGGGACGGAGCCGGCCGGCCCGCTGGGCGCGCGCCAACAGCTCCTCGACCACCTGCGTCAGCCGCAGGCGGCTCGCCGTGAGGCCGGGATCGCATCGGTCGATGTGGTCGGTGAGCAGCGGGCACAGGGCGCCGATCCGCTCATCGGCGGCCGCGAGCGCGAAGCGGCGTACGGCCTGGAAGGTGTCCGCCTCCTCGGCCATGGCGGCCTCGGCGTGCTCGATGACGCCGGTGATCACCGAGAGCGTGACGTGGTGGATCAGCTCGCGCCGGTTCGGGAAGTTGCGGTACAGCGTGGCGTTGCCCACCCCGGCCCGGCGGGCGATCTCGTCCAGCGGCACGTCCGCGCCCCACTCGACGAAGGCCTCGCGGGCGGCGGCGATGATCCGCGCCCGGTTGCGGGAGGCGTCGGCCCTGAGCCGTGGGCCGGCCGGCTGGGCGGTGGTGACGGTCATGGTCGAGTGCTCCCTTCGAGGTGGTTCCGGCTTCGCGGTCGTGCGGCGGCAGCCGTGTATCCGGGGAGTGTCTCCCCGGATCGTGTGGACAGAGAGGTAAACGGGGAATCGTTCCCCGGATATTTCAGGCCTGCCGGTGACCCGTGTCACAGGCTTCGGGGGTGCTCGGCGCGGTCTTCGCCCCCTTCACCGCAGACGAGGCCCAGAGTGACCACTCTCCGCGACACCGGCTCCGGGTTCAACCGAATTTCCGTACGGGGACCGGACGCCGAGGGGAGCATCCATGGTCGCAGATCCGTTCGGGTGCCCGCGCCCGGCGTGCGGTCAACCTGACGGGTGACAGACCCGCCCGGTCGGCCCCCGAACGGGTGCGGTGGCGGCAGCATGGACCTATGACCACCACGCAGCCCCGCGCGGAACGCGCCGCCCAGGCCCGGCTGGCCGCCGCCCGACTCACCGACGAGGCCATCGACGGAGTGGTGCTCGGCTGGGTCGACAACGCGGGGGTCAGCCGGGTCAAGGCCGTTCCCGTCCGCCAGCTGGCACACGCCGCCGAGTGGGGCGTCGGCGCCTCGCCGTCCTTCGACGTGTTCCTGGTGGACGACTCGCTGACCAGCAGCCCGTTCACCACCGGCCCCGACGGCGACCTGCGGCTGGTCCCCGACCTGGCCAGGCTCTCCCGGCTGGCCGCCCAGCCCGGCTGGGCCTGGGCCCCCGTCGACCGCTACACCCAGGACGGTGCCCCGCACCCGGGCTGCCAGCGGCGCTTCGCCCGCCGGATGGTGGAGGCCCTGGAACGGCGCGGCCTCACACTGCGCGCCGGCTTCGAGGTCGAGTGGGTGGTCACCGAGGCCGACGGCAGGCCGGTCGCCGACGCCCCCGCCTACGGGATGAACAAGCTGATCGACCACTCCGACTACCTCCGGGACGTGATGCGGGCGCTCACCGCAGAGGAGCTGACGGTCCTGCAGATCCACCCCGAGTACGCCCCGGGCCAGTTCGAGGTCTCGGTCGCCGCCGAGGGCCCGATCGAGGCCGCCGACACCACGCTGCTGGTGCGGCACACCGTGCGCGCCGTCTCACACCGGTACGGGCTGCGCGCCTCGTTCGCGCCCGCCGTCACGGCCGACGGCGTCGGCAACGGCGGCCATCTGCACTTCAGCCTGTGGCGCGGCGAGCAGAACCTCAGCCACGGCGGCCCCGGGCCCTACGGGCTGCACGACGAGGCGGAGACCTTCCTCGCCGGGGTGCTGGCCGAACTCCCGGCGCTGCTGGCCCTCGGCGCGCCCAGTGTGGCCAGCTACCTGCGGCTGCAGCCCTCCCGCTGGGCCGGGCCGTTCCGCTGCTGGGGCCTGGAGAACCGGGAGGCCGCGCTGCGGCTGATCACCGGTTCGACGGGCTCCCAGGCCAATGCCGAGATCAAGTGCTTCGACCCGGCCGCCAACCCCTACCTGGTGATCGGCGCGGTGCTCGCCGCCGGCCTCGGCGGGCTGGACGCGGGCCGTTCGCTGCCGCCCGAGGTGCACGGCGACCCGGCCGGGCAGAGCGGCGTCGAGCGGCTTCCCGCCGAGCTGTCGGTGGCCGTGGACGCGTTCGAGAAGTCCGTCCTGCTGCGCGAGGCGCTCGGTGCCCAGCTGCACGCCGCGGTGCTCGCGGTCCGCCGCGCGGAGGTCGAACTCCTCGGGCCCCTCGGCGCCGAGGAGCTGATCGCCGCGACCCGCTGGCGGTACTGACCGTGAGGCTGGTCGACCAGCACTGCCACAGCGTGGTCCGCGTCGAGCTGGATCCGGACGGCTTCGCCTCCCTGATCACCGAGTCCGACCGGCCGCCCGCCGCCGGGACCACGCCCTTCGACAGCAGCATCGGTATGGCCGTCCGCCGGTGGTGCCCGCCCGCGCTCGGGCTGCCCGCGCACGCCCCGGCCGCCGACTACCTGGCCCGGCGCAGTGAGCTGGGCCCCGTCGAGGCCACCGCCCGGCTGCTGGCCGCGGCGGCTCTCGACGCCTGCCTGGTGGACACCGGACTGACCGCCGCCGCCGGGCACCCCCTGCTCCCGCTGGCCGACCTGGCCGCCGCCGCCGGTGCCGAGGTCCGCGAAGTGGTCCGGATCGAGAGCATCGCCGAGCGGGTCGACACCACCGCCGCGGGGTGGTCCGGGGCCACGCGGTCGGCGCTGGAGAGGGCCGCCGCCGGGGCCGTCGCGCTGAAGTCCATAGCGGCCTACCGGTGCGGACTGGCCGTACCGCCACAGCCGCCGGAGGAGGCCGAGGTGGTCCGGGCGGCCGGCGCCTGGCTCCGAGGCCCCCGGACCAGGCTGACCGACCCCGTGCTGCTCGCCCGGCTGCTGTGGACGGCCGTGGAGGTCTGCGCCCCGCTCGGTCTGCCGGTCCAGGTGCACACCGGCTTCGGCGACCCCGACCTGCGGCTGCATCTGGCCGACCCGGCACTGCTGGCCGACTTCATCCGCGCCGTCGAGCCCAGCGGCGTCCCGCTGGTGCTGCTGCACGGCTACCCGTACCACCGCCAGGCCGCCTGGCTGGCCGCCGTCTTCCCCCATGTGTACGCGGACGTCGGCCTCACCGTCTCGCACACCGGTGCGCGGGCCGCCCAGGTGCTCGGCGAGGTGCTCGAACTCGCCCCGTTCGGCAAGGTGTTGTTCTCCACCGACGGCTACGGGCTGCCGGAACTCTTCCTGGTCGGCGCCGCCCAGTACCGGTACAGCCTGGCGCGGCTGCTCGCCGACTGGCACACGGACGGCGCCTGTTCGGCGGCCGACGCGTCCAGGATCGAGGGCATGGTCTCGGCCGGCAACGCCCGTCGGCTGTACCGCCTCTGAGCAGCCCTCGGTGGCCTGGTGGCGGTCGCTTCCGGGCCGCGGCCGCCGACCGGCGGCGCGCACGGGCCGAGCCGCACCCGGCAGCGCGGGGGCCGGTCGCGTTCCGCCCGTCAGTCGATGTGCCGGCTCCAGTCCGGTGCGGCTGAGGGCTTCCCGTGCAGGTCGGGCACGTGCCTGAGCCAGGCGGGCCGCCCCGCCCGGGTCGCGGCGGCCCGCGCCTCCTCGGTGCGCCGCAGCTGCTCCGGCGTGGCGAACCCGTCCGGTAGCCAGGCCGCCGATCCCCGGGCCCGCGCGGCAAGATGGCGGACGTAGGCCTCCCGCACCTCGTCCACCGAGTCGAAGCCGGGCTCGCCCGCCAGCCACTGCGCCGGGACCAGCCCGACCACCTCGCGCAGCAGTTCCTCGGTCACCAGCGGCGCGAGCCGGGCGTCGGCGGCGGGCACGTCGGGACCGAAGGCGGCGAGCGCGTGGTTGCTCAGGTCGTACCGCTTGAGCAGCGAGGCGTGTGCACCGGACCAGCGGTGATGGAAGATCAGCCCGGCGCCGTTGTCGATCAGCCAGAGCCGGCCGTGCCAGACCATCAGGTTGGGGTTGTGGACGCTGCGGTCGACGTTGCCGGTCAGCGCGTCCAGCCAGACCACCTGCCCGGCCTCGACGGGATCGACGTCCACCATCGGCCGCCTTCCCCCGGCGCCGCCCTCCGGATCGAAGTCGCGGGCGCCCGGCAGGTAGTCCATGCCGAGGTTGTGTCCGGCGCTCGCCCGCAGGATGTCCTGGATCTCCGGGTCCGGCTCCTCGGCGGCGACCACCGGGTCGAAGTCCACCAGGACCAGCTCGGGCACCCGCAGGCCGAGCCGCCGGGCCAGCTCGCCGACGATCACCTCGGCGACCAGCGCCTTGCGGCCCTGCGCGGCGCCGGTGAACTTGACCACGTACGTCCCGAGGTCGTCGGCCTCCACGATCCCGGGCACGGAGCCGCCCGCCCGCAGCGGGTTCAGATAGCGGAGCGCGGTCACCTCGGTCAGCACACCGGCCACCCTAACCCGGCGGTCGGCCGGTGCGGCCCCGGTTTTGGTACCGGAGGTGAGCGGTGGTTGGCTTGGCCCGTCATCGGAGCCGGCCAGCACAGCTGGGCCGTACAGTCGGAGGAGAGCAGGTCATGGGTCAGGTGTACGCCGCCACCGAGCGGGTCTACCAGGCGTCCCCGGAGCGGGTGTACGAGGCGCTGGCGGACTACGCCGTCACCCGGCCGAAGCTGCTGCCCGCGCAGTACAGCGAGTACGAGGTCAAGGCGGGCGGCCGGGGCGCGGGCACCCGGGTGCACTGGAAGCTCCAGGCCACCGAGAAGCGGGTCCGTGACTGCCTGTTCGACGTCACCGAGCCGGCGCCGCTGAAGCTGGTCGAGTCCGACGCCAACTCCTCGATGGTGATCACCTGGACGGTCACGGCGGCCGGGGCCGGCCAGGCCAAGGTCCTCGTCGAGACGACTTGGAAGGGCGCGGGCGGTATCGGCGGCTTCTTCGAGCGGACCTTCGCCCCCAAGGGCCTCAACCGCATCCACGACGAGGTCCTCGCCCGCCTCGCCACCGAGGTCGCCTGAGTCCGGGCGCACGGGCCGGCCTCCCAGGTGCACGGGCCGGCCTCCCGGGTGCGACCGGGCGTCTGTCGGGGCACCCGGAGGGCCTTCGTAAGCCCGTACGCCCGCTGAGCCGTTCGGGTGATTGCGTTCCCCGTCCCGGGTGACAGCGCCAGAGGCTCGACTTGGCGCCAACTTAGGCTCGCCGCCGTGCATATGACGATCCTTCACATCTCCCAGCCGGTGGACGGCGGTGTCGCCCGGGTGGTGGTGGACCTGGTCCGGGGGCAGCGCGAGGCGGGTTGCCGGGTGCTGGTGGCCTGTCCGCAGGGCGGGCGGCTGGCCCGCGAGGCGACGGCGGCGGGGGCGCTGGTGCTGGACTGGCCGGCCGCGCGCTCGCCCGGCCCGGGAACGCTGATGGAGGCGTGGCGCCTGCGCCGGATCGTCCAGGCCGCGGCACCCGACGTGGTCCATCTGCACAGCGCCAAGGCCGGGTTGGCGGGCCGGCTGGCGGTCCGGGGGGCGGTGCCGACGGTCTTCCAGCCGCACGCCTGGTCCTTCGCCGCCGTCGAGGGCGTGCTCGCCGCGGCCACCCTGCGCTGGGAGCGGTACGCGACCCGCTGGGTCCGTGCGGTGCTCTGCGTGAGCGAGCGGGAACGGCTGGACGGCGAGGCGGCCGGTCTGCGCGCGCACTGGCGGGTGGTCCCGAACGGGGTGGACGTCCGGCACCACGGTTTCGCCGACCGGGCGGCCCGCCGCGCCGCCCGGATGTCGCTCGGCCTGGAGCTGGACGCCCCGCTCGCGGTCTGTGTGGGCCGGCTCTGCCGCCAGAAGGGCCAGGACGTGCTGCTGGCGGCCTGGCCGGACGTGGTCCGGCGGCTGCCGGAGGCGAGGCTGGCCCTGGTCGGCGGCGGTCCGGACGCCGCCGCGGTGGCCGGCCTGGTCCGTGCCCTGCCGGAGCCGTCCCGGGTGCGGCTGGCGGGGGATGTGGCCGACCCCAGGCCCTGGCTGGCCGCCGCCGACCTGGTGGTGCTGCCGTCGCGCTGGGAGGGCATGGCGCTGGCGCCGCTGGAGGCGATGGCGACCGGCCGGCCGGTGCTGCTGACGGACGTACCGGGGGCCCGGGAGTCGCTGCCGCCCGGACGGGCGAGGAACGGATTGGTTCCGCCGGAGAATCCGGCGGAACTTGCCCGGCGAATGTCCGAGTCGCTGGCCGACCTGATCGAATGCGAACGCCGGGGTGTAGCCGCCAGAGAACATGTGATCGGACATCATGATGTGCGCTCGGTGGTGGGGCGGGTGGCCGAGCTGTATCGAACAATTCTGTTCGCGGAATTCCCGGGGGCATCGGCCATTCCGCTTTCGCGGCGCCGGACCGCCCGTGTCCCGGGGCGCTCCTGATCGTTTCTCAGGCCGTGAATCCTCGCCGCGGCGGTTCCGTCGTGTTCGCTTCGCAATCGCGAAGGGCGAGGATCCAAATCGGAAAGTCTGATTAATGGGCGGGCGGAATGGAATGGCGAGTCAACTCTCTGAAAACAAGCCGCTGTTCGGTACTGTCTGATATTGCCCGCCTCGTCGCCTTTTCCAGTTACCGGTCTTCCGGGAGGCAGTCCGGAAATAGGCAGAAATCCACTCATGGAGGCAGGTGCCACCCGGGCCGGCTCCATCGAGCCGGGATGTCCGCGCCGGTACGGATGCCGGCCCGGACATCCTGCCGACGCGGGTGCGCAACCCGCCAAGGCGGGCCCACAGCAGGGGAGTTCGTGCGCTGATGACCATTGACCACGAGAGCGTGCCACGCCCGGGACGCCCCCTGCCGAACTCCGGGTGGACCACCGCCGCCACCCTCGACCGCCCCGCCAGGACCTCCCAGACCCGCGCCTCGGCGGCGGTCGGACGGCACCGCAGACCGTTCAGCTCCCGGATCACGGTGCCCACGGGACTGCTGGCCGTCGACGCCCTCGCGGCCTGCGCCGCCACCGGCTTCACCGCCGACCGCACCGGCCATCCCGTCCTCGGCGCCGTCGCGGTACTGCCCCTGCTGCTGCCGCTCAACCTCGCCGCCGGCCTGTACCGCACCAGACTGACCACCTCCGCCCTCGACGAGATCCCCGCCCTGGCCGCCCGGGCCACCGTCGCCCTGGCCTTCGCGGTCATCCTCTCCGCCTTCCTGGAGGGCACGCCCGACGTCGCCGTCGCGCACCCGCTGCGCCTGCTCGCCACCCTGGCCGCCCTGATCCTGTTCGCCGCCGGCGGCCGGGGCCTGGTCTACCGCCTGCTGCGCCGCGCCCGCCGCCGCCGCCCCAGCCCCACCCTGGTGCTCGGCGCCGGCCAGCTCGGCCAGCGGGTCGCCGCCGCCCTCATCGAGCACCGCGAGTACGGGCTGCGCCCGGTCGGCTTCCTCGACGGCGACCCGGTCATGCTCGCCCCCGACGCCAAACTGCCCGTCCTCGGCGGGCGCGAGGCGCTCGAACGAGAGATCCGGCGCCACCGGATCCACCACGTCGTCGCCACCGAGGGCGCCGCCGACGAGGCCGAGACCGCCGCCGCGCTCCGCGAGGCCGCCCGGCTCGGCTGCCAGGTCTGGCTGGTCCCCGCCCTGCGCGAGTACGGCTCGGTGGCCGGGGCCGAGCGCGACCAGCTCTGGGGCTTCCCCTGCCTCAAGCTCGGCCGGCCCGCCCTGCGCCGCCACGGCTGGCCCGTCAAGCGGGCGCTGGACATCACCGCCGCCGGCCTCGGCCTGATCGCCCTCGCCCCCGTGCTGGCCGCCTGCGCGCTGGCCGTCCGCTTCGACACCGGCTCCGGCGTCCTGTTCCGCCAGCAGCGCACCGGACTCGACGGGAGGTCGTTCACCCTGCTCAAGTTCCGCACCCTGCGCCCCAGCAGCGAGCACGAGTCCGCCACCCGCTGGAACATCTCCCAGGACCACCGGATGGGCACCGTCGGCCGCCTGCTGCGCCGCACCTCGCTGGACGAGCTCCCGCAGCTGTGGAACGTGCTGCGCGGCGACATGAGCCTGGTCGGCCCGCGCCCCGAACGCCCGTACTTCGTCATGCGGTTCGGCCAGGCCTACCCCGAGTACGCCGACCGCCACCGCGTCCCGGTCGGGCTCACCGGCCTCGCCCAGGTCAACGGCCTGCGCGGGGACACCTCGATCGAGGACCGGGCCCGCTTCGACAACCGCTACATCGAGAGCTGGAGCATCTGGCAGGACACCAAGGTCCTGCTCCGCACCGCGGTCCTGCTGCTCAACCCGGACGGGAGCTGACCGGTGGCTCTCGTACCCGCCTCATCTTCCGGGGCCTCCGGGCCCTCGGACCCGGCGCCGACACTCCGCACTCCGGCGCTCCTTCGTCGCTTGTCGCTTGTCGCTCTCGGCACCGGCGGGCCCTCCCGGCCCCTGTCTTCCGGGGCCTCCGGGCCCTCGGACCCGGCGCCGACACTCCGCACTCCGGCGCTCCTTCGTCGCTTGTCGCTTGTCGCTCTCGGCACCGGCGGGCCCTCCCGGCCCCTGTCTTCCGGGGCCTCCGGGCCCTCGGACCCGGCGCCGACACTCCGCACTCCGGCGCTCCTTCGTCGCTTGTCGCTTGTCGCTCTCGGCACCGGCGGGCCCTCCCGGCCCCTGTCTTCCGGGGCCTCCGGGCCCTCGGACCCGGCGCCGACACTCCGCACTCCGGCGCTCCTTCGTCGCTTGTCGCTTGTCGCTCTCGGCACCGGCGGGCCCTCCCGGCCCCTGTCTTCCGGGGCCTCCGGGCCCTCGGACCCGGCGCCGACACTCCGCACTCCGGCGCTCCTTCGTCGCTTGTCGCTTGTCGCTCTCGGCACCGGCGGGCCCTCCCGGCCCCAGTCTCCCGGGCCCTCCCGCCCCCCGTCCTCCCGGCTACCGGGAGCGCCGGTCTTACGGGCCGTCGGCAGCGCCCTGCTCGCCCGGCCCAGTCTGTCGGCCGCCGCCACCGTGCTGCTGGTCTGCGTACCCGCCGGGGAGAAGGACGTCACCGCCGCCGTCCACATCACCGCGGCCGACCTGGCCTCGCTCGCCCTGGTCGCGCTCACCGCCGTCGAGCTGCTGCGCGGCCGGGCCCCCGGGCTGAGCCGCACCGCCTGCGTGCTGTTCGGCGCGGTCGTCTGCGCGGCCGCCGCCGCCACCGTCGCCTCGATCGACCCGGCCGCCAGTGTGACCGGCTTCATCCGGCTGGTCCAGGTCTTCGTCCTGGTGCCCGCCTGCGTCCTCGGCGCCCTGCGCGACCGGTACGACCAGCGGCTGGTCCTCGGCTCCTTCGTGCTCGCCGCACTGATCGAGGGCACGGTCGGAGCGAACCAGTACCTGACCGGGACCGGCGCCTCCTACACCGGCCGGCCGATCCGCGCGGTCGGTACCTTCGGCGCCCTGGACATCATGGCGATGTCCACCGTGGTCAGCTTCGGCCTGCTCGCCGCGCTCGCCCTGGGCCTGGCCGAACGCGGGCCCGGCGGCAGCCGGCCGCTGCGGCTGGCCATGTTCGCCGCCGCCGCCTTCCTCACCTTCCCGCTGGCAGTCTCCTTCAGCCGGGGCAGCTGGATCGCCTGCGCCGTCGCCGTCACCGTGCTGGTGCTGCGGGTCGATGCCCGGATGGCCGTCCGCAGCGCTCTGCTGGGGCTGGCGGCCGGCGTCGTCCTGGTCTGCGGGACCGGTGTCGGCTCCGACGGCGTCACCCAGCGGCTCTCCAGCATCGGCTCGGTCTCCGCCGCCCCCGACCAGTCCGTCAGCGACCGCTACGACCTCTGGACCACCGCCGGCCGGATCTGGCAGGACCACCCCGTCACCGGCGCCGGACCCAAGGCCTTCCAGCAACTGCGCGACAGCCACGCCCCGTTGAGGCTCTCCTCCGGCAGCGACGCGGCCGACGCCACCATCGGCTTCCAGCGCGAACCCCTGCTCTCCCCACACAACATGTACCTGCTGGTGCTCAGCGAGCAGGGCCTGATCGGCATGGCCGCCTACGCCGCGCTCTTCCTCGTCCTGCTGATCGGCTGCCTCCGCCGGCCGGACGGTACCGGCCCGGCCTCGCTCGCCCTGCTCACCTGGGTACTGGTCGACTTCCTGTACGGCGACATCGGCGGGACCACCACCGTCCTCACCTCCGTGGTCCTCGGTCTCGCCGCCCGTACGGCCCTGGCGGACGGCGGGGGCGGTGGCTGGCGGCCGGCCGGGTGCGCCGCCGTCCCGCCGCGGAGCGCCAGGTCCGCACGGGCCGCTGCCGGGGCCCGCCGCACGGCAGCCGACGCGACCACCGCGCGGGGGGCGCGCCCATGACGACGGACCGGCCGGGCACCCTGGCCACCCCGGCGGCCCCCGCGCTCCCGCCCGCCCGCCAGGGCGGGGCCGGTACCCCGCAGACCGTCGCCCGGGGCGGCTTCCTGGCCCGGGCCTTCGGGGTCACCGCCCTGCTCAGCGCCGCCGGTTCGGCCCTCGGCCTGCTGCGTGACCTGCTGCTGGCCCGCTACTTCGGGGCCAACCAGGGCACCGACGCCTTCCTGGTCGCCTGGACGGTGCCCGAGACGGCGGCGCCGCTGCTGATCGAGGACGCCATGGCCTTCCTGATGGTGCCCGCCTTCAGCCTCGCCCTGGTCCTGCGCGACGAGCACCCCGACCGGGCGGATCCGGTCCGCCAACTGGTCCGCGCCACCCTGCCCTGGCTGCTGCTGGCACTCTGCACCCTCGCCGCCGCCGTCGCCCTCGGCGCCCCCCACCTGGTCGGCCTGCTCGCCCCCGGCCTCGCCGACCCGGCCCTCGCCGTCACCTGCACCCGGATCACCGCCTGCACCGTCCTGCCGTTCGGCGTGGCCGGCTACCTGGGCTCCGCGCTGCGCGCCCACCACCGCTTCACCGCCCCGGCCGCCATCTACGTCGCGTACAACCTGGGCATCCTCGCCGTGCTGTTCACCTGCCACGCGACGCTCGGGGTCCGCTCGGCCGCCGCCGGGGTGGCGCTGGGCAGCCTGCTGATGGCCGGGGTGCTGATCGTGCCGTTCTGCCGCCGGCTGCGCCGGGGGCGCCGCCCGGGCCCGCGCCGGGGCTCGGCCGGGCTGGTGCTGATCCCGTTCGCGCTGCTGCCGGTCGCCGCCTTCACCCTCACCCGGCAGGCCCAGGTCTTCATCGAGCGCTACCTCGGCTCCGACCTGCCGCCCGGTACCATCTCGCACCTCAACTACGCGGCGAAGGTTTCCCAACTCGCCATGACCGCCGCCCTGTTGATCTGCACCGTGACCTTCCCGCTGGTCGCGCGCGCGCTCGCGGCGGGCGATCTTACGGCGGCCAGGGACCGGGTGGAGAAGGACCTCGGCCAGGCCGCCGCCGTCGTCCTGCTCGGTACCGCCTGCCTGATGGCCTGCGCCCCCTCGGTGGTCTCGCTGCTGTTCGAGCGCGGCGCCTTCGGCCCGCGCGACACCGCCGCCACCGCCGCCGTGATGCGGGTCTACGGCCTCGGGCTGCCCGCCCAGGCGCTGGTCGGGGTGATGGTCCGCCCGTACTTCTCGGTCCGCCCGGTGGTCCGGCGCGCCGACGAGCCGCAGTACGGCGGCGCCGGGAGCCGCCGTCGGCCGCTCCGCCGTCCGCTCCGTCGGCCGGGAGTGCCGCGAGCGGGCCGCGGGGCCCGCACCCGGCTCGCCCTGCTCGACTGGTACCCGGTCGCCGCGATGGCCTTCGGGCTGCTGGTCACCGTCGGTGTCGGACTCGCCGCCACCCCCCGCATCGGCGCCCTGGGCATCGCCGCGGGCAACGCCGCCGGGATCACCGCCACGGCCGCGCTGCTGCTGCGCGGGCTGCTGCTGCGCGGTATCGCCCTGCGGCTCCCCAGGGTGCTCGGCGGTCAGGCCAGGCTGCTGGCCGCCGCCGTCGGCGCCGCGGTGGCGGGCACCGCCGCCGGTGCGCTGACCGCCGACCCGCTGCTCTCCATCCTGCTCGGTGGCGGCTGCGTGGTCCTCGCCTTCGCCGTGCTCGGCGCCGCGTTCGGGGCCGTCGAGGTACGCGGCCCCGTCCTCGCCCTCGTCCGGGCCCTGTACCCTCCCCCGGCCGCTGAAGGGAAGCTGCCCCATGGACGCTGACACCCGGCTACCGCGTCTCCCGGCGCAGGCCAGGGGAGCCAGGGCCGCGCCCTGGATCCTGATGTACCACTCGGTGGCCGACGAGGAGGAGGACCCCTACCTGCTCACCGTCAGCCCCGACCGGTTCGCCGCCCAGATGGCCTGGCTGGCCCGCACCGGGCGGCGCGGTGTCAGCGTCCGCGAACTGCTGTGGGCCAGGGCCGCCGACCGGGCGGACCGGCTGGTCGGCCTGACCTTCGACGACGGCTACGCCGACTTCGCCCGGCACGCCGTCCCCGTCCTGCGGGCGCACGGGTTCACCGCGACCGCGTACGTCGTCCCCGACCTGCTCGGCACCGAGAACGGCTGGGACGCGATGGGCCCCCGGAAGCAGCTGCTGACGGCCGGCCAGGTCGCCGAACTCGCCGCCGCCGGCTGGGAGATCGGTTCGCACGGCCTGGGCCACCGGGCCCTTCCCGGCCTGCCCTCCGACGCCCTGGCCGAGCAGACCAGGGGGAGCCGCCGCACCCTGGAGGACCTGGTCGGCGGCCCGGTCACCGGCTTCTGCTATCCGTACGGCGCGGTCGACCTGCCCGCCGCGCTGGCGGTCCGCGACGCCGGGTACGACTACGCCTGCGCCATCCAGCACGGGGAGCTCACCGGCCGGTTCGCGCTGCCCCGCTGCTACGTCGGCGACCAGGACGGCGCGCTGCGACTGCTCGCCAAGCACGCCCGGCACCGGGTCCGCGACGCGACGACCGCGCTGCGCCGGAGCCCGCTGGGCGGGCAGCGGGAGGCGGACCGATGAGGGTGCTGCACGTCGTCACCGGCCTGGCCTCCGGCGGTGCCGAACGCCAACTCCAGCTGCTGCTGCGCCACTTGCCCGAGCGCCACAGCTGCGAGGTGGCCACCCTGACCAACCCGGGAACGGTCGCCGAGGCACTGCGGGCCGAGGGCGTGGTGGTGCACCACCTGGCCATGCGCGGAAACCGCGACCTCACCGTGCTGCCCCGGCTCACCCGGCTGATCCGCTCCGGCGGCTACCGGCTGGTGCACACCCACCTCTACCGGGCCGGTCTCTACGGGCGGCTGGCCGCCCGGCTGGCCGGGGTCCGTACGGTGGTCGCCACCGAGCACTCGCTGCACGCCGAGCTGATCGAGGGCCGCCGGGCCACCGTCGGGGTCAGGGCGCTCTACCTGCTCGCCGAACGCCTCGGCACCACCACCATCGCGGTCTCCCGCCAGGTCGCCGGAACGCTCGACGCCTGGGGCGTCCCGCCGCACCGGGTGCACCTGCTGCCGAACGGGGTCGAGGCCGCCCGCTACACCCTGCCCACCGCCTCCAGGGCCGCGGTCCGCCAGACCGTGCGAACGGACCTCGGCCTGCCGCAACAGGCCTGGGTGGTCGGCGCCGTCGGACGGCTGGTGCCCGGCAAGCGCTTCGAGGTACTGGTCGACACGCTCGCCGAACTCGCCGCGCTGGCCGGGGACCACCCGGCGCTGCGGGAGCCCTGGCTGCTGCTGGTCGGTGCCGGGCCGGAGCGCGAGGCACTGGTACGGCGGGCCGAACGGCTGGGGGTGCGCGGACGGCTGGTCTGCCCGGGGGAGCGCGAGGACGTCCCCGAACTCCTGGTCGCCATGGACGTCCTGGCCGCGCCCTCGACCGAGGAGACCTTCGGGCTGACCGTCCTCGAAGGACTCGCCGCCGGGCTCCCCGTCCGCTACAGCGCCTGCCCCGCTCTCGACGAACTCGGCCCCGAGGCCGCCCCGGAGGCCGCCCTCGTCCCCTCCGACCCCGCCTGCTACACCGCCGCGCTGTGCGAACTGTGGAGCCGCCGCAGCACTGCCCTCCCGCAGCCCCCGGCCGTCGCGCACTACGACATCGCCCGGATCGCCGAGGAGCTGGGCCGGCTCTACGACACCCTCGCCGCCGGAGAGCCCCCTCCCGCGCCCCGGGACGGGCGCGACCGGCCCCGAACCGCGGTTCCCTCATGACACCCGGCCGGCCCCCGCGCCCGTCCGGCCCTGACCACCACCTCCGGCCCCCCACGGGCCGCTTCACACCTCACGGAGTCACCGATGTCCGAACCGGGCCGCAGCGCACGTGCGCTGACCCGCCGCTGGTGGCCGGTCGTGCTCGCCGTACCGCTGGGCGCCGCGGCCGGGGCCGGCTACGGCCTGCTCGCGCAGCCCAGCTACGCCGCCAACTCCTATGTCGTGGTGGTCCCGCAGAACCCGGGGGAGGGCACCACCGCCGTCAGCTTCGCCCAGGCGTACGGGCGGCTGGCCGGACAGCCGCAGGTGCTGGCCGGTGCCGCCGCCGGACTCGGCAGGAGCACGGCCGCCCTGGCCGGACAGGTCCGGGGCACCACCTCGCCGGACGCACCGGTGATCGAGATCACCGGGACCGGCGTGCGCCCCGGGGACGCCGTCCGGGCCGCCGACGCGGTCGCCAAGTCCCTTGTGGCGTTCGCCGACACGAGCAGCAGGGAGACCGGAGTCCGGCTGGTCCCGCTGGCCCCGGCGGCCGAGCCCGAGGGACCGTCCTCGCCCTCCGTCCAGCTGGACACCGCGGTCGGCGCCGCCGCCGGCGTCCTGATCGGCGCCCTGGTCATGATGACCCGCCGCCCGGCCGCCCCCGGGCCCGCCGACGTCCCCGTACCCGCCCCCGCCTTCGATCCCGGGCCCGTCATGCCGGCCCGTCCGTCCGAGTACACCCGAGAGGCAGGCGCCCGAGCATGACCACGTACCCGGACGGCGGTCCACCACAGGCGGGGGACGGCAGATGAGCACCGAGCAGCTGAGCGGGACCGGCCTTCCGGTCCGGACCGGCGGGCCCGTCTGGCGGTCCGAGGTCCTGCGCTCCGACGACGCACTCGACCGGGTGGCCGGGGAGTGGGACGACCTGGCCCTGCGCTGTGCCACCGCCACCTCGTTCCAGGCCGCCGCCTGGCTGTGCTCCTGGTGGCGCCACTACGGCCGGCCCGGTGGCCTGGTCGTGGTGCTGGTACGCCGGGACGAACGGCTTGTCGGGGCCGCGGCACTGCAGCGCCGCGGCCCCTTCGGCGGCCTGACCAACCTCGGCGCCGGCCTGGTCGACTTCACCGACGTGCTGCTGGACGACGCCTACGCCGACCTCGCCGCCGCCGAACTCGCCCGCGCCCTCCCGCTCCGCCGCCCCTGGCACAGCCTGGAGCTGTGCGAGGTCCACCCGGAGGCGGCCGCCCAGCGGGTCTTCGGGCACTGGCACGGCCGCCGCCACCGCCTCCCGGACTCGCTCTGCCAGTACCTCCCGGCCGTACCGATGGAGGAACTGCTCAAACGGCTGCCCGGCAGGACCGCCCAGCGCAGCCGGGTCAAGCAGCGCAAGATCGCCGAGGCGGGTGTCGAGACGGGCTCGGTGCCCCCCGAGGAGGTGCCGCAGGCGATCGCGGAGCTGCTGCGGCTGCACCTCCTGCAGTGGCAGGAGCGCGGTGCCACCCCGGAGCACCGGACCGAGCGCTTCGCCGCCCACCTGGCCGAGTCCACCACCGGACTGGTCGCCACCGGCCGGGCCGCGCTGCACCGCTACCGCCTCGACGGCGAGGTGGTGGCGGTCAACCTGCTGCTGCTCTGCCCGTCCTTCGGCGGCCTGTACATGTACGGCGCCCACCCGGCGCTGCGCCAGCGCCTGGACATCGCCGGGCTGCTGTTCGGCGTCGCCCTGGACGAGGTGCGCGCGGCCGGGATCCCGGTGCTGAGCCTGCTGCGCGGCCAGGAGCCGTACAAGCAGCGCTGGCGCCCCGACCAGCTGTCCAACCAGCGGCTGGTGCTGGGGCCCGGCCGCCTCGCGCCGTTCGCCGCCGCCCGCGCCCTCCGGGTGACCGTGCGCCGGGCGCTGGCACAGCTGCTGCGCACCCGGCTGCCCCGGCTGAAGGAGGCCCTGCTGGCCCGGCGGCGGAGCTGACGGCCCGGGGTCGGGCATCCCGACCGGCCGGGGCCCGACCGGTCGCCGGCGGGCCCGTACCGGCCGGCGCGCGGGCATCGCCGGTCACCGCGCCCCGCCCCCGGAGCCCGACATCAGCTGCCTGAAGACCGCGCTGGAGAGCGGGTTGCGGTCGCACCCCCAGAAGCCGTGCGGGCAGTAGTCGGTGACGGTCTGGTAGGCGGTGTCGTGGGTGCGCGTCCACTCGACCATCCGCCGGACGAACTCGGGGTTGTCCCCGTTGCGGAACAGCCCCCACTCCGGGTACGAGACCTGCTTCCCGTGCTCGGCGGCGAACTCGACCTGGTCCTGCAGCCCGTACGGCTCCGAGACGTAGTCGTCGAAGGTGGCGCCGGCGGGCTGGTCGTAGCTGTCCATGCCGATGATGTCGACCACGTCGTCGCCGGGGTAGCAGCGGGTCCACGGCACGGCGTCCAGGCCCCGGGAGGGCGCGAAGTCGAACCTGAAGCGCTGCCCCGGCACCGAGCGCATCACCGTGACGATCCGCCGCCAGTACGCCTTCCAGGCGGCCGGGTCCGGCCCGCAGCGGTGGGTGTAGGTGATGCCGTTCATCTCCCAGCCGAGGGTCAGGACGGTGTCGCCGCCGCCGAGCGCCACCAGCAGCCGCGCCAGCCGCAGGAAGTGCGCGTCGAACTCGCCCCCGTCGGCCCGCGCCAGCAGCCGGACCACCTCGTCGTCGGGGACGCCGCCCTCGCTGGGGGCCAGCATCGGCACGCCGAGGACGAGCCGGCGCGCGGGGTCGGCCCGGCGCCACTGCGTCCACAGGGTGAGCACCACCGGTTCACCCTCGATGTCCTGCCAGCTGTTCCCGGCCAGATAGGTGTGGCCGACCCGCATGTCGGCGCCGTTCAGCCACTGCGCCATCGCGGCGATCCGCGGGATGTCGTCGTCCCAGGAACCCACGAAGGCGCCGAACGGCACCTCGTGCTCCGCCCGCCGCACGTCCGGCCGGGGAGCGGCGCCGCGCGGCTGGGCAGCGCCCGGGGAGAGTGCGGCCTGCCGCTCGGCCCGGCTCGGCGGCGCACCGGAGGGGACGCTCGCGGTGGCCGCCAGCAGCAGTGCGGCGGCGGCCAGGGCGAGGCGGCCGAATCGCATGTCTTCTCCTCGAGGAGCGGTGCCGGAGCGGGAGGTTCGAGGGCCCGGCGGTCTGGGCCGAACCGGCCGCGGAACGGGGACGGGTACGGGCGGATCCGAGGTCGGGCGGACGCTCCCCGGGAGGATCCGCCCGTCGCTCGGAGGCGGCGGGTCATCCGGACCGGGCGAAGGTGTCGCACCGCGCCGTGTCCCCTCTGTTCTCCCAGGACGCCCGGGTCTTCGGGCCGGGGAGGATGTGAACTCTGTAACAGTCCGCCCAGCCGTGGCAGTCGCACGATAACGGCCGACCTGCCCCGCTGCCCGCCGAGAATCGCAGGTCGTCGCGGTGCGTCCGCCCGGGGCCGGTCATTGCCACCCGCAGGAGTGGAAGGCCGCGTTCAGCTGACGGACAGGCGTACGGAGGGTACGCTCCGGCCGTGTCCTGGAAGCCGGTTCGTGTCCTCAGCTCTCGATCGGTCCTCCCTGCCCTGGCGGTCCTTGTGGTGCTCGGGGTCGGGGCGGCCGCGCACGCCAACAAGCCGGTGCCCTTCGGGGACCGGATGGCCGAGCCCGGTGTCGCCGACGCCAGCCCGGTGGGCGCCCAGACACTGGCCACCGGCAGTCTGGAACTCAAGGTCGGCCCCGGTCTCGAGGCGTACAACCAGGCCACCGGCGAGCACCTGTGGTCCTACCGCCGGGAGGGCGCCACCGCGCTCCACCTGGCGATGGCCGGGGAGAACGCCGTGGTGGTCTGGGACGACGGCATGGTCACCTCGGTGCGGCCGAGCGACCACGAGGTGCGCTGGCACCGGGCCGTGCCCGGTCTCGCCGACTGGCTGCGCGCCGCCGGCGAACCCGGCGCCGACACCAGGACCGACACCGAGCGCCGCGACACCGAGCTGGAGCGCGCCGCCGCCGCGCTGCAGACCGTCACCGAGCCCGAGCCCTGGGTCGCGGTGGTGACACCCACGCTGACCATGGGCTTCCGGGACCGCGACGGCGATCTGCGGTTCAACGCGCGACCGGCCGCCGGGTGCGCGTTCGATCCGCTGCGCACCGTGCACACCGACGACACGGTCCTGGTGCCCCGCGGCTGCGCCGCCGCGGACGGTACGAGCCACCCGCTGCCCGGCCTGGTCACCGGATTCCGTCTGGACGCCCCGAACTGGCAGCTGAGCGCCGGTCCGAACGTCCTGCTGCACCGGCTGGACGGGCGCCGCGCGGCCGTCGACGACGGGCCGATCGTCGGCACCCGGATCTTCGACACCGTCCAGGGCGCCCTGGAGCCGGTCTGCGGCACCCCGGAGGTCCCCTTCGCCGCGGTCAAGCCCGAGGGCACCTGCTCCAAGCCCTGAGCGGTCGTGCCCCGGCGCGGCCGGAGCGTGCACCCGGGCGGCCGTGCGCCGCCGGGGGCGCGGAAGGTGCGCGCCAAGCGGCCCCGGAACCCCACGGTTCTCCGGGGCGTTCCCGCGCGCCTTGGAGGCGCCGCCGGGCCGGTGCCCCGGAACGGGGGCGGCACATTATTCCGGCAGGGGTTCCCGGCGCGCCCGGTAGACTGGCCCGCATGGCTGTTTCCCCCGGGCATTAGCGGGCAGCCGGCGCGCCCCTCAGGGCGGTGCGCCGATCTCCGCGCGTCGCCCCGTCCCAAGCGCTCCGGCCTGTGTCACGTCCAGGTCCAGGTGCCCGCCCACGTCCCAGGAGTTCCCCCAGCCATGATTTCCGCCAACGCCCTCGAACTGCGCGCCGGTGCCCGGATCCTGATCGAGTCCGCCAACTTCCGGGTCGCCCCCGGCGACCGGATCGGCCTGGTCGGCCGCAACGGCGCGGGCAAGACCACGCTCACCAAGGTGCTGGCCGGCGAGGGCCTGCCGGCCGCCGGGACGGTGACCCGTTCCGGCGAGGTCGGCTACCTGCCGCAGGACCCGCGCACCGGCGATCTCGACGTCCTCGCCCGCGACCGCATCCTCTCCGCCCGCGGCCTCGACACCGTGCTGAAGAAGATGCGCGAGAACGAGGAGCGGATGGCCAACGGCAAGGGCGCCACCCGCGACAACGCGATGAAGAAGTACGCGCGGCTGGAGACCGAGTTCCTCACCAAGGGCGGTTACGCCGCGGAGGCCGAGGCCGCCACCATCGCGGCCGCCCTGGGCCTGCCGGACCGCATCCTCGGCCAGCCGCTGCACACCCTCTCCGGTGGTCAGCGCCGCCGCGTCGAGCTGGCCCGGATCCTCTTCTCGGACTCCGACATCCTGCTGCTGGACGAGCCGACCAACCACCTCGACGCCGACTCGATCGCCTGGCTGCGCGACTTCCTGAAGACCTACAAGGGCGGCTTCATCGTGATCTCGCACGATGTCGACCTGGTCGAGACGGTCGTCAACAAGGTGTTCTACCTGGACGCCAACCGCTCCTGCATCGACGTCTACAACATGGGCTGGAAGCAGTACCAGCAGCAGCGCGAGGACGACGAGAAGCGCCGCAAGCGCGAGCGCGCCAACGCCGAGAAGAAGGCCGCCACCCTCAACGCGCAGGCCGACAAGATGCGCGCCAAGGCGACCAAGACCGTGGCCGCGCAGAACATGGCCCGCCGCGCGGAGAAGCTGCTCGCCGGTCTGGACGAGGTGCGCCAGAGCGACAAGGTCGCCAAGCTGCGCTTCCCGGACCCGGCCCCCTGCGGCAAGACCCCGCTGACGGCCAGCGACCTCTCCAAGTCCTACGGTTCGCTGGAGATCTTCACCGGCGTCGACCTGGCGATCGACCGCGGTTCGCGGGTGGTCGTGCTGGGTCTCAACGGTGCCGGCAAGACCACCCTGCTGCGGATGCTGGCGGGTGTGGAGAAGCCGGACACCGGAGAGGTGATCCCGGGTCACGGTCTGAAGATCGGCTACTACGCCCAGGAGCACGAGACCCTGGACCCGGACCGCACGGTCCTGGAGAACATGCGCTCCGCCGCGCCGGACACCGACCTGGTGCAGATCCGCAAGATCCTCGGCTCCTTCCTGTTCTCCGGTGACGACGTGGACAAGCCGGCCGGGGTGCTCTCCGGCGGTGAGAAGACCCGGCTCGCGCTGGCCTCGCTGGTGGTCTCCAGCGCCAACGTCCTGCTGCTGGACGAGCCCACCAACAACCTCGATCCGGCCAGCCGCGAGGAGATCCTGGGCGCGCTGCACTCCTTCACCGGCGCGGTCGTCCTGGTCACCCACGACGAGGGCGCGGTCGACGCGCTCCAGCCGGAGCGGATCATCCTGCTTCCGGACGGTGTCGAGGACCTGTGGAGCCCCGCCTATGCGGATCTGGTCTCGCTGGCCTGACCCCGGAGTAGACGCCTAATCAGCGATCCGGCGTAGAAACCCTCATCCTTCTGCGACTCGCGGAATGCGAGAGCCGGAGATTCCGTTTGGCTTTGCCACCATCGGCCCGCCGCTGTTCTCAGCGGCGGGCCGATGGTGCTGATCAGCTCTTTCGTCGCGGTTGGCTGGATCTGATGGGGGCGCGTGCACCCACGGTGAGCGCCCTTGTGCGCTGTGAGCACCACCGGCAGACTGCGCTTTCCCGGTATCGACCTTGTCGAATGGGTGGCCAGGAGCCTGGCTATGGGTGATCATGGGAATCTGACCGAGCACAGCTACGAGGAGGCACGGGTGGCCGAGACTCTGAAAAAGGGCAGCCGGGTGACCGGTGCCGCGCGTGAGAAGCTCGCGGCCGATCTTAAGAAGAAATACGACTCCGGGGCGAGCATTCGTGCCCTGGCGGAGGAGACCGGTCGCTCCTACGGCTTCGTGCACCGCATGTTGAGCGAATCCGGGGTGATCCTCCGGGGCCGCGGCGGTGCGACGCGCGGTAAGAACAAGGCTACTGCGGCAGCGGGTTCCTGACGCTCCATCACCGAGTGAGCCGGTGCCGCACGCTCATCCCCGACGGCACGCCGAGGCAGCAGGGCGTGCGAGTGCGCAGCATCAGATCCGACAGCTTCAGACGATTCGGCGGCCGGGCCACCCGGACCGCCGATCGTCATTTCCGGCGCTATTTCACGGTTGTGTGAACAAGGCCCTGTCCGGTGGGGGCTTTGATTTGTTACTCTCCAGTAGCTCTGTCGTTCGTCCGCATGTTCATGCAGTTGTACGTCTGCTGGAGGTATCACCGTGACCGCTTCCGTCATCGAGCCCGATCCGCAGTGGGAAGAAGCCGGAGTCCGGCTTGAAATCGACGGCGAGACCGCCGTGGTGACTCTCTGCAATCCGAAGCGGCGGAACGCCCAGTCGCCCGCGATGTGGCGGGCGCTCGCCGCGATCGGCCGGGTGCTGCCGGGCAGCATTCGGGTGGTGCTGCTCAGGGCGGAGGGGGTGTCCTTCTCGGCCGGTCTGGACCGGGCGATGTTCACCCCCGAGGGCATTCCCGGCGAGCGCAACTTCCTCCAGCTGGCCGCCGCAGAGGACAAGGACCTGGACGAGACCATCGCCGGGTACCAGGAGGCGTTCACCTGGTGGCGCCGTCCCGACCTGATCAGCATCGCCGCCGTCCAGGGCCACGCGGTCGGGGCCGGCTTCCAGCTCGCGCTCGGCTGCGACCTGCGGGTGGTCGCCGAGGACGTCCAGTTCGCGATGAAGGAGACCTCGCTCGGGCTGGTCCCCGACCTGGCCGGCACCAAGCCGCTGACCGAACTGGTCGGCTACGCAAGGGCGTTGGAGATCTGCGCGACCGGCCGATGGGTCGGCGCGGAGGAGGCCGTGGCCACCGGCCTGGCCAACCTCGCGGTCCCCGCCACCGAGCTGGACGACGCCGTGCGGGACCTGGCCGCCGCGCTGCTGGCCGCCCCGCGCAGCGCGGTGATCGAGACCAAGGCCCTGCTGCAGGGCGCCGCCGGGCGCTCGTACGAGGAGCAGCGTTCGGCCGAACGGGCGGCGCAGGCCCGTCGGCTGCGCGACCTGGCGGGCATCGGCGACTAGGACTGACAAGGCCCGCCACGGCCGTGCGCGGTTCCCCGCGCACGGCCGGATCGTGTGAAGCCCCCGCGTCCCCACAGGCCCCGTGGGGCCCCGGCGTTCAGAGGGAGCGCAGGGCTCCGCCGTCGATGGGGATCACCGAGCCGGTGATGTACGAAGCGGCGGGGGAGAGCAGGAAGGCGGCGACCTTGCCGAACTCCTCGGGGGTGCCGTAGCGGCCGAGCGGGATCGAGGCCTCGAACCGCTTGCGGGTGCCTTCGGGGTCGCCGCCGATGGTGTCGAGTTCGCGCACCCGGTCGGTGTCGATCCGGGCGGGCAGCAGGCTGAGCACCCTGATGCCGCGCGGACCGAGCTCGTCGGCGAGCGACTTGGCGGCCATCGCCAGACCGGGCCGCAGGCCGTTGGAGATGCCGAGACCGGGAATCGGCTGGCGGACCGAGCTGGAGAGGATGAAAGCGATCACCCCGCCGGCGTCCAGTTCACCGGCCGCGGTCCTGGCGATCCGCAGCGCGCCGAGGAAGACCGACTCGAAGGCGCTGCGCCAGGACTCGTCCTCGGCGGTCAGCACGGGCCCGGCGGCCGGGCCGCCGACACTGATCAGTACGCCGTCGAACCGTCCGAAGTGCTCCTTGGCCGCCGCGATCAACCGTCCGGGGGCGTCGGGGTCGGCGTTGTCGGCCACCACGCCGTGCGCGTGCCCGGGGCCGCCGAGCTGGGCGACCGCGGCGTCCAGCGTCTCCTTGGTCCGGCCGCCGACGACGACCCGGGCGCCGTCGGCGACCAGTTCGCGCGCGGTGGCCAGGCCCAGCCCACGGGTGGCGCCGGTCAGTACGTACACCTTCTGCTGAAGTCCGAGATCCATGGGCACATCCTGCCCGGTCCGGACGCCTGGCGGGGAGTGTGCTTGACGGGACGTGCACCGCAGCTGACAGTTGGTCAGTCGATCTGAACCGGAGGGATGCCCGATGGCCGAGATTTCGCACCGCTTCGTCGAGTCCGCCGGCGGTCTGCGCATGCATGTCGCCGAGGCGGGCACCGGCCCGCTGGTTCTGCTGCTGCACGGATTCCCGGAGAGCTGGTACTCCTGGCGGCACCAGCTCACCGCCCTCGCCGAGGCGGGGTACCACGCCGTCGCGCCGGACCAGCGCGGTTACGGGCGCACCGGTGGGCCCGAGGAGGTCGAGGCGTACACCATCCCGCAGCTGGTCGGGGACGCGCTCGGGCTGATCCCGGCGCTCGGTGCCCAGAACGCGGTGGTGGTCGGCCACGACTGGGGCGCGCCGGTCGCCTGGACCTCGGCGATGTTCCGCCCCGACCTGGTGCGGGGTGTGGTCGGGCTCTCCGTGCCGCCCGGTCCGCGCGGTACCACCGCGCCGACGTCCGTGCTGCGGCACCTCTTCGGGGACGCGTACTACATGCTGTACTTCCAGCGACTCGGCGTTCCCGAGGCCGAGTTCCGGCGCGACGTTCGGGCCGGCTTCCGCAAGCTGCTCGGCGGGAGGGGTGAATTCGGGGCGGTGGGTGCGCCGTTGGTGCCGGAGGGCGGCGGGTTCCTGGACATCTTCCGGGACCCCGAGGTGCTGCCGGACTGGCTCACGGAGGAGGATCTGGACTTCTACGCGGCCGAGTTCGAGGAGCACGGCTTCGCCCGGCCGCTGAACTGGTACCGCAACCTGGACCGCAACTGGGAGCTCACCGCGGCCTGGCAGGGGGCGCGGATCACGCCGCCCGCGCTGCTCATCGTGGGGGAGCGGGATGTCGTGGTGGCCAACCGGACGGCCCGGGAAGGCCTCGGCAGGCTCGGGGAGATCGCGCCCGGCCTGCGGGACACCGTCTGGCTGCCGGACACCGGGCACTGGACCCAGCAGGAGCGGCCCAAGGAGGTCAACGAGGCGCTGATCGCCTTCCTGGCGGGCCTGTGAACACACCCGTGGGCGCGGGGAACCGTCGTTCCCCGCGCCCACGGGTGTGCCGCGCGGTCGAGGCCGCCGCCCTGAGGCTCAGGCCGTGACCGGGGCCGGAGCCTCGGACGGTGCCGGCCTGGCGGCCTCGGCGGCGCGCTCCTTGGCCTCGCGGCGGGCGAGGACGACCACGCCGACCGGGACCAGGGTGGTGAAGAGCCACCACTGGATCGCGTAGGCCATGTGCGGGCCGATGTCCGAGTGCTCGGGCTCGGGCAGCAGTTCGGGGGTGTCACCGGTGGCGGCGGGTGCGGTGGAGACCAGTTCCAGGTAGCCGCCGAGGACCGTGGTGCCGTTGTCCTTGGCCTGCTGGGTGCTGTTGATCAGCTTGAACTGGCGCGGCGGCAGCCCGCCGCGGTCCTTGATGCCGCTGCTCGCGGTGGTCTCGTCGGCCCGCAGCCGGCCGGTCACCGTGATCTCGCCGCTCGGCGGCTTGGGCACGGCCGGGTAACTGGTGGCGTCGCCCGGGGAGTCCACCCAGCCGCGGTTCACCAGGACCTCGCCCTTGCCGTCGGCCAGCTCCAACGGGGTGATCACGAAGAAGCCGACGCTGGTCCCGCCCGGCTCCAGCCGGTTGCGGATGACGAACTCGTGCTCGGCGTCGTAGCGGCCGCTGGCCGTCACCGCCCGCCAGGTTTCGCCCGTCGGCACGTTGAAGCCGGGAGCGGTCGAGATCGACTCGAAGGCGACCGGTGCGTCCTTGAGGTTGGTCGCGATGAGCTCATTACGGGCCACCCGGGCCTCGTGGCGGTGCAACTGCCAGAAACCCAGCCGGATCATGGTGGGGATCAGCAGCAGGGCGATCACGAAAATGATCGCCCAACGCCGGGAGAGCAGGAATCGGTACACAACGGCACGCTACGCCCACTTATCCCCCCGGTCAGACACCGGGGTGCGGGGCCACCTCTCGCAGCAGCTGGAGGAAGGCGTCCTCGCCGACCACCGGAGTCCCGTAGTCACGGGCCTTCCGGGCCTTTCCGCTCCAGCTGTCCGGCTCGTTGGTGACCAGCAGGCTGGTGAGGCGACTCACAGAGCTGGCGATGTGCAGGCCGGCCTCGATGGCGCGGTCCTCCAGCAGTTCGCGGTCGGTGGCGGTGTCGCCGGTGATGGCGACCCGCATGCCCTGCACCAGCGGGCTGCCGTCCCGCCAGCGCCCGGGGTTCGGGTACGGGCAGGGCGGCCGCTTCCGGCTCGCGCGGTAGGAGGAGGACCAGGAGCCCCGGGCGGGGGCCGGGCTGTCCTCGCCGAGATCGGTGACGGCGACGCAGGTGGTCAGCGGCAGCGGGATGCCGACCTGCCGGGCGAGGTGCAGGCTGGGCCGGAACGCCTCGGCGAGCACCCGGGCGTCGTCCAGCGCGTTGTGGGCCTGGCGCTGCTGCACCCCGAAATACTGGGCCAGGGTGGCCAGCTTGCCGTTGGGCAGCGGCAGTCCGAGGTCGCGGGAGAGCACCATGGTGCAGAGCCGTTGCTCGACGGGGGCGCGCAGTCCGGCGCGTGAGTACTCGCGCGAGATCATGTTCCAGTCGAAGAGCGCGTTGTGCGCCACCATCACCCGGCCGTCCAGCCGCTCGCCCAGCTCGTCCGCGACCTCCCGGAAGGTCGGCGCGCCGGAGAGCATCTCACTGGTCAGGCCGTGGATCCAGATCGGTCCGGGGTCGCGCTCCGGGTTGACCAGGGTGTACCAGCTGTCGGTCACCTCGCCGAAGGCGTCCAGCTGGTACACACCGGCGGAGATGATCCGGTCCGAGCGGCCGAGCCCGGTGGTCTCGACGTCGACCACGGCGAAGCCACGGCCGCTCTCACCAGTGCGCTGCGCCGGGAGCGGCGCGGTCCGGGAGGAGTCGGCCAGGGCGGGGCCGTCGCTGGGTGACTGGATCGCATGCATGGTCAACCACTCTAAGGGCGCCCGCCCACAGGAACGGGCGATCCCTTCCGGCCGGGGCCGGCGGGAGTGGCGTACGTGACACTCCGGAATAGAGTGGGCGGCGGGGGAGTCGTACATCCAGGCGAATTGCCCCAGGCCGTCCGTAC
The DNA here is from genome assembly GCF_051374625.1 of Kitasatospora sp. HPM-01-4. Lineage (NCBI taxonomy): Bacteria > Bacillati > Actinomycetota > Actinomycetes > Kitasatosporales > Streptomycetaceae > Kitasatospora > Kitasatospora sp. HPM-01-4. The sequence goes on along the minus strand of NZ_JBPQGP010000005.1, from coordinate 2,533,494 downwards.
CCGGTGACGGCACCACGTTCAATCGCGAAGGAAGACTCCTCATGCGTGCCACCGTGATCCACGGCCCGAATGACATCCGGATCGAGGAGGTACCCGACCCGAAGATCCAGCGGCCCACCGACGCGGTGGTCCGCGTGGTCAACGCCTGTATCTGCGGCAGTGACCTCTGGGCGTACCGCGGTGTGGCCGCCCGCGAGGCCGGGCAGCGGATCGGGCACGAGTTCCTCGGCATCGTCGAGGAGGTCGGCTCCGAGGTCTCCGACTTCAAGGCCGGTGACTTCGTGGTCGCCCCGTTCGTCTGGTCCGACGGGACCTGCGACTTCTGCCGCGAGGGCCTGCACACCTCCTGCCCCGAGGGCGGCTTCTGGGGCCAGGTCGGCTATGACGGCGGCCAGGGCGAGGCCGTGCGCGTCCCTTACGCCGACGGCACCCTGGTCCAGCTGCCGAAGGCGGCGGCGAGCGACGAGAAGCTGCTGCCCGGGCTGCTGGCGCTCTCCGACGTGATGAGCACCGGCCACCACGCGGCCGTCTCCGCCAGGGTCCGCCCGGGCGCCACGGTGGCCGTGGTCGGTGACGGCGCCGTCGGCCTGTGCGGGGTGCTGGCCGCCCACCGGCTCGGCGCGGGCCGGATCATCGCGCTCGGCCGCCACCAGGCGCGGACCGACATCGCCCGCAAGTTCGGTGCCACCGACGTGGTCGCCGAGCGGGGCGAGGCCGCGATCGAGGCGGTCAAGGAGCTGACCGGCGGTCAGGGCGCGCACGCCGTACTGGAGGCCGTCGGGACCGAGGACTCGATGCGCACCGCGATCTCCATCGCCCGCGACGGCGGCGCGGTCGGCTATGTCGGCGTCCCGCACGGCGGCAGCGCCGGTGTGGACATCGCCCAGATGTTCGGCCGCAACATCTCGCTGAACGGCGGTGTCGCGCCGGCCCGCGCGTACATCCCCGAGCTGCTCCCCGACGTGCTCTCCGGGGCCATCGACCCCGGCCTGGTCTTCGACCGCACGGTCGACCTGGCCGGAGTGCCGGACGGGTACCGGGCGATGGATGAGCGGACCGCGCTCAAGGTGCGGATCGGCTTCTGACCGAAGGAGTCTGACCGTCCGTCAGGAATGGGCGCAGGCCCTTCCTGGCGGACGGTCGCCGGTCTCCGGCCCCAGCGCCGCCCGTGCGTCCGGTGGTCCCTGTGCCGTCCCTGGCGGATCCGGCGGGTCGCGGCACACGTTCAAGGCGGCTGCCTTGCGCGACGGGCCCGGGCCGCCTCCGGACGTACGCTGGAGTGGAGGTCCGTCCGCTCACCGGGCCGGCCGCGCACCGAACTCTCCACCCGACGGCGTCCTCCATGCGGCGGATACCCCGAAAGGGTGTCCGATCATCCGGATAAGCTGGCCTGGCCCGCCGTATACGGCGGCCGGGTCGGCTTTTCTCGGGAAGGGGGCCGCGATGCTCCTCGACACCTTCGGCCGGCAGGCGGTCGATCTGCGGGTCTCCCTCACGGACCGGTGCAACCTGCGCTGCACCTACTGCATGCCCGAGCAGGGCCTGCAGTGGCTGGCCAAGCCCGAGCTGCTGACCGACGAGGAGATCGTCCGGCTGGTCACCCTCGCCGTCCGCGACCTGGGCGTCCGCGAGGTCCGCTTCACCGGCGGCGAGCCGCTGCTGCGTCCGGGTCTGGTCTCCATCGTCGCCGCCTGCGCGGAACTCTCGCCGCGCCCGGAGCTCTCGCTCACCACCAACGGGATCGGGCTGGCCCACACCGCGACCGCGCTCAAGGCGGCGGGCCTGGACCGGGTCAACGTCTCGCTCGACACCCTGGACGCCGAGACCTTCCACACCCTGAGCCGGCGCCACCGCCACCAGGACGTCCTGGAAGGGCTCGCCGCCACCGAGGCCGCCGGGATCACCCCGGTCAAGGTCAACACCGTGCTGATGCGCGGAGTCAACGACCACGAGGCCGCCGACCTGCTCACCTGGTGCCTGGAGCGCGGGTACGAGCTGCGCTTCATCGAGCAGATGCCGCTGGACGCCCAGCACGGCTGGGACCGCTCGAAGATGGTCACCGCCGAGGAGATCCTGGAGCGCCTGGCCGCCCGCTTCTCGCTCACCCCCGAGCCGTCCGCCGCCCGGGGCGCGGCGCCCGCCGAGCGCTGGCTGGTGGACGGCGGCCCGGCCCGGGTCGGGGTGATCGCCTCGGTCACCCGGCCGTTCTGCCGCGCCTGCGACCGCACCCGGCTCACCGCCGACGGCCAGGTCCGCAACTGCCTCTTCGCGACCGGGGAGACGGATCTGCGGACCGCGCTGCGCTCCGGCGCGAGCGATGCCGAACTCGGTGAGCTGTGGCGGCAGGCGATGTGGGGCAAGAAGGCCGGCGCGGGCATCGACAACCCCGACTTCCTCCAGCCGGCCCGCCCGATGTCCGCCATCGGCGGGTGACCGGACCCGGGGCCGGGTGCGCCCCTGCGCGGAGCCGTCAGCCCTGGAAGTCGGCGAAGGGGACGACTTCCTTCAGGAAACCCCGTACGCCCAGGAACTGGGAGAGGTGCTCGCGGTGCTCGTCGCAGGCGAGCCAGGTCTTGCGGCGGTCCGGAGTGTGCAGCTTGGGGTTGTTCCACACCAGCACCCACTCGGCGGGCTTGCGGCAGCCCTTCCCGGAGCAGACCGGCGGGCCCTCGGGGCCGTCAGGCGCACCGAAGAGCGGATGCGAGGGGGTGTCCATGGGAGCCGTCCTGTCGGTCGCGGTGGCGCTGTGCACCGCCAGTCTCGCACTCGCCGTCGACGGGCTCGGCAGGAGGGCATGACGACGCCGGGCAGCCACGGGGGGAGCCGCCCGGCGTCGGTCTGTCGCTCCGACGGGGGATGCGGAGCGCGTACGCAGTATGTCACGGCTCGACCCCCGCATGGCTAGCTCTTTCATGATTAATCTGAGCTGCATCTGAGCTTTTAGGGGTTCATATGCCGACGTACAAGGGTGAAGCGGACAGGGGTTCTTGAGACTTCGTCAGCTCTCCTTGGAGGCGCCGCCCCCGCCGGTTCCCCCGGGGCCCAGCATCAGCGGGGTGTCCGGCGGGACCGCGAAGGTGCTCGGCAGGCCGGGGGCTCTCTCCCGCCCGGCGTTGGCGATCAGGACGGCGAAGTACGGCAGCAGCACCGCGCCCGCGAGCGCACCGTAGGCCACCAGTCGCTGTACGTCCCACATCACCACGGCGAGCAGCACGCACACCGTGCGCAGGGACATCGAGATCACGTACCGGCGCTGGCGGCTCCGGACGTCGTCGGAGAGGCTGGTGCGCGCTCCGGTGATCCGGAACACCTGTTTGCCCTTGCTCATGATCCACCGCTCTCGTCTGCCTCCGCGCCCCTCGCCGGGTACGGCCACCTCACGGTACGCCGCGCCGCCTCACCCCAGCAGGGCGGGGGAGGTAAAAGGTGGGCACGCCGGAGCGTGCGCTCAGGCGAGGGATCGCAGGTAGCGGGGCGGGACGGCGTCGGTGAGCCAGACGCCGTTGGCGCTGACCCGGAAGAGGTGGCCGTCGGCCGCCATCGCGGCGGCGTCGACCGCCAGGACGACCGGACGGCCGTGCCGGGATCCCACCCTGACGGCCGTCGCGGTGTCCGCGGAGAGGTGGACGTCCTGCCGGTTCATCGGGCGCAGGCCCTCCCGGAAGATGGCGTCCAGGGAGCGCCCGGTGGTGCCGTGGTAGAGCACCGGGGGCGGTTCGGCGGCGGGGAGCCGGAGGTCCACCGCCACCGAGTGGCCCTGGCTGGCGCGGATGGACGCGCCGTCCTCGGAGTAGGCGAAGCGCCTCTTGTCGTTGGTCGTGACCACCCGGTCCAGCTCGGCACGGCTGAGCCGCCTGCCGTGCCGGGCGAGGGCGGCGAGCAGGGTGTCCACCCGTACCCAGCCGTTCCCGTCCAGGGCGACCCCGATCGCGCCCGGGTCGTGCCGCAGCACCCGGGAGAGCAGTTTCGAGGTCTTGACCAGCTGTTTCTCGTCCACTCCGAGGACCTTTCCGCCGAAGCGGGCTACGAAGCCTGGCTGACCGAGCTCATGTTGAACCCGTCGACCCGGACCGGCGGCATGGCGGCGCGGTTGAAGTAGTCGCTCCACTCACGGGGCAGGCACGGCACGGTCCGGCCGACCTCGGTGATCCGGCTGAGCAGGTCCACCGGGGACTCGTTGAACCGGAAGTTGTTCACCGCGCCGACCACCTCGCCGTTCTCGACCAGGTAGACGCCGTCCCGGGTGAGGCCGGTGAGCAGCAGGGTGGCCGGGTCGACCTCGCGGATGTACCAGAGGCAGGTGAGCAGCAGCCCGCGCTCGGTGCGCGCGATCATCTCGTCCAGGGTGGGGGCGGCCGACTGGTCGGCCGTCTCCAGGACGAGGTTGTCGATCGGCGGGGTGAGCGGCAGTCCGGTGAGGCCGGCCGAGTGGCGGGTGGTGATCAGGTTGACCAGTTCGCCGTCGCGGATCCAGTCGGTGGCGGTCAGCGGCAGGCCGTTGTCGAAGACCGACTCGCTGTCGCCGGAGTGGTGGGCGAGGACGAAGGGGGCCGCCTCCAGGCCCGGCTCGGCCGGGTCGGCGCGCAGGGTCAGCGGCAGATCGGTGAGCTTCTCGCCGATCCGGGTGGCGCCGCCGGGCTTGCTGAACACGGTCCGGCCCTCGGTGGCGTCCCGGCCGCCGGAGGACCAGTGCAGGTAGACCATCAGGTCGGCGACGGCCGAGGGCGGCAGCAGCGTCTCGTACCGGCCCGCGGGCAGGTCGATCTTCTTCTGGCCCCAGGCGAGCCGGCGGGTGAGCTCCTCGTGCAGCCCGGTGACGTCCACGTCGCGGAAGTCCCGGGTGGCGGCGCCGATCCAGGCGGAGGTGGCGAGGTCGGCGGTCTTGGCGTTGATCTCGACCAGGCCGGTCGGCTGGACGTGGCGCAGCCGCAGGCCGGTGGAGGTGCCCAGGTAGCTGGTGGTCAGCTCGTGGTTGGCGAAGCCGTAGAGCAGCTGGCCGGCCGCGCGGGCGCGGGCGAAGGCCTCGCCGAGGGCCGGGGCGAAGTCGGTGAAGACCTCGATCGCGGTGACCTCGGGGGCCGCGGTGAAGTCGGGCGAGGAGGGCCGGTCGGCGACCAGCGGCCGGGCGTCCTCGGCCGGCTCGGCGGCGTGCGCGGCCTCCTCGGCGGCCCGGACCAGGCCCTCCAGCTCGTCCACGGTCACGGCCTCGCGGGAGACCACGCCCGCGGAGGTGCCCTGCTCACCCCTGTCCACGGTGGCGATGACGGTCAGCCGGCGGCCCCGGCTGACGCCGTTGGTGGTGAGCGCGTTGCCCGCCCAGCGCAGGTTGGCGGTGGACTCCTCCTCCGCGATCACCACGCAGCCGTCGGTACGGGAGAGCCGCAGTGCGTGCTCGACCAGCTCGTGGGGCTGAGTTGCGTTCATCAGTGACCCGCCTCCTGCTGGGTGTTGAGCACGTTGACGTTGCGGAACAGCGCGGAGGGGCAGCCGTGGCTGACCGCCGCGATCTGGCCCGGCTGGGCCTTGCCGCAGTTGAAGGCACCGCCGAGCACATAGGTCTGCGGGCCGCCGACGGCGCTCATCGAGCCCCAGAAGTCGGTGGTGGTGGCCTGGTAGGCGAAGTCCTTGACCTGGCCCGCGAGCCGGCCGTCGCGGATGGCGAAGGCGCGCTGGCCGGTGAACTGGAAGTTGTACCTCTGCATGTCGATCGACCACGACCGGTCGCCGACGATGTACAGCCCGTTCTCCACGTCCGCGATCAGACCCTCGGTGTCGGGGCCGCCGGCGACCGGCTGGAGCGAGACGTTGGCCATCCGCTGCACCGGGACGTGCGCGGGGGAGTCGGCGAAGGCGCAGCCGTTGGAGCGGCCCAGGCCCTGCTGCCTGGCCATCGCGCGGTCGAGCTGGTAGCCGACCAGGACGCCGTCCTTGACCAGGTCCCAGGACTGCGTGGCCACGCCCTCGTCGTCGTAGCCGATGGTGGACAGGCCGTGCTCGGCGGTGCGGTCGCCGGTGACGTGCATCAGCTCGGAGCCGTACCTGAGCGAGCCCAGCTTGTCGAAGGTGGCGAAGGACGTCCCGGCGTACGCGGCCTCGTAGCCGAGCGCGCGGTCCAGCTCGGTGGCGTGGCCGATCGACTCATGGATGGTCAGCCAGAGGTTGGACGGGTCGATCACCAGGTCGTAGCGGCCGGCCTGGACGCTCGGGGCCTTCATCTTCTCGGCCAACAGCTCGGGGAGCTCGGCGAGTTCGGCGTCCCAGTCCCAGCCGGCACCGGTGCCGGTCAGGTACTCCCAACCCCGGCCCACCGGCGGCGCGATGGTGCGCATCGAGTCGAAGGCACCGGACTGCTCGTCCACCGAGGTGGCCTCCAGCCACGGGTGGAGCCGGATCCGCTGCTGGGTGGTGACGGTGCCTGCGGTGTCGGCGTAGAACTTGTTCTCCTGCACCGTCAGCAGGTTGGCCTGCACGTGCGAGATGCCCTTCGCGGCGAGCAGCCGGCTGCTCCACTCGGCCAGCAGCGCGGTCTTCTCCGCCTCCGGCACGTCGAAGGGGTTGACCTCGTACGAGGAGACCCAGGTGGCGTCCGCGTGCACCGGCTCCTCGGCCAGCTCGACCAGGTCCTTCGAACCCGCGGCGCGGCTGATCCCACCGGAGAGCCTGGCCACCGCCACGGCCTGCTCGGCGACCCGGGCGGCGGCGTCGGCGGTGAGGTCGACCCCGGCGGCGAAGCCCCAGGCACCGTCGAGCAGCACCCGGACGGCGAAGCCGAGCTGGACGCTGTCGGAGGAGCCCGCCTGCCGCGCGTCGCGCAGCCTTACGGACGCGCTGCGGACCCGCTCAAGGCGGAAGTCGGCGTGGCTGACGCCGAGTTGGCGGGCCCGGCTGAGGGCGGCGTCCGCGAGCGTGCGCAACGGGTACGCGAGGAACTGGGGGTCGACGGCGCGGCTGTGCGGCGTGCCGGCGCTGGCTGTGGGCGGCATCGGGCTCCCTGGCTTGGGTCGATCGTCTGGGTACGGGTGACTCGGTACGGAGTTACCCGCATCGCATCATGTCCGGTCCAACGGGTTGTCAGCCAGGCAATTTCCGGTCCGGGGTGCTCTCAGGGCACGGCGGACCCAGGGGCGGGGAACCGCGAGGCGGCCGCGCGGTTCCCCGGCTCCGCCGGGACTCCCTAGGCGAGGCCCTCCCACCAGAAGTCCAGCTCAGGGGGGTTGTCGACGTCGATGCGCTCACCGGGGCGGGGGACGGCCAGCGGTACGGCCTGGGCCTTGGTCTCGGCGATCAGGCGCTCGATGGGCTCGGCCCACGGGTGCAGGCCCAGGGTGAAGGTGCACCAGTGCACCGGGACGAGCAGCCCGGCCCGCAGGTCGAGGTGGGCCCGGACGGCGTCCTCCGGGGTCATGTGGATGTCGGCCCAGGCCTGGTCGTACGCGCCGACCTGGACCAGGGCGGCGTCGAACGGCCCGTGCCGCTCGCCGATCTCCGCGTAGCCCTCGAAGTAGCCCGAGTCCCCGGTGTAGTAGACCTTGCGGTTCGGCCCGGCGATCACCCAGGAGCCCCAGAGGGTGGTGTTGCGGGTGGTGCCCCGGCCGGAGAAGTGGTGGGCGGAGGTCAGGGTGAGGGTGAGATCGCCGAGGGTGCAGGTCTCCTCCCAGTCGAGCTCGATGATCCGGTGCTCGGGCACGCCCCAGCGCCGCAGGTGGCCGCCGATGCCCAGCGGCACCGCGAACGGCGCGGACTGCCCGGCCACCAGCCGCTTCACGGTGGCCATGTCCAGGTGGTCGTAGTGGTCGTGCGAGATCAGCACCGCGTCGACCGGCGGCAGGTCCTCCAGCTCGACCGGGACCGGGTGCAGCCGCTTGGGACCGAGCTGGGCGACGGGGGAGCAGCGTTCGCTCCACACCGGGTCGAGCAGCACCCGCTGCCCCTCGATCTCCACCAGCGCGGAGGCGTGCCCGTACCAGGTGATCTCGACGCCCTCGGCGGCGGGACGGCGGGCGCCGCCCTCGGGGACGACCACCGGCACCGGGCGGACGGGCTGCCTGCCCTCGCGCTCGAGGACCAGCCGGCGCAGGGTGGTCCGGTCGGTCGGCGGGCCGGGCACGGTCGCACCGGCCAGCGCGGAGGGGGCGTTGCGGAAGACACCGCCGTGGAACTGCGGGGAGTTGCGGATCCGCTCGTCGCGCGTGTCGGGGCGGCGCCCGAAGGCGGCGGGCACCTCGCGCAGTGCCCAGGCGGTGGCACCGGCCGCCAGGGCCAGGGCGGTGACGGCCGGAAGCCGCAGGCGACTGCCGGTGCTCGGTTGTGCCTTGCTCATCCGCTCTCTTCGCTTTCCTTGTCGCCGGTGGTCGGGCCGGGACAGGCCGTCGGTCCCGTCCGGGGCGGTCCTGCCGCAGAGCGCAACCATGCCCGGCCACGGGGGTGTGGGCAACCCGGCGTCCGCGGAACGAGCCCGCGGGCACGGAGGGTCCACCGCGCCCGCGCACCGTGCGCACGGCCGGGCGCCGGCCCGGGGCCCGCCGGACGGGCCCCAGGGTCCAACGGGCCCGGCGGGGCCGGTTGTTCCCGTTCCGCACCGGTTTCCCACGGCGGCTTCCGGCGGCGGTCCGGCCGGGGACGGCCGTGGATCCGGTCCGTGCACGCATTGTCGGAACACGACAGATCGAGGCGGGCCGACCCTGTGGGAGACCGATTCGTCGCAATCCGGGCAGGACCGATAGCGTCACACTGCGTACGCATTTCACCGCGAGCGCCCGCGGCCCGGCCAGCACTCCACGTGCGCCCCTCACAGGCCGCCGACAACTACGGAGAGAGGTGGATCGTTGAGCCGCTCGGTTCTGGTCACCGGAGGTAACCGGGGCATCGGCCTCGCGATCGCCCTTGCCTTCGCGGAGGCGGGGGACAAGGTTGCCATCACCAGCCGCTCGGGAGAGGTTCCCGAGGAGCTGGCGAAGCACAGTGTGATCGCCGTCCGCTGCGACATCAACGACGCCGAGCAGGTGGACGCGGCCTTCACCGAGGTCGAGACCCAGCACGGCCCGGTCGAGGTGCTGGTCGCCAACGCGGGCATCACCAAGGACACCCTGCTGCTGCGGATGTCCGAGGAGGACTTCACCTCGGTCCTGGACACCAACCTCACCGGGACCTTCCGGGTGGTCAAGCGGGCCTCGGCGAAGATGCTGCGGGCGCGCAAGGGCCGCATCGTGCTGATCTCCTCGGTGGTCGGCCTCACCGGCTCGCCGGGCCAGGCCAACTACGCGGCCTCCAAGGCCGGCCTGGTCGGTTTCGCCCGTTCGCTGGCGCGCGAGCTCGGTTCGCGCAACATCACCGTGAACGTGGTCGCTCCCGGCTTCGTGGACACCGACATGACCGCGGTGCTCACCGAGGAGCGCCGTAAGGAGATCGTTTCCGGCGTGCCGCTGGGGCGCTACGCTGCACCGGCCGAGATCGCGTCGGCGGTGCGCTTCCTGTCCTCGGACGAGGCCGCATACATCACCGGAGCCGTCATTCCCGTGGACGGCGGATTGGGCATGGGTCACTGAACATGAGCGGAATCCTTGAGGGCAAGCGCATCCTGATCACGGGTGTGCTGATGGAGTCGTCCATCGCCTTCCACGCCGCCAAGCTCGCCCAGGAGCAGGGCGCCGAGATCATCCTCACGGCCTTCCCCCGGCCCAGCCTGACCGAGCGGATCGCCAAGAAGCTCCCCAAGCCGGTGAAGGTGCTGGAGCTGGACGTCTCCAGCGAGGAGCAGCTGGCGGGCATCGCGGACAAGGTGCGCGAGCACCTGCCGACCCTGGACGGCATCGTCCACTCGATCGGCTTCGCCCCGCAGGACGCGCTCGGCGGCAACTTCCTGAACACCCCGTGGGAGTCCGTGGCCACCGCCATGCAGGTCTCGGCGTTCTCGCTGAAGTCGCTGACGATGGCGCTGCTCCCGCTGATGCAGGACGGCGGCTCGGTGGTCGGCCTGACCTTCGACGCGCAGTTCGCCTGGCCGAAGTACGACTGGATGGGCCCGGCCAAGGCCGCGCTGGAGGCCACCTCGCGCTACATGGCCCGCGACCTCGGCGAGCGCAACATCCGGGTGAACCTGGTCTCGGCCGGTCCGATCGGCTCGATGGCCGCCAAGTCCATCCCGGGCTTCGGTGACCTGGCCGCCACCTGGGACAGCCGCTCCCCGCTGAAGTGGGACCTCTCGGACCCCGAGCCGGCCGGCCGCGGCATCGTCGCGCTGCTGTCGGACTGGTTCCCGAAGACCACCGGTGAGATCGTCCACGTGGACGGCGGCCTGCACGCCATCGGCGCCTGACCCGAGCGGTAGGCGTGAGCCCCGGACCTCCGCGGTCCGGGGCTCAGGTGTTTCCCGGGAGCCGCCCTCCCGGGCCCGCTCAGCGGGATCCGTCCGTCGGGACCCGCTCACCGGATCCCGCCCGGCCGGGATCCGTCACACCTCGGCGGCGCCGCACGCGCCGATCGCCCGGCCCGCCTCGAACGAGGCCCGCTGGGCGTCGCCCTCCCGGATCGCCTCGATGATCCCGTCGTGGCCGAGGTACTTCTCGGGGACCAGCTCCGGGCCGACGTCGTGCCGCAGATGGGCCCGCAGCACCTCGCCGAGGTCCGCGTAGATCGCCGAGATCACCTCGTTGTGCGCCGCCGTCACCACCGCCTGGTGGAAGGCCGCGTCCGCCTGGACGAAGTCCTCCGGATCACCCGAGGACCAGGCCGTCTCCCGGCGGGCCAGGGTGGTCTCCATCAGTGTCAGGTCGCGTTCGGTGCGCCGCCCGGCGGCCAGGCCGGCGGCGGCGCTCTCCAGCATCGAGCGCAGCTCGGCGACCTGGTCCTGGTCGGCGTCGGCGAACCGGCGGTGCATCACCCCGGCCAGCTCGCTGGTGGCCAGTACATAGGTGCCCGAGCCCTGGCGGATGTCCAGCAGCCCGTTGTGCGCGAGTGCCCGCACGGCCTCCCTGACCGTGTTGCGCGCCACCCCGAGCTGCTCGACCAGCGCGGCCTCGGTGGGGATCCGCGAGCCGACCGGCCATTCGCCCGAGGTGATCTGGGCGCGGAGCTGCGCGATCACCTGGTCGGACAGCGGTGTTCGCCGGGTGGCTGACAGCACCATGGACTCCGTCTCCTGCTGTGTGAGGACCTGGGTGGACCGTACCGCGATCGACACGGGCCGGAACGCTGGTGAAGACCTGATGAAGCTCAGGATACCGGCGCGCATGAATTCATCCCATCATTCTATGATGGGCGGCATGTCCACCGCAGCAGACACCACCACCGACCCCGACGCCACCGCGCGATCCACCGCCATCCACCCGGCCGAACCCGGCGCCGACGACCGCCGCAGCCGCTACCTGGGCTGGCTGCTCGCCGCCGCGATCGCCGCCGCCGCGCTCAACCTCCGGCCGGTGGTCACCAGCCTCGGTCCGCTCCTCGACAAGGTCCGGTCCGATCTGGGGATGAGCCCCACCGTCGCCGGGCTGCTCACCGCGGTGCCCTCGCTCTGCTTCGCGATCTTCGGTGGCGCCGCCCCCGCGCTGGCCCGGAAGGTCGGCCCGATCGCCGTGGTCACGGCCGGGATGGGCGCGATCGCGCTGGGCGTGACCGCCCGCTCCTTCGCCGGCGGCACGGCGGTCTTCCTGCTGCTCACCGCCGTCGCCCTGGCGGGTGTCGCGGTCTCCAACGTCCTGCTCCCGGTGGTCATCAAGCGGTACTTCCCCGATCAGGTCGGCCCGATGATCGGCCTCTACTCGATGGCGCTGTCGGCCGGCACCGCGCTGGCCGCCGCGATCACCGTCCCGGTGACCACCGCCCTGGGCGGTGACTGGCGGCTCGGCCTGGGTGTCTGGGGCCTGCTCGGCGTGGCGGCCCTGGTGCTCTGCCTGGTGACGCTGGTGCTGCGCCGGGAGCGGGGCGCCGGCCGGGGCGCGGAGGGCGCCGCCGCCAGGCTGCCGATTCGGCGCAGCCGCACCGCCTGGGCGCTGGCCGCGTTCTTCGGCCTGCAGTCCACCAGCGCGTACGCCGCCATGGGCTGGCTGCCCAAGATCTACCAGGACGCCGGGGTCTCGGAGGGGGCCTCCGGGGTGCTGCTGGCACTGGTGATGGCGATCGGCGTCCCGGCCTCCTTCGTGCTGCCGAACATGGCCGCCCGCCGCGGCGACCAGCGGCTGTTCGTGGTGGTGCTGGGCCTGTGCGGCATCGTCGGCTACCTCGGCCTGGCCTTCGCCGCGGGCACCGTCTCCTGGCTGTGGGCCGTGCTGGTCGGCCTGTCGATGTGCGCCTTCCCGCTCGCGCTGACCATGATCGGCCTGCGTGCCAGGACCCCGGGCGGGGTGGCCCAGCTCTCCGCCTTCGCGCAGAGCATCGGGTACCTGATCTCCATCCCGGGGCCGATCCTGGTCGGCAGCATCTACGGGGCCACCGGCTCCTGGTACCTGCCGCTGGGCTTCCTGACGGTGCTGCTGGTGCCGCAGATGCTGGTCGGCATGCGCGCGGGCCTGGCCAGGCACATCGAGGACGAGGCCCCCGCCGGCGTCTGAAACCTCCCTGCGCCCCGGCACCAAGCGCAGGTCAAATGCCGTACCCCGGTTTCCGCCCGGCGGGTTTGGGATGCGAGACTCGGCGCCATGCCAGTTCTCGAACCGAACCCGCCGAATGGCCAGAAGAAGCTGCTGCAGATGCTCGGCGTGATCGCGGCGATCGTCGTCGTGGTGTCGATCGTCGCCAGCATCGCCCAGAGCATGGGCTGACCCGGGAACGGTCCGGGGCGCTCCACTCCTGTGGGTGGCGCCGGTCGGGAGCACCGCGCCCGGCGGGCGATTTTCTGCGAAGCTCTGGGAGTATGAGCGCCGACACTCCCCGCAGGATCATCGTTCTCCGCCACGCCAAGGCCGACTGGCCGAACCAGGTGGACGACCACGAGCGGCCGCTCGCCGACCGTGGCCACACCCAGGCGAAGGAGGCCGGCGAGTGGCTCGCCGACTCCGGCATCAACCCCGACTACGTGCTCTGCTCCTCCTCGCTGCGGACCAGGGAGACCTGGAAGCTCGCCGTTCACGGCCTGCCCAAGCGGCCCCGGAAGACGGTCTACGAGGAGCGGCTGTACGAGGCCAGCCCCGGTGAGATCATCGCGGTGCTGCAGGACACCCCCGACGAGTACAGCGACCTGCTGCTGGTCGGCCACAACCCCGGGCTGCTCGGGCTGACCCAGGTCCTGGCGGGCGACGAGGGCGATCCGGACGCGCTGAACCGCCTTCGCCTGGGCGGGTTCCCGACGGCGGCGGTCGCGGTTCTGAGCTTCACCGGCTCCTGGAAGGACGTCGAACCGGGCGTTGCGAAGCTGGACACCTTCCATAGCCCGCAGGACTGATCGGCCGCTCCGCGGAGGGGCGGACCACCGGGGGCGCGGGAGACGCGCGGATGCCCGAACCCGCGAGGCGTGCCGTCTCGCGCGCCCCTGACGGCGCGTTCCGCCCGCGGCGAGCCGGACCCTGGTCGTGGTGGGCGGCGGCACGGCCGTGACCGGGCCGTGCCGCCGCCGAGGCCGCCGCCCACGGCTCCGCGGCCGGGGCGGCCGAAGCCGTCAGTCCGCCAGGTCGGCGGCCTCCACCTCTTCACGGGTGATCCCGAGCAGGTACAGGACGGTGTCCAGGAAGGGGACGTTCACGGCGGTGTCGGCGGCCTCCCGGACCACCGGCTTGGCGTTGAAGGCGACCCCCAGACCGGCCGCGTTGAGCATGTCGAGGTCGTTGGCCCCGTCCCCGATCGCCACCGTCTGCTCCAGCGGCACCCGGGCCTGCTCGGCGAAGCGCGTCAGCCAGCGGGCCTTGCCCGCCCGGTCCACGATCTCCCCGGTGACCCGGCCGGTGAACTTCCCGTCCTCGACCTCCAGGGTGTTGGCCGCCGCGAAGTCCAGGCCCAGCCGTTCCACCAGGTGGTCGGTGACCTGGGTGAACCCGCCGGAGACGATCCCGACCTGGTAGCCGAGCCGCTGGAGCGTACGGATCAGGGTGCGGGCGCCGGGCGTCAGACGCACCTCGGAGCGGACCTTGTCCGTCACGGCGGCGTCCAGGCCGGCCAGCAGGGCGACCCGGGCCCGCAGCGACTCCGCGAAGTCCAGTTCGCCGCGCATCGCGGCGGCGGTCACCTCGGCGACCTGGGCCTCGCAGCCGGCGTGCGCGGCGAAGAGCTCGATCACCTCGTCCTGGATCAGGGTGGAGTCGACGTCCATCACGACCAGGCGCTTGGCCCGGCGGTGCAGACCGGCCTGGACCACGGCGACGTCCACCCGCTGCGCGGCCGCCTCGACGGCCAGCTCGGCACGCAGGTGCTCGGTGGCGACGCCGGACACGGCCAGTTCGACGGCGGTCACCGGGTACTTGGCCAGGCGGAAGACGCGGTCGATGTTGCCGCCCGCCTCGGAGACCCGGTGGGCCAGCGCCGCGACGGCGGTGGCGGTCAGCGGATGGCCGAGGACGGTGACGTGCGAGCGGCCCTCGCGGCGGGGGCGGTTGTCGCCGGTACCCGAGATGATCTCGGCCTGGAGCCGGAGGCTCTCGGCCCACCGGTGCACGGTGACCCGCAGCGCGCCCTCGGCGCTGGAGGTGTGCGGGGGAGTGATCAGGGCGCACAGCGTTATCCGGCCACGGGTGACCACCTGCTCGATGTCGATCACGTCGACGCCGAACTCGCCGAGTGTGGTGAACAGGCCGGCGGTGATACCGGGGCGGTCCTTGCCGAACACCTTGACCAGCAGGGTGCGCTCGTCGTCGGCGCCGCGTTGCGGGAGAGGTGCGGTGGGCTGCGGGGCGGGGAGGGGCTCAGCGGCCGGAGGCGTTGCGTTCATGGTGTCTCCCACGCTACCGGGCCCGCCCGCCCGCGCACCGTACCCGTCCGGCCTGTGGACCCCCGCGGCCGGGCGTGCCGGGAAGGGCGTCCCCGCTGCCGGCGGACGGCCCCCACCCACGGGAGGTTCACCCTTCTTCCCGAGGTCCGTCACGAGTCGTCCCCGGACGCCGGAGCGGCCGCGGACCGATTTCGAGCGGCAGCGGACGGCTGGAATGATTCGCCCTGTCAGATACAGGTACACCCGGGGGAACCGGAGAAGCGGGGCGGGCGGACAGTGCCGCAACTCGTACTAGACATCAACGGGCAGCAGCGGGTCCTGGAGCCCGGACGGTCGTACACCATCGGGCGTGACCCGAACTCGGACTTCAGGTTCGAGGACGCCAGGGTCTCCTGGCGGCACGCCACCATCTCCTTCGACGGCACCGGCTGGAAGCTGGAGGACCACGGCAGCACCAACGGCACCTACGCCTCCGGCGGCCGCACGCTGCACGTGCAGCTGCTGCCGGGGACCGTGCTGCACCTCGGCAACGCCGAGAACGGGCCCAGGCTCGCCTTCTCCGCCCCGGCCGGGCCACCTGCCCAGCAGCAGGCCGCACAGCCGCAGACACCGTCCTGGTACGAGGCCACCACGGCACCCCGGCCGGGCCCGAGCGCGGCCCAGTCCCAGCAGTACCGGCCCGAGCCGGTGCCACAGCAGCCGCAGCCGCAGCAGCAGCCGCCGATGCCGCAGCAGCAGCCGATGCCGCAGCAGCAGTCCTGGCCCGCCCAGCCCCCGGTCCAGCAGCCCCCTTTCCCGCAGCCGCAGCCGCAGCCGCAGCAGCAGCCGCCGATGCCGCAGCAGCAGTGGCCCGCCCCGCAGCCACCCGCCTTCCCCCAGCAGTCCCAGGGCGCCGCGCAGCCGCAGGCCGGTGCCGGCAACCCGACCATGGTGCGCAGCCTCAGCACGGGCGCGCGGACCATCAGGATCGGCCGCGCCCTGGACAACGACATCGTGGTCTCCGACCTCCAGGTCTCCCGCCACCACGCCGAGCTGCGCCAACTGCCAGACGGCCGCTGGGAGATCGTCGACCTCGGCAGCCACAACGGGATCTTCCTCAACGGCCAGCCGGTGCAGCGTCAGCTGATGGGCCAGCAGGACCGGCTCACCGTCGGCCACTCCACCTTCACCCTGGTCGGCGACCAGCTGCAGGAGTTCGTCGACACCGGTGCGGTCTCCTTCTCCGCCCGCCACCTGACCGTCGAGGTCGAGCACAAGGGTGCCAAGAAGGTCCTGCTCAACGATGTGAGCTTCGCGGTCCCCGAGAAGTCCTTCGTCGCCGTCATCGGCCCCTCGGGCTCCGGAAAGTCCACCCTGCTGCGCGCCCTCACCGGCTACCGGCCCGCCGACCGGGGCGACGTGCTCTACGACGGGCGCAACCTCTACAAGCAGTTCGCCGAACTGCGGTCCCGGATCGGCCTGGTCCCGCAGTCGGAGATCCTGCACAAGGAACTCACCGTCCGCACCGGTCTCAAGTACGCCGCCCGGCTGCGCTTCCCCGGTGACACCGAGGCCGCCGAGCGCGAGCGCCGGATCGACGAGGTCCTGTACGAGCTGCGCCTGGACAAGCGCGCCGACAACCGGATCACCGCGCTCTCCGGCGGCCAGCAGAAGCGCGTCTCGGTCGCGCTGGAGCTGCTCACCAAGCCCTCGCTGATCTTCCTGGACGAGCCCACCTCGGGCCTCGACCCGGGCATGGACCGCGAGGTGATGCAGACCCTGCGCGGGCTCGCCGACGACGGCCGCACGGTCCTGGTGGTCACCCACTCGGTGGCCGAACTCGCGCTCTGCGACCGACTGCTGGTGATGGCGCCGGGCGGTTCGGTGGCGTACTTCGGGCCGCCGGACGAGGCGCTGCACTTCTTCGGCTACGAGAGCTGGGCGGACGTCTTCCAGGCCTTCGAGAACTACCCGGACCACGACTGGGCCGGCCGCTACCGGGGCTCGGTGCACTACCAGCAGTACTCGGCGGACGTGGACTCGGCCGATGCCCAGTCGGCCGCCGTCGCCCGGGAGCAGATCCGCCCGCCCAAGCCGCAGAGCTGGCTCTCCCAGTGGTGGACGCTGGTCCGCCGCTACCTCGCGGTGATCGCCTCCGACTGGGGCTACATCGGGCTGTCCCTGCTGATGCCGCTGCTGCTGGGCGTGCTGAGCACACTGATCCCGGACGACCTGGGGCTGCGTCCCAACGCCCGTGGCCTCAACGGCATCGCCGGCATGATCCTGATGGTCATCGCGTTCGGCGCCTGCCTGTCCGGATCGGCCAACTCGGTCCGTGAGCTGATCAAGGAACGGGCGATCTACGAACGGGAACGCGCCTCCGGGCTCTCCCGGTCGGCGTACCTGATGTCGAAGATCACCGTGCTCAGCGGGGTCAGCGTGGTGCAGGGGGCGATCATCTCGGGGATCGGCTTCGGCGCGCGCGAACTGCCCACCGAGGGGCTGGTGTTCAAGCATGCGCCGATCATCGAGATGGGCATCGGCGTCGTCCTGCTCAGCATCACCTCGATGATGGTCGGCCTGGTGATCTCCGCCCTGGTCAGGACGGCCGAGAAGACCATGCCGCTGCTGGTGATGTTCGCCCTCGTGCAGATGGTCTTCACCGGTACGGTCTTCCAGCTCTTCCACAAGCCCGGCCTGGAGCAGCTGGCCTGGCTGATGCCCGCCCGCTGGGGCGTCGCCGCCTCGGGCACCACCCTCGACCTGGCGCACCTCGACCCGATGGGCGGCAAGCCGGACGAGATCGACGCGCTCTGGAGCCACTCGGCCGGCCACTGGTTCGTCAACTGCCTGGTCCTGGTGGCCATGTCGGTCGCACTGGCGTTCCTGGTGCAGCGACTGCAGCGCCGGCACGAGCCCGAGGTCATGCAGAAGGGCTGACCCGGCGGGCGCACGGGCGGTCCCGGTCGAATCCCCACGGATCCGGTCCGGGGCCGCCCGTCGGCGTATCCGGGCTGTTCGGCCCCGGCCGGGCTCCGCCGCAGGTCCTACGCCCGGCGCCCCATGACCGGCCCGCCGGACCGGCGGTAGCGTTGAGGGCATGACCGCCGACGAACCCACCCCTGTCTGCGACCCCAGCCTCGGCGGGATCGAGGCGGTCAGCACCGCCGTCCTCGCGATGAGCCGGCACCTGGAGGTCCGCGAGGTGCTGCGCCGGATCACCGCGTCCGCCCGGCAGCTGCTGGACGCCGAGTACGCGGCCCTCGGCGTGCCCGACGACCACGGCGGCTTCGCCCAGTTCGTGGTGGACGGCGTCACCGACGAGCAGTGGCGGGCCATCGGCCCGCTGCCCCGCCAGCACGGCGTGCTCGCCTCGATGCTCCACCGGCTCGACCCGACCCGGCTCGCCGACGTCCGCCTCGCCCCCGACTTCGAGGGCTGGCCCGACGCGCACCCCGACCTGAAGGACTTCCTCGGGATGCCGATCACCGACGACGGCGAGGTCCTCGGCGCGGTCTTCCTCGCCAACAAGCGCGGCGCCGAGGGCCGGCCCCGCGGCTTCACCGAACGCGACGAGGAACTCCTGCGCATCCTCGCCGCGCACGCCGCCATCGCGCTGGGCAACGCCCGCCTCTACGAGCGCAGCCGCGAACTCACCCTGGCCGGTGAACGCGCCCGGATCGCCCACGACCTGCACGACGCGGTCTCGCAGAAGCTCTTCTCGCTGCGCCTCACCGCCAAGGCCGCCGCCACCCTGGTCGACCGCGACCCGGCCAGGGCCCGCGCCGAACTCGCCGAGGTGGCCCGCCTGGCGGCCGAGGCCGCCGACGAACTGCGCACCGTGGTGGTCGAGTTGCGCCCCGCGGCGCTGGACGAGGACGGTCTGGTCGCCACCCTCGCCTCGCAGGTCCAGCTGCTGGACCGGGCCCACACCGCGGTGGTCCGCTTCAGCAGCCGGGGGGTGCGGGCGCTGCCCTCGGCCCAGGAGGCGGCGCTGCTGCGGGTCGCCCAGGAGGCCCTGCACAACGCCCTGCGGCACGCCGGTGCCGAGCACGTCGACGTCACCCTGGCCGCCGCCGCGGCGGGGCGCGGCGCGGTGCTGCGGGTGGTCGACGACGGACACGGCTTCGACCCCGACTCGGTCCAGCGGGCCGGACGCCACCTCGGGCTGGTGTCGATGCGCGACCGGGCGGCCGCGGTCGGCGGCACCCTGGCGCTGGAATCGGCCCCCGGCGAGGGGACCGTCGTGGAGATGGAGGTACCCGGTGCCTGACACGTCGTCGGCGATCCGCGTCCTGCTGGTGGACGACCACCAGGTGGTCCGGCGCGGCCTGCGGACCTTCCTGGAGGTGCAGGACGACATCGAGGTGGTCGGTGAGGCCGCGGACGGCGCGGAGGGCGTCGCGCGCGCCCGGGAACTGCTGCCGGACGTCGTCCTGATGGACCTGAAGATGCCCGGGACGGACGGGATCGAGGCGCTCAAACTCCTCAAGGAGCAGGGCAACCCGGCCCGGATCCTGATCGTCACCAGCTTCACCGAGCACCGGACCATGGTCCCCGCCCTGCGGGCCGGCGCGGCCGGCTACGTGTACAAGGACGTCGACCCGGAGGCGTTGGCCGGAGCGATCCGGTCCGTGCACGCCGGGCACGTGCTGCTCCAGCCCGAACTCGCCGAGGCGCTGCTCTCCGACGACGGCCCTCGCCCCCCGCAGGGCCGGGGCGGCACCCTCACCGAACGCGAGCGCGAGGTCCTCGGCCACATCGCCGACGGACGCTCCAACCGCGAGATCGCCCGCGCGCTCCACCTCTCCGAGAAGACGGTCAAGACCCACGTCTCCAACATCCTGATGAAACTCGACGTCGCCGACCGCACCCAGGCCGCCCTCTGGGCCGTCCGCAACAGCGAGGCGTAGCGGCGGAAAGGTCCGCTAGCGCGGTTCGTCGGCGAGGGAGTTGTAGGCGGCGACCTGGGCACGGCGGGAGGTCCGGACCAGGGGCGCCAGCACCTCGCGGCGGGCCGCCATCTCGGAGGCGCTGACCGCCGCCCCGTGCCCGCCCAGCGCGATGGCGAGCAGCGCCGAGATCCGCCGGGCCGACTCCAGGACGCGTACGGCGCGCGGCGGGTACCCGGGTGCGAGCAGTTCCGTGTGCCCGCGCCGCCGGTACTCCTCCAGCGCCCGCAGCGCCTCGGGCCCGGCCCCCGCCACGTCCAGTCTCGTGAGCAGCACGGTCGCCTCCCGCAGCCCGTCCGCGAGCTCGCGCTCGGCCTCGAACAGCGAGGGCACCCCGGCCGGCGGGCCCTCGTTGACCGGGCGGCAGCGCCACAGCACCCGCACCCCCTGGTCGCCGGCCGGGCCGTAGACCTCGACCTCGGGGACCAGGCCGATCGGCGCCCCGATCGCCAGCACCGCCTCACCGGCCGCCATGGCCTCCGCGTTGAACTCCGGGGGCCCGGTCAGCCCCAGCGGGTGCCCGGCGTCCGGCAGGGCCAGCCGGAGCCCGGTCACGCCGAGCACGCGGAGCCGGCCGAGCGCCCAGGTCAGCCCGTGCTCGTCCCCGGCCGCGTCGCCCGGCAGCCCGGTGACCCGGTGAGTCTCGTCCTCGCCGAGCACCGCCGCCGCCGCGTCGTCGGGCGAGGCCAGCCCGGAGAGCAGGGCGTTGCCCCACGCGGTCAGCCGCCCGGAGCGGGGTTCTTCGTACGGATTGTCGACAGGAGTAGCGAGCATCCGGCCAGCCTACGGAAAACTCGGCCATCCGCGTGGCGTAGGTTTGGGAGAGTGCTGCGTGCGGCTCACCTCTCCGAACCTCATCCCGGTAACCGGAGCGGTCTGCCCGTTCGCACCGACTGACGAGACGAGTGGACCGCACCCCGAGGACCTTTCGCGCAGGTCCCACGGACGGCCGAATCTGCATTGGGGAAGGCGTAGGCATGAGCGACGTGCTGGAGCTGGTGGACGTATCCGTGGTCCGGGATGGGCACGCGCTCATCGACCAGGTCTCCTGGTCGATTTCGGAGGGGGAGCGCTGGGTGATCCTCGGGCCCAACGGCGCGGGCAAGACGACCCTGCTGCAGGTCGCCTCCACCTACCTGTTCCCGAGCACCGGAACCGCCGCCATCCTCGGCGAGAAGCTCGGCGGCGTGGACGTCTTCGAGCTGCGCCAGCGGATCGGCCTGGCCGGCGCCTCGATGATGGACCGGCTGCCCGCCGACCAGACCGTGCTGCAGGTGGTGCTGACCGCCGCGTACGGCATGACGGTCAGCTGGCGGGAGCAGTACGAGACCACCGACGAGGAGCGGGCCCTCGCCCTGCTCGACCGGCTCGGCATGGCCGGCCTGGTCGACCGCAAGTTCGGCACCCTCTCCGAGGGCGAGCGCAAGCGCACCCTGATCGCCCGCGGTCTGATGACCGACCCCGAGCTGCTGCTCCTCGACGAGCCCGCCGCCGGCCTGGACCTGGGCGGCCGTGAGGACCTGGTCCGCCGCCTCGGCGCGCTGGCCCAGGACAGGAACGCGCCCGCGATGGCGATGGTCACCCACCACGTCGAGGAGATCGCCCCGGGCTTCACCCATGTGCTGATGATCCGCCAGGGCAAGGTGCTGACCGCCGGTCCGATCGACACCGAGCTGACCGCCCGCAACCTCTCGCTCTGCTTCGGCCTGCCGCTCACCCTGGAGCGCCGCGGCGACCGCTGGGCCGCCCAGGGCCTGCCGCTGGGCTGAGCACGACCGGAGGACAGCCGAAAACGGGACCGGTCGCACGTGCGACCGGTTTCCGCCCATCGACCTGCGGGAACCTACGCCGGAAGAGTCGTCCGTACCTAGGATGGGGCTGTGGAGAGCTGGATCTGGTGGCTGTTGGCCGCCGTCGGCCTGGGCATACCGCTGGTGCTGACCGCGCTGCCGGAGTTCGCGATGTTCGCGGTCGGCGCCGGTGCCGCCGCGCTGGCCGCCGGGCTCGGCGCCGGTGTGGTGCTCCAGTTCCTGATCTTCGTGGGGGTCTCCGTCGCGCTGCTGGTCCTCGTCCGGCCGATCGCCTACCGGCAGCTGCGGCAGGCGCCGGAACTCCGGACGGGCACGGCGGCGCTGATCGGAGCCACCGCGGTCGTTCAGGAACAGGTCGACGGGGAGGGCGGCCGGATCAAACTCAACGGTGAGATCTGGTCGGCCCGTGCGCTTCATCCCGGCATGGTCTACCAGCCGGGTCAGCAGGTCGATGTTGTCGAAATCCAGGGCGCCACCGCCCTGGTCGTCTAGGGGAGAGTCCGTGGAACCCGTCCTTATCGTGCTGGTCGTCCTGGTCGTGGTGGCCTTCATCGCACTGATCAAGACGATCCAGGTGATCCCGCAGGCGAGCGCGGCCATCGTGGAGCGCTTCGGCCGCTACACCCGGACTCTGAACGCGGGCCTGAACATCGTCGTCCCGTTCATCGACACCGTGCGCAACCGGATCGACCTGCGTGAGCAGGTCGTCCCGTTCCCGCCGCAGCCGGTGATCACCCAGGACAACCTGGTGGTCAACATCGACACCGTCATCTACTACCAGGTGACCGACCCGCGCGCCGCCACCTACGAGGTCGCCAGCTACATCCAGGCGATCGAGCAGCTCACCGTCACCACCCTGCGCAACATCATCGGTTCGATGGACCTGGAGTCCACCCTGACGTCCCGTGAGGTCATCAACGCGGGTCTGCGCGGGGTGCTCGACGAGGCCACCGGCAAGTGGGGCATCCGGGTCAACCGGGTCGAGCTCAAGGCGATCGAGCCGCCGAGCTCCATCCAGGACTCGATGGAGAAGCAGATGCGCGCCGACCGTGACAAGCGCGCCGCGATCCTCGCCGCCGAGGGTGCCCGACAGGCCCAGATCCTGCGCGCCGAGGGTGAGAAGCAGGCCGAGGTGCTCAAGGCCGAAGGTGAGGCCCAGGCCTCCGTGCTGCGCGCCGACGGTGAGGCGGCCGCCATCCGTACCGTCTTCGAGGCCATCCACGACGGCGACGCCGACCAGAAGCTGCTCGCCTACCAGTACCTGCAGACCCTGCCCGAGCTGGCCAAGGGCGACTCCAACAAGCTCTGGATCATCCCGAGCGAGGTCGGCGACGCGCTCAAGGGCCTCGGCGGCGCCTTCACCGGTCTGACCGGCGGCAACGGTGCCGGACCGGCCGCCGCCGCCCCGACGCCCACTCAGGTTCCGCTCGACCCGGCGGCCCGGCCCTCCGTCACCCCGCCCACCGGTCCGGGGCCGGTGGACATCGAGAAGGGCGCCGCCCGCCCCCGGGTCGAGCCGACCCGGGAGTACCCCAAGATCGACCCGGAGTGACCGTCCTGATCCGGCCATCCTGATCAGATCCCGACGACCGGCCCGCCCCCGGATCCACCCGGAGGCGGGCCGTCCGCCGTCCGGCTCCCCGTTCCGGATGGCGGATACCCCCTGGCCCTCGTGCCGCGCTTGCCGGATGATCAGCGAGACAGTAGCGAGCGAGGGGTACGGGCATGACGTTGTGGGAGGGGCTGCTCGTCCTGGTCGCCGGGCTCGGCGCCGGAACGATCAACACGGTCGTCGGCTCGGGCACCCTGATCACCTTTCCGGTACTGCTCGCCCTCGGCCTGCCGCCGGTCACCGCCAACGTCTCCAACACCCTCGGCCTGGTCCCCGGTGCGCTCAGCGGAGCCATCGGATACCGCCGCGAACTCACCGGACAGGCACCCCGGCTGCGCCGGCTCGGCGCCGCCGCCCTGCTCGGCGGACTGCTCGGCGCCTACCTGCTGGTCAGGCTGCCGGGCAGCGCCTTCAAGGCGATCGTCCCGGTACTGATCCTGCTCGCCCTGGTCCTGGTGGTGGTCCAGCCCCGGGTGGCCCGCGCGATGGCCGCCCGGCGGCGGGGAGAGGCCGCGGCCGAAGCCGGCCCGCTGCTGCTGGCCGGGGTCTTCCTCACCGGCGTCTACGGCGGATACTTCGGCGCCGCGCAGGGCGTCCTGCTGATCGCCCTGATGGGCATGCTGCTGGACGACGGGATGCAGCGCATCAACGCGGCCAAGAACGTGCTCGCGCTGATCGTCAACGGCGTCGCCGCCGTCTTCTTCCTCCTCACCTCGCACATCGACTGGACCGTGGTCCTGCTGATCGCCGCCGGATCGGTGCTGGGCGGACAGCTCGGCGCCAGGATCGGCCGACGGCTGGCCCCGCCCGTACTGCGCGGCATCATCGTGGCGGTCGGCCTGGTCGCCGTCGGCCGGCTGCTCGTCACCTGACGGTCCGCCGGACGCCGCGACGGACCGGAAGCGGGCCCGCGGTGCGCGGTGTCGCCGGGCTCGCGGGCGGCCGCCTCCATATGCTCCTGTGAGCGCACCGGGCCCCGGTGGGCACACCCCGAGGGAGAAGCAACACCATGAGCGGACGCCCGGCCCTGCTGACCGAGGACGAGATCACGGCGGCACTCGACGCACTGCCCGACTGGACCCGCGAGGGCGACTCGATCACCCGTACCGTCGAGGCGTCCGGCTTCCCCGCCGCGATCCGGATCGTGGACTCGGTCGCCGTGACCGCCGAGCAGATGGACCACCACCCCGACATCGACATCCGCTGGCGGACCCTGCGCTTCGTCCTCGCCACCCACAGCGAAGGCGGCCTGACCAGCCTTGACTTCGCCCTCGCGGCCAGGATCGACGAGGCCGTGCGCGCCGACTCCTGAGCCTGGACCGGCAGCCGCAGTCCAGGGCTTCGGACGGCGTGTCCGCACCGACATGAGATGCTGGCGCCTCGTAGCACGCAGTCGGACGGACGGGACGCATGGCTCAGGACCACTCCGGGACCGCCGGGCAGGAGCCCATCGGGTACGACTACCAGCAGCAGCCCTGGTACCCACCGCAGCAGCCGGCCGCGGCCGGCGATCCGTGGAGCGGCGGTCAGCAGCAGCCGTACCAGGGCGGTGAGCCCGGCTTCCACGAGCAGCCGGGCTACGGTCCGCAGGCCGGCGCCCCCGGAGCTCCGGCCCAGGCCGGTTACCCCGAGCAGCACGGACTTCCGGGCCAGCCGGGCTGGGCCGCCCAGAGCACCGAACCGTGGCAGACCGGAGTGCCGTCCCAGGCCGACGACGGCTTCTACGCGCCCGCCGCCCCCGACGCGGTTCCCGGCTACGACCCGTTCGGGACCACCACGGCCGACGCCGACGCCGGATACGGCCGCTACCCGGCCACCGAGCAGCAGCCGTACGCACCGGCGGGCACCGAGGACGGCTACTACGGCCTCGACCAGCCGCACCCCGCCGACCAGGCCGGCCCCACCGGCCTCGGCGGCGGCATCGGCCCCGGCGGCGAGCCGGACCAGGGGCCGCCCACCGCCGCCTTCACCCCGTTCGAGCAGCTCGCCACCGCCACCATGCCGCCCGTCCCCGGCGATCCCGCCGTCCCGCTCTCGCCGTACCAGGTCACGCCCTCGGCGGGACGGTCGGACGGGGGCGGCGGCAACAGCGGCGCCAAGGGCAAGGGCTCACTCGCGGACCGGGCCAAGGCCGCCGTCTCCGCGGTGGTCTCCGCCGAGCACGGGCCCGACCGGCGCACCCTGGCGATCCGCGCCGGAGCAGGGGCTACCGCCGTCCTCGTCCTGATCGCGGCGGCCGTCCTGGCCACCGGCGGCAGCGGCGGCGGCAGCGGTGGCAGCAGCAGCGGAGCCACCGAGGACCCGGCCGCCGCCAAGGCCTTCGCGGTCGCCCACGCCAAGGCCTGGGCCGCCCAGCCCCCGGCCGCGGGGGCAGCCGCCTCCGACGACACCCTGGTCGGCAGCTGGCTGCTCGCGGACATGGCCGTCCGCGCCGACAGCACCGGCGTGCACGCGTACGCGCTGGCCACCGGGAAGCCAACCTGGACCGTCACCCCGCCGGCCGACAACGCCGCCGCCTGTGGCCTCTCGCCCACCGTGACCGGCAGCGGCCTCGGCGTCGCCCTGTTCCGTCCCCAGGCCGATCCGAAGAGCCCCTGCACGCTGCTCGCCGCCGTCGACACCAAGACCGGCAAGACGCTCTGGACCAAGAGCCTCTCCGACACCAAGGACCCGTACTCCGCACATGTCGCGGTCGGCGGCGACAAGGTGATCGCGGTCGGCGATGACAAGGTGTGGGCCTGGGCCGCGGCCGACGGCGGCGACGCCTGGCAGTACACCGGTCAGGGCAAGTTCTGCACCCTGTCCGGCAGCGCGAGCGGCGACACCGTCCTGCTCAGCAGCAGCTGCGCCGACAGCGACCCGAACATCCAGGCCGTCGCGCTCAACACCGCCGACGGCAAGGTCAAGTGGTGGCGCGGGCTCAACAACGGCCCGAAGACCGTCACCGTCCTGTCGGCCGAACCCGCCGTGGTCCTCACCACCGGCGAGAACCCCACCGACGACCGGGTCCTCGCCTGGGGCGCCAACGGCGACCCCGCCACCCAGATCCCGGTCTCGGGCAACGGCGGCCGCCTCGACGTGGCCCGCGGCACCTTCAACCCGACGCCCACCGTGTTCTTCCAGGGCCACACCATGGTCACCACGCTGACGCCGGCCCAGGGCAGCCCGGTCGCCGCGATCGCGTACGACCTCACCACCGGCAAGCAGGTCTGGAAGACCGCGGCCATCGAGAAGGGCAAGGCCCGCGCGGTCGGCATCGACAACGGCGCGCTGATGCTCGCCGTCGACGAGCGCCTCGACCAGCCCGCCCACCTCAGCCGCTTCGCCCTCACCGGCGGCCAGGAGTCCACCGGCGGGGCGTATCCGCAGGGGACCGGCTCGCTGCTCACCTCGGGCCGGGTGCTGATGGGCGGCGACAAGGTGGTGGCCGTGCCCGAGCACTCCACCAACTTCGGCACCGCCACCGCCTTCCAGGCCAAGGGCTAGCTGCTTCCAGGCCACGGGCCGGCCGACCGCTCCGGCTCCACGGGACCGGGTCCGTACGGGACCCGGTCCGTACGAGATCGGACAGGTCCGGCGGGAGCCCGGTGAATCGGGTGAGCCCGGTCGGCCCGTCAGGCGGCGGCCCCGGCCGGGAACCATGGCGCGAACTCGTCCGCCTCGCCGCCGCGCAGGCCGAGCGCCATCATCAGCGAGGCCGCCGGAGTCGGCTCGAACGGTCCGCGGAGCAGCTTCATCCCCGCCTGTTCCGGCGTCCGGTCGGCCTTGCGCTGGTTGTCCTCCGCGCAGGCCGCCACGGTGTTCAGCCAGCTGTCGGCCCCGCCCCGGGACCTCGGCACCAGGTGGTCGACCGTGGCGGCCCGCCGCCCGCAGTACGCGCACACGTGCCGGTCCCGGATCAGCACCCCCCGCCGCGACCACGGGGCCCGTTGTCGGAACGGCACCCTGACGTACCTCCGCAGCCGGATCACCCGGGGCACCGGTACCGACACGCCGGTGCCGCAGACCACACCCAGCGGGCGGGCGTGCTCGACCACGGCCTTGTCCTGGAGGACCAGCACCACGGCGCGCTTGAGCGACACCGTCGTCAGGGGTTCATAGCTCGCGTTCAGTACCAGCGTGTCGCGCATCGGGGCCGCCCTCCCTGTCCCGACCGTGCCCTGACGGCCCGGCCGCCTCTTCCCATGCCTGTCGGCCGCCCCGTCGCGCTCGCCCGTTCCCCGTTCGCCCGGTGGCGGTGGCAAACACTCTGAACGGGTCGGTCCCGCCCGAACAACGGAATTTCGCCGGCCCCTTCCCGGTGGCCGCCCGCCTGCGCCGAAATCCGCTGGCCAGGAGCGCGTACCCTCTAGAAGGCTGGAGTCATCCGGACGCGGGGCCCGAGGAACGGCCCATCGAGACGCGCTCGGGTGCCCGAACGAAGGAGAAGCGTGACCGTGACGGACATCGTCGACGAGCTGCGGTGGCGTGGGCTGATCGCCCTGTCCACCGACGAGGACGCACTGCGCAAGGCGTTCGCGGACGGCCCGGTCACCTTCTATTGCGGTTTCGACCCGACGGCCCCGAGCCTCCACCTCGGCAACCTGGTGCAGATCCTCACCATGCGCCGCATCCAGCAGGCCGGAAACCTCCCGCTCGGCCTGGTCGGCGGCGCCACCGGCCTGATCGGCGACCCCAAGCCGACCGCGGAGCGGGTCCTCAACGACCCCGAGGTGGTGGCCGGCTGGGTCGACCGCCTGCGTGGGCAGATCTCCCGCTTCCTCGACTTCGAGGGTGAGTACGCGGCCCGGATGGTCAACAACCTGGACTGGACCTCCGAAATGTCGGCGATCAGTCTGCTGCGCGACGTGGGCAAGTACTTCCGCGTCAACAACATGATCGCCAAGGAGGCGGTCGCCCGGCGGCTGAATTCCGACGCGGGTATCAGCTACACCGAATTCAGCTACCAGATCCTCCAGGGCATGGATTACCTGGAGCTGAACCGCCGCTACGGCTGCACCCTGCAGACCGGTGGCAGCGACCAGTGGGGCAACCTCACCGCCGGCACCGACCTGATCCGCAAGGCCGAGGGCAAGTCCGTGCACGCCCTCGCCACCCCGCTGATCGTCAAGGCCGACGGCACCAAGTTCGGCAAGACCGAGTCCGGCACCGTCTGGCTGGATCCGGAGCTCACCACCCCGTACGCCTTCTACCAGTTCTGGCTGAACGCGGACGACCGGGACGTCTCCAACTTCCTGCGCATCTTCTCCTTCCGCTCGCGGGAGGAGATCGAGGAGCTGGAGCGCGAGACCGCCGAGCGTCCCGCCGCCCGACTCGCCCAGCGCGCCCTCGCCGAGGAGCTCACCACCCTCGTCCACGGCGCGGAGCAGTACGAGCGCGCCGTCGCGGCCTCAAAGGCGCTCTTCGGCCAGGGCGATCTCGCCGAGCTGGAGCCCGCGACCCTGGCCGCAGCTCTGGCCGAGGTCCCCAAGGCCACGGTCAGCGAGCTGCTGCCGATCGTCGACCTCCTGGTCGAGGCCGGCCTGGCCCCCAGCCGGAAGGGCGCTCGCCGCACCATCAACGAAGGCGGTGCGTACCTGAACAACGCCAAGGTCACCGACGAGGAGGCCACCCCCACCGCCGCCGACCTGCTGCACGGCCGCTGGCTGGTGCTGCGCCGGGGCAAGCGCAACCTCGCCGCGATCGAGCTGAAGGCCGCCTGACACCCCGGGCGGTGGTGCCAACCCGCGAAACACGGGGTGGCGCAAACCGACCGTAGTTGAGCTGCACCTTCGGGTAGGAGGGGCCGGATCAAGCCAGATCCGGCCCCTCCAGGTTTGACTCCTCCAGGTCGGTGTCCTAACGTAGGTCGAGTCGCCTGATTCGGGCGGACCCCCCTTCTCAATGCCAAGCGATTCGTCGCGTGCCCTTTCGATTCCGGTCGAGCGGGAAAACGGATCGGAAAGCTCTGGTAGAGTTCGGGAGCGCCGAAAGGCAAAAGCGAAATCCGATGAAATTCGGTCCGGAAAACGGAGCGGAAAACATCTGATAAGCTGGAAACACGAAAGAACGAAGCGCCCGGAGGGCCCGCTGGAAGGCGGCTCGAAGGAAGCGTCCGTTCCTTGAGAACTCAACAGCGTGCCAAAAGTCAACGCCAGATATGTTGACATCCCCGGCGAGACCATCCTGTCTTGTTGGAGATTCCTTTTGTAATACACAGCGAGGACGCAGTGCGCGGGGTCACCTTATTCCGGTGGTTGCCGTGCCGCTCAACGCGAGTGTTCACCCGATCACGGGTAATCATTCACGGAGAGTTTGATCCTGGCTCAGGACGAACGCTGGCGGCGTGCTTAACACATGCAAGTCGAACGGTGAAGCCCTTCGGGGTGGATCAGTGGCGAACGGGTGAGTAACACGTGGGAAATCTGCCCTGCACTCTGGGACAAGCCTTGGAAACGAGGTC
Organism: Kitasatospora sp. HPM-01-4; assembly: GCF_051374625.1. Taxonomy (NCBI): domain Bacteria; kingdom Bacillati; phylum Actinomycetota; class Actinomycetes; order Kitasatosporales; family Streptomycetaceae; genus Kitasatospora; species Kitasatospora sp. HPM-01-4. The sequence continues at coordinate 2,503,844 of NZ_JBPQGP010000005.1, read as the reverse complement.
TAATACCGGATATGACCTTCCTCTGCATGGGGGTTGGTGGAAAGCTCCGGCGGTGCAGGATGATCCCGCGGCCTATCAGCTTGTTGGTGGGGTAATGGCCTACCAAGGCGACGACGGGTAGCCGGCCTGAGAGGGCGACCGGCCACACTGGGACTGAGACACGGCCCAGACTCCTACGGGAGGCAGCAGTGGGGAATATTGCACAATGGGCGAAAGCCTGATGCAGCGACGCCGCGTGAGGGATGACGGCCTTCGGGTTGTAAACCTCTTTCAGCAGGGAAGAAGCGCAAGTGACGGTACCTGCAGAAGAAGCACCGGCTAACTACGTGCCAGCAGCCGCGGTAATACGTAGGGTGCGAGCGTTGTCCGGAATTATTGGGCGTAAAGAGCTCGTAGGCGGCCTGTCGCGTCGGATGTGAAAGCCCGGGGCTTAACCCCGGGTCTGCATTCGATACGGGCAGGCTAGAGTGTGGTAGGGGAGATCGGAATTCCTGGTGTAGCGGTGAAATGCGCAGATATCAGGAGGAACACCGGTGGCGAAGGCGGATCTCTGGGCCATTACTGACGCTGAGGAGCGAAAGCGTGGGGAGCGAACAGGATTAGATACCCTGGTAGTCCACGCCGTAAACGTTGGGAACTAGGTGTTGGCGACATTCCACGTCGTCGGTGCCGCAGCTAACGCATTAAGTTCCCCGCCTGGGGAGTACGGCCGCAAGGCTAAAACTCAAAGGAATTGACGGGGGCCCGCACAAGCAGCGGAGCATGTGGCTTAATTCGACGCAACGCGAAGAACCTTACCAAGGCTTGACATACACCGGAAACTGGCAGAGATGTCAGCCCCCTTGTGGTCGGTGTACAGGTGGTGCATGGTTGTCGTCAGCTCGTGTCGTGAGATGTTGGGTTAAGTCCCGCAACGAGCGCAACCCTTGTTCTGTGTTGCCAGCATGCCTTTCGGGGTGATGGGGACTCACAGGAGACTGCCGGGGTCAACTCGGAGGAAGGTGGGGATGACGTCAAATCATCATGCCCCTTATGTCTTGGGCTGCACACGTGCTACAATGGTCGGTACAAAGGGCTGCGATGCCGTGAGGCGGAGCGAATCCCAAAAAGCCGGCCTCAGTTCGGATTGGGGTCTGCAACTCGACCCCATGAAGTTGGAGTTGCTAGTAATCGCAGATCAGCATGCTGCGGTGAATACGTTCCCGGGCCTTGTACACACCGCCCGTCACGTCACGAAAGTCGGTAACACCCGAAGCCGGTGGCCTAACCCGTAAGGGGAGGAGCCGTCGAAGGTGGGACCAGCGATTGGGACGAAGTCGTAACAAGGTAGCCGTACCGGAAGGTGCGGCTGGATCACCTCCTTTCTAAGGAGCACATAGCCAGATCTGAGCGAATGCCTCAGATTGGTTGCTCATGGGTGGAACGTTGACTATTCGGCACGGTTCGGAAGCTTCCGCTAGTACTGCCCTTTGGGGCGTGGAACGTGGTGTGTGACTGGATTGTGTCGGGCACGTTGTTGGGTCCTGAGGGAACGGCTGTATGGCTGTTACCTCGAGGATGCCGGTCTCATGTGATGGAGCCCTGTGGGGTTTCGGAGTGTGGGTGACTGGTCGTTGTTTGAGAACTGCACAGTGGACGCGAGCATCTGTGGCCAAGTTTTTAAGGGCGCACGGTGGATGCCTTGGCACCAGGAACCGATGAAGGACGTGGGAGGCCGCGATAGTCCCCGGGGAGTCGTCAACCAGGCTTTGATCCGGGGGTTTCCGAATGGGGAAACCCGGCAGTCGTCATGGGCTGTCACCCGCTGCTGAACACATAGGCAGTGTGGAGGGAACGCGGGGAAGTGAAACATCTCAGTACCCGCAGGAAGAGAAAACAACCGTGATTCCGGGAGTAGTGGCGAGCGAAACCGGATGAGGCTAAACCTTGAGCGTGTGAGACCCGGCAGGGGTTGCGCTTGGGGGGTCGTGGGAATGAGCTTCAGTCGTCTGCCGGCGGCTGGGCGAGTCAGAAACCGTATGGGTAGTCGAAGGACATGCGAAAGGTCCGGCGTAGAGGGTAAGACCCCCGTAGACGAAATCTGTACGGCTCGCTTGTTCATCTCCCAAGTAGCACGGGGCCCGAGAAATCCCGTGTGAATCTGGCGGGACCACCCGCTAAGCCTAAATATTCCCTGGTGACCGATAGCGGATAGTACCGTGAGGGAATGGTGAAAAGTACCGCGGGAGCGGAGTGAAATAGTACCTGAAACCGTGTGCCTACAAGCCGTGGGAGCGTCGTCACTTCGGTGGCCGTGACTGCGTGCCTTTTGAAGAATGAGCCTGCGAGTTTGCGGTGTGTAGCGAGGTTAACCCGTGTGGGGTAGCCGTAGCGAAAGCGAGTCCGAATAGGGCGACCCAGTTGCATGCCCAAGACCCGAAGCGGAGTGATCTAGCCATGGGCAGGTTGAAGCGTGGGTAAGACCACGTGGAGGACCGAACCCACCAGGGTTGAAAACCTGGGGGATGACCTGTGGTTAGGGGTGAAAGGCCAATCAAACTCCGTGATAGCTGGTTCTCCCCGAAATGCATTTAGGTGCAGCGTCGCGTGTTTCTTGCCGGAGGTAGAGCACTGGATAGGCGATGGGCCTTACCGGGTTACTGACCTTAGCCAAACTCCGAATGCCGGTAAGTGAGAGCGCGGCAGTGAGACTGTGGGGGATAAGCTCCATGGTCGAGAGGGAAACAGCCCAGAACACCGACTAAGGTCCCTAAGCGTGTGCTAAGTGGGAAAGGATGTGGAGTCGCAGAGACAACCAGGAGGTTGGCTTAGAAGCAGCCACCCTTGAAAGAGTGCGTAATAGCTCACTGGTCAAGTGATTCCGCGCCGACAATGTAGCGGGGCTCAAGCACATCACCGAAGTCGTGTCATTGCAGCAATACTCCTAACGGGGGCTGTGATGGGTAGGGGAGCGTCGTGTGCCGGGTGAAGCGGCCGAGGAATCGAGTCGTGGACGGTATACGAGTGAGAATGCAGGCATGAGTAGCGATACAAGAGTGGGAAACTCTTGCGCCGATTGACCAAGGGTTCCTGGGTCAAGCTGATCTGCCCAGGGTAAGTCGGGACCTAAGGCGAGGCCGACAGGCGTAGTCGATGGACAACGGGTTGATATTCCCGTACCCGCTTTGAAGCGCCAACGCTGAACCCTCTGATGCTAAGCCCGTGAAGCCGTCCCGGAGTCTTCGGACAATGGGGAGTGGTGGAGCCGGTGACCCGAGGTGGTAGTAGGTGAGCGATGGGGTGACGCAGGAAGGTAGTCCAGCCCGGGCGGTGGTTGTCCCGGGGTAAGGGTGTAGGACGTAGGGTAGGCAAATCCGCCCTGCAATAGTCTGAGACCTGATGCCGAGCCGATTGTGGTGAAGTGGATGATCCTATGCTGTCGAGAAAAGCCTCTAGCGAGTTTCATGGCGGCCCGTACCCCAAACCGACTCAGGTGGTCAGGTAGAGAATACCGAGGCGTTCGGGTGAACTATGGTTAAGGAACTCGGCAAAATGCCCCCGTAACTTCGGGAGAAGGGGGGCCATTCCTGGTGATGAGTCTTGCACTCTGAGCTGGGGGTGGCCGCAGAGACCAGCGAGAAGCGACTGTTTACTAAAAACACAGGTCCGTGCGAAGCCGTAAGGCGATGTATACGGACTGACGCCTGCCCGGTGCTGGAACGTTAAGGGGACCGGTTAGTCCGATTTCGGTCGGGCGAAGCTGAGAACTTAAGCGCCAGTAAACGGCGGTGGTAACTATAACCATCCTAAGGTAGCGAAATTCCTTGTCGGGTAAGTTCCGACCTGCACGAATGGCGTAACGACTTCTCGACTGTCTCAACCATAGGCCCGGTGAAATTGCATTACGAGTAAAGATGCTCGTTTCGCGCAGCAGGACGGAAAGACCCCGGGACCTTTACTATAGCTTGATATTGGTGTTCGGTTCGGCTTGTGTAGGATAGGTGGGAGACTTTGAAGCTGTGACGCCAGTCATGGTGGAGTCGCCGTTGAAATACCACTCTGGTCGTGCTGGATGTCTAACCTGGGTCCGTGATCCGGATCAGGGACAGTGTCTGGTGGGTAGTTTAACTGGGGCGGTTGCCTCCTAAAGGGTAACGGAGGCGCCCAAAGGTTCCCTCAGCCTGGTTGGCAATCAGGTGTTGAGTGTAAGTGCACAAGGGAGCTTGACTGTGAGACTGACGGGTCGAGCAGGTACGAAAGTAGGGACTAGTGATCCGGCGGTGGCTTGTGGAAGCGCCGTCGCTCAACGGATAAAAGGTACCCCGGGGATAACAGGCTGATCTTCCCCAAGAGTCCATATCGACGGGATGGTTTGGCACCTCGATGTCGGCTCGTCGCATCCTGGGGCTGGAGTAGGTCCCAAGGGTTGGGCTGTTCGCCCATTAAAGCGGTACGCGAGCTGGGTTTAGAACGTCGTGAGACAGTTCGGTCCCTATCCGCTGTGCGCGTAGGAGTGTTGAGAAGGGCTGTCCCTAGTACGAGAGGACCGGGACGGACGAACCTCTGGTGTGCCAGTTGTTCTGCCAAGGGCATGGCTGGTTGGCTACGTTCGGGAGGGATAACCGCTGAAAGCATCTAAGCGGGAAGCCTGCTTCGAGATGAGCACTCCCACCTCCTTGAGAGGGTAAGGCTCCCAGTAGACGACTGGGTTGATAGGCCGGATATGGAAGCCTCGTGAGGGGTGGAGTTGACCGGTACTAATAGGCCGAGGGCTTGTCCTCAGACGCTCGCGTTCACTGTGTGGTTCCCGGGTAGCGAACAGCTATCGCCGGCGAACACTAAGAAACACTATTCAACTAAAAAGTGTGTGTTTCGCTGAATACCCGATAGGGTTTCGGTGGTCATAGCGTGAGGGAAACGCCCGGTTACATTCCGAACCCGGAAGCTAAGCCTTACAGCGCCGATGGTACTGCAGGGGGGACCCTGTGGGAGAGTAGGACGCCGCCGAACAATTATTCAAAGCCGTGGACCCCAGCGAGTCGCTGGGGTCCACGGCTTTTTTGCGTGTCAGAACGTGTATGACCCGGTCAGTCCGTCCTGCCGCCCCAACGCGGTACGGGAGCGGATGCCGGACAATGGAGATGGTGTGCCCGGCCAGGTGGCCGGCACCGCACCGCCCCGGGCGAGCGTCTCGCCGGAAACCGGGCGGTGGAGCTGAAGCAGCAGACAGGAGTCACCACGATGTCGAACCCGCCCCAGGACCGTCCCGAGCGTCGATCGGACGACGGCCGCGGCTACGAGCCCCGGTCACGCGGGGGCTGGTCGAACGACCGTGGCGGATACCGTCGCGATGACCGTTCCGACCGTGACCGTGGTGGCTACCGTCGGGACGACCGTCCGTCCGGTGGTTTCCGTGACCGCGACGACCGCCCACGTCGTGACGACCGCCCGCAGGGTGGCGGTTTCCGCCGGGATGACCGCCCGTCGGGCGGTTACAACCGCGACCGTGACGACCGCGGTGGTTTCCGTCGTGACGACCGCCCGCAGGGTGGCGGTTTCCGCCGCGATGACCGTCCGTCCGGTGGTTTCCGCGACCGCGACGATCGTCCGCGTCGTGACGACCGCCCGCAGGGTGGCGGCTTCCGCCGTGACGACCGTCCGTCCGGTGGTTTCCGCGACCGCGACGATCGTCCGCGTCGTGACGACCGTCCGCAGGGCGGTGGCTTCCGCCGCGATGACCGCCCGTCGGGCGGTTACAACCGTGACCGCGATGACCGCGGTGGTTTCCGTCGTGACGACCGCCCGCAGGGTGGCGGCTTCCGCCGTGACGACCGTCCGTCCGGTGGTTTCCGCGACCGCGACGACCGCCCGCAGGGTGGCGGCTTCCGCCGCGATGACCGTCCGCAGGGCGGTGGCTTCCGTCGCGACGACCGCCCCTCCGGCGGTTTCCGTGACCGTGACGACCGTCCCCAGGGCGGTGGCTTCCGCCGCGATGACCGCCCGTCGGGCGGTTACAACCGCGACCGCGATGACCGCGGTGGCTTCCGCCGTGACGACCGCCCCCAGGGTGGCGGCTTCCGCCGTGACGACCGTCCGTCCGGTGGTTTCCGCGACCGCGACGACCGTCCGCGCCGTGACGACCGCCCGCAGGGTGGTGGCTTCCGCCGCGATGACCGCCCCTCCGGCGGTTACAACCGCGACCGCGATGACCGCGGTGGCTTCCGCCGTGACGACCGCCCCCAGGGCGGTGGCTTCCGCCGGGACGACCGCCCCTCCGGTGGTTTCCGCGACCGCGACGACCGCCCGCGTCGTGACGACCGCCCGCAGGGTGGTGGCTTCCGCCGCGACGACCGTCCGTCCGGCGGTTTCCGCGACCGTGACGACCGCGGTGGCTTCCGTCGCGACGACCGCGGCGGCCGGCCGTACGAGGGCCGTGAGGGCCGTGGTGGCGGCTTCCGCCGGGACGACCGCTCGCAGGGCGGTGGCTTCCGCCGGGACGACCGTCGCGACGACCGCCGGGACTACGACGACCGCCGTGGCAACTACGAGCCGGTCCACCGGCTGCCGATCCCGGAGGACGTCACGGGCTTCGAGCTCGACGACGACGTGCGTCAGGACCTGAAGAGCCTGCCGAAGACGCTCGCGGACGATGTCGCGCGCAACCTGGTGATGGTCGCCCGGATGCTCGACAGCGAGCCGGAGGAGGCGTACAAGTACTCGCGGGTCGCGCTCCGGCTGGCCTCGCGCGTCGCCTCCGTCCGTGAGGCGGCGGGTTTCGCCTCGTACATGACGCAGCGGTACTCCGAGGCGCTGACCGAGTTCCGGGCGGCGCGGCGGATGACCGGGCGGGCTGACCTGTGGCCGGTGATGGCGGACTGCGAGCGCGGTCTGGGCCGTCCGGAGCGGGCGCTGGCGATGGCCGGCGAGCCCGAGGTGAAGCAGCTGGACAAGGCCGGTCAGGTCGAGATGCGCCTGGTCGCGGCCGGTGCCCGTACCGACATGGAGCAGTTCGACGCCGCAGTGGTGACGCTGCAGAGCCCGGAGCTGGCGTCCAGCGCGATCCACCCCTGGACCGCCCGCCTGCGCTACGCGTACGCCGAGGCCCTGATCGCGGCCGGCCGGGCGGACGAGGCCCGTGACTGGTTCGCCAAGGCCGCCGAGGCCGACACGGACGGCGTGACCAACGCCTCCGAGCGGCTGGCCGAGATCGACGGCCTGGAGTTCGTCGACGCGCTCGACCCCGAGCTGGACGAGGACGAGCAGGGCGCCGAGGCCAAGGCCGCTCCGGCCCGCCACAAGGTCGCGGTCGACGACACCGGCGAGGACCGGGTGATCTTCGAGGACGAGGAAGACGTCGAGGAGTACTACGACGAGGACGACCTCGAGGTCGAGGAGGACCACGAGGGCGAGGCCGACAAGAAGAAGTAGTCCGCGCCGCGCAGACGCGCCGGAGGCCCGGTCGGTACGCACATCCCGTGCGTACCGGCCGGGCCTCCGGCGTTTTCGCCCGTGCCCCGGAACGGACCGGGAGGCACCGTTCCGGACCTGTACCGGGCATCATCCCGATCAGCCACCGGGCCGGCCGTCGGCCGGCGTCAGCCGAGCGTGAGGCTGCGCAGGACCAGCCCGGTGGCCGGCTTGGGCCCGAAGGAGGTGGACTTGCGGGGCATCATCACGCCCTGTTCGGCCAGCCGCCGGACCACGCTCTCCTTGACGGGGTGCAGCAGGACGGCCGTGCCGCCGCTGCAGGCGGCCTCGCGTTCGGCGGCCTCGGCGGTGTGCAGGTAGCCGATGTCGTCGGGGCCGTCCGGGACCCCCCAGACGCGGTCGAGCAGGGTGGAGTGCAGGACGGTGGCGTCCAGACGGCGCCACTCCTCGGGCTTGCCGGTGGGCACGGTGGCCGCGAGCAGGTCCTCGTCCGGCTCGCTGAGCAGCCAGTACCCGCCGGTGCCGCCGGTCAGCAGGAACGCGTTCCCGGTGTGCCGCTTCGCCTCGGCCAGCGCCTGCAGGGCCGTCTCCAGCGGGCCGGGGACCTCCTTGACCTGCCAGTGCTCGCCGAGCCGGGCGAGTGCCTCGGCGACCGGCAGCCGGTAGAGCACCCGGTGGATGGCCCGGACCCGCAGCGGGTAGCGGGCGGTGTCGACCAGCAGCACCATGCCCCGGTCCCAGGGGCTGCGCGGCAGGTGCCGGTGCTCGCGCTGGAGACGCAGGTACATCTCCCAGCGGTGGTGGCCGTCGGCGATCAGTGCCCGGCAGGTGGCGAGGTCGCGGCTGACCGCGGCGATCTCGGTGTGGTCGGTGACGGCCCACAGGCGGTGGTGGGTGCCGTCGCTGGTGGTCGTGGTGAGCAGAGGCTCGCCGAGGACGGTCCGCTCGATCACGCCGGCCGCGCCGCCGTTGCCCCGGTAGGTGAGCAGCAGCGGCTCCAGGTTGGCCCTGGTGGTCCGCATCAGGCCGACCCGGTCGGCGATCGGCCGGGGCATCACGTTCTCGTGCGGCAGCACCACGCCGGCCTCCCGGCCGCTGATCGCGAGGGCGCCGATCAGGCCGCGCTGCAGGGTGCCGCCCTCACCGGTGCGCTGCTCGTAGACGTACAGGGCGGGTTCGGGGTCGGCGGCGAGGACGCCCTGGCGCTGCCATTCGGCGAGCAGCCTGGCGGCGTGCCGGTACCGGGTGTCGCGGTCGGGGCGGTCGCAGCTGTCCTCGGGCTCGGGCCTGGGGAGGATGAGCCGGACGATGTTGTACGGGTCGGCGGTCTCCAGGTCGAGCCTTCGGCCGGGGTCCACCACGTCGTACGGCGGCGAGGTGACCGCCGCGAGCGTACCGACCCGGTCGGGGACGTATCGCAGGCCGCGGAACGGTGAGAGGGACAGCCCCGCAGTGGCGACGTGGCCGGGGTCGCCGGGGCCGCCCGCTGGAGTCTCTGCTCCTGTGTCTGCACTGGGTGTGCTCATTCTGGGCATCGTAACCGGGGTACGCGTTGTTGAGAGATCGCGTGGATCACAGCACCCGGCAGGTTTGTCAGGAACGTGCCGTGCCGGGGCGGGCGGTGGCACCCGGATTCCGGGTCCGGGTCGGAAGCGGGGTAAGGGATGAGTGACGGTCAGGAACGGGCGAACGACGGCGGTGCGGGCGAGGGCGTTCAGGGCGGGCCCGGGGCGCCGAAGGGCGGGGTGTACGACTGGTTCCGGCGCGGTGCGCGGCTGCTGGAGCAGGGCCACCCGGCGGCGGCCGAGCAGCTGCTGGCGCGCGCCGCCGAGGCGGAGCCGCACTCGCGGAGCATCCGGGAGACACTGGCGAGAGCCCAGTTCGACGCCGGGCTGTTCGAGGCGGCGCTCGGGAACTTCCGGGCGGTGGCGCTGGCCGATCCGACGGACGACTACGCTCAGTTCGGGTGGGGTGTCGCGGCGGCCCGGCTGGGCGACTTCGAGACCTCTGCCGAGCATCTGGCCCTGGCGGTCGCCATGCGGCCGGCGGCGGACCACTACCGGGCCGCACTGCGGCAGACCAGGGCGACACTGGCGGCCCGTGCCGGTGCGTACGGGCCGCTGCTGCCGGGTGCGCCCGGTTACTCCGCACCGCCGGAGGGCGGCGGGCAGGGCGGGTGACGCCCGTGGGGGCGGACGGGCCGCGCCGGGTGCGGCCGGGGACGACGACGAGCAAGAGGACGAGGTAGAGGACTGATGACGGACACCGCAGCCGGCCTGGGACGCACCGCTCCGGGGGGATCCGACCGCCCGCTGACCGAGGAGTACGACACGGCGCTGCTCGACCTCGACGGTGTGGTGTACGCCGGGCCGCACGCGATCCCGCACGCGGTGGAGTCGCTGGCGGCGGCCCGTGAGGCCGGGATGCGGCTGGCGTACGTGACCAACAACGCCTCCCGGCCGCCCCGGGTGGTGGCCGGGCACCTGACCGAGCTGGGCATACCCGCCGAGGCCACCGACGTGATCAACTCGGCGCAGGCGGCGGCCCGGCTGGTGGCTTCGAAGGTCCCGGCCGGTGCCAAGGTGCTGGTGGTCGGCGGCGCGGGTCTGGAGGAGGCGCTCACCGAGCGGGGCCTGGTGCCGGTCCGGTCACTGGCGGACGGGCCGCTCGCGGTGGTCCAGGGCTACGACCCCTCGGTCGGCTGGCAGCACCTCGCCGAGGCCTCGTACGCGGTGGCTGGCGGGCTGCCCTGGGTGGCGTCCAACACCGATCTGACGGTGCCCACCGCGCGGGGCATCGCTCCCGGGAACGGCACGCTGGTGGCGGCCGTGCGCACCGCGACCGGCGTCGAGCCCGAGGTGGCGGGCAAGCCGCTGCCGCCGATGCACCGGGAGACGGTGATCCGCACCGGCGCCCGGCGTCCGCTGGTGGTCGGCGACCGCCTCGACACCGACATCGAGGGCGCCTACAACGGCGGGGTGGACAGCCTGCTGGTCTTCACCGGCGTCACCACCCCGGCCCAGCTGCTGGCGGCCCCGGCCCGGCACCGGCCCACGTACGTCGCGGCCGATCTTCGCGGCCTGCTGACCGGGCAGCCCGAGGTGGCGGCGCTGGGCGGGGGGCGCTACCGCTGCGGTGGGTACGAGGCCTGGGCCGACGGTGGTGAGCTGCGGCTGAGCGGTGGCGGCGAGGACCCGTACGACGGGCTGCGGGCACTGTGCGCGGCGGCCTGGACGGCGGCGGACGCGGACGGCTCCGCGGTCGACGGGAGCAAGGCGCTCGCCGAGCTGGGGCTGTAGCGGAGCGGCGACCGGACCCGTACGGTCCAAGCGGTCGGCCTGCCCTTGTCGGCGGGCCGACCGTCCGGAGCGGGGCTCAGCGCGGAGCGGGGCTCAGAGCAGGGTGCGGAGGCGGAGCAGGTCGCGGATGCCGGCTTCCAGCCTGACGCGGCCGCCGGCCCAGGCGGAGGCGAAGTTGAGCTGTCCGTCGACCATGGCGACCAGGTCGTCGCCGGTCATGGTGAGGCGGATGGCCGCCTTGGCGGGCGGCGGGCCCGGGACCTCGACCACGTCGGTGATCCGGCCGTCCCTGAGGTGGCCGGAGAAGGTCAGGTCGAGATCGGTGATCCAGCAGGTGAGTGAGCGGTCGAGGGCCGCTGCCTTGCGGGCGTCGCCGTTGGCGCTGCCGAGGTTGCGGCTGAACTGCTCCAGCGCCTCGCGGCACTGCTCGATCGTGGCCATGACTGCTGGTCTCCCGTTCTGCCCGCCTCCCGTTCGGGGCGCCGACCAACCACGCTATCGCAGCACCGCCGCTACCCGGGCGGGCGGCAGCGACGGCATTCGGCGGGGCTGAGGCGGTAGCGTCGTGGGTGTGGTGGGCCGGGTCCGGCCGCAGAGCGCGGTGAGCGGGCCGGGTCCGCAGTCGGTTGCGAGGCACGGAGGAGGCACTCGGGATGCTGCGGGATGCGGTGCGGGGAGTCGTGGTGGTGGCCACCGAGCTCGCCGAGGAGACCGGCAAGCGGGTCGTGGGTGCGGCCACCGGGCTGCTGGAGCGCAGCGGCGTGGACGTCGCGGCGATCGAGCGGACCGTGGGCGAGCAGTTCCCGCCGTCGGCCAGGTCGTTGCAGGCCCTGGCCGGGGAGGCGGTGACGGCCGGACGGGCCGGCCTGGATCTCGCGGTGGGGGTGGCCCGTGGCGAGGTGGAGAAGGTCTTCGAGCGGGTCGGCGACCAGGTGGTCAAGGTCGGCGTGGTGCTCAGCTATCTGGAGAGCAAGCTGCGCGAGGTGGAGGAGCAGCCGCACATCCGCCCGGAGGGCAGGCCCGAGGCGAGGGCCGAGGGGCTGTTCGAGGCGGGCTGGGACGAGCGGGCGCCCGAGCCCGTGCGGGCGGACGAGGTGAACGGCACCGCCATGGCCGGCCGTCCCGCGCCCGCGCCCGCGAAGCAGGCTGCCCGGTTCACGGCGAAGCAGACGGCGGTGAAGCAGGCGCCGGCGAAGCAGACGGCGGTGAAGCAGGCGCCGGCGAAGCAGACGGCGGCGAAGCAGGCCCCCGCGAAGCGGAGCACGGCGAAGCGGCCGCCCGCCGCGGCCGGCGTGAAGGCGGAGGCCGTGAAGACGGAGGCCGTGAAGGCGGAGGCCGTGAAGGCGACCGCGAAGCGCGCGGCCACCGGGGCCGCGGCCGCGCACGGTGCGGCCGCGAAGAAGACCGTGAAGAAGGCGCCGGCCCGGAGGCCGGCCGCGGAGGGCACCGCGGGCGCGAAGCCCGGGACGAAGAAGGCCGCCGCGAAGAAGCCCGCGCCGGGGAAGGGCGACGGCGGTGTCTGAGCCGGCGGGGGTGGAGCCGACCGGTCATCCGGAGGTCGATGCCGCGCTGGCCCGGCTGGAGGAGCTGGCCGGGGTGGAGAGCGGTGCCCGGGTGGCGGTGTACGAAGATGTACACCAGCGGTTGGTGGGCACTCTGGCCGCGCTCGACGAGCAGCAGCAGTACGAGCAGTAGCGCAAGCAGTAGGAGCTGAAACACCAGTGGCAGTGGCACGACGCCGACTCGACGCGGAGCTGGTCCGCCGCAAGCTGGCCCGTTCGCGTGAGCACGCGAGCGAGCTGATCGCGGCCGGCCGGGTGACCGTCGGCGGCACCACGGCGACCAAGCCCGCGACGCAGGTGGAGACCTCGGCGGCGGTCGTGGTGGCCAAGGACGAGAACGATCCCGACTACGTCTCGCGGGGCGGTCACAAGCTGGCGGGCGCGTTCGCCGCCTTCGTACCCCAGGGCCTGGTGGTGGAGGGACGGCGCGCGCTGGACGCGGGTGCGTCCACCGGTGGTTTCACGGACGTGCTGCTGCGCGCGGGGGCGGCCCGGGTGCTGGCGGTGGACGTCGGCTACGGCCAGCTGGCCTGGTCGCTGCAGAGCGACGAGCGGGTCACCGTGATGGACCGGACCAATGTGCGGGAGCTGACGCTGGAGCAGATCGGCGGGGAGCCGGTCGATCTGGTGGTCGGCGACCTGTCGTTCATCTCGCTCGGTCTGGTGCTGCCCGCCCTGGCGGGCTGCTGCGCCGAGGACGCGGACCTGGTGATGATGGTCAAGCCGCAGTTCGAGATCGGCAAGGAGCGGCTGGGCAGCGGGGGAGTGGTCCGCAGTCCGCAGCTGCGGGCGGAGATGGTCCGCCAGGTCGCCGATCAGGCCTGGGCCCTGGGACTCGGCGTCCGGGCGGTCACCGCCAGCCCGCTGCCGGGCCCCTCCGGGAACGTCGAGTACTTCCTGTGGCTGCGCCGGGGTGCCCCGCAGCTGGATCCGGCCGAGGCGGAGCGGGCGGTGGCCGAGGGCCCGCAGTAGGTCCCAAGGTCCCCGGCGGCCGGGCCGGACGGCGGGGGCCGGATGTCGGAGCCCCCGGATAGGGTGCTGTGCGGTGTCCGACCGTCATGCTGAGTGGCGGCCGTACCGGGCCAAGGGCGACCCGGCAGGCGTAGGGAGAGGGCGGCATGAGCGAGGAACGTACGGTCTTCCTGATCGCGCACACCGGCCGTGAGGCCGCGCTGCGCAGCGTCGAGGGGCTGGTGCACGGCCTGCTCAAGGAGGGGATCAGGATCAGGCTGCTCGCCTCGGAGGCGGTCGACCTGGATCTGCCCGACGGGGTGGAGCGGGTGCCGGGCGGGCACGGCGCGGCGGACGGCTGCGAGCTGATCCTGGTGGCCGGGGGCGACGGCACGCTGCTGCGGGGGGCCGAGCTGGCGCGGGAGTCCGGGCTGCCGATGCTGGGCATCAACCTGGGCCGGGTCGGCTTCCTGGCGGAGGCCGAGCGGGACGACCTGGCGGTCGTGGTCGAGCGGGTGGTCAAGGCCGACTACGAGATCGAGGACCGGATGACGCTCGACGTCCTGGTCCGCACCAACGGCGATGTGGTGCACGAGGACTGGGCGCTGAACGAGGCGTCGATCGAGAAGGCCGCGCGGGAGCGGATGCTGGAGGTCGTCACCGAGGTGGACGGCCGTCCGGTCTCCAACTTCGGCTGCGACGGGGTCGTCCTCTCCACGCCGACCGGCTCGACGGCGTACGCCTTCTCCGGCGGCGGCCCGGTGGTGTGGCCGGAGGTGGAGGCGCTGCTGATGGTGCCGATCAGTGCGCACGCGCTATTCGCCAGGCCGCTGGTGACGTCGCCGAACTCGGTGCTGGCGGTGGAGGTCCAGCCGAAGACGCCGCACGGTGTGCTCTGGTGCGACGGGCGCCGCTCGGTCGAACTCCCGGCCGGGGCACGGGTGGAGGTCCGCCGCGGGAGTACGCCGGTGCGGCTGGCGCGGCTGCACCAGGCTCCGTTCACGGACCGTCTGGTGGCCAAGTTCGCGCTGCCGGTGACGGGGTGGCGCGGGCGCGGCAAGGTCTGCTGAGCACCGCTCGCAGGAGGAGCCGGGAGGAGCCGGGGTGCCAGGGCCCGCGCGGGTCGTCCGTGGTCCCGCCGGGCGCGGGCGCTCGATCGGCCGTGCCCCGCGGATGCTGCGGGAGCGGGCGTTTGAGGGCCGTGTGTGAGCGCCCGGTCCCCCGCGCACTGAGGGCCCTGGTCCCTTCGCCCTGAGGACAGCGCGCCCGTCCGCGGGGCGAAGGACCGTGGCCGAGTTCACACCGCCAGGGGCGGTGCCTCTCCGGCGGTGCGCCAGCGGCCGGTCGCGGCGAGGTCGGCGGCGGTGGCGAGGCGGGCGATCGCCGCGTCGGCGGCCGAGGCGGGGGTGGTGAACGGGATGCGGATGTGGTGCTCGAAGGCGCCGTCCACGCCGAAGCGGGAGCCGGCCGCGATCCGGACTCCGGTCCGTTCCCCGGCCTGGGCCAGTGCGGCGCCCGAGACCTGGCCGGTGGAGACCCAGACGCACAGACCGCCCGCCGGGCGGGCGAACCGCCAGTCGGGAAGCCGCCGTTCGAGCGCGGCGGTGAGCGCCTCGGCACTGGACCGCAGCCGCTCGTGCTGGTGGGCGCGGACCTCGTCGAAGCGCTCGGTGAGCATGGCGGCGGCGATCAACTGGTCGAGCACGGGCGTGCCGACGTCGGTGTAGACCCGGTCGGCGGCCAACTGCCGTACCAGAGCCGGGTTCGCGCGCAGCCACCCGACCCGCAGCCCGCCCCAGAGGAGCTTGCTGCCGGAGCCGATGGTCACCACCTGGGCGGCCCGGTCCAGGGCGGCCATCGGCCGGGGCAGCTCCTCGGTGCCGGTGCCCCAGCCGAGTTCGGCGGGAGTCTCGTCCGCCACGACGACGGTTCCGGCGGCGCGGGCGGCGGCCAGCAGTTCGCGGCGCTGCTCCTCGTCGATCAGGGCACCGGTCGGGTTGTGGAAGTCCGGGATGAGGAAGGCGAGCCGGGGCGCGGCCCCGCGCAGCACGCGCTGCCACTCCTGGACGTCCCAGCGCGGCAGCACCGTCGGTCCGCCGGGCCAGGCGTGCGGGACGGGCACCAGGCGGGCACCGCTGCGCCGCAGCGACTGGATGGTGTGCGCGTAGCTGGGCGCCTCGACCGCGAGCCGGTCGGCCCGCCCGGCGAGCGCCTGGCGGGCCAGGTGCAGGGCGCCCATCGCACCGGTGGTGACCAGGATCTGGTCCGGTGTGGTGGGCAGGCCGCGTTCGGTGAAGCGGCGGGCGATGGCCTCTCGCAGGACGGGCACGCCGGTCGGGTAGTGGCCGTGTCCCGAGGCGTACGCGGGCAGCTGCTCGATCGCGCGGGCGGCCGCCTCGCCGAGGTACGGCTGTGGGGCGGGCAGCGCGGCCACGCCGAGGTCCAGTACGGTCTCCCGCTCGTCCGGCGGGACCGGGTGGAGGGCGTCGCCGGGCGGGCGGCTGCCCTCCGGCAGGGTGGTCCAGCTGCCGGAGCCCCGGCGGCTGCGCAGATAGCCCTCGCCGCGCAGGGTCTCGTACGCGGTGGCGACGGTGGTGCGGCTGAGTGCCAGGGCCTGGGCCAGTTCGCGTTCGGCCGGCAGCCGGGTGCCGACCGGCAGACGGCCCTCGGAGACCAGGAGCCGGACCTGCCCGGCCAGTGTCCGGTACGCGGGCCGGTGCCCGGCGGGCTCGGGCAGCCGGGCGCCGCGCAGCAGCCGGGCCAGCGCGGGCGGGGTTACGACGCTCTGCCACTCGCTCATGGGAATCAGTCCACCTGGCCTCGATTGGACCTGGATCAGGCCCGATTGGACTCCCCATGATGGCAGTCCGGCCACCCGGCCGCCAGACACACCAGCACATCCGCACCACCCCGAGGAGCCCCGATGGCCACCGCCGTCTCCCAGTCCGCCGACTCTCCGGCCGTCGGCGACGCGAGGATCCGGAGCACCGGCCGGCTCGGCCGGCGGGTCCCGCAACTGCTGATCGGCCTCGGCCTGTACGGCGCGAGCATGGCGCTGATGGTGCGGGCCGGCCTGGGCGTCAACCCGTGGGACGTGCTGCACCAGGGGCTGCGGCGGTACCTCGGTCTGAGCATGGGCACCTGGGTCACCATCACCGGCGCCCTGGTGCTGCTGCTGTGGATACCGCTGCGCCAGCGGCCGGGCATCGGGACGGTCTGCAACGTCCTGCTCATCGGTGCCGCGATGGACCTCGTCCTCGGTGCGGTCACCGCTCCCACGGGCTGGGTCGCGCGGACCGCGGTGCTGGCGCTGGGCATCGTGCTCAACGGCCTGTCGACCGGCCTCTACATCGGCGCCCGGCTGGGGCCGGGGCCGCGCGACGGCCTGATGACCGGGCTGCACCGGCGCACCGGACGCTCCCTGCGCCTGATCCGCACCGCCATCGAGCTGACGGTGGTGACGATCGGGGCCCTGCTCGGCGGTACGGTCGGCGTCGGGACGATCGCCTACGCGCTGGCGATCGGGCCGCTGGCCCAGTTCTTCCTGCGCTTCTGCGCGGTGCCGCCGGGCAAGGCCTGACGAGGGCGGCGGCCCGGCGGCGAAGCAGGGGCGGCGCGCGGGGAACGGTCGGGCCACCGAGGTCCGTCTCCCGGTTCGCGCGGTCCGCACGCCCCGAAGACGCCCTGAAGGCCCACCCGCCGTACCCGGAGGGTCACCCGCCCACCCGTACGCGGATACACGCTCGGTGTCCGGCCGTGCACGGAGTCGGAGGGGACGATGCCGGATGGGATGAACTTGCACCGCCCGGACCTCGGCTCGTCGCGCGGTGGGGGTCGGACCTCGTAAGGTCGTCTCCGTGTTGGACGAGATGCGGATACGGGATCTTGGCGTCATCGACGACGCGGTGGTCGAACTGGCACCGGGCTTCACCGCCGTGACGGGCGAGACCGGTGCGGGCAAGACCATGGTGGTGACCAGCCTCGGCCTGCTGCTCGGCGGCCGGGCCGACCCCGCGCTGGTGCGCGCGGGCTCGGACCGGGCCGTGGTCGAGGGCCGCCTGGAGCTGCCCGCCGGCTCGCCGGTGGCGGCCCGCGCCCTGGAGGCCGGTGCCGAGCTGGACGACGGCGCCCTGCTGATCAGCCGTACGGTCTCCGCCGAGGGCCGCTCCCGCGCCCACGTCGGCGGCCGGTCGGTCCCGGTCGGGCTGCTCGCCGAACTCGGCGAGGACCTGATCGCCGTACACGGCCAGACCGACCAGCAGCGGCTGCTGCGCCCCTCCCGCCAGCGCGGTGCGCTGGACCGGTACGCGGGCGGGACGGTGGCCGAGCCGCTGGCCCGCTACCGCGAGGTGTACCGGCGACTGCGCGAGGTCTCGGCGACCCTGGAGGAGCTGACCACCAGGGCCCGCGAACGGGCCCAGGAGGCCGACCTGCTGCGCTTCGGCCTGGAGGAGATCGCCGCCGCCGAGCCGGTGGCCGGCGAGGACGTCGAACTGGCCGCCGAGGCCGAACGCCTGGGCCACGCCGACGCGCTCTCCGGTGCCGCGATCCTCGCGCACGCCGCCCTGGCCGGTGACCCCGCCGACCCGGACTCGCTGGACGCGGGCACCCTGCTCGCCCAGTCCCGCCGCGCCCTGGAGGCGGTCCGCCACCACGACGAGCGGCTCGCCGCCCTGGCCGACCGCCTCGGTGAGGTCGGCTACCTGCTCGCCGACGTGGCCGGCGACCTGGCCGGGTACGCCGACGACCTGGACGCGGATCCCGTACGGCTGGCGGCGGTCGAGGACCGCAGGGCGCTGCTGGCCCAGCTGCTGCGCAAGTACGGCGGCGAGGAGAACTCGCTCGCCGAGGTGCTGGAGTGGGCCGGGGCCGGATCGCTGAGGCTGGCCGAACTCGACGGCGACGACGACCGGATCGACGAGCTCGGCGCCCAGGAGACCGAGCTGCGGGCCGAGTTGGCGCAGCTCGCCGCCGAGGTGTCGGCCGCTCGGCACGCCGCCGCCGACCGCTTCGCCGCGGCGGTCTCCGCCGAGCTGGCCGAACTCGCCATGCCGCACGCCCGGGTGAGCTTCGCGATCAGCCTGGTCGACGACCTCGCGGGCATCGAGGTCGACGGGCGCACCGTCGCGTACGGCCCGCACGGCGTGGACGAGGTCGAGGTGCTGCTCGCCCCGCATCCCGGCGCGCAGCCGCGGCCGATCGCCAAGGGGGCCTCCGGTGGTGAGCTCTCCCGGGTGATGCTGGCCGTCGAGGTGGTCTTCGCCGGCGCCGACCCGGTGCCCACGTACCTCTTCGACGAGGTGGACGCGGGCGTCGGCGGCAAGGCGGCGGTCGAGATCGGCCGCCGGCTGGCCAAGCTGGCGCAGAGTGCGCAGGTGGTCGTGGTGACCCACCTGCCGCAGGTGGCGGCCTTCGCCGACCGGCACCTGGTGGTGGAGAAGACCAACGACGGCACGGTGACCCGCAGCGGGGTCAAGGTGCTCAGCGACGAGGAACGGGTCCGCGAGCTCTCCCGGATGCTGGCCGGTCTGGAGGACTCGGAGCTGGGCCGTGCCCACGCCGAGGAACTCCTCGCGACGGCCCGCACCCCGCACGCTCGCTGAACGCCCGCGCCCGCCGAGGGGGCGGGAACCGCTCGGCCGGTCCGCCGTGGAGGCGCACGGCCGCCCACGCGGTTCCCCGCGCCCGCGGCGGGCCGGACACCCCGGTGCACCGTGCCAAGCGCTCGGCCGGGCACGGTTGTTCGCGCGCGCGGCGGGCCGGGGAGCGCCCCGGGCCCCGGGAGGGCTCCACGACGCGCCCGCCGAGGGTGCCGACTGTCCAAGACCCCTCCCGACCTGGCATGGTGGCGGCTGGACACTGGCATCCCAGTCCCGAGCGGCGCTTGCGGATACCCGCGGGCGGCGTGCGGCAAGTGAACTAGTCGGAGCGAGACGACGTGGACCATTCCGCGACCCGGGCCACCGGCACCGGCCCCACCGCGGCCCATGAGAGCCGGGGCCAGCTGCACGTGGTGCTCGTCCTGTCCGCGAGCACCGGCGGCATCGGCGCGCATGTGCGCTCCCTGGCACAGGGCCTGGTGGCGCACGGCGTCGCCGTGACCGTCTGCGCCCCCGCCGGCACGGACTCGCTGTTCGGCTTCTCCCGCACCGGCGCCCGGTTCCACCTGGTGGACATCACCCCCACCGCCGGGGCCCGCAGCGACGCCACCGCCATCGGCGAGCTGCGCCGCGCCTTCACCGGCGCGGACGTGGTGCACGCCCACGGCCTGCGCGCCGGGCTGCTGTCCGATCTGGCGCTGCGCACCGCCGGACGCTTCCCCGGGCTGCGCCCGCAGACCCCGCTGGTGGTGACCTTCCACCACGCGATGCTGGCCACCGGCATGGAACGCCGCCTCCAGCGGCTGATGGAGCGCCGGGTGGCCAGGGCCGCCGACCTGGTCCTCGGCGCCTCCTCCGACCTGGTCGCCCGGGCCCGTGAACTCGGTGCCACCGACGCCCGGCTGGGCCCGGTCGCGGCCCCGCCGATGCCGCCCGGCGACCTCGGCCGGGAGGCGTCCCGGGCCCGGCTGCTCGGTGACCGTCCGGACCGGCCCGTGGTGCTGGCGATCGGGCGGCTGGTCCCGCAGAAGTCCTTCGGCCTGCTGCTGGACGCGGCCGGGCGGTTGGGCGAGAGCGACCCGCTGGTGGTGATCGCGGGCGAGGGCCCGGAGGGCGGCGAGCTGCGCGAGCGGGTCGAGGCGGAGCGGCTGCCGGTGGAGCTGCTCGGCTACCGCACCGATGTGCCCGAACTGCTCGCCGCCGCCGACCTGGTGGTGGTGAGCAGCCGCTGGGAGGCCCGTTCGCTGGTGGCCCAGGAGGCGATGCGGGCGGGTGTGCCGGTGGTCGCCACCGCCGTCGGCGGGATCCCCGAACTGGTCGGCGAGGCCGCGGTCCTGGTGCCGTACGGCGATCCGGCGGCGCTGGCGTCGGCGGTACGGGAACTGCTGGCCGACCCGGTGCGCAGGGCCGCGCTGGGCGCGGCCGGCCGCGCCCAGGCCGAGACCTGGCCGGACGAGGCGGCCACCGTGGCACAGGTGCTCAGCACGTACGACGAACTGGTCCAGCACGGCGACGGCTGAGCCCGACCGGGCGAGCCCGGCGATGGGGCGCCCAGGGGCTTCTGCAGGGGCGCGGGGAACCGCGCGGCCGATTGTCTACCGCCTCAGGCCGTAGGACACCCGCTCGGCCATGCACCTCCCGGGGACACGGGGAACCGCGCGCGCAAGCCGCTACCAAGGTGCACGGTCCCTCGTGCAGTTCCCCGCGCCCCTGCCGGTCCGCCCGGCAGGGTCACATCATGGCCTGCTCGGTCCGGTCGGCCGAGCGGAGGTCGGGCTGGGCGGAGAGGTAGGCGCCGCCGCAGGCGGTGAGGCGGAGGGCGGTGTCGATCAGCGGCACATGGCTGAACGCCTGCGGGAAGTTGCCCACCTGCCGCTTGGCGACCGGGTCCCACTCCTCCGCCAGCAGACCGAGGTCGTTGCGCAGTGAGAGCAGCCGGTCGAACAGCTCCCGCGCCTCGGTGACCCGCCCGATCATCGCCAGGTCGTCGGCGAGCCAGAACGAGCAGGCCAGGAATGCGCCTTCGTGACCGGCCAGCCCGTCGACGTTCTCGCCCGAGGTGTCATGGGTGGGGTAGCGCAGGACGAAGCCGTCCTCGGTGGCCAGTTCGCGCTGGATCGCCTCGATGGTGCCGATGACGCGCTTGTCGTCCGGCGGCAGGAAGCCCATCTGCGGGATCAGCAGCAGGGAGGCGTCCAGCTCCTGGCCGCCGTAGTACTGGGTGAAGGTGTTGCGGTCGGGGTCGTAGCCCTTCTCGCAGACGTCCGCGTGGATCCGGTCGCGCAGTTCGCGCCAGCGCTCCAGCGGGCTCTCGCCGTGGAACCCGTGGACCTCGTAGGGGGACTGCTCCAGCAGCTTGATGGTGCGGTCGACGGCGACCCAGGCCATCACCTTGGAGTGGACGAAGTGGCGGCGCGGCCCGCGGACCTCCCAGATGCCCTCGTCGGGCGCGGTCCAGTGCTTCTCCAGGTAGCTGATCAGCTTGAGCTGGAGCTGGTGGGCGTGGTCGTGCCGGGAGAGGCCGGTCATATGGGCCAGGTGCAGGGTCTCCACCACCTCGCCGTAGACGTCGAGTTGGAGCTGGCCGGCGGCGCCGTTGCCGACCCGGACCGGGCGGGAGTCCTCGTAGCCGGGCAGCCAGTCGAGTTCGGACTCGGTCAGCTCGCGCTCGCCCGCGATGCCGTACATGATCTGCAGGTTCTCGGGGTCGCCCGCGACCGCGCGCAGCAGCCACTCGCGCCAGGCGCGGGCCTCCTCGCGGTAGCCGGTGCGCAGCAGGGAGGAGAGGGTGATCGCGGCGTCGCGCAGCCAGGTGTAGCGGTAGTCCCAGTTGCGCACGCCGCCGATGTCCTCGGGCAGCGAGGTGGTGGGGGCGGCGACGATGCCGCCGGTGGGGGCGTAGGTGAGGGCCTTGAGGGTGATCAGCGAGCGGATCACCGGCTCGCGGTAGGGGCCCTGGTAGGTGCACTGGCCGACCCAGTCGCGCCAGAAGGCCTCGGTGTGCGCGAGGGCGGCCTCGGCGTCGGGTGCGCTGGGGGCGGGCAGGTGGCTGGCCTGCCAGGTGAGGGCGAAGGCGATCCGCTCTCCGGCGGTCACGGTGAAGTCGGCGTAGGTGGTCAGGTCGCGGCCGTACGTCTCGGCCTTCCCGTCCAGCCAGACCGAGTCGGGGCCGGCCATGGCGACCGTGCGGTGGGTGCCGTCGGCCTGCTCGACCCGGTGCACCCAGGGGGTGATCCGGCCGTAGCTGAACCGCATCCGCAGGGCCGAGCGCATCCGTACCCGCCCGGAGACGCCCTCGATGATCCGGATCATCTGGGGGACCGCCTCGGCCCCGGCGAGCGGGCGGGGCGGCATGAAGTCGATCACCCGGACACTGCCGCCCTGGGCGTCCCACTCCTGTTCGAGGATGAGCGAGTCGCCCCGGTAGCGGCGCCGGTCGGCGGGTACGGCCGGGGCGGCGGCGGTGGCCGGTACGGTCCGCATCTCACCCGAATCGGTGAAGTGCGACTGCTGCGGCCGGGCGGCCGGGGTGATCTCCTCGTCGACGGGTTCGGCCGGGCCGATCCGCCAGAACCCGTGTTCATCGGTGCCCAGCAGCCCGGCGAAGACGGCCGGGGAGTCGAATCTCGGAAGGCAGAGCCAGTCGACGGCTCCGTCCCTGCTGACCAGGGCGGCGGTCTGCATGTCCCCGATGAGTGCGTAGTCCTCGATACGGCCGGCCACGTGAGTCTCCAGTTCGCAATTTGGGCGGCGGCAGCGCGGACGGCTGGAAGCAGGCGGTCTAGCGGGGCCGGAGCCCGGGCTGGGCGGCCCGCCGGGTGCCTCCGCCGGGTGCGAGGAGGGCCGTGGGTGCCCGGCGGGGCTGTGATGGGCCCCTGGCCTGGACGGGTGAGAACTGGTACGGGAGGTGTCCGGTCGCGCATCGGGGACCAAGAGGTGTCGTCCTGACCCCCTCGCCCTCCGCGTGCTCTGCTGTCGGCGATGCGTCCGTGCAGGATACGTCGGTGAGCTGGGCCGCGGCACGCGCTGAGGGCCGCAATCGGACGCCGTCACGCCTGTGACCGGCAAAGTGATCCTGACGGGGGAGCTGAGACGGTCCGGACGGACCAGTCGGAAGTGATCCTTCCGGGCCCCTCAGGGGACGGCCGGCACCACCCGTTCCGATCGGTGCGGGGCCCTCCCGTCGGGGCGGCCGCACGGGGCCCGGGGGCACGCCGCAGTGGCCGGAACGCGTTCACCGCCGCTCGCTGATACCCTGGTACCCCGTGGACTGGTGGGATCAACCACCCCGGATCCGCCGACCCGACGACCCCGTCGGAGTTCCTCCCAGGATCTCCGGCCGAGTGCGAACTCCTCGTCGGAGCGGATACGGGCAGTCCTCCACCGGAGTCACCTTCGACACGCGACCCACGGGAGCCCCCTCTTGGCACAGCCCCATTCCGGCAAGGCGGCACACGGCCGCGCCGTGACGACCAAGCACCTCTTCGTCACCGGGGGTGTCGCCTCTTCACTCGGCAAGGGCCTCACCGCCTCCAGCCTCGGCGCCCTGCTCAAGGCGCGCGGACTGCGCGTGACGATGCAGAAGCTCGACCCGTACCTCAACGTGGACCCGGGCACCATGAACCCGTTCCAGCACGGTGAGGTCTTCGTCACCGACGACGGCGCCGAGACCGACCTGGACATCGGCCACTACGAGCGCTTCCTCGACACCAACCTGCACGGTTCGGCGAACGTCACCACCGGCCAGGTGTACTCGACGGTCATCGCCAAGGAGCGCCGCGGCGAGTACCTGGGCGACACCGTCCAGGTCATCCCGCACATCACCAACGAGATCAAGGCCCGGATCCGCCGGATGGCGACCGAGGACGTCGACGTCGTGATCACCGAGGTCGGCGGCACCGTCGGCGACATCGAGTCGCTGCCGTTCCTGGAGGCCGTCCGCCAGGTCCGCCACGAGGTCGGCCGGGACAACGTCTTCTTCGTGCACGTCTCCCTGCTGCCGTACATCGGCCCCTCGGGCGAGCTGAAGACCAAGCCCACCCAGCACTCGGTGGCCGCGCTGCGCAACATCGGCATCCAGCCGGACGCCATCGTGCTGCGCGCCGACCGCGAGGTCCCGAAGGCCATCAAGCGCAAGATCTCGCTGATGTGCGACGTGGACGAGGAGGCCGTGGTCGCGGCCATCGACGCCAAGTCGATCTACGACATCCCCAAGGTGCTGCACGGCGAGGGCCTGGACGCCTACGCGGTGCGCCGCCTGGACCTGCCGTTCCGCGACGTGGACTGGACCACCTGGGACGACCTGCTGCGCCGGGTCCACGAGCCGCAGCACATCGTCAAGGTCGCCCTGGTCGGCAAGTACATCGACCTGCCCGACGCGTACCTGTCGGTGACCGAGGCGCTGCGCGCCGGCGGTTTCGCCAACAACGCCCGGGTCGAGATCAAGTGGGTCACCTCCGACGACTGCCTGACCCCCGAGGGCGCGCAGGAGCAGCTCGGCGACGTGGACGCGGTCTGCATCCCCGGCGGCTTCGGCGACCGCGGTGTGGACGGCAAGGTCGCCGCGATCACCTACGCCCGTGAGAACAGGATCCCGCTGCTGGGCCTGTGCCTGGGCCTGCAGTGCGTGGTCATCGAGGCGGCCCGCAACCTGGCCGGCCTGCCGGAGGCCAACTCCACCGAGTTCGACGCCGCCGCCAAGTACCCGGTCATCTCCACCATGGCCGAGCAGCTGGCAATCGTGGACGGCAAGGGCGACCTGGGCGGCACCATGCGCCTCGGCCTCTACCCGGCCAAGCTGGCCGAGGGCTCGATCGTCCGCGAGGTGTACGGCGGCGAGCAGTACGTCGAGGAGCGCCACCGCCACCGCTACGAGGTCAACAACGCCTACCGCGCCGACCTGGAGAAGACCGGCCTGACCTTCTCGGGTCTGTCCCCCAAGGGTGACCTGGTCGAGTACGTCGAGTACCCCCGCGAGGTGCACCCCTACCTGGTCGCCACCCAGGCGCACCCGGAGCTGAAGTCCCGCCCGACCCGCCCGCACCCGCTGTTCGCGGGCCTGGTGGCCGCGGCGATCCGGATCAAGACCGGCGAGTAAGCGTCCTCCCGTCGACGGCGGCCGTGCGGATCTCCGCGCGGCCGCCGTTTGGCATAGGTTGGCCCTGAACGTTAGGGGAGAGAGATGACGGACATTCAGCAGATCAGGGACGCGGCGGAGGACTGGCCGGTACGGGCCAGCTCGGTACCGTTCCAGGGGCGGGTCACCGGCGTGCGCACCGACGAGGTGCTGATGCCCGACGGCAGCTACGCCCGCCGCGACTACCAGACCCACCCCGGGTCGGTCTCCGTCCTCGCCCTCGACGACCGGCAGCGGGTGCTGGTCCTGCGGCAGTACCGGCACCCCGTGCGCCAGCGACTGTGGGAGCTGCCCGCCGGGCTGCTCGACGTCCCCGGGGAGAACCCGCTGCACGCCGCCCAGCGCGAGCTCTACGAGGAGGCGTACTGCAAGGCGGGGGAGTGGCGGGTGCTCGTCGACTTCTACACCTCGCCGGGCGGGACCGACGAGGCGCTGCGGCTCTTCCTCGCCACCGACCTCGCCGAGGCGGAGGGCGAGCGCTACCAGGCGCACGGCGAGGAGCTGGAGATCGAGACCGCCCGGGTGCCGCTGGACGAGCTGGTCCGGCTGGTCCTCGCGGGCGAGCTCCACAATCCGACCCTGGTCACCGGAGTCCTGGCACTCCGGGCGGCCCTGGACGGCCCCGGCCTGGACGGCCTGCGCCCGGGTGACAGCCCCTGGCCGGCCCGGCCGTTCGACGGGGACTGAGAGCCTCCGGGGCGCGGGGACCTCCGCGAACGGGCCGGCACCTCGGGGCGTGGGGGCGGCCAACTGCCCACCGTCCCGGGGTCCTTGAGCCAGTCCGAACGCGAACTCCGCCCGGGGCGCGGGGAACTGCGCGGGAAACCACGCGCGTTCGCAGGATGCCGGTCACCCGGTCCTTGGCGCCCACGGCGGTCGATGGCATGACGGACCACCAAAAGCGCCACCGGACGGCCGGGTTGACCACGCGGTTCGCCGCACCCCTGGCGGGCCCGTCCGGGCACACCGGGGCCCCGGTGGGAACGCATGGTTCCGACGGGTGATTTGCCCGTTGGTACTACCGGTGTCACCGCTGGTCCGTCGTGGCGGCGAACTACGCTTCGCGGACGGACTCATGGTGGGTCCCGGGGCTGGTCGGCTGGTCAGGGGTGACGCAGGTGACGAGGAAGACGGCGACGATGGACGCACGGCCCACCGAACACGAGGGGTCCGACCGGCTGCCCGCGGTACCGGCCCACTTCAGCGGCCGGCGCACCGAGCTGGCCGCGCTCGCCGCAGCCGCCGCCCGCCCGGTGCGGGGCCGCTCCCCGGTGGTGGTGCTGGCCGGGCGGCCCGGCTCCGGACGTACCACGCTCGCCGTGCGGTTCGTCCGCTCGATCGCGCACGCCTACCCCGACGGCGTCCTGTTCACCCGGCTCTCCGCCCCGGACGGCAGCCGGGTCCCGCCGGGGCGGATCGCCCGCCGACTGCTCGAACAGCTGGGCCCCGTGCCGGACACGGTCCTGGTCCCCGGCGGCGGGGACGGCGCCGACGGCCCGGCCTGCGGGGCGCTGCGCGAGGCGCTGGCCGGCAAGCGCCTGCTCCTCCTGCTGGACGACGCGCGCGACGCCGGGCAGCTGTGGCCGCTGCTCGCCGACGAGCCCGGCTGCCTGGTGGTCGCCACCACCGCGGGGCCGCTCACCGGGATCGAGGACATCGACCCGGTCATCCTCGGCGGTCTGGACCAGCTCTCGGCGGGGGAGCTGCTCGCCAAGCTGGTCGGCGGTACCCGGATCGGCTGCGACCCGGTCGGCGCGGCCGATCTGGCCGAGGCCTGCGGTGCCGGCCCGGCCGCGCTGCGGCTGATGGCCGGCTGGCTGCGCGGCAACCCCAAGGCCGCCGTGACCGAGGCCGTGCTGGCACTGACGCAGGCGGGCCCGGTGGCGGGCGGGAAGGCGACCGTCGTGGCCCAGGGCGGAGCCGGCGGACGGGGCACCCCGGCGGGGAAGCAGCCGCCGAGGAACCCGGTGGTGCGCAGCCAGGCGGGGCCGAGGGACGGCGTACTGGTCGCCGTGCCGGTGGGCGGGCCGACCGGCGAGCCGGCCGGGTCCCGCGCCGTGGCGCGCCTGATCGGCCAGGCGGCACGCCTCGGCGGCGGCAGCCGCGCGGCGCGCGCGGGCGCGGGGGACGGCGGTGCCGCCGGGCGCGGGCCCGCGGTGGCGAAGGCCCGGCCGGGCGAGGGGAGCGGTACCGCTCAGGGCGGTCCGGATCCGGTCCGGGCCGAGGGCCGTCCGTCGGGCGCCGACCGCGGGCGGCCGGGTGCCGGCCCGGGCCTGGCGGCCGCCGACGGAGACCCCGTCCGGGCGGCCGGCGGTCGTACGGCGGGTACCGACCGGGGGCGGACGGGCGACGGGCGCGGCCGGCCCGGTGCGGGCACCGCCCCGGGAGCCGGGGCGGGCACCACCCCGGCCCCTGGGGCGACGGCAGGGCCGTCCGGCCGGCAGCGGGGAGGACAGGAGGCCGAGGCGGCGGCCCAGGGGCCGGTGCCCGTACCGGACACCGATCCGCTCAGCGCGGCGTTCGATCTCACCTACCGATTGCTGAACGCCGCGCAGGCGCGGATGCTGCGGATGCTCACCCTGGCCCCCGCCCAGCTCGCCGATCTGCGGACCGCCTCCGCACTGGTCGGCTGCCCGGCCCCGGAGGCCGAGGCGGTCATGCGGCAGCTGGCCGAGCGGGAGCTGCTGGACGTGGAGCCGCCCGCCGCCGACGGCACACCGCGCTACCGGGTCCCCGGGCGGTTGTACCTGCGGCTGGTACGGCTGCGCGAGGGCGCCGACCGCCCGGCCGAGGTGCAGCTGGCCCGGGCCCGGCTGCTGGAGCGGCTGGTGCGGCTGGTCGACTCGGCCCGGCAGCTGCTGGACCCGGCCGCCGGTCCGGTGACCGACCCGCTCCCCGGGCCGATCCGGCTGCGGAGCGCGACCCAGGCCGCCGAGTGGCTGATCGGCGAGCGCGAGTCGCTGTTCGGCGCGGTGGCGGAGGCGATCGGCCAGGCGGACCTGGACGGTTCGGCGGGCCGGCTGGTCACCGCGCTGCTGCGGGCCCTGCCGCTCACCGGCGCGGCCGCCCCGGCCGACCTCTACCAGCTGCACGGCCTGGTGCTGAAGGTGGCCGAGCGCGGTGGCGCCACCCGCCGGGCCGCCGCCGCCCTGCTCAACCTGGGCGACCTGCAGTCCGCCGCCGGCCGTTGGGAACAGGCCGCGGCCCGCTACCGCGCGGCCCTGGACCACGCCAGGACCGCCGCCGACGACCCCGCCTGCGCCCGTGCGCTGGAGGGGGTCGGCGAGTGCCACCGGGCGCTGGGCGACCCGGTCAGGGCGGCGGACTGGTACGGCCGCGCGCTCGCGCTGCGCCAGGCCCTGGGGGAGCACCGGGCCGAGGCCCGACTGCTGGTCAGGACGGCCGAGGCGCACGTGGCGCAGCGCCGTTTCGAGGAGGCCGACCGCGAGTACCGGGCCGCCCTGGCGCTGCTGCGACGCCTCGGTGAAGAGCGCGGCCGGGTGGCCGTGGCGGCGGCGCTGGAGGCCCTGCGGCAGCAGGCCGGGGACGGACCGGACCGTCCGAACCGAGAGTAATGTCGTAGATGTCTGGTTGGTAGCGATTAGTGGGGAGCGGCCGCCGCAAGCCTACGAAAGTGCCAATGTAACGACCTGATTTATTCAGTTTGGAAGGCTGGCGGATTCGCTGGGCTTCATTACACTCGACAGCAGTCGCGCAGCGAAGTGCCCATCGGCGTCTTCCGAGGCTCCCGTTGGCTTTCTCCCCCCGTGCGCGCAGCCCGCCGGTCTTCTCCGGTAGGGACCCCCATGGCAAGAGGACGTGTTTAGCCGTGAAGGTCGGCATCCCCCGCGAGGTCAAGAACCACGAGTACCGCGTGGCCATCACGCCCGCCGGCGTGCATGAGCTGGTCCGCAACGGACACGAGGTGTTCATCGAGGACAACGCCGGTGTCGGCTCCTCGATCTCCAACGAGGAGTACGTGGCCGCCGGTGCCGCCATCCTCCCCACCGCCGACGAGGTGTGGGCCACCGCCGACCTGGTGCTGAAGGTCAAGGAGCCCATCGCCGAGGAGTACCACCGCCTCCGCAAGGGGCAGACGCTCTTCACCTACCTGCACCTGGCGGCGGACCGCGCCGGCACCGACGCGCTGATCGCGTCCGGCACCACCGCGATCGCGTACGAGACCGTGCAGCTCGCCAACGGCGCCCTGCCGCTGCTCGCCCCGATGTCCGAGGTGGCCGGCCGGCTGGCCCCGCAGGTCGGCTCGTACCACCTGATGCGCCCGGCCGGCGGCCGCGGCGTGCTGCCCGGTGGTGTGCCCGGCACCCACCCGGCCAAGTGCGTGGTCATCGGCGGTGGCGTCTCCGGCTGGCACGCCGCCACCATCGCCATCGGCATGGGCTACGAGGTGACCCTGCTCGACCGCGACATCAACAAGCTGCGCGAGGCCGACCGCATCTTCGGCACCAAGGTCAAGGCCATCGCCTCCAACTCCTACGAGCTGGAGCAGGCCGTCGTCGAGGCCGACCTGGTCATCGGCGCCGTGCTGATCCCGGGCGCCAAGGCCCCGAAGCTGGTCACCAACGAGCTGGTCTCCCGGATGAAGCCGGGCTCCGTGCTCGTCGACATCGCCATCGACCAGGGCGGCTGCTTCGAGGACTCGCACCCGACCACGCACGCCGAGCCGACCTTCCAGGTCCACAACTCGGTCTTCTACTGCGTGGCCAACATGCCGGGCGCGGTCCCGAACACCTCCACCTACGCGCTGACCAACGCGACGCTGCCGTACGTCGTCGAGCTGGCCAACCGCGGCTGGAAGGAGGCGCTGCGCCGTGACGCCGCGCTGGCCAAGGGTCTGAACGTCCACGAGGGCCAGATCACCTACGCCGCCGTCGCCGAGGCCTTCGGCCTGGAGTCCGTCTCCCTGGACAGCGTGCTCGCCTGACCCGGCACCAGCTGACGGTCCGCCCTTTCGGACCGAACGCCATGCCCCCGGCCTTCCTTCCCTCCCGCCAGCGGGCGGAAGGGAAGGCCGGGGGCATCGGCATGCCCGGAACCGGTGGTGAAGGCCGGGTGGCATCACGATGTCAATTTATGTGCAACTCGTCACCCGTCCGCCCGGGCAGGCGGGCTGACCTGCCCTCGAGGCGGCGGCGGGCTCCGCAGAAACGTTAGGGTCATGGGTGATCCCAGCTCTTGACAGCGACCGGTCGGATGTCCGACACATCCGGCCCACTACCGTGGATTGTGTTGCTGCGAACGCCGCGGACGGCCTAGAGTCGCAAACCGTCGGCATGCTGCCACGCTGACGAATCGACATAGAGTCCTGGATGCCCAAGGAGGTAAGACGACTTGTGAATGAGTCGACATTTGCTCCCGGGGGTGGTCAGCCAGGACTGGCGGAGCACACCGCCGGACAGCCGAACGAGGAGCTCACGGCCCGGCAGGCCACCGTGGGTTCGGTAGAGGTCGGCTCGGTCGCGGTCCGCACCTTCGAGGCACGCCAGAGCACCGGCGGCACCACCACCACCGCCACCGTCGCCGACTACGACGCCGACCTGGCCTCGCACGGCCTGGTCTACGGCGACTTCGCCTACGGCTCGTACGACGACCCGGACGCCGAGTACGAACCCGACCCGGAGTACGCCGCCACCCTGGCCCCCGACGCGGCCCGCCAGCGCCGTGAGCGGATCGGCCCCACCGGCCGCCCGCAGCCCTACTTCCCGATCCCCGCGCCGCTGGCCGAGCACGGCCCCGCGCAGATCATCGCGATGTGCAACCAGAAGGGCGGCGTGGGCAAGACCACGTCCACCATCAACCTGGGTGCCGCACTCGCCGAGTACGGGCGCCGGGTGCTGCTGGTCGACTTCGACCCGCAGGGCGCGCTCTCGGTCGGCCTCGGCGTCAACCCGATGGAACTGGACGTCACGGTCTACAACCTGCTCATGGAGCGCGGGCTGACGGCCGATGAGGTGCTGCTGAAGACCGCCGTCCCCGGCATGGACCTGCTGCCCTCCAACATCGACCTGAGCGCCGCCGAGGTGCAGCTGGTCAGCGAGGTCGCCCGCGAGTCCGCGCTGGCCCGCGCGCTGAAGCCGCTGCTGCCCGACTACGACTACGTCATCATCGACTGCCAGCCCTCGCTGGGCCTGCTGACGGTCAATGCCCTGACGGCCGCTCACAGCGTGATCGTCCCGCTGGAGTGCGAGTTCTTCGCGCTGCGCGGTGTCGCGCTGCTCACCGAGACCATCGAGAAGGTCTGCGAGCGGCTCAACCCCGAGCTGCGCCTGGACGGCATCCTCGCCACCATGTACGACTCGCGTACCGTGCACAGCCGTGAGGTGCTGGCCCGGGTCGTCGAGGCGTTCGGCGAGCACGTCTTCCACACCGTGATCGGCCGGACCGTCCGCTTCCCGGAGACCACGGTCGCCGGCGAGCCGATCACCACGTACGCGACCAACTCGGTCGGCGCCGCCGCCTACCGCCAGCTCGCCAGGGAGGTGCTCGACCGGTGCCGCCCCGCCGAGTGAGTCTCCCGGGCGCCGACGAGCTGTTCCGGACCACGGGCGGGATGGCGCTCTCGCCCTCCCTCGCCCGCCCGGCCGAGGCGCCCAGAGCGGAGACCGCCCGCGCGACCGAGGCCGGCGCCGAACCGCCGGACGCCTCCCGGGACGCCGCCGGTGGCCGCACCGAGCAGCCGGCGGCATCCGCCGAGAGAGCCGGCGGGGCCCAGACGACGGGCGGGCGGCAGGCGCAGCCCGGTGCGGGAACGGTCCCGGCCCCGGCGTCGGGTGAGGAGCAGACGGGGGAGGCCGGGAGGCGGGCCCGTCCCAGGGGCCGGGCCGTACGGCGGCCCACCGGGCGCGAGCGGCACGACGAGAAGATCACCGTGTACGTGTCCGCCGAGGAGCTCATGGACCTGGAGCACGCCCGGCTGGTCCTGCGCGGTGAGCACGGGCTGGCGGTGGACCGGGGCCGGGTGGTCCGGGAGGCCATCTCGGTCGTCCTCGCCGACCTGGAGCAGCGCGGTGAGGCCAGCATCCTGGTACGGCGGCTGCGCGGCCGCTAGGGCCGTCCGGCGGATCCTTCCGGGCGCGCGGCCCGGCCGCGGGTGGTTCCGGGCCGCGCGGCTCCGTCCGGTCGGCCGGGTGCGCGACCGGCCCTTCGCGGCGTCTCGGGGCCGTCGCACTCGCGGCTGTGCCGACGGGGCCCGTGGGCCGTGGCAGCCGCCGGTGCGGGTGAGGGCGGGGCAAAACACCACGGCGGTGCACCGCCGGGCTGTCCCGCGCCCCTCCCGCACGCCCGATCGCACGGAGATCCGCGCCCGTGGGCGCCGCCTGGCCGACGGCGGGCGCGGCACGGGTGAAGATGGGGTGTCATGCCGAGTACCGGGGAATCCGTTGGGGCCGTCCGCTCCGCCGAGGAGGCGGGAGCGGCGCGGGCCGGGTTCCTGGTGCGGCTGGACAACTTCGAGGGCCCCTTCGACCTGCTGCTGAGCCTGATCGCCAAGCACCGGATGGACGTCACCGAGGTGGCGCTCTCCAAGGTCACCGATGAGTTCGTCGCCCACATCCGGGCCATGGGCCCCGACTGGGACCTGGACGCGGCCACCGGGTTCCTGGTGGTCGCGGCCACCCTGCTGGACCTCAAGGCGGCCCGGTTGCTGCCCGCGGCCGAGGTCGAGGACGAGGCGGATCTCGCCCTGCTGGAGGCCCGTGACCTGCTGTTCGCCCGGCTGCTCCAGTACCGCGCGTACAAGCAGGTGGCCCAGGTGCTCGGCGACCGCTGGGAGGCCGAGCTGCTCCGCCGGGCCCGCAGCGTGGGCCTGGAGCCCCGGCACGCCGACCTGCTGCCGGAGGTGGTGCTGGGCATCGGCCCCGAGAACTTCGCGCGGCTGGCGGCGAAGGCCATGGCACCCAGACCCGCGCCGGTGGTCTACGTGGACCACATCCACACCCCGCCGGTGAGCGTGCGCGAGCAGGCCGCCAGGGTGGCCGACCGGCTCACCGCGCTCGGTTCGGCGACCTTCGACCAGCTGGTGGCGGACGCCGAGTCCACCCTGGTGGTGGTCGCCCGGTTCCTGGCACTGCTGGAGCTGTACCGGGAGCGGGCACTGGACTTCGAGCAGCCGCAGGCGCTGGGCGAGCTGCTGGTGCGGTGGATCGCCGATCCCGGTCTGCCGGTCGAGGTCACGGACGAGTTCGACCGGCCGCCGGAGCCCGGGGACGAGGAGGCGACGTGACGGAGCAGCCGGAACACGGCACGGGGCCCAAGCCGCACCGGCGGGCCCTGGGGGTGCCGGGCCAGCCGAGGGCGCGGGAGTGGCAGGAGTCCGCCTACGGCCCGCCGCGGCCCGCCCGGGAGCCCGGGGAGTGGCAGGAGCCCGCTGACGGGCCGTCGGCCGGCTCGGACGCGGTGACCGTGGACGGCGTGCCGCTGCGGGCCGCGCTGGAGGCGATCCTGCTGGTGGTGGACGAGCCCGCCACCGAGGCGCACCTGGCCGGGGTACTGGAACGTCCGCGCGCGGAGGTGGCCGCCGCGCTGCGCGCACTGTCCGCCGAGTACACCGCTCAGGGCCGGGGGTTCGACCTGCGGCAGGTGGCCGGGGGCTGGCGGTTCTACACCCGCGCCGAGTGCTCGCCCGCCGTGGACCGCTACGTCCTGGACGGCCGGCAGGCCCGGCTCAGCCAGGCCGCGCTGGAGACCTTGGCGGTGGTCGCGTACCGGCAACCGGTGTCGCGCGGCCGGGTCTCGGCGGTACGCGGTGTGAACTGTGACGGCGTGATGCGTACCCTGGTACAGCGAGGACTGGTGGAAGAGACCGGATCCGAGCCTGAAACAGGTGCGATCCTGTATCGGACGACGAACTACTTCCTGGAACGGATGGGGCTGCGCGGCCTGGACGAGCTGCCGGAGCTGGCACCCTTCCTGCCCGAGGTCGACGACGTGGAAGCGGAGTCCCTCGAAGGCACGATGATCGCGGAGGCGGTCGCCGCCGCGCGTGCGGTGGGCGGCGGAGACGAGACCGGTCGGGCTCGCATCTGATCGGGCAGGGGGCGGTGAGGTCGGCCGAAACGACTTGCACTACTCCCCAGACGGATACGACGTACGGACATTTTGATGCGTAGCAGTGGCAACGGCAGGAACAGCGGCGGCGGCGGCCAGGGCCGTGGTGGACAGGGCGGGGGCCGGGGCGGCTCGTACGGAGGCTCCCGGGGCGGCTCGTCCCACGGCGGCGGGCGGGGCGGCTCCTCGTCCTCGCGCGGCGGCGACTCGTACGGGCGCGACCGCGACTCCTACGGCGGCGGTTCCTCGTCGCGCGGTGGTTCCTACGGCGGCGGTTCCTCGTCGCGCGGTGGTTCCTACGGCGGCGGTTCCTC
Source organism: Kitasatospora sp. HPM-01-4 (assembly GCF_051374625.1). NCBI lineage: Bacteria > Bacillati > Actinomycetota > Actinomycetes > Kitasatosporales > Streptomycetaceae > Kitasatospora > Kitasatospora sp. HPM-01-4. The sequence goes on along the minus strand of NZ_JBPQGP010000005.1, from coordinate 2,469,509 downwards.
GTCGCGCGGTGGTTCCTACGGCGGCGGTTCCTCATCGCGCGGTGGTTCCTACGGCGGCGGTTCCTCGTCGCGCGGTGGTTCCTACGGCGGCGGTTCCTCGTCGCGTGACGGCTCCTACGGCCGGGACGACCGGCGGCAGGGCACGGGCCGCAAGGGCGCGCCGCGGCCGGAGGAGCGCCGCTACGACCGGCCCGAGTACGGTGGCGGACCCAACGCGACCCCGGGCCGCAGCGGCTTCGCCGCCCGCAAGCCCGCGCCGGCCCCCCGGCCGCGCCGTGAGGGCCAGGGCGCCCCGGGCGACCCGCGCCGCCAGCCGCAGCGCTCGCGCGAGCTGCAGGCGCGGATCGAGGACGCGGTGCTGGCCCGGCACGACAAGCCGGCCGCCAAGCTGCCCAAGACCTTCGGCGAGCCCGAGGGCGAGCGCCTGCAGAAGGTGCTGGCGCGGGCCGGTGTCGGCAGCCGCCGGGCCTGCGAGGAGCTGATCGAGCAGGGCCGGGTCGAGGTCAACGGCGTGCTGGTGACCGAGCAGGGCAAGCGGGTGGACCCGCAGCACGACGAGATCAAGGTGGACGGCCTGACCATCGCCACCCAGTCCTACCTGTTCTTCGCGCTCAACAAGCCCGCCGGTGTGGTCTCCACCATGGAGGACCCGGACGGCCGCCAGTGCCTGGGCGACTACGTGACCAACCGGGAGACCCGGCTGTTCCACGTCGGCCGGCTGGACACCGAGACCGAGGGCATCATCCTGCTCACCAACCACGGCGAGCTGGCCCACCGCCTCACCCACCCCCGGTACGGCGTCACCAAGACCTACCTGGCGGCCATCCAGGGCCCGATCCCGCGCGACCTGGGCAAGCAGCTGGCGCAGGGCGTCGAGCTGGAGGACGGCTTCGCCCGCGCCGACAGCTTCAAGGTGGTCTCCAACGTCGGCAAGAACTACCTGGTCGAGGTCACCCTGCACGAGGGCCGCAAGCACATCGTCCGCCGGATGCTCGCCGAGGCGGGCTTCCCGGTCGAGAAGCTGGTCCGGACCCACTTCGGTCCGATCGCCCTGGGCGACCAGAAGTCGGGCTGGCTGCGCCGGCTCACCAACCCGGAGGTCGGCCAGCTGATGCGCGAGGTCGGTCTGTAAGGACCCGCGCCACCGGGCTCAGGTTCCGCTGACGCCCGGTCGTAGTACCTGGTGACGAGGGCCTTCCCGCCGAGACCGGCGGGGAGGCCCTCCGCGTTCCGCGAGGTGGTGTGAGTCTGGCCGCACCCGGTTCCCCCACGCTTGTCAGCCCACAGACCGGTGGCGCACGATGGCCAGCAGTCGGCGCTCCGCCGGATGGCGGGACTGCGCCACTCGGGGTGGGCCATGGGGGAAGGAACGTCGTGCTCGACTCATTCGGAGTGCTCGGTCTCGGCCGGCCGGACGGACAGCTGTACGGGGCGCTGGTGGCCACGCCGCAGTCCACCGCAGAAGAGCTCGCCGAGCAGTGCGGTCTGACCGCGCAACAGGTCGGGGAGTCCCTCGACCGGCTGGCCGGACAGGGCATGGTGACCCGCGGCCCGGTCGACCGCGAGCGCTATCTGGCCGTCGCCCCCGACGTCGCCATCGGCACCCTGATCGGCCACCGGGAGGCCCAGCTGCGCGGCGCCCGCGCCGAGATGCACCGGCTGATGGACACCTTCCGGGAGGCCAGCCGGTTCACCGACCCCGCCCACTCGGTCGAGGTGCTGACCGGTGGCGAGGCCATCGCCCAGCGACTGGAGCACCTGGTCGGGACCGCCCAGTACCAGGTGCGGGGCTTCGACTGCCCGCCCTACATCCAGGACCCGGTGGCCAGCCTGTCCCGGCAGCGCCAGCGGCTGCGGGCCGGGCTGAAGTTCCGCGCGATCTACGACAAGGAGGCCGTGGCCTGGCCCGGGCGGCTGGAGAAGGACATCCTGCCCGGGGTCGCGGACGGCGAGGAGTGCAAGGTCCGGCCGGTGCTGCCGATGAAGATGATGATGGCCGACGACCGGATGGCGATCATCCCGATCAGCGTCGGTGACGCGGTGCTGGACGCCGCGTACGTGGTCCATCCGTCGGCGCTGCTCCAGGCGCTGGACGCGCTCTTCGAGGCGGAGTGGGAGCGGGCGGTGCCGCTGCAGGCGGCGATCGGCGGCGGGGACCAGGACTCCGGCCCGGGGGAGGACCACCGCAAACTGCTCGGCCTGCTGGCGGCCGGGCTCACCGACGAGTCGATCGCGCGGTCGCTCGGCTGGAGCGCCCGGACCACTCAGCGGCGGTTGCAGACGCTGATGCGGCAGCTCGGCGCGACCACCAGGTTCCAGGCGGGGATGGCGGCCCGGGAGCGCGGCTGGCTGTGAGGCCCCGCGGACCGGCCGCGCTCTTCGGGGCGGTCGGGCCGGCCCGGGAACGCGGGACGCCGCCCGGTCGACCGGGCGGGTGACCGGCGGGGTGCGCGGGCGCGGGGCCGCTCGCCCTCACGGCCGGTCGGGCAGGGGCCGGCGCCCCCCGGAGAGTGCGGGTCCGGGCCGCCGGAAGGCTCCGCGGGCCGGCCGTGCGCACCCCGGCACCCCTGTCACGGTCGCCCGGGGACACCGCTTCAGCTCCAGGGCTGGAGGGCGGCCCAGCGGCCGTCCGGGCCGCGTTCGACCTTCTCCAGGCCGACCACCGCGGTGCGGTTGAGGCGGCCGTAGATGTGCGGGAACAGGACACCCGGGGTCGCGCCGGGCGGGGGCGCGTGGTGAGGCTGCTCCCACTTCACCATCGGCTCCACCAGGGTCTCCTCGATCAGCAGCGCCATCAGAGGCTCCGGCGCGTCCTGGTAGTAGGCGTTGGCGATGGCCAGGGTGGTCTGCTCGTCGGCCGAGCAGTGGATGAAACCGTCGGTCAGCAGCGAGGTGGTGGCGTACGGCCGCCCGGGGTCGCGGAGCCAGTCGTCCAGGGGTGCGAGATGGTAGATCATGTGTCTGTTCTACCTGATCTGCACCGGAGTTGACGGTTCTGCGCGGTGCCGGTCGGGAGCGGTCAGAGCCCGGCCACCCTGGCTGCCGCCGACACCTCGTACACCAGGGTGACGGTCCGACGGCCGCCTGGCGGCAGCACCACGTCCCAGCGGACGACGCCCTCGGCGTCCGGCCCGTCCGGCGCCGGGGAGCAGGCGTCCCCGCGCAGGCGTACCCCCACCGCCGAGATCTCCGAGACCGGGATCCGCTCCCGCACCGTGACCACCTGCTCGCCCCGCTCCCCGGGGCCGGAGAAACGCGACAGGTGCAGCCGGACGGTGCGGGTCAGCACCGTGCGCCGGTCCAGCCCCGTACTGCCCCTGGTCTCCTCGGTCTCCCGCACCACCCGGTAGTCGTCCGAGCTGCCGAAGGAGAGCTCCGCGGGCGCCCCGGGAGCGGTGAAGCACAGCTGGGCGCGGCCGGTGAAGCCGCCGCCCCTGACCAGGTCCACCGGGCCCGCCAGCAGCGCGTGCCCGGCGCCGTTGCGGAACCCGACCACCCGGCTGACCAGCGGGGAGAGCTCGGGCGCACAGGCGAGCCCGGTACTCGCGGCGGCGGTGAAGACGGTGAGCGGCACCCGGTGCGGACGGCCGTCGCCGGGAACCGAGGCCGGTTCGGGGGCGCGCAGGACACGCACCTCGCCGCCGTCGTCCACCCCGGGCAGCCCGTCCGGCCCGGTGCTTCCGATCTCCTCCTCGCGCAGCTCCACGTCCACCGTGCGGCGCTCCTGCGCGGACCTGTCACGCAGCGTCAGCACGTCCTCGACCAGCCGGGGCGGTTCGCCCGCCAGGGCCGAACGGGCGGTGGAGAGGGTCAACCGGACCCGCGGCCAGTCCTCGCCGGTGCGCTGCCAGACCACCGCCTCGGTCTCCAGCCGCAGACCGTCCCCGTCGAGCGTCGCCCGGTAGGCGGGCCGCCACAGGGCGCACGGCGTGAGGTGGGAGACCGTGAGAGGGTACGGGCCGGCCTCGGCGGCCTCGATCGTCAGCTCCACGTACCCGAGCAGCTCGGCCGGCTCCTCCTCGGCCTCGTCCAGCGCCGACCGGGCCTGCCGCAGTTCCCCCTCAAGGGCCCGCAGCCGGGACCGCACCGCCCGCAGCCGCTCCCCGTACGACTCGCGCTCGGCGTCCACCCGGTCCAACTCGCGTCCCCAGCGGGCCCGTTCGATCTCGCCGTGGCCCGCACCCTCGCCGATCTCGCGCAGCAGGTCGGCCGCCAGATGGGCGAGTAGGGACAGCCGGGCCTCCAGCCGGCGGCGCCGGGCGTCCCCGTCGAGCTGCTCCTGTTCCAGGGCGTGCACCCGGCGGCGCAGCTCGGAGTCGGCCGGGGTGGGCGGAAGCGGGGCGCGCGGCGTCCAGGAGCGGACGATCCGGGCGTCCAGGACCCTGGCCGAACCGGGCCGGCGGTCCGTCACCTCGGCGCGCAGCGAGCGGTCGACGGCCAGAGCGGTGACCGGACCGAGGCGCAGCCGCTGGACCCCCGGGCGCAGGTCGAGGGTGGCGCTCCGTTCGACCAGGGCGCGGTCCTCCAGGCAGGTGACGGCCGTGACCGGGAGCGGGTGGACGGGGACGGCGGACCCGGCGGGCGGGTTGGTCATGAGTCAGTTCCTCCGGTTTCCGCCGAGGATGGCCTTGCCGGCCGGGATTCGGATCTCGTAGCCGCCGTCCAGCTCGGCCGTGCCGCCCGCGGGCAGCTCCACCCGCCGGACCCGGGTGCCCGGCGCGTGGTCCTCCGAGGGTCCGGTGCCGCCCTGCCCGCCCGGGGCCGTCCAGCCGGGACGCTCCTCGATCCGGATGTCGGCGTCGGCGGTGACCGGGACGCGTTCGCGCACCTCCACCGTGACCGGGTGGCCGAGCCGGTTGGCCAGCTCCACACGGACCCGGTGGTCGAGGACGGCGGTGTTGGCCAGCAGGCCCGCCGTGGACTCGTACAGCTCGGTCCGGCGGGCCACCCGGATGCCCTCCGCCGCGCCGAGGCCGACCCGGCGGGTGTCCCCGGGCGCCAGCGTCGGCAGCGCGGCGGTGAGCAGGAACTCGCCGTCCACACCGACCTCGACCGGTCCGGCGAGCAGCGGCTGGGTGCCGGGGTTGGTGATCAGCAGCCCGGCGTAGACGGTCTCCTCGACGGACGGCACGCAGACGTACTCGGTGCGCAGCTCGACGGGGACCTCGGCGATCGTGACGGTGTGCCACCAGCGGCCGGTGGAGGGGATGTCCACGGGCGCGGCGGCGTCGTAGCGGTAGGCGAAGGACCCGGCCGATTGGCGGGGGAGGACGGCGTGCTCGGGCGGTGAGGGTGCGGGCGGTGCGGGTACGGGCTCCGGCCGGGCGGCGGGATGGACCGCCCCGGTCCGGTCGTCGGCGGGGCCGGGGAGCAGACGGCCGCGGGCGGCGGGCGGCGCGTCCGGGCCCCGCAGGGTCAGGGCGGCGTAGTCGAGCCACTCGGGAGCCGGGCGCGGGGGTACGGGTGCCGTCGGCTCGGCTGCCGGGGCTCCGGCTACCGGGGCGGCGGGCGGTGGGGCGGCGGGGAGTGGGGCGGCCATCCGCATGCGCGGGGCCATCGCGGGCGCGGCGGGGCCGGGGACGGGTCCGGGCGGCGGGGGAGGGGGCGTTCCGTAGGCGGCCGGTGCGACGGGTGCGCCGCCTGGCGCTGCCGGTGCGCCGCCGTAGCCGTGCGGGTGGTCGGCGGTGAGTGCCCCTCCCGGTGGGACCGGTATTCCGCCGCCGGCGGGTGCCAGCGGACCGCGGAGCGCGGGGGAGGTACGGGCGGCGCCGAAGACGTGGGCGGGCCGGGCCGAGGGGCGCGGGCCCGCCGCGTCGTACCCCGAGAACAGGTCGGCCAGCCCGGTCGGGGGCTCCCGCCAGCCGGAGGGGGCGGGGGCCGGCTGGCGGCGGCCGATCCGGAGCGAGCGCAGTCGCGGCAGGTCGGTACGGCGGTCGAGGTCGGCGGTGGAGAGCGCCAGCCGTACACCCGTCCAGTCCTCGCCGCTGCGCTGGAGGACGGATGCGCGCAGCACGAGGGACCCGCCGCCGGCCTCGCGCTGACGGTGGTTCAGCCGGTACGACGGGACCCAGGACGCGTCCTGGACGCCGTACTCCAGCTCGATCTCGACGTCCTGTCCGGCCCCGCCGCCGGCCAGGGTGAGCGCGACGACGGCGCTGGTCGCGACCGGGTACGCGGGTTCGGCGGTGGAGGCGTGTCCGAGGGCCTCCAGCGCGAGGGCGAGGGCGTGCTCCGCCAGGCCGACCTCCTCGGCCAGCTCCCGGGCACGGGCGTCCAGGGCGGTGAGCCGCTCGTCGACGAAGTCCGCGAGTTCGAGCCAGGCCTCGACGGGGGTGCGGCGGTGCGGCCGGCCGGGGGTCCGCTCCGGCGGGACGGCGCGCAGGGCGGCGGTCTCCGCGATCCGGTCGAGCAGCCCGGAGTACCGCTCGCGGGCGGCTTCCAGGGCCTCCTCGGCCTGCTCGGCCCGGCGGCGCAGCTCGGGCGGCTCCGCAGGCTCGCGCAGCTCCGCGGCCGTCTCCAGCCGGGCCTCGGTGACCCGCCAGGTGCTCTCGCCGACGACCCGGGCGCGCAGCGAGCCCCCGTCGAGTGACCGGGGCAGTCCCGTCAGCCGCACCCGGCCGTCCGGCGGCACGGTGCCGTGCGCCCGGCGCAGGCAGAGCGCGCCGGAGGCGTGGACCACCACCGATTCGAGTACCGATCCCCAACCCCGCGCCGCGTTCCGCCCGGCGCCCTGGACCGCCTCAGCCGCCACCCCGCCCGCCCTTCGTCCGAGCCGTCACCCGGTCGCCCAGTCTGCCCCGGGGGTACCCGGCTGTCAGCGGATTTCCCCTCCTGCGCGCCGTCCCCGCCGCGCACCGGGCGGCGCGGGGAGTGCCCGATCGGCCGGGTACGGCGCGTGGGCGGAGCCGTCCGACCGGCGCCGTCGTCGTGAACTTCCGTTCCCGGCAGGCGGAATCGCGACGGCCCGGCCTGCCGGAGACGGGTGCGGACCGCCCCCGTGGCCACGTCCGGTCCCCCGGTACGAGAGGATTGGTGACCACCAGGACCGGCACCCTGACAGGAGACCAACCGCCATGCGCACTGCCGCCGTCGTCGGCACCGGACTGATCGGCACCTCCGCCGCCCTCGCGCTCACCGGTCGTGGCTTCACCGTGTATCTGGAGGACGCCGATCCGGACGCCGCCCGTACGGCGGCCTCGCTCGGCGCCGGCACCACCGAGGCGCCCGAGACCCCGGTGGACCTGGCGATCGTCGCGGTGCCGCCCGCCCTGGTGGGCAAGGTGCTCGCGGACTGCCAGCGCCGGGGGCTGGCCCGCTGGTACACCGACGTGGCGAGCGTGAAGTCGGGGCCCCGGGCCGACATCACCGCGCTGGGCTGCGACACCACCCACTACATCGGCGGGCACCCGATGGCCGGACGGGAGGTGTCCGGTCCGCTGGGCGCCCGGGCGGACCTGTTCGAGGGCCGACCGTGGGTGCTCACCCCGACGCCCGAGACCGACACGGACACCCTGAACGCGGCCCTGGAGCTGGTCGCGCTCTGCGGGGCCATGCCGATCGTGATGGACGCCTCCGCGCACGACCGCGCGGTCGCACTGGTCTCCCACGCCCCCCAGCTGCTCTCCTCCCTGGTCGCGGCCCGGCTGGAGCACGCGGACGAGACCGCCATAAGGCTCTCCGGCCAGGGCGTGCGGGACGTGACCCGGATCGCGGCCTCCAGCCCCGCGCTCTGGGTGGACATCCTCTCGGCCAACGCCGGGGTGGTCGCCGACATCCTGGAGGACCTCGCGGCGGACCTCGGCGAGACCGTCACCGCGCTGCGCGCGATGGAGGCCGCCGACGAGACCGAGCGCCAAAGCGGTGCGGCCGGGATCGAGGCCGTGATGCGGCGCGGCAACACCGGCCAGTCCCGGATCCCCGGCAAGCACGGCGCTCCGCCCACCCGGTACGAGACCGTCGCGGTCGTCCTCGGTGACCAGCCCGGCGAGCTCGGCCGGCTGTTCGGCGAGGTCGGCGCGCTCGGGGTCAACATCGAGGACGTGGTCATCGAGCACTCCAGCGGGCAGCAGGTCGGCTTCGTCCAGCTCTCGGTCGCCCCGGAGGCGGTGCGGCGGCTCACCGCCTCGCTGCGCGAACAGGGGTGGAGCGTCCGGGACTGAGCCCTCGGGTCGGGCCTTGGGGGCTGAACCTTCGAGGTCGGGCGTTTCGGGGCTGCTGCGGGGCCGGGCGGGCCGGGGCTTCTGCGGGGCCGGGCGGGGCCCGGGACCGTGCGTCCGGTCCGCGCCGTGCCGTCGGTGGTGTCCGGGCGCGCGCCTTCGGGAGGAGGCGCGTCCGCCCGGCCCCGGCCCCGGCTCCGTGGCCGGCGCGCTGGCCCGGATGGGTGAACCCGGGGATTCGACTACCCTTGTGAAGTCACCCCGAGGCTGTAGAGAGAGGTTCGCCCCGTGGACACTGCCGACCGAGCGTCCGCCCCGGTCGTCGTCGCCATCGACGGACCCTCCGGCTCCGGCAAGTCGACCGTCTCCCGGGCCGTCGCCGCCCGGCTCGGCCTGAGCTTCCTGGACACCGGCGCCATGTACCGCGCGATGACCTGGTGGATGCTGACCAACGACGTCGACGTCGAGGACGCCGAGGCGGTGGCGACCGCCTGCGGCAAGCCGCTGATCGTCTCCGGTACGGACGCCGCGGGCCCGACCATCACGGTCGATGGCCAGGACGTCTCCGGGCCGATCCGCGGCCTGGAGGTCACCTCGAAGGTCAGCGCCGTCGCCGCGGTCCCGCAGGTGCGGGCCCGGCTGGTGGAGCTGCAGCGCGGCTGCGCCGAGGTGGCCGAGCGCGGCATCGTCGCCGAGGGCCGGGACATGGGCAGCGTCGTCTTCCCCGGCGCCACCCTCAAGGTCTTCCTGACCGCCTCGCAGGCCGCCCGCGCCGAGCGCCGCGCCGCCGAGCTGCGGGCGAAGGGCGTGGACGAGGCCACCATCGCCGCGATGGCCGCCGACCTGACCCGCCGGGACGCCGCCGACTCCTCCCGGGAGACGGACCCGCTGGCCCAGGCGCCGGACGCCGTCCTGGTGGACACCAGCGACCTCACCCTGGAGCAGGTGATCGACCGGATCACCGGCCTGGTCCAGGAGCGGTCCGGCTGCCTCGCCGCCTGACGACCCGGACCCGACCGGACGGTCCGGCCGGACATCCGACCGGACATCCGACCGGACCCCAGGGCCCGCCCACGGGCCCGTGACAGACAGATCTGCTGGCCGCCCGCGACGAGGGCGTCACGCACCGCGCTGCCCCAGCGGGGCAGGTACGCACGGCACGTCCCTGGGAAGGGCCGGTGCCGGGAAACGGAAACACGAAGATGAGCAACGAGACCGCGCACGGCCCGCACGGCGAGCTCGACGCGTCCGAGTACGCGGAGTTCATGGCGCTGGCCGCGGAGGAGGGCTTCGACACCGACGAGATCGATGCCGAGCTCGACGCCGCCGGACACGGCCCGCTGCCGGTGCTGGCCGTGGTCGGCCGGCCCAACGTCGGCAAGTCGACCCTGGTGAACCGCATCATCGGCCGTCGCGAGGCCGTGGTCGAGGACCGCCCCGGCGTCACCCGCGACCGGGTCACCTACGAGGCCGCCTGGAACGGCCGCCGGTTCAAGCTGGTCGACACCGGCGGCTGGGAGGTCGACGTCCTCGGCATCGACGCGGCCGTCGCCGCCCAGGCCGAGTACGGCATCGAGACCGCCGACGCGGTGCTCTTCGTGGTGGACGCCACTGTCGGGGCCACCGACACCGACGAGGCCCTGGTCAAGATCATCCGCAGGGCGGGCAAGCCCGTCGTGCTCTGCGCCAACAAGGTCGACGGTCCGTCCACCGAGGCCGAGGCCGCCTACCTCTGGTCGCTCGGCCTCGGCGAGCCGTACCCGGTCTCCGCGCTGCACGGCCGCGGCTCCGGTGACCTGCTCGACGCCGTGCTGGCCGCGCTGCCCGAGGCCCCGCCGCAGACCTTCGGCTCGGGCCCCGTCGGCGGCCCGCGCCGGGTGGCCCTGATCGGCCGTCCCAACGTCGGCAAGTCCAGCCTGCTCAACAAGGTCGCGGGCGAGGAGCGGGTGGTCGTCAACGAGCTGGCCGGAACCACCCGCGACCCGGTCGACGAGATGATCGAGCTCGGCGGCAAGACCTGGAAGTTCGTGGACACCGCCGGTATCCGCCGCCGGGTCCACCTGACCGCCGGCGCCGACTTCTACGCCTCGCTGCGCACCTCCTCCGCGCTGGAGAAGGCCGAGGTCGCGGTGGTCCTGATCGACGCCAGCGAGACGCTGGCCGAGCAGGACACCCGGATCATCTCGATGGCCGTCGAGGCCGGGCGCGCGGTCGTCATCGCCTACAACAAGTGGGACCAGATCGACGAAGAGCGCCGCTACTACCTGGAGCGCGAGATCGAGCGCGATCTCGTCCAGGTCCGCTGGGCGCCCCGGGTCAACGTCTCGGCGAGGACCGGCCGCCACATGGAGAAGCTGGTCCCGGCGATCGAGACCGCGCTGGACGGCTGGGAGACCCGTATCCCGACCGCCAAGCTGAACGCCTTCCTCGGCGAGCTGGTGGCCGCCCACCCGCATCCGATCCGGGGCGGCAAGCAGCCGCGCATCCTGTTCGGCACCCAGGCCGGTACCCGGCCGCCGCGCTTCGTCCTCTTCGCCTCCGGCTTCCTGGAGGCGGGTTACCGCCGCTTCGTCGAGCGCCGGCTGCGCGAGGAGTTCGGCTTCGCCGGTACGCCGATCTCGATCTCGGTGCGGGTGCGGGAGAAGCGCCGCAAGAAGTAGGCGGCAGGGCCGGGCGGCCACTCCGGCGGCCTAGCGTGCCGGCCGGGTCGCCCCGGCATGCCGACCGAGCAGTGACCGAAGGCCGGGTACCCGTCGTGGGCCCGGCCTTCGGCGTTTCCCTGCGGTTCACGGCAGTCAACGACACCGCTTGGCACGGCATTTCGCGGCACAGCACGGCACTTCGCGGCACTGGATGGCGCGCCCTGGCGTTTCACGGCATTTCAGGACGGCAGTTCCGGGGGGGCAGTTCCGGGCGGAGCCGTGGACGCGGTGGGCCGGGCCGGTCGGCTCGGGCCGGTCAGCCCTGGCCGGGGATACGGCCCGGAGGCAGTGACAGCATGCCGCGGTGGCGTCCGCTGAACCCGTTCACCTCGCCGATCCCGCTGGCGACCGGCTGGGCGGGGGCGAGGTATCCCGAAGCGACCCAGCCCTGACCACCGGACGCCGGGGCGGGCGCCGGGTACTGGCCGCTGCCGGCGGACTGGGCGGCGGACTGGGCGGCGGACTGGCCGGCGGACTGGCCGGTGGCGGGCCGACCGGTACCGGCTGGCCCGGCGGTGTGCTGCCCTGGCCCGAACTCGCCAGTCGCGGCGACGAACTGACCCGCGCTGAACTGTCCCGACGTCACCTGTCCCGGCATGAACGCCCCGGTCGGCTGCTGCCCGGCTCCGTACTGCCCGGCCGCGTACTGCCCGCCGCCGCTGCCCTGCTGGTTCGGCATGAACTGGGGCGTGCCCTGCGCGTGCCCCGGATAGGTGTCGAACGCCTGGTGCTGCGGCGGGTACGCGGCCAGCTCGGCGCGGGCGCCGTACGACTCGCCACGGGCGGCGTACGAGTCCCCGGGCGGGAGCGCCTCGCGGACGGGGTGGGAGTCCCTGCCGAAGTAGCCGTCCCGGGCCGTGTCCCGCACCGCGAAGCCGGTGAAGCGCAGGTCCTCCTCGCCGGTCCGGTCACCGGGGAGGGCCCTGAACAGCCGTCGGTACTCCGAGTACAGCGCGTCGTAGATGGGGGTCGGCGAGGATGGGTGCTCCGCGTCGTACGACGGGCGCATGCCCGGGATGGAGCGGGCGGCGGCGGACGGACGGTGGGGGGCGACGTCGTAGCTGTACACGTAGGGGCCAACGATTGAGGAGGCCGGTGGATGCGGGGCCGGGACGGTGCGGCTTGCGCCACTTCGGGCGTTCCACCGGCGGTGCGCCGGCGCCCCCGTCGCCTCGCCTGCGCGCCTCTCCTCGGCCCGCCGACCGTTTCGCCCGCCGGAGCCCGGCCAGCCCGTCCGGCGGCCTTTCCTCAGACCTGCCCGGAGGCCCTGCCCGGAGGCCCGTCCGCTCGGGTCGGTCCACCGGCCCGTCCGCCGCTCCGCCCGCCCGGGTTCCGGGCTCGCCGCAGGGCCGCGGCACACCGTGGGGCCGCGGCGCACCGTGGGGCGGCAGTCGCGCCTGCCGTCGGCGGCGACCGGCCCAGGCGGACGTTCCGGCCCCTCGGCGGGGTGCCGGAGGGCCGGAACGGAGGGAGGGGGCAGGGGAGTTCGGCATGGCCGGCGGTTGGACGCGGGGCCGGCGTGGGTGCGCTGGAGGGCCGGTCAGGTCCCGGCCAGCGGCAGGATCGCGCCGACCAGCAGTCCCTTGGCGGCGGCGCGGTCGAGCGCCTGACGCAGCAGGTCCTCACGGGGCTGACGGCCGACGGTGCCGGCCGGGACCGCGTACATCGTCACCGTGGCCTGCTTGTTGGCGGCCTGCCGCCAGGAGTCGGTGACCTGGAGCGGCTGGTGCGCCTGCCACCAGGCGGAGCTCCCGCCGGTCGCCGAGGGCTGCAGGATCGCGTGCAGCTGGCCCATCGCCATCAGCACCGACCAGCCGGGCAGCGGCGAATCGGGGGCCCGGTCGACGGCCGTGACCTGCTGGAAGCGGTGGTCGGTGAGCAACGAGAGGAACTCGTCCTCCCCGGAGGTGTTGCCGGGGCGGCCGACCGGCCCGGTCGGTTCGACCACCAGTGCGGCGTGCGCGATGTCCCCGCACATCACCAGGCCGCAGGTGATCCCGAGCACGGCGGGCTGCCCGGCGGCCGGCGGAGTGGGCCGTTCGACCTCGGGCACGGCCTCCGCGGCGAATCCGTCGACGACCGCGCTCCCGTGAGCGCCGCCCTGCGCCTGGCTGATGCTCTGTACGGCGCCGCGCAGCTGCTCCTCGGAGACCGGTACGACCTGTGAGGGAACGCAGCGGGCGTGGGCGAAGGCGAGCACCGCGGTCTCGTCGCCGACGAACAGCACGGTGCTGGTGGCCTCCTGGGAGGAGTCGCCGGGGGTGCGGCACGAAGTGCAGTCGTAGGTGTCGGGTGCGTGCGCACCGGCGAGCAGGCGGTCTGCCTCGTCGTCGCCGATCTCGGCTCGGACCTCGTCACTGACAGCGAGCATGCGCGGCAAGAGGGACTCCTCGGTTCGTCAGGTCATGGCAGCCGGGCGCGCCCGACCGCCTTTACCAACGGGCCGTTGTGCCAGGGGTCACGGGTGAACGCACCCACGACGGGAATTGCCGCTAATCCGACTGCGGGGTGTGAATACCTGGTCGTAGTATGTCGGCGCCGTGCCCGAGCCCACCGGGCTCAGGCGTGCTCGGCGAGGGGCTCGACGGGACGGGCGACTCGGGTGCCCGGCGAGAGCCGGGGCCCGGTCCACCGGCCGCTCCCGCCGGGCGGGTTGGGCCAGCGGCATCCACAACTTCCCTCAGCCCAGGCTCAGTTCACCCATGGCCACCTTGGTGCCGAGTTCCACGGCGAGCTTCAACCCGGCCTGCGGGTAGTGCCGTTCCAGCGCTTCCTGCGCCGCCGCGGCGTTCTCGGCCTGGCCGATCGCGGTCTCGAAGGCCCGCAGGTACTCCCTGGTGTACCGGATCGCCGACACGTCTGCGGGTGAGCCGGCCTTGCGGTGCCCGGCCGCGACGAAGGACGGGTTCAGTGCCTCCATACCGTCCAACAGGTCGATCCAGGCGCCGCGTTGGGTCTGCGCCGGGGTGTCGGCGGTCCAGACGTGCAGCCCCTGGAACAGCAGTACGCCGCCGAGGACGGCCCGCTGCCGGTGCTCCCACAGGTAGTGCCGGTCCGGAAGGTGGAAGTCCGCGCCGCGCAGTTCCAGCCGGTGGCCCTCGAACTCGACGGCGTCGCCGGGCAGCGGCTCCGGCAGGACCAGCCGCGTCGGCAGTTCGGGACCGAGCCGCGCCCAGGCCTCCAGGGCGGCCTGGTGGGTCTCCTTGATGTGCGCCACGATCGCCGGGGCGGCGAGGAACCCGGCCTCGGGGAAGGCGTCCTGGACCACCTCGGCGCCGAAGTAGCAGTCCGGGTCGCCATGGCTGACGAAGACCGTGGTCAGCCGCTTGCCGCAGGCCCTGACCTCCTCCACCAGCCGGCGGCCGTCGGAGCGTGTGAGGCCCGCGTCCACCAGGAGCGCCTCGTGCGGCCCGGTGACCAGTACGGCGGTCTTGCCGAGGGAGGACTCGGGAAAATCGATGATCTTGAAATCCAGGGTCTTCATACTGGCTCCTCGGCACCGGCTCCCCGGCACTGGCTCCTCGGCCGGTCTCCCGAGCCGTGTTCCTCGGCCTGCGTACTCCCAGCTCAGCCCTGGACCCGTCGCACTGCACCCGCAACCGGTCAGGCGTGCGCCGAACGGCTGACACCGTCGGGTGACCGTCGGGAACGCTGGGAGACCGCCGGGGACCCTCGGGCGGGCCGCGCGGTGGGCGCGCTGGGGTGCTGTGAGGGCGAGGCGGGGCTGCGAGGATGGGTGTATGGACGGCGAAACCTCCCCCCGCCACTCCGTGGAGCCGCTGTTTCCCGTGGAGCCGCTGTCCCCCGCGGAGTCGCTGTTCCCGCCGGACCCGCGCGAGCGCTTCGAACCGGCGCCGGGCGCCGTCCACCTGCCCGACTGGCTCTCCCCGGCCGAGCAGCGCCGATTGGTCCACGCGTGCCGCGCCTGGGCCCGCCCGCCGGCCGGGATGCGAACCGTCCGGATGCCCCGCGGCGGCGTCATGTCGGTGCGGATGCTCAGCCTCGGCTGGCACTGGTACCCGTACGGCTACGCCCGCACCGTGGTGGACGGCGACGGCGCACCGGTCAAGCCCTTCCCGCCCGAGCTGGGCGCGCTGGCGGCCCGCGCCCTGGCCGACGCGTACGGCCCGCGGCTGCCCGAGATCGCCGGGGCGGCCGGCTACCGCCCCGACATCGGAGTGGTGAACCACTACCCGCACGGCGCGAAGATGGGCCTGCACCGCGACCGCGAGGAACGGATCGACGCCCCGGTGGTCTCCCTCTCACTCGGCGACAGCTGCGTCTTCCGCCTCGGCAACACCGAGACCCGCACCCGCCCCTGGACCGATCTGGAACTGCGCAGCGGGGACCTGCTGGTCTTCGGCGGCCCCGCCAGGTTCGCCTACCACGGAGTGCTGCGGACCCTCCCGGGGACCGCGGACCCGGCGCTCGGGTTGGTCGGGCGGCTGAACATCACCATCCGGCAGTCGGGCCTGGCGTGAACCGGGCCGCAGGGGGAGCAGGCCGGACGGGGAGCGGGCCCGGCGTGAACCGGGCCGACCGGACGGGAGAGCGGGCCGGTGCCGCAAGCGCACCCCGGGCGACGGGAATTCCGGGGGGCCGAGCAGACTTCTCGGTAGACGAAGGCGGCCTCGGGTGAGCTGTGCCCAGCGGGTCCGCCGAGAGAGGAAGTGTGACCATGGAGACCCCCGTCGACCAGCTTGTCGACCTGCTCGACCTGGAACAGATCGAGCTCAACATATTCCGTGGCCGGAGCCCCGAGGAGGCGCTGCAGCGCACCTTCGGCGGCCAGGTCGCGGGGCAGGCGCTGGTCGCCGCGGGGCGCACGGTGGACGGAGGTCGCCCGGTGCACTCACTGCACGCCTACTTCCTGAGACCCGGCGTTCCCGGCGTACCGATCGTCTACCAGGTCGACCGGATCAGGGACGGCCGCTCCTTCACCACCCGACGGGTCCTGGGCATCCAGCAGGGCCGCAGTATCTTCGCTCTCACCGCGGACTTCCACCAGCCCGAGCAGGGCGGCATCGAGCACCAGGCCGTGATGCCCGACGTGGCGGCCCCCGAGGGCCTGCCCAGCGCCCTGGAGGAGGTCGGCGCCAAGCTCGGCGAACTGCCGCCCTTCATCAGCAGCCGCCAGCCCTTCGACATCCGCTACGTGGACCGCCTGCGCTGGAGCAAGGACGAGCTGACCGACGTCGAACCGCGCAGCGGCGTCTGGCTGCGCACCCACGGCGCCCTCCCGGACGACCCGCTGATCCACGTCTGCGCTCTCACCTACGCCAGCGACATGACCCTGCTGGACGCCGTCCGAGCCCCCGTCGAGCCCCTCTGGGGCGAACGGAACTTCGACATGGCCTCGCTGGACCACGCGATGTGGTTCCACCGCCCGTTCCGCGCCGACGACTGGCTGCTGTACCAGCAGGAGTCGCCGATCGCCCACGGCGGCCGCGGCCTGGCACGCGGTCAGATCTACGACCGGACGGGGCGGCTGGTCGTCTCCGTCATGCAGGAGGGGCTGTTTCGACCCTTCGCGGGCCGCGGCTGACCAGGCCCGCACCGCCCGGGCCGGCGCGCGTCTGAACGTCCGGCCCACCGACAACGCAGGACCGCCTGAACCCCTCCGAACCAACCCCCGTATCGAGCTACCCGGGAGGGCGCACCGTGACCGCCACCGAGGAATGGAAGCAATGGACCGAGGCGCGTACCGCCTCGGTGAGCGCACCGCATGGCCAGCTGGCCCTCACCGGCACCCACTGGCTGGACTCCGAACCCACCGGGATCCCCGGCCTGCCCGGCCTCTGGTGGGCCTCCGAGGGCCTGGTACGGGTGCGCGCCGAGGCCGGTGACGGCATCCGGGTCAAGGGCGCGGAGACGGCGGTGGACGGCGAGGCCGCGCTGCGTCCCGACACCATGCCCGGGGCCGACCTGGCCGAGCTGGGGGAGCGGCTGCTCGTCCCGATCGAGCGCGAGGGCGAGCTGGCCCTCAGGGTCTTCGATCCGGACGCGGCCCGGCGTGCCGCGTTCGCCGGGATCACCGTCTACCCCTACGCCCCGGAGTGGGCCGTCCAGGCCGTCTTCACCCCGTTCGAGGCCGACTCGTCGGTCACCGTACCCAACGCCGACGGGCGGGAGCGCCCGCTGGCGGTCACCGGGCAGATCGCCTTCGCCCTGGCCGGCGAGCCGCACACGCTCACCGTCAGCCGTGCGGGCAGGCAGCTGAGCGGTGTGATCAGCGATACCACCAGCGGCAGCGAGACCTACCGCTTCCGTTTCATCACCCTGCCCGAACCCGACGCGGACGGGCACACCGTGCTCGACCTCAACCGCGCCTACCTGCCGCCGTGCGCCTTCTCCGACCACTTCATCTGCCCGTTCCCGCCGCCGGGCAACCGGCTGACGATCGCGGTCGAGGCCGGGGAGAAGCAGGTCCTGAGCCGGTAGCCGCCGGTGTGACGGGGCGGTGTGACGGGGCGGTGTGACGAGGGCAGTGGCGGTGAGGCCGGGGCGTGGCCGACCATAAGTCTCCGTGCCGACTAATCCGCCCCCGTCCCAGTCCGTTTCACCGTCCTCATCGTCCTCACAGCCACCGCCCCAGCCCCCGTCCATCTCCTCCGCCTCCACGTCCGACCGCTCGGAGCCCTCGGACGACTCACCGCCGCCACCCACCGGGGCGCCGTCACCTGCCGCCTCCGGGCCGTCCGTCCCCGTGCCGTCCGTCCCCGTGCCGTCCGTTCCTGTGCCGTCCGCCCGGGAGGACGGGCCGGCAGCCGATCGGTCCGGTGGACGGCTGCGGCGGCTGACCAGGGGAGCGTTCGCCGACCTCACCCCGCTGCGGGAGATACCGGACTACCGACGGGTGTGGTTCGGCCAGTCCGTCTCCTCGATCGGGCAGCAGATGACCGCGGTGGCGGTCTCCGTGCAGGTCTACCAGCTGACCGGCTCCACCTTCGCGACCGGCCTGGTCGGACTCTTCTCCCTGGTGCCGCTGGTCACCTTCGGCCTCTACGGCGGCGCGATCGCGGACACCGTGGACCGGCGACTGCTCGGACTGGCCGGTTCGAGCGGGCTCGCCCTGGTCTCGGCGGCGCTGGCGGCGCAGGCGGTGCTCGGGGCCCATAGCGTCGCGGTGCTGTACGCGGCGGTGGCCGTGCAGGCCAGCTGCTTCGCGCTCAGCTCACCGGCCCGCTCGTCGATGATCCCCCGTCTGGTGCCGAGCCATCAGCTGCCCGCGGCCAACGCCCTCAACACCATCGGCATGAACCTCGGCTCGACCGTAGGGCCGATGCTCGGCGGCGTGCTGATCGGTGCGTTCGGCGCCCAGGCCGCCTACCTGGTGGACACCTTCGCCTTCGGCGCCACGCTGTACGCGATGTGGCGGCTGCCCTCGATGCGTCCCGGCAGGGACGGCGAGCGCAGGCGGCGCGCCTCGGTACTGGACGGCCTGCGCTTCCTCCGCGAGCAGCCCAACCTGCGCACCAGCTTCCTCGCCGACCTCGCCGCCATGATCTTCGGCCTCCCGCGCTCCCTGTTCCCCGCCATCGCGGTCGGCTTCTACGGCGGCGGCGCCGGCACCGTCGGCCTGCTGGTGGCGGCGCCCGCCGTGGGGGCCCTGCTCGGGGCCGCCTTCTCCGGCTGGGTCGGCCGGGTCCGGCGGCACGGCGCCGCCATCCTGGCCGCCGTCGCCGCCTGGGGGCTGTCCATCGCCGCCTTCGGCCTGGTCCGCAACCTCTGGCTGGGCCTGGCCCTGCTCGCGGCAGCCGGCTGCGCCGACACCATCGGCATGATCTTCCGCAACACGATGATGCAGGTCGCCGCCCCCGACGAGATGCGCGGCCGCCTCCAGGGCATCTTCATCGTGGTGGTCGCCGGCGGCCCACGCCTCGGCGACTTCGAGTCCGGCGCCGTCGCCACGCTCACCTCCCCGGCCGTCTCCGTGCTCACCGGCGGCCTCGCCTGCCTCGCCGCCGTCCTCCTCCTCGCCGCCCGCCGCCCCGCCTTCCTCCGCTACGACGCCCACCACCCGACACCCTGACCTGCACCACCCCACCGACCCCCAGCACGCCAGTAGCGACACCTGGCAGCGAGCACCCCTCGTTGTGCTGTATTGTTTTCCACGTCGCCGGGACACCGGGGACAAGGTCAAGAAGCCGAAGACCGGAAGCCGCAAGGCAACCGATCTGAAGCATCAGGACCACGGGACGTGGCGCAGCTTGGTAGCGCACTTGACTGGGGGTCAAGGGGTCGCAGGTTCAAATCCTGTCGTCCCGACTTCGGACTGATGTCCAAAGTCGCAGATCAGAGGCCGTATCCGTTTTGACGGATGCGGCCTTCTGTCGTTCTCGGGGGCGGGTTCTGGGAGCGTGGGGCTGGGAGCGTTGGGAGTAAATGGGAGCAGCGTGCTCCCAGAGCGCTCCCAGAGGTCAACGTGGCGCCGATGTTCGTCACCCGATCCGGTCGAGTTCGCGAAGAACTTTCCGCGGAGGGCGGGGCGCGGGGCGTCTTTTGGGGGCGCGTGAGCTGCTTTGCGCAACCGATGGTGAGCCGCTGACCTGCTGCTCCCAGAGTTTTTGGCTGGGAGCAGCGTTACCTTTCAATGGTTTTGGGCCCTTGGGGCTGGGAGTGCCCTTGTCCGGGGGCTGTTTGGCGAGTGGTCAAGGGCGGGCTCCCCGTTTCGGCGCTCTGGGTGGCCGTCCGGCGCGGTTCAGCGTGTCGCCGGTGACGGGCTGGGAGCGGCCGTACGTCCGGCTGCGGCGCCGGAGGGCGCAGGGCGCAGGGGCGGGTCTTGAGGGCGCTATTCGAAGAGCGAGTCCTGGATGGCGGCCGGAGCGTTGTCGCCGTTGTGTGGGAGGTCCTGCTGCCATTGTGGGTGCCGATTAATCGTCCGCCCAGCTCAGGCTGCATGTTGATACTCGTGGAGGGTGCCGCCGAGTCGGTCTCGTCGGTGGATCTCCAGGTGTCTGATCTGTCCCGCTTCGGTGATGGGTTCGGGTAGTGGGCGGAGCGGGGCGGCTTGGCCCAGGGCCCGGTGCGGTCGGTGCCCGTTGTAGAAGGACTCGAACTCGCGCAGGGTGTGGAGCAGGTGGCGCTGATCCCAGATGAGGGTGCGGTCCAGCAGTTCGCGCCGGCAGGTCTGTATCCAGCGCTCCATGATGGAGTTCATGCGCGGCATCCGGACACCGCTCTTGACGATTTCCAGCCCGGCATCGGCCAGCACCGCGTCGAAGGCTGCCGTGAACTTCGAGTCCCGGTCACGGATCAGGAACCTCGCCCTGCTGCCCGCATCCTCGAGGTCCATGACGAGGTTGCGCCCGAGCTGCACCACCCAGTCTGCGGTGGGGTACGCGGTGGCGCCGAGGATGCGCACGCGCCGGGTGGCGTGCTCGATGGCCGCGAAGACGTACAGGCGCGACCCGGTCAGGGTGCGGGTCTCGAAGAGATCGCATGCGAGCAGCGCGTGGGCCTGGCTGCGCAGGAAGTCGGCCCAGGTCGTGCTGTCGCGTTCCGGGGCGGGTGGGATGCCGTGCTCACGGAGGATCTCCCAGACGGTGGAGGCGGCGACCTTGATGCCCAGTGCCGCGAGTTCGCCGTGGATCCTGCGGTATCCCCAGGAGCTGTTTTCGCGGGCCAGGCGCAGGACCAGGGTGCGGATCGAGCGGACGGTGGGTGGGCGTCCGCGGCGTCTTGGCGTGCAGGTCGCGGCATGGCGTCGCTTGAGCAGGTCGCGGTGCCAGCGCAGGATCGTGTCGGGGCGTACCAGCAGCAGGAGTCGGCGCAGCTTGTCCGTCGGAAGGTGGTGGAGCAGTCCGGCGAGCACCGCGCGGTCGGTGTCGGTGAACGCGGGCTTGCCGACCTGGCGTTGCAGGACCAGCAGTTGGTGCCGCAGCGCCAGGATTTCGATGTCTTTGTCCCGGTCGCTCATCGGCAGCAGGCGTAGGAGCGTGAAGGTGTTGGTCACGGCGAGGTAGGCCAGGCGCAGCAGCACGGCAGATCATGTTGCCGCCTGTCTGTCATCCTCGTGAAGAGCGCAGGTGCGGCCGCGTGACCGTAGATGGCCCGTGACCGATGATCAAGCGCACGACCTGGACGGATGATTTATCGGCACCCGCAGTGTGCGGTGGCGCCCAGGATTCGGATGCGCCGGGTGGAGTGCTCGATGGCGGCGAAGACGTACAGGCGGGCTCCGGTCAGGGTGTGGGTCTCGAAGAGGTCGCAGGCGAGCAGTGCCTGCGCCTGGCTATGCAGGAAGTTGGCCCAGGTCGTGCTCTGCCGCTCGGGCGCCGGCGGGATGCCGTGTTCTTTGAGGATCTCCCAGATGGTGGAGGCCGCGACCTTGATGCCGAGGGCTGCGAGTTCGCTGTGGATGCGGCGGTAACCCCACGAGCTGTTCTTGCGGGCCAGGCGCAGTACCAGGGCGCGGATCGAGCGGACGGTGGGTGGGCGTCCGCGACGCTTTGGTGCGCAGGTCGCGGCATGGCGTCGCTTGAGTAGATCGCGGTGCCATCGCAGGACCGTGTCCGGTCGGGCCACGAGCAGGAGGCGCCGCAGCTTGTCCATGGGGAGGTGGTGGAGCAGGCCGGCGAGGAGCGCGCGGTCGGTGTCGGTGAACTGGGGCTTTCTCACCTGGCGTTGCAGGACGAGCAGTTGGTGCCGGAGCGCCAGGATTTCGATGTCTTTCTCTCTGTCGCTCATCGGCAGGAGGCGTAGGAAGGCCAGGGTGTTGGTCGCGGCGAGGTAGGCGAAGCGCAGCAGCACGAGAGATCATGATGGCGCGGATACCTTGCGTGGTGAAGACACCGGGCGAGCGTGGCGGACTCGGAGATCACCGATCAGTGCCCTGACCAGGCCGGATGATTTGTCGGCACCCGCAGTGTCAAAACTCCGATCAGGCCGCTGATTTGGGCGTTTCTTGCGGGCCGCGGGGCGGTCTGATCGAGGCGGCGTGGTATTCGTTGAGTAGTCCGCCGAGTATTCGGCGGCGCCTGTTGCGGCTGCGGGCAGGGGGAATGACGTTGGGGTGGTCGTCCGGGGCGCGGAGGTCGAGGCTGTGGTGGGCGCGTGCGGCGTTGTAGTGGCCGACGTGCTCGCTGAGGACAGCGCGCAGGTGGCGTTTGCCGCCGATCAGGAGCCGGCCGGTGCACTCGGCGCGCGCGGTGCGTATCCACCGTTCGGCGAAGGCGTTCGAGCGGGGGCTTTGCGGTGGGGTTCGACGGCTCCCTCATACGGAGCCGCGGCGTCACGGGCACTCTGCACGATGGGGACGAGCGGGAGCTCCCGGCCGCCGGTGACCTCGCCAGCCAGGCACCCCCTATCGACTACTCCGCGCTGAGGTGGATCGTGGCGCCGTCCGGCAGCTTGTGGATCTTCTGTGCGATGGGGCCGCGGATCTGCATGGCGTCGGCAGCGTCGTGGACCGCCATGTTGTCGAAGTCGTAGCTGCCGCCCAGCGAGAAGAACTGCAACGGCACCAGTCGCTCGTTCGGTTCCAGCGGCCCGTTCTCCTTCTGGAAGGCGTAGGCGAAGGAGTTGGCGCCGTTGATGTCAGGGTCAGCCAGAAGCCACTGGGCCCAGTCATCCAGGCTGTTGCCGATGAGCGTGGTGGCAGTGGTCTCCGGATTGAACCGGACCACCTGGTCCCGGCCGAGGATGGCGAACTGAACCCCGAAGATGTCCTGGCCGAAGCAGAACAGGTCGTCGGCCAGGCCACCGTAGGTGTCCTTCCATACCTCTCCGGTGTTCCACGACAGCATGTCGTGGCCGAGGCCTTCCTCGCCTACTCGGAATACCTGGATGCCGGCGTTGAAGGCGAAGAAGCCGTTCATCCGGGTAATCAGCTGCCCGAGCTCCGCCAACGGACCCGATTCCACGCCGAAGTCCAGGTCGATGTCCGGGCCCATCGGGCCGCGGGCTCGGGCCAGCAGTTGGCCGAGTGCGCTCTGCGTCATGCCGTCTTCTCCGCTTCGGGGCCAATCGGCCGGGTCAAGTACTGCTCGCGTACCCGGTCGGTCACTACCAGGCGCAGGGTCGGCTGCAACACCGGATCGTCGGGGATAGCGTCCCACTTCATGTATGGCCACCACCGGCTCTGGGCTGCGAGGAGCATCTTCTCACCGCGGACGACATCGCCGCGGGTGGCGTACCAACCGGCCATCCACAGGCAGGCGGCGTACCGGTCCGGTACCTCGCCGGAGGACTCGGCCAGCCGGTGGGCCTGCTCGAAGTCGTTGGCCTCGGTCAAGGCCTGCCAGAGGGTGTACTTGTCGTCGGAGTCCAGCGTGCTGAAGTCACGCTCGGCGAGTTCAGCGTCACCCGGGTCCAATGCCTCCGAGGGACCGCCCCACTCGAAATAGCTGGGCAGCAGTTCCTCGACGCGTCGCTGAGGAAGTTCATTCGCCAGGAACAGCAGGTCGTCGCCCAGAATTCGGCCCTCGGGGATGCTGCTGGCTGCCGCCAGCAGGCGCGGCTGGGCAGGTGTTCCCGTGTGGAGCTCACTGGCCAGGAATGAGGTGCCGAAAGGCATGTCCTGGTCGCACAGTTCACCACCGAGCGGACCGTCCCGCGAGATGATGGCCTCAGCCAGATCGGCGGCCTCGGCAAATCGGTCATGCCAGCCAAGGATCTGGATGGCCGCTGCGGCGGCCTCCCAGGCTTCGTCCCGGTCGCCACCCGGTTGCCTTGCCATCTCCAGCAGGTCAGGCAGCAACTCGTTGAACCGGCCGCGCCGCGCCTGCGAGATCAGCCGCTCTGCGGCGTTCACCCAGTCTCCTTCCAACCGGTCATCTCACGCTGATCTTGACTCTAGCTCCGTCCCATAACCCGCGGACGGCACTACCCATGCTTGACCCGGACCCCTGGTTGTCGCTCGCAGGTATGTACTTTACGCTCGCACCCTTGCCGCCCTCCTTGTACATGGCGGGTGGGTACTCGTCCCGGTCGTCTGGCGGCCGGGTGGCGATGCCTCGCAGCGAGTTATCGCGGTTCTGGTCCGCATGGGACTCGTCCTTGTCAACGGTCAGGATCTTCGGCTTCGCCGTGCCCTGGCGAGACTTGTCGCCACGCCAAATCTGGCCTTTTTGAGCTTGCTCGATGTGCTTGGCCGACTTGGGATACCTGGCCTTGTCCACCACCATGTGGGCGTCGTACTCGCCTTGGACGCCGAAGTGCTGGCCGATCTTGGTCCTGGCGTCGGCCTGCCTAACGATGCGAGCTCGGGCGCCGGGGCCGATCATGCCGTCGTTCTTGCCGATCTTCTGCGCCAGCTTGATGATCTCGCGCTTGTGGGCCTCGTCGGCCTCTGTGATGTGCTTGACGACCTTCTCGGTGCCTTGGCCGGCCTGTTTGTACATGTCGGCGACGGCGTGGGAAGCGTCCTTGCTCAGGGACATGCCGATCTTCTCGGCGGCCTCTTCGAGCGCCTTGGCAATGGGGTGGCTCAACTGAACGACACCTCCGCTGTAGCAGCGGCGAAAGTTCGGCCGTGGCCGGCCACCTCTTCCGCGTGCTCGTGCAGCTTGGCCGCGTGCTGAAGGAGTTGTTCGGGGTGCACCTGGAATCCTGAGCCGCCACCCCCACCGCCAGCCGGGGCACCACCACCCAGCGCGGCCTGGACTCCCTCGAAGACCAGTCCGCCGGCCGCCCGCTCGACCACTTCCGCCAGCGGGCCGACGGCCTTCCCCACCAGCTCGCCGATGATCTGCTGCTCGACCTGCTGCAAGATGCCGTTGACTACCTTCTTGGTGGCCTCGATGAGCAAGACCTCCGCGGCTTCGGCTGCGCCCAGCGTGGCGACAGCGGCGGCTTGGTCGGCGATGCACTCGGCCGCCATGATGCCTAACTCGGTGATGACGGCCACCTTGGCGCCGACGATGGCGTCGGCCGCGACGTCCAGCACGGTGGCGACAGTGCCGCAGACCTCGACCAGCTCGGTCATGTGGTCGGATGACATCTTGGCCCAGCGCTCCACCAAGACCTGGTAGGAGTCCGCCTGGTAGGCCTCCGACATGCGCCGGATGGTCGAGGTGGCGTTCTCGTGGGTGCTGTCGATGTTCTTGGCGAACTGGCGGACGTGGTTGGCGAACTCGCGCACCTTGTCCTCGTTGACCTCGGGCCAGTTCAGGCCCAGCAGGTTCATCACCCAGACGAGCTCGTCGGGCAGCTCGATGGCCACGGTTCCCCCGCTTCGCGCATGCTTGTGATGCCACGTCAACCAACGGTCTATTATAATAGGAATCCACAAAGCTTGTTGAGTGCGAGTTCGGCGAGTTCGTCGACGCCAACGCGCACATGATGGGGGACGGCCTGGATCTGGTCGGCCTGCACGGTGCGGCGCACGCGGTCGACAACTGGGGCGATCACATCGCCGACGACCTCGGTGCGGCGATCGGCGAAAGAACCTCGGGCAGAGCGACGATCCGAAGGACCTGCTGCACGGCGACGCCGGCGCGATCGGGGAGAGTGCGCAGCATCTGCAGCAGTTCGCCCAGGCCTTCGAGGAGACTTACCGCGGTTGCGGTTGCTTTCGCCGGTTGCGGGGTCATTGTGGCCTGCCGTCGACGGCATCGTGGGTACAGGAAACCGCCAAGGCCGGCAGCGACCCCTCAAAGGTTCCTGGCATCCCCGATTCCGCGACGAGCCGCACGTGATCGCCAAGGCACACGCCGTCCACCACGGGACTCACGAATGACGTACTATCTCCTCCTCACCGGCTCGCTGAAGCGGGACCAGGTCGCGGCTGCGCTCGCCCAGCAGTTCGCCCTACCCGTCGTCGACGTCGCGGATGTGCACGACTACGACAACCGCAACTGGGACACCACCGTCAGCTGCACCTACGAACAGCTCCGCGGCGACGTCACCTGGTTGCTCGACATCTACGTCCCCGACGACCACCCCTGCGGTTGCCGAGAACCTCATCCAGCCGGGTCAGCGGCATGTTGGTACCCGGCGGGAGGGGTCCGCGGAGCTGATCTGGTCGGCGAACGTCGGGGCGAGCGAGGTGGCTCGGATCAGAGATCGGCTGGGGGAGCGGCCGCAGGGCTGATGCTGTGTTGGAGTGCGTGGTGGGGGCGCTGCCGGTGGCGGAGTAGAGGTGAAGTCTCCTCGCTTGGCATCGTGGGGCGCCCAGTGGAGGTCGACGGTGGGCCGAGGCCGCGTAACAGGCTGCTGCGGTGCCGGCCAGGATGGAAGTCGCCTGTGTGTCCTAGTGCCGTATCAGGCAACGTTCGCCCTGCCGGAGGCCCTGCCTGTCCATGGCTTCGGCCGCTGGTGATAATCGTCCGATGAGCGCCATCGAACGCCCTTTGCCGCCCCTGAACGCCGACGAGCGCACCACGCTCGAAAGCTGGCTTGACTTCCACCGCGCCACCCTCGCCATGAAGTGCGAGGGCCTGGACGATGAGCAAGCCATCGTCGCGTCCGTGCCACCGTCCGGCTTCACATTGACCGGCCTCGTCCAGCACATGGCGGAGGTGGAGCGGAACTGGTTCCGCCGAGTGTTCGCCGGAGAACAGGCCCTGCCCATCTACGACCCGCGGGCCGACCCTTCTGGCCCCGACGGCGGCTTCGAACTGGCCGAGGGCGCCACACTGCACGACGCTCTGGCCACCTGGCACGCGGAGATCGCCCATGCCCGCGAGCTCTGCGCCGCCCGTGCCCTGACCGACACCGGCCGTTTCATGGAGCAGGACGTCAACCTCCGCTGGATCTACGTCCACATGATCGAGGAGTACGCCCGCCACAACGGCCACGCCGACCTGCTTCGGGAGCGCATCGACGGCACCACTGGTGTATGACACCAGATCAGTTAGGGTCCGACCTATTGTGAGGTGATGCGCCGCCGGGTTCCGTGCCGGGCGGCGCGTCGTGTCAGGGTGCTTGGGTGGCTGAACGTGTGCGCGTGCGCGAGATCGATGACGATGAGGGACAGCGGCTGCTGCGGATCATCCGCAGGGGCACCGGGTCGGTGGTGACCTGGCGGCGGGCCCAGATGGTTCTGCTGTCGGCTCAGGGTATGCCCGTGGCGAAGATCGCCGAGGTGACCTTCACCAGCGCGGACCGGATCCGGGACGTGATCCACGACTTCAACGTCGACGGCTTCGCGGCGCTCTACCCGAAGTACAAGGGTGGTCGGCCGAGGACCTTCACCCTTCCCGAGCGCCGCGAGATCAAGAAGACCGCCAAGTCCAAGCCGGCCGAGCACGGCCTGCCGTTCTCGACCTGGAGCCTGGCCAAGCTGGCCGACTTCCTGGTCGCCGAGGGGGTGGTCGACGACATCAGCCACGAGGGCCTTCGGGTCCTGCTCCGCGAGGAGGGCGTCTCCTTTCAACGCGTGAAGACCTGGAAGACCTCGAAGGATCCCGACTACGAAGCGAAGAAGGCCCGCGTCGAGCACCTCTACGCGATCGCCGACGGCGAGGTCATACCCGAGGAGGGCGAGCCCGAAGTCATTTTCTGTCTGGACGAGTTCGGCCCGCTCAACCTCCAGCCACACCCTGGCCGGCAGTGGGCCGAGCGCGGCGGCAAGGGTAAGGATCCCGACCGCGAGCCGCGGCCGAGGCGGCGGGCTACCTACACCCGCCCGCACGGGGTGAGGCACCTGTTCGCCGCCTATGACCTTGCCAAGGACAAGCTCTACGGCCACATCAAGAAGACCAAGAACCGCTCCAAGTTCCTGGAGTTCTGCCGGTACCTACGCAGCCTGTACCCGGCCGACGTGCGGATCGCGATCATCTGCGACAACTACTCCCCGCACCTGACCACCAAGCGCTGCCGCCGGGTGGCGAAGTGGGCCGAAGCGAACAACGTCGAAATCGCCTACACCCCCACCAACTCCTCATGGCTGAACCGCATCGAGGCCCAGTTCACCGCCCTGCGCTACTTCACCCTCGACGGCACAGACCACGCCAGCCACAAGGAGCAGGGCAGCATGATCCGCCGCTACATCATCTGGCGGAACAAGCACGCCACCGACGAACGCCTACGCAAGATCGTCAACAGGGCGAACGTTGCCTGATGCGGCACTAGTAGGGCCTGGTCAGGTCGGCGCGGTGGTGGCGTGTCCTTCTGTCGGGTGGTGTCGTTGGTGTGGTGTGACACCTGGGGAGATGGCCGAGGTCCGGGAGGACCTGGAGGCGTTCACGGCGGAGTTGTTCGAAGCGTTCACGCGTGCTGACCAGCGGCGTTGGGGGCAGGCTTATGTCCGTGGGCTGCTCCTGGACGGCAAACGGAAGTCGGTGGAGCCGATGGCCGCGCGGCTTGGGGAGGACGGAAACCGACAGGCTCTCGCGCACTTCGTCACGACAAGTCCCTGGGATCCGGCGCATGTCCGGGCTCGCTTGTCCTGGCGGATGCAGGACGCCATCGATCCGACCGCGCTGATCATCGACGACACGGGGTTCCTTAAAGACGGCGACGCGTCGGCGTGTGTGTCGCGGCAGTACACCGGAACCGCGGGCAAGGTCACCAACTGCCAGGTGGGCGTCTCGCTCCACCTGGCCCGTGACCACGCCTCGGCACCGGTCAACTGGCGGCTGTTCCTCCCCGCCGTCTGGGACCCTGAATCGGCGAAGGCGGACCCGGACAAGGTCGCCCGCCGTGACCGGTGCGGTATCCCCGCCGGCCTGGGCCATGTGGAGAAGTGGCAGCTGGCCCTGGACATGATCGACGAGACCCGGTGCTGGGGTGTCCACGTCCCGCTTGCCATCGCCGACGCCGGATACGGCGACGCCGCAGCCTTCCGCCTCGGCCTCCAGCAACGCGGCTTGCACTACGTGGTGGGGATCTCCACCACGCCGACCGCGCACCCAGCCGAAGCCCGGCCGTTCACGCCCGCCTACAGCGGCACTGGCCGGCCGCCGGTGGCGAAGTACCCGGACAAGGCCCGCAGCGTGAAGGACCTGGTCATCGCTGCCGGTCCGAAAGCAGCCAGGCCGGTGTCGTGGCGGGAGGGATCGCGCCCCGGCAAGACGAAGAGCGGCTTCAAACGGATGTACTCGCGCTTCGTGGCGCTGCGGATCCGCCCTGCCGGACGCGAGATCCGCGAGGCCACCGAGGGCGTGGAACTGGCCGAGTGCTGGCTGCTGGCCGAATGGCCCGCCAAGGAAGCCGAGCCGGTCCAGTTCTGGCTCTCGAACCTGCCCGCTGACACCCCGCTGACCACTCTGGTGCGAATGGCCAAGCTCCGCTGGCGAGTTGAGCACGACTACCGAGAGATGAAACAGGCCCTCGGCCTGGCCCACTTCGAGGGCCGCACGTTCACCGGCTGGCACCACCACGTCACGCTGGTCTCCCTCGCCCACGCGTTCTGCACCCTGCGCAGACTGGCCACCGCCCCAAAAGACGCGGGGCCGGCCTGAGCCTCTACCAAGTCGTCCGCGAGCTCCAGATCCTTCTGGCGACCTGGGCCGGTGCCTGCCCCACCTGTCATCGAGACATACCCACACGAAAACCGACCTGACCAAGCCCTACTAGGGTGGTGACCGTGGTAGATGCCGATGATGTCCGTCGTATCGCGTTGTCCCTCCCGGAGACCGTGGAGAAGGAGGCGTGGAGCATGCCGACGTTTCGGGTCGCCGGGAAGATGTTCATCACGGTCCCTGACGATCAGACGTCATTCGCTGTGCGGTGTCCGAAGCATGATCGGGCGGAGTTGATCGCTGCGGAGCCGGAGAAGTTCTGGGTGCCACCGCATGAGGTGTCTTCCGCCTGGGTGCGCGTGCGACTCGGCGCTCTGGAAGACATGGCCGAGCTGTACGACATTCTTGTGGATTCATGGAAGCAGGCCGCACCGGACCGCCTCGTGGAGGCTTTCGGAGTGCTGGGACCGCTGGACCCGGGGTGAGGGCAACTGGTGGCCTGGCTGACGAGGCCGCACATTGGGTGCGGGGATCTGTGTCCGGCGCCCTGGGGCGCCGGACGGCGTTCAGGTAGGCCCCAAAGCTGGGGGTCAAGGGGTCGCAGGTTCAAATCCTGTCGTCCCGACTGTGAAGTCGGTTGTGAGAGCGGGTACTTGGGAATCCAGGTACCCGCTCTCGCTCGTTTCCGGAGGGCGCGTGGTCGCAGGGTGGTCGCGTCAGGCGCTCTGACCTGGTGGTTTTCGGGTGGGGTGGGTGCGAGGTGATCGCACTATCTGATGGACCGTCAGTTAGTTTCGCGGGGGAGGTCTGCGTGGTCGAGTGCGTCGGAGAGGGCGGTCACGGCTTCGCGGGCGGCTTGGGGGAGCAGGTGGCCGTAGATGTTGACGGTGGTGGCCAGGGTGGAGTGCCGCAGGGTCTTGGAGACGACGGCGAGTGGCACCTGGGAGCTGATCATGATGGTGGCGGCGGTGTGCCTGAGGTCGTGAAGGCCGATCTTGGGCTGGCCGATCTCGACCGAGCGCCGGCGCAGAGTGTGCAGGAGGCGCTCGGGGTTGATGGGTTTGCCGTCGGGGCGGGTGAAGACCATGCCCTGGAGGCGGGGTTGGTCGGGGCGGGTGCTGCGGTGGCGGGCGGCTTGGCGGCGTAGTGCGGCGGTGACGCGGGGGGAGAGGCTGACCCAGTTGCGGCTGGCGCGGGTCTTGGGTGCTTGCAGGTGCAGGCGGGCGTTGTTCACCGAGGCCAGGGTCCAGCGCACGAACAGGACGCGCTGCTGGAGGTGGATGTCGGGCCAGTGCAGGCCCAGGGCCTCGCCGCGGCGCATGCCGGTGCCGAGGATGACCTCGAAGATGTCGGCGTAGACGTCGTTGTAGGTCTCGGCGTTGTGGTGCAGGAAGGCGGAGGCCTGCTG
The DNA here is from genome assembly GCF_051374625.1 of Kitasatospora sp. HPM-01-4. NCBI lineage: Bacteria > Bacillati > Actinomycetota > Actinomycetes > Kitasatosporales > Streptomycetaceae > Kitasatospora > Kitasatospora sp. HPM-01-4. Next base: position 2,438,896 of record NZ_JBPQGP010000005.1, on the reverse strand, counting down.
CGGGGTCCAGCAGAGCCGCTCGGGGGCGGCGGGTCGCTTCAAGGCCGCGTTACGGGCGGGGTTGCGTGCCAGCAGGTCGGCGCTGACGGCGGCGTTCATGGCGCTGGAGAGGATGGCGCAGCAGCGGTGGACGGTGGGGCGTCCGCGGTCGGCGGCCAGTTGTCGACGGGACCAGGTGGTGACGTGCCGGTCGCGCAGGTCGGTGAGGGGTAGTGGGCCGAAGGCCGGTATGAGGTCGTGGTGGACGTGGTGTCGGCGTACGGCCTTGACTCCCCAACTGCGTACGCCTAAACGTCCCCAGCTATCAGGCGGTCTCTGGCGCCAGATCTTGGCTGCTTGCCAGGAGGTCCCAACCGCTCAGGCCCAGTGCACGCGGGGCCTCCGCTACGCTGTCGACCCCATGGGACAGCTGCCGGAGAGCGTAGACCGCGACATCCTGGATCACCGGATCGTCTTCGCGATCAAGGCAATCCGGGAGGTGTCGGACTGCACGTTGCACGAGGCGTTGGACGCCTTCGTCGCGCGCTACGAGGAGCTCCGCCGTGATCGACCGGACGACTTCCAGCTGAACCGCGAAGAGTACGGCCGAGGCTTCTACTCCTGACGCACACTGACACCGGTCAAGCTCGGCGGACAGTCGACGTCCAACGAGGCTGGATGTCAGGCCACTTCCGCGTCTCGCTCGATGGCCTTGAGGCGGTTCTTCAGGCGGTAACTGGGGCCGTTGATGGAGATCACGTCGCAGTGGTGGAGGAGCCGGTCGAGGATGGCGGTGGCGAGGACCTCGTCGCCGAAGACTTGTCCCCACTCGCTGAAGGTCTTGTTCGAGGTCAGGATGATCGAGCCCTTCTCGTAGCGCTTGGAGATCACCTGGAAGACCAGGTTCGCCTCGGCTCGCTCCAGGGGCTGGTAGCCGACCTCATCGACCACCAGGACGCCGGGCCGCAGGTAGGTGCCGAGTTTGTTGGCCAGGCGACCGGCTGTCTCGGCGGCCTTGAGGTTGCGGACCATGTCGTCGAGGCTGGTGAAGTAGATGGAGTAACCAGCTCGGCAGGCCGCGACCGCGAGCCCGACGGCGATGTGTGTCTTTCCCACCCCGGGCGGCCCGAGGAGGGCGGCGTTGGCCTTGGCCTCGACGAAAGAGAGGGTGGCGAGGTCCTTGACCTTGCGCGGGTCGAGGTCGGGCTGGAAGGAGAAGTCGTACTCGTCGATTGTCTTGTGGTGGGGCAGCTTCGACAGCCGCAGGCCCTGGCGGAAGCGCCGGTCGTCGCGGACGGCGAGTTCCTCGGACAGGACCAGGTCGAGGAAGTCGAGGTAGCCCATCTTCGCCTCGTCCGCCCGCCGGGTGAACTCGTTGATGGTCTCCGCCAGGTGGGGCAGGCCGAGCTTGGCGGCCGTGGTCCGGATGCGGTTGCCGGTCAGCTGGCTCAAGAGGGTTCCTTCGTCGGTCGGTTGGTGGTGAAGGGGCGGGTACCGGTCAGCTCGTCGTAGACCGACAGCGGACGGCGGCCGACTTCGATGCGGGTGATCGCGGCCCGGTTCAGCAGGGATTGCAGGGGTCCGGCTTCCCGGCCGAGAGGCCGCTCGTGGCGGGGCTGGGAGGGGACATCACCCGTGGTGGTCCGGCGTCCCTTGCCGGTGGGCAGGCCGTCCCAGTGCGTCTCCTGGACGACGCGGGCACCCCGGCCGACCGCCCTGGCGTGCATGGCCAGCAGTGTCTCGCCGTCGGTGCCGGGGACGGTGGAGTGCAGCATGATTTGCGACTTCGTGGCCCGGATCTCGACCAGCTGGCGCGGTCGCACCTTGCGGGCCGGCACCGAGTAGAGGTTGCCGCCGAAGGCGACCAGGCAGTCCTTGCCGACGGGCCGCAGGTGCCGCTCGGCCACCAGATACGGGGTGGGTGGCAGCGGTTTGAGGGCCGCGTGGTCGCGGGCCGCCCGCTCGCCGATGACTTCGCGGTGTGTCTTGTGGATCTGAGCGCGCCGGATGGGCACCCAGGCGGCGAACGCGGAGTCCATCTCCTCGATGGAGGAGAAGGCCCGGCCGGACAGGACGTGGTCGCGGACGATCAGGACCTGGCGTTCGACCCGGCCTTTGCCGGTGGGGCGGTAGGCGGCCAGGACGTCGGGGTCGAAGTCGTAGTGGCCGGCGAAGCCGACCGCCTCCGGGTGCAGCGGGACCGCCTCGCCCGGGGCGACGTGGCGGCGGACGACGGTCTTGGTGCGGTCGTAGACGATCGTCATCGGTGCCCCGCCGAAGTGCGCGAACGCCCTGCGGTGGCAGTCGAAGAACGTCTGCAGGTCCTGGCTGGTGGTGAAGCAGCAGAACGGGTCGCGCGAGTACGACAGCGTCATGTGGAAGGAGTAGACCTTGTCGATGCCCATGTGGGCGAGGATCTTGCCCTCGTCCCCCCAGTCCACTTGGGCCTGGGCGCCCGGGATCACCTCGAACCGGCGGTGCATCCCCGCCAGCTCCTTCGGTGTGATGCCGAGTTCTTCGGCGATCCGCGGGCGGGCCTCCTGGAGGTAGAGCTTGACGCGCTGGTAGTTCCCGGTGAACCCGTACTCGGTGGCCAGGCGCTCGTGGATCACGGCGGCCTTCATCAGGACCTCCGCCCGGAGCATCGAGTCGACCAGCGGCGCGAACTCGTCGATGACCCTTGCCCGCGAGCGTCCGTTCGACGACCGGCGTGGTGGGGTGGCCGGGCCCGGGGCCGAGAGGTACTTACGGACCGTCTTCCGGTCCAGCCCCGTCTCCCTGGCGATCTCCGACAGACTCATCGACCCGGAATCGAACAGGCCACGGAAACGCCTCAGTTCCAACCAGCGATGCGGATCCAGAACCACCGTCAGCCGCCCTCCGCACTCTCCTCACCGACCAAGCAGCAGAGTGTCGGGCAACAGCCCACGACGCATCAAGAAGCGGCCACGTTCATCCGTACGTGGCTGGGGACGTTCACGTGTACGCCGACACGTGGCGGTGGTAGCCCGCGTAGGTGGGGGCCTTGAGTGGACGTTAAGTCCGTTTCTGGTAGCGGCCTCGTCCGGGTTGGGTGAGGAAGGCTTGGTGGGTGAGGCGTCCGAGGCGGCTGCGGGTGATGTTGACGGACGCCTCGTCGGTGGGCATGCCGAGGAGGTCGTGCAGCTCGCGTGCCCGGAATGCCTGGTCGGGGTGCTGGTTGAAGGCATTCACGATGGCCTGGTAGGTGGTGTTCGTCTCGGGTGGTTCGGATTCGGTTCCCGCCGGCGTGACCTCCGCGATGATCTTTCGGGCGGTGGCCAGGTCTGTGAGCCGCGCTTCGGTCTCGGTCAGGTCGGCGGCGAGCTCTTCAATCCGGGCTCGTAGTTCTGCGGCCCGGGCGGCGGCCTCGTCCTGCCGGGTTCGGAGGTCTGCCAGGAGTTCGGCGACGTTCACGCTGCCAGTCCGAGGGTGTCGCGCCAGGCCGGGGCTGGTGTGGTGAGGCGGCGGGTCATGTTCGCGGTGGAGGCCCAGTAGACGCGTGAGGCGGAGGTGTCGGGCCTGTGGTCGTACTCGCGAGCGAGGCGCCGATGCAGCATCAAGGTGCCGTTCGTCTGCTCCACCACCCACCGTTTCGGCTGCGGGACGAAGCCCTTGCCCTGGTCGGCCGGGTTGCGGCGGACGACTTCGACGTCGATGTCCAGCAGTGCACCGTGGATGACGACCTCGTCCTTGAAGCCCTGGTCCACCAGGGCCTTCTCCAGACGCATCCCGCACCGTTCGGCGGCCTGGTCGAGCAGGGCAGTGCCGGCGGTGTTGTCGTGAGCGGAGGCGGCCAGGACGACGACACCGATGATCAGCCCCACGACGTCGACAGCCAGTCCCCGCTTGCGGCCCGACACCTTCTTGTTCGCGTCCAGTCCCGTCGTGGTCTTCGGAACACCGGCGGCCGCGCGGACGGACTGGGTGTCGATGATCACGAGGGACGGGTCCTCTAATCGGCGGGCCCTCTCCCGGACCTGGCAGCGCAGGAGTTCCTGGATCCGCTGGTCGAGCCCGTCCTGGCGCCACAGGCCGAAGTAGTAGAACACCGCTGACCAGGACGGCAGGTCATGGGGCAGGTAGCGCCACTGACAGCCCGTCCGGTTCTGGTAGAAGACCGCGTTCACGATCTCCCGCAGGTCGCAGGACCCCGGGTCCCCGGTCGCCGACCGCGCCACCCGGTCCTGCTTCCAGGCAGTGATCATCGGCTCGATCAACGCCCACTGCTCGTCCGATAAGTCGCTCGGATACGCCCGTCTGTCCATGCGCCGCAGAACATCACCCGAACCCCGACGGGCACGCCAGTACGGTCGAGGTTCACACGAACGAGCGATCACAAGCCGAGAGAAAAGGGACTTAACATCCACTGAGGACCTCCTGCTTGGAGAGCAGCCACTCCGTCAGGTAGTCGGCGACGGTCAGGGCCTCGTCTACCGAGATGCCGGTGTGCTCGGCCAGCAGGAAGTTCTGCAGTGCGGTGAGGGCCGCGCTCTGGTCGGGGAAGCCACCGCGGCGCCGGGTCTCGCGTTTGCCGGCCAGGGAGGGAAGGTCCACGGCGTAGGCCCAGCTGCCGTGGTCGGGCGCGGCGTTCAGTTTCGGACAACGGGCTCCGTACTGGCGGCTGTCGGTGTCACGGCAGCCGCAGCGCCGGTAGACGCGTCCGCGCGGAGGACCGGTCAGGTTCACGGGAATCGACTCCTTGTGTGATCGGGCTGGGCTCAGCTTTACGGCGGAGTGGCGTGGCGCGGCAGTGGGCGGATCATGGGGCCGGGGAGGCGAATCGGGCGACCACCTGGGCCCGTGAACTGGGGCGATCCCCTTGGAAAGTGCACAAGGGTGCGGTAGCGATTATTTGGTGGTGATGATCGGAGGTGCTGAGAATCGAATCCGAGGGTGGCGAAGAATGAGGGCGACAAGCAGGGAGAGCGGCGGCTTGAGGCCCTATATTCAAGGGTCGGCCCGATCGGGCCGGCAAGGAATGTGCACACGGTGCAGGCCGGTTCTGACCTGCACCAGGTCGCCGTGGGCGGGGAGGGCGCCGAGGACGCCGAGCGGGTCATGACCGAAGGTGGGCAGATGGCCGGCCACCGGCTTATGCCCCGGGCAGCAGGTCCGGGCGTCTCACGGCAAGTTGCGCAGGAGTCACGTCTCCTCGGCCTTTTGGCAGGCAGGCCCTGCTCCTTCATCCAGGGGCACACCAACGGACGGCCGTAGCCCGAGCCGCCCGGACTCGCCGATGCCGACGAGGAAGCCACCACCGGATCGGCCAGGCCGCCGACGGCCGGGTGGTGGAAGGTCTCGGTCCCGGTCTGGTGTAGGCGGACGTTTTGCGCCGCCCATAGGGTTCTGAACTCATCACTGCGGGTGGACAGTTCGCCGATGAGGCGCGGTCCGCGCGGTGCGGGCGGCGTGCTGGTGGTGACGGCGACAGGCCCCGCGATGGCGATCGCGGGGTTCGCGCTGCTCGGCATCGGGATCGCCGTGGTGGTGCCGCTCGCCGACGCAGCGGCCAGCCGCGCCGGGCCGAACCCCAGCCGGGCGATCGCCGGGTGGCCACCGTTACCTACACCTCCGGGCTGGTGGCGCCGGCGATCGTGGGCGGCATCGCCCAGGGCAGCTCGCTGCGGGTCTCGTTCATGCTGGTCACGGCGCTGGTGCTGTCGGCGGGGGCGCTGCGGTCGGCCACGGTGGCGGTGGGCGCCGCTGCGAGCCAGGCCCAGGAGCGGGCGGGGGCTGAGGTGGGCGGAGCCGTTCGAGTGGCGTTCGACGTTCGGGCACTGCGGTGCCGCCGGGCTCGGGGCGGAATCCTGGGGCGCGTCGCTATGAGCGAGGCTGTGTTTCGGGTGAGAGGGGCGTGGGGCGGCGGGATGATGGCGGATGGTCGGCTCGGCGTGCAGCCTGGCGTGGATGTTCCGCAGTCCCCGCGTGTTCGGGCGGCCGAGCAGCGGGCGAGTGGCCCGTCGGCGGAGGTGGTGCCGTCGGGCCACTCGGGTTGGTCAGGCGAGGGCGAGGAAGAGCTTCTCCAGTTCGGCCTCGGACATCGGCGGCGTGTCGCCGTCCGCGGTGGCCAGGCACTGGCGCATGCCGCTGGCCACGATCTTGAAGCCGGCCCGGTCGAGGGCGCGGGAGACGGCGGCGAGCTGGGTGACGACGTCCTTGCAGTCGCGGCCGGCTTCGATCATGGCGATGACGCCGGCGAGCTGCCCCTGCGCGCGGCGCAGCCGGTTGAGGACCGCGCTCGTCGCTTCTTCTTCCACCTTCACCGGTTTCCTCCTGGCTCGTGCCGACTGCTTCCTTCAGGATACCCCAGCGGGTATCTGTGGCAGTCAGTGGCGGGTGGCGGGTTCCGGGCTGGGCGCCACCACCCCTGCTGCGGACGGGTTTTCGGTGCGGCGTGCGCGCCTGCGCTGGATCAGCGCCCAGGCCGCGATCGCGGGGAAGGCTGCCAGGGCGGCCGGGCCGGTCTGGCGGCTGAGGACGAAGAGGCCCATGGCGACGACGAACCAGCCGAAGCCGGTGCGCAGGGTGTGCTGGGGGATGCGTCCGGCGTAGCGGCCGCCGATGAGGCTGCCGAGGACGGCGGCGGCGGTGACGGCGAGGGCCAGGTTCCAGTCGAGGTGTGCGCCGGAGATGTGTCCGGCCAGGCCGGCGAAGGAGTTCATGGCGATGACCAGCAGTGAGGTGCCGATGGCGATGCCCATGGGCAGGCCGGCCAGCAGGGCCAGTGCGGGGACGATGAGGAAGCCGCCGCCGGCGCCGAGGATGCCGGTGACCGCGCCCACGACGAGGCCCTGCAGGAGCAGGCGGTGGAGCGGGAGTTCGCCCTGGGCCTGCTTCTCGGCCTTGCGCGGGCCGCGGAGCATCGCGGCCGCGGTGGCGAGCATCATCAGCGCGAACGCGACGAGCAGGACGGTGTCGGGGATGTACGCGGCGACTCGTCCGCCGGCGTAGGCGCCGGCCATGCCCGCCAGGCCGAACAGTGTCCCGGTGCGCCAGCGCACGCGGCCGGCGCGGGCGTGGGAGATCAGGCCGGCGATGCTGGTGACGCCGACGACGAACAGGGAGGTGGTGATGGCCTGCTTGGTGTCCTGGCCGGCCAGGTAGACCAGGATCGGGACGGTGAGCATGGATCCGCCGCCACCCAGGATCCCGAGGAGGATCCCGATCAGAAGTGAGGCGGCGATGGCGAGGGTGATCACGGCCGGCTCCTGAGGGCGGCGATCACCGAGTCGATGTCGGTGCGCGGGCCGCGGTTATAGGGGAGCTTGGCGAGCAGCATGCCCATCGCGCAGGTGTTGGTGACGGCGGCGAAGGTGAGGCCGGCGCCGACGGCGGTGCCGATCAGGTGCAGGCCGGGTATCGCGAGGCCGGCCAGTCCGGAGACGAGCACGATCGAACCGGCGATCAACCTCACCTGGCGTTCCAGTTCCCAGCGGGCCGCCCCGCGGGCCACCGGGCCGCCGGCCGCCTCCCAGGCGACCATGCCGCCCTGAAGGACGCGCAGGTTGGGCAGTCCGGCGGCGGAGAGGGCCTGCTCGGCCTGGGCGGCGCGGGCGCCGGAGCGGCAGATCAGGACGGTGTCCTCGTCGAGGTGGTGGAGCAGCTCGGCGCGGTGCTCACGCAGCGTGTCCAGGGGCACGTTGTAGGCGCCGGGGATGTGGACGGTGTGGAACTCGCCGGGAGTGCGCACGTCCAGCAGGCGCGGGCCGCTGCCGTCCTTGGTGAGTTCCCTCAGGGCGGCGGTGTCGATGCCGGCGGGGGTGCGGGTGGGGGCGGTCATGGGGTCTCCATGGTTCTGCCAGGTGGGCTAAATACCCACCCGGGTATATGTCGAGGTATGGCTCGGCGCGGGTGTCCGGCGGGGGCGGTGGGGGTGGTCTCGCGTCGGACACCGTTGGTTCGGGGGCCAGGGCCTGGCTTGGGGGCCGGGTCCGGGGTGGAGGGCTGATGACGGTCGGCCTCCGTGCCGGATCCCGGCGTCTGAGGGGGCCGGTCAGGCGGTTTCGGTGAGCAGTGCCCAGGCGCCGTAGCCGCCGAGGATGTCGGAGACGTCCTCGAAGCCGTGGTGGCGCAGCAGGCTGGCGGCGATGGAGGAGCGGTGGCCGCCGGCGCAGTGCAGGACCAGGGGGCGGTCGGTGGGGATCTCGTCCAGGCGGTGGGGCAGTTCGCCCAGCGCGATGTGGAGCGAGCCGTCGATGTGGCCGCCGGCGCGTTCGGAGCAGTTGCGGACGTCCAGGACTACCGGGGGCTGGTCGCCGGCGAGAGCGGTGCGCAGTTGGTCGGCGGTCAGGCGGCTGGCCGGGGTGACCTCGTCAGGCATCGCGGCGAGGGCGTCGTCGGGGCCCAGCAGGTAGCCGGCCACGTGGTCGAAGCCGATGCGGGCGAGGCGGGTGGTGATCTCCTCCTCGCGGTTCTGCGGTGCGATGACCAGGATGCGGCTGTCGGGGGTCAGGACGGTGCCGGCCTGTTCGGCGAAGCGGCCGTCGGCGGGGATGTTGATCGCGCCGCGCAGGTGGCCGGTGCCGAACTCTTGCGGGCTGCGGGTGTCCACCACGACCGCTCCGGCGGCGTGTTCGGCGCGGAACTCCTCCAGGGGCAGCGGCCGGGGTGCGGCGGCGGGGTCGAACAGGTCGCGCTGCCGGCGGTTGAGGGTGGCGTCGTAGGCGAAGTAGCCGGGGGCCGCGGACTGTCCGGCGGTGACGATGGCGACGAACTCGTCCTCGCTCATCGGCCGGCAGGCGTAGTTGGTGGCGCGCTGGGCGCCGATGGTGGACTGCTTCTCGGTGGAGAGGTTCTTGCCGCAGGCCGAGCCTGCGCCGTGGGCGGGGAAGACCCGCACCTCGTCGGGCAGGCCCGTCAGCTTGTGCTGGACGCTGTGGTGGAGCATCCGGCCGAGCTCCTCGGCGGTGACGCCGGCCGAGGCGAGCAGGTCGGGGCGGCCGACGTCGCCGATGAACAGCGCGTCTCCGGTCAGCACGCCGTAGGGGACCTCGTCGGCGGCGTGTTCGTAGACCAGGACGCTGATCGACTCCGGGGTGTGGCCGGGGGTCTCTATGATCTGCAGGGTCACCTCGCCGAGGCTGATCCGCTCGCCGTCGGCGAGGTGGCGGATCGGGTACTCGGTCTCGGCCTGCTGCCCGTAGCCGATCCAGGCGCCGGTGCGGGCGGCCATCTCCAGGTGGCCGGCGACGAAGTCGGCGTGGAAGTGGGTGTTGATGACGGCCTCGACGGTGAAGCCGCGTGCCTGGGCGTCGGCCAGGTACTCGGAGATGTCCCGGCGTGGGTCGACGACCACCGCCTTGCCGGTGGACTCGTCGGCGATCATGTACGACGCCTGGGAGAGGCAGTCGAGGTAGTACTGGGCGAAGAACACGGGGAACAACCTTCCGATCGGGGCCCACGCGGGGCCTGGTATACCCGGTGGGGTATGAAAACGGGTAGGGCGAGACGGCGGCCGGTCGGCGACGGGCCGCGACTTCAGGTGAGCTGGGGAACGAAGGTGCGCCGGGCGGCGCTGGGTCGGGTCAGTGCGGGTGCGGGCCCGTGGCGAGGGGGTGCCCGGCGCGAGCCCAGCCACGGGTGCCACCGGCGACCGAGCGGGCGTCGACACCGCGGGCGCGCATCAAGTCGGCGGCGATCATGCTGCGGTTGCCGCTCGCGCAGATCACGTGCACCGGCCGGTCCGCCGGGGCGCCGGCCCAGGTGGGCAGCTTCGCGAGCGGGACGAGCAGCGCGCCGGGCACGTGCCCCACGTGGTACTCGTCCGGCTCGCGCACGTCCAGGACGAGGCCGCCGTCGGCCCAGGCCGAGGCGAAGGTGTCGAGGTCGATCTCACGGGTCACGTCTGTCCTCCATATACCCCCCGGGGCATCTTGGTATCGACGGTAACTCCACCACGGTGCCCTCGTCAAATACCCTCTGGGGTATCTCTGCGAAGGTGCGGTGGTGCGCTTCGGTCAGCAGCATCGGAACGGCAGGGGCCGGTTTCGCGACGCTGATCAGCGTGGTGAAACCGGCCCGCAGCCGTGCCGGACCGAGTTCAGTCCCGCCGGCGGGTCTCGTACATGCGCAGTGCGACGACGAGGCCGGCCACGGCGGTGAGGGCGGCGACGGCCCAGATCGCGGTGGCCAGGCCGTAGGCGTCGGCGAGGGCCCCGGCGAGCAGGGCTCCGACGGCGAAGCCGCCGTCGCGCCACAGCCGGTAGACGCCGACCGCGCGGGCCCGCCAGGCGGGGTGGGCGACGTCGCCGATCACGGCGAGCAGGGCCGGATAGACCATCGCGGTGCCCGCGCCGAGCAGGACCTGGGCGAGCGCCCACACGGGGAAGGTGGTGCCGAGGGCGACCAGGGCGATCGCGATCGCCTGCACGAGCATCCCTGCCGTGATGAGGTGCTTGCGGCCGATGCGGTCGGACCACCAGCCGGTGAGGATCTGGCCCAGCCCCCAGGCGGCCGGATAGAGCGCGGCTAGCAGTCCGATCAGCCCGATCGGCAGGCCGTGCGCCGCGTACAGCAGGGGGAAGATGCCCCAGGCGAGGGCGTCGTTGAGGTTGTTGACCATCCCGGCCCAGCTCGCCGCCGACAGCGCCTTGTCGGTGAGGCTGACGGTCCGGGCGATCTGCCCGGTGGTGAGCTCGGCGTGGTGGTCGGGGTTCGCGGGTGCGGGGTGGAGGGCGGCCTCGGCGCGAGCCTGCTCGCGGGTCTCGCGCACCGCGAGGACGGACAGGCCCAGGCCGAGTGCGGCGTAGGCGATGCCGAGGAAGAACGGCTGGGGGCGCAGGCCCCAGTGGGCGGCGATGGCGCCGGTGGCCATGGCGGTGGCGGCGAGCGCACCGTAGCCGGCGGCCTCGTTGAGGCCCATGGCGAGGCCCCGGCGGGAGGGTCCGACGAGGTCGATCTTCATGATGACGGTGGTGGACCAGCTCAGGCCCTGGTTGACGCCGAGCAGCACGTTGGCGAAGACGACCCAGCCCCAGGACGGCGCCCAGATCAGCAGCAGCGGTACCGGCAGCGCGATCACCCACCCTGCCACCAGCACTGGCTTCCTGCCCCACCGGTCCGACAGCGTCCCGGCGAAGAAGTTCGTCACCGCCTTTGTCGCGCCGAACGCCACGATGTAAGTCAGCGCGGCAGTGTGGGCGGACAGCCGGAACACCCGGTCGGCAAGCAGCGGCAAGACGGTGCGCTCCTGGCCGAGCATGCCGCCCACCAGCGTATTGACCGCGACCAGCAGCAGGAACTGGACCAGATTCGCGCGCAGCCCCAACCGGAGATCACCCGGTCGCCCGAAGGAAGGGTACGAGCCGGAAGCGGCACTGCTCACGGTTCTCGCCTCCCGCAGGAGCGGGTCGACCGCGGCCAGGCCGTCAACGCCGGCCGAACAGCCGCCCCAGCCAGCCGCCGCCCTTCGGCGCGGCCTTGCCGCAGCCGCACCGGTCGGACTTGGGCACCCCGGCCAGCACCTGCTCCACATGCATGCCGCACCCGGCATAGGACGGCTTGCCGCAGGCGCGGCAGACAACACGACGACACATCACAACTCCTCATGCGACGGCCCTCTGGCGGGCCTCTCGCTCCACTATACCCATGGGGGTATTTTTCCGGACCTGGTGGATGCCCTCGCATTCCCGAAGCCGCGGCACCCGGTCCGCCTTCGCGCACGCGCTCGGCTTCAATGTGAGGGCAAGGCGTTCCCGGCACGGCAATCTGGGCGCGGACGCCGCCGGCGACGAGGGCGGCAGACACGCCCTCCTGGGTGGGTTCCTCGTGCTCGGCGCCGTCGTACAGACCGCGGCCTGGCGATGGAGGCACCCCCTTGCCGCGGCGGCGACACTCGCAGGCATCGCCGTGGTACTCCTCGACCTGCATGCCGCATTCCGGCGCACCATCCTCGGCCCGCCTGTGCGCCGATTCCTGCACCCGCTAAGGGCTTTGGTCCGCACTGGCATCTTCGCGCGCTTTTCCCGTGCCTGTGCAACCCTCACCGAGCGCGCCATCGACTGCATCGAGGAGTGCGTCCATCGCCGATGCGCCCTGCCCTTGCCGAAAACCTCATCCGCCCTGCTCAGGCAGCATGTTGGTACTCGTGGAGGAGTCCGCCGAGTCGGTCGGTTCGGCGTATGTCGAGGCGGGCGATTTGCTCAAGGTTGTCGATCGGCTCGGGAAGCGCACAGAGGGGTCGGGCGTTCGCGATGCCCTGGTGTGGCCTGTGGTCGTTCGTTGTAGAACTTCTCGAACTCGCGTAGCGCGTGCAGCAGGTGGCGCTGGTTCCAGATCAGGGTGCGGTCCAGCAGCTCCCGGCGGCAGGTCTGCACCCATCTCTCCATGATGGAGTTCATGCGGGGGATCCGGACGCCGCTGAGGACAGCCTGGATTCCCGTGTCCTTGAGGACGGCGTCGAGCAGTTCGGGGAACTTCCCGTCCCGGTCCCGGATCAGGAACCGCGCTCGGCACTCGGCGTCCTCGAGGTCCATGACGAGGTTCTTCGCCGCCTGTGCCACCCAGGACGCGGTCGGATGTGCGGTGGCACCGAGGATCCGGACCCGGCGATTGGCGTGCTCGATGACCGCGAGCACGTGCAGCCGGGCTCCGGACAGGGTGACCGTTTCGAAGAAGTCGCACGCGAGGAGTGCGTCCGCTTGCGAGCGCAGGAAGTCGGCCCACGTGCTGGATATGCGCTCGGGTGCCGGCGGGATGCCGACCTCCTTCAGGATCTCCCACACCGTAGACGCGGCCACCTTGACGCCGAGGACGAGCAGTTCGCCGTGAAGGCGCCGGTAGCCCCATCCCGGATTCTCTGCGGCCAGGCGCAGGACAAGGGTGCGGATGGAGCGCACGGTGCGCGGTCGGCCTGGGCGCTTCGGCCGGGGCCGGGTGGCGTGGCGGCGGGTGACCAGGTCGCGGTGCCAGCGCAGTACGGTGTCGGGCCGCACCAGCAGCCGCAGCCGACGCAGCACCTGCGTCGGCAGGCCCTGCAGCAGTGCGGCCAGGAACGCCCGGTCGCTCGCTTCGAAGCGGACCTGCTGTCCGTGCAGTTGCCGTTCCAGCACGGTGATCTGATGGCGCAGGGCAAGGATCTCCATGTCCTTCTCGCGGTCGCTCATCGGCAGCAGCCGCAGCATTGCGAACGCGTTCGTCACGCCCAGGTACGCCAGTCGTAGCAGCACGGTCGATCATCATGCCGCGGATCTCGTCGGCTCTGCCAGAGCGCCGACCCGACCGACGAGGTCGACACTTGTGCACCCTCACACGGTGCTTCTCACCAGGACGGATGAGGTTCTCGGCAAGGGCACTATCGTCATTCGAACATCTGGTTGGATTCCAAGGCTGAGAGGATCAGCCCGGTCACGGTGAGCGTGGTGTGCCAGTCCTCCTGCGTGAGTTCGGGGAGGTCTTCCAGTAGCTCCTCCGGCATCGTGCTGTCGACGGCGCTCGTCAGTAGGCGTGACAGGCGAATCCCTGGCTGTTGCAGGGATAGGCCGATGTCCCAGCCCTTGTCGTCTTCCTGTGCCGAGACCCCGAGTTGCTCGGCGGCAGCGAGGTTGTCCGGGGTCTCCGACGCGAATGCCAGCAGCCCCATGGTCACGTCGGCGGCAAGCTGCTCCGGGTCAGTCTGAGGCTGGTCTCCGATTGCCCACAGAGCCGCGCGGAACGTGGTCTGGGCGGGACGTGGCACCGCCTCGCCGTCGTGGATCAGGGTGGACCCCAGCGCGGACAGGATGAGCTTGGTGATCCGCAGGGCACAGTCCCATTCGTGCTGGGTCAGATCGGGCCACTGGTCGTGTACCTGTTCCGGAAGGCGGAGACCGTCTGCGAGCCACAGCACATGGTCCAGACGGACGCCGTAGTCCTTGAGACACAGTCCGAGGTCGGAGCGGCCGAACTCGTCCTCCTCTACCGAGACATCGAGCTGCTGGGAGGCTGCGAGGTTGCCGGGGGTCTTTGGTGCGAAGGCCAGCAGCCCGCTGACAACTTCTTCGGCGAGTTGCTCCGGAGCGGTCCCCCACTGTTCACCGATTGCCCACAGGGCGGTCCGGAACCGGGCGCGGTCAGCCCGGTCGGCTTGCTTAGTCTGCTGCCTCACTGTTGATGTCCTCCTCGAATCGGCGAGCCCGAGCTTACGGCTGCCGTCCCCACGGATGTGCGTCACCGTCGTTTCCGCTTGCCGGCGTTGCCTCGGTCGACCTTCGAGACGGTGGTTTCCTCGACGAAGGAGTTGAAGCGGTCGATCTGGCTGGCCGGTACCTCGAAACGCCCCGGCTCGTTGGTGGGCTTGGTCTCGTACTGCTTGAGCCACTCGAGCACGCCGGGCTTGCACCGGAACTCCATCTTGTGTGTGTAGTGCTTCGCCTGGCCGAGGTTTCCGGAGTTGAGATCGGCGTTCGCCTTCGCGATCCACTTCGGCTGCTTGTCGTGCGGCTTGAACTTCGGTACGAGACCGCCTTTGCCGTCGTTGGCGGCCAGAGACTGCTTGGCCTCGGCTTCGCTTCCGTAGCGGATGATGAACTCGCACCTGGCCTTCTTGGCCAGTCCCAGCGGGTCGATCTCGGTCAGGGGGTTGCCGACGTACATGTACGGGTCGGGCGCGGGTTCGAGGCCGATCGGGTCAGGGCTCAGGTAGCGTCCGGTCCGGGGATCGTAGTAGCGGTAGAGGTTGTAGTGCAGACCGCTCTCGCGGTCCAGGTACTGGCCGGGGAACCGCAGCGGGCACTCCGCGGGGGCGTCCGAAGGCGAGGTCGATGCGCCCCACAGGGTGGTCCGGGCGCGCCAGGCGATCGTTCCGTGCTCGTCGACGAGTTCGGTCGGTGTGCCGGCCAGGTCCGTGACGATCATGTAGAAGCGCCGGTCGATCTCGCGCTGTGAGGCATCCCGCAGGCTGACCGTCTGGGTGAGCGCCCGGTGCTCCTCCGGCTCCCAGTCCAGGTGGTGGTCTGCACCGTGCCGGTTCGGAAGTCGGTGTGGACCTGCTCGGCGAGAACGGTGCCGTCCCAGACGAAGACGGTCTGCTCCAGCGCGTTCGTGCCGTCCGCATCCATCCGGTACTTCGCCACACGTCGGCCGAACGGATCGTAGAGGTATCGCCAGTGCTCTCCGCTCGGTGTGGTCAGTGAGACCAGGCGGTCGTCGGCGTCCCAGGTGTACTGCCAGACCCGGACTCCGCCGGAGAGGAGCTGTCGGGTCTGCCGGACGAGGCGGCCTTGGCCGTCGTACTCGTAGTGAGTCCGTCCAGCGCGCTGGAGCAGGGCGCCAGCGTATGCGCGCGCGCCGGCGGTGCTCTCCTCGGCGGTGTCAGCACGCTCTGGCCAGGCGGCCTGGATGATGTGCCCGGTCTGGTCGTAGGCGTAGGCTTCCTGCCAGTTCCCGCCCGTGACGGCGGTGATCCGGCCCGAGGCGTCCAGATCGAAGCTGCGGGAGCCGCCGGCCGCATCGGCGATTTCCGTGAGGCGGCCGTCAGGCCGGTACGTGAAGGACCGCTGCTGCAGTACCCGCGCGACCGCGTCCGCGGACGTGCTGATGCACTGATCAAGGAGCCGGTCGGCACCGCCCCAGGTCTGGGCCAGCCGCACACCGCCGAACTCGCGGGAGATTTCGTGGCCGACACGGTCGTACCCGAAACGGAGCGCCCACGATATCCCACGGCCAGGGCGTCGATCCGGCCGTGAGGTCCGTACGACCAGGAGCTTTCCGAACCGCTGGGCGTCCGCCGGAGTGTCAGTCGCCCCAGTGGGTCGTAGCCGTGGGCCAGGGTGAGGCCGTTGCAGGTCTCTTCGATCGGGCGCTTGAACGAGTCATAGCCGATGGAGATCTCGACTCCTGGCCTGGCGGTGTGCAGCAGACGACCGGCCGGGTCATAGGAAAAGGTGGTGACCGCTCCGTCCGCGTGCTGCTCGAGCGTGCGGCCGAGGGCATCCCGTCGGTAGCGGACCACCTGGCCGGCGCCGTTGGTCCGCGAGGCCAATTCGCCGGCGGCGTCGACCTCGTACCGCAAGTGGCGTCCGTTGAAGTCCCGCTCGGCGACCACTCGGCCGACCGGGTCGTACTCGTAATTCCACGTGAGGCCACGCGGATTGGTGACGTGGACCATCCTGAGCTCGGTGTCGTAGCCGAACTCGTATCGTGCTCCGTCAGAGCCGATGCGGGCGGACAGACGGTCGAAGTACGTGTACTCGAAGCGCTCGGTGGCGCCCGTCTCGTCAGTGTGCTCGAGCAGATTGCCGTCGGCGTCGTACTTCCACCGTTCGGTCTGCCCGTCTGGATCCGTGCGGCAGGTGGGCCGGCCGTCCGGAGTCCAGTTACACGTGGTGACGCGGGCCAGCGGGTCGGTGACCGTGTGCGGAAGTGCGCGTCCGACAGGTCCAGCGGCTGCCCAAAGGCCGGATGAGTCGGGCGATGGTGAGGCACCCGCTGCTGTCTTCGTCGAAGGCGTGGCGCAACGTTGAGGCAGTGCTCCTGGCCGAGCGCCGAACTCGTGCTCGCCCGGCAGGCAGCCTGCTGATCAACCACCAGCCGACCCTCCAGGCCGGCACGTCCCGACCTCAATCGCGGACCTAGCCGTAACTCCTCAGCCCATGTACCGAGTTGCTTCTCAGTCACGACAGCCCGCATGACCGCTCAACGACCCAATCGATCAGCAGTCACATGATCCTGCCACTGAAGTGCTGGGAGCGTCCCACACCGATGTCAGCCATGCCAGGTCGGCTCCGGCCTGCCGACGGGCCTCCTTGTCGCGCGTGAACAGCTCCTTGGTCTTCGTCAGCACGAGCGTGTACGGACGTCCTTGCCGCCTGGTCTGGTGGCTCACCGGCAGCTCGGCCGAGTCGATTTTGGTGTGGACATGTCGCCGACAGTCCTTCGCCAGTGGCCACTCGAGGACTCGCCGCGATCGGGAACCGAGAAACGTCCCCAGGGTGTCACACAGCTCGCAGCCGCACCCGGTCCATGTCATCGACCAGTCATCCTCATCGCGCGGCCGCCGTACGGCAACCGCGCGGAGCCTGTCTCCGCACTCCCGCGCGACCGCGTCGAGCCCCGCAGCCCGCCGTGCAGTCGCCGACCGCGCCTCTGTCGCACGGCGCAGCATCGGCATCAGGCACTCCAGTACCGTGTCCGGGTAAGTGCGCAGCGCTGCCAGGATCCGGCCGCGCAGCTGCTCGTCGGCCGCTTCCAGGATGGGTAGCAGCGGTAGGCCCAGCTGCTCCAGCTGCGCACGGCGGATCTCGGCCGGGCCGGTCGTGGTCCACAGCCGCAGGCCGCCGTCCACCTGGGTCCAGGCCCCGGCCGCCAGCAGTTTCGCCATCGCCGCGCCCCGGCCGGAGCGCAGCGCCGCGCACAGCTGGGGCAACTGCGCGGTCCAGTCGTACTGGTGTGCCTCGAAGCGGGGCTGCGGGCCGAACCAGCCGTCGCTGACCCGGCGCAGCCACTGGGCGCCGTACCTGGCGGCCACCGTGGCCAGAGCGTCCGCGTGTTCCGGCGTGAGCGCGTCCACCCGGAACGGCTCCAGCAGCATCGCGGCGGTCTCGGCCACCTCCAGGCCCGCGGCCACCCGCAACGCGCTTGCCAGCTGTCCGGGTTGCGTACCGCTGCGTTTCCAGAACGGTGCGAGGGATTCGGCCGCGGTGCGTGCGCCGTCCCGGTCGCCCCGCGCGATGCGTTCCTGCAGTTCCTCAAGGGCCCACCGGGATCCGGCCTCGCCGCGCGCCGCGAAGGCCCGCTCGCGCGGCCACACCACGACCGCGGCCCGCCGGTACCAGCGGTCCAGCGTGTTGCCGTAGTTGCCCATGTAGCCCTCGTACTGGGAGTCATAGGGCGTCAGGTCTGCGCTCGGGGTGCTGGCGCAGGCCTCGTAGTCGTGCACGTACAGCGAGATCTGCTCGCCGCCGGTGCCGTCCGGGCCGGTCCACCAGCCGAGGGTGATCTCGTCGTCGATAAGGTCGCCGAGATCGTAGTCCTCGTCGGTACCGGCGCCGTCGACCTCGTCCTCATCGTCGTACCCGTAGTCGTCCCAGGGGTCGTACCCGGCGGGGGAGGCGTCCCAGGTCTGCTTCACCTCGGCGAGGGCCAGCACCGACTCGCACCCCGCCTGGGCGCCGGCGGCACGCAGCAGCGCGGCGCGCTCCGCGTCGGCGCCCTTGAGCCGGTCCCAGCCAAGACCCCGCTGGGTGTATTCGTGGTCGAGCAGGTAGACGAGGCGGTTGGGCGGATCGAGGTCCCGGGTGCTGTAGCGCGGCCTGGACGGTCTGCTGAAGTGCTGGTCCAGGCAGTGCGCCAATTCGGTGATCGGGCCGGACTCCCGCTCCGGAGTCCCCGGCTCGGCAAGCAGGTTGAAGGTGAGGGTCACCCGATAGCCGGTCCTGACCGGGGTGACCTCGTGTCGACAGTCGGCGTAGAAGGCCACGAGGCTCAGCTCCGTCTTCGACGTGCGGTAGACCCGGCTCTGCCCGGCGTGCTCGATCACCAGCTCCCCGCCGGTGTGTGTCGAGGGCAGAGACAGTACCAGCGTGCCCACCATGGAGTCGTCCTTCTCCGAATCCTGGTGGGGAAGGAAGAACTGCCCCTTGCCGTACACGAGCAGCGCGTGCGGCTCGGCCCGCAGCCGGGTCGACGCGGGGAGCCCGAGTGCGTCCCGGAAGTACTCCAGCGCGCCGCTGAGCAGTGTCGGCCAGGATGGGCCGCCAAGAGTGACCTGGTCCCGCGAGATCTGCCAGGTGTCACGGACGCTGGCGTCGCTCAGCGTTTCCTCGCCCCGCCCGAACATCGCCGGGCGCGCCACCATGATCAGCTTCTTCGCCTGGGGCGCGCGGAGCGGAAGACTCACCGGCCCGATCCCGGCCACCTCCAGTCCAAGGCCGTGCACAGGCGCCTCGAGCTGGGCGCTGAAGGCCCCCGTCACCTTCGAACCGCCGAGCAGCTGAGCCAGGCGTTCCCTCGCAGTCCCCGCCACGCGCCCACCCTCCCAGACCCTGCGGCTATGTCGTCCCCGGCCCGATTCTACGGATCGGTGAGCCAGGAGACCGCGAGATAGCCGGACATCGCGGTCAGGTGTGGTCTGCGGGGTCTCAAAGGTCCCGCACACGGGCTGGCCTGCGTGTCCGCCAGCTGCCGTGATCTTCGTCAGGATCAGCCCGCAGGTTCGATAACAGGTTCCGGCCATCGCGTCAATGGTGGGCGCTGTCCAATGGCCCCGCGCACCGGTACAGCCTTCTGATGCCGTGGCGCGGCGATACTCTTCGCGGGTGACGAACCATCAGTACGGCAGCACCTCGACGTCGCGGACGCCTGAGACCCCCTATGTCGCATTCCTCGAAGGACTCGGGCGGGAACCGAGCCTGACGGAGTGTCAGAAGTGGGCCGCCGAGCACACCGGTGACCCGGAGGAGCCGCGCGCGTTGGTGGACGCCGGTTGGCTCTTGCTTCGCGCGGGCCGCCATGCCGAGGCGCTGGCCCTCTTCGAGCGAATCTGCGAGTTCGGCGGCCGCTTCGGGCGCGACGGGCAGGTGGGCGTCATCGATACGCTCTACAACACGGGGCGGCCGGACGAAGCGGACGAGCGGGTGCGCGCGCTGCGGGCAGAACTCGACGCCCAGTCCGGAGACGTCGCAGACCTTCGCATCTTCGAGGACATGGTCGAGGTCCTGGGCGAGGCCGGCCGCGGGGACTGGGCTCTGGAGTGGTGCGAGGCGGGCCTGGCGCGTGCCGCCTCGTTCGGAGACAACGACGAAGTCGCAGAGTACTTGCCCCGGCTCTCCCTGAGCCGTTCGTGGCTGCGCGAGGAAGCCGGCCACGAACTGGACGACGACGACCTCGCCGCCCAGGGGGAGGCCGACGCCGCCCTCCAAGAATTCGCGGACGCGCTTCGCGAGGTCACCGGCACGGTCGGCGGCCGGCGCCTCGACGTCCCTGAGGACGGCGACGCGTTCGACGGCATCGTGCTGCGCTGGACCCGCGACGACTTCACCGCCGTGCGCGAGCGCTGGCCCGAGTCGACCGCGGGCTACGGGGACGACTACGACGCGTACGCGGCCCTGGTCCAGCGGGAGGCCCGAGCCTACTCCGAGGCGGGAGCCGCCCACGTGCGCATGGTGAGCGGACGGCTGGCGGCTTACAAGGACTGGGCCAGCCGTGACGGCCGCGATCCAGCCGAGCCGTTCACTCGCAGGGCCTTCGGAGAGTGGTCCGCCCGGACCTGCCCGCGCCTGGTGCTGCTGTGGCCTCCCGCCCGCAACGGCCCCTGCTGGTGCGACTCCGGACGCAAGTACAAGAAATGCTGCGGCACCCCCGCGAACAACTGACGCTGGGGCCGGACGCACGAAGTCGGCCGGCGGTCGGCCGACGCGAATGCCCCGATGCGCCGTTCCCGAGCCGGGTGCGGCGAACCGGCCGCCCCGACGCCGTGCGATGACCGTGTGATCGCCCCTGCGCGCGGGGGGCCGGGCTCATGTTCCCGCCCTCCAGGTTCAGTCCCCGGCCGCATGCCCATGAGACGATCGGGACAGGCAAGTGAGGGCGCGCCCGTCCCCGCGCGCGAGGAGGTGGACACGATGGAGCCGGTCCCCGGCCCGCTCGCCAAGGACATGGACCTCGCAGCGCGGCTGCTGGGCTGGCTGGTTCCGAACGGCGAACCGGTCGCCTCCCTCACGACCGCCGACGTGGAACGCTTCTGCTGGTACGAACTCCCCCGCAAGTGGGACGCGAATCCAGTCGAGCAGCGGCAGGCCGTCACCCTCCTGGCGCGGCTGCTGGCCGACGCGGGACGGATGCGACCTGCCGCCGTGTGCACGAGCGAGACCACGACGCAGGTGCTCACCGCATGGCAGAAGTCCGACCGTGACGGCCTCGCGGCGTACCGCAAGGCCGTGTCCGACTCGTCGACGACCCCGCCGGACACACCGGAGCTGACCTGGGGAGCGGTCATGGGCGTGCAGGAAGCCGTCGCCCACGCGAACGCCTCGACGCACCTCGAACAGGCCCTGGACGCGGGAGTACTCGACCCGGCCGGCAGCTTGCGCTCCGCGCGGATCCGCCTCGTCGAGCAGTGGCTCGCGACCCCGCATCCAGCTCACCAGGACCGTGCCCCGCTCGACGCCATCCAGGCCGAGCGACGCGAAGCCTGGCGCGGCGCGCCACCAGCGGAGCGGCGGGCGCTGCTCGCCGCCGTCCTGCGGGAGCTCGACCAGCCTGCGCCGGCTCCGCCGGACACCGCCGAGCCGCTGCACTGGCTGCTCAGCGCGATCGGCGACGGCGTCACACTCACCCAGGCTGGCTACCTGCCCCGGGATCTCGTCGCCGAGGCGTTCGCGCGTTACCCGCACTGGTACCCGATCGGCAAGGGCCCGCGCTCCGAGGCCGACCTGTTCCAACTCGCCGACCTGCACGACCTGGCCCGCACCCACAAACTCCTGACCAAGCGCCACCCCCTCCTCAAACTCAACGCGGCAGGCCGGGCCCACCTGGCCGACCCCGAGTTGCGCCAGCGCACCGCCGCCCTCGCCTGGCTCGGCGCCACCCCGGCAGACCGGCAGACCGCCGAAGCGGCGACCTGCGCCCTGTGGCACGGCCCACTGCCCCACGAACAGCTCCAGCACACCGTCCACCTGGTGCTCGCCACGGCTTTCTGCGGCCGCGACGGCCACCCGCTCGATCCAGAGGACACCCAGCGCCTCCTGTGGCGATGGCTCCACACCGGCCGGGAGCTCGGATACCTCGACCGCGGCGCGCGGCAGTCGATCGCGCTCACCGCCACCGGCCGTCCCGCCGCCCTCAAGGCACTCAACTGCCTCGCCGAAGCCCCGCGGAGCCTTCCCTGACCGTGGTCGCACCCGCTCCGGTCGGAATCACCTCGGCAGCCCCATGGCCCAGCGACGGGTTCCCGCAGAGGCATCGCCTGGGGGCATGGGCCCGCGTCGCCGGCATCGGCCCAAAGCCGGTGGGCGGCACCCGGTCGCCAGCATCGCCTGACAGCGAGTCGCCCCTCGGGCCGGAGTCCACGCCCGGCGGCCGGGCGGACCTGGGAGCGGCGGTAGGGCCGAAGCCGCACGAGCAACTCCGGCTCAAGAAGATCATGGGCGGCCAGCACCGTGGCTCCTACCACCGCGCGGCACGACTGGCCACCGCCTGCGCGGAAGCCCTGACCCGCACCGGCCGCGGACCGCTTCTATCTGGAGTCGGTCCGCGCCAGCTACCCCGCCACAGCGCCTTCCGCCGCGAACTGGACACAGCACAAGCCACGTCACCGCTCCTGTAGGACCGCTGACATGGCATCGACGACGCCCCGCCGACCCTCGAGCGTCCGGTGCGCGAGAGAATGTGACTTCGCCTGCTCCCGCTGCTCGCGTCGGAGGCCGGCCGGAGCCGCTGGCGGGCCAGCCAGGGCAGCGTGTTCATCCGTTCGTGGACCGGTTGCCCGGCGAGGGCCCGGGCAGTGTTGGATGGCGGCATGGCCGTGAGCGTTGTGATCGATACCGTACGAGCCGCCGCGTCCGCCAAGGCGTTCCGAGCAGGCGAGAAACTAGTGGCCGCGGGCGTGGTAACTGCCCGGAGCCCGGCGACGTCGCCGACAGCACCCAGACTTGTCATGGATCACCCGCCGCGGATGGGGCACACTGGTGGCCATGAGCAGGTATGCCGTGGCGAGGCCGTACACGCTGCCGGATGATCTCGGTCGGCTGACCGGCCCGGCGAACGGGACTGTGGTGCTGCCGCGGCACCTGGACTGGGGCCCGCCCTACACCTATGACCTGGCCGAACCAGCCGACCTGGTGCTGATGTACGAGCGGGTGATCCGCGAGGCGCAGACCCCCACCGACCTCCATGATCACCTGCACCGGGCCACTCTGCTGCGCCTGTGGCCGGAGCTGTTCCTGCCCAGGGAGGTCCGCGCGCTGTGGCAGGCCCGGTTCCCCGAGCTCGGCCCGAAGGCGGCAGCGGCGTAGTGGACGAGCTGCACCGGCGACTGATCAAGATCGGACTGGACTCCCTCGCAGAGGACTACGGCTATGCCCTGGCCGGCGGCTACGCGGTGCAGGCGCATCGCATCGTCGACCGGCTCAGCGACGACGTCGACCTGTTCGCGCCGATCGGACGGGCGACAGCGGAGATGCCGGCTGCCGTCAGGGCCGCGGTCGCGGCATACAGTGCGGCCGGGTACAGGGTGCAGGTCGTTCGGCAGGTGTCGACGTACACCCGGTTGAGTGTCACCGACCCGGCCACCGGCATCCAGAGCAAGGTCGAGCTGGTAGCGGAGTTCCTCCACCATCCGCCCGTGGCCTCGGAGCTCGGACCGGTTCTGCACCGCGACGACGTCGCGGCGGGCAAGACCGGCGCGTTGTTCAGCCGCGCCGAGGTCCGCGACGCTATCGATGTGCATGGCCTGCTGCAGGCGGGATACTCCCGCGAGCGTCTCATCGAGCTCGCCATCCAGAACGACGCCGGCTTCGACCACGCGATGTTCGCCGATGCGCTTCGGCGCGTCGAGCGTTACAGCGACAAGCAGTTCGCCGCGTATGGGTTCGACCCGTCCGCCGCCGCAGCGATCCGAGAGCAGTTCGCTGACTGGCGTCGGCAACTCGATCAGGGATGAGGGTGGCGCTCCGTGGCGGGTGAGTGGAGCGAAGAGGAGCTTCGGCAGCTGAGGGCGGCGCGGCACACCGGTGACGGAGCGGCGATGGTCGAGCTGCTGCCAGCGCGGCCGTTGGCCGAGGTCTTGCAGATGGTGGGGGATACTGTCGCCGACGCCGTGGTCGGCGGGGTGGCTGGTGCCGTCGAGCTGGCCGAACGGTGTGTCGCGGCGCTCGCGGAGCGTGGCTGGGACGGGGACGAGGACCTGGCGGCACAGCTGGAGGCCGCTCTGAGTCGCGGGCCGGCGCCGTTGCTCAGACCGCTCCCGGTTGATCTGGAGGACCTGTCGGGGTTGCTGGAAGGAGATCCCGTCTTCGGTGGCGGCCGGATCGACCTGACCACCGGGGAATGCTGGCCCCAGCAGGTCGACCTCGACGGGTGGGAGGGTGAGTTGAGCGAGGACGCGGAACCTGACCGGTGGCTGCCGGTGCCGTGCGAGGGGTCCCGGGACGGCTACCGGGACATGGAGCTGTTCATCGCCACGGTCGGTGACGCCGGGTTCGCGGATCGCCTCGAGATCGCCATTGCGGGCCGTGGCGCGTTTCGCAGGTTCAAGGATGTCCTGGCTCGCCGTGAGGACGAGCAGAGTCGGTTCCACCTGTTCTCCGAGGAACGACAACGCGGTCGGGCGCGGGCCTGGCTTGCCGGGCACGGATACCGCCCGGCGGCTCGCCACTGACAGAGGATCAGCCCCGCCGGACGCGCTCCCGCCCTGCCTGTCGCCACCGGGCGAGCGGGGCCGGCATGGATCGCCCACCGACCCTCCGTCAGCGGGTAGTCATGTGTGGGATGTCGTCACCGCCCCGTGTCGTAGGCGCGCCCGTGGAGGGCGGCGTTGACCGCGGTGAGATCGAACGCGACTGGCTCCTGAGGGCATTCGGGATTCCAGTCCTCGATCGGATTGTCGCCTGTACCGGCAGTACACCGTGGGTAGAGCATGCCGGATTCGGGCTGGTCCAGGATCTTATCCAGGGCGATGTCGTGGTCCCAGCAGTCACCGAGGTCGTAGGTATACGACAATGTGGTGCCGACGCGTTCGAACGCGGTATCCAGGCGCAGCCACTCCTCATCGCCGGTGTCCTCCAGGTCGTGGAAGACGTCCGCGTACCGCCGGCCACCGACCTGGAAAAAGTGCAGGTGGTCGTCGCCCCAACCGAACAGGGCCCGCAGGGCCTGGTGGAGGTCTCCCAGCGTCGCGTCGGCGGGCATCTGGACCCGCCGCCACACCGAACGGGCATGCCGCAACGAGGCCTTCAGTTGCAGGACCCGCGGGGCACGGCGGCCCTCGCCGCCCTGCTCGGCGGCGAGGAGCACGGATTGCAGCTCGGCGGCCTGCGGGTGGCCGCTGTCGCGGACAGCCGCGAGCCGCTGGCTCAGGTCGGCGCCGTCGACGTGCTGCCAGACATGGGTGAAGGCGTCCGCGGGGCTGCGCTCGGCCAGCAGCGTGAGTGCGTGCTCCGTATGGAACCAGACCTGGTCGGCGGGGGAGAGGCGCGGCTCTGTGTCCGAGTGGCCCGCGAGCAGGATGCGGACCCACGGCCCCAAGGCCGATGCCTTGTGGAGTGCCTGCAGGGTCGGCAGCGCCTCGTCACCGAGGCCGTCGAGCAACTCGAACGCCGCCACCCGGGCGCGCGCCCCGGCCTGCGGAGCGGCGGCGAGGAGTTCGGCCGCTGCCTGCCCCGCGCGACGTGCTGCGAGCCACGGCCGGGCGGCCCACCAAACCTCCTGCGGCTCCCGGTTGCTCAATCGGGCCAGGACTTCGGCCGGGCTTAGGTCCGCCGCGATGGGCTTGGGCAGGCGCTCGCGCAGGCGCTCCATGGCCCAGAACCCCAGGTCGGTCAGCCGTGCACCGCAGGCGCAGCCGTCGTCCTGACCGCATGGATCGTCAACTTCGCCGCGGAGGACGGCTCCGAAGCTGTCCAACAGTGCCAGCCAGCTCTCCCCACCCTCCCAGGGAGCGCGCAGCTGCCGAGCCAGTTCGGCGCCCGGCTCGCGCCACTCGAAGCGATACCGAAGGTTTGCCAGGGCCCACGCAGACACCGGTTCCGGTCCGTCCAGCGCGGCCAGCAACTCGACTGTGAACCCGAGCGCCTCGGACGTTGTAGTGCCCGGGACCGCCGCACCGCAGGCGGCCACCAGGGCATCCAGCCACAGCCCCGCCCACGCGGGGTCGGCCTCCGCGGGCATGCAGTCGTCAGCTGCGTGGTGAACCCGCGCGCCCTCGCAGCGCAGCCAGCCCGCGCTGAGCGCCGCCACCCACGGCGCGTGGACCCGGGGGAGATCCGCCACCGACCGCACACGTTCCGGCACCGCGACGCCCAGAACCTCGGCCACGGCTGGCAGATCCGGGCGGCGCAGCGCCCCGCGCGCGGTGAGTCCAAGCCCGCGCGGCGCCTCCTGCCCCACCCAGGCGGCCAACCGCATCGCACCCTGCAACGCACTGCTCTGTCGAGCTGCCGTCACCATCTGCTCATCCACGGCGCGAGCCTACCCGCGCCTCGGAGGTCGGATCGACTACGGGCTTGTGGATACCTCGCAGTACCTCGTCGTGATCGATGAAGGGGGCTATCCGCTCACCACCACGACGACCCCGGTGAGGAATGGCCGCTCCCGAAGGGGCATACGTCCTCTCCCGCGCTACTCCATGACCCGTACACCCTGCGGTCGTTGACAGGCACAGCGCCGACAGCCACGAGCGCTACGGGCCCACCGTCGGCGAGCGAGCCCGAGAGCTCGGCTACAACAGGCTCATCCCTGCACAGAAAGGCGCCGTTCGATTCGCACGGCCAAGAAGTATTCTCCGATGGGAAGAATTTCATCACCCGGGACGTCGACGGCCAGAATGTGACCAACGGGTGGAAAATGTTCAATCGCCGTGGTCAGCGAATCGGAACCTACGACAGCAACCTCAACTACCTCAAGGAGTAGGGTGTTTTCAATCGAAATCAGCCAGGGCCCGTCTCCCGAGGAGGCTATCGGCGCGATCACAATTGGAGAATTCTCCGAAAGGTTTCGTGCCAGCTTGTCCTACTGGGCCGAGTCGGACTATCGGCAGAGTTGGCGTCGAGCCTTCCAGGTATTGGAATCTGGCGACGGCGCTACATCGTGTTTGTGGCCTCGATTACTGACCCTGCGACAACCAACTTCATCTCATGCTGGCCACTCTATCGGGACGGAGATATCGTCCACATCCAGAACTCGCTGATCTTCCTCGATGAGTTGGAATCAGACTTCGACCCGGACGAGCCGTGGCGCTCCGTGCAGCCCCGCCCGACACGCGACGAGGACGGCAACCGAATCTCCGAGTGGAGTATCGATCTTGAATCGATGAGTGCGAACTTTGCGCGCCTTGGCGGGTAGCCCGGTCTCTGACTCAAGGTGTTCATGGAGGCTGTGAGGCAAATCACTCTCGAAGTCCCAGTCGTCCAGCGCCTCTCACGCATCTCTCACGGATTGGGTGTCACGAGGTGACATCAGACGTCATACGGCCTGGATGCGACAGGCCCTGACCTGCGAATTCTGGACTGAGCGGACGAACCGTCACCCCCTTTCGACTGCTGGGGGTCAAGGGGTCGCAGGTTCAAATCCTGTCGTCCCGACTTCGGACTGATGTCCAAAGTCGCAGATCAGAGGCCGTATCCGTTTTGACGGGTACGGCCTTCTGTCGTTCTCGGGGGTGGGTTCTGGGAGCGTGGGGCTGGGAGTGTTGGGAGTAAATGGGAGCGGTGTGCTCCCAGAGCGCTCCCAGAGGTCAACGTGGCGCCGATGTTCATCACCCGATCCGGTCGAGTTCGCGAAGAACTTTCCGCGGAGGGCGGGGCGCTGGGCGTCTTTCGGGGGCGCGTGAGCTGCTTTGCGCAACCGATGGTGAGCCGCTGACCTGCTGCTCCCAGAGTTTTTGGCTGGGAGCAGCGTTATCTTTCAATGGTTTTGGGCCCTTGGGGCTGGGAGTGCCCTTGTCCGGGGGCTGTTTGGCGAGCGGTCAAGGGCGGGCTCCCCGTTTCGGCGCTCTGGGTGGTGTCGGCGGCGGCTGAACCGTGACCCACTTTGGGCGTTTGAGTTCTGACCCTTTTATGCCCTTTTGCGTCGTCGGTGGTCTTCTTGTTCAGTCGTTGTCGGTGGTGCGAACGCGGCCGAGTTCGCGGCCCCGCATGCGGTAGGACTCGCCTTTGAGGGAGTGGACCTCGGCGTGGTGGACGAGCCGGTCGATCATGGCGGCGGCGACGGTCTCGTCGCCGAAGACCTCTCCCCAACGTCCGAACGGCTTGTTCGAGGTGACGATCACGCTGGCCCTCTCGTAGCGGTTCGAGATCAGCTGGAAGAACAGGTTCGCGGCCTCGGCCTCGAACGGGATGTAGCCGACCTCATCGATCACGATCAGCGGGTAGCGGCCGAGTTTGACGAGTTCGTCCTGGAGTCGTCCGGCCTGGTGGGCGGCGGCCAGGCGGTCGACCCACTGGGCGGCGGTGGCGAACGCGACCCGGTGGCCTGCCTGGCAGGCCCGGATGGCGAGCCCGGTGGCCAGGTGGGTCTTGCCGGTGCCCGGCGGGCCGAGGAAGACGGCGTTCTCCTTGGCCGCTATGAAGTCCAATGTTGCCAGGTGGGCGAGTTGTTGGCGCGTCAGGCCGCGCAGATGGGTGCGGTCGAGTTCCTCGATGGTCTTGATCGCGGGGAAGCGGGCGGCGCGGATGCGGCCCTCGCCGCCGTGGGAGTCTCGGGCGGCCACCTCGCGCTGCAGGCAGGCGACCAGGAACTCCAGGTGGGTCCAGGACTCGGCCTGAGCGCGTTCGGCCAGGCGCTCGGCGGCGTCCAGCAGCGCGGGCGCCTTCATCACACGGGCATAGAAGGCCAGGTCGGCGGAGGTCTGCCGACCGGTTCGGGCCGCCTGGCCGTCGGGCCCGGGGGCTGTCGCGTCGGTCGTGGCGGCGGTGGTGGTGCGGGGCATCAGGTGTCCTCCTTTCCGGCTCCGCCCTCGATGAGGGTGAACATGCGGTCGTAGGTGGCCAGTTCGCGTTGCTCGACGTCGATGCCGAGGCCGTCGGGGTCCAGAAGGGTGGCGGCGCGGGCGGCTTGCGCTCGGGCTGCCTGCTGGTAGATGACCTCACCGCGCAGGGTCTGGGCCGCCGCGGCGTGCTCGGGGTCGGTGATCGACTGGTGTTTGGCCCAGCAGCGGGTGTGGCGGGCCACGATGTCGTTGCCGGCGATGACGGTGACCTGCTCGTTGTCGGCACGGACCATCACCGTCTTGCCGATAGCGCGGGGGTGGACGGAGTAGTCGTTGGTGTCCACGCGGATGTAGTGGTCGCGGCCGATGCGGGTGTGGAAGCGCCACCAATGCGGTGGGGAGACGGGCGGGATGGTGAGCATCGCGGCCCGGTCCGCCTCCCAGCGGTCCACCGGCCGGGCGTCGATCGAACGGTGCTGGCGCCGGTTGGCGATCTGCAGCCAGGCGGTCAGCTGGCGGTTGAAGTCGTCCGGGCCGGTGAAGGTGCGGCCGGGCAGGAAGCTGGTCTCCAGGTAGCCGTTGGCGCGCTCGACCAGGCCCTTCGCCTCCGGGTCGCGTGGCCGGCACAGATGGATCCTGACCGCGAGCAGGCCGGCGAACGCGGCGAACTCGCTGGTCAGTTTTCCTTTGCCGACACCCGGCTCGTTGTCCCAGACCAGCATTTTCGGGACAGCTCCCCAGCCGCCGGCGAGCAGGCGCCAGTGGCCGTCGATCAGGTCGCCGGTGTGCCTGGAGGGCAGCATCCGCGCGGTGATCACCCGCGAGTATCCGGACACGATCACCAGGACCGGGGGCCGGCCGCACTGGCCGTAGCCGAGCGGGATGTCCACCGGCGGGAACCACAGGTCGCACTGGGCGAGTTCGCCCGGCTGGTAGACCGTGCGGGAGACCGGATCGACGGGCAGGTAGGCCGGTCGCAGCTCGCGCACGCGTTCCTTGAGGATCGTCAGCCCGCGCTGCCAGCCGATCCGCTCGGCGATCACCGTGGCGGGCATCGTCGGGGTCTGCTTGAGCAACTCGCGGATGGCCGGCTCGACCGCGTCCACGGCCGATCCTTTCAGCGGGCGTTGGTAGACCGGCGGCCGGTCGGTGGCCAGGGCTCGCTTCACCGTGTTCTTCGAGATGCCCATGTGGCGGGCGATTGCCCGGATCGGCATCTCCTCGGCCCGGTGCAGTCGGCGGATCTCAGCCCAGTCCTCCACGGGAATCACCCTCTCCTCCTGACCCTCGATGGGGATCAGGATGATCAGACGATTACAAGAAGGGTCGGATTTGCTCCGGTGGGTCCCGATTCATCCGCCGTTCAGCGGTCACAATTGGCCCGTCGCTGAGAGGTGGCCGTCCGGCGCGGTTCAGCGTGTCGCCGGTGACGGGCTGGGAGCGGCCGTACGTCCGGATGCGGCGCCGGAGGGCGCAGGCCGCTGGGGCGGGTCTTGAGGGCGCTATTCGAAGAGTGAGTCCTGGATGGCGGCCGGAGTGTTGTCGCCGTTGTGTGGGAGGTCCTGCTGCCATGCCGGGTGGCTGGGCAGTGGGATGCGCTGCATGGATCCTTCGCAGAGCATCAGGCGGCGGGATTCGCGTTTGTGGTCGACGATGGCGCCGAGTCCGATCGCGTCGACGGGGGTCACGGCGATCGTGCGTTTGCAGACCGGGCATGGAACCCGCGGAAGTCTCATGTGTGCCATGGTCCGTCAGGCCTCTGAGAGGGTGTTCGATACCGATTTAGGCTGCCGCAGGCGGTTTCGGACGGAGGTATTGCCCGGTTCTGTCCGGGCTGGCGGTCAGGCGGTCGGTCATGGAGTTCACCATGGCCCACTGGATCATCGAGCGTGACCGGTCCGGCAGTTCCTCGTAGTCACGGTGGAGCCGCCGGTACCGGGACATGATCCCGAAGGTCTGCTCCACGCGCCAGCGGATCGGCTGGACGACGAAGCCTTTCTGCTCCTTGTCCCGGGCCACGACCTCGACGTCGATGTCGAGTGCGGCGCCGTGCTTGACGACGGCGTTGTTGTAGCCGGCGTCCACCCACGCTTTGGTCACGGTGGGCCACTGGGCGGCGAGGGTGTCCAGGACCTGCTTGCCGCCGGCGGAGTCCTGGACGCCGGCGGCGGTGACGATCAAAACCAGGAGCAGGCCGAGGGTGTCGGTGGCTATGTGGCGCTTGCGGCCCTTGACCCGCTTGCCGCCGTCGTAGCCCTGGCTGTCGGCCGGGGCGTTCGGTGAGGCTTTCACGGACTGGGCGTCGATGATCGCGGCGCTGGGCAGGATGCGGCGGCCCTTCTTCGCCCGGAGCTGGTCACGGAGTGTGTCGTGGATCCGCTCGGTGGTGCCGTCTCGTTCCCATTCCTTGAAGTAGCCGTAGACGGTGGTGTGGGGTGGGAAGTCGTGCGGAAGGTAGCGCCATGCGATGCCGGTCCGCGCGACGTAGAGGATCGCGTTGACCACCTCGCGCAGCCCGGTCGTGGGCTCACGTCCTTCGGCGCGGGTGCGTCGCCACTCCAGCAGCATGGGCTCGATGAGCTCCCACTGATCGTCCTTCAGGTCCGAGGGATACCGGCGTCGTTCCGTCACAGTTGATCAATATCGCGGACACGGACCCGGCCGCCACGAGATCCTGGAACCGAGTCCGCGCCGCAAGAACCAAAGCCGGACAGTTGGGGGGAATCCCCTATCGAACACCCTCTGACAGGCGTGAGGGGTTTTCGCGTGCAGTCTCGTGGACGTGGCTTGTGTGCGGAACCGTTCAGGTGCGGCCGGGTGGCCCCGGAGACAGGAGCCGGTTCGCTCGGTGTTGAGGTAATGGGTGGGAGGTGTGCCGGCTGAGGCGTTGCGGCCTTCCCGCGGCGGGGCATGCTATGCGAAGGTCTGCGACACCGGGAGACTGACGTACTGTCAGGCAGCCGATCGCTGGGGGCGAGTCGAGAATGTCCATGGACCTGTTCTGGAACGATCTGGAGGCGCGGCTCCTGCCGCTCTTCACCGACTACCGGAGTCGCCTCTCCGACCTGCCGGTCGAGGTGAAAGCGGACCGCACGCTGCTCACCGAGGCGGACATCGCGGTGCAGGCGCTGATCGTTGAGCAGATCCGTAGTCTGGAGCCTGACGCGGTGATCATCGCCGAGGAGGACGAGCGGACCGCCACCCGGGAGGAGGTCACCCAGTCGAAGGGCCGGGTCTGGGTGATCGATCCGATCGACGGGACGGCGGAGTTCGTGCGCCCGGGGCACACGGAGTTCTGCTCGGTCGTCTGCCTCCTGGAGGACTGGCAGCCGTCCGCAGCCTTCATCTTTGCCCCCGAACTCGGAGCCGACGGCACCCCGCTCCGTGTGACCGCCGATGTGCCGTCGCGTTCGGCGTGGATCGGCGGCCGGCCGGTGCCGACGCCGTCGGCCGCCGGTAGGTGGATCTCGGCCACCCGGAGCGCAGGGACTTCACCCCGAGAATTCGATGCCGCGGCCGAACGAGCTGGCTATCAGCTCAAGTTGCTTACGACCTCGCAGAGTGTGGACATGCTCCGCACGGCCGTCGATCTCGGTGGTGCCACCGATCCGGCGCTTCCGTCCTTCGACCTCTTCTGGCGAAGGAAGCAGAAGCTGTGGGACGGTGCGGCGGGAATCGCGCTCGGTACGGCCATGGGGCTGCGGAGCGCTGACGAGGACGGCAAGCCGCTGCCGTTCGGGCCGGGGTTCCTCAGCGCGCCGACGCCTACCTTCGAATCCACGGTCATGGGGCACCCGGAGGCGGTGGCGTGGTTCCTGGACGTGGTGCACGCATGAGGCAGAGCAGCACCGACGTCCTGGTCGACGTGACATCTCTGATCAGCGCCGAGGACTTCCTGACCTCACAGAACAGAAGTACAGTCCCGGAGGACCCGTTCGCCCGGCAGTGCTTCGTCGAGGTCGTCCAATCACTCCTCTTCATGTCCAACGTGTACGTCGCCCATCCCGTGCTGCATGCCCCGCGGGCCGGTGACTTCGGCGACCGGCCGCTGCTGCTGCGGGCCCTGATGCGCGCCGGGCTCTTACTCCCCCTGCAGCTGGACGGCGAGCAGCAGGCTTCCGCCGAAGGGCTGGAGTCGACGGCTGTCGCAGACCTGCAGAGCGTCCACGGGGTTACCAGCATGGCGCGCTTCGTGGAGCAGGCGTTCGTCTGCGACGAGGCGAGCGCCGGTCGGCAGGAGGCTCTGTCCACCCGGATCCGGGACTGGAGCTCCTTCCAGGAACGGCAGGTCCGCTCCACGGTTGGCCACCACAGGGACCGGATCCCGACCCGGGACGGCGTAGAGGAGGACGCCTTCGGTGAGTGGGCCCGAGCGGCGGCCGTCATCCTCAGGGGCGCGCTCACCGGGATCGCCGCGCCCGGCCAGGGAAAGTACCTGATGGCGACGCTGGCACGCGGGATGAAGTACCGCGCACGGGCCGAAGCCTGTGCCGTCTCCTACCAGTCGCACCCCATGCGGCGGGACTTCTCGCTCACCTTCGACATGACCCGCAGCGGTGCGGCCGACACCGAGGTGCTCGACCTCATCCAGGCGGTGCGCGGTATCCACACCTCCCTCAGCCACGCTGTCGGTCAGGGGGAGTCGCACCGGTTGCAGCTGCTGGAGCTGGAACTCCCTTTGCTTGGCGGCAGGCTGTGGTCGGCGGACGACACCGGCAGGCGGAGCGATCACGAGTGGATCGCGTTGGTCGTCGGCCGGATCCGCGACTACCGGGACCGGGCGTCGGAGCTGAGGCGGGCGGTGGAGCGGTGCGTCACCGCCGAGGATTACGTGCGCCTCGCCCGCGATATCGAGGACGTCAAGCGGCAGTTGCTGGAGCGGCTGGGGCTCCGCCGGGTGGAGCTGTCCGCCGTGGAGCGCGAGCTGGTCGGCTCCGTCGCATCAGTCTCCGGCGCCGTGACAGGTCTGCCCGTGGTCAGCGGCCTGTGGTTCGGCGCACGGACCCTGGGCAAGCAGTTCGTGTTCGGCAGCGCCCAGCCCTACCAGCGCTTCCTGTACCGGGAGTTCGTCGATGCATGGAAGCGCACGGGGAAGTAGCCGCAGCAGTGGTTCGCCGGTGCTCCTCGCGCCGCGACGGAGGGGATCTACTCTCCGGTCCTGGCTGCGTGCGGCTGGGGCAGGTCGCGGCTTCGCCTCGGCCCGGGCGGCAGGGACGGCACGGTCACGGGGATGCCGAGACGGTTGAGGAGCGTGGCGAAGGCCTCCAGGCCGGTGAACAGCTCCGCCTGGAGACCGGCGTGGCGGGCCCCCAGCACGTAAGCCTCCTGGTCGTCGACACCGCCTCGAAGCTGTGCCTGGCTCCGTCGTTTTCGCTATGTCGCCGCCCCCGGCCGGGCCGCCCCTGGATCGGTTGGCCCGGCCAGGTGACGCGTACTCAGTGGTTCGTCTCCGGTTCGGCGTCGGTGTCGAGATCGTGGAAGAGGCGGCGGAGTACCGGCCGGTACTCGGGATTGGCGAGGGCGGCGGCGAACTGTGCCACGAGGTAGGCCTCCGGACTCCCGGTGTCGTACCAGCGGCCGTCGATGACCTGCCCGAACGCCGGCGCCTTGACGGCATAGGCGTGGAGGGCGTCCGACAGATAGCTCCCCGTCAGGGCTCTCGTGCCAGCGCCGGGTCTGCTCCTCCAGCTCCGCGACGATGCCCGGCGTGATGACGTATCCGCCGATGGCGGCATAGAGGGACGGGGCGTCCTCGGGCTTCGGCTTTTCGACCAGCCCTCCGATGCGCAGACGCCCGCTGCCCAGATCCTCGTGCACGATCAGGACGCCGTAAGGGCTCGTCGCCGATGATACGAGCGGCGGCGTCGAGGAGCGTCCAGGTGGATGCCGACGTGCACTTGTCCCGCGGCGTCGAGGCCGTCGGAGGCCGAGGCCGAGTTCGGGTACCCCCACAAGGCGGGCAGGCGGCGGCACCGATGCCATCTGAGGATCGGATCAGCGTGATCGCGATGGTCTTCACCTGGCACCCTCCGCCCCTGGCATCGATCCCGATCGGGCTGGCGGAGAGGTTGCAGGTATGCGGCATGCGTCAACGCGTAGGGCGCTCATCCGATGCCCGGAGCGACTGGGTGCCCAGCTTGGAACGCCAGCCTGCGTTCGGCGTCCTGCGCGATGTGGTCGAGAACATCATCGAGTGCCACGAACGCCTCCCACGTCCGCTGGTGGCCGGCTTCGGAGAGGCGGTCGATCAGCAGTTGTTCGAGATCGGTGACGCGCTTGCCCTTCCAGACCTTGTCGGCGACGCTCACCAGCAGGTCGTCGGTGCTGATGCCGGGGGCGTTCCAGGATGCGTGGTTGCGGGCGAAGCGGGCGAGACCTTCGGTGACTCCCCGGGCGATCAGCAGGTCGTGGCCGGCCACCTCGTGTGTGGAGCCGGGCCAGGAGAGCTCCTCAGGGTGCAGGATCTTTCCGATGTCGTGGGTGGCGGCGCCGAAGAGGACGGCGTGCCGGTCGAAGTCCAGCTGGGGGTAGTGCTGTTCGGCCCAGTCGACCAGTTGGTGGGCGACATCGTGGACGGCGCGCAGATGGGCCGCGAGCCTGGGTGGGGCCTGCAACTCTTCAAGGAGGAAGGCGACCTGGCGCGGGAGCGGTCGCAGTACGGGGTCGCCGGGCAAGGTGAGGGCTCGATGCAGTGCATTGGAGGTCATTCGGGACAGGGTGGGCCTCACATGTCGGATGGGTGACGGAGCAGCGGACGTTCTCCTTCTTGACATCTGGTGCAGGAGTCCATGGTCGGTGTGCATGATGCAGCCGGGGTCGTCGAACTGCGCCGCTATCAGTCGGGAGGCGAGCGTTCTGGGGTTGGCGGGCGGGGCTTGCTCGAAAGCGTGGGCGTAGAGGTCGATGAGTTCCTGGAGGGCGTCGCCGACGATCCCGGAGGAGTCGTCCAGGTGAATCAGGGCGCGCGTGACCCGGTCCACGGCAGTGCGCAGGCTCCGGACGACTGCGGCGGCTCGGCCGGCCTTCACCAGCCCGGTCGCGGCCTCCAGTGCTTGGGGCGCTCTCGCCTGGTACTCACCGTGCCCGTGGGTGTGTTTCTCCTGAGGTGACGGTCGTGTCTGTCAGTGCCGCGCGTTCGTTGCCGTAGTGCTGGCTCGACCGACGGGGACGGCACCAGTGCACCCTCGCGCCGTGCCTCTCACCAGGGCGGATGAGGTTCTCGGCTAGGGCAGGGTCGCTCGTGTCGTCCACACTGCCGTCGTACAAGGGCCACTGGTACCCGGTCGAGGGGATCTCCCACTGCGGGTGGCTGTACCCCGCTGTCGTTCCGGGAATCGGTACGAGCTTCAGGCCAATGGGTGACCACCACCGCGGCCCACCGACAGTTTCGGCCGACTCGCGGTCAGCGGGTCGCGGCGATGCGGGCGGCGAGGTGGGCCGGGAGGGGGTAGGGGGTTTCGGTGGGGATCTTGGCGTCGGCTGCGGCCGGGTGGCCTGCGCGGACCAGGGCATGTGCCTCGTGGGCCAGGGCGGTCACATCGGTGATGCCGAGGATCCAGTCGTCGACGTAGCGGTCGACGGCCTCGCCGGACAGGCCGATCTGGATGGCCCGGTGGGGCAGCGCGGCGAGTTCGGTCGAGCGCTCGGGGTCCCACTGGATGCGTACGGGGCTGGCGGCCAACTCCGCTTTCCAGGCCTCGGCTGAGGTGTGCAGGTCGCGGTCGTGGTGGCTCAGGCAGGCGTGGGCGAGGGCCCACTCGAGGCCCGCGCGGCTGATCCGCACGGCCAGGATCCGCTCCTGACCGGGCTTGGTGCCCCAGCCGGAGCGGTACATCATCCAGCGGAAGGACGGCTTTATCCAGGTCATCCGCTCGCGCTTGAACGGGGGCACGAAGGTGCCTGCCGCGAGCGCGGCGTCGGCGATCGGGGCGGGGTACGCCTGGTAGACGGTGAGGCCGTATTCGTCGTAGGCGGCGCGGATCTGCCGGGGCAGCGGTTCAGTCATCGGTACTCCAGGGTGTTCGGTTCGAGGTGAAATCGACGGCTCGATCAACCAGGCTTCTTTGCGGAGGAGTCGGTGGGAGCCGATGAACGTGGCGTCGGCGGTGCAGGCGGTCCGGCGCAGGTTGTCACAACCGGTCGGACAGCGTCATGCCGAGGCTGCCCCAGACATCGAGGGTCGGGCCGACTGTGTCGGCGGCGTTCATGCCGGTGGCTGGCACCGACCTCGCCCCCACTGGTCCCGACGGCCGCCCGCCAGACGGGGCGCAGCACCGGCGTAGCCCCCACCGCGTGCGCCGGGACGTGCACAGGTGGGTGGGGTTGTCAGCCCCGCTGCGCCCGCCACTCTCCGGCGTCCACCAGCACCGGGCCGCTGACCCGCACGGCCCCGGAGGTGTAGGCGGCCCAGCGCAGGTCGTCGCAGGCGAAGAAGTCCTCGCCGTGGGCGTTGACCCAGATGCTCAGGGTGCGCTCGCCGCTGTGGGTGATGTCCCACCACTCCCAGGTACGAAAGATGCTGTCCCAGTCGAACCGCTCCAGCCATTCGCTCAGGCGCCAGGCGGAGTCGTGGGCAGCATCGAACCGCGCGGCACCGTCTCGTGCGAAGTCCGGGGCCGCCTCCTCGGTGCCCGACCTGGCACAGACGGCCGCGAACCAGTCGGGTACCTGGCGAACGGTCAGATCGATGCCGAGGGCCTCGGGATTGTCGAGGTAGTCGAGGTCCATCGCGGCCACCGCCCGGTCCAGCGCCGCACCGAGCACTGAGCGCAGCCGCTCGGTGTACTCCTCGGCCGATCCGTCGATCTCCACCAGGAAGCGGCTGAAGTCGGGTGTGGGCGCGTCCGCCGCTGCAGGTGGGGTGTCAATCCGATCGCGTTCGGCGATGAACAGCGCGTCCTCCTCGTCCAGGCCGGCGTCCATGTAAGCGTTCACGTGAGCGTTCATTTCCCTGCGGTGCCTTCCTTGCTGTCGGGCCGGCTCAGTGGTGCTTGCCGGCGGCCGCGGCCTTGCGGGCGAGCGCCGCCTGCTTGTTGGCCTCACGGCGGGCCCGGTCCTCGGCCAACGCCGTTTCCTTCGCCCGCTGCTCGGCTGCCTCACCCGACCACTGCTTGTTCTGCTCTTCCCAGTTGAGCGGTTTGCCGTCGTGGGTGGCTTCCCATCCCTTCGGGGCGTACTCCTCAGTGCGCCCGCTACCGGGGATGATATGCCGGTCCAGGTCGCCCAGCTTGTGAGGGGGAATGCCGTAGAGGTCAGGCCCCTGGGTCGG
Organism: Kitasatospora sp. HPM-01-4; assembly: GCF_051374625.1. NCBI lineage: Bacteria > Bacillati > Actinomycetota > Actinomycetes > Kitasatosporales > Streptomycetaceae > Kitasatospora > Kitasatospora sp. HPM-01-4. Next base: position 2,401,070 of record NZ_JBPQGP010000005.1, on the reverse strand, counting down.
GTCGGAGATCTCGTAGAACTTGCTCTTGTAGGCCGCCCAGTCCTGGTGACCCTCCGGCGGTACGCTCATAAAGCCTTCGTGCTTGATCTGAGTCTCCAGGCGCTGGTGGACCGAGTTGTTGCGTACGTGCTCCAGGTAGCTCTTCGGGACCTCGAAGGACTGGATGCGGCCGCCCTTGGGCACGTCGGCCTGGTACTCGTCGGTGTGGCGCCGGTCGCCGCTCATGTTCACGTACAGGCTCTTGCCGTCCGGGTGCTTCTTGTTGGAGGCGCGCAGGATCGAGGTGTTGCCGTGCTCGTCCACCTCGACCCGGTAGCTGTTGTCCGGGGTACCGCGGTAGTCCCACTTCTCCTTGCGGTACACCCGGACCACCTCGCACTGCTTGGGGGTCAGGCCCAGCGGGTCCAGCCAGGTGTGCGGGTTGACCACGTAGTTCGCCGGGTTGGGCGACGGTGCCAGGCCCAGCGGGTCCGGCGAGGTGTAGCGCGCGGTCTCCGGGTCGTAGTAGCGCCGGACGTTGTAGTGCAGCCGGGTCTCGGGGTCGAAGTACTGGCCGGGGAACCGGAGTGGGGTGTAGGTAGTGCTATGGCTGGGCCAGGTGGTGGCGCCCCACAGTGTGGTCCGGGCCCGCCAGGCGATCTCGCCAGTCTCGTCGACCAGTTCGGTAGGGGTGCCCACCAGGTCGGTGACGATCGCGAAGAACCGGCGGTCGGTGGCCGCCTTCTCCTCCGCCGTCCCGGTGCCGATGAACTCGGCCTGGGCGAGCGGGTGGTGGCCGTCGTGCTCCCAGCTGAGCGTGTACGGTCCCGGCAGGTGGGGTGCGTACGTGGTCTGCTCGCAGAGCGTCCCGCTGTCCCAGGTGAAGAGGGTGCGCTCCAGAACGGTGGTCCCGTCCTCGGCGAGCTGGAGCTTGGCGGTGCGGCGGCCGAGCGGGTCGTAGGTGTACTGCCAGTGATCCCCGCCGGGTGTGCGGACCGCCACCAGTTGGTCCTCGGCGTTCCAGCTGTACTGCCAGACCTGGAAGCCGCCCGTGCCGTCCGGAACCCGGCGCTCGGTCAGTCGGCCGCCCTGGTCGTACGTGTACTGCACCGACCCCGCCTGGGCCAGTTCGGTGCCCCGGTAGCTGCGCGTTCCGGTGCAGCCGACGGCACCCGGTGCGACCGGCCAATGGGCTTCGGCCAGGTTGCCGCACTCGTCGTAGGCGTAGGACTCGCTCCAGGAGCGGGCCTGCACCGCAGTCACCCGGCCCGCCGCGTCCAGGGTGAAGCGGCGCGGTCCGCCGAGCTCTTCGTCGATCGAGACCAGGCCGCCGTCGAGGCGGTAGTCGTAGGCGCGGCGCTGGATTGTCCGGCTGCCCTCGGCCTCCGGAACCTCCACCGACTTGACGGACAAACGATCGTCCGGACGCCACTCCTGACGTACGGCCAGACCGAAGTTCCAGTTCTGCTCGGTGTCCCGCCCGGCCTCGTCCTGGGTGAAGGCCAGCGTGGCGTCGGCGAAGGAGAGCGCCGCCGGGAGCCCGGCAGAGGTGTAGGCCCAGCCGCTCTCCACCCCGGCGGGGGTGCGCCGCGCGGTGCGGCGGCCTCGGTCGTCGAAGCGGGTCAGCAGGCTCCGCCCGTCGACGGTCTCCACCGCGGTGCCGTCCGGGTTGAAGTCGCGGGTCAGCGAGCTGGTCGGGCTGTGCGCCGAACGCAGCCGTCCGGCCTGGTCAAAGACGTACCGGGTGACCACGCCGTCGACGTCCTTGGCGACCACCCGGCCGAGCACGTCGCGGGTGAAGCCGGTGCGGTGGCCCAGCGCCGTGGTCCGGGCCGTCAACTGCCCGGCGGCGTCGTGCTCGTAGCGCAGTGTGCGGCCGTCGAAATCGGTCTCGGAGGACGGGTTGCCGACCGCGTCGTAGGTGTAGTTCCAGGTCAGGCCGACCGGGTTGGTGACCCGGGTGAGGCGCAGCTCGGTGTCGTAGTCGAAGGCGTAGCGCGCGCCGCTCGGCTCGATCCGGCCGGCGGGCAGGTCGAAGTGCGTGTAGCTGAACGTGGTGCGCTGGCCGAGCCGATCGGTGTGGGCGAGCAGGTTGCCCTCGCCGTCCCATTCCCAGCGCTCCGCAGCGCCGTCCGGACCGGTCCTGGAAGCCGCCCGGCCTTCCACCGTCCAGGTGGCGCGGCTGGTGCCGGTGGCGTCCGTGACGGCGACCGGTCGACCGAAGGCGTCTCGGACCGTCTCCTCGGTCCCACCGTCCGGGTCGACGACCCGGACCGCGAGTCCGGCCGCGTCGTACTCGATCCGTCGGGTGCCGCCATCCGGGTCGGTCACGGCGGTCAGCAGACCGCGCTCGTCGTACTCGTAGCCGGTCCTCGTGCCGGCCGAGTCGGTGACAGAGGCCGGGTTGCCGCGCTCGTCATAGCCGAACGAGCAGGTGGCGCCCTCGGGGCCGACCTTCTGGACCACCCGGTTCTGCTCGTCGTAGGCGAGTGTGGTGGTCGCGCCGTCCGGCCGGGTGACCGCGGTCAGGTTGCCGTCGGTGTCGTACGCGAAGGAGACGGTACGGCCCAACGCGTCGGTGCGGCTGAGCAGGCGGTCGTAGCGGTCCCAGGTACGCAGCACCGTGTGGCCGAGCGGGTCGGTCTCGGCCACGGTCTGGCCGAGCTCGTTCAGCTGGTAGCGGCTGTGATGGCCCAGCGAATCGGTGACCGTAGTGATCCGCTGCTCGGTGTCGTAGGAGAACGTCGCGTCGAGGAAGCCGCCCTCGCCCCGGGTCTGGACGCAGCGCCCCGCCCGGTCGTACAGATAGCGGTAGCGGCGGTGGTTGCGGTCGGTCCAGGTGGTGATCCGACCCCACTCGTCGTAGGTGTAACGCATCGCCAGGCCAGAGGAGTTGACCACTTCGGCGAGGTCTCCGTAGGCGTCGTAGCCGAACCGGACCAGGACCAGCGACTCCTGGACGTCCGGTTCCCCGGCGTCCACCTGAACCGGGCTCTGGACTGCGTCCTGTACGGCGCTCTGCAGCGTGCTCTGATACCCAGGCGTAGCTCCGAGCAGCCGCAGCGCCGTCACCCTGGAGCCGGCGGTGTCCACCGCGATCCGGTAGCCGCCCGAGTGGCGGATCTCCCGCGGTGCACCGGAGGGGGAACGCAGGATCTCGATACTGTTGCCGTTGCGGTCGGTCAAGGCAACCAGCGGCAGGGTGCGGACCCCGGTGCCATCGGAAGCGCCGACCTCGTCGAGCGGTTCGAAGCGCCGCACCACCCCCGAATCGGGATCGGTGACCAGCAGCGCTTCGCTCTCGGCTGACTCCCGGCGCAGCGGACGACGCGGCCCTTCCAATGGAAGCACGGGCGCGTCCGGGCCAGGCAGTGGATAGTGCAGGATCGTGCCGTCATCGCCCGCGAAGAACGCGCCCTCGGCGTCCACCTCTATTCGCTGGTCGAGGGTGGACGCCCAGGAGCGGCCGAACCACCGGCCCACCCGGTACGAGGAGAGGTGGGTACGGGCGAGCAGCAGCGGCAGTGCGGCATCCAGCGCGACATCCTGCTCGACCATCACCATTTCGCCGCTGGCGATGTCGACCGGGTCGCTGCGCATCTGTCGACTGGCCGGCGGCTTGGCGGTGTCCCGTGGCGAGGCCGCACCGTCTCGCAGGTGCGGTTGGCCAGAGCCGTGACCTGCACCGTGACTGGAGCTGGATCCGCCGCCGGGGGTACGGGGCGCGTGGGGCTGACCCTTCCCAGCCGAGCCGTGGAGCTTCTTCAGTTCCTCCGCATGCTTGGTGTCCACCTCGCGTGTGTTCTTGGCGACCTTCTTCAGGTTTTCACCAGCCGAGTGGTACAGGTCCTTGACCGCTTTGCCGGCGTCCTCCGCCAGCGTCTTGCCGAGCTTCTCCGCCCCGTGCTCCAGGGCCTTGACGATCTGGTTGGTCACTCGAAGCTCACCCCCGTGATCCTGGACTGGAAGGTCTGTGCGTGGGCCGCCACTGTCTCCGCGTGGTCCTGCATCATCCGTGCGTGCTCCTCCAACGCGGGCGGATCGATCCGGAAGCCCGAACCGCCTCCACCGCCACCGGACACCCCCAGGGCCGACCCCGCCGCCTTGAAGACCAGCCCGCTCACTGCCCCCGCCACCACCTCGACCAGAGGGTCGATGGCGGCCTCGAGCACCTGTCCGATGATGTACTGCTCGAGTTGCTGTTCCAGGTAGTTCACCAGCTTCCGCGCGGCTGCCTCGATGGCGATGACCGCAGCCTCGGCCAGCCCGAACGTCGCCACCGCCGCCGCTTGGTCCGCCACGAACGCGGCCGCCATCACCACCAGCTCGGCTATCGTCTCCACCTTCATCGCCACGATCACCTCTGCCGCGGCATCCAAGGCGGTGGCAACCACATGGCACGACTGCACCAGCTCGTTCATGTGGCTGTCGGACAGCTGCGCCCACTTGGCCAGCAACGCCTCATACGACGCACCCTGGTACGCCTCACCCAGCCGCTGGAGAGTTGCCGTCGAATCCCGGTGCGCCGAGTCGATGTTCTCCGCGAACTCACGTACATGTGAGGCGAATTCGCGAACCCTGTCCTCGTTCACGGTCGGCCAGTTGATGCCGAGGAACGACAAGAACGACACCACCTCGCCGGGCAGCTCTATCGCCAACGGGTCCCTCCGCTGTCAATTGGACATCTGTTCGTTTGTGCCAACCTAACTGATGCCCTGCCAGGCACGTCGGTTCCAAAGGGCTGACGGGCTGGTGTTCAAGCGAACTGGCTTTCCCCTCGCAGGGACGCAGGTCGAAAGCCTCGTAAACACCTCGATCGGGTCGCTGACCGTCCGGTGCCGGTGAACTGACGGTGTGACCGCGCGGCGGGGTGCCGGCCCGCTCGGCCGGTGCTCCTGAGCGTCCGTTGGCATTCAATGATGGGCGGGGTGCCGATCGAGACTCCTGTTCGATCAACACCCCTCAAGATCGGAGCGACAACGGCCACTGAACATCACCTGACCAGGCCGGCTACGTGATCGCTGGGACTTTGAAACGCCCCTGGGTGCAGCGGGGGGCCTGCACCGCGCTGGAGGTCGGCCACCTGATCGGTACCGATCTGGATCCCGAGCGCTGGTCCGAGTTGAAGGTGAACGCCTTCAAGCATTCAGCGGCGCGGCCCTCGTGACTCCAAGCGCTCGTCGCCCAGGTACTCGGTCGTCTCGGCTCAGGCGTCCGGGTGGGCCAACCAGCGCAGTGCGCCGATACTCGGCAGGAAGAAGTACTCCCCGCCACGGGTGATGACGAAGCGTTCGACGCCGTGCAGACGGCGCCGGACGGGGCGCTGAGGGATCGTGAAAATGCCGGTGCCGTCGTTGTCGCCCGTGAGCAGATCCTTCTCCTGATCGAGGCCGGCGAAGTTGCCGTCGTTGAGCCACTGCGACTTCACGAATTCGAACTGCCGGTCGAGGTGTGTGCCGATGAAGACGAACACGATGCCGCGGTCGGCGCCGTCGTCCGTCAGGACGCCCTGCGGCAGCGGCGGCCCGTAGTTGGTGCCCCGTCGGATCATGCGGTGCAGGTGGACGTCGCCGATGATCTCCGAGTCGCGCGGATTGGCTCGCCTGGCGTGGGCGCCGTGCGGGCAGATCGCGCCGTGCGGGTCGGCCTCCTGGTAGTGGAAGTCGTTGTTGCGCTGCGCGTCCGCCCCCAGGGCCGGGTCATCGCGCTCGGATGCCAGGATCAACGGGGTGCCGCTCGGCCAGCGACCCACGATCTTCGCGGCGAGCAGCTCCTCCTCGTCCGGGCTGCCGGCGTTGTCGTGGAGATACTTCCGGAAGGCGGCGACCCGCGTGTGGAGCTTCCGCCAGGCCACGAACGTGCCGTTGCGGCCCAGCACCTCCGGCTCCGGCATCGGCGGCAGATTGCCGGTCTGGTCCGGGTAGCCCAGTACGAACTCGCCCGCCTTGAGCGCCGGACCCCAGGCAGGGGGCATGGCCGCCCCGCTGCCTTCGATCGTCGGGTTGCCGATGCCGTCCTTGTAGCCGAAGCTGGTGCGGCCCGTGGACAGCTGGTAGAAGTCCTGCCGATGGACGACCTGAATCCCGGGAAGCCGCGCGTGGGCCTGGCGGGCTCGTTCGAGGACGACCGCGAGCGACTCCTGGTCGGCGGCGAGGAGGGACAGCACGATGTGCACCTGCCCGTTGCCGAAGGGCGGCTCCCAGTGTGCGGGTGCGCTCTCGCCCGTGTCACCCAGGAACTCGGCGCGGGCAGCCATGCCCTGCCGAAACTCCGCAGGGAAACTGTTCAGCGAGGCCGGCGGCACCTCGAGCGCTTCGAGCCCCCGATACGTCAGCCCGACGTTGAGGAGTGCCGGAAAGGCGGGCTGCCACCAGTCGGCGGCGGAGTCGACCAACTCGGCCAGGCGTCCCATCAACTGCCGGCCGGTCCCGGAATCGTCCACCCGCAGCAGGATGTACATGCCGACATACGGTGAGGGCCGGTCGCGCAGCACGATGCCTTGAATCTCGTCCAGTTGCAGCTGCGGGCCCTCGGCCACCGTCATGTCGTCCTCCCGGTCAGGCCTCGGCAGAGGTGGTACCGAGCTCCGACGCGATCGGCCCTGTCCGACACTGACACATCGCGTGATCCACCAGCATGTGGGCGCGCGGGGTCGGGCGAAACTCGAGATTGCGCAGCGCGAGCCGAAGCGCTCGCCGCGGATCGCCACCGACGGTCAGCCAGAACTCCGCCGCGTGATCGGCGTACGCCTCGGGGTGGCGCGCCAGCAAGTCCTCGTACCGCTCGGCCGCGTGGGCGCGCCAGAACCGCGCCTCCGCCGACGCCCCGGCCTCGCCCAGGACACGGGCCAGCCGGGCCGCACAGTCGGGATCGTCGCCTGCCGCCGCCCGACGCAGCCGCCCGATCGCCGCGCCCGCCCTGCCCTCGGCGGCATCGACATCGGCGAGGTGCCTCTGCGCCGGTACGTAGGCCGGCAACCGGCGGGCCGCCGACTCCAGCCGGCTGCGCGCTCTTCGCAGGTCGCCCTGGGCCAGCCACATCTGCCCGCACCGGCATTCGAGCACCGCGAGTGGAAACGGACTGACCCCGCGGTGGGCGCGTCGCGCCGCCAGCAGCCAGTTCTCGGCCGCGACCGTCTCTCCGCGCTCGGCATGCCAGCCGGCCAGGGCCCCCAGAGCGCTGAAGTCGGGCCGCCTCGCCAGCGCCTGTCGATGCAGCGCGAGTGCCTCGCCGTAGCGCCCGACCGCCTGATGGACGGCGGCGCGCTCCGCGTCCAGGCTTCGCCCATCGAGCCCCAGATCGGCCGCCGCGTCGAGCTCGGCCAGCGCCGCCGGGAAGCGGTGGAAGAAGGCGGCCGCCCTGGCGCGAGCCAGATGGGAGAGGGGATCACGCGGCGCCAGGTCGACGAACGCCTCCGCCAGCGTCGCGGCGCGCTCGCTCTCGTCGATGCGGCCCAGTACGTGCCCGCGCAGGGCGGTCAGCTCCACCAGCTCGCCCCACCCGGCGCCCGTCAGGCCTCCCCGGCTCGCCTGCGACGTCAGGCCCTCGATGCGCGCATCGAGGTTTCCCATCGCGATCGAGCCTGCCGTGGTGACCGGCCAGCTGTCACCATCGAGCCGCGACCCGCCGCCCGCACGGCCGTCCGCCGGGAAGCCGTTCATCGGCTTGCGGCGACCGTCGGGACGGAATAGGGCGCGGGCGGGTCGGGGTTGGGCGGTGCCAGGTACGGGAACTCGCGGGAGGCCGGCACGGTGGCCCCATCGACGCCGTCGCTGATCCGCGGGCCGCGGCCGGCGTTGATGAGCAGCGTGTACAGCGTGTCGAAGCCGTCATCGTTGAGCGACCTGCCGCCACAGGTCGTGTGTGCCCGTCCCTCCAACAGCGCCCGCTCGATCTCGAGGTAGCTGTCCTCGGCGTACGGCTTGGCGACGTCCACGACCAGGAAGTCGGCGAGGAAGAGCTCCGTCAGCGGATGCGTCCCGTCCGGCTGCGTCGACCAGTCGAGCCTGCCGTCGAGACCGTCGAAAAAGACCAGGTTGGCGTTGAGTCGTGAGCGATAGGCACTCACGTAGGTCGGAGCCAACTCGAACGGGTCCTCCTCGTTGTAGAGATCGCGGAGCTCCACCACCGTGTTGCCGGGGTCGACCCCGTTCTCCGACAGGAGGACGTTCTTCATCTCCAAGCGGCCGAGCCGCTCGAGGCGCATGGGGTAGGGGCCGGCGGTGACGGTTTCCGCCGCCACGGCGAACACGGTGCCCGAGGCCGACCCGAGTACCGTGGCAACGTCGAGCTCGACGACGATCGTCAGAACGTCGGCGCCTTCCAGCGCGTTGCTGCCTTTCGGCAGGAACGCGATCCGCCGAGCCGCGCGCGTCTCCACCTCCTTGCCCACGTCCATGAAGAACGGGTCCAGCCGCACTCCGGCGTAGACGCGAACGCCAGAGCCGTGGCCGCCCCGCTCGCCGTCCACCTCGAAGGAGACCGACTCCCCGCTCGGGAGCACGCAGGTTCCCCGCTGGACCGGCGCACCATCGGCGTGGGGCTCGGTCGGTGCCGAGAACGTGCAGGTGAACGCGTATTCGTCGGTGCCGACGCCGAAGAGCGAGTCGGAGTGTTCCGAGGGGATCCTCACGGGACGTACGCGGAGGCGATAGTCGGCGGCGTCGGAGAACAGGGCCCCGGGCCGGGCGTTGGGGAAGACATTCATGACCAGGACGAGCCGGCCCGGCCGGGCGGGGCTGGGAAAGGCATAGAGGTCGGCGAGATCGATGGCCGGATCGGCCAGGGCCCGGGGACCGGAAAGGTGGTCGGACATGACGCTGTGACCTCCTGTGCGCATCCCGGTGCCGGCGACCCGCGCCCCGTTGCCGGGTCACTCGGTGATCCCCGGGTATCACGGCTCCGGCCGAGGCACTCCGCGCGGGAGACAACCGCTGGGGACTCCCCTCCCACGACCGGAAGTCGTGGGCCACTAGCCAGCCGCGGCATCCAGCAACATGTCGAACGCCTGGGTGACCTTCTGTGCCTTGGCGGTGTCCTGGACCGTCATGGTCGGATTGGACGCGTACCACATGTCGGCTTCCACGATTCGCGACGTCAGCCACTCGCTGAAGTGAGGGTCGTTCGACCCGGGCCAGCCCTCGACGACGTCGGCGAACATCTCGTCGAACCACGGCGCGGCGTTGGCAATGATGTCCGCGAGGTACGGCTTGAAGCCACCGTCATAAGTGACCGCCGCGATGACCTGGGTGTCGTTGTTGATGAAGACCACGCGGAAGTCGTGGACGGTGCCGACGAGCCTCTCGTAGTACCAGGCATCGGCCTGGTACTTGGCGGCGTCCTGGCGATACCTGGCTGCCCCGCCCGGCTTGACATCGAAGAGCACGGTGATTTCCGCTACTTCCCCGGCCCGCTTCCCGACCCCCTCGGGCTGCCTGACCACGGTTGGAATCTCGGCCGTCCCGGTCGCCGGCGATTTCTGCGTCGTCATGGCCTCGTCTCCCCTTGGATCTCCTGGCGGTCGGTCTGGAATCTCCTATCGGCTCATCCGTAGAGGCTGAGCCCCCTCCGGGATCGTTCCCAGATCCAGCCTAGTAGGCCGAGCACCGACCGTCCTGACGACTGTCGCGGCCAGTGGCGATCTACCGTGCCCGCCAGGACGTCCCCGGCGCTGCACCAGTCGCCGGGCGCCGGCCCGCAGCCTCAGGCTGTGGCCGGAACCCGTGCACCACCTCGATCCGGCCGACGATGTGCCGGTTGAACTCGTCCGACTCCTCCGCCGGCACCCACAGCTCGAGGATCGTTCGTCCACCGGCCTGCTGGACCGGGTAGTGGGCGGCGAATGCGGCGCCGATGTCGAACCTGGCGACGTAGCGGACGCCGGAGGCGGGCACGTTCCAGTCCCGTGCGATGCGGATCGCGTAGTCCTCGTTCAGTACCGGGTGGAAGATCGGCTGCTCGGGTGGGCGAGGCGGCCAGGCCAGCCAGCCCGACGCCTTGACCAGCGCCAGCTCCTCCGGGCCGGTGGGCCACCACAGCGCCACGGTCTTCGCCGGGGACATCGCGTGCTCTCCTCGATCCACGCGGTCGGGCGCTCACCGTAACCGTGCCGCTGACTGGTGACGAACGAATTCGGATCCGCGGTATTGGAAACTCCGGTGCAGCGGGTTGCCCGGTTCGATATTCGCTCGCACTGCCCGCTGCAAGCCACGCCACCTGGAACAACCAGCCGTGCGGCGACGGAATGAGCGGCTGCAACAAAGTCGGACCTTCCACCAGGATCACCGGTGCCGGCCCGGTCGACTTCGACGTCACCTCCATGATGCAGACCGCCGTCCCACTGTTAACACGGTGTCGCAGGCGAAGTGCAGCCGGTTCTCGATGCCCCACTGGGGGTGGGCCAGTCTTCCAAGCCGCTCTGGTGAGGCCTGACGCGCGGCCAGGCCGGTGATCGCTTAGCTGGTCTTGCGGGTGAGCTGGTTGTTCTTGATGACCAGCAGGAAGTACGCCCTCGCTGTCACGACTGTAGCGCCGGGTTCTCGCCAGTCGGCTGGGACGCGGCTACAACATGCTGGAGTACCAGCAGATCCATCGGTGTCACCTGGACCGTGATCGCCAACTCGCCCGTACCGGAGAGTTGTACCGTTTCGGTCGCGCGCAGCCGGCGCGCGATTCCGCCGATCCGTGCACCGGTTATCCGAGTCAGTGTGTACGGGCCCCGAAGGCTGTCGATCCCCAGTGCCTGCTTGCGCCAGCAGATCAGAGCATCTCCGGCAGCAGGAGCGGACAGGAACAGGAGGCCCAATGCCTGCCGTCCGGTGTCGGTGCGGACGGCGCGGGCGTACAGGGTGGTGCCGGTGGCGAGATCTGCGATGTCGAGGTCGGCCGAACGGGGCTTGACCAGTCGCAGTGCCGTCAATAGGCCGTCCAGCCGCCGCCGTTGGGCGGCGGAGGTGGGCAGCGCACCGGCTATCGGAACTTGGAGACGGCGAGGCAGTGCCGCCATGAGGAGGCTCAGCAGCAGGAGACCCAGGACAAGCTCGGCTATCAGGGTCAGGAGCCAGGCTTCATCGGAAAGTCCGAACAGGTTGGGGTTCAGAAGGGTGCCCAGCACGACGGCCAGAAGAGCGAGCGTGTACCCGATGCGTATGAGACGTCCTGGCATTCCAGATCCTCTTCTGCCTTGAGACGGTGGCCATGTCAGGCCGAAGCGTTGCACTCAACGGGCCTTCTTGCAAAACGAGTTGAACAATTCGGCACAAGCCTGGACCGACGCTGCCGTCGGCTGGCCAGGGTCGTTTCAAGGTCGTGGTGGGCATATGAGTCCGCTGGTCACGGCAGTGCGAGGGGTATGGGCTGGATCGTCACGAATGCAACGAAGCTCCGGTTGAACGGGGTGGCCTTCCCAAGTCGCCCTGAACCAGCGGAGCTTCGATGTGCCGTCAGTCCGCCGCCGTTCGCCTGATCAATTCGCCCGCTCTGGGCGGCATGGCGGGATTGTCGCTGGTGGAGTGGTTGAGGCTGCTGCCCGATCCCCGCCGGCGCCGAGGGGTGCGTCACCCGTTGGTGTCGGTCGGTCCTCGGGTGGAAGCCTGCCCTGAAGGCCCCTTCCCATCAACGGAGTTGTACATCCACAGCCCGGTGTCGCCCAGGGCGAGGGCAAGGCGGAGAGAACCCACGCCGACGAGACTTGTCCGCTGTCCGCTGTCCGCGTCGGTCAGGCGCGGGTCGTACTCGGTGACGCCGATCGCGGTCACCGTACTCCCGACAGCCTCCCACGTGATGGGGGTGTGCAGTGCTGCGTCACCGCAAGGTCCAGTCGTCGCACCAGGCGGACCTGTAGTGGTGTCGATCGCATCTTGGGTGACTGATCGGCTCGACGATCATCAACGGCTTCGGCCACTATGGCGGATACACCAGCGCGGCGGACAACCACCTGGCCTTCGGCCGGGATCCGGCCAACGATCACTTCGGTGGCAACAAGCTCCCGACCAACCCGGGCGTCGGGCACTCCGACTACTGGAAGAAGGACGGGCAGTCTCTGGACGCCATGGGGCGCATCATTTCGGGTCAGTGGGGCTGAGCGTGCGGAGTATGCGGATTGCGGCGGCTCTCGTCGTGGCGATGGCGGCCCTCACCGCCTGTGGGCTCAGCAACGAGCAGCTGAAGCCGACCATCGCCAAGGACCAGGCGACCCGGCAGGTCAAGTCGTACGACGCGGAGATCAAGACCGCGTTGCCAGGCAAGCCGCAGCCCTCGACGAAGGAGCCGTGGAGCCTCGAGTGTGAGACGACCGACATCCCGGGACCGAAGGGGCGGGTAGAGCTCAGCACGGACACGGTCGTCGCGTCAGGACACCCCGAGGGCAACCCGGAGATCGTTGAGGCGTTCGACAACAAGCTGGTGGGCATGGGCTTTGACCTGGACCGTAGGAGCGGGAACGACCGTGTCTACAAGAACAAGGCGAACGGCTTCACGGTGGGACTGAAGGAGAGCGGGGACGACAGCAGGACACTCACGCTCAGCGTCGCCTCGCCCTGTGTCTGGCCTGATGGCACGCCGCCAAGTGGGTAGGAAGAAGCCTGCGGTTGCCGAGAACCTCATCCAGCCGGGGCAGCGGCACATTGGTACCCGGCGGGAGGAGTCCGCGGAGCTGATCTGGTCGGCGAACATCGGGGCGAGAGAGGTGGCTCGGATCAGAGATCGGCTGGGGGAGCGGTCGCAGGGCAGATGCTGCGTTGGAGTGCGTGGTGGGGTCGCTGCCGGTGGCGGAGTAAAGGTGAGTCTCCTCGCTTGGCACCGTGGGGCGCCCAGCGGAGGCCGACGGTAGGCCGAGACCGCGTAACGGGCTGCGGCGGTGCCGGCCAGGATGGCGGTCGCCGCTGTGTGTCTAGGGTGGTGACCGTGGTAGATGCCGATGATGTCCGTCGTATCGCGTTGTCCCTCCCGGAGACCGTGGAGAAGGAGGCGTGGAGCATGCCGACGTTTCGGGTAGCCGGGAAGATGTTCATCACGGTCCCTGACGATCAGACGTCATTCGCTGTGCGGTGTCCGAAGCATGATCGGGCGGAGTTGATCGCTGCGGAGCCGGAGAAGTTCTGGGTGCCACCGCATGAGGTGTCTTCCGCCTGGGTGCGCGTGCGACTCGGCGCTCTGGAAGACATGGCCGAGCTGTACGACATTCTTGTGGATTCATGGAAGCAGGCCGCACCGGACCGCCTCGTGGAGGCTTCCGGAGTGCTGGGTGAGCTTGCTCCGTTTTGACGGACACCATCGGTGTGGTGGTCAGGCCGCGAGGACGGCTTCGTACTCGGCGGGACTGCGGTAGCCGAGGCTGCTGTGCAGCCTGCGTATGTTGTACCAGGCTTCGATCCACTCGACTAAAGTCGCCGGTCAGAGCCTGTGTTGCGACGACCGGTTGAATTCGAGTTGGCAGCTGCGGTCTGAATGGAACACCACCGGCCCTGCTGGGCGGCGGGTGCGGCAGGCGGCCCGCAGGGCGTCGGCGACCAGTTCGGTCCGCAGGTGGTCGGTGGCGGCCCAGCCGACGACGCGGCGGGAGGCGATGTCGATGACGGTGGCCAGGTAGAGCCAGCCCTCTTCGGTCGGGATGTAGGTGATGTCACCGCACCAGCGCGCATCGAGGCCGGCCGGGTCGGGTGTGAAGTCGCGCGGGACCAGGTCCGGCCGGGCGGCGGCATGCGGGTCGGGGAACGTGGTGCGGTGGCGGCGTCTGCGGTGTCGGCCCTCGAGGCCGGCCTGGCGCATCAGCCGGGCGATCCTCTCGGTGAGTTCCGCGTCGCGGACCGCTCGGGGGTCGGGGGTGGCGGTTCAGCGAACGTGGAAGGCGGCTCGGGAGACCTGGAGCAGTTCACACACACGCTTGACGTTGTGGCCTGCCTGCTTCTCCGCCTCGATGAACGGGTGCACCGTGCCGGGTCTCCGTTGCGAAGAAAGCCGTAGCCCGCTTGAGGATGTCCACGTCCTTGCGCGGGCGGCGGTTCTCCCGCCGCAGTCTTGCCAGTTCCTCGCGCTCGTCGCTGGTCAGGCCGTCGCGCTCGCCGGCATTGACCTCGGCTTGCTTCACCCACTCCCGCACCGCGGTCTCGGTCAGGTCGAAGTCCTTGGCGGCCTGACCGACCGAGCGGTCGCCGCGTCGGCACAGCTCGACGATCTCGGCCTTGAACTCCGGTGTGAACGAGCGGCGAGGGCGTGGCTTGTTCCCCACGCTCTCCATGATGGACATCATCCTTACTGGGGCCGAAGCCCCTGATCAGGGGAGTCCGTCAAAGCGAATCAAGCCCAGTCAGGAGTCTCCGACTACTGCGATCGTCGCCGTCCACGGGGCCTGGAGCCATGCCCCCGACCACCTCCCGGGGACCGTCGCCAGGCCCGGCCCCTCCAGGTTTGACTCCTCCAGGTCGGTGTCCTAACGTAGGTCGAGTCGCCTGATTCGGGCGGACCCCCCTTCTCAATGCCAAGCGATTCGTCGCGTGCCCTTTCGATTCCGGTCGAGCGGGAAAACGGATCGGAAAGCTCTGGTAGAGTTCGGGAGCGCCGAAAGGCGAAAGCGAAATCCGATGAAATTCGGTCCGGAAAACGGAGCGGAAAACATCTGATAAGCTGGAAACACGAAAGAACGAAGCGCCCGGAGGGTCCGCTGGAAGGCGGCTCGAAGGAAGCGTCCGTTCCTTGAGAACTCAACAGCGTGCCAAAAGTCAACGCCAGATATGTTGACATCCCCGGCGAGACCATCCGGTCTTGTTGGAGATTCCTTTTGTAATACACAGCGAGGACGCAGTGCGCGGGATCACCTCATTCCGGTGGTTGCCGTGCCGCTCAACGCGAGTGTTGACCCGATCACGGGTAATCATTCACGGAGAGTTTGATCCTGGCTCAGGACGAACGCTGGCGGCGTGCTTAACACATGCAAGTCGAACGGTGAAGCCCTTCGGGGTGGATCAGTGGCGAACGGGTGAGTAACACGTGGGAAATCTGCCCTGCACTCTGGGACAAGCCTTGGAAACGAGGTCTAATACCGGATATGACCTTCCTCTGCATGGGGGTTGGTGGAAAGCTCCGGCGGTGCAGGATGATCCCGCGGCCTATCAGCTTGTTGGTGGGGTAATGGCCTACCAAGGCGACGACGGGTAGCCGGCCTGAGAGGGCGACCGGCCACACTGGGACTGAGACACGGCCCAGACTCCTACGGGAGGCAGCAGTGGGGAATATTGCACAATGGGCGAAAGCCTGATGCAGCGACGCCGCGTGAGGGATGACGGCCTTCGGGTTGTAAACCTCTTTCAGCAGGGAAGAAGCGAAAGTGACGGTACCTGCAGAAGAAGCACCGGCTAACTACGTGCCAGCAGCCGCGGTAATACGTAGGGTGCGAGCGTTGTCCGGAATTATTGGGCGTAAAGAGCTCGTAGGCGGCCTGTCGCGTCGGATGTGAAAGCCCGGGGCTTAACCCCGGGTCTGCATTCGATACGGGCAGGCTAGAGTGTGGTAGGGGAGATCGGAATTCCTGGTGTAGCGGTGAAATGCGCAGATATCAGGAGGAACACCGGTGGCGAAGGCGGATCTCTGGGCCATTACTGACGCTGAGGAGCGAAAGCGTGGGGAGCGAACAGGATTAGATACCCTGGTAGTCCACGCCGTAAACGTTGGGAACTAGGTGTTGGCGACATTCCACGTCGTCGGTGCCGCAGCTAACGCATTAAGTTCCCCGCCTGGGGAGTACGGCCGCAAGGCTAAAACTCAAAGGAATTGACGGGGGCCCGCACAAGCAGCGGAGCATGTGGCTTAATTCGACGCAACGCGAAGAACCTTACCAAGGCTTGACATACACCGGAAACTGGCAGAGATGTCAGCCCCCTTGTGGTCGGTGTACAGGTGGTGCATGGTTGTCGTCAGCTCGTGTCGTGAGATGTTGGGTTAAGTCCCGCAACGAGCGCAACCCTTGTTCTGTGTTGCCAGCATGCCTTTCGGGGTGATGGGGACTCACAGGAGACTGCCGGGGTCAACTCGGAGGAAGGTGGGGATGACGTCAAATCATCATGCCCCTTATGTCTTGGGCTGCACACGTGCTACAATGGTCGGTACAAAGGGCTGCGATGCCGTGAGGCGGAGCGAATCCCAAAAAGCCGGCCTCAGTTCGGATTGGGGTCTGCAACTCGACCCCATGAAGTTGGAGTTGCTAGTAATCGCAGATCAGCATGCTGC
The DNA here is from genome assembly GCF_051374625.1 of Kitasatospora sp. HPM-01-4. Lineage (NCBI taxonomy): Bacteria > Bacillati > Actinomycetota > Actinomycetes > Kitasatosporales > Streptomycetaceae > Kitasatospora > Kitasatospora sp. HPM-01-4. The sequence goes on along the minus strand of NZ_JBPQGP010000005.1, from coordinate 2,384,870 downwards.
GGTGAATACGTTCCCGGGCCTTGTACACACCGCCCGTCACGTCACGAAAGTCGGTAACACCCGAAGCCGGTGGCCTAACCCGTAAGGGGAGGAGCCGTCGAAGGTGGGACCAGCGATTGGGACGAAGTCGTAACAAGGTAGCCGTACCGGAAGGTGCGGCTGGATCACCTCCTTTCTAAGGAGCACATAGCCAGATCTGAGCGAATGCCTCAGATTGGTTGCTCATGGGTGGAACGTTGACTATTCGGCACGGTTCGGAAGCTTCCGCTAGTACTGCCCTTTGGGGCGTGGAACGTGGTGTGTGACTGGATTGTGTCGGGCACGTTGTTGGGTCCTGAGGGAACGGCCGTATGGCTGTTACCTCTAGGATGCCGGTCCTACTGACAGCATGGCTTGTCCGTGTCGTAGGTGGGTGACTGGTCGTTGTTTGAGAACTGCACAGTGGACGCGAGCATCTGTGGCCAAGTTTTTAAGGGCGCACGGTGGATGCCTTGGCACCAGGAACCGATGAAGGACGTGGGAGGCCGCGATAGTCCCCGGGGAGTCGTCAACCAGGCTTTGATCCGGGGGTTTCCGAATGGGGAAACCCGGCAGTCGTCATGGGCTGTCACCCGCTGCTGAACACATAGGCAGTGTGGAGGGAACGCGGGGAAGTGAAACATCTCAGTACCCGCAGGAAGAGAAAACAACCGTGATTCCGGGAGTAGTGGCGAGCGAAACCGGATGAGGCTAAACCTTGAGCGTGTGAGACCCGGCAGGGGTTGCGCTTGGGGGGTCGTGGGTTTTTTCTTGATCGGTCTGCCGGCCGGTCGGCGAGTCAGAAACCGTATGGGTAGTCGAAGGACATGCGAAAGGTCCGGCGTAGAGGGTAAGACCCCCGTAGACGAAATCTGTACGGCTCGCTTGAAGAATACCCAAGTAGCACGGGGCCCGAGAAATCCCGTGTGAATCTGGCGGGACCACCCGCTAAGCCTAAATATTCCCTGGTGACCGATAGCGGATAGTACCGTGAGGGAATGGTGAAAAGTACCGCGGGAGCGGAGTGAAATAGTACCTGAAACCGTGTGCCTACAAGCCGTGGGAGCGTCGTCACTTCGGTGGCCGTGACTGCGTGCCTTTTGAAGAATGAGCCTGCGAGTTTGCGGTGTGTAGCGAGGTTAACCCGTGTGGGGTAGCCGTAGCGAAAGCGAGTCCGAATAGGGCGTTTGAGTTGCATGCCCAAGACCCGAAGCGGAGTGATCTAGCCATGGGCAGGTTGAAGCGTGGGTAAGACCACGTGGAGGACCGAACCCACCAGGGTTGAAAACCTGGGGGATGACCTGTGGTTAGGGGTGAAAGGCCAATCAAACTCCGTGATAGCTGGTTCTCCCCGAAATGCATTTAGGTGCAGCGTCGCGTGTTTCTTGCCGGAGGTAGAGCACTGGATAGGCGATGGGCCTTACCGGGTTACTGACCTTAGCCAAACTCCGAATGCCGGTAAGTGAGAGCGCGGCAGTGAGACTGTGGGGGATAAGCTCCATGGTCGAGAGGGAAACAGCCCAGAACACCGACTAAGGTCCCTAAGCGTGTGCTAAGTGGGAAAGGATGTGGAGTCGCAGAGACAACCAGGAGGTTGGCTTAGAAGCAGCCACCCTTGAAAGAGTGCGTAATAGCTCACTGGTCAAGTGATTCCGCGCCGACAATGTAGCGGGGCTCAAGCACATCACCGAAGTCGTGTCATTGCAGCAATACTCCTAACGGGGGCTGTGATGGGTAGGGGAGCGTCGTGTGCCGGGTGAAGCGGCCGAGGAATCGAGTCGTGGACGGTATACGAGTGAGAATGCAGGCATGAGTAGCGATACAAGAGTGGGAAACTCTTGCGCCGATTGACCAAGGGTTCCTGGGTCAAGCTGATCTGCCCAGGGTAAGTCGGGACCTAAGGCGAGGCCGACAGGCGTAGTCGATGGACAACGGGTTGATATTCCCGTACCCGCTTTGAAGCGCCAACGCTGAACCCTCTGATGCTAAGCCCGTGAAGCCGTCCCGGAGTCTTCGGACAATGGGGAGTGGTGGAGCCGGTGACCCGAGGTGGTAGTAGGTGAGCGATGGGGTGACGCAGGAAGGTAGTCCAGCCCGGGCGGTGGTTGTCCCGGGGTAAGGGTGTAGGACGTAGGGTAGGCAAATCCGCCCTGCAATAGTCTGAGACCTGATGCCGAGCCGATTGTGGTGAAGTGGATGATCCTATGCTGTCGAGAAAAGCCTCTAGCGAGTTTCATGGCGGCCCGTACCCCAAACCGACTCAGGTGGTCAGGTAGAGAATACCGAGGCGTTCGGGTGAACTATGGTTAAGGAACTCGGCAAAATGCCCCCGTAACTTCGGGAGAAGGGGGGCCATTCCTGGTGATGAGTCTTGCACTCTGAGCTGGGGGTGGCCGCAGAGACCAGCGAGAAGCGACTGTTTACTAAAAACACAGGTCCGTGCGAAGCCGTAAGGCGATGTATACGGACTGACGCCTGCCCGGTGCTGGAACGTTAAGGGGACCGGTTAGTCCGATTTCGGTCGGGCGAAGCTGAGAACTTAAGCGCCAGTAAACGGCGGTGGTAACTATAACCATCCTAAGGTAGCGAAATTCCTTGTCGGGTAAGTTCCGACCTGCACGAATGGCGTAACGACTTCTCGACTGTCTCAACCATAGGCCCGGTGAAATTGCATTACGAGTAAAGATGCTCGTTTCGCGCAGCAGGACGGAAAGACCCCGGGACCTTTACTATAGCTTGATATTGGTGTTCGGTTCGGCTTGTGTAGGATAGGTGGGAGACTTTGAAGCTGTGACGCCAGTCATGGTGGAGTCGCCGTTGAAATACCACTCTGGTCGTGCTGGATGTCTAACCTGGGTCCGTGATCCGGATCAGGGACAGTGTCTGGTGGGTAGTTTAACTGGGGCGGTTGCCTCCTAAAGGGTAACGGAGGCGCCCAAAGGTTCCCTCAGCCTGGTTGGCAATCAGGTGTTGAGTGTAAGTGCACAAGGGAGCTTGACTGTGAGACTGACGGGTCGAGCAGGTACGAAAGTAGGGACTAGTGATCCGGCGGTGGCTTGTGGAAGCGCCGTCGCTCAACGGATAAAAGGTACCCCGGGGATAACAGGCTGATCTTCCCCAAGAGTCCATATCGACGGGATGGTTTGGCACCTCGATGTCGGCTCGTCGCATCCTGGGGCTGGAGTAGGTCCCAAGGGTTGGGCTGTTCGCCCATTAAAGCGGTACGCGAGCTGGGTTTAGAACGTCGTGAGACAGTTCGGTCCCTATCCGCTGTGCGCGTAGGAGTGTTGAGAAGGGCTGTCCCTAGTACGAGAGGACCGGGACGGACGAACCTCTGGTGTGCCAGTTGTTCTGCCAAGGGCATGGCTGGTTGGCTACGTTCGGGAGGGATAACCGCTGAAAGCATCTAAGCGGGAAGCCTGCTTCGAGATGAGCACTCCCACCTCCTTGAGAGGGTAAGGCTCCCAGTAGACGACTGGGTTGATAGGCCGGATATGGAAGCCTCGTGAGGGGTGGAGTTGACCGGTACTAATAGGCCGAGGGCTTGTCCTCAGTTGCTCGCGTCCACTGTGTTGTTCTGAAACAACGACCCCGACCCTGTGTGGGTTGGTGCGGTTGATAGTTTCATAGTGTTTCGGTGGTCATAGCGTGAGGGAAACGCCCGGTTACATTCCGAACCCGGAAGCTAAGCCTTACAGCGCCGATGGTACTGCAGGGGGGACCCTGTGGGAGAGTAGGACGCCGCCGAACAATTATTCAGAGCCGTGGCTCCCAGTGATTTCACTGGGAGCCACGGCTTTTTTTGCGTGTCGGAACGCGTATGACCCTGTGCTTGCCGAAAACCTCATCCTGTGGGGCTCGGAAAGTCGTCGCTGCAGGTCAAGCCTAGTGTCGGTACTCGTTGATGACGCGGCCGAGGATTCGGGTGCGCAGGAGCCGGCGGGCTTCGGCGGTGCGTATGGCGGTGCGTATAGCGGTGGGCTGCTGATCGGGGCCGGGTGGTGGTGGCTGGTTGCGGGCCCGGGCACAACGGTCCGTGCTGAGCGTCCGATCAGGCTGGCGCCGGTGAGGAGGACACGCGGCAGAGTGACCGGGTCGGGTGCCGTCCGTGGGACTCGGGGCCCGTTCGGAGCAATGTACAGCCCGGTGGTGGGACCGGCCTCGACGCCGGTGTAGCCGGGGGCGCCGGTTACTCCCGTGGCGGCGAAGGCGAGGGTCTCTGCGGCGTACCGGGAGTCTTCGGAGCCGGGACAGGTCGATCAGCTCGTTGGTAGCTCGGGGATGCTGTGGGCCTGTCAGAGCTGTCTGGCTTGCTCTGCTACCGCGACGGCCGCTGTTCCGCGCAGGCCCGGGTGGGAGCATCCCCAGAGCCAGCGGCGCTCGGCGGTGTCGTAGGTGCCGATGACGGAGATGTGGATCTCGCGGCCGCCCTGGCGGTGTAGGCAGGTACCGCGGTCCGCGGTCCACGGTCCTTCCGGCAGGAACACGAGGAGGACGGCGACGACCCCCAAGCCTTCGCCACGCTCACGCACACCTCGCGCCAGTCCCCGGAAGACCGGGTCGTGTTCCCCGTAGCCCAGGTGCTCGGTCATCCCGGTTCCCAGAGCCCGTTCCAGCACGATGCGGGTGGATCCGGGTCAGCAGCCCTCCCCTGCTCAGCAGGGCCGCCTCCGAGGCATCCGTGCGGTCCGGCAGCCGCTCGACGACCTCGTCCCCTGCGGGGCGGCCACCAGCTCGTCCCCGACCGGCTCGACGGCCGGCGCCTCTTCGTCGGTGGTCATGTCCGTCCGTTCCGGCGGGCCAAGACCGAGGCCGGGCCTCGGCCAGCCTGTCGCATCAGCGACTTACACGAACTTTCAGACAAACTATGGCTGTTGACACACCATCACCGCCCATGGCAGGGGTGCGGTGCTTGGCAAAGGCCATTGACATGCCCTTCGACGGCTGGCTACGATCTTGATCGTTTGTTAAGGGGGTGTAACTCTGAGTGCCAGAGTCGCCGAGATTCTTCGGCGGGTTCGCCTGGGGTGAGGTATGCCATATCTGTGGCGCCTCTGTTTGCGATCATGCATGTGGACGTGAAGGTCCGCGAATATTCGGGGGTTGAGAAAGTGGCCCTTTTATAGGGTGCTGGGTTGAATCGTCGTTCGATGTCGGACATGTGCGGGATCTGAGTTCGATGTCGGACATGTGCGGGATCTGACTGTGTCCTGATGCCTTCCAGGCGTGAGGTGGTCGAGGTCTTCCTGCTGGTCAGCCAGATTTTATTACCCCCCTTTCTGATGCTTCCGCCTCGGCGCGGGCGCCTTCGGCCGTCGGCCTGCTGTGCGCTGGTGCGGCTTCGTGGTTCAAGTCTGTTTGATGCCTTTTCTGTGTCGTGTCGGACAGTTTCTCCAGTGCTGGCCGGCCCGATGTCCCGGATGTGCATGAAATCCCCCTGTCGGTCCACTCTGTGGCCTGGGGAGACTTTTGGCTCAAATTCCGGGAGCGGTGACCGTGCTTGGCGTTTGCCAAAATAGGCGAAAGAGCCGAAGACCCAACGGCTCGAATGAGACGTGTGCGAATAGTGAGGTCTTGTGTCCAATCCATTCGACGATCCCCGTGGTCGCTTCTTCGTCGTGGTGAATGACGAGGGGCAACATTCGCTCTGGCCGGAGTCGGGGCGGCTGCCGGCCGGCTGGACGGTCGTCCACGGGGCGGCGGATCGCCCGTCGTGCCTCGACTTCGTCAACGCGAACTGGACCGACATGCGGCCGTTGAGCCTTGTCGCCCACATGGCCGAGGCGGCTCCGCGTCAGGACGAGGAGCAGGGCTGATGACCACCGAGCAGAATGCGAACGGTCAGTCAGATTCCGGGCCGCGGAACGCGATCCGAAAGCGGCTGGTTTCACAGGCCAGGCTCGACCAGATGTCTCCGGAGAAGCGGGCCCTCCTGGAGAAGCGGTTCGGCGGGCGCCGCCCCAAGCCGGTCGACGACTCCATTCTTCCCGTCCCGCGCACGGCCGAGCTGCCGCTCTCCTCGGCGCAGCGGCGCCTCTGGTTCATGGACCAGGTGAGCCCCGGCAGTGCGGTCTTCAACGTGTCGGTGGCGCTCCGGTTCGTCGGCCCGCTCCGGCTCGACGTGCTCGCCCAGGCGGTCCGCCAGCTGTTCCTCCGCCACGAGTCGCTGCGGACGTTCTTCCCGCCCGCCGCGGACGGCTCCGGCAGCCCGGTGCAGCGGATCCTCCCGGTCATCGCGGTGGACCTCGAACCGGTCCCGCTTGCCGACGGCTCCGAGGCAGGAGTCCGGGCGGCGGTGGAGGCGGAGGCGGCCAGGCCGTTCTCCCTCCAGGCCGGACCGCTCTCGCGCGCGACCGTACTCCGTTGCGCCCCCGCCGACCACGTGCTTGTCCTGACCGTCCATCACAGTGTCTGCGACGGCTGGTCGATGGGCCTGCTGGTCGACGAGCTGCTCGCGCTCTACACGGCCGGAGCCCAGGGTGCCGAGGCGGCTCTCACCCCCCTGACGCTGCAGTACGCCGACTACGTCGGATGGGAGGCCCGCCCGGAGCACGCCGCGGAGCTCGCCGCAGGCGTCGAGTACTGGCGCCGGACGCTGAGCGGTGCCGTCCCGGTCATCGAGCTCCCCGTCGACCGCGCCCGGCCGGCCGCGCAGAGCTTCCGCGGCGAGCGGCACCGCTTCGCCCTTCCTCCGGAGATCTGGCCGGCGGTGAAGGAGATCGCCCGTGCGGAGCGCGCGACCCCGTTCAATGTGCTGACCGCCGGATTCGCCGCGCTGTTGGCGCGCTACTCGGCCCAGGACGAGGTGTCCATGGTGACGCCCGTGGCCAACCGGCCGCGCGTCGAACTCGAGAGCATGGTCGGCTTCTTCGCCAACTCGATCGCCCTGCGGGTCGATGTCTCCGGCTCCCCGACCTTCCGCGAGCTGGTCGGCCGGGTGCGCGACCTCACCCAGGAGGCCATCGCGCACGGCGAGGTGCCCTTCGACCGCGTGGTGGAGGCGGCGGACCTGCCCCGGGACCTGAGCCACGCGCCGGTCGCCCAGGTGCTGTTCGCCCTGGTCGAGGACCCGGCGCTCGACCAGGAGCTGGGCGACCTGCGGGTCACGGTCGTCGACCACCACAACGGGACCGCCAAGTACGACCTCAGCCTGGAGGTCTGGCCGGGCGCGGACGACGTCCTGCACGGCGTCTTCGAGTACGCGACGGACCTCTTCGACGAGACGACCGTGCTCCGCGCCGTCTCCCACCTCGGCACCCTGCTCGGGAGCCTGACCGCCGAACCGGACACCGGGATCGGGAACGCGCCCATGCTGTCCGAGGGCGAGCTGCGGGACATCGTCGTCGACTGGAACCGCACGGAGGACCCGCTGCTGGGCGGCGTCCACGCCGCCGAGCTCTTCGAGCAGCAGGTGCGCCGCTCGCCGGACGCGACCGCGCTGGTCTCCGGCGAGCGGGCGCTGACCTTCGCCGAGCTGGACCGGCTCGCGGACCGCCTCGCCGCCCGGCTGCGCCGCGAGGGCGTCGGGCCGGAGACACGGGTCGCGCTCTTCCTCCAGCGCGACATCGAGCTCGTGGTCGCGGTGCTGGCCGTGCTCAAGGCCGGCGGCGCCTACGTGCCCCTCGACCCCAAGGACCCGGCCGAGCGCATCGCGTACATGCTGGCCGACGCGGACGCGCGGGTCGTCCTCAGCAGCGGCCGCCACGTGGGCGCGCTCCCGGCGACGGACGCGCACGTGATCACCGTGGAGGACGTGGCAGCCACCGCGGAGGACGGCGAGCTGCCCGGGGCCGAGCGCGGTGCCCGGCCGCGGGCGGACAACGCCGCCTACATCATCTACACCTCCGGATCGACCGGCCGACCCAAGGGCGTCGTCATCACGCACGGCGGCCTGGCGAACTACCTCGCCTGGAGCCTCGGCGCCTACCGGGTGGCCGACGGCGGGGACTCCGTGCTCGTCTCGCCGCTGCGGTTCGACCTCTCGGTGACCACCCTGTTCTGCCCCCTCCTCGCCGGTCGCTCGCTGACCCTCGTCCGCGAGGGCGAGGAACTCGACACCCTCGCGGGCGTCCTCGGCGACAAGCTCGGCCTAGGCCTGCTGAAGCTGACCCCGGCCCACCTCGACGCGCTGGACACGTCGATGCCGCAGGCCGCGATCGAGGCGGACGGCTACCTGGTCGTCGGCGGAGAGTCCCTGCACGGGAGCACCGTCGCCGCCTGGCGCGGGCGCGCCCCCGGCCTGCGCGTGGTCAACGAGTACGGGCCCACCGAGACGGTCGTCGGCTGCTGCGTCCACGAGGTGACCGAGAACACCGACCTCTCCGGCACCGTGCCGATCGGCCGGCCCATCGCGAACACGCAACTCTACGTACTCGACGCGAACCTGATGCCCGTCACCCGCGGCGCGGTCGGCGAGCTGTACGTCGGCGGGGCGGGTGTCGCGCGCGGTTACTGGAACCGGCCGGACCTGACGGCGGAGCGGTTCGTCCCCGACCCGTTCGGTGCGCCCGGCGGGCGGCTCTACCGGACCGGGGACCTCGTCCGGCTGCGCCCGGACGGCGAGTTGGAGTGCCTCGGGCGGGCCGACACCCAGGTCAAGATCCGCGGCTACCGGGTCGAGCTGGAGGAGATCGAGGCCGCCCTGACCCGGATCCCGGCCGTCCGTGAGGCCGTGGTGCTGCTCCGCGAGGACACGCCCGGCGAGCGCAGGCTCGTCGCCTACACCACGGCGGCGGAAGCCGGGGAGGCCTCGGCGGCGGAGGAGCTGCGGGCCGAGCTCCGGGCCGACCTGCCGGAGTACATGGTCCCGGACCTGTTCGTGGCGATGGACGCCCTACCGCTGGCCCTGAGCGGGAAGGTGGACCGCCGCGCGCTGCCGCGCCCGACCGTGGAGGCCGCGAGAGGCGCCACGGGGGAGGGCCTCGTCTCGCCGGTGGAGCGGGTGGTGGCGCGGGTGTGGGCCGAGGTTCTGGGTGTGCCGTCGGTGGAGCGTGATGTGGCGTTCCTGGAGTTGGGTGGGCACTCGTTGTTGGCGGTGCAGGCGATGGCGCGTCTGCGTAAGGAGTTGGGGCTGGATCTGCCGTTGTCGGTGTTCCTGGAGGCCGGGTCGGTCGCGGATCTGGCGGCGCGGATCGAGGGTGCTGTCGTGTCGCCGGTGGAGCGGGTGGTGGCGCGGGTGTGGGCCGAGGTTCTGGGTGTGCCGTCGGTGGAGCGTGATGTGGCGTTCCTGGAGTTGGGTGGGCACTCGTTGTTGGCGGTGCAGGCGATGGCGCGTCTGCGTAAGGAGTTGGGGCTGGATCTGCCGTTGTCGGTGTTCCTGGAGGCCGGGTCCGTCGCCGACCTCGCGGCACGGATCGAGGCGCTCGGCGGAGCGGGTGGAGAGCCCCAGGAGCCGGCGCAGCCCGCGCCCCTCCCGGAGGCGAGCGGCGAGGGCCCGCTGAGCTTCGCGGAGGAACGTTTCTGGCTGGCCTACACCCTGGAGGACCGCTCCCCGGCCTACCACGTCCCCCTCACCCTGCACCTCAGGGGCGACCTGGACGTCCCCGCGCTGGCCGAGGCCCTGGGGACGCTGATCGACCGGCACGCCATCCTGCGCACGCGCTATCCGCTCGACGCCGAAGGCGACCCCGTCAGCCTCGTCGACGAGCCCAAGCGGTTCCACCTCGACGCCGTGGACCTCGACGGGGACCTGCGGGCCGTGCTCGACCGCCTCAGCGCGGAGCCGTTCGACCTGGAGGACGGGCCCCTGTTCCGGCCGGTCCTGCTGAAGGCCGCGGACGACGAGCACTACCTCAGCCTGGTGATGCACCACATCATCACGGACGGCTGGTCGATCGGGACCCTCCTGCGGGAGCTCGCGGCGGCGTACACCGCGCTGACCCGCGGCGAGCGCCCGTCACTCCCCGGGAACGCCCTCCAGTACCGCGACCACGCCCGGGCGCAGCGCGGCCGGGCCGACCGGCTCGCCGGGCAGCTGGAGTACTGGGAGCGGGCCCTGGAGGGGGCGCCGGCCGAGCTCGGACTGCCCACCGACCGGCCCCGGCAGGAGACGTCGGAGGGACGGTTCTTCACCGTCGCCTTCCCCGGGCGCGACGCACGCGGGCTGGCCCGGCGGACGGGGTCGACCCTGTTCATGGTGCTGCTCGCCGCCTACTCGGCGGTCCTGGGCGGGTACGCGGGCAGTGAGGACGTCGTCGTGGGCACGCCGGTCGCCGGCCGGGAGGACCTCGCGACGGAGCCCCTGCTCGGCTGCTTCATCAACACCCTCGCCATGCGGACGGACCTGTCCGGGGACCCGACCTTCGAGCAACTGCTCGGCCGGGTGCGGGAGTCGACCCTGCGGGCGTACGACCACCAGGAGGTCCCGTTCCAGCAGGTCGCCGAGCGGGTGGTGGAGCGGGTCGAGGGCCGCAGCTCGCTCTTCCGGGTCTGGCTGGAGCTCCAGAACTACCCCGACTCGCCGCTGGACATGGCGGGTCTGAAGGCCGAAGAGCTGGCCGAGGACCTGGAGACGGCCAAGTTCGACCTCGCCTTCCACCTCGCCGAGACCGGCGAGGAGCTGGAGCTCAAGGTCAAGTACGACGCCCTGCTGTTCGACGAGCGGACGATGCGCGGCTATGCCGACCGGTTCGTCGCACTGCTGTCGGCGGCGGCCGGCGACCCGGCCCGAAGGCTCTCCGAGCTGGCCGGGTGACGGCGCCCCGATGATCCCAGCGACCTCAGTCGCACCGTTCATGCAACCGCAAGGGAGCCGCATGTCCTTCCCCCACACGGCGCCGTCGTGCGCACGCGCGTCGGAGCAGCCGTGGTGACCGCCAAGCAGGAATCGCTGTTCCGGCACCGGAACTTCGCCCTGCTCTGGTCCAGCCAGTCGATCTCGATGTTCGGCACGCAGATCACGTACGTGGCGCTGCCGCTCACCGCGGCCGTGGTCCTGCGGGCCACGCCGATGCAGTCCGGTCTGCTGGTCGCGCTGGAGCAGCTGCCGTTCCTGCTGTTCGGCTTCGTCGTCGGCGTCTACGTCGACCGGCGGGCCCGCCGGTCGATCATGATCGGGGCCAACGCCGTCCGGTTCGCCACCCTCGCGTGGATCCCGGTCGCCTACTGGCTCGACGTCCTGTCCATCTACCAGCTGCTCGTGGTCGTCTTCGTGGTCGGGACGATGACCACGTTCTTCGACCTCGCCTACCAGTCGTACATCCCCGGCCTGGTCGGCCGGGAGCGACTGATGGACGCGAACGGCAAGCTCCAGGTGTCCGAGTCGGTCGCGGAGGTGGCCGGGCCCGGCGCGGCGGGCGCGCTGATCAGCGCGCTCGGGGCCCCGGTGGTCATCGCTCTGGACGCCCTGAGCTACGTGGTCTCCACGCTGGCACTGCTCCGCATGCCCGCGGACGAGGCGCCGGCCGCGCCGTCGGCCCCGGCCGGTCCGGGCGAGAAGGGGCCCTCGGTCTGGGCGTCCATGCGCGAGGGCTTCGGCCTGATCGGGCGGCACGCCCTGCTGCGCTGGTGCACGGTCGCGGCTCTCTCCGCCAACCTCTTCTACAGCGCCCTGATGGCCGTGTTCTTCCTGTTCCTCCTCCGGGAGGCCGGGATCGGGTCGGCCGAGATCGGCGTGATCGTCGCGGTCGGCAGCGCCGGCGCCCTGGTCGGCGCGCTGTCCGCCGAGCGGATCACCGGCCTGCTCGGTGTCGGGCCCACGCTCGTGCTGTCGCTCGTGCTTCCCGGAGCCGGCTACTTCGCCCTGTCGACCGTTCACGGCAACTCGCTGGTGGCCGTGGTGGCCGCGGGCGCCGCGACCTTCGTCGCCCTGTTCGGCATCCCGGTCTTCGACATCACCGTCATCAGCTTCCGCCAGATGGTGACGCCGGACCACCTGCTGGGCCGGGTCAACGCGACCGTGCGGACGCTCGCCAGGGGCAGCCTGCCCCTGGGTGCGCTGATCGGCGGCGCGCTCGGCTCGGCGCTGGGCCTGCGGGCGACCATCGTGGTGGCGGCGGCCGGCCTGTTCCTTCCCGCGGTGATCCTCTTCCTCTCGCCGGTTCGCTCGGTCCGTCGGCTCGACGGCCTGGCTGCGGCGGAGAGCGCGCCCGAGGAGTCGCCGTCCGTCCAGTACGACAACCAGGGAGCATCATGACCACCCCACCGTCCTCGGGTGTCCGGGCGATGCGTCGCCGGGTCGCCGTCACCGCCCAGCAGGACCTGGTGTCCGTCACGGACAGTCCGCACTCGATCCTGTCGATCGTCCGGCCGACGGCCCCGTCGGTCGACCTGGAGCACTGGATGCGGTCCAACCGCACGCGCGTGGAGGACCTGCTGCGCGACCGCGGCGCCGTGCTCTTCCGGGGCTTCCAGGTGTCGGGGCCCGAGGAGTTCCAGAACGTCGTCAAGGCCTGGTCACCGCAACTCCTCAACTACACCTACGGATCCACCCCGCGCAGCCGCTCCTCCGCGGCGGGCGTCTACACCTCGACCGAGTACCCGGCCGACCAGACGATCCCGCAGCACAACGAGATGGCCTACGCGCGGATCTGGCCGGAGCACCTCTGGTTCTACTGCCACCAGGCGTCCCCGGAGGGCGGCGTGACGCCGCTCGCCGACAGCCACCTGGTCGCGCAGCGGCTCGACCGCGCGCTGCTCGACTCCTTCGCCGAGCGCGGCGTGTGCTACGTCCGCCACTACGGCACCGGCTTCGACCTGACGTGGCAGCAGGCGTTCGAGACCGACAGCCGGGCCGAGGTGGAGGAGCTCTGCCGCGCCCAGGGGATCGAGTACACCTGGTACGGCGAGGACAGGCTGAAGACCTCGCAGGTGTGCCAGGCCGTGATCGAGCACCCGTCGAACGGCAAGGAGCTCTGGTTCAACCAGGCCCACCTGTTCCACACCTCCGCGCTCGCCCCCGAGGTGCGCGACGAACTCCGCGGCGGCGGTGCGGAGGTACCGCGCGAGGTGTACTTCGGCGATGGCGAGCCGATCGCGGACGCCGTCCTGGAGGAGGTCCGGGCGGCCTTCGTCGCCGAGACGATCCGGGAGCCCTGGCAGGACGGCGACGTCATGGTCATCGACAACATGTCGGTCTCGCACGGGCGGGACCCGTACGAGGGCCCGCGCCGGGTCCTGGTGGCGATGACCGACGAGCGCAGCGGGCACACGGGGGAGCTCCGATGAGCGAGCGAGTCAGCAAAAGGTGCGCATGGGGCAACGCCCCTGCCGAGCGGAGCGAGGTGGGCGCGTGAACGAGCCCGAGCAGATCGAGGGCTACCAGCTCTCGCCCCAGCAGCGAGCGGTCCACCTCCGCGAGGAGGCACAGGGCCGCGCCACCCACCGGATATCCACCCCGTCGGTGATCACCCCGGGCGAGCTGTCCGACCGGATGGAAGCCCTGGGGGCGGAGCACGAGATCCTCCGGACCAGGTACGCGGCGCTCCCCGGCCTGCGCCTGCCCGTCCAGGTGGTCGACCCGGCCGGCCCCGTCACGGTCGAGGAGGGCGCCGACGGCCGCACCCTGCTGCGGGCGGGCGAGCTGACCGTGGAGCACACCGGAAGCCGGGACGGCACGGTCCTGGTCCTCGGACTGCCGCGCCTCAGCGTGGACCGGGCGTCCTGGAGCATCCTCGCCGGACTGCTGCTCGGCGAGTTTGCGGAGCCCGGCACGGCGGAGGAGGAGCCGCTCCAGTACGCCGACGTGGCGGCCTGGCTGTGCGAGGAGCTGGAGAACGCCGGGCCCGCCACCGCCACGGACGCGGAGGCCCGGCCCACCGCCGGACTCCCGTTCCTCGTACCGGCCGGCCGGCGGGACCCGGCAGGCGGACCCGTGACCGTCGCGACGACGCTGGACGGCCAGCTGCCGGCCCGGTTGCGGGCCGTCGCCCGTGAGCTCGGGACGGGCGAGGAGGCCGTGCTGCTCGCCGCCTGGCGGTCGCTGCTCGCGCGGTACAGCGGGAACGCCGACGACCGGGTACTCGTGGTCACCCAGGGGCGCTCCACCGACGGACTGGCCGGCGCCCTCGGGCTGCTGGAGCGGCCGGTGGACGTACGCCTGGCGCTCGACCCGCAGGCGCCGTTCGCGCAGGCCGTACGGGACGCGGAGGAGGCGCTGCGGGACGCGGCGGCGAGGGAGAACCACGGCGACCCGGAGGCCCTCCTCGCCGTGGACGCCGTCTCCTTCCGCTACCTGGAGGACCGGTGGGCCGCCCTGGCCGAGCCCGGCCCGGCCGGTGCGTGCGAGCGCCCCGGCGTCGTCCACCTGGACTGCGTGCTGGGCCCGGAGAACCTGTTCCTGACCTTCGCGGGCAACGGCGGGCAGGTCGCCAGGCCGGATCTGGCCGCGCTCGCCGAGGCGTTCGGGCACCAGCTGGCCGACGCGCTCGCCGACCCCGCGCGGACCGCCGGGGTGCTGCGTCTGCTCACGCCGGCCGAGCCGGCGGGCGAGTCGGAGGAGCGCCACGAGGCCGTGCTGCACCGCTTCCTGGAGCACGCCGAGCGGATCCCCGACCGCCCGGCCGTCCGCAGCGGGGACCAGGTGCTCACCTACGGCGAGCTGGCGCGCCGGGCCTCGGCCACCGCGGCGCTGCTGCGCGGCCACGAGGTCCGCGCGGGGGAGTACGTCGGCGTGGTGGTCCCGGCGGCGGCCGACACCCTGGTCGCCATGCTCGGCACCTGGCTGGCCGGCGCGGCCTTCGTCCCGGTCGACCCGGCCTGGCCGAAGGAGCGCATCGAGACCGTCCTCGGCCTCGCCGGCACCGCGTACGCGCTCGTACCGGAGGCCGCGGCCGGTCTCGCACTGCCCGTCACGGCCCTGCGGCTGCCGGATCACGACGGCGGGACGGAAGCCGCACCGGCGGTCGCCGGCGCCGGGGAGGCCGCGTACGCCATCTTCACCTCGGGCACCTCGGGGACGCCGAAGGGCGTCGTCATCGGTCACGGGCAGCTGGCCCACTACGCGTCGGCCGTGCTGAAGGAGCTGGGGCTCGCCGAGGGCGCCGACTTCGCGGCCGTCTCCACCCTGGCCGCCGACCTGTCCTACACCGCGGTCTTCCCGACGCTGGCCGCCGGAGGCTGCGTCCACCTGGTCGACGCCGACGTGGCGACGAGCCCTCAGGCGCTGGCCGACCGGTTCCGGGCGCACCCGGTGAGCGCGATGAAGCTGGTGCCCTCGCACCTCTCCGCGCTGCTCGCCGACGCCCGCGATCCGGCCGCCCTGCTGCCGACCCGGGTCCTGGTGCTCGGCGGCGAGGTCCTGCCGCCGGCGCTGCACGCGCGGCTTCGCGAACTCGCCCCGCAGCTAAGGGTGTTCAACCACTACGGCCCGACCGAGACCACCGTCGGCGCGTCCGTCCTCGCGCTGGACGGTGAGACCGACGAGCGCTGCGCCTCGGTGCCGGTCGGCACCGGCATGGGGGACAACCTTCTCACCGTCGTCGACGACGAGGGCAACCCGCTGCCGCCCTGGTGCCTGGGCGAGGTGGTGATCAGCGGACCGGGCGTGGGCCTGGGCTACCTGGCGGAGCTGCGCGAGGGCCGCACCGGCTTCGGGGAGCGCGGCACGACGCGGCAGTACCGCTCGGGCGACCTCGGCCGGCTCGTGCCCGGTGCGGGGGTCGAGATCCTCGGCCGCCTCGACGACCAGGTGAAGCTGCGCGGCTACCGGGTCCAACTCGGCGAGATCGAGGGCCTGTTGCAGCAGCAGGCCGGTGTGGCGGCGGGTGCCGTGGTGGCCCGGACGGACGACAGCGGCCTGGTCTCGCACCTGGACGCCTACGTCGTGCTCACCGGGGACGGCGACGCCCCCTCGCTCAAGGACCTCCAGACGGCCCTCGGCCGCCGGCTGCCCACGGCCCTCGTGCCGACCGGGTGGCAGGTCCTGGACCGGCTGCCGCTGACGCGCAACGGCAAGCTCGACCGGAAGGCCCTGGCCCCCGTCGAGACCGTCCGCGCCCAGGCCGCCCGGCCGCGCGACTCCGTCGAGCAGCGGCTCCTGGTGCTCTGGGCCGAGGTCCTGGGACTCGCGGCCGTCGGACCGGACGACGACTTCTTCGAGCTCGGCGGGCACTCCCTGCGGGCCATCAAGCTGATGTCCCGCACCAACAGCGCCTTCGGCTGCAAGCTCCCGATGTCGTCGATCTTCAAGGCCCGGACCGTGGCGGCCATGGCCCGCCTGGTGCACAGCGGCGAGACCCGGGACTCCAACCTCGTCCCGCTGCGCCCCGCCGAGGGCGGCTCGCCGGTGTTCTGCATCCACCCCGGCGGCGGCAGCGCGCTCAGCTACTGGGAGCTCGCCCGGCTGCTGCCGGCGGACCGCGAGGTCGTCGGCGTCGAGTCCCTGGGCCTGCACGGCCAGGAGCCGCAGCGGAGCTTCGCCGAGATGGCCGAGGGCTACGCGAAGGAGATCGCCGCCGCCACCGACGGGCCCGCCGTGATCATCGGCTGGTGCTTCGGCGGGATCATGGCGCTGGAGACGGCCCAGGCGCTGCGCCGGGCCGGCCGCGAGGTGGCCAGGCTGATCATCGTCGACTCCTTCGCCCCCGGCTTCGAGGACGAGGAGGACGACGGTTCGCAGGACGACCTGCTGTCGGAGTCCGTCCTGATCGGCCGCTTCGCCTGGCACTACGAGCTGGACCTGCCCGAGCAACTGCCCTCCGGGCAGGCGGCGTTCGACCTCCTGCTGACGGAGATGCACAAGCGCGGGCACCTGCCGCCGACCGCGGGCGGGGACGACCTGCGCAAGCTGCTGGACGTCTACACCTGCAACATGACCGCGATCCGGCAGCACGCCGAGAGCACCGCCCCGGCGGACTCGACGCCGGACTACCCGGTGCTCCTGGTCCGCGCCGAGCCGGCGGGTGTGCCGCTGGAGTCGGACCGCACCTGGGGCTGGCGCAAGCTGGTCGGCCCCGGCCTCGCCTTCGGCGCCGTGGAGGCGGACCACCACAGCATCATGCGTCCCCCGGCCGTCGCCGAGCTCGCGGAGCTGGTCTCCCGGGTCCTCGACGCTCCGGCGCAGCCGTAGCACCACCGCTTGGGACCCCCTTGGCGCGCACCCGGCTGCCGGCCGGTATCCGAGTGCGCGCCGAGCGGGTCACACCCGGCCGCACCCGGCCGATATCAGGCATCTCCGAAGACAGCACCGAACGAATGGCTCGTGACATGGACGATGTGAAGGAATCCTGCCTCTTCCCCGAGCGGGACCGGGTGGCCCTCTACGAGGCGACCGCGCCGGGCATGAGCCCGGTGGAGTGGGCGACGGCGAACGCCGACCGCCTCGACGAGCGGCTGGTGACCGCGGGGGCCGTCCTCCTGCGCGGTTTCGACGTGCCGGACGCGTCGGTGTTCTCCGGCTTCGTCAAGGTCTTCGGCGAGGAGCTCGCCGAGTACACCTACCGTTCGACGCCCCGCAGCAAGGTGGGGGACGTCTACACCTCGACGGAGTACCCCGCCAGCGAGGTCATCCCGCTGCACAACGAGAACAGCTACACCAGCACCTGGCCGCGGCGGCTCTGGTTCTACTCGGCCCTCGCGGCGCAGTCCGGGGGCGAGACCCCGCTCGCCGACAGCCACGCCGTCCACCAGCGGATCCCGGCCGACGTGCGCGAGCGCTTCGAGCGGCACGGCGTGCGCTACGTCCGCAACTACCGTACGGGACTGGGCATTTCCTGGGAGGAGACGTTCCCGGGCATGGACCGCGCCGCCGTCGAGGAGTTCTGCGGCGAGCGGGGGATCGTCGTCGAGTGGCTGCCGGGCAACGCGCTGCGGACCACCGAGACCTGCCAGGCGGTCGCCACCCACCCGGTCACCGGCAAGCAGGTCTGGATGAACCAGGCGCACCTGTTCCACGTGTCGAGCCTGAACGAGGCGACCCGCCTCGCCCTGCTCGAACTCATGGCGGAGGACGAGCTCCCGCGCAGCGCGTACTTCGGTGACGGCAGCCGCATCGACGACGCCGACCTGGCCGCGGTCCGCGACGCGTACGAGGCCGAGACGCTCGCCTTCCCGTGGCAGGCCGGCGATCTGCTCATGGTCGACAACATGGCGATGGCCCACGGCCGGAACAGCTTCGAGGGACCGCGCAAGGTCCTCGTGGCGATGACCGGCTCCCACGGCGGCCGGCCGGCCGTCTGAGGGCAGCCGCCCCGCCCGGCCGCGCCCGGGCCGCCCTTCAACGGGCCGCTCCACCCCTGGCCGATGCCGCGCTCCGGGGCCGACCGCCCCGGAGCGGGGCAAGGGACAACGGAACGAGATGAATCGAAACATGTACCGCGGTGTGGACCTGAGTGGCTCTCACGCCCGACTCTCCTACTGGACAGACCGACTGGCGGGGGCTCCGCCCGCGCTCGAACTCGTCACCGACCGCGTGCGCCCCGCGGTCCGCCGCGCCGCCGCGGACGAGGTCCCCTTCGTGCTCGGGCCCGGCCCGGCCGGCCGCCTCGCCGACCTGGGCCGCGAGCACGGCGTGAGCCCGTTCACGGTGCTCGTGGCGGCGCTCCAGCTCCTGCTGGGCCGTTACGCGGCCGCCACGGACGTCAGCCTCGGCACCCCGGCGCCGGACGGCGGCCTGGTGGTCCTGCGCACGGACTGGGCGGACGCTCCGACCTTCGCCGGCCTCCTGACCCGTGTGCAGGAAGCCCTGTCGGGCGCGTACGAGCACGGCGACGTGCCGTTCGACGAGCTCGTGGCGGCCCTGGCGCCGCCGCGCGACCCGAGCCGCGCGCCGCTGGTCCAGGTCGCGGTGGCCAGGGGAGAGGCGGTGCCGCTGGCCTTCGCGCGCGCCTCACAGGAGCGCGGCCACGCCGCCGTTCTCGACCTGTCGGTGGCGTGGGAGGAGAACGCCCGCGAGACGGGCGAGCTGTGCGGTTCGGTGGAGTACGGCACCGATCTGTTCGACCGGGCGACGGTCGAGCGGCTGGTGGGGCACTACCTGACGCTGCTGGAGTCCGCGCTCGCCGACCCCGGCGCCAGGGTGGCGGACCTAGCGCACACGACCCCCGAGGAGCTGGCCCTGGTGGCGGCGTGGGGGAGCGAGGGCGGCGAGGCCCGGATCGGGAACCTCGTCGACGCCTTCCGCGCCCAGGCCGCCAGGACCCCGGACAGCACCGCACTGGTGTTCCCGGACGGCACCTACACCTACGCCGAACTCCTCGCCCGGTCCGAGGAGTTGGCGCACGCACTGGTCGAGCTGGGCATCACGCCGGAGACCGTGGTCGGGCTGGCCATGGACCGTTCGGCGGCGCTGGTCGTCGCGATGCTCGCCGTCCTCACCGCCGGCGCGGTCTACCTGCCGCTCGACCCCGGCCACCCCGAGGCGCGGCTCGCGTTCATGGTGGCGGACAGCCGGGCCCGCCTGGTGCTCGCCGACCGGGAGCTCGGCTTCGCCGGCGACGTGCCCCTCGTCCGGATCGAGGAGCTGACCCCGCGGTCCGGGCCGGTCGGGGAGCCCTTCCCCGCGATCCACCGGGACCAGCGTGCGTGCGTGCTCTACACCTCCGGCTCCACCGGGCGGCCCAAGGGCGTCGAGACCACGCACGCCGGGATCGTCCGGCTGGTGTGCGGCGCGGCCTATCTCGGATTCGGCCCCGAGGACGTGGTGGCGCAGGCGGCGAACGTGTCCTTCGACGCGGCCTCGCTGGAGATCTGGGGAGCGCTCCTCAACGGCGCGCGCCTGGTCGGCATCCGCAAGGACGAGGTGCTCTCGCCCGAACTGCTGCGCGCCCGGATCGAGGAGCACGGCGTGACGGCGATGTTCCTCACCACCTCCGTGTTCCACCAGTGCGTGGACGTCGCGCCCGCCACCCTCTCCTCGCTCCGTACGGTCTTCTTCGGCGGTGAGGAGGCGGACGCCCGGCGGGTCTCGGCGGTGCGTCAGGCCGCACCGGGCCTGCGCCTGGTGAACGGGTACGGCCCGACCGAGGGCACGACCTTCGCCAGCACCTTCGACCCCGTGGACCCGCGGCCGGACGCGGCCCGGGTGCCCATCGGCCGGCCCATCGCCGAGACCAGGCTGCACGTGCTCGACGCGTCCGGCCGGGAGACCGGCATCGGCGTCCCCGGTGAGCTGTACCTGGCCGGCATCGGTCTCGCCCGCGGCTACACCGGCCGTCCCGACCTCACCGCCGAGCGCTTCGTGCCGAGCCCGTTCGGCGTCGGCGAGCGTCTCTACCGGACGGGCGACCTGGCCCGCTGGCGCGAGGACGGACTGCTGGAGTGCCTGGGCCGGGCCGACACCCAGGTGAAGATCCGCGGTGTCCGGATCGAGCCCGAGGAGATCGCCAGCGTCCTCGGGACGTGCCCCGGTGTGCGCGCGGCGGTCGTCGACGTCCAGGGCGAGGCCGGGGACCGGCGCCTGGTCGCGTACGTCGTGCCGGAAGCCGGCCGACCATCCGTCGAGGCACGCGAGTTGCGCGCGTTCCTGGCCGCCCGGATGCCCGAGGCGATGGTGCCCGCGTGGTACGTCGCCCTCCCTGAGCTGCCGCTCACCCCGAACGGCAAGGTGGACCGCCGCGCGCTCCCCGCCCCGACCGGGGCGGACGGCGTCCAGGCCGAGAACCACGTGCCGCCGACCGGTCCGACCGAGGAGCTCGTCGCCCAGGTGTGGGCGGAGCTCCTGGGTGTTTCCGACATCTCCGCGCACGACGACTTCCTCGCGCTCGGCGGCCACTCGCTGCTGGCCACGCAGGTCGTGGCGCGCGTCGGCGCCCGTCTCGGGGTGCAGCTCGGCGTCCGGGACCTGTTCGAGGCGCCGACGGTCGCGGCCCTGGCCGCCCGCGTCGCCTCCGCGCGGCGGGCGGGCTCCGGCGTCCCGGTCGTCCCGGCCGGCCCCGGACCGCACCCCCTCTCCTTCGCCCAGCAGCGGCTCTGGTTCCTCGACCGGCTGGCCCCGGGCAGCCCGCTCTACAACGTGCCGCTGGTCCTGGCCATCGAGGGCGCACTCGACGAGCGGGCACTGGCCGAGAGCGTGCGGGCGCTCGTCCAGCGCCACGCGTCCCTGCGCACGCGCCTGGTCGGGGACGGGGACACCGCCCGGCAGGTGGTCGACGACGACCCGGCCGTCCGGCTCACGACCGTCGACCTGGCGCACCGGTCCGAGGCCGAGCGGGCGGCGGAGACGGAGGCCCATGCCCTGCGCGAGGCGGAGCACCCGTTCGACCTCGCCACCGGCCCGCTGGTCCGGTTCGTCCTGCTGAAGCTCGCCCCGGAGCGCCACGAACTCCTGCTCACGATGCACCACGCGATCTCCGACGGCTGGTCCGTCGGCGTCCTGGTGCGCGACCTGGGCGCGCTCTACGCGGCAGCGGTGCGCGGCGGGCGGCCGGACCTCGCGGACCTGCCGGCCCAGTACCCCGACTACGCCGCGTGGCAGCATCGCCTCCTCGACGGCGGCGTCCGCGACGAGCAGCTCGGGTACTGGAAGGAGCGCCTGCGCGGCGCACCGCCCGTGCTGGAACTGCCCACGGACCGTCCGCGTCCGCCGGTGCCCCGGTACCGGGGCGAGGTGTTCCCGGTGCGGCTCGCCCCGGAACTCACCCGCCGGATCGGCGAGGTGAGCCGCGAGCACGGGGTGACGCGGTTCATGACGCTCCTCGCCGCGTTCCAGCTCACGCTGGGCCGCTACGCGGGCGTGAGGGACGTCAGCGTCGGCTCGCCGGTCTCCGGGCGCACCCGCCCGGAGTTCGAGGGACTCGTCGGCTTCTTCGTCAACACGCTGGTGCTGCGCACCCGGTGGGAGGACGACCCGACGTTCGCCGAGCTCCTGGCCAGGGTGCGGGAGACCACGCTCGGTGCCTACGACCACCAGGACGTGCCGTTCGAGCAGGTCGTCGCGGAGCTCAAGCCGCCGCGCGACCCCAGCCGCACGCCGCTCTTCCAGGCGATGCTCGCGATGCAGAACATCCCCGGGGGCACCACGGTCCTGCCGGGGCTGTCGGTGGCGGCGCGGGAGTCGGTGAGCCGGATCGCCAAGTTCGACCTGACGGTCGCGTGGGAAGAGGCGTCCTTCGACTCGGACGAACTGCGCGGCTCCGTCGAGTACGACACCGACCTCTTCGACCGTGCGACGGCCGAGCGGATGACGCGCCACTACCTGAGGCTGCTGGAGTCGGCGCTCGCCGACCCCGGAGCCCGGGTGTCGGGCCTGACCATGACGAGCCCGGAGGAGGCCGGTATCGCCGCCGGCGGCCCGGCGGCCCCGGCCGCGCCGGCGGCCACCCTGCACGGACTCGTGGCCGACGCGGCCCGGCGCCACCCGAACCGCCCGGCGATCGTCCAAGGCGGCCGGACGCTCACCTACGCCGAGCTGGAGGCGCGCTCCGACGCCGTCTGCGCCCACCTCCGCGCCCGCGGGGTGCGCGCCGGGGACACCGTCGTCGTACGGATGCCCCGCGTCCCGGAGTGGCCCGTCGCCCTGCTCGGCGTGCTGAAGGCGGGCGCCGCGTACGTCCCGACGGACGTCGGTGCGCCGCGCGAGCGGTTCGAGTACGTGGTGGGCGACTCGGGTGCCGTCCTCGTCCTCGGGTCGCGGGCGGACGGCCCGCCGGTGGGCGGGGGAGTGCCGTGGGCCGCCGTCGAGGACGCCCTGGAGAGTCCCGCGGCGGAGGCCGGGCCGGTCCACCCGGCGGCGCTGGCCTACGTCCTCTACACCTCCGGAACGACCGGACGGCCCAAGGGAGTCGGCGTCAGCCACGCCAACCTGGTGCACACGCTCACGGCCGTGGGGGAGCACTACGGGATCGGCCCCGACGACCGCGTCCTGCAGTTCGCCGCCCTCACCTTCGACGTGGCCGCCGAGGAGCTCTTCGCGAGTCTGGTGCGGGGCGCCGGCGTCGTCCTCCTCCCGCCGGGGCCGGTGCCCGGGATCGACGAGCTGATGGAGCTCGTCCGGGCGGAGCGCCTGTCGGTGCTCAACCTGCCGGCGTCCTACTGGCACGAGTGGGTCTCGGTGCTCGACCGGCACCCGGTGACCGCCTGCCCCGCGCTGCGCCTCGTCGTGGTCGGCAGCGAGCGGGTGGACGGCGCGAAGCTCGCCGACTGGCAGGCCGCCGCGCCGGCCCGGGTCCGGTGGCTCAACGCCTACGGCCCGACGGAGACCACCATCACGGCGACCGTCCACACACCGCCGGCGGTTTCCCCGCCCGGCCCGGCCGCCGGGGCCACCGTCCCGATCGGCCGGCCGCTGCCGGGGGTGCGCGCCTATGTGCTCGACGACGTGCTCAACCCGGTACCGCCGGGCGTCGAGGGCGAGTTGTACCTCGCGGGCGGCGGCGTGGCGCGCGGCTACCTCGGGGACCCGGCGCGCACCGCGCAGAGCTTCCTGCCCGACCCCTGGGGCGGACCCGGCGAGCGCATGTACGCGACGCGGGACCGCGCCCGCCGGGCGGCCGACGGGGTGCTGCAGTTCCTCGGCCGGACCGACGACCAGGTCAAGCTGCGCGGCTTCCGCATCGAGCTGGGCGAGATCGAGGCGGCGCTCGCCTCGCACCCCGCCGTGCGCGAGGCGGTGGCGGTCCTGCGCGAGGACACCCCCGGCAGGCCGCAGCTGGCCGGATACGTGGCACTCGCGGGCCCGGCGTCGCCGGCGGACCTGCGGGCGTACGCCGAGGAGCGGCTGCCGGGCTACATGGTGCCGGCCGCGATCGTCGTCCTCGACGAACTGCCGCGCAGCGAGCGCGGCAAGCTGGACCGGCGCGCCCTGCCCGCGCCCGGCCGCCCGGCCGGTGAGGCCGTGGCCCGGCTGCTCCCCACCGGTGAACTCGAGGTCGAGGTGGCCGCGATCTGGCGCCGGATCCTCGGGGTCGAGGACATCGGCGCCGAGGAGAACTTCTTCGAGGCCGGCGGCCACTCGCTCCTGATGGTGCGGATGCAGGCCCGGCTCTCCGAAGTACTCGGCCGGAAGGTCCCGGTGGTGGACCTCTTCCGCTACCCGACCGTGCGCTCGCTCGCGCGCTACCTCGCCGCGGGCGACACGTCGACCGCCGGGACCCGGGGCCGCAGCCGGGCCGAGGCACGAAAGACCCTGCAGGGGGCGCGAACGCCGAGAAGGCGGGCAAACGGCCCCAGGACGTTGGAGACGTTGGAGACCAAGAACGATGACTGACGAGACGATGACCGAAGAGAACGACCTGCCCGCCAACGCCGTCGCCATCGTCGGCATGGCCGTCCGCGTCCCCGGGGCCCGGACCCTGGAGGGCTTCTGGCAGAACCTCCGGGACGGTGTGGAGTCCATCGCGACCTTCACCGACGAGGAACTGCTCGCCGCCGGCGCCACACCGGAGGAGATCGCCCGCCCCGGCTACGTCCGGGCGCGTGGCGCCCTTGAGGACGTGGAGGGCTTCGACGCGCGGTTCTTCGGCTTCTCCCCGCGCGAGGCGCAGCTGCTCGACCCCCAGCACCGTCTCTTCCTGGAGTGCGCGTGGGAGGCGCTCGAACACGCGGGCCGCCCCTCGGAGGCGACCGACACGGTGACCGGCGTGTTCGCGGGCGTGGGCGAGAGCTCGTATCTGCTGCACAACCTGCTTCCCCGTCAGGACCTGGTCGCGCGGATCGGCGAGTTCCAGACCTCGCTCGGCAACGACAAGGACTTCGCGCCGACCCGCGTCTCCTACAAGCTGGACCTGCGCGGCCCGAGCGTCAGCGTGCAGACCGGCTGCTCCACCTCCCTGGTGGCCGTGCACACCGCGTGCCAGGCCCTGGTCAACGGTGAGTGCGACGTCGCCCTCGCGGGCGGCGCGACCGTCACCGCCGCCCAGCGCCGGGGCTACCAGTACGAGGAAGGCGGCGTCCTCTCCAAGGACGGCCACTGCCGGGCGTTCGACGCCGAGGCGTCGGGCACCGTCCCGGCCAGCGGCAGCGGCATCGTGGTGCTCAAGCGCCTGGAGGACGCCGTCGCGGACGGCGACGTGATCCACGCGGTGATCCGCGGCTCCGCGATCAACAACGACGGTGCCCGGAAGGCGGGCTTCACCGCGCCGAGCGTCGAGGGACAGGCCGATGTCATCGCCGAGGCCCTCGGCGTCGCCGATGTGGACCCGTCGACCGTGACGTTCGTGGAGGCCCACGGCACCGGTACGCCGATCGGCGACCCGATCGAGGTGGCGGCCCTGAAGGCCGTCTTCGGTGATGTGCCGCAGCGTGTCGCCCTCGGCTCGGTGAAGACCAACCTCGGCCACCTGGACACCGCCGCCGGAGTCATCGGGGTGATCAAGACGGTGCTCGCGCTCAAGGCACGCGAGCTGCCGCCGTCGCTGCACTTCACCCGGCCGAACCCGCAACTCGGCCTGGAGGAAGGTCCGTTCTATGTGAACGCGGCTCTCGCGCCGTGGTCCGAGGGGGTGCTGCGCGCCGGCGTCAGCTCCTTCGGCATCGGCGGGACCAACGCCCATGTGGTGCTGGAGGAGGCCCCCGCACGCATGCCGGCGGTCAACGGACGGCGGCTGCACGTGCTGCCGCTCTCCGCCGCCACCGCGACGGCGCTGCGGGCCACCGGGACGCGGCTCGCCGCACACCTGCGGGCCCACCCGGAGGAGAACCTGGCCGACGTCGCGTACACCCTCCAGCGCGGTCGCTGGACGCTGGCGCACCGCGGCTTCGTCGTGGCCGGTGGCCCGGCGCAGGCCGCCGACGCCCTGGCCCTGCCGGCCTTCGACCGGCCCGGCGCGCCCGAGACCGCGAAGGACCGCGAGGTCGTCTTCCTCTTCTCGGGCCAGGGCGCGCAGCGGATCCGGATGGGACAGGCCCTCTACGCGAACGAGCCGGTGTTCCGCAGGGAGGTCGACCGGGCGGCCGGGATCCTCGCGCCGGCCCTCGGCGAGGACGTCCGCCGTCTGCTGTACCCCCAGACGGGGGAGGCGGAGCAGGCCGAGACGATCCACCAGACCCGCTTCGCCCAGCCCGCCCTGTTCGTCCTGGAGTACGCGCTGGCCCGGCTCTGGATGGCCTGGGGCGTCCGCCCGGCGGCGATGCTCGGCCACAGCCTCGGTGAGCTGGTGGCCGCGTGCCTCGCCGGGGTCATGGCGCCCGAGGACGCGCTGCGCCTGGTCGCGGCGCGCGGACGGCTCATGCAGGACGCCGCGGCCGGTGCCATGGTCGCGGTGCCGCTCCCGGAGAGCGAGGTCGCGCCGCTGCTCGACGGCGGGTTGGACATCGCCGCGGTGAACGGGCCCCGAGCCTGCGTGGTGTCCGGCCCCTTCGACGCGGTCGCCGGATTCGAGCTGCGCATGGCCGGGCAGGGTGTGGCGACCAAGCGCCTGCGGACCTCGCACGCCTTCCACTCCCGCATGATGGAGGCCGCCGCGGCGGCGTTCGAGGCGGAGGTGGCGCGAGTTCGCCTGTCGGCCCCGCAGATCCCCTTCGTCTCCAGCGTGACCGGTACCTGGATCACCGACGAGGAGGCCGTCAGCCCGGCCTACTGGGCCCGGCAGATCCGTGCCACGGTCCGGTTCGCCGACGGCCTGCACACCGTGCGCCGCCCGGGCGTGCTGCTGCTGGAGGTCGGCCCGGGCCAGAGCCTGGTGCGCCTCGTGGGAGAGGGCGGCCGTGATGCCGTCGCGTCGCTGCCGTCCAACGGACCGGACAGCGACGCCGAGGCCGAGCTGCTGACCGCCGTCGGCGAACTGTGGTGCCGGGGCGCCTCGGTGGACTGGGAGGCCCTGCACGGCGCCGAGGTCCCGCACCGGACCGTGCTCCCCACCTACCCCTTCGAGCACGAGCACTGCTGGGTCGACGCCCCGAGCGGCACGGCGACGGCACCGGTGGCCCCCGGCGCGCTCCTGGCGCGCGGCTTCCGCCGACTGGGCCCGGAAGGCGCCCCGCGTGGCGAGGAGGCCCAGGGCGTGTGGCTCGTGGCCGCGGACCGGACGGACACCGTGGACGCGGTGGTGGAACTGCTGCGCGCCCGGGACGGGAGGGTGGTCACCGTCCCGTCGGCCGCGGCCGGTGCGAACGTGCCGGCCTCCAAGGTCGACGCGGGCGTGCGGGTCGAGGGCGTGCTGGTCGGCATGCTGGACGCCGCCACGCTCGCCCCGGCCGAGCTGAGCGCCTGGGAGCACGCTCTGACGGAACGCGGGGGCGCGGATGCGCGGATCGTCGTGGTGACGTCCGGCGCGCTCGACGTCACCGGCGAGGAACCCCTCGTGCCGCTCCGGGGAGCCCTGGCCGCCTGGGCGCAGGGCAGCCGTCGGCGGGCCCTCGTCGACGTCACCGTGCCGGGCACCGCGGCCGGGGTGCGCCGCCTCGCCGCCGCGCTGCTCCGTGAGGTGTGTCGCCCGGCCCACGCGCCCGTGGTCGCGCTGCGCGGCGGGCACCGGTTCGTGCCGGTGCTGGAGCCCCTGCCCACGGCGCCTCGCGAGGCGCACGAGCGGCACCGCGACGCCCACTACGCGCTCTGGGGCGACGAGCCGTGGACGGCCGCGTTCGGCCGCGCGCTGACCCGGGCCGGCGCCTGTGTGCTGCCCGGTCCGACCGCCTCCGCGGACCTCGCCGGGCCGACCACCGCCGTGGTGGTGCTCGCCGCGGACGCCGCCGAGGACGAAGCCCTCGCGCTGCTCACGAGCGTCGCCTCCGCCGTGGCGTCCGGGTACCGGGCAACCGAGGTCCACCTCGTGGGCCGCACGGGGACCGACACCGGCGAGCCGCCGCTCGCGGGCGTGGTCGAGGCCTTCCTCGCGCTGGCCGGCCGGGAGTCCGAGATGCCGTGGACGAGCTACACCTGGCCGGTCGGCGACCTCGCGGCCGTCGAACGCCGGGTGGCACGCGTCGTCGGCGCGGCCTCGGGCTGCCACACCGTCGTGACGTCGGAGGACGAGCCCGCGGATTCCGCCCTCTCTTCCGGCGAGGACGTCGCCGACGGTGAGCCGGCGTACGAGGACGAGGCCGAACGCGAGGTCGCGGCGGTCTTCGAGGACCTGCTCGGCGCCCGGCACATCGCGCCCACCACCGGATTCTTCGAGCTCGGCGGCCACTCCCTGCTCGCGGCCCAGTTCGTGACCCAGATGCGCGAGGTGTGCGGCGTCGAGCTGCCGCTGAGCACGTTCTTCGCGGACCCGACGATCCGGGGCCTCGCCGGTGCCCTGCGCACCGCCCGCACCCGGACCGGTGCCGCCGTCGAGCTCTGGCCCGCCGTCGTGCCCGACCCCGCCGCCGCGGCGGAGCCCTTCCCGCTCACCGACGTGCAGCAGGCGTACTTCGTCGGCCGGACCGGCGTCTTCGAGCTCGGCAACGTGGGCATGCACGGCTACGAGGAGTTCGACGTCCCGGACCTGGACGTGCCCCGGATGGAGCGCGCGTTCCGCCGCCTGATCCAACGCCACGGCATGCTCCGTGTCGTCGTGCTCCCGCACGGCGAGCAGCAGATCCTCAACGACGTCCCGGACTACGTCATCGCGACCGAGGACGTGCGCGGCCTGACCGAGGAGGCGGCGCAGGAGGTGCTGGAGCGGACCCGCCAGGAGCTGTCGCACCAGGTCTTCACTCCCGACCGCTGGCCGCTGTTCGACCTGCGCGCCACCGTCATGGACGGCGGCCTGGGCCGGGTGCACTACAGCGTCGACGGCCTGATCACCGACGCCTGGGCGTACGGCCTCGTGATGCGGGAGCTCGTCGAGCTCTACGCCGACCCCGACGCCGAGCTTCCCGAGCTCGAACTCACCTTCCGGGACTACGTGTTGGCGGAGCGGAGCCTGGAGTCGGGCGAGCGCTTCCGGAGTGCCGAGGAGTACTGGCTGGGGCGCATCCCGGAGCTGGCCGTCGCTCCCGAGCTGCCGCTGGCCCGCGACCCGCGCACCATCGACACCCCGCGCTTCCACCGCACCGGCGGGGAACTGCCGCAGGAGTCCTGGGCCCGCGTCAAGGCGTCGGCCTCGCGGCGCGGCATCACGCCCACGGCGCTGCTGCTGACGGCGTACAGCGAGGTGCTCGCGACGTGGTCGAAGAACCGTCGCTTCACCCTCAACCTCCCCATGGCGAACCGGCTTCCGCTGCACCCGCAGGTCGAGGAGATCATCGGCGACTTCACCTCGGTGACGCTGCTGGAGATCGACGCCGTCAGCGAGGCGCCGTTCGAGACGCGGGCGGTGGCGGTGCGCGACCGGCTGGTGGCCGACCTCGACCACCGGCTGTTCAGCGGCCTGCGCGTGATGCGGGAGATGAAGAAGGCCCGCGGTGACGCGGCGGCGGCGATGCCGGTCGTCTTCACCAGTCTGTTCGTCAACCACGGCGACGACGACCAGCTCGGCGAGGTGGTCTACAGCATCTCGCAGACGCCCCAGGTCTGGATCGACGCGCAGGTGTACGAGGCCGCCGGCGCCCTCGTCCTGGACATCGACGCGGTCGAGGGGCTCTTCCCCCAGGGCATGGTCGCGGCGATGCACGCCGCCACGCTGGAGCTCCTGGAATGGCTCGCGCTCGACGACGGCAACTGGGGCCGTCCGGTGCCCTCGCTGGTCCCCCGCGCGGACCTGGCGGCGTGGGAGGAGTACAACCGGACCGACGGGCCGCTGCCCTCGGGCCTCCTCCACGAGCCGTTCTTCGCCACGGCGGCGCGCGCACCCGAGCGGCCCGCCGTCATCACGCCGAGCCGTACCCTGAGCTACGGCGAACTGGCCGCGCGCGCCCGCCACATCGCCGCGCGCCTCGACGGCGTCGGGGTCGTCCCGAACGACCTCGTCGCGGTGGTCATGGAGAAGGGCTGGGAGCAGTGCGCGGCCGTGCTCGGCATCCTCGCCGCCGGCGCCGCCTACCTGCCCATCGATCCCGAACTGCCCGCCGAGCGGATCCGGTTCCTGCTGGAGCACGGACACGTCCGCGCGGTCCTGACGCAGTCGCGCGTGGCGGAGGCCGAGGCCGGCCGTTTCGCGGGCGTGGACACCGTGCTGCACGTGGACCGGCTCGACCCCGCGTCGGACGCCGAGGCCGCCCTGCCGGTCGCGATCCGTACGAAGCCCGAGGACCTCGCGTACGTCATCTTCACGTCCGGCTCCACCGGGCTGCCCAAGGGCGTGATGATCAACCACCGGGGCGCCCTCAACACGGTCGTCGACATCAACGAGCGGTTCGGCGTGGGGGAGGACGACCGGGTCCTGGCGCTGTCCTCGCTCAGCTTCGACCTGTCGGTCTACGACGTCTTCGGCCCGCTCGCGGTCGGCGGCGCGGTGGTCGTGCCGGACGCCCGGGCCCACCGGGACCCGGCGGCCTGGCTGGCGCTCATGGACGAGGCCGGGGTCACCGTCTGGAACTCCGTGCCCGCGCTGATGGAGCTGCTGGTCGAGCACATGAGCGTGAAGGGGCTGACCGGGCTCGAGGCCGAGGGCGGGCTCAAGCTCGTGATGCTCAGCGGCGACTGGCTGCCGGTGACGCTCCCCGACCGCATCCGGCAACTGTTCGCGGCGCCGGAGGTCGTCAGCCTCGGCGGCGCGACGGAGGCGTCGATCTGGTCCATCCTGTACCCGATCGGCGAGGTGCCGGAGCACTGGGCGAGCATCCCGTACGGCCACCCGATGCGTAACCAGACCTTCCATGTGCTCGACGAGGCGCTGCGCCCGCGCCCGATCGGCGTCCCGGGCCAGCTCTACATCGGCGGCGTCGGCCTCGCGGACGGCTACCTGCGGGACGAGACGAAGACCAAGGGCAGCTTCATCACCCACCCGGTGACCGGCGACCGGCTCTACCGGACCGGCGACCTCGGCCGGTTCCTGCCGGGCGGGGAGATCGAGTTCCTCGGCCGTGAGGACTTCCAGGTCAAGGTGCAGGGCTACCGCATCGAGCTGGGCGAGATCGAGGCCGCGCTCATGCAGCACCCGGACATCCGTGCCGCCGTGGCCGTGGTGGACGGGGACCCGCGCGGTACCAAGCGCCTGGTGGCGTTCGTCGTCCCGCAGACCGGTGGCGTGATGCCGCAGGACGTCCGGGAGTTCCTCGGGGAGAAGCTGCCGGCGTACATGGTGCCGACGGTCCTCCTGGAGATCGACGCCCTGCCGCTCACGGCGAACGGCAAGGTCGACCGGCGCGCGCTCGTGGTCCCGGAGAACGCGGCCGAGGAGACCGCGCCCCCGTACGAGGCCCCGGGCACGCCCATAGAGGAGGCCATCGCGGAGGTCTGGTCGGCCATGCTGAACGTCGAACTCATCGGCGTCCACGACAACTTCTTCCTCCTCGGCGGCGACTCGCTCATGGCGATGCGCGCGGTGGTCCACCTGCGCAAGGCACTTGACCTGGACATCCCGATCCGCGTCCTCTTCGACAGCGAGACGCTGGCGGACACCGCCCTCCTCATCGAGGACCTGCTGTTCGCCGAGATCGAGGGCATGTCCGACGAGGAAGCCCAGTCGCTCCTCGCCGACGACTGAGACCATCCTGGAGAACACACATCGTGAACCGCACCGCAGTCATCGCAGCGAAGCGCGCCCACGGCTGGATCGTGGGCGCGCGGCGCCCGGCCGCACCCACCGTCAGGCTCCTGTGCCTGCCCCACGCCGGCGGCGGCTCCTCGGCCTACGCCTCGTGGGCCGCGGCCCTCGACGACACGATCGAGGTCTGCCCCGTCGAGCTGCCCGGCCGCCAGTCGCGCTGGCGTGACCAGGCCTTCGCCCACAGCGAGCCGCTCGTCGACGGCCTCGCATCCGCGATCACGGACGAACTCGACGTCCCCTACGCCCTGTTCGGCCACAGCATGGGCTCCCTGCTGGCGTACGAACTGGCGCGGACACTGCGCCGCCGAGGCCTCCCGGAACCGCGCGCCCTGTTCGTCTCCGGAGGCCCCGCACCGCAGCTGCCCCGCGAGCAGCCCGGAGTCCATGACCGGTCCGACGACGTGGTGGTCGAGAAACTCCGCATGCTGGGCGGCCTCCCTGAGGAGGTCTACGCCGAACCCGAGTTGCTGGAAGTCCTCCTGCCGGCCATCCGCGCGGACTTCTCGGTGTGCGAGACCTACCGCCATCGGCCGGAGCCGCCGCTCGGGTGCCCCGTCGTGGCCTTCGCCGGGGCCGAGGACGCCGAGGTGCCGCCCGCGCGCATGGAGCCCTGGCGCGAGCAGACGA
This sequence comes from Kitasatospora sp. HPM-01-4, assembly GCF_051374625.1. NCBI lineage: Bacteria > Bacillati > Actinomycetota > Actinomycetes > Kitasatosporales > Streptomycetaceae > Kitasatospora > Kitasatospora sp. HPM-01-4. The sequence goes on along the minus strand of NZ_JBPQGP010000005.1, from coordinate 2,352,840 downwards.
CGGCGGGATTCGAGATGCACGTCCTTCCCGGTGACCACTTCTTCGTGAGGAGCTCACAGGCGGCGGTCCTTGAGACCGTCCAGGCCACGCTGGCGGCCGTGTCCGGTGGCGACCGGGCCTGACCACCCCGTCCGGCCCGGGCCCCGCCCGGGCCGGACACCTCCGCGGCTGCCTGGCCTGGCGCCGTCCCGGGTCGGGCCGGCCTGGCCGGTGCTCTGGGGGCGCGGGGGTTCAGTCGGCTGCCGGGGTGATCTCGTACATGCCGGGGCCGTCCAGGTAGCGCACGGTGTTGAGGTCGCGTTGCAGGACGGCATCCACCGGGTGGCCGAGCGTCAGGGTGGCCGGGTAGCCGCGGTCGTAGGTGGTGGCGGTGATCTCGTCGCCTGGTTCCACGAGCACGGTGAGATCACGGAAGCTCGCCAGCTCCTTGAGCCGGTCGAGCGCGCGATAGCCGCGCAGCCGCCCGGAAGCCGGAGCGACCAGCGCCGCCCAGGCGAACGCGTGTCGCCGCCGGTAGGGCCGGCCCACCCGGGCGTGGAACCGCTCGGGCCGGACGTAGGCGTCGACCGTCCACTCCAGCTGCCCCTCGCCCAGGACCTCGGTCGTGTAGTGGGGCAGCCCCGAGAGGCGGGCGCCCGCCTCGACCAGCCGCGGGCCGTCCGGAGTCAGCTTGATCTCCAGGTGCGCCGCGCCGTACCGGATGCCGAGAGCGTCCAGCACCTGGCAGCCGTACTCGAGGAGCTCGCTGACCGGCTGTTCGTCGGAGCGCAGCAGCACCTGCGCGGTCACCAGGTCCAGTACCCCGTTGGCCTGGATCCGCTCGGTGCGCCAGGCATCGGTCAGCTGGTGCACACCCGCGCAACTGACCGTGTTCACAATGTACTCGGCACCCACCAGGTACTCCTGGGCGACGACCTCGGTGACCGGCTCGCCCAGCACCATGCGGCGGTCGCGGAGCCCGCGCAGCGCGGCGGCCGACTCCTGCGGTGCGTCGCAGAACGACACGCCGTCGCCCCAGTAGCCGCGGAGCGGTTTGACGACCACGGTGCCGCCCAAATCCTTGTGCCAGGCCAGCAGTTCGTCCTCATCGCCGGTGCGCAGTTGCCGCATGCCGGGGACGCCATGAGCCTTGACCGTCTCGATCTGCACGTACTTGTCGCGCCGCGCGGCGCTCAGGGCCGTGCCGTTGGAGGGCAGGCCGAGTCGTTCGGAGAGGGCGTCGGCGAGCTCCACCCCGGTCTCGCGGCCGGCCAGGACCGCGACCGGCTCCAGCGCGGCGAGCTTCGCGGTCAGATCGTCCAACTCGCCGTCAAAAACCAGGACATGACTGAACGCTCGCTCGTCCACCGGGTCGACCCCGACCGGCGGCTCGGGCGTGCTCCGCACCTGGATCACCTCGCCGCCCACCGCGTCGAACGCGCCGGTGAACCCGAAGGACGTGCCGAACGCGTCGACGACCGCGACACGGAATGCTGACATCGGGTGCCTGCCTACTGGTTGGCCGGAAGGGAGTCGGGCTGGGCGAGATCGCCCCGGAGCGTGAGGAGTCGGTACACCGCGTTGGTGAGCACATACCGGACGCTGAACCCTGACGTGCCGGAGTTCCGGTCGTTCAGGATGTCGTGTTCGCCGCCCTGCTCCCGGATGCCACGGCGCGTCAGCCCGGCCCGGTCCTGGAACTCCTCCGGGAGTGCATGCCGGGTGACGCCCAGGTGCGCCATCCGGAAGTCCACGAACTTGTCGATGACCCTGACCAGTTGGGCGCGCTCGGCGCGGTCGAGTACAAGAAGGCCGTCCCGAAGCCGCTGGGAAACGTTCGCCCCGCGACTGGAGTCGCTGCGCCACTGCGCGATGACGGGCCGGGACCACGAGGGGAAGTAGGCCATCGACTGGTCCAGGAAGATGCCGTACCCCTTCGACGGCGGCAGCAGGGCCAGTTCGAGAAGGTGAACGCTGGGCATGAAGGCACCGCTTGCGCCGCGCGGGCCCCCGGGATGGCCCATGTGGTAGAGGCGGAACCGGTTGAACGCCTGCTGCGACAGCTTGCGGTATGTCGCCATGTACCGCGTGAACTCCACCAGGCACTGGGCTACACCCTCCAGGACTTCGGCCGGCCGGGCGGTCGCCGTCGCCAGGATCAGCGAGCGCAGACCGTACGCGGCCGACTTGGCCCACGGTTCGGAAAGGTGGTGGCCCAGATAGAAGTCCCGCTCCAGGGCCGCGTCCTGGCCGGCGGAGAACACCCGGATGTCACCGCTGCGGCGGTATTCCTCGCAGTTGACGTCGATCAGGAGTTCGTAGCTGAGATAGGGATCAAGGGTGTGGAACTTGCCGCACTGCGCGGATATCAGGTCGGTCAGCGCACGGGGTGCGGCCTGCGGCCCCGCCGGTGTGTAACCGCCGAGCAGGAAGAGCAGATCGAGCTGGGTGAGGCGTGCGATCCGCTCGTCGTCCTCCGAGAGGCAGAGCGGAGCGGCTTCCTGAAGTATCCGCTGCTGCTTCTGGGCGAGGTGATGGTGCATCAGGCGTCCTGCGGAGAGGTCCCGAAGATCGGCGGGAAGACCGCGTAAGACGTAGTCGCGCAGGGGTGAGCCCGAGCGACTGGGGGTGGGAGGGGTGTCCTGCCGGGGGTGCGCGACACCGTCGAAGAGCTGGCTGCTGTCCACTTCTGCTCCTTGCCGGCCGCCGCGACGGCGCCGCTGCGGCATGGGTCCAGCGCTGCTTGACAGTTGTCAGATTACTGGCGGTCTGACAACTGTCAAGCAAGGTAGGAGCGTTATGTGACGGGTCAGACATGGCAGAGGGGTGGTCGGCGTCCACCGGGTACACTGGCGGCCGCGCCGCGCCGGGCGCACCAGAACCCAGGGTGGGACGAGAGGGGGAAGCCGGTGGCCCGCGATGACGCGGACATCCTGCGCCGGGGCCTCGCCGCCTTCGCCGAACTCGGCTACCAGGGAACCACCGTCCGGGAGTTGGCGAAGCGGCTCGGTGTCAGCCACAACTACGTCAACGACCGCTACGGCTCCAAGGAGCAGTTCTGGCGTGCGGTGGTCGACTTCGGCATGGCGGACCACGTGGCGGACCTGATGGCCTCGTTCGAGCACGCGGACGACGTCGACGTGCTGCGAGCCGTGGTCACCCGGTGGTTCACCCTTGCGGCCGGCACCCCCGAAGCGAACCGCATCATCGCCGAGGAGTCGGTCCGCGACTCCACCAGGCTCGACTACCTGGCCGAAAGGTACACGCGTCGATTCTGGGACGAACTGACCCCGGTCATCCAGCGGTTGATGGACAGCGGCCGGATGCCGCAGGTGCCGCTGCTCCTGGTCTTCGTGGCCCTCAACGGTCCGGCATTGGCGCTGACGCATCAGAACATGCACAACCGGCTCGGACCGGCGGTGCCGGACACGGACGAGGGCAGGATCCGGATGGCCGAGCAGCTGGCGCGGCTGGTCGTCGAGGGCCTCGTGCCATCGGGCCCCGGCCGTGAGGAAACGCCGGCCCGGACCAGTCCCGACTCATAGGCGGCGATCACCGCCTTGGTGCGGTCGCGGACGTCCAGCTTGCCGAAGACGCCGGTGATGTGGCTCTTCGCGGTGGAGGCGCCGATCTCTGGCTAAGGGATGTCAGAACGTCGTTCAGACCACTGACCTGGGAGTTTCCAGTGGTGGCGGCGGGGGCGCGTCGGATCCGGCGGGAGACTCACTCGTTCAGGTGAACGTCCCAGCCGGGACCGGGGATCTGTAGCAGGCTCGCCTTCGGCAGCTGGCGGACCGTCAGCACATCGACGACGAACCCACGGAGACTCCCATGGGCAACTTTCCGGCAGACCTCAAGTACACCAAGGACCACGAGTGGGTGAGGGTCACAGGCAAGGACAAGGCCCGTGTGGGCATCACCGACTATGCGCAGAAGCAGCTCGGCGACATCGTCTTCGTCGAACTCCCCAAGGCCGGAGCCAAGTTCAAGGCGAGCGAGTCGATCGGCACGGTGGAGTCGGTCAAGTCGGTGAGCGAGATCTACTCGCCGCTCACCGGGACGATCACCGCGGTGAACGAGGACCTGAACGAGGAGCCCGAGCAGGTCAACGAGGACCCGTACGGCGACGGCTGGTTTGTCGAGATCACCTTGACCAAGGCCGACGAGCTGAAGGGACTGCTCGATGCCGCCCAGTACGAGGAGTACATCGCCGAAGGCTAGGCCGATTCTCTCGTACCATCCGATCGCCGGTTGACCTGTGCCGTTGACTGACACGCGGTCGGCGCGGATCGAGCCGCTCCCGCCGGACCGGACGCCGAGGCGAGACGGGCGGCGGCGTATCACCGGCAGACGACCGACGCGATCACATGGAACCGCCGGGCCGGAGCACCGTGGATGGCCCTTCCCGCCGAACCCGGGGCGTGGAAGGGCGTCCACGACCGGCCACGGACGTCTCGCCCGCACGGCCGGCGGGGCTCAGCCCCCTTCCCAGCTGATGTCGCGTTCTGATCACGCGGGCATGGCCCCGGTCGAGATTGACCTACCGCCACCACCTGCCGCGATGACTTTCCGAGCCTGACGGGACCGGTACAGGCCGCGCGAAGATCCGCATAGCCAGCAGGTAGGTCGTTCGTACGAGCACAGGATCCGGGGTCACGCCCGACGGCAGATCGAGCACATCGCCCGGGGCCGGCAGCCGTGAGGCGATGCCGGAGTCCTGCGGGCCGCACGTACTCATCCGCGGGTCGGAGCACGCGGATGGAATGGTGTCGAATCACCATATTTCATGCTAGGGCGCTTACGCTGACGCACAGTGAACTTTGGCCCGCTGAGGTCTTGTCAGCACGGTGGTGCAGTCGGCCCCGCCGGTGATGTGGAGGCGCGTCGGTGATGAGACGCGAAAGCTCGGGGCCCGGTCGCGGCCCGTGGTCGTGGGCCCAGGTGGTGGCTGTGGTGGGACCGGCGCTGTCGGTCGCGGCTGCCGTCATCGCACGGGCCGTTCCGGCTCCGGGGCCCGCGTCGCCACCCTTCCGGTTCTTCGAGCGAGAGGTACGGTGATGATGGGATCTGGGAAACGGCGGCTGCGGGGCTCGGCCCGGCACGATACGGACATGAGCAGGGCCCCGCGGTGGGAGACCTGGGTGCGCGCCCTGGTGGCGGGGCTGGTCGTCCTGGGGGCTGTGGCCGTGCCGGTGACGGCTGCCGTCCCGGCCCAGGCCGCGACGTCGGGGACCTTCGCGTACGTCACCAACGTCGGCGCGAGCAGCGTGTCGGTGATCAACCTGTCCACCAACACCGTCACCACCACCATCCCCGTCGGCAACCACCCCGCGGGAGTGGCGTTCACCCCGAACGGCACCACCGCCTACGTCGCCAACGCCTTCGCGAACAACGTGTCGGTGATCGACACGACCACCAACACCGTCACCGCCACCATCCCGGTCGGCACCGAACCCCTACGGGTGGCGTTCACCCCGGACGGTACCACCGCCTACGTCACCAATGTGGGCTCGAGCACCGTGTCGGTGATCGACACGGCCACCAACACCGTCACCACCACCATTCCCGTCGGCCTCGGCCCCAGCGCGGTGGCGGTCAGCCCGGACGGCACCACCGCCTACGTCACCGCCCAGGGCGCGAACACGGTGTCGGTGATCAATACCGCCACCAACACCGTCACCGCCACCATCCCCGCCGGCACCCAACCCGACGGGGTGGTGTTCACCCCCGACGGCACCACCGCCTACGTCAGCAACGACCTCTCGAACGACGTGTCGGTGATCAACACCGCCACCAACACCGTCACCACCAACATCCCCGTCGGCACCAACCCCGAAGCGGTGGCGATGAGCCCCGACGGCACCACTGCCTACACCGCCAACTTCACCTCGAACAACGTGTCGGTGATCAACACCGCCACCAACACCGTCACCACCAACATCCCTGCCGGCCTCGGCCCCATCGCGGTGGCGTTCAGCCCGGGCGGCACCCGCGCCTACGTCGCCAACGAGAACTCCAACAACGTGTCGGTGATCAACACCGCCACCAACACCGTCACCACCACCGTCACCGTCGGCACCAACCCCTTCGGGGTGGCCACGGCCAGGGTCCCGGTGGTGGCCACCGCCACCTGCCCCACCGGCAGCGTGATCACCGGCGGCGGATACCAGCAGAGCGGCGGCGCCGTCCCACCCACCGAGGTGACCAACCGACCCGTCGGCAACACCTGGCAGGTCCTCGCCGACAACCAGAGCACCAACTACACCAACGTCACCCCTTACGCGGTCTGCGCGCCGTGAACCGCGTACCGATCATCCGGACGCACCGTCAGCTACCGCGCTCATCCGCGTGTATGGCCTGACCGCATCCGTCCACCTGTCCACAACCTGGGAGACGAACACCATGAGACTTCACCCGTTGGGGCCTCTGCCCCGGCGCAGCGTGCATCGGGCAGCCGGTAGTGCGGCGGCATTGATCGCCGTGCTGCTCACCGGCGCCATCAGCCCGGAAGCCGGCGCCGTGCAACTTCTGGACTCACCGTCCGGTCATGGCTGCCATGAGCGGCACTGTCCGCAGATCGGCCCGACCGGCCCGACCGGACCCACTGGCGCGGCCGGTGTGACCGGTCCGACCGGACCCACTGGCGCGGCCGGTGTGACCGGTCCGACCGGACCTACTGGCGCGGCCGGTGTGACCGGCCCGACTGGCCCCACTGGCGCGGCCGGTGTGACCGGCCCGACCGGAGCCGCTGGTGTGACCGGCGCGACTGGTCCGACCGGACCCACAGGCGCGACCGGTCCAACCGGACCCACCGGGTCCACCGGGCCAACCGGACCCACCGGGTCCACCGGGCCGACCGGATCTACCGGGTCAACCGGATCTACCGGGCCGACCGGTGCGACCGGGTCAACCGGGCCAACCGGAGCAACGGGGGCCACCGGACCAACCGGGCCTGACACCACCACCATCGTGACGGGAACCCCGGTGGTGGTCCCGCCGAACCCGGTCGTCTAGGTGCACTGACCACGGAGGTTGACGACAGGACTCGCACTGGCGATCTCGAAATGAGTGAGGGCCTTCTGGCTCGGTGTGGATCACGACATCCGCACCGAGCCAGAAGGCCTTCATGTCGCACCGTGATGCACCACTGGCCGAGACCGGTCGCTGGCGCCTGGCCCGCTACACGGTGAAAAGGCCACGGTCAGCGGCGCCGGCGGCCATGTTCTTGCCCGACCCGGCGCGGCGTTCGCCAGGCGGCGAACAGGATGCCGGCAGCGCCGATGACCGTCTGAAGCGCCCCGGGGCCGGCCAGCAGGCAGATCGCGGTGCACACGGCCAGGATCGACAGGAGTGCGACCAGGTCGAGCCTGCGGTAGTCGGGACTTGCCTTGGATTCCGGGGCGGGCTCCGGAGCGGCGGACTCGTCCTGCGGCGGCTGAACTTGCGATGACACTGCTGATCTCCCACGGTCGGGAAGGACGGGTCCCGAGGAGCTCAACCCCGCAAAACCAAACAAGCCGCATCGCGCCGCATGTCTCCTGGGGTTACTTCCCCGGCCCCCACCGCTTGCGCGACGAAGCCCGCCCCCCAAAGATCATGCAGCCGAGCGGCTACACATCACCCATGTAAGACGAGTACTGAAACTGTGTCAACTCTGGTCTCTCCTATGGACATTCGATCACGCAGGTACGAAATCGCCGTGATCAATCGGTGGCGGACGGAGGGGCGCGGCCCGTTGGCGCGCTCGGTGCGGCCGGTGTCCGTCGCAGAAGATTCCGAGCTCGCGGAGCATGTGGATGAGGCGGTTCTGCCACCGTCGTTGAACAAGGCGGTCTGCTCACGAAATGATCTTGAATGCCGCTAAAATCATACTTTTTTTGTAAGTGTGGGGAAAGGCGAAGGATCATGGGGGATTCCGGATTCACAGTGCGTCCGGACGCACTCGGCTCATACGGGTACGGCCTGGAGGTGCAGCGCGAACAGATCTGGGACATACGATGACCGGCCGACAGGAGAGTCCGCGGCACCCGCGGAGCGGCCGGGCGGAGTACACCAATGCCGCCCCCAGGGAACTGGCCATGGACTGGGTGGAGCCGTTCGAGCGGCTTCACGGGGTGGTCAGGGTCGGGCTCAGCAACCTGATCCGCCATCGGCTGCCGCGCAAGTACCGTCCGCCGAAGCCGCGCACGCCACGGAGTGAGCGTGACAAATGGATCAGTCGGATCATCGCCGTGGTGGTGGTTCCGCTGCTGTTGTACTACCTGCTCCAGATCATCGGCGCCTTCCTCTGGGAATGGACATGGGCGTTCATCCGGGTGGTCCGCCGGTCGTTCCGCGGCCGGGCCTTCGTCGGCGGCTGGGGCAGCAGGGCGGGCCAAGTCGTCATCGATGTGCGCACCGGGGAGGACTGGAGCTATGAGAACGAGTCCGCGCTGATCGCGTTCACCGACCACCGGATCCTCCTGGTGGGTGCCAGTAGGGGCGGACTGCTCGGAGAGTTCCCGCGCAAGGAGCTCATCTGGGTGGACATCCGCCACCTCGGTCTCTCCGAGCGGGTCGACCTGCACTTCGCCGACCAGTCGATGGTCGCCGTGGAAGCCGGTCGCGAGGTCGCCGAACAGCTGCGAGAACTGAGCGGTAGCCGCCCCCGCTGACCGAGCAAACCGCAGGAACCGAACAACCCGAGAAAACCGGACGGGCCGTCCCCGGCGAACGACCGGGGACGGTCCTGGCGGCACAAGTGGCCAAGCGGATCGGGGGACTTCGACCAGATCGTAGTGACGGTTCACGGTGCGGGCGTCGTACACCCGGCCTGTTCCCGCAGGAGTTCGGTGCGCAGCTCGGGGTCCGGGCCCGGGACGGTGGCGAGGGCGCGGGCGAAGTCCTCGGCGGCGGCGGCCTGGTCGCCGAGTCGGCGGTGTGCCAGCCCCCGGTTGTAGAGGGCGACCGGGTCGGGGTCCAGTGCGATGGCGCGGTCCAGGTCGGCGATGGCGCCGGGGGTGTCGCCGCGCTCGAAGCGGACCGTCGCGCGGTTGGTCCAGGTGGTCGGCAGTTCGGGGGCGTGTTCGACGGCCCGGGTGAGCAGGGCCTCGGCTTCGGGGAGCCGGCCGCGTTCGGACTGGACGAGGCCGAGTACGCAGAGCAGATGCGGCTGGTCGGGGGAGAGCCGCAGGCCGGCCCGTGCGTCGCGTTCGGCGAGCTTGAGTTCGCCGCCGTCCAGGTGCAGGCCGGCCCGGTTGACCAGGGCGTCGAGGTGGTCGGGGACGAGTTCGAGGGTCCGGTCAAGGTCGGCCCGGGCTGCCTCCGGCTCGCCCAGGTCGGTGTGGGTCTCGGCGCGGTTGTAGTACGCCTCGGGGATGTGCGGCCCGAGGCGGATCGCGGTGCCGTAGTCGGCGATCGCGTCCCGCAGGTGTCCGGTGGCCCGGTGGAGGGCGGCCCGGTCGACGTAGTACTCCGCGTTCTGCGGGTCCTGCGCGATCACCGCGTCGAGGTCGGCGAGCGCGCGGGCCGGATCGCCCAGCGCGAGGCGCAGCTGGGCCCGGTTGTGCACCAGCCGTGCGCGGTCCTGCGGCCGTTCGCCGGGCTCAAGGGTCTCGGTGAGCCTCGCGATGCCGTCCTCGACCGTCCGCAGCGCCGCAGCGTGGTCGCCGGCCCGGCTGTCCAGCAGGGCCAGGCCCTGGCGTTGGAAGACGGTGGTGACGGTGCGCTCGCGCGGGTCGTCGAGCCGCTCGGCGAGCGCGAGCGCGCGCTCCAGCCAGGTACGGGCGGCGGCGAGGTCCTGGTCCGGCGCCGGGAGGTGGCGGGCGTGGAGCATGGCGGTGGAGTAGGCCGCGGACAGGTGGATCTTGGGTTCGTCGGTGACCTGCCGGGCGTGGTCGTAGAGTCCGACCGCCTCGGCCGGGCGCTCCAGTGCGGTGAGCGCGGTGGCCAGCATGGTGGTGAAGGCCCACCAGTTCCGCAGGTCGCTCGCCGGGGTGACCAGCCGGCGGCCATGCTCGGCCAGGCGGACGGCGTGCTCGTAGAAGCCGCTGTGCAGGCTCAGTCGGAGCGCGGTGCGCAGCGCGTCGGCGCCGTCGGTGGCGGGACGGGTACCGCGTTCGCGGTGGTAGGGGATCGCGCCCAGCTGCCAGGACCACTCGCCGGTCGCGGCCAGCTCGTCGGCGCGTTCGTCGTGCCGGGTGGGGCTGTGGAGCTCGTCGGCGTCGGGGGTCTCGGGGGCCGGCCCGGGCGGGGGAGTGACGGACCGGGCGTACCCGGCGATGGTTGTCGCAAGCGCGGCGGGCAGCGAGGCGCCGCCGACGTACAGCCGCAGCCGGCGCGGTTCGACGCGCCGCAGCAGGGTGTCGATGAGCTCCACGGTGGTGGCGTCCGCCTGGTCCACCCGGTCGAACATGACTGAGGCCGGTGCCCGTCGGCCCGCCGCCCAGGCCGCGACGAACTCACCTATCCCGTAGGCGAGATGGCGGGTGCGCCGGGCCGGGTGGAACCTGATCTGGACATCCGCGACGTCCAGCGCCGCCACCGCCTCGCCGGCCCAGGTCATCTCCGGCTGCAAGTCCCGTACGGCGCTGAGCAGTTCGACCTGGTGCCGTTCCACCAGTGCGGAGCGGCCCTGCTCCAGGACGAGGCGGCTGACGAACTCGCCGACCCCGCCGTAGGGCCCGCGCTGCCAGACGTGGCAGTCGAAGGCGCCGAGGAACCCGTCCGCTCCGGCCGCTGCCGCGCGCCGGTCGCGGGACAGCGGTGCCTCCAGCCAGACGTGCCGCATGCTCGACCCTTCTCTCCCCGTGTCAACGGGCCTGAAGTGGGCACCATGACAGCCCACTTCAGGCCTGAGGGCTGCTCGCGTTCGGCTGTCGCAGGGACGGCTCGGTCCCGCTCGCCCGCCGCACATGACGCCAGGTCACCGGAGCTTGGAGGCCGGGACCCACTCGGGGCCGTCCTCCTCGCCCGCACGGCGGCGCGCCGGGCTCTCCGAGTGCCCTGGCGACACCTCCCGGTGTCAGCGGCGCCTCGGATCTACCAGCACCACTGGTCCCAGAGTCGGCGTGCGTTGCCGGTCAGGGCGACGGTACCCGCCTTACGGGTCGTCATCTTCCGCATGTTTCGCCTCCTTCGATGTACGGGTGTGGTCGGCCGGGATGTGCGGCGACCAAGCCGATGGTGATGGTAATTCGCATAAACTGTCAAGGAATTGAGCACTCCGCTCTCCGTGGTGGCGTGGCCGGGCCGGCGGACGGCAGGGCGGGGAGCGCGGCACCGTACGCGGCCCAGCGGGCCGGGCGGGGGATGACACGGCTCACCGGAACTCCTCAGCTGGCCGTCGGGGAGTTCAGAAGCTCCGCGTGGCGGACCGTGAACCCGCCCTGGACGACCGGGGCGAACGGCGCCGGGGCCATGCAGGTGCCGACCACCGGCTGGACCGGCTTGCCCGTGGCGTCGACGTCGAGGTTGGCGACGCCCCAGGAGAACCCGAGGCGGTCCTTGCTGTGGCCGTGGCGATCGTTCCCGCCGCCGTCGTACACGCTGAAGCCCACCCGCTCACCGGTGTTGCCCATGTCCGAGCTGGTGATCACGGCGGTCAGGGAGGCGACCCGGTCGCCGGTCACCAGACAGTCGACCGCCGCCTCGGCGCGGTAGGTGGTGTTGCTGGCGGCCACGTGGTGGGAGAAGTGGACGGTGCCGCGCGCGTCGGTGGGCAGACCGTCCTCGAGCTTCGGAACGCCGGGGAAGCGGCGGGTGAAGGGGGCGGCGACGGCGTCGAAGCTGAACCAGATCTCGTCGTCCGGCGAGAAGGTGTAGAAGATCCGCGCGGACCCGCTGACGGCCGCCAGACGGGCGGGCCGCCCGGCGGTGCCGTCCGGATCCGCGGGCCCGGTGGCGGAGGCCGGAGCGGTGCTGCCCAGCGCCGCCAGCGCGAGCCCGGCGGCCGCCAGTGCGAGGCCGGTACGGCGGGCACGTCCGGCGTCCTGCGCAACGGAGGTACGGAACACGGTGAACTCCTCTCGGCAGTGGCCCGGTTGGCCACCTTCCCGGTGCCCGACCAGCTTCGCCGCCGGGGCGGTGCGCCGACCATCTGCTGATCGGCAGAGGCTCGGTCCCGCACCGGTCGGCGGCTCTGCCGATCGGCAGAGCGCGTCCGCCGAGTGCCGGTCGTACGCTCGTGCGGTGAGATCTTCACCTGAACCGGATTGGCGGATCGGAGTCATGACGCGTCGTCGACGATCGGTGGCTTTCGCGCTCGGGGCGGCCGGAGGGGCGGCCTGCGGGGCACTGGGCGTCGCCCGCGCGGCGGATCCGGTCGCCGCCGTGCCCGCCGCCGTCGCCGCCGCGCTGCTGCTCTGGCTGCTGGGGAGCTGGCCGTACGCCAGGGCGCGGGTCTGGCCGGCCGTCGTCGTGGCGGGCCTGTCGCTGACGGCGACCGCCGTCGGCCTGCTGTCCACCGGGCTTGGCGCCACCGAGGGAGCGGCCTGGCAGCTGGCCACGTGCGGCGCCCTGTTGGTACTGCTGGCAGGCGTGGTGCGCTGGGCTCCGGCCCACCGGGTGGTGCCGGTCGGCGGGGCGGCGGGCAGCGCGATCACGGTGTGGGTCGCGCCGTACCTCGCCCCGGCGGGCTGGCCCGAGAGGATCTCCGCCTGCGCGTTCTGGTCGCTCGCCGCCGTCGGCGCGGCCGCCCTCGGCGGCTATCCGCGCTGGGTGGAGCAGCGCCGGCAGACCTCGATCGAGGCGGCCCGGCGCGAGCAGCGGCTCCAACTGACGCGGGATCTGCACGACTTCGTCGCCCACGACGTCGGCGGCATGGTCGCGCAGGCCCAGGCCGCCCGGTTCGTCGCCGCCACCGACAGCAGCCAGAGTGCGCTCGCCCTGGAGCGGATCGAGACCGCCGGCCAGCGCGCGCTCGCCGCAATGGACCGGATGGTGCACGCACTGCACGAGGATGACGCCGCCGCGCCCCGGCAGCCCACTGCCGGCGTGGAGCAACTGGACGAACTGGTGGGGGAGTTCTCGGCGATCGGTGCCCCTCGGGCGCGGCTCCACCTCGTGCCGGGCGCGCGCGAAGCGCTCTCCCGTGAGGCGGGCAGCACCGCCTACCGGGTGGTCACGGAGGCGCTGACCAACGTCCGGCGGCACGCGCCCCGGGCGGGCCGCGTCACGGTGACGCTCACGCCGGTCCGTACCGCGAGCGGACCGGCCGTGGCAGTCCGGGTGGTCGACGACGGGCCCGGTGAGCGGCCCGACCCCTCCGTGCCGCCGACCCGCCTCGGCCTGCCCGTCGGCCTGCCCCGGCGCGGCGGCCGGGGCGGGTACGGGCTGCTCGGCCTCGCCGAGCGGGTCCGGGCGGTCGGCGGGACCCTCAGCGCCGGGCCCGGACCGGACGGCGGTGGCTGGCAGGTGCTGGCCGTCCTGCCGAGCAACCCGGCTCCCGGGCGGCCGTCCTGAGCAGGCATCATGAGCGGTGTGGTGACGCGCATACTGCTGGCCGATGATCAGGACGACGTCCGCAGCGGCTTCCGGCTGGTCCTGGACTCGCAGCCGGACATGACGGTCGTCGGTGAGGCCGCCGACGGTGTGACCGCCGTCGAACTCGCCCGCCGTCTGCGGCCCGACGTGGTCCTCGCCGACATCCGGATGCCCCGCCTCGACGGTCTGGAGGTGACCCGGCTGCTGGCCGGGCCGGAGGCGGAGCAGCCGGTCCGGGTGATCGTCGTGACCACCTTCGACCTCGATGAGTACGTCCGTACCGCGTTGCGGTACGGCGCCTGCGGGTTCCTGCTGAAACGTTCCGGCCCGAACCTGCTGATCGAGGGCGTCCGGGCGGCGATGGCCGGGGACACGTTGATCAGCCCCCAGGTCACCGTCCGCCTGCTGCGCCACCTGACCGCCCCGGAGCCGGCCCGGCGGCCGGACCTCGTACTCAGCGAGCGCGAGCAGGAGGTGGTCCGGCTGGTCGCCGCCGGGCTGACCAACGCCGAGATCGGGGCCGAGCTGTTCATCTCGGCCGGTACCGCCAAGACTCATGTCGCCAACGTCCAGGCCAAGTTGGGTGTACGGAACCGGGTCGGCATCGCCGCCTGGGCCTGGGAGGCCGGTGTGGTCCCGCCCCGCCCCTGACGTGCGACCGGCCGCGCCGGTGTCGCGGCCCGGTATTTCGAAGCCCCCTCAAGCGGCTACCTGACCGGCCACTGGCGGCAAGGGGCATAAGGTCCAGCGCGGTTCGGTTTTCACGCCGATTCGGACAGAATCCCATGATCATTGGCTCTGCTATTACTCGCCATAGGCAATGTATTTACCCAAGCGGATTCTGGCGACCATGACTAGAGATCAGATCGGCCGACTCATCGGCGGCGCCCTCGGTGCCCTCCTCATCCAGGCGGGCACCGGAGCCCTACCGACCAGCCTCGGCGTGTTCCTACGGGCCCTCGCCCTCGTGACCCTGGTGGGGATGTTCGCCGCACAGCGTCGCGGGGCCACCGGCGTCCGCACCCGCGAGCGGGCGGACGGCTCCGGTACGCGGTTCGGGCGGCGTTACTGGTACGCGGTGGCCGCCGGGGCGGCGGCGCTCGTGGCCGGACTGGCTGTGATCTACGGCGTCCTGCACGCCCGGAACGCGGCCCTGGGCTGGGCCGCGTTCGTGGTCGGCGTGCACTTCTTCGGACTCGCCACCACCTGGAACCGGCAGTCCCTGCGCGTCCTCGGCGGCGCGGTGGCCGGGTGCGGACTCGTCGCACTCGCTCTGGCCGGTGCCGCCGCCCCCTACGCCGCTGTCGCGACCGTCGGCGGTGTCGTCCCGGGTGCGCTCCTCCTCGTCTCCGTTCGGAGCGACGCTTCCGCCTCCGTTCGCCCGGCAGACCCGGCCGAGTAGGAAGGCGGACCTTTCGGCCGGATCCCGTTCGTCGGCAATTCCCGGGCCGCGTACGACGGTTGCCGAATTCCCTCCACGGCGACTCGCGTCGCCGATTCAGCGGGTTCAGCGGCGCAGGGTGGTCTCCCGCCGCATGTGCGACAGTTTCTCGGGATTGCGCACGGCGTAGAGACCGGTGATGAGGCCGTCGTCGATGCGCACCGCCACGACGGTGTCGATCGCGTCGTCGAGCCGGAGAACCAGCGCCGGGCAGCCGTTGACCTGCGCCGGCCGGAGTGACCCCATGGTGGCGATCCTGCCCAGCCCGGCGGCCAGCAGGCGGCCCACCTTGTCGGCTCCCACGACGGGCCGCGGGACGGCCTGCCTGACTCCGCCGCCGTCACCCATGAAGACCACGTCCGGCGCGAGGATGTCGAGCAGGCTCCGCAGATCGCCCGTTTCGGCCGCCCGTCGGAAGGCATCGAGTGCGTGGCGGGTCTCGGCCGGGGAGACGATCCCGCGCGGCCGGCGCGCCGCGACGTGCGCCCGGGCCCGGTGCGCGATCTGGCGCACCGCGGCCGGGCTCCTGTCGACGGCCTCGGCGATCTCGTCGTACCCGAGGTCGAACACCTCGCGCAGTACGAACACCGCCCGCTCGGTCGGCGCGAGCGTCTCCAGCACCAGCAGCATCGCCATCGAGACGCTGTCGGCCAGCTCGACGTCCTCGGCCACGTCCGGGGCGGTGAGCAGCGGCTCGGGAAGCCAGGGGCCGATGTAGGACTCCCTGCGGCGGCCGAGCGTACGCAGTCGGCTCAGCGCCTGGCGCGTGGTGATCCGGACCAGGTACGCACGCCGGTCCCGCACCGTGGCGAGCTCGACGCCCGCCCACCGCAGCCAGGTCTCCTGCAGGACGTCCTCCGCGTCGGCGGCCGAGCCGAGCATCTCGTAGGCGACGGTGAACAGCAGGTTGCGATGGGCGACGAACGCCTCGGTGGCGGGGTCCGTGCGTCCGCCGCCGGTGGTCCGCCCGGCCGTGTCCTCCGTGCGTTCGCCGTGCTCGCTCTTCACCGGCTGCTCCTGCCTGTTCGCTCTCGACGCTGTCACGCGCACAAGACGCCGGTCCCCGCGGCTCTGTGACACCGGTGAGCGGTGGCGTACCTCACACGACGCCGCCGTCACGGGGAGCGGGCCGCCGGCATCTTGTGTCCGTCCGGCGCAACTCCAGCGCGACGCCACAAGTGAGGACGAGTCATGGACGCCCGATTCGACATGTTCGACAACGAGATCGCCGTCAAGTTCGCCAAGCGGTTCGCCAATGCCAGTCTGGTGATCCAGCAGTCGCCGCTGCCGAAGTCCACGCAGGAGCTGGTGTCGCTGCGCGCCAGCCAGATCAACGGCTGCGGTTGGTGCATCGACGCGCACACCAAGGAGGCCGCGGCCGCAGGTGAGACCGCGGTCCGGCTCAACCTGGTCGCCGCCTGGCGCGAGTCCACCGTGTTCACCGAGGCCGAGCGGGCCGCGCTGGCGCTCGCCGAAGAGGGCACCCGGCTCGCCGACGCCCACCACGGCGTGTCCGACGAGACCTGGGCCCGGGTGCGCGAGCACTACGACGACGACCAGATCGCCGCGCTGGTCTCCCTGGTCGCCCTGATCAACGCGGCCAACCGGCTCGCCGTGATCGTGCACCAGCGGGGAGGCTCCTACGAGCCCGGCATGTTCGCCGCCGCGTTCAACTGATCGGCGGAGGAATGCGGACCGGCCCGGGATCATCAGGTCCGGGCCGGTCCGGCGAAGTGGGTGGAGTCCACGCGGTGCAGAACGATGTGCTCCTCAACTCCGCTGCCGCGTACGGCCCTTCGGGCGTGATTCCGTCCGGCGGCGCCAGGAGGACGTCACCTGCGGCGCAGGCCTACGCACCCGGAGAGGCCGTTCGCGCTCCCCGGCCGTCCACCGGGCCCAGCCACTGCGTCAGGGCCCCGCGCACCTCGTCCGGGCCGGGGTTCTCGGCCGCCCACGCGGCATGGCCGTCGGGCCGGACCAGCAGGGTCGGGCGCAGGCCGACCGCCGGGGCGGCCGTCACCACCCGCTCCGCCCACGGCGCGGCGGCCTCGGCGACATCGCACCCCACCAGTACGAACTTGCCCTCCCGCAGCGCCTCGTAGAGCCGGGCCGGCTCCCCTGCCAGACGGAGGTCCGGTACCCGGCGCCCGGTGAGCGGATGGGAGCCCAGGGGTGCGCGGTAGGCGATCCCGATGCCGGAGATGCCGCGTGACGCGCGAGGCTCCACCACGACCAACCGGTGTACGACGGTGGTCAGCGCGGTCCGCAGAGCGCGGACCAGAGGTGACCCGGTGGTGACGGCCGTGAGGAGTGCGTGACTGATGCGCAGGACCATGCGCCCCACCGGGTGACGCTCCGTGTGGTAGCTGTCCAGCAGCGCATCGCCGGCCCAGCCGTGCACAGCGGCCGCCAGCTTCCACCCGAGGTTGGCGGCGTCCTGCAGCCCGGTGTTCATGCCCATGCCGCCGGCGGGCGAGTGGACGTGTGCGGCGTCGCCCGCGAGGAACACCCTTCCCAGCCGGTAGCGGGGTACCTGCCGCTCGTCGCTGTGGAACCGCGAGAGCCACCGCGGGTCGTGCATCCCGAGGTCGTCGCCGATCGTGCGCTTCGTGATGTCCCGGACGTCCTCCAGGGTGACCGGCGCATCGTCGGGTTCCTGTTTCCGCCGGTCCCAGGCGACGATCCGGTACCAGCCGTCCCCGAACGGGGCGAAGAACGTGAAACCTTCCACATTCGAGCTGAAATTGAAGATCCTGTCAGGGGCGCGGTCGAGCAGCACGTCGGCCAGCATCACGGAGCGGATGGCCGACTTGCCGGGGAACGGCAGACCCAGGACCTGCCGGACGGTGCTGCCGACTCCGTCCGTACCGACGGCGTAACCGGCCCGGAGGGTGGCCGTGGTGCCGTCCGAGCAGCGCACGTCCACGTCGACGCCGTCCCGGTCCTGCCGCAGTCCGGTGGCCCGGGTACCGCGGAGGATGGTGGCCCCCGCCTCCTCGGCCCGGCGCAGCAGGGCCCGCTCGACCTGCCACTGGGGAATGGTGAGGATGAAGGGGAAGCGCGTCCGGAGCCCGGAGAAGTCGATACTGAGACGGCCGAACGGATGCATCGCCCGGGTCGGTGTACCGATACGGAGCAGTTCGTCGGCCAGGCCCCGGGCGTCGAGCTGTTCCAGGGTGCGCGCCTGGAGGCTGAAGGCGCGGCTCAGGTGGGACTCGTGATCGCGCTGCTCCAGCAGCGTGACGTCGACTCCGGACTTGGCGAGGTCACCCGCGAGCAGCAGGCCGGTCGGTCCGGCCCCGACCACCAGAACGTCCACCGCCCCGTTTCGGTTCGGGGAGGCACCCGGTGACATGTCCGTCGTGTTCATGCTCCCGAGTGTCAGCTCTGTCCGAGGGCGCTGCACGGCGAGACGGCGAACGGCGGCGCACGTCGCCCTCCGGGCGAGCTCCCGAAGGGCCGGCGGGTACGGGGCGGGCCGGCGCCGGACTCCCGGTCACGTCCACAGGGCCTGGGCGAGCGCGTTGCCCAGGAAGGCGGCGCCCAGACCGGCCGTCAGACTGCCGGCCACGTTGGCGGCGGCGAAGAGCCACGCGCCGGTCTCGGCCAGCCGCAGCGTCTCGTAGGAGAAGGTGGAGTAGGTGGTCAGGGAGCCGCAGAAGCCGGTGCCGACCAGCAGTTGCACCTGTGCGGACGCGGCCCCTGCGTGGGCGGCGCCGGCGACCAGGCCGAGGACGAGGCAGCCGGCGACGTTGACGGTGAAGGTGCCCCAGGGGAAGACGGTGTCGTGCCGGGCCTGGACCGCCCGGTCGGTCAGGTACCGCAGCGGAGCGCCGACGACCGCTCCGAGGACCACCATCAGCCAGTTCATCCCGTTACCCCCTCGGTGTGCTCGCCGTGGCCGGCGTAGCGGGGTGCCCCGACCTCGGCGAGGAACACCGGCTCCTCGCCGACCGGTCCGTCCGGCCGTGCGCACGGCGGCCGTCGGTGCCACCCTTCGTTCTCCCCGGCGGACGCCGTCAGCCGCGACGCCGGACCTGCCGGCCCGGTCACCGCCTCCTCCGCCCGATCGCCCACCGGGTGGCCGTCGCGGCGGCCCACACCGACAGCATGGCCGAGGCCAGGGTGGCCGCCAGATAGCCCAGGCCGGCCGCGGCGTGTCCGCCGTCGACCAGGCGCTGGATGTCCACCGCATAGGTGGAGAACGTGGTGAACCCGCCGAGCACCCCGGTGCCGAAGAACGGCCGCACCAGCCCGTGCACCGCCCAGGCCTCGGTGATCAGCACCATGAACACGCCGATCACCGCGCACCCCGAGGCGTTGACCAGCAGCGTCGACCAGGGGAACGCCCCGGGGCCGACCGGCCACAGCAGGGACGCGCCGTAGCGCGCCGTCGCTCCGATCACCCCGCCCAGCGCGATGGCGGACAGTACGGGCAGCTGCCCGGACGCCACCCGGCGCCGCCGGGCCTCGGGGAAGTCCACGGCGGCGCCGACAGGTTCGGCCACCGGCCCGGAACGCTCCATGGGGGGCACACCTCTCCTACTCGTGGGCACCCGGGCAGGCGGGTGCGACTGTCACAAGTAGGGACCGTTGGCGGCCGCGGCCGCGGTTCGGGTACGGCGGGCCCCACCGCCGCTCAGCGCGAGAACGCGCTCCCGCCACCTTACCGAGACCGCCCGCCCGCGGGAAACAGCGGCCCGGGTTCCCCTCCGGGCCGCTGCCGGCGGGGTCCCGCCTTCCGTGCCGTAGCCGGGGCGGGAACGCCCGGGGCGGCGGTCGGCATGGTGTTCATCCGGCTAGTGCCGTATCAGGCAACGTTCGCCCTGCCGGAGGCCCTGCCTGTCCATGGCTTCGGCCGCTGGTGATAATCGTCCGATGAGCGCCATCGAACGCCCTTTGCCGCCCCTGAACGCCGACGAGCGCACCACGCTCGAAAGCTGGCTTGACTTCCACCGCGCCACCCTCGCCATGAAGTGCGAGGGCCTGGACGATGAGCAAGCCATCGTCGCGTCCGTGCCACCGTCCGGCTTCACATTGACCGGCCTCGTCCAGCACATGGCGGAGGTGGAGCGGAACTGGTTCCGCCGAGTGTTCGCCGGAGAACAGGCCCTGCCCATCTACGACCCGCGGGCCGACCCTTCTGGCCCCGACGGCGGCTTCGAACTGGCCGAGGGCGCCACACTGCACGACGCTCTGGCCACCTGGCACGCGGAGATCGCCCATGCCCGCGAGCTCTGCGCCGCCCGTGCCCTGACCGACACCGGCCGTTTCATGGAGCAGGACGTCAACCTCCGCTGGATCTACGTCCACATGATCGAGGAGTACGCCCGCCACAACGGCCACGCCGACCTGCTTCGGGAGCGCATCGACGGCACCACTGGTGTATGACACCAGATCAGTTAGGGTCCGACCTATTGTGAGGTGATGCGCCGCCGGGTTCCGTGCCGGGCGGCGCGTCGTGTCAGGGTGCTTGGGTGGCTGAACGTGTGCGCGTGCGCGAGATCGATGACGATGAGGGACAGCGGCTGCTGCGGATCATCCGCAGGGGCACCGGGTCGGTGGTGACCTGGCGGCGGGCCCAGATGGTTCTGCTGTCGGCTCAGGGTATGCCCGTGGCGAAGATCGCCGAGGTGACCTTCACCAGCGCGGACCGGATCCGGGACGTGATCCACGACTTCAACGTCGACGGCTTCGCGGCGCTCTACCCGAAGTACAAGGGTGGTCGGCCGAGGACCTTCACCCTTCCCGAGCGCCGCGAGATCAAGAAGACCGCCAAGTCCAAGCCGGCCGAGCACGGCCTGCCGTTCTCGACCTGGAGCCTGGCCAAGCTGGCCGACTTCCTGGTCGCCGAGGGGGTGGTCGACGACATCAGCCACGAGGGCCTTCGGGTCCTGCTCCGCGAGGAGGGCGTCTCCTTTCAACGCGTGAAGACCTGGAAGACCTCGAAGGATCCCGACTACGAAGCGAAGAAGGCCCGCGTCGAGCACCTCTACGCGATCGCCGACGGCGAGGTCATACCCGAGGAGGGCGAGCCCGAAGTCATTTTCTGTCTGGACGAGTTCGGCCCGCTCAACCTCCAGCCACACCCTGGCCGGCAGTGGGCCGAGCGCGGCGGCAAGGGTAAGGATCCCGACCGCGAGCCGCGGCCGAGGCGGCGGGCTACCTACACCCGCCCGCACGGGGTGAGGCACCTGTTCGCCGCCTATGACCTTGCCAAGGACAAGCTCTACGGCCACATCAAGAAGACCAAGAACCGCTCCAAGTTCCTGGAGTTCTGCCGGTACCTACGCAGCCTGTACCCGGCCGACGTGCGGATCGCGATCATCTGCGACAACTACTCCCCGCACCTGACCACCAAGCGCTGCCGCCGGGTGGCGAAGTGGGCCGAAGCGAACAACGTCGAAATCGCCTACACCCCCACCAACTCCTCATGGCTGAACCGCATCGAGGCCCAGTTCACCGCCCTGCGCTACTTCACCCTCGACGGCACAGACCACGCCAGCCACAAGGAGCAGGGCAGCATGATCCGCCGCTACATCATCTGGCGGAACAAGCACGCCACCGACGAACGCCTACGCAAGATCGTCAACAGGGCGAACGTTGCCTGATGCGGCACTAGAGTGCCGCCTTCTGGGGCTTCGTGGAGACCACGATGACCGTTGTGGTGCCGGCGGCGAGGGCCTGCGTGAACTCGCGTTCCAGGTCCTCGGTGGTGTCGACGTCCACGGCGCGGCAGCCGAAACCCCGGGCCAGGGAGGCGATGTCGATGCCGGGCAGGTCCAGCCCCGGCACGCCGGGTGTGTCCTCCAGCTCCGCGAAGGACTTGAGGATGGAGTACTCGTTGTTGCGCATGACCACGTAGACGATCGGCAGCCTGTGCTGGGCGGCCGTCCAGATGGCCTGGACGGAGTACTGGAACGAGCCGTCGCCGATGAGGCCGATGACGGGCCGGGAGACGGCCCTGGCCCGGTCGGCCAACGCGACCCCCACCGCCGCCGGGGTGGCCCAGCCGATGCCTCCGCTGGCGGTGGCGAAGAACGAACCGCTCCTGACGGTCGGAAGCCACTCGATCTGCTGGGCCATGGTGGAGGTCGACTCGTTGACGATGACGGCGTCGAGGGGCCTCACCTTGCTGAGGGCGTCGTAGACCTCCGGAGGGGTGAGCGGGCGGTTCGGTGCCGACGGGAGCTTCCGGGGCCTTTCCATCGGCGTGGGGGCGCTGCGCGCGGACCCTTCGGCGACCCGTTCGAGGAGCAGGTCGATGGCGGTCCCGGTGTCTCCCAGGAGGCTGTCGCCCATCCGTGCGGCCGCGGCGACTTCGGGGTTGCCGGTGATGTGCAGCAGCTCCGTCCCGGCCGGGAGGTAGTCGCCGGGAACGTAGGGGTAGTAGCGGAACACCTCGCCGCCGATCACGACGACCAGGTCGTGACCGGCCAGCCGGTCGCTGACGGCCTTGATGGAGATGCCGAGCGGGCCGCGGAAGAGCGGATGGTCCTCGGGGAAGGAGGCGCGGTCCAGCAAGGGGGCCCCGTAGACGGCCGCGCGCAGCTTCTCCGCCAGGGCGACCGCCGAGTCCCAGCCGCCGCTCCGGTCCACCTCCGGTCCGAAGACCAGGGCGGGCCGGCTGCTGGCCGAGATGCGGTCGGCGAACTGCCGCAGGCGCTGCTCGTCGGGGACCACCCGGTCGCTCACGGTGCGCAGACGGGCGGGGCCGGCCAGCGGCCGTTGCCAGTCGTCGAGCGGAATCGACAGGTGGACCGGCCCCGCCGGCGGCTGGAGGGCCATCGCATAGGCCCGCATGAAGGCGTCCGGAACGTCCTCGGCGCGTGCGGGCTCGTAGGACCACTTCACCCACGGCCTGGGCATGGTGGTCGCCTCCCGGTTGCCCAGGTAGGGATCGCCGATGACCATCTCGCGGTGCTGCTGCCCGGACGTGACGATCAGGGGGGTGTTGCCGTGGTACGCGGTCACCAGATTGCCCAGGGAGTTGCCCAGCCCCGCCGAGGAGTGGACGTTGACCAGCGCCGGGCGCCGCGTGACCTGGGCGAAGGCATCGGCCATGGCGATGACCGAAGCCTCCTGGAGCGCCAGCACGTAGGTGAAGTCGTCGGGGAAGTCCTGCAGGAACGGCTGCTCCGTCGAACCGGGGTTGCCGAAGACGGTGGTCAGTCCAAGAGCGCGCAGCAGGTCGTAGGTCACGCTGTGGACCGTTGATCGTGGAGCCACTGACACCACCAGATCTCTCATCGTGATGCTGATGCTTGCCAAGGGACGGTAGGAGCTCCCCGCTGACGGATGCTCACCGGGCTGACGGGCCGGAGGGCCGTGCCGGTGTGCTGCCCGCGGTGCACCGCCCGGGGGAGGCCATTCGTTCCAGTATGCGTCGGACGGGAGCGGCCGTCGGGCGCTTCCGTCGTGTTCACCGCGGGTTGCGCCGTTCGCGTGAGCTTCTCAACGGCCCCCAGGGCGCGGTCAGATGACCGATAGCGCCCGCGCTGTCCGGCGCGCAGGCTGGGGGCATGGACACCATCGTGCTTGGAAACGTGGAGATCACCCGCGTGGTCGAGCTGGCCGCCGGAGGCCGTGCCCGCGACTACGTCTTCCCCGACGTGCCCGTCGAGCACTGGCGGGCGCACGAGGACTGGCTCGCCCCCACCTTCCTGGACCCGGCGGCCGACGAGGTCCGCGTCATGATCCAGACCTGGCTGGTCCGCAGTGAGGGCCGGACGATCCTGATCGACACCGGTGTCGGCAACGACCGCGAGCGCCCGGCCATGCCGTCCTTCCACCACCTGCACACCGGCTATCTCGGAGAGCTGGCCGCGGCAGGCGTCCGCCCGCCGGACGTGGACACGGTGATCTGCACCCACGTCCACGGCGACCACGTCGGCTGGAACACCTGCCTGACGGACGAGGGGGAGTGGAGGCCGACCTTCCCCAACGCCCGGTACGTCATCCCGCGCGCCGACTTCGACTACTGGAACCCGGCCAACGGACACCGGACCCGCTCCGGCCCCGGGATGGCCAATGTCTTCGAGGACAGCGTCGCCCCCGTGCACCGGGCCAGACAGACCGTGCTGTGGGAGGGTGACCACTACGATGTCGACGCCGGGCTCCGCATCGAGCCCGCCCCCGGCCACACGCCCGGCTGCTCCGTCGTATGGCTGCGGTCGGGCACGGAGCGGGCGGTGTTCGCCGGCGATCTGCTGCACAGCCCGCTGCAGATCGCGGAGCCGGACGACTGCCCCCGCTTCGACGAGGACGAGCCCCGCGCACGGGTGAGCCGCCGCCGGGTCCTGGGCGAGGCCGCGGACCGGGGCGCCCTGCTGTTCCCCGCGCACTTCCCCGGGCCCGGCGCAGCCGAAGTGCGGCGCGCCGGCGACCGGTTCGCGGTGAAGAAGTGGGCGGCATGGCGGTGCGGGGGTGCGGCGTCCTCGTCGTGACCGGCCTTGTGGGACTCGTTCTTGACCCCCCTGCCGGGAGGCCATAGCGACTGCTCCCCGGTGAGGAGGTGGTGGGTGCGTACGGCGCGCGGCGCAGCCGGGCCAAGGCTTCCAGGGGGCGCAGGGAGGCGGGATCGGGGCGCGACTGTGCGTTCACCTCCGATGTCGCGTTCAGCTTTCCTCCCCCTGATCCCAGCTGAAGAGTCGAGCGGCGAGCAGTGCGAGAGCGACGGCCGAGCCGACCAGTACCAGCCAGTCCACGGCGAGGCCGTGTTGAGAGGGCGCCCCGGTGAAGCCGTGGCTCAACGCATCCACCAGGTAGGTCGTCGGAAGTGCCTGGGAGACCGCGCGAAGCGGACCCGGCATCAGGTTCATCGGCAGGAACAAGCCACTGAACAGCATGGTCACCGGCATCAGCACGGCCAGCAGGGCGTTGGCCACCTCGGCGTTGCGCATCCTGGCCGCGACGAGATAGCCGAAGCCGAACAGCATCAGCGCTCCAAGCAGGCCGCTGACCAGCACGGGAAGCGCATCTCCCAAGGCCAGGAAGCCAGAGATCGTGGCGATCGCCCCGACCGCCACCACCTGTCCCATGACCAGCGCGAGGCGCACGGGCGCCTGTGCCAGGATGAAGGTCTGCCGCTTCAGCGGGGTGGTTCCGAGCATGCGCAGGGTGCCCCGTTGGCGCAGACCGATCAACGGCGTGGCGGTGCCGAAGAATGCCGCCGACATCAGTGCGATGAACAGCGCGGTAGGCAGCGAAGCCTTCACCGGGTCGAACGGCACCCCGCCGTCAGGAGTGCGGAAGACCGAACGGGCGGAGGAGCCTTGGCCGTTGTCGAGCGCGTCACGCATTCCGCGCACCACGCCGAACTTTCCGGCATCGACCGTCACCACCGGTCGGCCCTTCTCGTCCTGGACGATCGCGTCATAGCCGCCGAGCGAGCGGGGCTGATCCGGCACGGCTTGTTCGAGCTCCTTCACGGTGAGCCCGCTGACGTGGTCGAGGCGGTCGACGAGCCGGCGCTGAGCCGGCCCTGGTGCCACCGCCACGTGATACGAACCACCGCTGGTGAGCAGTCCCATGCCCACGAACATCGCCATGAAGAACAAGGGGAAGACCAGGACGAAGAACGCTGTCTTCCCGTCACGGAAAAGCTCCCGGGAATTCGTTCTCACCAACTGGGAGAACGTCGAATTACGAGGATTCATCCGCGCTGCCGTCCTCTTCTCCGCCGTTGTCCTTGCACGCCGAGGCGACCAGGTTGCGGAAGACCTCGTCCAAACCGCCGTGCGTAACCGACAGATCCGTCGCGTTCAGTGCGGGAGTCGAGGCGACGTGCTTCAGCACGGCATCGCCGTCTTCGGTGCTCACCTGCACGAGGACCCGACCGCGGGCGGATTCCGTCCGAACCGCGGAAACTCCGGGAAGCCTGCGTACCGAGGCCAGAACCGCGGGCGCGTCCGTGGTGAAGGAGACGGTGCTGAGGCCGCCGAGCTCACGGACGAGCTCCGCAGAGGTTCCCGATGCCACGATTCGTCCCGAGACCAGCACCCCGATGCGGTCGCAGAGCTGGGCGGCCTCGTTCATGTCGTGCGTGGTCAACAAGACCGAGCCGCCCGCTCGGCGGTGCGCCCTGACCACGTCCCACAGGAGCTCGCGCGCCTGCGGGTCCAGACCCGCGGCGGGCTCGTCGAGCACCAGCAGCTTCGGCCGGCCGACGATGCTGATCGCGAGCAACAGCCTGCGCCGCTGCCCGCCGGACAGCGCCTTGACCTTCTGCTCGGCCTGCTCGACCAGGCCGACATCCTTCAGGACCTGGTCGACCGCCAACGGCCGGAAGTAGAAGGAGGCCCACAGTTCGATCGTCTCCCGCGCCCTGAGCTGCGGGAACAGCGTGCCCTCCTGAGGCTGGACCGCTACCTGCCGACGCAGCTCGGGGCTTCTGTCCGCCGGATCGAGGCCGAGGACGCGGATCAGTCCGGCAGTGGGCCTGCGCAGGCCCACCAGGCACTCAAGCGTGGTGGTCTTGCCCGCACCGTTCGGCCCGATCAGTCCGAACACCTCGCCGGCGCCGACCTCCAACGAGACCCCGCGGACCGCCTCCTTCTCCCCGTAGCGTTTCCGCAGCCCTTCGACCCTCACGACGGCGGGAGCCGTGGGCGTCTGCCCCGGCGTAGCCGTCCCCTCCGCGGACGCCACCTCGTTCGACGACATCGGACTCCCCCCACAGGAATTTCGACGGATCGAGGCGAGCTTCCGGGTCGGAAAATGATGCCGGATCTCGCGGTGTTCAAATCTTCAACCGGAATCTGATCTCATGTTTCCGAAGTCGCCGCTCGGTCAGCCGAGTTGGTGCCGATGCTTACACGGGGTGCGGATCCTTCGCAAGCTGTTCGAGTTGTTCTGTGGGGGCAAGGAGTCGCAGGTTCGAATCACGTCGCCCTGACCTGCACAGTCGCAGGTCGTTTTCCGTTTTCGCTTGGTGGGAGCGGACTTTCCGCTTTTCTGCCACGTCGTGCTGGTACGTGGTCGCGCCGGTTGCCTCGGCCCGCCCGTCGGCCGCGCCGCCGTCCCGGCCCCGGGTGACGGTTCACCCGGCGTGGGCGAGCAGTTCCTCCGACAGGGCCCACAGGCGGCGGCCGTTGTCCGGGTCGACGGCGTAGCGGGCCACACCGTCCAGCGTGCCGGAACGGCGGTCGACGGTCCCGGTCTCGTTGCAGTCGGTGAAGTAGCGTCCCCCGATGCCTTCGAGGAGGGGTGAGGCGGCGAGCAGGACGGAGGTGGCGGCGCCCTGTTCGACGGTTTTGATCAGGTGCGCCGGGACCCTGCCGCGGCCGCCGGTGTGACGCTGCAGGTTGGTGTAGATGGCGCCGGGCATCAGGGCGTTGGCGGTGATGTTGTCCCCGGCCCAGCGGCGGGTCGCCTCCACCGCGAAGAGGACGTTGGCGGTCTTGGACTGACCGTAGGCCAGCCACGGATCGTACGGGCGGAAGGCGAAGTTGACGTCGTCCCACACGATCGGTGACTGCTGGTGGCCGGTGGAGCTGACGATGACGATGCGGGCGGAGCCGTCGGCGGCCAGCGCGCCGTGCAGCGCGGTGGCGAGGGCGAAGTGGCCCAGGTGGTTGGTGGCGAACTGCCACTCCCAGCCCTGGTCGGTGTACCGCTCGGGACAGGCCATGACACCGGCGTTGTTCACCAGGACGTGCAGCGGGCCCTGCCAGGCGGCGCCGAACGCGGTGGCGGACGCCGGATCCGTCAGGTCCAGCCGCGCGACGCGCACCTCCCGGTTTCCCGTCCTCGCGGTGATGTCCTCGGCGGCCCGCCGGCCCGCCGCCATGTCCCGGACGGCGAGGGTGACTTCCGCACCCGTGGCGGCCAGGGCGCGGGCCGTCTCCGCCCCGATGCCGGAGGAGGCGCCGGTGACCACCGCACGGCGGCCGGTGAGGTCGATCCCTTCCGCGACCTCGGCGGCCGTGCTGGGGAAACCGAACGCGGTGGTGAGGGTACTCATGAGTGAACTCCCTGTGGTGTGCGGTCTTCTGCGTGACGGCCCCGGGCTCAGGGGGTGAGCATCCGGTCCTGCTCGACGGGGGGAGTGCCGTCGTGCCACGGCAGCGCCTTGCCGAAGCGGACCAACTCGCCGTACAGGGCGGGATCGACCTGTTCCGCGAGGACCAGATCGAGTACGGGTCCGGCGGCCTGGGCGGGGGACCGGGCCCGGCCGTGGTCGCCGAACCAGGGGCGGGAGGTCGCGGTGTCGACCATGCCGGGGCACACGGAGGCGATCAGAGTGCCGGTGGCGAGGTCGTGTCCGCGGCGTTCGGCGGCGACCGCGCGGACGGCGGCGACCTGGGCCACCTTGGAGGGGACGTTCAGCCAGCGCGGCCAGCCCGCTTCCTGGGCGGTGTTGTTGTGGACGGCACTGCGCCAGGACTCGACGGCGTACTCGACCTGGTCGAGGCTCGCGCCGTCGAACAGCCGGTGCAGTCGCGGGTCGAGGTTGGCCGAGCGTACCGAGGCTGCTGGCCACGACGATCAGCCGGCCGCCCGGGCGCAGGACGGGGCAGAGGGAGCGCAGGACGGCGTGGGTGGCGGTGTTGGAGACGTCGATGAACTCGTCGGCCCGCGCGGCCTGCGACTCCTCGGGCAGCAGGCGGGCGACCGCGTTGGAGATGACGATGTCGACTCCGCCGTACCGCGTCGCGAGCTCGTCGGCGAGGCGGGCGACGGCGTCGGTGTCGGTGACGTCCAGGACCCGGCCCTCGACCCGGGCGCGGGTGCCGGGCAGCCGGGTGACCTCACGGGCGGCGTCCGTCACCCGCCGGTGGTCGCGGCCGGTGAGCAGAACCAGGTCGTCCGGGTCCATACGGGCGGCCAGTCCTTCGGTGAGGGCGCGGCCGAGTCCCTGGTTGGCGCCCGTGACGAGGGCGATGCGTGCGGTGTTCATGCATGCCACGCTAGGAAGGCCACTGCCATGCGTCCAACGAAAGTTGTGCACGGGTGCCATGCGTAATGGTCATGGACGTCGCGGAGGTGCCGCCGTCCCTCCGATACGCCGCGGCGTCGGGGCGACCCGTCCGGGTGCGTCAACCGGACGTCGGGCCCTCGCGCGCACCGGGGCGATGACGGAGACTCGGAACACCCGTCGGGCCGACCGATGGCGCCCGCCGCACGAGAAGGAGCACCCGCCTTGACGAGCGAACCGCAGACCGTAGCGGGAGTGAGCGTCCCGGACACCAAGATCGCCCGGGAGGCCACCGAACTGGTCCGCGACACCACCGACGAGCTGATCTACCACCACTCGCGGCGCGTCTACTTCTTCGGCAGTCTCCAGGGCCGCCGCCGCGACCTGAGTTTCGACCCCGAACTCCTCTACCTCGGGGCCATGTTCCACGACCTGGGGCTGTCCGAGCGGTTCCACGGCAGCGGGCGCCGCTTCGAGGTGGACAGCGCGGACGAGGCCCGGCGCTTCCTGGCGGACCGCCAGGTCCCGGAGGACAGCGTGCGCCGGGTGTGGACGGCCATCGCCCTGCACACCACACCGGGCATCCCGGAGTTCATGGAACCCGAGGTGGCCCTGGTCACGGCCGGTGTCGAGTACGACGTCCTCGGAATCGGGTACCAGGACCTCTCCGACGCCGACCGTGCCGCCGTGGTGGCCCTGCACCCGCGCCCGGACTTCAAGCGGCGCATCCTGCATGCCTTCACCGAAGGGACGCGCCACAAGCCGGAGACCACCTTCGGCAACGTCAAGGCCGACGTCCTCGCCCACTACGAGCCGGGCTTCGAGCGCGGGGACTTCGTGCGGATCATCCTGGACTCCGCATGGCCGGAGTGACCAGTGCGGAGCTCCCGCGGCGGCCGTACCCCGGCCGCCGCGGGGGCGGCAGGTGCGGCCACCCGTGCCGTCCGCGGCCGTACGGACGCCGTGACCGGCCCCGGGTGCTCTCCGTGTGCCGGCTCGCGGACGAGTCGGCGGGGCAGCAGACCCGGCACCGCCGCACGGCCGCGATCCTCGTCCTTCCGACAGCGAGGACAGCCTCATGGATTCGTCTGATCTGACCGGGCGCGTGGCCCCGGTGACCGGAGCGACCAGCGGCATCGGCGCAGCCACCGCCGCGCTGCTGGCCCGGCGGGGAGCGCACGTCGTGGTCGCCGGCCGCGACGGCTCCCGTGGTGAGTCCGTGGTCGCCGACGTCCACGCCCACGGCGGCAAGGCCGACTTCGTCGCGGCCGACCTGAGCGAGGCGCGGTCGCTGCGGCAGCTGGTGCGACGGGCCGTACTGTCCGTGGACGGCGGCCGTACGGCCGTCTGACCCGCGCGGCCGTCTGACCCGCGCGGTCTGCCGGAGCCCCGGCCGGGTACCACCGGCCCAGGGCCTGGGGCGGACCGGTCCGCGGCGTCAGGGGGTGAACAGCCCGGGGTTGCTCTCGGCGAACTGGCGGACGCCGGTCGCCGGATGCCCGGTGATCTGCTCGACCTCCCCGGTCACCCGGTCGTACCGGTTCTCCGCGTGCAGGCGCGCCATCGTCGACAGGTGGTCGAGGACGTGATCCGGCAGCCCCTGGCCGCGCAGGTCGTGCTCGACCCACTCCTCGTAGGGCGGGTCGACGTAGACGACCGGGCGGTCCAAGGCCTTGCTGAGCTCGGCCGCCATCGCCGTCAGGTCCTCGGAGACCGGTCCGGTGAGCTCGTGGACACGGCCGATGTGCGGTGCGGGGTCCGCCAGGATCTCGGCGACCACCGCGGCGACGTCCCGGGCGGCGATGGGCGAGGTACGGCCGGTGCCGAACGGCAGTCGCAGCTCCCCGTTCCGGGCGACCGAGGCGAAGGCGAGCCGGAACAGCGGGTTCTCCATGAACACGGTCGGCCGGATGTGCACCACCGGCAGGCCCGACCAGTTCAGGACCTGCTCCGTCAGCCAGTGCTGCCGCTGCTGCGTCGACTCCTCGGTGCTGGTCAGGTCCATCTGGGAGACGGTCATCTGGGACATGTTGACGAACACTTCCAGTCCCTGCCGGGCACGCGCCGCGGCCGCCGTGACCAGGGCCGCCTCCAGGTACTGCGACGACACGGCCATGCCGAAGTACATACGTGAGCACCCGTCCAGCACGCGTACGACGTCGGCGGGCCGGGTCAGGTCCCCGATCACCACCTCGGCACCCGTCGCGCGCAGGGCCGCGGCACGCTCGTCCTCACGCCGGACCATCGCCCTCACCGGCAGGCCGCGCCTCCTGAGGTCCTCCACCACCGACCGGCCCACCGCCCCGACACTGCCCGCGGCACCCGTGACAAGAATCAGCGGTCCGTCCATGAACCCTCACCTCCAGCCGTAGGGGGGTGGCAGCGGCCTGCCACCCCCGTCCTCTGAGCTTCCTCTCCCGTTCCGGCTCGCGCTCGCCCACCGGCCGTGGCGGCCGCGGGCGACGGCAGGATCCCGCGGTCGAGCAGGTACTGCGACCAGGCCTCGGCCCCATCGGCGTGGTCTACTGATATTTCAGTCAGCGCGGGGGTGCACGGGAGTCGTGTACAAGAAGTCGCGTAGGGTGTCGGACTATGGCCGGTCGTAGAACAGCAATCCTGGAGGCCGCCGCGCGCGTGATCGCACGGCGAGGGGTCCGTGGTCTCCGTGTGGAGGAACTCGCCTCGGAGGCCGGCGTGTCCACCGCGCTGATCTACTACCACTTCAAGGACCGCACGGGGATCCTTCGCCAGACTCTCGAGTTCATCAGCGACCGCGCCGAGCACTACACCAGGGAGCAGGTGACGGCCGGCGAGCCCCTGGGTCCCCGTGAGGAGCTGGAGCAGGTCCTGCTGCTGGAGTTCCAGGACACCCCCGAGGTGCGGGAGAACAGCACGGCCTGGGGAGAACTGCGGGCCAGCGCGGTCTTCGAGCCCGACCTGCGCGAGGACCTGGCCAGGGCCACCCTCGTCTGGGTCCAGGAGATCGCCGAGATTCTCGGGCGGGTCCAGCCGATGGCGTCGGCGATGGCACTGGCCGGAACGGCCGAGCGGCTCACCGCCCTGCTGGAGGGGCTGAGCGTGCGCTGGCTCAGCGGAGGGCTGCCGTTGGACCACGCCCGCACCCTGATGGCGGCCGCCATCGACGCAGAGGTGGAGCGACTGCGCCGTTAGCGGGCCGGAAGCCCCGCCGCACGGCGCGCCCACCCTCCCACGACACGGACCGGATCGCCGCGTACGGCTGCTCGCAAGGGCTTGCGGGCGCCCTGGTCTCCGGATGGGGCGCCCGACACGCTCCGTACACGGTCCAGGCGCGAGCCGGGTGACCACCGGGGCGGGCAACGCCGCAGCCGGCGGCCCGTCCGCCGGTCCGCCCGGTGCGCGTCGACGCCGTGACGTCGCGGAACACCGCATGCCCGGTAGTCATCACCAAGTGCGAGGCCCAGCTTCGACAACTTGACTGACTTTTCAGTCAGTGTCACAGTGAGTCATGCAGCCGGGTCGACGGGAGCGGATGAGCGCGAGTGTCACCGCCGGCTGCTGCGGCCGGGCCTTCACGTCGGTGCCCAGCCGCCTCGCCCGTGCGAACGGGCCTGCTTCGTCGACGTCTCCCCTCAAATCGGGCGTTTGCCGCCCTCCGGGGGCAGAGCAATACTCAGTCTGGAGATCCCCATGAGTGACCCGTACACCCGCCCTACGCTCGGTGACCACCTCATCGGTCCGTCCCGCCGCGCCGTGCTCGGTGCCGCGGGCCTGGGGACGGCCGGACTCGCCTTCGGCTCCCAGATGTTCGCCGGTTCACCGGCATTCGCCGCCGAGGGCGGCGCCGCACTGCGGCCCCGAGTGCCCATGGACGACGTCCCGCACGTGCGGACCTGGATGTCCTGGCCGTCGCGCAAGTCGGTCTGGGGACGCCGGCTGCGAGGGGTGCAGGAGGACATCGCGCTGATCGCCCGCACCATCGCGCGCTACGAGCCCGTGGTGATGTGCGCGCCGGACGACTACTCGGTCTCGGAGGCCCAGTACTGGTGCGGCCCCACCGTCTCCGTGATCGGCTCGATCCCGACGGACGACCTCTGGATGCGCGACATCGCCCCGGTCTTCCGGCGCGACGGCCGCGGCGGACTCCAGGCGGTCGGGCTGAACTTCAACGGCTGGGGACGGAAGCAGGTCCACACCGACGACGCCCACGTCGCGGAGAACGTCGCCCATCTGAACGGCGTGCCCTTCATCCGCGCCGACTTCGTCGGTGAGGGCGGGGGCATCGAGACCGACGGCGACGGGACGGTGATGGCGACCGAGAGCAGCCTGGTCAACAAGAACCGCAACCGCGGGTGGAGCCGCGAGGAGGTCGAGGCCGCGGTCCTCGACGTCTACGGCGCGGACAAGATGATCTGGGTGCCGGGCATCAAGGGCAAGGACATCACCGACGACCACATCGACGTCACGTCCCGCTTCGTCCGTCCCGGCGTGGTCATGGTCCAGCTGCCGCCCGACGACCGCAACGACGCCTGGGCCCGGGACGCGCGCGAGCAGTTCGCCATCCTCGCCGGGGCGACCGACGCTCGCGGACGCCGGCTGGAGGTCATCCGGGTCGACGGTCCGGACACGGTCCGCTCGCGGAGTTCCGACTTCGTCGACTCGTACCTCAACTTCCATGTCGTCAACGGCGCGGTCATCGCCGCCCAGTTCGGCGACGGCTACAAGGACGCGGCCGCCAGGCGGACGCTGGAGGCGGCCTTCCCCGGCCGTGAGGTCGTGCAGCTCGACGTCGACCGGCTCATGGCCGGCGGCGGTGGCATCCACTGTTCGACGATGCAGGAGCCGCTCCCGTAGTACGCCCGGCCTTCCACCTGAGCACGAGCCCGCCGCCGCGCGCCCTCACCGCTCAGCAGCCCTCCGCCCGCAGAGATCCGGCCGCCCCGGAACTCGCTCCGCCTGCCACCCTGGAGAACCTCATGTTCCCGTCCGCTCCTTCCCGCCGTACCGTGCTGCGGTCCGTCGCCGGTGCCGGCCTCGTCGCACTCGGCGCCGCCGCCTGCGCCGGTCCCGATGACACGGCCGACCCCGGCGCACCGACGGCCGACGGGACCGCCCAGCCCGGCGGGCCGACCGGTGCGACCCGGGGACGCAAGTTCGGTGCCGAGTGGGAGAAGCACGAGCGCACCTTCATGGCGTGGCCGGCCTCGGAGGACATCTGGGGCGGCCAGCTCAAAGCCGTGCGCAAGGACATCGCGGGTGTGGCGCGGGCGATCGGCAGCCGGGAGCCGGTGGTTCTGCTGGTCAAGCCGGGCCAGGAGAGTTCGGCGCGGAACGCCTGCGGCTCGGACGTAGAGATCTTCTCCACCCCGCTGGACGATCTGTGGGCCCGGGACACCGTGCCGGTGTTCGTGGAGGAGGCCGGAAAGGTCAAGGGGGTCGACTTCAACTTCAGCGGCTGGGGCGGCAAGCAGCAGCACGCCAACGACGCCCGCATCGCCCGTGCGGTTCTGACCAAGTACGGCATCGACCGGATCGCGACCCCTGTCGTCGCCGAGGGCGGCTCGTTCGAGACCGACGGACAGGGCACCCTGATGGTCACCGAGAGCTCGGTCGTCAACGACAACCGCAACCGCGGCAAGAGCCGGGACCAGATCGAGGCGGAGCTCAAGCAGGCCCTGGGCGTGACCAAGGTGATCTGGCTGGCGGGCGTGCGCGGCAAGGACATCACCGACGCCCACGTCGACTGCCTGGCCCGTTTCGCCGCCCCGGGCGTCGTCTTCCTCGACCAGGCGTTCCCGGGCCTGCCCGCCGACGTCTGGTCGCGCTCGGCCGACCAGGCCAGGTCCGTCCTGGCGGACGCCACCGACGCGACCGGCAAGAAGCTGAAGGTCATCGAGATCCAGCAGCCCGACCCGGACCAGATCACCGGCCGCGGCGACGCCTTCGTCTCCTCGTACATGAACTTCTACATCGGCAACAAGGGCGTCTACCTGCCGCTGTTCGGCGACCAGAGGGCCGACGGCCACGCCCAGGAGATCATGAAGGACCACTTCCCGGACCGCGAGATCGTCCCGATCCAGATCGACACCATCGCCTCCGGCGGTGGCGGCATCCACTGCTCCACCCACGACCAGCCCGCCGGCTGACCCGTCCCCGGGCGGCACCCGGCCCGGGAGCGCCCGCGCGCACCCGGGCCGGAGTCCCGGAAGGCTCCCTCGGGCCTTGCGTCAGGCCTCGCGGGCGAGCGGGAACTGCCCCGGGTCACATAGCGTTTGAACGCCCGGGTGACGTGGGCCCGGTCGTAGAAGCCGACCGTCCGGGCCACCTCCGAGAGCGACCGTCCCTCGGTCGGCAGCGAGCGCGCCCGCCGGACCCGCGGCTGGATCCGGTACGCGTGCGGCGGCAGTCCCATCGCGACCACCGTCTGTCCTGTACGGAATCGCTGCGGCGCATCCCTTCGCGGAACCGCTCCCGGACCCCCGGCGGCGGCCCGGCGCGACGCTCCCCGGTATCCGCTCCCGCCCGTGCGCCGAGAGGCCGCGCCCGGATCGCGCGGTTGCCGTTCCCATGGGACGAAATGACCGTTCGGGTGCGGGATATGAGGTCCGGCTGATAAGACATGTGGGAATCCTGTACAGGAACGCCGGCTTGTTGGCGGACCGAACCGCGAGGTGCGCTCCGCCGTGGAGGTAGCTGCGTACATGCGTGAGTGGTCGACGCCCCGATCCGCCCCGTCCGAACGCAGCGATCCCGGCCTCGACCGGTTGAAAGCCGTCCTGGGCGGGTGGCGCGACTCCCTGCTGGACATGGGCGGGCGCAATCGGCTGCTGAACTTCCGTCACACCCGGACGGCCACTCTCGAGGTGGTGGCACCGGACGCCGCCTCCGTCCTGGCCGGTCTGACCGGAGCGCTCAAGGGCTGGGACTTCGCGGCCGTGGCGGAGGAGAAGAGCCCCGCCGTCCGGTCGGCCGACGCGCCCCCGCGGGAACTCCGCACGCTGGTCACGCAGAAGACCACCCAGGCGTCCCTGAACACCGCGCTCTACGTGCTGCGCGGCAAGTCGGGCCAGATGTTCAACGACTACGGTCTGTGGGTGCTGTGGCTGGGTGTCGGCATGCTCGACTGGCGCGAGGAAGGCGCCCACGAGAGCAGTTCGGCCCCGTTGCTGCTGGTCCCGGTCGAGCTGCGGCGTGACGGCCGGGGAAGTGCCCGGCTGTACCCGAGGGAGGACCAGGAGCGGATCCACAACCCGGCGCTCGCGGTCAAGATGGACCGGCTGGGTGTCGACTGGAGCCCGGTGACCGGAGCCGACGTCGCCGAGGTGCCAGCGGTGCTGGCCGCCGCCCGTGCCGTGGCCGCCGCCCACGACGGTTGGACGGTCGAGGACCGGGTCGTGCTCGGCCTGTTCGCCTCGTACAAGGAGTTCATGTACCAGGACCTCCTGCAGAACGAGGAGCGGATCCTGGACCACCCGCTGGCGCGCGCCATAGCACTGGGGCCCGACGCGGGTCTGCCCGCCGACCTGATCGACTTCGAGCCGCCGGAGGTGGAGCGGATCGACGAGATCCAGCTGCCCGAGCGGACACCGCTGGTCCTGGACGCCGACGCCTCGCAACGCCAGTGCATCGCCGCCGCGCTCGACGGGCGCTCGTTCGTCATGAGCGGTCCGCCCGGCACCGGCAAGAGCCAGACCATCACCAACATGATCGCCGCACTGATGCACTCGGGGCGCAGCGTCCTGTTCGTCAGCGAGAAGGCGGCGGCGCTGGACGTGGTGCGCAACCGCCTGCGCGGCGTCGGCCTGGGCGACTTCGTCCTGTCCCTGCACAGCGGTGACACCACCAAGAAGGCCGTCGCGACGGAGCTCGCCCGGGTGCTCACCACCGAGGCCCGGGTCACGGGCGCGGCCGAGCACGAGCTGGACCGGGCCCGTCTGCTGCGAGAGGAACTCTCCGCGTACGCCGCGGCCATGAACCAGCCGCGCGAGCCGCTCCGGCGCACGCTGCACGACGTGTTCGGGCGGCTGGCGCTGCTTGACTCGGCCGGGACCCCTCAGGTGTCGCTGAGCAGCCGGAACACCCCGGCAGTACGTGCGCTCGGAGCCGGGCACCTGCAGCGGCTGATTGATGCCGCCGCGGCCGTCAGCCGTGCGTGGCGCCCGGTCGGGGAGGGGGAGGCGTTCGTCTGGCGCGCTCTGGCCGGCGACGGCGCGCTCGCCGTGGCGGAGGAGGCCGCCGACGGGCTCAGGGCGCTGCGGGTGGCTGTGGAGCGGCGTCCCTTCGCGGCCTCGCTACCGGAGCCGACCACCGTCGACGCGGTGCAGCAGCTGGTGCGAACCGTCCGCGGCGGCCTTCCGGATCGTCTGTCCGGCGCCGGTACCGCTCTGCCGGACGACTGCACCGGCGTACTCGCCCAGCTGGCCGCTCTCCTCGGGCTGCCGGAGCCGACGATGCCCGAGTCGGCGTTCGAGCTTCTCCAACTCGCCGACCTGGCAGCCGCTGTGCACCGCCCGCCCGCCCAGTGGTTCGATGACACGGCACTCCGCCGGGCACACCGGGCGGCGGAGGAGCTGCGGGCGGCACTCGCGGCCGAGGAGCAGGCCAGAGCGGCAGCGGCGGACGTGTTCGGCGACGGCGTTCTCACCGCGGTCGAACTGCCCCAGCTGGTACGGCGGTTCGCCGAGGAGCACCACGGCTGGTTCCTGCGGTTCAACGCCCGGTTCAGGGCCGACTGCGAGGCGGTGGCCGCTCTCACGCTCCGCGGAGTGTGGGAGAAGAGCCTGAGCGGGCGGCTGGGACAGGCGCTGGCCTGGCAGACCGCCGCCGCCGAGGTCGTCCGACTGGCCGATACGCACGAGGAGTTGCTCGGCCGCTACACGCCTCGCCGCACGCAGGAGCTCGCCGCGCTCGAGCAGGCGCTGGCCACCGCCGACACCATCGCCCGGCTGACCCGTGGCGCCGTGGACGGGGACGCCGCCGTGGCGCGACTGGCCGACGGCGGGGAGCCTGGTGAACTGATGGCGCTGCTGGCCCGCAACGCCCGCACGGTACTCGGCGACTGGTGCGACGCGACCTGGGGCCGGGTCACCCGCTGGTCGGAGTCGGCGGCGGCGCTGCGCGACCTCTTCGACACCGCGCGCCGTGCGCAGCTGTGGCTGGAGCTGTCGGCTTCGGTCGATCGGGCGCAGGCTCTTCTGGACGCCCTGCTGGCCGACCGGAACGGGCCGCAGGAGTGGCGGGCCTACCGGGACGGGATGGCGGTACTGGCCGGGCACGGCGCGGACGATCTGGTCGCCCGCGCAGCCGAGCGGGGCATCGCGC
Source organism: Kitasatospora sp. HPM-01-4 (assembly GCF_051374625.1). NCBI lineage: Bacteria > Bacillati > Actinomycetota > Actinomycetes > Kitasatosporales > Streptomycetaceae > Kitasatospora > Kitasatospora sp. HPM-01-4. The sequence continues at coordinate 2,314,741 of NZ_JBPQGP010000005.1, read as the reverse complement.
CCGGGCAGTTGCCCGCCGTCGTCGAACAGGCGGTGCTCAAGGCCTGGGCCGACGACATCCTGGCGACCGATGCGCGGTTGCGCACCACCCGGTCCGCCGATCTGGACGCCAGGGTCGCGGACTTCCGGGAGGCCGACCGACGCCTGGTCGCCGCGGCGGGCGGAGCCGTCATAGAGGCGTGCAACCGTCGGCGGCCCCGCAGCTTCGCCGGCGGAGCGGCTGCCGTCATCATCCGGCAGTCGGAGCTGAAGACCCGGCACATGCCGGTGCGCGACCTGCTGGACCGCACCCGGGACGTCGTGCTGTCGGTCAAGCCCTGTTTCATGATGAGTCCGCTGACGGTCAGTCAGTTTCTCCCGGCGGACTACCGGTTCGATGTGGTGATCTTCGACGAGGCGTCCCAGGTCCGTCCGGGCGACGCGGTCAACTGCATCTACCGCGGGCGTTCTCTGGTGGTCGCGGGTGATGCCAGGCAGTTGCCGCCCACCTCGTTCTTCGACTCCTCGGTCGAGGACGACTCCGACGAGTACGGCGAGGACGTGCCCGACTCCTTCGAGTCGCTGCTGGACGCGTGCAAGGCCGGCGCCATGCGAGAGCTCCCGCTGCGCTGGCACTACCGCAGCCGCCACGAGAACCTGATCACATTCAGCAACCGCTCCTTCTACCAGAACTCCATGGTGACCTTCCCCGGTGCCCGGGAGGAGGGGAACGACGTCGGCGTCGCGTTCCTGAAGGCGAACGGCGTCTACGACCGCGGCGGCCGCCGCGACAACCGGGTCGAGGCGGACTTCGTCGCGGAACGGGTCATCCACCACTTCGACACCCGGCCAGGCCGCACCCTCGGGGTGGTCGCGCTCTCCCAGGCCCAGGCCTCGGCCATCGAGCAGGCCGTCCAGCAGGCGCGGCTGCTCCGTCCCGACCTGGAGGGCTGCTTCACCGAGGACCGGCTCGACGGCTTCTTCATCAAGAACCTCGAATCGGTGCAGGGCGATGAGCGCGACGTGATGATCATGTCGATCGGCTACGGTCCCGACGAGCACGGCAGACTGGCCATGAGTTTCGGCCCGATCAACCGCGCCGGCGGCTGGCGGCGGCTGAACGTGGCGGTGACCCGCGCCCGCTACCGGATGGAGGTGGTCGCCTCCTTCAACGGCGGCGTCCTCGGCGACAGTGCGAACGAGAGCATCGGCCATCTGAAGCGCTATCTGCAGTACGCCGAGAACGGGCCCGCCGTCCTCGCCGGCGATCTGGTCCAGGAGGACGCCGAGCCGGACAGCCCCTTCGAGGAGTCCGTGCTGCAGGTGCTGCGCGGCTGGGGCTACCAGGTCCAGCCGCAGGTCGGCGTCGCGGGCTACCGCATCGACATGGGGGTGCGCCACCCGCAGCTCCCCGGCACGTACGCGCTCGGTATCGAGTGCGACGGAGCCATGTACCACTCCTCCAGGGCGGCACGGGACCGGGACCGACTGCGTGAGCAAGTGCTGGCCGGTCTCGGCTGGCGACTCCACCGGATCTGGGGGACGGACTGGTACCGCGGGCGGGCCGAGGCTGAGGAGCGGTTGCGCGAGGCCGTGCGGGAGGCCGTCGAGAGCGGGCCGCCGGAGACCTCGGTGGCGACCGCACCGGCGGACCCGTCCGGCACCGGGACCGACGGGCCCGGCGCGGATTCGGCGGGCGCACCGGCAGGCCCGGAGGATGCCGCGACCGATGGTCCGGTCCGGGTACCGCACGGGCGGTCGCCGGTGGAACCCGAACGCGTCCCGGTCACCGCTCCGGTCCGCTCCTGGAGCGCTCCCTATCGGGCGTACCGGGGCTCGGTCCCCGTGGCGCACGAACTGCACACGCCCGAGGCCCGGCCCGCGATCGAACGAGTCCTGCTCGGGACTGTCGAAGCCGAGGGCCCGATCCACGACGAACTGCTGGTCCAGCGGGTGCGCGAAGTCTGGGGAGTCGGCCGGGCCGGTGCCCGGATCCGTGACAACGTCAACACGGTCCTCGGCCGGCTGGTCCAGGCGGGCCGGGTCGCCCGGGACGGCGAGTTCACCGACGCCGTGGGCAGGCGAGAGGAGCGGGCCCGGCACCCCGGGCACGACGGCGGGCGCAGGTTCGACCACGTCGCCCCCGGTGAGCGCCGGCTCGTGCTGCGGGAGCTGGCGGCCGAGTGCCCCGGCATGTCCGAGGGCGAACTGGTCCGGCAGGCCTGCGAGTTCTTCGGCTGGCGGCGGGTCACGAAGGACACCAGGGCCGGCCTGGAGAGCGATCTCGCGGACCTCTATGCGCAGGGCACGCTCGACAACTCCTCCGGCCAGGTCAGAGTGGTCCCGGCGTGATCCGCGCGGGCCCGGCGGCCACCGCCGGGCCCGCGCGGGGCCGTCAGTTCCCGGCGGCCCTCCTCAGCCGCCGGCGCCGCAGCACGGAGCGGATCAGTGCGGCCTCCAGGGCGCCCATCACGCCGTAGACGATGTACATGGCCGGGTCGGTGAGTATCGAGGTGTCGCCGACCGCCCCCGCCACCGCGAACGCGAGGATGACGCCCCAGATCCAGGCGGCGGCGGTGAGCACCGTCAGCATGAGGCGCTGCACCTTGGTGAAGGGCGGCCCGGCCTTCGCTGCCGGTGCGGCCGGTGCGGAGGCGCCCCTGGGTGCGGTCGGGCGCTTTTGGCGGGGCGGCATGCGTACCAGGGCGTGGGCGGGCACGGCGGCGTCCACCATGGCGAGGGACTGCACGTCGACGTCGAAGCAGCCGGGTTCGAGCTGGACGGTGATGCCGTCCGTGCCGATCAGCCGGCGGCCGCCGTCGGGCCAGCTGAGGAAGGCCGCGCAGGCGTCGTACCGGACGGTGACGGCGTTCTCGTCGTCGACCAGGCTGACGCCCTCGGCACCGAGTACCAGGTCCGGGGCACCCTTCTCGCGGGAGCGGTGGCGCTTGCCGACGACGGCCACCGACGAGGAGACCGGGGCGGCGGAGTACCCGGCCCAGTCCGCACGGCGTCCGCCCGGCACGCGCAACAGCCCTGCGGCCTGGGCCTGTTGGGCGATGGCGTGGACGTCCTGGGTGGTGGCGGCCCAGAGTTCGGCGCGCAGGTCGTCGATGCCGCGCAGCGGCAGGCCGCCGAGCAGGTCGGCGGCGAGGCCGGAGAGCCGGCCGGCCTCGGCGTCGGGCTGGGTGTACTCCTCGTCGATCCGCCTGCGCAGGGCGTCGAGTTCGTCCTGCGGCACGCCGACGGCGGCGAGGCGGGCGAGCACGTCGATGAAGCCGCCGAGTACGGCGTCCTGCTGCTCGGGCAGCGCGTCGGCGAGGGCGACCACGGTGGACCACCCGTCGCCGCGGTGCGCCTGGGCGGCGGTGGCGGTGTACGAGTAGCCGCCTTCCTGTCGCAGGACGCGGAAGAGTTCGCGGTCGAGGCAGGCCGCGTACAGCGCGGTGGCGGTGGAGCGCGGCAGGACGGTCTCGAAGAGCACCTGCCCCTTGCCGCCGGAGAAGTACGCGGGCGTGACGGGCAGTGCGGAGGTGGCGGCGGGGACGGGCATCCTCGGGCCGGGCCGCAGCGGCAGGCGCAGCCCCGCGGGGAGCCGCTCGCCGGCCACCCAGAGGGCGGCGTTGCCCTGGGTGAACCAGGTGTCGGCCCACTGCTGCACGGCCTGGCCGTCGACGCTGTGCAGCCCCCACTCCGGGTAGCTGCACAGGCCGTGGCCCTGCGCGCCGTACCGCCACTGGCCGGTGGTCTCGGCGGCACCGGGCGAGCGGCCGGCCTCCTCGGTGCGCAGGATGTCCTTCTCGGTCTCCAGGCGCTCCATCGGGAGAGCCGTCAGGGACTGGCAGACGCTGAGCAGGAAGGAGCTGACGTCCGCCTCGGTGCCCTCCAGGTGGAAGTGCGTGTGCAGCGGGCCGGTGGCGCCGTTGAGGTGGTGGTCGGCGACACCGCTGCGGTACAGCGCGAGGTGCTCCACGAGGTGGGTGACGCCGTGCCGGGCCAGGGTCTCGTCGGCCCAGCCGACCCGGAAGACCAGGCCGGCGGCGAACCGCCCGGGGCGCTGGACGAAGACGGCGGGCACGCCGTCGACCTCGAACTGGTGGATCACGGTGGAGCCTCCGGCGGTGGGGAGCACGTCAGCCCTGTGCCAGGGCGCGGTCGCGGTGTTCGATGAAGAGGGCCTCGGCGTCGCCGCCGAGGAGCGTCCAGGGGGAGGTGTGGCCGTACGGGCCCATGGCACGGAAGTGCGCGGCGGCGGCCTGCCGGTCGTCGGCGAGCGAGGCGAGCATGGCGAACATGCTGTGGGCGGTGACGAATCCGTGGCGCGCCCGGCAGGCGGGGTGCAGCACCGAGCCGGCGGCGGCCTCGGTGAGCTCCTGGCGCACCTGGGGGCGCCGCAGGTACTCGGGCCGGTCCTTGGCGGCGAAGCTGCTCCACCGCTCGACGTGGTACATCGCGACCACCGCACCGCCCATGCCGCCGGCCGGGGCCTCGCGGAAGCACTCCTGGGCGAAGGCGTGCGCGGCCTCCCAGCTGCCGCCCCACTTGGGCAGCAGCTGCTGAAGGCGGGTGCGCTGGCCGCCGTACGGCGAGGGGCTCACCCTGGTCAGGTTGCGGTAGCGGCGTTCGGACTCGCTCAGGCCCAGCGAGAGGCCCAGCGCGGTGGTGAGCCGCAGCTTCCAGGCGAGGGCGTGGCCCGGGTCGTACGCGACGGCCCACAGGAGCAGCTGCTCGGCCTGGTTGAGGTGGGCGCGGAAGGCCTCCCACTGCTCGGGGGTGACGTCCTTGGCCCAGGCACCGGTCCGGGCCTCCCAGGCGAGGTGGATGTGCCGGTCGGCGAGCAGGGCGGTGGCGAGTGGATGCTGTGGCTGGTGCTCCAGCACCCGGCCGAGCAGCTGCTCGACGCCCGGGACCTCGGCGAGGGTGTCGGCGAGGACGACGGTGCCGTAGGGGTCGGGTTCCTCGGCGAACAGGGCGTCGATGGCCGGCCAGTCGCCGGCCACGGCGGCGTGGTGAAGCCGCGTGAGCTCGGGTACGACGGCCGCCGGGTCGAAGACGGGGCGCATGGCGGTGATCGTAGAGGCCCTGGTCAGCGGGGAAGTTCAGGCGGAATCCGGGCAGAACCGGACAATCGCGCAGTGTGGTGCAAAGTTTTCACGGAATCATTCCTTCCGGTTTGCTATCGGCCCCCTAGGCTTCCCGGCGCCTGAGTCGCACATCGGTGCGGTGATCAACCCAAGGAACAGCATGAACAACAAGCGTCGGCAGCAGCTGGTGGCGGCCGCGAACCCCCTGCTCACCGCTGGTGAGCGGATCGAGCTGGCGACCGTCGTCAAGGTCGGGTCCGTCTCCGTGAAGCGCAAGCTCGCGACCGCCGCGGTGGTCGGCGTCCTCACCGCGGGCACGGTGATCGCCACGGCGAGCCCGCGCCCGATGTACCTGGTGATGACCGATCAGCGCATCCTCTTCTTCGAGGTGGACGGGCTGACCGGCAAGCCGCGGAAGCTGCTGATGGTCCTGCCGCGCGAACTGGTCACCGCGACCCCGGTCGCCAAGGCGCTGCTGGGCCTCGGCCGTGTCACCCAGCTGGAGATCGACGGCCAGGAGCAGGGCCTGAAGGTGCTCTTCCCGCCGGTCAGCAAGGCCGACGCCGCCGGCTTCGCAGCCGCGCTCCGCACCGCGGTCTGACCCGGACCGGCCGCGCCGCACCGGTCGCCCGCCCGTGCCGGGCGCCCGGTGCGGGCGGGCGGATCCGGCGCTCGGACGGGTCCGCCCGGTCGGGTGAAACGGCCGAAAGCTAGCATGTGAACATCGCCTAGCTCGGCCTAGCTCGAAAGATGGACTTGTGACTGTCAACGACGACGTGTTCACGGACTGGAAGAACCGCGAGGAGATCGCGGAGTCGATGATCCCGATCATCGGGAGGCTGCACCGGGAGAAGGACGTCACCGTCCTGCTCCACAGCCGCTCCCTGGTGAACAAGTCGGTGGTCAGCATCCTGAAGACCCACCGATTCGCCCGGCAGATAGCCGGTGAGGAGCTCTCGGTCACCGAGACGCTGCCCTTCCTGGAGGCGCTCACCGCGCTCGATCTCGGCCCCTCCCAGATCGACATCGGTATGCTCGCCGCGACGTACCGGACCGACGACCGCGGTCTCACGGTGGCGGAGTTCACCGCGGAGGCGGTCGCCGGCGCCACGGGCGCGAACAAACTGGAGTGCCGCGAACCGCGTGACGTGGTGCTGTACGGGTTCGGCCGGATCGGCCGCCTGCTCGCCCGGCTGCTCATCGAGAAGTCCGGCTCGGGCAACGGCCTGCGGCTGCGGGCCATCGTCGTCCGCAACAGCGGTGGCGAGGACATCGTCAAGCGCGCCTCGCTGCTGCGGCGCGACTCGATCCACGGCCAGTTCCAGGGCACGATCACCGTTGACGAGGCGAATGAGAAGATCATCGCCAACGGCAACGAGATCAAGGTGATCTACTCCGACGACCCGACGTCGGTGGACTACACGGCGTACGGCATCAAGGACGCCATCCTGGTCGACAACACCGGCCGTTGGCGCGACCGGGAGGGCCTGTCGAAGCACCTCCGCCCCGGTATCGCCAAGGTGGTCCTCACCGCGCCGGGCAAGGGCGACGTCCCCAACATCGTCCACGGCGTCAACCACGACATGATCAAGCCGGACGAGCAGATCATCTCCTGCGCGTCCTGCACCACCAACGCGATCGTCCCGCCGCTGAAGGCGATGGCGGACGAGTACGGTGTGCTGCGCGGCCACGTGGAGACCGTCCACTCGTTCACCAACGACCAGAACCTGCTGGACAACTACCACAAGTCCGACCGCCGCGGCCGCTCGGCGCCGCTCAACATGGTCATCACCGAGACCGGTGCCGCCTCCGCCGTCGCCAAGGCGCTGCCGGACCTCCAGGCGAAGATCACCGGCAGCTCGATCCGCGTCCCGGTGCCGGACGTCTCGATCGCGATCCTCAACCTGCAGCTCGCGCGCGAGACCACCCGCGAGGAGGTCCTCGACCACCTCCGCGAGGTATCGCTGACCTCGCCGCTCAAGCGCCAGATCGACTTCATCACCGCTCCCGACGCGGTGTCGAGCGACTTCATCGGCTCGCGCCACGCCTCGATCGTCGATGCCGGCGCCACCAAGGTCGAGGGCGACAACGCGATCCTCTACCTGTGGTACGACAACGAGTTCGGCTACTCCTGCCAGGTCATCCGCGTCGTCCAGTACGTCTCCGGCGTGGAGTACCCGACCTACCCGGCCCCGGCGCTCTGATCCCGGCGCTTTGATTTCGGCGCTCTGATCCCGGTGAGCCGGCCCGCCTCCTGAGGGACGGGGCGGCCGAAGACCCCCTGTGCGGCAACCGACCGCGCAGGGGGTCTTCCGCATTCCCGGACCGGCGCACCACCCGGTTGCCGCGCCCGTCCGGGTCGGCGTGCTCCGAAATCCACCGCCCGCGTAACCTCGGCGACCCGACGCGCGTGTATACACATACGTGCTCTCGAAGCACGGCACGCGCGGCCCGAGAACACGGTCTTTGGCGTGTCCGGTACCGCACCGCTCGACCGCTTTCCCAACAGGTCCATCCGATCGCCCAGAAGGATCCCTTTCGCATGACAGCGTTTCAGCGCGCCGGCATAGGCCGCCCACTCGCCCGGCTGGTCGCCTGCGCGGCAGCGGCTCTGCTGGTTCCGGCATTACCGGCCCACGCGCAGGCGGCACCCGCGTCCGCGTCGAGGACGCCGGACTACTGCTCCTCCGTACGCGATCCGCAGTTGGCCGCCCGGCTGTCCCGGGATATCGCCGACGTCCTGTCGGGCCGTCAGGACACGGTGGCCTTCGCGGTGTCCGATGCCGGGACCGGTGTGTCCTGCGCCTACCACTCCACCTCGCACTACGACTCGGCGAGCGTCGTCAAGGCGACCGTCATGGGCGCCGTGCTGCGCCGCGCCGAGGACGAGCACCGGTACCTGACCGACTGGGAGGACAGCAACCTCGAACAGATGATCACGGCGTCCGACAACACCGCGGCCACCAACCTCTGGAACGACCTGGGCATGTCCCGCCTCCAGGCCTTCCTGCAGCTGGCCGGGATGAAGGACACCGTGCTCGGCACCGGCGGCTACTGGGGTCTCACGCAGATCACCGCGGCCGACGAGCTGAGGATGCTGGACGTCTTCACCGACAACCCGAACGTGCTCACCCCGGCGGGGAAGGCGTACGCCCTGAAGCTGATGAGCCAGGTGGAGGCGGACCAGCGCTGGGGCACCCCGTTCGGCGCGCCGGCCACGGTCACCGTGCATGTGAAGAACGGCTGGCTGCCGCGGGCGACCCACGGCTGGCGGGTGCACAGCCTGGGCATCTTCACCGGCGCCGGCAAGGACTACCGGATGGCGGTCCTGACCGAGGACAACGACACCGAGGAGTACGGAATCGACACGATCCAGGGGATCGCGGCGGTGGTGCACCGCGACCTCAACGGCACCGCTCCGGCCGCCGGGATCGCCCCCCACGCCCACAGCGCCGAAGCGTCCGAGGTCTCCGACGGATCGGCGCCGTTCGGGCCCGCCGCGCACTGACGCACGCCGCCCGGGCACCGGGCGTGCCGGGCCCGCGGTGTGAGTGGCCGCGGGCCTCACGGGAGCGGCCGGTCGCACGGGCGGCGAGAGCTGATCGAGTCAATGACCTATCTACGCTTCGGCGTTCGATATACCATGCACGGGACGTGCCAGCAGGGGAGCCCGATCCGTACCGACCGGGCGGGCTCCCCGGTCACGGGTGGGGGGATGGGCCTCCGCGGGGCCGGATCGCTTGAGGTGATTCCCGTGGCGACTGGTCAACTGTGCAACCAGGTACGGGCGTTGTCGCCGCGGGTGGCGGTCGCGGGCGGCACCGCAGGCGGACCGGCGCGGCGGAAAGCGCGGGCGACCGGTCCGGTGGGAGCCCGTCCCCTGCCGCAGGGCAGGCAGGACGCCGCGTCGCAACCTCCCATCCCACCAGCAGAGTTACGCCTCGCCCCGGCCACCCACCCATACGACGGCCGCGCCACCCCCGGGCGGCCATGACCGAACCGAATCAGGAGGCGGTAGTGACCGAGCTGACCGAGCCGGCGTCCGGGAGCGGGCCGGACGACGGCATCAAGCACCGGAAGAACGGCCTGACCCGCGGGGTGACCGAGGAGCTCGCCGAGAACATGAGGCAGGGCTGGGCCGACACCGAGCGGCGCGACCTCGAACCCATCCCGCAGGCCGCGCACACCGCCCGCCGCCGCGCCGAACTCTCGGCCCGCTTCCCCGGCGAGCGCCTGGTGGTCCCCGCCGGGAACCCGAAGACCCGCGCCAACGACACGGACTACCCCTTCCGCCCCTCCTCCGACTACGCGTACCTGACCGGCGACCAGTCCGAGGACGGCGTACTGGTCCTGGAGCCCGGGCCGGACGGCGGCCACGAGGCCGTGGTCTACCTGCGGCCCCGGTCCGAGCGTGGGAACGGCGAGTTCTGGCTCGACAACCACGGCGAACTGTGGGACGGCCGCCGCAACAGCCTCACCGAGAACGAGCAACTCCTCGGCCTGGCCTGCCGGGACGTCCGCAAGGCGGCCGACGAGCTCGGGCGGGCCACCGGCCCGGTCCGCCTGCTGCGCGGCTACGACGCCGGCATCGAGACCGCCCTCGCGGGCAGGACGACCACCGGGCAGGACGAGGAGTTCCGCGTCTTCCTGTCCGGGATGCGCCTGGTCAAGGACGACTTCGAGATCGCCGAGCTGCGCTTCGCCTGCGAGGCCACCAGTCGCGGCTTCGAGGACGTCGTGCGGGTGCTCGACCGGGCCGAGGGTGCCTCCGAGCGGCTCATCGAGGGCACGTTCTTCGTGCGTGCGCGGGTCGAGGGCAACGCCGTCGGCTACGGCTCGATCTGCGCCGCCGGTCCGCACGCCACCACCCTGCACTGGGTCCGCAACGACGGCCAGGCCCGCCCCGGCGAGCTGCTGCTGCTCGACGCCGGGGTGGAGACCCGCAACCTCTACACCGCCGACGTCACCCGCACGGTGCCGGTCGACGGCCGCTTCACCCCGCTGCAGCGCAGGATCTACGACGCGGTGTACGCCGCGCAGGAGGCCGGCATCGCGGCCGTCAAGCCCGGTGCCGCGTTCCGGGACTTCCACCACGCCGCCCAGCGGGTGCTCGCCGGGTACCTGGTCGACTGGGGTCTGCTCGGCGACCTGTCGGCGGACCGGGCCTTCGAACTCGGCCTGCACCGCCGCTGGACCCTCGCCGGCACCGGCCACATGCTCGGCATCGACGTCCACGACTGCGCCCACTCCCGCCGTGAGGAGCACGTCGACGGCACGCTCAGGCCCGGCATGGTGCTCACCGTCGAGCCGGGACTGTACTTCCAGGAGGACGACCTGACGGTGCCCGAGGAGTACCGGGGCATCGGCGTCCGGATCGAGGACGACATCCTCGTCACCGAGGCCGGCAACGAGAACCTCTCGGCAGCCCTGCCCCGCCACGCGGACGACGTCGAGGCCTGGCTGGCCCGGCTGCGGGCCTGACGCCCCGCCCGGCGACGCGCACCTGACCGGCTCCGCAGACCCCGGAGCCGGTCAAGTGCCGTGCGCGCCAGGTGGAATGGGACCGGGCACCACGTCCGGCGGGCCGCTCAGGCCCGGGTCGAGTCCGCCGTTTCCAGGGCCGCCCCGGCCGCCGGAGTCCGCTCGGAGAAGCCCCGGTGGCCCAGGGCCAGGATCACCAGGGTGGCCAGGGCACCCGCGGCGCCGCACGAGGCCGCCCAGTGCTCGTCGGCGTGCGCCAGCACGGCCCCGACCGCCGCGGAGCCCAGCGAGGAGCCGCAGGCGAACAGCGTGACCACCCAGGCGAACGCCTCGGTGCTGGTGCCCGGCGGTGCCAGCCCGCCCACCAGCACGAAGACGACGGTGAGCAGCGGCGCGAGGAACATGCCGGTGAGCAGCATCAGCGCGACCATGTACACCGGCGACGGCACCAGGACCAGCAGCCCGTACCCGACCACCAGACCGGTGGCGAACAGCAGTCCGCGCTGGGCCAGTGTGCCCGGCCAGGTGCGCGAGCCGTAGACCAGCACACCGCCCAGCGAGCCGAGCGCGTTGAGGGCGAGCAGGGTGGGCGCACCGCCGGGCACCTGCCACCGCTCCGCGTACGAGACCACCAGGACGTTCAGTGTGCCGATGGCGAAGCCCACACCGAGCAGCGCGCTGAGGAGGCCGACCAGAGCGGTGCTGCGCAGCGGTCCCAGCCAGTCGCCGGAGCGCGCCTCGGCCCGCCAGTTCCGGGAGGGGGCGGAGCCGGCGACCACCGCGACCCCGAGGACGCCGAGCAGCGCCTGGACGTACAGGGCGAGCGTGGGAGACCCCGCGGCGACGCTCGCCGCCACCGCCAGCGGCCCCGCCACGAAGACGAGTTCCTGGGCGCTGGAGTCCAGTGCGTACGCCGACTCCAGCCGTTCCTCGGGTGTGATGACCGGCCAGAGCACCCGGAGGCAGGGTTCCAGCGGTGGGGTCATCGCACCGGCGAGCACGGCCCCGGCGATGACCGCGACGGGCTGACGCGGAGCCAGCGCGATGGCGACGAAGCCCGCCGCGGAGAGTACGGCGGTCGGCAGCAGGACCCGGGTCTGCCCCCAGCGGTCGACCAGCCGGCCCAGCAGCGGGGAGCCGACCGCCGCGGCGATCGCGTAGGAGCCGGCCGCGGCGCCGACGAAGCCGTAGCCGGCTCCCGCCTCGCGCAGCGCCAGCGGGATGGTGAGCGCCGCCATCGCGGACGGCAGCCGGCCGACCCAACTGCCCAGCAGCAGACGGGTGACGAAAGGGGAGCGGAGTAAGATCAGAAAGCTCATGGGGGTCACCTTATGAGCAGTTCAGCCCGGACTCCGCGCCGATTCAGCGCCCGTTTCGGACGTGCAGGTGCAGCACGACCGGCCGGTCCGCCCGGGTGCCGACTTCGATGTCCGCCGTGGCGACCACCCGGTGGTGTGCCGGGCCGGGCGCGGTGGTGATCCAGACGTGGTTGCTGCCGTGGTCCGCCCACCACGCCATCCCGCTGCCCCGGGCGGTGCTGTGCCAGTAGAAGCGGTGCTGCTGGGCGTTGGGGAGGATGGCGACCAGGGCGGGCGGCGCGTCGCGCAGGTCGATCCCGAGCAGGCGGTCCTGGTCGTCGAAGGTCAGCCAGACCGTGCCCCGGTACCCGATCCGGACCAGCGGGCCGGTCCCCGGAGCGTGGGCCACGGCGCGGAGGAAGCCGGCCTTGAGGTCCCAGCTCACCCCGGGCACTGCGGCCGGGCTCCGGCCGGGCACGCCCGGGAGCCGGCCGAGCTCCGCCTCCGTCCGGTAGTCCGCGGCGAAGCGGTGGACGAGATCCATCCGGTCGGCGGCGAGCCGGCGCGCCGCCTCGGTCAGGAGCTCCCGCTCGGAGCGGACCAGGGCCTCGTAGAGTTCCGGCGGCGTCGGCCGCGGGGATGATCCGTCGGCCGGCTCGTCCGGGTGCCAGGGCGATCCCGCTCCGGTGAGCGCGCGCTGCAGCCCGGCCGCGCCCATCGCGTCGAGCCGTTCGGCGTCCAGCACGGCCGCGCCGTACGGGGCTCCGGCGGACGGTGTCCCCGGTCCGACGACCGTGAGCAGCTCCTGGTGCAGCTCCTCGGGGACGCCGGACCTGGTCAGCAGGTCGAGTGCGGCGGCCCGGGTGCTCGCCGCCGGGTGGTCCCGTGTCCCGGGCACACGGAAGCGGTGGTAGAGGTAGACGGCGAGCCGGGCGGTGCGCGAAGTGAGTCCCGACTCGTCGGCGATCCTTCCCGCCAGTTCGGCGGTTCGGGACAGGTGGCTGGTGTCGGCGGGCACGTCGAGCACGGCCAGGTCCGCGAGGGTGTGGTCTTGCAAGCGCTCAAGTATCGACGTCACTGGCTTCGGACTCCTCGGTCCGTGCTGGGTCGGGGCGTTGAAACGACCTGCTGAAGTCTGGGCGACCGGTCGATGATTGAGGCTTCGTCAGCTGACCGGTCGGCGAATAGGCGGATCATCCGGCTTCTCTCCAGACCCGCCTGCCAGGATGGTTCGCCGGAATCGGTCATGTCAAGCGCCCTCTTCGAGCGGGGGCATCGGCGGCTTTTCGGGACCGGCCCTCCGCCCCCCGCCCGAACGGACGCGCAGCCGGGCGGCTTTGGGCGGGACCGGGGCCCGGAACGCGGCGGTCCCGGGTCTCGGGTCGGAGATGTTCCGGCAGACGCCGGGGGACTGGCCGCGACGGCTGAATGTCCGTGCCCCGACGCCTGGAAGAACAACGGAATCGCAGAAAGGCTCACTGCTTTGACGGACCGTCGGGTAGCGTTCCGTCGGCCGGGTCACCGGTCCCCGTGGTGCCTGCCGAGCACCGAGTTGCCCGTGCTCACCAGGTGCGGCTTCGCCGGGCCGGTGGGGCACTTCTTATTGTCATGAGCCCTTCCCATCCGGTGTCACACGTGCCTAGACTTGCCGCACCGCCGATCATCAAGTTCTGGTAATTCTGTGCCCGATCTCCTGAGAGCGACCTGTGACTTCTTTAGAAGCGGTTTCTGTGACTTCCCGTACTCCGGACATCGAGGGCCGTAGTAAACGGCTGTGGCATCTCGAATCGGGCAGCTGCCTCATCGAGATGATCCCCTCGCTCCGCAGCTTCACCTTCGATCGAGACGAACTCATGGACGGCACCGCCGAGTTGCGTCTCGACTTCTTCGAGTATGTTTCGGCACGGCTCGCCGAGCGCGGTGTGCACACCGTCTTTCGCGAGCGGGTCGGACCGGTCAGCTACGTGGCGGACTACCGGCCGGCGCCGCCCTTCGAGGTCATCGTCAAGAACCGGGCCATCGGTTCGACCCTGCGCAAGTACCCCGGACTCTTCACCGAGGGCCAGGTCTTCGACCGCCCGGTGGTGAAGTTCGACTACCGGGTCGACCCGGAGGACCAGCCGATCGGCGAGGACTACCTCCGCCTGATCGGTGTCGACGTCGAGCACTACCGGCAGGTGGCGCTGGACTGCAACACGGTCCTGCGCGAGCTCCTCGACCCGCTCGACCTCTGGGACTTCTGCCTGGTGATCGCGCCGGACGAGAAGCACGGCCTGGTGGTCAACTCCGAGATATCCCCGGACTGCATGCGCCTCAAGTCCGCCGACGGACTGCCGTACGACAAGGACATGTTCCGCGACGGCGCGACCCGTGAGCAGATCCTCGCCCGCTGGACCGAGCTGATCACGATGGTCTCCGGTGGCTGAGGCCCTGGCCCTGGTGACGGGGACGAACCGCGGCACCGGCCGGGCCATCAGGGCCCGGCTGGCCGCCGACGGATACACCGTCCGCTGTCTCAACCGCACCCCCTGCGAGGACCACACCGACCCGGTCACCGTGGACTTCGCCGACCCCTCGGCCGTCTCCAGGGCCACCACCGAGGTCCTGGCCGACGCCTCCCGGCTCGACCTGCTCGTGGTCAACGCCGTCACCCGCGGCTTCGGCACGGTCGCCGAACTCGCCGACCGGGACTGGGACGAGGCCGTCGCGGTCAACCTCACCGCGCCGATCCGCATCGTCCAGGCGGCGCTCCCGCTGCTGCGCCGCAGCCGGGGGCACATCGTGCTGATGGGCTCGCACGCCGGCACCCACGCGTTCGAGGGCGGCGTGGCGTACTGCGCCACCAAGGCCGCGCTCAAGCAGGTGGCCGAGGTGCTGCTGATGGAGGAGCGCCCGCACGGGGTGCGCACCACCCTGCTCAGCCCCGGAGCCATCCGCAACTTCGACGACGACTTCTCCGACTACAAGATGAGCGTGGAGTCGGTCGCCGAGGTGGTGTCATGGACGGCCGCCACGCCGCCGGACACCGTTCTCGGGGAGATCGAACTCCGACCCGGCAGGCTGGACACCCCACCTGCGGTCGGACTCGATCGCCTGCAGCACATCTGAGAGGTGCAAGAACTGCAACCGACAGGAGTGATTCCGTGGAAGCGCGCACAGGCAGGACCGGGCCGCTGTCCGCAGCGGCGCGGCCCGGTATACCGGCGGTCGAGTGGGACGAGGAGCGTGCCGGGCTCCGGGTCGTCCTGCTGCCGCAGCCGGACGGCCCGGAGACGACCGTGGCGGCCTTCCGCACCGTGTGCTGGGTCTCCTTCGCCGCGTCCGGTGCCGTCTGCGCGGTGGACGTCCACGACATCCCTGTCGAGGTCTCCGACCGCCTCCCGCCGGTGCCCGGCGACGATGTGATCGGCCGGGGGCTGGTGGACACCCAGTGGCTCTGGGTGCCGCTCAGCACCGAGCCGAAGGTGCACCGGCGGGTGGGCGTGGCCGATGTCGAGGTCACACTGAGCACTGATGGCCTGGCCCGGCTGTCCCTTCGCTTCCTGGAGGAGTCCGAGGATGGCTGACGGCTACCGGCTGCTCGCCTGCGACCTGGACGGGACGCTGCTGGACTCCCAAGGGGTGCTGCCCGAGGAGGTGTCCTCCGCGCTGGGCCGGGCGGCGGCGGCCGGTCTGGCCGTCGCGGTGATCACGGCCCGACCGCCCAGGGACGTACCGCCGCAGATCCGGGCGGGCATACCCGCGACGGCCTACTGGGCCCATGGGAACGGTGCGCTGGTGTTCCGCCCGGGAGCCCGACGGCCGAGCCGGGAGCTGGTGTTCCACGCCGGGACGCTGCGCCGGCTGGCGGCGGTCCTCCGCGACGCCCGTCCGACCTGGCCCCTGGCCTTCGACCTGCTCGACGCGACCGTGGTCCAGCCCGGATTCCCACCGGAGTTGGCGCGGCACTGGAGCAACGTCGAGTGGCGGTCCGGCGTCGAACAGGTCCGGCCGGTGGTGAAGATCCTGGCCTGCCCCTTCCGGTCCTGCGACGTCGGCCTGGTCGACGCGGTGCAGAGCCTGGTGGGCGACGCCGCCGAGGTCACCGCCTCGGGTGAGCACTTCCTCGAACTGGGGCCGCACGGCACCGGCAAACGCGGCGTGCTCGCCTGGATCGCCGAGGACCTCGGCCTGAGCACGGCCGAGGTGGTCGCCGTCGGCGACGGACTCAACGACCGGGAGATGCTCCGGCTGGCGGGGCTCGGCGCGGCCCCCGCCAACGCCTGTGAGCCCGTCCGCCTGGCCGCCGACCGCGTTCTGCCCAGCAACGACGAAGCGGCCGTGGCGCACCTGGTCGACCAGCTGCTCGGCCGGGGCTGAAGGGCGCCACTCGTGCCGGGAGCACCCGGACCACCCGCGCGCCCCGGCGGTGCGTGCCGGGTGGTCAGCCGGCCGCCCCGGGTGGGGCCGGATAGGTGCTGATCTCGATCAGGTTGCCGTCGGGGTCGCGCAGATAGGTGCTGGTGAAGGGCCCGAGGGCGCCGGTGCGCGGCACCGGGCCCTCTTCCACGGCGACGCCGTACGCGGCCAGCTGCTCCAGGACCTGGGCCTGCGGGGTGTCGGTGACCAGGCAGAGATCGGCGCTGCCGGGGGTGGGGCGGGCCGCGCGGGGGAGGAGCTCACGGCCGGCCTGGTGGAGGTTGATCTTGCTGGTGCCGAAGGCGAGCGCCCGGCGGCCGTCCCCGAAGGTCACCGGGCGCATGCCCAGCACGCGCTGGTAGAAGCCGACGGTCCGTTCGATGTCCGCGACGGTCAGCACCAGGTGGTCCAGGCCGGTGATCCGGATCCCCGGCGCCGGCTCCGGGGCGTACCGGCCGAGCCCCCGGGCGCAGGCGGCCCACGCGCCGGCGGACAGCAGTCCACGCGAGCGGGCGAGAAGCCGGTAGAGGGCGGTGCCGTGCCGAGCGGCCAGGTCCTCGTTGTGCGTCAGTACGTCGATCTCGTTGGCGGCGGTGAGCTCGAGCACGGCGCGCAGCTCCGGATCCGCCGGAGTGTGCTCCCGGCCGGTGAAGCGGTCGCGGAACACCGGCGACGGGTCACGTCCCAGGCGCGGATACACGGTGGCCCGGTCGCAGCTCGCGTAGAGGTAGACCAGCGACTCGGCCCGGTCGCCGATGAGTTCGGCCAGCGCCCTGCGCTCGGTGAGCTCCAGCAGGGCCCGGTCGAAGCCGTCGGTCCCGTACGCCGCGTGGCACAGCCCCGCGACCTGGACGACGGGATCGGCGCCCCACTCGGCCAGCAGTCGCGCGACCCTGAGCAGATGCTCCAGCAGGGTGCCACCGGGGTGGGGGATCCGGTCGGCGCCCCGCTCACGCAGGAAGCCCTCGATCCGGGCACGGTT
Organism: Kitasatospora sp. HPM-01-4; assembly: GCF_051374625.1. Lineage (NCBI taxonomy): Bacteria > Bacillati > Actinomycetota > Actinomycetes > Kitasatosporales > Streptomycetaceae > Kitasatospora > Kitasatospora sp. HPM-01-4. The sequence continues at coordinate 2,297,520 of NZ_JBPQGP010000005.1, read as the reverse complement.
GGGCGCGTACTCGTTCCGACTGGTCGTCACCTCACGAGTTGTAGCCGTGATGCGACCGCCGGGGCAACCCCCGCCCCGGTGACGTGCCCGCCGGGTGGGCGGGCCCGGGTCGGGGGCGGAGTACCTCTGCAGGAGGAGGGGCGCGGGGCGGGATACGCCCACGGGCCGATCAAGGTGGGGACCTGATGCTGACGGGGCGGCGGAGTGGCGGTCCATAGGCTCAGTGGAGCTCCTGACGGCACATCATGCCTGATCAGGGTGGATGAGCCGAGGGACGATGACGACATACCGATACACCGTGGCCGAGCTGCGCGGGCAGCTGCGGCAGCTGGTCCTGACCGGGGCCGCGATCGCGCTGGGGGTGGCCTTCCTGATCGCCTCGGTCAGCGGGAGCGGGGCACTGGTGGACTCCTACAGCCAGACGGCGGCCGCCGAGGTCGGGCCCGGCGACGTGCAGGTGACCGGCTCCGTGGCGAAGGCCGGACTGGACACCGGTACGGCCGCCCGGGCGCGGCAGGTGGCCGGGGTGGCCGGGGTGTCGCTGCGGCTGGCCGGCCGGGGCGGGGTGCTGACCGAGGACGGACGGCCGCTGGACGAGGCCGCGGTGGTGAGCTCGGTCTCGGCCGACCCGGCGCTGCGGTGGCAGCTGCTGAAGGACGGACGGTGGCCCACCGCGCCCGGCGAGGTGCTGCTCGACACCGACACGGCGCGGCGGATCGGCGCCGCACCCGGCGCGGACGTCCGGCTGGCCCGCACCGGCGGCGGCCTTGCCACCGCCCGGCTGGTCGGCACCCTGGACGACCGCGGAGCGCCCGGCTTCGCCGGTCATCCGATCGTCGGCGTCCCGGACGGCGCGGTGGACCGGTACGCCACCGGCATCACCGCCACCCAGCTCGACGTCCGGCTCCTGCCGGGCGCCTCGCGGGCGCACACCGCCGAGGCACTGCGCGCCGCCCTCGACGGTGCGGTGGAGGTCCGCACCCGGGACGCGTCCGTCGCCGAGGCGACCCGGCAGAGCAAGACCCTCTACGGGGTGGTGCTGATCGCCGCGCTGAGTTTCGTGCTGATCGCGCTCGCCGTGGCGCGGATGGTGGTCGGCAACACCTTCTCGGTCGTGCTCGCGCAGCGGACCCGTCAGCTCGCCCTGCTGCGCTGCGTCGGGGCCGACCGGGCGCAGATCCGCCGACTGATCCTCCGCCAGGGAGCGCTGCTCGGAACGGGTGCCTCGGCCGCCGGGGTGCTGCTCGGGACCGGGCTCTGTGCCGCCGGGACGGCGCTGGCCCAGGCCGCCGACCTCGGGCCGGTGCACCTCTCGCTCCTGCCGTCCCCGCTGACCTGCGTTTTGGCCGGCCTGTTCGGCGTCCTGCTCACCCTGCTGGCCGTCCGCGGCCCGGCGAAGGCCGCCTCGGCGGTGCCGCCGGTGGCCGCGCTCGGCGGTGCGCACGAGGCGGGCGGCGGCACGGCCCGGCTGCGCGCCGCGGTGTGGTCCGCGGTGCTGCTGCTCACGGGTGCGGCGCTGCTGGTGCTCGGGGTGGTGGCACCGCCGCCGCTGTCGCTGCTCGCCGTCACGCTCGGCGCGATCAGCAGCTTCTTCGGGGTGCTGCGGCTCAGCCACCGGCTGCTGCCGGCGGTCGTCGCCGCGCTGGGTGTCCCGGCCCGGCGGCTCGCCGGCACGGCCGGGCGGCTCGCCACCCGGCAGCTGCGGTCGAGCCCGGCGCGGACCGGCACCACCGGGTCGGCGCTGCTGCTCGGGGTGACGGTGATGGTCGGTGCCGTCACCGCACTGGAGATCACCTCCAACTCCCTGGTTCCGGTGGTCTCCGCACGCCAGCCCGGCGTCTTCGCGGCGGCCGTCACCGGTGGCGGCCCGCTGCCCGCCGGGGCGCTCGCCGCGCTCGGCCGGGAGCGCGGGCTCGTCGTCACGCCGGTCCGCTCGGCCACCGTGGAGATCGACGGCCGCGGCACGCTGGTGGCCGCCGCCGACCCGGCGCGGCTGAGCGCCCACGCCGACGGCGTCGACCGGGCCCGGTCGCTGGCCGACGGCGCCGCACTCAGCGGCCTCGACAGCGGCGGGGTACGCCAGGTCGCGGGGGCGGCGGACCGGCCCGGCACCACCCTGCGGATCGAACCCGGGCGCAGCAGCCTACCGTTCACGCTCCAGAGCGGGGCCGTGCTGCTGGTGACACCGGCGACCCTGGACCGGCTCGCCCCCCGCGCGGCCGTCACCACGGCCTGGATCAGCCCCGCCGAGGGCATCGACCGGCTCACCGCCCGCCGGGCCGTGGACCGGGCGCTGGCCGACTACCCGCGGATAGGCACCACCGACACCGCGGCCCAGGCGGAGAGCCTGCGGTCGCTGATGGACCGGATGATGCTGATCACCATGGCGCTGCTCGCCTTCTCGGTCGCCATCGCCGGACTCGGCGTCGCGGCCACCCTGATGCTCAGCGTCAGCGAACGCGCCCGCGAGATCGGCATGCTGCGCGCGATCGGGATGTCCCGGCAGCAGCTGCGCCGGATGCTCACGCTGGAGGCGCTGCTGCTCTCGCTGGCCGGCGCGCTGGTCGGCACCGTCCTGGGCCTCGGCTACGGCTGGGCGGCCGCGCGGTCGGTCACCTCCACGGTGGGGACGGTCGGCGGCCCGCCCGTGCCGCTGGTGCTGGCGGCGCTGGGACTGACCGTACTCACCGGTCTCGCGGCCGCCGTCCTACCGGCCCGGAGGGTCGGGCGGATGACCGTGGTGGCCGCGCTGCGCACGGCATAGCCGCCGTCAGCCTGTGGTGTGTGTGACGGAGGCCGACGGGTGTCACCGCCGCTGCTCGACGTCGGCGCGGATCGCGCGCATGACCGGGGCGACGTCGTCGGCGGAGAACCCGAGTCTGGTGGTGCTGCCGTCTCCCTTCAGCACCAGTGTCACACCGGCCGCCGTGGTCGGGGTGAACCACGAGCAGGTGGTCGCCATGGTGGTCAGCAGGCCCGCCCGGACCAGCACGCTGTCGCAGACGGCCCGGCCGCCGTGCGGGCCGGGGTCGGTGTCCACCGCGTTGGTGGTGACCCGGTCGCCGGCGCCGTTGTCGCTCGTGACCGGGATCTGTTCGAGCGCGTCGTGCAGCTTGTCGGGCGCGAAACCGGTGCCGTTGACGCCGGAGTAGAAGATCCACGCACCGTCCGCCCGGTCGTCGTAGACGGCCTTCACCGGGGTGCCGGACAGGCCGAGCCGCTGGGCGTTCCGCTGGATGTCCGCACCCACCAACCGTGCGGTGGCGGCCGGGGGTTGGCCCTGCGGGTAGCCGCCCGCGACCGGCGGGGCGCTGAGCACGTAGGAGGGGCCGCCGCCCGAGCCCTGAGCGGCGGGCGCGCCTGCCGGTGCACCGGCGCCCCCGGCGGCGGCCGGGCCGCCGCCTGCCGGTGCGCCCGCCGGTGCGCCGCCGGTCGAGCCGCCGGCGGCCGGGCCGCAGGCCGACAGGGTGAGCAGGACGGCCACCGCTCCCGCGGCCAGTGCCGCCCGGGTGGATCGGGTGCCTGCGGAACTGGCCATGATCGGCCTCCTCGTGAAGCGAACGGGTCGGTGCGGACCGGGGTCTGACGGCAGGCGGGGACATCACGGGGCGTGGTGTCGGGGGCCGGGCGCCGCAGAGTCTGGCAGCTCCACGGCCGAGGGGCAGCTCCAGGTGAAGCTCTCCTTGACGGCACTCGACAGCAGAGCTGTCGATCCGCTCGGCGGCGCCCGTCCGTCCGCCGTGCACCCGTCCGCCTGCCGGCCTGCGCGTCTGCTCGTCCGCTCGTCCGCGACCGGTGCTGTGGCCCATGGCAGGATGCCTCCGACAGACGGGGGACAGAAGCCCGGGGTACGTCGAGGAGGTGGCGCGGTGGATCTCGATCCCAGGCGCCTGCTCGTGCTGCACGCGATCGCGCACCACGGCGGCCTGGCTCCGGCGGCGCGCGCACTCGGCCAGACCCGTTCGGCCGTGTCGCAGCAGCTGGCCCGGCTGGAGAAGGAGGTCGGCCTGCCGCTGGTGGACCGCTCCGGCAACCTGCTGGAGCTGACTGCCACCGGTCGGCTGCTGGCCGCCACCGGTGACCGGATCGGCCGCGAACTCGCCGCCGCGGCCGAGAAGTTGAACTCCTCCGGTGGGCCGCTGGAGGGTCCGGTGGTGATCGGCGCCAGCTCCTGGGTGCTGGCCCGGCTCGCGGTCGCACTGGTCGGGGTGCTCGCCGAGCGCCACCCGCGGATCACCCCGCGCTTCGTGGAGACCGGACTGCCGGAGGGTCTGCACCGGCTGCGGCTGGGCGAGTTGGACGTCCTGGTGGTCTCCGACGACCGGCAGACCGCGGTGCCGCTGCCGCCCTCGGTCCGGGCCCGGGTGCTGATCGAGGACACCTACCGCCTGGTCGTCCCGGACGGCTGGGCGATGCCGGCCGGCCCCGCCGAGCTCTCCGGGCGTCCGTGGCTCAGTGCCCCCGCGCACACCGCGCGCGGTCGCGCCTTCGCCCGGTTCGCGGCCGCGCACGGCATCGTGCCCTCCCTCGAGCACCTCGCCGAGCACCCGGGCGCCGTCCAGGCCCTGCTGGCCGGACAGTTGGGCGCCGTGATCATGCCGGCCTACTTCGCGGCGCAGCTGGAACGGGCGAAGGTGACCGGGATCCCGGTGCCGGGCAGCCTCATCGCCCGGGTGCTGCACCGCACCGGGACGGCCGGCGGCGCCCCGGCGGCGCGGGCGGTGGTGGCGGCACTGCTGCAGGCGGGACGCGACCACGCGGAACAGGAGGCCCTGGACGGCCGAGCGGTGCGCGAGGCGGTCATCCGCCCGCTGCGCGACCCCAGTGAGGACGCCTCCCCCGCCTCGCCCGGGCGGGGCTGAGCAGCCCGGGCGGTGGCAGGGGAGGCGGCGCTGCGGTGGCCGCCTCCCCTGGACGCCCGGGTGCCGCCGGGCCCTTCGGACGCGGCGCCTTACAGTGCGCGTTCGAGACGGTCGGCCATCAGCTTGATGAAGCGGGCCGGCTCGTCGAGCTGGCCGCCCTCGGCCAGGAGGGCCATGCCGTAGAGGAGTTCGGCGGTCTCGGCGAGGCTCTGGTCGTCCGCGCGCTCGGTGTGCGCCCGGTTGAGGCCGCCGACCAGCGGGTGGCCGGGGTTGAGTTCGAGGATGCGCTTGCTGCGGGGGACGTCCTGGCCCATGGCGCGGTACATGTTCTCCAGGGCCGGGCTCATCTCGTGCGCGTCCGAGACGATGCAGGCGGGCGAGACGGTCAGCCGCGAGGAGAGCCGGACCTCCTTGACGTCCTCGCCCAGCCGCTCGGTCATCCAGGTCAGCAGCGCCGCGTACTCCTCCTGCCGCTTCTCGCGCTCGGCCCCGTCCTCCTTCTCGGCCTCGTCGCCGAGGGCGAGTTCGCCCTTGGCGACGGAGCGCAGCTGCTTGCCCTCGAAGCCGGGGACGGCGTCGACCCACAGCTCGTCGATGGGGTCGGTGAGCAGCAGGACCTCGATGCCCTTGGCCTTGAACGCCTCCATGTGCGGGGAGTTCTCGACGGTCTGGCGGGACTCGCCGGTCAGGTAGTAGATGTGCTCCTGCCCGTCCTTCATCCGCTCGACGTACTGCTTGAGGGTGGTCGGCTCGTCCTGGTCGTGGGTCGAGGCGAACGAGGAGACCGCGAGGATGGCGTCGCGGTTCTCGAAGTCGCTCAGCAGCCCCTCCTTGAGGACCCGGCCGAACTCGCGCCAGAAGGTGGCGTAGCGCTCGGGGGAGCCGGTCATCAGGTCCTTGACGGTGGACAGGACCTTCTTCGCCAGGCGGCGGCGCATCAGCTCGATCTGGCGGTCCTGCTGCAGGATCTCGCGGGAGACGTTGAGCGACAGGTCCTGCGCGTCCACGACGCCCTTGACGAACCGCAGGTACGGGGGCATGAGCGCTTCGCAGTCGTCCATCACGAAGACGCGCTTCACATAGAGCTGGATACCGCGCTTGTACCCCTGGGTGAACAGGTCGTGCGGGGCGTGCGCCGGGAGGAACAGCAGGGCCTGGTACTCGAAGGTGCCCTCGGCCTGGAGGCGGACGGTCTCCAGCGGGTCGGTCCAGTCGTGGCTGATGTGCTTGTACAGCTCGTGGTACTCGCTCTCGGACACCTCGTCCCGCGAGCGCGCCCACAGCGCCTTCATGGAGTTGAGGGTCTCGGGCTCGCCCGCGGCTTCGCCGTCTCCGTCGCCGTCCTCCGTCATCGCGGTGGTCGGGGTGGTCATCCTGACCGGCCAGGTGATGAAGTCCGAGTACCGCTTGACGATCTCCCTGATCTTCCAGGGGGAGGTGTAGTCGTGGAGCTGGTCCTCGGTGTCCACGGGCCTGAGGTGGAGGGTGACCGAGGTGCCCTGCGGCGCGTCCGCCACGGTTTCGAGCGTGTACGTCGCCTCGCCGCTCGACGACCAGCGGGTGCCCTCGCTCTCGCCGGCCCGCCGGGTCAGCAGCACGACCTCGTCGGCCACCATGAAGCTGGCGTAGAACCCGACACCGAACTGCCCGATGAGGCCCTCGGCGGCGGCCGTGTCCTTGGCCCCCTTGAGCTCCCGCACGAACTTCGCGGTACCGGAGTTGGCGATCGTCCCGATGAGCTGGATCACCTCGTCGTACGACATGCCGATGCCGTTGTCCCGCACGGTCAGGGTGCGGGCCTCCTGGTCGGCTTCGATGTCGATGTGCAGGTCGGACACGTCCGCGCCCAGCGAGTCGTCGCGCAGGGCCTCGAGACGCAGCTTGTCCAGCGCGTCCGAGGCGTTGGAGACGAGCTCGCGCAGGAACACATCCTTGTTCGAGTAGATCGAATGGATCACCATCTGAAGCAGTTGGCGTGCTTCCACCTGGAACTCGAACGTCTCGGTCGACATGACTTGTGACCCCTCCTAAGGCCGCCGGGCAACGGGAACCGACCCGAGCACTGTAGATCAACCGGTGATCGCGCAGGTGACGTTCGCCGATGGGCCGCACCACCGGGGCGCCGCCCTCGCGTAGCGGGGCGGGTCCGTTGCTCCTAGCATTTCGCTTGCCGGTCCGGTGCGATCGGTACGCAGTCCCAGCGAGCCGCAATCCCTCGCGCACCCGCCGTGCGCTTGAGGCCGGAGTTCGGCAGGACGGGTTCCCATGATCAACAGACGAGCCTTCTCCAAGGCGCTCGGCATAGGCGCGGCATCGGCCTCCGTAGGCGTCCTCTCGGCGTCGGCGGCCGATGCCCCGGCAGACGGCGCGGCGGCCCACCCGCCCGCCGCGGCGAAGCCGGCCACCGGGCTCGGGCCGCTGCGCCGGGTACGCACGGAACTGCTCGACATCGCCTACCACGAGGCGGGGCCGGCCGCCGGCCGGCCCGTACTCCTGTACCACGGCTGGCCCTACAGCCCCTACGCCTACCAGCAGGTCGTCCCCGAGCTGGTCCGCCACGGGTTCCACTGCTACGTCCCCTACCTGCGCGGCCACGGCCCCACCCGGTTCCTCCACCACGACACCGTCCGCTCCGGCCAGCAGGCCGCCCTGGGATCGGACGTCATCGCGTTCATGGACGCACTGGGAATCCGGCGCGCGATCTTCGGCGGATACGACTGGGGCGGGCGCGGCCTGTGCGTGGCGGCCGCGCTGTGGCCGGAACGCTGCGCCGGACTGGTCTCGGTGAACAGTTACCTGATCCAGAACCTCAGCCCGTCGGTGATCGACGTACCGGACCCGCCGAACACCGAATCCGCCCACTGGTACTACTACTTCCTGCTCACCGAGCGCGGCGCGGCAAGTCTGGCGAAGGACACCAAGGAGTTCGCGCGGGTCGTCTGGCGGCGGAACTCGCCGCAGTGGCGGTTCACCGAAGCCGACCTCGACCGTGCGGCCGCGCTCTTCGACAATCCGGACTACGTCGCCGTGGTGCTGAACTGCTACCGCATCCGGCGTCTGGTGGCGCCGGGGGACCCCCGCTACGCCGGGCTTGAGGCACGACTGCTGAAGCAGCCGCCGATCACGGTTCCCGCCGTCACCCTCGACGGCAAGGCGGACGGCAGCCTCCCGTGGACCAACGGGGAGTCGTCGGCGGCGCACTTCACCGGACCGCGCGTCCACCACGTGGTCCCCCACGCCGGCCACAACCTCCCCCAGGAGACCCCGAAGGCCTTCGCGGCCGCGGTCGTCGAGGTCAGCGGCCTGCGGCAGACCGGGGTGGTGGCCGTCGGCGATCGGCGTCTCTTCCAGGCACAGTCGCCCGCGGGGGCCACCAACCGGCGCTGATCGTGATCCGGATCTAGAGCGGATGAGACGCGGTTTCCGCGTGGACGGTGGTCCAGCCCGGGAAGTACTTGTCCAGCACCGCGCGGGCCTTGTCCAAGTCGCCGTCGACACCGACGGCGATCACCCCGTCCGAGGTGATCCGGGTGGACGTGATGGTGAAGTCCTTCCCTGTGGTGCGGTTCACCCAGTACTGGGTGACGAGCTGTCTCGGGGCGTGCGCGCCACCGTCACCGGGGCGATAGGGCTGGACGTCGGTCAGGCCGGGAAAGCGGCGTTCGAGCGCCTCTCGCGCCTTCGTCACGTCGCCGCAGACCTCCACCCGATAGTGGCCACCCGGGGTCGAGGTGCCGGTGATACCGCAGAGGGTGAAGCCGTCGCCGGTCACCGTCATGATCTTTCCCTCGGTGTCGGTGGGAGGCGGCGGCGAGATGGGGGAGTCCCTGTGAGCGGTGCCGCACGCGGCAAGGCCCAGGGCGAGGATCATGGCGAACGCGACGCGGACCACGGTCCGGATCACAGGGACCCCCTCATGGATCAGGTGTGCAGGGCGAAGCCGAGCTGGTTCACGATGGCGGACATGCCGATGAACTGGACGCCCTCGTAGCAGGTCGTTTCCATGGCGATACCGACACCCCAGGTCGGGCACACGACGACCTGTCCCCAGGAGCCGCTGATCAGGCCGCGGGCCTGCATGTCGTTCCCGTAGGTGCCGTCAGAGCTGGTGACGACCGGGCCACCGCTGTCGCCGTTGGCCGAGGCGTGGGTGCTGGTGTCGGTCCGCATCGCCTGGACGACGTTGTGCCGGGTGATACCACCGATGTTGGAGTCCACGCCGGCGTACTTGACGAGGATGTTGCACTTGACTCCGGACATGGCACCGGAGGTGCAGACGTAGTCTCCGTCGTGGTTGAGGTCCCAGCTCGCCACGTGCTTGTGGTACCCGTTCGGGTTGTTCCAGGCGCCGTCGTAGTACTGGTTTCCGGACGAGCCGTTGACCTGGATGAACGTCGTGTCGAGGCCGGTGTTCGAGGACTGCGCCCATCCTTCGACGTTGCCGGTACCGGTGGTGAAGGTTCCGGACGTGCCGCAGTGGGAGGCGGTCAGGACGACGTCGCTGCCGCCGTGCGATCCGGCGAATCCGGTCGTACAGAAGGCGTTGCCCGGGGTGCTGAGTTCGGCCCCCGCCCAGAAGGGCGACGAGTCGTCATGGCGGCCGAAGGTGTCGGCCCCTTCGGGGCCTTCGGCCGCCTGGACGGGGACCCCGGCCAGCGCCTGTGCACGGGTTGCGAAATCCTTCGCGGACACCGTCGTGACGCGCTGCGGAGGCACCGTGGAGCGCCCGTTCGACAGGGTCCGGGATGTCGGGGTGTTGTAGCTGATGTAGAGGCCGCTGCCATCCGAGAGGACAGCTATGGAGTTCCACGCCGCGACCGGTTCCGCGGCGGTGTCCTTGCCCTTGACGGCGCTCTCCAGCCTGCGCCGGGCACCCTCCAGCTCCTGAGCCGAGTAGCGTGACTGACGTACAGTCACCTTGAGGCCTTGTGCGGCCGCGGCCTTCTGAACGTCCTTGACGTTCTGCGACACCGCGCCCTTCCAGTACAGGGCCAGTACGCCATCCCTGGCCTCCACCACGGCCCCGGCGTATCCGCCCGTGTGCTCGGCCTCGGTCGACGACTTCCCCGTGATCCGGTCAGCGAGGGCGTCCAGCTGGTACTGGCGGTGGAGGGTCGCCCTGTCCACCGTGACGAGGCTGGAGGAACTGGAAGAGCCGACGGTCAGGCCCAGGTGGTTCTTCGCATCCGAAGATGACGATGCTCCGGCGTCCGGGGCGGCGACGGCGGCAGAAGTTAAGGCTATCGATGCAACAAGTGTGGCTGCAGTGCTCAACTTTCCTAACAAATGGGCTCCTTGATGACTGAGATCGATCGTGGGCGGTCAGCCTGTCACACCGTCGTTCGCGGTGGGAGCTTTTCGCGCGGCTTTGCGCACCCTTCGGTTCGTCGGTCGTCGAAACGTCGTCATAGTGGCGACAACGCAGCCACGTTGCATGAGATCTGTCTACCGGTGGCGTCGTAGGCCTGGCCGGAAGGGGACGGTCGATGTACGCGGCAACGCCGGTGGTAGGCCGCGGACATGGCCGAGATCAGGTCTCGGGTGCTCAGTGAAGGACACCGCCGCCGTCGGAAGTCTCCGGGGGGTAGTCAACGCCTCCGAGATCAGCACGATGGGTGCCGCGCACGGTGCCAGCGTCCGCGCCACCTTCCCGATGTCCTTCCAGAACCTGGCCGGCCTGATCCAGCTGCCGTTCCCCCTGCAGCCGGGAAGCGCAGTCGCGTTCACGATCGACCGCGACGTGTCCTGACCTCGCGCCCGGCCCGGCAATCAGGCGGTGACCTCGGCTGCCGAGGGAAACGACATCTCGGCCGTGTTGAAGCCTTACGCGCACAAGTAGTGGCGATACTTGGCGACCTGTCCTGGAACCAATCACCCGAACTCTCGCGGAAAACCCCGCTGAAAATGGCTTCGTGGTCAACACGGCTTGCTCAGTGCGTAGTTGATGAACAGAATGGTGCGATGGACTGCATCCAAGTCATCAATGCACCGTCAAAATCCCTGCACTGAAACCGTATTGCAGTCCAGGAGGGCGCGCCGTGGCATCCGCTCGTCCACCGGTCCCCGGATGGGGCGCCGTAAGCCCGCCGTAGAGTGGGCTGGTCCACCCCACCGAAGCCTGGGCCCAAAGGAGTTCGTGGTGAAGCTTGCCTCGGCAGTTGACCTCCAACTGGCTGGCACGTCCGTCAAACTCGTCTACTCGGCCGCGGCCGTGTACCTCCTCGCGATGTTCGCCCACCTCTTCGAGTGGACGTTCGGGAGCAAGGGGGCCGTGGCGCGCCGGTCCGTCGAGCAGACGAGTCTGGCCGAGACGGTGGCCGCGGCGGCCGCTCCGCGCCAGGTGGCCAAGAAGGCCGTGGTCACCGTGGCTTCGGGGGACGGCGGCTCCACGACGGTCACCCGTACCGTGGTAGCGGGTGAGGGTGCGGCGGTCGTGACCTCGAGCAGGGGCGGCGCTGTGCAGGCCGACGGTCCGGGGGCGGCCGGGGAGAGTCCGAGGGCGGACCTGGCGGGGCGGATCGCGGTCTCGCTGACCGCCCTGGGGGCGCTGCTGCACATCGGGGGTGTGGCGACCCGGGGGCTGTCGGTGATGCGCTGGCCCTGGGGCAACATGTACGAGTTCTCCTGCGCCTTCGCACTGGCCATCGTGCTGGTGTACCTGGGGCTGCTGGCGGCGAAGGCCCCGGTGCGCTGGCTCGGACTGCCCGTGACCCTGGGGGTCGTCCTCACCCTCGGTCTGGCGGTGACCGTGCTGTACACCGACGCGGAGCAGCTGGTCCCGGCCCTGCACTCCTACTGGCTGGGCATCCACGTCACCGCCGCCACGGTCTGCGTGGGCGCCTTCTACACCGCGACCGCCGCGACCCTGCTCTACCTCGGCAAGGACGGCTACGAGCAGCGGCGCTCCCGGGGCGAGAGCACCGGCCCGCTCCGCCTGCCGAGCTCCGTCTGGGAGCGGCTGCCCGCCGCCGGGACGCTGGACCGGTTCTCCTACCGCATGAACGCGATGGTCTTCCCGCTGTACACGTTCACGGTCATCGCCGGCGCCATCTGGGCCGAGGCCGCCTGGGGCAAGTACTGGGAGTGGGACCCCAAGGAGACCTGGTCGTTCGTGACCTGGGTCGCCTACGCCGCCTATCTGCACGCCCGGTCGACCGCCGGCTGGCGCGGGCGAAAGGCCGCCTATGTGGGCGTGGTCGCGTTCGCCTGCATGCTCTTCAACTACTACGGAATCAACATCTTCGTCACCGGAAAGCACTCGTACGCGGGTCTCGGCTGACACCGTCGGCGATTTCGCCCGGGCGTCCGCCCGCTCGGCGACGGAGGATTCCGAGCGGGCGGAGCGCCCGGCGGACCGCGCACTCCGGAAGTTTCGGTGTGAACTGTGCGATAGCTGTAGATGGTTGACGCTCGGTTAACACCGTGGTTGAATCGCCGCGCATATTCTCCTTATGCGGTGCCGGCCCGGTCCGGGCCAATTCGCCGCGAGGTTTCCCTCCGTTCGGCGGTCCGGGGAGAAGAGCCGTCTTCCACAGGGAGGATTCACATGCCCGGCGCCGATCAGGCATCGGTGGAGCTGGACCTGCTCGGCCTGCACGAGTCGCTGGCATCGCCGGTCATCGAGTCGATGAACTTCCTCAACGAGGTTTCCCAGCGCTTTCCCGACGCCCTCTCACTCGCCGCCGGCCGCCCCTACGAGGGGCTGTTCGACACCGAGGCGGTCCACCGGTACCTGCGCCGGTACGCCGACCACCTGACGGAGCGGTTCGACGGCGATGTCACGCTGGTGCGCCGCACGATGCTGCAGTACGGCCGGACCAAGGGGATCATCCACGACCTGATCGCCAGGAACCTCGCGGTGGACGAGTCCATCGAGGTCGACCCGGAGTCCGTCGTGGTCACGGTCGGCTGCCAGGAGGCCCTCTTCCTCGCGCTGCGGGCGCTGCGCCGGAGCGAGCGGGATGTGCTGCTGGCCGTCCTCCCCTGCTACGTGGGGGCCGCGGGCGCCGCCGAGCTGGTGGACATGCCGCTGCTGCCGGTCAAGGGTTCCGCGGAGGGCGTCGACCTGCGGGACCTGGTGGAGGTGGTGGAACGGGCCAGGGAGTCCGGGCTGCGGCCCCGTGCCTTCTATGTGGTCGCCGACTTCGCGAACCCCTCCGGGATCAGCCTCAGCCGCGAGACCAGGGAGCAGCTGCTGCGCCTGGCCGAGGAGCACGACTTCCTGATCCTGGAGGACAACCCGTACGGGATCTTCTCCGCCCCGGACAGCGGACGGCCGCCGACGCTCAAGGCGCTCGACCGCCACCGCCGGGTGGTCTACCTGGGCTCCTTCGCCAAGACCGGCCTGCCCGGAGCCCGGATCGGCTATGTCGTCGCCGACCAGCGGGTCGCCACCGGGAGCGGCGGGACGGAGCTGTTCGCCGACCAGCTCGCGAAGATCAAGAGCATGCTGACGGTGAACACCTCGCCGATCGCGCAGGCGGTCATCGGCGGAAAACTCCTGGAGCACGACTGCAGTCTGCGGGCGGCGAACGTCCGGGAGAACGCGGTCTACCAGCGAAACCTCCGCCATGTCCTGGCCGGGCTGGCCGACCGCTTCCCCGAGGGCAGCTGCCCGGGGGTGAGCTGGAACGCCCCCACGGGGGGCTTCTTCGTCGTCCTCGACGTACCGTTCCCGGTCGACGACGAGCTGCTGGAGCACTCCGCGCGCCGGCACCGGGTGCTGTGGACACCCATGCACCACTTCCACGGGGACGGTGTGCCGCGCCACCAGATCCGGCTGTCCTTCAGCTATCTGACACCGGAGGAGATCTCCGTCGGTCTCGACCGGCTGGCGGCCTTCGTCCTCGAGCAGTACGAGTCGATATCGCGCCCCGGGGGTCGGCTGTGAGCGCGTTCGACGGACTCGGCGTGGACCACGTCGGGTTCGCGGTCACCGATCTGGCCCGGTCGACCGAACTCTTCGCGGACCGCTACGGGTTGGGCGTCTACGCCCGGTCCCTGGACGCTTCCGCCGGCGGTGCGCGCACGGTCGCGGTCGGCCTGCACGACATCCGGCTGGTGCTGACCGAGGGCGGGGCGGCCGACCATCCGGCCTCCGCCTACACCGGGAGCCACGGCGACGGGGTGTCCGACATCGCGCTGAGCACCCCCGACGCGGTGGCGGCGTTCACCGAGGCCACCCGGCGCGGGGCCCGCCCGGTGAGCGGACCCGCCGAGCGAAACGGTGTGATCACCGCGTCCATCGCCGCCTTCGGCGACGTGGTGCACACCTTCGTCCAGCGCCCGGCCGCCGTGGACGCCCGGGTACTGCCCGGGCTGACCGCCGTCGCCCAGGCGCCCGCTGCGGGCGGCGCGGCTTCGCCGGACGCCGGTCTGCGCGCGATCGACCACTTCGCCGTATGCCTGGAGGCCGGGCAGCTGACGCCCGCGGTGGAGTTCTACCGGTCGGTGCTCGACTTCGAGACGGTCTTCACCGAGCGGATCGTCGTCGGCGGCCAGGCCATGGACTCCAAGGTCGTGCAGAGCCGCTCCGGCGCGGTGACCCTCACCCTGATCGAGCCCGACCTGTCCAGGGAGCCGGGCCAGATCGACGAGTTCATCAAGAACCACGGCGGCGCCGGGGTCCAGCACATCGCCTTCGCCACCGACGACATCGTGCGGGAGGTGCGCGGCCTCGGCGCGCGCGGCGTCGGGTTCCTGCACACCCCCGGGACCTACTACGACCTGGTGCCGGAGCGGCTGGAGCTGCGGCGGCACTCCGTCGCCCGGCTGCGGGAGCTGGGCATCCTGGTCGACCAGGACCAGGACGGCCAGCTGCTGCAGATCTTCACCAGGTCCGTGCACCCGCGCGGCACGCTGTTCTTCGAGGTGATCGAGCGGCTGGGGGCGTGCACCTTCGGCAGCGGCAACATCAAGGCGCTCTACAGCGCGGTGGAGCTGGAACGGGCCAGGAACGGGGCGGACCGATGAGCGGAACCGGACCGGGCCAGTGCCCGCCGCTGTGCGCGGCCGACGTGGAGCGGCTGGCGGCCGCTGGGCTGCCCGCCGAGGTATGGGACTTCGTCGCGGGCGGCAGCGGTGACGAGTCGACCCAGGCGGCCAACCGGGCGGCGCTCGACCGCCTGCGCCTGCTGCCGCGGATCCTGTCCGGGACGGGCGAGCCGGATCCGTCCGGCTCCCTGCTGGGCGGGCCCGTCGCGATGCCGGCCGTGGTGGCGCCGATGGCCTACCAGCGGCTGCTGCACCCGGACGGCGAGCTCGCCGCCGCCCGCGCCGCGGCCAGGGCCCAAGTCCCCTACGTGATCTGCACGCTGAGCAGCTTCACGCTGGAGGAGATCGCCGCGGTCGGCGGTACCCGCTGGTTCCAGCTGTACTGGTTGCGGGACCGCGGCCGGCTGCTCGATCTGGTCCGCAGGGCGGAAGCGGCCGGCTGCGAGGCGCTGGTGGTCACCGTCGACGTGCCGGTGATGGGCCGCCGGCTGCGGGACATGCGCAACGGATTCGCCCTGCCCGCCTCGGTGACCGCGGCGAACTTCGGAGCCGAGCCGCTGCCGGCGACGCACACCCGGCTGGCCGGGGCCTCGGCCGTGGCCACCCACACCGGGCTGGCCTTCGAGCCCGCGCTCGGCTGGGCGGACCTGGCCTGGCTGCGGGAGAACACCACGCTGCCGCTGGTGCTCAAGGGAGTTCTGGACCCGCGTGACGCCGCCCGGGCGGCGGAGCTGGGCGCCGCCGCGGTGGTCGTCTCCAACCACGGCGGACGCCAGTTCCCGGGCGCGGTGGCCAGTGTCACCGCGCTGCCGCCGGTGGTGGACGCGGTGGCCGGGCGCTGCTCGGTGCTGCTGGACAGCGGTGTCCGCTCCGGGACGGACGTGCTGCGCGCGCTGGCCTGCGGCGCGGACGGTGTGATGTACGGGCGGCCGGTGCTGTGGGGCCTGGCCGTGGACGGCGAGGCCGGTGTCGCGCTGGTCCTCGACCTGCTGCGCACCGAACTCCGGGAGGCCCTCCTGCTGTCCGGGTGCCCCGACCTCGCCGCCGCCCGCGAGCTCACCGCCGTGTTCGGGTAGCCGACCGTCAGACGGCGGCGAGCAGCGGGAAGAGCGGGACGCCCGCCGCCGTCCTCAGGTACTCGGCACCGGCGGTGCCCCCGGTGCCCGGGACCTTCCCGATGATCTTCAGGGTGACGCCCCAGTGGGTGCGCTTCATCGCGCGCCAGCTGTCGTCGAGGCGGACCATGGCCTCCCGGAGCCGGCGGGCGTCCTCCGTCCGCCAGTCGGCGACGTGCTGGAGGAACTCCTCCTGCAGGGTGGAGACGACCGTGAACAGCGGTCCCTTCGCGGGGGTGTGCGGAGAGTCCTCGCGCTTGGCGCTGACCAGTTCGATCATCTGGTACGGCCTCGACTGGATCGCGCTGGCGCCATGGGTGTGGTCCCGGATCACCGCGAAGGACTCGGGCGGCATCGTGGTCAGGATCCGGTACAGCGGCCCCGTCGCCCCGGTCAGCCGGTCCGCCGCGGCCGTCAGGACGGCGGCCGCCTCGGCCGGCCGGCCCCGGTGGACGGCCTCGATCGCGTCGGTCAGGGCACCAGCCTGCCGGGCGAACAGCCGCTCGAAGAGCTGGATGCAGCGGATGAACATGTGCTCGTCGTGCACGGTGGTGACCGGGAGCAGCCCGATCTCCACCGCGCGCGCCAGCGGGTACGGCACCCGGGCCCGGACCGCCGAGCGCGCCTCGCCGCCGGCCCGCAGCAGCGCCCTGTCGTCGGACCTGGCCGCGAGTGCGTCCCGGACGGCCGCCAGGGGCGCGGTGGGCACCCCGGCGGCCGGCGCGTACTCGCCGAGTCTGGCCAGCGCCCGCAGCACCGCGCCGGTCCTGGTCCGCTGACGGGTGGTCGGTGTGACGGCCAGGGCCTCCAGTTCGACCTCCGCGAGGTCCGTGAGCAGGGCCGCCAGCAGCAGGTCCTCGGCCCGCTCGGGGTCGTCGCCCTCCCAGTGCGCGGCCTGGAGCAGCTTGTGGCCGGCGTAACCGTCGTAGGCCATGGGCTGGTCGGTGAAGGTCAGTGGCAGCCACCGGTCCAGCAGCCAGGCGTCGGGGGACGACCACGGGCGGCCCCGGCCCGAGCAGTCGATCCGGATCCTCAGGCCGCGCAGCAGGGCGACCAGCTCCGGGGCCACCCGCGCCTTCCCCACCATGCGGTAGTAGTCGACGACCGCGCGGTAGGGGAAGCTGCCGAAGGACTCGGGTCCGGTCATCCGGTGGGACCAGTCGCAGACCGCCTCGTGCGCCCGGCGCAGTGCCCGCATCCCGTCCGACCGGGTGCCCGCGGCGAGCGCGGCACCGCCGACCCCCACCGGGCCGTCCGCGCCGGACCCCGATGGTTCGGCGGGCCGCTCCGCCAGGCCCAACTCACTCATGTACACGCCTTCGCAGTCCTTCGCGGTCTCTAGGCGTGTACCGCGTCCATGGCCTCGATGAGGCTCTTGGGGCGCATGTCCGTCCAGTTCGCCTCGATGTACTCCAGGCAGGCCTGGCGGGTGTCCTCGCCGTGGACCTTCTCCCAGCCGGCCGGTACCTCCACGAACGCGGGCCAGAGCGAGTGCTGGCCCTCCTGGTTGACCAGCACCAGGTAGGTCCCGTTCTCGTCCTCGAAGGGGTTGCTCGCCATCACTTCTCTCCTTGTGGTCAGCCGGATGTCCGCGACATCCGGTCGTTCAGCACACCGGCGATCACGTCCAGCGCGGCCGGCGTGGTCATCTCCCGGTGGGTGCAGTCCAGTTCGAACTCGTGGATCTCACCCGTCACATGTCCGGCCCAGGTCTTGGCCGAAGGCGGCTCCTGGGCGCCGTGCCGCCCGGCGCGGAAGACCAGGACGTCGCCCCGGAAGGTGCCGGGTGCGAAGTCGCGGGCGATCCGCATGTTGCTGGCGGCGACCCGCTTCAGGGCCTCGACACCCTGTTCACCGAGGTCCGCCAGCGGGCTGTCCTGCCGCCGGAGCCGCTCGGCCACGGCGGCCGCGGACAGCGGACCCGGCGGAACGTCCGCGCCGCCGCCTTGGCCCTCCGTCAGCGCGGCCAGGATCTCCCGGTCGAGCTCGGCGTCGGACGGGGCCGGTCCGCCCTCGGCCGGGTAGGCGTCGAGCAGTGCCAGCAGCTCCACCTCGGCGCCCTCGTCCTGCAGCAGGGTCGCGACCTCGTGCGCGACCAGCCCGCCGAAGGACCAGCCGGCCAGGCGGTAGGGGCCCCGGGGGTGGGCGGCGCGGATCCTGGCCCGGTAGTCCTCGGCCATCTCCCGCAGGCTGCCGGGGAGTTGACCCTCGTTCCCGAGGCCGGCGGCCTGCAGGGCGTAGACCGCCGAGTCCGCCGCGAGCCGGGTGATGAGGCCCGCGTAGCACCAGCCGAGGCCGGCCGCCGGGTGGATGAGGAAGTACGGCGTCCCGCGGCGTCCGGCGCGCAGCCGCAGCAACGGCTCGAACGGGTCGTCCCGCTGGTGCCGCCGACGGGCCAGGGCCGCCACGGTCGGGGCCTCGAAGAGACTGCGGATCGAGCAGGCGGCGCCCAGCTCCGCGCGGATCCTGGCCACCAGCCGGGTCGCCAGCAGCGAGTGCCCGCCCAGCTCGAAGAAGTCGTCGTCGATGCCGACCCCCTCCAGGCCCAGCACCTCCGCGAACAGCCCGCACAGCACCTCCTCGTGTGCCGTGCCGGGGCCGCGCCCCGGCGTCCGGGCGGTGGGACCGGGTGCGGGCAGCGCCGCGCGGTCCAGCTTCCCGTTCGGCGTGGTGGGCAGGGCCTCCAGCGGCACGACGGCCGAGGGCACCATGTACTCGGGCAGCCGGCGGCGCAGGTACGCGTCCAGCTCCGCCGGGTCGGTACCCGACGCGGCCGGTACGACATAGGCGACCAGCCTCCCCCAGCCTCCGGGCCGGTCCTCGCGCACCACGGCCACCGCCTGGGCCACCCGCTCGTGTGCGGCCAGCACGGCCTCCACCTCGCCGAGTTCCAGGCGGAAGCCGCGCAGCTTGACCTGGTGGTCGGTACGGCCGAGGTACTCCAGCCGGCCGTCCGCGTCCCAGCGGGCCAGGTCGCCGGTGCGGTACATCCGCGACCCGGCCGGGCCGTAAGGGTCCGCCGTGAACCGGCCCGCGGTCAGCGCGGGCTGCTCCAGGTACCCCCGGGCCAGCCCCTCGCCGGCCAGGTACAGCTCTCCGGCCACCCCGGGCGGCGTCAGCCGCAACCGGTCGTCCAGGACGTACGCCCGGGTGTTGCGGACGGGGCGGCCGATGGCGGGCGCGCCGGGCCGGGACGGGTCGAGCCGCTCGGCGGTCGACCACACGGTCGTCTCGGTGGGCCCGTAGAGGTTGGTGACCTCCCCGGCGACCTCCCGCATCCGGGCGGCCAGTGGAGCGGGCAGCGCCTCTCCGCCGACGAG
This sequence comes from Kitasatospora sp. HPM-01-4, assembly GCF_051374625.1. Taxonomy (NCBI): domain Bacteria; kingdom Bacillati; phylum Actinomycetota; class Actinomycetes; order Kitasatosporales; family Streptomycetaceae; genus Kitasatospora; species Kitasatospora sp. HPM-01-4. The sequence continues at coordinate 2,278,230 of NZ_JBPQGP010000005.1, read as the reverse complement.
CATCCGCAGACCCCGGGCGTCCTCGGCGTGCTCGGCCAGCAGGGCCTGCCAGAGCGTCGGGGTGGCCTGCATGATCGTCGCCCGGCTGCCGCGCAGCAGGGCGGCCAGCAGCGCGGGGTCACGCACCTCGTCGTGGCCGGCGACCACCACGCTCGCGCCGGCCAGCAGCGGCAGGTACAGCTCCAGGGCGTGGATGTCGAAGGCCGTCGTGGTCACCGCGAGCATCCGGTCAGCCGGGCCCATCGGGAAGCGGTCCGCCATCGCCGCAAGGAAGTTGGCCAGTGCTCCGTGCGGTACCAGTACACCCTTGGGGGTGCCGGTGGAGCCGGAGGTGTAGATCACGTAGGCGGGGTGCTCCGGCCGCAGCGCGGCGGTGCGGTCCCGGTCGGTCAGGTCCTCCTCGGCGTACTCCGCCAGGGCGGAGGTGATGTCGGGGCCATCCAGGCACCAGTGATTCTGCCCGGCTGGAACGCGCGGGAGGCCGTCCAGTGTGGTCAGCACCGCCTCGGGACGCGCGCCGGCCATGATCGTCTCGATCCGTTCGCGGGGATGGCCGAGGTCCACCGGAAGGTAGGCGGCCCCGGCCTTGAGGACGGCCAGCAGCGCGACCAGCAGCTCGGGGGAGCGCGGCAGGGCCAGTGCGACCACCGACTCGGGGCCGACTCCCCGGTCGGCCAGGAACCGGGCCAGCCGGTTGGCCCGCGCGTTCAACTCGGCGTAGCCCACGGCCGAGCCGTCCCGCCACAGCGCCGGGGCCTGCGGGGTACGGCGCACCCGCTCCTCGAACAGCTCCGGCAGGCACCGCACCTGAGGCGGCGCCGCCGTGTCGTTCCACTCGACCAGCAGCCGGCGCCGCTGCGCCTGGTCGAGGACGTCCACGCTCGCGGTGGGCAGGTCGGGACCGGTGAGCAGCGCCTCCAGCACCCGGCGCAGGCAGCCCGCCCAGCCGAGCACGGTGGCCCGGGTGAACAGGTCGGCCCGGTAGTCCAGCCGCAGCCGCAGCGCGGCACCGGGCAGCACGGTCAGGGTCAATGGGTAGTGGGCGGCGGCCCTGCCCTCCGCCCCGGCCAGCGTCAACTCCTGGACGGAGGGCGCGTCCTGCTCCGCCGGGGCCGGGAAGTTCTCGAACACGTACAGCGAGTCGAACAGCTCGGCGCGCACCCCGCTGAGCTGCTGCAGCTCGCCGAGGCCGAGGTACTCGTAGTCCGCCAGGGCGGAGCGCTCCTCCTGGAGCCTGGTCAGCATGGACCGCAGGGACTCGGCCGGGTCGATCCGCAGACGGACCGGGACCGTGTTGGCGAACAGGCCGATCATCGACTCCACGCCGGGGAGCCCGGCCGGGCGGCCGGAGACCGTGGCGCCGAACACCACGTCGGTGCGGCCGGTCAGCCGGGACAGCACCAGCGCCCAGGCCCCCTGGACCACCGTGTTGAGGGTCAGCCCGTGCCGGCGGGCGGTGGCGGTGAGGGAGGCGGTCAGCTCCTCGCCCAGCTCGGCCACCGCCTCCTCGGGCACCACCGTCTCGCGGCCGGCGCCCGCCGGGCCGAGCAGGGTCGGCTCCTCCAGACCGGCCAGGTGCCCGCGCCACGCGGCCTCGGCCCGCGCCCGGTCCTGGCCGCCGAGCCAGCGCAGGTAGTCGCGGTAGGGCCGGACCGCCGGGAGCGCGTGGTCGGCGCCGCCGTGGCCGTACATGGTGAACAGCTCGTTCAGCAGCAGCGGCAGTGACCAGCCGTCCAGCAGGATGTGGTGGCTGGTCAGCACCAGCCGGTGGGAGCGTTCGCCGAGCCGGATCAGCTGGCACCGGATCAGCGGCGCCTTCCTGAGGTCGAAGCGCAGCGCGCGGTCCGCCGCGAGGATCGCCGACAGCTCCTCCTGCTGCCGGGCGGGCGGCAGCGCCGAGAGGTCGACCTCGCGCCACGGCAGGGCCGCCTCGGCGGGCACCACCTGTACCGACTCGCCGTTGCGGCGCTGGCGGAACGAGGCCCGCAGGTTGGCGTGCCGGCGCAGCAGGCCGTCGGCCGCCCGGTGCAGCGCCCCGGCGTCCAGGCCGCCGCGCAGGTCGAAGGCGAACTGCAGGTGGTAGACGTCGCAGGCGTCCTCGTCGTAGAGGGAGTGGAAGAGGAAGCCCTCCTGCAGCGCCGTCAGCGGCAGTACGTCCTCGATCCGCGCGCGCTTCACAGCAGGTCCCCGTCCTCGTCCATGAACTCGCTCTCGAACTCGTCGATCTCGTCCTGGTCCAGCCGCACCAGGTCGAAGTCGGACGCGGTGGCGCCGCCGGCGTCGGCGCGCTCGACATGGCGGGCCATCACCTCCAGCACCCGCACCCAGGTGTCGGCGAGCAGCCTGGCGTCCCGTTCGGCCAGTACGCCCTCGGGCCAGGTCCACACGGCGCGCAGCTCGACCCCGTCCGTGCCGGGCCGGGCCAGCGCGTTGACCGCCAGCACGTGCCGCAGCGGTGCCGCCGGGCCCGGCGGCGGGCCGGCCGCCTCGCCCTGGGTGCTCTCCGGCGCCAGGCCCCAGTCGGCGCCGCTTTGGGCGGCGTCGAACCGGCCGAGGTAGTTGAAGCCGATCTGCGGGTCGGGCCCGGAGGCCAGTGCGGGCGCGGTGCCGGCGTTCAGGTACCGCAGCATCCCGTAGCCGAGACCGTGGTCGGGGACGGCGCGCAGCTGCTCCTTGACCCGCTTGAGCACGGCGCCGACCGCCGGACCGGCCGACCACAGGTCGTCCCGGTCCACCGCTCCGACGTCGAGCCGGACCGGGTGGAGGGTGGTGAACCAGCCCATGGTGCGGGACAGGTCGAGACCTGGCACCAGGTCCTCCTGCCGGCCGTGTCCCTCGACCTCCACCAGCACCGGCCCGTCCGCCGGGCCGGGGCGGACGGCCAGCGCGAGCGCGGTCAGCAGCACATCGTCGACACCGGCGTTGAAGGCCGCCGGGAGCCGGGTGAGCACGGCCTCGGTGACCGGGGCGGACAGCACCACGGACAGCGAGCGCGCCGTGGCGGTGGTGTCCAGGGCCGGATCGAGGCCGCGGGTGCCGAGCGGCGGCTCGGGCGCCGAGTGCGCGGCGGTCCAGAACGCCAGCTCCGCCGCCCTGGACGCCTGGCCGGCCTGCTCGGTCAGCGTGCGGGCCCAGCGCCGGAACGACGTGCCGACCGGCTCCGGCTTCGGTGCCCGCCCGGCCTCGACCGCACGCCAGGCCGCGGCCAGGTCGGGCAGCAGAATGCGCCAGGAGACCCCGTCCACCGCCAGGTGGTGGACGGCGAGCAGCAGCCGGCCGGGGCGTGCGCCGCCCGCGTCGAACCAGACCGCCTGGAGCACCACCCCGTCGGCGGGGGCCAGCCGGGCGCCCGCCTCGGCGGCCTCGGTGGCCAGCACCGCGTGCACCTCAGCCTCGTGGAGCCCGGTCACGTCCACCCGCCGCAGGCAGGAGGACGCGTCGACCGCGCCGACCGGACGCACCCGCAGCCGCCAGGAGGCGTCCGCGACCGCCAGCCGCAGTACGTCGTGCCGGTCCAGCACCGCCTGCAGCACCTCGGCCAGCGAGGCCTCGGTCAGCTCGGCGGGCACCTGCAGCAGCACCGACTGGTACAGGCCGTCCAGGGTGCCGCCGCGCGCCCGCAGGTCGTGCATCACCGGGGTGAGCGGGACGTCCCCGACACCGTCGTCGGTGTCGGCCTGCGAGGTCACCGTGCCCGCCGCGAGGGCCAGTCGGGCCACCGTCCGGGACTGGAAGACGTCCTTCGGCGTCAGCGCCAGACCGGCCGCCCTGGCCTTGCCGACCAGCTGGATGGAGCCGATGCTGTCCCCGCCGAGTTCGAAGAAGTTGTCGTGGACACCGGCCGATTCGAGGCCGAGCACCTCGGCGACCAGGGCGCACAGCAGCTCCTCCCGCGCGTTGCGGGGCGCCTCGCCGGAGCCGGCCGGACGGGCGGCGGGAGCGGGCAGGGCGGCCCGGTCCAGCTTCCCGTTGGGCGTCAGCGGGAGCTCGGGCAGCGGTACCACCGCGGCCGGGACCATGTAGTCCGGCAGCACCGTGCCGACGTACTCCCGCAGCCCGGCGGGGTCCGGGCCGTCCGCCGCCGGATCGGCCGCCACCACGTACGCCACCAGACGCACCTCGCCGGGCCGGTCCTCGCGGACCACCACGGTGTTCTGGGCGATGGCCGGGTGCCGGCCCAGCACCGCCTCGACCTCACCCGGCTCGACCCGGAAACCGCGGATCTTCACCTGGTCGTCGGCCCGGCCGACGAAGACCAGTTCGCCCTCGGGGTTCCAGCGGACCAGGTCGCCGGTGCGGTACATCCGGGAGCCCACCTCGCCGAAGGGGTCCGCGACGAAGCGTTCGCCGGTGAGGCCGGGGCGGTCCAGGTAGCCCCGGCCCAGCCCGGCGCCGGCGATGTACAGCTCGCCCACGACCCCCACCGGGACCGGGGACAGCGTGCCGTCCAGCACGTAGACCCGGGTGTTGGCCATCGGCCGGCCGATCGGCAGCCGGTCGCCGAGCCCGCTCCCGGCGGTGAGCCGGTGCTGGGTGGCGCAGAGGGTGATCTCGGTGGGCCCGTACAGGTGCCGGACCACCAGGTGCGGCGCGGCGCGCAGCACGCTCTCGACCGCGGCCACCGAGACCACGTCACCACCGGTGAGGATCTCCCGGACCCCGCCGAGGGCGTCCGCCAGGTCGTCTGCGACGGCCCGGAAGAGCCCGGCGGTGAAGTGCACCCCGGTGATGCGGTGTTCGGTGATCAGACGCTTGAGCTCGGCGACGTCGAGGTCGCCCGGCGGGGCCAGCACGACCTGGCCCCCGGTCAGCAGCGGCAGCCACAGCTCGTAGTCGGCGATGTCGAAGGCGTACGGCGCGTGCATCAGCACCCGGTCCTGGTGGCCGGGCTCCCAGCGCGGGTCCAGCACCAGCTCGAGCAGCGCGCGGTGGCTGATGGTGATGCCCTTGGGCTCACCGGTGGAGCCCGAGGTGTGCATCACGTACGCCGCCTGCTCGGGGTGCACCGGCACATCAGGATCGGCCGGGCCGCCGGCCGGCAGGACGTCCTCGCCGAGCACCACGGTCCGCTCCGCCTCGGGGACGCCGCGCCGCCGCCAGGCGCGGTCGGTGAGCAGGATCCCGGCCCCCGAGCGGCGCAGCACCTCCCGCATGCGCTCGGCCGGGTAGCCCTCGTGCAGGGGCGCGTACGCCGCGCCCGCCTTGAGGACGCCGAGCAGGGCGACCACCAGCTCGGGCGAACGCTCCATCAGCACGGCGACCCGGTCCTCGGGACGGACGCCCAGCTCCACCAGGTGCCGGGCGAGCCGGCCCGCCCGCTCGTCCAGCTCGGCGAAGGTCAGCTCCCGCTCCCCGCAGCGGACCGCGACCGCCTGCGGCTGCCGGCGCGCCCGCTCGCTGAAGACCCGGTGCACGCCGGAGCCGGTCGCGGGCAGCGCCACCGAGGTGTCGTTCCACTCCCGCAGCACCCGGTGCCGTTCGGCGTCGCCGAGGACGTCGATCCGGCTGATCGGACGGTCCGGATCGGCGAGCACCGCGCGCAGCAGCCGGGTCAGCCGGGCGACCAGCAGCTCGGCGCTCGCGTGGTCGAACAGATCGGTGCTGTATTCGAGCATGCCCTCGATGCCGTCGGCATCGGACCCGCGCCGCGCCTCCCGCAGGCTCAGCGACAGGTCGAACTTGGCCACCCCCACCTCGACCGGCGCCGCCCCGATCTCCAGACCGGGGAGCCGCAGCGACACCTCGGGGGTGTTCTGGAAGGCCAGCAGGACCTGGAACAGCGGCTGCCTGGAGAGCGACCTGACCGGGTTGAGCACCTCCACTAGGCGCTCGAACGGCAGGTCCTGGTGGGCGTAGGCGGCGAGGTCGGCGGCCCGCACCCGGGCCAGCAGCTCCCGGAAGCCCGGGTCGCCGGAGGTGTCCGTACGCAGCACGACCGTGTTGGTGAAGCACCCGATGAGGTCGTCGAGCGCCTCGTCGGTGCGCCCGGCGATCGGGCTGCCGACGGGGATGTCCTCGCCCGCGCCGAGCCTGGTGAGCAGGGCGGCCAGCGCCGCCTGCACCACCATGAACACGCTGGCGGAGGTCTGCCGGGCCAGCGCCACCGCGGCACGGTGCAGGGCCGCGTCCCAGGAGACCGCGACCCGCCCGCCGCGATGGCCGGCCACGGCCGGCCGCTGCCGGTCCACCGGCAGTGCGATCTCCTCCGGCAGGTCGGCCAACGCGCCGCGCCAGAAAGCCAGTTGGCGGTGGGCGAGGCTGGCCTGATCGTCCTCGTCGCCGAGCAGCTCGCGCTGCCACAGGGCGTAGTCCGCGTACTGCACCGGCAGCGGCTCCCAGGCGGGTGCCGCGCCCTCCAGCCGGGCGGCGTACGCGGTGCCCAGGTCGCGGGCCAGCGGCGCCATCGACCAGCCGTCCGCGGCGCTGTGGTGCAGGGACAGCAGCAGCACGTGTTCGGTCGGCCCGAAGGTGAACAGCCAGGCGCGCACGGGCAGTTCCGCGGCCAGGTCGAAGCCCGCCCGCGCCGCGGCGGTGGCCAGACCCGGCAGGTCCGCCTCCGCGGCCGGTACGAAGACCAGCGGGAACGCGGCCTCGTCGGCCGGGAGCACACGCTGCTCCGCGCGCCCGTCGGCCTCCACCAGGAGCGTGCGCAGCGACTCGTGCCGCACCAGCAGGTCGTTCAGCGCCGCTTGCAGCGCCGCACGGTCCACCGTGCCGGTCAGCCGCAGCGGGACCGGCATGTTGTAGACGGCGTCCGCCTCGTGCAGGCGGCCGAGGAACCAGAGCCGGTGCTGGGCGAAGGACAGCGGCACCACCTCCGGCCGGGGCCTGGGCTCCAGGGCGGGGCGGGGCGGCTCAAGGTCGCCGCCGCGGGCCGCGATCTGTGCCACCGTCGGGGCCTCGAACAGCGCCGCGAGCGGCAGTTCGATGCCCAGGGTGGCGCGGATGCGGCTGACCAGGCGGGTGGCGAGCAGGGAGTGCCCGCCGAGGTCGAAGAAGCTGTCGTCGATGCCTATACGGTCCAGGCCGAGTATTTCGGCGAAGAGCGCGCACAGCACCTCCTCGCGCGCGGTGCGCGGTGCGCGGCCCGAGCGGACGGGGTCGAACCGGGGCGCGGGCAGCGCGGTGCGATCCACCTTGCCGGTACGCGACAGCGGGATCGACTCCAGCAGCACGATCGCCGCGGGCACCATGTAGTCGGGCAGGGCGGCCGCGAGGTGGGCGCGCAGTTCGGCGGGGTCGGGGCTCGCGCCGTCCTCGGGGACGGCGTAGCCGACGATGCGCTTGTCACCGGGGCGGGCCTCGCGGACCACCACGGTGGCGCGGGCGACGGCGGGGTGCCGGGTGAGGGTGGCTTCGATCTCGCCGAGTTCGATGCGGAAGCCGCGGACCTTCACCTGGTCGTCGGCCCGCCCGGCGAAGACCAGTTCGCCCTCGGGGTTCCAGCGGACCAGGTCGCCGGTGCGGTACATCCGGGAGCCAGGCTCGCCGAAGGGGTCCGCCACGAAGCGCTCGCCGGTGAGGCCGGGCCGGCCCAGGTAGCCCCGGGCCAGGCCGTCGCCCGCCAGGTACAGCTCGCCGGTGACGCCGGCCGGGACCGGCCGCAGTCCCGGGCCGAGCACATACGCCCGGGTGCCGGCGATCGGGCGGCCGATCGGAGCGGTGACCGGGCCGGACAGCGGCCGGCTCAGGGTCGCGCACACGGTCGACTCGGTGGGGCCGTACGCGTTCAGCATCGTCCGTCCGGCCGACCAGCGGGCCGTCACCTCCGGCGGGCACGCCTCACCACCGGTGATCAGACCGCGCAGCGTCGGTACCTGGGCCGGGTCGAGGGTGGCGACGAAGGCGGGCGGGAGCATCGCGTGCGTCACCCCGGCCTGGGCGATCAGCTCCACCACACCGTCACCGATGGCCTGGTCCCGGCGCGGGACCACCAGCGTGGCACCCGCCAGCAGTGTCATCACCAGCTCGCAGGCCGAGGCGTCGAAGCTGAACGAGGCGAACTGCAGGACCCGGGAGCCGCCGTCCACCCCGAGCGCCTCCTGGTGGGAGAGTGCGAGGTTCGCCAGACCGCGGTGGCTGACCAGGACGCCCTTCGGTTGGCCGGTGGAGCCGGAGGTGTAGACCACATAGGCCGGGTGGCCGGTGCGCAGCGGGGTCGGACGTTCGGCATCCGCGAGGTCCGCCGGGGAGTGTCCGGCCAGCTCCCCGGCCATGCCCGGGTCGTCCAGGCGCCAGCGGGTCACCTCGGCCGGTATCCGCCCGTCCGCGTCGCCTGCGGTGAGGACCCCGAGCGGCGCGGCGTCGGCGCACATGAAGCCGGCTCGCTGCGCGGGGTAGTCCGGGTCGATGGACAGGTAGGCGGCCCCGGCTTTCAGTACGGCCAGTACGGCGGTGACCAGTTCCGCCGAGCGCGGCAGGGCCAGCGCGACCACCGACTCGGGGCCGGCTCCCCGGGCGAGGAGGAACCGGGCCAGCCGGTTCGCCCTGGCGTTCAACTCCGCGTAGCTGAGCGGCTGTCCGTCGTGCAGTACGGCGGTGGCTTCGGGGGTGCGGGCGGTCTGTGCCTCGAAGAGTGCGGGGAGGCAGGTGTGTTCGGCGGTGGTGGTGTCGGTGTGGTTCCAGTCGAGGAGGATGCGCCGGTGTTCGTCCTCGTCGAGCAGGTCGATGCGGCTGATCCGGCGGTCGGGGTCGGCCACCAGTGCGCGGAGCATCCGCTCCAGCCGGTGGGTCAGTGCCTGGGCACTCTCCCGGTCGAAGAGGTCGCCGTTGTACTCCAGGAGTACGTCGATCCCGCCGGCCTCCGGCCGCTCCCGAAGACTCCACAGCAGGTCGAACTTGGCGATGTCGAGGTCGACGGGTTGGTGGTGGAGGGTGAGGTGGGGGAGGTCGAGGGTGGGGTGGGGGGTGTTCTGGAGGGCGAGCATGACCTGGAAGAGGGGGTGCCGGGCCATGGAGCGGGTGGGGTTGAGGAGTTCTACCAGGCGTTCGAAGGGGGTGTCCTGGTGGGCGTAGGCGGTGAGGTCGGTGGTGCGTACTCGGGTGAGGAGTTCGCGGAGGGTGGGGTCGCCGGTGAGGTCGGTGCGTAGGACGAGGGTGTTGGTGAAGAAGCCGACGAGGTTGTCGAGTTGTTCGTCGGTGCGTCCGGCGATGGGGGTGCCGATGGGGATGTCGTCGCCTGCGCCGAGGGTGTGGAGGAGGGCGGTGAGGGCGGTGTGGACGATCATGAAGGTGCTGGCCTGGTTGTCGCGGGCCAGGGTGTGCAGGTTGTGGTGGAGGTCGGCGTCCCAGTGGAGGGTGATGTGTCCGCCGTGGTGGGTGGCGGTGGTGGGGCGTGGCCGGTCGGTGGGGAGGGGGAGTTCTTCGGGGAGGTCGGCCAATGTCTGGCGCCAGTGGGTGAGTTGGCGGTGGGCGAGGCTTCCTGGGGTGTTCTCGTCGCCGAGGAGGTGGTGTTGCCATAGGGCGTAGTCGGCGTACTGGACGGGCAGCGGTTGCCAGGTGGGTGCTGTGCCTTCGAGTCGTGCGGTGTAGGCGGTGCCGAGGTCGCGGGCGAGTGGTGCCATGGACCAGCCGTCGCCGGTGATGTGGTGCAGGACCAGTACGAGTACGTGGTCGGTCTCGTTGATGGTGAACAGCGAGGCGCGGATGGGCAGTTCACGGGTCAGGTCGAAACCGGTGGTGACGGCCTCGCGAATGGCTGCGGTGAGTTCGTGCTCGTGGTCCACCTGCCGCCGGGTCCAGGGGAGATTGGCCGAGGCGGGGTCGAGGATGAGCTGGTGGGCTTCGCCGTCGGTTTCGGGGAAGAGGGTGCGCAGTGATTCGTGGCGCGCGAGGAGGTCGCCGAGGGCGGCTCGGAGTGCGGTGTGGTCGAGGGTGCCGGTCAGTCGTAGGACGACGGGCATGTTGTAGAGGGCTTCGGTGCTCTGGAGCTGGTTGACGAACCAGAGGCGGCGCTGGGCGAAGGAGAGCGGTACCGTCTCGGGGCGCTGCTCGATGGCTCGGACGGGGGGCCGTAGGGGTTCGGTCGCCGTGTGGGTGGCGGCGAGTGCGGCGACGGTGGGGGTCTCGAAGATCGCGCGCAGGGGGAGTTCGATGCCCAGGGTGGTACGGATGCGGCTGATGAGGCGGGTGGCGAGCAGGGAGTGTCCGCCGAGGTCGAAGAAGCTGTCGTCGATGCCGACTCGGTCCAGGCCGAGTATTTCGGCGAAGACGGCGCACAGGGCTTCTTCGTGTGTGGTGCGCGGTGCGCGGCCGGTCACCACGGCCTCGAAGTCGGGTGCGGGCAGGGCATGGCGGTCCAGTTTGCCGTTGGGGGTCAGCGGCAGCGCGTCCAGCAGCACGATCGCCGCGGGCACCATGTAGTCGGGCAGGGTGACGGCGAGGTGGGCGCGCAGTTCGGCGGCGTCCACTGCGGCACCGGAGGGCACGGCGTAGCCGACGATGCGCTTGTCACCGGGATGGTCCTCGCGGACCACCGCGGTGGCGCGGGCGACGGCGGGGTGTCGGGCCAGTGCCGCCTCGATCTCGCCGAGTTCGATGCGGAAGCCGCGGACCTTCACCTGGTCGTCGGCCCGCCCGACGATGACGAGTTCGCCCTCGGGGTTCCAGCGGGCCAGGTCGCCGGTGCGGTACATCCGGGAGCCAGGCTCGCCGAATGGGCAGGCGACGAAGCGCTCGGCGGTGAGGCCCGGCCGGCCGAGGTAGCCGCGGGCCACGCCGGTACCCGCCACGTAGAGCTCACCGGGTACTCCGACCGGGACCGGCCGCAGCCCCGGGCCGAGTACGTACACCCGGGTGTTGGCGAGCGGCCGGCCGACCGGGAGCACTCCGCTGCCCGGTTCGCTGCCCGGTTCGAGCCGGTACTCGGCGCAGCTCACGGTGGTCTCGGTCGGACCGTAGACGTTGCGTACCGTCACCGCCGGGTGTGAGCTCCGCCAGGTCCGCAGCCGCTCGCCGGTCAGCGGTTCACCGGCGAGCAGCAGGTCACCGGTGGGTGAGGTGCCTTGGGGCAGCGCCTCCAGCAGGGCCAGGTGGCTCGGGGTGGCCTTCAGCAGGGTGGGGGCGGTGTCCGAGGGCAGGTGCTCGTCGAGGTCGTCGATCCGTACGCAGCCGCCGACGGTCAGCGGGGTGAACAGGGCCGTCACCGTCATGTCGAAGGACACGGAGGAGTGGAGCAGCGCGGAGCCCCGGGCGATCCGGTAGCTGCGGCCCGCCCACTCCAGGTAGTCGACCAGGGAGTGCTGTTCGACCAGGACGCCCTTCGGCCGTCCGGTGGAGCCGGAGGTGTAGATGACGTAGGCGGGGTGGTGCGGCCGCAGTGGGCGCACCCGGTCCTCGTCCGACGGATTCGCCTTGACGGGCTCGATCCCGTCGACGAGCAGCCGGGGCAGTGGGCCGGACTCCTCGCCGGTCTCCACGCCGCCACCCGTGAGCAGCAGCGCCGGTGCGGCGTCGCGCAGCATGAAGGCGATGCGCTCCGCCGGGTACTCCGGGTCCACGGGGAGGTAGGCGGCCCCGGCCTTCAGTACACCGAGCAGTGCGCCGAGCAGGTGCGCGGATCGCGGTATCGCCACCGCCACCAGATCCTCGGGGCCGATGCCGGCCTCGATCAGCCGGCGCGCGATGCCGTTGGCGCGGGCGTTCAACTCCGCGTAGCTCAGGTTGAGTTCGCCGTCGAGTATGGCGGTGGCTTCGGGGGTGCGGGCGGTCTGTGCCTCGAAGAGTGCGGGGAGGCAGGTGTGTTCGGTGGTGGTCTGGGTGTGGTTCCAGTCGTGCAGGATGCGCCGGTGTTCGTCCTCGTCGAGCAGGTCGATGCGGCTGATCCGGCGGTCGGGGTCGGCCACCAGTGCGCGGAGCATCCGCTCCAGCCGGTCGGCGAGTGCCTGGGCACTCTCCCGGTCGAAGAGATCACCGTTGTACTCCAGCACGCCTTGGATTCCAGAGGCGCCCTGCTCGTCGAACTGCTCCTGGACGTTGACGGACAGGTCGAACTTGGCGATGTCGAGGTCGACGGGTTGGTGGTGGAGGGTGAGGTGGGGGAGGTCGAGGGTGGGGTGGGGGGTGTTCTGGAGGGCGAGCATGACCTGGAAGAGGGGGTGTCGGGCCATGGAGCGGGTGGGGTTGAGGAGTTCTACCAGGCGTTCGAAGGGGGTGTCCTGGTGGGCGTAGGCGGTGAGGTCGGTGGTGCGTACTCGGGTGAGGAGTTCGCGGAGGGTGGGGTCGCCGGTGAGGTCGGTGCGTAGGACGAGGGTGTTGGTGAAGAAGCCGACGAGGTTGTCGAGTTGTTCGTCGGTGCGTCCGGCGATGGGGGTGCCGATGGGGATGTCGTCGCCTGCGCCGAGGGTGTGGAGGAGGGCGGTGAGGGCGGTGTGGACGATCATGAAGGTGCTGGCCTGGTTGTCGCGGGCCAGGGTGTGCAGGTTGTGGTGGAGGTCGGCGTCCCAGTGGAGGGTGATGTGTCCGCCGTGGTGGGTGGCGGTGGTGGGGCGTGGCCGGTCGGTGGGGAGGGGGAGTTCTTCGGGGAGGTCGGCCAATGTCTGGCGCCAGTGGGTGAGTTGGCGGTGGGCGAGGCTTCCTGGGGTGCCCTCGTCGCCGAGGAGGTGGTGTTGCCATAGGGCGTAGTCGGCGTACTGGACGGGCAGGGGTTGCCAGGTGGGTGCTGTGCCTTCGAGTCGTGCGGTGTAGGCGGTGCCGAGGTCGCGGGCGAGTGGTGCCATGGACCAGCCGTCGCCGGTGATGTGGTGCAGGACCAGTACGAGTACGTGGTCGGTCTCGTTGATGGTGAACAGCGAGGCGCGGATGGGCAGTTCACGGGTCAGGTCGAAACCGGTGCTCACAGTCGCGCGGATCGCCGCAGCAAGCTCCTCCTCGCCCGCGACCGGCTGCTCCACCCAGGGCAGCTCCACCGAGGTGGGGTCGAGGATGAGTTGGTGGGCTTCGCCATCCACTTCGGGGAAGAGGGTGCGCAGTGATTCGTGGCGTGCGAGGAGGTCGTCGAGGGCGGTTCGGAGTGCGGTGTGGTCGAGGGTGCCGGTCAGTCGTAGGACGACGGGCATGTTGTAGAGGGCTTCGGTGCTCTGCAGTTGGTTGACGAACCAGAGGCGGCGTTGGGCGAAGGAGAGCGGTACCGTCTCGGGGCGCTGCTCGATGGCTCGGACGGGGGGCCGTAGGGGTTCGGTCGCCGTGTGGGTGGCGGCGAGTGCGGCGACGGTGGGGGTCTCGAAGATCGCGCGCAGGGGGAGTTCGATGCCCAGGGTGGTGCGGATGCGGCTGATGAGGCGGGTGGCGAGCAGGGAGTGTCCGCCGAGGTCGAAGAAGCTGTCGTTGATGCCTATGCGGTCCAGGCCGAGTATTTCGGCGAAGACGGCGCACAGGGCCTCTTCGTGTGCGGTGCGCGGTGCGCGGCCGGTCACCACGGCCTCGAAGTCGGGTGCGGGCAGGGCGCGGCGGTCCAGTTTGCCGTTGGGGGTCAGCGGCAGTGCGTCCAGCAGCACGATCGCCGCGGGCACCATGTACTCCGGCAGCCGGCGGCGCAGGGCCGCCCGCAGATCCGCCACCGTCGGCGCGGTGTCCGACGGCAGGCCGGTTCGGGCCGGGACCGCGTAGGCCACCAGCCGGGTGGGCCGGTCGGCGCTGGGCACCACGGCGGCCCCGGCCACGCCGGGCTGGGCGGCGAGCACGGACTCGATCTCGCCGAGCTCGATCCGGTGGCCGCGCACCTTGACCTGGTCGTCGGTGCGGCCCAGGAACTCCAGACTGCCGTCGGCCCGGCGCCTGGCCAGGTCGCCGGTGCGGTACATCCGGGAGCCGGGCTCGCCGAACGGGCAGGCGACGAATCGCTCGGCGGTCAGCTGCGGGCGCCGCAGGTAGCCGCGCGCCAGCGCGATCCCGGCCAGGTACAGCTCGCCGGGGACCCCGACCGGGACCGGCCGCAGCCGCTCGTCGAGGACGTAGGCACGGGTGCCCTCGATCGGCAGGCCGATCGGGGGCCGGGCGTCGCCGCTCAGCGGAGCACTCATGGTGGCGCACACGGTGGTCTCGGTCGGGCCGTAGGCGTTGACCAGTCGCCGTCCCGGGGACCAGCGCGCCACCAGGCTCCCGGTGGACGCCTCACCGGCGACGGTCAGCGCGCGCACTGACGGCAGGTCTTCCGGTTGGAGCACGTCCAGCACGGTCGGCGGGAGCGTCAGATGGGTCACCGCGTGGTCGGCGACGAGCCCGGCCAGCGGGGCGCCGGGCCGCAGCCGGTCGGGCGTGGCGAGGACCAGGGCGGCGCCGGACAGCAGCGCCATGACGGTCTCCCAGAACGCGGCGTCGAAGCTGTAGGAGGCGAACTGGAGCACCCGGTCGCCGGGGCCCACGTCGAGCCGCTCCCGCTGGGACGCCAGCAGGTTTGCGACGCCGGCATGGGTGACGACCACGCCCTTGGGCCGGCCGGTGGACCCGGAGGTGTAGATGACGTACGCCGGGTGGCCGGGGCGGAGCGGGCCGCGCCGCTCCCGGTCCTGGACGTCGTCCGCCGGGAGGCCGTCGAGCGCCGCGTCGTCCGGCTCGATGTACTCGGTCCCGGCCGGCAGCGCGGTGGCCGACTCGGGATCGGCGATGGTGAGCCCGGGGGCTCCGTCGGCGAACAGGTAGGCGATGCGCTCGGTGGGGTACCCGGGGTCGACGGGCAGATAGGCGGCGCCCGCCTTGAGCACGGCCAGCGCCGAGACCACCAGATCGGCGGAGCGCGGCAGCATCAGGGCGACCAGGGACTCCGGGCCGATGCCCCGGCCGATCAGCAGCCGGGCCAGGCGGTTGGCCCGGGCGTTCAGCTCCGCGTAGGACAGTTCGCCGTTCTCGAACAGCAGCGCCGGCGCGTGGGGGGTACGGGCGGCCTGCGCCTCGAACAGGGCCGGGACGGTCCGCGGGGGCGTCGCGCGGTGGCTCCGGTTCCAGCCGGTGATGAGCAGCTCGTGCTCGGCGCCGGTCAGCAGGTCGATCTCGCCGATGGCGGTCCGGGGGTCGGCGGCGACCGCGAGCAGCAGCCGCTCCAGGCGCCGGACCAGTGCGGCGACGGTCTCCCGCTCGAACAGGTCGGTGCTGAACTCGACGAAGCCTTCGAGGCCGCCGGGGGCGCCGTCGCGGTCGCGGGTCTCGGTGAGGCTGAGTGAGAGGTCGAACTTGGCCCCGCCGGGGTGGAGGGGCTCCTCGGTGAGGGTGAGCCCGGGCAGCTCCAGCTCGGACTCCGGGGTGCTCTGGAGGACCAGCATCACCTGGAAGAGCGGGTGCCGGTTGGCCGTCCGGTTCGGGTTGAGCACCTCGACCAGGCGCTCGAACGGCAGGTCCTGGTGGTTGAAGGCGGCGAGGTCGGCCGTCCGTACCCGGTCCACCAGTTCACCGAAGCGCGGGTCGCCCGAGGTGTCGGTGCGCAGTACCAGGGTGTTGACGAAGAAGCCGACCAGTTCGTCCAGTGCCTGGTCGGTGCGGCCCGCGAGTGCGGTGCCCAGCGGGATGTCGGTGCCCGCGCCGAGCCTGGTGAGCAGGGCGGCCAGACCGGCCTGCAGCACCATGAACAGGGTGGCCCGGTGCTCCTGGGCCAGCTGGGCCAGGGCGCGGTGCAGTTCGGCGTCGAACCGTATCGGCAGTGCCTCGCCGCGGTGGCCGGGCAGGGGCGGCCGCTGGCGGTCCGCCGGTAGCGTGAGCTCCTCCGGGAGATCGGCCAACGTCTCGCGCCAGAAGGCGAGTTGGCGGTGGGCGAGGGTGGCTGGGTCGTGCTCATCCCCGAGCAGGGCGCGTTGCCACAGGGCGTAGTCCGCGTACTGGACGGGGAGTGGCTCCCAGGCGGGTGCCGTGCCTTCCAACCGGGCGGCGTAGGCGGTGCCCAGGTCGCGGGCCAGCGGCGCCATCGACCACTCGTCGCCCGCGATGTGGTGCAGTACCAGCACCAGGACGTGCTCGGTCTCGTCGAGCGTGAACAGCGAAGCACGGATGGGGAGTTCACGGGAGAGGTCGAAGGCCGTGCCCGCGACCCGGGCCAGCAGGGCGGGCAGTTCCCCGGCGGTGGTCTCCGTCACCGGCAGGGGTACCGGGGCGGCTTCAAGGACGACCTGCCGGGCCTCGCCGCCGGTCTCGGTGAACACCGTGCGCAGCACCTCGTGCCGGCTCGACACGTCGCCCAGGGCCGCCCGCAGTGCGGCCCGGTCCAGTGCGCCGCCGAGCCGCAGGGCCAGCGGCATGTTGTAGGTCGCGCCGGTGCCCTCGACCTGCTGCAGGAACCACAGCCGCTGCTGGGCGAAGGAGAGCGGTACGGCGTCCGGCCGGGGCAGCGGGCGCAGCGCGGGGCGCGCGGTCTCGTTCCCGGCGATCCGTACGGCGAGTTCCGCCACGGTCGGTGCCTCGAACAGGGTGCCCAGCGGCAGCTCCAGGCCGAGCTCGGCGCGGATCCGGCTGACCAGGCGGGTGGCGAGCAGGGAGTGCCCGCCGAGGTCGAAGAAGCTGTCGTCGATGCCGACCCGGTCCAGGCCGAGTATTTCGGCGAAGACGGCGCACAGGGCTTCTTCGTGTGCGGTGCGCGGTGCCCGGCTCGTCGCCGAGGCGTCGAAGTCCGGTGCGGGCAGCGCCCGGCGGTCCAGCTTGCCGTTGACGGTCAGCGGCAGGGCGTCCAGCAGCACCACCGCGGACGGCACCATGTATCCGGGCAGGTGCTGTCCGAGGTGGGAGCGCAGCTCGGCGGCGTCCACGGCGGCACCGGAGGGGACGGCGTAGGCGATCAGCCTCCGGTCGCCGGGCCGGTCCTCGCGGGTGAGGACCGCGGCCTGGGCGACCTGCGGATGGCGGGTCAGTACGGCCTCGATCTCACCCGGTTCGATCCGGAAGCCGCGGATCTTCACCTGCTGGTCCGCCCGGCCCTCGTAGACCAGCGAGCCGTCGGGGGTCCAGCGGGCCAGGTCGCCGGTGCGGTACATCCGGGAGCCGGGCTCGCCGAACGGGCAGGCGACGAAGCGGTCCGCGGTGAGTCCGGGCCGGTTCAGGTAGCCGCGGGCCAGCCCGGCGCCCGCCACGTACAGCTCACCGACCACCCCGGGCGGCACCGGCCGCAGGGCGGCGTCCAGGACGTAGGTGCGCAGGTCGGGGAGGGCGGTGCCGATGGTGCTGCCCATGTCGCCGGCCGCGCTCCGCGGGTTCAGCGCGTGGTGGGTGACGTGGACGGTGGTCTCGGTGATCCCGTACATGTTGACCAGCAGCGGCCGGTCCTGCGGGTGCTCCTGGTACCACTCCTGCAGCCGGCCCGGGGTCAGCGCCTCGCCGCCGAACACGACGTAGCGGAGCGCGAGTTCGGTGCCCGGGTGCTCGCGGTCGGCCTGGATCAGCTGGTAGAAGGCCGACGGGGTCTGGTTGAGGACGGTGACGCCCTGCTCGGCCAGCAGGGCGAGGAACTCCCGGGGCGAGCGGGAGAGGGCGTGGTCCACCACGACGAGCCGGCCGCCGTGCAGCAGCGCGCCCCACAGTTCCCACACCGCGAAGTCGAAGGCGTAGGAGTGGAACAGCGTCCACACGTCCCGCTCGCCGAACTGGAAGTGCTGCCAGGCGGCGCTGAGGAGGCGGGTGACGTTGAGGTGGGAGACGACCACGCCCTTCGGCGTGCCGGTCGAGCCGGAGGTGAAGATCACGTAGGCCGGGTGGTCCGGGTGCAGCGGGGCGTGCCGGTCGGCGTCCACCGGGTCGGTCGCGGGATGGTCGCCGGTGTCGTGTACGGACTCCACGCCGTCCAGTACGAGCACCGGTTCGGCCTCGGCCAGGACGGCGGAGGTCCGTGCGGCCGGGGCGTCCGGGTCGATGGGCAGGTATCCGGCGCCCGCCTTCAGTACCGCGAGGACGGCCACCACCAGCTCCACCGAGCGCGGCAGCACCAGGCCGACCAGCCGCTCGGGACCGGCGCCGTGCTCGATCAGCCGGTGGGCCAGCCGGTTGGCCCACTCGTTCAGCTCCCGGTAGGTCAGCGATGTGTCGCGCCAGGTCACCGCGACCGCCTCGGGTACCCGAGCGGCCTGCGCCTCGAACCAGGCGGGGAGGGTGCCGGCGGCCAGATCGGTGGCGGTGCCGTTCCACTCGGTCAGCAGCCGGTGGCGCTCGCCGGCGCCCAGCACCTCGAGCCGGGCCAGGGGGCGCTCGGGTGCGGCGGTCAGCGCCCGGAGGAAGTCCAGGAACCGCTGCCCGTGGTCCGCGATCTCGGCCTCGGTGAACGCGGCGGCGTTGCCCGCGACCCGGACCCGGAGCCCGGTCTCCTCACTGCCGCCCTCGAAGGCGATCGTCAGGTCGTCGACCGGGCCGCTCGGCACGCTGTGGATCTCCGCCGGGCAGTCGCCGAACCGCAGACCGGGCCGCAGCGGGAGGAAGTTGACGGCAGGTCCGAACATCCGCCGGGAGTGCCCGCCGAGCCCGAGGTCCTTGCGCAGGTCCTCGCCCCGGTAGCGCTGGTGCCTCAGCAGGGCGCGGAGTTCGCGCGCGACATGCCGCTGGAGGTCGGCGAACGAGGCCTCGGGCCGGACGTCGAGCCGCAGCGGGAGCACATTGGAGGCCATTCCCGGGGTGGCCTGGGTGACGGGGCCGAGGCGGCCGGTGACCGGGAAGCCGAGCACCACGTCGCGGGTGGAGACGAAGGGGCGCAGGTAGGCCGCGGCCGCGGCGGCCAGGGTGACCTGCCAGGTCGTCCTGGACTCCGTGGCCAGCCGCTTGAGCTCGGTGAAGAGCTCCGGCTCCAGCTGCCCGGTGTACCGCATCGCCTCGGACCACAGGCCGATGTCGCGGTCGGGCAGGCTCAGCAGCTCCGGGTCGTCCGCGAAGCGGTCGAGCCAGTACGCGCGGTCCTTGCGGCTCTGCTGCGAGGCACCGTACTTCTCGTCCTCGCGGAGGAACTCGGCGAGGGAGGCGAAGTCGGTCGGCGGGATCCCGGTGCCCTCGGCCAGCGCCGTGTAGCAGGCGGCCACCCGCCGCACGATCAGGTTGAAGCCGAAGGCGTCGGTCGCGATGTGGTGGACGCGGGTGTACCAGAGGTGGTGGTCCGGGGCGAGCGCGAACAGGGCCTGGGTGAACAGCGGACCGGCGAAGAGGTCGACGGACTCGGTCAGGTCCTCGGACATCCGCTCCAGCGCGGCATGGCGGCCGTCCTGACAGCCGCTCAGGTCATGGTGGTGCAGTGTCCAGTCCCGTGCGGAAGGGACGGTCTGCCGCGGAGTGCCGTCCTCCTCGGTGAACCGGACGTGCAGCGCCTCGGCCTCGTCGACGGCCAGCCGGAGCGCGCGTTCGAACAATTCACGGTCCAACCGGCCGTGAATTTCCACGTAGCCGCTGATGTTGTACAGGGAACTCGCCGGAGTGAGCTTCTGCGCGAACCATACGCGCTGCTGGGCCGCCGACAGCGGAAGGGCAGAAGAATACGATCCGGCGAACACCTGGAGAAATCCCCTATTCCTGCGGGGGATATCTCTCACCCCCGACGCGCGCCAAGCGCCACGGCACCCGTACAGCTATCCAAGGCGGTCTGTTCACGCCGGATGCTAGCCACCGGGGGTAGCGGCGTCAATAGTCGGGCCGGGCATACTCTGATGCCCGTTCAACCCTGTTTACCTGGGCCGCTCTTGCCGTAAACCTGGTTTCTGTGACAACTTTCGCCCGGGCCCGGCCCGTGTGCGGCCCAGGTGCGGCCCAGGTGCGACGGGTCCCGGTGGCGGCGAGTGCGAACCGGCCCCGGCGGCCTTCCCGGCGGACCATCCAGGCCGGACGGGATGCTTCCGGGTCGCGAGCCGACCCGGTTCCCGCACTATCTGACGGACCGTTTGATAAGGCGCCGACGGCCGGCCGATACCCTCGCCCGATGCAATTGGGCAACGTGTCCTCGGTCACAGTCCGGCCCCGAAGAGGGCGAAGGAATTCCTTGGAAGGTCGCCATCATGGTGATAGTGTCTCGCCCGACTCTAAATCAATTACCTTAAACCTGGGGTTGGTTAGGTTGGCTGACGAGCTGTCAACTGCTATCCGGACAATGCTGGTGGACGACCTGGAGGTCGATCCCGATCTGATCACCCCGGACGTCCGGCTCGATTCCCTCGAATTGGACTCGCTGGCGGCGGTGGAGCTGATCACCCTGATCAAGGAGCAGTTCGGCGTCGACCTCTCCGAGGACGAGAGCCGCCTGGGCAAGATGACCTTCGGCGAGCTGGTGGAACTCGTGAATTCCGGACTGAACGGGTCATGACCCGCACGTTTCCGGCCGCGGTCACCGGAGCCGGGCTGATCACCCCGGCGGGCATCGGGGTGGCGGACACCTGGCGGACCGTCCTCGAACCCCGCGCACTGGCGGTCGAGGACGCGGTGATGCGGGACGCCGGTGCCCACTACTGCCTGCGGGTACCGGAGTTCGGCCCCGACGTCCTGTGGGGCAAGGGCACCGCGCACCTCGACCCCTTCATCCGCTACGCCCTGGTCGCGGTCGACGAGGCCGTCCGGGAGTCCGGGCTCGACCCGCAGACCTGGGACGGCGGCCGGGTCGGCGTGGTGGTCGGCACCGGGATCGGCGGAGTGGAGACACTCACCCGGGCCCAGGACAGGTTCACCGAGCGCGGCCCCGAGGGGGTCTCGCCCTATCTGCACCCGCGGTCGCTGGCCAGCATGGCCGTCGGCACCATCGCCTCGCGGTACGGCATCACCGGACCGTGCCACACGGTCGTCTCCGCCTGCGCCTCCGGCGCCGTCGCCATCGGCGTCGCCCGCGACCTGCTGCGCAGCGGCGCCTGCGACACGGTGATCGCCTGCGGTACCGAGGCCGCGGTGGTCCCAGTGGTGGTCAGCGGTTTCGCCAGGATGGGCGCGCTGTCCAAGCGGGACGACCCCGCGGCCTCCCGGCCGTTCGATGCGGACCGCGACGGCTTCGTGGTCTCGGAGGGAGCCGCGGCCCTGGTGCTGGAGCACCCCGAGGCGGCGGCCCGGCGCCAGGCCGCGGAGCTGGGCCGGGTGCTGGGGTACGGCTGCACCACGGACGCCCACCACCCGGTCCAGCCCCGGCCGGACGGGGCGCAGGCCGAGGCCGCGGTCCTGCGGGCGCTGGCGGACGCGGGCCTGCGGCCGGACGCGGTCGACCACGTCAACGCGCACGGCACCTCGACGCCGCTGAACGACCGGATCGAGGGCGAGCTGCTGGCCCGGCTGTTCCCGCAGGGTCCCTCGGTCACCGCCAACAAGGGCGTGCTGGGGCACTCACTGGGCGCCGCCGGGGCGATCGAGGCTGTTCTCTCGCTCTGCTCCCTCCGGTCCGGCACGGTACCGCCGGTGGCCAACACCGAGCAGGTCGATCCGCAGCTGCCCGAGCTGGACCTCGTCCTCGGCGGTCCGCGCCGGCAGCCGCCCTCCGTCGTGCTCAGCAACTCCTTCGGCTTCGGCGGCGTGAACTGCGCCCTGGTGCTGGGGAACTGAGAGCCACCGGCGGCAGGGAGCGCCCCGCCGCACCGGCACCGGCACCGGCCCCGCCGCCCCGGGGCAGGGCCGCCGGACGGGTGCCCGGACGAGCCTGCCGCTGATCAATAGGACAGAACTTGACAGACAACCGCGTGACCGCGCTGACCGGCCTCCTCGCCGGACCCGACTTCGCCGAGGTCCGGCCCGAGGGGCAGAGCCTGCTCGACTACAGCCTGCGGACGCTGCACCGGGCCCGCCTGCTCAACTCGGCCGGGGTCACCGCCAATTCGCTCTGGCTGGGCCGGGGGGAGGCGGCGGAGTTCCCCGACTTCCTGCGGACGATGGGCTGGATCGGGGCCTATGACGCCTCGCTGGCCAACGTACTGGTCTCGCACCAGATCGCCGGCGACGCCCTGCTCAGCCACGCCGATCCCGGGCAACTGGCCAGGTACGGCCCGGAGATCGACCGGATGGCGAAGGTGTACTGCTTCGCCGCCTCCGAACTGCACGCCGGCTCCGACCTCAAACGGGTCGGCACCACCGCCACCTACCGGCACTTGGACCGCACGCTGGTACTCCACACCCCGGAGCCCGCGAACAGCAAGGTCTGGATCGGCAACTGCCTGTACACCGGTGACGTGGCCATGGTGCTGGCCCGGGTGGTGGTCGACGGGAGGGACGAGGGCCACCACTGGCTGCGGGTGCCGCTGCGCAGCCGGGGCCGGCTGGTCGAGGGCGTCCGCGTCCACGGCGCCGAGCCGAAGGGCGGGGTCGAGGCCAACCAGACCGGCCTGATCGCCTTCGACCGGTGCGTCCTGCCGCTGGACGCCCTGATGGGCCGCTGGGCGCGGATCGACGAGGACGGGCGGTACGTCTCCCCGCTGCGCCGCTACCGCCGGTTCGACGAGTGCCTGGCCACCTTCACCCATGAGCGGCTGTTCCCCACGGCGGGCGCGGCCATGGCCCAGCGGCTCGCCTGCGCCGTCACCACCCGGTTCGCCGCCGTGAAGCGGGCCTTCGGCGGGCCGCTGCTCAGCCACGCGCACTACCGGATGCGGCTGCGCACCGCGGTGGGGCGGGCGACGGCGGCCAAGCACGCGGTGGAGGCGCTGGCGGCCGTCGCCGTCGACCGCGACGGGAACCGGCCGCCCGCCGAGGACCGCCTGCTGCACGCGCTGGTGGCCTGCGGCAAGACCGGCAGCACCGGCGACGCCCGGCACACCCTGGCGGAGGCCAGGGAACTGTGCGGCGGCCTCGGGTACCACCGGCTGAACCAGATCTCGCCGCTTCAGCACGACTACGAGATCGCGGTGACCTTCGGCGGCGACAACACGGTGCTGGGGTACCAGGCTTCGCGGTTCGCGCTGCGCGAGCGCCCGGCACTGGCCGGGGTGCTCGACGCCGCCGTCCGCGGGGCGGAGCGGGGGAGCGGACAGGGCGACCCGGGTGACTGGCCGGCCGTCCGGCTGCTGGGGGCGCTGCGCCGGGTCTGCGACGTGCTGCTGGACGACGTGGACCGCGAGGGGCCGGGCGCGGCCAGCACCGCCTGGTCGCGCGCCGTCTACCAGACGCTGGCCCTGGGAAGTTGGGCCGGGGGCGAGCCGGCACCGGCCGGGCGGGCCCTGCTGCGGCACTACGCCGCCGGCTGCCTGCTGGAGCACGCGGTGAGCGCGCTGCGGGCGGGTGTGCTGAGCGCGCCCGAGCTGTTGGAGGTGGCCCGGCTGCACGAGGAGGAGGGCGCGGCGCCGGTGGCGGCCGGGGACCTGCTGGAGCTGCTGGAGGTCCCCGAGGCGCTGGTCACCGCCCCCATCGCGCACGCCGACTTCGCCGAGCGCCATCTCGCCTCGGCGGCGGGGCGGCCGGTGGACCGGCCGTCCCGTCCCGTCCCCGACCCGGTGTGACCGCCCGCCCGGAAGGACCGTGAGAATGCTCGACGTCCGCGCCGTCGTCACCGGTATCGGGAGCTGCCTGCCGCCCGACGTGGTGTCCAACGACGATCTCTCCCTGGTGCTGGACACCACGCACGACTGGATCTTCAGTCGTACCGGGATCGCCAGGCGCCATGTGGTCAGACCCGGTACCAGCACCGGTGACCTGGGGACGGCCGCCGGTGCCGCGGCGCTCGAATCGGCCGGCCGCCGCGGCTGCGACCTGGTGCTGCTGGCCACCACCACGCCCGACCAGCGCTGCCCGGCCACCGCGCCGCAGATCGCCGCTCGGCTCGGGCTGGCCGGGGTGCCCGCCTTCGACCTGGCGGCGGTGTGCTCCGGTTTCGTCTACGGGCTCACCGTCGCCGCGTCGATGATCGGCGCGGGCACCTACGACAGCGTGCTGCTGATCGGCGCGGAGACGTACTCCACCATCGTCGACCCCGCCGACCGGGGGACCGCCGTGCTGTTCGGCGACGGGGCGGCGGCGGTGGTCCTGGAGCGCGGCCTGCCCGGTACCCCGGGCGAGGTGCTCCACGTCGAGCTGGGCAGTGACGGGGACCACGCCGGCCTGATCTCCGTCCCGGGCGGAGGGTCGCGGGCGCCGCACCTCGACGACGACGCCTCCCGCCACTTCCGGATGGACGGCCGCGAGGTCTACGTCCGGGCGGTGGCGGCGATGACCCGGTCCGCGCGGAGCGTGGCCGAGGCGGTGGGCTGGCGGCCCGAGGAGATCGACGCCTTCGTCGGCCACCAGGCCAACGCCCGGATCCTGCGCGCGGTGGCCAGGCGTCTGGGGGTGGCCGAGGAGCGGGTGGTCTCCCAGCTCGCGGAGGTGGGCAACACCGCCGGCGCGTCCATTCCGCTGGCCCTGGCCTGGGCCGCCTCGCAGGGCCGGCTCGCGAAGGGGGACCGGGTGCTGCTGACGGCCTTCGGCGGCGGTCTGACCTGGGGATCGGCCGCCATGGTCTGGCCCGGCGTGCACCCCGTGCGGGCCGAAGGACCCAGCCCCGGGTGAGTGTCCGCCGGTAGCTCGTGTGCCCTGCGAGGTAATTTACGGATCAACTTGCGTGTGGGAGTGGGAAAGAGAGAGAGTGTCAGAGCGGGATCGCTTCTGGTGGGAGGCGGCCTGTGGCCACCGCGCCGAAGAGGGGTGTGAACGCCGGAGGGGGTAGCAGCTGAACGGCCACGATCTGCGAAGACGGTGGCGGGCGCGCCCGGCGGCCCGAGGAGCTGCCCGACGGCGGTCCGCCGCGTACGGCTGCGGGAAGGCGCCCGTTCGAGGGGCCGGTACGTGCTTCCGTTAGCCGGCGGGCGTCGGTCTCCCTCCGTCTGGGGCCGGGCCCCACGGCGGTCCGCGGCTGCGCGGACGGCACCGCCGCCGGGCGACCAGCGGCTCGCCGGGATCACCGGGCGGGCCGTCGACTGCCTCCCGCCATCTCCGCGAACGGCACCCGAGACCACAACCTCTCCGACTGACAAGGCGGTTGCACCGTGACACTGGCCAAGTACGTGGGAATGACGACTCCGTCCGCCGGCGGCGGCATCGGCGACCAGGTGTACAACCGCCTGCTGAACGACCGCATCATCTTCCTGGGCGAGGCGGTGGACGACGACATCGCCAACAAGATCACCGCCCAGCTGCTGCTCCTGGCCGCCGACCCGGACAAGGACATCTTCCTCTACATCAACTCCCCGGGCGGCTCGATCTCGGCCGGCATGGCGATCTACGACACCATGCAGTACGTCAAGAACGACGTGGTCACCATCGCGATGGGCATGGCGGCCTCGATGGGCCAGTTCCTGCTCACCGCCGGCACCCCGGGCAAGCGCTTCGCGCTGCCGAACGCCGAGATCCTGATGCACCAGCCCTCGGCCGGCATCGGCGGGTCCGCCTCCGACATCAGGATCCAGGCGGAGCAACTGGTGCGCACCAAGCGGCGGATGGCCGAACTGATCGCACATCACAGCGGCCAGGACGTCGAGCAGATCAGCGCGGACTTCGACCGCGACCGCTGGTTCTCCGCCCAGCAGGCCAAGGAGTACGGCCTGATCGACGACGTCATGCACAGCGTCGCGGACGTGCCCGGCGCCGGCGGTACGGGCGCCTGAGTCCGGCGCCGCCCGGCTCGACGACACCGCCCGACGACCACCCCATCCGCCTGACGGAGGCCGAAGTCCCCATGCACATCCCCGACTTAACGGGTGCCGCCCACGAGCGCCTGCGCGCCGAGGGCCGCTACATCGTCCCGCGCTTCGCCGAGCGCACCTCGCAGGGCGTCCGCGAGTACGACCCGTACGCCAAGCTGTTCGAGGAGCGGATCGTCTTCCTCGGCTCGCAGATCGACGACACCTCCGCGAACGACATCATGGCCCAGCTCATCTGCCTGGAGTCCATGGACCCGGACCGCGACATCTCGCTCTACATCAACTCGCCCGGCGGCTCGCTCACCGCGCTGACCGCGGTCTACGACACCATGCGGTACGTCAAGCCCGACATCTCGACCGTCTGCATGGGCCAGGCGGCCTCCGCGGCGGTGGTCCTGCTGGCGGCGGGCACCCCAGGCAAGCGGATGGCGCTGCCCAACTCCCGGATCCTGATCCACCAGCCCTACACCGAGAGCGGCCGCGGCCAGGTGTCCGACCTGGAGATCCAGGCCAACGAGATCCTGCGGATGCGCGGGCAGATGGAGGAGATGCTGGCCAGGCACTCCAGCCGGAGCATCGAGCAGATCCGCGAGGACATCGAGCGGGACAAGATCCTCACCGCGCGGGAGGCGCAGGAGTTCGGGCTGGTGGACCACGTCGTCGAGCCGCGGGCCAGGGAGTAGGACATGCCGGGCGGGCCCTGCGGCTGAGCGGGCGGTCCACCGCTGACGGTCGGTCCTAGTTCGTGCCACCGTACAACGACCCGGAGGGACACCCGGTGTACCGGAATCTGGACGTCAGCCAGCTCAGGACGCTCGTCACCATCATGAGCGCCGGAGGCTTCCGGCGGGCGGCGGAGAAGCTGTCGCTGACGCAGCCCGCCGTGAGCCAACACATCCGGCGGCTGGAGGCGGTGCTGGGCGGACCGGTCTTCGCCCACACCGGGCGAAGGCTCGAACTGACCCCGGCCGGGCGGGAGTTGTTCGACTACGCGCGCCGCATCATCGCCCTCAACGACGAGGCCGTCGCCCGGATCAGCGCCCCGCACGAGATAGCGGAGTTCAGCGTCGGGGTCTGCCCCCAGCTGGAAGGGGCGCTGCCGGACTTCCTCTCCGGGCTGATGGAGCTCCTGCCCGGGGTCCGCCCGACCGTCCACCTCGGGCTGGGCGAGCCGCTGGCGGAGCAGGTCGCCTCCGGTGAGCTGGACGCCGGTCTGCTGCTGCGTCCGCCCCGGGCGGGCGGGGCCAGGTTCCTCGGGGCGATGCGGCTGGCCTGGTTCGGCGCGGACCCGGCGCCGGCCACCGGGCCGGTGCCGCTCGCACTCTGCCGGCAGCCGTGCAATCTGCGGCGGCACGCCCTCGACACCCTCGGCGCCCACGACCTGCCCTGGCGGATCACCTACGAGGGGCCGGACCTCGCCGGGCTGCGCGCCGCGGTCGCCGTCGGCCTCGGGGTGAGCTGTCTGCTCGCCAACGCGGACGACCTGTGGGGACTGCGGCGGCTGCCCGCCGGTGCGCTGCCGGTCCCCGAGCCGATGCCCGTGTCGCTGTCGGTGGCTCCGCAGACCCCCGTGGCGGTGGCCGACGCGGCCTTCAGGGCCGCCCGGCACGCACTGCGCGCCTACCCGATCACCGGCAGGCCGGACGCCGCCGCCGGCCACCCGGGCCGCCCCGGACGGCGCTCCGGCGCCGATCACGTCCTGGTCGGCTGACGCACCGGGAAGTACCAGCGCTTATCAGACGGATAATGAAGAGTGATTTGCCTATCTGACCAGCCGGAGCCTAGCCTTGGCATGAACCTGTAGGAATTTTGAATTCATTTCCGATATCCCGGCCGGTGTAATTCCAGGAATCACGCGGCGGGCTCCCCGGTCGTTTCCCGGGTCCTGAGCGGAAAGGAACCGAGTCGTGTCGCAGGACGCTTCCCCCAGAGTTGAA
Organism: Kitasatospora sp. HPM-01-4; assembly: GCF_051374625.1. Lineage (NCBI taxonomy): Bacteria > Bacillati > Actinomycetota > Actinomycetes > Kitasatosporales > Streptomycetaceae > Kitasatospora > Kitasatospora sp. HPM-01-4. The sequence continues at coordinate 2,250,782 of NZ_JBPQGP010000005.1, read as the reverse complement.
CTGTGGAATCCCGAAACCTATGACTCGCTGCGCCGGCAGCTCATCCCGTCCTTCGACCTCCTCTACGGCAGCGCGGTGGGCGCGGTGGCCATGTCGGTGCCGCCCGCCGCCCGCATCCTGGACCTGGGAGCGGGCACGGGCCTGCTCGGCGCCGCCCTGCACGAGCGGCTCCCCGAGGCCGAACTGCTGCTCCAGGACCGCTCGGAGGCGATGCTGGGACAGGCCCGCCACCGGTTCGGCGGCGACGGCCGGGTGGCCATCCGGGTGGCCGACCACCTCGACGAGCTCCCCGAGGGGCCCTTCGACGCGGTGGTCTCCGCCCTCTCCATCCACCATCTGACGCACGAGGACAAGCAGGACCTCTTCGTGCGCATCCGGAAGGTCCTGCGCCCCGGCGGGATATTCGTCAACGTCGAACAGGTACTGGCCCCCACACCCCGGCTGGAGAAGATGTACGACCGGCAGCACGAGGCGCACGTGCACGCGTCCGGAACCCCGGCCGAGGAATGGGCGGCCGGCCGCGAACGAATGAAGCACGACATTCCCATCGACGTCGAAACCCAGCTCCAGTGGCTGCGCGACGCCGGCTTCACCACCGCGGACTGTCTGGCGAAGGACTGGCGATTCGCCACCTACGCGGGCTGGAACGGATCGTGACCGCAGGCCGGACACCCCGGACACCGCTGTCGGCGCAGGCGCTCGGCGAGGTGAACCGTGCTCTACGAAGCGCTGCGTGAGATAGCCGCCGAACGGCCCGACGCACCGGCCGTGACCAGCACGGACGGCACCCGTACGAGCTACGCGGAACTGGTCGCCCTGGTCGACCGCACCGCCACCGGACTGCGCCGCCACGGCGTCGGCCCCGGCGACGTGATCGCCTGCTCACTGCGGAACAGCGTCCGCTACGTGGCCCTCATCCTCGCGGTGGCCCGGACCGGCGCCCGCTACGTGCCGCTGATGGCCAACTTCGACCGCGCCGACCTCGCCACCGCGCTGCGCCTCACCCGCCCCCGGCTGATCGTCACCGACCACCACCGGGAGTTCCCCGACGGGGCTCCGCCACAAGTCCCGCTGGAGGCACTGGAGGCCGCCACGGCCGAGCCCCGGAAGCCCGGCGAGAGGTACGACGGCCTCTTCCGCTCCCTGTGGACCTCCGGCTCGACGGGTTTCCCCAAACAGATGGTCTGGCGCCAGGACCGCTTCCTGCGCGAGCGCCGCCGCTGGCTGGCGGACACCGGCATCACCGCCGCCGACGTCTTCTTCTGCCGGCACACCCTCGACGTCGCGCACGCCACTGACCTGCACGTCTTCGCCGCGCTGCTGTCCGGCGCGGAACTGGTGCTGGCCGACCCCCACGCCGCACCACACGTCCTGCTCCGGCAGATCGCCGAGCACCGGACCACCGCGATGAGCGCCCTGCCACGCCACTACGAGGAGTACGTACGGGCGGCCGGGGCCGGCCCGGCACCGGACCTCTCGCGGCTGCGCCGCCCGCTGTGCGGCGGAGCCTACGTCAGCGCGGCGGGGCTCACCGACGCCGCCGAGGTGCTGGGCATCCACATCCGCCAGATCTACGGCTCGACCGAGTTCGGCCTGGCGCTCGGCAACATGACCGACGTGCTCCAGGCCGGACTCGGCATGGTGCCGGTGAAGGGCGTGGGCGTCCGGCTGGAACCGCTCACCGCGGACCACCCGGACCTCGGTGAGCTGGTGCTCGTCTCGGACTGCACCAGCGAGGGCTACGTCGGCAGCGACGAGGCGAACGCCCGCACCTTCCGCGGCGAGGAGTTCTGGACCGGGGACATCGCCCAGCAGAGCCCGGACGGGACACTGCGGGTGCTGGGCCGGGTCACCGAGACCCTGGCCGCCACCGGCGGACCGCTGCTCGCACCCGTGCTGGACGAGGAGATCGCGGCCGGCTGCCCGGTCCTGGAGACGGCCGCACTGCCCGCCCGGCCCGGGGAGTACTCCGACGAGGTGCTGCTGGTGCTCCGCCCGGACCCGGCCAGGCCCGAACGGGAACTCCGCAAGGCCGTCACCGCCGTACTGGAGCGGCACGGGCTGCGGGCCGCCGTCCACCTCACCGGCGACATCCCGCACACACCGGTCGGCAAACCCGACAAGCCGTCGCTGCGGTGCCGCTGGGAGAGCGGCACCCTGGGCACCGTGGGGGAGTGGAGCCGTGGCTGAGCTCCTGTTGGAGGGCGGGCAGCGGCTCCACTACGAGGAGCGGGGACAGGGCCCGGCGGTACTGCTGGTGCACGGGCTCGGCGCACCGTCGGCCTTCTTCACCGCCACCGCCGAGGAACTGGCCCGCGACCACCGGGTGGTCACCCTCGACCTGCGCGGCCACGGCCGGACCCCGCCGGGCACCGAACCCGTGGTGCTCGACCGCTGCGCCGCCGACCTGCACGCGGTGGCCGGGAAGCTGGACCTGAGCGGGGCGACCCTGGTCGGCTGGTCGCTCGGCGCCACCGTCGCCTACCGCTACCTGGAGCGGTTCGGCACCCGGCACGTCGCCCGGCTGGTGTCGGTGGAGCAGAGCCCCTACCTCCTGGCCGAGGACGACTGGGAACACGCGGCGTTCGGCACCCTCACCACCGCCGGCCTGGACGCCGTCCAGCAGAACCTCGCCGCCACCGAGCGCTTCGCCACGGTCGCCCTGGTCGGCAGCTTCTTCGCCGAGGGAACCGTCCCCGACCCCGGGCTGGTGGAGGAGCTCATCAACGCGGCCGCCGTCTGCTCACCGTTCGTGAAGTGCCAGCTGTGGCGGGACATCGCGCGCCAGGACTGGCGTGAGCGGCTGCCCGCGCTGCCGGTACCGACGCTGTTCCTGCACGGGGCGCGCAGCCGGATCTACCCCAGCGACGTCGGGGGCTGGCTGGCAACGGCCGTGCCCGGAGCCCGACTCGAGGTTTTCGAGAACAGCGGCCACCTGCCGTTCCTGGAGGAGCCGGAGCGCTTCCAGCGGACGATCCGCTCCTGGGCGGCCCGATGACGAAGGCGGACCGCCGATGACCACTGCCCCTGCCCCTGCCCCTGCCCCTGCCCCTGCCGCCACCGGCCGCCGGCTGTGCTGGATCTACCCGGATCGCGGCACCGAGCGGATGCGCGACAAGGAATGGAAGCACGTCTGGGGGATCTACCGGGAGGTGGCCCGCGAGGGCGGCTGGGACCTCACGCTGCACAAGCCGGAAGAGGTCGCCGTGGACGTCTCGGTCCCTGGCCTCCCCAGGGTCCACCTGGACGGCGAGCCGGTCACCCCGCAGGACACCGTGTTCGTGACCTCGCTCTGGTCGCTGCCCCACCACACCGTGGACGTCTGCAACCAGCTCTACCTCTACACGATCCTCGAACAGGCCGGCTTCTACCTGCCCATCCCGCCCCGGCTGTCGTTCATCGCCAACGACAAGGCCGCCACCATGCTCCACCTCGCGGACAGCCCGCTGCCCCAGGTCCCCACCATCCGGATCGGCACCGGCCGCGACGCGGCCTCACGGAGCTACGAGGCGGCACTGGCCTCCCTCGGCTACCCGGCCATCGTCAAACCCGCCTACTGGGGCATGGGCCTGGGCGTCTGCCTGGTGCGCAGCGTCGACGAACTCAAGGGCGTGGTCGGCCTCGCCTCCGGCGCGGACACCGCCCTGGTCTGCCAGCCCTACCTCGGCGAGGGCGTCGAGGACTTCCGGGTGTGGGTGGTGGGCGGCAGGCCGCACACCGTGCTGCGCCGCATCCCGAAGGGCAAGTCGCTCACCGCCAACCTGAGTTCGGGCGGCGGCATGGAGCACGTGCCGCTGCCGCCCGAACTCGCCGAGACCGTCGGGTACGTGGCGGCGCGGATGCCGATGCCGTACATCGCTGTCGACTTCCTCTGGGACGGCGAGCGCTTCTGGCTCTCGGAGGTGGAGCCCGACGGCGCCGTCGGCTTCGCCGACTCCGAGCAGACCGAGCGCGAGCAGCGGCAGGTCATCGCCGACCGCTTCGCCGCCTACGCCGACGCGCACCGGGAGTTCCTGAACCGGAAGGACGCCACCCGATGATCGGCCACATCCCGACCGAGCGGCTCCTGGCCCACGCCCGCACCCTGGCCGCCACCGGCGGGGCGCCCGTCCCCCCGGACGCCCGGCACCTCACCGACCTCGCCGTCACCGGCCCCGCGGAGATCTACACGCTGACCGGTGCGGCGGCCCGCGACGCCGGCAGCGTACTGATGTCCAGCGGCGGCACCACCGGCCGCCCCAAACTGACCCACGTCCCGCACGGCATGGGCCTCACCCGGCTGCTGGAGCACTGGCGGCCGCTCCGGCCGGGACACGTCCTGCTCAACCTCTTCAACGCCGGCCGGATGTGGGGCTCGCACTACTACATGCAGACCCTGGCCGAGCGGTGCGGCTGCACCGTCATCCCGTCCGGACCGTACTCCCCGGCGGAGGTGGCCGGCTGGCTGCCCATGCTCTCCGAGGTCGGGGTGGACGCCCTGGCGGGCACCCCCACCGGGCTCGCCGACTTCGCCCAGGGCGTCATCGAGGCCGGCGGCACCCTCCCGGTGCGCACCGTCATCTGGATGGCCGAACCCTGGACCGGCAACAAGCGCGAGCTGGTCGGCCAGGCGTTCCCCGAGGCCGGACTGTGGGGCAACTACGGCTCGGTGGAGACCTGGGTGATGGGCACCAACCGGCCGGGGTGCGACGAGACCACGCTCCACCTGCTGCCCGACCAGGTCATGGAACCCGACGAGGAGGGCGCCCTGCTGAGCCGGGTCGGCGAAGGCTGGACCGTCCCCGTGGTGCGCTACCGGCTGGGCGACCGGGTGGCCCCGGCCGAGTGCCGCTGCGGCGGGCCGGACGCGCTGCGGGTCCTGGGCCGGGCGGACGACTCCGTCACCCTGCGCAGCGCGCTGTTCAAGGCCGGCGAGCTGATCGACCTGGTCCGCGGCGAACCCGGCGTGGTGGAGGCCCAGTTGAGGCTCACCCGGAGCACCGACTCACCCAGGGCGGCCAGCGCCCTGACACTGGAGTTCACCGGGACGGCCGACGCCCAGGCGGTGCGCGGCCGGCTGATCGGCGAGTTCTACCACCTCGCGGCGGTGGCCAGGCAGTACCCCGACGCGCTGCGGGCGCGGCGGGTGGACCGGCTCACCAGGATCGAGCGCACCAACAAGGTCCCCGCGATGGTCTGGCAGCAGCCCGAGACGGACGAGGCGGGTAACGCATGAACCGGTTCCGCGGCAACCCGTGGGCGATCCTGGTCGTCCTCTCCCTCGGGTTCTTCATGACCCTGCTCGACCTGACGATCGTCAACATCGCCATCCCCAGCATGATCGAGGACCTGCACGCCTCCTTCGACGCGGTGCTGTGGTCGCTGAACGGCTACATCCTGGTGCTCGCCGCACTGCTGATCACCTCGGGACGGCTGGGCGACCTGCGCGGTCCGCGCCAGCTCTTCGCGCTGGGCGTCACCGTGTTCACCGTGGCGAGCCTGGTGTGCGGGCTGGTCCAGAACCCCGCCGAACTCATCGCCGCCCGCCTGGTGCAGGGCGTGGGCGCGGCACTGCTCGTACCGCAGACCATGACCCTGATCGTGCGCGCCTTCCCGGCCGAGCGGCGCGGGGCGGCGCTCGGTGTCTGGGGCGCGGTGGCCGGAGTCGCCGCGGTGGCAGGTCCGGCACTGGGCGGCCTGCTGGTCAGCGAGCTGGGCTGGCGCTGGATCTTCTTCGTGAACGTGCCGGTCGGCGCGGTCGTGCTGGCCACCGTCTTCGTCGTGGTCCCGGACCTTCGTCAGGGCACCGGCCACCGGCTGGACCTCACCGGGGTGGCGCTCTCCTCGGCCGGGGTGTTCTGCCTCGCCTTCGCACTGACCGAGGGCGAGCGCTACCACTGGAACGGCGTCATCTGGGGGCTGCTGCTGGCCGCCGCGGTCCTGTTCGCCGCCTTCACCGCCCAGCAGCGCCGCCGCCAGGACGACGAGCCGCTGGTGCCCTTCCGGCTCTTCCACAACCGCAACTACACCGTCATGAACGCGGTTTCGGCCTCGGTCTCGATCGGCGTGCTCGGGCTGATGCTGCTGCTCTCGCTGTACTTCCAGTCCGTGCTCCACTTCAGCGCGCTCAAGGCGGGCCTCGCCCTGGCCCCGGCCTCCGCGGTCTCGATGGTGCTCGCGCCGTTCACCGGCCGTCTCTCCGACCGTATCGACGGCAAGTTCGTGCTGCTCACGGGCATGGTGCTGACGGCGGCCGGGATGGTATGGAGCGCCCTGGTGATGGGCCCCGCGACGCCGTGGGCCGCGTTCGTCGCCCCCATGGTGGTGGTGGGAGCGGGCAACGGCTGCCTGATCGCACCGATGGCCGCGGTGGCGATGCGCGGTGTCGACCCGGCGGTGGTCGGCGCCGCCTCCGGAGTGCTCAACACCGTACGGCAGTTGGGGTCGGTCGTCGGCACCGCGGCGATCGGCGCCCTGGTACAGGTGCAGACCGCGGACGCCCGCAGCGGGGTGAGCACGATGCGCACCTCGATGGCACTGCCCATCGCCGTCATCCTGCTCGGCGCGCTGGCCTGCGCGGCCGCCCGGCGGGACGTCTCGGCGAAGAAGCCGGCGGCCGAACCCGTTCCGGCGGGTGCGGCGGCCCAGGACGCCGCAGGGAGCGGCCGATGAACGGCCCGGCGGGGCACCGCGCACCGGGTGGGCCGCCAACCCCCTAGCGGGGGAGGGCGGTTGAGAGGAAGGCCGTCAGGGCTTCGGTGACCTGTCGCGGGCGTTCCAGCGGCGGCAGGTGCCCGGTGTCGGGGAGGTCGATCCGCCGGGCCCCACGGATGCCCCGGGCCAGCAGCGTGGACACCGCCAGGATCTCCGGTGCGTCCGCCAGCCCCGCGACCACCAGGGTCGGCACCGCCACCTCGGCCAGCCGCCGCTTGGCCGGCGGGCACAGCTGCTCCTCGGCGAAACGGGGGCCGCCCCACAGCCGTTCCCTGGTGCGCCGGTCCATCGCCACGGCCAGCTCCCACACCCGTGGCGGCAGAGCCGACCGGGTCCGCTGTGGCCCGGCCACCAGCAGTTCGGCCTCCGCCTGTGCGACGGCGTCCAGATCACCGGGCTCGACCCGCTCGGCGGCGCCCTGCTGGTAGCGGTGCAGCCGCTCGCCCGGCACCAGGCTGTGCACCCGCCGCTTCGCGCGGTCGACCAGGGAGGCGGGCCACTGGTGACCGGACAGCCCGGCCGCGATCAGACCGAGGGCCCGGAACCGGTGCGGAGCGGTGAGCAGCGCGTCCAGCGCGATCCTCCCGCCGTCGGACGCGCCGACCACCGCCGCCCGCCGCACACCCAACCGGTCCAGCAGGGCCAGCAGATCACGGTGGTGGGCGAAGGGCTCGACCGCATCCCCCGAGTCCCCACGGCCCCGCCAGTCGTATCGGATCACCCGGTACCGCTCGGCCAGGGCCGCGAACTGCTCCTGCCACATCCGCCGGTCCGCACACCCCGCGTGCACCAGGACCACGGGCTCCCCCGAACCCGCCTCCTCGTACACGATGTCCGTCCCGGCGATCCGCACCGTCTCCACCGTCAACCTCCGTGCCGCTGCCGCCTGCCGGCTTCTCCCATGCTCGGCAACGAGTCGTCACGTACGGCGACACGGCGGGTTCGCCGACGGTGAAAGCGGTCGAAGCTCCGGTGGTACGAGGCGACTTGGGAAGGCCACCCCGTTCAACCGGAGCTCCGTTGCGTTCGTGACGGCCCGGCCCGCACTCCTGGCACCGCCGCGGCCTGCGGACTCACGTGATCACCGGGACCTTGAACGCCCATGGCCGGGGCGCTGCTCCGCGGTCCCCGGTACTCGCCGAGCCAACCAACGACAGTGGAATCAAGTCACTGAATAGGAGAGGTTGACCGCCTGAGCACTACTGGCAATCTTGAAACGAATGTAGTAGATACAGTCGCTGCCAAAATGGGTCGCCAGGGTGCATTGATCGCTCAGTGTGACAGAACTCTCGGTGTGCATCGGACTTCCACTGTCTCCGACTGGACCGACAACCTGATTCGTGATATCCGAGTCGCTGATATCGCAGCACTGGCGGACGGTGAACCCGACCGTCGCAAGCGCCGGATTGCCCGGGTCGTGCAGCTGGGCATCGACCGCGACGGTGATGCTGCGCCCAATGGCGGCATGAAATGCCGGAGAGAACATCACGACCGTCGCGGACGCCTTGAATGACTCCTGGATTCCCGACGGATCCAGTGAAAGCGGGTCGGAACAGGACTTTGATGTGCGCGGATCAATTTCACCATTCATATCCAGAACCATACCCGGCCGGGACTCCCGCAGCATCCTGTTCAACCGCTCCGGGGGAGGCTTGCCAGGACCATGGAGGGTGCCGATTCACCTGGCCGACCACATAGTCACCCGTTTTTCATTCCAACGGCTCCATCCTGATGGCGCACGGCACCAGCCGAGGCATCAGACCCGACGTGATGTCAGTGTCACGCCGTCTGTGCCACGGAGCCAGCGGGAGCGACTCGCCTGCCTGGCGACCCCGGAGGCGAACGGTGCCCTCCCCGAGGGGAGAGTGTGCAGCTTCCGATGATCCGAAGTAGCCTGGTACACACGGTACTTGCGTACAGCCTGACCCCGCATGCTTCCGGCCGTCAGGCAGGCGGCTGTACTGCCGCCCGGTTTCCACACCAGCACTGCCGCCGGGGCAGGCGTGCGGAAGCCCGTCGAGCACCGAGCCGGAGGCGCGGGCGTGGCATCGGCCCTCCGGGGAGGGTGCCGTTCCCGACGCGCGATGCCCCAGGGGCGGAAATTCGCACCGCCCCGTGGCAGCCGATTTCCTGGATTGCCTTGCCCCCTGCGGGCTGGTCAAAAATCCTTACTTCTTTCGAGCATGAATTGGAAAAAGTCATGGCAGAGGTGCACACCCTCTCGGACGCTGCCATTCAGCAGCTCTCTCGCGAGGTTCCGCGAAGTCTCTTCCGGGACGCCGTGCTGTTCGGCATTGAACAGGCGGTCAACGTCTCGCTCTTCGGCAAGCCGGCGGTATGGATTCCACGAGCGGTTTCAGATGACCCTGGCGGGCGAGAGACCGTCTACGAGCTTCCGATGAATGAACCAACACTCATGGGTTTCTATGTGGTCGACAACCAGATCATCAAGGACACGTTCACCAGAACGGCAGAACGTTCGTATTCCAGAGAACTTGCAACACAACTCGGGGAAGTCCTGTTCGCCGGCTCGGGGGAGATCGAGGAGATCGACCGGCGGATCGGCTACGGAAAGATCGAATTCCGCGGCGAAAGCACCTCGGCCGCGCAGTCGTTCGCCAGTACGGCGCACCCCTCGCCGCCGACTCCCGTATGGGTCCTCTGGAGCTGTATCAAGGTAAACTGACACGGCAGCTGTGGTTCGTGATCGGCAGAGTGTCGCTGCCGGTCGGCAGGTGGGGCTTCGGCAGAGGCGTTTCAAAGTCCCGGTGATCACGTGAGTCCGCAGACCGCGGCGGTGCCAGGAGTGCAGGCCAGGCCGTCACGAACGCGACGAAGCTCCGGTTGGACGGGGTGACCTTCCCAAGTCGCCTCGTACCGCCGGAGCTTCGAAGCGTCGTCAGTCTGCCACCGTCTCCACCGTCAACCTCCGTGCCGCTGCCGCCTGCCGGCTTCTCCCATGCTCGGCAACGAGTCGTCGCGTACGGCGATACGGCGGGTTCGTCGAAGGTGAAAGCGGGTTGGGCGGTGGACGGGCGCAGTCGTTCAAGCGGTGGACTGGATTATGCGAGAACGCGAATAGAGGCCCGTCGCCCTTGTGACAAGGCGTCGACCGTCCGTAGCGTGCCGGCTGCGACTGCGGAGCAGAAGAGGAGGCCGGTGGCAGAAGAGGTGCGACTGACGATGATTGCGGGGGGCGTACGGCGGCGCAGAGGACGACAGCGGGTCGGGTGACTGTGACTCGGGAGACTGTCCCACGGTCTTCACGACCGACCAGCCCGGACTCATCGCCGTGCAGGGGTACACGGTCGAGCGCGTCACCCTGGACGGCGAGGCCGTCGTGACCATCCCGGAGAAGCTGCCGAAGGATGCTGCCCGTGCTCTTGGACGGTGAGGAGTGGGCGGGGTACTTCACGCCGCCCGCCGCAAGGCACACCGCAGCGCGCTTGCCGAATCCCCCGCGTTCATGCGGGAGAGCGCTTCAACGGTCCTACACGACAACCGCATTGGAAGCCCTGATGACCACCCACCAGCCTGCCAGGACCCATTTCCAGGCGCATGGCCGTCCCCGCGACATGCAGATCTACAAGCAGTACTTCGACCTGATCGCCTCCGGCGAGAAGACCGTCGAGGTGCGCGTGGCCTACGACTCCATGAAGCGGGTCAGGGTCGGGGACCTCCTCAACTTCACCTGTCGGGGTGAGAACTGCCTCACCCGCGTCAAGCGCATCGGCCGGTACCGGACGTTCAAGGAAATGTTCGGCACCGAGGACGTGAAGGCGGTCAACCCGCATGCGACCGAGGCCGAGCAACTGCGGGCGATTCAGGCGATCTTCCCTCCCCACAAGGAAGCCCTCGGCGTCATCACCTTCGAGATCGACCGGGTGAACGCCGATGAGTAGGCCCCGACGGGTACTGGTGGCCCGCAAGGGCAATCACCTTGACGAACTCGCCGCGCACACACCGGCTCGCGTGCCGTCGCCGAGAAACTCGGCTTCACCGTTGAAGGGACACTGCGCAATCGTGGCATCGCCAACGACGGCAGGCCACACGACTGGTGGGTGGGCGGACTGCTGAGGCCCTGATGCTCGGCCGGCTGCGTTTGCTCTTCTGCAGGGAAGTTCCCAGCTCGGACAGTGCCCGCAGAAGAACCACAGCCATTGGACCGCCTGCTCCGAAGACGGCAGGGGCCGGGGATGGGGCCTTAGGTCGGTGGTGGTGGGGGCGCTCCTGGGCCGGGGGCGGCCCAGGAGCGGCGGTCTACCGAGATGCGTCGGAATAGGCGGCGGTGGCGCGGATTTCGACGAGTAGCCCCGGACTGGCGAGGGCGCTGACACCGATCAGCGACCAGGTCGGGAAAGGGGCTTTGATGAGGCGCTGCTTGGCTTCGAGGAAGCCGGGCATGTGCCGGTGGATGTCCACGTGGTAGCTGGTCACGTCCACGAGGGCGGACATGTCGAGGTTCTCCAAGCGGAGGATCTCCTCGATGCGCCGGATGGCGATCTCGGTCTGCTCTTCGATGGTGTCCGCGATGGTTCCGTCGGCACGGCGGCCGATGGTTCCGGCGATGAAGAGCAGACCGTGCGCACGGACCGCGGCGGAATAGCCGAAGCGGGCGAAGGCGCCGCGGGTCTCTCCGAAGACTTCGGAGTCCTCGGGGATCTCGACGGTGTGGATGGTCATGGCAGTGCTTCCCTCTCTCTGTTGACTGGTCGTGGGATCCGTGACGTCAGTTGCCCCAGCGGGACGAACGACAGGCGTGCTCCAGTCGGGTCCGGCCGAAGGTCTCACGCTCTCGGAGGAATTCACCGGGAATCGTGTAGCGGGGTGCGTTCTTCGGGTTCTTCGCGGCTTGCGCGACGATCGCGTCGGTGAGTGAGCGGATCATCTCCAGTCTCGGGTAGGCGGCATGAACCGCGTCGGCCTGCTCGTCGGTGACGGTTTCGACGTGACCGGTGCTCAGCGATCCGCCGAAGTCGAGCCCGACGCCTTCCCGGACGAGCAGGCACAACGTGCCGCGCCGTTCCGCGATGCCTGGGGAGGTGTGCAGGGCGATGGCCTGCCAGACCTGATCGGCGTCAGCCTCGGAAACTCCGCGCGCGACGAGGAACTCGGCGGCCCGGTCGGCGCCTTCGACCTCGAAACGCTGACAGTGCGGACCGTCCGACGCGACGCCGAGGTCGTGCATCACGCAGGCGGCGAACAGCAGGCTGTCGTCGTAGTCACGGCCGACGGCCAGGTCGAGGCGGCTGGCCACCAACCTGGCGAACAGGTAGCTGCGGACGCTGTGGTTGAACACGGAGGGCGTTTGCACCGTCCGGACGAGATTCACGACGGCGTCGGCAAGTGGTGTGCCGGGCAGCGTGATCAGGTCCGTGGTCACCCCGCGGGTAGATCCGTTCATGACTTCAGCCTGGCTGCGACCACCCTGACCTGGCGAGAGGCAAAATTACCCGACTTCGATAGGATCCTGCCATGACAGTGCACCGAGTCGCAGTCCTGGCGCTGGACGGGGTCACCCCGCTCGATCTGGCGATCCCGACGCAGATCTTCAACGCCCGACCGGAGACCCCGTACGAGATGACCGTGTGCGCGCTCGACGCGAAGGTGACCACCAGCGCGGGCTTCGCACTGATCGCCGATGGGGGACTGGAGCAGGTACGCGCCGCCGACACGGTGATCGTTCCGGGGTGCGAGCCGATCCCCCGGGTTCCGGACGCCGCACTCGACGCGCTGGCCGAGGCCCGCGACCGTGGTCGGCGCGTGGTGTCGATCTGCACGGGAGCCTTCGCGCTGGCCGCGGCGGGCGTGCTGGACGGCCTGCACGCCACGACCCACTGGAAGCACATCGAGGAGCTCGAACGGGATTTCCCCGCCATCACGGTCGACCGCGACGTCTTGTACGTCGACGAGGGTGACGTGCTCACCTCGGCCGGCGTCTGCTGCGGCATCGACCTCTGCCTGCACATCGTGCGCCGCGACCTCGGGGCGGTGGTGGCCAACCAGATCGCCCGCGGCCTGGTCGCCGCCCCGCACCGAGACGGCGGGCAGGCGCAGTACGTACCCGCTCCGGTCGCGGTAACCGGCGAGGCCTCGCTCTCCACCACCCGGGGATGGGCCCTGCAACGACTCGAGGAGCCACTCAGCCTGCCGGTGCTCGCCCGCCACGCCGGTCTATCGCAGCGCACCTTCATCCGCCGGTTCGCCGAGGAGACCGGCACGACCCCGCTGCGGTGGCTGCTCAACGCCCGGATCAGCCGGGCACGGGAACTGCTGGAAACCACGGACCACCCGGTGGACCGGGTGGCACGCGACTGCGGACTGGGCACAGCCGCCAACCTGCGCCTGCACTTCCGCCGCGCACTCGACACCACTCCCACTGCCTACCGACGCACCTTCTGGTGTTCGGACGACACACCCAAGCCGGACCCGTTGCCATGACCCGGACGCCTCACCGCCACCTCGGACGGCCTTGCTGACCGTTTCGGAACGAGGCTCCGAGTCGCAACGGCACAGGGTCGCAACGGCACAGGGCGGAAACGGCCGCCGGTCGGCTACGCAAGCAGGCCGATCATCTTGAAGCGCCGAGGTGGCAAGTCAGCAGTAGTCAGCACGAAGCCCCGGGACCGCCTTGGCGAGGCCCGGGGCTTCGTGGTGCTCAGTGCGTGGCAGCGGGCTCCGGGAGCCGCCGCGACAGGTTCATCTCCTCGACGGTGGCGACCAGCGGGGCCAGCTCGGGGTTCTTGGCGGCCTCGTCCAACGCCTCCCGGAGGGCGGCCTCGTTGGTCGGCCTGGCCGCTTCCAGGAGCTCCAGGCCGGGCCCGGTCACGTCGGTGTAGATGCCGCGGCGGTCGGTCGCGCAGAGGTAGCGCGAGAGCAGGCCGCGGTCCTCCAGCCGGGTGACGAGGCGGGTGGTGGCGCTCTGGCTGAGCACCACCGCGTCGGCGACCTGCTTCATCTGCAGGTGCCCGCCCTCGCCGTCGTGCTGGCGGCTGAGCACGTCGAGCAGCGAGTACTCGCGCACGCTCAGGTCGTGCTCGGCCTGGAGGGTGCGCTCGATGTGCGCCTCGATCCGGCCGGCCAGGAGGTAGAGGGCGGCCCAGCCGTTGGCGAGGGCGGTCAGCGCGGGGTCCGTGGCGGTCATGGGCGCGGCTCTCCTTCCAGGTGCATGTTCTCCAGGATAAGCCCTTGCACAAAATATCGGCCAGCGCACGTATACCGCTCATGCAAGTAATGCTCTCCGCGGCGCCCGGATGCGCGATCCGCCGCCGTCCGGAGGATCGGTTCCACCTGGCTCCTGAGGAATCCGCCCCGCATCCGCACAGCGACCGCCGCCAGCGCCCACCATCAGCGATGAGCGAATGCCCGCATTTGCACGTAGCCCGCGTGTGCAACTATTGTCGGAGCACGTAAGGCGCAACAGCAATCGTATGGAGGGCGGCACACCATGCCTCTCGCGCTCCTAGCCCTGGCCATCGGGGCCTTCGGGATCGGTACGACCGAGTTCGTGGTCATGGGCCTGCTGCCCGAGATCGCCGGCGACTACGGGGTGTCCATCCCCTCCGCCGGACTCCTGGTCACCGGTTACGCGATCGGCGTCGTCATCGGCGCCCCGCTGATGACGGTGCTCGGCACCCGGATCAGCCGCAAGACGATGCTCATGGTCCTCATGGGCCTGTTCGTGGCGGGGAACCTGCTCTCCGCCGTGGCACCGACCATGGGCGTGATGCTCGCCGGCCGCATCGTGGCCTCCCTCGCCCACGGCGCGTTCTTCGGCATCGGCTCGGTGGTCGCCGCCGACCTCGTGGCCGCCGACAGGAAGGCCGGCGCCATCGCCACGATGTTCACCGGCCTCACCATCGCCAACATCGTCGGCGTTCCGCTGGGCACCTTCATCGGCCAGGCCGTCGGCTGGCGGGTCACCTTCGCCGCCGTCGCCGCGCTCGGCGTGGTCGGACTGCTCGGCATCGCCAGGCTCGTCCCCGCCCTGCCCCGCGCCGAGGGCGCCCACCTGCGCCGCGAGCTCACGGCGTTCCGCAACCCCCAGGTCCTGCTCGCCATGGCGATGACCGTCCTCGGCTTCGGCGGTGTCTTCGCGGCGATCACCTACATCGCCCCGATGATGACCCACGTCGCCGGGTACTCCGACGGCGCCGTCACCTGGCTGCTGGTCCTGTTCGGCGTCGGGATGTTCCTCGGCAACCTGCTCGGCGGCAAGTTCGCCGACCGCAAGCTGATGCCGATGCTCTACGCCTCCCTCGGCGGACTCGCCGTCGTCCTGGCCCTGTTCACCCTCACCGCGCACAACAAGATCCTCGCCGCGGTCTCCATCCTGCTCGTCGGGGCGCTCGGCTTCGCCACCGTCCCGCCGCTGCAGAAGCGGGTCCTCGACCAGGCGCACGGCGCGCCCACCCTGGCCTCCGCCGTCAACATCGGCGCCTTCAACCTCGGTAACGCCCTCGCCGCGTGGCTCGGCGGGCAGGTCATCGCCGCCGGCCTCGGCTACACCGCCCCGAACTGGGTCGGCGCGCTGCTCGCCGGGGCCGCCCTCCTGCTGGCCGTCTGGTCCGCCGTCCTGGAGCGCCGCGCCCCCGTACGGGAGGGCGCCGTCACCGCCGCTCCCGTCCCCGTCCACCACTGACCGTCCCTCTCCCCGTTCCTTCCAGGAGAAGCGCCACCATGAGCACCACCCTCACCCCGCTGACCACCGCCGACGCCGAGACCCTCGTCGCCGCCGCCCGCCGCGCTGCCCAGGCGGCCGGGGTCGCGGTCAGCGTCACCGTCCTGGACGCGGGCGGCCACCTGCTCGCCTTCCTCCGCGACGACAGCGCCGTGCTGATCTCCGGCGAGACCAGCACCCGCAAGGCGTACACCGCCCTCCAGCTGGGCGCCCCCACCGCCGACCTGGTCGACCTCGTCAAGCCGGACGGACCGTTCCACACCCTGCCCACCGCGCTCGACCGGCCGCTCCTCTTCATCGCCGGCGGCGTCCCGATCCACCGCGACGGCAGGCTCGTCGGCGCCATCGGCCTCGGCGGCGGCGCCCCCGAGCAGGATCACTCCTTCGCCACCGCCGCGCTGACGGAACTCGCCCGGTGACCCGCACCCCGCAGGAGGTCTTCGCCGACCACGGGCAGCGCCTGGGCACCGGGGACCTCGACCACATCGCCGGGAACTACACCGAGGACACCGTCCTCATCACCCCCGAGGGCGCGTTCCGCGGCCACGACGGGGTCCGGCGGGTCATCGGCCGCCTTCTGGCCGATCTCCCGGACGCCGACTGGCAGCTGGACCCGCGGTTCGCGGGCGGGGTGCTGTTCCTCCAGTGGACCGCCGCCACCGCCACTCACCAGGTCACCGACGGCACCGACACCTTCGTCTTCCGCGACGGACTCATCAGCGCCCAGACCGTCCGCTACACCCTCACTGACCGCCCTCTCTGAAAGTGCGCACCATGAACAACCCCGGCATCCCCACCGTGAAGCTCAACAACGGCGTCGAGATCCCCCAGCTCGGCTTCGGCGTCTTCCAGGTCCCCGACGACGAGACCACCGCCGCCGTCGCCTCCGCCCTGGAGGCCGGCTACCGCAGCATCGACACCGCCGCGATCTACGGCAACGAGACCGGCGTCGGCCGCGCCCTGGCCGCCTCCGGCCTGCCGCGCGAGGAACTGTTCGTCACCACCAAGCTGTGGAACGCCGACCAGGGCTACGACGCCACGCTGCGCGCCTTCGACGCCAGCCTCGCCAAGCTCGGTCTGGAGCAGATCGACCTCTACCTGATCCACTGGCCCACCCCGGCCCGCGACCTCTACCCGGACTCCTGGCGCGCCGTCGAGCGCCTCGCCTCCGAGGGCCGCATCCGCGCCGCCGGCGTCTCCAACTTCCAGCCCGCCCACCTCCAGCGCCTGCTGGACGACAGCCGGCTGGTGCCCGCCGTGAACCAGGTCGAGCTGCACCCCGGCCTCCAGCAGGCCGAGCTGCGCGCCTTCCACGCCGAGCACGGCATCGCCACCGAGGCGTGGAGCCCGCTCGCCCAGGGCGCCGTCCTGGACGACCCGGCGATCACCGCGATCGCCGCCCGCACCGGCAAGTCCGCCGCCCAGGTGGTGCTGCGCTGGCACCTCCAGCTCGGCAACATCGTCATCCCGAAGTCCGTCACCCCGGCGCGCATCCGCCAGAACCTGGACGTCTTCGACTTCCAGCTGACCGAGGAGGACATGGCCGCCATCGCCGCCACCGACCGCGGCCTGCGCACCGGCCCGCACCCGGACCAGTTCAACTGACCGACCCCGTACCCCCGGAAGCCCGCTGCGGGCCGGCCCTTCCCGGCCGACCCGCAGCGGGCTTCGCCCGTTCCCCCGCTCTGAGGACCGATTCAGCGCTGCGCCTGCGGACCCGCCGGTGGCGCGAACTCGCCGGGGAGAAGCCGTATGTGACCCCGATGGTGCTCACCCTCCAGGAGGTCCCGGACGCCCCGGCCCGTCCGATCCGGCTCGGCCTCAGCACCGGCCGCAACGCCCTGATCGAGCGCCTGGAGACCATGGCGCTGTTCGGGGTCTCGCACGTCTCCTTCAATCTGCGGCCCAACGACCGGCCGGTGGAGGAACTGCTGCGGGAGCTCGCGGGGGTACGTCCTGCCGCGCTTCCCCGCATCCGTCGCATAGAGCCCTTGCAGTAGCCCGCGTCTGCAATTATTGTTAAGGCTTGCAAGATGCGCTCGCATCTATTGAGTGGCCCTTGCGCCCCACACTCCCCGTTTCGAAAAGGCACCACCATGTCCCTCAAGGAACTCCTCCCCGGCAAGCTCGGCTACGGCACCGCCCCGCTCGGCAACATGTTCCGCGCGATCCCCGAGACCGAGGCACTCGCCACCGTCGAGGCCGCCTGGCAGCAGGGCGTCCGCTACTACGACACCGCCCCCTTCTACGGCGCGGGCCTCGCCGAGGAGCGCCTCGGTGAGGTCCTCTCCGCCAGGCCCCGCGACGAGTACGTGCTCTCCACCAAGGTCGGCCGCGTCATCCTGGAGGAGCTGGAGGAGGGCACCCGCGAACTCGGCGAGAAGGGCGGCCTGTTCGAGCACGGCAACCCCAACAGGATGCTGCACGTCTGGACTGCCGAGGCCACCGAGCGCTCCATCGAGGACAGCCTCAAGCGCCTGCGCACCGACCGCCTGGACATCGTCTGGGTCCACGACATCGCCCAGGACTTCCACGGCGACCAGTGGCTGGCCAAGTTCGAGGAGGCCCGCACCGGCGCCTTCCGCGTCCTGTCCCGCCTGCGCGAGGAGGGCGTCATCGGGGCCTGGGGCCTCGGCGTCAACAAGACCGAGCCGATCGAGCTCACCCTGTCCCTCGACGAGCCCCGCCCGGACGGCTTCCTCCTCGCCGGCCGCTACACCCTCCTCGACCACGAGCACGCCCTCCAGCGCCTGCTGCCGATGGCGCAGGAGCAGGGCGTCGGCATGGTCGTCGGCGGCCCCTACAGCTCCGGCATCCTCGCCGGCGGCACCCACTTCGAGTACCAGGAAGCCCCCGCGCACATCATCGAGCGCGTCACCCGGCTCAAGGACCTGGCCGCGAAGCACGGTGTGAGCATCAAGGCCGCCGCCCTGCAGTTCTCCCTCGCCCACCCGGTCACCGCCGCGGTCGTCGCCGGCGCCACCAAGCCCAGCCGCATCGCCGAGGACCAGGCGGCGCTCAACGAGACCGTCCCCGCCGCGTTCTGGCAGGAGCTGCGCGCCGCCGACCTCGTCAGCCCGGCCGCCCCGCTGCCGTACGGCGCCTGAACCACCCCCGACCCGTCAGGAAATCCGATCATGGCCTCCACCTCCGTCAGCCGCATCGTCCCCGCCTCCCCCGACAAGGTGTGGAACCTCATCGGCGGCTTCGACTCCCTCCCCGACTGGCTCCCGTACATCGCCGAGAGCACCGCCCTCGAAGGCGGCCGCGTCCGCCGCCTGCGCAACCCCGAGGGCGGGATCATCATCGAGCGCCTCGTCGCCTTCAACGAGGCCGAGCGCCACTACAGCTACGCCATCCTGGAAGCCCCGTTCCCCGTCAACGGCTACGTCTCCACGATCCGCGTCCACGCCGTCCCCGGCCAGGAGAACGCCGCCGAGGTCCAGTGGTCCGGCCGCTTCAACCCCGACGGCGCCACCGAGGACGAGGCCGTGGCCCTCTTCACCACCATTTACCGCGACGGCCTCGACGCCCTCCACACCACCCTCGCCGCCTGAGACCCCTTCCCCCCGCAAGCCCGGGTACGCCCCCCGCGTACCTGGGCTGCCGGCTCGTTCCGGGCCCCGGAGGGGCCTGCGTCAGGCGCGGGGGAGGGTGACGTCGAAGGCGGTGGGGGTGCTGGTGAGCGTGGCGTCCAGAGCCTCCAGGAGGCCTCGCGCGGCGGCTGGATGGGGACATCTCTCAACGGCTGCCAGCGGCAGCTCAACCTGAAGAGCCGACCACCCTGATCGGGCGGTCGGCTCGGTTCGCTCGCGTGGGAGCTTGGCGGTGGGGTCAGACGGTCCCGAACTCGCCGGCCTTCACGCCTGCCACGAAGGCTGCGAAGGCCTCGGGGGAGAAGATCAAGGCCGGACCCGTGGGGTCCTTCGAGTCGCGGACGGGGACGACTCCGGGGAGGTTGGCGGCCGCCTCAACGCAGTTGCCGCCGTTGCTGCTGTAGCTGGATTTGAACCAGTCGGGCTCGGTCACTGAAGTTCCTTTCGCACCTTGCCAAAGCGGCTGGATGGGGACATCTCTCAACGGCTGCCAGCGGTAGGTCAACCTGAAGAGCCGACCACCCTGATCGGGCGGTTGGCTCGGTTCGCTCATGTGAGAGCCGGGCGGTGGGGTCAGACGGTCCCGAACTCGCCGGCCTTCACGCCTGCCACGAAGGCCGCGAAGGCGTCAGCAGAGAAGACGAAGGTCGGGCCTTGAGGGTCCTTGCTGTCACGGACGGGGACGAAGCCGGGGAAGCCGTCGGCCACCTCCACACAGCCGTTCTGTCCGCCACTGTATGTACTCTTCCGCCAGGCAGCGTTGGTCAGGTCAACGTCCATCTTCCAATTCCTCCCGTACGCGGTGGATCATCGCCACGGATGCGGCCTGCGACAGCGCTTCAACCTGTAGTTGATGGTAGGCGGTCAGCGGCAGCCGGATGCGGACATCTCTCAACGGCTGCCAGCGGCAGCTCAGCCTGAAGAGCCGACCACCCTGATCGGGCGGTCGGCTCGGTTCGCTCGCGTGGGAGCTTGGCGGTGGGGTCAGACGGTCCCGAACTCGCCGGCCTTCACGCCTGCCACGAAGGCCGCGAAGGCCTCGGGGGAGAAGGCCAAGGCCGGACCCGCGGGGTCCTTCGAGTCGCGGACGGGGACGACTCCAGGGAAGCCGTCAGCTACCTCTATACACGCGCCACCTTGCTGGCTGTAGGTTGACTTCCGCCAGCTGGCGCCGGACATGTCCATACTCACGTGAGTTCCTTCCGAGCAGCGCGAATGAGGTCGAGGGACGCAGCCTCAGAAAGCGCGCCCACTTGTAGCCGATGGTAGTTCCTCTCCCAGGTGGTGAGGGTGCTGGGATCTCGCTGTAGATGCCCCTGACCTTCGGACTCCGTGTACCCGGTCAGGCTTCGGTTGGGGAGTGTCAGCAGATGCACTGGCAACGCGAACGGCCGGTCCTCTCCCATGGAGAACGGGGCGACCTGAAGGATCAGGCCCGGCGTGCTGGCTTGCTTCTCCAGCTCGACGAGCTGGCGATCCATCACCTCTCGCCCACCGATCGTTCGACGCAGACAGCTTTCATCCAGAACCGCGTGAACCAGTGGCGCAGTTGGTGATGCAAGACGGCGTTGCCGAGTGAGCAGGTATGCGACTCGTTGGTCGGCCTCCTCTTGAGTGATACTCCCGCGCCTCACCTCGGCACTCGCCATGGCCCCCGCATACTCCGGCGTCTGAAGCAGACCAGGGATCACCCCGAGTTCGAATACGCGGATCTCTCGGGCCTTGGCTTCCTGTGCGGCGTACTCCTCGAAGCCTTCGAGCATCGAAGCGCTTCGAACATCCCGGTACTGGTCGACGAACCGGCTGTTCGTGCCAAATGCCACGTCAGCTTGCTGCGCGAAACGAAAGGTTGGGGGTTTGCGGCCAGTTTCTACGGCCGACACATGCGTCGCTGAGTACTCCATGTGCTCGCTGAGCTCATCCTGAGTCCATCCGCGTTCTTCGCGTGCGCTGCGAAGTTTGGCGCCGAAGGCGGCACGAGGCGACTCATCCGGATCTAAATCGCGACGGTTCAAGATCTACTATTCCTTCCGTTCTGACAGGTTGAAGACACTTGGACTCTACGGGAAAGTCGTGTCATCTGGGTAGCTAAATCACTACGGAGAGGTACGACGGTGGTCGGATGCAGAGCGTCTTCACTGGCGCTGCATGTGCCCCAAGTGGGCGAAGTGGCATGGGACAAGATCCACGCCGATTGCGATGGCCAGCACGGTGGCGCCGTAAGCCCGCCAGGGTCCGGATCTGCGGAGCGCCCGCCAAGCCCGCTGGATCGGATGATGACGCGTCGGCGGATCGAGGCAGTAGTCGCTTGGCACGGTCTGGCCGATGCGCTGGCTCGGGCGGGGATCGTGTTGCCGTCTCTCGGAGTTGATCAGGTGCCCGTGATCGGGAGTGGTGTCTTCCTGGTGGAACTCGGCAGGGCCCGACCGGACGTCATCGCCCAACTCGCCGCAGTGGTAAGGCTCGGCGTCGAGGCGCGGCGAGCGCAGTCGGGTGCCGTGGCCCTATGAGAGAGACGGGTTCGCTGCGATGCCCCACCCAGGACTGCGGGTGGCAGGTCGAGTTGAGTGACCCCGGCGCTGAGGGTGTTCGTGACTGGCGTTGTGGCGGCTGCGGGTTCTTCGGTTACACGCTTCCGCCGGAGTATGCGGCGGAGCACCCGTGCGAGCAGTTCCTCCAGCTGGCCGGCGGTCCGGTGCAGGTTGGGAAGAAGGCGACCGCATGATCCCCGAGGCGGTACCGGCGGCCCTGTTCGGACGCCTGATACGGCGCGTCCGGTCTTCGATTCTCCGCCCCGCCTCTTGATCACGGAGTTCTCGAGCATGACGTACCGCCCGACCCAGTTCATGAACACCGACTACGGCGCCTGGGCGGATCCCCCCGAGCGCCCCGACGCCGACGGCTCCGAAATCGACGGCGAACCTGAGCAGTTGGCCGATGACGCACAGTCCGAGCAGCTCCAGGTCGACCAGTCCGCTCCGCAGGTGTGAACCCGTGAGGCCGAGCCTTCCACCTCACCGCAACCGCCACTGCCGCGCACTCCGACAGCCGTGACGGTCGACCTGATTCTCGGCACCGGCCTGGTCATCGCCCTCACAGTCAGCGGCTGCGCCGCATTCCGTGCCGAGCAGTACCGCACCAAGCTCCCACCGGGCTCCAACTCCCCAACCCCGGTGGGGAATCCGGGTCGGCCGCACGCCTCCACCCCCCGAGGGGCGCGCGGCCGGCCACGATCCGCCGATCGCCAAGAGACACCTCACAACAGTCAGAAGGACGGCTGATGCACTCCGACCTCGTCCCCGACCAGCACTCCCGGATCCAGGTGGGATGCCAGGCCCTGATCACCAACCCCCGAGGCTTCGTCCTCCTCATCAACCCGGACGACCAGGACGGCTGGACCCTCCCCGGCGGCACCGCCCACCAAGGCGAACTGCCCCACCTCGCCGCCACCCGCACCGTCCGGGCCACCACCGGACTCAACCTGCACTTCACCGACGTCCTCATCATCGACATCACCCCCGGAACACATGCACCCCAGAGCATCGACCACATCTTCACCACGCAGGTGACAGCACAGACCGCCGCCACCGCCACCATCCCCGCCAAAGCACTCGCCACCATCAGCGAAATCACCTGGATCGAACCGGACTTCATCCCCGACCGCTGCACCGACCACCAGACCCACCGCATCTGGTCCGCCCTGCTACGCCTCACCGACCCGTTCGCCCCCGTCTACCACGTCGAAGGCCGCGCCATCACGACCTGACGGCACCCCGAACCCCCGCCACCGCATCACTGCTGCCGGCGGGAGGGTCCGCTGTTCCTTCCCCTACGGCTTCCTACCGGGCGTCAGTTGCGCGGTCATCGCTTGTGCGACCGCGTCGCGCACCTCGGCATCGGTGGGGACCGGCAGGCCGCGTTCGGCGGCGAGTTCGGCCAGGGAGGTCATACGGACGCCGGGCAGGGCACAGGCGGTGAAGGTGGTGTAGACGCTCAGGTCGGGGGCGACGCTGAGGGCGAAGCCGTGGCTGGAGACGCTCCCACTGATGCGCATGCCGATTGAGGCGAGTTTGCGATGATCGGGCGTCCACACGCCGACGAGACTCTCGGAGCCCCGCGGGGTCTCCCGGCGGATCGCTGGGAAGCCGAGGGTGTCCAGTGCGTCGATCAGTGCCTGCTCGACACGGCGTATCAGACCTCGGGGACCGAGTTCGCGGACGTTGAGCACGAGGTAGCCGATGAGTTGGCCGGGATCGTGGTAGGTGGCGTGTCCGCCGCGGTCGGTCTGCACCAGGGTGATCGGTGATTCCGCGTCAGGCAGTTGGTCCTTCGGCGTCCGGGCGGTGTAAGTGATCACCGCCGGGTGCGTGAGCAGGAAGAGCCTGTCGACCGCGAGGCCCTCTTTGCGCTCCTCGACCCAGCGGGCCATGTCCGCCTGCGCCGCCTCGTAGGGTACTTCTGCGAGGTCGACGCGCTCCAACCACCGGTGTTCTGACCGCTGTTCCTCCGCGGGCTTCGGCAGTTTCACCACTCGTCTCCTTGCTCATGACCGTAGTTGATCAGCTGGACGATAACCGGCATCGTCGGCGCCGGACTGAGCGCCTCAGCTGGCGAGTCGAGCACCTTGCCCGGAAGCCATGGCCGGGAGTGGCCGCCAACTGGTGGGGACGTCGCGCATGACCAGGGCGCAGTCCACGGTCGCGCTCCCCGGTGGGAAGCGGTCCGGGTCGTCGAAGAAGGAGGACACGGCGGAGCGGGTCAGGCCGGCTTCCACCCGCCAGGCGTCGGTGCGCAGCTCCATGCCGTCCAGGTGGCGGCCGGAGCCCGTGGCCGAGTAGCCCTTGGCCCCGCATCGGAAGAATCGCGAAGCCTCGGCGAGGTCGGCGAAGAGCTCGCTGCCCCGCAGCTCATCGGACAGCTCGACGGTGACATCAACCCGGGTCTCGCCGTCCCGGGCCGCGAGTGCGACGCGCAGCCGATCGGGAGTCTCGTGCACCTCGAAGTCGGCGCGGCTGTGCTCGCCGGGGAAAAGGCGGCCACCCGCCCAGGCGTTGAGGCGCGAGGCGGTTTCGCGCCGTGGGATGTAGACGCCGGTCTCGACGCCGTCCGGTCCGTCCCACTCGACGGCGATCCGATGCGCCGCGTTCTCGCTCCGCAGCCCGAATGCCTTGGGCGCCCATACGGGCCGAACGCTTCCCAGGCGCAGCAGGCAGATGCCCGCGACCGCGTGGCCGTGGACCAGCTGCGGACGCAGCGGGCCGGGGAGCAGGCGGGCCGCGGCCTCGGGGGCGACCCGGTAGTTCACCAGCAGTCGTCGTTCGACGACACTGGACAGCTGTAACTGCTTCATGATCCCTCACTCTGTGTGCCAGGGCGCCATTTGGTGCGGCGGAGCACGATCTGCTCGGGGCAGACCGCGCTCAGGAACCGGCCGATGCAGGTGGCGAGACGCTCCTCGGCCAGTGCGTAGAAGATCCGGTTTCCCTCCCGCCGCTCGGTGATCAGCCCGGCTCCCTTGAGCACACCGAGGTGCCGTGAGACGGAGGGCGCACTGATCGCGAACCTGGCCGCGATCTCCCCGGCTGCGAGCTCGCCGCCCCTGAGGTCCTCAAGGATCTGACGTCTCGTCGGATCGGCGAGGGCGCGGAAGGCTCCAGCCTCGTCCTGGGCTTCTGTCATGCTTGGTATTTTGCACCTTAGCTAAATACCTAACAAGGGGTTCTGCGACCTTCGTCGTCAGCAGTTGCGACCGACCGCTTCTAGGGTCGGCCCGCCAACTGGACCGCTCACTCGCCAGCTGAAGCGCAGCATCCCGGTGACCATCACGACGGTGCCGGACACCGCTGTCCGGCCGCTCATGCCTGGTGCGGTGACGGCAAGAAGGCCCGACGCCCCGAGTCCGACCCCGAGCGGTGCCATGGCGTTCGGCCGGTACCCGCTGCCGACACGCAAGAGGATCAACCGCACCGGCGTAAGCGCCACCAGCAGTGCAGCCAGGCCGGAGGGCAGCCGTGTCTCCGCGAGGGGCGTCCCGTACGGCCCGTCGCGCTGCCCGCGTGACCGGCCTTCCCAGCGGGCGGTCCTCGATTAAATCAGTTGTGTCCATTGCTTGTTGAACGCCGCCCGAGTGCGCTGCTTCTCTACATCCCGGACAACGTTAGGGGCTACTGAGCAAACTCGTGGCGACATCTCTGGCATGAGCATTCCCGAGGGATGCACTCCGCTGGTCTACTACGGCTCGCTGGTACTGCTCGGTAACCAGCCCCCCTTGCATCCCTCTCCCATGGAGGTTCCATGCGCTCCGCGCGTGTCGTCACCCGTGTGGTCATGGCGAGCGTCATCGCCGCCGGCACCCTGTTCATGGCCGCCCCGGCCAACGCGGCCACCGTCAACTACGTGGCACTGGGCGACTCGTACTCGGCCGGCGTCGGTGCCGGCAACTACGACAGCGGCAGCGGCAGTTGCGACCGCAGCTACAACTCGTACCCGTACCTGTGGGCCTCACAGAACGGCGCCAACCTCACCGATGTCGCCTGCTCCGGCGCCACCACCAGTGACGTGCTGAACAGCCAGATCTCGGCGCTGAACTCCTCCACCACCGAGGTCAGCATCACCATCGGCGGCAACGACTCCGGTTTCGGCGCCACCATGAAGACCTGCGTGCTGTCGGGTACTTCCGCCTGTCTGACCGCGGTGAACAACTCCGAGTCGTTCGCCAGGAACACCCTGCCCGGCCTGCTGGCCAACACCTATGCGGCGATCAGCTCCGCCGCGCCGAACGCCACCGTGGTCGTGCTGGACTACCCGCACCTCTACCAGGTCCCTGGCAGCTGCCTGGCCGGCATCAGTGACACCTCGAGATCCGCGATCGACGGTGCCGCTGACGTCATCGACGGCGTGATCCAGCAGGCCGCCGCCAACGCCGGCTTCAACTTCGCCGACGTGCGCTCCGACTTCGACGCGGGCCACGAGATCTGCGGCTCCGGCGACCAGTGGCTGCACAGCACCACGATCCCGACCAACGAGAGCTACCACCCGACTGCGGACGGCCAGGAGTACGGCTACCTCCCGGAGTTCTCCGCGAACGCGTGATCATCAAGTGGTGACCGTCAGCTGACCTCACACCAGCTGATCACGCACCACTGGTTCCAGGACACGGCATGACTGCGCAACGGCCGTGCGGGCCCCCCACCCCGCACGGCCTTCGCGCGCTGGTGCCGCAAGCGCGGTCGGCGTTCGGCGGGCGTGCAGCGCCAGTTCACGCTGGACTCCTTGGTTCGCGCCCGCCATGATCGGAAGCCATGAGTGAACCGACGCTTGTGGTAGATCGGCAACTGGCCGCATACAACAGTCACGACCTTGACGCCTTCGTCGCCACCTACGCGGAGGACGTGTCCATCACCAGGCGCGACGGCAGCGGGCTGCACGGCCGGGAGGCCCTGCGTGGCGTGTACGGCCCGATGTTCGCCGCAGGTCGGTGCCGGGCCGAGATCGCCGGCCGGCTCACCGAGGGCGACTGGGTGGTCGACCATGAGATCGCCCACGGCCTGGCCGACGGCCCGGTCCGGCTTCTGGTGGCCTACCGGGTGCGGGGCGGACTGATCGACCGCGTCGACTTCCTCGGCTGACAGCCGCCGCCACCCGGTGAACCTTCCCGGCCGCGCCGCCCGACCGCACTCTGCGGATCGACGGGAACGTGGCCCGGTTCCACGGCGGTCCGCCGGGTGGGAGAGGCCGATTCGGAGTACGCGGGAAGATCGGCTAGTATCTAGGACATCACCTGCGCGGGTGGCGGAATAGGCAGACGCGCTGGATTCAGGTTCCAGTGCCCGAAAGGGCGTGGGGGTTCAACTCCCCCCTCGCGCACCAGGGTCAACCGACCGAATGAGGCCGGTCAATCCGACGGAATGTCGGGTTGACCGGCCTCATTGCGTTGTGTGAACAGTTCTGGCCCCTCGCGGTTGTGCGAGGGGCCAGAACTGTTTTTGCTGGTCAGGTGGGGTGTGCGGGGTGGGGTGGGTCAGCTGCTGGCGGTGTCGGGGAGGCGGCCCCGGACGGGACGCTGAACGACAGATCGAGCCTCAACCGGGCAGCCGGCAGGGTCCGTTACAACGAGCGGAACACGCCGTGTCGGGTGGGAACCGGGTCTGGCGGCTGCGGTCGCGAGGGTGACCCGGTGGCCGAGAGCTTGGAGCTGGCCGGACCGGCGGTGTTCTTCGTTTCGCACTGGACGGCCCGGAGCCGTTCTTCGCTCAGGAGACAAGGTGTTCCGCGGTGGGGAAGACAGCTCATGTCCAGGCCGGTCTCGGCGTGGATGAACTGCGCTGTCGTCCCGCCTACGCCCAACAATCAGCGGCATGGCACTCGACGAGACCGCAGTCGGGTCTTCCGGCGGCGTTGGCCGGTGGCAGACCCCGGCGCCGTTGCCGGACGGAGCGGCCATCATGTCGAGGGGCGCGCTGATATACGGGTCGGACCCCACCGGACGCGGCCGCGAACGCTGGAGCAACCGCTGGAACGGCGCTCTCGCCGCCTTCGACGCAGCCTTCCAGGGCCGCCTGACGGCCCGCAGGACACAGCCGAAGCCCCGCTCATCCCGCTCCAGCACGTCGAACTGAGCCGATCTGGCAGGAACCTCGGCGCCAGGCGTGACCACCCCGTGCACGCTCTTGTGACTGCATAAGGCCATCGGCAACGAGCGGTGTTCCCAGGGCTCGCCCAGTCAGCGCGCCAGGAAACGATCTTGAAGCTGCTGGGAGCACGCCTCACACGGGCTGGCTGTATCGGCAGCTCAGCGGAATGTGTCGGTTGGTCCGAAGGCGGCGGTCGAGCCACTGGCCAGCCTCCCGCAGCCGCCGGCGGGCCGCGCCCCGTTCACACTGGAGTCCTGACTCTCGTGGTGTGAGGCGAAGGAGGGGCCGGGTCAGCCTTCGGTCGCGGTGGTGGCGGTGGGGGTGAGCAGGCCGTTGAGGAGTTCGGCCTGGCCGGTGATGACGCCGCTGAGGATGGCCCGTGCGACCCGCAGCAGCTCGGCGACCTGGGGGCTGGTGAGGCTGTAGTAGACGGTGGAGCCCTCGCGGCGGGAGGTCACGAGCTTGGCCCGGCGAAGGACGGCGAGCTGCTGGGAGAGGTGGGACGGCTCG
Source organism: Kitasatospora sp. HPM-01-4 (assembly GCF_051374625.1). Taxonomy (NCBI): domain Bacteria; kingdom Bacillati; phylum Actinomycetota; class Actinomycetes; order Kitasatosporales; family Streptomycetaceae; genus Kitasatospora; species Kitasatospora sp. HPM-01-4. The sequence goes on along the minus strand of NZ_JBPQGP010000005.1, from coordinate 2,222,670 downwards.
ACGCCGACTTCGGGCAGCATCTCGGCGACCGCGTGCTCGCGCTCGCTGAGCAGTTCCAGGACCCGGATGCGCACCGGGTGGCCGAGCGTCTTGAAGAACTCCGCCTTCAGCTGGTACAGCGGTGCACCGACCACGGGAGGCGTGGTGGGGGTTTCGGCGTTCACGGCGTCACAGTCTCCGTCGGGCCCAGGCAAGGCAGAACATTGTCAATTACCGACCTTAGCAATCAGGCAAGCACGCAATCATCCCGCGTCGATGAGTGAGGCCGCTGGTGGTCAGCGCCGGCCGAGGGCCGCCAGGGCGGTCTCCAGGTCGGGGAACAGCTGCAGGACGGACAGCGCCATGCTGGTCGTCAGCAGTCCGGCGGGCCGGCCACGAAGGCTGGCCACCGCCAGCGGGCCGCGGCCCCGGGGAAGCCGCCCGGCCGCGTCCACGATCGCGCCCTCACCCACAGCGTCGAAGCCCACGAGAGCGGAGAGGTCGATCACGACCGCGCCAGGGCACCGGGCGACGGCCCAGTCGAATGCGCCCTGGAAGCGGTGGACGGCCTGCTCGCCCAGAAAGCCGGTCAGACGCAGGACAGCGATTCCGTCCGCGTCGTCGAGTTCCCATTGAATGCTCACCGCCACCCCCGAGCACCACACCCAGGGTGGCGGTGAGCATGCGTGCACCCTTCGCGACCAGCGGGAGCGGACAGGAAGGCGGAACGCCCGCACCGCACATGCGGGCGCCGCCTGCCCGGCGCGGGGCGGCACACGACACCCCAGGCCGCGTACGGAGCAAGCAACGCCCCATGGCGATGCGGTGAGATACGCATTCCTCCTCCTGTCCTGCACGCAGTTGCCAATCTTAGCAAGTGCTAAGGTCGTCATGTGGTGGCCTCGCCTCCCCGGACGCGGCTGCCATCGGGTGGCCGCCCCGGAAACACCGACGACGGGGCGGCCACACCCTCCATCGCACCTGCGGCGCGGGCGCCGCGTCCGGCTTCACCTGCAAGGTCACCGATGGCGAGTGGACCATCCGGCCCAGGCTCCGAGGTACGGGCGGGCGCCCATTGCCGAGATGCGGCTCCCGCGCGGTCGCCGCACGGCGCAGGGTGCTCCGTGCCTGCTCGCTCTGCAGCCCAGCGAGATCCCGTCGGTGCTCGCGGCCCTGGATGCCGGACGGCTCATCCACTCCTACCGCGGCGTGCGCCACCTGCTCCTTGCGGGCTACCGCCTGGCCGGCACCCTCCCGCCCGGCGCCGGATCGGACGGCAGTCCTTGACCGTCGTCTTGGGCCTGACGTCCAGTCAACCTGATGTCATGGCGCGCCAGTCGGCCTCCAATAGCGCCACCGGCGGCACCTTCGCCATCTCCGTTCCCGGGCAGCAGGCGGAGGCCGGCCGTTGATGGCTGGCCGGTGTCCCACGAACGGTCCACTGACGGGTCATTGCCGCTGTCCTGCAGAGCGTTGTAGTTGCTAATCTCTGCAAGTTGTCACATGGCTGGCGCCCGGCGGGACGGATCCTGGTCGGCGCGGCTTCCTGTGAACGCTTCCGTACAGGGATGGGCGGGACAGCGATGCGCTGGTTGCGAAGAGCGTGGCCGTCTGCGCCGGGCGGTCAGGCCCGGCGAGGGGGCGGGCCGTGGCGACCGCCACGCCGCCAGGTCCCAGACGAGGGCTCTGCGGCGTTGGACCGGCGATCCGCTTGAGCGACGAGCGTTCGCACTCACCGGTTTCGCTAGCAGCGCCGGCCCCGACTCGGCGTTCCTGTCGGGGTGTTCACCGCTTGCCGGCCGTTTCGCGGGTGATCGCTCTCCTTGCTCTCGCCCTCGCCGGGCTGGTCCTCGGCGTTCTGGTCCCGCGCGCGGCTGCGCTGCTACCGAGCCTCGGGCCCCGTCGCCGCCACCGGCGTAGACGTGGCTGGCGAGAGCTGTGTCAGCAGGTCGATGGCGTCAGGGAGTGTCCCCCTTGCTGATGAGGAGTGGTCTGTGATGGATCTGTGGCGCAAGATCCGCGACATGGGGCGGGTGGCTGAGCCGGCTCTGCCACCGCCTGATGAACAGATGCCGCCCACGGCCCGTGCGCTGGGCGGGTCGGTGCAGGTGCGGCATGTGGACGCGGGGTCGTGCAACGGCTGCGAGATCGAGATCGGCGGGGCGTTCGGCCCCGTCTACGACGCCGAACGCTACGGCGCCCGCCTGGTGGCCTCCCCCCGCCACGCGGACGTGCTGCTGGTGACCGGCCCGGTGACACGGAACATGGCCGACCCGCTGCGTCGCACCTTTGAGGCCATGCCCCAGCCCCGGTTGGTGGTGGCGGTCGGTGACTGCGCTCTCAACTGCGGCGAGTTCGCCGGCGCTTACGGCATCGAGGGCCCTGTGTCGGATGTGGTGCCGGTGGATGTGGCTGTGCTGGGCTGCCCGCCGGAGCCGGCCGCGATCGTGGCCGGGCTGCGCCGGGTGAGTGGCCGGTGAGCGCGGTCGGTTCCGCGCTGGCGGCGGCGAGTGTGCTGGCCGGCGGCGGGGTGCTGGCTGGGCTGCTGGTTCCGGAGCGGGCCCGCCCGGGTGTCGTCGGGGTGTGTACGGCGGGCGTGGGCGTTGCGGGACTGGTGGCGGGGGCGGCGGCATTGGGCGGTGCCCGTTGGTCGGCCGCGTTCCCGGGTCTGCTGCCGCTGGCCGGGGTGCATGTGGCGGTTGACGCGTTATCGGGTTGGTTCATGGCGGTCTCCGGCGGTGTGGTCGCGGCGGTGTCCGTGTACGGGATCGGGTATGCGCGCCACCATCTGGCGGGCCGGGGCGTGCAGGCGGTGCTGCCGCTGTTCGCCTGGTCGTTGGTGCTGGTGCCGGCCGGTGCGAGCGTGTCGACGTTCCTGCTGCTGTGGGAGCTGATGGCCGCCTCCTCGCTGCTGCTCGTCGTGGCCGAGCACCGCCGCAGGGCCTCGGTCCGCGAGGCAGGCCTGTGGTACGCGGTCATGACCCATCTGGGGTTCGTGCTCCTGCTGATCGCGCTGGCTCTGTTCGCCGCCCACGCCGGGGGAGAGTCCTTCGCGGCGCTGCGTGGTGCGGCCTGGCATCTGTCGCCCGTGGTGAGGGGGACGGTGTTCGTGCTGGCCGCGCTGGCGTTCGGGTCGAAGGCCGGCATGGTCCCGCTGCACGCCTGGCTGCCCAGGGCCCACCCGGAAGCGCCCAGCCACGCATCGGCGCTGATGAGCGCGGCGATGGTGAACCTCGGCGTCTATGGCATCATCCGGATCACCTTCGACCTGCTCGGCGGCGGCCCGCCCTGGTGGGCGCTGCTGCTGGTGGCGCTCGGGGCGGTGACGGCGGTGTTCGGCATCGTGCAGGCGGCCGTCGCCACCGACCTCAAGCGGCTGCTGGCGTACTCGACCAGCGAGAACCTGGGCCTGGTGCTCATCGGTGTGGGGGCGGCGCTGCTGTTCGACTCCGGCCGCACCCGAGCTCTCGCCGGGCTCGCGTTGGCGGCGGCGCTGCTGCACGTGGTCAACCATGCTGCGTTCAAGGCGCTGCTGTTTGGCGGCGCGGGCTCGGTCCTTCATGCCACCGGCACGCGCGACCTGGACGCCCTGGGTGGTCTGCGCCGGCGCATGCCGGTGACGACCGGCCTGTTCGCGGTCGGCGCGCTGGGGGCGGTGGCCCTGCCGCCGGGCAACGGGTTCGTCAGCGAGTGGCTGCTGCTGCAGTCCCTGATCCACGGTCTGACGGTTCCCGGGGTGGCCACGGCGGTGATGGTGCCGGTGGCGATCGCCGCCATCGCGCTGTCCGCCGGCCTCGCGGCGGCGGCCTTCGTGAAGGCGCTCGGGGTGGGCTTCTTCGCCCGCCCCCGCACCGATGCCGCGGCCCGGGCCGTGGAGAGTCCGCCGCTGATGCTCGCCGGCATGGGCTTGTGCGCGGTGGCCTGCGCGGCTCTCGCGCTGTTCCCCGGCGTGCTGGCCCACGGCCTGGCCCGCGCGGTCGCCGCCGCCGGGCTGAACGGTGGGACGGCGGTGGACGGGCCTGGTCTGCAACTGCGGCTGACCCGCCTCTCCGGCAGTCTGGCACCCCTGTGGGTGGCCCTCGCGCTCACCGCCGCCGCTGTGGCCCTCGTGTTCCTGGTGCGCCTGGCCGCCCGCATCCCGCGCCGGCGCCAGGCCGCGCTGTGGGACTGCGGGGCCGGTGCGCCGACCGCGCGGATGGAGTACACGGCGACCTCGTTCGCTGAGCCGCTGCAGCGCGTGTTCGACGACGTGCTCGCCCCCGAGCAGGACATCGACGTCACGCCGGTGCGCGAATCGGCCTATCTGGTCGAGCGAGTGCGCTACCAGCGCACGGTCCCGGACCGGATCGAGCATCGCCTCTACCGGCCGGTGCTCGCCGCGCTGGCCGCCACGGGCCGCTCGGCACGCCGGCTGGCGGGCGGCAGTGTCCACCGCTACCTCGGCTACGGCTTCGCCACACTCGTCACCCTCCTCCTTGTGCTGGCGGTGACCCGGTGAACCCCCTCGGAACGGCAGCGGTCGCCGGCCAGATCGTCCTGGTGGCGGCGGGGGCGCCGTGGCTGGCCGGCCTGATGCGCCAGGTGCGTGCCCGGCTTGAGGGGCGGGCCGGCGCGGGAATCGGGCAGCCCTGGCGCGATCTGCGCAAACAACTGCGCAAACAGCCTGTCACCGCCGCCGGCACCGGCCCGGCCTTCCGCGCTGCGCCGCTTGTGCTGGTCGCCACCGCGATCGTGGTCGCCGCCCTGGTGCCGCTGGCCTCCACCCGTACTCCGGTCAGCGGTTACGCGGACCTGATCGTGGTGGTCGCCCTGCTTGCCCTGGGCACGGTGTCGCTCGCGCTCGCCGCACTGGACACCGGGACGGCTTTCGGTGGCATGGGTGCCTCCCGCGAGATGACGATCGCGGCCCTGGTGGAGCCGACGCTGCTGATGTCGGTCTTCGCCCTGTCCATCCCGGCCGGATCCACCAACCTGGCCACCATCGTCTCCGGAGCCGTCCACAACCCGGCCCGCCTGGCCACCCCCGCCGGGATCCTCGCCGCCGTCGCCCTTGCCGTGGTGACCATCGCTGAGACCGGGCGGCTGCCCGTGGACAACCCCTCCACCCACCTGGAACTGACGATGATCCACGAGGCCATGGTCCTGGAGTACTCCGGGCCCGACCTCGCGCTGGTCGAACTCGGAGCCCAGATGCGCCTGGCTGTCCTGCTCGGCCTGCTCACCTCACTGTTCGTGCCGTGGGGCATCACCACCAAAGCCGCGGTGGGCGCGCTGCTGCTGGCCCTGGTGCTGTTCGCCGCCAAGGTCGCAGCCCTCGGCGCTCTCCTTGCCGCCGCCGAGGTGTTCTGGGCCAAGGTCCGGCTGTTCAAGGTGCCCGAACTGCTCGCCGGGTCCTTCCTGCTCGCCCTGCTCGCTGTCGCCTCCTCCTACTTCCTCACCGGAGCGTGAGTCACCCATGCGGTATCTCTGGGACGGGCCGCGATGAGCACCGCCCTGTTCACCCAACTACTCGACCTCGCCTGCGGCGTCTTCCTGCTGGCCGCGGTCCTGGTCCTGTGGCGGCGCGAACTCGCCGCCATCGTCCGCATCTTCGCCGTCCAGGGCCTGGCGCTCGCCGCCGTCGTCGCCCTCCTCGCCATCCACGAGAGGCGCTGGGACCTCCTCGCCGTGGCGGCACTGATCGCAGCGCTGCGGGCCGCAGTCCTGCCGTACCTGCTGCGCCGGGCGCTGGTAGCCGGCGGGGATAGTCACGAGACCGAGCCGCTGGTCAACGTCGCCGCCTCCCTGCTGACCGCCGCCGCCCTCACCCTGCTCGCCTACGCCGCCGCCAGGCCCCTGACCGAACTCGCGCCCTCGCCCGCCACCCGGGCCCTGCCGGTCGGCTTCGCGGTCGTCCTGATCGGCTTCTTCGCCCTGGTGACCCGCCGCCGCGCGCTCTCCCAGGTCGTCGGCTTCCTGCTGATCGACAACGGCATCACCGCCGTCGCCTTCCTCGCCACCTCCGGCGTGCCGCTGATCGTCGAACTCGGCGTCTCCTTCGACGTCCTGTTCGCCGTCCTGGTCCTGCAGATCCTCACCACCCGGATGCGCGCCGCCTTCGGCCACACCGACCTCGACGACCTGCGGGAGCTGCACGGCTGATGAACGACGCGTTGCTGCTGACCATCCCGATCGCCGTCCCCCTCGCCGTCGCCGGCCTCCACGCCGCAGCCGGCTGGCGGCCCGCTACCGCCTGGGCCGGCCTGGCCTCCCCAGCGGCGATCCTCACCTGCGCCGCAGCCCTGGCCACCCGCGTTCCCCACAACGGCCCGGCCGCCGCTGCGGGGGACCTGTTGCGCGCGGACGCCCTGACCGTCTGGATCCTGCTCGGCATCGGAGCGGTCGGCGCGCTGGCCTTGGCCGCCAGTCCCGCCTACCTCGCCGCCGAGCAAACGGCCGGACACACCGACGCCCCCGCGGCCCGCCGCTACGGGATCCTGGTCCACCTCTTCCTCGCCGCGATGGCCCTGGCCACCCTGACCGCCAACCTCGGCGTGCTGTGGGTCGCCATCGAGGCCACCACCATCGTCACCGCCTTCCTGGTGGGCCACCGCCGCACCCGCGCCGGCATCGAGGCCGCCTGGAAGTACGTGGTCATCTGCTCTGTCGCCATCGCCCTGGCCTTCCTTGGCACGGTGCTGGTCTATTACGCCGCCCGCAACGCGGGCATCCCCGAAGCCCACGCCCTGGACTGGCCCACCCTCACCGCCCACGCTCACCGTCTCGACCCGCACACCCTGCGCCTGGTCATCACCCTGGTCGTCCTGGGCTTCGGCGCCAAGGCCGGGCTCGTCCCGCTGCACGCCTGGCTGCCCGACGCCCACGGCCAAGCACCCGCCCCCGTCTCGGCGTTGATGTCCGGCGTCCTGCTCGCCGTCGCCTTCACCGCCATCCTGCGCTACAAGGTCATCGCCGACGCCGCCCTCGGCACCGGCTTCACCCGCGCGCTCCTTCTCGCCGTCGCCCTCTCGACACTCGCCCTCGCCGCAGCCCTGCTGCTGGCTCAGCGCGACTACAAGCGGATGCTCGCCTACTCGAGCATGGAGCACATGAGCCTGATCGCCCTGGCCGCCGCCGCGGGCACCCACCTCGCCGTCGCCGCGCTGCTGCTGCACATGGCCGGCCACGGACTCGCCAAGGGCGTCGCCTTCTGCTCCTCCGGCCACCTCATGCACCTGCACCACACCACCCGCATCGGCCGCGTCCGCGGAGTACTGACCTCGGCCCCGGCCCTGGGCGCCGCGTTCGCACTCGCCGTCCTCGCCCTGCTCGCACTACCGCCGTTCAGCCTCTTCGCCTCCGAACTCGCCATCGCCCGCGCCGGGTTCAACGCCCGCCTCGGCTGGGCCACGACCATCGCCCTGGTCCTTGTCCTCGCCTCCTTCGCCGCCCTGGCCACCCGCACGGCCCACATGCTGCTCGGTCCGGCACCCGAGCGAGCAGGTGACACCGCCGTGGCGATGCGCGTCGGCCCCACCACCTGGCTGCCCCTCGCCGCCGGCCTCACCGCCTGCGCCGCGCTCGGCATCAGCATCACGCCGCTGAACGACCTTCTGACCGCCGCCGCCCTCATCGGAAGCCACTGACACCCATGCAGCCCCCGACCCGCACCGTCACCGACCTCGACCCAGCCGAACTCCCCACCCACGCCAAGGAACTGCTTGCCGCCGGCCACCGCCTCGCTCTGGTCGCCGCCCACCACGACGACCAGGGCACCGAGTCGGACCCCGGCATCCGCGTGGTCTACCTCTTCGTGCAGGGCCCACCCGACACCCGCACCGAACTCCACGTCCACCTCGACCCGTCGAACCCGAGCGTCCCCAGCCTGGCCGGCCTCTCCTTCCCCGCCGGACGCTTCGAACGGGAGATGCGCGACCTGCACGGCATCGTCCCGCTCGACCACCCGATGCCCCGCCGCCTGGTCCGCCACCCGCACTGGCCCCGCGGCTGGTACCCGATGCACCCCGACGCCGGCCCGCCACCGCCCTTCGGTGTGCCGGAGGGCCCCTTCCCGTTCCTGACCGTCGAAGGCCCCGGCGTCTACGAGATCCCCGTCGGCCCCGTCCACGCCGGCCTGATCGAACCCGGCCACTTCCGCTTCTCCGTCGTCGGCGAGACCATCCTCAAACTCAAAGCCCGCCTCTGGTACGTCCACAAGGGCATCGAGAAGCACTTCGAGGGCCGAGAGCCGGCGCGCGGCCTCGCCCTTGCCGAACGGGTCAGCGGTGACACCACCGTCGGCCACGCCCTCGCCTACTGCCTCGCCATCGAAGAAGCCACCCGCACCCACGTCCCCGCCCAGGCCAGGCGCGCCCGCGCCCTGCTCCTGGAACTCGAACGCCTCCACAACCACGTCACCGACCTCGGCGCCCTGTGCAACGACGTCGGCCACGGCATCCTCAACGCCCACGCCTGGCGCATCCGCGAACAACTCCTGCGCCTCAACCAGCAGATCACCGGACACCGCCTCCTACGCGGAGGCGTCATCCCCGGCGGCAGCGCGCTGCGCGCACGACCTGACCCCGCCGAACTCAAGGCCATCGGCGCCGACATCCGCGACCTCATCGCCCTCGCCCTCGACCACATCACCATCCGCGACCGCTTCACCGGCACCGCGATCCTGCCCCTGCAGGCCGCCCGCGACCTCGGCTGCCTCGGCTACGTCGCCCGCGCCAGCGGACTGCTCACCGATGCCCGCCAGGCCCACCCCTTCCACGACTACGACGACGCCCTGACCACCCGCACCCTTGGCAGCGGCGACGTCCTCGCCCGCTTCCAGATCCGTGCCCAGGAGGCCGAAGACTCCCTGCGGCTGATCGGCTACCTCGCCGAGGGCACCCCGGTTGGCCCCACCCACCGGCCGGCGCCACCGACCAACGACGCATACCGGTCCGGAGTAGGCATCACCGAAGGCTGGCGCGGCACCATCACCACCCGTGTCGAACTCGCCCCCGACGGCACCCTCAGCCGTGTGAAGATCACAGACCCGTCGTTCTTCAACTGGCCCGCCCTGCCCGTCGCCCTGACCAACACGATCGTCCCCGACTTCCCCCTCACCAACAAGAGCTTCAACCTCTCGTACGCCGGAAACGACCTCTGACCCGCTCGAACGCCATCGCCGCCCGCTACCCGGCCGATGTCACCACCGGCGCGGGAGTGTCACGAAAGATCGTGTAAGTCCGTGATGTGACAGGGTCGCCGAGGCTCGATCCCGGGTCTTGGCCAGCCGGAACGGACTGACATGACTACTGCTGACAGCGAGAATCCTCCCGTCGAGCAGGTCGGGGCCGAGCTGGTGGACGAGGCTGCCGAGCGGCTGATGGACCGCGCGGATGCCTCCGGGGCGGCCCTGCTGGGCGAGGGCGGGCTGCTGACCCAAATCGTCCGGGCCCTATTGGAACGGGCCCTGGAAGTCGAGATGACCGAGCACCTGGGCTACGAGAAACCCGACCCGGCAGGTCGCGGTTCGGGTAACAGCCGCAACGGAACGTCGTCGAAGACCATGCTGGCCGACATCGGCGCGGTGACAGTGGCAGTGCCCCCGGGACCGCAACGCGGATTTCCAGCCGCAGCTGATCCCGAAGAACGCACGCCGGCTGGCGGGGTTCAACGAGCGGATCCCGTCGCTGTACGCGCGCGGCATGTCGGTGCGTGACATCCGCTCCCACCTGGCCGGCATCTACGGCGTGGAGGTCAGCGCGGACCTGATCAGCAAGGTCGCCGACGCCGTGGCGGACGAGCTGGCCGCCTGGCAGATGCGGCCTTTGGACCCGGCTTGATTTCTATCGGTGGTTGCGAACGCAATCACCGATAGGTGAGGTAGGGCGGATCGGTGGCGGGTTCAGTGGTGGCGGTTGCCGAGGAAGAAGAGCAGCATCACGAAGCTGGCGAACAGGTGCGTGCCGGCGATGTAGATCAACGCTCGGGTGAGCATCGCCTTGCGCTTGCTCTTCTCGTCGCCGACGGCGTCGCTCATGGCTTCTCCTGCGTGGTCGCGGGTGAACGGTCACCACTCGGGTGGGGGCGGATGTACAGGCGTCGACCCGATGTGGCGGCCTCGGCGAGTGCGGCCTTCAGTGTGGGCAGGTCGACGAGATCCGGTGCTGCTGGGGTGCCGTGGTCGTCGTAGGGGGTGATGGTGAAGCGCACGGCGGCTCATTCCTGCGTTGCGGCGGGTGGGGTCAGGGGCAGTAGGAGGCGGATGGTCTTGCCGCCGTCGGGGTCGGGCTCGATGGTCAGCGTGCCGCCGAAGTCGTGGGCGAGTTCGGCCACCACGGCCAGACCGCCCTTCTCCTCGGGGGAAGGGAGTTTTGTCGGTTCCGGATGGCTGTCGCGGACGGCGACTTCGAGGTGGTCGTCGGTGGCGGCCAGCAGCAGCTCGAAGAACGGGGAGCACGGTGCGGCGTGCCGCACGGTGTTGGTGACCAGTTCGGTGATCGTGAGGAGAGCGGTGTCGTGCGCGCTGGACTTCGGCGGCACGCCCCAGGCGGTGAGGACCGACACGGTGATGCGTCGGGCCAGTGCGATGGAGGGGGGCAGGCTGGCCAGACGCATCTGGTAGTCCGGTCCCGCCCCGTTCCGTTCGGCTGACGGCGGGGTGAAGCCGTCGCGGCGTCCTCGGTCGCGCCAGCGGCGGATCATCGCGAGCCCAGGGGGGCGGCAGTGGTCAACTGGGCGCTCCTGCGGTGGTCATGGCGGCCGGGGTTCGGCCTGCCGGGATGGCCAGCTTGTGCAGGTGGGTGCGGGCATGGGCGATGGCGTCCGGGGTGGTGTCGAAGACGTGGCCGTCGTCCCTGAGGCGGTCGAGTACGCCGAGCGCGTCCAGGGGGCGGTGGTGCTCGTCACGGATGCCGGACACGAGGACCAGGGTTCCACGCCGATGGAGCCTGGCGATCGCGTCGCCGAGGACGGTGGCGCCGCTGGCGTCGATCGCGCTGACCCGGGACATCCGCAGGATGGCGACCTTGACCTCGGCGGACTCGGTGAGTTCGAGCAGGAAGCGGTGGGCGGCGGCGAAGAGCAGCGGGCCGTCGATACGGTAGGCGACGATGTGCTCGGCGAGCAGGGCCTGCTCCTCGTCGTGGCGGTCCGCCGAGGGGAGGTCCTCGTGCAGCGGGACCTGCTCGAGACGGGCGGCCTTGGCTACAGAGCGGAGCGCGAGGACGCCGGAGACCAGCAGGCCGACGATGACGGCGGTGACCAGGTCGAAGGCGAGGGTGGCGGCGGCGGTCAGCGCCATGACGGCGGCCTCGCCCCGGCCGGAGCGGGCCAGCGCGCGCAGTGAGCCGACCTCGACCATGCGCACCGCGGTGGCGATCAGGACACCGGCGAGTGCGGCGAGCGGGATGCCCGCCACCAGCGGCGCGGCGGCGAAGACGATCACGGCCAGCACGGCCGCGTGCACCAGCGCGGCCAGCCTGGAGGCGGCGCCGGAGCGGACGTTCACGGCGGTGCGGGCAATGGCGCCGGTGGCGGCGACACCGCCGAACAGCGGGGCGGCGAGGTTGGCCAGGCCCTGTCCGAACAGTTCGCGGTCGCTGTCGTGCCGTTCGCTGACGCTCATCGCGTCGGCGGCGGTCGCGGACATCAGCGACTCCAGCGCGGCCAGGGCCGCGACAGCGAGGGCCGAGGGCAGCAGGGCCAAGACGGCGGAGGTCTCGAAGAAGCCGAGAGAGGGGGTGGGGAGCCCGGCAGGCAGATGCCCGATGGTGGCGACCGGCAGGCCGGCCAGCTGCGCCACCAGGGTGGCGGCGACCACCGCGATGAGGGAGAACGGGACGCCGGGGCGCAGGCGGACCCCGATCAGCATGACGGCCGCCACTGTCAGGGCCACGGCGAGCGCCGTCCAGTGCGGGTGGGTGGCGAAGTCGCCGACGGCCTTGGCCGCCACGATGGCCGGGTTGTCGCCCTTGGGAGTCGTGACCCCGAGCGCGCCCGGCACCTGCTGCAGGCCGATGACCGCGGCGATGCCGACGGTGAAGCCCTCGACCACCGGCACCGGCACGTAGGCCATGAAGCGGCCGGCCCTCACAAGCGCGAGCAAGATCAGGAGCGCGCCTGCCAGCAGGCCGACCGTCAACACCCCGCCTGTGCCGTACTGGTGGACGATCGGCACCAGGACCACCGTCATAGCCCCGGTGGGGCCGGACACCTGGAGGTTGGAGCCGCCGAACACGGCCGCCAACGCGCCCGCGACGACCGCGGTGGCAAGCCCCGCCTCGGCTCCGGCGTCCGAGGAGATGCCGAAGCCCAGCGCGAGCGGCAGGGCCACGATCGCCACGGTCAGCCCGGCTATGAGGTCCTTGCGCGGCGAGCGGCCCATGGCGCGGAGGGTCTGGCGGTTCGGCAGGACGGCGCGCAGCCGCTCCACCGTGCTGTGGACGGCGCTCACGCCGTGGCCTCCTTGGCATCGCCGGAGCGCAGCTCCTCCAGCAGCTGGCCCTGGTCCGTGATCATCTCGCCGAGTATCCGGCGGGCCGTCAGCAGCAGCTCGGCGACGTCCGGGGTGCTGAGCGCGTACACCACGGTGTTACCCCCGCGGGTGGCGGTGACCAGCTGGGTGCGGCGCAGCACGGCGAGCTGCTGGGAGAGGCTGGACGCCTCGATGTCGATCGCCGCGAGCAGGTCGCGCACCGGCATCGGGCCGTCCTGGAGGAGTTCCAGGACCCGGATCCGGGCCGGATGGCCCAGCGTGCGAAAGAACTCCGCCTTCGCCTGGTACAGCGGGACGGCCATGCTCAGTTCTCTCCTAGCTCTTCCTGGACGGTGTGCGGGAGCTCGACCCCGTGGCGGGCCGCGATCCGCAGCAGAGCGGCCACTCGCCCGTCGTACGCCTGGACGCCGTCGTCGTCCCCGGCGGCCTCGGCCTCTCGCAGGGCCTGGCGCGCCTGGGCGAGCTGCTCACGCAGCTCCTCGTCGAACATCTCGGTCACAACCGCCCCTCCCACGTAGCGCCGGCACCGACTGGCCGATCGCACCTCATGCCGATCCAACAGCGGCCCAGCATGTATGAATGTGAAGAATTTTTCAACTCACTGGTTTCGCATGTGATGAATTCAGGCGAACGTGATCCGTCTCGATCAGTAGCGGTCATCCGCCCGGCTGCGCCCGGGCCGGTCCCTACGCTCCAGGTCAGGTCACCGGGCCGCGGAGCGGCTTGGATGACAACGGCGGACGACAACGTCGGGAGGACCGCATGGCCGCAATCGAGACCGTTCTCAAGAACGCGATGAGCATTGACGGCGCGCTCGGGGCGGCGCTGGTCGACTCCGATAGCGGCATGGCGCTGGGCACGCGGGGCGCCGCGGGCGGCACGATCGCGGGTGAGCCGGTACCCGGTGGCGCTCCCGGGCCGCAGCCGCAGCAGGTGCTCGGCGGGGCCGTCGGGCCAGGCGCGGAGCGGCACGTGGTACCGAGCCTGCTGGTCGGCTCGGTGGTCTGTTCGGCGGGGCCGGTGACGATCACGGTGTAGCCGGTGTGGTCTTCGGGGCCGCTGCGGTCGGCCCGGTGCGTGAGCCGGAGGGGGTGGACGGGCGCGGTTCGGGCAGCGCGGACAGCGGCCGCACGCGCGGGATCAGCTCTCCGTCATGGTCCAGGTGGCGCAGGACGAGCAGGGGCCCGCGCGGGTGCGGCGCTGGACAGCCGTGCCGTGTCCAGCCCGGCGAGCACCGGGGAGCCGCGGCGCCGGCCAGCGGGGACAGGCCCGACAAGAAGGCTGCGTGTCCTGCGGTTTCGTCAGGACGCTCAGGCTGTGGACCGGGGCCTGCTCCCATCAGCAGTACACCGCCCCCTCGTCGATGGAGTCGGGTTCGATCCCGTCCTCGACGTTCGCTTGCGGCGCGTTCGCGGGCCAGGCGCCATCGCGCTCGGCAGCCACTGCCCGGGCCTCATGGCGGCGTGCGCCGAATCCGTCGTCCATAGGTGACCTCGTGGTGCGCCCGAGCGCGATCGGATGCCTTCGTGACTGTCTCAGGCTGGCCGCCCCGGCGTCGGTTCCAGGGCGGCCGTCCTGCGGCGACCGCTTCCGGAGGGCCGTCGCATGATGAACTTATCAGTTGCTAATGTTGGCAACTGCGAGGTGACAGGAGGCGGGGATGCGTATCTCACCGGACCGCCGCGTAGCGGTACCGCGGACTCCGTTGCCGGTATTGGGCGAGTTGTGCCGCCCAACACCGGGCAAGCGGTGCCGCTGTCGGCAGTGCGGGCGTCCCCGCCTCCCTCACGCCCCTGCTGGTCCACGGGGCACCCTCGCGCTCACCGCCGCGCCCAGGTGCGGTGCTCGGGGGCGGCGGTGAGCATGCAGTGGAAGCTTGAGCAGACGGACGGCACGGGTGTCCTGCGCCTGTCCGGCTATCTGGGTGAGCGCTCCATCCACCGGTTCCAGGGCGGGCGCCTTCGACTGGGAATCGCCGAAGGCTGGCGCGGCACCACTACCACCCGCGTCGAACTCGCTCCCGACGGCAGCCTGAGCCGCGGCGAGGTCGCGGACCCGTCGTTCTTCAACTGGCTCGCCCTCCCCATCGCCCTCGCCGACACCATCGGCCCCGATCTTCCCCCTGACCAAGAAGAGCTTCAATCTCTACTACGCAGGCAATGGCCTGTGATCACAGCCGACACGCATCCGCAAGACCAGCTCAGTGGGCGCAGCGGCAACCCACCCCGACCGGCTATCCATCGACGACCTGTACACGATCTCCAATCGAGCGCCCACCTTCCGCGCTCGTTGAAACGTGACCCCAAACCCATCACCCGAAGTCGCCTCCCATGCACACGGCAAGACCCCGCCGGGGTTCGGATATCCTGACTGAATGAGCGAGAATCTTCCTCCGTGCCCGAAGTGCTCCAGCGAGTACACCTACGAGATGAACGCTCTAATGGTCTGCCCGGAGTGCGGCAATGAATGGATTCCCGCCGAGGGAACCACAGACGACGCGAGTTCATCCGGTGAGCGGGTAGTCAAGGACGCCGTCGGCAACGTGCTGAGCGACGGCGACACCGTGACCGTCGTCAAGGCCCTCAAGGTCAAGGGCAGCCCCTCGGGGATCAAGGCGGGAACCAAGGTACGCAACATCCGCCTGGTGGACGGAGTAGACGGCCACGACATCGACTGCAAGATCGACGGATTCGGCCCCATGCAGCTCAAGTCGAGCGTGGTCAAGAAGGCCTGACCTGAGGCTGGCCTACGGCGATTCCGTGACGCTGACCAAGGACCTGAAGGCCAAGGGCACATTCGAGACGATCAAGCGTGGAACCCTGGTGAAGAACATTCGCCTCACCGGCAAACCCGACGCACCCAACCTGCCAGTCAGCCCACGGCCCACACGGGACACTCCGGCGCGTGGGTGGTCAGCCGCATGACCGTCCCGCCGAGGCTGACCCGCGTGGTCACCTCGGCGGCGCAGCAGGCCGGGGCCGAACGAGGCTGAGGCCGCTGTTCGAACAGGGCCGCCATCTCTTCCGGACCATCGAAGCGCTCCTCGCCCGCCAGCCACTGACGCCTTGACCTGCCCCCTCGCCGTAACCGACGCATCGTCAACTCCGCATCGCCACCGTGAAAGCGCCCGGCCGCCCCTGGCCTCGCCAACGCACGATATCGCCCAGGGCTAGAGAAGCAAGCGTGCACACGGCAAAGCAGCCCCAGGACACGGGTGCCAACCGAGAGCCAGGGCTGTTTGACCCCGGCCCGGACGTGGCGCTCGGTGCGGGTCAGCCGCGCCGGGCATACCTCGTACCCGCGGCGCGGGCGCGGGACGCCTCGATCTCCGCATAAGCGCCCTCGCGGCCCTCCCAGTGTGAGCCCTCGACGGACTTCCCCTTCTCCAGGTCCTTGTAGACCTGGAAGAAGTGGGTGATCTCCAACAGGTCGAACTCCCGCATGTCGCCGATGTCCTGGAGATGCGTGCGGCGTGCATCGCCCGCCGGTACACACAGGACCTTCTCGTCCGGCCCCGCCTCGTCGCTCATCACGTACATCCCGATCGCCCGGCACGTGATCACACACCCCGGAAAAGCCGGCTCCCCGCCCAGCACCAGGGCATCCAGCGGCTCGCCGTCCCGCCCGAGCGTGCCCTCGATGAACCCGTAGTCCGCCGGATAGCGCGTGGCGGTGAACAGCGTCCGGTCCAGCCTGATCCGCCCCACCTCGTGGTCCATCTCGTACTTGTTGCGTGACCCCTGCGGGATCTCCACGATCACATCGAAGTCCACCACGACCTCCACGATGCGGCAGGGCGACCACCGACCGCCCCGATGTCACAGACCGACCACCTGCCGAGCTTCCTGCGGGCCTGCACCCGGACCTGATCGCGCAGCTCCCTCAGCCAGGCTACGGGTACTCCAAGTCCGTTGACGTGCAGACAGGTCTCCTTGGTATGGCGATCGGGTGTGCGGTGAACGCCAGGTTCACCGACTGGCGCAGCATCCACTGGTGGTACGCCACCAACCGCAGGGCCCGATCGTCGAGCGGCGCGACGTCACGATCGACTGGCAGCGCGCGAACGAATGGCAAGGCGAAGTATCACACGGCCTGTCGCCCCGTGGCCTGGCCACCGAACCCGGTACCGGACCGGGCCCCCGCACGCGGCGACCGCCCGGTCGGCCAGCGCCTCATCCAGCTCCGCTGCCAGCCCGGCCATCTGTTCCGCGCGGCCTGGCTCCGGAGGTCGGCGCTGCCCGCTTATTCAGTGCACGACGCGAGACAACCGGCGCCGGGCAAGTAGGCGAAGGAGATCGCGCACGCCGTGGGCAGGTGCCGGACCAGGTGTGGGGCTCGGCGAAGGTGATCGGCCGCTTCCGCCGGGGATGCCCGTCCACCGTAGCCCCCGCATTAGCACGTCGAACTCAACCGATCGCGCAGAAACCTCTATGCCAGGCGCGACCGCCCCGTACACGCTTTTGCGATTGCACACGGCCGACGGCAACGATCGGTGCTCCCAAGGTCCACTCAGTTGGCGCACTGGGAAATGATCTTGAAGCTGCTGGGAACACGCCTCACACGGGCTGGCTATATCTGCAGCTCAGCGGAATGTGTCGGTTGGCCACCAGGGTCAATCGACCTGATGTGGCCGGGGACGTGTTTGAGCCCCGCGGAGCATCCAGCCCGTCACGGGCGTCACGGTGCGGAAAGCGGTCCTCCTCGGGAGAAGCCGATGCGCGGGGCGTCGCGGACGGCGGTGTCCAGCCGTCTCATCCTGGCGGTGGCAAGTGCCGCCACTGCTTCTGCGGCGGGCGACAGTTCGGCGTTCGGCGGGTGCACCACGGCGAACGTCTCGTGGAGCGGGGGCGTCAGCGGAGCCCAGTGCAGCCCCGGCGGCACACGCTCGGCCAGCCCGTGCAGCACACCGCGCCAGGTGACCGTGTCGGCCAGGCCGGTCGCCGCGATCTCCAACGCCGTCTCCGTCTCCTCCACTTCGATTCTCGAGTGCAGTGAGCCGCCCGCCGCCAGCACGCCGGCCAGCAGGTGGCGGCGGGTGGAGTCGTCCTTGCGCCAGCTCACATCGGGCAGGACCAGCTGCGCCGCGGCGAGCTGCGCCGATGTGACGGGGGCGGACGCCCGCGCCGGATCCGCGCTGACGTAGACCAGTTCGTCGCGCATCACCGGGTGGACCGCCATGTCCGCGTCGCCGAACGGCAGGGCGACCACAGCGACTTCGAGTGCACCGCGGCGGAGCTGGTCCAGCACCGGGACCGAGTGGGGCCCTACGAGTTCGACCCGCAGTCCGGGGTGCCGTGTCAGGACGTCGGCCACCAGATCACTGCCGAGGTAGTAGCGCGCGGTGCGGAACACGCCGAGGCGGACGGTTCCGGTCAGCACCTGACGGACCGAGGCGACCGCCCGGCCGGCCGCGTCGACCGAGGCCAGTGCGGCGGTGGCGTGGGGCTGCAGTGCCCTGGCGGCCTCGGTGGGGACCAGGCCCCGCCCCACCCGGCGGAACAGTCTGGCGTCGAGGTGCTTCTCCAGCAGGCGCACCTGTTCGGAGATCGACGGTTGTGCGTAGCCCAGTGCGGCTGCGGCGGCCGTGAACGAGCCGTGCTCCAGTGTGGCCTGGAAGCAGCGCAGCTGCTGCAGGGTGATCAAGGAATCTCCTGTGAATAGGACAGGAAAGCGAGGCTACCTCGATTGATCCGGCAGATTTAGTTTTTGGGTGTGACTACCCGACCCTCGTCCCGTGTCACGGCCCGCGGGGCCGTTCTCTGCCTTGTGTCGGCGAGCGGATTCGGTCTCGCCCCGGTGTTCGCCAAGCAGGCCTTCGCCACCGGTATCGGCGTCACCACCGTGCTCACCGCCCGCTTCGCGTTGGCCGCCGCCGTCTTCTGGGCCGTCGTGGTCTGCCGCCGTCCGCGCCGCCCGCACGGACGGATGCTCCCAACTGGCCCGGCTCGCGGACGGGCACTCTCGGCGGGCCTGGCCCTGGGCGCCGTGGGGTACGCCGTCCAGTCCGCGGCGTACTTCGGTGCTGTCACCAGGATCGACGCCTCACTGGCCGCGCTACTGCTCTACGCCTACCCCGCCGTGGTGACGCTGCTCGCCCTCGCCCTGCGCCGAGAGTCTCCCGACCGCTATCGGCTGGCCGCATTGGTCTGTTCCGCGCTCGGGGTGCTGTTCCTGCTCGGTCCGGGCGGCGCGGGGCCGGGCGCCGACACCGCAGGTGTGCTGCTGGCGCTGGGGGCGGCCGTCACCTACGCCCTGTATCTGACGGCCGCCGGCCGCCTGGTGGAGAGCCTCGATCTGCCGCTGCTGTCCGCACTGGTGTGCACCGGCGCCTGCGCCAGCCTGGCTCTCTTCGGCACGGCGACCGGTGGGCTGCGGCTACCGGTCGAACCGGCTTGGCCGTGGATCGGGTTGCTGGCCCTGTGCTCCACCGTCGTCCCGGTGCTGTGCCTGTTCGCCGGGACACAGGCCTTGGGAGCCCCGACCGCCGCGATCCTGTCCTGTACCGAGGTACCGGTGACCGTTGCCGCCGGCGCCTTCTGCTACGGCGACCGTCTCACTGCCGGCCGGGTTTCGGGCGCCGTGGCGGTGCTCGCCTCGGTCGTGATCGTCGAGTGCGGCCGACGCCGCCGGGAACGGCTGCGGGTGGAAACCTCTCCCGCCCCCGGCCGAGCGTGGCAGGCGATGGCAGGAACGGAAGCCTCGGCACCCGCAGACGGGCCGCCTCAGGCCGTCCGTCGGAGGTGACGGATGAAATGGACCGTCAAGGCTCGTCGACAGGTAGTGCTTCGTTACATGTGGGCGCTGATCTCGCCGCCGGCGGTGAGCACGATGTAGACGGCGTTGGCGTCGAGTCCGACGTCGTGCTGGTTCGACTCCAGCGTGGCGTCCACGGAGTTGTCGTTGCCGATGATCTGCGCGCGGTAGCGGAGGTCGCCGATCTTCGTGACCTTGGCCGTCCAGCCGCCCGCGAGCTTGAACGTGCCCGGTCCCTGGTTTCCGCCGCCCATCCAGGAGTGGACCTGGCCGTCCAGGGAGAGCACGACGAACATGTCGTTGGCGTCCAGCCCGGCATCGGAGCCGTTCGTCTCCAGCGTGGCGAGGACGTCACCGTTGTGGACGATCTTGGCGATGTAGTGCTCGGCCCCGACCTCCTGGACCTCGGCCGTGCTGCCGTCCACCAGGGACTGGGTGTGGACCGGGGACTTCGACTTGGCCTTGGTGCCCGGAGCGGTGGGCCGGGACGAAGCGGGCGGGGCAGCCGGCGCGGGGGTGCTGTGCGCGTCGGTCACGGTGGCCGGAGCGGCGGTGCCCTGTGCGCCGGGTGCGGTGGGCGTGGCGGCGGCCGGTGCGGTGGCCGCGGTGGTGCCGTGCGCGTCGGACGTGGAGCTGCAAGCCGTCGCGGCGGGGACGAACAAGGCGGCTGCCAGGACGGTGCCGGCCAGCGAGCGGACGGTGGTCGCGCGGCGAGTCGTCAGGGGGGACATGCAGGTTCTCCTGGGCGCAGTACGGGTGAGGGCACGCACATTGCCCGTCCCCTCTCGTGCGGGAACCGCGAGGCTGTGCGGCGGTGTGCACGATCGAATCTAGTGCGAACAATCGACGGAATAGAGCATTCCGTGTCACCGGACCGCAACGCCATGGGCGGTACCGCGCCGATCACCGCCGAAGCGACAACGATGAGTTGAGGGGCAGTCAGCCGGATGATCCGGGCGGCGAACCCCCGGCGTGCCCCGCTCACCCCGCACCGGCGGCAGCACTGCGATACGGTCCGCGGTGCTGCCCCGGCAGGGCGTCCGAGGGAGGCGCCGGTGACGGCCTTGCAGGGCCGGGCCCGGCAGGCGGCCCGGACGATCGAGGGCCCCGTATCAGGTGGAGTGCGGAGGCCGCGTCGAGGCGGCTTCGTCCGGGAGGAGGCGCGTCACCATGGCGTCGATCAGGGTGTCCGGCCGGTGCGGCGTGAGGAGTTCCGGGACGGTCAGGTCGTCGACGACCAGCCCCAGCATGGCCAGGTAGAGCAGGACCACCCCGGTGCGGTCGCCCGGCAGGGCGGAACCCAGGTGGAAGTCGATGCCGGCGTCGAGCTCGGCGGTGAAGAAACGCGCCAGCTCCGTGTGGAGTTCGGGCCGCCGGGTGGCCTCCAGGCGCAGTTCGAGCATGGCCAGGTGGCTGCTGCGGTCACGGCGCATGCGGCCGACGAGCTGCAGCATCAGAGTCCTGACCAACTCATGTGATGGCTCGGCGTTCATCGTGTCGGCCAGCTCGGCCGGATCCGGGGTCAGACGCTCGCGGGTGCGCCCCATGACCTGGGCCAGCATGTCGGCACGGTTGGCGAAGTAGTTGGACGCCGTCCCGGTCGGCACGTTCGCCTCCTTGTCGACGGCGCGGAGCGTCAGGCCCCGTGAGCCCTCGCGGGCGAGGACTTCGATGGCGGCATCGAGCAAGGCGGTGCGGCGGGCCGGATTCTGACGCATCGACAGCTCCTTGGAGACTCATTGACATCACTGCGATTGCAGTACTACGTTCAAACCACTTCAATCACAGTACATCAAGTGGAGCGGGCAGGCCGAGGCCCGCCGCTCTGCCACGGGGAAGAGAGACCGGATGCGCAAGCTCATCTACTACGTCGCCGCCAGCCTCGACGGCTACATCGCCGCGCCGGACGGTAGTTACGACTTCCTCCCCTTCGAGGGGGAGGTCCGGGAGGCGATCCTCGCCGAGTATCCCGAGACGATGCCGGTGCACGTCCGCGGGCCGCTCGGCCTGACCGCCACCCCGCACCGGCACTTCGACACCGTGATCATGGGGCGCGGCACTTATGAGCCGGCTCTGAAAGCAGGCATCACCAGCCCCTACGCTCACCTGGAGCAGTACGTCGTCTCCCGCACCCTGACCTCCACCGATCCGAAGGTGGAGATCGTCGCCGACGACCCGGTCGCACTGGTACGCGACCTGAAGAAGCGGAACGGCATGGACATCTGGCTCGCCGGCGGCGGCAAGCTTGCCGCCGCGCTCCGCGACGAGATCGACGAACTGATCATCAAGCGCAATCCGGTCGTCATCGGCACCGGCATTCCGCTGTTCGACGGCCCTTACGCTCCCACCGGCTTTCTGCCGACCGCACGCCGCGACTTCGACTCCGGCGTCAGCATCGTCACCTACACGAGGAAGTGACGTGAGGGCACTCGCTGGTGTCAGTGGCGGTCATGGAGATCCTCCGGAGCCGCCCACGCAGGGTGGTCCCGGTGAGGGGCATGGCCGGTGAGGCCGACGGCGTTTTGAGCCGGAACCCCGCGCGGGTGCGCCCGACCGCCACGACCGGGATGGGGCCGTTCGGCCCTTGTGGAGCGATCACGGCGGCAGGAGCGTCAACACGACCGGGCGTTGAAGCCCATCGGCACCAGCAGGAGGACATGAGGACATGGGCGAGGGGATCACCGTTCTGGCGTTCGGCGGCATCCGGCGGGAGGTCCTGGCCGACGGCCGGGCCAAGGTCGCGGCGGCGGCCGAGGGCGCGAACGCGCTCGTCGAGGCCCTGAGGATCAAGCTGACCTCCACCGGCTCCGGTGCGCTGGCGCAGGTCAACGCCGAGGTCGACGGCCGCCGCATCCGCGTCCAGGAGGCCGCGGCGGGCCTGGCCGAGGCCTTCGAGGCGCTCGCCGAGCAGTTGCGCCGACGTATCAGCGCGGTCACCGGCACCTGGCGTCCCCACCCCTGGCCCCAGCCGGCCCGCCCGTCCGCGCCCGTCCCTCCGGAGGGGGTGCGGCGGATCACGCGGGTCAAGTCGCCCGCGCTGGTGTGGTGTTCGCCGGACGCGGCGGTGCGCACCCTGGATGCGATGGACTACGACATCCACCTGTTCACCGACCCCGCCACCGAGACCGACGCCGTCGTCTACCGCATCGGGCCCACCGGCTACCGCCTGGCCCGCACCATCGCCGCTGCGCCGCCGCACCGCTCAAGCGTGCCGCTGACCCTCAGCCCGCAGAGCGCCAGGCGGCTGACCGACCACCAAGCGGTGGACCGGCTGGAGGCCGCGGACCTGCCGTTCCTCTTCTACGCCCACCCCGACACCGGACGGGGCCGCGTGCTCTACCGGCGCCACGACGGGCACCTGGGCCTGATCGCGGGGAGGCCGTGAACGACGAAGCCGTCCGCCGGTACCCCAAAGCTCGCCGGTGCCCCAAAGCACGCCGGACACCCTCAGCGGCCGGTCGCACCAAGGCGCATGGCCTCGCCGGAGCGGGCTGGTCCTTCCGCTCCGGCGAGGCCATGCGGGAGGCGCGGTTCAGCGGCACAAGGCCGTGTCCACGACACTCTCGAGGTGCTGTGTGACTGCCTCGTCGGTCGGGATGCTGGTCACGGCGATGTCGACGGCGCGGCCGTCGTCGGTGGCGCCGCCCCGGGTCTCGTACCCCGGGATGTCGCCGCCGTGGCCCCAGTAGACACCGCCGCACGACAGCGGCCTGCTCATGATCCCCAGTCCGTAGCGGGCGCCGGTGTCCCCGACGGGGACGGTGGTGCGCATCTGGGCGAGCTGGGCCGCCGGGAGGAGGCGGCCGGCGAGGAGCGCGGTGAAGAACTGGTTGAGGTCGGAGTTGGTGGAGATCATCTGGCCTGCCGCCCAGCCCGCGGAGGGGTCCAGTTCGGTGAGGTCGCGCAGAGGCTCGTCGGCCGAATCCCGGTGGTAGCCCTTGGGATGGGGTTCCCGGATGGTCCTGTCGCCGGGGGCGGGGAAGTAGGTGTGGCGCAGCCCGATGCGCTTGATGACGCGCTGGTCTATCTCCTCGGCGAGGGGCCGGCCGGTGACCCTCTGGACGATCAGGCCGGCCAGCACGTAGTTCGTGCTGCTGTACTCGAACTTCGCCCCGGGCGCGAAGTCGGCCTTGTGCTGGAAGGCGATGTCGAGGAGGTCACGGGGGTCGAAGTACCGGTGCTGAACGGACGCCACGTCGATGTCGCCCTCGTAGTCGTGGAGTCCGCTGGTGTGCTGCAGGAGCTGGCGGACGGTGATGTGGCGTCCGTCGATCCCGTCCCCGCGCACCAGGCCCGGCAGATAGGTGTCGACCGGGGCGTCGAGGCTGATCTTCCCCTCGCCGACCAGTTGCAGCACGACCACCGCGGTGAACGTCTTGGTGTTGCTGCCGATCCGCACCTGGCCGTCGACCGGCACCTTCGAGCCGGTGGCCAGGTCGCCGACCCCCGCGGTGTAGGTACGGGTGCGGCCGTCGCGGTCCTTGACGCTCGCCAGCGCGGCGGGCAGGCCGTCCTTATGCACCAGCGCGTTCAGGCCCTGCTGGACGGTGTCCGGCCTGGCGGCGGCCGACGCCGCGGGCGGCGCGAGGGCACCGATCGTCATGACGCCGACGGCCACCGCGGCTGCCAGGGCGGTGCGCCGAACGCCCTGGTGCCGCCTGGAAGGACGAAGCCCTTGCCACGTCTGTTCACGCATGAGTCAACTCCGGTGGAATCGTTGGGAAAACAGTGGTGTGTGCCGGACCCTGGTGGGCGGCCGCTCGGGCGGTGCACCGGGGCCGGGGAGCATCGCCGGTGGTGCGGCCGGCTGCCGGTCAGCCCGCGGTGAGCTGCTGGTGGACGCACTGCCGGTACTGCCGAAGGCTGTCGGGCTGGTAGCACTCCTGCGTCTTGTCGGCGTACCAGACCAAGAAGAAGGCGGCCAGGACGGACACCACGATCGCAAGGGACGAGGTCACCAGGGCGGTGACGGACATGCCCCGGCCGACGCCGGTCCGCCTGGCCCTCCACAGGGCGGCGATGCCCAGGACAAGGCCGATGACGCCGAACAGGCCGCCGATGCAGACGATCGAGGTGATCAAGCTGATGACACCCAGCACCAGAGCGGCCGTGGCCAGGCCGTTCCTGCCGGCCGGAGGCCGCATGCCGTATCCGGAGCCCTGGGGGTGATGGGAGTACGGGCCCGCCCCGGCGGCCTGGGCCGATGCCGTCCGACTCGGTACTGACGTCGTCCCAGTCGGCACAGCCCCAGCCGTCGCCGTGTGATTCGGCGAGGCCTCCATCCCTTGCGTGTTCATCAGCGGTCCTCTCGTCAACCGGGCAGGACACGATCATGGGTTCCGGGGCCTCGGGCGCACATCGCGGTAAGGCGGGAGAAAGTGCTCCCTCGATCGGGGGAGGCCGCAGGTGAGCTGTGCGGTCATACTGGCGATCATGATCAGGGGATTCCGGCCGTTGCTGCGCGGCTCCACGTACGCGGGTGCGCTGTTCGCCTACTGCGGCGCGTTGGCGAGCCTGCCACTGCTGCCCTTCGCACTGCTGCCAGCGGTGGTGTGGGGATCCGCTCCGGAGGGAGTGAGGATCGTTCTGGTCCTGCTGGTCTGGGCGGCGCTGGTCGGCGTGGTCGGGCTGGCCCGGGTCACGCGGCGGGCGCTGGTGGTGTCCGCCCGTCGGCTGCTGAGGGTGCCGTTGCCGGATCCCGCGGCCGGCCGTCGGCCCGCGAGCCCGACCCCTCCGGCACCGGCCCTTGGCGCGACGACCCCTGCCGTGCCCTGGGGCGCCGACCGTTGGCGGACTCCGCTCTGGCTGCTGCTGCACGTGGCACTGGGGTGGACAGGGGCGCTCGCGAGCGGTGTGCTGGTCATCGCGGGCCTGACCATCCCGGGGGGTTGGCTCCGCGGTGACGTGGGACTGAGTCTGTTCGGCCGGACGGCGCGAGTGACCGGTGGCTGGCAGAGCTGGGTGGTGGGGCTCGGCTGCGTACTGCTGGCGGCGGCCGTGTGCGCGGTGGTGACAGGTGTTCTGCGGTGGTCGGCACCACGGCTGTTGGGGCCGTCGTCGGCCGAGCGGCTCGCGCTGGCGGCCGAACGGGAACTGGCACTGGCCGAACGCAACCGGCTGGCCCACGAGTTGCACGACTCGATCGGGCACACGCTGACGGCGGCCACCATCCAGGCGGCGGTGGCGGGCGAGGTGCTCTCCGCCGACCCGGTGGCGGCGCGGGCCGCCCTGCGCAGCATCGAGGAGTCGACCCGGGCCGCGCTGGAGGACCTGGACTACGTGCTCGGCGTGCTGCGCGAGGAGAAGGCGGGGACGGCGCCGACCCGGACCTTGGCCGATCTGCCCGAGCTGCTGGACCGGTTGCGGCACGCGGGCGCGGTGGTGGAGCCGGAGCTGTCGGGCGGGTTGGCGCAGGTGCAGGGGACGCTCTCCCGGGCGGCGTACCGGATCCTGCAGGAGGGCTTGACGAACGCGTTGCGGCACGGGGCTGGCGGGCCGATCGAAGTCCGGGTGGTGGCGGCGCCGGAGGCACTGGAGCTCCGTGTGGTCAACCGGATCGGGGCGGGCCCGGGCATCGGCCAGGGCCCGGGTGCCTTCCCGACGTCCGGGCACGGCCTGCCCGGGCTGGCCGAGCGCGTGCGGCTGCTCCATGGTGAGATCGAGGCCGGCCCGGACGGGCAGCAGCACTGGCGGCTGGCGGTCCGGCTGCCGGTACGGGTGTCGGCATGAGCCACTCCGACGCGGGCGAAGCCGCCGCGACCACTGGCGCTGCCGGTCCCACCAGCCCTACCAGCCCCACTGGCACCTCCGTCACACTCCTGATCGCGGACGACGACGAGGTGACCCGCAGCGGTCTGCGCCTGCTGCTCGCGGCCCAGCCGGGGATCGCGGTGGTCGGTGAGGCCGCCGACGGTGTCGAGGCGGTCGAGCAAGCGCTGCGGCTGCGGCCGGACGTGGTCCTGATGGATGTACGGATGCCGCGGCGCAACGGGATCGACGCCACCCGCCAGCTGCTGGCCGAGTCGGCCGAACCGCCGAAGGTCGTGGTGATCACCACCTTCGAGAACGACGGCTACGTCACCGCCGCGCTCAGCGCGGGGGCCAGCGGTTTCGTACTCAAGCGGCTTCCGGTCCGGCAGATCGCGGAGGCTGTACGGGTGGTGGCGGCCGGGGAGGCGATCCTCTTCCCGGCGGCACTGCGCCGGATGGTCGCCGCCCGCCCGCTGGACTCCGCCGAGGCGCTGCCCAAGGCGGCGCTGACGGGGCGGGAGGAGGAGGTGCTGCGGCTGATGGCCACCGGCCTGTCCAACCCGGAGATCGCGGAGTCGCTCACGGTGAGCCTGGAGACGGTGAAGACGCACGTCGGGAACGTACTGACCAAGCTCGGCGCGCAGAACCGGACCCACGCGGTGGTGATCGCGTACGAGTCCGGTCTGGTGGTGCCGGGGTTCGCCGGCTGACCCGGCCCCAGGCGGCCTGATCCTGCTGTTCACTTCATCGCGGGCCCGGCCGAGGGCATTTTTGGGTCAACTGTCCTGCGGTGTAGTCCTGTTGACGCCGCGGCGGCGCTTCGAGGCCGGTCCGGGCGCGTGCCGGAAGTCTGTTGACATCAAGTATCTTGACATCAAGACACTGCCCGGGCAGGCTGTTCCCGATCTCAGGACCGTCTCCTGATTGGGGAGCAAGATGAACGACGTCGCCGGATTCAGCGGTGTTCCCTCGACCCACGTCGCCGAACTGGTGGGGCGCGAGCAGGTCATGGACATCGGCATTCGCCCTCTGTGGTCCCCGGCTCCGCGGGTCGCCGGCCCGGCGTTCACCGTGAGGTGCCCTCCGGGGGACAACCTCATGCTCCATGCGGCCATCTACCGTGCGCAGCCCGGCTCGGTCATCGTCGTCGAGGCGGGTGACGTGGACTACGCGGTAGCCGGAGGGAACGTCTGCGCCGTCGCCCAGCGCCGGGGCATCGCGGCGTTCGTGGTCGACGGGGTGATCCGTGACCTCGCCGAGGTACGCGAGATGGGGTTCCCCGTCTTCGCCAGGGGCGTCATCCCCATTCCCGGGATCAAGGAGGCTGCCCTGCCGCTCAACCACCCGGTGCGGTGCGGCGGTGTGACCGTGAACCCCGGTGACATCGTGGTGGCCGACGAGGAGGGCGTCGTGGTCACCCCGAGCGCCCGTCAGGAGCAGGTGTTCCTGGGCGCCCGGGCGAAGCTGGCCAAGGAGGCCGATGAGTCGCTCGACGCGTGGGAGGAGGCGCATCGCGCCCGTATCGACAGGATCCTGGCCGGGAGCGGCTTCGAGGGCTGATGCGGCAGTGGTGCGCGGCGGGGTGACGTAGCCGCGGGCCGGGGGGTGGTGGCGGCGGGTGGTGCTCCGCGCCTGCTCGCAGGGTGGTGGTGGCCTCGGGGCGGCCCCGGGGGAGGGGCATGCGAGCAGCGTCGGCCGGTCGGCCGGCCAAGGGCCCGGCACCGTGAGCAACTCGCTTGCCGTCTACGCGAGTTCGTCCCGAACGAGCCCGGAGAGTCCCCTGGTGACAGAAGACCGCGTCCGCGACGGGATCGGCGCCGTCGCGGTCGAGGCAGGCGTTGAACTCTGCGATCAGTACGGCCATGGCGGCGGCGGAACACCGGCGGTGGTCCTCCAGCGTCATCGCGGCGGCGTCGTCGACGTCCACGGCAGGGCGGTCCGGGCATAGCCGGTAGCGCCTCTCGACACTGCCGCGCACCCTCCGCTCGCTGTCGGATGTACCGAGACCGGGGTGGCCGAGGCGCACCGTACCGCGCGCGTCGGAAATGGCCGGGCCCCGTGCGTGTGCGGCTGGCTAGACTCCGTCTGCTCTGTCAACTCCCGTGGTGTTCACGGGAGCCGAACATGCTCCAATTGGGGGGAGTACATGAACCTGCCGCTGATCGGCAGAAGAGTGCGAAACAGACGGGTGAGAAAGAGAAACGGCGGTGCGGTCGCCTCGGGTGCCCTGCTGCTCGCCGTCCTGGCCTCGCTCGTGGGCCAGAGCGGCCCCGTCTACGCGGCGGAGGCGCGGCCCGCTGCCGTCGGCTCGCCGCAACCGGGCGCCGACGCGAGCCCGGCGGCCGGAGGCCCGGCCGCAGGCAAGCCGAACGGCGCTTCGAAGGGTGGACCTGGACAGGTCGCGCCGAAGGCCTCGCCCAAGATGGACCCGAAGGCCGACCACGATGCCGCCGTGCGGGCGCTGGGGCAGAGCGACCCGGCGGGTGCCTGCCCGGCATCCCTCGAACCGCAGACCGTCGTCAAGTGCGCGGTCGATCCTTACCAGACCGTCTCCTTGTCGCTGACCCTGCCTCAGCAGAAGGACCTGGTCCTCCTCCAGGCCGTCTCGACCAAGGGGTGGATCTACCCCGCGCTGGTCGCGCCGGACGGCACCAAGGTGACCTGCGAGAACCCCCTCGGTACCGGCTACGGGTACGGAGTGGTGCGCTGCCCCACCAGCCAGGCGGGGACGTACTCGCTGCAGGTCAGGGACGGGACCGGCATGCAGAACGGCATCTCGGTGTCGTACGTTCCGGTGCTGTCCTCCACCCTGTGCAGGACGGTGGCCGCCGCTGACCGTACGCTCGGTGCCCCGACCGTGTTCCACGGCTCGCTGCCGGTCGCCTCGGCGGGTGACTGCTACACGCCGGACCTGGGTGCGGATGACGTGTTGCGCAGCTACACCTCGGCCTATCAGGTGGTCCAGACGGTCTACGACGCCACCGGCAAGGCGCTCTGTGACTCGCAGCGCGACTCGTCGAACGGTCTCGACTGCAAGCTCGCCGGCACCGCGCCCTTCCGGGTGGTGGTGCAGCAGCCCTCGGGGGCGGCCCAGAACTACGACTTCACCGCGGCGCGGCTCTCCCAGCCGGAGGGCTGCGCGGTGGTGGAGCCGCAGGCGTTCGGCGCCTCGCCGGACCTGACTCCCACGGCGCGCTGCCGCACCCTGCGGGTGCCGGAGGCCGCCCGGTACACCTTCGGCCCGGTCGCGTCCGGCACCGCCCCCTCGGGTGGGCTGTTCAAGACCGACGGCACCGCCCAGACCGCCAACTGCTCGTCCGGCGCCTGCGATCTGACTCCCGGTGACTACACCTGGGTGGTCGAGGCCCGGAACACCGCCGCCGGCGCGTTCGGCATGGCCTTCCACTCGGCCAAGGAGACCCGGGGCTGCACCGCGACCGGCGACAGCGGTCTGGCGGCCGGTCCGGTCTCCGGCACCTTCGGCGGGCCCGGGCAGCAGCTCTGCCTGACCCTGCCGACCGCCGCCGGGAACGGCGTCTACCTGCTCAACCGGCCGCCCACCGACGGCACCGGCGTCGCTGTCGAGGTCGACGACGCGTCCGGTACCAAGCAGTGTGACAACGGTGGCTATTCGTACGCCGTCTGCAAGCTGACCGGCACCGCTCCGTTCCGCGCCGTGCTGAGCGGCACCGCGTCCAAGGCGTACCAGCTGGTGGTCCATCGGACCGGCGAGACCGCAGGCTGCACCGGCTGGCCGCAGTCCGCGTTCGGCGGTTCCTGGGGGGCGGAGGTCTCGCTGACCCAGGCGGCGCAGCAGGCCTGCCTGAGCCTTCCCGGAGACCGGCACTCCATCGCCGAGATGCTCGACTACACCAACCTCAAGAACCAGGTGAACGCGGCGATCCACGTGGTCGACCCCTCCGGCACCGAGGCGTGCGTGACCGGCGGCAGCTCCACCACCACCTGCGTTCTCGCCGCCGGCGTCCCGTACACCGCGATGCTGGTCGGCACGGGCTGGGCGGACACCTACAAGCTGGTCCGGCGTGACATCTCACCGACCTCGAGCTGCACGGCGGCGGCCTCGACGACGGTCGGCGGCCACTCCACCCCGCTCGACCTGACCTCGGCCCTGGACGCCCGCTGCATCCGGGTCAGCGGAGCCACCACTGACAAGTTCTGGCTGAGCGCGCGGACGCCCGGCACACGGTACGACCCCTCCACGCTGCTGATGGCCGTCGACGCCGACGGCAAGGTCCTCTGCTGGCAGTGGGGCGTCTCCTGCCGGGTCACCGGCTCGACGTCGTACGTCGCGGTGGTGGTCGCCTCCGGCTACAACGGCAAGGCCATCCACACCAACGTGGACACCTGGAAGGTCGGTACGGCGGACGGCTGGGCTCCGGAGTGCACCGCCCACCGGATCTCGGTCGACGGCTTCCCGCTGCAGAGCGGGGTGCTCACCGAGTCCTCGACCGCC
The DNA here is from genome assembly GCF_051374625.1 of Kitasatospora sp. HPM-01-4. Lineage (NCBI taxonomy): Bacteria > Bacillati > Actinomycetota > Actinomycetes > Kitasatosporales > Streptomycetaceae > Kitasatospora > Kitasatospora sp. HPM-01-4. The sequence continues at coordinate 2,192,242 of NZ_JBPQGP010000005.1, read as the reverse complement.
TACTGCGCCGTGGTGGACATGAAGCCCTCCCAGGCCTTCGACGTCGTCGGCACCAGCAGTGCCACCGGCGTCGAGACTCCCAACCTGAGTCTGATGGGCGGCTCCACGTGGAACGACCCGAACCTCACGTTCCAGTGCAACGGTGCGTACGGCACGTTCGGTGCCCGATGCCAGGCCACCGGAAACGCCGAGGCCGGTCAGGCCGTCCTGCTGCTGAGCGCGGGCAAGACCGCGACGCCGGTCGAGTACAGCATGCAGGGGCTCTGCGCTACCGGGTGCACCCGCGCACCGGCGCCGGTGCCTACCGGGATCAGCCCGTCGACGGGCGCTGCCGGAACGCAGACCCAGGCCGTCGTCCGCGGTACCGGGCTCACCCTGGGCACCAAGGTGAAGCTGGTCCGCAGTGACGTGTGGAGCAGTACGCAGCCGGTCATGTCGCCGCTGTCCGTGAGCCCCGACGGCAGCTCGCTCAACGTCCTGGTCGACACCAACGGACTTGAGCCGGGCGTGTACGACGTGGTGCTCGACGGCATCGGGTACACCAGCGGAGTGCCTTCCCCCGGCTACCTCCCCAAGGCGTACACGGTCACGGCCGCCGGGACCACGGCGAAGAGCCGGTTCGTCCCGATCACCCCGTCCCGCTTCCTGGACACCCGTTACGGCGTCGGCGCCGAGAAGGCGCGGGTCGGCCAGGGGGGTGTGGTGAGGTTGCAGGTGGCGGGTGTGAAGGGTGTTCCGGCGACCGGGGTGAGTGCGGTCGTGATGAACGTGACGGCTGTGAGCCCTTCGCAGGCGGGCTCCGTCTCGGTCTATCCGGACGGTCGGCCGGTGCCCGGTGTGTCGAGCCTCAGCTTCCCGGCCGGGCAGGCCGTCGCCAATCTGGTGACCGTGCCGGTCGTGGACGGGAAGGTGGATCTGCGCAACGCCCTGGGGTCGGTCCACCTGGTCGCCGACGTCACCGGCTACTACTCCGACGCGGCCACCGGTTCCGCGCTGACGCCGATCACTCCGTCCCGCTTCCTGGACACCCGTTACGGCGTCGGCGCCGAGAAGGCGCGGGTCGGCCAGGGGGGTGTGGTGAGGTTGCAGGTGGCGGGCGTGAAGGGCGTTCCGGCGACCGGGGTGAGTGCGGTCGTGATGAACGTGACGGCTGTGAGCCCCTCGCAGGCGGGCTCCGTCTCGGTCTATCCGGACGGTCGGCCGGTGCCCGGTGTGTCGAGCCTCAGCTTCCCGGCCGGGCAGGCCGTCGCCAATCTGGTGACCGTGCCGGTCGTGGACGGGAAGGTGGACCTGCGCAACAACCTGGGGTCGGTCCACCTGGTCGCCGACGTCACCGGCTACTACTCCGCCACCGGATCGGCGTTCTCCCCGGCCGCGTCGGTGCGGCTGCTGGACACCCGTGACGGGGTCGGAGCCCGTGCGGGGGCGGTGGGTCCGGGCGGTGTCGTCAGCGTGAAGGTGGCCGGGGTCGAAGGCGTGCCGATGACCGGGGTGACCGCAGTGGTACTGAACGTCACGGCCACCGCGCCCACCCATGACGGCTATCTGACGGTCTATCCGCACGGTGGCCAGCGCCCGGGCATCTCGAGCTTCAACTACACGGCTGGGCGGACCGTCGCCCACCAGGTGGTGGTCCCGGTGGTGGACGGCCGGGTCACCATCTACAACCATGTCGGCGACGCCGACGTGGTCGCCGACCTGATCGGCTGTTTCACGGCCTGACGCCGTTCGCTCATGCCTGCCGTGCCGTCCGGAACCCCGGGCGGCACGGCAGCGCCGTTTGCGCTCCCGTACGGACGACTACCCGGCGCTGGGCGGACCGCTCGTCAGCGGGCCGACAGGGAGCGGGAAGTGGCCGGCCCTCGTGGGAGGGGCATGCGAGCTTCACGATCCCGGTGATTGGGTGATGACCCGGTGGACGTCCCCGAGTACGGCCGCAGCAGCGGACGTTAACTGTATGAAGGGGTGGCCATTCAGTTGCGGCTCTCATGGTCTTCACAGTTGACTGTTTTTTAGTAAGGAATTGCTCAGGCTTGAGCCCAATCCTGAGAGTTTCCTGGGAAGTTCGGACAAGCGTTCCCGTTCCGGAGCGACCCCCACTTCCCGGAGGATCCCGTGCGACCCCGCTCGCTCGCCCTTGCCTCGACACTCGCCGTTCTGCCGCTGACCGTGGCGTCCCTGGGTGTCACGACCGCCTACGCCGCGCCGACCCCCCACGTCTCCGCGTCCCGGGTGGCCCTGCCCAACACCGTGACCCCCGCGGTGGCCCACTCCCAGAAGCAGGGCGATGTCCCCGCCGCCCAGCAGATATCCGTCGGGATCAGCCTCAAGCTGCACAACACCGCGCAGCTCGACCGGTTCCTGGCCGCTGTCAGCGACAAGCACTCGCCCCAGTACGGGCACTACCTGACCCCCGCCCAGTTCACCGCGCGGTTCGGCCCGACCCAGGCCGACGTCGCCCAGGTCCGCTCCTACCTGGAGGGCCAGGGCCTGAAGGTCACCTCGGTCAGCGCCAACCGCCAGGTGGTCAACGCCACCGGTACCAACGCGCAGATCGCCAAGGCCTTCGGCACCCACGAGAGCCGCTACGTCGACAAGCTGGAGAACAAGGCGTTCTTCGCCAACGACGGTGCCGCCTCGATCCCGGCCGCGCTGGCCAAGGTGGTCCAGGGCGTCTCCGGTCTGAACGACAAGACCGTCCGCACCACCCGCCTGGCCAAGCCCAAGGCGGCGACCCCGCAGGACACCCCGAGCGGTGTCGGCCCCGCGCAGTACAACGGCGCCTACAACCTCGACAAGCTGGGTGCCGACGGCACCGGTACCACGGTCGCCCTGTGGGAGTTCGACGGCTACACCTCCGACGACCTGACCACCTACGACAGCCAGTTCGGCCTGTCGGGCCCGGCCGTGCAGACCGTCTCGGTCGACGGTGCCAGCTACGACAGCTCGCCGGGTGAGGGCCAGGGCGAGGTCGAGCTGGACTCCGAGATCGTCCGCGGTGTCGCCCCCCAGGCGCAGCAGCTGATCTACGAGGCCCCCAACAGCGACCAGGGCGAGATCGACATGGCCGCCCAGATCGTGTCGGAGAACAAGGTCTCGGTCATCTCCATCTCCTGGGGCTCCTGCGAGCCGGACACCACGGCCTCCTCGATGACCGCGGTGGACAACTCCTTCAAGCAGGCCGCCGCCCAGGGCATCAGCGTCTTCTCCGCCTCCGGTGACGACGGTTCGCGCGACTGCACCCGCTCCACCAGCGGCTCCTCGGTCCAGGCGGTCGACTTCCCGGCCTCGGACCCGTACGTGACCGGTGTCGGCGGCACCAACCTCAGCGTGAACAGCGACAACAGCTACTCCTCGGAGAGCGCCTGGAGCACCGCCGGCGGCGGCGTCTCCACCCAGTTCGCCCAGCCGAGCTGGCAGACCGGCACCGGCGTCAGCGGCGGCATGCGCACCGTCCCCGACGTCGCCTCCAACGCCGACCCGAACAGCGGCTTCGCCATCTACACCGGCGGCGGCTGGCAGGTCTACGGCGGTACCTCCGCCGCGGCCCCGCTGTGGTCCGGCTACACCTCGCTGTTCAACCAGAAGGCCACCTCGGCCGGCAAGTCGGCGCTGGGTGAGGCCAACCCCAAGCTGTACTCGGTCGCCAACAGCGGCAACTACGGCTCGGCCTTCCACGACGTCACCGCCGGCGCCAACCAGGACTTCTCGGCCGGCCAGGGCTACGACCAGGTCACCGGCTGGGGCTCCCCGGCGGCGGACGGCCTGACCAGCGCCCTGCTCGGCCAGTAATCGTCGAACGGATCGGCGAGTAGGCGCCGAGCGGCTCGGCAGGCGTCGAGCGACTCGGTCATCGCATCTGCACCACGCGCCCGCCGGTACGGGGTATCACCCCGTACCGGCGGGCGTGTCTTTCGGGGTGCGCGGATGTATGGGTGTGCGGATCCGGATCCCCCGAGCGGGGGAGCAGGCCCCTTCCTGGGGTTGAGGTGCCGGGCTGTGGGTGGCTGCGATCTTTGGAGCAGCGGAGAAGGGCGGCCCACCGGACACGCCCGTTCCCACAACCACCCACTGATATTGGAGAGTTGGCCATGCGTCGATTGCTACTCGCCGTCGCGATCGTGACTGCCGTTTCGGCTGCCGCCGCCCCGGCCGCCTCGGCCGCGCCCAAGCCCGAGCACGGCCGGCACGCGAGCCTGCGGGGCTGGGCCCGCCTGGAGCCGAACAGCACCGTCCCCAGCAAGACCGAGATGCTCACCCTGAAGGTCGACGCCCATGCCGGGAACCGGCCCGGCGTGGACCCGGCGCCCGCCACGGGGCACGCCACCATCCAGCACGTCTTCCTGAACGCTGACGGCAGCTGGCAGGGCACGGTGCGGGCCGAGGTCAGTGTCGACTGCCTCGTCACCGGAGGCCCCAGCAGTGTCGTCACCGGGGTCGTCGACTCGCTGAGCTTCACCGTGCCCCCGGGCCAGCCGGAGCTGCCCCAGCCGGCGAGCACCTGGCACCCGGAGACGGCGTTCAGCTTCTACACCGACGGGAACGGACACAACCGCGTCGGGTGGGCCATCCCGAAATACGACGACCCGACGGCCCCGCCCGCCGCCACCAGGTGTGTGACTCCCGCCGCCCGTGACAGTGACTTCTACGTCGTCAACGGCGGATTCACGTCGCGGAGTTGACCGCGGACGAGCGGCGATCGTCGAGCGGGATCGGCTGGCTGCGGCGGCCGTCCGAGGAGCGCTCCCTGGCCGGCCGAGCACCGTTCTTCCTCAGCCGGCCGGTGACCGCCCGCGCTCAGCCCGGCGAGCGGAAGCCGTCCAGGATGCGCTGGGCGGCCAAGGTCGCGGTGAGGGTGCCCTCGCGGACCTGCTGCTCCAGTTCCGGGGCGAGGCGGCGCACTTCGGGGTGTTCGCGGAGCTGGGCGAGGAGCTGGTCGTGCACCATCGCCCAGGTCCAGTCGACCTGCTGGTCGCGCCGCTTGGCGGCCAGCGCCCCGGTGCCGTCGAGGAGTTCGCGGTGCTGCCGGAGGCGCTCCCAGAGGGCGTCCAGGCCGCTGCCGTCCTGGCCGCTGCAGGTGAGAACCGGCGGGGTCCACACCGCGTCCGGGGCCTGGAGCAGGCGCAGTGCGCCCGCCAACTCCCGTGCGGCGGCCCGGGCGTCGCGCTCGTGCGGGCCGTCCGCCTTGTTGACCGCGACCAGGTCGGCCAGCTCGAGGACGCCCTTCTTGATGCCCTGCAGCTGGTCGCCGGTGCGGGCCAGGGTGAGCAGCAGGAAGGAGTCGACCATGTTCGCCACCGTGGTCTCCGACTGCCCGACGCCGACCGTCTCGACCAGTACGACGTCGTAGCCGGCGGCCTCCATCACCACCATGGACTCGCGGGTGGCCCTGGCGACGCCGCCGAGCGTGCCCGAGGTGGGGGAGGGCCGGACGAAGGCGTTGGGATCGGTGGAGAGCTTCTCCATCCGGGTCTTGTCGCCCAGGATGGAGCCGCCGGTGCGGCTGGAGGTCGGGTCCACGGCGAGTACCGCGACCCGGTGGCCGCGGCCGGTGAGCATGGTGCCGAGCGCTTCGATGAAGGTCGACTTGCCCACTCCGGGCACACCGGTGATCCCGACCCGCACCGCGCCGCCGGAGTGCGGCAGCAGCTCGACCAGCAGCCGCTGGGCGAGCTCGCGGTGGTCGGGCCGGGTGGACTCGACGAGGGTGATGGCCCGCGCGATCCAGGCGCGCGAGCCGTCGAGCACACCCTGCCGGTACTGGTCGAGGTCGATCGTCCGCGGCGGCATCTCGTCAGCGGCTCACAGCTCGTGGCCGAGGTCGGCGGAGAGCGACTTCAGCAGGTCGTACGCCGCGTCCGGGATCACCGTGCCGGGCGGGAAGACCGCCGCGGCACCGGCCTGGTAGAGGGCGTCGAAGTCCTGCGGCGGGATCACGCCGCCGACCACGATGGTGATGTCCTCCCGGCCGGCCTCGGCGAGTTCGGCGCGCAGTGCCGGGACCAGGGTGAGGTGGCCGGCGGCCAGCGAGGAGACGCCGACGATGTGCACGTCGGCCTCGACCGCCTGGCGGGCCACCTCGGCCGGGGTCTGGAACAGCGGGCCGACGTCCACGGTGAAGCCGAGGTCGGCGAAGGCGGTGGCGATCACCTTCTGGCCGCGGTCGTGGCCGTCCTGGCCCATCTTGGCGACCAGGATGCGCGGTCGGCGTCCCTCGGCCTCCTCGAACCTCTCGACCAGATCACGGGTGCGCTGCACCCCCTGCGACGGTCCTGCCTCGTCTCGGTACACACCGGAGATGGTACGGATCTGGCCGGAGTGCCGTCCGTACACCTTCTCCAGGGCGTCGGAGATCTCGCCCACGGTGGCCTTGGCGCGGGCCGCGTTCACCGCCAGCGCCAGCAGGTTGCCGTCCAGCGAGCCGTCGCCCCGCGGGCCGGCCTCGGCGGAGGCGGTGAGCGCCCGCAGCGCGTCCTGGCAGGCGGCCTCGTCGCGCTCGGCGCGCAGCCGGCGGAGCTTCTCGACCTGCTGGGCGCGCACCGAGGAGTTGTCGACCTTGAGCACGTCGATCTGCTCGTCGTTGGCGACCCGGTACTTGTTGACGCCGATCACCGGCTGGCGGCCGGAGTCGATCCGCGCCTGGGTACGGGCGGCGGCCTCCTCCACCCGCAGCTTGGGGATGCCCGCGTCGATGGCCTTGGCCATGCCGCCGGCCGCCTCGACCTCCTGGATGTGCTGCCAGGCGCGGCGGGCCAGGTCGTGGGTGAGCTTCTCGACGTAGGCGCTGCCGCCCCACGGGTCGATCACCCGGGTGGTGCCGGACTCCTGCTGGAGCATCAGCTGGGTGTTGCGGGCGATCCGGGCGGAGAAGTCGGTCGGCAGGGCGAGCGCCTCGTCCAGCGCGTTGGTGTGCAGCGACTGGGTGTGGCCCTGGGTCGCGGCCATCGCCTCCACGCAGGTGCGGGTGACGTTGTTGAAGACGTCCTGCGCGGTGAGCGACCAGCCGGAGGTCTGCGAATGGGTGCGCAGGGAGAGCGACTTGGTGTTCTTGGGGTCGAACTGCTTGACCAGCTTGGCCCAGAGCAGCCGGGCGGCGCGCAGCTTGGCGATCTCCATGAAGAAGTTCATGCCGATCGCCCAGAAGAACGACAGCCGGGGCGCGAAGGCGTCCACGTCCAGGCCCGCGCCGAGCCCGGCCCGCAGGTACTCCACGCCGTCGGCCAGGGTGTAGGCCAGCTCCAGGTCGGCGGTCGCACCGGCCTCCTGGATGTGGTAGCCGGAGATGGAGATCGAGTTGTACCGGGGCATCTTCTGCGAGGTGTACGCGAAGATGTCCGAGATGATCCGCATCGACGGCTGCGGCGGGTAGATGTAGGTGTTGCGGACCATGAACTCCTTGAGGATGTCGTTCTGGATGGTCCCCGCCAGCTTCTCGGGCGGCACCCCCTGCTCCTCGGCCGCCACGATGTACAGCGCCAGTACCGGCAGCACCGCGCCGTTCATGGTCATCGACACCGACATCCGGTCCAGCGGGATGCCGTCGAAGAGCTGGCGCATGTCGTAGATGGAGTCGATGGCCACGCCCGCCATGCCGACGTCACCGGTGACGCGCGGGTGGTCGCTGTCGTAGCCGCGGTGGGTCGGCAGGTCGAAGGCGACCGAGAGGCCCTTCTGACCGGCCGCCAGGTTGCGCCGGTAGAAGGCGTTGGACTCCTCGGCGGTGGAGAAGCCCGCGTACTGGCGGATGGTCCAGGGCTGGTTGACGTACATGGTCGGGTACGGGCCGCGCAGGTAGGGCGCGACGCCCGGGTAGGTGCCGAGGAAGTCGAGACCGGCCAGGTCCTCGGCGGTGTAGAGCGGCTTGACGCCGATGCCCTCCGGGGTCTCCCAGACCAGTTCCTCGACGTCCTTGCCGGTGGCCTGCTGCCAGGCGGACCGCCACTGCCCGCCGGTGGTCCGGGCGCCGAGGTCCCCGTCCAGCCCGATTCCGGTGAAGTCGGGGATCATCACGCCACTCCGATCTCGTTGAGCAGGGAGGAGAGAACGGCCACCGCGTCGCCGCCCGCGAAGACGAACTCGTCCACGCCCGCCCGCTGGTAGGCCTCGCGCAGCTCGCCCGGGCGGCCCGCCAGCAGCACCCTGGTGGCACCGGCCGCCTTCAGCGCCTCGGCGACGGCCTCGCCGTGCTCCTCGTACAGCTTGTCGCCGGAGCACAGGCAGGCGACGGTGGCGCCGCTCGCGGCGAAGGCCTCGGCCAGCGCGGTCGCCTCCACGCCTTCGGCCAGGACGGTCTCGATGCCGCCCGCCTGGAAGAGGTTGGCCGCGAAGGTCGAGCGGGCCGTGTACACGGCCGCGGTGCCGAGCGCGGCCAGGAACAGCCGGGGGCGGGAACCGGTGGCGGCCAGGTGCGCGTCCGAGCGCCTGCGCAGCGCCTCGTACGCCTCGGCGCGGCGCACCCGGGGCAGGCCGCCGCCGAGCGGGGCGGGCGCGGACTCGCGCACCAGCGGCTGCTCACCGAGGTTGGGGAACTCGCTGACGCCGGTGACGGGTTCGCGGCGCTTGGCCAGCGCCACCGAGCGGGCGGCCCAGGTCCCGGCGATCCGCTCGCCGACCAGTCCGGCGGTGAGCGCGGCCCGCTGGCCGCCGGCCCGCTCGATCTCCTGGAAGTGGGCCCAGGCGGCGTGCGCCAGCTCGTCGGTGAGCCGCTCCACGTACCAGGAGCCGCCGGCCGGGTCGACCACCCTGGCCAGGTGGGACTCCTCCAGCAGGATCGACTGGGTGTTGCGGGCGATCCGGCGGGCGAATGCGTCCGGCAGGCCGACGGCCTCGTCGAAGGGCAGCACGGTGACGGCGTCAGCGCCGCCGACGCCCGCCGCCAGGCAGGCCACCGTGGTGCGCAGCATGTTCACCCACGGGTCGCGCTCGGTCATCATCACGCTGGAGGTCACCGCGTGCTGGCGCTGGGCGGCGGCCTCGGTGGTGACCCCGCTGACCTGGGCCACCCGGGCCCAGAGCCGGCGGGCGGCGCGGAACTTGGCGATGGTCAGGAACTGGTCCTCGGTGGCCGCGTACCGGAACTCCAGCTGGCCGGCGGCCGCGTCCACGGTGAGCCCGGCAGCGGTCAGTTCACGCAGGTAGGCGACACCGGTGGCCAGCGCACAGCCGAGCTCCTGGGCGGCCGAGGCGCCGGCGTCGTGGTACGCCAGCGCGTCGACGGTGAGCGCACGGACGCCGGGGTAGCCGCGGTCGCAGGCCGCCGCCAGGTCAGCGGCGTCGGCCAGCAGCGCGGCGGTACGGGAGTCGTCACCGGTACGGGCGAGCAGACCCAGCGGGTCGGCGCCCAGGTTGCCCGAGGCTGCCTCGGCGGGGACACCGCTGCGGGTCAGCAGCGCGAAGAACTGCTCGGCGGCGGCGCGGAATTCGGCGCCCGCGTCGAGGGTCACCGCGGCGAGGTCCAGGTAGACGCCCTGGAGCGCGGTGGGCAGCGCGGCGATCGGGAGCCCGGCCTCGCCGAGGACCAGCCAGAGGGAGCCGCCCCCGTGCTCCAGGTCCGCCAGCACCGCCTCGTTGGCGCGCGCGGCGTCCGGGTCGGCGTGCCGCTGCCGCACGTCCCAGCCGGAGACGGCCGAGCCCTGCGGGCGGCCACCCCGGACGTACGGCGCGAACCCGGGGAAGCCGGCGTCGGCCGGGGCGTCCTCGGCGGTGTACAGCGGATGGGCCCGCAGGCCGTCCTGGAGCTGGGTGCTGAGGGCATCCTCGGCCTGTGCACCGGCCACGTCCTGCGCACCGGACTTGCGGAGTACGCCTTCGACCAGGCGCTGCCACTGCTCACGGGTCGCGTCCGGGAACTCGGCGGCCAGAGGAAGCCCTTCGGGCGGGACCGTCGTCATGAGGGCAGGTTAGTGCCCGTCAGCGCGGCGGCATCAGCCCCCTGGAGTGTGACCTTTCCCTCTCTGCACCCTTGGCCGCGCGGAGTGCCGCGGGGGCCGCCGGGGCGGCGACGACCGGGCCCGCCCGGGTCCGCCGGGCACCGCCCAAAGTGTGGGGGCCGTGCGGCAGTCGGGGGCGGGTAGGGGTGGCGGGGCGCCGGGGGAGGTGGTCCGCAGCGCGGGTGCCGCGCTTGCCGAGACGAGTGGCCTCAGCCGCCGCGACCGCTTCATGTGCTTCGCCACCTCGGTTCCGCTTTCCCGGTGCGGCAGCAGGCAGTCATGCGGTGATCTCCGAGTTCTCGGCGACCGGCGGTCGAATGCCGGTGAGCTCAGCGGCACGGTCCGCGAGGAGGGGAGCCAGCTCGGGGTACCAGCCGCGTGCGACGGCTTGCAGCATCTCGGCCAGGGCTGCGAGTTCGCCGATCCGGCCGGCGGGTGTGTCGAGCACCGGGGCGAACTCGGCACGGATGCGTGCCGCGACCTCCGGGACCAGCAGGCTGTTCGCGTGGAGGAGGCCGGGGTCGTAGCCCACGGGCACGAGGCCCCAGCGTTCCCAGTCCAGGACGGTCAGCGGCGCGGTGAGGTTACCCCAGTGCAGGTCACCGTGGCCGGTCACGCGCTCGACATTCCCGGGCGCGGGGATCCCGAGGAACTGCGGGAAGGCCCTGTCGATCCAGCCGGGCCGCACCGTGATCCGGACACCTTCCGCCTGGCCCAGGTGGTCGAGGGCTAGGCGAAGCCGCTGCCACCACTCATCCGGGAGACCGGGGTCTCGGGCCACGTCCGGCCGGTCGGGCGAGATGACCGGATACGGGACGTAGTCGGTGACCTCGGTCTGGTAGGCGAATGCGCCCTCGGTCCAGTCCATCACGTCGTGCAACTGGGGACGCGGCACGTCATCCGGGATCAGGACCGACGCGCTGACGATGCCCTCTCCCCGGTTCCGGCCCGCGTTCGCCCTGGCGGTGGAGGCCACCCGCAACCAGAGGTCACCGGCTCGGCGGCTGATCGTGCAGCCGAGGAACCCCCACACGGGGGAGCCGGTGCAGTTCAACCCGAGGAGCGCCGCCGCGTTCGCGTGCGCGGTCTCCATACGGAGTCGGGTCTCCTCATCCGGTGGCGAGTGCATCGATCACGCTCCTGAGTCGGTCGTCGTCGATCGGGAGGGCCACGGCTTCTGCCGCATCGTCCCAGTGATTCGCGGTGCTTGCGGACAGCAACACCACATCCAGGCCAGAGCAGGAGGCCACGGCCAGCAGTGCAGCGGCTGGAGCGGACAATCCGGGCCTCAGGAAATCCGCGTCGTCCAGCAGGCATGGGCCGCAGCCAGCGCCGCGGGATCATCCAGGTCTGTCTGAACGTTGAAAGTCGAGGGGCTCTCCGCACGTGTTTTTGGCTTTCAGCCGCGCGGGAGCCCCGGCGGGGGCTCTTCCGGACCCTGCCCCCGCCGGCCGTGGCGCTTCATTGCTCAGTGATTGCGCCGCTTACGTCAGATGCCCAGTGAGGCGCTGCGCGAGTTCCTCGGGTGTGATGGTTTCGAGTCCCAGGGCCTGGGCCTTGTCGAGTTTGCTGCCGGCGTTCTCTCCGGCGACGACGAGATGGGTGCGAGCCGAGACGCTTGAGGACGCGCGGCCCCCTGCCCTGGTGATCAGTTCGGACATCTCAGTGCGGGAGTGTCCCGCCAGGGGCCCAGTCATCGCGCCGGTCACCACCACGGTCAGCCCGGCCAACGGCAGCTCGCTTCCCGCCTTCTCGGCGTTCGTCTCCGCGTCGGCTTCGGCATCTGTGTGAGCGGGCGGGACGAAGCCGGGCTGGTCCATGTTCACGCCTGCGGCGATGAGTTTGTCGATGAGCGGGGTGAGATCGGCCAGTTCCGCCACGATCACGGGGGCCTTCTCACCGCCGATGCCGTCGACCTGCTCCAGTGCGGCGGCATCGGCGTCGCGGATGGCCTGCATGGAGCCGAAGTGCGTGGCGATGCGCAGCGACATGGAGCGGCCGGTGCCCAGGACGCCGAGGGCGCAGAAGACGCGGTTCAGCGGTTTGGTCTTGGCGGCCGCGATGGCGGCCATGAGGTTGTCGGCGCTCTTGTCTCCCATGCGGTCCAGGGTGAGCAGCTGGTCGCGGGTGAGGGTGAACAGGTCGGCGAAGTCCTCGATCAGTCCCTTGTCGACGAGCTGCACGATGATCTTCTCGCCGAGGCCGTCGATGTCGAGCGCGTCACGGGCGACGGCGTAACGGATCGCCTCGGTCCGGCCGCAGGCGCGTCCCCGTTCGCAGCGCCAGCGCTCCTGGCTGCGGTCGATGTCGGAGCCGCAGCGCGGGCAGAGTTCGGGGAAGGCGATGGGCTGCTCGTCGCCGGTGCGCAGGCCCGCGACCGCACCTTCGACGCGGGGGATGACCTCGCCGGCCCGGTAGACGATGACGTGGTCCTTGAGCATCAGGCCGCGGCGGGCGATGTCGGCCGGGTTGTGCAGGGTGGCGTAGGTGATGGTGGTGCCGGCGACGTCCACGGGGTCGAGGACGGCGCGCGGGGCGATCACGCCGGTGCGGCCCACGCTCCACTCCACGGCGCGCAGCACAGTGATCTTCTGGGCAGCTGGGAATTTGAAGGCGGTGGCCCAGTGCGGAGTGCGGGAGCCCATCCCGGCCCGGATCTGGTCGGTGGGGCTGTCGGCCTTGATCACGGCCCCGTCGAGTTCGAAGTCGAGCTCCGCGCGCAGGGCGCCGATCTCGCGTACCCGGTCCACGACTTGGTCCAGGGTTGCGCAGGCCTTGGTGGCGACCGGGGTGTCGGTCGTGGTCCCCAGCCCGAGGGCGGCCAGGCGGGCGACGAGCTGGGTATGGGTGAGCCCGGCGAGGGTGGGGTCGTCGGTGTGTCCGGGGTCGGTCAGTGCGGCGTAGGCCAGGAAGGTCTGCCCGATCCGGTAGGCCCGGTCCTTGGCACGAAGCGAGCCCGAGGAGGCGTTGCGGCGGTTGGCGAAGGCCGTGGCCCCGTGCGCGGTCCGCAGCTCGTTCGCGGCGGCGAACTGGGCCTCCGTCATGAGGACTTCGCCTCGTACCTCGATCGTGACCGGTTCGGTCAGGGTCATGGGCAGGCCGGTGATGTCCCCGATGGCGTGGGACACGTCCTCTCCGGTCGTCCCGTCACCTCGGGTGACCAGTTGAACCAGTCGGCCGTCGCGGTAGCGGGCGGCCAGGGCCACACCGTCGAGCTTGGGTTCCACCGCCCAACCTGTCACCGCCGCCCCGCCCAGTCGCCGCTCCAGCGAGACGGCCCACGCCGTCAGTTCCTCGTCCGAGAAGACGTTCCCCAGGCTGAGCATCGGGACTGTGTGCTCGACGTCGCCGGTGGTCACCCCTGCCGCGACCTGCTGGGACGGGGAGTCGGCCGCGATCTGCCCGGGGTGCGAGTCCTCCCAGGCGGTGATGCCGCGCAGCAGCCGGTCGTAGGTCTCGTCGTCCAAGTCCGACTCGCCGGACCCGTAGTAGGCATCGGCGGCCTTTCGTGTCTGGGCGACGGCTTCGAGGTAAGCGGCCTGATCGGCAAGGTCGACAGCGGGCGCCGCTGCGGAAGGCTTCGTCATGCCGCTCATTCTGCGAATTGGCACTGACAGCACGGCGGTGGCGCTGGTGTGATTCACCCTGGGCGCCGCGCGGGCGCGATCGGGCAGGGTTCCGTCCGCTGGCCTGGCAGGCCGGAGCGGTTGAACGGCGCTGGTTCGTCAGTTCGGGGTTGTGCCGGGGGGAGCCCGAGCGTGCGGTAGAAGGTGTCGTTCTCGAAGCGTCGACGCGGGTCGAACCTGTTGACGGCCCGGCAGAACTCGGGGAAGCCGTCGGTGTTGCGGGAGGGCAGCAGTTCCGGGGTGAAGTACTTGCCCCAGTGCGGCCTGCCGCCCAGGCCGTAGAGCAGGCGCTGGATGTCGTCGAACACCGGACGTGCGGCAGTGATCAGCCCCTCGGTGGTCATGTAGGACACGAAGCCGAAGTACGTAACCGGAACCGCCTGCGCGGGACTCAGGTGGCCACGGGCAGGGCCGGTGGTGCGCAGGATGACGGGGTAGTGCAACTTGTACGGGGAGGCGTGCAGGAGCTCCTTGAGGCCGGCGTATGCCTCGGGGACCACGTCCAGGGGTACGGCGATCTCCATGTTCAGCTGCGGGGCCGGGATGCCGTTCTTGAAGATCTCGTGGAGTGTTCCCTTGGAGTCGGTCGTGCCGAGGAATTTCTCCAGGGTCTGGGCGGCCGGTGTCCGACCCTGGCCGTCGCCGATGTCGGCCATCAGTTGACGGCGGGTGCGGGTCACGATGCGGTCCAGGTCAGCTGGGCCTTGGGCAGCGGGGTCCGTGGGCGTCCAGGCGTCGTCGTGGGTGACCCAGGTGTGCACGACCTGGTGTTCGGTGAACCACCAGCTCTTGGAGGCCACGGACTCCCGGTTCCAGACGGCGTAGCGCTCGGGCAGGCTGTCCTCGGCGACGGTGAAACGGGTGCAGAGCAACTCGGTTGCCGTTCGGCCGCGCAGTTCCAGGCCGACGACCACACCGAGGCATCCGAGGTTGAGGACGGCGGCGTCGAAGTCGGCGTCACCGGGGGTGAGTCGGTGCAGCGTGCCCGTCCCGTCCATGAGCTCGATGGCGGTAACGCAGTCGGAGAGAGTGCCGCCGGACAGGCCCTGTGCGTGGGTGCCGGTGGCGAGGGCGCCGGCGACCGTCTGGCTCGTGATCACGGGCGGGCAGACGACCGGCTCCAGTCCGTGGCTGTCGAACGCCCGCCACACGTCTTCGAGCAGCGTGTCTCCGGTGACGTACAGGCTCTCGCCACGCAGCTCACCGACCCCGCGGCCGGGGAGGTCGAGGAGGACGCCGCGCGTCCCGTCCGGGCACCGCAACTGGGCCGGGTAGGTGAACCTGGACCCGAGGACGCGCACCGGTCCTTCCTCGCGCGTCAACATCGACTCCAGCTGTTCCAGGGACGTGATGCGCGTCCAGCCGTCGCGGGCGGTGATGGTGGCGTTGCCGCCCCAGTTGGTGAGAGTCATAGGAGAAGTCCTCAGTGGTCTCGGTCTGCACCGAGGGCGGAGAGCATCCCTCGCGCCCTGGTGTCGGAATGCCTGTGCTTGAACTAGCCGTCGTGGCTTCGGGGGTACGGCTGCGCGTCAGAGGCGGGGGCAACGCGGCGCGGGCCCTTCGGGGACTCGCGCCGCGTCCCGGCCGTGCGCCTCTCAGGCGGGACCGAACATGTGCTGAGTGGGCGGGTGCGGATGGGGGCACGAGGTGAACTCGGGGCCGAAGCAGCAGACGTGGGCCTTCGTCCAGGTCTCCAGATCGGTGGAGGGCCGCCCTAGGAGCTGCTCGGCCGTTCGGGTCGCTGGGGCGTCCCCCTCGGTACTGATCCGTCCCCACAAGCCGAGGACCTGCGCTGCGGCGTCGCGGCGCATCCCGTACTTGGCCAGGCTGGCCACGAAGTGCTCGTCCGTCTGGCGCGCGAACGTGATCGGCCGCCCACAGACCTCGCCGAGGACTGAGGCCCACTGGGCGCAGGTGGCCTGCGCGTGATGGCTCATCAGGGTCCCACTCAGATCGACTGAGTCGGGAGAGAGGATCTTGAGGCAGAACAGATCGGCGTCGTCGTCGCAGCTGATGTAGGAGAACGGGCGGTCGGCGTCGACGGGGAAGGTGAACGCCCCTGTCTCGGCGATCGACTGGCACTGGTAGAGGATGTTCTCCAGGAACATGGGCAGTTGGACGACGTCGAACGCGATCCCGGACTTCTCCAGGAGCGCTTCCAGCGCTGCCGCCTCGTCGGCCATCGTGCACTGCCCCGGGGCGAACTGGATGCCCACGGGCAGGGTCAGTGTGGCCAGGACCCGCTTTCCACGGTCGGTTGCCTGCGAGGTCCAGCAGCCGGCGGTTAGGTGGTCGACGATGAACAGGCCGCGTCCGTGCTCGGCATCGTCGTCGGCGGCGCGGAGTTCGGGGTGATCGCTGCTTCCGTCGAGCACGTCGAGGGTCAGCGCGTGCTCGCTGCGGCTGGCGTACAGGCCGAGGGTGACCAGCTGGCCGTTGCTGTAGGAGAACGCGTTGGTGAGCAGTTCGCTGACCAGCAGGGCCACGTCATCGGCCCGGTCGCCCAGTTCGAAGCCCCACGGCCGCAGGGTGGCGATCACGAGCCTACGGGCGAAGCCCACCGCGCCGTCGAACGGGGTCAGCGGCCAGGATGCTCCCAGGACGTCGTCGTCGGTCATGACTCGTTCTGCCCTTGGTCGTCGGCGGTGGCGGTGGGCTGCTCGGACTCGTCGGCGTCAGGCCACGCCCGCCAGTCGCCGGTCTCGTACCGGGGTCTGGCTTCACGGACGTGGTCGCCGCGGATGCGCTTGGGCGGGGGTGGACAGCTCGGGATGGGGCGATACACCGGATGCCTCCTGTGGATTCGAAGACCGTGGCCCTGATCGTGCGGCCGGGTCCTGCGAACCCGGTGCTACGTGCTGGGCTTACGACTTTCCCTGCGCGTCGGGACACCTTCCATGCCGGGAAGCGGTCGCTCGTATACGTGAGATGCATAGATCTCCGGGTCTGGGGCCAATTCGGTGACTATGCTTCAGATCACTCCCGGTAGCGGCCTGGTAGGAGGTTTCGTGCCCGGCTCTCTTTCGATCTCCGTGCGGCAGTGCCGTGTCTGCGGCACGCGCCTCGCCGCCGACAACCAGTCCGGACTGTGCTCGCCCTGCCAACACCAGTCCGGGGCCAGCGCCGCGCCTGAGGTGCCGGGCGACTTCTGGGACGCCGAGCCGCTGCGCAGGGCGCTGGCCGACCGGCACATGGGACAGGTCGTCCGCGCCTATCGCCAGCACCCCTTCCATCGAGCCGAGTTCGGACGGCGAGGCATCCCGCAGAGCAACGTCGGTGACTGGCTCGTCCTCACCCAGGCCCAGGTGAGCCGGATGGAGTCGGGCAGCCCGCCACGGAACCTCGACACCCTCATCCACATCGCCCGCGCCTTACGCATCCCACCCGACCGACTCTGGTTCACACTCCCCCAGGACCAGCCGGCCGCGTCAGAAACGCGGCACCTGCCACGCCGGGACGGGCATCCGGACCCGGCAGTGCGGGCCAGCCAGGAAGCCTGGCGAACCGTGCGGCGGCGCCTGAACGCGGACCGCGCGGCGCCGGCCGAGGCAGCGATCCAGCTCTATGAACCGGCCCTGCGCATCGAGTCGACCGCACTGCTCGCGCCGCCAGCCTGGCTGGCCCCCGAGCCGGTCCCGCTGGAGCGGGTGGCCCTGCAATGGGATCCCTCACCGGTCGCTCCGATCCTGGACGGCACCGCCCACGAGGGCCTCGCGACGCGCCCCCTGCGGCTCCCGGACCAGCGCTTCGACCGTTACACCCTGGCCGTGCGCTACCTCGACTCACCGACGCTGTTCGAGAACCGACCCAGCTACCGCCTCACAGGCGTCCACTGGGGCGGCAACGGCACCGGAGAGCTTCGCTTCTCCCTGTCGACCTACTTCGACAAGCTTGACCTGTGCGAGGCGATCGGCCACGAGTTCGCTACCGCAGCCGAGATCGGCAGCGACCGCCCCCGCTGGGGCCAACTGGCCCTGCGCCGCGCCGTCGGCGACCCCTTCGATCTGCACATCCGTCCGATGATCCCCGCTATCACCACCCTGCTGCTGCGCAGGCGCGCGGACGGCAATGCGACGTTCTTCCTGCACTGGCGCGACCCCGGCCGTGTCGCCACCGCCGGCGGCCTCTACGACGCCATCCCCGCAGGCGAGTTCCAACCCAGCAGCGTCCTCGCCCAGCCCGACGGCCCCGACTTCGACCTGTGGCGCAACATCGTCCGCGAACTCAACGAAGAACTCCTTGGTGCACCCGAGTTCGACGGCAGCGCCGGCCAGCCCCTCGACTACGAACGCTGGGCCCTCTACCGCGCGCTCCAACGCGGTCGCGAGACCGGCGCTGTGCGCACTTACTGCTTCGGGGTCGGCTGCGACGCCTTGACGCTTGCCACCACCATCCCGAGCGCCCTCGTCATCGACGACGGAGTCTTCGACGAACTGTTCGGAGACATCGCCCTACACAACGCCGAAGGCGTCACCGTCGCGGCCTTGTCCGAACAGCAGTCAGCAACAGGAATCCCCTTCACCGAACGAAACATCACACGATTCCTCAGAACCGAGCCTCTCGCCCCGCCCGGCGCGGCATGCTTGGCCCTGGCCTGGAAACACCGCCGCCTGCTGCTCGCACCCTAGCCAGGCCCGTGCGAGCCGCGGCGGCCGAGTACACGCAAGGAGCGCCGTGGTGGCGACCGCAGGACCGACGCGCACCGAGGATGACCCTGCTGCCAGCCGCGACGCCTGGCTGCGCACCCGCACCTACCTCAACGCCCACCGGCACGAACTGACCGACGCCGCACTACGAGACTTCAAGCCCGAGGACTTCATCCCCGGCACCCGCCTGCTCACCCGTCCCGGCTGGATCCCGGACCACCCCGTACCGCTGGAGGGCGTCCGACTCGCCTGGTCACCCGAGGCACCGGCCACGCCCATCAGTGGCGACGCCGCCGAACTCGACCACATCCGGCCGCTCGGTGACGACGGTACCCCCTACCGGCGCTACGCCGACGCCGTCGAGCGCCTGGCCCGGCCACGCCTCTTCGAGAACCGCGCCTGCTACCGCCTCCTCGACGTGGGCGGTAGTGCCGACCGTCCCAGCCTGACCTTCGGCGTGGGCGCGTACTTCGACGTGATCGACATCTGCGAGGCCGCAGCCCACGAGTTCACGGCCTCCCACCTCGACGGCCAGGCCATCGAAGCCGCGACGACACCATTCCGGACTGCCGTCGGTGACCCGACCGACCTGGCCCGTCGGCCCGTCATGGCCGCCACCAGCACCATGACGATCCGCCTCGACCGAGCCACCGGCGACGCCGAGTTCGTCCTCCACTGGCGCGACCCGGCCAAGGTCGCCAGTGGCGGCGGCCTCTACCAGGTGATGCCGGTCGGCATGTTCCAGCCCTCCCACGACGCCCCCTGGAACCAGGCCAACGACTTCGACCTGTGGCGGTCCATCAGCCGCGAGCTGAGCGAGGAACTCCTCGGCAGCACCGAGGACTACGGCAGCGGCGCCCATCCCATCGACTACAACTCCTGGGACTTCCACCGAGACCTCGGGTACGCCAGGGAACAGGGCCGGCTCCGGGTCTTCTGGCTGGGCCTGGGCATGGACCCCCTCACCTACGTCACCGACATGCTCGCCGTCGCCGTTTTCGACGCCGACCTCTTCGACCGGACCTTCCAGCGCCTCGTCGCCACCAACGACGAAGGGCACCGCGTCGAACTCGAAGACGGGACCGGCCGCGCCTCCGGCATCCCCTTCCGTGCCGACCAGATCATGCGCCTCACTCACGACGAACCCATGCAACCCGCCGGCGCAGCCCTCCTCCACCTGGCCTGGAAGCACCGCGCCCAGCTGCTGCGCTGACTTCCGTCGGAGATGTGCGCCTCGGTCGCCGGCTATGGAAGGGGTGGGAATAGTCCACCCCTTCCATAGCCGCCTGGCGGAGCTGTACGACGCGGTCGCCGTGCCCACCATCACCACCCACGAGCCGGTTCTCCGTGCGGCACCGGACCTCGACGACGCATGGTGGGACGGCCTCGCCGGAGCGCTCGACGCCATCGCCACGGTGCCCAGCAAGCGAGTAGCGGTCCGCCAGGAGTACCTCGACCGCGCCATGCCCGAGTACCTGGGCGTCCGTATCGACACCGTCGTCCCCGCCTGGACAACTGCCCACGGCGACCTGCACTGGGCCAACCTCACCGGCCCGACACTCACCGTGCTCGACTGGGAAGGCCGGGGCCTGGCACCCGCGGGCTATGACGCGGCACTTCTCCACGCCTACAGCCTCCTCGTCCCCGACACCGCCGCCGAGGTCCGGCAGCGGCTCGGTCACATCCTTGACACCCCCTCCGGGAGGTTCGCGGAACTCGTGGTCATCACCGAGTTGCTGCAGACGGTCGGCCGAGGCGACAACCTCGAACTGGAGGAACCGCTGCGCTCGCGGCTCGCCTGCCTGACGGAGACCTGAAGTGGTAACCCGTCCAACAGCTGCGCGACCGGCTCGAGTTCCTTGACCGGGAGCTACACCGTTCCGAGCACATCAGTCGGTGACCTGGATCAGCCGGACCGGGCAGAGCGAGGCGGTCTGCCGGACCTTGGCGTGCAGGTCCTCGGACGGCTCGGGCTGGAGCAGCATCACGATGCCGTCGTCGTCCTGGTCGAAGACCTCGGGGGCGAGCATGACGCACTGGCCGGCCGACACGCACCGGTCGGAGTCGATGCTGACACGCATGGGAGGGGACCTCGCTTCGCTGAGTGGGTGGTCACCAGGTGACGGGGAGTTGGTGGATGCCGTAGACCATGGCCTCGTCCTTGAACTTCAACTCGCTCATCGGGGTGGCGAGTTCGAGCCCGGGGATGCGCTTGAACAGGGTGCCGTAGACGATTTCGAGTTCGATCCGGGCGAGGTTCTGGCCGATGCACTGGTGGATGCCGTAGCCGAAGGCGAGGTGGCTGCGGGCGTCCTCGCGCCGGATGTCGAGGGTGTCGGGGTCGGGGAAGACGCTCTCGTCGTGGTTGGCGGAGTTGTTGAGCGGCAGGATGCCCTCGCCGGCGCGGATGGTGACGCCGCCGATCTCGATGTCCTCCAGTGCGACCCGGGCGGTGCCGGAGTCGGAGATGCTGAAGAAGCGCAGCAGTTCCTCCACCGCGCCGGGCAGCAGCTCCCAGTCCTGCCTGATCGCGTCCAGCTGCTCCGGGTGCTCCAGCAGGGCGAGCACGCCGAGCGAGATCATGTTGGCGGTGGTCTCGTGACCGCCGACCAGCATCAGCCGGGCCATGGTGACGATGTCGGCGTGGTCGGCGATCTGCTCCTCGCGGTTCTTCTCGATGAACCGGCTGATCAGGTCGTCCCCGGGCTCCTTCTCCTTGGCGGTGATCAGCTCGTCCAGGTAGGTGTCCAGGCCGACCACGGCCGCGCCGTACTCCTCCGGGCTGATGTCGTGGTTCATCATCAGCGCCGACCACTCCTCGAACCGGGCGTGGTCCTCGTAGGGGACGCCGAGCAGTTCGCAGATCACCAGGGAGGGCACCGCCAGCGCGAGCGCGGTGACCAGGTCGACCGGGCCGCCCTGGGCCAGCATCGCGTCGATCCGGGCGTCCACGATCTCCTGGATCCGGGGGCGCATGGCGCGCATCCGCCGGGCGGTGAACTCGGGTATCAGATAGCGCCGCTGGGCGGTGTGCTCCGGTGGGTCCATCGAGAGCAGCATGAGGCGGACCTCGCGCAGCATCTCCTCGGGGATGGGGAACTGGTGCGGGTAGCCCGGCAGTTTGAGGTTGGAGCTCACCCGGGAGTCGCCGAGCACCGCCTTGACGTGCTCGTGGGTGGTGACCAGCCAGGCGGGCCTGCCAGTGACCTTGACGGTGGCCTGGGAGACCGGCGCACTCGCGCGGAGCCCGGTGTACTTCTCGGGCGGGCTGAACGGGCAGGTACGGGTCATCGGGAAGTCCGGCAACTGGGCGGCCGGGTGGTCCTGGGTCATGGTGGCCCTCTCGGAATCGGTTCGGCTTCGGGGAGGTGCGCCGGTCACCAGGTGACGGGCAGCTCGTACATGCCGTAGACGATGGCGTCGTCCTTGAACCTCAACTCGTCCATGGGAGTGGCGAGTTTGAGGCCAGGGATGCGCTTGAACAGGGTGTCGTAGACGATTTCGAGTTCGATCCGGGCGAGGTTCTGGCCGATGCACTGGTGGATGCCGTAGCCGAAGGCGAGGTGGCTGCGGGCCTCGCGGTGGATGTCGAGGGTGTCGGGGTCGGGGAAGACGCTCTCGTCGTGGTTGGCCGAGTTGTTGAGCGGCAGGATGCCCTCGCCGGCGCGGATGGTGACCCCGTCGATCTCGATGTCCTCCAGCGCGACCCGGGCGGTGCCGGAGTCGGAGATGCTGAAGAAGCGCAGCAGTTCCTCGACCGCCCGGGGCATCAGAGCGGGGTCGGCCTGGACGGCGGCGAGCTGGTCCGGGTGCTCCAGCAGGGCCAGGGTGCCCAGGGCGATCATGTTGGCGGTGGTCTCGTGGCCGGTGACCAGCATCAGCCGGGCCATGCTCACGATGTCGGCGTGCTCGACGGTCGGCTCGGCGCGGTTCGCCGCGATCAGCCGGCTGATCATGTCATCGCCCGGGACGGTCTCCTTGGCGGTGACCAACTGGTCGACGTACTGGTCGAGTTCGTAGTGCGCCCGGCCCCGCTCCTCGTCGCTGATGTCACGGTTCATGATCTGGCCGGCCCAGATCTCGAACTGGGGGTGGGCCTCGTAGGGGACGCCCAGCAGCTCGCAGATCACCAGGGAGGGCACCGGCAGCGCGAGCGCGGTGACCAGGTCGACCGGGCCGCCCTCGGCGAGCATCGCGTCGATCCGCTGGTCCACGATCTCCTGGATCCGCGGCCGCAGCGCGCGCATCTGGCGCAGGCTGAACTCAGGTGCCAGCAGCCGGCGCTGGACGGTGTGCTCGGGCTGGTCCATGGACAGGAAGGTGAGCGGGACGGCCTGCAGCATCTCCTCGGGCACCGGCACCTGGAGCGGGTAGCCGGGCAGCTTGAGGTTGGCGCTCACCCGGGAGTCGCCGAGGATCCGCTTCATGTGCTCGTACGTGCTGACCAGCCAGGTGGGCTTGCCGTTCACCTTGAGCACCGCGCGGGAGACCGGCTCGCTCTCGCGCAGCCTGGCGTACTCGGCCGGCGGGCTGAACGGGCAGGAGCGCGGCATCGGGAAGGCCGGCGGCTGGGTGGCCGGGTGGCCGGCAGTCTGGGTCATGGTGCCTCTCGGGCTCGTCGGACTCGACTCGAACTCGCATACGTCGTACGCGCGAGCACGCTGACCGGGTACGTGGAGCCGGCATCGGCGCGGCGCATTCGACCGCCCTTGGGACGTTAGGCACCCCGATCGCCCGATCACACCCCCTGCCGACCCCTACCGTCCACCGGCGGCGGGAGCAGCCGGAACGCCCGATCCGCCCCCTGTTCCGCTAGGGGCCGCTAGGGGTCCAGTCGGGCCATGACAGCGGGCTAGCGTCGGGACCGGATCAGCGCCCCGAACACGTCTGTCGACTGAGGTGGTTACCGTGCCCCTGGAGCCCAGTGCGAAGGGAACCGTCCCGTTCGGGGAGTACCGGACCTGGTACCGGATCACCGGCGAACCGCATCGGGGCAGACCCGCCCTGGTGGTGGTGCACGGCGGCCCCGGCAGCACCCACGACTACCTGCTGCAGCTGACCGAACTCGCCGACCTGGGCTGGCCGGTGGTCCACTACGACCAGCTCGGCAACGGCGGCTCGACCCATCTGCCCGACAAGGGAGCCGACTTCTGGACGGTGGACCTCTTCGCCGCCGAACTGGACAACCTGCTGGACAAGTTGGGCATCGCCGACGACTACGTGCTGTTCGGGCAGTCCTGGGGCGGGCTGCTCGCCGCCAGGCACGCGATGAACCGGCCGGCCGGACTGCGCGGCCTGGTGGTGGCCAACTCGCCCGCCTCGTACCCGCTCTGGCTCAGCGAGATGGCGGTACTGCGGGCGCAGCTGCCGCCGGAGGTCCAGCAGACCCTGCTGCGGCACGAGGCGGCCGAGACCTATGACTCGCCCGAGTACCTGGCCGCGATGCGGGTGTTCTACGACCGCCATGTCTGCCGGATCCTGCCCTGGCCGAGGGACTTCCTCTCCTCCTTCATGGAGATCTACAACGACCCGACCGTGTACTACACGATGAACGGGCCGAACGAGTTCCATGTGATCGGCACCCTGAAGGACTGGTCGATCATCGACGAGCTGGACACCATCCGGACGCCGACGCTGCTGATCAGCGGAAGGCACGACGAGGCCACGCCGGTGACGATGCAGCCCTACTTCGACCGCATCCCCGAGGTGCGGTGGGAGATGTTCGAGGAATCCAGCCACTGTCCTCACCTGGAGGAACCGGAGCGGTTCACCGAGGTGATGGCCGCCTTTCTGAAAGAACTAGCGGGGCCTGAGAAGCCCTTGGGGGAACGCCAGTCATGACGGACAGGACCGCGGTCGTCTTCCCCGGCATGGGGCCCTCCTCCTTCGGTGACGTCGGCCGGTTCATGGTGGCGAACCGGCACGCCAGGGAGCTGGTCGCCGTCGCCGACGAGGTGCTCGGCTACTCCCTGGTGGACGCCTTCCGCGAGGCCGAGGGCGACTACTCCGAGGCGGCGCAGGTCGCCTTCATGGTCAACTGCCTGGCCTGCGCCCGCTGGGCCGAGGACGCCCTCGGCATCGCACCGGAGGCGGTCCTCGGGCCGAGCTTCGGCGAGAAGGCGGCGGTCGCCTACGCCCAGGCGCTGCCGCTGCCCGAGGCCATCCGGATGACCGCCGAACTCGCCCGCTGCATGGACGACTTCTTCAGCCGCGAGCACACCGACATCGTGGTGCTCTCCTTCGTCCGCACCCCGGCGGAGCGGCTGGCCGAGATCCTGGCCGAGCTGGACGCGCAGGGCGAGTGGCACGACATCTCCTGCCACATCGACGAGGGCTTCTTCATGCTCTCGCTGCGCGAGGGGCGGGTGGAGTGGATGCAGCAGCGGCTGCGCGCCATCGGCGGGATGCCGCTCTACACCATGCGCCCGCCGCTGCACTCGGCCGCCTTCGCCGGGCTGCGGGAGAAGGCCGAGCGCGAGGTGCTGTCCACGCTCCGCTTCACCGACCCCAAGCTGCCGGTGGTGGCCGACCAGGACGGTGCGCTGCTCACCACGGCCGCCGAGGTCGAGACGATGCTGCTGGACAGCATCGTCCGGCCGCTGCACTGGCCGGACGCGGTGGCCGGGCTCAAGCGCTTCGGCGTCGGACGGGTCTGCGTGGCGGGTCCGGACGCCCTGTTCGGCCGGGTCCCGTGCACCACGAGCAACTTCGAGGTCATCCCGGCCAACCCCCGGCTGGCGATGACGCCCCGGCGCCGGACCGCCGCCGCCTGAACCGCACCGCACCGGCCCGCCGCCTGAACCGCGCCACACCGGGCCGGCCTACCGCCGGCCACGCCACACCGGGCCGGCCCACCGCCGGCCACACCGCACCGCACCGGCCCGCCGCCCGAACCGCACCGGGCGGATCCGCCGCCCGAGCACACCGCACACCGTGCACCCCGACGAGAAGGAGTCATCATGTGGGACGAGAAGTTCGAAAGGATCCTGCGCGGGTTCCTCCCCTTCCTGCCCCCGGGGGAGCAGCTGGAGAGCGACACGCAGCTGCGTGAGCTGGGCCTGGACTCGCTCGGCACCATCGAGCTGCTGGGCAACCTGGAGAACGCCTATGACGTGCGCTTCCTGGACGACGCGCTGACCCTGGAGACCTTCGAGACCCCCGGCGTGCTCTGGAAGACCCTGGCCGGTCTGCTGCCGGGCGCCCTGGGCTGACCGGGGAGAGGGACACGAAGAGGCCACCACGATGGACGACACCGTGGATGTCGCGCTGACCGGGCGCTTCCTGCGCGGACTCGCCAAGTCGGCGGACCGGCCGGCGCTTTCGGCCGGCGGTACCACCCTGACCTACCGGGAACTGCACGAGCGGGCGCTGCTGCTGGCCGGTTCGCTGCTGGCGGGGCTGCCCTCGCGGCCGGCGGCGATCGGTGTGCTGGCGGGCAAGGGCCCCTCGGCGTACGTGGCGGTGCTGGCCGGTCTGTACACCGGGATCACGATGGTCCCGCTGCAACCGTCCTTCCCCGCCGCCCGCACCCGGCAGATGATCGAGGCGAGCCGGGTCGGGGCGCTGATCGCCGACGACGACTCGCTGCCGGCCCTCGCCCGGCTGAGGGACGAGGGTGTCGACCTCCCGGTGCTCTTCCCGCCGTCCGGCCAGCCGATGCCGGCCGTGCCGGTGGACGCGGCCAGCGCGCTCGCCGAGCCGGTGGCGGTGCGCGGCGAGGACACCGCCTACGTCCTGTTCACCTCGGGCTCGACCGGACGGCCCAAGGGCGTGCCGGTCACCCATGCGAACACCCACCACTACTTCGGCCTGCTCGACGAGCGGTACGACTTCGGCCCCGAGGACGTGTTCTCGCAGAACTTCGACCTCAACTTCGACTGCGCGATGTTCGACCTGTTCTGCGCCTGGGGCGCCGGCGGCACACTGACCGTGCCGCCGCCGCAGGCCTGGCGGGACATGCCGCAGTTCATCGAGGCCAACCGGCTGACCGTCTGGTTCTCCACCCCCAGCGCCATCGCGCTGATCCGGCGGATGGGGGGCCTGACGCCCGGTGCCATGCCGTCGCTGCGCTGGAGCTTCTTCGCGGGCGAGGCGCTGAGCTGCCAGGACGCGGGTGACTGGCTGGTCGCGGCGGCCGACTCGACGCTGGAGAACCTGTACGGGCCGACCGAGCTGACGATCACCGTCGCCGCCCACCGCTGGGCGGGCGAGGACGGGCTCAACGGCATGGTGCCGATCGGCTCGGTGCACGGCGGGCACGACGTCCTGCTGGTCGGCGCCGGCGGGCAGGACAGCCCGGCCGAAGGCGAACTGTGCATCGCCGGGCCCCAGTTGACCGCCGGGTACCTGGATCCGGGTGACGACGTGGGCCGGTTCTTCGACCGGGACGGCCGGCGCTTCTACCGCACCGGGGACCGGGTCCGCCGGGCGGACGGCGGTGAACTGCACTACCTGGGCCGCAACGACGCGCAGGTCCAGGTGCTCGGGGTGCGGGTCGAACTGGCCGAGGTGGACGCCGCGGTGCGCACCTGCCCCGGGGTGCAGGACGCGGTCACCGTGGCGGTCCCGGCGGGCGGGTCGGTGGAGCTGGTGGTGTACTACACCGGCGAGGCCGTCCCACCGGCCCGGCTGGCCGCCGAGGCGAGGAAGTCGCTGCCGGTCGCGATCGTCCCCAAGCGCTACGTCCGTCTCGACGAGTTCCCGCTGAACCCGAACCGGAAGATCGACCGCAAGCAGCTCGCACTCCGGGCCGCGACGCCGGAGAGTCACCGGCTCGCCCCGGGGCACGCCGATCCGACGCCGACGCCGACGCCCTCCGCTCCCGCCGGGTCATCGGTGGCCGGCGGCCCGTCGCCTTCGGCACGCCCTTCGACCCCATCCGATCGAGAGCCCGACGATGAAAAGGACCGTGGGACGCCGTGATTGGTAACCCGATACCGGAGGCCAGGACCGCCGCGCTGGTGCACCAGGTGCTGGACGAGGCGACGGCCGAGGCCGCACCCGGCGCCGTCGCGGTCGGCGACCGGGCCGGGCGCTGGACGTACTCGGAGCTGAGCGAGTACAGCCACGCCGTCGACGCCTGGCTGGAGTCCTGCGGGGTGGGCCTGGGCGACCGGGTGCTGGTGCAACTGCCGAGCACCCGCGAGCTGGTGGCGCTGTTCTACGGCACGGCCCGGCGCGGCGCGGTCCTCGTGCCGCTGAACCCGGGCATGAAGGAGTACCACCTGCGCTCGGTGCTCGCCAACGCCGAACCCCGGCTGGTGATCGCCACCGACGCCGCGGCGGCCGGGATCGGCGGGATCTCGCCGGTCCCGGTGCTGGGCTTCGGCGAGCTCTGGCCCGAGGTGAGCGCACTGCGCAACGCGGCCGCGCGCGCCTCGACGGCCGAGGTCGACCCCGACGACGTGGCCGTCCTGGTCTACACCTCGGGCAGCACCGCCGCGCCCAAGGGCGTGATCTGCCCGCACCGCCAGATGGTCTTCGCCTCCGAGGCGATCAACCGGGAACTCGGCTACCGCCCCGACGACGTGGTGTTCTGCCGGTTCCCGATCTCCTGGGACTACGGGCTCTACAAGATCCTGCTGGCCGCGCTAGGCCGCAGCGAACTGGTGCTGGCCGACGGCGACTCGGACCTGGTGCTGCTGAAGCGGATCCGCGAGTCCGGGGCGACCGTGGTGCCGATCGTGCCGTCGCTGGCCGCGATGATCTGCGCCCTGGCCGAGCGCGACCCGGCCCCCGAGAGCTCGAAGGTCCGGATGTTCACCAACACCGGTGCCGCCCTGCCCAAGACCACGGTGGACGCGCTGCGCACGGCGTTCCCCGGCGCCGAGGTGATCCGCCAGTTCGGCCAGACCGAGTGCAAGCGCATTTCCGTGCTGCCACCGGAGTTCGAGGACAGCAAGCCCACCTCGGTCGGCCGTCCGCTGCCGGGCACCAGGGTGCTCATCCTCGACGAGGCGGGCATGGAGCTGCCCATCGGTGAGACCGGCGAGATCGTGGTCGAGGGCCCGCATGTGATGCCCGGCTACTGGCGGGCGCCCGAGCTCACCGCCAAGGCCTTCCGGACGGACCCGGTGAGCGGGCAACGGCGCCTGCACACCGGCGACTTCGGCAGCATGGACGAGGACGGCTTCCTCTACTACGAGGGCCGCCGGGACGACATGTTCAAGCGCAAGGGCGTGCGGATGAGCACGATCGAGATCGAGGCGGCCGCGATGGACATCCCCGGTGTCCAGGCCGCCGCCGTACTGCCGCCGTCCGAGGACCGGGACCTCGCGGTGTGCGTGGTGGGCGACCTGCCGCCGCACACCGTGCTGCGCGAGCTGTCGCTGCGGCTGGAGCCGGCCAAGGTGCCGGGCCTGTGCCAGACCGTCGACGAGCTGCCGCTCACCCTGCACGGCAAGCACGACCGCAGGAAGCTCGCCACACTCTTCGAAGGGACCACCCCGTGACCGGCTACGCCGAGCTTGCCAAGCGCTTCGGCACCCCGTCCTACGTCTACGACCTCGACCGCGTCGCGGCGGCCCGGCGGGACCTGCTCGCCGCGCTGCCCGAGCAGGTCGAGCTGTTCTACGCGGCCAAGGCCAACCCGCACCCCGAGCTGCTGCGCGAGCTGCGCGGCGGTGAGGGCCGACGCTGCCGGGCGGAGATCAGCTCGACCGGTGAGCTCGCGGCCGTGCTGGGCGCGGGCTTCCCCGCCACCGACATCCTCTACACCGGCCCCGGCAAGACCGAGGGGGAGCTGACCGAGGCGCTGACCGCCGGGGTCCGGCTGTTCTCGGTCGAGTCGCTCGGCGACCTGCGCAACATCGGCGCGGTCGCCTCCCGGCTGGGTGTGGTCGCCGACTGCCTGCTGCGGGTCAACAGCGCCAGTGCCAGCGCGACCTCCAGCATCCGGATGACCGGCCTGCCCTCCCAGTTCGGCTTCGACAGCGAGACGCTGCCCGAGCTGCGGGACCGGCTGCTGGACGTGCCCGGGACCGAGGTGGCGGGCGCGCACTTCTTCCCGCTCAGCAACGCCAAGGACGAGGACAGCCTGATCGGCGAGTTCCGGCACACCATCGAGGTGGCCGCCCGGCTGCAGGCCGAGCTCGACGTGCCGTTCCGCTTCGTCGACATCGGCGGTGGCTTCGCGGCGCCGTACGCGGTCACCGGGAACCGGCCCCGCTACGGTGCGCTGCGCGCCGCGCTGGAGGACTCGCTGGACGAGCACTTCCCCGGCTGGCGCGGCGGAGAGGTGCGGATCGCCTGCGAGTCGGGGCGCTACCTGGCCGGCGACAGCGGCACGCTGCTGGTCGGCGTGGTCAACCTCAAGGAGAGCCGGGGCCGCCGCTTCGTGATCCTGGACGGCGGTATCAACACCTTCGGCGGCATGTCGGGCCTGGGCCGGATCCTCCCGGTCTCGGTGCGCCCGTACGACGAGGGCGCCCCGTACGAGCAGATCGCCAGCCTGGTCGGCCCGCTCTGCACCCCCGGCGACGTGCTCGGCCGCGACGTCGAACTGCCCGCGCTGGCACCAGGCGACACCATCGCCATCCCCAACGCCGGTGCCTACGGCCCGACCGCCAGCCTGCTGATGTTCCTCGGCCGGCCGGCGCCGACCGAGATCGTGGTCCGGGGCGAGGAGCTGGTCTCGGTCTCCCGGATCCGGCACGTCCGCGACTACGAGCCGGCCCAGGAGCTGTGATGACGCTGCCCGCACAGCAGGAGAGGCCCGCCGTCGCCAGGCGGGGCGCGACCGTCATCGTCGCCGGGGGCACCTCCGACTCGCACACCTGGAACCTGGTCTTCCTGCAACTGCTGCTGGAGGAAATGGGGTTCGACGTGGTCAACCTCGGTCCGTGCGTGCCCGCCGACCTGCTGATCGCCGAGAGCCTGGCCCACCGGCCGGCCCTGCTGGTGGTCAGCAGCGTCAACGGACACGGCTTCCAGGACGGCATCCGGATGATCAGCAAGCTGCGCGAGCGCCCCGAGCTGACGGCGACTCCCGCGGTGATCGGCGGCAAGCTCGGGATCTCGGGCGCGCAGAGCGCCGAGCAGCTGGCCGAGCTGATCGCCGCCGGCTACGACGCGGTCTTCGACGACGGAGCGGAGGGGATCGCGTCCTTCCAGCGGCTGCTCGACTCGCTCCCGCAGCGGGTCCTGGCGTGAGCGGCACCGGGTTCGGCGCGTTCGTGCGCCGGGCGCACCAGGCGGGCGAACTCGTGGTGCAGCCCCGGATGGGCATGAGCGAGCCGGCCCGGATGCGGGCCGGCCTGGCCGCCACCAGGGCCGCCGCCGGGCGGACGGTCGGCACCATCACCCTGGACAGCTACACCCGGGTGGGCGACCTGGAGTCGGCCGAACTCGCCCTGCTGGAAGGCGTGTCGCTCAACGGCTACCCGATCGTCAGCCACGACGTGGCCACCACCAGGCAGGTGCTGGACGGCATCCACGGCCCGGACTTCCCGGTCCAGGTCCGGCACGGGTCGGCCGCCCCGCTGGACATCTTCCGGGCGCTGATGACGGTCGGCCTGGACGCCTCGGAGGGCGGCCCGGTCTCCTACTGCCTGCCGTACGGGCGGATCCCGCTGCACCAGTCGGTGGACAACTGGTCGCGCTCCTGCGAGCTGTTCGCCCGGCTGCGCGACCTGGGCCGGGAGCCGCACCTGGAGACCTTCGGCGGCTGCATGCTCGGCCAGCTCTGCCCGCCCAGCCAGCTGGTGGCGATCAGCGCACTCGAGGCGCTCTTCTTCCACCAGCACGGACTGCGTTCCATCTCGGCCAGCTACGCCCAGCAGACGCACCCGCAGCAGGACGTGGAGGCCGTGTTCGCGCTGCGCCGGCTGTGCGCGGAGCTGCTGCCCGACACGGACTGGCACGTCGTCATCTACGCCTACATGGGCGTCTACCCGACGTCGCCCGAGGGCGCGTTGGGACTGCTCGGACGGGCGGCCGAGCTGGCCGCCGCGACCGGCTCCGAGCGGCTGATCGTGAAGACCGTCGCGGAGTCCGTGCGGATCCCGACGGTGGAGGAGAACGTCGGCGCGCTGGAGCACGCGGCGGCGACCGCGGCCCGTACCCGGCGGGTCGCCGACGACGGCGGCGAGACGCAGACCTACGCCGAGGCCGCGGCGCTGGTCTCCGCGGTGCTGAACCTGGACCCGGACGTCGGGCAGGCGATGCTGCTGGCCTTCCAGCGCGGATACCTGGACATCCCGTACTGCCTGCACCCGGACAACCAGGGGCGCACCCGCAGCTACCTGGACGGGGAGGGCCGGCTGCGCTGGGCGGACATCGGCCGGCTGCCGCTGACCGGAGTGGTCCAGGCCGGGGAGTCCCACACGGTCACCTCCGGCGAACTGCTGGAGTCGCTGTCGTACATCCGCCGGAAGTTCGACTCCGCGGCGATCGAAGGCACACCGGGCCGCGCTCTGTCCGAGGACGCGGACGGCGCTTCGGCGGACACCGGGAGAGCCTCCGGCGCTGCGCAGAGCGGTGCGGTCAGCCCCGCGCCTCCCTAACGGCCCCCACCGAACCCGTACCGGCCCCGCGCGGGGGAGACCGGGGGAGCGACTCCGCACCCTCGTGACCAGCCCCTCGCGCGGTTCCCCCCTGCCCCGAGGCCGCCGCCCGGCCGGGGCACTGCCTCGAACCCGGGCCGCCGCCCGGGCCTTCGGGGCGCTGCCGTCAACTGCCCGACCGTACGTTGCCCGACGGTCTCGGCCGAACCTGGAGAAGCGCGGATGAATGAGCCCAGTCCCGATTCAGCACTGACCCGGCTGCTGGCCGCCGCCGCGCCCTCGGAGCACCGGCGGTTGGTCCTCGACCTCGTACACACCACCGCCGTGGCCGCGCTGAAGGCCGCGCGCCCCGACGCGGCCGGGACCCTGGACACCACGCTCCCCTTCACCGAGCTGGGCTTCGACTCACTGGCCTCGGTCGACCTGCAGGGCCGCCTCGCCGCCGCGACCGGCCTCGACCTCCCGGTCACCGTGGTCTACGACTGCCCGACCCCGGCCGCACTGGTCGAGCGGCTGCTCGCCGGGGCGCTCGGCACCGCCGAGCCCGAACCTGCCCCGGCCGCCAGGGCCGACGCGGCCGACGAGCCGATCGCGATCGTGGGCATCGGCTGCCGCTTCGCGGGCGGGGTGAACGGCCCGGACGACCTCTGGCAACTGCTGCTGGACGGCGGCGAGGTGCTGTCCGCCTTCCCCGAGGACCGCGGCTGGGACCTGGCCGGGATGTTCGACGAGGACCCGGACAGGCCCGGCAGCTCCTACGTCCGCAGCGGCGGATTCCTGGACACCGCAACGGAGTTCGACGCCGACTTCTTCGGCATCAGCCCGCGCGAGGCACTGGGGATGGACCCGCAGCAGCGGGTGGTCCTGGAGACCGCCTGGCAGGCGCTGGAGCACGCCGGCATCGACCCGCTGGCCCTGCGCGGCACCGAGGCCGGGATGTTCTTCGGCGCGGAGGTCCAGGAGTACGGGCCCCGCCTGCACCAGGCCCCCGACGGCCTGGACGCCTACCTGCTGACCGGAAACGCGCCCAGCGTCATCTCCGGCCGGGTCGCCTATGTGCTCGGCGCCCTCGGCCCCGCGGTCACCGTGGACACCGCCTGCTCGGCCTCCCTGGTCGCGATCCACCTGGCCTGCCAGTCGCTGCGCCAGGGCGAGTCCTCGATGGCGCTGGCCGGCGGGGTCGCCGTGATGGGCGGCCCGGGCGTGTTCACCGCGTTCAGCCGCCAGCGGGGACTGGCCCCCGACGGCCGCTGCAAGGCCTTCGCCGCCGCGGCGGACGGTACGGGCTTCGCCGAGGGCGCCGGCGTGCTGGTGCTGGAGCGGCTCTCTGACGCCGAGCGCAACAACCACCGGGTGCTGGCCGTGGTCCGGGGCAGCGCGATCAACCAGGACGGCGCCAGCAACGGGCTCACCGCGCCGAGCGGCACCTCGCAGCAGCGGCTGATCCGCCAGGCGCTGGCCAACGCCGGCCTGACCTTCGCCGAGGTGGACGCGGTCGACGCGCACGGCACCGGCACCACGCTCGGCGACCCGATCGAGGCCAACGCGCTGATCGCCACCTACGGCCAGGGCCGCCCCGAGGGCGCACCGCTGCTGCTCGGCTCGGCCAAGTCGAACCTGGGCCACACCCAGGGCGCCGCCGGTGTGGCCGGTGTGATCAAGATGCTCCTGAGCATGCACAACGGCTTCCTGCCGAAGACCCTGCACATCGACGCGCCCAGCCCGCACGTCGACTGGTCGGCCGGAGCGGTCGAACTGCTCACCGAGGGCCGGCCGTGGCCCGAGACCGGGCATCCGCGCCGGGCCGGCGTCTCCTCCTTCGGCGTCAGCGGCACCAACGCGCACATCGTCCTGGAGCACGTCCCGCAGCCCGGGCGGCCACAGGCGCCCGAGGACCCCGGCACGCTGCCGTACGTGCTGTCCGCGCGCGGTGAACGGGCACTGCGCGAGCGGGCGGCGGACCTGCTCCCGCTGCTGGAGCGCGAGGAGGTCCACCTCGCCGACCTGGCCCACTCCCTGGCCACCACCCGGGCCGCCCTGCCCAACCGCGCCGTGGTCGTCGCCGACGGCCGCGAACAGCTGCGCGGGGCGCTGGCCGCGATCGCCTCCGGCGAGACCCCCACCGCCGTGGCGGGCGCCGGCAAGCTCGCCTTCCTGTTCACCGGCCAGGGCAGCCAGCGGCTCGCGATGGGACGCCAACTGAGCGCCGCCTTCCCGGCGTTCGCCGTCGCCCTGGAGGAGGTCTGCGGCTACCTGGACCTGCAGCTCGAACTCCCGCTGAGCGAGGTGCTGTTCGCGGCCGAGGGCTCGCCCGAGGCCGAGCTGCTGCACCGGACCGAGTACGCGCAGCCGGCCCTGTTCGCGATCGAGGTCGCGCTGTTCCGGCTCGCCGAGAGCTTCGGCCTGCGCCCCGACTACCTCGCCGGGCACTCGATCGGCGAGCTGGCCGCCGCACACGTGGCGGGAGTGCTCACGCTGGAGGACGCCGCCATCCTGGTGGCCGCGCGCGGCCGGCTGATGCAGGCGCTGCCCGAGGCCGGCGCGATGGTCGCGGTACAGGCGAGCGAAGCCGAGGTCACCCCGCTGCTGTCGGCCTCGGTCGGCATCGCGGCGGTCAACGGGCCGTCCTCCCTGGTGCTCTCCGGAGCCGAGGACGAGGTACTGCGCATCGCCCGGACGCTGGCCGACCGGGGCCACCGGACCAAGCGGCTGAAGGTCTCGCACGCCTTCCACTCGCCGCTGATGGCACCGATGCTCGCGGAGTTCGCCCGGATCGCCCGGGTGCTGACCTACGCCGCCCCCAAGATCCCGATCGTCTCCACGGTCACCGGCGAGCTGTGCGCCGACCGGCTGGCGACGCCCGAGTACTGGGTCGAGCACGTCGCCGCGCGGGTGCGCTTCAGCGACTGTGTGAGGTGGCTGGCGGACGCCGGGGTCCGCACCTTCCTGGAGGTCGGTCCGGACGGCGTGCTGTGCGCGATGGGCCAGGAGTGCCTGGACGGGGACGAGGCGGTCTTCGCCCCGCTGCTGCGCCGGGACCACCCCGAGGCGCCGCAGGCCCTCTCCGCGCTGGCGGCCGCCTACTCGGCCGGGGTCCCGGTGGACTGGGCCCGGTTCCACACCGGTCGCGGCGGGCACCGGATCGACCTGCCGGCCTACCCGTTCCAGCGCAGGCGGTTCTGGCTGGAGCCGGGATCGGCCCGCCCGGACGTCTCGGACCTCGGCCAGCTCCCGGCCGGACACCCGCTGCTGAGCGCGGTGGTGGCGGTCGGCGCCGACGGCGTGGTGCTCACCGGACGCCTCTCGCTGCGCACCCACCCCTGGCTGGCCGACCACGTCATCTCGGGGCGGGTGCTGTTCCCCGGCACCGCCTTCGTGGAGCTGGCCACCCGGGCCGGCGACCACGTGGGCGCCGGCGCCATCGAGGAGCTCACCCTGGGCGCCCCGCTGGTCCTGCCGGCGGACGGCGGGGTGGACGTCCAGGTGGCGGTGGGCGAGCCGGACGAGTCCGGCAGCCGGCCGCTGACCATCCACTCCAGGCCGGACGGCGCGGACGCCGGGCCGTGGACCCGGCACGCCTCGGGCGTGCTGGTGCCCGACGCCGAGCCGCTGCCCGAGCGCCTGGACGACTGGCCGCCCGAGGGTGCCGAGCCGATCGACCTCAGCGGCGTCTACGACACCCTGGCCGCCCAGGGCTACGGCTACGGTCCGGCCTTCCAGGGGCTGCGCGCGGCCTGGCGGCACGGCGAGGAGGTGTTTGCCGAGGTCGCGCTGCCCGCCGAACTCGCCTCTCAGGCAGCCGGGTTCGGGCTGCACCCGGCCCTGCTGGACGCCGCCCTGCACGCCGCCGACCTCGGCGCGGAGCCCCGCGGCGAGGTGCTGGTCCCGTTCGCCTGGACCGGTGTGTCGCTGCACGCCGCGGGCGCCTCCTCGGTACGGGTGCGGATCGGCCACCCGGGCCGGGACACCCTCTCGCTCCGCTTCGCCGACACCACCGGCGCCCCGCTGGCCACCGTACGGGGCATGGTCTCCCGCCCGGTGCCGGACGCCGAAGTCCTGTACACGGTACGGCCGTCGGCACTGGCGGTGCCCACCGTGACGGAGCGGCCGCGGATCACGGTGCTGGACGGCGACGGGCCCGCCGTGCCGGCCGGTCCGGTGCCCGGGGTGGCCGTGCTGCGCGCCACCTCGGGTGAGGACGGGCTGCCGCTCGAGGCCCGGGCCGCCACCGGCCGGGTACTGCGGGTGCTCCAGTCCTGGCTGGCCGACGAGCGCCTCGCCGACTCCCGTCTGGTGGTGGTCACCTCGCCCGCGCTCGCCCAGGCGCCGGTCCGCGGCCTGGTGCGCTCGGCGCAGGCGGAGAACCCCGGACGCTTCGTCCTGCTGGAGCACGAGGGCATGCCGTCCGAGGCCGAGCTGAGCGCCGCGCTCGCCACCGGCGAGCCCGAACTGTCGCTGCTGGGCGGCGAGTTCAGCGCCCCGCGGCTGGCCGTTCTGCCGTCCGCGCCGAACGCGGCGCCGGACTGGGGGACGGTACTGATCACCGGCGGCACCGGCGGGCTGGGCGGACTGCTGGCCCGGCACCTGGTCAGTGAGCACGGCGTCCGCCGGCTGGTCCTGGCCGGCCGCCGGGGCTCGGCCCCCGGACTCCAGGCCGAGCTGGCCGGGGCGGGTGCCGAGGTGTCCGTGGTGGCCTGCGACGTGAGCGACCGCGCATCGGTCGCCGCGCTGCTGGCCGCACACCCGGTCGACTCGGTGATCCACGCCGCCGGCACGGTCCGCGACGGGGTCATCGGCTCGCTCACCGAAGAGCTGCTCGACGAGGTGTTCCGGGCCAAGGTCGACGGCGCCTGGCACCTGCACGAACTCACCGCCGGCCGCGAGCTGAGGGCGTTCGTGCTGTTCTCCTCGCTCGCCGCCGTGCTCGACGGCGCCGGCCAGGGCAACTACGCGGCGGCCAACGCCTTCCTGGACGCGCTGGCCGGGCACCGGGCGTCCCTGGGCCTGCCCGCCACCGCGCTCTCCTGGGGCCTGTGGACCGGCGAGGCCGGCATGGGCGCCGCGCTCGACGAGGCGACGCTGGCCAGGATCGCCGGCTACGGCCTGCCCGGGCTGGACGCGGAGCGGTCGCTGCGCCTGTTCGACACCGCCGTGCGCACCGGTGAGCCCAGGGTGGTCCCGGTCGAGGTGGACACCGCCGCCGTGCGCCGCCGCGCGGACGGGATCCCCGCGCTGCTGCGCGGCCTGGTCCGGCCCGTCACCCGCCGGGCCCTCGCCGCCTCGGGCGACCCGGCGGCGGGCAACGCGCTGACCGCACTGCCCGCCGCCGAGCGGGACCGCGCGCTGCTGGAGCTGGTCCGCGCCGAGGTGGCGACCGTCCTGCGGCACGAGGGCGCGGCCGCGATCAGCCCGACCCGGGCCTTCACCGAGATCGGCTTCGACTCGCTCGCGGCGGTGGAACTGCGCAACCGGCTGAACTCCGCCACCGGGCTGCGGCTGCCGGCCACCCTGGTCTTCGACTACCCGTCGCCGAAGGCACTGGCCGACTACATCCGCGACACCCTGTTCGGCGCCGAGCCGGAGCACTCGTCCGTACCGGCGGTGGCGCCCGCCGGTACGGACGACCCGATCGTGATCGTCGGCATGAGCTGCCGCTACCCCGGCGGGGTGGGATCGCCCGAGGAGCTGTGGCGGCTGGTCGCCGACGGCGTGGACGGCATCGCCGAGTTCCCGGCCGACCGCGGCTGGGACACCGAGGCGATCTACGACCCCGAGCCGGGCAGGCCCGGGAAGACGTACTCCCGTGAGGGTGGATTCCTGTACCGGGCGGCGGAGTTCGACGCCGACTTCTTCGGGATCTCGCCGCGCGAGGCGGTCGCGATGGACCCGCAGCAGCGGCTGCTGCTGGAGGTCTCCTGGGAGGCCTTCGAGCGGGCCGGCATCGACCCCGCGGTGCTGCGGGGGAGCGCGACCGGTGTGTTCGCCGGGGTGATGTACCACGACTACGGCAGCTGGCTCACCGACGCGCCCGAGGACGTCGCCGCCTACCTCGGCAACGGGAACCTCGGCAGCGTGGTCTCCGGACGCGTCGCCTACGCGCTGGGACTCGAAGGACCGGCGGTCACCGTGGACACCGCCTGCTCCTCCTCGCTGGTCACCCTGCACCTGGCGGCGCAGGCGCTGCGCGGCGGAGAGTGCTCGCTGGCGCTGGCCGGCGGTGTCACCGTGATGTCCACCCCCGACACCTTCATCGACTTCAGCCGCCAGCGGGGCCAGGCCGCCGACGGCCGCTGCAAGTCCTTCGCCGCGGCGGCGGACGGCACCGGCTGGGGCGAGGGCGTCGGCATGCTGGTGCTGGAGCGGCTCTCGGACGCGCGGCGCAACGGGCACGAGGTGCTGGCCGTGGTCCGGGGCTCGGCGGTCAACCAGGACGGTGCGTCCAACGGCCTGACCGCGCCCAACGGTCCGTCGCAGCAGCGGGTGATCCGCCAGGCCCTGGCCAGTGCCGGACTGTCCGCGTCCGAGGTGGACGTGGTGGAGGCGCACGGCACCGGCACGACGCTTGGTGACCCGATCGAGGCGCAGGCGCTGCTGGCCACCTACGGTCAGGGCCGTGACGTAGAGCGGCCGTTGTGGCTGGGGTCGATCAAGTCGAACATCGGTCACACCCAGGCGGCGGCCGGTGTGGCGGGTGTGATCAAGATGGTGCAGGCGATGCGCCACGGCGTGCTGCCCAAGACCCTGCACGTGGACCAGCCCTCCGACCAGGTGGACTGGACGGCGGGCGCGGTCGAGCTGCTCACCGAGTCCCGGCCGTGGGAGACCGACGGCGCCCCGCGCCGGGCCGGGATCTCCTCCTTCGGGATCAGCGGCACCAACGCCCACGTCATCCTGGAGGAGGTCCCGCAGGCCGAACCGGCCCCGGCCACCGGCACCCCGCCCACACCGGTGATGCTGCCGCTCTCCGCCCGCAGCCCCGAGGCGCTGGCCGCCCAGGCGGAGCGGCTGCGGTCCACGGTGGAGCCCGAACTCGCCGACCTGGGCCTCTCGTTGGCCACCACCCGGAGCGCGCACCGGCACCGTGCCGTGGTCCTCGCCGCCGACCGCGGCGAACTCGACGCCGCGCTCGCCGCACTGGGCACGGGAGGGGAGGCACCCGGCCTGGTCACCGGCACGGCCGACGAGGGCTCCCTCGCCTTCCTGTTCTCCGGCCAGGGCTCCCAGCGCCCGGGCATGGGCCGCCAGTGGTACGACACCTTCCCGGTCTTCGCCGAGCACTTCGACCTGGTCGCCGCCCAACTGGACCCGGCACTGGAGCGGCCGCTGGCCGAGGTGGTCTTCGGCGAGGACGCCGAGCTGCTCAGCCGCACCGCCTACACCCAGGCCGCGCTGTTCGCGACCGAGGTGGCGCTGTTCAGGCTGCTGGAGTCCTTGGGGGTGCGGCCGGACCTCCTGGCCGGCCACTCCATCGGCGAGCTCGCCGCCGCCCACGTCGCCGGAGTGTGGTCGCTGGCGGACGCGGCCAAGGCGGTGTCCGCCCGGGGCAGGCTGATGCAGGCGCTGCCCGAGGGCGGCGCGATGGCCGCGGTACGGGCCACCGAGGCCGAGGTGGCCCCGCTGCTCTCCGCCGGGGTCGGCATCGCGGCGGTCAACGGCCCCCGCTCCGTGGTGGTCTCCGGCGACACCGAGGCGGTGCTGGAACTCGCGGCCCGCTTCGAGCGCTCCAAGCGGCTGACGGTCTCCCACGCCTTCCACTCGCCCCGGATGGACGCCATGCTGGCCGAGTTCGGCGCGGTGCTGGCCGAGCTGACCTACAACGAGCCGGCCATCCCGATCGTCTCCACCCTGACCGGCGGGCCGGCCGGCCCGGCGGAGCTCCGCACCCCGGAGTACTGGGTCAGGCACGTGAGGGAGACGGTGCGCTTCGCCGACGGCATCACCGCGCTGGCGGCCCAGGGGGCCACCACCTTCCTGGAGCTGGGCCCCGACGCCGTGCTCACCGCACTGGGCCGCGACTGCCTCGCCGATGACGCCGACGCGGTCTTCGCCTCGGTCGCCCGCAAGGACAAGCCCGAGGTGCCGGAGCTGCTGGGCGCCCTCGCGCTGGCCCACACCCGGGGCGCCGGGCTCGACTGGCAGGCGCTGTACGGCGGTTACACCGGCAAGCGGGTCGAGCTGCCGACGTACGCCTTCCAGCACCGGCGGTACTGGCTGGACGCGCCGACCGCCAGGGGCGACGCGGGCGGGCTCGGCCAGGCCCCGGTCGACCATCCGCTGGTGGGCGCCGAGATCCGGCTGGCCGCCTCCGGTGAGGTGCTGCTCACCGGACGCGTCTCGCGGGCGAGCCACCCGGTGCTGGCCGAGCACGCCGTCCTGGGCACGGTCCTGCTGCCGGGCACCGCGCTGGTCGACCTGGCGATCCGGGCCGGCGACCTGACCGGCCTGCCGGTGCTGGAGGAGCTGACGCTCCAGGCGCCGCTGCTGCTGCCCGAGTCGGGCGCGGTACAGATCCAGGTCGTCGCCTCGCAGAGCGGATCCGTGCAGATCTTCTCCCGGCCCCAGGGCGCGGACGCCTGGACCGCCAACGCGACCGGTCTGCTGACCGACCGCGGCGCCGCGCGGCCCGGGCCGCTCACCCAGTGGCCGCCGTCCGGTGCACAGGAGGTCGACGTCACCGGCCTGTACGAGCGGATGCGGGGCGAAGGCTACGAGTACGGCCCGGTCTTCCAGGGCGTCAGGGCCGCCTGGCGGCGCGGGGACGAGGTCTTCGCCGAGCTGGACCTCCCGGCTTCCGAGCGGGGTGAGGCCGCCCGGTTCGGCCTGCACCCCGCCCTGCTCGACTCCGCCCTGCACATCTCCTCGCTGCTCGACGAGGAACGGCCGGCCGAGGACGGCCGGGTACTGCTCCCGTTCGCCTGGAACGGGGTCGAACTGCACACCGCCGGTGCCTCGGCCGCCCGGGTGCGGCTGGTCCGCCAGGACGCCGAAGGCCTGCGCATCGAGCTGGCGGACCAAGCCGGTACCCCCCTCGCCACGGTCGCCTCCTTCGTGACCCGCCCGGTCGCGGCCCACCAGCTCACCGCCCGGCAGGAATCGCTGTTCACGGTGGAGCTGACACCCCGCCCCGAGCCGGCCGCCGCCGGCCTCGGCGACCGGCGGTTCGCGGTGCTCGGCACCGAGGACCTCGGTCTCGGCCTGCCCGTCCACCCGGATCTGGCCGCCCTCGGCGACGCCGTACCGGACGTGGTGCTGCTGCCGGTGCCCACGCCCGCCGAGGAGGACGTGCCCCTGGCGGTGCGGTCCGCGCTGCGCGCGGTGCTCGGCCCCCTCCAGGACTGGCTGGCCGACGACCGGTACGCCAAGGCCACCCTGGTGGTGGCGGTCAGGGCCGGGCTGGCCGACGCCGCCGTGCGCGGCCTGGTCCGCGCGGCCCAGGCCGAGGACCCGGGCCGGATCGTCCTCGCCGACCTCGGTGCCCGGCCGCCCCGGCTGCCGCTGCTGGCCGCCGCCCTGGAGGAGGGCGAGCCCGAGGTGGTGCTGAGCGACGGCACGATCCGGGTGCCGCGCCTGGCCAGGGCCCCGCTGCCGGGGGCGGAGGAGGGCGCCCGGGACTGGGGCACCGTACTGATCACCGGCGGCACCGGCGGCCTCGGGGCGCTGCTCGCCCGACATCTGGTGGAGCGCCACTCGGTCACCAGCCTGGTGCTGGTCAGCCGCCGGGGCCCGCAGGCGCCGCAAGCACGGGAGCTGCAGGCCGAGTTGGCCCGCCTCGGCGCCCACGCCGAGCTGGTCGCCTGCGACGTGTCCGACCGCTCGGCGCTGGCCGCGCTGCTGGCCGACCACCCGGTGCGCAGCATCGTGCACACCGCCGGGGTCCTGGACGACGCCCTGATCGGCTCGCTCACCCCGGACCGGCTCGACACCGTCCTCGGGTCCAAGGCCGACGCCGCCTGGCACCTGCACGAACTGACCAAGGGCCAGGAGATCGGCAGGTTCGTGCTGTTCTCCTCGGCGGCCGGCACCCTGGACGCCACCGGGCAGGGCAACTACGCGGCCGCCAACGTGTTCCTGGACGCGCTGGCCGAGCACCGGGCCGCGCTCGGCCTGCCCGCCACCTCGCTGGCCTGGGGCCTGTGGGCGGGCGCCGGCGGGATGGGCGACGGGCTCGGCGAGGCCGATCTGGAGCGCATCGAGCGCTCCGGCATCGGCGCACTGGACCCGGCCGAGGGGCTGGCCCTGTTCGACGCCGCCCTGCGCACCGACCGGGCCACCCTGGTACCGGCCCGGCTCGACCTGGCGGCGCTGCGCGAGCGCGGCGACGGCGTCCCCGCCGTCCTGCGTGCTCTGGTCGGGCCCGCGGTCCGCCGTGACGTCCGCGAGCACCGCGAGGGCGGGACGGTCACCCTGGCCCAGCGCCTGAGCGCCCTGCCGGCCGCCGACCACGAGCACGCGGTGCTGGACGCGGTCCGCGCCGAGGTCGCCGCCGTGCTCGGCCACGACGGCCCATCCGCCATCCAACCCCGGCGCGCCTTCACCGAGTTGGGCTTCGACTCGCTCGCGGCGGTGGAACTGCGCAACAGGCTGAACGCGGTGAGCGGGCTGCGCCTGCCGTCCACGATGATCTTCGACTACGCCACCCCGGCCGCGCTGGCCGGATAC
This sequence comes from Kitasatospora sp. HPM-01-4, assembly GCF_051374625.1. Lineage (NCBI taxonomy): Bacteria > Bacillati > Actinomycetota > Actinomycetes > Kitasatosporales > Streptomycetaceae > Kitasatospora > Kitasatospora sp. HPM-01-4. The sequence goes on along the minus strand of NZ_JBPQGP010000005.1, from coordinate 2,149,880 downwards.
CTGCTGGAGCGGCTGCTGCCGCGGCAGACCGGGGCGGAGGAGGGCGAGGGCGGGGACGCCCGGCTGCAGGAGCTGCTGGCCGCGATCCCGGTGGCCCGGATCCGCGAGGCCGGTCTGCTCGACAGCCTGCTGAAGCTGTCGGCGCCGGAGCCCGCCGGACCGCAGCCCTCCGAACCAAGTGCACCGACTGAGCCCGCGGTTGATCGGTCCTCGGCCATCAAGAGCATGGACATCGCCGATCTCATCCGGACTGCGCTCGACCGTAGCGACGCCAAGTAATCAGGGAGCGACAGAGACCGTGGACACACCCGTCGAGCAGATAGTCGAGGCGCTGCGCGAGTCGTTGCTGGAGAACGAACGACTGCGGCAGCAGAACACGCGGATCGAGGCCGCGGCGCAGGAACCGATCGCCATCGTCGGCATGAGCTGCCGCTACCCGGGCGGCGTCGGTTCGCCCGAGGAGCTGTGGCGGCTGGTGGAGGGGGAGGTGGACGCCGTCGGGGACTTCCCGGCCGACCGCGGCTGGGACGTGGAGGGGCTGTACGACCCGGACCCGGACGCCCCCGGCAGGACCCACGTCCGCGAGGGCGGATTCCTCTACGACGCGGCGCGGTTCGACGCGGACTTCTTCGGCATCTCGCCGCGCGAGGCGATCGCGATGGACCCGCAGCAGCGGCTGCTGCTGGAGGTGTCCTGGGAGGCGTTCGAGCGGGCCAACATCGACCCGCACACCCTGCGCGGCAGCCGGACCGGCATCTTCGCCGGGGTGATGTACCACGACTACGGCAGCTGGCTGGCCGAGGTGCCCGAGGGCGTCGAGGGCTACCTCGGCAACGGCAACCTGGGCTCCGTCGCCTCCGGCCGGGTCTCCTACACCCTGGGCCTGGAAGGGCCCGCCGTCACCGTGGACACCGCCTGCTCCTCCTCGCTGGTCGCGCTGCACCTGGCGGTGCAGGCGCTGCGCGGCGGCGAGTGCTCGTACGCCCTGGCGGGCGGTGTCACCGTGATGTCCACCCCGGACACCTTCGTGGACTTCAGCCGCCAGCGCGGGCTCGCCCAGGACGGCCGGTGCAAGTCCTTCGCCGCCTCGGCGGACGGCACCGGCTGGGGCGAGGGCGTCGGCATGCTGCTGCTGGAACGCCTCAGCGACGCCGAGCGCAACGGGCACCGGGTGCTGGCCGTGGTCCGGGGCAGTGCGATCAACCAGGACGGCGCCTCCAACGGGCTGACCGCCCCCAACGGCCCCTCCCAGCAGCGGGTGATCCGCCAGGCGCTGGCCAACGCCCGCCTCAGCGCCGCCCAGGTGCACCTGGTGGAGGCGCACGGCACCGGCACCCCGCTCGGCGACCCGATCGAGGCCCAGGCGCTGCTCGCCACCTACGGGCAGGACCGTGCCGGGGGAGAGCCGCTCCGGCTGGGCTCGATCAAGTCGAACATCGGCCACACCCAGGCGGCCGCGGGCGTCGCCGGGGTGATCAAGATGGTGATGGCGATGCGGCACGGCCGGATGCCGAAGACGCTCCACGTCGACGAGGTCACCCCGCAGGTGGACTGGACCGAGGGCGCGGTCGAACTGCTCACCGAGGCCAGGGACTGGCCGGTGGCCGGTGACGCCCGGCGGGCCGCGGTGTCCTCGTTCGGCATCAGCGGCACCAACGCCCACGTGATCCTGGAGGGCGTGCCCGAGCCCGAACTCCCCGGCGCGGAGCCGGAACCGGCCGCTGCGCTGCCCCTGGTGCTCTCCGGCAAGGGGGAGCGGGGACTGGCCGCCCAGGCGCGGCGGCTGCTCGACCACCTCGACACCGCCCCGCTCCCCGACCTCGCCTGGACGCTCGCCGGCTCCCGGGCGGCGCTCGACCACCGCGCCGTGGTGGTCGGCGCGGACCGCCCGTCGCTGGCCGCCGCCCTGACCGGCCTGGCGGAGGGACGGGCCGCCGCGGGGGTGGTCCAGGGCGTGCCGCGGAGCGAGTCCAGGACCGCCTTCGTCTTCCCCGGCCAGGGCTCGCAGTGGGTCGGCATGGCGGCCGAACTCCTCGACTCCTCACCGGTGTTCGCCGCCCGGATGGCCGAGTGCGCCCAGGCGCTGGCCCCGTACACGGACTGGGACCTGCTCGACACCATCCGCGGCCTGGCCTCACTGGAGCGGGTGGACGTGGTGCAGCCCGCGCTCTGGGCGGTCATGGTGTCGCTGGCCGAACTGTGGCGCTCCCACGGCATCCGTCCGGCCGCGGTGATCGGGCACTCGCAGGGCGAGATCGCGGCCGCCTGCGTGGCCGGGGCGCTCTCCCTCGCCGACGGCGCCAAGGTGGTCGCCCTGCGCAGCCTGGCCATCGCCGACGACCTCTCCGCGCGCGGCGGCATGATGTCGGTGGCACTCCCGGCCGAGCAGGTCCGCGAGCACCTCGCCGAGTACGACGGGCGCCTGTCGGTGGCCGCCGTCAACGGCGCGGCCTCGGTGGTGGTCTCCGGCGACGCCGACGCCCTGGACCGGCTGCAGGCCCGGCTCAAGGAACAGGACGTCCGGGTCAAGCGGCTGCCGGTGGACTACGCCTCGCACTCCGCCCAGGTCGAGACCGTCCGTGAGCGGCTGCTCAAGGAGCTGGACACGATCGCCCCGCGCTCCGCGGAGGTGCCGTTCTACTCCACCGTCACCGGCGGACTCTTCGACACCTCGGGCCTGGACGCCGAGTACTGGTACACCAACCTGCGGCAGACCGTGCTCTTCGGCCCGACCACCCGGGTGCTGCTGGACGCCGGCTACGGCGTCTTCGTCGAGTGCAGCCCGCACCCGGTGCTGCTGCACAGCATCGAGGAGACGGCGGACGCGCTCGGCGCCGACGTGGCCGGGATCGGCTCGCTGCGCCGCGACGAGGGCGGCCGGGAGCGGTTCCTGGCCTCGCTGGGCGAGGCGTTCGTCCACGGCGCCCCGGTCGACTGGGAGCCGGTCTTCGCCGGCATGCCGGTGCGCAAGGCCGACCTGCCGACCTACGCCTTCCAGCGCGAGCGGTTCTGGCTCGGCAACTCCCCGACGGCCGGTGACGTGACCGCGGCCGGTCTGGCCTCCGCCGGGCACCCGCTGCTCGGCGCCTCGGTCACGGTCGCCGACGGCGGCGGCCTGCTGTTCACCGGCCGGCTCTCCATCGCCACCACCCCCTGGCTCGCCGACCACGCGGTGAACGGCACCGTGCTGCTGCCCGGCACCGCCTTCGTCGAACTGGCCGTCAAGGCCGGCGACGAGCTCGGCTGCGGCCGGGTGGCGGAACTGACCCTGGAAGCCCCGCTGGTGCTGCCCGAACGCGGGGCGGTCCAACTCCAGCTCCTGGTCGGCGAGCCGGACGAAGCGGGCCGCCGCCCGCTCACCGTGCACTCCCGCCCGGAGGGCAGCGGCGCCGACTGGACCCGCCACGCCTCGGGCCTGCTGGAGGACGACAGGGCCGAGGCCGGCTTCGACCTCGCGGCCTGGCCCCCGGCCGGCGCCCAGCCGGTCCCGGTGGAGGGCGTGTACGAGCGGCTGGCCGGGCAGGGCTACCACTACGGCCCCGCCTTCCAGGGGCTGCGGGCAGCCTGGCGGCGCGGTGAGGAGACCTTCGCCGAGGTGGAACTCCCGGTGGAGGCCCAGCAGTTCGCGCTGCACCCGGCGCTGTTCGACGCCGCCCTGCACGCCGCGGGGATCGGCGAGGAGGAGGGCGACGCCCGGCTGCCCTTCGCCTGGAGCGGGGTCTCGCTGTACGCGGCGGGGGCGACCGCGCTGCGCCTGCGGATCACCGGCACCGACTCCCTGGCCATCCAGCTCGCCGACACCACCGGCTCCCCGGTGGCCTCGGTGGACGCACTGACCACCCGGGCGATCGACACCGGCGCGCTCTCGGCCGCCGCCCGCCTCGACGCCCTGTTCCGCCTCGACTGGCCGGTGCTGGCGGTGGACGGATCCCCCGTCGAGCACGCGGTGCTCGGCGACGGCGGCCCGGACGAGCTGGCGTCGGTGCCGGAGTACGTGGTGCTCCCGCTCTCCTTCGACGGCGACCCCGTCGAAGCCACCAGGGCCGCCTGCGCCCGGGTGCTGGAGGCGGTACGGCAGTGGCTGGACAGCGACCGCCTCGCCGCCTCCCGCCTGGTGGTGCTCACCAGGGGAGCGGTCGAGGTGGACGGCGAGGGCGTGCGGGACCTGGCCGCGGCCGCCGTCTGGGGCCTGGTCCGCGCCGCCCAGGGGGAGAACCCCGACCGGTTCGTCCTGGTGGACGCCGACGCGGACACCCCCCTGGAGTCGGCCCTCGCGGCGGCCGCCGCCTGCGGCGAACCCCAACTCGCCCTGCGCGACGGCAAGGTGCACGTTCCCCGGCTGGCCAGGAGCGCGCCCGGCGGCACCGCCCGCACCCTGGACCCCGAGGGCACCGTACTGATCACCGGCGGCACCGGTGTGCTCGGCGCACTGGTCGCCCGGCACCTGGTGAACGAGCACGGCGTACGCCACCTGCTGCTGGCCGGGCGCAGCGGCGTCGCGAGCGACGACTTCGCCGACCTGGACGCGGACCTCACCGTGGCCAGGTGCGACGCCGCCGACCGCGAGCAGCTCGCCGGGCTGCTCGCCGGCGTCCCCGCCACCCGCCCGCTGACCGCCGTGGTGCACCTGGCCGGCGCACTGGACGACGGCCTGGTCACCGCGCTCACCGAGGAGCGGCTGGACGCGGTGCTGCGCCCCAAGGTGGACGCGGCCTGGCATCTGCACGAACTCACCGCCGGGCTGGACCTCGCGGCGTTCGTCCTGTTCTCCTCGGCGGCGGGCACCGTGGACGGTGCCGGCCAGTCCGGGTATGCCGCCGCCAACGCCTTCCTCGACGGACTGGCCCACCACCGCCGCGCGCTCGGCCTGCCCGCCGTCTCCCTGGCCTGGGGCTTCTGGGAGCAGCGCACCGGTATGACGGCCCATCTGAGTGACGCCGACGTGACGCGGATGGCGCGCTCCGGCGTCCGCCCGCTGGCCACCGCCGAGGGCCTGGCCCTGTTCGACCTCGCGCTGGCCGCCGACCGGGCGCTGCTGGTGCCGATCGGCCTGGACCTGCCCGCGCTCCGCTCGGCGGGCACGGTCTCCCCGGTGCTGCGGGGCCTGGTCCGCCCGGCCGTCCGGCGTACCGCTGCGGCGGGCGGCGCAGCGGGGACGGCGCTGGACCGGCTGGCCGCCCTGCCCCGGGCCGAGCGCGAGGCGGCGCTCCTCGAACTGGTCCGCACCCATGTCGCCGCCGTGCTCGGCCATGACCCGGAGATGGTGCTGGATGCGCGACGGGCGTTCCGCGACTGGGGTTTCGACTCGCTGACCGCGGTGGAACTGCGCAACCGGCTCGGCCAGGCGGTCGGACTGCGGCTGCCGGCCACCCTGGTCTTCGACTACCCGGACCCGCTCGCCCTGGTCGGCCACCTCGGGTCCGAGCTGTTCGGCGCGGACGAGCCGTCCCCGGAACTCCCGGCCACCGCGCCGCGGACCACGGACGAGCCGATCGCGATCGTGGCGATGGCCTGCCGCTTCCCCGGCGGTGTCAGCACCCCGGAGGAGCTCTGGCAGCTGCTGGCCGACGGCGGCGACGGGATCCGTGAGTTCCCCACGGACCGCGGCTGGGACATCGACGGGCTCTACGACCCGGAGCCGGGCAAGGCCGGGCGGATGTACTCCCGCGAGGGCGGCTTCCTGTACGACGCCGCCGACTTCGAGCCGGACTTCTTCGGGATTTCGCCGCGTGAGGCGCTCGCGATGGACCCGCAGCAGCGGCTGCTGCTGGAGGTCTCCTGGGAGGCGCTGGAGCGGGCCGGCATCGACCCGCACTCGGTGCGGGGGAGCGCGACCGGTGTGTTCGCCGGGGTGATGTACCACGACTACGGCAGCCGGCTCGACAACGCGCCCGAGGACGTGCGGGACTACCTGGGCAACGGCAGCCTCGGCAGCGTGGCGTCCGGCCGGGTCGCCTACACCCTCGGCCTGGAGGGCCCCACGCTCTCCGTGGACACCGCCTGCTCCTCGTCCCTGGTCGCGCTGCACCTGGCGGCGCAGGCGCTGCGCGGCGGCGAGTGCGCGCTCGCCCTGGCCGGCGGCGTCTCGGTGATGTCCACCGCCGACACCTTCGTGGACTTCAGCAGGCAGCGCAATCTCGCGGCGGACGGCCGGGCGAAGTCCTTCGCCGACGGCGCGGACGGCACCGCGCTCTCCGAGGGCGCCGGGATGCTGCTGCTGGAGCGGCTCTCGGACGCCGAGCGCAACGGGCACGAGGTGCTGGCGGTGATCCGGGGCAGTGCGGTCAACCAGGACGGTGCCTCCAACGGCCTGACCGCGCCCAACGGTCCGTCGCAGCAGCGGGTGATCCGCCACGCCCTGGCGAGCGCCGGACTGTCGGCGTCCGAGGTGGACGTGGTGGAGGCGCACGGTACGGGTACCACCCTGGGTGACCCGATCGAGGCGCAGGCCCTGCTGGCCACCTACGGCCAGGACCGGGACGCGGAACGGCCGTTGTGGCTGGGCTCGATCAAGTCGAACATCGGTCACACCCAGGCGGCCGCCGGTGTCGCGGGTGTGATCAAGATGGTGCAGGCGATGCGCCACGGCGTGCTGCCCAAGACCCTGCACGTGGACCAGCCCTCGACCAAGGTGGACTGGACGGCGGGCGCGGTCGAGCTGCTCACCGAGGCCCGGGACTGGCCGGAGAGCGACCGGCCGCGCCGGGCCGGGATCTCCTCCTTCGGGATCAGCGGCACCAACGCGCACACCATCATCGAGCAGGCCCCCGCCGCCGAGCAGCGGCCCGCCGGCAGCGAGGCACCGCTGCTGCCCGTGCTGCTCTCCGCGACCAGCCCGGAAGCGCTGATGGCGCAGGCACGGAAGCTGGAATCGCTGGCAGACGCGCCGGTGGCCGACCTCGCCTACTCCCTGGCCACCGGCCGGGCCGCCTTCGGCCACCGGGCCGGCGTGATCGCCCGGGACGGCGGGGAGCTCGCCGCCGCACTGGCCGCGCTGGCGGCCGGCGAGCAGGCGGCGGGCGTGGTGCGCGGTCGGCCGGTCACCGGGAAGCTCGCCTTCCTGTTCACCGGACAGGGTGCCCAACGGCCAGGCATGGGACGGGAGTTGTACCAGCAACACCCCGTGTTCCGGAGCGCGCTGGACGAGGTCTGCGGCCACTTCGAGGACGGCCTCCGGGAGGTGATCCTGGACCCGGACTCCGAGCTGCTCGACCAGACGATGTACACCCAGAGCGCCCTGTTCGCGGTCGAGGTCGCCCTGTTCCGGCTGCTGGAGTCCTGGGGCGTGCGGCCGGACTTCCTGGCCGGCCACTCCATCGGCGAGCTGACCGCCGCACACGTCGCGGGCGTACTCGGCCTCGCCGACGCGGCCCGGCTGGTCGCGGCCCGGGGACGCCTGATGCAGGCGCTGCCCGCCGGCGGCGCGATGCTGGCCGTGGACGCCGCCGAGGAGGAACTGCTGCCCCACCTCGGGGACGCGGTGAGCATCGCCGCCGTCAACGGACCGAACGCCGTGGTGGTCTCCGGCGCCGCGGACGCGGTCGCCGGGATCGAGGCCGCCTTCACCCACCGCAGGACCAAGCGCCTGCGGGTCAGCCACGCCTTCCACTCGCCGCTGATGGAGCCGATGCTGGCGGAGTTCGCCGAGGTCGCGCGGAGCCTGCGGTTCGCCCCGCCGGCCGTGCCCGTCGTCTCCAACCTGACCGGTGCCCGGGCCACCACCGAGGAGCTCACCTCGCCCGAGTACTGGGTGCGGCACGTCCGCGAGGCCGTCCGCTTCAACGACGGCATCCGCACCCTGGAAGCCGAGGGGGTGAGGACCTTCCTGGAACTCGGGCCCGACGCCGTCCTCTCCACCATGGGCACCCACTGCCTGGCCGACCCCGAGCGCTCCGCCCTGCTCCCCGTACTGCGCCGGGACCGGGACGAGGACGTCGCCCTGGCGACCGCGTTGGCCGAACTCCAGGTACGCGGAGTCCCCGTCGACTGGGACCGGGTCTACGCCCGGAGCGCGGTGCGCCGGATCGACCTGCCGACGTACGCCTTCCAGCGCAGCCGGTTCTGGCTGGACGACGGGCCATCGGGTCCGGCCGACGCCACCGGCCTCGGCCAGTCGGCCGTCGAACACCCGCTGCTCGGAGCCGAGCTGAGGCTGGTGGAGAGCGACACCGTCGCGCTGACCGGCCGGCTCTCGCTGAGCACCCACCCCTGGCTGGCCGACCACGCCGTGGCCGGTGTGGTGCTGCTGCCGGGCAGCGCGTTCGTGGAGCTGGCGGTCCAGGCCGGCGACCGGGTGGGCGGTGCCCTGGTCGAGGAACTGGCCATCGAACGGCCGCTGGTGCTCCCGGAGCACGGCGCCCTCCAGCTCCAGGTGGTCACCGGTGCCAAGGACGACTCGGGCCGCCGGCCGGTCACCGTGCACGCCCGGACCGAGGGCGCCGACGCCGCGTGGACCAAGCACGCGACCGGCGTACTCGCCCCGGCCGGCGCGCCGGAACCCGCCGCCCTCGACAGCTGGCCGCCGGCCGGCGCCGTACCCGTCGACCTCGGCGGCACCTACGACCACCTCGCCGAACAGGGCTACGGCTACGGCCCGTTGTTCCGCTGCCTGCGCACCGCCTGGCGGCTCGGCGACGAGGTCTACGCCGAGCTCGCCCTGCCCGAGGAGGCGTCGACGGCCGGGTTCGGGCTGCACCCGGCGCTGCTGGACTCCGCACTGCACGCGATCGACCTGCTCGACGGCCAGGACCCGACGGTGATGACCCTGCCGTTCGCCTGGGAAGGCGTCACCCTCTACGCGGCGGGCGCCTCGGCCCTGCGGCTGCGGCTCACCCCGCACGGCACCGAGCGGATGGGCCTGCAGCTCTTCGACGGCACCGGCGCACCGGTCGCGGTGGTCTCCTCGCTGCGGATCCGGCAGGTGTCCGCCGAGCAGCTGGGCGCGGCCGCGGCCGCCTCGGGCACCGGGGACCTCTTCGAACTGGAGTGGGTGCCGGTGCCGGTGCCGCCGGCCGCTCCCGGCGAGGTCGACACGGTGACCTTCGCCGCCGAGGGCGGCGCGGACACCCCGAGCGCCGCTCGCGCTGACACCCCGAGCGCCGACCGCGCTGACACCCCGAGCGCCGCTCGGGAGACCGCGCACCGCGCCCTCGCCGTCCTCCAGGAACGCCTCGCCGAGGACTCCGCCGCGCCGCTGGTGGTCGTCACCAGGGGAGCGGTCGCCGTCGACGGCACACCGGACCTCGCACAGGCCGGGATCTGGGGCCTGGTACGGGCGGCCGCCGTCGAGCACCCCGGCCGGCTGGTGCTGGTCGACCTCGACGACGACCCCGCCTCCGCGGCCGCCCTGGCCGGGGCGGTGGCCACCGGTGAACCCGAACTGGCCCTGCGGGCCGGTCAGGCGTACGTGCCCAGGCTGGCCGAGGCCCAGGCGCCCGGCTCCTTCCCCGAGCTCGACCCGGAGGGCACCGTCCTCATCACGGGAGGCACCGGCAGCCTCGGCCGCCTGCTCGCCCGGCACCTGGTCACCCGTCACGGCGTCAGGCACCTGCTGCTCACCAGCCGCAGCGGCCACGGGCCGGACGACCTCGCCGGCCTGGAGGCCGAGGTCACCGTCACCGCCTGCGACGCCGCCGACCGCGAGGCGCTGGCCGCGCTGCTCGCCTCGGTGCCCGCGGAGCACCCGCTGACGGCGGTGGTCCACGCCGCCGGAGTCCTGGACGACGGCCTGATCTCCGCACTGACCGGCGAGCGGCTGGACGCGGTGCTGCGCCCCAAGGTGGACGCGGCCTGGCACCTGCACGAGCTCACCGCCGGCCTCGACCTCAAGGCCTTCGTGCTGTTCTCCTCGGCCGCCGCCACCCTCGGTGCGGCCGGCCAGGGCAACTACGCGGCCGCCAACGCCTTCCTGGACGCGCTCGCGGCCCGGCGGCGCTCGGCCGGACTTCCCGCGCTCTCCCTGGGCTGGGGCCTGTGGGACACCGGCTCGGGCATGGCCGGCTCGCTCGGCGAGGCCGAGCTGCGCCGGCTGGCCAGGGACGGCATCCAGCCGCTGCCGGTCGACCGTGCGCTCGCGCTGTTCGACCGTGCGCTGGCCGGTGACCGGTCGCTGCTGCTGCCGATGCGGGTCCACCCGACCGACCAGGCGGCACCGATGCTCCGGGCGCTCGCCGCCCGGACCCCGGCCCGCCGCGCGGCCCAGGCCGCCCCGGTCGCAGCCGAACCCCGGTCCGTCCCGCTGCCCGAGCGGCTCGCCGCGCTGTCCCCGGCCGAGAGCAGGCAACTGCTGCTGGACACCGTGCGCGGCCACGTCGCCGACGTCCTCGGACACTCCGGCACCGAAGCGGTGGACCCGGAGCGCGGCTTCGGTGAACTCGGGGTGGACTCGCTCTCCGCCCTCGAACTGCGCAACCGGATCGGCGCCGACACCGGCCTGCGCCTGTCCTCCACCCTCACCTTCGACTATCCGACCCCGGCCGCCATCGCCGCCCACCTCTTCGAGGAGCTGGTGGACGCGGTCTCCGGCACACCCGACCTGGAAGCCGAGGTGACCCGCCTCGAAGCCCTCCTGGAAGCCGCCTCGGTCGACGAGGAGCAGCGCTCCCGGGTGGCCCTGCGCCTCCGCTCCCTGACGGCCAGGTGGACCGGCGAAACCCGCCCGGCCGCCGACCAGGAGACCGGTCCCGCGCTGGGCACCGCCACCGCCGACGAGCTCTTCGACATCCTGGACGGTGAACTGGGCGCCTTCGACTGATCCGTACCACCGAGCCCGGAGGGCGGGCCGGGGAGGCGGCACCGGTGTTGTCACCGGTCCGTCCCCGGCCCGCCCTCCGGGGCAGGGCAGTTCAGGGCAGGGCAGTTCAGGGCAGGGCAGTTCAGGGCACGGCAGTCCGGGTGGTACCGCTGCCGACGGGTCCGGCGGGCGGCCGTCGCGGACACGGGCGTTCGCCCCGGCCGCCAGGCGGTCACCGCACCGGCGGCCGGAAGGCCACCGCACCGGCCGCCTGTTGGAGCCGCCCGGCGGAGTCCGCCGCCCCGGCCGCGCCGCGGTGTCGGTCGCAGCAGTCGGCCTGGTCCGAAGAAGCCGGGTGCCGCCGGCGGTGACGGCCCCGGCGCCCGGACCGGCCGCCGCTGGCGGGCCCGGGGAGCACTCCGCCGGTGGACGCGTGAAAGGCACCTCGGCACCGGGCCGGCCGAGGTTTGGGCCAGCCGAGGTTCAGGACCGGCCGCCGCTGGCGGGCCCGGGGAGTACTCCGCCGGTGGACGCGTGAAAGGCACCTCGGCACCGGGCCGGCCGAGGTTTGGGCCAGCCGAGGTTCAGGACCGGCCGAGATCCCAGGTCGGCCCCGATGATCCGTCGTGGAAAGCGAGTTCGCGCCCCCGCCCGCGAGCTCGGCTCGGTTGTGGGCGGGGGCGCGAAGACGACGCGAAAGCGGTGTGATGGTGATGGTGGAGCAGTGGCAGGCGAGAGCCCCGGTTCGGCGGCTACAGCGCCAGGCGCCGCCAGTGCGGCGGCGGCTCCTTGGCCCGTACGCCTCCGTGGGACGGTCGGGGCCGGCGTTCGGGGGCCGGTCGGTGGTCGGGCAAGGTCGGGATCTGGTGTTCGAGAACCTTGGAGGGGAGTTCGGTGCGGCTGGCGACGTTGAGCTTGCGGTAGACCCGGGTCAGGTGCTGTTCGACCGTGCTGACCGTGACGTGGATCCGGCTGCTGATCTCGCGGTTGGTGTACCCGAGCGCGGCCAGCGCGGCGACCCGGCCCTCGGCATCGCTGAGCAGCGGTGCGGGCTCGGCGCCGGCCGGGGAGCCGGCGCGGGTACGGCTGCGGGTACCGCTGGGCGCATCGGTCCGCGCGTCGCTCGGCGACCCGTCGGCCGGAGCATCCGGCCGGCCGTCCGAAGGGCCGATCGGGACGGGAGCACCGTCCGCCGCCGTCTCGCAGAAGCCGGTCTCCTGGGCGGCCTGGCGCGCCACCAGGCGGGCCCTGGCGTAGTCGCCGAGTTCGTAGTGGGCGGCGGAGAGGTCGGTGAAGGCGAGGGCGAGCTCCAGGCGGTCGCCGCAGGCCTGCAGCAGGTCGATCGACTCGCGTAGAAGGGCCGTGCGGTGCCGCGGCTGGCTGGTGCCGGCCAGTACGCGCAGGGCGATGGCCCGCGACCGTGCGCCGAGCGGACTGCGCAGTCCGATCTGCTGCTCCGCCCAGTCCTTGGCGGCCCGGGTCTTGCCGATCCGCAGGTTGGCCTGGGCCAGGTCGGTGCGCCAGGGCACCATCGGCTGCAGGTCGGGGTTGCGGTCGCGCATCAGCTGCCCGCAGGTCTCGAAGTCGTTCAGCGCGGCGAAGGGCCGGTCGGTGGAGAGGTAGTGGTGTCCCCTGGCGCGCAGGTACTGGACGCCGAAGACGGTGTTGAACATGGTGTCCGGCACCTTGCGGCGGAGCAGCTCGGCGGCGGCCTGGGGCCGTCCCAGCGCGGTGTTGGCGAAGATCGCCGTGGACAGCGGGAGGCCGACCAGGACGCCCCAGGCCCGGGTGTGCAGCAGGTCGAGCGCCTCGTGGGCCTTGGCATCGGCGGTGGGCAGGTCGCCCTGCAGCAGGGCGATCTGCGCCCGGACGCTGAGCAGCAGCGCCTTCCAGGTGGTCGCCTCGCGCCGCACGGCGTCGGCCAGCAGCGCCTCGCAGACCTCGATCGCGGTCTCCGCCTGGCCGGTGTAGGCGATGACCAGCAGCGAGATGACCGTCAGTTCCATCTTCATGTCGCTGAGCTGGCAGCTCTGCAGGGCCTCGGTCACCTGGCGGACGGACTCGTCGCCGAGGTCCCCGCTGACCAGCAGGGCGACCGAGGCCCACAGGGTGTTCACCTTGCCGGTGGTGGCCCGCTCCAGGGTGGCCACCTTGGCGAGGTCGCCGCGGTGGCTGACCCGGGGCACGCCGTAGAAGCAGTGCCGGACGAACTCCACCTCGGCCAGCACATGGGCATCGGCCGGGTCGAGCGAGGCGGCCAGCGCGGTGACGGCCCGGTCCGCCAGGTCGGTCTCTCCCTGCCAGAGCATGTGCCGGACCACGGTGGCCGTGTCCCGGGCGTCCAACTCGTCGTCCAGTACGGCCTGGTAGAGCGGTTCGAGGTGCGGTCCCACGGCGGCCGGGTTCACCCGCCACTCCACCCGGGCCAGGGCGGTGGCGAGGGTGTGCCGCTCCTGCTCGTCCGCGCACGAGCGCAGTGCCAGCCGCAGGCAGCCGGCGGACTGTTCGACCTGGTCCGCGGCCAGTGCCTGTTCGGAGGCCAGGCGCAGCACCGGCAGTCCCCAGGGCTCGACGACCTGGTCGGCGGCCATCAGGTGACCGGTGACCACGGGGGCGGGTGCCCCCTCCAGGTAGAGCAGCCGGGCGATCTCGCCGTGCAGCCGTGAGCTCTCGGCGGGGGCGAGATCGCTCAACACCGCGTTGGCGGCGGTGGGGTGGCGGAACCGGTACCCGTCGAGCAGGCCCGTGGAGCTCAGGACGTCCACCACCACCTGCACCGTGTCGGTGCAGGTCGACACCAGCAGCGCCGTGTTGTGGGGGGAAGCGTGGTCGCCGAGCGCGGCCACCGCTCTGCCGACGGCCAGGTGTCTGGGCCCGCCGCGGTGGAGGCAGGCGAGCACCGCCTTCCGGTAGGCGACGCTGGCGACGGGCTCGCCGATCTCGGCGCCGAACTGGGTGCCGTCGTCCAGGAGCGCGTGGACCAGCATGGGGTTGCCGGCGGTCACCTGGTGGTAGGCGGCGCTGACCTCGGGAGGGAGGGGGCGGGTCGTCTGGGCGGCGAGCAGCTGTGCGACACCCTGCCCGGAGAGCGGTGCCAGCCGGACCCTGCGGTGCGGCTGGCGGAGCAGCCCCTCGCGGATGAGGGGGTTCGGCCGGCCGGAGTGCTCCCAGCCCGCGCAGATCACCAGGATCCGCCTGTTCCGGGCCCGCCGTAAGAGGTGGAGCAGGGTCTGCAGGGACTGGGTGTCCAGGAGGTGGGCGTCGTCGATCGCGATGACCACCGGCCGTTCCCCGGCCAGCTCCAGGAACGGTGCGGCGGCGGCCTGGACGAGGGCTTCCGCGGCGTAGTGCGCGTCGTCCCCGTCCGGCCGGGCCTGAACATCGGCAACATCCGCGTAACGGGTACTTGACGCGGAGTTGACTGCGGTATCAGGCTGTTCCGGAGGACGATTCAGTATGTCCACCGGGAGCTCGCCGCTGTGCAGGAGCTCCCTGATGGCGCTCATCGGCCGGGCCCGTTCCCGAGGGCTCGCGGTGGCGGTGAGCAGCCGGGCGCCCGCCTTCACCGCGGTTTTCGAGAACTCGTGCAGCAGCTCGGTCTTCCCGAGCCCCGGGCCGCCGCTGACAATCACGAGCTGGCCTGATCCGTCGATGCTCTCGGCGAGTGCCTCGCGTAAGAGTTCCAGTTCTCGAAGGCGCTCGAACAGGCGCACCTTGACCTCCCCCGTGGCCGGTAATCCCATGAATTACACCAGCGAACGATATCGCTGGGTTCGTCGCCCGCCCCCGCGCGGTCGTCGGAAATTCTCTGCCTGCCGTGGCGTAATCAGTTGAACCGGGCAGTGAAATCTGCCGGAAATGAAAAATTCATGTCCACGTCACATATTAGCCGTCACATGTGGAATCACTAGCCCCTTCCAGCCTTTCGCCTGAAGCGGGTCGCCGGGATGGCACTGTGGAATTCTCGGGTCTGGTCCAGACCTCCCGGTGGCCGGACGGGCGCACCCGGACGCCTGGGCCGATCGCGAGCTTGTGGCTGCTCAGAGGCTCTCTTCCCAGGTCCTGGGCCGGAGTTGACGTTATGTTGGGGCCGCCAACGTTGTCAACCGTGACCCTCGGGTACCAACGGGCGGTGGCCATCCGGTAGAGACCTGGTGTCAGTGGCCGGTGTCGACGGGGCAATCGGGACGGCATTCGGTGCAGCGCGGGAATGGCGGGCCGCCGGGCGGTCCAGGGGGGACTAGGGGGTGACCCCGACACCCCCTGCTCCCTAGCCTCCCAAAGGCGGGGCCAGGGACCGAGGAGCCGGGAACCCGCGTTTCCGAAGGCTTCGATCCAGATCGGATGGCTGCGTTGGCGAACAACGAGGACCGACTGCTCGACTACCTCAGGCGAACGACTTCGGATCTGCGCGAGACGCGGCGCAGGCTGCGCGAGTCCGAGTACCGCGCGCAGGAGCCGATCGCGATCGTCGGGATGGCGTGCCGCTACCCCGGCGGTGTCCGAACACCCCAGGAGCTGTGGGAGCTGGTGGCCGCCGGCACCGACGCGGTGTCGGACTTCCCCGACGACCGGGGCTGGGACGTCGAGTCCCTGTACGACCCGGATCCCGGGCAGCCGGGCAGGACCTACGCCCGTACCGGCGGCTTCCTTCACGATGCCGCCGACTTCGACCCCGACTTCTTCGGCATCTCGCCGCGCGAGGCCCTCGCGATGGACCCCCAGCAACGGCTGCTGCTGGAGACCTCGCTGGAGGCGTTCGAGGACGCCGGCCTCGTCCCCTCGGCGCTGCGCGGCAGCCGGACCGGTGTCTTCGTCGGTGTGATGTACAACGACTACGCCACCAGGCTGGGTTCGGTGCCGGACGACCTGGACGGCTATCTGGCCAACGGCAGCGCCGCCAGTGTCGCCTCGGGCCGGGTGGCCTACACCTTCGGCCTGGAGGGGCCGGTCGTCACCATCGACACCGCCTGCTCCTCCTCACTGGTGGCGCTGCACTGGGCGGTGCGGGCACTGCGCTCGGGCGAGTGCGGCCTGGCGCTGGCCGGGGGAGTGACCGTGATGTCCACCCCCGAGACCTTCGTCGACTTCAGCAGGCAGCGCGGCCTCGCCCCCGACGGCCGCTGCAAGGCCTTCGCCGACGGCGCCGACGGCACCGGCTGGGGCGAGGGTGCCGGAATGCTGCTGGTGGAGCGGCTCTCCGACGCCCGGCGGCTAGGCCACCGGGTGCTGGGCGTGGTCAAGGGCACCGCGGTCAACTCCGACGGTGCCAGCAGCAGGCTGACCGCTCCCAACGGGCCCGCGCAGCAGCGGGTGATCAGGCAGGCGCTGGCGAGTGCCGGGGTCCTGCCGGCGGACATCGACGCGGTCGAGGCGCACGGCACCGGTACCTCGCTCGGCGATCCGATCGAGGCGCAGGCCCTGCTGGCCGCCTACGGTCAGGGCCGTGACGCCGGGCGGCCGTTGTGGCTGGGCTCGATCAAGTCCAACCTCGGGCACACCCAGGCCGCGGCCGGTGTCGCCGGTGTGATCAAGATGGTGCAGGCGATGCGCCACGGCGTGCTCCCCAAGACCCTGCACGTGGACCGGCCCTCCACCCAGGTGGACTGGACGGCGGGTGAGGTCCGGCTGCTGACGGAGAACCAGGACTGGCCCGAGACCGGAGGGCCCCGGCGGGCGGCGGTCTCCTCGTTCGGGATCAGCGGGACCAACGCGCACGTGGTACTCGAACAGGCCCCCGAGCCGGAGCCGGCCGGTGAGCCCGCACCCGAGTCCGGCGAGGCCGCGCCCGAGTCCGGCGAGGCCGCGCCCGAGTCCGGCGAGGCCGCAGCCGTACCCGTACCCGAGCCCGCCGCCGCACCGCGGTTGACCGCCGTGCCGTGGATCCTGTCGGCGCGCACCCCCGAGGCGCTGGCCGAGCAGAAGGACCGCCTGCGCGCCTGGGTGGCCGCCCGCCCCGGGCTGGACCCGGCGGACGTGGCGTTCTCGCTGGCCACTACCCGATCCGCCTGGGAGCACCGCGCGGTGGCCGTCGGCCACGGCACCGAGGAGCTGCTGACCGCTCTGGCCTCCGCGGCGGGCACCCACGCCGGCCATGGGAAGCTGGCATTCCTGTTCACCGGGCAGGGTTCGCAACGCCTGGGCATGGGACGGGAGTTGTACCGCTCCTTCCCGCCTTTCGCGGCCGCCTTCGACGAGGTGTGCGCCCTGCTGGACCCGGAGCTGGAGATTCCGCTCGCCCGGGTGATCGAGGCGGAGCCGGAGCTGCTCAACCGCACCGACTACGCCCAGGCGGCGATCTTCGCCGTCGAGGTGGCGCTGTACCGGCTGGTGGAGTCGCTGGGCGTGCGCCCCGACTACCTGGTCGGGCACTCGGTCGGCGAGCTGGCCGCGGCCCATGTCTCCGGCGTGCTGTCGCTGGAGGGCGCGGCCGCGCTGGTGCTGGCGCGCGGCGGATCGATGAGCCGGCTCCCCGCCGGCGGCGCGATGGTCGCGATCCGGGCCGGCGAGGCCGAGGTACTTCCGCTGCTGTCCGAGCGGGTCGGCCTGGCGGCGGTCAACGGGCCGCGCTCGGTGGTGGTCTCGGGCGAGGAGGAGGCGGTACTGGCACTCGCCGCCCGGTTCGAGAAGAGCACCCGGCTCACCGTCTCGCACGCCTTCCACTCGCCGCTGATGGAGCCGATGCAGGCCGAGTTCGCCGAGGTCGCCAAGGCGCAGTCCTACGGGGCGCCGGCCATCCCGATCGTCTCCACCCTGACCGGTGCCCTGGCCGGCGCCGAGGAGCTGGGCTCGCCGGACTACTGGGTGGACCACGTCCGCCTGCCGGTCCGGTTCGAGGCGGCGATCCGTGCGCTGGACGCCCTCGGTGTGCGCGCCTTCCTGGAGCTCGGCCCGGACGCGGTGCTGACCGCGATGGCCCAGGACTGCCTGAGCGGTGAACCGGTGGCCGCCGCGAGCATGCGCCGGGACGCCGACGAGGAGCGAGAACTGCTCTCCGGGCTCGGCCGGTTGCACGCGAGCGGAGTGGCGGTGGACTGGGCCGCCCTGTTCGAGGGACGCCAGGTGGAGCGGGTCGACCTGCCGCTGTACCCGTTCCAGCGGCGCAGGCTCTGGCTGGAGGCGACCGCGAGCGGCGGCGACCCCGGCAGCCTCGGCCAGCTGTCCGCCGGCCACCCGCTGCTCGGCGCGGTGACCGAACTCCCCGCCTCCGGCGGGCTGGTACTGACCGGACGGCTCTCGCGCTCCGCCCAGCCCTGGCTCGCCGACCACGCCGTGCACGGCACGGTGCTGCTCCCCGGCACCGCACTGGTGGAGCTCGCGGTCCAGGCCGGCGAGCGGGCCGGCTGCGGCGTGGTCGAGGAGCTGACGCTCCAGGCGCCGCTCACCCTCCCGGAGCACGGGGCGGTGGCGGTACAGGTCGCGGTCGGCGCCGAGGAGGCCGGGCGGCGTTCGCTGGCGGTGTACTCCCGGCCCGCCGACGCACCGGACGCCCCGTGGAGCCGCAACGCGAGCGGGGTGCTGGCGGCCGCCGTCGCGGAGCCGGAGTTCGACCTGCGCGTCTGGCCGCCCGAGGGCGCCGAGCCGGTCGAGCTGGACGGGCTCTACCCGAGGCTCGCCGGGGTCGGCTACGGCTACGGCGAGGTGTTCCAGGGCCTGCGCGCGGCATGGCGGCGCGGCGACGACCTGTTCGCCGAGGCCGCGCTGCCGGACGGCGCCAGGGCGACGGCCGGCTCCTACGGGGTGCACCCGGCCCTGCTGGACGCCGCGCTGCACGTGAACCTGCTCGACCTGGGCGACGGCCAGGCGGTCCTGCCCTTCAGCTGGGGCGGCGTCACGGTGCACTCGGGCGGTGCCCCGGTACTGCGGCTGCACGTCGCCAGGGCCGGTCAGGACGCGGTGTCGCTGGCGGTCGCGGACGGCACGGGCGCGCCGGTGGCCACGGTCCGGACCCTGGTCGCGCGCCCCGTCTCGGCCGGGCAGCTGGCCGCCGGAGCGGCCGAGTCGCTGTTCCGGCTGGAGCGGGTCGCGGTACCGGCCCCGGCCGGGGCCCCGCTCGACGGGGTCGCCCTCCGCGGCGACGACGACCTGGGCCTGGACGTACCGGTCCACCCGGACCTGGCCTCGATCGGGGAGCCGGTGCCCGCCGTCGTGGTGCTGCCGGTGCCGGTGGCCGAGGGCGAGGTGCCCGCGGCGGTGCACCGGACCGTCGGCCGCACCCTGGAGCTGCTGCGGAACTGGCTCGCCGACCGGCGCTTCGACCGGTCCCGGCTGGCGGTGGTGACCCGGGCCGGCGAACTCACCCATGCGCCGCTGGCCGGGCTGGTCCGGGCCGCCGAGGCGGAGAACCCCGGCCGGTTCCTGCTGGTGGAGAGTGACGGCACGCCGGGACTGGCCGCCGCGCTGACCTGCGGCGAGAGTGAAGTGTCCGTCACCGGGGGCGAGTTGTCGGCGCCCCGGCTGGCCAGGGCGGAACCGGGGGAGCGGATCGCCTGGGACCTCGACTCCTATGTGCTGGTCACCGGCGGCACCGGCGGCCTCGGCGGGCTGATCGCCCGTCACCTGGTCACGGCCCACGGCGTCCGCCGTCTGCTGCTGACCAGCCGGCGCGGCGCGGACGCCCCCGGAGCGGCCGCTCTGCGCGGCGAGCTCGAGGCGCTCGGCGCCGAGGTGGTCCTGGCCCGCTGCGACGCGGCCGACCGGGAACAACTGGCCGAGCTGCTGGACGGGTTCGCCGTCGGCGCGGTGGTGCACTCGGCCGGCGTGGTCGACAACGGGATGCTCTCCGCACTCGGCCCCGAGCAGGTCGAACGGGTGCTGCGGCCCAAGGTGGACGCCGCCTGGAACCTCCACGAGCTCACCAGGGAGCGGGAGCTGCGGGCCTTCGTCCTGTTCTCCTCCACCGCCGGACTGCTGGTCGGCGGCGGCCAGGCCAACTACGCGGCCGCCAACGCCTTCCTGGACGGTCTCGCGGCGCACCGCAGGGCCGCCGGGCTGCCCGCCGTCTCGATGGCCTGGGGCCTGTGGTCCGAGGTCGGCGGCCTCGCCGACCAGGTGGACGAGGCCGACCTGGAGCGCATGCGGCGCCTCGGCCTGCCGCCACTGCCCGCCGCCCAGGGCCTGGAACTGTTCGACGCGGCGCTGGGCGCCGAGGACGCCCTGGTGGTGCCGATGCGCCTGGACACCGCCGCGGTACGGGCCCGGACGGACGGGGTACCGGCGCTGCTGCGCGGGCTGGTCCGCGCCGCACCGCGCCGCGCCGCCGAGACGGACACCGCCCCGGGCACCGACTGGCGGGAGCGGCTCGCGCCGCTCCCGGAGGCCGAACGCGACCGCCAGCTGCTGGAGTTGGTGCTGAGCGGCGTCGCCACCGTGCTCGGCCACACCTCGGCGGACTCGGTCGACCCCGACCGGGCGTTCCAGGAGATGGGCTTCGACTCGCTCGCCGCCGTGGAACTGCGCAACCTGCTGGGCAGGGCCACCGGTCTGTCCCTCCCGGCCACCCTGGTCTTCGACCAGCCCGCCCCGGCCCAACTGACCGCCTACCTCAAGGCCGAACTGGTCCCCGGCCCGGCCGACCAGGCCCGGCTGATGGTCGCCGAGGTCGACCGACTGGAAGCCGCGCTGGCCGCACTGCCCGACCAGGACGGCTCGCACGCCCGGATCACCGCGCGCCTCGAAGCGCTGCTGCGGACCTGGCGCGACACCCACGGACCGGACGGTTCCCCGGCGTCGGACGACTTCGACGGCGCCACCGATGAAGAACTCTTCGCGACGATCGACAACGAATTTGGAGTCCAGTGATGGTAGACCCGGCCAACGTCGACAGGCTCCGCGACTACCTGAAGCGGGCGACCAGTGAGCTGGAGCGCACCCGCCGCCGGGTGCGCGAGCTGGAGGAGCGCGACCGGGAGCCGATCGCGATCATCGGGATGGCCTGCCGCTACCCCGGTGGGGTGCGCACGCCCGAGGACCTCTGGCGGATCGTCAGCGAGGGCGTGGACGTGGTGTCCGGCTTCCCGGTGGACCGGGGCTGGGACCTGGACGAGCTCTACGACCCCGAGGTCGGCAAGCCCGGCAAGAGCTATGTGCGCCACGGCGGCTTCCTGCACGACGCCGCCGAGTGCGACCCCGCGTTCTTCGGCATCAGCCCCAAGGACGCCCCCGGCACCGACCCGCAGCAGCGGATGCTCCTGGAGACCTCCTGGGAGGCCTTCGAGCGGGCCGGGATCGACCCGCAGTCGATGAAGGGCACCAGGACCGGGGTGTTCATCGGCCTGATGCACCACGACTACGTCGGCGGCACCATCTCCGGCAGCATCGTCTCGGGGCGGATCGCCTACACCCTCGGTCTGGAGGGACCCGCGGTCACCATGGACACCGCGTGCTCCTCCTCACTGGTCGCCCTGCACCAGGCCGTCCAGTCGCTGCGCCGGGACGAGTGCGACTTCGTCCTGGTCGGCGGCGCCGCGGTGATGGCCAGCCCCGAGATGTTCATCGAGTTCAGCGAGCGGCGGGCGCTGTCGCCCGACGGCCGCTGCAAGTCCTTCTCCGAGGACGCCTCCGGCGCCGCCTGGGCCGAGGGCGCCGGCGTGCTGCTGGTGGAGCGGCTCTCCGACGCCCGCCGCAACGGGCACCCGGTGCTCGCGGTGGTCCGCGGCAGCGCGGTCAACCAGGACGGCGCCTCCAACGGACTGACCGCCCCCAGCGGTCCCGCGCAGATCCGGGCGATCCGGCAGGCGCTGGCCGACGCGCAGCTGTCCCCGAACCAGGTGGACGTGGTCGAGGCGCACGGCACCGGCACCAAGCTCGGCGACCCGATCGAGGCCCAGGCCGTGATCGCCGCCTACGGCCAGAACCGGCCCGAGGGACGGCCGATGTGGCTCGGCTCGATCAAGTCCAACATGGGCCACCCGCAGGCCGCCGCCGGTGTGGCCGGCGTGATCAAGATGGTCATGGCGATGCGGCACGGCGTACTGCCCAAGTCGCTGCACTCCGAGCGCCGCACCTCGGCCGTGGACTGGTCGGCGGGCGACGTCGAGCTGCTGACCGAGGCCCGGCCGTGGCCCACGTACGGGCAGCCGCGCCGCGCCGGTGTCTCCGGATTCGGGATCAGCGGCACCAACGCCCATGTCGTCATCGAGGAGGCGTCGGCCCCCCCGGCATCGGCCGGGGAGAGCACCGCTCCGGCCGGGGAGAGCACAGCACCGGGTGAGGAGAACACCGCACCGGCCGGGGAGAGCACCGACCGGGCACCGCGCGCCGAGCTGCCGGCCGTGCCCTGGGTGCTCTCCGCCAAGACCGCCGACGCGGTGAAGGCCCAGGCGAGTCGTCTGATCGCGGCCGTCGGCGACCTCGACCCGCTGGACGTCGGCTTCTCGCTGGCCACCACCCGCGCCCTGCTCAGCCACCGGGCCGCCGTGGTCGGCCGCGACCGCGCCGAACTGCTGGACGGGCTGCGCGCCCTCGCCGAGGGCACCGAACTGCCGCAGGCCGCCACCGGGCCCGGCAAGCTGGCCGTGGTCTTCTCCGGCCAGGGCTCCCAGCGCCCCGGCATGGGACGCGAACTGCACCGGCACTTCCCCGAGTTCGCCCGGGCCTTCGACGAGATCTGCGCCGAGTTCGACCGGCACCTGGACCGGCCGCTGCGGGACGTGATCCTCGACCCCGACTCCGAGCTGATCAACCAGACCGTGTTCACCCAGGCCGGCATCTTCACCTTCGAGGTCGCCCTCTACCGCCTGCTGCAGTCCTGGGGCATCCGGCCCGACCTGCTCGGCGGGCACTCGATCGGCGAGGTGGTCGCCGCCCATGTCGCCGGTGTGCTCTCGCTCGCCGACGCCGTCACCCTGGTCGCCGCGCGCGGCCGGCTGATGCAGGAACTGCCCGTGGGCGGCGCGATGGTGGCCGTCAGGGCGAGCGAGGCGGAGGTCGCCCCGCTGCTCACCGAGGGCACCGACCTCGCCGCGGTCAACGGGGAGCGGGCGGTCGTGGTCTCCGGCGACGAGGAGGCGGTGCTCGCCGTCGCCGCCCACTTCGAGAAGACCACCAGGCTGAAGGTCTCGCACGCGTTCCACTCGCACCGGATGGACGACATGCTGGAGTCCTTCTGGACCGTGCTCAACGGACTGGAGTTCAACGAGCCGCAGCTGCCCGTGGTCTCCAACCTGACCGGAGCGTTCACCGACGAGCTGGCCTCGCCCGACTACTGGGTCCGCCATGTGCGCGAGGCCGTCCGGTTCCACGACGGCGTCCGGACCCTGGCCGCCGAGGGCGCCACACGGCTGCTGGAGGTCGGCCCCGACTCGGTGCTCACCGGCATGGCCCAGGACATCGTCCCCGAGGTCTTCGCCACCCAGCGCCGTGACCAGGGCGAGGCCAGGGCACTGCTGACCGCCGTCAGCCGGCTGCACGTCAGCGGTCTCAGCCCCGACTGGTCCGCGCTGTTCACCGGCGCCCGCCGGGTCGACCTGCCCACCTACCCCTTCCGGCGCGACCGGCACTGGGAGAACGCCCCCTCCATCACCGCCGCCACCACCCGGGGCGGGGCGGCCGACGAGGGCGGCGAGTTCTGGAACCTGGTCAAGGACCAGGACGTCGCCGGCGTCGCCGCCACCCTCGGCGTGGACGACCAGGCCCCGGTGGCCGCGCTCCTCCCGGCGATGGCCTCCTGGTACGACCAGAAGCAGGCCAACTCCACCGTGGACGGCTGGCGCTACCGCGTCGCCTGGCGGATGCTGCCCAGCGCGGCGGACCGGATCACCACCGGCCACTGGCTGGCCGTCGTCTCCGACCGCCTCGCGGCGGACCCGTGGACCGGGGCCGTGCTGACCGCACTGCGCGAGGCGGGCCTCACGGTGGACGTACTCGCCGTACCCGCCACCGCGCAGGACCGCGCCTCGCTCACCGAACTGCTCGCCGGACGAAGCGAGTTGGACGGCGTGCTCTCGCTGCTGGCCCTGGACACCGCCACCGCCGTCACCGCCGCCCTCGTCCAGGCCCTGGGCGACGCCGGGACCGGTGCCAGGCTCTGGGCCGTCACCCGGGACGCGATGGCCCACGAGTCCTCGGCCCGCCCGAGCGGATTCGCCCAGGCGCCGGTCTGGGGCCTCGGCCGGGTGGCCGCCCTGGAGCACCCCGACCGCTGGGGCGGCCTGCTCGACCTGCCCGCCGAGCCCGGCCCGCTCACCCTGGGCAGGCTCGCCGCCGTCCTCACCGCGAGCGGGGACGAGGACCAGCTGCTGCTCCGCGAGTCCGGCCTGTTCGCCCGCCGCCTGGAGCACGCACCCGTCCGCCCCGGCGGCGAGTGGCAGCCGAGCGGCACCGTACTGGTCACCGGCGCCACCGGTGCGGTCGGCAGCCGGGTCGCCAGGTGGCTGGCCGAACAGGGCGCGGAGCACCTGCTGCTCACCAGCCGCCGCGGCGAGAGCGCCCCCGGCGCCGACGAGCTGCTGCGGGAGCTGGCCGCGACCGGCACCAAGGCCACCCTGGCCGCCTGCGACGCCGCCGACCGCGACAGCCTCGCCGAGCTGCTCGCCGCCGTACCCGCCGAGTACCCGCTGACCGCCGTGGTGCACCTGGCCGGCGTCCTGGACGACGGCGTCCTGGACGCGCTCACCCCCGAGCGCTTCGAGGCGGTACTGCGCCCCAAGGCCGACGCCGCCCGGAACCTGCACGAGCTCACCGCCGGCCTCGACCTCAAGGCGTTCGTGCTGTTCTCCTCGCTCACCGCCACCGTCGGCGGCGCGGGCCAGGCCAACTACGCGGCCGCCAACGCCTACCTCGACGCACTGGCCGAGTACCGGCGCGGCGAGGGCCTGGCCGCCTCCTCGATCGCCTGGGGCCTGTGGGGCGGCGGCGGCATGGCCGACCACGGAAACGTCCGCGACGCGGGCCGGGGCCTCGGCATCTCGGCGATGGACCCGGACCGGGCACTGACCGCGCTGCGCCGGGCCCTGGCGAGCGGTGAGACCACGCTGACCGTGGCCGACGTGGAGTGGACCCGCTTCGCGCCCGCCTTCGGTGCCGGCCGCCCCAGCCCGCTGCTGGCCGACCTGCCCGAGGTCCAGGGCCTGGCGGCGTCCGGCGGCCAGGACGGCCCGGTCCTCGACGGCTTCGCCCAGAAGCTGGCCTCCCTCACCGGCGGCGAGCGCAGGCGCGCCCTGGTGGACCTGGTCTGCACCCAGGCCGCGACGGTGCTCGGCTACAGCGGTGCGGGATCGATCGAGCCCGGCACGGCCTTCCGTGACCTCGGCTTCGACTCGCTCACCTCGGTCGATCTGCGCAACCGGCTCAGCACCGCCGCCGGGGTGTCCCTGCCGGCCACGCTGATCTTCGACTATGCGACGCCCGCCGCGCTGGCCGAGCACCTCGGTGCCGAACTGGGCGAGGGCGAGGGCGGCACCTCGGCCGAGGCGCTGCTCACCGAACTCGACCGGCTGGAGGCCGCGTTCAGCGAGCTCACGGCCGAGGACATCGAGCAGAGCCGGCTCACCGCGCGCCTGCAGGCGATGCTCAACGGGCTGACCGGGACCCTCGCCGAAGGTGGCGAGTCGGTCGCCGGACGGCTGGAGAACGCCTCCGCCGACGACATCTTCGCCTTCATCGACAACGAACTCGGCACGGCGTGACGGCGTGAGAGCCGACCACGCCCCGCACCTCAGGCGCCACGCCCCGCACACCAGGCCAGGTTTCCGCACAGAAGTGGCAAAGCCCGATGACCAACGATGACAAGCTGCTCGACTACCTGAAGAGGGTCACCGCCGATCTGCACCAGACCCGGCAGCGGCTGCGCGAGGTGGAGACCGAGGAGAAGGAACCGATCGCCATCGTGGCGATGAGCTGCCGCTTCCCCGGTGGCGTCAGCACTCCGGAGGAGCTCTGGCAGCTGGTCGACGCGGGCACCGACGCCATCACGGACTTCCCGGACGACCGGGGCTGGGACGCCGCCTCGCTCTACGACCCCGACCCCGACGCGTCCGGCAAGAGCTACGTCCTGCGGGGCGGGTTCCTGCACGACGCCGCCGACTTCGAGCCGGACTTCTTCGGGATCTCGCCGCGCGAGGCACTGCTCATGGACCCGCAGCAGCGGCTGCTGCTGGAGGTCGCCTGGGAGGCGCTGGAGCGCGGAGGCATCGCACCGGACTCGGTACGCGGCGCCCGGATCGGCGTGTTCGCGGGTACCAACGGCCAGGACTACCGCGACCTGCTGGCCAAGCTGCCGCAGGACCCCGAGGCGGCACTCGGCACGGGCGCCCTGGCGGCGGTGATGTCCGGCCGGATCTCCTACACCCTCGGTATCGAGGGCCCCTCGGTCACCATCGACACCGCGTGCTCCTCGGCCCTGGTCGCGCTGCACCTGGCGGTGCAGTCGCTGCGCCAGCGCGAGTGCACGCTGGCGATGGCCGGCGGTGTCTCGGTGATGACCACCCCGGGCGCGTTCATCGCCTTCAGCCGCCAGCGCGGGCTCTCCCTGGACGGCCGCTGCAAGTCCTTCGCCGACGGCGCGGACGGCACCGGCTGGGGCGAGGGCGCCGGGATGCTGCTGCTGGAGCGGCTCTCCGACGCGCGGCGCAACGGGCACGAGGTGCTGGCCGTGGTCCGGGGCAGTGCGGTCAACCAGGACGGTGCCTCCAACGGCCTGACCGCGCCCAACGGTCCGTCGCAGCAGCGGGTGATCCGCCAGGCCCTGGCGAGCGCGGGGCTGTCGGCGTCCGAGGTGGACGTGGTGGAGGCGCACGGTACGGGTACCACGCTGGGTGACCCGATCGAGGCGCAGGCGCTGCTGGCCACCTACGGTCAGGGCCGGGACGTCGAGCGGCCGTTGTGGCTGGGGTCGATCAAGTCGAACATCGGTCACACCCAGGCGGCGGCCGGTGTGGCGGGTGTGATCAAGATGGTGCAGGCGATGCGGCACGGTGTGCTGCCGAAGACCCTGCACGCGGAGCAGGCGTCCACCAAGGTGGACTGGTCGGCGGGCGCGGTCGAGCTGCTGACCGAGGCCCGGCAGTGGCCGGAGAGCGACCGGCCGCGCCGGGCCGGGATCTCCTCCTTCGGTGCGAGCGGCACCAACGCGCACACCATCATCGAGCAGGCCCCCGTCGAGGAGACCCCCGAACGCGAGAGCGCCGGCGCGCCCTCGGCCATCCCCTGGCTGGTCTCCGGACGGACCCCCGAGGCCCTGCGCGAGCAGGCCGAGCGCCTCGCCGCCGTGGCGGGCGCCCTCGACCCCGCCGACACCGGTTTCTCGCTGGCCACCACCAGGACCGCCCACCAGTACCGGGCGGTGGTGCTCGGCCGGGACCGCGAGCAGCTCATCGGCGGCCTCACCGCGCTGGCCGAGGGCGCGCCCGGCGTACCGCACGGCCGTACCGTCAAGGGCCTGACCGCCTTCCTGTTCACCGGCCAGGGCTCCCAACGGCCCGGCATGGGACGGGAGCTGTACCAGGAGTTCCCGGTCTTCGCCGAGGCCTTCGACGAGGTCTGCGGCCACTTCGACGGCGGACTGCGCGAGCTGGTCTTCGGCACCGACCCGGAGCCGCTGAACCGGACCGCCACCACCCAGGCCGCGCTGTTCGCCTTCGAGGTGGCGCTGTACCGGCTGCTGGAGTCCTGGGGTCTCAAGCCGGATTTCCTGGCGGGGCATTCGATCGGTGAGCTGGTCGCTGCGCATGTGGCCGGGGTGCTGTCGCTGGAGGACGCGTGCCGGTTGGTGGCGGCCCGGGGCCGGCTGATGCAGGCGTTGCCGGCGGGTGGGGCGATGGTGGCGGTGCGGGCGTCGGAGGAGGAGGTTGCTGCGCTGCTCACCGGTCGGGTGGGTATCGCGGCGGTCAACGGTCCGCGGGCGGTGGTGATTTCGGGGGATGAGGCGGAGGTTCTGCGGGTCGCTGGGTCGTTCGAGAAGGCCCGGCGGTTGAAGGTCTCGCACGCGTTCCACTCGCCGTTGATGGAGCCGATGCTGGCGGAGTTCCGGCAGGTCGCCGAGTCCCTGGAGTACGGCCGGGCGACCGTACCGGTGGTCTCCAACGTGACCGGCCGGCTCGCCACCGAGGAGTTGGGGGACCCGGAGTACTGGGTCCGCCACGTCCGCGAAGCCGTCCGCTTCCAGGACGGCGTCCGGGCCCTGGAAGCCGCCGGGGTCACCCGGTTCCTGGAGCTCGGCCCGGACGCCGTGCTCACCGCGATGGCCCGCGAGTGCCTGGACTCCGAGGCCGCCGTGCTCGCCGCCTCCGGGCGGCGCGAGCGCCCCGAGACCGAGACCCTGCTGACCGCGCTGGCCCAGCTGCACATCGGCGGCTTCTCACCCGACTGGGGCGCCCTGTTCCCGGGCGCGGCCCGGGTGGACCTGCCCACCACCGCCTTCCAGCGCAGCCGCTACTGGGTCGAGATCCCGGCCTCGGTCGGCGACGTCGCCTCCGCCGGACTCGACTCGACCGAGCACCCGCTGCTCGGCGCGGCCACCATGCTGGCCGACTCGGACGGCGCGGTGCTCACCGGCCGCCTCGCGGTGCGGACCCACCCGTGGCTGGCCGACCACGTGGTCGGCGACATGGTGGTGCTGCCCGGCACCGCCATGGTCGAACTGGCCATCAGGGCGGGAGACCAGGTCGGCTGCGGCCACCTGGAGGAGCTCACCCTGGAAGTCCCGCTGGTCCTGCCCGAGGCGGACGGCGTCCGGGTCCAGGTGACCGTCGGCGTCCCCGACGCCGCCGGCAGCCGTACGGTCGGCATCTACTCGCGGGCCGAGAGCGCCGCCGCCGAACAGCCGTGGACCCTGCACGCCTCCGGCCTGGTCGGCCGCACAGCGGCGAGCGCCGGCGAACGGCTCACCGAATGGCCGCCGGCCGGCGCCGAACAGTTGGAGACCGCCGGACTGTACGAGCGGCACGCCGCCTCCGGCCTGCACTACGGCCCCACCTTCCAGGCCCTGCACGCCGCCTGGCAGCGCGATGGGGAACTCTTCGCCGAGGTGCGCCTCGCCGAGCGGCCCGCCGCCGACGCGAGCCGCTTCGGCCTGCACCCCGCGGCCTTCGACGCCGCCCTGCACGCGCTGGCCCTGCTCGGCGACGGCTCCGACGAGGAGACCGCCCGGCTGCCCTTCATGTTCTCCGGTGTCTCGCTGCACGCCGTAGGAGCCTCGGTGCTGCGGGTGCGGCTGCTGCCGACCGGCACCCACTCCTTCGCCGTCGACCTGGCCGACGCCACCGGCGCGCCGGTTGCCTCGGTGGCCTCGCTGGCCTCCCGGCCGCTCACCAACCTGCGTCAGCCGCAGGGCAGTTCGCTGTTCCGGCTCGGCTGGCACCCGGTCCACCCGGAGGAGACGGCCCCCGAGACGGAGTACCGCGTCCTCGACAGCACCGCCGGCACGGACGCCGACGCCGTACGCGCGGCCGCCCACACGGCGCTGGCCGCGGTGCAGGCCGATGACGCGCGGACGCTGGTCGTGGTCACCCGCGGGGCGGTCTCGGTCTCCGGGGAGGAGGTGACCGACCTGGCGGGCGCCGCCGTGTGGGGCCTGCTGCGCTCGGCGCAGTCGGAGAACCCCGACCGCTTCGTGCTGCTGGACCTGGAGGCCGGCGCCGACGCCGACGCGCTCGTCCCGCGGGTACTCGCCTGCGGTGAGCCGCAGGCGGCGGTCCGCGCCGGCGCCGTGTACGCGGCCCGGCTGACCGCCGCCGAGATCACCGCCGAGGCGGCCGACGAGCTCGACCCCGAGGGCACCGTGCTGCTCACCGGCGCGACCGGCGGACTCGGTCCGGTGCTGGCCCGGCACCTGGTCTCCGCCCTCGGCGTGCGGCACCTGCTGCTGCTCAGCCGGCGCGGCGGTGCGGACGAGCTGGCCGCCGAACTCACCGGGGCGGGTGCCCGGGTGACGGTCGCGGCCTGCGACGTGGCGGACCGCGCCGCGCTCGCCGAGGTGCTGGCGGCGATCCCGGCGGAGCACCCGCTCACCGCCGTGGTGCACGCCGCCGGCCTGCTGGACGACGGTGTGGTCGCCTCGCTCACCCCCGAGCGGATCGACGCCGTACTGCGCCCCAAGGTGGACGGCGCGCTCAACCTGCACGAGCTCACCGCGGAGCTCGACCTTCGCGCCTTCGTGCTGTTCTCCTCGGTCGCCGGAGTGGTCGGCGCGCCGGGCCAGGGCAACTACGCGGCCGCCAACGCCTTCCTGGACGCCCTGGCCGCCCACCGCGCCGCCCAGGGCAGGCCCGCGCTGTCGCTGGCCTGGGGGCCGTGGGCTCCGGTCGGCGGCATGACCAGCGGTCTGGAGGCCGCCGACCGGGCCAGGATCTCCCGTGGCGGCATGGCCGAGCTGTCCGCCGAGGACGGCGTGGAGCTGTTCGACCTGGCCCGCCGCACCGGGCTCGCCGCCGTCGCACCGGTGAAGCTGAACCTGGCGGCGCTGCGTGGCCAGGGCGCCGCGCTCGCCCCGGTGTTCCGCGCCCTGGCCGGCCGCACCGTGCGCCGGGAGGCGGCACAGGCCGAGGGCTCCGAGTTCTCCTTCGCCGACCGGATGGCCCAGCTCACCGGCGAGGAGCGGGCGGACGCCCTGCTCCAGCTGGTCCGGGTCCAGGTCGCGGCCGTCCTCGGCCACGCCTCCCCGGAGGCGGTCGACCCCGGCCGGGCGTTCCAGGACCTCGGCTTCGACTCGCTCGCCGCCGTGGAACTGCGCAACGCGCTCACCGCCGAGACCGGCCACCGGCTGCCCGCCACCCTGGTCTTCGACTACCCGTCGCCCGACGCCCTCGCGGCCTACCTCGCCGCCCAGTTCAGCGGCACCGGCTCCGGCCCGCGCAAGGCCGTCCGGACCACCGCGACCCGTACCGACGAGCCGATCGCGATCGTGGGCATGGCCTGCCGCTACCCCGGCGGGGTCGCCTCGCCGCAGGAGCTGTGGGACCTGGTGACCGCCGAGCGGGACGCCATCAGCCGGTTCCCGGACAACCGCGGCTGGGACATCGACCGGATCTACGACCCCACCCGAGAGCGCCCGGACACCAGCTACGTCCGCGAGGGCGGATTCCTGCACGGGGCGGGGGAGTTCGACGCGGGTTTCTTCGGGATCTCGCCGCGTGAGGCGCTGTTGATGGATCCGCAGCAGCGGTTGCTGCTGGAGTCGTCGTGGGAGGCGCTGGAGAGCGCGGGTATCGATCCGGGGTCGTTGAAGGGCTCGCGGACCGGTGTGTTCGCCGGGGTGATGTACCACGACTACTTCGGGGCGTTCGGCAGCGGCAGTATCGTCTCGGGGCGGGTGGCGTACACGCTGGGGCTGGAGGGGCCGACGCTGTCGATCGACACCGCCTGCTCGTCGTCCCTGGTGGCGCTGCACCTGGCCGCCCAGTCACTGCGCCAGGGAGAATCCACCCTCGCCCTGGTGGGCGGTGTCGCCGTGATGTCCACCCCGGACCCGTTCGTGGAGTTCAGCCGCCAGGGCGCGCTCGCCCCCGACGCGCAGTGCCGCCCGTTCGCCACCGCCGCCGGCGGCACCGTCTGGGGCGAGGGCGTCGGCGTCCTGGTCCTGGAGCGGCTCTCCGACGCGCGGCGCAACGGGCACGAGGTGCTGGCCGTGGTCCGGGGCAGCGCCGTCAACCAGGACGGTGCCTCCAACGGCCTCACCGCGCCCAACGGCCCGTCACAGCAGCGGGTGATCGAACAGGCGCTGGCCAGTGCCGGGCTCTCGGCGTCCGAGGTGGACGTGGTGGAGGCGCACGGCACCGGCACGACGCTTGGTGACCCGATCGAGGCGCAGGCCCTGCTGGCCACCTACGGTCAGAATCGTGACGTTGAGCGGCCGTTGTGGCTGGGCTCGATCAAGTCGAACATCGGTCACACCCAGGCGGCCGCCGGTGTCGCCGGTGTGATCAAGATGGTGCAGGCGATGCGCCACGGCGTGCTCCCCAAGACCCTGCACGTGGACCAGCCCTCCACCCATGTGGACTGGACGGCGGGCGCGGTCGAGCTGCTCACCGAGGCCCGGGACTGGCCGCAGGCCGACCGGCCGCGCCGGGCCGGGATCTCCTCCTTCGGGATCAGCGGCACCAACGCGCACACCATCATCGAGCAGGCACCGGCCGACGGGCCACAGCCCGCCGAGCAGCGGCCCGCGGCCGCTCTCCCGTGGCTGCTCTCCGCCAAGTCCCGTGCCGCGCTGCCCGCCCAGGCCGCCCGGCTGCTCGCCCTCGTGGACGCCGACCCCGAGCTCAGCCCCTCGGACCTCGCCCACTCCCTCGCCACCACCCGCGCCCACTTCGAGTACCGCGCGGCCCTGACCGGCGCCGACCGCGCCGAGCTGCGCGACTCGCTCGCCGCCCTGGCCGAGGGCCGCACCGCCCCCGGACTGGTCGAGGGCACCGCCGCAGGCTCCCGCCCGGTGTTCGTCTTCCCCGGCCAGGGCTCGCAGTGGCAGGGCATGGCCACCGAACTCCTCGACTCCTCACCGGTGTTCGCGGCCCGGATGGCCGAGTGCGCCGCCGCCCTGGCGCCCTACACCGACTGGGACCCGGTGGCCGAACTGAGCGGCCCGCTGGAGAGGGTGGACGTGGTCCAGCCGCTGCTCTGGGCGGTGATGGTCTCGCTGGCCCAGACCTGGATCTCCTACGGCGTGCGCCCCGCCGCGGTGATCGGACACTCCCAGGGCGAGATCGCGGCGGCCGTCGTCGCCGGCGCCCTCTCGCTGGAGGACGGCGCCAGGATCGTCACCCTGCGCAGCAAGGCGATCGCCGAGGACCTCTCCGGCGGAGGCGGCATGATGTCGGTCGCCCAGTCCGTCGAGCAGCTGGAGCAGCGGCTCGCCGCCTGGGACGGACGGCTGTCGATCGCCGCCCGCAACGGGTCGGGATCGGTCGTGGTCTCCGGATTCGTCGACGCCCTGGACCGGTTGCAGGCCCAGCTGAAGGACGAGGGCATCCGGGTCAAGCGGCTCCCGGTGGACTACGCCTCGCACTCCGCGCAGGTCGAGTCGGTCCGCGACCGCCTCCTTGAGACCCTGGCCGACATCCGGCCGCAGACCGCCCAGGTGCCGTTCTACTCGACCGTCACCGGCGGCCTCCTCGACACCGCGGGGCTGGACGCCGAGTACTGGTACACCAACCTGCGCCAGACCGTGCTCTTCGAGCAGGCCGCCGAGGCCGCCGTGGGCAGGGGCCACGGGGTGTTCATCGAGTCCAGCCCGCATCCGGTGCTCACCGTCGGCCTCCAGGAGACCTTCGACGGCCTGCGGGCCATCGGCTCGCTGCGCCGCGACGACGGCGGCCCCGGCCGGATCGCAGCCGCGCTCGGCGAGGCCTTCGCACACGGCGTGGCCGTGGACTGGCCGGCGGTCTTCGCGGGCCTGCACCCCGCCCGCGTCCAGCTGCCGACCTACGCCTTCCAGCACGAGCGGTACTGGATGGACAGCGTCTCGGGCAACGCCGACGTCACCGCGGCCGGTCTCGCCCCGACCGAGCACCCCATCCTCAGCGCGGCGATGACCCGCGCCGACACCGACGGCACGGTGCTCACCGGCCGCCTGTCGGTGGGCACCCACCCCTGGCTGGCCGACCACGCGGTCGGCGGGGAGCTGCTGTTCCCCGGCACCGGCTACCTCGAACTGGCCGTCCAGGCGGGCGAGTGGACCGGCCTCGGCCGGGTGGCCGACCTGACCCTGCACGCCCCGCTGGTGTTCCCCGAGCACGGCGCGGTACAGCTGCAGGTCGTGGTCGGCCCGGCCGAGGACTCCAGGCGCCCGGTCGCCATCTACTCGCGCGCCGAGAGCGACGCGGACGACCTGCCCTGGACCCGGAACGCCGACGGCCTCCTCGCCCCGGCGGGCGCCCCCGCCGAGCCGGAGCTCACCCTCTGGCCGCCCACCGGCGCCGAACCGATCCCGCTGGACGGCCTGTACGAGCAGCTCGCCGAGGCGGGACTCGGCTACGGGCCCGCCTTCCAGGGCCTGCGCGCCGCCTGGCGCCTGGGCCGGGACGTCTACGCCGAGGTGGCCCTCACCCAGCAGGTGGACGGCTACGGCCTGCACCCGGCGCTCTTCGACGCCGCCCTGCACGCGGTCGGCCTGACCGGCATCGCCGAGGACGACGCACTGCTGCCCTTCGCCTGGTCCGAGGTACAGCTGCACGCGAGCGGCGCCAGGGAACTGCGGGCCAGGGTACGGCCGTTGGAGCAGGACGGCGCGGTGGAGCTGACGCTCGCCGACGCCGGCGGCGCACCGGTGGCAACCGTCGGCTCGCTCGCGCTGCGCCCGATCCCCGCCGAACAGCTCGCCGCCGCCGCCAAGTCGGCGCGGGCCGGCTCGCTCTACCGGGTGGACTGGATCACCGTGCCGGCCCCCGCCACCGACGCCCCCCTCGGCCTGGAGGTGCTGCGCAGCCCGGCCGGCACCGACGCCGCCGAGGTCAGGGCCGCGGTCGGGACCGTACTCGACCGGCTGCGGGACCACCTGGCCGGCGACTCCCCACTGGTGGTCACCACCGGCGCCGACCTGGCCGGTGCGGCGGTCGCCGGACTGGTCCGCTCGGCGCAGTCGGAGAACCCGGACCGGATCGTCCTGGTGGAACTCGACGACGACCCCGCCGGCGAGCAGCTGCTGCCCGCGGCGGTCGCCGTCGGCGAGCCGCATCTGGCGATCCAGGGCGGCACCATCCGGCTGCCCAGGCTGGTACGGGCCGAAGCGGCCCAGGACGAAGGCCACTTGGAGCTCGACCCGGAGGGCACCGTCCTGCTGACCGGTGCCAGTGGCGCGCTGGGCACCCTGATCGCCCGCCACCTGGTCACCGAGTGGGGCGTACGGCACCTGCTGCTGGTCAGCCGCCGGGGCGCGGACGCCGGGCTCGTCGACGAGCTCACCGCCCTCGGCGCCCGGGTCACCTCCGCCGCCTGCGACGTGGCCGACCGCGACGCGCTCGCCGGGGTGCTGGCGGCAGTCCCGGCCGAGCATCCGCTGACCGCCGTGGTGCACGCGGCCGGAGTGCTCGCCGACGGCGTGCTCTCCTCGCTCACCCCCGAGCGCCTGGACACCGTGCTGCGCCCCAAGGTGGACGCGGCCTGGCACCTGCACGAGCTCACCGCCGGCCTCGACCTCAAGGCCTTCGTGCTGTTCTCCTCGGCCGCCGCCACCCTCGGCTCGCCCGGACAGGCCAACTACGCCGCCGCCAACGCCTTCCTGGACGCGCTGGCCGCACACCGCCGGAGCCTGGGCCTGCCCGGGCACTCCCTGGCCTGGGGCCTGTGGGCGCAGGCCAGCGGGATGACCGGCACGCTGGACGACACCGACCTGTCCCGGATCTCCCGGGGCGGTGTGGCGGCCCTGGCCAGTGACGAGGGCCTGGCCCTCTTCGACGCGGCGCTGCACTCCCGGTACCCGGCCCTCCTCCCGATGAAGCTGGAGCCGGCCGGACTGCGCGCCCAGGGCGACGACCTGGCACCGCTCTTCCGCGGCCTGGTGCGGACCCAGCGCCAGTCCGTCGCCGACCGCCCGGCCACCGGCACCGGCTCGCTGCGCGACCGGCTCGCCGCGCTGCCCGAGGCCGAGCGCAAGCCCTTCCTGGTGGAGCTGGTGCGCACCCGCGCCGCCTCGGTGCTCGGTCACCGTTCGGCGGACGCGGTGGAGCAGCACCGGGCCTTCCGCGAGCTGGGCTTCGACTCGCTGGCCGCGGTCGAGCTGCGCAACGGCCTGACGGCGGCGACCGGGCTGCGGCTGCCGGCCACCCTGGTGTTCGACTACCCGAACCCGGTCGAGCTGGCCGGGTACCTGCTGGACCAGCTGGTCGGCGGTCTGACGGCCGCACCGGCCGCGGCGGCGCCCGCCGCCGTGGCCGACGAGCCGATCGCCATCATCGGTATGAGCTGCCGCTACCCGGGCGGCGTCGACTCGCCCGAGGACCTGTGGAACCTGGTCCTCGGCGAGGTGGACGCCATCGGCGAGTTCCCGACCGACCGCGGCTGGGACCTGGACTCGCTCTACGACCCGACCCTGGACCGGCCCGGCACCAGCTACGCCAGGCACGGCGCGTTCCTGTACGGCGCGGGCGACTTCGACGCCGCCTTCTTCGGCATGGACCCGGAGGAGGCACTGGTCACCGACCCGCAGCAGCGGGTGCTGCTGGAGACCTCCTGGGAGGCGCTGGAGCGGGCCGCCATCGACCCGGCCTCGCTGCGGGGCAGCGCGACCGGCGTCTTCGCGGGCGTGATGTACCACGACTACTTCGAGAGCTACGGCTCCGGCAGCGTGGTCTCCGGCCGGGTCGCCTACACCCTCGGCCTCGAGGGACCGACCCTGACGGTGGACACCGCCTGCTCGTCCTCGCTGGTCGCGCTGCACCTCGCGGTGCAGGCGCTGCGCCAGGGCGACTGCACGCTGGCCCTGGCCGGCGGTGTGACGGTGATGGCCACCCCCGGGACCTTCGTGGAGTTCAGCCGCCAGCGCGGCCTGTCCAGGGACGGCCGCTGCCGCCCGTTCGCCGACGCGGCCAACGGGACCGGCTTCGGCGAGGGCGCGGGCGTGCTGCTGCTGGAACGCCTCTCCGACGCCCGCCGCAACGGCCACCGGGTGCTGGCCGTGGTGCGCGGCACCGCGATGAACCAGGACGGCGCCTCCAACGGCATCACCGCTCCCAACGGCCCCGCCCAGCAGCGGGTGATCCGCCGGGCGCTGGCGGCGGCGGGCGTACCGGGCGGCGAGGTCGACGTGGTCGAGGCGCACGGCACCGGCACCACACTCGGCGACCCGATCGAGGCCCAGGCCCTGATCGCCACCTACGGCGGTGAACACACCGAGGAACGCCCGCTCTGGCTGGGCTCGATCAAGTCCAACATCGGGCACACCCAGGCCGCGGCCGGCGTCGCCGGCGTGATCAAGATGGTGCAGGCGATCCGCCACGGGGTACTGCCCAGGACCCTGCACGTGGACCAGCCGTCCCGGCACGTCGACTGGACGGACAGCCACGTCCGGCTGCTCACCGAGTCCCTGGAGTGGCCCGAGTACGGACACCCGCGCCGGGCCGGGATCTCCTCCTTCGGGATCAGCGGCACCAACGCGCACGTGGTGATCGAGCAGGCCCCCGACGAGGAGCCCGCCCAGGCGGCGCCCACCGTGCAGGCCCCGCTGCTGCTCTCCGGGCACGACGCCGACGCGCTGCGCGCCCAGGCCGGGCGGCTGCTGACCCACCTGAGCGAGCGGGCCGAGCTCGACACCCGCCGGGTCGCCGCGGCGCTGGCCACCACCCGCACCACGCTCGCCCACCGGGCGGCGGTGGGCGGTGGCGACCGGGACGAACTGCTGCGCGGCCTGCGGGCGTTGACCGAGGGCACCGTCTCGCCGTCGGTCACCGCGGGAGGGGCGGCGGAGG
Source organism: Kitasatospora sp. HPM-01-4 (assembly GCF_051374625.1). Classification (NCBI taxonomy): domain Bacteria; kingdom Bacillati; phylum Actinomycetota; class Actinomycetes; order Kitasatosporales; family Streptomycetaceae; genus Kitasatospora; species Kitasatospora sp. HPM-01-4. The sequence goes on along the minus strand of NZ_JBPQGP010000005.1, from coordinate 2,112,812 downwards.
GCAGGACCGCGTTCCTGTTCTCCGGCCAGGGCTCGCAGCTGGCCGGGATGGGCCTGGGGCTGGCCGAGGCGTTCCCCGCCTTCGCGGCCGCCTTCGACGAGGTGTGCGCCCAGCTCGACCCGCTGCTGAGCCGACCGCTGCGCGAGGCACTGGCCTCGGCCGAACTGCTGGAGCGGACCGAGTTCACCCAGCCGGCGCTGTTCGCGGTCGAGGTCGCGCTGTTCCGCCTGCTGGAGTCCTGGGGCATCCGCCCCGACCTGCTGGCCGGGCACTCCGTCGGCGAGTTCGCCGCCGCCCATGTGGCCGGGGTGTGGTCGCTGGCCGACGCCGTCCGGCTGGTCGCCGCGCGCGGCCGGCTGATGCAGGAACTGCCCGACGGCGGTGCGATGGTGGCCATCAGGGCGAGCGAGGCCGACATCGAGCCGCTGCTGACCGACGGGGTGAGCATCGCGGCCGTCAACGGGCCCCGCTCCGTGGTGGTCTCGGGCGAGGCGGCGGCCGTCTCGGCGATCGCCGACCGGTTCGAGCGGACCAGGAAGCTGGCGGTCAGCCACGCCTTCCACTCGCCGCTGATGGAGCCGATGCTCGACGAGTTCCGGGAGATAGCCGCGAGCCTGGACCACCGGCCGCCGCGGATCCCCTTCGTCTCCACCCTGACCGGCGCGCAGGCGACCCCCGAGGAGCTGTGCTCACCGGAGTACTGGGTCCGGCACGCCCGCGAGGCGGTCCGCTTCGCGGACGGCGTCCGCACCCTGGCGGACGCCGGGGTACGGCGGTTCGTCGAGATCGGCCCGGGCGGCGTACTGACCGCGATGGCCGCCGACAACCTGAGCGGTGAGGCGGCACTGATCCCGCTGCTGCGCAAGGACCGGGACGAGCCCGAGGCGCTGCTCACCGCCCTCGGCGCGCTCCAGGTGAGCGGCGGCACGGTGGACTGGGCACGGCTGCTGCCGGCGGACGCCGGCGTCGACCTGCCGACGTACGCGTTCCAGCGCCGCCGCTACTGGATGGCGAGCGACGCCTCGGGCCACCGGGCGTCGGCGGAACACCCGCTGCTGGGCACCGCCGTGGAACTGGCCGGAGCCGACGGCATGCTGTTCACCGGACAGCTGTCGCTGCAGAGCCACCCCTGGCTGGCCGACCACACCGTCGGCGGTGTGGCGCTGCTGCCCGGGACGGCCTTCGTCGAGATGGCGCTCGCGGCCGGTGCCCGCATCGGGGCCGGCGCGGTCGACGAGCTGACCGTCACCGAGCCGCTGCTCCTGCCCGAGAGCGGCACGGTCCGCGTGCAGTGCGGCCTCACACCGGCCGCCGCCGGCACCTGGACCTTCCGGGTCCACTCCCGGACGGCGGACGGCGACCCGTGGACCGCGCACGCCACCGGCCTGCTCCGCGAGGCGCCGCCGGCGGCCACCGCCGAGCAGACCGCCTGGCCGCCCGCCGGAGCCCAGGCGCTCGACCTGGACGGCACCTATGAGCGCCTGGCGGAGCTCGGCGCCGGGTACGGCCCGCTGTTCCAGGGCCTGCGCGCGGCCTGGCGCCGGGGCGAGGAGGTCTTCGCGGAGGTCGAACTCCCGCTGGAGACCGACCGGTTCGGCATCCACCCGGCACTGTTCGACGCCGCACTGCACGCGATCGGACTGCGGGCGGGCGCGGCGGAGCGCATCGCGCTCCCGTTCGCCTGGAGCGGGGTCGAGCTCCACGCCGTGGGGGCGAAGGCCCTGCGGGTGCGGATCAGCCCGGCCGGCTCCGACGCGGTACGGATCGAGCTCGCCGACGGCGCCGGTGTCCCGGTGGCCCGGGTGGACTCGCTGGTGCTGCGCGAGGTCGCGGTCGACCGGCTGGCCGCGACGGCGGGCGGCAACGACTCGCTGTTCGCACCCGAGTGGGTCGAGGTCCCGGCCGGTGCGGCACCGTCGGCCGGACACTGGGCGGTGCTCGGCACCCACTGGCAGCGGCTGGTGGACGCCCTGGCGGGCGAGGTCGCGGTGGTCGACACGGTCACCGGTCTCGACCTGGCGGCGGACTCGCTCGACGTCCTCGTGCTGCCCTTCACGGGCGGCGACGATCCGCAGGCCGTCCACGACGCCCTGGCCGTACTGCTGGGCCGGGTGCAGTCCTGGCTCGCCGACGAGCGGTTCGCGGCGGCGACCCTGGCGGTGGTGACCGTCGGCGCCGTCGGCCTGACCGGAGAGGACGTCACCGACCTGGCGGGTGCGGCGGCCTGGGGGCTGATCCGCTCCGCGCAGTCGGAGCACCCCGACCGGATCGTGCTGGTCGACCTGGACGACTCCGAGGACGGGTACCGGCTGCTGCCGGCCGCCGTCGCCTCCGGTGAGGCACAGCTGGCGGTGCGCTCGGGCGTACTCAGCGCACCCAGGCTCACCAGGGCCGCCAGGGCCGTCCTGGACGCCCCGGTCGAGTGGACCGGCCGGGTCCTCGTCACCGGAGGGACCGGCGCGCTGGGCCGCCTGGTCGCCCGCCACCTGGTCACCGAGCACAAGGTGCCCAGCCTGCTGCTGCTCAGCCGCAGCGGCCCGGACGCGCCCGGCGCGGCCGAGCTGCGGGCCGAACTCACCGGCCTCGGAGCCGAAGTCGCCGTCCTCGCCTGCGACCTGGCGGACCGGGACGAGCTGGCGCGGGTACTGGCCGAGTACCCGGTCTCCGCGGTGGTGCACTCCGCCGGCGTCCTCGACGACGGGACGCTCGCCTCGCTGACCCCCGAGCGGCTGACCGCCGTCCTGCGGCCCAAGGTGGACGCGGCGTGGCACCTGCACGAGCTGACCAAGGACCGGCAGCTGACGGCGTTCGTCCTGTTCTCCTCGGCGGCCGGCCTGCTCGGCAGCCCCGGACAGGCGAGCTACGCCGCCGCCAACGCCTTCCTCGACGGCCTGGCCCGGCACCGCAGAGCGATCGGCCTCCCGGCGAGCTCGCTGGCCTGGGGCGCGTGGTCCGGCAGCGGCGGCATGGCCGACCGGCTCGGCGACGCCGACCGCAGGCGGCTGGCCCAGGCAGGGGTCGACTCGCTGAGCGAGGAGGCCGGACTGGCGCTGTTCGACGCCGCCGTCGGCCGGCCGGAGGCGGTACTGATGCCCGCCCTGCTCGACCTGGCCGCGATGGCCCGGGGCAACCGGGTCCCGCCGCTGCTGAGCGGACTGGTCCGGTCCTCGTCCACGCGCAAGGTGGCGCAGGCCTCCGCGGCCTCGGCCGCACTGCGGCGCAGCCTGGCCGGCCTGACGCCCGAGGAGCGGGTCGCCCGGCTGCTCGACCTGGTCGGCACCCAGGCGGCCGGGGTGCTCGGGACCACCGAGGTGGCCCTGGAGGGGGCGTTCAGCGAGCTCGGCTTCGACTCGCTGACGGCGGTGGAGTTCCGCAACCGGCTCAACGAGGCCACCGGACTGCGGCTCTCCGCCACGCTGATCTTCGACTACCCGAGCCCGCCGGTGCTGGCCCGGCACCTGGAGGCCGAACTGGCCCCGGCGGCCGAGCAATCGGGCGCTACCGAGGAGGACGCCGTCCGCCGCGCCCTGGGCACGATCCCGCTGGCCCGGCTGCGCGACTCCGGCCTGCTGGACAGCCTGCTCGAACTGGCAGGACTGAAGGCCGAGTCCGTACCCGGCGACCGGGACGGGAACGGCGAGTCGATCGACGCGATGGACGCCGAGAGCCTGATCAGCCTGGCGCTCGACGACTTCGCGGGGGAGGACGAGGAGCTGTGACAGGCACTGGAGAGGCGGCTCGGCCGCAGAGCCCGGACCCCCGGATGGTGGAGGCCCTGCGGGCCTCGCTGAAGGAGACCGAACGCCTGCGGGAGCAGAACCGCAAGCTGACCGCGACCCTGCGCGAGCCGATCGCGATCGTGGGCATGGCCTGCCGCTACCCCGGCGGGGTCGCCTCGCCGCAGGAGCTGTGGGACCTGGTCGCGGCGGGTGGGGACGGCATCACCCCGTTCCCCACCGACCGGGACTGGGACGAGGACCTGTACGACCCGGAACCGGGCCTGGAGGGCAGGTCCTACACCGCCGAGGGCGGATTCCTGCACGGGGCGGGGGAGTTCGACGCGGGTTTCTTCGGGATCTCGCCGCGTGAGGCGCTGTTGATGGATCCGCAGCAGCGGTTGCTGCTGGAGTCGTCGTGGGAGGCGTTGGAGAGCGCGGGTATCGATCCGGGGTCGTTGAAGGGCTCGCGGACCGGTGTGTTCGCCGGGGTGATGTACCACGACTACTTCGGGGCGTTCGGCAGCGGCAGTATCGTCTCGGGGCGGGTGGCGTACACGCTGGGTCTGGAGGGGCCGACGCTGTCGATCGACACCGCCTGCTCGTCGTCGCTGGTGGCGCTGCACCTGGCCGCCCAGTCGCTGCGCCAGGGAGAGTCCACCCTCGCCCTGGCCGGCGGGGTCACCGTGATGGCCTCGCCCGGCACCTTCGTGGAGTTCAGCCGTCAGCGCGGGCTCTCCCCGGACGGCCGCTGCAAGGCCTTCGCGGACGGCGCGGACGGCACCGGATTCGCCGAGGGCGTCGGCGTCCTGGTCCTGGAGCGGCTCTCGGACGCGCGGCGCAACGGGCACGAGGTGCTGGCCGTGGTCCGGGGCAGCGCCGTCAACCAGGACGGTGCCTCCAACGGCCTCACCGCACCCAACGGCCCCGCCCAGCAGCGGGTGATCCGCCAGGCCCTGGCCGGCTCCCGGCTCTCGGCGGCGGACATCGACGTGGTGGAGGCGCACGGTACGGGAACCACCCTTGGTGACCCGATCGAGGCGCAGGCGCTGCTGGCCACCTACGGCCAGGAGCGGGACGCCGGGCGGCCGTTGTGGCTGGGGTCGATCAAGTCGAACATCGGGCACACCCAGGCGGCCGCCGGTGTCGCGGGTGTGATCAAGATGGTGCAGGCGATGCGCCACGGCGTGCTGCCGAAGACCCTGCACGTGGACCAGCCCTCCACCAAGGTGGACTGGACGGCGGGTGAGGTCCGGCTGCTGACCGAGACCCGGGACTGGCCGGAGGCCGACCGGCCGCGCCGGGCCGGGATCTCCTCCTTCGGGATCAGCGGCACCAACGCCCACATCATCATCGAGCAGGCCCCGGCCGGCGAGAAGCCCGAGCCCGACCCGGTACCGCCGATGGCGCTCTGGCCGCTGTCCGCCCGCGCACCGCAGGCACTGCCCGCCCAGGCCGAGCGGCTGCGCGCCTTCGCCGCCGACCGGCCGGACCTGGCACCGGGCACGGTGGCCAGGACGCTCGGCAGCGAGCGCGCCGCCTTCGAGCACCGCGCCGCGGTCGTCGCCCCGGACCGGGAGCGGCTGCTGCACGGGCTGGACGCCCTGGCCGCCGGGGACAGCTCGCCCACCGTCGTACACGGCCGGGCGCGCACGGGAGTGCGCACCGCCTTCCTGTTCACCGGGCAGGGCGCCCAGCGGCTCGGCATGGGCGCCGAACTGCGGGCGGCCTACCCGGTGTTCGCCGAGGCCTTCGACGAACTCGACCGACACCTCGGCGTCGGCACCGCCGAGGTCCTCTCCGGCACCGACGCCGACCAGGCCGATCGGACCCTGTACGCGCAGACCGGCCTGTTCGCCTTCGAGGTGGCGCTGTACCGGCTGCTGGAGTCCTGGGGCCTCAAGCCGGACTTCCTCGCCGGGCATTCGATCGGTGAGCTGGTCGCTGCGCATGTGGCCGGGGTGCTGTCGCTGGAGGACGCGTGCCGGTTGGTGGCGGCCCGGGGCCGGCTGATGCAGGCGTTGCCGGCGGGTGGGGCGATGGTGGCGGTGCGGGCGTCGGAGGAGGAGGTTGCTGCGCTGCTCACCGGTCGGGTGGGTATCGCGGCGGTCAACGGTCCGCGGGCGGTGGTGATTTCGGGGGATGAGGCGGAGGTTCTGCGGGTCGCTGGGTCGTTCGAGAAGGCCCGGCGGTTGAAGGTCTCGCACGCGTTCCACTCGCCGTTGATGGAGCCGATGCTGGCGGAGTTCCGGCAGGTCGCCGAGTCCCTGGAGTACGGCCGGGCGACCGTACCGGTGGTCTCCAACGTGACCGGCCGGCTCGCCACCGAGGAGTTGGGGGACCCGGAGTACTGGGTCCGCCACGTCCGCGAAGCCGTCCGCTTCCAGGACGGAGTGCGCACCCTGGCCGAGTCCGGGGTCACCCGGTTCGTGGAGCTGGGACCTGACGCCGTACTGAGCGCGATGGCCCAGGAGAGCGCCGGCGCACCGGACACGGCGTTCGTCCCGCTCGGCCGCCGGCGCGGTTCGGAGACGGCGGCCCTGCTGACCGGTCTGGCCAGGCTCTACGTGGACGGCATGTCCCCCGACTGGCAGGCGGTGTTCCCCGGCACCGGGCGGGCGCCGCTGCCGACGTACGCCTTCCAGCACCAGCGCTACTGGCTCGCGGCCGACGTCCCGCTGACCGTCGGCGCACTCTCCGCCCCCGAACAGCCCGTCGGCGCCGGCCAGTCGGAGCGGCTGCGCCAACGCCTGGCCGGCGCCTCGGGGACCGAGCGGCAGGACCTGCTGACCGAACTGGTCCGCGCCCAGACCGCCGCCATCCTCGGCCACGCCGGACCGGAGGGGATCGAGCCGGAGACCGCCTTCCTGGAAGCCGGGATGGACTCGGTCTCCGGAACGGAACTGCGCCTCGCCCTGGCCTCGGCCACCGGACTCGACCTGTCGGCCGGCGTGGTCTTCGACCACCGCACCCCGGCCGCCCTGGCCGCCCACCTCGGTGCCGAACTGGCCCGCGGCGGCACGCGACCCGCGCCCGAGGAGGACCTGGAGTCCATCAGCGGCCTGCTGCGCCGGGCCGCCGCCGACGGCCGGATGGCCAAGGGGATGGACCTGCTGAACGCGGTCGCCGAGATCCTCCCCTCCTTCTCCTCGGCGGCGGGGCTGACCCGCCTCGCCGAGCCGGTCCGCCTCACCCAGGGCGGCCAGGGGCCCAGGCTGATCTGCTTCCCCTCCCCGATGGCGCTCGGCGGAGCCCACCAGTTCGCCCGGTTCGCCTCGTACTTCCGGGGCCGCCGGGAGGTGATCGTGCCGCCGGTGCCGGGCTTCGGGCCGGGCGAGGCGCTGCCAGGATCGGTGGACGCCGCGGTCGAGGTGTTCGTCGAAGGCGTGCGGGCCGCGGCGGCGGGGGAGCCCTACGTCCTGGTCGGCTACTCCTCCGGTGGCCAGTTCGCCCACGCCGCGGCCGAGGTGCTGGAGAAGGCCGGCACCCCTGCCGACGGCGTGGTGCTGCTGGACACCTACCTGCCCGGCGCCGAGGGCCAGGACGGGCTCTGGCCGCAGATGTTCCGGGGCATGCTGGACCGCGAGTCCGGCTTCGGCGGGTTCAGCGCCGCCCGGCTCGCCGCGATGAGCCGCTACAGCGACCTGATCACCGACTGCCCGCCGGGCACGCTGTCCGCTCCGGTGCTGTTCGTCCGCCCGGCGGAGTCCTTCGCCGAGGGGCCCGGCACGGAGGACTGGCGCGCCTGCTGGCCCGGCGAGCACCAGCTGCGCGAGGTGCCGGGCACCCACTTCACCATCCTGGAGGAGCAGGCGACGGCGGCCGCCGAGGCGGTCGAGAGCTGGCTGTCCACCCTGGACGGCTGAAGGCGCACACCGGGGCGCGGAGCCACCGCCCGACGGCAGGCGGCTCCGCGCCCTTCGCATGACCCGTGGGGCGACTGCGGTGGTGGTAGAAGTTCCTCCACCTTGGTGGAGAAACCTCTACCTCCGATACGCCAAGCAATGCCAATGTGCCGAACCGCCGCCGCTTCTACCGTGGATACCAGTTCGCGAGAGGTGCGAGACAAACGGGTGGGAGTTCCAGTGCAGACTCAGGAAAACGGTCAGCGGACAGTGGCCGTGAGGCTGGAAGCCGTCGAGAAGATCTACGGCAAGGGCGACAACGAGGTGGCCGCGCTCAAGAGACTGAGTATGAGTTTCGAGACCGGCACGTTCACCGCCGTGATGGGTCCCTCGGGCTCGGGCAAGAGCACCTTCCTGCACTGCGCCGCCGGCCTGGTCCAGCCCACCTCGGGCAGGGTGCTGATCGGTGACACCAACCTCGCGGACCTGGACGAGGTACGGCTGACCAAGCTGCGCCGGGACCGGATCGGATTCATTTTCCAGTCGTTCAACCTGCTGCCCGCGCTGACGGTCATGCAGAACATCATGCTTCCGCTGCAGTTGGCCGGTAAGCGTCCGAACAAGAACCAGATTCTGATGGTGGTCAACCGGGTCGGTCTGGCCGAACGGCTCAACCACCTGCCCGGCCAGCTCTCCGGTGGTCAGCAGCAGCGGGTGGCGATCGCCCGGGCCCTGGTGACCCGTCCCGACGTGGTGTTCGCCGACGAACCGACCGGTGCCCTGGACACCCGGACCGCCGCGGCCGTACTCGGTCTGCTGCGCGAGTCGGTGACCGCCGGCGGACAGACCCTGGTCATGGTCACCCACGACCCGGTGGCCGCCTCGTACGCCGACCGCGTGGTCTTCCTCGCGGACGGCCGCTTCGTCGGCGAGCTGCACCAGCCGACCGCCGAGGTGGTGGCGGCGCGGATGACCCGGCTCGGCGCCTGGGACGACGAGAGCCACGAGTCCACCTCCGCACTGGCGGGAGGTAACCGCTGATGTGGATGCTGGCTTTACGGACACTGAAGTTCCGCAAGGTCGGGTTCATCGCCACCTTCGTCGCGATGTTCCTCGGCGCCGCGATCGTGATGGCCTGCGGCGGGCTGATGGAGACCGGCGTGCGCATGGCGGCGCCGCCGGAGCGGCTCGCCGGGGTGCCGATCGTGGTGACCGGACAGCAGACCCATGACTCGACCGCGCTGACCGAGCGCAACCGGATCGACGCCGGTGTGCTCGACACGGTCAAGGCGGTCCCCGGTGTGGCCGCCGCGATCACCGACCTGTCCTTCCCCGCGACCGTGGTGACGGGCGGCAAGCCGGTCGGCACCGGCTCGGCCGGCCACAACTGGACCAGCGCCGGGCTGACCCCCTACACCCTGACCCAGGGCGCGGCCCCGGCCCGCGGCGACCAGGTGGTGCTGGACTCGGCACTGGCCGCCGACTCGGGCGCCTCGGTCGGCTCCGGCGTGGAGCTGGTGGTGCACGGCACCGACCGGAAGTTCACGGTGTCGGGCATCGCCCGGCAGGACACCGGCCAGAAGACCGCTCCCGCACTGTTCTTCTCCGACGCCGAGGCGCAGCAACTGGCGGGCGCGGGCGGCAAGTTCGACTCCATCGGGGTCGTGCCGACCCCCGGCGTGGACGCGTCCGGGCTGGGGAAGGCCGTGGCGTCCGCGGTCAGCGGCAAGGCCATGGTGCTCACCGGCGAGCGGCGCGGCCTGGCGGACCTGCCGGGAACGCTCTCCAGCCAGCAGACGGTGACCATCCTGGCGGCCATCTTCGGCAGCTGGGCGGTCCTGATCGTGATGTTCGGCGTCGCCTCCACCCTGGGGCTGTCGCTGCAGCAGCGGGCGCACGAGATGGCGCTGCTGCGGGCGATCGGCACCACCTCCCGGCAGGTGCGCCGGATGATCCTCGGTGAGACCGCGGTCCTGTCGGTGCTGGCCACCGCCCTGGCGATCGCCCCCGGGTACGTCGTCGGCAAGCTGCTGTACGGGCAGCTGACCGGCAACGGCGTGGTGTCGAAGGAGATCGTCTTCCACGAGGGCTGGATCCCGATCACGGTCGGCGCCGTCGCGGCGATCGCCGCGGCCCTCGGCGCGACTATGTTCGCCGGCCGCAAGGCCGCGAAGACCAAGCCGATCGCCGCGCTCGCCGAGAGCACCATCCAGACCAGGTGGTTCAGCGTCACCCGGCTGCTGCTGGCACTGTTCTTCCTCGCCAACGGTGTCGCCCTCTCGGTCATCACGGCCACCGTGATGACCGACGGTCCGACCCTGGCCAGCACCGCGGGACCGGCCTCGGTACTCTTCGCGATCGGCCTCGCACTGCTCGCCCCGGGCATCACCAAGGCCGTCGTGGTGGCGCTGAGCTGGCCCGTCCGCCTGGTGACCGGGCTCTCCGGGTACCTGGCCGTGCGCAACGCCACGACCGACAACGTCCGGATGGCGGGCGCGGTCGCCCCGATCGTGCTGCTGATCGGCATCGCCACCGGAACGCTGTACATGCAGTCCACCGAGGACCACGTCTCGGCCAAGAGCTACGCGAGCAACGTGCTGGCGGACTACGTGCTCGACTCCTCGACCGGCGGCTTCGGCCCGGGTGTGGTCGGTACGGTCCGCGCCATCCCCGGCGTGGCCGGCGCCTCCGAACTGGCCTCCTCCATCGGCTTCGTGGACGCCGCCGGCAGCGGCACCACCATGGACCTGCGCGGCGTCGACGCCCAGGGGGTCGAGCAGACCCTCGCGCTCGACTCGCTGAACGGCTCGATCGACCAGCTGCACGGCGACACGGTGGCCCTCTCGGACAAGCAGGCGGAGAAGTTCGGAGTCCGCATCGGCGACCAGCTGAAGATCCACTTCGGCGACGGTGCCGCGGCCGCTCCCAGGGTCGTCGCCACCTACGCGGACAACCCCAAGCAGGAGTACCTGCTGCTGCCCTCCGACGTGCTCGCCGCCCACACCACCGCCGGCCTGCCGGAGAAGATCCTGGTCCGGGCCGGCACCGGCGCGGACGCCGGCCAACTCCAGTCCCGCCTGGACACGGTGGCGGCATCGGTCCCCGGTACGAAGATCACTGACCGTTCCGCGCTGAGCAGTTCGAACTCCCAGATCCAGCAGATCCTGGTCTCCTCGAACTACACCATCGTGGCCATGATCGTCGGCTATGCGGCGATCACCGTGATCAACACCCTGGTGGCGGTGACCCGCAAGCGGCGGAGCGAGTTCGGCCTCCAGCGGCTCACCGGTGCCACCCGGGCCCAGGTACTGGGCATGCTGAGCGTCGAGGGCGCCCTGGTCGCCGTCATCGCGACCGTCCTCGGCACCATCGCGGCGGCGACCACCATCGTCCCGTACAGCCTGGTGAAGGCCGACTCGCCGCTGCCGCAGGGCTCGATCGGCATCTACCTCGCGATCATCGGCGGCGCGCTCGCCCTGATCTTCGGCGCGACTCTGTTCCCCTCCTGGAGGGGGATGCGGACTCCGCCGATCGAAACGGCCAGGACCCCCGCCTGACCGACAAGCCGGGGCCGCCTCTCCGTCACCCCGGACGGAGCGGCGGCCCCGGTGCTTTCGGCACGTCAACTCGCCACGGCTGACCAGGTTTCAGTAGCGTGGCGGGCACAAGGAAAACCCGCTAGCCTGACTCCCGAGGTGCGTACAAGTACGTACCCGTAGGATGCGGGCTCGCGGGATCGCTGCTGTCACGGATGGACGATCGCTCTGGTGTGCTTCGACTACCGCCCTTCTCCCGGCTTATCCACGGACCAGGACAAGTCCCGGTGAGCGTCGGTTCCCAGCTCCGCTCCCTGCTCCGCGAGTTCCCCTCCCGGTTCCGCAAGGCCTGCGGCGACCTGGCGGTCGGCGTGCTGATCGCACTCGGAGCCATGGCGTCCGTCTGCCTCTTCCTGGTCACCGCCTACTTCGTGGTCCTCTTCGTGATCGGCATCGGCGCGGTCATGCTGCCGATCGTGACCAGGTGGGTCCGCTGGCTCTGCAACGCCAACCGGCGCGCGGCCGCGCGGTCGGGCGTCCGGATCGCCGTCCCGTACCGGCCGGAACCCAAGGAGTTCGAGAAGGACATCGTCGGCTGGATCCGCCGCTGCAAATGGATCCTGACCGACCCGGCCAGCTGGCGCGACCTGCTCTGGCTGCTGCTCAACTCGGCCGTCGGCATGATCGCCGGCTTCCTGCCCGCCGTGGTGCTCTACTACGTCCTGGAAGGGCTCGCCCTGGCCGGCTGGCTCTGGCGGCCCATCCTGCACGCGCAGGGCAGCGGCCGCGAGTACTTCTTCGTCCCCGTCCAGAGCCCGGCGACCGCCGTGCTGGCCGCGCTGGCCGCGGTGGCCCTGTTCCTCGTCTGGGTGTGGTTCAGCCCGCTGTTCCTCAAGGGGCACGCGTACTTCACCCGCCTGCTGCTCGGCCCGACCGAGCGGTCCCTGCTCGCCATCCGGGTGCAGCACCTCGCCGAGACCCGCTCCGGCGCCCTGGACGCCGCCGCCGCGGAGCTGCGCAGGATCGAGCGGGACCTGCACGACGGCGCCCAGGCCAGGCTGGTCAGCCTCGGCATGACCCTCGGCGCGGTCGAACGGCACCTGGACACCAACTCGGAGGAGGCCCGCAGGCTGCTGCTCGACGCCCGCGCCTCCTCCGTCTCGGCCCTGCGCGAGCTGCGCGACCTGGTCCGGGGCATCCACCCCCCGGTACTCGCCGAACGCGGCCTCGCCGACGCCCTGCGCGCCCTGGGCCTGGCCAGCCCGCTCCAGGTCGAGGTGCGGGTGGACATCCCCGGCCAGGTGGCGCCACCACTCGAGTCCGCCGTCTACTTCGCGGTGTCGGAGCTGCTGACCAACGCCCTGAAGTACTCCGAGGCCGAGCATGTCGAGGTCACCGCCTGGCACGACGGCGCCACGCTGCACACCCGCGTCACCGACGACGGCCGCGGCGGTGCCGACACCACCAAGGGCACCGGCCTGCACGGCATCCGCCGCCGGCTGGCCACCTTCGACGGAACCCTGGACATCAGCAGCCCCCAGGGCGGTCCGACCGCGATAAAGATGGAGATACCGTGCGTGTTGTCCTCGCCGAAGACCTCTTCCTCCTGAGGCAGGGGCTGATCCAACTACTCGACGCCTACGGCTTCGAGACCGTGGCCGCCGTGGACAACGGCCCCGACCTGCTGGAGGCCGCCGCCCGGCACCGCCCCGACATCCTGATCGTCGACGTCCGGCTGCCACCGACCTTCACCACCGAAGGACTCAAGGCCGCCCTCCAGGCCAGGCGCGAGATCCCCAAACTCCCCATCCTCGTCCTCTCCCAGCACGTCGAGCAGATGTACGCCAGGGAGCTGCTGGCCGACGGCACGGGTGGCATCGGCTACCTGCTCAAGGACAGCGTCTTCGACAACGAGCAGTTCATCGACGCGATCCGCCGGGTCGCCGCCGGCGGCACTGCCATGGACCCCGCCGTGGTCTCCCAGCTGATGGTGAGCCACGCCCGCGACCAACCCCTCGGCGCGCTCACCGCCCGGGAACGGAACGTGCTGGAACTCATGGCCGAGGGCTGCTCCAACACCGCCATCGCCCAGCGCCTCTTCATCACCGAGGGCGCGGCGGCCAAACACATCTCCAACATCTTCGTCAAGCTCCAACTGCCCCCGGACAGCGACAGCAACCGCCGGGTCCTCGCAGTCCTCGCCTACCTCAACGCCTGACCGGGCCGGGGTTTGCCCGCCCCGCCCGTTGGGGGTAGTGTTGTCTGGTCGCTCGGCAGGGAGCACCGGACACGCATCGGCGCGGACGGTCCCGGGGCGGCCAATCCTCTGAAACACCACTTCTTCTGTTCGAGCTGAGTCGTGCGTTGTCGCGGCTTGGTGCGAATTGTCGTGTTGTTTTTCTGGATTGTGGCTGGATTCGCTTTTCGGAGCGGGGGTCGGCTAAAGTTTTGGACGTCGGACGGGCCGTCAGGTCGGGTCCGGCGGAAAGCCTCCTGAAGGCCGGGAAGCGCGAAAGGCTCTGATAGAGTCTGGAACGCCGAAAGGCCGAAGGGAAGCGGATCGGGTGAGTGAAACTCCGGAAAACGGAGCGGAAAACATCTGATAAGCTGGAAACACGAAAGAATGAAGCGCTCGGAGGGCCCGTTGGAAGGCGGCTCGAAGGAAGCGTCCGTTCCTTGAGAACTCAACAGCGTGCCAAAAGTCAACGCCAGATATGTTGACATCCCCGGCGAGACCATCCGGTCTTGTTGGAGATTCCTTTTGTAATACACAGCGAGGACGCAGTGCGCGGGATCACCTCATTCCGGTGGTTGCCGTGCCGCTCAACGCGAGTGTTGACCCGATCACGGGTAATCATTCACGGAGAGTTTGATCCTGGCTCAGGACGAACGCTGGCGGCGTGCTTAACACATGCAAGTCGAACGGTGAAGCCCTTCGGGGTGGATCAGTGGCGAACGGGTGAGTAACACGTGGGAAATCTGCCCTGCACTCTGGGACAAGCCTTGGAAACGAGGTCTAATACCGGATATGACCTTCCTCTGCATGGGGGTTGGTGGAAAGCTCCGGCGGTGCAGGATGATCCCGCGGCCTATCAGCTTGTTGGTGGGGTAATGGCCTACCAAGGCGACGACGGGTAGCCGGCCTGAGAGGGCGACCGGCCACACTGGGACTGAGACACGGCCCAGACTCCTACGGGAGGCAGCAGTGGGGAATATTGCACAATGGGCGAAAGCCTGATGCAGCGACGCCGCGTGAGGGATGACGGCCTTCGGGTTGTAAACCTCTTTCAGCAGGGAAGAAGCGAAAGTGACGGTACCTGCAGAAGAAGCACCGGCTAACTACGTGCCAGCAGCCGCGGTAATACGTAGGGTGCGAGCGTTGTCCGGAATTATTGGGCGTAAAGAGCTCGTAGGCGGCCTGTCGCGTCGGATGTGAAAGCCCGGGGCTTAACCCCGGGTCTGCATTCGATACGGGCAGGCTAGAGTGTGGTAGGGGAGATCGGAATTCCTGGTGTAGCGGTGAAATGCGCAGATATCAGGAGGAACACCGGTGGCGAAGGCGGATCTCTGGGCCATTACTGACGCTGAGGAGCGAAAGCGTGGGGAGCGAACAGGATTAGATACCCTGGTAGTCCACGCCGTAAACGTTGGGAACTAGGTGTTGGCGACATTCCACGTCGTCGGTGCCGCAGCTAACGCATTAAGTTCCCCGCCTGGGGAGTACGGCCGCAAGGCTAAAACTCAAAGGAATTGACGGGGGCCCGCACAAGCAGCGGAGCATGTGGCTTAATTCGACGCAACGCGAAGAACCTTACCAAGGCTTGACATACACCGGAAACTGGCAGAGATGTCAGCCCCCTTGTGGTCGGTGTACAGGTGGTGCATGGTTGTCGTCAGCTCGTGTCGTGAGATGTTGGGTTAAGTCCCGCAACGAGCGCAACCCTTGTTCTGTGTTGCCAGCATGCCTTTCGGGGTGATGGGGACTCACAGGAGACTGCCGGGGTCAACTCGGAGGAAGGTGGGGATGACGTCAAATCATCATGCCCCTTATGTCTTGGGCTGCACACGTGCTACAATGGTCGGTACAAAGGGCTGCGATGCCGTGAGGCGGAGCGAATCCCAAAAAGCCGGCCTCAGTTCGGATTGGGGTCTGCAACTCGACCCCATGAAGTTGGAGTTGCTAGTAATCGCAGATCAGCATGCTGCGGTGAATACGTTCCCGGGCCTTGTACACACCGCCCGTCACGTCACGAAAGTCGGTAACACCCGAAGCCGGTGGCCTAACCCGTAAGGGGAGGAGCCGTCGAAGGTGGGACCAGCGATTGGGACGAAGTCGTAACAAGGTAGCCGTACCGGAAGGTGCGGCTGGATCACCTCCTTTCTAAGGAGCACATAGCCGACTGCGAGCGAATGTCTCGCACGGTTGCTCATGGGTGGAACGTTGACTATTCGGCACGGTTCGGAAGCTTCCGCTAGTACTGCCCTTTGGGGCGTGGAACGTGGTGTGTGACTGGATTGTGTCGGGCACGTTGTTGGGTCCTGAGGGAACGGCTGTATGGCTGTTACCTCTAGGATGCCGGTCCTACTGACAGCATGGCTTGTCCGTGTCGTAGGTGGGTGACTGGTCGTTGTTTGAGAACTGCACAGTGGACGCGAGCATCTGTGGCCAAGTTTTTAAGGGCGCACGGTGGATGCCTTGGCACCAGGAACCGATGAAGGACGTGGGAGGCCGCGATAGTCCCCGGGGAGTCGTCAACCAGGCTTTGATCCGGGGGTTTCCGAATGGGGAAACCCGGCAGTCGTCATGGGCTGTCACCCGCTGCTGAACACATAGGCAGTGTGGAGGGAACGCGGGGAAGTGAAACATCTCAGTACCCGCAGGAAGAGAAAACAACCGTGATTCCGGGAGTAGTGGCGAGCGAAACCGGATGAGGCTAAACCTTGAGCGTGTGAGACCCGGCAGGGGTTGCGCTTGGGGGGTCGTGGGTTTTTTCTTGATCGGTCTGCCGGCCGGTCGGCGAGTCAGAAACCGTATGGGTAGTCGAAGGACATGCGAAAGGTCCGGCGTAGAGGGTAAGACCCCCGTAGACGAAATCTGTACGGCTCGCTTGAAGAATACCCAAGTAGCACGGGGCCCGAGAAATCCCGTGTGAATCTGGCGGGACCACCCGCTAAGCCTAAATATTCCCTGGTGACCGATAGCGGATAGTACCGTGAGGGAATGGTGAAAAGTACCGCGGGAGCGGAGTGAAATAGTACCTGAAACCGTGTGCCTACAAGCCGTGGGAGCGTCGTCACTTCGGTGGCCGTGACTGCGTGCCTTTTGAAGAATGAGCCTGCGAGTTTGCGGTGTGTAGCGAGGTTAACCCGTGTGGGGTAGCCGTAGCGAAAGCGAGTCCGAATAGGGCGACCCAGTTGCATGCCCAAGACCCGAAGCGGAGTGATCTAGCCATGGGCAGGTTGAAGCGTGGGTAAGACCACGTGGAGGACCGAACCCACCAGGGTTGAAAACCTGGGGGATGACCTGTGGTTAGGGGTGAAAGGCCAATCAAACTCCGTGATAGCTGGTTCTCCCCGAAATGCATTTAGGTGCAGCGTCGCGTGTTTCTTGCCGGAGGTAGAGCACTGGATAGGCGATGGGCCTTACCGGGTTACTGACCTTAGCCAAACTCCGAATGCCGGTAAGTGAGAGCGCGGCAGTGAGACTGTGGGGGATAAGCTCCATGGTCGAGAGGGAAACAGCCCAGAACACCGACTAAGGTCCCTAAGCGTGTGCTAAGTGGGAAAGGATGTGGAGTCGCAGAGACAACCAGGAGGTTGGCTTAGAAGCAGCCACCCTTGAAAGAGTGCGTAATAGCTCACTGGTCAAGTGATTCCGCGCCGACAATGTAGCGGGGCTCAAGCACATCACCGAAGTCGTGTCATTGCAGCAATACTCCTAACGGGGGCTGTGATGGGTAGGGGAGCGTCGTGTGCCGGGTGAAGCGGCCGAGGAATCGAGTCGTGGACGGTATACGAGTGAGAATGCAGGCATGAGTAGCGATACAAGAGTGGGAAACTCTTGCGCCGATTGACCAAGGGTTCCTGGGTCAAGCTGATCTGCCCAGGGTAAGTCGGGACCTAAGGCGAGGCCGACAGGCGTAGTCGATGGACAACGGGTTGATATTCCCGTACCCGCTTTGAAGCGCCAACGCTGAACCCTCTGATGCTAAGCCCGTGAAGCCGTCCCGGAGTCTTCGGACAATGGGGAGTGGTGGAGCCGGTGACCCGAGGTGGTAGTAGGTGAGCGATGGGGTGACGCAGGAAGGTAGTCCAGCCCGGGCGGTGGTTGTCCCGGGGTAAGGGTGTAGGACGTAGGGTAGGCAAATCCGCCCTGCAATAGTCTGAGACCTGATGCCGAGCCGATTGTGGTGAAGTGGATGATCCTATGCTGTCGAGAAAAGCCTCTAGCGAGTTTCATGGCGGCCCGTACCCCAAACCGACTCAGGTGGTCAGGTAGAGAATACCGAGGCGTTCGGGTGAACTATGGTTAAGGAACTCGGCAAAATGCCCCCGTAACTTCGGGAGAAGGGGGGCCATTCCTGGTGATGACCCGTGCGGTCTGAGCTGGGGGTGGCCGCAGAGACCAGCGAGAAGCGACTGTTTACTAAAAACACAGGTCCGTGCGAAGCCGTAAGGCGATGTATACGGACTGACGCCTGCCCGGTGCTGGAACGTTAAGGGGACCGGTTAGTCCGATTTCGGTCGGGCGAAGCTGAGAACTTAAGCGCCAGTAAACGGCGGTGGTAACTATAACCATCCTAAGGTAGCGAAATTCCTTGTCGGGTAAGTTCCGACCTGCACGAATGGCGTAACGACTTCTCGACTGTCTCAACCATAGGCCCGGTGAAATTGCATTACGAGTAAAGATGCTCGTTTCGCGCAGCAGGACGGAAAGACCCCGGGACCTTTACTATAGCTTGATATTGGTGTTCGGTTCGGCTTGTGTAGGATAGGTGGGAGACTTTGAAGCTGTGACGCCAGTCATGGTGGAGTCGCCGTTGAAATACCACTCTGGTCGTGCTGGATGTCTAACCTGGGTCCGTGATCCGGATCAGGGACAGTGTCTGGTGGGTAGTTTAACTGGGGCGGTTGCCTCCTAAAGGGTAACGGAGGCGCCCAAAGGTTCCCTCAGCCTGGTTGGCAATCAGGTGTTGAGTGTAAGTGCACAAGGGAGCTTGACTGTGAGACTGACGGGTCGAGCAGGTACGAAAGTAGGGACTAGTGATCCGGCGGTGGCTTGTGGAAGCGCCGTCGCTCAACGGATAAAAGGTACCCCGGGGATAACAGGCTGATCTTCCCCAAGAGTCCATATCGACGGGATGGTTTGGCACCTCGATGTCGGCTCGTCGCATCCTGGGGCTGGAGTAGGTCCCAAGGGTTGGGCTGTTCGCCCATTAAAGCGGTACGCGAGCTGGGTTTAGAACGTCGTGAGACAGTTCGGTCCCTATCCGCTGTGCGCGTAGGAGTGTTGAGAAGGGCTGTCCCTAGTACGAGAGGACCGGGACGGACGAACCTCTGGTGTGCCAGTTGTTCTGCCAAGGGCATGGCTGGTTGGCTACGTTCGGGAGGGATAACCGCTGAAAGCATCTAAGCGGGAAGCCTGCTTCGAGATGAGCACTCCCACCTCCTTGAGAGGGTAAGGCTCCCAGTAGACGACTGGGTTGATAGGCCGGATATGGAAGCCTCGTGAGGGGTGGAGTTGACCGGTACTAATAGGCCGAGGGCTTGTCCTCAGTTGCTCGCGTCCACTGTGTTGTTCTGAAACAACGACCCCGACCCTGTGTGGGTTGGTGCGGTTGATAGTTTCATAGTGTTTCGGTGGTCATAGCGTGAGGGAAACGCCCGGTTACATTCCGAACCCGGAAGCTAAGCCTTACAGCGCCGATGGTACTGCAGGGGGGACCCTGTGGGAGAGTAGGACGCCGCCGAACAAATTTTGATAGCAGAAAGCCCCTCCCGGGATCGGGAGGGGCTTTCTGCATTTCTGCCCACCTGCCGACGCCTGGTGGGACCTCGCCCGTCCGGCCGGCCTTGCGCCCCGGTTGGACCAGCCGTCTGGGATCGGTTAGGCCGGGGATGGGGGCAGACAGCTACGTCCGGCTCGGGGAGCGCTTCGCAGTCGGGCTTAGGACTCGTACTGATCCGCCACCGGCCGGTTTGTGAAGTAGGCGGCGCGGGCGCGACCATGAGGTGGTGTCAGGAGTGCTCTGCGGTACGTCTTGTAGCGGCAGACCCCCGTTGATCTAAGGGCGCGGTGGACATCTCGGAGGCAGCAAGTCGGGTCTCCTGCAGTCCCAATTCGGCTCGCTCTGCTACCAGGTGGGCGATCTCCCTGTCGGTCGCCTCCGCCCGGTGTCAGATCGCCGTCACGGTCGCGCAGTGTGAGTCGACCGGCAACCGCTTGTGGTCCCGGAAGAGTCATACGGCGCCAACGACAGCCGGCAGGTCGGTTGCCGCAGCCGGCACCGAGTCATGCTGACGATCGGTCTGCAGCGCTTCCCGATGGTGAGCCGCACCCGTGGGTGGCGCTCTCCAGCTCGCGGCACCAGCGCCGGCCGCTGACGGCGGCCATGACCGAGGGGCGATCGGGTCCGGTGCGGACAGTCGACGGCGTGCTCACTCACGACACCGCGTTCACTCGGGACCAAGCCGATACCTGGGCGCGCCGGGCCTCGATGGCGGGGGTGAAAGCGATCGGCCCGCCACCGGCGGAGCATTGCGCGCAGCTGACCGGACGCCGCTCGTCGCCGTGCTGATCGGGCGTCTCGGCTGCCGTCGAGCGGGCGGCCGGTCGAGCCGGGCATGCTCACCCAGGCGCCCGACGACGGCGACGGCCGGGCCGATCCGCCCAACACGTGCGACACGCCCGACACGCGCAACGCGTACGCTGCCCGCTCCCGGCGCGCCGGTCCGTGACCCCGGCAGCGGGCCCCGTGCTCCCCGGACGAAGCGCGGCACCAGCCACAGCACCCGGGCAGTCACAGCGCCCGGGTGGTCGCCCGATGACCGCCCCTCCCCACGGCGGCCCTCCCACACCTGGCGTCGCCAGGCGCGACGCCCGGGTGCGAGCCCAGGCGCGACGCTCCCCGTGGACCTGGTCGCCGCCTGCCGCCGACCGGCCGGGCTCCGGGGCCTGGGCCGCCTCCGGGCAGCCCGCCGGCCAGGGAACCCGCAAGGGGACCCGCGCACCCCGGAGGGGCCTCGCGCGCGTAGTCGATCAAGGGGTGGGCGAGCGTTGATCAAGCAGGGCCCGAGCTTCCGGGGCGCTCTCTGGCGGGGGTGGCGGCGCCTGAGCTGACGGGTCGGAAAGCGATGACGAGTCAGCTCTGGCGAAGGTTCAGCTGGCCGTAATCCGGGCGGTTGGGCGGGAGTTTGAGTGCTTGTGCGGTCCGACTGACGACCCGGCGGCCGGTGGGGCTTCGTCCACCAGGGTGAGAGTCGGAGCGATGTCTGCGAGCCCGCCGCCGGGAGTGATCGTTTTCAGCGGAGTGCCGCGCGTTTCCGCAGGCCGGAGCCCTCGGGGCGAGCCTCGGCCGCCGACGGGCGATGGGGGAAACGGGTGAACGGAACGCCCTCTGTGCACCGATATGCGGTCATTTCAGATCACTAATGGCGCAATGTCCGGTGGCGAGCCTCTAACACATGACTGACGGTAAGTGAAGCACCACGGCGAGACTCTGAGCTGACAGCCCGTCTGCCCTCGAAGTGGTGTGGAAGGAAGAGGCACCAATGCGTTCCACGCGCCTTATGGTGACCGGAGCGGCGCTCGCCGCCTCGCTCGTCCTTACTGCCCCCACCTGCGCGTTCGCCGATGACGCTCCCAAGCCTGACACGAAGGCCAACGCCGCACCTGAGAAGAACGATGGTGACCGGGGCGGTGACCGTGGCGGCCGGGGTGACCGCGGCCGTGAGGGCCGCGGCCGGGAAGGTCGCGGCCGTGAGCACGGCCGGGAGGGTCGCGGCGGGGAGGGTCGCGGCGAGGAGGGCCGCGGTCGGGAAGGTCGCGGCCGGGAGTGCGAGGAGGACCACCACCACGGTGGTGTCCACGCCGGTGGCGGTTTCCTCGCCCTCTCTGCCCTGACGGCAGACAGCGACAAGAGCAGCAGCAACGGCAGCAGCAACAGCAACGGCAGCACCAGCACCAGTAGCAGCAGCAACAACAACGACAAGAGCAAGGAGGGCACCACCACCGGCAAGGAGGCCACCACCGCCGGCAAGGAGGGTGGCCGTGGCAAGGAGGGCGGCCGTGGCGGGGGCGGCGGCCGTGGTGGCGAAGGGGGCCACCGGCACCACCGTCACCACCGCGAGTGCCGGGACCACCACCACGGTGGTGTCCACGCCGGTGGCGGTTTCCTCGCCCTGTCCGGCCTGGCGGGTCTGACCGGTGACAACGGTCGTGAGCACGGCCGTGAGCACGGCCGTGGCGAGGAGGGTCGCGAGCACGGTCGTGAGCACTGCGAGGACCACCACGGTGAGGAGGGCCGCCGGGGTGAGGAGGGCGGTCGTGGTGAGGAGGGTCGCCGCTGCGAGGAGCACCACGGTGGTGTCCACGCCGGTGGCGGCTTCCTCGCCATGTCCGGTCTGACCGGTGGCACCAACGATGACGGCCGTGGCGACGGTGGTCGCGGTGACGGTGGCCGTGGCGACGGTGGCCGTGGTCGCGGTGAGGGTGGCCGTGGTGGCGAAGGCGGTCGTGGCGAGGGTGGCCGCGGTCGTGGTGAGGAGGGCCGCGGACGTGGTGAGGAGGGCCGCGGTCGTGGTGAGGAGGGCCGCGGTCGTGAGCACGGTCGTGGCCACGAGGGCCACGAGGGTCGCGAGGGTCGTGAGCACGGCCGTGGCCACGAGGGCCGGGACCACGAAGAGGGCGATCACCGTCACCCGCACGGTGGTGTCCACGCAGGTGGTGGCGGTCTGGCCAAGACCGACTCCAGCCTGGTCGGTGGTGCCGCTCTGCTCATGGGTGGAGCCGGCGTGAGTGCATACGCACTGCGCCGCCGCGCGGCCCGCAACGTGATCTGAGCCCATCGCACGATCCGAGCTCACCGCCACTAGAAGTTCCGGTGCGGCCGTCGCGAAGTCGCGATGGCCGCGCCGGCGCGTGGCTGATCCAGGCAAGTCGTCGAGGGGTTCTTCAGGAAAGGCGTTGCAGCATGGAGTCTCACTCCACGTCGGATCCAGAAACCGATCAGCCGCCGAGGGGTCGTACCCGCAGGCGCTGGTTGTCGCTCTTCGGTATCGGGATGGCCCTCTTCGGCATCCTGATGATTTTCAAGCCGCTGAACGGGCCGCAGGCCTCCGCGCCGCTGCCCCCCAGAGCGGCTGCCGTCCCCAGACCGGCCGGTGCGCGGCCCGTGCCCTCGCAGGCACCGTCCGCTCAGGCCGGTCCCACCCAGTCGGAGTCGGCCCAGGCCGAGCCGTCGGAGGCCGAGCCTTCGCCGTCCGAGCCCGTACTGGGATTCTCGCCGCCGACGCGCCTGCGGATCCCCGCCATCGGGGTGGACGCGCCCTTCACCCAGCTGGCCGCGCAGGCCTCGGGCGAGATCACCCCGCCCGCGGCCGACGACCAGAACCTGGTCGGCTGGTTCAACGGCAGTGTCTCGCCGGGTGAACACGGTACCTCCGTGGTGATCGGCCACGTCGACACCAAGACCGGTCCCGCGGTGTTCGTGGGGCTCAGTGAGCTCCCGCAGGGGAGCGAGGTCGAGATCACCCGGGACGACGGTGTCACCGTGACGTACGTCGTCGACACCATCGAGGCCTTCGCCAAGGACAGGTTCCCGGACGATCTGGTGTACGGGGAGAGCGATGACGCCCAGCTCCGGCTGATCACCTGTGGCGGTGCGTACGACCGCAACGTCATGGACTACACCGAGAACGTGGTGGCCTTCGCCCACCTGGAGTCCTGGCAGGACGAGGACTGAGGGCCCACCCGAGTCGTCCAGACCCGGGCCGCCCCGGCCTGACCGAGTTGTCCGCTCGCTGTTTCCGGGCGATGCGTGGATCCGGCCCAACTGGTGCTTCGAGCACACCGGTTGGGCCTGATCCGTGTCCGGGGTCAGTGCGGCGGCAGGCGGCGGCCCAGTTCGGAGATGAAGTCGTCGTAGACGGCGACGAGATCGTCGAGGTCGACCATCTGCGGGAAGTCGATGATCGGCTGCCGCTCGGCGAGGAAGAGTGCCGCCTCCCGTACCACGCGCGGCTCGTCGGCCTCCGCGAGCCGGAGTTCCTCCAGTACCGCGGGGCTGGCCTGGAAGCGCGACTCGATCACTTCTTCGGTGAGGTGGGCACGCACGAGGTAGTCGTGGTCGCCCAGCGGCTCGACATCGAACTGCTCGGACATGGATGACCCTGCCTTGTTTCGAGCGAGATGGTTTCGTGGAACGGAAACGAAGGATCAAGTCCGTTTCCGCCTGCCCATCATCACCCAACCGCAGGTCGTTTCGCCAGCGATCACGCTTTCGTGTGGCGGCGTGCCCCCGGCGGCGGTTCGCCGCCGAAGCGCCCGGACGGCAGGGGGGAGTTACCGCCGGGTCAGATCTTCTTCGCGGGGTCGTCGTACTACCGGGAGGAGAGCTCGAACGGGCGGGGCGGGTTCAGCCGTGCCAGTGAGGAGTGCGCTGGAGCGGGGCGGTGATCTGGAGTGACTCGTCGAAGGCGCTGACCAGGGCCTCGGCGGAGTCGGGAGCGTAGCGGCCGGCCCAGTCGGCGAGCAGCAGGAGGAAGTCGGCGAGGTCCTGCCGCACGCCGGCCAGCAGCCGGCGGAGTTCGGCCCGGGGGAGTTCGATCACCGGCCCGGGGCGCTTCTCGTCGGGGTGCAGGCGGAGGGCCTCGCCGTCGTGTTCGGCCCAGGGCGTCGGGTCGTGGCCGAGCCACATCTCGCCGCCGTCGGAGACCTCCAGCCAGGCACGCCAGTCCTCGAGCCCGCAACAGCAGCCGGGGTTCAGCGTGGTGCCGGTCGCGGTGTCCCGGACGCGGAGCCCGCCGGGGGAGATGAAGCCCTCCTCGTGCAGCAGCGGGCTCAGGAAGGCGGCGGCCGGGTCGGCGCAGCGGTGGTCGGCCCGGCTGTCGTTGTAGCCCGCCACGGTGGCGACGACCGTGCCGACCCCTGCGCGGTCCAGTGCTCCGTTCAACTGCGTGAAGTGGTAAGGCGGTTGTCCGGCGACCGGCCACAGCGCGAAGTCGTCGAGGGCGCCGTTCTCCAGTACGGGGTGTATGTCGATCACCGGCCCAGTCTGGCCGACATCCGCCCGGGGCGCCGCCGATATACCCGTCGGCGGTCTTAGACCGACCGGCAATAGGGCCCGCGGCGTCGCGTGCCGATAGCTCTCTCCCTCCTTGCCCGCCATCGGGCAGGAGGGGCCCTTGAACGCACATCCCTCGTCGCGCGCAGCGCCGCTGCGCGCGACGAGGGATGCACGCCCAGACTCGGCTCTCGCCCCGCTCCTTGATCCGCGCTCCCTATTGCCGGTCGGTCTTAGCCGAAGTCGAGGGCGTTGGGCAGGCCCCGGCGGTAGCGGACGGCGTCCTGCTGCTGGAGGAGTTCCAGCTCCGGCGGTCGGTAGAGGGTCCAGACGGTGCAGCGCGGCAGGTCGGAGCCGTCGGCGTCGAGCAGGGCGTTCACGGCGCGCCGGGCGGACTCGTTGGCGCCCTCCATGGTGGCGAGGTCGATGTCGGTGGCGGTGTAGTCGCCGGCCAGGAAGAGGTTGGCCACGGCGGTGGCGGAGGAGGGGCGGTTGGAGTGGCTGCCCACCGTCTGGATCAGCAGCTGTTCGCGGTTGGCCGGCGTGGGGCCGCCGAGGCCGGTGACGGCGGGGTCGATGAACCAGGAGTGGACGTCCGAGTCGCGCAGCACCGCGCGCCCGGTGTCGTTCAGTGAGCCCTTGAGCTGCGTCCAGACCTCGCGGACCACCTCCTCCCGTGTGCACTTCAGGGCCGGCTTGCCGTAGACGACGCCGGGTGCGTCCCACTGCGAGATGATCACGGACAGGCAGTCGGCGACCGTCCCGTCGCCGTAGTCGGAGCGGAAGTCGCGGCCCGGCCAGAACTGGGCCTGGCTGATCGAGGTGAGGGCCCAGGGGGTGTCCACGTAGTCCACGTGGCCGTGCACGACCGGGGTGCGGGAGCGCAGATAGAACTGCACGCCCACCATCCAGTCGGTCTGCAGCCGGTCGCAGCGGGCGAGCCGGGGGTCGGCCGCGCGCAGGGCCGGACCCCAGGTGCGGCGGGCGTGCTCGACCGGCATGGCGCTGAGGTAGTGGTCGGCGGTGACGGTACGGGTTCGGCCGGAGCCCAGGTCGGTCAGCCGGACGCCGCTGACCAGCCCGTCGGCGTACGCCAACTCCTCGACCTCGCAGCCGAGTTCGAAGCGCACGCCGAGCGAGCGCAACTGCTCCTCCCAGGGGTCGATCCAGGCCTCGCTGGTCGGTGCGTTCAGCACCCGGTCGGGTTGGCCGTCGTTGCCGAAACCGAGGACGTTGTAGAGGAAGGCCTGGAGGATCCGGGCGACCGTACGGGTGCTGGCCACCTCGGCCTTGGTGGCGACCAGGTTGCGGGTGAGCCCGATGGCGAGCAGCCGCTGGTAGTCGTACGACATCTGCTCCGCGCGGACGAACTTCCACCAGGGGACGTACTCCCACTGCCCCAGGCGGCGCTCCTCGCAGCTGGTGAGGTGGACCAGCAGTCGGTCGGCGAAGTAGGCGATCTCGGCGGCCGGCAGGTGCAGCGCGGTGTCCAGCAGGCCGGTCAGGGTCTGCGACAGGGCGTCGGGCCGCAGCAGTTCGAGGCTCGGGACGGTGGCCAGGGTGCGGAACGGCAGCCGCAGGCCGGGGCGGCCGCTGTCGCGGGCGAACAGCACCTCGGTGGGCTCGACCAGGTTGCCGTGGACTCCGTTCGCACTGCCGGGGAAGGGGATCCGGCGCAGCGTGTCGGGGAGGTTGCGGTAGAAGCCGGGGAAGAACCGGAAGCCGTGCTCGCCGGGCAGCGGGCGGCGGCCCCCGTCGCCGGTACCGGGGACGTCCATGCTGCGGGCCTTGCCGCCGAGGATGAGGTTGCGCTCGTAGACGGTCACCCGGTAGCCGCGCTCGGCCAGTTCGTGGGCGGCGCTGAGGCCTGACACGCCGCCGCCGAGCACCGCCACGCTGCCGGGCGTCCGGCCTCGCCGAGGGGGAGGGGCCGCGGCCGTCGCCCTGCCGAGCGGGGCCGCGGCCAGAGTGCCGCCCAGGGCGCCTGCCGCGGCCAGGAACCGGCGCCTGCTGTGGCCGGGGTCCTCGGGGCGCCGGTCCGGCTGACCAGGGTGCGGGTCGGGCTGCCCGGGGCGGTCGGGGCGGCGGTCAGGCTGTCCGAGGCGTCGGTCCGGCCGGCCTGGGCGATCGGGGCGTTCGGGGCGCTGGTCAGGGGTGTCTGTCGCTCGTTCTCGCACGCACTGCCAACGACACTTCCGCCGATCCGCAACGGCCGGGGCCCGCCCGGTCGGCTCAGGCCCGCTTCTCGAAGGGGCTCGGGACCGGGAAGTACGCGTCCAGGAAGGGCTGCAGCAGCTCGAGTTGGGCCGGCAGGTCCTTGCGGTCCGAGACCGTGTCGTTGATGCAGAACACGTCCAGGTTCCGGGCGGTCAGGATCCGGGCCAGGCGGCGCGAGGTGCTGTCGTGCATCAGGTCGAGGTAGGCGTAGGCGATCTCGGAGGGGACCGCGCGGCCGCTGTGGTAGCCGTAGTGGTGGTGCAGCGAGGAGGCGACCGAGAGGTCGGCCGGCCCGCGGAACCTGGTGGCGGCGGTCTCCTGGTGGCGTTCGGCGAAGCGCTCCTCTATCTCCAGCAGGACGTCCCGGCGCAGCGCGTGCGGTACGTGCATCATCTTCTGCACCAGGGTGGTGCCGAAGTCCCGCTGGATCAGCTGGCGGTTGTTCTTGGCGGCGGCGGAGACCGGGGGGTCCTGGACCGAGGGGGTGCCGAAGGGCACCATGGCCTGGGAGGGGAAGAACTTGGTCAGCCCGTTGGAGTGGAAGAACAGCTGCGGGGTGACCGGACGGCCGAGGAAGACGTCGTCGTTGAAGTAGAGGAACTGCTCGGACAGGCCCGGTATGTGGTGCAGCTGGCTCTCGATGGCGTGCGAGTTGAAGGTGGGCAGGGCCTCGGGGTCGCTGAAGATCTCCCGGTGGCTGACCACGGTGATCCGCGGGTTGGAGGTGTCCAGCCAGGACGGTACCTGGTCGGCCGTGACCAGGTAGACGTGCCGGACCCAGGGCGCGTTGAGGTGCAGCGAGCGCAGTGAGTACTTGAGCTCGTCGCGGCTCATGAAGCGGGCGTCGTTGACGGCCTCGGGGTTGTAGGTCGCGGCGGTGCCGTCGGCGGCGGCGCGGGTCGCCTGCCATGCGGGGTCGTTGCTGTCCACCCAGGTGTAGACCACGTCCACCGGGAAGCGGATGTCCTCGGGCAGCGCGGCGGTGAACGGGGCCCGGGTGGGTATCTCGTCGCCGGGGCGGCTCCAGGCCGCCAGTCTGGTGAACAGGGCACCCGGTGCGGGGACGGGCCGCTCGTCGGCGTCGACCCGTTGGGTGACCCGGTTGCGGCGCGGGGCGACGAGTTCGCCGTCCTCGGCGCGCCAGAACTCCACGTCGCAGCCGTACTCGTGGCCGAGCACGTAGTGGCCGTCCTGGTCGGCCTGGAACCAGGTCAGCCGGATGACCTCGGCCTGTTCGACGGACCGCCAGCTCTCCGGCTCGAAACCGGGCAGCGAGGTGGTGGGCGCCTGCTCACCCGGGAGCGGTACGGCGGAGAGGTAGCCGGGAACCCTGGCGCACAGCGCCTGCAGCGCGGTCAGGGCGGCGGGCCGGTCGGTCAGGGCGAGGGCCAGGACAGAGGAGGAGTCGGCCAGGCCCCGGACGGCGAAGTACCGCAGGCCGGCGTCGTCCAGTGCGCCGCGGACCAGCTCCAGGTTCCGGCGGCGGCAGTCCAGCGGGTCGAGGTCGGTCCGGACGCTGACGATCTTGCGGTCCTTGCCGATCTGGGCCAGGGCCACCTCGCCGGAGTCGAAGAACTGCGGGTGCCGTCTGGCGAGGCGTCCGCCGTCGTCGAGGCGCTGCTGCATGGAGAGCGAACGGGAGATGGTGTGGATCACCCGGGTACGGGTCTCGTGTGAGATGTGCCTGGCGATCGCGGCGCGGCTGCGCTCGGGCAGGATCCGGCGGTAGGCGTGGACGAGCTTGGAGTGCTCGGACTTCAGGACTCCGACGGCGCTGCCCTGGGGCAGGGAGGTGCTGGGCTCGGCCGGAGAGGTGGAGTCGGCATCCTCCATGGCTGTCAAGCGATTCATCGCTCCCCCAACACTCTTGCTTCACCATCGACCACGGTGCGCGCGGAGGACCGATTTGCCGCCACCGCTCCCGGTGGCATCCGGCGGGACCGCACGTGCGGGTACGGATGGCGGTCCTCGCTCACCGCTCACACTGTCATTTGATTTTGCCGTGTGTCAACCGGACCAACACCGCACCGTAAGCGGGCGCTGCAATGGGTGATGTCCGCTTTGGTGGTTTTTGTCCCCGATAAGATGGGCCGTTGGGCCCGGAGGCGTGGAAGTCCCGGGTACTGCCGGTGACTTAGCATGGCTGCTCTCGCACCCGTACGAGTGCCCGAATCGACAGCCCGGACCGTCCGGGGAGAGCCCTAGGAGGTCACGGTGGCCGAGCAAGTACACGCCCTGCGCGTGGTCGGCCGTTCCGGAGTGCTGGCCTGGCGCAGACTGCCGGTCAGCCAGTTGCCCGACCGGATCCGCCGCAAGGCCGGCCGGCACGTGGCCGCCGGCCGGGACCACCTGATCCACTCCGTGGTCGCCCCGCGGGCCGAAGGCACCGCCGCCGTGGTGAAGTACGCGATGGTGCTGGGCGGCCACAACCTCAATGTGCACGCCCTGCTGCCGCCGGGCACCCCGGCCGACGCCACGGCCGAGCTGACGGTCGGCAACGGCTCCCGGCACTTCTCCGTCCCCGCCCGGCTGACCGCGGGACGCGGCGGACGCCCCGCCGTCACCGCCTCCGCACTGCTCGGCGAGCGGATCGGCGGCCTTCCCGTCACCGACGGCCGCTGGTCCCTGGCCCTCAGGATCACCGCCCCCGGCGGCGCGAGCGAGGAGCTCCGGCTGATCGGCGCCGGCGAGACGCCGACCCTCACCGGACCGAGCGCCCCGCTCACCGCCTGCCCGGTCAGCGGCATGTCGATGCACACCGGCATCTCCCCGTCCGGCCGGCTCAGGCTCATCGTCTCCGACCCCGCCGTCCGCGCCGTGCTGGTCCGGACCGTCCGCCGCTTCGCCGGGCTGCAGTTGGACTTCCGCCCGCCGGGCCCGCGCGGCCGGCTGGAGGCGACCGACGGCCGGCAGACGATCGCGCTGGCCACCGAGCCCGTGCCCGACAGCCCCGAACTGCTGCGCAGCACACTGCCGTTGGACCAGCTCCAGGCGGTCGGCAAGGGCGGCAACTGGAGCTTCCGCTGGGTGGGCGAGAGCGGCCGCAGGTACTGGCTGCGCCGCCGCCCCGACGATCTGCGCCCGGTCCGCGTGATGCTGAACACCGGCGTCAAGCTGGTGATCACCGACCGCGGGGGCCGCCTACACTACGTGACCCAGCGCCACACCATCCGCGGTATCTACCGGTTGTCCTTCAGTCCGGTGCCCGGGCCGGCCGCCCCCGGTCAGCAGTCGAACTCCACCGCCACCACGGGATCGCTCACGTGAAAATCACCTTTCTCCTGACCAGCGCCGACACCATGGGTGGCACCGAACGGGCCATCCTGACCGCGGCCGAAGCCGTCGCCGAGCTGCACCAGGTCGAGGTGCTCAGCGTCTTCAAGACCCGCTCCAGCGGCTTCTTCGCCACCGGCGGCAAGCTGAGGATCCGGAACCTGGTGGACAACACCGGTTCGGTCCCGCGCCCGGTCGAGGGCGCCGACCTGGACGACGCGGTGTACCGCCGCCTCGCCGCCCAGCCCAGCGAGCTGGTGGACCCCGCCTGGGAGCGGTCCTTCAACCGGCTGTCGGACCTGGAGGTGGAGCGGGCGCTGCGCGACACCGACTCGGACATCCTGGTCGCCTCGACGCCCGCCCTGCTGGCCCTGATGGTCCGAGTCGCCCCGCCGTCCGCGATCACCGTCTGCCAGGACCACCGGGTCTCCGAGCTGCGCGGCATCAGCGGCGCCCCGCTGCTGCGCTTCGCCCCGCACCTGGACGCCCTGATCGCGCTGAGCGAGCCCACCCGGGCCTGGTTCGAAGAGACCTTCGGCGACTACGCACCCAAGCTCACCGTGCTCGGCAACGCCCTGCCCGATGGCTACCGCCCGACCTCCTCGCTGGAGACCCGCACCATCACCCTGGCCGGGCGGATGGTGCCGGAGAAGCAGATCGACCACGCCATCCACGCCTTCGACCGGGTGGCCGCCAAGCACCCGCAGTGGCGGCTGAGGGTGCTCGGCGACGGTCCGCTGCTGCGCAAGATGCGCGAACTGGCCTCCACCGTCGGCGCCGCCGACCAGATCCAGCTGGTCGGCTCCACCCAGCACATGCTGGAGGAGTGGGCGCAGGCCAGCATCTGCTTGCTGACCTCCCGGGTCGAGGCGCTGCCGCTGGTGCTCGCCGAGGCGCAGGCCGCCGGCGTCCCGGTGGTCGCGTATGACTGCCCCAACGGGCCCGGCGAGATCGTCACCCCCGACGTCAACGGCCTGCTGGCGCCGCCGAACGACATCGAGGGCCTGGCCGAGGCGCTGGACCGGATGATGTCCGAGGACGAGACCCGGCACGCCTTCGGTGCCGCCTCGCAGAAGGCCGCCGCGCGCTGGTCGGCCCCCGAGGTCGCGGCCCAGTGGAGCGAGCTGTTCCAGGGCCTGATAGCCGACCGCGACAGCGGCCGGCTGGTCGCCGCCCGCCACCGCCGCCGCGCGCTGGCCGAGTCGGCCCGGGGCCACCTGGGCACCGTCGGCGCCGAGCCCTCCCGCTCGGTCGGCTCGATCGACAAGGTCGGCCAGAAGGCGCACGAGGTCCGGATCGAGGCCCAGAGCGGCGGCACCGTGATGCGGGCCAGCGGCCACATCTGCCAGATCGCGGACGACCTCTCCCCGTTCGACGTGATGCGGGCCAACCTGGACCTGGCCGTCGACCTGCTGGACGAGCTGGGCATCCCGTACGTGATGACCAGGACCACCGCGCTGCGGCACAGCCTGGCCGTGGCGGTCGAGTACCGCGAGAAGCTGCTGCGGGCGATCGCCGAGCGGTACAAGGACGCCCCGGTGTACGCCAGCCTGCTGGACGCCAGGGGCGGCACCAAGGCCAACGTCCTCGCCGCGATCCTCGACCAGTACCTGCCGGCCGCGGGCTCGGTGGCCGCGCTCCGGGTGTTCCGCCCGGTCACCACCACGGCGGGCACCATGCGCCTGACCGGCGTCTACGGCTGCACCGTGGCCTTCACCACGCCCAACAAGGACGACGCCGAGCTGCTGGACGTCCCCGGCGGCACGCTCTACGGCGCCACCCTGCCGGCGGCCGCGCTCACCGCGACCGCGACCCTCAAGGTCGGCGACCGCGAGTACCCGACCAACGAGGCCTTCACCAAGACCCTGCCGACCGACGTCGACTTCCCCGTCGACGTGGTCTACACCTGGGTGGACGGCAACGACCCGGCCTGGCGCGAGCGCAAGAACAAGGCCCTGGTCGAGCTGGGCCTCGCACCCACCGAGACCGACGGCTCCTCGGACGACGCCCGGTTCCGCAACCGCGAGGAACTCCGGTACTCGCTGCGCTCGCTGGACATGTACGCCCCCTGGATCCGCACCATCCACCTGGTCACCGACGACCAGGTGCCGCACTGGCTGGACACCGACCACCCCCGGGTCAAGGTGGTCAGCCACCGCGAGATCTTCGGCGACACCGGCAAGCTGCCCAGCTTCAACTCGCACGCCATCGAGAGCCGGCTGCACCGGATCGAGGGCCTGTCCGAGCACTTCCTCTACTTCAACGACGACGTGTTCATCGGCCGCGCCCTGGGCCCGGACAGCTTCTTCCTCGGCACCGGCCAGGCCAAGTGCTTCCAGTCGCCGACCACGGTCGACCCGACCCCGGTCAAGGACGGCGACGAGTTCGCCTTCATCGCCGCCAAGAACAACCGCGAGCTGCTGGAGCGGGAGTTTGGCCGGAGCCTGGCCAACACCTTCCTGCACACGCCGCACGCCCTGCGCAAGAGCGTCCTGGCCGAGCTCGACGAGCGCTTCCCGGCCGAGGTCGCCCGCACCGCGGCGGCCCAGCTGCGCAGCGAGACCGACCTGGCCATCGCCTCCTCGCTGCACCACTACTACGGCATGTTCACCGGCACCAGCGTGGCCGCACCCATCTCCAGCGGCTTCGTCAACGTCGGCCTGCGGGTCCAGCACCCCAAGCTGGCAAGGCTGTTGAGCCTGCGACCGAACGACGTGTTCTGCATCAACGACTACCACAACGCGGACGTCTCGGCGGAGGAGCAGGCGGACATCCTCTCCGTCTTCCTGCCGAGCTACTTCCCGGTGCCCAGCCAGTACGAGAAGGGCACGGTGCGCAACCGGCGGCTCGCCCGCGGTTGAGCCGGAGCCTGGCGTACCCCACCTCGACGCAGAGAAAGGGCGAGCCGATGACCGGCACCGTGCCCGGCGGACTGTCTCTCCTGCACGTCGTCGCCCACCCGGACGACGACCTGTACTTCATGAATCCGGAGATCGCCCAGTCGCTGCGCACCGGTGCGCCGGTGACCGGCGTCTACCTGACCAGTGGTGACGCCGACGGCCACAACCACCGGTACGGCACGCTGCCGCACGAGCGGGGCCCGGCGGACTTCGAGGGGTTCGCCCGGGCCCGGCAGAACGGCCTCAAGGGGGCGTACGCGGCCATGGCGCTCGGCGACCGCGCCGCGCGCTGGTCGCCGGGCGTCCTGACCGCGCCGGACGGGGCACAGCTGGAGACCTTCACCCTCGACCGGGCCCCGCAGGTCAAGCTGGTCTTCCTCAACATCCGCCAGCAGGGCGAGGCGAGCGACGGCCAGAGTGCCCGGCTGCGGATGCTGTGGGACGACACCGTCCCCGACGTGCCCACGCTGCTGCCGACCGGTACCGGGCTGCGCGAGCCGGGCCGGTACACCCGCGCCGGTCTGGTGCGGACCCTGGCCTGGCTGTTCGACACCTTCCGGCCGACCACGGTCCGCACCATGGACCCGGACCCGGACCACCAGGTGCACGACGCCCAGAACCGGCAGCACCACGACTTCGGCGACCACTCGGACCACCAGGACCACACCGCCACCGCGCAGTTCACCTGGCTGGCGCTGCAGTCCTACGCCGGTCCGGGAGGAGCCGGGCACTTCGCGGTGGAGGCGTACCGGGGCTACTACAACGAGCGCTGGGCGCCGAACCTGATGCCGGAGTCGTACGCGGCCAAGGAGTTCTACCTCAACATCTACGGCTGCGCGGACGGCTACGACTGCGGCGACCCGGCCGGCGGCGGCGACTACACGGTGGCCTTCTCGGTCCGCGGCACCGGCTGGGCCCAGGCGACCCGGCACCGCTACGTCGGCTCCACCGACTGGCTGCGGACCGGCCCGGACGGCCGGCTCACCGCGTTCGGTGTACTCGGCCAGCGGGTGGTCCGCTGGGAGGAGACCGCTCCGGGCAGCGGACGCTTCGACGGACCCGAACTCCTGGGCCTGGACGGTCCGGTGGCGCCGCGCCTGGCCGTCGACCTCACCCCGGACGGCCGCTGGCAGCTCTTCGCGACCAGGCTGACCAGGCTGAGCCACGACCCGGAACAGCAGCTGCGCGAGATCGTGCACAGCGCGCAGTCCAAGCGCGGCGGTGCGTTCGGCCCGTGGACCAGCCTCGGCAATCCCAGCCCGACCGCCTACCGGATGCGCCAGCTGGGCACCCCGTCGGTGGCCCGCGACGGCAAGGGCCGGCTGCACCTGTTCGTCCGCAACTGGGGCAAGGGCGTCAGCTCCCGGGTGCAGAACAAGAAGGGCGCCTGGGGCGACTGGCTGGACCTGCACGGTGGCGCGATCCAGGACGGCCTGACGGCCGTGACCGCTCCGAACGGCGCCATCGACGTCTTCGGCGCCGGCCGGGAGCGGGTCTTCCACTGGTTCCAGTCGGCCAAGGACTCCGATGTGGTGCTGGCTCCGCGCTTCCGCCTCACCACCCCCGCCGATCCGCCGACCGCGGTCGTCGCCGACGGCCGGGTCCAGGTGTTCTACCGCCGTCCGGAGACGGCCGGCTTCTACGCCGCCGCCCAGTCCGACCGCAACGGGAACTGGAACGACGGGCCGGTGTACATCACCGGCCGCGGCGGCTTCGGCCCCCTCGCCGCGGCGCCCTCCCCGGTGACCCCCGGTACCGTGCTGCTGGTCGGCCGCAACGACTTCGCGGGTCTCGGCTACCAGTTCCGGCCCCTGCCGGGCAGCCCGGCCGCGGCCGACCGCGTGCCCGGTGACGGCTCTTGGACCGATCTGCCCGCCCCGCCCGGTGGCCTGGTGCACTCGCCCAGCGCGGCCTACGACAGCACCGGCCGTGCGGTGATCGCCGTCCAGGGCACCGACGGGCGGCTCCATGTGTGTCGCCAACTCGCGCCCGGTGCCGGTCCGTTCGGCGACTGGGCCAGCGCGGGGGCGTAGACGCCGGAAGACGAACCTGGGGCCCTGTCCGGCAAGATCTCGCCGGACAGGGCCCCAGTCGTTTCCCGGGTGACAACGACGCCCGGATTGGTCAGAGGCCGGTCTGGTTGGTGAGGCCTTGTTCGGCCCAGTTGTTGTCGTTGTTGTAGTCGACGGTTTCGATGAGGTCGCGGTCGTTGGGCTTCTGGGTGAAGACGTGGATTCCGCCGGTGGTGTCGACGGTGGTGGCGGCCGAACCGGTCATGGCGTAGGTGTAGTTGGCGCGGTTGTTGAGGCTTTCTTCGGCCCAGGTGTTGTTGCCCTGGTAGTCGACGGTCTCGAGCAGGTTGCCGTCGTCGGCCTTGCGGGTGAAGACGTGGATGCCGCCCTTGGTGTCGACTACGGCTGCGGGGGATCCGCCCATGGCGTAGGTGTAGCCGGCGCGGTTGGAGAGGTTCTGTTCGGCCCAGTTGTTGTCGTTGTTGTAGTCGACGGTTTCCAGGAGTCCGCCGTCGTTGGCCTTGTGGGTGTAGACGTGGATGCCGCCCTTGGAGTCGACTACGGCTGCGGGTGAGTCGCTCATGGCGTAGGTGTAGTTGGCGCGGTTGGACAGGCTTTCTTCGGCCCAGGTGTTGTTGCCCTGGTAGTCGACGGTCTCGAGCAGGTTGCCGTCGTCTGCCTTGCGGGTGAAGACGTGGATGCCGCCCTTGGTGTCGACTACGGCTGCGGGGGATCCGCCCATGGCGTAGGTGTAGCCGGCGCGGTTGGAGAGGTTCTGTTCGGCCCAGGTGTTGTCGTTGTTGTAGTCGACGGTTTCCAGGAGTCCGCCGTCGTTGGCCTTGTGGGTGTAGACGTGGATGCCGCCCTTGGAGTCGACTACTGCGGCGGGTGAGTCGCTCATGGCGTAGGTGTAGTTGGCGCGGATGGAGAGGCTTTCCTCGGCCCAGGTGTTGTTGCCCTGGTAGTCGACGGTCTCCAGCAGCTGGCCGTCGTCTGCCTTGCGGGTGAAGACGTGGATTCCGCCCTTGGTGTCGACGACTGCGGCGGGGGCGCCGGCCTGGGCGTAGGTGTATCCGGCCTTGGTGTTGAGGTCCTGGGCTGCCCATGCGCCGCCCTTGGGGCGGTAGGAGTCGGTGAGGTGGCCGTTGCTCTGGTTGATGCGGAAGACGTGGACGGTGCCGGTCTTGTCGGTGATGGCGGAGCTGGTGAGCATCGAGTAGTTCTCGACGCTGGTGGTGACGGCGGCGGAGGTGGTGGAGGTGCTGGCGCTGCCGTTGCTGGCGGTGGTGACGGCGGTGATCTGGTGGGTGCCGCCGGGGACGGTGGTGGTGTCCCAGGTGACGACGGGGTTGTTGCCGGTGTCGGAGCCGACCGCCTTGCCGTCCACGAAGAACTGCGTGCTCAGCGAGACCGAGCCGGAACCCGACGCGGACCCGGACAGGAAGACCGTCCCGGACTGGTCCCCGACCGGCTGGTTCACACTCACCGACGGCGCGGCCGGCGGGTCGGGGTACGGCTGGGACTTGTCGGTGGCCAGCCCGGTGCCTGGGGCGCAACCCCAGGCACCCGCTCCCTGGTCCGCGAGGATCTTCTCGGCGATCAGGATCTGCTGCTGCTTGGTGGCCAGGTCGGGGCGGGCCGCGTACGCGGTGCCGCCGTAGTACTGCCAGTTCTGCATGGTGATCTGCAGTCCACCGTAGTAGCTGTTGCCGGTGTTGATGCTCCAGTTTCCGCCGCTCTCGCACTGCGCGACCTTGTCCCAGGTCGCGACCGAGGCGGCCATGGACGGGGTCGCAGCTGTGAGCGTGCCGATCGCGACGGCCGGCAGTGCTACGGCGACGCGCAGAAGCATGGACTTCCTGGTGGCCACGGTTGATCTCCTTGAGGGGCGGCCGGGCAGGGCGGCACCGGCGGGTGGTTCGGGTGGATGGCACAGGGAAGCCCCCGGGCAAGAGGTGGCGGTGTTGCCCGGGGGCTGTGGTCGGCGCTTGGTGCTTGGGGCTCGGGGATTACAGGCCGGTCTGGTTGGTGAGGCCTTGTTCGGCCCAGTTGTTGTCGTTGTTGTAGTCGACGGTTTCGATGAGGTCGCGGTCGTTGGGCTTCTGGGTGAAGACGTGGATTCCGCCGGTGGTGTCGACGGTGGTGGCGGCCGAACCGGTCATGGCGTAGGTGTAGTTGGCGCGGTTGTTGAGGCTTTCTTCGGCCCAGGTGTTGTTGCCCTGGTAGTCGACGGTCTCGAGCAGGTTGCCGTCGTCGGCCTTGCGGGTGAAGACGTGGATGCCGCCCTTGGTGTCGACTACGGCTGCGGGTGATCCGCCCATGGGGTAGGTGTAGCCGGCGCGGTTGGAGAGGTTCTGTTCGGCCCAGTTGTTGTCGTTGTTGTAGTCGACGGTTTCCAGGAGTCCGCCGTCGTTGGCCTTGTGGGTGTAGACGTGGATGCCGCCCTTGGAGTCGACGACGGCGGCGGGTGAGTCGCTCATGGCGTAGGTGTAGTTGGCGCGGTTGGACAGGCTTTCTTCGGCCCAGGTGTTGTTGCCCTGGTAGTCGACGGTCTCGAGCAGGTTGCCGTCGTCGGCCTTGCGGGTGAAGACGTGGATGCCGCCCTTGGTGTCGACTACGGCTGCGGGTGATCCGCCCATGGGGTAGGTGTAGCCGGCGCGGTTGGAGAGGTTCTGTTCGGCCCAGTTGTTGTCGTTGTTGTAGTCGACGGTTTCCAGGAGTCCGCCGTCGTTGGCCTTGTGGGTGTAGACGTGGATGCCGCCCTTGGAGTCGACTACTGCGGCGGGTGAGTCGCTCATGGCGTAGGTGTAGTTGGCGCGGATGGAGAGGCTTTCTTCGGCCCAGGTGTTGTTGCCCTGGTAGTCGACGGTCTCCAGCAGCTGGCCGTCGTCTGCCTTGCGGGTGAAGACGTGGATTCCGCCCTTGGTGTCGACGACTGCGGCGGGGGCGCCGGCCTGGGCGTAGGTGTATCCGGCCTTGGTGTTGAGGTCCTGGGCTGCCCATGCGCCGCCCTTGGGGCGGTAGGAGTCGGTGAGGTGGCCGTTGCTCTGGTTGATGCGGAAGACGTGGACGGTGCCGGTCTTGTCGGTGATGGCGGAGCTGGTGAGCATCGAGTAGTTCTCGACGCTGGTGGTGACGGCGGCGGAGGTGGTGGAGGTGCTGGCGCTGCCGTTGCTGGCGGTGGTGACGGCGGTGATCTGGTGGGTGCCGCCGGGGACGGTGGTGGTGTCCCAGGTGACGACGGGGTTGTTGCCGGTGTCGGAGCCGACCGCCTTGCCGTCCACGAAGAACTGCGTGCTCAGCGAGACCGAGCCGGAACCCGACGCGGACCCGGACAGGAAGACCGTCCCGGACTGGTCCCCGACCGGCTGGTTCACACTCACCGACGGCGCGGCCACGCTGTTGACGGCGTTGTTGTAGCGGAAGGGCTTGAAGCCGCCGGAGCTGAGTTCGTCGCGGGTGCGGGTGGAGTTACGGGCCTGTGTACCGGTGTGGGCCTCTTCCATGACGTTGGCGACCGTGTGGCTGCTGTCGGTCCAGCTCTTGAAGAGGACGACATGGGTGGTGATGTTGTCGATCATGTCGCCGGGCTGGAGATCGTCGTAACTGCCCAGCTGGGTGGCGAAGTTGGGGAGAGTGTAAGTGGTCTCGCCCCAGTTGTTGGCGCCGGAGGCGGAGAGGTGCCAGGCCATGGAGACGAAGCCGGAGCAGTCCTGGCGGTAGGTGCCGTTGCTGTCGGTCCAGTAGGCGGTCTGGCTGTAGTCGACTCCCTCGTTCACCCAGGACTGGGCCCGGGAGAGGATCTCGTCGCGGGTGATGGTGCCGCCCACCGAGGAGGCGGCGGCCAGGGCGTTCGCACGGAGCTGAGGCTGTGCCGCGCCACCGGACTTGGCGGCTGCCGCGAGTTCCGAGGCGGTCGCCGTGGTCGGGTTCTGGACGGTCGGGGTGAACGCGGTGGAGTAGCCCTTGGTGCTGACCGGTGCGGCCTGAGGGGTGGCCGCCCCGCCGGCGACAGGAGCGGCGAAGGCGTACTCCGCTCCGAGGCTCAGGGTCAGGGCCATCGGCAGTGCCATCGCGGCGGAGACAACGGCGAGGCGACGAACAGTCCTGCTGGACAAGGGGATACTCCTTGGCTGGTGAGGGAAGGCGTGGAAGCGCTGAGGACTCAGGCACGCGTGTGCCGGGAGACGCCGGTCGGTCGGCGTGAAGAGGGTGTGGGCGCGGACGGCTGCCCTGCAGGAGCAGCGGTCGACGGCACGGGTGAACGGGGCCGCCGGGCGGCGCCGGGTCAGTCCCAGATGGTGTTGGCCGGGACGGCGGCGGTGGTGCGGGGCGCAGCGGTGGAGGTCTGGACGGCAGCGGCGATCGGCAGGATGGCGGCGAGAGCGGCGACCGCGGCGGTCTTGGCGAGCGAGCTGCGAAGCATGGGAGTGGTCCTCTTCAGGGTCGGCACGAGGGTCTTCTCCGGTCTCGCGTCCCGCGGTTGACGCTTCGTCCGGTGTTGCCTGCGGGGTGGTGTTCCCTGCTGGCGAGTACTAGCTTCGTCGCAGCTCAGAGCGGGTGGAAGGGCTTTCAGATGGACGGAACCGGCCCTGGACTGATCCGTCCAGCGAGGCCAGAAGAGGACAGCAGTCGCTCGTAGAAGGGGGTGACCAGAGGTGCGCCGACCCGGGGCGTCGACCAGCCGCGCAGGGCGGGGACGGTGTCGATGGCGCGCCGGCACAGCGTGGCCACCACCGCTTCTGCCGCATCAAGGTGATCGGCGATCAGATAGACGCCGAGTACCGGTTCAGGGCCTGAGGTCCGGTGTACGGAGATGTGCTCGATCTGCTCGTGCTGCATGGCGACTGCGTGGATCAGTGGGCCGATGTCCTGGGGCAGCGCCATGTCCGGATGCGGCGCGCGGAGGTCTGCGTGGACGAGGTACATGGCCCTACCCTCCCGAATCGCCCATGCCGCCCAAAAGAGGATCAAACAGGCCACTACCGTCCATGGCCTAAACCGTCCAGGAATCGCATTGGCTGTTCGAACATCTGAATGCAATGATCGTGTGCGCTTGAATTCAGGTTCTGCACACCAAGGGGACGAAGCATCGTGTTGACCGCGCTTGGTCTGGACGCCGCATCAGAGGCCGTCTACCGGTGCATGCTCGCTCATCCGAAGGACGGGGTGAGTGCGCTCGCCGCACGGCTCTCCCGGCCGGAGGAGGAGGTCCGGCGGAGTCTGGACGTGCTCAGTGAGTTGGCACTGATCCGCCCCTCGTACGAGCAGGCGGGCGGCCTTCGCGCGGTGTCGCCGGACGTCGGTATGGAACTGCTGATGGCCCGCCAGCAGGCGGAGCTGGCCGCGCAACAGCTGCGGATCGAGGCATCCCGGGCTGCGGCCGCACAGCTGATCGCGGAGTTCTCGGACCTGAGGCCCGCCGCCTCGCATCCCGGGGTCGAGCAGCTGGTGGGGCTCGACGAGATCCGTGACCGGATCGCCGGGCTGGCCCGCGAGCTGCGGACCGAGATCATGACCTTCGCCCCCGGTGGCGCGCACAGCCCGGAGAGCATCGAGGCGTCCAAGCCCCACGACCAGGACCTGCTGGCCCGGGGGATCCGGATGCGCACCGTGTATCTGGACAGCGTGCGCAACAGCCAGCCCACGGTGGCGTACGTGAGCTGGCTGGCCGAGCTCGGTGGCGAGGTCCGGACCGCGCCGGAGCTCCCCACCCGGATGATCATCTTTGATCGGAGCACCGCCCTCATCCCGGTGAGCAACGAGGACACCCGGGCCGGCGCGGTCGTGCTGACCGGGCAGGGCACGCTGACCGCCCTGTGCGCGCTGTTCGAGAACGTCTGGACCTCGGCCCAGCCGCTGACCAGCGGCACGGTGAGGGACGAGGAAGGCCTCAGCGCCCAGGAGGCCACGATCATCAGGCTGCTGTCGCAGGGGCTCACTGACGAGGCGATCGCCAAGCGGCTCGCCGTCTCCTCCCGTACCGCCCGGCGGCAGGCGACGGACCTGATGGAACGGCTGGGCGCGCGCAGCCGGTTCGAGTTCGGGGTGCGGGCGGTCCAGCGAGGGTGGCTGCCGCAGAGCGGGTGAGAGAAGTGGCCCGCCGGCCCGCATCTGGGGACGAGCGGCCGGGCGGGCTGTTTGCGGCTGGGTGTGCCGGTGGTCCCACAGCCGTCGGCAACGCGCGAGGGGCCCAGGCCGGATTCGATCCGGCCTGGGCCCCTCGTTCGGTGTCGGAGGAGTGAGAACCCCTCAGCGGGCGGGTGAGACCTCGGTCACCGGCGGATAGGCGGCGAACCAGCGCTTCAGCCACCTGGCGAGCGGCTGTTCGATGAGGCGATGGACGAGCCAGGACAGTGCGAGCAGCGCGACGATGACGCCCGTGACCAGGGCCCAGTGGGAGACCCGGCCGTGGAGATGCCGGATCGCCTCGATGCCGAGCTCGTCGTGGAGCAGGTACAGCGGGTAGGTCAGGACGCCCGCGGTGGTGAGCCAGCGGCGGTTGAGGAAGGTGAGCTTGCCCAGTGCCATGGCGAGGACCAGGAGGTAAAACACGGTGACGATCGCCAGCGTGACCGTCCAGGACAGCGACCGGTGCGTGGAGCGCTCGGCCGCGAGCATGAGCGAACGCAGCTGGTTCTGGGCCATCAGCCACGAGCCGAGGAGAAGGACCCACAAGGCGGGCCTGGAGCCGAAACGGTGCATCAGATACATCACGATGCCGCCGACGAAGAACGGAGCGGCGTCCGGCACCGCCATCAGCTGAACCAGTGCGATGCCGGACTGCGGGGCGAGGATGGCCAGCAGCAGCCAGAGACCGCAGAAAGCCACCACCCGGCGGTAGGTCAGTCCCACGGCCGCGATGATCGCGAACAACAGGTAGAAGCGCATCTCGGCCCAGAGCGTCCAGTACACCGGGTCGATGTCGCCGATGCCCATCGGTTCCTGGAGCATGGTCAGGTTCGAGAAGATCTTCGACGGCGTGAGGCCGGAACCGTGCACGCCGTTGGCGAGGATCAGCACCGCTGAGGTCACCAGGACGGCGAACCAGTACGCGGGATAGAGCCGCAGCAGCCGGGAGATCGCGAAGTCCCGGACCGTGCGGCCCCAGGAGGAGAGGCAGATCACGAACCCGCTGATGAGGAAGAAGAGCTGGACGCCGAGCCAGCCGTAGGCGGTGATCGGCTGCGCGGTCGGGAACACCACGGAGTTGTGGGTGCCCCAGGGAAGGGAACCTCCCCAGTTGTCGTATCCGACGAAGTGGAAGAGCACGACCATGAGCGCGGCTATCAGCCGCAGTCCGTCGAGGGCGTACAGCCGGACTGCGCGGGCGGGACGCGCAGGAGGTGCCTCCGGTATGCCCGCATGGTGTCCGGTGGCGGGGGCGTAGACATTCATCAGTGGCTGTCCTGGGTTGGAATGGGGGAACGGGAGGTGCTCAGCGGGGGCGGGTGGCCGGCGCTCGCATCCGGGCCGGCACGGCGGATCCGACCGGAACGGGCGACGGGCCGCCGGGGCGGCGGGCAAGGCCATGGGCACGGTTGCTCGGGTCCTCCTCCGATGACTGAACTCGGTTCCGGCGTACGGTTGCCGCACTGCCGACCGTGCCGATCGGCTGGACGTGGATGCTAGCCCACCGGCGCGCAGTGCAGCGCCGCGTCCGGCCCCAGGCGCGCGAGCACCGGGCGGTTGTCGGTGTCGAGGGCGAGGGCCGCGGTTCCGACGACGGGGCCGGGGGCGGTGCTCCAGCGCGCCGACTTGCCGGAGCCGAAGGTGGCCAGGCTGGTGGAGCCGTCGTTGTTGCGGGCCGCCAGCAGGACGCCGTCGCGCAGGGCGAGCAGGGTGAGCGGGCCGAAGCCGCGGGCGGTCAGGTCGAGCGGCTCGTCCTGCCAGCCGCCGCCGGCCTCCAGCCGGCGGGCGAGCGGGCGGGCGGTCTTGGCCTCGCGGAAGGCGAGCAGCACCGTGCCGTCGGGCCGGACCACCGCGCTCGGCGGGTCCGCGGGGGCCGGCAGGCCGGTCGCCACCACGGTGAACGGCCCGTTCGGCTGCTGCTGCGCCCAGTGGTGGACCGTGTCGTGGCCGGCGCCGAAGACGTGGATCCGGCCGGAGCCGTCGGTGACGGCGGCCAGGCCCTCCTGGACGTCCGCGCCGCCCAGGTCCGTCCAGTCGCTCCAGCTGCCGTCGGAGCGCTGCTGCCGGGTGGAGACGCCCTTCGCCCAGTTGCGGACGAACAGCTGGGTGGTGCCGTCCGCGTTGCGGGCGAGGACCGGGCCGCCCACCCGGCGGCCGTGGTCGGGGTCGGACTCGGGGTTGCCGAGCGAGGTCCAGGCGCCGAAGGGGCCGCCCTTGGCGCTCTGCACCGCAGTGACGATCTCGCGCCGGTTGTCGGCGGTCGCCGGTCCCAGGGCGGCCATCCGCTCGGCGAACAGCTGCCAGCGGCCGTCCTCGGTGAGCGAGCCGGTGATGCCCGGCAACAGGCCGTCGCCGTCGAGCAGTTGGGGCTCGCCCCACTTGCCGCTGCCGGGAGCGCTCTCCTGCCACATCGCGGCCTGCCG
Organism: Kitasatospora sp. HPM-01-4; assembly: GCF_051374625.1. Lineage (NCBI taxonomy): Bacteria > Bacillati > Actinomycetota > Actinomycetes > Kitasatosporales > Streptomycetaceae > Kitasatospora > Kitasatospora sp. HPM-01-4. Next base: position 2,069,475 of record NZ_JBPQGP010000005.1, on the reverse strand, counting down.
GTCGAGCAGGCCGAAGGCGGTCAGCCGGTGGTCGGCGTCCAGCCGGAGCCACGGTGCGGTGCCCGGGTAGCGCGCGCTGGTGCGCTGCAGCCACCCGGTGCCGTAGGAGCGGTCCTGGCCCACGTCGTAGTCGCCGCAGCCGGCCACGAAGGTGCACCCGTTGTCCGGGGAGCCGCCGTAGGTGTTGAGGACGTCGGCCTTGCGGCGGGTCAGCTGCTCCGGGAGGTTCTGCGGCCAGCGCTCGTTGTAGTAGCCGCGGTAGGCGGTGACGGTGTAGTGGCGGCCGCCGGCCGCGCGGTAGCGCTCCAGGGCGGCGTAGGTGAACAGCGCGGCCGCGGTGTGGTCCGGGTGGTCGGAGTAGCCGTCCTGGTCGTGGTGCTGCTTGTGCTGGTCGTCGTGGACCTGCATGTCGGGGTCCGGGTCCATGGTCCGCACCAGCGTCGGCTGGTACTGGTCGAGCAGGTGCGCCAGGGCGGTGACGAGGCTGTCGTGGGTGACCTGGTGGGCGCTCTTCACCGGGGAGCCGGTGCTGACCAGGGTCCGGCTCACCGCGGCCGGGTTCGCCCACAGGTCCGGCAGGCTGACGCTGTCGCCGCCCGCGGGCCTGAAGTGCTGGCTCACCCCGAGGAAGACCAGCCTGACGCCCTGGTGCCCGCCCAGGGTGTCCACCTCGACCACGGTGCCGTCCGGCAGGGTCTCGGTGGACACGTCCCAGGGGGCCAGGTGGTTTCCGGTGGCCATCAGCCCGTACGCCTGCCGCAGGCCCTGCCGCCGGGCGCCCGCGTACGCGGCCTCGTCGGCCTTGGGGGGATTCTTCGAGCCGGGGACCTTGTTCACCCCGCCGCTCTCGCCGCAGTTGAGGTAGACGCTGACCAGCCGGTCGTTGGCGTCGATGGACTGTTCCAGGTCCGGGTTCATGAAGTACAGGTCGTCGTCGGGGTGGGCGACGATCTGCACGATCGTGCTGCCGCTGGTCCCGTCCCTGTCCGGTGACAGCGAGGCCCGCGGCCGGGGTACCGGCGGCGCGGCCGACTTGGTCGTACAGCCCGCCACCGCCAGTGCGGCGATCCCCGCGAGCACGGCACGGCGGGACACTCGGCTGGGGCGGCGCACTGTCACGGAAAGCTTCCTCGAACCCGGTGGAGGACTGGCGCCCCCTGCTGAGACCTGGACATCTGTCCCCCGGACACCAGGCCCCAGGGCCGAGGCGAAGGACAGATGAACGCATGGACCCACCCCGTGCCATGCACCTTACACGCCGCCCGGCAGCCTCCTCAGGCCCGGAGGGGGCGCGGGCCGGTACGGGTGAGCGCGACCGCGACGACCACCAGCAGGCCGCCGAGGGCGGTGTTCCAGTGGACCGGCTCGGCGAGCAGCAGGGCGCCGAGGGCGGTGGACCAGAGCGGGATGACATAGGTGACGGTGGCCGCGACGGTGGTACCGGCGGTCCGGACCAGGTGCAGGTTGAGGATGTAGGCCACACCGGTGCCCAGGGCGCCCAGGACCAGCAGCGACAGCGCGGGGGAGACGCCCGGCCAGTGCGGTGCGCCGGCCACCGCGGGGGCGATGAGGGCCAACTCCGCCGTGGCGCAGCTGATCTGGAGCGTGGCCAGGCAGGTGGTGCTGTGCGGGAGGTCGGAGAGGAACCGGCGGGTGTAGGCGAAGCCGGCGCCGTAGCAGGCCGCGGCGCCCAGACAGGCCAGGCTGCCGGCCAGCTGTCCCGAGCCGATGCCCCGCCACACCCCGAGGACCACCAGGGCCCCGGCGAAGCCGAGGGCGAGACCGGCGGCCCGGCGCGGTCCCGGGCGCTCGCCGCCCGCGGTGACCAGCGCGAACAGCAGGGTGAACAGCGGGGTGGTGGCGTTCCACACCCCGGCCAGTACCGAGCTGATCCGGGTCTCACCGAAGGAGAACAGGACGAACGGCGCCGCGTTCAGCAGTACCGCCACCACCGCCGAGTGCGCCCAGGCGCGGGCATCCCGGGGCACCGTCTCACGCCGTACGGCGAGGATCAGCCAGAGCGCGGCGGCGCCCAGCACGCACCGCCACAGCGCCACCCAGACCGGCGGCACACCCGCGTCCACCGCCACCTTGATGAGTGCGAAGCTCGCACCCCAGATCGCCGACAGCGCCACGAAACCTGGCCACCACTGCCGCACCTCGTCACCTGCTTCCGTTCCGGGACCGGCCGGAGCGACCCACCCGAAGACACCGGCCGCGGGTGCGCGCCTGTGGCCGGCCGGTCCGACCCACCGGGCCCGAGCGGGCCCGTGGACACACCGTGCCGGGAGGGACGATCATGAGTCCAACAAGTGCGGATGCGGACAGGATGAGAGTTGCTCATGGCCACCGGAGTCAATCTGGCCCAGCTGCGGGCACTGGTCGCCGTCGTGGAGAACGGTGGATTCGGCGCGGCGGCAGGGGAGTTGGGCATCAGCCAGTCAGCGGTGTCGCATGCCGTCGCGGCGCTGGAGCGCGCCGTACAGGCGCCCGTGGTGCACCGCACCGGCCGGATCAGGCCCACCCGGCTGGGCGAACAGCTGCTGCCGCACGCCCGCGCCGCCACCGCCTCCGCCGACGCCATCGCGGCCATCGCCGCCCGCCACCAGGGCGGTCCGGCGGGCACGGTACGGCTGGCCGCGCCCACCACCGTCTGCCAGGGACTGCTGCCCCGGCTGCTGGGCGAGTGGCAGGCCGCCCATCCACGGGTCAAGGTCAGGATCTTCGAGGGCGAGGACGACGAACTCGCCGCCTGGCTCGCCTCCGGCACGGTCGACGCCGCCGTCCTCATCGACCCGGAGCCCGCGCCGGCCGGGTCGCTGCTGCTCGCCCGGGACTCCATGCACGCCCTGCTGCGCCGGGACCACCCGCTGGCCGGGCAGCAGGTGGTCGACATCCGCGAGCTGGAGGACGACGCCTTCCTGCTCTCCGAGGGCGGCTGTGAACGCCACATCCGGGAGGTCTACCGGCGGATCGGCGGCCGCTTCACCCCCGCCCACCGGATCCGCGACGTGGGCACCCTGATCAGCATGGTGCACGCGGGCATCGGGGTCTCGGTGATGCCCGCGCTGGCCCATGCCATGATCCCGTCCGGCTGCGTGCTGATCCCGCTGCACCCGAGGGTGACCCGCCGGCTGGTCCTCACCGGCCCCGCCGACCGGCCCTGGCACCCGGCGGTCACCGCGCTGGTGGCCACGGCGGCGGACGGCGTCCGGGCGGGGTAGCCGGCGGGGAAGGAGTTGCGGGCGGCCGCCGGCGGAAACGTAGCGGGCGGCCGCCGGCACAGGCACGAGGGGCCGTCAGCGGAAGCAGTACGAGTCCGAGGAGGCGTCACCGCCGCTCAGGTGGGTCTGGTGCACCCGCAGGCCGCGGAAGTCCGCGCCGTGCGGGAAGAACCGCGGGTCCACGGTGAGTCCGCCGTTGACGGTGTCCGCGTCGATCTTGATCATCCACGGGTCGATGCCGTCGGGGTAGAACTGGTCGTCCCAGGAGCCGTAGAGGGAGTTGGTGAGGTAGAGCCGCCTCCCGTCCCGGCTCAGCTCGACCATCTGCGGGCCGCCGGTCAGCGGGACGTCCGGCGCGGTGGGGTGCGGGGCCCGGCCGGTGACGCCGCCGAGCCGGACCGAGCCGGCCAGCCGGGGGTGGAACGGGTCGGCCACGTCGTACTGGAAGAGCTCGCCGGTGCCCCAGGCCGAGACGTACAGCCAGCGGTCGTCCACGGACAGGTTGATGTCGGTGACCAGCGGCGGCACCGCGCCGAAGGGCTGCAGGGCGGGCGGCAGGTCCTCGGCCTTGGCGGGCTCGGCGGGGATCTCGATCACCTTGCGCGCGGCGAAGGCGGCGCCGTCGCGGTACCAGAGCCAGACCGAGGCGGACAGGTCCTCGACGTTGGTCACCACCCCGGCGAAGCCCCACTCCTGCTCGGGGTCGTGTGCCGGGCGGAGCTCCAGCACCATCTGGTGCTGGTCGCCGAGGTCGATCCGCTGCAGGTGCCGGCCGGAGTCCAGCTCCCAGAAGTGCAGGGCGTGGCCGTACTTGCGGCCCAGCAGCAGCTCGGGCACCACCCCCTCCTCCACCATGGACGGAGTGCCCCACTCGCTGGTGATCCCGACGTTGGAGCCCAGGTGCCACCAGACGTCGTAGGCGAGGTGCTGCGGCCCCCGGTCGGTCTCCCAGGCGCGCAGCACCTCGAAGCCGGTGTGGTCCAGCAGCGCCACCCCGCCGGGCCCGTCCTCGCCGTCCGCGCCGCCCAGGCAGGAGAGGAAGACGCCGTCCGGGCCGCAGTGCAGGGTGTGCGGACGCGAGTACCCGGCCTTGGCGGCGAGCTCCTTGGCGCTGATGGTCTTCACCAGCTTGGGCCGCACCGGGTCGGGGCGGGTGTCCATGACGTGCAGCCGGGAGGACCGCAGCCCGGGCAGCAGCAGGAACCGCCGCTCGGGATTGCTGTGGCAGGCGTGGGCCAGCGCGCTGGAGCAGGCGTTCCAGCCGAAGTGGTGCAACTCGTCGCCGACGTCCGGCATTTCGGCGAAGTTGAGCACCTGTCCGTAAGCGGGCGAGTCGGGATCCGTGTCCACGGTGATCAGGGCGTCCGGACGGCTCGCGGACCGGTCGAACCCGACGACGTACGCGAGCTTCTCGGGCGGTGCGGCCATCGCCTCCGCAGGGGTCCGGTACAGAGAGGGATCCGTGTGCCCGTGGGCAGCGTGCGCATCTGCCATGACGCCTCCTCGACTTGAGGTCCGACTGGGGGTGGCACAGAAGGAGAGAGCGATCGGAACAAGACAACTGCCCAGGCAGCCTTCCACATAACCGCAGGCGCGCCACGGGGCGCATGGTGGTGAAGAGGAGCGCGCTACTGCCTTTGACCGCTGGTGAGTTGGCCATCGGACGCCCGAACCGGGCCGAATGGGCGCCGGCCTGCCGGTGAAGCACGGTGTGCGCAGTGGCCGGTGGGATGCTTGGAGCAGCATCCGTGATTGGAGAGTCCCGTGATCGAGACCAAGAACCCGCCGCTCACGCCCGAGCTCTACGCCTACGTACTGAGCCAGAACCCGCCGCTCGACCCGGTGCAGCGGGAGCTGATCGAGATCACCCACAGCAGGTACGCCGCCGACGCCGGGCTGCAGACCGCCCGGGAGCAGGGCCCGCTGCTGGCGTTCCTGGTGCGGCTGATCGGGGCCCGCAGGATCGTCGAGGTCGGCACCTTCACCGGGCTCTCCGCGCTGTCGATGGCCCAGGCGCTGCCCGAGGACGGGAAGCTGATCACCTGTGACGTGTCGGAGGAGTGGACCGGGCTCGGCCGGCAGGCATGGGCCAGGGCCGGGGTCGCCGACCGGATCGAGCTGCGGATCGCGCCCGCGCTCCAGACGCTGCGCTCGCTGCCCGACGAGCGCTGGATCGACCTGTCCTTCATCGACGCCGACAAGCCCAACTACCCGTTGTACTGGGAGGAACTGGTCCGCCGGACGCGGCCCGGCGGGCTGATCGTCCTGGACAACACCCTCTACCAGGGGCAGGTCGCCGATGCCGGTGCCACCGGCAAGGCGGGCGCGATCCGGGCCTTCAACGAGGTGGTCCGCACCGACGAGCGGGTCGAGGCGGTGCTGCTCACCGTCGCGGACGGGCTCACCCTGGCCCGGCGCCTGGACTGAGCCGCCGGCCCGGCCCGGTCGAACAAGGGCGCTGCCAAGGTCTGGTGGCCGAGTATCGGCGGCGCTGGCATGGACACCGCCCGGTGGTGGTAGGTGCTGGGGGTTCGGGGACCGTACCGACCTCCAGGGGATGACCGATGCACTCTGCGCACAGGACCAGAAGATCCACCACGGCGGGCGGAGTGCTGCTCCCGCTGCTCGGCGCCGTGCCGTTCGCCGGGATCCTCGGCGGCGTGTTCTTCGCCAACCGGGTGAAGCCCTATGTGCTCGGGATGCCCTTCTTACTGTTCTGGGTGGTCCTCTGGGTGGTCCTGGGGTCGGCGGTGACGGCGGTGATCTACCGGCTGGATCCGAGCAACCGTGAGCCGGAGCAGGACGGGGAGGTCGGGCCGTGACCGCCCTGGCCGTCATCGCGGCCTTCCTGCTGCTCGCCGTCGCCCTGGGGCTGAGGGCACGCCGCGGCAGGGACATGGACCTGGAGCAGTGGTCGGTCGGCGGCCGCGGCTTCGGCTCGGTCTTCGTCTTCCTGCTGCTGGCCGGGGACATCTACACCACCTTCACCTTCCTCGGCGCCTCGGGCTGGGCGTACGGGAAGGGCGGACCGGCCTTCTACATCCTCGCCTACGCCTCGCTCGCGTACGTGATCTCGTACTGGCTGCTGCCGGTGGTCTGGCGGTTCGCCAAGGAGCACCGGCTGCTGTCCCAGTCCGACTTCTTCGCGCGGAAGTTCGACAGCCCGGCGCTCGGCGTGCTGGTCGCGCTGGTGGGCGTGGTGGCGATGGTGCCCTACCTGGTGCTGCAGCTCACCGGGATGGGCGTCATCGTCTCCGCCGCCTCGTACGGGCACGTCTCGCCGCACCTCGCGGCGGTGATCGGCACGGTCGCGCTCACGGGGTACGTCACCATCTCCGGGATCCACGGGTCGGCCTGGACCGCGGTGGTCAAGGACGTGCTGATCCTCGGGGTCGTGGTGTTCCTCGGGATCTACCTGCCGCTGCACTACTACGGCGGGATCGGGCGGATGTTCCACTCGATCGACGCCACCAGGCCGGGCTTCCTGACCCTGCCGCACCAGGGCCTGAGCCCGTGGTGGTTCGCCTCCACCGTGCTGCTGTCCGCGCTCGGCTTCTACATGTGGCCGCACACCTTCAGCGCCGTCTACAGCGCCAGGAGCCCCCGGGCGTTCCGCCGCAACGCGGTCTACCTGCCGCTGTACCAGCTGATCCTGCTGTTCGTGTTCTTCGCCGGGTTCGCCGCCGTGATCGCGGCGCCCGGCCTCAAGGGCGCCGACGGGGACCTCTCGCTGCTGAAGACCACGGTCAGGACCTTCGACCCGTGGTTCGTGGGGGTGGTCGGCGGCGCCGGACTGCTGACCGCGCTGGTCCCCGGTTCGCTGCTGCTGATGAACTCGGCCACCAGCCTGGCCAGGAACGTCCTGCTGCCGCTCCGGCCGAGGACCAGCGAGCGGACCGTGGCCAGGGCCGCCAAGCTGATGGTCCCCGTGCTCGCGGCCCTCGCCCTGCTGTTCACCTTCAACGGCGGCAGCACCATCGTGAACCTGCTGCTCATGGGGTACGCACTGGTCACCCAACTGTTCCCGCCGCTGCTGTTCGCCCTGGCCGCCCGGCGGCTGGTCACCAAGCAGGGGGCGGCGGCCGGGATCCTCGCGGGTGTGGCCACGGTCGCCGCCACCACACTGGCCCACACCACCGTCGCCGACCTGCTGCCCTTCCTGCCGCAGGCGGTGAAGGACTTCAACATCGGGGTGATCGCGCTGGTGGTGAACACCGTCGCGCTGCTGGCGGTCTCCGCCCTCACCCGGCCGTCGGCCGAGACGGCGGCGGTCCCGGTGGCCGGGGACGCGGGGTGAGCCGCCGAGCGCTCCCCGGGCGCCGGACGGTACCGAACCAGGCCGCCACCCAGGTGAGTTGACCGGAGGAGCACCATCGGCCGGGACCTTCCGGTCGCGGCGCACGACCCCTCGCGCCGCGTCCCGTCAGGGTCCGGTGGTCCGCCCGGCGGCGCCCCGCGAAACGCGGATGCGGCCGCCGGGCGGTCCCGGCTACCCTGGCCCGCATGTCGACGCCCCGAATCTCCTAGCTCAAGGACCCGCTTCCACGCCACCCGTGTGTCCTTCTGCCTGTTCGGAGCGTTATCCCATGATCACCGTCCGCGGTGTCGACGTGCGCGTCGGCGCCCGTCTGCTGCTGTCCGACATCTCCTTCCACATCGCCCCCGGCGACCGCATCGGCCTGGTCGGCCGCAACGGCGCGGGCAAGACCAGCCTGATGAGGACCCTGGCCGGGCAGGAGCGGCCCGCCGCCGGGTCCGTCACCCTCACCGGCTCGCTCGGCTATCTGCCGCAGGACTCCCGTGAGGCCGACCCGGCCACCACCGTCACCGACCGGATCCTCTCCGCCCGCGGCCTGGACCGGGCGGTGGGCGCGCTGCGATCCGCCGAGGCGGCGATGGCCGAGGCGGCCGGAGCGGCCGGCCAGGAACGGGCGATGCGCGCCTACACCCGCGCGGAGGCCGAGTTCCAGGCACGCGGCGGGTACGCCGCCGAGGCCGAGGCGGCCCGGGTCGCCGCCGGGGCCGGACTGCCGACCCGGGTGATGGACCGGCCGCTCGGCGTCCTGTCCGGCGGGCAGCGGCGCCGGGTCGAGCTGGCGCGGATCCTGTTCGCCGACCACGGCACGCTGCTGCTGGACGAGCCGACCAACCACCTGGACGCCGACTCGCTCGCCTGGCTGCGCACCTTCCTGGCCGGGCACCGGGGCGGTCTGCTGGTGATCAGCCATGACACCGGCCTGCTCGCCGAGACCGTCAACCGGGTCTTCCACCTCGACCCCGCCCGCAGCACGCTCGACGTGCACAACACCGGCTGGCACGCCTACCTCGCCCAGCGGCAGGCCGACGAGCGGCGCCGCGCCCGCGAGCGCGCCAACGCCGAACGCAAGGCGGCCGCCCTGCGCACCCAGGCCGACCGGATGCGCTCGCACGTCGCCACCGCCGTCGCCGCCAGGAACATGGTGCGCCGGGCCGACCGGATGCTCGCCGAGCTGGAACCCGCCCGGCGGGCCGAGAGGACGGCCCGGATCCGGCTGCCCGAACCGGCCCCCTGCGGGCGGATGCCGCTCGGCGCGATCAGCCTGGCCAAGGCGTACGGCGACCAACGGGTGCTCACCGGTGTGGACCTGGCCGTCGACCGGGGCAGCCGGCTCGTGGTGCTGGGGCTCAACGGCGCGGGCAAGACCACCCTGCTGCGCACCCTGGCCGGACGCGAGACGCCGGACTCGGGCCGGGTGGTGCACGGCCACGGCCTGCGGCTCGGCTACTTCGCCCAGGAGCACGACACCCTGGACCCCGCCCGTACGGTGGGTGAGAACCTGTCCGCCGCCGCGCCGCACCTCACCGAGGGCGAGGTCCGCCAGGTGCTCGGTGCCTTCCTCTTCAGCGGCGACGATGCCGGCAAGCCGGCCGGGGTGCTCTCCGGTGGTGAGAAGACCAGGCTCGCCCTGGCGGGTCTGGTCCACTCCGGCGCCAATGTGCTGCTGCTGGACGAGCCCACCAACAACCTGGACCCGGCCTCGCGCGGCGAGGTGCTGGCGGCGGTCGGCTCGTACCCCGGCGCGATCGTCATGGTGACGCACGACGAGGGGGCCATCGAGGCGCTGCGGCCGGACCGGGTCCTGCTGCTGCCGGACGGCACCGAGGACCTGTGGAGCGAGGAGTACCTGGACCTGGTGGCGCTCGCCTGACGCACGCGTACGGCCCGGGGCGCCGCGCCCCGGGCCGTACGCCGGTTCAGGCCGACGCGTGCCAGGGCTTGCGGGCCTCGATCAGGAACCGGGTCGAGTGGGCGACGAACGGCCCCTCGCGCCCGATCAGTTCGTGCAGTTCCCTGAGGCGGTCCCGGTACTCCGCCACGGTGAAGCCGGGCACCATCCAGACGACCTTCCTGAGGAAGTAGACCACCGCGCCGATGTCGAGGAACTCGGTCCGCAGCGACTCGAACCGCAGGTCCACCACCTCCAGGCCGGCGGCCTGGGCGCCCTCGCGGGCGCTCTCGGGGTGGCGCCCGCGCCGGACCTCCTCGGACTGCGGGCCGAGGAAGTACTCCACCAGCTCGAAGACGCTGGAGTGGCCGACGTGCTGGGCCAGGTACGTCCCGCCGGGCCGCAGGACGCGGGCGATCTCCTCCCACCAGACGGTCACCGGGTGCCGGCTGGTCACCAGGTCGAAGGCCTCGTCGGCGAACGGCAGCGGCGGCTCGTCCGGATCGGAGACCACCACGACCCCGAGCGGGTGGAGCAGCTTGGTGGCCCTGGCGACGTTGGGCGGCCAGGACTCGGTCGCCACCATCAGCCGGGGGAACCTGCCCACCCCGGCCAGGACCTCCCCGCCGCCCGTCTGGATGTCCAGTGCGGCCGAGGCGCGGGCCAGCCGCTCGCCCATCGACCGCTGGTACCCCCAGGAGGGCCGCTGCTCGGTCGCCCGGCCCTCCAGCCAGGAGAAGTCCCAGCCCTCCACCGGGACGGATTCCGCCTCGGCCACCAGATCGTCAAAGCTTCGCGCGGTGTGTGACATATCGGGATCATTACGGCATTACGGCAGGCAGTCCAGCGATTTGGCCGGGGTGCCGCTCTACACCCTCGGCTGCCGGCTGGTGGCCGGCAGCTCCACCACCCCGCCGCCAGCCTCGGTGCTCTCCGCCGCGCTCACCACGCTCGGCCACGACCACCGCACCGAACTCCGGCCGGCCTCAGGACGGGAGCACCAGGCGGTTCTCATAGGCGAAGACCACGGCCTGCACCCGGTCGCGCAGGCCGAGCTTCAGCAGGATGCGGCTGACGTGGGTCTTCACGGTGGCCTCGGCGAGGTTCAGCTCGGCGGCGACCTCGGCGTTGGACAGGCCTCGGGCGAGCAGCACCAGGACGCTGCGCTCGCGGGCGGTCAGGACCTCGACCACCTCCTCGGCGCGGGCCCGGTGGCCGCCGTCGGTGGGCAGCTGGGAGGCGAAGGTGTCCAGCAGGCGGCGGGTGATGCGGGGGGCGACCACCGCGTCCCCGGCGGCGACCGAGCGGATCGCGGCGAGCAGTTCGTCCGGCTGGGCGTTCTTGAGCAGGAAGCCGGAGGCCCCCGCGCGCAGCCCGGCGAAGGCGTACTCGTCCAGGTCGAAGGTGGTGAGGATGAGGACCTTGGTGTCGGGGTTGGCCGCGACGATCAGGCTGGTGGCCTCGATGCCGTCCATCCCGGGCATCCGGACGTCCATCAGGACCACGTCGACCCGGCCCTCGGCGACCAGCCGCACCGCCTCGGCGCCGTCCTCGGCCTCTCCGGCCACCTCCATGTCCGGCTGGGAGCCGAGCACCAGCGAGAAGGCGACCCGCAGCAGGGGCTGGTCGTCGACCAGCAGGACTCGGATGGTCATCGGGGGTTCGGCTCCTGCGGGTCGTCGGCGGTGACGGCGGGCGCGCCGTCGGTGGCGGGGGCGGCGGAGTCCAGCGCGGTGTCGTCCAGCACGAGGGTGGCGGCCACCCGCCAGCCGCCGCCGGGCAGCGGGCCGGCGATGAGCTCGCCGCCGTAGGCGGCCGCTCGTGAGCGCATGCCTGCCAGCCCCTGGCCGGTGTGGCCGAGCGGGGCCGAATGGCCGCGGTGGGGCCTGGGGAGCCCGTTGTCGCGGATCTCGACCGTGACGGTGGACGGGCCGCAGGCCACCAGGACCCTGGCGGTGGCGCCGGGGGCGGTGTGCTTGAGGGTGTTGGTCAGCGACTCCTGGACCAGCCGGTAGACGGTGAGCTGGGCGCCGGCCGAGATGGTGGAGTGGTCACCGCCCAGGTGCAGCTCGGTGCGCAGCCCGGCCGCCCTGACCTGCTCGACCAGCGCGGTGAGCTGGGCGATGCCGGGCTGCGGGTGGCGCAGCGCGTCGGGTTCGTCGGAGCGCAGCACACCGAGGAAGCGCCGCATGTCGGTGAGGGCGCGGCGGCCGGTCTCGGCGGACTGCCGCATCGCCGCGGTGGCCTTCTCGGGGGCGTGGGCGTTGGCGTAGACGGCGCCGTCGGCGAGGGCGACCATCACGGACAGGTTGTGGGTGACGATGTCGTGCATCTCCCGGGCGATCCGGGAGCGCTCCTCGGCCACCGCGAGCGCCGCCTGCTGGTCGCGCTGCCGCTCGAGGTCGTGGGCGCGCTGCCGCAGGGCGGCCAGCTGGGCTCGTCTGGCCCGGACGTTCAGGCCGATCACGGCGGCCGCGGTGACGGTGCCGGAGAGCATGACGAAGATCTTGACCGAGAGGGCGAGCGTGCTGCCGCCGTGCTCGGTGACCGGCGTCCAGCGCAGCACCGCCAGGACCACGCCGAGTTCGGCGACCGCATACGCGATCATGGTGCGTCGGCGCCGGCAGTGCGCGGCGACGGTGTAGAGCGCGTACAGCAGGGCGATGTCGGCGGGCATGCCCCAGGCGGTGAGCCACTGCACGAAGGCGACGGCCGCGGTGACGCCGAAGACCGCGAACGGTGCCCGGCGGCGGAAGGTCAGCGGCAGGACCAGGCCCATCTGCAGCGCCCACAGCCACGGGTGCGCGGAGAGGAAGAGGTGCTGGGGTGCCGAGGTGACCAGCAGCAGGACGAGGGCGCAGCCGAAGTCGACCAGGGTGGGGTAGCGCTCGGTGAGTATCCGCCCGCGCAGCCGCCCGAGCTGCTCCTGCAGCCGGGCGGTGATTCCGGCGAGCCCGGAGAGCCTGGCGAACCCGGCGAACCTGGCGAACCCGGCGAGCCCCCGGGCCGCGCCGGTGCGGCGCGCCCCGGGGGCTGCGGAGGTCTGGTCGAGGCCGGTCATCGCGCCATTCTCTCCCAGCCGGCGGTACGGACCGTCATGCGTCGCGCCGCTTGAGCACGACGGCAGCGCCGATCAGGGCCGCCAGGACGTACAGGCACATCACGCCGAAGCCGGTCCACGGGGCCAGGTCGTGCGGGCCCTGGTGCAGGGTGGCGAGGGCCTGGCCGGCGTTGCTCGGCAGGTAGGGGACGATGTCGGCCTGCCAGGAGCTGGGCAGCGCCTCGGCCAGCAGCGGCAGGACCAGCAGGGTGCCGAAGACCGCGGCGATGCCGCCGGCGGTATTGCGGATCAGGGTGCCGATCCCGACGGCGAGCAGGCCGACGGCGGTCAGGTAGAGGCCCATGCCGAGGACCACCCGGGTGACGCCGGGCGCGGAGAGCGTGGTATCCAGGTGCTTGCCGGCCAGGATGGCCTGGCCGAGGAAGAAGGCGATCAGGCAGGAGACGGTGGCGACCACCCAGGTGATCGCGCCGAACACGGCGGTCTTGGCCCACAGCACCGGCAGCCGCTTGGGCACGGCGGACAGCGAGGCGCGGATCATGCCGGTGGAGTACTCGCCGGTGACCACCAGGACGCCGAGCACGCCGATCGCCATCTGCGCCATGAAGTAGCCGCGCAGGCTGTGCTCGACCGGGGTGAAGTGGGCCCGCTCCTCGGCCGGGAGGTGGTCCCAGCGGCTCATGGTGGCCCAGCAGAACAGCGCGCCGAAGCCGACGGTGAGCGCCACGCTCACCGCCAGGGTGATGTAACTGGAGCGCAGCGAACGGAACTTGATCCACTCGGAGTGGACCACCCGGGGCAGGGTGACCCGGCCGGCGCCGGCCTTGGCAGGGATCGCGGTGGCGGTGGCAGCGCTCATGCGTCCACCTCGCTGCGCTCGGTGGGCGCTTCGCGCAACACGCACCTTCTCATCATTCGCTCGCTTCGCTCGTTCATGCGTCCACCCCGCCGCGCTCGGTGGGCGCTTCGCGCAACACGCGCCTTTTCATCATTCGCTCGCTTCGCTCGTTCATGCCGCGGCCTCCTCGGCCGGTGCGGTGGTGGTGACGGTGGCCTCGTACTCGACGGCGTCCCTGGTCAGCTCCATGAACGCCTCCTCCAGCGAGGCCTGCTGCGGGGTCAGTTCGAACAGCACCAGGCCGTGCTCGGCGGCCAGCCGGCCGATCCGCTCGCTCTCGGCGCCGGAGACCTCCAGGACCTCCGCGCCCTCCTCGGCCGCCACCTCGACACCGGGCAGGTCGCGCAGCAGCTTCTCCAGTCGCTCGGCGTCCGGGGTGCGGACGTGCACCTTGCCGCTGGAGGCCTGGCGGGTGAACTCCTCGACCGAGGTGTCGGCGATCAGCCGGCCCCGGCCGATCACGATCAGGTGCTCGGCGGTGAGCGCCATCTCGCTCATCAGGTGCGAGGAGACGAGCACCGTGCGGCCCTCGGCGGCGAGGGACTTGAGCAGGTTGCGGATCCACAGGATGCCCTCGGGGTCGAGCCCGTTGACCGGCTCGTCGAGGATCAGCGTGGCCGGGTCGCCGAGCAGCGCGGAGGCGATGCCCAGGCGCTGGCCCATGCCCAGCGAGAAGCCGCCGGCCCGCTTGCGGGCGACCTGGCGCAGCCCGACCAGGTCGACCACCTCCTCCACCCGGCGGCGCGGTATGCCGTGGGTGGCGGCGAGCGCGAGCAGGTGGTTGAAGGCGCTGCGGCCGGTGTGCACCGCGCGTGCCTCCAGCATCGCGCCGACCTCGTGCAGCGGGGCGGCGTGGTCGGCGTACCGCCGGCCGTTGAGGGTGGCATGACCGGAGCTCGGGGTGTCCAGACCGAGCAGCATCCGCATGGTGGTGGACTTCCCGGCGCCGTTCGGGCCGAGGAAGCCGGTGACGGCGCCGGGGCGGACCGTGAAGCTCAGGTCGTGGACGGCGGTTTTGGGGCCGTAGCGCTTGCTCAGGCCGACGGCTTCGATCATGGGTTGGTCCTCGGGGGGAGGGACTGTCGGGGCAGTCCAACGCTATTTCCCGAGGTCCGCGGCCACGAGCGGCGCCAGGACGATTCATCCGGCGCGCCGGTGCGACGCGCGATGCAGCCCGACTACATCTCAAGACGGATGTTCACCCGAGTGGGGCACCGCCGCGGCCCCGCTCCAGCACCAGCCGGAGGGCCACCCGGGCCTGGCCGTCCTGGTCGAGCTGTACCGGGACGCCGCCGACCTCGCCGTCGCCCGGGTCCGGGGTGAAGCCCATCGCCCGGTGGAAGGCGATCGAGCCGAGGTTGGCCGGGGAGGTGATGGCGCGCACCTGGTGGCGCCCCGCCGCCAGGACGCCCGCGCAGAAGCGGGTGTAGAGCTCCCTGGCCACCCCCCGGCCCCGGTGCTCCGGGTGGACCCCGACGAAGTGGATGTACGCCTGGTCCGGGTGGTCCTGGGAGTGGAAGCCGACCAGGAAGCCCTCGATCCCGTCCGGGCCCTCCTGCACCAGGCTGGTGCAGGCGAAGTGCTGGAGGAACAACTTCGGCAGCAGCGACGAGAGTTCGCGGGCCTGCTGCGGGGTCCGGGATTCGCCCCACCAGCTGCGGACGCACTCGACCAGCGCGCCGTGGTCGCTCTCCCGGGCCTGCCTGATGTCTCCCAACGTGCCCTCCCTCGTTCCGGGTTGTCCGCTCCACCGTACCCGGGACGGCCGGGCAGGCCTGGTCAGCCCGTGGACCGGTCCAGGAGGCCGGCGAGTTCGGCGGGGGTGACGGCCCGGGCGCGGACCGGCAGTTCGGGGCTGCGGCGGAAGTGCAGCGTGAACTCCACCCACTGCCCGGGGCGCAGCGCCGGCGGGTCGGATATCAGGATGTCCGCGCCCTCCGGCGACATGGCCAGCTCACCCCGGGCGGGCACGGTCACGGCCGGGGAGTAGGCCCAACTGCCGGTGGCGCCGGCCATCCGGTGCTCCTTCAGCGCCGGCCGGCCCGGGCGGTCCCAGCCGACTCCGGTCAGCTCGTCGGGTACGTCACCGGGATTGCGGACCGTGAAGAAGGCGGCGGTCGGTCCGCCGCCGGTCGGGACCAGGATCCAGCCCGGCTCGGCCCGCACCGGCCGGTCCCGGCCCGCGCCGCCGAACGCCGTCCAGCCGGACAGCAGGACCAGGGACGCGACGGCCGCCGCCAGGGGAGGGAGCGCGGCCCGCCTCATCGGGTCCTCCGGGCGGTGGTGTCGGCCCGGCCGGGGGCCGGCTGCCAGGTCCGCAGACGAAGGCTGTTGCCGACCACCAGGAGCGAGCTGGCCGACATGGCGACGGCCGCGAGCATCGGGTTGAGCAGGCCGAGGGCCGCCAGCGGCAGCAGGACGGCGTTGTAGCCGAAGGCCCAGAGGAGGTTGACCCGGATGGTGGCCAGGGTGCGCCGGGCCAGGCGTACCCCGTCGACGACCGCCTCGATGTCGCCGCGCACCAGGGTGAGCCCCGCCGCGCCGATCGCCGCGTCGGTGCCGGAGCCGAGCGCGATGCCCAGATCCGCCGAGGCCAGTGCGATCGCGTCGTTGACGCCGTCGCCGACCACCGCCACCGTGCGGCCCGCCGCGCGCAGTTCGGCGACCACCTCGGCCTTGCGCTCCGGTGAGGCGCCGGCGTGCACCTCGCCGATGCCCAGGTACTCGGCGACGGCGCGGGCCGCGCCCGGCCGGTCGCCGGTCAGCAGTACGGTCTCCAGGCCCATCCCGCGCAGCCGGTGCACCGCCCGGTAGCTGCCGGGCCGCAGCCGGTCGCCGACCAGCAGGACCGCCACCGCTCGGCCGTCCAGCTCCACCACGACGGCCGTCCGGCCGTCGGACTCGGCCCGGCCCAGGGCGTCCCGCAGTACCGGCGCCAGGCCCGAGGCGTCGTCAGGCCGTATGACCCGCACGCTCCGCCCGTCCACCGTGCCCTGGACGCCGACACCGGGAACGGCCGTGAAGCCGGCGGCCCCGGGCAGTTCGGACCCGCAGCGCCGGCGGGCCGCCGCGGCGACCGCGCGGCCGATCGGGTGCTCGGAGTGGTGCTCGACGGCCCCCGCGAGGCGCAGCACCTCGTCCGCCGCCTCACCGGGAACGGTGACGGTCTCGGTGAGCTCCATGTGTCCGCCGGTCAGGGTGCCGGTCTTGTCCAGGACCACGGTGTCGATCCGGCGCAGGCTCTCCAACACCTCGGGTCCCCGGACCAGGACGCCCAGTTCGGCGCCGCGCCCGGTCGCCGCGAGCAGGGCGGTCGGGGTGGCCAGCCCCAGTGCGCACGGGCAGGCGACCACCAGCACCGCCACCGCCGCCGTCACCGCCGCCTGCGGGTCGGCCCCGGCCCCGAGCCAGAAGCCCAGGACGCTCACGGCCACCGCCAGCACACAGGGGACGAACACCCCGGCGACGGTGTCCGCCAGCCGCTGGGCGCGCGCCTTGCCGGTCTGGGCCTCGGCCACCAGGGCGGTGATCCGGGCGAGCTGGGTGTCCGCGCCGACCGCCGTGGCCCGGACCAGCAGCGAGCCGCCCACGTTCACGGTCGCCCCGGCGACCCGGTCGCCCGGACCGACCTCGACCGGGACGCTCTCCCCGGTCAGCAGGCTCAGATCGAGCGCCGAACCGCCCTCCACGACCACACCGTCGGTGGCCACCTTCTCGCCCGGCCGGACCACGAACTCCTGCCCCGGCAGCAGCTGTTCGACCGGGATCAGCCGCTCACCCCCCGCGCCGCGGACGCAGACCTCCTTCGCCCCCAGCTCGGCCAGCGCCCGCAGTGCGGACCCGCTGCGCCGCCGTACCCGGCCCTCCAGCGTCCTGCCGCACAGAACGAACGCCGGAACGCCGACCGCCGCCTCCAGATAGACGTGCGCCGCGCCGCCGCCGGCGGTCAGCGAGACAGGCATCCGCATACCGAGCTCGCCCGCGCCGCCCAGGAACAGCGCGTACGCCGACCAGCCGAAGGAGGCCAGGACGCCCAGGCTCACCAGGGTGTCCATGGTGGCGGTGGCGTGCCGCAGCCCCTGCCAGGCGCGGCGGTGGAAGCCGTACGAGCCCCAGCCGACCACCGGCAGGGCGAGCGCGAAGCAGACCCACTGCCAGGCCCGGAACTGGAGCGATGGCACCATCGACAGCACGATGACCACACCCGCCAGCACGGCCGTCACCACCATGCGCGGCAGGTCCTCGGCCGGTTCGGCGGGGGTGGCGGCGGCGCCGTGGTCGGGAACGGGCTCTGCGGTGTAGCCGGCGCGTTCGACCGCCGCGACCAGCTCGGCCGTGCCGACCCCGGTCGGATGCACCACCCTGGCGCGGCCGGTGGCCAGGTTGACGCCCGCGGTCACACCCTCGATCCGGGCCAGCCGCTTCTCCACCCGGGCGACACAGGCCGCGCAGGTCATCCCGCCGACGGTCAGGTCCGTGGTGGTGAGTTCACCGGTCTCCAGGGGCGCGGTCACCGGCCCGCCCCCATGTCGTGCCCGTCCATGCCGGGCATCCGATCGCTCGGGCCGCCGGGGCCGCTGCTGCCCGGCGACAGGCCGGGGGCGACCGGCCCCGCGGCCCGGCCGGCCGCGAAGGCGCCGAGGAAGACGACGAGAAGGAGCAGGGCGAAGCCCAGCAGGAGGACGGAAGGGCGGGTGCCCGGTTCTGTTGCTGCCACACCACAGCAGTCGGACTGCGGGGCGCACGAGTTCCCGGGCAGGCGCGCCGGGGTGCGGCAACCGAGGGGAGCGGCGCCCGCGCACGAGGAGCGCTGGGCCGGATCGCGCTGCCAACCGCCATCGGGCGGAGGGGGGTTCGTGCCCCGGCGGCGGATGACCGGGCTCCACGGCGGCATGGCGGTCATATGACCTACGCGGTGAGCGCACGGCCATTGGAAGGAATCTGCCCGGCCGGAAAATGACGTCGAGTCAGCTATGTCCGATTACTGGCATCTTGAGGGGAAAACCGCAGACTCCGGAAGGCGAAGTCATGCAGGCACCCCCCGCCGGCGGCACCACGTCGGTACCGCAGCAGGCAGCCTCCGAGGGACGGCCGGCGCCCGAGCAGTCCCCCGGGCCGTCCCTCGAACGCGGCGCCCGACCCGCCTGGTGGATCTGGGCCATGGCCGCGGCGCTGTTCCTCGTCTACCTGCTGGTGTCCCTCCGCATCCACCAGCGGATCCGCTCCAACAGCTACGACCTGGGCATCTTCGAACAGGCCGTCCGCTCCTACGCGGCGGGCCACCTGCCGGTCTCCGAGCTGAAGGCGCCGGGCTTCCCCGTCCTCGGGGACCACTTCTCTCCGGTGCTCGCCCTGCTGGCCCCCTTCTACCGGCTGTGGCCGTCGGCGATGTGCCTGCTGGCGGCGCAGGCGGCGCTGATCGCCGCCAGTGTCCTTCCGCTGACCTGCTGGGCGCGCCGCACCCTGGGCTCGCCGGCCGCCGCGGTCGTCGGTCTGTGCTACGGGCTCTCCTGGGGCATCGCGAGCGGGGTCGGCTACGACTTCCACGAGGTGGCCTTCGCCGTTCCGCTGCTCGCCTGCTCACTGAGCGCGCTCGGGAGCGGCCGGCCGCGCGCCGCGGCGTACTGGGCGCTGCCGCTGCTGCTGGTGAAGGAGGACCTCGGGGTGACGGTGGCGGTGATCGGTCTGCTGATCGTCCGGCGCGGCGAGCGCAGGCTCGGGGCCGTCACCGCCGTGGCCGGTCTGACCGGGACGCTGCTGGGGGTGACCGTCCTGTCGCTCCTCAGTCCGGACGGGGTGATGGCCCACTGGTTCCTGCCCGGCAGCCCGGGAGGCGGCGGGGGCGGCATGGCGGATCTGCTGTTCAAGGGCACGATCGGCCTCATCACCCCGGAGACCAAGGTCACCACCCTGCTGCTGGTGCTGGCCCCGACCCTGTTCCTGGCGCTGCGCTCCCCGCTGCTGTGGGCCGCCCTGCCCACCCTGCTGTGGCGCTTCGCCTCGGGCAACGCCTTCCACTGGGGCACCGGCTTCCACTACTCGCTGGTGCTGATGCCGATCGTCTTCGCGGCCTTCGTCGACGCCCTGAACCGGCAATGCTCCCACCCGGCGGGCGTGCGCCGCCATCTCGCGGGCTGCGCCGCGATCAGCCTCCTGATCCTGCCGCAGTTCCCCTTCTGGCAGCTGGTCCAGCCGGCCACCTGGCGGACCGATCCCCGGGTCGCCGTGGCGCACCGCCTGATGGACCTCATCCCCGACGGGGCCACGGTCCAGGCCTCCACCTTCCTGGTGCCCCAGCTCACCGGCCGCACCAGCGTCAGCCTCTTCGGCTGGGGCGCGAGCCGGCCCAACCCCCAGTGGATCATGGTGGACACCCGGATGCCGTTGGACAAGCGGTGGCCGCTGAGCGTGGCGGACGAGCAGACCGCCCTGGGGCAGGCCCGCTCGCACGGGTACCGCACCGCCGCCGAGCAGGACGGCTTCGTACTGCTCAACCGCGCGGACAAGACCGCCCGGCGATAGGGAGCGTGGGTGAAGGAGGGGGTCCCCCCGGCCGAAGGCTGGGGGAGGGTCGAGAGCCGAGTCTGGGCGTGCATCGTGCGGGGGCACCCCCAGCCGCCAGGCTGGGGGAAGAGAGCGCAGCGGCGCTGCGCGCGACGAGGGATGTGCGTTCAAGGGCCCCTCGCCCCCAGCCTTCGGCCGGGGGTACCCCCGCCCGATGGCGGGCAAGGAGGGAGAGAGCTATCGGCACGCGACGCCGCGGGCCCTATTGCCGGTCGGTCTAAAGCGGCGCCGGAACAGGCGCGCGGGGTGCCGGCCACATCGGCCGGCACCCCGCGCGCTTCGGTCAACCGGTGCTCCGGGCCGGGGAGTCGGCCGCGTGCTGCCGTACCGTCACCGACTCGATGACGACCGGGTCCTTGGGCCTTCCGTCGGTCGATCCGTCCGCCGTCCCGTTCCCGGCGATCTCCTTCAGGACGTCCAGGCCGCTGGTGACCTTCCCGAAGGGGGTCCACTCGGACGGCATCCGGAGCTCGGGATCGGCGTAACTGATGAAGAACTGGCTGCCGTTCTGCCCGGGCACCACCTTGGACATCGCCACGGTGCCGGCGGGGTAGGCGGCGTCGGCCAGATTCTCGTCCCGGAAGAAGTACCCGGGGTCGGCGGCGCCCTGGCCGGTGGGGTCCCCGCAGTCCAGGACGAAGATTCCCTTGGTGGTCAGGCGGTGGCACCGGCTGCCGTCGAAGTACTTCTTCCCGGCGAGGAAGGCGAAGGAGTTGGTGGCGCACGGCGCACGGCCGGTCAGGGCCTCGAAGGTGACGGTTCCCCGGTTGGTGACCAGTGTGGCCGTGTACGGCCGGGCCGCGGCCGCGGCGTCGAAGGAGGGGAGCCGGGCGGACCCCCCGCTCCCGGTGGGCAGGTAGGAGCAGGCGGGCGGCGGTGGGGCCAGCGGCCCCGCGTCGGCGCTCTCGCCGGTCAGCAGGACCGCCGTCCAGGTCAGGGCGGCGCCGGCCGTGGTGACCGCGAGTGCCGTCGCGGCCGCCCTGACCGCGCGCCTGGTTCCCGTGGTGGTGGTTCTCGGCTTTCCTTGCCGATCGCTGTCGGACATCCGGGCCCCGATGCTGGTGAGTGGCTGTGGATCACGCGACATCGAGAGCGTATCCAGGCACTCGTGAATCGACGGGGCGACGGGCCGCCGGTGGAAATGGTGTGCAAATCGGCCTGGATGGCCGGGAATTGCCGGACACTCCCACGGTCCCCCCGCGGGCGGGTGGCCTCCCCCGCGGTCGAGGGGGAGGCCACCGTGGGCCGGCGTCAGCCGTGGGTCACGCACTTGTCGGCGCTGTTGGACCAGAGTCCCTGGAGGTCGAAGGTGCCGGTGCTGAGGGGGACGTACGCGTCGAGCTGGACGCAGGCGTCACCGATCTCACCGCCGCCGCCGTTCCAGCCGATGCTGGGCCAGAAGTCGGTGACGGTCTCGGCGTACTCGTGGGTCTCGGTCGACTCGATGCCCGAGAGCAGCCGGCCGTCCGTGAAGGTGGTGCAGGCGCCGGCGCCGCTGTCGGGGATGTACGGCAGATTGGTGTAGGCGAGCTTGCCGTAAGCGGTGGTCGTGTAGTCGTGCCAGGCGCAGAAGCCCGAGTTGGGGAAGCCGTCCGGGTGGGTGCCGGTGGGGGAGAGCACCACGTACTGGGCGTTGAGGTTGGGCGCCTGGGTGGTGTTGCCGAAGTGGGCGGCGGCCTTGCCGGCCTCGGAGGCGATCTGCGCGGCGGTCGCACTGCCCGGCGCGGCGGCGGACTTGTCGAACCAGACTCCGCCCAGCGGGGAGGAGCTCGGGTGGTTGACGTGGATTCCCTTGGTGCCGCAGGTGACGGTGCCCTTGGCGACGCCCTCGCAGTACTGGTCGAGGATGGTGCCCCAGGTGTCCTTGCCGCCGTAGAGGCCCTTGAACAGGCTCTGCATGTCGGTGGCCACCCCGGCGGGGTCCGAGGACCACTGCGAGCCCCAGAAGACCAGGTAGACCTTGGGGTTGGGGGAGACCACGCCCTGGCTGGCGCTGGAGCCGACCTGCAGGGTGTCGGCGGAGGCGGCGGCCGGCGCGAGCTGCCCGGTGCGGTGGGCCAGCGGCTTGACGCCGTAGTGGGCGGCGTCCGGGGCCGGCTGCGCCTCGGCGGTGGCGGCGGCGAGCGAGGTGGTGCCGAGCGCGGCCAGGGCCACCGCGGCCAGGGCGTGGGCGGCGGCCTTGAGCGGGCGAATGCGCATGCGTCTGCTCCTGGGTGAGGGGGTGGGGAGGGGCGGAACTGCGTGCGATCTGAGCGCCGACACCCAATCAGCTCAGGTTCCGGTCCGTCCATAGGTTGGGATGACGCTACGCAAAGATTTTGCTGTGCTTATGCCAAAGGCCTTGGCGGATACAGCTGTTGATGTGCACCGCCGTGGCCGGTCGGGGAGCCAGGTCAGTCGGCCGTCCCGGGCGCGGGGCGCAGCAGGCGGGCCGCGCCGGCCGCCGTGGCGCAGAAGGCGACCGGGAGGAAGAAGGCGAGGTTGAGCGGGATGAAGTGGGTCAGTGGTCCGATGACGGCGGGACCGGCGAGCATGCCGAGGTAGCCGAGGCCGGCCACCCGGGAGACGTTGGCACCCGCCGCTTCCCGGTCGAAGTGGCCTGCCGCGCTGAAGAGTTGCGGGATGCAGCCGGAGAGGCCCAGGCCGAAGAGGGTCCAGCCGAGCAGGGCGAGCGGGATCCAGGGGGAGAGCGCGGCCGCCGTCAGGCCGAGCGCGGCCAGCGCGGCGCCGTGGCGGACCACGGCGGCCGGGCCGATGCGGCCGGCGACCCGGTCGGTGAGCAGGCGTCCGGTGGTCATGGCGGTGGCGAAGGCGCCGTACGCGAGGGCGGCGGTGGCGGCGGGCGCGTCCAGCACGTCCCGCAGGTGGAGTGCGCTCCAGTCGTTGGCCACTCCCTCGCAGAGCATGAGCATCAGCGCGAGGGCGGCCAGCGCCCAGATCCGTGGTGGCGTCCCGCGCCGGGTGCCTGCGGGGGAGTGTCCGGCGGGCTCGGCGGGAGCGGGCTCGGGAGGCAGCAGCGCGGGCGCGGCGAGTGCCGCGACGGCGAGGCCTGACAGGCTCACCCCGGCGAGCGTCGCCGTGGCACTCCAGCCCCGGCTCAGGGCCTGGGCACCGGCCAGTGCGGCGAGGACGCCGCCGATCGAGAACGCCCCGTGGAAGGCGGACATGACCGGCCGCCCGTAGCCGCGCTCGACCTGGACGGCATGGGTGTTCATGCTGACGTCCAGGCAGCCGTTGCCGAAGCCGAGCACCAGCAGTGCCGCGCCCAGCGTCCAGGCCCGCCCGGCCAGCGCCGGCAGGATCAGCGCCGCACTGCACAGCGCCGCGCTCGGCGGTACGACCGCGCGGGCGCCGAAGCGGTCGGCGAGCGGACCGGCCAGCTGCATGCCCGCGAAGGCTCCGCCGCCGAGCAGCAGCAGGAGCCAGCCGAGTACGGCGTGGCTGATGCCGACCCGGTGCTCGACGGTGGGGATGTGCACGATCCACATGCCCATGACGAAGCCGTTGAGCGTGAAGAAGGCGAAGGTGGCCAGCCGGGCGGTCCGCAGCGTTCTCTCCATGTCTGCGAACATATCGAACATCTTTCGTGTTCGAAAGCTTGAGGAAAGAACAGCGCTGGTGTTCAATCGGACCATGGCGAGTACGGATCGACTGCGGCAGATCACCGAGGCGGTACGCGGACGCGGACAGCTGAGCGTGGCGGAGCTGGCCGGCCTCACCGGCGCGTCGGAGATGACCATCCGGCGCGACCTGGAGGTCCTGGCCGACCAGGGGGTGCTGGAGCGCTACCGGGGCGGGGCCAGGAGTCTGCTGCTGCGCGGCGAGGAGCCCCCGTTCGCGCTGCGGGCGCAGGAGGGGCCGGAGGCCAAGCGGCGGATCGCCGTCGAGGTGGCCGCACTGATCGCCGACGGCGAGTCGGTGGTCCTCGACAGCGGCACCACCTGCCTGGAGGTGGCCCGTGCCCTGCGCGAGCGTCGGCTGACCGTCATGCCGATGTCCCTGCACGCGGTCAACGCGCTGGTCGGAGCCCCTCGGCTGAAGCTGCTGCTGCCCGGCGGGGAGCCGCGCCCCGGTGAGCTCGGTCTGACGGGCCCGCTGGCCGAGGCCTCGCTGGCCGCACTGCGCTTCGACACCGCGGTCATCGGCTGCTGCGGGCTCAACGCCGCGGACGGGCTGACCGCCTACGACCTGGCCGACGCCGCGGTCAAGCGGGCCGCCATCGCCTCGGCCCGCCGTGTCATCGCCGTCGCGGACGCCGCCAAGCTCTCCCGCACCGCGCTCGCCCATGTCGTCCCGGCCGCCGCCCTGCACGCCGTGATCACCGATGACACGGCCCCGGACGAGGAGACGGCGGCCCTCCGCGCGGCGGGTGTCACCGTCCGGACCGTCTGAACCGCCGGGGGCGCGGCGATCGCGCGGACGGACGGCCACCGCGGTGCGAGGCCGTCCGCGCGCTTCCCCGGACCTTGGGGCCGCCGCCCCACTGGCTCACGAGGCGGTACGCGGGACCCTGTGCTCCCAGTCGCGTTCGAAGACGACCGAACCGCCCTCCAGTGCGCTCAGGTGGCTGTGGGCCGTGAAGTGCGTTGCGTCGCAGGTGATTTCGGAGCGGGAGCGGACGGTGACGTCCCAGCCGAGGTCCGGGCGCTCCAGGCGGATCGTCCAGTCCGAGCGGGTCGCCGCGCTGAGCGGGTCGTCGCGCAGGATCCGGTACGCCTCCACCGCGTGCTCGTCATGGACCAGCCCGTCCGGATAGATGCGCGAGCCGCCCTGGTCGGGGTAGTCCTCAAGGCGCCACTCCCCGGTGGCGAGGTCGTGGACCACCTGCCGCTCGGGCCGCGCGACGAGCGGCTCGGCGATGTGCACGTCCAGGCCGACCGCCTGCTCGGCCGCCTCGAAGGCGACCGGCGCGGCGGCGTCGGAGACCGGACGGCGCACCGGAAGCCCCAGCACGCTGTGCCCGGGGTCCACCTCGAACCCGCCCGCCCAGGGCTGCGGCCACACCCACGGCCAGTACGCGGAGGACAGCGCCAGCCTGATCCGGTGCCCGGCCGGAAACGCGTGCGCGATCCCGGCCAGCTCGAAGCCGACGTCCTCCACGGCCCCCGGCGTCCACTCCGCCACATCGTCGAAGCCGTGGCGCGCCGTCAGGCTGAGCACCCCGCGGGTGACCAGCGTGGAGGACCCGTCCGGCGCCACGTCGCAGAGCCGGGCGACCACCTGCCCGTGCCGGCCGTCGCACCGCACCCGCAGCCGCAGTCGCGCCCGGCCGAGGATCTCGACCGGATCGGGCAGCGGCGGAGAGTCGAAGCAGACCGAGCGTCCGTCCTCCTCGCGCTGGTCGGGCGGCAGGTCGGCGGCCTTCCCGCGCGGGAGGAACCGTCCGGCGTCGATCCCGGTGTGCTGCGGTGAACGGACGTGGACGAAGCGGTCGTCGGACGGCGTCCCGGCCGTCCGCAGCGCCTCGTCCAGGCCGTAGTGGATCTCCTGCACGTCGGGCGACGGCCAGGACCCCTCGCCCACCCACCGCCCCGGGCGGTTGGCGTAGAGCGTGGCGGGCGGCACCGACTCGTTCATCCAGCTGCGCAGCGCGGGCTCCCTCATCACCCCGGTGTCGATGTCCCTGAGCCAGTGGTCCCACCAGCGCAGCGTCTCCTGGAGGAAGCCGATCGCCGGGCCGGGCGGCAGACCGAGGTCGGGGTACTGGTGCGACCACGGGCCGATGATCCCGCGCACGGGCGCGTCCAGGTGCTCCACCAGTCGCAGCACGGTGTCCCGGTACGGGTCGGCCCAGCCGCCGACGGCCAGTACGGCGGCCTCGATCGCGCCGTAGTCCTCGCGGACGCTGCCGTGCCGCCAGTGGCCGTCCCGGATCTGGTGCTCCAGCCAGGGGTGGATCAGCGGTTCCACCGCTTCCAGCCGTTCCAGCCACATCCGCCGCCAGTCGTCCCCGACGTACCGGGGGTCCGGCGGCCGTCCGGTGAAGGCCAGCATGGCGGCCGACCGGGAGTGCGCGCCCACCGCCAGCAGCGAGCCGCCGACGTGGTGGACGTCGTTGTCGTAGCGGTCGTCGGTGGCGCAGACGGTCACCACGGCCTTCAGTGCCTCGGGGGCCCTGGCCGCGATCTGCAGGCCGGCGCAGCCGCCCCAGCCGAGCCCGAGCATCCCCACCCTGCCGGAGCACCACGGCTGCGCGGCCAGCCACTCCACCACGGCGACACCGTCGGCGGTCTCCTGTTCGGAGTACTGGTCACCGGGCAGCCCGCCCGAGTTGCCGTGTCCCCGGATGTCGACCCGGACGCTCGCGTAGCCGTGCCCGGCGTACCAGGGGTGGCGCTGGGCGTCACGCGGCGCGGTCCAGTCACCGAGCCGGTACGGCAGGTACTCCAGCAGCGCGGGTACCGGTTCCCCGGTCACCGGCCGCCAGATCCGGGCGAACAGCTCCACGCCGTCCGCGAGCGGGATGCGCCGGTCCTCGCGGACGGTGGAGTACGGGTACGAGGCGGGGTGCTGCATGGCGGGGCCTCCCGAGGGGTCAGTGTCCACATCGTCCGGCGAGCGGAACTAGACAATAGTGGACACTTCGCCACATTCCATGACAGGCGGTGGCCGGTCCGCGGTGGCCCGGGCCGGTCGGGGAGCGGCCGTCAGTTCGCCTCGGCGCCCCGGGTGGTGGCGCCCGGGGCGGTCGCGGCGTTCCCGGTGGCCGCGGAACTCCCCCGCCCGGCGGCCGTTCGCGAACGGAAGTGCCGGCCGGGGTTCGGTGGGGGAAATCCCGGCTACTGTGCGGTCCGCCAGCAGTTGCACATGACTTGCAAATACGCACCGGTAGGGGGAAGGATGACCCAGCTCAACCGCGCTGTCACTCGGAGAGGACCCCTTTCATGTCTGCGCCAAGCCGTCTGCGTGGCCGGCTCACCCGGGACGAATGGATCCGCCTCGCCGGTATGGGGGGCTTCGTCCTCGCGCTGCACGTCATCGGCTGGTTCACCGTGCTCGCGGTGATCGCCCCCAGGCACTACGACGTCGGCGGCCAGGTCTTCGGCGCCGGGATGGGCCTGACCGCCTACACCCTGGGCATGCGCCACGCCTTCGACGCCGACCACATCGCGGCCATCGACAACACCACCCGCAAGCTGATGGGGCAGGGCAAGCGGCCGCTCTCGGTCGGCTTCTGGTTCTCGCTCGGGCACTCCTCGATCGTCTTCGGCCTCTGCGCCCTGCTCGCCTTCGGCATCCGCTCGCTGGCCGGGCAGGTCGAGGCCGATGACTCCAACCTGCACCAGGTCACCAGCCTGATCGGCACCAGCGTCTCCGGCACCTTCCTGCTGCTGATCGGCCTGATCAACCTCGGCGCGTTCAACGGCATCCTCAAGGTCTTCCGCGGGATGCGGCAGGGCGAGTTCGACGAGGCCGAGCTGGAGAAGCAGCTCGACAAGCGCGGCTTCCTGAACCGCATCCTCGGCCGGGTCACCAGGGCCGTCACCAAGCCCTGGCACATGTACCCGGTCGGCCTGCTCTTCGGTCTCGGCTTCGACACCGCGACCGAGGTCTCGCTCCTGGTCCTGGCCGGCGGCGCGGCGGCGTTCTCGCTGCCCTGGTACGCCCTGCTGGTGCTGCCCGTCCTGTTCGCGGCGGGGATGAGCCTGCTCGACACCATCGACGGCTCGTTCATGAACTTCGCCTACGAGTGGGCCTTCTCCAAGCCGGTCCGCAAGATCTACTACAACCTCACCGTCACCGGACTGTCCGTGCTGGTCGCCCTGGTGATCGGCCTGGTCGAACTGATCGGCCTGCTCGGCGAGAAGTTCGACATCACCACCGGCCCGATCGGCTGGATCGCCTCCCTCGACCTCAACCTGGTCGGCTACGCCATCGTCGGCCTCTTCGTGGTCACCTGGGCCGGGGCGCTCGCCTTCTGGAAGTTCGGCAAGGTCGAGCAGAAGTGGTCCGCCGGCGTGCGCGAGCCGGTCCCGGCGGCCAGCGAGACCGAGTAGGGCGGCCCCACGGTGCGGGGAAGCCGCACCGCCTGGCCGGCTCCTTCGCCGTGATGACGAGCGGGTGGGCCCGGGAGAGATCTCCCGGGCCCACCCGCTCGTCGGTTTGTGGCCCCGTCAGCGGCCGAGCGCCGCCAGTACAGCCTTGGCCATCACCCGTTCGCCGGTCGCGTTGGGGTGGAAGGGCACGGCGGGGGAGCCGGGGAGGGCGCCCTCGATCCAGCGGTCGGTGGAGCAGGCGTCATGGCCCTTGGTGGGGGTGAAGGTGTCCACGTAGGTGGCGCCGTTGGCGGCGGCGGTGGTGGCGAGCATGGTGTTGAGCTTGCCCAGGATGCCGTGCAGGTAGGCGACGTCGCCGGTGGTGACGGGCTGGCGGCCGAGGCAGTCGCGTTCGTTGTCGGGCAGGACGGCGGGGTAACCCACCAGCAGGACCTTGGCGTTGGGGGCCTTGGTGTGGATCCGCCGGAGGGTGTCGGCCAGTTGCGGGGCGGCGGCGTTGATGCGGTCGACCAGGGTGTCCTC
The DNA here is from genome assembly GCF_051374625.1 of Kitasatospora sp. HPM-01-4. Classification (NCBI taxonomy): domain Bacteria; kingdom Bacillati; phylum Actinomycetota; class Actinomycetes; order Kitasatosporales; family Streptomycetaceae; genus Kitasatospora; species Kitasatospora sp. HPM-01-4. Next base: position 2,041,003 of record NZ_JBPQGP010000005.1, on the reverse strand, counting down.
GCCGTACTGCCAGGACCAGGTGGTGAAGTCCCAGTGGCCGTCGGCGTAGTGGTCGTGGCAGGGGGTGCCGAACGGGTTGATCACCGCGCCGGCGATGCAGGTGGCGATGACGTCGCCGATGCCGATGTCGGAGGTGCCCAGGTCGTTGCCGCCGATGCCGAGGGTGACCAGGTCGGTGTCGGCCTTCACCGCGTCGAGCTGGGGGTCGTTGACCCGGATGAAGAGGTCGTACTGGGGTGAGGTCATCGCCTTGATCTTGGCGGCCGCGCAGGTCACGTCGGTGTAGCCGGTGGTGCCGAGGGCGGAGGCGACCAGGTGTCCGTAGTTGTGGTCGGAGCGCAGGCAGAGCCCGGCGGACTGGCCTGGTACCCCGGCCCCTGCGGCGTAGGAGTCGCCGAGTGCCACGTAGTTGAGGCCGGTGGAGGCATGGGCGGCCGGAGCGCCGAAGGCGGTGAGCGCGGCGGCTGCGAGAACACCGCTGATCAGGGCGGATGTGCGCTTCAGGGCATGGCGGAGCACGGGTTCCTCCTGGGGGAGAGAAACAGGGGGTCGGGTGGGGGCGGCCGGCGCTGGGGATGTTTCCGGCTACCGCTTGGTAAGTTACTGACGCGTTAACAGATTGTCCAGATATTCAACCGGATGGATTCCTGAATCCCCGTCGGGAAATCACCGAATTTCGCTCCGAGGTGGAGCGGATATCTAATTCGGATACGCCGTGGAGCGAAAAGCGCCGAGGGCTTGTTACCGACCGGTTGACCGGCGGCGGCCCAGGGCGCAGGATCGGACCACCCGGCCCCACCCGCCTGCTGGGCCCCAGCCGATCTCCGGAGGATCGCCGCATGGCACTGGACGCCGACGTCATCGTCATCGGAGCCGGACTGGCGGGCCTGGTGGCGACCGCCGAACTCGCCGACGCCGGACGGAAGGTGATCCTGCTCGACCAGGAGCCCAGGGCCTCGCTCGGCGGCCAGGCGCACTGGTCCTTCGGCGGCCTCTTCCTGGTGGACTCGCCCGAGCAGCGCCGGATGCGGATCCGCGACTCGCACCAACTCGCCTGGCAGGACTGGCTCGGAACGGCCGGCTTCGACCGCACCGAGGACCACTGGCCGCGCCGCTGGGCCGAGGCGTACGTCGACTTCGCGGCGGGTGAGAAGCGCAACTGGCTGCGCGCGCAGGGGATCCGGTTCTTCCCGGTGGTCGGCTGGGCCGAGCGCGGCGGGCTGCTGGCCAGCGGCCCGGGCAACTCGGTGCCCCGCTTCCACATCACCTGGGGGACCGGTCCGGGTGTCGTGGAGCCGTTCGCCAGAAGGGTGTTGGCGGCCGCCGCCCGGGGGCGGGTGGACCTGCGCTTCCGCCACCGGGTCACCGCGCTGTCGGCGAGCGCCGGGGTGACGGACACCGTCGGCGGCGAGGTGCTGGCGCCGAGCGACGTCGCGCGCGGCGAGGCCAGTTCACGCGAGGTGGCGGGGAGTTTCGAGCTGCGCGCGCAGGCGGTGATCGTCGCCTCGGGTGGTATCGGCGGCAACCACGACCTGGTCCGCAAGGCATGGCCCGCACGGCTCGGCACGCCGCCGGAGCGGATGCTCTCCGGTGTGCCCGCGCATGTGGACGGCCTGATGCTGGAGATCGCGGGTGCGGCCGGCGGCCGTCTGATCAACGGTGACCGGATGTGGCACTACACCGAGGGCATCCGGAACTGGAACCCGATCTGGCCGAGCCACGGCATCCGGATCCTGCCCGGCCCCTCCTCGCTCTGGCTGGACGCCCGCGGAAAGCGCCTTCCCGTACCGCTGTTCCCGGGCTTCGACACCCTGGGCACGCTCGAACACATCATGACCACCGGCTACGACCACACCTGGTTCGTGCTCACCCAGAAGATCATCGAGAAGGAGTTCGCCCTCTCCGGTTCCGAGCAGAACCCCGACCTCACCGGCCGCAGCGTCAGGGACGTCCTCGGCCGGGCGCGGTCGGGCGCGCAGGGGCCGGTCGAGGCGTTCAAGCGCAACGGCGTGGACTTCGTGGTCGCCCGCACCCTGTCCGAACTGGTGCGGGGGATGAACGCGAAGACGGACCAGCCCCTCATCGAGGAGGCCGAACTGCGCCGCGAGATCGAGGCGCGCGACCGCGAGATGGCCAACCCGTTCAGCAAGGACCTCCAGGTGACGGCCATCCACGGCGCCCGCCGCTACCTGGGCGACCGGCTGACCCGCACCGCGGCGCCGCACCGCCTGCTCGACCCGAAGGCGGGTCCGCTGATAGCCGTACGGCTCAACATCCTCACCCGCAAGTCGCTCGGCGGGCTGGAGACCGACCTCTCGGCACGGGTGCTGCGAGCGGACGGCACGCCGCTGGACGGCGTGTACGCGGTGGGGGAGGCGGCGGGCTTCGGCGGCGGTGGCGTGCACGGCTACCGCTCCCTGGAGGGGACCTTCCTCGGCGGCTGCCTGTTCTCCGGCCGGATCGCCGGACGGGCGGCCGCCCGCGCCACGGTGTGACGCCCTGGGGACACCGGCGGGCCGCCGGGGCGGCGCGCAGCGAAAGAGCGTCACCCGGCGCGGCCGAACGGGCCTTCGGGTGACGCTCCCGGCGGGCGGTGCCGTCAGCGGTTCACGTAGACGCTGTCCATGAAGTCCATGATCTGCTTGTCCGTGAGACGCTGGCCCTCGCGGTGGCCCATGGCCAGGTCGGCCTCGCTGATCATGCCGACCAGCCGCTCGTTCTCGATCACCGGGATGCGGCGGATCTGGTGCTGCTCCATCTTCTTCAGCACCGTGTCCATGTCGTCGTCGGCGCGGACGCAGTGCAGATGGCCGGCCAGGTCCATGGCCCTCATCTTGGCCGGGTCCTTGCCCTCGGCGATACATCGGACGACGATGTCCCGGTCGGTGATGATGCCTTTGAGCTTCTGGTCGGTGCCGCAGATGGGCAGGGCGCCGACGCCCTTGTCACGCATGAGCTTGGCGGCCTTGTCCAGGGTCTCGTCGGCGTTGATGCACTGGGCTCCGGCGTGCATGACGTCACGTGCTGTGATCACGGTTTAATCCTCCTCGGTCGCTCCGCCCCGGCGGCAGCGCCGTTCGCAACCGCTGGAGACGCGGGCGGAGTCTGGCGATGTGGTCACCATAAGCACCGGCGCGCCGGACCGCGCGGCGAAGCGGACGGGGGAGAGCCGGTCGCTCCGGCGCTCACCGACGACCGGGCCGGAGGCCGGCGGCACCGCGCTGGTCCGTCCCGGTGAACGGGACGGCGCCGGCGGCCGGGCGCTCCGCGGTCCCGGCGGGGCTGCCCGCTCCGCCGTCACCGGCGGGCCGGGCGGCCGGTGGGGCAGAATCTGGTGCTCGTGGGGGGCTTCGTCGCCGCTCCGGTGACCTGGTACCCGGCCGGCGCGCTGCCGTGTGCCGACCGGCGTCGCCGGGCACGGGGAGTCCACCGCGATCGTCGGTCTCAACGGCCTGCGGCCACCGCGCGACCCGGCGTGGCGGCGGGCCCTGTCGGAAGGAAACTGATGGCTCGTCGCAGCACCCGTAGGGAATCCGCCGCCCAGGCCGCACCCGGCACCGGCAAGGGCGCCGGGGGCGCGAAGGCCTCCGGCGCCGAAGCGGGCTGCACCGTGACGGTCTGCCGGGGCTGCTGCTGCGGGACCACGGCCAGGCACCCGGATGTGGACCACGGGGCGCAGCTGGTACGGCTGCGTGAGGGCGTCGGCGAGGCCGGCCGGGTACGGGCGGTGCCGTGCCTGGACGCCTGCGACCACTCCAATGTGGTCGTGGTCAGCCCCTCGCCGGCCGGACGGCTGGCGGGCGGCCGCCCGGTCTGGCTGGGCTGGGTACTGGCCGACGACATGCTGGACGAGATAACCGAATGGGTAAGGGCCGGTGGCCCCGGCATCGCCGAACCGCCCGGCACCCTCGACCTCCAGGAGTTCGCGGTCTCCCGCCGCGTCCGTGAAGGCCTGCGCGACTGACACCGGGCAGGGCCCCGCACCCCGGAGGCGGCCGCCCGGCGCCTCGGTCCACGGCGAGCTGCCATGATTGGCCGCATGGCAGACCAGGACGCACCCGGCACGGCGGAGTTGGACGGAAGGCCGGTGAGCCCGGCGGAGCTCCAGACGCTGGCGCTCACCAACTACGGCCACTACACGACCATGCTGGTCGAGGACGGCCGGGTGCGTGGCCTGCCACTGCACCTGGAGCGGCTGGCCCGCGACTGCCGTACGGTCTTCGAGACCGAGCTGGACCTCGGCCGGGTACGGGAGTTCGCCCGCCGGGTGGTCCCGGCCACCGGTGCGGTGGTGGTCCGGGTGACCGTCTTCGACCCGGCGTTGGACATCGGCACGATCGGGTCCCCCGCCGAACCGCGGCTGCTGGTGACCGCCCGCCCGGCGGGCGGTCCGGGGCCGCTGCCGCCGCTGCGGGTGCGCTCGGTGACCCATCGCAGGGATCTGCCCGAAGTGAAGAGCGTCGCCCTGTTCGGCTCGCTCTGGCGCCGCCGCCAGGCACAGCGGGCGGGTTTCGACGACGTGCTGTTCGTGGACGGCGAGCGCGGGATCTCCGAGGGCGGCACCTGGAACATCGGGTTCGTCAGCGGCCGCCAGGTGGTCTGGCCGGAGGCCGACCACCTGGCGGGGATCACGATGGAACTGCTGCGGGGGCTCCACCCCTGCCGGTCGGAGCGGGTCGGTCTGGCGGAGGCGGCGGGTTTCGAAGCCGCGTTCGCGACCAACGCGGCCGTCGGAGTCCGGGCCGTGAGCGCGCTGGACGGGCTGCTCTTCCCGGCCGGACACCCGGTGATCGAGGAGCTGCGCGCGCGGTACACGGCACTGCCGGGTGATCCGCTGTGAGCTGATCCGGTGCGCTCACAGCGAAGTTGGGTCGCCAACGGGGTCGCCGCGATGAAGGATCGACGGCATGGAGACCATCGAGATCCTTCCAGGACGGCTGTACCAGCTGGGTTTTGAGATCGGTTGCGTCTATCTCTGGTGCGATCCGGTTGAGTTGACGCTGATCGACACCGGGGTGGCCGGCTCGGGGCCGGCGATCGCGGAGGCGATCCGGGGGCTCGGGCGCGATCCGGGCGAGCTGCGCCGGGTGCTGCTGACCCACTGCCACGAGGACCACACGGGTTCGGCGGCCGAGATCGGCGGCTGGAACGAGGGCCTGGTCCAGGTGATGGCGCACCGGATGGACGCGCCGGTGATCCGGGGCGACCAGCCGATGCTGCTGCCGGTGTTCGACGACGCCCCGGCGTGGGAGCGCGAACTCTGGGCGGCCAAGCCCGATCTGCCGGCGGTTCCGCCCGCGCGGGTGGACGTCGAGCTGTCCGAGGGCGATGCGGTCGGGTTCGGCGGCGGGGCGAGAGTGGTGGCGGTGCCGGGGCACACGGACGGGAGCGCCGCGTTCTACCTGCCCGGCCCGCGGGTGCTGTTCACCGGGGACGCGGTGGCCAACGTCGCCGGGCGGACCATGCTCGGGGTCTTCAACCGGGACCGGGCGCGGGCGATCGAGTCCCTCCACCGGCTGGCGGGGCTGGACGCGCGGGTGGCGGTCTTCGGCCACGGTGAGCCGATCACCAGCGGCGCCGCCGCCGCGCTGAGGGCCGCGGCGGCGGACACCGTCTGAGAGCGGAGACGGTCGCCGCTCCGGGGGAAGCCGAAGCCGTCGGTCAAATCCGGGTCACGCGACCGTCAATCAGTTCCCATGCGCCACCGGGCAGTCACCCGTTCTTTGCGAACACTTGGTCGAAACTTGCGGTCCGGAACATCGACACGCCAGTGATCGTTCACCGGATGTCCGTGTGCGCGCCATCCGCCGCTGCGAATCTCCACGCCATGGATATCCCACGCATGGGCGTGCCCGAGAAGCTCGCCGACCGGATGAGCATGGCCGAGCAGCACGAGTACCTGCGCAGCAGGTTCTCCCGTCGCAGGGCGCTGCGGATGGGCGCCGTGACGGTCGGGGCGGTCGCCGTCGGCGGGGCGCTGGGCGGCACCGCCTTCGCCGCCCCCGCGACCCCGGGCCTGCTCGCGGCGGGCGCCACGGCCGGCATCGACGGCTCGATGGTGGCCCCGATCGGCCGCCACCTGGCCTTCGGCGCCGAGCCGGACACCCAGTTCCGGATCTCCTGGCAGGTCCCGGCCCCGGTCAAGCGGCCGTTCCTGCGTTTCGGCAAGCACCCGTGGTCGCTCGGCCACAAGGTCCAGGCGGAGGTGCGCGCCCTGCACACCCCGGCGCTGACCCCGACCGGCACCCCGGTCGACCAGTACTACCTGCACGTCTCGCTGGACGACCTCGACCCGGACACCACCTACTACTACGGTGTCGGCCACGACGGTTTCGACCCGGCCTCGCAGCAGGCCATCTCCACCCTGAGCACCTTCCACACCGCGCCGAGCCGCCACTGGCGCCGGGGCAGGCCGTACGCGCCGTTCACCTTCACCGCCTTCGGTGACCAGGGCGTCAGCTCGCACGCCGCCGGGAACGACCACGTCATCCTGGCCCAGAAGCCGGCCTTCCACCTGCACGCGGGCGACATCTGCTACGCCGACCCGATGGGCCAGGGCCAGGACTCGGACAAGGTCGCGTACAACGCCAGGACCTGGGACGCCTTCCTGGCCCAGACCGAGACCGTCGCCTCGAAGATCCCGTGGATGGTCTCCTACGGCAACCACGACATGGAGGCCTGGTACTCGCACAACGGGTACGGCGGCGAGAACGCCCGGTTCTACCTGCCCGAGAACGGCCCGGACCCGCGCAAGGCCCCCGGGGTCTACGCCTTCAAGTACGGCAACGTCGGTGTCGTCTCGCTGGACGCCAACGACGTCTCCTACGAGATCCCGGCCAACCTCGGCCTCACCGCGGGCAAGCAGACCAGGTGGCTGGACCGTAAGCTGCGCGAGCTGCGCGCGGACGACGGCATCGACTTCATCGTGGTCTTCTTCCACCACTGCGCCTTCTCCACCACCCACCAGCACGCCTCCGAGGGCGGTGTCCGCGAGGCCTGGGTGCCGCTGTTCGAGAAGTACCGGGTGGACCTGGTGATCAACGGTCACAACCACGTCTACGAGCGCACCGACGCGATCCTCGGCAACAAGGTCTCCAGGGCCGTGCCGAGCGGCGAGACCATCGAGCCCGCCAAGGACGGCATCGTCTACGTCACCGCGGGTGCCGCCGGCCGCAGCCTCTACAACTTCGACTACCCCGACACCTACGAGGGCCACGAGCACCGCGTCGACGAGGTCAAGACCTTCCACTTCGCCAAGGGCGGCGTGAAGGTGGACGAGACCGTGCAGTGGTCCCGGGTCCGCTACACCGGCTACTCCTTCATCAAGGTGGACGTCACCCCGGCCCACCCCGGCCGCAAGTCCTCGATGAAGGTCACCGCCCTGGCCGAGGACGGTACGCGGATCGACCACTACACCATCCTGCGCAAGGCCGGCGACTGCTGGGACGACGAGGACGGCGACGGCCGCCGGCCGCGCGGCTGAGCCGCTGACGCCGACGGCGTCGCCCCAGGACGGCGCGGGGCCCGTGCTCACCCGAGCACGGGCCCTGCGGCCTCGGTGCCCGAGGCGGTGCGCCGAGGTCCGCCCGCTCACCCCGTAAGCTCGCTGACCATGACCGTCGCACGCTCCGTCCTGCTGTTCGTCCTCGCCGCGATCCTGGAGATCGGGGGTGCGTGGATGGTGTGGCAGGGGGTCCGCGAGCACCGGGGGCTGGCCTGGGTGGGGGCGGGCGTGGTCACCCTCGGGGCGTACGGGTTCGTGGCGACCCTGCAGTCCGACAGCCACTTCGGGCGGGTGCTGGCCGCCTACGGCGGGGTGTTCGTGGCCGGCTCGCTGCTGTGGGGCGTGGTGATGGACGGCTACCGGCCGGACCGGGCGGACGTCATCGGTGCGCTGATCTGCCTGGCCGGTGTCGCCGTCATCATGTACGGCCCGAGGGGGAGCTGAGCCCGGGCGTGGGCCCGGGCGCCGCCTGCCGCCGGTCGGTCCTACTGCCGGTAGGTGGCCAGGAAGCGGCCGATGCGGCTGATGGCGGTCTCCAGGTCGTCGGCCCGGGGGAGGGTGACGAAGCGGAAGTGGTCCGGGCGGGGCCAGTTGAAGCCGCTGCCCTGGACGAGGTGGATCTTCTCGCGGAGCAGCAGGTCGAGGACGAACCGCTCGTCGTCCACGATCCTGTGGACCGCCGGGTCGAGCCTGGCGAAGGCGTAGAGGGCGCCCTTGGGCTTGACGCAGCTGACGCCGGGCAGTTCGTTGAGCGCCCGCCAGGCGACGTCGCGCTGCTCGGTGAGGCGCCCGTTCGGCAGGGTGAGGTCGTGGATGGACTGGTGGCCGCCGAGCGCGGCCTGCACCGCGTACTGGGCCGGGACGTTGGGGCACAGCCGCATCCCGGCGAGCATGGTCAGCCCCTCCAGGTAGTCCCTGGCGTGCTGCTTGGGGCCTGAGACCACCAGCCAGCCGCTGCGGAATCCCGCCACCCGGTAGGCCTTGGAGAGGCCGTTGAAGGTCAGCGTGAGGACGTCGTCGGAGAGCGCGGCCAGGCAGTGGTGCTCGGTGCCGTCGTAGAGGATCTTGTCGTAGATCTCGTCGGCGAAGACCATCAGCCCGTGGCGGCGGGCGAGTTCGAGGATGCCCTCCAGCAGCTCCTTCGAATAGACCGCGCCCGTGGGGTTGTTGGGGTTGATGACCACGATGGCCTTGGTGCGGCTGGTGATCTTGGCGGCGATGTCGTCGAGGTCGGGGTACCAGTCCGCCTCCTCGTCGCACAGGTAGTGCACGGCCTTGCCACCGGCGAACCGCACGACCGCGGTCCAGAGCGGGTAGTCCGGCATCGGGACCAGTACCTCGTCGCCGTCGTCCACCAGCGCCTGCACGCTCATCTGGATCAGCTCGGAGGCGCCGTTGCCGAGGTAGACGTCGTCCACCGTGACGCCCGGGACGCCGCGCTGCTGGTAGTACTGCACCACGGCGCGGCGGGCGGGCAGGATGCCGCGGGCGTCGCTGTAGCCGTGCGCGTTCGGGAGGTTGCGGATGATGTCCTGGAGGATCTCCTCCGGCGCCTCGAAGCCGAACGGGGCCGGGTTGCCGGTGTTCAGGCGCAGGACCGTGTGCCCGGCCTCCTCCAGCGCGTTGGCCTGGTCGACCACCGGGCCGCGGATCTCGTAGCACACGTCCTTCAGCTTGCTGGACTGCCGAAACTCCATCAGTGGTCTCCCGAGGCGTCCGTCACCGCACGGTCAGTCTGGTCACTTTGTTCTACCAAGTATCTACTTGGAAAGTCCAACCTCTTGGCTATGCTGATCCGCATGCCACGCCGAAGCTACGACCAGTACTGTGCCGTCGCCCGGGCCCTGGACACGGTGGGGGAGCGCTGGAGCCTCCTGATCGTCCGTGAACTCCTCGGCGGCCCACGCCGCTACACCGACCTGCACGCGGACCTGCCGGGTGTCTCCACCGACATCCTGGCCGCGCGCCTCAAGCAGCTGGAGGGCGACGGGCTGGCGGTCCGCCGCAAGCTGGAACGCCCCGCGAGCGGGACGGTCTACCAGCTGACCGAACGCGGACTCGCGCTCCGTCAGGTCATCGACGCCCTCGGCGTATGGGGCCTCGACGCCCTCGGCGAGCCCCGGCCCACCGACGCCGTCCGCGAGCACTGGGTGACGGGAGGTTAGGCCCGGCTCCACCTGGTGTCCGCACGGCCACACGGCCACACACCCCGACGCCCCCACCGGCCCCGACGGTTCCGGTGGGGGCGTCGGGCTTTCCACCTCGGGGCCGCCTCCCGCCGCGCCGGCCACAGTGATGCGCGTCACTTCGGCCGGGCCGGTGCAGCAGGGCGCGGTGGGCGGCCGTCATGGGTGCGGGAACGTCAAGGAGGAGAGCATGAGTGCATCGGCGGACGCCTGGTGAGGATTGGCAGGCGCGGCAGGGACAGCGGCAGGGACAGCGGCAGGGACGGCGGACGGGTCGACTTCGCCGAGTTCGTCCAGCAGCGCTCCGCGGCACTGTTCCGGACCGCCTACGTCCTGACCGGAAGCCGGGAGACCGCGGAGGACCTGCTGCAGGAGGCGCTGGAGAAGGCGTGCCGGCACTGGGGCAAGGTCGCCGTGGCGGACTCGCCGGAGGCCTATGTGCGCCGGATCGTGGTGAACCTGGCCAACGACCGATGGCGCAGGCTCCGCCGGTCCGGTGAGCGCTCGGATCTCGCGGACCACGCGGATCCCCGCGACCCGTACCGGCTGGTGGACCTCCGCGACGAACTGGTACAGGCGCTCCACGCCCTGCCGATCGGGATGCGCACCGTCGTGGTGCTGCACTTCCTGCACGACATGGGCGATCAGGAGATCGCCGAGGTCCTCCGGATCTCGCCGTCCGCCGTGCGCTCGCAACTCGCCCGCGGGTTGGCCAAACTGCGTACCTCGGTACCCCGGTCCGAACCGCCTCCGCGCGCACCGGACGACGAACGGCCCTTTTCCCTGCCCCAGTTCGAAGGTGCGTGATGACCTCGTTCCCGCCCGACGGCCACCTCGGCCGCCAAGGCTCCACCCAGGACCACGACTTCAGAGAGGCACTGATCCAGGCCATGGACAACTTCGCGCACGACGCGCACCCTCCCACGTTCGACGGCACCGCCATCCTGCGCCGCACCCGCCGTCGGCGCGGGCTGCTCGCCGTCGCCGGGTCGGCGGTCGCCGTCGTCCTGGCGGCGGGTACCGCCTTCGCCCTGAACGGCTCCGGCGAGCCTCCCGCCCGGCAGAGCGCCGCGGCTTCCGCCGGCACCGCGACACCCACCCCCGTGGCCTCCGGTACGCCGACGGCCTGTGACACGCCCGTCCCGGTGCCCGCGGGAACGTCGCCGTGCGGCACGCCCGTCCCGGTGCCCTCCGGCACGCCGACGGCCTGTGACACGCCCGCCCCGGTGCCCGCGGGAACGCCGCCGTGCGGCACGCCCGTTCCGGTGCCCTCCGTTGCGCCGACGGCCGGTGGCGGGCCGGCCCCGGTGCCCTCCGGCACGCCGGCGGCGGTCGCTACGCCCTCTCCCGGCGTCGACACCAGGCCGGGGCCGGGTAAGGCCTCCGTCACCGTTCCGACGGTGCTCGGCAAGTCCCAGGCTCAGGCCCAGGAACTCCTCACGGAGGCCGGACTGAGGATCGCTCACATCCAGAACTTCACCGACTGGAAGATCCCGGCCGGTGCCGTGATCAGCGTGGAGCCCGCAGCCGGCGCCGTCGTCGCCCCCGGCACCGCCGTCGTCCTCTTCGTCTCCAAGGGCAAGCCCTGACACCGGGCAAGCCCTGACACCGGGCAAGCCCTGACACGGGGCAAGGCCTGACACCGGGCAAGCCCTGACACCGGGCAAGCCCTGACACCGGGCAAGCCCTGACACCACCGCCCCCGGAACCGGCCGACCCATGAGGCCGGGGCGGGATCGAACGCGGGCCCGCTCCTTCTGGGGCGGGCCCGCGTGTTCGACCGGGCGGCGCACGGCGACCCGGTCGCCGTGCGCCGCCGCGGGGCCTTTGGTCCCCGGTGGGGCGGGGGTCAGGAGGGTTCGGCGATCAGGGCGGTGCCGACCGGGCGGAAGCCGACACGGGCGTAGATCCGGGCGACGTCCTCGTCCCCGGCGGACAGGAAGACGGTACGGACGCCGCCCGCGAGGGCGTCGGCCACCAGGGCGGCGGTGACCGCGCGGGCGAGCCCTTGGCGGCGCGCGGCGGGCAGGGTGCCGACACCGACCACCTCGCTGACCTCCCCGACCGGCTGGTGCATGCCCGAGCACAGTGTGACGCCGTCCGCGATCGCGATCGCGACCCGGGTCAGGCCCGCGCGCATCCGGCCGGCGATGCGCTCGACGGAACCGTCCCGGGCCGCGACCAGGGCCGCGTCGGCCAGTTCGGCCGGGCCCGCGGCACCGAGCCGGGTACCGGGTTCGGCGAAGGCCAGCCGTCCGATCGCCAGGGCGGCGGCCAGGGCCGGGTCGTCGGCGTCCAGCAGGCGCACGGTGACACCGGCGCGAGGCCCGGTCGGCGGGACCGGTGCCTCCGGGGCGAGCACCATCAGCGGATGCGCGTGCACACTCAGCCCGGAGGCCTCGGCGGCGGCGCGCAGCGAGGGCGTGGTCTCGGCGACCCACTCGAAGGCCTCCGGCGCGCCCAGCTCCCGCTGCCGGGCCCTGACCCGCTGCACGTCCGCGACCGTCACCGCGGTGGCGGCGCCGAGCGCGGGCCTGGCGTAGAACGGCCAGCCCTCGCCTTCGCGGACGAACAGCGAGAGCGGACCGAAGTCCTCGACCCGGGCGCTGCTCCTCGGCACGCTGTCGTAGTAACGCTCAAGAATGTCCAGGACGGGCGCTGACGGCCGGGTATCGGTTGGAGTCACGCAGTGCATCAAAGCAGCGAGTGCGGGGGCTGTCACCGGTTTATCCCGGCCCGGACTCGCGCGGACCCGGTTCCGCGCCGCCCTGCCGCGCATTCCCCGCACTCCCGTGACCCCCCTCGCCGCGAATTTCCCCCCGAGCGCCGACCCGCGCCCCCGGCCGCCGACCCGCGCCCCCGACGGCCGGCCCGCCCCCACCCGACCTGCCGGGACGCCGTCCGGGCCCGCCATGGCCAGGGCCGGGGGCTCCGTGACCGGGCGGTACGTGCTACGCGTACGATCCTGTACCGATGAACGAGAGCACCGCCGCCACCGCCCCGGCCCCCCAGGGCAGTTGTCCCGCTCGGACGCCCGTGCCCGGGCGCACCGGGTACGCCTCCTACGTCGCCGTCGGGGACTCCTTCACCGAGGGGATGTGCGACGAGCTGCTGCCCGACGGCCAGTTCCGGGGGTGGGCCGACCGGGTCGCCGCCGCGCTGGCCGCCGAGCGGCCGGGGGAGGAGTTCCGCTACGCCAACCTCGCCGTGCGCGGCAAGCTCATCGGCCAGATCCACGCGGAGCAGGTGGACCGGGCCGCCGCGATGAACGCCCAACTGGTCACCCTCGCAGGCGGGTTGAACGACGTGCTGCGGCCCGGCTGCGACGTCGCCGAGGTCAGGCGGCTGCTCGGGCTGGCAGCCACCACTCTGCTGGCCGGCGACGGCACCGGACCCGGCTCGACCGTGGTGATGTTCACCAGCACCGATCCGACCCGCCGGCTGGCCGGAAGCGTCCGGCTGCTCCCGGCGATCCTGGAGATGAAGGCGTTCGTCGAGGGACTGGCCGGGCAGCACCCCGAGGTCCTGGTGGTGGACCTCTTCTCGGCGCCCTGCTTCGACGACCGCCGACTGTGGGCGGAGGACCGGCTGCACCTCTCCCCGGAGGGGCACCGCCGGGTCGCGGCCGCCGTGCTGGAGGCACTCGGCCGCCCGGCGGGCTTCGACTGGCGCGCGCCGCTGCCTCCCGCCGCCCCGCGCGGCCGGGCCGAACGGCTCCACTCCGACCTGCGCTGGCTGCGGGTCCACCTCGGCCCGTGGATCGGCCGCCGCCTCACCGGCCGCTCCTCCGGCGACCACCGGCCGCCCAAGCGCGCCGAACTCCTGCCCTACGAGGGCTGATCCGGCGGTTCGGCCGGCCCGGAGCGGGCTCGTCGCCGAATCGCCGGCCAGGGCGGCCCGCCCCGCCGGCGGCGCCCATGCCCGGCTCGTCGTGCCCATCGAACGCGGTCGGCCTGCCCCGGGGCGGCGGATGTGGCGGCCGTAGGGGCCCCTGGGGAGAAGCGGACGCGGGGCGATTCAACATTTCTGATGCCCAACTTCCGCATGGGGCTGGTGTTGTGACGTCTCATCAGATCATTTGTGCGCCCGGCCCGGACACTGTCCAAGCCGGGCGTTCTGCTGCGGTAGCGGTCCCTCCACTTGGCCTGCCGCTGGCGTTCTGTTCGAATCGCTGCAGGCATGTACGAATTTGATGTTCGAAATGTGAGTCGGCGACTACCTGCTCTGACCAGGAAATATCTGGAACCGTCTAGTACTGGAGTGCTGACGGGGCGGCGCGCAATCGAAAGTCAGCAACGAGTGCAGATTCACCCGTTGGAGTTACCCAGCTGGACACGAACGGCTCCGGAACGAGAGAGTCCATCACGTCGTCCTGAAATATGTACGTCAGGACATACGGCACATGTCCAGCACATGTCCTTGGGGGGTTCCTATGGTGGAATCGCGGTCGAAGAACCAGATCATTGAGCAGCAGGGCGGGCCTGGGTCGCTTTTCGGCGTCCAGAAACCGAGGCCGCTGCTCCCGTCCACCGGTAAGGAGCCACGGGGCGGGCTACTGGTCGACGCATTCGACCCCGAGCTGTTCCGGGAGAATTCCGAAACAGCGGTGAGCCGGCTGGAGAGCCATCTGGCCGATTTCTCGATCAGGGGACTCGACCTGATCGACCCGGAAGTCCTGACGCAGGCCGCAAGGGCCCTGATGACCACGGAGCGCGAGAACATCGCGGCCTTCGACGAGAAGCGTCTGACCGAGATCATCGACCTGTACGTCAGGACCGGCATCCAGGTGCACTCGCCCGGCTACATGGGGCGGCAGTTCTCGGGCGTGGTCCCGCTGGCCGGTGTCATCGACTTCGTGAGCTCGGTGGTCAACCAGCCGTCGTCGTTCTACGAGGCGGGGCAGCTGCCCAGCGTGGCCGAGCGGCTCATGGCCGAGGAGCTCAACCGGTTCATCGGGTGGGAAGCGGAGAGCTTCGCCATGGTGACCACCTCCGGCGGGTCGCTCGCCAACCTGACCGCGCTGCTGGCGGCCAGGAACAAGATGTTCCCCGACTTCTGGTCGGGCGGCAGTCCGGTGTCCGACGGCCAGCCCCGCCCGGCCGTCGCGGTCGGCGCCGATGTGCACTACAGCATCTCGCGGGCCGCCGGGATCCTGGGGATCGGCGAGGCGCAGATCGTCCGCCTGCCGCTCAACGAGGCCCAGCAGATCGCGATCGACCAGGTCGGGCCCACTCTGGAGGAGGCCGAGCGGCGCGGTCTCAAGGTGTTCTGCCTGGTCGCCTCGGCCGGCACCACCTCGGTCGGCGCCTTCGACCCGCTCGACGAGCTCGGCGACCTGGCCCGCGAGAAGGGCATCTGGCTGCACGTCGACGGTGCGCACGGGGCCAGCCTGCTGGTCTCGGACCGCCTCCGCGGGAAGCTGAAGGGCATCGAGAAGGCCGACTCGCTGGCCTGGGACGCACACAAGATGATGTTCGTTCCCGCGCCGTGCACCCTGCTGTTCTACCGGAACGGCCAGGACAGCCTCGGGGCCTTCCAGCAGCGCGCCAGCTACGTCTTCGACGAGGAGCCGGACCGCTACACCGAGCTGGACAGCGGCGGGGTGAACTTCGAGTGCACCAAGCGCCCGATGATCATGCCGCTCTGGACGCTCTGGTCGGTCTACGGCCGGGCCCTGTTCGCCGAGAAGATCGAGTATCTCTGCGACCTCACGGAGGAGATCCACCGGATCGTCCTCGACGAGCCCGACTTCGAATCGGTGCACCAGCCGGAGGCCAACATCATGTGCTTCCGCTACCGTCCCGCCGATATCAGGGACGAGGACGTGCACCGCGTCCAGGTGGCGATCCGGAACCGGATCAAGATCCAGGGCAATTTCTTCATCTCCAAGGTGAACATCGACGGCGTCGCCGCGCTGCGCGTGGTGATGATGAACCACGAGATCACCGCCGAACACTTCCGGATGCTGCTGGGCGAGATCAGGCGGATCGGCCGCGACCTGCTCGACGGCGGCAAGTGAGCCACGGATTTCCGCAGCCGGTCCGCCCGGCGAATTCGTGACGAATCCAGGCGGCGAATTCAAGCGAAGTCAAGCGAATTCAAGGATGAGCAGGGAAATGACAATGAGTGCAGTGAGTGCTGCCCAGGCACGGCCGGCTCCGGGGGGAATCGACGAGCTGGCGGGCTGGCTGATCCCCGAATGGGAGCTGAAGCCGGACTCCGTCGACGCGGTCACGAAGCTCCCCTCGTTCCTCAGCAAGCTCCAGGAGTGCGAGCGGGTCTGCCAGGCGCCGTACAGCGAGGTCTCGCACGAGGTCCAGGACGCCCTGGTGCTGCGCCGGCTCCAGCAGATGGTCAACACGGTGCTGCTCAACCCGCTGTGGCGCAGCCGCCTTTCGGGCGCCGGGATCAGCAGCGCGCCGGAGACGTACGAGGACTGGCAGCGGATCCCGCTGTCCGACAAGGACACCCAGCGCGACTTCTTCATGGACTCGCGTCCGGGCATGGTGGTGCCGCTGGAGCGCGGCGGGTTCGAGATCGTGGCCAGCGGCGGCACCAGCAGCGGGCGCCCGCTGGAGACGGTGTACCCGCTGAGCGAGCTGCGGGACACCTACGAGGTGGCCGGCCGCTTCATGGGCACCTACCAGCTGAGCGACTACCTGACCGGCAGCGACCCCAAGTGGCTGTACACCACGCTGGCCGACTACCAGATGTGGAGCAGCGGCACCATGGTGGGCGGGGTGCTCGCCCATGTGCCCGGGGTCAACTACATCGGTGCCGGTCCGGTCACCGCCCCGGTGCTAGAGCACATGTTCTCCTACCCGGGCCCGAAGGCGCTGATGGGGATCACCGCGGGTATCGCGATCCTCAGCGAGCTCGGTGCGGGCATGAGCCAGCAGGCCAAGGAGAGCTTCCGGGTCGCGCTGTACGGGAGCGGGGTGCTGCCGCAGCGCAAGCGGGCCGAGCTCAAGGCGATGTACCCGAACCTGTCGATCCTCAGCTACTTCGCCGCCACCCAGGCGGAGACCATCGGGCTGCAGCTGCGGGAGGACTCGCCGTTCCTGACGTCCGTCCCCGGGCTGCACCTGGTCGAGATCGTGGACAAGGAGGGCCGCTGGGTCGCCGAGGGCGAGGAGGGCGAGCTGGTCGTCACCCGCCTGCACGGGCACGAGGCTCCGCTGCTGCGGCTCAAGCTGGGCGACCGGATGATCCGCCGGCCGAGGCTGGACGGGCCGGGGCTGAAGGCCCAGCAGTTCGAGTTCGCGGGCCGCACCGGGGACATCCTGCACCTGAACGACAGCCAGTACTCGGCCGCGCGCGCCTACGACGCGGTGCGCGAGGACCTGAAGAAGGCCGGGGCGCTGGACCTGGACGTGGCGGCCCACGAGGTCCAGTTCGTGAACCACCGCGAGAGCAAGACCATCACGCTGATCGCCTCGGTCGACGACGTCCCCGGTCTGACGTACCGGATGGACACCGCGCTCGGTCCGTACGGGGTGCAGCACGTGTTCGTCAACGCGCTGCCCCGCTCGCTCTCGCTGTTCAACCAGGGCGAGGCGAACCCCGCCTCGATCGAGAAGACCGGCTACCGGTTCCAGATCAAGTTCGTACACCGCTCGTCCGCCGAGATCGAGCGGACCGAGGTCGGCAAGGTCCCGCTGGTGCGGGACCGGGGCTAGCGACAGCGGCTCCGGGAACCACGTTTGAGGAATGGAGTGAGTGTGAAGCCGCAAGTGAACATCGCCGTCGTCGTGGACGTCATCGGGGCGCTCTCCGACAAGACGCTGCTCAACGGCAACCTCTGCCTGATCGATGACGGTGCGTTCGACAGCACCGGCCAGGGGTCCGCCGAGCTGTGCACCATCGTGACGCCGGGCCAGGTGGTCCAGTGGTCCGCCCTGGCGGTGGACCTGCAGACACCGGTCGAGATCAAGAACATCACCTTCCTCGGAGCGGGCGAGGCGGCGAGCGCGACCGAGTACGCGCCCGAGGGCGAGGACGCCGCCCCGGCCGGCCGTCAGGCGGAGGGCGGGAAGCTGGACCTCCACGTCTGGTCCGGCGTGGTGCCCTACTTCATGACCCCCGGAGTGCCGTACCGGTACCGGCTCGAACTGCAGATGTACGAGGGCGAGCACAGCGTGCTGTACATCGACTCGCCCGCGCTGATGTGCCTGTAAGCGGAACACCGACAAGGAGGGTGGGCTCATGGCCCAACAGCTAGCGATCATCGTGCTCGTGGACGTCGGCAACGCGCTGGAGTCCCGGACGCTGGACGGCAACACGTACCTGTTCGACAACATGAAGCTGCAGGGCTCCCTGAACCAGGGCAGCGGCGAACTGGTGACCGCGGTCAACGGCGCCTACTGGAACGACGGTTCGCAGGCCGGTGAGCAGGTGCTCAACTGGCTGCCGTACAGCCTGGGTTCGATTCCGCCGACGGTGCCGCGCGGCTACCACACCACCCGGTCGCGGCAGGCCGAGTCGGAGGCGCTGGCCGAGCTGGCGGCGCTGGCGGGCAAGCCGTCGGTCAACGGCGACACCGACGCCGCGCTCGCCAAGATCCACAAGACCGTCGGCACCCGGGTCAGGACCACCGGGCGCACCCGCGCGCACTCCGGGCAGCGGGTCCTGGACGTCACCGGCCAGGTGGTCTCCGACCACAGCCAGGGTGCGCACAGCTACCCGGCCCCGGTCATCACCGACATCTTCGGCGAGGCGGTGGACGAGAAGATCATCTACCCGGCCGAGTACGGTTCCCCCGACCTGGTCACCGACGGCTGGTACTGGTCCGCGACGGTCGACACCTCCCGGCCGGGCACGTACACCTACAAGATGCGGATCCAGCTCCACGACCTGGTCCAGCGGGCCGGCGAGTGGACCTGGGAGCCGGTCAACTTCACCTGCGAGTCCAAGCTCCGGATCGTCTCGGAGCCCAAGCGGAACGCGTTCACCGGTGCCGGTATGGGCTACCTGCCCATCGCCCCGGCCGCGTTCGCCTAAGCCCGAGATCCAGCAAGGACGAGGAGGAGAGATGACCACCAAGCCAAGGCAGAAGACCACACCGAAGCGCCCGATCTCGATCACCGCCGTGGTGGACTGCGTCGGGATGCTGGCGGCCCAGAGCACCAACGGCCACCTGTACCTGTACGACACCAACCGGGCCGGCGGGTCGGCCGGGTTCGGCACCGAGGAGCTGCGGACCAAGGTCAAGGCCGGCGACCAGCTGCTCTGGAACGTGCTGGCGCTCGAGTGCGAGGCCTTCGTCGCGATCGACGGCATCGTGATCGACCCGGAGGTGTGCGAGCCGGTCCGGAAGGTCTACCCGGGCACCGACGTCGCGTACTGGATCGGGACGGTGAAGAAGGACGAGGTGTCCCACGTCCCGTACCAGATCAAGTTCAGGCTGGGCACGCAGACCGAGCCGATCACCACCACGCTGTCGCCCGCCCTGGTCGGCTAGCACACCGGACAGCCCCGAGCGGCGCGCTCGAAGGAGGAACCTTGACAACCAGTACGCGCAACACCGAGGCGGAGAAGCAGAACCCCGGCCAGCTGAACTCGGTACAGCTCAACATCGTCACCTTCGTGAACATGGAACGGGCGGCGGCGACGGGCTCGCTGAGCAACGCGATGTACATGATGGACAACAGCGTCGGCGGCTCGGGTCAGGGGACCCGGCAGCTGGAGACGGTCTGCAAGCAGGGCCAGGTGATCAACTGGATCATCCGCCCGATCGACATGGAGCGGCGGCTGGACGGCACCTGGCCTCCGATGCCCAAGATCAACAACATCGTGGTCCTCGACACCGAGCTGGGTGACGAGGAGGACGTCGCGGAGCGGAAGCTCTTCACCGAGCTCAAGATCTACGGGATGCCCGACCGCATGCGCTCCCCGCTGACCCCGGTCTACTACTACTGGGCCGGCACCGTGCTGAGCACCGCCAAGCCCGGCCTGTACCGGTACCGCCTGGTGGTCGAGCTGGAGCAGGAGGGCACCAAGGAGAAGCTGTACCTCAACACGGTCGACCACCCGGCGCTCCGGGTGATCTCGGTCTGACACCCGGGAACGGGATGAGCGCGGTGCCCCTGACCAGGACGGTCAGGGGCACCGCGCTCGCCGGCCGGACGCGTCACTCCGTACGCAGGCCCTCGGCGCGCATCATCCGCCACAGGGACGGCAGGCTGGCCGCCGTGACCAGCAGCACCACCGCGGCGCCGATCGCGCCGAGACCGAGAACCGTGCCCCAGTCGGGGTGCACCGGGTGGTCGACCATGGACAGCAGGGCCGCGCCCAGGCCGATCCCGGTGAGGATCGACAGCGCGATGCCGAGTGCCACGGGCACGGCCGTCTGCCAGAACACCGAGGCGCAGAGCGTGCCGCGCCGGGTGCCGAAGGCGATCAGCACCGCCAGCAGCCTGCGCCGCTCGCGCAGTTGCTCGACCGTACCGACCAGCATGCTCGCGCCGATCAGCAGCAGGGTGACCGTGACCCCGGCGAACAGCGCGCGCTTGACCGCGGCGAAACGGCGGTTCACGTCGACCGACTGGAACAGGAACACGGTGCCGGCCGGGTCCACGGCGGCGACGGAGTTGCGCAGGTGCTCGTAGGCGTCCGGGTTGCTCTCGTCCACCTTGACGTAGCCGGTGATCCTGGCCCGGAGCTGCGGCAGGTCCTTGGCGGCGGCGGGCGTGAGCAGGAACCTGCTGCCCTGTCCGAGTACCGGGTTCACCTCGTGCGGAGCGACCGTGCGGAACGAGGCCGGCAGGGTCCAGTTCGGACGGGCCGCACGCATCTTGAAGTCGAAGTCGTAGCCCGCCTCGACCTGCTGGCCCGGCTTGAACTCGGACGCCTCGGTGGACTGCCCGTCGCCGCGTTCCAGCGAGAAGGCATCGCCGTCGCGGCAGTCACCGACCTCGCCGAGGTTCTGCAGCACCTCGCACGAGCCGACGGCGAGCGGCATCAGCGCGGGCGGCTGGCCGGCCCCGCCACCGGTGGCGATGGTGAGGTCCAGCAGGGAGTTCGAGCCGGTGACTCCCGGGGTGGCACGCAGCCGCTGGTCGAGCTCGGAGGCGAGGATCCGGCCCTGGCCGGCCGGGACCATCACGAGGGCCTGGGCCTTGCTCAGATCGCGGCCGGTGCTCCGCTCGAAGTCGCCGTCGACGCCGCTGAACAGCATCTGCAGGGCGATCGCCCCGGCCGCCGCGACGGCGATACCGCTGACCACCCTGGCCGAGGTGCCGCTGTCCAGCTGGAGCCGGCGGATCGCCAGCTGCCAGGCCACCGGTCCGCCGCTCAGCCGGGCCACCACGGACTCGATCAGCCACGGCAGCAGCGCGGCGACGCCGACCAGGATCAGCACCGCGCCACCGGCCACCTGGTACTCGTTGAAGCCCTGTCGGGCGCCCGCGCCGCCGAACAGCGGGGTCAGCAGGGCGACGCCGGCCACCGGAAGCACCAGCCGCCACCAGAGGCGCCGGCGCGGCGCCTGGGCCTGCCGGAACACGCCGAGCGGCTCCACCACCACGCCGCGCATGGCGAGCAGGGTGACCGCGATGGCGGCCGCCGGGACGGCCAGCACGGTGAGCGCGCCCAGCAGCGGGCTCGGCCGGAGGTCCGACGGGAACAGGCTGAGGTCGAACAGCGAGACGTAGCGCACCAGTTGGCGGCCGAACAGGAACATCACCGCACCGGCCAGTACGCCGATCAGCGCCCCGAAGGCGGCCTCCCCGGCGGCGATCCGGCGGGTCATCCGGGTGTCGGAGCCGACCAGCCGCAGGGCCGCCAGCCGGCGGTCGCGGCTCTCACCGCCGAAGCGGACGGCCGCGGCCACGAACACGGCGACCGGCAGCAGCATCACCACGAAGCCGATGATCACCAGCAGGACCAGCATCGGACTCATCGCTTCGGTCGGGGGCCGGTCCCCGAAGGAGCTGATCCGGTAGCCCACCCCGGCCACGGGGTCGAGCCGGTCGGTGCCCGCGTAGAAGTAGTTCTCGGACGGGCCGGCCAGTCCCGCGTCGCCGATGGTGCCGATGATCCGCTGCGGGTAGCGTTCGCGCAGCAGCTCGTTGCCCTCCAGCAGCTTGCGCAGCGCGGGCGAGACGACCATCTCGCCGGGCTTCGGCATGGCGGTGAGGCCCGGCGGCAGCGGAGCCTTGGGGCCGTCGGGCTGGAGCAGCCGGCCGGAGATGTCCTCGCCGCGGAACTTGCCGTAGACGGTGTCGACCGCCATGGTGTCCGCGGCGGGCTTGTCCGCCGCGACCCGGCCGGCGTCGAGCCGGGCGTAGTCGCGGTTGTGGCGCTCCTGGAGGGCGCTGGGGATCGCGGTCGCGGCCAGCAGCAGAGCGACGCCGAGACCGACGCCGAAGGCGGTCATCGCGGTGCGCAGCCAGCCCTGGCGGCCGCCGCTCAGCGCCAGCCGGGCGCCGAACAGCAGGTCGGCGGCCCAGGCCCGGAGCGGGCTGCGGGCCGGTATCGGGGTGCGGGCGGAAGCCCGCTCGCGGCCGGCGGTGGCGCCGGTACCTCCGGCCGGACCGGGGCCGCGGGTCGGGTCGGGAGCGGTCGAGTTCATCCGATCCGCTCCACGTTGAGTGCCCGGCCGTCCCGGACGACCACCTCGCGGTCCGAGTAGGCGGCGACCCGGGCCTCGTGCGTCACCAGCACCACGGCCGCACCGGACTCCTTGGCGGCGGCGGTGAACAGCTGCATCACCCGCTCGCCGTTGAGCGAGTCCAGGGCGCCGGTCGGCTCGTCGGCGAAGATCACCCTGGGGCCGGTGACCAGCGAGCGCGCGACCGCCACCCGCTGGCCCTGCCCGCCGGAGACCTCGCCGGGACGCTTGCGGCCGAGGGAGTCGACCTCCAGCCGGGCCATCCACTCGGCGGCCCGGCGCTCGGCCTCGGCACGCCGTACCCCGGCCAGCCGCAGCGGCAGGGCGACGTTCTCCAGGCAGCTCAACTCCGGTACCAGCTGGCCGAACTGGAAGACGAAGCCGAACTCGCTGCGGCGCAGCGCACTGCGCTCGGTGTCGCTCATCCCGGTCAGCAGCCGCCCGTCGTAGGAGACCTCGCCGGAGTCCGGCGGGACGATCCCGGCCAGGCAGTGCAGCATGGTGGACTTGCCGGACCCGGACGGGCCCATCACGGCGACCACCTCGCCGGCCCAGACGTGCATCTCGGCGCCGGCCAGGGCCTTGGTGGGCCCGAAGGACTTGTGCAGGTCGACGGCGGAGAGCAGCGGCGGGGGCGTGGACAGGTCGGACGTTGCGTTCATCGGCGTGCCGTTCATCGGCGGACCTCCGCGGCGAGCTGGTCGAGCCGCGCGGCGGTGAGCTCCAGCCAGCGCAGGTCGGCCTCCAGGTGGAACAGGGCGTGGTCGCAGACCAGTTGGTCGGCGAGGTCGCCGCCGACCTTGCGGCGGGTGAGTTCGCGCATCAGGCGCAGGTGCTCGGCGCGCTGGACGTCCAGGACCTCCGCGGCCGGGCGGCCGGTGAGCAGGGCGAGCACGACCTTGGTGTAGAGGGTGCTCTGCAGGTACGGCTCCGGCCTCTCGGGGCGGCCGAGCCACTCGGCCATGTCGGTCACCCCGGCGTCGGTGATGGCGTACCGCTTGCGCTCGGGGCCCTCGCCCGGCTCGACGCCTTCGACCTCGACCAGCCCGTTCTTCAGCAGCCGCGAGAGCGTCGCGTACACCTGCCCGTACGCGAGCGGGCGGCCCTGGCCGAAGCGCTGGTCGTATGCCCGTTTGAGGTCGTAGCCGTGTCTGGGCCCGGCTTCCAGGAGCCCGAGAAATGCCTGTCCGATTGCCATGGCATGACCATACACCAGGTGTATACACGCGGTGTATACACCTGGTGCAGAGCGCGGACGGAGATGCGGTGGTGTACGAACGGGGCGGGGCCGTCCCGGGTCGAAGCCGAAGAAGAGAGCCCGGAACTCCCCGGTGAGTACCGGGGGGGCCGGGCTCGGGTGGCGGAGGGGGTCGCACGGAGGTGTCCGCGCGGCCCCCGCTGCCCCGGGGTCCTGGTCAGGCGACCCGGATCGGGCCGCGCCGGCGCAGCTGGGGTACCAGCTGGCGGGCGGCGGCCGGGGAGACGGTGGCGCGCCAGAGACGGGCGGCGGACCAGAGCGAGGCGGCCAGCAGCAGCCCGTTGCGCACCACGATCACCAGGGTGCCCTTCCAGCCGCCGCTGATCAGCGCGTCGAAGAAGAGCGGATAGTCGACGGTGGTGACCGCCGTCGCGAGCAGGAGCAGCAGGGTGACCGGCCGCTGGCTGGAGCCGCGTACGGTGAGGCAGACCGCCGAGAGCCCGATCAGCCAGATCAGGTACTGCGGGCTGATCACCCGGCTGGTCACGGTGAACAGCAGCACCGCCGTGAGCGCCGCGTCGTACGGGGTGGCGGCGCTCCACTGCTGCGCCCGGAAGCGCCAGAGCAGCAGCCAGCCGAAGGCGAGCGCGGTGAGCAGCAGCGAGAGCCGGGCGACGGAGTGGACGTAGGGGCCGAGGAACTCCAGCGAGCCGTAGTGCTGGTCGACGTCACCGGGCCAGCCGAGCACCCTGGCCACCTGGAGCGCGCTTCCGCCCAGTGACTCGATCTCCACGCCGCGCCCCTTCTGGGCGGTGAGGAAGTCGAAGGCCCCGTGGAAGAGGACGGCCATCACCAGCAGCAGCGCGGCGGCCGAGGCGCACATCGCCGACCAGGCCTGCCGGGTACCGCGGCCGCGCGGTGCGCCGAACACCACCAGGGCGGGCCAGACCTTCACCATGGCGGCGATCCCGGCGAGCACCCCGCCCATCCTCGGGCGGCTGGGCAGCAGCAGCAGCGCGGCCATCGCCAGCGCGGTCACCGGAAGGTCGTAGCGGCCGTAGGGCAGGCCGAGCATCAGCGGCAGCGCCATCGCCCACATCCACGCCCCGGCGGTCGAACGGCCGCGGTGCACACCGCCGTTGCGGCGCAGCGAGACCCGGACCAGGGCGGCCTGGGTGATCGCGTCGGTGGCGAGCATCAGCAGGGCGAAGGCCTGGAGGTAGGTCAGGAAGGGGAGCAGCCCGGGGGCGAGCATCGCCAGGGCGGCGCCGGGCGGGTACTGCCAGGTGACGTCGCCGACCGGGAAGGTGCCGGTCTCAAGGATCTGGAACCAGCCGTGGTAGGTCCGGTGGACCTCGACGGCCTGTTCGGCCTTGCCCGACTTGAGCATCCCGATCATGACCATCCGGCTGGCGAGCCAGTAGCCCGCCAGGGCGAGCGCCTCCCGCGGCCAGGTGGCCGGTCTGGTCCAGCGGAACGGGCCCGCCTGGGGCATGCCCCACTGAGTGACCGGTGTCGGGGCCTGAGCCACCATCGCCTCCACGAGAAGGTGCCGTGTGATCTATCTCATATCAGAACGGTCGGTTCGGGTGATCACCGCCCGGTTGCGTGTCACCGACCGTCAGCACAACGCGCCACGCCGCTCCGAGGACACGCCCGCACCCCCTTCGGGCGGGGTACCTGCCAGAATGCAGGGCGAACCGCAGGACGCCCGCACCGTGTGAGGAGCCCGGTGCGGAACGCTCAACTCTGAACCAGGAGAAGGTGGCCGACTTCGTGACCATGCCAGTCGAACGCAAGATCGCCGAAGAACTGGGCGTCCGCGAAGGGCAGGTGAAGGCGGCCGTCGAACTGCTCGACGGCGGTGCCACCGTCCCCTTCGTCGCCCGCTACCGCAAGGAAGCCACCGGTTCGCTCGACGACGCCCAGCTGCGCACCCTGGAGGAGCGGCTGCGCTACCTGCGCGAGTTGGAGGAGCGGCGCACCGCCGTCCTGGACTCCATCGAGGCCCAGGGCAAGCTGGACGACACCCTGCGCGCGCAGATCCTCGCCGCCGACTCCAAGGCGCGCCTCGAGGACATCTACCTCCCGTACAAGCCCAAGCGGCGCACCAAGGCGCAGATCGCCCGTGAGGCCGGCCTCGAACCGCTCGCCGACACCCTGCTCGCCGACCCCGGCCAGGACCCCCAGGAGCTGGCCGCCGGCTACCTCAACGACTCGGTCGCCGACCGGGCCGCCGCGCTGGACGGCGCCCGCGCCATCCTGGTCGAGCGCTTCGGCGAGGACGCCGACCTGGTCGGGTCCCTGCGCGAGCGGATGTGGACCCGTGGCCGGCTGGTCGCCGGCGTCCGCGAGGGCAAGGAGAACGAAGGCGCCAAGTTCGCCGACTACTTCGACTTCGCCGAGCCCTACACCAAGCTCCCCTCGCACCGCATCCTGGCCATGCTGCGCGGTGAGAAGGAGGAGATCCTCGACCTCGAACTCTCGCCCCTGGACGGCTCGGAGAGCACCGACCTGCCCGGCGAGAGCGACTACGAGCAGCGGATCGCCGCCCGCTTCGGCATCGCGGACCGGGGCCGCCCCGCCGACAAGTGGCTCACCGACACCGTGCGGTGGGCCTGGCGCACCCGCATCCTGGTCCGGCTCGGCATCGACCTGCGCACCCGGCTGCGCCAGGAGGCCGAGGACGAGGCGGTCCGGGTCTTCGCCGCCAACCTGCGCGACCTGCTGCTCGCCGCCCCCGCCGGCACCCGCGCCACCATGGGCCTGGACCCCGGTTTCCGCACCGGCGTCAAGGTCGCCGTGGTGGACGCCACCGGAAAGGTCGTGGCGCACAGCACCATCTACCCGCACCAGCCCGCCAACAAGTGGGACGCGGCCCTGGCCACCCTCGCCGAGCTGGCGAAGAGGCACTCGGTGGACCTGGTCGCGATCGGCAACGGCACCGCCTCCCGGGAGACCGACAAGCTCGCCGACGACCTGATCAAGCGCCACCCGGAGCTGAAGCTCACCAAGGCGATGGTCTCCGAGGCCGGCGCCTCGGTGTACTCCGCCTCCGCGTACGCCTCCCAGGAACTGCCCGAGCTGGACGTCTCCATCCGGGGCGCGGTCTCCATCGCCCGCAGGCTCCAGGACCCGCTGGCCGAACTGGTCAAGATCGACCCCAAGTCGATCGGCGTCGGCCAGTACCAGCACGACCTCAGCGAGGTGAAGCTCTCCCGTTCGCTGGACGCCGTGGTCGAGGACTGCGTCAACGCCGTCGGCGTGGACGTCAACACCGCCTCCGCCCCGCTGCTCACCCGGGTCTCGGGCGTCACCGCCACCCTCGCCGACAACATCGTCGCCCACCGCGACGCCAACGGCCCGTTCCGCACCCGCAAGGCGCTCAAGGACGTGGCCCGGCTCGGCCCCAAGGCCTTCGAGCAGTGCGCGGGCTTCCTCCGCATCCCCGGCGGCGACGACCCGCTGGACGCCTCCAGCGTGCACCCCGAGGCGTACCCCGTGGTCCGCCGCATCCTGGCCGGCACCGGCGGCGAACTGCGCGAACTGATCGGCAACAGCGAGAGGCTGCGGGCGTTGCGCCCGGGCGACTTCGCCGACGAGACCTTCGGCGTGCCGACCGTCACCGACATCCTCGCCGAGCTGGACAAGCCGGGCCGCGACCCGCGCCCGGCCTTCCGCACCGCCGTCTTCAAGGAGGGCGTCGACAAGATCGGCGACCTGGAGGTCGGCATGGTGCTGGAGGGCGTGGTCACCAACGTCGCCCAGTTCGGCGCCTTCGTGGACGTGGGCGTGCACCAGGACGGCCTGGTCCACGTCTCGGCGCTGTCGCGGAACTTCGTCAAGGACCCGCGCGAGGTGGTCAAGCCCGGCGACATCGTCCGGGTGCGGGTCACCTCGGTGGACGTCCCGCGCAAGCGGATCGGCCTCACCCTCCGGCTGGACGACGAGGTGCGCCAGGGCACCGGCGGCGGGGAGGGGCGCCGCGAGCGCGACCGCGGCCCGCGCCCGCCGCGCCAGGAGCGGCGCGGCGACGGCGACCGTCGTGGCGGTGACCGCCGCGGCGGGGGACCGGCCCCGCTCGCCAACAGTGCGATGGCCGACGCCCTCCGCCGGGCCGGCCTGGCCGGCGGCGACTCCGGCCGGCGCTGACCTGACCGGCGGCAGTACCGCCGCCGTGCCGCTGTCCCCCCGGCCCTCGGGTCGGGGGGACCCTGCGTTCTCCCCAAAGGTCCTGTGCGGCAGGGGATTTGGACCGGATTCGGTCGGAGAAGGGCCGGCGCGGTGATCAACCCGCTCGGCCGATGTCACGCCCCCGGCGCGATCCCGTTGATCACGCGGTCAAGAAGGCGATCGAACACCGCCTGGGGGCTCTGGCTGCCGCCCGGTTCGGCCAGGGCCTGGGCGAGATGGGGATAGTCGCCACTGGCGACGGTGGAGCGAAGGTAGCGGGCCTGGGCGTCGAGGAGCTCGCCGGGAGTCCGGCCCGCGGCTTCGACGGCGCGTTCCTGGGCGAGTTCGTACGACATGTGACTGGCCACGAATCCGGTGAGAAGACTGAAGGTCTCCAGCCGCGCCTGGGCGTCCAGGCCGGTGGGGGCGAGTGCGGCGAGCGCGTAGTCCAGGACGGCGAGGGTGTTCGGGCCGAGGGTCTGCCGGGTTGGTAGTGCGGCGGGCAGCCAGGGGTGACGCCGCATGATGGCGCGTTGCCCATGGGCGATCTGTCGAAGGTCGCGGCGCCAGTCACCAGAGGGCTCGGCCGGCAGGCGGTGGTCGCCGCTCACCTCGTCGATCATCAGCTCCAGCAGCGTCTCCTTGTTGGGGACGTAGCTGTACAGGGACATCGTTCCGGCTCCGAGCAGGGCCGCGACCGCGCGCATCGTGACGGCGGCAAGCCCTTCGGTGTCGGCGATGGCGACCGCGGACGCGGTGATCGCGGCGCGGCTGTGAGCGGGCGGCCTGCCCCGGCGCGGGCGTTCGGCCGCCGACCAGAGCAGCTCCGGATCCACGCCGGCATGGCCACCCGATGATTCCGCGCGGGCCACGGTGGCACCTCCCTCCTTCTGATCAGCCATCCAAGCATGAGCTATTCTCGTACATTGTACGGGAAATGAGGGACTCGCCCACGCCCACGAATCGAGGCACCGCTGCGATGCCGACGCGCCGCCCACCCGCGAAGAAGCCGCCCCTGAGCACCAGGATCATGAGCCGGTCCATGCGGGGACTTCCTCCCAAACTGCACGACATCGCCTACGAGCCCGGCCTCGTCGTGCCAGCAGCCGACGGCAGTCCGCTGCTGACCGACCACTACTTCCCCCTGGACGACGGGGACTTCCCCACGCTCCTGATCCGCTCGCCCTACGGCCGGGGATTCCCCTGGGCGCCGATGTACGGCGTGCTACTGGCCGAGCAGGGCTTCCACGTCGTCCTCCAGAGCTGCCGCGGCACCGGTGGCTCCGGCGGCGAGTTCCACCTCTGGCGCAACGAGGCCGCCGACGGTCAGGCCACCGTCGCCTGGCTGCGCGGGCAGCCCTGGTTCTCCGGTGCGCTGGGCACCATCGGCCCCAGCTACCTCGGCTACGTCCAGTGGGCCCTCGCCCTGGACCCGCCACCGGAGCTGCGCGCGATGGTGGTCCAGATCGCCATGCACGACCCGCACGGCTTCTTCTACCGGGGTGGCGCGTTCTCCCTCGAGGACGCGCTCGTCGTCGGGGTCGGCCTCACCAGTCAGCACCGGGGCGTACCGAGCTTTCTGCGGGCGACCCTGCGGCTGCAGCGCCACCGGCGGAAGGCCACGGGAGGCCTTCCCCTCGCGGAGGCGTACCGGCCCGCGCTGGGCGGGCCGGTGCCGTTCCTGGAAGAGGCGATGGCACACCCCGATCCCGACGATGTCCACTGGCACGGGGCGGACGTCGGGTCCGCAGCCGATGGTCTGACCGTGCCGACCAGTCTGATCGGCGGCTGGCACGACGTGAACCTCGACCAGACCCTCGCCCAGTACGGGCGCCTGCGGCGTGCCGGTTGTGAAACGTCCCTGCTCGTCGGGCCCTGGTCGCACCAGTCGGCACTCCAGCAAGGCTGGCCCGAGGTCTTCACCGAGAGCCTCGCCTGGCTGCGGGCCCACCTGTGCGGTGACCCCTCCGGCCTGCGGCCGACAGGAGTCCGTGTCCACTTCGGAGGCCGGCAGGCCTGGCAGGATCTCCCCGACTGGCCGCCGACCCGTCGGGACCGGCACTGGTACGTCGACACCGGCGGCACCCTGATACCCCGGGCACCCGAGGACATGACGGAGCCGCCGTCCTTCCGCTACGACCCGGCCGATCCGACCCCCTCCCTCGGCGGTGCCCTGGCCGGCGGCAAGGCCGCACAGCGGGACAACCGGCCTCTGGAGGCGCGGGACGACGTGCTGACCTTCACCACGGAACCGCTGCCCGCACCGGTCGACATCCTCGGGCCGGTCGGTGCGGTACTGCGGATCAGTACGGACACCGGCCATGCCGACGTGTTCGCCCGGCTCTGCGACGTCGACCCTCATGACCGCTCGACCAACGTCTGCGACGGACTGCAGCGGCTCCAGCCTGCCGATACCCCGGCCACCGTCACAGTGGGAATGGGCTCCACCGCCTACCGCTTCCCCGCCGGCCACCGGATCCGCCTGCAGATCAGCGGCGGAGCCCACCCGCGCTTCGCACGCAACACCGGAACCGGCGAACCCGCGGCAACGGCCGTCCGCCTCGCACCGGTTCGGATCTCGCTCCACCACCCGTCAGCGCTCGTACTCCCCATCGCGGATGAGGCCGCAGCCGACTGGTAGGGCTTTGTCAGGTGCCCCCGGACAATCAAGCGGGGGTAGCTTGCCGCAACTACCTCGGCTGGCACCGCCACGTCACCCTCGTTGCCCTCGCCCAGGCCTTCTGCACCATGCTCAGGCTCGACCCGGATGTCCTTGCGCCGGCCTGACCCTCTGCGCGGTCCTCCGCGAACTCCAGACCCTCCTGGCCACCTGGACCGGCGCCTGCTCGATACGCGGCCGACCCGACCCGGAACCCGAACCACACCACCTGGCCCCGATCCGGGCGCCTGGCACGTTCACCCGGACTCTCGACCACGCGCCGGAACGGGCGGGGTCCGTGGCCGCGCCGACCCGGATGGCGGCCGGCCGGCGGCGAGCTCCGCTCAGTCGCGCAGCAGCCGCGCGCGGATGCCGGCGATCACGATGTCCAGCTCCAGGCGGAAGGTCGCGTCGCGCTGGTCGAGGGGGATCAGGGCGGCCTGGCGGGCCTGTTCCTCGAGGGTGTAGCCGTTGACGAAGCTGGTGACCACGTCCGCGCCGAGGTGGGCGGCCGGGTCGTCGGCACCGGCCGAGCGCAGGGCGTCGACCAGGGAGCCGAAGTAGGCGACTGCGTTGGGTGGCGGGGCGGTGAAGGAGACCACGAGCCGGGCGCCGTCGCGGTGGGCGAGCATGGCCGCGCGGGCCCGGGTGGCCAGCTCCCGGAGCCGGTCGGACCAGTCCTGCTCGGCGGCGGGGGCGGCGCCCGGGTCGCCGGCGGGCGGCTGTGTGAGCATCTCGCCGATGATCTGGTCGGCCAGCGCGTCCAGCAGTGCCGCCTTGCTCGGGTAGTGCCAGTACAGGGCGCCGGCGCGGACGCCGAGCCGCTGGGCCAGGCGACGGGTGGTCAGCTCGTCGAGGCCGTCCTCGTCGAGCAGTTCCATCGCGCCCTGCAGCACATCGGCCTGCCGGAGCGGCATCGGGTCTCCCTTTCGTAGCCCTTCCTGCTACCGGAGCATCTTGCCACTTGAACACTGACCAACTAAATTGAACAGTGATCAAGTGAACGGTGTTCAAGTTTGGGGGGCGACATGCGTGTTCTGGTGATCGGTGCCGGAATCGGCGGTCTGTGCCTGGCGCAGGGGCTTCGGCAGGCGGGGATCGACGTGCGGATCTACGAGCGCGAGGCGAGCGTGCGGGCCCGGTACCAGGGTTTCCGGATCGGCATCGGCGGCCCGGGGCTGGCCGCGCTGCGGGAATGCCTGCCGCAGCGCTTGCACCCGGTGCTGGAGGCCAGCACCGGAGAGCTCTCGGGTGAGCGGCGGGTGGTCGACGAGCAGCTGCGCGAGATCCGCCAACTCGGCGCGATGCAGGGGGGAACGGCCACCGACCGGCACGTCCTGCGGCATCTGCTGCTGGCCGGGCTCACCGACCGGATCGAGTTCGGCAAGCGGCTGGTCCGCTACACCGAGCTGACCGACGGCACCGTCCGGGCCGAGTTCGCCGACGGGAGCAGTGCCACCGGAGACCTGCTGGTGGGCGCGGACGGCGGTAACTCCCCCGTGCGCCGGCAGCTCCTGCCCGACGCCGAGGTGGTCACCCTGGACGGCAACGGCCTGCTCGGCCGCACGCCGCTGACCGACCGGTTCGCCGGCCTGGTCCCGGGCTTCGGCACCATCGTCCACGGCCCCGAGGTGCGGATGCTGCTCGGCAAGATGGAGTTCCGCCGCCCGCCGCACCTCGCCGCCGCCGAACTGGCCCCCGATGTCGAACTCCCGGAAACCGGAAGCTACCTGCGCTGGGCAGCGTTCCTGCCCGAGTACATCAGGCCGCTGCCCGCCGACTGGCCGGCGATCCGCGACCTGCTGCTGGCCGGCATCGCCGGCTGGCACCCCGACCTGGTGGAGCTGGTACGGCAGTCGGACGTGGTGAACAGCTCCATGCTGACGGTCCGCTACGCGAAGCCGGTGCCGCACTGGGGCACCCGCCGGGTCACCCTGCTCGGCGACGCCATCCACGTCATGCCGCCGAGCGGCGGCATGGGAGCCAACACCGCGTTCCGGGACGCGGCACTGCTCTGCCGCGCGCTCACCGCGGTCGAGCGGGGCGAGGCGGAGCTGCTGCCGGCCGTCGAGCGGTACGAGCGCGAGATGCTCGAGTACGGCTTCGCGGCGGTCGCGGAGAGCCTGGAGCAGCTGCCGGCCTTCGCCCCGTCGGTCACGGCGGGCGCGGCGAGCGCACACTGACGGGTGGCACGGCCGTCGTCCGGCCTCCTGACGCCCGGTCCGGGCGGACGCTGTCCCGCGGCGCCTCCGTGATCAGCAGCGGTCCGAGGGACCTGATCCTCCAAGCCGGTTGATGGCCACCGGGCGCGTGAGTACTGTGCCTCACATGACGAGCCCCGAGTCGGACAGAACGGAGCCGCCGGTCACCCGGCGGCGGGTTGTCCTCTGACCAACGACCTGTTGGTTCCTCGGTCGACTTCGCCGCGGGTGGCCGGACACGTGCTCCGTGCGTCCGGTCCGGTTCCGGCTTCCGTCCCAGCAACAGGTGACGCGGTTCGACGTCCAGCGCGCGGATGTTCCTGCCCGCACACGTCAACGCTGGAGTCGACTCCGTGCCCCTGTTCGTCTACGTCCTCGGCCTTGCCGTCTTCGCGCAAGGCACCTCCGAGTTCATGTTGTCCGGTCTCGTACCGGGTATCGCCCGTGACCTGTCCGTATCGGTGGGCGCGTCCGCAAGCCTGACCTCCGCGTACGCGATCGGGATGATCGTCGGTGCGCCCGTGATGGCCGTGTTGGGTGCGCGCTGGCCACGCCGTCGCGCGCTGGCCGGTTTCCTGGCCGGGTTCGTCGTCGTGCACGTCATCGGTGCGGTGACGACGGACTTCGCCGTGCTGTTCGGGACCCGTGTCGTCGCCGCGATCGTCAACGCCGGCTTCCTGGCGGTCGCGATGAGTACGGCGGCCGCCCTCGTGGCGCCGGCAAGGCAGGCCAGGGCCACCGCCGTCCTGCTGTCGGGAGCCACGCTGTCGTGTGCCGCCGGCGTACCCGCGGGCGCCCTGCTCGGGAACTGGTCCGGCTGGCGTTCGGCCTTCTGGGCCGTCGCCGCCCTCTGCCTGCCCGCACTGGCGCTCGTGTTCCGGGCGGCACCCGTCGACGCCGCCCGCCGGTACGAGGTCTCGGTCAGGCGGGAACTGCGTACGCTGACGTCCCGTCCGGTCAGGCTGGCCATGGCGCTCGCGGCCGTGGTCAACGGGGCTACCTTCGCGGCCTTCGCGTACCTGGCCGTCATCGCCACGGACGTCACCCACCTGCCCGCCGGCGCGGTCCCCGGTCTGCTCGCCGCGTTCGGAGCGGGCGCCTTCATCGGAGTGAACGCAGCCGGTCGGACGGCCCACGGCCGGCTTCGGCGGGGCGTGGTCCTGGCCATGGGGGCTCTGCCCGTCGGGTGGGCGGTACTCGCCATGACCAGCACGCGGACCGTGCCGCTCTTCATCGTGACGGTCATCCAGGGCGGGCTGTCGTTCGGAATCGGATCGACGCTCGTCAACCGTGTCATGCACGTCGCGTCCGAAGCCCCGTCCCTGAACGGGGCGTTCGCCACCGTCGCGCTGAACGCCGGTGCGTTTCCGGGGCCGCTGCTCGCCGGTGCCGTGACCGGGACGACGGGTGACTACCGGGATGCCGTGTGGGTCAGCGCCGCGCTGGCCGCCATGGCGGTGGCGGTCATCGCCGCCTCGCACCTGCGCGCTGCCCGCGAGCGGGCGGTCCGGTGACGCGCCGCAGCGCTCCGTGAGTGTCCGGGGCGCCGGCCGGCCGGCGACCCGGATCCCCGTACGACCAGCCGCGCCGGTCGGGAGCTCCGGTCGGATCCCGGTCGGCCGCTCGTGCGGCTCGGGGACCGGACGACTGCCAGTGGGGGGATCCGGAATCCTCCTGCGGTCTCATGGGCGGGCCGGAGACCCGCACCTACCGTGGTGGCATGCTCGTACTCGCGGTCCCCGGCCTGTTCCTGCTGCTCTTCCTCATCGGTGTACTGCGTGATCGCCGCAGGTTCGGCAACGCCGTCCACCTCGGCCTGTTCGTCATCTCACTCCCCGTCATTCTGTTCCCGGCGCGCGACCACCTCTCGCCGGTGGTGGTCGTGCTGCTGGCCGCCGTGGTCCTGCTGGCCCCCTCGCTGGGCACCCTGGTGCTGGCCGTCCTGCTGATCCTCAACGGCCGGACGATGCTGCGGAAGGAGGGCCGGAGCCTCACCAACCTGCTGTCACTGCTGGTGGGTCTGGGCATCCTCGGTCTCGTCGCGCTGATGGCGCAGGCCGCGCTCATCCACTCCAGGGCGTTGGAGGTGCTGACCGGCACCCTGCTGCTGGTGACGGCCTACGTCTCGTTCCTCTTCGTCTGCTTCGTCGGCTACGCCTTCCTCTACGGCCGGTACGGCCGGCTGACGGCAGCCGGGAAGGCGGACTTCGTGGTGGTGCTGGGCTCCGGGCTGATCGGTGGGTCCCGGGTCTCGCCGCTGCTGGCCAGCCGGCTGGAGCGGGGCCGCGCGGTGTACGAGCGGCAGGTCGCGCGCGGGCACGCACCGGTACTGATCACCTCCGGCGGCCAGGGCCGCGACGAGCACCTGCCCGAGGCGCACGCGATGGCCGACTATCTGACGGACCGGGGCTTCCCCGCCGACCGGATAGTCCGCGAGGACCGCTCCCGCACCACCGAGGAGAACCTGACGTACAGCAGGGCGATCATGGAGCAGGCCAAGCCCGGCTACCGGTGCGTCATCGTGACCAACAACTTCCACGCCTTCCGCGCCGCCCTGCTGGCCCGCAGCACCGGTGTCAACGGCCAGGTCGTGGGCTCGCACACCGCGGCGTACTACTGGCCCAGCGCGACGATCCGCGAGTTCGCCGCCGTCTTCCTCACCCACAAGGTGGTGAACCTCGGGGTGTGCCTGCTGATCTGCCTGCTCGGGCTGGCCGCCTGGTGGCGGCTGTGACGGCCGGGTAGACCGGTCGCTCCGACTGGCCCGGCCGGTCGGAGCGGCCGGCCGGAAGTGCGGCATCCGACCGGCCGACTGCCGTCCGGCGCAGGTCAGTCGGTCCGCTCGTGGGACTCGACGGCGAGCTCGACCAGCTCGCCCCACCAGGCGTCGCGGCCCTGGGTGAGCAGGCGGCGGGCCTCCTCGGGGGCGACCGTGCGGACCTCGACGACCTGCTCGCCGTCCTCCGGGTTGGTCGGGGCGGAGTCCACCACCACCTCGGCCCAGCCCCAGAGCCAGGCCTTCTCAGGGTGCGGCTGCCACGGCCGGTACGGCACCGGACTGTCCGTCACACACCGGTGCGCGCCGATCCACACCGGCGCCCCCGCCAGCCGCGCCCCGGCCTCCTCGCGCAACTCCCGTACCAGGCACGACTCGATGCTCTCCGCCTCCTCCCGGGTGCCGCCCGGCAGGAACCAGTGACCGCGCGCGTCCCGGCAGAGCACCACCCCGCCGTCCGAGAACCCCACCAGGTGGATGTTGGTGATCAGCGCGTCCGGTGGAAGCTCAGGCGAAAACCGGGCGTCGATGCCGCCCCAGGCCCAGCGCTGCGGCGCGTGCAGGGCGGGGAACCGGGCCGCCAGGTCGGCGAGCTCCGCGGCTCTGTCAGTGGTGTCCGTCATCCAAGGATCTTAGGGCGTGTCCCCGGCTTATCTAGTGCTGTCAACTGTTCATGCAGTTCAGCCGTCTGAGGATGTGTACTTCAAGTAAGAGGCTGCGCAGATAGGCGGTTGGTGGGACCAGTCGGCGGACGAGACAGGCACAGGTTCCTTGATCATGGAGTTGCGACGCTCTGTGATCATTGGGGAGACCTGTGCCTGTGCTGCCATTCTGGCTGACCGAACCGCTCTGGGACCAATTCGCCGCCCTGCTGCCGCAGCGGCCACAGTTCGATCCAGCCCACCCGCTGGGCTGCCACCGACGCCGGATCAGCGACCGGATCGTCTTCGACAAGCTGCTCCAAGTCCTGCGGTTCGGTTGCTCCTACGAGGCGATAGCGGACTCGACCTGCTCGGCCGCCACGATCCGAGGCCGCCGCGACGAGTGGATCGGCCTGGGCCTGTTCGCCCGCCTGAAGCAGATCGCCCTCCAGGCCTATGACCGCGTCGTCGGCCTCGTCCTCGACCAGATTGCCGTGGACGGCGCCATCACCAAGGCCCCCGGCGGCGGCGAAGCGGCCGGACGCTCACCCGTCGACCGGGGCAAGCAGGGCATGAAACGGTCCGGGATGACCGATGGCTACGGCATCCCGCTCGGCCGCGTCCTGGCCGGCGCCAACCGCCACGACTCGCCGCTCCTGGCGCCAACTCTCGATCTCCTGGAGGGACTTGGGCCGTTGCCCGACGAGATCACCGTCCACCTCGACGCCGGCTACGACTCGGACAAGTCCCGTGCCGTGCTCGACGAGCGGAAGCTGTGCGGTCAGATCGCGCGCAAGGGGACCAAGGCGCCGGTCCAGGCCACCCGGCGATGGCATGTCGAGCGCACCCACGCCTGGCAGAACGCCTTCCACCGCCTCGCCCGCTGCTACGAGCGCCGCACCAGCGTCATCGAAGCCTTCTTCGACCTCGCTGACACCGTCATCACCGTCCGCAGTCTGATCCGCCGAGCCTGGACCACCCACCGCTGGGACACCCGCCCCCGACGCCGCCCATGACCAGCCGCCTATCTGCGCAGCCTCTAAGGCAAGTCCATGCCGTGGGTGGCCTAGCGAGGCATCGGCCTTCGGCCGATCCGGCGGTGTGCCGCGCCTGCTTCGCCGCGTCCGGGCGGACGGCGGCGGGACTGCCCTTCCGCCGGGCGTGTCGGGCTTTCAACCGTGCAGGAGCCCCGACAGGGGCTCCGGACTCCGCCCCACCGGATTCGAAATGGCTGTGGCCCGTCTCTCGATTGTTCGAGAGACGGGCCACGCTGTAGAGCCGCCGGTGAGCGCGGCCCCGGATCAGGAGGCGATCAGGTTGCGGACCGCGTCGCTGACCTCGGGGAGCTCAGTGGGGAGGGCCCACTGGTGGGCGTCGTGTTCGGTGAGGATCACGGGTTCGGTCTTCTCCACGGTCGCGGAGAAGTTGAACTGCCGCGTGGTGCCGCCGCGGCTGTTCTGGTAGTCGAAGTGCCCGATGTAGCCGGTGATCTCGCTGATGGTGAGGCCGGTCTCCTCGGCGGTCTCGCGGTACACGGCTTCGAGGATGCTCTCGCTGTCCTCGACGGTCCCGGAGGGGATCTCCCAGAGGCCGCCCATGTCGATCTGGGCGGTCGCGGCGCTGGCCGGCGCGTGCGGGCGGCTCAGCTCCTCGGCCACGGTGCCGTCCAGGTTCAGGCGCTGGACGGCACCCTTGGTCAGCAGGACGGAGCCGCGGGTGCCGACCACGTGGAGGCGTTCGGTCTTCGGCGCCATCCACCGTGACAGCAGCAGGGATCCGTAGAGGTCGCTGCCGTAGCCGAGTTGGACGACGGCGGTGTCCTCCGCGTCGTAGTCGGCGTCGGGCAGCGCGGCGGCGGAGAACTCGGCGATGATCCGGTCGGGCAGCCCGAAGTACCACAGCAGCAGGTCGATCAGGTGGTAGCCCATGTCGATGATGCAGCCGCCGCCGGCCTGCCGGACGTCGCCCCGCCATCCGGCGCCGGGGTCGTCGGTGTGGAAGGTGTACTGGCCGTCGATCAGGAACGGCGTGCCGATCTGGTCGAGGAGGCCGATCGTGCTGGTGTGGATCGGGTTGAAGCGGCGCTGGAGCGTGACCATGAGCTCGATCTGCCCGAGCTTGCAGATCTCCGCCAGCCCTCGGGCTTCCTCCGGGGAGGTGGCGAACGGCTTCTCCTTGAGCATGTGGACGCCTTGGGCGGCGCACTCCTGGACGACCTGGCGGCCGACGTGGTGCGGCACCGCGACGATTGCGAAGTCCGGCTTCACCTCGTCCAGCATCTGGCGGACGTCGGTGAATCCGGGCACCCGGTGGGCCTGCTGCTGGGCTCGCAGCACGTCGGGGTCGCTGTCGCAGACCGCGACCAGGTCGGCCTTGCCGGACCCGGCCAGGCCCGGGAGGTGGTCTTCGACGGCCTGGTGGCCCAGGCCGATCATGGCTGCACGGCGTTTCATGGCACTCCCATCCAGAACGTTGGCGCGGGGGTGGAGCCGGTCCGAGAAGCGGCTCAGGCGTCCGCCGGGACGGTGTCCGGCAGCTCGGCCACGGACGGCGAGCCGGCGGTGCTGGTCTCGGCCTGGTGCACGGTGATGCCGAGCAGGGTCGCGGCGGCGATGTTCAGGGCCAGCCAGGCCGCGGTGACGAACCCGTCGATTCGACCCGGGTCCGATGGGGAACGTCGCTGCATGACCGGTCTCTCCTCGGAGCGCAGGGGGAGCCGCAATCTGCTGACTGGGCGTCAGGCCGAGGGCGGATCGGCCACCCCGAGCGGCTGACTCTCAGTCAACGGCTGTGTACGCTCAGGCGGCAGGTGCCAGGCTGTCGGCCCGTGTCGACCAGGGGAGGGGAGCCCGTGTCGGACGACGCCAAGGCGATCGGGGTGACGATCAGGTCCGCGAGGATGAAGAAGGGCTGGTCGCAAAGCCGGTTGGGGCGGGAACTCGGCATCGCGGAGGGCAAGAGGTCGGAGGGACCTCAACGGGATCAGGTCTCACGGTGGGAGCGCGGCGGCCGCGTCCCGAAGTACTGGATGCCGTTCCTGATCGACGTTCTGGGTCTCCAACTGGCAGACGCGGAGGGTGGATCGCCAACCGGCGAAGGGCATTCCCTTCCTGGCGATACCGTGGCATCAGTCCTCGTGCTGGGAAGGAGCGACGTGGAACGACGGCAATTTCTCGCAGCCTCCAGCG
Source organism: Kitasatospora sp. HPM-01-4 (assembly GCF_051374625.1). Lineage (NCBI taxonomy): Bacteria > Bacillati > Actinomycetota > Actinomycetes > Kitasatosporales > Streptomycetaceae > Kitasatospora > Kitasatospora sp. HPM-01-4. Next base: position 2,001,867 of record NZ_JBPQGP010000005.1, on the reverse strand, counting down.
GATACGCCCTCGCAGCCCTCGGGCTGCCCGACCTCGACAGCATCACCCGGCGAACACGCCTCCAGGCCGGCGGCGCCGTCCGCGTCGGCCGCGGCGAGGTCGCAGCGATCCGGCAGATGACCAAGGCCCTCGGCGACGCTGCCGCCGAGCTCGGCGGCGGTCACGCCCGCCACCTGGTCGTCCACTACCTCAACGCCGACGTCGACCGCTGGCTGAACGGCACCTGGACCGAGGCCGTCGGCCGCGAGCTGTACGCCGCGACTGCCCAACTCGTCCACCTGGCAGGCTGGATGGCCCAGGACGAGGGCAACCAGGGCCTCGCCCAGCAGTACTACGCGCACTCCTACAGCCTGGCGGCCGAGGCCCGTGACGCCGAACTCTCCGCCACCGCCCTGCGCGGACTCGCCGTCCAGGCCATCGACCTCGGCTACCGAGCCGCCGCCGTCCGGCTCTCCGAAGCCTGCGTCGATGAGGCCAAGCACCTCAACGATCCCAAGGCCCTGGCGTACTACCAGGTCACGCTGTCCGACGCCGCCGCCCAGGATGGCGACCGCCGGACCGCGACGCACTACCTGGCCACCTCCCAGACCAACATCGAACGCTCCGCGCCAGAGCCCGGCGAATCCTGGGCCTCGCATTTCAGCATCGGACGCTGGGCCCACCACTCCGGCATGATCCTCGCCCAGCTCGGCGACTATGAGGCCGCCCAGGAGCACCTGCACCACGCCCTCGACATCCACGGCCTCGACCGCCGTCGCAGCCGGGCGATCGTCCTCGCTGATCTCGGCACCGTCCGCCTCCGCCAGGACGACGTCGACGGTGCCCTCGCCGCCTGGCACGAGTTCCTGGACTGCTCCGATGGCATCCGCTCCGTCAAGGTCGAAGACGCCGTGCACGACATGCGCGCCCGCCTGTCCCGACTCCATGCAGTGGCCGGTGTCGCCGAACTGGACGAGCGCGCCTCGGCCCTCTGAGATCCCCTGGTCGCACCGGAACCGGACTCCCTCTCCAGCTTCACTCGAAAGGGTGAATCTTGAGAGGGGTCCACGCTTAACGTTGCTGATCAAAGCTGATGTACCGTCAACCAATGTGACGTGGCCTTGCCCCCTGGCGAACCTCGGTGACCAGGCGAGCGTCTTCGTGAACGGCCCCTGGTCATCGTGTGCTCCAGCTCGTGGGAAGGCCCACGTCCACCCCGCCGCGGATTACTTGGATGACCTGGCGGAACGCTGCTGCGCGATTCGGGGAACCTTGTCTTCGCCGCCACGGTGGACGTGGGCCACTGTGACTCGGAGCGGGCAGGCGCTATCTGCCACGCCCGGCCTATACCCCAGCTCGGTTCGAGGCCGTTGGCCGAACTCGCGCCTGAGGTAATCGAGTTGAGGAACCGCCCGGCGGCGGCTACGGAGTGCGCCCGGTGTTGGCGGACTTCATGATCCTGCGGTTGGCCTCCCGGACGGAGGCGAGCTGGTCCTGTGTGTCGGCGAGCTCGGCCCGTAGGTGGGCACCGCCCGGTGCGGGCCTGGTCGCGTTCGTTCGCCGTCCGCTCCAGAGCCGCATGAAGGCTAGTTCCTGCTCAAGATAACGACAGTTTCCGCCGGGCTCCGCGAACTGTGGGACATGATCTGGCCCCGGCGGCCGTAGGCGGATCCGCTCCTGCCCTCGGACGGGTCAGGGGCTGACGGCGAGGACCAGGTAGCCGGCCAGGATGGCGAGGTGGAGGGTGCCCTGGAGCGGGGTGGCGCGGCCGGGGACGACCGTCAGGGTGCCGACGGCGACGGTGAGGGCGAGCAGGACCATGTGGGTCGAGCCGAGGCCGAGCACCAGGGGGCTGTTCAGCCAACTGGAGGCGGCGGCGACGGCGGGGATGGTGAGGCCGATGCTGGCGAGGGCGGAGCCGAGGGCGAGGTTGAGGCTGGTCTGCATCCGGTCCCGGAGGGAGGCCCGGACGGCGGCGATGGTCTCCGGCAGCAGGACCAGCAGGGCGATGATCACGCCGACCACCGAGGGGGGCAGTCCGACCGTGAGCACGGCCGATTCGATGGTCGGCGCCACGCCCTTGGTGAGGCCGACCACCGAGACCAGGGAGACCCCGAGCAGCGCCAGGCTGGTGAACGCCGCGCGGGTGGTGGGAGGTTCGGCGTGGTCGCTGATGTCCAGGAGCTCGCCCTCCCTGGTGATGGGCAGGAAGTAGTCGCGGTGGCGGACCGTCAGGGTGGAGACGAACAGCCCGTAGATGACGATCGAGGCGATTGCGGCGAAGACCAGCTGGGGGGTGGAGAACTGCGGTCCCGGGGTGCTGGTGGTGAAGGTCGGCAGGACCAGACTGAGGGTGGCCAGGGTCGCGACGGAGCCGAGTGCCGCGCCGGTGCCCTCGGCGTTGAAGATCACGATCCGGTGCCGCACCGCGCCGACCAGGATGCACAGCCCGAGGATGCCGTTGCAGGTGATCATCACGGCGGCGAACACGGTGTCCCGGGCGAGGGTGGCGTTCTTGGCGCCCGTGCCCGCGTCCACCATCAGGGTCACGATCAGCGCCACCTCGATGATCGTCACCGCCACCGCCAGGATCAGCGACCCGAAGGGCTCACCGACCCGGTGGGCGATCACCTCGGCGTGGTGCACGGCCGCCAGTACCGAGGCCGCCAGGAAGAAGGCCACCAGCGCGGCCAGTGGCCCGGGCAGCGAGCGCCCCCAGGCGAGTGCCAGCAGGACGACAGCCAGCAGGGGCACGGTGACGGTCCACCGAATGGCCTCCGCCCGGAGCCGAATGAGCATGCCGGTGGCCTCCCGGTTCGCCGCGCTGCTGGTCGGGCCAGCAGATCACGGACCGGTGGGGTAGGGGAGGTGGGCGCGCACGGATGTACTGCGTACGGGCCGTGCCCGCCCCGCGCACGGATGTACTGCGTACGGGCCGTGCCCGCCCCGCGCACGAGGCCCCGGCGGCGGTGGACGGGGCCGTGCGACCGCTTCCCGGCGCTCATGCCGCAGCCGTGGCCGCCGTCTGCGAGGCGGGTCAGTCCGTGAGGAGGGTGCGCAGGTCGGTGATCTCGTAGCCGCGGGCGCGGACGGCGGTGATGATCTGGGGGAGCGCCTCGGCGTCCAGGGCGGGTGCCAGGCCGTCGCTGGTACCCACGTGCAGCTGGATGATCTCGCCCGGGGCCAGCCGGTCCAGGGCGCGGGCGACGGCCCTGTCGACGGTCATGCCGCCGGCGGTGCCGAGGTACCCCTTGGTGTCGGTGGTGAACTCGATGTCGGCGAAGCCGAGGGAGTTGACCGTGGTGATGCCCTGCGGAGTGGTGGCGCTGTACGGGAAGCGGAAGAAGGGCAGCGGAACGGCCCCGGTGGCCGCGCGGATCGCGCGGTCCGCCCGCAGCACCTCCTCCCGCTGCTGCCCGGGGGTGAGGCCGGTGAACTCGGGGTGGCGGTAGGAGTGGTTGCCGATGCCGTGCTCGGCCGCCATCGCACGGGCCGCCGCCGGGTGGCGCTCGGCGTACTGTCCGGTGAGGAAGAAGGTGGCCGGAGCGTGCTCGCGGCGCAGCGTCGCCAGGACCTCGGTCAGTCCGGTCTCGTCCCAGGCCGCGTTGAAGGTCAGCGCCACCACCCGGTGCGTGGTGGGCATCACCCGGACCGCCTGGCCGAAGAGCCGGGTGACCGGGGCCGGGCCGGCGGCTCGGGCGGGGGACGGTGTGCCCGAGAGGGAGGTGGCGAGGGCGACGGCGATGGCGAGCAGGAGGTTCATGTCCGGGCCAACGCGACTGACCGCTCCGGGACACGCCGGGGCTGTCGGATGGGTCAACCGGCCCCGGTAGAGCGGGCAGATGTCCGGGCCGGGACGGGCACGCGGCCGTCCGGGCGTGCGGACGGCCGGGCATGCGGGCCGGTCGGGTGGACGGCCGGTCGGGCGGCTCTCTGGAGGCGCCGCCCGACCGGACCGTGCCGTCAGCTGTTGCCCGCCGCGCGGATGACCGCCGCGAGCAGGCGGTGGTTCTCGACCGCGCCGCCGCCGGGCGGGAAGGCGAAGCGGCGGCGGACGTAGCCGTACGCGACGCCGCTGCGCGGGTCGGCGAGGGCCAGGGATCCGGTGGCACCGGCGTGGCCGAAGGCGTCCGCCCCGAGGGACGGGTAGACCAGGCCCGGCAGTTCGAAGCCGAGTCCGAAGTGGTCCGGCATGCCGACCACCACGTCCGTTCCGGGGGTGTGCAGGCGGCTGAACTCGGCGATGGTGGCGGGCGTCAGCAGCGGGCCCCGGCCGTCCAGTTCGCCGATCATCGCCGCGTACATCCCGGCCGCCCCGCGCGCGTTCCCCACGCCGCCCGCCGAGGCCTGCCCCAGGGCCCGCACCGCACGGGTGTTGGCGAACGCCGTCAGGTCGGTGGGCGGGGTCGAGTTGTAGTTGAAGGCGACCGCCATGAGGGCGCCGGGGCCGTCCGGCCGCTCCGCGCGGAAGGCGGCGAGCTGCTCCGGCGTGGGCTCCGCCGGCCGGACCTCCAGGTAGCGGGCCTCGAGCTCCTCGGGCAGCCCGAGGTGGAGGTCCAGCCCGTACGGGGCCCTGATCCGCTCCTCGAACAGCTCCTGGATGGACCGGCCGGTGGCCCGGCGGACCACCTCGCCGGTGAGCGCGCCGATCACCATGCCGTGGTAGCCGTAGGCCGTGCCGGGCTCCCAGTACGGCTTCTGGGGCGCCAGCCGCTCGGCCAGCAGCCGGTCGTCGGCGAGTTCCGCCATGGTGAAGCCGCCCTCGACGCCGATCACTCCGGCCTGGTGGGAGAGCAGCTCCCGCAGGGTGACCCCGCCCTTCCCCTCGGCGGCGAACTCCGGCCAGTAGTGGGCCACTTCGCGGTCCAGCTCAAGAACGCCCTCCTGCACCAGCAGGGCGACGACCAGATGGGACGCGCCCTTGGTGATGGAGAAGACACCGGTCAGGGTGTCCCCCGTGGTCGCCCCGTCCTCCTCCCAGAGGTCGACCACCGGCCGCCCGTGCAGATGGACCGAGAGCTGGGCCCCCGGAGAGTGCGGCTCCTCGGCGAGTACGGCGGCGAACTCCTCCCGTACCTCCTCGAAGCCCGCGGCCACTGTTCCCTTGACGTCAGCCCGTCCGGACATGGATCCTCCCCGTTGATCATGCGATTCCCTGCCGGGCTGCAACAGCGGACGCACCGTCAGCATTCCGGTCCGGCGGGGTTTTTTGCGCCGTGCCGGCACCGTCGGCCGGCCATGTCCGCCGGGGCGGCGGACCCGGGGCGGCGTGGGCGCTTGACCTGGAGTGCGCTCCAACCGGCAGAGTCGATCACGCACTCACGGAAACGGCTGCGGGAGGAAGAGACATGCGTAACACGACGTTCGGAAGCACCGGAGACGAGGTCGGTGTGGTCGGGCTCGGCTGCATGGGGATGACCTGGGCGTACGACCCGAGCGGTCGGGACGACGAGGTGTCGACCCGGGTGGTGCGGGAGGCGCTGGACCTCGGGGTCACGCTGATCGACACCTCGGACATCTACGGCCCGTACAGCAATGAGGAGCTGGTCGGCCGGGCGCTGGCCGGCCCCTACCGGGAGCGGGCGTTCCTGGCCACCAAGGTCGGCCTGGTGCCGGGGACGGGCGACGACCGGACGGCGAACGACGGCCGTCCCGAGCACGTGCGGAAGGCGATCGACGACAGCCTGCGCCGGCTCGGCACCGACCACGTGGACCTGTACCAGCTGCACCGGGTGGACCCGGCCGTCCCGATCGAGGAGACCTGGGGCGCGCTCGCCGAGGTGGTCGCGGCGGGCAAGGCCCGGCGGATCGGCCTGTCCGAGGTGACGGTCGAGCAGATCAAGCGGGCCCAGGCGGTGCACCCGGTGGCCTCGGTGCAGAACGAACTCTCGCTCTGGACCAGGGACTCGCTCGCCGAGGTGGTCCCGTACACCGAGGAGCAGGGGATCGCCTTCCTGCCGTTCTCGCCGCTCGGCCGGGGCTTCCTGACCGGCCGGATCAGCTCCGCGGACGATCTGTCGGCCGACGACTGGCGCGCCACCCTGCCGAGGTTCCAGGCCGAGGCGATGCAGGCCAACCAGGTGCTGGTGGAGAAGGTCAAGGAGATCGCCGCCAGGGCCGGTGCCACCCCGGCGCAGGTGGCGCTCGCCTGGGTGCTGGCGCAGGGGCGGTACGTGATCCCGATCCCGGGCACCAAGACGCCCAAGTACCTGGCGGACAACGCCGGTGCGGCGGACATCCGGCTCAGCGCGGCGGACCTGGCCGAACTGGACGCGCTGCCCGCGCCGGTCGGCGGCAGGTACTGAGACGGTCCGGATGCGCCGACCGGGGGTCGCAGGGCGCCCGGCCGGCACACCGGCGGCTTGGGACCCGGCGGGGATCAGGCGGCGGAGCCGTCCTTGATCCAGACCAGTCTGCGGCCGGTCTCGGCGGGCGCGGTGGGCTCGCAGTCCTCCACCCGGTCGAGCCGGTAGCCGAGCTTGCGCGGAACGGCGGCACTGGCCAGGTTGCCCTCGTCGCAGTGGATCTCCAACCGCACGATGCCGGGCAGGGCGAGCGCGGCCTCGGTCAGCGCCCCGGCCGCGGTGGTCGCCAGACCGCGGCCGACGTGGTCGACGGCCACCCAGTACCCGATCTCCAGGGCGCCCGCGCCGATCCGCCCGTGCAGGCCGAAGGCGCCGACCACGCTGCCCGGCCGGTCGTCCCGGCCGAGCAGGTACATGAAGTCGCTGCCCGAATCCCAGGCCGCCACCCCGGCCCGGGCCATCTCCCGGGTGTCCTCCAGGCTCGGCCGCTGTCTGGCCCACGCCATCCACGGCCGCAGGTGGTCGAGGCTGGCCGTCACCGCGGCGTTCAGCCCGGGCGCGTCGTCCGTCGTCCGGCGGCGCAGCGAGAACCCGCCCGGCAGCGGGAGCAGCTCGGGCGGGCGCCCTGGGGTGACGGCGGTGAGTTCGTCGGTGCTTTGACTCATGACCGGATTATTGCTCCGCGGCACCCGCTCCTAACAGCGATTTTCTGGGTGCATGTCAGCTCTCTGGGGGCGCGTGGACCGCAGGTACGGGCCGGTTGCAGACCGTTGCGAGGACGGCTGGGCGCGGCGGGCCGGGAGAGGTGGTGAGCGGTGGCAGGACGGTCAGAGGCGGACCAGGACCTGGGCGAGGTCCTTCCGCCGCAGATCCGGCACGCGCGCGTCCTCGGCCGGGTAGCCGACCGGGATGACGTACGCGGCGCGCTCCTCGGCCGGCCGCTCGCACACCTCGTTGAGGAAGCGCATCGGGCTGGGCGTGTGGGTGAGGGTGGCGAGGCCCGCCTGGTGCAGGGTCGCGAGCAGCAGGCCGACGGCGATGCCGACCGACTCCTTGGTGTAGTACGGGCGCGGCGACTGCGGCCCCTTGTGCACCTCGAAGACCACGATCACGGCGGGGGCGTCCTCCAGGAACGGCTTCCGCCAGTCCGTTCCGATCGGCCGGAGGGCTTCGAGCCACTCCTCGGAGGCGCGGTGGGTGTAGAACTCCCGCTCCTCCGCCTCGGCGGCCTCGCGCAGCCGCCGCCTGCGCTCCGGGTCGGTGATCACCACGAACCGCCAGGGCTGGACGTGCGCACCGCTGGGCGCGGTCGAGGCGGTGCGGACGGCCCACTCGATCACGTCGTCGGGGATCGGGCGGGTGGAGTAGTCGCGCACGGTCCGGCGCTGCGACATCACCTCGTAGAAGGCCCGGCTGCGGTCCGCAGCCTCCTGGGCGGGCACCGTCATGGGGCGGAGCGGGACCGTGGGGTACGCGGACGCTGCCGATGCACTGTCAACCATGGCGCCCAGCACAGCACATGACCCGGTCCGGCGGAAGGCCCGGCGCCCTCCGGGGGCTCCCCCCGGAAGGCGCCGGCCGGGGCCTCAGAGCTCCCGGATACGGCCGTCGGCGACCTCGATGCGGCGGTTGACGGTCACCGTGTCGAGCATCCGCCGGTCGTGGGTCACCAGCAGCAGGGTGCCGGTGTAGGAGGCCAGGGCGGACTCCAACTGCTCGATGGCGGGCAGGTCCAGGTGGTTGGTGGGCTCGTCCAGGACCAGCAGGTTGACCCCGCGGGCCTGGAGCAGGGCGAGCGCCGCCCTGGTCCGCTCACCCGGGGAGAGGGTGGCGGCCGGGCGCATCACATGGGCCGCCTTCAGCCCGAACTTGGCCAGCAGGGTGCGGACCTCCTCCGGCGAGAGCTCGGGCACCGCCGCCGCGAAGGCGTCCGCCAGCGGCTGCTCATCCAGGCCCTGCCCGTCCCCCAGGAGGTGCCCACGTGCCTGGTCGATCTCGCCGACCACCACGCCCGAGCCCAGCGAGGCGCTGCCGCCGTCCAGTTCGAGCCGGCCGAGCAGCGCCGCGAGCAGGGTGGACTTGCCCGCTCCGTTGGCACCGGTGATCGCGACCCGGTCGGCCCAGTCGATCTGCAGGTCCACCGGTCCGAAGACGAAGTCCCCGCGCTTGACCGATGCCGCGCGCAGGGTGGCGACCACGGAGCCGGAGCGCGGTGCGGCGGCGATCTCCATCCGCAGCTCCCACTCCTTGCGCGGCTCCTCGACCACCTCCAGGCGCTCGATCATGCGCTGGGTCTGCCGGGCCTTGGAAGCCTGCTTCTCGGTCGACTCCTGCCGCATCGCGCGGCCCATCTTGTCGTTGTCGCCGCCCTTGCGGCGGGCGTTGCGGACGCCGTGCTCCATCCAGTTGCGCTGCATCCGGGCCCGCGACTCCAGGCCCGCCCTGGTGTCCGCGTACTCCTCGTACTGCTCGCGGGCGTGGCGGCGGGCCACCGAGCGCTCCTCCAGGTAGGCCTCGTAGCCGCCGCCGTAGAGGTTGACCTGCCGCTGGTGCAGGTCGAGCTCCAGCACCCGGGTGACCGTACGGGCCAGGAACTCGCGGTCGTGGCTGACCAGCACGGTGCCCGCGCGCAGGCCCTTGACGAAGGACTCCAGGCGCGCCAGGCCGTCCAGGTCCAGGTCGTTGGTGGGCTCGTCCAGCAGGAACACGTCGTAGCGGGAGAGCAGCAGCGAGGCCAGCCCGGCGCGGGCGGCCTGGCCGCCGGAGAGCCCGGTCATCGGCGCGTCCAGGCTCACCTTCAGGCCCAGCGACTCGGCGATCTCCTCCGAACGCTCCTCCAGGTCGGCGCCGCCCAGGTCCAGCCAGCGGTCCAGGCTGACCGCGTACGCGTCGTCCGCGCCCGGGCGGCCCTCGACCAGGCCCTCGGTGGCCTCGTCCAGGGCGGCCTGCGCCGCCGCCACGCCGGTGCGGCGGGCCAGGAAGGCGCGGACCGACTCGCCCGCCCGGCGCTCCGGCTCCTGCGGCAGGTGGCCGATGCTGGCGGTCGGCGGGCTCAGCCTGACCGTGCCGCTCTCGGGGGTGTCGAGACCGGCCAGCAGCCGCAGCAGGGTGGACTTGCCCGCACCGTTGACCCCGACCAGGCCGACCACGTCGCCGGGAGCGACGACCAGGTCGAGGCCGGAGAACAGGCTGCGGTCGCCGTGGCCGGCGGTGAGGTCGTTGACTACGAGAGTGGCGCTCATGATGGACCCGATCCTATCGGCGCCGACGGAAAACCCTTTGCGGGTGCTCCGGCGGTCCCCCTAGGCTCGGGCCGTTGCCGCCAGACGAGGAGAAGGCCGTTGCTCTACTGAGGTCCTGAGACACCGCCCCCACGCACCCCGACGTGTGCGTGGCGTGAGCGTGCGACCTCGGTATCGAGCGGCCCTGGCGCCCTCCCGATCTCCCCGCACCCCGCGGTGTCTCCCGTGTTGCTCCCATCACCCGTAGCAAACACACCGGAGGCCTTCCCATGGCACATCCCACCGCCGCCGTCCTCTGCACCGACCTGGGCTTCGAGTGGCCCGACGGCACCACCGTCCTGGACGGTTTCCAGCTCGCCGTCGGCCCCGGGCGCACCGGGCTGATCGGGCTCAACGGAGCCGGCAAGTCCACCCTGCTGCGGCTGATCGCGGGCGAACTCACCCCCGCCGCCGGCACCGTCCGGATCAGCGGCGAGTTCGGCTACCTGCCCCAGGACCTCACCCTGGACACCGCTCAGAGGGTGGACGAGGCGCTCGGCATCCGGGCCGCCCGCGAGGCCCTGCACGCCATCGAGTCCGGCGACACCGACGAGCGGCACTTCGCCGCGATCGGCGACGACTGGGACGTCGAGGAGCGCGCCCGCGCCACCCTCGACCGGCTCGGCCTCGACCGCCTGGACCTCGACCGGACCACCGGCGAACTCTCCGGCGGCGAGGCGGTACTGCTGCACCTGGCCGCCCTGCTGCTGCGACGCCCGGACGTGCTGCTGCTGGACGAGCCGACCAACAACCTGGACCGCCACGCCCGTTCACTGCTCTACCAGGCGGTCGAGAGCTGGCCCGGGGTCATGGTCATCGTCAGCCACGACCGCGAACTGCTGCAACACGTCGACCAGATCGCCGATCTGCGCGACGGCACGGTCACCTGGTACGGCGGCAACTTCGCCGACTACGAGCGCACCGTGGCCGCCCAGCAGGAGACCGCCGAGCGGCTGGTGCGGGCCGCCGAGGCCGACGTCCAGCGGCAGCAGCGCGATCTGGTCGAGGCCCGGTCCAAGCTGGCCCGCAGCGCCAGCTACGGCAGGAAGCGCTCGGCGCAGCGCAACGACCCGAAGATCTTCGCCGGCAAGTTCAAACGGCAGGCCGAGGAGACGGCCGGGCGGGTGAAGAGCATGCACGCCGAACGCCTCGCCGAGGCCAAGGAGCGGCTCACCGCCGCCGAGGAGGCCGTCCGCGACGACGCCGAGATCCGGATCGACCTGCCGCGCACCGCCGTCCCGCCGGGCCGGACCGTACTCGACCTCGACCGGGTCCGGCTCCCGTACGGCACCTCGGCCCACCTGGAGCTGCGCGGGCCCGAGCGGGTCGCCCTGGTCGGCCGCAACGGTGCCGGAAAGTCCACCCTGCTGCGCACCATCGCGGGCGAACTCACCCCGCTGGCAGGGGAGATCACCGTGCCCGTACCCGTGCGGTACCTGCCGCAGCGCCTCGACCTGCTGGACGACGGCCGCTCGGTGGCCGAGAACGTCAAGGCGTACGCGCCGGGTGCGGGGGACAACGCGATCCGGGCCAGGCTGGCCCGCTTCCAGTTCCGCGGCGGGCGGGCCGAACAGCTCGCGGGCACCCTCTCCGGCGGTGAGCGCTTCCGGGCCGCACTGGCCGCGCTGCTGCTCGCCGACCCGCCGCCGCAACTGCTGCTGCTGGACGAGCCGACCAACAACCTCGACCTGGCCAGCGTCCGCCAGCTCACCCAGGCGCTCGCCGGCTACCAGGGCGCACTGATCGTGGCCAGCCACGACGTGCCGTTCCTGCGTGGGATCGGGATCACCCGATGGCTCGAACTGGACGGGGAGTTGCGCGACGTCGGCATGGGCTGACGGCATGGGGATGGTCGACCGGTAGGGGTGCCGCGAGCCGGTGCCCCTCCGGTACCATCCCGGGCATGCCAGCGCTCAATATTGAGTACACCGAGCTCGAACTCGCGGCGATCCGCGAGGCCGCCGCTGCGGACGGCAAGAGTGTCAAGGCGTATGTGCACGATCTGAGCGTCCGTGAGCAGAAGCGGCGCACCTTCGTCAGCCACGGGGTGGCCTTCTGGAACGCCCATGTCGAGGAGTTCGACGCGGCCTTCCCCGAGGACGCCCCGGGCGCGGGGCGCCGCGGCGGCAAGTGCTCCGACCCGGCCGCCGCCTGACGATGCTCCAGGTCGACATCCGCTGGCTGCTCGACGTCCAGGAGCTGGCCTCGCCCGAGGACCTCAGCGTGCGCGACTACTCCGCCCTGCAGGCCGCCGTGGCCCGCCACCGCGTCAACACCGCACAGCTCGGCCACGACGCCGACCCGGCCTGGTGCGCGGCCGCCCTGATGCACACCATCGTGCTGCTGCGGCCGCTGCCGGTCCGCAACAACCTCTACGCCTGCATGGCCACCGCCGCCTACATGCACGCCGCCGATGAGGGCATCGACCCGCCGTACGGGGCCCTGGTCGAACTGGCCCGCGACGTGGCCGACGGCACCTCGGACGTCTTCGCCGCCGCCCGGCGCATCCGCTCCTGGCGGATCTGAACCAGCCCGCCGCCCTGCCGCCGTCCGCGCCCGCCCCCCGGGTGGTGACCGGCCGAATACGGACAGTCCGGACTGGTCGGACATCGGTGCGATCTCTTGACAGTTGGACCACCTACTGGATTACTGGGCTCCACACTGCTGATGACCGAATGTTCGGTCGGTCCTCCGGCTGGGTGGCGGGACCGGCAGCAGCCGACCGGAGAGGACGCGTCGTTGAGCCACACCCCGACCGACACCACCCCAGGCGGCCGCCGCCTCGGCGAGCCGACCCCGGCGGAACTCCTCGACGCCGGTGAGCGGATGACCCGCGACGAGCTCGGCGCCCACCAACTCGTCCGGCTGCGGGCCACGCTGCGCCACGCGTACGACCATGTCGAGCTCTACCGGCGGAAGTTCGACGCTGCCGGGGTCCGGCCCGAGGACTGCCGTACGCTCGCCGACCTCGCCCGGTTCCCCTTCACCACCAAGGCGGACCTGCGGGACTCCTACCCGTTCGGGATGTTCGCCGTCCCGATGTCCGAGGTGCGGCGGCTGCACGCCTCCAGCGGAACCACCGGGCGCCCCACCGTGGTCGGATACACCGACCGCGACCTCTCGCTCTGGGCCGACCTGGTGGCCCGCTGCATCAGGGCCGCCGGCGGCCGCCCCGGGCACAAGGTGCACATCGCCTACGGGTACGGGCTGTTCACCGGCGGGCTGGGCGCGCACTACGGGGCGGAGCGGCTCGGCTGCACGGTCATCCCCGCCTCCGGGGGGATGACCGCCCGGCAGGTCCAGCTGATCCAGGACTTCCAGCCCGAGATCATCATGGTCACGCCCTCCTATCTGCTCACCCTGCTGGACGAGTTCGAGCGCCAGGGCATCGACCCGCGCGGCACCTCACTGCGGATCGGCATCTTCGGCGCGGAACCCTGGACCGAGGAGATGCGCCGCGAGATCGAGCAGCGGATGGGCATCCACGCGGTCGACATCTACGGGCTGTCCGAGGCGCTCGGCCCCGGGGTGGCGCAGGAGTGCGTGGACACCAAGGACGGGCTGCACCTGTGGGAGGACCACTTCCTGCCCGAGGTCGTGGACCCGCTCACCGACCGGGTGCTGCCCGACGGAACGCGCGGCGAGCTGATCCTCACCTCGCTCACCAAGGAGGCGCTGCCGGTCATCCGCTACCGCACCCGCGATCTGACCCGGCTGCTGCCCGGCACCGCGCGTCCGGCCTTCCGCCGGATCGAGAAGATCACCGCACGCTGCGATGACATGATCATCCTGCGCGGGGTCAACGTCTTCCCGAGCCAGATCGAGGAGATCGCGCTGCGCACACCCGGCGTCGCCCCCCACTTCCAGCTGCGGCTGTCCCGGCGCGGCCGGATGGACCACATGACGGTCCGGATCGAGGCCCGCCCGGACACCGGATCCGAGCGGCGCGCGGCGGCGGCCGAGGAGATCGCCAAGGGCGTCAAGGACGGGGTGGGCGTCACGGTCGAGGTGGAAGTCGTCGACCCGGAGACCCTGGAGCGCTCGGTGGGCAAGATCCGCCGGGTGGTGGACCTGCGGGAGCGGTGAGCCCCGCCGGGCTCAGGCGGTGGCCGGGCGGAGCCTGCGGAGCACGGCGGTGCCCAGGCGGTCGAGGGCGACCACGGCGGCGCCGAGGGCTATGAACTCGACGGTGAGCAGGGCGATCTGGCCGGCCACCCAGGCGTACCCGTGCTCGGTGGGGTCCAGGAAGAAGTACGGGTACTTGTTGTCGAAGTGCGGGAAGAGCGCGGCGCGCAGCTCGGTCACCGCGGCGTAGCCGAGCGGGAAGGAGAGCCAGAGCGGCAGGTTGCGCCAGTGCGAGACGTTGCGCGGCTTGAGGCAGAGCCAGTCGAGCATGACCATCACGGGCGTCACGTAGTGCAGGAAGAAGCTGGACCAGTTCTGGAGCCGGTCGGGTCCGGACACCAGGCCCGGCAGCGGGTTCGCACCGTGGTTGAGGATGATGTGGGCGACCAGGCCGGTGATGGTGATGTAGAGCACGGCGGCGCCGCGCAGCCGGGGCGCCGGGCCGTCGGTGGTGTTGCGCTTGGTCATCCAGTACACGGCGCCCGTGAAGTAGCCGAACACGATGACGTTGCTCTGGACGGTGAAGTAGACGAGGGAGCCGGTGCCGAGGATCAGCCCGAGTCCGGCCGAGAGCATGATGGCCAGGCGCCACCAGAGCGCGGGACGGGTCCAGACTGACATGCGTTCACCGGTTCTTTTCGTACGGTTTGTCGGATCGTCGCACTCTACCCACGGGTACCGGCCAGGCGAAACCCGTCCGACGGGAACCGGCGGAACGCCAAGGTAGCTTAGACCGACCGGCAATAGGGCCCGCGGCGTCGCGTGCCGATAGCTCTCGCCTGAACGCACATCCCTCGTCGCGCGCAGCGCCGCTGCGCTCTCCTCACGCTGCACGCCCAGACTCGGCTCTCGACCCTCCCCCAGCCTTCGGCCGGGGGGACCCCCTTCTTCACCCACGCTCCCTATTGCCGGTCGGTCTTAGTGGGGCGGCAATGCCGAGGGGTTGAACCCCGGGGGTTCAGCGGGGGCGGACGAAACCGGACTCGTAGGCGGCGATCACGGCCTGGGTGCGGTCCCGGACACCGAGCTTGCCGAGGATGCCGGCGACATGGGTCTTGACCGTCTCCGGGCTCACCACCAGCCGTTCGGCGATCTCGCCGTTGGCCAGTCCGGCGGACATCAGCCGCAGGATCTCGCCCTCCCGCTGGGTCAGCCGGGGGAGCGGGGCGGGTGCGCGGTCGCGGCGGGCGGAGTGCCGCACGGCCAACTCCCGCACGGCGGCCGGGAAGAGCAGCGACTCGCCGTGCGCCACCAGCCGGACGGCCTGCACCATCTCCTCCGCGCGGGCCCGCTTCAGCAGGAAGCCGGCGGCCCCGGCGCGCAGCGCCTCGTAGACGTAGTCGTCGTTCTCGAAGGTGGTGACCACCAGGACCTTCGGCGGGGGCCGGAGCGCGTCCAGGACCAGTTCGGTGGCCCGGATGCCGTCCAGGCCGGGCATCCGGACGTCCATCAGGACGACGTCCGGCCGCAGTTCGCGGGCCAGCGGGAGGACTTGGGCGCCGTCCGCCGCCTCGCCCACCACCTCGATTCCCGGTTCGGCGTCGAGCACCACCCGCAGGCCGGTGCGTACCAGCCGCTCGTCATCGGCGATCACCACTCGGATCACGGCCGTCCCCCTCTGCTGTACTCGGCTTCGCCGTACTCGGCGGTTTCGGTGTCCGGCGCACCGCGGTGCGGCGGTTCGGCGCTACGGGCGGCCGGCGGTGCGGGGGCAGGAAGCCAGACCAGGAGCCGCCAGCTGCCGTCCGGTTGCGGGCCGGCCCGGTAGCCGCCGCGGTGGGTCGCGGCGCGCTCGGCTATCCCGCGCAGTCCGCGGCCACCGCCGGGGCGGCTGGGACGGTCGGCGCCGAGCGGGTTCTCCAGCTCCAACTCAAGCTTGCCGTCGGAGAGTTCGAGTCTCAGCCGGGCGGATACCCCGCCGGCGTGGCGGAGTACGTTGGTGAGGCCCTCCTGGACTATCCGGTAGGCCTCGCGGGAGAGTTCGGGCGCGAGGCCGCCGAGTCCCGGGCCGATGAGGGTCTCGACCCGCACTCCGGCCAGGGCCATCTGCCGTATCAGGGTGTCGAGTTCGGAGAGCGTCGGGCCGCCGTCGGCCCGCCGTTCGTCGGCCGTCTCCTCGCGCAGCAGGCCGAGGACGGTGTCGAGTTCGGCGACCGCCGCGCGCGCGGTCTCCTCGATGGCCCGCAGTGCTTCCGCGGCGAACTCCGGCTCCGAGCGCAGCACCCTGCCCGCCGCTGCCGCCTGGATGGTCACCGCGCTCAGCGCGTGGCCCACCGAGTCGTGCAACTCCCTTGCCAGCCGGTTGCGGTGGGCCAGCTCGGCGGCGCGCCGCTCGGCGGCGACCAGCCGTTCGCCGGGGGTCGGGCCGAGCAGCAGGGGAGCGCAGCGGGCCAGCAGGGCTCCGCAGAGGGCGTTGGTGGTCAGCAGCAGGAGCAGCAGGGCCGATGCGATCAGCAGCTGAGGTGGTGCGTGCTCGCCGAAGACCCGGCGGACCGTCTCCTGGCCGGCACGGCCGAAGGCGCCGAACGAGGAGGAGAGAAGGAACAGCACGGCCGGTGGCACCGAGAGCGACATCCCGCTGACGATGCCGCCGAGCAGGACGTGCAGTACGAACCAGGCGGAGGTCCGCCGCCGCGCCGCCCAGGAGCGGGCGGGTGTGCTCGCCGACTCGCTTGCCAGGCCGTCGCCCCGTGCTCCTGCCGCACCCGCGCACAGCGCCCGGGCCGCCGCGCTTTCGAGCGGCCGGACCACCGGGACCAGCGCCGTGACCGCCGCCATCGGCAGCGAGAGCGGAAGGGCGAGCAGCTGTGACAGGACCTGGTGCCCCGGGTCGGTGTTCACCCCCGGCACGATGGCGCCCAGCAGCACCGTGGACAGCAGCCAGTACGGCATCAGCAGCGCGCCGCCGAGCACCAGGTGCACCCAGCGCAGCGCGGCCCGCCGGCCGACCAGGGCGCCCACCACCGTAGTCATCTGGCTGACCCTACGTCAGTGGCGGACCGTTCGAGCAGCGGGCAGGACAAGGCCGCCGCGATCGTGATGCCGCTGAGCGCCCTGCGCATGCCGCCGGGGCGGGGAAGACGGTGGTCGGTGGAGCCCATGTCCAGGACTCTCCCGCCACCGGCCCGGTGCGGTCATCGCCCCCGCCTACGATCCGCCTCCCTCTGGCGGGGGATCACGTCCTCCTCCCCAGGGGGTGGCCGCAGGCAGCCGCCGGCTCCCGTCAGAAGCGCAGGCGATCAGAAGGTGTCCGGGTCAGAAGATCAGGTGGGCGCGCTCGTGGGTGCGGACCTCGATTCCGGTGGCGGCCTTGTTGATCAGTTCGTGCGCCAGGTTGGAGCAGGCACGGGCGGCGGCCAGCTCCTCGCCGACGGTGGCGTCCGGGGTGTCGTCCGGGTTGCGGCGGGCCACGCCGAGGCCCTGGACTCCGGGCGCGCTGAAGCCGCTCAGCGAGGCGGTGCAGGTGGTGCGGTTCTCGTCCTCTTCGAAGTTGAGGTCGACGATCCAGTGATTGTGCATGGTGGCTCATCTCCTCGAATGGAGAGATCGTAAGCCTCAGAATCCGCCGGACGGGGGACGCCCGCAAGGCGTGGCCGGGTTCCGGGAGATCCGCGGCGGCTTGGGCTGTTGACCCTCGGTGACGCCACGGAGCAGGATTTGTCACACCGGCTCTGCGACACCGGCTCCGCGAGGCCCTGGAACGGGAGGCGCCATGACCGGCCGGACCGACCCCGAACCGCTCGGCCCGTCCTCGCTGACCTGGCGGTACTTCAGTGACTGGCGCTCCCTGCTGCTCGCCCTGTGGGCGGGCTCGATGCAGAACATGCACCCCGGGCTGGGCGCCGGGGTCGAGCAGCACTCGCACTTCTTCGAGGAGCGCTGGGAGCGGCTGTTCCGCTCGCTCTATCCGATCGCCGGGGTGGTCTACGACGGCCCCGAAGCCGCCCGCACGGCACGCCGGGTGCGCGACTACCACCTCGGCATCAAGGGCACCGACCGCCAGGGCCGCCGGTACCACGCGCTCGACCCGGACACCTTCTTCTGGGCGCACGCCACCTTCGTCATGATCCCGGTGCTGCTCTGCGAGCACTTCGGCCGCCCGCTCACCCGGGCGGAGCGGGAGCGGCTGTACGCCGAGAGCCTGCGCTGGTACGCGCTGTACGGGGTCAGCGACCGTCCGGCGCCGGCCGACTGGGACGGTTTTCGCGCGTACTGGGACCGGATGTGCGCCGAGGTGCTGGAGGACAGTCCGGCGGCGCGGGCCGTGCTGGACATCCGGCGGATCGCCCGGCCGCCGGCGCTGGGGTGGCTGCCGCAGCCGGTGTGGCGGGTGCTGCGGGTGCCGCTCGCCCGGTTCGGGGTGTGGCTGACGGTCGGGCTCTATCCGCCGGTGGTGCGGGAGCGGCTCGGGTACCGGTGGTCACGGCGCAGCGCGTTCGGGCTCCGGGTCGTCGGGCGGCTGGTCGCCGCGGGATGGCGGCTGGTGCCGTTCGAGCGGCGGTTCCACCCGCGGGCACGGGCCGCATGGCGGCGCGAGCGCGGGGTGGCCGCGGGGCGCGTGGAGTCACCGGCGCGCAACCTCGCACGGGACTAGTACTGCAATCACAGTTACGGGTGGGGCGGTTGTGAGTTCTGCCGGTGGCTGTGGTTGTGTTTCGCCGTGTCTGTGGATCTCGGGGTGGGGCAGGTTGAGGCCTGGCAGGAGATGCTGTCCGGGCTGCACGCGCGGTTCGCTGCGCGTTTTTCCAGGTCGGAGCCGCGTGCGCGTGCCCTGACGTATATGGCAGGGCTGATCGCTCCGCTGGAGAGGAAGAACGGGTGGACCCTCGCGGAGCGCGCGGGCGAGGGACATCCGATCGGGATGCAACGCCTGCTCGGCGAGGCGGACTGGGACGCGGACGATGTCCGTGACGACGTGCGGGACTTCGTCGTGGAGACCATCGGTGCCAAGGACGGGATCCTTATCGGCGACGACACCGGCTTCCTGAAGAAGGGCACGCGGTCGGCCGGGGTCCAGCGCCAGTACACGGGGACGGCGGGACGGACGGAGAACTCCCAGATCGGCACGTTCCTGGCCTACGCCTCGGCGAAGGGCCGCGCGCTGATCGACCGGGAGCTGTACCTGCCGGCCTCGTGGACGGACGACCGCGAGCGCTGCCGGGCGGCCGGCGTGCCCGATGAGGTGCCGTTCGCGACGAAGAACGAGCACTTCCGCTGGATGCTGCAGCGCGCGATCGACGCCGGGGTGCCGTTCGCGTGGGTGACCGCGGACGAGGCCTACGGGCAGGTCAAGCACCTGCGGGTCTGGCTGGAGCAGCGCGGCATCGGGTATGTGCTGGCCACCAGGGTCAACGACACCGTGATCACGACGCGGTGGCGTGAGGTCCGGGTCGACGAGTTGGTCGCCGCGCTGCCGCGGCAGGCCTGGAAGCGCCTGTCCGGTGGTAAGGGCTCCCATGGCGAGCGGGTCTACGACTGGGCCAGGGTGGCGATCCGCCCGGTGTGGGAGGACGGCGTCGGGCACTGGGTGCTGGCCCGCCGCTCGGTCAGCGACCCGACCGAGATCGCCCACTACGTGTGCTACGGGCCTGTGGCCACCCGGTTGAAAGACCTGGTCAAGGTCGCCGCGGCGAGGTGGGCAATAGAGGAGTCGTTCCAGGTCGCGAAGAACGAGTGTGGCCTGGACCACTACCAGGTCCGCCGCTACGACGCCTGGTACCGGCACATCACCCTGTCCATGGCCGCCCTCGCCGCGCTGACCGCGATCCGCGCCCACGAGCTGGAAAAAGGGGCTGCCGATTAGGACAAAGCGACCTCATACCCCTGTCTGTCGCGGAGATTCGCCGCCTCATCGGCCTGATCCTCCACCCCCACCACCTCACTCCGGCGCATCATCTGCGCTGGTCATGGTGGCGACGTCTCAGCCAGACCCGAGCCCGCCTCAGCCACTACAAACGCCGAGGCCACATCCCATAACTGTGATTGCAGTACTAGCCGCAGCGGCACCATGGGACATCCCCGGACGGCGCCGGTCGCCGGCGGTGGGGCCGGGGTCCGCGGCGGCGGACTGCTCGCGCGTGCGGCTCTCCGGTGGTGGACTCGGGGGAGGGGACGGCGGGTTGCCTGCGCGGTTCCTCGCGTCACCGGGGGCACCGGCCCTTGTTACCGGTGAGTCGGATCCCTATCATCACGACTGTGACAGCCAAACTGTCAAACACATCGGACAGGGGAGAGCCGCCGGTGCCGGAGCGCAGCAGTGGGCCGCTCGCGGGGGTACGCGTGGTGGAGCTGGCGGGGATCGGCCCGGGGCCGTTCGCCGGGATGCTGCTCGCCGACCTCGGTGCGGACGTGGTCCGGGTGGACCGCCCCGGTCCGCCGCCGATCGGGCCGGAACCGGAGCACGACGTCACCAATCGCAACAAGCGCTCCGTGGTGATCGACCTCAAGTCGCCCGAGGGGCCCGGCCTGGTGCTCGAACTCGCCGCACGCGCCGACCTGTTGATCGAGGGGTACCGCCCGGGAGTGGCCGAGCGGCTCGGGGTCGGGCCCGAGGCGTGCCTGGCCCGCAACCCCGCGCTGGTCTACGGCCGGATCACCGGCTGGGGGCAGGAGGGGCCACTCGCCGCGAGTGCCGGCCACGACATCGGGTACGCCGCCACGGCGGGGGTGCTCGGGCTGATCGGGGCGCCCGGCGAGGCCCCGGCCATTCCCGCCAATCTGCTCGGCGACTACGCGGGAGGCTCGCTCTACCTGGTCGTCGGTCTGCTGGCCGCCCTGCACCACGCCCGTGCCACCGGTGTCGGCCAGGTCGTGGACGCGGCCATCGTGGACGGCGCCGCCCACCTCACCGCGATCCTCTGGAGCCTGCTGGCCGCCGGGCAGTGGCAGGACCGGCGCGGGGTCAACCTCCTCGACGGAGGTGCTCCCTGCTACTCGGTCTACCGCACCGCCGACGGCGAGTACATGGCCGTCGGCGCGCTGGAACCGCAGTTCTACGCCGAGTTCACCAGGCTGCTGGAGCTGGAGGACGACGCCCCCGGCCAGTTCGACCTCGCCCGCTGGCCCGAGCTGCGGGCACGGATCGCGGCCCGCTTCGCCACCCGTACCCAGGCCGAGTGGACGGCCGTCTTCGAGGGCACCGATGCCTGCACCTCACCGGTGCTGACGCTCACGCAGGCGGCCGGGCACGCACACCTCGCGGCGCGCGGTACGTACACCACGCACCAGGGCATCACCCAGCCGGCGCCCGCGCCGCGCTTCTCGGCCACCCCGGGCGAGCTGCGCCGCCCGCCCGCCCGGCCGGGTGCGCACACCGGTGAGGTGGCCCGTGACTGGGGTGTGGCCGGACTGCTGCCGGACTCCGGGCCGACAACCGATCACTGACCCCGAACGCCGAACCACTGAGGAGAGCGCAGTGCAGCGCGAGATCTACACCGAGGAGCACGAGGCGTTCCGGGAGAGCGTCGTCGAGTTCCTGGCCCGAGAGGTGCTCCCGCACAACGAACGCTGGGAGCAGGCGGGCATCGTGGACCGCTCCGCCTGGCTGGCGGCGGGCAAGCAGGGGCTGCTCGGCCTGGCCGTTCCCCAGGAGTACGGCGGCGGGGGCACCGCGGACTTCCGCTATCCGGCCGTGCTGGCCGAGGAGTTCGTCAGGGCCGGGGTCAGCGGTCTCGCCCTCGGACTGCACAACGACATCATCGGCCCGTACCTGACCTCGCTCGCCGACGAGGAGCAGAAGCGGCGCTGGCTGCCCGGTTTCTGCAGCGGTGAGACCGTCACCGCGATCGCGATGACCGAGCCGGGCGCCGGGTCCGACCTCCAGGGCATCAGGACCAGCGCGGTCGACCACGGCGACCACTACGTGCTCAACGGTGCCAAGACCTTCATCTCCAACGGCATCCTCGCCGACCTGGTGGTGGTCGTCGCCAGGACCACTCCCGAGGGCGGCGCGCACGGCCTCAGCCTGCTGGTGGTGGAGCGCGGGATGGAGGGTTTCGAGCGCGGCCGCAACCTCGACAAGATCGGCCAGAAGGCCCAGGACACCGCCGAGCTGTTCTTCGACGACGTACGCGTCCCCAAGGAGAACCTGCTCGGTGAGGAGAACCAGGGCTTCGTGTACCTGATGCGCAACCTCGCCCAGGAGCGCCTGACGATCGCGGTCTCCGCGATCGCGGGGGCCGAGCACCTGGTCCAGCTCACCACCGCGTACGTCAAGGACCGCACCGCCTTCGGCCGCCCGCTCGCCAAGCTGCAGCACGTCCGGTTCGAGATCGCCGAGCTGGCGACCGAGTGCGCGGTCACCCGGACGTTCATCGACCGCTGCATCACCGAGCACAACCGTGGCGCGCTCACCCCGGTGGACGCCTCGATGGCCAAGTGGTGGGCCACCGAGCTGCAGAAGCGCACCGCCGACCGCTGCCTCCAACTCCACGGCGGATACGGCTACATGGCGGAGTACCCGGTCGCCAAGGCGTTCACCGACGGCCGGATCCAGACCATCTACGGCGGCACCACCGAGATCATGAAAGAGATCATCGGCCGCTCGCTCCTCGGCTGAACCCCGGCTGAACCCGGCTGAAACCTTCCGAAAGGCATCCCACCGTGACCACCGAAGCGTACGTCTACGACGCGATCCGCACCCCGCGCGGCCGGGGCAAGGCAGGGGGGCACCGCCCAGGCCCCCAAGGGCCTGGGGGAGGCTCGCTGCACGGCACCAAGCCGATCGACCTGGTGGTCGGCCTGATCCACGAGATCCGCGCCCGCTTCCCCGACCTGGACCCCGCCGCGATCGACGACATCGTGCTCGGCGTGGTCAGCCCGCTCGGCGACCAGGGATCCGACATCGCCCGGATCGCCGCCGTCGCCGCCGGGCTGCCGGACTCGGTGGCGGGCGTCCAGGAGAACCGCTTCTGCGCCTCAGGCCTGGAGGCCGTCAACCTGGCCGCGGCGAAGGTCCGTTCGGGCTGGGAGGACCTGATCCTGGCCGGCGGTGTGGAGTCGATGTCCCGGGTCCCGATGGGCTCGGACGGCGGCGCCTGGGCGATGGACCCGATGACCAGCTACCAGATCGGCTTCGTTCCGCAGGGCATCGGCGCCGACCTGATCGCCACCATCGAGGGCTACTCCCGCACCGATGTGGACGCCTTCGCCGCCGAGTCCCAGGCGCGCGCCGCGAAGGCCTGGGCCGACGGCAAGTTCGAGCGCTCGGTGGTACCGGTCAAGGACCGCAACGGACTCGTGGTGCTGGAGCGCGACGAGTTCTTCCGCCCCGGCACCACCGTGGAGACACTGGCCGGCCTGAAGCCCTCGTTCGCCGCCATCGGCGAGGCGGGCGGCTTCGACGCAGTGGCGCTGCAGAAGTACCACTGGGTCGAGTCGATCGACCACGTCCACACGGCCGGCAACTCCTCCGGGATCGTGGACGGCGCCGCCCTGGTCGCCATCGGCTCGCGCGAGATCGGCGAGCGCTACAGGCTGCGCCCGCGCGCCCGGATCGTCTCGGCCGCGGTCTCCGGCTCCGAGCCCACCATCATGCTCACCGGTCCCGCCCCGGCCACCCGCAAGGCGCTCGCCAAGGCCGGCCTGCGGCCGGAGGACATCGACCTGGTCGAGATCAACGAGGCCTTCGCCGCGGTCGCGCTGCGCTTCATGCGCGAACTCGGCTTCAGCCACGACAAGGTGAACGTCAACGGCGGTGCCATCGCCCTCGGCCACCCGCTCGGCGCGACCGGCGCGATGCTGATCGGCACCCTGATCGACGAGTTGGAGCGCCGCGACCTGCGCTACGGCCTGGCCACCCTCTGCGTCGGCGGCGGCATGGGCATCGCCACCGTCATCGAGCGCATCTGACCACCTCCTGACTCCCGGACTCCCCAAGGACTCATCCCCATGACCGAAGCAACCGCCATCCGCTGGGAGCAGGACGAGGAGGGCGTGGTCACCCTCGTCCTCGACGACCCGGCCCAGTCCGTCAACACCATGAACGCCGCCTTCACCGAGGCGTTCGTCGCCGTGGTCGAGCGCCTCAAGGCGACCGAGGGGCTGCGCGGCGTCATCGTCACCTCGGCCAAGAAGACCTTCTTCGCCGGCGGCGACCTGCACATGCTGCGCGCGATCAGGCCCGAGCAGGCGGGCGAGTTCCTGGAGAACACGCTGCGGCTGAAGCGCGCCATGCGCGAGCTGGAGACGCTGGGCAGGCCGGTGGTGGCCGCGATCAACGGAGCCGCCCTCGGCGGCGGCCTCGAGCTCGCGCTCGTCTGCCACCACCGCATCGCGCTGGACGTCCCCGGCAGCAGGATCGGACTGCCCGAGGTCACCCTCGGCCTGCTGCCCGGCGGCGGTGGCGTGGTCCGCACGGTCCGGATGCTCGGCATCACCGACGCGCTGCTCAAGGTGCTGCTGCAGGGCACCCAGTACCGTCCGGCGCAGGCGCTGGAGATCGGCCTGGTGGACGAACTCGCCGACAGCACCGAGCAGATGACCGCCAAGGCGCGCGCCTTCATCGAGGCCAACCCCGAGGCGGTGCAGCGCTGGGACGTCAAGGGGTACAGGATCCCCGGCGGCACCCCGGCCACCCCGGCCCTCGCGGCCAACCTCCCCGCCTTCCCGGCCAACCTGCGCAAGCAGCTGAACGGCGCTCCCTACCCGGCCCCCCGCAACATCCTGGCCGCCGCGGTGGAGAGCGCCCAGGTGGACATCGACACCGCGCTGGTGATCGAGTCCCGGTACTTCACCGAGCTGGCCTGCGGACAGACCGCCAAGAACATGATCCAGGCGTTCTTCTTCGACATGCAGGCCGTCAACTCCGGTGCGAGCAGGCCGAAGGACGTGCCAGCCCGCGAGGTGCGCAAGGTCGCCGTGCTCGGTGCCGGGATGATGGGCGCGGGCATCGCGTACTCCTGTGCCAAGGCCGGGATGCGGGTGGTGCTCAAGGACGTCTCGCTGGAGGCCGCCGAGCGCGGGAAGGCCTACTCCGCCGGGCTGCTGGACAAGGCGGTGGCGCGCGGGCGGACCACGCCCGAGGAGCGGGAGGAGTTCCTGGCCCGGATCACGCCGACCGCCGAGGCGGCGGACCTGGCGGGCTGCGAAGCGGTGATCGAGGCGGTCTTCGAGAACCCGGAGCTCAAGCACAAGGTCTTCCAGGAGATCGAGGACGTCGTCGCGCCGGACGCGCTGCTCTGCTCCAACACCTCCACCCTCCCGATCGGCCTGCTCGCCGAAGGGGTCTCCCGCAGCGCCGACTTCATCGGCCTGCACTTCTTCTCGCCGGTCGACAAGATGCCGCTGGTGGAGATCATCCGGGGACCGCGGACCGGTGACGAGGCGCTGGCCCGCGCCTTCGACCTGGTCCGGCAGATCCGCAAGACCCCGATCGTGGTCAACGACTCGCGCGGCTTCTTCACCTCGCGCGTCATCGGCCAGTTCATCAACGAGGGCGTGGCGATGGTCGGCGAGGGGGCCGACCCGGTCTCGGTCGAACAGGCCGCCGCCCAGGCCGGCTACCCCGCCAAGGTGCTCTCGCTGCTGGACGAGCTGACGCTCACCCTGCCGCGCAAGATCCGCAACGAGGCCCGGCGCGCGGTCGAGGAGACCGGCGGCACCTGGACCCCGCACCCGGCGGACGCGGTGATGGACCGGATGATCGACGAGTTCGGCCGGCCGGGGCGCAGCGGCGGCGCCGGCTTCTACGAGTACGAGGACGGGAAGCGCACCCGCCTCTGGCCGGGGCTGCGGGAGCACTTCACCCGGGCCCAGGCGCGGATCCCGTTCGAGGACATGAAGGAGCGGATGCTCTTCGCCGAGGCGCTGGACTCGGTGCGCTGCCTGGAGGAGGGGGTGCTCACCTCGGTCGCGGACGCCAACATCGGCTCCGTCCTGGGCATCGGGTTCCCGGCCTGGACGGGTGGCGTGCTCCAGTACATCAACGGATACGAGGGCGGACTGCCCGGGTTCCTGGCCCGCGCCCGGGAGCTGGCGGCGACGTACGGCGAGCGCTTCGAGGCGCCCGCGCTGCTGGAGCGCCTCGCGGCGGAGGGCGGACGCTTCCAGGACTGAGGCTCCGCCAGGGGCGCGGGGGACCGTGCGCGACCACGCACCTCCGTAGGGGTGGTCGAGCGGTTCCCCGCGCCCCTGGCGGGTCTGCCCGGACGCGTCGGGCTCCGCGTCCTTGGGGCTCAGTTCCGCTGTGCGGCCAGTTCGTCCGCGAGGGACCGCTGGAAGGCCGTCACCAGGGCCTGGACCACCATCGGCTGGATCTGGTCGGTCAGTTCCTTCATCCGCTCCAGCTCCGCCGGGGGCGGGGCGCTCTCGCGGTAGGGCTTCCAGACCGTCTCACGGAACAGCCGGTGCAGGTCGTGGGCGGTCGCCTGGCTGTGCAGACGGACCACCGCCCGGGCCGCGACCAGCGTCTCCAGGGGGATGGGTACGTCCAACACCCGTACCCCGAGCGGGAGCAGACCCGGGTCGATCTTGAACACCTCGGGATCGGCGGTGCGGTGCAGTGCGCCCATCGCGGCCAGCCGGTCCACATCGGCGTCGGAGAGCGCCCGGCCGGCCCGCCGTCCCAGCTGGTCCCTGGTGGCCTCCTCGGCGGCCTCCGGGGTCCAGGAGGCCACCAGGGCCCGGTGGATGGCCAGGTCCAGCGAACTGATGTCCTCCGGCAGTTGGGCCAGATACCGTTCGATCGCCGCCAGGGTGAGGCCCTGCCGCTGCAGCTCCTCGATCAGCTCAAGGCGGCCGAGGTGCTCGGGACCGTACAGCCCGACCCGGCGCGGCCCCAGTTCCGGCGGCGGCAGCAGGCCCTTGGTGCTGTAGAACCGCAGCGTCCGCACCGTCACCCCGGCTCTGGCGGCCAGCTCGTCGACGGTAAGTCGCAGCGGTCCGGCCGACGTTGCTGTCATGGAACGAAACCTCATGCTGGTTCAGGGGGAGCCCGATACGGCAGTGCCGCTGTGACAGCATCAGTGTGACACCGCCGCGGCCCCGGGGTCCATGCCAGGACGACGTGAGGCCGGCGTCGCCGGGAGGCTTGGGGCGACTGCCGCGGAGACGACCGGCCGCGGTCCGGAGGCCGGGTCGCGGAACCGCCCCGGAGACTTCTACAGGTATGTAGAGTTCTGGTGACAGTCGCCCACGGAGCAGGGGAGCGGGACGGTGCACGGAACACAGGAGCGCTCCGGGGACGCGGCCCGGCGCCATGACGAGGGGGCCTTCCAGCCGCCCGAGGCGGAGGTGCGCAGGGTGTACCAGCCGGTCGAGGTCCACCGGGAGGACGGGACCTGGGCGGTGGGCCGGATCAACGCCTGGTGGCAGCCGGCCGGCGGCGAGGCGTGGTGCCGGGTGCGGACCATCGGGAGGGGCGGGGCGCCGACCTGGATGCCCTTCGACCCCGAGCGGCTGGTCCTGCTGCCGCTCTCGGGGACCTGAACCGGCCTTGAGCGCATAAGACCGGCCGAGCCGCCCGACAGCCGTCGCCCTCGGGCGCCGGGCTACAGCGGCGTGGCGGCCTTGAGTACGAGCAGCAGGGCGACGGCCGCGTTCAGCGCGGACAGCGCCGAGGCCGCGGTGCCGGCGGCGGCGACCATCGTGGCCAGGCCGACCGGGCTGCGCGCGGGCGGCCAGGACTCGGGCAGTACCTCGGGGTTGAGCAGGGCGGCCACCCGGCGCGGAACGGGCCCGGGGGCGGCGAAGGCGGCGAATCCGGGCGCGGGTATGTGCCGGGAGACCAGGGCGGCCTTGGCGACCGCGCGGGCCGTCACCCGGCGGCTGCCGACGCTGTGCGCGGCCTCCTCGTCGGCCCAGCGCTCGGTGGCGTAGGCGACGGCCTTCTGCAGCGGCCGCAGGAACGGGTTGACGCAGCTGGCCAGTTGGGTCGCCATCAGGTAGCGGTGGTGGCGGTTGGCCAGGTGGGAGCGCTCGTGCGCGACCAGGGCCTGGCGCTCCTCGGCCTCAAGGCTGTCGATCATGCCGGTGGAGACGACGATCCGCCCGGGTGCGCCTGGCACCGCATAGGCGTACGGGTCGCTGTCGGGCAGCACCGCGAGGTCGGAGTCGCGCGGTACGAACTCCAGGGCGCGCTGGGCGCGGGCCCTGATCCGCAGGTGCCGCCGCAGGGTGACCGAGCACATGGTCAGCACGGTGACCAGGACGATCACCGCCGCCGTACCGACCTCCTCGTGGAACGGGACGGCCGCGCGCACCTCGGGATCGGACCAGTTGTCCGGCAGCGGGTTGCCCGGGATCTGCGCCGTGCCGACCACGAAGAGCAGGCCGAGGCAGAGCGAGCTGCACACGGCCATGCTCACGCTGATCCAGGTGAGCAGCCGGACCGCGTTGCGCGGGTGCAGGTGGTGCTCGGCGAGGCGGGCGATCGGCAGCGCCGTCAGCGGCAGGACCAGCGGGAGGAAGACGAAGACACCCATGGCTCAGCGCTCCCGTCGCCCGGCCGGGCGTCCGTCCGCCGATCCCGCCGACCGCCCCTCGGCGGTGGTGTCCAGCAGGGCCCGCAGCCGGCGCTCGTCCTCGGGGAGCAGGGCGCTGACGAAGCTGGCCAGCACCGCGTCCCGGTCGGACTCGGTGTCGAGCACCCTGCGCATCCTGATCGCGGCCAGTCCCGCCGCGTCCGAGGCGGCCAGCCAGAGGTAGACCCGGCCCGAGCGGCTGCGGGAGACCGCCTGCTTGGCGAGCAGCCGGGAGAGGATGGTCATCACCGTGGTGTAGGCCAGTCCGCCACCGAGGCGCTCCTGCACCCAACCCGCCGTGACCGGCTCGGGGGCGCTTCTGAGCACCTCCAGGACCTGGCTCTCCAGCTCCCCCTGGCCGCGCTTGCGTGGCCGCCTGCCCAGGTCGCCTCTGCTCCGGTCCATGGTGTCTCCTCCCGGCGGGCCCGCCCGTGCGCGCGGCGTGCGTCGTCATGCGCGCCCCTCATCCTAATGAGCGCCCCGCGGACGGCCGCCACCCGCCCTTCGGCGGTGACCCGCTTCCTCTACACTGCTGTAGATTCAGTGCGCCGCAATGCTTTATCCGCGACTCGGGCAGCCGGCCGGTCCGGTCCGGCGTCCAACGCATCGGAGGACACCTGTGGACGTACCTCCTCGGCTTCGGCAGCAGGACCAGGCCGACTTCGAGCGTGCGCTCACCCAGGCGCTGGCCACCGACGGCATCCGCGCGGCCCTCGCCCGCAGCGCCCAGGGGCTGGACAGCGCGAGCCTGCGCGCCCTGGCCAGGTCGGCCTCGGCGGAGATCGCCTCGGCCGCGGCGGACGAGTACGACGAGTACGCCAGACTGCGGGCCGCGGCCGACCTGGCCGGAACGCTTGCCGCGCGGCCGCGGGAGGAGCGGGGCGGGCGGCGCGACGGCGGTGGCCTGATGAGCGCGTTCGCGGTCTTCACCCCGGTCCTGGCGGGCGCCGCCGCGGTGCTCTGCTACCTGATCGGCTACCTGCTCGAGTTCTTCGCGCACTCCGAGCGCGGGCTGGCCGACTCGATGGTCGAGGCCGCCTGGTCCGCGGCGATCGTCGCGGCGGCCAGCGCCTTCGTCGGCGTGGTCGGACTGCTGATCACGGCGGGCCGGCACCGTTCGGCCGCCCTGGCGCAGGGCAACGGCGCCGAGCCGGTGCCGGACGGTCTGCTGCTGGCCCGGGAGACCTGGCGGGCCGCACTGCTCGAACGGGGCATGCTCCCCTTCCTGCTGGGCCGGCTCGAACCCGCCCCCGGCGGGGACCTGTCGGCCTGAGGGCCCGCGCCGCCGACCCGGTCCGACGCTGCGTCGGAAGGCCGGCGGCGGTGCGGGTGCGCCGGCTAGGTGCTAGGAGGCCAGCGCGGCGTGGTGGCGGCGGGTCACCTCGGGGTGGGCGCGGAGGTACCCCTTCAGCTCGTTGAAGCCGAAGTCCGCGTACAGCGGGTTGGCCGGGTCCTGGGTGGTACCCGGTGCGAGCCCGGCGCCCGGGAAGTCCAGCGGCTCGATGTGGGCGTCCAGGCGCGGGTTGTAGAAGAACGGGACCGAGAACCGCTCGCGCGCCCCGGCCGGGCTGACCACCCGGTGGCTGGTGGCCTTGAGGTAGCCCTCGGTGGCGACCTCGAGCAGCTCGCCCAGGTTGACCACGAAGGCGCCCGGCATCGGCGGCACATCCAGGTAGGAGCCGTCGGGGCGCTCCACCTGGAGCCCGCCGACCTCGTCCTGGAGCAGCAGCGTGATGAACCCGTAGTCCTTGTGCGAGCCGACGCCCTGCCCGGCGCCGTCGGGCGCGGTGCCCGGGTAGCGGACCAGCTTGAGCCGCAGGTGCGGGTGCCCGGCGAAGGCGTGGTCGTAGAAGTCCGGCCGGGCGCCGATCGAGGCGAGGAGTTCGTGCAGCAGTCGCTGGGCGACACCGCTCAGCCGGTCGATCCAGCCCAGCGCCGCGCTGCGCAGTTCCGGCAGCGCCTCGGGCCACTGGTTGGGACCCTCCAGCCACCAGTAGGCCGGCTCGCCGGGGCCGGGGACGTGCGGGGGCAGTTCGGCGCCGATGTCCAGCTGGTCGCGCCAGTCCTGGCTGCCGCCGGTGCGCTCGTCGCCGGTGCGGGTGTAGCCGCGGAAGTGCGGGGAGTTGAGGTTGGCCACGGCGAGCCGGTCGGCCTCGGGGAGGGTGAAGAAGGCCCGCATGGCGCCGGTGAGGGCGGCCGTCTCGGCCGGGGTTATGCCGTGGCCGACGAGCTGGAAGAAGCCCACGCCGGTGGCGGCCGCACGCAGGGTGCTGCGGAGGAGGGCGCGCTCCTCGGGGCTGCCGTCGGCGAGCGACAGGTCGATCACGGGCAGGTTGACGGGGTGCGACTGCTGAGTCATGGATGACATCCGCTGAGGTCGATGCCCCGGCTGGTCCGGCGGTCGCCGGAGAGCCGCCCACTGTCGCGCCGGGATGAGGGCGGGCGCAGCGGTGCCGGGGGAGGGTGGTGCCCTGAGGGCGGGGAGGCGGGATCAGCTTGAGCGTCGACAGGACATGCTCGTGACGCGGCACAGGTCCACGTGGCGCCGACTCATAAGAATAAGCATGCGCCTAGGTTAGATGAACTTATGGGCGGTGGTCGAACACATTTTGGTAACCGCCTGTGGAGGGTGGTGCGGATGTGGCGCGTGGCCGCATCCGGCGCACTCACCGTTCGAGGTCCCGGGCCGCCAGCTCGCGCAGTTCGGTCTTGCGGACCTTGCCGCTCACCGTCATCGGGAACTCCCGCACCACCCGCACGTGGCGCGGCGTCTTGAAGTGCGCGATCCGTCCCGCGCAGTACGCGGCCACCTCCTCGATGCCGAGCGTGTCCGCCGGGTCGTGCAGGACGACGAAGGCGAAGATCTCCTCGCCCAGCCGGTCGTCCGGCACCCCGACCACCTGGACGTCCGCGATCGCCGGGTGGGTGTGCAGGAACTCCTCGATCTCGCGCGGGTACACGTTCTCCCCGCCGCGGATGATCATGTCCTTGATCCGTCCGACCACCGACAGATAGCCGTCCTCGCGCATCACGGCCAGGTCGCCGGTGTGCATCCAGCCCTCGGCGTCGACCGCCTCCGCCGTGCGCTCGGGGTCGTTCCAGTAGCCGAGCATCACCGAGTACCCCCGGGTGCACAGCTCGCCCGGTTCGCCGCGCGGCACCGTCCGTCCGTTCCCCGGGTCGACCACCTTCACCTCGACCTGCGGCATCGCCCGGCCGACCGTCTCGGTGCGGTGCGCCAGGTCGTCCTCGCGCCGGGTCATGGTGGAGACCGGTGAGGTCTCGGTCATCCCGTACACGATGGCGACCTCGCTCATGTGCATGTCCGCCTGGACCCGCTTCATCACCTCCACCGGGCAGGGCGAGCCGCCCATCAGGCCGGTCCGCAGTGAGGAGAGGTCGTAGGAGTCGAAGTCCGGCAGGCCGAGTTCGGCGATGAACATGGTCGGCACCCCGTACAGCGAGGTGGCCCGCTCGGCGGCGACGGCGCGCAGTGCGGCGGCCGGGTCGAAGCCCTGCGAGGGGATCACCACGCAGGCGCCGTGGCTGAGCGCCGCCAGGTTGCCGATCACCATGCCGAAGCAGTGGTAGAACGGCACCGGCACGCAGATCCGGTCCTGCTCGGTGTAGCCGAGCAACTCGCCCACCGAGTGGGCGTTGTTGAGGATGTTGCGGTGCGAGAGGGTGGCGCCCTTGGGGAAGCCGGTGGTTCCGGAGGTGTACTGGATGTTGATCGGCTCGTCGCAGTGCAGCACCGGGAAGTCCTCGGCCGGCCCCGCCGGTTGCGGCCATCCGGACTCGCCGATCCACACCGTCTCGCGCAGCGTGGGACACCGCCCCCCGGCCCGCGCCTCGGCCACCATCGCCCGGTAGTCGCTGTCGCGGTAGGCGGGTTGGGCCACCAGCAGGCTGACCCCGGCCTGGTTCAGTACGTACGCCAGCTCGTCGCTGCGGTACGCCGGGTTGATGTTCACCAGGATCGCGCCGAGCCGGGCGGTGGCGTACTGCACCAGCACCCACTCCGGGCAGTTGAGCGCCCAGATGCCCACCCGGTCGCCCTCGGCCACCCCGCGCGCCCGCAGTCCCGCCGCCAGCCGGTCGACGTCCTCGGCCAGTTCGCGGTACGTCCAGCGCCGCCCGCTCTCCACGTCCACCAGCGCCTCCCGCTCCGGGAAGGCGGACACCACCTGGTCGAGGCGCTCCCCGATGGTGCAGGCCGGCAGTGGATTCCCGCTGCTGCCGCGGGAGTAGGACGCCTGCTCGGTCACCGTGGACCTCCGGCTCGTCGGTGGATCGGGGCGGGGGTGTCGCGCTGTGCCCGACCAGATTTGGCCAACGGGGACGGTTCGTCAAGACATCTTCCGTGGCCGACGGTGTCCGGCCGGATGCGCAAAGTTCTCGGCGGGATTGTCACCCCGGGGTCTTGACCTGGGCCGAATACGGAGGAAACTGGTCATTACACCGGAAAACCGGACAGAGCCACGCTGGAAGATGAAGACGTTCATCGGCCTCTGTGACAATGATCCAGGATCTGGCTAAGCCCCCGGCAAGTCCGCCCGGAACCGGAATCATCGGCGACGACCGAAGGTTCAAGGATCGAGATCGGGACTACCGGGGACTGACATGTCCGGCGCCGGTGCGATCCGCGGAAGCGGGATCCGCCGCCGTGAACGGGCAGCCGCCGCCCTCCTCGAAGGTGCCGAGCTCGCTCAGCCGGTAGCCGTTCGGATAGCCCCTGACCTGACTGCTCTCGCGGGCCGGAGCCGGCTTGCGGCGCGGCGGCAGCATCCGCACCACCCGACCGCGCAGCCGCAGCGCGGCCCGGACCGCCCGGCGCAGCGGCGCGGACGGGCGGGGGTAGCCGAACGCCTCGCGCAGCGGGTCGTCCAGCAGGCAGACCGACGCGGCGCGCACCGCCCCGCCGAGCATCTTCGGGTACCAGCTCGCGGTCAGGGCGAGGGTCGCGTCGGAGACGTCCCGGCCGCCCTGGTCGAAGGCGAAGTTGGCCCGCTCGTAGTCGTCCAGCAGCCGCTCGAACTCCTGGTAGGTCTCCGGGATGTCCTTGAGCCCCATGTGGCGGCCGAGTTGGCGGTAGTAGTTGACGGCCGCCCGCACCTCGTGCGGGGAGTACGGCCGCCAGCCGTACTCGTCCAGCCAGCGCTTGGGCATCACGACGAAGGTGGCAAGCACGTAGCGGTAGTCCTCGTCGGAGATGTCGTAGCGCCGGTGCATCCGGTTCATCCGGCGGATCGCCTCGCGGCCCTGCGCGGAGTCGAAGCCGTGCTCGACCACCGCGTCCAGGATCAGCACCGTGTCGTCGTACCGCTTCTGGGTCCGCCCGGTGAACTCGCCGGTCCCGGCCAGCAGGCGGCCGATGCTCGGCACGGCGTAGGTGCGGTAGAGGGCGAAGCCGAGCGACTGGTTGGTGTCCCAGGGGAACTCGTACTGGCTGCTGATCCGGTAGATCTCGGCGAAGTCGGTCTCCGGATCCAGCCGGTGTATCCGGTCCAACCACACGTGACGCTTCATCGGGATCCCTCACGGCCGCGCTGTGGCGACGTGTCGCTGCTGAACGGTCGCCCAGACTCTACGGTCTGACGCGCCGTCGGTGCGAGTGGTCGGGGCGGATCGCCGATGCGCGGGAGGGAGCGCGCCCGGGCGGGTCGGGACCTGCCCGGGCGGCCCCGGATACTGCCACCGGGTGTCCGCTTCCGGGGCGGTTTACCATGAAATGCGAGGTTTCTCGGTGCCCGTGCGGCGGCGGTAGGGAGGCCGGTATGGCATTCGACATCGCTGGTCTTGGGGGAGTGGACGGCTCGCGCTATCTGCCGATCTCCGAACACGGCCTGATCGGCGACCTCCGCACCGCCGCACTGGTGGGTACCAACGGCACCATCGACTGGTACTGCTGCCCGCGCTTCGACGCGCCCAGTGTCTTCGGCTCCATCCTCGACGCGGAGCGGGGCGGATCGTTCGAACTGGCCGCCGACGTGCCGACCCGTACCCGGCAGTTCTACTTCCCCGACACCAACGTACTGATCACGCGGTTCTTCGCCGCCGACGGGGTGGCGGAGATCCAGGACTTCATGCCGGTCGTCGACGAGTCCCGCGAGGCGGCCAGGCACCGGCTGATCCGGCGGGTGATCTGCGTACGGGGCACCCTGCCGTTCCGGGCCAAGGTGGCCCCCCGCTTCGGTTACGGGGCCGAACCGCACACCGTGCGGCTGCAGGGCCACGAGGCGACCTTCGAATCGCAGTCGCTGTCGCTGGCACTGAGCGCCACCACGACGCTGGAGTGCGACGGCAGGGACGTCTTCTCGCACTTCAAGCTCCTGGAGGGCGAGTCCGTGGTGTTCGCCCTCGACCAGATCGGCGACGAGGTCAGCCCCAGGGCCTGCCCCCGGGCCGAGGCGGAGGACCAGTTCGGGGCCACGGTCAGGTTCTGGCGCCGCTGGCTGGCCGGTTCGCGCTACCACGGCCGCTGGCGCGAGACGGTGCACCGCTCCGCACTGGTGCTGAAGCTGCTCACCTACGCGCCCACCGGCGCCATCGTGGCCGCGCCGACCACCAGCCTGCCCGAGCAGATCGGCGGCGAGCGCAACTGGGACTACCGGTACGTCTGGGTCCGTGACGCCGCCTTCTGCGTCTACGCCATGCTCCGGCTGGGCTTCACCTCGGAGGCCGAGGCGTTCATGGCCTTCCTGGACGAGCGGGCCGTGCAACTGGACTCGCTGGGGGACATCGACGCCACCGGCCCGCTGCAGATCATGTACGGCATCGACGGGCGGCGCGAGCTGCCCGAGTACGAGCTCTCCCACCTGGAGGGCTACCTGGGCTCGGCCCCGGTGCGGGTCGGCAACGCCGCCACCGGCCAGCTGCAGCTGGACATCTACGGTGCGCTGATCGACTCCGTCTACCTGTACGACAAGTGGGGGCAGCCGATCGGCAGCGACCGGTGGGACGAGGTCGGCGGAGTGGTGGACTGGCTGTGCAGCCACTGGGACCAGCCCGACGAAGGCGTCTGGGAGAGCCGGGGCGGCCGGAGGAACTTCCTGTACTCGCGGCTGATGTGCTGGGTGGCGATCGAACGGGCCATCCGGATGGCGAACCGGCGCGGCCTGCCCGCCAACTTCCCGCGCTGGCGGCGGAGCCGCGACGCGATCTACCGGCAGATCATGCGGCGCGGCTGGTCGGCCGAGCGGGGAGCGTTCGTCCAGAGCCTGGACGGCGACGTGCTCGACGCCGCCCTGCTGATGATGCCGATGGCCAAGTTCGTCTCGCCCACCGACCCCAAGTGGCTCTCCACCCTGGACGCGCTCACCGCCGACCTGGTGTCCGACTCGCTGGTCTACCGCTACGACCCGCAGTCCAGTCCCGACGGCCTGCGCGGCACCGAGGGCACCTTCTCGATCTGCTCCTTCTGGTACGTCGAGGCCCTGGCCCGCGCCGGGCGCCTGGAGGAGGCCCGGCTGGCCTTCGAGAAGATGCTCACCTACGCCAACCACCTCGGCCTCTTCGCCGAGGAGATCGGCCCGACCGGCGAGCAACTGGGCAACTTCCCCCAGGCGTTCACCCATCTCTCGCTGATCAGCGCCGCGTTCAACCTCGACCGGGCGCTGGGCTGACGCCCGCCGGGGCGATGGGCGCTGGGCTGACGCCCGTCGGGGCGGACGACGCTTGGCCGGCGCTCACCGGGGCGGACGACGCTTGGTCGGCGCCCGCCGGGGCGGACGACGCTTGGCCGGCGCTCACCGGTCGGTGGGCCCGACCACCGCGAACAGCTCGATCTCCAGCAGTAGTTCGGGCCGGAAGAGCGCGGCCACCTGGACCGCCGAGGAGGCCGGCGGGCGCTCGGTGTCGATGAACCGGTCGCGCACCGTCCGGATGGCCGGCAGGTAGGCGACGTCGGTGATGTAGTAGGTGAACTTGGCGACGTCCGCGAAAGTGGCGCCGGCGGCGGCCAGGCAGCGCTCCAGGTTCTCGAAGACCTGCTGCGCCTGAGCCTCGGGGTCGCCCTCGCCGACCACCTTGCCGTCCGCGTCGAGGGCGACCTGCCCGGAGACGGCGACCAGGCGGCCGGTTCCCAGGACGACATGGCTGTATCCGTTTCCGGGGGCGACGCCTTCGGGAGCGGTGATGTGGGTCAGTCGGGTCTGCTGTTCGGTCATGGGCTCATCCTGGGCTGTCGCCCGTCCGCCCCGCCAGTGAAAAACGGCGCCGGCGGCTGCCGGGCCGCGTGGCGGGCCGGGCTGGATGGGCTGGCGCGGGCCGGGGTGGCGCGGGCCGGGGTGGCGCGGGCCGGAGTGGGGGCGGGCTGTCGGTGCGGTGTCGGCGGATGCGGGTGTTCGATTTTGCCCCCGAATGCGGAGTGTGACCGAATGATCTCAGGGTTTCACATATGTGCAGGTCAGGACGTTTCTGCTGCTCTATCAGATAGTTGGACTTGAATATCACTGAACATATGTTCGATCCTGAAGTGTGCCCACTTTCGATTCCACGCTGATCCGGCCGGCCGCCCTCACGCCGACCGGAGAAGACCTGCTGCCCGTCCTCCCGGCGCTGGCACCGCTGCTGCCCGGGGGCGGACTGCGGCGTGGTGCGGTGGTGTCGG
The DNA here is from genome assembly GCF_051374625.1 of Kitasatospora sp. HPM-01-4. Taxonomy (NCBI): domain Bacteria; kingdom Bacillati; phylum Actinomycetota; class Actinomycetes; order Kitasatosporales; family Streptomycetaceae; genus Kitasatospora; species Kitasatospora sp. HPM-01-4. Next base: position 1,965,107 of record NZ_JBPQGP010000005.1, on the reverse strand, counting down.
TCCTGGGTGACACCGGTCTGCTACTGGCCCTGGCGGCCGGTGCGGCGGCGGTCGAGGGCGCCTGGTCGGCGGCCGTGGGGCTGCCCGACCTCGGGCTGGCGGCCGCCGCCGGATACGGATTCGACCTGCGGCGGCTGCTGCTCGTGGACGACCCCGGACAGCACTGGCCGGAGGTCGTCGCGGCCCTGGCCGGAGCGGTCGGGCTGATCCTGCTGCGCCCCGAGGGGCCGGTGTCCGCCCAGCTGGCGGCCAGGCTCACCGCCGTGCTGCGGCGCGGCGGCTGCGCGCTGCTGGTCGCCGGCCCCTGGCCGGGCGCCGGACTGCGGCTGGCCGTGAAGTCCGCCCGCTGGTTCGGCCTCGGTGACGGGTACGGCCAGCTGGTGGGACGGCAGACCGAGGTCACGGCGGAGGGCCGCGGGGCCGGAGCCCGGGCCCGTACCGCGCGCCTGTGGCTGCCGGACGAACACGGGGCGGCGCGGGTGGTCGAACCCGCTGAGTCGGCCGACGCGGTGCCTGCTCGGTCTCCCGGAGCCGTCGGCCTTCCCGGAGTCGTCGGCCTTCCCGGATCCGCTGGGCTTCCCGGGACCGCCGGGCCTGCTGAGGCGGAGCCCGCGGCCGGCGGTCTCGGGCTGGCGGTGGTGTGAGCAGCGGTCGGGCGATGGCGCGAGTGGTGCGGCGGTGTGAGATGGCGGCGACGAAGGTGACGGCGGAGCGGGGCGGCCCGAGTGCGGACGGGGAGGCGGCGGCCGACCCGGGCATGGGCGTGGGTGCGGGCGTTCCTCGGGTGCTGGTGGTGTGGTGCCCGGACTGGCCGGTCGTGGCCACGGCACCGGAGGCCGCCGGTACGGACCGGGCGGTGGCGGTGCTGGAGGCGGGACGGGTGCTGGCCTGTTCGGAGGCGGCCCGCGCCGCGGGTGTACGCCGTGGGCAGCGGCTGCGGCTGGCCCAGCGGCTCTGCCCGGCGCTGGAACTCCGCGACCGCGACCCGGAGGCCGAGACCCGGCTGTTCGAACCGGCGGTCGCCGCGGTGGAGGCGTTCACGCCCCGGGTGGAGGTGCTGCGCCCGGGCATGTCCGCGATCCCGGTCAAGGGACCCGGCCGCTACTTCGGCGGTGAGGAGGCACTGGCCGCCCAGGTGCACGCGGCAGTCACCGAGGCCCTGGCCCGGGGCATGTCCCGGCCCGCTCCCGAAGCTCCGGCTGACGCGCCGCCGCCGGGGGCGCGGCTGCCGGGTGGGGAGGAGACACCCGGTGGCGGGGCGGGGGCTGCGGACACGGGGGCACGGGTACTGCCGCTGTACGGAGGTGACGGACCGTCGGAGGAGGGGCGGGCCGCCGGTGCGGTCACGCCGCCGCACCGTGAGCGGACCGCCCCCGGGGAGGCCGGCCGCGACTTTGCCGCCGACCACCCCGGAGTGGACCCGCTGGCCCCTCGGACTCCGAGGGCTTCGGCGACCACGGAGACCACGCAGGCTTCGGAGGCTTCGGCGGCCCGGAGCGCCTCGGTGACCCCGCCGGACTCGCCGGACTCGCCGGACGTACCGGACTCGCCGGACGCAGCGAGGGTGCCGCCGCGCTGCCGGGTCGGGGTGGCCGACGGGCTGTTCGCGGCAGTGCTGGCGGCCCGTGCGGGGGTACTCGTACCGGACGGCAGGACGGGGGAGTTCCTCGCCCCGTACCCCGTGGCCGCGCTCGGGGACGAGCCGTTGGCCGAACTGCTGGTCCGGCTCGGGGTGCAGACCGTCGGCGACTTCGCCGCGCTCTCCGGACGGGCGGTCGCCGACCGCTTCGGTCCGACCGGGACGGCCGCGCACCGCCGCGCCCGGGGACTGCAGTCCCGTCCGCTGGTACCCCGCCCCGAAGGCCTCGACCTCGCGGTGGAACACCGCTTCGACCCGCCGGAGCTGCTCGCCGAACCACTGATCTTCGTCGCCCGTGCACTCGCCGAACAGCTGCACGCCCGGCTGGCCGCGGCCGGGCTGGCCTGCCGGCGCTTCTCCGTCGAGGTGACCTGCGCCGACGGCCGGACCGCCGCCCGCCTCTGGCGGCACGAGGGCAGGCTCGGCCCCTTCGCACTCGCGGAACGAGTCCGCTGGCAGCTCCAGGCCTGGCAGACAGCGGGCACCTTCGCGGCGGCCCCCTCCGCCGCCCCCGCCGGCCCCGCGGACTTCGGCGATCCCGCCGCCGGCGCCGGCTTCACCGTGCTGCGCCTGGTCCCCGACGGCCTGGTCCCTGATCAGGGGCGGCAGCTGGCGCTCTGGGGACAGGCCGTGGCCGAGGACCGGATCGAACGCGCCGTCGCCCGGGTACAGGCGGTGCTCGGGCATGCCGGACTGCGCCGGGCCGAGCCCGCCGGCGGCCGCGGCCCGGCCGAGCAACTGGCGCGCGTCCCCTGGGGAGAGGCGTACGAGGCGCCCGCACCCGCTCCCTGGCCGGGCCGGTTGCAGGACCCGGCGCCCAGTGTGGTGCCCCGCAGCCCGGTACCGGTCACCGTCCTGGACCCGGACGGCCGACCCGTCACCGTCAGCGGGCGGGCCGAGGTGTCCGCCCCGCCGGCCCGGCTCGCCCTGGGCGGCAGCCTGCTGGAGGTCACCGGCTGGACCGGGCCCTGGCCCGCCGTCGAGTACTGGTGGGACCCGGCCAGGCGCCGCCGCCGGGCCCGCTTCCAGATCACGGTGGCCGGCGACCGGGCCCTGATGCTCACCGTCGAGAACGGCCACTGGTCCGTGGAGGCCGCCTATGACTGATGCCGTCCATGGCCGGCACTGCTCTTATGACCGGTACCGCCTGCTACCGGCACCGCCTACGACCGGAGCCGGCGCACCTGCCGGTACCCACCTACCCGCCGGCACCGGCGCAGCCCGCGACCGCGCACGGGCGGACGGAACGAAGGGGGCTCGACAGGGCCGGACCCGCGCCACCGGCACCATCCGCACCACCCCGACGGAGCACTACCCGCGATGGGATTCACCAGCCACCCCTCGCTCCCCTGGAGCGAGTTGCACCGCCGCATGACCGGCCGACCGGGCGAGCCCGGAACCGGAGCCGGGCCCGGGGCCGAGCCCGAGCGGTCGGGCGGCGAGGTCGTACCGCTGCGCCGCCACCGTCCGTCCCCGCACGCCCCGGACCCGGCTCCGGCCCTGACTCCGGCTCCGGCCCTGACCCCGTTCCCGGCCCCGTCGGGGGCGGCCGTTCCGTGGGCGGAGCTGCACACCCACTCGGCGTTCAGCTTCCTCGACGGCGCCAGCGACCCCGAGGTGCTGGCCGGGGAGGCCGCCCGGCTCGGCATCGAGACCGTCGGGCTCACCGATCACGACGGCCTGTACGGGGTGGTCCGGTTCGCCGACGCGGCAAGGGAGCTGGGAGTACGGACGGTCTTCGGCGCCGAGCTCGGCCTGAGCCGGGACGAGCACCTGCTGGTGCTGGCCCGCGGTCCGGCGGGCTACCGCCGCCTGTCCGCCGAGATCAGTGCCGCCCAGCTCGCGGGCGGCGCCAAGAACCGCCCGGCGTACGACTTCGACCGGCTCGCCGCCGCCCACCAGGGCCAGTGGGCGGTGCTCACCGGTTGCCGCAGGGGGCGGGTACCGGCCGCCCTGGCCTCCGGTGGTCCGGAGGCGGCGACACGTGAACTCCTCCGGCTCGTCGAGGCGTTCGGCCGGGAGAACGTCCATGTCGAACTGGTCGACCAGCGCCTGCCCGGTGACGATCTGCGCAACGCCCGGCTGGCCGCGCTCGCGGCCGGGCTCGGCCTGACCGTCGTCGCCTCCAACAACGTGCACCACGCCACCCCGGCCGAAGCCAGGCTGGCCCAGGGGCTCGCCGCGCTGCACGAACGCCGGACCGTCGAGCAGGCGGCCGGCTGGACGCTGGCCGCGGGCACGGCCCATCTGCGCTCCGGCCGGGAGATGGCCGCCCGGCTGGCCCGCTACCCCGGTGTCCAGCAGGCCACCGTGGAACTGGGCCGCGCCTGCGCCTTCGACTTCGGCGGACTGGCCCCCCGGCTCCCGGGCTTCCCGGTGCCCGAGGGGCAGAGCGAGATCAGCCATCTGCGCGCCCTGGTCGCCGAGGCCGGTCCGGTCCGGTTCGGCGCGGACAACGCACCCGCGCGGCGCCAGCTCGCCCGTGAGCTCGACGTCATCGAACAGCTGGACCTGGCCGGGTACTTCCTCATCGTCCACGACATCGTGGACTTCTGCCGGGAGCAGGACATCTGGTGCCAGGGCCGGGGCTCCGCCGCCAACTCCGCCGTCTGCTACGCCCTCGGCATCACCGCCGTGGACCCGGTCCGCTACCGGCTGCTCTTCGAGCGCTTCCTCAGCGTCGAACGCGACGGGCCGCCCGACATCGACCTCGACATCGAGAACCGCCGCCGTGAGGAGGTCATCCAGTACGTCTACCGCCGCTACGGACGTGAGCACGCCGCCCAGGTCGCCAACGTCGTCACCTACCGGCCCCGGCTGGCGCTGCGCGACGCGGCCCGGGTGCTCGGCTACCCGCCGGGGCAGATCGAGGCCTTCACCCGGCAGGCCGACTTCCGCAGTCCGCCGGGGGCGGACGCGGTGATCCCCGCCGATGTGCTCGACCTCGGCCGCCGGCTCCACGGGCTGCCGAGGCATCTGGGCATCCACTCGGGAGGCATGGTGCTCACCCGGGAACCGGTCGGCGAGATCTGCCCCACCGAGTGGGCCCGGATGCCGGGGCGTTCGGTGCTGCAGTGGGACAAGGACTCCACCGCCGGAGCCGGACTGGTCAAGATCGACCTGCTCGGCCTCGGCATGCTCTCCGCCCTGCACGACGCCTGCGACCTGATCGCCGCCCACTACGGCCGCCGGCTCGACCTGGCGAGCATCCCGGACGACGACGCGGCGGTGTACGAGATGCTCTGCCGGGCCGACACGGTCGGCGTCTTCCAGGTCGAGTCACGTGCCCAGATGGCCACCCTGCCGAGGCTGGAGCCGCGCGAGTTCTACGACCTGGTGGTCGAGGTCGCACTGATCCGGCCCGGACCGATCCAGGGCGGCTCCGTCCACCCCTATCTGCGCCGCCGCGCCGGGGCCGAACCGGCCCGCTGCCCGCACCCGTTGATGGAGAACGCCCTGAGCAAGACCCTCGGGGTACCGCTGTTCCAGGAGCAGATGATGCAACTGGCCATCGACTGCGCCGGGTTCAGCCCGGCCGAGGCCGACCGGCTGCGGCAGGCGATGGGCGCCAAACGCTCCCACCAGCGGGTCGCCGAACTGCGGCAGCGCCTGCTGGACGGCATGGCCGAGCGCGGCATCCCCGCCGTCATCGCCGAAGACGTCTACACCAAGATCGAGGCGTTCTCCAACTACGGCTTCCCGGAGAGCCACGCGATCAGCTTCGCCTACCTGGTGTACGCCAGCGCCTGGCTCAAGTACCACTACCCGGCCGCCTTCACCTGTGCCCTGCTGGCCAACCAGCCCATGGGCTTCTACTCGCCGTTGAGCCTGGTCGCCGACGTCCGGCGGCACGGCGTCCAGGTCCGCGGTGTGGACGTCAACGCCAGCTCTCCCGGTCCCAGCCTGGAGCCCGCCCCAGAGCCCGCCCCGGAGCAGCCCGTCCGCGACCGGGCCGGGCGGGCCGCCGTCCGTCAGCCCGCCGTCGGCCAGCCCGCCATCAGGCTCGGCCTGACCACCGTCCGGGGGCTCGGCACCCCCCAGGCCGAGGTGGTCGCCGCCGGACAGCCCTACACGGACCTGGAGGACTTCGCCCGCCGCACCGCCCTGCCCGCACCCGTCCTGGAGGCACTGGCCACGGCCGGGGCCTTCGGCTGCTTCGGACTGACCAGGCGCCAGGCGCTGTGGTCCGCCGGGGTGTACGCGACGCTCTCCCCGGACAGCCTGCCGGGTACCGCTCCCGGTGTGGACGCTCCGCCGCTGCCCGCCATGACCCCGGTCGAGGAGACCATCGCGGACCTTTGGGCCACCGGCACCTCCGCCACCAGCCACCCGATGCAGCACCTGCGTCCGGCCCTCGACCGGGGTGGTGTCCTCCCGGCGTCGGCCCTCCCCGGGGTCGAGCCCGGTACCTCCGTCCTGGTCGGCGGACTGGTGACGCACCGCCAACGTCCGCCCACGGCCGGCGGTGTCCTCTTCCTCAGCCTGGAGGACGAGACCGGTCTGATCAACGTCGTCTGCAGCCGTCCGGTCTGGGAACCCGACCGCCGTACCGCCCTGGACCGGGCCGGTCTCCTCGTCCACGGCCTCGTCGAGCGCGACCACGGTGCCACCAACCTGGTCGCCACCCGTCTGACCGCCCTGCGGATCGGCGTGTGAGGCAGCGGAGGAGAGGGCACGCCCCAGGACGGCCCCTACTTGAGGGCGGCGCTCACCGCCGCCTCGGCGTGCAGACGGGTGGTGGCGAAGACCGGGAGGGTGCTGTGCTCGGGGGCGATGAGCAGCTCGATCTCGGTGCAGCCGAGGATGACTCCTTCCGCGCCGGCGGCGGCCAGTTCGGCGATGACTTCCTGATAGGCCAGGCGCGACTGGGCCCGGACGATGCCCTGGCACAGTTCCTCGTAGATGACACGGTGGACGACGGCGCGGCTCTCGGGGGTGGGAACGAGGACGTCGAGGCCGTGGGCGGCCAGGCGGTCGCGGTAGAAGTCCTGTTCCATCGTGAACGCCGTGCCCAGCAGGCCGACCCGGCGCAGACCGGCCGCCCGGACGGCCGCCGCCGTGGTGTCGGCGAGGTGGAGCAGCGGGATCCCGACGGCCGCCGCGACCTGGTCGGCGACCTTGTGCATGGTGTTGGTGCAGATGAGCAGCAGGTCCGCGCCCGCCGCCTCGAGGGACCCGGCGGCGGAGGCGAGCACGGCACCCGCCTCCTCCCAGCGTCCTTCGACCTGGAGGCGCTCGATCTCCGCGAAGTCGACCGAGTAGAGCACGCACCGGGCCGAGTGCAGGCCGCCCAGGCGCTCCCTGGTCAGTTCGTTGAGCAGGCGGTAGTACTCCGCCGTGGATTCCCAGCTCATTCCGCCGAGCAGGCCGATGGTCTTCATCCGGTCACTCTCGCATGCCCGATGATCCGGACCGCGGGTGAGGTCGGGCGGGCGGGCCGGTGAGGTCGCTGACCGGCAGACCGGAGAGGCGGTGGCGCAGCAGGCGTCCCAGCCGGTGCCGTCGCCCCGTCACCCGGTCAGGACGACCGGGATCGAGCCCGAGGCGGTGAACCGCTCACCCCGGGGAGCTTGCGGTCACCCCGTCTCCCCCGGAAGCCGCCCTCCTCCGGGGAGACCCGCGAAGGCCTGGGCGATCGGCAGCCAGGCGGAGGCCGTCGCACCCTCGGCGCGCAGCGCCAGGTCGTCCCGGTGCCGCCGCTGGGTCACCAGCAGGCAGAAGTCCAGCGCGGGACCGCTCACCCGGTCCGCCGCGTCCTCGGGTCCCCAGGCCCACAGCTCGCCGGTGGGCGCGGTGAGTTCGACCCGGACCGGCAGCTGTGGCGGCGGTACCGGAAGTCCGTGCAGCGCGAACGCGAACCCCATGGTCCGTACGCCCAGGTGGGCCACCTGCCGCAGCCGGCCGGTCGGTTCGCGCTCCACGGCGAGGGCGTCCGCGACGTCCTGCCCGTGGGCCCAGGTCTCCATCAGCCGGGCGGTGGCCATGGTGGCCGGCTTCATCGGCGGCCCGAACCACGGCAGCCTCAGCCCTGCGGCCTCGGCCTCGCGCAGGGCCGAGGTCAACTCCGCCCGGCCCGCGCGCCAGCGGCCCAGCAGCGCGGCGGGCTCCTCGCCCACGCCCTCCGCCGCGCCCGCCTCGATCGGTTCCGCGCCGGAGGTGAACTCCCGCTCGACGGCGGCCCGGAAGCCCTCCGCGTCGCGGACCGCCAGCAGCGACCAGCGGTCCGTCCAGGCCAGATGGGAGAGCTGGTGGGCGATGGTCCACCCGGCGGCCGGGGTCGGGGTGGCGAGGCCGGCGCGGTCCAGCCCGGCCACCAGGCCGTCCAGTTCGGCGCTCTCGGCCCGCAGGTCGTCCAGCAGCGCGGTCAGGTCTGCCATCGGTGTGCCTTCCTTCCATGGTGCCAATCGATTCCAACGGCGGGGTGCCGCACCGGCCGCACCGGTCACACCGGCCGCACCGCCCGCGGCATCGCGGACACCACGGGTCGGCCGGACGGGGAGCCGGGCCGGGTGCCCGCGACCGGGCCCCGGCCGGCTGCCGCGTGCTCCGCGGCGGTCAGTTGACCTGCCGCTCGTGCCCCTCCCAGTACGGCGAGCGCAGCCGGAACTTCTGCAGCTTCCCGGTCGCGGTCCTGGGCAGGGCGTCGCGGAACTCCACCGAGGTCGGCGACTTGTAGCCCGCCAGCCGCTGCTTGCAGTGCGCGATCAGCTCGGCCTCGTCGGCGCTGTGGCCGTCCCTGAGCACGACCAGTGCCTTGACCGTCTCGCCCCACCTCGCGTCCGGCACACCGATCACCGCGGCCTCCAGGACCGCCGGGTGCCGGTACAGGCAGTCCTCCACCTCGATCGAGGAGACGTTCTCGCCGCCGGAGATGATGACGTCCTTCTTCCGGTCGGCGATGATGAGGTAGCCGTCGGTGAGAGCGCCGCCGTCACCGGTGTGGAACCAGCCGTCCTTGAGTGCCGCCTCCGTCTCCTGTGGCTGCTGCCAGTAGCCCTCCAGCACGGTGTTGGAGCGGACGAGCACCTCGCCCTGCCCGTCCACCCGCAGCCGGGTGCCCAGCGCGGGCGCACCGGACCGAGCCAGCCTCTCCGCCCGCTCGGCGGAGGGGAGGTGGTCCCACTCGGCCCGGCCGCGGTTGACCGTGACCAGGGGGGAGGTCTCGGTCAGGCCGTAGAGCTGCATGAACTCCCAGCCCAGCTCGTCCTCGAAGCGCTGCACCATCGCGGTGGGCGGCGGCGCGCCGGCGATGACCATACGGACCCGGCCCCGGCCGGGGATCGGCCCGTCCCAGTCGGCGGCGGCCTCCAGGATCATCGCCGCGACGGCGGGCGCGCCGCTCAGGAGGGTCACCCCGTGCCGCTCGACCCGGCGCAGGATCTCGGTGCCGTCCACCTTGCGCAGGATGACGTGCTGCGCGCCGAGCCCGGTCAGCCCGAACGGCATGCCCCAGCCGTTGACGTGGAACAGCGGCAGCGTGTGCAGATAGACGTCCCGGTCGCTCGCCCCGAAGTGCAGTGCCATCAGTACCGCGTTGAGCCAGAGGCTGCGGTGGGTGAGCTGGACTCCCTTGGGGCGGGCGGTGGTTCCGCTGGTGTAGTTGACGGTCGCGGTCTGCGACTCGGAGACCGGGTGCCGGACCGGTTCGCCGGCGAAGTCGTACAGCACCTCGTCGCTCTCGGCACCGAGGACGAACCGGTGCTTGACCGCGATCCCGGCGAGCGCCTGGTCCAGCTCCGGATCCACCAACAGGACGGAAGCGCCGCTCTGTTCGACGATGTACGCCACCTCCTCGGCCTTCAGCCGGAAGTTGACCGGCACCAGGATCCGGCCGTGGCCGCTCACCCCGTAGAGCGAGGTCATCAGGCGGGCCGAGTTGTGGGAGACGACGGCGACCCGCTCGCCGGGCCCGACCCCGAGCCGGTCCAGGCCGGCGGCCTGCGCACGGGCCAGCTCGGCCAGCCGTCGGTACGTCACCTCTCCTAAGGAGGAAGCGGGTTGAACCGGCTCGTCGATCAGGCCGACACGGTCCCCGTAGACCAGCTCGGCCCGGTCGAGGAAGTCCATCACGGTGAGTGGAGTGTGCATGACGCCACTCTGCCCGGCCGGGCCGCTCCACGCACCCCCCTGGCCACGGGTGCGGCCCGGTGGTTCAGTTGAGGACCGTTTCGCCGATCGCCACCCCGGCCGAGCGCAGTGCCGACACGAGCCGGTCGCGAATCTCGCACTGCGCGGCGATGCGCCGTTCCAGCACGGCGAGCCTGTCCAGCGCCACCTGCAGGCCCCTGCCGGAGGGGGTGGTGGTGGTCAGGTCGCCGTCCAGGCAGGACAGGAAGACCCGGACGTCGTCGAGGGTCAACCCGGCGTCGAGCAGGTGGCGGATGTTGCGCACCCGGTTGACGGCCTGGTCGCCGTACCGGCGGTAGCCGTTGTCCGTGCGCTCGGAGTGGATCAGGCCGGACTGCTCGTAGTGCCGCAGGGCACGGACCGATACGCCTGCGGCCGTGGCCAGTTCACCGATCCGCACCCTCGCCCCACACCCTCGGCCCCGCACACCCGCCGGTCTCATGCGACGACCGCGCCGCCGTCCACCGGGAAGACTACGCCGGTGACGAAGGAGCTCTGCGGGCAGGCCAGCCGGGTGATCGCCCAGGCCACCTCCTCGGGCCGGCCGAGTCGGCCGAGCGGGGTGTGGGCGATCTGCCAGTCGCGGATCCGCTCGGACTGCTCGGGCGTGTGACCCGAGTGCTCACCGATCGGTGTCTCGATCGCGCCCGGGGCGACGGCCACCACCCGGATGCCACGCGGGGCGAGCTCGACCGCCCAGCTGCGGGTGAGGAGTTCGAGCGCGGACTTGGTGGCCGCGTACACCGCGCCGCCGGCGGGCCAGGCGCGCTGGCCGACCGAGGTGGTGATGTTGACGACCACGCCGCGGGCGGTGGTCAGCGCCGGCAGGGCGGCCTGGGTGAGCAGGATCGGGGCGATGAGATTGGTGGCCAACTGCGGTTCGAGCGTGGCCTGTGAGATGGCGCCGAGCGGTGCGCTGCGGACGATCCCGGCGTTGTTCACCAGGATGTCCAGGCGCCCGTGCCGGGCCAGCACGGCGTCGACGACCTGGTCGGGTGCGCCGGGGGCGGTGACGTCGGCCGGCAGGGGAGTGATGCGGGAGCCCCCGGCGGCGGCCGTCTCGGCGAGCGGCTCGGGGCGGCGTCCCACGGCCACCACCTGGGCGCCGAGCGCGGCGAACTCGTGCGCGGTCGCGCGGCCGATACCGGTCCCCGCGCCCGTGACCACGACGACCTTTCCGTGCAGCGAGGTGCTGTCGATGCTGTCCATGGGGGAGAGCGTGCAACCCTGCCGCCAGTGTCAGGGTCAAGGTGGTGGCACGGAGGCGGACTGCGGGAGCGGTGGGTCGGTGGACCGGTGGGTCGGTGGACCGGTGGGGCGGCCGGGTCAGCCGGGGCGGCCGGGTCAGCCGAACTGGATCGAGCGCTTGGCCAGGCCCATCCAGAAGCCGTCAATGACGCTGCGCTGCGAGGCCAGGTCACCTTCGGCCGCGCCGAGGGTGACGAAGAGCGGCGCGAAGTGCTCGGTCCGCGGGTGGGCCAACTTCGCGGCAGGGGCTTTGCGTTCGAAGTCGAGCAGCGCGTCGAGGTCCTGGGCGGCCAGGACACGGTGGCCCCAGTCGTCGAACTCCGCCATCACGGAGGGCACTCGGCCGTCGGGGCTGATCGCCCGCAGGTTGTGGGTGAAGAAGCCGCTGCCGACGATCAGTACGCCCTGGTCGCGCAGCGGGGCCAGTCGATGGCCGAGCTCCAGCAGCCGCTGCGGGTCGAGGGTCGGCATCGAGACCTGGAGTACCGGGATGTCGGCGTCCGGGAACATCTCCACCAGCGGTACGTAGGCACCGTGGTCCAGACCCCGGTCGGGGATGTCCTGGACCGGGGTGCCAGGGGCGCGCAGCAGCTTGCGCACGCTCTCGGCGAGTTCCGGTGCGCCAGGCGCGGCGTACTGGACCCGGTAGTAGTGCTGGGGGAATCCCCAGAAGTCGTAGACCAGCGGCACGGTGGTGGTCGCGCCGAGGGCGAGCGGGGCCTCCTCCCAGTGTGCGGAGATCATCAGGATCGCTCTGGGCCGGGGCAGCCCGGCCGACCAGGCGGCCAGCTCGCCGGGCCAGATCGGATCGTCGGCCAGCGGGGGCGCGCCGTGCGAGAGATAGAGGGCGGGCATGCGCGCCGGGGTGGTGGTGCTCATGGGCTGCTTCGACTCCCAACTTGATAGTTCAAATTTGAACCGACGGTACACCTTCGTTCGAATTTGAACAACAGGGTAGGATGGGGGTCATGGACGAACCCCGTTGGCTTGACGAGCAGGAGATGGCCGCCTGGCGGGGCTTCGTCGTCGCCAGCAATCTCATCGAACGGCGCCTGGAGCAGCAGCTCAAGGAGAACGCCGGGCTCTCCCACACCCAGTACGAGATCCTGGTGCAGCTCTCCGCGGCCCCCGACGGCTCACTGCGGATGACCGACCTCGCCGACCGGCTGGTCACCTCCAAGAGCGGTCTGACCTACCAGGTCACCCAGATGGAGAAGGCCGGGATGGTCCGCCGTCGCTCCTGTGACAGTGATGTGCGCGGGGTCTTCGCCGAGCTGACCGAGGAGGGCTGGAGGGTCCTGCGAGCGGCTGCGCCGGGGCATGTCGCCACCGTGCGCGAGGTGCTGATCGACGTACTGAGCCGGGAGCAACTGGTGATGCTGGGCGAGAGCCTCGGCGAGGTCAGTGAGCGACTGCGCGCGGCCGAGCGGGGGAGTGCCGAGCGCGGCGGCTCCGAGCGTGGAGGGTCCGAGCGCTGAGCGCCGGCGTCGGCTGCTGAGGCCGAGCACTGAGGCCAAGCGCTGGCGGCGCGTATGCCCGGCTTGTGGTCGTGGACGGGACGGTGCATGGCCGGGGTGCGCACGGAGTGCGCTGACCTGCCGGGGATCGGTGTTTGTCGGCAGTGCCCTTGGGTTCCCTGGGCAGTCTGATCGTTCGGAGGGGTGCGCCGGGGCGGCCGCATTCTCGATGTGGCTGCCCCGGCGCCAGGTCCTGCCTGTCAGCGGCTACCGCTGGGTCGGCTGGGGCTGTGTCAACTGGTCAGGAGCGGCAGCGACCTGAGGCCGGTGAGATCCGGGGCGGCCATGAAGACCGGCGGGTTGTCCGGGTCGGTGCGCAGCACCGGGAAGCGGTCCAGCAGGATGTTCAGCGCGATCCGGCCCTCCAGACGGGCCAGCGGTGCGCCCAGGCAGAAGTGGATGCCACGGCCGAAGCCGATGTGCGGATTCGGATCCCGGGTGGGGTCGAAGACGTCCGGGTCGGCGAACTGGCGCTGATCCCGGTTGGCCGCCGAGAGCCGCACCGCGAGCACCTCGTCCTCGGCTATTCGCTGCCCGGCGATCTCCACCTCGGTGGTGGTGCGGCGGAAGACGGCGGTGAACGGGGTCAGGAGGCGCAGGGACTCCTCGATCGCGCCCGGCACCAGCGAGCGGTCCGCGCGTACCCGCGCCGCCTGCTCGGGGTTGGCGTCCAGACAGAGCACCGTGTTGCCGAGCAGCATGGTGGTGGTGATGTGCCCGGCGGTCAGCAGCAGGTTGGCGAAGTTCGCGACCTCCCGGTCGGTGAGCCGCTCGCCGTCGACCTCCGCCTGGACGAGCAGGGTCAGCAAGTCCTCCCGGGGCTGCCGCCTGCGCTCGTCGGCGTGTGAGTGGAGGTAGGAGACCATGACCTGCGCCTGCTCTATCCGCTTCTGGAGGAGGCGCTTCTGTTCTTCGCTCTGGTCGCTCAGCGAGAACTGGTCGTCGTTGTCGAGGAGGTTGCCCACCCACTCCCGGAACATGGCGCGGTCGCTGCTCGGCACGCCCAGCAGCTCGGCGATGACGATCACCGGCAGCGGATACGCTAAGTCGTTCACCAGCTCCAGTCGATCCTGGCCGGTGGTCGCGTCCAGCAGCTCGTGGGTGAGTGCACCGATCCGCGGTTCGAGCTCGGCGACGATCTTCGGGGTGAACGCATGGCTGACCAGCGTGCGCAGCTTGCGGTGGTCCGGCGGGTCCAGCTGGACCAGGTTGCCGGCGGTGAGCGACTCGTCGGCGTCGGGGAGGAACCGTCGGGTCGTGTCGGAGGAGTAGGTACCCGGGTCGCCCAGGATGTCGAGCGACTCCTGGTAGCCGTAGACGTTCCAGAAGCCGAGCTTCTCGTCGAACCGGACCGGCTGCTCCGGCTGCCTCCCGCGCAGCCAGAACTGCTGGGGGTGGCTGCCCCATTCGTCGGCGGGGATGATCATCGTTTGGGTCCCTTCCAGGTGGATGTCGGCTGGACTTCAGAGGGGCGGTGCTCCGTACCGATGGTGCGTGGCGGAGCCCGGTCCTCTGACGGGCCGTGGTGCGAGATGGTGCTTCGGACGGGTCGTTCGTGGGTGGGTGGGCCGAGTGGATCAGGAATGCCGGATCAGGATGTCGCCGTAGCCGGTGCGGGCCCGCACCTCGACGGTCTCGTCCGACTCCGTCGGGCCGTCGAAGGCGCCGAGGCGGTTGTGCAGTGCGCCGTAGTCGGAGCGCACGTCCAGCCAGGCGGCGGTGCCCCGGCGGATGCCGACCTCCAGCTCGCCGTAGGCGCTTTCGAGGAGGACTGAACCGCGCGTCACCTCGCCGATCCGGACGTCCCCATGGGCGGTCCTGACGGTGACGTCGGAGTGCGCCCGGTCGACCGAGATGTCACCGTTCGCCGCGTTCAGCCGAAGGCCGCCGGTGACCTCGCCGATCTCGCTGTCGCCGTTGGAGTTCTTGATCACGGCGGTGCCGTCGATCTCGCGGATCCGTATACCGCCGGACCCGGTGGCGACCTCGGCATGGCCCACCGAGTGGTCCGTGGTGATGTCTCCGTAGCCGGTGTCCAGCTGCAGGGCGCCCGCCCGGTCGAGCTCGATGTCACCGTACGAGGTCTTGAGCCTGCAGTCCCCCAGCGGGCCCGTGCAGCGGAACTCGGCCATGGCCGCACTGCCGTGCACCTGCGAGCCGGCGGGCAGCTCTATCGCTATGTCGACCGACCCGCCCCGGCCGAACAGGGAGCGCTGCTTGGGCCCCTTGATCAGCAGCCTGCCGTCGGAGTACTCGACCAGGGTGCGCCCGGCGGCCCGGATGTCGGCCTCCCTGAGCTCATCGCTCGGGCGCACCTCGACGAGGGTTTCGGTGCGGTGGCCGGCGGTGATCCGGACCGCGCCGAGGTCGAGCTGGACCGTGGCGGAAATCGGCTCGGGGGTGTCGAAAACTGGCATGGCGGTACCGTCCTGATGGGTCTGCTGGGCGTCCCGCGGGTGGGACGAGTGAGACGAGAGGTATGAGGCGGTGTCGCTGTGGCGGGTGGGTCAGCGCACCCAGCCGGTGTAGCTCTGGCTGCCCCAGCGGTGGCTGCGGCCGCCCCGGTGCTCGTTGGCGCCGGACTCCAGGGAGGCGGAGGCCGCACGGACGAGCCAGGAGTTGACCGAGAGGCCCTCCCGGCTCGCGGCCTCCTCGACCCGGACCTTGAGATGGGCGGGCAGGCGGAGGTTGATCCGTGCCGTGCCGCCCTCCTCCGCCTCCGGCGGTGCTTGCGGCGCCGAGGAGTGGACGGCGGTGGGTGCGGGCTCGGCGTGGTCCTCGCGGGCACCCTTGAGAGATTCGTGGATGAACGGTTGGTGGGTGAGCGGTGGGGTCACGACGAAATCGGGGTCGAGACCCCGCAGCCGTAGGTCGACCGAGCCCGGCGCGAGGTCGCGGGTGATCTCACTGGCGGCGGCGGAGAGCGCGTTCAGCAGGGTGAGCCGAGCGGCCGCCTCCAGTGGTGCGGTGAGGCGCTCGGCGAGTTCGCGGGCGTCCTCACCGCCGGCTTCGGCGGCAATCGCGAGCTGCTGCCGGAGACTGTCGACGTACGGCGTGAGGTCCATGACGCCATGGTGGCACCACTATGGCACCACTTCAAGTGCCTTTCTGGCTCAGCTTGGTGGCGTGTGGCGTACCCCCAGGTCAGGGGGCGTTTAACCGCGCCGCGCGCCCCGAAGAGTTGCCAGTTGGGCACGGTGACGACTGCTCAGGTAGTTCCACTCAGCATGGTGACGATTCCTCAGGCGAGCCAGGTACGGAGAGGTGGCGACGTATCAGTCGAGCCTCGCCGCCCGGACGCAGAGCACGTCCGGCAGGTGCGAGGCGAGCAGCGCCCAGCTGTCGCCGTCGTCCGCACTGCCGTAGACCTCGCCGTTGCGGTTGCCGAAGTACACCCCGGCCGGTTCGCCGTCGTCGGTGCAGAGTGCGTCGCGCAGCACCACGCCGTAGTGGTCCTCCGCCGGCAGGCCGTCGGAGAGCGGATGCCAGCTGGCGCCCGCGTCCTCGGTGCGGAAGACCCGGCAGCGGCGGCCGACCGGGAGCCGGGCGTAGTCGGCGTCGAGCGGGAAGAGGTAGGCCGTGCCGGACCGCCGGGGGTGGGCGGTGATCCCGAAGCCGAACGTGGCGGGGAGGCCGGCGCCGACGTCCTGCCAGTGCCCGCCGCCGTCGTCGCTGCGGTAGACCCCGCCGTGGTTCTGGAGGTACAGGCGGTCGCGGTCGACCGGGTCGGCCGCCACCTTGTGCACGCACTGGCCGAACTCCGGGTACTCGTCCGGCAGGAAGGTGGCCCGGATCCCGGTGTTGGCGGGGCGCCAGTTCCGGCCGCCGTCCGCCGTGCGGTAGACCCCGCCGGTGGAGACCGCGACCGTGAGCGCGTCCGCGTCGCGCGGGTCGGTGATGATCGTGTGCAGTCCCTGGCCGCCGAACCCGGCGGCCCAGTCCTTGCGCTGCGGGTGGGACCAGAGCGATTCGTCCAGGGTGAAACTCTCACCCCGGTCGTCCGAACGGAACAGGGCGGCGGGCTGCGTCCCCGCGTACACCACGTCGGGCGCCTCCGCACCGGCGGGCTGGAGCTGCCAGACCCGTTCCAGCGAGGTCCCGGTGTGCCCGGGGAAGTGCACGGCCGGGCGGGACGGCTCCGGCCAGGTCGCCCCCAGGTCGTCGGACCACCGGACGGCCGGGCCCCAGTGGCTGCTGTCGGTCCCGGCCAGCAGCCGCACCCGCCCGTCGCGCCGGTCGATCCCGATCGAGTAGATCGCGTTCATCTGGAAGTGCGGGCCGCTGAACTCCCACCTCGTCCGGTCGGGGCTGCGCCCCAGGAAGAGGCCCTTCTGCGTGCCGACGGCCAACAGTGTCTCGCTCATGACGCAACCACCCAGGCGATGAGGTACGGCCCCCCGCCCGTCAGTTTCCTCCTGCGGTCGTGGACCACGTGCGTCCACGGCCCGGCGCGTCGGGAGGAAACCGACGGGCGGGAGCGGAGGCCCGCGGGGCACCGGCGCCGGGGCGCGGTCGTCCGCGCCGCCCCCGACGTCCCGGGGTGCCGTCGCCGTACCGAAGGCTCACATGGTGTCCCGGCAGGTCTCCAGCAGGCGCAGCCAGATCTCGCTGATGGTCGGGAAGGACGGTACCGCGTGCCAGAGCCGGTCGATCGGGACCTCGCCGACCACCGCGACGGTGGCGGAGTGCAGGAGTTCGGCCACCGCCGGGCCGACGAAGGTCGCGCCGACGATCACCTGCCGGTCGAGGTCGAGGACGATCCGGGCCCGCCCCCGGTAGTCGTCGGCGTAGAGTGCGGCGCCGGAGACCTGGCCGATCTCGTAGTCGACGGCCCGTACCCGCAGTCCCGCGCGCTCGGCGGCCTCGAGCGTCAACCCGACCGACGCCGCCTCCGGTTCGGTGAAGACCACCTGGGGCGGCCCCGCTGGGTCTGCGCTGGCCGCGTACGGGCCCCAGCGCACGGTGCTGTCCGGCCGCTCGCCCCGCACCCGGGCGGCGATCGCCGCGCCGGCGATCCGCGCCTGGTACTTCCCCTGGTGGGTGAGCAGATTGCGGTGGTTGACGTCGCCGACGGCGTACAGCCAGTCGCCCTGTACCTCGGTGACCAGGCAACTCTCGTCCACGGTGAGCCAGTTGCCGGGGGAGAGGCCGATGGTCTCCAGCCCGATGTCGTCGGTACGGGGCAACCGGCCGGTCGCGTAGAGCACTTGATCGGCCACCAGCTGCCCGTCGCCGCCGAGGGTGAGCGTCACCGGCCCGTCCCGGTGCAGCGCCGTGACCGCGGTGTTGAAGCGGACGTCGACCCCGGCCTCCCGCAGGCCGTCGGCGACCAGTTCACCGGCGAAGGGCTCCATCCGGTGCAGCAGCTGTCCGCCGCGCACCAGCAGGGTGACCTCCGAGCCCAGCGAGCGCCAGGCGGTGGCCATCTCGACGGCGACCACGCCGCCGCCGACCACCGCCAGCCGGGGCGGTACGACGGCGGAGCTGGTGGCGTCCCGGCTGGTCCAGGGGTGGGCCTCGGCCAGTCCGGGGACGTGCGGCAGGGCGGCGCGGCTTCCGGTGCACACGGCGACGGCGTGCCGGGCGGTCAACAGCCGTTCGCCGTCGACCAGTACCGCCCGCTCACCGGCCAGCCGGCCGTGTCCGCGCGCCAGGTCGATGCCGGCCGAGCGGAGCCACTCGACCTGGCGGTCGTCGTGCCAGTGCGAGGTGAACTCGTCGCGGCGGGCCAGCACGGAGGCCGCGTCCAGGCCGCCGCCCACGGCCTGTTTGGCACCGGGCAGGGCGCGCGCGTGGGCGAGCGCGGAGCCAGGCAGCAGCAGCGCCTTGCTCGGGACGCAGGCCCAGTACGAGCACTCGCCGCCGATCAGCTGGCTCTCCACGATGACGGTGCTCAGCCCGGCGGCGCGAGTCCGTTCGGCCATGTTCTCGCCTGTCGGACCCGCACCGAGGACCACCACGTCGTACTGCTCGGGTTGCGGGGTCATGGCTCTCGCTCTCGCTCTGCTGGCGCTGTGCGTGCGCTGCCACCGCCACCCGGGCGGGGCGAGACCATCCTCCGACGGACCGGCCCCGGCCGGTAGCCGTGCGGACGGCGTGTCGTGAGCGAGAACCGACCGGGGGCAGCGGACGGCGGGAGCGGAGCCACCGCTGCCGGTGCGCTCGGGGCACCCGGCCCCGCGGGCTTCCGGCCGGGCCCTGGGCCGAAGCGGCTTCGGAGGCCGCCCCTCCAGGGCGGCCTCACCGCCGGCACCATCGGCCGATGCCCAGGGGCGCCCCGGGCGCCGCAGCCCGACGGGCGGGCCGCGGAAGGGACCCGCCCGCCGGTGCGGCCCCAGGCGCTGCGGCCCGGCTACGCCTGCTGCTCGGCCACCTTGGCGCGGACCTCGTCCATGTCCAGTGCCCGGGCCTTGCCGATCAAGTCCTCCAGGACCGGCTCCGGCAGCGCTCCCGGCTCCGAGAACACCAGGACCCCGTCACGGATGATCGCGAGGGTCGGAATCGAGCGGATCTCGAACGCCGCCGCCAGCTCCTGCTGCGCCTCGGTGTCGACCTTGGCGAAGACCAGGTCGGGATGGCGCTCGGAGGCCTTCTCGTACACCGGGGCGAACTGCCGGCACGGCCCGCACCAGCCGGCCCAGAAGTCGATGAAGACGAAGCCCTTGCCATCCGGACCCTGGACGATCTCGTCGAAGTTGTCCTTGGTCAGCTCGATGGTGCTCATCTCGGGGACACCTGCCCTTCCGCTGCTGTCGGTGAGCGTACGACCCGCGTCAACCAAGTCCCGCGCCCGGCTATTCCGCCCGCGGTGCGAGGCCTGTGCGGTCGCTTGGATACCGGCCCGTAGTCGAAGGGCCGCACACCGGTGGCGCCGCACCGAAGTGCCCGTGCCCGTGAGGGGCCGGTGCTCCGATCGTGAATCCTTGATCCTTACGGGCGAATTCGGTGGCCCATCCGGTGTGCGCCCCGGTGGCGGGAGTCCGCGAAGATCAATTGCGGCCCTAGGTTGTGGCACGGCCGAACCGCCCGGGCACGACCGGCGTCCGAAGCGCACCCGCCCTCGGCTCCGTCCGCGCCCCGCAGCCCTGGAGAGCCCAGTGTCCGCAACCGCCGCTCCCCGTCGCCGCCGGGCCCGCCCGGTGGCCGCTCGACCTCGCGCCGACCGTCGGCGCAGCGCGGTGTCCGCACACCACCGGGGTGTGACCGAGTACTCGCCCGGCGGTCCCGGGGCCGCGGGCCACCCGCGCCAGGTACTCCGGCTCGGCCCCCGGTTCTCGCCGTACCACGCCGGGAAGGCCGGAGCACTGTCGGGAGACGGACGGTGATGCCGCTGATCAGAGCACTGGTGTGGGCGGTCGACGCGAGTGCGGCACTGTGGGTGCGCCCGGCGGGGGTCGTTCTGCGCGTGGGACGGGCGGTGCGGCGGCTCGGCCGGTGAGCACCCGGCCTGCGGGGGTGTTCACCGGCCCCCGGCGAGCTTTCGCAGGGGGCGGCCGCAGCGCCGGGCGTAGCCGAGTTGCAGGACGGGGATGATCGGCCCGGCCAGCCGGGTGTACCAGCGGTTCGGGCGGCTGAAAGCGGTGACGGTGAACCAGACGGCCTTGTCCGGGCCCATCTCGACGACGAAGGACTCCTCACCGCACTCGGGGTGCCCGCTGCGGGTGCCGTACGCGAAGCCGATCCGGTCGGGCCGGTAGCTGCTCCACACCACCTCGCACGGCGCGGACACCCTCAGCGGGCCGACGCCGATCGAGCACTCGACGGCGACCCCCGGTTCCGCCCGGGCCGCCGCCGTCCGCATCCGGACCCCGGCGGCCCGGTGCATCCGCCAGCTGGTCACGGCCTCCCCCGCGGCCTCGAGTACGTCGCGGCCGTGACCGATCAGGACCCGGTGACGGAGGTGGTGGTAGCCGGCGGGCAGCGCCTGGTCCGGGGTGCCGGTGCGGCCGACCTCGGGGTAGTTGAGTGTGCTGGTCACGGGTGGAGCTCCTTCAGCCGGCGCCAGGCGAGCAGTGCGCAGAGCGCGAAGCCGAGCGCGTTGCCGAGGCCGTGGGTGGCGGCCATCCAGGTCAGGGTGGGGTGTGGGAAGCCTACGGCTCGTCCGAGGGCCCACCAGAGTGCCAGCAGCATGGTGGCCAGGAGCACCGCCGAGGAGACGGCGAGCAGCCGGCCGGTGAGCCGGTCCTTGGTGCGGGTGCGCAGGTCCCGCCAGGTGAGCAGCCCGACCAGCCACATGCCGGCGGTCAGGACGGCGGCCCCGAGGAGCTGGGCCCAGTCGTCGATGAAGTACCCGGCGAGGACCAGCAGGGTGCCGACCGGGACGCTGAGCGCCGCCGCCCGGGCGGCGAGCCGGTCGGGGCCGGTGCGGCAGACGAGGCCGGCGACCAGCGCGGCGGTGAATCCGGCGAAGTGGAAGTGCGGCACGGTGAGCGCCAGGATCCTGAGGTCGAAGCCGAACAGCCGGTACCCGGAGCGTTCGGCGACCAGCGCGACCCCTGCCACCGAGGGCGCCGCCAGCGCCGTCAGGGTGGCGATCTCCGCGGGGGCCAGGGACCTGGTGAGGTTCAGCCGGACCGGGGCGAGCGCGGCCAGCGCCAGTGTGGCGCAGGCGTAGACACAGGCCAGGCCCGTGGCCAGCGCCCCGCGGGGCAGCCAGAGCGCGAGGGCGCCGGGAGCGGCGGCGACCGGCCAGAGCCGGGCGGCCCGGGCGGTGCCGGGCCCGTCGACGAGGGTGAGTCCGAGCGGTATCGCGGCGAACATTCCGAGCATGACGATGAGGTCGACCAGTGCGGTCACGGTCCCAGCCCCTTGTGTGGACGCGCGGGCGCAGCCGGGCGCAACCGGTGCGCGCCGCGCTTGAACGTGTTCAAAACACTGCCGCAGCAGACTCTACGGCAAAACTGAACGCGTTCAAGACTGCCCCTCCGGTCCGGGGAGCGGGGACACACCGGGGGCGAGGAGGGCCACACCCGCCGGGGCACCCGGGGCGGGTGGCGAGGGCCCGCCGCCCGGAGCACGCTGGATAGCGGAACCCGTGGAGGTGGCGACCATGATGCACACACTCGTCGGATGGCACGTCGAGCTGGAGTTCCAGGAGGAAGGGGACCGCACCAAGGCCGTCGCGCTGGTCCGGCTCCCGGACGGCACGGAGGTCCGCTCCCACGGCTACAGCACCCGGCACCACGCCGACGCGCCGCAGGCGAGGGTCGGTGAGGAGGTCGCCGGTGCCAGAGCGCTGAACGACCTCGCGATGCAGCTGCTGACCAAGGCGCACGACGAACTCAAGTAGCCTCTCGGCCGGTTGAGTTCCCGTCGGCGCACTGCCCGGACCTCGCGCCGGACCACGACCGGATCGGTCAGCCCCGCCGGGGACCGCCGACCCGGTCGAGCGGTGTGTCCCGGTCGGCCAGGGCGTCCGGGTCCACCGGGCGTCCGGAGCGGACCAGTTCGCGGATCGGATCGGTCAGGTCCCAGATGTTGACGTTCATTCCGGCGAGCACCCGGTTGCCGGAGAGCCAGAAGGCGATGAACTCCCGCCCCGGTACGTCCCCCCGGAACACCACCCGGTCATAGCCGTCCGGCCCGACATAGCCGGTGTACTCCATGCCCAGCTCGTACTGGTCGGTGAAGAAGTACGGCACTCGGTCGTGCACCGCCTCCTCGCCGAGCATCGAACGCGCCGCCGTCCTCGGCTGGTGCAGCGCGTTGGCCCAGTGCTCCACCCGGATCGGCCTGTTGTACAGCGGGTGGAAGGCGTTCACCACGTCCCCGGCCGCGAAGACGTCCGGGTGCGAGCTCTGCAGGTGCTGGTCGGTCAGTACGCCGTCGTCGGTCGCCAGCCCGGCAGCGGCGGCGAGTTGGGCGTTCGGGACGACCCCGATCCCGACGATCACCGCGTCCGCTTCGATGACCGTGCCGTCGGCGAGCAGGACCCCCCGCTCGGTGATCCCGGTGACCCTGACGCCGAAGCGCAGGTCCACCCCGTGGTCCCGGTGCAGTTCGGCGAAGACCCGGGCCGCCTCCCGGCCCAGAACGCGCAGCAGCGGCAGCTCCGACGACTGCAGCACCGTCACCTCGCAGCCGGCCTCGCGGGCGGCGGACGCGGTCTCCATGCCGATCCACCCGGCGCCGACCACGGCGATCCGGGCGCCGGGCCGCAGCACCGCCGCGATCCGGTCGCTGTCCTCGACCCGGCGCAGATAGAACACGTTCGCCCGGTCCGCGCCGGGGACCGCCAGTCGGCGCGGGCTCGCGCCGGTGGTGAGCAGCAGTCTGGAGAAGCCGACGCTGCTGCCGTCGGCCAGCGTCACCCGGTGCGCGGCGGGGTCGATCGCGGTGACGGTGGTGCCGAGACGGAGGTCGATGGAGTGCTCCTGGTACCACTCGGCGGAGTGGGCGTAGATCTTCTCCCGTGCCGTCTTGCCCATCAGATACCCCTTGGAGAGCGGCGGACGCTCATACGGGCGCTCCTGCTCGTCCCCGATCAGGACCACCGGCCCCTCGAAACCCTCCTCGCGCAGGGTTTCGGCTGCCTTGGCCCCGGCCAGGCTGGCACCCACGATCACGTACGCGCTCTCCATCCCCAGCTCCTTGCGTCCGTCGGTCCGTTGCGCCTCCCCATCACACTCTCTTCTCCAGGCGGTCGCGCGGCGAACCGCGAATCTGATCGGGTGGTCACTCTGTGGCACCGGCGCTCGGGTTTCCGCTCGCTCCTGCTGAGCGGCTCCGCGCCGGGCGCGCCGCCCAAGGTCGCGCCGACCGAGGTCGCGCTGCCGCGCGCACCGCCGGGGGCGCGGGCAGCCGGGCCGGCGTCAGAGCCCGGTCGGCGCACCGTTAGGGAGTGTCCGGCCGGGGGCGTCCCGGGAACAAAAGGCGAGCGGGCCCGGCGGGGCCGGGGTAGGGTCGGCCGATCCTGGTCGGACACCACAGGAACGAGGAGTCAGATGTCCTTTCCGCCCGAGGAGTTGCTTCCCGCCACCCGCCGCGCCCTGCTCCACCGGCTGGCCGTCGGACAGGCGGAGGGGCGGACACCGTCGCTGGTGGGAGCGGTGATCCGGGGCGGGCACCCGGTCTGGAGCGACGGGCGGAGCATGATCGACGACCACCGCCCGGACGGGAACGTGCAGTACCGGATCGGCTCGCTCACCAAGACCTTCGTCGCGGTCATGGTCATGCGCCTGAGGGAGGAGGGCCTGCTGGAGCTGACCGACCCGCTGGAGCGGCATCTGCCCGGCACCCCGGTCGGACGGCTGACGATCGCCCAACTCCTGTCCCACACCTCGGGACTGGCCTCCGAGACCCCGGGGCCCTGGTGGGAGCGGACACCGGGAGCACTGCGGCCCGGCCTCGCGGACGTGCTCGGCGAGCAGCCGATGCGGCACCCGGCGGGCAGCCGGTACCACTACTCCAACCCCGGGTACGCGCTGCTCGGTGCCCTGGTCGAGCGGCTGCGCAAGGAGCCCTGGGGCGACGCGCTGCGCCGGGAGGTGCTGGAGCCGCTCGGTCTGACCCGCACCACCCTGTCGCCCCGGGCGCCGCACGCCGGAGGGTTCGCGGTGCACCCCTGGGCGGACGTCATGCTGCCCGAGCCGCTGGAGGACACGGGGGTGATGGCCCCCGCCGGTCAACTCTGGTCCACCGCCGCGGACCTGTCGCGATGGGCCGCGTTCCTGGCCGGCGGGGACGAGCGGGTGCTGGGCCCCGCCGGCGTCGCCGAGCTGCGTCGGCCCGTGGCACCGCCGGAGGGTCCGGAGTGGACCTCCTCGTACGGGCTCGGCCTGGATCTGCGGCGGCAGGACGGCAGGGCGCTGTTCGGGCACACCGGCTCGATGCCCGGCTTCCTGGCCGCGCTCTGGGTGAGCGAGGAGGACGACCTGGCCGCCGTCGTACTGGCCAACGCGACCTCCGGTACTCCGACCTCGGTGATCGCCGCCGACCTGATCCGGATCGTCGCCGAACACGAGCCGAGGCTCCCGGAGCCCTGGCGCCCGCTGCCCGAGGCCGATCCGGAGCTGGTGGCACTGACCGGTCCCTGGTACTGGGGCCCCTCGGCGCACCTCCTGCGCCTGCGTGCCGACCGCGCGCTGGAGCTCGCGCCGATGGGCGCCCTGGGCCGGGGCTCCCGGTTCCGGGCCGAGGCGGACGGTACCTGGACCGGGCTCGACGGCTACTACGCGGGTGAGACGCTCCGGGTGGTCCGGTCCGCGGACGGCACGGCGAGCCACCTGGACATCGGCAGCTTCGTGTTGACCCGGTCCCCCTACGACCCGGGTGCACCGATCCCCGGCGGCGTCAACCCGTCCGGCTGGCAGCCGAGTTGACCGCGACCGGCCGGCGGGGGCGGGGACTTCGCGCCGCGGCCCCGCTCACCGCCGGCCGCGGCCCGCACCGCCGGCCGCGGCCGGACGGCCGGGACGGCCTCTCGGCACACGCCCGCACGGCGCTCCGTGCCGTGGCCCGGACGTGCCCCTAGGCTGAACCTGCCAGCACCGGAAGGGGCACGTCCGAATGAGCGAGCACACTGTCACCGTACGCTGCGTACCGGCCACCCCCTGCTGGGTCAGCCTGATGGCGCGCGACCTCAAGGACGCCCGGGCGTTCTACGGGCCGCTGCTCGGCTGGACCTTCGAACCGGGCCCCGACCGCTGGGGGCCGTACCTGCGTGCCGTGGTGGACGGTGTGGAGGTGGCCGGCATCGGTGTGGTCTCCGGGGACTGGCAGCCGCCCGTGGCGTGGACCACGTACTTCGGCATCGAGAGCGCCGACGAGGCCGCCGCCCGGATCCGGGAGCGCGGCGCCACCGTCGCGGTCGGCCCACTCGCCTTCGACGCCGGGCGCGTCGCGCTGGCCGCCGACCTGTTCGGTGCGGCCTTCGGCATCTGGGAGGGCGACCTCGGCTGCGCCACCTGGGTGAACTCGCCCGGCGCCGCCGTCTGGATCGAGCTGCGCACGGTGGACCCGTTCGCCGCCGCGCTCTTCTACGGCGAGGTCTTCCTCTGGGACAGCCGCGACCCGGCGCACTTCGAGGTGCGCTACGAGCACGAGCGGGTCGTGCTGCGCTCCGAGGGGCGCAGTGTGGCCGCGCTGCGCACCGCCACCGAGGTGGTCCCGCACTGGGAGGTGTTCTTCTCGGTGGCCGACACCGACGCCGCCGTGCACCACGCGACCGCCCTCGGCGGGGCGGTCGTGGACGACCCGAGCGAATCCCCGTACGGGAGGGTGGCCCGGCTGCGCGACGCGGAGGGCGGCGTCTTCTCGGTGATCAGCCCCAACGGCTAGGCCGTTTCCCGGAGTCGGCTTCCCCACCGCACGGCCGACGGCCCTGCCCGGCCGCCCGGACAGGGGGTCCTGAAAACATCTCGCCCGTGCTCGCCCGGTCCGGTACGGTCGCGGGATCGGTTTCACCGCCGGGGGTCCATGAGGTTCGCGTGTGGCCTGCCCGGCGGTTCCCAGGTTGAGAGCAGGTTTCGTCATGGCATGTCGTATCAGTGAGCTCGTGCTCGGTTGCCGCGACCCCGAGGTGCTGGCGCGGTTCTGGTGCGAGGTCCTGGACTTCGTCGTGCTGGATCGCGAGGACGACGGCTCGATGGAGATCGGGCCGCGCGAAGGGTTCGGCGGTCCGCAGCCGACGATCTTCCTCAGTCGCAGGGACGAGCCGGAGAAGGGGAAGCCCCGGCTGCACATCGACGTCAACGCCACCGACCGCGATCAGGACGCCGAGCTCGAACGCCTTCTGAAGCTCGGTGCGCGCCCGGCCGACATCGGCCAGACGGGGGAGGAGTCGTGGCATGTCCTGGCCGACCCCGAAGGCAATGAGTTCTGCCTGCTCAAGACCCGCCTCGCCCCGCTCTGATGCTCAGTCGTGCCCCGGCTCCCGGCGGGCGGGGTACAGGTGGCCGAAGATCCGGTGCATCGCGTCGGGCAGCTGATCGGAGCCGGTGACCGGGTGGTCGAAGTCGAAGCGGGCGTCCAGCGTCCTGGTGCGGCTGAGCAGCCGGACGCGCAGCCCGTACCGGTCGAGTGACACCGGGCGGACCTCGGAGAGGCTGTGGACGGGCTCCTGCCAGGCATCCCGCCCTGACGGGTGCTCAAGTGCCCGCCGGCCCAGCAGGTAGAGCTGCCCGGAGTGGGAGGCGGCCAGGTGCTGGAGCATCGGGGCCTCGTCGGCGGCGATCGGGTCCGGGGCCGCGGCGACGAACGCGGCCGGGTCGATGCAGCACTCGGTGCCCCAGAGGTCCTCGACGGCCAGGTGGTCCAGATCGAGGCGGAGCAGGGTGTGGTCGCCGGTGCCGCGCCAGGGGAACAGGCCGTCGATCAGCTCCGGTCCGGCGGTCGGCAGCGCGCTGAGCCTTCCCTGCGCGGTGAGCCGGCCCCGGATCCGGTGGGGGAGCGCGATCGGCGCGACGTCCACCGCCTCCAGGTCGGCCGTGAGCAGCTCGTCCCGGGAGAGCGCGGCGATCCGGCAGAGCGGTGAGGAGCTCTCGACCAGGACGGCCAGCGCGCCGTCGGGAAGCGCGGCGCAGCGCACCAGCGGGGGGATCCCCGGTCGGTTCAGCAGGTCGATCCCCGGCACGTCGAGGACCACCGAGGAGCCGAACTCCAGCATGGTGCGGGCGCGTTCGGCCCCGCTCGGCTCCTGTTCGCGCCGAGTGGGCTGGGGCCGGGTGGCGACGGGCATGCGGTGGCGCTCGGCGTCGGACATGGGACCTCCTTGTTGGTTAGGTGAGCCTAACCTAATTCAGGAGGGCTGTGGAAGTGCCGATCAGATGCCCTGCCGGGTTCGCCCGCCGCTTCCCCGGCCGAAGGGGCGGGCGGGAGTGCCGGTGCGTTCGGGGGTGCGGAGCGGTCGGCACGAGAGCGAACCACGCCCCCGTGCCGACCGCTCCGGCGCCCGCGCGCCGCGGTGCGCTCATCCGCTCAGTGGAAGGCCGCCGAGTGCTCGGCGGCGAAGTCGGCGAAGGACCGCGCGGGCCGGCCGGTCAGCTTCTCCACATCCGCGCTCACCGTGGCGGCGTGCCCGGCGGCGTAGAGCCCGTAGAGCTCCACCATCCCCTCCGCCCGCCAGGCGTCCCAGCCCGCCTTGAGCATCTCGGTGAGAGCCGCCTCGGGTGCCACGGGAAGGTAGTCGACCGTCCGTCCGGCGACCGCGCCGAGCTCGGCGGCGATCTCACCGTGGGTCAGTGCCGCCGGGCCGGTCAGGGTGTAGATCCGGCCCTCGTGCCCCTCGGTGGTCAGCACCCGCACGGCCGAGTCGGCGACGTCGCGGGCGTCCACGTACGACACCGCGCCCTCGCCGCCCGGCACCGCGAGCTGACCGGCCTTCACCGACTCCGCCTGGCCGAGGAAGTTCTGGTAGAAGCCGTTGGGTGCCACCACGGTCCAGGGCAGCCCGCTGGCCAGCAGGTGGTCGTACCCGGCGACATGCGCGCCGACGAACCGCACTCCCTCCGGCCGGTGCTCCAGGCCGGCGGCACCGTGCAGCACGATCCGCGGGCGCCGCCCGGTGCGGACCGCGGCGTCGATCACGTTCCGCTCGTGCGCGGCCATCTCCGAGTCCACCGCGACCAGCAGGTAGACCACGTCCGCGCCCGCCAGTGCGGCGTCCAGCGAGGCCGGATCGCCGAAGTCGGCGGCGACCGGCTGCACGCCCTCGTCCCACCCAGCCGGGACGGCCGCGGTGTCGCGGACCAGTGCCCGCACGCTCTCGCCGCGCTCCCGCAGTCCGGCGACGACCTTCGAACCCACGGTGCCGGTGGCACCGGTGACAACGATCACGAATGACTCCACGTCGAGTTGTACAAGGAATTGACCAACCGTCACCACCAGCCTGGCATCGGCTCCGTGGACGATCAACACCGGACGTGGGAACGATCCCCCGGCCGTGCCGATCGATGCGGGAGGGTGATGGACCCGGCTCAGACCCGGGCCCTTCCCGTGCCACCGGGCGAACCGCACTGACGACGGAGCCGCGGATCAGGGCCGGGAAGGGCCGGCGGGCCGGGCCGGCGGGATCACGGGGCGGTGCGTAGCCGCCTCACGGCCGGCGGGCGGGTGCCAGCCGGGAGCGCAGCGCCGCGATATGGGCGGGGGTGCTGCCGCAGCAGCCGCCGACGACCGACAGGCCGTACCTTCTCACGCGTTCCGCCATGAGCTCGGCGAACTCCTCGGGGCCGAACCGGACCGGGACGTACCTGTCCACGGCGACCCAGTCCGCGATGTCCGACCTGTCCTCCAGGTTGGGGTAGGCGCCGATCGGCACCGGGCAGTCGGCGGACAGCACCTCCAGCGCCGCGTCGGTGTCGGCCGGAGTCGAGCAGTTGACCAGGACGGCCCCGGCTCCGGCGGCGGCCGCCTGGCGGGCGGCCGTCCCGATGCTCTCACCGGAGAGCAGCCGGCCGTCCGAGGTGCAGACGAAGCCGACCCAGACCGGCAGCCCCTGCTCGGTGCAGGCGGCGGCCACCGCCACCGCCTCCCGTGCGCTGTTGATGGTCTCGGCCAGCACCAGGCCGACCCCGGCCTCCGCGAGCCGGGCCGCCAGCCAGCCGTGCTCCTCTCGCAAGTCGGCGTCAGGAGGCACGAGTCGGGGCTGGTAGCAGTCCTCCACCGCGGTGACGGAGGCCGCCAGCACCGGCGTGTCCGCGGTGTCCGTGGCGCTCCGGGCCACCTCCACGGCGGTCCGGACCAACTCACGGGACCGGTCCTCACCGGCCCCTGCCCGCTGCAGCGCCCGCCGGTTGGTCCGGAAGGTCAGGGCGGTCACCAGATCGGCGCCGGCCCGGGTGTAGCTGCGGTGGATCTCCGCCAGCCGGGTGCGGTCCGCCTCGGTGAGCAGCGCCGCGGTGGTCCACCACGGGTCCGTGACGGCGACGCCGAGCCGCTGCAGCTCGGTGCCCTTGGCTCCGTCCAGCAGGACCGGCCGGTCGGAACCCAGGCCGAGGGCCTCTCCCAGCGGGCGCACGCTCAGAGCGCCTGTTCGAGGTCGGCGAGCAGGTCCCGGGGGTCCTCGATGCCGATCGCGAGCCGGACCATGTTGTCGGTGATGCCGAGGGCCAGCCGGGTCTCGGCCGGGATCGGCCGGTGGGTCATCAGGGCCGGGCACTCGATCAGCGAGCGGACGCTGCCGAGGCTCACCGCCACCGCGAAGCGCTCGACCTTCTTCAGCAGGTCCGGGACCTCGCCCAGGTACTCGAAGGTGACGATCGAGCCGAACCCGCTCATCTGGGCCTTGGCCACCTCGTGCTGCGGGTGGTCGGACAGTCCGGGGTAGTGCACCCGGCCGACCCGGGGCGAGGCCTGCAGCAGCTCGACGATCCGCGCGGTGTTGGCGTTCTGCCGCTCGACGCGCAGCGAGAGGGTCTTGAGCCCGCGGTGCAGCAGGAAGCAGTCGAAGGCCCCGGGCACGTTGCCGGCGGCGGTCCGGTACGAGAAGAACGCCTGGTGGAAGTCGTCCCGCTGGTAGACCAGCGCACCGCCGATCACGTCGGAGTGGCCGGATATGAACTTGGTGGTGCTGTAGAGGCTGATGTCCGCGCCGAGGGCGAGCGGCTGCTGCAGAGCGGGGCTGGCGAAGGTGTTGTCGACCAGCACCGGGATGCCCAGCGGACGGGCGAGCCGGCTGACCGCGGCGATGTCGGTCACCTTGAGCAGCGGGTTGGTGGGCGTCTCGATCCAGACCAGGCCGACGCCTTCGCGGACGGCGGAACGCACCACGTCCGGGTCGGACAGGTCGTGGTACTCGACCGTGATCCCGTACCGCTCCAGGGTCGAGAACAGCGCGAAGGTGCCGCCGTAGACGTCGTCGGAGGAGACGAGCACGTCGCCCGGCCTGAGCAGGCTCAGCGCGGTGGCGCCGGCGGCCTGGCCGGAGGAGAAGGCGAGCGCGTGCGCGGCGTCCTCCAGCGAGGCGAGGCAGCGCTCCAGCCCCTCGCGGGTCGGGTTCTCACCCCGGCCGTAGAAGTACCGCAGGTCGTCCTGGGCCCGCTGCTCGAAGGTCGACGCGAGGTGGATGGGGGGCACGACATCGCCGGTGCCCGGCGTCGGTTCCTGGCCCAGCTGGACGAGTTTGGTGTCGAACTCCATGATGCGGTGCGCTCCTGAGGGATGGTTCGGAGTGGAGTGGGCTGCGAAAGGGCGGCCGGCAGGGCCGGTCCGGCGGTTCGCGCCGGACCGGCGCGCGGCGCCGGACGCCGGGCAGGCCGTGCCGGCGGATCGTCCTCGTACCGGGCCGTACCCGGACGGTCCGCCGGCACGGCCGAGGCGGTGCCCCCGGCCGCGGACCGGGGAAGGGCACCGCCTCGTACGCCGGGGCGAAGCGGGGCGTCTCCCGGTCGCGGGACGGGAGAGGACGCCCGGCGTCGTGCGCCCGGCTGGAACCGTCGGACGAGCTCTAGGCCCGGACCGCCCGGACACGGTGGCTCAGGCAGGGAACGCGCAGGCCCCCGAGGTCCGACTCGAACTCGCGGGCGGCGGCGATCACCGTCGCCTTGGTCCGCGGGTCGTGCTCGTCCCCGTACTGGGTGACCAGGCTCTTCTTCAGCCAGGACGGCAGCAGGTCCCAGGAGAAGTCGGCGAACTCCTCCGCCGAGGAGACGGTGAAGACCAGCGGGCACCGGTCGACCCGCACCTCGCAGAAGCCCGCCGCGGCCAGCTGCTCGGCCACCCGCTCGGGGTCGGACATGCTGAACGGGCCGGGCGTTCCCGGGGGCGGCGCGGCGAGGCCCAGCCGGGCGGCCGCGATGCCGAACGCCATGCTCAGCAGGGGGACTTGGGGTGCCGGTCCCCAGACGGTGGCGGAGAGCACCCCGCCGGGCCGCAGCGCGCGGTGGACCGAGCGCAGGGTGCGATCGACGTCCGGCAGGAACATCAGGCTCCAGCGGCTGATCGCGGCGTCGAAGCTGTCCTCGGGCACGTCCAGCTGCTCGGCGTCCTGCTCCAGGAACTCGATGTTGGAGAGGCCGAGTTCCTCCGCCCGGCGGCGGGCGATGGTCAGCATCTGGCCGGCCTGGTCCACACCGACCACCCGGCCGCTCGGGCCGACCAGTGCGGCGGCCGCCAGGGCGGGCTGACCGGTGCCGCTGCCGATGTCCAGCACCGAGGAGCCGGAGACGATGCCGGCCGCCTGGAGCAGCGCACCGGTCGCGGGCGCGGCTCCGGTCTCGAACAGGTCGTACCACTTGTCCCAGCCGGAGCTGAGGTCGTTCCAGTTGTTCCGCTGGCCCGCTTTGAATGCGTCGGCGTCGAAGCTCATCGAGGGACCTCCGGGGTCAGGCCAGGGACCGGTCGTTGGGGTGTTCGTTGCTCCAGAAGCCCTTCTCCACGGTGCTGACGGCTTCGAGCAGGAGGTCGACCTCCTCGGCGGTGTTGTAGACGCCGAAGGACGCGCGGGTGGTGCCGATGGTGAGCCCGAGGCTGTCGATGAAGGGCACCGCGCAGTGCACACCGGTACGGACGGCGATCCCGTAGGTGTTGAGGTGGTTACCGACGTCGTACGGGTGGAGGCCCTCGACGCCGAAGGAGACGATGCCGCCCTGGGGCCGCTGCGCGCCGAATACCGTGACGCCGTCCAGGGCCCGCAGTCCGGCGGCGGCCCGCTCCGCCAGCGCCAGGTCGTGCGCGGCGACCTGCTCGCGGCCGATGCCCTCCAGGTAGTCGATCGCCGCGGCGAGACCCACCGCGTCGGCGATGTTCGGAGTGCCGGACTCGAACAGGTGCGGTGCCTTGTAGTACTTGTTGGGCCCGTCGTAGGTGACGTGCCGGACGATGCCGCCGCCGACGTTGATCGGCTGCATCCGCTCCAGCAGCTCCGCCCTGCCGTACAGCACGCCCACGCCCATCGGGCCGTACATCTTGTGGCTGGAGAAGCAGTAGAAGTCGGCGCCCAACTCCTGGACGTCGACCGGGCGGTGGGCCACCGCTTGGGCGCCGTCCACGACCACCGGGATGCCGTGCCGGTGTGCCTCGGCGGTGATCTCCCGGACCGGGTTGACGGTGCCCTGGACGTTGGAGACGTGGGCCACCGCGATGAGCTTGGTGCGCTCGGTGATCTGGGCGGTGAACGCCTCGGGCGTCAACTCGCCGTGCTCGTCGATCGGTACGACCCGCAGGGTGGCGCCGACGCGCTCGCAGAGCCGGCGCCAGGGCAGCAGGTTGGAGTGGTGCTCCATGCCGCTGATCAGCACCTCGTCACCGGAACCGACGACCTGCCGGCCGAAGCCCTCGGCCACCATGTTGATGGAGTCGGTGGTCCCTCTGGTGAAGACGACCTCGTCCTTGTCGGCCGCCCCGAGGAACTCGGCGACCCGGCCCCGGGCGGACTCGTAGCGCTCGGTCGCCCTCATGCTGAGGGTGTGCACACTGCGGCCGACGTTGCTGTTGGCCGTGGTGTAGTAATCGTGGATCGCGTCGAGGACCTGCCGGGGTTTCTGCGTGGTGGCTGCGTTGTCGAGATAGGCCGGGCTCCTGCCGTCGAGATCGACGCCGAGAATGGGGAAGTCGGCGCGTACGGCCGAGAAGTCCGAGGAAACAGACATCGAGCTCACCTATCAGCGAAAAGGGAGTGGAATGATGCGACGAACTCGTGCGGGATGAGATTCGTCTTCTGCAGCGAATAAGGCCGCTTGGAGGGTTTCACATAATCAGGGTCGCCGGCCTTCGGAACGCTTCCGTCCGATCGCCTGATATGTGGACCGCAATAGAACCAGCAGATCTGGCAGAGTGTTTCCGTCAGGAGCGCGCGATGGCACTCCGGGGAATACATCTGCATATGGTCCCAGGTGGCCAGGAGTTCGCCCTCCAGCGAGAAGCTGTTTCCGTGCACCACATGACCGAAGACGTCGTGGACGGCCCGGAAAAGATCGTTCTCAAGAAGCCGGCGGCCGCACAGGGTGACGGCTGAGGGGACGCGCATCGGGTGTGGCGGCGGAGCGTTCCCGGTGCTCTCGGTGCTCTCGCCGTAGGGCCCGTGGCCGTTGGCCGTCAGATAGACGTAGAGGGTCCCGGTCGAGGGGAACTCGCGGCGCAGATCGCCGGAGGTGGAGTACGGCTGACCCGCCCAGACCCAAGGCTCGATCCGCACGTGGGCCTCTCGCAGGGCCCTGAACTGCAGATTCGTCTCGTTCTTGAAGCGGCGGTACTCTCGCTGCTCGTCGGGACGGTCACTGTAGAGCGGCGCCCGGTCGTACCAGTCGGCGACCGCCCGGCAGAAGTCCTCGCTGAACCTCAGATCCGCGGGATCGCGGAGGCTCGCGTGTGGAAAACAGTTGTCAATGTA
This sequence comes from Kitasatospora sp. HPM-01-4, assembly GCF_051374625.1. Classification (NCBI taxonomy): domain Bacteria; kingdom Bacillati; phylum Actinomycetota; class Actinomycetes; order Kitasatosporales; family Streptomycetaceae; genus Kitasatospora; species Kitasatospora sp. HPM-01-4. The sequence continues at coordinate 1,931,308 of NZ_JBPQGP010000005.1, read as the reverse complement.
CCGCTGCGCGATCTCGCGTGCGTCGATGATCATGTCAGGCATGTGCGACATCGATCGGCGAGGTGGCTACATCGGCAGAACATTTCCGTCATCGCTCCCCCTTTCGATGATCGAACGTATCCCCAGAAACGGCCGACGGCAAGTACCTCTTCACGGCTTCGTGCCGACCGATCACTATCGGCCAGCCATGGGGAGCAAGTCGATCATGCTCGGGAGGGCCGAATCAGGACGGTCCTCCGCATACGGGAGATCAGTGTCATAGACTTCGCAGCTGTACTCCATCCACCCACTCCGCACAGGCGGCCGCGAGGAGGCGGAACCACGTTGAGTCAGGAAGCCCGAGAAATCCGTCCTAATGACCGTGAATCATCGAAAGTGCCTGGTGGCGGCCGGGGTGCGGTCCTCGCTGTCCTGTGCTTCGCCCAGCTCGTCCTGTTGCTCGACTTCTCCATCGTCAACGTCGCGTTACCCCAGATACAGCGTGGGCTGGGCTTCAGCCTGTCCGGCATCCAGTGGGTGGTCAGCGCGTACGCGCTCGCGTTCGGCGGCCTGCTGCTGCTCGGCGGACGGCTCTGCGACACCGTGGGCCGGCGCCGGACCCTGCTGATCGGCCTGACCCTGTTCGGTCTCGCCTCGCTGGCCGGCGGACTGGTGCAGGCGCCCGGCCTGCTGGTCACCGCACGCGTGCTCCAGGGCATGGGCGCGGCGCTGGCCTCGCCGGCCATCCTCGCCCTGATCACCACCGGCTTCGCCGAGGGGCCGGAACGCAACCGGGCACTCGGGTGGTTCAGTGCCGCGACCGCCGGCGGCTTCGCCCTCGGTGTGCTGCTCGGCGGCGTGCTAACCCAACTCTCGGGCTGGCGGCTGGTGTTCTTCGTCAATGTGCCGATCATCGCGATCATCATCGGCTTCGCCCGCTGGCTGATCCATGAGTCCGCGCCGACCGGCGGCCCCAGGCGGCTGGACGTGCCCGGCGCCCTGCTCTCCACGGCCGGCTGCTCCGCGGTGATCTACGGCCTGAGCATCGTGCCCTCCGGCGGTCTGGCACCGATGTGGTGGATCATGGCCGGATTGCTGCTGTTGCTCGCATTCGTCCTGGTGGAGGCCCGTTCCGCCAACCCTCTGGTGTCGCTGGGTATCTTCCGTCTCCGGGCGGTGTCGGTGGCCAACGTCACCAGCCTGCTGCTGCCGGGGCTGATGGGCGCCGTCGCCCTGCAGCTCTCGCTCTTCCTCCAGCAGGTGCAGGGGCGTTCGGCGCTCGCCACCGGGCTCGCCTTCCTCCCCTTCGGTGCGATTATCTTCATCGCCGGCCCGATCGCGGCGATTCTGAGCGGGAAGGTCGGACCGAAGGCCGTCTGCGCGGTCGGCGCGCTGCTGGTCGCCGCCGGCGTCCTGCTGCTGAGCCGGTTCACCCCCGGGACGCCCTATCTTTCAATGCTGCCAGGGCTGTTGGTCACCGGCATGGGCTTCGCGGCGTTCTTCGCCACTGCGGCCATGTTCGCGACGGGGGGCATTCCCGACCACCAACAGGGCCTGGCTGGCGCACTGCTGAGCACTTCCCAGCAGTTCGGCACGGCCCTCGGTATCGCGGTTCTGATGACGATCGCCCACCAGAACGCCGGAGGCGCCGACCCGGCCACGATGGCGGAGGGCTTCCAGCGGGCATTCCGCATCGGGTCGTACGTCGCCGTGGTGACGGCAATCCTGGTCTTCGTCGGATTGCCGCGGACACAACAGAACTCCGAAGGTATTTGACGAAGTGTTACGAATACTTCCCGGAAGGACGATTGGGCCGGGATAATCCTCCGGGGCGCGACGTCGCCGCTGCCTCGTCGCCGCCCGGATCAAGAGCGTGAAAACCCCAGGTCGGAGTCTCCGGCCTGGGGTTCGTGCTGAGCCGCCCGCGCGATCCGGACCCTTTGCCCGTGCTTCACGTCGCCTGTGCGTCGCGCCTCCCGTGCTTCACGTCGCCCGTGCGTCGCGCCACCCGTGCGTTGCGCCGCCCGTGCGTCACGAGTGCGACGGCTGCGGAGTCACGGCAGGTCACCGGTGGTTCGAGGCGGCTCTGGTCGCCGGGGCCGCGCCAGGGCGGGGCGGGCGAGCCGCGTTCAGACCGCGGCACCGAGCATGCGCAGGACCAGGATGCCGTAGCGGCGGCCGAGTTCCTCCGGGGTCTCGGTGCTGCGCTCGCTGTACCAGCGGGAGACGTCGATGCCGAGCGAGGTGACCGCGCGGGCGGCGGTGCGGACGTCGGGGACCGTGAAGGCGCCGGTGGCGACGCCGGCCTCGATGATGCGGCGGACGGTCTCCTCGATCCGGCGGCGCAGCTCGGCGACGACGGCGAAGTCCTCCTCCGGCAGGGCGTGCAGTTCGTGGTTGACGATCCGTCCGACGGTGTGGCCGCGGGCGTGCCAGGTGGTGAACTCCTCCGCCAGGTTGCGCATCTGCTCGACCGGGCCGCCGCCGCCCGCCGCCGCCCGCTCGACCAGGTCGAGGGTGGCCTGGTGGCCGGTCCGGCTGATCTCGGAGAGCAGGGCGGCCTTCGAGGAGTAGTGGATGTAGAGCGCGGCGGGGCTCATCCCGGCGGCGGTGGCGATGTCGCGGGTGGTGGTGGCGTGGTAGCCGCGCCGGGCGAAGGAGTCCACGGCGGCGAGCAGCAGTCGCCGGGCGGCCTCGGTGCGCCCGCCTGCCGGTACTCCGAGGTGATCGCCCGGCAGGGGAACGGCGGCTGCCTGATCGGTCATGGTGCAATCCTCGCAGATGGGCCTGGTGACCCCGGCCGGCCGGGGTCTTCCGGGGTGCTTCCCGTGGTTGACAGTGTCGCGCGTGCCCAACATGCTAAGCAAGCGCTTAGTCAGATGCGCAGACCGCTTAGTCGGACGGCATGGCCCGACGCCCTGCCGCTGTCGAGAGGACCGGCGATGTCTCCCTCGTTCAAGGGCCGGGTGGCCGTGGTCACCGGAGCCAGCCGGGGCATCGGCCTCGGCATCGCGCGCACGCTGGTGGAGCGTGGCGCGAAGGTCTGCATCACCGCCCGCAACCCCGAACCGCTCGCCGAGGCCGTCCGCGACCTCGGCGGCCCCGAGAACGTCATCGCCGTCGCCGGCAAGGCGGACGACCCGGCCCACCAGGAGGAGGCGGTCGAGCGCACCGTCGAGTCCTTCGGACGGCTCGACTACCTGGTGAACAACACCGGCATCAACCCGGTGTTCGGCTCGATCCTGGACGTCGAGCCGAACACCGCCGCCAAGATCCTCGGCGTCAACGTGCTGGCCCCGCTCGCCTGGACCCGGCTCGCCCGCGCCGCCTGGATGGGCGAGAACGGCGGCGCGATCGTCAACATCGCCTCCACCGCGGGCATCCGCAGCTCGGTCGGGATCGGCATGTACGGCGTCAGCAAGGCCGCGCTGATCCGGCTCACCACCGAACTCGCCGCCGAACTCGGCCCCGGTATCCGGGTGAACGCCGTCGCGCCCGCGGTGGTGAAGACCAGGTTCGCCGAGGCCCTCTACGACGGCCGCGAGGAGGAGGTGGCCCGCGCCTACCCGCTCGGCAGGCTCGGCCTGCCCGAGGACGTCGCCGGAGCCGTCGCCTTCCTGCTCTCCGAGGAGGCCGGCTGGATCACCGGGCAGACCCTGGTGCTGGACGGCGGCCTCACCCTCGGCGGTGGGATGTGAGCAGCCCCCTGGCCGGTCAGGGCGTGGTCGTCACCGGCGCCGGACACGGCATCGGGGCCGCCCTCGCCGAGGCCTTCGCCGCCGAGGGCGCCCGGGTGGTGGTCAACGACCTGGACGCCGAGGCCGCCGGACAGGTCGCGGCCAGGATCGGCGGCATCCCCGTACCGGGCGACGCCGCCGCGGCCGAGGGCGTTGCCGCGCTGATCACCGCCGCCCGCACGGCGCTCGGCCGGATCGACGTCTACTGCGCCAACGCGGGAGTCGCCCCGGCCGGCGGCGCCGACGCCTCACCCCTCGCCTGGGCCGGCGCCTGGGAGGTCAACGTGATGGCCCACGTCCGCGCGGCCGAACTGCTGCTCCCCGACTGGCTGGAACGCGGCGAGGGCCGCTTCGTCGCCACCGTCTCCGCCGCCGGGCTGCTCACCATGCTCGGCTCCGCCCCGTACGCCGTCAGCAAGCACGGTGCCCTCGCCTTCGCAGAGTGGCTCGCGGCCAGCTACCGCCACCGGGGTCTGCGGGTGCACGCCGTCTGCCCGCAAGGCGTACGGACCAGGATGCTCGCCGACTGCGGGCCGGCCGGGCAGGCGCTGCTCGCCGAGTCCGCGCTCGAACCGGCGGATGTGGCGGCCGCGGTGCTGCGCGGCATCGAGTCGGAGACCTTCCTGGTCCTGCCGCACCCCGAGGTCGCCCGGTACTACGCGGCCCGGGCCGGTGACCCCGACCGCTGGCTCGACGCTATGAACCGGCTTCAGCAGCGCCTCGACGACCACGTGGACGAGAAGGGACGAGAGCGATGAGGGCTTGGCAGGTCGGCGCACTCGGTGAACCGAAGGACGTCATGGAGCTGCACCGGGACGTCCCGAAACCCGAGCCGGACGCGGGCCGGTTGCTGGTCAGGGTGCGGGCGGCGGCGGTGAACTTCCCGGACGCGCTGATGTGCCGGGGCCACTACCAGGTGCGCCCGCCGCTGCCGTTCACCCCGGGAGTGGAGCTCTGCGGCGAGGTGGTCGGCGGACCGCGGGCGGGGGAGCGCCTGATCGGCACGCCGCTGCTGCCCGCCGGCGCCTTCGCGGAGTACGCGCTGATGGCCGCCGACAGCGTCTTCCCGGCACCCGCCGCGCTGGACGACGCCGAGGCGGCGGCGCTCCACATCGGTTACCAGACGGCCTGGTTCGGTCTGCACCGCCGGGCCGGGCTGCGCGCGGGGGAGACCCTGCTGGTGCACGCGGCGGCAGGCGGGGTCGGCAGCGCGGCGGTCCAGCTCGGCAAGGCGGCCGGGGCCACCGTGATCGGGGTCGTCGGCGGGCCCCGAAAGGCCGTGCGGGCCCGGGAGCTGGGAGCCGACCTGGTGATCGACCGGCGGGCGGAGGACTTCGTCGCGGTGGTCAAGGAGGCCACCGGCGGGCGCGGTGCCGATGTCGTCTTCGACCCGGTCGGCGGCGACGCCTACACCGGCTCCACCAGATGCGTCGCCTTCGAGGGCCGCATCCTGGTGGTCGGTTTCGCCGGCGGCGGCATCCCGAGCCCGGGCCTGAACCACGCGCTGGTGAAGAACTACTCGATCCTCGGGCTGCACTGGGGGCTGTACAACACCAGGGACCCGGAGGCGGTCCGGGCGGCGCACGCCGAGCTCACCGAGCTCGCCGCCAAGGGAGTGGTACGGCCGCTGGTGAGTGAACGGCTGCCGTTCGACCGTGCCGCCGAGGGAGTCCAGCGCGTGGCGGACGGCGACTCCGTCGGCCGGATCGCCGTCCTCACCTGAGCCCGGCCGGCAACAGGGCCCGCGGCGACGCCACGCTCCCTGTTGCCGAACCTCGGGGCGCGGGGAGCGCGGAACCGGCACGCCGCCGCCGCGCTCCCCGCGCCCGTCCGCTGTCCTCAGCCCACCGGGCCGGGCAGGTCGACCAGGGCGGCCAGCGCGTTGCGGTGGAACCCCGGTGTGCCGAGCGCGAGTTGGTCGGCCTTGGCCCGCTTCAGGTACAGGTGCGCCGGGTGCTCCCAGGTCATCCCGATGCCGCCGTGCAGCTGGACGCACTCCTCGGCCGCCCGCACCGCCAGCGCCCCGCAGTGCGCCTGTGCGACCGCGACCGCCACCGCCGTGTCCCGGCTGCCGCAGGCCAGCGCGTCGGCCGCGTACCGCGCCGCCGCCCGGGCCCCCACCGTCTCCAGCCACAGGTCGGCCAGCCGGTGCTTGAGGGCCTGGAACGAGCCGAGCGCGCGCCCGAACTGCCGCCGCTCCCTGAGATACGCGACCGTGGTCTCCAGGCACCACTCGGCGATGCCCAGCTGCTCCGAGGCCAGCAGCCCGGCCCCGGTCAGCAGCGCCCGCTCCAGCACCGCGGCCGCCGTGTCCGCCCCCGCCAGCCTCCGTCCGGACACGCCGTGCAGGGCCACGTCGGCCAACTGCCGGGTGAGGTCCAGCGACGTCCGCCGGACCACCCCGGCCCCGGGCGCGTCCGCCTCGACCGCGTACAGGCCGGGACCGTCCGCGCCCACCGCCGGAACCAGCAGCAGCGCGGCCGGCAGCGCATCGGCCACCGAGGTGACCCGCCCGGTCAAGGTGCCGTCCGCACCGACCCGCACCCCGTCGGGGAACGCGCCGCCGGGCGGCGTCGAGAACGGCACCGCCAGCGCCGCCACCCGTCCGTCCGCGGTCAGCCCCGACAGCAGCTCACCCGCACCGCAGGCCAGCAGCACCGAGGTCGCCAGCACCGCACTCCCCAGGAAGGGCACCGGTGCCGCCCCGCGCCCCAGCTCCTCCAGCACCACGGCGGTCTCGCGCAGCGAGGCCCCCGCGCCGCCGAACTCCTCGGGCACCTGGAGTCCGGCCACTCCCAGCTCGGTCACCAGCCGCCGCCAGAGCGCGAGGTCGTACGGCTCGGGGCCCTCGCACCGGGCCAGGACGGCACTGGGCGGGCAGTGGCCGGCCAGCAGATCCCGTACCGTGGAGCGGAGTTCGTCCTCGATCTCCGAGTACAGCAGATCCGGCGAGGTCATCGGGACAGCTCCTTCCAGGGCAGGTCCTTGTCGGTGCGCGGCTCGGCGGGCAGGCCGAGCACCCGCTCGGCGATGATGTTGCGCAGGATCTCGCTGGTGCCGCCCTCGATCGAGTTGCCCTTCGCCCGCAGGTAGCGGTACCCGGCCTCGCGGCCGGTGAAGTCGACGATCTCCGGCCGGGTCATGGTCCAGTCGTCGTACGACAGGCCCTCCTCGCCGAGGAGCTCGACCTCCAGGCCGCTGAGCTCCTGGGCCAGCCGGGCGAAGGCCAGCTTCATCGCCGCGCCCTCGGGTCCGGGCTGGCCGAGCGCCAGCTGCTGGCGCAGCCGCTCGCCGGTCAGCCGGATCACCTCGGCCTCCACCCAGCCCTTCAGCAGCCGCTGGTGGAGCTCATGGGTGCGCGCCTCGGGCCGTCGGCGCCAGGCCCCGGCCACCACACCGATCATGCCGCCCTCGCGTGGGGTGGCCTGGCCGCCGATCGCGACCCGCTCGTTGTTGAGGGTGGTCTGCGCGACCTGCCAGCCCTCGCCGACGGCGCCGAGGCGGTGGGCGTCGGGGATCCGTACGCCGGTGAGGAAGACCTCGTTGAACTCGGCCTCCCCGGTGATCTGGCGCAGCGGCCGGACCTCGACCCCGGGGTCGGTCATGTCGCAGACGAAGTAGGTGATGCCCCGGTGCTTGGGCACGTCGGGGTCGGTGCGGGCGAGCAGGATCGCCCAGCGGGCGGTGTGCGCGCTGGAGGTCCAGACCTTCTGCCCGTCCACCACCCAGTCGTCGCCGTCACGGACCGCCCGGGTGGCGAGCGCGGCCAGGTCGGAACCGGCACCGGGCTCGCTGAACAGCTGGCACCACACCTCCTCACCGGTCCACAGCGGCCGCAGGAAGCGGGACTTCTGCTCCTCGGTGCCGTAGCGCAGGATGGTCGGCGCGGCCATGCCGAGCCCGATCCCGATCCGGCGCGGATCGTTGTCCGGTGCGCCCGCCGCCGCCAACTCGGCGTCCACCACGGCTTGTTGGGCGCGCGGTGCGCCGAGTCCGCCCAGCCCGACCGGGAAGTGCACCCAGGCGAGCCCGGCGTCGAAGCGGGCCCGCAGGAAGTCCAGGCGCCCGGTGGCGGCGGGATCGTGTGCCGCCAGCAGCGCGTCGATCCGTGCCCTGATGTCCGTCTCCACGTCAGCTCACTCCCTCTCCGGTGACCGGTCTCACGCGTGGCGCGCCAGCTCGCGCCGGGCCAGCGAGCGCTTGTGCACCTCGTCGGGCCCGTCCGCCAGCCGTAGGGTCCGGATGCCGGCCCAGAGCTGGGCCAGCGGGGTGTCCTGGCCGACCCCGGCGGCGCCGTGGGTCTGGACCGCCTTGTCCAGGATCCACTCGACCGCGGCCGGTACGGCGATCTTGATGGCCTGGATCTCGGTGTGCGCACCCCGGTTGCCGACCGTGTCCATCAGCCAGGCGGTCTTCAGTACCAGCAACCGGGCCTGCTCGATGCGCACCCGGGACTCGGCGATCCAGTCCCGGACCACTCCCTGCGCGGCCAGCGGCCTGCCGAAGGCGACCCGCTCGTTCGCCCGGCGGCACATCAGCTCCAGTGCCCGCTCGGCGACTCCGATCGCCCGCATGCAGTGGTGGATCCGCCCGGGGCCGAGCCGGGCCTGTGCGATGGCGAAGCCCGAACCGGGCTCGCCGATCAGGTTGGCGGCGGGCACCCGGACGTTCTCGAACAGGATCTCGGCGTGCCCGCCGTGGTCGGAGTCCTGGTACCCGAAGACCGTCATCCCGCGTTTGACGGTCACCCCGGGGGTGTCGCGCGGCACCAGGATCATGCTCTGCTGCCGGCGGGTCTCGGCGGTGGGGTCGGTCTTGCCCATCACGATGAAGATCCGGCACTCGGGGTTCATCGCCCCGGTGATGTACCACTTGCGGCCGTTGACGACGTACTCGTCACCGTCGCGCTCGATCCGGGTGGTGATGTTGGTGGCGTCGGAGGACGCCACCTCGGGCTCGGTCATCGCGAAGGCCGACCGGATCTCGCCGGCGAGCAGCGGCTCCAGCCACTGCTTCCGCTGGGCCTCGTCGCCGAACTGGGCCAGCAGTTCCATGTTCCCGGTGTCCGGTGCGGCGCAGTTGAGTGCGGCCGGTGCGAGCAGGACGCTCCGGCCGGTGAGCTCCGCCAGCGGCGCGTACTGGAGGTTGGTCAGTCCGGCGCCCAACTCCCCTGGCAGGAACAGGTTCCAGAGCCCGCGCGACCTCGCCTGGGCCTGCAGCTCGCCGATCACCGGCGGGGCGGTCCACGGCGCACGGTCCGGGTCGGCGAGCTGGGCGGCCAGCACGGGTTCGGCGGGGTAGACGAACTCGTCCATGAAGGTGCCGAGTTGCCCGAGCAGCTGCTCGGTCCTGGCGTCGTACGAGAAGTCCATGGTCACCGCTCCTTCAGCGAGGTGAGGCCGAAACGCACGAACAGGGGCACCAGTTCGCCCACCCGGTCGAAGCCCGCGCCGACCGTGCCGCCCCGGGTGTAGCGGTAGTGGATGCCCTCCAGCACCACGGCCAGCTTGAACGAGGCGAAGCCGACGTACCAGCCGAGCGCGGACACGTCCCGTCCGGAGCCGGTGGCGTAGCGGTCGACCAGCCGGGTGGTGCCGGGGAAGCCCTCGGCGAGGGCCGCGCCGGGCAGGATCCCGTCGTAGCGGCGGGCGAGTTCGGTGTACATCACCAGCAGCCCGAGGTCGGTGAGCGGGTCGCCGACGGTGGACATCTCCCAGTCCAGTACCGCGGTGATCCGGTCGTCCGGGCCGACCAGGACGTTGTCCAGACGGTAGTCGCCGTGCACCAGGGCGGGCTCGGGTGAGGCCGGGAGGGTCTTGGCCAGCTGCTCGTGCAGTTCGTCGACGCCGGCCACCTCGCGGCTTCGGGAGGCGTCCAACTGCTTTCCCCAGCGCCGCAGTTGCCGCTCCAGGAAGCCCGCAGGGCGGCCGAAGTCCGCGAGTCCCACGGCGGTGGGGTCCACGGCGTGCAGGTCGACCAGGGTGTCCACCAGGTGCAGCCCGAGCGCGTGCACCCGCTGCGGCCCGAGCGCGGTGAGCGCCGCCGCGTCCCGGTGCGGGGTGCCCGGCACGTACCGCATCAGATAGAACGGCGCGCCGATCACCGACTCGTCCTGGACCAGCAGCAGCGGCCGCGGCACCGGCACCCGGGTGGGGTGGAGTGCGGACAGCACCCGGTGCTCGCGCGCCATGTCGTGCGCGGTGGCCAGGACATGGCCGAGTGGCGGGCGGCGCAGCACCCAGCGGGTGGAGCCGTCCTCCAGCAGGTAGGTGAGGTTGGACCTGCCGCCCTCGAACAGCCGGGCGCGCAGCGGTCCGCGGACGGTACCGGGCAGCTCGGTGTCGAGGTGCTCGCGCAGCCGCGCGAGGTCGAGGCCGGGTGGAGTCTCGGGGGTATCGCTCATCTGGACTACCTCGTCTGGGTGGCAGGGGTGGGGACTGAGGCGGCGGCGGTGGGAGGCCGAACTACTGACTAAGCGCTTGCTTAGCATCACGGTGCCCGCACCGAACTGTCAACGGTCGACGGGGCGGTCGGTTCTCGCCGGTCTTCCCGTCCGGAGGCGTGGCGGTCGGTGTTCGGGTGCCGGGGTTTCGCGGCGCACAGCGGACCGCCCCGGGTGGTCATCACCCGGGGCGGTCCCGACAGGACGCGTGAGGCTGCGGTCTCAGCCGCCGTTGACCTTCTTGGCGATCCGGTCGCCCAGGTCCTTGTCGACGTTGCGCCAGTACTCCAGCGCCCGGGCCAGCACGGGTGCCGAGACCCCGTCCAGCAGGTGCCCGCTGATGTTGGAGACCAGGCGGTCGCGTGCGGCGTCGTCCAGCACCTTCCGCACCATGGTGCCCGCCTGCCCCCAGTCGTCGTCCTCCCGGTGCAGCGGCGACGCCTCGCGGACCATCTGGCCCTCCACCTCCCAGCCGAGCGGCGCGCCCCACAGGTCGGTCCGGGCGTCCGGGCCGCCGTACGAGTTGGGCGCGTACGGCCGTGCGGCCCTGGAGGGATCGAAGCGCATCGGGCCGTCCTTGGCGTAGGAGTGCACGGGGACGTGCGAGCGGTTCGGCGGCAGCTGGGCGTAGTTGGGGCCGATCCGGTACCGGTGGGTGTCCGGGTAGGAGAAGATCCGGCCGAGCAGCATCTTGTCGGGGGAGACGCCCACACCGGGCACCAGGTTGGAGGGCTCGAAGGCGGCCTGCTCGATGTGGACGAAGTAGTCCTCCGGATTGCGGTCGAGGGTCATCCGGCCGACCTCGATCAGCGGGTAGTCGCCGTGCGGCCACACCTTGGTCAGATCGAAGGGGTTGAAGCGGTAGTCCCACGCATCGTCGAAGGGCATGATCTGCACGTAGAGCGTCCAGGAGGGGTGGTTGCCGCTCTCGATCGCCTCGTACAGGTCGCGGCGGTGGCAGTCCGCGTCCTGCCCGGCCATCAGGTCGGCCTCTTCCTGGGTGTAGAAGTCGATGCCCTGGTCGGTCTTGAAGTGGTACTTCACCCAGAACCGCTGGCCGCCGGCGTTGACCCAGCTGTAGGTGTGCGAGCCGTAGCCGTTCATGTTGCGGTAGGTCCTGGGGATCCCCCGGTCGCCCATCAGCCAGGTGACCATGTGGGCGGACTCGGGGGAGAGCGTCCAGAAGTCCCACTGCATGTCGTTGTCCCGCAGCCCGTTGTCCGGGCGGCGCTTCTGCGAGCGGATGAAGTCCTGGAACTTGATGGTGTCCCGGACGAAGAAGACGGGGGTGTTGTTGCCGACCAGGTCGTAGTTTCCCTGGTCGGTGTAGAACTTCAGCGCGAAGCCGCGCGGGTCGCGCCAGGTGTCGGGGGAGCCCTGCTCACCCGCGACGGTGGAGAAACGGGCCAGCATCTCGGTCCTCTTACCGGGCTGGAAGACCGATGCCTTGGTGAACTGGCTGACGTCGTTGGTGACCTGGAAGAAGCCGTAGGCGCCGGAACCCTTGGCGTGCACCACCCGTTCGGGTACCCGTTCCCGGTTGAACTGGGCCATCTTCTCGATCAGGTAGTGGTCGTGCAGCAGGATCGGGCCGGCCGCTCCCACGGTCAGCGAGTCGGTGTCGCTCTCGACGGGGACGCCGGCGTTGTTGGTGGTGTACGGGGTGCTTGCTTCGGACATGGTGGAGGGGCCTCCTCGCGGTGCAGGCCTGCCGGCTGCAGGCGTGCCGGGTGCGGGCGCCGACGGGGCCGGTGGCGGCTCCCGCTGCGGCCGCTTCCACTTGAGCACCGACCGGCCGCTCCCACAACCGCAGCAGGCCCGGTCATGGGCCGGGGGACGGCCGGCCGACGCGCCCCGGCCCGGCCGGGGCCCTCCCGCAGGAGGGTCCCGACCGGGCCCGGGAAGGGGGCCGATGACCGGTGGCCGTGATCAGTGGCCGCCCTCGTCGACGACCTCGACGTCCGAGATGTTCTGCTCGATCGCCTCGGCGGGCAGTGCGACGCGGATCGCCCACTGGTAGATCGCCAGGGAGAACGCGGCGACCAGCGCCATGTCCCACCACATCGGGATGTTGCCGGTGCCGTCACCGAAACCGCCCTGCCAGGAGATGACACCGAGGCCCAGCAGGTAGACCGGCAGCCACTGGGCGGGCTTCCAGTCCAGACGCGGGGCGTTCGGCAGGCCCTTCCTGGTGGCGTACACGGCGTAGGAGCCGAGCAGCAGGTAGCCGATCACGATGGCGGCACCCAGGCGGGCCAGGGTGGTCCAGCCGGTCCAGTAGATGATCAGGCTGGCGACCACGAAGGACAGCGGGGAGATGATCTCGCCGAAGGGCAGGCGGTAGGAGCGCTCGCGGTCCGGCAGCCGGCGGCGCAGCGCACCGAAGGCCAGCGGGGCACCCGCGTACATCAGCACGCTGGCGGAGGTGATGAAGCCGACCAGCTCCTGCCAGCTCGGGAAGGGCAGGAAGCAGATCACACCGGTGACGAAGGAGATGATCAGGCCGAACCACGGCACACCGCGCTTGTCGACCTTCTCGAAGAGCTGCGGCGCGTAGCCGTTGCGGCTCAGGCCGTAGGAGATGCGCGAGGTGGAGGTGGTGTAGATCAGGCCGGTGCCGCCGGGGGAGACGATGGCGTCGAAGTACAGCACCCCGGCGAGCCAGCCGAGGCCCACGACGGTGGCGAGGCCGGCGAAGGGGCCGCTGATGCCCGGGAAGTCCAGGTGCGCCCAGCCGTTGGCGAAGGCGGAGACCGGGAGGGCGCCGATGAAGACGACCTGCAGCAGGGTGTAGATCAGGGTGCCGATGGCCACCGAGCCGAGCACCGCGCGGGGGATGTCCCGCTTGGGGTTCCGGCTCTCACCGGCCAGCTGGATCGCCTGCTCGAAGCCGAGCAGGGCGAAGATGATGCCGCTGGTGCTGATCGCGGCGAGCATGCCCTTGGGGCCGAAGGGCATGAAGCCGTGCGAGGTGAAGTTGCTGCCGTGGAAGTGGGTGGCGGCGAGCACGAAGATCGTGAACAGCGGGACGAAGATCTTCAGCCAGGTGGCGACGGAGTTGGTGTGCGAGAGCACCCGGACACCGAGGAAGTTCACCGCGACGAAGACGCCCATCAGGATCACCGCGACCGTGAAGCCGCTTGCGGTGAGGGTGCCGTTGGCGTTCAGGAATCCCTTGGCGAAGTCCCAGTGACCGGCGTAGCCGATCATCGCCTCGACCTCGATCGGAGCCACGGTGGCCGCCTGCAGCCAGGAGAACCAGCCGAAGGACATGCCGGCCAGACCGCCGAAGGCGTAGTGGGGGTAGCGGGCGGTGCCGCCGGCGACGGGGAAGAGCCCACCCAGCTCGGCGTGGACGAAGGCGAGGAGGACGATCGCCACGGCGCCTATGCCCCAGGAGACGACCGCGGCGGGGCCGGCTGCGACCACGGCGTTCTTGGCGCCGTAGAGCCATCCGGATCCGATGATCGAACCGACGGAGGCCCAGAGCAGCCCGATCAGGCCGACGTCGCGGCGCAGCGAGCGGCCGCCGGATCCGGCGGGAGACCCGGTCGGAGGCGCTGCGGACTGGGCAAGCTGTTGGACATTTGCCATGGGGGAGATGCCTCTCGGGTGATGGCAGGGGGTGAGAGTTGCCCAAGGCTAGGCGGGCCGGAATCCCCGAGAACAGCCCATGATTCCGAATAGTTATATTCGAAAGCCGTGCCGTGGGTGAATGCCGGATGAATCCGGGCGTCAATCAACGTGCCAGTGCCGGGAGTTGTGGACTTGCGGAGCCGGGCGGCAGGCCGAGATTTGAGGATTACTTGAGACTAGCCCTGGCCTGCGCGGACGCTCCGCTGATTGCATACCGATGGGGGAATTCAGCCTGGGAATCGGAGGTATGAAACGGCCCTGTAGGGCGCTTTTGAATAGGCCTATACTGCGTCGGCCTGTTACGCCTCAGTATGCGAGCGTCCGGGCGCCGCGGCTACTCGGCCGGTGGTGGCCCCGAAATCTCCACAGAACCTTCGGAATTCGCGGCATCGCCCGGCGAGAGCGGCTCGGGTGCCGGTTCGCCGGGGCCGGGCAGGGGCTCTTCGGGAGGGGGAACGGGCTCCGCGGACCAGACCGTGCGGTCGCCACCGCGCCAGCCGACCAGATCCGGGTCGTCCAGATCGGGCTCGTCGACCCCGGCTCGCCGGATGAACTCGGCCACGTCCAGCTCGCCGTACGCCTTGCCGACCAGCCGTCCGTAGATCTCCACACGGCGGTAGGGCCGCGCGCCCCGGGTCGGTGGGCGCACGACCACGGGCGGGGTGAAAATATCCCCCTTCGCTGGCCGGTGCGACTCGTCCATGACTTCAGTGTCGCTCTTGCGGGCAGGAGCCCAGGAACCGGACGCCACCCGCTCCGGGCACGGCCCTACTGCCGGTCGGTCTTAGCCGGTCAGGACTCGCGGGTGACCTGGTGGGCGGGCTTGTCCTCGCGCAGACCGAGGTAGCGCGGGTGGCGCAGCCGGCCGTCGCGGGTCCACCCGGTGAAGGCGACCTGGGCGACCAGTTCCGGCCGGACCCAGTGGGCGGTGCGCTCGGGTACCGGTTCGGCGAACGGGGAGGCGGGCTGGGCCAGGGCGTCGAGGGCGGCCCGCAGCCGGTGCAGGGTGGCGGTGTCGAAGCCGGTGCCCACCTTGCCCGCGTAGTGCAGCCGGCCGTCGGAGAAGTGGCCCAGCAGCAGGGCGCCGAAGCCGACCCGGCTGCCCGCCGGGGCGGTGAAACCGCCGATCACCAGTTCCTGCGCGGCCGAGCACTTGAGCTTGAGCCAGTCCGTCGAGCGCCGCTGCACATAGCGGCTGTCCGCGCGTTTGGCGATCAGGCCCTCCCAGCCCCGGGCGCAGACCTCCGCGAGCGGTGCCGGGCCGTCGCCGTTGCGGTGGACGGTGAAGCGCAGCGGCCCGCCGTAGCGGATCGCCTGCCGCAGCAGCTTCTTGCGCGAGCGCAGCGGCAGCCGGGTGGTGTCGTACCCCTCCAGGTGCAGCAGGTCGAAGAGGTAGTACGTGACCTCCACCCCGGTCGCCCTGGCCCGGCGGGCGTCACGCAGCTGCATCCGGCGCTGGAGCAGCTCGAAACTGGTCACACCGTGGTCGAGGGCGACGATCTCGCCGTCCACCACGAAGCGCTGGACGGGCTGCGCGGCCAGCGCGGCGACCAGTTCGGGGTAACCGTCCTGCAGTGCCTTGCCGTTGCGGCTGACCAGCCGGATCCGGTCGCCGTCGCGGTAGGCGAGCGCGCGGACCCCGTCCAGCTTCCGTTCCAGGATCCAGCCGGCGTCGAACTCCCGGCGGGTGCTGGTGCCGGCCAGCATCGGGCTGAGCGACTCGGGCAGGGGCCCCGGTCCGGCGGATGTGCTCATCCTTCCAGGGTGCGCCGGTCGGCCCGCCGGCCCCAGCCCCGTTCGTCCGCCCGGCCGACGCCCGCCCGACGCCCGGCCGGCTCCGGGACGACTGGCCGATCGGCCGGGTGGGACGGACCATGGACACCGGCGAATCGCGGGGCGCCGGTGAGGCATGAGCCGTTGGCGGCGAGCGCGGACGGCAGACCGAGGAGGCCCGTCATGGCCAGGCCGATCTGGACCGGCACCCTGAGCTTCGGGCTGGTCGCCGTCCCGGTGGCGCTGTACGCGGCGACCGAGGACCACTCGCCGCACTTCCGCCAGCTGGAGCGCGGCACCTTTGACCGGGTGCGCAACCTGCGGGTCAACGAGCGCACCGGCAAGGAGGTCGCGTACGGGGACGTCGTCAAGGGCTACGAGGTCGCCGAGGGCGAGTACGTCGTCTTCGAGCCCTCCGAGCTGGAGGAGCTCTCCCCCGGGCGCTCCCGGTCGATCGAGATCAGCGGCTTCGTCCGGCTCCAGCAGGTGGACCCGGTCTTCTTCGACCGGACGTACTACCTGGGTCCGCGCGGCAAGGAGTACGCCAACGTGTACGGCCTGCTGCTGCGGGCGATGACCGAGACCGGACGGGCCGGCCTGGCCACCTTCGCGATGCGCGGGAAGCAGTACCTGGCGGCGGTACGGCCGGAGGAGGACCTGCTGGTGCTGCAGACCATGCACTACGCGGACGAGGTCCGCGACCCGCACCGGGAGGTGGACAACCTGCCCGGTGAGGTCGCACCGCGCGAGAAGGAGCTGTCCACCGCCTGCCAGCTGATCGAGGCCCTCAGCGTCGACTGGGAGCCGGACGCCTACCACGACACCTTCGGCGAGCAGGTCCGCGAACTGGTCGAGGCCAAGCTCGGCGGACGGGAGACGGTGGCCGCCGCCCCGGCGCCGGAGTCCACCAACGTGGTGGACCTGATGGACGTCCTCCAGCGCAGCCTGCGGCAGGCCGGCGCAGGGCCCGGGGGCGGCGGTGGCACCGGGGAGGCGGAGGCCGGGAGCGGGAAGGGGACCGCGCGCGGCAAGGGGACCACGGGCCGGAAGGAGGCCGGCGCACGGCCCGAGGCCTCCGGGGCGCGGAAGGCGCGGAAGACCGCCGGCGGCCCCGATCTGGCGGCGCTCAGCAAGGCCGAGCTGTACCGGATGGCGACCGAGCAGGGCGTCCAGGGCCGCTCCGGTATGACCCGGGACGAGCTCCAGCACGCCCTGGAGCCCGCCGCCCGCCCCAAACGGCGCTTGCGCGCGGTCTCCTGAGCGGCCGCGCGGAGCGCGCTGTCCGCCGGGCACGAGGGCCATTCCCGTGCCCGGCTCAGCCGGTCAGACGGGACCCAGCCAGACCGTGGTGGCGTTGCAGAACTCCCGGATGCCGTGGCCGGCCAGCTCCCGGCCGTAGCCGGAGCGCTTGACCCCGCCGAAGGGCAGGGCGGGGTGCGAGGCGGTCATGCCGTTGAAGAAGACGCCGCCCGCCTCGATGTCGCGTACGCACCGCTCCTGCTCGGCCGGGTCGGTGGTCCACACGTTGGAACTCAGGCCGAACGGGGTGTCGTTGGCCAGCGCCACCGCCTCCTCCAGGCTGTCCACCCGGTACACGGTGGCGACCGGTCCGAAGGCCTCCTCGCGGTGGATCCGCATCGCGGAGGTGATCCCGGTGAGCACGGTCGGCGGGTAGTACCAGCCCCGGCCGAGGGGCTCCTCGGGCCGGTCGCCGCCGCACTCGGCGACGGCGCCGAGTGCGAGCGCGTCGGAGACCAGGGCGGACAGCTCGTCCCGCCCCTGCCGGGTGGCGAGCGGGCCGATGTCGGTGTCCGGCTCCATCGGGTCGCCCATCCGCAGTGCGCCCATCGCCTTGGCGAACTCGCCGGTGAACCGGGGGTAGACGTCCGAGTGCACGATGAACCGCTTCGCCGCGATGCAGGACTGCCCGTTGTTCTGGACACGGGCCCGGACGGCGGTCCGGACGGCGGCGTCCAGGTCCGCGCTGGGCAGCACCACGAACGGGTCGCTGCCGCCCAGCTCCAGTACGGTCTTCTTCAGCTCGTCGCCCGCCACGGCCGCGACCGAGCGGCCGGCCGGCTCGCTGCCGGTGAGGGTCACGGCCGCCACCCGGCGGTCCCGGATCACGGAGGCGACCGCGCCCGAGCCGATCAGCAGGGCCTGGAAGCAGCCCTCGGGCGCCCCGGCCCGGCGGAACACCTCCTCCAGGGCCAGCGCGGTCCGCGGCACGTTGGAGGCGTGCTTGAGCAGGCCCACATTGCCCGCCATCAGCGCGGGTGCCGCGAAGCGCACCACCTGCCAGAGCGGGAAGTTCCACGGCATGACGGCCAGCACCACCCCGAGCGGGCGGTAGCGGACGTACGCGGCCGTCGCACCGGAGTCGGCGACGTCCTCCTCGGCGGGCCGCTCGTCCGCGATCAGGGCCGCGCCGTGGTCGGCGTACCAGCGCAGGGCCCGCGCGCACTTGGCGGTCTCGGCGGCGGCCTGGGGCAGCGGCTTGCCCATCTCGGTGGTCATGGTGCGGGCCAGCCGGTCCCGGTCGGCGTCCAGCACCTGGGCGGCCCGGCGCAGCAGCTGGGAGCGGAACTCGAAGGCGGTGGTCCGGTACTCCCGGAAGGCGGCGTAGGCCCTGGCCAGGCGCAGTTCCAGCTCGTGTGGGCTCAGCGCTTCGAAGGTCTCCAGCGTCTCGCCGGTCGCGGGGTTCACGGTTGCGATGGGCATGGCCTCACTCCGGGTGTGCCTCGGCGCGGGCGGCGGCGTCCCGGGCCCGCGCGCCGGTCCTGGTCCGCCCGGCGATCACCTGGCGGAGCGGGAACCGCCGCAGGTACTCGGCCTCCAGCTGGCCGGTGCGCAGGGTGTGGCGCTGCAGCGCCTCCTCGGAGCCGTACAGGAAGGTCTCGTGGCGGGTGCGGTGCAGCTGGGAGAGCTCGCGCAGCAGGACGTCCGTCTCCAGGTCCAGTGGAGGGATGCCCTCGGACCGGTGCTGCGGAGTGTGGGGATCATGCATGGCCGTTCCTCCTTGGCCCCCCGGACGAGCTTGACCCCCCGGACGCCCCCTGACCGGACGCCGTACCGGTAGCCGTGGCGGCTCGCCGGAAGGATCCCCCGGACGGAGTCCCCGACGGGTCGCCGAACGGATGCTTCCGAAGCCCGAAGCCCGAAGCCCCGGGTGAGCCGCGGAGAACCGGTTTCCCCGGCTGCCCCACCGGGCAGGCCCGGCACATGGATCCCGTTCAGGCGCTTGAGCGGATCGCCTTTCTGCTGGAGCGCGAGCAGTCCTCGACCTCTCGGGCGCGGGCCTTCGGGCACGCCGCCGAGGCCGCCTCGGCCCGGCTCGCGGCCGAGCCCGATGTCTCCACTCTGGCTGCTCGGGCCGCCGCTCTCAAGGCCATCGCTCCGACCACGGCCCGGGTGATCGCCGAGGCCGCCGCCCGCCGCACCCCCGGGCCCCGGTGGTGAACCCGGTGCCCGCCCTCCCGGACCCCAGCGCCACCGTCACCGAGATCGAGGGGCGGCGGCTGAAGCTGACCCACCTCGACCGCGTCTACTACCCGGAGACCGGCTGGACCAAGGCGGCCGCTCTGCAGTACTACCTGAAGGCCGCCGACCTGCTGCTGCCCCACCTCGCCGGTCGGCCCGCCTCCTTCCTGCGGCTGCCCGAAGGCGTCACCGGCGAGCGGTTCTGGGCCAAACGGGTGCCGCCCGGCGCCCCGGACTGGCTCGCCACCCTCGACGTCGAACACCGCGAGGAGACCCTGCGGCACGTCGTCGTGGCCGACCTGCCCACCCTGCTGTGGGCGGTCAACCTCGGCGCACTGGAGATCCACGTCCCGCAGTGGCGGCAGAGCCCGGCCGAACACGACCGGCTGATCATCGACCTCGACCCCGGTCCCGGTACCACCATCGTGGACTGCTGCGCCATCGCCCTGCTCGCCCGCCGCGAACTCGCCGCCGACGGCCTCACCGCCTGGCCCAAGACCTCCGGCGCCAAGGGGCTCCACCTGGTGGTACCGCTGCGCCCGGTGCCGGAGCGGACCGCGGTCGACTACGCCCGACGGCTCGCCGCCGCGCTGCGCGCCCACCGGCCCGACCTGGTGGTGGACCGGATGGACAGGTCGCTGCGCACCGGCCGGGTCTTCGTCGACTGGTCGCAGAACAGCAGCTCCAAGACCACGGTGGCCCCGTACTCGCTGCGCGCCGGACCCCGGCCCGCCGTGTCCGCCCCGCTCACCTGGACCGCCGTCCGCAACTGCCGCAGCCCCGAGGACCTCTGGCTCACCCCGGACCAGGTGCTCGCCCGCCCCCGTGACCCGATGTCGGGCCTCACGGATCCGGCCAGGGCGGGTGAACTTCCGCGCTGACCGGGTGAGTTCGGCGGTCCGCGCGGCCGGTTGGGGCGAGGGCCGGGCCGGTTCCCCGCGTCGCCGAATCGTGATCTTGCCGATCCGCCTGCGGAGATCGCCGGAAGTGGGCAGAATCGAGGCCATGTCATCGTTCCTCGAGTTCGCCTTCACTGACGGCACGTCAGTCATGCTGCACGCCTTTCCCGCCGCGGAGAAGGCGGCGGAGCCCGAGTCGGAGCCGGCCCCGTACGGGAGCCTGCCGCCCGGCATGGCGGGCGGCCGCGCGGTGGGGCGGGGCGCCGAGGATGAGTCACAGGAGGACGGCGAGCGGCGGGCCGGGCGGGTGACCAGGCTCGCGCACGGCTCGCTGCGGGCGGCCCTTCGCCCGCTGGTCCCGCTGCTGCAGGAGGTGCACGACACCGTGGCCGGGGTGCCGGACCGTCCGGACACGGTGTCGGTCGAGTTCGGCGTGCGGTTCGGCACCGACCTCAAGCTGGCCGTGGTGGGCGGCAGCGGGGAGTCCAGCCTGAAGGTCTCGGCGACCTGGCAGCTTCCGCCGCAGCCCGCCGCCGGTGGTGCCGACCCGACCGGCGCCGCGTCGCTCGGTCCGGACACCCCGCCGACCGTGCCCTCCGCGCGGTAGCCGGGGGCATGGTCTGGTCCGGACATGAGGCGTACGCGGCCGAGCAGGCGCTGCTCGACTCCTACGCCTCGGTACTCGACGCGTGCACCGGAGAGGTGTCCGGCGGGGCGGTGCTCCTGGCGGAGCAGTCGGTGCTCACCTGCGCCCACGTGGTCAACATGGCACTGCGCCGGAAGGGCTTCGACCCCGGCCATCCGGGACCGGTGACACTGCGGGTCTCCTTCCGCGGCGGGACCGTCGAGGGTGAACTCGCCTCCTGGATACCGCCGCGCACGGCCGAGGGCGGGCGGGTGCCCGAGGGAGCCGTCGGCTGGCAGGGCGACCTGGCGGTGCTCCGGCTGGCCACGGCCCCGCCCGCCGGGGTCAGGCCGCAGCGCTGGGGCCGGATGTCCAGGCGGCAGAAGGTCCGCGCCTGGTACGGCAGCGGGCTCGCGATGTCATACGTGGACACCCGGGTCCAGTACGCCGGCCCGGACGTCTACTACCTGGACGTCGAGGCGGGCGGCGGGCCGGTCATCGGCCCCGGCTACAGCGGCGGGCCGCTCTGGTCGCCGGACGACGAGGCGGTGGTCGGGCTGGTGGTCGGCCAACTCCGCTCCGCCGAAGGCACGGTGGGGCGCGGATTCCACGACCGGAGCTTCGCCATCTCCTGGCAGCGCATCACGGAGGAGCTGAACCGCTCCCTGGGTCCCGAGGCGGTGGCAGCGCTGCTCCCGCCCGCCGGGCCCGGCGGCCTCGGCGGAGCCGGCGAGCACCCGGTGGACGGTCCGCTGCAACGCCGACTCGCCATGCTGGTACGCCAGTTCCTGTCCGGCGCGGACGGCGTGGACCACTCCGCGCGGTTCGTCGCCCGGGAGTGCGGGCGGCATGTCCCCGCGGGCTGGCGGCCCGACGCGGACGCCCTCGCGTACCTGCTCGCCACCGAACCGCGCGGCCTGGCGGCCCTGGTGGAGCACCTCGGGGCCCGGCACCCGGGCGCGGCGGAGTTCCTGGCCGCCGGACGGTCGACCGGCCTGGCCGCCCTGCTCTCACCGGGAGAGCACGGCTGGCTGCGCGCCATCCTCGCGGACACCGACCCGGCCGCACTCGCCAGGGCGGTCGGCCGGGCGGCCCCCGAGATCCGGATACCGCCCGAACTCCTGCTCCCCGCGGCCGGACCGGCGACCGGCGGCGAAGCCGTGCCCCACCGGGAGGACACCGGCCGGCGGGCGGTGGACGGACTGATCGCGCAGCTGGAGCGCCACACCGGAGGCTACTCGGTGGACCAGCCGGGAGTACTCCGCGTGCCACCGCTGCTGCGCGCGGTCGAGTACCGCGCCGCCTGGGCCGACCGGGTCCAGGAGCCCCAGCGCGGCGCCGAGCTGCGCTCCTGGAGCGGACGGGTGGCCGCCCGGCTGGGCATCAGCCCCGACGTGCTGGACGAGTACCGGGCCGCCGCCGCCCTCTGGGCCCTGCACCCCTCGGCCCCCGCGGACGCCGCCACGGCGGGCCCCCGGATAGCCGTGAGCCTCACCCGCTACGAGTACTCCGGCCAGGGCGGGGACGGCAGCTTCCGCTGCACCGCCTGGGCCGACAACGGGGACCGGGTACTGCGCCCCGTCCCCGCCTCCGCGCCCGGGCCGCTGGCCCCGAACGAGGTCGCCAGATTCATCCGGACCGTCCTGGCCACCTGGGACGACGACCTGCCCGCCGAACCGGCCGCCGAGGACCCGCTGGTGGAGATCTTCCTCGACGAACCCGAGCTCGGCCTGCCGGTCGAGGGCTGGGACAGCGCCGACCCGCAGGACCGGTACGCCGACGCCGAACCCCTCGGCATCGCCTACCGGATGGTGGTCCGGCTGGCCGGGGAACTCCCCCCGGTCCAGGCCAAGGAGCGCGCCAAGCGCCTGCGCCGCCGCTGGCAGTACCTGGAGACGGCGGACGTGCTGCACCTGGACGAGCGCTGCCAGGAGCGGCGGCACGTCACCGGTGCGGTGCAGCGCGAGCAGCAGGCGGCCAGGGTGGTCCTGCGCACCTTCGACCGGGCCCGCCGCACCGCCTTCGCCGCCGACTGCCTGCGGCTCGGCGTCCCCGTGGTGCTCTGGGACCGGAAGGCCCAGGCCGCGCAGGCGGCCGAGGAGTTCGAACCGCTCGCACCGGACGGCCCCGCCCCCGGCCTGCCCGAACGGGTCCGCCGCTACCGGGCCGAGGTCTTCGCCGACCGCTCCCACCCGCTGCGGCCCGTGCTCGCCTGGGAGGACCCGAGCCGGCCGCCACCGCCCGTGCTCGAACTCGGCGACCCGGACGACCTGTACGACGACTACCTCGCGGAGGACAGCGAATGACGAGGGACGGCGAACGATGAGCCAGTACCACCCGGCCGACACCCCGGACACCCCCGCCGGCCCGCCGCCCGACTGGTGGCTGTTCCGCGGCGACAACCGGGCCAGGACACCCGTCATGCCCCCGGCCCCGCCCTGGCGCAGCTTCGGCCGCACCCCCGACGGCGCGCCCGTCCGCCGCTACCTGATCGACCGGGCCGAGACCGACATCGTCAACGCCGCACTCCACCTGCGCCGTCCGCTGCTGGTCACCGGCCACCCGGGCACCGGCAAGTCCTCCCTGGCCCATGCCATCGCGCACGAACTCAGCCTCGGCGAGGTGCTGCACTGGCCGGTGAACAGCCGCTCCACCCTCCAGGACGCCCTCTACCGCTACGACGCCATCGGCCGGCTGCGCGAGAGCACCCTGCTCCGCGAGGGCACCCTGCTCCGCGAGGGCACCCTGCTCCGCGAGGGCACCCTGCTGCGCGAGGGCACCCCCGCGCAGGAACGCGGCCGCGCCGAGCCGGACATCGGCAGCTTCGTCCGCCTCGGGCCGCTCGGCACCGCGCTGGTCCCGGCCGAGCGCCCCCGCGTCCTGCTGGTGGACGAACTCGACAAGGGCGACGTGGACCTCCCGAACGACCTGCTCACCGCCTTCGAGGACGGTGCCTTCGAGATCCCCGAACTCGCCCGGCTGCCCGAGGCGGAGGCCGAGGCGGACGTGCTCACCGCCGACGGCGGCGGCCACCGCACCCGGGTGGTCCGCGGGCGGATCCGGTGCACCGAGTTCCCGATCGTGGTGATCACCAGCAACGGCGAACGCGACTTCCCGCCCGCCTTCCTGCGCCGCTGCCTGCGCCTCGACCTGCCCGACCCGGACGAGGCCCGGCTGCGCAGCATCGTCGCCGCCCACCTCGGCCCCGAGGCGCTCGACGGTGCCGAGGACGTACTGCGCGGCTTCCTGGACCGGCGCGCCGAAGGGGAGTTGGCCACCGACCAGCTGCTCAACGCCGTCTTCCTGCGCAAGGGTGGCGTCGGCCTGGACGCCGACGAGCTGCTCGACGCCGTGCTGCGCAGGCTCGGCGGAGCGGTCTGAGCGGGGCGGCGGTGGAACTCGGACCGGTGCTGGACGTGCTGGCGAGCGCGGGTGTCGAACTCGCCCCGGAGGAACTGCTCGACGCCCTCTGGCTGGCCGGCCGGCTGCCGACGGACCGGCAGGCCCCACTGGCCGGTGCGGCGCAACCCCGGCCGGAGCGGACGCGGCCGGCACCACCCGCCACCGCGCCCGCCCTCCCCGACCCGCGGCCGGACGCTGTCCCGGCCGTCCCCGCCGTTCCCGCCGTCCCCGCGCCCCGGGCCCGCCCGCTCTACGCCACCGACCGGCCGGCGGTGGGGCAGCCTGCCGCCACTACCCGGCGGCAGGCGGTACGGGTCCCCGAACTCCAGGGCCTGCCAGGCCAGTTGCCGCTCGGCCGGGCCCTGCGCCCACTCAAGCGGTACCGGCCAAGCCAGCGCCGTACGGAGATCGACGAGGCGGCCACGGTGGCCCTCACCGCCGACGGCGGAGTACTGGACGTGGCCCTCCGCCCGGTACGGGAACGCTGGCTGCGCTGCGACCTGGTGGTGGACGACGGCATCTCGATGCTGCTCTGGCAGCGGACGGTGACCGATCTGCGGCTGCTGCTGGAACGCAGCGGCGCCTTCCGGGACGTACGGGTCCACGGGCTGCGAACCCGTGGGCAGGGCGGGACCCGCCTGGTGCGCAGCCCGTACGGAGCCGAGCCGAAGGGCGAGCTCGACCCCGCACTGCTCGCGGACCCCACCGGTGAGACCCTCTTCCTGCTCTTCAGCGACGGCGCGGGGGCGGCCTGGCGGGACGGCCGGATGCACACCGTGCTGCGGCGGTGGGGAAGTTCGGGACCGACCGCGGTGCTGCACGCCCTCCCGCGCCGGATGTGGCCGGGGACCGGCCTGGCCGCCGGGCAGGCCGTGGTCCAGGTTCCGTACCCGGGCGCGCGCAACGCGGACTGGCGGACCGCCCCGGGGGCCGGGAGCGGCCTGCCGGTCCCGGTGCTGGACCTCACCCCGGCGTGCCTGACGGACTTCTCCCGGTTCCTCACCGCGACCGGCGGCGAGGCCCGGCTGCCGCTCTGGGAACCGCGCTTCACGGCGGCCCGCGCCGACCGGAGGGCCACCCGCCGGCCGGACCCGGACACCGCCTTCCGGCTCCGCCTCGACCGCTTCCAGCGTGCGGCCTCCCCCGAAGCACACCGCCTCGCCGCCCACCTCGCCGCCCGCGCACCGGTCACCGTGCCGGTGATGCGACTGGTCCAGGCCACCCTGCTCGGCACCACCGACGCCGTCCCGCTCGCCGAGGTGGTCCTCGGCGGCCTGCTGCGCCCCACCGCTCCCGCCGCCGGGCGACCCGCCGTCCACCGGGCGTTCGACTTCCCCGGACCGGTCAAGGACGTACTGCTGGACTCGGTGCCGACCGCCGAACTGCTCGACGTCAGCCGGCAGGTGGGCAGGCTGCTCGACGACCTGGTCGGCCGCTCGGCGGACTTCCCGAGCTGGCTCGACACCGGGGACGGTGCGCGGGCGGGCGCGGCGGACACCCCGTTCGCCTGGGCCGGCCGGACCCTGCTGCACCGCCTCGGCGTCCGCGCCCCGGCGGAGGAGGGGCCCGCGGACGAGGGGCCGGCGGGGGCGGGGCCGGCCGGGCACACGGACGGACTCCCGCCGCTCGCCGCCGCCCTGGCGGCGACGGGCCGGCTGCTGCCGCCCCAGCCGGGGGATCCGCGCGCCGCGGGCCCGTACCGGGTGCTGGGACGGTGGGCCGCCGAGGACCGGGCGTACCTGGGCACCGACGGCGAGGGGGAGGTGGTGCGCCTCAGGATCCCCCCGGACCGGCAGAGCCACCGCATCCGGCTGATCCGGGCCGAGGCCCGGAACCTGCGCAGCGTCGGCACCCGCTACGCCCCGAAGGTGATCGCGGTCGGACCGGACGAATCCGAGGCCTGGCTGGCCACCACCGTCCCGCTCACCCCGGCCGGGCGGCCCGCGCCGACCCTGCGCGAGTTCGTCCGGGTCTGCGGGCCGCTGATGGGCTCGCCTCCGCTGCTGCTGCACCACCTGGCCTTCCATCTGGCCCTCGCACTGCGGCGGGTGCTGGACAACGGGATCGCCCCGGTCCGCCTCGACGTCGACGGCATCGTCATCACCGGGGACGCACCGGTGATCCTGGACTGGCGGGGGGAGGCGGCCGTCTCCCGCCTGCTCAGTGACGAGCGGTCCTGGAGCGCCGTGTTCCGCACCCGGCCCCAGGGCGTGGCGAGCAGGCTGGTGTACGCCCTGGGGCAGGTGCTCTACTACTGCGCGACCGGACGGGAGAACAGCCGGCCGACCGGTCGGCTGGACGACTACCGGATCTTCTGGGGCGAGGCGGCGGGCAGGCCGACGGCGGAGGAGCGCAGGTGGCTCACCCTGGTCGCGCACTGCCTGCGCGAGGACGCGAACGCGAGGCCCGGTCTCGACTGGCTGGTCTCGGACTTCCGGGCCCACCTGCTGCCCGGCTCCGAGGAGAACGGCCTGACCCCCTGGATGCCCCAGCGCGGGCGCGCCCTGCTGAACGGCCACCGGTCGGCCGGGCCCAGGCCCTCGACCGCCCCCGACGGCGGGACCGGAGTCCGGGCGGCGCAGCCCGGCCGGGCCCGGGAGTCCGGCATCGGCCTCGAAGCGCCGCCGCCCCCCGCGCGGTTCCACCGGATCGCCGTGCTGGCGGCGACCGAGGGGAGCGGACTCGCCACCACCGCGGTCCTGCTCGGCGGGGCGCTCGCCGGTTCCACCGGCCGACCGGTCGTGGCACTGGACTCCGGCCGGGGCGCCGACGCGCTGAGCGCGTTCGGACAGCGGATGGTGCCCGACGGGCTGCGCCGGCTGGCCGAAGCGGAGGCCGGGCCCGAGTGGGCGGCGCTGCGGGAGTACCTGAGCCCCGGCCCGGACGGGGTGCACATCCTCGGCGGGGGCGGCAACTACCTCGGGCTGACCGGGGAGCAGTACCGGAAGGTCCTGGGGGTGCTGCGGCGGTACTACGGCACGACGATCACCACCTGCCTGGCGCGCCCGCTCGACCTCCATACCCGCCAGGTCCTGGACGCCGCCGACCAACTGGTGTTCGTGGACAGCGCGGACCGGGGCCTGGGGAACGCGACCGCCCTGCTGTACCAGCTCCACGAGGCGGGTTACCAGGAGCTCGCCCGGTCCAGCGTGCTGGCGGCGGTGCACACCTCACCCGCCTTCGCCCGGCGCGAGGAGGGCTGGCCGCGCTTCGTGGCCGACGCTTTCCGGGAGATCGTCACGATCCCCTACGACGAGGGCGTGCGGGCGGCCGGCCCCCGCGGCCCGCTGGTCCTCTCCGCGGCCACCCGGTCCGCCTTCGACCGGCTGGCCGACCTGGTCGGCACCGGCTGAACCCACGCCGGCAGAAAGCGCCGTGGCCCGGGGAGGAACCCGGGCCACGGCGCTCTCGGCGGACGGAGGACCGTCAGATCAGGGTCCGCCAGTAGTACCAGAACCTGTTCAGGATCAGCAGCGCGATCACCGCGTACCAGAGCACCGGCACCGCCCAGTGGTAGCGGGCCGCCTCCCGGACCACCGGCTTCAGGCCGCGCGGCACCGGGATCACACCGCTGCGCAGGTTGTGCAGGGTGGTGTACCAGAACATCGCGATCGTGGCCGTCCAGACCACGATGCAGTACGGGCAGAGCGCGCCGATGGAGTACAGGGTCTGGGTCATCAGCCAGGTGACGAAGCCGACCCCGAAGACCGTGCCCGCCTGCAGGCCGAGCCAGAACCACCGCTGGTAGGTCGCCCCGGCCAGGATCCCGACGCCGATGGTGATCACCACGCCGAAGGCCGCCAGGCCGATCAGCGAGTTGGGGAAGCCGAAGACCGCCGCCTGGGCGCTGCGCATCACCGAGCCGCAGCTGATGATCGGGTTGATGTTGCAGCTGGGGACGTAGGACGGGTCCTGGAAGATCCGGATCTTGTCCAGGGTCAGCTCGATCGAGGCGGCCAGCCCGATCGCGCCGGTGACCACCAGCAGCCAGGCCAGTCTGCGGCCGGCGGGGACGATCTCGGTACGCGGCATCGGCTCAGCCCGCCGATACGGTCTGCTGGACCAGGGTCTGGAACTGCGCGGAGCTGATCGGGTTGCCGCCGTTGTCGAAGACGTTCAGCGTCTTGCCGTCCAGCATCAGCGTCGGCGTGCCGTTGACACCGCTGTCGTTGAACGCCTGGGAGACCTTGGCGGCCCAGGGGGCGTAGGTGCCGTCCTTGACGGCCTTGACGAAGGCGTCCGTCTTCAGACCGGGGACCTTCCCGGCCAGGTCGAGCAGGTGGTTGACGTCGCCGAAGCCGTCGGTCTGCTCGTTCGGCTGGTTCGCGTAGAGCACGTCGTGGAACTGCTTGAACTTGTCCGTGCCCTCGTTCAGCGCGGCCCCGGCCGCGGCCAGCGCGTTGTGCGAGCCCTTCCCGCCGAGGTTGGCGTCCAGGAAGGTGGCCAGGTGGTACTCGATCTTGTAGGTGCCGTTGTCCGCGAGCTGCTGGATGGTCTTGCCGTTGGTGGTCTCCAGCCGCTCGCAGATCGGGCAGCGGAAGTCCTCGTAGATCTTGAGGGTGTGCTTGGCGTCGGCCTTGCCGTAGGTGATCACGGTGCCGTCGGGGCCGGAGGTGTTGGCGGGGGCCACCACCGGGCCCGAGGCCGCGTGGTCACCGCCGCTGCCGCCGCTCACCGCGACCGCCACGCCGGCCGCCAGCGCCACCACGACGGCGGCGGACACGCCGATCACGATCCGGCGGCGCGTCTTCTCGGCCTTCTGCTCGGCTACGCGCTGCTCCCGCAGGCGCTCGGTGGCGGACTTGTTCGCCTTCTTCTGCTGGTTGCTCATGATGCTGCGGGTTCCTGTCTCACGCGGTCCGGACACGGCTGGGCGCGACCCGGCTCGGTGCCGGGTGCGGCGGGGCCTGCGTGAGGTACGGGACGGTGCTCAGCAGGCCGGCGCGAAGGCCGGCGGCCCCCGGCGGACGGCGGGGCGGAGCAGTACGGGCTCGGCCGGGATCCGCTCGCGGCTGGCGCGCGGGATCAGCAGCCGCAGCACCGGCCGGGACCGGAGCGGGGCCTGCAGCCGCAGCACCCGCCAGGTACCGGCGAGCAGTTCGCGCAGCGCCCGGGCCACCGTGGCCTGACCGCGCAGCGCCCGCTCGCTCTGCCACAGCCACCAGGAGGCGAGGACCGCGAGCAGGACGTGCCCGAGCAGTACGGACAGCCCGCCCACCGAGGTCACCGTGGCGGCCGGGTCGGTGAGGAAACCGCCGACCGAGCCGCCGCCGCAGATCAGCTCCTCGAGGCTGCTGCGGCTGGCGTGCAGGGCGGCCTCGCCGCCCGGGCAGGTGGCCTGGCCGAGGTCGAACAGGGCGTTGACCGCCAGCTCGGCCGGGAGGAAGAGGGCCAGGGTCCGGCCGAAGCCGCGCTCGGCGCCGGAACAGACGAACGCGACCAGGAAGGTCGCCAGCGCACCACCGCCGAGGACGGTGACCGGCAGCGGCCGGCCGCTCAGCACCACCTGGCTGAGCGCAGCCAGCAGCACGACCAGGGCGGCGAAGACCGCTGCCCGGATCGTCCGCGATGCCTGGCCGGTGGTGTGCATGACCCCCGAGTCTGCCACGGACGGGTGTCGGTACGGAATAAGGCTTCGGCAGCCCGGGACGTTCGGCCCACCCGCTCGCCCGGAGGACGTTCCGCCGCCGTGCCGGGCCGGGTACGCGGCCCGGCGGGCCCCGGGGCTAGCGCAGCGGTGGGAGCAGCGCGCGGGCATGCCGCCCGACCCGGTCGAGGGCGTCGATCATCGCGGTGAGCTCCTCGGGCGGCAGCGCCGCGTACAGCTGCCGGTCGGCCTCGCCGACGTGGGCGCGGGCGGCTCGCACCAGCGCGGCCTCGCCCTGCTCGGTCAGCGAGACCAGCTGGACCCTGCGGTCGTCCGGGGACGGCCGGCGCTCCACCAGTTCGGCCTTGACCATCCGGTCGACCAGACGGGTCGCACCGCCGCTGGTGACGACGAGCCGGCCGGAGAGCTCGCTCATCGGGGCGCCCCCGGGCCGTTCGGCCAGGATCAGCAGGACCTCGAACATCGAGTGGCTGATCCCGGCCTCGCGCTGGATCGCGGTGCCGAGCTGGTGCTCCAGCAGGGCGGAGGCGCTCAGCAGGACCCCGACCGCCCTGATCCGGGGGTCGGCGGCGGCCTGCGCCCCGCTGCTGATCTGCTGCTCCGCCACCGCGAGCCCTCCCTGGTCGATCGAACTGATGCCCGGCCCAATCGTCCCGGCCGGCCGTGTCGGCCGTCCAATCCTGAACCGGTCACCGGCCGGGCGGAAGGGTGTCCGAGCCCTCACGGCCGGATCGCGGCGCTCACCTTCGCGGTGTCCGCGAACAGCTCGGAGCGGGCCGTGACGGCGGGAGCCGTGGCGGTGAGCGGGGTGGCGGCCGGGTCCGTCGTCAGTCCCACGCCAGCTCGCCCTTGGCGACCCTGGGGCCGATCTCGGCCGCGATCACCATGCCCGCGCCCGGGTAGCGCTCGACCAGCTCCTGGGTGAGGGTGGCGCCGTCGGCCGCCGCCGGGAGCATCGTCTCGAAGGCCAGCAGGTAGTCGCGGGTCCAGGCGATGGCACTGGGGTCGGCGGCCGCGCCGGGCAGCCGGTGGCCGGGGACGACCAGGCGCGGATCCAGCTCCTCCATCTCGTTCAGCTGCTCGATCCAGGCGGTGCGCTGCTCCACCCGGGGTGTGTCGGCCGTCCAGACGTGCTCCTGCTGGAAGACCAGGACGCCGCCGAGCACCGCACGGTGCTCCGCCTGCCAGAGGTAGTGGCGGTCGGGCAGCGCCGGGGCCCCGCCCATCAGCCGGAAGCGGTGGCCTTCCAGGAAGAGGTCGCCGGCCAGCGGCTCCAGCTCGACCAGCCGGGTCGGCCGGTTGGCGCCCAGAACCTCCCAGGCCTTCAGCTTCCCTTCGAACCCGGCGAGGATGTGGCTGATCACCGGCGCGGTGGCGACCAGCCGGGCGGCGGGGAAGGCGTCGGCGAGGACCTCGGCACCCCAGTAGTAGTCGGGGTCGCCGTGACTGACGAAGACCGTGGTCAGCTCCTTGCCCGAGTCCAGTACCTCGGCCACCAGCCGGTGGCCGTCGGCCCGGGTGAAGCCGGTGTCGACCAGCAGCGCCTCGCGCTCGCCGGTGACCAGGGTGGCGGTCTTGTTCCTGCTGCCGACCGGGAAGTCCAGGTCGACGACCTTGAAGTCGAGGGTGCTCATCGGGAATCTCCTGGGGTGGTGGTGATCACGGGTGGCGCGCGCACCGGGGGACCGCCCGCGGGGGCCGAGGGGCGTGCCGGGGGCCGCGCGTCCCCGGCGGTCCGCCCGCGCGGCTCCCGTACGTCGTGCCGGCGCTTCCGGCGGCGGACGAGGTCCCAGTGCCCCGGGTGGTCGCCCGGGTCACAGTGCCGCGAGGCGGCGGTCGACCTCGTCGGCCGTGGCGTGGCCGACGGCCAGCACGGTGGCCTGGCGGCCGTCCACGGCGAGCAGGGTGGGGAAGGCCTCGACGCCGAGCCGGCCGGAGCGGCGGAAGTCGGCGGCGGCGTCGGCCCCGGCTGCGGGGGACTCGAAGTGGCGGACGACCGCCTCGGCGTCCAGGCCGGCGGCCGCGGCGACCTTCCGGTAGGTGGCCGGGTCGGAGAGGCTCAGGCCGTCCCGGTAGAAGGCTTCCTGGAGGTCGGCGGCCAGCTCGACGGCCCGGGCGGGTGCGGCCGAGCGCAGGGCGGCGAAGCCGCGCGCGGCGTCCTCGGAGTCCATCACGAACGAGCCGTCGGCTATCAGCCGCTCGTACGCCGGGCCGAACTCGACGCCGGTCAGCTCGGCTATCCGGGCGTTCGCGCCCTGGACGTAGCCGAACTCGCGGATCGGCACCCGGCGGGACCCGGTGAACAGGCCGCCGGAGACCACCTCGACCGGGAGCTCGGGGTGGCGGTCGGCGACGGCGGCCATGGTGCGGGCGAAGCCGTAGGACCAGCCGCAGTAGGCGTCGAGGACGTAGACGAGCTGCATGGGGGTACCTGCCTTGTCGGAAGGGGTGCGGGCGATTTCGAACCGAATCGTCTGACGTAACAGTAACTGACTAGTCAGGTATTTCCGGAGGACGGGGCTCCGTAGGATTGCCCGATGCCGATACCCAAAGCTGAGCTGCACCTGCACATCGAAGGCACCCTGGAGCCGGAGCTGGCCTTCGCCCTGGCCGAGCGCAACGGCGTCGACCTGCCCTTCGCGGACGTGGACGGGCTGCGCGCCGCCTACCGCTTCGACGACCTGCAGTCCTTCCTCGACCTGTACTACCGGCTGATGGACGTGCTGCACACCGCTCAGGACTTCACCGACCTGGCCGACGCGTACCTGGCCCGCGCCCGGGCCCAGGGGGTGCGGCACGCCGAGATCTTCTTCGATCCGCAGGCGCACACCGCCCGGGGCGTGGCGATCGACACCGTCGTCACCGGGCTCGCCGCCGCGCTGGAGCGCGCCGAGGAACGGTACGGCATCACCACCCGGCTGATCATGTGCTTCCTGCGCGACCAGCCGGCCTCCGCCGCGCTGGCCACCCTGGAGTCGGCGCGACCCCACCTGGACAGGATCACCGCCGTCGGTCTGGACTCCGCCGAGGTCGGCAACCCGCCGTCCAAGTTCACCGAGGTCTACGAGCGGGCCCGCGAGCTGGGTCTGCGCGCCGTCGCCCACGCGGGCGAGGAGGGCCCCGCCTCCTACGTCCGGGAGGCGCTGGACCTGCTGAAGGTGGAGCGGATCGACCACGGGCTGCGCGCGATGGAGGACCCGGAGCTGGTCGAGCGCCTGGTCCGGGAGCGGATCCCGCTCACCCTCTGCCCGTTCTCCAACGTGCGGCTGCGCTGCATCGACAGCCTCGCCGACCACCCGCTGCGGCGGATGCTGGACGCCGGGCTGGTCGCCACCGTCAACTCGGACGACCCCGCCTACTTCGGCGGTTACGTCGACCACAACCTCACCGAGACCGCCGCCGTCCTCGGGCTCACCGAGGAGCAGGTCCGCACGCTGGCCCGGAACTCCTTCGAGGCGTCCTTCCTGGACGAGCCGACCCGCGCCCGCTACCTCGCCGAGGTGGACGCGTACCGGTTCTGATCACGGCACGGGGGCCACGGCGGCCGCACGGCCTCACCGCAGCCGTACGACGGCGGCGGCCCCGTGGAACTCGGTGTGCTCCTCCCTGCGCTGGCTGCCGAAGGAGGAGGCGATCTCCCCGGTCAGCCCGAGCACCAGGAACAGGGTGACCAGGAACTTGGCCGGGCCGCCCAGCAGCAGGGGCCGCGTGGCGGAGTGCGCTCCCTGCGGGGCGTGAACGGGAGGCTGGTCGCCGAACAGCCGCTTGGGATAGGCGGAGGTGAGCAGCAGGAGGTAGGCGCGCAGCCGCATCCCGAAGCGCAGGGTCGCGGCGGTCGCCTCGAACAGCGGGCGCGGCATGCGCCCGAGGACCAGCACCAGCAGCCAGAAGAAGAACGCCAGGATGTACCAGCCGGAGGTGACCAGGCTCGCCACGACGGCCGCCGGGATGACCAGCAGCAGCCGGAAGAACACGGCCAGGCGGTTGAGCGGCCCGGCCCGCAGTCCCAGCTGGACCGGGTAGTCGGGGGGAGCGTCGAGGGTGAACGGCGGGTACCGGTCGACCAGCAGCATGGTGCTGGCGTCCACCCTGGTGGAGTAGCCCAGGTACCCGGCCAGGAACCGGTGCACCGGCCCCGGCAGTCTGCCGAGGGCCAGGGCGGCGAACCAGCCGAGCACGACCATGACCAGGGCCGCGATCGCCAGCAGGAAGACCACGATGTACTGCGGGATCAGCAGCAGCAGTCGCAGCAGCACGGTCAGCCTGCGCTGCCGACCGGGCTCGGGGATGTCGAGGGCGGGCAGCCATTCCACGGGGGCGTTGCCAGGGAGGGTCCATCCGGTGCTGGTCACGGCAGTCCTCCTCGGAACCGTGTTCTCCGGCGCTGACTCCATGATGTCGGCAGCGTCGGCCGACAGCATCCGTACGGTGCGCGGCCGGGCCCGGAGGCCTCCCGGGGCGGGAGCGCCTGGGCCCTGGGCCGGTGGACCCTGGACCGGGGCCGCTCAGAACAGGGTGTCCTGGGTGCCCGGCGCCTCGGGGCGGCGGCGCGGGCGGAGGTCCAGGCCCGGGCCCGCCGGGAGGTCGGTGGCGGACAGCGCCCAGCCGGCCAGTCGGCGGGTGTCCAGCAGCAGCGGCACGCCGTCGGGCTGGTCGAGGAAGAGGTGGCGGCCGATCGGGCGGCGCAGGGTGCCGGAGAGCACCGCGCCGTCCGACACCCCGGCGACCTCGCGGTACTCGGCGGGTGCGCCGTCCGCGAGGCCGAACAGCTCGACGTGGTCGGTGATCCCGCCGCCCGGGAAGCACTCGATGCGCTGGTGGCCGGCCAGCAGGCGCAGCGCCTCACCGCGCGAGGCGGCCAGGTCGTCGTGGCGCCGCCGGGGGCCGGGCAGCCGCCACCAGCCCTCGGTCTTCGTCCGGCTGCGGTACCGCTCACGGGCCAACCCGGCGCCGGAGAGCGTGAGTTCGGCGCGGCGGATGCCGGGCAGCGGTCCGCGCGCCAGGAAGGTGAAGGCGAGCGCGCCCTGCTCCAGCAGGCGGTTGGTGCCGCGCTCCTCGGCGGTCAGGCCGACCTTGAGCAGCCCGGTGCCGAGCCAGGCGAGGTAGAGGCGGTAGGTGCGGCCGTCGTCCAGGATCTGGTCGCGGGCGAGGGCGAGGCCCAGGTCCGCCCGCTGGCAGGTCGGGCACTGGACGGCGGCGCCGTCAGGGTCGATGAGCGCGTTGTGCGGGCAGGGGCGGCGCTGCGGTTCGCCGGGGAGCCGGACGCCCGTGCAGCGGCGGGGGCCGGTGAGCAGCCAGCCGATCCGGTCGCCAGGGGTGACCGGGCGCTCGTGCTCGCGCTCGCCGTTGCGCGCACTCAGGTAGGCGCGGCCGTCGTGCCAGTGCAGCCCGCTCGCGGTCCACCCCGCCGTCTCCCTCACCCCGCCAACGCTACCCGGCCCTGCCGTCGCCCCGGCACCGGGCTCCGGGGCCTCCCGCACGGACCCCGCGCCCCGGGCGGCCGAGGCGGGCCGGCGGCACGCGGGTTCTCACAGGCGCCCGGCGGAGGGGGAGTCGGAGGTGAGCCGCCCGGCCAGGTAGACCGGGACGACGGAGAGCAGCATCAGGACGGCGGCGACCACGTTGACCACGGGCGCCTGGTTGGGGCGGGCCAGGTTGGAGAAGATCCAGATCGGCAGGGTCTGCACTCCGGGGCCGGCGGTGAAGGTGGTCACCACGATCTCGTCGAAGGAGAGCGCGAAGGCCAGCAGCCCGCCCGCCACCAGGGCGCTGCGCACCAGCGGGAAGGTGACCAGCCGGAAGGTCTGGAAGGTGTCGGCGCCCAGGTCCATCGAGGCCTCCTCCAGCGAGGCCTGGCCGCGCCGCAGCCTGGCGACCACGTTGTTGAAGACCACCACGATGCAGAAGGTGGCGTGCCCGATCACCACCGTCACCATCCCGAGGCCGATCCCGAGCGGCCCGAGTACCGTCCGGAAGGCCGTGTTGAGCGCGATGCCGGTGACGATGCCCGGCAGTGCGATCGGCAGCACCACCAGGAAGGACACCGCCTCCCGGCCGAAGAACCGGTGCCGGTGCACGGCGAACGCCGCCAGGGTGCCCAGCACCAGTGCGATCGCGGTGGCGCCGAGCCCGGCTCCGACCGAGGTCCACAGCGCCTGCCGCGCACCGGAGTCGGACCAGGCGTCGGCCCACCAGCGCAGGGTGAGACCGGTGGGCGGCCAGCCGAAGGTGCGGTCCGCGTTGACGGAGTCGACCAGCACCAGCAGCAGCGGCAGGTAGATCACCCCGAACCCGGCGAACGCGATCACGCGTACCGCGATCCGGGCGGTTCTGGACAGGTGCACGGTGGGACCACCGCCGATCAGAGCGAGTCGAGGGCACCGCTGCGCCGGACGGCGAGCAGGTAGAGCACGATCACCAGCACCGGCACGGTGGCGAGGGCCGCCGCGAGGGGCAGGTTCAGCGTGATGTTCGCGTAGACCAGGTTGCCGATCAGCTGGGTCTTGCCGCCGACGATCTGTACGGCGATGTAGTCGCCCAGGCTGAGCGAGAAGGTGAACACCGAGCCCGCCGCCACCGAGGGCAGCACCAGCGGCAGCACCACCGAGCGGAAGGTCCGCCAGGTGCCGGCGCCGAGGTCGGCGGAGGCGTCCAGCACCGCGGCCGGGATCTGTTCGAGCCCGGTGTAGACCGGCAGGATCATGTACGGCAGCCACAGGTAGGCCAGCACCACGACGGTCGCGGTCAGCCCGTATCCGGGGGAGTGCAGGCCGAGCGGGCCGCCCGCCCAGTCCAGCAGCCCGCCCTCGGTCAGGATGCCGCGCCAGGCGTACGTCTTGACCAGGTAGCTCGCCCAGAGCGGGGTGAGCACCGCGACCACCAGCAGCGGACGCACCCGCGGCCGGGCGACGCGGGCCATGTAGAAGGCGACCGGGAAGGCGATGACCGCGTCCAGCACGGTGACGGCGACCGCGGTGCCGAGGCTGCGCAGCGCGACCTGCCGGTAGACCCCGGTGCTGAACAGCTGCCGGAAGTTGTCCAGGTTCCAGACCTTGACCACATCCGAGGTGAACGGGTCGGTGGTCCACAGCGCCGAGCAGAGCAGCACCGCGAGCGAGCCCAGGTACGCCACCAGCAGCCAGGCCGCCGGGGCGCCGAGCAGCAGGGCGAGCCGCAGCCGGGGCCGCCGGTGCAGGCCGCCGGCCAGGCGCTGTGCGGTGGTCGGTGCACTCACGGTCAGCCCTTGACCGCGGCCCACGCCTGCACCCACTGCGCGTACGGGACGCACTTGGTGTCGGTGCGGCCGTCCAGGCACTGCGGGACGGGGGTGGCCCAGAAGTGCACCCTGTTCCAGTAGGCGGTGTCGCCGGCGTGGTAGGTGGTGCAGAAGTTCCTGTCGGCGGTCTCCCGGCAGGCGAGCTGGTTGGCCGGGGCCTCGCCGAAGTACTCGGCGACCTGGGCGTTGACCTTGGGGGAGGTGATCCAGTTCAGCCACCGGTAGGCGCAGCTCGGGTGCTTGGCCTTCGCGTAGACCATCCAGGTGTCGGCCCAGCCGGTGGCGCCCTCGGCGGGCAGCACGGTGGCCACCGGCGCGCCCTCGCCGACGGCGGTGTTCGCCACGACCTGCCAGGAGCTGCCGATGACGGTGGTTCCGGACTTGAGCGCGGAGGCGGCCTTCAGGTAGTCGCTCCAGTACTCGCCGATGTTCCTGTTCTGCTGCTTCAGCAGCGCCACCGCGGCGTCGAACTGCTGCTGGTCCAGCGCGTACGGGTCCTTGATGCCCAGCTGCGGCCTGGCGGACATCAGGTAGACGGCGGCGTCGGCCAGGTAGATCGGCGAGTCGTAGGCCGAAATGTGCTTGGCGTACGGCGAGTTGGCCTCGAAGACCGAACTCCACGAGGTGGGTGCCGGTTTGACCCTGTCGGTGCGGTAGGCGAGCAGGTTGGCGCCGTAGCCGTGCGGGATGCCGTAGGCGACACCGTTCACGGAGTTCCACTTCCGCATCTTCTGGGTCGGCGAGATGTCCTGGTAGTTGGTGAGCAGCGCGGTGTTGACGGGCGCCACGTCACCGGAGGCGATCAGGCGCAGCGAGGCGTCTCCGGAGGCGGAGACCGCGTCGTACTCGCCGGTCTTGATCAGGCTGACCATCTCGTCGGAGGTCCCGGCGATCTTCGTGTTGACCTGGCAGCCGGTCTGCTTCTGGAAGGGCGTGACCCAGTCCGCCTTGGGGTCGTTGGAGCCGTTCTCGGCGTAGCCGGCCCAGGCGATCAGGTTGAGGCTGCCCTCGCCCGGGCCGATGGACTTCAGGGCCTCCAGCTTCGGCGGGTTCAGCCCGCCGCTGCCGCCGCCGGTCGAGCCGGAACAGGCGACGGCCAGGGCCAGGGCGCCCAGGGCCGCGGCTGCTCGCAGGGTCCGAGTGGTGCTGCGCATGATCGGGCTCCGTTCGGTGCGGTGCGGTCAGTCGGCCTGGGACACCTGGTAGTTGTGGGTGCGCTGCCAGAGCAGGGTGACTCGGGAGCCGGGCGCGGCCGGGTCGGCGGTGCCCGGCGGCCCGAGGACGGTGAGGCGTCCGCCGCCGTCGAGGTCGACCAGCAGCCGGGTGGAGTGGCCGAGGTAGCCGTGCTCGGCGACCACGCCCTCGGCGGCGCACTGGCCGGGGCCGGGCGCGGTGCCGGCGGGCGCGACGAGGATCCGCTCGGGGCGGATGCTGTGGGTGCCGCCGGTGCCCAGCAGGCGCCGGGACTCCTGCTCGCCGAGCAGGTTGGAGGTGCCGACGAAGGAGGCGGTGAAGGCGGTGGCGGGCTGCTCGTACACCTCGGCGGGGGAGCCGGCCTGCTCGATCCGGCCCTGGCGGAAGACCGCTATCCGGTCGCTGAGCGCCAGCGCCTCGCCCTGGTCGTGGGTGACCAGTACGAAGGTGATGCCCACCGAGCGCTGGATCTGCCGCAGTTCGACCTGCATCTGCTCGCGCAGCTTGAGGTCGAGCGCGCCCAGCGGCTCGTCCAGCAGCAGCACCTTGGGCCGGACCACCAGCGCCCGCGCCAGCGCCACCCGCTGCCGCTGGCCGCCGGAGAGCTCGCCGGGGCGGCGGCCCTCGAAGCCCTCCAGTCGGACGCTGCGCAGGGCCTGCCGCACCCGCTCGGCGCGCTCGGCCCTGGGCACCCGGCGGACCCGCAGACCGTACTCGACGTTCCGGGCGACCGTCATGTGCGGGAAGAGCGCGTAGTCCTGGAAGACCGTGGTGACGTCCCGCTCGAACGGGGCGAGCCGGGTGACATCGGTGCCGCCGAGGTGGACGGTGCCCGCGCTCGGGGTCTCGAAGCCCGCGATCAGCCGTAACACGGTGGTCTTGCCCGAACCGGACGGGCCGAGCATCGAGAAGAACTCACCGTCGGGGATCTCCAGATCGACCCCGGCCACCGCCTCCGTGCCGCTGAACGACTTCCGTAGGCCCACAAGGCGGATGGCGGGCGCGGTGACAGCCTGCTGACTGCTCGTCATGCCCAGTTAACATATGGAGCCACAGCTCAAATGGCAATGATCCTGCGACTCATGGGCCTCTCGCACCAACCGGCGGAGTGAACCGGACGGATCGCCTTGACTCAACACCCGTTCTCGGGCGGAGCGGTGACCGTGACCTGGGCGGGGCGCAGCAGATGGCCGCCGACCCGGTAGCCGGGCCGGTGGACGGCGGTGCAGACCGGGGCGGCCGCCCCGGGGGAGTGGAGGTAGGCCAGGGCCTCGTGCCGGGTGGGGTCGAAGCGCTCGCCCACCTCGCCGAAGGGGAGCAGACCGAGCGCGGTGAGGTGCTCGGCCAGCTCGTCCGCGACCGCCCCGAACCCGCCGGTCAGTTCGCCGAACTCGCGGGCCCGGTCGAGTGCGTCCAGCACCGGAAGCAGGCCCAGCAGGACGTTCGCCACCGCGATCTCCCGGACGGCCAGCCGGTCCCGCCGTACCCGCTTGCGGTAGTTCTCGAAGTCGGCCTGCACCCGCTGGAGATCGGCGGTCCGCTCGGCCAGCCGGGCCGCCAGCTCCTCGGGTGTGGTCGGCGGGTCCTCGTCGGCACCGGGCCCGAGCCGCGGGAACTCGGGCTCGGCACGGCGCCCGGCTCCGCAGAGCACCAGCTCGCCGGAGCGGTCGCCGTCACGGGAATCGTTCATGAGGACGTCCCCTTCGGCCGGTCCTCGTCGACGATCTCGGCGTCCACCACCTCGTCCTCCCGGGTCCCGCCGCCGTCGGCCGCCTGGCCGCCCGGCGCCTGGGCCTGGGACTGCGCGTACATCGCCGCGCCGATCCGCTGCGCCGCCGTGTTCGCCCGCTCCAGCGCGGTGCGGATCGCGGCGTCGTCGGTGCCCTTCAGCGCGTCCTTGAGCTCGGTCATCGCCCGGTCGACCTCGCCCTTCACATCCTCCGGAATCCGCTCCGGGTTCTCCCGGACCAGCTTCTCGGTGGTGTACACCAGCTGCTCGGCCTGGTTGCGGGTCTCGGCGGCCTCGCGCCTGCGGCGGTCCTCCTCGGCGTGCTGCTCCGCGTCCCGCATCATCCGGCTGATGTCGTCCTTCGGCAGCGCGGATCCGCCGGTCACGGTCATCCGCTGCTCCCGCCCGGTGCCGAGGTCCTTCGCGGCCACGTGCATGATGCCGTTGGCGTCGATGTCGAAGGTGACCTCGATCTGCGGCAGGCCGCGCGGGGCCGGCGGCAGGCCGGTCAGCTCGAACATGCCGAGCTTCTTGTTGTAGGCCGCGATCTCGCGCTCACCCTGGAAGACCTGGATCTGCACGGACGGCTGGTTGTCCTCGGCCGTGGTGAAGATCTCCGACCGCTTGGTCGGGATGGTGGTGTTGCGCTCGATCAGCCTGGTCATGATGCCGCCCTTGGTCTCGATACCGAGGGACAGCGGGGTGACGTCCAGCAGCAGGACGTCCTTGACCTCACCCTTGAGGACACCGGCCTGCAGCGCGGCCCCGATCGCGACCACCTCGTCCGGGTTGACGCCCTTGTGCGGGTCGCGTCCGGTGAGCTCCTTCACCAGCTCGGTGACGGCCGGCATCCGGGTCGAGCCGCCCACCAGGATCACGTGGTCGATGTCCTTGACCGTGATCCGCGCGTCATCGATCGCCTGGTGGAACGGCGCCTTGCAGCGCTCCAGCAGGTCCGCGGTGAGCTGCTGGAACTCCGCGCGGCTGAGTCGCTGCTCCAGGTGCAGCGGGCCCTCGGGGGAGGCGCTGATGTAGGGCAGGTTGACGGTGGTCTCGGTGGCCGAGGACAGTTCGATCTTGGCCTTCTCGGCGGCCTCGCGCAGGCGCTGGGAGGCCATCTTGTCCTTGGACAGGTCCACCCCGTAGCCGTTCTTGAACTCCTTGACCATGTGGTCGACGATCCGCTGGTCCCAGTCGTCCCCGCCGAGGTGGGTGTCGCCGTTGGTGGACTTGACCTCCACCACGCCCTCGCCGATCTCCAGCAGCGAGACGTCGAAGGTGCCGCCGCCGAGGTCGAAGACCAGGATCGTCTGTTCGTTCTCCTTGTCGAGACCGTACGCGAGCGCGGCCGCGGTCGGCTCGTTGACGATCCGCAGCACCCGCAGACCGGCGATCTCGCCGGCCTCCTTGGTCGCCGTCCGCTGGGCGTCGTTGAAGTACGCGGGGACGGTGACCACGGCGTCCGTGACCTCCTCGCCGAGGTAGGCGGACGCGTCCCGCTTGAGCTTCTGCAGCACCCGGGCGGAGAGCTCCTGCGCGGTGTAGCGCTTGCCGTCGATCTCACCGGACGCGGGGAAGTGCCAGTCGGGCTCGCCCATGTGGCGTTTGACCGAGCGGGCGGTGCGGTCCACGTTGGTGACCGCCTGGCGCTTGGCGACCTCGCCGACCAGGACCTCGCCGGTCTTGCTGAAAGCGACCACGGACGGTGTCGTCCTGGCACCCTCGGCGTTCGGAATGACGGCGGGCTCGCCGCCCTCCAGGATGCAGACGACGGAGTTGGTGGTACCGAGGTCGATACCGACTGAGCGGGCCATGTCCGCACTCCCTCCCTTGGAGGTCACCTCACCCCATTCTCGCTCGCGGGGCGGGCCGGGTCACGCCGTGTACCGTCGGCCGGGGGACGGCGGACCCCGCCCGACCTGCGGCCGGGCCCCGGGCCGGGGCGGCCCCGGGCCGCGGCGGGCCGGCGTGGTCAGCCCGTGGCGGGGCGCAGCAGCTCACCGAGGAGCCGGTGACCGGCCGCGACGACCGGCTGTTCGCGGGTGGAGGTGGCGTTGGCCAGCACGGCCACGCCCACCCCGGCGTCGGGGCTGACGGCGAGGTAGCCGGTGAAGCCCCCGGTGCCGCCGGTGTGCGAGAGGACGGTGTGGCCCTGCCGGCTGATCCGGTGGTTCCAGCCGAGGCAGAGCGGTCCGGCGCCGTCCGGCAGCGAGTGGCGGGGGCGCTGGGTGGCGGCCAGCGCCTCGGCCAACGGGGTCTGTCCGGGGTGGAGTTGGGCCCGTAGGAAGGCGAGCATGTCGGCCCCGCAGGAGTGCAGGGCGCCCGCCGGGGCGAGTGCCTGGAAATGCCAGTCCGGCACCGGTCGGCCCCGGCGGTGGCCGCTGGCCCGGTTGGCCATCGTGGTGTCGAAGCCGCCGGTCGCGGTGTGTGCCAGACCGAGCGGCCGCAGCACCCGCTCGGCGAGCAGCTCGCCGTACTCGGCCTGGGCGGCCCGGCCGAGCAGCAGGCCGAGCAGCCCCATCCCGAAGGTGGAGTACCGGACGGCCGGCGGGGTCCGGCGCGGCCGCAGTCTGGCGGTGGCCCGGTACAACTCGGCCTCCCCGTACCGGGCGTACGGGTCGGAGACGATCCGGGCCGCCGCACTGCGGTAGAACCCCCGGGGCCGGTGCGGCAGTCCCGAGGTGTGGGTGGCCAGGTCGAACAGGGTGATCGGCGGCCCGGAACGGCGGCGTGGGGCGGCCCCCACCGGGAGGTACGCCTCGATCGGGTCGGCCTCGGCGACCTCGCCGCGCACGACCAGCTCGGCGAACAGCAGCGCGGTGAACACCTTGGTGAGCGAGCCGAGTTGGAAACGGGTGACGGGATCGGGCGTGGTGCCGCCGCCCAGGGTGAGGACGCCCGCGCAGTACACGGCCGACGCGCCCGGGCGGATCGCCGAGATCACCACCGCGGGCACCAGGGGATCGGCGGTCACCACCGCGGCCTGCGCGGCCAGCCGTTCGCGCAGCTCGCCCTCGGAGCGGCTTCGCGCCGGTGCCGGGCGCAGCGGTCCAGGGAGCGCCAACGAGCCGCTGGGAAGGGCTGGTTGGGCACGCCTTGCCGACTTCCCGGCCGGTCCGAGGGGGCGTGCGGGGCTTCGCTCGCTCAACTGTCCGCCTCCGTCGCTCGGGGGTGGCCGACCGCCCGGGAGAGGGCCAGCGTTGCGGCGACCACCGCGACGACGGTCGGACGGTGGTCGCACATGGCCCGTTCCGGGCGGGCGGCCGGCCGGGTGGTGTGGCCCGGCAGCATGCCGTCGGCCTGCTGCGCCCGCGCGAGGGCCGCCCAGGCCGCGCGGTGGAACAGCGGCTGCTCCAGGCAGGCGCCGACGGCGAGGAGTTCGCCGACCAGCTCCCAGTCGCGGGTCTCGGTGAAGGCCAGTACCCAGGCCGGGAGCCACTGGTGCAGGTACCGCTGGAGGTGTGCGGGAAGACCGGCGGGGTCGGCACCCCAGTCGGTGAGGTGGAAGACGGTGCGGGTGACGCCGTGGGCGTTGTCGCCGTCCAGCATCCAGGGCTCGGGGACGCCGCCGAGCCAGGTGCCGCGGGTCAGGGCGTCCAGGTCGTGGTGGCCGGGCAGCCCGATCCGGCGGGCGGCGGCGGCCGCGGCGAGCCGGTGGCCGGGTGTCTGCTCCGGTGTCCGGGCGGCCCTGGTGGCGGCCAGGTGGGCGAGCAGCCGGTCCAGGGCGTGATGGCGGTAGCCGAGCGCGGCGAGCGGTGCGTAGATCTCCATCGGGCGGGTGGCCGCGGGCGTGTGCCGCTGGAGTTCGTACAGCAGGTCGCCCTCGCGCAGCTGCCGCCAGCCGAAGTCCAGCAGCCGGCCGGCGGTCCGGGCGCTCTCCGGGCCGCCCACCGCCTCCCGCCGGACCGTCGCGGCGGCCAGCACCAGTTCGGCCAGCGCCCTGAGGGTGGGCCCGTCGGTCTCGTGCGCGGGCACGGCCGGGTCCAGCGCGAGGCGGCCGTGCAGGTGGTCCAGCCACTCCAGGGCGCGGGTGCCCACCTGGCGGGGCAGGTGCGGATCGAGGGTGTCCATCAGCGCGCCCCCATCCAGGACCGGTCGGTGTCGGCGGCCCTGCGGGCCAGGGCGGTCTCCAGCAGCGTCCTGGGCCGGTCGACGGCGAGCGCCTCGATATGGGCCAGCGCGGCGCTCAGCAGCGGCTCGGGACGGGTGGCGCTGTCCAGGGCGAGCCAGCGGGCCAGCCGGGCGGCGCGCAGCAGGTCGCGGCGGAGCAGCGCGTGGGTGAGGCCCCGGCCGAGGTCCAGGCGGCGGCGCCGGGCCTGGTCGCGCTGCGGGCAGTGCAGCCCGGGCAGGGCCAGCGAGGACAGCTGGGCCAGACCGGCCGTCCAGTCGGGCCACGGCTCGTCGGCGGGCCGGGGCACGACCCGCTGGACCGGCTCGACGGGCGCGGGCGCGGCGACGCCGTACCGGTGGACGTCGGCGAGTCCGTCCCAGCCGTCGGCGGACACGCCGAGGGCGGTCAGGGTGCGGTGCAGGGCCCAGTCGCGCAGGCCCCAGAGCCGGTCGGTGACCGGGTCGAGCGGCGGCGGGGCGGGGAAGGCCCGGACCGCCTCGGTGAGCAGGGCGACGTCGCCTGGGCCCAGGCTGTGCGGGCCGACGGCGAAGGGGGCCAGCGCATCGGCTCCGAGCGTCCGTACGGCACCGAGGTGGGCGGCCTCGTTGCCCTGCGGGTGCCGCTCCAGCCGGAACGCGGCGGTACCCGCGCCCCGCAGGGCACAGGCGATGTCACTCGCAAGC
Source organism: Kitasatospora sp. HPM-01-4 (assembly GCF_051374625.1). NCBI lineage: Bacteria > Bacillati > Actinomycetota > Actinomycetes > Kitasatosporales > Streptomycetaceae > Kitasatospora > Kitasatospora sp. HPM-01-4. The sequence goes on along the minus strand of NZ_JBPQGP010000005.1, from coordinate 1,886,734 downwards.
CTGAGGGCGGCGGTTTCGACCGTCTCGGCCGCTTCGACCGTCTCGACCGGCTCGACCGGCTCGGCCGCCTCGGGCGTCGGAGAGGGTGGGGTGGGCAACGGAGGGCTGTCCTCAGAGCGCCATGGCGCGGGACAGACCCCGCGTTGTGCCTTCGAAGGCGTCCCCGACGGGCTCCCTCCCGGTGGGGCCGCCGGCGGGAAGCGGTGCCGTGAGCGGCAGCCGGATCGCGGCGGCGCGGCCCCGGGGGGTGGTGCCCGCGTCGTGGTGCGCAGTATGCGGGGACATGCGGATCGCCTCACCTGGAAAAAGGGACATAGAGCACTAAACATAACCATTTGCCCTAGAGGCGCTGCTCCGGCGCACGTGGACTGATCGGGTGGTACGGCAGCCTGACGGCCGGTCAGCGGATGGTGCCCGTGGGGCGGTCGGGGTCCGTGGGGCCGGGCCTTGCAGGTGGTTCGGGCCGGGCGCACGCTTGGGGGTAGCGACGGCAGCAGGGACCTGGGAGGTCGGCCATGCAGAACCAGTGGGATGTGCAGCTGAGCTTCTCCGAGGACGGTGTGCACACCGTCTGCGAGGCGTCCCTGGTCGGGCCCCGGGCTCCGGGCCTGCGCGGGCACGGCGAGGCGACCCGCAGTATGGACGACCGTCCGCTGGCGCGGATCGGCGAGGAACTGGCCGCCTCACGCGCGCTGGAGGACCTGTCGCACCGGCTGAGGTCCCAGGCGGACGGCGAGATCGCCGACGAGGGGCACCGCCCGGGCTACCTCATCTACTGAGATCCGCCGGGCTCTGCCGGGTTCTGTCGGGACCTGCCGGGCCGCCGGGCGCCGGTCCCGCCCGGGCCGGGTCACGGCAGCAGCGCGGGGGAGAAGCCGCCGCGCAGCAGCAGAGTGGGGCTGCCGCTGCCGTCGGCCGGGACGGTCCACAGGTCGGAGCCGGTGCCGCCGGAGGCCGGGATGGCGTAGGCGAGGGTGGAGTCGTCCAGCCAGGCGGCCTGGTCGTCGACGCTGCGGGTCTCGGCCAGTTCGGTCTCCTTGCCGCTCGCCAGGTCCAGGACGTACAGCCGCCAGGGGCGGACCGGGTCGGTGGAGACGCGCTTCTTGAAGGCGATCCTGGTGTTGTCGGGAGAGAGCGAGGGGCACTCGACGTTCTCCCGGAGCACGGTGAAGGAGCGCCCGGCCAGATCTCCCTTGACCAGGTAGGTCCTGCCGGTGCTGACCGGGGACATGGTGGCGTAGAAGGTGTTGTCGTCCGAGGTGAAGGTGACGCCCCAGAAGTTGCGGTCCACCGGCATGTAGAGCCTGCCGTCCTTGTGGACGGTGAAGTCCTCCAGGGTCGCGGTCAGCGCTCCGGTGCGCACGTCCAGGATGGAGGTGCGGGTGGAGAAGGAGTTGGCGGCGTAGGAGTCACCGGAGGTGAAGACCGTCCAGGAGGCCATCCGGCCGGAGGCGGAGATCCGGGCGCGGTTGGGCGCGCCCGCGCCGAGGTCGATCCGGCGGGTCTCGCGCAGGGTGGCGTCCAGGATCCTGACGTGGTGGCTGGGGATCGCGCCGTACTCGGTGGTGAGGCAGACGACCGTGCCGGCCGCGGCGTAGACGCGCTCACAGGCGGTGTGGCCGACCGTGCGCGGGCCGGTGGAGCGGGCGCGGTCGACGGTGGCCAGGAGTCCGAAGCCGGGGCCCGGTTCGGTGTCGCGGAACAGCAACTTGCCGTGCGCGCCGGTGAGGTCGAGTTCGCCGGCGGCGGGGGCGGCGCCGGAGCCGTGGTGCATCCCGCGGTCGGCGCGGCGGGCGGCGTGCAGGCCGTAGCCGATGCCGAGGGCGGCCAGCAGGGCCAGCGCCAGGGCGAAGACGGCCACTCGGCCCCTGGTGAACACCGGCCCGTCCTGGTCGGCCTCGGACAGTGCTGGGCGGGGCCGGGTCACCGCTCCTCCTTCGGGGTCTCGGCGGTCAGCGGTGCGGCTTCGCGGTCCTCGCCGTCCTCGCCGTCCTCGGCAGGCGAGTTCGCGGTGGCCGGGTCCGCGGTGGCCCGGGCCTTGGAGGTGCGGATCAGCACGGCCGACGCCACCAGGCAGAGCAGCAGGCCGACGCCGAAGACGTGCAGGGTCCACCGCGGCCCGTGGAAGCGGTACGCCAGCCCGAACAGCAGCGAGGAGGCGAACATCCCCAGCGCCTGCAGACTCTGCAGCACCGCGAAGCCCGAGGTGCGGGAGTGGGCGGGCAGCAGGGCGGCGGCATGGGCCATCAGCGGTGCGTCGGTGGCCGCGTAGAAGACGCCGTGCAGGGCGAGCACCGCGACCAGGACCGCCGCCCCGCCCCAGGACGAGGCGAGCAGCGCCAGCACCGCGAGGAAGCAGACGTGCCCGCCGAGGAAGAGCCGCCAGGGGCCCACCCGGTCGGAGAGCGAGCCGAACGGCAGCGAGAGCAGCAGGTACGGGGTGGCGGTGCCGAGGGCCAGCAGCGGGAACCAGCGGGCGGCCAGGTCGTCCTGGTGCTGGAGGCTCAGATAGACGAAGGCGTCGCTGATGGTGGCGGTCTCCAGCAGCATCACGCACAGGCAGGTACGGCCGAAGGCCCGGTCGCGCAGCAGGCCGAGGCCGGCGCGGAGGGTGACCGGCCGGCGCTCGGAGAGCGGGCCGCGCCGCTCGCGGACGAAGAGCAGCAGCACCAGGACGCCCGCGGCGGCCACGCAGAAGCTGGCCACGAAGACCGCGTCATAGGCGGTGGCGACGGCCGAGAGCACGGCGAAGGCGATCAGCGGGCCGCCGAAGGCACCCGCGGTGTCCAGGGTGCGGTGCACGCCGAAGGCCCGCCCCTGAGTCCCGGGAGTACTGGAGAGCGAGATCAGCGCGTCGCGCGGGGCGGTGCGCAGTCCCTTGCCGCTGCGGTCCACGGCCAGCACGGTGCTGATGCCCGGCAGCGAGGCGCCCGCCGCGGGCAGGCCGAGCTTGCACACCGCGGAGAGCGCGTACCCGGCCACCGCGATCGGTTTGCGGGCGTGGAAGCGGTCGGCGAGGTGGGCGCCGACCAGCCGCAGGAAGACCGAGGCACCGTTGAACAGGCCGTCCAGGAAACCGGTCTGAAGCATCGTCAGCCCGAGCACCGAGGTGTAGTACAGCGGCAGTACGGAACTGACCATCTCGGAGGAGACGTCGGTGAGGAAGCTGACCAGGCCGAGCGCCAGTACGTTGGCGGCTACCCGGCGCCCGGCCCGGGACCCGGGGGAGGCGGTGCCGCCCTGCGCGGCGGAGTCGGCGGCCCTGCTGGAGGAGAGGTACACGGGTCAGGCCAGGTTGTCCGCGGTCGGCCGGCTGCGCAGCCTGGACGGGCTGAGCAGCGCCGCGGCGGCCCGGCGGCTGCGCTCCTGGCCGAGCAGCGCCCGGGAGCCCTCGCGCAGCAGCATCGCCGCCCAGAACAGGGCGGTGGCCGCCGGCGGGTTGCGGCGGTGGAACAGCCGGACCTTGTTGAGGGTGAGCAGCGTCCACAGCCTTGGCGAGACCTCGGAGTCGCCCTCCAGGTGGACGGCGTGGGCGTCGGGGGCGAGCCGGGTGCGGTGGCCGAGGTCGCGGGCGCGCAGCGCGTACTCGGTCTCCTCGGAGTAGAGGAAGAAGGACTCGTCCCAGGGACCGCAGTCCCTCAGGCAGTCCCAGGAGATCAGCAGGGCCGCGCCGGTGGCCCAGTCGACGGTGGCGGCGCTGCGGTAGGCGGCCTCGGCGGTGATGGTCTCGCCGAGCAGCGACCAGCGTCCGGCCCGCCGGTTGCCCAGCACGGCCTCGCCGACCGCCCGCAGCACCGCGGGTTCGCGGCGCAGCGAGTGGGTGAGCGTGCCGCTCTCGCCGTGCAGCCGCGGCACCACGATGCCGGTGCCCGCGCGGTCGAGGTACGGCAGCATCGCGGCGACGCAGCCGGGGGCGAGGCGGATGTCCGGGTTGAGGACCAGGACGGCGGTGTGCGGTCCGAGTCCGGCGAGGGCGGCGTTGATCGCCGCCGCGTAGCCGGCGTTGTAGCCCGTCCGCACGGTCCTGGCCCCGGGTATCCGCTCCTGAAGGATCGTCAGGGTGTCGTCCGACGAGGCGTTGTCGGCCACCGTCAGGCTCCACTCGACCCCCCGGAGCCCCTGTTCCAGGGAGTCCAGTAACCCCGGCAGGACCCGGGCGCTGTTCCAGGTGACCACGATCACCTCGACCGTCGCAGGCTTCATCATTCCCCTCCAGCAGGCGCGAGCCAAGTATGCGCCGGATCATGTGCGTTGGTCGGGGATTCGTCCCAACGCGATCTCCACGGTACGGCTACAAGTTGAAGAGATTGTTTTCGGTTTGTCCTCGCGCGGGGTGACCGGGCCGCTACCTTGCTCGTGGGGATCGCATGGTGCATCGCGAGCGATACGGCCTTCGGCGGGGGGAAGTCGACGTCCGGCGCTCGTCATCGCAGTTCGGGGCAGCCTTCGTCTGACGCACCAGGGGGGAAGCATGGCCGTTGAGTCGGCCGCACGTTCGGAGAGTATCCGTGAGGTCGTCACACCGCGCGAGCTGCAACGGCGGTGGCGGTACGACCAGTTGTCGAAACTCGTCGTCCTGGACCTGGCGGCCGCGGCCGCGACCGCCGTGGCCGCGGATCTCTGCGGTGCCCGGCGGGAGGTCGTCCTGCTGCTGCCGCTGCTCTGGCCGCTCGCCCTGCTGGCCGTCAGCGCCTACGGGCAGCGGCAGTTGGCCGGCGGCCGCGAGGACTACCGCCGAATAACCAGGGCCGCCCTGGTGCTCGGCGCCCTCGCGGTCCTCGGCTCCGAACTCGCCCTGGGCCGGGCCGAACTCGTCTACGACGCGGTACTCGCACTCACCGGGGCGGCCGTGCTGACCGCACTGCTCCGCCGCCTCCTGCAGTGGCGGCTGGCGGCCGGCTGGGCGGCCGGACGCAACCTGCGCCGGGCCCTGGTGCTCGGCCACCCGAGGGCGGTCGCCGAACTGGCCGAGTCGCTGGCCCGCCAGGAACCGCACGGCCTGCGGCTGGTCGGTGCCTGCCTCACCGCACCACCCGCGCCGGACCGGCTGCCCGACCCCCAACTGCCCGTCCTGGGCGGCCGGGAGAACGTGCTCTCGGCGGTCCGCCGCACCGGCTGTGAAATGGTGATCGTGCTGCCCGACACGGCCCTGGACCAGCCGGAGCTGCGCCGCCTCGGCTGGGCCCTGGACGCCGAGGGCGTCCAGCTGCTGATCAGCCCCCGGCTGGCGGACGTCGCCACCGCCCGCCTGAGTGTCCGCAGCATCGGCAGCCTGCCGCTGCTCCACCTCCGGGCGCCCGCGGGCTCGGCGCTGGCCCGGCTGCCGAAGGAGGTCCTGGACCGCCTGCTGGCCGCCGTCGGGCTGCTGCTGCTCACCCCGCTGCTGCTGGTGGTCGCGGCCGCCGTGCGCGGCACCAGCCCCGGCCCGGTGCTGTTCCAGCAGCGCCGGGCCGGCCTGGGCGGCGAGCAGTTCACCATGTTCAAGTTCCGCACCATGGTGCAGAACGCCGAGGAGCTCAGGGACGAGCTCGCCCAGCTCAACGTCAACAGCGACGGCCCGCTGTTCAAGATGGCCAGGGACCCCAGGACCACCGGTGTCGGCCGGTTCCTGCGCCGCTACTCGCTGGACGAACTCCCGCAGCTGATCAACGTCCTGGCCGGACACATGTCGCTGGTGGGTCCAAGACCCCCGCTGCCCGAGGAGACCCTCGACTACGACGAGGACACCCGCCGCCGGCTGCTGGTGAAGCCCGGACTGACCGGGCTCTGGCAGGTCAGCGGGCGCTCCGACCTGCCCTGGAAGGAAGCCGTCCGGCTCGACCTCTCCTACGTCGACAACTGGTCCAACGCGCTGGACGCGCGGATCCTGCTGCGCACCACCGGTGCCGTGGCGCGCGGCAAGGGCGCCTACTGACCGGCCTGCCGACCTACCTCTCACAGACCATAACTGACGTACCGTCAGAACTTTCGAAGGGAACCGTCACGTGACAGCCACTGCGCCGACCGCCCAGGCGACAGCCCGTCCGCTGGGCCTGGCCGTGGTCGGAGCCGGTTACTGGGGCCCGAACCTGGTGCGCAACTTCCAGGCCGCGCCGGAGTTCCGGCTGCGCTGGCTCTGCGACCTGGACGTGGCCAGGGCCCGGCGGGTGCTGGGCGAGTACTCGACGGTGGCCGCCACCGACGACTACACCGTGGTGCTCGCCGACCCCGAGGTGTCGGCCGTCGCCGTCGCCACCCCGGCCGGCACCCATCTCGAGGTGGCGCTGGCCGCCCTGCGCGCGGGCAAGCACGTGCTGGTGGAGAAGCCGCTCGCGGCCACCGGCGAGGAGGGCCGGCTGCTGGTCGCCGAGGCCGAGCAGCGCGGTCTTGTGCTGATGTGCGACCACACCTACTGCTACACCCCGGCGGTCAGCCGGATCCGCGAGCTGGTCGGCTCCGGCGAGCTGGGCGACATCCAGTTCGTGGACTCGGTCCGGATCAACCTGGGCCTCATCCAGAAGGACGTGGACGTGCTCTGGGACCTCGCCCCGCACGACCTGTCGATCCTGGACGCGGTACTGCCCGAGGCCGACCGGCCGGTGGCGGTGGCCGCGCAGGGCGCCGACCCGCTCGGCGTCGGCCGGTCCTGCGTGGCGTACCTGACGCTGCAGCTGGCCTCCGGCGCGATCGCACACGTCCACGTCAACTGGCTCTCGCCGACCAAGGTGCGCACCACCATGGTCGGCGGATCCAAGCGCACCGTGATCTGGGACGACCTCAACCCGCAGCAGCGGATCGCCCTGTTCGACCGGGGCGTCGACCTCGCAGCCCCCGAGCAGCTCGGTGACGGCGAGCGCCGGGAGCGGCTGGTCAACTACCGCTCCGGCGACATGGTCGCGCCCGCCCTCGGTGAGAAGGAGGCGCTGCGCGGGGTGGTGGAGGAGTTCGCCGCCGCGATCCGGCAGGGCCGGGCGCCGCTCACCGACGGCCGCTCGGGGCTGCGGGTGCTGGAGATCCTGGAGGCGGCCGAGCTCAGCCTGGAGCGCGACGGCGCGCTGGTGCCGCTCGCCTCGACCGGCGCGGGGGTGGCCCCGTGATCCGGCGCGATCTGGTGATCGTCGGTGCCGGGGGCTTCGGCCGGGAGGCCGCCGAGGCCGCCCGGGCGGCCGGTGACACCTGGCGGCTGCTCGGCTTCCTGGACGACAAGGAGGCGCTGCACGGCACCGAGGTGGACGGCGTCCCGGTGCTCGGCCCGGCCGGGGCGGTGCACGACCTGCCCGGCGCGCAGGTGGTGCTGTGTACCGTCAACCCCCGGGTGTACAGCAGCCGTTCGGACCTGCTGGAGCGCCTGAAGCTGCCCGAGGAGCGGTACGCCACCCTGGTGCACCCCAGTGCGCAGATCGCCGCCACCGCCGAACTCGGGCCCGGCAGCGTGCTGCTGGCGAACGTGGTGATCACCGCCCGGGCGGTGGTGGGCGCGCATGTCGCCGTGATGCCGCAGACGGTACTCACCCATGACACCGAGGTGGCCGACCTGGCCACGCTGGCCACCGGGGTCCGCCTCGGCGGCGGCGTACGGCTGGAGCGCGGCTGCTACCTCGGCGCGGGCGCGATGGTCCGCGAGTACACCACGGTCGGCCGGTGGTCGCTGGTCGGCATGGGGTCGGTGGTACTCCACGACGTGCCTCCGCACCAGGTCTGGGCCGGCAACCCGGCCCGGTTCCTGCGGGCGGCGGCCGGGGCACCGGGCGGGGTGGCCAACCCCCCTCCGGCGCCCGGAAGTTCGTAGGCACATCAGGGGAGCAACGGCAATGAGGAACGGCAGCGCGATGAACACATCCCCACCCCGTCCGGGCGTCCGGCGCGGCGGCCACGGCACGGCAGGGCTCCTGCGGGCCCTGCTGGCCGCCGTACTGATGCTCGGGGCCACCGGTCTGGCGGCGGCGCCGGCGGCCCATGCGGCGGGCGACCCGTGCGCCGCGCCCGTCACCAACAAGGTCGCCTGCGAGAACACCAAGCCCGGTGACCCGATGGAGGACTGGTACTCCCCGAACGCCTGGGGTGCCATCCAGGGCTTCACCACCCACGAGAGCGTCAAGGCGGGCGACACCCTCCAGTTCAAGGTGAACTCGCCCACCCCGTACACCATCGACATCTACCGGCTGGGCTGGTACCAGGGAAACCGGGCGCGCAGGATGCCCACCTCGCCCACCGCGACCTTCCCGGCCAGGACCCAGCCCAACTGCCTCTCGGACAGCTCCACCGGGCTGGTCGACTGCGGCAACTGGAGCGTCACCGCCAACTGGACGGTGCCCGCCGACGCCGTCTCCGGCCTCTACATCGCCAACATCTCGCAGGCCGACGGCACCGGGCTGATGCCCTACCCGTTCGTGGTCCGCGACGAGGGCAGCCACAGCGACATCGTGGTGCAGACCAGCGACGAGACCTGGCAGGCGTACAACACCTGGGGCGGCCAGAACCTCTACCTCGGCTCCGGGCCCGCGCCCGACGGCCGGGCGTACAAGGTGAGTTACAACCGGCCCCTGGACATCGGCGCCGACAACGGCGTCTACGGCTCCGAGTACGCCATGATCGGCTGGCTGGAGCGCAACGGGTACGACGTCAGCTACCTCTCCGGGATCGACGTCACCACCAAGGGGCTGCTGCTGCAGAACCACAAGGTGTTCATGTCCAACGGCCATGACGAGTACTGGAACCAGGCCCAGCGCGACAACGTGACCGCCGCCCGGGCGGCCGGCGTCAACCTGGCCTTCTTCTCCGGCAACGAGATGTTCTGGCGGACCCGCTTCGAGAACTCGATCGACGGCTCGGGCACCGCGTACCGGACCATGGTCAGCTACAAGGAGAGCAAACTCCAGATCCCCGGCGTGGACGGTGTGCCCGATCCCAGCGGCCAGTGGACCGGTACCTGGATGGACCCGGTCGGCGCCGGGCGCGGCGGCGGCAGGCCGCAGAACTCCGTGACCGGGCAGCTGTTCAGGGTCAACGGCTACCGCAACGACGCGATGACCGTCCCCGCCGCCTACGGCAAGCTGCGGATCTGGCGCAACACCTCGATCGCCGGCCTGCAACCCGGGCAGGTCGCCACCTTCCCGACCGGCACCCTCGGCTACGAGTGGGACGTCGACGAGGACAACGGCTCCCGGCCGCCGGGCGCCATCGACCTCTCCTCGACCACCGTCACCATCACCGACGGCACCTATCTGCTGGACAACGGCAACACCTACGGCAACGGCGTCGCCACCCACAGCCCGACCATCTACCGGGACCCGGTCTCCAAGGCACTGGTCTTCGGCGCCGGAACGGTCCAGTGGTCCTGGGGGCTCGACACGCTGCACGTGGGCAACGCCACCAACGAGGACCCCCGGATGCAGCAGGCGACCGTCAACCTGCTCGCCGACATGGGCGTCCAGCCGACCACCCTGCAGTCCGGGCTGGTCGGGGCGAGTGCCTCCACCGAACTCACCGGCCCCACCGTCACGGTGAACACCCCGGCCTCCGGCATCACCGTGCCCGTGCTCAAGCCCGTCACCGTCAGCGGCACCGCCGCCGACCTCGGCGGCGGCCAGGTCGCCCGGGTGGAGGTCTCGGTCGACGGCGGCACCACCTGGAAGGGCGCCACCGGCCTGACCGACTGGAGCTACACCTGGACACCGACCGTCCAGGGCACGGCCTCGATCCAGGTCCGCGGCATCAACGACTCCGTGAACGCCGGGACCGTCGCCACCGTCAACCTGACCGTCGGCCCGCAGCAGTGCCCCTGCACCATCTGGCCCAGCTCCGCCGTCCCGGCCCACGCCGACTCCGGCGACGCCGGGGCGATCGAGCTCGGTACCAAGTTCCGCACCACCGTCAACGGCTCCGTCACCGGCATCCGGTTCTACAAGTCCGCGCTCAACACCGGCGTCCACACCGGCAGCCTGTGGAGCACCGACGGCACCCGGCTGGCCACGGGCACCTTCACTGGTGAGACCGCCACCGGCTGGCAGCAGCTGACCTTCGCCACGCCCGTCCCGGTCAAGGCCGGCACCACCTACATCGCCTCCTACTACGCCCCGAACGGCCACTACTCCTACGACGACGGCTACTTCACCAGCCAGGGCGCCGGGATCGACCCGATCAAGGCCCTGATGGCCGGTGCCGACGGCGACAACGCGCTCTACCGCTACAACACCGGCGGCGGCTTCCCCAACTCCAGCTACCACAGCTCCAACTACTGGGTGGACGCCGTCCTCGACACCTCCGTCGACACCGTCACCCCGCCCGCCGTCACCGCGGCCACACCCGCCGACGGCGTCACCGGCGTCGCCATCACCGCGACGCCGACCGCCACCTTCAGCCACACCATCGACACCGGCACCCTCAGGTTCACCCTGACCGGGCCCGGCGGCACCCCGGTCGCCGCGAGCACCGCCTACGACTCCGCGACCGCCACCGCCACGCTGCGGCCCACCGGGCAGCTGGCGCTGAACACCGCCTACACCGCCACCGTCCAGGCCGGCGACCCCTGGGGCAACCCGATGGGCGCGCCCAGGAGCTGGACCTTCACCACCAGCGCCACCCCGCCCGCGGTCACCTGCCCCTGCTCGCTGTGGGACGCCGCCGCCGCGCCGGCCGGCATCGACTCGGGCGACGGCGCCTCGGTCGAACTGGGCACCCGGTTCAGCTCCACCATGGACGGCTGGATCACCGGCGTGCGGTTCTACAAGTCGGTCGCCAACACCGGCACCCACACCGCCACGCTGTGGAGCGGCACCGGCACCCAGCTGGCGAGCGGCACCTTCACCGGTGAGAGCGCCTCCGGCTGGCAGCAGCTGAACTTCGCCACCCCGGTGGCGATCACCGCCGGCACCAGCTACGTCGTCTCCTACCACGCTCCCAACGGCCACTACTCGGCCAGCAACGGCTACCTCGCCGCGGGCTACTCCGCGTACCCGCTGCGGGCCGCCGCCGACGGCCCCGGCAGCCCCGACGGCGTCTACAAGTACGGTGCGGGCGGCTTCCCGGCCGGCAGCTACCAGTCCACCAACTACTGGGTCGACCCGGTCTTCACCAACGTCCGGCCCGCCACCGCGGCCCAGTCCGCCGTTCTGCGGCTCGCCCTGCCGCAGAGGCCGCCGGCCGACGCGCTCGGCGGCCTGCTGAACACCCGGCCGGGCAGGGCCAACGGGCCCAGCACCGGGCTCCCGGCCCGCGAGCCGGCACCGCTCGCCCCGCCCACCGGCTCGGCCGCCCCGCTGACCCGCCGCTCGGGGTGACACCCCGCCAGTTCCGGTCCGGTCCCGCCGCGCGGCGGGACCGGACCGCTTTCCCCACCCGATCCGAGAGGACGACAGCCAAGGTGAGCACCGTGAGCGTGGTCATCCCGTGCTACAGGTACGGCCACTATCTCGCCGACTGCGTGAGCAGCGCGCTGGACGGACAACCCGGCGTGGACGTCCGGGTCCTGATCATCGACGACGCCTCGCCGGACGACTCCGCCGAGGTCGCCCGGAAGCTGGCCGCCGCCGATCCCCGGATCGAGGTGCGGGTGCACGAGACCAACAAGGGCCACATCGCCACCTACAACGAGGGCCTGCTGGAGTGGGCCGACGGCGACTACACCGTGCTGCTCTCCGCCGACGACCGGCTCACCCCGGGCGCGCTCACCCGCGCCGCCGCCCTGCTGGACGCCAATCCGCAGGTCGGCTTCGTCTACGGCCACCCCATCCACTTCCAGCACGGCAGCCCGCTGCCGCCCGCCCGCACCCGGCTGCGCGGCACCACCGTCTTCCCGGGCGGGTGGTGGCTGGAACGCCGCTTCAAGGAGGCGCACGGCTGCATCACCTCGCCCGAGGTGATGGTCCGCACCGCCCTGCAGCGGGAGGTCGGCGGCTACGACCCCGAGTTGCCGCACGCCGGGGACGTCGAGATGTGGATGCGGCTCGCCTCCCGCGCCGACGTCGGCTACGTCAGGGGGGTCGACCAGGCGTACTACCGCCGGCACGGCGAGAACATGTCCGCCACCGAGTTCGGCGGGCAGATGGACGACCTGCGGCAGAACAAGGCCGCCTACGACTCCGTGCTCGCCAAGTGCGGTGACCGGATCCCGGAGGCCCGCCGCCTCGCCGACACCGTCAACCGCAAGCTCGCCCGCCTCGCGCTGCGGCGGGCCGTCCGCGCCTACGACCGGGGCCGCACGGCCGTGGTCCCCGAGGCCGAACTGGTCGCCTTCGCCGCCGAGTGCTGGCCCGCCTACCGCTCGCTGCCCGAGTACCAGGGCCTGCGGCTGCGGCGGCGGATCGGCGCGCGGACGATGCCCTACCTGCAGCCCCTGGTGCTCACGGCCGTGGTGGCCAAGGGGCGGGAGTGGCTGTGGTGGAAGTCCTGGCGGCTACGAGGGATCTGACGCAGCCGCGGGTCGGCCAGAAAACCACCGTATTCCCGGGCGGAGAGGGAGCCCATGTTCAGCAATCTGGTGAACCGTCATGACATCTACCGCGTCGGGCGGAAGCTGCGGCGCGGCCAGCTCGAGCGGCTGGTGTCCAAGGTGCGGGTCCGCGGTACCGAGCGGGTGGTCGCCCACTGGTCCGCCGTGGACCCCTCGCTGCAGGAGTGGTGGGCGATCCCGGCCGTGGTCAGGCGCTGGAACACCTTCGCCAGCGGCGATCCCGAGACCGGGTTCCCGCGGTACGCGGCGGACAGGTGGCTGGCGGGCCGGAGCGGCCTGCGCGCGCTCTCCCTGGGCTGCGGCACCGGCGGCAACGAGGTGATCTGGGCCCGTCTCGGGGTCTTCGAGCACATCACCGGCATCGACATCTCCCCGGACCGGATCGCCTACGCCGGCGATCAGGCCAAGGAGCTCGGCCTGGACGGGGTGCTCGGCTTCCGTACCGCCGACGTCCGCGAACTGCTGGAGGCGGGCGAGAAGTACGACGTCGTGCTGGGCCTGCAGTCACTGCACCACTTCGACCGGCTCGACGAGACCATGGACAGGATCGCCGATCTGCTGAGGCCGGGCGGACTGCTGATCGTGGACGAGTTCGTCGGGCCCACCAGGTTCCAGTGGACCAGCGGCCAGCTGCGGGCGGTGGACCGACTGCTGGCCGAACTCCCGCCCGAGCGGCGCAGGATGGCGGACGGGCGGCTGAAGCGGCGGGCGGTGCGGCCGAGTCTGCTGTCGATGCGGCTGGACGACCCCTCGGAGGCCGTGGACGCGGACCGGCTGCTGCCCGCGATCCGCAACCGCTACCGGGTCCTGGAGGAACGCCCTTACGGCGGCACCGTGCTGCACGTCGCCCTCTCCGGAATCGCGCAGAACTTCCGCGACGGCGGCGCGGAGGAGGTCCGGCTGATCGAGCGGTGCTTCGCCGCCGAGGATGCCGTACTGCCCTCGCTGGGGCATGACTTCGTCTTCATGGTCTGCGAGCCCAGGACCGACCGGCGATAGGGCCCGTGACGTCGGGGCGGCACACGGGGCGGCAGCTCCGGGAGGAGGAGCTGCCGCCCCGCGATCGGGCCGTCAGTTCCGGCAGCCAGGAATGCTGTTCAGCGGGAAGCAGTTGTCGGGCCTGTTCCGGACGACGACGGTGTCGTCGAGGGTCACGGTGGAGCCGGCCTGGTTGTTGATCCCGCCGCCGTCGCGTGCGGCGGTGTTCTCGGTGACCGCGCTGTGGTGGAGGGTGAGCGTGGCGGAAGTCCCGGGGTTGGTCTGGTTGTTGATGCCGCCGCCGTCGCGGCCGGCCGAGTTCTCGTCGACCCTGGTCTCGGTCAGCGTCGCGGTTCCCGCGTTGCTGATGCCACCGCCGTCGCGCCCGGCGGTGTTGTGGTCGATCCTGCCGCCGGTGATCTCCAGGGTGTTGAACGTCCGGTTGATGATGCCGCCGCCGTCGAGGCCGGCGGTGTTGTCGGAGATGACCGTCTCCCTCAGGGTCACCCGGTCGCTGTTGGAGATGGCGCCGCCGAAGTCGTCGCGGGCGGTGTTGTGTTCGAAGGTACTGTCCTCGGCCGTGACGGTGCCGGAGGCGTTGTGGATCCCGCCGCCGTTGCTGTCGGCCTGGTTGCCGTTGATCTTGCTGTTCTTCACGGTCACGGTGCCGTTCAGCTGGTTGTAGATGCCGGCGCCGTTGGTGGCGGTGTTGCCGGAGACACTGCTGTGGACGAGGGTCACCGTCCCACCCGTGTTGTAGACGCCGCCGCCGTTGTCGTCGGCGGTGTTGCCGGTGACCTGGCTCTCCTTGAGGGTCAGCTTGCCCGCGTTGAAGATGCCGCCGCCGAGGCCGGTGCTGCCGGTGCTGACCTTGATGCCGCAGAGCGTGAGCTCGCCGCTGGTGAGCACCTCGAAGAGGCGGAACCGCGTCCCTGCGAGGGTGGACCGTACGATGCGGGTGTCCCAGCCCGTGATGGTGATCTTCCCGCTGATGGCGGGCAGCGCGTCGTCCGAGCCGTCGATCGCGTTGCCGAACGCGTAGGTGCAGTCCTTCGCCAGCTCGATCGTTCCGCCGGTTCCGGCGTCCAGCGTGTTGATGGCTGCGATCAGCCCGGCGGTGTCACCGCACGCGACGGTGGTGGCCTGGGCCGCGAACGCGACGCCGGGAGCGGCGGCCAGGCCCGTGATCAGCCCGACAGCGATCGCGGATCCCCGGAGGGACAGATGCTTCATGGAGTTCTTCCTCTGACGGCTCAAGGCCCGTGAGGAGGGCCGTGACAGCTGGGTTCACGCCGGGTGGCGGAACGGTTGTCAGGTCCCCTGGACGGGAACCGGCGGAATCGGCCGGGAAGCCCAGTTCAGCCGGATGGCACACGCCGCGGTCCGCCGTTCAGGCTGATCGCCGTCCGTCGAGGCGAACCGGCGGATGTCCCAGGGAACAGAGGAGCGAAGGAAGTTGACTGAAAAGCATATAGTCCGCGCAATGCCGGAAACTTCCGGAATCTACCGCTGCTCGCCCCAGCCGGACCAGTAGCTGTCCGGGTTGACCAGGTAGCGCACGGTCGGCACGGGCAGGTGCTGGACCCGGCGGCCGCGGCTGTAGCGGAACACCAACTCCCAGTCCTCGCGCGGGACCACCTCCGGCGGCCGCCGCAGCCGGCTGAACCGCAGGGTCCGGGTGCGCCGGGCCACCACCGCGTTGGTGTCCAGGAAGCCCTCCTCGGCCGCGTGCCGCCGGTCGAAGGGAACGGACAGCACGTCCATCTCACTGCCGTCCGGGTACAGCCGCCGCAGCGCCGTGTAGACGGCGTCCGGGCCGCCGGGAGCGGCCAACACCCCGACGGCGCGCTCCAGATGGTCGGGCTCCCACTCGTTGTCGTCGTCCAGGAAGGCGACGTACCGGGACGAGCTCAGCCGGATCCCGACGTTGCGCACCACGCCCGCCACCGCGGTGTTCCGGGCCAGACTGACCGCGAACAGCCGTGGATCGTCCGGGAGTTCCGGCAGCCCCGCGCCGTCGTCGACCACGATCACCACCTGCTCCCGCAGGGTCTGCGCCAGCGCGCTCTCCACCGCCCGCCGCAGACCCTCGGGACGCCGGTAGGTCGGGATCACCGTCGCCACCAGCGCCGACGGGCGCCGGCCCAGCTCGGCCGCGAGCCGGCGGACCTCGGCGTCCTCCCGGCGGCGCAGCCCGACGGCCGTCCAGCCCAGCACCGCCTTGTTGCGGGCCTCCATCAGCCGCAGGAAGCCGAAGGTGGTGCGCAGCACCCGCTTGGCCCGCCGGACGAACACCGCCACTACCGTTCACCCTCCAAGGCAGGCACCCGTTCCTCACGGGGCTGGGAAGCCGCCGACCCGCCGCCGCGCAGCAGCCGCAGCATCGGCAGCACCACCGGTACGTACAGCGCCAGCCCGAGAGCGGCCGCGAGACACATCCCCCACCGGGTCTGGCCGGACCACCGGTAGACCAGCAGCGACACCGCGGCCATCAGCAGCCCGCCGCCGAACGGCCGGGCGCAGGCCCGCAGCACGACCGCCCCGCCCACCCCGGCCCGGCGCATCGCCCACCAGAAGGCCGGGGCGACCAGCAGCGCCGCCACCACCAGGTGCCCCGCCCCCACACCGGAGATGCCCCAGCGGTGGGCGCCGAGCAGCAGCGCCGGGATCAGCGCCGCCAGCCACCAGCCCTGGACCGCGATCAGCGCGCTGCGCCGGTTCGCCGCGGCCAGGCAGTCGTACGCCAACTCGTAGGCGATGCGCAGCAGTCCGAGCAGCGCGAGCCAGCGCAGCGCACCGGCGGCGGGGGCCCAGCGGTCGCCGTAGATGGTCGCCACGACCGGTTCGGCGAGGGTCGCGAGCAGGACGCACGGAGGTACGGCGGCCGCCATCAGGATGCCCAGCCCCCGGCCGAAGGCGTCGGCCAGCGCCTGGCGGGAGTCGGCGACCCGCGAGAAGCCGGCGAAGGAGATCCGGCGGGCGGCCTCGGAGATGCTGCGGACCGGCCAGCTGGAGACGTTGAAGGCGAGCTGGTAGAAGCCGAGGGCGACCGGGCCGAGCAGGGCGCCGGTCACCACCGAGTCCACGTTGAGCATGGCGAGCACCAGCAGGCTGGCCCCGGCGAGCGGCAGGCCGAAGGAGATCAGCGCCCGGGCCTCGGCGGCCTTCCAGCCCGGGCGCAGCACCCCGGGCACCACGATCGCGCAGCCGGCCAGGGCGCACAGGTTGCCCGCCAGCGCGCCCCAGGCGAAGCTCAGCGCCCCGGCGCCGGACCAGGCGAGGGCGAGCGTGGTACCGGTGGTGACCAGGAAGTTGACCAGGTCGAGGACCATCCGGGCGCCCTGGCGGAACTCACGGGCGATCACCTGGTTGGGCACGCAGGCGATTCCGTCGATCACCACGGAGAAGCAGAGCACCCGCAGCATGGTCGTCGCGTCGGGCGAGCCGAGCGCACGGGCGATGGCCGGGGCGGCGGCGAACAGCAGCCCGTACAGCGTGGTGCTGGAGAGCACCGAGAGGGTGACGACGGTCGGAGCGAACTCCTTGACCTCCCGCTCCCAGCGGATGACCGCCAGACTGACGCCCATCTCGTTGGCCGACAGCAGCACCCCGAGCGCGACCATACCGGTGGCGTACAGCCCCCACTCGCGCGGACCGAGCAGGGTGCGGGCCAGCACCACCCCGGCCGCGAAGTTGCCGATCCGGATGACCACGGTGTTCAGCAGACTGAGCCGGGCACCCGCACGGACCTTGGCACCGAGGGCCTGTCCTGAGCTCATCGGGCCGCCCCGGCGGACGAGCGGAGACCGCCGAGCAGGCTGCC
Organism: Kitasatospora sp. HPM-01-4; assembly: GCF_051374625.1. Lineage (NCBI taxonomy): Bacteria > Bacillati > Actinomycetota > Actinomycetes > Kitasatosporales > Streptomycetaceae > Kitasatospora > Kitasatospora sp. HPM-01-4. The sequence goes on along the minus strand of NZ_JBPQGP010000005.1, from coordinate 1,869,503 downwards.
GCCCGCACCCAGCAGCAGGAAGAACATGCCCGCGAACATCGGGAACCCCAGCGAGTCGAAGGTGGCGCTGATGACCAGGGCCACGGCGGAGGCCGCGACGAAGCACTGGGCGAGCTCACGGGTGGCCTCGTCGCGGGCCAGGCGCCGGGAGGCCCCACCGCAGTGCACCCCGGTGAGGAAGAGCAGCAGCAGGGCGAGGAGGCCGAAGACACCCATCTCGGCGGCGGTCAGCAGGTACATGTTGTCGGTGAAGAAGTAGAGCTCGGGGATGAAGGTGCCCATGCCGTGCCCGATCCACGGCGAACTCTGCATGTAGTCCCAGATCTTGGCGTAGTCCCCGGTACGGGCCTGGGTGCTGTCGTCGGTGTTGTTGAAGAAGGAGCTGAACAGGCCGGTCAGGGTGGACAGCAGCCCCGGTACCGCCGCCCCGAGGCCGAGCACGCCCGCACCGAGCGTGCCCAGGACGGCCGCCCGCCGCCGGGGCCGCCAGGCCGGGAGCATGGCCAGCAGGGCGACGCCGACACCGATCACGCCGGTCCGCGACACCGACAGCGGCAGCGCGCCGGCGATCAGGAACACCGGCAGCCAGCGGCGCAGCAGCCCCCGGTGGTGGCGGGCCGGGTCGAAGGCCTGCTGCACGGCGAAGGGCAGCATGATCGACAGCATTCCGCTGAACTCCAGCGGCTGGGCGGTGGTCCCGCGCGGCCGGGTGAACCCGCCCCGGCTCATCGTCTCCAGCCCCGGGGCGCTGGACTGCAGACCCGGGATGTGCAGCGAGGAGGCGATGTTGGTGTCGGTGAGGAAGTCGTACCAGCCGAGCAGCGCCACGATGCTCGCGCACACCACCATCCGCCGCAGCAGCACGTCCAGCCTGGCCCGGTCGGTGATCCCGGCGGAGGCGACCACCACCAGGCCGGTCCAGGCCAGCAGCGCGATCAGCCCGCGGTCGGCGGCCTGCGTCTCCTTGGGCAGGGCGGGCCGGCCGGCGCAGGCGACGTACGCCAGCAGCACCGCGGCGCCGAACACCACCATGGCGATGCGCGGGGCATGGGTGCCGCGGGCCGGGGTGATCCGCTCGGTCAGCCAGGCGGCGAGGTACCAGAGCAGGGCGAGCAGGGCGAGCACGTTCGCCGGGGTGCCGACCCCGCCCATGCCCGGCAGCACCAGGTTGGACGGGATGAACATCGCCAGCAGGACGTAGCCGGTGAGCACCGTGACCGAGTCCATGCCCAAGGCGTTCCGGGCCGCCGCCGGGGCGGCCCGGCCCGCGGCCGGTAAGGGGCGCGGCGGAGCCTCGGCCGCGGCCTGACGATCGGTCATCCGGCCGCTACCTCCCCGCGGCCAGGGACGGCTCGGCCGCCTGCTCCAGGCTCCCGGCTCCGGCGCCGCCCCCAGCGGAGCCGGCCCGCCGCCGCTGCAGCACCCCCGCCAGGTTCTCGGCGACGAACGCGGAGAGGAAGGCCACCGCCAGACCGCCCATGGCGATCAGCGCCACGGACTGCAGCTTCTGCTTCCGCTGCGCCTGCGGCGCCTGCGGCGGGATGATCACCGTCGAGGAGATCTGCGAACCGGCCGGCGCCTTCTGCTCGGTCTGGATCGCCTTCAACTGGTCGGCGGCATAGGTGTTGAGCACCTCGATCGACTTCCTCACCCGCGCCGGGTCCGGCCCGGTCACCGTCAGGGTGAGGAAGGGGCCCATCGCGTTGTCCGCCAGCTTCACCCCGTACTCGCCGGTGAGCCCGCGGGCCTTGAGGTCCTTGGCGGACTCGTCCGAGCTCAGCCGGCGCCCGAGGAAGTCGGCGGTGACGGTCAGTGCCTGGCTGAAGCTCAGAAAGGGATTTCCGTTGTTCGGCGCCTCGGCGGCGACATCGGGCGAGTTCAACAGCGAGATGGAGCACTGCGACTGATAGGTCGTCGGCAGCACCGCGTTGGCCACCGCGGACAGCGCGACCGTGATCAGCACCATCGGCAGCGTGACGTACCAGCGTTTGCGGATCACTCGAAGGACCTCGCGCATGTCCAACACATTCTCCCCCTGGGGCCGTGGCTGACCCCAGTGTCGCAGTCGCCCCGGCCGATGCCGAGCTGGCTGTCAAGACACCCCCGCCTGAGCCTAGTTGGAACGGGCATGCGAGCGGAGAACAATCCGCGAACTGCCGCGACCGGGTTGGCGGAGGTGGCAGGATGGCCGACGGGGTGGGGTGGCGATGTCCTTTCGCGCTGTGGTGCGCGCGCTGTTGCGGCGCTGGTACGTGCTGGTGCTGGCGGCGGTGCTGACGCTGGCCGGAGCGGTGGTGGTGGCGCGGCCGCCGGTGGTGTATCGGTCCGCCGCCGTGGTGCGGATCAAGCCGCCCGAGACCCCGCAGGACCCGAGCGGGATGACGGACTTCCGCCCGTCACTGGCGGTCATCGGCGCGGCGGTGGTCACCGTCCTGAAGAGCCCCTCCGGAACGGCCGAGCTCCGGCAGGCCGGGGTGAGCGGGGAGTTCGACCTGGCCCCGCGCAACACCGGCACCACCAAGACCGAGGCGTACGTGGTCCCCACCGTGGAGATCAGCGTCAAGGGCGCCGATCCCAGGGCGGCCTCCCGCCAGGTGGATGTGATCGTCCAACACTTCGGGACGCAGCTGCGCCGGCTGCAGGACGGCAAGAACATCCCCGCGCAGCGGTACATCACCAGCGACCAGCTGGTCCCGGCCACCGCGCTGCCGGTGCTCGGCGTCAGGAGCCGCGGCCTGATGGGAGTGGCCGCACTCGGGCTGCTCGGGGGAGTGGCCTGCACCCTGTGGACCGACGAGTACCTGCGCTCGCGCGCCGGGCGGCGCCGCGCGGCGTGAGCCCCCGGGGCCCGGTCGGCGGTCCTCAACGGACGGGGCGCAGGCGCAACAGGGCCATGCGGGAGCAGAAGACGGGGATGCCGATCACATAGCGGCCGAACAGGCGGCGGGGTTCGACGGCCAGGCGGAAGAGCCATTCGAGACCGGCCCTGCGCATGGCGAGCGGAGCGCGCGGCACCTTCCCGCCGAGGTGGTCGAGCACGGCGCCGCCGTTCACGATGAGGACCGGGTGGGAGAGGGCCGCGCGCAGCCGCATGCTGACCGCCTCCTGCTTGGGCATGCCCATCGCCAGCAGGATGAGGTCGGGCTCGGTCGCGAGGGCCTGCCGCACATAGGACTCCTCGGGTGCGAAGCCCTCCTGGCTCGCGACCACGGTCAGCCCCCAGCCCTCCAGGGTGCGGCGGGCGTTGTCCAGCCACGGTGAGCGGGTGCCGAAGAGGGCGACCCGCCCGCCCCGGTAGGTGCGGCAGATCGCGGGGATGAAGTCCGTACCGTTCATGTTCCGCCCGTACGGCCGCCCGAACACCCGCATGCCCAGCTTCATCCCGATGCCGTCGCGCAGCAGCAGGTCCGAGTCCAGCAGTCCGTCCAGCATGTCCGGTCGGCGCCAGCCCAGGTTCACCGCATGGGCGTTGACGAAGGAGAGGACGAAAGGGCGCTCGGGGCGGGCGAGTTCGGCGAGCAGGCCGCGTTCGGCCGCCTCGTCCTCGATGACGCGGATGCGGTCCGTCAGCGCCTTGAAGTCGCCGGCCCGCCCGGCCGTCGCGGCTTCCCGGTTCTCCATGCTTCTCAACTCCCGTCGAGGGTGTAGACGTGCGGTTGGTAGGTGTCGAAGCGGTCGGTGAAGGTGCCGCCGGCGACGGTGAGGGTGCGGCCGTCGTCCGTGCGGATCTTCCCGCTCCAGTGGTCGGGCAGGGTGAAGGTGGCCGTGGCCGGGCCGCCTTCGGGCAGTTCGGGGGAGTCGGTGGCGACCGCCAGGATGGCGGTGCGGCCGCCGGCCCTCCGGAGGGTGGCGGTCACGGGCGCGCCCTCGGCGGCGACGCCGACCAGGACCGGCGGCGCGTTCCAGTACCCGGCGTACGCCCGGGCGTCCGCGTCCACCGTCCTGATGGCGGCCGCCGAGCGGGCGTCGCGCAGACAGGCGTCCACCTGCTGGGCCTGGGCGACGAAGGAGTGGCAGAACCAGGTCAGCCCGGTCGCGCCGTTGACCAGGGCCGCCCAGGCGGCCGCCCGCACCTGGGCGGGCGAGGCGGCCTTGGCTCCCGAGGCGGTGGCGGAGCCGCCCAGCATCTGCACCGGCGTCTCCAGGAAGACCCACACCGGCTTGCCCGGTGCCAGGGTCCGGGCCCTGGCCGCCGTGGCGGCGTACGTCCGCACCCCCTTGGTGCGGGCCGGGGAGGACGGGTCGGTGATGCCGTAGAAGTCGACCGAGACGATGTCGGCGGAGCCGGTGTAGCCGCTGAAGTCGCTCGGGCAGCCGGGACCCCGGGCGCCGCCGGCGACCCCGCTGCCGAAGTTGACCAGCACCGGCCGGGTCGGGTCCTGCTGCCGCAGGCTGTCGGCGAAGCCGGCCAGCTTCCCGGGCGGCATGCAGCCGGCGCCGGTCGCGGTGCCGTTGGGGACGTCCATGTCGGGCTCGTCCGCGAGCTGGTACCCGGCCAGGCTGTCCGCGCCGAGCCGCGCCGCCTGGGCGGCCAGCGGCAGATCGGCCGTGTCACAGGCCCACGCGGCGGCCCCGGCGGCGCCCGGTGCCGGGTCGCAGGCCTTGCCCCCGGCGATCACGGCCAGTCCGGCGGCGGCCGCGGCCCGGAGGCGGCCGTCGTCCTCCTCGGGCCAGTCCCAGAGCCCCACCAGGGTGTTGACGCCGAGTGAGGCGAAGGCGTGGGCCTCGTCGGATCCGTTGAAGGGCGTGGTCGGATCCTGCATCCACACGCCGACGGGGAACCTCCCCGGGTCCTTCCAGCGCTCGGTCGCGGGCCACCTGGACCAGTACGCGGTGGTGAAGGCGCCGGGCAGGTGGGAGGCGGAGCCGGTCGGGGCGAAGGCCACGTCGACGTAGTAGTCGGTGTTCTCGTGCGACAGGGCGGGGAAGGCCAGCGCGCCGCCCTGGGCGAAGCCGCCGCCGACCGCCGTCAGCGGGCCCGAGCCGAGGGTGACCGGGCCGCCGTCGAAGGCGTTCGGCGCGGCCGCGTAGTGCCCGGACGGCGCCAGGTACCCGGCGGTGTACGTGGCGCCCGGTGCGATCCGCACCGGGTCGGCGAACCGCGCCTGCTGCCAGCCGGCCGGGGACTCCGCGGTGAAGGTGGCGCGCGCCAGCTCCCTGCCCCGGGCGTCCCAGAGCGCACCGATGTGCGTCCCCGTGTTGCCGGGCCCCTTGTAGAAGCGGACGCCGGTCACCAGTCCGGGCAGCGTCGTGGTGAAGCGGACGCCCAGCGTGGTGGCGGCCGGGTCGGCGAACGCCGGTGTGGCGGGTTCGGCCGCGCCGAACATGGTGGTGGTCGGCCCGACCGGTCCGCCGGGTGAGGGCGGGGCCGGCCTGGGGGCGGTGCCGCTGCAGGCGGGAAGCGTCGCCAGGGCCAGGCCCAGCAGCGCCGCGAGCAGGGGGCGGGTACGGCTGCGCACGCGGATCTCCTCGTCGGGTCGGAAGGACCGACCTCAGCCCGCCGCCGGCCCTTCGACCAGCTCGCGCAGCTCGGCCGCGCGCCGCTCCCAGGAGTCGCGCTCCACCGCTGCCCGGCGCCGCCGCGCCGCCTGCGCGTCCTCGCTCGCGGCGGCCGCCAGCAGCGCACCGACGGCCCCGCTGAACTCCCCGGCGGTCCGGGCGATGGACAACTGGTCCGCGTAGCGCCGTACTTCGGGGAAGTCGGTGGTCACCACCGGCAGGCCCAGGGCCAGGTACTCCTTGAGCTTGATCGGGTTGCAGTGCCGGACCCAGTCGTTGTCCAGCCACGGCATCAGCGCGACGTCGAACCCCCGCCCGTAGGAGGGGATCTCGGTGTACGGACGGAAGCCGAGGTGGTGGACGTTCGGCAGGGCGGTGAGCGCGCCCAGGTCGTGGGTGGTGTCGCCGATCAGCACCAGCTGGGCGTCCGGGTGCTCCTTGGCCACCCGGGCCAGCAGGTCGAAGTCGACGATGAAGTCGTCCAGCGCGCCGAAGAAGCCGATCCTCGGGTGCGGGATCGCCGCCAGATCGGCCGGCTCCGCCGCGCCCTCGGCGGTGAAGTGCTCCAGGTCCACGCCGTGGTCCAGGAACACCGCCCGGTCACGGGTGAGTTCGCGCTCGGCGGCCATCAACTCGCCGCTGACGTAGAGCACATGGTCGGCGGTGGCCATCAGCCGCCGCTCCAGCACCTCGATGAAGGAGGTCTCGGCCTCGGGGAAGGCGGAGTGCCGGTCCGAGCGGTTGTAGACCAGGGTGCGGTGCGGCAGGTGCTCCACCACATCGGCCGCGGTCGGCATGGTCACCATGCAGACGTCCGTGGACATCCGCAGACTCCGGGCGGCCAGCCGGACCTGCAGCGCGATCAGCCGGGCGTTGAGCGCGCGGGCGAGGCGGCTGCCGTAGAAGGGCAGCAGCACCGGGGTCATCACCGCGAAGCCCGGCAGACCGGGCACCGGGCGCTGCACCTTGCGGGCCATGCTCCGCGCCTTGCGCAGGATCCGCCGCAGCGGTTGCGAGGTCCGCCCGGGCACCGGCATCCGCATCGCGATGCTGTTCACGAACAGGACCGGCCGCTGCTCCGCCAGCTTCAGCATCAACTGCACATCGGAGTGCGCCCGGTTGTGGTACCACCAGTCCTGCCCCGCGAAGCACACATATCCGGCACGTCCGGCAGACGCCACGTTCCATCCCCCCACGATCGGAATCACCGACTTCGAACCCCCGCGCCAGGCTAGCCGAACCGGTCCACCCTGGAGGGCAGGAACAGATTTCCCGTCCTGTTCGGATAACTGACTGTCAATCAGCTGATTCGAAGGCCGGCGAGGGCCGGGCGGGGCGCCGGTGGTCCGGGGAGCACCGGCCGAGGGGGAGCCGGTCCTGAGTCGCGGCGGCGCACATGTCCTGCACCTCCGGCGGACGGGGTGGCCCCAACCTGCACGACCGGAGCCATCGCCTCCGACTCCTTCGCCGAACGGTGTGGACCGGTGCTGCCCGGCGGTCTGACGTGGATTTCTGTCGGCCGGGGGTATCTGTCGCGGTGTCAGCCGGTCCGAGCGGTTAGAAGTCGGCGGAAAATTTTTACGGTGGCCCGCGCACTCTCGACACGCCGGGCCCGAACTGCGGACTTGACCGGCCCTTGGTGATCTCCGCGGGTACCCGCCCGCCGGGCGGCGCTCGAACCCCCTTGTCCCGGAGTCCGTTCATGCGCTGGAATGCGGGCCTGTCGGGGCGGGTGTTCCAGGATTTGTGCATGCGTCCGGCCTTGTGCGTGTGCTCGGACTCGGCTCCTGACATCGCATCAGATGAAGGGATGTTAATGATCCGTCGGCATAAACCGCAGCTGGCAGCGGTCACCCTCGCCGCCGCCGTCTCCATGGCGCTGGCCAGCGGGGCCACCGCCTGGAGCGCGTCACCGCCCGCCACGCCCGAGGCCGCCGACAGCGGCGCTCCGGCCCCGGTCATCGTGATCCTCAAGGACCAGCTCCCCAGCGCCCCTGCCGACTCGGGGCACCTGAACGAGCGCAAGAAGCAGGCCGCATCCGCGCAGGCCCCGCTGCTGGCCAGGGTCAAGGCCCAGGGCGGCACCGGCATCAAGAGCTTCGTGGTCGGCAACGCCTTCTCGGCGACCGTGAGCCCGGCACTGCGGGCCGCGCTCGCCGCGGACCCGGCGGTCGCCTCGGTGGTCCCCGACCAGACGGTCACGGTGACCCCGACGGGCCCGGCCGCCCCGGTCGACACCAAGGGCGGCAAGGGAGCCAGGGCCCCGAAGGCCCTGACCACCCCGGACGCCACCCCGAACGCCGCCGCGGGCAAGGCCTCGGACGGCGGGACGGGCGAGGGTGCGATCTGCCCGAGCGACCCGGACAAGCCGCTGCTGGAGCCGGAGGCGCTGTACACCACCCATGTGCAGGGCACCAAGGGCTCGCCCGGCGCGAGCGAGATCGCGGACGGCAAGGGCGTCAAGGTCGCGTACATCGCCGACGGCCTGGACCCTGACCACCCGGACTTCATCCGGCCCGACGGCTCACACGCGGTCATCGACTACAAGGACTTCTCCGGTGACGGCTGGGACGCGCCGAGCGGTGCGGGCGAGGCCTTCGGCGACGCCTCCGCGATGATCGCGCAGGGCCGGCAGAGCTACGACCTGTCGAAGTTCGTCAACCCGAGCCACCCGCTGCCGGCCGGCTGCAACATCCGGATCCAGGGCATGTCGCCCGGCGCCTCGCTGGTCGCGCTGAAGGCGGGCGGCGAGACCTTCCCGAACTCCGCGATCCTGCAGTCGATCGACTACGCGGTCTCGGTGGCCCACGTCGACGTGCTGAACGAGTCCTTCGGCAGCAACGTCGCCCCGGACAGCGGCGCGCACGACACCATCTCGCTCTTCAACGACCAGGCCGCGGCGGCCGGTGTGACCGTCACGGTGTCCAGCGGCGACGCGGGCATCAACGGCACCGTCGGCACCCCGGCGACCGACCCCAAGGTGATCTCGGTCGGCGCCTCCACCGACAACCAGTCCTACCTGCAGACCGGTTACGCCGCCGCGCAGTTCTCCAACGGCACCTGGTCCAACAGCCGGATCTCCGCGCTCTCCTCGGGCGGCATCACCCAGGGCGGCCGGACCGTCGACCTGGTGGCCCCCGGCGAGTCCGACTGGGCGCTGTGCGGTCCCGACACCAGCAAGTACACCGACTGCACCGACTTCAAGGGCCAGGGCAGCTCGATCCAGCCCTTCGGCGGGACCAGCCAGTCCGCGCCGATGACCGCCGGTGCCGCCGCCGACGTGATCCAGGCGTACCGGGACAGCCACAAGGGCGCCTCCCCGTCGCCCGCGCTGGTCAAGGCCTTCCTGACCGGTACCGCCGCCGACCTCGGCCTGCCGGCCCAGGAGCAGGGCGCCGGTCTGCTGAACGTCCGCGCCGCCGTCGAGGCCGCCCGCGGCTACCACAGCCCGGACGGTGCCAAGGACAGCTCCACGGTCGCCGTCACCACCGGCCAGATCGACCTGACCGGCCACGCGGGCCAGACCCACACCGCGGCCGTCGACGTGGTCAACACCAGCAGCAGCCCGCAGACCGTCAGCGCGGCCACCCGCACCTTCGCCCCGCTGGGCTCCTCCCACCAGGACGTGCCGCTGAACTCGGCCACCGACCCGACCTTCAGCTACGCCACCAACGGCGCCACCTGGGTGCACCACGACCTGACCTTCACCGTCCCGTCCGGCGCCGACCGGCTGGCGGCCTCGATAGCGTGGCCCGGCGCGCCGCAGAAGTCCGGCAGCAGCACGGTCACCCCGGTGGTCCGGATGACCCTGCTGGACCCGTCCGGGCGGCTGGAGGCCAACACCCGCCCGCAGGGCGGTGCGGTCTCGGCCAACTTCGCCGTCGTGGACGTCCCGCACCCGGTCGCCGGGACGTGGAAGGCGATCCTCTACACCCCCGCGGGCGGCAACGGCTTCACCGGCAAGGTCCAGCTGGACACCTCGTTCCAGCGGGCCGTCCCGGCCGGTGCGGTGAGCCCGCAGGTCACCACGCTGGCGCCGGGTCAGAGCAAGACCCTGCACGTCCGGCTGACCACGCCCACCACCAGCGGTGACAGCGACCAGTCGGTCACCATCGCCAGCTCCAACGGCCGCACCACCAGCGTGCCGGTCATCCTGCGCACCCTGGTCGACCTGAACGGCACCACCGGCTCCTTCACCGGCACCATCACCGGTGGCAACGCCCGTGAGGCCTCGCCCGCGCAGAGCTTCACCTACGCCTTCGACGTGCCGAAGGGCCACCGCGACCTGCGGGTCGGCCTGACCCTCGGCAAGGACCCGAACGTGCTCCTGCAGGGCGTTCTGATCAGCCCGAACGGCACCCCGATCGACGTCGAGAGCAACGCGCTGTTCGACGCGAGCGGGAACGTGTCCGGCACGGCCGCGGGCCTGTCGACGACCACGATCAACCCGGTCCCCGGCCGCTGGCGGTTCGCCCTGGTGGTCCTCAACCCGGTCAGCGGCACCGAGCTCAGCCAGCCGTTCACCGGCACCATCGGCCTCGACCGGAACAAGGCCGACGCCGCGCTGCCGGGCAGCACCAGGACCAGGCTGGCCGCGGGCAAGGCCACCACGGTGACGGTCACGTACACCAACAACACCGAGGCCACCCAGGTCATCCAGGCCGACGGCCGGCTGAACCGGAAGGTCGACCTGCCGCTGGTGCCGCAGGGCGCCTCCGAGACCGTCGCCCTGCCGCTCGGCCCGAACAGCCAGGTCCCCGGCTTCCTGGTCCCGCCGGGAACCGACCGGCTGACCGCGGTCGCGGCCTCGACCACCCCCGCGCAGGTGGAGCTCTCCGGCGTCACCGGCTCGCCCGACCTGTTCGGCGACCTGAAGAAGGCCCAGGACGGCTCGACCATCTCGGTCGCCCAGAGCGTCGGTACGGCCGCCCAGCCGATCGCCCCCGGCCTCTGGAGCACCTCGGTCCAGCAGATCGGCCCGTTCCCGAACTCGGGCGCACCGGCGGGCAGTTCCACCATCACCGCGACCGCGCACACCCTGGCGTTCGACCCGGCGATCAGCTCCAGCACCGGTGACCCGTACGCCCTCGCGGTGGACACCGGTGCCAGGGCGACCGCCCCGGTCACCGTCAAGCCGGGTGCCACCGGCACCATCCAGGTCACGGTCACCCCGACCGCCCCCAAGGGCAGCACCGTCTCGGGCGTCCTGTACCTGGTCACCACCCCGCACAGCGTGCCCACCGCCAACAACCAGATGGGCACCACCGGTTCGGTCCTGGCGGCGATTCCGTACAGCTACACCGTCAACTGACACCACGCCGGACCCGGCGCGCCGAGGCTGCCCCCGTTCAACGGGGGCAGCCTCGGCTGCTGTAGCTGTGCGCAGGGCCGCCCTCAGCGGGCGGCAGCCACCGGGGTGCCCAGGGCGGCACTCTGGCGGACGGCCGCGTCGACGGTCTGGTCGATCAGTACCGCGATGGTCATCGGCCCGACCCCGCCCGGCACCGGAGTGACCAGCCGGGCCTTGGCCATCGCCTCCTCGAAGTCCACATCGCCCACGTTGCCGGGGTTGTAACCCGCGTCGATCACCACCGCACCGGGCTTGAGGTGCTCGCCCCTGATGAACCGCGGCTTGCCGACCGCGGCCACCACGATGTCCGCCGTGGCGAGCACGGCGGGCAGATCGACGGTCCTGGAGTGGCAGTAGGTGACGGTCGCGTCGCGGCCCAGCAGCAGCATGCCCATCGGCTTGCCGAGGATCGGGCTGCGCCCGACCACCACCGCGTGCCGCCCGCGCGGGTCCACCCCGTACGCGTCCAGCAGCCGCATGATCCCGCCCGGCGTGCAGGAGACGAATCCCTGGTGGCCGAACGCCATGTTCGCGAAGGAGGCCATGGTCACCCCGTCGACGTCCTTGGCCGGGTCGATCGCCTCGAACGCGGCCCGCTCGTCGATGTGGGCCGGTACCGGGTGCTGCAGCAGGATGCCGTGCACGGTCGGATCGGCGGACAACTCCCGGATGACGGCGACCAGTTCCTCCGTGGTGGTGGCGGCCGGCAGCGGTACGTGGCGCGACTCGACGTCGGCCTTGGCGCAGCGGTTGCGCTTCATCGCGACGTAGGTGACCGAGGCCGGGTCCTCACCGACCAGCACGGTCGCCAGGCACGGCCGCACCCCGGTCTCCGCCGCCAGGCGCCGGGCTCGCTCGGCGGCGCGCTCGACGGTCTCACGGGCCAGGTCGGTACCGGTCATCAACTCTGCGGTCACGGGCACTCCCAGGGTCGGGAAACGGGATCGCCCAGGCGCGCGGCTTCGAACTGAAGGCGGATCGCTCCCCGGTGGTGCCCCACCCAAGCGCCAGTCACGGCCCGCGCGGCCATCATAACCACCCCGGTGGCGGCGCGGGGCCGGCCGCGGCGGCCGGCCGGCACCCCCGTGGTGGGAGGTGCCGGCCGGTGAGGTGCCGGTCAGTCCACCGAGGCGTTGTAGCTGTCGATGGCGGGCTGGAGTTCCCTGGCGGCGTCGGCGAGTGCCTGCTGCGCGCTCTTGGCGCCGCTGATGGTCTGCTCGATGGCGGTCTCGACTCCCTTGCGGGCCTGGGGCATCACACCGAGCAGGCAGCCCGCGGTGGCGGGGGTGGGCTTGGTGCTGTGGAGTTCGTCGATGGCGGTCTGGAACTGGGGGTACTTGGCCAGCCACTCCTTGTCCCTGGGGTCGTCCAGGGCCTTGCTGTTGACCGGGAAGTAGCCGGTGCCGGTGTGCCAGACGGCCTGCTGGGCGGGCTCGTCGAGGAACTTGGCGAACTCCCAGGAGGCGCGCTGCTCGGCCGCCGAGTGCCCGGGGCCGTCGATCCACAGCGAGGCACCGCCGATCACCGGTCCGCCCTGGTCGGCGGCGGTGAGCTGCGGGTAGGGGGCGGTGGCGACGGTGAACTTGGCGGCCTCGGTGTAGCCGCGCAGCACTCCGGTGGACTCCAGGTGCATCGCGACCTTCCCGGCCTTGAAGGCGGCCTGGGCGTCGGCCGTGACCCGGCCGGTGTTGGCCGCGTACCCGCCCTTGACCAGGTCGGCCCACCACTGGACGGCCTGCGCGCCCTGCGCGGAGTCGAACTGCACCTTGCCGGCCTTCTTGGTGCGGCCGTTGTCCTGGTCGCAGTACAGGGTGCCGGACTCGGCGATCAGCTCCTCCACGAACCAGCCGTAGACCGCCGCACCGAAGCCGTAGCGCACGGTCTGCCCGTTCGCGTCCTTCTTGGTCAGCTTCTTCGCCGCCTCGCCGAGTTCGGCGAGCGTCCGGGGCGGCTTGGCCGGGTCCAGGCCGGCCTCCTTGAAGGCGTCCGCGTCGAGGTAGAGCAGCGGCATCGAGGAGTTGAACGGCATCGAGGCCAGCTTGCCGCCGGCGGTGTAGTAGTTGCGGATGTTGGGCTCGAGGTCGTCCAGCTTGTAGCCGTCCTTGTCCGCGAAGGACTGGGCGGGGACGGTCTGCCTGGAGTCGATCATGAACCGGGTGCCGATGTCGTAGACCTGCACCAGCGAGGGCGTGGCCTTCTGCTGCACCGAGGCCTTGTACTTGGCGATGACGTCGTCGTAGGTGCCCTGGAACAGCGGCTTCACCTCGATCTTCCCCCGGTGGGCGGCGTTGAAGGCGTCCACCAGTGAGGTCAGCACGGTGGCGTTCTGACCGGTCATCGCATGCCAGAAGGTGACGGTGGTGACGCCCTTCGCCTGGTCCAGCGCGTCCGCACCGGGGGCGGAGCCGTCGCTGGAGGAGCCCTCGGAGGAGGAGGAACCGCAGGCGGTCAGGGCGAGGGCGGCCGCCGCCAGACCGGCGGCCAGTCTGAGATTCCACTTGCTCATGGGTCGGGTCACTGCCTCTCGGGAGAAGGGGGTTCAGCGGATGGCGCCGGCGGTCAGCCCGCGGACGATGAAGCGCTGGCCGAACACCACCAGCGCGAGGGTCGGCAGCAGCGAGAGCACCACTCCGGCGAGGATCAGCCCGGGGTCGGCCCGCTCGGCGTCCCGCAGCCCGGCCAGCCCGATCTGCAGGGTCTGCATCTGGGCGGTACGGGTGATGATCAGCGGCCAGAAGTACTGGTTCCAGGCGGAGAGGAAGACGTAGATCGCGATCGCCGCCAGCGAGGGCTTGTTCAGCGGCACCAGGATCCGCCACAGGAACCGCCAGTGGCCGGCCCCGTCGATCCGGGCGGCGTCCCGCAGTTCGGCCGGGAACTGCCGGAACGACTGCCGCAGCATGAACGTCCCGAAGCCCGAGGCCAGGAACGGCAGGATCAGCCCGAAGTACGTGTTGCTCAGCCCCCACTCCGACAGCGTCAGGTAGTTGGGGATGATCACGGCCTCCCACGGCACCATCAGCGTGGCCAGGAACACCCCGAACACCGCCGCCCGCCACCGCAGCGGCAGGAAGACGAAGGCGTACGCGGCCAGGACCGAGGTGAGCAGCTGCGCCAGTGTGATCGCTCCCGCCGTGACGGCCGAGTTGAGGTACTGCCGCCCGAGCGGGATCACCTCGACGGCACCGGTGAAGTTCCGGCCGGTGACCGAGTGCGGCACCAGCGCCGGCGGGTAGGAGGAGAGTTCGGACGGGCCCATGAAGGCCCCGGCGAAGGCGTAGTACACCGGGAAGGCGACGGTCACCACCGCCACGCCCAGCAGCGCGTAGACGGCGGCCCGGCCCGCCAGCTCCCTCGCTCTGCCGGTGCTCACGCGGGTGGTGCGGGCCTGGGTGAGGATGTGGCCGGTCGTGGTCACGCGTAGTGCACCTTCCGCTCCAGGACTCCGAACTGGACGCCCGTGCAGGCGAGGACGACGACCAGCAGCACCACCGCCTGGGCGCTCGCGGTGCCGAAGTCGCTCGACCCGTAGGCGAAGGCCTTCTCGTAGACCGAGTACACGAGCGTGCGGGTGGCGCCGTCCGGGCCGCCGAGGGTCAGGACGTGGATCTGGCCGAAGCTCTGCAGGGCGTTGACGGTGGAGACCACGATCAGGAAGAACAGGTGCGGCCCGAGCAGCGGCACGGTGATGCTCCTGGCCATCCGCCAGCCCGTGGCACCGTCCAGTCTGGCCGCCTCGACGGTCTCCTGCGGGATAGAGCCGACTCCGGCGGAGAGCACCAGCACGTTGTAGCCGAGATTCAGCCAGACCGTCGCGGCACTGACCGAGAGCAGCGCGTACCGCTGGTCGGTGAGCCAGCCGACCGGGCCCGTGCCGAGCTGGGACAGCAGCCCGTTCAGCACCCCGATCGCCGGGTTGAAGAAGACCGAGAACACCACCGAGGCGCTGGCCACCGAGAACGCGAACGGCAGCGCGAAGGCGGAGCGCAGCCAGCGCACCCCGCGCACCCGGCTCTCCAGCAGCAGCACCAGGCCGAGTGCGCCGAACACGCCCGGCAGCACGGTCAGCAGGACGAACAGCAGGGTGGTGACCAGGGTCTTGTGGAACTCGGCGGAGGCCAGCAGATCGGTGTAGTGCCGCAGCCCGACGTACCGCGACGGCGCACCGAACAGATCGTTGCCGTGGGTGCTCAGATACAGCGTGCGGCCCAGCGGGTAGCCGATGAACAGCGCGAAGACCGCCAGCGAGGGCAGTAGGAAGGCCCAGGCCAGCGCGCGGTCACCCCAGGTGCGCGGGCCGCGCCCTGTGCTCGTCGCCGATCCCGTCGAGCGGGTCGGCCCGGGGGGTCTCGTGGTGCCGGTCGATCCGGCAGGTCCGGGCATGGGGCATCCGCCTCTCCTCGCAAAGCGCTTGGCCGAAACCGTGTCGTGCTTGAACGGCGCGGCGGCCACCACGGGGTGACCGCCAGGTGGCGCCCGATTTACGTGTTCGCATCAGGGGCGGCCGAACCCGATCTCTACCCAGAGGAACGCTCTCCAGCCATCCGTGCCACCGGTGCTGACGGAATGTCGGAGCGAGGCCGGTACGACCCTCGGTCGGCGGCGACGCGGACCCCGCGGGAGGGGGGAGGACGTCAACCCGGGGATGTACGCGGCTGGGTCCCCAGGAGGATGCGCGGCACGGCGCCGACCTGCGAGAGTGTCCCCGTGTGGAGATCCGAGACGGGCTGGCTGATCGTCATTTCGGCGGCAGCGGCATGGCCGGTCGCCGGGTGGCTCGGTGTCGCGCTGCTGCGTGCCCGGCGTCTGCACCGCAGCGTCCTGGAGGAGCGGGGCTGGCTGCTGGAGCGGGAGCGGGAGAGCGCGGCCCGCAGCGCGGTCGACGCCGAGCGGGCCAGGATCGCCCAGGAGTTGCACGACATCGTCAGCCACAACGTGAGCGTCATGGTGATCCAGACCGGGGCCGCCCGCGAGGTCCTCGACACCATGCCCGGGGAGGCCGCGGCGGCGCTGCTGGCCGTGGAGAACGCCGGACGCGACGCGATGACCGAACTGCGGCACCTGCTCGGCCTGCTCGCACCCTCGCAGCGAGGCGAGGACGACGAGGCCGAACTCTCCCCGCAGCCTGGGCTGGACCGGCTGAGCGCGCTGATCGACCGGATCGCCTTCGCCGGACTCCCGGTCGAGGTGCGGATCTCCGGCGAGCCGCGGCCGCTGCCGCGCGGGATCGATCTGACGGCCTACCGGATCGTCCAGGAGGCGCTGACCAACGCGCTCAAGCACGGCCACGGCGGAAAGGCCGAGGTGACGGTACGGTATGCGGACCACTCCCTGCGGGTGGAGGTGCTGAACACCGGGCCGAGCGTGCTGTCCGGCGGCGACTCCGTGCCGAAGACCTCGGACACGGACCGGAAGGACGGGGCGGGACGCGGATTGCTCGGGCTCAGGGAGCGGGTCGCCGTCTACGGCGGCGACCTCGACGCACGGCGGCGACTCGGCGGCGGCTACCGGGTCCGCGCACGCATACCACTGGACCGGCCGTGACCGGCGGCCCCGGCATGCACGACCGGCCGGGCGAGGCCGCCGGACCGGCCGCCGAGCCGGTTCCCCGTGTCCTGATCGCCGACGACCAGACCCTGGTCCGTACCGGCTTCCGCATGATCCTGACCGCACGCGGCATCGACGTGGTCGGCGAGGTCTCCGACGGTGCCGAGGCGGTGGCGGCGGCACGCGCGCTCCGGCCGGACGTCGTCCTCATGGACATCCGGATGCCGAACATGGACGGCCTGGAGGCGGCCCGGCAGGTCCTGGCGGAGAACCCGGACTGTCGGGTGATCATGCTGACCACCTTCGACCTCGACCGCTATGTGTACGCCGCCCTGGCGATCGGCGCGAGCGGCTTCCTGCTGAAGGACGTCACCGCCGCGCATCTGGCCGCCGCCGTACGCCTGGTGAACACCGGGGACGCCCTGCTGGCGCCCTCGATCACCCGCCGGCTGGTCGAGCGCTTCGCCGCCGGGGGCGGCCCCGGGGGCGGCCTCTCGGCGAGCCCGGCGGGAGAACGGCTCGCGACCCGCCCGGACACCGCCCAGGCCCCGGCCGTCCACCGCGACCTCACGGCGCTGACGCCACGCGAGCTCGAAGTCCTGACCCTGCTGGGACGGGGCCTCTCCAACACCGAGCTGGCAGGGGAACTGACCCTCAGCGAAGCCACCGTGAAGACCCATGTGGCCCGGATCTTCGCCAAGCTCGCCCTTCGGGACCGGGCCCAGGCCGTGGTCCTCGCCTATGAGACGGGACTCGTCTCACCGGGCGACTTCACCGGCTGAAGGCGGGCTTCCCGCGGTGCCGTACCCGGCCGCGCCGGCCCACGCGTCCGGAGCCTTCCTCCCACCCCGGGCCTTCGCGATCTTCGCGGGCAACAGAGAGTTGACGCTCCATCAGAAATGCTAGGTTGTGGTTGTGTTCGAAGCGGCCGAAGAAGAGGTCCGCGCGGGATGCCGGGGGGCTCGACAATGGTGAAACTGCTGGTCCACATCAAGCCCTCCCCGGTGAACGTGGCCTTCCACCGCGTCTTCACCAGGCCGCTGGTGGACGTCGACGGAGTCGAGACCGAGGCCCGCTGGGACGGTCTCACGGAGATCGCGGTCGAACCGGGACGGCACGACATCGAGGTGTACTTCCGCTACCGCTTCCAGCACCGGGCCCGACTGGCCACCGGGCACGCCGAGTTCACGGTGGACGGCGCGCAGCCGGAGCTCCCGGTCGAGGTGCGGCTCGGCCCGTTCAACGGGAGCCGCTTCAAGGTCTTCGTCGGCGAGCGCTGACGGGGCGGGGCGTACTCCCTCGGTGGTAGCCGCGGTGACTCCGGCCGGACGACGTCACCGCCGGTGATCCGGACGATCCTTCAGTACACCGGTCGCCGACTGAAGGAGAACCGCCGATGTCCACCACCCGTACCGCTTGTCCCACTTCGTCCCGGAACCGGCCGGCCGCCCTGGCGGCGCTCTGCTACGTCCTGCTCTTCCTCGCCTCGATCGCGGTACCGGACATCCTCGGACAGAACCGCGGGGCCGGCCTGGTGACCCCGTACTCCACCGACACCGAGGTGGCCCGCTACCTGGCCGGAACCACCCGCGGCACCGTCCCGGTCCCGGCCTTCTGCCAGGCCGTCAGTGCACTGGCGCTGCTGCTCTTCGCCTCGTACGCGGCGGACTACGTGCGCCGGATCGCTCCCGAGCACGGGTACGCCGGGCCGGTACGGGCCGTGGGCACCGTGGCCGCCGGGTTCCTGCTGCTCTCCGCCTCCGCCCAGTGGATCCTGAACCGGCCCGGGATCGGCGACAGCCTCCAGGTGTACCGGGCCGTCATGGACCTGGTGTTCGTCACCGGCGCGGCCGCCCAGGTCGCCACCACCGGACTGCTCACCGGCGCCGTGGCCGCCGCCGCTCGCCGCAGCCGGGCCCTGCCCGGCTGGCTCAACCGGCTGGGCCTGGCCGTGGCGGCGCTCTCGGTGCTCTCGCTGCTCTCCCTGCTGACCGAGGCGGCGACCCCCTTCCTGCCGCTCGGGCGCTACCTGGGGATGGTCTGGTTCACCGGCCTGGCCGTGATGCTGCTCCGCCGCACCTCCGCCCCCGCCGTCCCGCTGCCCACCGCCGTCCCGGCAGCGGGCCTGACCGGCCGACCGCGACCGCCCCGGAGGAATGCCGCATGACCGGCACAGCCCTGTCCACCGAACCCCGCCCGGCCGACCGCCGCAGAGGCCAACTGCCGCCGAGAGCCCGCAAATCCGTGGTGGTCGCGCATGTGACCTCCTCGGTCAGCTGGCTGGCGCTGATGCTCTGCCTGCTCACCCTCGGCGCGGCGGCCCTGGCCACCGACGACGCGGACACCGTGCGCAGCTCCTACCGCGCCATGCGGCTGCTCGGCGACGTCCTGGTCCTCCCGCTCAGCCTGCTGTCGCTGGGCAGCGGCCTGGCCCTGTCCCTGTGGACGCCCTGGGGTCTGTTCCGGTACCGCTGGACCACCGTCAAGTTCTGGCTGACCCTCGCCGCGGCCGCCGCCTCCAACATCGAGCTCACCGCCCGACTGCACGACGCGGCCCGTCTGGCGAACCGTCACCCCGGCGGGTCGATCGCACAGATGCAGCTCGGCTTCCTCCGCTACAACCTCGTGATCATCCCGACCGTGGCCCTCGCCCTCTACGGCTTCCTGGTGGCGGTGTCCGTCACCAAACCCTGGGGCCGCCGCCACCCGACCCGCCGGACCGCCCCCACCTGAGCCCGTGGCGAGCGGACGCCTCACCGGCTTCGCCCGCCCCGGGTGCGCTCTCCGGACGCCGGATAGTCTGCCCGGATGCCCACGGAGAACCTGCGACACTCGGTCCGTGCCATTGTCCTGGACGAGCACGACCGCGTCCTGCTCTGCCGGCTCGCCGTCCCTCAGCCGCCCGGCACGGTGGTGTGGGCGGCCCCCGGCGGAGGTGTCGAGCGCGGCGAGACCCCGATCGCCGCCCTGCGCCGGGAGCTGTGCGAGGAGGTGGGGCTCGTCATCGGCACCGACCCGCCCCATGTGTGGCACCAGCGGGTCGCCGCCCCCGGACTCGTGCCGGGCCACGACGGCGTGGTCAACGACTACTTCCTCGTCCGCACCACCGCGTTCGACCCCCACGGCACACTGTCCGACCGCGGGCTCGCCGCCGAGAACATCACCACCCTGCGCTGGTGGAACCCACAGGACATCGCGGACTACCGGGGCCCCGACCTGTTCTCGCCCCGAGACCTCGCCACTCCGCTCACCGCTCTGCTCGCCCACGGCGCCCCGGCCCGCCCGCTGCGGCTCGGGTGGTAGGCCGGGGCGGGCGGTGTCAGCCCTCGATGTCCAGTGCGGTTCCGTACAGCCGCCCGACCTTGAGGCGGAGGACCACCCGGCGCTCGGCCACCTGCTGCACCAGGAAGGCCTCCTCGTCCTCGGGCCGTGCGGCCTCCGGGATCATCGCGAGCAGCTCCCGTCCGGTCGCGTCGCCCGGCACGGTGGTCACCTCGGAGACCTCCGCCTCGCCCTCGGCGACGGCGAACGACCACACATTGCCGCCCGGCACGTGCAGCGCCGCACGGGGGTTGTTCCTGAGGTGCTTCACCTTCGTCCGGTCGGCGGTGGTGGAGAACCGCACCACCCCCGCCTCGGGGTCCCAGGTGTAGAGCATGGTGGTCAGGTGCGGATGGCCATTGCGCTTGACCGTGGCGAGCGTGCCGAACTGCTGGCTGCTCAGCAGCTCGGAGAGGGCCTGGTCGGACAGTGCACGGGGTGCTGGACCTTGAGTCATACCTTGATCAACTTCGGTGCCCGTGCCGCTATTCCGGGGTCGGAACCGAGGGTGGAGGCTCGGGGCGGATGCCGCGGCCGACCGGGCGGCGGCCCGCTGCCGGATCCCCTCATGATGCTGTCAGAGTCGTGCCGCATCATCTATCCATGATCACCGCTCAGCCCGTACCGTGGGCCGCCGAATTGACCGCCGTCGCCCACCGGCACCTCCCCGCCGACATCGCCGAGAAGTGGACCGCTCTGCTCCGGCCGTGCGCCCGCCTCTCGACCGCGCCCGCAGGGGTGGTCGGCCCGGTGGTCGGCCGCCTCGGGGGTGAGCCCGAGCTGCCGCCCGGCGCCGAGTGGCCACTCTGGGAGGGGAACGGGCCGCTGTCGTTCGTCGCCTCGATCGACTGCGCCGCCCTGCCCACGGGCCGCCTCGACATCCCCATGCCCTCGGACGGCACACTGCTGTTCTTCTACTTCGACGGCCAACTGGACGACGGCGACGCCCTGGTGCTGGCCGGCGACCGCGACAGCTGGGCCGGTGCCCGGGTCGTCTACGTGCCTGCCGGGGTGGAGACCGTCACCCGTCCCACCCCCGAGGGCCTGGACCCCTACCCGGAGGTACGGCTCACGGCCAGGCTCACCGGCTCCGAGCCCGGTCCGTGGCACCCCACCGTGGCCAGTGCGTTCGGCCCGGACGTCGAGGACGACCTGCGCGACAACTTCACCGATGCGGTGGGCCTGACCTGGGACGGCCCGGAGCACCGGATAGGCGGTCACCCGATGTCGGTCCAGAACCCGGTCGAGTACGAGGTCGCCCACGCCGTCCTGGACGGCCAGGCCGGCTGGGACACTCCCGAGCTCCAGGCCGAGGCCGAACGCTGGGTCCTGCTCGCCCAGATCGACAGCGACTCCACCGCCGAGATGATGTGGGGCGACATGGGCGCCCTGTACTGGCTGATCCGCCCCGCCGACCTGGCCGCGAAGCGCTTCGACCGGGCGGTCTTCACCTGGCAGTGCTGCTGACGGGCGACCGGCCGGCCATGACGCGTCCGGCAGTGTCCCGACTACCCGTCCCGGGCAGTGGCCTCGGGGCATCCCACCCGGGACGGGTCTCCAACCACACGGCCGCACAGGCGAGTTCGGAGCCGGTGCGGCCACCGCCGGCGGTGCCGGGAGAAGTTCCCGCACCGCCCCGGCCGTCAGACGAAGAAGGCGTTCATGCCCGGGACGTCGGACAGGAAGGTCTCGATTTCGGCGATCCTGCCGTCCCGCAGGCGGCAGACGGTGGACAGGTACTCGTCCAGGACCGCGTCCTCGCGCCGGGCGGTGTTGTGCAGCGAGAGCGCGATGTTCTCGCGGCTGACCAGGATGTGCAGCAGTTCGAAGTTCAGGCCGTAGGAGGCGATCCTGCGGGCCCGCTCGACCACGGCGTCCGCACCGACGGCGGTGCCGCTGACGGTGTTGTCGCCGGGGAGGGGCCAGGTGGCGTCCTCGTGGAGCGTCGACCGGATGCCTTCCCAGTCGCGGGCGGTGAGCGCGGCGTGGAAGCGTCGGCCGAGGGCGTGGGCGGTGGTGGACATGGGTGTCCCCTCTGAAGACGAAGGCGGTCGGCTTAAAGCAGAGCGCTTTGCTTTAGTCGAAGCTATCCCGCCCGGGTCCTTAAAGCAAGACGATCTGCGTTAGCCTGGAGGGGTGAACGCTCACCCCCCTGCCAGGCGCCCCGGCGGCCGCAGCGCCCGCGTCCAGAGCGCGGTCTACCGGGCCGTCACCGACCTGGCCGGCGAGCGTGACGCCGCCCAGCTCACGATTCCCGCGGTGGCCGAGCGGGCGGGCGTCAACCCCACCACGATCTACCGGCGCTGGGGCACGCTGCAGGCCCTGCTGGCCGAGATGGCAGCCCGGCACGAGGCGGACGCCTCGCCTTCCTCCAGCGGTGACCTCCGTACGGACCTGGAGGCCTACGCGATCCGGACGCTGGCCGACCTGGCGCGGCCCGGCGGTATCGCCTTCTTCCGGGCGGAGGTCGCCGCCGACGTCGACGAGCGTCGCACCGGTCTCCGGGAGTGTCTGCGGCGCTGCACCGCCGGCATCGACGTGATCCTCGAAGCCTCCCACGGCCGGGGCGAGACCCCGCCCCCGCTGGAGCGGATCCTCGACCGGATCGTCGCCCCGCTCTACTTCCATGTCGTCTTCGCGATCCCCGGCACCGACGAGGCGTACGCCCGCACCCTGGTGGCCGAGCTGTTCGGCGACCCGCCCCGCTGACAGCACGAACGCCGCCGCCCCGATGCTCAGATGCTGCGAAGGACGGTCTCGCACTCCCGGCAGCGCCGGTCGTAGTACTTCGGCGGATACCAGGGATCACCAGGCCGCGAAGGGCTGTAGTGGCTGTGCTCCATCGGCTCCGTGTCCTTCTGGCACAGGGTCTGCCGCTGCGGGTCCTCCGGCACGTCCGGGTCGGCGCCGGCCGCGTGCACCAGGAGCACGGCCGGCTCCCCGTCCTCCGGCCCCGGCCCCGGTCCTTCGGCGGCGGCCAGCTCCAACAACACGATGATCGAGCCCATAGCTCGACACTGAGGCGTGACGGCGGTGATCGCATCCGCCCCGCTCCGCCCCGCCCATGGCCGGGAGCCGGACAGCCGGACACCCCCCGGTGCGTGGGTGTCCCGGTGGCCGCGATCTCGGGCCGGTTTGCTGAATCGGCAAACAAACTCGTCTTCCCAGCGGGTCGTCCGCATGATCGGCAGTCGAGCCGACGGACGGCGGAAGAGGGCCGTCCGGGCGGACAGCGGACTTATGGTCATGGAGGGGACGTATGTCGCAGCACATCGCGGAGATCACGCACCGGTCGGTTTCCTCGCCAGGAGGCCGGATCCATCTCGCGGAGCAGGGCACCGGGCCGCTGGTGCTGCTCGTACACGGTTTCCCGGAATCCTGGTACTCCTGGCGCAGCCAGCTGCCGGCACTCGCGGCGGCGGGATACCGCGCGGTCGCCCTCGATGTCCGCGGCTACGGCCGCTCCTCCAAGCCGACCGCGACGGATGCGTACCGGATGGTCGACCTCGTGGAGGACAACGTCTCGGTGGTGCGCGCCCTGGGCGAGGAGTCCGCGGTGGTCATCGGCCACGACTGGGGCGCGACGATCGCCGCGAACTCCGCCCTGCTCCATCCGGAGGTCTTCCGCGCAGTGGGGCTGCTGAGTGTTCCGTACACCCCGCGCGGCGGGCCCCGCCCCAGCGACATCTTCGCTCAGATGGGCGGGGACGAGGAGTTCTACGTCTCGTACTTCCAGCAGCCGGGCCGCGCCGAGGCCGAGATCGAACCCGATGTACGCGGCTGGCTCGCGGGTTTCTACGCGGCCCTGTCCGCCGACACCATGCCCGCGCCCGGTGCCCCCGATCCGCACTTCGTCAGCAGCGGCGGAACGCTGCGCGACCGGTTCCCCACCGGCCGGCTGCCCGCCTGGCTCGACGACAGGGACCTCGACGTCTACGCCGGGGAGTTCGAACGCACCGGCGTGACCGGAGCGCTCAACCGCTATCGGAACATGGACCGCGACTGGGAGGACCTTGCCGCCTTCGACGGTGCCCCCATCACGCAGCCCTCCCTGTTCATCGGCGGCAGCCTGGACGCTTCCACGACATGGCTGACCGACGCGATCAAGGCGTACCCGGTCACGCTACCGGGGCTGCTCTCCAGCCATCTCCTCGACGGCTGCGGCCACTGGATCCAGCAAGAACGCCCCGCCGAGGTCAACCGGCTCCTGACCGACTGGCTCGCCGCCCTGCCCGCCTGACGGACGCGCCCGCGCGGCCCGGTGCTGTGGAAGCACGGGTACATTCGCGCCACCCGAAAGAGCTCCGCTTCCGCTCCGACCGCCGTCGAAACGCTGATCGTTCTCAGGCTTCGGCTCAACTTCTGCGGTTGATGGCGCCGGGTCAGGGCGTGTGACCCTTGATGTGGTGCAGTGGTCCTGTGCCAACACCTCCGGCGGGAGTCGTTCGTCACCCGCTCAACGGGGTTGGGTGAGGGTGGATTTCGCCGGCTGGCAGGATGTTGGCTCCAGCAGGGAACGTTCGGCCCGGTGAACCTTCCGCACCGGGCCTGCGTCTTGCCTCGCGACCGCCACCACATGCCCAGGGGGACAGATCATGGCCGACAAGGACGTTGAGCAGACCGAGGAGCGGGGTCACGCTCCGGGGGTCTGGTGGGCGGAGCTCGGGACCTGGGGGGCCGTCGCACTGATCGTCTTCGGGGGAGTCGCGGGAGTGTGGGTCACTTTCAGGCTGCCCGGCACCCCGGAGAACCTGGCGTACAGCTACTACGGGGCCGCCAAGGTCGTCGCCATCGGCCTGGTGACTGTGGGATGCACCTTGTTGGGCCGCCGTCGCGCCCGGGCCGCGGCCACCAAGGAAGCGAGCGAGCAGGAACGCGTCTGACGCCACCGGCCGGTGGGCAACGTCGCTGGATCAGCCACGGCTTCTGGACTGTCGAGGCGGTCCTGGGTGCGGACAGTGCGGGCCGGCAAGAGAAGTTGAGCCGGAACCCGTCCTCATGAACGGAGCCACCGGTCGAACCACGGCGAACGTCCGGACCACTCGCCGACTGCGCCGCCTCCGGGGAAGGCGACCCCGACTTACCGCCCTGATCCGACCAGCGCTCTCCCGACTCCACCGGTCACCCGGACGCCGGTAGAGACCCCAGGTCAA
This sequence comes from Kitasatospora sp. HPM-01-4, assembly GCF_051374625.1. Taxonomy (NCBI): domain Bacteria; kingdom Bacillati; phylum Actinomycetota; class Actinomycetes; order Kitasatosporales; family Streptomycetaceae; genus Kitasatospora; species Kitasatospora sp. HPM-01-4. Next base: position 1,844,633 of record NZ_JBPQGP010000005.1, on the reverse strand, counting down.
CTGGCGTCTCGACCGGTGCCCGAACGGGGACTTGGGCAGCTCGATCAGGGGTGTCGGCGTCCCCGGGCCCTCGACGGAGCGAGTACTCCGCAGTCCCCGGAACGGCAGGGTCAGACAGTCCGCTCGATGTGCTCGAAGATGTCCGCGTCCGTCTCCTGCTGCCACTTCGGCAGATCGTCCCAGTCCGCGACATAGCCGGGCTTCGGGGCCTCGATGTGCTTGTAGGTCTGGGCAATCCAGCAGAGCGCGACAAAGCGCCCCTTCTGCCCACGGCTGAGCTTCGCGGTACTGCCCGCGCTCACCTGGACGAAGTCCCGGACCTGCCCGTACACGGCGGCTGCGCACTGCCGCTCCCACTCCGGGGTGTCATCCCACGGCGCGACGTAGCCGGGCTTCGGTTCACCGGGGCAGTGCTTGCCCACACCGGCGATCCACGCCTCGCGGAAGATCCGGCCGTCGTTCGTCATGCGTCATCCCCTGTCGTCAGGCAGCGCGTGAGAGCGCCGCGATCTGCTGGTGCAACTCCGGGACTTGGTTATCGGTAATCAGCGAGACAGGGCGAACGCGCCCTGCCGGACGGGTCACCGGCCGCGAACGGCCCCCTCGGGCCACAGCACCCGGACTGGAGGTGGTTGAGCCCGAGCCGGGGATCAGTAGAGGAACGGTGGTCTGGGCAGGGCCGGGGCGTTGTGCACGGCCAGGTCCGAGCCGGGGGAGCGTCCCATCAGCCAGGCCAGCAGCGAGTTCTGCGGCCCGTGGACGCTCGGAGCGTCCCGCGCGGTGCCGATGTCGTACCAGGTACCGGTGTCGGTCGCGTGCAGCTGCATGGCGGGTGCATCGTCGCGTGCACTGAGGGAGGCCACGACCCGGCCGAGCATGTCCTGGACGAACTCCGTCGGCCACTGGGCCGGTGTGTAGCCGGCGTCCAGATCGGCGTGGTGGACCAGCACCTCGCACAGCCGGGCGTCGGCGGCGCGGGCGGCGGGATGCTCCTGACCACGGGCCCAGCGAACGATCCGACGCCATGCCTCGGGCGGCATCCTCCGGTACTCGGCTTCGAACGCGGCGGCGCTGTCACGCAGGTCGGCCAGGAGCTCGGCGGCGCTGCGGCCCGCTCCGCTCTCGATCTGCTCGGCCCGGGCGGCCAGGTTCGGGTACTCCGCTGTCTCCACTCCGGTCCGGGCCCAGATCAGCAGGCGCCGGCCGCCGTCGGCGTTGCGGGCCAGATGGGTCAGCACGTGCCCGCGAGACCAGTCAGGCAGCAGTGACGGTGCACGTACGTCGGCGTCGGTGAAGCGGGCCGCCGTCTGCAGGAGGTGCTCGGTCGCGGTGGTGATCTGCTCCAGGGCGGCGGCGGGGTCGAAGTCCGTGCGATCGGTCGTCATGCTGCCGCCTCCCGGAGCATCGCGATGAGTGGGGGCGCCTTGGGCGACGGTTGAACGCGGTTGACGGCCCTGTACCCCCAGGACTCGTACAGGGCGAGCACCTTGCCGTTGCCGGCAGCCGGGTTCACCATGAGCGTCACGTTCGCCTCGCTGCGCCCGGCAACGAGCTCGTCATGAATGCGCCGCGCCGCACCGGTGCCTCGCCAGGGGACGCGGACGCCCAGTTCACAACCTCGGACCCGGGCTCCGAGGCGTGCCGGTCCAACCGTTCGGCAAAGGTCGCAACGGCGTAGTCGGGCAGGTTCAGCAGTCCAGCCCGCACATCGGTGTAGAGGTCGATCAGCGTCTGTCGGCAGTCCCGTACATCGCGGTAGTGGCGCAGTTCGAGGGCCAAGGTCACTGCATCGCCTCCGGATCTCGTGAGCGTTCTACCAGGTCTCGGCGCAACGGTCACTCTCTGCTTTGCCAGGACGTCGGTCGAGTGGCCGAACTGACGGCTTCGGTTGCCTGCCCACCCGACGTTCAATCATTCCTGCGCTTCACCTCACCAACGCGGCTGCGTCAGCCGAGCGCAGCCACGACGGGGTACCGTCCCCATAGTCGGCAACCGCAGCCCGCTCTGTGACCACCCCGTCGCCTACGACCCCGGAAGCGACTGGGGGTTTCTGCTGCTACTAAACAAACGGCGTACCAGGCCCAGGAGTTGGCGGCTACCGTCGTTGGTGGCGAGTCCTGTGCGGGTAGGACGTTCGAGCACTTCGATCTGGAGGGAACGACATGCGCTTCAAGAGCGCGCTCGCGTTCGGTGTGATCGGTGCGGTGTTGGCGACGTTCGGTGCCGCGGGTGTCGCGTCCGCGAGCTCTGGCACGGCTGCAGGTGCCACGGCCACGGACGCTGCCACCCTGTATGGGTACACGGACTTCAGCGGTCCGTCCGTGGTCGTGTCCAGTGACGTCGTCATCCCCACCATGGGCCTTCGCTACAGCGACGGAACCCCGGTCAATACGATCGGTTCGGTGTACAACTGGGGGCCGGATGCCCTGAGCATCTATGCTGGCCCGGTCTATCAGGGGCCCTACGACTACCTCGCCCCGTACACGGGGCAGGCCACGTTCCCGAGTGGTTTCTGCGCCAGGAGCTGCTCGTTGGTGTTCGGGTAGCTGTGGCTGCCGCCGCCGCTCGCAGGTCAGGTGACGGCATCCACCGCCGCGCATATGGCGGTTCGGTGACCCGGAAAGTCCGTCTCCGTCCTCCCCGCCGAAGGCCTCGCTGTGTCTGACGTGCGGGCTGTGGATGTCTTGACGGGCGGCCGGTTCAGCGGATCGAGCGAGTACGACTGGTCGATCAGCAACGAGCGATTACTCGCCCGGTAGTTCCGACGCGCTATCCGGGTGCCGAGCCCGACAGGGGCGGCCCGGAAGCGGAGCGCCTCCGGGCCGGCTGTTCGTGGTCGGGATGAAGCTGGATGTCGATCACCTCGGAGTCCGGCACCACCGGCCTGCCTGGCCGCTCGGTGCACTCGGTGGGATCAGTTCAGGCCGAACGTCTGCTGCTGCTCGGACTCCTCGTTGACCTCCAGGCCGTCCGCGGTGACCGTCAGGTGCGAGCCGTCGTCGAACAGCAGGTCCACGAAGAGGTTGAACCGCCAGGTGTCGTCGCCCACCGGATCGACGCGGAGGAGGACGTTGCCGCCCTGGAGGTCGTCCTTGGTGGCGTGGTTGAGGAGGGTGAGGTTGAAGGGGCCATCGTTGGTGTGGTCGTTGAACGCGCCGAAGGTGTCGGAGACGCGCGCGGCCATGTGGCCGTTGCGGTCGCGGACCTCGATGGTGACGTTGGTGTCGTGATCCTTGTTCTCGTCGTTGGTGTGGAACGACATGGTGGCTTCGGTCAGGTTCGGCATGGCTTGCTCCTCGATGGGTGTGTCGGTTCCTGCCCGAACCGTCTCAGGGGAAACCGTGAACCCGGGAGCCGTCAGAGCGCACCGCGCAGAACGGCGCATCCGGGCCGCCGCGCGCCGAGGTCCTGTCAGCCGTGGGACCCGCCGCCCTCCGGCTGCGTGATCGCAGGGTGGGAGGGCGGCAGGTCCGGCAGCCGGGGAGAGGCTCAGCCCGCCGTGGCGAACGAGGCCTGGAGCCGGGGGATGTAGTCGGCGAAGGCGGGGGCCCAGCAACCGTAGTCGTGGCCGCCGTCGCAGGTGGGGGAGAGCGACGAGCCGTTGCCGTAGTCGACGTAGCGGCTGGGGATGCCGAGCTGGTCCAGCCGGGTCTTGACCGTGTTGGAGGCGATCTCGGTGAAGTGGTCGATGGGCCACGCACTGCCGGTGTAGAGCGTGATGTCGGTGCCGACGAGCTTGGCCAGGTTGGCGGTGGCGGCCGGGTTGACCTCGTTCCAGATGTGATCCGCGTTGAAGACCGGGTAGGGCGAGCCGAAGATCGCGTCGCTGTCGACGTACGGCCCGTAGCCGGTGCACTTGCCGGTACCGGCGGGGCTGGAGGTGCTCACGGCGCACCACGCGCCGGTGACGTTGAGCTCCGTGGCCAGGACCGTCGCGCGGACCTCCGCCATGCCGAAGTCGATGCCGCCGGACAGGGAGGCGGTGTGGCCGAACAGGTCGGGGCGGGCCTCGGCGTAGCGCAGTGCGCCGTAGCCGCCCATCGACAGGCCGACGACGGCCCGGTGGGACCGGTCGGCGATGGTGCGCAGGTTGGCGTCGATGAAGGGGACGACCTGGGTGGTGTGGAAGGTCTGCCAGTTCGCCGTACCCACGGCGGTGTTCTGCATGGCCCAGTCGGCGTACCAGCCCTTCAGACCGCCGTCGGGCACCACCGTGATCATCGAGTCCGAGTGCAGTGCGGGGGCGGCCGCGGCGTCGTCCACGGTGCCGCCTCCGCCGTGCAGGAAGTACACCACCGGCCAGCGCCTGCCGGGGTCCGCCGAGTAGTCCCGGGGAAGGAAGACGCGGATCTTGTGCTGGCCGGAGAGCTGCGCGGTGGTCACGGTAATGGTGAAGTCGGTGCTCGAGTGCACCTCGGGGGTACCGACCTGGGTCAGGCCGTACCCGTCGGTGAACGCAGGAGGGGCGTTGTCCGCGTGCGCGGGAGCGGGTGTGGTTCCGAGGAACGCGGCCAGGGTCATGGCGGTGGCGACGACGGCTGTCCTGGCGCGCAGTCGCCAGGCGGGCAGAAGTGGTTTCAACGGTCGGTCCTTTCGGAGTGCGGGAGGCGTTCACGGTGTGGGAGGGGATCCCGCTCATCCGGGCCGTCAGCGCGCCGGTGCCGCCTCGGTACTCCGGAGCGATCCGCTCGGCGGAGTACCGGGCGCGGGCGGCACCGGGGTTGAAGGGTTGTCCGGGTCCGGGTCAGAGCGCGCAGTAGGCGTCGATAGCGGCCTGGCCGGTGTCCTGCTGGCCCTGTGTCGGGGTGAGCATGTGGTACTCGTTGTTGACGCGCACCACCTGCTTGGTGCCGTCGTCGCTGGCGATCCAGTCGCTGAAGTAGCCGAGCACGGCGCCGTTGTGGCCCCAGACCCACTGGCCGCAGGGCAGTTGCTCGTGGATGATGCCCAGTCCGTACCCGGCCGTGCCGTCGCTGTTCTCCGGGACGGTGGTCTTGAGCTCCGCCTCCTGGGCGGGCGGCAGGAGTTGTCCGCTCAGCAGTGCCCGGGAGAAGGTGGCCAGATCGTCCAGGGTCGACACGATCGCTCCGGCGGGCCCGAAGGCCTGGACGTCGGAGGCCGTGATGTCCCTGATCACGATGCCGATCACCGGATACTCGTACCCGTGCAGGTAGTTGCCGTGCAGGGCCGGGTCGGTGGTGGGGAAGGTGGTGTCGTGCAGGCCGAGCGGCTCGATGATGCGGTGCTGGATCTCGGTGGCCGGGTCGTTGCCGGTGACGGCCTTGATCACCATGCCCGCCAGTACGTAGTTCGTGTTGGCGTAGCTCCACTGCTGACCCGGCGCGGAGGTGGGCTTGTGCTGCGCGAGGGCGATGTTCACCAGGGTCTGCGGCGGCCAGGCCTGGTTGGGCTGGGCGTCCAGGGCGTAGTTCAGCGAGAACCCCGTGTCCTTGGCGTAGTCGGGCAGGCCGGAGGTGTGGTTGAGCAGCTGGCGGATCGTGATCTTCGTCCCGTCGTAGCCGTTGGCGTTGACCGCTCCGGGCAGCCACTTGGCGACGGTGTCGTCGAGCGAGAGCCGGTGCTCGCTCTCCAGCTGGAGCAGGACGGTGGAGGTGAAGGCCTTGGTGTTGCTGCCGATCCGGAACTGCGCCTTCGGGTCGGCGGGCACCCGGCTGGTGAGGTCGCCGACACCCGCGTGCACGTACTGGGTGGTGTCGCCCTGGCGCACCAGGCCGATCACGCCGGGGTATCCGTCGGCGACGCCCTTCTGGGCGCCGGCCTGGAGGAGGCCGGCCGCGGTCGGTGCGTCCGCGTTCGCCGGGCCGGCACCGGCCAGGGCGGCGAGCACCAGCGTCGCGCTGACGGCGGTCAGGCGTAGGGACTTCATGGGACTCCTTCATCGACAGGTGGTCATCTGGCCGCGGTGAGCCGAAGCGGCACCGGCAGGGTGAGCGGCATCCCTGCCTGGCGGTTCGAGCCCTGGCGCCGTGGACCGGGCAGATCCGATGGTGGTGCTCGTACGGTTCGGCGGACAGGCCAGGACACCGGCCATTTGTGACCGCCGTCCATGACCGGCCGTTACGGGAGGCCGATCGGCGGCCGTGCGTGCGGACGGAGCGGGTGCCGTGGGCGGCTGGGCACGCCGCCCCGGCGGACGGCGGCTCCTGCCGTCAGGAGGATCTGTTCCGCGCGGAGGGGAGGGCGGAGGGGAAGCTGGCCGGCCGGTAGTTGGCCTGCCGCTGGCGGAAGGTGTGGCCGAGGTGGTGCTGCAGCCGGACGTGGCGGAACTGGTAGACCGCGCCGGTCTGGCGCAGTACGCCGCGGTGGTAGGCGTCGTCCAGGAAGGCGACCGTGTCCCAGGGCAGCTTGCCGGTCAACGGCAGCCAGACACGGGACAGTACGACCCACTGCCCCCAGGCGGTGAAGGCGAGGGCGTAGGAGAGTGAACCACCGAGCCCTCCGACCCCACCGATGACGAGCCCGTCCAACAGCCCCCAGGACAGCGGCCCGAGCAGGCCCTGGAGCAGGTCGACGGCCAGGCGCCCGCTGAGGGCGATCGCCAGGGTGAGCAGCGGCGCCAGCACCAGGACCTGCCGGCCCACCGTCGTCCGGTTGGCCGCCAGCAGACTGACCGGGGTGGCGGCGGAGGTGACGTCCACCGGTGCTTCGAGCGTGGCCGTCAGTCCGAAGACCAGCCCGGCGGCCGAGCCGAAGATCAGCCCGAAGACCAGCATGTTGATCAGGGTGCCCTCGATCACGGCGGGGTTGGTGAGCGGGATCCCCGGGTACACCGCGTGTTCCAGGGCGACGGCGCACGCGCATCCGACGCCCATGACGAATCCGCCGAACAGGCCGTTGCCGAAACGGCCGGTGAACGTGTGGACGGGGCGCCGGCTGACGCGGTCGCGGGCGCCGGGCAGCCGCAACCGCACGCGCGCCGGTTCGAAGGCCGTCCCGCCGCCGTACGCGATCATGACCGCGTACACGGATCCGAAGGCGAGGCCGGCGACAGGCCCCATGAGGCTGCCCTGCAGGAGGGCTTCGCCGATCCCGGTCCGGGTGACGAGCGGGCAGATGAGCCAGTCGGACAGGGTGATGCACAGCGCGGTCGCCACTACGACGGCCGTGATGCGGGTCGACGGCGGCAGCGAGTCGCTGATCTGCCACCAGGCGAGGTCCTGCCGGTCGCGGTCGAGCCGGGCCAGGTGGTGGGCGAGGTAGCCGAGCCATTTCTGGGCGCGTTCCGGGTCCCGGGTCCGCTGTCGGAGCCGGTGGCCGCCGGTGTCCTGCTCGGGGACCCGGCGTCGGTAGACCGCCGGTACGAAGCCCGCCAGCAGGTGTTCTTCAAGGGACCGCGCGGTGGGGAACCGTGTGGTGTCCAGCAGTTCGGCCGGATCCCGGTCGGGCGTCTCGCTGTACATGGTGCGCGCCAGGATGACCATGAGCGGAGTGGTCAGCACCCCGGCGAGGTTCGCGCTCGCCTGGGTCTCGTGGGCCCGCAGCGCTTGGAGGACGCTCTCCCACACCGCCCCGCCCTCGCCGTCGTCGCCGTGAGCGATCGGCCGAGCGGTTCGGGGCAGGTAGGAGACGAGGTCGTCGAGGGTGAGGTCGGTGAGCTCGATGCCGGCCGCCCAGACCAGTGGTGCGTGCGCCGCGAGGACGGCTTCGGCGAACTCGCCGCGCCGACTGGTGAGGACGAGCGGCATCGAGGTGGCGTTGAGTGCCTCAAGTGCCTCTCGCCGCAGGCCTTCGGCGATCTCGTCGAAGCCGTCGAGGACCGGGAGGACGAGATCGGCGTCGACCAGCGCGGCGGCCAGGGTCGAGCCGCCCGGGCTCCTGCGGGCCAGATGCGGGTGGTCGCGCAGCAGCCGGCCGATCAGCCAGTCCCGCAGCGCGGTGGTCGTCGGGTCCCAGGAACCGAGACTGAAGATCACCGGTACCCGGCCGGGAGCCGCCTGGGCCTCCAGGAAGTCCAGGACGAACCTGATCGTGAGGATCGACTTGCCCGAACCGGCCCGGCCCAGAACCACCAACCGTCCGGAGGAGATCCGCCGGTAGACCTCCGCCACACTCCGCAGGTCGCCGCTCAGGTCCACCTGGCGCGGCACGGCCCCCGGGCCGAGGCGCTGGATGTTCTCCGAACGGTCCGTCAGGCCGACGGGCGCCTGCTGCCACCGGACCGGCAGCGGGAACGGGTCGTGGACCCGGCGCTGTTCCTCCTCGCGCCGCCAGCGACGCCTGACCTCCCTGGCCAGCTCCTGCACGGCGTCGGCGAGCGGACCGGGTACCGGATGCGGAGGCGGCGCGGGCGGCCCGTCGGCCTGCGCGGGCGGCTGGTCGGCCTGCGCGGGCGAACCGGCTGTCGGCGTGGGTCGGACGGGATCCGGCGTGGACGGTAGGGCAGCCGGCGTGGACGGCACGGAATCCGGCGCGGGCGGTACGGGATCCGGCGCGGGCGGTACGGGATCCGGAGTGGGCGCCTCGGAGGCCGCCCCGTTCCGCGTTCCCGCGAGCATGGCCGCCAGCAGCCGGCGGTCCTCGTGCCCGACATCGAGGGCATCCGCCAGCAGGTTCACCGTGCCCAGCCGGTGATCGGTGGATCTGCCGGTCTCCAGCCGGCGGATGGTGCGGACGCTGACCCCGGACCGCTCCGCCACCTGCTCCTGTGTCATCCCCGCCTGATGGCGCAGTCGGCGCAACAATGCGCCGAGCTGATCTGTCACCGGTCGCCTCCCCCAGGCTCGCCCGTATGGCCGCCGGTGAGCCTACCGTGACGTCCGGTCACATATGGCCGGTGGCTTGGCCTGTCCGCCCGGCGGCACGAACTCCACGATCAGGTCCGGGAAACGGCCGCACGTGGCCCTGCGACGGGCCGTGGGGCCGAAACCTCTCATCACCGCCATGACCGGCGCGTGGCGATGACGTGCGAGCGAGGCGGCGGAGGACATCACGCCTCCGCATGGCGACATACGAGGAGCCACCATGGCATACCGCTACTGGTGCGGTGAGTGCGGTTTCAAGACGCCCTGGCTCAGCGAGGCCCAGGGCGAGCGGCAGCAGATCGAGCACTATGCCAAGCGACACCCCGGCATTCCGCCCGGTGGCCATGTCGAGGTCAACCGGAGGAATCCGAACGGAGGCGACGGCTGCCTCCGGATGGCGACGATGGCGGTCCTGCTGCTGCTCGCCGCGGCTTCGGCCCATCGCTGGCGGCTGCTCCAGACGGATCCGCGACGCCTGCGTGCACCAGGAACACTGCCGGTTCCCCGGTGCTTCGGCCGTGGAGCGTGACGGCCCGGACCGATATCGTCGCCGCATGCCCGAACTGATCGCCCCCACCGTCGACTTGCACTCCGCCTGGCTCGAGGCGCACCACGAGTGGGGGCCCGGCCTCCACGAGGACGGATTCGGGTTGGATCCGTCCGACGAGGTCGACTCTCCGGAGGGATTCGCGGCCTGGGTGGCACTGCTGGACGAGGAGGCGGGCCCGAAAGCGGTCGAGTCCGGCCGGGGTTGCACCTACCGATGGATCGTCGAGGGCGACCGAGTGCACGGCGGAATCGCACTGCGGCACGGGCTCGACGACCACGTGCTGCAGTGCGGCCACATCGGCTACGGTATCCGGCCGTCTTCACGTCGGCGCGGGTTGGCGACCTGGGCGCTGGGCCGGATGCTCGGCGAGGCGCGGGGGCTCGGTCTGGACCGGGTGCTGATCGTCTGCGAGGCCGACAACACTGCCTCGGTGAAGACGATCGAGCACCACGGCGGCGTCCTCGAAGGCATCCGGGACACCGAAGACGGGCCTGTGCGACGGTACTGGATCGAGATCTAGGCTCTGAGCCCGCGGGCGGGCTCAGAGCCAGACCGGCCGAGCCTAGTAGCCCACGGTGAAGTGCCGGTCCGGGCAGGGGCTTTCGAGTTCGTCGAGGACGGCCACGGCAAGGTCCTCGGCCGAGATCCGGGATCCGCCGTCGGCGCCGGTGATGAGTGTGGTGGTGCCGCGCCGGTACCTTCCGGTGCGACGTCCGGGTTCGAGGAGGGCGGGCGGGCTGAGGTAGACCCAGTCGGCCGAGTGCGCCCGGCAGGCGTCCAGTTGCGCGGCGCTGGCAGCGGCGATGGTGCGGACTTCCAGCGGCACGTACTCCGGGCTGTCGAGGACGAGCCGGTCGGGATGGCCCGGGACCCGGAGGGGCGCGGCGCCGCCGACGACGAGGATGCGCGCCCGGGCCGTCGCGGCGGCGTCGAGCAGCGCCTTCGTGGTCGGGGCGGCGGTGTGTTCGTGTCCGGGGGCGGGACGGGTCGCGGCCACGATCGCGTCGACACCGTTGAACAGTCCGCTCATCCGGTCGGGATCGTCGGCGTCCCCCTCGACGGCGGTCACTCCGGGTGGCAGGGCGGTCGGTCGCAAGCTCCTGAACACCGCTATGAGGTCATGGCCCCGGTCCGCGGCTTCGCTGACGACACATGAGCCGACCATGCCTGCGGCTCCGACGATGGCGATCTTCATTGAATGGTCCCTTCCCGTGGGGCTGTTGAAGTGGAGTCGGCCGGCCGGGCGGGCGTGCCGCCCGGCACCCGGTCCGGCGACGGGCGCTCAGCCGGCCGTGCGGGCCTCGGCGAGGACCCGGCCGCACGGCTGTGCGACGGGGCGGCTGCGGAGTTCGCCGAGCCGGTCGAGGAGTTGGTCCCGGACCTGGGTGAGGCCGTGGATGCGGTTCTGGAGAACCCCGAGGCGCTGCTCGAAGACCTCGATCTTGGACGTGGGATCGGCGCAGACGTGGCCGCCGAGCAGTTCGTCCCGCAGGCAGCCGTCGATGAGCGCCAGGTCCTCGGTGGTCAGTCCGGCGGCAAGCAGCAGACGGATGTTCTCCACGACCCTGACGGCCTCGGCTCCGTAGGTGCGGTACCCGTTTGCGGACCGTTCGGCCTCCAGCAGGCCGTGCTCCTCGTAGTACCGCAGAGCCCGAGTCGTGGTGCCGGTGGCACGGGCCAGCTCCCCGATGCGCATGGTGCTCCCTCCGGTACGTGGCAGTACGAAAGGGAGCCTAGATCGCCCGGCCTCGGGGTGGTCAAGTCCTTTCGGTGTCCGGGTGGTTGAGTCCTCATGGTCTCGGGGCCCGGACCGGATCCCGGGGACGGGGCTTGAGGAACATCCATGCCAGGTCGTGCGCTAAGACCGACCGGCAATGGGGAGCGTGGGTGAAGAAGGGGGACCCCCGCCCGATGGCGGGCAAGGAGGGAGGGAGAGCTATCGGCTTGCGCGTCAGTCCGGCAGCCAGTGCAGCTCGTGCGCCAGGGTTTTGGCGACGGCACGGATGCGGCGGTGTAGTGGCGACTGCTCGCGTGGGAGGACCAGGTGGATCGTCAGGCTGGGCGCGCCCCGCAGCGGTCGCCAGGTGAGACCGGCCGGTTGTGCCGTGGCCGCGGCTTCTCCGGCCGGGGCGAGGGTGACCCCGTCGCGCAGGTCGCGCTGAGACATGTCGAAAGAGACTGCGGGCGTGTGGAATCGGGGGTGTGGTCGGGTGTCTCGGAACAGTGCGGACAGCTGATCGTGGATCACGGGGTTGGCCGCACGGTCCGGGAGTCGCAGCGGATACGCGGCCGCGTCGGCGATCTCGATCTCCGGGTGTTCGGCCAGCGGATGGTGCTGCGCCAGCTGGACCCCGATGCGCGCACGCCGCAGCAGGAACCGGCGCACGCCGCGGCCCGGCTGTTCACCGCGGGTGATCCCGGCATCGATGCGGCCGTCGGCGACCGCGGGGGAGATCTCCGGTGTCGCCATCGGGACCGCGCTGACCTCGAGTCCGCTGTTGTCGCGAATCAGCCTGTCCACCAGGGCCGGTGCCGTCTCGGCCCCGGCGCTGAGGCTGTATCCGATACGCAGCGTGCCCAGTTCACCGGCCGCCGCGCTCCGGGCGGTCTCCCACGCCCGGTCCAGCGCCGCCAGCGCGGGCGGCGCGGACTCCGCCAAAGCCGCACCGGCCGTGGTCAATACGACGTTACGCGTGTTGCGGACCAGCAGGGCCGTACCGAGTTCCGCCTCCAATCGGCGCATCCGGGCGCTGAGTGCGGGCTGTGCGATACCGATCCGTGCGGCCGCGCGGGTGAAGTTCAACTCCTGCGCCAGCACCAGGAAGTACCGCAGGCTCACCGCATCCGGCGCCACGTGCTCTCCCTGCCGATTGATAACGATCCGTTCTGAGCCTATCCCGTACCGGTCTTTCCCCCGACCGCGCATCAAGCCCTAGCCTGCGCATGCCGGGATCGATCGATCTGAGTGTCGATTCGAAGTCAGACGTGCCCGGCCGAACACAGGAGGTTTCCATGGCTAAGGGCTACTGGGCCAGTGTCTACCCCGCCATTTCCGACCCTGAGAGGCTGACCGCCTACGAGAAGCTGGCCGGTCCGGCTGTCCGGGCTGGGGGCGGGCGCCTCCTGTCCCGTGGCGGTCGAGTCGTCGCCCACGAGGCCGGAATCACGCAACGCGTCGTTCTGATCGAGTTCGACAGCTTTGAACAGGCCGTCGCGGCATACGAGAGCGAGGCATACCAGAAGGCGCTGGTGGCCCTCCCCGACGGCGTCGAGCGCGACTTCCGCATCATCGAAGGCATCGACTGACAAATGACGTTCGTGGTGGTGTTGCCGGTGGGTCTGACCCATCGACTGACGGAGAGGGACTGGGGCTCACCGCTCATCGACCCTCCGAGGAAGGGGCGCCGGCGGGCGCCTCGGACGGCGTCGGGGAGGCGGCGGCGAGCACGTTCCGGCGCTTCTCGCCCGAGGTCTCGCCGAGCGCGACCAGCAGGGCGACGACGGCGATCAGCCCACCGGCGACCGGCAGCCACCTCAGTCCGGTTCCGGCGGCGATGAGCCGGCCACCGAACCAACCGCCGAGCGCCGTACCGAGGTTGAAGGCGGAGCTCTGTACGGTCAGCGCCAGGGTACGGGCCTGCTGCGAGGCGACGTCGATCATGCGGGTGTTCACCGCCGGGATGACCGCGTAGTAGGCGGCGCCGAACAGGAAGAGGAACGCCACCGCGGGCACCTTGCTGGTCGCCGTCGCGCCCAGCAACAGCAGGGAGGCACCCAGCGCCGCCAGCCCGACGCAGATCGCGTGCATCATCGAACGGTCGGTCAGCCTGCCGCCGACCAGGTTGCCGACGGTGCCGCCGATGCCGAAGAGCAACAGCAGCACGGTGACGGCGGAGGCGGTGAAACCGACGGTGTCGGTGAGCAGCGGCGCGACGTAGGTGTAGGCGGTGAACGCGGCGGCCGCGGCGAGCGCGGTCACGGCGGTGACGATCCGCACCCGGCGGTCGCCCAGCACCCGGAGCTCGGCGAGGCGGCCGGAGCCCGCCGGGACCCCGGGTGCCTTCCCGGCCAGCAGGGCCACCGGGGCGGTGACCGCCAGGGTCAGTACGGCCACCGCCCAGAAGGTGGCGCGCCAGTCCAGCCACTGCCCGAGGGCCGTGCCGATCGGCAGGCCGGCGACCATGGCGAGACTGAAGCCGAGGGACACCCGGGCCACGGCCGTGCCGCGCTTGTGCGGCGGGACGACGTCGGCGGCGAGACCGAAGAACAGTGGCATCAGAGCCGAGTGCGCGAGGGCGGCCGCGATCCGGCCGACCGCGAGCAGCAGGAAGGACGGCGACACCGCCGACACCACGTTCCCCAGCACGTAGCAGGCCATGAGGACGACGACCAGCCGGCTGCGCCGGGCGGCCCCGGTGGTCAGGGCCAGGATCGGACCACCCACCACGACAGTCATCGCGAAGACGCTGATCAGCAGCCCGGCCGTGGAGAGCGAGACCCCGGTGTCGGAGGCGATGTCGGGAAGCAACCCGGCGATCATGATCTCGCCGGTGCCGAGGGTGAAGGAGCACAGGGTGAGCGCGGCCAACGCCAGGGAGGCCTTGCGGTCGAGTGGTTGGCAGGTGTTCGTCTCGGTCGTCTGCATGCGGTAGAGCATCAACCTTGACGTCTGGGTGAAGGTCAAGCCGCCGTGCCAGGGGAGGCCGTGCACCGGATGGCGGGTGCCGACGCCGGTGACGGCCTCGGCCGTACAGCCGACCGTCCCGAGAGACGGACTCGACCTGCCGGGTCGGTCGGGAACATGGGCCGGGCTGCGTCCGGCCCTCCGGAATCTCCGCCGGGTCCTGGTCGAATTCGGACAACACGATGATCGAGGCCGTGGCAGGAGCATGGGCCGGTCGGAAAAACTCTGCCGATCAACCCCGGGGCTCAGTCGGAGCCGTTCAGGTGACCTTCCGTCCTTGATCGGCGATAACGACGAATTTCGCCGATAGATTCTGACCAGTGAGCGCTCCGTGCGCTGGAATCAATGTATTGGGGACTGATATGCGTATTCGCAAGTGCCTGCGTGCCGGCGCCGTCGCGGTCGGTGTCCTGTCTGCCGCTTCCGCCTTCGGGCTGGCAACGGCCGGCACCGCGGCGGCCACCACCACCCAGGTGGTGGCCGGGCCCCTGGTCGGCGCCGGGGAGCTCTCCAGGGCGACCTGCCCCGACGGCACCAATCTGATCGGCGGCGGATACTACTGGCAGCCGGTGTACACCTACGGGGGGAGTCCCGCCGACACCGTGGACTCCAACGGCCCGTCCGTCATCGACCAGAAGTCGTGGGTGGCCAGGGATCACAAGGGGAACATCCAGGCATACGCGATCTGCGAGACGCGCTCCTGAAGCACCTGAATGATTGAACATGATCCTGGTAAGCCCCCCTCTCCTGGGGGGCTTCCAGGTATTCGGTCAAATAGCTGCAGTGGTAATTTTTTCGCCCGATGGCATATGTGGGACTTTCGGAAAATGGCGCCTGTGCCGCCCGGCCGCCCCCGGGGTGGATGAATTACGGTGCGGTGCTCCGAGCTGTTCGGTGTCAGACGACCGGATGTGGGACAGTCGGCCTGCCTCCCCGCCACCCGGCCGTCGGCGGCCGGTTCACACCCCCTCAGCGCTCGCCACCCGACGGGGAGTCATCCGGCCTCGTCGATGGAGACGCCGACTGGCTGCCGCCGACTGGAACCACCGCGTGTGCCGGGTGGCCGAGGACGGGCCGCTGGGTCGTACCCGCGGGGCCTTCTGCTTCGATAAGGGGCGCCATCGCCGTCACCCACGAGGAGCAGACCCTGAACACGTCTTTCGCCGAGGCATTGTCAGTCGGCCTGCTGGTGGTGGTGTTGGCCTGCGCAGTCGTGCGGCCGTGGGGCTGGGCGGAGTCGGTGGTCGCGGTCCCGGCGGCAGGGGTGGCGATCGGCGCCGGCGCGATCTCGTTGGACCATGCGGCGGCCGAGGCCGCCAGGCTCGGCCCGGTGATCGGGTTCCTTGCGGCCGTACTCGTGCTGGCCCAGCTGTGCGATGACGAGGGCTTGTTCCACGCCTGCGGGGCCTGGATGGCCCGCACCGCCGTGGGGCGCCCGCGTCGGCTGCTGGTGCAGGTGTTCGCCGCCGCCTCGGTGATCACGGCGGTGCTCAGCCTGGACGCCACCGTCGTGCTGCTCACGCCGGTGGTCTTCGCCACCGCCGCCCGCCTCGGCGCCCGCCCCAAGCCGCACGTCTACGCCTGCACCCACCTGTCGAACACCGCATCGCTGCTCCTGCCGGTCTCCAACCTCACCAACCTGCTCGCCTTCGCGGCCAGCGGACTGAGCTTCACCCGCTTCGCCGCACTGATGGCACTGCCGTGGCTGGCCGCCATCGCCGTCGAGTACGCGGTCCTGCGCCGGTTCTTCGCCACCGACCTCGACGCCGGTGCCCAGGCCCGGACCGTCGACACGGCGCCGGAGATGCCGCTGTTCGCCCTGGCCACCGTCGCCTGCACGCTGGCCGGGTTCGTCCTCACCTCCGCGATCGGGATCAACCCGGCCTGGGCCGCCCTGGCCGGCGCCCTGGTCCTCGCCGCCCGTGCGCTGGCCCAGCGCCGCACCACCCCGACCGCGATCGTGCGCTCCGCCGCCCCCTCCTTCCTGGCCTTCGTGCTGGCGCTCGGCATCGTGGTCCGAGCGGTGGTCGACAACGGGCTCGCCTCCGCGCTCGCGCACGTCGTACCGCACGGCACCGCACTGCCCGCCCTGCTCGGCGTCGCCGTCCTGGCCGCCGTCCTGGCCAACATCATCAACAACCTGCCCGCCACCCTCGTCCTGCTGCCACTGACCGCTCCGGCCGGGCCCGGCGCGGTCCTGGCGGTCCTGCTCGGGGTGAACATCGGCCCCAACCTCACCTACGCCGGCTCCCTGGCCACCCTGCTGTGGCGGCGCATCGTCCGTGAACACGACACCGAGGTGGACCTGGGTGAGTTCACCCGGCTCGGACTGCTCGTCGTACCGGCCGCCCTGACGCTGGCCGTGGTAGCTCTGTGGGGAGCACTGCGGATCATCGGAGGCTGAAGCCATGGCCGTCGTCGTCTGGATCACCGAGGGCACCTGGCCCGCCTGCGTGGACGCCGTCCGCACGCATGCCCCGGCGGGCGGCGAGGTCGTGCTGCTCCACGTCAGCGGCGACGACGTCCCCGGCGTCGCCCACGGTGCGTTCGCCGGGCTGCTCGGACGCGGCCGCCCCGAGCGCGACCCCGGTACCCGTCTGGAAGGCCTGGCCACCACCTCCGGCCGGCAACTGCTCGCAGCTGCCGCCGACCGCCTCGGGCGGACCTGCACCTGCCTGGAGCGGACCGGTCGTGTCGAGCGGGAGGTCGTCGCCGCGGCCGAAGGAGCCGACCTGCTCGTCCTCGCCCGCGACGGCGACCGCACCCACCTCGGGCCACGGAGCCTGGGCCCGGCCGGCCGCTTCGTCGTCGACCACGCCCCCTGTCCCGTC
The DNA here is from genome assembly GCF_051374625.1 of Kitasatospora sp. HPM-01-4. Taxonomy (NCBI): domain Bacteria; kingdom Bacillati; phylum Actinomycetota; class Actinomycetes; order Kitasatosporales; family Streptomycetaceae; genus Kitasatospora; species Kitasatospora sp. HPM-01-4. Next base: position 1,827,806 of record NZ_JBPQGP010000005.1, on the reverse strand, counting down.
CTGCTGGTCTGGCCCGAACCGGCACCCGGTGTCGGCACCATCCCGCCCGGGCCGCCCCGCCCACCCCTCCACCGGTAGCGAACCGGAGCAGCCGTGGATGAGAGGGTCGGCAGGCCCCGCCCCGGTCAGCCGGCGCGCTTCCCGGCGGCGGTCCGCTGCCGGGAGGCCTCGTACAGTACCGCCGTCGCCGCGTTGGCCGCGTTCAGGGAACTGGCGGCCCCGGTCATCGGGATGCTGACCGTGTAGTCGCACAGTTCACGCCAGCCGTTGCTGAGTCCGGACGTCTCGTTGCCGATGAGCAGGAGCGTGGGCTGCGTGAAGTCGAAATCGAAGACGTCACAGTCACCGTGCTCGTCCGTGCCGACCAGGACGATCGGCCGGCCGTCGATGCGCTTTCGCCGAACCCACTCGGCGACCTCGCGGTGCGAGGGGCTGCGGACTGTCGGCAGGGCGAAGAGCGAACCGGTGCTCGCCCGTACGGACTTGGGGTCGTACAGGTCGGCCGCGTGGCCGGTCACGATCAGCCCGTCGGCCCCGAAGGCGTCGGCCGACCGGACGATGCTGCCGATGTTGCCCGGGCTCGTCGGCCGGTCGAAGACGACCCCGAGGAAGCCGTCGCCGACCTTGATCCGGCCCAGGTCGTCCTCGGGTATCCCGACGACCGCGATGAGTTCGGGAGCGTTCTCGTTCTTCTCCCCGAGATCCGCCAGCAGGTCGGACGCCATCGCGACGCGGTCCGCCCGGACCGTGCGGAGAAGGTTCTCGGCCCAGCGGGACGGCTGGCGCTCGGCGTCGTGGATCAGTGCGTGGATAGGCCAGCCGTACTCCACCGCCAGCGAGATCGGTCGAACTCCCTGGACCAGGAACTCCTTTGCCCGCTGTCGCTTGTTCCGGTTGCCGAGGAGCGACTCCCACTGCTGGAAGCGGGCATTGCGTGACGTGATCCGCTGTACCGGCGGCATCCATCCTCCAGGCCTAGATGATCACGGCAGCGGTGATCCCCCAACTCCCGGGCGACGTACCGGGAGCGACACGCACACTATCGGAAGACGTCTGGCACCGGTTCCCCGGTCTGGCCGGACAGCTCCGGGAATCTACCTGCTCAAAGGACTTGTGGCACCGAGGAAGTCACGGTTCGCCAGAAGCAGCCAGAAGGGTTTCCGCCGACGGAACAGCCGGGCCGAAGGTCTGCGGGCGAGCGGCCAGAACTTCCGTCCCGGGACAGGCTCCTGAGTAACGAGCTCAGCGTCCGCTTCCAAACCGCCTTCTGCGGACCACACTTGGCGGACCATGTCACGCGTCCGACGGCATGCTGTCGACCACCGTCGCCGAAGCGGTCCGACGCCGGTGTCCGCGAAGCCCCGTCCTGCCGGTGCGCTCCGCCGCCGCAGGGCCTGCTCGTCTCCGCGCCCGTTCGGCTCACGGGGGAACCCGGACGGGTGCGGCAGGCTGCGTCATTCCGGGCCGCGGGGGGATCAGCCCATGGCGAGCGTGCGGGCGAACGTGCAACGCATTCGGCCCCGCATCACCCGACGTCGCGGGCGGCGCTCCCCAGTGCCTCGAGGTTCCAGGTGATGACCCGCCGGGGGTGGACGCGGATGATGTCCTTGCTGAAGCGATCGGGTGCCACGGGTGGCACGTCGACGGTCAGCACCTCGGCCCGGCCCCTGATCTCGACCCCGCGCCCCCACCCGCCCGCGACCGGGTCATCGGCCGGAGCCAGGTCGTCGACCAGCACGGAGACATCGGGGTGGGCCCGAGCGTTGCGGTACTTCTGGCTGCGGGCCATGGCGGGCCCGCCGATGTCGATGGTGCCGTCGCCGTTGAGCCGGAAGCCCACCGGACGGACCTGCGGACGGCCGTCGGGGCCGATGGTGGCCAGTCGGGCCAGCAACTGGGCGGCGAGGTACTCGCGTTCCCTCTCGGTGAAGATCATGCAGCCGACCCTAGAAGCTCAAGCGCGGTTGAGGTCAAGGCCGTTGGGGTCGGTTCCTGCCATACGGCCGGGCGGTGGCGAGTCACCACCTCGCGTTCCCCTGAGCACGTCCACCAGTTCGTCATGGATGGCGGGCGAGGACACCAGATAACCGCCACCGAACAGGTCGGGGGGAATGTGCGGAGGAACCGGCTCCAGATGACTGCGCACCGCGCCCGCCTCCCGCGCGATCAGCGAAGCGGCCGCCACATCCCAGGGATGCAGGGTCTCGGTGTGCGCGTCCAGGCGTCCGGCGCCGACCCAGGAGATGTCCAGGGCGGGCGAGGCGGCCCGCCGGATGTCCTGACAGTGCGTCAGCAGTCTGGTGATCCGCTGCACCAGGGGGTCCAGATCGGTCTTCAGATGCGGAAAGCCCGTGCTGACCACCGCTCGGAGCAGCCCGTCGGGATGGCTGACCCGAATGGGCACACCGTTCAGCTGTGCCCCTCGGCCGGCGACCGCGGTGAAGGTCTCGCCCAGGAACGGCGCGTGGACGACACCGGCCTGGGTGAATCCGTCCACGACGAAGGCCACGGCGATCGAGACGTAGGGGTGCCCACGCGTGTAGTTGGCGGTCCCGTCGATGGGATCCACCACCCACTGGGGTGCCGAGAGATCTCCCGACTCCCAGCCGTCGGATGCGGCCGTCTCCTCGGAGAGGATCCCGTACAGCGGGAAGGCCCGCTGCAGGGAGCGGGTGATGACCCCGTCCGACAGCAGATCCGCCTCGGTGACCGGTTCGACGTCCTGCTTGTAGGACAGCGCGGAACCGCCGGTGGCCTGGCGCTCCACGATCACTCGGCCGGCCGCCTGGGCGGCCTCCACGGCGGCCGCGAGTACGGCGTCGAGATTCTTCATCCGTCTTTCCTACTCCGCGAGCCTGGCCAGCGTATGGTCCCGTACGGCGGGGTCGAGCATGTCGGCGTTGATGTAGAGACGGCGAGCAGAACGGATGAGTTCGTGCATCCGCCGTTTCATCCCCGCGTAGGCCTCGCCGTACCGGTCGAAGTCGTTGTCCAGGTGGGCGAGCACATCGTCCTTCAGCCCGTACGTGCCGATAGCGAAGGCGAACAGGTCCAGGAACGCGGCGAAAGGCTCCTCGTCCACCTCCTCGAAGCGGGACGGCCGATCGGGGCGGTAGTCCACGATGCACAGATTGCGGATGGTGGCTTCGGTGCGTGGCTCCCGGCCGAAGATCAGTGCGGGATCCAGTCGGTATTCGGAGGCGTCCAGGTGCCGTTCGAGCCGACCGGAGGCGATGACCTCCTCGAAGCAACGGTCACGGCGCACCCGCATCGCGGACGGGATGCCGTACACCGTGCTGTCGCGGGTCAGCACATGCGTGTTGCTCACGAACTCCGCACCGGCCGTGCACGCCTGGGTGATGAAGACGGTCTTTCCGCCGCTTCCCCGTCCGAACAGCAGGGTGGCCCCGGCGCCAGGCTGTACGAAGGCCGCGGCCTTGAGGTGTACCAGGTCGTGGTCGACAGCGAAGATCGTCAGTAGGTGCTTGGCGAAGTACGGCCAGATGATGCGGTCGAGCTTGCGGCCGAAGACGTAGATCCGGTTGCCGCGCGTCGCCAGATACGCGGGCGGGCCGAAGTGGTGAGTCAGGTAGAAGCCGCCACGGAACCGGTCGGCCCGAAATCCCCGGTCCGCCAGGGGCTCGATCAGGGCGGGATCGATGGGGTCCTCGTCCAGGTCCACACAGACCACTTCATATGCGCACGGCTGATCCGTCGCGCCCGGCTCGACGAACTTCGTGAAGAACGAGTACCCGTCGAAGTCCGCCAGGTTGCTGGCGATCCGCAGCCGGAAGGCGTTGAGGTCGACGGTCACGGAGGACTTGATCGTGTAACGCCCCTGAAGGGCGGTCTCCACGTCATCGGGTACGCGCCCGGCGTCCAGGCTCCGAGCGGTCGCGAGCGGGAGGGTCATGCCGTCCCCGCATCCGCGGCGCCGCGGGAGCGGTCGAGTGCCCGTCGCAGGGCTGCGACGAACTCCTCGGGGGCGCTCTGGTAGAGGTCGCTCAGATCGCTGATACCGCCGCCCAGTTCCAGCTGGTGCACCGGCCCGTCGAAGCCGACGTCCCGGACCCGGCGCACCACTGCGGACACGTACTCCGCCACGCCGCCCGGGTAGGTCTGGGCGCTCTCCGCCTCGACCTGGACGAAGACCTCGGCGACCGGCAGGTGCTCCAGGGTCAGGGCGTCCCAGTGATCGGAGCCCGGGATGCCGACGGCGGGCACGCCGTGCTGCCAGGCCGTCCAGCAGTCGGACTCGCCCTCCACCACGATCTGGTAGCCGGCCGACCTGGCGTAGCCCAGCCCCTCGGCCGTGCTGTACGCCACCACGGGGGACGTGTCACCGGGCATCCAGGACGAGCCGCCGGCGCCACGCATCCCGGTCCGCAGCCGGGTCCGGCCGGGCAGCCCGGCCGGGGAGGCGTACGTGAAACGGACCCCTTCGTCGCTGTCGCCCAGTCCGAAGCGGCGGAGCGCCTCGACCGGGAGTCGCTTGGCCTCGGCGAGGCGTGCGACCGTCACCCGATCCTGTTCCATGATCTCTCCTGTCTCTCGCATGTCCTGCTCGTGATGCTGATGTACCGGCCGTGTCCCGTCGCCGGACCAGGCCCTCGGGCCGGCCCGGGTCACACGGTCGCGAGCCAGCAGGACCGGCCCACATCGGGGATGACCGGCGTCGCGTCCAGATGCCGTGCGCTCAGTTCGGCGGCCACCGCCACCCGATCCCAGTGCCCCCACGCCGGCTCCAGCCGCTCGGCCTGGGCCAGGACGGCCCGCCAGTCCCTGCTCTGACCCGAACGCACCTGCTGGATCAGGGTGTTCAGCGGTCCGTCCGCCCGCGATCCGCTCAGGCGCAGCTCCAGCCGGTCCAGCGCCGACTGCCAGCTCAGGTCCGATGCCTCGGTGTGGGATTCGATCTCCGCGAGTGCGGCCACGACCTGTTCTGTGACGTCCTGGTGCGAGTCCAGACATCCGATGAGCCGTGTCCGCTGCGGGCGGTCGAAGAAGATACCCAGCTCCCGGACGATGTCGGCGGGCTCGTCCGAGACATGGATGTAGGTGAGGACGGACGCCTGGGCCGGTCCTACGAGCCGGCGCAGGTGGTGCGGCTTCCGGTCCTCCGGACGGCTCGGGCCCTTGAGGCCGCTGAGCCGGGTGGTGGCCGGCACGGCCGAGTCCGCGGTGTCTCGCAACAGCACGTACAGCGAGGTGCCCGCCGGCATGATCATGTCCATGACGTCGATCCGCTCGCGGGTGGCGATGTTGAGCTGGTACCGCCACACCTCGCGGGTGGTGTGGCGGTTGAACCGGAACGGAGCCCAGGCCACGGGGACGAACCCCGCGGCCCGGACGGCGTTCAGCAGCCTGACACCACCCCGGACGGCCATGGTGTCAGGCCGCAGCACCAGCGGAGCGACCCGGTAGAGCCGTTCCACCGTGGCCTGCCCGGTGCCGCAGACCACGCGCAGATCGTCCCAGGTGTCCCGGAAGTACGGATCACCCGCGAAGACCTCCCGCTTGCGCTCCACCCGGCTCAACGCCGCCGGCACGGTGCACACCCCGTCGTGCCGCTCCACCGCTCAACGCCTCTCGTACAGCGTGCCGTCCGACCACACCGCGGGCACCTTGCCCCACTCCATCGCGCTGCGCACATCCGGGAAGAATCCACTGCCGTTCAGATTGGCGCTGGTGTTGCAGAGCAGCGGCACTCCGCTGAGCCGCTCGTACTCGGTGAGGACCTCGAAGATCAGCGTGTCGTCCCGGGGGCCGACCGTCTGGACCCGGGCGGTGCCGTCGAGATGGCAGACCGCGGGCACCAGCTCGCGCCAGTCCTCCCGTACGTCGTGGTCGAAGAGCATGTACGGGTCGGGGGTGCCTGGAGAGAAGACCTCGGGGGCGCGCGCCTCCAGGCAGATGGGCGCGACCGGGCGGTACCGCTCGCGTCCCTTGACCTCGTTCAGCCGGCCCTTCATGTCCGGGGAGACCGCCGGAGCCAGGATGCTCCGGTGTCCCAGCGCACGCGGGCCGAGCTCGGCCCGCCCGTGCAGCACGACCACGGGATCGCCGGACTCGTGCAGCCAGGCCGCCAGGTCGGCGGGGGTGCACTTGCGGGCCTCCCACCCCGGTAGCACCTCGGTGACGCCGAGAGCGGGTCCCGCGTAGGTGTCCCACTCCAGGGCGGGCGACCCGCCCATGCGCAGCAGCTCACAGCAGGCCGTGCCCAGGGCACTGCCCGCGTCGTTGGGAAATGGCGGAATCCAGACCTGGTCCGCCACGCCCGAGGCGCGGATGTCCCGGTTCCACTTGATGTTCAGGGCGCAGCCCCCGATGAGGCAGAGATTGCGGGTGCCCCGCCCGTCGGCTGCGATCCTGGTGGCCAGCCCGTCGACCAGGGCCCGGCCGAGGAAGGCGTGGACGGAGGCGAGCATGTCGTCGGCGGCCACCCCAGGGACGGCAAGCCCCTCGCGCATCAGGGCCAGGATCCGGCGGCCGGCAGCCTCGGTCAGCTGGTCGTCGGCCGGGTCGCCGAGGCCGAACACCTGCCGCTCCGCGTCCCGTTGGAGCCCGGCCAGCACCTCGATCGCGCCCTCGTCGGGAGTGCCGTACGCGACGTACGCCATGATCTTGCCGGGTAGCGCGAGCGTGTGCGGCCACTCGATGGGCGCATCGAACGGCGGGTACAGCTGGGCGAGCGTGTGGTAGGTGTCGCCCAGCATGTGGTGAACCGCGCCGAGGCTCTCCATCACGCCGGTGGCCGGGTCGTAGTGGTAGAGGAACGGGAACATCGCCCCGTCCCAGCACAGCACGTACGAGGGCTCGGCATTCTTCGCGAACGGGCTGGAGCAGTAGGCGCTCGCGACGTGGCCGGCGTAGTGCGGATAGCTGGTGTACTCCAGGTCGAACAGCCGCGAGGGGTACGGCCGCAGCAGATCGTCCTGGAGCAGCCCACGCCGGTAGGGCGCCAGGTCGACGAGAGCCTCCTGGCCACCCCACGGCTTGACCTTGTGGGTCTTGCGCCAGCCGTCGAAGACGAACCGGTCGACGTCCGCCAGCCGGTAGCCGTACTCGCCGAGCAACTCGACGATGATCTGCAGATCGTCGATCCGCTGATGACGCGGGTTGTTGGCGAGCTTCTCCATCTCGATGGAGAAGACCAGCCGCCCGTTGTCGATGAGGGCGACCCCGCCGTCGTGGGTGAGCTTGACGCCGCAGATGATCATGACTGACCTGCCTCGACGCCTGCCGGCAGGAGACGGGCCGAGCCGAGCAGCTGGGAGGCGCGGGGATAGCGGCGCACGGTGATGTCGGTCGGGCTGCCGCCGGGCGGCAGTTGGACCACCTCGCAGGCGTGGTCGAAGCGGTCATCTCCCGTGAAGCCGAGACCGACCCGGAAGCCCTCGGTACCGTGCGGCTGGTCCGCGAGCCAGATCGTCACGATCTCGGGGGAGCCGTCTTCGGAGGCGCGCCAGGCGTCGCCGATTCGCGGGGCAGCCGTCGCCCCGTCGCTCTCGACGATCTCCTGGATGCTCGCGCACAGGGCGCTCAGCAGCTCCGCATCCGCCGCGAGACCGTCCAGCAGGGGCTCCAGCCCCGCCCACATCTCCTCCTCGGCTCCATCCGCCAGAGTGTCCTGCTCCTCCAGCGCCCTGAAGAGCCACTCGAAGACGTAGAAGTAGCAGTCCCGGTCGGCCTGGTCGATCCGGCGCATCGCCTGGCTGAGGCACTCGAAGAGCCAGCGCGGCATGGGGACGCGGGACTTGTCCTCCTGGACGCGCTTCATGAACGCCTCGCGGGCGGCGAGCACGGCCATGGCGCGGGAGTCAGCCTCGTAGCGCCGGTGGAACCTGCGGAAGGCCGGCTCGAAGGAGTCCACCCTGGGATCGTCAAAGGTGTAGATCCAGCGGTCGCCCAGCGCGGAGTCGTCCGCCCGGCCCTGGTCGATCATGCGCTGGTACTGGGGCGTCCCCCAGTAGATGTTCATCTTGTTCTGGAGGTGCTGCACCTTGGCGTACCCGGAGTCACGGATCCACTGGTACTGCTCCTTGAGCTCCGCGAACGTCATCTCCGGGTCGAACATGATGTAGCCGAAGTTGATCTGGTGCGGGGCCATGCCGATCTCGCGCAGTTCACGCAGCGCCCTGTTGTTGTCCTCGACCGTGGTTCCCTTGTCCCACCGGACGAGGACGGAGTCCACCCCGGACTCGGCACCGATGAAGAGGCGGTGCATGCCCACGTCCATGAGCCGGCGGACCAGCGACTTCTCGATGGTGTCGGCGCGCATCTCCGCGTAGAAGTTGACCTCCAGCTTCCGCTCGGTGAGCACGTCGCAGAAGTCGTGCACCCAGCGAATGCCACTGGGGGAGGGCATGATGAACAGGTCGTCGACGAAAGAGAAGCGGCTCACCCCGAAGCGGTCCTTGATGGACTGCATCTCGTCCGCGATGCTCTCGGGCGACCGGCGCACCACGTTGTGGTCGCCGTAGATCTGGTGGATGGAGCAGAACGTGCAAGCCGCGTAACAGCCGCGCGAGGCCACGAGATAGGCGGAAGTCGAGCCGCCCCCGTTGTCGACGAGCATCTGCTGCAGATCGTCCCGGGCGGGGAAGGCAAGGCTGTCCAAGTCCCGGACCCGCGGCCGGTCCGGCGTCCTGACGAACTTCCCGTCGACCCGCAGCGACAGACCGCGCATCTTGTCCAGGGGGAGCCCCTGGGAGAGCCGGGCGGCCAACTCCACGATGGCGTATTCGCCTTCACCGCGGACGATCGAGTCGATCTCGACGCAGTCGTCGAGGATCGGCTGGTCGGCCGCGCTGGGGAAGACGCCTCCCAGCGTGATGTGCACATCGGGCCGTACCGCCTTGACCAGACGCGCGATCTGGCGTGCGGCGCGGTAGGTGCGCTGGGACTTGGCGGAGATGCCGATCAGCTGGATCCGGGGGTCCGCCAGCAGTCGCTCGGTGACCTCCTCGGGACCGATGCCGAGCAGTTCGGCGTTGATGCTCGTCGATTCGAAGCCGTGCCTGTCCAGAGCGCCGGCGAGATAGCCGAGAGCCAGGCTCTCGCGGTACTTGAGCCGGTTCTTCTGCCAGGCTTCGACGAGGTAGGGGTGGACGAGGCCCACCTGGAAGTCGGGGTCCTCATTGCGATAGTTCGCGAAGGGTTGGAGCACGGTCAGCGGCAGACTCGACTTCTTCACGATGTCCTTATGTGTCTCGGCTTGTGGTGAGGGGCAGGCACAAGGTGGATCAGACCAGCAGGCCCTGTTCCGCCAGCTGTGCGCGGATCACGGTCAGTTCGGAACGTTCGAGCTTCCGCTCGCCGGGCTCCTGGGCGCCTTGGGTCTGGGCGCCGCCCACCCTGGTGCGGGTGACGCCCCGGGCAAGGTCGTAGATGCGGAAGCTGGCGCGGTCCCGAGGGCCCTGGATGACCAGACTGACCGTGCCGGGGGTGGCGTAGGTGGAGTGCACGAAGGCGTGGTGCAGCGTGTAGCTCGATCCCGGCAGCTGTTCCTGGATGAAGCGGGCGTCGAGTGCCGTCGCCGGCCTCTCCTCCTCACCCCAGACGTGATCGACGTCGCCGTACAGGAAATGACGGTAACTGCCGCGCAGGATCAGCGAGCTGAAGGTGGCCCGGTGGTTGTGGGCCTCCTCCACCATGTGCTCGTTGAAAATATGCAGACGCAACCGCAGCCCCGTCTCCAGGTCGTCGTGCAGGACGAACTTCTGGAACGCGTTGAAGGTCTCCGCGCTCTCGGCCAGGCGGTCGTCGCGCATCATCCCGTCCCACAGCGCGCCGAGCGCGGCGGGGTCGGCGAGTGCCGGCAGGGCTGTGGCAGAAGCCTCGTGGACCTGCTCCAGCTGCCGCCAGTCGACCGTGCGGAAGGCTTCGGTCAGAACCTCGGTGCTCATGGGGATTCCTTACTTCGGTCTCTCGAACTGGGTGGACCGCCGGTGTGGACGCATCGGTACCTGAGCCCGAGAGCCGGGCCGGGGAGAGGGGGATGTCCCGCGCTCCGGCCACCGTGACCGCGTGAGCTCCTGCTTCGGTGCTCCGGGCGAGCTCCTGCTTCGGTGCTCCGGGCGAGTGCCTTCGGCCAAGGGCGGCCGAGGAGTTCGGCCGCGACGAAGTCGGCAGCGAATGCGTCGCCGGCGCCGGTGGCGGCGCCGGTCACCGGGCGGTGCCCGGGATGTCAGACACCGTTCGGCTCCTCGGTGAACACCTCGGGAAACAGACCGAAGGAGGAGTGGATGGAGGAGAGCTGCAGCTCCCGGACCTCCACCCGCGGGGGCAGGGCGAACAGCGTCGCCACGACATCGGCCACTTCGGTCATCGACAGCGCCTCCGGGCGGGAGCCCGGATGCTTTCCGCGGAAGTAGGTGTCCACCCGGCTCGGGACGAGCGCGGTCACCCGGACTCCGTCCTCACGCAGCTCCCGGCGCGCGGTCTCCAACAGGGACAGCAGGCCGGCCTTGGAGGCACAGTAAGCACCGCGCTGCGCAAAGGAGTTGTAGGAGGAGTCAGAGGCGAGACCGACGACCTGGGCGCCGGGCCGCTTGCGCAGGTAGGGCGCCGTTGCCCGCAGGGTGTGGAAAGCGCCGTCGAGGTTGGCCCCCATCACCTCGCGCCAGTCCTCGGGCTTCATGGCCTCGATCGAGCTCCAGATGCCGCCGCCGGCGTTCACCACCACCGCGCGGAGCGATTCGAGACCCAAGAAGGACTCCTCGGCGGCCCGGTCGACCTGCTCGGGGTCGGCCACGTCGACCGTGGCGATCCTGACCTGGGTGCCCCACCGCTCGGTGATCTCCCGGGAGACCTCGACCAGGTCGGAGGTGGTGCGGGCCCACAGGATCAGCTGGTGGCCGGCCTCGGCGAGCGTGAGCGCCACCGCCCGGCCGATCCCCCGGCTGGCCCCGGTGACCAGGACCCAGTCCGACGTGCCGGGCTCCGCTGCCCCGCCCCTCATGAGGAGGAGGCCGAGACAGCGGCGTAGCCGGCGGCGATCTCCCGCTCCCAGGTGCTGTCGCCCACGCCTGTGCGGGCTGCCTTTGCCGGATTGGTCATGCTGATCCTTCCGTTCACTTACTCAGTACTGCCGGGGTGTGCGGCCGCGGCGTCGAGGAGCCGTCGGGCCGCCAGCCCGGCCGCGAAGTCGGGGAGGTCTGACGTAGCGTCCGCGTCCTCGCCGGCCAGGAACAATTAGCAGGGGTTCGACAGCGATCCGGTGGGTCGATTCCGGGCGCTGCGCGGGATCGGGGAGCCCGGTCGACCGGCTGTGGTGTCCGGGCGGACCTCAGCCTGATCGACCGAGTCGGTACCGCAGACCGTGACGCGCGGTTGGCGGTGGCCCTTGGTGACTCGCAGGACCGAGGCTGTCGCAAGGACCCTGCCGAGTGACCGGCCGGTCAACCAGTCCAGGAGGTTGAAGAGACGGACCCCTGGTCGGTGAAGGCTTCTGCTGCCGCCTGATTGTGGGAGTGGCGCCAGAGGAACGGCGTGGTCGGGTCCGCCGGGATGTCGTGATGGAGAACCGCGGGCCGAGATGGAGTCTCCGGACCGGCGTGTGCGAGGAGAACAAGTCCCGTAGCGCGCGGAATGCGGGGTGGAAGCGCCACTGGAACATCGCCATGTTCGGCACGCCGACCGTCTCGGCTGCGTGGACGATAAGCCTGGGCCGTCTCGGCGGTCAAGGCGGGCGGGGCTTCTCCCGGACGACCGCCTTGGCCAGCGTCAGGGCACGTCCGGCCCACCGGGACCGCAGACGGGCCGGTGCGGCGGTCACCACGAGGTCGCAGCCGTCCTCGATCGTCTCGTCGACGTTGTCGCCCACCCGGGGCGTATGCCGTTTGGTGGCGATTCGCTCGTCCTGCCCCAGGTCAGGCTGAAAGTTTAATATGTCCGTTTTGGCATTCGAGTGCCGGCTGAGCCGGTCGAGATACTGCTCGCCTAATCCCGCACCAATGGCAGCGACGCGCATGCCGTGTCAGCCCTCCCCTCGTGGCCATAACGACCAGATCACTGTACGGTAGTCGATCAATGTTCGATGTGGGAGAGCCGGTTCCGGAGTTTCTTCCAGAAGGTGCTAGTCGGGGCACCTCCGAAGGCCGGAGCGTGACCGGCGTGTCGGTCCCGCCGTCATGCCGACGGTGCCCGGGTGGGGCCAGTCGACGGCGAAGTATGAAAGCTCTTCGAAGGGTGTTGCCAGCGGCTTCCCGACAGTTATGCTTCGGCGGGGTCGGAGAATGCCGGATGGCAACCAAGGGGGGTTTGGTCATCGCCGATGAGATTGAGCGACGATTCCTGCTGGACGCTCACCCCGTCCAACTGCCAGCAGCGCCCGTCCGAGTCGTGCAGGGGTACCTGCCCATCGACCGGGCCGGCGTCGAGCTGCGGATCCGGAATGCGGCTGGGATCTCGTACCTGACCGTCAAGAGCGGATCCGGATTGGTCCGTCAGGAAGTCGAACAGGTCGTCACCGACGAGCTCTTCCATGCGCTTTGGCCGCTGACCGAGGGGGCTCGGATCATCAAGTCCCGCTACAGCCTGCGGGAGCGTGGTCACCTGGTCGAGCTGGACGTATTCGAGGGCGTGCACGACGGGCTCGTGATCGCCGAGGTCGAGTTCCCGAGTACGGCCGAGGCGAGAGCCTTCGAGCCGCCCTCGTGGTGGGGCTTTGAGGTGACCGAGGACAGCCGCTTCCGCAATCACCGGCTGGCTCGCGACGGAATGCCCGGGCTCGACCCGCGATCCCGGCACCGCAAGGCCACCTGACCCAGCCACCGCACCTCCGCAAAAGATCGGCCGACGGCATTTCAACTAGCCGTACGGCCACTTTTGCATGCCTTCTGAAGGTGCCTGGACGGCTCGAAAAATTATCGAAATCAACTCTTTCGAAGCGACTTGGCCGACTGCTAGCGTCGAGCCTGTTGCACCGCATCGGCGATTGCAATTCAGGCGCAGCTGTTCCTGCGCGGCAAGATATGCAGAGGGGTGAATTAAATGGGTGACGAGCTGATCGTCCTGGAGTCCGGCTCCGGCACGCACGAGATGTGATGACTCTCTTTATCGAGTGATTCACGAGAAGTGCGAGGTTGGCTCCGGCCGCCTCGCACTTCCTTGTTCCACCCGTGTACGCAAGAACGGAGCAACCCCATCTTCACGCACTACCCGCCCAGAGATCCCGCGCAGCTGGAACTCGCCCGCAGCGCCACGGCAAGCGTGTTGGAGCGGTGGCCCGGTGTTCCGGCCTACCTGGGAGGGTCACCGCTGGCTGGGCTCGGCACACCCTCCTCCGACGTCGACCTGTTCGTGGTGTCCGGCCATCCGGGCCACACCGAGCAGATCTTCGTCGACGAGACCCGGGTCGATGTCGAATCCGTCAGTGCAGCGGCTCTCGAGGACCTAGTGGCCCGCTGTGAGCACTTCACGGTCACCGAGTCCGACATGACCCAGCTGCGCTTCGCCCAGACCTCCGTCCTGGACCGCCTGGTCCGCTTCTCGCTCGGAGAGATCGTCTCCGACGACGGCACCCTGGCCGGGCTGCTCGACCGCGCCCGCCGCGCCGAGGGGGACATCGCCAAACTCGTGATCGCCCGGCAGGCGTCGAGCACCGGAAACCTGGCGGAGGATGCCTACGGCGCACTCGCCGTCGGTGACCACGCCTCTGCTCAATACCTCGGACGACAGGCCCTACTCGCCTCCGCCGAGGCATTTCTGACGGCGCGTGGCGACGCCTACTTCGGTTCGAAGTGGGTCTGGGCCCGCTGGGAGCGAAGCGTCGGCGACCAGCTCGGAGAACCGGTCCGGCAGGTCCTGTACGACCCGGCCGCCCCCGTCGACCGCTCGTTCTGGCTGGCCCAGGACCTTCTGGTGCATGCGATGACCGGTCGGGCCTACCCGATCATCGTCGATCCGGCGCCCCGTCAGCCCAGGCGCGACCCCAGCGTGGTCCCGGCCCTGACGACCGGTCCGGTCCTGCTCAACCGGCAGGACAGCCGCGCCGTGCGGGTGAGCCCGCAGGGCGCGCTGCTGTGGGGCGTCGCCCACGGCCGCCCACGCGCCGAAGCGGTCTCCTTCGTCGCCGGACTCCTCGGCGTCGCGGAAGCCACCGTGGACGCGTACTACACCGGCCTGCTGGACTCCGGCGTGCTCATCGGCGAGGGGGCCAACCGTGCCGGCCATTGAGATCACAGATCTGGTCCGGGAGTTCCGCACTGGCCGGGGCAAGGTGCGCCGTGCGGTGGACGGCCTCTCACTCTCGGTCGAGCCGGGCGAGCTGTTCGGACTGCTCGGCCCCAACGGGGCGGGGAAGACCACCACCATCAAGATCCTGATGACCGTCCTGCTGCCGACGTCCGGTCAGGTCCGGGTCGCCGGCCTCGACGTGGTCGCCGAGCGGCGACAGGTGAGCCGACGTATCGGTGTCGTCATCGGTGGCGACCGAGGCCTGTACGAGCGGCTGACGGCCAGCGAGAACCTGCGGTACTTCGCCGACCTCTACGGTCTCGACGCTCGGACCCGGCGTCACCGGGTGCCCGAACTCCTCGAACTCGTGGGCCTCGCGGACCGCGCGGGGGATCGCGTCGAGTCGTTCTCCCGGGGAATGCGGCAGCGCTTGCACATCGCCCGCGGGCTGCTGCACGATCCCGAGGTCGTCATCATGGACGAACCGAGCAACGGGCTCGACCCGGTCGCCGGCCGGGACCTGCGCGAGCTCGTCCGCGGGCTGGCGGGAGACGGCCGCACCGTGCTGCTGACCACGCACTACATGCAGGAAGCCGAAGCCCTCTGCGACCGGATCGCGGTCATCAACCACGGCAGGAAGATCTACGAGGGCACCGCCACCGACCTGAAGTACGCGACCGACGGTCGGCAGGTCACCGCGATCGAGTCCTACGGGGTGGACGAGAGCCATCTGGCCCGGATCCGGGCCATCCCCGGGGTGGCCCTGGTGAACCTGGTCGAACAGGCCGGTGGGCAGGTGGTGTACATCCAGACCGACGCCCGGTGCGATGCCACGGCTGCCACCCTGGACATCCTCGCCGGCCTCTCGGTCGGCCGGATCACGGTCAGCGAGCCGACCCTCGAGGACGCCTACCTCAGGTTGATGGCCGACGCCCCGGAAGCGGGCGAAAGGTGACCGAGGTCCGCGCGGTCGCCCGTTTCCTGGTCAGCGCCTGGTGGCTGCAGCTGAAGCAGCTCAGCACGACGCGCCTGCAGATGATGACCGCACTCTTCCAGCCGATGCTCTTCGCCACCATCGCCTTCCTCGTCTTCCGGCACGCGCCGGGCCACCAGACGCCGACCGAGATCGCGCTCGGCGCGGGCCTGCTGGGCATGTGGGGGTCGACGCTGTTCGGGTCCGGGGCGGCGATCACCCGGTACCGGTTCATGGGCCTACTGGAGGGTGTGGTCGCCTCGCCCATGCCCACGCCCGTGGTGATCCTGCCGGTGACGATCGCCTCCGCGACCGTGGGCCTGTACTCCATGCTGGCGACCTTCGCCTGGGGCTACGCACTGTTCGGGATGCCCCTGGCGGTCCAGCATCCGGTGCTCTTCGTCCTCTGCGTCCTCGCCAACGTGATCGCCCTCGGGGTGATGGGACTGCTCATCGGGTCGGTGTTCTTCCTCTACCCCGCCTCACAGGCGCTGGCGAACGCGGTCGAGTTCCCGATCGCGCTGCTGAGCGGGATCCTGGTCCCGGTGGCGAGTCTCCCCGAACTGGTGCGGCCACTGTCCTACCTGGTAGCACCGATGTGGGGCGTCCGCGCCCTGCATGCCGCAGCAGTGGGCGCCGCGACGCCGACGACCCCGCTGCTCATGTGCGCCCTGCTCACGGCTTGCTACCTGGCGGCGGCGACGGTACTCCTGCGGATCCTGGTGAACCGCGCCCGAGACAAGGCGAAACTCGCTCTGACATGAACAAACTTCGCGTCTTCTTCATCGACAGCTGGCTGGCCTACCGCGGCGGGTTCCGCATCCTCACCCCGGCGATGTTCGTTCCGACGGTCATCCTCCAGCCGATCGCAGAGCTGCTCTTCTTCCTGCAGCTGGGGCACTACGCCGGAGCCCGGGACCCGTCCTTCTACGTGGTCGGCAACGCGCTCTACAGCTGCGCGATCGGCGGCATGTTCAGCATGTCGGTCGCGGTCGCGATGGAGCGCCGGAACAACACGCTGGTGATGGTCCTGGCCGCGCCGGTGAACCGGCTACTGCTGTTCGCGGGCCGCATGGTGCCCGCCTTCTGCGTCGGCCTGTGCACTGGTCTGGTGACCCTGGGAACCGGCTGGCTGGCCACCGACTTCCGGCTGACACCGACTCAACTCGCCGGACTCCTAGGTGCGCTGATGCTGTCGACCGGCTCTGCCTGCGCCTTCGGCCTGCTGGTCGGCACCGTCGGCCTGCGCGCCCGGGACATCAACTTTCTCGCCGGCCTGGTGCTCACCACCTGCCTCCTGCTCAGCGGGGCCAACGTGCCGGTGTCCGACTTCCCCGCGCCGATCCGTCTGCTCGCCGATCTGATGCCGATGACCCTGAGCATCGAAGGCGCGCGCAGAAACCTCGACGGCCGACCTGGCGCTCTGGCGCTGCTCGGCGCGCAGGCCCTCCTGATCATCGGGTACGTGCTCGTCGCCGCGGTCGTCCTGCGGGTGATCGAACGGAGCGCCAGGTCCGCGGCCACGTTGGAGACCTCATGAACGCTCGGCTCACTCAGCCCCGACAGCCCTCGGCCGGGTACCCACCGCTCCTGCGCGGCCCGCACGAGGAGATCCGGCACGGCGTCGCGATCCCGGATCCCTACCGGGCCCTTGAGATGGTCGGAGGCGGCGCGGACAACGGCGACGCCGAGGCCGTCCGCGCCTGGCTCGCGGCCCAGCGGGACCATGCCCGGCAGTGGCTGGACTCGGCATCGGCCCGCGGCTTCTTCGAGCACACCGTCCGAGAGTTGTCCGACCTTCGCCGCCGTGGCGTTCCGGCTGCCCGCGATACCGGTCTGTTCTTCACCGAGCAGGCCCCCGGCATGGTCTCGCCCTCCCTGTACGTGGAGCGACCGCAGGGCACGTCCCGCCTGGTCGACCCCGCCGACTGGGGAACTGCGGCGAGCGCGCGCATCACGGCCTGGAGTGTCTCACCGGACGGCTCGCGGCTGGCCTTCCAGATCTGCGATGAAGGGCTGGAGCACGGACCCCTGCGCGTTCTCGACGTGGCGTCCGGCGAGGTCGTCCTCGTGGTGGCGGAGGACGTCCGGAATCCCTCCGTCGCCTGGGGTGGATCCGTCGACCGCCCGCCGAACGGCCTCTACTACCCGAGGGCCGGCTCGGGCCGCGAGCAACAGGGCCTGTACTTCGTCGACTTCGAATCCGGCCGGCACACCGAGGTGTGGCTGCCGGCGGAGACGGATCGGCCCGTCTTCACCGTTCCCGCGGTCTCGCCCGACGGCGCCTGGCTCCTACTGACCGTCAGATACGGCGCGGACCCGCGCAATGCCCTGCTGATCGCTCCCGTGAACCCGGCCGCGCCCGAACGAGCGGAGCCCCAGCTGTTGGTGAAGTCCGGACAGTCCTTCACCGCTGCCCGCTTCGGCCCCGACGGAAGGATCTACTGCTTCACTCATCTCAGGTCGAGCCTGGGCCAGGTGTGCGTCTTCGACCCGGCCGACCCCGATCCGGCGTCCTGGCGGGAACTGACGGCCGGAGGCGGCGGTACGGTGATCCGCACCTTCGCGCCACTGTACGACCGGGTCGCAGTCTGCCGCTCCGTCGACGGGCGCGCCGAAGTCCTGGTCGTCCACGCGGACTCCGGGCGCGAGACGCTTCTCCCACTCCCCGATGGCGGGACGGTCTCCGCGATGACGGGCTCGACCGGGCCGGACAACCGGCTGTGGATCACGTTCGCCGACCCCACTCAGCCGCCGGCCGTGCTGGAGTTCGATCTGAGCGATCCTCCCGCCGGCCCTGGTGCCGCCGCCGGGGAGGCGGCGGCCCCACGGGCCCGCGACTGGTTCAGGCCCGCCAACCCCTGTCTGAACGCCCGCATCCGTGCCGAGCGAACGGTCTGCCGGTCGGCGGACGGCACCGAGATCCCCATCAGCACCCTCACCAATGAGGACGGTCCCCCCGGCCCGGGCCCCGTCATCCTCAGCGTCTACGGCGGATTCGGCATCACGGCCGACCGGGCCTTCAGCGCCGAGACGCTCTCCTGGCTGCTGGCCGGCGGGTCCCACGCGGTCGCCCATGTGCGCGGCGGGGGCGAGGCAGGGGCCACCTGGCACGCCGCCGGCCGTGGCCGCAACAAGCCCCGCTCGGTGGAAGATCTCATCGCCGCGGCCGAGCACCTGGTCGCCTCCGGCCGGACGACCTCGGACCAGCTCGTCCTGTTCGGAGCGTCGAACGGGGGAATGCTGGCCGCCGCCGCAGCTGTCCGTCGGCCCGACCTCTTCCGCGCGTGCGTAGCGGTTCATCCGGTCACCGACATGGTGAGATTCACGCTGCTCGGCGACGGTCCCGCCTGGGTGACCGAGTACGGGGACCCGGCCGATGAAGCCGACCTCACCGCCTTGCGCTCCTACTCGCCCTACCACAACGTCCGGCCCGGCGTGCGTTATCCGGCATTCCTGGTGATGGCCGGCACCTCCGACCGCCGGGTGCCGCCGGCTCATGCCCGGAAGCTGTGCGCAGCACTGCAGCACGCCACCAGCGGAGACCGCCGGGAGGCACCGGTACTGCTCCGGGAGCAGGAAGGCGCGGGTCACGGCGTGATCCCCCAGGACCAGGTGCTCCCCTGGCTCGTCGACCGGCTCTCCTTCATGGCCCGCTGCACCGCTCTGGACCCAGGACGGACGGTACCTTCTTCTCCCTCGGGTATGACCTCGCCGACACCGGCCACCAGGACGACCACCTGACCGCCCTCGGCGAAACCGGGCCCCGGGTGCCCCGGCTCCGGTGCTGCCGGTGCGGATCGGAGACCTGTAGGCCCGTGCCGGTGTCCTCCAGCGAGAGCAGCCCCGGCCGCCGACGCCCCGCCGACACGTACGCGCGTTCGGGTGAGCCCGCGTCCGGAGCGGGTCGCGCCGCCGCCCTGCTGCTTCAGCTGTTCCTGCGCGGGGCGGGTGTCGTGGAACCGGCCGCCGCGTAGGACTCTAGATCCGCGATTTGCGCAGCGAGTGCCACACAGCCCCGGTCAGCGCCTGCGCCGACCGGGGAACCGACAGCCGTTCGTGTTCGCGGTACAGGGCCCAGTTGTACGGAACGAGCGACAGCTTGTTCGAGGACAGCGATCCCGCGCGGTGGGACCTGTACACCGCCAGCGGCTCGGGAAGACCCCGGGCCGGAGTGCCGTCGCGCATGATGGACAGCCACAGGGCGTAGTCCTGTCGCTTGTGCATCTCCGGCATCAGCCTCGTGCCGAGGACGGTGCGGTCATACATGGCGGTCAGGGCGCCGATGTGATCCTGGGTCAGCATCGCGCGGTAGTCCACGTACTCTCGCGCCCGAACCACGCGCCCGTTCGGGATGAAGTCGGCGCCCTCACCGTCGTAGGCGGCGTCCACCTTGTAGTAGGAGGTGAACGTCAACGGCGCATCGGCCGTCGCCGCGAAGTCGATTTGCCGCTCAACCTTGTCCGGGAGCCACATGTCGTCGCTGTCAAGAAAGGCGACGTAATCCCCACGGGCCCGTCCGATAGCGAGGTTGCGTGCCCGTGCCGCACCACCACGCCCGGGTGCCGGTTCCGGCAGCACGCGCTCGTCCTGCCGCGCGAATTCCATGAGCAGATCCATGGAGTCATCGGAGGACCCGTCGTCGGTGACCAGAAGCTCAAGATCGCTGTGGCTCTGCGCGAGCACTGACCGGATCGAAGCGCCGAGAGTGGCTGCCGAGTTGTACACGGGCATCACCACAGACACCAGGGGCACAGCGCTTCTCCTTGCCAGGCCAGAGACGACAGTCCGTTCAAGCACTGGAATTGTAGTAAGACCGACCGGCAATAGGGCCCGCGGCGTCGCGTGCCGATAGCTCTCGCCTGGACGCACATCCCTCGTCGCGCGCAGCGCCGCTGCGCTCTCCTCACGATGCACGCCCAGACTCGGCTCTCGCCCCGCTCCTTGATCCACGCTCCCTATCGCCGGTCGGTCTAAGGGAGTCGTCATGCATGTTGTGGTCATCACCGTGCCGACGCCGCTGCGAGAGGGAGTGCCCGACCTCTCCTGCATCGAGGCGGCCGGCGAGGCGCCGGCCGCGCACCTGCGGCCGGGCGCCACCGTGCTGCTGGAGTCCACCACCTACCCCGACACCGCTGAGGAGCTGCTGGCGCCGCTGCTGGAGAAGGGCTCCGGGCTGACCGCCGGTGGCCCGACCGTCGTTCCACTACCGGAGATCGTGCGGCTCTCCACGGACACAGGGCCGATGCGGCCTGAAGGTAAAGCACGCTCATAGTCAATGGAGGCCCAGTTCCAAGGATCTGCTGATCAAAGGGTGTAAGGATCTTGTAAATAGGCTGTACTCTCATGCGGCGTGGACAAGATCAACTTTCGCGTGCTCGGCCCGCTGGAGGTGCGGCTGGGTGGACGATGGTGCCCGGTACCGTCGGCGAAGCAGCGCCTGCTGCTCGCCTTGCTGCTCGCCGAAGCGGGCCGGGTGGTCCCTACCGAACGGATCATCGACGAGTTGTGGGGTGAGCGCCCGCCGGCCACCGGGGCCAAGGTGGTGGCGACTTACGTGCTGCGGCTGCGTGCGCTGCTCGGCGACGAGGCCGGCGTCGTCCTGCTGACCCGCTCGCCCGGCTACCTGCTGGCGGTCGGCGAGGAGGAGGTGGACGCGCTCCTGCTGGGCCGGCTCGCCGAGCGCGCCCAGCGGGCCCGCGCCGCGGGCGAGTTGGCGGCGGCCCGGACCGCGCTGGACGCCGCCGTCGAGCTCTCGGCCGGCCCGCCCTTCGCCGACGTGCAGTGCTCGCCCACGGTCACCGCCTTCGTCGCGGGGATCGAGTCCCGCCTGCTCGACGTGCGCGAGGCCCGGGCCGACGTGTACGCCGGGCTCGGCCGTCACCAGGAGCTGCTGCCCGAGCTGAGGGCCGCCGTGGCCGAGCACCCGTACCGGGAGTCGCTCTGGGTGCGGCTGATCCGCGCGCTGCACGGCGCGGGCCGCCGAGTCGAGGGGCTGGACGCCTACCGCCGGGCCCGCGCGCTACTGGTCGCCGAGCTGGGCGTCGAGCCGGGGGCGGAACTGCTCGCCCTCCACCACGAGCTGCTGCGCGAGAGCGACGCCCCGCCGCAGCCGCCCCGCGACGCCCAGCCGCCGTCCGGCGCCGTCCCGCGCCAGCACGCCGGGCCGGCCCGCCCGGCGGCGCCGACCCTGCCCGCCGCCCCGGCCCAGTTCGTCGGCCGCGCGGCTCAGCTCGCCGAGCTGTCCGTCCTGCTCGGCACGGCGGACGGCCCGCCGCCCGTGGTGGTGCTGAGCGGGATGGCCGGCGTCGGCAAGACCGCGCTGGCCCTGCGGGTCTGCGAGCAGATGTCCGCCTGCTTCCCGGACGGCCAGCTCTTCCTGACGCTCCGCCACACCGACCCGGTCGCCGACCTGCTGCAGGCGCTCGGCGTCTCCCCGTACGACCTGCCCACCTCCCCGGCGGCGGCCCTGGCCCTGCTGCGCCGCCTGCTGGCCGGCTCGCGCCGTCTGCTGATCGTCGACGACGTGTGGTCCGCGGCCCAGGTCGGCCCGCTGCTGCAGGCCGTCCCGGGTTGCGCAGTGCTGCTGACCAGCCGGTCCGCGCTACCGACCGTGGCGGGCGCCCGCCGGCTCACGCTCGACCCGCTCGACGCGGCCGAGGGCCGGGAGCTGCTGGCCCGGCTGGCCGGCCCCGAGCGGGTGGCGGCCGAGCCCCGGGCCGCGGCCCGGATCGTTCACCGCTGCGGTCGACTGCCGTTGGCCCTGCGGGTCATCGGCGCCCGGCTCGCCTCCCGCCCGGCCTGGTCGCTGGAGCTGATGGCGGACCGGCTGCGGTTCGGCCACAGCCGCCTGGACCAGCTGGAGCTGGACGACCTGAGCGTGCGCGGCTCGCTGGCCCTGACCTACGAGTCGCTGGCCGACTCCCCGCGTGCCGCCGGCCGGCACGCGGCCCTGCTGCTGCGCCGGGCCGGCGCCCTGGCTCTGCCCTCCTACAGCCTGCCCGTCCTCGCGCACCTGGCGGACCTCGGCACGGCCGAGGCCGAGCTCGCCGCCGACCTGCTGGTGGACGCCGCTCTGTTCACCGAGCGGTCGCCGGGCCGCTTCACCCTGCACGACCTGGTCCGTGACTTCGCCGGCGAGCTGGCCCGGCACCAGGAGGCCCCCGAGCAGCGGACCGCCGCCGTCGGCCGGGCGCTGGGCTGGTACGCCGACCGCGCAGTGGCCGCCGCCCGGTGCCTGCTGGTCCCCGGCGACCCCCGCCGGGCCCGGCTGCCGGTGCCCTGCGGGCCGGCCTTCGCCTCGGCCGAGGAGGCCCGCGCCTGGTGGGACGCCGAGCGGGAGAACCTGACGCTGGACCTGGTCGATCGGGTGCCGGCCCGCACCGCTCCGCACCACTTGCGCCGGCTGCTGACCATCAGCCAGGCCCTCTTCGCCTACCTGGCCGATCGCGGCTCCTTCAGCGAACTGGTCACCGTGACCCGGCTGGCCCGGCAGCTGGCGGCCGGCACCGGCGACCCGGTGGCCGACGCCTACGCCCACGCCGACCTGTCCTGCGCGCTCTACATGAACGGCGAGTTCGAGGAGTCGCTGGTCGTGGTGGACGAGACCATCCGCCGCTGGCGCCCGCTCGGCGATCCGCGCGGCCTGGCCGTGCACCTGACCCACCGGGGGATCATGCTGGAGCGGCTGGGTCGGGATGCCGAGGCCCGCACCACGCTCACCGACGGCCTGCGGCTCAGCCGCGAGCTGGCCGATCCGCACACCGAGGCCCGGGCCCTGAGCGCCCTCGGCTCCCTGCTGGAGCGAAGCGACCCCGCGGCCGCCGTCGAGTACCACCTTCGCAGCATGGCGGTCGGCGAGCCGGTGCACCCCGAGCTGTTCGTGGTGGGCGGGCACCGCAACGTCGCCGGCCTCCAACTTCGGCTCGGCCGGCCGCGCCAGGCCCTGCGCAACTACCGCGCGGCCGCCGAGGGTGCCGGTGACTGGCACGCCGAGCGGGAGGCCCGGATCGGCGTGCTGCGCAGCCTGCGCGGCGCCGGCGAACTGGACCGGGCCGAGTGGGAGAGCATGCTGCTGATCGGCTGCTGCGCCTACCGCGGTGACCGGTACGGCGAGGAGCTCGCCCTCGCCGAACAGACCAGGATCTCGGCGGCCCGTCAGGACGTCCCCGCGCCGGCCGCCCGCTGCACCTGAGGCCCGCCCGCCCCCGCGCCGCTCCCGTCACCCCGACTCCGGCCGGTCTCGTTCCGGTGTCGCCGCCCGCCCGCCGCCCCGGGGCCGGCGGCACCGGCCCGAGACCGGGCCCGCCGAGCATGGGCGGTACCGAATCCGAGGGGAAGAACACTTGAAGACCCATGCCCGGAAGGCCCCACGTGCGGTCAAGGCACTGACGGCTGGCGGCCGCTGACTCATGCGCACCTACACCCGCCGAGTGGCGCAGTCCTGCCTGCTCGCCTTCTCCGCCTCGCTGCTCACCGTGCTGAGCAGCGCCCCGGCGGCCCACGCGGCCGGCACCTTCCCGGTGACCGCCACGTTGGACGGCCGCACCGCCAAGGACCTGAACAATCACTCCAACCCCGACCGCTACGCGGCCGGCAGCACCGTGAACATCGTCTGCCAGGACACCGGCCCGGTCACCTACAACGGCTCCAACATCTGGGACTACACGGCCGACGGCCTCTGGGTGGTGGACTACTACGTCAAGACCGGCTACAGCGGGTTCAGCCCGAACCTGCCCCGGTGCGACGAGAACAACTCCCCGGCGATCCAGCAGCCCGGCGCCCACGCCTTCCCGGCCAAGGCGACCCTGGACGGCCGCAGCACCAAGGACCTGAACGACCACGCGTACCCGGACCGGTACGCCCAGGGCTCGATGGTCGACATCGTCTGCCAGGACACCGGCCCGTCGGCCTACGGCTCGACCATCTGGGACTACACCACCGACGGCCTGTGGGTCACCGACGCCTACATCAAGACCGGCAGCGACGGCTTCGTCTCCACGCTGCCCCGGTGCGGTGACGGCGGCCAGCCGCCGTCGCCGAACGGCCGTCAGTTCCCGGTCGGCGCCACGCTGGACGGCCGCACCGCCAAGGACCTGAACAACCACGCGTATCCGGACAAGTACCCGCAGGGATCGCTGGTCACCGTCGTCTGCCAGGAGTCGGGCCCGGACGCCTACGGCTCGACGGTGTGGGACAAGACCTCGGACAACCTCTGGGTGACCGACAAGTACGTGAAGACCGGCTACAGCGGCTTCGCGCCCGGCCTGCCCAACTGCGGCGGCGACAGCGGCACCCCGGCGCCCAGCGTGCCGGACCCGGGCAGCGTTCGCGGCAGGATAGTGGCCGCCCTGCAGTCCCAGGTCGGGGTCTACCCCGAGCACAACCGGGACAACTGCGAGCCGTACTACACCGGTTTCGCCACCCCGTACCACTGCGGCGAGCCCTGGTGCGCGTACTTCGCCAGCTGGGCCTGGCGCCAGGCGGGCGTCTGGGGGGCCAACTACGGCGGCTCCAACCAGTTCTACTACTGGGGCGCGCCCAAGGGCCTGCTGCGCAACTTCAGCCAGATCAAGCCCGGCGACGCGGTGATCTACGGTTCGCTGAGCGACAGCGTGCACATCGGCGTGGTCGAGTCGGTCGGCTCGGACGGCCGGATCACCACCATCGAGGGCAACTGGGGTGACGGCGTGGCCCGCAAGGGCCCGTTCGACCCGCGCAACACCGGCTGGGAGCCGATCTACGCGGTCGTGTCGCCGCTGCACGACGCGGACGGCGAGGGTGCGCCGATCGACGTGCCCCGGGGCGGCAACAGCTTCCCGGTGTCCGCCACGCTGGACGGCCGCTCGGTCAAGGACCTGGGCAACCACGCCTACCCGGACAAGTACCCGATCGGCACCATGGTTTCGATCAAGTGCCAGGACAACGGGCCGAACGCCTACGGCTCCAACATCTGGGACTACACCTACGACAACCTCTGGATCCCCGACTTCTACGTGAAGACCGGGTACTCCGGCATGGACCCGGACCTGCCCGTCTGCGGCTCCACCCCGGATCCGGGACCGACGTCACCGCCGGCGCCGACCCAGTACGTCAATCCGGCCTACACCGAGGCCATGAACGAGTTCATGGTCAACAAGCCCAACGCGGCGGAGAAGCAGGCCGTGCTCTCCCCCGGAGGCGGCGGCGCGGACAGCGACCTGCTGATGATCCGCGGCTACATCACCGGCGGCGACGACGTCTCCTACTGGTTCAAGGACCGTGACGGTCAGTCGGACCAGGTCTCGGCCACGCACCGCGTGGTGTTCCTCTGGGATCCCAAGTCGGGCCAGGTCGGTATGTCGGTCAGTCCCACCTGCCCGCCCGGCGTGTGCAAGGACGCCCTGCCGATCAAGCAGCTGCCGATGGACTTCCGGCCGAACGACGAGTGCGACGGCCCCGTCCACTCGTGCGACTACACCTTCTCCGAGAACAAGGTGGCGGCCTACGGCACGCCTGGGCACGTGGAGCTGCAGTACCAGGTCGCCAACGCCTTCTCCACGATCCCCTACGTCGGTGAGACCGCGGGGGTGGACGGCCGGGTGACCATCAACCAGACACCCGGTACCGACGGTGAGCACTATGACATCGGGATGATCGCCGACCAGTACCCGTCCTACGAGATCATCCAGATCCCGCACTACAACACCACCGGTCAGTACGAGACCCACATCCGTGGCTCCCGGGAGCAGAAGACCTCGAAGTACCTGTACTCGGCCGGCTTCGGCATGACCACCGACCACTGGAACTTCTGACCCGGCCGCAGTCGGCGGAAGGGACAGGGCACCCGCGAGGGGCGGCCCGCAACTGCGGGCCGCCCCTCGCGGCCTACCGCTCAAACAAGCGGCCGAAGGGACCCGCCAACAAGCCCGGCGCACCCCCGAACGGGTAATTGGACGACCGGCGGACCCGCCTCGATGTGCCGTAGTACCGGGGGCGGACGATCCAGGTCGGGGCCGGTCTGGACCTGCCGCTCGTCCCACCGGGTGGCGCCGGCGTCGTGCAGCTCGACAGTGCGAACAAGCTCCTCGGCCTTGTGGAGGTGCACATCGCCTGCAGCTGTGACCCGGTCGACCTGTCGGCCAACTTCGAGACCTCAGCGACGGATCGGACGACCGGCGCCGTCACCGCGATCACCCTGAATCCTTTGGAGCCCTGCACGAGCCGGAACATCAACCGGACTTTCACCCTGGCGCCAATCGACGGCGAGTTTCACGCCGGAGACACCGTCACGGTAACCACCACCCTCACCCCCTCGCAGACAGGAAGCACCGGAGCAACCGTTACCCGGACTCTGGTTCTGGGGTGATCTCCCAGAGGTAGCCCTCAGCCGGCAAAGGCCCCCTCTCGGGGAGGGGGCCTACTTGATCTTGACTGGCGTCACAGCAAGGAGAGATCCCGGTGGAGGTCTCGGCGAACGTCCGGCACCACTCGCCGGGCTGCACGATGGCCCGCTACGGGCACTCGCGTAAGGACGGGGCGCGGCGCCTGGCCGCCTCCGGAGCGGGCCGACTCGGCCCGTCCGCCCTGGTCTGACCGGGAGCCCCCGGCTCCGTTGGTCACGCGGTGGGTCACGCGACGGCCGAACCGTGCCGGGAAAGCAGAAGGACCCCAGATCAACTGGGGTCCTTCGTTGGTGTCCGAGGGGGGACTTGAACCCCCACGCCCGATAAAGGGCACTAGCACCTCAAGCTAGCGCGTCTGCCATTCCGCCACCCGGACTAGGTGTCTGTCTTTGCGGTTTTCGTTTCCGTGCCGCGCTGACATGGATAACTGTAGCAAGATCGGCTTGAGGATCCAAAATCGTCCGTGGCGGGCCCCGACCGGCTTCGATCCGGGGGATTGCCCTTGGGGTGGGGCGGTCGCTGAGGGAGGATGACGGGAGCGTGCCCGCAGGGCCGCGGCCGTGGGGCCGGGGGAGGCGTGGAGATGCGCCAGGCGGGTCTGAGACGAGGAGTGCGCATGAGCGAGGCGAAGGCGGAGCGGACGGCCGAGTCGGAGGTCGCCGAGATCTGCCGTGACCTGATCAGGATCGACACCAGTAACTACGGTGACGGTTCCGGGCCGGGGGAGCGGGGCGCGGCCGAGTACGTCGCGGAGCAGCTGGCCGAGTTCGGTCTGGAGCCGCAGATCTTCGAGTCGGCCAAGGGCCGGGCCTCGACCGTGGTCCGGATAGAGGGCGAGGACCGTTCCCGGCCCGGGCTGCTGATCCACGGACACACCGACGTGGTGCCGGCCAACGCCGCCGACTGGACGTACGACCCGTTCGCCGGGGAGATCGCGGACGGTTGCGTCTGGGGCCGCGGCGCGGTGGACATGAAGGACATGGACGCGATGACCCTGGCGGTCATCCGCGACCGGCTGCGCACCGGGCGCAAGCCCCCGCGCGACATCGTGCTGGCCTTCCTCGCGGACGAGGAGGCGGGCGGCACCTACGGCGCGCGCTTCCTGGTGGACAAGCACCCGGAGCTGTTCGAGGGCGTCACCGAGGCGATCGGGGAGGTCGGCGGCTTCTCCTTCACGGTCAACAACGATGTCCGGCTCTACCTGATCGAGACGGCCGAGAAGGGCATGCACTGGATGCGGCTCACGGTCGAGGGCCGGGCCGGGCACGGCTCGATGGAGAACGACGACAACGCCATCACCGAGCTGTGCGAGGCGGTGGCCCGGCTCGGGCGGCACCAGTTCCCGCTGCGGATCACCAAGTCCGTGCGGGCCTTCCTGAACGAGCTGTCGGACGCCCTCGGGGTCGAGCTGGACCCGGAGAACATGGACGAGACGCTCCGGGTGCTCGGCGGCATCGCCAAGATGATCGGCACCACGCTGCGCAACACCGCGCAGCCGACCATGCTGGGTGCCGGCTACAAGGTGAACGTCATCCCGGGCCAGGCCACCGCGCACGTGGACGGGCGCTTCCTGCCCGGCTTCGAGGAGGAGTTCCTGGCCGAGCTGGACAGCGTGCTCGGCCCGCGTGTGAAGCGCGAGAGCCTGCACTCGGACAAGGCGATCGAGACCGACTTCGACGGGCCGCTGGTCGCGGCGATGCAGTCCGCGCTGCGCGCCGAGGACCCGATCGCCCGTGCGGTGCCGTACTGCCTCTCCGGCGGTACCGACGCGAAGTCCTTCCAGGACCTGGGGATCCGCTGCTTCGGGTTCGCGCCGCTGCAGCTGCCGCCGGAGCTGGACTTCGCCGGGATGTTCCACGGTGTGGACGAGCGGGTGCCGGTGGACGGGCTGAAGTTCGGTGTCCGGGTACTGGACCGGTTCATCGACGCCTGCTGAGCGGCCGGCGACAGCGTCTGACGGATGGCCCGCCCCCGGGAGTACGGGGCGGGCCATCCGCATGTCCGGAGCGTGTCCGCCGGGAGTGCCGGGCGCGGGGTGTCCCGGAGTGACGGGCGGCGTCGCCGAAGCGTCGCCGGGCGGTCTTCGCGCATTGTCGGAGCGAATGACTTGAGGCCTGCCGTCGAGGGCTCTGCAGAAACGATAAATCCCGAAACAGCTGGTCGATTACCTGTGCGAGATATCACCGCTGCGAGTGAATGGGCAGGCGCCTCCGTACCCCGTTTGCCGCATCGTCGTTCACCCATATGGCAGCTCGGAAACGCGCTGTGGAATGACGAATCGACATCAGCCGCCCCGGGGGACGACCCGGGGCCGGCCAGGAGGAACCATGAAGGTCAAGAAGATCGTTGCCGTTGTCGCCGCCGCGGGTGGTCTGGCGCTCGCGGGTGCCGGTGTCGCCTCCGCCCACGACGGCGCTCTGGCCCACGGCGCGGCGGTCAACTCCCCGGGTGTGCTGTCGGGCAACAACGTCCAGGTTCCGGTGCACGTGCCGGTCAACGTGTGCGGCAACACCATCAGCGTGGTCGGTCTGCTGAACCCGGCCTTCGGCAACGCCTGCCTGAACCACTGAGCGGCGTGCCGCACTCTGCTGCGGCAGCTCTCACAGGGCGGTGCGGCGTCGGCACGGTAGTGGCTGTGCCGGTCCACTGATCCCTGCGTCCCCGGGCGGCGGATGGCTCCGCCCGGGGATGTTTTCCTGCCTATCCGGACTGCGGGTCAGCATGCAATCCCTTGCCACGCGATTGAGTGAACGGTTCCCGTTCGGCTCAACCTTCGCGGCTGCCTCTCGTTATCCCGTGGACGGGCAGTCGCTTCGTTAGGAATTCCGACAATCACAAGTCAGGGGAGTACATGCGACAGGTCGCCAAGAGAGGAATCCTCACTGCCGTAGCCACCGGCAGTGTGCTGGCCTCCACCGCGGGCTACGCGTACGCAAGTGCCGAAGCCCACGGCGGTGCGGCCAACTCGCCCGGGGTGGGCTCCGGAAACAGCGTGCAGGTGCCCGTGGACGTACCCCTCAACGCCTGCGGCAACACGGTCAACGT
Source organism: Kitasatospora sp. HPM-01-4 (assembly GCF_051374625.1). Taxonomy (NCBI): domain Bacteria; kingdom Bacillati; phylum Actinomycetota; class Actinomycetes; order Kitasatosporales; family Streptomycetaceae; genus Kitasatospora; species Kitasatospora sp. HPM-01-4. Next base: position 1,798,223 of record NZ_JBPQGP010000005.1, on the reverse strand, counting down.
GGTCGGTCTGCTCAATCCGGCGATGGGGAACAACTGCGGGAACGTGTCGCACGGCGCACACGGCGGGCACGGAACATCCGGCGGACACGACGGGCAGATCGCGCCCGGTGAGCACAGCCCGGCCGGTCAGGACGACGACTCCGACGGCCCGGGCGACCACGGCAGGCCCGGCGGCCCGGTGCACGCGGGTTCCGGGGCCTCCTCCGTGGGCGGTGCGGCCAACTCGCCCGGAGTCATCTCCGGCATCAACGCGCAGGCACCGATCACCATCCCGGTGAACGCCTGCGGGAACTCCGTCAACGTGGTCGGCGTCGGAAACCCGGCGTACGGCAACGACTGCGGCAACCACGGCCCGGCCGAGGTCACCCCGCCGAGCAACTCGCAGCCCGGTGACGACTGCCCGCCGGGGGACACCGGTTCGCACGTCCCGCCGCGCAGCGCACCGCCGGTCAGCACCCCGCCGGCCAGCCCCGGCACGAGTGGCGCCCAGACCCCGCCGAAGGTGCTGCCCGCCCAGGGCACGCCGCAGACGCCCCGGCAGGCGCCGGTCGGCTCCCAGCTGGCCTACACCGGTGCGTCCGGGCTGGAGCTGATCGCCCCGACCGGAGCGGCACTGCTGATCGGTGGCGGCGTGCTCTACCGTCGCGCCCGCGCCGGATCCCGGTGACCCGGGCCGGGGCTCGCTGAACCCCGCCCGGGGCCTGTGCCCGGCCGGCCTCGGGGCCGGTTGACCGGTCCGAGTGCCACCCAAGCGCCCGCAGTCGTACGGTTCACGACTGCGGGCGCGCGCGTTGTCCGGGGCGGGTGGCGGAAGCCCGGGCGTCGGGGGCAGGGCGATCCGGGACCCGGGCGGGCCCCATCGAGCGGCGACTGACCCGCGCGGCGACCGGCCCGAAGCGGCCGCAGTCCGAGCGGACCGACCCGGGCGGTGGCCGGCCCGGGCGGCCGGAGGCGATCAGACGGACCGCAGCCGCCGCTCCACCGGGGCCGTCAGCCCGCCGTCACCAGCTCCGGACCTGCCGGATGATCCGGCGGCGCAGCAGCACCGTACGGCTGCCGTCCGGGAACAGCCGCAGCCGGTCCAACTCCCAGTTCCCGTACTCGGCGTGGTCGGTGAGCAGCTGCCGGGCCGCGCTACGGGTGGTGCCGCGCGGCATGCGCAGCGACTGGTACTCGTACTCGGGCTGTCGGACCAGCTTGGGTGGGGTCAAAACTTCTCCTCCTGCGGAACGTCTGGAGGCCAGGTTACGACCTGCCTGTGACAACCGGACCGGCCCCGCGGGGCGGCTCCGGGCACTGCTGCCTGCGAGGCTGTCGAGGTCAGTACTGACAGTCAATCAGGTTCCTTGCCGTGAAGGGGTTACCCAGGTGCGGCCGCGGCGATGCGGACGCCGGGGGCATGCGATGACGCGCGGACCGGCCGCCGGCGGACGGCGTGCGAACGGCGGGTGAGCCCCCCGGGTGGGGCCGACGACGGTCGGGAGAGAACCCGGAGGCCGTCGTTCCGTGCGGGCACAGAACCACCCGGACCGGACATCTGGGGGTAAGTTGCCGGGAATTCACGGGTGTAGGCGACAACCCCTGTGCGTGTTGTCACCCAGGGGATATAGCGTCAGCACCATGTCTGATGCCGCGCAGCCCACCATCGCCGAGGTACGCGCCGCCGCCGAGGCGGTCAAGGCAGCCATCGACCGCCACCTGCAAGCGGTCTCCGCCCCTGCAACGGCGGACGATCCCGCCGTTGTCGCCGCCTATGAGGAGCTCGCAGCGGCGGCCATCGCCTACGACCAGATCCTCTACGAGGTCTATGACGAGGTCACACCCTTCGAGGTCCCCGGGGACGAGAGCGCCGGCGGCTACGTCGGCCCGGAGCAGCCCGAGGCGATCAGCGTGCTGATCCGCCGCGACTACCTGATCGCCGACGCCAAGCGGCTGCGTGCCCAGGCCGAGCGGGTGGACAGCACGCTCACCCCCGGCGGAGGCAAGGACGGCGGGGTCAACGCGGCGATCGGCGTGCTCTTCGGAGAGTACGAGCCGGACGAGATCGCCGCCCGCTGCGAGGAGTTCGGCCTGGAGGAGGGCGACTCGACGCTCTGGGTCGCCGCGGCCGAGCCGTCCGACCCGGGGGAGTGGCTGCCGGAGCCCTTCGACGGTGCCGATCCGCAGCTGCTGATCTGCCGCTTCGACGTCAGCGAGGTCTACGACGACGACCTCGATCCCTTCGAGGGCGAGGTCTGACCGGCAGGCGGAACCACCGTGGGCGGCGCCGGGGTCTCCGGCGCCGCCCGGGTGTCTTCGGGCGGGGGAGCGCTACGCCTGGCCGGTCTGCTCGGCCAGGATCGACCGCAGCCGGGTGGTGCGCGCCTGGGCCGGCCGCTCGGCGACGGCCTGCGCGAGTGCCTGGCCCGCCGCGTGCACCACGGACAGGTGCCGCTCCGCACGTCCGAACGCGGTGTAGACCCACTGCCTGGTCAGCCCGGCCGCCGCGTCGTCCGGCAGTACGGTGACCACGCCGGGCCAGCGCCGGCCGACCGCCTGATGGACCGTCAGGGCCCAGCCGTGCCGCAGTTTCGCGGCCTGGGCGGGGGTGACCGTCAGCCGGGCGCCGTCGGACAGTTCGAGGTGCAGCCCGGACGCGTCGCCGTCCAGGACCCGTGCCGGGCGGGTGATGCCGGGGGCGGGCGAGTACACCACCCGGTCGCCGGGGTCGAAGCCGCCGAAGCGGCCGGGGCCGGGGTTGAGCCGGGCCTTGGCGGCGGCGTTCAGCGCCCGGGTGCCCGCGCTGCCGCCGTGGCCGGGGGTCAGCATGACCACCTGCTCGACCGGGATGCCCAGGGCGCGCGGGATCGAGTCGGTGAGCAGCTGGATCGCCCGGTGCACGGCCTCGGCGCCGTCCTTGGCGGTGACGATCACCACCTCCTTCTCCGGCGCCTCGACGGGCTGCAGCTCGCCGATGCCGATGCCCGAGACCAGCTCGCCGATCGGGCCGAAGTCCGGGGTCCTGGAGGCCACCGCCGGGCAGACCTTTGCGGCGATCAGGTCGGCGAAGAACCGCCCGGGCCCGGCCGACCAGAGCTGGCCGGGGTCGCCACTGAGCACCAGCCGGGTGCCGTCGGCCAGCGCCTCCAGCAGGGTGGCCGCCAGCTCGACGTCGAGCAGCTGGGCGTCCAGGACGACCAGGACGTCCAGGGCGAGCGAACCGTCCTCGGCGCGGCCCGGACCGGCGGCACCGGAGAGCAGGTCGGCGAGCGTGGCCACATGCGCGCCGGCCGCGTCGGTGCGCTCCTCGGAGGCTCCGGTGTGTCCGGCGGGTGCGGTGTGATCGGCGGGTGCGGAGTGATCGGCGGGTGCGGAGTGATCGGCGGGCGCGCCGCGGTCGGCCTCGGGCAGGAGCGTGACGAGGCTGTCGCGCCCCTGGTCGGTCCAGGTCGCCGCCCAGGTGCGCAGGCCGAGCCGGTGCGCCGCGTGCAGCAGTGCGGCCGGTTCGGCACGGGAGGCCTGGCCGCCCGTGTGCAGGACCAGCGGATCGGCGGCGACGGCCCTGATCAGGGCGGTGGCCGAGGAGCTGGGCGCGGCCGTGGCGGCGGCCTCCCAGGCGGACGGTCCTACGGTGCGCGGAGCCGTCCTGACGTCCTGCGGCTTGGTGGCCGCGGTGTCCACGGTGGAAGCGTCAGCCGGCGCCCCCTCGGCCTCCGTTGCGCTCTCGTCCTCGTCTCCGTCGCCGTCCGCCCCGTGGTTCTCGGCAGCGTGCGCTTCGCCGTCCGACTCGCCGTCCGACTCGCCGTCCGACTCGCCGTCCGACTCGCCGTCCGACTCGCCGTCCTCGGCGGGGACGAAGGTGGACATGATCCGGACGAGGCCGTCGGCGAGGCTCTCCTCGGCCAGGGCGAGGCGCTCCAGGGCCAGCAAGGTCCGGGTCGGGGGCTCGTCCTCGTCCGAGGCGGCGGCATGCTGACTGCCCGGGATCTCGTCCTGGAAGGCCATCACCCGGCCGTCCACCACGACCTCCTGGAGTGCGGCGGCCGCGTCGGGCAGGCCGAACTTCTCCAGCCCCGTGACCACTTCACCGATCTCCAGCGCCGAGTGGCCGCGCAGCACCGCCTGCTCCATCAGCCAGGGAACCAGCGCCTGCGCGCGGCGCCGGTCGCCGGGGCCGGCCGCCGGGCCGAGCAGCCCGCGCGCGAAGCCGTCCGCGTGCTCGGGCCGGACGCCGGGCAGCGCGAGCACCGCCCAGGGGTCGTCCCGCAGCACCTGGGCCGCGCCCTCGCCGAACTCGGCGACGGCGGCCTCGGCCAGCGCCGCCGGCGCGCCGCCCGCGGCCAGTACCTCGGCGGTGGCCCGCAGTGCGTCGACGCGCTGCCGGTCCGTCACCTGCCCGGCCTCGGCCTCGGCCGCAGCGGGGGCCGGGGCCGAGGCCGCAGCCCCGGTCGGGACGGGCGCCCCGGCCGTCGGCGCGGGAGCGCCCGGCTCGCCGCCGCCTCCCGTGGCACCGCCGGCCGCCTCACCGCCCTGGCCGGGTGCCGCCGCCCCCTGGCGGCCGATGTTGCGGATCGCCTCCGCCAGGGCCGCGACGGTGTCCGCACGGTGCCCGGGAGCGCTGTTCTCCACGTGGCCGTTCTCCACGTCGCCGTCGCCCATCAATCGCTCCTCACAGCTCCGTCCACCCCTGGTCGGGGTAGCGGTGTAGCGGCGCCGAGACATCGTCCAGCGCACCTCGAATCTCCTCCGGAAGCGTAAGCGCCTCCACCGACAGTGCCGCAGTCAGCTGGGCGGCGGTGCGTGCGCCGACCAGCGCACTCGCCACTCCGGGCTGGTCCCGGACCCATGCCAGGGCGACCGCGAGCGGGCTGCTGGCGAGGCCGTCGGCGGCGGTGGCCAGGGCGTCCACGATGCGCCGGGACCGCTCGCCGAGGTAGGGCTGGACGAAGCCGGTGAGCTGGGGGGAGGCGCCGCGCGACTCGGCCGGTACGCCGTGCCGGTACTTGCCGGTGAGCACGCCGCGCCCGATCGGCGAGGAGGCGAGCACGCCGACCCCGGCGTCCAGCGCGGCGGGCAGCACCTCGCGCTCGATGCCGCGCTGGAGCAGCGAGTACTCCATCTGGGTGCTCGCCAGCGGCACCCGTCCGGGCCCGCCGAGCTGCCAGGTGGCGGCCTTGGCGAGCTGCCAGCCGCTGAAGTTGGCGACTCCGACGTAGCGGGCGCGGCCGGAGCCGACGGCCAGGTCGAGGGCGTGCAGGGTCTCCTCGTCCGGGGTGGCCGGGTCGTACGCGTGGACCTGCCAGAGGTCGACGTAGTCGGTGCCCAGGCGGCGCAGCGAGGCGTCGAGGGCGGCGAGCATCCGGCCGCGCGAGGTGTCGAACCGGTGGTCGGGGTCCGGGGTGCTGCCCGCCTTGGTGGCGATGACCAGGTCGGAACGGGGGATGAGGCTCTCGGTCAGCCGGGAGATCAGGTACTCGGCGCCGCCGTCGGCGTAGACGTCGGCGGTGTCGACCAGGGTGCCGCCCGCGTCGACGAAGAGCTTGAGCAGTTCGGCGGCCTCGACTTCGTCGGTGTCCCGGCCCCAGGTCATGGTGCCGAGGCCGAGTCTGGACACCCGCAGACCGGTGCGGCCGAGGTGACGCTTTTCCATCGGGGCCAGCCTCCGTCAGCTGATAAACACGCAGGTGGGAAGGGTCATCCCCCCGTCGGCTGAGCGTAGCGGCCACGTCCCGGGCTGCCCGGCAGACCCGCAGGAGCGGGGCCGGTGAGGCGTGACGCAGCCCACACCTACCGGCCGGTAGCCTGACCTGCGGCCACCCGGCTACGCTCGGCCGACACGGCCGCGTACCCGTCGGCCCGGGCACCCCGGAACACCGGACGCCCGGGCGTAGGGGCGCGACCGTACGAAGCACCGCCGTACCGAACGCGGCCGGGCGGAAGACCGACCGGAGCGGACCGACCTGAAGGGCTTGGCACCATGCGACTGGGCATCAACCTCGGCTACTGGGGACTCGGCATGGACGCCGACAACATCGCGGTGGCCCAGGAGGCGGACCGGCTCGGCTACTCGGTCTGCTGGGCCGCCGAGGCGTACGGCTCGGACGCGGCCACCGTGCTCAGCTACGTCGCCGCCAAGACCGAGCGCATCGACGTCGGCTCGGCGATCTTCCAGATCCCGGCCCGTACGCCCGCGATGACCGCGATGACCGCCGCCACCCTGGACACCCTCTCCGGCGGGCGCTTCCGGCTCGGCCTCGGCGTCTCGGGCCCGCAGGTCTCCGAGGGCTGGTACGGCGTCAAGTTCGACAAGCCGCTGGCCCGCACCCGGGAGTACGTGGAGATCATCCGCAAGGCGATGTCCCGCGAGCGGCTGGTGCACCAGGGCGCCAACTGGACGCTGCCGCTGCCCGGCGGGCCCGGCAAGCCGATCAAGCTGACGGTGCACCCGGTGCGTGAGCACATCCCGCTGTACATCGCCGCGATCGGCCCCAAGAACCTGGAGCAGACCGGCGAGATCGCCGACGGCTGGCTCGGCATCTTCTTCTCGCCCGAGCACGCCGCGCTCTCCGTCGAGCCGCTCAGGGCCGGGCGCGCCAAGGCCGGCCAGACCCTGGACGGGTTCGACCTCTGCCCGACCGTGGCCATCTCGCTCGGCGAGGACGTCAAGGCCGCCGCCGACTCGCAGCGCTCCTACGCCGCGCTCTACATCGGCGGCATGGGCAGCAAGGACAAGAACTTCTACAACCAGCTCACCCGGCGGATGGGTTACGAGCAGGCCGCCGACGAGATCCAGGAACGCTACCTCGCCAAGGACTACGCGGGTGCCGCCGCCGCGGTCCCGCACGAGCTGATCGACGCCACCTCGCTGCTGGGCTCCACGGCCCGGATCGCCGACCGGATGCAGGCGTACGCCGACGCCGGGGTCACCACGCTGACGCTGGCGCCCGCCGGGTTCACCCTGGACGAGCGGATCGCCGCACTCCGCGCCGGCGTCGAGGCGCTCGAACTGGCCGGCCTGGCCTGAGAGTTCGGGAGTACGGGGCGAGCCGGGCGGACCGGCCGCCCGCGTGAGTCGGAAGGCGGCCGGGCCCGGTGGGCCGTCCCCGAACTCCCGGGCGCGGCAGGGCGGATCGTCCGGAGAAGGCTTCGGCGGCGGTGCCCTCCACAGCGTGTACGCGGTCGGTCGGGCGACTCCCGGGGGCCGGGCGGCTCCCGAGGGGGTCCGCCCCGCCCCGCTGCCAAGCCGGTAGCCGGGGGCCGGACGGGTCCGGTCCCCGGCCCGAGGTCGTAGGCTGGGCCCCATGCCCACACTGCTGCTCGTCCGCCACGGCCGTTCCACCGCCAACACCGCCGGGATTCTCGCCGGTTGGACCCCGGGTGTGGAGCTGGACGACACCGGACGGACCCAGGCCGAGGCGCTGGCCGGACGGCTGGCGGGCATTCCGCTGGTCCAGGCGGTGAGCAGCCCGCTGGAGCGCTGCCGCCAGACCCTGGAGCCGCTGCTGGCGGCCCGGCCCGAGCTCGGGCAGGCCGCGCTGGACGAGCGGCTGGGCGAGTGCCACTACGGCGACTGGACCGGCCGTCCGCTCGCCGAGCTGGCCAAGGAGCCGCTCTGGCGCACCGTGCAGGACCACGCGGCCGCCGCGGCCTTTCCCGGCGGGGAGTCGCTGCGCGAGCTCAGCCACCGCACCGTGACCGCCGTCCGCGAGTGGGACGAGAAGATCGCGGCCGAGCACGGCCCCGAGGCGGTCTGGGTGGCCTGTTCGCACGGCGACGTGATCAAGGCGGTGCTGGCGGACGCGCTGGGCCTGCACCTGGACCACTTCCAGCGGATCTCGGTCGAGCCCTGTTCGGTCACCGCGATCCGGTACACCCCGCAGCGCCCCTTCGTGCTCCGGGTCGGCGACACCGGCACCCTCGCCTCCCTCGCCCCGCGCCGCGCCGAGCACGCCCCCAGCGGCGACGCGGTGGTCGGCGGCGACACCGGTACCGGCTGAACCCGGACGGCGAACCGCGACGGGGAACCGGTGTCCGAGAACGGGTGCCCGAGAACCGCGACGGAGACCCGGGGCGGCGAACCGGGACCGACCGGGACAAGCCCGGACACCGGGCCCGCGCGGCCCGCGCCGACGCCGGCTGACACCTGACGGACTGCCCCGTACCTGACCCACCGGGGCGGGCCGGCAGGCCGTAGGGTGGCACATAAGCCCTTGACCGAACCATTGTGAACCCGGAGCGAGAGAGTGCCTCGTCAGGTCTACTTCTACGACCAGCCCGAGCGGTTCGTAGCCGGCACCGTCGGCCAGCCCGGCCAGCGGGCGTTCTACCTGCAGGCCAGCACCCGGGGGCGAATCACCAGCGTGCTGCTGGAGAAGGCCCAGGTCATGGCGCTCGCCGAGCGGGTCGACCAGGTGCTGGACGAGGCGCTGCGGCGCAGCGGCGGCTCGGCGTCGATCCCCGCCATCGCCCCCGCCGACCTGATCGACACCGCGCCGCTGGACCTCCCGCTGGAGCAGGAGTTCCGGGTCGGCACCATGGCGCTCGCCTGGGACAGCGTGGAGGAGTGCCTGGTGGTCGAGGCCCAGGCGATCGTCGAGGAGGAGAGCGAGGACGAGGAGGCCGACGAGCGGCTCTTCGAGGACGAGGAGAACGGCCCCGACATGCTCCGGGTGCGGATCTCCGGCGCGATGGCCCGGGTCTTCGCCAAGCGCGCGCTGGACCTGGTCGCGGCCGGCCGCAAGCCGTGCCCGTTCTGCAACCTCCCGCTCGACCCGGAGGGCCATCTGTGCCCGCGCGCGAACGGTTACCGGCGCTGAACACCGACCCCGCCCCGACGGACTCCGCACCCGTGCGGAGGGACGAGACGCCCGAGCGGGAGCCCGCGGCCGGGCCGGGCGACCGGGCGGCGCGGGACGAGCCGTCCGTGCCGCAGGCGGACCCGGCGGGCAGCGCCGCCCTTGCGGCGGACCCCGGCACCGCGCTGCGCCTGCTGCGCGAGGGCGTCCTCACCGTCCACGGGCGGCTCACCGACGCCTCCAACGCCGTGCTGTACTGCACCGCGGCCCTGGACGGGCTGAGCGCCCCCTGCGTCTACAAGCCGGTCGCCGGGGAGCGCCCGCTCTGGGACTTCCCGGACGGCACCCTGGCCGGGCGCGAGGTCGCCGCGTACGAGGTGTCGGCGGCCACCGGCTGGGGGCTGATACCGCCGACCGTGCTCCGGGACGGCCCGCACGGGCCGGGCATGGTCCAGCTCTGGGTGGAGCCGGACCCGGCGGCCGAGGAGCTGCTGGCGCTCCAGGACCCGGACGGCCCGGAGCCAGGCTGGCTGCCGATCGTCAGGGCCGAGGTCGGTCCCGACCGGATCGCGCTGCTGGTGCACCGGGACGACGAGCGGCTGCGCCGCCTCGCGGTCCTGGACGCGGTGCTCAACAACGCCGACCGCAAGGGCGGCCACTGGATCCCGGCCGCCGACGGGCGGCTGTACGGGATCGATCACGGGGTCACCTTCGCGGTCCCCGGCAAACTGCGCACCCTGCTGTGGGGCTGGGCCGAGCAACCGGTGACCGAGGAGGCGCTCGACGTTCTCGCACGGCTCGCCGAGGCACTGGACGGCTCGCTGGGCGAAAGGCTGCGCCCCCACCTCACCAGGGCCGAACTGGCCGCCGCGGCAGAGCGGGTGGCCCGGCTGCGGCGCAGCGCGCGGCACCCGCTGCCGTCTCCTGACTGGCCGTCGATTCCCTGGCCGCCGGTCTGACGGGGGCCTCCGGTCTGACGGAGGCCTCCGGTCCGGCGGTGGCCGGAGGTCCGGGGTACGCCGCGGGTCCGGCGAAGCCGTCCGCCTGACGGGCGCTCCGCCGTCCCCGCACACCGGGGCACCCCGGCATCTCTGACCGAGTCCGATCGATCGGAAGCTGATTCTGGCCGATCTTGGTAACTGGTTAGCCTTTCAAATGATCGCAAGGTTAGAGTCGGTTCCATGCATGCCTGGCCCGCCTCCGAGGTTCCCGCCCTGCCTGGTCAGGGGCTCCCGCTCCGTATCCACGACACCGCCACCGGCGGAGTCCGGGAGGTGGTGCCGCAGGACGGCACCGCCCGGCTCTACGTCTGCGGCATCACCCCCTATGACGCCACCCACCTGGGACACGCCGCCACCTACACGGCGTTCGACCTGGTGCAGCGGGTTTGGAAGGACGCCGGTCACGACGTCCTCTACGTCCAGAACGTCACCGATGTCGACGACCCGCTGCTGGAGCGGGCCGTGGCCACCGGCATGGACTGGACGGTGCTCGCCGAGCGCGAGACCGCCCTGTTCCGCGAGGACATGACCGCCCTGCGGATGCTCCCCCCGGCCCACTACATCGGTGCGGTCGAGTCGATCCCGTGGATCGTCCCGCTGGTCAAGAAGCTGCTGGAGAGCGGCGCCGCCTACGACGTGGACGGCGACATCTACTTCTCCGTCGAGTCCGACCCGCACTTCGGCGAGGTCTCCGGGCTCGACCGCGAGGCCATGCTCCCGGTCTTCGCCGAGCGCGGCGGCGACCCGGACCGCCCCGGCAAGAAGCACCGCCTCGACCCGCTGCTCTGGCTCGCCGCCCGCGAGGGCGAGCCCGCCTGGGACACCGAGCTCGGCCACGGCCGCCCCGGCTGGCACATCGAGTGCGTGGCCATCGCGCTGCAGTACCTCGGGATGTCCTTCGACATCCAGGGCGGTGGCAGCGACCTCTCCTTCCCGCACCACGAGATGGGCGCCTCGCACGCCCACGTCGCCACCGGCGCCCACCCCTACGCCCGCGCCTACGTGCACGCCGGGATGGTCGGCCTGGACGGGCACAAGATGTCCAAGTCCCGCGGCAACCTGGTGTTCGTCTCCGCGCTGCGCCGCGACGGCGTCGACCCGGCGGCGATCCGACTGGCCCTCCTGGCGCACCACTACCGCAGTGACTGGGAGTGGACCAAGGAGGACCTGGACGGGGCCGTGGACCGGCTGGCGCGCTGGCGGGCGTCGGTCTCCCGTCCGGACGGCCCGTCGGCCGAGGAGCTGCTCGCCGAGGTCCGGACCGCCCTCGCCGAGGACCTGGACGCGCCCGCCGCGCTGGCGGCCGTCGACCGCTGGGCCGCCCGGCAGGCCGAGACCGGAGGCACCGACACCGGGGCGCCGGGTCTGGTGTCGCGGATGGTGGACGCGCTGCTCGGCGTCGCGCTCTAGACCCCACCTCTCAAGACCGAAAAGGGCGAGGGTTCCGTCCGGAGCGACCACGCGGTCGCTCCGGACGGAACCCTCGCCCTTTTCGGCGGTCCGGACCGTCAGTCCTCGCCGTTCTCGTCGGCGCCGGGCTCGGTGTCCCCGTCGGACTCCTCGGAACCCTCGGGCTGCTCAGGCTCCTTGGGCTCCTTGCTCTCGGGCTCGCTCGGCCGCTCCGCCGTGGCGTGGCCCACGGCCGGCTTCTCGCCGGTGGGGCCGAGGTTCTCCCGGCGGCGGAGGTAGCGCTCGAACTCCCGGGCGATGGCGTCGCCGGACGCCTCCGGCAGGTCCGCGGTGTCCTGTGCCTCTTCCAACTGCTGGACGTACTCGGCCACCTCGCTGTCCTCGGCGGCCAGCTGGTCCACCCCGAGCTGCCAGGCGCGGGCGTCCTCGCTCAGCTCGCCCGGCGGGATCCGCAGGTCGAGGAGGTCCTCCAGCTTGTTGATCAGCGCCAGGGTGGCCTTCGGGTTGGGCGGCTGGGCGACGTAGTGCGGCACCGCCGCCCAGAGCGTCACCGCCGGGACGCCCGCGTGCGCACAGGCCTCCTGGAGCACGCCGACGATGCCGGTCGGGCCCTCGTACCGGCTCTCCTCCAGGTCGAGCCGGCGGGCGAGCGCCGCGTCCGAGGTGACCCCGCTGACCGGTACCGGACGGCTGTGCGGGGTGTCCCCGAGCAGCGCGCCGAGGATCACCACCAGCTCGACGCCCAACTCATGGGCGAATCCGAGCAGTTCGTTGCAGTACGAGCGCCAGCGCATGCTCGGCTCGATACCCCGGACCAGTACCAGGTCGCGGGTGGTGGGCTCGGTGACCCGGACCACCGAGAGACGGGTGGTGGGCCAGGTGATGCGGCGCACCCCGCCGTCCAGCCAGATCGTGGGCCGGTTGACCTGGAAGTCGTAGTAGTCCTCGGCGTCCAGTGCGGCGAACACCTTGCCGCCCCAGGTCTCGTCCAGGTGCCCGACCGCCGCCGAGGCGGCGTCGCCCGCGTCGTTCCAGCCTTCGAACGCACAGACCATCACCGGGTCGATCAACTCGGGAACATCTTCCAGCTCGATCACCCAGTGTCTCCCTCCGGTCGGTCAGCGGACCGCCCCGCGCTGCCAGTACGGCCTGTCCATCCACGCGAACCCACGGCCGGCTGCCGACTGCTGAACCTTCTCCGCATGGAACTGCCCGTTCCATGGTCCCTACCTGCCCAGCCTACGGGCTTTGATGCCTGCCCCGTTACGCCAGGGGCGGCTCCGGAGGCGGCCGGGAGCGGGTCCGGCCGGCGGCCGCCGCGGGGACGGGCGGGAGAAAACCCCGGCCGGCCGGTCGCGGTCGCGAGGAAGGACTCCCGGCGGGCGGGTGCCGTGATCCGCCCGGCCCGCTCCCGGCCGCCGCCGGCGCACCCGCAGTGACCGGAGGAGGTGCCGCGCACATCGGCGAACCGGAAGCCCTGACCGGCGGGTTGAGAGGTTGTCCGGCCGCGCGTCACCGTGCCGGACACGCGGCACACCGCGGTCAGGCCGCGCACCAGCCGTGCCGGTACGCGGCCCAGTCCTCGGGGGTGGCGGAGAAGTCGGCGTACAGCGCCAGGCCGAAGGTCTGCCGTGTGCTGCGGCCCAGCGCCAGCCGGGCGCCCCGCACCGCCGCGGCCACCGTCTCCGCCGAGCCCCGGTGCCCGAAGCTGTCGTCCCAGTACGCGGGCAGGCCCATCAGCAGGTCGACCCCGGGCGGGGTCGCCTCGAGTGCCAGCGAGGTCTGCTGGGCGACGTACCCGCCGTACAGCGACCGCAGCGGCATGCCGGTGTCGTACGACATCACCGCGATCTGCTCCACCCGCCGGGCGACCTGCGCGAAGTACGCCTGCGACCACCACTTGCCGTGGCCGGCGAGCGCGGTGCCCACCGAGTGCAGTCCGGGCAGCGGGTCGATCTGCGGTGCGGCGACCGAGAGCCGCGCACGGCGCTCGGCGGTCACCGGGTGCACCTGCTCCAGCAGCGCGAGGAACCCGGCCGAGTCGGAGCGGACCGGTTCCAGGTCGAGGTGCACCCCGTCGAAGCCGAGGTCGAGCACCTGGCGGGAGGCGCCGGTGATCCGGGTCCGGGTGTCCGCCTGGTCCAGATGCAGCCCGTCCTCCTCGGGGGCCACCACGTCTCCCAGCCAGGCCTGCACCCGCAGGCCGGGCATCGCCCGGTGCACGCCCGCCACCAGCCAGGCCGCCCTCGGGTACCTGGCGGGGTCCAGCGAGCCGTCGTCGCCCAGCGGGCCGGTGTGCACGTACAGGTCGCGGATGCCGGTGCCGGCGAGCTGCCGGGTCAGGCCGGCGAGGTCGGCGTCCCCCTTCCGGCCGTCCACCCAGGCGTGGCCGAGCCAGACTGCGTCATGTCCCCGGGTGCGGGCTTCGGCCGCCGGCTCCCCCGCGTACCGCAGGCGCAGCGCGGCGGCCGCCGAGGCCGGTGGCAGCAGGAGGGCCAGCCCGAGTGCGCCCGCCACCAGGGCCTTTCGCCTCCGTGGCCAGCCGCGCCACCTGTGCCGCCGGGTGCCACAGCGGTTCTTCGTCGTCTCCATCGATCAGCCCCCCTCGGTCCAGAGGGACGCTCAGCATGCGGAATGGGTTCTGTGCGCGGGCAGGTGTCCGGATAATCTGGCGACGTGCGTCCTCACACAGAGGAGGGGACGCATAGCCGACAGCCGTCGCACACAGGGAGCAGCCCCATGGCCACAGTCGTCCCCTCATCCGTTCAGCAGGACCGCGCGAACGCCTTGCGTGAAGCCCTCGCGACCCGTGTGGTGGTCGCGGACGGGGCCATGGGCACGATGTTGCAGGCGCAGGATCCGACGCTGGAGGACTTTCAGCAGCTGGAGGGCTGCAACGAGATCCTGAATCTGACCCGGCCGGACATCGTGCGCTCGGTGCACGACGCGTACTTCGCGGTGGGTGTGGACTGTGTGGAGACCAACACCTTCGGGGCGAACCACGCGGCGCTGGGCGAGTACGGGATCCCGGAGCGGATCTTCGAGCTGTCGCAGGCGGGTGCGCGGATCGCCCGTGAGGCGGCCGATGCCCATGAGGACGGCCGTACCCGTTGGGTGCTGGGCTCGATCGGGCCGGGGACGAAGCTGCCGACCCTGGGGCACGCGCCCTACGAGGTGCTGCGGGAGGGGTTCCGGCAGAACGCGGCGGGTCTGATCGCCGGCGGTGCGGACGCGCTGCTGGTGGAGACCAGCCAGGATCTGCTGCAGACCAAGGCGGCGGTCCTGGGCTGCAAGCGGGCGCTGGCGGACGCGGGTGTGGATCTGCCGGTGCTGGTCCAGGTCACCGTGGAGACCACCGGCACGATGCTGCTCGGTTCGGAGATCGGGGCGGCGCTGACGGCGCTGGAGCCGCTGGGTGTGGACTACATCGGGCTGAACTGCGCCACCGGTCCGGCGGAGATGAGCGAGCACCTGCGCTACCTGGCCAAGAACGCGCGGGTCGGCCTGTCGTGCATGCCGAACGCGGGTCTGCCGGTGCTGGGCCGGGACGGTGCGCACTATCCGCTGTCGCCCGCCGAGCTGGCCGAGGCGCATGACACGTTCACCCGGGAGTACGGGCTGTCGCTGGTGGGCGGGTGCTGCGGGACGACGCCGGAGCACCTGCGGGCGGTGGTGGAGCGGGTGCAGGGCCGCCCGGTGGTCTCGCGTGATCCCCGACCGGAGCCGGCGGCCGCGTCGCTGTACCAGTCGGTGCCGTTCCGCCAGGAGACCTCGTACCTGGCGATCGGCGAGCGGACGAACGCGAACGGGTCGAAGAAGTTCCGTGAGTCGATGCTGGCGGGGGACTGGCAGGCGTGTGTGGAGATCGCCCGGGAGCAGATCCGGGACGGTTCGCACCTGCTGGACCTGTGCGTGGACTTCGTCGGCCGTGACGGTGTGGCGGACATGCGGGAGATCGCTTCGCGGCTGGCCACCGCCTCGACGCTGCCGATCGTGCTGGACTCGACCGAGCCCGATGTGCTGCGGGCGGGTCTGGAGGCACTGGGCGGCCGTGCGGTGCTGAACTCGGTGAACTACGAGGACGGGGACGGCCCCGAGACCCGGTTCGGGCGGATCGCTTCGCTGGCACGGGAGCACGGCGCCGGGTTGATCGCGCTGACGATCGACGAGGAGGGCCAGGCACGGACGGCGGAGAAGAAGGTCGCGGTCGCGGAACGGCTGATCGCGCAGCTGACCGACGAGTACGGGATCGACGAGGGGTCGATCCTGGTGGACTGCCTGACGTTCACGCTGGGGACGGGGCAGGAGGAGTCGCGGCGGGACGGGATCGAGACGATCGAGGCGATCCGCGAGCTGAAGCGGCGCCGTCCCCGGGTGCAGACGACGCTGGGGCTCTCCAACATCTCCTTCGGCCTGTCGCCGGCGGCGCGGCAGGTGCTGAACTCGGTGTTCCTGCACGAGTGCGTGGAGGCGGGGCTGGACTCGGCGATCGTGCACGCCTCGAAGATCCTGCCGGTCGCGCGGATTCCCGAGGAGCAGCGCGAGGTGGCGCTGGACCTGGTCCATGACCGGCGGCGGGAGGGTTATGACCCGCTGCAGCGGCTGCTGCAGCTGTTCGAGGGTGTGTCGTCGGCGTCGCTGAAGGCGTCCAAGGCGGAGGAGCTGGCGGCGCTTCCGCTGGAGGAGCGTCTGCAGCGGCGGATCGTCGACGGTGAACGGGGCGGTCTGGAAGGGGACTTGGACGAGGCGCTGGCCTCGCGTCCGGCGCTGGAGATCATCAACGACACGCTGCTGTCGGGGATGAAGGTGGTCGGTGAGCTGTTCGGTTCGGGGCAGATGCAGCTGCCGTTCGTGCTGCAGTCGGCCGAGGTGATGAAGACCGCGGTGGCCCACCTGGAACCGCACATGGAGAAGTCGGACTCCGAGGGCAAGGGCACGATCGTGCTGGCCACGGTCAAGGGCGACGTCCATGACATCGGCAAGAACCTGGTGGACATCATCCTGTCCAACAACGGCTACAACGTGGTGAACCTGGGCATCAAGCAGCCCGTCGCGGCGATCGTGGACGCGGCCCGTGAGCACAACGCGGACGTGATCGGCATGTCCGGTCTGCTGGTGAAGTCCACCGTGATCATGAAGGAGAACCTGGAGGAGCTCAACCAGCGCGGACTGGCCGCCGACTTCCCCGTCATCCTCGGCGGCGCGGCCCTCACCCGCGCCTACGTCGAGCAGGACCTCCACGCCATCTACCAGGGCGAAGTCCGCTACGCCCGCGACGCCTTCGAGGGCCTCAGGCTGATGGACGCCCTGGTCGCGGTCAAGCGCGGGGTCCCGGGAGCGGTGCTGCCCGAGCTCAAGCAGCGCCGGCACGCCAGGGTCGAGACCGAGGAGGCGCCGGAGGAGAACTTCGGGCAGATCCGCTCCGACGTGGTGATCGACAACCGGGTGCCGACCCCGCCGTTCTGGGGGGACCGGATCGTCAAGGGCATCCCGTTCGCCGACTACGCCTCCTGGCTGGACGAGGACGCGCTGTTCAAGGGGCAGTGGGGCCTGAAGGCCTCCCGCAGCGGCGACGGCCCCACGTACGAGGAGCTGGTGGAGAGCGAGGGCCGTCCCCGGCTGCGGATGTGGCTGGACCGGCTGCAGACCGAGGGCTGGCTGGAGCCGGCTGTGGTCTACGGCTACTTCCCGGCCGCCTCCAAGGGCGACGACCTGGTCGTCTACCACGAGGACGGCTCGGAGCGGACCCGCTTCACCTTCCCGCGCCAGCGGCGCGGCCGCCGGCTGTGCCTGGCGGACTTCTTCCGCCCGGAGGAGTCCGGCGAGAAGGACGTGGTGGGCCTGCAGGTGGTCACCATGGGCAACCGGATCTCCGAGGCCGCGAACGAGCTGTTCGCCGCCAACGCCTACCGGGACTACCTGGAGCTGCACGGCCTCTCGGTCCAACTCGCCGAGGCGCTGGCCGAGTTCTGGCACGCCCGGGTCCGCTACGAGCTCGGCTTCGGCGACGAGGACCCCCAGGACGTCAAGGACATGTTCGCCCTCAAGTACCGGGGCGCCCGCTTCTCCCTCGGCTACGGCGCCTGCCCGGAACTGGAGGACCGCGCCAAGATCGCCGACCTGCTGCGCCCCGAGCGCATCGGGGTGGTCCTCTCGGAGGAGTTCCAGCTCCACCCGGAGCAGTCCACCGACGCGATCGTGATCCACCACCCCGAGGCCAAGTACTTCAACGCCCGGTAACCCGGGAGCCGCGCTCCGTTCGCCCCATTCCGGCGAACGGAGCGTATCCTGGATCACCCTGACGGGCCGGTCCGCTCACCAGCGGGTCGGCCTGTGCCATTCCCAGGCTTCCTGGACGGAAGGACCTCCCGCCATGACCACCATCTCGACCGCCACCACGGGACTCGACCACACGGACGGTCAGGGCCTCCAGGCGGTGCTGCTGGACATGGACGGGACGCTGGTGGACACCGAGGACTTCTGGTGGCAGGCGGAGTTCTCGCTCTTCGCCGAGCTGGGCCACGAGCTCACCGACGCGGACCGGGCCCAGGTGGTCGGCGGCCCGATGAGCCGGGTGATCGCCTACCTGCTCGAGCGGACGGGTGTGGACCTGGCCCCCGCCGACCTCACGGTGCTGATCAACCAGCGCTTCGTGGACCTGCTGGCGGGCGGTGTCCCGCTGATGCCCGGCGCCGAGCGGCTGCTCAACACCCTGAACGCGCACGGTGTTCCGGCGGCCCTGGTCTCCGCCTCGCACCGGCACATCATCGACATCGTGCTGCAGAGCCTGGGCGCCCACCACTTCGCCTTCTCGATCGCCGGCGACGAGGTCGCCAGGACCAAGCCGCACCCCGACCCCTACCTGGCCGCCGTAGCCCGCTTCGGTGCCGAGCCCGGCCGCTGCGTGGTGGTCGAGGACGCACCGCTGGGTGTCCAGGCCGGGCGGGCGGCGGGCTGCCCGGTCATCGCGGTGCCCTCGGTCGCGCCGATCGAGCCGGGCCCGGGGCGTACGGTGCTGAGCTCGCTGGAGCAGGTCGATCTGGAACTGCTGCGCTCGGTGGTCGCCGCCCGGGTCTGAGACTTCGAAACTGACGGTCCGTCAGTAACGTGAGAGGGGTCCACACCTGCCCCGGGTGTGAGATTGATCTCCCGACAGCGGTGTAGAAATCGGGCATTGGCTGACAACTCGTCGGCCGATCGGCGGCGGCCGCCCGCCCGTGCCCGCAGGGCCGGGTCGCGGGTGAATTCCGGCCATGTTCGATGTGGCACGCTACATCTCGATCAGTGTCCCCCCACGAAAGCTGCTCCGGAACTCCCCAACCGCACCACCGCCGCCGACGGGTGATCCCGCCGGCGCCCTGACAGTGCAGTCGTACGGACCCCGCAGGCGCTCGCCACCCCCGGAGCGCCGGGCGGCAGCCACCGGCACCCACGGGCCGGCCCGCAGGAGAAGGAACGTATCCGCATGACCTCAGCCAACAGACTGGCCGTGCTCGGCTGCGCGGCGCTGGTCGCCACCACGGCAGCCGGCTGCGCCTCCGCCACCAAGGCCGTCACGGGCGGCTCCGGGAACAACGGCCCGATCACCCTGGGCACGGTCAACGTCACCAGCGTGCTCGACCCGGCCGGTTCGTTCGACGCGGGCTCATGGCTGGTGCTCAACAACGTCTTCCAGTCACTGCTCAAGTTCCCCAGCGGGGCCACCACGCCGCAGCCGGACGCCGCGAAGTCCTGCGACTTCGCCGGCACGGACGCGATGACGTACCAGTGCACCCTGCGCGACGGGCTGAAGTTCTCCAACGGGCACCCGCTGACCAGCGAGGACGTGGTGTTCTCGGTGCAGCGGCTGCTGAAGATCAAGGATCCGAGCGGCCCCGCCTCGCTGCTGTCCACCGTCAAGTCGGTGGAGGCCAAGGGCGACTCCCAGGTGGTCTTCCACCTCAACGCCCCGGACGCGGTGCTCCCGGCCAAGCTGGCCACCGCGGCCGGGTCGATCGTGGACCACCAGGTGTTCCCCGCCGACAAGCTGCTGGCCAACGACCAGCTGGTCGGCTCCGGTCCTTACAAGATCGACTCGGTCGAGGCGATGCCGGACAGCGACACGCACGCTCCCGGCAAGATCACCCTCTCCGCGAACAGCCAGTACGGCGGTCAGTTCAAGCTGCAGAACGACAAGTTCACGGTCCGGTACTTCGAGAAGCCCGAAGAGGTCAAGGAGGCGCTGGACAAGGGTCAGATCGACATCGCCGACGACAACAGCCTCCCTCCGGCCAGCGCCGCCGAGCTCAAGCAGAACCAGCTGGCCGGCAAGACCGACTTCAAGGTGAACGAGGGCGACAGCGCCCAGACCCGCCTGCTGATGTTCAACACCAAGGACGCGACCGGCGGCAACCAGGCCGTCCGGCAGGCGGTGGCGCAGCTGGTGGACCGCAAGGCGCTGGCCCGCGACGCGTACGCGCAGACCGTCCAGCCGCTCTACTCGCTGATCCCGGCCGGGATCACCGGCCACAACACCGCCTTCTTCGACAGGTACGGCGACCCGAACGTGGCCAAGGCGAAGAAGATCCTCTCTGACGCCAAGGTCCAGACGCCGGTCAAGCTGAGCATCGCCTGGTCCCGGGGCATGGCGGGCAACGCCGAGGTCGACGGGATCAAGAAGGAGCTGGAGGAGAGCGGGCTGTTCCAGGTCGACCTCCGGCTGGAGTCGGACTGGACGAAGTACAAGGAGGGCTGGAAGTCCGGCGCCTACCAGGCGTACATCGCCACCTGGACCGCCGACTACCCCGACCCGGACGACTTCATCAGCCCGATCGCGGTGGACGGCGGCGCCTTCCACACCGGCTGGGACGACCCGCGGATCTCGCACCAGCTGGTGCCGGACGCCATCAAGCAGACCGACCGGACGGCGGGCGGCGACTACACGCAGATCCAGAACACGATCGCGGAGGCGGCGCCGATCGTCCCGCTGTTCCAGTTCAAGTCGTTCTACGTGGCGCGCGAGGGCATCACCGGGGTCGAGAACACCGTCGACACCACGGGCGTCTTCCGCTTCTGGGAGGTCGGCCGCAGCAAGAAGTGAGCCGGCGGCGCGGTGAGCCCACACCGTGACGGCGAAGGGCGGTCCCTCCTCGCAGGAGGGGCCGCCCTTCGCCGTCGGGGTCAGAGAGCGCCGGGCCGGACCAGGCCGCTCTCGTACGCGTACACCGCCGCCTGGACCCGGTCGCGCAGCTGGAGCTTGGTGAGCACATGGCCGACGTGGGTCTTCACGGTGGTCTCACTGACGAACAGCTCGCCGGCGATCTCCGCGTTGGACAGCCCCCGGGCGACCAGCCTGAGCACCTCCACCTCGCGCTCGGTCAGCGCCGTCAGCGCCTGCGGCGGCGCCTCGTCGCCGGACGGCAGCCTGGTGGCGTACATGTCCAGCAGCCGGCGGGTGATGCTCGGGGCCAGCATCGCGGCGCCGTCCGCGACCACCCGGATCGCCTGCACCAGCTCCTCCGCCGGGACGTCCTTCAGCAGGAAGCCGCTGGCGCCCGCGCGCAGCGCCTCGACCACGTACTCGTCCAGGTCGAAGGTGGTCAGCACCAGCACCTTGACCGGGCCGTCCCGGCCGGGACCGGCGATCCTGCGGGTGGCCTCCACACCGTCCATCCGGGGCATCCGGATATCCATCAGCACCACGTCGGGCTGGAGCGCCCGTACCTGCTCCAGCGCCTGCTGACCGTCCCCTGCCTCGCCGACCACCACCAGGTCGGACTCGGCCTCCAGAATCATCCGGAAACCGGTGCGCAGCAGTGGCTGGTCGTCCACCAGCAGCACTCGGATCGTCACCTACGACTCCTTGTTGCTTTCGTCGCTCTTGAGCTCGGTCACTCCCGCCGGTGCGGCGAGGTCCGCGGGCCCGCTCCCGGGGCCCGCCAGGATCGGCAGCGGGTACGGCGGGGGAGTGCCCCCGAACTCAGGGCAGCTTGCCTGATGGTCGCACCAGTCGCACAGCCGATTTCGGGTGGCCGGGAAGCGGCCGGTGGCCACCGCGCCGGAGATCGCCTCCCACAGCGCCTCCAACTTCCGCTCCACCGCCAGCAGATCGGCCTCGTCCGGGTCGTACGTGACCACGTCGCCCCCGCCGCCCAGGTACACCAGCTGGAGCCGCCTGGGGATGACGCCCTTCCAGCGCCACACCACCAGGGCGTAGAACTTCATCTGGAACATGGCCTTGCCCTCGAAGTCCCGCGAGGGCGCCCGCCCGGTCTTGTAGTCGACCAGCCGGACCTCGCCGGTCGGCGCCACGTCGACCCGGTCGATGTAGCCGCGCAGCAGCAGGCCCGACCCCAGCACCGTCTCCACGTACAGCTCGCGCTCCGCGGGGTGCAGCCGGGTCGGGTCCTCCAGCCGGAACCACCGGGCCAGCAGCTTCTCCGCGTCGCCCAGCCAGCGGGCCACCGCGGCGCCGTCCTCGTCGTCCGGGAAGAGTCCGGCGAGCTCCGGCCGCTCGGACAGCAGGCGCTGCCACTGCGGCCGCAGCAGGCCCAGCGCCCGGTCCGGGGTCCGCTCGGCCGGCGGGTGGTCGAAGAGGCGCTCCAGCACCGCGTGCACCACCGTGCCACGGGTCGCCGCCGCACTCGGCGGCTCGGGCAGCCGGTCGATCACCCGCAGCCGGTAGAGCAGCGGGCAGGTCATGAAATCGCCCGCCCGGGACGGGGACAGCCCCGTCGGCGCCACGGCCTGCCGGGGTACGCCGGGCGCGGTGAGCTGAGTGCTGTCGGTCTGGTGCATGCCCCCGACCCTATTGCCCCGCGCTCACATCCCGCTGCCAAGCCGCTGACACCGGGGTCCCCGGCCGCCGTCGGCACGCCCGCCCGCGCTCGGGGACGGTGCGACCCTGGGAGTGTGCGAACGCCCCCGGCGACGCCGGGTCGGCGCAATCCCGGGTCCGCGGGTGCGCAGGAGAGGCGGCGGCGGGGTATGACGTGGATAGCGAGGGGCGCACGGGGATTGCCGCCGGAGATCACGTAGCGTGGGCACACAGTGGGGGACGTACGGACCTAGCGAAGGGGCCACGGTGAGTGACATCAGGGGGCAGCAGACCTCCGAACAGCCACCGACCGACGGGAGCAAGACGCCCGGCGGCCCCGGGCGGCCCGGAGGGATCCTGATGGGGCGTCCCTTCGGCGTGCCGATCTACGTCACACCGTCCTGGTTCGTCATCGCCGCGCTGATCACCTGGGTCTTCGGCAGCCAGCTCGCCACCGTCCTGCCCGAACTGGGCCGCGCCCGCTACCTGGTGTCGCTGTCCTTCGCGATCGCCTTCTACGGATCGGTCCTGGTCCACGAGCTGGCGCACACCCTGGTCGCCCTGCGCTACCGGCTCGGTGTCCGCCGCATCCAGCTCCAGTTCTTCGGCGGTGTCTCGGAGATCGAGAAGGAGGCCGAGACCCCGGCCCGGGAGTTCTGGCTGGCCTTCGTCGGACCGCTGCTCTCGCTGGCGCTCGGCGGGGTGTTCTACCTCGCCCTGTTCGCGGTCGAGCCGGGGACGGTACCCAGCGTGCTGCTGGCGGGGCTGATGGTGAGCAACCTGGTGGTGGCCGCCTTCAACCTGCTGCCCGGACTGCCGCTGGACGGCGGCCGGATGCTGCGCGCCGTGGTCTGGGGCATCACCGGCCGCCCGATGGCCGGGACGGTGGCCGCGGCCTGGGTCGGCCGGGCACTCGCCCTGGCGGTGCTCTTCGGCCTGCCGATGGTGGCCGCCTCGCGCGGGGTGGACCGCACGGCGACCGACAGCCTGATCGACGGCGCGCTCTCCGCGGTCCTCGCCGTGATCATCTGGAACGGTGCCACCACCGCCGTCCGCAACGCCCGGCTGAAGGAGGCGCTGCCCGGGCTGCGGGTCGGCGAACTGGCCCGCCGGGCGGTCGAGGTCGCCGCCGACACCCCGCTGGGCGAGGCGCTGCGCCGGGCCCGCGAGGCCGAGGCCGGCGCCGTCGTGGTGGTGGACGGCCGGGGCGAGCCCACCGCCCTGGTCAAGGAGGCCGCGGTACGGGCCGTCCCCGAGCACCGCCGCCCCTGGGTCGCGGTCGGCCCGCTCGCCCGCGCCCTGGAGCCCGGCCTGTGCCTGAGCCTGGAGCTGAGCGGCGAGGAACTGCTGGCCGCGCTGCGCCGCACCCCCGCCAGCGAGTACCTGGTGGTCCGCCCGGACGGCACCCCGTACGGAGTGCTCGCCCTGGTCGACCTCGAACGCCGGCTCACCGCCGCCGTCGCGGGGCGGCCGGCCGGCCCCTGAACCAGCCCCGGAGCGCTCCCGACGGCGGCGGACGGGCACGTGGTCGGCGGAGCGTTCCGATTCCCTTAGGATTGTCCGCATGTCCGAACCGACCGGTGCCACCCGCCGACGCGGGCCCTTCCAGGTCGGGGACCAGGTCCAGCTGACCGACCCCAAGGGCCGCCACTACACGTTCACGCTCCAGGCCGGGAACCAGTTCCACACCCACAAGGGTGCGTTCCCGCATGACGAGCTGATCGGCGCCCCCGAGGGCACTGTCGTGCGCACCACGGGCAACGTCCCGTACCTCGCGCTGCGCCCCCTGCTCCCCGACTACGTCCTGTCCATGCCGCGCGGCGCTGCCGTGATCTACCCCAAGGACGCGGGGCAGATCCTGGCGATGGCCGACATCTTCGCGGGTGCCCGCGTGGTGGAGGCCGGCGTCGGGTCCGGTGCGCTCAGCACCTACCTGCTGCGCGCCGTCGGCGACACCGGCATGCTCGCCTCCTACGAGCGCCGCCAGGACTTCGCCGACATCGCTCGCGGCAACGTCGAGCGCTACTTCGGCGGGCCGCACCCGGCCTGGAAGCTCACCGTGGGCGACCTCCAGGACAACCTGGTGGAGACCGACGTCGACCGGGTCATCCTCGACATGCTCGCCCCCTGGGAGTGCCTGGACGTCGCCTCCAAGGCGCTCGTCCCCGGCGGCCTCATCTGCTGCTACGTGGCCACCACCACGCAGATGTCCAAGACCGTCGAAGCCCTGCGCGAGCACGGCACCTTCACCGAGCCGCAGGCCTGGGAGACCATGGTCCGCACCTGGCACCTGGAGGGCCTGGCCGTCCGCCCGGACCACCGGATGATCGGCCACACCGGCTTCCTGCTCACCGCCCGCCGCCTCGCGGACGGCGTCGAGCCGCCGCTGCGCCGCCGCCGCCCGGCCAAGGGCGCGTACGGCGAGGACTACGACAACGGTTCAGCGGAGCCGACCCTGCAGGAGCGCGCCGCCGCCCGCAGGGCCGCCCGCGACACGTCGGTCGAAGAGCCCGACCTCGGCTGAGAAGTGCCCCGAAGGGGGCGCGAGGGAAGTTCTCAGGGGCGCGGGGAACCGCGCGAATCAGGAGATGTCCCTCCGGTGATTCTCCACCGGAGAACGAGGTGCACCACCCGCCGAGAGGCCGGGTGGTGCACCTCTCTCATCCGCCCCGGCCGGAGGGGGCCGTTGCCGGTTTCACGCACTTCCCCGATTGCCACGCAGTGCGCCGGATGTGGGACGATGCTGCCTCACACCACCACCGTGGAGGGGACTGCCCGGTGCAGGAAGCAGACGAGACGGTGCACCAGATCCCGGCGAGCGACCAGCCCGAGCGGCCCACGCACGCCCGGCCCCGGCACTGGGCGTTGGTGGCCGCCGCCTGTGCCGCCGTCGTGGGCGGCGCGCTGGTCACCACCCCGGCCCAGGGCAGGCCGACCCCGAGCCCGGCCGGCCAGTCGGCCGAGGCACTGACGGCGGCCGAGGCGCCGGACCCGGCCAAGGCCCAACTGCCGCTGGACTGCGGCCCGTTCCCGGTCACCGTCGCGCTGAGCTTCGGCGCCAGGCTGAACGGCGTACCGAGCACGGTGGCCGCCGCGCACTGCGCGGCCCCGAACGGCACCCCGAGCGACGCCGTCTTCCTGCTCACGGCGGGCCCCGACGGCCGCCCGACCGTCGAGGCGAGTCTGCTCACCGAGGCGGACCGGCTCACCGTCACCGCCCTCAAGGTGCGCAGCGACGGCACCATAACGGGCCACGCCAAGGGCTACTCCAGCGACGACGTCCCGCGCTTCGCCCCCGACCTGGTCCTCAGCCTCAACTGGACCCGGCACGGCACCGGGTGGACCCGTACCGAGACCAAGGCTCCCGTGAACCAGGCCTGACCGCCGCCCAACCGCCGACCGGCGCCTGCCGGTTGGCGGTCGGACGGCGCAACTCGCACCGGTCCGTGCCCTGCTGGGCCGCCTGGACCGC
The DNA here is from genome assembly GCF_051374625.1 of Kitasatospora sp. HPM-01-4. Taxonomy (NCBI): domain Bacteria; kingdom Bacillati; phylum Actinomycetota; class Actinomycetes; order Kitasatosporales; family Streptomycetaceae; genus Kitasatospora; species Kitasatospora sp. HPM-01-4. The sequence continues at coordinate 1,772,771 of NZ_JBPQGP010000005.1, read as the reverse complement.
GGTCAGTCGGCGTCGGGGCCGTAGACCTCGACCCGGTCGGCGGCACGGCGGACGTGGATGCAGTCGCCGGGGCAGTCCCGGACGGAGTCGACCACGTCCTGAAGCAGCGTCAGCGGCACCGGGACGCTCTCGCCGGGCTGTTGGCGCAGTTCGTCGTCCTCGCCCTTCACATAGGCGAGGCCGTCGATGTCCAGCTCGAAGACCTCCGGTGCGTACTGCACACAGATGCCGTCGCCGGTGCACAGATCCTGATCGATCCAGACCTCTAGCGCTTCGCCGGTGTCCGACATGTCCCCTGCCGTTTCTGTCCGCGGTCGCCCTTGATGGGGCATTCCTGCCATTCGTACACCGATCCGAGCTCCACCATGGGCCGCGACCGGATATTGACCTGACCGACGATACATCTGGTCCGCTTTGGGCGGTGCGCGGTGGGTATCTCCCTAGCAGAGGGGAAGCGTGCAAGGGCGGAGATCGGACACGCCCGTTCCATCTTTCTGATCTAGGGGTTTACGGACCCCTGGGTGCAGGTAGGGTCTGGAAGCGTCCAGCTCCCCCCGGAGGAGGTGAGGACCGTGGCAGCCCACGATGACGATTACAACCGCAGCGCCGGCCGTCCCGCTCGTGGTTCCGACGAGGCCGCTCAGGTCTCGTACCTCGAGCAGGAGATTGCCGTCCTGCGCCGTAAGCTTGCCGACTCGCCGCGTAACTCAAGAATCCTTGAGGAACGCATCGTCGAGCTCCAGACCAATCTGGCCGGAGTAACCGCCCAGAACGAACGGCTCGCTTCCACGCTGCGCGAGGCCCGCGACCAGATCGTGGCTCTCAAGGAGGAAGTGGACCGGCTGGCCCAGCCCCCCGCCGGATTCGGCACCTTCCTCAGCGCCAACGAGGACGGTACCGCCGACATCTTCACCGGCGGGCGCAAGCTTCGTGTCAACGTCAGCCCGAGCATCGAGCTCGACGAGCTGCGCCGCGGCCAGGAAGTGATGCTCAACGAGGCCCTCAACATCGTGGACGCGATGGCCTTCGAGCGCATCGGCGACATCGTCACCCTCAAGGAAGTCCTGGAGGACGGCGAGCGCGCCCTGGTCATCGGCCACACCGACGAGGAGCGGGTGGTCCGGCTCGCCGAGCCGCTGCGCGAACTCACCCTGCGGGCCGGCGACGCCCTCCTGCTGGAGCCCCGGTCCGGCTACGTCTACGAGGTCGTCCCCAAGGCGGAGGTCGAGGAGCTCGTCCTCGAAGAGGTGCCGGACATCGACTACCGGCAGATCGGCGGTCTGTCCAACCAGATCGAGCAGATCCGCGACGCGGTCGAGCTGCCCTACCTGCACGCCGACCTGTTCAAGGAGTACGAGCTGCGCCCGCCCAAGGGCGTGCTGCTCTACGGCCCGCCCGGCTGCGGCAAGACGCTGATCGCCAAGGCGGTCGCCAACTCCCTGGCCAAGAAGGTGGCGGAGGCCACCGGGCGCCCGCAGGGCAAGAGCTACTTCCTCAACATCAAGGGCCCCGAGCTGCTCAACAAGTACGTGGGCGAGACCGAGCGGCAGATCCGCCTGGTCTTCCAGCGGGCCCGGGAGAAGGCGAGCGAGGGCACCCCGGTCATCGTCTTCTTCGACGAGATGGAGTCGCTCTTCCGCACCCGCGGCTCGGGTGTCAGCTCGGACGTGGAGAACACCATCGTCCCGCAGCTGCTGGCCGAGATCGACGGTGTCGAGGGCCTGGAGAACGTCATCGTGATCGGCGCCTCCAACCGCGAGGACATGATCGACCCGGCCATCCTGCGACCGGGACGACTGGACGTGAAGATCAAGATCGAGCGTCCGGACGCCGAGGCGGCCAAGGACATCTTCTCCAAGTACCTCAAGGACTCGCTGCCGTTCCACCCGGAGGACCTCAAGGAGCACGAGGGCTCCGTCCCGGCGACGGTGGCCGCGATGATCCAGTCGGTGGTGGAGCGGATGTACTCGGAGACCGAGGAGAACCGCTTCCTGGAGGTCACCTACGCCAACGGTGACAAGGAGGTCCTGTACTTCAAGGACTTCAACTCCGGCGCCATGATCCAGAACATCGTGGACCGGGCGAAGAAGATGGCCATCAAGGACTTCCTGGAGAACGGCCAGCGCGGACTGCGCGTCTCCCACCTGCTCGCCGCCTGCGTCGACGAGTTCAAGGAGAACGAGGACCTGCCCAACACCACCAACCCGGACGACTGGGCCCGGATCTCCGGGAAGAAGGGCGAGCGGATCGTCTTCATCCGCACCCTGGTCACCGGGAAGCAGGGCGCCGAGTCCGGCCGCTCCATCGACACTGTCGCCAACACGGGGCAGTACCTCTGACGGTTCGAGCCCACCGTCCGGCTGCACCGCTTCGCACGGTCGCAGCCGGACGGTTCGTCTCAGGACTAGGCTCGACCCATCGTCGGCGGAGTGTCCGCCACGGATGGTGTGTAGGCGGTACGTCAGTGCCAGGCCCGGCCGGGCAGGGCACCGGGCAAGGAGGGCCGCATGACCGTACGGCGCGTGATGGGGATCGAGACCGAGTACGGGATCTCGGTACCGGGGCACCCCAACGCCAACGCCATGCTCACCTCGTCCCAGATCGTCAACGCGTACGCGGCGGCGATGCACCGGGCACGGCGGGCCCGCTGGGACTTCGAGGAGGAGAATCCGCTGCGTGACGCCCGGGGTTTCGACCTCGCGCGGGACGTCGCGGACGCCAGCCAGCTCACCGACGAGGACATCGGCCTGGCCAACGTCATCCTCACCAACGGTGCGCGGTTCTACGTGGACCACGCCCACCCCGAGTACAGCTCACCCGAGGTGACCAACCCGCGCGACGCGGTGCTCTGGGACAAGGCCGGGGAACGGATCATGGCCGAGGCGGCGCAGCGTGCCCTGGAACTGCCCAACGGGCAGAAGATCCACCTGTACAAGAACAACACGGACAACAAGGGCGCCTCCTACGGCACCCACGAGAACTACCTGATGAAGCGGGCGACCCCGTTCGCCGACATCGTCCGCCACCTCACCCCGTTCTTCGTCTCCCGCCAGGTGATCACCGGGTCGGGCCGGGTGGGCCTGGGCCAGGACGGCTCCGCCGACGGCTTCCAGCTCAGCCAGCGGGCGGACTACTTCGAGGTCGAGGTCGGCCTGGAGACCACCCTCAAGCGCCCGATCATCAACACCCGGGACGAGCCGCACGCGGACGCCGAGAAGTACCGCCGGCTGCACGTGATCATCGGGGACGCCAACCTCTCGGAGATCTCCACCTACCTCAAGCTGGGCACCACCTCGCTGGTGCTGGCGATGATCGAGGACTCCTTCATCGCCGTCGACCTGGCGGTCGACCAGCCCGTCCGCACCCTGCACCGGGTCTCCCACGACCCCTCGCTGAGCCACCTGGTCACGCTGCGCAGCGGCCGCAAGCTCACCGCGGTCCAGCTCCAGATGGAGTACTGCGAGCTTGCCCAGAAGTACGTCGAGGACCGCTACGGCCAGGACGCGGACGAGCAGACCAAGGACATCCTCGCCCGCTGGGAGGACGTCCTGGGCCGCCTGGAGCGCGATCCGATGAGCCTGTCCCGGCAGCTCGACTGGGTCGCCAAGAAGGAGCTGCTGGAGGGCTACCGCCAGCGTGACGGCCTGGACTGGGACAGCCCCCGGCTGCACCTGGTCGACCTGCAGTACAGCGACGTACGCCCCGACAAGGGCCTCTACAACCGCCTGGTGGCCCGCGGCCGGTTCGAGCGGCTGCTGACCGACGCGGAGATCGAGGCGGCCGTCGCCAAGCCGCCGGAGGACACCCGGGCGTACTTCCGCGGTCGCTGTCTGGAGCAGTACGCCGAGCACGTCGCCGCGGCCTCCTGGGACTCGGTCATCTTCGACCTGCCGGGGCGCGACTCGCTCCAGCGGGTCCCCACCCTGGAGCCGCTGCGGGGTACCCGAAACCACGTCAAGGAGCTGCTCGACCGCTGCCGCACCGCCGAGGACCTGGTCCGGGTGCTGTCCGGCGGCTGAGGCCGGCGGTCACACCCTGATCACCACGGGTGAAGGCGCCCGGGATGGGAATCATCCGGGGGAGCGCGGAGCGTTGAAGTAGAACTGGGAGCGGGATCCGCGCCCGATCGATAGGGTCTGACCAGCAACACCACAGACCAGCCGTGCGAGACGAATCGAGCGGGGTGAGGAAAATGGCGAGCAAGGACACCGGCGGCGGCCAGCAGCGGGCGAACCGCTCCTCCGAGGAGGTCGAGGAGCAGGCCGCCGAAGCGCAGCAGTCCGAGGACCTCAAGGAACGCCAGGAAAAGCTGAGCGATGACGTCGACGCGGTTCTGGACGAAATCGACGACGTCCTGGAGTCGAATGCCGAGGATTTCGTGCGGCAGTTTGTCCAGAAGGGCGGACAGTGACAGAAAGGTCCGCTGCCGAATGGCGGGCCTGACACCGTTTACCCGAGAGTCTGCATTCGCGCGCAATGGGTCCGGAGGGCTCGTTGCGCGCGAATGCGCTGATAATCGGACGCACCCGGGATGTGGTTCCGCGCCACGGAACGGGTAAGGTCCGGGGCATCCGAAATGATCTACCTGGAAGGAATCGAGTGGAAGCCAACAGTGGTGGCACCGGGCGTCTACCGGCCGCCTTCCTGACCCCCGGGTCCTCGTCGTTCATCGACTTCCTGGCGCAGCACCAGCCCGAACTCCTCCCCGGGCGCCGCAGCCTGCCCGAGGGCATCGTGGAGGCGCCGCACGGCACCACCATCGTCGCCGCGGTCTTCGACGGCGGCGTGGTGATCGCGGGCGACCGCCGAGCCACCATGGGCAACGTGATCGCCCAGCGGGACATCGAGAAGGTCTTCCCCGCCGACGAGTACAGCGCGGTGGGCATCGCCGGCACCGCGGGCCTCGCCGTGGAGATGGTCCGGCTGTTCCAACTGGAGCTGGAGCACTACGAGAAGCTCGAAGGCACCGGTCTGTCCCTGGAGGGCAAGGCCAACCGCCTCACCACGATGATCCGGGGCAACCTCGGGATGGCCCTGCAGGGCCTGGCCGTGGTCCCGATGTTCGCCGGTTACGACCTCGACCTCGGCCGCGGCCGGATCTTCAGCTACGACGTCACCGGCGGCCGCTCCGAGGACCGCGGGTTCGCCGCCACGGGATCGGGCTCGGTGTTCGCCCGGGGCTCGATGAAGAAGCTCTACCGCGACGGCATGACGGCCGATCAGGCGGTCACCCTGGTGGTCCAGGCGCTGTACGACGCGGCCGACGACGACTCCGCGACCGGTGGCCCGGACCTCGCCCGCAAGATCTTCCCGATCGTCCTGCTGATCACCGAGGACGGCCTCCGCAGGCTGTCCGAGCAGGAGGTCGCCGAGATCGCGGTCTCCATCACCGACCAGCGCCTGGAGCAGCCCGACGGTCCCCGGGCCCCGCTCCTCTAGTCCGCCGAACCTTCCCTTCCCGCCCGTCCACCGGGCGGGAAGGGCCCACACCAGAAGGGACGGACACCGGTGTCCACGCCGTTCTACGTCTCCCCCCAGCAGGCCATGGCGGACCGCGCGGAGTACGCCCGCAAGGGCATCGCCCGCGGCCGCAGCGTGGTGGTGCTCACCTACGCCGACGGCATCCTCTTCGTCGCGGAGAACACCTCCCGGGCGCTGCACAAGGTCTCGGAGATCTACGACCAGATCGCCTTCGCCGCGGTCGGCCGCTACAACGAGTTCGAGAACCTGCGGATCGGCGGCGTGCGCTACGCCGACCTGCGCGGCTACTCCTACGACCGGGCCGATGTCACCGCCCGCGGCCTGGCCAACGTCTACGCCCAGACGCTGGGCACCATCTTCTCCTCGGTCGGGGAGAAGCCGTACGAGGTCGAGCTGATCGTCGCCGAGGTCGGCCGTACCGCCGACGAGGACCAGATCTACCGGCTCACCCCGGACGGCTCGGTGGTCGACGAGAAGAACACCGTGGTGGTCGGCGGCAACGCCGACTCCATCGGCAACTACATCGGCCAGCGCCACCGCACCGGGATGACCCTCACCGAGGCCCTCAAGGTGGCCGTCGAGGGCCTCGCCAGGGACCCCAACGGGGGCACCCCGCGCAGCCTCACCCCCGAGCAGCTGGAGGTCGCCGTGCTGGACCGCCAGCGCTTCCAGAAGCGCAAGTTCAAGCGCATCCTCGGCGGCCAGCTCGGCCGGCTGCTGGGCGGCGACGAGAGCGCCGCCGCGGAGGAGGAGGCCAGCGCCGGCGAGACGGCTGAGTGACCCGGCGGCGGGAGTCCCGTACGGTCCGACGGCCGTGCGGGACTCCCGTACGCCTGCGGCCAGTTGAACGCGTCTCGGGGTCGGAATTCCGCCCCCGGCCCCAGGCCGGGGACACCCCCCGTCCCACAAGGGTTTCGGATGGCTTCCGGAAGAGAAAAGATGCCTCATGGACCGCCGAATTTTCGGGCTGGAGAACGAGTACGGTGTCACGTGTACGTTTCGGGGACAACGACGACTGTCTCCGGACGAGGTGGCCAGGTACCTCTTCCGCCGCGTAGTCTCCTGGGGCCGCAGCAGCAACGTCTTCCTGCGCAACGGCGCCCGCCTCTACCTCGACGTGGGCTCGCACCCCGAGTACGCCACTCCCGAGTGCGATGACGTCGTCGAGCTGGTCACCCACGACAAGGCGGGCGAGCGCATCCTCGAAGGGCTTCTCGTGGACGCCGAGCGGCGGCTGCACGAGGAGGGCATCGCCGGGGACGTCTACCTCTTCAAGAACAACACCGACTCGGCCGGCAACTCCTACGGCTGCCACGAGAACTACCTGGTGGCCCGGCACGGGGAGTTCTCCCGGCTGGCCGACATCCTGATCCCGTTCCTGGTCACCCGCCAGCTGGTCTGCGGCGCGGGCAAGGTGCTGCAGACCCCGCGCGGTGCGGTGTTCTGCGTCAGCCAGCGGGCCGAGCACATCTGGGAGGGCGTCAGCTCGGCGACCACCCGCTCCCGCCCGATCATCAACACCCGCGACGAGCCGCACGCCGACGCGGAGCGGTACCGGCGGCTGCACGTCATCGTCGGCGACTCCAACATGTCGGAGACCACCACCCTGCTCAAGGTGGGCGCCACCGACCTGGTGCTGCGCCTGATCGAGGCCGGGGTGGTGATGCGGGACCTGACCCTGGAGAACCCGATCCGGGCGATCCGCGAGGTCAGCCACGACCTCACCGGTACCCACCAGGTCCGGCTCGCCAACGGCCGGGAGGCCAGCGCGCTGGACATCCAGGAGGAGTACTTCACCAAGGCGCTGGACTTCGCCGACCGCAAGGGCATCAACACCGGCACGGTGGCCCGGGTGCTGGACCTGTGGGGCCGCACCCTGGAGGCGGTGCGCACCGAGGACCTGGCCAGGGTCGCCACCGAGATCGACTGGATCATGAAGTACAAGCTCATCGAGCGCTACCGCGAGAAGCACCAGATGACCATGTCCCACCCGAGGGTGGCGCAGATCGATCTCGCGTACCACGACATCCACCGCCGGCGCGGCCTGTTCTACCTGCTCCAGAACAAGGGGCAGGCGCAGCGGGTCACCAGCGACCTGAAGACCTTCGAGGCCAAGTCGGTGCCGCCGCAGACCACCCGGGCCCGGCTGCGCGGGGACTTCATCCGGCGGGCGCAGGAGCAGCGCCGGGACTTCACGGTGGACTGGGTGCACCTGAAGCTGAACGACCAGGCGCAGCGCACGGTCCTGTGCAAGGACCCGTTCCGCGCGGTGGACGAGCGGGTGGAGAAGCTGATCGCGGGGATGTGAGCCACCGCCAGGTGACGCCTGCTCGGGGATGGTGATCGGACGGCCGGTCCGGTCACCATCCCCTTGCCCGCGCGCTGTGTCTGCGCCGCGGCGGGCGGGTCGGGCCATAGTCTGACCGCTATGCGTCGAATCGCCGGTTTGCTGGTAGTCCTTCCGCTTTCGCTGCTCGCCGCCTGCGGCGGCGGGGCGCCCTCCTCGCCGGGGGGCTCGCCGAGTGCCTCGGCCTCGGCGGCCCCGGTGCCGAGCCCGGTCGCCTCCGCCTCCCCGATGCCGACGGTGTCCGGGGACTTCGGGAGCAAGGCGAACATCACCATCCCGGCGGGCCAGCCGAGCGGGCAGTTCGTGGTGGACACGCTGAGCGAGGGCGAGGGGCCCGCGGTCGGCAAGGGCGACTGGGTGACGGTCAACTACACCGCCAAGGACTGGACCACCGGCAAGGACGTGGGCAACTCCTACGAGGCCAACCAGAAGCCGCAGCTGTTCCAGGCCGGGAAGGGCCAGCTGGTGCCGGCCTTCGACCAGGGGGTGCTCGGGCGCAAGGTGGGCAGCCGGGTGCTGGTGGTGGCCCCGCCGGCGGCGGGGTTCGGGGCCAAGGGCAATCCGACGCTCGGGGTGAACGCCGGGGACACGGTGGTGTTCGTGCTGGACGTGATGCAGGCGGTCCCGCAGGACTCCACCGTCACCGGGGCGGTCACCGAGCCGCCGGCCACCATGCCGCAGGTCAAGGACAACGGCAAGGCCGCGCCGACGATCACCGTGCCGGCCGGGCAGGCGCCGCCGACGGACCTGGAGAAGGCGGTGCTGATCAAGGGCGACGGCAAGCAGGTGCAGGCCGGGCAGACCATCGTGGTCCAGTACACCGGCGTGCTGTGGAGCAACGGCCAGCAGTTCGACTCCTCCTGGAGCCACGGCGGTGCGCAGGCGCTGCAGGTGGGCACCGGAAGCCTGATCAAGGGCTGGGACGAGGGCCTGGTCGGGCAGACGGTGGGCAGCCGGGTGCTGCTGGTGGTGCCTCCGGCGCTCGGCTACCAGAACCAGTCGCAGGCCGCGGTACCGCCGAACTCGACGCTGGTCTTCGTGATCGACATCCTGGAGGCGGTCTAGCAGCCAGCTGTACTGACCACGGAGGTCGGTGACAGGGGTCACGGCTGGGTGATCTTGAAGTGACACCGTAACGCACCCCTGGCCGAGACCGGACGCCTGCGCCTGGCCCGCTGCGTGGTCGAGGACGGCCGGCCGCTGCGCCGGGAGCGGGCCGTGCCGTACAGCTCGGCCAGCGCGGCGTGCGGGAGCCCAGTGCGCAGGCGGACCAGGGTGACCGGCATCCGGTCGGTGAAGACCAGGTCGTGCTTGGGCCCGGCGCCGGCCTCCCGCTGCCGTTCGGCACCACGCCGCTCGCGCAGCGCCGATCGATGTGAACCGAGGGCATCGCGGGTCCGCCCCGCCGATCAGGGCTGGATGTTCTCCAGGTCCTCCAGAAGGCTGGGGTGCTTCGGCTCCCAGCCGAGCGCCTGCCGGGTGCGGATGCTGGACGAGGGCTGGTCGGCCTTGAAGATCGGGCCGAGCGGGCCGTAGGTCTCCTCCGGCACCGACTCGACCGGCAGGCCCAGCCGTCGGCCGATGACGGCCGCGATGTCCCGTACCTGGTCCCCCTCGTCGGCCACGGCGTGCCAGGCGGTACCGGCCTGAGCCCGCTCCAGGGCGAGCCGGAAGAGAACGGCCGCGTCGAGCGCGTGGACGGCGGGCCAGCGCTGTGTGCCGTCGCCGGGGTAGCCGGAGATCCTGCTCTGGCGTGCGATGTTGGTCAGCAGGCCGGCGAACCCGCCCATGCCCTCGTTGTGAACGGTGCGCGGCAAGCGTACGGACGTGCTCCGGACCCCGTGCGAGGCCAGGCCCAGGACCGCCGTGACCGTGCGACCGCGGCCGCCGACCGGCCCGTCGGTCGGCACCGGGTCGGCCTCGGTGGAGGCACGGCCCGGCACCCAGGGCGTACCCGAGACGGTGACCAGGGGGCGGTCGCTGCCGACGAGCTCCTCGCCGAGGGTGGTGAGGGCGGCGGTCTCCTCGGCGACGTTCCGGGCGAGGGCCTCGGGGCTGCTGAAGTCGTTGCCGAAGGCCAGGTGGATCACCCCGTCGGTCTGGGCGGCGCCGGAGCGCAGGACGTCCAGATCGGCGAGGCCTCCCCGCAGCGGCTCGGCGCCGGCTGCCTCGGCGGCCTGTGCGGAGGCGTCGGAGCGGGCGAGCGCGAGGACGGTGTGGCCGTTGCCGAGGAGTTCGGCGACGACGGCGGAACCGATCAGACCGGTGCCGCCGGTGACGAAGACGCGCATGGAAACCCTCCCAGGAGTGATGGGACTCTTGTCCCATCACTCTAACAGGGTGATGGGACAAGAGTCCCATCACATATGCTGAACCCATGGGTCGATGGGAACCAGGTGCACGTGAACGCCTCGTCGTGGCCGCGGTGGACCTGTTCACGGAGCAGGGGTATGACGCCACGACGGTCGCGCAGATCGCCGAGCGTGCCGGTGTCACCAAGAGCACCTTCTTCCGGCACTTCCCCGACAAGCGCGAGCTGCTGGTCGCCGGGCAGGAGACGCTGTGCCGGCTGCTGACCGAGGGGATCGCCGACGCGCCCGGTAACGCCAGCCCGCTCGAGGCGGTCGCTGCCGGTCTCGAGCGCGCCTCGACCGCGATGGGCCCCGGAAGTCGCGAGCTCGCCCCCCGCCTGAAGGCGGCCGTCGCCGCCAGCGCCGAGCTTCAAGAGCGTGACACCCTCAAGACCGTCAGTCTCGCGGCCGCGATGACAACCGCTCTGGTCGCCCGCGGCGTACCCGATCCGACTGCGGCTCTCGCGGGCGAGCTGGGCGTCCTCGCTTTCAAACGGGGGTACGCCGAATGGGCCGAGGACGACCGTGGCGCCGAGGGCGAGCTCGCCGGGTACACCCTGGCGGCCCTGGGCGAACTGCGTGCGGCGAGCGCATCGCTGGGCTGACCGGTCGAGCATCGTCCAGCGCTGGTGCGGTGGACGGGAAGCAGACCGAAGAGGTGAACCGCGAAGTCCAGGTCCAGCGGACCGCTGGGCCCGTCACCCTGATGGCCGTAGCCTCGGAGGGCATGGGCGGCAGAACCACCCGGCCTCATGGTCACCTGACATACTGCTGCCCTTCCGGATGTGGTAGGAGTCGTCAGGCCCTGGTGAGGGGGCGGCGCTGGGATGGACGGGGAGTCATGACTGAGAACACTTCGGGCCAGGGCAAGGGCACGGCGAGCGATGGCGTCGCCGGTGACCCGGCCGCCTCGCGGCCCGGTGGCCCGCTGCCGGGCGACGGTGAGTCGATCGTGGTGCCGCCGTCGATCCTGGCTCAGCAGGCCGGCTGGGGGCAGGGCCCGGCGCAGCCGGCCGCGAGTGCGGCACAGCGTGAAGAGGCGCCGCAGGTGTTCGCCTCCACCGTGCGCAAGAAGGAGGTCGACGAGTCCGGGTACGACGAGAACCCGGGCTCGGCCGGCCGGCTCGGGGTGATCCTCGGCACGGTGCTCGCGGTCCTGCTGGTCGGCAGTGGCGTCACGCTGTACCTGACCGACAAGTCGGGCTCTTCCAGCAGCTCCAAGGCGGCCGACCCCGCGCCCACCTCGGCCGCGCCGACGGCGGACCCCGTGCCGCCGATCAAGGACAGTGCCAAGGTGCTGCCTGCGGTCTCCGGCGACTTCGGCAAGAAGGCCACCATCGACGTGCCCAAGGAGGCCGCCGACGGCACCTTCGTGGTCAAGCAGCTCTCCGAGGGCGACGGACCGAAGGTCGACAAGGGCAACTGGGTCTCGGTCGACTTCACGGCCAAGGACTGGACCACCGGCAAGGACATCCAGGGCACCTACGACAGCGGCAAGCCGCAGCTGTACCAGGCCGGTTCGGGTTCGCTGATCCCGGCCCTGGACAGCGTGGTGGCCGGGCACAAGGTCGGCAGCCGGGTGCTGGTGGTGGCCCCGCCGGCGGCCGCCTTCGGTCCCCAGGGCAACAGTGCGATGGGCGTCGGCGGTACCGACAACCTGGTCTTCGTCCTGGACATCCGGCAGGCCAACGCCCCGGACGCCACGCTGAGCGGCGACATGGCCGAGCCGCCGGCCGGGATGCCCAAGGTGAAGGACAACGGCAAGAAGGCCGCCGACATCACCCCGGTGCCGGGTGTGCCGGACCCGACCGAGCTCAAGTCCGCGGTGCTGATCCAGGGCAAGGGCCGGAAGGTCGAGGCCGGTGAGAAGGTCGTGGTCCAGTACACCGGCGCGCTCTACAAGGACGGCAAGAAGTTCGACTCCTCGCTGGACCACGGCCAGGCGTTCAGCTTCGTCACCGGTGGCGGCAACGTCATCGAGGGCTGGGACAAGGGCGTGGTCGGCCAGAACGTCGGCAGCCGGATCGAGTTGGTGATCCCGGCCTCGCTGGGCTACAAGGACAAGGCCACGGGTTCGATCCCGGCCAATTCGACACTGGTCTTCGTGATCGACATCCTTGACGCGGGTGTCGGCACGGCCGACAACTAACCGACAATGGTCCGGGACCTGCGCGGGGCGACCCGCCGACCGTCCTGACCCGGGTGGGCGGTGGATGCCCGTACGGTTCTCCGTACGAGCCTCTGCCGCTCCGTCGTGTGTACCACCGAATGAGAAGAGTCAGTTGTGAGCATCACCAAGCCGGAGATCGACTTCCCGGGCGGCGAGGCGCCGACCGAGCTGCAGATCCGCGACATCAAGGTCGGCGACGGCGCCGAGGCCAAGGCCGGCGCTGTGGTCGAGGTCCACTACGTCGGTGTCACCTTCGAGACCGGCGAGGAGTTCGACGCCTCGTGGAACCGTAACCAGACCTTCCGCTTCCCGCTGGGTGCGGGCCGGGTCATCAAGGGCTGGGACCAGGGTGTCCAGGGCATGAAGGTCGGCGGCCGCCGCGAGCTGATCATCCCGGCCCACCTGGCCTACGGCAACCAGTCGCCGAGCCCGCTCATCCCGGCGGGTTCGACCCTGATCTTCGTCGTCGACCTGCTCGGCGTCTGATCGGCTGAAACAGGGCCGCACCCCGGTTCGCGGGGTGCGGCCCTGAGCCGTTTCCGGCACCGGCTTTTGCAGGGAGTGCCCGGACCGGTACGGTCGGGTCGCCCAGCATGAATGTCGCAGTATGGATCCAGGAAGGTCAGCGATGGCGATCGCCAAGGCAGAGCGGCTGATGAACCTAGCCCTGTGCCTGATGAACACCAGACGGCCGCTCTCCAAGAAGGAGCTGCGGGAGTCCATCGAGGCCTACCGCGAAGCCTGGCAGCAGGGCAGCGAGGAAGCCTTCAACCGGATGTTCGAGCGGGACAAGGACGATCTGCGCGAGCTCGGCCTGGTCATCGACGTGGACGAGAACGCCCTGGACGGCGAGATCGGCTACCTGGCCCGCCGCGACCGCAACCGGCTGCCCGAGATCGCCCTGGACGCCGAGGAGGCCGCCGCCCTCTCGGTCGCCGCCCGGGTCTGGCAGCAGGCCAAGATGTCCGGTGCCGCCAGCGGCGCCCTGCAGAAGCTCCGCGCGGCCGGGGTGCCCTTCAGCGAGGACACCGAGCCCAGCGCCCTGCAGCCGCGCATCCCGGCCAGGGAGGCCGCCTTCGAACCGCTGCTGGTCGCCGCCCGCGACCGGCGGCCGGTCAGCTTCGAGTACCGCAAGGCCGGTGCGGCCGCCGCCGACCAGCGCTCGGTCGAGCCCTGGGCGCTGGAGTGCTGGCGCGGCCACTGGTACCTGGCCGGCTGGGACCGGGACCGCGAGGCGGCCCGGGTGTTCCGGCTCAGCCGGATCACCGGCAAGGTCCGCTCCCGGGCGGGCTCCTTCACCGGCGCCGTCCCCGAGCACGTGGACGTCCGCGCTGTGGTCGCCTCCTTCGCCGGCGAGGGCGCCACCGCCACCGCCACCGTACGGCTGCGCAAGGGCGCGGGCTTCCCGCTGCGCACCAAGGCGCTCGACACCCGGCAGGTGGACGACGGTTGGGATGAGCTGGAGATCCCGTACGGCAACGGCCTCGGTGCCGACCTGGCCGAGTTCGGGCCGGACCTGGTGGTGCTCGGGCCTGAGGAGCTCCGGGCGGACGTCATCGACCGGCTGCTGGCGGTGGCCGGTCTCAGGAGCCTCGACGAGGCGGGAGCACACGCATGAGCAACGCGATCGACCAGACCCGGCGGATGCTCTCGCTGGTCACCTACCTGCGTGAGCGCCCGGGGGCCGAGGTGGCCGAGGTCGCCCGGGCCTTCGGGATCACCGAGCGGGAGCTGATCAACGACCTGAACGTGCTGCCGATGTGCGGCACCAGCTTCCGTGGCGGCGACCTGCTCGACATCGACACCGACGGCGAGCGGATCTGGTGGCACAACGTCGACGACGTGGCCCAGCCGCTGCGGCTGGCCGCCGACGAGGCGACCGCCCTGCTGGTCGCCGCCCGTGCGGTGGCCGGGCTGCCCGGACTGCGCGAGCGGGACCGGCAGGCGCTCACCCGGGCCGTCGCCAAGATCGAGGACGCGGCGGGGGAGAGCGCCGAGTCCAGCGCCAGGGTCGGCGTCACCTTCGAGGCCGAGGGCCAGGTCTTCGCCGACATCGACCGGGCGCTCAGCGAGGGCCGGCTGATCTGGCTGCGCTACTGGTCGCACGGGCGCGGCGGGATGACCGAGCGCGAGGTCGACCCGATCCGGCTGGTCACCGAGGGCCACACCTACCTGGAAGGCTGGTGCCGCACCTCCGAGGACCGGCGGGTCTTCCGCCTCGACCGGATCGCCGAGATCAAGATCCTGGACGAGCCCGCCGACCCGCCCCGGCTGGAGCCCCGCGACCTGTCCGCCGGGCTGGTCAACCCCGCCGCCGACGACCCCGAGGTGGTGGTCGAGGTGGGTCCGGGCGGCCGCTGGGTCGCCGAGTACTACACCCACGACTCGGCCGAGGAACTGCCCGACGGCGGGCTGCGGATCACCCTGCGCAGCGCCGACCCGGCCGGGCTGCGGCCGCTCGCACTGCGGCTCGGCCGCGAGGGCCGGATCGTCTCACCGCCGGAGCTGGCCGAACAGGCGCGGGGCGCCGCGCTGGCGGCGCTGGAGCTCTACCGGGAGGGGCGGGCCTGAGCGGTGGCGGACGCAGGGGCGGGAGGCGGAGCAGTGGGGGACACCGGGACCAGGTTCAAGGTCTACTGCTCGTACTGCCGGGAGAAGGTGGAGCTTCCGGCGGCGGAGTTCCGGCTGGCGCTCGGCGCCAGCAAGGAGCGCACCTTCTACAGCTTCACCTGTCCCGAGTGCGGGGTGGCGGTGCGCAAGCCCGCCGGGGAGAAGATCGTGGCCGCGCTGGTGGGGGCGGGGGTGAGCACCATGCGGTTGCTCACGGTCGAGCGCTGAGGCTTCGGCCGGGTGGCCGACCGGGCCACCCGGCGGCGCGGACGGGACAGTCGCCATCAGGTCCGGCCAGCGGCACCGGGACCGCGTGCCGGGTCCGCTGACAGCCGCCGCCCCGGGCATGAACAGCCCGGCTCCGTGGTCCGGCAGGGCGGCCGCCCGGTTGCCCGCGTCCCTCCAGGGGCGCCGCGCGGCCTGGGTGCACCGAGCGGGTAGAGTCGACCGGCGTGTCATGGACCATCGTTGCCGCCGTATTCCTGGCCACCGCCGGCCTGCTCGTGCTCGGGGTGCTCGCCTGCCGGCTCTGGCTGGACGTACGGGCGCTCGCCCGGGAGGTGGACGCCGCCTCGCGGGCGCTGGCCTCGGCGGCGGGCGAGCTGAGCGGGCAGCCCCTCGGGGTGCGGGACGAGGCCGCACAGCCTGTCGAGGAGCGGGTCTAGGGCTGCCTTGGGCCAGGTGCCGGGTGGTCCGGACACCGGGCGGAGCCGGAGAGGCAGTGGGTTTGTCCGGGCGACAGCAGCAGCGGCTACCATCGCCGGAAGCGGGGGAGTACTGCCCCTGCGGGAGAGGTGGTCGCACATGAGGATCTCGCCGGTCGCGATTCTGGTGGTCGTGGTGTTCGCTTTCGCGCTCTTCGGTGGCAAGCGGCTGCCCGATCTCGCGCGATCGCTGGGCAAGTCGATGCGGATCCTGAAGAGCGAGACGAAGGCGATGTACCAGGAGGGCGGGGAGGCGCCGACCGCGCAGTCCGCCGTGGAAGCGCCCCGCACGGTCAAGGCCGCCCCGGGCGACTCCGGGAGCTCCCGGCCGGTCACCGGGCAGGGGCCCGTCCGCCAGGACTGAGCAGGCGGCACACTTACTAACCGGAGCCCGTCGTCCGGCGGGCTTCGTCGCACGAGTTGAGGACCGGGGTTGAGCAAGTCTTCGAAACCGCCCAAGGACCCCGAGGGCCGGATGGCCCTCGCCGACCATCTCCGTGAACTGCGGAACCGGGTGGTCAAGTCGGCCCTGGCCATCGTGCTGTTCACGATCATCGCGGCGATCTACCACAAGCAGCTCGAATCGTTCCTGATGGAACCGCTGCCGAGGTGCAACACCCCGGAGGAGGCGGCGCACTTCCACGGCAGGTGCGCCCAGGTCTCCACCATCGGTCTGACCACGCCCATCGGCCTGGTCATCAAGGTCGCGCTCACCGCCGGTGTGGTAGCCGCGGTCCCGGTCTGGCTGTACCAGCTGTGGGCCTTCGTGGCGCCCGG
Source organism: Kitasatospora sp. HPM-01-4 (assembly GCF_051374625.1). Classification (NCBI taxonomy): domain Bacteria; kingdom Bacillati; phylum Actinomycetota; class Actinomycetes; order Kitasatosporales; family Streptomycetaceae; genus Kitasatospora; species Kitasatospora sp. HPM-01-4. Next base: position 1,756,331 of record NZ_JBPQGP010000005.1, on the reverse strand, counting down.
TCTGCACCGGCACGAGCGCCGGTACGCGATCGGCTTCATGGCCTGCGGCGCCCCGCTCTTCCTCTCCGGTGTCGTGGTCGCCTACCTGCTGCTGCCGACCACCGTGCAGGTGCTGATCTCGTTCACCCCCAGCGGCGCCACCCCGATCCTGCCGCCGGAGAACTACTTCGACATCGCCCTGCGGATGGTGCTGGTCTTCGGCCTCGCCTTCGAGTTCCCGCTGCTGCTGGTGATGCTCAACTTCGGTGGCGTGCTCAGCGGCAAGCGGCTGCTCGGCTGGTGGCGCGGCATGGTGATGGGCATCACCGTGTTCGCCGCCTTCGCCACCCCCAGTGCCGACCCGGTCAGCATGCTGGTGCTGGCCGCGCCGATCTGGGCCCTGTACTTCCTCGCGGCGGGCATCGCGCTGCTCAACGACCGCCGCCGGGCCCGCCGCAACCCCGACGCCGGCCTGGACGACGACGAGGCCTCGCAGGTGGACCTCTCGGTCGACCGGGTGGAGTCCGCCGAGTCGGTCACCGCTTCGGCCGCGCCGGCCGCGCCGACGCCCCTCCCCAGCGCCCGTGAGGGTCAGATGGACGACGTCACCTGATCCCCGTCCGGCCCGCGCAAGGCCCCGGACCGCCCTTCCCGGCGGGCCGGGGCCTTCTGCTTTCCCGCTCGCGTCCGGCGACCGGCCCCATCGCGGCCGGTCGCTTCCGCAAACCCTTGGCAAGCCATACGCCATGTGACATATTACTGAGGTGCTCACCAGACACCCCCACGACGTCGTGGTGGTCGGCGCCGGAGTGGTCGGCGCCGCCTGCGCGTACTACGCCACACTGGCCGGACTCTCCGTCGCCGTGGTCGACCGCGGCCCGGTCGCGGGCGGCACCACCGGCGCGGGCGAGGGCAACCTGCTGGTCTCCGACAAGGAGCCGGGCCCCGAACTCGACCTCGCCCTGCTCTCCACCCGGCTCTGGCGCGAGCTCGCCGCATCCACGGAGAGCCTCGGGGGGACCTCGGACGGGCGGAGCCCGTGGGCGAGGAGCCTGGGGGAGCGGATGGAGTACGAGCCCAAGGGCGGTCTGGTGGTCGCCTCGGACGCATCCGGGATGGACGCCCTGCGCGCCTTCGCCGCCGGACAGCGAAGAGCCGGGGTGGAGGCGGTCGAGATCGCGGGCGAGCGCCTGGGCGAGCTGGAACCGCGGCTGGCCCCCGGCCTGGCCGGGGGCTTCCACTACCCGCAGGACGCCCAGGTCCAGCCGGCCCTGGCGGCCGCCCACCTGCTGAGGGCGGCCCGGCTGGCCGGGGCCGAGGTGCGCCTGGGGGAGACGGTGACCGGGGTCAGGGCCGGCCGGGACGGCTCGGTCCGCGGCGTCACCACCGACCGCGGACGGATCGACGCCCCGGCGGTGGTGAACGCCGCCGGAACCTGGGGCGGCGAGATCGCCGCACTGGCCGGGGTGTCCCTGCCCGTCCTGCCCAGGCGCGGCTTCGTCCTGGTCACCGAGCCGCTGCCGAGGATCGTGCGGCACAAGGTGTACGCCGCCGACTACGTCGCGGACGTCGCCAGCGGATCGGCCGCGTTGCAGACCTCCGCCGTGGTCGAGGGGACGCCCGCCGGGCCGGTGCTGATCGGTGCCAGCCGGGAGCGGGTGGGCTTCGACGCGACGCTCTCGGCCGAGGTGCTGCGCAGGCTGGCAGGCCAGGCCGCCAGGCTGTTCCCGGTGCTCGGGGAGGTCATGGTGCAGCGGGCCTACCGGGGCTTCCGCCCGTACCTGCCCGACCACCTGCCCGCGATCGGGGCGGACTCCCGGGCGCCCGGCCTCTATCACGCCTGCGGACACGAGGGCGCGGGCATCGGCCTGGCGCCCGCCACCGGACTGCTGATCAGCCACCAACTGATCGGTGAGAAAACAGAGTTGGACATCGCACCGTTCCGGGCCGACCGCTTCGCCGGGATGCCGGAAGGCGGGGCACCGGGAGGAGGAGAGTCGGATGGCTGATCCGGAGACCCCGTCGACGGCCTCGGGCGGCATGCGCCGGACCCCCGCCGAGCTGGTCGGGGCGCGGCCGCAGGCCGGGTACGGCATCGAGTTCGACGGCCGGGAGCTGCCCGCGCTGCCCGGCCAGAGCATCGCGGCCGTGCTCTGGGCCCAGAACATCCTGGCCTGGCGCACCACCAGGAGCGGGGGCCGCCCGCGCGGCGCGTTCTGCGGGATCGGGGTCTGCTTCGACTGCCTGGCCACCGTCAACGGCCGCCCCAACCAGCGCACCTGCCTGCTGCCCGCGCGGCCGGGCGACGTCGTCACCACCCAGGAGGGCCACGGCCGTGCCGATCTCGCAGTCTGAGCCGCCGGACCGGGGGCGGAGAGCCTCCGACACGGAGCCGCCCGCCGCCGGAACCGTCCCGGGCGCCGGCGGCGGACGGGACGCGGCCGAGGAGCGCCCTGCCGTGGCCGTGGTTACCGAGGCGGCGGGCCGTGCCGGGGGCGCGGCCGTGGAAGCCTACGACCTGGCCGTGATCGGCGCCGGGCCGGCCGGGCTGGCCGCCGCCGTGACCGCGGCCGAGCTGGGGCTGCGCTGCGCGCTGGTGGACGCGGGCCCGCGCCCCGGCGGCCAGTACTACCGGCACCCGGCACCCGGCCTCGGGGCCGCGCACCCCGAGCGGCTGCACCACGGCTGGCCCGCCTTCGCCCGGCTGTCCGGCCGCCTCAGGACGTGCACCGACACCGGGCGCCTCGACTACCTGACGGGTCACCACGTCTGGGCGCTCGAACGCGGCGACACCTGGCGCCTGCACGCCACCCTCGGTCCCGAGGGCGCCGGGGCCACCGGGCGGTCCGTGCTCCCGGCGCGCGCGGTGCTGCTCGCCACCGGCGCTTACGAGCGCCAACTCCCCTTCCCCGGCTGGACCTTGCCGGGCGTGGTGACGGCCGGCGGCGCGCAGGCGATGCTGAAGTCGGGCCTGGTGCTGCCGGGGCGCCGGATCGTGGTGGCGGGCAGCGGCCCGCTGCTGCTCGCCGCCGCCTCCTCGCTGGTGAACGCGGGTGCCGCCGTTCCCGCGGTGGTCGAGGCCACCGACTACCTGTACTACGCCCGGGGGCTGTCCACCCTCGCCGCCAACCCGGCCAAGCTGGTCGAGGGTGCCGGGCACGGTGCGGCCCTGCTCCGGCACGGCGTACGGCTGCGCCGCGGCAGCGCGGTCGTCGAGGCGCACGGCACGGACCGGGTGACGGCCGTGACGGTGGCCCGGCTGGACCGCGACTGGCGGCCGGTCCCCGGCACCGGCCGGCGGATCGTCTGCGACGCGCTGGCGGTCGGCCACGGACTGGTGCCGCAGATCGACCTCGCCACCGAACTCGGTGCCCGGACCCGTACGACCCCTGACGGCGCGGTCGCGCTGGCCGTGGACGACGGGCTGCGCACCAGCCTGCCGGGGCTCTGGGCGGCCGGCGAGACCTGTGGTGTCGGCGGGGCCGATCTGGCCGTCGCCGAGGGGGTGTCGGCGGCCCGGGTGATCGCGGGCCGGCCGGTGCCGTCCGCGCTGCGGGCGTTCCGGGAGCGGCGGCGGGCCTTCGCTGAGCTGATGGCCGCGGCGCACCGGCCCGGTCCGGGCTGGCCGCGGTGGCTGAGCCCGGAGACCGAGGTGTGCCGCTGCGAGGAGGTTCCGGTGGCGCGGATCCGGGAGGCGGTGGAGGAGCTCGGCGCGACGGACACCCGTACCGTCAAGCTGCTCACCAGGGCCGGGATGGGCTGGTGCCAGGGCCGGATGTGCGGGCCCGCCGTCGCCTGTCTGGCGGGGGGCGGTCCGCCCCGGGCCGACCGCCGGCCGCTGGCCTGTCCGGTGCCGCTCGCGCAACTGGCCGAGCTCGAACCGTCCTGATCGCCCCTGGGCCCAAGGTGCGGCACCGCCGGCGTGCCGCGGGGCCGCCCGCGCCCGCGGCCGGCCGTGCAGGACCTCGCACCTTTGGGGGTGCTGTCCGGTCATATGAAATGTCACATCTCATCATTAGGGAGCTGCTGTCCCGTGTCCATCGCAACGCACCACCCCGACCGTCCCTGGCGCGGCATCATGGTGGCCACCGCCCTGCCGCTGCGCGAAGACCTCTCCGTGGACTACGACGCGTACGCCGAGCACGTCCGCTGGCTGATCGACTCCGGCTGCGACGGCGTCGTGCCCAACGGTTCGCTCGGCGAGTACCAGACCCTGACCGACGAGGAGCGCGCCCGGGTGGTCGCCACCGCCGTCGAGGCGGCGGGCGACGGCTCGCGGGTGATGCCCGGGGTCGCCGCGTACGGCAGCGCCGAGTCCTGCCGCTGGGTGGAGCAGGCCGCCAAGGCGGGGGCCGGTTCGGTCCTGCTGCTGCCGCCGAACGCCTTCCGGGCCGACGCGGACGCGGTGAGCGCCCACTATGCCGAGGTGGCGCGGGTCGGGCTGCCGGTCGTCGCGTACAACAACCCGTACGACACCAAGGTGGACCTGGTGCCCGGGCTGCTCGCCCGGCTGCACGGCGAGGGCTCGATCGTGGCGGTCAAGGAGTTCAGCGGCGATGTCCGGCGGGCCTACGAGATCGCCGAACTGGCGCCCGGCCTGGACCTGCTGATCGGGGCCGACGACGTGCTGCTGGAGCTGGCGCTGGCCGGGGCCGTCGGCTGGGTCGCGGGCTACCCGAACGCGCTGCCGCGGGCGAGCGCCCGGCTGTTCAGGGCCGCCGTCGCGGGTGACCTGGCGGAGGCCCTGCCGCTCTACCGGGCGTTGCACCCGCTGCTGCGCTGGGACTCCAGGACGGAGTTCGTCCAGGCGATCAAGCTGTCCATGGGGATCGTGGGCCGCCACGACGGGCCGACCCGTCCCCCGCGCCTGCCGCTCGCGCCGGAGACCGAGGCGGTGGTGCGGGCCGCGACCGAGCGGGCCGTCGCCGAAGGCATGAACTGACATATCGTCAACTTGCTTACAGGGAGGGATGTATGCGCAGCCGCCAGGTGTTCCATGCCGTCGACTCGCACACCGAGGGCATGCCGACCCGGGTGATCACCGGTGGATTCGGCACCATCCCCGGTGCCACCATGGCCGAGCGCCGGCTCCACTTCCAGCAGCACCTGGACCACGTCCGGACCCTGCTGATGTACGAGCCGCGCGGCCACGCCGCGATGAGCGGGGCGGTGCTGCAGCCGCCGACACGTCCCGACGCCGACTTCGGGGTCCTCTTCATCGAGGTCTCCGGGCTGCTGCCGATGTGCGGGCACGGCACCATCGGGGTCGCCACCGTACTGGTGGAGACGGGCATGGTTCCGGTGGTGGAGCCGGTCACCACGGTCCGCCTCGACACCCCGGCGGGGCTGGTGGTGGCCGAGGTCCAGGTGCAAGACGGTGCGGCGACGGCGGTCACCATCCGCAACGTGCCCTCGTTCTCGGTGGCGCTGGGCCGCAAGCTGGACCTGCCCGGCTACGGAACGGTGACCTACGACCTCGCCTACGGCGGCAACTTCTACGCGATCCTGCCGCTGGCCGAGCTCGGGCTGCCGTTCGAGCGGGAGCGCGGGCAGCAGATCCTGGACGCCGGGCTCGCGGTGATGGCGGCGATCAACGGGAGCGAGGACCGGCCGGTGCACCCCGAGGATCCGGGGATCCACGGGTGCCACCACGTCCAGCTGCTCGCACCCGGCTCGACCGCCGAGCGGTCACGGCACGCGATGGCCATCCACCCCGGCTGGTTCGACCGGTCGCCCTGCGGGACGGGGACCTCCGCGCGGATGGCGCAGCTGCACGCGCGCGGGGAACTGCCGCTGGAGCGGGACTTCGTGAACGAGTCCTTCATCGGGACCAGCTTCACCGGCCGGCTGGTCGAGCGGACCGAGGTGGCGGGCCGGCCGGCCGTGGTGCCCACGGTCACCGGGCGGGCCTGGATCACCGGGACCGCACAGTACTTCCTCGATCCGAGCGATCCCTTCCCCGCGGGGTTCCTGCTCTGAAGTACCGGCGGGAGCGCGCGAGCCGCCCCGCGGCGGCGCGCGCTCCCGTGCCGCCGAAGTCAGTCGCTACCGAAAGGCCTTCTCGTGACGGTGAGTTCGTACAACCCCGCCGACCCGGCGGACCTGGTGGTCTCCGTCGACACCCCGGGCGCCGCCGGGACGGTTGCCGCGGTGGAACGGGCGCGGGCCGCGCAGCCCGCGTGGTCGGCCGCCGGTGCCGCCGCACGGTCGGCCGCCCTCACCCACGCCGCCGAGGCGGTCGAGGCCCATGCCGCCGAGCTGGCCGCCCTGATGGTGCGGGAGGTGGGCAAGCCGCTGGCCGAGGCACGGGCGGAGGTGGCCAGGACCGCCGCGATCTGGCGGTACTACGCACAGGCGCCCTACGCACCCTCGGGCGCGCTGCACGAACCGGCGGCGGGGGAGGGGATGCTGCTCACCCGGCGCCGTCCGTACGGGGTCGCCGGGCTGATCACCCCGTGGAACTTCCCGCTGGCGATCCCCACCTGGAAGGCCGCGCCGGCGCTGGCCGTCGGGAACACCGCGGTGCTCAAGCCCGCGCCCGAGGGCACGGCCTGCGCGCTGCGGCTGGCCGAGCTGGCGGGTCTGCCCGAGGGAGTACTGACGGTGGTGCCCGGCGGGGCGGAGGAGGGGGCCGCCCTGGTCGGGTCGGCCGACGTGGTCTCCTTCACCGGCTCGACCGCCGTCGGGCAGGCCGTGATCGCGGCCACCACCGCGCGCGGGGTGCCCGTGCAGGCGGAGCTGGGCGGGCTGAACGCGGCCATCGTGCTGCCCGACGCCGACCTCGGCCAGGCCGCGGCCCACCTCGCCGCCGCGATCGCCGGGTACGCCGGTCAGAAGTGCACCGCCACCAGCCGGGTGATCGCGGTCGGTGAGGCGTACGAGCCGTTGGTCGGGGCACTGGCCAAGGCGCTGGCCGGCGCCGCGGCCGGTGAGCCGGGTGATCCGGCGACGGTCTGCGGGCCGGTGATCAGCGCGGCCGCGCTGGACCGGCTGACCGGTGCCGTCGACTCCGCGCGGGCGGCCGGGGCCGAGCTGCTGACGGGCGGCGGCCGGGTGGAGCGGCCCGGGTGGTTCGTCGAGCCGACCCTGCTGGCCCGCGTTCCCGCCGGACACCCGCTGCTGGAGGAGGAGTTCTTCGGGCCGGTGGCCGTCGTGCTGCCCGCCGCCGACCTGGACGAGGCGATCGCCCTCGCCAACGCCACCCCGCACACCCTGGCCACCTCGGTGCACACCCGGGACCTGGACGCCGCCCTCCTCGCCGCCGACCGGCTGGACGCGGGAATGATCCGGGTCAACGCGCCGTCCAGCGGGGTGGACTTCCATCTGCCGTTCGGCGGGGCGAAGTCGGCGGGTTACGGGGCGCGGGAGCAGGGGCAGGCGGCGCTCGACTTCTTCACCGCGAGCCGGACGGTGACGCTGCTGCCGGCGGGAGGCGCGCGGTGAGCGGCACACATACGGGGGCGCGGGGAGCACGCGAACCCGAGCGCGACCCGGCCGGGCCGTTCCCCACACCGCCCGAGGAGCCCTGGGGAACGGTCGTCGAGGCCGTCGACTACCACACGGCCGGGGAGCCGTTCCGGATCGTCGCCGGCGCCCTGCCGCCCGTTCCCGGGACGTCGGTCGCCGAGCGGCGGGCGGCGGTGATCGGGGAGGGCGGGAGCGCGACCTCGCCGCGCCCGGGCGGGCTGGAGCGGATCAGGCACCTGCTGAGCCGTGAGCCGCGCGGCCACGCCGGGATGTACGGCGGCTTCGTGGTCCCGCCCGACGACGGCGGGGCCCACCTCGGCGTGCTGTTCTGGCACAAGGACGGCTACTCGACGGCCTGCGGCCACGGGACCATCGCGCTGGGCGCCTGGGCCGTGGAGACCGGGCTGGTCGCCGCGCCCGAGGACGGCACCGCCCGGGTGCGGATCGACGTCCCGTCCGGGCGGGTCACCGCGGACGTCCACCGCGGCGGCGGCCGGACCACCGGGGTGACCTTCCGCAACGTCCCGACCCGGATCGCCGCGCGCCGGCTGCCGGTCGACACCTCGCGCGGCCGGGTCGCGGTCGATCTGGCGCACTCGGGCGCCTGCTACGCCTCCGTCCGCGCCGCCGACCTCGGCCTCACCGTCTCCACCGCGCTGCTGCCCGAACTCACCGCGGTCGGACGGGAGATCCGCGCCGCCCTCGCCGATGAGCCCGCCACCCGCCACCCCGTGGACCCCAGGCTCTCCGGCGTCTACGGGGTGATCCTCTACCAGGAGCTGCCCGACACCGCGGCAGGCCCCGGCCAGCGCAACGTCACCGTCTTCGCCGACGGCCAGATCGACCGCTCCCCGTGCGGCTCCGGCACCTCCGCCCGGCTCGCGCTGCTCGCCGCCGACGGCAGGCTGGCGCCCGGTGACGAGCTGCGCCACGAGTCCGTGATCGGCACGGTCTTCACCGGCCGCCTCGCCGGTGAGCACCCCGACGGCGTGCTCACCGAGATCACCGGCACCGCCCACCGCACCGGCGAGCACCGCTTCCTGCTGGCGGCGGACGACGAACTCGGGACGGGATTCCTGCTGTGACCGAGCTGCTCCCGCTCGACTTGACCCCCGCGCAGGCCGTCGCCGCGCTGGAACGCGCCCTGCTGGACGGTCTGGATCCCGAGAGCTGCCCGCCCAGGTCCCAGGTCGCCGTCCCCGCGGGCGAGTTGCTGCTGATGCCGGCCGCGGACGCCCGATACGCGGGCGTGAAGATCGCCGGAGTCGCCCCCGCCAACCCGGGGCGGGGACTGCCCCGGATCACCGGCGGCTACCTGCTGCTGGACGGCCCCACGCTGTGGCCGCTCGCGCTCCTGGACGGTGCCGCCCTCACGGCCCTGCGCACCCCGGCCGTCACCGCGCTGGCCATGCGGCGGCTGGCGGCGCCGGACGCCGGACACCTGGTGCTCTTCGGGGCCGGACCGCAGGCGTACGGGCACCTGGACGCGCTGCGCACCGTCCGCCCGCTGACCCGGCTCACCGTGGTCTCCCGCAGCGCGGACTCGGCCGGGCGGCTGGTCCGGTACGCCCGCGCGCTCGGCCTCGTCGCCGAGGCGGGGACACCGGCGGCGGTCGCCGCCGCCGACCTGGTGGTCTGCTGCACCACCGCGCGCAGCCCGCTCTTCGACGGCCGGCTGGTGCCCGCGCACGCGGCGGTGGCGGCCGTCGGCTCGCACGAGCCCGCCGTACGCGAGGTGGACACCGCCCTGGTCGCCCGCTCGGCGCGGTACGCGGAGGCACGGGCGGTCGCGCTGCGGGAGGCGGGGGACCTGGTGATCCCGCTCGGCGAAGGGGCCATCGCGGCCGGCGGGCAGCTCGCCAATCTGTCAGAGCTGGTGCGCGGCACGGCGGTTGTGCCCGATGACCGGCCGAGGTTCTTCAAGAGCGTCGGGATGGCCTGGGAGGACCTCGCGGTGGCGGCGGCGCAGTACGAGGCGGTGCCGGGTGCGGTGGATCGTTCCAGCGGCAACGCAACGTGACATTGTACGATGGTGCCCCGTAAACCACCGGAGGAACACCATGGCCGACCTCAAGCCCCGCACGCTCATCTCCGTGCAGGAGCGGCTGCGCGACCAGGTCGCCCATGCGCTCCGGGCCGCGCTGATCTCCGGTGAGCTGCGCCCCGGCGTGGTCTACTCCGCCCCCGCGCTCGCCGCCGACTTCGGCGTCTCGGCCACGCCGGTCCGCGAGGCGATGCTGGACCTGGCCCGTGAGGGGCTGGTCGAGGCGGTCCGCAACAAGGGCTTCCGGGTCACCGAGCTGACCGAGCGCGACCTGGACGACTTCACCGAGATCCGCGCCCTGATCGAGGTCCCCACCGTCGGCCGGGTCACCCGCACGGCCACCACCGAGCAGCTGGAGGTGCTGCGGCCCGAGGCCGAGGCGATCGTCGCGGCGGCCAGGGAGCACGACCTGATCGGCTATCTGGAGGCCGACCGCCGCTTCCACCTCGGCCTGCTCGGCCTGGCCGGCAACGCCCGGCTGGTGGAGACCGTCGGCGAGCTGCGCAAGCGCTCCCGTCTCTACGGCCTCACCCGGCTCGACCAGCGCGGCGAACTGGTCTCCTCGGCCGAGGAACACCTGGAGCTCCTCGACCTGATGGTCTCCGGCGACGCCGAGGCCGCCGAGCAGTGCATGGCCCGCCACCTCGGCCACGTCCGCTCGCTGTGGGCGGCCGGCCAGGCGGAGGCGGCCGGGGAGCGCCCGGCGCTGCGGTTCGGGGCTCGCTGAGCTCGATCGGGTGAGCCTCGGGGAAACGCGCCGGGCGACAGGTTGAGTCCTACGATGATGGCACTCGACACAGGCAGCCAGGAGGAATCCATGTCAGCCGCAGCAGTGGAACAGCCGATCGGGCAACCGACCCTGCTTGAGGCCGCTGAAATGATCTCCGCTCAGCTGGTCGGCCATCGAGTCGAGATCATCGGGAGCCAGATCACCGTGACGCCACCAGCCGACGGCTCTCACGCGGATGTCCTGACCGACATCATGATCCCGTTCTTGGCAGCGGGACTCCACGGGGAGCACACCAGGGTGCACCAGGCCGTCGGCCTGTGGCTCCCGGGAGGCCCGTCCGACTATGCGATTCCGGATCTTGCGGTCGTCGATGCGGACTTCCGCGATCATCGCGTTGAGCACAACTGCTACGACCCCGCGATCTTCCGGTTGGTTCTGGAGGTCACGTCCTCGAACCTTAGTGACGATCTCAAGAAGAAGCCCGCCGCGTATGCCGAAGCCGGGGTCCCGGTGTACGTGATCGCTGACCGGAAGAACCGCAGGGTGATGGTGCTCACCGATCCGCGTGACGGCGAGTATCGCGTTCACGCGGTGCACCGTCCCGGTCAGTCGTTCGAACTGCCGGAGTCGGTCGGTGCCAAGGTGACGCTGTCCGTGGACAGCGTCCTCGGCCCCGAGAAGTAGCCTCCGCTCAGCGCAGCCGCCCGTCCTGCATCTCCAGTACCCGGTCCACCCGGCCCAGCAGGTCGCGGTCGTGGGTGACCATCACCGTCGCGGTGCGGTGGGTGCGGGTGATCTCCGCCAGCAGGTCGACGATCTGGGCGCCGCGCTCGTGGTCGAGGGCTGAGGTGGGCTCGTCCACCAGCAGGACCGACGGGCTGCCGAACAGGGCGCGGGCGATGTTGACGCGCTGGCGTTCGCCGCCGGACAGCTGGTGCGGGCGGCGCTGCTGCTTGGCACCGTCCAGGCCGACCGAGGCGAGCAGTTCCTCGGCGCGCTGCCGGGCGGCGCGCACCCGGCCGCCGCGTACCGACTCCAGGACCAGCAACTGCTCCACCGCCGTCAGCGAGGCCAGCAGGTTGGACTGCTGGAAGACGATGCCCAGCCGTTCGCGGCGCAGCGCCGTGCGGGCGCCCGGGCTGAGCGCGCCCGCGTCCTGGCCGTCCACCAGAACCTGCCCGCTGTCCGGACGCAGCAGCGTCGCCGCGACCGCCAGCAGGCTGGACTTGCCCGAGCCCGAGGGCCCGGCGACGGCGGTGAACTCGCCCGGGGCGACCTCAAGGCTCACCCGGTCGAGCGCGGTCAGGCGGTTCTCGCCGTCGGGGTAGGTCAGGGTCACCTCGTGCAGGGCGAGGCCGGTCCGGGTCTGGACAGTGGAGAGGGTCATCTCGGTTCTACTCCAAGGCAGTTGGGGCGGTTGTGGGTCCGGCGGTTCCGGCGCGCGGTGGGTCAGCGGCTGGCGCCGAGGGCGGCCAGCGGGTCGACCGCGGTGATCCGGCGCACCGCGAGCACCGCACCGAGGAGGCCGAGCAGCACCATCACGGTCACCGGTACGGCCACGCTCGCCACGCTCACGTCGAAGGGCACCGACGCGGCCGCGAACACCCCGCCCACGGCTCCGGCGACTCCGCCCAGCAGCGCTCCGCCGACCAGGACGGCCGCCGCCTGCGCCAGTGCGTCACGGACCAGGTAGACACTGCTCGCGCCGACCGCCTTGAGCACGGCGACGTCCGGCTTGCGCTGCACCGTCCAGACCGTGAAGAAGGCCCCCACCACCAGCGCGCTCACCACGAACAGGAAGCCCTGGATCATCTGCAGGCTGCCCTGCTCGGCGTCGAAGCCGTTGATCCCGGAGAGCGCGTCCGAGCGGGACACGGTCTTCGTCCCCTGGGCGGTGTCCAGTGCGCCGAGCCCGGTGCCGGAGGAGGTGTCCAGGGCGAGCGCGGTCGGCTGGGTCTGGCCGCTCAGCTTCTCCCAGGTGGGCACGGTGGTCCAGACCGTCGGCGCGTGGGAGTACGAACGCTGCTCGGTGATCGCGGAGACGGTCAGCCGCTCCGGCCCGACCTGCACCTGCCCGCCGACCGTCAGATGGTAGGCCGCCGCCGTGTCGCTGCCCACGGCCAGCTGGCCGTCCGCGGGGGCGCTGCCGGACTTCAGCGGGGGCAGCAGCGAGGCCTCCGCCCCCAGCACGCTCACCGAGGTGGCGGCCGCGCTGGTCGTCAGCCTGGTCAGCGACAGCCCGAGCGGCTTCACCGAGGACACCCCCGGTGCACCCGCGAAGGCGGCGGCCTGGGCGGGCGAGACGGTGCTGTTGCCGAACGAGACCTCGGGGGCGGCGCCGGCCGGGGCGCCGAACACGATCCGGTCGACGGGCAGGCCGGTGATGGCGGAGGACGCGGCGGAGGCGAGGCCGCCGGTCAGGCCGTAGAGGAAGACGACCAGGGTGGTTATCAGGGTGACGACCGCACCCATCAGGGCGAAGCGGCCCTTGGCGAAGCGGATGTCTCGCAGTGCGACGAACACGGGGACCTTCCCGGCTGGAGGTGAGTACTCCTCCACCTTGTCGGCGCGGCTCGCCCGTTCCATCAGGGAGAGGGACGGGAGTCAACCCCTGCGGGCGATGCACCCCGAAATACATCGAACGGTTGATGCCGTGCCGGAAGGAGCGGCGCACCCCAGCCCGTACCCTCGGAAGGCGTGACCCGAGAAGCACCGCCACCAGCACCCCAGGGGAGCGGCCACGCCGCCGTCACTCCGGCCCTGCGGCTGACGAACCTCGCCCTGCACGGGCTGTTCCTCACCCTGCTGGCCGTCCTGACCGTCCGGGGCGTGCTGACCGGCGGCCTCGGCGCGGGCGGCCTGGCCACCGCCGTACTGCTCACCGCCGTCTACCTGAGCGGTGGCGCCGTCGAACGCATCCGGCGGAGCCGGTGGTGGGCCGCCGCCTGGATGGCCGCCGTCCTGCTGCTCTGGGTGGCGCTGACCCTGCTGCACCCCGAGTTCTGCTACCTGGCGTTCCCGCTCTACTTCATCTGCCTGCACCTGATGCCCGTCCGCTGGGGCCTGGCGGCCGTCGCCGCGCTCACCGGCCTGGTGATCGCCGCCCAGGCGACCACGGACGGTGGGCTGACCACCGCCAAGGTGCTGGGACCGCTGGCGGGCACCGCGGTGGCGCTGCTCACCGCGTACGGGTACGCCGCGCTGTACCGGGAGAGCCGGGAGCGGCAGCGGCTGATCGACGACCTGGTCCGGGCCAGGGACGAGCTCGCCGCCAGCCAGCGGGAGGCCGGGCGGCTCGCCGAGCGGCAGCGGCTGGCCCGCGAGATCCACGACACCCTGGCGCAGGGCCTGTCCAGCATCGTGCTGCTGGCCCGCTCGGCCGAGTCGGCGCTGCCGCAGGACGCGGCCACGGCGGCGGAGCGGATCCGCGAGGTCGGGCAGACCGCCTCCGCCAACCTCGCCGAGGCCCGCCGGTTCGTCCAGGCGCTCACCCCGCCCGCGCTGGACGACGCCACCCTCACCGAGGCGCTGCGCCGCCTGGCCGGCGGGGCCGGGGCGGAGCTGCGCCTGGACGGCGAGCCGTACCCGCTGCCGGTCGAGGCCGAGGTCGCGCTGCTGCGGCTCACCCAGGAGGCGCTGGCGAACGCGGTCCGGCACGCCGGGGCGGGGCGGATCGCGGTGACCCTCAGCTATCTCGACGACGAGGTGACGCTGGACGTCTTCGACGACGGGGTCGGCTTCGACCCGTACGCCCTGCCGGACACCGGGCGGCCCACCTTCGGCCTGCACGGCATGCGGGAGCGGATCGCGGCGCTCGGCGGCAGTCTGACCGTGGAGTCGGCGCCCGGTGAGGGCACCGCCGTCGCGGTCGCGCTGCCGCTGCGGGCGATCGGGACGGCGGAGAGCGTGCTGACGGAGGTGGCGCGGTGATCAGGGTCCTGCTGGTGGACGACCACCCGGTGGTCCGGCGCGGGCTGCGCGCCATGGTGGACGACCTGCCCGAGGTGACCGCCGTCGGTGAGGCGGCCGAGGGCGCCGAGGCGCTGCGGCTGCTGGAGTCGCTGCCGGTCCGTCCCGATGTGGTGCTGATGGACCTGCAGATGGGCGCTGGGATGCACGGCGTCGAGGCGACCCGGCGGATCACCGCGCTGCCCGACCCGCCGGCCGTACTGATCCTCACCACCTACAGCACCGACGCCGACATCCTCGCCGCCGTGGAGGCCGGGGCCACCGGTTACCTGCTCAAGGACGCCCCGCCCGAGGAGGTGGCCGCCGCCGTGCACGCCGCCGCCCGGGGCGAGACCGTGCTCGCCCCACCGGTCGCGGCGCGGCTGCTGGGCCGGGTCAGGGCGGGCCGTCCGACCCTCTCCCCGCGCGAGGCGGAGATCCTTCAGCTGCTTGCCGAGGGCCTGGCCAACCGCCAGATCTCCCGGCGGCTGTTCATCAGCGAGGCCACGGTCAAGACCCACCTGGTGCACATCTACGACAAGTTGGGCGTCGACAGCCGTACCGGTGCGATCGCGGCGGGACTGGCGAGCGGCCTGATCCGTCCGGTGTGAGCCGGTGGGTGTGATCCGGCGGGTGTGATCCGTCCGGTGTGAGCCGGCGGGTGTGATCCGGCCTCTCCCGGAGCAGTCGGCCGCGCCCCGGTGCCGGCTCGCGCCGCTCCTCGACGAGGTCACCGGAGCGGCCCGGGAGCCTGGATGTGACGGCACGTCAGTCCGGTCCGGCATAGAGTGAGGCGGACGGAGGCCGGACGAGGGAGGCATGGCGGTGGCGGATGTGCTGAAGCGGCTTGAGGTTCCGGTGGTGGTGGCGCCGATGGCCGGCGGTGCCACCACACCCGAGCTGGTAGCGGCGGTGAGCGGCGCCGGGGGTACGGGGTTCCTGGCGGCCGGCTATCTGACGGCCCAGGCGATGGCCGAACAGGTCCGTCGGCTGCGTGAGTTGAGCGACCGCCCGTTCGGGATGAACCTGTTCGTACCCGCCGGGCCCGCCGACCCGGCGGCGGTGGCCGCCTACCGGGAGCGGCTGCGCCCGGAGGCCGAGCGGTTCGGCGTCGAGCTGCCCGAGCGGATCGCGCCGGACCGGGACGACTGGGACGCCAAGATCGAGGCGCTGCTCGCCGACCCGGTCCCGGTGGTCTCGTACACCTTCGGGCTGCCGAGCGCCGAGGAGGTGGCGGCGCTGCGGGCGGTGGGCAGTTGGCAGATCGGGACCGTGACCTCGGTCGAAGAGGCCCGCGCGGCAGCCGGGTTGGGCCTGGACGCGCTGGCCGTGCAGGGACCGGAGGCGGGCGGTCACCGGGCCACCCACCGGGCCCAGGACCGACCGGGGGAGGTGCCGCTGCTCGAACTGCTGGCCACGGTGGGCAAGGAGACAGAGCTGCCGCTGATCGCGGCCGGCGGTCTGGGTGACGGCGCGGCGATCGCCGCCGCGCTGGCGGCCGGTGCGTCGGCGGTGCAGCTGGGGACGGCTTTCCTGCGCAGCGACGAGTCGGGTGCGAACGCGCCGTACCGGGCGGCGCTGGTGGACGAGCGTTTCGCCGAGACGGCCGTGACCAGGGTGTTCACCGGGCGTCCGGCACGCGGGCTGCGCAACGCCTTCATCGACCGCTACGAGCCGTACGCGCCCGTCGCCTACCCCGAGCTGCACCACCTCACCCGCCCGCTGCGGGCCGCGGCCACGGCGCGGGGCGACCTGGACTGGATGCACCTGTGGGCCGGTACCGCCCACGCGCTGGCCCGGAGCGGACCGGCGGCGGAGATCACCCGGGAGCTGTGGGCGGAGGCGGTGGCGGCCCGGTAGGGCCCGGGGGCCCGCCTGGGGCCGGCCGGCGGTAGGGCCCGGCTTCCCTGCCGCCGGCCACTCCTACGCGCCGGCCCGCCCCACGCCGACGGTGCGGGCGCGTACCACCAGCGGCCGGGAGAGGACGGTGACGGCGACGGAGAGCGCGGCGACGGCCGCGATCGTGGTGCCGGGGGCGAGGTACTGGGCGGCGCCGCCGGCGATCGCGGCGCCGAGGCCCTGCCAGGTCATCCGGCCGGCCGACTCGACACCCTGGACCTGGCCGCGCACCGGTTCCGGGGTCAGTTCGAGAAGCCGCTCCTGCAGGGGCAGGGTGGCCGCGAACCCGGCACTGGCGGCGAACACCGAGGCCGTCAGGACCAGGACGGGCGGGTGGAGCGCGAACACCAGGTACGGGGCGGCGAGCAGCAGTCGCAGGGCGAACGCACAGCGGCGCCGCCGGTCGGCGTCGAGCAGCCGGCCGACGGTCAGGTCGCCGAGCAGCATGCCCGCCGATCCGGCGGCCAGGAGCGTGCCGGCGTGGCCCGGGTCGTAGGAGATCAGCAGGGCCTCGCAGCCCACTACCAGGCCGTTGGGCACCCACAGGTTCAGCAGCAGCGCCCGCTGCCCGGAGTGGGCGAGGAGCGCGGCGTTCGCCGACCAGGTCTGCCGCAGTCCGGGACGGTGGGTGAGGCGGATCGAGTGCTCCCGGACCGTGGTCGCCACCGCGGCCAGCGCGAGTCCGGTCAGGACCGCGGCGACGGCGAAGAGCCCCTGGGGGCTGAGATACCGCAGCAGCGAGGCGCCGGCGGCATAGCCCAGGATCGCCATGCCACCCGAGGTGATGTTCATCAGCGACCGGGCCGGCGCATAGGCGGAGCCCGGTACCACCTCGGCGAGCAGCCCCATGCGCGCACCGGTCCCCAGGGACTGGAAGAACCCCATGACCAGCAGCAGAGCGAACCGGGCCGCCAGCGGCAGCCCCGGGACAGCCTGCGCCGCGACACCCGCCAGCGAGACGGACTGGAGCGTGACGATGGTCCGGCGCGGACGGCTGCCGTCCGCGACCGACATCAGTGTCAGCGCGCCGAGCACCGAGGCGAACGTGGCGCCGTACATGCTCACGGCGGTCAGGAACGGGGAGTGGGTCCGCTGGTCGACCAGGGTGCCGAGTGCGAAGCCCGACAGGGCGTTCGCGGCGGCCGTCAGCGTGAAGCCGGCGTACAGGCCGGCGAACTCGCCGTTGCGGAGCAGGTCGAGGTAGCCGCCGGCGGCGCGCGCGGTGTGGGCGGAGGAGTCAGAAGGCATGAAAAAAGCCTCCGGAGCCGCACACTGGGCGCGCCGAAGGCTGACACGCCCACTCTAGCAGGGCGTCTTGGCCTGCCGCCAGTGCGATATGACGGTGCGTCAGGACATCAGAGTGCCCATCCACTCCTCGATGTCGGGGATGGTGCGCGGCAGTGCCCCCGACATCAGACGGGCGCCGTCGGCGGTGATGACGAGGTCGTCCTCGATCCGGACGCCGATGCCGCGCAGTTCGACGGGCAGGGTCTCGTCGTCGGGCTGGAGGTAGAGACCGGGTTCGACGGTGAGGACCATGCCTTCCTCGAGTACTCCGTCGAGGTAGGTCCCGGCCCGGGCCTTCGCGCAGTCGTGGAGGTCCAGGCCGAGCATGTGGCCGCTGCTGCAGAGGGTGTAGCGGCGGTAGAGGCCGGAGTCCTCGCGCAGCGCCTCCTCGGCGGACACCCGGAGCACACCCCATTCGGCCAGTCCTTCGGCGATCACCCGCATGGCGGCCCGGTGGAAGTCGCGGAAGCAGGCGCCGGGCTTCAGGGTGGCGATGGCGGCCTCCTGGGCGGCCAGCACCAGTTGGTAGACGTCCCGCTGGACGGGGGAGAAGGTGCCGCCGAGCGGGAGGGTGCGGGTGATGTCGGCGGTGTAGAGGGTGTCGGTCTCCACGCCCGCGTCCAGCAGCAGGAGTCGGCCGCCTTCGAGCGGGCCGTCGTTGCGGGTCCAGTGCAGGACGCAGGCGTGCGCGCCGGAGGCGACGATGGTCTCGAAGCCGGTGCCGTTGCCCTCGGCGCGGGCGCGCAGGTTGAACGTCCCCTCCAGCCAGCGCTCACCGCGCCCGTGGCGCAGTGCGGTCGGCAGGGCACGGACGACGTCCTCGAAGCCGGCGGTGGTGTGGTCGACGGAGAGCTGGAGCTGCCGTACCTCCCAGGGGTCCTTGACCAGCCGCAGTTCGGAGAGTGCGGCGGCGAGTGCGGCGTCCTCGGGCCCGCCGGGCCGGCCGAGGGCGGCGTCCAGCTGCGGATCGACCCCGGCGAGCAGCCGGGTCGGCTGCCCGGTCCTGGCCAGCAGCCCGGCGAGGCCGTCCAGATGGACGGTGCGGATACCGCTGAGCTGCTCGGTCTCGGCCAGCTCCGGGCGGCGGCCGACCCAGAACTCGCCGTAGCGGCGGTCACGGTAGAACTCGGCGTGGCGCGGATCCGCCCCGCCACGGGGGGAGCGCGGGCGCGCGTAGAGCACGGCCTCGCCGTCGGGTTCGAGCACCAGGACGTGCCCGGCCTGGTCCTCGCCGGTCAGTCCGGTGAGGTGGGCATAGGCGCTGTGCGGGCGGAACCGGTAGTCGCAGTCGTTGCTGCGGACCTTCAACTGCCCGGCGGGGACGAGCAGTCGCTCGCCCGGGAAGGCGGCGGCGAGCCGGGCCCGGCGGGCCGGGGTGACGTGGTGGGCCGCCACGCGCTGGTCCGCCGGGATCGGGGTGGGGGCCCAACCGGTCCCCATGAAGGCGTCCAGGGCGGGGCTGACGGGGAGGTCATGGCTGCCGGTGTGGAGGCCGGGGTCGGTGGTCACCGCTGATTCCCTTCTCGGTTACGGCTTTCTTCCGTGCGGCGCGCGGGAGTTGGCGTCCGGTCGGAGCGGCTCGATGGCAGGCCGGACTCCCACTGCCTATGCAATTTCACATTGCTATGTTACGGGTCACATTCCATGGCTGCTAGACCCCACGGGCCCGACTGCCGCTGCGAACGACCGGGTTGGGGTCGGCGATCCGGAACAGGGTCTCGCTCCAAGGGCCCTGACGCGACGGCATGGTGATGGCGACCCCGCGTCCTGGACTCGGAGGCCCGCCCGGCCGGTTGGAGGATCCCCGCACACCGGAGGCCTCCCGGAGGAGGGCCCGTCGGTCCGCCTCGGTGCCGGAGGCCGGACACGCCAGGGGATCGTACGGGAGGCGGGGCCGTCCGGGCGGGCGTCGGCCGGCAGGACGGCCCCACAGGGCCCGTCGCTCACCAGGGCGTCCGCGGTGTGGGCAGCGGACGGCGCCTGGTGAGCACCTCTGCCACCGGACGGGGTTGGCGACCCGAGGTCGACAGCGGTGGGTGCCCCACCCGGTGAGTGTGCGATCGGCCGTCCCCCGAGGCGGCCGATGCGATGACTCTAGGACGGTTGCCCAGGTCGGCGGTACCGCACCGATGCACGGTCGAAGGGTTGGCGACTGTCACCGGTGCACGGTCGCCGTGCGACCCGCGGGCCCCGGAGTCCGGGTCAGGCCGGGCTCGGCCCCCCGGTGGGCGCGGGTTCGCCGAGTTCCAGTTCGCCCAGGACGGCGAAGGCGAGCGCGGTCTCGTACAGACCGCCGCCCCCCGAGAGCAGTTGGCGCTGGAGCAGCCGCTCGGCGCTGCGCAGGTGCTCGCGTATGGTCTGCGGGTGCAGGTCCAGCCGCCGGGCGGCCCGCTCGACGCTCGCGTCGGCGGCCAGCCAGGTCAGCAGGGTGTCCCGCAGGTCGCGGGTGTCCTCGGCGAGGCGGCGGAGCAGGGCTTCCGCCCAGGTCCGGGCGCCCGCGCCGGAGAGGACGTCGGTCAGCCGCACGGGCGGCCCCGGAACCGGGTGGCGCGGGGTGTCGCGGGGCCGGTCCGGAACGGCCGTCGAGCAGGCGTGCAGGGCCAGGTGCAGTACCGCCCGTCCGCGCAGCCCGGCGAGGTCCAGGCCGAGGAGGTGAGCCGCCCGGTCGAGGCGGGCGCGGACGGTGTTGCGGCTGACGCCGAGGATCTTCGCGGCGCTGGTGGCCGGGAACTCCAGACCGAGGTGCAGGGTGCCGAGCATCTGGTCCTGGCTCGGGTAGGGCAGCGTGTGCAGCGGACGCAGCAGTCCGCCCGCCCAGCCGGCCGCCGTCAGGGGGTCGAGGACCTGGACGAGCCGGCTCTCCGCCGCGTACAGGGCCGAACGGCTCGGTCGCAGCCGGGCCACCGCCAGGGCGCGGGCGGCGTCGCCGTACGAGCCGGCGGTCTGCGCCAGCGGGAGTACGGTGCTGCCGCCCAGGTAGCGCTGGGGGTGCCGGGCGACGAAGCCGCGCAGCGTGGTACCCACCGGATCCCACCCGTCCCCGTGATCCGGGCCGGCGGCCGGGCGGCTCCTCAGCGGGGCGACGATGATCAGATGCTGGTCGTAGGCCGGGCAGCGGACCACCAGTGCCCGGCCCTCGGTGGCCCGCGCGCACTCCAGCGCCAGCCGGCCGCGCTCGGCGGAGGGACCCTCCAGGACGTACACCCGGGCGCTCTCCGCGTCCAGCAGTCCTCGGGACAGCCCCTCGGCCGTCCGCTGGGCCAGCGTCACCTCGCCGCCCATCAGCAGCTGGAACACCGCGACCCGCAGTGCCGCCGCCACCTCGCCCAGGCGCTCGCGGTCCGCCGCTGCCGACCTGAGCCGCAGGACCGGCGCCAGCAGTTCGGCGGTGTGCGCGATCAGTGCGCGGCTGCGGGTGTCGAAGGGGGTGGTCCGGCCGACCGTCAGGACCGGGTACGGGCGGCTGCGTCCGACCGCCCGTACCCGGATCCGCAGCTCGCCGTCGTCGATCGAGGCCGAGTCGAGGCGTCCCTCCGCCACCTCCGCGCCGACCTCCCGGGCACCGGCCAGCGCCTGGAACGCCTCGGCCGAGGAGGCGAGCCGGCCGAAGCCGGGGTGTCCGCCGGTCAGGACGGCCACGCCGCCGACCGCGCGGGCAAGCCAGGTGACCAGCTGTTCCGCCCGGTCCTCCGCACCCTGTTCCCCTGCCAGGGCGAGGAGTTGCTCCAACTCGGCGAGCCGCTGCCGGGTCTCGCGCAGCCGCTCGTCGCCGATCACCTGCGTGATCCGCACCCAGGAAGCCCCGGGGGAGACCGTCAGCAGGGCCACACCGTGCCGTGCCGCGGCTTCGGCCAGGGCGGCCGGCACCTCACCGGGCCGATCGGCGAGGAAGACCAGCGCCGCCACCCCGGCCGCGGCGAACCGGCCGACGGCCACCTCCGCCGGCCTCGGCTGCCCGGCCCAGCCGCCCGTGCCCGGCTCGATCCGCACCAGTCTGTCCGCGAGGTCCGGAGCGGTGAGGTCAGTGGGATCCACGGGGTGCGCGGGGCTCGCGAGGTGCGCGGGCGGCACCGGGCTTGAGGGTTCCGTCGGGCCTGAGGACCCCGCCGGGTTTGAGGGCTCTGTCGGACCGCTCCCGGACGGGCTGTGGCCGCCGTCCGGCGTGAACGCCACGCCGACCACCGCCCGCCCCGCTCCGCGCCCGGCGGCACCCGCCGCGAACGCCAGCCCCAGCTCCGCCATCCCGGCCAAAGAACCGACCGTGGGCACCTGTTCCCTCCCCGCTCACCGCACCCGTCCGCCCGCTGCCACCGGGCGACCCGGTCGCACGGTGACCTGAACCGATCGTACGCAGAAGGGCGGACAGGGCGGAAAGCCGACAGGGTCTCAGGAACGGCTGCCGGTCTCAGAGTCCACGCAGCCGGCGCAGGTAGCCGGGGACCGCCTCCCGGTCGTCCGCCCGGGCCGTCAGCGCGAGGTGGTTGTCCGGACGGACCAGGACCAGTGCCTCGCCCTCGATGCCGTACGCGCGGCGGGCGTGCCCGTCCCCGTCGTGCAGCGAGCCGGCGCCCGCGTCGATGGCGAAACTCCTTACCGGGCCGTCGAGTCGCGGGGCCGGCCGGCCGAACGAGAGCAGGGTGAAGTGGCCGCCCGCGAACAGGTCGAAGAGCCGGACGGGATGGCCTTCGCCGTCCGTCAGCGGGGCGTCCGGCGCCCGGTCGCCCGCCCGCAGGGCGCCGCCGAGCCCGTCCGCCGCCAGGCTGCTCCAGCGGTAGCCGATCCCGAGCCCGCTGGTGTCGTCGGAACGGACCACCTCGACGCCGACGCCGGGTGTGCGGGTGCGCTCGGTGACGGCGTTCATCGCGGTCGTGGTGATGTCCAGCGTGCGGGCGGCGATCGGCCGCCGCTCCTCCTGGTAGGTGTCGATCAGCCCGGGACCGGCCTGGCCGGTGAGGACGTACGCCAGCTTCCACCCGAGGTTCCAGGCGTCCTGGATACCGGTGTTCATGCCGAGTCCGCCGGCGATCGGGTGGACATGGGCGGAGTCCCCGGCCAGCAGCACCCGGCCGACCCGGTAGCGCTCCGCCAGCCGGACGTTGACCCGCCAGGTGGAGAGCCAACTCGCGCTGCGCACCCGCAGATCGGTGCGGCCGGTGTGCAGCTCGACGATGCGCTGGAAGCTCTCCAGCGAGGGTTCGACGACCCGCCCCAGCGCGTCCAGCTCCGGGTTGGCCTGGAACTGCCAGCTGTCGCTGCCCGCGAACGGATAGAGCAGCAGGGCGCCCTTCGCCCCGAACCACTGGTGCCAGTAACCGCGTTCGAGTCCTTCCAGCTCGACGTCGCCGACCACCATCGCGGTCTCCGGATCGCCGGACCCCTCGAAGGCGATGCCCAGCCGCTTGCGGACGGTGCTGCGCCCGCCGTCGCAGCCCACCAGATAGTCCGCGGTGATCCGCTCGCCGTCGGCGAGCCGGGCGGTGACCCGCGCCTCGTCCTGCTCGAACCCGGCCAGCTCGCGGCCCAGTTCCACCTCGACCCGGTACTCGGCGAGCCGCTCCCGCAGGATCCGCTCCACGGTGGTCTGCGGCAGGAACACCCCGCGCTCGTACGGGGCGTCGGGCGTCGGGCGCAGGCCCTCGTTCGGGTCGGTGTCGGTGACGAACCTTCCGTCGAAGTACTTGCGGAACACCTCGCGGTCGCGCCCGGAGCCCCGCACCCGCTCGGCGAGGCCGAAGTCGGCCAGCACCTCGATGCTGCGCGGATTGAGCCCCTTGCCGCGGGAGCCGGTGTGGAACGCCGGCGACCTCTCGATGATCCTGACGCCGACCCCCTGCCTGGCTAGGCTGCACGCCAGTGTGAGGCCGGTCGGCCCGGCCCCCACGATCAGCACGGTTGGCATGTTGCTGCTCCCTCCCCCGGAAACCCTGTTGGTGCGGCCATGCAATCGCAACCGGGTAAGAAACGCAACCGAGTAACAAAAGTTCCCGGGTTAGGATCGTCGGATGAGCGAAGCCGGAGGTCTGCGGACCCTCAAGAAGGAACGCACCCGCCAGGCGATCGCCGACGCCGCGATCGGACTCTTCCTGGCCAACGGGTTCGACCGGGTCTCGGTGGCCGAGATCGCGGCGGCGGCCGAGGTCTCCAAGCCCACCCTGTTCCGGTACTTCCCGGCCAAGGAGGACCTGGTCCTGCACCGGTTCTCCGACCACCAGGGCGAGTCGGGCCGGGTGGTCCGGGCCCGGCGGGCCGGGGAGGGTCCGCTGGCGGCCCTGCGGCGGCACTTCCTCGACCGGCTGGCCGAACGCGACCCGGTCACCGGCCTGTGCGCGGATCCCGAGGTGCTGGCCTTCCGCCGCCTGGTGTACGAGACGCCCAGCCTCTCCTCGCACCTGCTCGGCTTCATCGCCGCCGACACGGACGCCCTGGCCGAGGCCCTGGCCGGGGCGGTCGCCGGGAGCGGTGGCGGGGCGGTGGCCGGGGCGGTCGCCGGGGCCGGCGGCGGGGCGCCGGAGCTGACCGCCCGGCTGCTGGCGGCCCAGTACCTCGCCGTGCACCACGCCCTGGCGTACCGCAACTGGTCCCGTCTGGCCTCGGGCATGCCGCTGCCCGAGGCCGCCGACGGGGCGGTCGCCGACGCCGGGACGGCCTTCACCCTGCTGGCCTCGGGTGCGTCGGCGTACGGCTACTGACCTCCGTCGGAGCGTGCTCCGCGGAGTGGTGGTCACCCCTGCGACGGGCCGGCCGGGTGGACGGAACCGGGCGGCGCCGCCGCGTGACACCGCTCGGGTCCTCGGCGGGGAAGCACGCGGCGGCCCGGATCGCGGCCGAACGTTCGCTCAGGCCGGGCCGGCCGTGGTCGAACGGGACGCGGCATAGGCGGCCAGTCCGGCGGTGACCGCCTGAGCGGCGGTGGCGGGGACTTGCGCCTCCGCCGGAGTGCGGTGACGCAGTACGACCTCGTGCCGCCCTGCGGGGGAGACGGTGGCCAGGCAGTCCCAGCCGCTGCTCGGCTCGTCCGCCGGGCCGTCGGGGGCGGCCGGCGCCGTCCCGGTGAGCCGCGCCCGCACCCGGACCAGTGGTTCCGGGCCGGCCGGCAGTTTGAGCGCCTCGGTGATCTGGGCGGCGTGCTGGTCCAGGCTGCCCGTACCGAGCGGGAACACCCGGTCCAGCAGCGGACGGCTCGGCTCCGCGCCCGCCACGGTGAGGCGCAGCAGACGGGTCGCCAGCAGCCCGTGCCGGTGCAGCAGGAACGCGGCCACCATGGCGGTGCGCAGCGCCCCGGCCAGTGGGTCGGCACCGTCGGCGCCCGTCTCGGTCCAGTCGTGGCGGCCGACTTCGCGGGGAAGCGGGGCGAGCGCGGCCCAGCGCCCGTCGGCGGAGACCCGGGCCGGGGCGTAGCCCTCGACCAGCCGGGCGAGCCCCTCCAGCGGTGTGGCGCCGAGGAACCACCAGTCGCCCTGGCCCTGGCGGAAGAGCCGGCCGTGGATGTCCACGGCCAGCGCGGACCCGCCGCTGCGGCCGATCGGGAAGGCGGGTGTGCCGAGCCGTCCGGCGAGTGCGGTGACCGCGTCCCCGGCGAACCGGGCCTCGCCCGGATCGATCAGGCAGGAGTGCGCGGCGACCTCCTCGCCCGGTCCGGCGGCCCGCAGTGCCAGTCCGGAGAACTCGCCGAGCAGCCGTTCGGCGGCCGGGAAGAGCTCCCTGGCCGGGCCGGAGGACGCGGTCAGGGCGGCCGCGACCAGCAGCTCCCGGCGCGCCTGAGGTCCGGCCTGGCGCCCCGGCGACCATCCGGCTGCGGTCAGCGCCTCGCGCAGGCCGGGTGAGGGGAAGCGGTCGGTCAAGGTGAGACCACCTTCACACCGAGCTCCGTCAGCAGTGCGGCGCAGGAGCGGCAGGGCCGGACTTCCCGCCCGTGCTCGGGGTCGCCCACCGGGCGGATCGCCCGGCTGATGATCGCGCTCCCGGCGAAGTGCGGCAGTGCCCGGGCCACGGTGGTGCCGCTCCCGTCGGAGCGTTCGGAGTCCAGGTACCAGAACTGGTCGGAGACCAGCAGGACTTCCGCACATCGCGTGGCGAACGGTTCACGCTGCGAGGGTGGCAGTGCGGCCAGGAAGGCCCGCACGGCCGGGTGCAGGTCCGGCTCGCCGTCGCCGGTCACGCTGGTCTGGCTGATGATCTGGTCACCGATCAGCAGCGAGGAGGCGACGGCGGGCAGCTCGCCGGGGGACTCCCACGGCGAACCCCCGGCTGCCGTGCCAGGCGTATCGGACATGTCAGACATAGAACTCCCTCGCACCGCGCATCTGCCCACCGCCGAGGCGCTGGCCGAGCGCCTCCAGGGCGCTCTCGCCCAGGTAGTAGCAGCCGCTTTCGTGCAGGTAGAAGAAGCGGCCGCGGGTGCTGACCAGCAACTGGCCGTTCTCACCGGTCTCGAAGCCGACCGGGAAGAGCGGCTCGCCCAGCAGGCCGGCCAGCTCGGCGATCTCGGCCGCGTCGCCGTTCCAGCCGTAGGCGGGGGTCAGCAGCAGGTCGATGTCCTCGTCCAGCGGCAGGGTCAGCTCGCCGAAGGAGCGCAGGAAGTAGGCTGCCGCGGCGAACGGGACGAGCGACTCGCCCTGCTTCTCGGCGTTCTGGACCCGCGCGGCGATCAGCTCGTCGGCACGCGCACCGATGTCGCGCGTGGCCGACCAGCCGTGGGCGGTGAGCCACGCCTCGGTGTCGTGCGGGGTGGGGGTGGGGGACATGGGTCCGTTCCGATCTATCGGTGGTCAGCGCTGGGCGTGGATGCCGAACTTCCTCAGCAGGGGGCCGCAGGTGGGGCAGGGCCTCTTGTAGGAGCCGTGGCTGCTGGTGATGTTGCCCTCGAGGTCCTGCATGTCACCTATCTGCACGGTGTACATCTTGCCGCCTTGCAGCTGTTGCTTGGCCTTGGCGACCGTGCTGACGTCGACCCCGTCCTGCTGCAGGCGGTGCAGGCGGTCGCTGATCAGCCCCACCTCGGCGCACCTGCCGTGGCCGGCACCGATCCGGGCACCGGAGGCCTTGACCTCGGCCAGCGCCGTGGTCATGGTGGGGTGCTCGTACGGCAGCCTGGCGTTCTCCGCGACGTTCCTGATGCTGGTGTGGGACGTGACGTCACCGTTGTGGTCGAAGCTGCCCGCACAGCCGGGTTTCCTGACCATCCTGTCGTTGTCCCTGACCTTGTCCGCCAGGTCCGCCGACTCCTGCTTGAGAGTGGCCAGCCGCTCCTCGGCGGAGAGGTCGCCCACATTGCGGATGCTCCCCTGGTCGCGGAGCTTGCCGCGGGCGGTCTTGCCGTGCCAGTCCGACACCGGCCTGACAGGCCTGCTGTTGCCGCTTCCGCCCGGTCCGTTGCCGCCACCTCCGGCCGGACGCTTGGACTCGCCCTCGTCGCCGCCCTTGCCGGGGTGCCAGTCGCCGCCGTCCTTCCCTCCGGAGCCGTTGCCGCCCGCGTTGGCCTTGTTCTTCCCCTTCTTGTTCGTGACGGGCTGCCAGTCGTCCTCGTCCTTCGCTCCGGAGCCGTTGCCGCCCGCGTTGGACTTGGCCTGCCCCTTCTTGTTCGTGACGGGCTGCCAGTCGCCCTCGCCGTCCCCCTTGGCGAGCTTGTTGAACTCGTCGTGGTGGTGCAGGTCGGTCTTGTGGGTGTCCTCGCCCACCTTCTTCAGACCGGTGGAGGTTTCGGAGTAGTGGTTGTGGATCGCCTTGCCGCCCTTTTCGACGGCTTCGACGGCCTTCTTCTGGACTTCCTGCATCGCCTTGTTGAGAGCGCCGCCCCGCTTGCCCATCAGAAGCTCACCGCCGAAATCCGGGTGCAGAGCTCATCGGCATGGCCGGCGATCGCCTGCGCGTGCTGGGACATGGTCTCCGCGTGCCGGCTGAGCACCTCCGGGTTGACCATGAACTGGGTACCGGCGCCCGCGCCCCCGGCGGGCACGCCGAGCGCGTCGGCGGCGGCCTGGTAGAGCAGCCCGCCTATCGCGTTGCCGACCACGTCCAGCAGCGGTTCGACCGCCTTCTCGATCACTTCGCCCATGATGTGCTGGATCACCTGCTGCTCCAGGTAGTCCACGGCGGCCTCGGCGGCCTTGATGATCAGGACCTCGGCGGCCTCCGCCAGACCGAAGGTCAGCACCGCGGCGGCCTGGTCGGCCACGAAGGAGACGGCCAGGCCGATCAGTTCGGCGATCGCCGCACCCTTCAGCCCGATGATCACGTCGGCCGCCACGTCGAGCGCGGTGGCCAGCACATGGCAGGCCTGGACCATTTCGGTCATGTGAGAGTCCGACATGTGCGACCAGGCCGCGACCAGGGACTCGTAGGACTTCCCCTGGTAGGCCTCGGCCAGTTGGTGCACGGTGGCCGTCGCGTCCTGGTGCGTGCTGTCCACCTTGTCCGCGAACTCCCTGACGTGGGAGCCCATTTCGCGTACGTGATCCTCATTGATGTCGGGCCAGTTAATCCCGATGATCTGAAGGAACGACACCACCTCTTCAGGTAGCTCGATCGCCATGAAACCCCACCCCTTCGCAGCCGTAGTGACCGTAACCGGTCAATGCGCTCGAACGGAAGAGTGTGCAGGTCACCGGCGGGGTGATGCTTTCCACACTGGCGATCTCGGATGACCGGTCAGGCGAACTGATGCTACGTCGGACCCTACCGCCGGCCCCGCGGGCCCCCGGTGCGGTGGAATCATCGGAACACCGGGTATGAGTACCGCGCTCAACGCGAGTGAACGACATGTCGTCAGAGATCTGGTGAAGCCATGACCGAGGTACCGCCCGTGCCGATGCCGGGGACCAGGGACCTGTTCAGCCTGGACCCCGCCGTCGCACACCTCAACCACGGCTCCTACGGCGCCGTGCCGCTGCCCGTCCAGCGGGCCCAGGCACGGCTGCGGGTCGAACAGGAGCAGGACCCGGACGGCTTCTTCGCCGATCTCCCCGAGCGGATCGGCCGCGCACGTGCCCGGATCGCCGCCGCGCTCGGCGGCCACCCGGACCGGCTGGCGCTGCTCACCAACGTCACCGAGGGCATCGCGGTGGTCCTGGAGTCGCTACCGCTCGCCGAGGGGGACGAGATCCTGGTGACCGATCACGGCTACGGCGCGGTGGTCCGGGCGGCGGAGCGCCGTGCCGCCGAGACCGGCGCCAAGGTGTGCACGGCCACGATCCCGCTCGACACCCCGGACACGGACGGTGTGGCCGAACGGGTACTGGCGGCGGTGGGGGAGCGCACCAGGGTCGCCGTGCTCGATCTGGTCACCTCGCCCACCGCCCGCCAGATCGCCACCCCGGGCCTGCTCGCCGCGCTGGCCGAACGCGGAGTGGTCACCGTGGTGGACGCCGCACACGCACCCGGGCACCTGCCGGTGGACCTCGGCGGTGCGGCGGGCGGTGCGGACTTCTGGATGGGCAACCTGCACAAGTGGGCCTTCACCCCGCGCGCCACCGCCGTGCTCGCGGTCCGCGACCGGTGGCGGCCGCGGGTCCGGCCGCTGATGCTCTCCTGGGAGCACGACCGGGGCTTCCCCGGCCACGTCGAGTGGCGCGGCACCTGTGACTACACCCCCTGGCTGGCCGCGCCGGCCGGGTTCGACCTGCTGGAGCGGCTCGGTGCCGACCGGGTGCGCGCGCACAACGAGGCCCTCGCCGCCTACGGCGGACGGCTGCTGGCGGGCCGGGCCGGGCTTGGTGAACTGCCCTCGATGCCGGGGCTGGCCATGCGAGCGTTCCGGCTGCCGGCCGGCCGCGCCGAGACCGGACCGGATGTGGAGGAGCTGCGAGCGGAGATCCGGCGGCGGCTGGACACCCGGGTGGCGGTGACCCGTTGGCCGGGTGGCGGGGTGCTGCGGATCAGTGCCCAGGTCTACAACCGCGCGGAGGAGTACCTGCGGCTGGCGGAGGGGATCGGCGAACTGCTGCGGACCTGAGGGGGCTTGCCGCATCCCGGCGGCACGCACGCGTGGCGGGACCTGGACCGGATTCCGAACCCCGGCCCGCGATCGGCCGACCGCGGTGGCCGGGACGCCCGGCTCCGCGCCGTCCCGCGTCGATCGTGCCCACCGGGACGCCCTACTCCGCCGCCCGGAGTTCGGCGAGCAGGGTGCCCTGGTCGGCGAGCAGTTCGGTGAGGATCCGCCGGGCCGCCCGCAGCAGTTCGGCGACGTCCGCCCCGGCCAGCGAGTACACCACGGTGGAGCCCTCCCGGGTGGCCGTCACCAGCCCGTACCGGCGCAGCTGGGCCAACTGCTGGGAGAGGTTGGACGGTTCGATGTCCAGCGCGGCCAACAGGCCGCGGACCGGGGTGGGACCGTTCTGGAGCAGCTCCAGCACCCGGATCCGGACCGGGTGGCCGAGCATCCGGAAGAACTCGGCCTTGGCCTGGTGCAGCGGTACCGGCATGCGGCGCTCCCTTCTCGGGTCGGTGGACCGGTCAGATCTCCAGGCCGGTCTCGATGCGCCGCAGCTGGTGCCGGGCCATCGCCAGGTTGGCCCGGCCGCGGTTGAGCGCGAGGTAGAGGAACAGGCCCCGGCTGCTCTGCGTGGTGAGCGGCCTGATCAGGTGGTACTGGGTGCTGAGGGTGATCAGGATGTCCTCGATCTCGTTGTCGAGCAGCCCGAGCATCTCCATCGTGCGCATCTTGGCGCGGACCAGATCGGTGTTGCCCGCGGCGGCGACGTTGACGTCGAGCTCGGTGTTGTCACCGAGCGTGCCGAGGGCCATGCCGCTGCTGTAGTCCACCAGCGCCACCCCGATCGCGCCGTCGATGCTCATGGCGTCCTTGAGCGCGGTCTCCAGGTTTGACATCGAGGTTCCTCCCGTTGCGGACGAGCCCGTTCCCCATCCGGTGGGCTCGGTGTCCGACTGTAGGGAGCAGCCCACCGGGGCACGGTGAATGAGAGGAACCGACCGAAACCGATCGAAAGCATCCGAATCAACTGTGCCGAATTGATCACTTGATGACATCTGCAACTGTGAATCCGATTAAACGGTGACGCTCCGCACCGCCGTGACAGCAGCGGGTCGCCCAGCGCTCCGCCGGGGCCCCGCACCGGAAAACAGTGCTATCGATGTCACCTGCGACGGGTAATCTCAGGCTGAGATGCTCGACCACCACATCAACCACATCCGCTGCGCCCCGACGCCGGCCCAGGCCGGCCAGGCCCCGCAGCCGCAGGCGTCGCCGTCTGCGCCCCCGTCCCGCCCGTACGGGCCCCACCGGCCCTACGGGACGAAGCAGTCCCACGGGAAGAAGAGGTGACGCCGATGACCAGCGCCATGCCCCCGCACCCGGAGCCACGGACCTCCGGTGCCGAGCAGCTCAGCCCCGCCGAGGCGTACGCGGCCTCCCGCCGCCGCGCCGAGGAGGAGGCGACCGCCCTCCACGGGTTCCAGCAGCTGTACGACTTCCCGCTCGACCCCTTCCAGATCGAGGCCTGCGAAGCACTGGAGGCGGGCGCCGGGGTACTGGTCGCCGCCCCCACCGGCTCCGGCAAGACCATCGTCGGCGAGTTCGCGGTCCACCTGGCCCTGCGGGCCGGGCGCAAGTGCTTCTACACCACGCCGATCAAGGCGCTGTCGAACCAGAAGTTCACCGACCTGGTCAAGCGCTACGGCGCCGCCAAGGTCGGCCTGCTCACCGGCGACAACACCGTCAACGGCGACGCACCGATCGTGGTGATGACCACCGAGGTGCTGCGCAACATGCTCTACGCGGGCTCGCAGACCCTCGACGGCCTCGGCTACGTGGTCATGGACGAGGTGCACTACCTCGCCGACCGCTTCCGCGGCGCCGTCTGGGAAGAGGTGATCATCCACCTCCCCGACTCCGTCACCCTGGTCTCGCTCTCGGCGACCGTCTCCAACGCCGAGGAGTTCGGCGACTGGCTGGACACCGTGCGCGGCGGCACCAAGGTCATCGTCTCCGAGCACCGCCCCGTGCCGCTCTGGCAGCACGTCATGGCCGGCAACCGGATGTACGACCTGTTCGCCAACCCCGACCGCGACGGCCGCCCCAAGGAGAGCCTGCGCAACCCGGGCAAGGCCGTCAACCCCGAACTCGTCCGCCTCGCCCGCTCCGAACTGGACCGCAACCCCCGCGACCGCTTCGGCAGAGGCCGCGGCCGCTCCATGCCGAACGGCCGCCCCGGCCGGATCTGGACCCCTGGCCGGGTGGACGTCATCGACCGGCTGGACTCCGAGGGCCTGCTGCCCGCCATCACCTTCATCTTCAGCCGGGCCGGCTGCGAGGCCGCCGTCAGCCAGTGCCTCGCCTCCGGACTGCGCCTCAACCGCGACGGCGAGCGCGCTCAGGTGCGCGAGATCGTCGAGGAGCGCTGCGCCGACATCCCCGACGAGGACCTGCACGTCCTCGGCTACTTCGAGTGGCTGGACGGCCTGGAGCGCGGAGTCGCCGCCCACCACGCCGGCATGCTGCCGAGGTTCAAGGAGGTCGTCGAGGAACTCTTCGTCAAGGGCCTGGTCAAGGCGGTCTTCGCCACCGAGACCCTGGCGCTCGGCATCAACATGCCCGCCCGCTCGGTGGTCATGGAGAAGCTGGTCAAGTGGAACGGCGAGACCCACGCCGACATCACCCCCGGCGAGTACACCCAGCTCACCGGCCGCGCCGGGCGCCGCGGCATCGACGTCGAGGGCCACGCGGTGGTGCTCTGGCAGCGCGGTCTCGACCCGGAGGCACTGGCCGGCCTCGCGGGCACCCGTACCTACCCGCTGAAGTCCTCCTTCCGCCCCTCCTACAACATGGCCGTCAACCTGGTCGGCCAGTTCGGGCGGCACCGCTCGCGCGAGCTCCTGGAGACCTCCTTCGCCCAGTTCCAGGCGGACCGCTCGGTGGTCGGCATCGCCCGCCAGGTCCAGCGCAACGAGGAGGGCCTGGACGGCTACCGCGAGGCGATGACCTGTCACCTCGGCGACTTCGACGAGTACATGGGCCTGCGCCGCACCCTCAAGGAGCGCGAGAACGAACTCGCCCGCGAAGGCACCAGCCAGCGCCGCGCCGCCGCCGTCGAGGCGATCGAGCGCCTCAAGCCGGGGGACGTCATCCACGTCCCCACCGGCAAGTTCGCCGGCCTCGCCCTGGTCCTGGACCCGGGGCTGCCCCCGGTCAGCCGCTCCGCGCGGGTGTCCCGCCACCCGGACTACCAGGACGGACCCCGCCCGGTGGTGCTCACCGCCGAGCGCCAGGTCAAGCGGCTGGCGATGATCGACTTCCCGTATCCGGTGAGCGCCGTCGAGCGGCTGCGCATCCCCAAGTCCTTCAACCCGCGCAGCCCGCAGTCCCGCCGCGACCTCGCCTCGGCCCTGCGCACCAAGGCGGGCCACCTGGAGCCCGAGCGCCACCGCAAGGGCCGGGCGGCCGCCGCCGACGACCCCGAGATCGCCCGGCTGCGCGCGGCGCTGCGCCAGCACCCCTGCCACGGCTGCGACGAGCGCGAGGACCACGCCCGCTGGTCCGAGCGCTACCACCGCCTGCACCGCGACACCGAGGTCCTGGAGCGCAAGATGCGCTCCCGTACCCACACCATCGCCCGCACCTTCGACCGGGTCTGCGGTCTGCTCACCGACCTCGGCTACCTCCAGGGCGACACCGTCACCGAGGACGGCAAGCGCCTCGGCCGGCTCTACGGAGAGCTCGACCTGCTCGCCTCCGAGTGCATCCGCGAGGGTGTCTGGAAGGACCTCGGCGCCGCCGAACTCGCCGCCTGCGCCTCGGCGTTGGTCTACGAGGCCCGGCAGTCCGACGACGCCATGGCCCCCCGGGTGCCCGAGGGCGGCACCAAGGAGGCGCTCGGCCGGATGGTCCGCATCTGGGGCCACCTGGACGCCCTGGAGGAGCAGCACCGGATCAGCACCGCCGAGGGAGTCGGCCAGCGCGAGCCGGACTTCGGCTTCGCCTGGGTCGCCTACCGCTGGGCGCTCGGCCACAACCTGGACTCGGTGCTGCGCGACGCCGACATGCCGGCCGGTGACTTCGTCCGCTGGACCAAGCAGCTGATCGACGTGCTGAGCCAGATCCAGGACGCGGCGGGCGAGGACGTCCAGCTGCGGGCCACCGCCCGCAAGGCGGTGGACGCGCTGCGGCGCGGCATCATCGCGTACTCGTCGGTGGGTTAGCCGAAGGGGCGCGGGGCTCCGCCGCCGATCGGGCGGAGTCCCGCGCCCCGGCCCGGGCGAGCTGTTCCCGGGCTGACCGAGTGTCAGTTCAGCTGGAAGGCGGCCTCGACCGGGTAGTGGTCGCTCGGCGCGTTGGTGTCCAGCAGGCCGGTGCTCCAGCCGGCCTGCGGGTCGAAGTCGACCTTGATGTTCGGCAGGGCGACCGGGGTCGGGCGGCCGGGCGCGTTCAGGTAGCCGAGGTAGTCCAGGTCGTCCCGGTAGTCCTTGGGGAAGGTTTCCACACCCGCCATGTACTGGCACCAGGCGGAGGCCGAGCAGTCCATGGTGGTCAGGGTCTGGTTCGGGTCGGTGGCCGGGGTGCCCAGGACGCCGTTCACCGCGTTCTGGGAGTTGGTGAAGTCCCCGCGCGACTGGCCGTGGAAGTACTCGACGTTGAGGTCCCCGCCGATCAGCACGGGCGCCGAGCCGCCCACGATGCCGTCCACCCAGGCGCGGATCTCGGCGAGCTGGCCGAGCCGGGTGGACTGGGTGGTGTCGGTGGACACGTCCGACTCGTCCGCCTGCAGGTGGGTGCCGACCACCCAGCTCCTGACCCCGCCCTTGTCGACCTGGACCAGCGCCGCGCCCTTGTTGGAGTGGTAGTCCCAGGTGCCGTAGGTGGAGTTGCTGAAGACGTGCGCGTACTGGGCGGTGATCGGGTACTTGGAGAGGATCATCGTCCCGCCGTTGATCACGAACAGGGAGTCGGAGCAGTTCCCGCTGATCCCGGTCCAGCCGCCGCCCGAGCAGGTCTGGCCGACCACCGGGGTGCGGTACGGGTAGAGGTCGGCCAGCTTGCTGTTGATGTCGGCGGTCGAGGAGTTGTTGAAGTTCTCGTCCAGGATCACCACGTCGGCGTTGTGCTGGCGGATGATCGACTCGATCACAGGAGTCCTCTTGGCCGCCTGCTCGTTCTGCGTGCTGTCGACGATCGCGGTGCCGAGGTCGACGTTCCAGGCGAAGACCGACAGGGTGGTGCCGGTGGCGGCGGCCGCCGACGGGGCGGTGGCGGTGCCGCCGAGCAGCGTGGCCGCCGCGGCGACACAGGTGAGGGCGGCGGCCGAACGACGCGAGATCATGCGTTCTCCTGAGGGTGGGACAACCCCGGGCCCGCGAACGCCTGTTGCGACCGCGGGTGTGACAGGGGCAGACCCTAGCCATCCGGCCGTACCTGTTTCAGTACCTCCGGGGGAACGCCAACGGATCATTCTGTGGCGGAAACGTGTATGACCAACTTCCGCCACCCGGCGGTGCGGTCGGGCTTACCCCGGGGGCCGCCCGACCACACCGGTCCGGCTCATGCGCCGGCCAGTACTCCGAGCAGCCGCTCCAGCGAGCCGCCCAGCCCCCAGCGGGCCGAGAGCTCCTCCAGCGTCATCGGGTCCAGCGGCTCGCGCGGCAGCGCGGCGTCCACGTCCGGCACCGGTACGTCGGCCGCCACCCGGACCACCTTCGGCGCGACGTCGAGGTAGGCCGAACCCTCCAGCAGGTTCTTCCGCCGGGCCGGGGTGAGCCGCGAGGACGGGTCCAGCGCCGCCGCCCGGACGGCGGCCAAGTCGCCGTACTCCCGCAGCAGTTGGGAAGCCGTCTTCTCGCCGACCCCCTTCACCCCCGGCAGCCCGTCGCTCGGGTCCCCCCGCAGCGCGGCGAGGTCGGCGTACGAGGCGCCGGTGACGCCGTACTTCTCCAGCAGCACCGCGTCGTCCGTGCGCTGTGCGGAGCCGACCCCCTTCACGGGGTAGAGGACGGTGATCTCCCGTGCGTCGTCCACCAGTTGGAAGAGGTCGCGGTCTCCGGTGACGATCTCCACCGGGCCGGTGGCGCGCGCGGTGAGGGTGCCGATCACGTCGTCGGCCTCGTAGCCGGGGACGCCGATCCTGGCGATGCCGAGCGCGTCCAGCACCTGCTCGATCACCGGCACCTGCGGTGCGAGGGTGTCCGGGATCTCCTCCTCGCCCTCGGTGGCGGCCTCGGCCACCCGGTGGGTCTTGTAGGAGGGGATGAGGTCCACCCGCCACTGCGGCCGCCAGTCGGCGTCCATGCAGGCGACCAGCTGGTCGGGGTGGTGGTCCTGGACCAGGCGGGCGATGAAGTCGAGCAGCCCGCGGACGGCGTTCACGGGCTGCCCGTCCGGGGACTTCACCGACTCGGGTACGCCGAAGTAGGCACGGAAATAGAGGCTCGCCGTGTCGAGCAGCATCAGTCGCGGTGCGGTCACCTTCCAGATGATGCCGCACTGTGTTGGTCGCCCGCTCGCCTCCGGGCGCTCCCCGCGGCAGAGCCGCCGATCGGTGGGGTCGGCGCCGACAGTCTCCCCCAGCCCGGCGGCTGGGAGGTGCCCCCTGTTCCCGCGCTCCCTCGTTCCTCGGTCGCTTCCTCTCTCCTCCCTTACAGCACCGGCGCGCCGCCCCCAGCCTCCGGCCGGGGGTACCCCCTTGGCTCGGGGCGGGGTCGCCCGCTCGCCTCCGGGCGCTCCCCGCGGCGGAGCCGCCGACGGTGGGGTCGGCGCCGACGTTCTCCCCCAGCCCGGCGGCTGGGAGGTGCCCCCTGTTCCCGCGCTCCCTCGTTCCTCGGTCGCTTCCTCTCTCCTCCCACGCGGCGGAGCCGCATATCGGTACTGCGGCACCGGCGCGCCGCCCCCAGCCTCCGGCCGGGGGTACCCCCTTGGCTCGGGGCGGGGTCGCCCGCTCGCCTCCGGGCGCTCCCCGCGGCGGAGCCGCCGGGCGGCCGGTCAGTGCTCGTGCGGGCCGCTGCGGTGGACCGGGCCGTGCGAGTCGGCGCAGTGGTCGGCCGGGTCGGCGCCGGGGGCGTGGGAGATCTGCAGCAGTTCCTGCGAGGCGTCCTCGCCGACGTGGTCCACCTGCAGGGTGGCGTGGGTGATCCGGTAGTCCTCGCGCAGCCGGCGCTGGAGTTCCCGGCGCACCGCGTGGCAGTCGCCGCCCGGGGTGACCAGGATGTGCGCGGAGAGGGCGGGCTGCCCGGAGGTGATCTCCCAGATGTGCAGGTCGTGGATCTCCTCGACCTGGGGGGAGGCCACCAGCTGGTCGGCGATCGCGTCCGGGTCGATCCCGGCGGGCGCGGCCTCCAGGAAGATCCGGCCGGAGTCGCGGACCAGGCCGACACCCGCCTTCAGCATCAGCGCGACCACGATCAGCGAGGCGATGGCGTCCGCCTGCCGGAAGCCGGTGGTCAGGACCACCGCACCGGAGATCGCGGTGGCGATGAACGCGTACAGGTCGGTCAGCACGTGCTGGAAGGCGCCCTCGACGTTCAGCGAGGAGCGGTTGGCCTTGGACATGCACCAGGCGGCCGCGATGTTGACCACGATCCCGACCAGCGCGGTGGCCAGCACCAGCGAACCGGCCACCTCGGGCGGTGCGATCAGCCGCCTGATCGCCTCGTACCCCAGCCAGGCCGAGAGCACCAGCAGGGTGATGCCGTTGGCCTGGGCCGAGAGGATTTCGGCGCGCTTGAGCCCGTAGGTGAATCCGCCCCGGGCCGGGCGGGCGGCGAGCCGCATGGCGACCAGGGCCAGCACGATCGAGGCGGCGTCGGTCAGCATGTGGGCGGCGTCCGAGAGCAGCGCCAGCGACCTGGCGGCGAAGCCGACCGCGACCTCGGCCGCCATGAAGACGACGATCAGCGTCAGTGCGCTGACCAGCCAGCGGCGGTCGGCGTCCGCGGCGACGCCGTGCGAGTGGCCGTGACCGCCATGAGAGTGGCCATGGTCGTGCGCGTGGTCGTGGTCGTGATCGTGCGCGGCCATCGATGTCCTCTCCCGAACGCTCATGAGCCATGGGCCGCCGGTCGGCCCGCACCCGAAGTGAACCCCAGATCGTTGGAAGATCCAAAGGCTGCACTGGTGACCGTTGTCGTTCCCGTTGGCGCCGGCGTTTCCGCAGGTCAGCGATGTCGATGAGGGTGGTGGGCGAAGTCACTCCAGGACCGGCAGCAGGTCGGCGGAGCGCTCCTGGGCCCGGGCCACCACCGCGGCGCCCACCAGTGCCTGCAGCACCCGCAGGTCCTCGCCCTGCTCGGGGTGCCACTGCACCCCGAGGGTGAACCCGCCGCCCTCGACGGCCTCGACGGTGCCGTCCTCGGCGTACGCGGAGACGGTCAGCCCGGCGCCGAGCCGGTCCACCGCCTGGTGGTGGTAGGTCGGGACGGACACCTCGGGCTCCGGAAGCAGCCCGGCCAGCAGCGTCCCCGCGACCGGCCGTACGGCGTGCCGCCCGTACCCCTTCGAGCTGCCCAGGTGCGCCTCGCCCTGTTCCAGATGCTGGATCAGTGTGCCGCCGAGGGCCACGTTCAGCAGCTGCATGCCCCGGCAGATGCCCAGCAGGGGCAGCCCGGTGGCCAGGGCGGCGCGCAGCAGGGCGAGCTCCCAGGCGTCGCGCTCGGGGGTGACCGCGCGGGTCCTCGGGTGCGGCTCGGCGTCGTAGTAGGCGGGGTGGAGGTCGGGGCCGCCGGAGACCACCAGTGCGTCCAGGCGGGTCAGTGCCTCGGGGGCGCGCTGGGGTGCGTCGGGAGGGAGTAGGAAAGCGATTCCACCGGCGGCCTGGACGATCGCGGGGTAGCGGGCGGACAGCAGGACGGCGCGCTGCCGGTCCCAGCTGTCCCAGGTCGCCTCGGTGAGATGGGTGCTGATTCCGATCACGGGTCTGGTCGTCATATCCGGATTCTCCCGTTTCGGATGCTGACCTGCAGTCAATACGCGGCTGTCCGAGCGTGCCTGGAGGTAGGGTCTCCGATATGCCGTTCGTGGCGGTCCGTCGATTTCTCATCGGAATCTCATCGGGAAAGCCCGGAATCGGCGCTCTGCTGATATCGCACTTATCCGGAACCGTTTAGATTCTTCAGCGTGAGCGAGCAGATTCCCGCCGGGTGGTACCCGGACCCGCAGGACACCGCCAGTGAGCCCCGGCCCGAGCGCTGGTGGGACGGGATGGGCTGGACGGCAGCCACCCGTCCGGCGCCCGCCACCCCGACGGGACCGCAGGCCGCCTCCGCGTCGGGTTCGGCGGAGCAGCAGGTGCTGGTCGGCGAGGTGCTGTCCGGTGAGCCGACGGTCCGTTACCCCGATCTGCCACTGGCCGATGCCGTGGCCGGGTACGGCACCGGTGCGCCGCGCACCCGCAGGAAGCCGCCGAAGGCCGTGGTGATCGCCGCGTCCGTGGCCGCGCTCGCCGGTCTGGCCGTCGGCTCGGGCGTCACCTACCTCGCCATGGACCACGGGTCGCACGCGACCGCGGCACCCTACTCCGGCCGGGCCAACCACGGCGGCGGCTTCGGCGGGAACGGCGGTCCGGGATTCGGCGGGCCCGGGGGCAACGGCGGTGGCTCCAACGGCGGTTCCAACGGTGGCGGCAACGGCCTCGGTGGCGGCGGTGGCGGAGGCCTTGGCGGTGGCGGCGGCCTCGGTGGTGGCGGTGGTCTCGGCGGCGGTCTCGGCGGTGGGTCGACCAGCAAGACCGCCGTGGACATGGTCAACGGGATCAGCATCCCGGTCCCGTCCGGCTGGACCGGTGGCACCACCTCCGACGGTTTCGCCGGGCTCACCACCGGCTCGTACGCCTGCGCGGACGGCCAGAACTCCTGCTCTCTCGGCGGTGTGACCACCGGCAGCGTGGACGGTACCGACCCCAAGGCGGCCGCCCAGCAGGACATCGCGGCCGCGGCCAAGGACTCCTACGGCACGATCAAGGGGCACCAGGAGCTGAAGTCCGAGGCCGTCACGGTGAACGGGCAGAGCGGCTACCTGGTCCGCTGGAAGGTCTCCGCCCCTCAGGGCAACGACGGCTACGTCGAGACCGTGGTCTTCCCCGGCGGCAACGGTGGCAACGGGAAGTCCCTGGTCTCGGTCCACCTCGGCTTCGACATCGCCGTCAACGCCCCGTCCGTGGACCAGATGGACTCCATCGTCAGCAGTATCACCGCCTTCAGCGGCGGCTCCGGCGGCAGCGGCCCGGCGACCGGAACCAGCACCTGAGCCGGCCCCGGTAGTCGGGCGGCGCCTCCAGGGGGGGAGACGGGCGGCTTCGCGGCCGTCCGGGCTCCCCGGCCCCGCCGGGAGCGGCCGACGGCTCCGGCGGACGCGTGGCCGGCCCATGCCGGGCCTGGCGCGGTGCCCACCTCGCCCGCCGTACCTCGCCCTTCGGCCGGCTCGGTGAGCCGCCCGGCGGCTCAGAGCTTCGGGCCGAGCGGGCCGTCGATGTTGCCGGTCTGCACCACGGGGCCGTGGAAGGTGCCGCCGGTGATCACGTTCCGGACCGACCCGGACTCCGCCGCCGGGCCGAACTCGGCCAGCAGCCTGCGGAGTTCGTCGGCCGCCGCAGGGTCGGCGGCGAGCGCCCGGCGCAGTTGCCGCGCCCACTCCGAGGCGGCGGCCGTACCGTTCCCGGTGGACCGCACGTCCTCGCGGACCTCGTCCAGCTCCTCGGCGACCTCCGCCGCACGGTCCCGCCCGAACAGGGCCGCGACGCGGTCGCGGACCTGAGTCCACGCCTCGGTCGCCATCAGCCCGACCAGTGTCGTGCCCGCCGACGTCGCCAGCGCCGCGATCTCGGTCTCCATCGGCCACCCCCTCGCTCCCAGAGTGCTCGTCAGCCTAGGACAAGCCGTCGAGGGCTGTCAGGGGAACACCGGCCGAATCCCCCCGCGCGGGCCCGCCGCTCAGAGGAAGGTCTGCCCCTCGCCCCGGTACGTCGGGACGGTGCGCACCACCCGGTCGCCCTCCACCAGGTGCAACCGGTCGAACCGCTCGCACAGTTCGCCCGCCTTGGCGTGCCGGAACCAGACCCGGTCACCGATCAGCAGGTCGTCCGCCGCCGGGCCGAGCAGCGGGGTCTGTACCTCGCCCGCGCCCTCCTGCGGGTCGTAGGCCAGCCCTTCGGGCAGGTACGGGACGGGGGAGCGGTCGGGCCCCGCCGCGCCGGAGGCCGGGTAGCCGCCGCCGAGCACCGTCACCACCCCGACCCCGGGCCGCCGGACCACCGGCTGGGCGAAGAGCGCGGCCGGACGGCCTTGGAAGGAACGGTAGTTGTCGAAGAGCCGGGGCAGGTACAGGCCCGAACCGGCGGCCACCTCGGTCACTGCCCGCTCCGCCGCCGTGGACTCGACGCTGCCGGTGCCACCGCCGTTCACGAACTCGAGCTCCGCGACCTGACGCAGCCGTCGCACCGTCGCGGCGCGGCGCTCGGCCAGCTCGGTCCGCGCCTTCGCCTGCATCAGCCGAACGGCCCCGGAACGGATCGGCCGGCCCGGGATCCGGTCGCCGACGCCCGCGACATGGCCCTCGTAGGCCATCAGCCCCACCACCCGGAAACCCGGCCGGCGCTGGACCAGTTCGGCGAAGGCACCCAGCGCCTGAGGAGTGCGCAGGGGCGAACGCCGGGCGCCGACCCGGATCCGGCCGCCCAGCAGGTGCAGCGAGGTGTCCAGCTCCAGGCAGACCCGGACCTCCTCGCCGCCCGCACGGGCGGCGTCCACCAGATCCAGCTGCGCGGGGTCGTCGACGACCACCGTCACGGCGGCCGCCAGTTCGGGATCACTGGTCAGCAGGGCGAAGTTGGCGCGGTCGGCCGACGGGTAGGCGAGCAGGACGTCCTCGAACCCGGACCGGGCCAGCCAGAGGGACTCGGCCAGCGTGAAGCTCATGATCCCGGCGAAGCCCTCCATCGCCAGCACCCGCTCCAGCAGCGCCCGGCAGCGGACCGACTTGCTCGCCACCCGGATCGGCTTCCCGCCCGCGCGGCGCACCAGATCGGCGGCGTTGGCGTCGAAGGCGGCCAGATCGACGATGGCCAAGGGCGTGTCGAGGTGCGCGGTGGCCCGGTCGTAGCGGGCCCGGTCTGAGGCCGCCCCGGCGGCGAGGAGGTGGACCATGCGCGGCAGCGTCCCACACCGCCCCTACCACTGGGTAGGGGTCGGAGGCTTCCCGACTGGAGTCCCGTACCGGAAGCCTGATCGGCCCAGGTCGTCGGGCGGACGACCCAGGGGGCCGCCTTTGGCCGGGCGGGTGTGGTCCGGCGGGGCCGGTCCGTAAGGTGGCATAGGCTCGGCGGGTGGACCGCAAGAACATCCCGAACCCCGGATTCGCCGACGACGACGGCACCGCCGATCCCCGCCTCACCGCCGCGCTGGCCGCGTGGGCCGAGGACCGGGCCGCCGAGCCCGAACTGCTCGAAGCCCTGACGCCCAGTCGGCTGATGGTCCCGATCGTCGCACTGCTCGGCGAGGTGGAGACCGACGCCAACGGGCTCAAGCACGAGAAGACCAGTGACATGGCCGTACCGGTGATCGAGGCCGCCGACGGCCGTCGCGCCCTGCCGGCCTTCACCTCGCTGGAGACCATGGCCCGCTGGCGGGCCGATGCCCGCCCGGCTCCGGTCGCCGCCCCGCAGGCCGCCATGGTCGCCTTCTCCGAGCGTGCCGACACCCTGCTGATCGACCCCGCAGGGCCGGTCAGCTATCCGCTCGGCGGTGCCCGGCTGCGGGCCGTCGCGGAGAACCGCCCGTATCTGCCGCCCGTCCAGGACCCGGAGGTCCGGGAGGCGCTCCGGGCGCTGCTCGCCGCCGAGCCCGCCGTGCTCCGTGCCGAGCTGCGCGCTTCGGCTCCCTCCGCCGGGACCGACGCGGTGCTGGCGCTCGCCCTCGACCCCGGCGCTCCGGTGCAGGAGACGGCGCAGCGGCTGGCCGCCGCGCTGGCCGGGGACGCACTGCTCCGGGTCCGGCTCAACCAGGGGCTCGACCTGGCCCTCCTCCCGCCCGCGGAGGCACCCGGCGGAGAGCCGCTGTACGTCCGCGGGTGACGCGGCCGCCGATCGGTCCCGTGAAGCACTCAGGGGCGCGGGGAACCGCGTGACCCGGCAGCCGTGTAAGGCGCCTGGCCGTGCGGTCCCCCGCGCCCCCGGGGTGTCGTCCGGCGCGGGCGGGTGCCGTCAGCTGTAGACGGGCCCGGTGAACTTCTCGCCCGGGCCCGAGCCCGGGGCGTCCGGGACCAGGGACGCCTCGCGGAAGGCCAGCTGCAGCGAGCGCAGGCCGTCGCGCAGCGGGGCGGCGTGGAAGTTGCTGATCTCGGGAGCCCCGGCGGTGACCAGACCGGCCAGCGCGGTGATCAGCTTGCGGGCCTCGTCCAGGTCCTTGTCCTTCTCGCCGCCCTCGGCGAGTCCGCACTTGACGGCGGCCGCGCTCATCAGGTGCACCGCGACGGTGGTGATCACCTCGACGGCCGGGACCTCGGCGATGTCGCGGGTGAGGTCGTCGAAGCCGAGGGCCTCGTCGTGCTCGTGGGGCTGGCTGCTCAAGGGGGCTCACTCCGTCGTGGAAAAGGTCTTGCGGTAACCGGTCGGGGTACTCAGGGGTACACAGGGAGCGTACAAGGGGCCGCGGCGGCGCTGACCAGCGCAATGGACTCGACCCCCGGCCGCGGGCGGAATACCTGTCGGGGTCCAAACGCTGGTATGCTTCGAGACTGACCGGCCAGGCAGCCGTACGGACTGCCCGGCCAGCAAGTGGAGGCTCCACTTCAGGAGGCCCGAGAGGGCAACCGCGAAAGTCTCCCACCTGTCCGGCTCAAGGGTCGGAGGGTCCGGTCCGCGACATCGGCCGCAAGGTCCGGTGATTGCCGCAGCGCCCGTCCAGAAGACGGACGCCGCCCCCGGTCGTGTGGAGCCCCGCCTGTGTACCGAGCGGGGCTTTTTTCGTGCCGCGGTGCCTGCACCACAGAGCAGCGCAGCACGAATGAAGCCCCGCCCAGTGGTCGAGTCCACTACGTGCGACCGCCGTCCGACGGCCGCATCGCAGAAGGTGCAACCGAGGAGGCCCCATCAGCACCGAGCCCCGCATCAACGACCGGATTCGCGTCCCCGAGGTGCGACTCGTCGGTCCCAGCGGCGAGCAGGTCGGCATCGTGCCGCTTGCCAAGGCGCTGGAGCTTGCGCAGGAGTACGACCTTGACCTGGTCGAGGTCGCGGCGACCGCTCGGCCGCCGGTGTGCAAGCTCATGGACTATGGCAAGTTCAAGTACGAGTCGGCCATGAAGGCCCGTGAGGCGCGCAAGAACCAGGCGCACACGGTCATCAAGGAGATGAAGCTCCGGCCGAAGATCGACCCGCACGACTATGACACCAAGAAGGGTCACGTCGTCCGGTTCCTCAAGCAGGGCGACAAGGTCAAGATCACGATCATGTTCCGCGGTCGTGAGCAGTCCCGCCCCGAGCTGGGCTTCCGACTGCTGCAGCGGCTCGCGAACGACGTCCAGGACCTGGGATTCGTCGAGTCCTCGGCCAAGCAGGACGGCCGTAACATGATCATGGTTCTTGGCCCGCACAAGAAGAAGACCGAGGCGATGGCCGAGGCCCGCGCCGCAGCGGACGCCCGCAAGGCCGAGCGTCTGGGCCGGAGCGCCGGTCCGGACGACGACGCCGCCGTGGCGGCTGACGACGTTGCGGTCGAGGCCGAGGACGCCGCCGTGGCGGCTGA
Source organism: Kitasatospora sp. HPM-01-4 (assembly GCF_051374625.1). Taxonomy (NCBI): domain Bacteria; kingdom Bacillati; phylum Actinomycetota; class Actinomycetes; order Kitasatosporales; family Streptomycetaceae; genus Kitasatospora; species Kitasatospora sp. HPM-01-4. The sequence goes on along the minus strand of NZ_JBPQGP010000005.1, from coordinate 1,712,301 downwards.
CGACGTTGCGGTCGAGACCGAGGACGTCACCGCTGAGGTCGAGCAGCCGGCCGAGGCCGCCAAGGACGCCTGAGCCCCTCCAGGGCTTGACGGCGGTCCGGGCGGACCGGCCACCGAGGTACCGGGGCAGCCTGCCCTGCGTGCCAGTGATCCATCCAGTTCACCGCCCGCGTTCCCCGGAGCGCGGGCGGTGGGCGGACCGACGAGGAGATACGGCGACATGCCGAAGCAAAAGACCCACAGCGGCGCCAGCAAGCGCTTCAAGATCAGCGGCTCCGGCAAGGTGCTGCGCGAGCGTGCCGGCCGTCGCCACCTGCTCGAGCACAAGCCCTCGACGCTGACCCGCAAGCTGGCCGGCACGGTCGAGATGGCCCCGGCCGACGCCAAGAAGATCAAGAAGCTTCTGGGCAAGTGATCGCCCTCCCGCCAGGGCCGCTACCGCGGACCGGTGGGGCAGCTGATCCTTCCCGACCCATTCGAATGACGGACCACGTGAAGTAATCCGTGGTCCAACCCAAGGAGTAACGAAGTGGCACGCGTCAAGCGGGCAGTCAACGCCCACAAGAAGCGCCGGGTCATCCTGGAGCGCGCCAGCGGCTACCGCGGCCAGCGCTCGCGCCTGTACCGCAAGGCCAAGGAGCAGGTCACCCACTCGCTGGTCTACAACTTCAACGACCGTAAGAAGCGCAAGGGCGACTTCCGTCAGCTGTGGATCCAGCGCATCAACGCTGCGGCCCGTGCCAACGGCATCACCTACAACCGCTTCGTTCAGGGTCTGAAGGCCGCCGGCGTCGAGATCGACCGCAAGATGCTGGCCGAGCTGGCCGTCAACGACCAGGTCGCGTTCGCCGCGCTGGTCGAGGTCGCCCAGAAGGCGCTGCCGGAGGACGTCAACGCCCCCAAGGTCGCCGCCTGATCAAGGCCGGAGCTTCGGCACCGTAGCTGATCCGCTCAGACCCGCAGGCCCGCCGCCTGCGGGTCTGAGTGCTTCCCGAGGGTTCCCGCAGAGCCGCACCCGGCTGTCCACAGCAGCCCGCGGCTGCCCACAGAGAACGAGAGCATGCAGAGCACCGACACCCCCCTGCTCACCTCCGTGCGCTCCCCGCGCGTCGTCGCCGCCCGCAAGCTGGCCCGCCGCAACCAGCGCAGCAAGGAGCGCCGCTTCCTGGCCGAGGGTCCGCAGGCGGTCCGGGAGGCCGTCGCGTACGGGCGGCTGGCGGGCTCGGACGAGCACGCCGTGGTCGAGATCTACCTGACGCCGCAGGCACTGGACCGGCATGCCGACATCGTGGCCGCGGCCGGGGCGCAGGACCTGCCGGTGCTCACCGCCACCGACGAGGTGATCGCCGAGATCTGCGACACCGTGACCCCGCAGGGCATCGTCGCGCTGTGCCGCTTCATCGACACCCCCTTCGAGGAGGTGCTGAAGGCCCGCCCGCAGCTGGTCGCCGTGCTGGCGCACGTGCGCGACCCCGGGAACGCGGGCACCGTGCTGCGCACCGCCGACGCCGCCGGGGCCGACGCGGTGATCCTCACCGACGCCTCGGTGGACCCGTACAACCCGAAGGCCGTCCGGGCCTCGGTGGGCAGCCTGTTCCACCTGCCGGTGGCCACCGGCGTCCCGATCGAGGAGGCGGTCGACCGCCTGCGCCGGGCGGGCGTACGGGTGCTGGCCGCCGACGGCGCGGGGGAGCGCGACCTCGACCAGGAGCTGGACGAGGGCACCCTGGGTGCGCCCGGTGCCTGGGTGTTCGGCAACGAGGCCTGGGGTCTGCCGGAGGAGACCCGCGCACTCGCCGACGAGGTGGTGCGCGTCCCCATTCACGGGCACGCCGAGAGCCTCAACCTCGCCACGGCCGCCGCCGTGTGCCTCTATGCCTCCGCTCGTGCGCAGCGCTCGCCCGGAGGGTGTCGCGCACGGGGGTAGTGGCGCTAGGGTCGGGCCGTGGGGGAACGGACACGGTGGGTAGTGCCACCGATACCAACGCGCGGTGGACCGGGCCTCGGGGCACGGGCCGGGTACGCGGTGGCAGCCTCCGGTGCCGGAGGCTCTGAGCGGGGAGGACGCCCATGGTCGGCAGCGGGTCCCAGGTGAACCCGGACGACCTGCCGGACGGACTGGTGATCGCCGACGCGGCGGGCGAGGTGGTCTGCTTCAACCGTGCCGCCGCCAGGCTCACCGGGATCCGGACGGCCCTCGGCACCCCGCTGGAGCAGGCGCTCCCGCTGGAGGACCTGGACGGCCGCCGCTGGTGGCAGCTGACCGACCCGTACGGGGGGCTGGCGATCCGCACCGGCCAGCCCGAGCGGAACCTGCTGCTGCCCGGCGGCCGCGAGGTGCTGGTCTCCGCCCGCTACGTGCGCGAGCGGCCCTGCGGCCCCGTCCAGCGGGTGGTGGTCGCGCTGCGGGGCACCGAGGCGCGCCGCCGCACCGAGCGCAGCCACGCCGAGCTGATCGCCACCGTCGCGCACGAGCTGCGCTCGCCGCTCACCAGCGTCAAGGGCTTCACCGCCACCCTGCTGGCCAAGTGGGAGCGGTTCACCGACGGGCAGAAGCGGGTGATGCTGGAGACCGTCGACGCCGACGCGGACCGGGTCACCCGCCTGATCGCCGAACTCCTGGACATCTCCCGGATCGACGCCGGCCGGCTGGAGATCCACAAGCAGGTGGTGGACCTGGCGGCGGCGGTGCGGCGGCACGTGGACGGCAAGGTCGCCGCCGGGATCCCGGCCGAGCGCTTCGACATCAGGGTCACCGAGCCGCTCACCGAGCTCTGGGCCGACCCCGACAAGATCGACCAGGTGCTGGCCAACCTGCTGGAAAATGCGGTGCGGCACGGCGAGGGAACTGTCACGATCGAGGTGGCGCCCGCCAAGGAACTGGTGGAGGCGGCCGGCTGGGAGCGTCCCGGCACCCCGCCCAGGGCCCAGGAGGGCCGAGTCATCGAAGGGACCGCGGTCACCGTGAGCGACGAAGGCACCGGCATCCCCGAGGAGTCGATGCCACGCGTCTTCACCCGCTTCTGGCGCGGCTCCAAGCGCGGCGGTACCGGCCTCGGCCTTTACATCGTCAAGGGCATCGTCGAGGCCCACGGCGGCACCATCAGGATCAGCCGCGCGCCCGGCGGCGGCGCCCGGTTCCGATTTATCCTGCCCGCCGGTGTGCCGGACTTCATGCTCTGAAGTCCCACCGGCGGGCCACAGCGGCACCGCCCCGCCACGCGGTGCCCCGGAGGCGACGAGCAGCACCCCGGGGCCGCGAGGGGCCGTGCGGCGTCCGACGCGCGGTTGACCCCGCCGAGGACGCCGCCCGGCGGGCGCTGCGGCGCGGACGCCCGCCAGGGCGTGTACGCGCTGCGACTACACTCGACCTTTGGCGTTGTGGGACGCCCTGCGCGGCCGCGCCGCGGACACCCTTCCTGACCGGTGCGGGAGCGGCTGCCCGTGCCACGGCCACGCCGGGCGTAGCGCAAGGGCGAGACGGACCCCTTCACTTCACGAGCAGGAGCACGGGAAAGATAGCGATGTCGGCACCCAATAAGTCGTACGACCCGGTAGAGGTCGAGGCATTGAAGCCCGAGGTGGTGGAGCAGGCCAGGGACGGGGCGATCGCCGCGTTCGCGGCGGCCGGCGACCTGGCGCAGCTGAAGGAGGCGAAGGTCGCGCACACCGGCGACCGCTCGCCGCTCGCGCTCGCCAACCGCGAGATCGGCGCGCTGCCCCCGCAGGCCAAGGCCGCCGCGGGCAAGCTGATCGGCCAGGCCCGTGGCGCCGTCAACAAGGCCCTGGCCAAGCGCCAGGCCGAGCTCGAGGCGGAGCGCGACGCCCGGGTGCTGGTCGAGGAGGCGGTGGACGTCACCCTGCCGTACGACCGCACCCCGCGCGGCGCCCGCCACCCGCTGACCACCCTCGCCGAGCGGATCGAGGACACCTTCGTGGCCATGGGCTACGAGGTCGCCTCCGGGCCCGAGGTCGAGGCCGAGTGGCTCAACTTCGACGCCCTCAACCTGCACCCGGACCACCCGGCCCGGTCCATGCAGGACACCTTCTTCGTCCAGGCCCCGGACGGTTCGCCCGACTCCGGTGTGGTGCTGCGCACCCAGACCTCGCCGGTGCAGATCCGCACCATGCTCGACCGCCAGCCCCCGCTGTACGCGGTCAGCCCCGGCCGGGTCTACCGGACCGACGAGCTGGACGCCACCCACACCCCGGTCTTCCGCCAGGTCGAGGGCATCGCGGTGGACGAGGGCATCACCTTCGCCGACCTCAAGGGCACCATCGAGCACCTGGTCGAGAAGCTGATCGGCGGCCACCTCGAACTGCGCTGGCGGCCCTCGTACTTCCCGTTCACCGAGCCGAGCGCCGAGGTGGACCTGCAGTGCTTCGTCTGCCGGGGAGCCAGCGTCGGCAACCCGGACCAGCCCTGCCGGACCTGCTCCTCGGAGGGCTGGATCGAGCTCGGCGGCTGCGGCGTGGTCAACCCGCGCGTGCTGGTCGCCTGCGGTGTCGACCCGGCCCGCTACAGCGGCTTCGCCTTCGGCCTGGGCCTGGAGCGGATCCTGATGAATCGTCACAACGTCGCCGACATGCGCGACATGGTCGAGGGTGACGTGCGCTTCACCCTCCCGTTCGGGATGGAGATCTGATGCGCGTCCCGCTTTCCTGGCTGCGCGAGTACGTCGACCTTCCGGCGGGTGAGACCGGCCGCGACGTCGCGGCCCGCCTGGTCCGCGCGGGCCTCGAGGTCGAGACCGTCGAGCAGCTCGGCGGCGACCTCAAGGGCCCGATCGTGGTCGGCGAGGTGCTCTCGATCGAGGAGCTGACCGGCTTCAAGAAGCCGATCCGGCACTGCTTCGTCAACGTCGGCGACGCCAACGGCACCGGCGAGCCGCAGGAGATCGTCTGCGGTGCGCGCAACTTCGCCGTCGGCGACAAGGTCGTGGTCGTCCTCCCGGGCGCCGTGCTGCCCGGCCCGTTCCCGATCGCCGCGCGGCAGACCTACGGCCACACCTCGGCCGGCATGATCTGCTCCACCCGCGAGCTGGGCATGGGCGACGACCACGACGGCATCCTGGTGCTGGAGCCGCACCACGAGGTGGGCACCGACGCCATCGAGCTGCTCCAGCTGGTCGACGAGGTCCTGGACATCGCCGTCACCCCGGACCGCGGCTACTGCCTGTCCATGCGCGGTGTGGCCCGCGAGGCCGCCGCCGCGTACGGGCTGCCGCTGGCCGACCCGGCGCTGCTGGACGTGCCCCCGGCCAACGCCGACGGCTACCCGGTCAAGGTCGCCGACCCGGCCGGCTGCGACCGCTTCGTCGCCCGTACCGTCACCGGTGTCGACCCGACCGCGCAGTCGCCGATCTGGCTGCAGCGCCGGCTGCAGAAGTCGGGCATCCGCCCGATCTCGCTGACCGTCGACATCACCAACTACGTGATGCTGGAGGTCGGCCAGCCGCTGCACGCCTACGACCGCCAGCGGGTGGACGGCCCGATCCTGGTCCGCCGCGCGGAGCAGGGCGAGAAGCTCACCACCCTGGACGGCGTCGAGCGCAAGCTGTCCCCCGAGGACCTGCTGATCTGCGACAGCTCCGGGCCGATCGGCCTGGCCGGGGTCATGGGCGGGGCCTCCACCGAGATCCTCGACCCGGCCGCGGGCCCGGGCACCACCGAGGTGATCGTCGAGGCCGCGCACTTCGACCCGGTCTCGGTCGCCCGTACCGCCAAGCGGCACAAGCTGCCCTCCGAGGCGTCCAAGCGCTTCGAGCGCGGCGTCGACCCGGAGGCAGCCCGCGCCGCCGCCCAGCGCGCGGTGGACCTGCTGGTCCTGATCGCCGGCGGCACCGCCGAGGCCGGTGTCACCGACATCGCCGCCCCGCACCCGCTGCGCACCATCCAGATCGCCGCCGACCTGCCGGACCGGGTCGCGGGCACCGAGTACGGCCGCGAGACCGTCACCCGGCGCCTGCAGGAGATCGGCTGCACCGTGATCGGCGCGGACGTCCTGGAGGTCACCCCGCCGACCTGGCGCCCCGACCTCACCGACCCGTACGACCTCGCGGAGGAGGTCATCCGCCTGGAGGGCTACGACAACGTGCCCGCCCGGATGCCCACCGTCCCGCCGGGCCGCGGGCTGAGCGAGGCCCAGCGCTTCGACCGCCGCGCGGGCGTGGCGCTGGCCGGGGCCGGCTACGTCGAGGTGCTGAACTACCCGTTCATCGGCGAGAGCGTGCTGGACGCGCTCGGCCTGGAGAAGGACGACGAGCGCCGCCGCACGGTCCGGCTGGTCAACCCGCTGAACGACGAGGAGCCGTCGCTGCGGACCTCGCTGCTGCCGGGCCTGCTCGGCGCGCTGCGCCGCAACGTCGGCCGGGGCAACACCGATCTGGCGCTGTTCGAGACGGGCACGGTCTTCCTGCCGAAGGCGGAGCTGAAGGTCGCGCCGCGGCTGCCGGTCGACCGCCGTCCGGTCGCGGAGGAGCTCGCCGCCCTGGACGCGGCGCTGCCGAACCAGCCGCGCCGGATCGCGGTGGCGCTCGCGGGTGAGCGGCTGCCGTCCGGCTGGTGGGGCAAGGGCGGTGCCTCCAGCTGGGCGGACGCGATCGAGGCGGCCCGTACGGTGGCCGGTGCGGCCAACGTCGAGCTGACGGTCCGTCAGGCCAAGCTCGCCCCCTGGCACCCGGGCCGCTGCGCCGAACTGGCCGTCGGCGACCGGGTGGTGGGCTACGCGGGTGAGCTGCACCCGCGCGTCATCAAGGCGCTGAACCTGCCCGAGCGCACCAGCGTGATGGAGCTCGACCTGGACCTGCTGTTCGCCGACGGCGCACGGCGGGTGGACGGTCCGGCGGTGTCCTCGTACCCCGTGGCCACCCAGGACGTCGCCCTGATCGTGGACTCCGCCGTCCCGGCCGCCGAGGTGGAGACCGCGCTGCGCGAGGGCGCGGGCGAACTGCTGGAGTCCATCCGGCTGTTCGACGTCTTCACCGGCGCGCAGGCGGGCGAGGGCAAGAAGTCGCTGGCGTACTCGCTGCGCTTCCGTGCCGCCGACCGTACGCTGACGGCGGACGAGGCCTCGGCCGCGCGCGAGTCCGCCGTGGCGGCCGCCTCGGCCCGTACGGGCGCGGTGCTGCGCGGCGCGTGATGCGCTGACGGTACCCCAAGGGCCCCCGGAGCTTTCGGCTCCGGGGGCCCTTCGGTGTTTTCGAGTGAAGCCGGCCGGTCCCGACGGGGCCGCTGCGACCCGGGAAGTCGCCCCGCTGTCACGGCTGTTGGGCCGGGGCGACGGCCGAGGCGGGTTCGGATCCGGCGCTCCGGAACCCTTGCGGTGGGCATGCCGGTCTGCGTTAATCGTTTCGTCAAGGGACGGTTAGGAAAGTTTCCTAACGGCCACCATGCCGCGGGCACCCCTGTGCCCGGCGACAGAGGACGGAGCGTCATATGCACTCGCAGCACCGGGCCGGCCGTATCGCCATCGCAGTCGCGCTTGCCGTACTTCCCGCAACGCTCGCCACCGCAGGGATCGGACATGCGGCCGCTCCCGCCGCCGTGGCCGTGAAGGCCGGGGCCGGCCTGGACGACCCGCACAAGAAGGACATCGCCATGCAGCTGGTGTCCAGCGCCGAGAACTCCTCGCTGGACTGGAAGGCCCAGTACAAGTACATCGAGGACATCGGCGACGGCCGTGGCTACACCGGCGGGATCATCGGATTCACCTCCGGCACCGGTGACATGCTCGAACTCGTCCAGCACTACACCGACCTGAAGCCCGGCAACATCCTCGCCAAGTACCTGCCGGCGCTGAAGAAGGTCAACGGCTCGGACTCGCACGCCGGCCTCGGCACGCCGTTCACCAAGGACTGGGCCACCGCCGCCAAGGACACCGTCTTCCAGCAGGCGCAGAACGACGAGCGCGACCGGGTCTACTTCAACCCGGCGGTGGGACAGGCCAAGTCGGACGGGCTGCGCGCGCTCGGCCAGTTCATCTACTACGACGCCATCGTGATGCACGGCCCGGGCGACGACTCGGACAGCTTCGGCGGAATCCGCGCCGCCGCCATGAAGAAGGCCAGGACGCCCGCCCAGGGCGGCGACGAGGCCGCCTACCTCAACGCCTTCCTGGACGTCCGCAAGGCCGTCATGAAGAAGGAGGAGGCGCACAGCGACACCAGCAGGGTCGACACCGAGCAGCGGGTCTTCCTGAAGGCCGGGAACTTCGACCTCAACCCGCCGCTGAAGTGGAAGGTCTACGGCGACCCGTACACCATCAACAGCTGATCACGGCCGGGTGAGGTGCCGCCCGCGGGGCGCCGTCCGAAGCGGACGGCGCCCCGCGGCCTGCTCGGTCGATCCCGGGCCTGGGGTGTCCGGTCGGCTGTTCCCGGGCCGGTCGGTCCCGGATCAGCCCCGGTTCCGGGGCAACCGGCTCAGTACGCAGTGCCGTTCGCGAAGTCGGTCGCGAAGGTGTTCTCGACGCCGTTGAGCACGCCCTGGTCGTTGATGATCAGGCCCAGCTCGCGGTTGTTGTTGAGCGAGTTGTCGGAGAAGTTCTCCGAACCCGCGAAGACCTCGGCGGTGGCGGTGCCGTAGTCCGCGACGATGGCCTTGGCGTGGATGTACAGGCCGGTGGTGGAGGAGTAGGTGACCACCGAGCCGCCGGCCGCGGTCACCTGGTCGAAGTTGTCCCCGTAGCTGCTCGGGTCCATGCCGACCACCCGCACGGTCACCCCGCGCTGCTCGGCCGCCACGATGGCGTTCACCAGGGCGGTGTCGCTGAACTCCAGCTCCTCGACGTCCAGGGAGTGCTGGGCGTTGTTGATCAGGTTGAGCAGCTGGCTCTGCGAGTCGGTGGGGGACCAGACCAGGTTGTCGCCGTCGGCCGGGGTGACGGAGGTCTTGGCGTAGTCCGCGTTGAAGACCTGCTCGATCGCCGCGACATCGGCCTGGTCGTTGTCGAAGACGCCGTAGTCACGGCTGGAGGAGTAGTACGTGGAGTCCAGGTTCCCGGTCAGGATCAGGGACTTGGAGCCGTCGACCGTGATGGTCTTCTGGTGCGTGTAGACGTACGCCGAGGAGGAGTACGTCACGCCGACGCCCGCCGCCTTGAGCGCGGAGTAGGCCGAGCCGTTCACCGAGGTGTGCTTGGCGTCCAGGATCACCCGGACGTTCACCCCGGCCTTCTCCCGGTTCACCAGTGCGGCCACCGCGGTGGTGTCGCGCAGCTCGTACATGGTCACATCGACCGAGGTGGTGGCCGAGTTGATGAAGTTGTAGACCGCGCTGTGGTCCTGGTCCGGGAAGGTGAGCAGCGAGTAGCCGCCGGTCGCCGCGGGCGCCTGGCCGGCGCCCGCGAGCAGGGCGATCGCGGACAGCAGCGCGGTACCGGCGGCGGCGCAGGAGCGACGGGCGAGGGTGAATCTGGACATGCTGAACTCCGGCTCCGGGAAAGGGGGATGGACCCCTGACAGTGGGGGGTGGGCCTTTTGATGGTGCTCAGCCATGGTGGGGCTGCCGGAGTTTACGCGGGTAGATGCAGAAGGTTAATTTCTGACGGCGCGACAGGTTCCTGATTTTGGCGATTTCTTTAGCGCGCGACCCTTGTGTGCCGCCTGGTCCATCGGTTCCCAAAGCCCGTGACGGGCAGTCGGGAAATCATCCCGACTGCCCGTCACGGTGTCTGTGGTTCCTGGCGGTTGTACTGAAACGCTGCGGTGACTCGCCGGGTCACTTGCGCAGCAGCAGGATGACCGCCGAGGTCACCAGGCCGAGCACCACGGCGGCGGCGCCGTAGGCCAGTCGGTGCGAGCGCAGTACCGGCAGGAAGCGGTCGAGGGCGATCCGGCCGGGGCCGGTCAGGGCTATACCGGCGGCGCCGGCCGTCAGCAGCAGCTCGTACTCGACGCCCTTCGGGGCGAAGAAGCCGCCGCCCCAGACGACCGCGAGCGCGTTGACCATCGTGCCGACCAGTGCCGCGCCGGCGAGCGGGGTGAGCAGGCCCACGGCCAGGCCGAGTCCGCCGAGGGTCTCGGTGAGGCCCGCCACCACGGCCATCGCCTTGCCGGCCGGGTAGCCGCTCATGGTGAAGAAGGCGCCGGTGCCGTCGATGCCCCCGCCGCCGAACCAGCCGAACAGCTTCTGGCTGCCGTGGGCCGCCATGGTCAGGCCCAGGGCGAGGCGGATCAGCAGTAGTCCGATGTCGTGTGCGTGCGGGGAGGTCGACGACCTCCAGTCGGTCTCCCGTTCGGTGCGGGCGGCGGAAGCGAGGGCAGTCAGGTTCGGCATGCGTGTCTCCAGCGCTCGGGGATTGATTCAAATTTGAACCGAGGGGGAGGTTCGACCGTACCCGATGATTCAAATTCGAACAAATCCCCCGATGGCGCGGCGCGTGAACTGCCGACCCGTCAGATCACCTGCGGTACATGATCTTCATCCGGCCCTCACGGGCCCACCGATACCGAAAGCACCGGCGCCCGGACCGGAGAACCGGGCCGGGCGGTGGTGGGGAGGGGTCTGGGGCTCGTGGTGCAGGCGTAGAAGCCCCGGTCGGACCTGGCTCGGGCGCCAGGGCAGGGTGGCGTGCGCGGTCGGCCGGCTGTCGGAGGCGCGCCTGCCGGTCTATGGCAGGTGGCGGACGGTGTTGCCGGGTTCGTCCAGCCAGACGCGCTGGCCGCCGGCGGTGACGGTCAGGCCGAACCGGTCGATGCCGGGGCGGCCGTTGAGGAGCCGCCAGGCGTACGCCGCCGCGAACTCGTCCCACAGCTGCCGGGCGCCGTACCGGCGGACCCGGTGGACCTGCTCGCCGTCGCGGAACGTGACCGATGCCCACGCAGGGTCGCCGAGGCTGTACAGCCACAGTGTTCGGCTGCCGTCGTCGTGCTCCTGAAGGGCGTGCGTGACCTCGGGCAGGCGCAGGCCGATCGCGAACGGGAACGGGTCGAACCGCCCGTGCGGTGGGAGCGTCACGGTGGTGGTGGTCTCCGCGACCTGGCCCCCGTCGGCCGGGGAGTCGGGCCACACCAGCCGCTGGGAGCGCATCTTTCTCGCGGGACCCGGCCTGCGGGGCGTCCGTGCGATCAGGCCCCGATGTGGCCCTCGATGTACCGCTGGCGCTGGATCCAGCCTCTGGCCGTGTCACGGATCGCGAAGGTTTCGCGCTCGCCGTTGTTCTCGACGAAGGTCCCGGTGGCGGTGTTCCTGACCGCCCAGAGCTGCCGGCCCCGGTCATCCGGTGGGAGCCGGACGAGCTCGTATCCGGTCATCACGCTTTCCTGTCCGGGCAGTTGGGGGATCCGCACTCGCAGAACGGGAACCCCTTCGGGACGCCGCGCCGAGTGAGCAGCCTGTCCGCGGCTGCCGGGTCGTAGTCGTCCAGGGGCTGCCAGCCCTCCGGCGCGAGCACCCGGCGGCGTCGCTCGGCTCTGTACTCCTCGTACGTCCTCTGGGTTCTCACCGGCCGTGCACCACGCAGTCGATGCAGCGGCCCCGGTCGCGCACCACCAGCTCGCCGATGCGCTCGGGCGGCGCCACGGAGTCGAAGTGCAGCGGCACGTCGGTGGTTCCACAGGTGCGGCACGAAGGGCCGCCCTGCTGCGTCTCTGCCGGTGTTTCATCCACAGCTTCGCCTTCCGGTCGGTGGCTGGATTTCGCCGATCGGAGACCCACGCTCCGTGGTGGAGCGGGTCTTCTGTGTGACCACATTGGCGTGATGCCGGGGAAGCAGCGATGAAATTTCTGAAGATTTCTCAGATCCAGCTCTCTGCTGCGGCGGTGAGCGCTCTGCGGGCGTCGGCGTCGTACAGTGCGCTCGACGCGAGGAGGTCGAAGACCTTCCGGTACTGGGCGACTTCCTCGGGAAGGCCGAGCCGTAGTTCAGCGCTGACGACCTCGACGATGACCTGCTTGTCATCGAAGATCCAGAACCCGTGCGCGGGTGAAACCGGCAGCCGCTTCCGGAACGGGATGACACCGAGCCGGACGGCCGGAAGCGTCGTCGCAGAGACCAGTCGGTCAATCTGGGCACGCATGACCTGGGCTGAGGCGACGCCGTACAGCAGGGCGGCCTCCGTCAGCAAGATGTGCCAGCGCTTCCGCCCTGGCGAGTACAGGGCCTCCTGCCGGGCCAGCCGGGCCGCTACGGCCGCGTCGGTGTCCTGCGGGCTGTCGTTCAGTCGAGCATGTTCGCGGAAGCGGGCTGCGGCGTAATCGGCTGTCTGCAGCAGGCCCGGCACCCAGCAGGTTTCGAACACTCGGAGGGTGTCGGCGGCCGCCTCGGTCTCGGCCCACGATCGCTGCACGACGGCATGACCTTCGCGGAGCTGACGACGCCACTCCGCGTATCTGCCGTCCAAATCCCGCAACAGCACCAGTAGTTCGCCGGCGGCCTCCGGGGCGCCGCAGGCGGCCACCCAGTCCCGGATGTCGCCGGCGGTGGGGGCCTGGCGGCCAAGCTGGATCTTGGAGACCTTGCTCGGTGGCCAGCCCAGACGCTGCGCCAGGGTGCGGCCGTCGAGTTCGGCGGCCACCCGGATGGAGCGGAGGCGGCCGCCGAGCTCTTCGCGGGCTTCGTGGACGCCCTGACGTGCGGTGCTCAACGCGGCGGATGCTCCTTGACGAACTCCCGGTACGGCCGGGCGTGGTGGAATGCGGCATCCAGCCAGCGCGCATGCTCGACAACCACGGCCGGATCCGTGACGATCTCTGCTCCGAGCAGTTGACCCTCATCGGTGAACTGCAGGATAGCGAGTGTGTGGGAGTCGAACAGCCAGTAGTCGCGGTCCGGCAGACACAGGCTGTCTGCCGTAGCGCGGTCGAGATAGCGGATGTCTTCGCCAGCGGCCGTGTTGCTCTCGGCAAGGTGGAGCTCGTACCGCAGGTAGTCGGTCAGTTCCGGTGGCACCACACGGACCCGCGCGACGGTCTTCCCGGCCCCCGTCTGCTGCCGCATGGTGCTGAGCCACGGCTCGAACCAGTCGAGATCGACATCGTCGCCGCTGACGAACTGGTCGAACGACTCGCGCTCGTTCTCGATGTCGTAGTGCGTGCGGGTCTCCAGCCGACGGGCGGTGTGGGCGAAGTCGGCGAACAGCGCGTCGAACTCGGCACCGGTGACGAGACCGGACGAGGCTGAGGGCGTCCTCGGGATGAAGCGCTCCAACAGCTCGCGTGGCACTTCGAGGATGTCCTCATCGTCGGCCAGGTCTCATACGTCACCGTACGCCTGGTCTTCAGGGCGGATCTTCCAGCCTTGGATGACGACGGTGTCCCGGTCGGTCTCATAGACCGCCGGGCAGCCGCCACCACCACCGCTGTTGCTTCCGATGAACCGTAGCCGCATGTCGAGCTCCCTTGGCCGAGAATTTCTCTGAGTTTCTTCCCTCTGCCAGGGGCGGGAAAGATGTGTTCTGGCCAACCGGACGCACGTGGCGGCGCCTCCTCGTCAGGCTTGCACGGTGGGCCGGACGACGATCTCGCTGACGTCGACGCCGTCGGGCTGCTCGATCGCGTAGCCGATGGCGGAGGCGATGGCCGAGGGCGGCATGCCGATCTCGTCGCGCTGCCGGGTCATCGCGGCCGCGATCTCGGGGCTGGCTCCCTTGCCGATGCCTTCGGTGTTGGTGAAGCCGGGGGAGACGAGGGTGACTCGCAGGTCGGGTCCCGATTCCTGGCGCAGGCCCTCGGTGAGCACCTTCACTGCCGTCTTGGTGGCCGCGTACACGGCCTGGGGGGTTTTGACGACGTAGGCCGCGGTGGAGCCGACGTTGATGAAATGGCCGGAGCGCTGTCGGCGGAAGACGGGAAGAGCTGCCCCGATGCCGTTGAGCAGGCCGGTGATGTGGGTGGAGACCATGGCGTCCCAGTCGTCCTGGCACAGGTCGTCGAACGGGGAGACGGCCATCGTGCCCGCGTTGGAGATGAGGACGTCGAGCCGGCCGAACCGGTCGAGGGCCGTGTCCGTCAGGCGCCGGAGGTCTTCGCGGCGCGTGACGTCGACGATGACGCCGACGGCGGTTCCGCCCTTTGCCGTGATGCCGTCCACGACAGCGCTCAGCTGGTCCTCGCGCCGGGCTCCGAGCACGAGCCGGGCACCCTTTTCGGCGAGGTGGGTCGCGGTCGCTTCGCCGATGCCGCTGCTGGCACCTGTGATCGCAATGACCTTGCCCTGGATTCTCGACATGATCAGGTTCCTTCCGAGGGGCGTGCGCCGGTCAGCGCGTTGACCTACAGTTGAAACGGGGTCGCCCCCACTTACTGGAGAGATTAAGTGGGGACGCCCCCGTTTAGCAATCCGAGACGCCTCTGAGAAGGGATGGCGAGACTGATGGCCGACGAAGCGCACCGTCCGTTGCGCGCTGACGCACGGCGCAACAGGGAGAAGATCCTCACGGCTGCTGCGCGCGTGTTCACGACGGAGGGGCTGGACGCGCAGATGGAGCGCATCGCCAAGGAAGCGGGCGTGGGCAGCGCCACCCTGTACCGCAACTTCCCCACCCGGGAAGCCCTGGTCGAAGCGGTCTACCGCAACGAGGTGGCCCACCTGTGCGACGCCGCCCCCGCTCTGCTCGCACAGAAGTCGCCTGACGAGGCCCTGCGCGCGTGGACACGCCTGTTCCTGGACTACGTCACCGCCAAGTACGGCATGATCGACGCCCTGCGTGCCATCGCCGCGACGGGAAGCAATCCTTATGGTCACAGCCGGGAAATGATCCAGGCCGCCATCACCTCACTCATGGACGCTTGCACGGCCGCCGGAACGATCCGCACTGACATCCAGCCCACCGACATCGGTGCTGCCCTGGAAGGCATCGCCCTCACCTCGGCGGGTGCTGCACAGCGACAGCAGGCGGAGCGCCTGCTCGACCTCACCCTGGACGGCCTCATGGTCCGCCCGTGAGGACACGTGCGTGGGTCCGCTCCGCCACGGCGGGGCCTCGGGCGGTCATTCTTCGCCCTCGTCGTCCTCGTCGAGACCGCCGGCGCCCGGGTCGCGCAGCGGGCGCAGGCCGCCGTCGACGGGGGTGGAGGCGCGGCACCGGCACCGGCAGCGGCACCGGCACCGGCACCCGGTGGACGGTAGCCATCCGCGCCCACCGGGCTTCCGGAGAAACCTGACGCCGCATCCCGGAGCTGTGCTGGACGTCCAAGATCGATCTCAGTGCCGACCACGGTTCGATTGATCCCCGGGGTCGGGGCCCTTGGTGATGACGGTGCACGTGAGGTGCTGACAGCGGCGTGACAACTGCTGATCTTGCGTGACTGCGGTCTGTCCGGCGGATCAGCGCAGGCAGTACAGGTCGTCCCTCAGCAGGTTGCTGTGAATGTCCAGGTGGTAGAAGTCGGTGCACTGCTGCCAGATGTAGCCCCAGGAAGCCGCCATGCTCATGGCGGAGTTGTGTGCGGCGGCCGGGGTGGGTCCGTAGCCGGTGAAGGTCATCGAGTCCTTCGGGGTGGCTGCGGTCGCGGTTGCGGCGCTGGCGCCCGTGAGGAGAGCCAGTGCGGCTGTTGCGGTGACGATGGCGCGCTTGAGGGAGGTCACGGGGTGCTCCTTCGCTCGGCGAACGGGCTCTGCGCCCGCATGAGTTGCGGTGACGACTCGTCACGTCACGTACATGATAAGTGGGATGGGTGACCGCGGTGGGCGGATTGAGTGAAGTGGGGCCCTGCTGCTTGGCGTCGCGACTGCATAACTCCCGGCCGTATGTGGCAAGTTGGGAGATGCTGCTCTCGTGGATGCGGGCCTGGCTGAGTGTGCGCTGGGCGTCGCGGGTGACTTCACGTCGATCGGCGACCTGTTGAGCCGCCATATGGGGCCGGCTGTCGCGAGAGGTCGAATCGCGGTGGACGAGTGGCTCGGCGCGGAACGGAGCCGATGCTCCCCGGGTTCTCCCCGAAGGTATCCAAGTGCCGGGCGGTGTGACAGTGCGTCAGCTCTGCCCCGGTTCGCCGGTCGGCCCGTTGTCGGACCGGCCGACCGGCGAACCGGTCGGTCAGACGCTCGCGGTGTAGTCGTAGAAGCCGCGGCCGGACTTGCGGCCGAGCAGGCCCGCGTCCACCATCCGGGACAGCAGCGGGGGAGCGGCGTACAGCGGCTCCTTGTACTCGTCGTACATCGACTCGGCGATGGAGACGATGGTGTCCAGGCCGATCAGGTCGCACAGGCGCAGCGGGCCCATCGGGTGGGCGCAGCCGGCCTCCATGCCCTTGTCGATGTCGGAGGCGGTGGCCACCCCCGACTCGAACATCCGGACCGCCGAGAGCAGGTACGGGACCAGCAGTGCGTTGACCACGAAGCCGGCCCGGTCGCGGGCCCGGATCGGCTCCTTGCCGAGCGCCTGCACGGCGAAGGCCTCGACCCGGGTGGTGGTCTCGGCCGAGGTGGTGAGGGTCGGGATGACCTCCACCAGCTTCTGCACCGGGGCCGGGTTGAAGAAGTGCAGGCCGATCACCTGCTCCGGGCGGGAGGTCGCGGCGGCGAGCTTGACGATCGGGATCGAGGAGGTGTTGGAGGCCAGGATGGCGTCCCGGCGCTCGACGACCCGGTCCAGGGTCTGGAAGATCTGGACCTTGATGTCCTCGCGTTCGGCGACCGCCTCGACCACCAGGTCGCGGTCGGCGAACTCGGCGAGGTCGGTGGTGAAGGTGAGCCGGGCGAGCGTCTCCTCGCGCTGCTCCTCGGTCAGCTTGCCACGCCGGACGGCGGTCTCCAGGGAGTTGGTCAGCCTGGTACGGCCCAGTTCGAGGGCTTCGCCGTTGGCCTCGGAGACCAGGACCTCCAGGCCCGAGCGGGCGAAGACCTCGGCGATGCCCGACCCCATGAGGCCGCAGCCGATCACTCCGACGCGCACGATGTCACTCACGCAGTTGCCCTTCATGGTGATGCTGGGGTTGGCCCAGCGCGGTGCTGTGGTTCAGCCGGCGGCGCGTCCAGCCTGGTGAGCCGTCCACATCGCCTCGACGACGGTACTACTTGTGCTAACGCTCGTTCGCGTCCGGTCGGCGTTGAGCCGTGCTTAGACCGACCGGATGAGATGCGCCGCGTTCGCCGGTGCTCCGCCGCCGGGCCGAGTCGCCTGGCCGTCGCCCGCCCGCCAGAATCCAGAGGTCGAACCAGCCGAGGCGAGAGCGGGGAGCAGGGATGCCGACAGGATCGCTCACAGGACAGGTCGGCCTGATCACCGGGGCGGGGCGCGGGATCGGCCGGGAGATCGCGATCGGCCTGGCCGCCGAGGGCATGGCCGTCGGGCTGGTCGGCCGCACCCACGAGACCCTGACCGACACGCTCAAGGAGTGCGCGGACCACGGTGCGCGCGGCATCGCGGTGACCGCCGACGTGTGCCGCCCGGGCGCGGTCCGCGAAGCCGTCCGGGCGGTGGAACGGGACCTCGGACCGGTCGACTTCCTGGTCAACAACGCCGGTCAGGTGGACCCGGCCGAGGTGCCGCTGTGGGAGGCGGACGCCAACCAGTGGTGGCAGGTGGTGGAGACCAACCTGCGCGGCCCGTTCAACCTGATGCGCTGCGTGCTGCCCACCATGGTGGAGCGCGGCAGCGGCCGGGTGCTCAACCTCAACTCCGGCTTCGCGCTGCGCCCGGACGGCCGCTACACCGCCTACGCCACCTCCAAGGGCGCCCTGCTCCAGCTCTCCGACAACATCGCCGACTCGCTCGCCGCCCACCAGGTCGTGGTGCTCGACATCAGCCCCGGTGCGGTGGCCACCGACATGACCGCGGGGATGCCGATGTTCGCCGACAAGACCGAGTGGGGCAGCATTCCGTACATGGTCGCCATCGCGGTGGACGTCGCCCGGGGGCGCTTCGACTCGCTGCACGGCCGGTTCATCCACGCGGGACGGGACAACCTGGAGGAACTGCTCTCCCAGGCCGAGGCGATCCGCGAGGCGGACGCCCGTACGCTGCGGCTGCGCCCGTACGGGCCGGGGGATCCGATGGCCTGAGGCCGTGTCAGGAGTGGGAAGCCGCCCGGCAGGGTGGGGCGGGGCCGCGCACGCGGTGGCCGCCGGGGCGCGGGGCTCTGATCGGTCAGCCGAGTGCGCGGGCGGCCCGCCGCGAAGGCGGTCCGGCTCACCGCGAAGGCGGTCGGCTTCCCGCGAGGCTCCGCGCCCCCGGAATTCAGGCGAGCGCGGCGAGTTCCTCCAGGGAGAGGCTGCCGGGCGGGCGCCCGGTGCGGGCGAACTCCGTGGCGAGGCGTTGCAGGGCCTCGTTGACCGGGGTCGGGACCCCGTGCAGGCGGCCGAGGAGCACCACCTCGCCGTTCAGGTAGTCCGTCTCGATGGTGCCGGTGCCCCGGATCAGGCTCTGGGTGGACGAGCTGCCGACCCGCTCCTCGCCCTCCAGAGGCTGCAGCTGGACCCGGTCGCCGCGGTCCGCCAGCAGCTCCTCGACGGTCGTGTAAGGGATCCCGGCGGCGTGCAGCACCGCCTCGTACTCCTGCTGAACCCGTCGGTACACCTTCAGCCGCAGGTCGTCGGTGATCGGACCGGCGACCGCCTCCAGCGCGTTGGCCACGTTGCCGAGGAGCTTGCCGTACTTCCAGCGCATCACGTCCTCGCTGACGGGAGCGGCGAAGACCGACTTCTCCAGGTCGGCCGAGATCCGCCGGGCGGTGTCGTCGCTGCCGGAGGGGTAGCGGCCGAGGCGCAGGATGCCGCTGAGCGGTGCGCCGGAGGCGGAGACCCGGCCCGGCTCCAGGTGGGTGGCGGGCACCACGACGCACATCCCGTACACCCGGCGGAAGCGGCGCAGGGCGAGCCGTTCGTTCTCCACGCCGTTCTGGGCGCAGACGAGGGGCAGCATCTCACCCGCCGTGCGGCCGCTGTCCGCACCGCCGATGACCGGGAGGGGCGCCCACTCGGTCAGGGCCCCCTCGGTGTGCTGGGTCTTCACGGCCAGGACCAGGACGTCGTCGGACCGCAGCTCGATCTCGGCCGGGCCCGGGACCGTGGGGATGGGCAGCGCCCGTACGCCCTCCGGGGTGGAGAACCGCAGCCCGCCCGTGCGCAGTGCGGCGCCGTGCGCACCACGCGCGACCAGCACCACCTCGAACCCGCCCTCGTACAGTCGTCCGCCGATCGTGCCACCGATGGCCCCGGCGCCGATGATGATGTAGCGCATGGCCAGCAGCCAAGCACAGATGCCCAGTTGGGCACAGGTGCTACGCGCGGAGAGCCTGCGGGTTACGCGCAGAGCTGACTTGCGGTCACGGCGCTCAGACCGGCTTCGGCGAGGCCGTCGAGGATCCTGGGCATGGCCTCCACGGTGCCCCGGTGGCCCATGTGCAGGGCGACCACCGAGCCTGAGATGGCGGCCTTGAGCACCCGGCGCTGCACCACCTCGGCGCCCGGGTCGGTGTAGTCGCGAGGGTCCACGTCGTAGGAGAGGCAGTGCTCGTACCCGGCCAGCCTGGCCTGTTCGCGGACCATCGGGGTGGCGTACTGGGCGGCGGAGGGCCGGAACCAGCGGCCGATCGAGCCGGTGAGCCGCAGCAGCCGGTCGGCGCACTGCTGCACCTCGGCCCTGGCCTGGGCGACCGGCATCCGGGAGATGTCCCGGTGGTTCTGCGTGTGGTTGCCGAGCTCGTGGCCGCCGTCCAGGATCCGGCGGGCCATCTGCGGCTGCTGGTCCAGCCAGCTTCCGACGACCAGCACGGTGAGCCGGGCGCCGTGCTGCTCGGCGGCGGTGAGCAGCGCCAGTGCGAGGGCCGGGTCGCCCTGGCCGTGGAAGGTGAGCGCGACCTGCGGCCGGTCGCGCGGGCCGTTGACCACCTCGACGGGGGTGTCGGGGGAGAGCGGCGGTAACTGCGGCGGGCTCGGGCTCGCCGGGGCGGGAGTGGTGGCGGGCGCGGCGGGTGCGGAGCCCGTGGCCGAAGGACCGGTACCCGGTTGGTTCCGCGCCGACGCGCCACCGCCGTCGCCACAGGCGGCGGTGACCCCGGTGGCGGCGGTGAGAGCGGCCAGCCCGGCCGTGGAACGCAGCACAGTGCGGCGGTCGACAGTCATCGCGGGTCAGCCTAAGCAGCTCCGAATGGCTCTGCGACTCGGACGCGCTGAGGGGGCCGGGTGGATTCCCGGCTGCGGAAGTTGACCAGGTCGGCCTTCGGAATGGGGAGTTGTCCGGCTTGGTTGACTTCGAATGGGGCTCTGTGGCACGGTCGAACGCGAAGGTACCGGGGCCCGCCCTGCCGAGCAGGTGGGCCCGTCCGTCCGACCGCGCGAGCCAGGAGGTGATTCGGGATGAGTCCCGAAGGAAGTCCTTGCACGCAGCGCACGGCCGCCTGATCCCGACCTGATCGGCTGCTGACGGCCCCCGAGCGCTGCAGACGCGCGGCCGAGCCCTTCCTGTCGAGCTCCGTTCCGCCGGTCGGGGCCGTTTCGGCCTTCCGAGCGCCGGAGACCTCCGAGCTCTTGAGACCACCGTCCTCCTGAGACTGCCATGCCCCCTGGGACCACCGGGTTCCGGGGTGCGGCGGGTTCCGGGCAGCGGCGAGGTCCTTTTTCCGGCCGCGCGCCCCCCTGTCCGAGCGGGGCACTGTCCGCTGCCCCGCCAGCTTTCCGATTCTTCCGCGCGCACGGTCCGGCTTCCTGCCGCCAGCCGGCGATGCCGTCATGCCCTGGCGCGCGGACGGAGGTTTGCCATGACCGATCTGATGACCCCTCAGCGCCTGGCTCCGCCGGGCTCCGCACCCACCAAGTCCCGTACCCGTCGCGAGCGCAAGGCCGCCGAGCTGCAGGCCCGTACCCGGGCGGTCGGCGAGCGGCTGGCCGCGCTGAGCGCCCGCCCGGCCGCCGAGGTGCTGGCCGAGCTGGAAGCCTCCCGGCACGGCCTGCGCTTCCAGGAGGCCGCCCGGCGGCTGGCGGAGCACGGTCCCAACACCGTCGCCCAGGAGCGCGCGCCGCACTGGGCCGTCCAGCTGGCCAAGGCCTTCGCCAACCCGTTCATCCTGGTGCTGACCGGGCTCGACCTGGTGATGTACCTGACCGGGGACCACACCGGAGCCGTGATCATCTCCAGCATGGTGCTGATCAGCGTGCTGCTCCGGTTCGTCCAGGAGTTCCGCTCCAGCCGGGCCGCCGCCGCGCTGCGGGCACTGGTCACCACCACGACCGCGGTCCAGCGCCGGGCCGGGCGCTCCGGCGGGCCGTCGGTGCAGGAGGTGCCGATGGAGCGGGTGGTGCCCGGCGACATCGTCCGGCTGGCCGCCGGCGACCTGGTCCCGGCCGATCTGCGGCTGCTGGCGGCCAAGGATCTGATGATCAGCCAGGCGGCGCTCTCCGGTGAGTCGCTGCCGGTCGCCAAGGCCGACACCCGTACCGCCGACCTCGGGCAGCAGGGGACCGGCGACCCCGTCGAGGCCGACAACCTGGCGCTGATGGGCACCTCGGTGACCTCCGGCACGGCGAGCGGGGTGGTGGTCGCCACCGGGTCGGACACCTACTTCGGCTCGATGGCCAGCTCGCTCACCGGCGCGCGCCCCGAGACCGGCTTCGACACCGGCGTGCGCAGGGTCAGCTTCCTGCTGATCCGCTTCATGCTGGTGATGGTCCCGGTGGTGTTCGCCCTCAACGGCCTGACCAAGGGGGACTGGGGCGAGGCCTTCCTGTTCGCGGTCGCGGTCGCGGTCGGGCTCACCCCCGAGATGCTGCCGATGGTGGTCACCACCAACCTCGCCAAGGGTGCCGTCTCGATGTCCCGGCGCAAGGTCGTGGTCAAGCGGCTGAACGCGATCCAGAACCTGGGCGCGATGGACGTGCTCTGCACCGACAAGACCGGCACGCTCACCGAGGACCGGATCGTCCTCGACCGCTACCTCGACGTGCACGGCGGCGCGGATGACGAGGTGCTCCAGTACGCCTACCTCAACAGCCACTTCCAGACCGGCCTGCGCAACCTGCTGGACCAGGCCGTCATCGACCGGGTGGACGAGGCCGAGGAGGTTGTCGTCGATGCCCGTTTCACGATGATCGACGAGATCCCCTTCGACTTCGCCCGCCGCCGGATGTCCGTCGTACTCTCCCGCAACGACCTGCTGGAGGATGCCGAAAGCGCCGAGCACATCCTGATCACCAAGGGCGCGGTCGAGGAGGTCCTCGGTCTGTGCAGCCACCTGATGGACCGGGGTGAGCGCCGGCCGCTCGACCCGCAACTGCGCGCCCGCGCCACCCGGACCGCCGAGGACAACAACCGCGAGGGCCTGCGGGTGCTGGCCGTCGCCGTCCGCAGCCTGCCGCCGGTCCGTGACACCTACTCGGTCGCGGACGAGGACGGGCTCACCCTGGTCGGGTTCCTGGCCTTCCTCGACCCGCCGAAGGCCGATGCCGCCGAGGCCCTGCGCGCACTCGCCGACCACGGTGTCACGGTCAAGGTCGTCACCGGCGACAACGAACTGGTCGCCGCCCGGGTCTGCGCGGAGGTGGGCCTGGACGTCGGCGAGGTGGTCACCGGCGCCCGCATCGACGCCCTGGACGACGCCGAACTGCGTGAACTCGCCGCCCGCACCACGGTCTTCGCCAAGGCCAACCCGGTGCAGAAGGCCCGGATCGTCCGCGCGCTGCAGGCGGACGGCCACACCGTCGGCTTCCTCGGCGACGGCATCAACGACGCCGCCGCGCTGCGCGAGTCCGACGTCGGCATCTCGGTGGACACGGCGGTGGACATCGCCAAGGAGTCGGCCGACATCATCCTGCTGGAGAAGGACCTCACGGTGCTCGAGCAGGGTGTGCTGCAGGGCCGGACCACCTTCGGCAACACCATCAAGTACATCAAGATGACGGCCAGTTCGAACTTCGGCAACGTCTTCTCGGTCCTGGTGGCCAGCGCGTTCATCCCGTTCCAGCCGATGCTCGCCGGTCAGCTGCTGGTGCAGAACCTCGCGTACGACGTGTCCCAGCTGGCCACCCCGTGGGACCGGATGGACCGCGAGTACCTGCGCCGGCCACGGCGCTGGGACCCGCGCGGGATCGGGCGGTTCATGCTGGTGATGGGCCCGGTCAGCTCGGTCTTCGACATCACCACCTTCCTGCTGATGTGGCACGTCTTCGCGGCGAACACCGACGCCGGCCAGTCGCTGTTCCAGAGCGGCTGGTTCGTGGAGGGGCTGCTCACCCAGACCCTGGTGGTGCACATGCTGCGCACCCGGAAGATCCCGTTCATCCAGTCGCGGGCCTCGCTGCCGGTGATCGTGATGACCGTACTGGTGATGGGCTTCGGCCTGGTACTGCCGTTCACGCCCTTGGCTGCGGGACTCGGCATGGAACCGCTGCCGGTGGCGTACTTCCCGTGGCTGGCCGGGACCTTGCTGGGGTACTGCCTGCTCACCCAGGTGGTGAAGGGCTGGTACATCCGGCGCTTCAACAGCTGGCTCTGACCCCCGGGGGTGCGGGGAGCCGCCCGGACGGCGCCGCCGTGCGGACGGCTCCCCGCACCCCGGTCACGGCTCCATGGCGGCGACGGCCCGGGCGAGGGCGTCCGGGTCGTCGAGCATGATGTTGTGGCCGCTGCCGGGCACGGCGACGACCGAGACCCCGGCCTCGGCGAGCTCGGCAGCGCCGGGCAGCGGCCCGTCGTCGGCCGGGTACAGGAAGGTACGGGGGATGCTCAGATCGAGCAGCTGCCGGCGCATCACCGGCTCGCTGCCCCGGCACAGGTGCACCGAGCTGCGGTGCAGCGCCTCCCGCCCGGCCAGCCGCATGGTCGACCACCAGTGCGAGCCGGCCACCCGCTCGGTCTCCGCCCAGCCGGAGGCCAGGAACTCCTCCTCGGAGTACCAGGCGATCCGCCCGCTGCCCAGCCACTTCGGGCCGGGGGTCACCGGATCCAGATTGGCGTCCAGCAGGACCAGGCCGCGGACCAGGTGCGGATGGCGGGTGGCCAGCACGATCGCCACCGAGCCGCCCATGCTGTGCGCGACCAGCTGCGCCTGCTCGACCCCGGCCGCCTCGATCGCCGCCGCCAGGGCGTCGGCGTGCGACTCGAGGGTGTAGTCGAAGTCGGTCGGACGGTCGCTGATCCCGAAGCCGAGCAGGTCGACGAGGAGCGAGCGGCGGCCGGCCAGCAACGGGTGCAGCGCGGCCTCGGTGAAGTACGGGAGCGAGCTCGCTCCCAGCCCGTGGACGTACACCCTGGCCGGTTCGGCGCCGGGGAGTTCGACCCAGCGGATCAGGTCTCCGCCGGCGGTGACAGCGGCACTACGCATGCTCGGCCACCTTCTCCTTCCATTCCTGGTGGACCGTGTACACCCGCTGCCAGAGCGCCTCGCGCTCGGCGGGGCCCACCTCGGCCAGGGCCAGACCGAAGCGGTCGGCCAGGGTGGCGTACCACTCGCCCGGGTCGGTTATCTCGTGGCGGTGCCGCCCGCCGGCGTCGAGGCGGACCAGCATGCAGCCCCGCAGCGCGTCCACACCCTCGGCATCCCGGCGGATGGCGCAGACCGCACGGGCGAACGGGGACTCGGGCGAGGTCGAGAGCCACCGGTGCTTGGCCTCGAAGTCGGCCTGCCGGGCGGGCCCGGAGAGGAAGTCCATCCCGAGCAGCGAGCCCTGCGGATCGTGATCGAAGCGCCAGTCGCCGACCTCGGCCTTCGAGGCGGCCAGCCGGTACCTGAACGGGCCCTGCCGGTAGTCCCCCTCGCGCAGCGGCAGCGGCTCGTACAGGCCGTCGCCGAGGCCGACGTCCACCAGCCAGCGCTCGCCCTCGCAGTCCACCGTGAGCACCAGGTGGTCCCCGCTCGCCCCGGCCCCGGCACCGGGGTCGCGGTCCTGCACCCCGCCGATGTGCCACTCCACCTGGAAGCCGAGCGCCGCCAGCAGCGTGCCGAAGGCGCCGTTCAGATGGAAGCAGTACCCGCCGCGGCCCCGGAGCACCCGGGCCGTCGAATCCGCCGGATCGATCGTGGTCGGGCGGCCCAGGTGGATGTCCAGTGTCTCGTACGGCACTTGCTCGACATGGGCGCGGTGCAGAGCGAAGAGCGCCGCCACCGACGGCGCGCCGGGCTCGGGCAGGCCGAGACGGCGCAGGTACTGGTCGATCACCGTGCGGTTCAGCATGCGGCTACCCTAGACCGGTCCACTGACAGTGCGTCGGCCGCGGGTTGGCGACCCGTCCGCTGACGGCGCGTCGGCCACGGGCCGGCCTGGGACGGCGGCGTCCGCGAAGGGTTCGCGCGGTCCGTGCCGGTGCTCAGCGGCAGAGCACGTCCCGGCCCGGCCGGTCTCCGCTGACCAGGAAGCCGGTGACCAGCGCATCGCCGCAGGCGTTGCCGTTGGCCAGGTAGGCGTCGTGGCCGCCGGAGTCCACGGACACCATCCGGGCCCGTGAGCCGAAGTCCCGGCGCAGCTTGAGGGCGCCGCTGTAGGGGGTGGCGGGGTCGCGGAGGTTCTGCACCAGGAGGACGTTCGACGGGCCGTCGGGAGTGACCCGCGTCGGTGCCTCGGCCGGCCGGACGGGCCAGAACGCGCAGGGCATCACATTGACCGGCATCCCTGCGGTGAGCGGGTGCGCGGCCCGGTCGGCGGCGGCCGCACCCCGGTAGTCGGCGGTCGGTCCCGGCCAGGCGACGTCGTTGCAGAACGTCCCCACGGAGGCCGCCACGGTGTTCTGCTGCACCTCGTCCGGCGGGTTGTTCGGCGCGGGCAGCTCGGTGCCGTGCAGCGCGGCCAGCATCAGTGCGGCGAGTCTGGGGAAGGCGGCGTCGGAGTAGAGGCTCTCCAGCATCGTCTCGCGCAGCACATTGCCGGTCAGCTGGGGCGGGTTGGCCTGCGGCCAGGGGATCGGCTCGCGGTCGAGGCGGTCCGCGAGGTCGAGGAAGACCTGCCGGACCTCCTGCGGTGTGCCCGCGATCCGGTGGTCACCGCCCGGTGCGGAGGCGAAGCGCGCGAAGTCGGGGAAGCGGTCCTGGGCGCCGACCGCGAAGTTCGCCATCCAGCCGCGCTCGACCCGGCTCGGGTCGGGGTCATCGTTGCTGTCCAGCACCACCCGGTCGGTGCGCTGCGGGAACATCGTCGCGTACACCGCACCCGGGTAGGTCCCGTACGAAGTGCCCCAGGCGGACAGCTTCCGCTCGCCGAGGGCCTGGCGGATCCGGTCGATGTCCCGGGCCTCGTTGCGGGTGCTGATGCTGCGCAGCACGGGACCGCCGTTGTCCGCGCAGGCGGTGGCGATCCGGCGGGCGGTCTCCAGGTTGCGGGTGACACCGCCGTCCGGGTCGGGCCAGGGGCGGAGGTTGGCCATCGCCAGGTCCTCGTGCGCCAGCCGGCAGCTGACCGGGGTGGAGCGGCCCACCCCGCGCGGGTCGAAGCTGACGATGTCGTACGCGTCCCGGACCGCCTGCGGCAGCCGCTTCACGGCGCTCGACGGACTGTTCAGACCGGAGCCGCCGGGCCCGCCCGGGATCAACAGCAGGACGCCTCGGCGCAGTTCGGGACGTTCGCTCGGAATGCGGGAGACCGCGACGGTGATCTGCTCGCCGTGCGGGCGGCCGTAGTCGAGCGGCACCTGGACGGTGGTGCACTGCTGGTGCGGATCCAGGCCGGTGCCCGGGCAGCTGCCCCAGGAGACGGGGCCGCCGACGGCCTGCGAGGCCGGCGCGGTGAGCGACAGGACGGCTGCGGCGGCGGCCAGCGCGGCCGCCGTTCGATTGATGATCGGCATGCCGTGAAGTCTTCTCCAGCGGGCCGCGCCGGCACATCCGGGCAGCAGGCCGGTGCGGGGTGGGGAAATCCCTACCGCCGTGCGGGCGAAGGGCTCTGACGGTCCGTCTGATCTCTGCGGCGGTGCGGGAGGGACACCCCGAGGCAGACGCCGAGGCCGACCAGAGCGGCTCCGGTCAGCTCGCCCGCGCGCAGGGAGCCGGTCCCCAGCGCCGCACCCGACAGCGCGGCCGCCACCGGGCCGCATTTTTTGCGCCGGGAGCTCCCCGCGGCCGAGGTACGCGGGGTCGCGGCCGGGCTCCACCTCTACCTGGACCTGCCGGCCGGCGTCGCGGAGGACGCGGTGGTCGCGGGCGCGGCCGCGCGCGGCGTGCGAGTGGAGCCGGTGGCCGGGATGCGGGTGCGGCCGGGCGGGCCCGCGCTCGCCCTCGGCTACGCGGGACTCACCGAGGGCCGGCTGGCCACGGCTTCCGGGCTGCTGGCCGAGGCCGTCGCGGAGGGGTAGGGGCCGGAGCGCTCGGGGTGCGCGCCCGAGGCGGGGGATCGGGCCCCTCGGGGCGTCGCCGTCACCGGTCGCGATTGCCGGGCGCGCGGGGGACTCGGATAGCCTGAGGGCACGATGAACTGCTTCACAACGCCATGGGGTGAGTTCGAGCTCACCCGCTTCCCCGAGGACCCCCGCGACCAGCTCCGTGCCTGGGACGCCGCCGACGAGTACCTGCTGCGGCACCTCAAGGGGATCGATGGCGAACCCGTCGAGCCGACCGGCACGGTCGTCGTGGTCGGCGACCGCTGGGGTGCGCTGGTCACGGCGCTCGCCGAGCACCGGCCGGTGCAGATCACCGACTCCTACCTCGGCCAGCAGGCGACCCGGGCCAACCTCGCCCGCAACGGGGTCGACGCCGGCGCCGTACGCCTGCTGTCGACCAGGGACACCCCGCCGGACCGGATCGACGTGCTGCTGATCCGCGTCCCCAAGAGCCTCGCGCTCCTGGAGGACCAGCTGCACCGCCTGGCGCCGGGCATCCACCCGGGCACGGTCGTGGTGGGTACCGGCATGGTGACCGAGATCCACACCTCCACGCTCCAGCTGTTCGAGCGGATCATCGGCCCGACCCGTACCTCGCTCGCGGTGAAGAAGGCGCGCCTGATCTTCTGCACCCCGGATCCCGGGCTCACCCCCTCCGCCAGCCCCTGGCCGACCGGTTACGCGCTGCCCGGCGACCTCGGCGCGGCCTCCGGTCTGACCGTCACCAACCACGCGGGTATCTTCTGCGCTGAACGCCTCGACATCGGCACCAGGTTCTTCCTGCGCAACCTGCCGCAGCGCCACGGCCGGGAGCACGTCGTGGACCTCGGCTGCGGCAACGGCGTAGTCGGCACGGCGGCCGCGCTGGCCAATCCGCAGGCCGAGGTGACCTTCATCGACGAGTCGTTCCAGGCCGTGGCCTCGGCCGAGGCCACCTTCCGGGCGAACGTCCGGGGGGACACCAAGGCCGAGTTCCTGGCCGGCGACGCCCTCTCCGCGGTTCCGGCGGGCACGGTCGACCTGGTCCTGAACAACCCGCCCTTCCACTCGCACCAGGCGATGACCGACGCCACCGCCTGGCGGATGTTCACCGGATCCCGCCGCGCGCTCCGCCCCGGCGGCGAACTCTGGGTCATCGGCAACCGCCACCTCGGGTACCACGTCAAGCTCCGTCGGCTGTTCGGCAACTGCCAGGTCGTCACCAGCGACCCCAAGTTCGTCATCCTGCGCTCGGTCAAGAACTGACCGCGGGCCCGGGGCCTCGGGCCGCGCTGCTCGTCAAGTCGGCGGTCCTCGGCGGTAGTTCCGCCACGCCGCACGGAAGCGGGCATCCCCTGGCGGCAGTTGTCACCGCCGTCCCGCCGGCAGGGCGGTGGCCGAGGGCTTCCGCCGTGCCCTGTCCCGAACTCCCGCTCCGCCGCTCAGCGTGAGGCATCGGGACGGACGCGGGTGGCCGTACCGGTGGTAGTGAGGCCGTCGAGTAGGCCGAGCGCCTCCTCGGCGGGGCTTCCGGGAGGCGCCGTGTAGACCACGAGCAGGTGGTGGGCGGCTCCCGGGGCCCGGAAGGTCTCGTAGCCCAGGGCCACCTCCCCGACCTCGGGGTGCCGGAAGCGCTTGGAACCGTGGCTCTTCTCGTGGACGTGGTGGCCGGCCCACAGGGTGCGGAAGGCAGCGCTGCCCAGCGAGAGTTCACCGACCAGGCGCACCAGTTCGGGGTCGTGGGGCCGGCGGCCGGCGGCCATGCGCAGGATGCCGACGGTGGTGCGGGCCGCCTCGTCCCAGTCGGGATGGATCCGCCGGGCGTCCGGAGCGAGGAAGATCTGGCGGGCCATGTTGCGATCGGGCCGGGGGAGGCCGGGGAAGTCGGCGATCAGGGCGGCCGCGAGCCGGTTCCAGGCCAGGACGTCGCTGCGGTCGTTCATGATCATGGCCGGGCCCGTCGT
This sequence comes from Kitasatospora sp. HPM-01-4, assembly GCF_051374625.1. Lineage (NCBI taxonomy): Bacteria > Bacillati > Actinomycetota > Actinomycetes > Kitasatosporales > Streptomycetaceae > Kitasatospora > Kitasatospora sp. HPM-01-4. Next base: position 1,683,176 of record NZ_JBPQGP010000005.1, on the reverse strand, counting down.
GATGGCCTCGACGACCTGGCGCAGCGCCGGGCGCAGGGCCCGCTCCCGGCCGGTGCCGGTGCTGGGCGCGGTGGTACGGCGGGGCGGCCGGGCCAGGTCGAACAGGTGGGCGCGTTCGGCGGCCCCGAGAAGCAGCGCCCTGCCGAGCGCGTCGAGGACCTCGTCGGAGGGGCGGTCGGCGCGGCCCTGTTCCAGGCGTATGTAGTAGTCGGTGCTGAGCCCGACCAGCTCGGCGACCTCCTCGCGGCGCAGGCCGGGGACGCGGCGGCGGTCGGTCGGCGGCAGGCCCACGTCAGCGGGTGACACCTGGGCCCGGCGGGTACGGAGGTAGTCGCCGAGGCTGTTGGCGATCATGCTCGGGTCGGCCATACGCCTCAGTATGGAGGCCGCACCGGGGCCGCGGTGGCCGGAGGGTGGCCCTGCCGTACCCAGGGAACCGCGGTCCCTTCATCCACCCGACGGTGCCCGCCGACCATCGGGGGCATGTCCACTTCCTTCCCTTCCGACAGCCTGCGCCGACCAGCCCAGGACCGCGCCCGTGCCGAGACCGGCACCGGCGCCGCCCCGTGCCGGGGACCGGCTCCGGCGGACGGCGCCGGGCGCGGCTACTGGCCGACGGTGGTCGCGGTCGCCGCCGCCAGTGTGATGCTGCCGTTCTCCGTCACCGGGGCCGCGGTGGCACTGCCGAACATGGCGGCACAGCTCGGCTCCTCGGTCGGCACCGCCCAGTGGATGCTGAACGCCTTCAACATCGCCTTCGCCGCGCTGCCGCTCGCGGCCGGCGGCCTCGCGGACCGGACCGGCCGGCGCCGGGTGCTGCTGTCCGGCATCGCAGTGGTCGGTGTGATGTCCCTGCTGGTCGCGCTGGCGCCCTCGATGGCCGTCGTCGACGCGGCCCGGGCGATCCAGGGGTGCGGGGCCGCGGGCGTCCTGGCGTCGGGGGCGGCGGTGCTGGCCGACTCCACGTCCGGGCGGCGCCGGCAGCTGGCCTTCGGGGTCCTCGGCACCTCTTTCGGTACGGGGCTGGCGATCGGACCGCCGGCCGCCGGCGCGCTGGTCGAAGCGGCCGGCTGGCGGGCGGTGTTCCTCCTGGTCGCGGCCGTTTCGCTGCCCGCATGGCTGTGCGCGACCCGGGCCCCCGAATCCCGCAACCCCGCCCGGCCCTCCCTCGACCTGGCCGGACTCGCCGCCTTCACCGCCGGACTGGCCTGTCTGTCCTTCGCCTTCGTCCAGGCCGCCACCGCCGGCTGGACCGCCCCGGGCACCGTGCTCCTGCTCGCCGCCGCCGTGCTGCTGATCGCGCTGTTCGCCCTGGCGGAGCTCCGCCAAGGCGACCGGGCGATGTTCGACGTCCGTCTCTTCGGCAGGCCGGAGTTCCTCGCCGTGATCTGCCAGCCCTTCACCGTCACCCTCGGCTTCGTCATCCTGCTGGTCTACCTGCCCGGCTATCTCCAGGGTGTCGGCGGCCGCACCACCCTGGCCAGCGGTCTGCTCCTGCTGCCGATGACCGCCCCGGTCCTGCTGCTGCCCCTGGTCGCTGGCCGGCTGGCCGCCCGCACCTCGGTACGGACGGTGCTCACCGGTGCCTCCGCGCTGATCGCGGTCGGCGCCCTGCTGCTGGTGACGCTGCGCAGCGACGGATCATGGCCGGCCCTGGCAGTCCCGCTGCTGCCCTTCGGCGCCGGCGTGGGCCTTGCCTTCGGGGTCATGGACAACGCCGCCGTCGGCACCGTCCCGGTCGAGAACGCCGGGGCGGCTGCGGGCATCTTCAACACCATGCGCATCACCGGTGAGTCCGTCGCCGTCGCCGGGGCGGCCGCCCTGCTCACCACGCTCACCGCCGCGCGGCTGCGTGACGGCGGTCTGTCCGCCGACGCGGCGGCCCGACTCGCCGGGCAGGCGGTCCAGGGCCGGGTGGCCGAAGCACAGCACGCCGCGCTGGCCGCGGGCTTCACCGGCGCCCTCCACACCCTCGGGCTGCTCCTCGCGGCGCTGTCCGCTCTCGGCGCGGTCCTCACCCACCGCGCGCTCGCCCCTCGCTGTGCCCCCGAACACCGCTGAGCGCGAGCAGAGGGCGACGACGGCGAACCGCGCCCGTCCAGCGGGTGCGGACGCCCTTCTCGCCGGGACGCCCGACAGCACGTCCGGCGTACGCGGGCGAGTCCCGGCACCCGGGGGCGGCGAGTGGCGGCGGGAGTACGAGCGGCCCGGGTGCTACGAGTGGCGGCGGTGCTACGAGTGGCCGGGGTGCTACGAGTGGCGGCGGGGCTTGCCGCGCTTGCCGCCCTTGGGAGCACCGCCCTTGGGGGCGCCGGAACCGCGCTGCGGTGCCCTGCCGGTCGCCTTGCCGGCGGACGCCTTACCGGCGGCCGGCTTGCGCGGTGCGCCGCGTCCGTCCTGGCGCTTGGCCTTCGGCTGGGCCTGGGCCTGGGCCTGGGGCTTGGTCTGGGCGAGCCCCCGAGAGCTGTTGACGGTCCGCCCGCGGACGATCCCGATGAACTCCTCCACCAGGTCGGTGGTCTCCGCCTCGGGCCAGGACAGCGCGACCCGCGACTGCGGAACGTCCGTGATCGTCCGGTAGGTGAGGTCCCTGCGGTGGTGCAGGCGGGCGAGCGACTGCGGGACGACGAGCAGTCCCACCCCCGCCGCCACCAGTTCGATGGCGTCCGCCGTCGTGGCGGGCCGCTCGATCGCGGGCCGCCCCGGGGGACGCTCCCAGCCGAGGGTGTCGTCGAGCGGGTGGAACACCACGTCGTCGGCCAGGTCCTCGGTGGTCACCTCGTCGGCCGCCGTCACGACGTGGTCCTTCGGGACCACGACCACCGTCGTCTCGGTGTAGAGCGGGATCGCGCTGAGGTCCGTCCGGTCGATCGGCAGCCGGACCAGACCCGCGTCGGCCTCGCGGCGGCGCAGCATGCCGGGTGCCTCGGCGGCGGACACCGAGACGAGGTCCAGCGGGATGCCGGGCAGTCGCTCGGTCCAGATCCGCACCCACTTGGTGGGGGTCACGCCCGGGACGTATGCGAGCCGGAACGAACGGGGTACTTCCGAGCCTGTCATCCGGCCAGGTTACCGGGCGTGGTCGGAGCCGGTGCACACGATCGATATCCTTGACACCATGACGTCGCACCAGAGCACCCAGACCATGAAGCCCGCGACCGCGGCCAAGAAGCTGGGTGTGTACCTTCAGGCCACCCCCGCCGAGTTCCAGGAGGGTGTCGTCTCGCGCGACGAGCTCAACGCGCTGCAGGCCGACCCGCCCCAGTGGCTGCGGGAGCTGCGCAGCAACGGTCCGCACCCCCGTCCGGTGGTCGCGGCGAAGCTGGGCGTCTCCATCTCGGGTCTCGCGCGCGGCGGGGTCACCGAGGCCCTCACCACCGAGCAGATCGACGCGCTGAAGCGTGACTGCCCCGAGTGGCTGCAGAAGGAGCGCGCCACTCAGGCCGAGGTGCGGAAGGAAGCGGTCCGCATCAAGGAGAAGAAGCAGGAGAAGAGCGCGTAGCGAGGCGCCCGGCCCGGTCCCGAGTGTCCTCGGGTCGGCCAGGTCTCCCGGCTCGTACCGCCGGAATCATCCTCAAGGGCCCGCCGCGCTCGGCCGGCCCGACCAGAACGCCCGGTCACCCCTACGGTGACCGGGCGTTCCCGTCTGCCCGGCCGGTCCGGTCGAGTGGACGCCGGAAGACCCCGTGGCCCCGTGGCGCCCGTCGGCCGAGGCCGTCGGCGCCGTTATATCCCCTCCGTCCGCCGAGGCGGCGCCGCGTCCAGGCGCCCTCGGTGCCCCGTGGCACGCCGTCGGGAGCGGGATCGCCTGGTCACGCGGCAGAACGCCGGCCGGATCACCGGGGTGTCGGTGATCTGCAGGCGATATGTCAGCGGCCGCCGGAATCCTCGGAGGGAGGCGCTCACCGTGAGCGCCCGGCTTCCGATCCTCCACCCGCAGAGGGGCTTCCGCCATGTCGTCCGTGCCTTCGACCCCGCCCTGGGACGTGCACCGGCTGCCACGCGCCGATGACCGCGTCTTCCTGGTCACCGGCGGCAACGCCGGGATCGGCTACTTCATCGCGGAGCAGCTGTCCGCGACCGGGGCCGTCGTCGTGCTCGGCAGCCGGAGTCCGATGAAGGCCGAAGCCGCCCGGGCCGCGATCCGCGAGCGCGTCCCCGGCGCTCGGGTGCGTACCCTGCGGCTGGACCTCGCCGACCTCCCGTCGCTGCGCACCGCGGTGGACGCACTGGGATCAGCACGCCTCGACGCGGTGGTCCACAACGCCGGGGTCGCGCTCGACGATCCGCCGCGCCGGGAGACCCGGGACGGTCACGAGCTCATGTTCGGCACCAACCACCTCGGGCACTTCGCCCTGACCGGGTGGCTGATGCCGCTCCTGTCGGCCGCACCGGCGGCCCGCGTCGTGACCGTGGGCAGCTTCGCGGCGAAGACCGAGCGCTTGGACCTGGGTGATCCGCAGTCCCGGCGGGACTACCGCCCCAAGCGCACCTATGGACGGTCCAAGCTGGCACAGATGCACTTCGCCCTCGAGCTGGACCGCCGTCTGAGCGCCGCCGGTAGTACGGTGGCGAGCGTAGTCGCCCACCCCGGTGGTGCCCTGGACGCCCTCACGCCCTCACGCCCACCTGTGCACGCACGGACCCTCGCCGCCCGGCTGCGCGGGGCTCCCGCCGGCGTCCTCCTCCAGGGCAAACACGCCGGCGCCTGGCCCGCCGTGCGAGCGGTGCTCGACCCGGCCGTGCGCGGCGGCCAGATGTGGGGACCGCGCGTCTTCGGCCTGCGCGGCAGGCCCCGGCCCGAACCGGTGTGGAGTCACCTCGCCGATACCACCACCGCGGCGGAACTGTGGAGCATCAGCTACGACCTGACCGGCATCGACCCCTGCGGCATCCCCGGATAGCACTGGATCCCCGGACAGCACTGGCGGGCGGGCGACCGCATCGGCCCGCATCGGCCTGGGCCGACTTCAACACGCAGGCGGGCCAGCCCCTGACACCCATGGGCGGACTCGGCCGCACGGTCTCATCGGAGCGGGGGTCCACAGCCGGACCTGCCTTGCATGAATGTTCCGCGCTGCGTATATTCATGCCAAGTCGCTGAGGAGGAACGTCATGGCTTTGCGCGTCGCCGTCGCAGGCGCCAGCGGGTACGCGGGTGGTGAGGTGCTGCGCCTCCTGCTCGGGCATCCGGAGGTGGAGATCGGTGCGCTGACCGGCGGGTCGAACGCCGGGGCGCGGTTCGGGGAGCTGCAGCCGCATCTGCTGCCGCTGGCCGACCGGGTGCTGGAGCCGACCACGCCCGAGGTGCTGGCCGGGCACGACGTGGTGTTCCTGGGGCTGCCGCACGGGCAGTCCGCAGCGGTCGCCGAAGCGCTCGGCGAGGACGTGCTGGTGGTGGACTGCGGCGCGGACTTCCGGCTGAAGTCCGCCTCGACCTGGGAGAAGTTCTACGGATCCCAGCACGCGGGCACCTGGCCGTACGGGCTGCCCGAGCTGCCGGGGCACCGGGCCGCGCTCAAGGGCACCAAGCGGATCGCCGTTCCGGGCTGCTACCCGACGGCGGTCTCGCTGGCGATGTTCCCCGCCTACGCCGCCGGGCTGGTGGAGCCGGAGGCGGTGGTCGTGGCGGCCTCGGGCACGTCCGGCGCGGGCAAGGCGGTCAAGCCGCACCTGCTCGGCAGCGAGGTGATGGGCTCGATGAGCCCGTACGGCGTCGGCGGGGTGCACCGGCACACGCCCGAGATGGCGCAGAACCTCAGCCCGGTCGCGGGGGAGCCGGTCACCGTCTCGTTCACGCCGACCCTGGCCCCGATGCCGCGCGGCATCCTGGCCACCTGCTCGGCCAAGGCCAGGCCGGGCACCACGGAGAAGAAGCTGCGCGAGGCGTACGCGGCGGCCTTCGCGGGCGAGCCCTTCGTCCGTCTGCTGCCCGAGGGGCAGTGGCCGCGGACCAGCGCGGTCTACGGCTCCAACGCCGCGCTGATCCAGGTCGCCCTGGACGAGCACGCCGGGCGGGTCATCGCGATCAGCGCGATCGACAACCTGGTGAAGGGCACCGCCGGCGGCGCGGTGCAGAGCATGAACATCGCCCTCGGCCTGCCGGAAGAGCTGGGCCTGCCCGTGAATGGAGTCGCACCGTGACAAGCAGTCCGAAGACCGCAGGCGGCAGTGCGGGGGTGACCGCGGCCAAGGGCTTCCGCGCCGCCGGCGTCACCGCGGGGATCAAGGCGTCCGGCACCCCGGACCTGGCCCTGGTGGTCAACGACGGCCCGCTGCTCGCCGCGGCCGGCGTCTTCACCTCCAACCGGGTCAAGGCGGCCCCCGTCCTCTGGTCCGAGCAGGTCCTCAAGGGTGGCCGGGTCTCCGCCGTCATCCTCAACTCCGGTGGCGCCAACGCCTGTACCGGCCCGCTCGGGTTCCAGGACACCCATGCGACAGCGGAGAAGGTGGCCGAGGAGCTGAAGCTCAACGCCGGTGAGGTCGCGGTCGCCTCGACCGGCCTGATCGGCGTACGGCTGCCGATGGACATCCTGCTGCCCGGTGTCGAGCTCGCCGCCCGGGCGCTCGGCGAGGACGGCGGCGAGGCCGCCGCGATCGCCATCAAGACCACCGACACCGTGCACAAGACGGCCCAGGCGAGCGGGGACGGCTGGACGGTGGGCGGTATGGCCAAGGGCGCGGGCATGCTCGCACCCGGGCTGGCCACCATGCTGGTGGTGCTCACCACCGACGCCGCCGTGGACAGCGAGGGCCTCGACGAGGCGCTGCGCGCCGCGACCCGGACCACCTTCGACCGGGTGGACTCCGACGGCTGCATGTCCACCAACGACACCGTGCTGCTGCTGGCCTCCGGCGCCTCCCGAGTCGCCCCGGACAAGGGCGAGTTCGCCGAGGCGGTCCGCACCGTCTGCGACGACCTGGCCAGGCAGCTGATCGGCGACGCCGAGGGTGCCAGCAAGGACATCCGGATCGACGTGGTGAACGCCGCCACCGAGCAGGAGGCGGTGGACGTCGCCCGGACCATCGCCCGCAACAACCTGCTCAAGTGCGCCATCCACGGCGAGGACCCGAACTGGGGCCGGGTGCTGGCCGCGATCGGCACCACCTCCGCCGCCTTCGAACCCGACCGGCTGGACGTGGCCATCAACGGCGTCTGGGTCTGCCGGAACGGCAGCGTCGGCGAGGACCGCGACCTGGTCGGCATGAAGGACCGCGAGGTGGTCATCACCGCCGACCTGAACGCCGGTCAGGCCGCCGCCACCGTGTGGACCAACGACCTCACCGCCGACTACGTGCACGAGAACAGCGCCTACTCAACCTGAGCCGGGGGACACCACCGTGCAGATCGCACCCAAGGGCGAACAGGCCCGCAACAACACCGCACTGCCCAAGGCGATGACGCTGATCGAGGCGCTGCCCTGGCTGGAGCGCTTCCACGGCAAGACCGTGGTGATCAAGTTCGGCGGCAACGCCATGGTGGACGAGGGGCTCAAGGCGGCCTTCGCCCAGGACGTCGTCTTCCTCCGCTACGCCGGGCTGCACCCGGTCGTGGTGCACGGCGGCGGCCCGCAGATCAGCGCGCAGCTGGAGAAGCTGGGCCTGGAGTCCTCCTTCACCAACGGACTGCGGGTCACCACACCGGAGACCATGGACGTGGTCCGGATGGTGCTGGCGGGCCAGGTGCAGCGCGAGCTGGTCGGCCTGCTGAACGAGCACGGCCCGTTCGCGGTCGGCCTGACCGGCGAGGACGCGCACACCATGACCGCCGTCAAGCGCTACGCGGTGGTCGACGGGGAGCCGGTGGACATCGGCCTGGTCGGCGACATCGTCAACATCGAGGCCGGTGCGGTGAAGGCGCTGATCGCGGACGGCCGGATCCCGGTCATCTCCAGCATCGCGCGCGGCGCCGACGGCCATGTCTACAACATCAACGCCGACACCGCCGCCTCCGCCCTCGCGGCCGCGCTGGGCGCGGAGATGCTGGTGGTCCTCACCGACGTCGAGGGGCTGTACGCCAACTGGCCGGACTCGGACGACGTGATCAGCCAGCTCAGCGCGAGCGAGCTGGAGAAGATGCTTCCCGGCCTGGCCAGCGGCATGCTCCCCAAGATGGAGGGCTGCCTGCGGGCCGTGCGCTCGGGCGTGGGCACCGCGCGCGTCCTGGACGGCCGGGTGCAGCACTCGCTGCTCCTGGAGATCTTCACCGACGAAGGCATCGGCACCATGGTCGTCCCGGACAACGAGGCGGCCGTCCCCGGGGGGCTGGCATGACGGGCAACGCCGAACTCACCGAGCGCTGGCGGCACGCGCTGATGAACAACTACGGCACTCCCAGGATCCCGCTGGTGCGCGGCGCCGGCGCCAGGCTCTGGGACGCCGACGGCAAGGAGTACCTGGACCTGGTCGGCGGGATCGCGGTGAACGCGCTCGGCACCGGCCACCCCGCCGTGGTCGAGGCGGTCACCCGGCAGATCGGGCAGCTCGGCCACATCTCCAACCTGTTCCTGGCCGAGCCGACCGTGCGGCTGGCCGAGCGGCTGCTCGGGCTGTTCGGGCGCGCGGGCCGGGTGTTCTTCTGCAACTCGGGCGCCGAGGCCAACGAGGCCGCCTTCAAGATCAGCCGGCTCACCGGCCGCACCCACCTGGTCTCGGCCCAGGGCGGCTTCCACGGCCGCACCATGGGCGCCCTGGCACTCACGGCCCAGAGCGCCAAGCAGGACCCGTTCCGTCCGCTGCCCGGGGACGTCACCCACGTGCCCTTCGGCGACGTCGAGGCGCTGCGGGCGGCCGTCACCACCGACACCGCCGCCGTCTTCCTGGAGCCGATCCAGGGCGAGAACGGCGCGATCCCGCTGCCGCCCGGCTATCTGAAGGCGGCCCGCGAGATCACCCGGGCCACCGGGACCCTGCTGGTGCTGGACGAGGTGCAGACCGGTGTCGGCCGCACCGGACACTGGTTCGCCCACCAGGCCGAGCCGGGCGTCGACCCGGACATCGTCACCCTCGCCAAGGGCCTCGGCGGCGGACTGCCGCTCGGTGCGACCGTCGCCTTCGGCGCCGCCGCCGAACTGCTCCAGCCGGGCCAGCACGGCACCACCTTCGGTGGGAACCCGGTGGCGGCGGCAGCGGGCCTCGCGGTGCTGGACACCATCGAGGCCGAGGGCCTGCTGGAGCACGTCCAGAAGATCGGCGAGCGGCTGCGCGGCGGTGTCGAGGCGATCGGCGACCCCCTGGTCTCCCATGTCCGGGGCGCCGGGCTGCTGCTGGGCATCGTGCTGACCGAGCCGGTCGCGGCGCAGGTGCAGGCGGCGGCGCAGCAGGCCGGGTTCCTGGTGAACGCCGCGGTGGCCGACGCCGTACGGCTGGTTCCGCCGCTGGTGCTGACCGAGCAGGAGGCGGACGCCTTCCTCGCCGCACTGCCGGGGATCCTGCGCACCGTACGAGGCGCGGCCCCCGACGCGAAGCACGGCGCGTAGTCCGGGAGAATTACCGGTATGACCGTATCCCGACCCGACCAGCCCGCCGCCGGTCCGACGCCGCAGGTCCCGCAGACCCGCACGGCCAGGCACCGGCGGATCGTGGACCTGTTGACCCGTCAGCCCGTCCGCTCGCAGAGCCAGCTGGCCAAACTCCTGGCCGACGACGGACTCGTGGTCACCCAGGCCACCCTCTCCCGGGACCTGGACGAGCTGGGAGCGGTGAAGATCCGCAACCGGGACGGCGCGCTCATCTACGCCGTCCCGGCCGAGGGCGGCGACCGTACGCCGCGCGCGCCGATGGGGGAGTCCGCCAGCGAGGGCCGGATGGCCCGGCTGGCCGGGGAACTGATGGTGTCCGCGACCGCCTCCGGCAACCTGGTGGTGCTGCGCACCCCGCCGGGAGCGGCGCAGTTCCTGGCCTCGGCGATCGACCAGGCGGAGGTGTTCGAGATCATCGGCACCATCGCGGGCGACGACACCGTACTGCTGATCAGCCGCGACCCCTCCGGCGGCCAGGCCCTGGCCGACCACCTGATGCAGCTGGCCCAGTCCAAGGCCTAGACCGGCCGGCAATAGGGCCCGCGATGCCGCGTGCTCTCTTCCCCCTTGCCCGCCGCAGGGCGGGGGCCCCGCTTCTTGACCGCCATCGGGCGAGGGCCCCTTCTTGACCGCCATCGGGCGAGGGCCCCTTTTTGACCGCCATCGGGCGTGGCCCCCTTCGCGGCCCGCGTTCCCTATTGCCGGTCGGTCCCAGCAGCACCCCCGCCCTCCAGAAACCCCGAACCGCCCAGGAGCCCTGCGCCCCTGGGCGGTTCGTGCTTTCGGTCCACCACTCGGACGGACTGCCGGACGGTTTTGATTTCCATACGAGAGCATGCATACTTATACCCATCGCCGTATGGGACACGCATACCGCTGACCCACCCGTTCGCACTGTTGTGAAGGAGAAAGCCGTGACCGAGCGCGTCGTACTCGCCTACTCGGGCGGTCTGGACACGTCCGTCTGCATCGGCTGGATCGCCGAGGAGACGGGCGCGGAGGTCATCGCCGTCGCCGTCGACGTCGGCCAGGGCGGCGAGGACCTGGACGTCATCCGCCAGCGCGCGCTGGACTGCGGCGCGGTCGAGGCCGAGGTCGCGGACGCCCGGGAGGAGTTCGCCGACGAGTACTGCCTGCCCGCGCTGAAGGCCAACGCCCTCTACCAGGGCCAGTACCCGCTGGTCTCCGCGCTCTCCCGGCCGGTGATCGTCAAGCACCTGGTCGCCGCCGCTCAGAAGCACGGCGCCACCACCGTCGCCCACGGCTGCACCGGCAAGGGCAACGACCAGGTCCGCTTCGAGGTCGGCATCAACTCCCTCGCCCCCGGCCTGAAGTGCATCGCCCCGGTGCGCGACTACGCGATGACCCGGGACAAGGCGATCGCCTTCGCCGAGTCCAAGGGGCTGCCGATCGCGACCACCAAGAAGTCCCCGTACTCGATCGACCAGAACGTCTTCGGGCGGGCCGTCGAGACCGGCTTCCTGGAGGACATCTGGAACGCCCCGATCGAGGACGTGTACGAGTACACCGAGAACCCGGCCACCCCGCGCGAGGCCGACGAGGTCGTCATCACCTTCGAGGCCGGCGTCCCGGTCGCCGTCGACGGCCGGAAGGTCAGCGTCCTCCAGGCCATCGAGGAGCTCAACAAGCGGGCCGGCGCCCAGGGCATCGGCCGGCTGGACATGGTCGAGGACCGGCTGGTCGGCATCAAGTCCCGGGAGATCTACGAGGCCCCCGGCGCGATCGCCCTGATCACCGCCCACCAGGCGCTGGAGAACGTCACCGTCGAGCGTGAACTCGCCCGCTACAAGCGGCAGGTGGAGCAGCGCTGGGCCGAACTCGTCTACGACGGCCTGTGGTTCTCCCCGCTGAAGCGCGCCCTGGACGGCTTCGTCAACGAGGCCAACCAGCACGTGTCCGGCGAGATCCGGATGGTGCTGCACGGCGGCCGCGCGGTGGTCAACGGCCGGAAGTCCGACCAGTCGCTGTACGACTTCAACCTCGCCACCTACGACACCGGCGACACCTTCGACCAGTCGATGTCCAAGGGCTTCATCGAGATCTTCGGGATGTCCTCGAAGATCGCCGCCCGCCGCGACCTGGCCTGATCCTCCCCTCCCACCGGTCCCGGCTGCACCCCCACGCAGCCGGGGCCGCCACTACCCCGCAGAAGGAGCCCTCCGCGATGTCGTCCGACCAGCATGCAGATGTCCGTCTCTGGGGCGCGCGCTTCGCTGACGGCCCCTCCGAGGCGCTGGCCAGGCTCTCCGCCTCCGTCCACTTCGACTGGCGGCTCGCGCCGTACGACATCGCGGGCTCCAAGGCGCACGCCCGGGTGCTGCACAAGGCCGGCCTGCTGAGCGAGGACGAGCTGACCGCCATGCTGGCGGGGCTCGACCGGCTGCTCGCCGACGTCACCTCCGGCGCGTTCACCGGCACGGTCGCCGACGAGGACGTGCACACCGCCCTGGAGCGCGGCCTGCTGGAGCGGCTCGGCCCGGACCTCGGCGGCAAGCTGCGGGCGGGCCGCTCGCGCAACGACCAGATCGCCACCCTGTTCCGGATGTACCTGCGGGACCACGCGAAGATCATCGGCGAGCTGATCCTGGACCTCCAGTACGCCCTGGTCGGACTCGCCGAGGCGCACCCCGACACCGCGATGCCGGGCCGTACCCACCTCCAGCACGCCCAGCCGGTCCTCTTCGCCCACCACGTCCTCGCGCACGCGCAGGCCCTCGCCCGGGACGCCGAGCGGCTGCGCCAGTGGGACGCCCGCACCGCCGTCTCCCCGTACGGCTCCGGTGCGCTCGCCGGCTCCTCGCTCGGGCTCGACCCGCAGGCGGTCGCCGCCGACCTCGGCTTCGAGGGCGGTTCGGTGGCCAACTCGATCGACGGGACCGCCTCGCGCGACTTCGTCGCCGAGTTCGCCTTCATCACCGCCATGATCGGGGTCAACCTCTCCCGGATCGCCGAGGAGGTGATCATCTGGAACACCAGGGAGTTCGGCTTCATCACCCTGCACGACGCCTTCTCCACCGGTTCCTCGATCATGCCGCAGAAGAAGAACCCGGACATCGCCGAGCTGGCCCGGGGCAAGTCCGGCCGCCTGATCGGCAACCTGACCGGGCTGATGGCCACGCTGAAGGCGCTGCCGCTGGCCTACAACCGGGACCTGCAGGAGGACAAGGAGCCGGTCTTCGACTCCTGCGACACCCTTGAGGTCCTGCTGCCGGCCTTCACCGGCATGATGGCCACCCTCACCGTGCACACCGAACGCCTGGAGGAGCTGGCCCCGGCCGGGTTCTCGCTGGCCACCGACATCGCCGAGTGGCTGGTCAGGCAGGGCGTGCCGTTCAGGGTCGCGCACGAGGTGGCCGGGGCCTGCGTCCGGGTCTGCGAATCCCAGGGCATCGAGCTCGCCGACCTGACGGACGAGCAGTTCGCCGGGATCTCCCCACACCTCACCCCCGAGGTCCGCTCGGTCCTCACCGTCCACGGCGCTATCGCCTCCCGCAACGCGCGCGGCGGTACCTCCCCCTCCGCCGTGGCCACCCAGCTCGCCGACCTCAGGACCGACCTCGCCGCCCAGCACGCCTGGCTCAAGGGCTGACCCCGGGACACAGGGGACTGCGCGAGCCGGAGGGCCCCCGCCCGCACCCGGCCTCGGGGACCGGCCCGCACCCCGCCCCTCCCGCAGGGGCGGTGTGCGCCGCTCGTCGCAGGAATCGTGCGAGGCGGAGGCCTCCCGGCTCGCGCAGCTCCCTGTGCCCCTAATGGGGATTCCCAGGCGGCCGAGTGTTTACGGTCATCCGATACTGGGCCCATGGGCGCCAGAGCCGCCGCAGCACTCCGCAGAGGGTTCCGAGGCCAGCTGATCACCCCGGGCGACCCGGAGTACGACGCGGCCCGAGCCGTGTGGAACGGCGCGATCGACCGCCGCCCGGCCCTGATCGCCCGCTGCACCGGCACCCCGGACGTCCTGCTGGCCGTCGAGGTGGCCCGCGAGTACGGACTGCCGCCCACCGTCCGGGGCGGCGGCCACAGCGTCGCCGGGCTCGCGGTGTGCGACGGCGGCCTGCTGATCGACCTCTCGCAGATGCGCAGCGTCCAGGTGGATCCCGCCCGCCGGATCGCCCACGCGCGTCCGGGCGCCACCTGGGCCGAGTTCGACCGGGAAACCCAGCGCCACGCCCTGGCGACCCCGGGCGGGCTGGTGTCCACCACCGGGATCGCCGGCACCACGCTCGGCGGAGGCTTCGGCTGGCTCAGCCGCGCGTACGGACTGACCTGCGACAACCTGCTGGAGGCCGAGCTGGTGACGGCCGACGGACGGGTGGTCACGGCGAGCGCGGCCCAGCACCCGGAACTGTTCCGCGGCATCCGGGGCGGCGGCGGCAACTTCGGCGTCGTCACCTCCCTCTCCTACCGACTGCACCCGGTCGGCCCGCAGGTGCTCTGCGGCGAGCTGTACTTCGCGGCCGACCAGGCCCCGCAGGTGATCCGCGCCGTCCGCGGCCATCTGCGCGGCGCCCCCGACCAGCTGTTCGCCGTCTGCCTCCTCGGCACCGCCCCCGACGAACCGAACCTGCCCGCCGAGCTGCCCGGCACCCGGGTCGTCCGGGTCGGGCTGTGCCACGTCGGACGGCCCGAACGCGCGCGGGGCGCGATGGCACCGCTGCGCGCCCTGCCCGGGGTACTAGCCGACACGGTCCAGCTGCGCCCCTACACCGTGTGGCAGCGGACGCTCGACGCCGGCCGCGGCCCGGGCGCCCGCAACTACTGGAAGGCCGAGTACCTGTCCACCCTGGACGACCGGGCCACGGCCACCCTCGCCGAGCACTTCGCGAGGATCACCTCACCGCTCTCGGAGATCCAGCTCGCCTTCCTCGGCGGCGCCATCGCCCGGGTCGGTCCCGACGACACCGCCTACACCCACCGCTCCGCCCCCTACCTGCTCAGCGTCAACTCCCGCTGGGAGCATCCCGAGGAGGACACCGGGCACACCGCCTGGACCAGAGGGCTGTGGAGCGCCATGCGGGCCTTCTCGTCCGGCGGCGCCTACGTCAACTTCCTCGGCCAGGAGGGCCCCGGACGGGTCCTGGAGGCGTACGGGCCGGTGAAGTACCGGCAGCTCACCGCACTCAAGGACGTCTGGGACCCGGGCAACCTGTTCCGCGTCAACCAGAACATCCCGCCCAGCTCCTGACCGGGTGACCGGCCGTCACCAGCCGGGCCGGCCGGCGGTCATACGGAGTGTGATCCCCGTCGCCGAGCTGCGCCCCGCCTTCGCCCCGCTGGCCGCCGTGCTGGCGCACCGCTACCGTCTCGACGCGCAGGACCTGGAACAGGAGGTCTGGCTGCGGGTGCTGGAACGGGCCGCCGACGGCACCCTGCCCCGCGACCGCGTCTCCTGGGTCCGGGCCCTCACCGTCCAGCTGACCGCCCAGCACACCGCCCGTCCGCCGCAGCCCCACCGGAGCGCCCGGCCGGTGCCCTCCGCCGAGGAGCAGCTGCTGACCGCCTACCGCCACCGCGCCGTACGGCGGGCGCTGGCCCGGCTGCCCGGCCGGTGCCCCGAGCTGCTCGCCGCGCTGTCGGAGTCACCCGAACTGACCTACCGGCAGTTGGCGGAACGCCTGGGACTGCCCAGGGGCAGCATCGGTCCCACCCGGTCGCGCTGCCTGGGGTGTCTGCGGGCCCTGCTGTACAGCCACCGGCCGGAACGGCCTTCGGATGCCGGGATCTGACGGGTGAGTGACAATCACCACGTCGGGCATCCGCGAGGTTGAGATCGGGGGACGGCTGGGTAGAGCGGTGGCTAACGCCCTCCTTGACCGAGGCGGACGGATACTGAGCGTGAGCGAGGGTCGGGCTCCGGAGACCGCCGGAGTGCGGCGCCCGGGACCAACGATGGGGAGGCCCCGCACATGGGCAAGAGCGTGATCATTTCGGTGGCGACCGAGGACGACGCGGAGCAGATCCTCAAGCTCCAGTACCTCGGCTACCAGAGCGAGGCGGAGCTGTACGGCGACTGGGGCATCGAGCCGCTGACGCAGACGCTGGAGAGCCTGCGGGCCGAACTGGCCGAGCGGTACGTCCTGGTGGCCAGGCTGGGGGACGAGGTCGTCGGCACCGTCCGCGGCCGGGTGGACGAGAACGGGGTCGCCCGGGTCGCCCGCCTGGTGGTCCACCCCCGGATGCAGCGCCACGGCCTGGGCGGCCGGCTGCTGGATGCCGTCGAGCGGCAGCTGCTGGAGGGGCACCCGGTGCGCTCCTTCGTCCTGTTCACCGGCCACCGCAGTCTCGGCAACCTCCGCCTCTACGCGCGGCACGGCTACCGGCAGCGGGAGGTCACCGAGGTGAGCCGCCGGCTGAGCATGGTGGCCCTGGAGAAGCCTGCGCACCCCGAGTTCGCCGCGACCGCCTGAACGCACCCGGCTCACCGAGTCCGCCGCGACCGCCCGAGCGGATCCTCCGAGACGGTCCGCCGAAGCGCCCGGTCCCCGTCGACCGGGCGCTTCGCCTTGTGCCGCCGGGATCCTTCGTCCCGCCACTACCGGATCGTGTCCGCAATGCGGACACCTGATCCTGATGATTGGGACCCGACGCATCCGTCTGATTTACTTGCACCCATGACCGCGACAACGACCTGCACCCCCACCGGCGCCACGCCGGCAGGTGAGCGTTGCATGTGCTGTCGAATGTGTCACTGCTGAGGGCCACCGCCCCTGCTCGCGCCCCGAAGCGAGCCCCGCTGAAGCGGCGCCGCACGCCCTGACGTCGGCGTTGCCGCACACCTCCCTGATCCCGGACCCGTACGGGCCACGCCCATGCGCGTCCCCGCCCCCCAGCGGCCACGGTCGAGGTGAGGCGGCGGGACCCCACCCCCTTCCAGGCGTGCCTGCGGCATGCCGCTGACCGCCACCGGTGCGCCGGCCATCGGCCGTCCGCCCCCGACCAACGGAAGCAGCTGTGATCACCACCAAGGACCTGACGAAGGTCTACCGTTCCAGGGGCCGCGAGGTCACCGCCCTCGACGGGGTCGACCTGCATGTGAGGGAGGGCGAGGTCTACGGCGTCATCGGCACCAGCGGCGCGGGCAAGAGCACCCTCATCCGCTGCGTGAACATGCTGGAGCGCCCCACCTCCGGCAGCGTCACCGTGGACGGCATCGAACTCACCGCGCTGCCCGGCCAGGAGCACCGGGCCGGCCGCGAGCTGTGCGAGGCCCGCCGCCGGATCGGCATGGTGTTCCAGCACTTCAACCTGCTGTCCTCGCGGACCGTCCAGCAGAACATCGAGCTCCCGCTGGAGATCATCGGGCTGGACCGCACCGAGCGCCGCCGCAAGGCCGCCGAACTGCTCGACCTGGTCGGCCTCGCCGACAAGGCCCGCAGCTTCCCCGGCCAGCTCTCCGGCGGCCAGAAGCAGCGGGTCGGCATCGCCCGCGCACTGGCCGGCGACCCCAAGGTGCTGCTCTCCGACGAGGCCACCTCCGCGCTCGACCCGGAGACCACCCGCTCCATCCTGGCGCTGCTGCGCGACCTCAACCGGCAGCTCGGCCTCACCGTGCTGCTGATCACCCACGAGATGGACGTCATCAAGTCCGTCTGCGACTCCGCCGCCCTGATGCGCGGCGGCAAGGTGATCGAGTCCGGCGAGCTCACCGACCTGCTCGCCGCCGAGAACTCCGAACTGGCCCGTGAGCTCTTCCCGCTCGGCGAGTTCGGCCACGGCAGGCCCGGCAACAGCGTGGTGGAGATCACCTTCCAGGGCGACACCTCCGCCCAGCCCTTCATCTCCCAGCTGGCCCGCACCTACCAGATCGACATCAACATCCTCGGCGCGGCCGTGGAGCAGATCGGCGGCCGGATGGTCGGCCGGATGCGGGTCGAACTGCCCGGCGGCCACGAGGAGAACGTGGTGCCGATCGGCTTCCTGCGCGAGCAGGGCCTGCAGGTGGACATCGTGAACGAGGCGAAGGGAGCGGTCGCATGACCTGGGACCAGATGCGGGAACTGATGTGGCCCGCCACCAACGAGACCTTCCAGATGGTCGGTGTCGCCACCCTCGCCACCATCCTGCTCGGCCTGCCGCTGGGCCTGCTGCTGGTGCTCACCGACAAGGGCGGAGCGCTGCAGAACGCCGCGGTCAACCGGGTGATCGGCGCCGTCGTCAACGTCGGCCGCTCGCTGCCGTTCATCATCCTGATGGTCGCCGTACAGCCCTTCACCAAGACGCTGACCGGCACCACCATCGGCTGGCAGGCCGCCTCCGTGCCGCTGACCATCGGCGCCATCCCGTTCTTCGCCCGACTGGTCGAGACCGCCGTCCGCGAGGTCGACCGGGGCCTGCTGGAGGCCGTCCACGCGATGGGCGGCGGCACCTGGACCGCCATCCGCAAGGTGCTGCTCCCCGAGTCGCTGCCCGCGCTGGTCTCCTCCGCCACCACCACGATCATCGCGCTGATCGGCTTCTCCGCGATGGCCGGCACGGTCGGCGGCGGAGGCCTGGGCACCCTCGCCGTCAACTACGGCTACCAGCGCTTCGAGACCGCCTTCATGTGGGTCATCGTCGCCGAGCTGGTGGTGATCGTGATGGCGATCCAGCTGGTCAGCGACCTCATCGTCCGGCGCCTGGCCGACCGCGGCAGCTTCGGCGGCACCACCCGCCTGCTGCGCCCTCGCCGCACCGAGCTCACCGAGGAAGAGGAAGAGCTCGCCCTGTCCCACTGACCCCGCCGTCCGCCTCCGACCCGAGGCAGGCAGCGCACCCAGGCCACCGGGCCATCCCCCGGTGGGCCGTCCGCTCCATGGAGAAAGGCACTTTTCGTGCGTAACGTCCTGAAGTCCACCGCCATCGTCGCCACCGCGGGCCTCGCCCTCACGCTGACCGCCTGCAGCAGCGGCTCCTCCTCGGCCGGCTCCTCGCCGGACCAGCCGCTCACGGTGATCGCCAGCCCCACCCCGCACGCCCAGATCCTGGACTACGTGAAGAAGAACCTGGCCGACAAGGCCGGGCTGAAGCTGGACGTCAAGGTGGTCACCGACTACGTGACCCCGAACACGGCCGTCCAGGACGGCTCGGCCGACGCCAACTTCTTCCAGCACGTCCCGTACCTGGAGGACTTCAACAAGAAGCACGGCACGGACGTCGTCTCCGTCGAGGCGGTCCACCTGGAGCCGCTCGGCCTCTACTCCAAGAAGGTCAAGTCCCCCGCCGACCTGCCCAGCGGCGCCACCGTCGGCCTGCCCAACGACGCCACCAACGAGGGCCGGGCGCTCAAGCTGCTCGCCGACGACAACGTCATCAAGCTGAAGGACGGCGCGGGCACCTCCGCCACCCCGGCCGACGTCGCCGAGAACCCGAAGAACCTGAAGTGGAAGGAGCTGGACGCCGCCCAGCTGCCCCGCTCCCTCGGCGACCTGGACGCCGCGGTCATCAACGGCAACTACGCGATCGACTCCGGGCTGACCCCCGCCAAGGACGCCATCCTGCTGGAGAAGGCCCAGGGCAACCCGTACGCGAACATCCTCGCGGTCAAGAAGGGCCACGAGAACGACCCCCGCGTGGTGAAGCTGGCTCAGCTGCTGCACTCCGACGAGGTCAAGAAGTACATCGACGACACCTTCAAGGGATCCGTCATCGCCGCCTTCTGACGGTTCGTACCGGCTGCCCGGCCGCAGTGGTCCGCCCCGCTCGCCCTTGGGTGAGCGGGGCGTTCGGGCCCCCGCACGTGAGCCGCGGGAGCCCGGTCGGGCAGTATGCAGGTGGGACGGCCGCAGGGCTTGGTGAACTGACGTGCCGTCGCCGGATTTGCCGGTACGCTGACCTGGCCGAGCACGGCTGGGGCGTACGGTGTGTCCACGACCCGGCGAGGAGAGACGGCATGGCAGCGAGCTTCCCCGAGACCGCGATCAGCACCGAGAGGCTGCTGTTGCGCCCTCTTGCGGACGAAGACGCCCCTGGCCTGGTCGCGATGATGGACGACGAGCCGGTACACACCTGGACCGCCATCCCGCAGCCCTTCACCCGGGCCCACGCCACGGACTGGATCCGAACCCTGGCCCCCGCCCGCCGGGCCGAAGGGCGCGGAATAGCCTTCGCCGTCACCGAGCACCTGACCCAGCGCCTGGTCGGGGTGGTCGAACTGCGCGGCACCGACTGGCGGCTGCGCTCCACGGAAGCCAGCTGCATCACCGCCGCCTGGGCCCGCGGCGAGGGCTACGCCCCCGAGGCCCTGCTCGGTGTCGCCCAGTGGCTCTTCGAGGACCGCGGCTTCCTCCGCCTGGAACTGCGCACCGCCGCCGGCAACACCGCCGCCCAGCAGGTGGCCCAGAAGATCGGCTGCATCAGCGAGGGCGTACTGCGCAGCGCCTGGATAGTGCGGGGCGGCGACTGGACCGCCCCGACCCGTACACCGGCCGGCGCCGGTCCCGGCCCCGGCTCGGCGGGCCCCGGGACCCCCGAGGATTCTGTGGGCTCCGAGGGTTCCGTGGGCTCTGTGGGCTCCGAGGGCGAGAGCCGCAGCGACCTGATCCTGTGGAGCCTGCTGCCCGAGGACCTGGAGAGCGCCCAGGACGACAGCTGGGCCCGGCAGCGGTACGTGCTCCGCGACTGACCCCGGATCCCGGCCGGGGCGCGCACAGCTGTGCGGGTTGGCGGCACCGGACGGAGTACACCCGGTAGCCTCTGCACCGGGACGGACCACGAATGGTCCGTACCTGCGACGGAGCAGTGTGCGTGGGGCGGACAGCGCCTCGGGGCGGATCAGGCGAGGGAGAAAAGCCGCAGATGGCTGACCGGATCACGGTCATCGGGTGGGACGGTACGCCGCTGACGGAGGCGGCCGCCTCGGCACTGGCGGGAGCGACCCTGGTCGCCGGTGCGCCCTACCAACTGGCAGCGCTGCCGGTACCGGCGGACGCCGAGCGGATCGTGCTCGGCAGCATCGCGGCGGCCGCCCGGAAGATCGCCGAGCACCGCGGTACCGCCGTGGTGGTCGCCGAGGGCGACCCCGGGTACTTCGGCGTGGTACGGGCCCTGCGCAACCCCGAGTTCGGCCTGGAGCTGGAGGTGCTGCCCGCCGTCTCCTCGGTGGCCGCCGCCTTCGCCAGGGCCGGGATGCCCTGGGAGGACGCCCAGGTGGTCTCCACCCACGGCGGGCGGCTGCGCCGCGCGGCCAACGTCTGCCGGGCCCACCCCAAGGTCGCGGTGCTCACCACCTCCGACGCGGGCCCGAGCGAACTGGCCCTGATGCTCCGTGGCGTGCACCGCACCTTCGTGGTCTGCGAGGCGCTCGGCACCCCGGACGAGGACGTCACCGTGCTGACCTCCGAGCGGGTACCCGACCATGTGTGGCGCGACCCCTCCGTGGTGCTGGTGATCGGCGGCGGAGGCCAGATCCAGACCGTGGACGAGGCGGCCGGCTGGCTGGCCGGACGACCCATCGGATTCCCCGGCTCGGCGCGCGGCTGGGCGCTGCCCGCCGACGCGTACGCGGGCGTGGAGCGCGGCGCATCCGCACTGGACGCCGGCGGGCGCGCGCTGCCCCCGCACCTCCGTGCGCTGGCGGTGGCGCGGTTGGGCCCGGTCCCGGGCGACCTGGTCTGGGCGGTCGGGGCCGGGAGCGGTGCGCTGGCGGTGGAGATCGCCAGGTTCGGCGCGGCCGTGGTCGCCGTCGAGGCGGACCGCTCGGCCTGCGCCCAGATCGCGGTCAACGCCCGCCGGTACGGGGTCGAGGTGGAGGCCGTCCACGGCGTCGGCCACGAGGTGCTCGGCCGGCTGCCCGAGCCGGACGCCGCGGTGGTCGAGGCCGGCGGCGCCGAAGCCGTACGCGCCGTGGTCGCCCGTCGTCCGGGACGCCTGGTCGCGGTGGCCCACACACTCGCGGAGGCCGAGGAGATCCACGAGGTCCTCTCCGGCGCGGGCTACCGGGTGGACGGCGCGCTCCTGCAGTCCGCACCGCTCGCCGCCGGACGCGGGGCGGCGGCCGGCCTGTCCATCGGCGCGGGGGAGCAGGGCCTGATGCTCTGGGGAGAGCAGGGTTCCTGACCCTTCGTGCTCTCCACACCCTCCCCACACGGTTTGTTCGCGCCACGGCTGCTTTCCGGCCAGTGTCCGGCCGTTCTCCGCTTCGTACGCGGTGATTCCGATCGCATCCGGTCATGGATTCGAGAGCCTGTCAGTCGTGGCCGGTAGGGTGGCGTCCTGGCTGTGCCCGATGATCGGTGGGTCGTGCCCTTATCCGGTACGTTTGTCACCTTTTTGACGTGGTGCAAGCCACATCGGTATGGAGTGCGGACATTCGACGTGGCCCGTGCCGGGCCGGAAGAATGCCCTAGGGTCCGGTGCGGTCGTGCCGCATGCCTCTGGTGGTCGTTGTTTCTGATGGTGCGCTACCCCGGGCGGGGCGGCGCACAGGCCCGGGGTGGCGCGCAGCGCGTCGGCGAGTCCGCCGCCGTGCGCCGATGCGGCGGACGCCAGTAGGTGGTGGACGGGCGGGCCGAAGCGCGGCTCGCCCCGAGCGGAGTTGGGCGCTGCGGTCGGCGGACCGCCTCGCCAAGGGCGCGGAAGCGGCCTGGAAGGAGCTTTGACATGACCGATGGCGGCCACGTCCCGAACGAGGGACTGCCGGAGCACCTGCTCGGCGGGCCCGACCCCCTGGGCCGGCCGGAGGGCGTCGCCGTACCGGGTGTCGCCGTGCCAGGTACAGCCATGCCCGGAGTTCCGTCCGCCGAGGCGGGGATGCCGGGTGCGCCGATGACCGGCATTCCGGGCATGCCGATGCCGGGTATGGAGGGCATGCCGATGCCCGGGATGACCGTGCCCGCGCAGGGCGGCGAGGGCTGGGCGGTCGAGCACCGTCCCGCGTACACCTTCCTCGACCAGCCGGACCACCTGGAGGACGAGGACGACGTACTGCTGATGCCCGGTCCGCAGGCGTCCTGGGGCGAGTCGGTCGTACACGGCCCGGTCGAGACGGTGATGGTCGCCGACCAGGGCATGCCCGTCGTCCCGCCGGCCGCGCTGGCCGACACCATGACGCTGCGCACGGTGGACGAGAACGCCCTGCCGTCGCTGCCCGCGCAGAACGCCGGTACGCCGGTCGAGCCGTCCTGGCCCCCGCTCGCACCGCCGACCGGGGGAGAGGTACCCGGCCAGGGCGTCCCGGGCGCGCCGGTCGTGCCCGGGCAGCAGGCCGTACCGCAGGCGACCGCCGCCGCACCCGTGACGCCTCCCCAGCCGCAGCGGCGTCCGCTGCACGCCGGGCCGCCGATCCCGGACCCTTCGCTGATGACCGGCCAGGTGCCGGTGCGTTCGCTGGCCGACCGGGGCCCGTCCGAGCAGGTCGACCCGCAGGCCTTCGCGGGCCGTCCGGTGCCGCAGGGCGGTACGCCCGCGCACGGCGTCCCGGTCGTCGTACCGCCGGTCGCGGCCGAGCAGCCGGCCGCCCCGGTGGCTCCCGCCACCCCGGTACAGATCCCGGCCCAGGCAGCGGCGCCGGAGCAGGCCGAGGTCCCGGCCCAGGTCCAGGAACAGGCCGAGGCCCCGGCGCAGGAGCAGCCGACGGTGGTCGAGCAGGTCGCCGAGGCGTCCACGGCCGAGGCACCGGCGGCGGTCGAAGCCGCCGTCACCGCGCCGGCGGAGGCGGGGGAGACCGCTCCCGCCGCCGAGACGCCGGCACCGGCCGCCCAGGCTGAGGCCGTCACCACGGACGCCGTCCCGGCCGAGGCCGGACCGGTGGCCACCGACGGCGGGGACGCCGCCGCTGCGGAGAGCGCCGCCGTGCAGGCCCAGCCGGCGGCGGACGCCGAGGCGTCCCCCGCCGAGGGCGTCGTGGCCGGCGCGGAGTCCGCGGAAGCCCCGGCCGCCGAGGCCGCTCCCGCCCCGGAAGCGCCCGCCAGCGAGACCCCGAGCGTGGAGGCCCCCGCCCCTGACGCAGCGGTAACCGAGGCACCGGCCGCCGAGGCCCCTGCCGCCGAGGCCCAGTCGGATGACGCGCAGCCCGCCGAGGCCCAGTCCGCTGAGGCACCCGCGGCGGAGGTCGCGGCCGTGGAGCCCCAGGCCGAGGCACCTGAGGCGCCCGCAACGGTCGAGGCGCAGCCTGCGGAGAACGCCGAGGCGGCCCCCGCCACGGAGGCGCCGGCTGCCGAGGCCGCCACCGGTGAGGCTGCGCCGGCCGCACCCGTCGTGGTTGAGGCGGCTGCCGTCGAGACGCCGGCCGTTGACGCACCGGCTGAGACCGCACCCGCTGAGGAAGCCGCAGCCGAGACCGCAGCCACCGAGGCCGCAGCCACCGAGACCGCTGACGCCGAGTCGGCCGTGCCCGCCGAGGCACCGGCCGCCGAACTGCCGACCCCGGAGGCCCCCATCGCCGACGCCGTTCCTGCCGACGCACCGGCGGCCGAAGCCTCGCCCGCCGACACTCCGGCTGCCGACACGGCGAGCACCGACGCGCCGAGTACTGACGCGCTGAGTACTGACGCGCTGAGTACTGACGCGCCGCGTACCGACGCACCGACGGCTGACGCACCCGCAGCCGAGAGCGCGCCGGTCGAGGCCCCCCCGGCGGCCGTGCCGGCCCAGGCGCCGGCCCAGCCTCCCCGCCGGATCGCCGCGTTCCTCGCCGACCCGGCGCCGCACGGCCTGCCGACGGTCGAGGCCGTGCCGGCCGCCGCGACTGCCGAGGCGACCGTGACGGCGGAGGCAGCCGCCACCGCACCCGAGCAGGCGCCCGGGCAGCCCGACGAGGCGGAGCCGGTCGCAGCCGAGTCGGTCGCGGCCGCCGAGCCGACCCCCGAGACCGTCGCGGGTACCGGTGACGTCCCGTCCGCCCAGGCCGTCGAGGCCCCGGCCCAGCCGGAGCCCCAGGCCGCGCCCGCCTCGGAGACCGAGGTCCCGGCCGAGGCCGAGCCCGCCGCCGACGCAGCCCCCGCTGCCGAGCCGGCTGCGAGCACTGAAGCCGCCGCCGATGCCGAAGCCACCGTGAGCACTGAGACCACCGCTAGCGCCGAAGCCACCGTGAACACCGAAGCCACCGCCGGCACCGAGGCCACCGTGACCGCTGCCGACGCCGTGACCGCCGACGCCGTGACCGCCGACGCCGAGCCCGCCGACGCCGAGCCCGCCGTGGCCACCGACGCCGTCGCGACCACCGACACCCCCGAAACCGCCGACACCCCCGAGGCCACCGACACCCCCGAGGCCACCGACACTCCCGAGCCCGCCGAGCAGGTCGACCGCGGTCCCGCCGCACCCGGTTACGACGAGGTCGGCCGCGACGCCGTCCACCAGGTGATCCGTGAGCGCCGGGACATCCGCAACGGTTTCCGTCCGGACCCGATCCCGCACGAGGTGCTGATCCGAGTCCTGGAGGCGGCCCACACCGCGCCCAGCGTCGGCTACTCCCAGCCGTGGGACTTCGTGGTGATCCGTTCCGCGAAGACCAGGCAGAAGATGCACGCCCTGGCGGAGCGCCAGCGGGACGCGTACGCGGAGTCGCTGCCCAAGGGCCGGGCGAAGCAGTTCAAGGAAATCAAGATCGAGGCCATCCTCGAGACCCCGGTGAACATCGTGGTCACCGCCGACCGCACCCGTGGCGGCCGGCACACCCTGGGCCGCCACACCCAGCCGCAGATGGCGCCGTACTCGGCCGCGCTCGCCGTCGAGAACCTCTGGTTGGCCGCCCGCGCCGAGGGTCTGGGCGTCGGCTGGGTGAGCTTCTTCGACGAGGAGGAGATGATCCGGGAGCTCGGCCTGCCCGAGCACCTGGATGTGGTCGCGTACCTGTGCGTCGGGTATGTCGACTCCTTCCCGGACGAACCCGAGCTGCAGCAGCAGGGCTGGGCGAAGAAGCGCCCGCTGGCCTGGGTGGTGCACGAGGAGCAGTACGGCAACCGCGCGCTGCCCGGTGAGGACCCGCACAACGTGCTCTCCGAGACCCTGCGCGGCATCCGCCCGCTGGACGCCAAGGCGCTCGGCGAGGCCTGGGACCGGCAGAAGCGGATGACCAAGCCGGCCGGTTCGCTCGGCCTGCTGGAGATCATCGCGGCGCAGCTGAGCGGTCTGAGCCGCAAGTGCCCGCCGCCGATCCCGGAGCCGGGCTGTGTGGCGATCTTCGCGGGTGACCACGGAGTGCACGCCCAGGGCGTCACCCCGTGGCCGCAGGAGGTCACCGCGCAGATGGTGTCGAACTTCCTGGCCGGGGGAGCGGTGGTCAACGCCTTCGCCGCCCAGGTCGGGGCCGAGGTCTGCGTGGTGGACGTCGGCGTCAAGGCCGAGCTGCCGGACGCCGTCCAGCAGGGCCGCACCACCGGTCTGCTGCCGCGCAAGGTCAAGCCGGGCACCGATGACATGACCCAGGGCCCGGCGATGAGCCGGGAGGAGGCGCTCAAGGCGATCGAGGTCGGTATCGAGACCGCCCGTGACCTGGTCGCGGCCGGCAACAAGGTGCTGATCACCGGTGACATGGGCATCGCCAACACCACCGCCTCCGCCGCGCTGATCTCGGTCTTCACCGGGCTCGACCCGGCCGAGGTGACCGGTCGCGGCACCGGTATCGACGACGCGACCCACCAGCGCAAGGTCGAGGTCGTCCGGCAGGCGCTCGCCCTGCACCAGCCCGACCCGGCCGACCCGATCGGTGTGCTCTCCGCCGTCGGCGGCCTGGAGCACGCCGCCATCGCGGGCTTCCTGCTCGGTGCGGCAAGCCTGCGCACCCCGGTCATCCTGGACGGCGTGATCGCGGGTTCGGCCGCGCTGGCCGCCAAGGCCATCGCGCCCGAGGTGCTCGCCGCCTGCATCGCGGGTCACCGCTCGGCCGAGCCCGGCCACGAGGCCGCGCTGACCAAGCTGGGCCTGCGCCCGCTGATCGACCTCGATCTGCGGCTCGGCGAGGGGACGGGGGCGCTGCTGGCCCTCCCGCTGGTGCAGAGTGCCGCCCGCGCGATGCACGATGTAGCCACCTTCGACTCCGCCGGGGTTACCGAGAAGGCCTAAGGGCCTCCCTGCCGGCCGTACCGCACCGACCCCGGCCAGGGTCGGCGCGGTACGGCCGAACCGTCCGCGTACCGCAGTGCACGAGGACGGCCCGGCCACGAACGCCACGGCCGGACCTGATCCGGGCTCCGCCGGCCCTCGCCCCCGTCCGGCCCGAGGGCGCGCCGGTACGCGGCGACCGGCACACCCGTACGAAACCGTCCGCTCGATCCAGGAGCCACGCCCATGAGCGCGCCCAGCCCGCACCCCAGCACCGAGGGCCTCACCCCTTACCCGGTCGGACTGCTGCTCACCGGCCGGCGCGTCGTCGTGATCGGCGGCGGCCAGGTCGCCCAGCGGAGGCTGCCCGCGCTGATCGCGGCCGGGGCGGACATCCACCTGATATCGCCCGGCACCACCCCCGCCGTCCAGGCCATGGCCGACGCGGGTGAGCTGACCTGGCACCAGCGCGGCTACCAGGACGGCGACCTCGCCGACAGCTGGTACGTCCTGGTCGCCACCGACGACCGGGACGTCAACACCGCCGTCAGCGCCGAGGCCGAGCGCCTGCGGGTCTTCTGCGCCCGTAGCGACGACGCCTCCGCCGCCACCGCCTGGACTCCGGCCAGCGGTCACGACGCCGGTGCGACCGTCGCCGTCCTCACCGGCGACCCGCGCCACTCCGCCGCACTGCGCGACTCGATCGTGAACGGCCTGCGGGACGGCTCGCTCGCCGTCCGCCAGTACCGCTCGCACGGCGCGGGCGTGGCCCTGGTCGGCGGTGGCCCGGGTGATCCCGACCTGATCACCGTGCGCGGCCGCCGCCTGCTCGCCGACGCCGACGTGGTGGTCACCGACCGCCTCGCCCCGCGCGAACTGCTCGCCGAACTGCCGCCGCACGTCGAGGTGATCGACGCCTCCAAGATCCCGTACGGGCGTTTCATGGCCCAGGAGGCGATCAACCGGACCCTGATCGAGCACGCCAGCGCGGGCAAGTTCGTGGTCCGGCTCAAGGGCGGTGACCCGTACGTCTTCGGCCGGGGTGGCGAGGAGCTGCTGGCCTGCGCCGAGGCCGGCCTCCCGGTCACCGTGGTCCCCGGCATCTCCAGCTCGATCAGCGTCCCGGCGGCGGTCGGCATCCCGGTCACCCATCGGGGCATGACCCACGAGTTCACCGTCATCTCCGGCCACGTCGGCCCGGACGACTCCCGCTCGCTGGTCAACTGGGAGGCCGCCGCGAAGATGAGCGGCACCCTGGTCCTGCTGATGGCCGTCGACAAGATCGGCCAGATCGCCGCCAAGCTCGTCGAGTGCGGCCGCCCGGCCGACACCCCGGTCGCCGTCGTCCAGGAGGGCACCACCGCCGCCCAGCGCCGCATCGACGCCACCCTGGCCACCGTCGCCGAGACGGTCACCGCCGAGGGCATCCGCCCGCCCGCCGTCATCGTGATCGGCGACGTGGTCAACGTCCTCGCCCGGTAGGAACGGTCCGTCCACCAGGAGTGCGGGAGTCCGCCCGTCCGCGTGGGAGCGCAACGGTCCGCGCCGCCGGGCCGGCGTCGGGAGTCCGCCCGTCCGCGTGCGGGACGGAAGGGCCGGACCCCGACCGGACCCGGCCACGGCAACCGGCACCCCGCCGCTTCCACGCGGCGGGGTGCCGCCCGCGCTCCGGTACCACCGCAGTATCGGGATCTCCCGTCCCGCGCGCAGGTGGACAGCCGGAGTCCGCGCCCTGGCGGTGCGACCCTCGGCGCCTCGAGCGCGAGCGCCCGGGTCTTGAGCGCGAGCGCCCGGGTTTGGCCCCGGGCCACCCGAACAGGCAAGATCGGGCTCGTGTCCGAACCCCGCACCATCACCGACCCCGCAGACCCGCGCCTGGCCGACTACACCGGCCTCACCGATGTCGAGCTGCGCCGCCGCCGCGAACCCGCCGAGGGCCTGTTCATCGCCGAGGGCGAGAAGGTCATCAGGCGAGCCGTCGACGCCGGCTACCGGATGCGGTCGATGCTGCTGACCCCCAAGTGGCTGGAGGTCATGTCGGACGTGATCGCCGACACGGACGCCCCCGTCCACGTGGTCGAGCCCGGCCTCGCCGAGGCCGTCACCGGCTACCACGTACACCGGGGCGCGCTCGCCTCGATGGAGCGCAAGCCACTGCCCGAGGCGGCGGAACTCCTCGCGGGCGCCCGCCGGGTCGCCGTCCTGGAGGGCCTGGTCGACCACACCAACCTCGGCGCGATCTTCCGCAGCGCCGCGGCCCTCGGCATGGACGCGGTCCTGCTCTCGCCGGACTGCGCCGACCCGCTGTACCGCCGGGCCGTCAAGGTCTCGATGGGCGCGGTCTTCGCCGTCCCGTACGCGCGGCTGGACCCCTGGCCCGACGCCCTCGACGGCGTCCGCGCCGCCGGGTTCCAGCTGCTCGCCCTCACCCCGGCCGAGTCCGCGGTCGACCTCGCCGAGGCCGCGCCGCACCGGATGCCGAAGGCGGCCCTGATGCTCGGCGCCGAGGGCGACGGCCTCACCCGCCGTGCCCTGGACACCGCCGACCGCTGGGTCCGCATCCCGATGTCCCACGGGGTCGACTCGCTCAACGTCGGTGCGGCCGCGGCCGTCGCCTTCTACGCGGTCAACGCCACGGCCTGAACCCCGGCGTTACGGCACGCACCCGACCCCCGCCGGTCGGCGTCGGCCCGCACCGCCGCCCGGCCTTCGGAGGCCCCGACCGCCCGTCAGCCTGGCCGCCCTGCCCACCCGACCGGGCCGGCCAGGCCCGCCGTGTGCGCCGACGCGGTCCGCCGCCCACCTCAACCAGGCCGGAAGCTCCCTCGGCTCGGCAGGAAGAACCCGCGACTCAACCGGAAGCGCCGCTCGACCCCGTACCCGGAGTCTTCGACCCGGTGCTCGGAACAGTGCTGCCAGCCGCGCCGGCCCCCGTCCCGCCGCCGACCCCGGCGCCGGGCCAGGACTCGTCGAGACCGCCGTCGCCACGCACGGCGTAGCGGGTGGTCGAGCCGCCGCCGGTCTGCGCGCGTTCCTCGCGCACCAGCGCGCCGCTCTCGATCCGCCAGGCCGTCGCCGCCTGCGGGTCCGCCACCGAGGCCCGGGAGGCCAGCAGTACGGGCGTGTCGCCGTTGAACGAGAACAGCTCGACCAGATCCGCCGGCACCGAGCCCTCGGCCCGCCGCAGCACCACGAGCGCCGCCGGCGCCTCCCGGTAGCGCGCGGGCAGGACGGTGCTCAGGGCGACCTGCGCGCCCGCCGTGGAGTGCCCGTCCCGCAAGCGGATCGCCGGACCACCCGACGGGTCGGAGTAACTGCGGTTCGGCCAGTCGACGTTGGGCACCGCGCCCGTCGCCGGCCCGAGCGTGGTGTCGCCCGTGCCGTGCGCGACCGCGGCGAACGCCGTCGGCGACTGCGCCGCACCGTCCGCCGAAAGGCCGGCGCCGCTCCCGGCCCCCGGCGCGGACGGCGACACCAGGGCCCCGTCCGGACGTCCCTGCCCCTGGTTGCTGTGATTCTCGCATCCCTGCGCCGCCGCGATCGCCAGCGCGACGCCGACGGTGACGGTCACGAAGACCACCACCCGCTGCCGCAGCAGCCGCCGCCGGGCCTCGGAGGGCCGTCCGGGCGCCGGGGTGTGCTGACGGTCCCTCGGCCGTGCCGGGCGCCCGGGCACCGGCGTCCGGCGGTCCCGCCCCGGCTGCTGCTGCTCCCGTCTGGGCCGCCGCTCCCGGGTCTCGCCCGGAGCGGCGTCCTGCCCCAGCTCGGGACGAGGCATCGGCGCGGTCGCCGCCTGCGCCTCGGGCTGTGCCGCCGGTCTCCGCTGGACCCCCGGCGGACCGCCCTGCGGCCCACCGGCCCGCTGTGCCGCCTGCTGGGGCCGGCCCGCCGCCCACCGTCCGCCGCGCTGCTCGGTGGCGGCCCCGGCGCGGCCCCGCCCGTCGTCCGCGGGGCCGGCGGCCGGCCCGGTGGACGCGGCGTCCGAACCGTCGGGGGAGGGGCCGGCCGCGACGTCCGCCACTCCGCCCCGGGACACGCCGTGGTGCCCGAGTGCCGTACCGCGGGCGGCGAGCTCCGTCAGCCGCTCGTGCAGCGCGGCCGCCCCCGGCCGCTCCATCGGCTCCTTGGCCAGGCAGGCCCGGATCAGCGGGGCCAGCGGCGGCGGTACCGCGGACAGGTCCGGCTCCTCGTGGACCACCCGGTACAGCAGGACCTCGGAGGAGGCACCGGACCCGAAGGGCGACTCCCCGGTCAGCGCGTACGCCAGCGTCGCGCCGAAGGCGAAGACATCCGTGGCGGGGGTGACCGAGGCTCCTCGCACCTGCTCGGGCGCGAGGAAACCGGGCGAGCCGACCGCCGTGCCGACGTGGGTGAGCGTGCTCGCCCCGCGCGACCAGGCGATGCCGAAGTCGATGATCCGCGGGCCCTTGGGGGAGAGCAGGATGTTGGACGGCTTGAGATCCCGGTGCACCACACCGGCCTCGTGCACCTTGACCAGCCCGTCGGCCAGCGCCGCCCCGATCCTGGCCGCCTCCGCCCACGACAGCGGGCCCTCGTCGCTGACCTGCTTGTACAGCGAGGGCCCCGGGACGTAGGCGGTGGCCAGCCACGGCCGCTCGGCCTCGATGTCCGAGCCCACCACCCGGGCGGTGCAGCCGCCCCGGATCCGCGAGGCGGCGGCGACCTCGCGCGCGAAGCGGGTACGGAACTCGGCGTCCCCGGCCAGCTCGGCGCGGATCAGCTTGAGCGCGACCCGCTGCCCTCTGCGGTCGGAGCCGAGGTAGACCACGCCCATCCCGCCGGCCCCGAGCCGCCGGTGCAGCCGGTACGGACCGACGAGGCGGGGGTCCTCACGCCGCAGCCGCGTCATCGCCATATCCGTGCTTCCCGTTCAGCCTGTGGGGTGACCCCCCGTCGAGTGGGGCACCGTCAGAAATCCTTCTGGCACAGCTTACGGACTGCGTGCTGTGGTGTGCTGATACGCAACACCTGTAGTGCTGGTCGGATTGTCCGACCAGGCCATAAGACCCTTCCGGAGAGCATCCGAATTCACCCCCACTGACCTGCGGCGGAGCAGCCCCTCGGGGTCGGTCTCGGGGTTCCCTCGGGGATCCGATCGAACTCTTCTCCCCCTGCGGTAGTAGTTCCACCCGCCACACGTCATCCTTCGGAAGGCCCGTAGAACGGTACGCGGGCATGACGACCGGGCCGGCTCCGGTGAATACCTTTGATGTCAGCGGTGAGCGGCCGACTCGTCCCCCGAGGCAATCCGCTCACCGCGTAGTCGGGCCCACCACCCAGTGGCCCGGATCGGCAGCAGGCACGGGGAGGAGCACGACCATGGCCAGGCAGTTCCGCTTCGGGCGGTCGCCGGAGCCCGGAAGAACCAGGCATCCGGCAGTGGCGATAGCCATGGCCCTGCCCTGCGCCATCCTGCTGCTGCTGCTCTTCGGCGGCTGGGAGCAACTGGCGACGCAGACGAAGGCGGTCGCCGATCTGATCGGGCGCTGACCCTTGGGGAAGGGTCATGCGCCTGCCGAGAGCACAACGCACCGCCGGGACAGACGCGGACGGGCGGAGGCGGTGCGTACCGCTTCTCGGCAGACCGGGTGCCGGGTACGGAGGTCGGTGAGGGCCGTCCGTACCCGGCACCTTCTTCTCCGGGCTCGTCCCGCCCCGCCGTCGGCGGTCGGGTCCCGACCGGCCCGGTCTTCAGGTCCTGAACAGCAGTCGGAGAACGCCGAAGGCCGTGATCCGATCCGGATCACGGCCTTCGATCTTGCTGTGCGCGATACTGGGATTGAACCAGTGACCCCCACCGTGTCAAGGTGGTGCTCTCCCGCTGAGCTAATCGCGCCTGGTGAGGCGGTACTGCGTCAGACCCCGAAGGGCCCGAGTGCGCGATACTGGGATTGAACCAGTGACCCCCACCGTGTCAAGGTGGTGCTCTCCCGCTGAGCTAATCGCGCCTGCTAAGGCGGTACTGCGTCAGACCCCGAAGGGCCCGAGTGCGCGATACTGGGATTGAACCAGTGACCCCCACCGTGTCAAGGTGGTGCTCTCCCGCTGAGCTAATCGCGCCTGGTGAGGCGGTACTGCGTCAGACCCCGAAGGATCCGAGTGCGCGATACTGGGATTGAACCAGTGACCCCCACCGTGTCAAGGTGGTGCTCTCCCGCTGAGCTAATCGCGCCTGGTGAGGCGATGCTACGCCAGGCCCTGAAAAGGGATGCCGAAGGTGCGCGATACTGGGATTGAACCAGTGACCCCCACCGTGTCAAGGTGGTGCTCTCCCGCTGAGCTAATCGCGCGGGGAGGTCCCCCGGCGAACCGGGGGAACCTCTTGGAGGTGGAGACGGGATTTGAACCCGTGTACACGGCTTTGCAGGCCGTTGCCTCGCCTCTCGGCCACTCCACCAGGCAACTGACGAGAACGATCTTACCTGTTCTCCGTCGAGCGGACGACGAGATTCGAACTCGCGACCCTCACCTTGGCAAGGTGATGCTCTACCAACTGAGCCACGTCCGCCTGTCTCCCGGGCCCTTCACCGCTTTCCTGCGGCTCCGTGTCCCGGCGACGTGTTGAACTTTAGCGGAAACCTCGGCCAGCTCAAATTCCGTCCTCGCACCGCGCCGCCGGGGAGCCCGGGAGGTGGTGTCCCGTCAGCCCGCCGAGGCCCCTGCAGGACCATCCGTCCCGCACTCACCCACCGCCCCACGGATGACCTGCGGCGGAACCGGACCCGGTGGCCCACCGGGCATCCCGCGGACCACACCGGCCGCCCCCGGCGACCTACACTTCAGCCACCGACCCGATCCCTCGACCGCGCGTGTGCACCCGCGCGGAACAGCACCGAACCCGCGCAGGAGAACCGTGCCCGGCCGCACCACCGCCCTCGACCACGCCGCTCCGATGGCCCGCTTCGGCGGCCGCCTGGCAACGGGACTGCGCGAGGTCACCTCGGATCCGGCCGCGCTCGACTCCGCCGGCTTCTGGGCCGTCGCCTACGACTTCGAGGGCCGGCTCACCTGCGCCCGCTTCGACGACGTCCGCCCCGACCCGGCCCCGCCGCGCACCGAGGGCTGGCTCGGCCCGCGGGCCGACGGCTGGCACAGCTCCCTCGACCGGGACGCCTACACGGCCGGGGTCCGCCGCATCCGCGAGTACATCGCGGCCGGCGAGGTCTACCAGGCCAACCTCTGCCGCGTACTGTCCGCGCCGCTGCCCGACCCGGCCCGAAGCGACGTGGACGCCCTCACCGGGCTGCTCGCCCACGGCAACCCCGCCCCGTACGCGGGGACGATCCGGCTCCCCGAGCACGGGGTCGAGATCGCCACCGCCTCACCCGAGCTCTATCTGCGGCGCGCCGGCCGCACGGTCTCCTCCGGACCGATCAAGGGCACCGGCCGGACCGAGCACGACCTGCTGGACAAGGACCACGCGGAGAACGTGATGATCGTGGACCTGGTCCGAAACGACCTCGGCCGGGTCTGCGCCACCGGCACCGTGACCGTCCCCGACCTCTGCGTGGTCGAGAAGCACCCGGGCCTGGTGCACCTGGTCTCCACCGTCGAGGGCACCCTCCGCGAGGACGCCGGCTGGCCCGAGCTCTTCGACGCCACCTTCCCGCCCGGCTCGGTCACCGGCGCGCCGAAGTCCAGCGCGCTACGGATCATCGATGCCCTGGAGACCGCCCCGCGCGGTCCGTACTGCGGCGCGGTCGGCTGGGTCGACGCCGACCGCGGTGAGGCCGAACTCGCCGTCGGCATCCGGACGTTCTGGATCGACCGGAGCGGCGGACACCCCGTCCTCAGATTCGGCACGGGCGCCGGGATCACCTGGGGCTCCGACCCGGAGCGGGAATGGGACGAAACGGAACTCAAGGCCGCCCGCCTTGTCGCGATAGCGTCGGGTATCGGCACCTGACCGATGCCGCCCCACTCGCAAGTCCCGAGGAGCTGCCCGTCATGTCCAGTCCGACCAGAATCTGGGTGAACGGCTTCCTGACCGAGAACGACGACGCCGTGATCTCCGTGCTCGACCACGGGCTCACCGTGGGCGACGGCGTGTTCGAGACGGTCAAGACGGTGGACGGCCGTCCCTTCGCACTCACCCGCCATCTGGAACGGCTCACCCGCTCCGCCCGCGGCCTCGGTCTGCCGGACCCCGACCACGACCAGGTCCGCGAGGCGGTCGAGCAGGTCCTGCGGGGGGACCCCATGCCGCTCGGCCGGCTCCGCATCACCTACACCGGCGGGATCTCCCCGCTCGGCTCCGAACGCGGCACCGAGCCCACCAGCCTGGTCGTGGCCCACGGCGGCATCACCCGGCGGCCCGACACCACGGCCGTCCAGACCGTCCCGTGGCGCCGGAACGAGCACAGCGCCGTCGCGGGCCTGAAGACCACCTCGTACGCCGAGAACGTGGTCGCCCTCGCCGCCGCCCACCGGGCCGAGGCCTCCGAGGCCCTCTTCGCCAACACCGCCGGAAACCTCTGCGAGGGCACCGGTTCCAACGTCTTCGTCGTCCTCGACGGCCGCCTGCTCACCCCCACCCTGAGCTCCGGCTGCCTCGCCGGGATCACCCGCCGACTGGTCATCGACTGGACCGGCGCCGAGGAGGCCGACCTCCCCTTCGAGGTCCTCCAGCAGGCCGAGGAGATCTTCCTGACCTCCACCACCCGCGACGTCCAGGCCGTCACCCGCGTCGACGCCCGCCACCTCGCCCCCACCCCCGGCCCGGTCACCCTCAAGGCCATGAGCCAGTTCGCGGAGCGCAGCGGCGACGACCTCGACCCGTGATCCCTCAGGGGCGCGGGAAGCCGCCTCGGAAGCCCGCCGACTGCACGGCCGGGCGGTCGCGCGCCCCGGGGGTGCCGCGTGGCGACCATGGGACCGAGGGCCGCCCGGCCGACGGGTAGAGAGCGACGGCGACGGGGAAGGGAGCCCTCATGACCACCACGCTGCGCCCCGAGCGCCCCGAGGAGCCCGTACCGGGAGGCGGCCGCAGCCGCCGCTGGCAGATCTGCGTCAACGGCCGCCCGGTCGGCGGCCTCCGCACCACGGCCCTGCCCCAGGGCACCCAGTGGTGGGGCGAGATCTCCGAGCTGGAGGTGGCCGAGGGGCGCAGGCGAGGCCGGGGCACCGTCGGCGTCCTGGCCGCCGAAGAGGTGCTGCGCGCCTGGGACTGCACCAGGGTGGACGTGAGGATCCCGGCCGAGGCGAGCGCCGCACTCCGCCTCGCCGCCGCGCTCGGCTACACCGAGCGGATGCGCAACATGGCCAAGCACCTGGGCCAGGCCCCCGACCTGCCCGCGGGCCTGACGGTCCGTCCGATCGGCGAAGCCGACTTCGGGCAGTGGTTCGCCCAGGCCAGGGCCGGCTATCTGCACGCCCTCGGCACCTCGGGCCTCACCGGACAGCAGGCCCGGGACAAGTCGGACACCGACCACCGGCACCTGCTGCCCCAGGGGCCGGCCACCCCCGACGTCGCCCTGCGCCGCCTGTACGGCCCCGAGGGCACCCCGCTCGGCAGCCTCTGGGTCGCCCTGCGCCAGAGCGTGCTCCCGGACGGCTCCCCGCAGGCCTGGGTGATGACCGTCGAGGTGGACCGGGACCGGCGCGGCCAGGGCTACGGCCGGGCCCTGATGCTGCTCGCCGAGCGCGAATGCCTGGCAGCCGGGGTCCGCGACCTGGGGCTCAACGTCTTCAGCGGCAACACCGTCGCGACCGGTCTGTACGAGTCGCTCGGCTACCGGGTGACCCACCGGGTCCTCGGCAAGTCCCTGCTCTGAGACGCGTCGGGCCCGGTCACCATGTGACCGGGCCCGGAAGAACGGCGGGAAACAGCGGACCTCAGGACCGGCCGCGCTGCTCCTCGATGATGGCGACGATCCGCTCGCGCAGCCCGTCCTGGCTCTTCCCGCCGTCCAGGCGCTGCCCGGCGATCACGTACGTCGGCGTGCCGGTGACGCCGATCGCCTTGCCCTCCGCCTGGTCGGCGTCCACGATCAGCGTGTGCCGGCCGTCGACCAGGGCGGTGTCGACCTCCTCCGCGTCCAGGCCGGCCTCGGCGGCGACCTGCACCAGCAGCTTCTCCCCGCCCTTGTCCAGCTCCTCGACCCGGGCCAGCAGCGCCGTCACGTACTGCCAGCCCTTGCCCTGGGCGAACGCCTCCTCGGCCGCCTGAGCCGCCGCGTAAGCGTGCTTGTGCTTCTCCAGCGGGAAGTGCCGCAGCTCGATGGGCAGCGCGTCGCCGTACCGGTCACGCAGCGCCTGTACGTCGTCCAGGGCGGTGCGGCAGTCCGGGCACTGGAGCTCGCACCAGAACTCGAGACGGGGGAGAGAACCTTCGGTCATTCCCCCAGTCTGTCATCCGGGCGGCCACCCGCCCGCCCGGCCGCTGACGGCCGACCGGCGCCCGGCCGACCGGTGCGCCCCTCAGCTGGCCGGCACGGCCTCCGCCGAGCGCTGCCGCGCCCGGTACGCGGCCACATGCAGCCGGTTGCCGCAGGTACGGCTGTCGCAGTAACGGCGGGAGCGGTTGCGCGAGAGGTCCACGAAGACCCGGGCGCAGTCGGGCGCCTCGCAACGGCGCAGCCGCTCGCGCTCCCCGGCCATCACGATGAAGGCCAGCGCCATGCCGAGCTCGGCCGCCAGGTGGTCACCGATCGCGGCGTGCGGGGCGAAGTAGTGGATGTGCCAGTCGTGCTGGTCGTGGTTGGTGAGCCGGGGAGTGGTCCCGGCGGCGGCCACCACCGCGTTCACCAGCTCGGCCGCCTCCTCGGTGGAGCCCGCGGAGAAGACCTCCCGCAGCTGCGACCGCAGCCGGTGCACGGCCGCCAGGTCGGCGGGGGACAGGGAGTCGACCTCGCTGATGTCCTGGCGCACCACGAAGGCGCTGAGAGCGGCGACATCAGGGAGCTGCTCGCTGCCGCACGCGTCGGACGAGGTGTTGAGTAGCTCCACCAGCGCGCTCAGCGAGCACTCGGTGTCATGGGTGATCAGCACGTGAGGACTCCTCGCGCGGCGGGCGGCCCCGGCCTCCCGCGTCGGTCATCACCCGCGACTCTACCGGGACGGGCCGTCCGAGCGGCGGACGTTCGCGGCCGTCGGGGCGCCGTGGCCGGGCTGGGCTCCCGCCGCCCTTGCGGCGCCGGGACGGCCGGTATCCGGGGCCCGGCGGAGCGGCCGCAACGGATCGTGCACGGAGTGGAGGGGGCATGACGGAGGCGCCCGGCCCGGTGACCGGCCATCCGTGCGTGGATGACCGGCACCGGTGGCCGGGCGCCTCCGTCGTCGCCGATGCAGGTCGGGCCGGCCGCTCCGGGGGGGAGTGACCGGGACGAGCCCCGAGGCCGCTTGGTGCGCGGCGGACTGTGCGACCGTGCCCCCGAGTAGGACGGACGCTGTCAGGTAACGGCCCCACCGTCGAGGCGGTCAGCTCTCGGCGAGGATGTGGGACAGCTCTCGATCGAGATCGAAATGGCGGTGTTCGGTACCGGGTGGCACGGCGGCGTCGGTCCGCTTGAGGAAGGACTCAAGCGCCCGGGCCGGGGCCTCCAGCAGGGCCTCTCCCTCCGGAGAACTCAGGGCGATGCAGACCACACCCTGTCCATGGCTGCGCGAGGGCCACACCCGGACATCGCCGGTCCCGGTGGGTCGATGGAGCCCCTCCGCGAGAAGATCACGGGCGAACACCCACTCCACGGTCTCGTCGGCACCGGTGTGGAAGGTCGCATGCACGGCATAGGGGTCGGCAGTGTCGTAGCGCAGGCCCGCGGGGACGGGCAGTGACGACTCGCTCGACACGATGAGGCGCAGGTGCAGCTCGCAGCTGACCGTGGTGTTCATAAGCGCCAGGGCCTTTCGCTCAGTGTGCGCTCGGGGAATCGCACGTCGGCGAACGGACCATCCCACCTGAAAGCCCGGTGTAAACCCGTCTGTCCCGATTCAGGTGCGCGTCGTACCCCTTCCGGCGCATTGCAGAATCGCCGTGGCTGACCCGCCGGGCTCGGGTGCTCCGGCGGCGCCGGGCGGTTTTCGCCGGAGGGGCGCCGCATGGTTGTGCGAAGCGACAATCCGGGGCCGGCCGACTGCGCCGCTCGACGGGTCGGCCGGACCGGGTTCCGTGCCGGTGACCCGGGAGCGGGGAGTGGGGCCGGTCGGCTCGTCGCGGTGACCTGCCGGTGCCCGGGCCGGCGTGGGCCGGGACGCCTCGACGGGCTGACCAGGTGGGTGCGGGGGAGGGGGTGGTTCGGAGCACCCGCTCGGATGCGGTAATGTTCTTTCTGCACCCGGGCGATTAGCTCAGCGGGAGAGCACTTCGTTCACACCGAAGGGGTCACTGGTTCGATCCCAGTATCGCCCACCGGAATGCACCGCAGATGTCGGGCCCCGACCAGGAAATGGTCGGGGCCCGACATCTTTTTTTGCATTTGCCCCGGTCCGCTTCTTGGCGAGCGTGGCTGATTCGCAATCAGCACCCATGTGTTCGCGGGGAACTGTGGGGCCGTCGGTGACGGCTGTGAGAGCGGGATTGTGCGGTTGAAGCCAAGTAGTGCTAGAGTTCTTCTCGTTGCAACGGGCGATTAGCTCAGCGGGAGAGCACTTCGTTCACACCGAAGGGGTCACTGGTTCGATCCCAGTATCGCCCACCGTCAACACTCAGGCCCTGACCGGCAGTTCGGTCAGGGCCTGAGTCGTCTCCGGGGTGCTCAGGCGGCGGCCTCGCAGCGGTGGTCCGGGGAGAGGCGGCGGCCGCAGCCGCAGCGGGCCGGGCGGAGCGGCCAGTGGAAGTCCACGCGTTCGGCGATGCCCGAGCGGTCGAACCAGTTCTGCAGTCCGCGGGCCTGCGCGGCGTGCCAGGTCTGCTGGCGCAGATGGAGTTCGGCGGGGGAGAGCGTGCCCAGCGGGCTGGCGTACCGGGTGCCGAGGGCGCGGACGAGACCGAGGGCGGCGGTGGCGTCGGCGGTGGCGTCGTGGGCACCGGTCAGGATGACGCCGTAGTGGGCGCAGAGATCGGTGAGAGTGCGGCGGCCCTTGCGGTAGCGGTCCACGTATCTGTCCAGGACCCGGGGGTCGAGCACCACCAGTTCGGCGCCGCCCAGCGACTCGGCCAGCGAGAGGGCGCGGTGGCGGCGCAGTTCGCGGTCGAGCAGGGTCAGGTCGTACGGGGCGTTCATCACCACCAGCGGGATGCCGGCTCTGGCCTGTTCGCCGAGCGCGCGGGCGATCTCGGCGACGACTGTACGGGGTGGGCGTCCGTGGGTGCGGACCTGCTCGTCGGTTATCCCGTGCACCGCGCGAGCGCCGTCGGGAATCGGTATGCCCGGGTCGGTGAGCCAGGTCACGGCCTGGGCGGCGGTGTGGGGGGAGGTCTGGAGCACCAGGGCGGCCGAGACGATGCGGTCGGTCTCGACGTCCACGCCGGTGGTCTCGGTGTCGAAAGAGGCGAGTGGTCCCTCGTACCAGCGCTGAGAATGCTGCATGACTGCCCCTCAGGTGCCACTGGGCGCGGCCCGGCGCGCCACCGAGGACCAGTGGCGCGCCGGGCGGGCGGCGTTTCCGCCCTGGTGATACCGCAGTTGACGCGCCCTCAACCGTCCGCGGCCGGGGCTGAGGGAAGGTTCCTGCGGATATGTGTCCGCTCGGGTACGGAGCGTGGTGATCGGCGATGGGTGGATGGGTACGCGGATGGGTGGCCGGGCTCGGTACCATCGACACGCGCAGCAGAGTGCTGCGGCACAGGGATGTCAGGAGAGACCGGTGACGGAAGTCCGGGTAATCATCAACCGCGAACCCGATCGGGAAGAGCGCGTGGTGACCACGGGCACTACGGCCGCCGATCTGTTCGCCGACGACCGCTCGATCATCGCCGCCCGGGTCGGGGGCCAGCTCAAGGACCTCGGGTACGCCGTCCAGGACGGCGACGAGGTCGAGCCGGTGGCGATCTCCAGCAAGGACGGTCTGGACATCCTGCGGCACTCGACCGCGCACGTGATGGCGCAGGCCGTGCAGGAGATCTTCCCCGAGGCCAAGCTGGGCATCGGCCCGCCGATCAAGGACGGCTTCTACTACGACTTCGATGTCGAGAAGCCGTTCCACCCCGATGACCTCAAGGTCATCGAGAAGAAGATGCAGGAGATCATCAAGCGCGGGCAGAAGTTCTCCCGCCGGGTGGTCACCGACGAGGCCGCCCGCGAGGAGCTGGCCGGTGAGCCGTACAAGCTGGAGCTGATCGGCCTCAAGGGCTCCGCCGCCACCGCCGGTGAGGGCGCCAGCGTCGAGGTCGGCGCCGGCGAGCTGACCATCTACGACAACCTGGACGCCAAGACCGGTGAGCAGTGCTGGGGCGACCTCTGCCGTGGCCCGCACCTGCCCACCACCCGGAACATCCCGGCGTTCAAGCTGATGCGCTCGGCCGCCGCGTACTGGCGCGGCAGCGAGAAGAACCCGCAGCTGCAGCGCATCTACGGCACCGCCTGGCCGACCAAGGACGAGCTGAAGGCCCACCTGGACTTCCTGGAGGAGGCCGCCAAGCGCGACCACCGCAAGCTCGGCACCGAGCTCGACCTGTTCTCCATCCCCGAGGAGATCGGCTCCGGCCTCGCCGTCTTCCACCCCAAGGGCGGCATCATGCGCCGGGTCATGGAGGACTACTCGCGCAAGCGGCACGAGGAGGCGGGCTACGAGTTCGTCTACACCCCGCACGCCACCAAGGGCACCCTCTTCGAGCTCTCCGGCCACCTGGACTGGTACGCCGACGGCATGTACCCGCCCATGCAGCTCGACGGCGAGAACGACTACTACCTCAAGCCGATGAACTGCCCGATGCACAACCTGATCTACCGCTCGCGCGGTCGGTCGTACCGCGAACTGCCGCTGCGGCTCTTCGAGTTCGGCACGGTCTACCGGTACGAGAAGTCGGGTGTGGTGCACGGTCTGACCCGTGCCCGGGGCTTCACCCAGGACGACGCCCACATCTACTGCACCCACGAGCAGATGCACGACGAGCTGGACTCGCTGCTCACCTTCGTGCTGGACCTGCTGCGGGACTACGGTCTGACCGACTTCTACCTGGAGCTGTCGACTCGCGACCCGGAGAAGTACATCGGCTCCCTCGAGGACTGGGAGATCGCGACCGAGACCCTGCGGGCCGCCGCCGAGAAGCAGGGCCTCGAGCTGGTCCTCGACCCGGCCGGTGCGGCCTTCTACGGCCCGAAGATCTCGGTCCAGGCGAAGGACGCGATCGGCCGTACCTGGCAGATGTCGACCATCCAGGTCGACTTCCAGCTGCCGCAGCGCTTCGACCTGGAGTTCCAGGGCGCGGACGGCAACCGCCAGCGTCCGGTCATGATCCACCGTGCGCTGTTCGGCTCGATCGAGCGGTTCTTCGCGGTGCTGCTGGAGCACTACGCGGGCGCCATGCCGCCGTGGCTGGCCCCGGTCACCGTGGTCGGTATCCCGATCACCGACGAGCACGTGCCGTACCTGCGTAAGGTCGCGGCCGAGCTGAAGAAGCACGGTATCCGGATCGAGGTCGACGCCTCGGACGACCGCATGCAGAAGAAGATCCGCAACGCTCAGCGCAGCAAGATCCCGTTCATGCTGATCGCGGGCAACGACGACGTCGAGGCCGGTGCCGTCTCCTTCCGCTACCGCAACGGTGAGCAGAAGAACGGCGTCCCGATCGAGCAGGCTGTTGCCGAGATCGTCGATGCCGTGGAGCGCCGCATCCAGGTGTGACGTGGTCCCCGCGTGAGCGGGGGGTGAGTGCGGGGCGGACTCCCATGAGTCCGCCCCGTACGGCTCTGCGGGGTTGCCGGGGCGAATATGCTGATCAGCATGACGAGTGAGCCGGAACTGCAGCAGGGCGTCGGCGAACCGGACGGTTTCCGGCGCCTGTGGACCCCCCATCGGATGGCGTACATCCAGGGCGAGAACAAGCCCAGCGGACCGGCGCCCGGCGACGGTTGCCCGTTCTGCTCGATCCCGTCGCTGAGTGACGAGGACGGGCTGATCATCGCCCGGGGCAGTGCCGTGTTCGCGGTGCTCAACCTCTACCCGTACAACGGCGGGCACCTGATGGTCGTCCCGTACCGGCACGTGGCCGACTACACCGACCTGGACGAGGCGGAGACGGCCGAACTCGCCGACTTCACCAAGCGGGCGATGACCGCGCTGCGCGCCGCCTCCGGGGCGCACGGTTTCAACATCGGGATGAACCAGGGTGCCGCCGCCGGTGCGGGGATCGCCGCGCACCTGCACCAGCACGTGGTGCCGCGCTGGGGCGGGGACACCAACTTCATGCCCGTGGTGGGGCACACCAAGGTGCTGCCGCAGCTGCTGGCGGACACCCGCAAGATGCTCGCCGAGGTCTGGCCGCAGGGCTGAGCGGAGCGGACAGGGCAAGCGGAAGGGCTCGTACCGGGAGATTTCCGGTACGAGCCCTTCGGCGTGCGGCGGTGCTCAGCCGGCGTCGTAGACGTCGGCCTTGAACGGGCGGGTGCCCTGCATCTCGGACTTGACGATGCTCGTCCGGTTGCTGAAGCGGTCCACGTTGATGTCGTGCTCCTCCAGGAAGTCGATGGTGGCGGCGAGCACCGCGTTGACCACGGGGGTGGCACCGTAGATGACGTCGTCGGACTTGAAGCGGCTGGTCCAGGTCCGCTCGGCCCAGGCGGCGCGCAGTGAGAACGGCTCCGGCAGGGAGATCTTCCCGCCCAGCCAGGTGAGCAGGGTGGGGAGCTTCATGAGCGGCGCCCGGACGGCCTGCCGGACCACCTCGTCGTTGTCCACGAGGGGCAGGACGACCGTCTTCTCCTCCCAGAACTTGCCCGTCTTGGCGACCGACATCTCCTTGGGCTTGGGCTTGGCGCCGAAGAGCCCGTTGAGCGGACCGAGGGCGTAGCCGGCCACCGAGACCCGCAGGGTG
Source organism: Kitasatospora sp. HPM-01-4 (assembly GCF_051374625.1). Taxonomy (NCBI): domain Bacteria; kingdom Bacillati; phylum Actinomycetota; class Actinomycetes; order Kitasatosporales; family Streptomycetaceae; genus Kitasatospora; species Kitasatospora sp. HPM-01-4. The sequence continues at coordinate 1,639,739 of NZ_JBPQGP010000005.1, read as the reverse complement.
TTGCTGAGCACCGTGACGCCGATCACATTGGTGGTCACCAACTGGCCTTTGTGCAGCACGATCTGGGTCGCCAGCCGGTGCCGGGTGTCGGTACCGAGGGTCTGCCGGTTGGCGATGGTCTGGATGCCGAAGTCGCGCATCCGGTAGCCGTCCATCTCGGGTCCGCCTGGGCGGCCGATCTCGTCGGCGCCTTCCGAGATGTCCACCACGACCCACTGCTGGACGGCGACGTGCTTCATCCCGCCGTCGGAGATCTCACTGCGCCCGAGGCCGCCGAGGCGGTCGGTGATGCGACGGGTGAGGTCCCATGGGTGGAAGGTGCGGAAGTCGACGTGGCCCTCGGCGGGGCGCAGGTCCTCGACCATCTCCCAGACGCCCCAGCGCATTCCGGCGCCGAGGATGCCCTTGGAGCCGGCGTAGTGCTGGATGTTGGTGTCCTGTTCGGCGGTCAGGCGCTCCAGTTGGGCGCGGAGCGTGCTGGCCTTCTTGTCCATGTCGTCGCGTGGGACGGCCTTGGGGACGGTCGCGGCTATCGCGTTGCCCTCGACCAGGTCGCCCCAGCGGGAGCGCAGGTCCTCGGTGGTGCGCAGGACGATCCGCTTGGCGACGAACCAGCCGAGGACGGGCGCCACCATCATCACCCGGAAGTACAGGGCGAGCAGCCCGGTCATCGGCGGGCGCCACACGAAGAGCGCGGCGATGGCGGCGGCGACCACCAGCACGATGGTGCCGAAGAAGCCCTCGCGGGCCGGGTTCTTGGTCTTCAGCCAGGCCCGGCCCTGGAAGGCGAGCAGCCAGAGCAGCGCGCCCGGCAGGAAGAGCAGCCCGCTGACCAGGGTGATCAGGGTGAGCTTGCGGTCCCTGGCGTTGCGGAGCTCCTCGGCGGCCAGGCAGTGCTCGACCACCATGCGGGTGTCGGTGCCGAAGGAGGGGACCAGCGGGTTGCGCTTGGCGGCCAGCGTCCGGTCGATCAGGGCGCGGCTGAAGGCCTCGCCGAGACTTGGCCGGAAGAGGTCGAACTTCCCCTCCTTGACGGTCACACCGAGCTTGCTCTTCAGGTCGCGGAAGTCGCCGTCGCGGTAGGCCGCCGAGGAGAGCAGCTGGGTGACTGCGGTCTGCGGTCCGACGTCGGTGCGAGGTATCTGCGCGCCCGGGGTCATGTCCAGCTTGGTCACGGTGGTGCCCCTCCTCCCCTTGTCAGCGGCAGGGTACCGTGCCGCCGCCCCGCCGCGTGGATGATCGTCTGAACCGCTGTCACATCTCGCCAGGCGTGGTACTGCCCACTATGGTGCCCACTTCCGGGGCGCTTCGACCCCACTGGTCCCGTCGGTCCTCGGCGGTGGGAGGATCGGGGTATGGCCGAGGTTGGGATGGTGGCGGTGGATCCGGTGCTCGTCTTCGACGGGGACTGTGCCTTCTGTACGACGTGCAAGGACGCCGCCGAGCGTTATCTGCGGGCGACTCTGGCCTCCGGCGGGTGGGAGGCGGTGCCGTTCCAGTTCGCCGATCTGGCGGCGCTGGACGCGCGGGCCGGCGGCCGGGGGCTGGTGACCCTGGAGCGGGCCGAGCGGGAGCTCCTCTGGGTCACGCCCGACGGGCGGGTCTACGGCGGGGCGCAGGCGGCCGCGCGGCTGCTGATGCGGTCGGGCGGGGCGTGGGCGTACCTGGGCGGGGTGCTGGCGCTGCCGCCGGTCCGTCCGCTGGCGGCGGCGGTCTACCGGCTGGTCGCGAGGAACCGGCACCGGATGCCGGGTGGGACGCCGGCCTGCGCGCTCGTGCGGAGCCGGTAGCCGCCCGCGGCACCACGGGCGGCCACCGGCTCCCGGGTGTCTCAGGAGCCGTTCTCGTAGTGGGCGGCGATCGCGGCGGGCATCGGGGCGTGCCGGACGTAGGTGCGGGAGAACTGGCCGGTGCCGTGCGAGAGGGAGCGCAACTCGACGGGGTAGCGGGCGAGTTCGAGTTCGGGGACTTCGGCGCGGACCAGGCTGAGGCCGGGGCCGCCGGGTTCGGTGCCCAGCACGTGGCCGCGGCGGGCGGAGAGGTCGGTGAGGACCGCGCCCTGGTACTCGTCGGGGAGCAGGACCCGGATCTCGTCGACCGGTTCGAGCAGTCGGACGGTGGTGTGGGAGGCGGCCTCGCGCAGGGCTAGGGCGCCGGCGGTCTGGAAGGCGGCGTCGGAGGAGTCGACCGAGTGCGCCTTTCCGTCGGTGAGGGTGACCCGGACGTCGACCATGGGGTAGCCGGCCTTGACGCCGTGGGCGAGTTGGGCGCGGACGCCCTTCTCCACCGAGGGGATGAAGTTGCGCGGCACGGCGCCGCCGACGACCTTGTCGACGAACTCGAAGCCGCTGCCGGGCTCCATGGGTTCGACGGTGAGGTCGCAGATGGCGAACTGGCCGTGGCCGCCGGACTGTTTGACGTGCCGTCCGTGCCCGCTGGCGGTGGAGGCGAAGGTCTCGCGCAGGGCGACCTGGTACTCGACGGTGTCCAGGTTGACGCCGTAGCGGGTGCGCAACCGGTCCAGGACGACGGCCTGGTGGGCCTCGCCGGTGCACCAGAGGACGAGCTGGTGGGTGTCGGCGTTCTGCTCGACCCGCAGGGCCGGGTCCTGGGCGGTGAGGCGGGCGAGGCTCTGGGCGAGCCGGTCCTCGTCGCCCTTGCTGTGCGCCTGGACGGCGATGGGGAGTAGCGGTTCGGGCAACGGCCAGCGTTCGAGGACGAGTTGGCCGGCGGAGAGGGTGTCGCCGGTGCGGGCCGCGGCGAGCTTGGCGAGGCAGACGAGGTCGCCGGGGAGGGCACAGGGCACCGGTCGCTGCTGCTTGCCGAAGGGGGAGGTGAGGGCGGTGACGCGTTCGTCGGGGTGGTCGGCCAGGTGCAGGGCGGTGTCCGGGCGCAGGGTGCCGGAGTAGACCCGGACCAGGCTGAGGCGGCCGACGTACGGGTCCTCGCCGGTGTGGACGACCTGGGCGGTGACGGGGGCGTCGGGGTCGCAGGGCGGCATGTCGTCCCGGCGTTCCCCGGGGGTGGGGAGGATCTCGGTGATCAGGTCGAGCAGTTCGGCGGCGCCGACGGCGGGGCCCGCGGGGTCGAGCGGGGGAGCGGCGGCGAGCACCGGGTGCAGGGCGCCCTGGAGGACCTCGCGGCGCAGCGCCTCGGTGAGCGAGGCCGGGTCGAGGTCCTCGCCTGCGACATAGCGCTCCAGCAGGGTGTCGTCCTCGCCGGCGATGGCCTCGACCAGGCGGCCGCGGGCTTCGTCGGCGCCGGGGGGACGGCCGCCCTCGCCGTACTGGCGGCCGGTGAGCAGGTCGAGTGAGCCGTACGGGTGGCCCTCGCGCAGGATCGGCAGGTGGATGGGCAGGACGGTCTCGGGGTGGCCGTCGCCGAAGGCCTCCTGGCAGGCGGCCAGGGCCTCCTCGAAGCTGCCCCGGCCGGCGGTGAGGTGAGTGAGAACGATCACGGTGGGCAGCCCGGCGGCGCGGCACTCGCGCCAGAGGGCGAGGGCGGGCAGCGGGACCGGTTCGGCGGCGGAGAGGACCAGGACGGCGGCTTCGGCGGCCTGCAGTCCGGCCCGCTGGTCGCCGGTGAAGTCGGCGTAGCCGGGGGTGTCCAGCAGGTTGATCTTGGTGTCGCGCCAGCTGAGCGGCAGCAGTGCGAGCTGCACCGAGCGCTGCTGCTGGTGCTCGATCTCCTCGTAGTCGGCGACGGTGGTGCCGTCGGGGACGCTGCCCGCCCGGGTGATGGCACCGGCGGCGAGGGCGAGGGATTCGGCGAGAGTGGTCTTCCCGGCGCCGCTGGGGCCGATCAGGGCCACGTTGCGCAGCTGCGCGGTCCGCTCGACGGCGGGTGCGGGCGGGTGCGGGGTTCCTCGGTCCGCCATGGCGTGCCTCCTTCGCGGGGGCGGCAGTTACGTCCCGTATGCGGGGAAGTGCCCTGAGTGGTGGCCGGTTTGGGCCGGGACCGGCTCGCGGGTGTGGGGCGGCCGAGCGGTGCGAGCGGCCTGGATACCATTGTCGGGCCGGGCGGGTCGTTCCGCTCGGCCGCCGGTCGACCACTGGGGCCGAGGGCGGTTTAGGTGAGATCGGGGCGGTCCGGAAGGCCATGCTCAACAAGTACGCACGTGCCTTCTTCACACGTGTCCTGACGCCGTTCGCCGCGCTGCTGCTGCGCTGGGGGGTGAGCCCGGACGCGGTCACGCTGATCGGTACGGCCGGTTCGGTCGCCGGTGCGCTGGTGTTCTTCCCCCGGGGCGAGTTCTTCTGGGGCACCATCACGATCACCCTGTTCATCTTCTCCGACCTGGTGGACGGCAACATGGCCCGCCAGGCGGGCAGGTCGAGCAAGTGGGGCGCGTTCCTGGACTCCACGCTGGACCGGGTCGCCGATGCGGCGATCTTCGGCGGACTGGCGCTCTGGTACGCGGGCAAGGGCGACAACGACCTGCTCTGCGCGATCTCGGTGCTCTGCCTGGCGAGCGGCCAGGTGGTCTCGTACACCAAGGCGCGGGCGGAGAGCCTGGGGCTGCCCTGCAACGTGTCCGGGCTGGTGGAGCGGGCCGAGCGGCTGGTGATCAGCCTGGTCGCGGCGGGTGTCACCGGCCTGCACGCCTTCGGGGTGCCGTACGTGGAGCCGCTGCTGCCGCTGGCGCTGTGGCTGGTCGCGGCGGGCAGCCTGGTGACGGTGCTGCAGCGGATGCTCACCGTGCGCCGGGAGGCGCTGGAGGCAGCCGAATCCGGGGAGGCGCTGTGAACGCCGGTGTGCCGAGTGCCGCGACGCTCAGGGAGCGGATGGTCGACGGCGGGTACGCGCTGGGCTGGTCGGCGCTGAAGCACCTGCCGGAGCCGGTCGCGCGCGCTCTGTTCGACCAGCTCGCGGACTACACCTGGCGCCGGCGCGGCAAGGGCGTGCGCCAGCTGGAGCGCAACCTCGCCCGGGTGCACCCGGGCGTGAGCGAGCAGCGGCTGCGCGAGCTGTCCCGGGCGGGGATGCGCTCGTACCTGCGGTACTGGATGGAGTCCTTCCGGCTGCCGGCCTGGAGCCGGGCGCGGATCTCGGAGGCCGTGCAGCTCAAGGGGATGGAGAACCTGACCGGTCCGCTGGAGGCCGGGCGGGGCGTGGTGGCGGCGCTTCCGCACATGGGCAACTGGGATCTGGCCGGGGCCTGGATCGTCTGCCAGGGCCATCCCTTCACCACGGTCGCCGAGCGGCTCAAGCCGGAGTCGCTGTTCGACCGGTTCGTCGCGTACCGCGAGAGCCTGGGCATGGAGGTGCTGCCGCTGACCGGCAGCGGGGTCTCGGTGGTCGGCACCCTGGCGCGCCGGCTGCGGGCCGGGAAGCTGGTCTGCCTGGTGGGGGACCGCGACCTGTCGGACGCCGGGGTGCCGGTGGACTTCTTCGGCGAGCAGACCAAGGTCCCGGCGGGCCCGGCCGCGCTGGCGCTGCGCACCGGTGCCGCGCTGGTGCCGGCCACCCTCTGGTACGACGGCCCGGTGATGCGGGTCGAGGTCCACCCCGAGCTCCGGCCGCCCGAGGAGGGCGACCGCCAGGCGAAGACCCTGGCGATGACCCAGGCACTGGCCGACGTGTGGGCGGACGGGATCCGCGAGCACTCGGTGGACTGGCACATGCTGCAGAAGTTCTGGCTGGCCGACCTCGGCCGGCGCCACACCGCCTGAGGGGGGCGCGATGAAGATCGGAATCGTCTGCCCGTACGACTGGGACGTCCCGGGCGGGGTGCAGTTCCACATCCGCGATCTGGCCGAGCACCTGATCGGCCTCGGCCACCAGGTCTCCGTGCTGGCACCGGCCGAGGACGAGTCGGCGCTGCCGCCGTACGTGGTGTCGGCCGGCAGGGCCGTCGCGGTGCCCTACAACGGCTCGGTGGCCCGGCTCAGCTTCGGCATCCTCTCCGCGGCCCGGGTGCGGCGCTGGCTGAACGAGGGCCGCTTCGACATCCTGCACGTCCACGAGCCCTCCTCGCCCAGTCTCTCGATGCTGGCCGCCTGGTCCGCCTCCGGGCCGATGGTGGGCACCTTCCACACCTCCAACCCGCGCTCGCGCGCCATGATCGCGGCCTCGCCGATCCTCCAGCCGGGCCTGGAGAAGATGAGCGCCCGGATCGCGGTCAGCGAGTACGCCCGGCGCACCCTGGTCGAGCACCTCGGCGGCGACGCCGTGGTGATCCCCAACGGCGTCGACGTACGGTTCTTCGCCGAGGCCGAGCCCGACCCGCGCTGGCAGGGCGGCGCGGCGGACGGTGAGCCCGGCACGATCGGCTTCATCGGGCGGATCAACGAGCCGCGCAAGGGCCTGCCCAGCCTGCTCGCCGCCCTGCCCAGGATCCTCGCCGAGCGCCCGGGCGTCCGGCTGCTGGTGGCCGGCAAGGGCGACGAGGAGGAGGCCGTGGCCGGCCTGGCGCCCGAGGTGCGGCGGCAGGTGGAGTTCCTCGGCATGGTGAGCGACCGGGAGAAGGCTCGGCTGCTGCGCAGCGTGGACCTGTACGTGGCGCCGAACACCGGTGGGGAGAGCTTCGGCATCATCCTGGTCGAGGCGATGTCGGCCGGCGCCCCGGTGCTGGCCAGCGACCTGGACGCGTTCCGGCAGGTGCTGGACGGCGGCGACGCCGGCGAGCTTTTCCCGGTCGAGGACTCGGCGGCCCTCGCCGACGCCGCGCTGCGGCTGCTCGGCAACCCGGACCGGCTGACCGAGCTGCGCCGGGCGGCCTCCCGGCACGTGCGGCGGTTCGACTGGTCGACCGTCGGCGCGGACATCCTCTCGGTGTACGAGACGGTCACCGACGGCATGCCGCCGGTCGCCGAGGACGAGCGGGCCGGCTGGCGCGGGCGGCTGAGGCTGACCAGGGACTGACTGGCTGTTCGCCCGCTCGCCGCCGGGCGCTCTGATCCGGCGCCGACGTTCTCCCCCAGCCCGGCGGCTGGGAGGTGCCCCCTGTTCCCGCGCTCCCTCGTTCCTCGGTCGCTTCCTCTCTCCTCCCACGCGGCGGAGCCGCATATCGGTACTGCGGCACCGGCGCGCCGCGCCCAGCCTCCGGCCGGGGGTACCCCCTAGGCTCGGGGCGGGGTCGCCCGCTCGCCGCCGGGCGCTCTGATCCGGCGCCGACGTTCTCCCCCAGCCCGGCGGCTGGGAGGTGCCCCCTGTTCCCGCGCTCCCTCGTTCCTCGGTCGCTTCCTCTCTCCTCCCACGCGGCGGAGCCGCATATCGGTACTGCGGCACCGGCGCGCCGCGCCCAGCCTCCGGCCGGGGGTACCCCCTAGGCTCGGGGCGTGGTCGCCCGCTTGCCGCCGGGCGCTCCCCGCGGCGGAGCCGCCGATCGGTGGAGTCGGCGCCGACGTTCTCCCCCAGCCCGGCGGCTGGGAGGTGCCCCCTGCTCGCGCGCTCCCTTCTTCGCTCGCGGGCCGGTCGAACGGATTGACGGGCTGGCTAGGGTGACTTTGACGATCCGTCAACCATCCTGGGGGTCTTGAGATGCCGCAGCTGTCCATCGACTACTCCGAGGGCGTCGCCTTCGACCAGCCCGCGTTCGTCCGCGAGCTGCACTCGCGGGTCGCCGCGCTGATCTCGTCGCCCGTGGACGACTGCAAGACGGTCTTCCGCAAGGCGGAGGAGTTCCACGTCGGGCACGGCGGGCTGCCGCGGGCCGCGACGGTGTACCTGGAGATCAGGCTCCTCGAGGGCCGCAGCCGCGAGCTGCGGACCAGGCTGGCCGAGGAGACGCTGAGGCTGCTGGAACGCTTCGTCCGGCCGGAGCCGGGGGTGCGGGCGCACCTTGCCGTGAACGTGGTGGAGCTGGACCGGGACTTCTACCGGAAGACCGCAATGTAGCGTTCTGCTCCGTGACTGACTGGATCTGGGCCGCCGCGGCTCTCGTGCTGTTCGCCGTCTACCTGAGCTGGACGGCGGGCCGACTCGACCGGCTGCATGCCCGGATCGACGCGGCCCGGGCCTCGCTGGACGCGCAGCTCGTCCGGCGGGCCTCCGTCGCGCTGGAGCTGGCCACCTCCTCGCTGCTCGACCCGGCCGCCTCCATCCTGTTGTACGAGGCCTCGCACGCCGCCCGGCAGGCCGAGGACGAGCAGCGGGAGGTGGCTGAGAGCGAGCTGAGCCTGGCGCTGCGCGCGGTGTTCGCCGATCCGGAGCAGGTGGCTGCGCTGCTGGCGGTGCCGGGAGGCGAGGAGGTCGTGAGGGATCTCACAGCGGCGGTGCGCCGGGTGCCGATGGCGCGGCGGTTCCACAATGACGCGGTCCGGGCGGCGCGAGCGGTGCGGGAGCACCGTCTAGTGCGCTATTTCCGGCTGGCCGGGCGTGCGCCATTCCCGCTCGCCTTCGAAATGGACGACGAGCCCCCCGTGGCGCTCACACCTCAGGGCGCTCCCGCGTAAGTGCGTTACGGCCTGTTTGTCGTATCCGGGCTTCCGCGCTGGACTAGGTGGCGCATGGGAAAGCGGGGATTCGGGCCTACGATAGGGCGATATCACTGGTTCATCTTCGAGTGAGGTCTCACGTGTCCACCACCCCCATCACCGCAGACCAGCCGCAGATCGGCACCGCCCGGGTTAAGCGCGGCATGGCCGAGCAGCTCAAGGGCGGTGTGATCATGGATGTGGTCAACGCCGAGCAGGCGAAGATCGCCGAGGACGCCGGTGCGGTCGCCGTCATGGCCCTGGAGCGGGTTCCGGCCGACATCCGCAAGGACGGCGGTGTGGCCCGGATGTCCGACCCGAACATGATCGAGGAGATCATCAACGCGGTCTCCATCCCGGTCATGGCCAAGTCCCGGATCGGCCACTTCGTCGAGGCCCAGGTCCTGCAGTCGCTCGGTGTCGACTACATCGACGAGTCCGAGGTGCTGACCCCGGCCGACGAGATCAACCACTCCGACAAGTGGGCCTTCACCACCCCCTTCGTCTGCGGCGCCACCAACCTCGGTGAGGCCCTGCGCCGCATCGCCGAGGGCGCGGCCATGATCCGCTCCAAGGGCGAGGCCGGCACCGGCAACGTGGTCGAGGCCGTCCGCCACCTGCGCCAGATCAAGAACGAGATCGCCAAGCTGCGCGGCTACGACAACAACGAGCTGTACGCCGCCGCCAAGGAGCTGCGCGCCCCGTACGAGCTGGTCAAGGAGGTCGCCGAGCTCGGCAAGCTGCCGGTCGTGCTGTTCTCCGCCGGTGGCGTGGCCACCCCGGCCGACGCCGCGCTGATGCGCCAGCTGGGTGCCGAGGGCGTCTTCGTCGGCTCGGGCATCTTCAAGTCGGGCGACCCGGCCAAGCGCGCCGCCGCGATCGTCAAGGCCACCACCTTCTTCGACGACCCGAAGATCATCGCGGACGCCTCCCGCAACCTGGGCGAGGCCATGGTCGGCATCAACTGCGACACCCTGCCGGAGAGCGAGCGCTACGCCAACCGCGGCTGGTAATCCCGTACGCGCCCTGGCATGAGCCCTCGGGCCCGCCGCGCAGCAGTCCGTGCGCGGCGGGCCGACGCGCGTACCCGCAGTACAGACTTCAGCGGCGGCTCAGTCCGCACCGAGCATGAGGCAAGAGGTAGTTACCGTGTCCAGCACTCCCGTCATCGGCGTTCTCGCGCTGCAGGGCGATGTCCGTGAGCACCTGGTGGCGCTGGCCGCCGCCGACGCGATAGCCCGCCCGGTGCGGCGTGCCGAGGAACTGGCCGAGGTGGACGCGCTGGTGATCCCCGGCGGCGAGTCCACCACCATGTCCAAGCTGGCCGTGCAGTTCGACGTCATGGTCCCGCTGCGTGAGCGGGTGGCGGCCGGCATGCCGGTCTACGGCACCTGCGCGGGCATGATCATGCTCGCGGACAAGATCCTGGACGGCCGGGAGGACCAGGAGACCGTCGGCGGGATCGACATGACCGTGCGCCGCAACGCCTTCGGGCGGCAGAACGAGTCCTTCGAGTCCGGGATCGACTTCGACGGCCTGGAGGGCGGCCCGGTGCACGGCGTCTTCATCCGCGCCCCCTGGGTCGAGGCGGTCGGCGCGGGTGTCGAGGTGCTGGCCGAGCTGCCGGCCGCCGACGGCCCCGAGAGCCGCATCGTGGCGGTCCGCCAGGGCAACCTGCTCGCCACCTCCTTCCACCCCGAGCTCACCGGCGACCACCGGGTGCACGAGTACTTCGTGCGCATGGTCGAGGCGGCCGCGTAACCCCGCCCGCCGTCCCTCCCCGCGGCGGAGCCGCCGGCCGGTACCGCCGGCACCGACGCGCCCTCCGGCTTGCGGGTGAGGCTGATGCGATGCCAGGTGTCGGCCCGGACACCGGTAAGATCTCCTGTGTTCATTTCCCTTTGGCGACGTAAAGGAGCTGGCGATGTCCGGCCACTCTAAGTGGGCTACCACCAAGCACAAGAAGGCCGTGATCGACGCCAAGCGCGGCAAGCTCTTCGCCAAGATGATCAAGAACATCGAGGTGGCGGCGCGTACCGGCGGCGGCGACCCGGCGGGCAACCCGACGCTGTACGACGCCATCCAGAAGGCGAAGAAGAGCTCGGTCCCGATCGACAACATCAACCGTGCCGTCAAGCGCGGCTCGGGCGCCGAGGCCGGCGGGGCCGACTACTCGACGATCATGTACGAGGGCTACGGCCCGAACGGCGTCGCGGTGCTCATCGAGTGCCTCACCGACAACCGCAACCGCGCCGCCTCGGACGTGCGCGTGGCCATGACCCGCAACGGCGGCTCGATGGCCGACCCGGGCTCGGTCTCCTACATGTTCACCCGCAAGGGCGTCGTGATCGTGCCCAAGGCCGACGGCGTGGACGAGGACAAGCTCTTCGAGGTCGTCCTGGACCAGGACCCGGAGGAGATCAACGACCTCGGCGAGGCCTTCGAGATCATCTCCGAGGCGTCCAACATGGTCGCCGTCCGCACCGCACTGGTCGACGCGGGCATCGACTACGACTCGGCCGAGGCCAACTTCGTCCCCAGCGTGCAGGTCCAGCTGGACGCCGACGGCGCCCGCAAGATCTTCAAGCTGATCGACGCGCTCGAGGACAGCGACGACGTGCAGAACGTCTTCGCCAACTTCGACGTCTCCGACGAGGTCATGGCCGAGGTCGACGCCTGATCCCGGATCCGTCCGCTCCGCCCGGCAGCCCCAGCGGCTGCCGGGCGGCGGTGTGTTCGGACCCGGGGCGGGAGCGTTCCGAAGGCCCGTGTGTGCGCGGCGACGTTGTCACAGGTGACCGGTAGCCTTCGCAGGTCGGACGAAAGGTGGGGCTCGGCGGTGAAGGTACTGGGTGTGGACCCTGGGCTGACCAGGTGCGGTGTCGGCGTGGTGGACGGCGCGCCGGGCCGCCCGCTGCGGATGCTCGGGGTCGGTGTGGTGCGGACACCCGCCGAGGCGGACATCGGGCAGCGGCTGCTGCAGATAGAGCAGGGACTGGAGCACTGGCTGGACGAACACCGTCCCGACCTGGTCGCCGTCGAGCGGGTCTTCGCCCAGCACAACGTCCGCACCGTGATGGGCACCGCCCAGGCCAGCGCCGTCGCGATGCTCTGCGCGACCAGGCGTGGCATACCCGTCACCCTGCACACCCCCAGCGAGGTCAAGGCCGCCGTCACCGGTTCGGGCCGGGCCGACAAGGCCCAGGTCACCGCCATGGTCACCCGTCTGCTCCGGCTCGACGCCCCGCCCAGGCCCGCCGACGCCGCCGACGCGCTGGCCCTCGCCATCTGCCACATCTGGCGCGGCGGCGCCGTCGACCGGATCGCCGCCGCCCTCGCCAAAGCACCGACCGCCCGTAGGGAGCACCTTCGATGATCGCCTTCGTCCAGGGCCAGGTCGCCGCCATCGCGGCCGGCACCGCCGTCGTCGAGGTCGGCGGCGTCGGCATGGCCGTCCAGTGCACCCCCGCCACCCTGGCCGGTCTGCGCCCGGGCGAGCACGCCAGACTCGCCACCTCGCTGGTCGTCCGGGAGGACTCCCTCACCCTCTACGGCTTCGCGGACGACGACGAGCGCGCCACCTTCGAGATCCTGCAGGCCGCCCCCGGCGTCGGGCCGCGCCTGGCCCAGGCCATGCTCGGCGTGCACAGCCCCGACGCGCTGCGCCTCGCGGTGGCCGGCGGCGACGCGAAGGCCCTGATCGCCGTCCCCGGCATCGGCAAGGCCAAGGCCGCCAAGCTGCTGCTGGAGTACAAGGACAAGCTGGGCGCCCCGCACGGCAGCGTCCCCGCGCAGAAGCCGGTCGCCACCGGGCCCGCCCCGTGGAGCGAGCAGCTGCACGCCGCCCTGGTCGGCCTCGGCTACGCCCCGCGCGAGGCCGACGAGGCCGTCGCGGCGGTCACCCCCGAGGCCGAGGCACAGTCCACCACCGATGTCGGCGCCCTGCTCAGGGCCGCGCTGCGCACCCTCAACCGCACCCGATGAACCACCACCCGACGAGCCGGCAGGAGTCCGCCGCGATGAGCCCGTACGACTTCGACCACGTCGACCACCCGGCCGATCGGCTGGTCGGGTCGGCCGCCGACGGCGAGGACCAGGCGGTCGAGGCGGCACTGCGTCCCCGGCAGCTGGACGAGTTCATCGGGCAGGAGCGGGTGCGCGAGCAGCTCTCGCTGGTCCTGCAGGCCGCCCGCAAGCGCGGCACCGCGCCTGACCACGTGCTGCTGAGCGGCCCGCCCGGGCTCGGCAAGACCACCCTGTCCATGATCATCGCGGCCGAGCTGAACGCCCCGATCCGGATCACCTCGGGCCCGGCCATCCAGCACGCCGGCGACCTGGCGGCCATCCTCTCCTCGCTCACCGAGGGCGAGGTGCTCTTCCTCGACGAGATCCACCGGATGTCCCGGCCCGCCGAGGAGATGCTGTACATGGCGATGGAGGACTTCCGGGTCGACGTCATCGTCGGCAAGGGCCCCGGCGCCACCGCCATCCCGCTGGAGCTGCCGCCCTTCACCCTGGTCGGCGCCACCACCCGGGCCGGACTGCTGCCGCCGCCGCTGCGCGACCGCTTCGGCTTCACCGGCCACATGGAGTTCTACGCCCCCGCCGAGCTGCAGCGCGTGGTGCACCGCTCCGCCACCCTGCTGGACGTGGAGATAGACCCGGCCGGTGCGGCCGAGATCGCCGGCCGCTCCCGGGGCACGCCGCGCATCGCCAACCGGCTGCTGCGCCGGGTCCGCGACTACGCCCAGGTCAAGCACGACGGTGTGGTGACGCAGGAGATCGCCGCCCAGGCCCTGCAGGTGTACGAGGTCGACGCCCGTGGTCTGGACCGGCTGGACCGCGCGGTGCTGGACGCCCTGCTGCGCCTGTTCGGCGGGGGGCCGGTCGGCCTGTCCACCCTGGCGGTCGCGGTGGGGGAGGAGGCCGAGACGGTCGAGGAGGTCGCCGAGCCCTTCCTGGTCCGCGAGGGCCTGCTGGCGCGCACCCCGCGCGGCCGGATCGCCACCGCCGCCGCCTGGGCGCACCTCGGGCTCACCCCGCCGCAGCAGCAGCCGCGCGGTGCGGTGCCCGCACAGGGCGAGCTGTTCCCGGGAGCGAACGACGCGGGGTGACCGACGGCGGCAGGGAGTGCGGACGAGAGCGTGAGCCGGAGTACCCGCAGGGGGAGTGACCGCAGCGGTGCACGCAGGGTGAACCGTCCAGGTGAACCCTCCGGAGCACGAACGACGCGTGATGAGACCGGCAGAGCGGAGGGTCGCCACTTTCGGCGGCACTCTGCGATGCTTGGCGTTGTCCGATCAGTGCGGGTCGCCTAGACTCCGCCGGACCGCCCCTCTCACCTGACGGGCCGACGACCACCACTGGCCGCCCAGGCGGGCGGCCCGTAAAGGACTCTGGCTGCTGTGTTTAACCTCCTTCTTCCCCTCGTCATGCTCGCCGTGCTGTTCATGCTCTTCCGCTCGAACAAGAAGCGGCAGGACCAGGCCGCGCAGATGCGGTCGGCGATGGAGCCCGGCTCGGGAGTCCGCACCATCGGTGGTATGTACGCCCTGGTGAAGGCGGTCAACGACGAGACCGTCGAGCTGGAGATCGCCCCCGGTGTGGTCACCCACTACACCAAGAGCGCCATCGCCGCCGTCCTCGACCCGCAGGAGTACGACGCGATCATCAACGGTCGCCCCGCCGAGGACGAGCCGACGGACGAGCCCGCCGCCGAGGAGGACGCCGACGCCAAGCCGCTCAGCCTTGACAAGGACGTCACCGAAGGCGCCAAGGACAAGGGCAGCGCCGAGGGCGAGGCTCCCGCAGCCAAGTAAGACGGCCGGGCGACACCCCCGGTCGTAGCGGCACGAGCCGCGAGCCCACAGAGGACCTCAGGGCCGCCGCCTCCCCGTCCAGGTCCCGTCACGAGCCGGACCGAAGCGGTGGGGGCGGCGGCATGGACAGGGAGAAACGAGCAAGGTGGCAACACCAAAGTCGCGCCCGCGCGACGGTTACCCAGGACGGGCTCTGGCTCTGATCCTGGCGATCGCCGTCGGACTGGTCGCCGTCATGTTCTGGACGGGTCACAAGACCCCGCGTCTGGGGATCGACCTCGCGGGTGGCACCAGCATCACGCTGACCGCCAAGTCCGACGACAAGGCCGCGATCAACAAGGCCAACATGGACACCGCGGTCACGATCATCAACAAGCGTGTCAACGGCATGGGCGTCTCCGAAGCGGAGGTGCAGACCCAGGGCAGTGACACGATCATCGTGAACATCCCCAACGGTGGTGACCGCCAGGCCGCGATCGACCAGGTGGGCACCACGGCCAAGCTCTACTTCCGCCCGGTGCTGGCCTACGCGCCCACCGGTGTGAAGGCCCCGGCCCCCTCGTCCAGCCCGAGCGCGAGCGGCAGCCCCGCGCCGTCCTCCTCGCCCTCCGCGGCCGCCTCGAGTGGCGGCTCCGCCTCGCCGTCCGCGAGCGCCAGCAAGGCCGGGCGGGCCGTCACCGACGCGCTGAAGGCCGGCCCGTCGGCCGGTGCCACCCCCTCCGGCTCCGCCAGTGCGAGCACCGGCGCCACCCCGTCCGCCGCCCCGAGCACCCCGTCCCCGGCCGACATGGCCGCCGCGCTCACCCAGGGCACCGTGCCGGCGGAGCTGCAGCAGCAGTTCACCGCGCTGGACTGCTCCGACCCGAGCCAGCAGAAGGACTACCAGACCGACCCGACCAAGTCCGCGGTCGCCTGCAGCTTCGACAAGGAGCAGGGCGTCTGGAACAAGTTCGCGCTCGGCCCGGTGGCGGTGAACGGCCAGGACGTCTCCAAGGCGGCCGCGACCTTCGACACCCAGCAGGGCGCCGGCTGGCAGGTCCAGCTGGCCTTCAACGACAAGGGCTCCAGCGCCTTCGCCTCGACCACCGGCAAGCTGGCCACCCAGCCCTCCCCGGCCAACCAGTTCGCCATCGTGCTGGACGGCAAGGTCGTCTCCCACCCGTACGTCAGCCAGTCGATCACCGGCAACGCGGTGATCTCCGGCAGCTTCACCCAGGACCAGGCCAAGAGCCTGGCCAACGTGCTGAGCTACGGCGCCCTGCCGCTCACCTTCGACAAGAGCGACGTCACCACCGTCTCGCCGCAGCTCGGCGGCGACCAGCTGCAGGCCGGCCTGATCGCCGGTGCGATCGGTATGGCGCTGGTGGTCCTCTACTCGCTGGTCTACTACCGCGGCCTCGGCCTGATCTCGATCGCCGGTCTGGTCGTCTCGGCGGTGCTCACCTACTCGATCATGTCGCTGCTCGGCGCCGGCATCGGCTTCGCGCTGAACCTGCCCGCGGTCTGCGGCGCCATCGTCGCGATCGGTATCACCGCGGACTCGTTCATCGTGTACTTCGAGCGCATCCGCGACGAGGTCCGCGAGGGCGCCCCGCTGCGCCCGGCCGTCCAGCGCGCCTGGCCGCGCGCCCGCCGCACCATCCTGGTCTCGGACTTCGTGTCCTTCCTCTGTGCCGCGGTGCTCTACTTCGTCTCGGTCGGCAAGGTGCAGGGCTTCGCCTTCACCCTCGGTCTGACCACCCTGCTCGACGTCGTGGTGATCTTCCTCTTCACCAAGCCGCTGATCACCATCCTGGCCCGCCGCAAGTTCTTCGCGGACGGCCACCCGTGGTCCGGCCTGGACCCGAAGCGGCTGGGCGCCCGCCCGCCGATCCGGGGCGGCCGCCGCCGCCCCGCCGCCACCGCTGCCGCGAAGGAGGCCTGACGCGATGTCACGCTTCGGCAATCTCGGCCACCGTCTCTACCAGGGCGAGGTCAGCTTCGACTTCGTCGGCCGGCGCAAGCTCTGGTACAGCATCTCCGGTGTGATCGTGCTGCTCGCGGCGGTCGGTCTGGCGATGGGCCTGCACCTGGGCATCGAGTTCAAGGGCGGGTCGGTCTACACGGTCACCAAGCCGGGACTGACGGTCTCCCAGGCGCAGGACTCCGCCAACAAGATCACCCATGACTCGACCGCGCTGGTCCAGCAGACCGGCAACGGCCAGGTCAGGATCCAGGTCAGCTCCGAGGAGAAGGTGCCCGCGAGCACCTTCATCGAGGGCCTCTCCAAGGACCTGAACGTCCAGACCAAGGACATCGACGCCCAGGTGATCGGCCCGAGCTGGGGCCACGAGATCTCCCAGAAGGCCCTGCTGGGCCTGGTGATCTTCATGGTGCTGGTGACCGTCTACCTGGCCGTCGCCTTCGAGTGGCGGATGGCCGTGGCAGCCCTGGTCGCGCTGATCCACGACCTCCTGATCACCATCGGCGTCTACGCCCTGGTGGGCTTCGAGGTCACCCCGGGCACCGTGATCGGCTTCCTGACCATCCTCGGGTACTCGCTCTACGACACGGTCGTCGTCTTCGACACCGTGAAGGAGAACACCCGCGGCATCACCAAGCAGAACAAGCAGACCTTCAGCGAGGCCGCCAACCACGGCCTCAACCAGACCCTGGTGCGGTCCATCAACACCACCGTGGTCGCCCTGCTGCCGGTCTCCGCACTGCTGTTCATCGGCGGCGGCCTGCTCGGCGCCGGCACCCTGAACGACATCTCGCTCGCCCTGTTCATCGGCCTCGCGGCCGGTGCCTACTCCTCGATCTGCGTGGCCACCCCGCTGTACGCGCAGCTCAAGGAGCAGACCCCGCAGATGCGGGCGCTCACCAAGAAGGTCCTCGCCCGCCGCGCCGCCGACGCCAAGGCCGAGGCCGCCGCGGACGACGCCGGGGAGGCTGTCGAGGACGAGATCACGGCAGGTATGGTCGGACAGCGCAGCCAGTCGGCGAGCGGGCCCAACGCCAAGGACCGCCCGTCCGGCAAGCACTGATCCCACGCCGTAGAGGAATCCCCGTGACTGTTGCCGATCCCGTCCTTGCCGAGCTGCTGAACAGCAGGATCCGGGACGTCCCCGACTACCCGAAGCCGGGCGTCCTGTTCAAGGACATCGCCCCGCTGCTCGCCGACGCCGAGGCCTTCGCGGCCCTCACCGACGCGCTGGCGAGCCGGGCGAAGGCGCTGGGCGCCACCAAGGTGGTCGGCCTGGAGGCACGGGGGTTCGTCCTCGCGGCACCGGCCGCGTACTCGGCCGGGCTCGGTTTCGTGCCGATCCGCAAGAAGGGCAAGCTGCCCGGCGAGGTGTACGGGCAGTCCTACGAGCTGGAGTACGGCACCGCGACCGTCGAGGTCCAGTGCGACGCCTTCGGCCCCGGTGAGAAGGTGCTGCTGGTGGACGACGTGCTGGCCACCGGCGGCACGCTGGGCGCCTCGCTGGACCTGGTGCGCCGGGCCGGCGCCGAGCTGGTCGGTGTGGTCGTGCTGATGGAGCTGGGCTCGCTGCCCGGCCGTGCGCGGCTCGCCGAGCACCTGGGCGGGGCTCCGCTGGAGACGCTGGTCCTGGTCTGAGCAGGTTCCGCAGGGGCGGCGACCGCACACTTTCCGTGCGGTCGCCGCCCCTCGGCTTTCTCCGGGGAGCCATCCGGCCGGGGATCGGCGACCGACCGGTCGAACGTCGAACTCCTGGGCTCGGTACCATGAAGATTCACCCCTTCCCGGTCGTGCGAAGGGGAAGGCACCGCGCCCCGAGGAGTGTCCTTGCCCGACGAGGCCCAGCCCACGGCCGAGGCCGCCGCCCCTGAGAACCGGCCCACGCCCTCTGGGGCCACCCCGGTGCGCCCGACGCCGCACGCGCTGTCGCGCCTCTCCTCCTCCGGTGGAATGCGCGCCCGGCTGGCCCGCCTCGGCGGCCAGCGCAGCAGTGTGCTCAACCCGGTGCTGGAGCCGCTGTTCCGCACCATCAGGGCCAACGACCCCAAGGCGGACCCGGCCCTGCTGCGCGACATCGAGCGCGCGTACGTGGTCGCGGAGAAGTGGCACCGCGGTCAGAAGCGCAAGAGCGGCGACCCGTACATCACCCATCCGCTCGCCGTCGCCACCATCCTGGCCGAGCTGGGCATGGACGCCCCGACCCTGATGGCCGGGCTGCTGCACGACACCGTCGAGGACACCGACTACGGCCTGGAGACCCTGCGCCGCGACTTCGGCGACTCGGTCGCGCTGCTGGTGGACGGCGTCACCAAGCTGGACCGGGTCAAGTTCGGCGAGGCCGCGCAGGCCGAGACGGTGCGCAAGATGGTCGTCGCGATGGCCAAGGACCCGCGGGTCCTGGTGATCAAGCTGGCCGACCGCCTGCACAACATGCGCACCATGCGCTACCTCAAGCGGGAGAAGCAGGAGAAGAAGGCCCGCGAGACGCTGGAGATCTACGCCCCGCTGGCGCACCGGCTGGGTATGAACACCATCAAGTGGGAGCTGGAGGACCTCGCCTTCGCGATCCTCTACCCCAAGATGTACGACGAGATCGTGCGGCTGGTGGCCGAGCGCGCGCCCAAGCGGGACGAGTACCTGGCCACGGTGATCGACCAGGTGCAGGGCGATCTGAAGGGCGCCCGGATCACCGCCCAGGTGACCGGCCGGCCGAAGCACTACTACTCGGTCTACCAGAAGATGATCGTGCGCGGCCGCGACTTCGCCGAGATCTACGACCTGGTCGGCATCCGGGTCCTGGTCGACACCGTCCGCGACTGCTACGCGGCGCTGGGCACCATCCACGCGCGGTGGAACCCGGTGCCGGGGCGGTTCAAGGACTACATCGCGATGCCGAAGTTCAACATGTACCAGTCGCTGCACACCACGGTGATCGGTCCTGGCGGCAAGCCGGTCGAGCTTCAGATCCGCACCTTCGACATGCACCGCCGGGCCGAGTACGGCATCGCCGCGCACTGGAAGTACAAGCAGCGCGCGGTGGCCGGGGCCTCCAAGGTCCGTACCGACACGCCGACCCAGGTCCGCAAGGACGACAAGGCCGGGGCGGTCAACGAGATGGCCTGGCTGCGGCAGCTGCTGGACTGGCAGAAGGAGACCGAGGACCCGAGCGAGTTCCTGGAGTCGCTGCGCTTCGACCTCTCCAACAACGAGGTCTTCGTCTTCACCCCGAAGGGTGATGTCATAGCGCTGCCAGCGGGCGCCACCCCGGTGGACTTCGCCTTCGCGGTGCACACCGAGGTCGGCTTCCGCTGCATAGGGGCGCGGGTCAACGGCCGCCTGGTGCCGCTGGAGTCCACCCTGGAGAACGGTGACACCGTCGAGGTGTTCACCTCCAAGGCGGAGAACGCGGGCCCCTCCCGGGACTGGCTGAGCTTCGTCAAGTCGCCGCGCGCCCGGAACAAGATCAAGGCCTGGTTCTCCAAGGAGCGCCGCGAGGAGGCCATCGAGCAGGGCAAGGACGCCATCGCCCGGGCGATGCGCAAGCAGGGCCTGCCGATCCAGCGCATCCTCACCGGCGACTCGCTGGTCACCCTGGCGCACGAGATGCGCTACCCCGACATCTCCTCGCTCTACGCGGCGATCGGCGAGGGCCATGTCACGGCCCAGAACATCGTGCAGAAGCTGGTGCAGGCGCTCGGCGGCGAGGAGGAGGCCACCGACGACCTGGCCGAGACCACCACCCCGACCCGCCAGGGCCGCGCCCAGCGGCGCCGGGCCAAGGGCGACCCTGGAGTGATCGTCAAGGGCGTCGAGGACGTCTGGGTCAAGCTCTCCCGCTGCTGCACCCCGGTGCCGGGCGACCCGATCGTCGGGTTCGTCACCCGGGGCAACGGGGTCTCGGTGCACCGCTCGGACTGCGTCAACGTCGAGGCGCTGGCCCAGCAGCCGGAGCGGATGATCGAGGTCGAGTGGGCGGCCACCCAGTCCTCGGTCTTCCTGGTGGCCATCCAGGTCGAGGCGCTGGACCGGGCGCGGCTGCTCTCCGACGTCACCCGGGTCCTCTCCGACCAGCACGTCAACATCCTGTCGGCGGCGGTGCAGACCTCCCGCGACCGGGTGGCGATGAGCCGCTTCACCTTCGAGATGGGCGACCCCAAGCACCTCGGTCACGTCCTCAAGGCGGTCCGGGGGGTCGAGGGCGTGTACGACGTGTATCGGGTCACCTCCGGACGGAAGTGATCGGGGCCTCAGGGCCGTTCTGATGTGCGCGGGGCCTCCTGCCGGTACAGGCTGGGAAGAGTCGAACCCAGAAGTGGGAGGCCCCATGAACCTCAAGCTGACGACTGTGGCCGCACTTGCCTGTGCCGCCCTGACGGCAGGCGTGCTGGGAGGCGGCGGTACGGCCCTGGCGGCCGGCACGCCCTCGGCGTCCCCTGCTCCCGCGTCCAACGGCGTCGAGAAGCTGTCCGGGCCGAACGTCGTACTGGCGGCGATGAAGGCCCTCAAGGACGGCCGCTCGGCCCATGTCAACGGCCGGATAGACGACGGCGTCAACCTGGTCACCTTCGACCTGTCGATGGACGTCGGCGGCAACTGCAACGGCTCCGTGAGCGAGAGCTTCCTCGGCAACTTCCAGGTCGCCAAGGCGGGCAACGACCTCTGGGTCAAGCCGGACCAGGCGTTCTGGCAGAAACACGGCGGGCAGGCGGTGGCCCAGCTGGTGGGCAACCGCTACCTGAAGACCACGGCCGACAACGTGCAGTTCCTGGAGCTCGCCTCGATCTGCGACCTGAACGCGCTGGCGGACTCGATGTCGCCCACCGGAGTCAACCTGACCACGGGCGCCCAGGGCGTCAGCAACGGTGTCCCAGCGGTGTCCGTACTTGGGACCAAGGGCGCGGAGCACGGCACGCTCTGGGTCGCCACCCAGGGCCGCCCCTACCCGCTCGACTTCCACCGGACCGGCGGCGTCGGCAGCGAGACGCTCGGCTTCAGGGACTTCTCCGTGCCGGTGAAGACCGCCACCCCGGCGCCGTCCCAGAGCATCGACCTCAACCAGCTCACGCAGATCTTCGGCTCGAGCCAGTCCCCGGCGGCGACCACCTGATCCCGCTGCCGGCTGCCCGCCAGGGCTCCCGAGCGCCCCGGTCCGCGCGCGTGACCGGCCATGCGGAGGGTCAGGCGGAGCCGACCGGCGCCGGGCAGCACCAAGGGGCGCGGGAGACCGCGCGACCAGCTCCGCACCAAGGTGCCTGGTCGTTCGGATCTCTCCCGCGCCCCCTGTCGGTGCGGATCTCAGCCGCTGAACTCCTGGAGGCTCTTCTGGGCCTGGTCCAGCAGGGCCTGACGGCCCGCCAGTTCGGCCTCCAGCTTGGCGACCTTGCCCGCGTTGCCGGCGGCGCGGGCCTTGTCCAGGTCGGCCTGGAGCTTGTCCACGGCGGCCTGGAGCAGACCGGTCATACCGGCCGCACGGGCCTTGGCCTCCGGGTTGGAGCGCTTCCACTCGGCGTCCTCGGCCTCGCGGATGGCCCGCTCGACCGTGTTCAGACGGCCGTCCAGCTTCGGCCGGGCGTCGCGCGGCACGTGGCCGATCGCCTCCCAGCGCTCGCTGATGTCGCGCAGCGCGGCCTTGGCGGCCTTGAGGTCGGTGATCGGCAGGATCGCCTCGGCCTCGACCAGCAGGGCCTCCTTCAGCTTCTGGTTCTCGCCCTGCTCGGCGTCCCGCTCGCTGAAGGCGGCGGCGCGGGCCTGGAAGAAGACGTCCTGCGCGCCCCGGAACCGGGCCCACAGCTCTTCCTCGGCGTCCCGCTGGGCCCGCCCGGCGGCCTTCCAGCGCGCCATGAGGTCGCGGTAGGCGGAGGCCGTGTCGCCCCACTCCACCGAGCCGGACAGCGCCTCGGCCTCGGCGACCAGCTTCTCCTTGGCCGTCCGGGCCGACTCGCGCTCGGCGTCCAGGGTCGCGAAGTGCGCCTTGCGGTGCTTGGAGAACACCGAGCGGGCGTGCGAGAAGCGGTGCCACAGCTCGTCGTCGCTCTTGCGGTCCAGGCGGGGCAGGCCCTTCCAGATGTCCACCAGGGCGCGCAGCCGGTCGCCGGCCTCCCGCCACTGGGTGGACTCGGCGAGCTGCTCGGCCTCGGCGACCAGCTTCTCCTTGGCCGTACGGGCGTCGTCCTGCGCCTTGGCGCGGGCCGCCTTGCGCTCCGCCTGCCGGGACTCGATCTCGCCGCTCAGCGTCTCCAGGCGCTCGGCGAGCGAGGCCAGGTCGCCGACCGCGTGCGCCTCGGTGACCTGCGCGCGCAGGTGCTCCAGGGCGGTCTGGGCATCCTTGGCGCCCAGATCGGTCTTGCGGACGCGGTGCTCCAGGAGGCCGATCTCGGCCTCCAGGCCCTGGTACTTGCGCTCGAAGTAGGCGAGGGCCTCGTCAGGTGAGCCCGCCTGCCAGGAGCCGACGAGGCGTTCGCCCTCGGCCGTCCTGACGTAGACGTTCCCCTGCTCGTCGACACGGCCCCACGGGTCGCTGCTCACAGCGCCTCCTCCACATGACGTCGCGCCCACCTGGGTGTGGTGCGCGTACGTCGTCCACAGTTGATGTGCGGCGGACCGATGGAGTCCGCCGTCCGAGCCGTCGGGTTGGTGCGCCGCGGGTGACGGCCGACGGTCAGGGCACCCTATACAACAGCAACATAGGCGACCAGCGCCGGTGCTGTCCGCATCCGGGCCGGACGATTTCCGGCGGCGCTGCCCCGCGAACCGCTGGCGCGGGTCGGCGAGGCGGCGCCGCGGTCGGTCAACTCTTGGCGGCGGTGACCGAGTTGAGCACCACGTTGGCGTTGGGAGCGCCGTCGCCGGGGCCGTTGGCGTCGTTCTCGCCGCCGCCGGCGATGTTGTTCAGTACGTCGAGACCGCCGGTGATCTTGCCGAACGGGGTGTAGTTCGGGGGCAGCTGGGTGTCCTTGTAGACCAGGAAGAACTGGCTGCCGTTGGTGCCCGGACCGGCGTTGGCCATCGCCACGGTGCCCGCCGGGTAGGTGGCGCCGGTCAGGTTCTCGTCCGCGAACTTGTAGCCGGGGCCGCCGGATCCGGTTCCGGTCGGGTCGCCGCACTGCAGCACGTAGATGCCGGAGGTGGTGAGGCGGTGGCACTTGGTGTGGTCGAAGTACTGCTCGCCGGCCAGGAAGACGAAGGAGTTGACCGTGTGCGGCGCCTTCGCGGCGTCCAGCTCCATGGTCACCTTGCCGCAGCTGGTCTCCAGGGTGGCCGTGTACTTGGCGCCGCTGTCGACCGACATGGCCGGCTCGGCCTTCCACTGCTTGCCGTTCGGCTTGCCGGGTGCCGGCTCGGTGCAGCCCTTGACCGGGGTGGCGGCGGCGGTCGGGGTCGGCGCGGCCTGCGGGGCGGCGTCCTTGGACTTGCTGTCGAACACACCGCCCGCCCAGGCGCCGGCGCCGGCGATCACCACCACGGCCGCCACCGCGGCGCTGACGACGGCGTTGCGGCGCCTGGCCTTGCGCTGGGTCTCGACCCGGCGCTCCATCTGCCGCTCGTACTTCTCGCGGGCGAGCTGCCGCCGACGCTGTTCGCTGCTGACCACCGGCCGTGTCTCCTGAAGTCGTGCCTGCTGTTGTGCGGGATCATCGCACCCGCTGGCGGCCCAGTGTAAAGACCTCGTCCGTAAGTACGAGATCAGCCGGGAGTTCCGGTGGGTCCGGGGCCGGCGGGGGCGCGGCGGCCAACTCACCGGCATCTGGTTCGCAACCGGTGCCGTACCGCCGGTAGGCTGCGGTGTGACCAGCGGTGACGAATGAGGGAAGGCACCGCCACCCGAGAGCTGAGGACATCGCGTGTTCGTCGCCGGATTTCCAGCCGGAGCCTGGGGCACCAACTGCTACCTGGTCGCCCCGGCCGCCGGTGAGGAGTGCGTGATCGTCGATCCCGGCCACGAAGCGGCGCGGGGCGTCGAGGACTTGATCCGCGAGCACCGGCTGAAGCCGGTGGCCGTCCTGCTCACCCACGGGCACATCGACCACATCGCCTCGGTGGTGCCGGTCTGCGGCGCACGGAACGTACCGGCCTGGATCCACCCCGCGGACCGCTACATGATGGCCGACCCGGAGCGGGCGCTGGGCCGCTCGCTCGGGCAGCAGCTGATGGGCTCCATCACGGTCGGGGAGCCGGACGAGGTACGGGAGTTGGAGGACGGCGGCGTCCTGGAACTGGCGGGCCTCAAGCTCACCGTCGACCATGCGCCCGGCCATACCGAGGGGTCGGTGACCTTCAGGACGCCCGCACACGGAGAGGTTCCTCCGGTGCTGTTCTCGGGCGATCTGCTGTTCGCCGGCTCCATCGGGCGCACGGACCTCCCGGGTGGTGACACCGCGGCGATCATGCGGTCGCTGGCCCGGGTCTGCCTGCCCCTCGACGACGCCACCGTGGTCCTCTCCGGCCACGGTTCCCAGACGACCATCGGCCGCGAACGCGCCACCAACCCCTACCTCCTGCAGGTGGCAGGGAGCGCGGACACCGGCGGGACCACAGCCGTCCCGCGACGAGGAATGTGACGGAAGAGAAGTTGAGTACCTTCACCGCCCCCAAGGGCACCTACGACCTGCTGCCGCCCAGCTCCGCGACCTTCCTGGCGATCCGCGAGCGCCTGTCCGCGCCGGCGCGCCGGGCCGGGTACGGCTACATCGAGACGCCGGTCTTCGAGGACGTCAAGCTCTTCTCGCGCGGTGTCGGCGAGTCCACCGACATCGTCACCAAGGAGATGTTCTCCCTCACCAAGCGCGGCAAGGAGGACCTCGCGCTGCGCCCCGAGGGCACCGCCTCGGTGCTGCGCGCCGCCCTCCAGGCCAACCTGCACAAGCTCGGCAACCTGCCGGTCAAGCTCTGGTACTCCGGCTCCTACTACCGCTACGAGCGCCCCCAGGCCGGCCGCTACCGCCAGTTCGCCCAGGTCGGCGCCGAGGCGATCGGGGCCGAGGACCCGGCGCTGGACGCCGAGCTGATCATCCTGGCCGACGACGCCTTCCGCTCGCTGGGCCTGAGCGACTACACCCTGCTGATCAACAGCCTCGGCGACAAGCAGTGCCGTCCGGTCTACCGCGCCGCGCTTCAGGAGTTCCTGCGCGGCCTGGACCTGGACGAGGACACCCGCCGCCGCTGCGAGATCAACCCGCTGCGGGTGCTGGACGACAAGCGCGAGTCCGTGCAGGCCCAGCTGGGCGGCGCGCCGATGCTGCGCGACTACCTGTGCGAGGACTGCAAGGCGTACGACGAGCAGGTCCGCGCGCTGCTCACCGCCAACGGCGTGGCCTTCAAGGACGACCCCAAGCTGGTCCGCGGCCTGGACTACTACACCCGCACCACCTTCGAGTTCGCGCACAACGGTCTCGGCGCCCAGTCCGCGATCGGCGGCGGCGGCCGCTACGACGGCCTGTCCGAGATGATCGGCGGCCCCGCGCTGCCGTCCGTCGGCTGGGCGCTCGGGGTGGACCGCACCTACCTCGCCATGGAGGCCGAGGGGATCACCCTCGACCTGCCCGCCGCCACCTCGGTCTACGCCGTGGCGCTCGGCGAGGAGGCCAAGAACGTCCTCTTCGCCAAGGTGGTCGAGCTGCGCCGGGCCGGCGTCGCCACCGACCTCGCCTTCGGCGTCAGGGGCATCAAGAACGCCATGAAGTCCGCCGACCGTTCCGGCGCCCGCTTCGCGCTGGTGGCCGGGGACCGCGACCTCGCCGAGGGTGTCGTCCAGCTCAAGGACATGACCACCGGCGAGCAGGTCCCCGTCACCCTCGAAGCACTCGTATCCACCCTGAAGGAGAAGCAGCTGTGATCCGCACGCACGACGCGGGCACGCTCCGCGCGGAGCACGCCGGAGCGACCATCACCCTGGCCGGCTGGGTCGCCCGCCGCCGTGACCACGGCGGTGTCGCGTTCATCGACCTGCGCGACGCCTCCGGCACCGTGCAGATCGTGGTCCGCGATCTGGAGTCGGTACACGGGCTGCGTGCCGAGTACTGCGTCAAGGTGGTCGGCGAGGTCCGGGTCCGCCCGGAGGGCAACGAGAACCCGGAGATCCCGACCGGCCAGGTCGAGGTCGTGGTCAGCGAGATCGAGGTGCTCTCCGAGGCCGCCCCGCTGCCGTTCCCGGTCGCCGAGTACGAGCCGGGCACGGTCAACGAGGAGGTCCGGCTGCGCTACCGCTACCTGGACCTGCGCCGGGAGGGCCCGGCCAAGGGCCTGCGGCTGCGCTCCAAGGTCAACAACATCATCCGCCGGGTGATGGAGGAGAACGACTTCCTCGACATCGAGACCCCGTACCTCACCCGCTCCACCCCCGAGGGCGCCCGCGACTTCCTGGTCCCGGTCCGCCTGCAGCCCGGCTCCTGGTACGCGCTGCCGCAGTCGCCCCAGCTGTTCAAGCAGCTGCTGATGGTGGCCGGCATGGAGCGCTACTACCAGATCGCCCGCTGCTTCCGCGACGAGGACTTCCGCGCCGACCGGCAGCCGGAGTTCACCCAGCTGGACATCGAGGCCTCCTTCGTGGACCAGGAGGACATCCTGGCCCTCGGTGAGAAGATCATCGGTGCCATCTGGCGCGAGGTGCACGGCTACGAGATCCCGAACCCGCTGCCCCGGATGAGCTACCGGGACGCGATGGCCCGCTACGGCTCCGACAAGCCGGACGTCCGCTTCGGCCAGGAACTCACCGACCTCACCGGGTACTTCGAGGGCACCTCGTTCCGGGTCTTCCAGGCGCCGTACGTCGGTGCGGTGGTCATGCCCGGCGGTGCCTCGCAGCCGCGCAAGCAGCTGGACGCCTGGCAGGACTGGGCCAAGGCGCGCGGCGCGCGCGGTCTGGCGTACGTGCTGGTCGACGCCGAGACCGGCGAGCTGCGCGGTCCGGTGGCCAAGAACCTCTCCGAGGAGCACCTGGCGGGCCTCGCCGCCGCAGCCGGTGCCAAGCCGGGCGACGCGATCTTCTTCGCGGCCGGCAAGAAGACCGCCTCGCAGGAGCTGCTCGGCGCGGCCCGGCTGGAGATCGGCCGCCGCTGCGACCTGATCGACGAGTCCAAGTGGGCCTTCCTCTGGGTGGTCGACTTCCCGATGTTCGAGCCGATCGAGGACGACAAGGGCGAGTTCCAGGGCTGGCACGCGGTGCACCACCCGTTCACCGCGCCGACCGCCGAGTCGCTGGCCACCTTCGACACCGACCCGGGCAGCGCCCTGTCCAACGCGTACGACCTGGTACTCAACGGCTCGGAGCTGGGCGGCGGTTCGATCCGTATCCACCAGCGCGACGTGCAGAAGCGGGCCTTCGACGCGATCGGCCTCTCCGAGGAGGAGGCCGTCTCGCAGTTCGGCTTCCTGCTGGACGCCTTCAACTACGGCCCGCCGCCGCACGGTGGCGTCGCCTTCGGCCTGGACCGGATCGTCACCCTGCTCGGCGGGTACGACACCATCCGGGACGTGATCGCCTTCCCGAAGACCTCGACCGGTGGCGACCCGCTGACCGGCGCGCCGACCCCGATCACCCCGGCCCAGCGCCGCGAGGCGGGTGTGGACGCCCAGCCCAAGGCCGCGGGAGAGGCGAAGGCCAAGGAAGAGGCCAAGCCGGCGACTTCCGTCGAGGGCTGACGATCACGCAGGCCTGATCAGTAGCATCACCTTCACGCGGCCCCGGCCCGGTGTCGACGACACCGGGCCGGGGCCGGTTCACTACGTCCCACAACGGTGTGCGACTCGCGGAGGACGAACCATGACCGTACGTACCAGAGTTGAGCAGCCCTCGGACGCCGCGGCGACCAGACTCGTACACATGGCGGCCTTTCCCGGGCCGGACGAGGCCGACCTGGTGGACGCACTGCGCCGGGACCCGTCCTGGCTGGACCGGCTCTCCGTGGTCGCCGTCACCGACCTGGCGGAGCGCGAACTGGTCGTCGCCCACGCGCTGTTGACCCGGCTCAGGATCGGCCAGGACGAGGGGCTGGCGCTCGCCCCGGTGGCGGTCGCGCCCGAGTGGCAGCGCAAGGGCATCGGCCGGCTGGTGGTCCAGGCCGCGCTGGACGCGGCGGACGCGGCGGGGGAGCGCCTGGTGGTGGTGCTCGGGGACCCCGACTACTACGGCCGCTTCGGCTTCACCCCGGCCTCCCGGCACGAGATCACCGGGCCGTTCCCGGTCCGCGACGACTACTTCCAGGCGCTGCCGCTCAGCGCCTACGACGGGCGGCCGCGCGGCCTGTGCCGCTATCCGACGCCGTTCGACGCGTGAAGCCCGGCCCCGGGTCATGACCTGCGGGGGCCGGGGATCGCCCGTAGCGTGAGGTGTCATCGGCATCCGGCGAGCGGAGGGCACAGTGGCGGCGGCACCCGGTCGGCTTCCCAGGAAGCCGTACGAGAAGGAACTCCTGCGGCTGCAGGGCGAGTTGGTGAAGCTCCAGGAGTGGGTGCGGGCCGAGGGCGCCCGGCTGGTGGTGATCTTCGAGGGCCGGGACGCGGCCGGCAAGGGCAGCGCCATCAAGCGGGTGACGGAGTTCCTGAACCCTCGCATCGCCAGGATCGCGGCCCTCCCGGTGCCGACCGAGCGCCAGCGCGGCCAGTGGTACTTCCAGCGCTACGTCGAGCAGCTGCCCGCGGCCGGCGAGATCGTGCTGTTCGACCGCAGCTGGTACAACCGGGCCGGGGTGGAGCGGGTGATGGGCTTCTGCACCGACGAGGAGTACTGGCAGTTCCTGCACCAGTGCCCGCTCTTCGAGCGGATGCTGATCGAGTCCGGCATCCTGCTGCGCAAGTACTGGTTCTCGGTCGGCCTCGAGGAGCAGGAGCGGCGGTTCCGCTCCCGGCTCGAGGACCCGATGCGGCAGTGGAAGCTCTCGCCGATGGACACCGAGTCGATCACCCGCTGGGAGGAGTACTCACGGGCCAAGGACGTGATGTTCGTCCACACCGACCTCCCCACCTCGCCGTGGTACGTGGTGGAGAGCGACGACAAGCGGCGGGCCAGGATCAACATGATCGCCCACCTGCTCTCCACCGTCCCGTACCAGGAGGTCGGGCGGCCCCGGGTCGAGCTGCCGGTCAGGCCGCCGTCCACGGGGTACCAGCGCCCGCCGCGTGATCTGCAGAAGTACGTGCCCGACCACGCGGCGCTCCTGGAAGGGGCCGATCAGGACGAGGACCGGCCCGGGGGCCTGGCGGAGGAGTAAGACCGACCGTCAGGTGGGCTGGCCGGCCGCCGCACCGGTGGCCAGGTCGGGACCCCAGCGCTCCAGCGACCGCTCAAGGTCGAGCGGGCCCGGGCGCAGACCGGCGCCCTCGCTCGGCCAGTCCTCGCGGGGGACCCGCCACATCAGCTCGAACTCGTTGCCGTCCGGGTCCTTGGCGTAGAAGGACTTGGAGACCAGGTGGTCGGTCGCGCCGACCAGCGCACCGAGTTCGTTGAGCCGGGCGCCCAGCTCGGCCAGTTCGCCGAGCGTGCCGACCTCCCAGGCCAGGTGGTAGAGGCCCACTCTGCCCTGCTCGGGGCCGGGGGCGTCGGCGCCGATCGCGAACAGGCCCAGGTCGTGGTCGTTGAGGCTGCCCGGTGCGCTGAGGAAGGCGGCCCGGCCGGGGATCAGGTGGTCGAGCCGGAAGCCGAAGACGTCGGTGTAGAACTCGACCGAGCGGTCGACGTCGCGGATCCAGAGCACCGCGTGGTTGAGGCGGCGGACGGGCATGGTGGGGCTCCCGGTGGGTGGGTGCGGACGGCGGCGCGTGCGTCCGGTGTGCCGGTGGCGCGCCCGGCCGATCGGCCGGCTGTGGCCGACGCGGCCAGCCTACGCCTGATGAGGTTCAAATTCGAACTACTGCGGTCGGCCGGTGCTGTCGGCACCCTGGCATAGGCTTCACGCGTGGACGAACCGGACCTCTTCACCGCAGCCGCCGAGGAACGCCAGACCAAGGAGCCCGGCCGGGCCCCGCTCGCCGTACGGATGCGCCCGCGCACCCTCGACGAGGTCGCGGGCCAGCGGCAGCTGCTGAAGCCCGGATCACCGCTGCGCCGCCTGGTCTCCGGCGCCAAGGGCCCGGCGGCCACCAGCTCGGTGATCCTCTGGGGCCCGCCCGGCACCGGCAAGACCACCCTCGCCCATGTCATCAGCCAGGCCGTCGAGGGCAGGTTCGTCGAACTCTCCGCGATCACCGCCGGGGTCAAGGAGGTCCGCGCGGTGATCGACGGCGCGCGCCGGGCCGTCGGCATGACCGGCCGGGAGACGGTGCTCTTCCTGGACGAGATCCACCGCTTCTCCAAGGCCCAGCAGGACTCGCTGCTGCCCGCCGTGGAGAACCGCTGGGTCACCCTGATCGCCGCCACCACCGAGAACCCGTACTTCTCGGTGATCTCCCCGCTGCTCTCCCGCTCCCTGCTGCTCACCCTGGAGTCGCTCACCGACGAGGACATCCGCGCCCTGCTGCGCCGCGCGGTGGCGGACGAGCGCGGGCTGGCCGGCAGCGTGGAGCTGAGCGGTGAGGCCGAGGACCACCTGGTCCGCCTGGCGGGGGGAGACGCCCGCCGGGCGCTGACCACGCTGGAGGCCGCGGCCGGCGCGGCGCTGGAGAAGGGCGAGCCGGTCCTCACCCTCGCCACCACCGAGACGGCCGTCAACCAGGCCGCCGTCCGCTACGACAAGGACGGCGACCAGCACTACGACGTCGCCAGTGCCCTGATCAAGTCGATCCGGGGCAGCGATGTGGACGCCACCCTGCACTACCTGGCCCGGATGATCGAGGCGGGCGAGGATCCGCGCTTCATCGCCCGCCGCCTGATGATCTCCGCCAGCGAGGACATCGGCCTGGCCGACCCGACCGCGCTGCCCACCGCCGTCGCCGCCGCCCAGGCGGTCGCGCTGATCGGCTTCCCCGAGGCGCGGATCATCCTCTCCCAGGCCGCCATCGCGCTCGCGCTGGCGCCCAAGTCCAACGCCGCGTACCTGGCGATCGACGCCGCGCTGGCCGACGTCCGGCAGGGGCTGGCGGGCGCCGTACCGGCGCACCTGCGGGACGCGCACTACGGCGGCGCGGGCAAGCTCGGCCACGGGCAGGGCTACCAGTACCCGCACGACCTGCCCGGCGGGATCGCCGCACAGCAGTACGCGCCGGACGCCGTCCACGGCAAGGCGTACTACCACCCGACCAGGCACGGCGGGGAGACCCGGTACGCGGACGTCGTCGAGTGGACCAGGAGCAGGCTCCGGGGCGAGTGAAGGCGAGTGAATCCGGCCGTGGCCGAGGGGGCGGATGATCGACGGTATACTCGGTCCGAGTGCCATGTCCCGGGCACGGCGGTGGGGTGTGCACCCGGCCGACCGGCCGCACCAGCGGGGCACCGGCCGACGACCCCCTCGGGGGTCGTGACATGGAGCGTTGCGCACCGGTTCCGGTGTCGCGGGCAGCCCACCACCCCAGGGGCGGTGGGCCGTACGTGTACAAGCACAGACGTGCCCGGCTGCGGAGAGCGGCTGACCATCCCCGGATGGTTTTCTCCGGGTCGCGAGAGGCAACCTCCGTCAACACCTGGTGAAGCCGTATTCGAAAAGCAAGAGAGGTAATGGTTCATGGCGAACCAGAAGCGCCCCAAGGTCAAGATTGCCCGTGCGCTGGGCGTCCCGCTGACCCCGAAGTCCGTCAAGTACTTCGAGGCCCGCCCGTACCCGCCCGGCCAGCACGGCCGTGGCCGCAAGCAGAACTCTGACTACAAGGTCCGTCTGACCGAGAAGCAGCGTCTGCGCGCGCAGTACGACCTCAGCGAGAAGCAGCTGGCCCGCGCCTTCGAGCGTGCCAAGAAGGTCCAGGGCAAGACCGGTGAGGCCCTGATCGCCGAGCTCGAGACCCGTCTCGACGCCCTGGTTCTGCGTTCGGGCATCGCCCGCACCATCTACCAGGCCCGTCAGATGGTCGTGCACGGCCACATCGAGGTCAACGGCGGCAAGGTCAACAAGCCGTCGTTCCAGATGAAGCCGGGCTACGTCGTCACCGTGCGCGAGCGCAGCAAGGCCAAGACCCCGTTCGAGATCGCCCGTGAGGGTGGCAACGCGGGTGAGGGTCAGACCCCGAAGTACCTCGAGGTCAACCTGAAGGCCCTGGCCTTCCGCCTGGACCGCGCGCCGCAGCGTCGCGAGGTCCCGGTCGTCTGCGACGAGCAGCTGGTCGTCGAGTACTACTCGCGCTGACCCGCGAGCAGTGCCCTTGCGGCATCGAACCCCCGCGGCCTTCGGGCTGCGGGGGTTCACCCCTTTCCGGGGCCGTGTCCCCCGGGGCTGCCTTTCCGGGGCCCTCCGGTGTCGGCGGCTGGGGACCGGGGAGGGCTACAGGAGGCGGGCCGGAGCGGCGAGTTCGGTGCCGCGGCCGACAACCGACCTCAGGCACGCTCGATCCCACGCAGTCCCACACCCCGGGCCGAGGGCCGGGGAGACGCACCCGTGAGCGCAAGATCGGCTGCGGAGGGGAATCCGGTCGGGAAAGTACACGTGGTCACGGTAGGGTTCCCCTCTGAGGAAGTTGCAAGGCGAGGGAGCGCGCAAGGTGTCCGTGGGAGAGCTGGCCGGCCTACTGGTGGCCGTGTTCTGGGCGGTCCTGGTCACCCTGCTCGCGGTGGTGCTGGTCCGGCTCTCGCGGGTGCTGAAGGAGGCCACCGTCCTGGTCTCCGCGGTGACCGAGCAGGCCGTACCGCTGCTGGTGGACGCGGGCACGGCCGTCCGCAGCGCCAACGAGCAGCTGGAGCGGGTGGACGAGATCACCGCCAACGTGCAGGACGCCGCCGCCAACGCGAACGCGCTCTCCTCGACCGTCGCCGCCACCATCGGCGGCCCGCTGGTCAAGGTCGCCGCGTTCAGCTACGGCGTGCGCAAGGCGGTCAACCGCCAGCAGGCCACCGTGGCGGTCCCGCAGCAGCCGGGCGAGCGCGAGGAACTGGCCCGGATGATCCGGGCCGAGGTCCGGGCGGCCACCGCACCGCGCACCGGCCTGTTCTCCCGTGTCCGGCGAGCCGTGAGGGGCTGACCATGGTCCGACGAATCTTCTGGATGGCCGTCGGCGCCGGTGCCACCGTCTGGGCCATGAAGAAGGCCGACGAGGCCGTCCACCGGCTGACCCCGGACAGCCTCTCCGGCACCGCGGCCCGAGGCGCCCTGCACGTGGGCGACCTGGCCAAGCGCTTCGCCGCCGACGTCCGCGCCGGGATGACCGAGCGCGAGGAACAGCTCAAGGCCGACCTGGGCCTGGACGGCACCGCCGTGGTCGAGCCGCAGCGCCGCCGTCTCGCGGGCGGCCGAGCGCTGCGCGCCGAGCCCCAGTACCGAGCTATCTCGGCGGCGCCGGGCTCCCCGGCCGCCGCCCTGCCCGCGTCGCACGGTCTTCGCACCACCCCCCAAGGCACCACCCCCCAAGCCATAGCTGCAACGCCCCGACAGCTCGAGGAGCTGCCGGGCAGCACACCCAACCGGAAGGACCACTGATGGAGTCGGCAGAGATCCGCCGCCGCTGGCTGCGATTCTTCGAGGAGCGCGGGCACACTGTCGTTCCGTCGGCGTCCCTGGTCGCCGACGACCCCACCCTGCTGCTGGTCAACGCCGGCATGGTGCCGTTCAAGCCGTACTTCCTGGGCGAGGTCAAGCCCAGCTTCACCCGTGCCACCAGCGTGCAGAAGTGCGTCCGCACCCTGGACATCGAGGAGGTCGGCAAGACCACCCGGCACGGGTCCTTCTTCCAGATGTGCGGCAACTTCTCCTTCGGCGACTACTTCAAGGAAGGCGCCATCAAGTTCGCCTGGGAGCTGCTCACCACTCCCGTCGCGGACGGCGGCTACGGCCTGGAGAAGGAGAAGCTCTGGATCACGGTCTACCAGGACGACGACGAGGCCGAGCAGATCTGGCGCGAGGTCATCGGCGTCCCGTCCGAGCGCATCCAGCGCCTGGGCATGAAGGACAACTTCTGGTCGATGGGCGTCCCCGGCCCGTGCGGCCCGTGCTCGGAGATCAACTACGACCGCGGCCCCGCGTACGGCGAGGAGGGCGGCCCGGCGGTCAACGGCGAGCGCTACCTGGAGATCTGGAACCTGGTCTTCATGCAGTACGAGCGCGGCCACGGTGACGGCAAGGACGGCTTCGAGATCCTCGGCGACCTGCCGAGCAAGAACATCGACACCGGTCTCGGCCTGGAGCGCCTGGCCGCGATCCTGCAGGACGTCGACAACCTCTTCGAGATCGACACCAGCCGGATGATCCTGGACCGGGCCGCCGAGCTCACCGGTCACCGCTACGGCGACGACCACAAGGCCGACATCAGCCTGCGCGTGGTCACCGACCACATCCGCACCGCGATCATGCTGGTCGGCGACGGCGTCACCCCGGGCAACGAGGGCCGCGGCTACGTGCTGCGCCGCATCCTGCGCCGGGCCATCCGCAACATGCGTCTGCTGGGCGCCACCGAGCCGGTGGCCAAGGAGCTCACCGACATCACCATCAAGGCGATGGCCCCGCAGTACCCGGAGCTGGAGAGCGAGCGCAAGCGGATCGAGACGGTGGTCACCGCCGAGGAGACCGCCTTCCTGCAGACCCTGCGCGCCGGCACCAACCTGCTGGACGCCGCTGTCACCGAGACCAGGCAGGCCGGCGGCGCGGTGCTCTCCGGTGAGCAGGCCTTCAAGCTGCACGACACCTACGGCTTCCCGATCGACCTCACCCTGGAGATGGCCGAGGAGCAGGGCCTCCAGGTGGACGAGGCCGGCTTCCGCCGCCTGATGCAGGAGCAGCGGGATCGCGCCAAGGCGGACGCCAAGGCCAAGAAGATGGGCCACGCCGACGTCGCCGCCTACCGCGAGGTCGCCGACCGCTCCGGAGCGTCCGTCTTCACCGGCTACACCGCCACCGAGGGCGAGGCCACCGTGGTCGGCCTGCTGGTGGACGGCGTCCCGGCGCCGGCCGCCAGTGAGGGCGACGAGGTCGAGATCATCCTCGACCGCACCCCGTTCTACGCCGAGGGCGGTGGCCAGCTGGCCGACCAGGGCCGGATCCGGCTGGACTCCGGCGCGGTGGTGGAGATCCGCGACGTGCAGCAGCCGGTGCCAGGGGTGCTGGTGCACTCCGGCGGCGTGCTGTTCGGCGAGGTGGTGCTCGGCGCGTCCGCGTACGCCACCATCGACACCGAGCGCCGCCGGGCGATCGCCCGTGCCCACTCCGCGACCCACCTGACCCACCAGGCGCTGCGCGACGCGCTGGGCCCGACGGCCGCCCAGGCCGGTTCGGAGAACGCCCCGGGCCGCTTCCGCTTCGACTTCGGCTCGCCGTCCGCCGTTCCCGGCAGCGTGCTGACCGACGTCGAGCAGAAGATCAACGACGTGCTGACCCGCGAACTCGAGGTCACCGCCGAGGTCATGACGATGGACGAGGCCCGCAAGGCCGGCGCCATCGCGATGTTCGGCGAGAAGTACGGCGACGAGGTCCGCGTGGTCACCATCGGCGACTTCTCCAAGGAGCTGTGCGGTGGTACGCACGTCGGCAACACCGCCCAGCTGGGCCTGGTGAAGCTGCTCGGCGAGTCCTCGATCGGTTCCGGCGTGCGCCGCGTCGAGGCGCTGGTCGGGGTGGACGCGTACCGGTTCCTGGCCCGCGAGCACACCGTGGTCTCCCAGCTCACCGATCTGGTCAAGGGCCGCCCGGAGGAGCTGCCGGAGAAGATCTCGGGCATGCTCGCCAAGCTCAAGGACGCCGAGAAGGAGATCGAGCGCTTCCGCGCCGAGAAGGTCCTGGCGGCCGCCGCCGGTCTGGCCGACTCGGCCGAGGACATCCGGGGCATCGCCGTGGTCGCGGCCCAGGTCGCCGACGGCACGGGCGCGGACGAGCTGCGCAAGCTGGTGCTGGACGTCCGTAACCGCCTGGGCTCGCGCCCGGCCGTGGTCGCCGCCTTCACCGTGGCCAACGACCGCCCGCTGACCGTGATCGCCACCAACGAGGACGCCCGCTCGCGCGGCATCAAGGCCGGTGAGCTGGTCCGCACCGCCGCCAAGACCCTCGGCGGCGGCGGTGGCGGCAAGGACGACGTGGCCCAGGGCGGCGGCTCCAACCCGGCCGCCGTGGACGAGGCGATCGCCGCCGTCCGCGCCCTGGTCGCGGAGCGCGCCAGCTGATGGAAGAGCAGCAGGAGAAGGTCTTCCGCCGGGGCCGCCGGATCGCCGTGGACGTGGGCGACGCCCGGATCGGGGTCGCGTCCTGCGACCCCGACGGGCTGCTCGCCACGCCCGTGGAGACGGTCCCCGCCGGGGGACGCTCCCAGGCACGGCTCAAGGAGATCGTCGAGGAGTACGACGCGATCGAGGTCGTGGTCGGGCTGCCCCGGTCGCTGAGCGGCAAGGAGGGCCCGGCCGCGGCCAAGGTCAGGGCGTACGCCGGGCGGCTGGCCGCGCTGATCGCACCGGTGGCGGTCCGTCTGGTGGACGAGCGGATGACCACGGTCACCGCCGCCCAGGGCCTGCGGGCCTCCGGGCGGAGCTCCAAGAAGGGCCGTTCGGTGATCGACCAGGCCGCGGCCGTGGTGATCCTGCAGAGCGCCCTCGAGACCGAACGGGTGAGTGGCCGCGCCCCCGGCGAGTGCGTCGAACCGATGAACTGACCGGTCTGGTCTAGCTTCCCTGAGGGGGTCCGTGCGGACGCGTCCGCACGGACCCCCTCGTCGTGTCGTCCACCGACCAAGAGGCCGCCATGACCGACCCGGACTCCACTCCCGGCCTGACCCCCGGACACCTCGGTGCGCCCGTGACCGAGCCTGAGGGCCTGCCCCCGGGCCAGCCGTACGGGTACGAGCCACCGGACCCCAGGCGGCTGCGTACCGCCGTGGCGTGCTGCCTGAGCGTTCTCGCGCTGCTGGCGGTGGCGGGCGCGGTGGTGATCGGCGGGGTGCTGCTCTGGCCGAAGGGGCAGCAGAGGGCGGCCGATTATGTGGGGAACGGCACAGGATCGGTGACGGTGTCGGTCCCGAGGGGCGCCAGTCTCACCCAGATCGGTAAGAGTCTTGTGAAGGCTGACGTGGTGGCCAGTGTCAAGGCGTTCACGGACGCGGCGGCCAACACCCCGGCCGGGACCAGGATCCAGCCCGGCACGTACACGCTGAAGCGGAAGATGTCCGCCGCCGTCGCGCTGGGCGTGCTGCTCGACCCGGCCAACGCCAACGCGCTCACCATCCCCGAGGGCTGGCGGGCCACCCAGATCTACGCCGCGATCGACCAGAAGCTGAAGCTGGCGTCCGGCACCACCCAGAAGACCGCCCAGCAGCAGCTCGGCGACCTGGAACTGCCGCAGATCACCGGAGGGAAGATCGAGGGCTTCCTGTTCCCCGCCACCTACCCCGTCACCGACGACACCAGCGCGGCCGACCTGCTCAAGCAGATGGTGGAGCAGAGCGCACGGGTGCACCAGGAGGAGGGCCTGGAGACGGCGGCGACGGCCAACGGCCAGTCCCCGTACGGGTTGGTGACCATCGCCAGTCTGCTGGAGGGTGAGGCGGACAACTCCGAGGACATGTCGAAGGTCGCCAGGGTCATCTACAACCGCCTGGCGAAGCACATGCCGCTGCAGCTGGACTCGACCATCAACTACGCGCTGGGCCGCTCCACGATCACCACCACCGGCGCGGACACCAAGCTGGACTCCCCGTTCAACACCTATCTGCACCCCGGTCTGCCGCCCACCCCGATCGCCAACCCCGGGCAACAGGCACTGCGCTCGGCCGCCCACCCCGCCGACGGTGACTGGCTCTACTTCGTGACCGTGAAACCGGGTGACACCCGTTTCACCGACAGTCTCGACCAGCAGCAGAAGAACGTCGCCGAGTTCAACGCCAACCAGGCCAAGAGAAGTTCCTCGCCGAGCTCCGCCGGCCACTGACCCGAGGTCGGCCCGGACGGATCGTTTGCTGCGGTACGGTAACGTCCTCTTTCAGGCGTTGCGCTAGCACGCCGGTTCGAGGAGTCACCGGGATCAACTCCCGGGCGGCCGGCCAGTGGGTGCGGTCGGCTCTGTCCTGTCGGTTGGCATAAGGGGTTCGATGACTGATCTGGGCGGGGGCTACCAGCCCCAGGGCGCGCAGCCGTGGCACCCAGGCGACCCCGGATACGGCGGCCAGGAGCAGCAGCCGATGCCGGAGCAGCACCAGCAGACCGGGGCCTGGCAGCAGATCCCGCAACAGCAGCAGGGCCAGCAGTTCGGCCAGGCCCAGTACGTCCAGCAGGGCTATCCGCAGCAGCAGTTCGTGCCGCAGGACCAGTACGCGCAGCAGCCGCAGGTCCAGCAGGCGCAGCCGCAGTTCAACGACCAGACGTACGGCGGCCAGCAGTTCGACGCCCAGCAGCAGGTGCTGCAACAGGCGCAGCAGCAGGGCCAGTTCGCGCAGGGCGGCGGGCAGTACGACCAGTTCGGCTATCCGCAGCAGCAGGTGCAGCAGCAGGTCCAACAGCAGACGATCCCGCAGCAGTTCGTGCCGCAGGGGCAGCCGGGGCAGCCGGGGCAGCAGTTCCCGCAGCAGCAGATGCCGGGGCAGCAGTTCCCGCAGCAGCAGATGCCGGGACAGCCCGGGCAGCAGATCCCGCAGCAGCAGATGCCGCGGATGGCGCAGCCCGCCCCCCAGCAGCCGCAGGCGCCCAAGGCTCCGCGCGTACCGCAGCCCGCGGGCCCGGGGCCGGACGGGATCGACTGGGAGGCCGAGGCCGCCGCGCTCGACACCCCGGCGGCGGCCGAACCGGCCGTCGAGGAGTGGGTCGAGGAGGAGCACCACGACGGGCATGCCGAGGACGCCGGGCACGCCGTCGAGCCGGACCGTCCTTCCCTCTTCGGTGGCGAGGAGGAGCCGGAGACCCGGGACTCCGAGCGCAAGCGCAAGGAGAAGGGCAAGCAGGAGGGCCGCCGCAACCGCGGCGCCTGCCTGATCGTCGCGGTCTGCCTGCTCGGCGCAACCGCCGGCGCGGGCTGGTGGGGCTACGGCTTCTACCAGACGCACTTCGGCCCGCCGCCGGACTACGCGGGCGACGGCAACGGCTCGGTGAACGTGGAGATCAAGACCGGCGACTCCGGTTCGGCGATGGGCCAGGCGCTCAAGGACGCCGACGTGGTCAAGAGCGTCGGCGCCTTCGTCAGCGCGGTCAACAAGAACCCCAAGGGCGCCACGATCCAGCCCGGTACCTACACCCTGGCCCACCAGATGTCGGCCGCGGCCGCGGTGGCCAAGATGGTGGACTCCAACGGTGGCAACGCGCTCACCATCCCCGAGGGCAAGAAGTCCGTCGACATCTACGCCAAGATCGACGCCAAGCTGAAGCTCCCGAACGGCACCACGGCCAACATCGCCAAGGACAAGGTCAACGAGCTCGGCCTGCCCGACTACGCCCACGGCAACATCGAGGGCTTCCTGTACCCGACGAAGTACTCGATCACCGACGGCATGAAGCCCGAGGACCTGCTGAAGCAGATGGTCTCCACGGCCGTCGAGCACTACAAGGCGCTGGACCTGGACACCGGGGCCCAGAAGATCGGTCTCAAGAGCGGTTACGACGTCATCACCGAGGCCAGCATCCTGCAGGCCGAGGGCAACAACTCCGCTGACTTCGCAAAGATGGCGCGAGCCATCTACAACCGCCTGAACACCAACGCCACCGGCCACAAGCTCGGCTTGGACACCACGCTCCAGTACCAGCTCGGCCGGACCAGGATGGAGCAGAAGGAGATCGACGACAAGTCGCTGGCGTACAACACCTATCTCAACCCCGGCCTGCCTCCCGGCCCGATCGGCAACCCGGGCGACGACGCCATCAAGGCGGTGCTGAACCCGACGCCGGGGAACTGGGTGTACTGGATCGCCATGTCGCCGAGCGAGACCCGCTTCGCCTCCACCCCTGCCGAGCACGCGAGCAACGTCAAGGACTACTGCACGGCCCGCGGCCAGGGCTTCGACCCGGTCCGTGTCACCTGCAAGAGCTGAAACGAGCCCCGGCCGGTCATCATGACCGGCCGGGGCTCGCTCGCGGCCGGATCAGTGTCGGCCGCACCTGCTGACAGCCGACTCAGGCGCTGGGCACGGTGCAGTTCGGCCTGCTCGACATGAGCAGGAAGGACATGTGGCTACGGGTGTTGGGGCCGTAGATGCCGTCGGCCGTGATGCCGCCCCGGCTCTGCACACGCAGCACGGCCGCCTTCGTGGCACTGCCGAAGACGCCGTCGACCGTCAGGGACTCACCGTTGCAGTAGTTGAAGCTCTCCTGCAGAGCCTTGACTCCGTCGCCCTGGTCACCGTAGGCGAGGCGGCAGTCGGCACTGTCGCCGCCGATCGCGGGCATGGTGGTGTTGGTGATGCGCCCATCGCACGTCGGCAGCGAGGCCGCGTGCGACGGTGCCGCACCGATCCACAGGGCGGTCGTGGTCATGGCTGCCGCGACGGTGGCGCGGATGAAGCGTGACATAGTTGCTCCTCGTGAGGGTGCCGGTACGGGTGTGGCGTAGGTGCCGCCCGGAGCCTGGCATCCCTCTCCACCTGCTGTCTTTACCTAAACCTGGGGATTGTCCGGTTCTCCGTCGGAGTTGGCCGGATCAGGCACGGAATGGGGAACCCACGTGACGACGTACCACCGGGCAGCCGTGCTCGGCTCGCCGATCGCGCACTCGCTGTCGCCGGTGCTGCACCGGGCGGGGTACGCGGCGCTGGGGCTGGACGACTGGCGGTACGACCGGTTCGAGGTGGGTGAGGACGCTCTGGCCGCCTTCGTCGAGGGGCTGGGGCCGGAGTGGGCCGGGCTGTCGCTGACCATGCCGCTGAAGCGGGCGGTCATTCCGCTGCTGGACGAGGTGAGCGAGACGGCGCTGTCCGTGGACGCGGTGAACACCGTGGTGTTCCACCCGGACGGGCGGCGCAGCGGGGACAACACCGATGTGCCGGGTCTGGTGAACGCGCTGCGCGAGCGCGGTATCGAGCGGGTGGAGAGCGCTTCGGTGCTCGGTGCGGGCGCCACCGCGTCCTCCGCGCTGGCTGCGCTGGCCCAGGTGTGCGCCGGCGAGGTGACAGTGTATGTGCGGAGTGCCGAACGGGCCGCCCAGATGCGTTCGCTCGGTGAGCGGCTCGGGCTGAGCGTCCGGACCGCCGACTGGGAGCGCGGGGCGGAGGCGCTGGCGGCGCCGCTGACCGTCTCCACGACCCCCGCCGGGGCGAGTGACCCGTTCGCCGCGGGGATCCCCGAGCGGCCGGGCGCCCTGTTCGACGTGCTCTACCACCCGTGGCCGACCAAGCTGGTCGCGGCCTGCGCGGAGCGGGGCGCGACGGTGCTGGGCGGGCTGGATCTGCTGGTGCACCAGGCGGTTCTCCAGTTCGAGCGGTTCACCGGGGTGGCGGCCGGTCCGCTGGCGGCGATGCGCGCGGCGGGCGAGGCGGCGCTGGCCGGCGAGTGAAACAGCAGCTGAGCCGGGAGCCGGCCGGAGCTCGGGCCGGGTGGGGCACAGGAACGGGTTCGTGGGCGATCCGACCGTTCCCCGCCGGGGCCGCTGTGCCCAGAAAGCTGTCCGCTGTGCGGACTGGGTCCCGATGGACGGTGCCGACGTGAAAGGATCAGTCCTGTAGCGCGGGCCGGGTTCGGTCCGCCGGATGGAACGCCCGGCCGGGCCGTAGCCGCGAACTGCGGGCCGGGCCGCTGACGAAGGAGCTCCGTTGGGTACGTTGCGCTGGCTGACGGCGGGGGAGTCGCACGGCCCCGCACTGGTCGCGACGCTGGAGGGCCTGCCGGCCGGTGTGCCGGTGACCACCGGGATGGTGGCCGACGCACTGGCCCGTCGGCGGCTCGGCTATGGCCGTGGGGCCCGGATGAAGTTCGAGCAGGACGAGGTCACCTTCCTCGGTGGCGTCCGGCACGGCCTCACCATGGGCAGCCCGGTGGCGGTCATGGTGGGCAACACCGAGTGGCCCAAGTGGGAGCAGGTGATGTCGGCCGACCCGGTCGACCCCGAGGTGCTGGACGGCCTGGCCCGCAACGAGGCGCTCACCCGGCCCCGTCCCGGCCACGCCGACCTGGCCGGGATGCAGAAGTACTCGATCGACGAGGCCCGTCCGATCCTGGAGCGCGCCTCCGCCCGGGAGACGGCCGCCCGGGTCGCCCTCGGTGCCGTCGCCCGCTCCTACCTCAGGGAGACCTGCGGTATCGAGATCGTCTCGCACGTGGTCGAGCTGGCCGCCGCCAAGGCTCCGGCCGGGCTGCTCCCCAAGCCCTCGGACGAGGCCAGGCTGGACGCCGACCCGGTGCGCTGCCTGGACCCGGAGGCCTCCGCCGCGATGGTCGCCGAGATCGACCAGGCGCACAAGGACGGCGACACCCTGGGCGGCGTGGTCGAGGTGCTGGCGTACGGCGTGCCGGTGGGACTGGGCTCGCACGTGCACTGGGACCGCCGACTGGACGCCCGGCTGGCGGCCGCGCTGATGGGCATCCAGGCGATCAAGGGTGTCGAGGTCGGCGACGGCTTCGAGCTGGCCCGGATCCCCGGCTCCAAGGCGCACGACGAGATCGTCTCGACCGCCGAGGGCGTCCGGCGCACCTCCGGCCGCTCCGGCGGCACCGAGGGCGGTCTGTCCACCGGCGAGCTGCTGCGGGTGCGTGCCGCGATGAAGCCCATCGCCACCGTCCCGCGCGCCCTGCAGACCCTGGACGTCCGCACCGGGGAGCCCGCCAAGGCGCACCACCAGCGCTCGGACGTCTGCGCGGTCCCGGCCGCCGGCATCGTCGCCGAGGCGATGGTCGCGCTGGTGCTCGCCGACGCGGTGAACGAGAAGTTCGGCGGGGACAACGTCACCGAGACCCGCCGCAACGTGCAGGGCTACCTCGACCACCTGATCATCCGCTGATGAGCGAGGGAATCGGTCAGCGGGACGCCGGGCGGAGCCACCGGCCGGTCGAGGCCGCGGCCGGGAGCGGTTCGCCCGTGGTCGTGCTGGTCGGGCCGCCCGGGTCCGGCAAGAGCACGGTGGGCCGCCTGCTCGCCGAGCGGCTCGGGGTCGCCTTCCGTGACACCGACGCCGACATCGAGCGGGTGGCGGGCAAGCCGATCCCGGACATCTTCGTCGACGAGGGCGAGCCGCACTTCCGCGAACTGGAGGTGCGGGCCGTCCGTGCGGCCACCGAGACCCACGACGGCGTGCTGGCACTCGGCGGCGGCGCGGTGATGGCCGAGGCCACCCGGGCGCTGCTGGCTGCGCTGCCGGTGGTCTTCCTGGAGGTCGCCCTCGGCGACGCCGTGAAGCGGGTCGGCCTGGACGCGCCGCGCCCGCTGCTCGCCGTCAACCCGCGCGCCCGCTGGCGCGAGCTGATGGAGGCCCGCCGCCCGCTGTACCTGGAGGTGGCCACCGCCGTGGTGGACACCGAGGGGCGCACCCCGGAGCAGGTCGCCGACGCCGTAATCGAAGCACTGGAGCTGAAGAACTCATGACGGACACCGTCACCATTCATGTCGGTGGCAGCGCAGGCCACGATCCGTACGATGTGCTGATCGGCCGTCAACTGCTCGGTGAGCTCGGCAGGCTGATCGGAAAGCAGGCGAAGCGGGTGGCGGTCATCCACCCGGAGGCGCTGACCGCGACCGCCGACGTGATCCGCGAGGACCTGCTCGGCGAGGGCTACGAGGCCATCGTCCTCCAGGTGCCCAACGCCGAGGACGCCAAGAGCGCCGAGGTCGCCGCGTACTGCTGGTCGGTACTCGGGCAGACCGGGTTCACCCGCAGCGACGTGATCATCGGCCTCGGCGGCGGCGCCACCACGGACCTGGCGGGCTTCGTCGCGGCCACCTGGCTGCGCGGGGTGCGCTGGATCTCCATGCCCACCACGCTGCTCGGCATGGTGGACGCGGCGGTCGGCGGCAAGACCGGCATCAACATCGCCGAGGGCAAGAACATGGTCGGCGCCTTCCACCCGCCGGTCGGAGTGCTGGCCGACCTGGCGACCCTGGAGACCGTGCCCAGGCACGACTACGTCTCCGGCCTGGCCGAGGTGATCAAGGCCGGTTTCATCGCCGACCCGGTCAT
The DNA here is from genome assembly GCF_051374625.1 of Kitasatospora sp. HPM-01-4. Taxonomy (NCBI): domain Bacteria; kingdom Bacillati; phylum Actinomycetota; class Actinomycetes; order Kitasatosporales; family Streptomycetaceae; genus Kitasatospora; species Kitasatospora sp. HPM-01-4. The sequence continues at coordinate 1,595,472 of NZ_JBPQGP010000005.1, read as the reverse complement.
CCTGGACCTGATCGAGGCCGACCCGCAGGGCGCCACCACCCCCGACGGGCCGCACACCCTGGAGCTGATCCGGCGGGCCATCCAGGTCAAGGCCGACGTGGTCTCCGGCGATCTCAAGGAGGCCGGCCGCCGGGAGATCCTCAACTACGGCCACACGCTGGGCCACGCCATCGAGCGCAACGAGCGCTACAAGTGGCGGCACGGCGCGGCGATCTCCATCGGTATGGTCTTCGCCGCCGAACTCGGCCGCCTGGCCGGGCGGTTGGACGACGCCACGGCCGACCGCCACCGCACGGTGCTGGCCTCGGTCGGCCTGCCGCTGACCTACCGGGCCGACGCCTGGCCGAAGCTGCTGGACGCCATGAAGATCGACAAGAAGTCGCGCGGCGACCTGCTGCGCTTCGTCGTCCTGGACGGTCTCGGCAGGACCTCCATCCTGGAGGGCCCGGACCCGTCCCTGCTGGTCGCCGCCTACGGAGAGGTGTCGAAGTGACCCGGGTGATCGTGCTGAACGGCCCCAACCTGGGGCGGTTGGGCAGCCGCGAGCCGGACGTGTACGGCGCCACCTCGTACTCCGGACTGGTCGAGCGCTGCACCGCGCTCGGCAAGGAGTTCGGCTTCGAGGTCGAGGTGCGGGAGACCAACTCCGAGCAGGTGATGGTCGAATGGCTGCACCAGGCCGCGGACGAGGGCACGCCCGTGGTGATCAACCCCGGTGCGTTCACGCACTATTCGTACGCGATGCGGGACGCCGCCGCCCAGCGGACCGCCCCGCTGATCGAGGTGCACATCTCCAACCCGTACGCGCGCGAGGAGTTCCGGCACACCTCGGTGATCGCCGCGGTCGCCTCCGGCACCATCGCGGGCTTCGGCCTCGGCTCGTACGAGCTGGCGCTGCGCGCCATCGCCGAGCAGCTCACCACCCGCTGACACCCGGTCAACGGCGGCTCACACGCTGCCGATCGGCGGCTGACCTGCGGCTGATCACCAGCTCACCGGCCCGGCGGCGGACTGTGCCCGCCGCCGGGCCGACGTGTAGTGTCGCCGCTTGGGAGGTGTCAGTGACGCAGTACGCAGGGGGAGGACCGGTGCCGCCGCGACCGTCGGCACCGCCCAACGTCCACCCGAACGAGCCGACGGGCGGGCGTCAGCCGTACCCGCCCGCCGCTCCCCCCCAGCAGCCTCCCGCCTACCCGCAGCCCTACCCGCCGCCGCAGGCCCAGCCCCCGGCGCAGCCGTACGTCCCGCGTTCGACGGTGCCGCTGACCGCGGTGTCACCGGGCGGGGCCACCGGGCACTTCACCCTGCCGCACGGCGCCCCCGTGCAGCTGCCGTCGCCCCCGCCGCTGCACGCCGCCACCGGGCCGATCGCCGTGCTGCTGATCGGTCCCGCCGGCGCGGGCAAGACCACCGTGGCCAGGCAGTGGGCGGAGCGGCGGCCGACCCCGACCGCGCACATCAGCCTGGACGACGTGCGGGAGTGGGTGCAGTCCGGCTTCGCCAACCCGCAGTCCGGCTGGAACAACGCCTCCGAGGCCCAGTACCGGCTGGCCCGCCGCACCTGCGGGTTCGCCTGCCGCAACTACCTGGCCAACGGCATCTCCTGCATCATCGACGACGCCGTCTTCCCCGACCGGCCGGCCATCGGCCTGGGCGGCTGGCGGCGGCACATCGGGCCGGGGATGATCCCGGTCGTGCTGCTGCCCGGGCTCGACTCCGTGCTGGCGCGCAACGCCCGGCGCAGCGGCAACCGGCGGCTGAGCGACGACGAGGTGGCCAGGATCCACGGCCGGATGGCCGGCTGGTACAACTCCGGCCTGCCGATCATCGACAACTCCCAACTGGACGTCTCCGAAACGGCCGCCGCGCTGGACCGGGTGGTCGTCAACCACCTCAACCCGCGCTGAGCCGGCGGTCCCCGTACCCGGCGACGGCGGAGGCCGGTGCGTGACCGGCCGCGCGGTTCCTCCCCGGGACGCTGCCGGGCCGGGGCGATCGGGTTGTCGGTGCCGACTGCGATGATTGGAGGGTTGCAACGGACCGACCGGGGGAGCTGCCGCCCGTGCCAGAAGGCCACATCATCCACCGCCTCGCCAGTGAGAACGCCAGGGCGTTCGGGCGGCGTCCGGCCAGGGTGTCCAGTCCGCAGGGCCGGTTCGCCGACGGCGCGAAGCTGATCGACGGGCAGATCCTGGCGGCGGCGGAGGCACACGGCAAGCACCTGTTCCTCGGCTTCGAGGAGGGCGCCTGGCTGCACATCCACCTCGGTCTGTACGGCGGTTTCACCTTCGGCACCGGTCCGGCGCCGGCCCCCGTCGGCCTGGTCCGGCTGCGGCTGGAGAACGACGACGCGTATGCCGACCTGCGCGGCCCCAACACCTGCGAACTGCGCACCCCGGCCGAGAAGGCCGCCGTCCACCGGCGCCTCGGTCCCGACCCGCTGCGCCAGGACGCCGACCCGGACGCCGCCTGGGACCGGATCTCCCGCAGCGGTACGACGATAGCCGCGCTGCTGATGGACCAGAAGGTGCTCGCGGGCGTCGGCAACGTCTACCGCGCCGAGGTGCTGTTCCGGCTCGGAATCGCTCCGCACCGGCCCGGGCGTGAGCTCGCCCGCGGCGAGTGGGACGCCATCTGGGCCGACCTGGTCGCCCTGATGCGGGAGGGCGTCGGCGCGGGCCGGATCGACACCGTCCGGCCGGAGCACACGCCCGAGGCGATGGGGCGCCCGCCCAGGGTGGACGACCACGGCGGTGAGGTCTACGTCTACCGCAGGGCCGCGATGCCCTGCCTGGTCTGCGGCACCGAGGTCCGCACCGAGACGCACGCCGCCCGCAACCTCTTCTGGTGCCCCTCCTGCCAGCAGCGCTGACCGCGGGCGGGCGGAAGTGAGCTGCCCGGCCTTCGATCGCAACCCGGCCGGGCCGGGGGAGCGGGTGCGGTCCGATGGGGGCCGTCACGGAGCCGGAGAGGTGGCCACGCAGCCGGTTGACCGGCCGGGGCCGCGGGGCTTCGACGGCGTCAGCGGTCGCAGATGACGCGCAGGAGCAGGGCGTTGAGCTGTTCGCGCTCGGCCTGGCTGAGCGGAGCGACGAGTTCGGCGTTGGCCTGCTCGCCGAGGGCCTCCGTGCGGTGGAGCACTTCGCGTCCGGCGGGGGAGAGGGTGATCAGGTTCCGCCGGGCGTCCTTGGGGTCCCGGGTACGGGTGACGAGTCGGCGCCCCTGCAGCTCGTTGAGGACGGTGACCATGTCCTTGGGGTCTATCTTCACGGTCCGGGCCAGTTCGGCCTGAGCCACCGGCTGGTACTCGGCCACCGCGCACAGCACCGCATGGTGCGGCCACCGCAGTTCGGCCTCGGCGAGGCGGTCCGCCATCAGTCGGTGGCCGAGGGCGGCGGCGCGGCCGAGCAGCCAGCTCGGCAGGGTGTGCAGGCGTCTGAGCGCGGGGTCGTTCATGCGCCGAATCCTATCGTTGAAACGTTGGACTTCCCCACGGAATTAGATGTTGGAGGCCCCAATGAACGGTGAACCGTTGCAAGGCGGGGGCGCGCGGCAGAGTGTCGCGCGCGGGGCTCCACCGAACCCTTGACAGGTCCAACTCACCGGCTGAAGGATGCCCGGTGGCCCGCTCACGGTGACGGGCCCTCAGCACCCGTCGGCTGCCCCGGCGGTGAGAAGCGAGGTCGAGGGCATTGTCAGCGCACTCCGCACTCCGAATACCCCGTCGAGCCGCCCGGCTGCTGCTCGCCGCGCTGCTCTCCCTGGTCGGCACCCTGGTGGCCGGTGCCCCGGCGCACGCCGACTTCGGCAGCGGCTACCACGACCCGTTCACCGTCACCCAGCCGCTGAAGCGGCCCACCACCAAGTCCTGCGCGGTCGAGGTGATGCACGAGCGGCAGTTCCGGAACGGGTACGGCAACCCGCCGGACACCCCGTACGTCGGACAGCTCACCCCGCCCGCCGACTGCGCCGGCCCCTGGTCGAAGGTGGTGCTCGACCTGCACGGGCAGGTGGCCGGCCGCCAGTTCGACCGGCTCTTCACCGTCCGGGTGGGCGGCGTCGAGGTGATGATGTCCTCGACCCCCGAGCCCTCACCGGACGGCATCCAGTGGCGGGTCGAGCACGACCTCACCCGCTACGCACCGCTGCTGACCACCCCGCAGCCCTTCGAGTTCGACCTGGCCAACGTCGTCGACGCCACCTACACCGGCGTCTTCACCATTTCGGCCACCGTCACCTACTACACCGCTGACACCGCCTGGCCCGCCCCGGAGCAGGCCGACCGGGTGCTCACCACCGGCGGCTTCAGCCTCACCCAGGCCGCACCGACCGCCGCCGGGAACCTGGTCTTCCCGGCCAACCTGGAGCGTCTCACCGCCGAGGTGTACGCCAGGGGAGGCGGCGCCTGCGAGGAGTTCGCCTATGCCGCCGCGCCGGACGACTTCGTGGCCAAGAACCCCGGACTCGGCTACTGCGGCAAGGGCCCGTTCCGTGAGCTGAGGCTCGCCGTGGACGGCCGGGTCGCCGGGACGGTCTGGCCGTACCCGGTGATCTACACCGGCGGCTGGGAACCGCTGCTCTGGCGGCCGATCCCCGGCATCTTCGCCTTCGACCTGCCCGCCTACCAGGTGGACCTCACCCCGTACGTCGGCCTGCTGCTCGACGGCCGCCCGCACTCGGTCTCGATCACGGTGAACCAGTCCGAGAAGCAGAGCAACGACGCCTGGACCGGGCAGGTCAACCTGTTCGCCACGGTGGACCACGGCAGCGCCCGTACCAGCGGTGCGCTGACCGAGTACCGGGTCGCCCCCGAGGCCGCCGTCACCACCACCCTGGACGACCAGGGCGGCGGCAGCGGCGCCTGGCAGGTCACCGCGAGCCGCCACGACCTCGCCCGGGGGTGGGTGCAGACCTCGCACGGCCGGATCACCACCGAGGTCCGCGACGACCTCGGCTTCCGGTCCGGGCAGCAGCTGGGCGAGCAGGGCAACGACCTGGTGCTGCACAACGACGCCGACCTGACCCGGACCACCTCCAGCTGGGGCGGCGGCCCGCACCGCGTGCGCACCGTCCACGAGGGCGAGCCGCTGGACGTGACCTACCGCAGCACCTCGGACTCCGCCGGCAACTCCGACCAGCGCGTCGCCATGGAGCTCGGCTACCACCGCACCGACACCACCGCCACCGGCGCCCATGTCACCGCCCGCGCGAGTGTGGACCACACGCTGGCCCCGAGCGCCCACCGCCACAGCGGCGACGCCACCGTCCGGACCGCGGACTCCACCGAGAGCTACCAGGCCACCGGCCCCGACGGCCGGTACGCGCGCACCGTCACCACCCACGACGGCTGGCCGGTGAACGGCGGCTGAGCCACCGCCGGCCCGGCGGGGCGGCGGCCCGGGAGACCTCCGCGGTCAACCGGGGCCGCCGCCCGGCGGGTTGGGGCCGTCACCGCTTCAGGGCCGCCAGGCAGAACTGAAGCAGCCCGGCGTCGACGTCCTTGATGATCTCCGCCATCTCGGTCCAGGTCGGTTGGAACTCGGTGCCCCACTCGACGGTGTAGGCGTAGATCTTGCCCTGCGAGGGGGTGACCAGGTGCCGGGAGAAGGCGTAGTCGTCGCTGGTGCCGCTGGTCGGGTAGAGGTCGTAGCCGGCCTTGGGGGTGTACACGGTGCCGCGGACGCCCTGCACGCCCTGGCAGAACTGCTGGGCGAGCAGGACCGAGGTGTCGAAGTCGTCCTTGGCGATGAACTCGCCGTAGGCGTCGCCCGCGATCCCGCGCTGCCCGTCGAAGGCGGGGTTCTGGAAGGTCATGGCCTGGTCGGTGGACTGGTCCTGGTCGTCGCCCCAGACGTAGAGCATGTCCTCGGAGTAACTGTGCACATCGACGAACCACCGGGTGCTCGGACAGGAGTCCAGCAGGCGGCGGACGTTGCGGGTCTCGGGTTCGGAGAAGGCCGCGGGCCCGTGGAACACCTGGTAGTCGCACGGGTCGGCGGAGACCTGGACGCCCGAGCCCGGGGCGAACGCGGTGGTGAAGTCGAAGAGGAAGTCGTAGTTGCGGTTGATGTCGACCCCGACGCAGGCTGAACTGCCGCCCGAGTAGGCGGGGTTGCGGTTCTTGCGCCACATCGCGTCGACGGTCTGGCTGTAGTGGCGCCCGTCCGGGTTGACCAGCGGGAAGACGACCAGGTCCATGCCGTCCACGACGGTCCGCACCTGCGCGGAGCCGAAGCTCGCGGCGCCGTAGCCGAGGCCCGTACCGCTCTGGTAGGCCTCCAGCAGGTCGGCGGCGAGGTGGACCAGGATCTCGCAGCTGCCCCATTCGCGGGCGTGCACACCGCCGATGAGGACGGCGCAGTCCCGGGTGCCGGCCGGGGCGGAGCCGATGCGCAGGGCGTGGCAGGTGATCCCCTCGACCGACGGCTCGGGGAGGGTGACGAGTTGGCAGAGCGATGGGTAGGCGGTGGAGAGGTTGACCACCGCGGCGTCGACCTCGGTGGTGTTCAGGTACGACATCTCGGCCTCCTGGGGGGTCAGTCCTGCAGCTTCAGGCCCAGCCCGCGGGGGACCTGACCCCTGGCGGCGTACCGGTTGCCCTGCCCGACCTCCGCCTGGCGGGCGCGTCCGGTGGCGGTGGCGTCTTCGAGCACCCGGACCGTCACACCGTCGCGCTCGAGGGCCTCGGCCTCTTCCGGGGAGACGTACGCCTCGATGCTGATGCTCTGGTCGGCGCCGCGGTGCGGACGTCCGCCGACGTCGGGCCGCTTCTCGCGGAGGAGGGTGTGCAGGGTCGCGGGGTCCGTGGCGGTCACGCGGACCCGGAGTATCGTGTCGCGATCGGACATGGCGACCTCTTCCGGGGCGCCGTCGCGGTGCCCTCCTCGGAGGCCGACGACGCCGCGCGTGGGGGATAACTCCTATGTTTACGTCGTATTTTCAGCGTGCTCTTCCGCCGTAGAACGAGTCAAGGGGAGCATCGGGCATCCGGCTCAGCAGGCTGTCCAGCCCGGTCAGCAGCTCCTCCTGGTCGTCGTACTCCGCCAGCAGCGGAACCATGGCGCGCAGTCTCGGGTACTGGTCGGCGGGCAGCCGGTGCAGGCCCAGGCGCAGCACCGGGTCCGGCTCGTCGGGGTTGTCGATCACCTGGCGCTTGTCGACCAGCAGGCAGCCGAGGCTCCAGGCCACGAACATCCGGTAGATCACCAGCGAGGTGGCGTGGTCGAAGCCGGCCCGTTCGAGTACGGCGAGGAGGTGCTCGGTGAGCTGGAGCACCGGTGCGGGGCGGCGGGCCATCGGGATGCTCAGCGGGCGGGTGGCCACCAGCGGCAGGATCGCCGGGTGGGCATGTGCCACCGAGGCGACGGCGGCGGCGATCCGGCGCAGCTCGGCGCGCCAGGCCCGCTCGGGCCCGTCCCCGCCGGTGGCCTCGGCCGAGCTCCGCAGCCGGGTGTTCACCTCGACGAAGAACGCCTCGACCAAGCCGTCCAGCAGGGCTTCCTTGCCCGGGGTGTAGCGGTAGATGGCCATCGACTCCACCCCCAGGTCGGCGGCCAGCCGGCGCATGGTGAGCGCGGTCAGCCCCTCCTGGTCCACCAGCGCGACGGCCGCGGAGAGCACCAGGGGGCGGGACAGCCGTCCCCGCCTCTCCGGACTGCGCCGGTCGGGTGCCACTGCTGCCATCGTCGCCTCCCTCGCTGCGGTGCGGGGATTCCGTTGTCAGCCGACAACAGAAGGATACAAGGTACATATCGGGCATAAAGTGAGAGCTGCGGCTGATGGGGAAGTCCGCCGCCAGTGCGTTCCCCCCTGGGCCGCTGCGACCTTCTCCTCCCCGTCATCGCGGCGATGCCGCGCCGGGCCCGGGCCGCCACCCGATCCGGTCACGCCGTCCGCCCGTCGGCCCGCTGAACGGGCGGCCGCCGGTCCGGCTCCGTAGGCTCGGTTCATGTCTGATGCGTACGCGGCCCGGCGGGAGCGGCTGAGGGAGCACTGCAGCGCCTCGGGGGTCGACGCGGCGCTGGTCACCCGCTCCGCGAACGTCCGCTACCTCACGGGCTGTCCGCCCTGTGGCGCGAGCCTGCTGCTCACCCGCGAGCGTGTGCTGCTCGCGGTGCCCGACGACCTGCCGCCGGACGACACCGGTGAGCACCCGTTCGGCGAGGACATCCCCCGGCTGACCGTCCCGAGGGAGACCGACACCGTGCTGGCCGCCGCCGAGGCGGCGGGCCGGCTGCGGGTGCGGGACGTCGGGGTGGAGGAGCACGACCTCACGGTCAGTCGCCACCACAGCGTCACCGAGCTGCTGGCCGACGCCCGGCTGACCGACCTCGGCCGGGCCGTCGAGCGGCTGCGGGTGGTCAAGGACGAGCGCGAGATCGCCGACCTCCGGATCGCCGCCGAGATCGCCGACCAGGCGCTGGGCGAACTGCTGGAGTCCATCCTGGTCGGCCGCACCGAACGGCACCTGGCGATGGAACTGGAACGCCGCATGATCGACCACGGCGCCGACCGGGCCGCCTTCCCGGTCTCCGTCGGCACCGGCACCCACTCCGGCATGGAGGCCCACCAGCCCACCGACCGCCGGGTCGAGGAGGGCGACTTCCTCACCGTCGTCCTCGGCGCCCAGTACCGGGGGTACGGGGTCTCCACCGCCCGCACCTTCGTGATCGGCGCCGCCCCCGCGCCCTGGCAGGTGGAGCTGCACCGGCTGGTCTTCCGGGCCCAGCGGGCCGGCCGGGAGGCGCTCGGCCCGGGAGTCGCGCAGCACGTGCCCGACCAGGCGGCGCGCGAGCTCCTGCAGGCGGCCGGCCACACCGAACGCTCTCCGCGTCCGGTCGGACACGGCATCGGCCTGGAGATCCGGGAGGCACCGCGTCTCGGTCCCACCGACATGGGTAAACTGGACAACCGCGTACCGGTAACCGTCGGCCCAGGGGTTCACATCCCGGGCAAGGGCGGGGTCCGGATCGAGGACACGCTCGTCGTACGCCCCCTCGAAGAGGGCGGGCCCGAGCTGCTCACCATCACAACCAAGGAGCTCCTCGCCCTGTAGGCCACGGCTTAGCCGCCCTGACCGCGGGACGCGCGCCCACCTTGGTTCCTTGACAGCTATATCAGGAGTAAGTGCGCCCGTGGCTTCCACGAACGATCTCAAGAACGGCATGGTCCTCAACCTGGACGGCAAGCTGTGGTCCGTCGTCGAGTTCCAGCACGTGAAGCCCGGCAAGGGCCCGGCCTTCGTGCGTACCAAGCTCAAGGAGGTCCTGACCGGCAAGGTCGTCGACAAGACCTTCAACGCCGGCGTCAAGGTCGAGACCGCCAACGTCGACAAGCGCACCATGCAGTTCTCGTACAAGGACGGCGAGAACTTCGTGTTCATGGACATGGACACCTACGACCAGCTCCCGATCGAGCCGGGCGTGGTCGGCGACTCCGCCAAGTACCTGCTCGAGGGCTTCGACGCCCTGGTCGCGCAGCACGAGGGCAAGCCGCTGTACGTCGAGCTCCCCGCCGCCGTCGAGCTGGTCATCGCCGAGACCGAGCCGGGCGTCCAGGGCGACCGCTCCACCGGTGGCACCAAGCCGGCCACCCTGGAGACCGGTGCCGAGATCCAGGTCCCGCTCTTCGTCACCACCGGTGAGAAGGTCAAGGTCGACACCCGCGACGGCAGCTACCTCGGTCGGGTCAAGTAATCGTGTCATCTGCCCGCACCAAGGCCCGTACCAGGGCGTTCCAGATCCTTTTCGAGGCGGACCACCGCGGTGTCGACCCGCAGCAGGTGCTCGCCGACTGGGTCGGCCGCGCCCGCGAGCCGAAGCCTGACGAAGGCACCCCGCAGGTCGGCGAGTACACCATGGAGCTCATCGAGGGGTACGTCCGGCACGCCCGCCGGATCGACGAGCTGATCTCGCAGTACGCGGTGGGCTGGACGCTCGACCGGATGCCGATCGTGGACCGCAATGTGCTGCGGCTCGGCGCGTACGAGCTGATCTGGGAGGACGGCGTCCCGGACGCGGTCGTCCTGGACGAGGCGGTCGAGATCGCCAAGGAGTTCTCCACGGACGAGTCCCCGGCGTTCGTCAACGGTCTGCTCGCCCGCTTCATGGAGCTCAAGCCGACGATCCGTCGCAGCTGACCCGATCATCGCGCCCGAAGGCCCGCCGGATTCCGTGTCCGGCGGGCCTTCGCATGCCCGGGGGTGGTGGCGTATGTTGGCTACCGACCGGTAACTTTGCACCAGCGAAGGGCGTACCACCCATGACCACCGCGATCCGCAGCGAGTTCGACCGGGGCATCGCGCTGACCCCGCGTCCGGGGGAGCCGGGCCACTACGACGGCGAGTTCGACCGGGGCTGGCAGATCGGCGGCGGCATCAACGGCGGTCTGCAGCTGGCGGTCGCCGGGCACGCGCTCTCGCTGCTCCACGGCGAGGACGGCTCGCACGCCGACCCGATCTCGATCAGCGGCTACTACCTCTCCGCCGCGACCCCCGGACCGGTCGACGTCCGCACCGAGCTGGTCCGCCGCGGCCGCAGCCTCTCCACCGGCACCGCCTCGCTCAGCCAGAACGGCCAGGAGCGGCTGAGAGTCCTCGCCAGCCACGGCGACCTGTCGGCCGGCGAGGACGAGGTCCGCACCAGCGCCACCCCGCCGCAGCTGCCGCCGCCCGAGCAGTGCGTCAGCGTCGCGGACGCGCCCAAGGAGATGATCGCGCAGGCCGCCCTGCTGGAGCGGTTCGACCTGCGGCTCGACCCGGCGACGGTCGGCTGGGCGGTCGGGCAGCCGTCCGGAAACGGCCGCATCCAGGGCTGGTTCAAGCTGGCCGACGGCCGCGAGCCCGACCCGCTGATGCTGCTGCTGGTCGCCGACGCCCTCCCCCCGGTCACCTTCGACCTCGGCATGCCGGGCTGGGCGCCGACCATCGAGCTGACGGTCCATCTGCGGGCCAGGCCGGTCCCGGGCTGGCTGCGGGTCGTCCACGCCACCCGCAACCTGGCCGGCGGCTACTTCGAGGAGGATGCCGAGGTCTGGGACGAGTCCGGCCGGCTGGTCGCCCAGTCCCGGCAGCTCGCCCGCGTACCGCGATAGCGCCCAGGGGCGCGGGCAACCCCGGCCACCGGGTGCCCGCGCCGTCCCGGGGAGCGGGGCGCGAGCCGTGCACGCCGTGGGGGCCGCCCGCGACCGTGACCGCGCCCGGCCGCTCGCAGCCCGCGCCCGGCCGCTCCCGAGGACCCGGAGCCCTGGGCATTTCCCGACCGATCGAGTGGTTTCGCGGATGACTCACGGGTGGTTACTGAGCTGTGACACGGCGTACGTGTGTGGCTCACGGGGATGGGGAGGAAGAGGACCGGGCGGCAGCCCGCCGCCACTCCCCGGCCACAGGAGCACCAGATGTCGCGGAACAGCCACACCCCCCGGACCTTCCGCTGCACGGTCGGTGCGCAGGGCCGGGACAGGACTCAGGCGCAGTCCCGCCGCCGCGGCGGGCAGGACTTCGTCGCCGGCATCCTCACCAGCCAGGCCGACTTCGAGCGCGCCCGCCCCTGGGGGCTGACCGGGGCCGCCGACTTCGACGGCTACCTGCTGGACACCGCCGTGCTGCTGCGCGAGGCCCGGCAGGCCTTCGGCCGGGTGCGGGCCAGGATGTTCCATCCCGGCGACTACGCCGACTTCTGCCTGCTGCACCGCCTCGACCCGGCCGACCCCGCCGCCCGCGACCGGTATCTGCGCAACCCCTCGCTCCGTGCCCAGCTGCTGCCGTACCAGGGTGAGGAGCTGACCGGTGACTTCCTCCCGCGACTGGTCCGGGCCAGGGACAACGGCCTGACGCTGCGCCACATCGGGCTGCTGCTGGACCGGAACCTCTCCGGCACTGTGGCCGGCGGCCCCGGGAACGAGCAGGAGAGCGCGGACCCGAGGGTGCGGTCGGCCTTCCGGCAGGGCGGTGAGCTGTTCCGGCGGATGCTGGTCGGGGCGGGCTGCGGCGCGTACGAGTTCCGCTGCGTGGTGGAGGCGCCCGAGGGGCGGCTCACGGCGGACGCCCGGATCCTGCACTGGGAGGACGGGGCGGTCCGGCTCAACGACGAGGACCTCGAGCTGGTCTGCGCGGTGTTCTGCGCCGGGCTGGCGCTCGAACTGCCGGGCGTGGCGGTGCTGCACGGCTCGCAGGGCGGTGCGGCCGGCTGCGGTGAGTACCGGCAGGTGGCATGGGCCTGGCAGAGCACGGGGTTCGGCTGGGCGCCGGCGAGCCTGAACCTCGGGGAGATCACGGCGCGGCCCGGTTTCAGCCTCGGGTCGGTCTGCTGAAACACCCCACGGTGGTTGGAACACCACGGCGGTTGAAACACCACGGCGGTTGAAACACCACGGCGGTGTCGGCCCGATCAGCTGACCGGGCCGACACCGCCGTGACGTTTCTGCAGGACCGGCTCAGCTGGCGTCGTCCTCGCGGACCGCGCGCCGCGCGTCCGGGTTGAGCACGCCCCAGCTGATCAGCTGCTCGGTGAGGATGGACGGCGACTGGTCGTAGATCACGGCCAGGGTGCGCAGGTCGTCCTGGCGGATCGAGAGCACCTTGCCGTTGTAGTCGCCGCGCTGGCTCTGGATGGTGGCGGCGTAGCGCTGCAGCGGACCGGCCTTCTCGGAGGGCACCTGGGTCAGTCTCTCCAGGTCGAGCACCAGGCGCGGCGGCGGCTCGGCGGCGCCACCCGGGGTGCCGCCGGGGAGCAGCTCCTGCACCGGGACGCCGTAGAACTCGGCCAGCTCGGCGAGGCGCTGCACCGTCACCGCACGGTCGCCGCGCTCGTAGGAGCCGACCACGACCGCCTTCCAGCGCCCCTGGGACTTCTCCTCGACGCCGTGCAGGGAGAGCCCCTGCTGTGTGCGGATCGCCCGGAGCTTGGCTCCGAGCTGCTTCGCGTAGTCGCTGGACATTGGTCTCCCCGGACGAGTTTTCGCGTTGAGTGGTGAGCCACGAGGAGGATCGCGGGTGGGTGACCGCTCACCCGACCATTCCACCGGTGGGGGCGTCGATCGTCTCGTAACTCACTGTGAGGTTACGTAGAGTGAGGTAGTTGCGTCAAGCCGAATGGGGCAGTCGTGCGAATAGTGCGGATGCCCGATGTCAACCGTATGCGTCCGACCGTGTCGGGCCGCGGGCGGCGGGGCGCGGGCCGCCGTGCGTCGGGCGGGCGGGAACGGACTGTTAGGATGGCTGGAAGCTCTGGGTGCGCCCGGGGCACTTTCAGACGTCCTTTAAAGCCCGTCCCGTGAGGCGGGGAAGGAGGTCGGCTTCGGCATGACCACACGCATTGACGCAACGCGTCCGCCGCACCAGGTGCTGGACGCCACCGACATCGCCCGGGTGATCACCCGGATCGCCCACGAGATCGTGGAGCGCGCCAAGGGCGCGGAGGATGTCGTCCTGCTCGGCATCCACACCCGAGGGGTCCACCTGGCCCGGCGCCTGGGCGCCAAGCTCACCCAGATCACCGGCCGCGAGATCCCGATCGGCACCCTGGACATCACCATGTACCGGGACGACCTCCGGCTGAAGCCGGCCCGCGCCGCCGAGCACACCGAGATCCCCTCCGACGGCATCGAGGGCAAGCTGGTCGTCCTGGTCGACGACGTGCTCTTCTCCGGCCGCACCATCCGCGCCGCGCTCGACGCGCTCAGCGACATCGGCCGCCCGCGCGCCGTCCAGCTCGCCGTCCTGGTCGACCGGGGCCACCGCGAGCTGCCGATCCGGGCCGACTACGTGGGCAAGAACCTGCCGACCTCCCTGCGCGAGGCCGTCCAGGTGCGGCTGGCCGAGGTGGACGGCCGGGACGCCGTCCTGGTCGGCGACCGCGACTACTCCGCGCGCTCCACCCAGGCCCTCGCCGGGGAGTGAACGGGTGATGCGCGACACCCGCAGCCACACCCCCCGCGCCGCCGTACCGCCCCGCACCAACTCCCCGGAGGCCGCTCAGTGAGCAGCTATCTCATTCGCAACGCCAAGATCCTCGGCGGCTCCCCGCAGGACGTCCTCATCGTGGACGGTGTCATCCGGCAGATCGGCGCCGGCCTGGAGGCCGAGGCCGACATCGACATCGACGCGCACGGCCTGGTCCTGCTGCCCGGCCTGGTGGACCTGCACACCCATCTGCGCCAGCCGGGCAAGGAGGAGGCCGAGACCGTCCTCACCGGCACCCGGGCCGCCGCGATGGGCGGCTACACCGCCGTGCACGCGATGGCCAACACCAGCCCGGTCGCCGACACCGCCGCCGTGGTCGAGCAGGTCTGGGAGCTGGGCAGGGCCAGCGGCTACTGCGACGTGCAGCCGGTCGGTGCCGTCACCGTCGGGCTGGAGGGCAAGGAGCTGGCCGAGCTGGCCGGCATGCACGCCTCCGCCGCGGGGGTCCGGGTCTTCTCCGACGACGGCAAGTGCGTGGACGACGCCGCGCTGATGCGCCGGGCGCTGGAGTACGTCAGGACCATCGACGGCGTGGTCGCCCAGCACGCCCAGGAGCCCCGGCTCACCGAGGGTGCCCAGATGAACGAGGGCACCGTCTCCGCCGAGCTCGGACTGCCCGGCTGGCCGCCCGTCGCCGAGGAGGCGATCATCGCCCGCGACGTGCTGCTGGCCGGACACACCGGCGCCCGGCTGCACGTCTGCCACCTGTCCACCGCCGGCTCGGTGGAGATCGTCCGCTGGGCCAAGGACCAGGGCTGGGACGTCACCGCCGAGGTGACGCCGCACCACCTGCTGCTCACCGACGAGCTGGCCCGCACCGGCGACCCGGTGTACAAGGTGAACCCGCCGCTGCGCACCGAGGCCGATGTGCACGCGCTGCGCGCCGCGCTCGCGGACGGCACTATCGACGCGGTCGCCACCGACCACGCGCCGCACCCCGCGGCCGACAAGGACTGCGCCTGGACCCACGCCGCGATGGGCATGGTGGGCCTGGAGACCGCGCTCTCGGTGGTCCAGCAGACCATGGTCGACACCGGCCTGCTGAACTGGGAGGGCGTCGCGGACCGGATGTCGCACCGCCCGGCCCGGATCGGCCGCCTGAGCGGCCACGGCCGTCCGATCGCGGTCGGTGAGCCGGCCAACCTGGTGCTCTTCGATCCCGCGTACCGTGGGACCGTGGACGCCGAGAGCTTCGCCACGCGCAGCCGCAACACCCCCTACCGGGGCCTTGAGCTGCCGGGACGGGTGCACGCGACCTTCCTGCGCGGGGTCGCCACGGTACTGGCCGGCGAGCTGGCCGAACAGGGTGACCTGGCATGACCGCCGAGCTCGCCGAGCAGCAGGCCAGGGTCACCGACTGGCCCGGCTACATCGGCTGGACGGTCGGACTGCTGATCCTGATCGCGCTGGTCTACTGGCTGATGCGGCAGGGCTGGAACTGGCGCCGCACCATCCAGTCCGACCTGCCGCCGCTGCCCGGGGTACCCGAGGACATCGGCCCGGCGATCCTGAAGGCCGAGGGTCGCTACCACGGCAGCACCACCGCCGGGAACTGGCTGGACCGGGTGGTCGCACATGGTCTCGGTACCCGCAGCCTGGCTCAACTCGCCCTGAGCGAGCAGGGGTTGCTGGTCCGCCGCCCCGGCGACGAGGACCTGTGGATCCCGGCCGCACAGCTGACCGGAGCCCGCACCGACTCCGGGATCGCGGGCAAGGTCGTCCCGGCCGGCCTGCTGGTGGTCACCTGGGACCACCAGGGCACCGCGCTGGACTCCGGCTTCCGGGCCGACCACCCCGACGAGCACGCCGCCTGGATCCAGGCGATCGACGCTCTTGTGACACGTACGAAGACGAAGAACACGGAAGAGGCCGCCTCATGACCGCAGCTGCCCCCACCACCAAGCGCCAAAGGCGGGAGCGCGTGCCTGCCGTGCTCGTCCTGGAGGACGGCCGGACCTTCCACGGCCAGGCCTACGGCGCGGTCGGCGAGACCTTCGGAGAGGCGGTCTTCAACACCGGCATGTCCGGCTACCAGGAGACCCTGACCGACCCCTCGTACCACCGCCAGGTGGTCGTGATGACGGCCCCGCAGATCGGCAACACCGGCTGGAACGACGAGGACGACGAGTCCAAGCGGATCTGGGTCGCCGGCTACGTGGTCCGCGACCCCGCCCGGATCCCCTCCAACTGGCGCTCGCTCCGTTCGCTGGACGAGGAGCTCAACACCCAGGGCGTCGTCGGCATCAGCGGCATCGACACCCGGGCGCTCACCCGCCACCTGCGCGAGCGCGGCGCGATGCGGGTCGGCATCTTCTCCGGTCCGGCGGTGGCCGACCAGGCCGCCATGCTGGCCAAGGTGCAGGCCTCGCCCGAGATGAAGGGCGCCGACCTGTGCGCCGAGGTCGCCACCACCGAGAAGTACGTGGTCCCGGCGATCGGTGAGAAGAAGTTCACCGTGGCCGCCCTGGACCTCGGCATCAAGGGGATGACCCCGCACCGGATGGCCGAGCGCGGCATCGAGGTGCACGTCTTCCCGGCCGGCTCCACCCTGGAGGAGCTGTACTCCGTCGAGCCGGACGGCGTCTTCTTCTCCAACGGCCCGGGCGACCCGGCCACCGCCGACCACCAGGTCGCCGTGGCGCAGGGGGTGCTGGAGCGCAGGACCCCGTTCTTCGGGATCTGCTTCGGCAACCAGATCCTCGGCCGCGCCCTGGGCTTCGGCACCTACAAGCTCAAGTACGGCCACCGGGGCATCAACCAGCCCGTGCAGGACCGCACCACCGGCAAGGTCGAGGTCACCGCGCACAACCACGGCTTCGCCGTGCAGGCGCCGCTGGACCGGGTGAGCGACACCCCCTACGGCCGGGCCGAGGTCTCCCACGTCTGCCTGAACGACGACGTGGTCGAGGGCCTGCAGTGCCTGGACGTGCCCGCCTTCAGCGTGCAGTACCACCCCGAAGCGGCCGCCGGCCCGCACGACGCCGCGTACCTGTTCGACCGCTTCGTAAGTCTCATGTCCGGCGTGTCCGGCGCTGCAGACACCCGTACCACCGCAGGGAGCTGACCGTGCCGAAGCGCACTGACATCAAGTCCGTCCTGGTCATCGGGTCCGGCCCGATCGTCATCGGCCAGGCGGCGGAATTCGACTACTCCGGCACCCAGGCCTGCCGCGTCCTCAAGGCCGAGGGCCTGCGGGTCGTCCTGGTGAACTCCAACCCGGCCACGATCATGACCGACCCGGAGATCGCCGACGCCACCTACGTCGAGCCGATCACCCCCGAGTTCGTCGAGAAGATCATCGCCAAGGAGCGCCCCGACGCGCTGCTGCCGACCCTGGGCGGCCAGACCGCGCTCAACGCCGCGATCTCGCTGCACAAGGCGGGCACGCTGGAGAAGTACGGCGTCGAGCTGATCGGCGCCGACGTCGAGGCGATCAACAAGGGCGAGGACCGCGACCTGTTCAAGGGCGTGGTGGAGGCCGTCAACGCCAAGATCGGCTACGGCGAGTCCGCCCGCTCGGTGATCTGCCACTCCATGGAGGACGTCCTCGAGGGCGTCGAGACGCTCGGCGGCTACCCGGTCGTCGTCCGCCCCTCCTTCACCATGGGCGGCGCCGGCTCCGGCTTCGCCCACAACGAGGAGGACCTGCGCCGGATCGCCGGCCAGGGCCTGGCCCTCTCGCCGACCACCGAGGTGCTCCTGGAGGAGTCCATCCTCGGCTGGAAGGAGTACGAGCTGGAGCTGATGCGCGACAGGAACGACAACGTCGTGGTCGTCTGCTCCATCGAGAACTTCGACCCGATGGGCGTGCACACCGGTGACTCGATCACCGTGGCCCCGGCGATGACGCTCACCGACCGCGAGTACCAGATCCTGCGCGACATCGGCATCGCCGTCATCCGCGAGGTCGGCGTCGACACCGGCGGCTGCAACATCCAGTTCGCCGTCAACCCGGTCGACGGCAGGGTCATCGTCATCGAGATGAACCCGCGTGTCTCCCGCTCCTCCGCGCTGGCGTCCAAGGCCACCGGCTTCCCGATCGCCAAGATCGCCGCCAAGCTGGCCGTGGGCTACACCCTGGACGAGATCCCCAACGACATCACCGAGGAGACCCCGGCCTCCTTCGAGCCGACCCTCGACTACGTGGTCGTCAAGGTCCCGCGCTTCGCCTTCGAGAAGTTCCCGTCGGCGGACGCCACCCTGACCACCACCATGAAGTCGGTCGGCGAGGCGATGGCGCTCGGCCGCAACTTCCCCGAGGCGCTCAACAAGGCGCTGCGCTCGCTGGAGAAGAAGGGCTCCCAGTTCACCTGGATCGGTGCGGTGGGCGAGAAGGACGAGCTGCTCACGAAGGCCGCCGTCCCGACCGACGGCCGGATCAACACCGTCATGCAGGCGATCCGGGCCGGCGCCACCCCGGCGGAGGTGTTCGAGGCCACCAGGATCGACCCGTGGTTCGTCGACCAGCTCTTCCTGCTCGACGAGATCGCCGGCGAGCTGGCCGAGGCCGAGGAGCTCGGCCCCGAGCTGCTGCGCCACGCCAAGCGGCACGGCTTCTCCGACCAGCAGATCGGTGAGATCCGGGGCCTGAAGACCGGTGTGGTCCGCGCGCTGCGCCACGCACTGGGCATCCGCCCGGTCTTCAAGACCGTGGACACCTGCGCCGCCGAGTTCGCCGCCAAGACCCCGTACTTCTACTCGTCCTACGACGAGGAGACTGAGGTCGCGCCGCGCACCAAGCCCGCCGTGATCATCCTCGGCTCGGGCCCGAACCGCATCGGCCAGGGCATCGAGTTCGACTACTCCTGCGTGCACGCCTCCTTCGCGCTGGCCGAGGCCGGGTACGAGACCGTCATGGTCAACTGCAACCCGGAGACCGTCTCCACCGACTACGACACCTCCGACCGGCTCTACTTCGAGCCGCTCACCCTGGAGGACGTGCTGGAGATCGTCCACGCCGAGCAGCAGGCCGGTCCGCTCGCCGGTGTGATCGTCCAGCTCGGCGGCCAGACCCCGCTGGGCCTGGCCCAGGCGCTCAAGGACAACGGCGTCCCGATCGTCGGCACCCAGCCCGAGGCCATCGACCTGGCCGAGGAGCGCGGCGCCTTCGGCCGGGTGCTGCGCGACGCGGGCCTGCCGGCCCCCAAGCACGGCACCGCCTTCTCCTTCGAGGAGGCCAAGGCGATCGCGGACGAGATCGGCTACCCGGTCCTCGCCCGTCCGTCCTACGTGCTCGGCGGCCGCGGCATGGAGATCGTCTACGACGAGGCCTCGCTCGCCTCCTACCTGGAGCGGCACGCCGGTCTGATCTCCGAGCACCCGGTGCTGATCGACCGCTTCCTGGACGACGCGGTCGAGATCGACGTGGACGCCCTCTACGACGGCACCGAGCTCTACCTCGGCGGCGTCATGGAGCACATCGAGGAGGCCGGCATCCACTCCGGCGACTCCGCCTGCGCGCTGCCCCCGATCACCCTCGGCGGCTACGACATCAAGCGGCTGCGCACCTCCACCGAGGCGATCGCCCGCGGTGTCGGCGTCCGCGGTCTGATCAACATCCAGTTCGCGATGGCCGGGGACATCCTCTACGTCCTGGAGGCCAACCCGCGCGCCTCCCGGACCGTGCCGTTCACCTCCAAGGCCACCGCCGTCCCGCTGGCCAAGGCCGCCGCCCGGATCTCGCTGGGCGCGACCATCGCCGAGCTGCGCGCCGAGGGCCTGCTCCCGGCCGAGGGCGACGGCGGCACGCTGCCCGCCGACTGCCCGATCTCCGTCAAGGAGGCCGTGATGCCGTGGAGCCGCTTCCGCGACATCCACGGGCGCGGTGTGGACACCGTGCTCGGCCCGGAGATGCGCTCGACCGGTGAGGTCATGGGCGTGGACAAGGTCTTCGGCACCGCCTACGCCAAGGCCCAGGCGGGCGCCTACGGCGCGCTGCCGACCAAGGGCAAGGTCTTCGTCTCGGTCGCCAACCGCGACAAGCGCAACCTGGTCTTCCCGGCCCGCGCGCTGGTCGACCAGGGCTTCGAGGTGCTGGCCACCGCCGGTACCGCCGAGGTGCTGCAGCGCGGCGGCATCCCGTCCACGCTGGTGCGCAAGCACAGCGAGGGCGAGGGCCCGAACGGCGAGAAGACCATCGTCCAGCTGATCCACGAGGGTCAGGTCGACCTGATCATCAACACCCCGTACGGCACCGGCGGCCGGCTCGACGGGTACGAGATCCGCACCGCCGCGGTCTCGCGCGGCGTGCCGTGCCTGACCACCGTCCAGGCCATGGGCGCGGCGGTCCAGGGCATCGACGCGCTGCTGCGCGGCGAGGTCGGTGTGATGTCGCTGCAGGAGCACGCGGCGCTGATCAACGCTGGCCGTAAGTAGTCCGATGGTCCATGTGGGGGGCGCCCGGGCATCGGCGCCCCCCACATCCATGCCCACCTCCTCCGCCTCGGCTTCCGAAGGGCTCAACTCGCCGTGTACAAGCTCCTGTTCAACCTGGTCTTCAAGAAGATGGACCCGGAGAAGGCCCACCACCTGGCCTTCTTCTGGATCCGCCTGGCCGCCTCGGTTCCCGGCCTGCGCTCGCTGGTCAGGCTGGTGCTCGCCCCCCGGGACCCGCGGCTGCGGACCACCGCGCTCGGGCTCGACCTGCCGGGTCCGTTCGGGCTGGGCGCCGGCTTCGACAAGAACGGCATCGGCATCGACGGACTGTCCATGCTGGGCTTCGACTTCGTCGAGATCGGCACCATCACCGGTGAGCCGCAGCCGGGCAACCCCGAGCCGCGCCTGTTCCGCCTGGTCGAGGACCGCGCCCTGATCAACCGGATGGGCTTCAACAACCAGGGCTCCGCCCGGGTCGCCGCCCGCCTGGCGGCCCGTCCGCACACCAGCTCCACCCCGGTCGTCGGCGTCAACATCGGCAAGACCAAGGTGGTCGACGAGGCCGACGCCACCGCCGACTACCTGAAGAGCACCGAGCGGCTCGCCAGGTACGCCGACTACCTGGTGGTCAACGTCAGTTCGCCGAACACGCCGGGACTGCGGAACCTGCAGGCCGTCAAGGTGCTCGGCCCGCTGCTGTGGGACGTGCGGAAGAAGGCGGACGAGGTCACCTCGCGCCACGTCCCGCTGCTGGTGAAGATCGCGCCCGACCTGGCCGACGAGGACATCGACGAGATCGCCGACATGGCCCTGCACCTGGGCCTGGACGGGATCATCTGCACCAACACCACCATCGGCCGGGAGGGGCTGAAGGAGTCCGCCGAGCGGATCGAGGAGATCGGCGCGGGCGGCCTGTCCGGAGCACCGCTCAAGGAGCGCTCGCTGGAGGTGCTGCAGCGGCTGCGGGCGCGCACCGAGGGCCGGCTGGTGCTGATCGCCGTGGGCGGCATCGAGACCGCCGAGGACGCCTGGCAGCGGATCGTGCACGGGGCCGACCTGGTGCAGGGGTACAGCGCGTTCATCTACGAGGGGCCGTTCTGGATGCGGCGGATGCACAAGGGCCTCTCGGCCCGGCTGCGGGCCAGCGGGCACCGGACCATCGCGGACGCGGTGGGCGCGGCCGTCAAGGCGGGCTGAGGACACCCAGAGGCGGCGGGGAGCCGCACGAGGGGCCGTACGCGGCCTCCCACGGCTCCCCGCACCCCTGGAAGCGGCTCTGGCCCGCCCCGGCGGCGCGTCCTCGGACGGTGCCTCGCCGCGCTCCGGGGCACGCCGCCGTTCCGTTCCGGGCGTGATGCCCGATTGCGCAAGTGTTCGGGCGAAGTGACAGAGTGTGGGGCGGTTTGGGAGAGTTCGGAGCGTCAACGTGCGCACAGGCCGGCTGGAAGGTGACCCACAGATGGCCAACCCCGTTCAGACCCGAGCCGAGGTGCTCTCCCGGACCACCGAGGGCCGCTACCACCGACTGGTGCTGAGCGCCCCCGAGGCGGCGCCGAGGGTCAGGCCGGGCCACTTCGCGACGCTGGCCTGTGCCGACTCGGGGAGGCTGCTGCGGCGGGCCCTCGCCATCCACCGGGCCGATCCCGAGAGCGGGACGATCGAGCTGGTCATCGCCGAACGCGGCGAGGGAACAAGGGAGTTGGCCAGGACCCCGGTCGGCGGACGGCTGGACCTGATCGCCCCGCTGGGCACGCCCTTCCCGCTCCCGGACGGCCCGGTCTCCGCGCTGCTGGTGGCCGGCGGCTACGGCAGCGCGCCGATCATCCCGCTCGGCGAGGCGATCCGGCGACAAGGGGGCCAGGTCGGCCTGATCCTCGGCGCGGCCGGTGCCGACCGGCTGTACGGGGTCGAGCAGGCCCGCGCGATCACCCGGGACGTCCTGGTGGTCACCGAGGACGGCTCGGCCGGGCTGGCCGGGCGGGTCACCGACCCGCTGGCCCAGGCGATCAAGGCGATCGACGCCACCGTGGTCTACGCCTGCGGCCCGATGCCGATGCTGCGCGCCGTCACCACGATCGCCCTCGGCCTCGGCGCCCGCTGCCACACCGCCGTGGAGGAGGCGATGGCCTGCGGCGTCGGCATCTGTATGACCTGCGTGCTGCCGGTGGTCGGAGCGGACGGCGTGAGCCGCTTCGTCCGCTCCTGCACCGAGGGGCCGGTCTTCGACGGCGCCAGGGTCCGCTGGGGCGACATCGGCACCGTACCGCCGGACCTGGAGGGCTCCGCCGCGATGGGAGCCGCACTGTGAGCCGCGACCGCGGGACGGAGCCGGTGGATCCTCGGGACGTCGATCTGGAGGTGCGGTTCGGCCCGCTGACGCTGCCGAACCCGCTCACCACCGCCGCCGGCTGCGCCGGGTACGGACGGGAGCTGGCCAGGTTCGTCCCGTTGGACGGACTCGGCTCGGTCACCACCAAGACGATCATGCCGGCCCCGCGCTCGGGGCTGGCCACCCCGAGGATGGCCGAGACCCCGTCCGGGATGCTCAACTCGATCGGGCTGCCGGGCTCGGGGATCGACGCCTTCCTCCGGCACGAGCTGCCCTGGCTGGCCCAGCGCGGCGCCCGGGTGCTGGTCTCGATCGCGGGGGAGCGGCTGGAGGAGTTCGCCGAGACCGCCGAGAAGGTCAACGGGCAGCCCGGGGTGATCGGCCTGGAGCTCAACATCTCCTGCCCCAACACCGCCGACCGCGGCCTGCTCTTCGCCGCCAACCCGGCCACCAGCTACGACGTCGTCCGCGCGGTGCGCGAGGTGGCCGCGGCCGGACTGCCGGTCTATGCCAAACTCTCGCCGGACGTCGCCTCGATCACCGAGATCGCCGCCGCCTGCGTCCAGGCAGGTGCCGACGGTCTGTCGATGATCAACAGCACCCTCGGCATGGCCATCGACCTGGACACCCTGCGTCCCGCTCTGGCCGCCGGCACCGGCGGCCTGTCCGGGCCGGCGATCCGCCCGATCGCGGTGCGCTGCGTCCACCAGGTGCACGCCGCGATGCTGTCCGGCCGGATCCCGCCGGTGCCGATCATCGGCATGGGCGGCATCCGCAACGGCCGGGACGCCCTGGAGTTCGCCCTCGCCGGGGCGAGTCAACTGGCCGTCGGCACGGCCCTGTTCAACGACCCGACCGCCCCCCTGCGGATCCTCGGCGAGCTGCGCGGCGAGCTGGCCCGGCGAGGTTTCGCCAAGTTCACCGACGCGGTGGGATACGCCCACCGCCCCGTCCCTGCTGAAAGGCTCCCATGACCCTCGCCCCCTTCGGCGCCCGCCTGCGCCACGCCCTCGACTCCCGCGGCCAGCTCTGCGTCGGTATCGACCCGCACGCCTCCCTGCTGGCCGCCTGGGGGCTCGGCGACGACATCGCCGGGCTGGAGAAGTTCAGCCGCACCGTGGTGGAGGCACTGGCCGAGCAGGTGGCCGTGCTCAAGCCGCAGGCCGCCTTCTTCGAGCGCTTCGGCAGCCGCGGCATCGCCGTCCTGGAGCGCACCGTGGCCGAGGCCCGCCAGGCGGGCGCGCTGGTGCTCATGGACGCCAAGCGCGGCGACATCGGCTCCACCATGGCCGCCTACGCCGAGACCTTCCTGTCGCCCGCCAGCCCGCTGTTCTCGGACGCGGTCACGGTCAGCCCGTACCTCGGCTTCGGCTCGCTGCGGCCCGCGCTCGACCTGGCCCGGGCCAACGGCGCCGGCGTCTTCGCGCTGGCGCTCACCTCCAACCCCGAGGGCCACGAGGTGCAGCGTGCGGTGGCCGCCGACGGCGAGAGCGTCGCCCAGGGCGTGCTGCGACGTCTGGCGGCCGAGAACGCGGGCGCCGAGCCGATGGGCTCCTTCGGTGCCGTGGTCGGCGCCACCCTGGCCGAGGCCGGGGTGGACCTGGACATCAACGGCCCGCTGCTGGCCCCCGGCGTCGGCGCCCAGGGGGCGACCGCCGCCGACCTTCCCCGGGTGTTCGGGGGTGCGGTGCGCGACGTGGTGCCCAGTGTGAGCCGCGACATCCTCAAGCACGGCCCCTCGGTGACCGCGCTGCGGGACGCCTCGGCGCGCTTTGTCGAGGAAATCAGCGCCGTTCTGGAAAAGTGAGCAGCATCACATCTGTTCGCAAAACCTGCTTTCCAGTGGGTTGATTTGTCCGGAATAGTCCTGGTCGGCCTCGGCTGACCAGGACTTTTCGTGTTCTTTTCCTGACGCGCGGGCTCAAGTTGGGTAGTGTCCGGCGATAGGTCACCAAAGGGCTTCGCCAGGCGTTGCTCTTGCAGGTCAGAGCCATTAGGTTCCACTGCAGCCGGTGTCCTTGGCACCAACAGTCATAGCTCATCCCTTCCTTCCACATCCCGAGGTGAACGGCGTGGCTCTTCCGCCCCTTACCCCCGAACAGCGCGCCGCCGCGCTCGCCAAGGCCGCCGATGCCCGCCGGCAGCGCGCTGAGGTCAAGAACAAGCTGAAGCACTCCAATGCCTCGCTCCGCGACGTCATCAAGGCGGGCAAGTCCGACGACGAGGTCATCGGAAAGATGAAGGTCTCCGCTCTGCTCGAAAGCCTCCCGGGCGTCGGCAAGGTGCGGGCCAAGCAGATCATGGAGCGTCTCGGGATCAGCGAGAGCCGCCGGGTGCGCGGTCTCGGCTCGAACCAGATCGCCTCGCTGGAGCGGGAGTTCGGCAACACCGCCTCCTGACTCCGGTCGCCGGGCCGCGCCGTGCGGCCCCCGTGGTCCCCGGAACGTCCGCGATCCGGGATAATCGGTGCATGAGTGAACGTCCGCGGCTGACCGTGCTCTCCGGCCCCTCGGGGGTCGGCAAGAGCACGGTCGTCGCTCATATGAGGCAACAGCACCCCGAGGTCTGGCTCTCGGTGTCGGCGACCACCCGGCACCCGAGGCCCGGCGAGCAGAACGGGGTCCAGTACCACTTCGTCGACAACGACGAGTTCGACAAGCTGATCGCCAACGGCGAGCTGCTCGAGTGGGCCGTCTTCGCCGGCAACCGCTACGGCACGCCCCGCCAGGCGGTCCAGGAGAAGCTCGACCGCGGTGAGCCGGTGCTGCTGGAGATCGACCTGCAGGGCGCCCGCCAGGTGCGCGAGTCGATGCCGGAGGCGCAGCTGGTCTTCCTGGCTCCGCCGAGCTGGGAGGAACTGGTCCGTCGGCTCACCGGCCGGGGCACCGAGCCGCAGCACGTGATCGACGAGCGGCTGGCCGCCGCCAAGGTCGAACTGGCCGCGGAGACCGAGTTCGACACCACCCTTGTCAACACCTCCGTCGAGCAGGTGGCGACCGAGCTGCTAGCCTTGCTCGGTGTAGCCTGACCAGATCGCTGCCGTGATGGCAGCACCGCTGATCTGATCGGCGTTTGTCGTTTCCTAGCCACCGTTTCGGAAGGTTTTCGCGTGTCCTCTTCCATGACCGCGCCCGAGGGCATCATCAACCCGCCGATCGACGAGCTGCTCGAGGCCACCGACTCCAAGTACAGCCTGGTGATCTACGCGGCCAAGCGCGCCCGTCAGATCAACGCGTACTACTCGCAGCTGGGTGAGGGCCTGCTGGAGTACGTCGGCCCGCTGGTGGACACCCACGTGCACGAGAAGCCGCTGTCGATCGCGCTGCGTGAGATCAACGCGGGCATGCTCACGGCCGAGGCCGTCGAGGCTGCCTGAGCCCGCACGTCGAAGGGGCCCGTCGGACTGTCGTCCGGCGGGCCCCTTCGCGTGCCGTCCCGTCCGCTGTGGTCCGGCGCACGGTGCGCTCCGCTTCTGATGCGCCGTAGGGTGGGCGTTACCCCACTCGGAGGAGAAATCCCGTCATGAACGCTCGCCCGGAGCAGCCCGACGCCCCCCGCGTCGTCCTCGGCGTCAGCGGCGGCATCGCCGCGTACAAGGCCTGCGAGCTGCTTCGGCGGTTCACCGAGTCCGGGCACCAGGTGACGGTGGTGCCGACCGCGGCCGCGCTGCACTTCGTCGGCGAGGCCACCTGGGCCGCGCTCTCCGGCCGCCCGGCCGCCACCGAGACGTGGGAGCGGGTGCACGAGGTCCCGCACGTGCGGATCGGCCAGCAGGCGGACCTGGTGGTGGTCGCCCCGGCCACCGCCGACCTGCTCGCCAAGGCCGCCCACGGCCTGGCCGACGACCTGCTGACCAACACCCTGCTCACCGCCCGCTGCCCGGTGGTGCTGGCCCCCGCCATGCACACCGAGATGTGGGAGAACCAGGCCACCCAGGAGAACGTCGCCACGCTGCGCCGGCGGGGCGTGATCGTGCTGGAGCCCGCCGTCGGCCGGCTCACCGGCGTGGACACCGGCAAGGGCCGGCTGCCCGAACCGGGACAGATCTTCGAGGCCTGCCGCCGGGTGCTCGACCGCGGCGGCCTGGAGCGGGACCTGGCCGGCCGCCATGTGGTGATCTCGGCGGGCGGCACCCGGGAGCCGCTCGACCCGGTCCGCTTCCTCGGCAACCACTCCTCCGGCAAGCAGGGCTACGCGCTGGCCGCCACGGCCGCCGCCCGGGGCGCCCGGGTCACCCTGCTGTCGGCCAACGCCACCCTGCCCGACCCCGCGGGGGTGGACGTGGTGCACGTCTCCACGGCGCTCCAGCTGCGCGAGGCCGCGCTGAAGGCGGTCCCAGGCGCCGACGCGGTGGTGATGGCCGCCGCCGTGGCCGACTTCCGCCCGGCGGAGTACGTCACCGGCAAGATCAAGAAGGTGGACGGGGTGGACCAGCCTCCGATCGCCCTGGTGCGTAATCCGGACATCCTTGCCGAGCTGTCCGCCAAGCGGGCCGCGCCCGGCCAGCTGGTGGTCGGTTTCGCCGCGGAGACCGACGACGTCCTCGCCAACGGCCGTGCCAAGCTGGCCCGCAAGGGCTGCGACCTGCTGGTGGTCAACGAGGTGGGCGGCGGCAAGGCGTTCGGGCAGGACGCCAACGCCGCGGTGCTGCTGGGCGCGGACGGCGCGGAGGTCACCGTTCCCTACGGGCCCAAGGAAGCGCTGGCCGACCGGGTCTGGGACGAGGTCGTGGCCCGGCTCGGGTGAGCCCCGGCCGGGCCCCCGGGCACGGTTCGGACAGGTGACCGAAAACCCTGTTCGGGCAGTTAGCGAAGATGAGTGATGAATCTCAAGAGCCCGAGGTGACTGACGCCATCCGGTAGCTGACCGTTACACTCCAGGAATCAAGTCTTTCCGGATGCCTCCGGACCACGGAGGCATTCAGTCAGCAGCCGCTGCAACCCCAGGGAGCGCTGTGTCTCGCCGCCTGTTCACCTCGGAGTCCGTGACCGAGGGTCACCCCGACAAGATCGCTGACCAGATCAGCGACACCATCCTGGACGCTCTTCTCAAGGACGACCCGACCTCCCGGGTCGCCGTGGAGACGCTGATCACCACCGGTCTGGTCCACATCGCCGGTGAGGTCACCACCAAGGCCTACGCGCCGATCGCGCAGCTGGTCCGGGAGAAGATCCTGGAGATCGGCTACGACAGCTCCAAGAAGGGCTTCGACGGCGCGTCCTGCGGCGTCTCGGTCTCGATCGGTTCGCAGTCCCCGGACATCGCTCAGGGTGTCGACACCGCGCACGAGCACCGCGTGGAGGGCGACGACGACGAGCTCGACCGCCAGGGCGCCGGCGACCAGGGCCTGATGTTCGGCTACGCCTGCGACGACACGCCCGAGCTGATGCCGCTGCCGATCACCCTCGCACACCGCCTGTCGCGCCGCCTGACCGAGGTCCGCAAGAACGGCACCATCCCGTACCTGCGCCCGGACGGCAAGACCCAGGTCACCATCGAGTACGACGGCGAGAAGGCCGTCCGCCTGGACACCGTGGTGGTCTCCACCCAGCACGCCAGCGACATCGACCTGGACTCGCTGCTGACCCCGGACATCCGCGAGTTCGTGGTGGAGCCGGAGCTCAAGGCGCTGGCCGACCAGGGCATCAAGCTGGTCACCGACGGTTACCGCCTGCTGGTCAACCCGACCGGCCGTTTCGAGATCGGCGGCCCGATGGGCGACGCCGGTCTGACCGGCCGCAAGATCATCATCGACACCTACGGCGGCATGGCCCGCCACGGCGGCGGCGCCTTCTCCGGCAAGGACCCGTCCAAGGTCGACCGCTCGGCCGCGTACGCGATGCGCTGGGTGGCCAAGAACATCGTCGCGGCCGGCCTGGCCCGCCGCGCCGAGGTCCAGGTCGCGTACGCGATCGGCAAGGCCGAGCCGGTGGGTCTGTTCGTGGAGACCTTCGGCACCGAGACCGTCCCGGTGCTGAAGATCCAGGAGGCCGTGACCGAGGTCTTCGACCTGCGCCCGGCCGCGATCATCCGTGACCTGGACCTGCTGCGGCCGATCTACGCGCTGACCGCGGCGTACGGCCACTTCGGCCGGGAGCTGCCGGAGTTCACCTGGGAGCGGACCGACCGCGCCGAGGCGCTGAAGAAGGCCGTCAGCGCCTGATCCGACACCACCGCGTGCCACAAGGCGGCGGCCACCCCCGACGGGGTGGCCGCCGCCGGGTCTTTCCCGGGCGGAGCGGCCCCCCGGGTCAGGCGCGCGGCGCGGAAGGCGCCGGCTCTCCCGCCGAACCGGTTCCCGCCCGTCCTTCCGCTGCCGCCGGTGCCGGTCCTCGGGACCGCGAGGCGCGTCCCTCTTCCGAGGAGTCCGGGTGCAACCGGCTCACCGCGTCCGGACGACGGCGCGAGCCCTCCGCCGCGCGCGGGATCCCCGCGCCCTGATGGTCCACCCTTGGCCCTGAGAGGGTGTTCGATAGGGGATTCCCCCCAACTGTCCGGCTTTGGTTCTTGCGGCGCGGACTCGGTTCCAGGATCTCGTGGCGGCCGGGTCCGTGTCCGCGATATTGATCAACTGTGACGGAACGACGCCGGTATCCCTCGGACCTGAAGGACGATCAGTGGGAGCTCATCGAGCCCATGCTGCTGGAGTGGCGACGCACCCGCGCCGAAGGACGTGAGCCCACGACCGGGCTGCGCGAGGTGGTCAACGCGATCCTCTACGTCGCGCGGACCGGCATCGCATGGCGCTACCTTCCGCACGACTTCCCACCCCACACCACCGTCTACGGCTACTTCAAGGAATGGGAACGAGACGGCACCACCGAGCGGATCCACGACACACTCCGTGACCAGCTCCGGGCGAAGAAGGGCCGCCGCATCCTGCCCAGCGCCGCGATCATCGACGCCCAGTCCGTGAAAGCCTCACCGAACGCCCCGGCCGACAGCCAGGGCTACGACGGCGGCAAGCGGGTCAAGGGCCGCAAGCGCCACATAGCCACCGACACCCTCGGCCTGCTCCTGGTTTTGATCGTCACCGCCGCCGGCGTCCAGGACTCCGCCGGCGGCAAGCAGGTCCTGGACACCCTCGCCGCCCAGTGGCCCACCGTGACCAAAGCGTGGGTGGACGCCGGCTACAACAACGCCGTCGTCAAGCACGGCGCCGCACTCGACATCGACGTCGAGGTCGTGGCCCGGGACAAGGAGCAGAAAGGCTTCGTCGTCCAGCCGATCCGCTGGCGCGTGGAGCAGACCTTCGGGATCATGTCCCGGTACCGGCGGCTCCACCGTGACTACGAGGAACTGCCGGACCGGTCACGCTCGATGATCCAGTGGGCCATGGTGAACTCCATGACCGACCGCCTGACCGCCAGCCCGGACAGAACCGGGCAATACCTCCGTCCGAAACCGCCTGCGGCAGCCTAAATCGGTATCGAACACCCTCTGAGGGGTCGGCCGCGCTCCCGGAAGGTGCCGCCGCCGGGGTTCGGCCCGGGGCGTTTTGCCAGGTTGTCGGTGGTGGGGGCTATGTTGGGCGGGCCCGGGGTGGCGGGTGGTGTGGAGGGCGGATGAGCAGTACAGACGGATCCGGTGAGCAGCTGGCGTTCATCCGGGAGACGGTCCGCAGGGCCAAGCCCCGGACATGGCGCGGCGCCCAGCTGGCGGACGACCTGCCGGTGGCGCGGGTCCTGGTCGACAAGGGCCTGCTCCACCTCGACCAGTTCTTCGACTACGCCGTCCCCGCCACCATGGCCGAGGAGGCGCAGCCCGGTGTGCGGGTGCGGGTCCGCTTCGGGGCCAGGATCGTCGGGCCCGGCCGCCGTGAGGGCGGCGAGCTGCACAGCGGCTTCATCGTCGAGCGCCGGGCCGACTCCGACTACGCCGGCCCGCTGGCCCCGCTCGCGCAGGTGCTCTCCCCGGAGCCGGTGCTCACCCCCGCGCTGCTGCGGCTCTGCCGTGCGGTCGCGGACCGGTACGCGGGTTCGCTCGCCGATGTGCTCCAGCTGGCGGTCCCGCCCCGGCACGCGGGGGCCGAGTCCGAGCCCTCGCCACCTCTGCTGCCGCCGCCGGCCCGTCCCGAACCCGGTGGCTGGGCCCGCTATCCGCAGGGCCCGGAGTACCTGGAGGCGCTGGCCCAGGGGCGTTCGCCGCGTGCGGTGTGGACGGCGCTGCCCGGTCCGACCTGGCCGGAGGAGATCGCCCGGGCCGTCGCCGCGACCCTGGCGGCCGGCCGGGGAGCGCTGGTGGTGCTGCCGGACGGCCGGGCGGTGGCCCGGGTGGACCAGGCGCTCACCGCGCTGCTCGGCACGGGCCGGCACGCCGTGCTGGCCGCCGACCTCGGGCCCAAGGAGCGCTACCGGCGCTGGCTCTCGGTCAGCCGCGGCGCGGTGCGGGCCGCGATCGGGACGCGGGCCGCGGTCTTCGCCCCGGTCCGGAACCTGGGTCTGGTGGTGGTCTGGTCGGACGGCGACAGCAGCCACAGCGATCCGCGCTCCCCGCATCCGCACGTGCGCGAGGTCGCGCTGCTGCGGGCCACCGAGGAGAACACGGGAGTGCTGCTCGGCGGGCTGTCGATGACGGTGGAGGCCGCGCAGCTGCTGCGGACCGGCTGGGCCCGTCCGCTGGCCGCCGAGCGGGAGACGGTCCGGGCCATCGCCCCCCGGGTGCGTACGGTCACCGACCAGGACCAGGCGCGGGACGCCGCCGCGCAGGCCGCCCGGCTGCCCTGGCTGGCCTGGGAGGTCGCGCACGAGGCGCTGAAACACGGCCCGGTGCTGATCCAGGTCCCCCGGCGGGGCTATGTGCCGCGGCTGGCCTGCGGCCGGTGCCGGACGCCCGCCCGGTGCCGGCACTGCGGCGGTCCGCTGGAGGCGGGATCCGCCGGGGCGCCGCTGGACTGCGGCTGGTGCGGGCAGTCGGAGGCCGAGTGGCACTGCGCCGAGTGCGGTTCGTTCCGGCTGCGGGCGCAGGTGGTCGGGGCGCGGCGGACGGCGGAGGAGCTCGGCAAGGCGTTCCCCCGGGTGCCGGTCCGCACCTCGGGGCGCGACGCGGTGCTCACCACCGTGCCGGCGGAGCCGGCCCTGGTGATCTCCACACCGGGCGCGGAGCCGGTGGCCGAGGGCGCCGGGTACGCGGCGGCGCTGCTGCTGGACGGCTGGGCGCTGCTGAACCGCTCCGACCTGCGGGCCGGGGAGGAGGCACTGCGGATGTGGACGGCCGCCGCCGCGCTGGTACGGCCCGCCGAGCAGGGCGGCACGGTGGTGGCGGTTGCCGAGTCCACCGCGCGGCCGGTGCAGGCGCTGGTCCGGTGGGACCCGGCCGGGCACGCCGCGCTGGAGCTGGAGGAGCGGGCGCAGCTGCACTTCCCGCCGGTCTCCCGGATGGCCTCCGTGACGGGCGCGCCGAACGCGGTCGCCGACCTGCTCTCGCTGGTCAGGCTGCCGGAGGGGACGGACGTGCTCGGGCCGATCGAGGTGCCCGGTGGACGGGGCGAGGAGCTGGAGCGCGCGCTGCTGCGGGTCGCGCCGGGGCAGGGAGCCGCGCTGGCGAGCGCCCTGAAGGCGGCCCAGATCGCCCGGGTGGCGCTGCGGACGGCGGATCCGGTGAAGGTGCGGATCGACCCGCTCGACATCGGCTGAGCAGGCCTTCACCGGAGCGGAGCGGCCCTCAGGGGGCGCGGTCCGCAGCGGCGGAGCCGCCGAGGGCGCGGGGAACCGCGTGAGGCCGGTCCCCGCGCCCCTGTCCGCCCGCCCTGCCCGGGCGAAGCCCGAACGGCCTCAGCCGCGAAGCGGGAGACTCGGGCGCTCCAGGCCGCCCTGGCGGGCGGCGGGGACGGTGCGGGCGAGCGGCTGGCCGCCGGCCGGGAGCTCCTCGCCGCGGTCCGGGCGGGCGGGCCCGGGTACGCCTGGTGCCGCCACGGCGGCCGCGAGCAGCTCACTGCTCGGGCGCCGCATGCCGTACCGCCGGTGCACCGCCTGCTTGGTGACACCCAGCGCGGAGCCGACCGAGTCCCAGGAGAAGCCCAGCGCCCGGTCGAACTCGACGGCCGCCGCGACCAGCGTCTCCACGCTCTCGCGCAGCTCCTGGGCGAGTCGCACGGTGGGGGCGGGGGCCCGCCCGTACACCACGAATCCGGCTGAGGTGCTGGGCCGGCGTGGCCGGTAGACGTTGCCCAGCTGGGCGGTGAGGGTGCGCAGCGCGTCCACCTGCCGCCGCACCCGCTCGATGTCCCGCACCAGCAGGTGCAGGCTGGCCCGCGCCCGCGCGTCGTGGTTGATCTGCTCGGCCATGGCCTCGGTGCCACCTCTCCGTACGGTGAATCCGGTCGGGACGCGTTCGCGCCCCGGTCAATCCCACTTGACCAACGCCGGACGGGCGCCGGGGTCACGCGTGCCGACCAGACGGGATATGCCAGAAGCTGAGCCGAACGGGCGTCCCGGATTGCATAGACTGCCCTGTGGCCTTCGCGGCCGACCGAATCCGACCCCCATCCGACCCACGCCGAACCCGTACCGACAGGAGCTCCCAGCCATGGCGATCCAGCCGATCCGGATCTTCGGCGACCCCGTGCTGCGTACCGTCGCACGACCGGTGACCACCTTCGACAAGGAGCTGCGCGGGCTGGTCTCCGACCTCACCGACACCATGCTGGACGCTCCCGGCGCCGGCCTGGCGGCACCTCAACTCGGCGTCTCGCTGCGGGTGTTCGCCTACAACGTGGACGGCGTGGTGGGCCATCTGATCAACCCCGACCTCGCTCTCACCGACGAGGAGCAGGACGGCCCCGAGGGCTGCCTCTCGCTGCCCGGGCTGCGCTTCGACACCAAGCGCGCCTACGGGGTGGTCGCCAAGGGCTTCAACATGTACGGCGACCCGGTGACCGTCGAGGGCACCCAGCTGCTGGCCCGCTGCATCCAGCACGAGACCGACCACCTGGACGGGATCATCTTCATCGACCGCCTGGACCGCGAGCAGCGCAAGGCCGCGCTCAAGGCGATCCGCGAGGCGGACTGGGGCGACGGTCCGGCGCCGACCGTCAAGATCTCCCCGCACAGCACCTTCGGCTCGGCCCGCTGACCCCCGCACGTCCCGCGGCCTTCGTACGTCCCCCAGAAAGGCACCCATGCGCCTCGTCTTCGCCGGCACCCCAGAGGTCGCCGTTCCCGCCCTCGACGCACTGCTGGCCTCCGACCGGCACGAGGTCGTCGCGGTGGTCACCCGCCCCGACGCCCCCGCCGGGCGCGGCCGCCGACTGGTCGCCAGCCCGGTCGCCCAGCGTGCCGAGGAGGCCGGGATCGAGGTCCTCAAGCCGGCCAAGCCGAGCGATCCGGACTTCCAGGCCAGGCTCACCGAGATCGCCCCGGACTGCTGCCCGGTGGTCGCCTACGGTGCGCTGCTGCGCCCCGGCGCGCTGGAGATCCCCCGGCACGGCTGGGTCAACCTGCACTTCTCGCTGCTCCCCGCCTGGCGCGGTGCCGCTCCCGTGCAGCACGCGGTGCTGGCGGGCGACGAGGTGACCGGCGCCTCCACCTTCCTGATCGAGCAGGGCCTGGACTCCGGTCCGGTGTTCGGCCTGCTCACCGAGGAGATCCGCCCCACCGACACCAGCGGTGTGCTGCTGGACCGCCTGGCACACGCGGGCGCCAAACTGCTGGTCGCCACCATGGACGGGATCGAGGACGGCACCCTGCAGGCCGTACCGCAGCCCGCCGACGGCGTCACCCTCGCACCCAAGATCACTGTCGAGGACGCCAGGATCGACTGGTCCCACCCCGCCCTGCGGGTCGACCGGGTGGTGCGCGGCTGCGCCCCCGCACCCGGCGCCTGGACCACCTTCCGGGGTGAGCGGCTCAAGCTCTCCGGGCCGGTCAAGCCGCTCGCCGACGCCGCCGTGCTGGCTCCCGGTGAGCTCGCCGTCGCCAAGAACAGCGTCCGGGTCGGCACCGGCAGCCACGAGATCGAGCTGGGCGAGGTCCAGCCGCAGGGCAAGAAGCCGATGCGCGCGGCAGACTGGGCCCGGGGGGTCCGGATCGAGTCCGGCGAGCGGCTCGGGGACTGAACATCCTCCGAGTGGAGATCCGATGATCCGCTTACCGATAACCCGTCGGTCTGTCGAGTAATGGTCCGGAAATCCGTCGAATGACAGTCCGACAGTCCGCTGAGTGACAGGCTGGTAATTCGTCGAGTGGTAATCGGACGATCGCGCCATCGGGTATCGGATTTTCCGCTCACCGACACTCCCGTTCAGCAGATGTCAGCAGTTGTCACCAGATAACCAACGCAGCACCTTTGGATCGAGGCACCACATGAGCACCCCCAGCGCCAAGCGCGCCCCCCGCCCGCACCGCCGCCCCAAGAAGGACCCGGCCAGGATCGTCGCGTTCCGCGCCCTGCGCGCCGTGGACGAGCGCGACGCGTACGCCAACCTGATCCTCCCGTCGCTGCTGCGCGAGGCCGAGCAGAAGGGCATGGAGCGCCGGGACGCCGCGCTCGCGACCGAACTGGTCTACGGCACGCTGCGCCTCCAGGGCACCTATGACGCGATCATCGCCGCCTGCATCGACCGCCCGCTGCGCGAGGTGGACCCGCCGGTCCTGGACGTCCTCTCGCTCGGCGCGCACCAGCTGCTCACCACCCGGATCCCCACCCACGCCGCGGTCTCCGCCACCGTCGAGCTGGCCCGCGCGGTGCTCGGTGAGGGACGCGCCAAGTTCGTCAACGCCGTGCTGCGCCGGATCAGCGCCCACGACCTGGACGGCTGGGTGGGGCAGGTGGCCCCGCCGTACGAGGAGGATGCCGAGGACCACCTGGCGGTGGTCCACTCGCACCCGCGCTGGGTGGTCTCCGCGCTGTGGGACTCGCTCGGCCGCTGGCAGCCCGGCGCCTCGGGCCGGACCGCGATCGAGGAACTGCTGCGGGCCGACAACGAGCGCCCCGAGGTGACCCTGGTGGCCCGGCCGGGCCGGTCCACGGTCGACGAACTGCGCGAGGCGCTGCCCCAGGCGCAGGCCGGACGCTGGTCCCCGTACGCGGTCCGGCTCGCCGAGGGCGGTGAGCCGAGCGCCGTCGAGGCGGTCCGGCAGAACCGGGCCGGGGTCCAGGACGAGGGCAGCCAGCTGGTCGCGCTCGCGCTGGCCAACGCCCCGGTGGAGGGCGCCGACCGGCTCTGGCTGGACGGCTGCGCCGGGCCCGGTGGCAAGGCCGCGCTGCTCGGTGCGCTCGCCGCCGAGCGCGGCGCGGCGCTGGTCGCCTCGGAGCGGCAGCCGCACCGCGCCCGGCTGGTCGCCCGTGCGCTGGACGGCAACCCCGGCCCGTACACGGTGATCACCGCTGACGGCACCCGTCCGGCCTGGCGGGAGGGCGCCTTCGACCGGGTGCTGGTGGACGTGCCGTGCTCCGGGCTCGGGGCGCTGCGCCGCCGGCCGGAGGCGCGGTGGCGCCGCCGGCAGGACGACATCCCGGGCTTCGGGCCGCTCCAGCGGGATCTGCTGCGGTCGGCGATCCGGGCCACGCGGGTCGGGGGCGTGGTCGGATACGTGACCTGCTCGCCGCACCTCGCCGAGACGCGGGCCGTGGTGGACGACGTGATGCGCGCGGAGTCCGGGGTCGAGTGGATCGACGCCCGTCCGCTGCTGCCGGGGATTCCGGCGCTGGGGGAGGGACCGGACATCCAGCTCTGGCCGCATCTGCACGGGACCGACGCGATGTACCTGGCGCTGCTGCGGCGCACCGCCTGAGCGGGCCGCTCGTCCCCCCGGTGCCCCGGGCACCAGGGGGACGGGTCCGATACCCCGCCGTCCCGGGCGTGATCCGCTCGGGACGAGGGGCCGTCTTCGCGGCAGTGCGGGACGGCCCCGCGGTATCGCGGTCGGAGCGTCCGGTCAGCGGCCCGCCTCCAGATGCCGCCACCGCACCGGATCGAAGCCGCCGTCGGTGGGCCGGGCGTGCGAGACCGCCCGCGCCGGCGCGCGGTAGCCGCCGCAGTCCAGGACGAGGGTCTCGTTGCCGCCGGGCTGGAACTCGTAGTCGACCCGCTCCAGCCGGTTGGGGATGCCGCGGCCGGCCAGCTCCGCCCGGAGGCGGTCGAGCGCCTCGTACCGCCGGTCGCTGGTGTGCAGCAGCACCGGGAACAGCCGCACCTGCCAGCGGGCCACCCGGGCCAGGTCGAGCAGGGCGCTCAGGTGGAAGTCCTCGTCGAGCCGCGCTCCGTAGGAGAACAGCAGATGGGAGCTGAGTACGAGGTCGAAGGACCGGCTCGGGAACGGCAGTCGGGGCAGTGAGCCGGCGATGTAGCGCTCGGGGCGCGCCGCGAGATCGGCGGCGAAGGTGCGCGTGGCCCGGGTGCGCAGCCGCGTGTAGCGCTCGGCGTCGCCGAACCAGCTCCAGACGTAGTCCGACGCGTTCCGTGCCAGGTCCGCGTGCTTGTGGGCGATCTCGCGCAGGACCAGTGTGGCGAGCCGGTCCCGGTCGGGCGGCCCGTACTGGGGGTCGACGGCGACGGCGTCGGTACCGCGGGCCCCGGCCAGCGCCACGAAGCTCGCCGCCCCGCCCGGGCAGTCCAGTACGCGCAGCGAGAGGTCGTGGTCGGACAGCGCGAACATCGCGCGGTACTCCTCGAAGGAGCGGGCGCTGACGAGCATGCCTCAGCCCCTCCCGATGAACGGCATGGTGGTCGGAAGCACGGTCAGGAACTGCACGTTGGTGTCCAGCGGCATCGACGCCATCAGCAGCACCGCCTCGGTGAACCGCTCCACGGGGATCGTCGCCTCCACCGCCATGGTCCTGTCGGCCTGCATGGCGGGCGGCTGCGGACTCCCGTCCACCGGGGCCACGTTCCCGACGTCGATCTGCCCGCACGCGATGCCGAACCTCCGGCCGTCCAGCGACAGCGCCCGGGTCAGTCCGAGCACGGCGTGCTTGGCCGTGGTGTAGGCGACGGAGTCGGGACGCGGCGAATGCGCCGACGGGGCACCGTTGTTGATGATGCGCCCGCCCATCGGCGACTGCGAGCTCATCGTGCGGAAGGCCTCCTGCGCGCAGAGGAAGGTGCCGGTGACGGTGGTGTCCATCACCCGGGTCCAGTCCTCGAAGGGCACGTCCGCGACCGGCCGGCGCGGGACGGCCGCACCGGCGTTGTTGAACAGCAGGTCCACACGGCCGAACTGACGGCGGACCCGGTCGAACAGGGCCGCGACCTCGTCGGGGTTCCTGATGTCGGTGGGGACGGCGGCCGTCCGGCCCGGGTCGACCCCGGCGAGGGCGACGGTCTCCTCCAGCGCCTCCTTGCGCCGGCCGGCCACGGCGACCGACCAGCCGGCGTCGAGCAGGGCGAGCGTGCAGGCCCGGCCCAGTCCGCCGCCTCCTCCGGTGACGACGGCGATCCTGCCGTTCCTCTGAGCGTCGGTGGTCAAAGTACCTCCGTGTTCATCCAGATCCGCAGCATGCGACGGGAGGCCGGCCCGGGTTCGTCGACGTAGGGCGAACGCCCGTGCAGCACCCGGCTGTTGCGGATGATCAGCAGGTCACCCGCCGCCATCGGCAGGCCGAAGGCGATCTCCGGCCGGTAGAGCACCTCGTCGAGGACACCGAGGGCCTCCCACTGGCGTTCGGTCAGCGGCGGGCCGCCGCGTTCCGGGGACGACCGCACGGTGCGGGTCTGGTAGTAGCAGCCCACGGTCCCGTCCTGCTGGGTGAAGAAGATCGGGGAGACGATGACCTGCCGGCCGGCCCGGCCGGTCCGGTCGAAGGTCCAGTCCCCGCCGAGCGTGGTGAGGACGTCCGGCCGCTCCCGCCCGATGAGGTCGTGGACGTGGCGCGCGCTCGCCAGCTTGGTGTTCCCCCCGCCCCGTACGGCGGGTTGCAGACAGAGCAGGACCAGCAGATCGCAGGTGTCGCAGTGGAACCCGAGCTCGGTGTTCCCGTCGCCGTCCCGGTCGCGGAGTACCTGGGTGAGGTCGCCCTGGGCGTTCTGGGGGACGATCTCCCCGAACTCCCGCAGCAGGAACGACAGTCCCGCCACGATCTCGGGCTCGGGCGCGGACGGGTCGATCAGGTTGCGGACGTGCGCGACACCCACGGACCGGATGCTGCGGAGCACGAAGCCGCGCAGCGTCTCGCGTACCCGCTCGGCCCGGTCCCACCGCCCGGACTGCGAGTCGGCCCACAGGAGCCCGCGGTCGTCGTCGCCGAGCGGCGTCGACCAGAGCTCGTGCAGCGACGCCAGATCCGCGCTGCTCCAGCCGATCTCGCTCACCGTGCCGTCGGAGGGCGCCGTTTCACCGGAGGGCACCGTTTCACCGGAGGTCACCGCTTCACCGGAGGTCATCGTGTCGTCGGACATGTCGTGGACTGCTCCCTTCGTCATCGGCACCAGCTGCTCGTGCGATCGCGGTGCTCACGCGGTCCCGGCGCTCAGGTCCCGTGCTCATGCGGTCGCCACGGACACGGCCTCGGACCACAGTGCCAGCGCCTCGTCGATCTGCCCGGCCGTGACGACCAGCGCCGGGATCATCCGGACGACGTTGAGGTGCGTCCCGCAGGTGAGCAGCAGCAGGCCGAGGTCGGCGGCCGCCTGCTGGGCGCGCCGGGCGGTGTCCGGGTCGGGGGAGCCGTCCGGACGGCAGAACTCGCTGCCCGCCATGAGCCCCAGTCCGCGCACGTCGGCGATGGCCGGGGCAGCGGCCGCCGCCTTCCGCAGTCCGTCGGTCAGGCGCAGGCCCTGCTCGGCGGCGTTCTCCACCAGGCGTTCGTCGCGGATGACGTCGAGCGTCGCGAGTGCGGCGGCGCACGCCACCGCGTTCCCGCCGTAGGTTCCGCCCTGTGAGCCGGGCCAGGCCTGCTCCATCAGCGCGGTCGGCGCCGCGATCGCGGAGAGCGGGAATCCGCTGGCCAGCCCCTTGGCCGTGACCAGGATGTCCGGCACGACCTCGCCATGGTGCCGGTGGGCCCAGAACCTCCCGGTCCGGCCGAACCCGGTCTGGACCTCGTCGAGCACCAGCAGGATCCCGTGGCGGTCCGCGCGTTCGCGCAGTCCGGCCAGGAAGCCCGGCGGGGCCGGTACGTAGCCGCCCTCGCCCAGGACCGGTTCGACGAACATCGCGGCGGTCTCGCCCGGTGCGCTGACCGTGGCGAGCACGTGGTCGAGACCGCGCAGCGCGTACTCCACGGCCTCCTCCTCGCTCATCCCGAGCCGGAACGCGTACGGGAACGGAGCCACCGCGACGCCGGGCATCAGCGGACCGACGCCGGCACGGTACCGCGTGCCCGCGGTGGTGAGGGCCGCCGCGCCCATGGTGCGCCCGTGGAAGGAACCGTCGAAAACGATCACGTTCTGCCGGCCGGTGGCGTGCCGGGCGAGCCGCACCGCGGCCTCCACCGCCTCACTGCCGGAGGCGACGTAGAACAGCGAGTCCAGGCCGGCCGGCAGCACCTCGCCGAGCCGCTCGGTGAGGGTGAGCAGGGGTTCGTGCAGCACGGTCGTGTACTGCCCGTGGACCAGCAGCCCGGCCTGCCGCCGGACCGCCTCGACCACGCGCGGGTGGCAGTGGCCCGTACTGGTCACCCCCACGCCGGAGGTGAAGTCGAGGTAGCGCCGTCCATCGGCGTCGAAGAGGTGGATCCCGTCGCCTCGGGTGGCGACGACTGGCGTGGCTTGCTTGAGCACCGGGGACAGCTGGGACACGGGGCCTACCCTCTGTTTGGCGGATCGGGCGGTTCTGCTGAGCGAGCGGTTCTGTTACACGACCGGATTTGCTGAGCGAGCGATCGAGAGGATCGATCCCCTCGGCGGACCGACGGACGGACCGACCGGTGGCCGCCCCGGTCAGGCCGTCCGGCCGGCGACCACGGCGGACGGGAGGAAACCGACGCCGGCCGCCCACGACAGGGCGGAGGACCACCACTGCGGGGTCGGCGCGGCGAAGCGCACCCCGAAGCGGTCGAGCACGGAGGTCGTGTAGGAGCTGTCGACGACGATGTTGCGCTCCTCCAGCTGGGACCAGACCGACGCCAGCCGGGCCGCGGTCGGATGGGTCCGTTCGGCGCGGGCCATGGCCCTGGCGAAGGTGTCCTCGTCCGTCAGCACGATCGGGTAGCCGTGGCCGACGAGCCACCCGACGAGCTCGTCGTGGGGCACCTCGTAGGGGGTCTCGACGTGGTACGCGCCGGGCGCCGAGTACGGATTCGTCGCGATCGCCGCGATCCCCGCGGCCACCGTGTCGACATGGGAGAACGCGAAGGCCGTCGCCGGCCGCCGCGGTGCCGCGCCGGCCAGCACGTAGCCGCGGACGAGCTGGTAGATCCGGTTGTCCCCGATGTTGCGCTGGAAGGCACCGGTACGGCTGTGCGCCGCGATGTGGCCGCTGCGGTGGACGTAGCACTGGCGGCCGGACGCCGCCCAGGCCCTGACGCTCTCCTCGGCACCGAACTTCGCCCGCTCGTAGGGAGTGCGGAAGCTCTGGCCGATCCACAGGTCCGCCTCGCCGAAGCGGCGGGGCGGCCCGTCGACGCCGCCGGCGACGGCGAGGGTCGAGACATGGTGGAAGCGGGCCGAGGGGGACTGGGAGTCGATCCACGCCAGCAGCCGTCGGACCGCGGCGTGGTTGGTCTCCTCCAGTTTGGCGGGCGAGGCCACCAGACGGACGTCCGCGGCGGCGTGGACGACGACGTGCGCGGCGCGGGCGCGGTCGAGGCCGGCCCGGGAGAGACCGAGGTCCTCCCGGTCGATGTCCCCGGCGACCACCTCGACGCCGCCGCCTCCGATGCCGCCGCTTCCGACGCCCTCGCCTCCGATGCCCTCGCCTTCGAAACCGAGCCGCCGGGCGGCGTCGGCGTCGTGCTCTCCGCGCACCAGGCAGGTGACCCGCGCGCCCCGTTTGACGAACTCGGTGAGCAGGTGCCTGCCCAGGTAGCCGGTGGCTCCGGTGAGCAGCACCCGGGTGGGTTCGAGCACCGTCCAGCGGCCGCCGCCCCGCGGCACCCGGGTTCCGGGGTGCAGCAACTGACCGGAGGTCGACACCGGCGTCCTGACGGGTACGGGGGCCGTGGCCCCGGCCGTGGCCGCCACGGCGTCGGCGAAGGCGGCGACGATGCCGTCCGCACCGGCGTGGGACAGCCTCGGCCACGCGTACACCAGATCGGTGACCAGCCGGTCCTCGACGATGCGGGCGGTCAGCCGGAGCAGGTAGAGCGGGTCGCCGCCGGTGCACCGGGCCGCTCCGGCCTGCTCGGCGGCGACGGTCCAGCCCAGCGACGGTTCGTCGGGCAGCCGGAACGTGCCGAGGAAGTTGAACCCGGTCTCGGGGCGAGGGCCCGCGGTGTCCATCGGCAGCTCGGGTGCCTCGCGGACGCGGCGCCCGACCTCGTGCACGCGTTCGGCCACCGCGGCCCGATCCGTCCGGCAGACGCCGCCGGGGGTGTCGAGGGCCACCCACTTCACGGCCGTGAACCAGCCGACGGTGTCCAGGTAGTCGCCGCCCTCACCGGCGACGTCGCGGCCGTGGGTCTCGACCTCCACCCCGAGCCGGGACTGACCGCTCCAGCCCGACACGGCGTCGGCGAACGCCGACAGCAGGACCGCCTCAAGGCCCTGCCCCCGTCCGTACCGCGCGACCAGCCGGCTGGTCGCGCGCTCGTCGAGGGCCCAGCTGACGGCCGAGGGTTCGGTGGAGCCGGCCGCCTCCTCCACGGGAAGGCGCGGTGCGGGCGGCCCGGGAACGGCGGGCGCCGGCGGCGTCTCGGCGGCCCACCGGTAGAAGTCGGCCGTCGGCGGAAGGCCGGCCCGCTGCCCGGACAGCGCCGCCCGGTAGGCACGGGCGAGGTCGTCGAGCAGGATCCGCCAGGAGAGCCCGTCGACGGCCAGGTGGTGCACGACCACCGCCAGCCGGTCGTCGACACCGGACGGGCCGGTGAACAGATGGACCCGGATCAGACGGCCCGCCACCGGGTCGAGGCTGCGGTGCAGTTCGGTGCAGACCCCGCTGACGGTCTCCGCCAGCGGGCCCGCCGCCCGCGGGAGCGAGGAGAAGCTCACCGCGTCCACACGGTCCGCGGGCCGCGGGTCGCCGGGACCGTCCGGGGTGACGGGCTGTCGCAGGGCCGGATGGCGCCGGAGCACGTCCTCGACGGCCGCCGAGAGAGCCGTGGCGTCGACGGCCGCCCGGCAGCGCAGGACGACGGACTGGTTCCAGTGCCGAGGATCGTCGAGCGGCTGCCGGAACAGCCACCGCTGAGCCGGTGCCAGCCGTCGGCCCCGGCCCCGGCCGGACGCGGCGCGCGGTGGCGCACCCTCCCCGACCGGAACGGCGACGGCGGCCAGCAGGGTCGGGGTCGGATGCCGGTAGAACTCCTCGAACGCGACGCGGAACCCGGCCCGGCGCAGCAGCGCGACGGTGCGCATGGCGAGGATCGAGTCCCCGCCGAGGCCCAGCACATCGGCGTGCGGACCGACGGAGGGCAGGCCGAGCGCACCCGCCCAGAGCTCGGCTATGGAACGGGCCAGCGCGTCACGGCCCTCCTGCGGCAAGGCGGCGGGCCCGGTCGCGGCTCCAGCGTCGCCGGGGCCGCGGACGGAATCAGCGGCCCGCTGCGCCCTGGCCTCGATGATCTCGCTCACCAGCGAGGCCAGGCGCTCGCGGTCGAGCTTCCCGTTCGGGCCGATCGGGAACTCGGGCAGGACGAGGATCGGTTGCGGGACGGAGTACCCGGGGAGCCGGTCGTGCAGATGGGTGCGGAGGCCGTCGACCGCCGGGCGCTCGGGGTACCCGTCCGCCGGCCGTACGGCGGCCACCAGCTGGTTGCCCGCGGGGGTGTCCCGCACGATCACCGCGGACCGGCCGATGCCGGGGTAGTCCTCGATGGCCCGCTCGATCTCGGCGGGATCCACCCTGAAGCCCCTGACCTTGACCTGGCGGTCGGAGCGGCCGAGGAAGACGAGGTTCCCGTCCGGCCGGCGGCGGCACACATCGCCCGTCCGGTACAGCAGCTCGCCCCCGTACCGGGTGAAGCTGCGCGCGGTCTCGGCGGGCCGGCCGTAGTAGCCGGCGCTCACGCCCCTTCCGCCGATGAGGAGTTCACCCTCGGAGTCGTCGGCCACCGGCCGTCCGGCGCCGTCCAGCAGTCTGAGGTCGACCTCGCCGATCGCGGTGCCGATGGGGACGGTCGCCTCGTCCGCGGGCAGGTCGTCCGCAGCGGAGGCGAGGAAGCAGGTGGCGCCGACCGTGGTCTCCGTCGGGCCGTAGTGGTTGGCCACCCGGGCCGTGACACCCTCGTCGAGCAGGCGGGCGGCGAACGCGCGCGGCAGCGCCTCCCCGCCCAGGAGCACGGTGTGCAGGGCGGGGCTGTGGCCGGGGCGGCCCTCCAGCAGCGCCATCAGGTGCGAGGGCGTCGTCTTCAGCACCGACACGCCGGCGCCGCGCAGCGATGCCCAGAAGGCCGCCGGGTCGCGCACCTCGTCGTCCGGCACGACGTGCACCGAACCCCCGGTCGCGAGGGCCAGCAGCCAGGAGGTGTGGCCGAGGTCGGCGGCCAGCGTGGTGACGTGGGCGACGCACGGGGCCTGGCCGTCGGTGAGTCCGAGCCGCCATCGCAGGGCGCTCGCGTAGTGCACCGCGTTGGCGTGGGTGACGGCCACGGCCTTCGGCTCCCCGCTGGAACCCGAGGTGAACGAGAGGTAGGCCAGGTCGGTGTCCGGGCCGAGGACCGGGACGGGCTGCTCGGGCAGACCGGCCGCGGCGAGTGCGTCGATGTCGAACACCTCGGTGCGGTAGGGCTCCGGTGCCGGGGCGGTCGCCTCCGTGCTCAGCACGCCGCGGACCTCGACGGCGTCGAGCCGCCTGCGCAGATCGGGCCGGGACCAGTTCGGGTCGGCCACCACCGCGGCGGCGCCCGACCGCAGGACACCGTGCAGCAGCGCGAACATCCGGGCGTCCCTGGGCCCGAGCAGGGCCACCCGGTCGTCCCGGCCGATGCCGAGGTCGCGCAGGCGGCCCGCGATGTGGCCGGCCACGGTGTCGAGGGTGCGGTAGTCGAACGAGCGGACCCGGTCGGTCAGGGCGGTCCGGTGCGGGTGGAGGCGGGCGTCGCGTAACAGGAGATCGGTCAGCGAGTAGGTGGACCGCATCGCACTCGTCACGTCTGCTCGTCTCCGGTTCGTCCGTGCAG
The DNA here is from genome assembly GCF_051374625.1 of Kitasatospora sp. HPM-01-4. Taxonomy (NCBI): domain Bacteria; kingdom Bacillati; phylum Actinomycetota; class Actinomycetes; order Kitasatosporales; family Streptomycetaceae; genus Kitasatospora; species Kitasatospora sp. HPM-01-4. The sequence continues at coordinate 1,550,653 of NZ_JBPQGP010000005.1, read as the reverse complement.
TGTCATGGTGTTCGATCCGCTTCCGGCCGTGAGCGGGGCGGGGAGGTCGCCGGCGACGAACGCGGTGAGCCGCTGCTCGCGGGGCAGGCGCCCGGCCAGTTCCCAGGCGAGCATGCGGTGCAGGCCGTCGAGGTGGATGAGACCGTCCCTGACCCGCAGGTCCGAGTAGTCGGGGTGCGGCACCGGCCGGGTGCTGAGGTAGACGGGGGTGAGCGGGGACCGTTCCAGCAGTTCGAGTTTGGCCGCGCAGACCGGGTTGGCCTCGGCCCACCGCGCCCCGCCCGAGCGGATGCGCTCGGCGGCCTCGGCCACCGTCAGCCCGGACCGGGGGACGAGTTCGAGCCTGCCGCCCTCGCTGAGGTGCCAGGGCAGGACGACGCCGAGGACCTCCGCCCGCGACAGCCGGACCCGCCACCAGCTGCCGAGCAGCCGATCGGCCCGCTGGAGGTTCTCCTCGCCGTCCTGGTTGCTGTTCGCCTCGTGGGTCCGGCTCACCGGGTGGTCCCGCAGGTAGACCTCCCGGACGTGGGTGAACGCGACCGGCTCGACAACTTCCACAGTGATGCCCCTCACGCGGTTCCGGTGTACTCGGTGAAGTGTCGCTCGGCGAACAGCTCCGGCCACCGACCGTCGTCCAGGTCGAGCTCCCGTGCCCGGGTGAGCATCTGACGCCAGAACGGTTTGACGGGACGCCAGCGCGCTCCCACCTGGCAGTAGGACGCGTCGACGAAGTAGCGGGGACGGCCGGGACCGCCCGGGGCGGGCCTGCGGGTGTGGAACAGTGCGGAGTTGAGCAGCACGGTCGTGCCGGCCGGCAGCCGGTCGATGACCACTTCGCCCGGCAGTTCGGCGGTACCGAGGTGGACGAGCGCGGTCTTGCCGACGGACCGGCGGTGGGAGCCCGGCAGCACCGCGAGACTCCCGACCGTCCGGTCGAGGCCGCCGAGGTAGTGCAGTGCGTGGACCATCAGCAGCGAGGGATCCGCGCGGTCGTTGGGCTCGCAGTCGTGGTGCCAGGGCTTGCCCGGGATGCCGGGGTTCTGCCGGTCGCTGTGCAGGTGGTGGAAGACGAACGAGGGGCCCATGAGCTCGGCGAGCGCGCGCATCAGCGGGCGGTGGGCGAGGAGTTCGCCGTGCGCCGGCAGCTCCAGTTCCAGCACCGGTGGCGGGCCGTGGGTGGCCGGGTCGGCGCAGGCGGCGATCGAGCGGGCGCGCAGGCCCTCGTCCACCCAGCGGTCCACCTCGGGGACGAGCCGGTGCCGGAGCGCCTCCGGCAGGAGACCGGGTAGGACCAGGTATCCCGACTCCGCGAACTGCTGCCGCCCGGCGGCGTCGAGGACCTCGGGACCTTCAAGAGACAGCGGCACTGAAGCGATCCACCCCCTTCCACACGACGGTGACGCGTCGGCCGTCACAGACTTCAGGTGATCCAATCGCCACGGACTGACACGGAGTGATCACATCCGGTCATATTCTCGTTGGAGTCTGAGTGACGGGATCGGGCCTCACAAGACCTGCGGTGACCGTGTGGTCACGTTCAGGCCATCCGGCTCTCCAGCCCCACCCCTTCGTGCGCGCACCGGCTCCCGCGCCGGGCGTCCCGCCGTTCTCGACGGCGTCCGCGCAGGCCGCGGACGGCTTCTCCGGATAGTGGACGCGGTTGCTTCGGAATCGGACGGGAAGGCGGTGGTGCGTATCCGGAGCTTCCGTCCGATGTCCCGGTATCTCGGACATCGGCCTGTGACGGCCCGGGGGAACGGAAGTTCGACGTCGGGTGAAATCCGACCGCTGAAGAGCGGATAGGCGGGCTTCCCGCGGCATGGACGCCTGATCCTTCCGGTCTCCGGCGGCCTCGGGCGGGGGCGGGTGGCCCGGGTCGCGGACTGGGCCGAGATCCGACGGTCGCACCGCGTTCGGCATATGCCGTTCCGGGTGATCGCCGCCTGCCGGGCCGCCGGGGGGCACAGTCGAAGGGCGCCGGGCGGCCGTCGGCCGTCGCTCCGGTCGGAGGACGCCGTCGGCCGCATCCGCCCCGCTGGCGGCATGTCAACTCTCGTCGTACGAAAGGGAGTCCATTCGCACGGGCTGTCCGGTGCTGGACAAACCGGCCGGTACGGGCGGAGGGTTGCGGAATGAAGTTCACCCATCTCGGCCGCACCGGCCTCACCGTCTCCCGTCTCTGCCTGGGCACCATGAACTTCGGCCCGCACACCGAGGAGACCGAAGCCCACACGATCATGGACACCGCCCACGAGCTGGGCATCAACTTCTTCGACACCGCGAACGTCTACGGCTGGGGTGAGAACAAGGGCCGCACCGAGACCATCATCGGCAACTGGTTCGCCAAGGGCGGCGGCCGCCGGGAGAAGACCGTGCTCGCCACCAAGCTCTACGGCGACATGGGGGAGTGGCCCAACGAGGGCAAGCTCTCGGCCCTCAACATCCGCCGCGCGGTGGACGCCAGCCTCCGGCGGCTGCAGACCGACCACATCGACCTCTACCAGATGCACCACATCGACCGGGCCGCGCCCTGGGACGAGATCTGGCAGGCCATGGAGGTCCTGGTCGCCCAGGGCAAGATCATCTACGTCGGCTCCAGCAACTTCGCGGGCTGGCACATCGCCCAGGCCCAGGAGGCCGCCAGGGCCCGCCACTTCCTCGGCCTGACCAGCGAGCAGTCCATCTACAACCTGATGGAGCGCACCGTCGAGCTGGAGGTCGTCCCGGCCGTCGAGCACTACGGACTCGGACTGATCCCCTGGTCGCCGCTGCACGGCGGACTGCTCGGCGGGGTCCTGCGCAAGGAGCGCGAGGGCGTCCGGCGGCTCAGTGAGCACTCGGAGCAGCGGTTGGAGGGCAGGCGCGAGCAGCTGGCGGCGTACGAGGACCTCGCCGCCGAACTCGGCCACGAGCCGGGCGACGTCGCCCTCGCCTGGCTGCTCACCCGCCCGGCCGTCACCGCTCCCATCGTCGGCCCGCGCACCCTGGACCAACTGCACGCCTCCGTCCGGTCGCTGGACCTGACGCTGGAGCAGAAGACCCTGGACCGGCTGGACGAGATCTTCCCCGGCCGCCGCACGGCCCCCGAGGACTACGCCTGGTAGGCGGATCGGACCGCGCCGGACCGGCAGGGCCCCCGGCCCGGGCCCGCCCGGCGCGCCCGCCGTCCCGTTGAGGGGCGGCGGGCACGTCCGTGCGCCACAATCTGGTCCGTGAAGTCGATCATCCACCAGGTGCCGTACCACTCCCAGTGGGAGTCCGCCGACCTCGTCCCCGACATCCTGGACGGGACGCTGCCCGCCTCCGACGACCCGCTCTGGGAGCGCTCGGGCGCCGCGACCCCGGAGGAGTACGAGTACTGGTCCTGGCGGCTGTGCGGGATGGCCTGCCTGCGGATGGCGCTCGACTTCTGGTGGGGCGTCAGCCCCGCGCCGGTCACCCTGGCCGAGGAGTGCATGGCGGCGGGCGCGTACGTCCGGCACCCGGACGGCCGGCTCGACGGGCTGATCCACGCCCCCTTCGCGGCGTACGTACACCAGCGGTGGGGCCTGGCGGCCGAGGCCCGATCACCGCTGCCCGCCGAGGAGTTGCCGGCCCTGCTGGCGGCCGGGCGGCTCGCCGTGATCTCCGTGCACCCGTCCATCCGCACTCTCGATCCACAACCGCCGCGCACCGGCGGCCACTTGGTGCTGGCCGTCGGCGCGAACCGGGACGAGCTGCTCATCCACAACCCCTCCGGATTCCCCGACGGCTCGCAGAGCTTCGCCCGGGTGCCGTGGGGCGACCTCGGACGCTTCTACGCGGAGCGGGGGATCGTGCTCGGTCCGTATACGGCCTGACGGGCGTCGGCCGTGTTCGCCGGTGCCACTGCAGTGCCGCCGTATTTCAGACGATCTGACGTCCGATAGGAATGTGAATATTCATCGGACTATTCACCCCGAGTCGAGACGACACGTGTTAAGCGACGGAGAGCGAATTCCGTCGAACTACCATCGGGAGCCCCCGCCGTGCCCCAATCCGGAGACCGCAGATCGAGAGGCACCCCCGTGGTAGAGCAAAGTTCCCCCAGGCCGAAGCCGACCCTCTGTCTCTGCATGATCGTCAAGGATGAGGCGAAGGTCATCGAGCGCTGCCTCGCCTCCGTGCGCGGCCTCATCGACACCTGGGTGATCTCCGACACCGGATCGACCGACGGCACACAGGACCTGATCCGCCGTGCGCTCGAAGGAATCCCCGGTGAGCTGCACCAGGAGCCCTGGGTGAACTTCGGGCGGAACCGTACGCTGAACATCGAACACGCCCGGGGCAAGGCCGACTACCTGCTGCTCATCGACGCCGACATGGTGGTGCGGCAGCACGGAGCACTGCCCGCGCTCACCGCCGACTCGTACATGCTGCGGCACACCGCCGACCTGGAGTACCGGATCAAGCGGCTGGTCAGGGGTGACATGGCCTGGCGCTACGAGGGCGCGACGCACGAGTACCTGACCACCGACCAGCAGGACCGGGTGCTCAACCTCGACGAGCTGGTGATCGAGCACTTCGCCGACGGCGGCTCGCGTTCGGACAAGTTCGAGCGGGACGCCCGGCTGCTGAGCGAGGACCTCCGGCGCGACCCGGGCAATCCGCGCACGGTCTTCTACCTCGCCCAGACCATGCGGGACATGGGCCGGACCAAGGAGGCCATCGAGTTCTACCAGCGGCGGGCCGGCATGGGCGGCTGGGTCGAAGAGGTCTACTACGCGCTGCTCCAGGTCGGGGTGCTGAAAGCCGGCACGGGCGACTGGCCCGGGGCGATGGACGCCTTCCTGCACGCGTGGGAGACCCGGCCGGAACGCATGGAGGCCTGCTACGAACTCTCCTCGCGGCTGCGCCGGATGGGCCGCTACCAGGCCGCACACGTCTTCGCCCGGGCCGGGGTCGACCGCCGGATGCCCGACGACTGGCTGTTCACCCAGCCCTGGGTGTACGGCTGGGGAATGCTGTTCGAGTACTCCATCACCGCGTACTGGGTCGGCGACCGGAAAGGCTCGATGGAGGCCTGCGACCGGCTGCTCGCGATGCCCGACCTGCCGAATTCCTATCGCGAACAGACCGTCCGCAACCGCGAGTTCGCGGTGACCGGGTGAGCAGGCCGGCCGGCTGGCCGGAACGGCGATCGTCCGGCGGGAACGCCGACCGCTGAGTGCGGCCGGCCGTCCGGCGGGACGCCGGCCGGAGTCGAAGCCCGCGGACCAGCGGACCAGCGGACCTGCGGACCTGCGGACCTGCGGACCTGCGGACCTGCGAACCTGCGGACCAGCGGACCAGCGGACCAGCGGACCGGCCGGCCCGTCCGGAACGAGGCCCGCCGGCCAGGGGGGAACACCCGACAGCCGCCACCGGTGCCCCGGAGGGTCCGCCATGCTGCTCCAATGCCTCGCCGCCACCTCGCGCGACACCGCCGCCGAGTCCGGCCGCAACGCCAAGATCACACTGCTCGCGGACCGGCTGCGCGAACTCGGCCCGGAGGAGATCCCGGCCGCCGTCGCGCTGCTCTCCGGCGAGTCCCGCCGGATGCGGATCGGCGTCGGGTACGCGGGGTTGCGTGACCTGCCGCCCCCGGCCGAGTCCGCCACGCTCGGCGTCCGCGAGACCGAGGAGGCGCTCACCGCCGTCGCGGCCGTCCATGGCAAGGGTGCCCAGGGCCGGCGGGCCCGGCTGCTGGCCGAGCTGTTCGCCCGGGCGACGGCGGAGGAGCAGGAGTTCCTGCGGGCGGTGCTGGTGGGGGAGTTGCGGCAGGGGGCGCTCGACGCGGTGCTCGGCGACGCCGTCGCCAAGGCCGCCGAGGTGCCCGCGGCCGCCGTGCGCCGCGCCCTGATGTTCCGGGGTTCCGCCCGGGCGGTCGCCGCCGCCGCACTCTCCGGCGGTGCCCCCGCACTGCACGCCTTCGGGCTCCGACTCGGCCGCCCGGTACGGCCGATGCTGGCCGCCTCCGCGCCGGACGTCGGCGCCGCGCTGGAGCGGATCAGCCCCGCCGCACTGGAGTGGAAGCTGGACGGGATCAGGGTCCAGGTGCACCGCGAGGGAGAGCGGATCTCGGTCTTCACCCGCAGCCTCGACGAGATCACCGCCCGGGTCCCCGAAGTGGTCGAGGCGGCAGGCGCGTTGGCGGTCGGCTCGGCCGTGCTGGACGGTGAGGCGATCGCGCTCGGCCCCGACGATCGCCCCCGCCCGTTCCAGGTGACCGCCGCCCGCACCGCCTCCCGGCAGGACCCGGCCCGGCTGCGTGCCGAAGTCCCGCTCCGGGTCTTCTTCTTCGACCTGCTGCACCTGGACGGCCGGGACCTGATCGACCGCCCGGCCGAGCAGCGCTGGGCCGAACTCGCCCGCGTGGTACCCGAGTACCTGCGGGTACCGCGCACGGTGACCGGCGAGAGCGAGCGGGCGGCCGCGTTCTTCCGCGACGCCCTGGCGCACGGGCACGAGGGCGTGATGGTCAAGGACCCCACCGCGCCGTACGCGGCCGGGCGGCGCGGCGCGGGCTGGATCAAGGTCAAGCCCCGGCACACCCTGGACCTGGTCGTGACGGCCGCCGAGTGGGGAAGCGGCCGCCGCCGGGGCTACCTCAGCAACCTCCATCTCGCCGCCCGCAACGACGGCGAGGCCGGTCTCGAACCGTGGGTCATGCTCGGCAAGACCTTCAAGGGCCTCACGGACGAGCTGCTCGCCTGGCAGACCGGACAGTTCCTGGCCCGCGAGGTCTCCCGGGACTCCCACACCGTGTACGTCCGCCCCGAACTCGTGGTGGAGATCGCCTTCGACGGTCTGCAGCGCAGTCCCCGCTACCCGGCCGGCCTCGCGCTGCGCTTCGCCCGGGTCCTGCGCTACCGGGAGGACAAACCGGCCGCGGAGGCGGACACCATCGGCACCGTGCGCGGACTCGCGGCCGAGGGGCTCTGACAGGCCCCCGGGCGGGGAGGGCACCGGTGGGTACACGCCCCCGTACGGCCATCCAAGTGCGCGAAGCGGACCGTACCGTGCCGCACCCTCCGCGCGAGCCTCGCCGCACCGCACCGCCTCCGCAGGGGCACCCGGGGAAGCGGCCCACCAGGCCCGCCTGACCTCGGCCGCCTGGCCGCGGCTCGCTGGTCCCGGCCGCCTGACCGCAGCCGGCTGCCGTGACGCGCGAGCGGTCGGCCGAGCGGGCCCGAGCGCCTGATCGGCCGCCCCGGTCAGCTGCCGGTGGGCAGGCCGATCGGGTTGAACTGGGGGAGTTCGGCGCGGCAGGCGGTGGAGATGGGCCGGAGGGCGGCGGCGAGTTCGTCCAGCTGGGCGCGGTGGAAGCCGGACCAGACGCGGGCGGCGGCCAGGTCGGTGGCGGCCTCCAGGGCCTGGTGGCGCCGGCGGCCGTCGGCGGAGATGGTGCCGTCCGGGTTGAGCCAACCGCGGCCGGTCAGGCGGGCGGTGGCGGCGTCCCACTCCTCGTCGGTCCAGCCCCGCATCGGCTGGATCACCTCGCGGCGCACATCCAGCGCACAGCGCACCACCAGTGCTTCACAGCCGTCGAGCCCCTCGGTCACCAGGGCCGCGACATGCCCGTCGCCCCGGTGCTCGCGCAACACGGTGGTGGCGTGCCAGAGCCGGGCCAACCGGCCCTCGGGGCGGGGCAGTGCGGCGTTCGCGGCGGCCAGCACGCGCCCACAACAGTCCAGGCCGTCCACCGCACGCTCCAGCAGCTGCACCGAACGATCGATCAGGTCCGGCTTCACGGTGGCCAGTACCCGCTCCAGCGCGGCCGTCGCCCCCGCCACCCGGGCCTGCAGCGCGGCCTCGGGAGTGGCGCGCCGCCAGACGTCCGGCAGTGCCCGCTCGACCATCCCCGGCGCGAAGCTGAAGAAGGCGGCGACCACGGGGGCGGCATCCACGGGCCCCAGCGGGGCGGACCGTCCGGCGAAGTAGCCGCGCCAACCGCCGTGCAGCCCCGCCGTCTCGTACGCCGCCCGCCCCTCGGGCGAGAAGTAGGTGAGCGCGTGCACGGGCTCGAAGAGCCACCACAGAGCACGTGCGGGATGCACCGGCTCGGACATCGGGACACCTCTCTCGGAGCGGGCCACGGTCGCGTGCTGCGAGCGGGCCGCGGGAAGGTCTTGCAGACGGGCTACGGGCGGGTCGTGCAGACGGGCTACCGCGAAGGCAGGGCACAGCGTACGAGATGCCGGACCCGGATCGTTGTGATGCAGGTCACGCGCCTGGTTATCGATGCGCTCCGGGCCGGCCTCAGGAGGGATGATGGACCTCAAGGTGGCCTCTCCCGCCGCCCGCACCGAGTTGTGAAGGTACCCGGAAATGGCGCAGATCAACCCCAGCATCCTGTCCGCCGACTTCGCCCGTCTCGCCCAGGAGGCCGAGGCGGTCCGAGGTGCGGACTGGCTCCACGTGGACGTCATGGACAACCACTTCGTCCCCAACCTCACGCTGGGCGTGCCGGTGGTCGAGTCGCTGGCCCGGGCCACCGACATCCCGCTCGACTGCCACCTGATGATCGAGCAGGCCGACCGCTGGGCCCCCCAGTACGTGGAGGCGGGCGCCGGTTCGGTGACCTTCCACGCCGAGGCCGCCGCCGCGCCCGTCCGCCTCGCCCGCGAGATCCGGGCCAAGGGCGCCCGCGCCTCGATGGCCCTCAGGCCGGCCACCCCGATCGAGCCCTACGAGGACCTGCTGCCCGAGCTCGACATGGTGCTGATCATGACGGTGGAGCCGGGCTTCGGCGGCCAGGCGTTCCTGGACATCATGCTCCCCAAGATCCGCCGCACCCGTGAGCTGATCGACAAGCACGGTCTGGACCTCTGGCTCCAGGTCGACGGCGGCGTCTCCGCCACCACCATCGAGCGCTGCGCCGAGGCCGGCGCCGACGTCTTCGTGGCCGGCTCGGCGGTGTACGGCGCGGCCGACCCGGCCGAGGCCGTCCGCGCGCTGCGCGCCCAGGCGGAGGCGGCCACCGCCACCGCGCCGTGGGCCTGCGCCCACTGACCTACGCAGTTCCTACGGGCCCCGTCGGCAGATGTCGGCGGGGCCTCGGCGGTTCGGGCGATTCGGGTGATTCGGGCGAGTCGGGCGAGTCGGTGGAGCGGGGGAGGGCTCGGGTTGGCAGGGGGACGGCCGGGCAGCCCGTCCGTTCGGGGTCGGTCCGGCGCCGGGTGAAGTCTCCGCCACGGCCGTATCCGTGGAGTGGGCGGCGCCGTCGGGCACGGCTGACGCTTCGTGAGCCGTACGGTGTGAATCGGCACTGCCGGTCGGTGCGGGCGCCGGTCCTGCCTGCCGCTACTGCCGGGTTCCCGCCGCCAGCCCCGCCAGCCCTGGAGCGCGAATGAGCAACCTCGATCTCAAGCCCACCCCGACTCCGTGCGGCGGAGAGGCCGACACCGGGCCGGTGAAGGAACTGCTGACCGGCCGCCAGGTGAAGCTGGGCGAGTCCACGCAGGTACGACGGCTGCTGCCGAACCTCGGCCGACGGATGGTCGGGGCCTGGTGCTTCGTCGACCACTACGGTCCGGACGACATCGCCGACGAGCCCGGCATGCAGGTGCCCCCGCACCCGCACATGGGCCTGCAGACGGTCAGTTGGCTGCACGAGGGCGAGGTGCTGCACCGCGACAGCCTCGGCAGCCTGCAGACGGTACGGCCCTTCGAGCTCGGCCTGATGACCTCCGGCCGGGCCATCTCCCACTCGGAGGAGTCCCCGCGCGAGCACGCCCGTCTCCTCCACGGCGCCCAGCTCTGGGTGGCCCTCCCTGACGAACACCGGTACACCGCCCCCGCGTTCGAGCACCACACCGACCTCCCGAAGCTCACCGCGGCAGGCCTCGATGCCACCGTCATCCTCGGCTCCCTGGACGGCGCGACCTCGCCCGGCCGTACCTACACCTCCCTGGTGGGCGCCGATCTCGCCCTGCGCGACGGCGCCAGTCACCGGCTCCCGCTGGACCCGGGCTTCGAGTACGCGGTCCTCGCGGTGACCGGCAGCGTGGACGTGCACGGTGTCCGGATCGAGCCCAACTCGATGCTCTACCTCGGCTGCGGCCGCAGCGAACTCCCGCTGCTGGCCCGGACGGACAGCTCGGTCCTACTGCTCGGCGGCGAGCCGTTCGAGGAGCGGATCGTGATGTGGTGGAACTTCATCGGCCGATCCAGTGAGGAGATCGTACAGGCGCGGGAGGACTGGGAGAAGGGGGTCCGCTTCGGGGAGGTGCATGGGTACAACGGGGAGCGGCTGCCCGCTCCGGCGCTACCGTCGACACCACTGAAGCCCCGTGGAAATGCGCGCTGACCTGGCAAAACGCCGCATTCGCCGGGTGCGCCGGCGCGACACCTGACCGGCGGGGGCAACGGGTATCCAGGCCGACAGAGACAGCGAATGGAGCTCCGCAACGGGTCAGCGGACAGTCCCACTGAAAGCTGAATCATTCTCGGGTTTACGCGCGTATAACAGGGTCTACTCGTACTGATGCTGACTTTTTGCTGACTTTTCTGACGGTTGGTCAGGTTATTGGTCTAGTCCTCTAGGCTGGCCGCCAGTGGCAAACCGAGTGGTCAGGGCGGAGCGCCATCCGCGCTTAGGGGCTGGCTTGCGCCACCCCCTAAGTGCGGCGAGGCCGGCTGCCGGCAGCATCCAGGGACTCACCGAACGCCTGCGCCGCGGGCCTCATTCCCGCCCAGGCCACGCCACAGCCGAGCGAGGCGAGCATCAGCCGCTGGCACAGGCCGGTGCCGGTGGAAAACCACCGGCACCGCTCTGTCGTCCATGCGGGCTACCCCAGCCGGTCATCTCGGTCGTCAACCGCAGATCGGCGACCCGCCGGAGCGTATCAATTCGTTGGCTCCCCTGTAGATTCGCCGGCGGTGACAGAACGTGCACCTGCGTCCCGACGAGCCACGGTTTCCCGTACAGAGAAGATCACGCTTCGACCGTCGTTCTATCGAGCGGCTCTTCGGCGCCGGGCGGTCGTCGCAGCGAAGCCCTCACCGTCGACGATGACGACGCCGACCTCGACAAGTACTCCTTGGGCAGCGTTGGTGTTCGAGCCGGTGATCGCCCGCGCCATCAGATTGCGCCGCAGCTACACTTCCCACCGCTGCGGTATGCGCAGGTACAGCCGCAGCCGGGCCAGCCGCTCCTCGGCCTCCGCGAGGACGGCTTGATAGATGTCCTGCGGCATCGGCAGACCATGGAGCATGGATGGGGGACTTCATGACGGTAGAACAGGCAGCCTCGTAGGTCCGTGCTGCGGTCCTGTAGGCGCCTACACAGCGGCCAGGACAGCACGGCCAACACGCGCCTCCCAGTGCTTTCTCTGGGGCGCAATGCCGAGAATCCGGCTTCCGTTGGGCGGGTCAGCTTTGGGGGCCGCTTGCCGCCGGCTCGTGCCGGGAGAGGGTGGGGGCGGGCGGGGCCCAACGGTGGGGGTGCGGGACGGTGTGGGAGACGCCGCAGTCGGGTTTGAGGTGTTCGGGGATGGCGTAGTGCATCACGCGGCCGTGGGTGAGGGAGCTGAGTTCGAAGCGGGTAACCAGGGAACCCAGGGCGTCCAGGGCCCAGGTCGCGAGTGGGGAGCGGTCTTCGAGGGTCTCCAGGGCTCCGAGGAGGGCAGGGGCCGCGTTGACGAGGGTGTCCCAGGAGGTGCGGGGGACTTTGAGCCAGTCGGCGCAGGTGTCGCCGATGAGGTAGCGGATCAGTGCGCCGACGAGCGGGTCGAGCAGGGTGCCGGGGACGACCTGCTCGTACATCTCGATCAACTGCCCGGTGAGGTGGGCGCCTTCGTCGCTGGGGCCGAGGTGGCGGGCCAGATAGAGGTCGAGGAAGCTGCGGGCGCTCTCGAGGTCGGTGGGGGCGTGGGTCTGGTCGACGCCGAGCATGGCCCCGACCACGCGCCAGGCGTAGAAGTAGGCCTCGGCGCCGTCGGTGGTCATGTGGATGTTCAGGCGGTGCAGGCTGTCGAGCACGAGCAGGGAGAACAGCATCTGCCCGCCGATCATGTCCTCCTGGCAGATCGGTGTGCCCAGCCCTGCGGTGTCCCACCGGTCCGCGCGCCGCAGGTGGTGGCGGATGGAGGCGTGCAGCAGGCGGATCTTCTGGGCGGCGGGGACGAACCGGCCGCCGTTCTCGAAGGCGTCGGGTTGCATCAGGTAGACGGTGAACTGGCCGTCTCGGCCATGCGCCGGGAGGGGTACTCGAGGGAGTGGGCGGCGCTGAGCAGCCTGGCGACGTGCGGGACGGCGTAGCAGGCGGGCATGGCGGCGAAGGACAGGGCGGTGGAGATGTGCATGTTGTTGTGGAGGAAGAACAGCCGGGCTTTCTCCATCTCGCCCCAGTCGACCCAGTCCGGTGCCGTGCCGATACGGCTCTCGCTCCATGCCCCAGATCCCAGCATGCACATGCTGAACATCCGGCTCGTACGACGATCACTGCCACGAACGAGCGATCCCGAACCGAGAGAAAAGGGACTTAGAGGCTGCGCAGATAGGCGGTTGGTGGGACCAGTCGGCGGACGAGACAGGCACAGGTTCCTTGATCATGGAGTTGCGACGCTCTGTGATCATTGGGGAGACCTGTGCCTGTGCTGCCATTCTGGCTGACCGAACCGCTCTGGGACCAATTCGCCGCCCTGCTGCCGCAGCGGCCACAGTTCGATCCAGCCCACCCGCTGGGCTGCCACCGACGCCGGATCAGCGACCGGATCGTCTTCGACAAGCTGCTCCAAGTCCTGCGGTTCGGTTGCTCCTACGAGGCGATAGCGGACTCGACCTGCTCGGCCGCCACGATCCGAGGCCGCCGCGACGAGTGGATCGGCCTGGGCCTGTTCGCCCGCCTGAAGCAGATCGCTCTCCAGGCCTATGACCGCGTCGTCGGCCTCGTCCTCGACCAGATTGCCGTGGACGGCGCCATCACCAAGGCCCCCGGCGGCGGCGAAGCGGCCGGACGCTCACCCGTCGACCGGGGCAAGCAGGGCATGAAACGGTCCGGGATGACCGGTGGCTACGGCATCCCGCTCGGCCGCGTCCTGGCCGGCGCCAACCGCCACGACTCGCCGCTCCTGGCGCCAACTCTCGATCTCCTGGAGGGACTTGGGCCGTTGCCCGACGAGATCACCGTCCACCTCGACGCCGGCTACGACTCGGACAAGTCCCGTGCCGTGCTCGACGAGCGGAAGCTGTGCGGTCAGATCGCGCGCAAGGGGACCAAGGCGCCGGTCCAGGCCACCCGGCGATGGCATGTCGAGCGCACCCACGCCTGGCAGAACGCCTTCCACCGCCTCGCCCGCTGCTACGAGCGCCGCACCAGCGTCATCGAAGCCTTCTTCGACCTCGCCGACACCGTCATCACCGTCCGCAGTCTGATCCGCCGAGCCTGGACCACCCACCGCTGGGACACCCGCCCCCGACGCCGCCCATGACCAGCCGCCTATCTGCGCAGCCTCTTAACGTCCCCTCGGAACCACCATTGTGGACACCTTGCCGGAGGCTTCGGTCGCGACTTCGGGTGCGGCAGCGAGCCAGTGGGCCGCGGCAACGGCTGTGGCGGTCGAGTCGATGTCGGAGAACAGTCCTGGCGGCCCGAACAGGCCCTGTTCGAGGAGACGGTCGGCGGCGGCGACTTGGGCGGTCGCGAGGTCGCACTCATCGGTTCCCCAGGTGGCGATCAGCTCGTGCCGGACGAGGTCGACACATTATCGCCTATGAGTGGAGATCATTGCGCTGGCCATAGCCGCGTAGCACCCGGTGTCATCGTTCCCAGAGGAAGCCCCTGCTGTATCAGGACGTGCGCACCCTCGCAGGGAACAGAAGACCAGGTCGGTGTGCCTATAGCCCTCGCTCCTTCGAACCTCCATGTTCAGGGCACTCTTGGTATCCCGGAACCAGCCGGGCTCGGTCGCCGTCCAAGTCGTGACTAGCCAGCCCGAGTTAGGAGAGCCCCGATGCACCGACGCCCTATGGTCCTGGCGATCGCAGCCGCACTCCTCGTCGTCACGCTCACGGCCTGTGCCCACGACCACGGTCCTCAACCAGCTCAGACTGTCACCCCAGCGTATTCCGCGACGTCGGCCGACCCGGCGAACAGCACACCTGGCGAACCCGACGATCGCCCAACCGGCGCCACCTCCGCGCCCGGCCACACCCTTGTCCCCACCTCCTCAGCCACTTTTCACCCGATACCCCTGGGAATACCTTCACCCGCTATGACACCAAGTCGCACCATCTCCCCCGCGGCCCCGTAACGCAGCCTTAGGTTCTAGGGATCGTTGCAACACCCCAGCTCAAGGGGAGCGATGTTCGAGATTCGGAAGAACCGGACGGTGGCTCAGGGCACGAAGGGTCCTGAGCCGTGAGCGGGAGGAATACTTCCGGCGCATGGACCAGGGTCTGACCAGCCCAAGAAGCAGGCAGACGCGTCGGGATCAGCTCCCGGGCGGGTAAGCGGTGGCGTAACGGCCGCAACGCGTCGGGCAAGGACGGAGCCAGGCCGCCGGTCCTGGCGCCGTTGCCGACTCTGGGGACGTCGCGATGTCTGCGCGAGGCGGACCGGATCCGGATCGCTGGCCGGCTGTGTGAGAAGGCATCGTCATGTGCAGTCCCAGGACTTGCATGACGTGGTTGTCCCTGGTCCTTCTTTACGGTCGTGGGAGATCTTTGGCTGGTCCGTCACATCCTCGACGGGCTCGGCTCGTTGAACCGGCATGGGCGAGATAGCGGTGCCTGCCGGGGCGGGCGATGAGGACTGGACGGTCGAGCATCGGTTCCGCCGCGGTGGCGGAGGTCCTGGACGGTGCTCCGGTGGCCGAGGTCGCCCGCCGGTACGGGAACCTCAAGGCAGTCGCTGCACACGTGGCTGCGAAGGTTCCGCGGGGGAGGGCGGGACGGGCTGAAGGATCGGTCGCGCCAGCTCCACAGATCGCCGTCGCGGGTGCCTGTCGAGGTCGTGGTCTGCCAGCTGCGGCAGACTTATCCGCGGTGGGGCGCCCGCCGCATCGCCCATGAGCTGGCCGAACGCGGAATCGCGGACGCTCCGGGGCGGTCGACCGTGCACCACATCCTGGTCCGCAATGGCCTGGTGAACCACCAGGTCCAGGTCCATCGCCGCGTCTACAAGCGGTGGCAACGCGACGCGCCCATGCAGCTGTGGCAGATGGACCTGATGGGCGGCGTCTTCCTCTCCGACGGGCGCGAGTGCAAGCTCGTTACCGGCATCGACGACCACTCCCGCTACATCGTGATCGCCGCGGTGGTGGTCCAACCGTCCGGCCGGGCGGTCTGCCAGGCGTTCATCGAGGCCATGCGCCGCTTCGGCGTCCCGTCGGAGGTGCTCACCGACAACGGCAAGCAGTTCACCGGCCGCTACTCCAGGCCCCTGCCCGTCGAGGTCATGTTCGAGCGTGTCTGCCGCGAGAACGGCATCAATCAGCGGCTGACCAAACCCCGATCACCGACCACGACCGGCAAGATCGAACGATTCCACAAGACCCTGCACCGCGAGATGCTCGACCACTCCGGCCCCTTCGCGGACACAGCCGCCGCCCAGGCAGCGATCGACGCCTGGGTCCACGCCTACAACCACACCCGACCGCACCAGTCGCTCGACATGGCCACCCCGGCACAGGTCTTCCGACCACACGCTCTCCCGGCCGCGGTGTCGGCACCCGCTGGCGCGGTCTCGCCTGCGCCGGCGCCGACCGAGCCCGTTCGACTGCCGGTCCTTCCTCCGCCTCGCTCGTCGGAGGAGAACGTTCCCGTCCAGGCCGTGGAGTTCGAGGGCGTGATCGGCCCTGGCCGGCACGTGATGCTGCCCCAGGGACAGAGCCTGAAGTTGAGCCCGACCCTGGTCGGCCGGACCGTCACTGTCTGGCTCAGCCACCGCACCGTCCACGTCCTGCTGGACGGACAGCTGATCCGCACGCGTTCGATGACCTTCACCGACGCCGATCTGCAGTGGGTGCTCCTGCGGGGCGGTCGACTCGCGGGGCCGGAGCCCCAGGGCGGCATCAGCCCGGACAAGCCGCTGGCGCCTGCGACTGTCGTCGAGGTCGACCGGAAGGCGACTAAGGACGGTGCGGTCTCGCTTGGCCAAACGCCCGTCGCGCTCGGCTCCGACCTGGTCGGCAAGCAGGTCAGGCTGCGATTCGACGGCAGCATGATGTATGTGATCCACGCCGGAGTCCTGGTCCAGACACTCCCAGCTCCGATCCCGCTCCAGCGGCGCGCGAAACTTACCGGCGCCCGGGTCTCCACGACCCCGCTGCCGCCGCCACCGTCTCAGCCGCGGAGGGCCATCCGACGGGTCGGAGCCGACGGCACCTTCGCAGTCGCCGGGCAGAAGCTCCGTCCCGGCGTCGCACACGCCGGCAAGACCGTCACCGTGGTCATCGAGGAGACCTGCTTCCGAGTCCTCGACGGCGACGTCGAGGTCTCCACCCACCCGCGCAAAGGCGGTCCCGTCACCCGCTACGTTGCCGACTCCCGCTGACCGACAAGCATTACCTGGAACCGTCAAGCATCACGCGAGACACCATCAAGCAAGTCCCAGGACCGAAGTGTCAAGCATCTCCCCGGACCTCACATGACAAGGCACCCATCCGTACGATCGCCGCGGAGCTCGGCCGTAGCCCATCCACGGCCAGCTGTGAGATCAAGCACGACAGCCAACTGCAGAGTGGCGCCTACCACCCCCAAGAGGCCCAGGCTCGCGCGGATGCCCGCCGGCCGCGCCCCACAGAATCGGGCAGAACCCAGAACTACGATCCTTCATCCAGGACTGCCTGGACGGGAAGTGGAGTCCGGAGCAGATCTGCCAGGCTCTACGGTGTCGGCGTACGGCCTTGACTCCCCAACTGCGTACGCCTAAACGTCCCCAGCTATCAGGCGGTCTCTGGCGCCAGATCTTGGCTGCTTGCCAGGAGGTCCCAACCGCTCAGGCCCAGTGCACGCGGGGCCTCCGCTACGCTGTCGACCCCATGGGACAGCTGCCGGAGAGCGTAGACCGCGACATCCTGGATCACCGGATCGTCTTCGCGATCAAGGCAATCCGGGAGGTGTCGGACTGCACGTTGCACGAGGCGTTGGACGCCTTCGTCGCGCGCTACGAGGAGCTCCGCCGTGATCGACCGGACGACTTCCAGCTGAACCGCGAAGAGTACGGCCGAGGCTTCTACTCCTGACGCACACTGACACCGGTCAAGCTCGGCGGACAGTCGACGTCCAACGAGGCTGGATGTCAGGCCACTTCCGCGTCTCGCTCGATGGCCTTGAGGCGGTTCTTCAGGCGGTAACTGGGGCCGTTGATGGAGATCACGTCGCAGTGGTGGAGGAGCCGGTCGAGGATGGCGGTGGCGAGGACCTCGTCGCCGAAGACTTGTCCCCACTCGCTGAAGGTCTTGTTCGAGGTCAGGATGATCGAGCCCTTCTCGTAGCGCTTGGAGATCACCTGGAAGACCAGGTTCGCCTCGGCTCGCTCCAGGGGCTGGTAGCCGACCTCATCGACCACCAGGACGCCGGGCCGCAGGTAGGTGCCGAGTTTGTTGGCCAGGCGACCGGCTGTCTCGGCGGCCTTGAGGTTGCGGACCATGTCGTCGAGGCTGGTGAAGTAGATGGAGTAACCAGCTCGGCAGGCCGCGACCGCGAGCCCGACGGCGATGTGTGTCTTTCCCACCCCGGGCGGCCCGAGGAGGGCGGCGTTGGCCTTGGCCTCGACGAAAGAGAGGGTGGCGAGGTCCTTGACCTTGCGCGGGTCGAGGTCGGGCTGGAAGGAGAAGTCGTACTCGTCGATTGTCTTGTGGTGGGGCAGCTTCGACAGCCGCAGGCCCTGGCGGAAGCGCCGGTCGTCGCGGACGGCGAGTTCCTCGGACAGGACCAGGTCGAGGAAGTCGAGGTAGCCCATCTTCGCCTCGTCCGCCCGCCGGGTGAACTCGTTGATGGTCTCCGCCAGGTGGGGCAGGCCGAGCTTGGCGGCCGTGGTCCGGATGCGGTTGCCGGTCAGCTGGCTCAAGAGGGTTCCTTCGTCGGTCGGTTGGTGGTGAAGGGGCGGGTACCGGTCAGCTCGTCGTAGACCGACAGCGGACGGCGGCCGACTTCGATGCGGGTGATCGCGGCCCGGTTCAGCAGGGATTGCAGGGGTCCGGCTTCCCGGCCGAGAGGCCGCTCGTGGCGGGGCTGGGAGGGGACATCACCCGTGGTGGTCCGGCGTCCCTTGCCGGTGGGCAGGCCGTCCCAGTGCGTCTCCTGGACGACGCGGGCACCCCGGCCGACCGCCCTGGCGTGCATGGCCAGCAGTGTCTCGCCGTCGGTGCCGGGGACGGTGGAGTGCAGCATGATTTGCGACTTCGTGGCCCGGATCTCGACCAGCTGGCGCGGTCGCACCTTGCGGGCCGGCACCGAGTAGAGGTTGCCGCCGAAGGCGACCAGGCAGTCCTTGCCGACGGGCCGCAGGTGCCGCTCGGCCACCAGATACGGGGTGGGTGGCAGCGGTTTGAGGGCCGCGTGGTCGCGGGCCGCCCGCTCGCCGATGACTTCGCGGTGTGTCTT
Organism: Kitasatospora sp. HPM-01-4; assembly: GCF_051374625.1. Lineage (NCBI taxonomy): Bacteria > Bacillati > Actinomycetota > Actinomycetes > Kitasatosporales > Streptomycetaceae > Kitasatospora > Kitasatospora sp. HPM-01-4. The sequence continues at coordinate 1,532,101 of NZ_JBPQGP010000005.1, read as the reverse complement.
GTGGATCTGAGCGCGCCGGATGGGCACCCAGGCGGCGAACGCGGAGTCCATCTCCTCGATGGAGGAGAAGGCCCGGCCGGACAGGACGTGGTCGCGGACGATCAGGACCTGGCGTTCGACCCGGCCTTTGCCGGTGGGGCGGTAGGCGGCCAGGACGTCGGGGTCGAAGTCGTAGTGGCCGGCGAAGCCGACCGCCTCCGGGTGCAGCGGGACCGCCTCGCCCGGGGCGACGTGGCGGCGGACGACGGTCTTGGTGCGGTCGTAGACGATCGTCATCGGTGCCCCGCCGAAGTGCGCGAACGCCCTGCGGTGGCAGTCGAAGAACGTCTGCAGGTCCTGGCTGGTGGTGAAGCAGCAGAACGGGTCGCGCGAGTACGACAGCGTCATGTGGAAGGAGTAGACCTTGTCGATGCCCATGTGGGCGAGGATCTTGCCCTCGTCCCCCCAGTCCACTTGGGCCTGGGCGCCCGGGATCACCTCGAACCGGCGGTGCATCCCCGCCAGCTCCTTCGGTGTGATGCCGAGTTCTTCGGCGATCCGCGGGCGGGCCTCCTGGAGGTAGAGCTTGACGCGCTGGTAGTTCCCGGTGAACCCGTACTCGGTGGCCAGGCGCTCGTGGATCACGGCGGCCTTCATCAGGACCTCCGCCCGGAGCATCGAGTCGACCAGCGGCGCGAACTCGTCGATGACCCTTGCCCGCGAGCGTCCGTTCGACGACCGGCGTGGTGGGGTGGCCGGGCCCGGGGCCGAGAGGTACTTACGGACCGTCTTCCGGTCCAGCCCCGTCTCCCTGGCGATCTCCGACAGACTCATCGACCCGGAATCGAACAGGCCACGGAAACGCCTCAGTTCCAACCAGCGATGCGGATCCAGAACCACCGTCAGCCGCCCTCCGCACTCTCCTCACCGACCAAGCAGCAGAGTGTCGGGCAACAGCCCACGACGCATCAAGAAGCGGCCACGTTCATCCGTACGTGGCTGGGGACGTTCACGGCTCTGGCAAGATTTTCGTAGCCGGAGATCGTCTTGGTTCGGTGGGTGCTCGAACCGCGTTGCGGTCTGCCGTTCCACTGGCCTGGATGGTCGCACGGCTACTGAACCGGACCAGCCAGCGTTTCGATCGACAGCGGCGGGCAGCTCTCCTCTGTCCGGGTAAGGCTTGCCAGCTCTTCCGAGGGTTCGTCACCATCTCGAAGGGCCACGACGTATGCCCTTGCATCCCGCAGACTCAGCCGCGGGGCCTGCTTCCGCAGGTGGCTCATCGCGGCCACGACCCCGGCGGAGTGCATCAGTGTGCGAACGGACGAGGCCAGTGGGTCAGGCGGTCGGATGCCCTTGATCTGCTGGAGGTAGAGCTCCTCCCAGTTCTCGGCTATCCACGTGGTAGCGGGGACGTGGTGGATGCTGCCGTCGTGCCGGTCCACCAGGTAAGGGCCGCTACCAACGAGGCTGTCGCGAACATCACGGGTGCGGGCGTACTCCGCCGAGTTCCAGAAGACGAGCCAGCCGACCGTATGCTCCTCCACGTCGCAGACGGCGAGCTCGCGGAGCGGTCCTACCCACGTCAGCCGCTCTCGGGCCAGCAGGGACTCGACAAGCTCGACGGCGCGTTCCTTGGAAATCACGCTTCCATCATTCACCGCAGGTCAATCGGGTTTCGGGGGGCGTGGCCGCGCCCGCGTCGAGATCTCAGACGCGGTCTTCAGGCCGTGTAGCGGCGGCGGAGGTGGGCGATCAGTACGACCCGGTGGCGGAGGAGCGGCACTCCGGCACGTCCTGCCATGATGCGCTTCTGTAGCTTCACGTCGGTGATGCGGCCTTCGTTGACGCCGGAGTTGTAGTGCGTTGTGATCCCCTGGCGGACCGCGTGCTTGTCTTCGCGTAGGGCAATGGCCATCCCGGCGAGAGGCGGCAGTCCGCTGGTAGTGAGCTGGTCGAGCCAGCCCGGGAGGGGTGTGCCGTCGCGGGCGTCGAGCATGGCGGCGAACTGGCGGACCAGGTCGTGGGTGCGGTGGAGTTCCGGGCAGTGATCGAGCAGTCGGCGCAGGCGCTGGCCGGTCTGGAGGCTGTGCCGGTGGGGTGCGGTGATGATCCAGCGTGCGGCTTCGCGTGGGGACGGAGGCCGTTCGCGCGGCTCGTCCAGCGGTAGCCCGCGCCGCAGGGGTGCGAGGGCCATCTTCACGCGCTGGTAGTGGCCCAGGTAGCCCTTGCCGAGGAGTTCCTGGTGCAGGGTCTTCGCGCTGTGCTCGCCTTCGTCCCAGCGTTGTTGCAGGTAGTCGAGGTATGGGTCCAGGGCGGAAGGGCGTCGGGGAGCCCGGCGCATTACCTCGTGCCAGGTGCGGGCCCGGGCGTACTTGCGCACCGTGCGGCGGTCAAGCCCGAGCTCTCGGGCCACGGCACTGTAGGGACGGCCGGTACCGGTGAGCGCGTGCACGGCCTCGAACAGTCGCTGGGCATGACGGCCGGCCGCAGTGTCCGCCGGGACGGGACCCGCTGCCGCTTCGTCGGTGGGCTCTGACCCGGCCGGTTCAGCGGCCGGCAGTGCGGCGGGCAGGCAGCTGCGGTGGGCAGCGGCGACTTCCTGAACGCGCCGGGACAGGCCTTGCCACAGGTGGAAGCGGTCGCTGACCTGGACAGCGTCGGGGGCGCCGGCAGCGATGCCCTGCCGGTAGGTGAGTGAGCCGTCGCGGCAGGCGATCTCAACACCGGGATGCTCACGGAGCCAGCGGCTCAGCTGTTCGGCGTCCCGGCCTTCCCAGAGCGTCACCGGCAGACGGGTGGTGGCGTCGACCAGGAGTGTGCCGTAGGTGTCGCCGTACAGCGCGAAGTCGTCCACCCCCAGCACCCGGGGTGTCACCGGCGCGGGCAGCGGTACCCGCATCAGCTGGGAGAGCACGGTGCACCGCGAGAGCACGATGCCCAGGACGCGCAGCATCCGGGCCCCGCCCCGGCCCGCCAGCACAACGCCGACCGCCTCGACCAGGTGCTGCAGCAGCGGGGTCCGTCGCTGGTACCGCACCGTCAGTCCTGGTACCTGCTCGGCGAAGGTCACCTTCGGACAGGCCAGGTTTTCGCAGTACAGACGTCGCACACTCAAGTCGATCCGAACCGGCCGGCCGCCGACCGTCCCGTCGGCCAGGTGCCGTACGTAACGGCTGTGGACCCACTCGCTCAACGCCCCGCAGCCCGTACACGCCGCTGGACCACCGGGTCGTGTGCGGGCGTGGACCGCCACGACAGCATCGGAAACCTCGACCGAGACAACCAGCACATTGGCCAAGTGCGGTAACAGGGAGGCCAGTTCAACAGAACACAGCCAGAGGATGCCCAATGGCAAACCAGCCGACCGCTGCCCCGGGATGATCTCTGCCTACGAAAATCTTGCCAGAGCCACGTTCACGTGTACGCCGACATACGGGACACCTTTCCCGAGCGACCGGAGATACACGTGGTCCACGAGACGGTCTACCAGGCCCCCTGCGTCCAAGGGCGCGGTGAACTTCGCCGCGGGGTGGCTGCCGCCCTGCGCACGGGCCGCACGCGGCGCAAGCCGCAGCGCCAGGCTGCCAGCCGCTAGCCCCGGACTTCGCACATGGGGTTTTAGAAGCCGTTGTCGTACCGAACTTGATCGGCGTGTTTTCGCAGCTCAGGCATGATGTCGGCATGGGCGAGGCATGCTCAGGCCGTTGGGTTGTCTCGCTGGTGGAGGTATCGGGATGGCGTCGGTCGTGGGTCTTCTTGAGGAGCGGGAACTGGCCGCGCGGGAGCGCGTGGAAGAGCTTCGAGAGGTGGCCGACCGGGTGCTCGCCGAGCTCGCGGAAGCGGAGACGGCCTGGCACGAGTGGTTGATCGCCAGGCAGCGCGTCGGCGAGGTCCTGTCCGTGCCGCGGCCCCCGGAGGCAGGTGAAGCCGGCTCTGTAGCCGGTGAGCCTCCCGTGTCGGAGCCCGCCACGAACGCGCCTGCCGAGGTTCCCGCGCCGAGGGCTGCTCGAGCGGGCTCGATCGTCCCGGTGTGGCGTCCCGCGCTGTCCGTGGACGTGCTCGCTCCCGACTACCAGCGCATCCTCGCCACGCTCGCCGAGCAAGGGACCGGCCGGAACGCGGTGATGACGTGCCAGGAGATCGCCGCCGCGCTCGGGCTGGAGCCGGCCCCGGCGAGCGTGGAAGGGGTCCGGTCGAAGATGAAGCGGCTGACGGACCGGGGCTGGGCCGTCGAGCCGTCCCCGGGCCGGTTCACGCTCGCCGCCGGGCCAGCCGCCGCGTCATGAGCATCGTCATCGACCAGAGCACCATCTGCTCATGCACGGCGGGCAGCGTCTCGTAGTCGCGCACCAGGCGCCGCGAGCGCATCAGCCAGCTCAGCGTCCTCTCCACCACCCAACGCCTCGGCAGCACCACGAAGCCGGAGACATCGTCGGTCCGCTTGACGATCTCAAGGGTGAGCCGCAGCTTCTCCACCGCCCAGATGACCAGGCGGCCCGCGTAGCCACCGTCGGCCCAGACCAGGACGATCTTCCGGTAGCGCGCCCGCACGCGCTCCAGCAGGGGCATCGCGCCATCCCGGTCCGTCACGTCGGCGGCGGTGACCAGCACGGCCAGCAGCAGCCCGAGGCAGTCGACCACGATGTGACGCTTGCGCCCCGGCACCTTCTTCGCCCCGTCGTACCCGCGTGAGGCCGTCGGCACCGTGGCCCCGGCCCGCAGGGACTGCGCGTCGATCACCGCGGCGGTCGGCTCCGGGTCGCGGCCGGTGTCCTCGCGCACCAGGCCCCGCAACCGGTCGTGCAGCTCCGCCAGCAGGCCCCGCGCGCGCCACCGCCGCACGAACGCGTAAACGCGGTCCCACGCGGGGAAGTCCGCCGGCATCGCCCGCCACTTGATCCCGTTGTCCACCAGGTATCGGACAGCGTCCAACATCTGCCGGTGGCAGTAGCCCTCCGGCTGCCCACCCCGCCCCTCCAGCCACGACGGAACGGGCAGCGCGTCCCTCACGATGGCCCACTCCGTGTCCGTCATGTCCGAGTCGTAGCGGCGCACACGGTCCGGACGGTCACCCGCATTCCCGAACCGGTGAGCGAGACAATCACACGATCGGGCAGCCGAGTTGGACTCAACCGGCAGGACGGCGAAAGACTGCGACACAGGGCCTCCTGTGCTGGTTCGGGCGTCGACAACCTCGAACTGAACAGGAGGCCCTGCCTTCATGCGCGCACCAGTTGGAGATCACCCGACCGGGGCGCCTCAATCGAACCGATGCTCACCATGATCGGTACGACAACGGCTTCTGAGCGCAGGTCGCCGATTGCGGCCACGTCGATGCCGACCAGCAGCCGTCAGGCGGTCTAACTGGAGGCAACTGCCCCGCAAACCTCGGGCTGGTCACGCAGCAGGGCCAGGTCGGCGATCGCCTCGCCACCATCGGCGAGCATCACCGCCAGATTGACCAGTATCCGACCCGAGTGGTGGCCGATGCCACGCCGAAGCAGCCGCTGCAGCGCCTCGCCGAAGGCATGCGCGAGGCCGGTGGCGTCGGCGAAATCGGCCAGCAGGCGGGATCCGGCATGGTTGACCACCCCGCGTCCGTCCGTGGAAACGACGAACTGGGGACGTGACCCGGCAGCCTTCACGTAGAAAGTGCCTTCATGCTGGGCCCGGGTTCGACATAATTCGGCAGCCTGGAGTGGCGAATCCGGGGTCTGACCTGGGCGGACGTGCTTGTGGCCGCCTGGAGGGCGTTTCTCTAGGCGGTCGCGTTTCTGCTGGTCAGCGGGTTGCGGGCTGAAGCGCGACGACCTGCTTGGGGACGGGGATCTGCAGCTTCGCGAGCAGGTCCCGCTGAGGCTTCGTCAGGGCGGTGACCTGCTGGAACGTTCCGGTGGGGCCGGTGAAGGTGCCCAGGTGGAGGCGGTCGAGCTCGCGTCGGATGTGCGGCCAGGTGTCGCCGGTGGTGGTCTCGGTGATCCTGATCAGCAGGAGAGCGAGCCAGCACAGGACGACGTGGGCTCGGATGCGTTCTTCGAGTCGGTGGTAGACGGGCCGCAGGTCGATGATCTGCTTCATGTCGCGCCAGCCGCGCTCGACTTCCAGCAGTTGCTTGTAGCCGAGCGCGATGTCCTCGGCGCTCAGGTGGGGGTCCGAGCAGCGCAGGAGGTACTTCCCGTCGAGGTTCTCCTCAGCCTTGATCTTCGCCTGGTCGATGCGGAGCTTGCCGGCCGGGGTGGCGCGAAGGTAGCGGTTCAGGCCGGGCTTGTCGGCGATCCTGCCGCGCAGTTCGCCCCGCTTGAAGTCGCTGAGCTTGTCGGTGTCGGCGATCAAGTCGGCAAGTTGGGCGACGAGTTGTTCGCGCATGTGCCGGTCACGCTCGGCCGCTTCAGGGTTGTGGCAGATCACGAACCGGTCGGTGTCGGATATCCGCACTTCCTTGACGCGCATGTTCTCGCCGACGTCCTGGTAGCGGCCCTGCCGGGACAGGGCGGCCTGCACCTCGGGGCTCCCGGAGCGGAGCTTCTCGCCGATGATGTAGGCGTGGTCGCCCTTGCGCAGGTAGCGGCGGTTCTCGGCGGAGGAGAATCCGCGGTCGGCCACCCACACGATCTTGGAGAGGGTCCAGTCCCGCATCTCGTCCTTGACCTGCCGGATCAGGGTCTGGTCGGAGGCGTTGCCCGGCCAGCACCAGCAGCGCACCGGGATGCCGTCGCGGGTGACGGCCATGCCGATGACGATCTGCGGCAGGTCGTCGCGGGAGTCCTTCGACTTGCCGTAGGTCCGGAACCCGACCGGCTTCGCGTCGCCGCCTGCCTGGCCGTCGCCCTCCAGCCTGCGGCCGGCGTCGTCGCGGGCGACCGGCTCGTCGGGCTCCTCCAGCTCGAAGTAGGTGCTGGTGGTGTCGAAGAACAGCAGGTCCACCTCCAGGTTCAGCAGGTTCGCGACCTCGTCGAACACCTGCTTCTCCAGGTCGTCCTTGACCTCGTGCAGCCAGTCCATCGCCCGGTAGCAGGTCTGTTCGCCGGCATCGGCCAGGCCGTCGATGTGCACGTCGTTCGTGATCCAGTCCGCGGCTGCGAGCTTCGAGGACGGGGCCAGCGCGCGGTTGGCGACAAGGGCGAACAGCACCCGCTCGGTCGCGGCCATGTCCCGGCGGCGACCCCGCTTGGGCTGCCCGACTCGGCCCACGATCTGATCGATCCGCAGTCGGCGCCAGAGGTGGTCGAGTACGTAGGCGCCGCCGAACGGCACCGAGGAGACGAACTCCAGGTCGGAGGCGGCGGTCGCGGCCAGGGCGTCCCCCGGCTCCAGCAGCCTCGATAGAGACGCGACCAGGCGCTTGACCGCGTCGCGGTCCAGGTCGTCCTCGCGGCCGAAGGTGAACAGCACCTTCGGCACCGCCCGCCCCTTCACCGGGTCCCACTCGTTGTGGGCTAGGTGCAGGTACCGGACCGTCCCGGACTTGTTCTCCCGCTTCGTCGTCTTCACGTACACGACTCCAGACGATAGGCCGAAGCAGCAGGCCAACGCAGGAGAATCAGAAAAGTCGCGTCTCTAGGCATTCTCGGGCGCCAGCACCCACCGCAGCCCGATGACCTGCACGTTCAACCCCGGAGACCCTCTAGAACCCGCGAATTACGTCGAACCCGGGCTGGGCTGACGGAAGCCTTAGGAAAGCCTCATCTCCCCAGCACAGAAGGCACTTTCGCGTTTCCGCTTGTGATCCGCACACCGCCGCAAGTGAAACGCGCAGGCTAACGCACCACATTCAACGGGATCCCGAGCCGGGCGTGGGCCGGGCTCCTTGATCGCCGACTGGCGGCAGGTGACCAACAGGACATTCCAGCCGCCGAGCTGAGAGGCCAGGCATCTAACTCAACCGATCGGAAACCAGCTTATTCTGCACTTATTCCACAGATCGACCGCCACCTCGAACGGTGCCATCCTCATCACACTGATGGCATGACAGAAAAGGCCTCTTGACCTGGAGTTCATCTAGTTGGAGGGCTTCAGGAGTTCACCAGGAAGCACGGTCTCAGAACTCGCAAGTGCTTCAAGTTGATTGACGATCCATCATGCGAACGTTAGTGTGCCGACTCGGAGGCATCGAACGCATGCTCCGATGGCCCATGCAGGTTGGAATACGCAAGAGTGGACCCGCTTCTTCCGGAACGCGGCGCCATCCGGGCGTGACTGCGTGGACATCTGCAATCAAGCCCATCGCAGGGGACATCCACTAGGGGGATATTCATGAGGTTTGCATCGAAACTCGTCGGCCTGACCGGTGCCGCTACATTAGCCGTCGGCCTGACGCTTACCGCCAGCGGACCCGCCGCAGCGTCGGCCGGCCCTTGCAATGCCAACGACCCAAACGTGTGGGTTTGCAACGACTACGACCCGCGCGGGTACGACGCGAGCATCCGGCTTGTGCAGGACAGCAATCTCGACGGGCACCTCCTCGACTTCAATCTGGTCTGCGGCTCCCAGCGCTTCGGCGACAGCAGTGCCTTCCGGGCCTATGCCGGCAACAACTACTCGTACACGTTCGCCGTGGGCTCCCAGGGGACCTGCTCGGTGTGGCTCTATGACCGGACTGCCGGAGGTTCCTGGTCCTCGCCCAGTGTGACCCGATGAGGTCCGTCCTCTTCCGGACGCGCATGCACCACTCGCAGCGAACATCAACGAGGGGCAATTCCATGAACCGCAAGTCGAAGATCCTCGGCACGGTCGGTGTCGTTGCACTGACTGCCGGCCTGACGCTGACCGCCACCGGTACAGCCTCCGCGGCGCCCAACTGCAACTACAACAACGACCTTGGGGTGTGCAACACTTACGACCCGCGTGGTTACAACGCGAGTGTCCAGATCGGACCGGATCCCAACTTGGCGGGTGGGGACTGGATGGACTTCAACTTGGTCTGCGGATCCCAGCGCTTCGGTGACAACGGCGCCTTCCGGGCATACCCCGGCCACACGTACACATACACGTTCGCCGTAGGCTCCCAGGGGTCCTGTGTCGTGTGGCTCTACGACCGCAGCACCGGGGCAGCTTGGGCATCGCCCGCCATGAGCCGCTAGCACCGTCATTTCGTGGTCGGTGACGGGGCCAGCTGCACGGGTAGACCTCGCCGTCATCGGATCACGTCATGCCTGACAGCACATCAACCTCGACCCTGGGGCCCGCGGGATACCGCGTTGGCCCCAGGGTACTTCGTTCACCACCCTGACACCTACCCTCTCGATTCTGCTCTCGACCAGAAAGTAGCCCTGCGTGAATCGGCCGGACCTGCGCACGAAACACCGCTACACATGCTCGCTCACTAAGCCCGGACTGGCCGTGGCGCTGGCACTACTGGTTGCACTTCTCGTGCCGACGCCTGCCTCCGCAGAGCCCCCATCGGATGCCCCACGACACCAACTGCGGGAGATCATCGAGGACGTCACCCACGCCACCGGCGCTCGCTATCAGGCGAAAGACAGTGAGGGCCGCTCGATGGACTCCGCGAAGATCATTCAGGACTCGTCTGGCGTCTACCTCGCCATCTATCACACCATGTTGGGCGATGGCCGCTTCCATGCCGCTATCGCAACCTCCACAGACCTGCTGAACTGGACACTTGTCCACGACTTCGGGCCGGGTAGCTCCCAGCCGACCATCATGCAGATCTCCAACGGAGGCTACATGACGGCATGGGAGCAAGATCCGAGTAATCACATTGCAGTCCGGTACTACCCGGATCGCGCTCACCTACTCTCGGGCAATGCCTCTCGCTCTTTCGACTCGCAGCGGACACTGTCCAAGTGCGCCGAGGGAACCCCCAATATATACGACGTCCAGCTGCTTCCGGACATCGATCACTCAGTAATCACCATCGGGGGCCACTACTATTCCAATTGCGACGTCGACCGAGAGATGAAAGCCACTCTCACCGACTTCTCTCGCTGGTCCGCCACCGCGGAGCATACGTTCGACAATGCGATGCTGTACTGGGGTGTCAACGGCAACATAGGTGACCGGGACACCATCACCTACAAGGGCTTCTCCTATGGCGTCGTCGAGGGGCAGTACACCAAGGGTGACTTCCGATCCTGGCGAGTTTTCCTCTACGACTACGCCACCCTTAACGCCGACACCACCACTATCACTACCACCGGCGGCAGCGTCGCCTTCGCGAACCCGCATATCAGCTCACTTACGCTCCCAGACGGCCGCAACGCCGTCCTCGTCAGTCTATTCCTTCCTAGCGAGGGCGCCGCACCCAGCGAAGCTGGCGAGCTGATCTACTACCGAGCTGTCTGACCCAGTCCGCCAGCTCTAGCCTGCGCGTTTCTGCGGCGGTGTGCGGATCACAAGCGGAAACGCGAAAGTGCCTTCTATGCTGGGGAGACGAGGCTTTCCTGGTGAAATCTGGCGATATTTGATGGTGTGCCATATTTATGGCACACCATCAGGGTGATAAATTCGGCGTTTTGCCGCTGATCAGGCCATGCCCGTCCGCGCATGTGGCCTAATGAGGCAAGCTTGCGGAAACCGTAAACAGCCGTGCTAGCGTCGGCGACCATGAAGACTCGGCTATCCACTGACTGCTGCCTCCGCCTTGCGCTGGCGCTTTTACTGTTCGCTGGCTACGGTACTGCCTCGGTCTTGCGCCACTTGCGGATGGAGACCGACGGCTTCGACCTTGGGATCTTCGAGGAGGCGGTGCGGGGCTACGCGGGGCTGGGTGGACCGCTGGTGGCGCTCAAGGGGGTTGACTACAACCTGCTCGGCGACCACTTCAGCCCGGTCCTCGCACTGCTGGCACCCGTCTACCGAGTCTTCCCCGGGGCGATAACATTGTTGCTCGCCCAAGCCGCGTTACTGGCAGTCTCGGCGCTACCCGTGACCAAGCTGGCGATGTCGACGGTTGGACGGTGGGGTGGACTGGCGGTTGGGCTCGCGTACGGGCTGTCCTGGGGGCTTTGGGATGCACTGGCCTTCGATTTCCACGAGGTGGCCTTCGCAGTTCCGTTGGCCGCCTTCGCAGTCGAGGCGCTGGCGAGTGGGAAGGCGCGCGCGGCGGCGGGCTGGGCACTGCCGCTGCTGCTTGTCAAGGAGGATCAGGGCCTCCTGGTGATCGGAATCGGCGTATACCTTTTCGCCGCGCTCGGGAAGCGCCGACTCGGCATGGGATTGACCGTCGTCGCGCTGCTGACCATGGCGCTGGCGATCCTGGTGTTTATACCGCTCGCGAACCCGGAAGGGAAGTACACGTACGCGGACACGGGGGCGTGGACCGGTGGCGACCCCTTCACACGACTGCTGCTGCCAGGGGCAAAATGGCAGACGCTGGCCGCGCTGTTGGCGCCAACGCTGCTTCTCGCGCTGCGCTCACCACTGTGCCTGCTGCTGGCGCTGCCACTCGCAGCCAGGTTCTGGTCCCTCAATCCGACGTTCTGGGGGATGGGTCAGCACTACAACGCGGTGCTCATGCCCGTGATCTTTCTGGCGCTGATCGATGGATTGCGTAGGATGACTCGACCCGCTGAGACTGCGGCGGTGCCGCCCATAAGCGCGGTGGCCACCCAGAGTCGGTCGGTCCGCATCAGGCCGGCTGTGCGGAGAAAGCTCGATACCGGGCTCGGGCTGGTGCCGACTGGTGTGCTCGTGGCCGCTGTGGCAATGCTGCCGGTGCCGTCGTTCGCGCCCCCGGGGGGCCAGGCAGAAGCTGCCAAACGGACGTTGGCTGTCATACCGGACGGCGCCTCGGTAGCTGCCGCCAACAGCCTGGCTCCGCAGCTGACGGACCGGTGCACCGTGTCGCTTTTCCCGTATCTGACTCCCCCAGGCCAGACGGCGCCCTGGATTCGACCCACCGCCTACTGGGTGGCGACGCTGGCTCGACCTGGCGACTTCCCCTTTCCGGAAGCTCAGATGACCCGCTTCAAAGATGCCCTGCCCTCGCTGGGTTATCGGCAGGTGGCGGAGGGTGGCGGAGTCGCCGTGTACCGGTGGGTCGGCCACTGACCGGTGCCTGATCGGCATGGGGCGGGTGAGTAGGCGCGGCTCCGCTCTACGGCCGCCTGGTCGGTGCCGCGGTTGAGGCGGTGGCGATGGGTGCGACCGGAGGAAGCGGGGGTCGGTGCGACCCCGGCCAGGTGCGCGAAGGCCGCTTCGGAACGTATCCGTTCGGGGTTGTCTCCGGCCGAGGCGAGGAGCTGGCCGGTGGTCTCGGGCCCGACGCCGAACAGCGCGAGCAGTTCCGGGGCGGCCTGCCTGACCAGCGGGCCGATCTCCGCATCGAGTTCGGTGATCTCGTTGTCGAGGGCCTCATGGCGACGGGCCAGGCGGCGCAGGGCCGCCTTGGTTGCGGCGAGCGGCGCCCGCAGGTCCGCGTCGGGCCAGCGTGCGTATCAGCGCGGCTCGTTCCAGGTCAGCGACCTGCTCACGTAGGGCCGCCGGGGCGGACACGAACACGCCGCAGATCTGGCTCATTGCCTGGGTGCGGGCCTTGACCGTGCTGCGGCGGGTGATCCGCAGCACCTGCGCGGCCTCGACCATGCCGTCACGGCTCTTGGGGATGCCGGTGGTTCGCCCGGCCGCGTAGGCGTCGATCGGGTCGGACTTGTCCCGCATACGGTGAGTCTTACGGTCCGGGCTGTCGACGTCGACGACCGTGACCCCGGCGGCGGTTAGCACCCGGGCTAGCTGTTCTGACCCGTGAGGTTGGGGACGCGGCTGGCGGGTGGTTTGCCTGCGAGTGCGGTGTGTCCGCGGTGGTGATTGTAGGTGTGGAGCCAGGCGGGGTAGGCGTCGCGGCGTTCCTGTTCGGTGCGGTAGGGCCTGGCGTAGGCCCATTCGTCGAGCAGGGTGCGATTGAAGCGTTCGACCTTGCCGTTGGTCTGGGGCCGGTAGGGCCGGGTTCGCTTGTGCGTGATGCCTTCGGCCGCGAGGGCATCGCGCCAGGTCCGGGAGCGGTAGCAGGAGCCGTTGTCGGTCAGCACGCGCTGGACGGTGATCCCTGCCCGGGCGAAGAACTTGCTTGCCCGGGCCCAGAAGGCGGTGGCGGTCTCCTTGCGTTCGTCGGGCAGGATCTCGCTGTAGGCCAGGCGGGAGTGGTCGTCGACGGCGTTGTGCAGGTAGCTGTAGCCGGCTTTGGAGCGGTTCTTGCGGCCGGCCTCACGGCCCAGGATCTTGTGGCCGCCGCCGTCGGGGATGTTGCCGAGCTTCTTGATGTCGACGTGGACCAACTCGCCTGGCGCGCTGTGCTCGTAGCGCCGCACCACGCGGCCGGTCGCGCGGTCCAGGTGGGCCAGGCGGGCGAGCCTGTAGCGGGTGAGGACGCGGTGCACGGTGGCTGGGTTGAGCTTCAGCAGGTAGGCGATGCGGGCCGGGCCCCAGCGGCGCAGGACGCGGACCTTGATGATCCGCCGCTCGGTGCGCGACGGGGTCCGCCGAGGGCTGCGGTGCGGGCGGCTGGAGAGGTCGCTCATACCGGCCTCGCCGAGCATGCGGTAGCGGTCCGCCCAGCGCTTGGCCATGGTGGGCGAGACCTGGAAGCGCTCGGCGGCCCGCCGCAACGGCCAGCCGTCGTCGACTACGCAGCGGGCCAGGCGCAGGCGTCCGGTCTCGGTCAGCGGTGCGTTACGGTGTGGCATGAGGGCCTTTCTGGCTGAGGTGCAGATGTCGCAATCCACACCGAGCCAGAAGGCCCTCACTCATTTCAAGATCACCACGCCGTGAGCCCTGTCACCAACCTCCGTGGTCAGTACAGCTAGCGCGGCGCCGTGGGCGCTGTGCGAACGTATCCACTTCAGAAGGCCCTGGTAGCCGCGGATGGTGGCAGGGAACTCCCGGTCGGCCAGGTGCCGGCGTAGTTCTTGGGGCCTTGGCGGAGGTGTAGCGGGTGGGGTCATCCCCGAACTCGGCCAGCACCCGGGCGCCGGTGATCTCGCTAATGTCGGGCATCGACAGGTGGATCTCAGCGTCCGGGTGCGCGCGAAAATGCGCGCTCACCTGCTCTTCCAGGGCGTCTATCTGCTCGTTCAGCGCGATCAGCAGCTTCGCGTGCGCGACTGCCGCCACGGTGTAGGCGGCGGCCACGGGGGCGGCGACGCCGAGCTGGGGCTCGCGAAGGCCAGCCTGGATCACGGCGGCCCTTTGGTCCCGGTTGCGGCGGCGATGCCGGGCCAGGACCGCGGTGATCTGTGGCTTCGTCAGTTTCGCCGCTGCCTCGGGCGTGGGCGCCTTGATGCAATACCGGTGACTTTGGTGGGCTTTGCTCGTTGGGTTGGTTGTGCCAAGGCCCGGACAGGTGAAGTCGTCGGCGGATGTGCGGTTCTCGGACCGGATCGCGCTTGGGGTGCTGACCCGGGCGTTCCCACCCGAGTTGGTCGACGAGGTGGTCGCGGAGTGCGGCCGGGCCGAACAGCGTCATCGCCTGCTTCCGGCGCGGGTGGTCGTGTACTTCGTCCTGGCGATGTGCCTGTTCTGCGGGCAGGGCTATGAGGAGGTCGCCCGGCTCCTCACTCAGGGCCTGGAGCGGGGAAGTGGCCAAGGCGCCTGGCGGGTGCCGACGACGGCGGCGATCGGCCGGGCCCGTCTGCGGCTGGGCCCGGAGCCGTTGCGGGCGCTGTTCGCCCGGGTCTGCAACCCAGTGGCCACGAAGGAGACGGCCAGCGCATGGTTCCGGGGCTGGCGGCTGGCGGCTGGTCGCGATCGACGGCACGACCTTCGACCTGCCCGACACGGAGAGGAACGCGGAGTTCTTCGGCCGGCCCGGCACCTGCCGCGGGCAGGGCCGCAGCGCCTACCCGCAGGCGCGGGTGGCGGCCCTGGTCGAGTGCGGCACCCACGCCGTGTTCGCGGCCGAGGCCGCGCCGCTCGCGGTCCACGAGACCGCGCTGGCCGAGCGGCTGTTCCCGTCCCTGACCGAGGGGATGCTGCTGCTGGCCGACCGGGGCTTTCGCGGCTTCGACCTGTGGCGGGCCGCCACCGGCACCGGCGCCGACCTGCTGTGGCGGGCCAAAAGCGACGCCGTGTTCCCAGTCGTGGCCGAACTCGCCGACGGCTCCTACCTCTCCGAGATCGTCGCAGCCCGGGACAAGAACCGCCGCGCCGACCCGATCCAGGTCCGCCTCATCGAGTACACCCTGGGCCCGCACAGCACGGACACCACCGTCTACCGGCTGGTCACCAGCATCCTGGACCCCAAGGCCGCCCCGGCCGCGGAACTCGCCGCGCTCTACGTCCAGCGCTGGGAGATCGAGACCACCCTGGACGAGATCAAGACCCACCAGGGCGGCAGGAACCTCGTCCTGCGCTCCCAACACCCACGCGGGGTGGAACAGGAGATCTTCGTGTTGCTCCTGGTCCACCACGCCCTGCGCGACCTGATGCACCAAGCCGCCCGCCGCACCGACTGCGATCCCGACCGGATCTCCTTCGTCCGCACCCTGCGCATCGCCCGCCGCCACGTCACCGCCCAGGCGGCGCTTTCCCCCCTCTCGACTCGCCCGAGCACTCAACCAGAGCCTGCACGAGATCGGTGAACGGCTCCTGCCCGCACGGCGGTTGCGTGCCAACCCCCGTGTGATCAAGCGCAAGATGTCCAACTGGGCGCTCAAACGGCTCGCGAACCTCGACCCGCCGCGGCCTGCCCCGCCCGACATCGCCCTCGTCGGACCAACCAAGACCGCCCCGACCCGCCGGAAAACAACCTAAATCACCGGTATTGCGCCTTGATGAGGAGTTCCAGGCATCGGTGCTGGTCAGCTCCCGGGAGGCGTAGGCGGTCAGCGCGCCGGGGAAGTACTCGCGCAGCGTACTGCGCAGCCGCTGGAAGGTGCGGGTGCGCTCCCAGATCAGGGTCTGGTGGGCGCGGGCCACTACCCGCACGGCCTGGGCCCGGTCGCTGTCCCCGGCGACGGTCCGCAGCTGGGCTCCGTCGCTGCGGACCATGTCCGCCAGCGCGTGCGCGTCGCCCTTGTCGCTCTTGGCCCCGGAGGTGCCATACCGCTCCTTGAACCTGGCCGCCTGGCGGGGGTTGACCGCATAGACGCGGTAGCCGGCCGCGATCAGCGCCTGCACCCACGGGCCCCGGTCCGTCTCGATCCCGACCGTCACCTGCCCGGGTTCCAGGTCCTCACCGCGGTGCCGGGCGACCAGGGCATAGAGCTTCGCGATGCCCTCCACTCCCTCCGGCAGCCGCGCGGTGGCCAGTCGGCGGCCCGACTCGTCCTGTACCTCGACGTCGTGGTGGTCCTCAGCCCAGTCGTCGCCGATGAACAGCACCAGCACCCACCCCTTCGCTCTCGTACGATCCTTGTGTGCAGCCTGCGGAAGGCACGGCTCGCGCCCAATTACCCGGCGGGCACGCCATCCCATCAGCAGTCAGGCCTCCCGGCCGACCAGCGGGGGCACGGTCTGACCCCAGAACTCGCAGTGGTTCCGGAGCGGTGAGTGCTCACCTGCTGGCGGCTACGGACCGTAGTCTCCCCTACGGCCCGACGAGTCCCGTCAGGAGCGGGCCAGTGCGCGGGGGTCTGCGCCGGGGCCGTCCCAACCGTGGGTGGAGAATCCGCGCCCGCCACGTAGGTGGGCCGTCAGTGCGGCGTGGGAGGTCGGGAACATCGGAGTCGGTAGCCGGCCGGCCGGTGACCACACCACCGCAAGGTGCTTGGCCGGCGCGGCGTTGACCGGCTCACCGGACCAGGTGGCCGTGGCGAACACGTGGAGCAGGAATGGGCCCTGGCCGTCCCAACCCGCCCTGACCTGGATGGTGTGTACGAGGCGCAAGTCGGCGGGGTCGACCACCAGCCCGGTCTCCTCGCGGAGTTCGCGAGCTGCCGCCTCGTCGAGGGTCCGGTCGGTTTCCTCGACCTGGCCTCCCGGGATCATCCAGGTCGGTTCCTTGGCCCAACTGTCGTTCGCATAGTGGACCGTGGCGACCTTGTCCTGGGCGGCGTCGTGGACGATCACGCTGACCGCCTGGCGCAGGCTGAGCATCTGACCTCTCCTCATGGTTGGTGTGCGGTGGCAGACCCATTGGTGCGGCAGCCGCCGACGCTCGATCGTGGCAGGCAGCCCGCCGCTGTGGGCGGGATCGGGCGCTGCAGCACCCGATTGAGCAAACGCGAGTTCGATGTGGCGTGTCCTGCCGCCGCGTTGGCCAAGTTGGGTCAGATGGCTTTCAGGACATGCTGGATGAGTTCGCGGGACTCACTCCGTGTGTCCTGCTCCAGGAACGGGTCGCGCCGGGAGATCATCGATGGTGTCTCATCCCCGGCTCTGCTTCTCGTGGAACTGGGTCTCCAGCGAGGGTTGCTGAACGGGCGAAGGGCTGTCGGGTGCTCGATTGCCGGGCAGGCTCGCGGGCAGCGCGGGGTCGATGTCGCTGGGGCGTACGAGTCCGGTGAGGACGCCGAGGCCGCATGCCTGTTCTTGGCTGGAGACACCGAACTTGTTCAGGATGGATGGCGCGTAGCCGCGCATCGATTCCACTTTGACGTGGAGTTCGTCGGCGAGTTCCTGGTTGCTTCGGCCGCCGGCCCAGCCTCGCAGGACATCGAGCTCGCGCTTGGTCAGGCGGACGGCTGCGGCTTGGCATCTGGCTGTGATGTGGCTGCGGTCGACGATGCCGTGGAGGGCGGCGAGCGCGATGGCCTGGGGGCGGGTGGCGCAGCCGAGTTTTGCCATCAGGAGGCCCACCTCGCGGGTGACGTAGGTGCGGGAGATACCGATGGCGCGGGCGAGTTCGGCGTTGGGCTGGTTGGCCGCGATCAGCCGTAGCAGGGTGGTCTCGTCGGGGGTGAGGTCGGGGGCCGCCGGCAGGTGGCTGGTGCTCGGTGCCATGGGTGCTCCGGGGGATCGGGATCGGGTGGTTGCGGGGCTACAGGTCCCAGGGAGTCTGGGAGTTGGTGGAAACGATCTGGAAGAGCAGGCGCGGGCCGAGGGGGGCTGCGCCTTCGCCGCCGATGGTGACGATCAGGTCCCCGGGCTCGGCGATGCGGGCGATCAGTGCCTCGGTGCTGGGCTGGTGTGGGCCGGGTGGCAAGACATGCAGGTTCTCCGCCGTCAGGCCGCGGGTGTGCGCGGCGGTGATGATGGCGCCGCGCGGGTCGTCCAGGCGGGTTTTGGTGATCGTCGTGCGCACAGGCAGGAGTACGGCCTGGTCGGCGTGGCCGAGGGCGCGTGCGATCTCGGTGGCGAGGGCGCTGCTGCGGGCGTGGCCGTCCGGTTCCAGAGCGGCGATGACCGAGTTCTCCGTGAGCATGCGCGCGGCGATGAGATCGGCCGTGATTTCCTCGGGATGGCGGGCCCGGGACTCCATGATGGTGATGCCCGCGTGGGTGCCGAGTGTGGTCAGGGACCGGTCGATGCCTCGGAAGTATGTGGTGATGCCGTGGGCGAGGTCGGTGCCCGGTGAGCCGAGAGCGCGTCCGGCCGCGAATACCGCGGCGGCGGCCAGGGCGTTGTGCATGCCCGGCATCGCCACGACCACGCGGTACCACTGGCCGTCGGTGTCTTCCAGGGTGACGTGGCTCTCCGCGCCGGTCCAGGTCACCCGGACCACGCGCACGTCGGGGTCGTACTGTTCGCCGACGCTGATCACCCGCGGCCCGGAGCGCTTGGCCAGGCGCCGTGCCAGCAGGTGCACGCCCGGGTCGTCGGTCGCCAGGACTACGGTGGAGCTGGCCCTAGCCTGGGCTTCCAGCGCGTCCAGGGCGGTGGAGGCGTCCTGGTAGTGGGGCGGGTTGGCGTCCGTGTTGAGGATCAGCGTCACGTCCGGGGTGAAGACGCCCGTGGGTGGTGCGGTCTCGTGGATGTGGTTGTCCGGGCACAGGTCGGCGATCAGCAGGTCCCCGCCGGATGCGTGGCCCGGCGCCTCGCCCACCGGCGCCGCGGTGAGGACCCAGCCCGGATTGAGATGGCGGAGGGCTGCGGTGAGCATCCCGGCGGCGGTGGCGGTGCTGTGGCCGCCCGCTACCGCCACAGTCCTCGGCACGCTGCCAAGCAGTGCGGCTAGGGCCTGCGCTCGGCCGAGGATGGGAAGGCGCAGGTGCGCCGCCTGGTCGAGTTCGGGGTGCGGTCCGAGGACGGCCCCGGACCAGACCACTGCCGACCTGTCGACACCGACGCTGGCCGAGAACTCCACGCTGGCCTTCCGTAGCCGCCGGACCGTCTCCGACTTCCGGTCGTCCGAAGGCGCGGAGCCGGATACGCGGGCGCCGCGCTCGGCCAGATGCAGGGCCAGTCCCGCCATGCCGGGCGTGGTGATGCCGACGAAGTGCGGTGCCGCGAGCTCGCGGACACGGCTGGCATCTTGCATGGTCAACTCCTCTTTGATGAACAGAGGTTGCGGGTGAGGGGGTGCCGGTCGCGAGCAGCCCTTTTCCGGTCTGCTCCCCAACCGCGACCGGCACCCGGCTTGTCAGGCCTGGGCGAATCCGCGGGCGATCTCGACATCAGTGACGCGGCGGTGGTGGGCCCGGAGTTCGGCGCGGGCTGCGGCGCTGTAGTGCGCAACCACGTCCGGACCGAACAGAGCAGCAGCCACCGCGCTCGCTTCGAAGGCGCGCACGGCTTCCTCCAGCGTGGCCGGCACCGCACGGGTGCTGTCGTCCTGGTAGGCGTTGCCGGAGCACGGCGGCGGAAGCTCCAGCGCGTTCTCGATGCCGTAACGGGCAGCGGCCAACGTCGCGGCCAGAGCCAGGTACGGGTTGGCGTCCGCACCGGGAAGGCGGACCTCCAAATGCAGGCCGGGCCCGTGGCCGACCACCCGTACCGCGCAGCTGCGGTTGTCCCAGCCCCAGGAGAAGCGGGTCGGCGCGAACGAGTGCTCCCGGTAGCGCTTGTAGGAGTTCACATACGGCGCGTACAGCGGGGCCAGGTCCGGCAGGACCTCCAGCAGCCCGGCAACCGCGTGCCGGCCCGGCTTCGACAGCTGATCGGTATCCTCCGGGTGGCCGAGCAGCGGTTCGTTGCCCCGCCACAACGACACGTGCAGGTGCAGCCCGGAACCGACATCATCGGAGGGCGCGGCCATGAACGTGGCCGCCAGCCCGGCGTCCTCGGCGATCACCCGCACCGCGTGCTTGAACAGCACGTGCTGCTCGCAGGCGGCCTCGGAGTACCCGTAGGGGAAGGTGACCTCGATCTGGCCGGGCGCCCCCTCCAACTTGACCGCCTCGACGGGCATCTCGGCCAAAGCGAGCATCGACTGCAGCCGCTGGGCGAACGCCCGCACCTTCTGCGGCTGGTCGAGCGAGTAGTCCCGGTTGTCGAACGTCACCGGCACAAGATCACGGAAACCATCCGCGGCCACCTCATCCAGCGTCCCGCGGTACAGGACGAACTCCGTCTCAAGCCCGACCCTCGCCTCCAGGTCGTGCACCCCGAGCGCGTTGATCTGCTGCTGAAGAACCGCCGCCGGGGCCACCGGAAGCACCCGGCCATCCGCCGCGACCGGATCGGCGAACACCACGGCGTTGCGGGGCAACCACGGCAGCAACCGGGCATCCGCAGCCGGCTGCAGGCGGACATCGCCGTAGCCGTCACTCCAGGAGGCCAGAGCGAACCCGTCGGCCGGGGTCATCGCGAGATCCGTGGCGAACACGTAGGCACACACCTCCGGCCTCAGAGCGCCCGAGGCGAGCCGGTCCAGCAGGACACTGGCCTCGTACTGCTTGCCCTTGAGCCTGCCAAGGCCATCCACCACGGCCAACCACACGGTATCGATCCTCCCGCTGCTCACCGCGGTGATCAGTTCCTCTCGCGGGAGCCAGGCGTGCTCGGGCCGAAGCGGCCTCTGGGGCCGGGTAGTCACAGGACCTCCTCGGCGTAGGCGGCCATCTCGGGGCTGGTGGTGATCGGGGCGTTGTAGGAGCGGCCGCCGGCCCACCACCAGGCGGTCGCCAGCAGCAGGACCGCGAGGAGGGCGATCGGCGCGTAGTTGAAGGTGTCGACGGTGACGGGGCTGGTCTGCGGCAGGCACACCAGGACCGTGACCAGCGCCACCCACGCCACCGCGATCACGCCCACGGGGCGGCTCCACCGGCCCAGGGCCCATGGCCCCCGGGGGAACCGGTCGCCCCTTCGCAGGCGCAAGTAGACGGGGATCGCGTAGGCCGGCGTCATGCCGACGATGTTGATCGCGGTGACCGCCCCGTAAGCCACGGCAGACCACAGCGACGGCAGGGCGAGCACCAGTGCGGCCGCGACGGACAGCCACACCGCGAAGTGCGGCGTACCGTTGCGCGACACCCGGCGCCACCAAGCCGAACCCGGCAAGGCACCGTCCCTGCTGAAGGCGAAGACCATCCTGGACGCGGCGGCGACCTCGGCGTTGCCGCAGAACAACTGCGCGGCGATGACAATCAGCAGGAGGAGCTTGGCACCTGTCGTGCCCAGGGCGTCCAGGAAGATCTGCGCCGGGGGAACTCCCGTGGCCGTCGCGGTGGTTCCGGCGTAGTCCTTGATGGCGAAGGTGAGCCCGGCCAGCAGGGCGAGGCCGGCGGCCCAGGAGACCCAGATGGCGCGGACGATACCCCGCGGCGCGGCCACAGAGGCGTTGGTGGTCTCCTCGGACAGATGGGCGGAGGCGTCGTAGCCGGAGAAGGTGTACTGCGCGAGCAGCAGGCCGATCAAGCTGACGTACAGCGGGTTGTGCCATCCGGTGCCGTTGGCGAAGTGGGTGAACACGAACGCGGCGGACCGGTGGTGGGAAGGGATCAGAGCGAGGGCCCCGACGATGACCGCGACTCCGGCCAGGTGCCACCACACGGAGATGCTGTTCAGGACGCTGACTACCCGCACACCCTGAAGGTTCAGCGCCGCGTGGAGCACCAGGATCACGGCGAAGATGACGAAGGTGGAGCCAGGGGTCGGGGTGAAGCCCCACTGGAGGTTCGCCGCGGCGCCGATGAACTGACTTGCGCCGTAGTCGATTCCAGCGATCCCGCCGAGCAGGCCCAGCAGGTTGAGCCAGCCGGTGTACCAGGCCCACCGGGGCCCGCCGAGCCTGTGCGCCATGAAATACAAGGCACCGGAGGTCGGGTACGCCGAGGTGACCTCGGCCAGCGACAAGCCAACCGTCATTACCATCAGGCCGACCAGCAGCCAGCCCCACAGCATCACGGCGGGGCCGCCGGTGACCAGGCCGAAGCCGTACAAGGTCATGCACCCGGAGAGGACGGAGATCACCGAGAAGCTGACGGCGAAGTTCCCGAACTCTCCCATCCTCCGCACAAGTTCAGGCTGATAGCCGAGCCTCTTCAAGAGGGCGTCGTCATCCGTATAGGTCGCGGACGCGGCGCGGTGGGTACGCGGCATCGGTGAAACCTCCAATGAGGTCGTCAGGAAAGGGAAGTAAGAAAGAGGGTTGTCGCTAACGCCATTGGGTGGCGGACGCCCGGATCGACGCTTGCTGCCGGGCTGAGATCAGGGTCCGTTCGGCGAGTTCGGGCTGTGGCGCCACGTAGGACCACGGCGTCCGCGACGCGAAAGGCACCAGGGCGTCGAAGACCTGACTCGCCTGTTCCATGAAGCCGCCTGCCCACAGAGCGTGCGCCAGATAGCTCAGGTCCGGCACCGACCGTGGCTCCGACGCCTCGACGTCGAACCATCCCGCGAGGGCACGCGCCGCGTCGGTAGAGACAGGTTCGTGCGCCCACTGCTTCTGCAGCTGACTGCCCTTCCGCTCCGAACGGCGGTACCGCTCGACATGGCAGTACAACGGCAACACCACAAGCGGCGAACCAGCCGGGGCCCACGACGCGACCCAGCTGGCGAACGTCGACGCCGGAGCAAGAAGACCACTCGGACGGGACAAGAAGAAACGAAGCATCCTGTGGTACGCCTCGCGACTACCGAAATCACGCCGATGCGCCTCGATCAGGAACCGCCACGGACCGGCGGACAGCAACTCATCAACCGGGGAGGGCTCCCAGTGCTCCGGCCACACCCGGTGCTCGTCCATCTCGGCCAGAGCCAGCCGGCAGATCCACGGCACCGGGTCTGCCGGAGCGAACTGCGCAGCTCGCGAGCACGCCCGCCTCGCGTCGTCCTCAAGCAGACCGGCCTCGGCTCGACGGGCGCGGTGCGCCTTCAGCGCCCGATGGACGGCAACCCGAGCCTGCATCACCGCCAGGTCCGCACTGCCCGGCTCCTCCCGCGCCCAGTCCCGGAGCACGTCCGAGGAGGCGGCAACCGCGGCCAGGACCTGAGTTCGAGCCGTGCGCAACGGCCAACTGGTCCCAGTTTCCTCAAGCAGGTCCCGCATCGACTTCCAGCGCCCGGCCTGGAGATCCTCCAGCACGCCTCGGAGCGCGGTGTCCGACCCCGCAGGGTGATAGACGAGATCGGTAGTCACCGGCCATCCACCTCCTCATCGACGGCAAGGTGGACCACCGTGATCAACAGAAGAGACAGGCTCGTCGGGACAGGCCTGGTCATGGCCTACGGCCCATCGCGCCGTAGCAGGAGACAACGGCGTCGTTCGGCCTCGCCTGGTGTGGCTTCCCAGGACACCAGCCAGAGATCGCCTGCAATCCGGGTTCCACGCGCTCCAAGCCGTCCATCAAGGCCGCTACTTGGGTCTGGGATCGGAGCCGAAGGGAGACACCGACGCGCCGGAAGGCAGCGGCGGTCCTTGCCGCTTGCTCCGGAGCGAAGTCGGCTGTTGCGTGCGTCAGTGCGAGGTAGCTGCCGGACGGAAGCGCATCGATGAGACCTCTGACCACGGCGGTTGCGTCCTCGGTGTCCTCGATGAGGTGCAGAACGCCGACCAACAAGACGGCCACTGGCCGGTCGAGGTCGAGACCGCAGTGCTGGGCCAGGTCGCTCAACAGGCCGGTGGATGCAGGAAGGTCAGCTCGGTGGGCCGTGACGAACCCGCGGTGGGGCCCTGCATTCAGGGCACGGGCGTGGGACACCACCATGGGGCAGCTGTCGACGTAGATCACGCTGGCACTCGGGTTGGCCCTGCGCGCGACCTGGTGGGTATTGATGGCAGCAGGAAGGCCCGAGCCGATGTCCACGAACTGCCCTATGCCGACACTGGCCAGGTGTTCGACTGCCCGCTCCAGGAAGCGGCGGTTGGCTCGGGCGGCCGTAGGGAGGCCCGGCGCGGCGACCAGAAGCTGCTCGGCCGTGCTGCGGTCGGCTGGGAGGTGGTCCTTCCCGCCAAGGAGGTAGTTCTGCAGGCGGGACGGGTGGGCAACGTCGAAACGGAGCATCTCGGAGTTCGCCGGGCGCCGACCGCCCGTAGTCTTGTCGGCGCTCGTGACGCCGATCAAGCTCAGGTCCATGGTGAGGAACTCCTCCTCGTGCGTTGTCAGTTCGACGGATGATCGCTGGCTTCGTCAGGACTGGCGTCCAGGCGGGGGCGGCACATACGAGGCCACCCTGCCTGGGCGTTGCAACCGTCGGTCAGGTCAGACGGAGCCGCTGACCGTGACGTGTTCGTGCCGATCGATTGATCAGTCCACGCCCCGGCTGCTTCCAGCCGAAGTAGAGTGCCTGCACGGCGGCACACTTGCGCATTCCAGGGGAAATATTCCGGGGGGAATACCCCATGGGAAGCCGTCAACTTTGCTCGAGGTAATTGCTGTTCGCGATGAAGGGGGCGGCATGGACGTACGTCAGTGCAGTCGGTGTGGCTGCGCGCTCAGCAGGTACAACGGCTCCGATCACTGCGGCCCGTGCGACAGGGTGAAGAACGCCGTCACCACGATCTCGATCCCCGCCCGGGCGTGGAGCGATCCGACGGTCAGGGATGCCCTCGCCTGCTGGGATCTGGGCTCGCTGAGCCGTCGCCTTCGAGAGATCGTCCCGCTACGACAGGAGGACATGTCCGAGCTGACCGGGTTGTCTCAGGGGCACCTGTCCAAACTGGAGTCCGGCCGTGCTCAGTTGACGCACGTCGATCGCATCTTGGAGTTCCTCACCGGCCTCGGTGTGCCCTCTGAGCTGATGCGACTGCCTCGACGTCTTGGTCTCGGAGTTCCTACTCCCCTACCTCTCCCAGTGTCCCCGCCAGCCGGCTTGGAGGACGTCACCGAGCCATGGACCGCGAGTCGTATGGTGGTTGCACTGCAAGACGCGGTCTTAGGGGAATCCATGGAACGCCGACGATTTCTCGTACTCTCCGGATCAGCACTCACCGCCTACATGCACCACTGGGGTATCGCCGAAGCCGAGCCCATGGAGCGCGCCCAAAGCGGCGGAAAGGTAATTCCGTCGCTGGTAGAGCACTACCAAGGCACGATCGACGACCTGCGGCACATGGACGCTAACGGCGGCAGCGGCGGCCTCGCCGACATCACCCGAGTTCACCTGTCGATGGTCACCACCACCCTGCAGAAGGGCCGCTACGACGAGCGGTTGGGGCGATGGCTGGCCGGCATCGCGGCGGATACCGCAACCCAGCTCGGCTGGATGCACTTCGACGCTGGACGACACGGACAGGCCCAACGGACACTGCTCGCGGCGCTGAGGGCGGCTCATGCCTCAGGCGACGCGCGACTCGGTGTCGGGGCGCTGTCCTACCTCGCGATCCTCAGCTATTCGGTGGGCAACCCGCGGGACGCGGTTACCGCCATGCAAGCTGCTCGTGAGAAGGTCAAGGTCGTCAACTCCCCGTATCTGCAGGCCATGCTGCTGACCCGCCAAGCTCGCGGGCACGCCAGGCTCGGCGAGAAATCCGCATGCCTTCGTGCGATCGGCAGGGCTGCGGAACTTGAGGCGCAGGGAACGACGGAGGAGGACCCCGGCTGGCTCTACTGGATCAACCGTGGCGAGATCCTGGGCCAAACCGCCAGCTGCCATCTGGATCTCGGTGAACACCGAGAGGCGGCAGCCTACTTCGAGCAGGCGCACGAGGCGCTGAATCCCGCGGATCTCCGCACCCGAGCCCTGTTCGCTTCCCGAGCGGCCTCCGCGCACTTGATGACTGGTGAGCGGGAAGCAGGCTACGCCGCGGCCGACTCTGCGCTGTCCCTCGCGGAGCAGGTGCACTCCACCCGGCTGAACGAACATCTTGAGACCGTGGCCCGGGAGTTGCGAAGCGTGCCAGGTGCGCGAGCGGCTGAATTGCTGGAACGATCAAGGCTCGTGATCACGAAGGAGCACTGAGTATGAGCCCAACGCTGGTTCTGTGGGACGTCGACCGCACGCTGCTGTACGTAGGCGAGACGGATCGGGCCGTCTACCGGATGGCCTTCGCGAGAGTAGTCGGCAGGCCGGCCGTACGGCTTCCTGAGCGCGGCACGGGCCGGACGATGCCGCTCGCTGTGCGGGAGCTGCTACGCGCGAACGACGTCCCGCAGGAAGAGGTGGACGTCTTGGCCGAGGAACTGGTCGCGCTGCTCCCGGAGTTGCTCGCCGAGCGCACCGAGGAGCTGAGGATTACCGGCCAGATGATGCCTGGTGCGCGGGAGGCTCTTGCCGCCGTCCACAGCGCGGAGGACTTGGTGCCCACGGTGGTTACCGGGAACTTGCAGGGCAGCGCGGAGATCAAGCTCCGGGCTTTCGGGTTGGCCGACTTCGTGGACCTTAGTATCGGCGGCTATGCCTCCGACGACTCTCACCGGCCCGCACTCGTGGCCGTGGCGCAGCAGCGCGCCGCCTCCAAGCACGGCGGGGCCTTCCACCGGGATACCACCGTGATCATCGGCGACTCGCTGGAGGACGTGCGAACCGGGCTCGAAGGGGGCGCCTCGGTGATCGCGGTGGCCTCAGGCACGACGCCCGCCCAGTCGCTTGTCGATGCCGGAGCGGACCGGGTCCTGCCCGACCTTCAGGACCCGAGCGCCGTCCTGCAAGCTATCGCCGAGTTGACCTCCTCGTGACGCCCGACGGAGTCCTGGAGGCGCCGGAGTGCACGTCCGCATGTGGCGGGAATGGCCTTGTGAGTGCCCCCTCCCTGCTACGGTCGCCGCTATGACGCTCTCGGTGTCCGCCGGCCGTCCCGTGGACTTGCGGGTCACACCAGTTGATGAGGTCCTTGATCGCGTCGAGCGGTCTCTTCAGGTCTGTTTGGATCGGGAGACCGTGGTGCGCAAACGTCGCTCCCTCGGGGCGAATACGGATCGCGATACCTGGGTGCGGATCGAGCGTCGAGCGCTCGAAAAGATCAGCACCCAGGGGTGGAACGGTACCGAGTGCGCCGCGCGCCTGGTCGGGATCGGCAAGCCCTCGTGGTGTGCGGGTGTGGCATGGCGGGATGAGTCCGGAACGGCGATGTGGCGGGCCGACGAGACCAGCCGCCTCCCGGGGGCGCCGGTCGGCACGAGCGTTCTTGCCATCGACCCCAACCTGCCCGAGGCATGGTGGTTGGCGCTGAACGCGTCGCTGGATGCCCTCGCCATCCAGCGAACGACGCGCGTCGCCACCCCGGACACCGAGACCATCACCCAGGCCGGCGTCACCGAGGCCATCCAGGCCGTCTTCCCCGGTACCTTCGACACGACCATCACCCAGTGGGTTCCCGCTCACGCGGACCTGAACTGGGCGAACATGACCAGCCCGAAGTTCTGCCTGTTCGATTGGGAGGACTGGGGCAACGCACCCCGGGGTCTGGACTCGGCGTCACTGTGGGGTAGTTCCCTTGCCGTCCCGGTCCTGGCCGACCGCGTACGCCGCGAACGGCTCCACGATCTGGAGAGCCGGGACGGCAAGCTGATGACGCTGTTCGTCTGCTCGAAGTTCGCCGGTCCGGACGCCCATCCCGAAGACCCGCGGGTGGGGCCGGCAAGGTACGAGGCAGCGCGCATCGTTGAGGAGCTTCAGGCGAGTTGACGGCGCGCGCGGTCCTGGAGCAGCCTCCGGTACTGCAGGACGATCTGCTCGTCGACCTTGGCGTCCAGGGCGGCGAGCAGATCGCGTAGGTGGTCCGGGGCGTCGGAGCCGACAGCCACGGTGCCGACCCGTGGCAGGTGGTACGCGGCCCTGAACGCCGCCTGGGTGCGGGATACGGCGGCATCGGATCCCTGGAGGAAGTGCCGTGCGTCGAAGGTGTTCCACACCGGGTCGCTCGCGTTGCCGCCGAACGGGCTCATGCCCCAGAGCGAGCCTGTCTCCAGGTCCCACTGCGCGGCGAAGGACTCTGCCGCATCCAGCGTGTCGATCCCGACCAGTAGGCCGGCACGGACCATGAGGACGGACGGCTTTGGCGTCGTGCCGTCTGCCAGGCCGACCAGGGAGCGTGGGCTCCAGGACGCGATGCCCCAGGCTCCGCACAAGCCCTTCACCGTTGCGTCTGCCAGGGCCACACACGCTCGCGTCAGGGCATCCCTGGACTGCCGGGAGGCATGCCGGACGGAGTGCTCCGGGTTGTGCAGGAACACGAGATCCGGTGGCCGCCCGAGGTCGCGGTTCGTCTGCTCCAGCGCACCTCGCAGCCGGGCGGGATCGAGGGAGTGCTCGGCTCGGCCGGGCCCGGGGAAGTAGCCGACCTTGGTGGACACGGTGAAGTGCGGTAGAAGATCGCCGCCGATGTCAGCCAGGGTCGAATGAGCGGTGAAGCCGCGGTAGTTGAAGCTGGTGTCGATCGCGCTGATGCCGAGATCCAGTGCGCTGGTCAGGAGATGGCGCTCGTAACGAGACCGGTGTAACCCGAGGACAACTCGGGGGTGAACGGCGCGCATACCTCTTCCTCCACCAGAATCCTGGCCACCTCGGCCACCTCTGTCCCAACCACACCGGCGGCCTGTTCCAGGTGGACGGGCTTGCCGCTCAGGAGCGGGCGTAGCGCGGGCAGGGCTTTGGCCGTGAACGTGAGCTTCTTCCCCGAGGCCATAACCTCGACCGTCTCCCCGTTCTCCCGGATCTGGGGACGGAAGTGGGTGGTGCACACCACGGCGTCGAGCGGCCCGAAGGTCTCCAGAAACGGTACGTGCCGGGGCA
The DNA here is from genome assembly GCF_051374625.1 of Kitasatospora sp. HPM-01-4. Lineage (NCBI taxonomy): Bacteria > Bacillati > Actinomycetota > Actinomycetes > Kitasatosporales > Streptomycetaceae > Kitasatospora > Kitasatospora sp. HPM-01-4. The sequence continues at coordinate 1,503,232 of NZ_JBPQGP010000005.1, read as the reverse complement.
ACGGCATCTCCTGCTCGTAGGCGTCCAGGAAGTCGACCGGTGGCCGCTCCTGAGCCAGCAGGGCAGCGGCCTTCACGAGGCCGTTGTCTCCCACTCCGTTGGCCCTGTCCAGGTCGTGTCGGAAGATCTCGCTTTCGCGGCACCAGTCGCCCAGCCATGCGAGCCAGCTTGCCCCTGTGCGCTTGGTGATCCCGAAGGTGACGTGGAGGCTCTTGCCCGATCCCTGGCCGTTGCGGGTGGCCTGGTGCCAGTGCCCTCGGGGGATGTGCATGACGTCGCCGGTCTTCATGACCCCGGACCAGATGATCTCTTCGCTCGGAGTGCTGTTGGGGTCGGCATCCCGGTACATGGGGACCTTGCGGGAGGTTCCTCGTACTTCCCACTCCTTCTCGCCGGCGAGCTGGACGATCACGACATCGTGGTCGTCCCAGTGCAGCGGAAAGCCGGAGGCTTCGTTCGTCGTCAGGTACGCATTGACCTGCACTCGCTCGCGTGACCACCACTGCAATGCGCGGCAGGCGACCTCCATCGTCGGGTCGAAGACGTTCGCCTGGTCGAGGATGACTGTCGCTCCCTCGCGCAAGAGCCGACCCAGGCTGTGCATGTTGACCATCGGGATGCTCTGGCCCCGAGGGCTGATGCTGTCGGTGAAGTAGACGGCCGGGTGTACCTCTTCGCTCTCGCGGAAGAGCCGGAACTGCGGGCGATTCAGGCTCCTGCGCATCGCGATGTCGAGCATGCGGTTCGGGCTCAGGATGCGGGAGACCAGCTCCATGTCCTCCATGCTTCCGCGCACGAAGCCCTTGCCGAGGTCCTGCACACCGCTCCATCCGAGCGCCGTCTCGATGGCGCTGACCAGTCGGTGGTCCAACACTTCCTCCTTGTGAGTCGATCGCGTGATCCGAGTGACCGGCGAGGGCCCGTGCGACGGGCTGCGCGGGCCCTCGCCGTCTGCCACTACTCGCTGTCGTGCAGGTTGCCGTCTCCGCCCGGCCACGGGGCGTCGCCGGAGCTTCCCGCGTTGTCGGACCGGAGGCTGTCGTACCGGTCCTGGACGGCGGTCAGCTCCTCCACTGCCACCAGGAGACCGCTCTGGACGGGTTGCGACGTCGTGTTCTGTGCCACCTCGTGCTCCTTATTTCCTCTGTTGTCCCACCGGGGCCCGGCGGGACGGCTTGAGTGAGCTCGATCAATTTCCTGTGTGCAGGACTCCCTCCGACCAAGGCTGCAAAGAGCCGGGCCGGGATATGTGGAGCCCGGAGAACCCGTCCGCTTGCCCTTGCAGACACGGGACGTGTCCGCCGAAGCGCCGGGATCCGTGGCAGGCCATCGTGGGACACACCCCGCCTCGCGGCGTATTCCTTGGGGAATATGAGTGGCCAGGTGGTTGAGGGGATCTCTCGATCCAGCATGGGTTGCACCCGAACGGCCTCGCCCAGCGAGCGGTCGCGCGATTCCCGTGCCCACACTGGGTCGTGTTGGTCAACCACTGGCCGCTGGTCGGCCTGCGGCTGATAACGCCCCGGCTGGAGCTCCGGCTGCCGCACTCGGAAGAGCTGGCGTGGCTGGCTGACCTCGCGGCCGAGGGCATTCACCGTCCCGACGTGATGCCGTTCAGTAGCGAGTGGACGGCCCTGCCGCCGACAGACCGGGCCCGGGCGGCACTCCAGCACCACTGGTTGAGGATGGGCAACTGGAGTCCGGACAACTGGTCGCTCAACCTCGCCGTCTTCGAGAACGGCCGGCCGGTTGGCGTCCAGGCTCTCGCCGCCAGGTCTTTCGCGGTGTTGCGAGAGGTGAACACCTGGTCGTGGCTCGGGCTTCCGCACCATGGTCGGGGAATCGGTACCGAGATGCGAGCCGCGGTACTACACCTCGCCTTCGCAGGGCTTGGAGCAGTGGAGGCCACCACCAGTGCGTTCGCGGACAACAAGGCGTCGCTGGCCGTTTCGAGGAAGCTGGGCTACCTGCCCGACGGCATTGAGCGGCGCGTGGTCAGAGGGCAGATCGTCGTCACCCACCGCCTCCGTCTGAGCCGGCGACAGTGGGAGAGCCACCGGGCAGCGGAGGTTCGGATTGAAGGACTCCTGCCCTGCCTTCCGTTGTTCGGCCTGCCGGAGGCCAAGAACGCGGTACCACGACCCACTGATGATTGAGAGGTCGCGGCTTCCGCTTCCGTCTGCTCACAGAGCGTCAATTCTGATCTTATTAGATCACTGCACGTAGTGCCCTGAAGCGTGAAGTCCCCATCCCTGGACGGCAATTCCAACTTCCGTCGCCCGATACCATTGAGCGCTATGACGACCGCATCCCCTCGCCCTGGCGCACCGGACAAGCCCACCCTCGATGGCCTCGAGGTCAAGTGGGCCGAGAGCTGGGACGAGCAGGGCGTATACGAGTTCGACCGCACCGCTTCCCGCGGTCAGGTGTATTCGATCGACACGCCGCCGCCGACGGTGAGCGGAAGTCTGCACGTGGGGCACGTGTTCTCGTACACCCAGACCGACACGATCGCCCGGTTCCAGCGCATGTGCGGCAAGAAGGTGTTCTACCCGATGGGGTGGGACGACAACGGTCTGCCGACCGAGCGCCGTGTGCAGAACTACTTCGGTGTCCGGTGTGAGCCGGCGCTTGCGTACGACCCCGATTTCACGCCGCCAGAGAACCCGGGCAAGCAGCAGATTCCCGTGTCCCGGCGGAACTTCATCGAGCTGTGCGAGCGGCTGACGGTGGAGGACGAGAAGGTCTTCGAGAGCCTGTGGCGGCGCCTGGGTCTCTCGGTGGACTGGAGGCACACCTACCAGACGATCGACCGTCGCTCCCGCGCCGTCTCCCAGCTGGCGTTCCTGCGCAACCTCGCGCGAGGAGAGGCGTACCAGGCCGAGGCGCCCACGCTGTGGGATGTCACGTTCCGGACCGCCGTCGCCCAGGCGGAACTTGAGGATCGTGAGCGGCCGAGCGCCTACCACCACCTGCTCTTTCAGGTCTCCGACGGGCAGAGTGTGGAGATCGCGACCACCCGGCCGGAGCTGCTGCTGGCCTGTGTGGCGCTGGTCGCCCACCCCGAGGACGAGCGGTACCAGAAGCTGTTCGGGTCCACGGTCCGCACGCCGGTCTTCGACGTCGAGGTGCCGGTCCTGGCCCACCGGCTCGCCGATCCGGAGAAGGGCACCGGTCTGGTGATGGTCTGCACCTTCGGCGACACCACGGACGTGGTCTGGTGGCGCGAGCTCGACCTTCCCACCCGCTGCGTGCTCGGCCGCGACGGGCGGTTCCTTGCGGAGGCGCCGGCCGCGCTGGAGTCGGCGCGGGCGAAGGAGGCGTACGCGCAGCTGGCCGGTGCGACCCCGCACACCGCCCGCGAGCGGATGCTCGAACTGCTCAAGGCCGCCCGCGCCGTGGTCGGGGAGCCGCGCCACTTCAACCACATGGTCAAGTTCTACGAGAAGGGCGACAAGCCCCTGGAGATCGTGACCAGCCGCCAGTGGTACCTGCGCAACGGCGGCCGGGACGAGGCCCTGCGGGAGCAACTGCTCGGCCGCGGCCGGGAACTAGGCTGGCACCCCGAGCACATGCGCAGCCGGTACCAGTCCTGGGTGGAGGGCCTCAACGGGGACTGGCTGATCAGCCGCCAGCGGTACTTCGGCGTCCCGGTGCCGGTCTGGTACCGCCTGGACGATGCCGGCAACCCGACCGACGAGCTGATCCTGCCGACCGAGGACATGCTGCCGGTGGACCCGAGCAGCGAGAGCGCGCCCGGCTTCACCGAGGACCAGCGCGACATCCCGGGCGGCTACACCGGTGACCCGGACGTGATGGACACGTGGGCCACCTCGTCTCTGACCCCGCAGATCGCCGGCGGCTGGTCTTACGACGACGACCTGTTCGCCAGGGTGTTCCCGATGGACCTGCGCCCCCAGGCCCACGAGATCATCCGCACCTGGCTGTTCTCCACCGTGGTGCGCGCCGACCTGGAGCACGGTGAACTGCCGTGGCGGCACGCGGCGATCAGCGGATGGATCCTCGACCCGGACCGCAAGAAGATGTCCAAGTCGAAGGGGAACGTCGTCACCCCGCTCGACCTTCTGGACCAGCACGGCTCGGACGCGGTGCGATACTGGGCGGCCTGTGCGCGGCCCGGCACGGACACCGCGTTCGAGGTCGGCCAGATGAAGATCGGCCGCCGACTGGCCGTCAAGATCCTCAACGCCTCGAAGTTCGTCCTCGGCCTGGACCTCGGCGCGGTGCAACCCGACTCGCCGGTCACGCAGCCGCTCGACCGGGCTCTCCTCGCGCAGCTGGCCGAGGTGGTGGAGAGTGCCACTGAGCAGTTGGAGGGGTACGACTACGCTCGCGCGTTGGAGACGGTCGAGCGCTCCTTCTGGGCGTTCTGCGACAACTACGTGGAGCTGGTCAAGAACCGGGCCTACGGAGAGCGCGGTGAGGCAGCGGCGGCCTCGGCCCGGGCGGCCCTCGCGCACGCGCTGTCGGTGCTGCTGCGGCTGCTGGCGCCGTTCCTGCCCTTCGCCACCGAGGAAGCATGGAGCTGGTGGCAGTCCGGCTCCGTGCACCAGGCCCGGTGGCCGGAAGCCGAGGCCCTGCGGGTGCTGGCTCCGCAGGGCGATCAGCAACTGCTGGAGGTCGCCGCCGACGCCATCGCGGCCGTCCGCAAGGCGAAGACCTCCGCCCAGCTGTCGATGCGGGCCGAGGTCGGCAAGGTGATCGCCCGCGGGCCCGCCGAGGCGCTGGAGGAACTGCGGCAGGTCCTGCCTGACGTCCAGTCGGCCGGACACATCCTGGACGTGGTGTTCGAGACGGCCGAAGCCGACGGCATCACGTACGAGATCGCCCTGTAGTCGACACGGTCCAACCGGTGGCGCCCGCCTCGATTCTCGAGGCGGGCGCCACCGTTCTATCCGGGCCCCGAGTCGACCAGGCTGGATAGCTCAACTGACTTTCTCGGAACATGAGTTCAGCCAAAGGAAGCGGCATCGAAGGGGTTGCGCCCGGTAGGTCCAGTCGTACTAGAGTCTCACCCCAGAGTGACGAGCGAACACCTCTGTGTAGGTAAACGGTGGGGCTGCATGGTCCTTCCGTGACCACGGCTCGGTCAGCCACCGGGATGACCTCCCGACTGCGCCACCGAAACACCTCGCTCCCCGTCACGCCTTCACCAGAGCAGCAATGGACGGCTCGCCGCCCGCTGCTGGCACGTCACGAGATCCACACCGCAGTGCCCGGACCTGCCGGGCATGCGGCCACCCGTGGGAGGTGTCTGTGCAGATCGCAGTGCAAGACCCCGGAAGGTCCGTCACCTACCTCCTCGATCCGGCCGTGATGGCCGACTTCGAGGTGTCGGACGCGCAGCTCGGCGAGGGAGCCGACATCGTGTTCGTGCTGCCGTCCAAGACGCTGTGCGAGCAGGTCCCGGTCGTGCCGGGTGGTACGGCCGACGGAACGATCCTCATCTCCGACCCCGACGGTGACCGCCGGTGGCTGCTGACCCGCTCCGACCTGGAGCGGTTCGAGGCCCCGGCGGAGAGCGCCGGCGACAACGCCGTGTGGTTCTCGATGCCGGACGCGAGCGCCGGCATCTACACGGCCGTGCCGCTCTTCCGCCGCGCCCTGGTCCAGAACAGCTCCTGAAACAGGCGGACGGCCCGCAGTCGGCAGTGCCGGCCGCGGGCCGTCCCCGCTGGTGCACCGCAACGTCACGAAGGGCGGAAATGGACAGGGTACGAGTGTTTCCAGCACGGGCGATGGCGCCACAGATCCAGGCCGATTCACGTTGGATCTCCATCGACGCGGCGACCCGAAAGGCGTACACGCTCTCCGGGAAAGACAGGGAGTGCACGCTGCTCTCCTGGATCGCCCGCGGTGGTTCCCGCGAACCGAGCGAGGAGTTCACAGCTGCCGCCCGAAGCCTGGGCATGTGGCAGGCCGGGCAGGAGCGCATCACCCCGGACTTCCTCGGCTTCTACCGACTCCTCAACCTGGGCTACCCGTTCCTGGACTACAGCACGGAATCCAGCCATGAGGCCGACCGGGCACTGATGGACGGCTACGCGACGCACAGCGGGCCACCACCCGTCTCAACTCCGCGCCAGGGCAGGAGGATCGGCCTTCCGGAGGCGGAGCTGGTGATCGCCCAGGCGGCTGCTGCGCCGGGCATCGGTCTGCTGACGGCCTGGCTGGCGGCCGCCGCGCGGATCACGGGCCGCCGCGAAGGTCGTCACGGTCCGATCGTTCTCAAGACCAGCCCGTCCGGCGGCGCCCGGCACCCCACCGATCTTGGCGTGATCATCGGGGACGGGTGGCCGCAGGAGCTGCGCGGGGCCTGGTGGTACGACGGAGACCGGCACGCGCTCTCCGCTGCGGAGTCCGGCATCCCCATCGAAGTGGAACTCCCTTCTCCCGGAATCGCGTTCGTCGTTTCCAGCCATGTCGAGCGGGCCATGTGGCGCTACCGGGATGTGCGCGCGTTCCGCCCCGTCCTCATCGACGCGGGCCACGTCGTCGAGACCCTCGACCTTGCCGTGCAGGCCGCCGGATGGCACACGGCGTGGATGCCGCTTCCGTCGTTCACCGGACCCGATCCGATCCTCGGGCTACTCGTTGCCACACCGGCACCAGCCGAGGTGTCCGCTTGCCACATCCAGGTGACGGGCTCTGCGGAAACAGGCGGCGAGTACCGAACCAACCCGTTCCTCTCTCTACTCCCTGGCGAGAACGGGCTGTTCGCCCAGGTCCATTCAGAGTCGGCTGAGCTCGTGCCGCTCAGGCCGGCCTCGGTGACCGCGCTCGCCTACGCCAACCCGAGTACGCGAGGCGACCGGCCGTCCGCCCTCTCACAGATCAGCGAGCGCAGCGGGGCCTCTTCGGACGAGGTCGCCGCTCTGGTTTGGGCGAAGGCACTCGTCCCCGCCGCACAGGCGAAAGCACTGTGGGAGGCAGCTGGGCCGTGGATCGAGTCGAGTTGGCTGCCCTCCCTGCTCGTGCACGCGGACGCGGCCACCAGCGCCCGGACACTGCCGCGCACGGCCTGCACCACCGTCACAGCGCCGCCGTTGCCACCGCAGATCCTGCCCGTCGCTCTGGCCGCGCGGCGCACCACCCGCGCCTTCGTTTGTCAGCCGGTCGCGGCCACCGTCCTGGCCAGGCTGCTGCCGATCCTGCGCGAAGCACACTGCGACGTGCGGCTGAGCCTGCTGCTGCCGTGCAGGGGCCTCGACGCCGGAACCTACCGGCAGGATGAGAACGGGTCCCTGTTGCGCGTCGGCGATGCCCCGAGCCCTGAGGACATCCAACGGGCGGCCATCGGCCAGCCCTGGACGTCCGGTATCTCCATGGTGGCGTGGCTGATACCCCGGCAGGACAGCGAGGGCCCTGGGGCGTGGGAGGAATCGCTGATCCGCTGCGGCCGTACCGCGCAGCGCATCGCCCTGGCACTGGCGACGGACGGGACGGTCGGCGTCTTCCAGAGCCCGGCACTCGTCGACGACTTGCTCGGTCCTCTTACGACAGGCGGCACCTTGCTGGACGGCGCCTACCTGGTCGGCATCGGAGCCACCCGCGCCAGCGGAGCCGGCACTTCGAGCAGGCAGCCGGGCCAGGACGAAGGAGGAAACCCGTGACCGGCCAGCCCACCGTGCTGTGGACGGTGACGGAACGCACCGACGGCTCCTGGGAGGTGGTCGACAACGAGACGAGCACGATGTACGTGGTCGACGCCCGGCTCGGCACCCGGCTGTGGCAGGACGACCGGCTGTGGGCTCGCCATCGGCAGCAGGCCTTCGACACCGCCGCGCTCGCCGACCCGACAACCGATGAGCTGCCACCGTTCCTCGATCTCGAACTGGCCGGCATCACCGTGCGCTACCAGGCGGCAGCCCCGGTACTGGACACCCTCCGACACAACCTGACGGTCGCCTGCCTCCGCTACCGGCGCAGCGCGGACGTCCTCGTGCGCCTCGACCAGCAGGCACAGGTCGAGCTGCTGCACCGCTCCGTCGCGGGAGTGCGGCACGGCGTCCACTACCGCATGCCCGGAGACCTGGCATGGAACGCGACCGAAGGCATGCTGCCCGCGCTCCCGCCGCTGTTCTCCCCACCGTTCCTGGGCCGGTTCTGCGCGCTGCACGCGGCTCTGCTGGTGCTGCCGTCCGGCCGCGGCATCATCGTCTGCGGGGACCAGAAGGCGGGCAAGACCACCGCGGCCCGCTGGGCACAGGACGCCGGGCTTGCCGCAGTCGCTACCGACGAGGTGGTCCTCCTGGACACCAACTCGGGCGTCGCCTTCGGCGTCCCACTACCGCAGGCGGTCCGCACAGGTCAACAGCGAAAGACCGTCCCACTGCAGCACGGGCCCTCCACGCACCTTGGTGCCGCGCTGCCCGCCGAGGCGGTCATCCTCACCCCCGCCCCAGCGGCTGAACCGGGCTCGGTCCAGACAGCCAGGAGCGAGCACGAAGCGATGGCGTGGCTCACCGAGCACCTGCGGTATGCCGGCGCCGACCCCGCCTCCACGCACCGTGCCCTGCACGCCCTCGCATCGCGGATTCCCGTCCGCCGCCTCGGCACCTCACCCTGGCCCCAGCTCACGGCTGACTTCGCAACCGCCCTCGCCCCGCTGCTCAAAACCCTGGAGCACGCCTGATGACACCGCACGGCATCCGCCGCCTGGACGAGCTGGACCGCCTCACCCTCCGACACGGAGATGTATCGACCGCCCTCAACTCCGCCGTCGAGGAAGCCAACAACCGCGCCCGCAGCAACGCCGCCGGCCGGCTGCGCGCGCAGCTGGGAGACCGTGTGACAGCCGCTCTGGCCGAGCGCTGTACCGAACCGGCCCTTGGCACATCCAAGGACGGCCCGAGCTCGCTGAACTGCGGCCGCCAGCACTACGAGCAGTGGCTGACCGCCGAACCCCGACTGATCGCCGCAACAGGCACCGGAGCCAACGCCGACATGGAACTGCGCGACGCCCACGGCAAACTCCTCGGCGAGCGATTCGGCAACCGCCTCGAACCGGACTCCGACACCTTCCAGATGGACATCCACCGAGTCCGGCAGGCCCTCGCCGACGGCATAACGCTCGGCATCCGCCAGTTCGACCGCTGGTCCACGCAGCTGGCCGAGCTCGTGGACGACATCGTCGCCGTCTCCGGCGCCGACGTCTTCACCAAGCTCTTCATCTCCGCCGGCACCACCAGCGTCACCGGCTGGCACTCCGACCGGCAAGACGTCATCGCCCTGATGCTCTGGGGCAACAAGCGCTTCCAACTCGGAGACTGGGGAACCCCGGAAGGCGGCCCACCCAACAAGGTGGTCCTCGACGAAGTCCTCCACCAGGGCGACTCCCTGCTCTTCCCGGAAGGGCACCCGCACCAGGCCATCCCGCTCGGCGACGACAGCGGCCTGCTGTCGATCGCCCTGCTACGCCGCCACAACTGGATCTCCCGCAACCAGATCCCCAGCCACCTCGGCGTTGCCGAACACCCGCCGAGCGACGCCGCATACCGACGGCTGCTCCGCTCCCGGATCCGCCCGGCCGCACAGCAGCCGGAGCTGACCGGTGGCAGCCACCTGCGTTCACTCGTACCTGGCGGCATCGAGCTCCTGAGCGCGTCGGCCAGCGGCGAGATCATCTTCGCCGCCAACGGAGGGGTGTTCGCCGCGAACACGGAGGCCGTAACTCTGCTTGCGGCCATCCACTCCATGTTCCCAACCACGCTGCGAGAAGCGGGAGGTAACTGGCTCCCCGAGGCGGTTGCACTCACGGCGGTCAGTCTCATCGAGGCCGGGCTGATTGCGCTGAGTCCTCATTAGAGACAGGAAGCGGGCCACCGTTCGTTGGGTGAGCAATCGAGGCTCTATGAGGCCAATACCCAGCAGCCTTCTACCGCAGGGCGGCGAAGGCCAGAGCTGCCACGCCTCCAAGAGCGGTGCCCGCCAGGACCTGGGGGAGAGTGTGCGCCTTGAGGATCAGCCTCGACCAGCCGATTGCGGCGGCCACCGCTGCCGAGAGGATCAAGACTGGCCCGAAGGCCAGGGCGAGGATCATGACGGTGCCGCCGGCCACCGAGTTGTGGATGGATATCTGCCACCACACCGTCACCGCCATGGACGTTACGAGGCCCACGAGCATGGCGACCACCAGCGCAGACATCTCGCTCGGTGCGTGTAGCACGTGCAGGAGCGTGACTCCGGTGACGACGGACAGCAGGCTCGCCGCCATCGGGACAATCCGCTGCCGGCGGATCCGGATGTGCTTGTCGGTCAGCCCACCCCGGCGCACGCCCAGCAGGATGATGCCGAGGGGGATCACGCCGCAGAAGATGGCGGCAAAGAGTCCCCAGCCAACTCCGCGCCAGCTGGCGGTGCTGTGCCAGCCGATTATTAGCAGCAGTGCGATGACCAGGTTTGCGGGTGCCAGAACGTCGGTGATTATCCTCGCCGTCTTCTCCTGGGGCGAGGCCACCTTGAAGCTCGGCGGCTCAGGGGGTGTGAAGGTGCTCATTCTGCGTACTCCTGAGCGCTGATCTTCGAGGGCGATGTGGAAAAGGTTGAGGCGAGTGAGGAGAAGTAGAACCTGGCTATCCCTCGCAGGGCGCTGATTTCTGTGCGTAGGTCTGCACCGCCTGCGGCTGGTGGCGCGGACGATCCGGTGGGCGCTCTGTCTTCCAGGCGGGCCTGCAGCGCGGCGCGGATCCAGCAGGCCTCCGCAGCCTGGTCGAGATCGTCCCCGAGCAACCCAGCCGACGAGGCGTGGAACACGGCCTGTTCCCGAAGGTGGAGTGGGGCATGATCTGACAGCGTAAGAATGGCGTCACGTATTTCGATGGTGCGCCGGTACAGGCGGTTTCGGCTGTTGCGGAAGTCGAAGGCCTCGCTGGCCAGTCCTCGAACGGAGCCGAGGCGAACGCTGGGTACAGCATCAGTGAGCTCGCGCCACAGGCGGTAGAGCACGACGAGGTCGCGCTGGTCTCGGAGGTTCCGGTGCGCCTTGTCGTACGCGGGCAGGGTGCTCCCGATGGTCACCATGATCAGCGGAATGATCGCGAGAAGCACGTTCAGTGTCTCGTCCGTACTCGGACTCACGATCTCGATCTTGAAGAAGCTCAGAGCGAGCATCGCGGCTTTGTGGAGCGTGTAGAGAATACCGATTCCAGCGCCCGCGCTGATGATGGTGAGACCCATGCGCAGTGGACGAGGTCCTGGATGCTTCGACCACTGCCAGGACAGGCGCGTGGTGGCGTATATCGCCCAGCCGAAGTAACTCAACCAGGTAATTCCGTACAGCACGACCCAGGGATCGTGAGGGTCGGCTGTGAAAATGTCGAGAGCTTCGCTTGGGCGGTTGGCCAACGCAAAACACGCGACCATGGCGGCTACGGTCGCGCCCGGTATCGCCAGGCGGAGGCGGTCCCAGTGCGGGATTTTCGTGCCGTCCGCGGCGGAGGCGTCGGCCAGGAACGCGACAACGCAAGCGGCGGCGGTCACGGCAGCGAGGTGCTTGAGGAGAGCCGAGAGGCTGTTTATGCCGACGGCGAGGTCGAACCTACGCGCCACAGCGTCGTGGGAAAGGATCATCTCGGCTGCAAGGATCGTGAATGCCGCCCACAGCGGGCGCTTGCCCGGTGTGCGCAGGGCGGCCGGAGCACGCCATGCGCTGACGAGCCAGAGCAGGGCCGTCGCCGCGAGGTTGAATGCATTGACCACGTGTCAGGCCTCGCGCAGCGCGTGAAGCAGGTGGGCGACAAGCCGATCATCCGAGGCAGCCGGGTCTTCCTTGGCCGCCTGGACCCGGCCGGCGATGAGGCCAGCCAGCGCTTCGGCCTCCTGTTCGTCCCGTGTCGTGTAGCTTGTGCGCCCCAACATGCTGGAGATCGTCTCCATCGAAATGTTGGAGAACGACGAGTTTGCTGTTATCGCCCTCGAATCCGGCGAATTGGGGTCGGGAACGAAACTGTGCTTAAGGAGCATGTGGCACAGCTCGTGGAGGATGATGTGCGACCGATGGAGCTCGCTTGTGGACTCTTCGACGAATACGTGATCGCCAATGTCAGTTGCGAGCCAGACCCCGCAGGGAACCTGCTCGGCTGTGCCCCGGTCGACTGCGTGCAGATAGAGAGGGCGGCCGCGCTTTTTCGAGATCGCGTCACACAGGCGCTCTATCGAGAACGGGTTCGGCAGATCGAGGCCGGCAGCGATCTCGCGGAGCTTGCGGTCCGCATCACGATTGTTCTCTTTTCCCCTAATGATGCGTCGCAATCTCATGGTGCCCCGACGGTGCTGAGGGTGTTATGCGGCTTCTCGCTGCCTGGGCGAGAGGCGCTGGCACACCCTATGCCAGAAAGATTCAAGGACCATCGACTCGAGGGGAGTGCGCGCGAGGTCGCGTTCACCCAACGTGAGCGCGCCTGCCGAGGGCGCCCGAAAATGGGCATTTTGGCCACGCACTGTAGTTCTTGGAAGGCGAACGGCGGCCGCGCCTTAAGCGCGTAGTTATTGAACTGTTATCTGACTGCCGATTAGATTGGTGGGTATTCCGGCGGGATGTCGAGGTCGGATGACAGTTGTGATCTTGATCTGTCGGTCACCGGCGCCTGCTGGATGGATCAATTGTTCGCGGTGTCTGGTGCGGGGTTCGTCTCCGACAGGCCTTCGAGTGCCCGCGCTCGCTCGATGAAGCCCTGGAGGACGCTGAGCGTCTCGGGGGACAGTCCTGAGGCCCGGGTTGCGATGGCCCGCACGTTGTTGTCCCGCATCGACGCCAGCAGGCTCAACTCGGCCGCGGTCTGCTTGGCATTGTCGTCGTCGAAGAAGTACGACGGCTTGACGCCGAAGAACTTGGCCAGTGCCTCGATCGTGCTCATCGTCGGATTGGACTTCAGGCCCGTGCGGAGCTGCTGGATCGCGCTGGCGGAGACGCCCTTGCCCTCGCCTGCGGCCTGCTGGATCCCTTGTGCGACCTCGGCATAGGTGTACGGTCCGCGGCCTGCGGGGTGCACGGTGCGGAACAGGTGGTCGAGACGTTCCGCGAATCGGCTTGCGGTCACCTGGCGCACCTCCTTGATGTCCTCGACGATTCAGCTTGTCCACTTCAGTGTGAGGCAGGGGTGCATGTGAGCACAACCTCGCCCACTGTAGTTGACGCAGGCGCGATACTTCGGTGTACGTTGATCGCGTTCGACGTCCACCAAAGTGTTCTGCGCTAGCTGGTGTACGGAAAGAAGTCGGGATGGCGCCCATGCGGTGCTGCTTCCCGCCGAAGCAACGCGACTCAAGAGGGGGAGCAGATGGTGAAGAAGCCACCGTGAGCCCGGCACGGGGTGAAAACGCGACCGGCGCCCTGGAGCTACCAACTCCTGGACGCCGGGCTGGCACCCCGAAGGGGCCGATTCACAGCTCGCGGACGGTGGGGCTTTCGACGAGAACCATCGCACCGCGGTCCTACGAATAACGGAGTATCGCATGCTCGCAACGCCGAGCGGAACCTTGGCCTGCCCGGAAGACGATCACCGCCGCCGCGCGGCCGGGCTCGCCCGCGCGGCCGCGCCCGCTCTGATCGACCTTGCCGCCTCTGGCTGGGGCCGCTGACATGGCACGGATCAGGAGCATAAAGCCGGAGGCTTTCGTCTCCGAGTCGCTTGCTGAAGTGACGGTCGAGGCCGAGCGAACGTTCTTCGGTCTGCTCACCCAGGCCGACGACCAGGGACGTCACCGGGACAACGCGGCGATCATCGCGGGTCTCCTGTGGCCGCTGCGCTCGGAGCACACCGCAGTGCACGTTGAGGACGACCTTCAGCAGCTCGCCAACGCGGGGCTCATCTGCCGGTACACCGGCTGCGACGGCCGCCGCTACCTGCACGTGGTCACGTGGTTCGATCACCAGAAGATCGACAAGCCGAGCCAGTCCCGGCTGCCTTCGTGCCGCCAGCACCACGCGGCGGACCGGTGCGGCGCTTGCAAGGGCCCCTGCACTCACCTCGCCGAGGCCTCGCCGAGTTCTCGCCGAGGGTTCGTGGAGGCTTCGCCGAGCCTTCCACGGAGCCTCGATCTGGCCGAGCAACTGGTTGTGGGCCTTCCTGCCGCGCGTACCGAGGCCGTGAGCGACCAGCTGGACGTCCCGGGCTCTGCCGCTGTCGCCGTTGGGCGAAGCGTGGAGGAATTCGCAGGTCAGACGGCATTCGCCGAGGTCTCTCCGAAGGTTCCCCGAAGCCTCGGTGAGGGTTCGGCGCCTGGATCTAGGATCTTGGATCCTGGATCTTCTTCTCCTACGGGGCGCACCGCGCCCGCCGCCACCGTCTCCGCGAACGACCTCATCGGTGAGTACGTCGCCGCATGCGATGAGCGCCCGCCTGGCGCCGTGCTTGGCCACCTCGGTCGCGTCGCCAAGCAGCTCCTGGCCGAGGGCATCGCCCCGGTGCACGTCCGCGCCGGACTCCAGCGCTTTGCGGAGATCCAGGGCCATCCGAGCCGTCTGCCGAGCTTGGTGAACGACGCCATGAACGCACGCTCCGCCGGTTTGGTGCGGCCGGGATTCCGGCCTACCGTGCCTGCTCACCAGGCGTGGACCAACCCGGTCGACGCTGCCACCGCCTACGCCGAGGAGCTGTGATGCGCACCCGCGAGCCGCAGGCCCTCGGCGAGGGCACGCTCGAGCGGATGGCCCGGATCCTCGCCGCCCGGAACATCGACCCGGCCGCCGTGGCCGCCTCCGCCGACGAGCCCGAGCCGTACTCGCCCCTGAGCGCTCTGGCGAACGCGATTCCGCCCCGCTACCAGGACGCGACGGCCACCCATCCGCAGGTCCTGGCCTGGACCCGCGAGGTCGCCGAGCAGGCGGTCGCCCCGAGCCTGGGCGCTCGCCCGCAGGTCACTACCGGTCCGTCGCTGCTGCTGGCCGGCGTGGTCGGCACCGGCAAGACGCACGAGGCGTACGGCGCGGTCCGGTACCTGGTGGAGGCCGGCCTCGGCGTGCGCTGGCGCGCCACGACCGCCGCCGACCTGTACGCCCACCTGCGGCCGAGGGTCGGAGTGGACAGCGAGCGGGAGCTGGCGGCTGTCAGCCGGTGCCCGCTGCTGATCCTGGACGACCTCGGCGCGGCGAAGTCGAGCGAGTGGGTCGAGGAGATCACGTACCGGCTGATCAATCGCCGGTACAACCAGATGCTCCCGACGATGATCACCACCAACCTGCGGATCAAGGACCTCCGGGACTACCTCGGCGACCGCGTCGCCTCCCGCCTCGCGCAGATGACCACCCGGGTCCAGTTCGACGACGTCGACCGCAGACGCCTCCGCGCCGCCTGACCCACAACAGGCCGCGCCCACAGAGCGCCGCCCGATACCTCTGAACCTGCACACCTCTCCGCCGACGCCGCCCTGCGCGCGGAGAGCGATCGGAGCTACCCCGTATGAGCACCACGACGATCAGCCCTGCCCGCCACCGCTCGCTCGGCGACCACACCTGGCAAGACAAGGCCGTCTGCCAGTCGACCGTGCACAACCCGGTCGACCCCGACATCTTCTTCCCGTACCCCGACGAGACTGCCAAGATCACTGAGGCCAAGCGCCTGTGCGGCCAGTGCCCAGTCCGGCAGGCGTGCCTGGATGCCGCCCTGGAGCAGAACGACACCCACGGCATCCGGGGCGGCATGACCGAGGAGGAACGCGAACCGCTCCACGAAGAGATCGCCTCCCGCCTCGACTACTCGCGGGTCAACGCCACCCTGGCCGGACGCGACATCCAGCTCACCAAGGCAGAGCGCCGTGCGGTCATCCAGGCCGGATACCGCCACGACGTCCCGGTCGAACGCCTGGCCTGGCTCCTCAAGATCACAGACGAGCACGCCCAACGCCTCTACCGCGAGACCCGCCGGGCAATCCGCAACCGCCATCTGGAACAGTCCGCGAGCACCTCCCGAGAGCCCAGGACAGCTGACGAGCGCACCCTCGGCCGCAACGACTTCGGGACAGCGGCATGACCACCGCAGCGCCGACCAGGACGCCCGTCACCGGCTGGGACCGCGCCGTCGTCATCACCCTCGGCGCAGCCGGCTGCGCCCTCTCCTACGACGCCCTCCAGCAGATGGCGGTCGCTATCCACGTCCGCGGATTCCTGACCTACCTTTTCCCCCTGGTCATTGACGGCTTCATCGCCTACGGAGTCCGTGCGCTGCTCGTCTTGCACAATGCGCCACTGCGAGCGCGCGCGTACGTCTGGCTGCTGTTCGGCACGGCCACCACCGCCAGCATCTGGGCCAACGCGCTGCACGCAGTGAGGCTCAATCAGCAGAGGTCGGTCACCGGCCTGCGTCTTGGGGACACCGTGGTCGCCGTACTGTCCACCCTCGCCCCGCTCGCGCTGGCCGGAGCTGTCCACCTTTACATCCTGATCGCCCGAGGGGCGGCCGGGGACAGTGACCGAAGCCGCACCGGACAGCCACACCAGGTCGGCCGGTCCGGTCAGCCGAAACCGACCGCGGTCACCCGGACAGTCCGCGCCGGACATCCGCCACGAGCCGGACAGGCCAGCGCCGGACAGCCGGACACTGCGCCCGCCGTCGCATCGGGCCAGGACACTCGGCGGCCACGGCTGTCCCTGGACAAGCCGCTTCCGGTGACCGCAAGAGCGTCCCGGGACAGTACATCGGCGGACACCGCCAGCTCGGACACCACCGCCAGCGGTCGTAAGGACCAGGTGCCAGAACGCTCTGACCTGGGCGGACAGCCGGATGCCCGCTCGGTGGACACCGGTAGCCGGTCGGACACCGGTCGGCCGGACAGCAACCAGGCCATCGGCGCGACGGCTGATCGACGGAGTGACCCGGGCACCGAGGAACTGCTGGAGATCGCCAGGACAGCGGTCAAGGCCAAGGACACCAAGCCGACCCGGAAGGTTGTCGCCCAGGCCATCCGCGGTCAGGAGATCCCGCTGTCCAACGACCGGCTGACCGACCTGATGGTCCAGCTGCGCGAGGAGTTCCGGCAACCATCCGAGAACTTCCTGGGCTGACCGGACACCTCATCAGGGCGGGTGACCGGCCGGACACTTCCGACCGGTCACCCGCCCCGGACACCTCGTCCCAAGACCTTCACCAACAAACGGGAGGCCCCGCCATGCGCACGACCCCCGCCACCGCGGCCGAGGTGGACACCTGGCTCGCCGTCCTGCACCAGCACGGCCACCTTCATCACGCCGAACCCGTCCCGGACGGCACGTGGACTGTTCAACGACACCGCCATAGCCGCCCCTGGACCCTGCATCACCCGGTCCTGGCCGTGGACTGGATCGAGGAGATCCTGCGCGACATCCACCACCGGGACGCGGAGACGGGCCGGTGACCGCCAACGACCGCGCGGCCACCACCCCTGGACCGGAGTGTGAACCTCCCACGGCCTCCGGCGGGTCGGGTAGACGGAGCGCATCGCTGCGCCCCGCCCCCCTCAGAACCGGACTTGCGACTTTCACCGCATCCGGCTCAAGCAAGCCGCATGGGCTTCGTCAGGTTTCTCCGCTGGACCGGCTGCCGTCCCCAGCGTGGTGCTGACGGTGGCAGTCGGCGTGGACGAGGCGGAGGTTGCTTCGCTCGTTCGACCCGCCGTGTCGCCGGTAGACGAAGTGATGCTTGTTCAGCATCTTCTTCGACGCCGTGAACCACTCGATCCACTCGCGTGGGCTGTCGGGCTCATACTCGGCTCCGGCGATGAGCGCCTGCTTGCACAGTGGGCACCGTCCCTTCTGGGTCGCGGCGAGGGCAAGACTCGTCTTGTCCATCGGCGGCGGCTCCTTCCGGCGGCGGCGCTTGTGCCAGTAAGCGGCCAGGGACGGATCGTCTGGCGACGCCGTCCCGAACACGATCTCGTGTCGAACGATGCTGGTCCAGGAGAACTTCGGGAGATAGGCCCCACTTTCGTGATCACCCAGCACCCACATGTCCTGCCTGGTCCTGTTGAAGCGGCCAAAGTACCGGTGCTTGATCCACAGGCCCGACTTGTTCGGGTGCCCGCGTCTCGCCCACCGGTAGACGAGCTTGAACATGTGGTTGTCCATCGCCTGGAACGCGTCGCTGGACACCACACTCCGGTAGTAGGCGCTCCATCCACGGACGATGGGCACCATCTTCTTCAGCAGCGCGCCGATGTTGCTGCCCTGAAGGGCGCGCACCTCGTCGCGCATGCGCTTCCGGAGTCTCGCGCAAGCCGTCTTGCTCGGCTTGACCAGCAGCTTGTCTCCGTGCCTGCGCACGGAGAACCCGAGGAAGTCGAACCCCTCAGTGAGGTGGACCACTTGGGTCTTGTCCTCGTTGAAGCGCAGACCCCTCGGCTCCAGCCATCTGGCCAGTTCCTCCTTGACGCGGTGTACTTGAGCTTCGTCGTGACCGAGCACAACGAAGTCGTCGGCGTACCGCACCAGCACGGGTGTGCCGGCCACCGCGCGCATCAGGTCACCCTTTCCGCGTCGGTAGCGGCAGCCCGCCGCCTCTTCCATCCCGTGCAGGGCGATGTTCAGCAGCAGCGGGCTGATCACCCCGCCTTGCGGGGTGCCCTCTTCCGTGGGTGCCCAGCGTCCACGCTCCAGCACGCCCGCCTTCAGCCAGCCCCGGATCAGGTCCCTCGCGGGGAACTGCCCGATGGTGGCGGTCAGGTGGTCGTGGCTGATGCGGTCGAACGCCGCCTTCAGGTCCGCGTCCAGCGCCCACAGGCGCTTGGCTCCCTTCCCCTTCGAGGTGAGGAAGACCGCCCGGATCGCGTCCTGGCAGCTGCGGCCGGGCCGGAACCCATACGACCTGGGCTCGAACCTGGCCTCCCACTCGGGCTCCAGCGCGTTCTTCACGCGGCTTTGCATCACCCGGTCACGGATGACCGGGATACCGAGCGGGCGCTGCTGACCGTTCGACTTCGGGATGTACACGCGCTTGACCGGCCGGGCCTGCCAAGGGACTTGGGACCGATGAAGCTCGGTCGCCAGTCGGCCCCGCGCCTGTGGCGTCAGGGCCACCTCCTTGTCCATGCCCGCGGTTGCACGTCCGGTGCTCTGCTGGGTTACCCGCCGCACGCTCACCAGCGTGTTGCTGTAGCTCCGCAGCACGAGCTTCTGGAGATTGCGGACCTTCTTCAGGTCCCCTTCCCGCGAAGCCTTGAAGATCCTCTGCCTCAGCCGCCGTACGTGCGCCTCGTGCTTGGCCCAGTCGATGCTGTGCCAGTCGAGGCCCTCGCCCTCCGGTCCGTTCACCGGGGCGGCGAGGGCGGCAGGCTCGATGGCCTGTTCGCTCATCAGTGCCTCCGTTGCATAACTTGTCCTTCGGTTCCGGCTTCCTCGCGTCGGTGCTTCAAAGGCTCACCTGGCCCACGTCAGCTCCCTTTCAGGCCGGGCACGAGCCCGTATCCGACGGGTTATGGCGGACAGCGGGTGAAGAGTCCGCTGCCCGGTTTCCCCCGGTCTTTCGACCAACCGGCGTTCGCTTCTTGGGCCATCCTGTTCCTGCTGAGGGATTCCGCTCTCCTTACGGTCGGCCTACCAGGAGCGAACTCCTGGACCTCATCAGGGTTTTCGTGTTCCGCATGTCGAAGATGCGGCTGGGGTGGGCGCCCTTTCTCCCCGGGACCAGCGGTGTCCGGCTCCCTGGACTTGCTCGATCCAGGGGCCACCTGACGCCTTACAGCGTCCGGGTCCTGCCCGCCGACTACTGACCATCAGCGCGGGTCCGACATGACGAGGATTCCTCAAGGGTTCACTCTCGTTCGCCCGTCCAGCCTTCCCCTCGCCTGTTGCTCCTCGATGGCCAAGGCGCCCTTGGGCTTGAACGCTCAGCTTCACACCCCGCCGTTGCCAGCGACGCATGTGAGCGCGGGGACAGATTCGGACACAAATCCGGAGGCATCTCGCTATGACTACCTCTTCACACGATCAACCTCACTTCGAACAAGCGACCTCACGCCGCACAGCAAGTTGTCGCATTGGATATCCCAACGGGCTATCCAATGCGAGCGTCCTCACCGAGGGCGGCGAGGACGGCTGTGTTGGGCTTCGGGTGAGGGCACCCGGAGACCAGCACAGCCATGGGCACCAGGGGGCGCCGCGAAGGGGAGAAGCAGCAGGCGACCGCGACACGCCACCCGCCAGCGAGCCCGCCTTCCCCAACCGCCGTCCCCGCCGCCGCACCTACCAGCCGACCCACCGCGAAGACGTCATCGCCTCCCGCCTGACCGCTGCCGAGAAAGCCGAGATCACCGCCGCCGCCAAACGCGCCGGCATGTACCCCTCCGGCTACCTCGCCGCCGCCGGCCTTGCCGCCGCCCGCGGAGCCACCAGCCTCAAGCCCAACGAACAACTCGACGCCGCCATCGACGAACTGGCCGCCCTGCGCACCCAGATCTCCCGCGTCGGCAACAACGTCAACCAGATCGCCTACATCCACAACTCCGGCGGACAGGTACGCCGCGGCGAACTCGAACACACCCTGACCGCCCTGACCCACGCCCTGGCCCGCGTCGACGACGCGGCCGACGCCCTCGTGAAGAAACGCACCTGATGGTCCCCAAGATCCGACGAGGCTCCAACACCCGCGGACTGCTCGCCTACCTCTACGGCCCCGGCAAACGCGACGAACACACCGACCCTCACCTCGTCGGATCCTGGGACGGCTTCGCCCCCGACCCCGGCCGCGACCCCGAAGCCACCCTCTCTCGCCTCGCCGCCGCCCTCGACCTGCGAGTCAACCAGGCCGGCACCCAAGCACCGGCCGAACACGTCTGGCACTGCTCGGTCCGCACCGACCCCGGCGACCGCCTCCTCACCGACACCGATTGGGCCACCATCGCCCGCCGCCTGGTTCAAGCCGTCAACCTCGCACCCAACGGCGACCCGGACGGCTGCCGCTGGGTCGCCGTCCGCCACGCCGACGACCACATCCACATCCTCGCCACCATGGTCCGAGGCGACCTACGCCGCCCCCGCCTGAACTACGACAAGAAGAAGGCCCAGGCCGAATGCCGCCGCATCGAAAAGGAGATGGGCCTGCGCCAGCTCACCCCCGGCGACGGCACCGCCGCCAAGAAACCCACCAGCGCCGAACGCTTCAAAGCCGAACGCACCGGCCGCACCCAAACCCCACGCGAAACCCTCCACACCACCGTCCGCCAAGCCCTCGCCGGAGCCGCCACCGAAGCCGAGTTCTTCACCCGCCTACGCGCAGCCGGCCTACGCGTCAAACTGCGCCACGCCCCCTCCGGCGACGTCCTCGGCTACACCGTCGCACTGCCCGGCGACCGCAACCGCGACGCCGCACCGATCTGGTTCGCGGGCTCCACCCTCGCCCCCGACCTCTCCCTGCCCAAGATCCGCCAACGCCTGGCCGCCGGACCCGCCACCACAGAACCGAACGCACCCCTCGAAACACCAGGACGCTGGTCGCCGCCCGCGAAGGCCCGCCGCCACGCCGCCCAGACCGCCGAACACGCCGCCATCCGTCTCACCACGGATGGCGACGAAGGCGCCGCGCAGCTCGTCGGCGTCGGAGGTCTGCTCGACGCCGTCGCCCAGACCTCACCGGCCGCCACCCGCGCCGAACTGGCAGCCGCCGCCCGCACTTTCGAACGCGCCACCCGCTCCCACATCCGCGCCGAACAAGCCGACAACCGAGCCCTACGCTCGGCAGCCCGAGGCATCATCCAGGCCGGCGGAGCACTCGGCCGAGGCGAAGACAGCGGCGCCACCGCCATGCTCCTGTCCACCCTCGTCCTCGTCACCCTGGCCGCCGCGCGCTGGCACTCCGCCCGAGGCCACGCCCAGCAGGCCGCCGCCTCCCGCCAAACCGCCGAACACCTGCGCACCGCATATCGCCAAGCCGCAACCACACCCCTTCAAGCCATGCGTGAGCAAGGCCGCGCGCTACCCGAAGCCGACTGGCAACGGTACGACGCCACCATCCGCGCCACACTGCCCACCACCACCCAGCGAGCCGACCACGAGCCGACCTGGGACGCCCTCGCAGCCACCCTCGCCCAGGCCGAGCAAGCTGGCCACGACCCCCAAACCTTGCTCAAGGAAGCCATCGCCATGCGCGAACTGGAAACCGCCCAGGACATCAGCGACGTCCTCGTCTGGCGCCTGCGCCGCCTCGCCAACCTCCCCACCCACCCCGATACACCCCGTCCCACGCAGATCGCCACCGTCCGAGCCAAGCCCACGCCGGGACACCCCGCCACCAGGCCCGCCCCGCCGGTCGCAGTCCGCCCCGCAGCCCCCGAACAGCGTGGTGCTCCGCGACGCTGACCAAGCGCCTGGCAGGCCGACCACCGGCCTGCCAGCCCGTACCCGATGCCCTGGACAGCCCGTCCCACCAACTGCTACAGCTGAACAGCCAGAACCCGCCCCGGAGATGACGCTCGTGCTCAGAACCACCGACCACCGGCCGCAGTCGTCGGCCCCCGTACCGGCCGCCACCACCGGCAGCAACCTCCTCCTGCAACTGGAACTCCAGACCCGACCCCCAACGAGCTCAGGCGCTGCCCGCTGCCTCAACCACCCCCACGAACTGGCCCTCGGCGGCATCCCCGTCACCTGCTCGACCTGCCGCGCCCGCCGCGACTGGCTTCTCATCAACAAAGGCCGCCACGTGTACGTCCGGTGCCGGTGCGGCAACCAGTGGCCCGAGCCCGAAATCACCCGAGTCGACTTCGACGCCATGCTCGACAACCCGCACTGGACCAACTACACCACCACCGACGAGGGCCTCACCGCCCTGGGATTCGACGGCTCGTTCGCCGGCACCTACCTCCTGTAACGAGCCGAATTGCATCTGCCGTGCTCCTCTACGGCGCCCGAGTTACCCGGATCGCCCTGCTCAAGGCCGAGCACATCCACCAGGCCGCCGAGGGAAGCTGTATCGAACTCGGCGCCAGCCCCGTACTCATGCCTCCAGCTGTTGAACGGCTCGTGACGACCCAGGCCGAGGCCGCTCGCCGCTACCCGGCCACTCAGCCCGGCAGCAGCACCGAACGCTGGCTCTTCCCCAGCAACCTCCCTGGTCAACCGGTCAACGCCCACCGGCTTTCCATGCGGCTGGTCGAGTACGGCATCGACGTCCGCTCGGCCAGGAACACCGCCCCGTCGACGCTTGCTGACGACCCGCCAGCCCCAGTGCTCGCTGAACTCCTCAGCCTCCACATCAACACCGCCGAGCGCTGGTCGAAGCTCGCCAAACGAGACTGGATCGGCTACCTCGAAGCCCGGCGCGGTGAGCTCTGAACCACGGCCGCGAGAGCGACCTCCGCTCTCGCTTCCTGCCGATAGACCAAATCGGTCACAGATCCGCCCTGGGGGTGTCATTCGCGCCCTGAACCACCGATGGTGACAGGGACTCAAGCCGAAGGAAGCCCGGTGTGGGAATGCCGAACATAGATCGGGTCGCGAGCACCTGCGGCTGGTCCGCCCCGGCAGGGACCCTCCGCTGGCGGAAGGCCTGTGGTGAGTGTACAAAATACGCTTTCACTTTCTGCGTTGGATCGTCCCGTCTCCGGTACAGGGCAACCCTCGTTGGCAGATCCCAGCACTTGGCGGCAAGGGTCCGGACGGCTTCAGCGGGCAGCGCGTGTCGGTTGCCGAGGCCGTCGACGACGCCGATGAACGTGATCGCATCGACGGCGTCTATGGGCTCCTTCTCAAGTATCAATTCCAGACTGCTGCGCGGTTCCACGACGGCTGGCAGGGGTTCGGGCATGATGTGGTGGATGTTGAGCACGTCCTTCACCAGGTCTTCGAAGACGACCGCCGTGACCTGTACAGGCTGCCTGCTCTCGTTCACCACCACGATCTGAAGGGCTACCGACTCCAGTTGCACATCGCGTCCCCGTCGGACGTGTACGGGCGTGCCCAGGGGTTCGCCGCCGCGCTCATCGGCGCCGGCGCCGAACTGGAGTTCTGCCTGAATACGCAGGCCGTGTACCGCTTTGTGTGCCGCAGCCTGCCGTCGAAGCGCCAGGAGCGGACCCGCTTCGACGCCGAGGCCACGGGCCAGAGCGATTACCGCGGCCTCGCTCGGCACCGAAGGCCCGTTGAGAGCCTGGCTGGCGGTCGTGTGCTTCAACCCGCTGCGCTGCTCAAGCCCGGCCATTGAGTACCTGCGCTCGATCCTAAGCCGCCGCAGCCGCTCCTTCAGCTCGGCTAAGGCCGCCTCGGCCTGATGCTCCGCTTCCATGCCACTCCCCTGTCCGACGCGGTCACGACCACGTTCACCCCGAACGCCGCCGAACGCGGCACCGACGATGCTGGTCGCCTCGGCAAAAGAGACTAAACGAGGGGAGCCTCGCATGAACTCCACGCAGGTCGGCTTCGTACTACTCACCCTGCTCGTGACCGTAACGGTCCTGATCGCCGTCCTGACCGCAGTTGCCGCCGCCGTCCTGTCCCACCGAGGCGGCGCCAACTGGTCGACCGCAGTGGTCAACGGGGCCAAGGCACTGGGCGGCACCTTGACCCTTCTCATCGCGGCCGCTGGCGTGGCCATTGCCGCCTTCAAATAGGGCTCTTCTGTTGCTTCCGTGGGTGGGTTCATGCAGCTTGACGGCCTGGTAGGTGGGGTCGGTGGCCGCCGAGGCTGAGCATGGCGAGTGCGATGAGCGCTGCGGGGTCCTTGAAGCCGAAGGCCATGCGGGCGATCAGCCGAATCTTGGTGTTCATGCTCTCCACGAGCCCGTTGCTCATGGAGTGCTCGGCCGCCGCCGTGATGGCGTCCCAGTGCTTGACGATGGCCCGTTGCAGCTTGACGAAGGGCTCCAGTCGCGAGCGGCGGGCCCAGGACACCCAGTCGCGCAGGGCCTCGGGGGTGTCGGGGCCGGACTTCAGTGCCAGGCGAAGGCCTTCCTTGAGCAGGTAGGCGCGGTGCAGGACCGGGTGGGCCTTCGCGACGAACTCCAGTTGCGCGCGCTGGCGTTCGGTGAGGTCCTGTAGGGTCGGCAGCGCGGCGAGGTGCCTGTTGAGCAGGTCCTTTTCCGCGCTGCCTCCCTCCGAACCCGCCGTGCCGGTTTCCCGGCAACGGGCTCTCCGGTGACTACCGCGCGTGCGGTGCAGTCGGCTTTCCCGGGTGGATGGCTTCGTGGCAGTCTGCGCAGACTACGAGGGCCTTGCGCCGTTTGTCGGCCATGAGAGCCGCCCACGCGGGTGGGCTGCCGGTTTCGGCGAGGTCGGCGAGCTTGCGGATGTGGTGCACGGAGATGTTCTCCGTGCACCCGCACAACTCGCACTGACCGCGCAGGAGCCGGGTGACCAGTTCCTTGCGCGGATAGACCGGTGCCGAGGCCGGTTGGCGGTCGGTGATGACCGCCGCCTTCTGTCTCTTCAGTGGGATTCCACCGAACCGTGCGACCAGTGATTTCCTGCCGGGACGCTCGATGACGGCCTGGAAGCCGGACATGCTCTTGTCCCCTTCGCCTTTCAGCATCCGGGTAAGTAGCCGTTGCTCTATCGAACTTCGTGGGCGTGAGTTCGAGTCTGCCGACTCGGTCGGGTGATCTTCGGGTCGGCAGGGCATGAAAGTGGGGCCTCCCGCACAGCTCGTGGGTGTCGAATCCAGCCGAGCAACAGGAGGCCCCTGGTGCCGCAGTCTTCCGTGTCCGTGTCGTTGCCGTCCAACTCGGCTCCCCTGTCGTGTGATTGCCTCGCTCACCGGTTCGGGAACGCCGGGGGTCGGCCGTACAGGCGTCCGAGGTACCCCTCGGACATGAGCGACGCGGAGTGGGCCGTCGTGCGCGACGCGATGCCCGTGCCCGCCTGGCTGGAAGGCCGCGGTGGGCAGCCGGAGGGCTACTGCCACCGGCAGCTGGTCGACGCCGTGCGCTACCTGGTCGCGGGCGGCATCGCCTGGAGAGCGGTGCCCTCGGACTTCCCTGCGTGGGACCGCGTCTACGCCTTCTTCAGGCGCTGGCGCGACACGGGGCTGGTCGCCGAGTTCCACGACCGGCTGCGCGACCAGGTCAGAAGGCAGGCGGGCCGCGACGCGGAGCCGACCGCCGGGATCATCGACTCCCAGTCGGTGAAGGGGGCCGCGTCCGTGCCGGCGGCGAGCCGGGGGTTCGACGGCGGGAAGAAGGTGAACGGCCGCAAGAGGCACATCGTCGTGGACACCCTCGGACTGCTGCTGACCGTGATGGTCACCGCAGCCCGCGTCACCGCCGCGAGGCCGGTCGCACCCTGCTGGAGCGGCTGCGGACGCGGCACTGGCGCATCTCGCTGGTGTGGGGCGACGGCGGCTACACCGGGCGCCTGGTCGACCTCGTCCGCGACGTGCTGCGGATCGCGCTGATCGTGGTCAAGCGGACCGACGACGCCACAGGCTTCGTGGTGCTGCCGAAAAGGTGGCTGGTGGAACGGACGTTCGCGTGGCTGATGCACTCACGCCGCCTGGCCCGCGACTACGAGACCCGCACCGACACCTCGGAGGCGATGATCCGGTGGTCGATGAGCATGGTCATGAGCCGCCGGCTCGCCCGGCGGGCAGACTGAACATCCCCGGGCGTTCCTCGGCCAGCCAGCCCCGCGCGGCCAGGCGCTTCACCTTCGAGCGCACACCCTCGACCTTCGCCGCGACCACTTCCAGGCCCAAGGCCGCCGCGAGCTGGCGACAGTCCATCACTTCCCCGCCCCGATCGGCCAGGGCCTCCATGAGCCGCTGGTAGTCCGGCGCCAGCGAGTCGGGACCGAGACCTTCCCTCCAGGCGGGCACCACCGATCCGGACACCGCCGAGGCGACCCGCACCGGTCCCGCGCCGACCACCACGGCCGACGGCGCCTCCTCGCTCGTGCGAGGTTCCGCCAGGACTTCGGCCACCGTCTGACGTGCGATCACCAACCGCTCGCACACAGCCTCGGCTTCCCGCAGTTCGGCCTGCAGGATCTCCACCCGCTGCCGGGCAGCACGCTCGCGCTCCTCCAACAGCCCAATCACCGACGGCATCCGGCACCTCCACCGAAGAGACGAAACGACACCCCGTCTCTGCCACCGAGACACCTGCACCATGCCTGACCAGCAGAAACGCACCCGTCACTCTCGGAAAGACAACGCCTTCTAAGTCATCAGGCCCAGAGATACCTCCTCCAATCTCTCCCGGCTGAACCGGGGATACGACAGGACGCCTCGTGGCGCACCGGGGTTCTTCCACAGGGCCCAGCGGGCCTTCTTCAGTGACTTGGAGCCCGGGGTGGCGCGTCCCTTGCCGCCGCGCTCGGCGTTCCAGATCTCGCGGCGTACGGCATCGAGCGCGTCGGTTGCCCACTGCACGGTGTGGAACGGGTCCATCACCCGCACCGCCTGCGGGCAGCGCTCGGCGACGACGGTGGCGATCCAGTCGGCGGCGTCCGCGCTGACGTGGGTGATCCTCGCGGAGCGTTCAGGGCCGAGCAACTCGAAGAAGGACCGCAGTGTCTCCTTGTCCCGTCCGGCCGCGGCCCATACGAGCTGGCCGCTGTCGTGGTCGACCACCACGGTCAGGTACTTGTGGTGCCGCTTGTAGGAGATCTCGTCGATGCCGATCCGGGTCAGCCCCACGAGCAGGTCCACGCGCTGTTCGACATCCGCCCACACGCGGGCGCATATCCCGCCGACCGTGCGCCAGCCGATCCGCAGCAGCTGGACCACCGTGGTCTTCGAGCAGTGCGTGGCCAGCCAGGCCACGGTGTCGTCGAAGGCCAGGGTGTGCCCGGTGCCGTGGCGGGCCCAGGGCACGTGGGCGACGACCACGCCGTGCTCAGGGCAGGACACCAGCGGCGCGTCGGCCTCGATGAACCCCCAGACCACCCCCAGGTCCAGGGCACGCCAGCGCTGGCGGCCCTCGCCGTTGTCGAACCTGGCGCACCGGCGCTCGCAGACCCCGCAGCGTTGCCGCCGCCGCTTCGCCGGGCGGGCATAGGCCACGATGACCGTGTCCTCGGCACAGGCCTGCGCGCTGTCGTCCTCCTCGGCCTCGACCGAGTCGATCACCGTGTGTTCGACTCCGAGCAGCCGAGTCCATATGCTTACAGATCGCACGCCGTATCCAGGTTCTTCCGTTTCGTTCTGTCGCAAGTCGAAACGTAGCCGGGATACGGCGTGTTCTGCGTATCAGCCCTGGTTAGCGACCCACGGAAGCGACAGGAGAGCCGGTTTGTCGGGTCTGCGAGGCTGCGCACGACGGGGCCGTGGTGCACCGTCACGTGACGAGTCCGAACTCGGTGGATACCGGGGAGGCCAGGAGACGGTGGTTGGGTCGGGCCGGGTTGGTGGTGCAGGCGGCGAACGGGCCATCGGGGGCGCGGAGTTCGAGCAGTGCCGGGGCGAGGTGGTCGCGATGCCAGGCGGAGGGGCCGGCGAGTCCGGCCTCGGCGTCGGTCATCTGCTGCCACGCCAGCCACAGGCCGTGTAGGCGGGCGACGGCTTCGAGGTGCTTTTCCCACTCGTAGCACCAGGGACGGGTGGTGCTGATCTCACGGCCGTAGACAGGTAGGAGGAGGTGGTTGACCCAGAAGCGCAGAGCGGCGAGTTCGGCGTCGTACGCCTCGCCGGTCAGGGCAAGGATGAACACCGAGGTCGGCTTCTCCGGTTCGGTGGTGGTCTGCTGGGCGGTGGGCGGGGCCTCGTCGGCCATCGGGATCGTGGCGGTGGTGGCCTCCTCGGAGGTGAGGTGGTCGAGGACAACACCGTGCCGGCGGACTTCGGCGATGGTCCGAGCGAGCGCGGAGGCGAGGTCGTTGAGGTCCTCATCGGGTATGCGGATCGGATTCTCGGAGGGGCCCTGGACAGCTTCGGACATGAGGATGGCCTCTTTCACGAGGTGGCGGATTGGTCGGCGGGGTCGGCTCGCCGCAGGCGCTGGCAGGGGCGAGACGGCCTCTGGCGCAGGGGTGTTGGGTGCCGGGGCGGCGCTTCTCATCGGGCAGGGGCCGATTCGCGGGCCAGGTGCAGGCCGAGATTCACGGCCTGGTCGGGGGCTGTCGGCGAGCGGGTAGCCGGCGGCGGCGAGCTTGTCGGGGTGGTGCAGGCCGTCGGTGTGCAGGACCGTTCGAATGCCGTTCGCGTGCGCGGCGTCTGCGTCGTCGATCGCGCCACCGATCAGCAGAACACGCCGTGGGGTCGCGCCCGGACCAAGGGCGTCGAGGTGAGCGGCCCCTCCGACGACCTTGGTGTCGCCAGAGGGGCCGGTGCGCCCGGCGATCCGCTCGAAGGAGTGTCCGATGCCCGCCTCGTCGACCTCGCGCAGCAGCGTCGCGTGCGGGCACAGCGACAGCAGCGACTGGGTGTGGCCAGCCTCGCGCAGCTGCGTCAGGACTCGGGCGGCGCCCTGGCGCAGGCGGACCGGTTGGGCCTTGAGGTGGGTCAGGAACACGGCGTCGCTGGACGCCCGCCCTTCATCGGTGACCTGGCGGCCCGGCAGGTGGGCGTAGAAGTCCGATCGTGACGGTGTGCTTGGCGCGGGTAGGTGTCGTGGTCGATGGCCAGCGTATGCAGGGCCAACGGGTGGTCACGGGGGCTCCTCGGGTGTGGTGGGTAGGGCTGTGGGCGCCGTCATGGTCTGTGGCGGAGTGCGGTGGTGGTGCTCACGAGTGGCTCCTCAGCGGTGGTCGGGCGGTGGGTGTCCAGGTGGAGGCGGGGAAGGCAGGGGAGAACAAAGTCGGCGGCCGGGGCTGGCTGCGGGCGAGCGCGGCGTCGGCGCGCTTCGTCCTGGCCGGTGGATCCGGGGCCGGCTCCGGGATCGGTGGTGCGGTGAGGCTTTGCCAGCGGGCCCTGACTTCGTCGAGCGGGCCGAGGGCGTGCAGCGCGTGGTTGATGAGGCGGCCGGGTGCCAGCGACTGGTTGTCGGCCAGCTCCCCGATCGCCCGGGCCGAGATGGCGGCGGTGCGGGCGATCGAGGAACGCATGACCCGTTCGCCGAGGTACTCGGCGGATCCGGCGCCGAGCCCGCCGCAGATCTGCTGAAGCCGCTCGCTGGTCAGCGTGCCGTCCGTCAGCAGCCCGCGTCGCTGGGCTTCCCAGAGCGCGGTCAGCTGGTCGATCGGCTCACCCCGGTGGTGCAGCGCGCCCAGGCAGCGGTAGAGCTGGCCATGCCCGTGGTTGGCGAAGTCGGCAGGCCGGAGCCAGTCGACGACCTCGTCGACGGCGCCGGGTTGGTTCACCAGTACGCACAGCAGGAACTCCTCGTCCGCCACCTGGTCGGCACCGATCGGTGCGCGTGCGCCGGCCGGCCCTGGTGTTGGTACCGGTGGTGGAGTGGTGGCGGAGGCGGTTGGCCTGGGTTCGGTACCCCAGCGCCGGGCGAGGTCGGCGAGGACATCGGCCAGGACGTCGGCTTGGTGCAGAGCGCCCTCGACCTCGCCTTGGAGTGCGTCCGCGCGGGCGGCCTGGTGGAGGCGGATGGTGTGCTGGGTCACGGTGCGGTGGATCGCGCCCTCCAGCACCATGCGCCCGTACACCGGGGCATTGCCGGGGCGGGGGCAGGCCGCGATCAGGGTATGGGCGTAGGAGGTGGTCAGGCCCCGGATGTTCCGGCCGGCCTCGGCGACGGTGTCGGTCACCCAGGTGAGCGGCACCTCCCACCCGTCCGCTGCGAACGCGGGGTGCTGGTCGGCCTGGAGTTTGCGCATCGCCGCGAACAGCGCTCGGTGGGCGGGGCGGTAGAAGTCGTCCGGAGTGAGCCAGGACAGGCGATCGAGCTGGCCGGGGTCAAGTAGGACACCGCCGAGCACCGCCCGCTCGGCCTGCAGGAGCGGGTTCATCCCCGCCCCTTGCGGTCGGCGTCGCACCGGTTGGCACGAAGGTCGGCGACCGTCTGGTTCGCGGCGACCATCGCCGCTGCGAACCGGTCCAGTTCGTCGGTGAACGTCGGATCGGTGGCCAGGATCGCCCCGCTGCCGGTGACCAGCCACCACTGGCCGTCTCGCCGGACGACCGGGGAACCGGCCAGAGGGCCGCAGTCAGAAGCAGGGAGTGGAGAAAGAGGAGACATCGGGAAGCTCCTGAAAGAGATGAATAGGAAAGGGAGTTCAGGCGGCGACGGGCGTGCCGGAGCGGCAGGGCCAGGCGAGCAGGCGTCCGGTTCGCCCCAACTCGGCATCCGCAGCGGCGTCCAGGACGTCGCCCTGGCGACCCGAGCACGCGTGAGCGGTCACCAGGGCGGCCGGTGCCTCGTTTTGAGTGGTCGGTCCTGAGCGGTGCAGAGCCAGGTGCTCTGCACTTCACCTGCGCGGGTGCGTGGCACCTGCGGAGACCGTTGCGCGGCTGGCGCGAAACCTTGTGGACCGGTGCTTCCGGCCGTGATCGACTGAGGCCATGAGCTTGTCTGTGGATGTGTTCGTTGCTGGTGAGGACGGCCAGATGGATGTGCTGGATGTCCCGGCGGACAGTTCCGA
This sequence comes from Kitasatospora sp. HPM-01-4, assembly GCF_051374625.1. Classification (NCBI taxonomy): domain Bacteria; kingdom Bacillati; phylum Actinomycetota; class Actinomycetes; order Kitasatosporales; family Streptomycetaceae; genus Kitasatospora; species Kitasatospora sp. HPM-01-4. The sequence goes on along the minus strand of NZ_JBPQGP010000005.1, from coordinate 1,471,845 downwards.
TCTCGCGGGCTTCGAGCGCTGGCGTACTGCTGTGTGGGGTTCCGAGGCCGTTCGGTCGTTGGGTGCGAGGTTCTTCCCGGTCCTGGCCAGTGGTGACTGGCTCAAGGTGGCCCCGGGCGAGGTGGCGGACCTCCTGGGGGAATGTTCCCTGATCCGGATCAACCTCGAACTCGTGGCTCCCAGCGCCGATTCTGCGAAGTCGCATGCGCAGTACGTCTGGCAGATCTCGGAGCGCTTGCGGAACATCGAGGATGCTTGCGAGCGCGCGCGGGCGTCGGAGGCGGAGTGCTCATCTGGTAGCGGTGTCCGTTCTGGAGAAATGTGGCCGCCGATCTGCTCGGGGCGTGGCACGATGACGGCATGACGTTGATCCGAAGGGGAGATGCCGCGTAGATCTCCCGGCGCCGTGCGTGCCCAGACGCGGTTGAGTCGGGGTCAGTCCCGACAGTTCAGTCAGATCCGAGGCTTGCGGCGGAGCGGCCAGGCTGCCGTGAGGCTCCTGGAAGCTCGTAGGTTCTGGCCCGGCTACCTGAGTGAGGCGCTCGGTCAGTACGAGCGGTTCCTGCGGCAGCCCGGTCGATGGCTCTACGTACCGTTGGCGGATTGCCCGTGCCACGACGTGTTGGGCGGTCGGGACAATCTGCAGACCATGCTTGACGTACTGCCGTCGGGTGCGCGTGGAGAGCTGCGACAGATCGTGGCCAGGCTCGATGAGGAGTTTGAGCGGCGGACCTTGCCGAATCCGTATGCGTCGCCGGGGACGCGTAACACGTGGTGGTACCGGCGCTTGACCGGTCCGTAGCCGGGCTCTGGGCAATGCGCGGATCGCTCACGCCGACAGTCCGAAGTCGTCGTGGGAGGCGGACTTGGCGATGGCGCGTTCGGTGATGGCCTTCGTCTCTCGGGCGGAGGCCGCTCCGATCTCCTTGGCGGAGGGTTCCTTGTACCAGGGGCGGAGGTCGAGCATCGCTGCGCGCAGTCCGGTGGCGAACAGCAGAGCTCGGCCCTTGGGCAGGGCGCGGATGGCATCCGGGGGCAGGATCCGCTCGGTGCGCATGCTCACGGAGGTGGACTTGCCGCCGTCGCTGGTGGAGACGGAGGTGGTCTGCACGTCGTGGTCGCCGATCATGCGGGAGAGCCGGTCGGCGAAGTCGGCGTCGTCGATGCCCGATCCGATGATCTTGGTAGTGGCGGCGGACCAGAGGGCGTCCATGCCGGCCTCGCCCCAGCAACGCTGCCCCTGCCGGTAGCTCTGAAGGATCGTCATGGGGATGACGCCCCGGCTGCCGAGGTGGCTGTAGAGGTCCGGGAGGTCGCTGATGCGGCACACGTTGGCAGCCTCGTCCAGGATCGCGAGCAGCGGCGGGTCGAGTCGGCCGCCGGAGCGCTCGGCGACGATGACGGCCGCGCGCATCACCGCGTCGGCCGCGGCGGCGATGATCGCCGAAGCCGAGCCGCCGCCATCCTTGCTGAGCAGGTACAAGGTGTCGCGGGAGGTGGCGAAGTCGGCGGGCTTGAACTGAGGGATGTCGTCGGTCGGGGTGACCCAGGCGGCGATCTCGGGGTCGAGCAGGCAGCTGGCGTACTGGCGGGCGGTCTCGAAGATGCCGTCCCGGGTCTCGGTCGCGCCGGAGACGGTGCCCTGGAGCTGGGCGGCGACCGCGTGGTGGCCGGCGTCGGTGAGCAGATCGACAGGGGTGCGGTCAGCCGGGGAGGAGAGCCAGGCCAGCACGTCCGTGATCGGACGGTTGGAGCTGGCGGCGGCCAGGAACAGCGCGCCGAGTGTGTTGCTGGCCGCGGTGCTCCAGAAGTCCGAGCCGTTGGACTCGTCCACGCTGGCGGCGACGAAGTGCCCGGCCAGGCGCTTGGCGCCGGCGAGATCGCGGGCGTCGGCCAGGATGTCCCACCACATCTCGCGGGGATGGTGGGCGATCTGCTGCGGGTCGAGAGTCCAGATTGTCCCGATTTTCGCGCGGGCGTCGACCGTCGCGGTGTAGGCGTCGTTTGCTGCCTTGTTCGAGGTCAACAGCACCGGGCCGGGTGCCGCGAGGATCGCGGGGATGGCGAGCCCAGAGGTCTTGCCGCTGCGAGGGGCCATGATCGCGACGAAGACGTCCTCCCAGGAGCCGCGCACCTCGGTGCGGCCTGGCGGGAGCGTGCCGACGAGGATGCCCCGGTCGGCAGGGGCGATCTCCTTGGGCTTGAGATCGGCCAGGCTCGGACGCAGGCTCTTCGCCTTGGTAGTGATCTCCGGCTCCAGGAGAGTGGCGAGGTCCTGCTTGCGGGCGAGCCCGGCCTTGGAACCGCCGCGTATCCGCAGCCAGAGGGCGAGGCCGGCGGTGGTGGTGGCGAGTGTGAGGAGGCCGGGGACGATGCGCGCGCCGATAAGTATGGCGAGCGGCGCCAGGTGCGGCCAGAGTGCGCCGGGGTGGAGGAGAGCGTCGACAGGATTAAACGAGGCCCAACGGTCGGAACCGACAAGGCGGTTGGTGGTATTGCCGATCAGCCAGGCGAGCGTGCCGAAGCCGAGGGCGGCGCCGACGGCACCGAAGAGCAGGTAAAGGAGGGCGTCGCTCCCGGTGGTGGTCGAGGGCGCGCTCGTGCGAGGGACGGGCATGAAGAGTCCAGAAAGAAGCAGCGGAAGGGTGGGGCGAGGCGCGGGGAGTTCTTCTCGTGGTCATGGCGCAGGGCTCCTTCGATCGGTGCGCGGTGGCGGTGCCCTGTGGGCCGGGGCGCCGCCACCGCCAATCAGGTTGGTCTCAGACGAACGGGTTCTCGGTGGGCCGGTCGCGCTCCGTTGCGGCTTCCAGCAGTTCGGCGAGGTCGTCGGGCTCGGAGGCGCGCTGGTCGAGCCACCACCCGGCCCGGGTGATCGTCCGGGCGACGTCCTCGACCTGCTCCCAGGTGGTCTCGTCCATGTCGCCTTCGAGGACGAGCGCGGTGTAGGCGGTGGACAGGATCTGGTGGCGGCAGCGCACGCCCCAGGTGACGGCGCGGGCGGTGCCCTCCAGCGGTGGCATCCGGTACTGCTGTGACCAGGCGTCGGATTCGGCCTGCTCCTCGGCGCGCTTGGCCGCGAGCCAGACAGCCTTGTCCTCGGCGGTGCCGTCCCGGTCGGCCTTCCAGCAGTCCGTGCAGTCCCGTTTGGCGAGCCACGCGGCGAATCCGGCGCGGCGATCTGCGGGGCGCTCGGACAAGTCACGCTGGACCTCGTGCCCGCACGAGTGATCGATCGTCCAGATCTTTTTCACGGCCATGGGCCTTGCTCCTCAGTCGAGTTGGGTGTCAGCGGTTGCGGACCGTCGCGATGCGGGGAGCGACGAGCCGGGGGGCGGTGCCGAGCGCAGCGGGCAGCGGGGCGGACGCCTTGCCGGGCAGGCCGGAGGTGGCCGGGCCGGCGGCGAGCGCGGCGGCGCTGATCGGGAACCTGCGGGCGTTCAAGCCCTGGCTGACCTCGTGACGTGCCGTTGCCGCCGAAGTGGGAGCGCGATGGTCGGGGAAGGCGACGTCCGGCTCGACACGGTAGTGCAGAGGCCGTGGCCGTATCGGTGAATCGGGTTCGAACTCGGCGTCGGTGGCAACCGAGTACCCGGCGGAGCGCAGCATGCGTACGGCCTGGGCGGCTCGGTCCCGACCGAAAGCGGTGTGGTCGGCGAGCGCGTACAGGTGTGGGTGACCGGGGGCGGGCTGGAAGCCGAGGCGTTCGAGCATCCAGCGGCCAGCGGGCAGGTCACGGGTGTTGGCGGCGACGATTCCGTGCTCGGGGTGGCGGCCTACGGCGATGTCGGTGGTGTTTATGGCGGAGTTCCTGGTGCGTGCGCGGAGGACAAGGAGGGCCGGACGGGCTGGTTCTGCGGGCGGCGAGCATGGTGGTCACCGGGACCGGCTGGTCGGTCGGTCGGCGACGGGAATGGCGGCTGACGGCGGCTCGGGGGTGCCGGTCGTAAATCCTTCGAGGGCCGTCGAGCGGGATCGTGCCGCCGCGGTCAACGGCTGGTTCGCGGTTGCCGTCGGCGTACTCTTCCGGGTGGCGGCGGGGGGAAGGGAGCGGTCCCGTTCGGCTTTGGCGAGATCACTTTGGGCGAGGTCGAGTGCACCGGCCGCCTTGGACAGCGGAGCGACGGCGGACGACAGGACCTCGTCGGGCGACTGGCGGCCGGCCCAGGTGTCGGCGTCGGCGAGCAGGTTAGACAGGGCGGGCAGAACGCCGTGGTCCGGGTTGGAGAGCACGGCCAGCAGGTCGGTGACGGCCTCTGGGCTATCCGAGCGCCTGATCTCGGTGGCCAGGGAGTTGATCTCGCGTGCCGCCGCGCTCAGTCGGTGCCGCAGCTCGGGTGCGATGGAGACTTCGTAGCGGGCGGCGGTGAGCATGTCGTAGGCGTGGGTGGCGATCTCGTTCTGCTCCGCGGGTTCGAGGTCGTACGGGACGCGCCACCAGGACGACCGGACCGTGGAGACGGGCAGGAATCCGGCCCGGGAAAGGAGCGCGCCGGACAGCTCGTCCCAACTGCCTTCGGCGATCACCCCGGCACCGGGTTCGTTGACGATGCGCAGAGCGGGAGACGGTGGCATGGCGGGAGTCCTTCGGTCATGGGCAGGCAGTGGCTTGCCGAGCGGGTCGGCGATGACGAGGATCGGCACGAAACGCTGTTCGGCGGTGCCGGGAATCGGTGGTAGTTCGCCAGCTGTGGCACGGAGCTGGGGGCGCACCTGCAACGGTCGCTGCCGGGCCGGGATCTGGAGATGCGGCCGTGGAGGCGGCGGGATCCGGTATCTGTGGCCGACGAGGAGTGGTGGTTATGTTGTACTCCCGGGGAAGTAGGTGGACTGCGCGGCATGCTGGGATCAGGCGGCTGTCCCTAGTGTTCTGAGTTCGTTGCGGCTCGCGTCGTGGCTTCCGAGCAGCAGGCCAGGTAGTTCAGCCAATGGGCCTCGGGCATAGGACTTTGACGATCCGTCGGGAATCCTGAAGGTTTGCCGGTATCCTCGACGAAGTCGTTGTCTCGCTGAACTGGGCATCCCATGACGCTGGCAGTCGTTCGAAACATCACCTCGGCCCGAGCGCTGCCTACGCAGCGTGACGTTGAGGACTTCGAGCAGGAGATCGTCGATCAGTTCGCGCTGGCCATGGCCGCGGCGAACCTCACCGACAGCCACATCGGTAACTCCCGTGCGGCGATCTTCGAGTTCGCGGGCAGTCTGAGTGGGCCGCTGTGGACGGCGTCCTGCAACGACGCCGACACCTTCCTCGCCGGACTGCGGGTGGACGGGCAGGCCCACAGCACCCGCGCCGGCAAGGCCGGCCTGGTAGCACAGTTCTACGACTTCATGATCAGCCGATACCAGGGCGACATCCATGCTCTGACCGGCCACGTCGTTCAGCAGCCCATCGACGAGTACAACCGCCCCAGCAGCCCGGTCTTCGCCAACGTGCGCATACCGCCGTCCGAGACCGAAGTGGACCAACTGTTCAACCAGTGGCGGGCGTCGATCCCCGAGGCACGCAAGTACCTCCCCGCCGCCCGCGACTACTTCGCCGCATCCCTGTGGCGCCGCCTGGGACTGCGGATCAACGAGTCGCGCATGCTCGACATCCGCGACTGGCGGCCCGACCTGGGCCAGTTCGGCAAGCTTCACGTCCGCTTCGGCAAGGGAAGCCGAGGCCGGGGATCGAAGCCCCGCATGGTGCCCGCCATCGACGGTGCCGACCGGCTCATCAACTGGTGGCTGACCGATGTGCGTCACCAGTTCGGCGAGGACTGGGCCAACCCCGACGCCCCGCTGCTGCCCAGCGAACGGCACGACGAGCTGACCGGGTGCTGCACCCGCATCGGCACCAATCCCCTGCGGGACGGCCTGAAGAACGCGACGAAGCTGTGGCTGCCAGCCTGGGAAGGCCGACTGACCCCGCATGTCCTGCGGCACTTCTGTGCCTCCTCTCTGTACGCAAGTGGCATGGATCTCAAGGCACTTCAGGAACTCCTCGGACACGAATGGCTGTCCACCACGACCCGCTACATCCACGTACGCAGCGACCACGTCGAGCGCGCCTGGACGGCGGCCAACCAGCGACTCGAAGCCCGCTTCGGAGAGGTGTGAACCAGTGCAGTGGAACCTGCGACTCAAGGCCGCCGAGCGCGGCATCTGGAAGTCGACCGACATGCGCCGCCGTCTCGCTGACGCCGGCCTGGAGATCAGCGCCGGGAAGATGTCCGCACTGTGGACCGGAACACCGACCAGCATCCGTCTGGACGACTTGGACGTGATCTGCTCGGTGCTCGACTGCGACCCGACCGCTCTGCTGATCCGGGAACCGGAGAAGGTCGCGGCCCGGCGGCCCGCCCAGCCCAAGACCGCAACAGCCTCCGAAGCTGGAGCGGCCATCGCCCCGCGCTTCGGCCGCAACCGCTCGGAGCCGCCGGTATGAGCATCCAGCCGCCCAAGAAGTGCCAGGTCTGCCAGGTCAACCGCGTCGCCTGGACCAACCCGCGCATGGACTTCTGCTACAGCTGCCTGCCCGGCGGACCGGTCGCACCGCCGCCCTGCCGATCCTGCGGCTCGCCCGACTACTTCAGCCAGGGCCAGTGCACCCGCTGCCACCCCGGCGCCCCGCTCCACGTGGGCGCCTGCCGCGGCTGCCTCGCCTGGGGCGTCTACCGCCAGCACAGCTGGCTGTGCTGGAGCTGCCGCTGGTGGCGCGGGCACTACGACATATCCACGTGCCAGTTCTGCGGCCGGGAGAGCCGCATCAACGGCCAAGGCGCATGCCGCCTGTGCTGGGAGAACGCCCGCTTCCACCAGCAGGTCGGCCGGGCCCCGGACCTTGAGGCCGCTCTGCGGTTCGGGCAGCAGTTGTTCCTGGCCAACCTCCAGTACGACCAGACCGGCGCCGCCCGCCGCCGCATGGCGCGCGAACGTGAACTGCGAGAGCAGCAGCCGGCACACCGAGCGGTGGAGGCCACCGAAGCGCGCCAGCTCCTGCTCTTCCGCATGCAACCGGGACACGGAGCGCTCAAACAGCGGGCCCTGACCCAGGACTCGCCGCTGCTGCGGCACTGCGAGCCTGTCCTGCGCGAGCACGCCGACCGCAACTCGTGGAGCCCCCGGCAGACCAACAGCGTCGTGCACACCCTCAAGCTCCTCGAAGCAGCCCAGGAGTGGCACGGGCAGAAGATCCTCGCCAGCGACATCGCTGCCAGCATCCGCTACGGCGGCACACTGCTCTCCACCGTCGAAGTCCTCGACGCCGCAGGGCTGTTCACCGACGACCGCACCACCGCCGTCGAGCGGTACTTCGCCAAACAGACAGCCGGCCTGCCCGAGCCCATGCTCGGCCAACTTCAGCTCTGGTTCGACGTCATGCTGAACGGAAGCACCACCGCCCCACGCCGACGCGCCCGCAAGGAGGAGACCATCCACCTTCACATCCAGGGCATGGCACCCATCTGGCGCGACTGGGCCGACCGCGGCCACAACTCCCTCGCGGAGATCACCCGCCAGCAGTTCGTCGACTCCCTGCCCGGGACGGGAAGCAACCGGGTGTTCGCCGACCAAGGCATGCGCTCGGTGTTCGACATCCTCAAATCGCGCAAGCGAGTCTTCGCCAACCCGACCCGGGGCGTGCCGGTGACGTCGACCAAGGCCACCATCCCCGTTCCACTGGACACGGCGAAGGTCCGGGAGGCACTGAACTCGCCCGACGTCACCGCGGCGCTGGCCGTCGCACTGGTCGCCTTCCACGGCCTGACCAGCCCGCAGCTCGGCGCGATCAAGCTCACCGATATCGTGGACGGCCAACTCACGCTCGGAGACAAGGTCATTCCGCTGGCCCGGCCTGTCTGCAGCCGACTGTCGGCCTACCTCGACCACCGGGCGCGGACCTGGCCCAACACCCTCAACCCACACCTGATCATCAACCGGAAGACCGCACCGAGGGCCACCCCGACCAGCAAGCTCTTCGCCTGGCGCAACCTCGACGTCAAGCCCCAGGCCCTGCGAGACGACCGAATCCTTCAGGAGATCTTCGCTACAGGCGGTGACGTTCGCAGGATCTGCGACTTCTTCGGCATGGGCATCGATGCCGCCACCCGCTACACCGCAGCTCTCGGCCATCCCGACCTCAACGCCGAGTCCAGCGACCAGACCCCGCGAACCCAGAACCCCACGTAGACTCATTTCCGCACCTCAGGACGCTGCACCGGAAGTGACAGAACTTCAGTTTTCGTGAACCCATGAGGTTTCAGCACCATCCGGGCGTCGGTGTCGAAGAGCGTGCGTTCGGTGGGGTGGAGGATGTGCTGGGTGATGAAGGAGCGGCCGGCGACCTTCCACAGACCCCTGCCCTTGGTGAGGGCGGCCACGGCCTGGGTCTCGACGCCGGTCAGGCCGAGGAGGGAGGCGGCGGTGGCGAGTTGGTCGGGTTCCTGGCGGTAGATGATGCGGGTGCTGCAGTCCGCGAGGAGGCCCTCGGCGAGGACACGCCCGCGTGAGCCAGCGTCGCCTGCGGACAGCAGGTCGCTGAGGCGGTGGATCACCATCAGGTTCGCGATGCCGAGCCCTCGGGATAGCTTCCACTGGCTCTGCATGCGTTCCAGCAGGCCGACGTGGCGCATCACCCGCCACGCCTCGTCGTAGATCACCCATCGCCTGCCGCCGTCCGGGTCGGCGAGTGAGGACTCCATCCAGGCGCTCGCACAGGTCATCGCCAGCACGAGTGCGGTGTCGTCGCCCGTGCCGCCGAGCCGGGAGAGGTCGATCGACAGCATCGGCGCCGTGGGATCGAAGGCGACCGTGGAGGGGGCGTCGAACATTCCCGACAGGTCGCCGTGCACCAGGCGGCGCAGGGCATGAGCGAGGTCCTCGGCGGCCGGCCCCATGCGGCCGCCTTGGTCGCCAAGGGCGGAATCGAGACGTTCCGGAGAGCCCAGGAGGTGGGCGATGTCGCCGAGCAGCGGAACCGTCCCGTGTGCCTGTGCGTCGGCGACGACCAGGTCCAGGGCGAGGTCGAGCGCGGTGTGCTCCATCGGCTGCAGGTCTCGCTTCAGCACCGTGCGCGCCAGGCCGGCCAGGAGAAGAAGGCGGCGCTTGCGGACCTCGGTTGCCCAGTCGTCCTCGCTCACCGCGGCGGGCCGGGCCGGGGTGTCCAGTGGGTTAAGCCTGCCCGGGAGCCCTGGGCCGAGAGCGATCGTGTAGCCACCAAGGGCCTGCGCGACGGCCGTCCACTCTCCCTTGGGATCGCACGGGACGTATGTCCGGTACCCGTGCGCGATCGCCCTGGTGGCAAGGGACTTGGCGAGTGCCGACTTGCCCATGCCGATGATCCCGGCGAGCAGCACGTTCGGGTTCGTGAAGCCCTCGACCTTCCCGCTGGCGTAGAGGCTGAACGGGTCGAAGCAGAACGCGGCCTCCGCGTGGACGTCCCGGCCGATGAAGATCCCCTCGGCGCCGAGTCCGCCTTCCGCGAGGAAGGGGTAGGCGCCGGACGCGGTGGCGGTGGTCATCCGGTGCTTGGGCAGGCTGAGCCTGCCGCCGCGCCCGGATGCGGCACCGGGACGCCCGGAGCTCGGGTAAGTTGCACGCAGCTGAGGATCGAAGCCCTCCTGCCTGCCGTGCTTGGGCGCGGTCTCGGCGAGGCGTGCCTTGTGGCGGGCCTCGGCGAACTCGGCACGGGCCGCGCGCTGCTGGGCACGGCTGATCTTACGGGGGACGAACAGCGGGGTCGCGCTGGCGCGGGTTGTGGGCATGAACGGTTCTCCGATCAGGGGTGTTAGTGGCGGATGAGGCCGGTGAACGGGTGGTGCAGGTCGGTCGGCGTGGTTCGGCGGCGCACGAGGCGGGCTGTGCGCTGGTGGCGTCGGCAGATCGTCAGCTCCGGGGCACCCTCGGGAAGGCCGGCCTGGCACGCCTCCCGGCTGGGCACGTCGCCGGTGCCGGGGCGGGGTGCTGCGTGGTAGGCGGCGTGGACGTGGTCGGCGGCCTGCCACAGACGGGTGCGGGCGGCCCTAAGGTGGTCGCCCTCGATCTCGATCAGCGGCGCGGTCCGGGCCGTGTGGGCGTCGAACAGCCCGTGCAGCGTGACGAGATGGGCGTGCAGAGAGTCCAACTCGGCTCGGCTGGTGACGAGTTCGCCGCCGGGGACGTTCAGCGCCCGGTGGAAGTCGATCGCGGCGGTCGCGTACGGGACGAAGTCCTGCGAGGGGACGGGCATGGTGGTGCTCTTTCGAGAAGGGGGGCTGGAGGCTGGTTCAGGCGGCGAGGGCGAGAGGCAGGGCGGCGGTGGTGAAGGCTTGGGCCTGCTGCCAGGTGAGTGGGCGCAGATCGAGTTGGGCGGCGACGGCGGCGGTTTCCACGGCCGCGGTGGCGGTGCGCAGTTCGTCCTCGGAGTCGGCCGAGACGGTCAGCAGGCCAGTGAGTGCGACGTCGGCGTGCCCGGCGATCAGCTGGCGTTCGCGGGTCTTGATGTCCTGGTACTCGATCGAGTCGGCCTCGGAGTCGACCTGGCCCCGGCGGGCGCGCTCGGCCGCGTCCGCGATCACGGACGCCTTCTTGCGCTGGACGTCGCGCAGCGCTGCGTCCAGGCCCTTCGGCTCGTACGACAGGCTGAGCGTGCGTCGGACCCCGGCCGTGAACAGGAGCGGGTGTAGGAAGCCTGCTGAGGTTTCGGTCCTGGGCCAGTTCTCGACCCAGTAGGTGGCGTGGAACGCGGAGTCGGTGGCGATGTGGTCGGCCTTCTCGACCACGACCACCGGCCCGGCGGCGGCAGGGTCGGCCTCGGGCCGGCCAGTGGCCGACCACTGGTCGAGCGCCGCAAGGGCTTTGGGGTCGTAGGCGGTTCGGATCACGGCGGCGATCTCGGTGGCGGACAGCCAGCTGGCCGGGTTGAGCCCGGCGGTCCGGGCGGCCTGGTCGAAGGCCGCGGTCAGCTGGACGAGGACGCTGAAACTGCCCATCAGGCTACCCCCGGCCTGGTTGATCAGCCGCTTGGCGGCCCTGGTGTCCAGTGAGACGGCGACGTACGTCTCGTGCGGTGCGGCGGCGGGGCCTGCGCTCTGGATCAGTTCGCTGTAGATCTCGCCCGCGAGCGGCGCCTGCGGGTGGCCGTGCTCGGCCCAGTAGCGGCGCAGCGCGTCACCGGAGTCGGGCACCGTGCGTTCGACCACCTGGATTCGGGCGATGTGGCCGGTGCGGGCGAGTGCGGCGAGGGCGCGTCCCCAACCGGCGACGTTGGCGTTTTGGTTGGCGGGGTCCAGCAGGGCGTAGGCGCGGCTGGAGACCTTGACGATCGCGGTCAAGGTGCCGGCGTGTGGGTCATGGACGGCTCCGTATCGGCGGTCGGGCGCGGTGACCACGCGCAGGCTGGCAGCGGTGCCGGGCAGGTGCAGCAGGCCCTCGCGGACGGGCCGGCGGGAGGGGCGGGCGAGCCAGATCAGCTGGCCGCGCAGGCGGCGCAGCGCGTATCGGGTGACGATTGGCGCCCAGTCGGCCAGGGAGCGGCCCCGGTAGCGGGCGAAGACGACCAGGGCGATGGCTGCCCAGGCGGGGGCGAGTTCGAGGGCGCTGACCACGCCGCGGGCGAGGATGACTCCGAGCAGAAGCAGCCCGGCGAGGGCAGCGGTGATCAGCTGCGGGGCGGTCAGGCCGAGGAGGATGCCGCGTCGGCTTCGGTGCGGGAACTTGACGGTGGGCGTGGCCGTGGCCTCGGTGGTGTCAGACATCGGGGATCCAGGTGGTGCGAGCGGGCAAGGAGGGGCGGACGACGCGGCGCTCTTCTGGACGTCATGGCGCATCTCCTTTCTGGGGGCGGAGGGTTGGGGGCGGGCTGCGGGTGTGCGGTTCGCAGCCCGCCCCAGGGATGAGTGGTCAGGCACCAGAGGTGGGTGGCTTGTCCGGGAAGACCCATCGCGCCGGTGTCGGCGAGCCGGTCGCGGACAGCCTGTTGACCGCAGGCGTCGGGGCGGTCGGATGGCTGGTCGCCGATGTCGGCCTCACTCCGCTGCCCGGAGACCCGCCGGGTGCGGGTCCGGTGGGCGAGACTGCGCCTGCGGAGGCGAGTGCCTCGTGGCCGGAGGGGGCGGTCGAGGTCGTCAGGGTTGGCGCGGCGTGGGCGGATTGGCTGGCGGGGGCGCTGTCGGCGGGCGCGTCGCTAGGCGTGGAGGCGCCCTCGGCGTCGGCCTTGGCGGGCCGGGTGATCAGCGGCGGGATGCCGGGGCGCTGGATCAGCGCTCGGCCCTTGTCGCCGGTGGCGGTCGGGTTCTCGCCGAACCGGAACCTGGTCTGCGGCTGCGGTGGCCCGGCGTCGATGCCCTCCCTGCTGAACCGGCCACCACCAGAGGGGTCGATGCCGGAGGCGACGCCGTCATTGCCCATGCCCGGGACCTGGCCCGGACCCTGCGGCGCCGGACCGCCAGCGCCCATCTGCATCGCCAGGCTGCCCGCGGTCTTCGCGGCACCTGCGGCGACCGCCATGCCGGCCACACCGCTGCGGTGCAGGTCATCGTGGCCGCCGCCCTCACTCGCCCAGTGAACGAACTTGTAGGTGGCGTACGGGCACAGCAGCACCAGGACCATCACCACGATGCCCGCCAGCGCATCCGACAGGGCTCCCATGCCGTCCTTGGCGTCCGACTTGCCCATCGCGCTGACGCCGATAAGGAACACCACCGTCATCAACAGCTTGCTGACGACCAGGGTGGCCGTGGCTTCGATCCAGCCCCGCCTCCAGCGCTTGGCGACCTCCCAGCCCCCGCCGGCCCCCGCGAACACCGCGAGGGTGACCAGGACCAGGACGCCGACCTTGCGGGCGACCATCACACCCCAGTACATGAACGCGCCGATCGCGCAGCCGACGGCGACCAGAGCCGGGATGGCCCAGCCGAGCTGGTACATCGCGCCGAACTCGCTGACCTTCACGATCCGCCGAATAGCGTCGTCCACGCTCGTGTTGGCGGCTTGGAAGAGACCTGCAGACAGCGCGTCCACCACGGTGATCGCCACGGCGGTGAAGCTGAGCGCGCTGAAGCTGAACAGTACGCCGGTCATCGTGCCCCACGCCGCTTGGGCGAGTGCCCTCTCGTCCCGGCGCCAGGCGGCGAGCATCAGCTGCAGGCAGAACGTCCCGACGGTGAGCGCCAGGCCGATCGGTAGCAGCAACTGGTAGTTGTCCCTGAACCATCCGGCGTTCAGGTCAATACCGGTCGTCGCGTCGACCGCTTTCGAGGCGAGGTTCGCGGCGCTGGCCGCCAGCTCGCCCATCGACTTGGCGATCCACGCGCCGATGCCGTCCGTCACGGCCCCGGCGGGATTGTTCACGAAGTTGACAGCATCACAGACGCTGCTCATCAGGGGGTAGTCACAGACTCCCACGGCACAACCTTCTTTCAGGGAGTCGTGATCACGGCGCGACGGCCGGCAGGACACCGACCAGAGCACAGTTCCGGGAGGGGCGGCACTGGACCGCGAGCGTCGCCGAGCGATCCTCGGCACCTCCGGCAGGCGAACCGTTCCAGGCCATCGATTGCTTCCCGGAAACCGTGACGGCGTAGATATACGCCTCGGCGATCGCCCCGGGATCCGCCTGCAGCGCCTTGGTGAACGAGATCGGAAAGTGCGCCTCATTCACCACAGCGGTCGCGAACTGCCCGTTGTCGGCCATCCGCCCCCACAACACGGGCGAGGGAACCTGGCCGTCGACCGACGCGGCATCGGCGTACTTCTCCTCACCGGTCAGCCACCCGTGCAGCGCGGCCAGCAGCTCCGGCTGGGAGTAGGCGCGGGTGTCGTACGACCACAGCGCGACAGCCGCCGCCTTGCCGAAGGCGATCGGATCGTGCGTCGCTGGCACAACCGGCAGGACACCTTGGCCGCCGGCAGCGGCTGGCGACGCCGGCGGAGAGGACAAGACGGAGACGGGCGAGGATACCGAACCCCCAAGCCGGGCCAACTCCTTGGCGGAGCTCCGGTTATCTCGGGTGAGGTGGGCGAACAGACCGGCGACGGCAACGAGCACCGCCAGAACGGCAGTGCCGAGCAGCGCCCGGCGACGCATACGCGGTGCGCCGCCGGGGTTCACGGAACGGACAGACATCAGTGGACCTGCGTACCCAGCGTGCTGAAGAACGCCACCACACCGTTCGCCGCGCCCAACAGCAGGGCGGCGCCCGCGCTGACCAGGACGCCCTTCTTGCCGTTGGCCTCGGCCTGGTGACCACCCGAGTGGTGGCCCCACGCCCACACGCCCGCGCTCACCGCGAGCGCGCCGACCACCGCGATGATCCCGAACAAGTTGAGGCTGCCCATCACCTGCTTGAGCACGGCAAGTCCCGGCAGGCCGCCCTCGTTGGGGGAGATCCCCGGGTCGTAGGCGAGCTGTGCAACCTTGTCGGCCAGAATCACTGAGAACTCCAATTCGATTTTGGGCACGCAAAGCGGACCTGAAGTGAGCCAGAGGAAGAGAGAGGGCGACGCCGGTCAGACGACGCGGCGGGCCGCGAGAATCTGCGGCTTCCAACTGGCGAGGGTCGAGATCTTGACCACGTCGCCCGTGTGCGGGGCCTGCACGATCAGCCCGGAACCGATGAACATCCCGACGTGCTCCGGGACTTCGGCCGTACCCTCGATGAACAACAGATCACCGGGCCTGAGGGCATCCACCGAGACTGGCTGGCCCTCCTTGACCTGTGTGTACGTGGTCCGCGACAACGTCATTCCGGCCGCCCGGTAGGACGCCTGCATCAGACTGCTGCAATCGCACCTGCCCGTCGGATCGCTGCCGTGCGGGTTGTCGCAGGCGCCGCCCCACTGGTACGGCGTCCCCAGCTGGCCGAGTGCCCACCGGATCGCGGTCCGCACCTGCGGTGGCGCATCGGCCGGGATCGTGTATCCGGTCGGCAGCGACCCGGCCGGGATGGTCCCGAAGCCGCTGCCGTCACCGCCGCTGGTCGTGCATCCGCCGCCCAACGTGGTCGGCCCAGGACTGTCGCCCCCGGCCGAGCCGGTCGACGGCGGAGCGCCGGTTTTCGCCAGCAGCGGTTCGATGGCCTTCTGCAACGCGGTCGCCAACGGCTCCCACTTCGCATAGGCGTCCGGATACCCCGAGCGCTGCACCGCCTGCGCGGCCTGAGTGACCGTCATAGACTCCCAGCCTGACACCTGCTGAAGCGCCGAGTAGAACTCGGTGGAGGCGTGGACCGGGTCGAGGATCTGTGCCGCAGTTCCCCAGCCCTGCGACGGGCGTTGCTGGAACAGCCCCAGCGAATCACGATCGCCGTAGGTGAGGTTCCGCAGACCGCTCTCCTGCAGAGCGGTCGCCAGTGCCACGATCTGCCCGCGCACGGAGATGTGCATCGCGACACCGGTCGCCTGAATCGTCTTGGCACTCGGTATCTGCTCCGCCGGGTTCTCCAGACCCGGGACGGAGGCCGTGGTGGTCTTGTCGCCGCCATCCAGGATCGCCTTCACTTGGGTAGCGACCGCTGCGGCATCCACCGCCTGCACACCACCGGAAGAGCAGGCAGCCGAGGCGTTACCAGCCGCCACCAAGACCATCGGAACGGCGAGCAGCAGCGGCGTGGTGGCGAGCCCAACGACGGCTCCCACGGTCTTCTTCATCGCAGTTGCCGTACACCGCGGCGAACGGCGCTGCGAGTGGGAGGGGTTGAACCCGGCGGCAGGTGTATCAGGGAAAGCTGCATCGCAGCGGCTCCTCGCTGGTCGTAGGAGGCGCGGTGCCAGCTCCTCGTCGAAAAGCCACCGGCACCGCGCCGTTGCGAACCCGCCCTCGAAGGCGGCCCGGGTTAGAGGAGTTGGTAGCTCCTGAACCCCGCTCTCAGATTCCGCGCGGCAGCCAGCCGCACTCGTAATCTCAGGCGATACACGGAGATCCCCACGGTAGTTCGGAAAACAGAAGGTGAACTCGGATGTGAAGGCGCAAATTTGGACGCGACAACACAGAAAGAGCCAGGTCGCTATCGGTGGAGCGTGAGCTCCTCGTTGACGACATGGCCAGACAATAGGCGGGGATTCCGGTCGCACCAAACGGCGGTAAATTGATCATTGATCGGGCTGGCCGTTCATTTGGTGCGACCGGAAGTTGCAGATAACGTTCGCCGCATGCCGCCCCGGGCGGACGACCACACGCTGCGCTCGGGCGGACTGAGCACCGCCATACTGTGAAGAGGCCCGCCATGAGCTGCCCCCTGCGCCCTGATGACGTTGCCCACGCCGAAAGCCTCATCCGCCCTGCTCAGGCTGGATGTTGACAATCGTGGAGGAGTCCGCCGAGTCGATCGATTCGGCGCACGTCGAAGCGAGCGATGGGAAAGGGCAAGGCTGCGGGCAGGGCTGGCACAGGACGACTTCGTCCTGGCCGACCGGAGGAATGAGCACGAGAGTGCCTCACCCGGGGTTTGGGTACCACAGGCGCGAAAGGGTGGCTGGCGCATCAAATGCCGATGCACCAGCCACCCTTCGCCGTCCAGTCAGGCTGCGCCGATTGCCCGCTGAATCAGTGGGCCAGCTTTCGCCAAGTCAGCCGCCGTCGCGATCCAGACCTCAAGGTCCCCGGCGCCGCGATGGCCGATGCCGCGTACATCGCGGGTAAAGCCCTCCTTCGGCTCGATGGTGCTGAGGTTGATTTAGAGACAGAGCAGGATCTCCCCGTTCCCCGGGCGACAGAGGACACTGGCCACATTTACCCGTCGCCGGTATGTAGCGCTTGAGGACGGAGACCTCGACCCTTTCCGAGGCGGTGGGCATCTCGCCCAGCCCGTCGAACAGCACCCGCAGACCTTCGGGCATCTCGATCATGTTCGGCCTGCCTGCTACGGGTGTCTCGCCACCCGCCTCGGGCTCCGGGTCTCGCGAGGGAGGCCAGCGTCTCACCGGGTCGGCGCTGGAGACCAGGTGCGGACTCGACCAACTGTAGGCTCGACAGCCCGCCGTCAAAGAGCCGGTACCGCACGAGGTCGATCCGTTTGCCCACCTCCTGCAGCGTTCACCCGGTTGGGGTAAGAGAAGTCAGCCGCTATACGGACTCCGTCCTCGACCATGAGGCGTCCGGCGCCACGTCGGCCAGTGTTGTCGAGGGCGCGCGCTCGCTCCGCCGTGTTCTCAACTGTCAGAGGTGAGAAGCATTCTGGAGACGTGAGTACCCCAAGATATGTTGTCGGGTCTGTCACCGCATCGTGGCCGTCCACCCGGTCAGCCGGACCGTCGTGCGGCACGATCCCGATGATCGTGGGCCCCGTCGCGATCTGGTCAGTTGCTCGGGCAGCCTGCGGCGTATCGAGCTGGACGGCCAGCTGATTCGGAATCGGTGCGCCAGCGCTTCCTCCAACACACGAGGCGAGTCGCTCATCTCTCCCACGGATGAAAGACTCGTGGGTGTGATCCGAGAACCTGCTGAAGTCACTGTCGACTCCGAAGGCCGAGTGACCCTGCCCATGGGGCTGCTTGTGGAGGCTGGCCTCGACATCGGCGCCCGCCTGCTTGCCTACAGCGACGGCGACGGCCGAATCGTGCTACAGCGTGAGGCCGACGCCATCGGTCGACTCCTCGGGCTTGGCGATCTCTGATTATCCGTCATCAAGCCGTGATTGAGCCGATGCTCCGTCACCGGAGCGCCCTTTCAGGGCGCCCGTCACATCGATTGCACTGGTGATCGTGGCGCCGCGGGCGATGTCGGTGATCCTGCCATCCCCCCGCGTATGCAGGGCAAGTGATCTGCCCGTGAATCAGCCGGTTCGCCCTGAGCATTGAGCTGCCGGGCGCCGACCGGGTTTTCGGTCTACCCGCTCGCTCTCCCACCAGTTCCCCGAGACATGGGCGACCCCTCGGATCGCCCCCTTCATCGGCCAACTGTCGGCTTCCGACTTCCTCGACCTCGCCTACCTCCGCCAGATCACCGAGAGCGCCCCACCCAGGCCGACGAGTAGGTCCTCCTCCTGATTCGCCACAGACTGGCGCCGAGGTCCAAGTTTCGGCGCGATCAGCAAAGTGAACTCCACGCGCCGCCGCACGGCCCATCACGGAATCGTTCGTCGGCCGCAGCGAGGGGCGTTCGTCCTGTACTGGATCACCGAGAAGGAAAATGGCAGCGAGACCGACGAGTACGGGCGGGCCACGCAGGGAGGCTGGTGATGGCGTTCGACTACGTCGCGCCCGGTGACGCCCATAGCTCCCGGGACGGCGCCGTGCGCTTCGTGGCCATCGACTTCTCCCTGAAGGAGATGCGATCATCGACGCTCAGGGCTCCGACCGCCGCTGAGGCCTCGGCAACTGAGTGGCACAGGGGGTGGGCGGGGTAGCCTCTCCAACCCAGCCGGTTCTCGTTTCCCGACAAGCACGAACGGTGATTATGGAAGAGTCCCGCCTCGAACGCCTTAGCTGCCTTGCTGTGTGCGCCGGTGCAGGCGGCCTCGCGCTCGGCCTTGAGCAGGCTGGTTTCGATCCCGTATTGCTCTTGGACAACCGCGCCGTGGCCTGCGAGACGCTGCGTCGGAATCGTCCCGACTGGGAGGTCCTCGAGACCGACCTCCTGGACTACGATCCGGTGGACCACCAGGCGACTTATGACGTGGATCTTCTGGCTGCCGGCCTGCCCCGGGTGAAGGCGAGTGCCGCGGTGGCACGCGAGGACAGCACCGAGGAGCTTCGAACGCTCGAAGCGACGATCATGCTCATGCACGGCGTACAGCCACGCGCCCTGCTCATCGAGAACGTCCCCGATCTGGTCTCCAAGCCCGCATACGAGCCGATCCGCGCGTACGTTGCCACCGAGCTCGAACACCTCGGTTATCGGCACCATTGGTTCGTTCTCAACGCGATGGACCACGGCGTGCCCCAGGATCGCAAGCAAGGGATCCTGGTGGCTCTGAAAGGGGACTCCATCGACGACTTCGTCACCCCGATGCCCGATACCACGCCGCCGATCACCGTGGGCAAGGCGCTGGGTGCCTCCATGGCCACACGCGGCTGGCCCTACGCGGCCGCCTGGGCTGCGCAGGCCGACCGGGTCGCCCCGACCCTGGTCGGGGGTTCCTGGAACCGTGGTGGGGCCGATCTGGGGCCGACCGGGTCGAAGCGTTCCTGGGCCCGTATGCGAGTAAACGGCGGCACTGTCGCCGACGAGGTCCCCGGGCCTGAGTTCCCTTGGGACCTCTCACTCGGCGTCACGGGCATGGTGGCGTTGACCGTCGAGCAGGTGGCACGACTGCAGGGCTTTCCTGAGGACTGGTCCTTCGCCGGCCGCAAGACGGCCCGCTACCGCCAGGTCGGCCACGCCTCGCCGCCTCCGGTGGGCCGGGCCCTCGGGCTCGCGATCCGGACCGCGTTGAGGCGCTGCGCGCCCGCAAGGCAGGACCATCGGTGAACTGATCCCGCGCTGATTGCCGAGCGGGTAATCCGTGGGACCGCTGGTGGATGAACAT
Source organism: Kitasatospora sp. HPM-01-4 (assembly GCF_051374625.1). NCBI lineage: Bacteria > Bacillati > Actinomycetota > Actinomycetes > Kitasatosporales > Streptomycetaceae > Kitasatospora > Kitasatospora sp. HPM-01-4. The sequence goes on along the minus strand of NZ_JBPQGP010000005.1, from coordinate 1,452,421 downwards.
GCTGGTGAGAGCTCTACGGAATGCCCTGATCCCATCCGCCGTCCGGAAGCGCAGGCCGGGATCCTGAGCCGCTCCGATCCCGAGACACTGGGGCGGTATGGCAGTTGTGCCATACCGCCCCAGTGTCACTGCCCGATGCTCACTGGGTGAGCAGGCGGGAGAAGAAGCCGATCGACGGGTCTTCCGGGGTGCCGACGAGGAGGGCCCGGTCAAGCAGGCCGTTGTTGTGCTCGCAACTGGTCTCCGGGAGCATCACGCAGGCGTGACAGGCGGCCAGATTGGTACCGCCTGCGCCGGAGGTCTCGGTCTCGACGCAGAGCGGGTCGGCGGAGCACCACTCGGCTCGGTGGACGGCCGAACGTACGGCCTGGGCGAGGCGGTCGATTTCGCCCTGGGCGACCAGGCCACCGAGGCTGCCAGCCGAGTCGCTGGTGGCCGTGTAGATCAGCACACCGGCCATCTCGTCACCCGAGTAGATCCGCTCACGGAGCGAGGCGGCCGGGTACCCGGAGTCCAGGCTCCACTCGTTGATCATCACGTGCGCGAAGGTGTGCAGCAGGGCCATGCGCGGGGTGGCAGGAGAGGACGGGACTCGGGTCGGGTCGGAGGCCCGCTCAGTGAGGATCCGCTGATGGTGGTGTCGGATGCGTGCCACGCGGGCGGCGACGGCGGGCAGTTCGGCCCAGGCGTCGACCCTCTCCTCGTCGAACCGGAGGAATACTCCTTCGCCGTGGACCTCCATGGCGGGCAACCAGTCGGTGGGGGTGAGGGAAAGCTCGGCCTCATGACCCTCGGAAGAGGTTTCAGGATCGATGACCCGTGTGAAGGCCTTGAGGGCGCGAACCTCGCGGAGCTTCTTCACCTGCATCGGGGTGATCAGGCCCAGGCCGGTCAGCGGCTTCTCGTCGCCAACCGGGGGCTCGCAGACGAACTGCTCGGTGTGGTGCCCGGAGTCCTCCGGATTGCCTGCGCACAGTCGTTCGTACTCCAGGTCGCGCAGGGCCCGGTAGCGCTGCTCCTGGTCGAGGTCGGGACCGTCTTCCCCGGTGTGGTCCTCGGCCTCCATCGCGGTGAGCATGTCCAGGACCTGCTGGGGACTCACTGGGGAAGGGGCCCCGTCGAAGATGTACTTCAGATGGATCTCGATCTCGGCGAGGGTGGAGCAGGCACGGAGCTTGTCCCAGTGCTTGTCCAGGGCGTGCACCCGGGTGTCGCTCCACGGCGGGATGGACAGGGCCGAGCGGAGCACAGGCTGCCACACGGACGAGGAGCCACGCTGGAGGGTCCGGGGCGGCTGGGAGCAGGGGCGGTCGGGGGCGTCCTTCAGCCAGGGGCGTTTGCCCTCACAACGGATGTTCAGGTCCTTGAGGGCGCTACGCCGGAAGGAGCCCTCCATGGACACCTCTGGCACTCCGCAGGAGCAGGAGAGCACCACCGAACGGAGGGAGGAGGTGCGACCCGAGGAGTGCAGGCTCATTCGGCCGCCGCAGAAGCCGGCCTCGCCGTCGCCGCGTCGACCCCGATGCAGCCACTTCCAGTACGGGAAGTCGGCGATGTGCCCGTCCTCGCAAGCCACCACGAAACGGGAGGGCACCAGGGCCTCGGCGCACTCGGCGCACTCGTTGCGTCCGGGCGGTGAGTTGAACTTCCGTACGTGGTCCAGCGCGTGGCACTCGGGGCAGTGGTGCCACAGCGGGAATCGGCGTACCCGGATGCCGTCGCGGCTGTCGTCGCCGGAGGCGGGCGGGAGGCGGAAATGGCTCACGCCCAGCACGCGGGCGAGGCGCGGCTCGTGGATCACCGGGGCTTCGTCGCGGGGCCACTGCTCCTCCGCGGCGTCGATGCCCGCGACGATGAAGGACTCCTGGTCCACAGCGATCAGTGCCCCTACACCGTAGGTGGTGATGGCCTGGGCCCGACGGACCGCACCGCGGCGGGGCAGGGTGCGGGCCGGTGTGGCGGAGCCGTCGGTGCCGCGCCGGCGGCGGGGAGGGGGCGGGGTCATCGGGATGCCTCCATGAACAGGGCGGACTCGGCGTCGACGTCGCGGAGGGACCACAGGGTCTCCCACGCCTCGATGTCCTCCAGGGCGTCGTTGTAGGGCTTGAGCAGCGAGGGGACGTGGCGTCCGCGCTTCGGCTCGTAATACAGGCCGCCATGCGCTTCGGCCTCCTCGTACCACCAGTCGACGAACTCGTCGAAGGCTGCGGCCACGTGGGAGACCTCCTTGGCGGCGGTCTCCTTCGGGGAGACCTTCTCGACCCGTTCGAGGATCCTCGGACGGATCTTCTCCCTCAGCTCGTCCAGGAAGAGGTCGATGTTCCCCGCGGCGTCGTCGGCGCGGGCGGCGGGGACCAGAATGCGAGCCAGGGCGACGATCACTGCGTGCAGACCACGGTCTCGGGCGCGGGCCGAGAACGGGGTCACCGAGGTGGACTCGACCTCGCGGTAGAGCGCGGAGTGGAAGTGCTGGAAGTTCTCGTAGTGGGAACGGTCGCGGGAGCGGCCCGCGTTGAGCATCACCGCGACCAGACCAGGGTGGGCACGGCCCACGCGGCTGGTGGCCTGGATGTACTCGGCGGTGGTCTGCGGCTGGCCCATGACGGCCATCAGGCCGAGCCGGTCGATGTCGACGCCGACGGCGATCATGTTCGTGGCCAGGAGTACGTCCACCGTGTCGCCGTCCGTCAGCCTCCGCTCGATCTGCTTCAGGCGGGCCGGGATGTCGCTGGCGTCGACCCGGCTGGTCAGCTCGGAGTAGTTGCCGACGGAGCGGGGCTCGCAGCCGTCGCGGTCGGCCAGGTGCTCCAGATAGGCCACGACGTCGTCGTGGACTTGGAGTTCGGCGGCGGACAGCAGACGCAGGCTGTTGAAGTAACCGACCAGCGTCCAGTACGCGTCGCGCACCTTCTGGGTGGTGTCGGCTCGCATCGCCTGGTGGAGCAGGGTGGCGTAGGTGCGGATCAGCAGAGTGGACTGGCTAGTGCCGGGGGCGAGCAGGCCCACATAGCGGCGGGACGCCTTCTCGCTCGCGGGGGTCTCCACGGCGAACCAGGAATCGCGGGCGTCCAGGCCAGCGGGCGGGAATTGTCGCACCTCGCGGGAGAACAGGGCCTTGCCCTGGTCGGCGGCGCGGCGGATGGTCGCGGTCGAGGCGATCACCTTGGGACGGTCGGCGAGCACGTCGACGGCTGTCTCGTACAGGCCGGTCAAGGTACCCAGTGGGCCGGAGATCAGGTGCAGCTCGTCCTGCACGATCAGTTCCGGGGGTGGAGTGGGGTCCTGGCGGTCCCGGTTGAAGAGGGCCGCGGTCTGTGCACGCCACGGCATCGAGGCGAACTTGTCGACGGTGGCGATCACCAGGGTGGGCCGGGCCCGGTACACGGCTTCGTCGACTAGGTGCACGGGCAGTCCGCCGGAGAACGCGCAGCCCGCTCCGGGGCAGCGCACATCCATCCGGACGGCCTCCTCGTCGACCGAGTAGTGGTGGGCGTCGAGGGCGGTCCCGCACCATGGGCAGGCGTGCAGCTGGACGGGGTTCTCCTTCTGGAGCACCTTGCCGGAGCGGGCCGCACGGAGCTGCTTGGAGGCCACCTCCAGGGTGTTCGGCGTGGCGGAACGCCCCACCCACATGCCGAGGGAGATCTCCTCGTGGCCCAGCTCGGCAGGGTTCTCACGGCGCATCTGTTCCATGGCACAGATCAGGATCGCGGCACGCTCGAACTGCTGGAGGGTGAGCAGGCGCAGCGTGTACCGCATCAGGACGGTGACACCGCCACCCGTCGTACCGAGCCGCATCCGGCGCAGGAAGGCGGTCAGCGCGATCAGGCCCAGGTACGCCTCGGTCTTGCCGCCACCGGTGGGAAACCACAGCAGGTCCGACACCCCCCGGTCAGGGTGCTCCGGGTTGTCCACCCCGGCCAGGCAGAGGAGCATGAAGGCGATCTGGAAGGGACGCCAGCTCGCCGAGGCCAGGTCTGGCTCGCCGACCCGGCCGTCCTTGACCCAGGCACTCCGGGCCCGCTGGGTCGCCATCGCCCGGTTGGCCAGGCGGAACGCCCGCATCAGGTCAGGCTTATCGCGCAGCAGCGCGATGCCCGTCCGGATCCGATCCAGCGCCTCACCGCAGGACCGGATCTGGTCGGACGCGGCCTTCTCGTACGAGGTACCGGCGAGCGCGGCGGCTTCGTCCTGCTTCCGTTCGATCCACCGCTCGTAGCCGGCGGCCAGCCCTTCCAGGGCGGCGATCACCTCGGTGTCGCCAGCCTCGGCGAGGCCCAGCATGGTGAGGGCACTGGCGTCGATCGCCGGATTGGAGTCGGTGAGCAGCACCTCGTGCGTGGGCAGGAACTCGGTGCGCACCTCGGCCACGCCCGCCCGCACCACGTCGGTGAGGCCGATCGGGGGTGGGGCCCAGTCCCACACCGCCGCGCAGCCGTGGCCGGCGGCGAAGGTGGGGGCGTGCCTGTGCAGCAGCTGGCTGGTCTCCAGCTCGGGGTCCACGGCGGACAAGGCGGCGGGGCGCTCCACGAACGCGCTCGACCCGTTGGCAGCACGGACCGTCAGCCCGGTCTGGAACAGGGCGAAGGCGTCCTGGAGTTCCCGCTCGCCCACCTTCTGGATGTTGACCAGGGTGACCGTGACGGTGACCGTACCGGTTTCCGGCGACGGGCGGCGCACGTGCACGTCCAGTCGGGCCGTGCCGTCAATCAGGTTGCGTGAGGCACCGCGGCCCGGGTACGTAACGTCGATTGTGGTGTCCGGCAGGTCCAGCTCCACCCGACGCCAGCGCTCCCGCTGATCGGAGGTGGTGCGGGCCTCGCTCCGGCGGGCCGAGACCTTGCGGCCCTCGGCGTCCTCCGGCTCGTACACGGCGGCGCTCGCCGAGACCACGATCCCCCGGCACACGGCGAGGTCGACCGCGAAAGTCAGGCCGACGGAGGACGGACGCCGGTCACCGGCGTTGGGGCGATCGGTGGCCAGCCCGGACTCCTCGAGGCTGTCCGCCCCGGTCACGGGCTCCTCGTCCAGGCCTTCTTGCTCGGCGGCGTCGTCCTGGAGACAATCGCGGGCCTTGGCGTCTGCCGGGCGGGGGAAGAGCACGCCGATGGGATAGCGGGTGATCGGGGCGTCCTGATCCAGGACCTCGGCGCGGTCCTCGGCGGAGGCATCGACATCGGGACCCAGAAGCTCGCGGCGCAGCCGGGCCACCAAGTCCTCACGGACCTCGTAGTGCGCGGCGTGCCGCCCTGCATGGATGGTCATCCCTGCTCCTCCTCCGTCCCGGCGGGACGCCGGAACCGTCCGATTCCGCTGATACGCGGGGCGATCCACACCCCGTGGTTGCCCAGGCCTGCGTTGGCTCCGGCGGCCGGGCTGCCTGCGACCGACTCCAGGCAGTCGATCCGCAGGCCGGAGATCTCCTCGGGCCACCGGATGTCCCAGGTCGTGCCGACCTTCAGCACGGAGTACAACTGGCTCCTGAAGACCTCGGAGGCGTCGCCGATCTCCCGCCCCTCGTGCAGCAGCGCGTACCGGGGGCTCTGCTCGGGGCCCATGGGGAGGGCCTCGCGCAGCCGGAACGTCACCGCGTCGCCCGGCCGCACGTGCTCGAGCAGGTATGACTGGGCGCCGAGGGCGTCATTCACGGCGTCGGCCGGTTCCAGGGCGCACACGTCGCCGGCACGCACCTCGACGCCGTCGCGCCGCCACTTCTGGCGCTGGTTCGGGACTCCCCGGTACCAGCGGCCGGTCGGCTTGTGCCTGAGCAGCGTCACCGTCTCCGGCGCGGCGACGCGGTACAGATCCTCCCGGACCCGGGTCATCGCCACGTAGAGTGCGCGCGCCTCGGCAGGCACGTCGAGTTCGTCGTTGCGACGACGCAGCTCAGCTATGGTCGGGGGGGCGAGCAGGACCACCCGGTCGAACTCCAGGCCTTTGGCGCGGTGCACCGTGGACACGATCAGCTGGGCCGGTTCCGGGTCGGCGAGCTCGTCCGGGAGCCGGCGCTCCGCCACCAGTCTGCGCAGCCGCGTCACGTCGAGCGTGCCCCGACCGGTGCCGCGCGCCACCACACGCAGGGCCCGCCACACTCGGTCCAGGTCGGTGCCCTCGGGCAGCGGGATCCCGCCGAGCAGCTCGCGCAGCCGTTCCTCAGTGAGCGTGGCGGCTTCGGTGCGACGCAGCACTTCGGCGACCCAGTACGGCACAGGTCGGGCCTGGAGCGAGCGTCGCACGGCGTGCGGTACCCCATGGGTGTGCAGCAGCTCAGAGACGAGCAGGGCCTGCCGGTTGTCGCGGGTCAGGATCGCGCAGGTACCGGGGAAGGACCGCAGCGAGTCCTGGGTGAAGGCGTCGGTGAGCGCGCCCAGGCCGGGGAGGTCGAGCAGCAGCTCGCGCAGTTCCCCGTGGAGCCGTTCGGCCGCCGCGTCCGCGCCCTCGGGCGCGCTGCCGATGCCCTGAACGGCGGGGCCGAGCGGGAGTGCGGTGCGCGCCTCGAGGGTGACGGACCGGAAGTTCCGCGTCAGTCGCAGCTCCATCAGGTCGTCGGCGTAGGAGACTCGCACCCAGCGGAGGAAGAGGTCGGTACGGTCGGCGTACTCCTCCGGGTCCTCGATTTGGAAGTCGTAGATCGCTTGGGCGGGGTCACCGACCAGGGTGAACCCGCAGGAGTCCTGGAGCCGGTCGAGCAGTGACTCCACCATCTCCCGGCGCGCGCCGACCAGGTCCTGCACCTCGTCGACGATCACATGTGCGGGCGGGCCAGCCTCCAGGGAATCCAACGCGCCCTTCTCGATCGCGTCGGTGGCTGCCCGAATGCGCTCGTCGAAGGAGAGCTCCGACCACTCGCCGTCCGGGTACGCCTGCACCAGCAGGGAGTACGCCCAGGAGTCGAAGGTCTGCACCCGTACCCGCCGGGCGTGTTCACCGTGCCGGGCGATCCGGTCCCGCAGCTCGCGGACGGCGGCGCGGGAGAAGCTGAGGACCAGCAGTTCGGAGGCTTCCAGTGCCTCGTCCGGGTCGATGTGGCCGACGAGCGTGTCCATGCGGCGCACCAAGGTATGGGTCTTGCCCGTGCCCGCCCCGGCGGTAACCAGCAGGCGAGTGTCCCAGGGCTGGTCCACGACGGCCTGCTGCTCGGCGGTGAGGGCGGGGCCGTCCTCGGAGGAGAAGATCACTTCTTGTTCCACAGGTGCTCGAAGTTGGTGAAGGCGAGGGCGGTGTCGAAGTTTCGGATGTTGTCGCGGACGTTGAGGATGAGGCAGGTGTCCTTGCCGCCGTTGCGGGGGCCACGCAGACCGCGTCCGATCATCTGCTGGTACACGTTCGGGCTGTAGACGGGTCGGGCGACGACCACCGCGCGGGTGGCGGGAGCGTCGAACCCCTGGGTGAGGACGCCGTAGTTGGTGAGCACCCGCACTGTGCCATTGCGGAACTCTCGGACTCGGGCCCGGCGATCGTTGTCGGGGGTGGTGGAGTCGATCGAGGACGCGGAGATCCCGTGGTCCTTGAGCCTGGCCGCCAGGTACTTGGCATGCTCCACAGAGGTGGCGAACACGAGCACCGGCCAGTCCTCGGGCATCGCCACGATCTCCGACACGATGCGACGGCTGCGGTCGTGGTCGTCCGCCAGCCGCTGCTCGGCGGCCTTGGACAGCAGGCTGAACTGCTCGGCGCTCTCCCGCTCCTGGCGAGACAACTCGATGGTTCCGCCGGTCAGTTCGCGGTGCTCGACCTGCGCCAGCACCCCCAGGTCCTGGAGGTGGCCGTACGCGTCGTCGGAGGGGAACACCCCCTCGTCCAGCCGGCGTGCGCCGAACCGGTTGACCAGGCGCGTGGTCTCCTCCTCGTTGTGGCCGCGGAACGGGGTGGCGGTGAGGCCGAGCAGGTGCCGTTCGGTCAGGTGCTGGGTCAGGCCGAGCAGGCTGAGGATCTCGGTGTAGCGCGGGCTGGTCGCCACGTGCGCTTCGTCCACCACGACCAATGCGGCATCCCTCAGCCAGGCGTACCGATCGGTGTCCAGGCACACGTGGAGTTTGGCATCGGTGGCCACGACGAGCTGTGGCCCGTCGGTGACTTGGGCCGCCTCGTTGGAGGTCCAGAGCCGGTTGATCGTCAGTCGGGTCTGCGCGCCTGCCTTGCTCCAGACGAACTGCCAGCTCTGCACGGCCTGTTCACACAGCTCCTCGGTCTGGGCGATCCACAGGATCGGACCCTTGAGCGTGCCGGTCTGCTTGACCCAACGGATGACGGCCTCGGCGGTGACTCGCGTCTTGCCCGCGCCGGTGGGCAGCGACAGCATGGCGCGTTGGGGAGCGAGTCGGTCCAGCATCTCGAAGATGTTGAGGGCGAGTCGTTCCTGGTAGTCGTGCAGGCGCGGGAAGTCGCGGGGGCCTTCCACCGTCAGGCTCTGTTCGAGAGTCGGGGCCCGGTAGCCAGCGAAGGGCGCGGGCAGGCCGAGATCGGCGACGAAGGAGACCGCCGCCGAGCCGCCGGTGTAGGACGACGGGGCGCTCGGGAAGCGCTCCTGGATGTCTCGGGCGTGGGTCTTGAGCACGGTATCGCCGTGCGCGTTGAACGCCATCTGCGCGATCCGACGCCCGGTGGGCTCCTGCCCTCCCAGCTCCTGACACTCGGCCTCCATCAGGCCGGCGGGCAGCCGGTCGCGCAGGGCCTGCGCGCCGATCAGCAGCTCCAGCTTGGCCGTTACGTCCTCGGCTTCGCGGATCGCCTTCAGTGCGGACCGCACCTTCTCGTCCTGTTCCTGGCGAGCCTGGGCGTCCAGCACGGCGCGGCAACCGGTCTCGCCCATCCGCAGACCGAGCTCGCGGTCCACGGCCCGGAGCGTGCTGAGCCTGTCCAGCGAGTCAAGAACCTTGATCACGTTGCCCTGGCGGGCGCTCTCCAGGGACTTCGCGCGTGCACCGTGCGGGGTGCGGACGACCTCCTCCAGCGTGGAGCAGCGCAGCAGCGAGTACGTGCTGACCGAGGTTCCCATCTTCTGGCGTAGCGTCGGAAACTCCTCGGCCAGCGGAACCGGCTCCACGGTCGACTCATGCCGCGTCTCGCGGCTGACCACATCGTCGTGGCGCAGCATGCCCCACTGCTCGACCATGAGGTCGGCGGACTCCTGGTCCGGCATCAGCAGCGCCGGCACTCGCTCGGCCTGCAGCGAGCGGTACTCCTCCGGGCTTGCGGCGACGGCGATCTCGCCATCCTCCCGGGTGTCCCAGACGTTGCCGATCCGGCAGCGGGTCAGCGAATCCTCGGGAAATTCGATCCCAAGTCGGGTCAGCAGGGCGTAGGTGGACCCGACGAACGCGTCGTCCTCGCTCTCCTGCAGCTTCTCCAGGAGTTGTTCCCACTGCTGCGGGCGGACCTTCTCGACGCTGTCCGCGAGCCCCAGCTTCCGGGCCTTCTCCTCACTGAGCGAAGCCACCGGGAGCACGTCACGGTACGCGTCGAGCTGGGGCCCCACGGCCTCCTTGAGGGACTTGAGGCCCTGCGAAGTCTTGATTCGACCATGTCGGGTGAACATCCATCGGATCGGGGATTGTGCCGTCCGACGTGTGCCGGCCTGCGTCCCGATCTGCAGCGTCCAGTTCTCGATCAGCGCGTCCTCAGGCAGCGCCTGGAGGAAGTTTGCGCGGGCCTGCTCCGAGAGTCGGAGCAGCAGGTGCAACGGCCCACCGACGGGAGCACCCTCGATCCTGGTCCTGGCCAGGGCCGGCCGGCTCGCCCGGTCGTCGAGCGTGCGGCAGTACGCCGCATGCACGGCCGCCCTGTATTCCTCGAACCAGGGCTCCGTCTCGGGCCTGTGGCCGGAGGTCGGACGGTCCTGCAGGCCCAACTCGCGGAAGAAACCCACATCGTCGGAGTGGAACCGCATGTCCACCGCGATCTCGGGGTCGCTCTCCGCGGTGACGACGACACCGGGCAGCATGCATTCGCGCATGGTGTGGAAACTGCCGTCCGTCGTCCGCACCATCAGGGCATCCATCGGTGCGGGTACCCGCTTGGTCACCTCGTGGCCCACCACGGAGGCACCAGCCCGGTGGAACAGCTCCCAGAATCGGTTCCATTCCTGCGGGCCGTACGAGGCGAAGCCCTGGTCGAGGACGCTCATGAAGCGCCCTCGGACGTCGGCCTCCTGGATACCCAGGGTGGTGAGGGCGAAAGAGAGTGACGGGTCGTCGGACAGAGCGCGGTCCACGTAGACCAGCGACTCCCGTAGGCCGTCCTCCTCGGCTCGCCGGTACACCACACTGCCCACCGGGGCGACCAGGCCGTGCTCCTCGGTGAGCACGATCTTGGCCTTCCGGGCCTCGGCGGCGCAGGAGGCCTTGGACTCGATCATGTCCGCGACGATCCGGATCGCGGTCGCCGAGGCGTTCGCTGAGCCGTCGGAGACCAGCGCCTCCAGCCACTCGACGACCGAGGCCCGCTGCCGTCCGGCCGCGCCCAGAATGTGCTGGACCTTGCCCGCCCGCAGGTCCGTGGCCTCGACCGAAGGGTGCAGCCAGTCGCGGGGCCGCCCGGCGTACGAGTGCCAGGTCCGCAGCCAACGGTTGAGCGAGGTGCTGTCCCGCCCCAGGTCCGGGTGGATGTTCAGCTCGCTGGGCGTACGCAGGACTCCGTCCTGATCCGGCAGGGACGGACACACCGCGGTGGCAGCCCAGATCTGCTCGGTGAGCAGGCGGTCAGCCCAACTGATGACCTCCACGCCCTTGGTGCGGCCGGGCAGTAGCGGGAGGTACGCGCCGGGGTCCTCGGCGGGGGCGAGCTCGGGCAGCGACTTGACCACCAAGCGGGCCGCGACCTGGATCATCTCGACGTTGAAGGGCGAGGAGTCCAGCAGGTTCTGCCGGTCCTCGTTGGTCTTCCAGGTCCCGTTCAGGATGCCACTGAGGGTCATCTCGTACTTGGTCGGGAAGAACGACCAGAACTTTCCGCGCCCTCGGGCGTCGGCAGCGCTGAGCAGACCGGTCCGCTCGTCCGCGCGGTAGGCCGGAACCGCCCAGGCCACGTCGATGGACACCCGGTCGTGCAACTCCCCGGCGTCGCGGCGGGCGGCCTGGGTCGGCTCGTGGGTGTGGGTGAAGACCCTCCACTGCGAGGTGGCCGGCGGCTTGCCGACGCGCTCCTCGTGGATCGTGCGCAGGCTGCCGTCCCGATCGGCGCGAAGAGCCCGGCGTGCGATCGGGCGGGGCCGCCGGTCCTCCAATACCACCTGGCCCACGTGCGAGGAGAACAAGTGGAAACCGGACGGGAACTCCTCACGGGTCTCGTGGCTGGCTGTGCCCTGGTGTCCGTGCATGTCCTTGCCCAGCCGGTCGGCCGCGCCGGGCAGCAGCGGCAGGCGGACCACCGTGGTGGCCCACTCCAGCAGTTCGTCCAGCACCCGATCCCGGAGGCGCTCGGCCGCCATGTCCAGCTCGCGGGCCATGCGCAGCACGGGCGCCTCGAAGTGCTCGCCGAGTCGCTCGCGCACGCCGGGCACGTTCCGGATCAGCTCGTACGACCAGGCTCGATCGAAGCCGAAGCTGCCAGTGCGGCTGAAGAACTCAGGTGTGTCGGTCACCACCAGGACCGATTTCACGCCCACGCCGAACCGACCGATCTGCCCGCCGCGCTTGCGGGACATGCTCATGCGCAGGATGGTCTCCGCGCCCTCGGGCTCCACCGGGTTTCCCTGGTTGGCGCAGTACAGGTGGGCGCCGGTGAGGACGACGTGGATGCGACTGCCGGGCTCGTCACGCATCTCGTCGGAAGCGTTCTGGATCAGCTCGAAGAGCTGCCGGTCGCCGTACCCGCCCTGAGTGATACGGCGCTCGCCGTTGGCGTGCTCGGGGATCAGGCCCGGGTCGACACCGTAGGTCTCCAGGACGCGGCGGGACTGGTCGACGACGGTGCGGATCACAGGGGACTGCGGATCGGCCACGAATGGTTCCACTTCGGGTTCGGGAGTAAGGAACGGATGGCGAGGGGTGACGACCGGTGCCGTCAACAGGCGAGCTGCACGGTGAATGTGACGGTGACGTCGGTGACGCGCTGGCGACCGCCCAGGTTCCGGAACGGGCGAGGGGACGGAACGTCGGCGTCGTGGAGGGCGTTCCGGTAGAGGCGACCATGCCGTCGTCGATGCCGCCCAACAGGCCGAGGAGGGTCTCCCGGGCCTGTGGGTCGTCGGCGAGCCGGTCGTACGCCACGACGATGGTGCGCATGCGGTCGAGCGGGGAATTCTGCGGGGACACCGGGATACCTTCGCTTTCGCTTTCGTGGAGACGTTCACGATGGAATGATGCGAGGTGGTGCAGGGGGAATAGGCCGCGCGAGAATCCACGAAATCCATGGGGATTTCGGAAGGCGGGCCGAGAGGGATTCCCCCGACGTGTAAGGTGGTGCTTCGTGCAGATTGCCCCGGGTCGTGGTCGGCCCGATTCTTCCTGCCCCCGGTGGCGTGTCATGAGCAAGGAAGAAGGCGCACTGGGCCCTGTGAAGGGCGGTTTCCCTGGCGGTTGCCGGGGCAGCTGACGCTCAGTCAAGCATGAGTTGCTGCAGGCGTGCAAGTGGCGCCCTGGCGCCGATCGCGTATGCGATCCCGTCGGGATTTTTGAGGAAACTCGGGCAAAGCGGGAGGATTTCCAGGCTTCATTTTTGGTCGTGTTCGACGCCCGCCGCCGTCTGACATGCCACTTGTCAAAGAACTTTTGACAAGTGGATTCCTTCGTCAACAGCAGTGCGGTACCGTGGCTCCCACCTCGTGAAACAAGCCATGCGGAAGCAGGTGGGACGTGAAGGCGGCTGAGGACTTCGGCCCCTGGCTGGCACGCCAGCTCAAGAACGCAGGAAAGAGTCAGACCGACCTGGCGGAGGAGCTGGGCATGACCCGGGCCGCCGTCTCGGCATGGATCGTCGGCCGCTCCGTACCGCGTGACGAGACCATTCGGGCTATCGCCGAGGTGCTCAAGACCGACCTGGAGACCATCCACACCCGCAGCGCCGACGCCCAACTGGGGCTGCCCGTCTCCTGGTACCACCGGCCAGCCCACGCTGACGGCGGCCGTGAGTACGGCAACGCGGCCGCGTTCGCCTTCGAGGCCGATGTCGAGGTCCTCGCCCGCGAGGCCACGCAGAACAGCCTCGACGCACGCCTCGACCCCGCTGAGCCCGTCCGGGTCCGCTACACGCTGCATGAACTCACCGGCGAGGCCCTTGCCCGGTTCCGCGAGGCCATCGACTGGGAGCACCTGCTCCCGCACTACGAGGCGCTCACCGCTGGCAACGGCAAACAGGGCAAGGTCTCGCGCACGATCGCGGCCGGACTGCGTGACATGTATCAGCACGACCGCCTGGTGCTGCTCCGCGTCGACGACTACAACGCCACTGGCCTGACCGGTGGCGACTACGACGACGGGCTCTTCGCCGCCGTCGTCCGTCGCCAGCTCGACAGCCACAAGAAGGATGCCGGGGCAGGAGGCTCATACGGCCTGGGCAAGGCCACCCTGTGGGCCACCAGCCGACTCGGCCTCGTGCTGATCAATTCCACCCTCTCCGAACCTCACGAGGGTCGCACCGAGCGCCGTCTCATCGGCCGGCTGGACCTCCCCTGGCGCGAGGTCGACGGCCGGGAATTGGCCGGCCCGGCCTGGTTCGGACGTCCTGACCCGGCCACCAAGTCTGCCGACATAGTCCGTTCCTGGTGGGCCGACGAGGAAACCGTCGAGAAGCTCCACCTCACTCGCGAGAGCGCCGCTCCCGGCACCTCCTTCCTCATCGTCGGTGCCCACGACGTCGCCAGTCTGGTGCCGTTCAACGGCACCGTGGATGAGGAAGAGATCAGCGAGGACGACGACACCGTCCACCGCATGCACGCCCGACTCGTCGACGCGCTCGGCCGCAACTTCTGGGCCGCGATGACCGGCGGCGGCGACCACAAGCCGCACCTGGAAGTGTCCGTCCGCACCTACCGCGACGGTGTCCTCATCCGAGACGAGCACGTGGATCCGGCCGTCACCCAGCCCTCCCGCACCCGCGCCCTGCGCGCCTTCCTGGAGGGGGACACCGTCGACCGTCTCGCCGCCCCGGGCCAGGTAGCCCGAGCCATCGTGCCGCTCAACGTGCCCCTCCACGGCGGTCAGTCGCGCGGTGGCGTGCCGCACGAGGCGGTGCTCCTGGTCACCCACGCCGAGGACGCCGACAGCCGCCCCAACCGGCTGGTCTCCATGCGGGGCAACCGCATGACCGTCAAGGACAGTGCGGTCACCAACGTCCCCATCGGCACCAACCCCTTCCAGGCCATCCTCCTCACCGGCCGCGCGGCGGGCCGGGACGCCCCCGGCGCCGAGGCCGCCGAGGAGTTCCTCCGCGCCTCCGAGCCGCCGGAGCACAACAAGTGGGGTCAGACGGAAGAACTCCGCCTTTCCTACTCGCCCTCCGCCTACCGGCGCATCGCCGCCCTGACCACCGCGGCGAATACCGCCGTGCGCGACCTGGTAGCCGTGCCCCGGGCCAAGCGCCGCAGTGGTGGAGAGGCCAAGATCGCCGGCCGACTCAAGGTGGGCGGTGGTACGAAGAAGGCGCGCCCCGCAGCGGCCACAGCCCTGCCTGAACTGGACAACGTGGACGCGCTGATCGACGAGACGGGAGCTTGGTCCGTCACCGTCGACCTGCGGGTATCGGCAGGCGTGGACACGGACCGTCCGGTCACGCCGGTGGCCAAGTTTGACGTGCGCTCCGGCCCCCGTCCCGCCGCACCCTGGAAGGACCTCGTCGCCGTCAGCGGTTGTGAGGTGGTCGACGGAGCCCTGCAGCTGTTGCCGGGCAACCGTAAGGCCGTCTTCCGGGGCGTCACCGACGTGTCCCGCCATCCGGTCCGCGCTCAACTCACCGGACTCGTCGTCGAACTCCGCATCGGAAAGGGGGAGCAGGCGTGAAGGTCTACCCCTACCGACGGCTCACCGGCAACGTGTCCTGGCGCGTCGAAAGCGCCCAGCTCAAGGCCGAGGGCGAGCCCTGGGAGGACGTGGAGAGCAAGTACCTCTCCACCGTCGAACGCGTCGTGGCCCTCGGGCCCGACGAGGACCGTCCCGACTGGACCCAGGCCCGACTTTGCCTCTCCGCCGGCCTCCCGGCCAAAGCGGTGGACCCTACAGGGCCCTGGCAGGACGTCAAGGTCGTCGCCGTCCTCACGGAGCGTGCCACCAACACCCGCACGACCGTGGAGTTCTCCCCGGTCTCCGCCGACGGCCGTGAACGGACCGCCAAGCTGGACCTCCACCGCTGCGACCTCCTCGACCGTGCCTCCCTCGCCGTGCACGTCGTCGCCACCGTGGACGGCGTACCTGGCCGGGTGATCGCCACATCCGACGTGGAGTGGTTCGTCGACGTCATCGAGGCCGCACCCTCGCTCGCCCGCGAACTCGACGTCAAAATGGTCGGCTTCGCCTCCGGCGCGAGCCGGCTCCACCGCTTCAAGGACTCCCCCTGGCTGGTCGACACCACCGGACGGATCCCCGTCGTACGCGTCAACACCGACTTCGACGGGCTCGGCGACCTGATCGGCGCCGACGGCGGTACCGGCGCGGAGAAGACCGTCCGGGAACTCCTCCTCGCCCAGATGTGCTCCGAGGTCTGGACCGCCGTCTTCCACTCCGCCGTCGGCGACCTCGAGGTCGAGGAGGATGGCACCCCGGTGTTCCCTCACGGCTGGCAGGGCGAAGTGCTCCGGGAGATGCTCCCCGACATGTACCCCGAGCGCGAGCCGGAGCACGCCCTGCAAGAGGTCCACGCGGCTCGCACCGGAGCCACCGGCTGGGGAGAACTCCAGCCCCGAATCCACTTCGCCGCCTCCCGGCGCGCCGGCGTCCCCCGGACGCTTTCCACCACCATCCGCGACCTGGAACGCCTCACGCAGGGGGACGACGCATGACCGACCGGCCCAGCTACTTCCCGGAGCGCCTCGCGCTGCTCCCCAACGCCGAGGCGGCGGAATTCCTCACCGAAGGACTGCTCACCGGCCGCGAGGACGTGCCGAGCATAAAACTCAACCAGGTCACCGAACCGCTGCCGTACATCGACCGGCGCGGCGATCTGCTGCCCGTGCGGGACCTGGCCGAGGACGCCATGGCCTACTGCCGGAACAGCGGTCTCAAGGCCACCCAGGCCGACGCCTGGCTCGCTCCCCGTCTTCACTCGGCTCTTCGGCTCACCCGCCGCGAGGCGGCCGACCCCGGCTTCTGGAACTACCTCGCGCTCGGAGTCGCCCCGGACTACGTGGTCTGGCGGCACCTGTCGGAACCCAAGGACGGCAAGGTCGCCAAAGTGGCGGCCGACCGCTTCCGAGGGCAGTACCACAAGCAGGCCTTCGCCCGCCTCTGGTGGGCGGCCGAGCTCTTCCGCGACGGCTCGGACTATGACCCCGTGGTCACAGCCTGTGGCAACCAGGACATCCTCAACTCCGCCCTGCGCGCGTCCGTGATCAACCACCGGCCCACTGCCCAGGCGATCGTCCGGCTGGTCGCGAAAGGGGCAGTCACCACCGGCCGTGAGGTCAACGCCCTGGTCGGAGCCGTCAACGCCTCTGCCGCGACGCTGATGTACGACGTGATCGCCCCGGACACCGAACGCGAGTCCCGTCCCCTACTCGACTGGATCGACGAGGCCGAGACCGCCCGCCAGGTGTCACGGAACGTACTCCCGACCGGCCCCGACGAGGAGCCCGCACCGGAGCTGTCCGTGAGCACGCTGGTGGACTACTTCACTGACCTCTTCGCGGACGCGCCGGTCCGGGGGCGGGATGAGTCGGAGGATGCCGAGGGGGAGGACTGATCCTCGGGCTTCGGGCAGTTGGGACCACAATCGTCCGGAGCCCCGCAACCCACCTTGCGGAGAGTGGCGCGGTCCTCGTCGCCGGCCTCGGGCCAGTTCTCCCGCAGCTTCTCCTCCGGCGGGAGTGGCAGAGACAGCGCCGCCGCCAGCACGTGCACGCCGAACAGCGGGGGCACGGCATTGCCCACCTGCTGCGAGCGATCGCCCCCGGACCACGGGTAGTTGGGCGGGAAGGTCTGGAGAATGCCAGCCTCGGGGATGGTCAGACGGTCCGGGTAGTGCGGGGTGCCGTCCTGGTACCGAACGGCGTTGCGCGAGACCTTTCCGGTAACGGTGAACGACGGCTGTACGTCTGTGCGGACGCCGCGCTTCTTCGGATCGCCGCCACTGCCGTAGTTCGACACGACCTCGAACGGGGTCTCCCTGCCCTCGGGCCTCTGCGTCGTCGGCGCGAGCACCTCCCCCATCGAGACCCACGGCCTGGGAGGTGCCACGGCTCCTCCCATCAGCAGTGTGGTCTGAGTGGCCTGCGCCACTGCCTGCTCGTCTTCGGGACCGCCCTGCTTCGGCTTGTGCGGGTTGTAGGTGTGGTGGGTGGGGGCGGGAAGCGGAGGAGTGCCGTGCTCGTCGAGCCGTGCGATCAGGATCGTACGGCGACGGGTCTGCGGAACACCGTAGGCCTCGGTGTGCAGAGTCTTGACCTCGGCAACCTTGTACCGCACCCTCGTCCCGTCCTCGCGGGGCAGGCCTGTCTCCAAGGCGTTCTTGTAGACCTTCCACAGCGCCTTGACCGCAGGCACCTGCTCCAAGACGATCACGTCGAACGGTCGCCTGTTCCGGTTCGGGCAGCTGAGGGCCTTGATCGCGTACCGGAGCGGTTCCAGGACCAGAGCGGTTCTGGGATCGCCGCCCAGTTTCTCCAGCTGCTCGTCGATCTCCTGCTCGCTGGCACCGGCCACCAGCCGGTGAATGAGCTTCTCGACCTTGTCCAGGGCCTTGCGCCCCGCGCCGTTGCCAGCCACTGAGTACGTCTGGCACGGCGGGCCGCCAGCCAACACGTTCAGTTCCTCGGGCAGCTCGTGGAACCGCTTCCGTCGAACGTCACTGACGTCCGCGTGCCACGTCTGAAGCCCGGCCTTGTAACGCGTTTCACAGGCGTCCTTGTCCCACTCGATCCCGAGCGAGATCACGTCAAGCATGTGCGCGGCTACGTCAAGACCGCCCGGCCCGGCGAAAAGGTCCAGAATATAGGGATTCTCAAGGAATGGAGCGACTGCGTCCGAGCTGGTCATGTGGCGAGAGTTTAGCCGGCGGTGGTCGGTGTGACCTAGTCAGCCTGTGTTTCCGCCATGTTCCGCCCAGCGCCTCGCCCACCGGCGACGGGAAGGCATGGTCAATCGACCGTTGACGTTCCGCATTCGCCGTTCCGACGGGAACGACTGGGGTCAGGTCCTCGGCCCCACTGATGATGCCCGAGACCCCTTCTCATGCGCACCCTTGCCGCGGCACAGTCGAGACGAGCTGTTGTCGAAGACCGGCGGCCGGCCTCCATCCGGCTCACGCCGCCCGTCGTCCGCGAACCAAGGTAGCGATCCGTTCGGCGGCCTCAACGGCGTTCTCATGCTCCCAGACACGGACCGATACCCAACCTGCCTCGGCGAGGCGGGCATCTGTGTCGCTGTCCCGGGCGCGGTTCTTCTCGATCTTGTCCCGCCAGAACACGGCGTTGTTCTTGGGCCATGTCGCGTGCTGGGGGCAGCCGTGCCAGAAGCAACCGTCGACGAAGACCGCGACGCGCGCCGGGCCGAAGAGGATGT
Organism: Kitasatospora sp. HPM-01-4; assembly: GCF_051374625.1. Lineage (NCBI taxonomy): Bacteria > Bacillati > Actinomycetota > Actinomycetes > Kitasatosporales > Streptomycetaceae > Kitasatospora > Kitasatospora sp. HPM-01-4. The sequence continues at coordinate 1,433,774 of NZ_JBPQGP010000005.1, read as the reverse complement.
CGGCCTCGCGACGCACGCCCTTGAGCGGTCTGCGGTGAACCCGGTAGCGGAGTCCGGCGGCGTGCAGGGTTCTGCGGAGGGTGATCTCGATGTCCGTGTCACGGCTGCGCTGGTTGCTCATCCGGGCGCGGATCTTCGAAGTGGTCTCCAGAACGGGCATGGTCCCATTCTGGCGCGAAGAGTCCGGCAGGGGCTCTGTGGGTCGCCAGCAGTCGTTTCGTGACCAGATTCCGACTTGGACGGCCAGCACGAGGCCCGCGATGACGACCAAGTTCGGAGCAACTCGATCGGATCCGTCACTCCTACGAGGTCGTGCAGGAGCTTCAGCAATCCCATCAGCACAAGCAGGAGTTATGGAGACCGAGTGGGCTGCCTTCGCCGTGCACAGCCTGACCCACCGCAATCGCCGGGACACCTTCGGTAGGCGGCCGATCGGCCCGGACCGGATCCGCAGCTCGCTGGTCCTGCGCGCGTCCCACAGGTGGCGGTGCAGATGGGCATTCCCCCCAATTGGTGGATATCACGGACACTGGATCTCGTGGATTCAGAGGAAGAGATGGAACCGATGGTGCACAAGCACTACTCAGCGGAGTTCCGTGCTGACGCTGTGGCGCTGTACTGCTCCGATCCGTCGTTGACGTATGCGCAGGTCGCGCGGGATCTGGGCATGCACGCGGAGTCGCTGCGGCAGTGGGTGCGGGCCGCTGGGGCCGCGCCCGGGCCGGACGGCCTCCTCCCGGGTGGCACCGGGCGCGGGGCGGCTGCTACGCCGATGACGCCCGAGGAGCGCATCGCGCGCCTGGAAGCGGAGAATGCGGCCCTGCGGACGGAGAACACCGGCCTTCGCAAGGACCGGGAGACCCTCGCGGTCGAGCGTGACATCCTGCGGAAGGCCACGAAGTATTTCGCCGCAGAGACGAACTGGTGAGCCGCTTCAAGTTCGTTGACGACCACAGGGAGACCTACGAGGTCAAGCGGCTGTGCCAGGTGATGGAGGTCCAGCGCTCCAGCTATTACAAGTGGCACGCCGGCGCCGGGGCCCGCGCGGAGCGCGAACGGGCCGACGCCGCCCTGGCAGCGCAGATCAGGCGGGTGCACGCCGAGTCCGACGAGGCGTACGGCTCCCCGCGCATCACCGCCGACCTGCGCGAGGACGGACACGCGGTGAACGAGAAGAGGGTCGCCCGGGTGATGCGGAAGTTCGGCATCACCGGCACCCACCTGCGCAAGAAGGTCCGCACCACCGTCCCCGAGCCCTCGGCGACCCCGGTGCCGGACCTGTTCGGCCGCGACTTCTCCGCTGCCGCGCCGAACCTCAAGTACATGGGCGACATTACCTATCTCCCGGTCGGGGACGGGGAGTTCCTGTATCTGGCGACCGTGCTGGACTGCTTCAGCAAGCGCATCGTCGGCTGGTCGATCGCCGACCACATGCGCGCCGACCTGGTCGCCGACGCCCTCATGATGGCCGCCGCCACCCGCGGCACCCTGGACGGCACGATCTTCCACTCCGACCACGGGGCGCAGACCGGGTTCAAGGGGTCGTTGCAACACCGCTGGTTTGGAGCGAGAGTAGCTGATCGCCGAGGGCCTCCGCAGGAGTTCTCCAGCCGAGTGTTTTCCGCGGCCGGGTATTGAGCGCGCCGGCGACGGCTTCGAGGTCGCGGGCGGTCCAGCGGGCCAGGTCCGTGCCCTTCGGGAAGTACTGCCGCAGCAGCCCGTTCGTGTTCTCGTTCGTGCCCCGCTGCCAGGGGCTGTGCGGGTCGGCGAAGTAGACGGCGATGCCGGTGTCGGCCCTCAGCTGGGCGTGCTGGGCGAGCTCCTTACCTCGATCCCAGGTCAGCGACCTGCGCAACTGCTGTGGAATATTGGCCATTTGGGCCGTGAGGGCCTTGCGCATCGCCTCGGCTCCGTAGCCGGCGAGCGCGGGGCCGTTCTTCCCCCTTGGCTCGACGCCGTAGCCTTCCATCCGCGGAAGGTGGACCAGGATCGTGAACCTGGTCGTGCGCTCCACGAGAGTGCCGATGGCGGACCGGTTCGTCCCGATGATCAGATCGCCTTCCCAGTGGCCCGCGACGGCCCGGTCCTCGGCCTCGGCGGGACGCTCGCTGATCATCACGTCGGGCGTGACGTGACCGGCCGCCTTCTGGCGGGCGCGCGAGCGCGGAACCCGAAGGGCACGCCCGGTCCGCAGACACGTGACCAGCTCACGCTCGAGCGCGCCGCGGCCCTGGACGTAGAGGGCCTGGTAGATCGCCTCGTGCGAGATCCGCATGGACTCGTCGTCCGGATAGTCGACCAGCAACCTCTTCGCTATCTGCTCCGGACTCCACGCCGTCGCCCAACGCCGGTCCTGACGGCGGGGCTTGTTCCGCCCCTTCCACTCCTGCGTCGCCGGACCCGGCACCAGCCGCCCGTCGGGAGCCTGGATCAAGCCGGCCAACCGGTCCTGCACGTACTCGCGCAGCCGCTCGTCGGCCGCGAGCTTCGCAGTCTTCGGCCGACTTGCCGCCAGCTCGGCCTTCCACTGCGCGATCGAGGCCCGGTAGTCGAGCCGCCCGCACCTCGTGGCCACGTTGCGCCGCAGCTCCCGAGAGATCGTCGACGGCGAGCGCCCCAGCCTGCGGGCGATCTCTCTCACGCCGGTGTCCTGGGCCCTCAGCAGGGCGATCTCCTCGCGCTCGGCGAACGACAGATACCGACCTGACAGCGGACTGAGCTGGATCGAAGGCATCCCGCCACGATCGCGGAACCACCGCGAACCAACCGGCCCGGACACGCCGCACGCCAGCGCGGCATCCTCGCTCGTGAGTCCCTCGGCGATCTTCAACCAGAACGCGCGCTCCACGTCCCGACGCACCGGCGGCCGGCCCGGCGACCGCATCGCCGGACGCCCCGTCACCTTCGTCATCCACCCCGCAGGCCGCCCCATCCGACACCTCCACAATCGAGGTGTTGCGACGACCAGTTGAATCCACCCAGTACACGAGTCGTCAATTCGCCGATCTTTGCTACAAGTTGGGTGTGACCCAGTCGATGGGAGCGGTTGGCACCAGCGCCGACAATGCCGCCTGCGAGAGCTTCCACGCCTCGCTGAAACGGGAGCTCCTCAAGGGCGCGCGCCGCTGGCCCGGAGCCCGGGCCTGCCGAGCGGCCGTCTTTCGCTGGCTGAACAGGTACAACACCTGGCGTAGGCACTCGGCCAACGGCCAGCTCAGCCCCGTCGCCTACGAGCAGCGCCAGTCGGCTACCCTGACACTCGCCGCATGACCACACAAACCCGTGTCCACCACCCGGGGTGAAGCCCCGATCGAGGCGGTGCCGCCGGTTGGGACGGGGATGCGGATGACGGCAGGCACCGGCCTCGGAGCGGGATCCGTCCGGCCAGTGCGGCTGCTGGCCGCAGCCTGTCCGTACCGTTGCCCCCTGGGCGGATGGTCTTCCCGGACGAGCGAGGCGGTGTTGACCCTGCTCCCGCTGGTCTCCGGGATCGACTCCACGCCCAGCACCGCCAGTCAAGGCTGTGGCCGCTGCTGCTCGACGCTCTCCACCTCGACACCGAGGAGTTCAGACCTTGGGCGAACTGTATCCCGATGACAAGGCGTTCACCGCATCCGCCCTACTACAGGAATCCGGCTCGGCCAAGCGGCTGTTCGCGTGTGAGCCTCTGGGCTTGTCTTCAACTGTTGTGGAGGAGAGCCGGTGCCTCAGCTGTTCATGAGCGTCAAGGAGACTGCGGAGTATCTGAACATGTCCGTTCCGTGGGTGTATCGCGAGGCGCCTCGCGTGGGCCTTGCTCCGTACCGGTTTGGGCACGGGCGGAACGCGAAGCTGCAGTTCAAGGTGTCTGAGGTTCAGGCATGGGTGAAGCAGCAGCGGTTGCCTGCCGGCTGAGCTGGTGGCAAGCGGGGTGGAGGGCCTGTTCCGGGTGGGACAGGCCCTCCATGCGTGTTCAGGCGGCCAAACCGAGGTCGAGGACCTGGGCGGCGCGGCCGATGGAGCCGGGCATGAGGTGGCGGTAGATCTTGAAGGTGATGTCGAGGCTCTTGTGGCCCATCCACTCGGCTACGTCGGTGATCGGGATGCCGTGGCTGAGGCAGTTCGAGGCAAAGTAGTGGCGGAGGCCGTAGACGACCATCCCTTCGGGGATGTCGACTTCGCCAGCCTTCTTGATGCGCTGCCACTGATTCTGGAGGTAGTGGTACGGGAAGGGCTTGCTGAGGTCCAGTGGGTGCCGGAGCAGGTAGCCGTCCACGGTGCCGTACTTGTCCGCGTACCACTCGATGGTGAGCTTGACGCGCCCTGGGAGCGGGACGTCTCGGTAGTCATCTGCCTTGCGGTGCTTGAGGGGTGCGTAGGTCTTGGTGGTCTGGTTGACCTGTTCGGTGATGCGGTAGGTGTCGTCGGCGACGATGTTGTTGATGTTGACGGCCGCTGCTTCGCCGTTGCGCATGCCGCAGCCGCTCATGAGGTCGGCGATGAGCAGGAACGTGTCGTCGCCAGCGGTGCGTATTTCCTGGAGTTGGGCGGGTGAGGGGATGACGGCGCGTTTCGGGTCGTACTGGGGCGGCTTGACCCCGTCGAGCGGGTTCTCGTCGTAGAGGCCGAGCCGGTGCGCGTCGAGGAGGATCGACTTCAGCTTGTCGAAGGTGTTGGACTGCGTGGCCAGGCCGACGCTGTTTCGTTCCATCGTCTGAATGAACGCCTCTACGACCTTGTGGTCGAACGTGCCCATCCGGCGGCTGTGAAAGGCGGGGCAGAGGTGGTGTTCCAGGATGGAGTCGAGGTGTCGCATTGAGGCCGCGCCGAGGTCTCGTTGGCCGGCTTTCCACTCGGCGACGTACTGCCCGAATTGCATCGCGCCGTACTTCTGGATGCGCTCTGCCTTGCGCTGGCTCTGTGGGGCGTTCTTCCTGGCCTGGTAGACCTCGGCGAGCCGGGCCTTGGCCTTGTCCTGGGTGGTGAACCCGGACTCCTCGGTCTGCCTTCTGGCGGCGTTGCGGTACCTGATCTTGTACTCGTGCGGGCACCTGGGCCACCGTGATTCGGGGTGCTCGCACTCCTTGAAGACGGTGCCCATGCCGCGGATGAGGCTCGTGGTTGCCATGGCTGATCGGACCCCCGGGAGTCATGCTGACCTTTTGCTGACTCTGGATGGTCGATCAGGTTCCTGACCTGGGAAGAAACGCCAATCCCGTGGTATGTGGTGGAACTTCATCGGACGCTCGACGGAGGAGATCGCACAGGCCCGCGAGGACTGGGAGAAGGGGTCCCGGTTCGGGGAGGTGCACGGCTACGCGGGTGCTCGGCTGTCCGCTCCTACGCTGCCCTCGGTGCCGCTGAAGCCGCGCGGACGGGCGCGCTGACCTGCGACGACTGATGGGCGTGTCGGGGCGTTGCCGGCCGGTCGGGGCTGGACACCCCGCCGCGGCCCGGCGGGCGGGCCTGCCAGGCGGTCTTGTTGATCAGTTTGAAGGCGCTCCGTGGGAGTGACTCAGGTCTCACGTTCGGGCATGTGTGACAGGGTCCAGTCGGATCGATGCTGACCTTTTGCTGACTTTCCTGACGGTTGGTCAGCTAGGTTGGCCTGGATCATTCCGGCGTGGGTCGGTACTCGTCTCCGTATAGGCATCGGGCGTGGTCCGTCAGGGTGCTGTGCATGATCTGGAGCCTACGGGGCCATGTTCCGCCGGACAGAACCTGCCTCAACTATGCCGGGTAGCACGTCTATTGGAAGCCAGGTACCCGGTCTCGCTCAAAGCCGACGCGTGCGGGGCCGGTGGGACATCCAGTGCGGGGTCTTCCGCAGTCCGTGCCGGGCCCCTCTGCTGGCGCTGGATGTCTGCTCCGCGCGGAAGTGGCCCGGCGTCAGCTCCGAGCCTTCCGCGACCCGCTCGTGCTGTCGCCGGGCCGTCCCGTCCGGCCTGTTCGTCAGACTGTGCCGGTGTGCCCGGCCCGCTATGCCCTCACTGGACCGAGTGGGGTGCGGTGGTCGTCGGCGCCGCGGTCGGGCGGATGGTGAGCGCGGCGTGGACGGACGCCCGGACCTGGTTCGCGATCACCTCGGGGGTGGTGGTGTCGAGCTTGCCGTCCAGGTGGAGGAAGGCCAGGCCGTGGACCAGGGCCCACACCGAGATCGACAGTGCCTCCGCGTCGGCGTCGGGGAAGACGCCGTGGACGATGTCGTGGACGTACTGCCGGATGGCGGCGGTCGTCAACTCCGCCGATTTCCAGCGTGGCGGCTTCGACGCGGACGACGCCAGGCAGGTGATCTCGATGCTCGAACCGCTCGGTGTCGACCTGGTCGAACTCTCCGGCGGCAGCTACGAAAGCCCGGCCATGACCGGCCGCCCCGCCGACGCGCGCACCCGCTCCCGCGAGGCCTACTTCCTGGACCTGGCCAAGGACCTGGTCACCACCAGCCCCCTGCCGCTCATGCTCACCGGCGGCATCACCCGACGCGCCACCGCCGAACAGGTCCTCGCCGACGGCGTGGAACTCGTCGGGATCGGCACCGCCCTCGCCGTCACCCCCGACCTGCCCCACCGCTGGCGCACCGGCCGCGAAGCCGACCGAGGGCTGCGGCCGGTCACCTGGTCCGACAAGGCCCTCGCCTCCGCCGCCACCATGGCCCAGGTCCGCCACCAGCTGCGCCGCCTCGCCCGCGGCAGCGACCCGAGGCCGGGAACCCACCCGGCCTTCGCTCTGCTTTCCGAGCAGCGCCGGCAGCGGCAGGCACTGCGCCGCTACCGCGCCTGGCTGCCCACGGCCCGGGGTGTGCGGCAGTGACCCGGCCCGCGTAGCCGCCGTCGCGCGCCGGAACGGGGGCTCACGGCTCGGCCCGGACGCGCTCGGGGTCGAGTCGAAGCTCCTGGTAGGTCCAGCAGTCGGCGACCAGCGTGGCGACCTCCGCGCCACACGGGCAGACGCGGTTGCCGCCGCTCATGCCGTCGGGTCCGCAGCAGCCGACGTGGCGGCGTGGGTCGGGGTGGGGGAGCAGGCCTGTGGTGTCTTCGGGGTGGAGTACGAACGTGCCGCAAGGGCCGCCGGGGACGCGGATGTTCGCAGGCGCGTCGGGGGCGGGTGCGCTTGGAACGACGTACGGGGCACCGAAGGGCTCGGGATCGACGGCGTAGGTGCCACGGGCCATGGTGACACCCGGCTGGTCGCCCTCGTCCTCGTCCGCGTAGCGCTGCTCGGGCAGTTCGTCGAGACTCCGCAGCGGCCCGGTGAGGGGACGGCCGCACGCGCGGCAGAGGAAGACGGTCATCTGTCCACCCTAGGAGCCGCCGGTCCCCGCTGACGACGGGTTTTCGCAGCGCCCGAGCGGGCGATGCCTCGCAGTGGCAGTTGGACCACGTCTGGCCGGTGCGCGCGGTCAGATCCGGCGCAGGGCCTCGGTGAGGTCGGTGCCCAGGCGCTCCAGAAGGATGATTTCCCGGGTGTCCTGCTTACGCCGCCGGCAGCCGCACTCGTTCGCCCGGGGCTCGGATCACGCGAACGAAAAGTGTCGAATCGTCATCTTTGGTGTATTAGCACCTATTCTGGCGCGCGGTGGCCTGTGGCCCGGTGAGGTCCTGCCAACGGGGTGGCGTAAGCGCCTCGGCCGGCAGGGCGTCGGCGTGTCGGTGACGAGGTGTGAGAGCACACGATCCGGGTCCCGCCCGCGGTTTCGGCCGCGTGTCCGGGTGGTGGTCGTGGCGGCTGTGCCTGTCGTCATCGTGCGGGCGGTTCCGGCCCTGGGGCTACGTCGCCACCTTTCCGGTTCTTCGAGTGAGAGGTGCGGCGATGATCAGTTGTGGGAAGCGACGGCTGCGGGGCCCGGCCCCGCGTGACACGGGCCAGGGTCGGGCCTGGTGCTGGGCGTGGCTGCGCGCCCTGGTGACGGGGCTGGTTGCGCTGGGGAGCCTCGCGTTGCCGGTGACGGCGGCCGTCCCGGCCCACGCCGCGACGTCGGGGACCTTCGTGTACGTCGCCAACTTCACCACGAACAACGTGTCGGTGATCAACGCGGTGACCAACACCGTCGCCGCCACCATCCCCGTAGGCACCAGCCCCTTCTGGGTGGCGGTCAGCCCGGACGGCACCACCGCCTACGTCACCAACAACGGCTCGAACAACGTGTCGGTGATCGACACGACCACCGACACCGTCACCGCCACCGTCACCGTCGGCACCAACCCGGCCGGGGCGGCGGTCAGTCCGGACGGCACCTCCGTCTACGTCACCAACTCCAACTCGCAGAACGTGTCGGTGATCAGTACGGCCACCAACACCGTCACCGCCACCATCACCACCGGCACCGGGCCGTTCGACGTGGCATTCACCCCGGACGGCACCGCCGCCTACGTCAACAACCTCGTCGACAACACGGTGTCGGTGATCAACACGGCCACCGACACCGTCACCACGACCATCCCCGTCGGCACCCAGCCGATCGCGGTGGCGGTCAGCCCCGACGGCTCCACCGTCTACGTCGCCAACCAGAGCACCAACAACGTGTCGGTGATCAGCACGGCCACCAACACCGTCACCACGACCATCCCCGTCGGCACCACCCCGCAGACGTTGGCGGTCAGCCCCGACGGCACCAGCGTCTACGTCACCAACCGCAACTCGAACAGCGTGTCGGTGATCAGCACGGCCACCAACACCGTCACCACGACCATCCCCGTCGGCAACCACCCCTACGGGGTGGCGTTCAGCCCGGGCGGCACCCGCGCCTACGTCGCCAACGAGCTCGACGGCACGGTGTCGGTGATCACCACCGCCACCTCCACCGTCACCGCCACCGTCACCGTCGGCCCCCGCCCCTTCGGCGTGGCCACGGCCAGGGTCCCGGTCGTGGTCACGTCCACGGCCAGTTGCCCCACCGGCAGCGCGATCACCGGCGGCGGGTACCAGCAGAGCGGCGGCGCCGTCCCACCCGTCGAGGTCACCAGCCGGCCCGTCGGCAACACCTGGCAAATCCTCGCCGACAACCAGAGCACCAACTCCACCACCGTCACCCCCTACGCCGTCTGCACGCCCTGACACACCGAGCCCTCGCAGCCGGCGCCGCCCGGTTGCGGGGGCTGGGGGAGGGAATCCCGGCGGGGTGCGGGTGCCGGTCGTCACGGTTCTCACCGGGCGCCCTGGAGGGCCCACTCGGCCCGCGACATGTTGCGCCCGATGTCCAGCTGATCGTGGCCTCGCTCGCTGACTGGGCGCCCGGCAGCCGTATGACCTGATCACCTGTGGGCACGGGCTGCACTACCCCGACGACAAGCTCGGTCTGCTCGGCCGAGCCGCCGGTCGGCTCAGTCCTGGACGGTTGGACCCCGGAGCAGGTCGTCGCCACGCTGCAGCGGCAGCCGATGAACTTCCAGCCCGGTACCGCGCAGCAGTACAACGGGATGAACACCTTCCTCGCCGGGATGATCATCGAGCGGGTGACCGGGCACAGCTACGCGCACGAGGTGCGGAGCCGGAGCATGGGCCTGCAGCGGGTCGAGCAGGGCGGCGTGGTCGCCTGGGGCAAGACCGGTTCCCGGCCCGGCTGCGCCAGCGGGGTGTTCGCCACCCGCGACCTGGGCCGCAAGGTGGTACTCGGTGAACCCGACCGGCTTCGTCGGCGCGGAGACCCCCTACGTCGGCCGTCTGCTCGTCACCTCGTTCGGGCTCGCCCGGTAGCACGGGCAGACCGGGGGCACCGGGCGCGCCAGGGGCGCCGGGCGGTCTCGGTGCGCCGGGGTCCGGTCAGGCCGTTCCGCCGTCCCACCGGAACTCCGGGCGGATCCCCCGTCTGATCAGGTCCCGTCCGAGGCTCTGAAGTCGGAACATCGCCGCCACGTTCGGCGGCGCGCCCGAGGTCCAGCATCTCTCCAGGTCGGTCAGCAGCTGCGACAAGGTCCGGTTGAACTCGGCCGAGGGATTCGGCCGGGCGTCGCAGGGCGCGAAGTCGTACACCTCGGGCAGGGTGACGGGATCGCCGCTGAAACTCCACTTTCCGTCGGTTTCCACGAGCCTCCGCTGGAGGAAGAGCTCCTTGAACAGGTAGTAGTGCGCGAAACCGGCCCGCTCGCCGGACGGCTGATCGGGTGACCCCTGGGTCCCCTCACCCTCGCTCTTGATCCGGTCGATCGTCTCGACCGCGTCGGTGACGGTTCTGACCGGCTTCGTCGCGGGCAGCTCCACGGCGTGCGCGTCCTGGTCGATCCCGGGGTTGAGCTTCTGGAAGGTCGTGCTGATCGTGTCGTAGAAGGCGCCGATCGTCGCGGGCGGCACCGCCAGGCGCGCGATGGGCGGGAACTCCGGGAGCTCGATCTGCATGAACACCGCGAGTTGTTCCTCGGTCAGTGGCTTCAGATCGATCGGAAGCTTCTGCGGGATGCCGCCGGGCAGCTCGCCGGTCGGATAGGTCGGCAGGAAGTCGGCGTGTGCGATCGACGGCCGTCCGCCGATCGCGGTCAGCAGGTTCCCGGCCAGCGCGAAGTGGTTCATCTCCTGGCTGACGATCCTGTGCAGCACGCCCTCGGCGCGGTCCGGGTCGTCCTTGACCGACCACTGCGCGCACAGGTAGGGCGGAATCGTGGCGAATTCCAGTCGCATCGCGAGCTGCAGTGCGCCTTTGAGGTCGTCCAGCGGCAGAACTTCGGCCTCGACGTACTCCCTGATCGTCTTCATCGCGGGATGCCCGTGGTCACCGGTGGCGTTCACGCTACAGCCCCAGCTTTCTGAGTTCGTCGTCGAGGATGCGCCGCGCCTCGGGCGGGACGCCCGGAAAGGCGAGCAGCGGTACGTTCCCGACATAGCCGATCGCCTTGAAGCCGGTGTCGGAGGTGAAGTAGCCGGCGAGCAGCAGGGAGCGGAACCTGAGGAAGAAGCTCCGGTCCGTTGCGGTGGTCGATGCGATCTGGTCGACGATCGTGCGCTGCCGGGCGCCGTCCAGGTCGACGAACCCGGCCCCGAACCGGCGCCGTGCCTCCGCGTCGACCATGGCGAGGCCGTTCGTGATGACGGTCCGGTGGTTCTGCTGCGTGGTGTAGGGGGCGCTCACCCAGTCGTCGAAGAAGTCGGCGATCCCCATCGCGCTCGGCGCCGGGTGCTCGGCGGCGCCCGGCAGAACGATGTCGGCGAGGGCCGCGATGAGCGCGCGCTCGGGCTCGGAGAGCGTGCGCGGCCAAGACGTGTGCGGCGTCACGAGGTTGGGGTCGGTGCCGTAGCCCTGCGCTGCGGTACCGGTATCGGCGGCACTGTGCTGGTCCATCTCTCCCTCTCGCTGCTGATGCTCAGTCACCTAGGAGGAGCTGCTTTCCGGTTGGGCATCGGCGTGCGGTCACGGACCACCGCTCCGCAGCAGTTCGAGGATGTGGGCCGAACTCCGTGCGGCCAGGGCCAGGATGGTGAGCGTGGGGTTCTTGTCCGGGCTCGAGGCGAACGAGGCGCCGTCGATGACGAACAGGTTCCTCACGTCCCAGCACCGGTTGTGGGGGTCGAGCACGGAGTTCTGCGGCGAGGTCCCCATCCGCGCGCCGCCGACCTCGTGGACCGCTCCGCCGCCCGTCGGCATGACGACGGGACTGGTGTCCGGCGCGCCGCCGAGCAGGCTGAAGACCTTGTTGAAGGTGTCGTGCATGTGCGTGACCTGCCGGACTTCCGGATCTCCCCACTTCCAGTGGAAGCGCAGGACCGGAACGCCCCACTTGTCCTTGGTCGTCGGGTCGAGTTCGCAGAAGGAGTCCTCGTTCGGGATCATCTCGCCTTCGCCGATGAGGGTGACGGCCGAGCCGTACCTGCGCCGCACCTGTGCCCGCAGCGCGTCGCCGTAGGTCGCACTGCCCTCGTCGATCAGGCTTCCGATGCCGGTGGTCGGCATCCTGCGTCCCCCGCGCGGCTCGATGTGGTACCCGCGCGGGAAGTCGAGCCGCCCGGCGGCCTGTTCGGGCAGCAGCCACCACGGCACGTAGATGTGCGGGGTGAAGATGCCGTCGTCGTTCAGCACCGGGAGTTTCTCGAGCATCGGGATCCGTGACGAGCGCGAGAACTCGACCGAGTCCATCAGGTACTTGCCGACCAGCCCGTGGCCGTTCCCGATTCCGTTGGGGAACGCGTCGCTTCGCGAGTTGAGCAGGATGCGCACCGACGAGCAGGTTCCCGCCGCCAGCACCACCACCCTCCCCGTGACCGAGCATTCGGAGCCGGTCACCCGGTCGTTGTAGGTGACACCGGTGGCGCGCCCGGTCGCGTCGACGTCGATTCGGGACACCATGGCGTTGCAGCCGATGGTGAGGTTGCCGGTGGCGCGGGCAGGGGGGATGAGGACGGTGGTGCTCTGGAAGTTGGAGCGGCTGGAGCAGCCGCTGGTGCACGGCGTCGCGAACAGGCATGCCGCACGCCCGTTCAGCGGGCGGGTGAGTACGGCCGCCCGGATCGCCGCCACCTTCATGCCCAGGTGCTCGAACGCCCGGCTGAGGGCGATCTCGTGGGCACGCGGGGGAGGCGGCGGGAGCTGGACGCCGGGCGGGGAGTCGGGCGCGTTCTCGATCCCGTGCGGAAGGCCGGTGACTCCGACGAGTCGTTCGGCCGTGTCGTACCACGGCGCCAGATCGGCATACGTGATCGGCCAGTCGAAGCCCAGTCCGTCACGCGTCTTCGGCTTGAAGTCGTAAGGGCCGAAGCGCAGGGCCACTCGGCCCCAGTGGTTGGTGCGGCCGCCCAGCATCCGTGGCCGCCACCAGCTGAACGGCTGGTTCGGATCCGCCTGGGTGTAGGGCTCGCCGTCGATCCTGGCGCCGCCGTCGACGGTGGCGTCGTAGTAGCCGTTGGGCTTGTCCGGTGTCGAGGCCGCGCGCAACGGGGCGGCCTCCTGGGTGCTGAACATGGGCGTCTCGGTGCCGGGGTCGTACTCCCGGCCGGCCTCCAGCATCAGGACACGGGCGCCGGCCGCACAGAGCTCGTGCGCCGCCATGCCGCCGGCGGCCCCGGAGCCGACGATGATGACGTCATATGACGGTGTACCGGACACGCGGCCCCATTCCTCCGTCGGGTATCGTCGCGCGATACGCGCTCAGTGACTCTCGGTGATCAAGTCGTCACGATTCTCCCAGGCTCCCCGGCGGGCCGCGACTTCGGAGAGCCGCTTGCCCCGGTCGGCCGGTCGTCGGTACCGGAACCGGACGTCGGGCCGGTGGCGGGCTTGCGGTCCTGCCGTCGGCTCTCCCGGTCGGCTACCAGGTGGCCGGAGCACCGGTCGTGCCGGTGACGGGACAGGCCGAACACCCACGACGCCTGTCCGGCGCGCGCGATCGGCTGACGGTGTTCCATCGGCCGCTGATCGATGGTGATCCGGCGCAGCGGGACGTCTCCCGTGGCTGCCCCCATGGGTGGCTGGCCATGCGGTACCGGAGTTCCTGTCGGCGGTGAGGCGTGTTGCCGAACGACCGTCAGAAGCCGGGAGCCGGTCAGGTTGGCGCTGTCCAGGAAACCCGGTGTGCGGAAGCGGTGTGTCAACATAAGCAAACAGATACTGCCGTTTGTCAACGGGTGTGCCGATCGCCGCCGGACTCCCGGCACCGGCTCTACGGCCCGACCTGGCGTGTGTCTTACAGGTGTTGACCGTGAGGGTGATAATGTTTGATTATGTCGGAATCGGCTCTGGCCTCCCGGCGGACATCCCCTCGGCGGGAACCAGTACGCGGATGCCGCACGACGAGTCGCCGACGGAGGGGCGGTCCGCAGTGGTGTGATGCGAACGCCGTCCGGGAGAGTGTGCCGGCCCTTCCTTCCGATGCATTGGAGCTGAGCAGATGATCGACGAGGCCGTCACCGACTTCGAGGCCGTCCACGGTGGAAGGCCGACCGGTGTATGGGCCGCACCCGGGCGCGTGAACCTGATCGGCGAGCACACCGACTACAACGACGGCTTCGTCCTGCCCGTGGCCCTCCCGCACACCACCCGGGTGACCGCCCGCCGCAGGGAGGACGGACGGCTGCGGCTGTACAGCGCCCAGGGCGAGGGCACGATCACCGATCTCCCGCTGGACGCTCTGGCACCCGGCGCCGTCGCGAGCTGGGCCGGCTACCCGGCCGGCGTCTTCTGGGCGCTCGCCGAGGCGGGACACGCGGTCGGCGGGGCCGACCTGTACATCGACAGTGACGTACCGGCCGGAGCCGGACTCTCCTCCTCGGCCGCGCTGGAGTGCGCGACGGCCGCCGCCCTCAACGACCTGTACGGACTGGGGCTTTCCGCGCCGGAACTCGCCCTGACCGCCCAGCGGGCCGAGAACGCCTTCGTCGGCGTGCCGTGCGGTGCGATGGACCAGATGGCCTCCGCCTGCTGTACCAGCGGTGCCGCCCTGTTCCTCGACACCCGGACCATGGCGCAGCGGCACGTGCCGCTCGACCTGGAGGCGGTGGGGCTGCGGCTGCTGGTGATCGACACCCGGGTCAAGCACGACCTCGGCGACGGCGCCTACGCCGCCCTGCGGGCCGGCTGCGAGCGCGCCGCCCGCCTGCTCGGCCTGCCCGCGCTGCGCGATCTCGCGCCCACCGAGCTCGCCGCGGCCCTGGACCGGCTGCCCGGCGAACTCGGGCCGCTGGTGCGGCACGTGGTGACCGAGAACCGGCGCGTCATCGAGACCGTCGACCACCTGGCTCGCGGTGAGATCACCGCGCTGGGGCCGATCCTGACGGCCGGACACGCCTCGCTGCGCGAGGACTACCGGGTCTCCTGCCCCGAAACGGATGCCGCGGTCGAGGCGGCCGTCGCCGCCGGGGCGCTGGGTGCCCGGATGACCGGCGGCGGCTTCGGCGGGTCCGTCATCGCCCTGGTCGAAACCGCGAGCCTGGCGACGGTCTCGGAGGCGGTGCGGACGGCCTTCCGCTCGGCGGGCTTCGCCTCGCCGGTCGTCTTCACCGCCGTGCCCTCGGCGGGGGCCCGGCGGGTGGCCTGACCGGCGACGCGGGCTCAGCCGGCGGCCGAGCAGGGCGCCGCCTCAGCGTGGCGGTCCTGTCATGTTTCGGCCGGGCGGCCGTTAATGGGGTGTTGTGCCAGCGGAATGCCACATGCGAGGGTCGGCCGGCCGTCCGCGACCCGAGCCCCGCCCCACACCGAACCGGACCCACCCTCCCTCGACGCACCGACCGCCGACCCGGACCACTCGGCGCGATCCAACACAGTCCTCACCTTCCCGCCCCCCGGAGAAGCCCATGGGCCGTAAACACCCGTCCTCGACCTGCCGCACCGCGCTCGGTGCGGTCCTCCTCCTGCTCCTCGGTGCGCTGACCACCCTGGCCACGCCACCGGCCGCCCGGGCCGCCACCGCCGCCACGGCCATCACCGTCGACGGCACCAAGCCGGGCCTGGCCTTCGACGGTGTCGGCGCCATCTCCGGTGGCGGCGGCAACTCCCGCCTGCTGACCGACTATCCGGAGCCGCAGCGCAGCCGGCTGCTGGACTACCTGTTCAAGCCCGGCTACGGCGCCTCACTGCAGGTGCTGAAGCTGGAGATCGGCGGCGACACCAACTCCACCGACGGCGCCGAGCCCAGCATCGAGCACACCAAGGGCACCGTCGACTGCGACCAGGGCTACGAGTGGTGGCTGGCCGAGCAGGCCAAGGCCCGCAACCCCGACATCAGGTTCTACGGCCTGTCCTGGGGCGCACCCGGCTGGATCGGCGGCACCTTCTGGTCCCAGGACACCATCGACTACCTGATGGACTGGATGGGCTGCGCCGCCCGGCACCACCTGACCGTCTCCTACCTCGGCGGCTGGAACGAGCGCGGCTACGACAGGACCTGGTACGAGAACCTCAAGGCCGCGCTCGTCTCGCACGGTTACGCCGCCACCAAGGTCGTCGCCGCGGACGACACCTGGGACGTGGCCGACGCCATGGCCGAGGACCCGGCGTTCAGGAACGCCGTCGACATCGTCGGCGTCCACTACCCCTGCGGCTACCTCGGTTCCTTCACCAACTGCCCCAGCACCGCGAACGCCCAGGCACTCGGCAAGCCGCTGTGGGCGAGCGAGAACGGCTCCGAGGACGCCAACGACGGCGCCCCGGCGGTGGCGCGCGCCATCAACCGCGACTACCTCGACGGGAAGATGACCTCGTTCATCAACTGGCCGGTCATCGCCGCGCTCTACCCCAACCTCTACTTCTCCACCGACGGCATGTCGATCGCCGACCAGCCCTGGTCGGGCCACTACACCATCGGCAAGACCACCTGGGTCACCGCGCACACCGCCCAGTTCGCCAAGCCCGGCTGGCACTACATCGACTCCGCCGGCGGCTACCTCGGCGGAGCGCGCACCAACGGCAGCTACGTCACGCTGAAGTCGACGAACAACCGCGACTACAGCACCGTCATCGAGACCATGGACGCCACCGCCGCGCAGAGCGCCGCGTTCACCGTCACCGGCGGCCTGTCCACCGGCAGGGTCCACGTCTGGTCCACCGACCTCAACTCCACCGACCCAGACGACTGGTTCGTCCACACCCAGGACATCACCCCGGCCCACGGAAGCTTCACGCTGACCCTCCAGCCCGGCCGCGTCTACACCGTGACCACCACCACCGGCCAGGGCAAGGGCACCGCGACCCCGCCGGCCGCCGCCCCGCTCAAGCTGCCCTACACGGACGACTTCGAGACGCCGGCCACCACCACCTCGCCGAAGTACTTCACCGACATGAACGGCGCCTTCCAGACCGTCCGCTGCGGCGGTGGCCGCACCGGCACCTGCCTGCGCCAGATGGCCCCGACCACACCGATCCGCTGGACCGACGAGCGGTACAACGCCCCGTACACCATCATGGGCGACGGCAGCTGGTCCAACTACACCGTCACCGCGGACACGCTCTTCGAACAGGCGAGCACCGTCGAACTCCTTGGCCGGGTCAACCAGCAGGGCCGCAACAACAACGGCCTGAACGCCTACCACCTGCGGGTCAGCGACACCGGCGCCTGGTCCATCGACAAGAGCGACACCAAGTGGAACTTCACCACCCTCGCCAGTGGCGCCACCACCACCCTGGGCACCGGAAGCTGGCACACCGTCAGCCTGTCCATGCAGGACACCACTCTCACCGCCACCATCGACGGTGTCACCGTGGGCAGCGCGACCGACGCCGGCTTCACCAACGGCCAGGCCGGCCTCGGCGTGACCGGCTACCAGACCGACCAGTTCGACGACTTCAGCCTCACCCCCGGCAACCCCGTCACCGTCACCCACACCGGCCCGGTCACCTCCGCCCTGCCGGGCAAGTGCCTCGACGACAACGGCGACTCCGCCACCAGCGGCACCGCCGTCCAGCTGTGGGACTGCGACGGCGGCAGCTCACAGGTGTGGACCTGGTCCAACGGCACCCTCACGCACAACGGCAAGTGCCTCGACGTCACCGGCGCCTCCACCGTCAGCGGAACCCCGGTCGAACTGTGGGACTGCAACGGCGGCACCAACCAGCAGTGGACGCCCCAGACCGACGGGACCCTGAAGAGCACCCAGTCCGGCCGCTGCCTCGACGACCCGGCCGCCGCCACCGCCAACGGCACCCGGCTGGAGATCTGGGACTGCAACGGCGGCGCCAACCAGCAGTGGGCCCTGCCGTAACTCCCCCGCCCGCCTGAGGCGGACCAGCGCGGCGTGCCCGGCCCCGGGCAACGCCGCGCTGGTCCAGGCACCATCGCGGCGCAGACTCACCCGGGCGGTGACCACCACCCGGGGCCGGGCACGCCCGGGCGGTGCGGCTACACCCCTCACTGTCAGTCGAGGGGTTCGGTGACCCCCGGGATGAGCCAGTGCAGGCGGTCGGCCAGGCCGGAGGCCGCGAAGTGGGCGCTGGTCTCCTCGCGGCCCTCGGTGAAGTGCTCCCACGACGTGTAGTGGACCGGGATCACCCGCCGGGCGTCGAGCGAGCGGGTGAGCGCGGCGGCCTGGGCCGCGTCCATGGTGATCAGCTCGCCGCCGCCGAAGGCCGAGAGGCGGGCGGCCCCGAGGTGGAGCAGGGCGGTACCGATCCTGAAGCGCCGTCCGATCTCGTCGAGTTCGGGGAAGTGGACGGTGTCGCCCGAGATGTAGACGGCCTCGTCCTCGCCAGGGACCTCGATGACGAACCCGGTCACGTCCCCGACGGGGCCGTGCACGCCGGGCGTGCCGGTGACGCGCAGCGTCCGGTCACCGACGGTCAGGGTGTGCGTCGCCCAGGGTGCCAGGCCGACGGCACCGCCGCCGAGGCGGGCGGCGCCGCTGACGGTGGTCAGCACGGGGCGTCCGGCGAGCAGGGTGCGGCCGGTCGCGTCGAGGTTGTCGGGGTGCTCGTCATGGCTGAGCAGGACCGCGTCCACCTGGGGCAGTTGCTCCACACCGAGCGCCGGAGTGCCGTGGCTGCGCAGGACGACCGGACCGTGCCGGTACTCGGCGGGTGCGGGGTCGAAGACCGGGTCGGTCAGCAGCCGCAGGCCGGCCATCTCCAGCAGGACGGTCGCGGTGCCGATGTGCGTGACGGTGAGCTTCACGATGGGTTTCTCCACAGGGGACAAGGGATACGGGCGGATTGCGGGTGTGGTCAGGAGCCGGTGACACGGAAGCGGCGCCGGTACTCGCCGGGGGTGGTCCGCAGACGGTCCCGGAAGACGCGGTGCACGGTCTCGACCGAGCCGAGGCCGCAGGCGCGGGCGACGGCGGGCAGCGGGTGGTCCGTTCGTTCCAGGAGCCGGCGGGCGGCCTCCAGGCGCAGTTCCTCGACGAAGGCGCCGGGTGTGGTGCCGGTCTCGGTACGGAAGATCCGCGCGAAGTGCCGCTCGCTGAGAGCCAGCCGGGCGGCCAGGGCGGGGACGGAGAGATCGGAGGCCAGGTTCTCGCCGATCCAGCGGCGCAGGCTGCGCAGGTCCTGCCGGCCGCTGACGGGATGGGCCAGCGGGACGCTGAACTGGCTCTGCCCGCCCGGTCGTTGGAGGTACATCACCATGATCCGCGCGAGCTCCAGCGCGAGGTCGTCGCCGTGGTCCTCGGCGACCAGGGCGAGGGTCAGGTCCATCGAGGCGGTGAGGCCCGCGCTGGTCCACATCCGCCCCGAGCGGATGAAGATCGGGTCGGGATCGACCGTGACGGCGGGATACTCGTCCGCGAGGCGGTCGGCGGTGGCCCAGTGGGTGGTTGCGCGATGGCCGTCCAGCAGACCGGCCGCGGCGGTCACGTGCGCGCCCGCGCAGACCGAGGCGATCCGCCCCGCGTGCGGCCCCACCTCGCGCAGCCAGGCCACCACGGCCTCGTCCACGCACGGTGTCGGACCGTGCGGCCCCAGATCCACCCGGCCCGGCACCAGGACGGTGTCCGGCCGCATCCGCGGTCCGTCGAAGGTCTCGTCGACGCACAGCGGCACCCCGGAGAACGTCGCCACCGGGCCGCTCCGCTCCGCGCGGAGCCGCACCTCGTACCCGGCCCGCCCCCGCGGCAGCAACCGGCCGGCGAGGGCGAGTACCTCGGCCGGGCCGGACACGTCCAGCGCGTTGACGCCGGGGAAGACCGGGATCACCACCAGGTGCGGCAGGCCGGGAAGATCGCTCATGCCTCCACCCTCGCGGACGGCCGCCGTGGCCGCAATGACGGGGCTCTGCAGGATCCGGCCATTCTTCGGACGGCGGAGGAGAGCGGGCCGGTTGCCCTCCTGTGCGGAGGGCAACCGGCCTTCGGTCAGGACACGTTGACCGCGGTGTCGTCGAGGACGAAGGAGGTCTGCTTGGTGTAGTCCTCGGCGCCGGTGAACTTGAGGGTCACCGACTGGCCGGCGTAGGCGGCCAGGTTGAAGCTGTGCTGCTGGTAGCCGGTGGCCGCGTCGACGTTGGAGTAGGTGGCCAGGGTGGTCCCGTTCGCGGTCACCGTCAGCTTGTCGTAGGCGGTGGTGGCGGGCTCGGCGGTGTCGACGTGCAGCCAGAAGCTGAAGTTGTAGCTGCTGCAGCCGGTCGGCAGGGTCACCGTCTGGGCGAGGGTGTCGGTGTTGGTGCTGCCGTATCCGTCCAGCCAGGCGTCGTACGTGCCGGAGTGCGGCGGCTCGCTGGAACCGCTGTTGATGGCGCTGGTGCCGCTGGTGCTGGTCTCCGTCCAGCCGGCCGTCGAACCGGCCTCGAAACCGGGGTTGGCGAGCAGCTGGGCCGCGGTGCAGCCGCTGCCGCCGGAGGGCTGAACGGTCCAGGTGAAGGCGGCGGAGGACGACGGACCGGTGGAGTCGGTCGCGGTGGCCGTCACGGAGTAGGTCCCGGCGGTGGTCGGGGTACCGCTGATCAGCCCGGTCGAGGCGTTGACGCTCAGGCCGGCGGGGAGGCCGGACGCGGCGTAGCTCAGGCTGCCCCCGGCCGTGTCGGTGGCGGAGAGCTGGAGACTGGTGGCGGTCCCGGCGGTGGCCGTCCGGGTGCCGGGGTTGCTCAGGCTGACGCCGCCGGTCGTGGTCCCGCCGCTGCCCGAGGCGAGCCAGGCGGTGGCGTTCAGGCCGAGCGCGGCATCGGTGCCGGCCGGGTCGTTCCAGCCGTTGTAGAGGGTCTTCCCGGCCTCGCCCGTGCCGTCGTCGATGGCCGAGCTGTCTCCCCAGAGGGCGACCCGGCCCTTGCCGAAGCTGCTGGTCGCGAAGAAGGCGCCGGTGGTCCCGGAGTAGCCGGTGCGGTAGACGATGCCCTTGACCGAGGGGTTGTCGGCGGGCTTGAGGGTGAAGGTGGTGCCGTTGCGGATGATGCTGCCGGTGACGGTGCCGAAGGGCCCGTGCAGGACGGGGTCGGTGGCGTCGCTGATCGCGGTCGGGTTGTCGGTCTGGATGTTGAGCAGGTCGACCGAGAGCCCGAACGGGTCGTTGCTGTTGACCGAGTTGGTGGTCATCAGGTCGTTGATGATCGCCGGGGAGTCCCAGCCGTCGTTGTTGCGGTCGCTGCCGGTGTGGTCGGAGATCAGGAAGAGTCCGCCGCCGTTCTGGACGAACGTCATCACCGCGGTCTTCTCCGCGTCGCTGAGCCGGATGTTCGGCTCGGGCAGGACGAACTCGTCGAAGTTGGCGAGGTCCAGCGCCCCACCGGTGCCGTACGTGATGGTGGAACCGCTCGGCAGGGTCTTCAGGCTGTACTGGCCGGTCTTCTGGAGAGCGACGCCCCAGCTGGAGATGGCGCCCGTCCAGTCGCTCTCGGACTGCGGGTTGGCGTTCTGCCCGAGCGGGTCCGGCTGGCTGGTGCTGATGATCCAGTCCGCGTTGCCGGCGGTCTCCGCCTTGGTGTTGTCGAACAGGATCCGGTGCTGCGTGGTCGCGGCTGCCCTCGTCGTCGCTGCCGAGGCCCGGTGGGGCGCGGCGGTCGCACCGGCGAGCGCTGCCAGGGCGGCGGCGGTCAGTGCGAGCGGGCGGATGGCGTGCCTTGATCTGATCATGCGTCAGACTCCTCGTGCTGTGGGGTAACAGAGGATGGTGCTACGCGCGTAGGCGCGCAGGATACCGTGCCATGGCGGGGTAATGGGAGCTTGAACGGAGCATGACGGATCGGTGCAACCGCCGTTCCGCCAAGCCTTCTGTGCCCCTCGGTCTCCCGGATGTCCGCTGAGCTGCCCGTCCATAGGGCCGACGGGACTTCGAGGCGACCCGAGGGGACGAAGTGGTCGCCGGATTGGCAGAAGTGACGGTCCGTCGGAGAACAGAGCTGACCATAGGTCAACCACTCTGTTCGGATGCCGCATTCGGCGTTCGGCGCTGGGCTACGCCCTGGCGGGACAGTACGCGTGGGCGCGGGATGCTGGCGTCGGACCGGGGTGATCGTCCGGTTCCAGGGCGCCGAGCCCGGATCGAGCCCCGGCGAACGGCTTCGCCGGGGCTCGATGGACGGAGACTGCGGGGGTGTCGAGACCGCCGGTCACGCAGCCGCTGTCGAAGACTTCGCGGACGGGGACGCGGAGTCGGGTCGGGGCGGTGGGGACAGCAGTCGTTCGGCGATCGCCCGGGCTCGTCGAGCCGCGCCGCCGCCGCGCTGGCGCATGGCGGTGACGGTGGCGCCGTCCATCAGCAGGATGAACTGCTCGGCCAGCGCGCGGTGGTCGGGATGGCCTTCCTCTTCGAGCAGGCGGTCGAAGAGGTCCGTCACCTTGCCCTTGTGCTCGTTCGCCAGGTGGAAGATCTCGCTGTGCGGGTCGGGGGCTTCGGCCATGGCGTTGATGAAGGCGCAGCCGCGGAAGTTCTCGGACTCGGCGAACTCCGCGATCGCGTCGAAGACGGCGAGCGGGCCGCCGCCGTGGGCGGCCACCGTCTCCTCCAGCCAGGTGTGCCAGCGTGCGTCGCGTCGCTTCAGGACGGCCTGCACCAGTTCGTCCTTGCCGGCGAAGTGCCGGTAGAAGGAGGCGCGCCCGACTCCGGTGACGGCCAGCAGTCGCTCGACGCCGACGGCCTGGATGCCTTCCTTGTAGAAGAGCTCTTCTGCGCCTTGAAGGAGGCGCTCCCGTGCGTGTGTCGGCATGCGGTCAGTGTAGTTGGCCTTGACGCCATTCGGTACCGATCGGTACCGTTACTCTCGACCTAAACGGTACCGATCGGTACCGTTTCTGCCGGGGTCGGCGCCGCAGGGGAGGGGACCCGATGAGTCGCTATGCACACGTGGCCTACACCGACAGCGTGCGCCGCGTGCAGGAGGAACAGGGCAGTGCGCTTGCGGCGGGCCGCGCTCTCGTCGGGCCCGCCGATGCGCCCGACCTGCTGGGGGAGATGGAGCAGGCCTTCATCGCCGCCCAGGACGGGTTCTACCTGGGCACCGTGAGCGAGACCGGCTGGCCCTACATCCAGTACCGGGGCGGCCCCCGGGGCTTCGTGCACGTCCTCGACGAGCGCACGCTGGCCTTCGCGGACGTCCGCGGGAACCGGCAGTACATCAGCACCGGAAACGTGCGGGCGAACAAGCGCGTCGCACTGTTCTTCATGGACTACGCCCGCCAGGCGCGGTTGAAGATCTTCGGTCAGGCGGAGGTCAAGTCCCTCGAGCAGTACCCCGGGCTGGCCGAGCAGCTCGATGACGTGCGTGCACAGGGGCACGTGGAGCGCCTGATGGAGATCCGGGTGGAGGGCATCAGCTGGAACTGCCCCCGGCACATCACCCCGCGCTACACCGTCGAGGAGATCGAGCAGGCCACCGAGCCGCTGCGCAGTCGCCTCGCCGAGCTGGAGCAGGAGAACGCGCGCCTGCGGTCGCTCCTCTACGACCGATTCACGTCCGCCGAGCGGTAGTTCCCAGCCGGGGCCAGGCGGTGACTCCTGGCTCAGGTCACCCGGGGCTGCTCGTGGACGGCAGATGGATCAGGCCTGCCTCCGTCGGGCGGAAGCCGCAGGCATCGTAGTAGAAGCGTCGCAGCTCGGGCCTGAAATCGACGTGCAGCCACTCATAGCCCGCCGCACGCGCATGAGTTGCCGCCAGGCGGACGACCGCGGTGCCGATGCCGCGATGCTGATGCGAGGCCCGCGTCTTCGTGTCGATCAGGAAGGCGTGGTCTCCACCGTCCCAAGCGACGTTCGCGAAGCCGAGAAGGACTCCGTCGCCGTCGCGGGCGGTCACCCGGCCAAGGCTGTGACGCCGGGTCCTGTTCCACCAGCCGGCAACGGCATCGCCGCCATGTCTCCTTGGCGTTGTAGAGCTGCGTCGCGATCGTCGAACGAGCCCGGTGACCGGTGATCTGGCCGACCACGTCGCTGGTCGGGACACCAACCTTGCGGCAGAGCACCGGGATGACCGTGAGGTTGATGTGCTGACCACTCCGGCCCGGTAGGCGAACAGGGGCGAACTGTTGATGGTGGGGCCGTCTGCCGGGCCAGTGACTACGGAAAGTGATGGCGGCGAGGATGGGGATGGATCGGCGGCGCGGTCGGGCGGACTTGTGGCGGTTGGGAACGGATTCACGCGAAGAGGCGTCCCGATAAGAGACGAATGGGCTCAGATGCCCCGAAATGGGTGTCTGCTGTGGACGCATCCACGGCAGACACCGTGCTGCGAGAGGGCATCGGTTCTGATCCATGGACTCAACACACGCGAACACGTTCGCCCGTAAGGCAGGACTGGCCGGGAGGTTCCTCGGTGCCAGCGCGGTAGCCGGCGCCGGCGTCCTGTCCGCCGGGCTGGTCCTGCCCGCGGTCGGCGGACTCGGCCCGGGAGCGAAGAACGCCGTCGGCGACTTCAACAGCCTGCCCGACGACTTCACCACGCCCCCGCTCTCGCAGGCCTCCACCATCGCGGGCGACTACAGAGCGTTGAAGCCGTTGCCCGGAAGGCACCCACCGCCGAGAGCCGCACAAGACGCGGAACACGGGATACACGAAGGAGACATCAGTGAAGTGCCCACCCGCTGGCGAAGCAGAGCAGAAGCAGCTCACGGGGGCAAGCCCGTGCGGGCCGCGGGCGACGGCCCGCGCTGAGGGGCACGGGAGACGCGGCGCTCGCGGGACGGCGACAGGGCCGGCCCTTGACTGACACACTGTCCGCCCACACCCGCAGACCGGACGCCGACAGCGGGTACCCCGACCGCCGGCGCCTGCGCAGGGCCGAGGCCTGGCTGCTCGTGCCGGCGGTGGCCGTCCCGATGGCGGCCCACGTGTGCGTCGGTCTCAACCGGGACGGGAGTCCACCGCACGACAGCGCCGCTCTCGCCGGTGGTTGCGCCGCCCTCGCCCTCGTGGCCCACCTGTTCATCCGGCGCCTGGCGCCTTACGCCGACCCGCTGCTGCTACCGCTGGCGGGGTTCTTCACCCTGCTGGGCGTGGTGCTCATCCAACGCCTCGACATCGTCTACACCCAGGCCTACGGCAGCCCCGCCACCGCGCCCAGCCAACTCATGTGGGCGGTGATCGCCCTCGCGGTCTTCCTGGCCCTCCTGGCCGCCCTGCGCGACCACCGGGTCCTGCACCGCTACCCCCACCTGGCGGCGCTCTGCGCGCTCGTGCTGCTGATGGCCCCGGCGTTCTTCCCCGGTGACACCTACGGCGCCAAGCGCTGGATCGTCTTCGCCGGGCTGTCCGTCCAGCCCGGCGAGATCGCCAAGAGCGTCATCGTGGTCTTCTTCGCCGGCTACCTCGCCAGCCGCCGTGAGGTGCTCTCCCTGGCCGGACGGCGCTTCTGCGGTATGCCGCTGCCCCGAGGACGCGACCTGGGCCCGCTGCTGGCAGTGTGGGCGGTCAGTCTGGTCGTCCTGGTCTTCGAGCGAGATCTGGGCACCTCGCTGATCCTCTTCGGCGTCTTCGTCACCATGCTCTACGTCGCCACCCAGCAGACGAGCTGGCTGCTCACCAGCCTCCTGCTCGGCAGTGCCGGCGCCGTGACCGTCGGCTCCCTCGAACCCCACGTCAAGGCCCGCGTCGCGGCCTGGCTGCACCCCACCGCCATCTACCTGCCGCCCGAGCAGCGCCCGGCCGGCGTCATCTCCGAGCAGCCCGTCCAGGCCCTGATGAGCTTCGCCAGCGGCGGGATGACCGGCAGCGGGCTGGGCCGCGGGCACCCCGAGCTCATCGGCTTCGCGGGCCGCAGCGACTTCATCCTCACCACCATCGGCGAGGAACTCGGCCTGGCCGGTCTGAGCGTCGTCCTCGTGCTCTACCTGCTGCTGGTCAGCAGGGCGCTGCGCACCGCCAACGCCCTGCCCGACCCGTTCGGTCGCCTGCTGGCGGTGGGCCTGGGCAGCACACTCGCCCTCCAGGTCTTCGTCATCTGCGCCGGCGTCATGGGGCTGCTGCCGCTCACCGGCAAGGCACTGCCCTTCCTCGCCCTCGGCGGTTCGGCGCTCGTCGGGAACTGGGCCCTCGTGGCCCTGCTCGTGCGCTTGAGCGACCGCGCCTACCGCCCACCGCCCGTGTCAACCGGAAGGGCCCGATGATGGTCCGGCACCGCATTCCCGCCACCGCCCGTCGACGCCGTGACGCCAGCACCCCGCACCGCGAACGCACCATGACCCGCGCGGTCGGCCGTACCGGCGTGTTCTACGCCGGCCTGACCCTTGCCCTCCTGGCCCAGGGCAGCTGGTTGCAGGTCCTCAACGCCTCCGCCCATCGCGACAGTTCGCACAACGCGCGCACCGCCATCACCCGGTTCTCGCAGCCCGGGGGCGACATCTCCGTGGCCGGACGGGCCGTCACCGGCTCCCAGGAGACCGGCGGGCGCCTGGCCTACCGCCGCACCTACACCGACGGCCCGCTCTACGCCGCCGTCACCGGCTACGCCTCCCAGGCCTACGGCAGCACACAGTTGGAGGGAATCTACAGTGACCTGCTGGCCGGCACCGACGCGAGCCGACTGAACCCGTTGGAGGCCATGGTCGGCGCGCGCCGCCCCGGCAATGTGGCCACCACCATCGACCCGCAGGTCCAGCAGGCCGCCTACGACGCGCTCCAGGGCCGCACGGGCGCCGCTGTCGCCCTCGATCCGGCAACGGGCCGGGTCCTCGCGATGGTCAGCACCCCCTCCTACGATCCGGCCTCCTTCGCCGGGAGCGGCGCCGCCGACCGCACCGCGTGGCAGAAGTTGCTGGACGATCCGCGCGAGCCCCTGCTCAACCGGGTGCTGCGCGCCACGTATCCGCCCGGCTCCACCTTCAAACTGGTCACGGCCGCCGCCGCCCTGGAGAACGGCCTTTACACCTCCATCGACCAGGCCACCGACAGCCCCTACCCGTACACGCTGCCCGGAACTCGCACCGTGCTGCCGAACGACATCCCCAGCGCCCCCTGCCGCAACGCCTCCATCCGCGTCGCCCTGCAGTACTCGTGCAACACCGTGTTCGCCAAGATGGCCGCCGACCTCGGCGAGCAGAAGATGAAGGAACAAGCCCACAAGTTCGGCTTCGACACCGACGACCTGACCATCCCGGTCCGCGCCGCGGCCAGCGTCTACCCCACCGAGATGGAGGCATCACAGGTCGCCCTGACCGGCATCGGCCAGTTCAGCGTCACCGCTACCCCGCTGCAGATGGCCATGGTCAGTGCCGCCATCGCCAACGACGGCAAGCTGGTGCGACCCACCATGGTCGCCGAGGCCGGTGCCAAGGTCGCCCCCGCCGCCCCTGTGCAGGTGGTCAGCCCCGACACCGCCCGCGCCCTGCAGAACGCCATGCGCACCGTGGTCACCTCCGGCACCGCCAAGAACGCCTCGATCCCGGGCCTGACCGTCGGTGGCAAGACCGGCACCGCCCAACATGGCGTGGACAACAGCGGCCTGCCCTACGCCTGGTTCACCTCGTACGCCAAGGACGGCTCCGACAACACGGTCGCGGTCGCCGCCATCGTCGAGGACGGCGCTGCCAACCGCAACGAGATCTCCGGCAGCAGCCTTGCGGCGCCGATCGCCAAGGCCGTCATGAAGGCCGCGCTGCCCACCGGGTGACGCATCACTACGGCGCCGGCAAGACGCGCGGATGCGCATCGCCATCCGGTCCAGGGTCGAGACCGCCGGAGCTCCAGGCCCCTCTGCACCAGCTGTTCCAGCGCGACGTTGATCAGGTCGGCCGGGTTGTTCTTCGACGCGGCCTCCGCCCGGATCGCCTCCTCGGCCACCTTGCGGGCCTGCCCGGCGTCGTACACACCCCCACCCGCTGCCGCGCCGGCGCCCGGTGGTTCTTCGCCGTCTTCCCGGCGCTGTAGCCGGCCACCACGCCCTCCGGCAGCTCCACCGCCCGCCGCACGAAGTCGACCATCTCTCCGCACCGAACTGACCAGTAGTCAGCAGCGCTCATCGTCTCCTGAGCCGGCCTGTTTCGTTGTGCCGGTCATGGACCCTGGCCGACCGCACCTGCCGCCCGGCCGTTCTCCGCCACGGGCGTCGGCAGGTCAAGACCGCCTGTTTCTCGGGCAAAGCCACGATACCGATGGTCGGGTCCCATTCGGCCTCCGGTGGCCTCAACGATCGATGTGGGTGCCGACCGCTTCTGATGGGTCGGCAGATTCACCTCAGTCCCGGTGGGCCACGCAGCGAAACGAGGCCGGCGGGTCCGATGGCAGCTGCCCGTGCCACAGTGTCAACGCCACATGAGTATTGCTTGACGGTCTGCCAATCCGCTTTCCCCTGGCGTCATTACGGGTCGCAGTTCGACGCCGTCCCGAAGCGGCTCCCGCTCCGCCCCATGAGCCATCGCCGCCAGTCCCACGCCCATCGCGACGCCAACTGACGTCGCTCAAAGGCAGGCTGGCGTACCGCAAGGCCTCGTCGGCCGCCTCGGAGGTGCAGACCGTCACAGGAAATTTTCAACTTGTTCCCCCCGGATCGATGACAGAGACCTTCCCCCGGTGGATTACTCCCTGGTAGAAAATGCCGACGCGCGTAGAGCTGTGCCCCATCACATCGCGTCCCCCCCACCGACCTTGTAGTGAGGTTCATCAGCATGCCTGTTTTCAGAAATCTTGCCGCCGGCCGATCCATCGCCAGAAGAGCCGCCTCCGTCGCACTCGCCGCAGCCGCCCTGGTCACCGGCGGAATGGTCGGCGCCCCCGGTGCCCAGGCCGCGACCGGCGGTTACGTCGCCCTGGGCGACTCCTACTCCGCCGGAGTGGGCAGCGGCAGCTACATCTCCTCCAGCGGCTCCTGTTACCGCAGCACCCTTGCCTACCCCTACCTGTGGCAGCAGGCCCACGCCCCCTCCAGCTTCAGCTTCGTCGCCTGCTCCGGCGCGACCACCTCGACCGTACTGAGCAGCCAGATCAGTGCGCTGAACAGCTCCACCGCCGAGGTGAGCATCACCGTCGGCGGCAACGACGTGGCATTCGCCTCGACCATGCAGACCTGCGTGCTCAGCGGTACCAGCGACTGCCTCAGCGCCGTCTCCGCGGCGGAGAACGTCGCCAACACCCAGCTGGCCGCAAAGCTGGACGCGGTCTACTCGGCGATCCGCTCGCACGCGCCCAACGCGCACGTCGTGGTCCTGGACTACCCCCACCTCTACCAGGTCCCGGGCTCCTGCCTGCTCGGGATCAGCGACACCAGCCGCAGTGCGATCGACGGCGCCGCGGACGTCCTGGACTCGGTGATCTCCCGTGAGGCCGCACGGTACGGCTTCAGCTTCGGCGATGTGCGCAGCGTCTTCGCCGGACACGAGATCTGCTCGGGCGGTTCCCAGTGGCTGCACAGCACCACCCTGCCGACCTACGAGTCCTACCACCCCACCGCCGCAGGCCAGTCCGGTGGCTACCTTTCGGTGTTCACCGCCCGCGCCTGACGGTGAACCGCTCATGACCGTCTCCCGCGCGGTCGGATCCGGAAGCCGCTTTACCGCCGATCGGGGAGCCGGCCGAGTGGACGGTGCGTGAAGTCAGGGCCTCTTGGTAGCTCGGTGGGTGTCCACGCCGGATCGAGCGACCAGGAGGCCCTGGTGTCGCGGTCCCCCGTGCGGGTGCGGACGGAGTCCAACTCGGCTGTCCGGTCCGGTGATTGTCCCGGCTAGGGCGACGCGGCTGAGCGCAGCCCGGGGCGAGCGGGTGGCCGGGGGCGCCGCCTGCTCCCTGGCGCAGTACGGCCGTGCAACTCCCGGACCGGTCGCTCAAGTCGACTTCGGCCGACGCCGATACGAGGAGTGACTTCCCCCAGTCGAGAGGAGCTGTCCATGAAGCGATTCGTTCTTGCGGTGGCCGCTGCCGGTCTGGCCGCAGGCCTGTTCGGTGTGACCACTCAGCCCGCCTCCGCCATCGCTCGGGACTGCATCCCGGGGGGCCCGATCGGCAAATGCCTCTGGGACGGTGGCAATACCGGGTCCGGCTTCGCCAGTGAGGACCCGTGTCAGACGGCCGCCGACCGCTACAACGGGCAGGATCCCGATCACGACTACGAGTGCGAGGACGTCTTCGGGAACGGCCGGTACTGGGTCGTCCGGTACTAGCCCGGCACTGCAGTCCGTTGTCGGACAGCAGGCCGCGGCGGACGCCGGGACCGCCGGTCCGGGCGAACGCCTGGCCGGGCTCAAGGACGCCCTTCCGACGACGCACCGCCCGCGCCCCGGCCCGAGTCGGACTCCCGGGGCGGGGCGCGGGCGGCCGGGCTCGCCGACTACGCGGAGCGGAGGCCCGAAGACCGGGTTCGAGGTCCGTCACGTCTCCAGCCGAGTGCTACCGGTTCTTGAACTCCTCGATGGCGTCCCGGACCACCTGCCCCAACGCGTCGCTTCCGGCGTGCCCGGAGTCCTCGATGATGTGGAGCCGCGCGTCCGGCCAGGCCTTCGCCAGCTCCCACGCCGTCTGGACCGGGCTGCCCATGTCGTGCCGGCCGTGGACCAGCACCGCCGGGATCCCGGCCAGCTTGTGGGCGTTGCGCAGCAGTTGGTCCTCCTCCAGCCACGCGCCGTTGCTGAAGAAGTGGGCGCAGATCCGTACGAAGGCGATCTGCGCGTCGACCTCGCGATCGCTGTACATGCCGGGCACACCGTTGGGCTCGTTCGAGATGACCGCGTCCTCCCAGGCGAGCCAGTCGGCAGCGGCCTTCTCCCGGACCGCGCGGTCGGGGTTCTCCATCAGCCGCGCGTAGGCCGCGAGCAGGTCACCGTCCCGCTCGTCCTCGGGGACGCCGTCACGGAACCGGTCCCAGGCTTCGGGGTGGAACCGCCCGGCGCCCCGGTAGAGCCATTCGGTCTCGGAGCGGCGGGTCATCGTCACCGCGGGGATGACCATCTCGCTGACCCGCTCGGGGTGTTGCT
Organism: Kitasatospora sp. HPM-01-4; assembly: GCF_051374625.1. Classification (NCBI taxonomy): domain Bacteria; kingdom Bacillati; phylum Actinomycetota; class Actinomycetes; order Kitasatosporales; family Streptomycetaceae; genus Kitasatospora; species Kitasatospora sp. HPM-01-4. The sequence goes on along the minus strand of NZ_JBPQGP010000005.1, from coordinate 1,403,132 downwards.
GCGCATAGGCCAGGACGAGGGTCGAGCCCCAGGAGGCGCCGTTCAGCAACCACCGTTCGATGCCGAGGTGTTCACGCAGCCGCTCCATGTCGTCGATCAGGTGCTGCGTGGTGTTCAGGCTCATGTCCGCCGCCGGGTCGCTGGCGTGCGGGGTGCTGCGACCGCAGTTGCGCTGGTCGAAGCGGATGACGCGGTAGCACTCGGGGTCCCAGGCCCTGGTCGGCCGCCGCATCGCGCCCGATCCCGGGCCGCCGTGGACGTTCAGGGCAGGCTTGCCTTCAGGGTTGCCGAGCTGTTCGTAGTAGATGCGGTTGCCGTCTCCGGTGTCGAGGAATCCATGGTCGTAGGGATCGGTCGGAGGATAGAGATCAACCATAACCGCCGATCCTACGGGAGAGGGCGCAACCGAACTCCGTTACCGGAAAAGCCGGTTCGCCGCCTGAGGCGACCCCGATCGTGGATCGCCCCTCCGAACCGCGAAGTGATCAGTGTCGTGTGCCGGGGCCGGTCAGATGGCGTTGACCGCCGCAGGTGCTCGCTCCGTGCGGGTCAACGCCCTCAGCAACGCGGCCTGGCCGTGACGTCGGGCGGCGAGCCGGGACAGCAGCGCGAGCACCGGGTCGAAGACGGCGTCCGGGAGCTCCTGTGCGGCGATTCCCACGCTGACGGTGAGATCGTCCATGTGGACGGCGAGTTCCAGCATCCGTGTGACCAGGAAATCGTCGAGACGCAGCGCCCATCCCGTCTGCGGCAGGAACACGACCTGGTCGGCCGACCGCGAGGCGGACTCGGTCCGCTGCCCGGCGAGCGCGGTGCGGACGCGCCCGGCCAACGACAGCGCGCCTTCGGAGGCGATGGCCTCGCCTTTCGCTCGAATGCCGGCGTTGGCCTCCCCGTCGAGTGGGGCGTCGATCCAGGCAGCTCGCGCGAAGTGTTCCAGCAGCGGGATCGGTGCCTGCCGCGACTCGGGCTCTTCCAGCGCCGAGCTGACACTGAAGATCTGATGCGCGAGGTGGCCGGCCAGGCCGCCGACCGTCATCCCGGCCAGTGCGCTGGGCCTCTCCCACGCGGCGTCAACTTCCGGGTGTCCCAGAAGTTCCGCCGTCTGGCTCGCTGCGCTCAGGTAGGCGTCCATGACGCTCATGAAGTCCTCCGTGATCCGGGATCTTCCCCGACACTATCGGCCCGGGGAGGTGTCCGGGTAGGGGATTGCGACTCGGCGGCGCCCTGGCGTGCGGCGATGTCGGGGAAGCCGGGCACGCCGAGGCCGAAGGCGGCGCCGCCTTCCGGGCATCCGGCCAGCGCGGCCGTGAGGCCGTCCTGCCCCGGCCACGGTTCGGTGTGCGTCGAAGTGTTCCGCATCTAGCGTGGGCCGTATGACGATCTCCGACCCGTCCGTCCGCTCGTCCCGCGGCACCGTGTACGCCGACGCCCGCGCAGTGCTCGGCCAGCCGCTGCTGGTCCTCGAGCCCGCTGCTGACACCGAGGAGCAGGTATGAGCACCGCCGGCGCCTGTGCCGCCACCGCCTTCCGCGAACTGCACCACCGCCCCGGCACGCCGTTGTTGCTGCCGAACGCCTGGGACCACGCCTCCGCGGCCGCGCTGGCGGCGGCCGGCTTCGCCGCCGTCGGCACCACCAGCATGGGTGTCGCCGCCGCGGCCGGGCTGCCGGACGGGGCCGGCCGGACCCGTGCCGAGACGCTGCGGCTCGTGCGCCGGATCGGCGGTGGGCCCTTCCTGCTCTCCGTCGACGTCGAGGGCGGCTTCAGTGACGACCCGGCCGAGGTCGCCGACCTCGCGGCGGAACTCGCCGAGGCGGGCGCGGTCGGCGTCAACCTGGAGGACGGCCGCGCCGACGGCGGCCTCACCCCGCCGCGCCTGCACGCGGCGAAGATCACCGCGGTCAAGGCGGCCGTTCCCTGGCTCTTCGTCAACGCCCGCACCGACACCCACTGGCTGGGCGGGGGACGCGAGGCGGAGACGGTGTCGCGGCTGGCGGTCTACCAGGACGCGGGCGCGGATGGCGTCTTCGTACCGGGCCTGACCGATCCGGCGTCCATCGCGGCGGTGGTGGGCGCGACCGCGCTGCCGCTCAACGCCCTTGCCACCCCGGCCGGTCCTTCGCTCGCCCGCCTCACCGAACTCGGTGTGCGCCGGGTCAGTCTCGGCTCGCTGCTGTTCCGGCTCGCCCTCGGTGCGGCCGTGGACACCGCCGTCGGTCTGCGCGCGAACGGTGTGTTCCCGCAGACCTCCTCGATCCCGGGCTATGCCGAGGTGCAGGCCCTGGCCTCACCCGGGAGCTGAGGCAGTAGTCATCCGGGGGTCAGGATTCGAGGTAGGCGGTGGACCGTCGGTCGTGGTGGACCGAGGCGGCGGTGCGGAGGTTCCGGGCGTTGTAGGGCTCCATCACGCCCGGTCGGCAGGCTTCGTCGACGTCCCACCAGCGCCACCCGAGCAGCTCCCGCTCGGGCACCCGGATGCGCTGCTCGGCCCGGGGGGTGAGCACGGTGTGGAAGGTGAACATGTGGCAGGGGTAGGCGAATTCGCCCGCCCCCGCGCCCGGGAAGAGCTCGGCGGCCTTGGTGAGCCAGTTGAAGACCAGCAGCCGGCCGATCCGCAGCGGTACGCCGCCGAGCTCCTCCGTCGCCTCGCGGTCGCAGGTGTCGCGCGGCGGTTCGTCCCACTCGGTCTTGCCGCCGGGCAGGACCCAGTGGCCCGACTTGCGGTGGTGGACAAGGAGCACCTCGTGGCGGCCTCGGGGGATGAACGCCGCCGCCGCGGCGGAGAACACGGCCCGGCCAGGACGATCGGCCATCGATGCGGTCCCTTCTTCCTCGCCCGGCGCCATGTGACACCGGGCGGTCAGGAGTGGTCAGGAATAGTGAGGGTGATGGTCGGTCAGCGGCGGTCGGAGAGCGCCTCTGGCGAGGTACGGCCGGATGCCTGCGGAGAGTCCTCGGCGGGGGAGCGTTCGATGTGCACGAGGGTGCCGTCGGCGAGGGCTTCGCGGGCGGCGGCCACGCGGGAGGACAGGTACCACGGGAGCCGCTCCTCGGCCTCCTTCGGATCCATCCAGTGGGCGGCGCGGATCTCCCCGTCGACGAAGCGCAGGCCCCGTGCCTGGTCGGCGGTCAGCGGCACCGCGTCGTAGATGTGGCAGGTCAGGGCGCGGCCGTGCTTGGAGAGGGCCGCCGGGGTGCTGTCCACGACCAGGAGCCGGCCGACCGGCACGTCGAGGCCGAGTTCCTCGTCGAGTTCGCGGGCCGCCGCCTGCGCCGGCGTCTCGTGGGCCTCCACCATTCCACCCGGAAGTTCGAGGTGGTCCTTGTAGGCGGGTTCGAGGACGAGGAGGTGGCCGGCGGTGTCGCGCAGCAGCACCGTGGCCGCCATCATCGGGGCGGGCAGCTGTCGGTAGTAGTCGCGCGGCGGCATCGGCCGTCGGTGGCCGTCGCGCAGTACGGCGGTGTGCGCGCCGCGCTCGGCGGCGATCGCCGCATCCAGGCGCCGGGCCACCGCCGGAGCGAGGAGCTCGAGTGCCCGCTGCTCGGTGACGAAGCGGGCCTCACGGATCTCGTCGGCCTGCAGCACCAGGTCGGCGGCGTCGACCGGTCGCTCGAGGTGGGCGGCGTAGAGGTAGGAGACGACGGTGCGCCCCCACCGGGTGGCGGGGGCGGTGTCGACGGCCAGCAGGCGGCCCACCTCGGCGTGCAGTCCGAGCTCCTCCGCCAGCTCCCGTACCAGCCCGGCGGCCGGTTCCTCGTCCTCCAGCATGCCGCCGGGCAGGTCCCAGCCCTGCTTGTAGACGGGGTCGACCACCAGAACGTTGCCGTGGTGATCGCGGATCAGCGCGTCGGAGCACGCGGCCGGCGCGGCGTGCTCGGCCAGATAGCGTGCCAGTTCGGGGTCGGGGCGGGCGGTTTCGTTCACGGCTCTCCTCAACTCGTGCTTCCTGCAGACAGGTTGTCCGGGCGTCGACGGCCTCGACGAAGGATCGGTCCGATCTGGAATGCGGCATGTGAGACCTCCGCGTGAGCAGAAGAGAGGTGCGGACGAGAGATGCGGGTGAGCTCGGAAGTGCTCAGCGGTCAGGCCGAGTTGGCGGCCTGGCCGGCGGGGGTCGGCCACGAGCATGCTGCCGTTCGAATCACAGGTTCAAGTGGGCCGATTCCGGGCGTGCCTCGGCCGAACAGGGCGTTTTCGAGCACACGGGCGGCGGGGGTGGGAGCACTCTCAAGTCGTTCTCGGGCCGCGGTGGGAAGGCGGCCGGCACCAAGCGCGCCCGCCGTCAGCGCACCGGTCGGGGGTGGAGCCCGGCGGAGGTGAGCAGGCCGAGTTCGTGAACTCCCCACGCAGCGCGTATCCGGCTGTGGATTCCCTCGTCCGGATGATCGGTGCCCCGATGAGGTTTCGGGTGGCGCTGTGCCCGGTTCCGCGCCGGTCGCCTCCGCTCTCGCAACTGCCCGGCCTGACGCGTGATGTGCCGCGCGGGCCGACCGTGCGTCATGGGGCGAGACTGCTGGCACACGGATTAATCTCAGTTAACATACCGAGAGTTGCAAGGTCCGCACCGTGCGTCAGCCAACGTCAGTCGTGATGGCCGGGAGGTGGTTCTGCTGGGAGGGACGTTCGAGGAACGGCTGAACGCACTGTTCGAGACGGTCCACCCGCCCGACCGCGGCCCGTACAGCAACCACGAAGTGGCCGACATGCTGCGCGAACGCGTCGGCGTCCCCGTCTCCCAGGTCTATCTGTGGCAGCTGCGCACCGGACGGCGGGACAACCCCACCAGGCGGCACCTTGAGGCACTGGCGACGTTCTTCGGCGTCCCCGTGGCCTACTTCTTCGACGACGGCACCGCCGACGGGGTCGTGGCCGAACTGGCCTTCGTCCGGCGGTTGCGCGAGAGCGGAGTGCAGCGCTTCGCCATGCGGGCGGCAGGACTGTCACCGCAGAGCATGGAGCGGGTACTCGCCACCGTCGAGCAACTGCGCGTACAGGAAGGGCTCCCGGCCTCCCCGGCTGACGAAGGAACGGACGGGCACCCGTGAGGGACAGCACGCAGTACGGCCGCCGGCGCTTCGTACGCGGTCTGAACCTGTCGCGATTCACCAGCGTGATCGGCAGCCACCCGCAGCGCCGACCGCACCGCCCCGGTCCGCGCGTCCAGGGCCACGACCCGGTGGCGGACGCGTCACTGCGCGGAAGGCGGTGACCCGGATCCATGCAGCAGTTGCTCCACCCGGTCTGTCTGACCCTGGCCATCGCCGGTTTCCTGGTGCTGCTCTGGCCACCGCGGTACCTGGGCCAGGACAGGGCGTTGACCGCCCTGGTCGGTGTGTACGGCCTGTGCGCCCTCTCCTTCCTCGTCTCCATCGAGCCGGTCTGGAGGGTGCTGGGCGCCGCGACCGGCAACCCGTCCATCGGCATCCTGGCCGCCTTCGGCAGCGTCACGGCCCAGGTGGCGCTGCAGTTCGTCGTCCTGGCCACCTGGGTGCTGCCACAGGAGAGAGCCCGCAGGAGGGCCCGGCTCTGCCTCGCGGCCGGGGCGGCGGTGATCGCCGTTCTGGTGACCCTGTTCCTCCTGCTGCCCGCCTCCGGCCCGAGCTCCCCCCAGGAGTTCACGGCCAGGAACATCCACAACGGCGTCTACCAGGCGTACCTGACCGTCTACATCGGTGCGTACACCGTCGGGCAGGGCGTCCTCGCCGTGGTCTGCTGGAGAAGGGCCGGGGGCACCCACGCGGCGTGGATCGCCCGGGGGCTGCGCGTCGTGGGCGTCGGCGCGCTGATGACCGTCGGCTACAGCACGATCCGACTGGTTGGCGTCGCGGCCGCGGTCCTCGGCTCCGCGCGTGCGCCGGCGCCCGTGGAGAGCTTCGCATGGGTCTGCGCCGACGGCGGCAACATGCTCGTCCTCACCGGGTTCCTCGTGCCCATGCTGGCCGTCCACACCGTCCCGAGGACCTCGGCCTGGGCGAGCGCCTACCGCAACCACCAACGCCTGGCGCCGCTCTGGCAGATGATGCACGAGACCCTGCCCGCCGTCGCGCTCCGGACCCAGCGGACCGCCGCAGCGGACCGCCCACCCGCCTGGGGTGCCACCTGGCACCTGTACCGGCGCGCCGTCGAGATCCGGGACGGCCAGTGGGCGCTCCGCCACCACCTGGACGAATCGGTGCGCCGCGCGGCCGAGGCGCGGTACACGGCCGCCGGGCTGCAGGGCGCCGAGCTGGCCGCCGCGGTCACCGCCGACCAGCTCCGCAGGGCGCTGACCGCCTACCTGCGCAACGAACCACCGAGAACCCCGACCGCATACGCTGATGAGGGCATCCGCGACGAGGTACGCACACCGGACGACGACGTCCGCGCGCTGCTGCGCATCGCCGCCCACTTCGAGGCCGTACCCGAACGCGAGGATGCCACTTCATGGACCTGATCCGCCGCTCCGCGAGCGAACAGCTGGACGCCCTGAACCGCGGAGAGGTCTCCAGCCGCGAACTGACGACCGCGCACCTGGAGCGCATCACCGCCCACCCCGAGTACAACGCGGTGGTCACCCTCGACGCCGAGGCCGCCCTGGCCGCCGCCGCGGCAGCCGACGAGCAGCGCTCCCGCGGCCGGGCGGCAGCACTGCTGGGGCTTCCGATCACCCTCAAGGACTCCCTGGAGACCGAAGGCCTGCGCACCACGTGCGGTACGGCGGAGTTGTCCGGGCACATACCGCGGCAGGACGCGGACGCCGTGGCCCGGATGCGCGCGGCCGGTGCGGTCGTCCTCGGCAAGACCAACACACCACCGCTGTGCCAGGGCATCCAGACCAGCAACGAGCTGTTCGGCACCACGCCCAATCCGTACGACCCGCACCGCACCGCCGGGGGCTCCTCCGGCGGTGCGGCCGCGGCCGTCGCCGCCCACCTCAGCCCGTTGGACATCGGCAGCGACCTCGCGGGCTCGCTCCGGCTGCCCGGCCACTACTGCGGGGTCTACAGCCTGCGCCCCACCCACGGCATCGTGTCCAGCCGTGGCCACATCCCGCGCCCGCCGGGCTGGTTGACGACCTCGGACATGCTCAGCCTGGGCCCGCTCGGGCGCAGCGCCGCCGATCTCGACCTCGCGCTCGGTGTGCTGGCCGGGCCGTCGCCGCAGGAGGCCGCCGGGTGGCGGCTGGAACTGCCGCCGGCCCCGCACGAGGCGCTGACCGGCTACCGGATCGGCATCTGGGCCGACGACCCGTTCTGCCCGGTGGACGCGTCCACCCGGGCGCTGCTGGAGGAACTGTACCGGACCCTGCGCGACACGGGGGTCCGCGTCAGCGACACGGCGCCCCCGGTCGACATGGCCTCCTCCGACCGGCTGTTCACCTCCCTGATGTTCGCCGGCAGCGCCGCGAGCGCGGCGCCGCAGGCGTACGCCGCCGAGGTGGAGGCGGCCGGGAGGCTGTCTCCCGGCGACGAGTCGCCCGGGGCCCGCTACCTCCGTGACCGCACGATGAGTCACCGCGACTGGCTGCTCGCCAACGAGGAACGCCGACGGCTCCAGGAGCGGTGGGCCGCCTACTTCGACGGCGTCGACGTCCTCGTCACCCCTGCCGCACCGACGGCGGCGGTGCCGGACCAGACGGACGTGCCGATGCCCGAGCGGTACATCACCGTCGACGGCCGGCGCCGCGGCTACTTCGAGCAGACCACCTGGCTGAACCTTGCCGGCCTCGCCCAACTCCCGTCTGCCACCGTGCCGTGGGGTCGCACCCGGGAGGGGCTGCCGATCGGCGTCCAGCTCATCGGCCCCCGCCTGGGCGACCGCACCGTCGTCAAGGTCGCGGGACTGCTGGGCGAACTGCGGGACGCGGGGACGGTGGTACCGGCCTGAACGGGCCGGGCCCGGCCTCACGGAGCCCGCGTACCGGGGCCGGCGCGGTGCGACCTGGAGGACGGCCATCGCGCCCTCGCTCGGGCCGCCTCTTCGATCCGGGGTGAGGCCGGCCACGCGGCCTGGCGGGCGGGGGAGTTGGCGGCCGGCCCCGGGCTCCGACCGTGATCCGGCGGGGGCTCGGCACGTGCGGATCCCGCGGCTTGTCAACACGCCACGGGGATTTGGCTGATTCGATCGTACGTTCAATGGTTCGCCTCCGGGGATGAAGTCCGGACGAACATCGCGAATCCGTCGGTGCCGGCGGCCGGCGGCCGCGAGGCGCCCGCCCCGGCCCGGCGTCCCGCTCCGGCGTGGGCCCCGATCAAGCCGAACCTGCCGGGCAGGCTTGAAGTCCTGTTGGCCGCGGCCTTGAATGTATGTTGATCACTGGGGATATGGACCTCGAACTGCGGCCCTCTCGTCGGAGAAAGCGAGACGACCGCAGAACTGATATCGGATCATCCGGGTTCGGTAGAAATCCCGCTGTGCTTCCGTGGTGGCTTCGCTACAGTCATCAATTTCTATCCGGTCGTGCTCGATGGGGGATTCGATGCACAGCACGCATGCGCCACTGGCTCTGCCGCGTATCTCGTACGCGGAAATTCATGGGACGCTGGAGATACTGCCCACGGACCTCGCCGGTCCTGTGGTCCTGGACAACCGCGGGCTGGTCGGCCATCTCGCGGATCCGGACAACTTCGCGCGGTTGGTACGGGAGATCTGCGCGACGGACGCGCTGCGCGGCGAGATCGCCGCGCGCTCCTACCGGCACACGAATCACTTCGACAAGATCGTGCTCGCCGACACCGGCCACAGCCTCGGATACCGGTTGACCCTCCATCTGTGGAACCCTCCGTACACGGAGGACGAGCTGGAGGACGAGACGATCCACGACCACCGGTTCAGCTTCTGGTCCGCCGTCCTGGCCGGAAACCTGGTGTCCGAGAACTTCGTGCGGTCCGCCGACGGACCGGCGTTCCAGGAATGGCGCTACTTCCCGGACAAGAACGGGCTCGCCACCACCTCGAACTTCTACGATTTCGTGGGCGAGACCGGACTCACCGGAACCGAGGCGTCACACACGCCGGCCGGGAATTCCTACTTCCTCACCTACGAGAGCGTCCACCGGGTACTGCTGCCGCGGACCGAGACCGTGGCGACGCTGGTGCTGCGCAGTCCGCGGCAGCGCGCCTTCGCCAATGTCTTCAACATCACGCATCCGCGAGACGAAAGGAAGGTGAAACGGAACACCATGTTCACCGAGGAGCAGCTGGTGGACCGGCTCGATCTGGTACTCAAGGCGATGGAGGCGGCGCGATGACGGCCGGGAAGAGCGATCTGAGGGTTCCCGAGGGGGCCGTCTACACCAAGGGGCAGAATTCCGCCCTCTTCCATCAGCTGGCCGTCAAGGTCGAGATGGACGGGGTCTCGGAGCAGGAGTACTTCGCCTGGCTCGACGAGACCACCGAGCGCATCCATCGGGCCGTGCCCGGTGCGCAGATCGCCGAGAAGGAGAACATGCGCACCGATCCGCCGCTGAACACGGCGGTCTACTACGACACCGAGGACTACCGGATCCTGCCGACGGGCGCGCTGCTGCGGACCTCCTGCGGCAAGACGACGCACGCCTTCTGCGCGTACAAGGCGGTCGAGGACGGGCACGGGATCCGGCGGGACCACCGCCACATCTTCGACGGCGAGGAGAAGCGCACCCTCCAGGACGCTCCCGCGTCCGAGGAGTCAGTGTCCATCGTCCGCCGGCTGCTGGCCCGCAAGGACCTGGAGCACCCCGGGACCCTGCTGCGGCGGGAACAGGGAATCGACCCCGAACAGCTCACGCCGGCGGTCCTGCTCGACGACTACCGGACCAACTTCTTCGTGTGGCTCGACGGCAAGGACGCGCTGCGCTGCCCCTGGGACCGCTACACGGTCTACGACCTGCGCCGCCCCGAGGGCGACCGCGAGGGCAAGAGGATCAGCGAGATCGAGCTCGCCATCTACCCGCACATCAGCCCCGAAGTGGCCGCGGACCCCAGGGTGATCGACCTCATCACCGAGCTGACCCGGTCCCTGTGCGAGAGGTTCGGCACCAGGGTGACGAAGGAGATCAAGTACCAGCGCGCCGCGAAGGCCCTGGGCCTTCCCGGTACGCGGTGAGGATCCTCCTGGTACGCCACGGCCAGTCCCAGTGGCAGGTGGAGCGCGGCGAGGACTGGGACAGCCCGCTCAGTTCGCTGGGCCACCGGCAGGCGCGGCTCCTCGGCGAATGGCTGGGGCGCCGGCTCCAGGGGCCGTGGGAGGCGGAGGCGGACGCCCTCCACGTCCCGACCCTGGGGACGAGCCCGCTGCTGCGGGCGAGGCAGACCGCGGGCTACCTGTCCGAGGTGCTCGGCCTGCCCGCCGAGGTCCAAGTGCCACTGGCCGAGGCGGACTTCCACGTGGCGAGTGAGCTGCCCCGGTCGCCGGGACCGCTTCAGCCGCCCGCCGGGCAGGCCGTGTCCGAGCGCTACCTGCTCTTCCGGAAGCAGGCCGAGACCGCACTCCGCGGCCTGGTGCGGCAGGCGGAGCAGAGCGGTGGCCCGGCTCTGGCCGTCACCCACGGCGGCCTCATCAAGACACTGCTCCGGGTCGTGACGGGCACCGACTCCGTCTGTTTCAAGATCTACAACTCGAGCGTCACCGAACTGGAGTGGCGGGACGGCAGATGGCGGCTGGCGCACCTCAGCCTCCAGGACCACCTGCCCGTCGACCTGAGAACGTCCTGAGGGAAGGTCACCGATTGAGCCCGCAGAAGGCCTGCAGACTGAGCATCATCGTCAGCAGCGATGACATGTGGGGACTGACGCCCCTGCACCACCACATCGTCCGGGCGGCCCGCAGGATCGGCATCGCCGGCGCGAGCGTGTTCCAGGGCTCCGCCGGCTACAGCGGCCAGGGCCCCATCCACACCAACCGCATTCTCAGCCTCGCGGACCACACCCCGCTCCTCATCGTCCTGATCGACCAGGAGGAGCGCCTGCGCGAGCTGGTGGCGACACTCGGCAGCTGCCTCGACACCGGGATCGCGACCATCGACCACGTGGAGGTGGTGTCGGCCGTCGGAACGGATCCCGGGCAGCGGCAGGGCGGGAAGGAGACCGTCCGCTGATGCCACCCGAACACGCCGAGGAGATGCGCGCCGTGGTGCGCGGCGTGACCACCGTCTCGGACGACTGGTTCAGGCTGCGCCGCTACGCGGTGGACCTCCGAAGAAGCGACGGACGGCTCCAACGGCTGGATCGGCTCTGTGTCGAGTCCGGTGACCGGGCCGCGGTGCTCCTCCACAACCCGGCCGAAGGCACCGTGCTGCTGACCGAGCAGTTCCGGATCTCGGCGCTGCTCGCGGGCGATGCCCGGGGATCGTCGGTGGAGGCACCGGGCGGGCTGCTGGGCGGCGAGTCGGCCCGCGAAGCGGCACGCCGGGAGGTGGAGGAGGAGACCGGATACCGGGTCGGCCGCCTCGAACACCTGCTGACCGTCTGTCTGAGTCCGCAGCTGGGCCCGGACCGGACCCACCTGTTCATCGGCGAGTACGCGCCGGGAGACCGGACCGGCCGCGGGGGCGGCATCGCGGAGGAGGGCGAGGACATCGCCCTTCTGGAGCTCCCGCTGGAGGACGCCCTGGAGCTCGTCCTGCGGCAGCCGCTGACCGACGCGAAGACCGTCCTGCTCCTGCTCCTGGCCAGGGACCGCCTCGCACGCCCGTAACGGTCCAAGGAGCGGCCGCCGTTCAGCCGGACCAGGCCCCGGGGGTGTGGGCGCAGCCGCACGAGCCGCGCACCACCAGGCGGGACGGAAAGCACTGCAGCCGGTCGCCCTGCCAGCCGGCTTCCTGCGGACCGCCGCCGAGCGCCAGGTCGACCGCGGCGTGCGCCATCGCCTCGCGGTCGGAGGCGACGGTGGTCAGCGGCGGGTCGGTCAGGGCCGCCTCCTTGATGTCGTCGAAGCCGGCGACGGCGAGCTCACGCGGGACGTCGATCCGCAGTTCGCGGGCGGCGCGCAGCACTCCGATCGCCTGGTCGTCGGTGGAGCAGAAGAGGGCGGTCGGCCTGTCCGGCCGGGAGAGCAGGTCCAGAGCCAGCAGGTACGCGTCGTACCTGCTGTACAGGGCATGGAACAGCCGGCCCTCCGTGGAAAGCCCGGCCTCCGTCATGGCCTGGCGCCAGCCCGCGACGTGGTCGGTGACCGGGTCACCGATGACCGGTGTGTACTCCGCGCCGCCCAGGCACGCCACATAGGCGTGGCCGTGGTCGAGCAGATGCTTCGTGGCGAGCCGCGCACCGCCGAGGTCGTCGGTCACCACGGCGAACTCGTCCATCGTCTCGGGGTGTTCGTGCATGAGGACCACGCGGGCGTCCCACGCGGCCAGTTCGGCCGCCGCCGACTCGCTGGGACCGAGGCTGACGAGTATCAGGCCGGCCGCACGCATGCCGAGAAAGGCACGCAGGTAGTGGACCTCCCGCGCGTCGTGATAGTCGGAGTTGCCGACCAGGACCATCTTCCCCCGGTCGGCCGCGGCTTGCTCGACCGCGTGTGCCAGCTCTCCGAAGAAGGGCTGGCGGGCATCGGGGACTATCAGACCGAGCAGATCGGTGCGGCGGCTGGCCATCGCCTGGGCCACCCGGTCGGGTCGATAGCCGAGTCGGTCGATGGCCGAGAGCACACGCTCACGGGTCTCGGCGGCTACGGGGCGGGGTCCGTCATTGATGACGTAGCTGACAACAGCGGTGGAGGTTCCGGCAAGTTTGGCCACGTCGTCGCGCGTTACCTTCTTCACGTCCGAAGTCTACGTGCCACAACTGCACCGGACGTCAACCGCACTGACGCGGTATCACCCCGGAGCGGGGCCGGGATGACGGGCCGGGTACCTTCTGTCTCCGTGACTCGAACCTCCCTGTCCACCTCCCCGGTTACCGACGGACGGTCGAAGCGGTCGCAGGTGAAGGCCTGGTGCGCGGTGCTCGCCGTGGCGGTCGGCATCTTCTCCCTGGTCACCACCGAACTGCTCCCGGTCGGTCTGATCACCCCGATCGGCGGTTCGTTGGGCATCTCGGACGGCACCGCGGGAATGGCGGTCTCCCTACCGGGAGTCATCGCCGCGGTGGCCGCACCCGTGGTGGCGGTGGCCGGCGGCCGGCTGGACCGGCGGTGGACCCTCTGCGCCCTGATCGGCCTCATGTCGGCCGCCGACCTGCTGGCCGCGGCGGCGCCGAACTTCCCCGTCCTGCTGGCCGCCCGGCTGCTCGCCGGGGTGAGCATCGGCGGCTTCTGGGTGGTGGCCGCGAACAGCGCGGTGCGGCTGGTGCCCGAGGAGTCCGCAGGCCGTGCCACGGCCCTCGTCTACGGAGGGGTCTCGGTCGCCTCCGTCATCGGAGTTCCCAGCCTCACCTACTTCGGTCAACTCGTCAGCTGGCGTGCCGCGTTCATCGTCGTCGGAGGGCTCGGACTGCTCGTCCTGGCCGCGCTGGCCACCGTCCTGCCGCCGCTTCCCGCCGACGACGGAGTCAGCGCCGGCAGGCTGGTGCGGCTTCTGGGGAACGCCGGGGTGCGGGCAGGGGTTCTGGCCGCTCTCCTGCTGGTGACCGGCCACTTCGCGGTGTTCACGTTCATCGGCCCGGTCCTCGGGGAGGTGTCCCGGATCGGACCGCACTCCACCGGAACACTTCTGCTGGCCTACGGCATCGCCGGCGTGATCGGCAACTTCGCGGCGGGAGCGGCGGCTTCGCGCAACGTCCTTCGCGTGCTCTGCCTCATCACGGCCGCACTGACGGCCGTGCTGGCGCTGCTGCCGGTCATCGGCGGCACCAAGGCCGTCGCCGTCGGGCTGCTGGCCGTCTGGGGGTTCGCCTACGGCGGTGTGGGCGTCAGTCTGCAGATGTGGGTGTTCAAGGCATCGTCCAAGTCGGCGGAGGCGGTCGGCGCCGTGTTCGTCATGGCGTTCAATCTGTCGATCTCCCTCGGAGCGCTGATCGGCGGTCACGTCATGGACCGCTTCGGCGCCGCCTGCACCACGTGGACGGGAGCGGTACTGATGGCCCTGACCGTCGTTCCGCTGGCGATGGCACGCAGACAGCTGTCCTGAACTCCTTGCCCCACACCCCGGTCGAGGGGCGGGACAGCGTGCGGTCACCCGGCGGCCCCGGCGGCTCCGGCGGCTCCGGCGGCTTTGGCGGCGACCGGGTCGGTGACACCGCCGGGGGAGGCCTCGCGGTCGACGTCCCAGCCGGCGAGGTGGGCCGCGGCCTGGTAGACGGACTCGTAGAAGTCGAGGACCGCACCGCGCGGGTCCTCGCCGCCGCGGACGTCGTCGTAGTCCAGGACGGCCAGATGGCTGCCCTGCCGCTCGACCCAGCGGGCGGCGGCGGGGCGCAGTGGGTGGTCGGCCAGGCCGTCGGGCTCCGGCGCCGCGTAGGAGTAGAAGGTCGGCCGGGGGAAGGCCTCGTCACCGAACCAGAACCCCGAGCTGATGACCTCACGTGAGTAGGCCTCCCGGGTCACCGGGTCGACGGCCGAGGACTGGTCCACCTCGCGGTCGGAGAAGCGGGTGACCGCGATGTCGAAGGTGTGCCAGAAGTGGTGCACCGGGCTGACCTTCCCGCAGAAGCGCGCGGCGAACTCCTCCAGCACCAGGTTGACCTGGCTGAGCACCTGCCAGTAGCGGTTGACCCAGAACGGGTCGTAGTCGGCGTGCTCGGTGTCGTCGGCGAACGGCCGCCCGGCGTCGGGCAGGTCGAACGGGTGCGGGTGCGGGATGGTCACCGCCACGCCGATCGCGCCGAGAGCGTCGAGCGTCCGGCGGTAGAACGACGCCACGCACTGCCCGGCGAGCGGGAAGGAGACCCTGCGGCCGTCCGACGAGCAGACGGTCAGCCGGTGGTCGACGAAGTCGAAGTCGATCGTGAAGATCTCGCTCCCGTCGGCCGTGGTCATCGGGCGGGTCGTGATGCCCCGTCCGGTGAGGTGGTAGGGGACGTTCCACCAGTGGTTACGCCGCACGCTGCTCGCCAGCCGGATCTTGCCGACGACCTGGGCGAACCGGTGCAGCGTCGCCTTGGAGTCCTGCCACCGCGACAGCGGGATCGGAGGAAACAGCTCCATGGGGGCCACGCTAGGTACCCGCGGTCCAGCCCGCATCCGCGCGTTCCGAGTGCGGCCGCTCCGGGCACTCACGGCCCCGGGCCGGTGCGGCCGGGGCGCTCACCGATATGCGATCAACGGGGAAAGGGGCAAGCGTTGCGGGTACCAGGATTCCGGTACGAGAACGAGAGGGACGCCCCATGACCGTCAGCCCCGTCCTGGAGCCCGAGGCCCAGGCCATCGCGGACGCCACGGCCAAGCCGCCCTTCCTGTACGAGCTCGGCCCCGAGGGGGCGCGGAAGGTCCTGGACGACATCCAGGCCGCGCCGATCGCGAAGCCCGACGTGCAGGAGAAGTGGACCGTCGTCCCGGCCGACGTCGGTGACGTGAAGGTCCGCATCGTCAGACCCGTGGACGCCCAGGGGGTCCTTCCCGTGGTCCTCTACGTCCACGGCGGCGGCTGGATCCTCGGCAACGCCGGCACCCACGACCGGCTGGTGCGCGAACTCGCGGTCGGCGTCAACGCCGCCGTGGTGTTCGTCGAGTACGACCGCTCGCCCGAGGCGCGGTACCCGGTCGCCATCGAGCAGGCGTACGCCACAGCCCGGTGGATCACCCGTGAAGGGGCCGCCGAAGGGCTCGACGCCTCCCGGCTGGCCGTCGCGGGCGACTCCGTGGGCGGCAACATGACCGCGGCGCTCACCCTGATGGCCAAGGAACGCGGGGACGTCACCTTCGTCCACCAGTCGCTGTACTACCCCGTCACCGACGCGGCCCAGGACACCGACTCCTACCGGGAGTTCGCAGGCGGCCCGTATCTGACCGCCAAGGCGATGGCCTGGTTCTGGGACGCCTACCTCCCCGACCACGCCCGCCGCGCCGAGATCACCGCATCACCCCTGCGGGCCACACTCGACCAGCTCAGGGGGCTTCCCCCGGCGTACCTGTGCGTCGACGAGGCCGATGTGCTCAGGGACGAGGGGGAGGCCTACGCGGCCAAGCTGCGTCAGGCCGGCGTCCCCGTCATCACCGTGCGCTACGACGGGATCCTGCACGACTTCATGATGCTCAACCCGGTCCGCGGCACCCAGGCCGCGACCGCCGCCGTCGACCAGGCCGTGACGGTTCTGCGCAAGGCCCTCGGCACCGACCGCTGACCGCCGGCGGCGGCACGCGGAGCCGGACCGCCGCCGGCTACGCGTCAGGGTGGCGCAGACGGTAGGTGTCGGTGAGGTCCCGGACCTCCACCGAGGAGACCACCCGGTCGGCGTCCCCCCGGGGCAGGTGCCTACCGAGCAGGGCCAGTATCTCCTCCGACAGCCGGGCTTTCAGACCGTCGGGACGTCCCGGCAGCAGCCCCACCTCGACGTGGACGAAGGCCGGCCCGCCTCCGTCCACGTCGTCGAGGTCGCCCACGTACGTCTCGGCGGCCGGGCGGAAGAAGGTCTTGCACACACCGGTGGAGCCGGTCCCTTCGAGCACCGCCGGGTGCAGCTCCCTCACGAACGCCCGCCGGTCGAAGCCGTCGGCCAGCCAGGGCGAGTAGTCGATGGTGATGTGGGGCATGAAGGACCTCTTGCCGCAGACGCTTGCGTTTTACATCCACCTATCTTCGTCCGCGCCCCCGGCCGGGATTCAGCGGGGTACGTCCCGCACCTGCCCGTCGTGTCCGCGACCGCCCAGTGACGCTCCCCGGCACCGCGGAACGGGGCACCGGGGCGATCGCGGTGCTCAGACGGCGACCCGGTCGCGGTGGAGAGTGCGCCAGGCCTCGGCGAGGGCGCCGGCGGTGGCCAGGGTGAGGGTGAGGACGGCGAGCCAGGCGATCCAGTTGCCCGGTGCGGTCAGCCTGGCCAGCGCACCGGCGCTGTCGGCGAGCGCGGGGTTGAGCACCCGCGCCTGCCAGAACAGCCAGGCGAGCGGGGCGGTAGCCGCGAGGGTGAGTGCCGCGCCGGCGACGGCGGTGGCGGGACTGCTGCGGCGCATGCGCAGACCTGCGGCGTTGAGCAGGGCGGTGAGGGTGAGCACGGTGATGAGATAGGGGATCCAGAAGCCCCAGAGCGAGGGGTTGATGAGCGGCACGTGTACACCCGCGGGGGTGGTGACCGGAGAGAGGACCCGCTGCGCGAACAGCGCCGCGACCAGGGCCGCGGCCTTGAGGATCCCTGTGACCAGGCGGTTCCGGGTGGCCGGGCGCGGCTGCTCGGCGGCGGGCAGCCGGTCGGGGGTCCAGTCGGGGGTCCGGAGGGCGGTGGCCAGGCCGGCCTCCGGACGGGTGCCGCGTGCGCGGTCGGCGATCACGAACACGACGGTCACGCAGACGGCGAGGTACACGGCGACGGTCATGGTGGAGCCGATCGGGCGCAGCAGCGCGGCCCAGGCGTTCTCCCCGTGGGCGCGGTGGATGAGGGCGAGCACGATGTAGACGAACGGCAGCACGTTCTTGCAGGCGCCCCGTAGCGCGTGCAGGTACTCGGGGTAGGTGTCGGGGCCGATGAGCGCGACGGCGGGGTGGGCGTAGCGGGCGGCCAGGCGGTCGGGGTCGCCGAGCTCGCAGAGCGCGGCGTACTCGGCGTCGGCCGGCGCCTCGCCGCGCCGGATGCGGGCCTCGACATCGTCGGCGATCGCGGCGCGCAGCTCCTGTTCGATCTCACGTCGCTGCTTGTCGGGCACCCGGCGCACGGTGGCGGCGATGTACCGGTCGGTTAATGCGGCGGTCACGGGTTCTGTCCTTCCTGGGTGGAGGCGGGGTCCAGACGGGTGAGCGCGGTATCGATCACTCGCCACTCGCGCAGCAGCGCCTGGGCGAGGCGGATACCGTCACGGCTGGTGCGGTAGACCTTGCGCGGGCGCGCCTGGCTGGTGTCCCACTCGCTGGTCAGCAGCCCTTGGCTCTCCAGGCGGCGCAGCAGCGGGTAGAGCGTGTTGCCCGTGACCGGCACGCCGGCGTGCTCAAGGTCCTCCAGCAGGCCGTAGCCGTATCCCGGTGTCCGCAGCGCGAGCAGGCTCGCGAGTACCACCGAGCCGCGGCGCAGCTCCTGCCGGTGGGCGTCGAGGAGTTCGGAGTCGTCCACGACCGACACCTTAGTGTGTGTCGCACACTATGGTCCAGCGACATCGATGTGTGGTGGGCGGGAGGTGTGGCCGCGGGAGAAGGGGTGAAGGCGGGGCGGCGGTGGGGTGGCGGCCCTCAGCGCCCGAGGGCCGCCATGGCGGCGTTGTGGCCGGGGATGCCACTGACGCCACCGCCGCGGATCGCACCGGCCCCGCAGAGCAGGATGTTGGGATGCCCGGTGGCCACGCCCCACCGGTCCCCGGCCGGATCGCCGTACGGGAAGGCGAGCTCCCGGTGGAAGATGTTGCCGCCGGGCAGGCCGAGATCGCGCTCCAGGTCGGCCGGGGTCTTCACCTCCAGGCAGGGACGGCCGTCCCGGTCCACGGCCAGGCAGTCCGCGAGCGGCTCGGCCAGGCAGGCGTCCAGCGGTCCGAGGACGGCCCTGAGCGCGGCCTCGCGGGCCGAGTCGGCGTCATGGGTGAAGAGCCGGGCGGGCAGTTGGAGGCCGAACAGGGTGAGCGTCTGGTAGCCCTGGGCCGCGAGCCCGGGGCCCAGGACCGACGGGTCGGTCAGCGAGTGGCAGTAGATCTCGGAGGGGGCGGCGGCCGGCACACGCCCGGTCGCGGCCACCCGGTAGGCCGCGTCCAGCTCGGTGTACGACTCGGCGATGTGGAAGGTCCCGGCGAAGGCCTCCCGAGGGTCGACGGTGGTGTCCCGCAGCCGGGGGAGCCCGCGCAGCAGCATGTTCACCTTCAGCTGCGCGCCCTCCGGCCCCGGCCGGTCGGCGGGCCGGCCGAGCAGCCGGTCCAGTACGGCGGGCGCCGCGCCGCACAGCACCTGGCGGGCGCCGACCCGGTGCTCGAAGTCGCCGCTGCGGTAGGTCACTTCGGCGGTCGCGCCGTCGGTGGCCACGGCGGTGACCTCGCAGCCGGTCCGCAGTTCCGCGCCGGCGGACCCGGCCGCGTCGGCCAGCGCGTCGGTGAGCGAGCCCATTCCGCCCACCGGGACGTGCCACTGTCCGGTGCCGCCGCCGATCACGTGGTAGAGGAAGCAGCGGTTCTGGCGCAGCGACGGAT
Source organism: Kitasatospora sp. HPM-01-4 (assembly GCF_051374625.1). Taxonomy (NCBI): domain Bacteria; kingdom Bacillati; phylum Actinomycetota; class Actinomycetes; order Kitasatosporales; family Streptomycetaceae; genus Kitasatospora; species Kitasatospora sp. HPM-01-4. Next base: position 1,383,973 of record NZ_JBPQGP010000005.1, on the reverse strand, counting down.
CATGGGCGTGGCTGAAGGTGCCGATCAGCGCATCCGTCAGGACCACGCCGCGTACCAGGTCGTCGGTGAACGTCCGCTCCAGGGTCTCGCCGAGGGGCCGCTCGAACAGGGCGGTCCAGGCGGCCGGGTCGTCCACCCGGCGGCGCAGCTCCGCGCGGGTGGGCAGCGGCTCGGTGAGCGAGGGGAAGACCCGCCCTGCCACCCGGGAGGTCATCGCCCAGAACTCCTGCCAGGCGGTGAACTCCATTTCCGAGCCGGTCAGTTCACGGAAGTAGGCGGCGGTACGCGCCGGATCGCCGGCGTCCACCAGCAGCCCGGTCGGCCGCCCGGAGCGCACGGTAGGGGTGTACGAGGAGATCCGGCGCCGGCGGACCGTGAAGCGCAGGCCCAGCTCGTCGACGATCTTCCGTGGCAGCAGGCTCACCAGGTAGGAGTACCGCGACAGCCGCGCCGGCACGCCCGGGAACGCCTGGGCCGAGACCGCCGCCCCGCCGGTGCGGTCCAGCCGTTCGAGCACCAGGACGCTGCGCCCGGCCCGTGCCAGGTACGCCGCAGCGACCAGCCCGTTGTGGCCGCCGCCGACGATCACGACGTCGTAGCGGGAGTGACCGGGAGTCCCCTGCACAGGCTGCATGAGGCTGTCCTACCAACCGAGCGCGCCGATGGCCAGCATGTCGGCTCAGGCGAGCACCTCGTGCTCGGCGCGGTCGTGTTCGTCCTCCAGGTGCCAGTGCAGGTCGCGGACGCCCGGTTCGAGGGAGAGCCGGGTGACCACCTGCTCCAGGGCGGCGGTGACGTCGCCGGTGACCGCGACCGTGGCGCGCAGGCTGGTGGTCTCGCCCTGCTCGCGGCGGGCGCGCAGGCCGGTCGGCGCGAGGCCGGAGGCGGCCAGCGCCTGCAGCAGGAGCGCGCGGATCTGGGTCTCCGCCTGGCGTTCGCACTCCAGGTGGACGGTGGCCCGGGTGGTCGAGTCGGGGTCGGTGCCGGCCGAGGGCGCGCGGTCGAGCAGCCGGCCGGCCGGGCGCAGGACGAGGTGGACGGTGAGCACCGCGAGGGCGCCGAGGACGGCCAGGTCGAGCTTGCCGGAGGCGGCGAGGACACCGACGGCGGCGGAGCACCACAGGGTGGCCGCGGTGTTGAGGCCGCGCACCCCGGCGCCGTCGCGGAGGATGACGCCACCGCCGAGGAAGCCGATGCCGGAGACGACGTAGGAGGCGACCCTGGTCGGGCTGCCGGTGTCGCCGACGGCCTCGCTGTAGAGCACGAACAGGGTGGCTCCCGCGGCGACCAGCGCGTTGGTGCGCAGGCCGGCCATCCGCGCACGCCACTGGCGTTCGACGCCGATCAGGGCCCCGCAGCTGACACCGGCGGCGAGGCGGACGAGGAAGTCGAGGGTGGTCAGGGCGTGCACGGGGCACCTCCTTCGGAACGGGGCGGCGAGCCGAGTCAACCCGGGCCTGGTGAATCCCGGGCGACATCGGTCGGGCGAGGGGCGTACGTGTGGTCGATCTCGGGGCGGGCCGTCAGCTGAGCGGCGGCCGGTTCCCCGGGCCGTTCGGTCCGGAACGCTCGGCGTGCTCGGCGATCCGCTGGGCGGCCGCCGCGGGCAGAGCGAGCCGCTCGGCGATCTCCTCGGGGCGGTGGCCCTGGAGGAGTAGCTGGTAGGCGGTGTGCACCCGGGCGTCATAGGCCACCTCGGGCGAGGTGGTGGCCGCGAAGTCGCGGTGGTCGAGGAGGTACAGCCGCGGCGTGCCGTCCTGCAGGGTCAGCCGCAGGTATCCGCGGGCACGGCAGTCGGCCGGAGCCATCGGCACGAGCGGGGCGGTGTGGGCCGCGGCGCCGGTCCTCCGGAGGCGAAGGCCTCGCAGCAGGTGTGCGGCCCGGCGGCCGAGGTGGATACCGGTGGGCCGGGACGTGGCGGCGGGGCCGTGCACGGTGCGGCCGATCATCAGGGTGGTCATGGCAACCTCCAGGGGCAAAGGCTGGAGGGCACGCGGGGGCGGACCCACGGCAGGCCGGGCGACCGCACCCGGGTGCGGGCGGATCGCTGGCGTCGGAGTCAGCCGTGAGGAGTGTCAGCGCGTGCCGGTACGAAGCGAGGACAGGCGGGCGCGGGGCCGGATACGGCCCGTACTACTGCATTCCATGTCTCTCGCCTCCTCCCGGCCGAGGCGCACGACGGCGCCTGAACGACACGGCAAGGAGCTCACCGACGCGCACGGAAGCCGCCGGCTCACCCCAACTCGTCAGAGCTTTGGCACTCCACGGCGTAATCCGGCCCGCGGGCCGGAAGCCACTTGGGGTCACCCCTTAGGTCGGGGAGACCTGTCCTGATCCGGAGCGTCTCTCGACGGGTGGGATCAGTGGCCTGTGTCCGTGAAGACGCCTCACCGAACGAGGTGCCCAATGAAAACCTCAGCCACTATAAACCGAAAAGCGGGCCGCGCAAGCCGGTTCGAGGGGAGGGAGCCCACGGTACGAGGCGTTCTCGGCCGGGAGGCGCACCGGCCGTGGCCGCGGTGGATGAACTGCTCCGGTCGCCCACGACGCATGGTCGACCGCGGGCGACGCAGGTCCGACTCCGCCGCGGTGGAGCACGGTTGACGGTTGATCGGAAGCCCTTCCGGCCGGCCGGGATCATCGAATGGCGGATCCGCTCCCGCTGAGGCGGGAGCCGGCCTCGGGCCGATCGGGTGTCCATGGGTGTGATCGCGGGAAGCGGGACGACCGCCGTTCCGCGGGGGCGGGGGTGGTGCGGCGCACGGGTCTCGCGGGTCGTCGGCGTCGGATCGCGACTGGCGCCCGGCAGCCGCCCGGCACCGCCGCTGAGAGCGCTGTCCTGGCCCCTCACCCCGCCTGTCCGTCGGACGTGAGAACGGTCTCAAGAAGCCGCGAACGCTTTGGAAGCGTGCGACCGGCGGCCATTGTCGAAAGGAAGCCCGGTGGCATGCCGGGCCTCTGTACGACCCCAGGAGCAACAGCCATGCCGGAGCAGGCCACCACCCGCACGATTCTTCGCCGGGCCGCAGCAGGATGCGCCGCCGTCCTTCCGCTCGCGCTCGCCTGCGCGTGCGGCGCGACCTCGTACGGCGCCGCTACGAGCGGTAGCGCCGCCGCCGCGGCCGGGAGCCCGAGCGTGCGGGTCAGCGCCACCACGCCGGCGCCCGCGCAGCCGTCCCCCGGAGCAGTACCGCCCGGCGCCGGTACCCCCGGTACGGCGCCGCCCGGCGCCGCCGCCTCCGCAGCCGCGCCTGCGAGCCCCGCCGCCCCCGGCGCCACCACCGGGCAGACACCCGGCCACGGCGCGCCGGCCGCTGTGACGGGTGCCGCACCCGTCGCCCTCTCCACCAAGCACGCCGCCCCCACCACGGCCCCCACCACAGGGACCGCCGTGCCTGCGCCGGCCCCCGCCGTGCCCGCGCCAGCCGCCCCCGGCAAGCCCGCCGCGCCCGCGCCGGCCGCCGCCAAACCCGCCGCGCCCGCCCCCGCAGCGCCGCAGCCCGTACCGGACGCCCCGGGCTCGTCGATCGTCTACCACACCGCCACCGCCGGCGGCGGGGGCAAGACGGTCGCGCTCACCTTCGACGACGGCCCCGGCCCGGCCACCGACGCGATCCTCGACCTGCTGCAGCGCTACCACGCCAAGGCGACGTTCTGCGAGATCGGCCCCCAGGCCACCGCGAACCCGAAGGCGGTCCAGCGCATCCTGGCCGAGGGCCACCGCCTGTGCGACCACACCGTGCACCACCCGCAGCCGATGCACACCCTCCCGCAGGACCAGCAGGTCTACGAGATCGACGCGGCCAAGGACATGATCCTCAAGGCCGGCGGCCCGGGCGCCGAGGTCTCGTGGTTCCGCGCCCCCGGCGGTGACTTCACCGCCCAGAACCGCCAGATCGCCGTGCAGGCCGGTCTGCGCCCGCTCGGATGGACGGTCGACACCCGCGACTGGGCGAAGCCCGGGGTCGCGGAGATCGTCGCCACCGCGCAGCGCGAGCTGCACCCGGGCGGCATCATCCTGATGCACGACGGCGGCGGCGACCGCAGCGAGACGGTGGCCGCGCTGTCCCAGCTGCTCCCGTGGCTGGTCGAGCAGGGTTACACCTTCGACTTCCCGGCCGGCTGACGCAGACCGGAGCACACCCGGCGGTCTGCGAACGGCCGGCGGTCACCGACCGGCTCCGCGCCCGTCCGCCGTGCCCGCGCCCGTCCGCCGTGCCCGCGCCCGTCCGCCGTGCCCGCCCCCGTCCGCCGTGCCCGCTCCTCGGACCGCCGCGCGTCGCCGTCGACGACCGGAACGGCAAGGTGCGCGGTCACTGGGCGACTTGGGGCACGAGAGCCGCCGGTAGGTCGCCCGGCTCGCGCCCACGCATCGACGGGTACTCCGGGAAGCCCGGACCGCTCGCGGACCGCGGTCGCCGCCGCAGCTGAGGAGGAACGGGTGAGCACCGCCGCCCAGGGGACGCTTCGGCCCATGCCGGAGCTGGTCAGCGTCGTGATCCCGGCCCGTGATGCCGCGCTGGTGCTGCCCGGCCAGCTGGAGGCGCTGAGCCGGCAGGAGTACCCGGGGGCGTGGGAGGTCGTCGTGGCGGACAACGGCTCCGCCGACGGTACGGCCGACGCGGCCCGGGAGTGGAGGCCCGAGCTGCCGGAACTGAGGGTGGTGGACGCCTTCGCGCGCAAGGGCATCAACCATGCCCGCAATGTCGGAGCGGCCGCCGCCCGGGGTGACTTCCTGGTCTTCTGCGACGCGGACGACGCCGCGACCCCCGGCTGGCTGCGGGCGATGGCCCAGGCCTCCCGCACCGCCGACCTGGTCGGCGGGTACCCGGAGTACTTCGCCGTCCACAACCGGCAGGCCTGCTCCTGGCGCAGGCCGCAGCCCCGCGACCGGCTCCCCGAGATGATGGGCTACCTGCCGTACGCGGTGGGCGCCACCCTCGGTGTGCGGACCGAGGTGCTGCGCGCCCTCGGCGGCTTCAACGAGGGGTACGCGGGCGGCGGTGACGACGTCGAGTTCTGCTGGCGGGCCCAACTCGCCTCGTACGCCCTGGTGTTCGCACCGGACGCGGTGATGCGCTACCGCGTGCGCGAACAGCTCTGGCAGGCCGCCCGCCAGGCCTACGGCTACGGCAGGGCCGACCCCCGGCTGATGCGCGACTTCCGTGCCCACGGCCTGCCGCCCGCGAGCACCCGGTCGGCACTTCGTGCCTGGTACCGGATCGCACGGCGCCTTCCCGAGGCCATCTCGCCGGAGCGGTCCGGGAGTTGGTGGCACGGTGCAGCCTGGCGGGCCGGTCGCCTGGTGGGCAGCGTCCGTCACCGGGTGCGCTGTCTGTGAGTCCGGCGCGGCCCGGTCGGCCGCGCCGGCGCCGCTCTCGGTCAGCTCTCGATCCAGCCGTGGTCCCCGGCGAACCGCAGCAGCGCCCGGCGGACCTGGAGGATCTGCTCCCCGGTCAGCGTCCCGGCCGCCTCCAGCAGGACCTCGGTGATCTCGCGGTGGAACTCGTCGGCGCTGAGCACGTCGCACAGACAGTCGTCGTCCGCCTGCCCGGCGGCACGGGCCGTGGGAACCCGGCTGTCGGGTGCCGGGAGGGACGACGGCTTGTGGGCGGCCCCCGCGGCGAGGCGGACGGACGAGGCCTTGAGCCCGCGGTCACCGTCCTCGATCTCGAACTCGACGGCCAGCCCGGGGCGCACCTGGGACTCGGGGATCAGCAGGTCGTTCACATGCAGGAACACGTCCTCCCCGCCATGGCCCGGAGCGATGAACCCGTAACCTCGCGCACTGTCGAACCGCACCACACGACCGGCGACCACGCCAACCCCCAAACTACGGCCGGGCCCCTTGCCCGAGCCGACCTGGGGCAGAGGATATCCCCGTCCGACCTGATCGGGTGATCGGCAACCGGGGCCGCAGGAGCGCGCGTTGACGCCCTCCGGTCGCGGCCGCCCGGGCGTGGGTGGTGCCGAGGGCCCGCCCGGCCCCGCTCGGGGCTGGGTGCCCGAGCGGGGCCGGGCGGGCGGAGCGGGTTACGGCTGGCGGCACCAGACGGCGGTCGGGCGGTCCTGCCGCACCAGGTAGTCCGGGTGGTTGCCGCCGTGGTCGACCATGATGACCCGGTACTTGTCCTGGTTGAACACCCAGTACCAGTGCATGCCGCCGCTCGGGTCGTCCATGCCGGTGACGGGCAGGAAGGCGTCGACCCGGGTGACGCCCTTGAGCGACTGCCACTGACTGAGCTGCCGGTCGTCCCGCTGCAGCCGGTCGGGGTAGGCCTGACCGGAGCGGCCGATGGACATCAGGCGGTAGCGCTGGCCCACCTCGGTGGTGTGGAACACCCAGTACCAGTACGTGCCGTCGCCGGACGGCCGCATGTCGGGGACCGGCAGGAAGGCGTCCACCCGGGTGACCGGGGGAGCCGCGGCGAGGGAGTTCCACTTGCTCACCGGCCGGTCCTCGGTGACCACCTGGGAGGTGTACGGTTCGGCGGCGGCGAGCGTGATGAAGCGGTAGACCTGCTGCCCGCCCACGGTGTGGAAGACCCAGTAGCTGCTCTTCCCGCCGGTCCGCTGCTCGAAGGGCACGGGCAGGATGGTGTCGATCTGGGTGACGCCCTTCAGCGCGGGCCAGCTGGAGTACGGCCCGACGGTCTTGACCACGACCCCGGTGCGGTCGGTCACCTCACCGGTGGTGAGCGGGCCGAGCTGGGAGCCGGTGCTGATCAGGCGGATGGTGCCCTGCTGGAAGGTCCAGTAGCCGCCCTCGACGTCGGGCAGCGGCAGGACGGCGTCCACCGGAAGGTTCTGCGTCACCACCGGCTGCGGCGTGACGACCGGCTGCGTGGTCTCCGTGAACTCGCCGGTGAGGCGGTTCTGGGCCAGCCTGCGCAGGGTGGTGATGGAGGGGGTGAAGCAGTAGAGCGCGCCACGGGTGTGGACGAACGGCCTGAAGTCCAGGGTGCTGGTCTGCCGCTCACCGGCCGGGTTCCTGCCCTCCCAGCTGACCCGGCCGTCGTTGACGGTGGCGAGCTGGCCGCTGACCAGCGGGTCGGGACCGGGGTGGTTGGCCCGGCCGGGCGGGAAGTCGGGGTCGTTGATCCAGTTGACCTGGATGAACTCGAACTGGGCGACCAGGTCGGACTGGTAGCAGACGAAGAGCAGACCCCGATCGCCGTCGGGGCCGTTCTTGGGGTCCTCGCTCGTGGGGTCGAAGGGCTGTCCGTAGGGGGCGCCGCGGCGCATGATCCGGCGGGCGTCGATGAACCGCTCCTCGACCTCGCCCTCGGCGTCGAGACCGGCGCGGGGGTTGGTCTTGCGCAGGTGGGAGAAGAGCGGGGTGATCAGGCCGTCCGGGTCGTCCGGGTCCCCCTTGTACCTGAAGTCGTTGTCCGAGCCGGCGCCCGGGGTGCTGGGCTGCTGGTCGGGGAACTTGCACACCGGGGCACCGTTGCGCCAGCGGCCCACCAGCCGGGCGGCGAACCAGTCCCGCCTGGTGTCCTCCGGCACGGCCTTGAGGTCCTTCAGCCGCCGCAGCTGGGTGTCCACCTGGGCCCACCAGCCGGCGACGTCCTGCTCCAGACGGCGCACCACGTGGAACGAGCCGTTGTGCATCCAGGCGGGCACGGTGTCGCTGGCGGCGGTCTGGGGCGAGTGCTCGGGGACGAGCGGCTTGCCGACGACGAACTCGCCGGCCGGGATGAGGCGGGTGCCGGGGTGGTCCTTGGAGAAGTGCACCGTGCGGCCCGCGGCGTTCTCGGTCCTGCCGGGGTCCGGCTCGTCGAAGCCCTCGACGCCCGGCTCGCTGACCCCGTCCTTGAAGCCGAAGTGCTCCTTGCCCTTCTTGTCGCCCGGCAGGGCCGCGCCCTCCTGCTCGAAGACGATGACCCCGCCGGCCTGGTTGGCGGCCAGCTTCTGCTCGTCCACCGCGCCCCTGAGGCCGTCCGCGGTGTCGGAGGCGACGGTCAGCACCGCGTGGACGACGGGCTTGGTGCTGCAGCCGAACACCCAGTGCTTGGGGTCGTTCTCATCGGTGTCGCCGAGGGCGATCGCCCGCCCCGAGTCGGAGGGCCCCTGGACGAACGCCTCCAGCGTGTCGCCCGGCTTCATCTCGGCCTTCAGCAGGTCGCTCTGCCCGGTGATGAACTGCAGGCCCTGGTAGGTGAAGCTGAGGCTCAGCCAGGTGGCCTTGAGCGTCGCCGGGTCGTCGCCGCCCGAGGACTTGCGGGCGTCGCTGAAGGCCCCGTTGAAGGTGGCGACCTGCTGGGTGGTGGCGATCCTGGGGGTGATCTTCTCCAGCCAGGTCCGGGCCGCCTGGGCTTCACCGAACTGGAGGAGCAGCAGGGTCACATGGTCTTTCTTGAATCCGGCGATGATGTCGCCCTGGATTTCGGTGTCCTGACGCAGAGTCAGGTCAACTGCCATCGGTCGATCCGTTCGTCGTCTCCGGTGAATGGGAAAACCCCGGGTGGGAACCGCGCGGCCGTCGGCCCGCGGTCCGGCCACCCGGGGGGTCTGGGGGTCGGGTCAGGCGTTCGGGTTCAGCTGGACCCACTTGGCCACACTGGGCACACCTGCGTCGTTGAGCAGGAAGAGCATGTAGTAGCCGGGAGGGGCGTCCTTGGCCGAGGCCGGGGTCTGGAGCACCAGCTGGCTGCCCGCCCGGCTGGTGACCTTCAGTTCCAGGCGGCGCTGGCTGGTGTCCACCGAGTGCGTGGAGGTGATGGGCGCGACCAGGACGGCGCGGGTGACGTCGGCGGGGGTGTCGGTGTTGACCCGGAAGGACGTGCCGTAGTTCAGCGGCGAGGTCGGCGCGGTGCGAAGGCTGGGGCGGTTGCCCTGGTGCAGGTACGGAGGCTCGTAGATCTCGATGGTGCCGTTGAGGCCGGACTTGATGTTCGGGTTGTTGGCGATCTGCTGGAGCTCGTCACCGGTGACCATGACGCGGCCGTCGGGCAGGATGACGGCGTTGGAGTGGTATCCGCGCGGCAGCCGCTGGACCGGGCCGAGGGTCCAGTTGCCGTTGGCGTCCCGCAGTTCGGTCTGGCGGTACTTCGGGTCGGCGTTGGGGTTGAGCTCGCCGTTGCCGTAGTCCCGGATGTCGTAGGCGCCGTTGACGGTGAACAGGTTGCCGTTGGGGAAGATGAGCGTGTCGTCCTGGGTGCGGCCGAAGTGCCGCGGGGTGTCCTCGCGCCATGTGCCGTCGGTGGAGGAGAAGCGGTAGGTCTTCTCGTTGTTGCGGTCGCCGCCGAGCACCAGCACCGAATCCGGGCCGCTGGTGCCGTTGGGGAGGGCGACGGCGGAGCCGTAGTTGCGCATGACCTCGTCGGGGCGGTTCGCCAGCGAGGTGCGGGTCTCCGCGACGGGATCGAAGACGAACTGCTGGTCGGCGTCCCGGCCCAGACCGTAGATCCTGCCGTCGTTCAGCGAGAACAGGTGCGGATAGTCGGGACGGAACGGGGCGTCCACCTTCCACCGGTCCAGCGCGACGCCGTCGGGGGCCTTGTTCTTGTCGAAGAACACGCCGGTGCCCTTGGCCGGGAAGCGTTCGACGATCGGGGTCGCGGTCTTGGACCAGCCCAGCTCGGACTGGCCGGACATGATGGTCTGCCGGCCGTCGGCGCCGGTGACCACGGACGGGTACCAGCGGCCGACCGACATGTCCTGTTCCTGGTGCCAGGTCTCGGTCCACGGGTCGAAGACCAGGGCCAGCTTGGCGCCGGTCCCGTGGTTGCCGCCGAGGTTGCCGCCGAAGATGCCGACCATGCCGTTGGGCAGGTAGGAGTGGCCGGCGCAGAAGAACGGCGCGGGGCGAGGCTCGTCCAGGCCGTCCGGCATGTCGATGACCGGCGGCGGGACGGCCGTGAAGGAGTTCAGGCCGGTCCCCTTGGAGGGGTCCCAGAGATAGGCGCGACCGGCGTTCTGCTTGCCGATCACCTGGGTCGGCGCCGGCTCCTTGTTCGGGTTGTCCTCGACGCTCTCGAAGGAGAAGACGAGGACCTTTCCGGTGGGCAGCAGTGCGATGTGGTCCCCGTAGTCGGGGGAGGAGAAGTAGTCCGTGAACTTCCCGAACAGCGCGGGATCGAAGTTCTTGTTCGCGTCCGCCTGTGAGGCCGTCAGCGCGTTGAAGCTGTTCGTGCGGGTGGTCTGCGGATAGCCGGTCTCGACGGCGCGCAGGCCGATCCGGTTCCTGGCCATCGTCTCGGCGGTCCTCTGACCGAACGCGGCCGCCTCCTCGGGCCGCACCTCGGCCCTCACCTGTTCGTCGGTGATCTGCGGCGAATGGAAGCCGGCAGAGCGGTCCATGCTGGCGCAGGCCGGTGAGGTCAGGACGGTGGTCGTGGACAGGGTGATCGCGATGGCGCCGGCCGCCAACGTACCCATCAGTCTTCTGCGTGACATGGAACTCCTCATGAGCCGATGCGTCCGCTCCCGTCGGCCAGGAGGCCGCACGGGGGACAGCAGTTCGCAGTCAGTAGAGCACTCTCCGTAGTCGTTCGTGTGAAGACACCCCAGGAACCGAACGATCGGTTGACGGGGCGTGCCGCTTCGCGTGTCGCTCTGGCGGGTCATCAGCGCCGTGCTGAAATGGCCGCAACCCCCACCCGACGACAGGAGTGACGCGTGTTCAGCAAGATCAGGATTGCCATGGCCGTCGCGGCGAGCGCCGTGGTCCTCGCCGCCACGAGCGGCGGCGCGGCGGCCACTCCGCGCCAGCTCACACAACCGCCACGCGTAGTGACCGGTGAGGTCATCCAGGGTGGTGCGGACGGTAAGCCCCACGAGCTGCTGTGCCCGCCCGAGGAGAACGTCTACGGCGGCGGATTCAGCGTGACTCCCGGTGAGAACCGCAGACTTGACTGGCAGTCGACCGACGTGCTGGAGAGCCGTCCCAACGACGCCGCCACCGGCTGGATCGTCTCCGTGCGTAAGTACGACTGCCCGCCCGAGGGTGCCAAGGGCGCGCACAGGCCCGCGAACCTCACCCTCCGGGTCCTGTGCACCGAGGGCGCGAGCACCCCCAACGGCTGAGTGCCGCACCGCCGGTGCCTCCGGCCGGACGCCGCCGGCACCGCTTCGACCCGGCGGATTCCGCTCACCCGCGCTGTACCGCGCTGCCGCCGGCCGGGTACTGCCGCCCGGTCGGACGGCAGGCGCAAGGGGGCGTGGCCCGCCTGACCAGATCGTCTACGCACAGTCTTTTGGCAGAACACGGAGAGGAGAACGGGCCATGAGTCCCAAACCGCACGGAGACGGCCAGGTCGACGGCTACTTCGAAGGAAGACTGGCCAACCGGGAGGAGCTCAGGCCGCTGATCCTCGGCGGCGACCTCGGCAGGCGGCGGCACGACAGGGTCGAGGAGGCCGGACCCGCCCGGACCGAGCCGAAGGAGCTGCAGGCCGCCGTCGAGCTCCATGTCTGCATGGGGCTCAACTCCTGTGTGGGCCACGGCCGCGACGGCTCGGGGCTGATGGCGGGCATGGGGGAGTGCGCGACCGTCCAGCACATCTGCCACGGCGCCAACGAGTGCCGTGCGCAGGGAGGTTGCGGCTACTCCGGATCCGACGCGGAGCAGGCCAAGCCGGGCGACCAGGACTGCCGGTGGAACGGCAGCTGCGCCAGCCCGATCAACGAGAGCCGGGTGCACGCGGCCGGCCCCTACCGGGGCACCAGCGTCTGGAAGCGCGCCCGCAAGATCTTCGAACACCGCATGTACGAGGCGGGCGTCCCCTTCGGCCCCGCACCGGGCGAGGGCTACCCCGACGACCTCGTCCCGGCCTACGAGAAGCCGCGCGGTATCGAACCCGGCACCGGCTCGTGACCGTGAGCCGTACCGCGGGCGCGGCACCTCGCGGCACGCTCCCGAGAACCTCCGGGCTCGGCCTCGGCCTCGGACTGCGCTTCCAGCACCTGGCCCACATCCTGGAGTCCTGGCCGGAGGTGGAGTGGTTCGAGATCATCTCCGAGAACTTCACGGACTCCGCCGGCTACCCGCGCCACGCCCTCGACCGGATCGCCGAGCGGTACCCGATCGTGATGCACGGCGTCTCCCTGTCGATCGGCAGCACCGATCCGCTGGACCTCGGCTACCTCGACCGGCTGCGCCGCCTGGCCGACGCCACCGGGGCGCGCTGGGTCTCCGACCACGTCTGCTGGACCGGGACGGCCGGGATCAACACCCACGACCTGCTGCCGGTGCCGTTCACCGAGGAGTCGCTGGCCCACCTGGTGCGCCGGGTCCGCACCGTCCAGGACGTACTGGAACGGCAGTTGGTCCTGGAGAACCCCAGCACCTACGCGACGTTCACGGGCGCGGCCATGCCCGAGTGGGAGTTCGTCTCCCGCCTGGCCGAGGACTCCGGCTGCGGACTGCTGCTGGACGTCAACAACGTCTACGTCTCCGCCGTGAACCACGACTTCGACCCCGAGGAGTACCTGCGGGCACTGCCCGCCGAACGGGTCGTGCAGATGCACCTGGCCGGCCACACCCACCTGGGCACCCACATCGTGGACACCCACGACCGACCGGTGGCCGAACCGGTCTGGGAGCTCTACCGGCTGGCCACCGCCCTGACCGGTCCGGTGCCCACCCTCCTGGAATGGGACGAGCGCATCCCGCCCTTCCCCGAGCTGCTCGCCGAGCTGCACAAGGCCCGCGACCATGTCGCCGAGGCCGCCGTGCCGGTGGGCCGTGGCTAGCGCGACCGGCCTGGCCGAGGCGCAGCGCCGCTTCCAGCACGCCATCCTCGCCCCGCACGGGCCCGGGGCCGAGGCCGGTGAACTGCTCACCGCCTCAGCCCGGTTGAGTGCCGCGCAGCGTCTGGAGGTCTACCGCCGCGGCTACCGGCTGCGGCTGCTGGAGGCGATGCGCGGGCTCCACCCGGGCCTGCGGGCGCTGCTGGGCCAGGAGCTGTTCGACGAGTTCGCCCTGGACTACCTGGACGCCTGCCCCTCCCGTTCGCACACACTGTCCGAGCTCAACCGGCGGTTCACCGCCCATCTCGCCGCCCACCGCCCCGACCGGGACCGGCCGCCTCGGCTGCGCGAGGCGTGGATCGACGTGCTCATCGACCTCGCCCACTACGAGCGGGTGTTCGCCGAGGTGTACGACGGCCCGGGCATCGAGCACCTGCAACCCGGCCAAGGGGCAAGGACGTTCGCCGACGGGACGGTCCGGCCGGCGCCGTGTCTGCGGGTGCTGACACTGTGCGCACCGGTGCACTCCTACGTCGCCTCCGTCCGCAGGGGACGGCCGGCCGAAGCCCCCCGGCCGGGAACGGTACGGCTCGCGGTGTCGCGCCGGGACTTCGTCGTCACCACCACCGAACTCGCCTCCGGGGCCCACCGCTTCCTGTCCGCGCTGCTCGAAGGCGTCCCCGTCCCGACGGCCGCCGCGGCGGCCGACCTGGCCCGGACCGAGGCCGAGCGCCTGCTGAAGACCTGGGCCGCCGTCGGCTGGCTCCTGCCCTGCCAAGCTCCCCACCACCCCGGACCCGAGGAGACCGTGTGACCATCACCACCGCCCCACGGCAGACGACCCAACCCCTCATCCTCACCAAGGCGCCGATCAACGCCGAGATCGAGATCGGCACGCTGGACGAGCTGGTCAACCACCTCAAGCAGGCCGCGTACCTGGAGATGTCCACCATCCCCATGTACCTCTACGCGGCCTTCTCGATCGGTACGCGCGGCTACTCCCAGTGGAACCCGGGCATGGGCGCGTTCCGGCTGATCCGCAGCGTCGTGGTGGAGGAGATGCTCCACCTGTGCCTGGTCCGCAACCTCCTGGTGGCACTCGGGCGCGGCGACGAGATCACCTTCTGTGAACCGGACTTCGTGCCCTTCTACCCCTCGGACATGCTGCACCGGTACCCCAAGCTCGAACTGCACCTCGGCCCGTGCGACCGGGACCTGGTGCGGAACGTCTTCATGGAGTTCGAGCGGCCCAGGCCGGGGAAGGGCGAGGGCAAGCCGCCCAAGGGGCAGTACGCCACCATCGGCGAGTTCTACCGGGCCGTGGGCAAGGGACTCGTCAAGCTCGACCAGGAGGCGCCGAAGCCGGGCCTGTGGGCGAAGAACAAGCCGGAGCTCCAGTACGTCGCCGCGTACTGGAACAAGGACGGCGGCGGCGAGCCGGTCCTGATCCACGACCTGAAGAGCGCCCAGGACGCACTGAAGATCATCGTGGAGCAGGGCGAGGGCATCGACCCCGACAAGCCCTCGGTGCCGATCGACCCGCTCAAGCCCATCCCGGGCCTGGACGAGCTGCCGCACTACACCAAGTTCAAGCGGATCGCCGACGGCATCGAACCCCTGGGCGCCGTCTGGACGCTGCCCACCGACCCTTGGTCCGGACAGTACGAGGCCGACCGGGCGGTCAGCGCGATCAACGACCTCTTCTGCGCGGTGTACTGCTATGTGCTGCACATGCTGGACGTGATCTACCTGACCTCGTGGAAGGACGTGCGGCCCGGTCAGCGGAGCCCGCGTTACCACTACGAGCGCACCTTCATGTCGGTCATGCAGGGCATCCTGGTGTCGATCGCGGAGCTGATGGTCGCCACTCAGATCACGGCGGGGCCGTACAAGGGCGAGCACAACGCGGGCCCCACGTTCGAGTACTACGACCTGCCGGACACCGGGAAGAAGGACCACCTCATCGAGCTGTGCGACAAGGCGATGGTGCACTTCCCGAACCTCGGCGGCGACAACAGTGTGCGCTGGCTGATCGGCAAGCTGCCCGCGGAGGTGTGAGCCGCCGCCGGCGGCCGTCCCGTCGCGGCGAAGGCTCCGGGAACCACCGGGCGACGGAGGGGACTTCCTGTGCCGGAAGCCCCCCTCCGCCACGTGGGATCAGCCGAACGCCGGAGCCGGGGCGGTCGCGTTGAGCGCGGTCACGACCGTCTGCTCCTCGTACCGGAAGTGGGACTCCAGCCGGGTCACCAGCAGTTCCAGCTCGGCGCGCAGCCGGACGGGGTCGCTCTCGCCCGGGACGAAGCCGTCGACGAGTTCCCGGATCTCCTCCTGCAGCCGGGCCACCACCTTGTGCTCCTCGCCGAGCCGCGACAGCGCCGGGGCGAGCGCGGGGAACCGCGCGGCCAGCATCGGGAACACGGCCATGTCCTCCCCGCCGTGGTGCTTCTTCAGTGCCCCGCAGAACTCGAGGCAGTGGGTGCGCAGTTGCCGGCCGAGATCCGGCGGCGTCCGCTCGACGGTGCCGGCGTTCCCCTCGATCACCCGATCCACCTGGGCGAGCAGTGACCGGAGCTCCCCGCGCAGCCAGTCGTGCACCTCGACGATCCAGTCGCCCATACCCTTGACCCGCTCCTCGCCGGCCCTGGGGTCGATCCGGTGCAGCACCACGACCGGGATCTCCCGGACCGTCCTCGCCTGGTGCTCGGCGTACCCCGGGGCTTCGGCGAGCACGCGCTCGAAGAGCCGGTCCCGCTCCTGGCCCGGTGGAATGGCGGCGATCGCCTGATAGGTCTCGGTGCCGGTCTCGACCGTCACGACCGGGTTCTTCCGGATGTTGTGGAACCACCCGGGATGCCGGTCCGAACCGTTCGCGGATGCGACGACGACACCGTTCCCGTCGAATTCGAGATAGCCCAGGATGCTCTCCCGGCGCAGTCCGCTCCTGGCGCCGGTGGTCGTCAGTACGGCCAACGACCAGCCCTCGAACATGCCGCTCAACTTCCCGTCGTTCGCCCGGAATTCGGCGATGATCCGGCGCTGGAAATCGTTGACGTCGAAGCCGGCCCAGGTCTCGGCCTGTTCCCTGTCCATGTGCTGCCTTTCGGTGTCGATTCCATGGATGGGAGGGCGGCACCGAGGACGCCACAGGAAAACGACACGGAAACACCCCGCATACCTACGCGATGAGTTGAGAGGAGGCGCAGCAATCCCCAGGTCAGGGGTTGACAGAGCTGCGAGAGACGGACCGTGCCGGTCTCTGTGGTGGCTGAGTAGCCGCTACCTCCATGCGTAGGCCCATACGGGGCTCGGTGGAACCGTAACACGGTCAGCGCGCGCCGGACAACGCTCCTTCGGCGGGGGTGAGCGAGCCGCCGAACCGTAACATCGTTGTTCGACACGGTAATTGACGCCAGTCTGCGTTCTCCGGCGCCGAATCGAGGCACGAGCCTTTCGACACCGCTCGCCGCTCCCGACCGACGGCGGAAGCGGCCGCCGTAATTCGGTTGCCCATTCCCGGGGTTCGGTCGAGAATCGCCGCCATGCAGGAAGTGCTGACATCGGATCAGATCGAGCGGTTCGTCACGGACGGCTTCGTCCACCTCCCGGAGGCGTTCCCCCGCTCGGTGGCCGAGGAGTGCCGGGCGTTCCTCTGGCGCGAGACGGGACTCGACCCGGACGACCCGGACACCTGGACCGAGCCGGTGGTCAGGCTCGACGGCTACGCGGACGAGCCGTTCCGGCGGGCAGCCACGACGGAGCGCCTGCACGCCGCCTTCGACCAACTGGTCGGTGCGGGACGGTGGGTGCCGCGTGCGGGCCTGGGCACTTTCCCCATCCGCTTCCCGCACCCCGCCGACCCCGGCGACACCGGATGGCACATGGACGCGGGCTACATTCCCGAGGGGGAGAGCGGATTCCGGCTCAACCTGCGTTCCCGCGGACGGGCGCTGCTGATGCTGTTCCTGTTCTCCGACGTCGACGCCGACCACGGGCCGACCCGGATCAAGGTCGGCTCGCACCTGGACGTACCGCGGTTCCTGGAGCCCTCGGGCGAGCCCGGGGCCGACCTCTTCGCCCTCTGCGGGGCGATGGACGCCGAAGGCCGCCTGGACGCCCCCGACCGGCCGCTCGCCCTGGCCACCGGCCGGGCCGGCGACGTCTACCTCTGCCACCCGTTCCTGATCCACGCCGCCCAGCCCAACCGCGGCACCCAGGCCAGGTTCATCGCCCAGCCTCCGCTGGAACCGGCCGGCCTCCTCGACCTCGACCGCGCCGACGGAGCCTACTCGCCGGTCGAACGAGCGGTACGGCTCGGTCTCGGCCTGCCCGATGACACGCGCTGGAGCTGATGTACCGCCGGTCCGCCGAGCGCTCGGCGTTCGGTCGGCCGCTCACCGGGCAGGGCGTGGTGCGGGACTGGATCGCCGAATCCCGGGTCCGAATCGAGCGGTTGCGGCTGCTCGTGCTCAAGAGCGCCCACTGATGGACACCGTCGGCAACCGCGGCGCGCACACCGAGATCCGGGCCATCGAGACCGCCACCCCGATCAGCGTCGAGTGGATCCTCGACAAGGCCGTCCAGGTCCACGGCGCGGCCGGCGTCAGCCAGGACACCCCGCTCGCCCAGCTGTGGGCCGGCAACCGCACGCACGCCGCGCCTGGCCGCCGGGCCGGACGAGGTGCACAAGCGCTCGCCGGCGCGGCGGAAGCTGAAGAAGTACCTGTAGCGCCGAACGCCGTCATACCGGGGTACTACAGAGGACTTGGCACCCCGGTTTGACGGTTTCCGCTTCTCCTCGCCCGTACCGTCGCCCGTGTTGAAGGCGAAGACGGAACCGGACGAGGGGGAACGGCGATGAGCAGGCGAGGACGGGCCGTGGCGGCGGTGCTGCTGGCGGCGACGGCGACGTTGGGCGTGGTCGGCGCACCGGGCGCGGTGGCGGCGCCGGGGCGGGGCACCGAGCAGCAGGCCAGGGCCTGGCTGCCGCAGCCCACCGGGCCGTACCCGGTCGGCACGACGTCCCTGCAGCTCACGGACGACCGCCGGGACGACCCCTGGAAGCCCGGGCAGCACCGCAAGCTGATGGTCAGCTTCTGGTACCCGACCACCCGGCCCGCCACCGGCGGCGACCGCGCGCCGTACATGGTCCCCGCCGCCGCCGACCACTTCGGCAGTGCCGGGAGCGCCGGCCAGAGCGACTACGTCTTCGAGCCCGGCCGCACCGACTGGGCAGGCATCCGCACCCACGCCCGCGCCGACGCGCCCGCCCTCCCCGGCGGCAAGCGGCCCGTCGTGCTGTACTCGGCGGGCTTCGGCGACCCGCGCACCTGGGGCACCGGCCTGGTGGAGGACCTCGCCTCGCGCGGCTACGTCGTCGTCACCGTCGACCACACCTACGACGCCTCCGAGGTCGCCTTCCCCGACGGGGACCTCGCCACCTCCGTCCTCCCCGCGCTGTGGGCCCAGCCCGGCCTCGACCCCGGCGCCCTCCTGCGCAAGATGCTGCAGAGCCGGGTCGACGACACCCGCTTCGTCCTGGACCAGCTCGCCGGGCTGCGCCACGACAAGCAGCTGCCGGCCGGCCTCGCCGCCTCCCTCGACCTCGACCGGATCGGTATGGTCGGCCACTCCGGGGGCGGCTCCACGGCCCTCCAGACCATGCACGACGATCCGCGCCTCAAGGCCGGCGTCAACCTCGACGGCCAGCTGCACTTCCCCGGCCCGGACGGCACCGGAGTCCACCTGTCCACCGTCGCCGAGGACGGCCTGACCCGGCCCTTCCTGCTCATGGGCACCCAGGACCCCGCCTCCGGCAGCTACCACCGGCAGCCCGGCTGGGACGCCCTGTGGCAGCACAGCGCCGGCTGGCACGCCGACGTGACCCTCACCGGCTCCCGCCACAGCTCCTACACCGACGCGCAGTCCCTGCTGCCCCAGCTCGCCCGCCAGGGCGCGATCAGCGGGGAGAAGCTGACCGACAGCGTCGGCGACGTCCGCCCGGACCGCGCGGTGCTGGCCACCCGGTCGTACGTCGCGTCGTTCTTCGACCGCTGGCTGCGCGGCCACGACGACCACCTCCTGGACGGCCCGTCGCCGCGCTTCCCCGAGGTGGTCTACGAGCGGTAGCGCGCAACCGGAGCCGTGCATGACGCGCGTGACCGGGGTGCGGCTTGCCGGGAATCAAGAACCTTGCACGCGAAGGCCGGCGGGTACGCGAGGTTCGCCGTGGAAGACCTGTCGAGCGTGCCACTGCCGATGCTGCCGCGCGACCGGTGGGGCGCCCGCCTGGGGGCCGATGACCGGCCGGCCGGTGAGAGCGAGTACGTGCTGCCGGCTGGCCTCGCTGCGGCCGACGAATCGTTGGGAGACCAGGATGCGGTGGTCGTCGCCAAGACCCAGGACGCCCTTGTCGAAGAGCTTGTGGTGCAGTGAGCACAGGCACAGGCCGTTGTCGACCTCGTCGGGGCCGTCGTGCGACCACCAGCGCACATGCGCGGCCTCCAGTCCGACCGTACTCGCGCCGATCATCCCGTCGTAGCCGCAGAAGGCGCACTGGAACTCGTAGGCCGTGAGTATGAGTTCACGCATCCGCCGGTCACGTTGCCGACGGGCCGTGACATCGGCGCCGTTCACGGTCCCGGTCCCGGCGAGTTCCAGGTCGAGCCCGACGGCTTCGCACAGGTCGACGTGCAAGGACGGCGGGAAGTGGGTGTCGAGCAGCACCCTGACCAGCCGGCCCAGCAGCGACGGCTCGTTGGCGAGCGCCGCCCGCAGGCCAGGGGCGAGCCTGCCGGTGGCTCCGCTGGAGCGCAGGATCCGGACGCCGCTTCCAGGACTCCCCTGCCCCCGGTCGGTCCTGACCTCCCACACGCCGTCACTGACCAGGTGGTGGAAGGGGTAGGCGGGGGTCGTCGGGTGCGCCGGTCCGTACTCGGCGAGCAGCCGCTTGAGCTCCTCCTCGACCACGCTGTAGCGCAGTTCGCCGTCGGCGTCCTGCTGGTAGCCGCCGAGTGCGTAGAGCAGGAGCAACGGCTTGTGCGGAGCACGGACGTCGTTGTTCGTCCACCGTCTCAGCTTCGCCACCCGATCGAGCCAGTCCATGGCCACCAGGGTAGTTGGCGTCACCGACATCGCGTCAGGTTGTTGATCAACCGAGATGGGGGTGGGCACCGGCGGGGTGGGCGCCGATCTGCCGGCGCATGTCGGGGTGGATGTCGTACTCGTCGAGGTCGGCGGGCTGGACGAAGCGGACGCCGTCGGCCTCGTCGTTGACGGTGGGCTCGCCGCCGCCGGGGCGGCCGGTACAGGTGTTCCCGTACTGCGGGCGGATCTCGCCGTCGGTGTAGGCGACCATGCGGTCGGGGGTGGTGTAGACGCCGAAGCCGGTGATCTCGGCGCGGACGCCGGTCTCCTCCTGGCACTCGTGCACGGCGCATTCGGCGGCGGTCTCGCCGATGTCCCGGGCTCCGCCGGGCAGGGCCCACCGGCCGGTGTCGCGGCGGCGCTGGAGCGGGACGGCACCCTCGTCGTCGATGGTGAGACGCCTCCCGGCGATATCCTGAAACTCGCGAACACGGCGCGGCCGCGCCTGTGTCGGCGCCCGGCCGCCCTTGGAACAGCGGCCGTTCCCTCCCGCCCGCCGCCCCGGTTGGTGCGGTGGGGGAGCCGCGGCGGGAGGTCGATTGCCATGGCGCGGGAGACGGGGCCCCGGCTCTCCGAGGCGCAGATCGCGGTCCACTGGCGTGAGGAGCGCACCTATCCGCCGCCGGCCGGGTTCGTCGCCCAGGCGAACGCCGCCGACCCCGGGATCATCGAGCGGTTCGGCGAGGCGAACTTCCCCGACTGCTTCACCGAGTACGCGGAGCTGCTCAGTTGGGACGCCCCCTGGCACACGGTCCTGGACACCGGCGACCCGCCGTTCTGGAAGTGGTTCACCGGCGGCATGCTGAACGCCTGCTACAACTGCGTCGACCGGCATCTGCCCACCGGCCGCAACAGGGCCGCCCTCATCTGGGTGCCGGAGCCGGAGGACCAGGCCACCGAGACGGTCACCTACCAGGAGCTCTACCGGCGGGTCAACGAGTTCGCCGCGCTGCTGCGCGAGTTCTGCGGGCTGGAGAGCGGCGACCGGGTCACCTTCCATCTGCCGATGGTCCCCGAGCTGCCGGTGGCGATGCTGGCCTGCGCCAGGCTGGGCGTGATCCACTCCGAGGTGTTCGGGGGGTTCAGCGGCGCCGCGTGCGGGGACCGGATCGCCGACTCGGCCAGCCGGGTGCTGGTGACCATGGACGGCTACTACCGGGGCGGCTCGCTGGTCGACCACAAGGCCAAGGCGGACGAGGCGGTGGAGGCCGCCCGCAGGTACGGCCGGGAGATCGAGAAGGTCCTGGTGTGGCGGCGGCATCCGGGGCGGTACTCGTCGCGTACCCCCATGGTGCTGGGCCGTGACTTCTTCGTGGACGAGCTCCTGGGCGGCTACCACGGCCGGAGCGTCCCACCGGTGTCCATGCCCGCCGAGGCACCGCTGTTCCTGATGTACACCAGCGGGACAACCGGCCGCCCCAAGGGCTGCCAGCACTCCACCGGCGGCTACCTTAGCTACGTCGCGGGCACCGCCAGGTACCACCTGGACATCCACCCCGAGGACACCTACTGGTGCGCCGCCGACATCGGCTGGATCACCGGCCACTCGTACATCGTCTACGGCCCGTTGGCGCTCGGTACGACCAGCGTGCTGTACGAGGGCGTGCCGACCTACCCCGACGCGGGCCGCTGCTGGCGGATCGCGGAGCGGCTGGGGGTGAACATCTTCCACACCGCTCCCACCACCATCCGGATGCTGCGTAAGGTCGGGCCCGAGGAACCGCGCGGGTACGACTACCGGTTCAAGCTGATGACCACCGTGGGCGAGCCGATCGAGCCCGAGGTCTGGCACTGGTACCACGACGAGGTGGGCAAGGGGCAGGCGGTCGTCGTGGACACCTGGTGGATGACCGAGACCGGCGGCTTCCTGGGCACCACCCTGCCCGCCCTGCAGCCGATGAAGCCGGGCAGCTGCGGTCCCGGGGCGCTGGGCATCCTCCCGGTGATCTACGACGAGGACGGCGCCGTGGTGGCGGCCGGCAGCGGGCGGGCCGGCAACATCTGCATCCGCAACCCCTGGCCCGGTGTGCTGCAGACGATCTGGGGCCAGCCCGAGCGCTTCGTGGACATCTACTACGGCAGGTACTGCCGCGATCCGGGGAGCAAGGACTGGCACGACTGGCCGTTCCTGTGCGGCGACGGAGCCGTGGAGGCGAGCGACGGCTACTTCAGGATCCTCGGACGGATCGACGACGTGATCAACGTGGCCGGCCACCGGCTCGGCACCAAGGAGCTGGAGTCGGCCGCGCTCACGGTCGAGGAGGTGGCCGAGGCGGCGGCGGTCCCCGCGGTCGACGAGGTGCGCGGCCGCGCGGTCGAGATGTACGTCGCACTCAAGCCGGGGCTGAGCCCGGGCCCGGAGACCGGGCAGCGGGTCACCGCGGCCATCGAGCGGGAGATCGGCAAGATCGCCCGGCCCGCCCATGTGTGGATCGTGCCCGACATGCCCAAGACCCGCTCCGGCAAGATCATGCGCCGGGTCATCGCCGGGATCTCCAACTTCACCGACGTGGGCGACGTCAGCACCCTGGCCAATCCCGAGATCGTCGAGGACATCCGCCACCGCGTGCAGAGCGAGAAGCTCGCCCGCGGCGACGTGCCGCGTGAACTCACCGCCCAGGAGGCCCAGGAGATCCGGGAGTTCGGCACGGCCGAGTAGGACGGGCCAGCGGGGCCGCCCATGAGCCGTCGGCGGCAGGGGAGACGCCGCCGGCCCCGGGC
Organism: Kitasatospora sp. HPM-01-4; assembly: GCF_051374625.1. NCBI lineage: Bacteria > Bacillati > Actinomycetota > Actinomycetes > Kitasatosporales > Streptomycetaceae > Kitasatospora > Kitasatospora sp. HPM-01-4. Next base: position 1,361,413 of record NZ_JBPQGP010000005.1, on the reverse strand, counting down.
GGCCCGGCCCCGACGGGCCTTCGGAGCACGGTGCGGCGGGTCAGCTGGTCCAGTGGGCCGGTGCGGCAGGCCGCGGGTGCGAGGCGGATTCGGCCGCCTGGAAAAAGCCGAGCCGGTTTTCCGTTATCCGGGTCGCCGCGCCCGCTCTCCCATGTGTCGGCAGCGAACCGCTCCTGCCGACAGGGAGGGATACATGGCTCGGAAGACAGCGGCACACCGGCGCCGGAACCGCCGCCCGCTGGTGGTCACGGCAGTGGCGGTGACCGCGGGCGTGATCGCCACCGCCGTCGGGATCAACGTGGTGACGGGGACTCAGGATCCGTACACGGCCGCCATGGTGCAGGCGGCACAGACCTCCGGGGACGAGGCGGCGCCGCCCTCGCCCGCGGCGGCGCCCCAGCACAAGGAGGCGCCGAACCCGCTGCGCTCGGTGCCCAAGAGCGACCCGGCCCGCGGCATGGTGTACGCGGGGCTGACCGTCGCCGCCAAGGACGACCCGTGCGCGGGCGTGTTCCGCACCTCCGCCGCCGGGCTGTGCACCCACGGCCCGGACGTGGCCCCCAAGGACGTGGACATCCACAAGACGGTGGCGCCCGCCGTGGCGGCGGTCGCACCCGACCCCGAGCTGCACGGCGACTCCCAGGCGCCCTCGGCGGGCGATCTGCTGAAGGACGCGCCGCCGGTCCTGAACGCCCAGACCGGTGCCGCGCTGGCCTCCTCCGCACCGGCCTCGGCGAGCCCCGCCCAGGCCGCGGCCGGCGGCGCCTCCCCGGTGGTCTGCGACGGTGACGGCAGCAGCGGCAACCGGGTCCAGGTGCTGTACGTCCACGGGCCTGGGCAGGACCGGTACGCCCAGTACCTGGCCTCGTTCAAGAAGTGGGCGGCGGACGTCGACGTCATCTACAACGCCAGTGCGCAGCAGACCGGCGGCATCCGCCACGTCCGCTTCGTCACCGACGCCGACTGCACCGCCAATGTGCTCGACGTCGAGCTGCCGGACTCGGCGCTGACCGCTTTCGGCGCCACCAACGACGCACTGGCGGCCAAGGGTTACAACCACAAGGACCGCAAGTACATGATGTTCGCCGATGCCCAGGTGTACTGCGGCATCGGCACGTTCGCCGGCGACGAGCGGCCCGGGCAGGACAACCTGAGCAACTTCGGCCCCTCGTACGGGCGGAGCGACTCGGGCTGCTGGAGCGGTCATGTCGCCGCACACGAACTGGGCCACAACCTCGGTGCGGTGAACAACAGCGCGCCGGACTCCAGCAAGGCCGGGCACTGCACGGTCGACTGGGACCTGATGTGCTACTCGGACGCCCCGTACTACCCGAAGATGCGGACGGTCTGCCCGGACCAGAACCAGCAGGACCGGCTTGACTGCACCAAGGACAACTACTTCAACACCTCTCCCAAGCAGGGTAGTTACCTCTCCTCGCACTGGAACGTGGCGAACAACCGGTTCCTGATCGCCGACAACGGCACCGGCCCCAACCCGGGCCCCAACCCGTCACCGACCCCGACGCCCAGTCCGACCGCGAGCAGGGCGCCCGGCAAGGCGCCTAATGTGACGGTCAGTCAGATAACCCAGAACTCCGCCGTGCTCAGCTGGCCGAAGGCCGACTCCGCCGCCGGGTACGAGATCCGGCTGAACGGGCGCGCGATCGGCACGGTGACCTCGACCGTGGTGCGACTGGTCTCACTGCAGCCGGACACGGACTACCAGGTCGCCGTCGCGGTCCGGGATCAGAGCGGGCACACCTCCGCGCCCGGCCGCCCGGCCTCGTTCCACACGCCGGCCAAGCCGAACCCGACCGGCCCGACCAAGCCCGGCACGCCGTACCTGATGACCAACAGCCTCACCGGCCAGGTGGCCGACATGTGGGGCGGTTCGAGCAACGACGGTGATGTGCTGATCGCCTACCAGCGCACCGGCTACCAGAACCAGCAGTGGCTGTTCGACGACGCGGGTGACGGCACTGTCCGGGTGAAGAACGTGCTGTCCGGCAAGTGCCTCCAGGTGGGCGGCGACCCGGTGCAGGGCCAGTTCGTGTTCCAGCAGCCGTGCGGGAGCAAGGACTCGCAGGACTGGAAGCTGACCGCCGGCGGCAGCGGCTACACCCTCACCGCCAAGGGTTCCTCCCTGGTGCTGGGGGTCGGCAAGCGCTGGTACTACGGCGGTTGGCTGCTGGAGCTCCAGCAGCCGAACGGGCAGGCCTACCAGAACTGGACCATCCAGCCGGCCTCCTGAGTCCCGGCCGAAATCCCCTCGCAGGTGGGGCGGGAGTCTTCTCCCGCCCCACCTCGCCCCTCTTGTCAGGAGTCCATCGATGCGCCGTTCCACTCCGCCCGCGGCCCTGGCGCTCGCCGGGCTCGCCGTGCTCGGGTCGGCCCTGCCGGCCGCCGCGCACGGCGACAGCATCCACTTCCAGATCACCGCCCAGGTGGACGGCCACTCCCGCGCCACGGCCGGTTACGACAACGACGGAGACCCGGTCGACGAGCCGGTCACGGGAACCCTCAGCGCCGTCGCCTCGGACGGCCGCACGGTCGGCCCGTGGCAGCTGGTCGCGGTCGCCGGGGCCCCGGCCACCTACACCACCGCCCAGGCGCTGCCCCCGGGCCACTGGAAGGTCACCGTGGAGTCCGCCTTCCCCGACATCGGCCACGGGGAGGCGGAGGTCGACGTGACCGCCGTACCGGAGGGAGCGGCCCCGGCCACCACGGCCCCGGCCACCACGGCCCCGGCCACCACGGCCCCGGCCACCACGGCGGCGGCGACGGGGCAGGCGACCGCAGGACCGGTGAGCGCTCCCACTTTGGGCCCCGGCGGCTCGGCGCCGAGCCGGCCGGCCCCGTCGCAGGCCGCCCAGGCGCCCGCGCACCCGAAGACCGACGGCAGCCGACCCGTCATCGCCGCCGCCGTCGCCGCCGCGGTGGCGATCGCGGCAGCGGCGTTCTACCGCAGGCAGCGGCCGGCCCCCGTCCGGCGCGACCGGTGACGCCGACGGTCAGGTGGCCAACCCCGGTACCACCCAAGGGTGTTACGGTACGGGCGTGCGCAGCATCATCGAGGAAGTCGCCCACTCCGGAGCGCGGTTCACCGCCGGCCTCGCGGAACTGACCGACGAGGAGGTGACCGCGCCCTCGGCGCTGCCCGGCTGGACCCGGGGCCACGTCATCACCCATGTCGCCCGGAGCATCGACGCCTACCTGTGGCTGCTCGCGGTGGCCGCCACCGGTGCCGAGCCCGCGCCCCGGACCGGTGCCGAGGAACTCGCCCGCGCGGTGCGGGAGGGCGCGGGCCGCTCCGCCGCCGAGCTCGCGGCCGATGTGCGCAGCCGTCTCGGGCTGCTGGCCGAAGCCGCCGAGGCGATGCCCGCCGAGCGGTGGGAGACCCAGGTCACGGCACTGGCCGGCTGGCGGCACCCGGCCTGGTACACCCTGCGCCGCTGCCTGCGTGAACTGGAAACTCACCATGTCGACCTGGACATCGGCTACCGGACGGCCGACTGGCCCGGCCCGTACGTGACCTGGGCCCTCGACGACACCCTCGCCGCGCTGGCCGCCCGCGGCTTCCCGCTGTCCCGGGTCGAGGCCGTCGACCTCGGCCGGTCCTGGACCCTGGCCCCGAGCGGCCCCGTGGTCACCGGCCCCGGCCATGCCGTCCTCGGCTGGCTCAGCGGCCGCACGACCCAGGCCCCGCTCACCGCCGGCCGGCCCCTGCCGGATCCGCCCGGCTGGCCGCTGCCGCCGGCTCCCGGCTGGGACTGAGCGGCGCGACACCCGCCACCGCCCGGCCCGTCCGCAGCGCGCCGGTCCGCAGCGCGCCGGTCCGTCCGTCACCGGTGGGCGGCCCGGCGGACGTCACCGGTGGGCGGCCCGGCGGAGCACCGGGTCCGTGGCCCGTGGTGGCGGCCACCGGGCCGTGTCCGCCGCCGCGCCCAGGCCTCTGCAGTGCGAAGCCGGCTGGAGAGACCGACGATGGGTGGGGAAGCTGCGCCCTGTCGAGGGAGGCGACCGATGAGCATCGCCGGAGACTGGTTCAACGAGTTCGGATCTCATATGCACCTCACGGCGGACCCGTCAGGTGGCATCAGCGGCACCTACACCTCGGGCACCGGCCATGTGGCCGGGCAGTACGAGGTCGCCGGGCGCTGCCACCCGTCCGGGCAGCCGGGGCGCGGAGCGGCGGTCGGCTGGACGGTCGCCTGGCACAACCAGCAGCAGGACCCCGACTCCGTGACCAGCTGGAGCGGCCAGTACTTCGAGGACCGGGAGCGGATCTTCGCCACCTGGCTGCTGACCCGGCCGTCGAGCGCGGCCGACGTGTGGGAGGCGACCGCGGTGGGCCAGGACGTGTTCACCAGGGAGCGGCCGGCAGGGTCCGCGGAGGGAGAGCCGTAGGGATGGCACACAGCTACGAGGCACTGGTCGAGCGGCTGGCCGCGATGGTCCGGCTGGCGGAGACGGCCCTGAGCCGGGCGTCGCACGTGGCGCTCGAAACCGGAACCGCCGAGGCCGAGCGGGAGCTGGCGGCCGCCGAGGCGGCGCTGCAGCCGCTCGACGAGCTGATCGAGGACGATGCCGCCCTGCTGCTGACGGGGCACGGGACCGCGCCGGGGGACGTGCGGTCGGTCGTGGCGGACACCCATGTCGGCGGCGAGGTGCAGCAACTGGCCGAGGCCACCCGCCGGATGGGCGAGATCGCCTGGGTCCGCCGCGGCAAGGGGCCGCTGCCGGAACTCGCGCGGCTGCCCCTCGACGGGATGAGCGCCCTCGCCCTGCAGATGGTCGCCAAGGCCGCCGACGTGCTGGAGAAGGCGGACCCCGAGACCGTCGCCGATCTGCACAGCGGAGTCAACGAGATCGGCCAGCGCCAGCGCCTGCTCTACGGACAGCTGCTCGCGGCCGACCCCCCGCTCGAACGGGCGGACGTGGTGGACGCCGTGCTGCTGAGCGGCTACTTCGAACGCTGCGCGAGCCACGCGCTCGCCCTGGCCAGGCACGCCTCGCTGTTCTCCGCGCGGCCGTAGGCGCCGGCGCGGACCCCACGGGCCATGACCATGCGTCCCGGCCCGGCCACGGGTGCGCGCGGGCCCGCGCCGGGTACGTCCTTCTGCGGCCCCGGTCCGCCGGGCCGGACACTCGAAGCCGCGGTATCCGCGGGTTCCGACCTCGGAGGCGGCTGTGGCAGGACCGGGCTGGCAGTTCTGGGTGGACCGCGGCGGAACGTTCACCGACATCGTCGCGCTGCGCCCGGACGGCCGGCTCGTGACGCACAAACTGCTCTCCCAGGACCGCCGCTACCGCGACCCCGCCGTGGCGGGCATCCGGGCGCTGCTCGGCCTCACGGCGGACCAGCCGCTCAGCGGAGCGGACATCGAGGCGGTGCGGATGGGGACCACGGTCGCCACCAACGCCCTGCTGGAGCGCACCGGCGAGCGCACGGCCCTGGTGATCACCCGCGGGTTCGGGGACGCGCTGCGGATCGGCTACCAGAACCGCCCGCAGATCTTCGCCCGCGAGATCGTCCTCCCCTCGCTGCTGTACGAGCGGGTGATCGAGGTGGACGAGCGGATCACCGCCGACGGCACGGTGGTGCGCGCCCCCGACCTCGACGCGCTCGCCGGCCCCCTGCGCGAGGCGTACCGGCAGGGCGTACGGGCGATCGCGGTGGCCTGCCTGCACAGCCACCTCCACCCGGCACACGAACGGGCGATCGGCGAACTCGCCCGCGCCACCGGGTTCCCGCAGGTCTCGCTGTCCAGCGAGGTCAGCCCGCTGATGCGGCTGGTGCCGCGCGGGGACACCACCGTCGTCGACGCGTACCTCTCGCCGGTGCTGCGCCGCTACGTCGAGCAGGTGGCCGGTGAACTCCGGGGCGTACGGCTGATGTTCATGCAGTCCAACGGCGGGCTGGCCGAGGCCGGGCACTTCCGGGGCAAGGACGCGATCCTGTCCGGACCGGCCGGGGGCATCGTCGGCATGGCCCGGCTGTCCCGGCTGGCCGGCCACGACCGGGTGATCGGCTTCGACATGGGCGGCACCTCCACCGACGTCTCCCACTACGCGGGCCGCTACGAGCGGGTGTTCACCACCCAGGTGGCCGGAGTGCGCCTGCGGGCACCGATGCTGGCGATCCACACCGTGGCGGCGGGCGGCGGTTCGGTGCTGCGCTTCGACGGCAGTCGCTACCGGGTGGGCCCGGACTCCGCCGGGGCGGACCCGGGCCCGGCCTGCTACCGGAGCGGCGGCCCGCTCACCGTGACCGACGCCAACCTGATGCTCGGCCGGATCCAACCCGCGCACTTCCCACAGGTGTTCGGGCCGAGCGGCGACCAGCCGCTCGACCTCGACACCGTCCGGCGGGCCTTCGCCGCACTGGGCGCGGAGATCAGGGACCAAACCGGCGACGACCGTTCGCCAGAGCAGGTGGCCGAGGGCTTCCTGCGGATCGCCGTGGACAACATCGCCAACGCGGTGAAACGCGTCTCGGTGCAGCAGGGCCACGACGTCACCCGCTACGCGCTGACCACCTTCGGCGGCGCCGGCGGACAGCACGCCTGCGCGGTGGCCGACGCACTGGGCATCCGCACCGTCCTGGTGCCGCCGATGGCCGGTCTGCTCTCCGCGCTCGGCATGGGGCTGGCCGACACCACGGTGATGCGCGAACAGTCGGTGGAGGCCCCGCTGGAGGACGCCTCGATGGACCGGATCCACCGGGTCGCCGAGGAGTTGGCGGCCGCGGCGCGCGCCGAGCTGCTGGCCGAGGCGGTACCCGCGGACCGCATCCGGACCGTGTGCAGGGCGCAGCTGCGCTACGACGGCACCGACACCGTGGTACCGGTGGACCTGGCGGAACCGGACACCATGACCGCGGCCTTCGAAGAGAGCCACCGTCAGCTGTACTCGTTCCTGATGGAACGCCAGATCACCGTCGAGGCACTGTCGGTGGAGGCCACCGGGCTCACCCGGCAGCCCGACCTGGCCCCGCTGGGAGCGGCCGGCCCGAAGGCCGCGGCGGACGGCAGCGGTGAGCCGGCCAAGGACCCCGGTACGGCCGGACCACCGGGCAGGGTACGGCTCTACCGGGACGGCGCGTGGCGCGACGCCGGGCTGTACCGCAGGCAGGCGCTGCGGCCGGGCGAGGCGGTGACCGGACCGGCCGTCGTCACCGAGGACGGGGCCACCACGGTGGTGGACCAGGGCTGGCGGGCGACGGTGGGCGGACTCGGCCACCTGCTGCTGGAACGGATCACCGCCCCACCGGAGCCCGCCGCCGGCGCCGAGGCCGACCCGGTGCTGCTGGAGATCTTCAACAACCTCTTCATGTCCGTCGCCCAGCAGATGGGCGTGCGACTGGAGGCCACCGCGCAGTCGGTCAACATCAAGGAACGGCTGGACTTCTCCTGCGCCCTGTTCGACCCGGACGGCAACCTGGTCGCCAACGCCCCGCACATCCCGGTCCACCTGGGTTCGATGGGCACCACCGTCAAGGAGGTCATCCGTCGGCGCGGGCCCTCGATGCGGCCCGGTGACGCCTACGCCGTCAACGACCCCTACCACGGCGGCACCCACCTGCCCGACATCACCGTGGTGACACCCGTCTTCGACGCCGCGGGTACGGACATCCTGTTCTTCGTCGCCTCACGCGGCCACCACGCGGAGATCGGCGGACTCACCCCCGGCTCGATGCCCGCCGCCAGCCACCGGATCGAGGAGGAGGGCGTGCTCTTCGACAACTGGCCGCTGGTCGAGGCCGGCCGGCTGCGCGAGGCCGAGACACTGAGCCTGCTGGCCGGGGCGGAGTACCCCTCGCGCAACCCCGCCGCCAACCTCGCCGACCTGCGCGCCCAGATCGCCGCCAACCGCAAGGGGGTCGAGGAACTGGGCGCGATGATCGAGCACTTCGGCCTGGACGTGGTGCAGGCGTACATGCGGCACGTCCAGGACAACGCCGAGGAGGCCGTCCGGCGGGTGATCGACCGGCTCCACGACGGTTCCTGCCACTACGAGACCGACTCGGGCGCGGTCATCCGCGTCCGGCTCACCGTGGACCGCCGACGACGCCGCGCCACCGTGGACTTCACCGGCAGCTCGCCGCAGCTCGGCGGCAACCTGAACGCGCCCTCGTCCGTCGCCACCGCCGCCGTGCTGTACGTCTTCCGCACCCTGGTGGCCGACGACATCCCGCTCAACGACGGCTGTCTGCGGCCGCTGCGCATCATCGTCCCGCCCGGTTCGATGCTGGCCCCCAGGCCCCCGGCCGCGGTGGCGGCCGGCAACGTCGAGACCTCCCAGGCCGTGGTCGGCGCCCTGTACGCGGCACTCGGCGCGCAGGCCGAGGGCTCGGGCACGATGAACAACGTCAGCTTCGGCAACGAGCGCTACCAGTACTACGAGACCGTCGGGTCCGGCTCCGGCGCGGGCAAGGGCTTCGACGGGGCCTCGGTGGTGCAGACCCACATGACCAACTCCCGGCTGACCGACCCCGAGGTGCTGGAGTGGCGGCTGCCGGTGCTGCTGGAGGAGTTCGCCGTCCGGCCGGGCACCGGCGGCGAAGGCCGCTGGCGGGGCGGCGACGGGGCGGTGCGAAGACTGCGGTTCCGCGAGCCGATGACGGTGAGCGTGGTGTCCGGCCACCGCCGGATCCCGCCCTACGGGCTGGCCGGCGGGGCTCCCGGCGCGCTGGGTGCCAATCGGGTGGAGCGGGCGGACGGCACCGTGCTCCCGCTGGCCGGCTGCGACTCGGCCGAGGTGGCGGCCGACGACGTCCTGGTGGTCGAGACCCCCGGTGGCGGCGGCTACGGCCGCCGGGACTGAGACCGGCTCCACCGCCCTGCCGGTGGTGCGGCAGGGCGGCGCGGGCCGGCCGTGGTCACCGCGGTGCCACCGGCACGGTGATCACCGGGCAGTGGGCGCGGTGCAGCAGCCCGTGCGGGACCGAGCCGAGCCACATACCGGTGAAGCCGCCGTGGCCGCGCCGCCCCACCACGAGGGCCAGGGCGTGGGCGGAGGCCTTGGCCAGCTCCTCCACGGGGTGTCCGCGGACCACCTCGTGGGTCAGCTCGACGTCCGGATACCGGCCGGCCCACTCGGCCGTGCTCTCCTGGAGCATCCCGTGCAGCCGCTGGAGCGTGGCCTCCTCGTCGACGGGGAGGAACGGCAGCGGGTGCCACACCCACAGGGCCCGCAGGCCGGCTCCGCGCCGTGCGGCGAGGCCGAAGGCCCAGTCCACGGCGGCCGCGGACGCCTGGCTGCCGTCCACCCCGACCACCACGTACGGGGGCTCGTGGGTGGTGTGCTCCGGTTCGCGGACCACGGCCACCGGGCACTTGGCCCGGGCGCTGACCGGCACGGTCACCGAGTGGGCGCTGAGCACCTCCTCCAGGCGGGAGAGCCGCCGCGACCCGAGGACGACGAGCTCGGCGTGGACGGACTCCTGGAGCAGTACATGGCCCGCGTTCCCGTCCACGACGTCGGTGTCGACCGCCAGGTCCGGGTGCCGTTCCAGGGCCAGGAAGGCCGCCTTCTCGACCAGCCGGTAGCCGCTGCGCCAGAGCTCCGCGTGGAACGACTCGTCGTAGCCGCGCGGGTCCCGGAACCGCGGCGCGATGACGTGGACCAGCCGCAGCGGCAGGTTCCGGCGGGCGGCCTCGTCGGCCGCCCAGGCCGCCGTGAGCGGGCCCCGGTCCAGGGCGTCGACGCCCAGCACGATCGGACGGCGTTCGCTGGTGGCTGTCATCTGGTACCTCCGGGGAGACCCGTCGCTTCAGCCGGAGGAGGATGTCGGGGCTCCTCCGCCGGGTGCTGTGACCGCTGCCGCTGTTTCGTCGGCCCTGTCTGCACGCTACGCGCGGACGGGGCCCGACGGCGGGACCGAGTGGACCGTCCGCGTCGGGGGTCCCACGGGTCGCCGTACCGAGCGTGGCCGGAGGGCGGGCCCTCCTTGGGGGACGACGCCCGGGCAGGCCGACGAGTGCCCCGCGGTGGCCCGCTTCCCCGGCTCGCCCGCGCCCGGGCAGGCGGGGTCCGGATCGGTGGCGCGATACGGGAACCGTCGGACACGGCACCTCGTTGAGGCCGGAGAAGACGGTGAATCAGCACGAAAGCGGAGGAAGCTCGATGGGCGCGACCCTGGTCAAGGGCGGGAACGTCTCGCTGGGCAGGCAAGCACCTTCGGTCACCGGCATCCTGGTGGGGATCGGCTGGCAGGCGGCCGCCACCACGGGCGCCGAGTACGACCTCGACGCCAGCGCGCTGCTCTGCGACCGGTCCGGGAAGGTCGTCTCCGAGCGGCACTTCGTCTTCTTCAACAACCTGAGCAGCCCGGACGGTTCGGTCCGGCACTCCGGCAGCCCGTCCGGCGACGGCTCCGGCGACAAGGAGCAGATCCAGGTCGACCTCGCGGCGGTCCCCGCCGAGGTGGAGCGGATCGTCTTCCCGGTCGCCATCTACGAGGCCAGGGAACGCGCCCAGAGCTTCGGCCAGGTCCGCAACGCCTACATCCGCCTGGCCGACCGGGACAGCGGTACCGAGCTGGTCCGCTACGACCTGGGCCAGGACGCCTCGACCGAGGCCGCGATGGTCTTCGGCGAGCTGTACCGCAACGGCGCGGACTGGAAGTTCCGCGCCGTCGGCCAGGGCTACGCCTCCGGACTCGCGGGCATCGCCCGGGACTTCGGGGTGTCCGTGCTGCAGGAGGCCGAGCCGGCCGAGGGGAGCGGGGCGGGGCCGGTCGCGGTGCCCGCGCAGTCCGCTCCACCCGCCCGGTCCGATCTGCCCGTCCAGTCCGTTCCACCGGTACCCGACGCCGCCGCCGGTGCCCCGGCGCCCGGCGCGGGTGCCACTATCGCATCGCAACAACCCACAGGGAGTTCCACCGTGACGTGTTTCTTCGACCCCGGCCACGGGCCCGGCATGACCCCCGTGCTGTGGTCCCCCCAGTGGGGCGTGCCGCGCCAGATCCAGGCGTGCGGCGCCTGCGCCCAGCGAGTGCAGACCACGCCGCCGCCGTTCTACACGCCGCAGGCCGGCTACCCGCAGCCGGTGCAGCAGGGCTACCCCCAGCCCGTACAGCAGGGTTACCCGCAGCCGGTGCAGCAGGGTTACCCCCAGCCGACCCACTACGGCCAGGGCCAGCCGGACCAGCAGCGGCGTTTCGGCACGGGCGCGATGATCGGCGCCGGCGCGGCCGGCCTCATCGGCGGTGCGCTGCTCGCCGAGGCGCTGGACGACGACGAGCCCGAGGTGGTCGTCAACAACTACTACGAGGGCGACGGCGACTTCTTCTAACCCTCCGGTACGACGCCGCCGCTGATGCGGCACCGGGTGCCCGTCCGGCCACCGTGGCCGGGCGGGCACACCGCTGCTCATAGCCCGGCCGGCCGTACGGGCTCCACGAGGCCCGGGGAGGTCCGCTCAGCCGTGCGCGTCGATCCGTACCTCCTGCAGCAGACCCCAGGTGAAGTCGGCGGTACAGGAGCGCGGTACGCCGCCCGCGTCGGGGGCGGTGAAGTCCAGTCGCCACCGGGTCGGGGCGCTGCCCTCGCGAGGCACGGCGGGTGGGAAGGCCGCCGCGACATCCGAGACGACGCAGCCCCACGGTCGCAGGTCGGCGAGCGTACGCAGCCCGGGCACCGGCGAGCCGGGCGCGCGCACCAGCCACTCGTTCCACACCGCACCGCCGCTGTCGGCCGGGCCGACCAGGATCTCGAAGCGCAGCTCGGGCCAGAGCGGGAGAGCCCACTGCTGCGCGGTGCAGTCGAGGTCGCCGATCCGCCGGGGGAGGACCGCCTGCGGCGGGCCCAGTACCGCGCTGTAGCGGCGCGCTCCGCGCGGGAAGCGGGGCGAGCGGACCATCGCCTGCCAGCGTTTGTTGGCCTCCCGCATCGCCGCCCGCGACGAGCCGAGCCGGTGCAGTGCCTCCTCGACCAGCTCGGGGTGGAAGTCGGCCATCCGACGCAGCAGCACGAGCTGGAACTCGGTGGTCGCGAAGCCGTGGAGTGCCATCCGGCCAGGCTAGCGCGTATCCGAACGGTTCCCGCCGGGCGCGCGACGGATCGACGGGCGGTCAGGACCGGGCGGCCTGCCGGCCCGCGGCCGCTTCGGATGCCCGGTCCGCGGGCCGAGGGGTGGCCCCGGGACGAGTGGTCAGCAGGGCGAGCAGCACGATGGCCAGGCCGCAGGCCGCCATGATCCCGTACGCGGGGCGCATGGCCTGCTGGTAGGTCACGCCCGGGTGGCGCAGGCCGGTGGTGAGGACGGCGCCGAGTACCGCGACGCCGAGGGCCTGGCCGAGCTGGCGGCCGGTGGCGACGATCCCCGCGGCCACGCCTGCCCGTTCCCTGGGCAGTCCGGCCATCGCGGCGTTGGTGATGGGGGTGGCGGCCAGGCCGGCGCCGAGGCCGAGCAGCAGGTAGGAGGGGAGGAGCAGGGCGTCACCGGCGGCCGGCAGCAGCGCACCGGCGGTGGTGGCCGCACCGGCCAGCAGCAGCGGGGTGCGCGGGCCGCGGGTCGCCGTCAGCCGGCCGGAGAGCGGAGAGGCGGCGATGTTCATGAGCGCCAGCGGTAGCAGGTACAGCCCGGTGGCGAGGGCCGACATCCCGCGTGCGCCCTGCAGATAGAGCGTGTTGAGGAAGAGGAACCCGCCCAGGACGAAGAACGAGCAGAGCGCCATGACGCTCGCTCCGCTGAACGAGGCGTTCCTGAACATCGCCGGCTCGATCAGCGGATCGGGTCGGCGGCGCCCGTGCACGACCAGCGCGAGAAGGGCGAGCGGGACCGCCGCCGCGCAGCCGAGGACGGAAGGCGCCGGCCAAGTAGCGCCGGGGGCCTCGATGATGGCGTACGTCAGGCAGCCCAGCAGCACCATCACGAGCAGCTGGCCGGCGGCGTCCAGCCGGCGGGGGCGGGCCGCGCGCGACTCGGGGACGTGGCGCACGGTGAGCCAGATCGCCGCCAGGCCGATCGGCGGGTTCAGCCAGAAGACCGAGCGCCAGCCCGCCGTCTGGACCAGCACCCCGCCCAGCGGCGGCCCGACCGCCATGCTGACCCCCAGCACCGCTCCCCACACGCCGATGGCGCGGGCCCGGGCGCGCGGTTCGGGGAAGGTGTTGGTGATGATGGACATCGCCACCGGGTTGAGCATCGAGCCGCCCACCGCCTGCAGCGCGCGGAACGCGACCAGCCAGCCGAGTCCCGGGGCGAGGGAGCACAGCAGTGAGCCGAGGGTGAACAGCGCCAGCCCGGCCACGAAGGTCCGGCGGCGGCCGAACCGGTCCGCCACGGAACCGGAGAGCAGCAACAGGGCCGCCAGTACGACGAGATAGGCGTCCACGGTCCACTGCAGGTCGGCGAGCGAGACGCGCAGGTCGCGCTGCACGGCCGGGAGCGCCACCGTGAGCACGGTGTTGCCGAGATTGCCGACGAACACGCTCACGCAACAGATCGCCAGCACCAACCTGCGTTTGCCTGGCGGGAGTTCGGTCGGTGCTGACATGGCGGTGCTCCGTTCCATCGTCGCTGGAACCGCAGTCGGAAGCGGTGGGGCGACCATCGTGTGACTCGGAGCGCGGGAGAGGGAGACCCGGTCGAAGGGGGCCCTGGCAGGGCCTGCCGCACCCGGACGGCAGGCAGGCATACTCGACCGGTGGGCAACAGGACGGAACTGGGCGAGTTCCTGCGTACCCGGCGCGCCCGGGTGACACCGGCCGAAGCCGGACTGTCGGCCGACGCGGGGCGTCGCCGGACGGCCGGGCTGCGCCGCGAGGAGGTCGCGGTGCTGGCGGGAGTGAGCAGCGAGTACTACCGGCGGCTGGAACAGGGCAAGCAGCACCGCCCCGGGCAGGCGGTGCTGGAGCGGATCGCGCAGGTCCTGCGGCTGGACGAGGACGAACGCCGGCACCTGTTCGAGCTCGGCGGACCACCGGCCCGGATGCCGGCGCCCGAAGCCCGGCCCGTACGGGCGCTCCGCCCCGACGTCCGCCGGATGCTCGACATCGTCGGCCCCTACCCGGCCTGCGTGCTCAGCCGCTCCAGCGACCTGCTGGCCGCCAACCCGGCGGGCCTGCGGCTGTTCCCGGGCATCGAGGACTGGCCGGCGCCCCGGCGCAACACCGCCCGGTACGCCTTCCTCCACCCCCGGGCCCGCGAGGTGTACGGCAACTGGGAGCAGGTCGCCGCCGGAGTGGTGGCCCATCTGCGCGCGGCCGCCGGTACCTACCCGGACGCCGCCGACCTCACCGCCGTGGTCGGTGAACTCACCGTCAAGAGCCAGGAGTTCGCCGCACTCTGGCAGCGCTACGACGTCCGTGCGCGCTCCTTCGGCCGCAAACTGCTGCACCACCCCGCCGTGGGCCGGATCAGTCTCAGCTACGAGGCGTACGACATCGCCCGCTCCGACGGGCAGCGGCTGATCGTCTACCAGGCCGAGCCGGGCACCCCCGACCACGACGCGATGCTGCTGCTCGGCCTCGCCGCCGCCCCGGTCTGACCGGGCGCAGCCGACGGCCGGCCGGTGACGGGCGGGTCGGCGAGCCACCGCATCGTCCGCACCGGAACCGACCGGGGCCCACGGCCGCTCAGAAGTGCTCGGCCGCGCTGTCGATGGCCTCCTTGGCCCGCTTCAGGCCGAGGCCGGTCCGCTCGCGGTAGACCTTGATGGCCTGGATCTTCTTGCCCGCCTGGACGAGCTTCATCACCTCGGGCATCCGGCGTGGGTCGGTCTCCGGCAGGGGGTGGGTGAGGTTGAGATAGGTCATGATCGTGTCGAGTTTCGACTCGACCGCGAGCAGCCGCTGCGCGAGCGTCACATCGTCCATGGGTTCCATCCGTTGATCTTATGTGGGTATTCCCGGCTTCAGTCGGGGGGAGGGAAACGCATCCTCGGCCCGCAGGCGCGGAGCACCGGAGTTCCCTGCGTTGTCAGTGACGCCCACTATGGTGCTCACGTCCGATCGACGCCCCGGCCGGCAGTGCGTGTGACGTGCGCCGCGGCCTCGGGGTGTGGGGTGGTGGGCCTGCGTCAGATCCGCCGTGGGGCGGGCGGATCCGTACGCCACCCTGGAAGTAAAGGCAGGGTAAAAGGCTTGCTAGGGTGAGCCGTCACTCGACTCGAAGGACTGCGCATGACCACGCCTGAGCAGACCCCCGCCTCGTCCCCGGGGGCCTCGTCGTCGCCCGAGAGAGCTCCGGAACCACCCCGGTCGGCACCGCCGCCCGAGCAGCCTCCCGTCCCGTCCCCGGGGGCCTCGTCGTCGCCCGAGCACGCCCCGGAAGCGCCCCAGTCGGCGCCGCTGCCTGAGCAGCCTGCTGCCCCGTCCCCGGGAGCCTCGCCCTCGCCCGAGGGAGCTCCGGAACCGTCCCCGTGGGCCCCGCCGCCCGAGCAGCCCCCTGCCGCGTCCCCGTGGGCTCCGCCGCCCGCGAACGCCCCGGAAGCACCCCAGTGGGCCCCGCCGCTCGGGCAGTACCCCGCCCCGCCCCAGTGGGGCCCGGCGCCCGGCTTCCCGGGGCCGTTCGCTCCGGTGCCGCAGGCTCAGAACGGCCTGGGCGTCGCGGCGTTGGTCATCGGTATCCTCGGCGCGTTCCTCGGGCTGATCCCGTTCCTGTTCTGGATATCGGGTGTGCTGGGCCTGCTCGCCCTGATCCTCGGTCTGGTCGGGCACAGCCGGGCCCGCAAGGGGCTGGCGACCAACAAGGGGATGGCGCTCGCCGGGACCATCCTGGGCGGCATCGCGATGGCGATGGCGCTGGCGGGACTGATCATCACCGTGGTGCTGGTGCAGAAGGTCCAGGAGGAGGAGAAGCGGCGGGACAGCGTCCTGCCCGCCGCTCCCACCGCCTCCCATGCTCCCTCGCTGCCCAAGCCCGCTGAGCCGGCAGCGTTCGGTGAGACCTGGGGGTACAAGGACGGCGTCAAGATCACCGTCTCCAAGCCCGAGTCGTTCGAGCCCGGCCCCTACGCCATCGGCCACAAGGACGGTGACCTGGCGATCGAGGTCAAGATCACGATCGTCAACGGCAGTGACAAGCCGCTCCCGATCTCCTCCATGCTGCCGTTCATGGAGGACGCCGACGGCGAACCGATCGAGACCATGTACGACAGCAAGCACCGGCCGGAGCAGCTCCTCGGCACGCTGGCGCCGGGCAAGCAGGCGGAGGGTCGGCTCACGTACTCGGTCTCCCCGTCCGAGAAGCTGCGGCTGACGCTCTACCGCGGTGTGCAGTACGACAAGGCCGAGTGGGTCGGACCGGCTCAGGGCGACGGCTCGGGTGACGCTCCGAGTGCCACACCGAGCTCCGGCACGGACAGGACCTCGGGCCTCGGCGTGTAGCGAACACCGGGCAGGCGCCATCGTGGACACCGCCGCGCCCCGCCGGCAGCCGCACCGACTCCGGGGGAGTCCGGAGTCGACGCGGCGGCCGGGCCCCCGCCCCGCCGGGGAGGACCGGACCCGGCGCGGCGGCCTCCCCGCGGCGGACGCTCAGCCGGCCGGCTGGACGCTGAGCAGCTGCGGCTCTCCTGCGGTGCCGAGCCTGAGGACGGTGTCGGCGGTCCGGGCGAGCTTCCGGTCGTGGGTGATCAGGATGGTGGTCCGCCCGGCCATCAGGCGGCGCAGCGGGGTGATGACGTTCGCCGCGGACGTCTGGTCCAGACCGGTCGTCGGCTCGTCGAGGATCAGCACCGGCGTGGCCCGCAGGAAGGCCCGGGCGATGGCGATCCGCTGGGTCTGGCCGCCGGAGAGCTGGAAGCCGTCCCGTCCGATCTCGGTCCGGTAGCCCCGGGGCAGGGCCATGATGAAGTCGTGGGCGTCCGCGTCCTTCGCCGCCTGCACCACCTCCTCCAGCGAGGCCGAGGGTCTGCCGTAGGCGATGTTGTCGCGGATCGTGGCGTGGAAGAGCGGCGCCTGCTGGGGGAGCAGGGTGACGGCCTGGCGCAGCGAGGCCAGGGTGAGGTCCCTGAGGTCGTGCCGGTCGAGGCGCACCGTCCCCGAGTCCGGGTCCAGGAACCGCACCAGGAGCTTGGCCAGGGTCGACTTGCCGCAGCCGCTGGGGCCCATGACCGCGAGGATCGTTCCCGGGCCGATGTCGAAGCTGAGGTTCTCCAGGACCGGCCGACCATCCTGGCCCGAGTAGCCGACCCGGACGTTCTCGCAGCTCACCCAGCCGGTCACCGGCCCGGTGTCATGGGCGTCGGGGCGCTGGGCCACCGGGGACGGGGTGTCCATGAGCTCCAGGACCCGCTCGCCCGCGGCACCGGCCGCACCGACGACCGGGAACAGCTCCGAGATCCGCTGGGCCGGCTCGAACAGCTGCGCAAGGAAGGCGGCGAAGGCGAGCAGCCCGCCGAGGCTCAGCGCACCCCGGTCGAGTTCGAACGCGCCGATCCCGACCACTACCAGGCCGCCGAGCACTTCGAGGACGTTGAGCAGCGGCGGGTAGAGATCGGCGTACCGGGCGATGGAGAGCTCGGCCTCCAGCAGGGCCTGGCCCGCCTGCCGGACCTTCTCGACCTCGCGCTGCTCCTGGTTGCAGGTCCGGGCGATGGCGGCGTTGCGCAGGCTCTCCTCCAACACCGCGGTGACCGCGCCGCCACGGCGTCTGGCCACCCGCTCCCAGAGCAGGATGCGGCGGCCGAAGAAGCGTCCGGACAGCCAGAAGACCGGGGCCACGGCCAGCGCGGCCAGTGCGAGCGGCCAGCTCAGATACAGCGCGGCGGCTCCGAACAGCAGCAGGCTCAGCAGCGCCGAGCCGGCCTCGACCACCCCGGTGGCCACCAGTTGCTCGATGGCGGCGACGTCCCCGGTGAGCCGGGCCATCAGATCGCCGCGCTGCCGGCGGTCCAGGGTGTCCGGCGGGAGGGTGTGCAGATGGGCCACGGCCGAGGTGCGCAGCCGCTGGATGAAACGCTCGGCCACCCAGGTGAGGGTGTAGTTGCCCGCGTAGATGAGCAGCGCCGAGACCACGGTGGTCGCGGCCATGACTCCGGCCGGCAGCCAGAAGGCGGAGAACCGCCGGGGCACCAGCACCTGGTCGATCAGGTCCTTGAACAGCCAGACCGACACCACCTCGCCGAACGAGCCGGTGAGCAGCAGCAGGACCACGGCGGGCAGCCACAGCCGGTCCTGGCGGACCCACGGCCAGAAACGCCGGAACGCCTCCCGTGCCCGGACGGAGGGCGCGGCCGCGACCGGTCCCTCCGGATCGGACTCCTCGTCCAACGGGTCCGGCTCGGCCGCCGGACCCTGACCCGCCGGGTCCGAGTACGCCGGATCCGAAAACGTCGCAGTCTCCATGCGCAGTGGCTACCCTTCAAAGATGATGCGGGGGTCGGCGGGAATCCCGCCGACCCCCGGGCTACGAGTACCGCGGACTACCGGCGGTGGTGGTGCCGGTGGTGCCGGTGGTGGCGACGGCGTCCGCCGCGCCCACCGCGTCCGCCGCGTCCGCCCTCGCCGCGTCCGCCGCGACCGCCCTCGCCTCGTCCGCCGCGGCCTCCGCGCCCGCCGAAGCTACTGAAAATGCTCATGACTACCTCCTGGTGCGACTCAGCTGTTGTTCAACGTCGTTGTCCGCAGACCGGGTTCACCGACGGTGGTGGTGGTGCCGGTGGTGACGGTGGTGACGGCGGCGTCCGCCGCGCCCACCGCGGCCGCCGCGACCGCCCTCGCCGCGGCCGCCGCGACCTCCTCGACCACCGCGGCCTCCGCGGCCGCCGAAGCTACTGAAAATGCTCATGATGACTTCCTTTCCGCGTATCGGCATGCCGCCGTGTCCCGCACAAGCCCGAAGGCCAGGTGGAGGATCCGGCAGCACTCGGATACGGAAGGCGTTGAGGGTTCCGGTGCCCGGTCCGAGATACTCGACGCCACGGGTGTGGCACACGTCGGGCGTCGTGCCCATCGAAGGCGGGCACTTATCGTGAGTCCCCCAAGTGGCCGCCCTTTCAGGGCACTTCGGCCGACGGGGAACTCACGTGACAGGTTCTCCTACTGATACTGCCGTGACTGCTGCGCACAGTGCGTGTGTCGCAGTCGCCTCGATCTCCAGAAGAGGGGTGATGGGATCGGATCGGTCCGATCCGCCCTGCCAGAACCCAGTTGAGCATTCGGCCCGGTGCGCGGCAACGCCGGTGACTACTCCATGCACCCATCCGGGATACAAGCCCGGAACCAGGCCTTGGAACGACACCGCGACGGCCCCGCGAGGGCCGCTTCGGCTGTTACTCGCGGGTCCGGGAGCAGGGATTGGGTGAGAAGCGCCGCGGTCGAGACGACCCGGCGTTCCGCCGACGGCTTTGGGGGATCAGCAAAAGCCGTGCCGGGCGGGAAAGTTGACGACCCGTCAGACAGTCGTCGGGTTCAGCCGCCGATGACCGGGTAGCCGAACGCGCCGGGTGGCGTGGCGAATCCGGGCAGCCAACTGCCGAGGACCAGCGCCGACGGGTAGAACATGGGGCCGGGCAGAGCGTCCAGCGGGAAGCGCTCCCAGCCCGCGCAGGTGTGCGGCTCGGTGACGTACGCCGGGGTGCCGGTCGGTGGCGCCAGGACGGCGGCCGTCAGCCGGGGGCGGCCCAGCTGGTGGTCCAACAGCACGGCCAGCACCCGGAGTTGCTCCGCCGGCAGGACGATCCCGGTCTCCTCGGCGAGCTCCCGGGCGGCGGCCTGTTCGAAGGACTCCCCGGCCTGGTCCACCTTGCCGCCGGGCAGGCTCCAGGTCGGCGACTCGCCCGCGGTGATCCGCCGCCCCAGCAGCACCCGTCCGTCGGTGGTGGGCACGATCACGCCGGCCCCGAGCATGGGTGCTGTCATCGTTCCCGCCCCTGTTCCGTGAGTGGTGCCGACCCGGGAGTCGTGCCGACCCGTGAGTGGTGCCGACCCGGGAGTCGTCCTGACCCGTGAGTGGTCCGGTGTGGTGGGTCGTCCGGTGTCGTGAGCCGCCCTGAGCCCGCGGCCTACCAGGCGGCCTTGACGTAGTCCTTGAGGAAGCAGCCGTAGAGGTCCTCGCCGAGTTCGCCGCGGACGATCGGGTCGTAGACCCGGGCCGCGCCGTCCACCAGGTCGAGCGGGGCGTGGAAGCCGGCATCGGCGAGCCGCATCTTGTCGGGGTGCGGGCGCTCGTCGGTGATCCAGCCGGTGTCGACGGCGGTCATCAGGATGCCGTCGGCCTCCAGCATCTCCTGCGCGCTGGTGCGGGTGAGCATGTTCAGCGCGGCCTTGGCCATGTTGGTGTGCGGGTGGCCGGCGCCCTTGTAGCCGCGGCTGAAGACGCCCTCCATGGCGGAGACGTTCACCACGTACTTGCGGCGGGCCTCGGCGGCGGCCATCGTCGGGCGAAGCCGGCTGATCAGGATGAACGGCGCGGTGGAGTTGCAGAGCTGCACCTCCAGCAGCTCCACCGGATCGACCTCGTTGACCGTCTGGATCCAGCTGTTGACCGGGGCGAGGTCGGGCACCAGGCCGCCCGCGTCGATCGCGGTACCGGCCTCGATCCGGGCGGGCGAGGCGGAGCCGCTGACCAGCGCCAGGCCGGTGACGTCCTCCGGGGTGAGCCGTTCGCTGCCCGAGGTGGCCTGGCCCGGCAGGGCGCGCAGCTCTACGCCACCGCTGCCGAAGCGGCCGATCACCGTGGACGCCGGCAGCTCTCCGGCCGGGAGCGGCGCGGACTCGGCCGCCACCAGCTCGCGGTAGGCGTCGGGGGAGCGGCGGACGGTCTGCGCCGCGTTGTTGATCAGGATGTCCAGCGGGCCGTCGGCCGCGACCTCGTCGGCCAGCGCCACCACCTGGGCCGGGTCGCGCAGGTCGATTCCGACGATCTTGAGCCGGTGCAGCCAGTCCCCGCTGTCCGGCATCGCGGTGAAGCGGCGGATCGCGTCATTGGGGAAGCGGGTGGTGATGGTGGTGTGCGCGCCGTCGCGGAGCAGCATCAGCGCGATGTACATACCGATCTTGGCCCGGCCGCCGGTGAGCAGGGCCCGGCGCCCGGTCAGGTCGGTCCGGGCGTTGCGGCGGGAGTGGTTGAACTCGGCGCACTTGCGGCAGAGCTGGTGGTAGAAGGCGTCGACCTCGGTGTAGCGGCCCTTGCAGATGTAGCAGCTGCGCGGACGCTCGAGTATCCCGGCGATCTCGGTCGTGGTGGCCGTGCTCAGGCCGAACACGCCCCGGGTCTCGTCGTCGATCCGGCCGGGCGCACCGGTCGCGGTCAGCGAGGTGACCGCCCGGTCGTTGGCCGTCTTGCGGGCCCGCGTCTCCTGGCGACGGCGCTGCTTGAGGGTGCGGAAGATGCCACCCACGGCCTTCCGGACGGTGATCGCATCCGGATGGTCCACGTGTAGCTCATCCAGCTCGGCGAGCACGCTCAGACAGAGCTCCAGGCGCTCGGGGTCGATGCCGGGGCCGAAGTCGATCTCCTCCTGCTCGCCCGCTGCCCCTGCCGTCCGCTCGTCCGCCCGCTGCTCCGCCTGCTTGGCCGCGCCCGTCATGCCCGCTTACTGCTTCCCGCTAGTCCTGCCCGTATCGGCCGTCCGGCGAACTCTACGTGAGAGCGCGGCACAGGGGCGAAAAGCGGCCAAGATGTAATGGGCAGAATGCTATAACGATACTTACCTCGCTCCGGCTGGAGCTGTAATTGGCCGGATGCGGTATGCCTATTACCGATAGTGGGGAGCGTTTCCGGGTGATGCCGGACCTGGTCGAGGCCGTCGGCGGACCCGAGCCGCGCGTCCTCGATCTCACCTGCGGCGCCGGTGGCATCAGCGAACGGCTGCCCGCCCGCCTCCCGGGTGCCGGGAGCGTCGGCGTCGACCTCGATCCCGTGGGAGTCCGGCTTCACTGAGGCCGGGATCGCCTGGCGGAACGTCGGCGGCGCGATGGTCGCGGCGATCCGGTGGCCGGACGACCACGTCAGGGGTCCAGGAGTGGCTCCCGGCGGTCGGCTTGAACACCGCCCCGGTTCCCCCGGGGCCCCGCCGCCGGGCCGTGTGACCGATCCGGCGGGCGACAGGTCTGGGCGGGAGCACCGAACTCCGGTAGAACTGCCCCTGGTTGTTGACCGCAGACTGGTGGGAGGGCACATGGGGATCGGCCGTAGGGGTTTTCTGAGGGCATCGCTCGCGGCGGCCGCCGGCGCCGTAGCCTGGCCGGCCGCCGCACCGGCGTCGGCCGCGAGTGGGCTCGCGCCGGGCGACTGGATGTCCGCCCTCGGCGACGCCACGCCGCTGTCCCGGCTGACCATCCCCGGCACCCACGACTCCGGCGCCCGCCATGGCGGAGCGCTGACCGAGTGTCAGACTCTCTCCATATCCCAGCAGTTGGAGTACGGAATCCGCTTCCTCGACATCCGGTGCCGGTCCATCGGCGGTTCCTTCGCGATCCACCACGGCCCGGTGTACCAGCAGCTGATGTTCGGCGACGTCCTCGTCGCCTGCGCCGACTTCCTGGCCGCCCATCCCAGGGAGACCGTCCTGATGCGGGTGAAGCAGGAGTACTCGCAGGTGAGCGATGCGGACTTCCTCGCGGTCTTCAACGACTACCTGGACAACCGGGGTTGGCGCGGCCTGTTCCACCTGGGCGGCACCCTGCCCTCGCTCGGCGAGGCCCGGGGCCGGGTGGTGCTGATCTCCGACGTCCCGACCCTGCCGGCCGTCGGCTGGTGGAGCTCCCAGTTGGACCTCCAGGACAACTGGACCGTCCCGACGCTCTTCGACCGCCCGCGCAAGTACCAGGACGTCGTCCGCCAGATCGACCGGGCGGCGGCCGCCACCGGCTCCGGCGGCCCGCTGTTCGTCAACTTCCTGAGCGGTTCGAGCGCGGGCTGCTTCCCGACCGACTGCGCCGCCTATGTCAACCCGCACGTACAGGGCTATCTCGGTTCCTTTGCCGCGAGCCACGGGCGTCCGCCGCTCGGCGTCCTGGTCATGGACTTTCCCGAGCGCCACGCGCCCGCCCTGACCTCGACCCTCATCGGCTGGAACGCCTGAGTTCCCTGATTAGTAAGTGAGTTGACGCATCATCGGCAGTTCCAGACCGGTGTGGCCGGGCGGCGCGCCCGCCGGGCCGCCCGGTGGTGCCAGGGAGGCCGGACGGGTCAGGGGCGGCGGCGGTGGGCGCCGGGGGTGTACCCGAAGGAGCGGCGGAAGACGTCGATGAAGGCACTGCTGGAGGACCAGCCGCACCGGTGGGCGACCGTGGTGACGGGGGTGTCGTCGGCCAGCATCCGCAGGGCGTGGTAGAGGCGGGACTGGGTGCGCCACTGGGGGAAGGTCATACCGAGTTCGGTGCGGAACAGGCGGCTGAGGGTGCGTTCGCCTGTGCCGGTCTCGGCCGCGAGGTCGGCGAGGGTACGGGCGTCGGCGGGATCGTCGTGGACGATCGCGCAGACGGCCGCCAGGCGGGGGTCCGTCGGGGCGGGCAGCTGTACGGGCTGCTGCGGAGAGGCACGCAGCTGGTCACGGAGGACCGCGCGCAGGCGGCGGCGTTCGGCGCTGGTGTCGTCGGGGGCACCGGTGTAGGCGAGGATCAGCTCGCGCAGCAGCGGGCTGACGGTGAGGACGGTGGGGGCGTCGAGGCCGAGCGGGTTGTCGTCGGCCGGCAGGCCGACCAGGTGCAGGTCGAGGTGGCCGTACGCGCGATGGGCGTGCACGGTCCCGGCGGGGACCCAGATGGCGCGGGTGCCGGGCGCGAACCAGGTGCCGGCATCGGTGGTGACGGCCACGAGGCCGGAGCCCGCGTAGACGATCTGGTGGTCGTCGTGGTGGTGCGCGTCGATGCGCTCCCCGGCGGCCAGCGACCGGGAGCGGGTCGGGGCTTTCGGAAGATGGCGGATATCCGGCATGTATTGGCAATTTATCGGAAGCGCGACATGCGGTGCCACCGCAACGATCGGAGGATGCCGAACAACAGAACCAGCTCGCACCGCCGCCCGATCGCACTGATGTCGCTGGGACATGCCTGCGTGGACGTGTACCAGGGAGCGGTGGCCGCGCTGGTGCCGTTCTTCGTCTCCGAGCGGGCCTATGGCTACGCCGCGGCCTCCGGCATCGTCCTGGCCGCCTCTCTGCTGTCCTCACTGGTGCAGCCGCTGCTCGGGGCGCTCACCGACCGCTGGGCGATGCCCTGGCTGCTGCCGGTGAGCACACTCCTGGCCGGCGGCGGCGTCGCCCTGAGCGGCGTCATGGGCTCCTACCCCCTCACCCTGGCCGTGGCCGCCCTGTCCGGGATCGGCGTCGCCGCCTACCACCCCGAGTCCGCCCGGGTGGCCCGCGGTGCGAGCCGCGGCAGCCACATCGCGATGGGCTGGTTCTCCCTCGGCGGCAATCTCGGCTTCGCCGCCGCCCCCCTGGTGGTCTCCGCCGTGATCGCCACCGGCGGCCTGCACGCCTCCCCGCTGCTGGCCGTCCCCGCCCTGGTCGGCGCGGCCCTGTGCGTGGCCGCGCTGCGGGCGGTCAGGGCCCCGGCCGCCGCCACGGCGGCCACTCGCGCGGGCCGGGCCGGAGGGCGGGACGACTGGGCGTCCTTCGGCAGGCTGTCCGGGGCCATCGTGTGCCGCTCGATCGTCTTCATCGGCCTGAGCACGTTCATCTCCCTCTACGTGCGCCAGCGCACCGGCGGTGGAGAGGTCTCCGGCACGGTCGCCCTGTTCGTGCTCTACCTCGGCGGCGCGGTGGGCACGGTGGCCGGAGGCAGGCTCGCGAGCCGCTACAGCCGCGTCACCGTCGTCCGCTGGGCCTACGCCCTGACCGTCCCCGCCGTCGCCGGCCTGGTCCTCGTCCCCGGTCCGCTGCTCTACCTCTTCGTGGTGCTCACCTCGGCCGGGCTGTACGTGCCCTTCTCCCTGCACGTCACCCTCGGCCAGGACTACCTGCCCCGGCGCGTGGGCACTGCCAGCGGTGTCACCCTGGGCCTGGCCGTCAGCATCGGCGGTGTCGCGAGCCCCCTCATCGGCGCCATGGCCGACGCGACCTCGCTGCAGACCGCCCTCGCGCCGCTGATCGTGCTGCCCGCCCTCGGCTGGCTCCTGCTGCGGCCACTCCACGAGCCCGATCTGCCCGAGGCGGTCACCGGCCGGCCGGTGAGCAGCACACAGCCGGAGACCGGTGCGGCCGCCCCGCTCCGCCCCTGAACCTCCGCCCCTGAACCTCCGCCCGTGATCCGCGCGCGGCGGAGGCCGTCGGGTGTGCGGGCGGGCGGTGACCACCGGTCGGACGGGTGCGCGGGGCCGAGCGGGACCGCCGGCTCACCGGACGATCAGCCGGGCGAGCCCGTGCTGGACCATGCCGTCCGCCCGTGCGTCGCGCAGATTGGCGGTGAACGCCTCGGCGAGTTCGTCGGGCGCGAGACCCGGGGTGGTCTCGGGCCAGGTGCCGGGCGGAACGAGGATGATCACCACGCTGTCGCGGGCCTCGGCGGCCGACAGCCACTCGGGTGAGACCGGGGCGGGCGGCGCCGGCTCCCACAGGCGGTGGCCGCCCACCATGCTGAGCTCGGTCAGGAACCCGTCGCGTACGTGGACCTCGGTGGTGGTCGGCGGCGGCTCGTCGATGGCGATGGTGAAGCCGCTGGCCATCGCGTCCTCCAGGAGCTGCCCGTACTGCGACGAACCGATCTCCACGACCGCCTCGGCGGTCGGCGGCCCTCCCAGCGAGGACTCGCGGATGACGAACGCCCACAGTACCGGCGTCGGTCCTCTTCGCTCGCCCGCTGCACTGGCCATGTCCTGTGCAACGAGCCGTCACCCCGGGCGTATCGGCCCAGCTGCACCCATCACCCGATCACCGGAGACGGCACATACGAGCTGCTCGTCCGACTGTCAGTCGGACGCGGCCCGGTTGACGGTGGGCGGCCACCGCTCACGGCCCGGCCAAGGCGATCCGCCGGGTGTCGCGGATCAGGTCGAGCACTGCCGGCCAGTCGGCCCGCTCCGGCGGTTCCCGCCCAGGGCGTCACCGCTGGGGCGGCGCCGACAGCCCGATGCTCACGCCTGCCTTGGAGACTGCGGTCACCGTCCCGGCCCAGTGCGGGTTCGGCCGAGATCAGCGGAGAGACGTGGCCTGGCCGAGCCACTCCCGCAGGTGCTTGCGACGGACGATCAGGATTCCGCCGCGCGACTCAGCGCCGGTCACCGGTGACTGCCAGTCACGGGAGCTCGTCGGGACGTCCTCGTTGGTCCACACGGTGATGATGAAGACCACCCCGGCGATCAGGCCCCCCATGAACCAGCGCACCGTCAGCCGCCAGAGGGTCGGCCGGCGGCTGGTGCGGATGTCGATCACCCGGGTGGCCATCAGGAACTTTCCGATGCTGCAGCCGGTCAGCCTGCTCAGCAGTGCCTGGTTGGCGAAGGAGATGAGCGGAATGGCCAGGACGGCGATCCCAAGCTTGGCTCCGGCGTGCAGGTGGGTGTGGAACGCCGACCGGGCCAGCAGGAAGCCGACCACGACCGCGAACACGAAGTCGAGGAACCCACCGATGGCGCGGAACGGGCTCTCCGCCTCCTCCGGGAGCGTCCGGCCCGCCGGAGCCGGAGCCGGCTGTGGCTGGGCGTACGGATTCTGCTGCCCGTACATGGCCTGTTGCCCGTGTGGATCGGATACCTGTCCCTGCGGATGGCCGTGTGACATGCCCGTACCCCGTTGTTCGAAACTGATCGCCGGTCAGCCCGGCATCCTACCTGTCGCTCTCCGTGCCCGTCCGCACGGTTCCGGTATCGGTGGGAAAGTCTTCTGTGGCATGACTGCCACTCTCCGACCCCAGAAGCATCCATGGTGGTTCCCCACACAGTCACCACATCTCGAACTCGTCTCCCGTCCGTTTCGACCGATGGCACGTCAGTAGGATGAGCTGCTCAACATCGGGTTAGCGAAGGGCATGTGCCATGGGGGACACGGGTTTTCAGGTACAACCTGAAGCGATCAGCAGATATGCGTCGGTGGTCGCCGAGCAGGACGGCCAGCTCTCGCAGGTCCAGTCGAGGATCTCGGGCATCACCATCTCGGGCGACGCCTTCGGGAAGCTGCCCAACGCCGGCCACCTGCTGCAGCAGTACAACGAGCATGCGGACGCCAGCCGGAAGAACGTTGCCGACCTCATCGAGGCCCTGAACCAGACCTCCGATGCGCTCAACGGCACTGCACAGAACTACCTCCAGCACGAGCAGGAGCTCGGCGCGGGCCTCGGGGGCGGTCAGTGAGCGTCAAGGAATCGGCGGCTGAGTGGGGGCGCAAGAAGGGGAGGCAGAAGGAACAGTCCCTCCTGGACGGCCAGATCGACAAGGTCACCGGGCTGGGCGGCTCCGCCAAGCCCACGGGCAGCGCTCCGGCACCCGTCATGGTGCCTCGGGGGCCCGTCCTGGGGCCGCCGAGCGACGCCTACGGCTGGACCCGGGCCACGTGCCAGAGCATGCCCGCGCTGACCCCGGCCCAGATCCCGGACCGGAGCGGCCTGAGCGGCTGGCTCGACCACAACGTCAAGGCCGCTCTCGACCACTGCGGCATCATGCACGGCCTGGAGAAGGTCACCGGCAACCTCCAGGAGCTCAACGAGGCCGCCGATGAGTGGCACGCCCAGGCGGTCGCGGTCCAGAACGTGGCCGACCAGCTGCGGGCCGAGTGCAGCTCCCTGCCGCAGCAGTGGCAGGGAACCGCCTCCGACGCCTTCGGGCGGCACATGGGCGAGGTGGTCGAGTCCCTCGACGGCACCGCCGCGGGCCTGTACCAGACCGCGCAGATCGTCAACCAGGCCGCTCAGATGTGTGCCCTGGCCGAGACCATGGTCATCCAGATCATCAGCGAGGCGATCGAGGCGCTGATCGCCTCGCTCGCCATGGAGGTCGTGGTCGCGGTTCTGACGTTCGGTATCGGTGCCATCGTCGGCGCCATGGTCGACGCGGCCGAGGTCTCGGTCTTCATCGCCCGTGTCGCCAAGGTGTCCGAGGAACTGGCCACCAACCTCGAGAAGCTGCTGGAGGCCCTCAAGGAGATGCGGACCGCCATGAAGGCGGTCAAGAGCCTCAAGGACGCGCGGACCGCCCTCAAGTCGGTCCAGGAGGTCCGGAAGGCGTTCAAGGGCCTCCGTGAGATGGAGAGCGGCGGTGACTCGCTGCTGAAGATTGCCAAGGACGCCAAGGAGGCCAAGTCGCTCGAGGGTGTCGGCGGCAAGGTCGCGGACTACGGAGCCCGTCAGGCCGCGCACTACGTCGACTCCAAGGTGACCAACTGGGCCCAGGGCGAGTTCAAGCAGGACGTCCTCGGCGACAGCAAGGACGACCCGGTCTCCACCGTCAATCCGCACGACCTCACGTTCGGCAAGGACGACAAGCACGGCGCCGCCGTGAACAGCCTCCTGAGCGCCGGCAAGATCGCCGGTGCGATGGGGAAGTCGAGCTTCGGTGTGGTCAAGGGCGACATGAAGGACCAGACCACCGGGTCCCTCATCGAGGGCTCCCTGGAAGGCGAGGCCGGCCAGTACCTGCAGCACAGCGGGACGCAGCACTACGTCGACAGCGCGGCCAACGCTCCCGTCATCGGCGACCACCTGCGGGAGAACAAGTACATGCAGGGCGTGATGGCGGGCGAGAACGACCCCACGCCCTACCGCGTCGACAAGTCCCGTATCGAGGAAGCCTTCGGGTAAGCCGCGCGACCGCCGTCGCGGTCAGGGGCGAGGGGGCGCCGTGGGAATCACGGCGCCCCCCTCGGCATGACACGAGCTCCTCGCCCGTCGCCGACGACCGGGTGTACCCGGGAGCCGACGTGCCCTCCTCGCTCCGCCAACTCCCGCTCGCCGCACCGGTTCGAGGATGGCAGCCGTTGTCGGCGGCATCCCGGGCCGAGCTGCCGAACGAGTGATCCCAACGCGCAACTCTCGCTGCTGCCAAGTGATCTGACTGTTCGTCAGTAGAGTGCTGTCGCGCCTCTGTACGCGGGCGTGCGGCTGTGGTGACATGGCTCTGGTGACATGGACGCGCCAAGCATTGCGCCAAGTCTCCTCCCGGGCCACCACCGCTCACAACACTTACGCATCCCACGGGATCCGTGGGCGATCGGAAGGGAACGCCATGCTGTCACGCATGCTCGCCGTCGGCGGTGTCGCCGTGTCGCTGCTCGCCTCGTCGGGCTTCACCTGGTCGACGACCCCGCCGCCGGACAAGATCGTCATCGATGTGGCGACGGTCAACGGCTCCGGCTGCCCGGCCGGTACGGCCGCCGTCGCGGTCTCGTCGGACAACACCGCCTTCACCGTGACGTACAGCGACTACCTCGCCCAGGTGGGCGTCGGGGCCAAGCCGACCGACTTCCGGAAGAACTGTCAGCTCAACCTCGACGTCCATGTCCCCCAGGGCTTCACCTACGCGATCGCCTCCACCGACTACCGCGGCTACGCCCACCTGGAACCGGGCGCGTACGGCATCGAGCAGGCGAGCTACTACTTCCAGGGACAGCCCGGGACCACCTCGCACAGCCACCGGTTCAACGGCGCGTTCGACGACAACTGGCAGGCGACCGACTCGGTGGACATCGCCTCCCTGGTCTTCGCGCCCTGCGGCGAGGAGCGCAACTTCAACATCAACACCGAACTGCGGGTGAGCGCCGGAAGCTCCGACCCGACCAAGACGACCAGCTTCATGACCATGGACTCGACCGACGGCAGCATCAACACCACCTACCACCTCGCCTGGAAGCAGTGCCCCTCGACGCGCGCCTGACGAGCGCCTTCGCACCGCCGGCACTCCCGCCCCGACCCGCTCCGCAGCCGGTTCGGGCCGGGGCGGGCGTCGCCCTGCCCGGCGACCCTGCCAGGGCGGGCGTCGCCCTGCCCGGCGACCCTGCCAGGGCGGTCTGCGGTTTCGTCCTGCACGATCTCGTCCGCCGGTACGGGCGTGCCGCACTCATGGTGCACGCCGACAACGCGCCCGCCATCGCCGCCTATGAGCGCCTCGGCATGACCAGGCGGCTCCTCAACGTCGCCTACCTGCCGACCGGGTGAGCACGGCCCTGCCGCGGCGGGCCGGCCGATCCTCGCCTCGGACGCGGACGTGCCGAAGGACGCACGGCCCTGCCGCGGCGGGCCGACGCCCTCCGGGAGTCCCGGTCCGGCGCGGCCC
Source organism: Kitasatospora sp. HPM-01-4 (assembly GCF_051374625.1). Taxonomy (NCBI): domain Bacteria; kingdom Bacillati; phylum Actinomycetota; class Actinomycetes; order Kitasatosporales; family Streptomycetaceae; genus Kitasatospora; species Kitasatospora sp. HPM-01-4. The sequence goes on along the minus strand of NZ_JBPQGP010000005.1, from coordinate 1,331,311 downwards.
GCCGCGGCTACGGCGGTGCCCGTCGGCTCAGGCGGTGTTCGCCGGGTGCTGCAGCGAGTCGAGGACGGCACCGGCCTGGTCCGCCAGGGTCACCGCGACCAGGCGGGCCTGGCGGGAGGGCACGGCGCCGGGCGTCGGTTCGAGCATGAAGCGACCGATGTACTTGCCGTTGCCGAACATCCGCAGCTCCACGTCCTGCTCGGGGAAGCCGAGCCGGTCCGCGTCCCAGGGCCGGCGTCCGACCACGACCGAGCCGTCGTGCTCCAGGCGCGGCGGGTGGCCGATCAGCGAGCCGTACTCGAAGCGGCAGTTGCGCAGCCGGAGCAGGTCGATCAGCTGCTCCCTGACCTGGTCGACCACGGCGATCGCGGAGTTGGTCGAGCGGGCGAGCACGGCCGTGTCGTGGATCCGGGCCAGGTAGTCGGCGTCGGTGATGGCAATGACCCGCATCCGCCGGGCATGGGCGGCCAGTTGGGAGACCGCCAGGCCGACAGCCAGCAGCAGCACGGCGGTGGTGAGGTCGGACGACTTGCTGATCGTGAAGCGCTCGTACGGCGGGGTGAAGAAGAAGCCGAACCACACCGCGGCGGACACCGCGGCGACGGCCCCGGCCAGCCGACGGCCCAGTGCGGCCACCGCGACCACCACCACGACCAGCAGCAGCGCGACGTCGGTGTTCGCCAGCCCGTCGCGGAACGGCAACAGCACCGCACACAGCGCGAGCGGGCCGAGCACCGCGGCCAGCAGCGAGACCGTCCCCCTGGTGACATACCGGCGCATGACGCACCTCCTGGCTTCCGGTGTATCAGCCCGTGGCCGCGGCGCAAGGGGCGAGCCGAACCGTTAACGCGGCCTTTGCGGGCGGCGGCCGGGACGCGGTGGACCCGCGGCGCTCGGGGCGGCGGTGGACCCGCGGCGGCCGGGGCGCGGTGAACCCCTGACGGCCTAGGAAAGGTCACCACGCCAGGACCGCCAGCCGGAGAATCGGCGTGACCGAGTGTGGACCGAACAGTCGCGGAGCGTGGTCGGCATGATGGACCTGGCCTATGTCGGTGCGACGGTCGCGGCGTTCGCCGTCCTCGCCCTGATCGCCAAGGGCGTGGAGCGGCTGTGAGCGGGCGGACCGCCGGCGGCCGCGCCCGCCGGCCCCGCCCGGTGAGGAGGCCCGGATGAGTGCCGACAACATCGTGGGGCTGGTCGTCGCGGGCGCCCTCGTGGTCTACCTGGTCCTGGCGCTGATCCGCCCGGAGAGGTTCTGAGGTGGCCGCCGGCCTCGCGGGTCTGCTGCAGGCGCTGGCACTGGCGGGCGCGCTCGCGCTGTCGTACCGGCCGCTGGGCGACTACATGGCCCGTCTGCTCACCAGCCGGAGGCATCTGCGGATCGAACGCGGCCTCTACCGGCTGATCGGTGTCAACGCCGACTTCGAGCAGACGTGGCGGGCCTATCTGCGGGGCGTGCTCGCCTTCTCGGCCGTCTCGGTGCTCTTCCTCTACGCCTTCCAGCGGCTGCAGAACCGCCTCTGGCTGTCGCTCGGCTTCCCCGCCGTACCCGCCGCGACGGCCTGGAACACCGCGGTCTCCTTCGTCACCAACACCAACTGGCAGTCGTACTCGGGCGAGTCGACCATGGGCCATCTGGTGCAGATGGCCGGCCTCGCGGTGCAGAACTTCCTCTCCGCCGCCGTGGGCGTCTCCGTGGCGGCGGCGCTGATCCGGGGCTTCGCCGGCAGCCGGACCGACCGGGTGGGCAACTTCTGGGTGGACATGGTCCGGGTGACGGTCCGGCTGCTGCTCCCGGTGTCGGTGGTCTTCGCCGTGGTCTTCGTGGCGGCCGGAATGGTCGAGAACCTGCACGCTCCGGTATCCGTCGGGACACTGAACGGCGGCGCGCAGACCATCACCGGCGGCCCGGTCGCCACCCAGGAGGTCATCAAGCTGCTGGGTACCAACGGCGGCGGCTTCTACAACGCCAACTCCGCGCACCCCTTCGAGAACCCGAACCCGCTGACCAACTGGCTCGAGGTCTACCTGCTGCTGGTGATCGGCTTCGCGCTGCCCCGCACCTTCGGCACCATGGTCGGCGACCGGCGCCAGGGCAACGCGATCGTCGCCGTGATGGCGCTGATCTGGATCGGATCCTCCGGTCTGCTGACGCTCTTCGAGTGGCAGCACCAGGGGAGTGCCCTGCGGGCGGCCGGTGCGGCGATGGAGGGCAAGGAGGTGCGCTTCGGCATCGCCGGCTCCACGCTGTTCGGCGCCGCGACCACGCTCACCTCGACCGGCGCGACCGGCTCCGCGCACGACTCGTACTCACCGCTGGGCGGCGGAGTGCTGCTGTTCGACATGATGCTCGGTGAGATCGCGCCCGGCGGTGCGGGGTCGGGGCTCTACGGCATGCTGATCCTGGCCGTCGTGACGGTGTTCGTGGCCGGGCTGATGGTCGGCCGGACACCCGAGTACCTGGGCAAGAAGCTGGGCGGCCGGGAGATCAAGTTCTCCTCCCTCTACATCCTGAGCACCCCCGCGGTGGTGCTGATCGGCACCGGCACGGCGATGTCCCTCGGGTCGGCGCGGGCCGGCATCCTGAACTCCGGTCCGCACGGATTCTCCGAGGTGCTGTACGCCTTCACCTCGGCGGCCAACAACAACGGCTCCGCCTTCGCCGGCCTCACCGCCACCAGCACCTGGTGGAACACCGCGCTCGGCCTGGCCATGCTGTTCGGCCGGCTGCTGCCGATCATCTTCGTCATGGCGCTCGCCGGATCCCTGGCCGGGCAGAGCCCGGTGCCCGTGACCGCCGGGACGCTGCCGACCCACCGGCCCCTCTTCGTGGGGATGCTCCTGGGCGTGGTGCTGATCGTCGTCGGGCTCACCTACTTCCCCGCCCTGGCGCTCGGGCCGCTGGCCGAAGGGCTGCGCTGATGCTGACGACACCGCCCGCGCACCAGGTGCCCCGGGTGTCGGCGGGGGTGCTGGACCCCAAGCAGCTGGTGCGTTCCGTCCCCGAAGCGGTCCGCAAGCTCGACCCCCGGGTGATGGTCCGCCACCCGGTCGTGTTCGTGGTGGAGATCGGCGCGCTGCTCACCACGTACTCGGCCCTCCGGCACCCCAGCGTGTTCGCCTGGGTGATCACGGTGTGGCTCTGGCTCACGGTGCTCTTCGCCAATCTGGCCGAGGCCGTGGCGGAGGGCCGTGGCAAGGCCCAGGCGGACACCCTGCGCCGAACCAGGACCGAGGCGGTCGCCCGGCGGATCACCGTGGCGTGGCAGCCCGGGCTGGCCCCGGTGCCGGAGGAGACCGTGCGCGCGGCGGAACTGCGGCTCGGCGACCATGTGATCGTCGAGGCCGGGCAGCTCATCCCGGGCGACGGCGATGTGGTCGAGGGCGCGGCCTCGGTGGACGAGTCGGCGATCACCGGCGAGTCGGCCCCGGTCATCCGGGAGTCCGGCGGGGACCGCTCGGCCGTCACCGGCGGCACCACGGTGCTCTCCGACCGGATCGTCGTGAAGATCACCTCCAGGCCGGGGGAGACCTTCATCGACCGCATGATCGCGCTGGTCGAGGGCGCGGCCCGGCAGAAGACGCCCAACGAGATCGCCCTCGACATCCTGCTGGCCTCGCTGACCATCATCTTCCTGCTGGCCGTCGTCACCCTGCAGCCGATGGCCACCTACGCGGGCGCCGAGCAGCCGATCGTGGTCCTGGTCGCCCTGCTGGTGGCGCTGATCCCGACCACGATCGGCGCACTGCTCTCCGCGATCGGCATCGCCGGCATGGACCGGCTGGTGCAGCGCAATGTGCTGGCCATGTCGGGCCGGGCGGTGGAGGCGGCCGGAGACGTCTCGACGCTGCTGCTGGACAAGACCGGCACCATCACCTTCGGCAACCGGCAGGCCGCCGAGTTCACCCCGGTCGGCGGCACGGACCTGCGGCAGCTGGCCGACGCCGCACAGCTCTCCAGCCTCGCCGACGAGACGCCGGAAGGACGCTCCATCGTCGTCCTGGCGAAGGAACGGTACGGACTGCGCGCCCGCACCCAGGCCGAGATCGGGCAGGCCGACTGGATCGGGTTCTCCGCGCAGACCCGGATGAGCGGCGCGGACCTGCACGAGAACGGGAGCACCCGCAAGGTCCGCAAAGGGGCGTCCGGCGCGGTGGTCCGCTGGGTGGAGGAGAACGGCGGACGGCCCGGCACCGAGATCGGCCCGCTCGTCGACGGCATCTCGGCGGTGGGCGGCACACCGCTGGTGGTGGCCGTCCGGCAGGGCGGTGAACCGGCCCGGATCCTGGGGGTCATCCACCTGAAGGACGTGGTCAAGCAGGGCATCCGGGAGCGGTTCGAGGACCTGCGCCGGATGGGCATCCGCACGGTCATGATCACGGGTGACAACCCGCTGACCGCCAAGGCCATCGCGGACGAGGCCGGGGTGGACGACTTCCTCGCCGAGGCCACCCCGGAGCACAAGATGGCCCTGATCCGGCAGGAGCAGGGCGGCGGGAAGCTGGTGGCGATGACCGGTGACGGCACCAACGACGCGCCCGCGCTGGCCCAGGCCGACGTGGGCGTCGCGATGAACACCGGCACCTCGGCTGCCAAGGAGGCCGGGAACATGGTCGACCTGGACTCCAACCCGACCAAGCTGATCGAGATCGTCGAGATCGGCAAGCAACTGCTCATCACCCGAGGGGCGTTGACCACCTTCTCGATCGCCAACGACGTCGCCAAGTACTTCGCGATCATCCCGGCGATGTTCGCCGGGGTCTACCCGGGGCTGCACCACCTCAACATCATGGCCCTGCACAGCCCGACCTCGGCGATCACCTCGGCGATCGTCTTCAACGCGCTGATCATCGTCGCGCTGATCCCGCTCGCCCTGCGCGGCGTGCGCTACCGGCCCTCCTCGGCCTCCGCGCTGCTGCGCCGCAACCTCGGTGTCTACGGGGTGGGCGGCCTGATCCTGCCGTTCGTCGGGATCAAGCTGATCGACCTGCTGGTGCAGTTCGTCCCCGGGCTGCGCTGAGGGCGGAAGGAGAGTGCCCGTGCCGACGCCGCTGCTGGTGCTGATCCGGCTGCACCTGGCCGCACTGCGGCTGCTGCTCGTCTTCACCGTCGTCTGCGGGCTGGCCTACCCGCTGCTGATCACCGGGTTCGCCCAGCTGGCCCTGGACCGGCAGGCCAACGGCTCGCTGCTGAGGCGGGACGGACGGGTGGTCGGCTCCGGTCTGCTGGGCCAGAACTTCGAGCTGCCCAAGCTCAACCCCGCCGACCCGAAGGAGCGGGCCAGGCCCGATCCCAGGTGGTTCCAGCCGCGGCCCTCGGCGGCGGGCAGCGGCGGGTACGACCCGACCGCCTCGGGCGCCTCCAACCTCGGTCCCGATGACGCCGGTCTGACCGCGACCATCGGGGACCGCCGCACGGCCGTCGCCGCCTTCGACGGCATCGCGGCCGAGCGGGTCCCCCCGGACGCGGTCACGGCGAGCGGCTCGGGGCTCGATCCGCAGATCTCCCCGGCCTACGCCTACCAGCAGGTCGACCGGGTCGCCGGGGCGCGCGGCCTGGATCCGGCGGTGGTCCGCCGGCTGGTCGGGGAGCACGTCCAAGGGCGGGTCCTGGGCTTCCTCGGCCAGCCCCGGGTGAACGTCCTCGCCCTCAACCTGGCGCTCGCGCGGCTCGGTTGACCCGCCGGTCAGGCGCGTGGATCGGGGTTCAGCAGCTGCGCAGCTCCGGTGTCTGGTTGAGGAGTTGGGCACGCAGCGAGGTGAACTCGCGGTAGGCGTCGCCCTGTTCGGTGCCGGGTCGGAAGGCGGCGACGCGGTGGCAGTTCATGAAGGCGAGGCGTACGCCGAAGTGCCGCTCCAGACTGCCGCGGATGGCGTTGCTGGCCAGGGCGCGCAGCAGCTGGGCGCGCTCCTCGTCGGTCGGCGTGGTGTTGTCGTCGGCGAACTCGCGTGTGGTGGAGCCGAGTTCGGTGCTGAGCCCGGAGACCACCCGGTAGGCGTAGGGGAGCGAGGTGCGGACGGTGTCGATGAAGTCGGCCTCGTCGACCGTGCCGTTCTCGGCCTGGGCGAGGAGTGCGGGGGAGACGTTGAGTGACATTGTGCCGGGTCCCTTCGGAGCATCGGGCCTGTCTTATCGAAGATGAAAACCATTAGCGATAGAAGCCGACGCGTTGTCAAGTCCCTTGGGTGTGGCGTCGGGTGCCCATCGCTCGCGAACCAGGCTGAAGAAAGCGCCCGTCGGCGGCGCGGGTGTACCTGGGTCGGCGTCAGGCCGGAGAAGGGGCAGGGGGAGTGCGGCATGCGCAAGCGGAGGGCGCTATGCTCGAAAGTCTGCGAAAGGCTAAATGCTCGCAGAAAACCCTGCGGTGACATTCTATCAGTGGAGGACAGCTTGTCAAGCAAGGAGATCGCCCGGGAGCAGGAACACGTCACCAGGCTCTACCGGCGGCTCGACGCACTCCGGGAGGAGACGTCGAGCCGACTGGCCGGGTTACCGGCGGCATCCGCCGGCGGAACCGCGCAGGCGCGGGTCGAGCGCGAGGTGGCCCACGGCCACTGGGCGGAGCGGCTCGCCCAGCTGGACGCGGCCGAGCAGGGACTGTGCTTCGGCAGACTCGACCTCTCGGACGGCGACCGCCGGTACATCGGCAGGCTCGGCCTCCTCGACGGCGCCGACTCCCGCGAGCCGCTGCTGATCGACTGGCGCGCGCCCGCCGCGCGGCCGTTCTACCTGGCGACCGCGGTGTCCCCGTGCGGTGTCAGGCGCCGACGCCACCTCCGGAGCGCGGGCCGGACGGTGGTCGGCCTCCACGACGAGGTGCTCGACCTGGACCAGGCCGAGCCCGCCGGGGACGGGGGAGTGACCGGCGAGGCGGCGCTGCTGGCCGCACTGAACGCCGGCCGGACCGGCCGGATGACGGACATCGTCGCGACCATCCAGAGCGAGCAGGACCGGATCATCCGCGCCGACCACCGGGGCGTCCTCGTGGTCCAGGGCGGTCCTGGCACCGGGAAGACCGCGGTCGCCCTGCACCGCGCGGCCTATCTGCTGTACGCGCACCGCGAGCAGCTGGCGAGGCGCGTCGTCCTGGTCGTCGGCCCGAACGCCACCTTCCTCCGCTACATCGGCCGGGTGCTGCCCTCCCTCGGCGAGACGAGCGTGCTGCTGTCCACCGTCGGCGAGCTGTACCCCGGGGTGATGCCGGAGCGGACCGAGCATCCCCGGGTCGCGGAGGTCAAGGGACGGTCGGCGATGGCCGAGGTGGTGGCGGCGGCGGTACGCGACCGGCAGTGGGTTCCCGACGACGCGCTGGAGATCGACCACGAGGGCGAGGTGCTGCGGCTGGACCGGCACACCTGCGCCCGGGTCCGGCGGCAGGCCCGTGACTCGGGCCTGCCGCACAACCGGGCGCGTCCGCTGGTGGTCCGGGGAATCGTCGACGCCCTCGCCACGCAGTGGGCCGACCGCATCGGCGCCGATGTGCTCGGCGGCCCCGGCCTGCTGGACGAGCAGGACGTCGAGGACCTCCGCCGGGAGCTGCGGGAGAGCCCCGGGGTGCGGGCCGCGATCGACGAGCTGTGGCCGGTCCTGACCCCGCAGCGGCTGCTCGCCGACCTGTTCCGCTCCGCCGACCGCATCGCCGCCGCAGCGCCGGGACTCACCCCGCGCGAGCAGCGCCTGCTCCTGCGCGAGGAGGCCGGCGGCTGGGCGCCCTCGGACGCCCCGCTGCTGGACGAGGCCGCCGAACTCCTCGGCGAGGACGACCGCGCGGCCGTAGCGCTCGCCGAACGGGGGCGGCACGAACGCCTCGAGTACGCCCAGGGCGTGCTGGACGTCGCCCTCGGCTCCCGCTCGACCGACCAGGAGGACGGCCAGGAGTCGGAGACGCTGTCCGCCTTCGACCTGCTGGACGCCGGGCGGCTGGCCGAGCGGCACGAGGAGGTTGACCGGCGGACGGCGGCGGAACGTGCGGCGGCCGACCGGACCTGGACCTTCGGGCACGTCATCGTGGACGAGGCGCAGGAGCTCTCCGAGATGGCCTGGCGGCTGCTCATGCGCCGCTGCCCCACCCGCTCGATGACGGTGGTCGGTGACATCGCACAGACCGGGGACCCGGCCGGCACCACCTCCTGGCACCGGGTGCTCGACCCGTATGCCGCCGGGCGCTGGCGACTTGAACGGCTCTCGCTCAACTACCGCACGCCAGCCGAGATCATGGCGGTCGCCGCTGACGTACTGGCCGTACTGGACCCCGCGCTGGAGGTGCCGCGCTCCGTCCGCGCCACCGGCGCCCACCCGAGCCGGTACGAGGTCCGGGACGCCGAACTCCCGCTGCGGCTGGGCGAGATCGCGGCCCGGGAGGCCGCCGGGCTGGATGGGCGGCGGCTGGCCGTGATCGTGCCCGAGGCACGGCTGGCCGAGCTGGGCGGCGCGGTGACCGCCGCCGTCCCCGCCGCGGCGATCGGCGAGGACCCGCAGGCGGCGAGCGCGGTGGTGGTGCTCGGCCCCAGGCAGGCCAAGGGGCTGGAGTACGACCGCGTACTCGTCGTGGAGCCGGCCCAGATCGTCGCCGGGGCGCCGCGGGGGCTGGGCGACCTCTACGTCGCACTGACCCGGGCCACCCAGCGGCTGGGCGTGGTCCACAGCGGCCGGCTGCCCGCCGTGCTGGACGGCCTGTCCGGCGGGCACCGGGCCCCACGCGCCGCCGACCCGGCCGGCCTCGGCTGTTAGGCTAGCGAAGCGTGAGCGCGAAGCCCCAGATTCCCAATGTCCTGGCCTCTCGGTACGCCTCGGCGACCCTGGCCCAGCTGTGGTCCCCCGAGCACAAGGTGGTCCTTGAGCGCCACCTGTGGCTCGCCGTTCTGAAGGCCCAGCAGGACCTGGGCATCGAGGTGCCGGCCGACGCCGTCGCCGACTACGAGCGGGTGATCGACCAGGTCGACCTCGGCTCCATCGCCGCTCGTGAGCGGGTCACCCGGCACGACGTCAAGGCGCGGATCGAGGAGTTCAGCGAGCTCGCCGGGCACGAGCAGATCCACAAGGGCATGACCTCCCGGGACCTCACCGAGAACGTCGAGCAGCTGCAGATCCGGCAGTCCCTGGAGCACGTGCGGGACCGCACCGTGGCCGTCCTGGTCCGCCTCGGCAGCCTGGCCGCCCAGCACGCCGAGCTGGTCATGGCCGGCCGCTCGCACAACGTCGCCGCGCAGGCCACCACCCTCGGCAAGCGCTTCGCGACCGTCGCGGACGAGCTGCTGGTCGCCTTCGCCCGCCTGGAGGAGCTGATCGCCCGCTACCCGCTGCGCGGGATCAAGGGCCCGGTCGGCACCGCGCAGGACATGCTGGACCTGCTCGGCGGCGACGCCGACAAGCTCGCCGAGCTGGAGCGCCGGGTCGCCGGCCACCTCGGTTTCGACAACGTGCTCACCAGCGTCGGCCAGGTCTACCCGCGCTCGCTGGACTTCGAGGTGGTCACCGCCCTGGTCCAGCTCGCCGCGGCGCCCTCCAGCCTGGCCAAGACCATCCGCCTGATGGCCGGTCACGAGCTGGTGACCGAGGGCTTCAAGGCCGGCCAGGTCGGCTCCTCGGCCATGCCGCACAAGATGAACACCCGCTCCTGCGAGCGCGTCAACGGTCTGGCCGTGATCCTGCGCGGCTACGCCTCGATGACCGCCGAGCTCGGCGGCGACCAGTGGAACGAGGGCGACGTCTCCTGCTCGGTGGTGCGCCGGGTCGCGCTGCCGGACGCCTTCTTCGCCTTCGACGGCCTGCTGGAGACCTTCCTGACCGTCCTCGACGAGTTCGGTGCCTTCCCGGCCGTGGTCGAGGCCGAGCTGGACCGCTACCTGCCGTTCCTGGCCACCACCAAGGTGCTGATGGGCGCGGTGCGGGCCGGTGTCGGCCGGGAGACCGCGCACGAGGTCATCAAGGAGCACGCGGTCGCCTCCGCGCTGGCGATGCGCGAGGGCGCCCGCGAGAACGCGCTGCTGGACCGGCTCGCCGCCGACAGCCGGATCCCGCTGGACCGCTCCGGGCTGGACGCGCTGCTCGCCGACCGCCTCTCCTTCACCGGTGCGGCCGGGGCGCAGGTCGCCGAGGTCGTCCGCCGGGTGGAGGCCGTCGCGGCCGCCCACCCCGCGGCGGCGAAGTACGCGCCGGGCGACATTCTGTGACGGGTCCGCTCACGGACCCGCGGTGAGAGGGCCCCGCTTCGGCGGGGCCCTCTCCGTGTCCGCGGATAAGGGCGCCTACGATGCACATGACCGGACCGAGGGAGAGTTTCATGCGGGCGCAGCGAGCGCGTTTGTGGCACGGGCCGACGGCACGGCCGAGCGGGCGAGGGCCGGTGCGCGTCGTACGGGCGGGTGCGCTGCTGGCGGTCGCCGCACTGGTCACCACCGGCTGTTCCGACGGCGACAAGTCCGCGCCGGTGCCCGCGCGCGCGGTGAGCGAGTCCTCGGCCCCCGGGCAGCTGACCGTCAAGACCGGCAGCACCCAGGACATGCCCGCGGTCACGATCACCGGTGCCACCGTCCACCCGGGGGCGGACGGGGAGGGCGAGCTGGCGATGGTGGTGCGCAATGACAGCACCATCGACGAGCACCTGGTGATGGTCTCCTCCAGTGCGATGGAGAGCGCGGTGCTCAAGGCGCCGGGCGGCACCGCGACCGTGCCGCCGGTGGGGGTCAACCTGGTGCCGAGCAGCCCGGTCACCTTCGGGACGCAGGACGGGTACCACGTCGTGCTGCGGCACCTGAACGTCCCGAGCGGGGCGAAGGAGCTGCCGGTGTCGGTGCTCTTCGCCCGGCTGGGCATGGTGCAGCTGAAGGCGGTCGTGGGCTGACCCCTCCCGGGGTCGGACAGCCGGGCCGTACGAGGGTCCCGCACCCCCGGTCAGGGCGTTTCGTGGCCCGGGTCGAGCGGCGGAGTGGTCGGGGCGCAGTACCACTCGCAGTCGGGTTCGGCGGTCGGGCGGTCCGGTGCGAGCGCGTCACCGCGCACGGTGGCCAGGGCCAGCAGGCCGCCCGCGGTGAGCAGCCCGGCGCAGATCAGCATCGCGGTGCGGAACGCGCCGTTCACCTCGCTCGGCACCCGGTACGCCTCGCCGCTCAGGCCGGAGAGGGCGGGCAGGGCGGCGACCGCGAGCAGTCCGGCGGCTCGGGCGGCCGCGTTGTTCACCCCGCTGGCGATGCCGGCCCGCCGCACCTCCACGGCCGCCAGGACGGTCGCCGTCAGCGGCGCCACCAACAGGGTCATCCCGATGCCCAGGACCACCACGGCGGGCAGCACATCGCCCCAGTACGAGGCGTGCGGGCCGATCCGCAGCATCAGCAGGACGCCGGCCGCGCAGAGCAGCGGTCCGACGAAGAGCGGGATCCGGGGCCCGATCCGGCGGCCCAGCTTCCCGGCCCGACCGGAGAACGCCAGCATCAGCAGGGTGGTCGGCAGCAGTGCGATCCCCGCCACCAGCGGTTCGAACCCGGCCACCGTCTGCAGCTGGACCATCAGCAGCAGGAAGATCCCGCTGAACGCCCCGTACACGCAGAGCGTCACCAGGTTGACCGAAGTGAACAGGCGGGAGGAGAACAGTTCCAGCGGCAGCATCGGCTGCGGATTGCGCCGCTCCGTCCGTACGAACAGCACAGCGAACAGCAGGCCCGCCACACCGGCGAGGCCGGACAGTCCCCGGAGGCCCTCGGTCAGCGCGTAGGTCACCCCGCCGAGGGCGAGCGCGGCGAGCACCGCGCCCCGGACGTCGAAGCGGCCGGTGGCACGCTCGTCGCGGCTCTCCGGGACATGGCGGACCGTCACCCAGGTGACCATCGCGGCCAGCGGCACGTTCAGCAGGAAGATCCAGCGCCAACCCGGCCCGTCCACCAGCCAGCCGCCGAGGAACGGTCCGACGGCGGCCGACACCCCGCCGAGGCCCGACCAGACGCCCACCGCCCCCGACCGGTCGTCCGGGCGGAAGGAGGCCTGGAGCATCGCGAGCGATCCGGGGGTCAGCAGGGCGCCGCCGATGCCCTGCAGGGCGCGGGCGATGATCAGTAGCTCGATGCCGGGTGCGACCGCGCAGGCGGCCGAGGCGGTGGCGAACCAGCAGACGCCGATCAGGAAGACCTTGCGCCGGCCGTAGCGGTCGCCGAGCGAGCCGCCCAGCAGGATCAGGCCGGCCAGGGTGAGCAGGTAGGCGTTGACCGTCCACTGGAGAGCCGCCATCGAGGCACCGAGGTCGGCGCCGATCCGGGGGAGGGCGACGTTCACCACCGTGCCGTCGAGCATCGCCATGCCGGAGCCGAGCGCCGTTGCGAGCAGTACCCACCGGCCGTGCGCGGTGCCCAGGCGCAGGGTGCCGGCGGTGTCATCCGTGGTCACGTCCCGATCCTCCGCCCGCGCCGGGGCCGGCGCACCCCCTCGTCGTGCGCTTTCCCGGCTTCGTGCGCTCTCCCCGGTCTCCGGCGGCAGCGCGCCGGCCCCCAGGGCGCCGCCCCGGCCGGGCGGCAGGGGCGCGGCCCGGTGCCGGGCCTCCCGGTGGGACCCGGTGGTCGGCGCCAAGCCCCGGGGCCCGGCCGTGAGCCGGACTCCCGGATCTACCCGTTCGGCCTGGGCCGGGCGCCGTCGCCCAGCAACTCCAGTACGGTGCCGATCACTTGCTCGTATGCGGCCTCGTTGGCGCCGAGCGGGGCCCAGCCCGCCAGCCGGGCGGTACCGAGCAGTTCCGCCAGCGCCTGCGGCGGGATGCGACCGGCGCTCCGCCGTCTGCGCTGCGCGCGCCGCTCGTACTCCACGGCGGGCCAGAGGATGCTCAACTCGCCGCCGGTGTCCAGGAGTCGGTCGGTGCGCTCGGCCATTCCGGCGGGCGGCCAGCGACGGGTGGTCTCGACCCGGCTGATGTGCGAGTCGTGGTAACCGAGCCGGCGGCCGAGCTCGGCCTGGCTCAGTCCGCGCAGGCGGCGCCAGTGGCGCAGCCGGTCGCCGAATCTGGCGTGCGCGGAGGCCGCCGGGTGCCCCTCCTGTGCGGGGAGCCGGGGTGCGTGCGGGCCGGGGGGCACGGGACCTCCAGTGGGGTGGACGACCGTCGGTAGCCTCGCGTTGCTTGTCATGGACAGGTATCCCCGGGATGCCGATCCGGTCAAACCGTCTTGCTCGCAAGGAGATTCGCTGGTCGAACGTCCATGGGCACCGTCCGACTCCCGGCCCGGGGCGCGAGCCGGGACACCGGCGGGCGCCCAGTCCCGTCAGGCCGTGAGCCGGGTGCGCAGCGCGTCCACGGTCTCGTCCTTGAGCCCCAGGCCGGCGCGGGCGTAGCTCTCGACGTCGCCCCACATCTCGGTCATGGTCCCGATCGCCGCGGCCAGGTAGGACGGGTGGACGCCGATCACCGCATCCGCGATCTCCGGATCGCCGCCGGCACCGGTGAAGGTCGCGACCTGCGCGGCGAAGGCCGCCCGCACCGCCGGGCCGACGGCCAGGTACTCCGCCCGCACGGTCGGCTCGTCGGCGCCGAGCAGCAGCAGGATCAGGCTGGCGCCCCACCCGGTGCGGTCCTTGCCCGCCGTGCAGTGGAAGAGCACCGGACCGCCCTCGGGCCGGGCCAGCGCGGTCAGCAGCTGCTTGTACGCCGCCCGGGCGGAGGCGCTGGTGACGAAGGAGCGGTAGTCCTTCTCCAGGGCCTGCCTGGCCCGGCCGCCGCCGAGGGTGCGGTTGGCCTTGGCGGGGTCGGCCATGGCGGCGCCCAGCCGGTTGGCGGCGCCCGCGCCGGAGGTGTCCGCCATCACGTCCGCCACCAGCAGATTCGCCCCGGCCGGGACCCGGTCGGGGCGGGAGGCGCGTTCGAAAGCCGTCCGGAGGTCCACCACGGTACGGATTCCGAGCGCCGAGACCGCATGGTCCGCCCGCAGGTCCAGCCGGTGGAGCTGGCCGGAGCGGAAGGCGGTACCCGGGCGTACCCGGCCGCCGCCGGGCAGGGATATGCCGCCGAGATCCCGGAGGTTGGCGACGGTGGTGGACTCGACGACCTGGGAGTTCGACATGGCAACCTCCTGTGCGCGACGGCCTCGCGGCACGCGACGGATCTGATGGGGGCGACGCTGGGCGCCGGACGACGTTCGGGTCGGCGCGACGCGGATGCCGCCCGGCGCGGACGCCGGGCGATGCGGGGCGGCGGATCGAGCCGGCCACCGGGAGGGGCGCTGATCGGCCTCTTCAGCACCGTAGGCCGACGGTGACGCGGACGCTCGCGGAGTACGGCCGGTCGGTCTGCTCAGGCGCCCCCGGCAGGCGGGCGGGGGGCACGCCGGCGCACTGCAGCACCCTGGGGGCGCACGACCGTGGTGACGTCGGTGGCGGATTGCCCGGACGGCCGGTCAGGCGGCAGGGTTTGGATGGCCCCACAGCAGGTGGGCGGACGGAGGGGAAACGACCCGTTATGGCACCCAAGATCCTGATCATCACCGGCGACGCGGCGGAGTCGCTGGAGGTCCTCTACCCCTACCAGCGGCTGCTGGAGGAGGGCTACGAGGTCCACCTGGCGGCGCCGACGCGGAAGAACCTGCAGTTCGTGGTGCACGACTTCGTCGAGGGCTTCGACACCTACACCGAGAAGCCCGGCTACACCTGGCAGGCCGACATCGCGTTCGCCGACGTCGTCCCGGCGCAGTACGCCGCCCTGGTGCTGCCCGGCGGCCGGGCCCCCGAGTACCTGCGCAACGACGCCCAGGTGAAGCGGATCGTGGCGCACTTCTTCGAGACCGACAAGCCGGTCGCGCAGATCTGCCACGGGCCGCTGATCACCCTCGCCACCGGTGTGATGGCGGGCCGCCGCACCGCGGCCTACCCCGCGCTGGAGCCGGACGTGCAGGCCGGCGGTGCCGACTTCCGGGACAGCGACGCGGTCGTGGACGGCGTCGTGGTCTCCGCCCGGGCCTGGCCGGACCACCCCGGCTGGATGCGGGCCTTCGTCGAGGTCCTCCGTGACAAGGCGCCGGTCGACTGACGGACGGTAGCGGCCGGGGGCGCCGGGGACCGGCCGTGCACCGCCGTCGCGGGTCGGCCGCGTATGCTCCGGCGCCCGGCGTACTCCGGCGGATGCTCCCTGAGGAGGGGAGCGCCGTGCGGCCTCGCGCGCCGCGACCCGCGGTGCCCGGTGGGCCGGTGTCGGCGAAGGCACCGGTGTCGGTCAGCGGAGCGGCCCCGGGGCGGCGGTACCGTCGCCGCTATGCATGTCGTCATCGCCGGTGGACACGGTCAGATCGCCCGTCGCCTGGAACGCCTGCTCGCCGAGCGCGGCGACACCGCGATCGGGCTGATCCGGAAGCCCGAACAGGCCCACGACCTGGAGTCGTTGGGCGCCCGGGCGGTGGTCTGCGACCTGGAGTGGGCCCCGGCGGCCGAGCTCGCCGGACACCTGCACGGCGCCGACGCCGTGCTCTTCGCCGCGGGAGCGGGCCCCGCCAGCGGCAGCGCCCGCAAGGAGAGCGTCGACCGGGCCGCCGCGGTGCTGCTGGCCGACGCGGCGGGGCTGGCCGGGGTCGGCCGCTACCTGATGATCAGCAGCATGGGCCTGGACCGCGCCGACGACCCGGGCATGCACCCGGAGTTCGCCGCCTACCTGCGGGCCAAGGCGCTCGCCGAGGAGGAGCTGCGCCGCCGTGACCTGTCCTGGACGATCCTGCGGCCCGGCCGCCTGACGGACGAGCAGGGCAGCGGCCTGGTCCACCTGGCCGCACCGCCGCTGCCCGCGGGCTCCGTACCGCGCGACGACGTCGCCCAGGTCCTGCTCGCCCTCCTGGACACCCCGGCCTCCGCCGGGCGCACCCTCGAACTCACCTCGGGCGGCGAGACGGTGAGCGAGGCGCTGCGGGCCGTGCTCTCCACCGCCTGAACACGACCACCCCGCTCGACCGGCCCGTAGGACGGCCCGGTCGAGCGGGGGACGAAGCTCCGTCGTGCGCCGTCCCGGGCGGACCGCTACCGGGTGGGGCCGAGGCCGGGCCGTCCGCGCCCGAGCCGGGTCGGCCGGTTCCCGGTCTCCGCGGCCTCGGTGTGCCCCGGAGCGGCGGGCACGGCGGACTCCGGAGTGGAGCGGGCGGACGGGAGGCCGGATCCGGTCGGCGGCGGGGTGCGGCGGCCGGTGAGGACGGTGAGGCCGAGCGAGAGCGAGACCAGGGCGGTACAGACGAGCGCGGCATGCCAGTACGCGGTCCGGGGGTCGGCACCCGGACCGGCCGCGCCGTGCAGGTAGACACCGGAGACCGCGGAGACCGCCACCGCGCCCGCGATCCGCTGCGACATCTGCAGGATCCCGCCCGCGACCCCCGCCGCCTCGGCCGGCGCGTGCCGCAGCACCGCCGCCTGGTTGGGCGACACGGACAGCCCGGAGGCCGCGCCCGAGCAGAGCTGACCGGCCGCCAGCAGCAGCGGCAGCCAGCCCACCGGGGCGTACCGCCCGGCCAGTCCGCTCAGCAGCAGGGCGAGGGCGGCGAGTGCGAGACCGACCGCCACCACATGCCGTCCGATCCGCTGCACCACCCGCCAGGCCACCGCCGACGCCCCGGCCATCGCCAGGGCCGAGGGCAGGGTGACGGCGGCGGCCGCGAGCGGCGAGAGGCCGAGCCCGTCCTGAAGGAACATCACCAGCACCAGCGAAGCGGCCAGCGAGGAGCCGAACTGGCCCATCGCCACCACCGTCCCCAGCGCGTACGGTGCCGAGCGGGCCAACGCCGGGTGCAGCAGCGGGCGGTGGCCGGCCGCCGCGTACCGGCGCTGCCAGAGCAGGAAGGCCCCGGCGAGTGCGACGGCCGCCAGTGCCCACAGCAACTTGCCGGTGCCGCTGGATGGTTGGATGAAGGGCAGCATCACCGCCAGGGTCATCGCGCCGACCAGCAGCAGGCCGACCGGGTCGAGATCGGCCCGGCCCGCCGAGCGCCTCGGCGGCGGCAGGTGGCGCACCGCCAGGACCAGTGTGGCCAGGCCCGAGGGCGTACTCACCAGGAACGCCAGCCGCCACCCCCAGTCGGGGCCGGCCACGGCGATCAGGGCACCGCCGATCGGCGGTCCGAGAGCGATCCCCACCGCGCAGACCACCTGGTAGAGGCCGAGTGCCCGGGTGCGTTCCGGGCCGGTGAAGACGTCCTGGATGGTCCCGATCATCTGCGAGTTGACCAGTCCGGCCCCGGCGCCCTGCAACAGCCGGAGCAGCACCAGCAGTTCGGGTATTCGCACGGTGCTCGCCAGCAGGCCGGCCGTGAAGAACACCGCGATACCCGCGACGAAGAACGGCTTGCGGCCGCGCTCGTCACCCAGCCGGCCGCCGGGTATCAGCGCGAGCCCGAAGGCCAGCGAGTATCCGGCGACCAGCCACTGCACCTGGGTCGCGCCGGCGTGCAGCGAGCTCCGCAGGGCCGGTACCGCGATGTTGAGCACCGAGTTGTCCAGCATGGTGGTGAGCCCGCCGGCCAGGCAGACCGCCAACACCCGCTTCTGGGCGGCGTTCACGGCAGCACCACCGCGAACGGGCGACACGGCGGCTGGGTGGATCGGGCGGTCCGGTGGGTGCGGTAGGTCTCGGCGACTCTCATGGTCGAGAGGATATGTCCGATCGGGCAGGGTGAACGGGGCCGGTCGGCGGAGAGCGATCCACGGTCGTCCCCCGTTCAACCGGCCTGCGGTCAGCCGCCGGTGACACCGTCGAGCCGCTCCCGCAGCAGATCGGCGTGCCCGAGGTGGCGGGCGTACTCGGTGATCATGTGAAAGTAGATCAGGCGGAGCGAGTGGACCTCGCCGTCGTGCGTACAGGTGTCGTCCAGGGACGCGCCCGCGACGGCGGCGTCCGCCAGGCGGCACTCCTCGACCAGCCGGGCGTAGTCCTCGGCGGCGTGGTCCGGGTCCGGCTCGGCGAAGTCGGCGGCCTTGGAGCCGGCGGTGTCGTACAGCCGCTCCACCCGCTCGCCGGCGAACCGCTCCCGGAACCAGATCCGTTCGACCTTGGCGAGATGACGCAGCAGGCCCAGCAGGGAGAGGTCCGACGGGGGGACGGTGCGGCCGGCGAGCTGCTCGCCGGTCAGGCCGGCGCACTTGTGCAGCAGGGTGCTGCGCTGCCAGGCGAGGAAGCCTTCGAGCATCTCGCGCTCACCGGCGACGAGAGAGCCGCCGGTGCGGGTCACTTCAGGAGCTGTCCAGGTCATCCGCTGATCATCCTGTTGTCCGGAGCCTCCCGCGACCGGATTTCGCGGACCGCCCGCCGCGGACCGACGGCCGTGGACCGACGGCCGGGGGCCGAAGGGGCGCGGGGAGACGCGTGCGCGACCTGCCGGCCGGTCGCGCGGTCGACCGGGCGGGGCCCACAGGTTCCGTCCGGCCGGTGACAGGAGTCAGCCGCGGTTGCGGAGTTCGCCGATCACCGCCCAGGCGACCGAGACCAGGGGAACCACCACCACAGCGCCGACCACACCCGCGAGCACCGCACCCGCGGTCACCGACAGTGCCACCGCGACCGGGTGGATCCGGACCGCCCAGCTCAGCACCAGCGGGTGCAGCAGATGCCCCTCGATCTGACCGATCACCACGATCAGGCCGAGCACGATCAGCGCGGTGACCGGTCCCCGGGTGGCCAGGGCCACCACCGAGGCGATCGCCATCGCGATCGGGGACCCGACCAGCGGGACCAGGGTGGCGAAGAACTCCAGCAGGGTCAGCGGCAGGGCCAGCGGCACCCGGAGCGCCCACAGCGCCAGCCCGACCAGGACCGCGTTGCTGGCCGCCACGATGACGATCCCCCGGGTGTAGCCGGCGAAGGTCCGCCAGGCCACCCGTCCGGCCCGGGCGCAGGTCGAGCGGCTGGCGGCGGGCAGCTGCCGCAGACACCAGCGCCACATCCGGTCGCCCGAATGGATGAAGAAGACCGAGAGGAACAGCGCGAGCGCGGCGACCGTGGCGGCCTCCACCAGCCGGCCGGCCCCGGTGACCGCCGTGCTGATCAGCGTGGACCGGTGGCTGGAGATGAAGTGGGTGATCTTTCCCTGCAGGCCGTTGACCGTCGCGGGGTCGATGTGGAACGGCGACCCCTCCAGCCAGCGCTCGATCCTCCCGATACCGCCGTGGAACTCCTGGGCCAGGTGTGCCGACTGGCTCGCCACCACCTCGCCGACCAGGGTGAACAGGCCGGCCAGCAGCAGCACGGCGCTCAGCAGCGTGACCAGGACCGCCAGTGGCCGGGGCATCACCCGGTCCAGCAGATCGGCCACCGGCCGCAGCACGGAGGCCACCACCAGGGCCAGGAAGATCGCGATGGCCGGCAGCTGCAGCCGCTCCAGCACGGTGAACGCGGCGTAGCCGGCCGCCGCGAGGACCAGCAGCCGCCATGCGTACCCGGCGGCCCGGCGCAGCCCGGGGGAGACGGCCCCTTCTCCATGGTCGTACGGGGTGGGGCGGGTGCGGCCGGGCCCGGCCCGCCGTCCCCCGCCGCCGCCGGGCACCGTGCGCGACCGTACGCGCCCTGCCGCGGCCTCCCGGCGGCGGTCCGGCGGCCGGCCGGGCGAGCCGCTGTCGTCCGGACTCATCGTGCGGGGCCGCGGGGCGGACGGCCGGCACCCGGGCCGTGCCCCGGCCCGGTCCGCGGTACGGCCCTGCCGAGCCCCTGCACCGCGGCACGGCGGCAGGCCGGGCACGGGCCGGTATGACGGATCGTCGGATCGGCGGCTCGGCTGGTCATCGGCAACTCACCTCACCACGTCGGAGAGCCGGACGAAGCGGTACCCGGAGTCCAGCAGTCGGGGTACGGCGGCCGCGACACCGGCCGCCGTACCGCCACCGGGGTGGTTCATGTGGCAGATGACGATCGACCCCGGCGGGGCGGCGGCGACCTCCTTGCGGACCTGGGCCGGGGAGTACGTGGCCCCGGCGTCGCCGTTGACGGTGAAACCGGCGATCCGTTCGCCCAGGTCGGCCACGATCCGCGCGGCGACGTCGTCGCAGTAGGCGGTGCCGGGCCGGAAGAAGCGGGGCGGGCGGCCGAGCAGCCCGGTGAGCTTGTCCCGGTTGCCCGCGACCTCGTCGAAGACCTCGCCGGCGTTCCGGGTGCCCGGGATGCCGTAGGCGGAGCGTCCGGAGACCGACAGCGGCCGGTGTCTGGTCCCGTGGTTGGCGATCTCGAACAGCGGGTCCGCGGCCAGCTCACGGAAGGCGGCGAGGTTCGCGTCGATCCAGCGCGAGTTGAGGAACAGGGTCGCGGGTACCGCGCGCCCCCGGAGGAACCCGATCAGCGCCTGGTCGTAGCCGCTGCCGCCGGGCCCGCCGCAGGCGTCGAAGGTCAGTGCCACCACGCGGTCGGTGGTCGGCAGCCGGCCGACCACACCGGGCGCCTCGAAGCCCCAGCTGGTCGGGGTGGCCGTGGCGTACCGCGCGACCACCTCGGCCCGGGTCACCGGCTCGGGCGGTCGGGACGCCCGGGTGCTCGGGCCGGGCACCGCGGCCCCGACCGGTGCTCCGGGGCTCGCCCTCGGGCCGGCGGTACGCGGCGCGGGGGCGCAGCCCGCCAGCACTCCGCAGGTCACGGCGGCGAGCAGCCGTCGGCGAGCAATGGGCATCCGGACCTCCCAGTCCCGAACCGGCCCCCGAACGAATCAGCCCCCCGATCCCGAATCTCCTCGATGGTGCCAGGGCCGGACGGCTGCCGGCCGGGACCCGCCGGGCCGCCGCTTGGACCGACCGGCACGCGACGCCGCGGGCCCTCTTGCCGGTCGGTCTTGGTCACGGGACCCAAGCTAGGCAGGTCCCACGGCATCCGCACCCGCGGCCGCACGGCATCCGCACCCGCTGCAAAAGGGGGCCGGCCCCACCGCGCGACGGTGTCCGCACCCGCGCCCGTACGGCGGCCTGCGGCGCGGACGGCACCGCCGAGCGGGTGGCGGCCCGGCCGGCCCGGGTAGGGGCCGGGGTGCCTCCAACGGCCTAACGACACGTCACCGTGGGCCGGATGGACGTGCAAGCCGGTCGGCCGCCCGGCAGCATGGTCCAGCGGTGCCGTGCCCGAAGCCGGTCCGGGAGGCCCGTCGCCGTGACGGACCGTCTCCGAGGTGGAGGCCCGGACCGCGTCGGTGGACGGGCGGGCAGCGCGGTCCACCACGAGAATGCGAAATCGAGGGCACCGCCGACGACCCCGAACCCGCCCCGTCCGGTGGTCGCCGGCCGCCTTCCACCACGATCCGGCCGCCGAGCCAGTCGGTTCACTCTCGTCGGCCTTGCGCACCTGACAGCCCAACACCGAGAGAGCCCCGATGATCCCTCCGCCAGTCCCGTGCCTCGTTCCCCGAACCCCGGCCGCTCGGGGGTGCAGCGGATGAGCGCCGACACCGATCCCCCGACGAGCGCGCGTACGACGGCCGGCGCTCGTTCACCCGCGAGTACGGGTGCGGACACGCCGGGTTCGAGGGCGCGTCCCGCCAACAAGGCGGAGGCGGTCGCCGACTGGACCGACGGCCGGCTCGGCATCTACTCCCTCGCCAAGTCCAATCTGCGCAAGATCTTTCCGGACCACTGGTCCTTCATGCTGGGCGAGATCGCGCTCTACACCTTCGTCATCATCATCCTGACGGGCGTATGGCTGACGCTGTTCTTCGTCCCGAGCATGGGCGAGACGGTCTACCACGGAAAGTACGCGCCGCTGAACGGCATCCGGGTGTCGGAGGCGTACTCCTCCACGCTGGACATCAGCTTCGACATCCGCGGCGGCCTGCTGATCCGTCAGATCCACCACTGGGCGGCGATCCTCTTCGTCGCGTCGATGTACGTCCACATGCTGCGGATCTTCTTCACCGGGGCGTTCCGCAAGCCGCGCGAGCTCAACTGGCTGATCGGTGCGGGGCTGCTGATCCTCGGGATGTTCGACGGCTTCATGGGCTACTCGCTGCCCGACGACCTGCTCTCCGGTACCGGTCTGCGGTTCATGGAGGGCGCGATCCTGGCGGTGCCGATCGTCGGCACGTACCTGATGTTCTTCATCTACGGCAACCAGTTCCCGGGGACCGCGATCATCCCCCGGCTGTTCACCGTCCACGTGCTGCTGATCCCCGGCATCATGCTGGGGCTGCTGGTGGCCCATCTGATCCTGGTCTTCTACCACAAGCACACCCAGTGGGCGGGCCCGGGCAGGACCGAGAAGAACGTGGTCGGCATGCCGCTGATGCCGGTCTACATGGCCAAGGCCGGCGGGTTCTTCTTCCTGGTGTTCGGCATCGTCGCGGCGATCTCCGCGATCGCCACGGTCAACCCCATCTGGCGGTACGGGCCGTACCGGCCCGACCAGGTGTCGACCGACGCCCAGCCCGACTGGTACATGGGCTACTCCGAGGGGCTGATCCGGCTGATGCCGGGGTGGGAGATCAGGGCCTGGGGGCACACGCTGAACCTCGGGGTGTTCATCCCGCTGGTGGTCTTCCCACTGGTGCTGCTGTCCATCTGGCTGTACCCGTTCTTCGAGAGCTGGGTGATCGGCGACAAGCGCGAGCACCACCTCCTGGACAAGCCGCGCAACGCACCGGTGCGGACCGCGTTCGGCGCCGCCTGGATGGGCCTGTACGTGGTGCTGCTGGTCGGTGGTGGCAACGACCTGTTCGCCACGCACTTCCACATGTCGCTGAACGCGATCTCCTGGGCCTGCCGGATCGGCTTCTTCGTGGTTCCGGTGGTGCTCTTCTACATCACCAAGCGCTGGTGCCTCGGCCTGCAGCGCCGGGACCGGGAGAAGGTCCTGCACGGCCGGGAGAGCGGCATCATCGTCCGGAAGCCGCACGGTGAGTTCATCGAGGTGCACCAGCCGCTGACGCCCGAGCAGAAGTACACGTACACCGCGCACGAGCAGTACGCCCCGATCGAGCTGCCCCCCGAGGTGGACGAGAACGGGGTCGCCCTCAAGGTGAGCCGGATGACCCGGCTGCGGGCCAGGCTGTCGAAGTACTACTTCGGCGGCTACAGCCAGATCTCCAAGCCGACCGCGGAGGAGCATCGCGAGCTCACCGGACACCACTGAGCGCTGCGCCGGTGTGAGGGCCTGCCGTGCCCGGCGGGCCCTCACCCGTTTCACCCGGGCCCTGGATCACCCGGGCCCTGGATCACCCGGGCCCTGGGTCACTCGGGGCTGGTGCGGGGCGCGGGGGCGGCCGGGGAGCCGAGCAGGGCGGTGAGCTCGGCGGCGGTCCGCCGCTCGTCGGCGAGGACGGACTCGATCAGCCGTCGGCTGAGGGGGTCGTGGTCGCCGAGCCAGTCGGCGACCTGCCGGTAGGTGGCGACGGCGATCCGGGAGGCCAGCAGGTTCTGCTCCAGTATCGCCCGCAGCTCGGTGTCGTCGGCGGTGGAGTAGTCGGTCCTGGAGCGCTGGGCGAGGGTCGCCGGGTCGAAGTCGGGCCGGCCGCCGAGCCGGACGATCCGGTCGGCCAGTGCGACCGCGTGCCGCATCCTCCGGTCGGCCTGGGTCTTGAACGACTCGCCGGCGGGGGTGGGGGTGGAACGGTGCGCCAGGATCGCCTGCCGGGTGCAGCGGAGCCAGCCGACCACCTCCGCGGCCACCACGTTGTTGAGGACGCAGATCACCCGCTCGATGTCCGGCCCGTAGGCGCTCCGCACGGGTCCGGCGTCGATGGTCCGTTGGGCCTCTCGGCGGATCCGGTCCACGTCCAGGGCCAGGCTGTGGGTCATGGGCGTCCTTCCTCTGGCGGTCGGGTGCTGGGAGGTGCGTCGCGCGGCCGGTCCGGCGGTGGCCGCCGAGGTCACGGCAGAAGGTATGTCCGGGAGAAAGCCTTCGAAACCGGACGGCGGCCCGCAGGCGCTGGCGCTGCCGGCCGCGCGCGTCCGTGCGCACGCTTGATACAGACGCCCCTCGGCAGGCAGAGGGGGCAGGAGAGGAGTGTGGGTCGCCATGGTCACGCTGCAGGGGCTCACCGTGGCCTTCCTGGTCGCCCGGCAGGGGGCGGAGCAGCTTGAGCTGACCGGTCCGTGGCAGGCCGTCCTGGAGGCCGGCGGCACACCGAGGCTCATCTCGACCCGGCCGGGGCGGATCCAGGCGTTCAGGCACCTCGACAAGGCCGACACCTTCGCGGTGGACGCCGTCGTCGGGGAGGTCGGCGCGGAGGCCTACGCCGGACTGGTACTGCCGGGCGGTGTCGCCAACCCGGACTTCCTGCGCCTGGACCCCGCGGCGGTCGGCCTGGTGCGGGACTTCTTCACCCGGGGGAAGCCGGTCGCGGCGATCTGCCATGCCCCGTGGCTGCTGGTGGAGGCGGACGTGGTCCGGGGCCGCACCCTCACCTCCTGGCCGAGCCTGCGGACCGACCTGGTCAACGCGGGGGCCACCTGGGTCGACGAGGAGGTGCGGATCTGCGCCGACGGCCCGAACACCCTGATCACCAGCCGCAGGCCGGCCGACCTGCCGGTCTTCGAGGACGCGCTGGTGACGGAGTTCGCCCGGCAGCGCCGCGGTCGTTGACGGGATCCGCCGGTGTCCGAGGACGCGCCGGTGACGGAACCTCGCCGGGGTCAGCGGGCCCGGTAGAGGCGGGTCAGCAGGGCGTGCAGCTGCGTACGCTCCTGCTCGGTGAGCGGGGCCAGGACGGCGTCCTGAACCGCGGTGGCCTCGGCGGTGAGGGAGGCCAGCGCGGTGTGCCCGGCCGGGGTGAGCGTGACACGGACGCGCCGGCGGTCGGCCTGGTCGCGGTTGCGCTCGACCTGTCCGGCGGCGGCCAGTTCGTCGATGACCTTGACCATGTCGCTCGGGTCGATGCCCAGCCGGGCGGCCAGGTCGCGCTGCGCGTGCGGGCCGAAGTCGGCGAGGGCGGCGAGTACCGCCATGTGCCACAGGCGCATGTCGCGGTCGGCCAGGCGCTCGGCGAGACGGGTGCGGGCGGACTTGCCGACCTTGGAGAGCAGGTAGGTGGTCAGCGCGGTCAGGGTCGGCGGGGTCTCGTGGTCGCTCATGACCATATTGTAGGTTGAAGCCAATGATGGGTCTTCACCTACTAGTTTGGAGACGGGATGGACGCCCTCCACGCACGCCTGCTGGTGAACCGCTTCGCGGACTGCTTCCGCTTCTACGACGCCGTGCTGCCGCCGCTGACCGGTGCGCGGCGGACGGGCGGCTCTGAGCAGGGCCCGTACGCGAGTTGGGATGTCGGGGAGGAGGGTGTGCTGAGCATCTTCGACCGGGGTGCGATGGCGGCGGTCGTCGGTACCGCCGGACTGCCCGCCGAGGCGGCGGCCCAGGATCGGACGATGCTGGTCAGCCGCGTCGCCGACGTGGACGCCGGGTTCGAACTCTGCCTGCGGCACGGCGGGCTGGCGGCGGCCGCGCCGGCCGACCGGCCCGAGTGGGGTCCCGCCATGCGGACCGCGCACCTGCGCGATCCGGACGGAAACCTGATCGAACTCCAGTCGTACTGAGCGGATTTGCCGTGCCGGCGGCCCCCTGATGGTCGGGGGCGGGTGGCGGTGGTGTGTCGAGCGGGTTCTGCCGAGGTGGCCACTAATGCGCCGACGGGTGACCGGGAATTAGTGGCCGAAGGATTGAGGCGGGGCCGGATTGATCCGTGCCTCCACTGCCTCATAGGTTGTCCCTTGATCCCTTGGTGGGAAGCAGAGCGGACAGGGAGAGGCATCGGGATGCAGAACGGCACGGATCCGGACCGCAGGGAAGGCGGCCCGCTGGCCGTGGTCGCAGCCAGCGCGGAGGTGCTGCGGCACCCCCGGGCGGACGAGCGTCTGCTCACCGACGGCGAACGCGAACGGGCGGCGCGCTTCAGGCAGGAGGCCACCCGCCAGGACTTCGTGGCCGCGCACCTCCTGGTGCGGCTGTGCGCCGCACGGCTGATCGGCACCACCGTCGCCAGTGTGACGCTGGCCCAGACCTGCCCCGGGTGCGGGAGGACCGACCACGGCAAGCCGTATCTGCCGGACCACCCCGGGGTGCACGTCAGCCTTTCGCACACCAAGGGCGTGATCGCGGCGGCCGCCGGATATCAGGCGGTCGGTGTGGACGTGGAGCGGGCGGAGCGCACCGGGACCCACCCCGATGTACTGGAACGGGTGCTCACCGAAGGCGAGTTGCGGCGGGTCGAGAAGCACGCGGACCCGCAGCGGGCGTTCCTGCGGCAGTGGGTGCGCAAGGAGGCGCTGATCAAGATCGGGCGGATCACCCTGGACAGCATGGGTACGGTCGACCTCTCCGATCTGCCGCTCGCGGCCGCCGACGGCGAGCCGCTGCGCAGCCGCTTCGAGGATCTGCACCTGCTCGACTGGGACGACGAGAGGCACCAGGCCACGGCGGCCGTGGTGAGCCCCAAGGAGCCCCGGATGGTCGACCTGGCGGACCTCGCCGGCTGAGGAAGCCGGACCGGGCGGGGCGCGCCGTCCGCGTGGAAGCGTGACGAGCGTGGGTAACTAGCCTCCGGGTCAGCGGACCTGACGGTTGGTCACCAATGGACCCTGCCTTGGCGGGTCGGACCGTCAGGCCGTCCCGCCGTTGTGGAGGTGGAGGGCTCGGAGGGCGACCTCGGTGGCGAAGCGGTCGTCCGGGTCGGCGAGTTGGTCGCCGAAGGCGCGGTCGATCAGGCGCATGCGGTAGCGGACGGTCTGCGGATGGACGCCGAGGATCTCGGCCACCTGGCCGGCGGTGCCCCGGGTGGTGAGCCAGGTGCGCAGGGTGTCGATCAGACGGGTGCGCTGCGTGGGGGTGAGCCCGGCGAGCGGGCTGAGGTACTTCTTCGCCAACTGGCGGACCAGGCCGGCGTCACCCAGCAGCCAGAGCGGCAGCAGATGGTCCTCGCCGCGGGCGAGCGGCTGGGGCGGGATGACACCGGTCTCGGCCAGTACGAGGGTCTGGCGGGCCCAGCGCAGTGAGTCGGCGGCGTCGCTGAGCGGGGTGGTCAGCCCGACCGCCGCGCGGCAGCCGGCCAGGGCCGCGGTCAGCGAGGCGTGGCGCGCCTGGTCCAGCGGGCCGGGGACCAGCAGGTGCGGTTCGGGGTCGGCGAGATCGACCAGGATGTCCCGGTCGAGCGCCGCGCGGGCGGGTTTGGCACCCGGGCTGAGGGCGACCATGGTCACGTCCTCGGGTAAGGGCCAGGCCGCGTGCTCGGCCAGTTCGGCGAGCGCGCTGCGGGCCACCGAGGAGCCGGTGAGGATCCGGCGCAGCAGCCGGCGCCGCCGGTTGTCCGGCTCCTCGCCGAGTTCGGCCATCGCCTGCAGGTAGCCCTCGCGGGAGAGTTCGGCGATGTCGCCCATGTAGGCGAAGAGCGCGTCGGCGAAGGCCATCAGTACGGTGGCGGAGAGGTTGTAGCGTCTGCCGACGCTGCGTACCCGGCGCAGCGCGACCTGGCAGCCGATCCGGTAGGCGTCCTGGAGCATGTCCAGGCTGCGCCCCTCGTAGGCCTCGTAGCGGCCGAAGCGGCGGCATATCTCGTCGCGCAGCGAGGTGGTGGCGGTGGGGGCGGCGATCTGGTCGACGAAGGTGGCGATGTTCTGCTCGATGCCGACCCGGATCACCTTGCCGCTCGGGCCTTCGAGGAGTTCCGCGTACTCCGGGATGGCGGCGACGATCTCCGAGGACATCTCCGTGAGCAGGCTGGGGAGTTCGGGGCGCATGATCGCGGCCAGCTCGCGCGGCACCGCTCCCAGCGGCTCGGTGAGCCGAGAGGTCTGCCGCACTCCGGCCATGGATGTCCCCCTGACTGTCTCGGGTCCACGTGCGGGGCGCCGGCCGGTCCGGGGTGGGGAGCGCGGACCTGATCGGGCGCGTGCCGGCGACGTGGGGTGGTTCGTTGAAACATAGACCACAAAGGCTCGGAAGCGCAGTACCCGTGACGCGGAAAGCTGGCGCCCGAGGGGAGTCGGACGTTAGCGTGCCGGCGGTTCGCATCCGGATGACGGGTACTCACTTGCGGACAACGGCGCTCCGGTTCTTTGTTGCCGCGGAGACAAGAAAATACCGGTCGGTAAGAACTGGCCGAGAATCTACGCCGGGACTGTTGCAGGTCGGGATACCCGTGCGTAGCGTCCGGATCAGTGAACGCGGCCGGCGGATTCGCCACCGCGTTCCCGGAAGAACGGGCCGTGGGTCGCTGCCGGAATCCACCGGATAAACCACGGACGGTGTTCCGGAGGGAATCCGGTGCCGGGATCACCGGGGCAGGAGCGCGCATCCACTCGGGCGCGCCGGCCCGCGGCCGTCGGCTCAAACATGTCAACCCCGAGAAAGGATCGGCCCGTGCACAAGATCGGTAAGACCACCCTGGCGGCTGCGGGAGCGCTCGTCGCGGTGGTCGGGTTCTCGGCGGGCCCGGCCGCGGCGGCCGGGACGTGGAGCTCCTCCCCCGGCGGGGCGTGGACGGCGACGGCGAGCTCGCCGCTGCTGACCGACAACTACACCGGCACTCAGCTGAACTGTTCCTCCTCCAGTGCCGCCGGCACGCTGCAGAGCGGCTCGGGCCTCTCCGGTACCGGGATATCCTCCATCACCTCGGTCTCCTGGAAGGGATGCACCGGCCCGATCGGCATCACCTTCAGCGTGAGCGCGCAGGGCCTGCCGTGGTCCCTGAACGCCGCCAGCTACAACGCCTCGACCGGCGTCACCACCGGCACGATCACCGGTGTGCTGGCCCACATCAGCGGTGCCGGCTGCACCGCGGACTTCGGCGGAGCGGCGGGCGCCGGCACCCCGGCGACCCTCACCGCCACCTACACCAACTCCACCAACACGCTGTCCATCAACGGCGGAGATCTGACCGCCTACAACGTCTCCGGCAGCTGCCTCGGCCTGCTGAACACCGGCGACTCGGCCACCTACCAGGCGGACTACGTCCTCAACTCGGCGCAGACCATCAGCTCGCCGTGACCGAAGCCGAAGGCCCGGGCATGCGACCCGCCGCGGGCTGAGACTTCACCCGCAGGACCCTGTGGTCCGGATCTCCGGGCCGCGGGGTCCTGTCGGAATGCTCACCGGAGGACAGTCCTCCGCAGCGCATTTGTCATCGGTTGACAAAGAAACAGCGGGCTCGGCGATCCGCCGCACATTCCGGTGTGAGATCACTTGCCGCCGCTTGTTACCCGGACGTAGTGTCCGGCCTCCCGAACGAATGCGCTCCCGATTCCTTATCCCCGGCCGTGCGGTGCGGCGATTTCCCGCTCCGGTACGTCGAACCTGTCCGAGGAGTACGGCAAATGAGGCATCCAGCCGGCCGGCACCGCGCCGTGCGGCCCGTGGTGGTCGCAGCGGCCCTGCTGGCGACGGGACTTGTGCTGGCGCAGGTCGCGGCGGGGGAGCAGGACGCGCAGGTGTCCGCCGCTTACAGCTGCGC
Organism: Kitasatospora sp. HPM-01-4; assembly: GCF_051374625.1. Taxonomy (NCBI): domain Bacteria; kingdom Bacillati; phylum Actinomycetota; class Actinomycetes; order Kitasatosporales; family Streptomycetaceae; genus Kitasatospora; species Kitasatospora sp. HPM-01-4. The sequence goes on along the minus strand of NZ_JBPQGP010000005.1, from coordinate 1,301,974 downwards.
ACTGCCCTCGGGGGCGCAGCAGGTGACGGTCGGGTTCAGCCAGGCGTACCCGGCGACCGCATTCGGCCAACAGCAGCTCCAGCCGGGGAAGTTGACCGTCACGGTGAGCCTTCCCCGGGCGGCGGTGACGGGGATGCTGCCCGCCGGGGCGGCTGAGGTTTCGGCCGCCGGAGTGCTCACCGCGCAGATCACACAGGGGAGTTCGGTCCGGGAGGTGCCCTGGGGCGAGCTGACGGCGGCCGGGGTTCCGGTGTCCGGTGAGGGGCCGCTGGTGCTCACCCTGACCGGCGCGGTGCCGTCGGTGACGGCGGGGGAGGGTACGGGATCGGTCGGATTCGCCGCAGGCGCCCTCCAGTTGAGGCTGCTGGCCGACGGCGCCGCCGGGGAGGGGGCTTCGGTCGGCTGCACGCCTTCGCCGGGTGCGCCGGCCGTGCTCGGAACGGTACCGGTCGACCCGGCCGCGCCGTCGGCGAGCGGGTCGGGCGTCCCGAGCCCGGGTCTGAGCCCGGATCCGGGCCCGAGTTCGAGTCCGAGCCCGGGGGTGACGCCGACCCCGGCCCCGACGCAGTCTCCGGCCGGCGGAGCCCGCCGGGAGCCGCTGGCTTCGAAGGAGGACTGCCTGCCGGTGCCGTCGGAGCCGCTGGACGCGGACTTCCTCCCCCCGCTGCCCGATCCCGTCCACGACATCGTGATCCCCAAGCCGGGCATGCCGCCGATGCCCGACAACGCGGCCTGCGGCTATGCCGTCGGGTACGCCAACATCACCAAGCTCGGGCAGGCCTCGATCGTCAACGACCCCTCGGCCTCCCCGGCCATGGTCCGGGTCAACGCGAGCCGCCGGATGGCCTTCCAGAACCGGAACGACTACCCGCACTACATGGAGGTCGACTCGGTCGGCACCCTGCAACTCCCGCCCGCCCAGGCGACGTTCCTGACCTACGGCTTCATGCCGACCACCGCCAGGCTGGAGTTCACACCACGCGGTCCGCTGACCATCGTGGCGGTCGGGAACGCGTTCTGGAACGAGGCGATCAACTTCACCATCTACGGCTACCAGTCGCTGCGGATCTCGGACGTGAAGATCAACGGGACGCCGCTGGACGTGGGGCCGGACTGCACCACGACCGAACCGGTCAAGCTGACCCTGCGCGGCCGCCAGGACAGCTTCCTGCCCGGCGGCGGTGACGGCAAGCCCGACTACTCCCTCCAGGGCGGCGGTCCGCTCGCCCAGAAGGACCTGTACATCCCGCCGTTCACCGGCTGCGGCACCCATGGCGACGATCTCGACCCGCTCTTCACGGCCGCGGTCTCGGGGCCCGACAACTCGCTCAACCTGGAACAGGGACCGCTCTGCTTCCCGCTGACCGATGATCCCGCGAACCCCAAATGCGCGCCGGTCGTGATGCCGTCGCTGCCCCATCACCGGTGACCAGGGAGGTGCCATGGGAATCGAAGTCGTCGTCGAGGGCCTGACGAAGTCCTTCGGCGGACAGACCGTCTGGCAGGACGTGACGCTCACCCTGCCGCCCGGTGAGGTCAGTGTGATGCTCGGCCCCTCGGGCACCGGCAAGACCGTGTTCCTGAAATCGGTGATCGGCCTGCTCAAACCCGAGCGGGGCCGGGTGCTGGTGAACGGCGTGGACATGGTGCGCAGCCCGGAACGGGACATCTACGAGGCACGCAAGCTGTTCGGGCTGATGTTCCAGGACGGTGCGCTGTTCGGGTCGATGAGCCTCTTCGACAACGTCGCCTTCCCGCTGCGGGAGCACACCCGCAAGAAGGAGTCCGAGATCCGCCGGATCGTGATGGAGCGGATGGAGATGGTCGGTCTCGTCGGCGCGGAGGGCAAACTGCCCGGGGAGATCTCCGGCGGTATGCGCAAACGCGCCGGTCTGGCCCGGGCGTTGGTGCTCGACCCGCAGATCATCCTGTGCGACGAGCCGGACTCGGGTCTCGACCCGGTCCGCACCTCCTATCTGTCGCAGCTGCTGATCGACCTGAACGCGCAGACCGACGCCACCATGCTGATCGTCACCCACAACCTGGACATCGCCGCGACCGTGCCCGACAACCTGGGCATGCTGTTCCGGCGCAACCTGGTCACCTTCGGGCCCAGGGAGGTGCTGCTGACCAGTGAGGAGCCGGTGGTGCGGCAGTTCCTCAGCGGACGCCGGGCCGGGCCGATCGGCATGTCGGAGGAGAAGGACCAGGCGACCCTGGAACTGGAGCAGCTCAGTGGCGAGCACCGGGTCGAAGTCCGGCCGCTGGCAGCCCAGTTGCAGCCGTCGCCCGGGCTTCCCGAGCGCCGTGCCGTGCGGCAGCGGCGTGAGCGGGTGCTGGCGATGTGGGACCAGCTCACTCCGGCCGCCCGCCGCGCGGTCCAGGCGCAGGGGGAGCCGGTATGAGCACCCCGGGCATCCCGCTGACGGGGGCGCTGCGCGAGAGCGGCCGGCTGTTCGCGCTCTGCGCCACCACCGTCCGGGACACCTTCCGCCGCCCGTTCCAGGTGCGCGAGCTGATCGAGCAGTTCTGGTTCGTCGCGAGTGTCACCATCCTTCCCGCCGCGCTGGTCTCGATCCCGTTCGGTGCCGTGATCGCCCTGCAGGTCGGTTCGCTGGCCCAGCAGTTGGGCGCCCAGTCGTTCACCGGCGGCGCCAGCGTACTGGCGGTGATCCAGCAGGCCAGTCCGCTGATCGTGGCGCTGCTGATCGCGGGCGCGGGCGGCTCGGCGATCTGCGCCGACCTCGGCTCCCGGAAGATCCGCGAGGAGCTGGACGCGATGGAGGTGATGGGCGTCTCCCCGGTGCAGCGGCTGGTCGTACCGAGGGTGCTGGCGACCATGCTGGTCGCCGTCCTGCTGAACGGCCTGGTCTCGGTGGTCGGCACGCTCGGCGGCTACTTCTTCAACGTCATCCTGCAGCACGGCACCCCGGGCGCCTACCTGTCCAGCTTCTCCGCCCTCGCCCAGCTGCCCGACCTGTACGTCAGCGAGTTCAAGGCGCTGGTCTTCGGGTTCATCGCGGGCGTGGTCGCCGCCTACCGCGGCCTCAACCCCAGGGGCGGGCCGAAGGGCGTCGGGGACGCGGTCAACCAGTCGGTCGTGATCACCTTCCTGCTGCTCTTCCTGGTGAACACCGTCATCACCGCCGTCTACCTGCAGCTCGTCCCGCAGAAGGGGGCCTGATGAGCCTGCTCGACCGTGCGAAGGCGCCGGCTGCGGCGCGCCGGCCACTGGCCTGGCTGGACGAGACCGGTGACCACCTGCTCTTCCACCTCGCCGCGCTGCTGTGGATCCCGCGCACCCTGCGCCGCTACCTGCGGGAGGTGCAGCGCCTGCTCGCCGAGGTGGCGTTCGGCAGCGGCGGTCTCGGGGTGATCGGCGGCACCGTGGGCGTGATGATCGGGATGACCGCCGCCACCGGCACCGTGGTCGGCCTCCAGGGCTACGCGGCGATGAACCAGCTCGGCACCACCGCCTTCACCGGATTCATCTCCGCGTACTTCAACACCCGCGAGATCGCCCCGCTGGTCGCCGGACTCGCGCTCTCCGCCACCGTCGGCGCCGGCTTCACCGCCCAGCTCGGCGCGATGCGGATCAACGAGGAGGTGGACGCCCTGGAGGGCATGGGCATCCGCAGCCTGCCGTACCTGGTCAGCACCAGGATCATCGCCGGCGTGGTCGCCATCGTCCCGCTGTACGGGGTCGGACTGCTCAGCTCGTACGTCGCCTCGCGGTTCGTCACCGTCTTCGTCAACGGCCAGTCGAAGGGCACCTACGACCACTACTTCAACCTCTTCCTCTCCCCGTCCGACGTGCTGCTGTCCACCCTCAAGGTGCTGATCTTCAGCGTGATCGTGATCCTGGCGCACTGCTACTACGGCTACCACGCCAAGGGCGGGCCCGCCGGGGTGGGCATCGCGGTCGGACGGTCGGTGCGGAACGCGATCGTGATCATCAGCATCACGGACTTCCTGCTCAGCCTGGCCATCTGGGGCGCCACCACCACCGTGCGGGTGGCCGGATGAGCGCCGAGCGCAAGGGCGTGGTGCGCCGCAGGACGGCGGGGGTGGCGTTCCTGCTGGCGCCCGTACTGCTGGCCTGGCTGGCCGTCGCCGTCTACGACAAGGACTTCACCGACAGCGACACCGTCGTGGTGGAGGCCGGCAGCACCGGCAACGAGATGCACCTGGGCGCCGACGTGAAACTGCGCGGCGTGGTGGTCGGGCAGGTCCGGAAGATCAGCACGGACGGCGACGGAGCACGGCTCACCCTGGCCATCGACCCCGCCAGGATGAAGCAGATCCCCGCCGGCGTCAGCGCCCAGCTGCTGCCCACCACCCTGTTCGGTGAACGCTTCGTCGCCCTGGTCCCGAACGGCGGCGCCGGCGGCACCCTGGCGGCGGGCACCACGATCGGGCAGGACCGCTCCTCCAGCGCCGTCGAGCTCCAGCAGGTCCTCGACCACCTGCTGCCGGTGCTCACCGCCGTCCAGCCGCAGAAACTCGCCGCCACGCTGAACGCCATCTCCACCGCACTCGACGGGCGGGGAGCCGAACTGGGAAGCACACTCGTCCAGTTGGACTCCTACCTGAAGAAGCTCAACCCCGAACTGCCCGCGCTCACCGACGACGTCCAGCAGCTGGTCAAGGTCAGCCGGGTCTACGGCGACGCCGCACCCGACATCGTCCAGGCGCTCACCGACCTCACCCGCACCAGCGGCACCATCGCCGAGCAGCAGGCCCAGCTCGACACCCTGTACGGCCAGGCCACCGGCGCCGCCCAGGAGCTGACCTCCTTCCTGCAGCGCAACAAGGACAACCTGATCCACCTCTCCGCCGACAGCAAGGGCACCCTGCAGCTGCTGGCGAAGTACGCGCCGTCCTTCCCGTGCACCCTGCAGACCCTCGCCGACTTCGTCCCCGTCATGGACAAGGCCCTCGGCAAGGGCACCGACCAGCCGGGACTGCACATCGACGTCAGCACCGTCGCCGCGCGCGGCGCCTACCAGGCCGGCCAGGACACCCCCACGTACCAGGCCGGCGGCGGACCGCACTGCTACGCCCTCCCGTACACCGGGCGCACCGTCGCCCCCACCCAGGCGGCCGACCACAGCCTCGGACTGCCCAACTCCCCGCAGGAGAACCAGCTGGTGAACGAACTCCTGGCCCCCGGGATGAACACACGGGCGCAGGACCTGCCCGACTGGAGCAGCCTGCTGCTCGGACCGGTCCTGCGCGGGGCGGAGGTGACCCTAAGGTGAAGCGCCGCAGCCTGGCCGGACCGCTCGCCAAATCACTGGCCTTCGTCCTGGTCACCGCCCTCTCCACCACCGTGCTCGCCCTCGGCATCGCCAACACCGCGATCGGCGACACCGTCGGCTACGACGCCAGGTTCACCGACACCACCGGACTCCTCGCCGGCGACAGCATCCGCATCGCCGGAGTCAAGGTCGGCCAGGTGGACAGCGTCAGAGTGGTCGACCGCCGCATCGCCCAGGTGCACTTCTCGGTCCGCCGCGACCGGCCGCTGCCCGCTTCGGTCACCGCCTCGGTCAAGTACCTCAACCTGGTCGGCCAGCGCTACATCGACCTCGAACAGGGCGCCGGACCGCTCGGCCGGACGCTGAAGCCAGGTGCCACCATCCCGCTGGCGCGGACCACCCCGGCACTCGACCTCACCCAGCTGTTCAACGGCTTCCAGCCGCTGTTCCAGGGCCTGTCGCCGAACGAGGTCAACCAGCTGGCCGGAGAGATCATCCAGGTGCTCCAGGGCGAGGGCGGCACCGTGCAGAGCCTGCTGCACAGCGTCGGCGAGCTGACCGGCACCCTGGCAGACAAGGACCAGGTGATCGGACAGGTCATCGACAACCTCAACTCCGTGCTGCGGACCGTCAACTCGCACGAGTCGGGGCTGACCGACCTGGTGACCACCCTGCAGCAACTGGTCACCGGCTTCAGCGCCGACCGCCGGCCGATCGGCCAGTCCATCAGCGCCATCGCCCAGCTCACCACCAGCACCGCGGACCTCCTCCAGGACGGCCGCGCACCGCTCAAGGACTCCATCGCCCAGCTCGGCGCCCTCTCCGGCAACCTCGCCGACGGCACACCGCAGCTGGAGGCCTTCCTCAAGAACACCCCCGAGAAGCTGCGCACCGTCGGCCGGATCGCCTCCTACGGCTCCTGGCTCAACCTCTACCTCTGCGAGGCCGAGGTCTCCGGGGTGACCACCTCGGACGGCAGTACCCCGCCCACCGGCATCGCCATCACCGAGGCGAGGTGCCGAGGATGAGGAGCCCGCTGTTCACCCCGCTGCGCCACCGCAACCCCGTCACCGTCGGAGCGGCCGGCCTGCTGCTGATCGCCCTCCTCGGCGCCGGCGTCACCTACGCCGACGACCTGCCGCTGATCGGCGGCGGCACCGGCTACAGCGCCGACTTCACCGAGGCCGCCGGGCTGCGCCCGGGCAACGAGGTACGGATCGCCGGAGTCAAGGTCGGCAAGGTCACCGGCGTCGCCCTGGACGGCGCCAAGGTCAAGGTCAGCTTCCGGGTGGAGGACGCCTGGATCGGCGACGCCAGCACCGCCGCGATCGGCATCAAGACCCTGCTGGGCGACAAGTACCTGGCCGTGGACCCGCTCGGCAGCGGCAGGCAGAACCCCGCCACCCCGATCCCGGTCAGCCGCACCACCTCGCCCTACGACGTCAACAAGGCCTTCGACGGCCTGGGCCAGACCCTCGGCGCCCTGGACACCAAGCAGCTCGCACAGAGCTTCCAGGCCATCGCCGACACCTTCAAGGACACCCCGGCCTCGGTGCGCAGCGCCGCCGACGGACTCTCCGCGCTCTCCGAAACCATCGCGAGCCGGGACAGCCGGCTCGCCGAACTGCTCTCCGGCAGCCGGAAACTGACCACCACACTGGCCGACCAGAACGGCCGCTTCGAGAAACTCCTCGCCGACGGGGACCAGCTGCTCGGCGAACTCCAGCGCCGCCGCGACGCCATCCACCAACTCCTGCTCGGCACCCAGTCGCTGAGCACCCAGCTGAGCGGACTGGTCGCCGACAACGAGCGGCAGCTGGCACCCACCCTGGACGCGCTGGACCGGGTCACCACCGTGCTGCTCGCCAACCGGACCAGCCTCGACCAGGCGCTCGCCCTGGTCGGCCCGTACTACCGGCTGGTCGGCAACACGGTCGGCAACGGCCACTGGTTCGACAGCTACCTCTGCGGCGTCGTCCCCAGGAACTACCTGCCCGCCGGATCCCAGCCCGCCACCGGCTGCATGCCGCCCAAGCCGCAAGGGGGCAGTCAGTGATCACCGTACGGCAACGCCTCGCCGTCTCCGCCTTCGCGGCCGTGCTCGTCGTCGGTGCGGTGACCCTCGCCCTGCCCGGCGGCGACGGCAAGCACCTCACCGCGTACTTCGACCACACCGTCGGCGTCTACGCCGGATCGGACCTGCGGATCCTCGGAGTGAAGGTCGGCACGGTGGACGCCGTCCAGCCGCAGGGCACGAAGGTCAGGGTCAGCATGACGCTGGACGGGGGCGTACCCGTGCCCGCCGACGCCCACGCACTGGTGGTCGCGCCCAGCGTGGTCGCCGACCGCTACATCCAGCTCAGCCCCCCCTGGACCAGCGGACCGCAGATCGCCGACCACGCCGAGATCCCGGTCGACCGCACCGGCAGCCCGGTCGAGATCGACCAGCTCTACCAGAGCATCACCAGCCTCTCCGACGCCCTCGGCCCCACCGGCGCCAACGCCGACGGCGCGCTGTCGCGGCTGCTCGACGTCGGCGCACAGAACCTCGACGGGAACGGACAGGCGATAGGGCAGGCCATCAGCCGGCTCGGCGAGGCCACCCGGACCCTGTCCGACCACCGCGACGACCTGTTCGCCATGCTCAGCGAACTCCAGTCCTTCACCACCATGCTGAAGAACAACGACGACAAGGTCCGCTCCGCCACCGAGCAACTCGCCACCGTCACCGGCTTCCTGGCCGACGACAAGCAGAACCTCGGTGCCGCGCTGCAACAACTCGCCACCGCACTGGGCCAGGTGAAGACCTTCATCCAGGACAACCGCGGCCGGCTGAAGGAGAGCGTGGACAGGCTCGCACCGATCACCCAGACCCTGGTCGACCAACGCGCCTCCCTCGCCGAACTCCTGGACACCGCACCGCTGGCCGCCGACAACGTGATGAACGCCTTCGACGCGGCACACGGCACCCTCGACGGCCGGGCCGACCTCAACGAGCTCAGCATGGGGCCGCCGCTGCCGTTCCCGGCCACCGGGACCACTACGCAGGAGGCGGGCCGATGAGACCGGCAGTCGCCACCGCCGCCGCGCTCGTCCTGGGCGCGGCCCTCACCGGCTGCTCCACCGGCTTCAGCGCCGGCATCCAGGACCTGCCGCTGCCGGGCGGAGCAGGCCTCGGCAGCCACCCGTACGAGGTCAAGGCGCACTTCGCCGACGTCCTCAGTCTGGTGCCGCAGGCCTCGGTCAAGGTCAACGACGTCGCGGTCGGCCGGGTCACCGGCATCGCACTCTCCCCCGACGACTGGAGCGCCGTGGTCACCATGCGGATCAACGGCTCGGTCCGGCTGCCCGCCGACGCCTACGCCCAGCTGGAGCAGTCCAGCCTGCTGGGGGAGAAGTACATCCAGCTCTCCGCCCCACCGAGCGGCCAGGCCGCCCAGGGGCGGTTGGCGAACGGAGCGGTGATCCCGCTGGAGCGGACCAACCGCAACGCCGAGGTGGAGGAGGTCTTCGGGGCGCTGTCGATGCTCCTCAACGGCGGCGGAGTCCAGCAACTCCACACCATCAACGTTGAGTTGAACAAGGCGCTGACCGGCAACGAACCCCAGCTGCGCTCGATGCTCGGCCAACTCGACACCCTCACCCGCACCCTGGACGCCCACCGCAAGGACATCACCGACGCCCTCGACGGCATCGACCGGCTCTCCGCCACCCTGGCCGGCCGCGACCAGCAGATCGGCACCGTGCTCACCGGCCTGAGCCCCGGCCTCAAGGTGCTGGAGCAGCAGCGCGGTTCGCTGGTCACCATGCTCCGCTCGCTGGACACCCTCTCCGGTGTCGCCGTCGACACCGTCAACCGCGGCAAGGACGACATGGTGGCCGACCTCAAGGCGCTCGCGCCGACCCTGCAACGGCTCGCCGACGCCGGAAAGGCGCTGCCCGACTCACTGCAGGTACTGGCCACCTACCCGTTCACCGACGAGGTGCTGCGCGGCGTCAAGGGCGACTACCTCAACGTCTACCTCTCGATGACCGCCCCGCCCGGGACGCAGATCATCCCCGCCCTCGACCCCGACGACAACGCCGACCCGCCCGCGGCCGGCAAGGCGGCCCTGCTGCCCATGCCGCTGCCCCCGCTCGCCCCGGGCAGCACACCCGTCGGAAAGGGCCAGTGATGCTCACCCTCGCCACCCGGCTGAAGAACCTGGCCTTCCTGCTCGTCGCGCTACTGGTACTGGGCTTCATCGCCGTCCGCTACGCCGACCTCGGGGGCTATGTCGGCCTGCGCGGCTACTACTCCGTCAAGGTCGAACTGGCCCAGACCGGCGGCCTGTTCGAGCACGCCAACGTCACCTACCGGGGTGTCTCGGTCGGCCGGGTCGGGCCGATCCGGCTCACCGCCGACGGCGTCGAGGCCGAACTGCGCATCTCCGACTCCGCGCCGCGCATCCCCGACCGGCTCCAGGCGGTGGTGGCCGACCTCTCCGCCGTCGGCGAGCAGTACCTCGACCTGCGGCCGAGCACCGACGGCGGGCCCTACCTGAAGGAGGGCTCGGTCGTGGCACGGCGGGACACCAGCACCCCCGCTCCCGTCACCAACCTGCTGACCAGCGTGGACGCCCTCACCACCTCGGTCCCGCAGCAGGCGCTGCGCACGGTGGTCGACGAACTCGGCCGGACCTTCGCCGGGCAGGGGACCAACCTCCAGGCACTGCTCGACAACAGCAGCAGCTTCCTGGCTGCCGCCGACCGGGCGCTGCCCGGCAACACCACCCTGATCAACGACGGCCGGACCGTGCTTACCACCCAGGCCGACGAGGCCGACGCGATCCGCTCCTTCGCCGACGGGGCCAGCCAGCTCGCCGCCCAGCTCGGCAGGTCCGACACCGACCTGCGCCGCATCATCGCCGAGGCGCCGCTCGCCGCCGGACAGGTCACCGCCCTGGTCAAGGACCTCGACCCGAGCCTCAGCGTGGTGCTCGCCAACCTGCTCACCACCTCCGACCTCGCCGTCACCCGGCAGCACGGCATCGAGGAACTCCTGGTCCGGCTGCCGCAGGTGGCCGCCGCCGGGGCGACCGCCGTCGACGACCAGGGCGCCCATGTCGGCATGGCGCTGACCTTCTTCGCCCCGCTGCCCTGCACCGCCGGGTACGAGGGCACCACCTACCGCAACGGCCTCGACACCGGCACCGCTCCGGCCTTCAACACCGCGGCCCGCTGCGCCAGTCCACCCGACAGCGGGATCGACGTCCGGGGCTCCGCGAACGCCCCGCGCGGCGGCGTGCCGACACCGGCGAAGCCCGGTACGGCCGGGCCGTCCGCGGCCCTGCCCGGCGCCCTGGCCCTGCCCGGGCTGCCGGGCGGGGCGCCGAACGGACTCGCCGGACTGCTCGGACTGGAGGCCGGAGTGCCCGGACCGAAGGACGGCGCCCGATGAGCCGGCGCATCCGGTGGGCGGCCGTGATCGCCGCCGTACTGTTCTGCGCCGCCGCCGGCTGGTGGTACGCGCAGAGCACACAGGACCCCCGGCTCCTGGCGGCCGAGGCCAGGGACGCCGCACTGGCCGACGGCCGCACCGAGCTGGCCCGGCTGAACAGCATCGACGCCGGGGACTCGGCCGCCGGACTGCGGCAGTGGCTGGACGCCACCACCGGAGCGCTGCACGACCAGCTGCGCAGCGGCAGCGGCACCGACTCCGCCGCCGTGGCCAAGGCCGGCACCTCGGCCCGGGGCACCGTCACGGACGCCGCTCTCACCGAACTCGACACCCGCGCCGGGACGGCGCGCCTGATCGCCACGGTGCAGGTCGAGCTGACTCCTCCGGCGGGTGGCACGGCGACCGGTACCACCGGTACCCAGCGCAAGCGCTTCGAGGCGGGCCTCGCCCGCACCCGTGACGGCTGGAAGGTCACCTCGCTCACCGCCGTGCCCATCGGCGCGAGCTGACCCAGGGAGGACGCGGCAGATGACCACCGAAGTACTGCTCCCCGAGCCCCTGGCGGACGGCGAGGAACCGCCGAAACGCAGGCACCACCGGCTGGTCTGGGTGGTGGTCGGCGCCCTGCTGCTGGGCGGAACGGGCTTCCTCTACGAGGGGTTCAGGGTCCGGCACACCCCGGCGGCCGCCAACCGGGCGGTCACCGACCCGGCCGCCACCGACGCCGTGGCCAGCGCGGTGAGCAGCGCGCTCGCCAAGGTCTTCTCCTACACCACCGGGGACGTGGACGCCACGGCACAGGCGGCCCGGACACTGCTGGACGGCGCGGCCGCCACCCAGTACCAGCAGCTGTTCGCACAGGTGCGGCAGCGCGCACCCGAGCAGCAGCTGATCCTCAGCACCCGGGTGGTACGGGTCGGAGTGGAGCAACTCTCCGGCGACCAGGCGCAGTTGCTGGTGTTCCTGGACCAGACCGCACAGCGGAAGGAGCGGCAGGCCACCGTGGTGGCCGCCGAACTGGCGGTGACGGCCCGGCTCAGGGACGGCCACTGGCGGATCACCGATCTCAAGTCCCGTTGACTCCGGCAGGGGAGACGAATGATGGCAGTACGCAGGCCGGGAGCGCCGAGGAGTCCGCTCTCGCTGGTGGCCGCCGCGCTGGCCGCGCTGGCGGCGGTCCTGGCCGCCTGGTCCGGGTGGTCCTGGTACGCGGCGGCGCACGACGAGAGTGCCGCCTACGCGCTCGACCGGGACCGGGTGCTCGCGGTGGGCGAGCAGGCGGTCCAGAACATGAACACCCTCGACCACGCCGACCTCGCCCACGGTCTGGACATCTGGGAGAGCTCGACCACCGGTGATCTGCACAGCCAACTGGTGCAAGGGCGGGCCGAGTTCACCAAGCAGGTGCAGCAGGCGCAGACGGTGACCACCGCCAAGGTGCTCTCCGGTGCGGTGACCGAGCTGGACGACCGGGCGGGGAGGGCGAGTGTGATGGTGGCGCTGCGGATCACCGTCGCGGCACCGAAGAACACCCCGGCCACCAAGGAGGCCAGGATGCTCGCCGAGCTCACCCGCACCGGCGACGGCTGGAAGCTCAGCGCCCTCGGCCAGGCGCCGATGGGCGGCAGCTCTGCTGACCAGTAGTGCCCGACCGGCGGCTCCGGTGTGCGCCGCCCGCCGCCGTATGTGAGAGGAACCCAGCGCAGATGTCCACCACCCGCCATCTGATCAACCGTCAGCGTCGTCTCGCCGCCGCCGCGACGGTGTCCGCACGCCCCGCCCGCAGTCCCGCGCCGCCCGGGCGCCGTGCCGTCGCCGAGCCGGTGGCGGCCGGCCGGCCGCCGGCCGAGGCGGAGCCCGAGGTCCTGCCCGGGGCGGAGGCCGAGTCCGGGGCGGAGGCCGAGTCCGGGGTGCGGGGCAGGGCGGCGGCGCGCGGCATCCGGTTGCGCTGGCCGGTGGTGTTCGCCGGCCTCACCCTGGTGCTGGGCTCCTTCGCCGCCTGGTCGGCCGCCCGTGCGGCCGGTCTGCGCGACGGCTCGGCGGCCGGGAACACGGCGCTGGCCGACGCGGCCGGGACCAGCGAGGTCAAGGGCACCGTGTCGCAGGCGGTCGACACCCTGTTCTCGTACGACTACGCCGACACGGCGCGCACCGACGACGCGGCCAAGCGGCTGCTGACCGGCCAGGCCGTGCAGCAGTACGCGAGCATGCTCGCCGAGGTCCGCAGACAGGGACCGCAGCAGAAGCTCGTGCTGACCACGACCGTCACCAACGCGGGCGTGTCGATGATCGACGGCGACCGGGCCCGCCTGCTGATCTATGCGGACCAGCGCAACACCGGCACCGCCGACCCGGCCAAGTCCGGTTCCGGCAACGGCGCCGACACCGCCTACTCGCCCGCGATGTTCGCGGTGGACGCGGTCCACCAGAACGGCACCTGGAAGATCTCCGGCATCGACACCTTCGGCCGCTGACCGGCCAGGCCGGCCCTCCGGTAGGGGGAGTCAGGGGGATGGAACCGGCCCGCACCGTGACGTACCCTGCGAGCGGCCCGGCGCGGCCGGGTCCCACTCACAGGATCCAGGGACAGGGAGGTCCGTGTGGCAGCGGTACTCGTCACCGGTTGCAGCAGCGGCATCGGTCTGGAGACGGCGCTCGCGTTCGCCAGGCGCGGGGACCGCGCCTACGCCTCGATGCGCAACCTCGCCAAGGCGGACCGGCTCCGCGAGCGGGCCCGGGCGGAGGGGCTCGACATCGAGGTACTGGCCCTGGACGTCACCGACGACGCCTCGGTCGCGGCGGCGGTGCGCACCGTCGAGGAGCGGCACGGGGCGATCGACGTCCTGGTGAACAACGCCGGCATCGGCTACGCCGGGGCGGTCGAGGCCACACCCATCGAGCAGGCCAGGGCGGTCATGGAGACCAACTTCTGGGGGCCGCTGCGCACCATCCGCGCGGCTCTCCCCGCCATGCGGGCCCGTGGCGCCGGGGTCGTCGTCAACGTCAGCTCACTGGCGGGCCGGATCTGGGCGGTGCCCTACGGCGGGTTCTACGCGGCCAGCAAGACCGGGCTCGGATCCATCAGCGAAGCCCTCGCCGGCGAGGTGGCGCGGTTCGGGATCCGGGTGGTCTCCATCGAGCCGGGCAGCTTCGCCACCGAGGTCCACGCCAACTCGGCCGTGAGGCCGGCGCCCGCCGACGACCCGTACGCGGCGGACGAGGCCTGGATGGCCCGGTTCCTGGACCGGATCGGCGAAGGCGGCGGCGAGCCGGGCGTGGTCGCGGAGGCCATCGTCGACGCCGTCGAGAACCCCGGTACGCCGCTGCACGCGCTGGTGGGCGAGGACACCCGGGCCGCGATCGACGCCGCCGAGCGGGCGGGCGGCTTCGAGAACTGGCTCCCGGAGTTCGTCAAGGTCGCCGAGAGCGTGGCCGGACCCCGGCCCGAGTAAGACCGACCGGCAATAGGGAGCGTGGATCAAGGAGCGGGGCGAGAGCCGAGTCTGGGCGTGCATCGTGAGGAGAGCGCAGCGGCGCTGCGCGCGACGAGGGATGTGCGTTCGAGGGCCCCTCCTGCCCGATGGCGGGCAAGGAGGGAGAGAGCTATCGGCACGCGACGCCGCGGGCCCTATTGCCGGTCGGTCTAAGAGGGTGTTCGATACCGATTTAGGCTGCCGCAGGCGGTTTCGGACGGAGGTATTGCCCGGTTCTGTCCGGGCTGGCGGTCAGGCGGTCGGTCATGGAGTTCACCATGGCCCACTGGATCATCGAGCGTGACCGGTCCGGCAGTTCCTCGTAGTCACGGTGGAGCCGCCGGTACCGGGACATGATCCCGAAGGTCTGCTCCACGCGCCAGCGGATCGGCTGGACGACGAAGCCTTTCTGCTCCTTGTCCCGGGCCACGACCTCGACGTCGATGTCGAGTGCGGCGCCGTGCTTGACGACGGCGTTGTTGTAGCCGGCGTCCACCCACGCTTTGGTCACGGTGGGCCACTGGGCGGCGAGGGTGTCCAGGACCTGCTTGCCGCCGGCGGAGTCCTGGACGCCGGCGGCGGTGACGATCAAAACCAGGAGCAGGCCGAGGGTGTCGGTGGCTATGTGGCGCTTGCGGCCCTTGACCCGCTTGCCGCCGTCGTAGCCCTGGCTGTCGGCCGGGGCGTTCGGTGAGGCTTTCACGGACTGGGCGTCGATGATCGCGGCGCTGGGCAGGATGCGGCGGCCCTTCTTCGCCCGGAGCTGGTCACGGAGTGTGTCGTGGATCCGCTCGGTGGTGCCGTCTCGTTCCCATTCCTTGAAGTAGCCGTAGACGGTGGTGTGGGGTGGGAAGTCGTGCGGAAGGTAGCGCCATGCGATGCCGGTCCGCGCGACGTAGAGGATCGCGTTGACCACCTCGCGCAGCCCGGTCGTGGGCTCACGTCCTTCGGCGCGGGTGCGTCGCCACTCCAGCAGCATGGGCTCGATGAGCTCCCACTGATCGTCCTTCAGGTCCGAGGGATACCGGCGTCGTTCCGTCACAGTTGATCAATATCGCGGACACGGACCCGGCCGCCACGAGATCCTGGAACCGAGTCCGCGCCGCAAGAACCAAAGCCGGACAGTTGGGGGGAATCCCCTATCGAACACCCTCTAAGGCGCCGCGGGCCCGAACACCGCGCCCCGGGGCGGTGCCCCGGGGCGCGGTGTTCGGGAGGTGCGGTTCCCCGAGCCCTGACCGGTCGCTCAGCGGACGAAGCGGGCCAGGAGGGTGGCCCGGTGGAGGACCGCCTCCAGCGGGCCGCGGCGGAAGCGGCGGGTCCAGAGCCAGGCGAGTGCCATGGCCAGTGCGCTGAAGGCCGCCAGCAGCAGCGCCGGTGAGCCCGGGAGGTCGTCCCCGCCGAGCGCCTCCATCAGCACGATGTGCCCGACGTACGCGGAGAGTGAGAGCGCGCCCAC
Organism: Kitasatospora sp. HPM-01-4; assembly: GCF_051374625.1. Lineage (NCBI taxonomy): Bacteria > Bacillati > Actinomycetota > Actinomycetes > Kitasatosporales > Streptomycetaceae > Kitasatospora > Kitasatospora sp. HPM-01-4. The sequence goes on along the minus strand of NZ_JBPQGP010000005.1, from coordinate 1,286,341 downwards.
GGCGGCCACCGGCGCGACCGGCAGACGGGTACCGGCCGAGGGGCGCCACGCCAGCAGCGCGGTGCAGCCGACGACGATGATCAGTGCGACGCCGAGGGCGCCGAAGATCTCGAAGGTGGTGCCGCTGTGCGGGGCGGCGGTGAACAGCCCGGCGGGGTCGGCGATGTCCACGGTGCCGTCCTCGGGGCCGTTCAGCCAGTCCGTGCCCACGGGCGCGGACACGAACCGGCAGGCCAGCCAGGAGCCGCCGTACCCGAGGCAGATCAGTACGGCTCCCGTGGCGGCCAGCCGGGAGTGCACCCGGGCGTCGGTCAGGCCGAGCCGCCCGAGGGCCATCCCCGCGAGGACGAACGGCATCCAGGTCAGCGCCGGGTAGCTGCCGGTGAGCAGCAGCGCCAGCAGCCCCTCGCCACCGGTGAAGTGGGCGATCGGGTCGAGCGCGGTGAGCTGCCCGGTCCAGTCGCGGGCGTCGAGTCCGGACCGGAGCACGAAGGAGAGCTGCGGGCCGACCAGGGCCCAGATCAGCGCGGCGACGGCCAGCGGTCCGGCTGCCAGCCGCCGCAGCGGCAGGGCCAGCAGGAAGTAGAGGCCGTAGTAGGCGAGGATCACGTCGACCGGGGCCTTCATCGCCGTCAGCACACTGCCGACGGCCAGCAGGATCAGGGCCCGCACCGCGATCCTCGCCGCGGCCTGCCGGCCCTCGCGTCCGACTCGCGGGCTGCGCCCGGAGATCAGGGTCAGCGCGACACCTGCCAGCAGTGCGAAGAGTGCCGAGGCGCGCCCGTGGGCGAACTGTGCGGCCAGGCCGATCGGCCCGTTCTCGCCCTGCACCGGCCCGACGTGGGCGGCGAACATACCGAGCACGGCCAGGCCGCGTGCCAGGTCGAGGCCGACCAGGCGTCCCGTGGTGGCCGAACTCGTCGACCCGGCGCGGTGGTTGATGAGAGTGTCGGTGGACATGGCTCCAGTCTTCGGCATGTACCGCCCAGTACGGACCAACCGTGGAAGGGAAAGTCTCCCGCCGATCGGCGGGGAGCGCGGGGGAGCGCAGGTGGCGCGTAAGGAGAAGTGTGCGCCGGGGGCGGAAGGCGGACGGGGCGATGCGCGACCGGCGTGAGGTGCGACCGACGGCAGCGCCTGCGATCAACGGTAACCAATGGGCATGTGCAACTAGTTGCATAATCGGACTCGCCCGCCCTACCGTGAGGCGACGACTTCACGCGAGGAGGCGCTGGATGACCGCGTACCCCCACCTGATGAGCCCGCTCGACCTCGGGTTCACCACGCTGCCCAACCGGGTGCTGATGGGTTCGATGCACGTCGGCCTGGAGGAGGCGCCCGGCGGTTTCGAGCGGATGGGCGAGTTCTACGCCGCCCGGGTCCGCGGCGGGGTCGGGCTGATCGTCACCGGCGGGATCGCTCCGAACGAGGAGGGCCGGCCCTGGAGCGGCGGCGCCAAGCTGACCTGTGAGCAGGAGGTGGCGCAGCACGCCGTGGTCACCGCCGCCGTGCACCGCGAAGGCGGCAGGATCGCCATGCAGATCCTGCACTTCGGCCGCTACGCACACCACCCCGATCTGGTCGCGCCCAGCGCACTGCAGGCGCCGATCAGCCCGTTCACCCCGCGAGCGCTCACCGACGAGGAGGTCGAGCGGACCGTCGAGGACTTCGTCCGCGCCGCCGAACTCGCCCGCCGGGCCGGGTACGACGGCGTGGAGATCATGGGCTCCGAGGGCTATCTGATCAACGAGTTCATCGCCGCCGCCACCAACCGGCGCGAGGACCGCTGGGGCGGCTCGTACGAGAACCGGATGCGCTTCCCGGTCGAGATCGTCCGCCGTGTCCGCGAGCGGCTCGGGCCCGACTTCATCGTCATCTACCGGCTCTCCATGCTCGACCTGGTGCCCGGCGGATCCACCCTCGACGAGGTGATCACCCTGGCCAGGGCGGTCGAGGCGGCCGGCGCGACCATCATCAACACCGGCATCGGCTGGCACGAGGCGCGCATCCCCACCATCGCCACCTCCGTCCCGCGCGGCTCGTTCGCCTGGGTCACCAAGAAGGTGATGGGCGCCGTCCGGATCCCGCTGGTCACCAGCAATCGCATCAACACCCCCGAGACAGCCGAGCGGTTGCTCGCCGAGGGCCACGCCGACATGGTCGCGCTGGCCCGTCCGCTGCTGGCCGATCCGGACTTCGTCGCCAAGGCCGGACGCGGCCGGGCCGAGACCATCAACACCTGCATCGGCTGCAACCAGGCCTGCCTGGACCACACCTTCAGCGGCAGGATCACCTCCTGCCTGGTCAACCCCCGCGCCTGCCACGAGACCGAGCTGGTGCTCGGCCCGACCCGGCTCCGCAAGCGGATCGCGGTGGTCGGCGCGGGACCCGCCGGTCTCGCGTTCGCGGTCTCCGCCGCCGAGCGCGGCCACGCCGTCACCCTGTACGAGGCGGCGGACGAGATCGGCGGGCAGCTCAACGTCGCCCGCGAGGTGCCCGGCAAGGAGGAGTTCGACGAGACGCTGCGCTACTTCCGCCACCGGCTGGCGGCCGAGCAGGTCGAACTGCGGCTCGGCGCGGCGGCCACCGCCGAAGCGCTCGCCGCCGAGGGCTACGACGAGATCGTGCTCGCCACCGGGGTCACTCCGCGCACCCCGGAGATCCCCGGCATCGACCACCCCAGCGTGCTGGGCTACCTGGACGTGCTGCGGGACAAGGCGGAGGTCGGCGAACGCGTGGCGATCATCGGCGCCGGCGGCATCGGGTTCGACGTCGCGGCCTTCCTCACCGATCCCGGCGACGGTGCCGCACTCGACCGCGCGGCCTTCCACCGGCAGTGGGGCATCGACACCGAGTACCGGGCCCCCGGCGGCCTCGGACGACCGGAGCGGACCGCCGCGCCGCGCGGCGTCCACCTGCTCCAGCGCAGCACCGGCAAGGTCGGCGCCGGACTCGGCAAGACCACGGGCTGGATCCACCGCACCGAACTCCGTCACCGCGGCGTCACCATGCTCTCCGGCGTCGGGTACCGGAGGATCGACGACGCCGGACTGCACATCACCGTGGACGGTCGCGAGGAGACCATCCCCGTCGACACGGTGGTGGTCTGCACCGGACAGGAACCGCGGCGCGAGCTGTACGACGCGCTGCTCACCCACGGTGTGCGCCCGCATCTGATCGGTGGCGCGGACGTGGCCGCCGAACTGGACGCCAAGCGGGCCATCGACCAGGGCACCCGGCTCGCGGCCGCGCTCTGACCGGCACGGTCGCCTGCCGAACCGGTGGGACGGTGTTCCGGTCGGCGCGGTCGGGCGCCGACGGCGGGTCGGTGCCCGGGGCGGCGCGGTCGCGTGCCGACGTGCGGGCCGGTGCTCCGGTCCGGGCGGTCACGCTCCGGCTGGTGCGGTCCGTGCTCCGGCCCGCGCGTCCGTAGGATGCCTTCTGATACCCGTTGGTACCCGCCGGAGGCTCCACCGACCATGTCGCTGCCGCACGCCATCCTCACCGCCCTGCTGGAGAAGCCGTCCTCGGGGCTGGAGCTGACGCGCCGGTTCGACAAGTCGATCGGCTTCTTCTGGCCCGCCACCCACCAGCAGATCTACCGGGAGCTGAGCAGGCTGGAGGAGGCCGGACTGATCCGCGAACTCCCCCAGCAGCAGCCGGCCCGCGGCGGGCGCAAGGAGTACGAGGTCCTGCCCGAGGGGCGGGCCGCGCTGATCGCCTGGATCGGCGAGAGCCAGGACCCCAAGCCGGTCCGGGACGCGCTGGTGCTGCGGCTGCGGGCGGCCGCGGTGGTCGGTACGGCGGGAGTCGGCAGCGGCCTCGGTGACGAGCTGTGCCGCCACCGTGAGCTGCACCGGCGTCAGCTCGCCGAGTACCGGGAGATCGAGCAGCGCGACTTCGCCCCGGTGACGGACGAGAGAGCCCGCCTGCAGCACCTGGTGCTGCAGGCGGGCATCGGCCTGGAGACGTTCTGGCTCGACTGGCTCGACCAGGCGCTCGCCCAGCTGGCCGAGGGCGAGCTCGGCGAGGAACCGGACGGGGACCTGGGGGAGACCTGAGGAGCCTGCCGGGGATCAGTGCTGGGCCGGGATGATCCCGCTGAGCCACTTGAAGACGGGGTCGACCAGCGGTTTCCAGGTCGCGCTCAGGTGCGGCCCGTGGGTCTCGAACGTGGTCACCGTGGTCGGGGCCTTCGCCGCCTTCTGCAGCGCCACCGCGTCCTCCAGGCCGTCGCCCCTGTTGCCGGTCTCGTAGAGCGCGACGTTCGGCGGGGTGGGAGCGTGGGTCAGCAGGTACAGCGGGTTGGACGTCTCCCGCAGGTGCGGGTCCTTCGCGGTCAGCGAATCGGCCTCTCCGATCGGGTCGTTGTAGCCGGACATGCTGATCGCGGCCCGGTAGCGGTTGGGGTGCGCCAACGCGAGCCGGGTGGCGCAGTGCGCGCCCGCCGAGTAACCGGCCACCGCCCAGCGGTCGGACGAGGGGTCCACCCGGAAGTTGTCCAGCACCATCTGCGGTACGTCACGCGACAGCCAGGTCTCGGCGTTGACCTTGCCGGGCACGTCCGCGCAGCCCGTGTCGGTGTTCTTGCCGAGCAGCGTGACCCGGGGCGAGACCAGGATGAACGGCGTCACCTGACCGGACTTCATCAGCGGCGAGAGCTGCTTGGAGACGTCCATGGTGCCGAACCAGGTGCTGGAGGAGCCGGGGAACCCGGCCAGCAGCTCGACCACGGGGAAGGTCTTGTCCTTGAACGCGGGGTCGTCGTACTGCGGCGGTGTCCACACCAGCACCTCGCCGTCCACCCCGGAGAGCTGGCCCTTGAGGTCGGTCTCCTTGACGTCCTTGGGGACCGCGCTGTCGTCCACCCCGGTGAAGGACTGGATCACCTTCTTCCGGTCCTTGCCCGCGGCGGAGTCGGCCGAGAGACCGTTGTCCTTCGGCGGGACCGGAACCGCCCGGACGTGGTTGCTGGTGCCCAGCAGGTCTCCCCAGCTGTCGTAGATCAGGTTCGCGTTGTTGACCATCACGAACACCATCAGCACGGCGGTGGCCTGGCAGAGCAGGATCGTCGCCAGGTAGCCGGTGAACCGCAGCGGCCCGGTCCTGCCCTCCGCAGCCCGGCCCCGGGAGCCGCCCCGCCGACCCCGTCGGCTGTTGCGGCTACCGCCTCCTCCCCTTCCCCACTGCACCATGGCCAGTCCGATGGAGGCCAGGAAGAGGACGATCGTGAGGATGTAGAAGGGAGTACCGGTCAGATTCATCGCGTTCTTGTATCCAACTCCTGTGCCGACCGGGCCGTCTGCCCGGCGCGTACTTCGTTCGAAGAGGCCGCCGGAGGTCCGTGTCCGGTTGCCCGTGGCCCCTCAGCCGGGCGGCTGCCCCGCCGTCCCGACTCGGCCCGTCGTCCCGACTCGGCCCGTCGTCCGGCTCCGGGCCGCCCTCGCGGATCGGACCGTCGGCACTCGGGCCTTTGACGCCAGGGCCGTTGACGTCCAGGCCGATCAGCGCGATGCCGATGGAAGCCCCTGCTGCGGGATAGTAACCGGCCCTCCTCCGGAGGCGGTCCCTGAGGTGGGCCCGTGCCTCCGAGGTGCTCACCGGCGCCCTGGCCCGGTGCGCCTCCCCTCCGACGGCCCGGCGCTGCTGCCGGCCGGTGATCAGAACCACCGCACTTCCCCCGTACGCGCAGCCCGGTCGGACCGCCGCACCGCACCCTTGATTCGCACTGTTCACCCGCACCGCGGAAGAGGGCCAGAGGACCTGGCCGTGAGCCCGGACCCAGCCGCGTCGGAAGCGACCGGCGGGACACCTTCCCACACCCGAACCGAACGCTCAAGATCGGGTCCGACTGGCGTTCGACCGCCTCCCAAGCACTGCTCAAGTGCTGTTCAAACACTGCCCAAACGAGTGTCGGCGGTCATGGCGAAAGCTCCCCGCGAAGGGGTGGTCCACCGGCTCGCGAGCCGTCGGCCCCGGCGTCACGGGTGTGGCGCCGTCGGCCAGGCCGGCCGGTGCCACCGGCAGATCGCGCTCGGGCCGCTGGTCAGGGGTGGCGGAGATCCGTGTGATCGCTGACACACTGTCAGATGCATGCCCTGTCGCGCCGGCGCGCTGACCGGTGGAATCGCGATCCGGCCGAAACGCGTCCGCCCGGATCCCCGGACCGGACGGTCGAACACCACTTCCGCCGTGGCCGTGGCACAAGTACGTTGTCGAATGGATCGGTTCGTCGGAGGGGACGGTGCGGCGGGTGGGGATTTTCGGGCGCAGGAAGAAGCGGCAGGCCCCCGAGCAGCAGCAGCCGTCGCCGGGGATGATCGAGGTGGTCCTGGCCGGCAACATGCGGGTCCAGGTCCCGTCCTCCGGGCCGTTGTTCGAGGACATGCGGCGGCAGTTCCAGGCGGCCGGAGAGGCCGGCGACCCCAAGGCCATGCGCTATCTCGCCGCGCTGCTGAACGGCAGTGGCGACCCGCACGGGGCGGCGGAGTGGTGGGAGAGGTCCGCCGAGGGCGGCGACGTGGAGTCCGCGGCCTGGCTGGCCGGCTACTGCCTGCAGTTCGGGGAGCCGGAGGAGGCGCTCGCCTGGCTGCGGCAGGCGGCCGAGGGCGGGCACATGGAGTCGGCGTTCAATCTGGCCTCGTTCCACGTCGGCAACGGTGACCTGGCGGAGGCCAAGCGGTGGTTCACCACCGTCGCCGAGTCCGGCACCGGCAAGAGCGCGGAGGCCGCGCGGGAGCTGGCGATGCTCATCCGGGAGGGCGGCGAGTAGCCGCCGCCGGCCGACCGGAACCCGGGGCGGGACGGCGCCGCGGGCGGGACATCCCAATGATTCGCGAAATGAGGTGAACTGGGAGAGGAGAGACGGCGCTGGGCCATTGTGGCGGTGTAGGACGTTCACCAACGAGTCCGTCCGACACTGGAGGTAACCGGTGAATGCCACCAAGTACCTGGCCGTTCCGCTGTCCCTGGGGCTGGCGCTGACCGCGACGGCGGCCTCGGCCGCCACCACCGCGTCCGCCGCCGCCCGCCCGTCCCACAGGCTCTCCCGCGCCGTCGTGCTCACCAACGCCGACGACGGCCGCACGGTGACCGTGGCCCGCCACGACGTGGTCACGGTCAGGCTGACCCACATCCGCGACCAGGGGGAGACCTGGGTGTGGAGCGTGCCGAAGGCCGGTGCGCCCAAGGTCCTCCGGCCACACGGTGGCGGTACCTCGCCGGACGGGGACGCCTCCGCCGAATTCCAGGCGATCAGCCGGGGCACGAGCGACATCACCGCCTACCGGCGCTGTGTTCCCGACCCGGGCCACGTCTGCCCACGGGTCGTGATCCCCTGGAAAGCCACCATCGTCGTGAACTGACGGTGAGGATATGTGGTGGCCTCCCCGCCGGTCCGACTCATGGACCGACCGGCGTCGACCGGCTGCCCTTGAGGCGGCTCGTCGGCCCGGACGGGGAGGCCGCCGTGAGGTCGGGCGCGGTGGTGCCGCGCTGCTGGTGATCAGCGGGGGTCTGGCGGGGGCGGTGCTCCCGATGTGGGGCAGGGCAGCGCGGTCCGCCCGGGATTCCGGTCGTGGTGCCGGGCCGTCGAGGCGGGACCGCAATTCAGGGGCGATAAGTGACGAATACTCAGAAGTCCCGGTAATCCGCGGTTGACGGGTGGGGGACGGGGCGTGTGGACGTTAAAGAAAAGGTTTAGCTAAGGTATGCCTTAGCTAACTGGGCTCGCCGGGATTTGGACCACAGAACCACGGGCCCGGTTCTCCGTCATGCCCCGAACCGTCCCCGTCCACCGTGGAGCCCTCATGCCTGCCCGCCGTTCCACCGCAGCCGCGCTGTTCAGCCTCGTCGCGGCCACCGCCGTACTGACCGGCTGCACGGAGAAGAAGGGCGGCGCGGACTCGGCCGACGCGATCCAGGTGAACGCCTCCGACGACGCCTGTGAGCTCTCGAAGACCTCGTTCCCGAGCGGCCATGTGCAGCTGGCGGTCCACAACAAGGGCTCCAAGACCACCGAGGTGTACGTCTACGCCCCCGGCGACCGGATCGTCACCGAGCGCGAGAACATCGGCCCCGGCACCAAGGTGACCATCAATGCCGAGATCAAGGCCGGTTCCTACGAGGTCGCCTGCAAGCCCGGCATGGTCGGGGACGGCATCCGGCAGAAGATCACCGTGACCGGTGACGGCACCCCGGTCAAGAGCGACCCGCGTCTGGACGCCGCCGTCGCCGCCTACCGCGCGTACGTGCAGGAGCAGGCCGACCAGACCATTCCGGTGGTCGAGCAGTTCGCCGCCGCGATCAAGGCAGGCGAGCTGGACAGGGCCAAGTCGCTGTTCGCCCCGTCCCGGGTCGGCTGGGAGCGCACCGAGCCGGTCGCCGAGAGCTTCGGTGACATCGACCCGAAGACCGACGCCCGCGAGGACGGAGTGGAGCAGGGCCAGGAGTGGACCGGCTGGCACCGCCTGGAGAAGTCCCTGTGGGCGGACGACCGGATCGGTGACGACGAGAAGCAGCTGGCCGACCGGCTGGTCGCCGACCTGAAGGACTGGCGGCAGCGGGTCGGCAGCGCCGAGATCACCCCGACCGGCATGGCCAACGGCGCCAAGGAACTCCTCGACGAGGTCGCCAGGAACAAGGTCACCGGCGAGGAGGACCGTTACAGCCACACCGACCTCTCCGACTTCGCCGGCAACGTCGAAGGCGCGAAGAAGGCGTACGAGCTGCTGAAGCCGGTCGCCGCCGAGAAGGACGCGCAGCTGGCGAAGACGCTGGACGAGGAGTTCGCGGCGATCGAGGCGCTGCTGGCCAAGTACCGGCAGGCGGACGGCAGTTACACCCCGTACGACCAGGTCGGCCAGCCGGAGCGGAAGGTCTTCTCGGACGCGGTGAACGCACTGGCCGAGCCGCTGTCCAAGCTGGCCGCCGCAGTCGTCGTCAAGTGACCCCCAGCCTCCCCGAGAGCACCGGCACCGGTAGCGGAAGGATCCCGAACGCAGTGGACGAGCCCCAGCAGGCCGAGAAGAACAGCACCGCCCCCAGCCGGAGGTCCGTCATCGGCTGGGCGGGTGCCGGGGTGGCGCTGGGCGCCGCGGTCACCGGCTCGGTGGCGGCGGCGATGCGCGGCGAGAGCAAGGCGGTCCAACTGGTCGACTCCACCGTGGACATCCCCTTCCACGGCGATCACCAGGCCGGGATCGCCACCCCCGTCCAGGACCGGCTGCACTTCGCGGCCTTCGACGTCACCACCGCCAACCGCGACGCGCTGGTGCGGATGCTCAAGGAGTGGACCAAGGCGGCCGCCGCGATGACCGGGGGCCGCGAGGTCGGCACGGGCACCGCGGGCGCACTGCCCGAGGCCCCGCCGGACGACACCGGCGAGGCGCTCGGCCTGCCCGCCTCCCGGCTCACCCTCACCATCGGTTTCGGGCCCACCCTGTTCGAGAAGGACGGCGTGGACCGCTTCGGGCTGAAGGCCAGGCGGCCCGAGGCCCTGGTCGAGCTGCCCAGGTTCCCCGGCGACAACCTGGATCCGGCCCGCAGTGGCGGGGACATCTGCGTCCAGGCCTGCGCCGACGACCCGCAGGTCGCCGTGCACGCCATCCGCAACCTGGCCCGGATCGCCATGGGCACCGCGAGCATCCGCTGGTCCCAGCTGGGCTTCGGCAAGACCTCCTCCACCACCCCCGAGGCGCAGACCCCGCGCAACATGCTGGGGTTCAAGGACGGCACCCACAACATCGCGGGTACCGACCGGGCCGCGCTGGACGAGCACGTCTGGGTCGCCCCCGGTGAGGGGCCGGAGTGGATGACCGGAGGCTCCTACCTGGTCGCCCGCCGGATCCGGATGCACATCGAGACCTGGGACCGCGCCTCGCTCAAGGACCAGGAGGACACCTTCGGCCGGACCAAGGCCGAAGGCGCGCCCTACGGCAGGCAGCACGAACGGGACACCCCGGACCTGGACGCCATGCCGGCGGACTCGCACGTCCGGCTCGCCCACCCGGACAGCAACGACGGTCTGATGATCCTGCGCCGCGGCTTCTCCTTCACCGACGGCACGGACGGCCTCGGCCGCCTGGACGCCGGTCTGTTCTTCCTCGCCTACCAGCGCGACACCCGGAAGGCCTTCATACCGCTCCAGCGGAGACTGGCGTCCCACGACGCGCTCAACGAGTACATCCAGCACGTCGGCTCCGCCCACTTCGCCTGCCCGCCCGGGATCCGCAAGCCCGGCGAGTGGTGGGGCCAGGCCCTGTTCGGCTGACGACTCCCACCACCACCGACCCCAGGAGCCTCCCGTGTTCGGAAACTACCTGATCGGCCTGCGCGAGGGCCTCGAAGCCAGCCTCGTGGTCTGCATCCTGATCGCCTACCTGGTGAAGACCGGCCGCCGCGACCGGCTCGCCCCCGTCTGGGCCGGCATCGCCGCCGCCGTGCTGCTCAGCCTGGCCTTCGGCGCCGTCCTCCAGTACGGCTCCACCCAGCTGACCTTCGAGGCGCAGGAAGCGCTCGGCGGCTCGCTCTCGATCGTCGCGGTCGGACTGGTCACCTGGATGGTGTTCTGGATGCGGCGCACCGCCCGGCACCTCAAGGCAGAGCTGCACGGCAAGCTGGACGCCGCGCTCGCCATGGGCACCTTCGCGCTGGTGGTGACCGCCTTCCTCGCGGTCGGGCGCGAGGGCCTGGAGACGGCGCTGTTCATCTGGACCGCCGTGCAGGCCACCAGTGACGGGGTCAGGCCGCTGGTCGGCGCGCTGCTCGGGCTTGCCACCTCGGTGGTGCTCGGCTGGCTGTTCTACCGGGGCGCACTGAAGATCAACCTGGCCAGGTTCTTCACCTGGACCGGTGCGATGCTGGTCGTGGTCGCGGCCGGCGTGCTCGCCTACGGTGTGCACGACCTGCAGGAGGCGGGCTGGCTCCCCGGTCTGCACGACCAGCTCTTCGACATCAGCGGCACCATCCCCAAGGACAGCTGGTACGGCACCCTGCTCAAGGGCGTATTCAACTTCCAGCCCGACCCGACGGTGCTTCAGGTGGCGGTCTGGACGGTCTACCTGGCCCCGACGCTGGTGCTGTTCCTGCGCCGAAGCTCCACCCCCGGCTCGGGCCCGGCGGCCAAGCCGGTCACGACCGCGACCAAGGCGGCCTGACCGCCCGGTACCCGAGAGCGCCCTGCCCCGGCTTCCCCGCCGGGGCGGGGCGCTCCGCCGTATCAGCTCCGCCGTGTCAGCTCCAGGAAGGAGGTCTGGAACCGGGCATCCGGAGCGAGGAGTTGCGGCACCGGGCCGGTGTGGCGGCTCATCGTCCCTGCGGCACCCGGTTTTTGGGTACAGGGCCTCGGGCGCCGGTGTGACGACCGGTCAGGAGACCCTGGGTGCAGGGGCTGAGAACTCCGCGTCTATCATGCGCTCATGGGACCTTTGCAACCGGATCCGGCTGAACTCGTCCTCGGCCTCGTGGTGTTCTTCCTCATCTTCGGCATACTCGGCAAGGCCTTGCTGCCGCGGATCGAGAGGACGCTCGCGGAGCGCGAGGACGCCATCGGCGGCGGCATGGAACGCGCGGAGACCGCCCGCGCCGAGGCACAGCGCATCTACGAGGAGTACCAGGCGGAGCTGAAGGCGGCCCGCCACGAGGCGTCCCGGCTCCGCCAGGAGGCGGCCGAGGAGGGTGCCGCGATGCTCGCGGCGATCCGTGCCGAGGGCCAGCAGCAGCGCGACCAGCTGGTGGCGGAGGCCACGGTGCAGCTGGCCGCCGACCGGGTCATCGCCGAGGCCGAGCTGCGCGAGGACGTCATCGCCGTCGCCACCGAGCTGGCCAGCCGGGTCGTCGGCGAGTCGCTGGCCGACCTGCCGAACACGCGGGCCGTCGCCGACGCGTTCTTCGCCGAGCTGGACGACAAGGCCACCGTGAAGTCCTGACCACCGCCGTCGACCGCGACCGACCGCCGGGCCCACGGGCCCGACGGTCGGTCCTTCGTTTCCGGGAAGTCCCCCAAGTCACCGAGGCACCCCCCGGCGGTCCCGAGCACAGCACCTCGGGCATCCTGGTGATCTGAACAGGAACGGGGGAACCGACATGCGAGTGGTGGAACGGCTCACCGGGACACTCGGCCGCGACATCGTGGCGGCCTCCCCGGTGGCGAGCGGTGACGGCCGGGAGCACCACCGCCTGGTCCTGCGGGACCGGCCCGTACCGCTGACCCTCGACGTACTCGCCGCCACCGGCGCCACACCACGTCGGGTGGTCCACCTGCTGCCCGGCGGTGGACTCAACGCCCGGGCCGGCTACTTCACCGCACCGGGCCGCAGCCTCGCCCAGTTCCTGTGCGACCACGGCTTCCTGGTGGTCGGGATCTCGCCCCGCGAGGACGCCCTCACCACGGCCGACGCCGACTGCGCCGACTGGGGCCTGGCCCACCACCGCGCGGACGTCGAGCGGGTCGTCGCGGCGGTGCGGGAGGCGGTGGACCTGCCGTACGACCTGCTGGGCCACTCGGCCGGAGCCCTACTGGCGCTGGACACCGCGGCCCACGGCGGTGGCCGCGGGCCGCAGCGGGTGATCGCGCTGGACACCACCGGCCCGTTCGACCCCGTCGCCGAGCCCGGACTCACCGCCCGCGCCGCCGACCTGACCGCCGCACTCCAGCAGCTGCTGGACCAGGGCATCCGGACCGTCGACCCCGGCCTGAAGACGCTGTTCGCCCGCGCGGCCGAGGACCCCGACGGCGACAGCGGGGTACCGCGCCCGGTCGACGCGTCCACCCGCTTCGGCAATCTGGCACTCGCCCACTACGCCCTGACGCACACCCGCGAGCTGCCGGGACCGGCCAACTGGATCTACCAACGAGGGCACAGCAGCGGCGAGTTCCACTTCGGCGCCACCCCGCGGCAGGACCGGTTCGCCCTCGACCGCACCCCGTTCGCCGTCTGGGCGGCGGCGGTCGGCCGGCTCGGCAGCGGCCTGCAGCCGACCGCGCTGCTCCGTGACCTCGCGGCGGTGTGGGCCGGCCGGGACGACGTCTACCGGATCGACTGGGCCGCGATCCGGGCCGAGGTGGTCTGGATCAACACCGAACTCGGGCGGGGCGACCACGATCTGGCGGCCCGGCTGATCCGCGAAGGCGGTGGCGGCCCGGTCGGCTTCTCCGTGCTCCCGGGCTACGGGCACGGTGACGTCGTCTGGGCCGCCACCGCCGAGCACGAGGTGTGGCCGTCCCTGCTGCCCGCGGGCGACTGAACGCTCAGACGCTCTCCGGGAACCCGCGGTGGCGCTCCCACTCGGGGGCCAGGATCGACATCACGATGTCGTCCACCCACTCCCCGTCGTAGTACAGCGCGTCACGCTGGACGCCCTCCAGCACGAATCCGGCCTTCTCATAGCTGCGCCGGGCACGCGGGTTGAACGCGAGCACCCCCAGCGAGATCCGGTGCAGCCCGAGCTGCTCGAAGCCGTAGCCGACGATCAGCCGCAGCGCCTCGGTGCCGAGCCCCCGGTTCTGCCCCGACGAGGCCAGCAGGATGCGGAAGTTACAGCTGCGGTTGCCGCTGTCCCAGCGGTTCAGCACCGTCTCGCCCACGCAGAGGCCGGTCGCCCGCTCGACCACGGCCAGGTCGAGCCGGTCGGTCTGCTCGTGCCGGGTGCCGTACCAACTGCGGATCCGCTCCTCGGTCTTGTCGTCCCACGGCTCGGTATCCTGCGGTCCGTGGCCGCTGCCGGTGAGCCTGCCGATCTCCGGGTCCTGGAGGAACTCGCGGATGGTGGCGATGTCCTCGTCCACCCGGAACGGGCGCAGCACCACCTTCTCTCCGACGAGGGTGGGTTTGACGGAGAAGTCGGTCCGGGAGTGGTCGCTCATGGGCCGATTGTCGGTACGTCCGGCGCACCCCGCAAAGGAATTTCCCGGTCAACCGTTCCACCGGTCACCGGCCCGGTGGCCGGCTCTTCTGGACGTCCCCACCGGGACCGGCCGGGTGGCGCCCCCGAGGCAGCCGACCGGCTGCGGCTCAGGGAAGCGCCTCCGCGTGCATCGGGGTGCGTGGTGTCTGGTGTCCGCCGCTGGCCAGCATCCGGACCTCGCCGCGATCACTGATCTCGGCTCTGACGATCCCGGAGTCGTCCGCATAGACGGGATGGCCGCCGGGGCCGTCCACGCCCGTGTCCTTGACGACGACCACGTCCTGTGGCCGGTGGCTGCCCGGTTCGCCGGGGAACGTCAGTGCGTACCGTCGTACTCGACCCATGACCGGCCTCCTCAGCGGGCCCCACCGTCCATCGTACGGAGGGTGGGACCGCCGAGCGGAGGTCAGTGCCGGTGGTGGTTGTCCGGCTGGGCCGGATCACCGGGGTGCTCCAGACCCGGCACCAGGCGCAGCCGGTGCGCGCGGGCGTGGTCCAGCCAGCGGACGAAGGCGATCCGGCGGGCGGCTTCGAGCAGCTCGGGGGCGGGGTCGTCCGGAGCGTCCGGAGCATCGCGTTCGGTGAGCAGGGCGGCCGTCCAGCCGTCCACGCTGACCGTCCTCCCCGGGCCGGCCGCGCGCAGCGCGGCGGCCAGCGCGCGCGGCAGCGACCGCGGCCGGGCCTCGAACTCGCCGTCCGGAGTGGCGATCCGCCAGAGCGGCCCGTCCCCGTCGGACCCGTCCCGCCGCTCCTCGACGGCGGAGCGGTACGCGGCGACCTCGGCGGGTGGGACCGTGACACCGGCGGTCACGGCCCGGTACACCGCCCGTACGGCGGCGCTGCCCTCGAACGCGGCGGCGGCGATCGAGCCCAGCTCGACGGCGGCACGCTGGTCCAGCCGGACCGGCGGTGCCTCGGTATCCCCGGAGTGCTCGATCCCGGCGGTCAGTCCGCGCGCCGCCGCCTCGGCGGCACAGAGCTGCTCGGTGAGCAGCACCTGGGCGACCCAACGGGTCAGTTGCCGGTCCTCGGCGCTCCCGGGGACCGGCAGTGCGGAGGACCGGGGCCCGGTGCGCAGGGCGGTGAGCCGGCGGTCGAGCTCACCCCGGGGCAGCGGCCGGCCGTCCAGCAGGCCGAGGATCCCGGGGGCGGGGTGCCCGTGCTGCGCTTGCCCGTGCGCATGCCCGTGCGCGGGTTCGTGCACGCGCTCGCGCATCTGCTCCTGCGTCCGCCCGTTCCCGTGCCCGTCCGTCCGCTCGCCGCCGTCCGTCCGCTCGCCCCCGGTCGGGAGCCCGTCCTCGGCCGGGTGCCCGGAGCGATCGCCGTCGGCCACGTGCGCCCGGTCGTGCTGCCGGTGTGCGGTGCTCACGGGGCGATCACCAGCTCGACGGTCGGGGCGTACTGGCAGCGGCCGAACCACATCACCTTCGCCAGTGCCCAGTACGCCCCGGCCTCGGCATCGCGCGGGACGGCCACCTCGCAGGTGACCGTCCGCTCGGCACCTGCCGGAAGGCTGAAGCCGCGCACGGGATCGGCGATCGCTCCCCAGGTGCCCCACGGGGAGACCAGCTGCAGCTCGCCCCGGATCTCCCCCCGCGTGCGGTTGGCGAGCACCACGCCCAACTCGGCCCGGCCGCCGGGCACCAGGCGCAGCGAGGAGGAGGTGACATCCACCGAAAGCCCGGTGTCCCGGCCGGTGGCGGCCTTGGTCCCCTGAGCCGCCGCCCAGTCCTCGGGGATCCCGCCCGCCACCGGCAGCACCTGAGGCAGATCACCCACTGCGATCGTGGCGACGTCCTCGACGGACTGCCCGGCGTACTCCACCCGGGCCGCCACGAAGTACAGACCGGGTGCGGTACCGGCCGGTGGCCGGAGCGTCACCGGGAAGCGGAGATGCCCGCCGGCCTCCAGGCGGTAGGGCCGCCGTCCGGGGGCCACCTCCCACCCCTGGGGAGCCAGCAGGCTCGCCGTGCCCTCGACCGCCGCGTCGCGCAGGTGCGAGGCGAGTACCACGGAGATCTCCACCGGTTCACCGTCCGTGCGCAGCAGACCGGGCGAGACCCCGACGGAGACCGGGAGGTAGCCCATCGGAGCCGGACCCCGGTTGTGCAGCCAGTAGCGCGCGTGCACGGGCTGCGCGACCTCGGCGACCGGGCCGAGCGCACCCGCCGCTACGGCATCCCAAGGTCCGGCCTCGGCGGCCTCCGGTACGCCCACCAGGGTCGCGACCTCCGAGCCGTGCAGCTCAGGGGCGCCCGTGAGCGGCTCACCGGCGCGCTCCAGCAGGTCGGCCGTACGCAGCTCGGCGAACCGCAGCGCGCCCTCCAGCCGCACACCGCGGCCGAGACCGGTGGACTCCACCAGGCGAAGCGTGACGCCGGCGGCCGGGTCGGCGGCGGCCGCCGAGCCCTGGGCGATCGGGTTGCCGGTCGGCTTGAGGGTGCCGAGCAGCACCTCGCGCTCCGGCCGGACCCGCAGGTTGGCCCGGTGGGCCGGGAGCGGGCCCGGGTGGTCGGGGACGAGCCTCGCGTACAGCGGGTGGTTGAACTCCTGGCCCTGCGCGGGCAGGGCCAGGGCCCGCCAGTCGCCGTCACCGGACACCAGTGAGTAGCTGAACTCATGGGTCCAGTGCTGGAGTTGGAAGGAGGCACCGTCGGGCAGGGTGCGCTGCGGCGGATCGATCCAGACCCCGGACGGCCAGCCGGTGCAGCTGCGCATCAGCGAGAGGTGCAGCGCGCCGGTCGGGTCCACGGCGAAGCCGGGCAGGCCGAAGGTGAGCAGGGCGACGGTGTGGTCGGTGAGCAGCTCGCCCGCTGCCACCGTGCCGGGGCAGACGGCAGCGACCCGGGCGTCGGCGAGGTCCTCGGCGAGCGCGGCGGAATCCGTCACCACCAGGGCGGGCAGTGCGCGCAGGTCGCGCAGGTCGGCACCCGGCTGCCACATCTCGTGCAGCGGCTTGTCGGCCGGTACCCACACCCGCCCGTGCGTCCTGAGTGCGGCGGCGTACTCGGCACCGGCCCGCTCCAGCAACTCGCGGGTGGCGTCGTTGACTTCGGGGCCGCCGAGGACGATGCGGAAGTCCGGCAGGTTGGAGTCGACGTCCAGCCAGCCGTAGCGGGACCAGTCGGCGCTCGCGGTGGTCGCGGTGACGCCCACGCGGGCCAGTGCGACGACCAGTTCGCGCGCCGAGGCGGCGGCCTCCAGGGTCGGGACCACCACCTCGGCGACGCCGAGTGCCCGCTCGCCGATCGTCGCGCCGGTCAGGTCACAGAGCTGGACCCGGGCCGTGGCGCTCAGTCCGAACCAGGTGTTGGCCGGGTTGTCCAGGGTCCACGGCGACTCGGCCGCGTCGACGTCCGGCAGCGCGAAACCGCGCCCGACCACGGCGTCGGCCACCTCGCTGACCGGCAGCGCGCCGGGCAGGTCGACCGGGAAGCGCAGTCGCAGCAGCCGGTCCGCACCCGCGTAGTCCAGTACCCGGGTCCGGCAGTCGACCCGTTCGACACCGTGCCAGAGCGTCACCGTCTGCTCGTACCCGATGCCGTCGACGGTGCCGCCGATCACCAGTCGTTCGCCGAGCGGGCCGGTCTCCCGGCGGACGGTGGCACTCCCGTCGGCGGCACCGACCACCGGGCCCTTGGGGACCAGGTGCCAGGGGCCCTCGCCGAAGTCCGGGTGCTGCGGGTACTCCTCGTACACCCGCAGCTCGTTGCCGACCCGGCCCTCCTGGATCAGCTCCCGTCCGTGGCGCAGGTCGTGGACGCTGGACAGCCCGCCGCCCCGGGACGGGTCAGCGGTGACCCGGTAGCGTTCGTTGCCGATGGTCCGGCCCTCGGCGTGCTGCCAGGCGGCGTCCGGCGTACCGTCCACCAGCCGCCAGGTCCGCCAGCCGAGCGCGGGGACGTCCGCGGCCAGGAAGCGCAAGGTGCCCCGGTCCACCGCGCAGGGCACCTCGGCGCCGGTGTCGTCCAGTACCCGGCCGCCGTCGGTGCCCTCCGGCAGCGGGACCTCCACCGGCGCCGAGCGGTCGAAGGACAGCGTGTTGGTGACGACCACGGCCGTCCCCTCGCCCGTGGTGTCGATCCGGCCGAGCAGTGCGTCCAGCGCGGTGTCGCGGACCGCGGCGGCCAGGTCGTACGCCTCGCGCCAGCCCGAGAGCAGGTCGATGTACACCTGGTCGGACTCGGAGCCGGTGATCGCGTCATGGTGTGCGCCGTAGGCGAGTTGGCGCCAGACCTTGTCGAGAGCGGCCTGCGGGTAGCTGCCCAGGTGCTGGAGGGCGGCCAGGGTGGCGAGCTTCTCGGCGTCCACGGCGGCCACCTCGGCGGCCCGCTGGGCCTGCTTGGTGTCGATGTAGGAGACGTCCTTGCCGGTGTAGACCGGGTTCATGTCGCGGGTCTGCGGGCTGGGCCGCCGGCCGGTGGCGGCGAGTTCGGCGCGGACGGCGGTGAGGAAGTCGCGCGGTGTGCCGCAGATGAAGCGCGGCCAGACGTACTTGGCGGCCCAGGAGCGGTGGATCTCGGTGACCCACTTGTTCGGCGGGGTGTAGTCGGTGCCGACGGGCAGCAGCAGGTTCCTCGTCGCGCCGACCGGCTTGAGTTTGCGGTACAGCTCGTAGACGGCCTGTTCGGCGGAGGCCAGGTCGGGGGAGGAGTCCATCCACCAGCCGGCGGAGTAGTGGTGCGGCATGAAGTGGGTGAGCACCCCGCGCCCCGAGGGCGAGATCCACTCGAACTCGCTCGGGAACTGCATCACCCTGGCGTCGTCCTTGGCCGTGCGGAAGTTCTTCTGGATCGGCCCCCACTGGTGGAACGGCCCGCGCGCCCAGGCGCTGCCGGTCAGCCCCGCCGCGTCCAGGTATCCCGGGAACTGCGGGTCGTGCCCGAAGACGTCCAGCTGCCAGGCGGTCTGCGGGTCACCGCCGAGGATCTCGCGCTGGTAGCCGATGCCGTAGAGGATGTTGCGGATGGTGGTCTCCGCGCCGGTCAGGTTGGTGTTCGGCTCGTTGTAGGTGCCGCCGACCAGTTCCACCTGGCCTCGCTCCAGCAGCCGACGCAGATCGGCGCGGCGTTCGGGGTGCTGGTCGAAGTACGGCTTCAGATAGTCGACTTCGGCGAGGACGAACCGGTACACCGGGTCGCGCAGCGCCAGGTCCAGATGGGCGTCGACGAGCGCGAAGCCGTTGCGCTCCCACAGCGGCCGGGTGGTGGCGTCGCCGGAGAGCAGCTCCCACGGCGAGGTGTAGGCGGCCTGGGTGTTCCACCAGACCGGGTCGTAGTGGAAGTGCGAGACCAGGTACATGGTCCAGCCCGCCTCGGCGACCTCGACGGTCGCCTCGGCCGTGGCGGCCGTGTTCTCGGTGGCGCCCTCGGCCGTCACCGTCACCGTGACCGGGATCCGGGCGCCGGCCACCGGATCGGCGATGGTGAGCGGGACTTCGAGCACGCCCGTGCCGGCGGCCTCGCCGCTGACACCGGGACCGGTGACGGTGACCCGGACCGGCGGGCCGTCAGCGGCCGTGTCCAGGGTCACGCGTAGTACCTGGCGGGGGGCTTCCTCGGTGCCGACGAACAGGTCGGTGTTCTCCACGGCGGTGATGGCGACCGGCACGGGTGGTCCTTCCTGGGGTGAGGGTGTCGTACGGTGGTGCTCCTGCTGCTACGAGCCTCGGGCGTCGAGATCGCGGGCGGCGGGGGCCGGCCGGTCCGGCGCCGGAGCGCTCCCGACTGGCGGGGCGCCCGCCCAACTGATCCTGGCCGTGGCCACTGTGGAGCGTCCGTACGTCGTCGAGACCGCCTGGACCTCGATGGTGGTGGTGCTCTCCGTGCCGAACCGGTCCAGCCGGGGGACGAAGTAGGCGTCATCGGGCGTGCCGCCGAGGAAGGTGCGGCTGCCGTCCGGGTCGCAGCGGTACACCTCGTAGTGGTGCACGGCGCCGGCCTTCGGCGCGCTCCAGGACAGCCGCAGCGACTTGCGGGTCGCCGAGACGTCGGTGGCGCCGAGCACGGTGAGAGCGGTGGGCGCGGCGGTGGCGCTCACCGGTCCGTCGTACACCGCGAGCTGGCCGATCCGCACATCGTAGGAGGCGACGGGGCTCGGTGCGGCGACCCGGAGGCCGATCTGGGCGATGGTCCGCCCCTTGTACCCCGAAAGGTCCAGGGTCCGCCGCTCCCAGCCGCTGCCGTGGGTCGCGCCCAGGGGGATGGTGGTGAACCTGGTCGGGTCGTCGGTGAAGGAGACGGCCGCACTGAGGTGGGAGTCCCCGGCAGCGGGGGTCCTGAGGACGACGGAGAGCCTGGTGGCGGCGGTCACCGGCAAGCGGGACTCGTACAGGCGGATGGTGTTGACCGCGTCCAGCCGCCCGGTCAGGCGCAGCGAGGAGCCGCCCTCGTAGGCGTCGGTGAAGTCGATCGACGGGCTGAGTCTGCTGCCGTTCGAGGCCACCAGCCAGCGGTAGGTGGGCAGTACGTCCTGGAGCGAGAGGTTGTTCCAACCGCCTGACGCGACCCGCTTCCCGCCCGAGTTGTAGAAGTCGCCCTGACCGGTGTCGAAGGAGGTGACGAACGGCTTGGCGGTGACGGGCGAGGACTCGGCGATGTAGTCGGCCAGGCCCTTCCAGGAGTCCGGGGTGGTGGTGTCGGACGGATCGCCGTTGGCGCCGACCCAGTAGCGGGATTCCCTGGCGTAGAAGTCGGCGCGGTCGCCGGCCGACTTCCAGGTCCACTCGGGGCGGTACAGGCCGACCGAGGTGACCTGCGGCTTTCCCGGCGGGAAGAGCGCGTCCCAGGAGACACCGGTGCGGTAGCCGTCGGCCTCGGTGTCGATGCCCGAGTACAGGTCGTACTCGCTGCGGCCCAGCGAGCGTGCCACGCTGCGGGAGGAGTCGAGTCCGGCGGCCGTCCAGCCGAAGTCGAGGAACATCGAGTCGGCGACCCGCTTGGCGCCGTCCTGCAGAAAGGCCGAGTTGGCCGAGTCCAGCTGCTCCTGCCAGCCGACGTCGCCGGAGGCGGTCATCGCGTCGTACCACTGGAACTCGATCCGGCCCTGTGCCCGCGCGTACGTCATGGTGTCGCGCAGCTCGGTGGCGAGGGCCGAATCGCCGCCGCCCGTCTCCTGGTTGACGAACCAGCCGTCGAAGCCGTAGTACTTCGCCACCTGCACCAGCTTGTCCGCGACCGGGTAGCGGGAGCCGGACTTCCGCACGAAGTCGCGCACCCACTGGAGCTGCCCGCCATAGGCGGCGGGCGGGAAGAACACCGTGCCGTAGACCTTGACGCCGTTGCGGTGCGCGGCGTCGATGACCGTCGGGTTGGGTGCCAGGATCAGCCCCTCGCTCGCCGAACCACCCCAGAACACCAGGGTGTTCACGTACTGCCAGTAGCCGAAGGCGTAGTAGTCGGGGTCGGCCGAACCCTGCGAGGGGTTGGCGGAGGTCGGGCCGAAGGAGACCAGCGAGGAGATCTTCGCCTCGCCGGCCCGGGCGTTGGGGTTGGCCCGCAGCGCCGGATCGGTGGTCCGTGGTTGCAGCGGGACCCGGGAGCGGTTGAACCTGGCATCCGGGTCGGTCGCCGGGTCCCAGTCGAGGATGGTGTTCGGGTACCAGTGGGAGGCGTACGGCTGGCTGCCGTTGGTGGTAGCGGTCCTGGGTAAGGAATCGGCCGTGGCTTCGGCGGTGGCCGTGGCTGCGGCCCGGTCCTGGTCCGGGGCGGCGGCCGTCGCGGGCACCGTGCCGAGGACGGTGGTGGCGAGGGCCGCGCACAGGAGCAGGGACAGGTGTCTGAGTCTCATCCGGGTCTCCGATCCAGCGCGAGGGCGAGTGGTCGGGTGCGGCGGTTCAGCGGTTCAGCGGTTCAGCGGTTCAGCGGTTCGGCGGTGCGATGGTGCGGCGGTGGGGCCGTGGTGCGGTGTGGCGGTCGGGCCGTGGGGCCGTGGCGCGGTGCGGCGGTGGTGCGGTGCGGTGGTGCGGCGCCGCACCGGGTGCTCAGGACCGGCCGTCGGGCCGGACCAGGGTGCCGGGATCGATGAGCTTGCCGACGCCGCGCGCGGCCAGGTACCCGGGGTCGCCCGCACGGGCGGTGGGGACGATGGCGACCGGGCCCGAGGAGCGCAGCCGTACCCACTCGGAGTGGAAGGCGCTGCCGGGGGCCACCTCGGCGCGGCGGTCGGGGCGTTCACGCAGATCGACCTCGCAGAGCAGGCCGGGGCGGTCGACGGCCGCGTCGCGCCGATCCGGGTGCCGGGCGGTCCGCTCGGCCGAGCGCTGCTCGGTGATGGCGGCGGCGAGTTCGGAGGCGAGCGGCTTGCGGCGGTGGTCGGTGGTGAACAGACCGAGGTCGTACTCGCGCTCGGGGAAGTCGGCGAGCGAACGGTCCAGGTCGTGTGAGCACCACCAGGTGACGCCCCACAGCGAGGGGTTGGCGAGAACGCGGTCGAGTGTGCGGCGGACGAAGGCGGGCGCGTGCTGATCCGGTACGTCCGGCCGTGGTGCGCCGATCTCCTGGAGCCAGACCGGGCGGGCCGGGTCCGCGGCGGTCGCGGCGGCGAGCTCGACCAGGTAGTCGGCGTGGGAGACGGTGGCCTCACCGAGTGGGCCGTCGAGCGCGGAGACACCGTTGAACACCCAGGAGTGGACGGTGGTCAGATCACCCAACTCGGCCGCGTCGACGGGATGGAAGGGGTGCTCCGGGTCGTACCAGGCGGCGTCGTAGAGCGAGTACAGGCCGAGCACGTACGGCGCGGCCGCCCGGATGGTCTGCAGCAGCTCGGCGGCCCACCGGGAGGACTCCTCGGCATCGGCGGGGTTGGCCGGCCAGAGGTTGTTGACCTCGTTGCCCAGGGTGATGGCGAAGACGTTCGACCTGCTGGAGGCCGCCCGGCTCACCCGGTCCGCGTAGCGGATGACGCCTTCGCGGACGGCGGGATCGGTGAAGAGGCTGCGCCGGTGCCAGGTGAGGACCCAGGAGGGCAGGAAGTCGTAGCTGGACAGGTGCCCCTGGAGCAGGTCGACGGCCACATCGAGATCGAACTCCGCCGCGATGTCGATGAGTTCGACCAGGTCGTCGATGCCGCGACGGCGGATCAGCGAGCGGTTCGGCTGGATCCACGGCCAGATCGGGAAGACCCGGACGTGGTCCAGGCCGAGGCCGGCCAGGTCCTCGAAGTCGCGCCGTACGGCATCGGCCGAGAAGTCCAGCCAGCTGTAGAACCAGCCCGCCGAGGGTACGTAGTTGACGCCGAACCGGACTCGGTCAGGGCTTGGGTGCTGGGTGGTCACGCGCGTCCTCCGGCTGCCGGGTAGGGCGGGCCCCTTGGTCGGGTGGAGCCTAAAGCGGTTTAGACCGACCGGCAATAGGGCCCGCCGCTCGACCCGCGCTCCCTGTCGCCGGCCGGTCCTGTGCGAGGTCGCCGGGACCGCCTTCGGCGGCGGGACGGCCGGTGCTCTCCCGGACCGTCAGCAGCGGGGTCGGAGTCTGCAGGTCGCGGATGGTTCCCGGGGCGTCGACCGCGGCGAGCAACTGCCGGGCGACCTGCTCCCCGAGCGCGAAGGTGTCCCGGGAGAGCGCGGTGAGCGCCGGGTGGACGATCCGTGCCAGCACCGAGTCGTCGAAGGAGACGATCGACAGCTCGCCGGGTACCGCCACGCCCATCTCGGCGGCGACGCCGAGGCCGGCGACCGCCATCACGTCGCTGTCGTAGACGATCGCGGTCGGCCGCTGAGGCCGGGCGAGCAGCTGGCGGGTGGCGGCGGCGCCCTCGGCGTCGCTGAAGTCGGTCGGGACCGAGACCGCCTCCGTCAGCCCGAGGCTGCGGGCCGAGTCGCGCAGCGCGCGGATGCGCCGCTGGGTGTGCCGGAAGCTGGGCAGCCCGGCCAGGTGGGCGATCCGGCGATGGCCCAGCGCGGCCAGGTAGTGCACGATCGAGAGCATCGCCTCGCGGTCGTCCGCCCATACGCTGGGCAGGCTTCCGTGTCTGCCGGGGCCGCCCAACACGACCGCCGGAACGCCGAGTTGCTCCAGTACCTCGATCCGCTCGTCGCGCATCTTGAGGTCCACCACGATGAAGCCGTCCACCCGGTGCTCGGAGGTCCAGCGGCGGTAGACCTCGATCTCGGCCGCGGTGTCCTCGACCACCAGCAGCTGCAGCGCCACCGCTCCGGCCGAGAGTTCCGCCTGCAGTCCGGACAGCAGCTGTGCGAAGAACGGCTCCACCCCGATGGTCCGGGCCGGTCTGGCGATCACTAGGCCGACCGCCCCGCTGCGGGCCCCGCCGAGCGCCCGCGCGGCGCTGTGGGGACGCCAGTTCATCTCCCGGGCGACCAGCAGGATCCGCTCCCTGGTCGTGGCACTGACCCCGGGCC
Source organism: Kitasatospora sp. HPM-01-4 (assembly GCF_051374625.1). Lineage (NCBI taxonomy): Bacteria > Bacillati > Actinomycetota > Actinomycetes > Kitasatosporales > Streptomycetaceae > Kitasatospora > Kitasatospora sp. HPM-01-4. The sequence goes on along the minus strand of NZ_JBPQGP010000005.1, from coordinate 1,262,079 downwards.
GCCCGTTGAGCGCGAACGAGACCGCGCCCTTCGACACCCCGGCCCGTCGCGCGATGTCGGCAATCGTCGGTCGCCCCACGGCCCCGACTCCTCTCTCTTGACAGGGAGTGTAGCCCGGAGGATAGTCCCGGGCACTAGAGCGGTTTAGTAATCCGGTATCGGTGCCACGGCACCTCCCAAAGGCACTGCGGTACCCGCCACTTGGTACCCGCGGTCCGATACCTGCTCACCGGCGCCGACGGCGCCGGACGCACGGTCCAACGCACGAGATCCAAACGCGGTTCGGTATGCGCACGTGTCCGCTGGAGCAGTGCGGCCGCACCGGTACGTGACCAGACGCGACGCACGCAGGCTGACGGGCGGGCGGGCGTCCAGAACACCGGAACCAGGACAGGCCGGGAGAACTCATGCGAAAGTACTGGGCAAGGCTGGCAGTTGCCGCGGTCGTGGCGATGACGTCGGTGGGATGCGGACTCGGCGGCGGCCCGTCCCCGTCCGGCGGTGACGGTGCCTCCGCCGCCGCCACCGGAGAGATCAAGGGCAAGGTCACCCTTCAGACCTGGGCCCTGAAGCCGAAGTTCACCGGCTACATGCAGGGCGTGATCGACTCCTTCCAGCACAAGTACCCCGGCGTGCAGGTCACCTGGCTCGACCAGCCCGCCGACGGCTACGCCGACAAGGTACTCAGCCAGGCGGCCGGCGGCAGCCTCCCCGATGTGGTCAACCTGCCACCCGACTTCGCCCTCCCCCTGGTCAGGCAGGGACTGCTGCTCGACATCGCCGCAGCGGATCCCGGGCTCGCCCACGACTACGTGGCCGGCGGGATCAACGCCTACCGCTTCGCGGGCCGGCCGGGCACCTACGGCTACCCCTGGTACCTGAACACCGACGTCGACTACTGGAACACCGACCTCCTCGCCAAGTACGGCCTCGATCCGCAGAAGTTGCCCACCAACCTGGACGAACTCATCGCCCAGGCCAAGGTCTTCAAGGAGAAGTCCGGAGGCCAGGCCTATCTGATGAGCCGTAAGCCAGGTCTCGGCGACCTGTTCAACGCGGGCGTGCGGATCATGGCGGAGGACGGAAAGAGCTTCACCTTCAACACCCCGGAGGCCGCCGCCCTGCTCGACCGCTACCGGGAGGCGTACCGGCAGGGCCTGCTGCCCAAGGACGTCCTCACCGACAAGTACGCCGGAAACGCCAAACTCTTCTCCTCCGGCACCGCCGCCTGGACCACCGGCGGCGCCAACTACATCACCAGCCTTGCCACCGACAATCCCACCCTGGCACCCAAGGTCGTCGCCTCACCGGCCATGGGCACTCCGCCGCTGTACGTCCAGGGCCTCTCCGTCGCCAGGAGCAGCAGGAACCTGCCCACCTCCCTGGCGCTGGCCCGCTGGGTCACCAACGCCGAGAACCAGGCCGCCTTCGCCCACCTCACCAGCATCTTCCCGAGCACCAACGCCTCCGCGAGCGATCCGTACTTCAGCAAGAGCGACGGCACCAACGCGGGCACGGCAAAGGTCATCGCCTTCACCTCGCTCGCCAAGGCCGCTCTCATCCAGCCCGTCGAGGTGGACCAGGCGATGAGCGACATCGTCAACCAGCAGATCGCCCTGGCGATCAGCGGTGGCGCCACCTCCAAGAAGGCGCTGGACGACGCCGTCGCCCGTTGCGACCAACTCCTCAAGAACTGACAGCGCCCCCACCATGACGCACCGACGCTGGTTCACCCCCTGGCTGCTCATCGCGCCCGCACTCGTCTGGCTGCTGGTCTTCACCGTGTGGCCGTCCATCAACACGGTGATCCTCTCCTTCACCAACGCCCGCCCGCTCGGCGGCGGACACTTCGTCGGGCTGCAGAACTTCCAACGCGCCCTGAACGACGATCAGTTGGGTGACGCACTGCTCAACAGCGTGATCTACATGGTGATCTGCCTACCGCTGCTCACCGTACTGCCACTGCTCATGGCCCTGCTGGTCCAGAAGCGCCTGCCCGGCATCACCTTCTTCCGCACCGCCTTCTACACCCCGGTGATCGCCTCGGCCGTGGTGGTAGCCCTCATCTGGGGCTGGGTGCTGGACGAACGCGGACTGGTCAACGGCATCGCCCAGCGCCTCGGCATCCTCAACCAGGCGCTGCCCTTCCTCACCGACCGCTGGCTGCTCCTGCTCAGCGCGATCGGTCTCACGGTCTGGAAGGGCCTCGGTTACTACATGATCATCTACCTCTCGGCCCTCGGGAACATCGGCCGCGAACTCCACGAGGCCGCGGCTGTGGACGGCGCCGGCGCCTTCCGCCGCTTCCTGCACGTCACGCTGCCCGGCGTACGCAACACCATGCTGCTGGTCTCCGTACTGATCTCGGTCTCGGCGCTACGGGTCTTCTCCGAGCTGTACGTACTCTCCGACGGCACCGGCGGGCCGGGCGGCCGGGACATGTCGGTGGTCATGCTGATCCAGATGTACAGCCGGGGCTTCACCGGCCACCTCGGCTACGCCTCCGCGCTCAGCCTGCTGCTCTTCGTCGTCACCGTCGGCCCGCTGCTCCTGCTGCTGCGCCTCGACCGGAAGGCGGCCTGAGAACCGATGGACCGACAGCGTCCCACACCCGGACCCGACCCGGCGACCGCGCCGAGCGGACACACCAGGGGCTTCAACTCCACCTCCACCACCGAGAAGGCGGTGCGCTACCTGCTGCTGCTCCTGGTCCTCCTCCTCACCGTGGGCCCCTTCCTCTGGGAACTCTCCACCTCCCTCAAGGCTCCCACCGAGGACGTCTTCACCCGGACGCCCAGGTTCCTGCCGGACCACCCCACCCTCGGCAACTACGCCGAAGCCGCTCGCGCCGTTCCGGTCTGGAGGTACGCCGCCAACTCCCTGGTGGTAGCCGCGATCACCGTCGGCGGAAACGTCGTGGGGGCGACGCTGGCCGGCTTCGCGCTGGCCCGACTGCGCTTTTGCGGTGCCCGGCTGCTCCTCGGGCTGTTCCTGGCGACACTCGTGCTGCCGGGCGAAGTCACCATCGTTTCGCAGTACGTGACGGTACGCAGCCTCGGCCTCGCGGACACCCTGCTGGGCGTCGCGCTGCCCGGTGCGATCGGGATGCTGAACGTCCTGCTGATGCGCACCGCCTTCCGCGCGGTCCCGCGTGAGCTGGACGACGCCGCGATCGTGGACGGAGCGAGTGTCCGGCAGCGCCTGATCCACATCGGACTGCCCAACGTACGCGGCATGTTGAGCGTCATCGTCATCTTCGCCTTCATAGGTGCCTGGGACGACTTCCTCTGGCCGCTGATCGTGCTCACCGACCCCGACAGGTACACGCTCACCGTCGGCATCCAGTACCTCAACGGCACCTTCAGTGCCAACCCCCGCGTGATCGCGGCCGGCACCATGATCGCTTTCCTGCCGATCGTCGTGGTCTTCGCCGCCCTCCAGCGCTTCTTCTTCCGAGGTGTCGAGGAGGGCGCGATCAAGGGCTGACAGCTCGCCGTTGCCGCCGCTGTTGCCGCCGCCATCCGCGGTGGTCGGGGAGGCCTCAGCCCTCGCTCACCAGGATCACCTCCAGGGTGCGCGGTCCGTGGACTCCCTCCACCCGGTCGAGTTCGATGTCACTGGTGGCCGACGGTCCGGAGACCCAGGTCTGCGGGCGGGTGGGATCCAGGCGGGGAAGCGCCCGGGGGAGCGAGGCGACGATCTGCTCGGGTGCGAGCACCACGCAGATGTGGTGGTCGGGGACCAGGGTGAGCAGCCGTCTGCCCTGGGCGGGACCGGCGTCCAGGACGACCGTCCCGGTCTCGGCCACGGCCAGTGCACAGCCGGTCAGGACGCTGTCCACCGCGTCGAGCCGCCCGGCGGTGAGCGTGCCGTCGTCGGTCACCGCCTCGATCCCGGTGGCGGCGGCCAGCCACCCCGGCGGCAGGTCGGCGGGGAGGGCCACGGTCCGGGAGCCGTGTGCGGACAGCAGGCGGGCGATGGTGGCGGGCAGCTCGGACTCGGTACTCCGGTGCACCAGGGCGCGGTAGTCGGTCAGGTTCTCGTGCAGCAGGTCGAGCAGCGCCGCCGGATCCTCGTCCCGGTGAACGGCGAGATAGTCGCGCGGGATCTCCTCGTCCCCGGGGGCCGCAGGTCCGGCACCCGTACCCGCCTCGGAGCCGATCGCGGCGCGGATCCGCGCCAGCACGGTCTCGCGGCTGCCGCTCATCGACTGTCCTTCCGGGAACGGTTCTTCTTCCACCAGTCGCGGAAGGGTTCGGGGGGCAGCTCGGGCAGAGCACGGGTGTCCGTCCAGGCGCGGCCGGGGCCGGGCAGCCGCTCGGGCAGCAGACCGCGCGCCTTCCCCGCGAGCCGCTCCCCGGCGGCCAGCAGACCGGGGTGGTCCAGCGCGAGCCCGGCGGCCTTCACCGCCGCCCGCTCCAGCCGGTGCCCGTGCCCGCCCTGCCCGGCCACCCGTTCGCGCAGGTGGACCAGGACCTCGGGGATGTCGATGGCCACCGGACAGACCTCGTAGCAGGCTCCGCAGAGCGAGCTGGCGTACGGCAGCGAGGCGTCGATCCCACTTGTGGTGCCGCGCAGTTGGGGCGTCAGGACGGCCCCGATCGGACCGGGGTAGACCGACCCGTACGCGTGGCCCCCGGCCCGCTCGTACACCGGGCAGACGTTGAGGCAGGCGGAGCAGCGGATGCAGCGCAGCGCCTGCCGGCCGACCCGGTCGGCGAGGGCGCTGGTACGGCCGTTGTCCAGGAGGACCAGGTGGAAGGCCGACGGACCGTCGTTCTCCGGTCCGAGGGTGCCGGTCCAGAGCGAGGTGTACGGGTTCATCCGCTCGGCGGTCGAGGAACGCGGCAGGGTCTGCAGGAAGACCTCCAGGTCGCGCCAGGCCGGGACCACCTTCTCGATGCCCACCACCGAGATCAGTGTCTTAGGCAGGGTCAGGCACATCCGCCCGTTGCCCTCGGACTCGACCACCACCAGGGTGCCGGTCTCGGCGACCATGAAGTTGGCGCCGGAGACGGCGACCTTGGCGCGCAGGAACTTCTCCCGCAGGTGGAGCCGTGCGGCCTCGGCCAGTTGGGCGGGGGAGTCGGTGAGACCCTCGGGCGCGGGCCGGCCCCAGGAGGCCATCCGCTCGGCGAAGATCTCGCGGATCTCCTCCCGGTTCCGGTGGATCGCCGGCACCAGGATGTGCGAGGGCCGGTCGTCGCCGAGCTGCACGATGAGCTCGGCCAGATCGGTCTCGTACGCGATGATGCCCTCGGCCGCGAGCGCCTCGTTGAGTCCGATCTCCTGGGTGGCCATCGACTTGACCTTGACCACCTCGCGTTCGCCGGTGGCCAGCACCAGATCGGCGACGATCCGGTTGGCCTCGGCGGCGTCGGCGGCCCAGTGCACCGTGCCTCCGGCCACCGTGACCTCCTGCTCCAGGCGGAGCAGGTAGCGGTCGAGCCGGCGCAGCGTGTGGTCCTTGATCGCCTTACCGGCGGCGCGCAGCTCGGCCCAGTCGGCGAGTTCGGCGACCGCGCGGGCCCGCTTCTCGCGGATGGTGCGGGTGGCGTGGGTGAGGTTGGCCCGGAGCTTGTGGTCCAAGGTGGCCACGGCGGCGGCTTCGGGGAAGGAGGGAAAGGCCTCCGGGGAGCCGGGACGGGGCCCGGGGGAGGCCGGCATGCCGAGGAAGGTGGTACCGCTCATACCGTGCTCCCGGTTCGCTCGTCGCCGGAGACCGGCCGCCGCCCGTGCGCCTCGTCGGCCCACGGCTGCTCCTCGGTGGAGGCCAGGATCTCGGCGAGGTGCAGCGTGCGCAGCGGCGCGGACTGCCGGCGCAGCAGTCCTTGGAGGTGCAGCAGGCAGGAGTTGTCCCCGCCGCAGAGCACCCGTGCACCGGTCCCGAGCGCGTTGCGCACCTTGTCGTCACCCATCGCGGTGGAGACGGCGGGATTCTTCACGGCGAAGGTTCCGCCGAATCCGCAGCACTCCTCGGCACCGGGCAGCTCCACCAACTCCAGCCCCCGGACGGCGCGCAGCAGCCGCGAAGGCCGGTCGCCGAGCCCCAGCAGCCGCAGTCCGTGGCAGGAGGGGTGGTAGGTCACGGTGTGCGGGAAGTAGGCACCGACGTCCTCGACCCCGAGCACATCGGTCAGGAACTCGGTCAGCTCGTACACCCGCGGCACCAGCGAGTCGGCCGCCTCGGCGAGCTCGGTTCCACGCCGCTCGGCCAGCGCCAGGGCGCCGATCCGGGGGTAGTTGTCGCGGACCATCGCCACGCAGGAGCCGGACGGGGTGACGACGTACCCGTACCCCGCGAAGGCGCGCGCCATCCGGCGCACCATCGGCTCGGTCTCGCGCCGGTAGCCGGTGTTGAACTGCGGCTGCCCGCAACAGGTCTGCCCGGCGGGGAAGTCCACCTCGACGCCGAGCCGCTCCAGCAGCCTGACCGTGGCGATGGCGGTGGACGGGTACACGGCGTCGTTCACGCAGGTGGCGAAGAGTGCAACACGCATCGCGGTCTCCTCGGCGATCGGACTCTCGTACGGGGTCCGAATTTTTCGGACAGATCGGACCCTTGCACCAAAGTACCGACGGAACGGCCGGGAACGCGGAACGGCCCTCCGAGAGCGGAAGGGCTTCTCGGAGGGCCGCGACAGCCGGACGGCCGTCAGTGGCCGCGCTTGATCCACTCGTCGAGCTGCGGGGCCTCGGCCCCGATCGTGGTCGAGTCGCCGTGGCCGGTCCGCACGACGGTCTCCGGCGGCAGGGAGAGCAGGCGCTCCCGGATCGACTCGATGATGGTCGGGAAGTCCGAGAACGACCGGCCGGTCGCCCCGGGGCCGCCCGCGAACAGCGTGTCGCCGGTGAAGACCGTGCCCAGGTCCTCGGCGTACAGGCAGACCGCACCGGGCGCGTGGCCGGGGGTGTGCAGCACCGTCAGCTCGATGCCCGCGACGGCCAGCCGCTGCCCGTCCGTCAGATCGCCGTCCACCGGTCGCCGGGGGTGGGTCTGCTCCCAGAGCACCTGGTCCTCGCGGTGCAGCAGGACCGGAGCACCGGTCCGCTCGGCCAGCGCGGGCGCGGCGGCGATGTGGTCGTTGTGCGCGTGGGTGCACACGATCGCGACCAGGCGGCGCCCGCCGAGCGCCGCGTACACCGCCTCGGCGTCGTGCGCGGGATCGATGACCAGCGCCTCGGTGTCGTCGCCGACGATCCAGACGTTGTTGTCGACCTGCCAGGTGCCGCCGTCCAGCGAGAAGGTGCCGGAGGTGACCAGCCGCTCGACGCGGGGGGACAGGGCGGCCATCAGAAGACCACCACCGAGCGCAGGACCTCGCCCTTGTGCATCCGGGCGAACGCCTCCTCCACGTCCGTCAGCTGGATGGTCTCGCTGACGAAGGCGTCCAGGTCGAGGCGGCCCTGCAGGTAGAGGTCGATGAGCATGGGGAAGTCCCGGCTGGGCAGGCAGTCGCCGTACCAGGAGGACTTCAGCGAGCCGCCCCGGCCGAAGACGTCCAGCAGCGGCAGCTCCAGCTTCATCTCGGGGGTCGGCACACCGACCAGGACCACCGTTCCGGCCAGGTCGCGGGCGTAGAACGCCTGACGGTAGGTCTCCGGGGTGCCGACCGCGTCGATCACCACATCGGCGCCGAAGCCGCCGGTCAGCGCCTGGATCGCCGCGATCGTGTCCTCGGACCGGCCGTTGACGGTGTGGGTGGCACCGAGCTTGCGCGCGGTGTCCAGCTTGCGGTCGTCGACGTCCACGGCGATGATCCGCGCCGCGCCGGCCAGCCTGGCGCCGACCACGGCGGCGTTGCCCACGCCGCCGCAGCCGATCACCGCGACGGTGTCGCCCCGCTGGACGTTGCCGGTGTTGATGGCGGCACCGAGTCCGGCCATCACGCCGCAGCCCAGCAGTCCGGCGGCGGCGGGCGAGGCCTCGGGCGAGACCTTGGTGCACTGCCCGGCGGCGACCAGGGTCTTCTCGGCGAAGGCGCCGATCCCCAGCGCGGGGGAGAGCTCGGTCCCGTCGAGCAGGGTCATCTTCTGCTTGGCGTTGTGGGTGTTGAAGCAGTACCAGGGCCGTCCGCGCAGACAGGCACGGCAGTTGCCGCAGACCGCCCGCCAGTTGAGGATCACGAAGTCACCGGGCGCGACCTCGGTCACCCCCTCGCCGACGGCCTCCACCACGCCGGCCGCCTCGTGGCCGAGCAGGAAGGGGAACTCGTCGTTGATCCCGCCCTCCCGGTAGTGCAGGTCGGTGTGGCAGACCCCGCACGCCTGGACCTGCACCAGCGCCTCGCCCGGACCGGGGTCCGGGACCAGGATCGTCTCGACCTGTACCGGGGCACCCTTGGAACGGGCGATCACGCCGCGCACCTGCTGAGCCATGAGGAGGAACCTCTCGTCATCGGGCGCGGGCACGTGCTCCATCCGTGCCCGCGCGGGTAGTTCGTGCCGGTCGCGGCCAGGCCGCGCCGATCGCGATTCGTTCACGACGGTCAACACCGTACGGTGCCGACGATCATCATCGAGCACCGGATCACCGTCACCGGTCACCGGTCGCCGACGGGGCCGCCGCCACGGGCCGAGCCTGCCCTCACAGCGGCGTCCGGAACCCGATCACCGTAGCGCTCCTGCCCGCCGGCCTGGTCGGACCCTTGAACCGATTCAAACCGCGACGCGGACGAATTGCTGCTTTCGGGGCATTCCACCGGTATGTGCCCATGTGTTCGGAGTGCGCCCGCCGGCACCGTCCGTGTGACCGTCGGACGGCGAGGCCACGCGGCTTGGCGCCGGGGCCGACAGTCGCGCCGCGTAGGCTCGGGCTCCGGACAGCAGGGCGGAGAGACCGGGAGTCGGGATGATGGACAGCCAGGACTGGGACCGGCGCTACGACTCGGCCGAGCTGGTGTGGGGCACCGAGCCCAACCGCTGGGTACGGCGCGAGTGCCAGGACCTCCCGCCGGGCCGGGCGCTCGACCTGGCGGCGGGCGAGGGCCGCAACAGCCTCTGGCTGGCGACGCTGGGCTGGCGGGTCACCGCGGTCGACTTCTCCCGGGTCGCGCTGGACCGTGGCCGCGCCCTCGCCGAGCGCCTGCCGGCCGCGGTCGCGTCCCGCCTGACCTGGGTCGAGGCGGACGTCCGCGACCATGTCCCCGAGCCCGGCGCCCACGATCTCGTGCTGGTCGTGTACCTGCACCTCCCCGGCGAACAGCGCCGCACCGTACTACGGCAGGCCGCCGACGCCCTGGCACCCGGCGGCACCCTGCTGGTCGTCGGCCATGACACCACCAACCTCACGGAGGGCGGCGGCGGCCCCAGCGACCCTGCCGTGCTCTTCACGCCGGAGGACGTCCGGGAGGACCTCTCGGACCGCCGGCTGCACATGGTCCGGGCCGAACGCGTCCGCCGTCCGGTCGGTGCCGCCCACGGCGCGGGCACCGAGGCGATCGACGCCCTGGTGCGTCTCGAACGCCCGCGCCGCTGATGCGGGAGCCCGACAGCGCTCCCGCATCGGCGGCCACTCCGGCAGCCCCCGGAGCGTCAGTGCTGGACGCTCGCCGAGAGCGAGAAGTCGGCGAAGTACGCGTGCTGGGTGGTCTTCGGGCCCCAGCTGGTGTCATGACCGCCGTAGAAGGTGGAGAAGAACACCCCGCTGAACGGGATGGAGCCGATCCCGGTGGCCGCCTTGCGGGCCGCGAAGACCTGCCTGCCGTCGTACCAGACGGTGATGTCGCCGGTGCCGCGGTTCACAGACTGCTCGACGCTGTGCCACTTCCCGTCAGGGGCCCACTTCCAGGTGCCGACGCCGAGATCGACCCCGTAGCCGGTGGGGCCGGAGTTGGTCGGGGTGTAGAGGTAGACCTCGCCGTTGTCCGGTGCGGAGCTGTTGCCACGCCACATGTACCGGGTCGACCAGCCGTTCCCGTGGTTGCCACCGGACTCGTCGCCGATCCTGCCGCCGTACAGGCCGGGCAGCTTGCCGGCCTTGCCCCAGTCCTGCCCGGCCGGGAACCTGACGTAGTACTTGAGGTCGAGGGTCGCCGATCCGGCCAGCCCGGCGAGGCCCAGTGCCTTGAGGTCGGTGTAGAACTGCCCGCCGCCGGGATTCGGGCAGTCCGTGCAGGAGTTGGCGGAGGAACCGGCGCCGTACGTCACCTGCAGGGCGGATCCGTCGCCCGGTGCCCCGGGGGAGGTGACGGCGCGCAGCTGCGAGCCGCCCCAGGAGCCTTCGGCGGCAACGCCCCAGGCGGCGCGCCAGGAGGAACTTCCGTACCCGGTGAACTGCCCGCTCCAGGCGGGACCGTTCGCGCGTGCCGTACCGCCGGCCGGTTCGGCCGCGTCGGCCGTGCCCGCGGTCAGCAGTGCGGCGGCGAGTACGGCCGAGGCGGCGGCCGCCGCGCGGCGGTGTGACGTGGACTTGCGACGAACCGTCATATCCGGACCTCCAGAATGCTTCAGCAGCAGGTTTGGTGGGATCTCCCGGCTCACTGCCGGGACGATGTGCCAGGGGAGCGCCTGAGCGCACCCGGTGCTTCGAGGGCAGTCTCAACATGCCGCCCCGTTGGCTGAGTTGCTCGCCGTAGAGGCTCTTCGGGGCTACTGCGCGGGGCCTCCTCGGAACTGTGACCAGGCAACCCGATTGCCCGTCAGCCGGTCATGCTGCTGGCAGTGTTGCCGGTAAGGAAGGGTTCCTAACAGTCCTTCATCGGATCTCCCCGGACCGGTCCTGTGACCGGAGCGATGTTCAACGAGGATTCGCCCGGCCATGACGGACACCCGAAGCTGCACGGGCCCCGGGCGTCCGGCCCGGCCGGACCTGTGGCGACCCGGCGGACCGGCCGGCTCCGACAGGGTGTCGGATGCCGGGACGGTGCACGGGGGGCTTGCCATCCCCCGAACCGGCAGCGCCCGGAGCGGTGGCGGAGGAGACTGGCCTCGGACTGTCCCCGTGGAAGGGAGTACGGCACGCGATGACGAACCCATCACCGGAGCCGACCACCGGCCGCCCCGCGAACCGGACCGCCTGGCTGGCCGACGCCGTCCTCTACCAGATCTACCCGCAGACCTTCGCCGACTCCGACGGCGACGGAATCGGCGACCTCGCCGGGATCACCGGGCACCTCGACCACCTGGCCTGGCTGGGCGTGGACACGGTCTGGCTCTCGCCGTGCTTCGCCTCACCGTTCCGCGACGCCGGGTACGACGTCTGCGACTACTTCTCCGTCGCCCCGCGCTACGGCACCCGGGAGGACCTCGCCGCGCTGGTGGACGCCGCCGGCCGGCGCGGGATCAGGATCCTGCTCGACCTGGTCCCCGGACACACCTCCGACCGGCACCCCTGGTTCCTGGCCGCCGCCGACGACCCCGCCGACCAGCGCTACATCTGGGCCGACCGGCAGAGCGGCCGGTTCGTCCCCTCCCCGGGCCGGCGCCCGGGCTACTACCTGCCGAACTTCTTCGACTTCCAGCCGGCGCTCAACTACGGGTACGCCCGCGGCGACGAGGCGGAGCCCTGGCGTCAGCCCGTCGACGCCGAAGGGCCGCAGCAGAACCGCGCCGCGCTGCGCGAGATCATGGACCACTGGCTGCGCACCGGTGTCGCCGGGTTCCGGGTCGACATGGCGTACTCCCTGGTCAAGGACGACCCGGACCGCGCCGAGACGGCGAAGCTCTGGCGCGAGCAGCGGGCCTGGCTGGAGCGGACCCACCCGGGCGCGGTGCTGATCTCGGAGTGGGGCCGGCCCGAACTCGCCCTGCCCGCGGGCTTCCACGCCGACTTCTTCCTGCACTTCGCGGGCCGGGCGATCACCTCGCTCTGGGACAACGGCGAGGGGATGGCCTCGGCGTCCTGGGAGTCGGGACCGTGCTACTTCGACCCGCTGGGCCGGGGCTCGATGGCCGAGTTCATCGCCGCCTGGCGCGCCACCGGTACGGCGGTGGAACCGGGTTCCGGCGCACCCGGTCCGGGGCACGTCATCCTGCCCACCGCCAACCACGACTACAACCGTCTCGCCACCGGTTCCCGCACGCCCGGGCAACTCGGCGCCGCCTTCGCCTTCCTGCTGACCTGGCCGACCCTGCCCGCGATCTACTACGGCGACGAGATCGGCATGCGGTTCGTCCCCGGGCTGCCGGACAAGGAGGGCAGCCTGCTGGAACCCACCAACAACCGGGCCGGCTCCCGCACCCCGATGCAGTGGGACGGCAGCCCCGGCGCCGGCTTCTCCACGGCCGCCGCCGACCGGTTCTACCAGCCCCTCGACCCCGACCCCGGCAGGCCGGACGTGGCGGCCCAACTCGCCGACCCCGACTCGGTGCTGCACCTGGTCCGGCGCCTGATCGCGCTGCGCAGGGCGACCCCGGCGCTCGGCAGCCGGGGCGACGTCGAGGTGCTGCACACCGGGTACCCGCTGGTCCACCTGCGCGGCGGCAGCCATCTGGTGGTGGTCAACCCCCGTCGGCAGCCCGCCTACTTCGCGCACCCCGGACTCGCGGGCGCCCGCGCCCTGGAAGCCCGGGGCGTCATCGTGACGGCGGACGGAGTCAGCGCCGAAGGCTTCGGCTACGGGATCTTCGAACTCCCCGGCCCCGCCGGGCGGTAGCACCACTTGCGGGCGACGGCACCGCCCCCGGCGGTCGCCCGGTGGATGGTGCCGGAGGCCTGGCCGGCGACCTACTCGGTGCGGAGTCCGAGTCCAGGTCCCCGGCCCGGCTGCCGGCGCCGGCCGCTGCACCCGACACGGGCCATGGATGTAGCGGTGCTAAAGCGATGCATGAAGAAATGCGAGCTGGTGCTGAACACTCGCCACCGCCGATCCTGGCTTCATGATCGGAACCAACGCGGTCCTCGGCGTAGTGGCAGTGGCTCTCGGCATGGTGCTCACGCCCGGGCCCAACATGATGTACCTCGTCTCACGGAGCATCACCCAGGGACGGCGGGCGGGAGCGGTCTCGCTGGCCGGGGTCGCGGTCGGCTTCCTGGTCTACCTCAGCGCCGCCAACCTCGGCCTGTCGCTCGTCTTCGTGGCGGTCCCGGCGCTGTACCTCACCGTGAAGCTCGCCGGGGCCGGCTACCTGGCCTGGCTCGCCTGGAAGGCGCTCAAGCCGGGCGGCCTGTCGGTCTTCACCCCGCAGGAACTGCCGCCCGACTCGACGCGGCGGCTGTTCTCCATGGGCCTGCTCACCAATCTGCTGAACCCGAAGGCCGCCGTCATGTACCTCTCGCTCATTCCGCAGTTCATCGACGTCCGGGCGGGGCACGTGCTGCTGCAGGGGTTCCTCCTGGGCGGTGTCCAGATCGCCGTCAGCCTGGCCGTGAACCTGGTCGTCGTCCTCGCGGCGGGAACCATCGCGCTCTTCCTCGGACGCCGGCCCGGCTGGCTGCGGGCGCAGCGCTACCTGATGGGAACCGTGCTGGGCGCCCTGGCGGTCAAGCTGGCCACGGACAGCGCGTCACCGGCCGCCGCCTGATCCCCCGCCGGGTGCGGGCCCGCCCGCGCCCGGCGCCGCACCGGCCCCGGACACCCTCCGCGTGACCGTGCCGTGCTGACGGCCCGTACGATCTGCGGGCGGACAGTCAGCAGTAACGATCACCACGGGGACGGGGAAACAGCACATGGAGCCACTGGAGGCCAACGATCCGGACGCGATCGGCCCGTACCGGCTGGTGGCCAGGCTGGGAGCGGGCGGGATGGGCCGGGTGTACCTGGCCCGTTCGGCGGGCGGGCGGACGGTCGCGGTCAAGGTGGTGCGGTCCGAACTGGCGGAGGACCGGGAGTTCCGGACCAGGTTCCGCCGCGAGGTGGACGCCGCGCGGGCGGTGGACGGTGCGTACACCGCCCCCGTGGTGGACGCCGACCCCGACTCGCCGACCCCCTGGCTCGCGACCGCGTACGTGCTCGGCCTCTCGCTGACCGAGGCCGTCCAGCAGTACGGACCGCTGCCGGAGCAGTCGGTGAGGGCGCTCGGCGCCAGGCTCGCCGAGGCCCTGCACGCCATCCACGGCGCCGGGCTGGTGCACCGTGACCTCAAGCCCTCCAACGTCCTGCTGGCGGCCGACGGCCCCCGGGTGATCGACTTCGGGATCGCCAGGGCGCTGGACGGCGACAGCCTCACCCAGACCGGGGTGGTGGTCGGCTCGCCGGGCTTCATGTCCCCCGAACAGGCGATGGGCCGGCCGATCGGTGCCGCCGGTGACGTGTTCTCGCTCGGCTCGGTGCTGGTGTACGCGGCGAGCGGGCACGGCCCCTTCGACGGCGAGTCGGGTGTGGCGGCGCAGCTGTACCGGGTGGTCCACGACCAGCCCGAGCTGCGCGAACTGCCCGCCGGCCTCCGGACGGTGATCGAGAGTTGCCTGACCAAGGACCCGGCTCGGCGGCCCGCCCCGCTGGAGCTCGCCGCCCGGCTGCTGCCCGAAGGCACCCCGGCGGCCACCGCCGGCAACTGGCTGCCCGCTCCGGTCGCCTCGGCACTGGCCACGCACGCCTCGTCCGTGATGGACATGGAGACGCCGAGCCGGGGTACTCCCGCACAGCCGCCGCAGTACACCGCCCCGCCCGACGCGGTGTACTCACCGACCAGCACCGACCTGCCGAACCCGGCCTCCGGAACCATGCGGCTGGGCCACCAGGCGCGGACGCCGGGCCCCGCGCCCATGGCCCCCGCGCCCATGCCCCCTTCGCCCATGGCCGTGCCGCCGATGCCCACGGCCCAGCCCATGGCCGCCCAGGCGGCCTCGCCGGCGTGGGCACCGACGCAGGCTCCCGCTCCCACGCCCGCGCCCGCACCGCGGGTGTCCCGACGGCTCTTCCTCGCGGGCGGCGGTCTGGTGGCCACCGCGGCGGCGGGTGGTACCGCCTGGGCGCTGCTGCGCCCGGGATCGAAGCCGGAGCCGAAACCCGCGCCGGGGCCCTCGGGCGGCCAGGCCGCGGGTCAGGCGCCGCAGCCCGTCTGGACGTACACCTCGACCGACCCGGTGGTGGCCCAGCGGTCGGCGCTGGTGCTGACCGACACGGTCTACGTGCCCGGCACCGGCATCACCGCCCTGGACGCCGGCAGCGGCAGCGTGCGCTGGGCCCGGCCCGACCTGTCGGCGGCGCACTGCATCGCGGGCGGCGGTCAGCTGCTCACCCTCCTCCGCGGGGCGGCCGCGATCGATCCGAAGAGCGGGCGGAACGACGTGGGCTCGCGGGTCGCCTGGGGCAGTGACGGCAAGGTGATCCAGGTGACCCAGCTGCTGGCCGCGGACGATCAGGCGGTCTACGTGAAGGTGATGGTCACCAAGCAGTACGAGTCGACCGGGGACCAGATGGTGCTGGCGTTCGACCCGGCGCGGGTCAACATCAAGTGGGCCCAGCCCGATCAGGACCCCCAGGCCAGCATCTCCACCGGCCGGGCGACCGGCGGCGTCCTGCTGCACAGCCGCGGCAACGGGGGCATCGTCGCCAGGGACGTCAAGGACGGCCGGGAGCTGTGGCAGGTCGACGCCAGAACCATCGAACCGTGGCCGGTCTGGTGCGACGACAAGCGGCTGTACTGCCTGGCCGACGACGCCGACCTGCAGGCGGTGGGGCTCGCGGACGGCAAGCAGCAGTGGCGGCTGAAGTCCTATGCCGGCCGGTTCACCCCGGTGCTGGCAGCCGAGGGCACGGTCTACACCAGCGACGGGACGGACGCCGTCCTGGCCTATGACGCGGAGACCGGCAAGAAGCGCTGGAGTTGCGCGCTGCCCCACGAGCCCAGCCTTACCAGCCAGCCGGTGCTGGCGGGCGGCACCCTGTTCGTCCCGGGCGGGGCCCACAACGGGCTGTACGCGGTGGACGCCAGGTCGGGCCGGCTCAAGTGGACCTTCGAGGACCCGTCGAACCCCGTCATGTACAACGACTGGTACCTGAGCACGGACGGAAGGCTGGCGTTCGCGCGCCTGGGTTCGAAGGTCTACGCGCTCCCGGCCGGGTGACCCCGGCTCCGCCGGAGCTATCTACCTGAGCTATCCATGTCAACTCGATATAGCCTCCCATTTGATTACCTTTCGAGTGTTGTTCATGACCATCCCTTTACCTAGATTCATGGGGGACGGAACGGCAGCGGACCGCACCTGCCGCCCCTTCCCCGCCTATGCCACCGGTATGCCCCGCACGGCGTACCGGTGGCGCGCATCGGGCACCAACACCATCTGCTGGAGGACCCCGTGCATCACCCGATTCGGCTGCGAGAAGCGATCTCCGAGCCCGGTACCACTCCGTTGATCGGCGTCTTCGACATGTTCTCCGCCTCCCTGGCGGCCCAGCACTACGACGGGATGTTCATCTCCGGGTTCGGCTTCGCGGCCTCGCACTACGGCCTGCCGGACATCGGCTACATCGCCTGGCCGGACATCGTCGCCTTCGTGCAGCGGCTCCGGCTGGCCTTCCCCCGCCAGCACCTGCTGGTGGACATCGACGACGGCTACGTGGACCCCGAGACCGCCTGCCACGTGGTCCAGAGCCTGGAGGCCATCGGCGCCTCCGGGGTGATCCTGGAGGACCAGCAGCGCCCCCGCCGCTGCGGCCATGTCGACGGCAAGCAGGTGCTTCCGCTGGAGACGTACCTGGAGAAGCTGGAGATGGTGCTGGCCGCGCGCCGCGACCTGGTGGTCGTGGCCCGTACCGACGCCACCGAGGAGCGCGAGATCCTGCGCCGTGCCGAGGCCCTGGCCGCGACCGACGCCGACGTGATCCTGGTCGACGGTGTGCGCAGTGTGGACTGGATCCGCAAGGTCCGCGGCGTCATAGGGGACAAGCCGCTGCTGTTCAACCAGATCGCCGGCGGCAAGTCCCCCCGGCTCTCCCTGCCCGAACTGACCGATCTGGGCGTGGACGTGGCGATCTACAGCACTCCCTGCCTGTTCGCCGCGCACAGCGCGATCGACCAGGCCCTGGTGGAGCTGAAGAAGGCGGACGGCCGGCTGCCGGAGTTCACCACCGACAGCATCGGCGTCGCCGAATCCCTCGCACTGCTGGAGAAGAACATCAGCCGCCACCACCAACTGGTCTGACAGGCAAGGCAGTAGACGATATCCACCGTACGGTGGGGCAGCCCCCGGCCACCCGGCCGGGGGCTGCCCCTTCGCTCGGCCGGGGCTTCGCAGGCCACCCCTCGGCTCAGACCGACCGGCCGCAGATCAGTTCCGCCGGCCCGCCGCCGCTCCCTGCCTCCCGGACGGCCAGGCAGGCCTGAAGTCTGCTCAGCGCGTGCTCGGAGAGGACCTCCCGCGCCTGGGCCGGAGTGAACATCCCCCACTCCACCAGTTCCTGAGGCTGCAGGCGGATCCGCCCGAGGAGGTCCGCGGTCACCTCGCCGCCGTCGAAGACGTAGACCATGGCCGCCGGGCCGCCCGGGCCCGCCGACCAGTCCAGCCCCAGCAGGCGGCCCGGCTCCCGGTCCCAGCCGAGCTCCTCGCGGATCTCCCGCCGTGCCGCCGCCCTCGGCATCTCGCGGTCCGCCTCGACGCTGCCGCCCGGCAGAGTCCAGTACGGCCGGTCCTCGAGCGGGCGCAGGCGCACCAGCAGCACCCGCCCGGCCGCATCGGTGAACAGCATCCGCGCCTTGGCCCGGATCCTGGGCAGTGAGGCCAGGTACTCCTCCCGCCCCAGCGGCGGCCGCCGCGACGCCGTGCCGCCACCGCCGGCCAGCTCCAGACCGGCGGCCCTGGTGTACGGCGGGGGCGGGACCGGCGGCACATGGGCGACGGTGTGGCCGACCGGACGGCTGTCCTCCAGCTCCAGCGGCCCGGCGTCGCGTGGTGCGGTGAGGCAGGCCGTGACCCGCCGGGACAGCCTGGGCGGCAGCGCCGAGGAGATCTGGGGCCTGGTCAGCCAGGCCCAGCCGCCGACCTCCGTCGCCTGCGGCCGGAGTGCGGAGAGCCGGGAGCCAGGCAGCGGCGCACACCAGTACAGGTAGGCCGCGATCGGCGGTCGAGCGGTCCCCAACGACCAGTCGACGCACGCCAGTCGGCCGAGTTCGGGCACCACTCCGAGCTCCTCGGTGATCTCCCGGACGGCCGTCTGCCGGGGCGACTCGTCGGACGGCTCCCAGCCGCCGCCGGGAATCGCGATCGGGTGCTTGTGGTCATAGGTGAGCCGCACCACCAGAATCCGCCCCTGCTCGTCCGGGAGCAGCACTCCGGCCGCGGCCAGCAGCCCCTGCCCCCCGTTGCCACCCGCGGGCCCAGTCACGTCGAACCTCCATCGCCGGATGCGGTCTGACCACCAGGAGACAGGACACGGCGCGCCACCCGGTGGTTCCCGGCCGGCCACAGGCCCGGTCGGCAACCCGTCGATTCCCCGGCGAGCCGGCGGGCACACACCCGAGCGGCACGCACCCCGCCCGCCTCCGACAGCCGCGCCGCCGCCGGGACCCGGCACACCCGGCACCGGCCGTGCCCGGGCGCGGGCCGGGCGCGGGTCCGGGGCGGTGCGTGCGGGTCAGGCGGACCGGGAGTCCCGGCCGTGACCCCTCGTCGGCTGCCGCGACCGGGCATCCGCCGACTGCCTCACCGGGTCGCCAACCTCGGTCCCTGCCCCGATATTCGGCAGCAGGAACCGCCCGGCACCCGCCACGGCCGCCCGGAGGCCCCGGCCGATCCGGGGCGCCCTCCGGGTGTCCGCCCACCCCCTTCTTCCCAGGCATCCAGGGAGCCCTGATGAGCAATCGCCGTACCAGCCGTCGCGCCGCCCTCCTCGCGGCGGCCGCCACGCTGCTCGCCGGTACAGCACTCGCGCTGCCCGCACCCGCGGCCGCCCTTCCCACCCTGACCCCCACCGGCGAGGCCGCCGCGGCGCTCGCCGCCGGCCTCCAGCAGCAGCTGGGCGACGACCGCACCGCCGGTTCGTACCTGGACGCCTCCGGCCGACCGGTCGTCACCATCACCGACGCGGCGGACTCCCGGCGGGTGCAGGAAGCCGGAGCCGTCCCCCGGCTGGTGGCCCGCAGTGCCGCGCAGCTGGCCGCCGCCACCGCCGAGCTCGACCGCAGCGCCGCCGTCCCCGGCACCGCCTGGGCCGTCGACCCGGTCACCGACCAGGTGGTGGTGTCGGCCGACTCCACCGTCCGGGGCGCCGCCCTCGACCGGCTCACCCGGACGGTGGAGCAGCTCGGCCCGGCCGTCCGGGTGGAGCGGGTACCCGGGGTGTTCAGCACCAGGGTGGACGGCGGCGACGCGATCTACGGCGGCGGGTACCGCTGCTCGCTCGGCTTCAACGTCCGCGGCCTCAGCGGCGACGGCTACTACTTCCTGACCGCCGGCCACTGCGGGAACGTCGCCTCGACCTGGTACGCCACCGAGGCCCAGGACGACCCGATCGGCGACACCGTCGGCTCCACCTTCCCCGACCACGACTACGCCCTGGTCAAGTACACGGACGGCAGTGTCCCGGCCTCCGCCGTCGACCTCTACGACGGCACCACCCGCACGGTCGCCAAGGCCGCCGACCCGTCGGTCGGACAGACCGTCAGCCGCAGCGGCAGCACCTCGCACGTGCACAGTGGTACGGTCACCGGCCTCAACGCCACCGTGCACTACCTGCAGGGCACCGTCCGCGGGCTGATCAAGACGACCGTCTGCGCCGAGGAGGGCGACAGCGGGGGCCCGCTCTTCGCCGGCCACAGCGCGCTCGGCCTCACCTCGGGCGGCAACGGGAACTGCAGCGTCGGCGGCACCACCTTCTACCAGCCCGTCACGGCCGCGCTGAACGCGTACGGCGTCGGAGTGTACTGACGCCGTGTCCCTTTTCCGGGGCGGGGCCGCACGGCCGGAGGAGCAGAAGTGGCAGGTGCCGAGGGGCGCCCATAGCTTCGATTAGGTGGCCCAGGGCGGTCGGGAACCCCAGCCCCGACCGGCCGCCGGCCGAGTCAAGCCTCAGTAGAGCCCGAGTAGAGCCCCATTAGAGCCCCAGTAGAGCCAATGCAGCCGAATCCCCGAAAGCAGGTCATCACCCATGCCCACGTGCCGGATCCCGCAGTTGGCGGGCGTCGCAGCCATCCTCGCCGTCGGTCTGGTCACGGGGCTTCCCGGGCCGGCCGGCGGTTCCGTGTCCCCGACCACCCGGCTCGTCCACGCGGGTGAGTCGATCCAGCGGGCGGTGGACGCCGCCAAGCCCGGTGACACCGTCCAGATCCTCCCGGGCACCTACCGCGAGAGCGTCCTGGTCACCACCTCGAACCTGACCCTCCGCGGCACCGGAGAGGCCACGGTGATCACCGCACCCGGGAAGTCCGCCGGTGGCGCCGGCAACACCTGCGCCAAGGCCGGCCACGGCCTGTGCGTCACCGGTACGGCCGAACACCCGGTCACCGGCGTACGGATCGAGGCGCTCACGGTCGCCGGATTCCCCAAGAACGGCATCAACGCCTACGGCACCGACAGGATGACCGTCCACGCCGTCCTGGTCAGGGACAACGGGGAGCAGGGCATCAGCCAGGAGCAGTCCACCCGGGCCGAGCTGCGCGCCAACGAGGCCCGCGGCAACGGCCAGGCCGGGATCTTCGTGGCGAACGTGGCGGACGGCAAGGTCCCGCCCGTCTTCACCAAGGGCACGGTGATCGGCGAGAACCGCCTCTCGGACAACCGGCTCGGCGTCGTGGTCCGCCGGGTACGGGAGCTCACCGTCCAGTCCAACGTGATCACGGGCAACTGCGGCGGGGTGTTCGTGGTCGGAGACGAGGGCGTACCTCGGGTCGGCGACCTGGCCGTCCGGCAGAACCTGGTCCGGGCCAACAACAAGTTCTGTCCGAAAACCCCCCGCCTGGACGTCGTCCAGGGCATCGGCATCCTGCTCACCGGCGCCGAGGACACCACGGTGACCGGCAATCGGGTGGAGGAGAACGCCGGCAAGTCGTCGATGTCCGGTGGCATCGTCCTCTTCCACAGCTTCGTCGGTGCGCCCAACACCCGGATCACGGTCGCCGACAACACGGTGCGCGGCAACGGCCCGGCCGACATCGCCATCCGCGACACCGGCACCGGCAACTCCTTCGCCCGCAACCAGTGCCAGGTCTCCGAACCTGCCGGCCAGTGCTGACCGTTCCACACAGAAAGGCGGCCTCATGCACACGGCACCGTCCACCCCCACCGTCAATCCGACCGCGGTCAAGGAGACCGCCGCCAAGCTGACCACTCCGATCAGCACCGGTATCGCCAACTCATCGTCGTCAAGCGGAAGTTCGTCGCCGTCTCCGGCCATGCGCCTGCGCGAGATCGTGTTCGGCGCCGCCTGCGCCGCGGCCGTCCGAGCGGCGGCCCGGCTCGAACTCGCGGACGCCGTCGGCGAGAACCCGGTCAGCGTCGAGGAAATCGCGGTCGTGGTCGGCGCCGAGCCGGCGCCGCTGCGCCGTCTGCTGCGGGCACTGTCCTGCTACGGGATCTTCGCCGAGACCGAGGACGGCCGGTACCTCCACACCGAGATGTCCCGCCTGCTCCGCGAGGACGAGCCGAACAGCCTGCGCTACATCGCCCTCTGGTGCACCGAGCCGTGGACCTGGGAGGCCTGGCCCCGTCTGGACGACGCGGTCCGCTCCGGCCGGAACGTCTTCCCCGACATCTTCGGCAAGGAGTTCTTCGACTACCTGCACGACGACGCCCTCGACTCCGCGACGGTGTTCAACCGGGCGATGACCCACTCCAGCCGCCAGTCCGCCGCCGAACTCGCCGACTACCTCGACCTCACCGGGGTCGGCACGGTCGCGGACATCGGCGGCGGCGAGGGCCACGTCCTGGCCAGCCTGCTGGAGAAGCACCCGCAGCTGCGGGGCACACTGCTCGACCTGCCCAAGGTGGTCGAGGACGCCGATCCCCGGCTGCGCGAGGGCGGCCCGCTCGCCTCCCGCATCCGGCTGCTGCCGGGGGACTGCCGCATCGCCATCCCGGTCGAAGCCGACCTCTACATCATCAAGAACATCCTGGAGTGGGACGACGACAGCACCCGCCGGACGCTGCGCAACGTCGTCGCCGCGGCACGGCCCGGAGCCCGCGTCGTGGTGGTGGAGAACCTGGTCGACGACACCCCGTCGATGCGCTTCACCACCGCCATGGACCTGATGCTGCTGCTCAACGTCGGCGGGGCCAAGCACTCCAAGCAGAGCATGGTCGACCTGATGACCGAGGCCGGCCTGTGCATCGGCCACATCGGCCCGGTCAACCCCTACCTGCACGCCTTCGAGAGCACGGTGCCGCTGAACTGACCCAGACACACGGTGGAGCCGGTACCCCGGGCCGACGGGGTGCCGGCTCCGCGGCGCCGGTCCGGCGAGTCCGCCCACCGTCCGCCGCCCGCGGGGGAGCGCGCGGACGGCCACCCACGGCGGCGGGTGGTCGTCCGCGATCCGGGTCCCCCGGGCGCTCAACCGGCGGCCGGCGCCGGCTCCTCGGTCATGCGAGCGACCAGGCCGGTGGTGTGCGTCCCGTCCCGGAACTCGGGGCGGGCCAGCGCCTCCCGCAGGAAGCCGCCGGTGGTCCGCACCCCGGGACCGTCGATCCGGAACTCGCCGAGCGCCCGGTCCATCCGGGCCAGCGCCTGCGCCCGGTCCGGTGCCCAGACGATCGTCTTCGCCAGCAGCGAGTCGTAGTCCGGACCGACCGGCCAGCCGGGGTAGGCGTGCGTGTCCACCCGGACGAACGGCCCGCCCGGCGGGACGAACTCGGTCAGCAGGCCGGGCGTCGGTGCGAAGCCCCGGCTCGGATCCTCCGCGTTGACCCGGCACTCGACGGCCACCCCGCGCGGCCGCACCTCCTCCTGGCGGAAGGAGAGCGGCAGCCCGGCGGCGATGGTGATCTGCTCCCTGACCAGGTCGATCCCGGTGACCATCTCGGTCACCGGGTGCTCCACCTGGAGCCGGCAGTTGATCTCCATCAGATAGAACCGGTGGTCCGGCGTCAGGACGAACTCGAAGGTCGCCGCCCCGACGTAGTTCACCGCCAGCGCACCGCGCACCGCGGCCGCGCAGATCCGCTCGCGCAGCTCCTGCGGCAGGTTGGGCGCCGGGGACTCCTCGATCAGCTTCTGGTGTCTGCGCTGCACCGAGCAGTCCCGTTCGCCGAGGTGCACGGCCGCACCGTGCCGGTCGCAGACCACCTGTACCTCGATGTGCCGGGCGTCCTCGATGTACCTCTCCAGGTAGACGCGTTCGTCGCCGAAGACCGCGCGGGCGTGCGCCCGGGTCGAGTGGTAGGCGAGCAGCAGGCCGTCCGCGCTGCGCACCACGGCCATTCCACGCCCGCCGCCGCCCGCCACCGCCTTGAGGATCACCGGGTAGCCGACCCGCTGCGCGGTCGCCCTGGCCTCCCCCGGCGTGGCCAGCGCGCCGGTGCTGCCCGGCAGTACCGGCAGCCCGGCCTCGGCCATCAGCGTCCGTGCCATCGCCTTGTCGCCGAGCTGCTCGATCACCCGGGGCGGCGGCCCGATGAAGGCGATCCCGTGCGCCTGGCAGATCTCCGCGAAGTCCGGGTCCTCGGAGAGGAAGCCGTAGCCGGGGTGGATCGCCTCGGCGCCGGTGGCGAGTGCCGCCTCGATGATCGACGGCACGTGCAGGTAGCTGCCCCTGGCCTGCGGCGGCCCGATCCGCACCGCCCGGTCGGCGAACCGGACCACCGCCGAGTCACGGTCGGCGGTGGAGTACACGGCCACGGTCCGCAGCCCGAGTTCCCGGCAGGTGCGGGCGATCCGCAGGGCGATCTCGCCCCGGTTGGCGACCAGGACGGTGCTGAACATCGCGCTCACCCCTCGGCCACCGGTTCCAGGGCGATGAGCCGCTGCTGGTACTCCACCGGGGTGGCGTTCGGCACCAGCAGCTCCACCACCCGGCCGGCCACCTCCGACTCGATGGGGCTCATCATCTTCATCACCTCCAGGATCCCGACGGTCTGCCCCGGCCGGACGAGGTCGCCGACCGAGACGAACGGTGGGGAGCCCGGTTCGGGCGCCTGGTAGAAGGTGCCGACCATCGGGGCGCAGACGTACCGCAGCCCGCTCTCCGGCTCCGGCCCGTCGGCGGCGCCGGCCGTCGCCGACTGCTCGGCGGGCGCCGCGATCAGCGGCGCGGGCCCTTCGGCGATGGGCCACTCGATCTCGACGGTGGTCCGTCCGTGCTGCAGCCGGATCCGGCTCGGCGGCAGCGGCGAGGAGCCGGTCAGCTCCCTGACGGCCCGGCAGACCGCCTCCAGATCGGCCTGGGTGGCCTCCGCCATGCCGGGGAAGGTGTGCGGGTTGATCAGCGTGACCGACTTCTGGCCGTTCTCCTGATGGGTCTTCTTGTCCACACCGAGTGTCACTGTGCACCTCTCTCGACCGTTCCGACCACCGGGTCGACCACCGGCCCGGCAGCGGTCCCTCCGTCCGCCCCGGCCGCCTCGACACCGAAGCGGCGGAAACGGCGCTTGCGGTCCGCGAGCAGCCGCGCGGGCTCCCACGGGATCAGTTCGCCGAGAGTCGCGGCCAGCGCCTCGCCGAGCATGGCGGCGGCACCCGCGTGGTCCCGGTGCGCACCGTCCTGCGGTTCGGGGACGACGCCGTCCACGACACCGAGCCGGACCAGCTCACCGGCGTGCAGGCGCAGCGCGTTGGCCGCGGCGGGCGCGGCCTCGGGGTCCTTCCAGAGGATGGCCGCGCAGCCCTCCGGACTGATCACGGAGTAGACCCCGTTGGCGCTCACCAGTACCCGGTCGGCGACGCCCAGGGCGAGTGCCCCGCCGCTGCCGCCCTCGCCGATCAGCACGGAGACGATCGGTACCGGCAGCCGGGACATCAGGCGCAGGTTCTCGGCGATGGCGACGGCCTGGCCGCCGCGCTCGGCGTCGGGACCGGGATTGGCACCGGGGGTGTCGATCAGGGTGACCAGCGGCAGCCCGAGCTTGGCGGCCATCCGCATCAGCCGGGCCGCCTTGCGGTAGCCGGCGGGGGAGGGCATGCCGAAGCGCCGGCGCCGGCGCTCGGCCAGGTCGGGGCCGCCCTTGTGATGGCCGATCAGCATCACCGGCAGACCGCCGAGCCGGCCGGGGCCGCCGACGATGGCGGGACAGTCCTCGCTGAGCCGGTCGCCGTGGAGTTCGAGGAAGTCGTCGAGCAGCCGGCCGATGTAGTCGAGGCTGCTGGGCCGGTCGGGGTGCCGGGCCAGCCGGACGGCGGCCCAGGAGTCGCGCTCGGCCGGTTCGGCGGCGTCGAGCCGTACGCCGTCGGGCGCGGGGGCGGCCTCGGGCGGCGTGGTGGGGGAGCGCAGGGCGAGCAGCTTGCCGAGCGTGGCGCGCAGCGCCGGCCTGGCCACGACGTCGTCCACCATGCCGTGCGCCAGCAGGAACTCGGCGGTCTGGAAGCCCTCGGGCAGCCGCTCGCCGGTGGTCTGTTCGATCACCCGGGGCCCGGCGAAGCCCATCCGGGCGCCGGGCTCCGCGATGATCACATCGGCCAGGGTGGCGAAGGAGGCCGCCACCCCGCCGTAGGTCGGGTCGGTGATCAGCGAGACGACCAGGATCCCGGCCTCGTCCAGTTCGGCCAGGGCCTGGGCGGTCTTGGCCATCTGCATCAGGGAGAGCACCCCCTCCTGCATCCGGGCTCCGCCGGAGGCGCAGACCAGCAGGAGGGGGGTGCGCAGCCGCAGGCTGGTCTCGGCGGCCTCGGTGACCAGGGCGCCGACCCCGCACCCGAGGCTGCCGCCGAGGAACCGGAAGTCCATGGCGGCGACGACCACCGGCTGTCCCTCGATCCGTCCGCTCGCGCAGAGCACGGCCTCGTCGAGGCCGGTGTCGGCGCGGGCGTCGGCCAGCCGCTCGTGGTACGGGCGGCTGTCGACGAAGCGGAGCGGGTCGTGCACCGCCCTGACCTGGCGCAGCGGCTCGGCCGATCCGGGATCGAGCAACTGGTCCAGGCGCTGCTGGGCGGTGAGCCGGCCGTGCCAGCCGCAGTCCGGGCAGACCCTCAGCGCCCGCCGGAAGCGGCGGCCGTAGATCAGCCCGGCGCAGCGTCCGCAGCGGACCCACTCGGGGTCCGTCCGGTCGTCGGTGTCCACCATGGCGGGTCCTCCTCCGGCTCGGCGGGAAGCGGCTCGGCGGGATTGCGGCTCGGCGGGATCGCGGCTCAGCGGGAAGCGGCGCGCTCCCAGCGGTAGAACTCGCGGGCCATCGCGTCCTTGGGCTCCCGCCAGGTGGCGGGGTCGTACGCCTGGACGTAGGCGGTGAGCTTCTCGCTCACCTCGCGGAACTCCGGGTGGTCCTTGTACCTGGCCACCGAGGGGCCGGGCGGTCGGTCGGCCTCGACCAGGTGCAGGTAGAGGTCGCCGAACTGGAACAGGCTGCGGCCGGTGACCCCGACCAGGTGCGGCAGTTCGCCCCGGTCGGACTCGGCGAAGATCTCGGCGATGCCCGGGCCGGAGTCCGGCTTCATCCGGGCGACGATCAGCGTGCGGTGCACGGTGCTCACCCCTTCCTCCCGGCACGCTTCTCGACCTTGTCCCGGATGAGTTCCATCTGGATCCGGGAGTTGCGGTTGATGTGGTTGGTCATCCCCTCGTCGTCGACGGGGGCGGTGGGCTTCATGGCGAAGTCCTGGACCCAGCGCATGCTGGTCCCGCCCGGCACCTCGCTGTACTCCCAGCGGATGTCCATGTACTCGAACGGGCCCGGCTCGACCCGGCGGGCCTTGACGGCGAGCGACTTGCGGTCGGTGGTCCGCTCGGACACCCAGCTCCAGATCTGGCCGTTCTCGTCGGGGTGCATGGTGAGGCGGAAGGTGGTCCTGGAGCCGTCGCGGTCCAGTACCTCGACCGAGGCGTACTCGCTGAACAGCTGCGGCCAGTTCTCCAGGTCGTTGGTCATCTCCCAGACCAGGTCGACGGGGGCGTTGATGACGATGGTGTTGTCGGTGTGACCGGGCATCTCATTAACCTGCTTTCGAGAAGGAGGTGTTGACGGCGACGAGGAACTCGGACGGAGTCTTGGCCATTTCGGCGCCATCCACGATCTGCACTCCGTGCCGGTTCTCCAACTCGCCCACCACACCGAGCAGTCCGAGTGAGTCCACGCCGAACTCCTCGAACGTCGTCTCGGGACGCTGCAGGTCGTGCGGGTCGATGAAGATACCGGCCTTGCCCTTGATCAGGGCGGAGAGCTCGGTGTGGGTCAGAGTGGTGGGCATGTGCCGCTCCTTGTGAGGTGTGTTCAGTTGATTCACCGGACGCGTCGCCGCGGCCGGCTCACGCGTCCTGGCCCCGGCGCAGGACCAGGGCCGCGTTGGAGCCCATCAGCCCCCGGCTGAGCACCAGCGCGGTGCGCAGCTCGCAGGAGCGGGCGAAGCGGGTCACCAGGTCGATCTCGTGGCAGATCTTGGTGATCCCGGGAGTGGGCGGGATGACGCCCTGCTCCATGGCGAGGACGGCGGCGGCCACGTCCAGCATCGGGGCGCCGCAGTAGGCCCGGCCGAAGCCGGCCTTGGGGGCGGTGACCGGGACGTGGTCCGCGTGGTCGCCCAGCGCGTCCCGCAGGGCCAGCACCTCGGCCAGGTCGGCCTCCGGGGTGCCGAGCGCGTCGGCGAAGACCACGTCGATCTCGTCGGGTGCGCAGTGCGCCTCCTTCAGGGCGCCCCGGATGGCGCGGGCGAGGCCCTCCCTGGACTCGGTCCAGCGGGACGCCCCGGTGAAGGTGGCGCCGTGCCCGGAGATCCGGGCCCGGATCCGGGCCCCGCGCGCCACGGCCGCCGCCTGGGACTCGGCCACGAACATCGCCCCGCCCTCGGCGGGCGCGAACCCGGCCGCCTGCGCGGTGAAAGGCAGATAGGCCGAGTCCGGGTCGGCGGACCGGCTCAGCTCCGGGTAGCCGAGCTGGCAGACCATCGAGTACGGCGCCAGCGGGGCCTCCGCCGCGCCCACCACCACCGCCTCGGTGCCCCGCCGGATGGCGCGGGCCGCGTGCGCCAGCGCGTCCAGTCCGCCCGCCTCGTCGGAGGCCACGACCCCGCAGGGGCCCTTGAAGCCGCCCCGGATCGACACCTGCCCGGTGCTGGCGGCGTAGAACCAGGCGATCGACTGGTACGGCCCGACGTACTCGGGCCCGTGGCCCCACAGCTGCTGCAGCTCCCGCTGGCCGAACTCGCCGCCGCCGGAGCCCGCGGCGGTCACCACGCCCACGGAGAACGGCGATCCGGCCGCCGGGTCCAGTGCGGCGTCGGCCAGCGCCAGGTCGGCCGCCGCCATCGCGAAGTGCGTGAACCGGTCCGTCTGGACCAGATAGCGCTCCTCCACCGAGCCCGCCGGCTCGAATCCCCGGACCTCGCCCGCGACCCGCAGCGGCTGGTTGCCGCAGCCCTCCCGGGAGATCGGCCCCAGCACCGAGGCGCCCTCCCGGACGGCCTTCCAGAAGTCGTCGGTACCGACCCCGTTCGGGGCGATGACCCCGATGCCGGTCAGCACCGCGCGGCGCTGCGCCTGCTCGTCCGTCACATTCCCTCACCCTTTCCGACTGAGCACCACGGCTGACTGGAAGCCGCCAAAACCGCTGCCGACCGAGAGCACATGACGGAGCGGTATCTCCCGGGCGGTGCGCGGCACGTAGTCCAGGTCGCACTCCGGGTCAGGGGTGGAGTAGTTCGCGGTCGGCGGCACCACACCGTGCGCCAGCGCCAGGGTGCAGGCCACCAGCTCGATCGCGCCGATCGCACCCAGCGAGTGGCCGACCATCGACTTGATCGAACTCATCGGCAGCCGGTAGGCGTGGGCGCCCAGCGAGCGCTTGACCGCGGCGGTCTCGTGCCGGTCGTTCTGCTTGGTGCCCGAGCCGTGCGCGTTCACATAGTCGATCTCCGAGCCGTCGAGCCGGGCCTGCTCCAGCGCCCGGTTGATCGACTCGGACATCTCCAGGCCTTCCTTGGTCAGCCCGGTCATGTGGTACGCGTTGCCGAAGGTGGCGAATCCGCCGATCTCGCAGTACACCGTGGCGCCCCGGCGGCGGGCGTGCTCCAGCTCCTCCAGCACCAGCACGGCACCGCCCTCGCCGAGGACGAAACCGTCCCGGCTGGCGTCGAACGGCCGGGAGGCGTGCTCCGGGTCGTCGTTGCGCGCGCTGGTCGCCTTGATCGCGTCGAAGCAGGCCACCGTGATCTGCGAGATCGGCGAGTCCGAGGCGCCGGCGATGACCACGTCGGCCCGGCCCTCCTGGACCGCGTGGAAGGCGTAGCCGACCGCGTCCAGGCCCGAGGTGCAGCCGGTCGAGACGGTCTGCACCGGACCGTGCGCACCCGCCTGCTCGGCCACCGCGGAGGCCAGCGTGCTCGGCGAGAACGCCCGGTGCAGCTGCGCCTCGGCCCTTCGGTGGTCCACGTCCCAGCGCGCGCCGCCGGCGCTGACCAGCGCGTAGTCGTGCTCCAGGCGGGTGGTGCCACCGACCGCGGTACCGAGCGAGACCCCGACCCGCCACGGGTCCTCGGCCGCCAGGTCGAGCCCGGCGTCGCGGACCGCCTCGGTGGCCGCGACCAGCGCGAACTGCACATACCGGTCCGAGCGGGCCACCAGTTCGGCGTCCAGGCCGTGCGCCGCGGGATCGAAGTCGCACTCGGCGGCGATCCGGGAGCGGAACCCGGTCGGATCGAACAGCGTGATGCCCCGGGTTGCGGTCCGGCCCGAGGTCAGCAGCGACCAGAACGCGGGCACGCCCACGCCCCCGGGCGCCACCACGCCGATTCCGGTGACCGCCACCCGCCTGGTCACGACGCGACCTTCGCGGGTTCCGTCGGCCCCGGCTGCAAGGTCTCCTCGGTGTCGACATGCCCGAGCTCGGGACGCGGCGCCAGCGGGCCCAGATGGAAGACCATCCTCGCCTCGGTGTCGCCCACGTTGCGGAACCGGTGCCGCATGTTGACCGGGATCATCAGCCCCTGCTCGGGCTTCAGCGGCACGCTCACCCCGTCCAGGTCGACCTCCAGATCGCCGCAGACCACGAGGACGAACTCCTCGGAGTACGGGTGGTAGTGCTCGCCGATCCGCTCCCCGGGCTGGACGATCGCAACGCCCATGAACCCGCTGGTGGCGCCGCACGTGGTCGGGGTGAGCATGGCGCGCAGGTCGCCGCCGCGCCGACGGTTCGGCGGTACCTCGTCTACGTGCACGATGCGTGGAAGTTCCATGGTCATGGCTGCTGCCTCCAGGTGGTTTCTGCCGGGTTGGTCGGGCGGGGATCGGGCTGACGGGGCGTCATCGGGTCAGTCCGCACTGCGGTCGGTGACCAGGGAGAGCTCCCAGGCGGCGAGCAGCAGCCGGGCGGTGTCGTCGCCGGGGCCGCCGGCGTCCGAACCGAGTTCCGTCAACCGGCCGAGCATCGCATCGCACTGCCGCCCCCGCACGCCGAGCGCCACCTGTGGAGCGGACTTCGCCGGGACCGTCAGGTCCACCTGCCGGACCAGCACGTCCTCGCGCAGGAAGATCGTGCTGCGCACCAGCACCCCGGCCGGATCGGCGGTGGCCTCCTGGTCCTGACGGTGCAGCAGCCCGGCCAGCTCCTCGCCGCAGCCGGGGCGGACGGGGTAGCGCAGCGCGTGCCGGTACACCCGCGCGGGCTCCGCACGACCGGACGCCGCGTGGTGCACCGCCGGCAGCGCGGCCCGCATGAAGAAGTCCCGTGCGGAGAGCGGATCGGCCAGGTCGCGGGCCTCCTCCAGATACGGGTTGATCGCCTCCTCGACCGCGCGCACCTGCGGCTGCTGCGCCACGTGCCGCAGCGCCGAGACCAGGTCGCCCACCACCTCCACCGCCCGTACCACCCGGTTGCCCTGCATGTAGAGCGAGGTCCTGGCCAGCCGGGTGGTCCCGTCCACCCGGGCCTCGGGCGAGGTGTAGCCCGAGAGGATCTCCGCCACCTTCGACTCGCTGCCCGGCCGCACCGTGAAGGTCAGCGCGTGCCGGACGATCCCGTCCGGGCTGCCCGCGCGCGGGGTCCGGGGCGCGGATCCGCTGTCGAACGTCCCGGCCTCGGAGGTCTCCCGCATGATGCTGAACCGCAGTGACCTGGTGTCCCGGACACAGCCGTGCAACGGCCGCACCATCTCGCGGTGCGCCTCGCTGTCCACCCAGGTCAGGAACGGCTGGGCGCTCTCCCACTCGCTGGTGATCAGCCACTGCGCGGGGTTCTCGATCGACTGGCAGAGCTGGTCGCTGACATGGCCGGGGACCGATGCCACCTGGTGCCGCAACTGCTCGTAGGCGTCCAGGAACCGCTCCTGCGCCCCGTCCTGGACGTCCAGCAGCAGCACCACGCGAAGCCGCGAGTCCTGCGGTGTGGAGCGCTGCACCTGAGGTTCGGACAGCGTGATCATTTTCGACTCTCCTTGGGCAGTATTGGGAACGGCGCGCCCGAAGAGGCGCGCCACCGGGCCCTGCGAACGCGTGATGTGACTCTCCGTGATCGCATGAGCGCGGTCGGGCCTCAGCCTGAATCCGATCGTCGGGTGCCTGATCGAACTGCGCGAGATCTGCGGGCCATCCGGGCGAAACCCGCTGCGGCGGCCCGGCCGAAGGGGATGGATCACGGGTCCCGCACCGCGTACCCCTGGAGCAACCGATGAACCTGAAGACCGACGAGCACGTCCCGGTCCTGATCGTGGGCGGCTCGCTGGTGGGCCTGTCAGCCTCCCTCTTCCTCGGCCGCCTCGGCGTCCGGCACCTGCTGGTCGAGAAACACCCCGGCACCTCCCACCACCCGCGGGGGCGCGGGAACAACCTGCGCACCATGGAGCTCTACCGGGTCGCCGGGATCGAGGAGGACATCCGCGGCGCCGCCCGCGTCCTCGCCGCCAACCACGGCATCCTGCAGGCCCACACCCTCACCTCGGCCGACCAGGAGTGGCTGTTCCGGGAGATCGACCCGGGCGGGGCGCTGGCCAGGTTCAGCCCGACCAACTGGTGCCTGTGCAGCCAGAACGACCTCGAACCCGTGCTGCTGCGCCGGGCCGGGGAACTCGGCGGCGACCTGCGCTTCGGCACCGAACTGCGCTCCTTCGAGCAGGACGCCGACGGGATCACCGCCCTGCTGCGCGACCGGGAGACCGGCGCCGAGCGGACCGTCCGCGCGGACTACCTGGTCGCCGCCGACGGCCCGCGCAGCCCGGCCCGTGAGTGCCTGGGCGTCGGCCAGACCGGAAAGGGCGACCTCTTCCACAACGTCAGCATCACCTTCCGCGCCAAGCGGCTGGCCGACGTGGTGGGCGACCGCCTCTTCATCGCCTGCTACCTCACCAACCCCGACGGCCCTGGCGCACTGCTGCCCGTGGACAACGTCGAGAACTGGGTCTTCCACGCCCCCTGGAAGCCCGAACAGGGCGAGACCCTGGAGGACTTCACCGACCAGCGCTGCGTAGACCACATCCGCACCGCCACCGGCGTGCCCGACCTGGAGGTCGAGATCACCGGAAAGGCCCCCTGGCACGCCGCCGAACGGGTCGCCGAACGCTACTGCTCCGGACGCGTCTTCCTGGCCGGCGACTCCGCCCACGAGATGTCCCCCACCGGCGCCTTCGGCTCCAACACCGGGATCCAGGACGCCCACAACCTCGCCTGGAAGCTCGCCGCCGTCCTCGAGGGCTGGGCCGGACCCGGCCTGCTGGAGACCTACCAGCAGGAACGCCAACCGGTCGCCCGGGCCACCAGCGAACGCGCCTCCGCCCGCTCCGCCGAACACCGCCACCCCGGCTACGACGCCGTCCCCGGCACCGGACGGCAGAGCAACGTCCTGGCCGTGGCCCTCGGCTACCGCTACAACACCGGCGCCGTCCTCGACACCGACCCCACCGCGCCGACCGTCCCCGAACGGTTCCAGCCGGACGGCGCCCCCGGCGGCCGGGCACCCCACCTGTGGCTGCGCCGAGCCGGCGTCAGACTCTCCACCGTGGACCTGTTCGAGAAGCACCTGGTGCTGCTCACCGGCCCCGGCGGGTCCGCCTGGCACCGGGCCGCCGAACGAGTGGCCCGGAAGCTGGACATCCCGCTGGACCGCTACCGGATCGGCACCACCGCCGAGGACGACCTGACACCCGAGCCCAACACCGACTGGGCCGCCGCCTACGGCATCGGCCCGGACGGCGCCGCACTGGTCCGGCCCGACGGCTTCGTGGCCTGGCGCGCCACGGAGGCCACCGCCGATCCCGAGGCCGTCCTCGGCTCCGTCCTCGGCCGACTGCTGCGGCTCTGACCCGGTCGAAGGGCACGGCACGAGGGCCGGTTCCACCTCCTGACCGTGGAACCGGCCCTCACGTCCTGGGCCGGGCTAGGCCGAAGCCGACGACTCCTGAACCTGGGCGTACGGTGCGAGCTTGCGGATCGACTCGATGCTCTTCATCAGCGACTCCTTGCTGTCGTGCGGGTCGCTGGTGATCAGCACCGAACCATTGCTCGCCTTCAGCCGGAACCGGTGCACGCCCGGCTTTTCGGTGTAGACCTCGAACTTGCCTGCCATGGCTGTTGGAACCTCTCGCTCGGGTGGCCCCCCTCCTGACGCACCGTAGGCCCACCACGGGCATCCCGCGCTCCGGAACGGCCGTATGGGTAGGGGCATGATGTGTCCCCCTGACACACGGTCGACGCCGACATGAACGGGCCGATGCCCCGCCGGGCGGCCTCGCGGGCCGGTTCCGGGTACGACCAGCGTGAGAGCGGTACTTCACTCTCGGCAGGCAGTCGGCAGGCCAACGCCTTGACCTCGGCGGCCTGCAGCAGTGTGAACGAGCCGGGACGGCCGCAGCGTTGACGGTCTTTGAGCCCGGGCAGGCCCGCTGGGCGAACCGGCCACGCCAGCGGCGTACCGTGTCCAACTGCAGCCCCGTCTCCCGGGTGATGCATGCGTTGGAGCGTCCACGCGCGGCGTGCGGCACCACCTGTGCACGCACCCGCAGCTGGTGCTCGGTCTTGTGGCCGCAGGCCGTCTTCTTCAACCGCACGCGTTCGGCGGCACTCGGGGCTATCGGACAGGGGGCGCGGACGGGCATGGCGGGCGAACCGATCGGCCGAAGTGGATCACTGGTACCCCGCAGCCTGCCCCGCGCGTTACCGCCCCAGCCCCCGCAATGACCGGTGCGAGAGGCCACTTGGACGGGGAAAACGCAACTTCGACATCGCCCGCAGAGGCAGCTACCTTCAACCTGGTCTTCGGCGATCGCCCACGGCCGCACAGGAGTTCCTTCAGGCTGAGCCACCCGCGACGGGATGAGTCGGTCACGCCCCACGAATCCTCGCCCCCGTGCGTAAGCCACCGAACCGGGTCCACACCAGGCACCCCCAACCAGGGAGAGACGCATGCACCATCTCGCGCTGTACACATTCGGCGTCCTGAAGTCACCTCTCACCGATCCCACACCTCTCACGCGCGAACTCCACGACAGCGGCGAGGCCATCTACCGGAAGATCAGCCAGCACCCCGGGTACCTCGCTCGTGCTGAAGCGGCGGACGGCGACCGGGGCACACACTTCGACTTGGACTGGGGTGCATGGGGCGAGTTCACCGTACCGACCTGGTACGGCAAGGGCCATACGGTGGAAACCACCGCCCTGGACGCGACCCTCTCACTCTGGACCGACCTGCGCCCCGCCTTCGACGCCGTCTACACCGGTCTGCACCGTGAGGCACTCAACAGGCGTTACGACTGGTTCGAGAGGACAGGACACCCGAGTTACGTGTGCTGGTGGGTCTCCGACGGTGTGATACCCACCTGGCAGGACGGGGTCTCCAGGCTGGAACACCTCCACGACCACGGCTCCGCGCCGGACGCCTTCACCTTCCACCACCCGTTCGCCCCGGAGGGAACTCCGACCAGGATCAAAGGCATCGGGCCGAAGAGGGACCAGGTTCGCTGACAAGGAAGCCTGGACGACCGGGTTCGCTGTCAAACGCCTCGATTGAATGAACCTCCCTGTCGTTCGTGCACTCATATGCTGCCGAAGCTCGGTATTCACGCCCACCATTGACGCAACAGAAGGGAACGCTTTCGATGGCTCCGCTGCCCAACCCCCGCGATGTCGAGCACTGGCTCGCTGCGAACGGTTGGTCTCCTGGTTGTGACATCGGCGCGCGGGTGGACGAACTGGTGGCCGTCCGCGTACAGGACTCCGCACAACAGGGCGCACCGCTGGCGCCGCTGGACACGGCGACGAGGTTCCTCCACTCCTGAGTCACACCAGTCTGAGCGGAGACGGGGAGCCCGACCTCCACCCCGCTGTGTGGGCGTTCCTTCGATCGCTGCCGCCGTCTGACCGTGAGCCGTTCATCGGCTACTGCGCCGAGTCACTGTTGGTCTCCGACCAGATGTGACTCCTTGACACTGAGCGGGGTGGACGGACCTCGATCGCGCATGCCGCATTGCATTTCGAGGGGAGTGCCATCGTTTCGCGGTTGGTGCGAGAGACCGGCGATCCAGATCACGGGCGCAAGACATCGCCTTGCCGCTATCTCCAGTGCACTCCGCACATCTTTGGAGGCCGCCGGCTGGCATCGGCTACAGCGCCCATTCCGGCCGGGCGCGTGGAATCGGCACCCGGGGTGTGTGCAGACGCCGCGGGTGCCGTTCTATGTGGCGGCGACCGGGCCGAAGGGGTTGCGGCTGGCGGCGGAGTACGGGCAGGGCTGGGTGACGTACGGTGACCCGCGCGGGCCGGCGGACGTGCCGGTAGAGCAGGCGCTCGGGGTTATCGCCCAGCAGATCGCGAAGCTGACGGCGGCCTGTGAGGCGCGCGGGCGGGACGTAGCGGAGCTGGAGAAGCTGCTGCTGCTGCAGGGCTCGACGGCGGAGAAGCCGCTGCAGTCGCTGGACGCCTTCGTCGACTGGGCGGGCCGGTACCAGGAGCTGGGCATCACCGAGCTGGTGATCCACTGGCCGGTCCCGGACTCGATCTTCGAGAACGACCTCGACGTGTTCGAGCGGATCGCCACCGAGGGCCTGGCTCAACTTGGCAAAGCCAGATCCTGCTCACCGTGGTTCGCGCCGCCGACCCACGCAGAGCAATCTGTCCGCCAGTGGCTGGTCGGCCGCTGGCGGACAGGCGTCGAGGCTCAGCTGTCGCGTCCCCGGGTGACCACGAGATCTGTCTCGTCGAGCGTCGCACCGACTGGCGACTCGGCCCACTTGGCGAGGAGGCCCGGATGCTGCTCGACCTTGTCCAACAGGCCGACGAGCTGGGCCACATCCGGTGACGTGGGCAGTTCGCAGCGGATCAACGGTTCGCCGGTCGCGCTGCTGCACTCCTCGTCGTCGGGGTCATCGGGTTCCCAGCGGCAGATCTCGATCTCCCAGGAGCCAGCGTCCTCGTTGCCAGGCTCCGGTGCGAGGACCGAAAGGTAGTAGCCGTTCGAATCGTACGGCTCCGTGAAGATGCTGAGGGGAGCGTAATCCAGCGTGGCCTGCTCGCTGGAGCACTGGGAGTAGGCCGTCACCAACACGCGCAGGTCCGCGACAGCCTGCTCGCGCTCCTTCGTCGAGATGTCCTTCTCGAGGTTGTCCAACTGCTCCCGGACCTCACGGCTCAGCACGTGCATCCCGCCGTCGTACGCCACGAACGGGTGGCCGAACTCCCACTCCCGCCGCCCCTCCGTGTCAGGCATGGGGATCCCCTCCGAGTACTCCGCCCAGGCATCGCGCAGCTCGCGTGCCTCCGTTGCCAGTTCCGCCTCGATCGCGGTCAAGACCGGCGGCGGCACCGCTTCCAGGGCGTTGTCCAGGTCGGTCAGAGCCTGGTGGAGTTCCCGGCAGGTGTACTCGTACCACAGGCTGTGCGCACCGTTCAGGAGACCGTCGCGCGAGTCCCGGTTAGTGAGCGCTGCGAGGTGCGTCCGCGGGTAGCGGTTCACGCCGCCATCGCGGCCATCCCAAACACTCAGCGGAACGGTGGTCAGGGCTGAGACCCGGTTGAGCGCATCGATGATCGGTGCCGCCAGGGAAGGGCTGTTCAGACTCGTCACAGTGGATGAGGCGACCCCGGCGGACCCCTGGTAGGTCGCCAAGATCTGCGTCTTCCCGCGGTTCGCGTGCTGGGAGTAGATGGTCACAGGGCACCTTTCGACCACCGCGCTGATGGCAGCCCGCTGGTCACGTGAGTGATGGGGGAAGAAGGCGGTAGCGAGGGTGCTTTCCGACGCTCCGTGCCTCAAAGACATCAGCGGTGGTCCAGGCGCTGTCCCGAACTCCTTGCCGCCTTCACTGTAGCGCACGCGTCTCACGTGACTGACAGTTCTCACAATTCGGTTGATCCGTAAGCTTGGTGGGCTCAGATCTACGGCGA
Organism: Kitasatospora sp. HPM-01-4; assembly: GCF_051374625.1. Classification (NCBI taxonomy): domain Bacteria; kingdom Bacillati; phylum Actinomycetota; class Actinomycetes; order Kitasatosporales; family Streptomycetaceae; genus Kitasatospora; species Kitasatospora sp. HPM-01-4. The sequence goes on along the minus strand of NZ_JBPQGP010000005.1, from coordinate 1,224,816 downwards.
GGTCCTGCAACCCGGTTGCTGCGCCTAGCCCTTATGTCAGAGCTGTCGAGCAGTATGGCGGTGGACAGCGGAGGACTGGAGGGCTCGTGAAGTATTGGATCATGATCGCCGAAGGCAAGGCGGCTTCGTCGGACGCGGCACGAAGCCTGGAGGGCTGGGATTCGTCCGTGTCCACCACCACCAGTTCCGACGTCCAGGTAGGAGACGCCGTCCTGCTGTGGCGAGGTGGCCGCGGTGGCGGCATCGTGGCGGTAGGCAAGATCACCGGCATAGGCACACTGCCTCCCAGTCTCCTTCTGGACTTCGCGCCGTCCCGGGAAGGCAGAGATGGCCGTGCTGCGACCCGAGTGCGGGTTGCGATGGACTTCACGCAGCTCAGGCTTGCCAGGCCGATCTCAACCGATGCTCTGCGAGCTGCCGGCCTCACGCTGGTGGCGCAGCAGGCTCGTTCGGCCGGCGGTGATCACAAGCTCGTGCAACTCCAGCTGACAGAAGATCAGTGGGGCGGGCTGGTCGAACTTGCAGACGACGTTGAGTCTCCGTCCGACTGGCCAGCTACGTGGAACATCCCGGCTGGTCATGTGGTCAAGCGGGCCGAGGTGCACCAAGTGTACGGGGGTAATCCAAGGCTATCCGCTGGCTCGAGCGCGAAGACTCCGAACGCGTTCCTCTTCATCGATTCGAGCCGCACGGGCGACCTCGCCGTTCGTTGGGACGGGCCTGTCCTGTTGGCGCCCGGGCAGGCGCAGAGCTGGGACTCCGTCTCATTGGAGAATGTGTCAGTTCTTGCACATCTGCGACGCGGCACACCAGTACGGTTGTTCCTCACGCGGGGTGCCGATTGCCTCTACGTTGGAGAGGCTGCCATCGACCTCGCTCGCCCGGTTGAGCGGTGGGTGGAGCTAGGCGAGCGAGCGTATCCCTATTACGGCCGCGTGCTCCGTCGGGAGGTACGAGCGCCGATCTTCCGGCTCCACCTCCTGAACGGAGCACAGGCGGCCATAGACAGCGCCGACGCCTTCCAGCGCGCTACGCGGATGAGCCTCAGCCTGTACCCCACGAGTGACCAGCCGCTCACCGCTACGATCCGCGCGCTGCTGACCGTACTGGAGAACGATCCCGCAATCGCTGCCTCCCTGAGCGAGCTCAGCGAGGCTCAGGTCCTCGCCACCCTGGCGCAACACGCGCGGCGACAGGCGGACTTGACCGAACTCCGCGCTGCAGCCGAGGATCCTGCGAGCAGCGAAGCTGACCTTCAGAAACTTCTCCAGCGCATGACGTGGATCTTCGGAGACAGGTTCCTTCCCGGTACGGGGCGCCGCACCCTCACTCTTCGGGATCAGCTCGACCTGACACTGCTCCGCCCCGACGGGACTCTGCACGGCGTCGAGCTCAAGAAGGCCAACATCAAGCGGCTGGTGACTGGTTATCGCAACCACTGGATCCTGGGCCCGAAGGTCCACGAGGCCATAGGGCAAGCGGTGAACTACCTGGTGGAACTGGACGAGAAGCGCGCTCAGCTGTTGGTCGACCTTGGCATCGACTCTCGCCGCGCATCGATGACCGTTGTCATCGGGCACAGTGCGTTGGTCACCACCGGCGCAAGCGCCGCAGAGGTCGACGAGGCCTTCCGAACGTGGAACGCCCAAATGACGCGCGTGAACGTGATCACCTATGACCGCCTCATCGAGAATGCGCAGCGGACGCTCGACCTGCCAACCCTGGGAGGCTAGGAGGCAACGGGCACGGGGTTGGGGACATCTTTCACCGCCACGGGAGAGCCCTGAGCACCACGATGCTTGCCCTCGCGTTGCCTAGGAGCGAACCGCGAGACCCCGCCAGCAGGCTGCCGAATCCACGTTTCCGCAGGTCAGCCCGCGATGGGTGAACAAGGCTTGACCGACGTCATCGACTTCACGTCCCCGCTCGGGATCCTCGGGAGTATCGCCGACACGACAGTTCTCGGCTGGTACATGCCCCGCCTGATCCGGACCCGGAACAGCTACCTCGCCAACGTCCTGCGCTGAGCGAACCTGCGACATCAGCCACGACACGCCCGCCCGGACACATCCTGTCAGGGACGCATCGGGGCGGGCTCGACGGGGCCGAAACCGGGGAGTGGTCGGCCGGCGGGTAGTGCTCCGGCTAGCCGGTCGGCACCTTCGAGGAGTGGTGGCTGACGATCAGCCAACTGCCTCCTCGCAGCTCGTAGACGAAGGTGTAGCGGGCGTCGACCGTGGACTTGGTGCCGTTCTGGTCGGTCAGCGTGAACTGGTAGAGGCCCGAGTCGACGGCGGCGGTGGGGCCCAGCACGGTGATCACCCGTTGCTGGATCCTGCCGACCGGCTTGCTGAGCAGGAAGGTCCGGAAGTAGTCGACGATTCCGGCGCGGCCGATGCGGATGTCGGAGACGGTGGGCAGCAGCACGGCGTCGGGGGCGTAGAGGTTCGCGACCCGGTTCGGGTCACCGGTGGCCAGGGCGGCGTTCCACTTGTCGAAGAGGGCCGCGATCTGCGCCTGGCTGGGCAGTTGGGCGGACGGCTGCGCGGGGCTCGCCACCGCGACCCGTGCGGCGGGTGGCCCGGCGTCGGTGGCGGCCGCGTTGGTCACCCCGGTTCCCGTGACGAGCACAGCGGTGGCGACGGCTATTCCCGCGGAGTACCTGCGTCTCATGAGCACCTCCGGCGTGGTGGCCAGGCAGACGGATGAGCCCAGCTTCTCCCACCACGGGCGATCCGGCATGTCGAGGTGAAGGCCGATCCGTCGGGCGGGGTCGGGAACACCGGCGGCGTGAGGTGTGCACCCGGCGGCGGGTTCTCACCTGGGCTGCGGGAAGACGATGCGGACGGTCAGTCCGCCGTCCGGGTTCGCCTCGGCGTCGGTGCGGGCCTGGTGGGCGCGGGCGATCGAGGCGACGATGGAGAGGCCCAGGCCGGCGCCCTCGCCGGGGGCGTGCCGGCGCGCCTCCAGGCGGCGGAAGGGCTCGAAGAGGTACGGGACGGTCTCCGGTGGCACATGGGGGCCGCTGTTGTCGACCTCCAGCGCGCGGCCGTGCGCGGTGACCGTGACGTGGCCGCCGTCGTGGTTGTAGCGGAGGGCGTTGCAGACGAGGTTGCGCACGAGGTGCGTCAGCAGTACCGGGTCGCCCTGCACCGTCACGGGCGTGGTCTGGGACCGGACGGTGATGCCGTGGTCGCGGGCCTGCTGGGAGGCGGCGTACTCGGCGGTGACGGAACGGACGAGCTCGTCCAGGGAGACCGGTTCGCGGTGGTCCAGGCCCTGATCGGAGACGGAGAGCAGCAGCAGGCCCTCGATGAGCCGTTCGCTGCTGTCGGCGACCTCGATGAGCTTGCGTCGGATGCGTGCGACGGCCTCCGGGTCGGAGGTGGCCAGCCCGATCTCCGCCGCCGCCCGCTGCACCGCCAGCGACGTGCGCAGTTCGTGCGCGGCGTTGGCGGCGAACCGCTTCTGCGCGCCGACGAGGTGCTCTATGCGGTCGAGCATGTCGTCGAAGGTGTCGGCGAGTTGCTTGAGCTCGCCCGTGGGGGCTTCGAGGGCGATGCGCTCGTGGAGGTTCTCCCCGGACAGTCGCCGGGCGGTACGGGTGATCACCCCCACCGGGCGCAGCACCCGCCCGGCCATCCACCACGCCAGCGCGACGGAGAGGATGGCGAAGACGGCCAGGGTGATCAGCGAGACGGTCAACAGCTGGCCCTGGGTGGCCTGTTCAGCGGCCAGTGTGAACACCTTGATGGTCTCGGTGGCCCCCGGGTCGCGTTGAGCGGGGGCGGGCCCTGGAACCGAGAGTCCGGTGGAGACGTAGAGGGAGGGATCGGAGCCCTCGGGGACATCGGCCGGAGACCGTGCCACGGCTGTGCTGATGGTGCTGTACAGGCCTTGGGTCACGAGAAAGTTGATCAGGACGATGAGCATGGCACCGGCCAGTACGAGCAGTCCGCCGTAGAGTGCCGTCAGCCGGGCTCGTTCGCCACCGGGCAGCCGCATGCGTCGTGTGCGTGGTGTGGAAGGCCGGTTCACGTGGCTCCACCGATGCGGTAGCCGTGGCCGGGTACGGTGTCGACGACCTGGGGTTCACCCGGCTCGGCGCGGAGTCCGCCGAGGGAGACCCGGACGGCGTCGGTGCGGTAGCCGCTGTACTCCTCCCGGACCTGCTCGATCAGGTCGTCGCCGCTGACGGCAGCGCCCTCGGCGCGTATCGGCACTTCCGGCACCCCGAGTTCCCCGCGGGACAGTGCGAGGTGGCGGCCGTACGCGACGTCGCCGGTGAGGGCGTCGCGCCGCAGCCCCTCGGCGATCATGTCCGCCAGGAATTCCTCGTCCTCCACGATCCGTGTACGCATGACATCCACGTATACCTGATGCGGGCATTTCCTCGACGTAAGCACCTTCGCTGAGAGAAACGAAATGCGGGCCTGTGTCAGCCTCCTTCCGTCGGCCATCGGGGCTCGGATACGGAGGAATTCCATGGGGAACGTCAAGCACGGCATAGCGGCTGTGTTCGTCACGGGTCTGGCGTTGTTCGCCGTCGGCTGCACCGGAGGCGGTGCGGATTCCGGCAAGGGCAGCAGTGCCCAGGGCTCGGGCGCGTCCGCTAAGGACACGAAGGAGGACGACGCCTACAAGTACCGTCAGTGCCTGCGTGACAACGGTGTGGAGGTGCAGGAGCCGGAGGGCGATCAGGCCGCAGGCGTCCAGGTCAAGGACGAGAAGACGTTCAAGAAGGCACAGGAGGCCTGCAAGGGCCTGCCCGGTGCCGCCAAGGAAATGAGCCAGGAAGACCAGCAGAAGGCCCTCGATGAGGCCGTCAAGTTCGCGAAGTGCATGCGTGAGCAGGGCATCGACATGCCGGACCCGGAGATGCAGGACGGCAAGTTGACCGCCCGGGTCGGAGCCGGCAGCGCCGATGTGAGCAAGGACAAGATGGAGAAGGCCCAGAAGGCATGTAATGAGCAGAACGGTGAGTGATCGCAAGCGTCCCAGGAAGTACGTGATCGCCTCGCTGGTCGTGGCGAGTGCCCTGATGGGCGGGGCGGCCGTCGTCTCGGCGAGTGGTCACGACGGCAAGGGCCAGGAGCAGCGCACGGACGGCCTGCCGCAGAAGACCGACACGATCAAGAAGCAGGACCTGAGCAGCCGCACCCAGGTGGACGGAACCCTCGGCTACTCCGGGGAGCGCAAGCTCAACGGCGGGGCGCAGGGCACCCTCACCTGGCTCCCGGACACCGGTGCGGTGATCAAGCAGAACGAGGCGGTCTACGAGGCCGACGGCAGCAAGGTCTGGCTGCTGTACGGCGAGCGGCCCATGTACCGGAAGCTGAAGGTCGGGGACAAGGGGCCGGACGTCCGGCAGCTGAAGCAGAACCTCCGCGACCTCGGCTACGGAGCGGGCCTGGCCGTCAATGAGGAGTTCACCTCCGGCACGGCGGAGGCGCTCAAGCGCTGGCAGAAGTCCCACGGCCTGAAGCAGACCGGTGAGACGGGCCCGGAGCAGATCGCCTTCACGCCGAGCTCGGTGCGGGTCAAGAAGAAGGAGGCGGCCGTCGGCGACCAGACGGGCCCGGGCCGCCCGGTACTGAGCGTCACCGGGGCCGAGCGCGAGGTGCAGATCAAGCTCGACGTCTCCGATGCCGAGCTCGCCGAGCCCGGTACCGGTGTGGAGATCACCCTCCCCGGCGGCGACAAGGCCAAGGGGAAGGTCGCCTCCCTCGACCGCAGTGGCGGTTCGGACGAGAAGGACCAGGGCGGCGGCGGGCAGGACCAGTCCGCCAAGGTCACCGCACGGGTGGCCTTCGACGATCCGTCGCAGGTCAAGGGCATCGACCAGGCCCCGGTCACGGTCGAGCTCAAGGGCGAGACGCACGAGAACGTGCTGACCGTCCCGGTCAACGCGCTGCTCGCCCTGCCCGCCGGCGGCTTCGGCGTCCAGGTCGTGGAAGGCGGAAAGGCCCGCGAGGTTCCCGTCAAGCTCGGCCTGTTCGGGCAGGGAAGGGTCGAGGTCAGCGGATCGGGCCTCAAGGAAGGCATGAAGGTCGGAGTGCCCAACACATGACCACCGTCGTCGAACTGAACCAGGTCACCAAGGAGTACCCGGGCGGGGTCGCGGCGCTGCGCGGGGTGGATCTGCGCATCGAGAGCGGGGAACTGCTCGCCATCGTCGGCCCCTCCGGTTCGGGCAAGTCCACCCTCCTGCACATCGTCGGCACCCTGGACCGCCCCACCGCGGGCACCGTCGCGATCGCGGGCCATGACATCGCGGCCCTCTCCGACCGCCGGCTGTCCGCACTGCGTGCCCGGCACATCGGCTTCGTCTTCCAGTCCTTCCATCTCGTGGCCGGGGTCAGCGCCCAGGACAACGTCGCCGAGGGCCTGCTCTACTCCGGCATGACACGGGCCGAGCGCCGCAAGCGCGCGGCCGCCGCCCTGGAACGTGTCGGGCTCGGCGACCGGATGCACCACCGCCCGCACGAGCTGTCCGGCGGACAGCGACAGCGGGTGGCCATCGCCAGGGCGGTGGTGGGCGAGCCTGACCTGCTGCTGGCGGACGAGCCCACCGGCGCGCTGGACTCCGCCTCCGGCGAAGCCGTCATGCAGCTGCTGCACGACCTCAACGCCGACGGAGCCACCATCGCGGTGATCACCCACGACGGCGAGATCGCCGCCGCCCTGCCACGCCAGGTCCGCATCCGCGACGGCCAGGTCGTCGAGGACACGCACACCGGACCGCCGGAGCCGGCAGGAGGCGAGGAACAGTGTCACGCGACCGACTGACCCCGGCCCGCCTCGGCCCCCGCGACGTCTTCCACGTCGGTTCGGCGGGCCTGCGCTCCCGGCCGATGCGCGTCGTGCTGTCCGCGCTGGGCATCGCCATCGGTATCGCCACGATGATCGCGGTGGTCGGTATCTCGGCCTCCAGTAAGGCCCAACTTCTCCAGCAGCTCGACCAGTTGGGAACCAACATGCTGAAGGTCGCTCCCGGTGAGGACCTGTTCAGCGGTAAGGGGGTCAAGCTACCCCAGGAAGCGCCGGGCATGATCGGCCGCATCCCCGGCGTCGAACACGTCGGCGCGACCGGAGATCTGAAACCGACGGTCAGGCGCAGCGAGAAGATCTCCAAGAGCGACACCAGTGGTCTCGCCGTGAAAGCCGCCAGCGAGGATCTGCTGAAGACCCTGCGCGGCACGATCGGTGCGGGCACCTGGCTCAACGACGCGAACGGACGCTACCCCGCGGTGGTGCTCGGAAGCGTCGCCGCCGAACGCCTGGGCATCACCGGACCCGGTCAGCAGGTCTTCATCGGCAACCAGTACTTCACGGTCATCGGCATCCTCGACCCGCTTCCGCTGGCGCCCGAGATCGAACGGTCCGCGCTGATGGGATGGCAGGCCGCGAGCACGCTCCTGGACTTCGACGGCCACCCCACCCAGATCTACGAACGGTCCTCGGACGCCTCCGTCGAGTCGGTCCGCAAGCTGCTCGCTCGCACCGCCGACCCGGAGAATCCGCAGAACGTCAAGGTCTCCAACCCGTCGGCGGCCCTTCAGGCCAAGGCCGCGACCGAGGGCGCGTTCGACAGTCTGCTGCTCGGACTGGGCGGCGTGGCACTGCTGGTCGGCGGCGTCGGGGTGGCCAACACCATGATCATCTCAGTGCTGGAGCGCCGTCACGAGATCGGCCTGCGCCGCTCCCTGGGTGCCACCCGCGGGCAGATCCGCATCCAGTTCGTCACCGAGTCGCTGCTGCTGTCCGGACTCGGCGGGCTGGCGGGCACGGCGCTGGGCTCGGCGGCCACGTACGCGTTCGCCGCGGCGGGCGGCATGCCGTGGGTGGTCCCCCTGTGGGCGGTCGGCGGCGGCTTCACCGCCACCCTGCTCATCGGGTCGGTGGCGGGACTGTACCCGGCAGTCCGCGCTGCCCGCCTCTCACCGACCCTCGCTCTCCAGGCGGCGTAGGAGAAGGCGGGGCAGGAGAAGGCGGCGTAGGAGAAGGCGGGGCAGGAGAAGGCGGGGCAGGAGAAAAGATCACCGCCCGGGGTTGTGCACATCCGCACAACCCCGGGCGCAGGTGCGCCCCGAACACCGGAAGGTCATTCGGAATCTCTCAGCCACCAAGAACAGAAAGGTTGGTGACCGTCCATCAGGTCGACAGCCGAGGTATGTGACCGCGTAGGCCGCTTGCCCCTGCCGGGTCGCTATGCCTGGGCTGGGGGAACCGACTGACCGCCCTATTTCGTCACAAGCGGGACAGATGCCTCTTCTTCAGGGTTGGCCCGGGGGAGGCTGCCGCAGCCCGATGTAGAAGGAGTGCCCGTGACACATCCCTTCGTGTCCCTCCCGCCGTCCGCCGCCGACCAGGCGTCACCCGGGGGGAGCCGGCAGCAGCCGTTCCCGCGGTGGAGCCGACGCCAGGTGATCGCTGTCCTGCTGGTGGTCTTCGGTGGCTACCTCCTGCCCGTCGTGGGCTGGCTGATCGGGGCGGTCGTGTGGCTGCTCGCCCCGGGGTGGACGAGGGCGTCGAAGGTCGCAGGGCTGCTCGTATGGCCGCTGTGCACCCTCGGTCTGGTGGTCACCAGTGCTGCCGCGTACTGGCTGGTCCTTCCGCTCGGTGACCCCGTCTCCTCCGTGATCACCTCGCTCTTCCTGCTCGTTCCCAGCAGCTGGTTCCTGGTGCTGATGGTCGCCGCCTGGTCCCTGCTGAAGGCAGGCACCGACCGCGCGCACGGGAGCGGCCGGTGAGGCGGGTCAAGCGGGCCGCCACCGCGACGGCGGTGGCGATGGCCTTGGGTGCCGCCGCCGCGTGCGCACCCCGGGACCCGGGCCCGCCGTCCGCCAGGCCCGCGACATCGGCCCCGTCGATCACTGCCGGCCCGGTCGACGGGCCCGACCTGCCCGAGGTGTCGCCCACGCCGCACGAGATCCGCCGCACCAGGGCGGACCTGCCCGTTCCCCGTCGGGTCGATGTGCTCCATGACGAGGGGGCCGACGACCAGGCGGTGAAGGTGGTGACCCAGGCGCTGCGTGCGGCAGGGGCCGAGGTACGCACCGCCCGTGTCGAGGAACAACCGTCCCGGCAAGCCGAGTTGACGCTGGTTCTGGGCCGGCGCGACGCTCCGCAGGTCAGGGAACTGCTGGCTCGCAGTGGAGCCTTCGGACCTGGCGGCCTTCCCGCCGAGGGCTACCAGATCACCTCCGGCACGGTGGACGGCCGCACCGGCATGGTGCTGGCCGGGCAGGACACGGCCGGTGTCTACTATGCGGCGCAGACCTTCACCCAGCTGATCCACGGCAGGACCCTCAGCGGCGCGACGGTGGTGGACTACCCCTCCATCCCCCGGCGCGGCGTGGTCGAGGGCTTCTACGGCACTCCCTGGACGCAGGCCCAGCGGCTGGACCAACTGGCCTTCTACGGCCGGATGAAGCTCAACACGTATCTGTACGCGCCCAAGGACGACCCCTATGAGCGCGACCGGTGGCGCGAGGACTATCCCGCCGCCCAGGCCGCCCAGCTGGCCGAACTCGCCCGGGCCGCCCGCGAGAACCACGTGGACTTCACCTACGCTCTCTCTCCCGGCAAGTCGATGTGCTACAGCTCGGCCGCCGACCGCACCGCCGTCATCGGCAAACTGCAGTCCCTGTACGGGCTGGGTATACGCGACTTCGTGATGGCCTTCGACGACATCCACCCGCTGCCGGTGTGGAGCTGCGCCGCGGACCTGGCCCGCTGGGGACCGCTGAACGAACAGGCCATGGCGGCCGCCCAGAGCGAACTCCTCAACCGCGTCCAGCACGGCTTCGTGGACCAGCACCCCGGCATGCGACCGCTGCAGATGGTCCCCACCCAGTACAGCGACCTGAAGGACACTCCGTACAAGAAGACGCTGCGCCGCACACTGGACGGCCGGATCGCGATGATGTGGACCGGCGCGGACGTCGTACCCACCAGCGTCACCGCCCAGCAGGCCGACGACGCCACGGACGTGTGGGGCCGTGAGGTGACCCTGTGGGACAACTACCCCACCAACGACTACGACCACGCGGCCGGACGCCTGCTGCTCGCCCCCTACGCACGCCGCGCCCCCACCCTGGACGAGCACCTCACCGGCATCGTCCTCAACCCCATGAACCAGGCCTCGGCCAGCAAGCCGGTCCTGTTCACCGGCGCCGACTACGCCTGGAACACCCGCGCCTACACCCCCGAGGCCAGCCTCCGGGCCGCCGCCCGCTACCTCGCCGCAGGTGATCCATCCACCACCGACGCCCTGGCCCTCTTCTTCGACACCCAGCACCTCGCCCCCAGCTGGGACGGTACTCCCTGGCAACCCCAAGCCCCCGGACTGCAGGCCCGCATCAACCGCTTCCAGGCCGACTGGAAGGCCGGCCGCCAACAGCAGGCCGCACAGGAACTGGGCCGCTACGCCCGCTCCATGGCCGCCGCCCCTCAGCAGATCCGCGCCCATGTGCCCGATGCGGGCCTGGCGGCCGAGGCGAAACCCTGGCTGGACGCCCTCGCCCTGTGGGGACAGGCCCTGACCGACACCAGTGACGCCCTGCTAGCCCGCCTCGACGGTGACACGGCCCGCGCCGAGCAGCTCTTCTCCCGCTCCCGCGACCACGCCGGACAGGCCGCCGGCCAGCACACCCTGCCGGGCGCCACCCGTCCCCAAGGCCCCGTCAAGATCGCCGACGGCGTGCTCGACACCTTCCTCGAACAAGCCCCTCACCTGCCCCTCCACACGGACGGGTGACGGGGCCATCACCACCACTCGTGTAGCGGGACCGCACGGTCCGGCGCGGGCGGAGGTGCGAGGTCAGCCGGTGGTCAGCACCATCCGGAAGCGCGCGGTGCCGGACAGCATCTTCTGGTAGGCCTCGGCGGCCTGGTCCAGCGGCCTGGTCTCGATCATCGGGTGGATGTCGTGCAGGACGCTGAAGGCCATGGTGTCCTGGATGTCCTGGGCGGTACCGGACGCGTGCCCGCGGACGGTCCTGGCGCGCATGATGAGCTGGGCCGGGTTGATTCCCAGCGCGTCGGCGGTCGCGCCGATGACGATCAGCTCGCCGCGGTGGGTCAGTCCGTCCACGGTCGCGGTGATGGCGTCGGAGTTGGCGGCGGTGGCCAGGACGGCCCTGGCGCCGCCGAGGGACTGCAGGGCCTCCGCGACGGGGGTGTCCGCCGTGCTGTCGATGTAGTGGTGCGCGCCGAGCTGCTTGGCGAAGTCGGCCTTGCCGGCGCCGCGGGCGATGGCCACGGTCTCGAAGCCCATGGCGACCGCGTACCGCACGCCCAGGTGGCCCAGGCCGCCGAGGCCGAGCACCGCGACCAGGTCGCCCGGCCGGGCGGGGCTGCGGCGCAGTCCGTTGAACGTGGTCACGCCCGCGCAGGCCATGGGGCCGGCGTCGGTGGCCGCGATCCCGTCGGGAATCCGGGCCAGGGCGTCGGCGGGGGCGATCACCTTCTCGGCGAAGCCGCCGTCGTAGGTCCAGCCGGGGACCTTCAGGTTCTCGCACACGATGAAGTCGCCCTGCCGACAGGGAGTGCAGTGGTGGCAGCTGCCGCCGAACCAGCCCACCGCGACCCGGTCGCCCTGCTGCCACTGCTCCTGCGTCCCCTCGCCGAGCTCCTCGACGTGCCCGGCGATCTCATGGCCCGGCACCACCGGGAACCGGACGCCCGGCAACGCCGCGTTGACGAACATGGCGTCGCTGTGGCAGACCCCGCAGGCCTCCACGGCGATCCGTACCTGGCCGGGGCCCGGCCGCTCCACCTCACGCTCGACGATCTCGAACGGCTGGTCGGCAGCGGCGACCTGTGCGACTCGATAGGTGTTCATCAGCTATCACTCCCGGGTGCTGGCACTACGCCTTCCCAAGAACCAGCACACCAGCCCGGGCCCGATCCCGCGCGCTGCGGCCGGCGGGAGCCGCGGGGGAGCGGGAGACGGCCTCGGGCCGCTCACCGAAGGGATCCGCCCGGTGGCCCACCGTGGTGCCGGGGGCCACCCGGCGCAGCGGTCAGGTGGTGGCCACCCAGATCGTCCAGTGGTCCCGCTCGCGGATCGGGCCCTGGGGCAGGCGGGCGGTGATGTGGTCGGCCAGCTCGGCCAGTTGGGCATCGGACAGCTCGTGCAGGATCGAGCGGCCGGTGCGGGCCAGCAGGTCGGCCCTGACCTCCTCGGGGCCGGTGTACTCCCGGCGGAGCTCGGCCAGTTCGAGCGAGTGGACGCGGTCGAAGCCGGCGGCCCGCATCGCCGCCTCGATCCCGGGCCCGGAGGGCCGGCGGGCGGCCTCGACGTCGAGCAGGGCCGGGAAGAGCTCGAAGAACCAGCCGCGCAGATGGCTCTCGGAGCCGGGGCGGCGGACGTCCTCGATCGTCCGGTCCTGCACGATCAGGGTCCCGCCCGGTGACAGCACCCGGCGGGCCTCCCGGAACGCCGCCGCCGGATCGTCCAGGTGGTGCACCAGGGCTCGCTCGAAGACGATGTCCACGCTGCCGTCCGGCAGGCCGGTGTCGTCGGCGCCGCCCTGGCGGAACATCAGGTCGTCGAGACCGGCGCAGTGTTCGCGCGCCGCCGAGATCATGGCGGCCGAGAAGTCCACCCCCACGACGGATCCGGCTCCGAGCTCCAGCCAGGCCGCGCAGTAGACCCCGCCGCCGCACCCGATGTCGGCCACCCGTCGCCCCCGCGGTGCCACGGCGGAGCGGATCGCCGCCGCCCAGTCCGCTCCGGCCCGGCGCCGGGTGTAGGTCAGGCGGTTGTTCTCGCTGTGGAAGTCGATGGGCATGGTGTGCTCCTGTGTTGCTCCCGGGGCCAGGTATCTCGATATCAAGATATACCCCGGCGGTCGGCCGGTCGCCCTCAAGTCACCGATCGGGGAGCCGAGATGATGGTGCGATGGAAACCATCCTCGAAGCCGCGGGTGCGGCCGTCGGAACCGCTCTCTTCGACCCCGTCGACCTCGGCGGCAGCTCCCGCAGTACCGTACTGCGCTGCCGGACGGCCGCCGGCGGCAGCGTGGTCGTGAAGGCGTACACGTCCGAGACCGAGGCGCTGCGATGCTTCGCCGCCGAGGCGGCCGGACTCTCGCTCCCTCTCGCCGGGCCCCGACTCCTCGGCGTGGACCCGGAGTTCCCCCTGGTGGTGGTGGCCGACCTCGGCCAGGTGCCGACCCTGGCGGACGTCCTGCTCGGGGACGACCCGAAGGCCGCCGAGGCCGGACTGCTCGCCTGGGCCGACGCGCTCGGAGGGCTGGCGGCCGCCTCGGTGCCCCACCGGGAGGAACTCGCCGGGCTCCATGACCGGTTCGGCCGCGGCCTGCCCTCCTGGGAGGCGGAGCCGTGGTTCGAGCGGGTCGGCGCCAGACTGCTCACCCTCCTCGAAGAGGCGGGCATCCCGGCACCGCCGGAACTGGCGGCGGAGCTGGCACGGCTCGACACCGCCGTCCGGAGCGGCCACCCGCAGGCGTTCACCCCCGGCGACACCTGCCCGGACAACAACCTGCTCACCGCCGACGGGCTGCGCCTGATCGACTTCGAGGGGGCCGGATTCGAGTCGGTGTTCCTCACTGCCGCGTACTGCCGGATGCCGTTCTCGACCTGCTGGTGCGTGTTCCGGCTGCCCTCCGATCTGGCCGAGCGGGTCGAACAGACCTTCCGCGCGCGGCTGGTGCCGGTATACCCGCAGCTCGCGGAGGACGCGGTCTGGCAGCGCGGTCTGCGGCAGGCCGTCGCCGTGTGGACGGTGCACGGGACCGTCCCCGTCCTGCCCCGCGCGATCGAGCAGGACGCTCCGCTGCACCGGACCCGCCGCCCGGTCCCCACCCGGCGCCAACTGCTGCTGCACCGCTGGGAGTTGGCCGCCACACTGACGGAGCTCCCGGCCTTCGCCCAGACCATGCGGCTGCTGCTCGGGAAGTTCACGGACCTCTGGCAGGTGCCGCCGCTGCCCGGGTACCCGGCCTTCGGCGGAGCGCTCAGTCGCGCGGAGTGAAGACGCAGAACTCGTTGCCCTCGGGGTCCGCCAGGACGTCCCACTCGATGTCGCCGCCGCGCTCGCGGAGCAGCGTGGCCCCGAGGGAGACGAGTTCCGCGGTGTCGCCGAAGACGTCCAGGTGCACCCGGTTCTTGACGGCCTTGGGCTCCGCGACCGGGTTGACCCAGATCAGCGGGCCCGCGCCGGCCGGGTCCTCGATCGGAACGGACTCGGAGGGCTGGTAGCTGCCGGGGCGGCGGACGTACCCGATGGCGGTGCACCACCAGTCGGCGAGCGCGTGGTGGTCGTTGGCGTCCAGGCACAGGTCCTTGAAACGGGCGGGCATCGCGGCGAACCTCCGGAGAACTGATCATCGGTCAGGACCAGTGTGAGGTACTCCCCGAAGACGCGAAACCCCGCCCCCGGCCGCCGGTTCGGCGGTTTTGGGGGCGGGGCTTCGAAGGTGTGCCGGGCTCAGCCCGCGTCGGTGGCGGGCTTGCCGCCGCGCCGGTCCAGCGAGGCGAGGTAGGCGTTGTACGCGACCAGCTCGGCGTCGCCGTCGCGGTCGGCGGCCCGGTCGCGGCGGCGTGCCTGCCGCTCCTCGGACTTGGCCCACTGCAGGGTCAGCGCGATCAGCACGACCGCGGTCGGGATCTCACCGAAGGCCCAGGTGATACCGCCCGCGAGCTTCTGGTCGGCTAGCAGGTCGGTGCCGGGCGGCGCCCCCTCGGTGGTGAAGGTGGTGACCAGCGGGTGGCTGGCCATCATCACCGCCACACCGAAGAAGGCGTGGAACGGCATTCCCATGAACAGCTCGATGATCCGCATCACGAAGCCGGGGCGGTGCGGCCCCGGGTCCACGCCCATGATCGGCCAGAAGAAGAACATCCCGACCGCCAGGAAGTGCACCATCATCGCGATGTGCCCGAGGCGGTACTGCATCAGGTAGTCGAAGAGCGGGGTGAAGTACAGGGCGTAGAGGCTGGCGATGAACATCGGGATGGTGAACGCCGCGTGCGAGACCACCCGGATGTACCGGCTGTGCAGCAGTGCCACCAGCAGTTCGCGCGGCCCCCGCCCGCTGCCCTTGCGGGCCGGGCGCAGCGAGCGCAGCGCCAGCGTGATCGGCCCGCCCAGCAGCAGCAGGATGGGGGAGAGCATGGAGAGCACCATGTGCTGGATCATGTGCGCGCTGAACAGCGCCATGCCGTAGTCGTTCAGCTTGGTGTTGGTGACCAGCAGGATCGAGCCGATACCGGCCGCCCAGGCCACCGTGCGGCCGATCGGCCAGTGGTCGCCGCGCCGGGCCAGCCGGACCACGCCGGTGCCGTACAGCGCGAGTGCCAGCAGCCCGCCGATCAGGAACGGCCAGTCCGGCGACCAGCCCAGCACGTTGTCGAGGGTGAACGGCCCGAGCGTGCCCATGCCCCCGTGGTGATGGTGCATCCCTGTCATGCCGTCGCCCATGGGCGCGTCCTGCTTTCCCTCGTCCGTCCATCCGGCCGCGCCGGCCTGATCAGAGGTCCGGTTCGTCCGATTTCTTCGGCCCCTAGCCTAGGCGTGCCTTACGCTCCGGCCGCAGCCGACCCCCGGTCCCGGCGCCGGGCACCGCTACGGCGAGGCCGCTGCGGCGACGCCGGGGACCGCGGTGCCCGCCGGAGGCTCGGCGCTGGCCGGGAAGGCTCAGGTGCCGTCCGGGCGCGACTGCCCGGGCAGTGCCCGCGCCCTGCCCCATGCCCAGCGCAGCAGCCCCGCCGCCAGCACCAGTGCCCACAGGACGGCGATCGTGATCTGGGCCGCGGCCGTGCCGCGCAGCGCCGTCGCGAACGGCACGGTCAGTACCAGCACCGTCACCGCCGGACCGGCCGTGTACCAGGCGGCGAACACGGCGGGACCCGTCCCGCCGGCGGCTCCCTGCCTCGGCGAGTACGCGAGGTCCCGGCGGATCGCGCCGCGGCAGGCGTTCACCAGCCCCGCCCCGACCAGGGCCGGCACCACGGCGGGCGCGAGCCAGACCACCGGACCGGCGCCGGCCGCCAGCAGTACCGGCGCGCAGGCCAGCCCCGCCGCCACGCCGAGCAGCGTCGGTACGATCGCGTGCCGCAGCATCAGCCCGGACACGGGGTAGGGGGACCAGGAGGCCCGGCGGATGTCGTCCGTCTCGATCCGGGCGGGCTCGAGGAGCTGGGCGACGGCCAGGTAGCCGAAGACCAGGGCCACCGCGGTGGCCGCCAGGGACGGTACCCCGCGCTGCCCGTGGGCGAGTACGGCGCACAGCAGTGCCGGGACCGTGAGCACCACGGCCCGGCCCAGCCGGGCGGGGGAGCGGAGCAGCGCGAGCGTGTCCCGCCACGGCACCACCAGCCAGGCCCGGCGCGGTGCGGGCAGCCGGACGCGGAAGCGGCGCTCCCCGCCCGAGGCCTCGGTCACCGCCAGCCGCGCCGCGCGCAGCTCGATCGTCCGCAGCGCGGCCAGCACTCCGGCCGCGGCCCGGGCCCGCTCGCGCAGCCGGTGCAGCGGGACGGTCGCGGCGGCCCGGTCGGCGAGCACCAGGCAGACCACCGTGGGCACGACCAGCAGCCCGGCGGCCACCCAGGAACCGGGTACGGCGGCCCGGGTCGGCGCCAGCGCGGCGATCCCGGCCCAGCCCCACGGGCCCGACCACAGCTCCAGCCGCTCCAGCCAGTGGACCGGGTGCCCGGCGGCGGCCAGCGCGCTCTGCACGCCGAGCGCTATCACCAGCACCATGGCGTACGGGGTGAGCCGGCGCACCCAGCGGGCGGCAGCGTCGCTGCGCTCCACCAGCAGCCCGGCGCAGATGGCCAGCAGCGGCAGGCAGACCCCGCCCAGCAGGCACCAGCCGAGTCCGGCGAGCAGCGGGACCCGTGCGGTCAGTCCCAGCGCGACCATGCCGCCGCAGGCCGTCACCAGTCCGGGGAACAGGGCCAGCGCGCAGGACAGCCAGAACCAGGGCCGGAGCACCGGGCGCGGCCGGACCGGGTGGGCGAGCAGCCAGTCGGCGGTCGCCCGGGGCGGCACGACCGGCCCACGCCACAGCCCGTCGCGGAGCACCAGCAGGACGGTGGCCAGCCCGACGGCGGCGATACCGCCGGGCATGGCGGCGAGCAGCGCGGCTCCGTGGGCGGTGTAGTCGGTGCCCATCGAGGCCTGGAGGAACATCCCGAGGCTGGGGACGGCTCCCCAGACCACCAGGATCAGCAGGACGCAGTAGACCGCGTAGCCGATCTGGCCGGCCCGCTGCCGGCGGTGCGGGGCGCGCATCGCGCGCAGCAGCGCGAGCGCCTCGTCGGTCCAGTCGTCGTCGGCCGTCCACTCGGCGGGGGAGTCGTCCGCCGGGTCGTCGGGAGGGGCGGCGGCCAGGTCGGAGCCGGTCACCGGGCGGCCGCCGAGCGGGAGCCGGGGCTTTCGAGCACCTTCTCGGGCGGGCCCTGGGAGATGATCCGGCCCTCCTCCAGTACCACCACCCGGTCGGCGACCTCCCGGGCGAGGTCGGTGTGGTGGGTCACCAGCAGCACCGCCACACCGTCCGCGAGCTCGGCCCGCAGCAGTTCCGCGAGCCGCCGGCGGGCCTCGGGGTCCAGCCGCTGCTCCGGCTCGTCCAGCAGCAGCAGGTCGCGCGGCCGGACCAGGGCGCAGGCCAGCAGCAGCGCCTGCAGCTGACCGGAGGAGAGCGCCGAGGGCAGGGCGTCGGCCCGCTCGGTGAGCATCCGGTCGGCCAGCACCTGCTCCACCCACTCCCGGGAGTCGGCGACCCCGTGGGCGGTGGCGACCAGCAGCAGGTGCTCGCGCACCGTGAGGTCGGGGTAGCAGGCCACGGTGTCGCCGACCATGGCGACCCTGGCCCGGACCCGGGGGTCGTTCTCGTCCATCGCGAGCCCGTCGAAGCGCACCGTGCCCTTGCTCGGCAGATCACGCCCGGCCGCGATCCGCAGCAGGGTGGTCTTGCCCGAGCCGTTGTGGCCGAGCAGCGCGACGCACTCGCCCGCCACCAGCTCCAGGTCCACCGGGTGCAGGACCTCCCGTTCGCCGTAGGAGCGGCTCACCCCGGTCAGTCGCAGCAGTGCCTTCCGCGCCCGGGCGCGCGGTTCGGCTGGTGTCTTGGCCATGTGGACGGAACCTCTCGACGTGAAGTCCGCTCACAGTATCGGCTGACCGCACGGGCCCGGCGGGCGGCCGAGCCCGGAGCCGGCCGCCCGGGCCGTACCGACTCTGCGGCCCCCTCAGCGGTGGTGGACCAGCAGGCTCTGGGCGGAGCGGGCGACCAGGCCGTGCTCGTCGTGGAGCGTGGCGGTGGTCAGGCCGGCGTGGCCGGGGCCGATCTCGGTGTCCGCGTCCAGGCGGAGCCACTCCCCGCTCGCCGGGCGCAGCAGATGGAGGGTCAACTCCGGTGGTACGAAGGCGTACCGGCGGATGTCCAGTACGGCGCTGACCCCGTTCGCCGAGTCCGCGCACAGCACGGTCCGCTGGGTCGGCGACATCGGCTCGTCCGGCAGCAGCGGGAAGCGGGGGCGCAGCCAGACCGCCGCCGGGCCGGGCAGTCCGTAACCGCCGTGGACGAAGGACCAGTCGACCGACTCCAGGAATCCGCAGCGCCAGTGGTCCGGAGCTTCGGCCGGTGCCATCGGAGCCCCGGGCCCAGGCAGCGGTTTCACGTCATCGGTGCCCACCGGTACGTCCTCGGGTGCGGGCAGTACGCCCCACCCGGCGGCGACGGCCACCGTCCTTCCCTCGGCGAGGAGTTCGGCACGCGCCAGGCGGACCCGCCGCCCCGGCCGCTCGACCTTGGCGCGGACCGTCAGCGGCCGCAGCGGCACCGGCCCGAGGATGTCGAACGATATCCGGGACAGCGGCAGGTCGTCGCCCGCGCACCGCTCCAACTCCCGGGCGAGCAGCGCCCCGGGCGGCCCGAAGTGCTGGAAGTCGGGGCTCCACGGCCCCTGGGTGTGGCCGGTGGGGCGGTAGGCGGCACCGTCCGGGGTCTTGACGGGCTCGAAGTAGGCGTCGGCGTCGGCCATCGGACTCCAGCGTGCTCGGCCTGTCCGGTACGCCGGACCGGTCTCGGGGCGGTATGCCGGCGGGGCGGCGGTGGTACCCGTGCGCGGCCAGCCTAGCAGTGCTCCGAAGTGAGCTGACGTGGCGTCAACTGAGCTGCTGGTCACGAGGGATCGCGTACTGACGCCGGGATGCCGCCGGCCCGTGGAAAGCCGGCGGCCGGCCATCCGTCCCGTGATCGGGGGGATGGCCGGCCGCCGGGGGAGGGCCGGTGTGGCTCAGATGACGGTCTCGGCCTCGATGTAGCGGTCGGCCGGGACGGTCTTCAGCTCGGCGACCGCGTCCGCCAGCGGGACCAGCTTGATCTCGGTGCCCTGCAGTGCGGTGATGTGTCCGAAGGCACCCTTGTGGGCGGCCTCGACGGCGTGCCAGCCGAAGCGGGTGGCGAGCACGCGGTCGTAGGCGGTGGGGGTGCCGCCGCGCTGGGTGTGGCCGAGGATCACCGGGCGGGCCTCCTTGCCCAGGCGGTGCTCCAGCTCGCGGGAGAGCTGGGTGGCGATGCCGGTGAAGCGCTCGTGGCCGTAGATGTCCTTGCTGCCCTCCTCCCAGTGCATGGTGCCGGGCTCGGGCTTGGCGCCCTCGGCGCAGACCACGATGGCGAACTTCTTCTGCCGGTCGAAGCGTTCGCGGACCACCTCGGTCAGCTTGTCGATGTGGAACGGGCGCTCCGGGACCACGATCGCGTGCGCACCGGCGGCCATGCCGGCGTTGAGCGCGATCCACCCGGTGTGGCGGCCCATGACCTCGACCACCATGACCCGCTGGTGCGACTCGGCGGTGGTCTTCAGCCGGTCCAGGGCCTCGGTGGCGACCGAGACGGCGGTGTCGAAGCCGAAGGTGACATCGGTGCAGGCGATGTCGTTGTCGATGGTCTTGGGCACCCCGACCACGGGCAGGCCGGCGTCGCTCATCAGCTTGGCGGCCTTCAGGGTGCCCTCGCCGCCGATCGGGATGATCGCGTCGATGCCGAGGTCCAGGCAGTACTTCTTGGCGCGCTCCACGCCGTCCCGCAGGTGGCTCGGCTGGACCCGCGAGGAGCCCAGGATGGTGCCGCCCTGGGCGAGGATGCCGCTCACCGAGTCGAGGGTCAGGGGACGGTGGACCCCTTCCAGCAGTCCGCGCCAGCCGTCCTGGAAGCCGATGATCTCGTCGCCGTGGTCGACCACCCCCCGGTGGACCACGGAACGGATCACGGCGTTCAGGCCGGGGCAGTCACCGCCGCTGGTCAGCACACCAATACGCATTGCTTTGCAACTCCCCTGGGGGCACCTCCCAGCCGTCAGGCGGGGAGGAAGAACCGGACGGCCGGACTTGTCGCCCGAATCGGACACAAGCGGTCGAATCAGGTCAGAGAGCAGCATACGGTTCCTGCGTCCGGCCGGGCAGGCGCCGATGCGGGAGCGGCGCCGTCGGCGCACCCGCAGAGAACTGCGCTGGGCGCCGAGGAGGGTGTGCGCCCAGAAGACTGTATGAAGAGCCTAACGGTGCCGAGCTCAATGTCGTACGGCTGCATTGTCGTACATATGCCGGCGCTTGGGCACCGAGTGACCGCTATCCGGTCAGTCCGGGCCCAAGCGCCGATCGCGGCGCTCTCCTGGTACGGGGAGATCAGGAGGGCTGGCGGGCGGCGGCGATCCGCTCGGTGCGCAGCGCGTCGTACCAGGTGGTGTCGGCCGGCGGCAGGGCGCTGACATCCAGCGCCAGCTTGATCAGCATGTCGGCGATCAGCGGGTTGCGGGCCATCACCGGACCGTGCATGTAGGTGCCGAAGACGGTGTCCCGCCAGGCGCCCTCGGTGCCGTCGCCGGTGCCGTTGCCCCGGCCGACCTGGACGTTCGCGAAGGGGGAGACGCCCTGGCCGAGGTGGGTGACACCCTGGTGGTTCTCGAAGCCGGTCAGCTGCGGCAGGCCCAGGCGCGGGTCCACCTCGCCGAGCACGTCGCCGACGCAGCGGGCGCCCTCGCCACGGGCGGTCCAGACGTCCAGCAGGCCCAGGCCCGCCTCGCGCTCGCCGAGGTCGTTGATGAACTCGTGGCCGAGGATCTGGTACCCGGCGCAGACCGCGAAGATGATCGCGCCGTTCTCGGCGGCCCGGACCAGCCCGGAGTCGTTGCGCAGCCGCTCGGCCGCGAGCCGCTGCGGGCGGTCCTCGCCACCGCCGATCAGGTAGATGTCACCGCTGGTCGGCACGGCCTGGTCGGACCGGACGTCGATGCGCTGCACCCCGAGACCGCGCTGGCGGGCCCGGCGCTCCACCACCAGGGCGTTGCCCCGGTCGCCGTAGGTGCTGAGCAGGTCGGGGTAGACCCAGACCAGGCGCAGGTTGCTCTCGCTCATCCGGGGAGACCTTCCGTACTGCTGCGGCGCGGGCTGCTGCGGGTCGAAGCCCTGGGGCGCGGGCTGCTGGTACTGGTGCGGCGCGGGCTGCTGCTGCGGGCTGTAGCCCTGCGGCGCGGGCTGGCCGTACTGCTGCTGCGGCTGCTGCTGCTGCGGGCTGTAGCCCGGCGCGGGCTGCTGCGGGGGGTACTGCTGAGGGTGACCGGTGGGGTAGGACATCAGTTGGCCACCGCCTTGCGCAGCTGCTGGAACGCCGTGTAGTTCGCGATCGCCTCGATCCGTCCGGGCGGCGCCGCCTGTACGGCCTCGTCCAGCGAGTCGACCACCTGGAACTGCAGGCCCGCGACCTCCAGGCGGACCGCCAGGTCGAGCTTGCGCTGCCCCATCACGAAGATCGGGTGGCCGGACAGGCGCTCGTAGTCCACGTCCCAGAGCCAGGAGGTGTCGGTGCCGTCCGCGTCCATCGCGTTCACCGAGAGGATCACCGGCGCCGGCGGGCCGTCGATCAGCGAGAAGGTCTCCAGCCAGCCGGCCGGGTTCTTGGCCAGCAGCAGGCGGATGTCGCGGCCCTGGTAGGAGACCACGTCGTAACGGCCGGCGACCGCCGCCACCGACTGCATCCGCTGCAGGGCGACCTGCGGGGCCACACCGAACACGGCGGCCACGGCGGCCGAGCTGGTGGCGTTGGCCAGGTTGGCCCGGCCGGGCAGCTGGAGCTGGATCGGCCAGGCACCGCGCTGCGGGTCGATGACATGGGTGCCCTGGAGCGCCCAGTGCGGCTGCGGACGGCGGAAACCGCAGTCCTGGCAGAACCAGTCGTCGCCGGGGCGCTGCATCACACCACCGCAGGACGGGCAGGACCAGGCGTCCTCCTTCCACGCCTGACCGGCGGCCACCCAGACCACCTTGCGGCAGGAGGAGGCGGCCCAGGTCACCAGCGGGTCGTCCGCGTTGGCGATGATCACCGCGTCGGTGTCCTTGAGGCCCTCGCGCCACTTCTCGGCCATCATCCGGGTCTCGGCCGCCCGGTCCAGCTGGTCACGGGAGAGGTTCAGCAGAGCTATCGCCTTGGGACGGGTGTCGCGGGCGACCCCGGCCAGGTACTTCTCGTCGACCTCGATCACGCCGAACCTGGCGTCCGAGCCACCCGCCAGCGCGGCGGTGATACCGGCGGGCATGTTGGCGCCCAGCGCGTTGGAGACCACCGGGCCCGCGGCCCGCAGGGCCTCGGCGATCAGTCGGGTGGTGGTGGTCTTGCCGTTGGTGGCGCTGACCAGGACCACGTCGAGGTGCTCGGCCAGGGTGGCGAGCAGATCGGGGTCGAGCTTGAGGGCGACCTTTCCGCCGATCACCGAGCCACTGCCTCGGCCTGCCTTCTGGGAGAGGGCAGCGGCCACCTTGCCTGCCGTTACGGCGAGCTTGGCGCGGGGGGGCAGTGAGGCTTCGCGTGCGGCCGTGGCCTCCGAATCGGTGCCTGCCATGCTCAGTGGTTCCTCCTTGCTGCGGCACCGCCCTGGTCGTGCAGGGGACCGTCGGGCGGCGGGGACGGGCCCAGCCTACCCACTCCGCAGCCCACCTCCGAGCCCCGGACCCCGCCTGGCCTGCCTCGGTTGCCCCGACGGCGCCCTGACGGGGCCTCGGCAGCAGCCTCTGCCAAGGCATCGCGGAGGCAGGGCGGAATCCCTCAACGGCAAGGAAACCAGGGGTGAACCGTCAGGGGTGCCGGGAGCTACGCGAAGCGGATGGCCCCCGGTCGCACCGGGCCCGCCGGCAGCACCCCCCACCGGGAGAGCACGCGCTGCGAGGTGCCCCGGGAGCCGTGCGTGCGGCCCGGTCGCTTCCGCTTCGAGCCTCTGACGAGGAGCCCCGCGCCCCTGAAGTACCGCCTCGCCGCCCGGAGAATGTCCTGTTCGTCCTTGGAGCCCGCCGGACACGCCCTAACGGCCCGGGCCGGTGGCCCAGGGGGTCGGGAGGGGCTCGGCGGCCTCGGCGAGGTGAGCGGTGATCACCAGGGTGCCGTCCTCGACCTGGTAGTCGAGCGGTGCGGCCAGTCTGCGCATGGTGGAGATCAAGCCGGTGTTGGAGGCGTGCGTGACGGCGTAGACCGTCTGGATCCCGCTCTCCAGGGCCAGCGCGGCCATCCGCCGCAGCAGGTCCACGCCGAGCCCGCGCCGCTGCCAGTCGTCCTCGATCAGCAGGGCCACCTCCGCACTGTCGTCGTCCCACATCAGGTGGGCCAGTGCGACGATCCGGCCGTCCCCGGCCTCCACCGCCAGGGTCTGGCCGTGCCGGGGGTCGAGCAGGTGGTCCAGGTAGCGGTCGGCGTCGGCCACCGGGCCGTGGTAGCGCCTGCGCAGCGACTCGTCGGAGCAGCGGTGGTGCATCGCCAGCGCGGCGGCCTTGTCGCCGGCGTCCGCCCGCCGGACCGTCAGATCGGTGCCGGCGGGAAGGCTGAGGCGGGCCTCGACCCTGGGAACGCGCGGTCCGAGCAGGCTGTCCAGCTCGACCAGTGCCTGGGCGCGGGCGAACTCGGTCGGGGTGAACGGCAGATGCGGCCTGGTCAGCTCGATCAGGTCGCCGGAGGGTACGGGCAGCCGCATCGCATGGCCGTCGATCCCGGCCGCCGCCCGCTGCCCGCCGCCCGGGTACTGGCGGATCGTGCAGTGGCCGAGCAACTGCCGCAGCGCGACCGGCAGCTCGGCGGCGTCCAGCGCGGTCCGGGTGGCCAGTGCCAGGACGTGGGTCGGTGCGTCCACCAGGTCGTGGGCGTCGGCCCGGTCGGTCCAGATGTCGTGGCCCCCGGCGGCGGCGACGGCGGCGACCAGCTCGGTGCGGGCCAGCGCGCTCGGCGCCCGGAGGAGGAACTCGTCCACCGTGGCGTCGGGCAGCGGGTGGGCCTGCATCGAGAGGATGTTCACCCCGAGGCCGGCCAGCGCCGTGGAGACCCGGGCCAGACTGCCGGGTGAGTCGGGCACGGTGGTGCGGATCCGCCAGAGGGCGGTGTGCTCGAAGTCCTTCAGCGGCCCGGTCACCGCAGCCTCCCCGGGCGGTGCGCCGCCCACGTCCGATGCCGGCGTGGGCGGGGGTGGCGGGTTCGGGTGCCGGTGTGCCCACCAGGCGTGGCAGACCGCGGTGACCAGCAGCGCGGCCGCCGAGGCGAAGAGCAGCACCGGGCCGTCGTGTCCGTGCACCACCACGTCGGCGACCAGGTCGGCGGCGGCGACGGCGGTGAAGACGGCGGCGAGTTCCGTGGTGTCCCTGCGCCAGCGGTGGCCGCGGGCGGCACGGCGCTGGGCGCGGGAGTGGGTGGTGGGCTGCCGGGTCGAGAGTGCCGAGGAGTCCATGCGGTCATGCTGTCCCGCCGGTGTTTCACGATCACGAATCCCCCGTGACCTGTCGGTAAAAGTCTCCGCCCGCCTCCGGGCGGTGTGCGATGGGTCCGATCCCGCCCGTCAACCTATCTGACGTTCCATCAGTTCCGTTCCCGCCGACCGTACTTCGTCCAGCAGGATGCCCAGATCGGCCTCGGTGGCGGCGGCGTTCAGCAGACAGGCCCGCAGCATCTCGCGGCCCCGGAGGACAGCGCCGGTGACAAAGGCCCGCCCGCGCAGCTGGACGGCGGCCGGAAGCTCCCGGTTGACCGCGTCCACCAGGCGTTCGTCCGCTCCCGCCGGGCGGTAGCGGAAGGCGACGATGGAGGTCTCCACCGGGGCGAGCAGTTCCAGCCGCCGGTCGGCCTCGACCAGTTCGCCGAGGCGACGGGCGAGCGCGGTGCAGCGGGCGATGTCGGAGCTGATCCCGGACCGGCCGCGATGGGCGATGGTGGCCCAGACCTTGAGCGAGCGGAACGGCCGGGTCTGCTCCATCCCGTACTCGGAGAACCAGCCGAGCGCGCCCGCCGCCTCGTCCCGCAGATAGGAGGGCACCAGGCTGAAGGTGCCGCGCAGCTCCTCGGTGTGCCGGACCAGGGCGCAGCCGCAGTCCACCGGCACGCCGAGCCACTTGTGCGGGTCCAGCGCGAGCGAGTCGGCCCGCTCCATTCCCGCGTAGCGGTGCGCGATGGCGGGGTCGAGGACGCCGAAGGCGCCGTACGCCCCGTCCACGTGCAGCCAGAGCCGTTCGGCGGCGCAGAGGTCGGCGATCGGCTCGAAGGGGTCGACGGCGCCGGTGCCGACGGTTCCGGCGGAGGCGACCACCAGGAACGGCAGCCGCCCGGCGGCCCGGTCCCCGGCGACGGCGGCGCGCAGTGCGGCCACGTCGAGCCGTCCGTCGGGGCCGGTGGCGACGGTGCGCAGGTTGCGGCTGCCCAGACCCAGCAGCTCGAAGGCCTTGCGGACGCAGGAGTGGACCTCGGCGGTGCTGTAGCCGACCAGCGGGGGCAGAGCGGCCAGGCCCTCTTCGCGCAGGTCGCAGCCGGCCAGGCGGGCGGCGCGGTTCCGGGCGGCGGCCAGGCACAGGACGGTGGCCATCGAGGTGCCGGAGGTGAGGATGCCGCCGCCGGGAGGGTGCGGGAAGCCGACCAGCTCGGCGATCCAGCGGACCACGGCGCGCTCCAGGTGGACATCGGCGTGGTCGCCCCCGGCGGAGCTGGGGTTCATCGCGGCCGCGGCCAGGGTGGCGAGCACTCCGGCGGGTGCGGGGGCGGAGTTGACCCACCCGAAGAAGCGGGGATGGCCGTTGCCCATCGGGGCGGGCATCACCCGGGTGGCGATCAGCTCCGGCAGCTCGCCGAGCGGGCGGCCCTCGGCGGGCAGCGGCGCGTCCAGCAGGGCGGCCCGCTCGGCCGGGTCCATCGGCTGCCACACCGGGCGGCCGGGCAGGGCGTCGAGGTAGTCGGCGACCAGATCGGCGGTGGCGCGGGCGGCATCGCGGAACTCGTCGGGGGTGGCGTCGCTCATGCTGCTGCTCCAGTGGGCGGTACTGGGGCGCGGCATCCTTGGCGCACCTGGCTGGGCCCGATCATACGACCGCGTCGGGCGGTGTGACCGACCGCGTCGGACCGCGGAGCGCGTACGCGGGGAGCCCCCGTGTGATCGCGCGGTGTCCCAGGCGCCGTTCCCGGCCCGGCTGTTGGACCGGGGGGCCGCACGCCTGCGGGGAGCCTGCCGCTCGCGCTGCCCGGGGAGGCGTACCGGGGCGGGGTTCCGCACGCCCGCCGCGCCGGGCGGCGGGGCTCTCAGTCCAGGGTGCCGGACAGGCCGCCGGCGCCGCGGCAGTAGCCGGCGATCTCCGGGTTGGTGATCTTCTTGCAGAGGCGGGCCGGGGCGCCGGGGTCGGTGTAGTTGACGGTGTAGTAGCTCATCAGGCCCTGGGTGCAGGCCTTGCGCTGCCAGGCGTCGGCGGCGGTGGCGCACTGGTTGGCGGCCCAGTCCTCGCGGTCCAGGTTGTACTTCATGGTGCGCGAGCCCACGCCCCGGCTGCAGTCGCCCGCGCCGCCGCTCGCCTGGGCGTTCAGACACCACTTGAGGGCCTCGGCGAAGACCTCGGGGTGGTCCTGCCAGTCGTGCGAGCTGAGGAAGTAGGTCGGCGCGTAGAAGTAGCAGGCGGAGCGGAACAGCGGAGGCTGCTCGGGGCAGGGGTAGAGCGGCTGCTGGGCGAGCTTGTCGGCGGGGAGGTTGGCCTTGGCGTTCTCGTCCTCCTCGTCCGGGGCGAAGAACTGCATGAACAGGCCCTCGGAGCAGGTGATCCGCTTGGAGTCGGTGGGGAACTTGTCGCACAGCGCCCGCGCGGCGGGGACGTCCTGCTTGGTGACGAACATGGTCCCGTGGCCGATGCCGTGGATGCAGGGGCCCTTGTTGGCGGGGGCGCAGAGGGTGAGGATGTCGGCCTCCGGATCGGCGGAGCCGGCCAGCATCTCCTCCACGGCGCCGTGCAGATAGCCGGCCGCGCAGGTTTCGTGCGGGAACGAGAGGACCTTCTGGAAGTCCTGGTGGTAGCGCCTGACCGCGGCGTGGCCGAGCTCGTGTGCGATGGGATGGCAGAACCGGACGGTGTAGGGGAGCTGCTTGGTGATCCTGTCCAGGTCGGCCAGGGCGACGCCGGGGTCGGCGGCGTTCATCTCGGCCATCAGCTTGTTGCGCAGCGTACTGCGGGTCCACACCGCGGGGTCGCCGGTGGGCGTGGCCGCCGCGCCGCCCGGTCCGGGCGCGGCCGCGGGGGCGGTACCGGGAGCCCATGGGGTCACCAGGGCCGCCCCCAGGCCGAGCACCCCGAGCAGGACGGCGGTGATGATCGCGAAAGTTCGCGGCTTCATGCTCTGGTCCTCTGGCGGATCGCTTGGACAGGTTCCGTCCCATCCTGTAGCCATCGGCCAGAAGGCGGCCGGGTGTGACAGCCATTCGGGTGGAGCGGCCGCGCCGACCGGCCGGGTCGTCGGCGGCGCGGCCGCTCCGGTTCAACGAGGGAGCCCGCCCCCGGTCACCTCAGAGCTCCAGCGCCACCTCGTAGTCGGCCAGCCAGGTGTTCAGGCCCAGGGCCAGCTCGGTGGCGGCCCGGTTGGCCTGCGGGTCGCTGCCCGGGCGGACCGTGTCGGCCAGCGCCGCGGGGTCGAGCAGCGCGTGGATCGGCGCCTTCGGGTCGGCGGCGACCTCGGCGAGCTCGCTGCGCAGTCCGCGCGGGTAGTCGGGGTCCTGGGTGCTCGGGTACGGGCTCTTCACCCGGTCGGCCACCGCGGCGGGCAGGGTGTCCCGGACGGCCGCGCGCAGCAGGCTCTTCTCCCGTCCGTCGAAGGTCTTCATCGCCCACGGGGTGTTGAAGACGTACTCCACCAGGCGGTGGTCGCAGAAGGGCACCCGGACCTCCAGGCCGGTGGCCATGCTCATCCGGTCCTTGCGGTCCAGCAGGAGGCGCACGAAGCGGGTCAGGTTGAGGTAGCAGATCTCCCGCATCCGCCGTTCGAACGGGTCGGCGTGGTCCAGGTGGGGCACCTCGGCCAGGGCCTCGCGGTAGCGCTGGGCCTGGTAGCCGGGCAGGTCGAGCCGGGTGAGCAGGTCGGGGGAGAGCAGGCCGTCCTCGGGACGGCCGGAGGGACCGGAGAGCTCGGCCATCGCGGCGATCCAGGGGAAGGCGTCGGCGGCGACGACCGCCGGGTCGTGGAACCAGGCGTACCCGCCGAAGAGCTCGTCCGCCGACTCGCCGGAGAGCGCGACCGTGGAGTGCCGCCGGACCGCCCGGAAGAGCAGCAGCAGTGAGGTGTCCAGGTCGCCGAAGCCGCCCGGCAGGTCGCGGGCGTGCAGCACCGCGTGGCGGTGCGTCAGGTCGGTGAGGGAGGTGCTGTCCAGCTCGATGGTGCGGTGGTCGGCACCGACGTGCTCGGCGACCATTCTCGCGTACGGGCCGTCGGGGGTGGCGCGGAACGCGTCGGGGTGGAAGTTCTCGGTCTGGCCGACGAAGTCGACGGAGAAGGAGTGCACCGGGCCGTGCCCGCCGGCGCGCAGTGCCAGGGCGGCGAGCGCGGTGACGGCGCTGGAGTCCAGGCCGCCGGAGAGCAGGGTGCACAGCGGCACGTCGGAGATCAGCTGCCGCTCGATGATGTCGTCCAGCAGCCCGCGGACGGTGGCGACCGTGGTGTCCAGGTCGTCGGTGTGCTCCCTGGCCTCAAGTGCCCAGTAGCGCTGGACCGTCACGCCCTGGCGGCGGACCCGGATCACATGGCCGGGCTCCACCTCGGCCATGCCGCGGTAGACCGCGTGACCGGGGGTCTTGGTCTTGCCGAGCAGCTCGCGCAGCCCGTCGAGGTCCACCGACGGCCGCACCGAGGGGTGCGCGAAGATCGCCTTCGGCTCGGAGCCGAACAGCACGCCGTCGGCGGTGCGCTGGTAGTAGAGCGGCTTGACGCCCATCCGGTCGCGGACCAGCAGCAGTTCCTCGGTGCGGGCGTCCCAGATGGCGAAGGCGAACATGCCGTTCAGGCGGGTGACGAAGTCCTGGCCCCAGCGGAGGTAGGCGTGCAGCACCACCTCGGTGTCGCTGCGGGTGCGGAACCGGTGGCCCGCGGCCTCCAACTCGGCTCGTAACTCAAGGTGGTTGTAGACCTCGCCGCTGTAGGTGAGGGCGGCGAGCAGCCGGCCGTCCTCCTCGACGGTCATCGGCTGCGCGCCGCCCTCGATGTCGATCACCGCGAGCCTGCGGTGGCCGAGCGCCGCGTGCCGCTCCAGGTGGACGCCGCCCGCGTCCGGACCTCGGCAGGTCATGGTGGCGGTCATCGCGTCCAGGGTGGCCCGCGCCGTGGTGAGGTCCTGGTCGAACGCGACCCAGCCCGTTATCCCACACATCCGAACTCCCAAGGGTCCCAGAGGTCTATCGGTGTCCATATGTGTACGCAGGATGACGCTACGCTCAAATATTGAGCAGATCAAGGGTCGGGTCGATCACCGAATGGCCGGGAATCTGCCCGATTTCGGGCAGAAATCTTGGATCATGGGCGGGCATCCGCATAGGCTCCCCAACCGTGTCCGCCTCACCGCACCCTCACGAAGACCTGCTCGCCCACCTCACCCGCACCACTCCACTCGGTCCGGGCGAGGCCGCGCGAGTGATCGCGGAGGTGCTCGCGTACTTCTCCGAACCCACCGAGGAGTACGTCCGCCGCCGCCACGGTGAGCTGCAGGCACGGGGCCTGACCAACGAGAAGATCTTCGCCCGCCTCGGCGCCGAACTGGCCGCCCGTCGCGTGGCGGCGCCCGAGCTGTCCACCCGTCAGCTGCGCCGGATCGTCTACGGCTGAGCCCTGACCCGTCACCTGACCAAGGAGTAACCACCTATGTGCGGAATCGTGGCCTACATCGGCCCGAAGGACGCGACCACCTTCCTCCTGGAGGGCCTGCAGCGGTTGGAGTACCGGGGCTACGACTCCGCCGGGGTGGCCGTGGCCGGCCGGAGCGGCACCCTGAAGGTCTGCAAGGTCAAGGGCCGGGTCGCCGACCTCGCCGCCGCCGTACCCGCGAACTTCTACTCGAACCAGCGGGGCAAGGGGACCGCCGGCATCGGCCACACCCGCTGGGCCACCCACGGCGTGCCCAGCGACGCCAACGCGCACCCGCACGTCGACGGCGCGGGCCGGATCGCCGTCGTCCACAACGGCATCATCGAGAACGCCGACGAGCTGCGCGCCAGGCTGACCGCCGAAGGCGTCACCTTCACCTCCGAGACGGACACCGAGGTCCTGGCCCACCTGGTCGCCGCCCACCTCACCGACGACGGCGAGCTGGAGGACGCCGTCCGCGCCGCCCTCGGCCGCGTCGTGGGCACCTACGGCATCGCCGTCCTCGACTCCGCCCGCCCGGACCGGATCGTGGTCGCCCGCAACGGCAGCCCGATCGTGCTCGGCATAGGCGAGAAGGAGATGTTCGTCGCCTCCGACGTCGCCGCCCTGGTCCGCTACACCCGCCAGGTGGTGCACCTGGAGGACGGCGAACTGGCCACCGTCCGCGCCGACGGCTTCCACACCTTCACCGCCGACGCCCGCCCGACCGTCCACCAACCCTCCACCGTGGACTGGGAGATCGGCTCCTACGACACCGCCGGCTACCAGCACTTCCTGCTCAAGGAGATCCACGAGCAGCCGGCCGCCGTCGAGCGCACCCTCTCCGGCCGCCTCGACGAGCGCTTCGCCACCGCCCACCTCGGCGGCCTCAACCTGGACGCCCGGGAGCTGCGCGAGATCCGCCGGGTGAAGATCCTCGGCTGCGGATCCGCCTACTACGCAGGCGAGATGGGCGCCCAGCTGATCGAGGAACTCGCCCGCATCCCCGCCCACAGCGAGCCCGCCTCCGAGTTCCGCTACCGCAACCCCGTCATCGAGGCCGACACCCTCTACGTCGCGGTCAGCCAGTCCGGCGAGACCTACGACACGCTGGCCGCCGTCCAGGAGATCAAGCGCAAGGGCGGCCGGGTGCTCGGTGTGGTGAACACCGTCGGCAGCGCCATCGCCCGCGAGTGCGACGGCGGCATCTACCTGCACGCCGGCCCCGAGATCTCGGTCGCCTCCACCAAGGCCTTCACCTCCACCGTGATCGCCTTCGCGCTGCTCGCCCTGCACTTCGGCCGGATCCACGACCTCTCCCCGGCCGACGGCCGGCGGATCGTGGACGCCCTCAAGGCGCTGCCCGGCCAGATCCGCGAAATCCTCGACCAGGAGGAGCTGGTGGCCAAGCTGGCAGCCGAGTTCGCCGGCACCGCGAGCAGCCCCACCGAGAGCATGATGTTCATCGGCCGGGTGCGCGGCTACCCGGTCGCCCGGGAGGGCGCGCAGAAGCTCAAGGAGATCTCCTACATCCACGCCGAGGCGTACCCCGCCAGCGAGCTCAAGCACGGACCGCTCGCCCTGATCAGCCCCGAACTGCCCACCGTGGCACTGGTTCCCGACGACGAACTGCTCGACAAGAACCTCACCACCCTCGGTGAGATCAAGGCCCGCTCCGGCCGTGTCCTCGCCATCGGCCACCGAGTCCCC
The DNA here is from genome assembly GCF_051374625.1 of Kitasatospora sp. HPM-01-4. Lineage (NCBI taxonomy): Bacteria > Bacillati > Actinomycetota > Actinomycetes > Kitasatosporales > Streptomycetaceae > Kitasatospora > Kitasatospora sp. HPM-01-4. The sequence continues at coordinate 1,192,966 of NZ_JBPQGP010000005.1, read as the reverse complement.
GAGGACAGGCTCGCCGACCACTGCATCGTGGTCCCCAAGAGCCAGCCCGAGTTGGACCCGCTGCTGCTCAACATCCCGCTCCAGCTGCTCGCCTACCACGCGGCCGTGGCTCTGGAGCGTGACGTGGACAGGCCGCGTAACCTGGCCAAGAGCGTCACCGTGGAGTAGCCCGGGAGGATGTGACGACATCCTCGCCAGGTGATGTCAGCTCGGCAGGACGGAGGCTAGGGTTCGACCGTGGGCCGACGGGCGCATCGTGCCCGGCCGGAAGACGGAACGGGAGACGGACCTTGCGGATCGGGATCATCGGCACCGGCACCGTCGGCCGGACCCTCGCGGCCAAACTGGTCTCGCTGGGACACGAGGTCACCCTCGGCTCCCGTAGCGGGGAGAACGCGGCGGCCACCGAGTGGGCCCGGCAGGCCGGCCCCTACGGGCACGCCGGGACCTTCGCGGACGCCGCCGGCTTCGGTGAACTGCTGGTCAACGCCACCGCCGGTACGGTCTCGCTCCGGGCCCTGCGCCTGGCCGGGGCCGACCGGCTGGCCGGGAAGATCCTGATCGACGTCTCCAACCCGGTGGTCTTCGCACCCGACGGCGGGGTCACCCTCGACCCCGTCAACACCGACAGCATCGGTGAGCGGATCCAGCGGGAGTTCCCGGACACGGCGGTGGTGAAGGCGCTCAACACCCTCAGCGCGCCGCTGATGGTCGACCCCGGGCGGGTGCCGGGAGCGCACAACCTCTTCATCGCCGGGGAGGACCCGGAGGCCAAGGCCCGGGTCAGGGCGGTGCTGGAGCAGTTCGGCTGGTCCGGCGAGGTGATCATCGACCTCGGCGGGATCATCGCGGCCCGGTCCACCGAGATGCTGATGCCGTTCTGGCTGAACATGATGCGTCACGTCGGCCACACCGACTTCAACTACTCCTTCAAGATCGCCGAATGAGGTCGCGCCCAGCATGAGTGATCACCCGCCGACCCCGTACCAGCCGCTCCGCGAGGACTGGCAGAGCGCCCTGGCCGTGGTGGCGCACCCCGACGACATGGAGTACGGCGCCGCGGCCGCCGTCGCCCGCTGGACCTCCCAGGGCAAGCGGATCGGCTACGTCATGGTCACCAGCGGCGAGGCGGGCATCGACTCGCTCGCGCCCGAGCACTGCCGCCCGATCCGGGAGGCCGAGCAGATCGCCTCCGCCGCGCTGGTCGGCGTGGACGACGTGGACTTCCTCGGCCACCCGGACGGCGTGGTGGAGTACGGCGTCGGGCTGCGCCGCGACATCGCCCGCGCGGTCCGCAAGTACCGTCCGGACATCGTGCTGACCACCAACTACCGGGACACCTACGGCGGCACGATGCCCAACCAGGCCGACCACATCGCGGTCGGCCGGGCCACCCTGGACGCCGTCCGGGACGCGGGCAACCGGTGGATCTTCCCCGAGCTCGGCGAGGAGGGCCTGGCGCCCTGGAACGGCGTCCGCGAGGTGTGGGCCGCGGCCTCGCCCGAGGCCCGGCACGCCGTGGACACCACCGGTTTCCACGACCGGGGCGTCGCCTCGCTGCTCGCCCACGGGGCCTACCTGGAGGCACTCGACGGCGGCACGGCCGCTGCCGAGGAGTTCCTGGAGTCGGCCGGGCGGGCCGCCGGCAGCCGGCTCGGCACCACCTACGCGTCGTCGTTCGAGGTGATCTCGCTGCGCCCCTGAGCGGGCTCCGAGTCACCGTCGCCGCCGTCGCCGCTCTGTCCGCCACCGCCGGACCGGTGACGGCGGCGCAGTATCCGCACCACCACCAGGGCGACCACCAGCAGCACCAGGACGATCAGCAAGACCCCCTGGTAGTGCAGTGCCTTGGCGTAGAGCGGGCCGATGTCCGCGCCCGCGGCGTAACCGACCGAGGCCCAGACCCCGACCCAGAGCAGCGCGCCGACCACGTCGGCGACCATGAAACGGCGCGGCCGCAGCTCGGCGGCGCCCGAGATGATGCCGCCGGTCTGCCGCAGACCGTCGATGAAGCGGGCCACCAGCACCACCTTGGGACCGTGCCGGCCGAAGAAGCGGTCGGCCTCGGCCAGCCGCTCCTCGGTGAGCAGCAGATAGCGGCCCCAGCGGTGCAGCAGTGCGAGACCGCCGGTGCGGCCGATCAGATAGCCCACGCCGTGCCCGGCGACGGCGGCCAGCACGGCCACCGCTGTCACCCCGGCGATGCTCAGCCGCCCGGTGCCCGCGTACACCGCGGCCAGCACCAGGATCGTCTGGCCCGGTACCGGGATGGCGCAGTTGTCCAGAAAGACCAGAGCTCCGACCGCCGGATAGCCGTAGCCGTCCAGCAGCGGAGCCAGGTGGGCCAAGGGGCCCGGAAGAGGCGGCGCCGGCATGATCATGCTCCTGGCCGCGTGCTCGGTGTCCCGGGCGGTGGCTACCCGAGCGTACGGCTGCCGGACTGCTTCCCGGGTTCGACGTTGCAGTCGGGGCCCGGGTAGATCAGGCCTGTGTGGCCGTCCTCGAAGCGGACCACGTACGGGGGTTCGCCGTTGACTCCGCGGACCTCGATGATCTCGCCCTTCTGATCCGTCATTCCGACGGACCTGCTGTGGATGTGGAGCTGGTCACCTACCGCAGCATGCATGATCTGCTCCTTGGGGAGTGCGGGCTGTACCGGCGGGCGACCACTGTGCCACCAGCGGGGCAGGCGGCCGTTCCGCTCTTCCACTGTGCGGCGTGAACCGGGCGGCCGCAATGTCGTGCCGGGCGGGGCGGGGGGCCGTGTACGGGGCCACGTGGGGGGTGTGCGGTGCGGGCGGCCGAGGCAGGCGGGTGAGTGCGGGTGGCCCGGTCGGGTGGGTGGCGGGTCAGGCAGGTGAGTGCGGGTGGGCTCGGTCAGGTGGGTGGCCGGGTCAGGCGGGCAGGTGGTCGGTCAGGTAGCAGCGGAGCAGGCGCTTGGCCTCGGCGATCAGGGCCGGGTCGCCGTCCGGGTCGTTGCGGAAGGCCAGCTTGAGTACCGCGTCGGCGCACTCCATGGCCACCCGCAGGGCGACCGGGAAGCCCGGGGTGTCGAACAGTCCTCCCGCCAGGGCCCGCAGCCGCTGCGCCACGGCGGCGTTGTTGTCGAGCTCGTCGTCCAGCAGGTGGAGATCGTCACGAAAGCCCGCCGGGCGCTGCTCCACCAGACCGAAGTCGACCTGGCAGAAGCCCGGGACGGCGCGTTTCATCGCGACGAACTCCTCGACGGCCAGGTCGACGAAGCCGGCCACACCCTGCGGGGCCTCGGCGTCCAGGCGGCGGGCGAGGCGGTCGAGATAGCGGTCCAGGTTCCGTTCGGCGAGGGCGGCGAGCAGGCTCTCCTTGCCGGAGAAGAACTGGTAGAGGGTGCCGATCGGCACCTCGGCGCGCTGGGCCACCTCCTTGGTGGTGAGCGCGCCGGCCCCGACCTCGTCCAGCAGGCCCGCGCAGTTGTCGAGCAGCCGCTCGTACCGCTCGAGGCTGCGCTGCTGCACCGGCCTGCGCCGCGCCGTACCCGCCGGGGCCCGCTGACCACCCGTCCGCGCCTTCATGCAACTACTGTGCCGCATCTGGCATTCCACGCGCGAATCACTAACATGAGTGTCGCTCATGTCAGTGGTTCGGTGTCGGGCAACCCTTCCGAGGAGCAGTCGAATGACGCAGCAGAGCCGCCTCGTGTTTCCCGCCGGCTTCTCCTGGGGCGTCGCCACCGCCGCCTACCAGATCGAGGGAGCGGTGGCAGGGGACGGCCGCGGCGCCTCTGTCTGGGACACCTTCGCCGCCGTGCCGGGCAAGGTCCGCGACGGCCACGCGGGAGACCTTCCTCAGGTGGCACGTTGCGAGGAAGGCTCCGCAGCGGGGCGCTGGCGGAGACCGCAAGGGAACGGGCCGAAAGTGGGGCGGGCGGAGCATGGACGGTAGAACCGTGCGGCATGTCACCTACGGTCGGCGCTCACCGAAACGGGCGGGAGCGAAGAACCTCGAACCGTGAGCTGTCACGGCAGGGCGGCGATCCGGACGCGGCGCTGTGCGTTTCGCGTGGGGATGGCCGCCGGTGGCGGAGCCAGGGGGCTGAACGGCCGGGGGTGCGTCGTGGCGCAACGCCGAGGGGCCCGCACCGGGCATCATGTACGCGGTGCGGGCCCCTCGCTGCTGGGCGGGTGCCGTGGCAGAAAAACTACAGCGGACGAATGTTCTCGGCCTGCGGGCCCTTCTGGCCCTGCGTGACGTCGAACTCGACCTTCTGGCCCTCGAGCAGCTCACGGAAGCCGTTGGCGTTGATGTTCGAGTAGTGGGCGAACACGTCCGGACCGCCACCCTCCTGCTCGATGAAGCCGAAGCCCTTTTCCGAGTTGAACCACTTCACAGTGCCATTAGCCATAAAGAAATCTCCTTCAAGGGGCTGTCCGAAGCACGCACAGCGCGGGCTTCGAGTCGCCGCGATGAGCACCCACCCGGGAAGAGCCGGGAAACAAAAAATGCGCCCTCGCCATACATCAGCAGGCGCACACAAAGTTCATGGGAACCACTACTGCAACTAAGACGACTCTAGCAGGCCAAGGCCCGCCGCGGGTGGCTATTTCACCCCCGGTTCCGCAGAAGCCTCCCCCCGGGGCCGCCGCCCCGGGCTGCCAGGAGCATCAACACACCGTGCAAACGGGCTGATTGAAGGCAGGGCCGCACCCCCTGTCCGGGTCGGCGGCTCCATCGGCAGTGCGACGCGGGCAGGCCCGGGACAGGTCGCCCCGTGGACTCCGCCACGGCTGCCCGGTTTCGGGCGGCCAACCACGTCGGCCGCCATCGGCAACAGCGGAGACGACGAACGCCGCGACTCGAATTCCGGCCCGTCCGAATCGGAGTCCTCCCACAGGGCCCGCTCCCACGGTTCCCGGCGCATACTGGACGGAATGACGAAATCAGCAGCAGTCCGGCGGCACCTGCCCACCAGTCCCTTCAAAGCCAGGGTCGAGGCACCACCCAAGCGGTTCGCCGTAGGCGACCGCGTCACTCACGACAGCTACGGCCTCGGCCGGGTCATCGGCCTCGAAGGCGACGGCGACATCGCGGTACTTGTCGACTTCGGATCGCAGCAGGAGCGCATCACCCCGCCGTACACCGCGATGTTCAAACTCTGACTCCGAGCGCCGCTGATCAGGGCCGCGGCCTCGTCCACGTGCCGTGCCGCTCGGGGGTACCCGGGGGCCGGCCTGATGCTGGGATGGTGGCCGGGCGAGGATCCGATCGTGCCGACGCTCCCAGCCTCACCGCATCCGGCAGATGCCGCCACCGGCCTCGACCCCGTCCCTGCTCGGTTCAACTGGATGCTGGCCCGGCGCACCTCCCGTCACCCACGTGCCGGCCGCCCGTACGCCTCGCAGTGCCGGTCGCGCCGGTGCCTCGGCACCGGCGCGACCGGAGTGCACGGTCCCAGAGGCCACCCACAAGCGACTACGCCGCTCGAAGAACAACCTCGTCACTCGCCGCTGCGAGGCTGCGCCTGTGTCCGCCGCGCGGTCGAGTGCGCGAGCGAGTGCACGGACGGCTTGGTCGGCGGAGTCCTCGATGTCCTGAATGGGGGTATGAGGCAAGTCGCTCTTGAACTTCCTCTCGCTCGCTGCCTCTCACGCGCCTCTCACGGACTGGGCGTTATGAGGTTTCATCAGGTGTCATGCGTGGTGGACGAGGTAGGCCCTGACCTGCGGGATTCGGACTGATCGACACCGGCCGGACGCCCTTTCGACCGCTGGGGGTCAAGGGGCTCGGTGACAGTGGGCCTGGGGCTCCCGGTGCCGGCGTTGCCTTGATTGTCGCGGTCGGCAACCTCCGAGCGATGGCGACTTCGCACCTCTGGCGTTTCGCCGCCATGTCACTAACATGAGTTGACCTCATGTTTTTTTGAAGGGCGGCAACGATGTCGGATCGTTTCGACCTGCCGGCGGGGTTCCGCTGGGGTGCCGCGACTGCGGCCTACCAGATCGAGGGAGCGGTGGACGAGGACGGCCGCGGACCCTCCGTCTGGGACGTCTTCGCGGCCCGCCCCGGCGCAGTCCGCGACGGCCACACCGGCGCAGTGGCCTGCGATCACTACCATCGCTACCCCGAGGATATCGAGCTGATGCGCGGCCTGGGCCTCGACGGCTACCGCTTCTCCGTCTCCTGGCCCCGGGTGCTGCCTACCGGCGCGGGTGCCGTCAACCCGGCCGGACTGGCCTTCTATGACCGCCTGGTCGATGCCCTCCTGGAGGCGGACATCGCCCCGCTACCCACCCTCTTCCACTGGGACCTCCCGCAGGGCCTGGAGGACAACGGCGGTTGGCTCAACCGTGACACCGCGTACCGCTTCGCCGAGTACGCTGCGATCGTCACCGACCGGTTGGGCGACCGTGTCCCCACCTGGATCACCCTCAATGAGCCCTTCGTCCACACGGTGTTCGGCTACGCCCTGGGTACCCACGCCCCCGGCCGCACCCTCATGTTCGAGGCCCTCCCGGCGGCCCATCACCAGCTCCTCGCCCATGGCCTCGCCGCCTCGATCCTCCACGGGCGCGGCCTGGAGGTGATGCTCTCCAACAACCTCACCCCGGTCTGGCCGGCCTCCGACTCCGCTGGCGACGTTGCCGCCGCCCAGGCCTACGACGTCCTGCACAACCGCCTGTTCACCGATCCCGTCCTCCTCGGCCGCTACCCCGACCTCTCCGCCCTCGGCGTTCCCGACGACATCTTCGGCGCCGTCCGCCCCGGCGACGTCGACCTCATCCACACCCCCGCCCTCGACGGCCTCGGCCTCAACTTCTACAACCCCACCCGCGTCGCCGCCCCCACCGACCCCGCCCTGCCCTTCGACCTGGTCGGCATCCCCGACGTCCCCCACACCGCCTTCGGCTGGCCCGTTGTCCCCTCCGCACTCACCCAACTCCTCCTCCACCTCCGCGACTCGTACGGCGAGGCCCTCCCACCCATCACCATCACCGAAAACGGCTGCTCCGTCGCAGGGGACACCACCCCCGACCAGCCCCGCATCGACTTCATGGCCACCCACCTCGACGCCCTCGCCCGGGCCGTCGCCGAAGGCATCGACATCCGCGGCTACTACACATGGTCGCTGATCGATAACCTGGAGTGGTCAGAAGGGTTCAGTCAGCGCTTCGGTCTGGTCCACGTCGACTTCGAGACGCAGTGCCGGACGCCGAAGGCCTCGTATGTCTGGTATCGGGACCTGATCGCCGCCCATCGGAAGCGGTTCTCGAAGTAGGTGGGATTGGCGAGATCCTCAACTCCCGTGCTGAATAGGAGTATTGAGGTGCGCTGAGGCTTCATAGTCAAGCCTTCGCTACAATGACAGCCTGTTCGACGGGCCGAAGGCTTCGACCAGCGCTCCGGCCTGGTGCATGTCGACTTCGAGACGCAGCGGCGGACTCCGAAGGCGTCGTACGCGTGGTACCGGCACCTGATTGCTGCTCACCGCAGGCTCAATTCAAGGTAGTTGGTCTCCTGGTTGCTGCGGGGCGTGCGGCCTCTTGGTGTCGGCCGAGGGGCCATCTGGACGGCACGGCCCGCAGCAGCCGTGTCCAGGAACTGCGCAAGAGACAGGGTGTTCGACACGTCCGCAACCCATCACCAACGGTTTGGCCGGGGCCGCAATATCCCGCGGGCAGCAAGCCCATCGACGGACCGTGAGCGCGAGGACGGCAACGCGAAGTCCCCGGAGCTGCCGGCGCTGCGACTGAAGCTCTACGTGGAGTTGCTCCAGGTCCTGATGCCCAAGTCGCAGTCCGAGCTGCTGATGGACATCCGGCGCAGCCACATCGAGCTTGCTGTAAGCACTCGGAGACGACCGATACCCCGAGCTCCACTTCCAGACCGCCGTGCCGGACGGCTGTCTCCCCGGGGTCTCGTTCAAGGCCGAGCCACCACCCAGGACCGACGTGCACGCCGCGGCCGGTACCTGCGTCCCGGACCTGGCCTGCTACCAGGACATGTGGACCACCAGGCGGCACGAGTGGCGACTCGAGCGGACGAGCAGCGGCTGCCGGATCGTCATGAAGGGCGATCCGCCGATGGACCTGCTGATCTGCCACGACACGCCAGCGGATCAGCCATCACAACGCGGGATCTGTCCGAGTCGGTCGAATCCTCAGGTTTCCCGTACTCGTCGTGGCAGCGCAGCCAGTGGGTTTCCTCGCCCTCCTCGTTTCGGCCCATCGGCAAACGGTCGAGGAGGCCGTAGTAGGCCCTGGCGGGCTCAGGGCCGCGCGCGGTGGTGACGTACGTCCGGTGGACGGTGCCGTTCGAGAGCGCGTGGGCCCTCAGTCCGGGGTCCTCGGTGACGTACCCGAGCACGTCGGTGCCGCAGGACTCCGCCATCTGCCGGACGGTCGGCGGGATGTCACCCTGGAGGAACGGCCCGAGCTCCTCAGCCTCCCCGGCCGGACATCAGCCCCTTGCACGTCACGACAGGCCGCTGCAGTTCGCCCGCGACATCCAACCGCATGTCGGCGGCGGCTGAACCGTGACCCACTTTGGGCGTTTGAGTTCTGACCCTTTTATGCCCTTTTGCGTCGTCGGTGGTCTTCTTGTTCAGTCGTTGTCGGTGGTGCGAACGCGGCCGAGTTCGCGGCCCCGCATGCGGTAGGACTCGCCTTTGAGGGAGTGGACCTCGGCGTGGTGGACGAGCCGGTCGATCATGGCGGCGGCGACGGTCTCGTCGCCGAAGACCTCTCCCCAACGTCCGAACGGCTTGTTCGAGGTGACGATCACGCTGGCCCTCTCGTAGCGGTTCGAGATCAGCTGGAAGAACAGGTTCGCGGCCTCGGCCTCGAACGGGATGTAGCCGACCTCATCGATCACGATCAGCGGGTAGCGGCCGAGTTTGACGAGTTCGTCCTGGAGTCGTCCGGCCTGGTGGGCGGCGGCCAGGCGGTCGACCCACTGGGCGGCGGTGGCGAACGCGACCCGGTGGCCTGCCTGGCAGGCCCGGATGGCGAGCCCGGTGGCCAGGTGGGTCTTGCCGGTGCCCGGCGGGCCGAGGAAGACGGCGTTCTCCTTGGCCGCTATGAAGTCCAATGTTGCCAGGTGGGCGAGTTGTTGGCGCGTCAGGCCGCGCAGATGGGTGCGGTCGAGTTCCTCGATGGTCTTGATCGCGGGGAAGCGGGCGGCGCGGATGCGGCCCTCGCCGCCGTGGGAGTCTCGGGCGGCCACCTCGCGCTGCAGGCAGGCGACCAGGAACTCCAGGTGGGTCCAGGACTCGGCCTGAGCGCGTTCGGCCAGGCGCTCGGCGGCGTCCAGCAGCGCGGGCGCCTTCATCACACGGGCATAGAAGGCCAGGTCGGCGGAGGTCTGCCGACCGGTTCGGGCCGCCTGGCCGTCGGGCCCGGGGGCTGTCGCGTCGGTCGTGGCGGCGGTGGTGGTGCGGGGCATCAGGTGTCCTCCTTTCCGGCTCCGCCCTCGATGAGGGTGAACATGCGGTCGTAGGTGGCCAGTTCGCGTTGCTCGACGTCGATGCCGAGGCCGTCGGGGTCCAGAAGGGTGGCGGCGCGGGCGGCTTGCGCTCGGGCTGCCTGCTGGTAGATGACCTCACCGCGCAGGGTCTGGGCCGCCGCGGCGTGCTCGGGGTCGGTGATCGACTGGTGTTTGGCCCAGCAGCGGGTGTGGCGGGCCACGATGTCGTTGCCGGCGATGACGGTGACCTGCTCGTTGTCGGCACGGACCATCACCGTCTTGCCGATAGCGCGGGGGTGGACGGAGTAGTCGTTGGTGTCCACGCGGATGTAGTGGTCGCGGCCGATGCGGGTGTGGAAGCGCCACCAATGCGGTGGGGAGACGGGCGGGATGGTGAGCATCGCGGCCCGGTCCGCCTCCCAGCGGTCCACCGGCCGGGCGTCGATCGAACGGTGCTGGCGCCGGTTGGCGATCTGCAGCCAGGCGGTCAGCTGGCGGTTGAAGTCGTCCGGGCCGGTGAAGGTGCGGCCGGGCAGGAAGCTGGTCTCCAGGTAGCCGTTGGCGCGCTCGACCAGGCCCTTCGCCTCCGGGTCGCGTGGCCGGCACAGATGGATCCTGACCGCGAGCAGGCCGGCGAACGCGGCGAACTCGCTGGTCAGTTTTCCTTTGCCGACACCCGGCTCGTTGTCCCAGACCAGCATTTTCGGGACAGCTCCCCAGCCGCCGGCGAGCAGGCGCCAGTGGCCGTCGATCAGGTCGCCGGTGTGCCTGGAGGGCAGCATCCGCGCGGTGATCACCCGCGAGTATCCGGACACGATCACCAGGACCGGGGGCCGGCCGCACTGGCCGTAGCCGAGCGGGATGTCCACCGGCGGGAACCACAGGTCGCACTGGGCGAGTTCGCCCGGCTGGTAGACCGTGCGGGAGACCGGATCGACGGGCAGGTAGGCCGGTCGCAGCTCGCGCACGCGTTCCTTGAGGATCGTCAGCCCGCGCTGCCAGCCGATCCGCTCGGCGATCACCGTGGCGGGCATCGTCGGGGTCTGCTTGAGCAACTCGCGGATGGCCGGCTCGACCGCGTCCACGGCCGATCCTTTCAGCGGGCGTTGGTAGACCGGCGGCCGGTCGGTGGCCAGGGCTCGCTTCACCGTGTTCTTCGAGATGCCCATGTGGCGGGCGATTGCCCGGATCGGCATCTCCTCGGCCCGGTGCAGTCGGCGGATCTCAGCCCAGTCCTCCACGGGAATCACCCTCTCCTCCTGACCCTCGATGGGGATCAGGATGATCAGACGATTACAAGAAGGGTCGGATTTGCTCCGGTGGGTCCCGATTCATCCGCCGTTCAGCGGTCACAATTGGCCCGTCGCTGAGACCGCAGCTGCACAGGCTTGCACGCCGGGAGGAGTGGCTGGGGTTCTGTCCCCCGTGAGAGCTACGTGCAGGTGTCCCCTGTGAGGTGACGATTCCTGATCGCCGTTTCCCTAGCGTTCAGTTCAGCCGCCGCGCCTTGGTCGCGGACCGGACAAGGAACCGGAAACGGAACCGAAGAAGGAGTCGTCATGAAACTGGTGTGGCAGATCCTGGCCGTGGTCCTGGCCTGTGCGGTCTGCGGTCAAGGTGCCACCGCGGTCCAGGACAACCCGTGGCTCTCGCTCCTCGTGGGCAGCTTGACGGTCGTGCTCTCGGTGCTCGTCTACCGATGGGTCGTGGGGCGTACCGAGCGGCGCCCGGTCACGGAACTGGCCCGCGAGGGAGCGCCCGGGTCGCTCCTGCGGGGCCTGGCGATCGGGGTCGCGATGTTCGGATCCGTCATTGCGAACATCTACTTCCTCGGGGGCTACAAGGTCCACGGCTTCGGCTCGCCGACCGGGGCGATCGGGCTGGTCGGCTTCATGGCGGGCGCCGCCGTCACGGAGGAACTGATGTTCCGCGGCCTGCTCTTCCGGCTCGTGGAGCGCGGCCTCGGAACGTACATCGCGCTGGCCCTGTCCGGCACCGTGTTCGGTGCGTCCCACCTGCTCAACAAGGACGCCACCCTGCTGGGCGGCGTCGCCATCGCCATCGAGGCCGGCGGCATGCTCGCCGCCGCGTACGCCGCCACCCGCTCCCTGTGGCTGCCGATCGGCCTGCACTTCGGCTGGAACTTCGCGGAGTCCGGCATCTTCGGCACCGAGGTCTCGGGCAACGGCGAAACGCACGGACTGCTGGACGCCTCGACGTCGGGGGCCAGGCTGATCACCGGCGGTGAGTTCGGCCCGGAGGCCAGCGTGTACGCGACGCTGTTCGGCGCGCTGCTCATGGTCGTCTTCCTACGGCTGGCCCGTCGGCGCGGCCACATCGTCCCCCGCCGGCGTGCCGGGCGCGTCGACGCCCTCGCTACACTCGCCCGGTGATGAGCCTTCAGGGGGCCGGTCAGGTGTGGCGCCGGCTCGACGTCACCCTCCGCGACCTCCCGCTCGGGGCACTGTTCCTGGTCGCGTCGTTCCTGCCGGGACTGCGCGGCCACGGGACGCAGGTCGGGGACCTGCCGACCCGCCCCCTCGACGCGCTCGCCGTCGTCGCCCTGGCGCTCGAATGCCTCTCCCTCGTGGTGCGCCGGCGGTGGCCGGCCGTCTGCCTCGTGCTGGTGGCGTGCGGCTTCGCCCTCGACCAGCTGTGCGGCTACCACTCGGCCGCCGGTACCGCCCTGCCCGTCGCGCTGATCAGTGCCGGCTCCCATCTGGAACGGCGTCGGCGCACCACCGTGGTCCTCCTGTCCGCGGCGTACGTGCCGCTGGCGGTCGCGCTCGCCCGGCTCGGTTCGGGCGGCGAGACGGCGACCGGGTTCGTGACCTTCTACCTGGCGCTCGCCCTGGCCTGGGGAGCCGGGGCGTGGCTGCGATCCACGCGGGCCGCGGAGGCCGCACGCCGCGAGCGTGTGGCTGCCGAGACCCGTACCGCCGAACGCATCCGCATCGCACGCGAGTTGCACGACGTGGTGACCCACCACGTGACCGCGATGGTCGTCCAGGCCGAAGCCGCCCGCTACCTGACCGCCGCACCCGAGCGGCTGGATCAGTCCCTGACCGCCGTCAGCGACACCGGCCGCCGCGCCCTCACCGACCTGCGTCACCTGCTGGACCTGCTCAACCCCGGCCACGACACCGATCACGGCGTCGGCCCGGTGGAGGCCACGCAGGCCAGGACCCCGGCCGTCGGCAGGGTCGTCACGCTCGTCGAGCAGGCCCGCCGGGCCGGACAGCCCGTGGACTTCACCGGGCGGGGCACACCGCCGGCATCGACCGGCAGCGCCGACCTCGTCGCCTACCGGGTGGTGCAGGAAGCACTGACCAACGCCCTCAAGTACGCTCACGGCAGCCGCACTTCCGTGCAGGTGCAGCGCGGCGAGAGGGAGATCACCGTGGAGGTCAGTACGGACGGAACCGGCTCACGCGCCGCAGCCGTCGCCGTCGGTGGCGGACGGGGCCTGGCGGGCCTGCGCGAGCGCGTCGACGTCCTGGGCGGCGACTTCAGCGCCGGCTCCGACCCGGACGGCGGCTTCACCGTCCGGGCACGCATCCCCGCCGACGGCACCTCGTGAGCGCACCGATCCGGGTCCTGGTCTGCGACGACCAGATGCTGGTCCGCACCGGCCTGGTCACCATCATCGGTGCCCAGCCCGACATGGAGGTGGCGGGCGAGTGCGGAGACGGACGGACCGGAGTCGACCTCGCCCGCGAGCTACGACCCGACGTCGTCGTGATGGACATCCGCATGCCGGTCCTCGACGGCCTCGAAGCCACCCGCCTGCTGGCCGGCGTCGGAGTGCCCCACCCCGTCAAAGTCCTCATGGTGACCACGTTCAACCTGGACGAGTACGTCTACGAGGCGCTGCGCGTCGGCGCCAGCGGCTTCCTCCTCAAGGACGCCCCTCCGGACCGACTCCTCCATGGCATCCGGATCGTCGCCACCGGCGCGGCCCTCCTCGACCCAGACGTGACACGCCGCCTCGTCGGGCACTATGCCGCCCGCATCCGCCCCGCCGAGAAGACCCACCGAGACATCCCGCTCACCCCTCGCGAACTGGAAGTTCTCCGCCTCATCGCCGACGGCCTCTCCAACAGCGAGATCGCCGCAACCCTCGTCATCAGTCCTGAGACCGTCAAGACCTTCGTCTCCCGCATCCTCACCAAACTTCAACTCCGCGACCGCGTCCAGGCCGTCGTCTACGCCTACCGCCACGGCCTGGTCACCTGACCGCGAGGAGAGCGACGAACTCGGCGAGGGCTACATCAGCCACGTCGAGCTCTACGTGGACGGGATGGCCCGTGCCGGCGCGGACACGGCGGTGGTGGAGGCCTTCCTTGGCCTCCTCGGCCGCGGCGCCGCAGCGACCGAGGAGGCCAAGGCGGCCGAGGTTCCGACCGCGGTGGCCGAGTTCGTTGTGGCCAGGCGGGCCGGGCGCGACTGTCCAGCCGCGGTCCGCACAGCCCCCTCGCGGAGCTCCACGTGAACTTCTGCTTTTCTCCGCCATGACTCCCAACTACTCCTTCAGTCACGGCCTCTACGCCACGAGGGGAAGGCCAGAGTCGGCTCCTGGGTAGAATGACAGTCTGTTCGACGAGCTGAGGGCTTCCACCAGCGCTTCGGCCTCGTCCACGTCGACTTCGCGACCCAGCGCCGCACCCCGAGGGCCTCGTACACCTGGTACCGCGACCTGATCATCGCTCATCGAGGGCTTCATGCAGGGTAGTTGGATTACGGGGTTAGCGATGGGTTGCCTGCGGTCTTGGTGGGGGTCACTGGGCTTTGTGGGCAGAACGGCCACATCAGCGGCACCGGAGCCAGGGAGCAATGACAGGGTGTTCAACAAGTCCGGGGCCCGTCACCAGTCGTTCAGTCGCCGGACGTCTCCTGCGGACGGCCCGCCTCGCGGCTCCTCACCCGGAGCCGCGAGGCGGGCCGCTCGGGGTTGTCAGGCGGGTAGGGCTTGGACTCCGGGTTTCAGCGTCCACTGCTGGTCGGCCTGGAGAGCTGGACAGTCCCGGCTGCCGAGGCGGGTGCCTTGGTCGGGGTTCGCGGCGAGGGAGTTTGAACCGCCCCGGGTTCGGTAGAGATCTCAGGTTGTGGCTGTGACCAGGGGTTTCGTGGTCGCCAGGTAGTAGTTGGTCTCGTATTCGGCGGGTGGGACGTGGCCGATCTCACCGTGGAGTCGCCGGTGGTTGTACCAGTCGGCCCACTCGGCTGTGGCGAGCTCGACCTGGGAGAGGGTCTTCCAGGGTCGGCCGGGCTTGATCAGCTCCGTTTTGTAGAGGCCGATGGTGGATTCCATCAGAGCGTTGTCGTAGGCGTCGCCGACGGATCCGATCGAGGCTGCGATGCCGGCGGCGTCCAGATGCTCGGCGAGCCGGAAACTCGTGTACTGCGACCCGGCGTCCGAGTGATGTATCAACTCGCCTCGCTGGTGGGGGAATCCGTCACGGTCGCGCTGCCACAGCGCCATGTCCAGCGCGTCCAGGACGAGCCGGGTCTCCTTGGAAGTCGCAGCCGACCAACCGACGATGCGCCGGGAGAAGGTGTCCACGACGAATGCCACGTAGACGACTCCAGCCCAGGTGGCGATGTGGGTGAAGTCGGCGACCCAGCAGCGGTTCGGCGCGCCGGCGACGAACTGGCGGTCCACGAGGTCCGGGGCGCGCTCGGCGGCCGGCTCCGCGATGGTGGTGATCACCTTCTTGCCGCGCACGGCGCCGGCGATGCCGAGCTCGCGCATCAGGCGCTCGACCGTACAGCGGGCCACCGCGTGGCCCTGCCGGCCCAGCTCCCGCCAGATCTTCCGGGCCCCGTAGACACGGTAGTTGGCGTGGTAGACCTCCTGGATGAGCTCCTTGAGTTCCTCGTCGCGCACGGTGCGGGCGGCCGGGGAGGCCAGACGCTTGCGGTGGGCGTAATAGGTGGAGGGGGCGATACTGCAGCCGTGCTCGGTGAGCACGCGGCAGATCGGCTCGACGCCGCCGAAGCGGCCCCGGTGCTCGTCGATGAACGCTACGAGCGCAGATGTGGCCGGTCGAGCTCGGCCGCGAAGAAACTCGCCGCGGCCTTGAGGATCTCGTTCGCGCGCTTGAGTTCGGCGATCTCCTTCTTCATCGCCTTGATCTGCGCGGACTCCTCCGTGGTCGTCCCCGGACGCTGCCCGGAGTCGACCTGGTCCCGCCGCACCCAGTTGCGCAGCGTCTCGGCGGACCCGATACCCAGCTTCTCCGCGACGGCCCGCAGCGCAGCCGACTCGTTCGGGTAGTCACCGAGGACCTCGGCGACCATGCGCACCGCACGACGGCGCAGCTCAGGCGGGTAGGAAGTGGGACGTGCCATGGCTCGAATCCTTACACGAAATCGAGTCCCCACCGAACCCGGGGCGGTTCAGTTCGACCACGCAAAGACCGCCGGTTGCGGGCGCCTACGGCTCCGAGCGCAGTCGGCCGCTCAGCGCTGGTAGGTGCCGGTGAGTGTGCCGCTGGCCACCTCTCTACCCTTGAGGGCGTGGTGTACCGAGGCGGAGTTCGGGCGACTGTGTAGGGGCAGCGGCTCGGAGACGGCGGACAAGCGGAAGACGTAGCGGTGCGGGCGGCCGGGAGGCGGCATCGGACCGCCCCAGCCGGACTTTCCGAAGTCGTTGGGCCACTGCTGCGCGCCCTGGGGTTTCGCGCCCTCCGACATGCTGGAGCTGGCCGGATCGATGCCCGTGACCAGCCAGTGAAGGAAGGTGCCGCCGGGCGCGTCGGGGTCCTCGCAGAGCAGGACCAGCTCCACTGCATCGTCCGGTACCCCCGACCAGGTCAGTGGAGGCGACAGGTTGTCGCCCTCCATGCTGTGGCGGCGAGGGATGCCCCCGTGGTCGTCGAAGGCTGTGCTCATGAGTGCGATTCCGGTCATGCGCAGCGCCGTACCCGAAGCAGCCCCGGACGCCACGGATGTTTCGCTCATGCCACCCGAGCGGCCGACACGGAGGATCGACCCGTGGACGGCGACGGACAGCGCCATCGTCGGCCCGTTGCCGTGCGGCCGGGGCGGCGGGCCGGTCAGGCGTCCTTCTCCATGGCGCCCTCGTCCTTGCGCCCCAGGCCCGCCGCGCGTGCGGCGACCTCGAAGAGCGAGAGGTAGTCGGCCTCGGCGTAGCCCAGGCCGATGGCGGTCTGGATCAGCTGGTGGACCATCGCGGCGATGGGCATCGGGACCTCAAGAGCGCGGGCGGCTCCGAGCCCCAGGTCATAGTCCTTGCGCAGCATGGTCGTGGTGACGGTCGGGCTGTAGTCGTGTTCCACCAGCGCCTGGCCCTTGTGCCGGGTCAGGGTCGAGCCGAGCACCGAGCCGTTGATGAAGGCGAGGAAGTCGGCGCGGTCCACCCCACCCTTCTCTGCGAGCACCGTCACCTCGACCAGCGACTGGGTGACCATGCCGAGCATCAGGTTGTGACACAGCTTGACCAGGAGGCTGGTCTGGCCCGGTCCGGCGTACGTCACGCTGGGGGCGATGTGGTCGAGGTAGGGGCGGACCTGCTCGAAGGTCCCGGCGGGGCCCGAAGCGACGATCGCGGCGGCGCCTTCGGCCACCATGTTCGGGTTGCCGCTGATCGGGGAGGCGAGGAACTGCACACCGGCCTCGGCCGCCGCCGCTGCGGCCTGGGCGGACGCCTCGGCTGAGACCGTAGAGAAGTCGACGATCACTGCCGGTCGGCCGGCGCCGCCCCGCAGCAGTCCGCCTGGTCCGGTGACCACCTCCAGCAGGTCGGCCGAGGCGGTGACCACGACAAAGACGATGTCGCATTGTTCGGCCAACTCGCCGATGGTGTCCGCGACGTCGGAGCCCCGGTCCGCCAGCGGCCTGGTCTTCTCCTTCGTCCGGTTCCACACGGTGAGCTCTTCTCCGGCGTCGAGCAGGCGCTCGGCCATCGAAACGCCCATCCGCCCCGTACCGAGCCAGCCGAGGCTGCCCTGCCGAGTCCGTTCCATGATGCGGTCTTCGCTCCGATCTCTATGGCGTTCCGTCAACATGGCGTTGAGACACGCTCGTCCGTGCCCGATGGCCTCTCCCATGGCTCCGAATCATGCCCGACATGCCCGGGTCAGGGTGGCCGAATCGCCAAAGATCAACCGCACCAACTGGGTTGAACCGTTGTGCTCGACGGATCCGCCGGCGAGGGGTCGCGGCCTTCCTGGAGGAGGGTCGTCGGCGCCCGACGGACCCGAAAGGCGCCGGGCCGTCCGAGATTTCGGCGCCCGGACGGCCGTCTGCGCTCAGGAGGTGAAGTCGAGCCGCACGAACGGGGCGTGGTGGATGCGATCGAGTGGCACTCCGGCGTGGTACAGCGCCCGGGCGGTGCTGTGGATCAGGGCGCGGGGCCGCTGACGTAGGCGTCGTGCTCCAGTCAGGGGCCGGCTGCTGTCAGTGCCTCGGGCAGGCCGGGGCCGGCGCCGGGGGTGTGCGCGTCGTAGACGGTGGCCCGTACGGTGAGCCATTGGTGGTGGTGCGAGAGCCGACGGATGTCATCGAGTCCGTGTGGTTCGTTCGTGCCGCGCGCACCGACGAAGATGTCCATCCGTCGCCGGACGCCGTCCAGGAGGGCCTGCTCGACCAGCGCGCGGATCGGCGCGAGCCCGGTACCGCCGGCGACGCACACGACGTCGCGGGTGGAGGCCGGATCGAGGATCATGTCACCGAGGGGCCGGCCGAGCCGGAGCACGTCGCCGACCGCCGCGCGGTGTACCAAGGCGCTGCTGACCGGGCCGCCGGGAACGGCGCGGATGTGGAACGTGATGGTCCTGTCCGGCCGGGGGGCGTTGGAGGGGGAGTAGTGGCGCCAACTCTTCGGCCACCACGGGGTTGCCACGCTGACGAACTGCCCGCCGGTGAACGGGTACGGCTGGTCCGTCCGGACGGTGACCTCCGCGAGGTCGGGGCCGTACCTGCGGTGGTCCACGATCCGGGCGTCCCAGACGGCCGGCCGCTCGGCGGCGCCGGCCCGGGCCGCCTCGTCCATGGCCTGTGCGACCGCGGTGTAGGCGCGTGTCCAGGCCGCGGCGACGTCCGCGGTCCAGGCGGGGCCGGCGAAGTGCTCCAGTGTGGTGAGCAGGCACTCGCCGACCGCCGCGTAGTGCCCGCTCAGAGCCCCGAACTTGCGGTGGTCGCGGCCCAGTTCGGCGCAGAAGCGGACCAGGTACTCGGAATCGTCCACCAGGTCGACGATGAGCAGGAGGGCGCGCAGGAGTTTGTCGTGCTGGATCTCCATGCGCGGCGGGAACAACTCGCGGACCTGGGGGTAGCGGTGGAACAGGGTCGCGTAGAAGTGGACCGGGAGGTCCGCGGCATGCGGCTCGACGGCGGCTCGGCTCGCCCGGAGCAGGGTGATGTCGCGTGCGGACAGCGGAGCATCGGTGTCGGCCGAGCGGGCGGCGCGAGGATTCACGCGGTGACTCTCCAATTCCAGTTCTTCGCGCCGAGAACTGCCTGCGGTGGGCCAAAAAGCGCCATTCTGCACACAGTGCAAATCGAGATCGCAAGCGGAATTAAGTGAATGATTTATGAATTGACTACTGGCGGGTAGTGGTCGTTGGTCAAGCCGGCTGGCGGGTGGGGGAGTGTGATCGAATTGCGAGGTCGCGAATAAGGGCTGGGTGTGGTCGGGGGCGGGGCGCCGGGCCCCCGGGGGTGTTGTCCGCCGCTCGGCGCCTCGTGTGTTCGTCGTTCGGGTGTCAGTCCGTCGGCGAGCCGTGGCCGCGACGGCGCAGGCGGAGGCAGAGTCCGGCGGCCTGTTCCGCGTCGCCCGGCTCGCCGAACGCTGGGGAGCCGCAGATGCCGCTGGTCGGATCAAGTCCAAGCGCCGCCACCGCTGCCAGGGTCGGTGCGAGCACATACGGCGGCGTGCCGAGGCCGGTACGCGGGTGATCCGGATCGGTATGGCCGCCGTCGGTGAGCGCGGCCAGCCTCCAGTTCCTGGTGCATACAGACTCCGCGAGTCCGCCGGGATCAGCTGTCGGGTCCAGTTGCCGCCACGGCGCAGTCCACACCTGCCACGGAGCTCGTGTGAACGGCAGCGACCGCGGCGGCGGGTCACCCGAGACAGCCTCAAGCCCTACTGCGATCAGGAGTTGGAGAGCAGCCTGCTGGGGATAGCGTCGAGCAGGCATGCGATGTCGCTCAATCATTGCGATTTGTGCCCACCCCATATAGGGGCCATCAGCAACTCTCGCCAGGGCCGATGCTCCGCCCGGCAGGCATCTCAGAGCCGCTGTCTCTTCGGCGCCAGTCGGCGGCCAGGGCCCTTCCTCCCGACCACTGTTGTTGAACCAAGGCGCGGGTTCCATCGACCATTTCCAGCGGAGTCGGACGAGTCAGCGGTCTGGGCACCCTCGCGAGTTCAGCGCGAACAGCCAGTCGAGGGTCATCCCGGAGCCGATCCGCGACCATACGTTCAAAGTGATGTGCTTCGACGAGTCTCCCGACCTGTGCCAGGGCCACACGGAGGCCAGCGGCCGCATGCTGGATCGCGTCCTCCGCCGCCGCTTCGTCGGCCAGGTACGCGCCCGCCGAACCGCCACCCCCGGCTCCCGCGCGGTCCGCGACGCGGAACTCGCCGAGAGGATCACCGAAGTCCACGCGGCCTCGCGCGGCACCTATGGAGCTCCGCGCGTCCACGCCGCCCTGCATCGCGAGGGCACCGTCTGCGGCCGGCGAAGGTTCGCGCGCTTGATGCGCCAGGCCGGCCTTGAGGGCCGGCACCGAAGACGGCGCCACCGCACCACGATCCCTGACCCCCGCGCCGCCGCCCGGCCGGACCTGGTCCTGCGTGACTTCACGCCCGATCCGGCCACTCTGGATGCGTGCTGGTGCGGCGACATCACCTACATCCCGACCGAGGAGGGCTGGCTCTACCTGGCCGCCGTCATCGACATCGCCTCCCGCCGCGTCGTCGGCTGGGCCACCGCCGACCACCTGCGCACCGAACTGGTCGCCGACACCCTCCAAGTCGCCTGCCACACCCGCCGCCCGACCGGGCCGGTGATCTTCCACTCCGATCGCGGCTGCCAATAAACCAGCCGTGAATTCGCTGACCTGGCAAGCGAGTTCAGAGTTCGACTCTCGGTCGGCCGAACCGGTCAGTGCTGGGACGACGCGCTCGCCGAGTCCTTCTTCGCCACCCTCAAGCGGGAGCTGCTCGGCGACCGCCCCTGGCCCGGCCGGGCCGCAGCACGGACCGCGATCTTCGAGTGGATCGAAGTCCGGGACAACATGCGCAGGCTGCGCAGCCGCGGCTACCGCAGTCCCGCCGAATACGAGACCGTCCTGGCGGCCTGACCACCACACCAACGGTGTCCGTCAAAGCGGAGCAAGCTCAGCCGGACAGCGGACCGGCAGCACGCACGGGCTCGCTCGGCGGGAAGCCGTGGTGACGAAGGCTTCGTGATGACGCCGAGTCAGCCCGACGACGCGCGAGCGGGCGGGAACGGTTGAGGTCAGTCCGCGGTGGCGATCAGTGGCTCGAGCAGGATGTCCGGCTTGGCACGCTGGAAGGAGTTCAGGTGCCACTTGTCGGCGAAGACGGCCAGCAGAACGTCGTCCGAGCGGCGGGTGAGGACCTCGGCGTTGGTGAGACGGTCCTTGGCCAGGACGTCGGCGCCGACGGCGTCGGTGACGCGGGCCAGACGGTACGGGAGGTGGTCGAGGGTGATCGGGGAGGAGAACTCGTGCTCCATCCTGTGCAGAACGACGTCGAACTGCATCGGGCCGACCGCCGCCATCACCGGCGCCTGGTCACCACGCCGGTCGGAGACCAACACCTGGACGACGCCCTCCTCGTCCAGCTGCGAGACGCCTCTGCGGAACTGCTTGGAGCGGCTGATGTCCTTGGGACGGGCCACCGCGAAGTACTCGGGGGCGAAGGCCGGCAGCCCGGGGAACTCCGCCTTCCTGCCCGTGTACAGGGTGTCGCCGACCCGCAGCGCACTCGCGTTGATCAGACCGACCACGTCGCCGGGGTACGCCTTGTCGACGACCGTGCGCTCGGCACCGAAGACGGTGTGCGCGTACTTGGTGGTCAGGGAGCGACCGCTGGCCGCTCGGGTCACGTTCATGCCGCGCTCGAAAACGCCGGAGCAGATCCGGACGAACGCGATCCGGTCGCGGTGTGCCGGGTCCATGTTCGCCTGGATCTTGAACACCAGGCCGGAGAACTCCTCGCCCACCTCGCGGCTGCCACCATTGGCAAGCGGACGCGGCCCAGGCGACGGGGCCAGGTCGACTACGGCGTCCAGGAGCAGCTTCACACCGATGTTGGTCAGCGCCGCACCGAAGAAGACCGGGCTGATCCTGCCCTCCTCGAATGCCTGCTGGTCGTAGCCGGGACCGGAGGAGAGCACCAGCTCCAGCTCCTCCAGCGCGGTCTCCCACGCCTCGCCCTCCTGCTCGGCGGCCTGCTCGGCGGTGAGCCTCTCCTCGATGGCGGCGTGCGTGCCCGCGGGCACCTTGGTGTAGCGGAGCATCTGCTCGGTGTTCTCGGCCTCGACCAGGCCGCGCAGGTTGCCTGCGTGTCCGACCGGCCAGACCACCGGCACCGGGGTGATACCCAGGTGGGTCTCGATGTCCTCGAGCAGGGTGAGCGCGTCGCGGCCGCGGCGGTCCCACTTGTTGATGAAGGTGATCACCGGGACGCCGCGGTGGCGGCAGACAGCGAAGAGCTTGCGGGTCTGCTCCTCCAGGCCCTTGGCTGCGTCGACGAGCATGATCGCGCAGTCGACGGCCGCCAGCACCCGGTAGGTGTCCTCGGAGAAGTCGGCGTGACCGGGGGTGTCGACCAGGTTCATCACATGGCCGCGGTGGTCGAACTGGAGGGCGGCCGAGGTCACCGAGATACCGCGCTCGCGTTCCAGCTCCATCCAGTCGCTGGTCACGCCGCGCCGCCCGCCCTTGGCGTGGACCGCACCGGCCGAGGTGATCGCTCGCGCGTGCAGGGCCAGGGCTTCCGTAAGGGTGGACTTGCCGGCGTCCGGGTGGCTGATCACGGCGAAGGTCCGGCGGCGGCCGGCCTCGTTGAGGACATCAAGGACGGAAAGGGACTGTTCGCTGCTCATGTGTTCCTCGGGTACGGGGAGGTGTCAGGCCGGTGACCTCCCGTACCTGCTGGGCCGAGCCTTGATTCCACAGGCCGACCAGCGATTCTAGCCAGTCCGACGGCGTCTGCCCCAAGGGGCCCGGGCCGGCCACGACGATGGTCCCGGTGGAAAGTGCGGCACGTGTCCGGCCGGACCTGCTCCCACCGGCTGCCGAACCGGGTCGAAGCCGGCCGCCGGGTTTCGGAGGGGGCTTCGACCTTCGCGCGGAACTGTGACGCAGGTCACGGCAGATGTAGAACCTGTGCGCCGCATCGGGCGTCTGGCTGGTGTGAGATCACGCAGGAGAGCACTGGACGAGCTGGACGAGGAACGCCTCCTCCGGCTGGTGGCCAGAGGTGACCGCGGGGCGTTCGACGAGTTGTACCGGCGCACGTCGCCGTGGCTGGCGGTGCGGCTGCGCCGTCGCTGCGCGGACGAGCAGATCGTCGCCGAGGTCATGCAGGAGACCTATCTGGCGGTGTGGCGCGCGGCCGGCGCGTTCGCCGGGAGCGCGGTCGGTGGGACGGCCGTCGGGTGGCTGTGGACGATCGCGGCCCGCCGCCTCGTCGACGCGTTCCGGCGCCGAGCCCACCACGCCGAACCGCCGGTCGCCGCCGCCGAGTTGGCGGTGGTGCCCGCGGCGGAGGACGAGGCGCTGGCCGGGACCGTCGGCGGCGATGTCGGCGACGCCCTGCGGCGACTGGCGCCGGAACTGCGACAGGTACTGCAGGCCACGGTGCTCGACGGTTTCTCCGTCCGGGAGACCGCCATCCTGCTCAGACTGCCCGAAGGCACGGTCAAGACCCGCGCCCGCCGGGCCCGGATCGCGATGCGGGAGGCGCTGGCATGAGCGCGGAACATGCGTCGATGCGGTTGATCGACGACTATGCACGTGGTGACACGGAGATGGCCGCGGACACGGTATGGGCGCTGGAGGCCCATCTGGAGACGTGCGCGATGTGCCGGAGCCGTCTGTCGGAGTCCGTGGCCGCCGGGGCGCCCGGCATCGCCACGCTCCTCGACACCGTCCGGGCCGGTCTGGAACCGCATCTGGACGCGGCCGTCAGGACGCCCTCGCGGCGATACCGTCCGAGGTGGGTGTCGGCCTGGGTGACACCGGTCATGGCCCCGTGGCTCGCCATGACCGTCGCTGTCACCCTGATGGCGCTGCTGCTGGACGCGGCCGGACCGCCGGTCTTCGGTGGCGCCTCGCCCGTGTTGCTGATCGCGCCCGTGCTGCCGCTGTGCGGTGTCGCCGCATCGTGGTCGCGCGGCCTGGACCCGGCGCACGAACTGACGGCCTCGACCGCCCGGGCCGGTCTGCCCCTGCTCCTCAGGCGCACCACAACGGCACTCGCCGTGGTCCTGCCCCTGCTCCTGGTGGAGGGATGGCTGACCGGAGCCATGACGGCCGCGCAGTGGCTGCTGCCCTCCCTGGCCTTCACCTCCACCGCCCTGGCGCTGGGCAGCGTGATCGGCGTGACCCGCGCGACCGCCGCGCTGCTGGCCACCTGGGCCGTCGTCATCGCGGCACCCGCATGGGTCACCAGCCGCGTCCCCATCGCCCTGCAGCCGGACCAACTGCCCCTGTGGGGAGTGCTTCTCGCGCTCGGCATCGGCGCCGTGATCGTCCGTAGAAACGCGTACTCAACGCTGTGAAACCATCGTCGACCCTCGGAAGGAACCACCGCATGACACCCGTGACGAGCGCGGCCGACACCGCGCCGAAGACCTACGCCTGGGAGATCCGGGCCAGCGGCCTGAGAGTACGCGTCGGACGGAAGAAGATGGCCGTCGACGGGCTCGACCTCTCCCTGGGCATCGGCGCCCACGGCCTCCTGGGGCCCAACGGAGCGGGAAAGACCACCCTGATCCGGGCGCTGGCCACCGTGCTGCGCCCCGCCGGGGGCGAACTGGAGCTGCTCGGCACCTCCGTGGGAGGGCTGGGCGACCACCGGGCCCTGCGTCGCCGGATCGGCTACCTGCCGCAGGACTTCGGCTACTACAAGCGCTTCACGGTGCGTGAGTTCGTCGAGTACATGGCCTGGTTGAAGGAGGTCCCGAAGACGGAGATCCCCGCGGCCGTCCAGCGGGCCGTGGAACGGGTGGGCCTGGCGGACCGTGCCGACCACCGGATGAAGACCCTGTCCGGCGGCATGGTGCGGCGGGCCGGCATCGCCCAGGCCATCGTCAACGACCCCGCGGTGCTGCTGCTGGACGAGCCGACGGCCGGCCTGGACCCGGCGCAGCGGCTGCGCTTCCGGGAGCTGCTGCAGGAACTGGGCCGCGACACCTGCGTGGTCGTCTCCACCCACCTGGTCGAGGACGTCGCGGCAGCCTGCTCCGACGTGGTGCTCTTCGCCGACGGCCGCCTCGTCTTCCAGGGCACGCCGGAGGACCTGGCCGCGGAGGGCAGCACCGAGTACCCGGGCGACAGCCCCCTGGAGCGCGGCTACTCGGCGCTGCTCCAGAGCTCCGGGCGGCAGGGAGGCACCTGGTGAGCATGCGTGTCCTGCGCACTGAGCTGAAGCGCTCCGCCGCGCCGTGGGCCGGAGCCGTCGTCCTGGCCGGCAGCCTGGCGATCTTCTACCTGTTCGACGGAATCTGGTGGCGGGGCACCGCGGGGTGGACGGCCCAGTGGACCACCATGGCCATGTGGACCCGGTACCTGCTGGCCTTCTGGTTGCCGTTCGTGGTCGGCATCGGGGCGGTGTACGGGCTGCGTGAACCCCGCTCGCGGATGGCCGAACTGCTGGCGACCACGCCGCTGCCGGCCTGGCGCCGTGCGGCGATGCCCACCGGTGCGATCGCGCTCGCGCTGGCGGCGGGCTTCGGCCTCCTCCTCCTTGTGGGCGGAGTCCAGGTGGCGCTCGGTCCGACCACCTACACGGCCCTCGGCTGGCTGCCGATCTCGCTGGTGGCGGTCCTGGGCCTGGTCGCGGCCGCCGTGTTCGGCATGGGGGTCGCGCGAGCGCTGCCCTCCGTTCTCACCCCGCCGGCCCTGGTGGTGGTCTTCCTCGTGATGACGGGCCTGCTCCTGCGCGTGGGCATCGAAGGGGAAGTGCCGTCGGCCAGGGTGTCGAACCGGCTCGCCCTGCTGTCCCCGGCGGCCGCGGAGCCGCGGCAGATGCTGCTGACCCTGGCCGGCTCCGTGCACCTCGGCCAGACGATCTGGCTGCTCGGCCTGCTCGCCACCGGCTTCGCGCTGCTGGCGGCCGCGACCCGCCGGGCCCGGCTGCTCGCGGTGACTCCCGTCCTGGCCGGCGCGGCCCTGGCCCTGCTGATCCTCCCGGCCGCTGCGCGCGACACCTACGTCGTCGACAAGGCCGCCGCGACCCTGGTGTGCGACGGGCCGGTGTGCGTGACGCAGGCGAGCCGGTCACACCTGGCCGAGCTCGCGCCGCGCGGCAAGGAGGCGCTGAGCGTGCTGCACGACGTCCTGGGCGACAAGGCGCCGACCTCGGTACGGGAGGACACCACGCTGCGCGCGCTCGGCGACCCCCGCCCACTCTCCGGCGACGTGGTGCTTGTCGACTTCGACGAACAGCTGTTCACCGGTGCCACGGGCAAGGACCTGACCCGCGCGCTGGTCGCCCAGGGCCTGGCACCGAGCTGCCATGGACGCACCACCCGGGAGGGCGGGGGACAGGACGACGTCGCCCTTCAGAGCATCGCCGTGAGCTGGGCTCTCGGTGACCCCGCCCTCCGACCGATGGAGGAGAAGGGCACCGACCAGTACTCGCGCAAGACCTGGGCGGACGCCGACACCGCCTGGCAGAAGCTGAAGGGGCTGGCGCCGGCCGAGCAGCGCGCGTGGATCGCCGAGTTGCGCACCGCCTCCCTCTCCTGCACGGCGCGCCTGGGCGGGGTACCGGCGGGGGGTGCGTCGCGATGAGGTGGCTGGTGCTGTACGCGCGTTCACGGCAGGTGCCCACCTCGGCCGCCGCCCTCACGCTCATCGCACTGGCGGCGTGGGCCTTCGACCAGGGCGACGGCACGGGGGCGATGGATGCGATCGACGTGACCGCGTTCTTCGTTCTCGCCGCGAACGTGGCGGCCGGCTCCGTCGGGCTCGGCGGGCAGGACCTCGCGCTGGACCGGACGGCCGCGATCCGGTGGGCGCCCCGCCGGGCGGCGCACACGCTGCTGATCGGCGCGGTCGCCGGTGCGGCGCTGCTGGCGATCCAGGCGGTGGGGC
Source organism: Kitasatospora sp. HPM-01-4 (assembly GCF_051374625.1). Taxonomy (NCBI): domain Bacteria; kingdom Bacillati; phylum Actinomycetota; class Actinomycetes; order Kitasatosporales; family Streptomycetaceae; genus Kitasatospora; species Kitasatospora sp. HPM-01-4. Next base: position 1,166,206 of record NZ_JBPQGP010000005.1, on the reverse strand, counting down.
CGAAGTTCGCCCCCACCGAGGTCGTCGTCCGGGACAGCGCGGGCCTGGCCGGCCTGGCCGCGCTCGGGGCGGTGCTGTGCGGGGCACACCTCGCCTGGACCCTGCCGACCGCCTGGCTCGCGTTCGCCGTCCTCGTCCCACCGCTGCCGCCCCACACCGTGGGGAAGGCGGTCGGCTGGATGACCTTTCCCCCCGGCACGGAGGCGTCCACCTGGACCGCGGTGGCCCTGTTGGCGACCGGCACCGTGGTGTACGCCTTAGCCGGACCGAGAAGGTAACGGGCACGCCCCACTCTGCGCCCCGACCGACTCGCTACGACCTGCCGTCGGGCTCGGACCCCCACCAACTCGCCGGGGAGCGGAGCGCGGGGCGCCCTGCGGCTGGTCGAACCTCGCGGGTGCCGGGAAACAGGAGGAGGCTTTCTCCTCCCCGGCACCCGCGCAGTGACTTGACGGACGGCTTGACAGGTGGCGCCTGGCCGATGCCGGGCCTGGGATGTCGTCAGCACCCGGAGCCGGCACTTCTTGTTCGCCTGACGCTGCTCAAGGGGAGCCCTCGCAGAGTTCCTACGCCTCGGACCAGGCCTTGCGCATGTGGCTGCGGGCGTCTGCGGGGGCGGCGGAGCGTTCGAAGGTGCCCGGGGTGGTGCGGAAGACGCAGTCGATGCCGTACCGGTGGAGCAGCGCGACTTCCTGCTCGGCGGGGCGGCTGGGGAACAGGCCGGTGAGGCGGTCCGCCGGTTCGGGGCTGTGGGGGGCGTAGTCGAGGAGTTGGGCGAGTGCCTCGCGGACGAAGCGGTGGTCGGCGCTTCGCTTGGCCTCGACGATCTCGGTCCCGTCCGGACCGGTGATGTGGAGGTCCGTGATGCCGGCCGGCGTTCGCAGACGCTGGACTTGCACGTCGGGGCCGCCGATGCTCGAGGTGTACTCGCTTACGAGCAGGGCTTCCGCGCGGTGGACGAGTACCGGTCCGGCGTCGCGTCGGTACGTCGTCGCGTGGGTGTGCAGGCTCTCGACGGCGACGATCTGGGTGCCGCCGACGAGTGCGGCCGTGACGGCTGATTCCAGAGCGGACAGCTCGAGGGCGTCGGTACTGGTCTCTATGCCGAGTCCTTGAAGGATCTCCTCGGCCTTGGCGCCTTCGAGTATGCGCAGGCCCATGAAGTTGTCGTTGGCGTTGAAGCTGGGGAGGGACCAGATCTCCGTGTAGGGAATCTGGGTGGGCTGAAAGGAGGTGAGGCTGTACACGTTGTGCCAGCTGCCGTTCTTCGGGTCGTGCGACCACATGGTGTCGGCGAAGGCCGGGTTCCTGAAGGTTACTCCGACCTCGCCGACTCCCCGAACCTGGTTGCGCCCGGTGAACAGGACCACGTCACCCGTGCGCAGGCGCTGCATGTTCTTGTCCTGTGCCTTCGTGGCTCCCCAGAACCGGGCCCTTCCGGTCGGGTGGGTCTTCAACAGGGCAGCCTGCTGGTCGGGTGTCAGTGCGCCGGCGTGCGGCGGCTCGTTGAAGGAGACCTCCTTGTCCAGGGTGTCCTTCCAGTGCCGGCGTGCGGCGGCGTTGCCGTACGAGGGCTGGATGGCGACGACGACGGTCATGCGGTAGTCCCCCCAGGGAAGTTGAGAAAGAGTCGAGGGTAGACCATCGCGTCGGCGCGGTCACGCCCCCGGTTGGATCGTGGTTGGCCAAGATCGTGGAAGTCGCGGTGAACGAGGCGGAGGCTTTGGGACAGTGACGTCCGTCAGCCGAATCCACCAGGTGTGACAACCCACTTCAGTCTCGAGCCAGGGACTCGACGTCGTCCTCCGATGGGGCGGACAACTGGTGTGGAGGGAGAAGTGTCTGCAGGTAGGCCTGGGTCAGGGAGTCGGTGGAGTAGAGCCGGGTCGCGACCGTCCCGCGGGTGGCGAGCACACGGTAGGTGTTGAGTGCATAGGGGAGGTAACGCTCGGGCGACAGCCAGTTGAGCTGGGTGTCGTGGCTCTTCCGGGGCTGTGCGACCCAGCGGTCGCCGCGACGGACGAGGTCGTCCCCGATGATGACCACGTTGTGCGTGTACTCCAGACCCTGAGCGGTGTAGACGCAGCCGACCTGGTTGTGGCCGCCGGGATCGGTGGCCCAGAAGGGACGTCCGGGTATGTCCGGCGCGTCGAAGGCCGCGTCGTCCTCGCGGAAGTTCCAGGGGCGGGCCCAGTTGACCGGGCCCTGCGGCCCGTTCCATGGGATCTCGACCTCCGGCACCAGAGGCGGTGTCGAGGGTGAGTCCCACGGCCAGCAGAACCCGGCCGTGACCCGGGCGGTGTCGCCTGCGGCAACGTGGGTGTCGACCCAGCGCGTGAACTGGTCGGGGTTGTCGGCGAGCGCGAGGTCGTAGTCGCTGCCCTGCCACACCGGAGCCGGGCCCTCGGGAGCGAGGAGCTTGTCGATCCAGTGGTGGTACGCCTGGGAGCCGTTGCAACGGAACTGAGTTCGGAGCTCGATGAGCGAGAAGTCCAGGCCACGGCTGCTCGCATACTGTCTGACCTCGTTGACCGTGACGCCTTCCGTGGGACGGATGATCTGTCGTTCATCGAGGAAGAGGACGGTCACGGCCGCCTTCTCGATCAGCTTCCCGAGAACGATCGGAAAGCCTGTGCGCTGTTCGGCCAGGCCGGTGCGGGCGCGGTGGGCCTCGTCGACGAGGATGACGCTGTCGGCGCCGAGTCCGTTCGGCAGCTTGCCCGCGAAGGTTGCGATCAGTCCGCGTGAGCTCTCGCCGACGGTGCGCTTCAGCTGCCTGGTGAGGGTCCCGGAAGGAGAGAGCAGCCGCAGGTTCGTGTCCTGACGACCACACAGATCGCCCAGAAGCCGACAGGCCACGACGGTCTTCCCAGTGCCCGGGCCACCGGTCACGACGACGACACTCCCCGTCCGTCGCCGTCGCTGTGCCGCGGCCACAGCGTGCAGGACATCCTGCCGGGCGACGTCCTGGGCACCGATGAGCCGGAACGCGTCGTGCCCCTCGATGACTTTGCCCGCCCGGGCCAGCAGCCCCGGCGAGGGGCGGTGCTCGGACTCCAGCAGGAACTGGACGTTCGTCTCCGACGGTGGCCACACATCGGCGCAGCCGAGAACCCGGGCGAGGTCACGTGGCGGCCGTGTGGTGGCCAAGTCGTCGTGCCCGAGTACGGGGAACCGTTCGGAGGGCCCGCCGGCCGAGAGCCTACGGAGCTCGGCGATGCGGTCCGAAGGAGCGTCGTGCAGCACCGCGATGCCCTGCACGCGCATCCGGATGCGGTCCTGGGCGATCCAGTCCTCCAGGTAGCTCGCGTAACCGCCGACCTGACGGGCCGGATGCTGGACGACCCGCTCACCGACCCGCACGAGACCCGGCAGCTGCGGAACGGTCTTCAGCCGGGTCCACTGCTTCAGCTCGACGGCCACCAGATCGAGCACGCCGTCCGTGCCCTCACCTACGAGGAGGGCGTCCACCCGCTCGCCGGTTGCGGGCAGCGCGTACTCCAACAGGATTCGCAGGCCACCGAGTTCCGCCGCGAGAAGAATATCCATGAGTACCGGCCAGCTGCGCCGCCAACTGCGCACCTCCTGAGGGCTGGGCGGCGAGCCGAAAGCGCTCAGGAAGCGCTGCTCGCACCTGGCGAAGAACTCCGGCCGTGTGACTTCCTTCGCGGTCTCGGCGACCGTCCCCCCGAACAGATGCATGACACCGATCTATATCAGCCCTCGCGCCCACGTCCAGGCCCGCGGGCACAGCGAGATCCGCAGGAGCCCCTCCCAAGCGCGGGGATGTCCCGCGCAGGCCCGGCCGCAGCCCGCGAGCCGAGTGACCCCAGCGAGCCCGGAAGCGGCTCACCCCCGTTCTCGCGCGGTTGCCCTCGCCGCTGACGGCCCCCGGCCGGCGATGGTGTCGGAGAGTTCGGCCAGCGCCTTGAGGCTGTGGCCGCTCAGGAAGGCGTCGCAGTGGGGCAGTGCGGCCGCGATCCCGGCGGCGAGCGGGGTGTAACCCGGGGCCGCCTTGCGGGGGTTGACCCAGATGAGGCGGTGTGCGAGCCGGCTGAGGCGGGCCGTCTCCCGGCCGACGGCAGACGGGTCCTCGGCCTCCCAGCCGTCGGAGAAGATCACTACCACCGCTCCCCGGGCCATGCCGCGCCGACCGTAGCGGTCGGTGAACTCCGCGAGGGCCCGCCCGATCAGGGTGCCGCCCGACCAGTCGGGGGCGGCCCGGCTCGCCCGGCGCAGTGCGGCGTCCGGAGTCGTGTGCCGCAGCGCGGGTGTCAGGCGGGTGAGACGGGTGGCGAAGACGAAGATCTCCGTGGGCGCTCCCGACCGGGCCCGCGAGCAGAGCCGGGAGAAGAAGCGCACGTAGACGCGGGTGTACGGCTCCATGGAGCCCGAGATGTCGCACAGCAGCACCAGGGGCCGGTGGCGCAGCCTGCCGTGCGAGCGGGCCAGCCGGACGGTCTCCCCGCCGGTGCGCAGGCTGCGCCGCAGGCTCCTGCGCAGGTCGATGTGGCGGCCCTGCGGGTCGGCCTGGCGGCGGCGGGTGCGGCGCAGCGGGACGCTGATCGCGAGGCTGTCCGACAGGCGGTCCAGCTCGGCCAGTTCACCCGGTCCGAAGGTGCCGAAGTCGGCCTGCGCGAAAACCTCGGCGGTGCTGCCGGTCAGTCGCTCCGGGCCGGTGTCCTTGGGCCGCTCGCGGGCGGGGCCGGTGGCGTCCCGGTGGAGTGGGCCGTACGGCAGGGGACCGGCCGAGGGGCGTGGTGGCGCGGGGGAGGAGGCCGGCGGTGCACCCGGTCCTGGGCGGAGGCCGGGCAGCGGGGGGTTGCCGGGCGATCCCCGGGCATCGGCCGGGTCCGCCTGCCCGCCGAAGAGCCCGGCGAAGACCCGGTTGAACGGCTCGATCTGCTCCTGGGCCGTGACGAAGGCCAGCCGGGCCGCCCAGTACAGCGCGGGCAGGTCCACGGGCGGCAGCAGGCGCAGTACGTCCAGGAAGCGGGCCGAGCGCTCGGGAGTGACCGGGACTCCCGCTCGGTGCAGCGCGGCACCGAGGCGGGCGGCGAAGGCGGGCCGGTCGAAGACCGGGGGCCAGGAGGGCTGAGCGGTCGTCACGGCTCAGCTCCCGGGGGTGCCGACCAGCCAGGCGAGTCCGCGCTCGCGTACCAGGCCGAGGTCCTCCCGGTACTTGACGAGGACGCCCAGGGTCCGGTCGGCGGCGTCGGCGTCGAGCCGCTCCACGCCGAGCAGGGTGAGCGCGCAGACCCAGTCGATGCTCTCGGCGATGCCGGGTGGTTTCTGGACCTCCAGGGTCCGCATCCGCCGTACGGCGGCCGCCACATCGGCCGCGAGCGAGGGTGTGGTGCCGGGGGCGCGGCGGCGCACGATCTCGACGACCCGTTCGGTGTCGGGGTAGTCGATCCAGTGGTAGAGGCAGCGCCGCTTGAGGGCGTCGTGCAGGTCGCGGGTGCGGTTGGAGGTGAGCACGACGACCGGTGCGACGGTGGCGCGTACGGTGCCCAGTTCCGGGATGGTGACGCTGGCCTCGGCCAGTACCTCGAGCAGGAAGGCCTCGAAGTCGTCGTCGGCGCGGTCGATTTCGTCGATCAGCAGTACCGCGGGCGTGGGGCCCGGGTGGGTCAGCGCGGCGAGCACGGGCCGGCGCAGCAGGAAGGCGTCGGAGAAGAGGTCCGTCTCGGCGAGTGTCACGCCCCGGCTCTCGGCGAGCCGGATGCTGAGCAGCTGGCGCGGGTAGTTCCACTCGTACAGGGCCTCGGCGGCGTCGAGTCCGTCGTAGCACTGCAGCCGGATCAGCGGGCTGCCGAGAACGCCGGCCACGGCACGGGCGGCCTCGGTCTTTCCGACGCCGGGCTCGCCCTCCAGCAGCAGCGGCTGGGGCAGGCGCAGCGCGAGGTAGAGCGCGGTGGTCAGGCCCGGGTCGGCGAGGTAGTCGAGGCGGTCCAGCGAGGCGCGCAGGGTCTGCGGGTCCGGTACGGCCCGCGCGACGGCCGCCCGGGCCGACTCGGCCGGTCCGGGCGGGACGGCCTCGGTCACGGCACCTCCGGGGGTCGGGTGGTCTCGGTCATGGGTTTTCCGCGGGCCGGGCGGGCTCGGCCGGGGACCGGGTGGTTGCGGTCGGTGTCCGGGCGGTCTCGGCCGGGGGTCGGGTGGTCGCGGCCGGTGTCCGGGCGGTCTCGGCCGCGGGCTGCGTGGTCCGGGCCTCGAAGCGGTCGCGGCAGCCGGTCGAGCAGAACCAGTGCCGGTGCCCGCGGGCGTTCGAGGACGGGGCGTCGGCGGAGACGGCGACGGTCATGCCGCAGACCGGGTCGTGCGCGGTGAGTGGTTCGGCGGGCGGCGGCACGGGCCCGGCGGGCGCCTCCTCGGCCGGCATCTCCTCGATCGGAATCTCCTCGGTGTGCACCGACAGGGCGTGCCGCGAGGCCACCAGTTCGGCCAGGATCGACACGGCGATCTCCCCGGGTGTGCGGGCGCCGATCCACAGCCCGGCCGGTGTGTGGATCCGGGCCCGCCGCCCGGGGTCGAGGTCGAGGCCGTCGAGTACGGCGGCGCCGCGCCGGCGGCTGGCGACCAGCGCGACGTAGGGCACCCCGGCCCGCGCGGCGCGGATCAGCAGCCCCTCCTCCTCCCGTCCGTGGGAGGCGACCATGACGGCCGCCACGCCGGCGAGTTCCTCCGCGGTGACGTCCGCGGCGACCGGCCGGACGTCGTACTCGAGCCCGGCACCGAGCGCGACCAGGCTCCGGCCGATCGGGGTGTCACCGAGCACCAGCACCACCGGGGCGGGGCGCAGCGGCTCCAGGAAGATCTCCAACTCGCCGCCGGACAGGCAGGGGTTGGCGACCCGCAGGGTGCCCGCCTCACCCGACTCACGCGTCTCGCCCTCGTCCCGCGTCTCGCCCTCGTCCCGCGGTACGCCGCCGTCCCGCGGTGCCGGGGAAGCGCCGGGGGAGATCCGCAGCAGCAGCGGCTCGCCACCGCGCAGCAGCCGCAGCGCCTGCACCCGGACGGTCGCCTCGGCGCAGACCCCGCCGACGAAGCCCTCGATCCGGCCGTCCTCCAGTACCAGCGCGGTGTCACCCGGCCGCGCGCTGGTCGGGTGCAGCGCACGCACCACCGTGGCCTTGACGTAAGGAATCTGACGGTTGCTCAGCTCCGCCATCCGTCGCTCCAGTGCTGCCTTCGAGTTCACTGCGGTGCCTCCACGCCCCCGTGCATCGCCAGCCACACCCGCCCGGGGGTCAGCGGCATGTCGGCGTGCCGGACGCCGATGGCGTCCATCACCGCGTTGACGATCGCCGCGGGCGAGCCGACCGTCGCGGACTCGCCGATGCCCTTGGCCCCGATCGGGTGGTGCGGGGACGGTGTCACGGTGTGGCCCAGCTCCCAGGCGGGCACCTCCATCGCGGTGGGCAGCAGATAGTCCATGAAGGATCCGGACAGGCAGTTGCCCTCCTCGTCGAAGGAGATGATCTGGCTGAGCGCCATGCCGACGCCGTCGGCGAGGCCGCCCATCACCTGGCCCTCGATGATCATCGGGTTGATCCGGGTGCCGCAGTCGTCGACCGCGACGAAGCGGCGCACCCTCACCACGCCGGTGCCGGGGTCGACGTCCACCACGCACAGGTAGGCGCCGTACGGGAAGGTGAGGTTGGGCGGGTTGTAGACCGTGGTGGCCTCCAGATGGCCCTCCACGCCCTCGGGCAGCTCCAGCACGCCGTGCGCGGCGAGTGCGATCTCCTGGATGGTCTTCGAGGCGGTGGGGTCGCCCTTGACGAACCAGCGGCCCTTCTCCCACTCCAGGTCGTCGACGGACACCTCCATCATGGCCCCGGCGATGGTCCGCGCCTTGTCGCGGACCTTGCGGGCCACCACGGCCGCCGCGGCGCCGGAGACCGGAGTCGAGCGGCTGCCGTAGGTGCCGAGGCCGAACGGCGTCTGGTCGGTGTCCCCGTGCACCACCTCGATGTCCTCCGGCGGGATGCCCAGTTCCTCGGCGACGATCTGGGCGAAGGTGGTCTCGTGGCCCTGGCCCTGGGTCTGCACGCTGAGCCGCAGCACGGCCTTGCCGGTCGGGTGCACCCGCAGCTCGCAGCCGTCGGCCATGCCGAGGCCGAGGATGTCCATGTGCCGGCGGGGACCTGCGCCGACCGTCTCGGTGAAGAACGACAGCCCGATGCCCATGAGTTCGCCGCGAGCGCGCCGCTCGGCCTGCTCACGGCGGAGCGCGTCGTAGCCGGCCAGGTCGAGCGTCTTGCGCAGGGTGGCCGGGTAGTCGCCGGAGTCGTACTCCCAGCCGGTCCTGCTCCGGTACGGGAACTGCTCCGGTCGCAGCAGGTTCTTCATCCTCAACTCGGCCGGATCGGCGTGCAGTTCGTCGGCCAGGCAGTCCACCAGCCGCTCGATCAGGTACACCGCCTCGGTGACCCGGAACGAGCAGGCGTAGGCGACGCCGCCGGGCGCCTTGTTGGTGTAGACGCCGGTGACGGCGCAGTGGGCGGCCTCGATGTCGTACGAGCCGGTGAAGACGTGGAAGAACCCGGCCGGGTACTTGGTGGGCTGAGCGGTGCCGTTGAACGCGCCGTGGTCGGCGAGCACCCTGACCCGGACGGCGAGGATCCTGCCCTCGCGGGTCGCGGCGATCTCGCCGTGCATGTGGTAGTCGCGGGCGAACGAGGTGCTCATCAGGTTCTCGGAGCGGTCCTCCACCCACTTGACCGGCCTCCTGGTGAGGATCGAGCCCACCACCGCGCACACATAGCCCGGGTAGATGCCGACCTTGTTGCCGAAGCCGCCGCCGATGTCCGGGGAGACCACCCGGATCTTGTGCTCGGGCAGGCCCGCGACCATCGCGTACAGGGTGCGGTGGGCGTGCGGCGCCTGGGTGGTGGACCAGAGGGTGAGCTTGCCGTCGACCGGGTCCATGTCGGCGACGCAGCCGCAGGTCTCCAGCGGCGCCGGGTGCACCCGCGGGTAGAGCATGTCCTGGGCGACGACCACCTCGGCGCGGGCGAACACCTCGTCGGTGGCGGCCCCGTCGCCTTCCTCCCAGTCGAAGATGTGGTTGTCGCCGCGGCCCTCCTGGTCGTCCCGGATCACCGGCGCGTCGGCGTCCAGCGCGTGCCGGGCGTCGATCACCGGGGGCAGCGGCTCGTACTCGACGTCGATCAGCTCGATGGCGTCGCGGGCCGCGTAGTGGTCGTCGGCCACCACGAACGCCACCTCCTGGCCCTGGAACCGCACCTTGTCGGTGGCCAGCACCGCCTGGGTGTCCATCGACAGGGTCGGCATCCAGGCCAGGCCGAGCCCCTCCAGGGTGGCGCCGGTGATCACCGCGCGGACCCTGGGGTGCGACTCGGCCGCGGAGGTGTCGACGGAGACGATCCGGGCGTGCGCCAACGGGCTGCGCAGCACGGCACCGTGCAGCATGCCGGGCAGCCGGATGTCGTCCACGTAGTGGCCCTTGCCGCGGACGAACCGCGGGTCCTCCTTGCGCTTGAGCCGCCCGTAGCCGATCGGGCGCTCCTGGACCGGCGCCGACCCGGTCTCCTGGACGTCCACCGGCGCCGACCCGGTCCCACCGGTGGCGGTCATGGCGTGCTCCCCGTGCTCGCGGCGGTGGTACCGGCGGCGGCCGCAGGGTGGTGCGCGGCCCACTGAATCGCGCGGACGATGTTCAAGTAGCCGGTGCACCGGCACAGTTGGCCCGATATCGCCTCGCGGATCCGCTCCTCGGTGGGGTCCGGATCGCGGTCGAGGAGCGCTCGGGCGGTCAGCATCATGCCCGGTGTGCAGAAGCCGCACTGCAGCCCGTGCTGCTCGATGAACCCCTGCTGGACGGGGTCGAGGCCGTCGGCGGTCTCCAGGCTCTCCACGGTGCGCACCCGGTGTCCGGCCGCCATGGCCGCCAGCACCGTGCAGCTCTTGACCGGCTCGTCGTCGAACAGCACCACGCAGGTGCCGCAGTTGCTGGTGTCGCAGCCCCAGTGGGTGCCGGTGAGGCCGAGGTCGTCGCGCAGGAAGCGGACCAGCAGGTGCCGGGCCTCCACCTCGGCGGTGCGGTCCTCGCCGTTGACGTTGATGGTGACCTGCATCGTGGGCCGTCCTTCCGTCCCTTACGTCCCTTCCAGCCTTTCCGTTCCTTCTGTCTCTTCCGTCCTTCCGTCCGTTCGGCCCGTTCAGCCCGTACCCGCGGCCTGAACGGCCCGCCCGGCCCGCTCGGCGGCCCGGCGCAGGGCACGCACGGTGAGCTCGTCGGCCAGGTGCCGCTTGTAGGCGGCGGTGCCGCGGGTGTCGGTCACCGGGTCGCAGTCCTCGGCCGCGATCCGGCCGGCCTCGGCGAACACCTCCTCGGACGGCTCGCGGCCGACCAGGGCCTCCTCGGCGCGCCGGTAGCCGACGGCCGACACACCCACCGCCGCGAGCCCGACGCCGGCCGTCGCGATCCGGCCGTCCGCCAGCGACAGCGCGGCGCCGGCCGCCGCGATGGCCCAGTCCCCGGTCTTGCGCTCGACCTTCTCGTAGGCGCTGCCGGCGTTCGGCAGGACCGGCACGCGGATCTCGACCAGCATCTCGCCGATCCCCACGTCCGTCTCGTACGGGCCCTTGTAGAAGTCCGCCATCGGCACCGAGCGCCGCCCGTCGCGGCCGAGCACCACCGCCACCGCGCGGACGGCCGCACAGACGGCAGACAGGTCCTCCGCCGGGTCGGCCTGGCAGAGCGAGCCGCCGATGGTGCCCCGGTTGCGCACCGGCGGGTCGGCGATCACCCGCTCGGCGTCATGGAAGATCGGGAGGAGCCGGCCGACCAGCTCGGACTCCAGCAGGCCGCGGTGGCGGGTGAGCGCGCCGACGCACAGCTCACCGCCCTCCTGCCGTACGTAGTCCAGCTCGTGCAGGTCGTTGATGTCGACCAGGAGTCCCGGGCGGGCCAGGCGCAGCTTCATCATCGGCAGCAGGCTGTGCCCGCCCGCGATGACCCTGGCCTCCTCCCCGAACCGCTCCAGCAGGGCGAGGGCGTCGTCCACACTCTCCGCCCGCCGGTACTCGAATGGCGCGGGAACCTGCACGGCGGCCTCCTGACGCTGTCGGTCTTCCGGTGCCGTAGCCCCCTGGTGACGGCCGCCCGCGGCCAGGACCTGACAGCGCGCGACCGCGCAGCGGGGCACGAGCGCACTGTCACCCCGGCGTGCCGCGCCGGTCAACGGCGACTGAAGGGAATGGTTAAGAGCCGTCCACGGCTGAACCTCAGGGGGCCCGCGATGGCTGGAGGCGGCGATGACCCTCACGCAGCTCAGGGCGTTCGTCGCGGTGGCCCGGCTGGGGTCGGTCAAGGCCGCGGCCCTCTCGCTCGGCGTCAGTGAGCCCGCCGTCTCGGGCGCGGTCGCCGTGCTGCGCCGCGAACTCGGTGACCGGCTCTTCGTCCGGGCGGCGGGCGGGATCGCCCTGACCCCCGGCGGGCGGCGGCTGGCCGCGGGCGCGGCCGAGATCGTGGGCCTGGCCGAGGAGACCCGCCGACAGGTCCGGCAGGCCGGTGCGGACGGGTCCTACCTGCGGGTCGCCGCCACCGAGACGACCGCCGAGCAGATCCTCCCGCCGCTGCTGGAGGCCTTCGCCCGGCGGTACGGCGACGTGGAGACCACCACCCTCGCGGTGCCGTCCACCGCGCTCGGCGAGCTGCTGCTGGACCGGCGCGCGGACGTCGCGATCGGCCAGGTCGGTGCCGAGCCCGGCCCGATCGCCGCACCGCCTGAGCCGGACACCCTTGAGCACATCCCGTTCCTGCGGTTCCAGCTCGTGGTGGTCGCCTCGCCGCACCACGCCGGTGCCCGGCCGGACCGCGCCCCGGGCGGACGGCTGCACCTGCCGATCGGCCGGCTGTCCCGGGAGCACTGGCTGCTCGGCCCGGGCGGGCTCGACCCCGGCACGCCCGGCGGTGCGTTCCTGACCCGGCACGGCGTCGGCGACGCCGACACGTCGGTCTTCCCGAGCACCAGCGCGGCCCTGGGCGCGGCCGGGGCCGGCGACGGGCTGTCCCTGGCGATGCTCCACCTGATCCGCGACGAGCTGCGCCACGGCACGCTCACCGTGGTCGCCGTCCCCGGCACCCCGGTCAACGGAGTGCTGCGGGCCGTCGCCCTGCACGGCGACCGGCGCTCGCCGGCCGCCTCCGCGCTGTGCCGGTTCGTGACCACGCCGGCCGCCGTGCGGAGCCTGCTCAACCGGGCCACGGGTGTACCGGTCGACCACTACCGGCCGACCGTCCGGGTGAGTCTGTGGAGCTGACCCGGGACGGCTCCGGGGGAGTTGCGGGGCGGCTCCGTCCCCGGGGAATCGCCGGGGCGCCGTGAGTGGTTGGAACGTACGTCGACGGCCGGTCGTCCGGGGCACCGGACAGGTCCGGGCAAGGAGGCTCGACCACATGGAGTTCACCAACGAGTTCCGCGTGAGCCTGCCGATGGAAGCGGCCTGGGACCTCCTCACGGACGTCGAGCGGATCGCCCCGTGCATGCCGGGAGCGCAGCTCACCGAGGTCGACGGCGACCGGTTCCACGGCACGGTCAAGGTGCGGGTCGGCGCGGTGACCGTCCAGTACCGGGGCACCGCGTCCTTCGACCAGCTGGACGAGGCGAACCGCACCGTGCGGCTGGCGGCCTCCGGACGCGACACACACGGCCAGGGCAACGCCGACGCGCACATCACCGCAGCCCTGGCACCGGACGGCGACGGCACCCGGGTGACCGTGCGGACCCGGCTCAGCGTCACCGGGAAGGTGGCCCAGTTCGGCAAGGGCGTCATGACGGACATCAGCCGGAAGCTGCTGGACCAGTTCGTGGCCTGCCTGGAGGAGCGGCTGGCCGCCGAGCGCGAGACCGGGGGCGAGCCGGCCGCGGCCTCGGCCGCACCTGCACCCGCGCCCGCACCCGTACTCGCACCCGCACCGGAGCCCGCCGCCGCGCAGCCGAAGGCCGCCGAACCCCTGGCGACGGCCCCGGTCACCCCGGCCGCGGAGCCTTCCGCAGCCCCGGCCACCCCGCCGGAGAGCGAGCCGCTGGACCTGCTCGCCGTGGCCCGCGGCCCGGTGGTCAAGCGCCTGGTGCCGGCCGTCCTCGCCGGACTGGTCCTGCTGGGCGTCGTACGCCGACTGCGGCGGGCCTGCCGGTGCCGGTCGGGGAGACACCGTGCGTGACGTGCTGGACGAGGTCTACCCGTGGTACCGGGCGGGCGAGAGCTTCGGGCTCGCCACCGTGGTCAGCACGTTCCACAGCGCACCGCGCCGGCCGGGTGCCGCGATGGCGGTGTCCGCCTCCGGCACCGTGGTCGGCAGTGTCTCGGGCGGCTGCGTCGAGGGCGCGGTGTACGAGGAGACCGAGGCGGTGCGGGCCTCGGGACGCCCGGTGCTGCGCACATACGGGGTGAGCGATGACGACGCCTTCGAGGTGGGGCTGAGCTGCGGCGGTACGATCCAGATCTTCGTCGAACCGGTGTCCCGTCGGACCTTTCCCGAACTGCCGGACGTGGTCGCGTCGTTGAACGCCGGTGAGCCCGTCGCGGTGGCCACCGTGGTGAGCGGTCCGGACGACGGACCGGGCGCACTCGGGAGCCACCTGGTCGTCCGGCCGGACCGCGTCCTGGGCACCCTCGGCTCGGCCGGGCTGGACCGCGCGGTGGCCCTCGACGTCCGCGGTCTGCTCCATCACGGTACGACCGCGCTGCGCCACTACGACACCGTGGGCCGCTGCCTGGACGGCGAGGAGTCCGCCGGGCTCGGCGAACTGACCGTGTTCGTGGGGTCGTTCGTCCCGCCGCCGCGCATGCTGGTGTTCGGTGCGATCGACTTCGCGGCCGCGGTCGCCGAGTTGGGGGCGTTCCTCGGCTACCGCGTCACGGTGTGCGACGCGCGGCCGGTGTTCGCCACCGCCTCCCGCTTCCCGCACGCCGACGAGGTCGTGGTGCGCTGGCCGCACGAGTACCTGGCCGAGGAGGCCTCGGCGGGCCGGATCGACGACCGTACGGTGGTGGCCGTCCTGACCCATGACCACAAGTTCGACGTGCCGCTGCTGACGACCGCGCTGCGGCTGCCGCGACTCGCGTACGTCGGCGCGCTCGGCTCGCGCCGCACCCACCGCGAGCGGCTCACCCGTCTGCGCGAAGCAGGCCTGGAGGAATGGGAGTTGGACCGGTTGTCGGCGCCCGCCGGGCTCGACCTCGGCGCCCGCACGCCGCAGGAGACGGCGGTCTCCATAGCCGCCGAGATCATCGCCGCCCACTGGGGCGGCACCGGTCGGCCGCTCACCCGGACCGACGGCCCGATCCACATCGCCACGGCGTCGGACGAGCGGCCACCGGCGCCGGCCGCAGCCGACTGAACAACCGGTTCCGCCGACCGCCGGGGCACCGCAGCCGACGGCCTCGCGATCCGGCGCTGCGCGCCGGGGCCGCTACTCCCGGTATCGGGGCCTGATCGCGGTCCAGCGCTGCAGTGCTGACGTACGGGCCGAACTCCTGCAGCGCCTCCCGCCGCAGTGACGCAGAGTGACCACCTTTTGGCGGACGCCGCCGAGCGCGCGGCCGCCCGCCGAACCTAACGTGGCGTCCCGGGGGGAGAACTCTGTGTCATTCCTGCGGGCCGAAGGCGCCGTACCCGGGCTGCCCGGCCCGCCCTCCAGGAGGAAGTCCATGAGATTTCGGGCAAGTTCGAGCGCACTGGCCGTAGCGGCGGTGCTGATGGCAGGACCGGTCATCGGGGCCGCGCCGGCCGTGGCGGACCCCGCCGGCGGTGGCCACGAGCCGTTCCTGAACCGGCTGCACACCGTGTTGCCGGTGGCGTCCACCGTCCCGGCCAACGGCGACCAGAACCCCTACGGCACCTTCGTGATCCGGGAGAGCGTCGGTGACCTCCACCGGGGCAACGTCCTGGTCAGTAACTTCAACAACTCGCAGGCGCTCGGCAGCCAGCAGGGCCGGGGCACCACGCTGGTCCAGATCAGCCCGGGTGGGAAGGTCACCCAGTTCGCCCAGATCGACCCGGCGCACCTTCCCGGCTCGTGCCCCGGCGGGGTCGGCCTCACCACCGCGCTCACGGTCCTCCCCGGAGGCTGGGTCGTGGTGGGCAGCCTGCCCACCGCCGACGGCAGCCCGGCCACCGCCAAGGCGGGCTGTCTGCTGGTGCTCGACAGCCACGGCACGGTGCGCGAGACCATCGCGGGAGACGGCATCAACGGCCCGTGGGACCTGACCGCCGTCAACCACGGCGACCTGAGCGAGCTGTTCGTGACCAACGTGCTCAACGGCACGGTCGCCGCCGGCGGCAAGGAGGTGGACGAGGGCACCGTGCTGCGGATCACCCTGTGCCGCGAGGGCGACGACCCGCCGCGCCGGGTGGCCACCACCGTGATCGGTTCCGGCTTCCCCGAGAAGACCGACCCGGTGGCCCTGGTGATCGGCCCGACCGGCGTCGCCATCGACCGCGAGGGGACGCTCTTCGTCGCGGACGCCGTCCGGAGCCGGATCACCGCGATTCCGCGCGCGCTGACCCGGAAGAACAGCGACGGCATCGGCCGGGTGATCAGTACCGGCGGCAACCTGAACGGACCGCTCGGCATGGCCCTCGCACCCGGCGGCGACATCCTGACGGTCAACGGCGGGGACGGCAACATCGTGGAGACCACGCCGAAGGGCGACCAGGTGGCGGTCAAGCAGATCAACTCCGAGGGCAACCCGCCGGGCGCGGGCGCGCTCTTCGGTCTCGCGGTGGATCTGGACGGCGACGCGGTCTACTTCGTCAACGACGACGACAACGCACTCGACGTGCTGACCCGGTAGGGCGAGGGCGGCGGCGCCGAGATCCTCCTGGGCAGGGGGAGTTCGAGACCGCCGGGGGCGTCCTGCTCCAGTGCGAACGCGTCGGCCGCCGTGGCGGGCAGCGGGCGCAGGCCGAGCAGGGCGCCCGTCAGTCCGGCGGTCGCGCGGTGCCAGTCGGACGCGCGGCGCAGCAGGGCGTGGCCCGAGCCGTGGACGGTGTACCCGGCGACCCTGGCACCCGCCGTACGGGCGCGCGCGGCGAAGCGGCGGGTGTCGGCGGGATCGGTGATCCGGTCGCGGTCGCCGTGCAGGGTGAGCAGTTGACGCCCCTTCAGTTGCTCGTGGGGGTCGTCGGCGGGGCACCACGGCGCGAGCGCGACGACGCCGGTGACGCAGGGGTGGCCGGCCGCGCGGAGTGCGGCCCGGCCGCCCATCGAGTGGCCGACCAGGACGGTCGGAACCGGGCCCAGCTCCTCGGCGAGGTCGTGCAGCGCGGCCTCGGTGTCCCGCGCGGCGTCGGCCCGCTCGCCGTTCCACCCCCGGTGCCGGTAGCGCACCACACCGACGGCGACCCCCTCGCCGGCCGTCGCCCTGGCCACAGCCCGTACGAACCCGGTCATCCGCAGCCCCGGCAGGTTCACCGGCCCCGGGCGGGCCTCGCTCACCACCTCGCCGCCGTGCAGCACCAGCACGGCGGCGACCGGTGCGGCCGGTCGCACCCGCCAGGCCAGCGCCTGGTGCCCGCCGTCCACTCGGCCGTTCGCTGCCATCTCCACCTCTGTCCGGTCCCGCGCCGCCCTCGGAGCGGTCACTGCAGGTGGAACGGTGGGCCGCGCTGGCAGGTTCCGGGGGCGGTCCCGGGAGCAAGGGGCACGGGGGCGGGTTCGAGGAGGGCCGGGTCCGGAGGCGCCGGTGCCGGGATGCCGCCGCCCGCACCCGTGGCCCGCTCCCGCGAGTCCTAAGGTGGGGCCAGGACGAGACCGAAAGGCAGTCACCGTGGCTGACACCATCGCAGCAACCGCCCGGCTTCCGCGTGCCGAGATCGGCGTGATCGGAGGCTCCGGCCTGTACGCACTGCTGGACGACGTGACCGAGGTCGCGGTCGAGACCCCGTACGGACCCCCGAGTGACTCGCTCTTCATCGGTGAAGTGGCCGGGCGCAGCGTCGCGTTCCTGCCCAGGCACGGTCGCGGGCACAGCCTGCCGCCGCACCGGATCAACTACCGCGCCAACCTGTGGGCGCTGCACTCGCTGGGCGTGCGCCAGGTGCTCGGACCGTGCGCGGTGGGCGGGCTGCGGCCCGAGTACGGTCCCGGCACCCTGGTCGTCCCCGACCAGCTCGTGGACCGCACCTCCGGCCGTGCGCAGACCTACTACGACGGGCTGCCGCTGCCGGACGGCGGGGTACCGGAGGTGGTCCATGTCTCGATGGCGGACCCGTACTGCCCCGATGGCAGGCTCACCGCGCTGGCCGCCGCCCGGGACAACGCCTGGGAACCGGTGGACGGCGGCACGCTGGTGGTGATCGAGGGCCCGCGCTTCTCGACCAGGGCGGAGTCGCGCTGGTTCACCGCCAACGGCTGGTCGGTGGTCGGCATGACCGGGCATCCCGAGGCGGTGCTCGCCCGCGAACTCGGCCTCTGCTACACCTCGTTGGCCCTGGTCACCGACCTCGACGCGGGTGTGGAGACCGGGGAGGGGGTCACCCACGCCGAGGTGCTGGCCGTCTTCGCACGCAATGTGGACCGGCTGCGGACCGTACTGTTCAAGGCACTTGAGGGTCTGCCGAGCACGCGGGACTGCATCTGCTCACACGCGCTCGACGGTGTGGAGACCGGCCTGCCGGGGGTGTGAACCCGGCTCGCAATACCAGGCCCGTCGCGGCGGCCCCAAACGGGCCCGAGCCCGGTCGACCGTGCTCGGCCGGGCTTGAAGCACCACGTGATCACCGACGGCAGAGGCAGCCCGCCGGCCGTCCGCCCGACCGGTGGCAACCGCCACGATGGCGCCCCAGGTTCAGCCGCAGTGCGAGTTGATCTGGTAATTGGTGCTGCTGTCGATGCCGCCGCCCCAGTCGATGCAGCTACCCGCCGCGTAGACGGGAGTGATTGTCGCGCGGCGCTCCGGGGCCCCCAGAGGGGGAGCCCCTGCGGCGGCGCCTGAGCGAGACAAGGGCCACCAGCGTGGCGGCGACCGCCGTCACGGCCAGGACGATCAGCCAGTTGCGCAGGTAGGGCAGCGGAAGGAGGGAGGCGTTGCCGTTGTTGTGCCCGTCGCGCAAGATGGGTGGCAGGGCCACCGCCGTGAGCGCGGCCACGACGATCAGCCAGCCGCGCAGCACCGGCCCCCGGACGAAGCTCGCCCCGAGGACGCAGAGCAGCGGGACCCACAGCCCGTCGTGGATCAACAGCCAGCCGACCAGCCAGACCAGCACGTCGAGCGGGTCCTTGATGTAGCTGTCGTGCAGCAGACCGTAGACCCCGTACCCGATCAGGCCGACCCCGGCGAGGGCGGTCACCACTCGTAGCGTCCGCATCAGATCACCTCCAGGCGGGCGACCCACTTGGTCTGCAGCACGCCCGGCCGGTTGGGGGCGATGATCCGCGCCGGGTAGCCGTGGTCGGCCGTCAGCACCCGGCCGTTCACCCGGAGCGCCAGCAGCGTCAGAGGGTCCTGCGCGTACGCGGCGGGCATCTCCATGATCCGGTACGGACCGTTCGCCTCCAGCGAGGTGACCCGGACCCGGGCGGTGGGCGGGGCACCTGCACGGGCCAGCAGGTCCCTGACGCGGACCCCGGACCAGTGGGCGGAGGCACTCCACCCCTCGACACACGAGATCGGCAGATGCGAATCGTACTGGGGGAGCGCCAGCAGCTGGGCCATCGTCAGTTCGTACGGCTGCGGGCCGTCGACGCGCAGTCGCCAGTCCGCCGGGGTGACCGTGGTGTTCGCCTGGGCGGCCGTACGGGTGATCGGGAGGCCGAGCTCGCCGATGTCGGGACGGCGCGGGGCGAACAGGGTCAGGCGGCGCAGCCAGGGCACGGTCTGACCGGCGGTGGTGACGGTGACGGCGATCGCCGCCACCGTCACCACTCCGAGGAACGCCCGCCGTTGGCGCAGCGCCGGGACACTGCCACGTCGCCAGTGCTGACCGATCATCGGGCCCTTGGCGGCCACGTGCAGCAGCAGGCCCCCGGTGGCCAGCCAGGCCAGCCAGAAGTGCGTCTGCCGGAACGGGAACGGCCATGGGTACCACTCAAGGATGTTGAGCAGCCCGGTGAACAGCTCCACCAGCATCGTGGAGACCAGGATCGCGATGCCCAGCCGCTCCAGCGCGTGCAGCACGCTGCGCGCGGGTGGCCACTCGAACAGGTTCGGATAGACGGTCCAGAGTTTCGCCCCCAGCAGCGGGATCGCGGCGATGCCCGAGATGACGTGCAGCCCCTGGGTGACCCGGTAGCCGTTCACCGGGTGGCTCGGCAGGTGGTCGCGCAGCCAGGTCGGCGGCTGCTGGAGGACATGGCTGAGCAGTCCGGTCAGGAAGCAGACCAGCAGTGCCGCGCCCAGCCAGCGGCCCACGACGACGGTGGTGCGCGGCTCGTGCAGCGCGGACGTGAACGTGCCTTCGCGCAGCGGCCCTTGGCGCAGGAAGCCCGGGGGAGTGGGAAGCGGGAAGTCGTAACGGGGGCGTGCTCCCGCCTCGGTCTCTCCGGGCTGCGGCGCGGGTTCGGTCGATGGTTCGGGTCTGGTCGCGGCCTCGGGTCTGCTCGGTGGTTCGGGTCTTCCCGGCGGTTCGGGCCTGCCGGGCGGTTCGGGTCCGCTCGCGGCATCGGGCTTGCCAGGCGGCGGCACCGCTGGCCCGGATGGCGCGGGTGCTGGTGGTCCAGGCGGCGGCGTCGGCGGTCCGGTCGGGGACGGCGGCGTCGGCGGTTCGGCCGAGGGCGGCGTGGGCTCGGGCCGGTGCGGCCGTTCGGGCTCGTTGTCAGGGGGTGTCGGTTCCACGCTTCCATGAGAGCGCCTGCGGGGCGCGAAGTCGGGGTCCGACGTGCTGACGGAAGTCTAACGGCGGCCCGCCGTTACGCCGGAGCGGCGCTGCGCAGTGACAGGGTGAACCCGTGCCCGCCACCCGACCGACGACCTCCCGCTTCGCCACCGCACTCGCCGCCTGCGCCCTGGCCGCCCTGGTCGCCGCCCTTGCCCTGACCGTCACCCGGGGCGGGACGCTCGGCGACTCCCACCCGCTGCACGGCTGGTACCTCGCCGACCTCGGCCTGTTCGCTGTGGCCATGGCCCTGCTGCGGCGGGTACCGGAGCGGCACATCGCAGGACTGGTCCTGGCGGGCAGCGTGGCCGTCGCCGCCGCCGGTCTGCTGGCCCCGCCCCGCACCAGTGACGACGCGTACCGGTACGTCTGGGACGGCCGGGTGCAGGCCGCCGGGATCTCGCCGTACCGGTACACGCCCGCCGATCCGGCGCTCGCCGGGCTCCGGGACCCCGCGCTCTTCCCGCCGGGCTCCTGCAAGGCGTGGAACGAGCACCGGGCCGCCAAGGGCGTCTGCACCCACATCAACCGGCCGGGCGTGCACACCATCTACCCGCCGGTCGCGGAGCTCTGGTTCCTCGGCCTGCACACGGCCGGCGGAACCGTCCGCACCGTCCAGGTGGGCGGCGCGCTGCTCGCGATCGCCACCACCGGCGTGCTGCTGCTGGTCGACCGCCGGGACTGGCGCGCCGGGCTCTGGGGCTGGTTCCCGGGTATCGCGATCTGGTCCGTCAATGACGCCCATGTCGACACCCTGGGCGTGCTGCTGCTGGTCATCGCCCTCGCGCTGGTGGCCCGGCGGCGGACCGTCACCGCCGGGATCGCGCTCGGGGCGGCCATCGCCACCAAGCTGCTCCCCGGACTCGCGCTGCCCGGTGCGATGTCGGGCGTGCTCGCCCGCCGCCCGCGCCTCGCCGACCTCGCCCTGCCCGGCGCCGCGCTGGCCGCCTTCGCGCTCGCGTACCTGCCGTATGTGCGGGCCTCGGGCATCGGGGTGATCGGCTACCTGCCCGGCTATCTGCGCGAGGAGGGGTACGAGGACAACGGCACCACCGTGCGGTTCGGCCTGCTCCGGCTGCTGCTCCCGGCGGAGGCGGCGCCGTACGCGGCGGCTCTGGTGCTGGCGGTGGTCGTCCTGTACGTCCTGCGGCGGGGTGACCCGGCGCGCCCGTGGAGCGGGGCGCTGCTGGTGACCGGCACCGCGCTGCTGCTGGTGGCGCCCGCGTACCCCTGGTACGGCCTGCTGGTCGTGGCGCTGGTGGCGCTGGACGGCCGCTGGGAGTGGCTGGCCGTCCCGGCCGCCGGGCAGGCGCTCTATCTCTTCGAGGGGGACGCCCAGCAGCCCGCGTACGCCGCCGCGCTGGCCGTGGTGGTGACCGGTGCGGTCGTGCGACGTGGTCGGGTCAACACAGATTGACGTCTCGTCAACTCGATGAACTTCGGAAATGACGGGAGGAATCGTTTCTCCGGTTGAGGGGCCTTCTAGCGTGATTCCCGTCGACCTGGCAAACCCTGCCAACGAGTCCGACCTGGCAAACCCTGCCATCGAGAAGGAACACCTGATCATGCGTCTTCGCAACGCCGCCACGGCCGCCGCCGCCGCTCTCATGCTCGTGCTGACCGTGCCCGCCTCGGCCAGTGCGGCTCAGGGCGAGTTCACCTACCGGTACATCGGCCCGGACGGTTCCTCGCAGGTCGGCAGGCTGATCGACCCGCCGAGCCGGGAGTGCATCGACCTGCCCGAGGTGGCGGACCGGAGCTCTTCCGAGCCCGCCGACACTCCGCGCAACCATACGGCCTCCACCGCCACGGTCTTCGAGGACGCCGACTGCAAGGGCGACTTCTTCAGCCTCCGGCCGTTCACCGGCCACGCCTCCGATCGTCTGAAGCTCCGTTCGGTGGTCTTCTCCTGACGTTCGCTCGGAGCGGGTCGGCCTCGGCCTTCGAGGAAGGCCGAGGCCGGGGGCGACCCCCGTTACGCTGTGCCTCGTTTCGATCTGGGTCAACGTCCTTGTGCGAACACTGAGTTGGTCATCGACCGCAGGAGAGCGGCAGAGGGAGCGAGCCGGCCGTGATGGAGCGGATCAGTACTGTCGTGCGCGGTAGAGGTCGCGGATCAGTGCGATCTCGGCGCCGTGGTGCAGCAGTTCCTGGTTGACCCACCAGACCGTCTCGATGAAGCGGTCCTCCGGGTCGCTGCCGTAGGGGTACCGGCTGTAGCCGACCGTGTCGAGCGCGGCGTCGTCGGCGCTGAGCAGCGCCTCCCGCCAGGCCGCGGCGGCGGAGCCGAAGGCCGTGATCGCCCCGGCGGCGTCCGCGGCGACCCGGTAGTCGTCCCGGGTCAGTCGGTGGCCGCCGTTGGTGTGCTCGGCACGGAGCGCGAGCATCTCGCTGAGGTGGACCAGACGCCAGGCGATGGTGGTGAACGGCGGCGGCGAGGGATGCGGCGAGGGTGCGAAGTCGCGTCCCCAGTCGCCGGCGCCGACCAGCGTGGTGGCACCGGGCCCGGGACCGTCCGCGCGTCGGCGGACCGACCAGCAACCGGGCACCGGCTCCCAGCGGTACTCCTCGTCGCTCAGGGGGCCGACCTCGACGTCCACGCCGTTGCCGCTGTCCATGAGCGGGCCCGCCATGCGGTCGGTGAGGCGCTTGCGCGCGAAGTCGAACTGCTGTAGCAGCGGGATCAGTCGGGGTGGTGTCGTCATCGAACGCTCCTCAGCTGAGCGGGCATGCCGTGAAGGTGGTGCCGATCTGCCGGGTGGGACCCTGCCACAGCCGGTACGGCACCCGCATCCGAATTTCGGGGTTGCTCACACCGGCAGCAGGCGGGCGATGAGTTCGCCGAGGCGGCGGGCGTTGCGGCAGGAGTGCATCTCGACGAGTTCGGCGTACGCATGGGCGGCGGAGTCGCCGGAGGACCAGAGCTCGGTCTGTTCCGGGTTGAGCCAGTAGACCCGGCGGGCGCGCTCGGAGATCCGTTGCAGGGCGGGCAGGTTGGGGTCCCTGCCGTTGTTGCGGGCGTCGCCGAGGATGAGGACGCAGGAGCGCGGGCCGAGTGCGTCGCGGTAGCGGTCGGCGAACTCGCCCAGCGCGGCGCCGTAGTCGCTGTTGCCGTGGAAGCCGATCACCTTGGCCTCGGTGAGGATGCGCCGGCCGAGTGCGGCCGGGTCGGCGGAGCCCGCGGAGACCAGCCGGGTCACCTCGTCGGTGCGGTTGACGAAGGCGAAGACGCGCACCTTGCTGAACTGGTCGCGCATCGCCTGCACCAGCAGCATGGTGAAGTCCGCGAAGCCCGCCACCGAGCCGGACACGTCGCACAGCAGCACGATCTCCGGCCGACCGGGCCGGCGGCGGCGGTAGACCGGGCGCAGCGGTACACCGCCGGTGGAGAGCGAACGCCGCAGGGTGCGGCGCAGGTCGATCCGGCCGGCGCTCGCCTTCCGGCGGCGGGCGGCCAGCCGGGTGGCGAGCTTGCGGGCCAGTGGCTGCACCGTGCGGCGCAGGTCGGCGAGTTGCTCGCGGCCCGCGAACAGGAAGTCGACCTGGTCGGTACTGGGCGCCACGGCGCGCCGGGCGACCTGGTCGGTGCCGCGCAGTTCGGCGGCGCGCCGCCGGGCCTCGGTGCCCACCAGGCCGCGGAAGCCCTGGATCCGGCGGCGGATCTCGTCCGGTTCGAGCCGGTCGGTGTACCCGGGCTGCCGTCCGGCGCGGAGTGCGGCGAGTACGCGGGCCAGCAGGGTCTCCGGTTGCAGGCGGCCGAGCGTCTGGTGCGCGGACCAGCCCTGGGTGGCGGGGCCGGAGCCGTACCGGCCGAGGGTGTTCACCGCCTCGCCCGCGAGCCGGGTGAGGGCCGCGCGGTCGTCGGCGGCGAGCGCCTCGGCCAGCCGGTCCCGCAGGTCGGCCAGGACGGACCGGTCGACGGGGTTGACGGGGCTGACCGGGTCTGCGGGGCCGGTCGGTTCGGGGGACGGGGTCTCGCGGGCGGCCTCCGGTGTGCCGACACCGAGCGGGAAGTAGAGGTCGAAGGTCGCGTCGAACACGGCTCGCTGCCCGTCGGTGCGCAGCAGTGCGGCGGCGAGCCCTTCGCGGATGTACGCGCGGTCGGTGAGACCGAGCACCTTGAGGACGGCCGCGGCGTCCACGGTCTCGCCCGGCCCGATCCGCATGCCGTGGCCGCGCAGCGCCTGGACGAATCCGGTCAGCCGCTCGGGCAGGGCGTTCACGGGCTCGGCGGCGTGGGCGTCGTTCACGGGCTCGGCCGCGCCGGCTTCGTTCACGGAGGTCCCGTTCACGGCAGCCCCGCTCACAGCGGCGTCGTTCGCGGAAGTCCCGTTCACAGCAGCCCCGTTCACGAAAGCCCCGCTCATGTCAGCGTCAGCTGACGGGCGGCCTTCAGCATGTCGTCCTGGTGCTTGAGGACCACCCCGAGGCTGTCGCGGACCACCGCCTCGTCCAGGGTGTCGGCGCCGAGCGCGAGCAGTGTGCGCGCCCAGTCGATGGTCTCCGCCACCGACGGCGACTTGCGCAGCTCCATCGCCCGCAGCGCGCCGACCACCTTGACCAGGGACTCGGCGAGCACCTCGTCCAGGCCGGGGACCTTCAGCCGGACGATCCGCTGCTCCAGCCGGGCGTCGGGGAAGTCGAGGTGCAGGAACAGGCAGCGCCGGCGCAGCGCTTCGGACAGCTCGCGGGTCGCGTTGGAGGTGAGGAGCACGAACGGGCGGCGGGTGGCGGTGATCGTCCCCAGCTCGGGCACGGTGACCTGGAAGTCGCTCAGTACCTCCAGCAGCAGACCCTCGACCTCGACATCGGCCTTGTCCATCTCGTCGATCAGCAGCACGGTCGGTTCGCCGCCGCGGATCGCGGTGAGCAGCGGCCGGGGGAGCAGGAACTCCTCGCCGAAGATGTCGGTACGGGCCGCCTCCCAGCTCTCGTCCCGTCCGGCGCTGATCCGCAGCAGCTGCTTGGCGTGGTTCCACTCGTACAGGGCGCGGGACTCGTCGATGCCCTCGTAGCACTGCAGCCGGACCAGTCTCGCGCCGCCGACCCGGGCGACCGCCTTCGCCAGTTCGGTCTTGCCGACCCCGGCCGGGCCCTCCACCAGCAGCGGCTTGCCGAGCCGGTCGGCCAGGAAGACCGTGGTGGCGACGGCCGGTGAGGCCAGATAGCCGGCTTCGGCCAGCTTCGCGGACACATCGTCCACAGAGGTGAAGAACCCGGTCCCGGCCGGCTGTGCGCCGTCGTCGCTCATCTCGCCAACTCCCCTTCGCCCGCCGTCGTTACGAGTACCTTACTGGTCGGTCACTTGGCCGGTCGGGGCTGCGGCGCGAGTTCCGGCGGCCCCGTGCGCGGGCCCGGGGTGCCACCCGCTAGCGTCGGCCCGTGACCTTACTCCGCCAGGCCGCCCGGCTCCCCGCTCCCGTGCGGTGGCTCTGCCCGCCGGCCGTCCTGCTCGTCTGCAGTGCCGCACTGGTGATCACCGATCAGTCCTGGCAGCCGTCGGAGGCCGGGACCAGCCCGGAGGGCCGGTCGGCCGAGTACTGCGGGAACCTGCTGAAGGCGCTTCCGGACACGGTCGCCGGACACCCCAGGGACCGCCGCGGCCTGCCGTCCTACGTGGCGGCCTGGGAGAGTTCCCCGCGTACGGTGCTGCGTTGCGGGGTGCCGCGACCCGGGGCGCTCCGCGACCTGGCGAAGCGGCGGTCCGAGAACCCCAACGTCAACGGCGTGCAGTGGTTCATGGAGCGGGACGGGCACGGCGGTTACCGTTTCACCGTCACCCAGCGGCTGACCTATGTCGAGGTCAGCGTCCCGGCCGGTGCCTACCCCAACTACGCGGACCCGTTGGGCGAGATCTCCGGCGCGGTGCGGGCGACCGTCCCGGATCTGGGCGGCTCGCTCAACACGGACACCGACGAGGAGTGAACCCCGCGGGCCGGTGGGCGGACGGAGCACGCGGGCGTCCCGGGGCCGGGTAGTGTGATGCCACGGTACGAAGGCGGACCCTCGCAGAGAGCGGACGAACCGTGAACTCCCATCAGTCCGTGGCCACCGGCTACTTCCCGGACAGCGGCGACCTCCGCTACCGGGTCCGGCACTACGAACTCACGCTGGACTACCGGCCGGAGGGCAATCGGCTGGTGGGCCGGGCCCGGATCGAGGCCACCGCCGCTTCGGGGCCGGAGCGGCTGGGTGAGTTCGCGCTGGACCTGGCCGGGTTCAGGGTCGGGCGGGTGCTGGTGGACGGGCGGGCCTCGCGCCACACCTGGCGCGGCGGCAAGCTGCGGATCCGCCCGGCCGAACCTCTCTCGGCGGGCGCGGAGTTCACCGTGGAGGTGCAGTGGTCCGGTGAGCCGAAGCCGGTCCGCAGCCCGTGGGGCGGGATCGGCTGGGACGAGACCACCGACGGCGCCCTGGTGGCCGCCCAGCCGGTCGGCGCGCCGTCCTGGTTCCCGTGCAACGACCGGCCCTCGGACAAGGCGAGTTACCTGATCTCGCTGACCGTGCCCACCGCGTACACGGTGGTGCTCGGCGGGCGCCTGCTCGCCCGCACCCCGCACGCGTCCACCACCACCTGGGTGTACGAGCAGCCGGCCCCGACCCCGAGCTACCTGGTCGGGCTGGCGATCGGCGGCTTCCGGTCGGTCCGGCTGGACGACGGCGGTGCCGAGGTGCCGCAGCTCGGGTGGGTCCCGCCCCGCCTGGTGCCGCGGTTCCAGGCCGACTTCGGGCGGCAGCCCGAGATGATGCGGCTGTTCGGGGAGCTCTTCGGCCCCTACCCGTTCGGTGAGTACACGGTGGTGGTCGTCGACGAGGAACTGGACGTCCCCGTCGAGGCCCAGGGGCTCTCCTCCTTCGGGGCCAACCACCTGGACGGCGAGCGCGGCTGGGAACGGCTGGTCGCCCATGAACTCGCCCACCAGTGGTTCGGCAACAGTGTCACCGTCGCGGACTGGCGGCACATCTGGCTGAACGAGGGCTTCGCCAAGTACGCCGAGTGGCTCTGGTCGGAGCGCTCCGGCGGCCCCGACGCCCAGGCCCTCGCCCAGGACGCCCACCGCCGGCTATCCGCCCTGCCGCAGGATCTGTGCCTCGCCGACCCGGGACGCCGCCTGATGTTCGACGACCGCGTCTACCAGCGTGGCGGTGTCACCGTCCACGCCCTGCGCCGCGTCCTCGGCGATGACGTCTTCTTCCGGCTGCTGCGCGAGTGGACCGCCGCCCATCGCCATGCGACCGTCACCACCGCCGACTTCATCGCCGCCGCCACCCGATGCGCGGGCCGCCCCCTGGACGGATTCTTCACGGCCTGGCTCACCGAACCCGCGCTCCCGCCCCTGCCGGACGCCGTCTGACGGACGCCGTCTGACGGACGCCGCCTGACGGACGCCGCCTGACGGACGCGGTCCGCCGGGCCCCTGGCGCGCGCACCGGCCGACGGATGCCGGGGCGGCACCCGGATCCGGAGGAGCCCCGGGAGCCCCGGGAGCCACGGGCCGGTGGTGGTCCGTGACTCCCGGAGGCGGAGTGGGGAAGGCCGGGCCGCCGCAGGGCCTTCCCCACCGCTCTGCTGCCGGGCCGTTCGCCCGGGTGGTGGTCAGCCGTGCAGGACGGTGGTCCGCAGCTGCGGGTCGGCCTTGATCTCGGCGTCGGTGAACCGTTCGGTGACCCACTGCTTGTGGGAGAAGAGGACGGTCTGGTCGGTGTAGTGGGGCGAGGTGGGGTCGGCGGACTCGCCGTAGGTGAGGATCGTGCGGGTACGGGGGCCCTGCGGCGTCAGCTCGGTGGCCATGACGAAGCTGGAGCCGTACGCGGAGTCACCGGGGCCGGCCTGGGTTCCGCCGCCGCTGCCCGAGGTGGGGGTGGCCTGGACGGCGTTGAAGCAGCCGAGGCCGCCGCTGCAGCCGGGCAGCGGTACCCCGGCCCAGCGCTGGACGCTGCCCATGGCCGCGTCGAGCGGGATCTTCTGGGCCGTGAGCCCCTGCACCGCGTCGGCCAGTGCGCCCTGCACCTTGGCGTCGTCGCCGTTGATGCCGCGCGGAGTGGTGAGCGGCTGGGCCGGGTCGTACGGCACCCGCCACCAGCTGTGCCCGATCCCGAACAGGCCCTGCTGGAAGCGCTGCCAGAGCACGGCACCCCGGCTGTCGGGGTCCACCCGGGTGTCCCAGGCCGCGAGGATGTCGCAGGCGCTGCGTACGTCGACCCTGGTGCCGTCGGTGGCGGTCGGGTCGGGGTTGGCACGGCACATCGCGACCGCGTCGTCGCGGCCGAGTTCGGCGCCGTAGTCGCGGTCGCCGAGCATGGTCGCCTGCAGGGTGGGCAGCGTGAAGCCGGGGGCGCCGAGCCCGTCGGTGCCGTTCCGGCGTTCGGCGATCATCCGGAGGCCGAGCTGGGGCCGCAGCCCGAGCTCCCGCCCGCCGTCGTACATGCTCGGGTAACCGGTGATCGGCGCGTCGAGGTTGGCGAGGTACGAGTCGTTGTTGGAGTTGGCCACGTAGTCGGTGCGGGTCAGCTTCGGCTGGTTGGCGGGGCCGAAGATGCCGGGCACGATCGCGTCCGGGTCACTGCCCAGGTCGCAGGCCGAGGTCGAGCCGTCCAGGATGCCGGGCTCGTCGTGCACCGCCGGCAGGGCGCACCGCTTCAGCTGCGCGTCGGTGACGTTCGGGACGGTGGAGGAGTCGGTGAAGTAGGTCGTGCCGCTGGTGTCGGTGGCGATGGTGTAGGTCCACGGGACGCCCTGGTAGGTGCGGTGGGCCTGCTGCAGCTGGGCGAGGCTCTGCGAACGGTCCATCGCCAGCCACTCGTTCATCGAGCGCAGGTTGTCGGCGTTGACGTCGCGGATGGCGTAGGCGTTCGTGCCCGTCCACTGGTCGGCCAGGACCGGACCGTAGCGGGAGGTGTAGAGGGTGCGGGTGACCGTGGACAGCCTGCCGTCGGCGCCGCGGACGGTGACCGGCACGGTCTGCCGGCCCATCCGCTCGGCCTTGCCGTCGACCAGGTAGCCGGTCGGGTCGCCGGGCACCAGCGAGAGCCGGTAGAGGGAGGCGTGGTCGGCGTAGCTGGTGGTGTGCGTCCAGGCCAGGTTCCGGGTGTGGCCGATCTCGACCAGGGGCGTGCCGTAGAGGCCGGCGCCGGAGACGTCCAGCTCCCCGGGGATCGTCAACTGCACCTGGTAGAAACGGTGGCTGCCGATCCACGGGAGGTGCGGATTGGCCAGCAGCATCGAGTCGTGGCCCCGCGTGACGTCGCGGCCGAGCGCCCAGCCGTTGCTGCCGAGGTCGACCTTGGCGGGTACGGCCGAACCGGTCGGGGCGACCGGAGCCGCGGGGACGGCCGGGGCCCCGGCGGCGGGCGCCGTGAGCGCCGACGGCTCGGCCGGGCCGCCCGCGGCCGGCGGGGTCGCGGTGGCGATCGACTGCTTGAACCCCTCCGCGCCGGCGTTCCCGTTGATGTCGTAGACCAGGCTCCACAGGTCCAGGGCGGTGATCGGACCGACCCAGGCCTTGCCCCGGCAGGTCGGGTCCGGCAGCTTCGCCACGCCGGTGTCCCGCAGATAGCGGTTGTAACCGGCGGCGTAGCCCTCGACCATCCGGCGCAGCTCGGCGGTCGGACCGAGCGGTGCCGGGCGGTCGAGCAGCCGCTGCACGGTACCGGCCCGGCGCAGCCCCTGGTAGTAGGTGTCGCTCGCGAGGTTGGGGGTGCCGTCCGAGGCCCGGGCGCTCGGGTCCAGGTAGCGGGAGCGCTCGCCCCGCAGGGTCACCACCTGGTCGGCCAGCTGGCACAGGTTGTCCTGTGCGAACGCGTAGCCGTACCCGTACCCCAGGCTGCCGTAGTCCTGGGCCTGGATGTGCGGGATGCCGTACTCGGTCCTGCCTATCTGCGCCGTGTACCCGTGGTCGTGCAGCGAGCCCGTGTCCGGGGCCGCCGCCGACGCGGACGCCGGAAGCAGCGCGGCCGTGACCGAGGTGAGGCACAGCGCGGCCATGCCGGAGGCCAACCGCCCCAGCGGTGTGCTCCTCTGACGCCACGTCGGTTTCCTGGTTTCTGCCATGTGAGCAGGGTGCCGCAAGTGGTTCACGGCCGTCATCGAACTCTCGGCCGAACTTCACCCCCGGTCGCCAATCCGTGGATGTACATCCGAGGATTGATCCACGCGTCGATGCCGCCACCCTCCGGGCAGGCCGGTGCGCCGAGTTGACGGTGGTTCCGTTGACCCGGCTCGGCCATGGGACATCCGTCATGTCCGAAGGGTGACACCGGTGCACTGTTCGCCGCGCCGGCCAGGCCGGATACTTCCGGTCATGATGATCATTGAACGGGTGGGCGGGCGGCGGTTCCCGGTGGTGACGGCGGTGGTGTTCACGTTCACCGCGGCGGTGAACCTCCTGCAGTTCGCCGTACCCAGTGTGCTGACGGGACTTCAGCGGACCCCGGCCGGGCTGCACGGGGACTGGTGGCGCTCGGGAACCTCGCTGTTCGTGCAGGACGGCGGGGTGTACGGGACGGCGTCCAACCTGCTCTTCCTGCTGCTGGTGGGCACGCTCGCGGAGCGGGTGCTGCCGAGGCCGCACTGGCTGCTGCACTACTTCGGGGTGGGGCTGGCCGGCGAGTTCGTCGGTTACGCCTGGCAGCCCACCGGCGGCGGCAACTCCATCGCGGTCTGCGGGCTGACCGGCGCCCTCGCGCTGGCGCTGTGGCGCGGCGATCCCCGGTTGCCCGGCTGGGCCGCGCACGCCGTGGTGATCTGGTGCGCGGCGGTGGCCTGCACCCTCGGCGCCCGGGCCTTCCTGCCCGCGGTCGCGCTCTGCGTGTTCGCGTCGGTGCTGATCCGGGTGAGTGCGGCGCGGGGGCTGGGGATCGAGCGGCGGGTGGCGCTGGTCGTGCCGGCCGTGGGCGTCGTGCTGGCCGCCGCGCAGAACATCCACGGCGCGGCGCTCCTGCTGGGTGGCGGACTGGCGGTGCTGCTGTCCGTCCGGGCCGCGCGGCCGGTGGCGGTGTGACCTGGCAGCCGAGTGGCCGTCACCACTGTCCGAGGGACGTCGCTACCCGGTGACCTCCACGGTGACGGTGTAGCCGCCCTGGTTCAGCGGGCAGCGCCTCGCCGCAGCTGTGCCGCTGGGCGGTGATCCGGGCGCTGCCGGGCCGCCGTGCGGCGAAGCCGGCCGTGGTCTCCCCTCGGACGGCCGCGGGGGCGAGCCGGTTCCCGGCTCGCCCCCGCAAGGTTGTCACCGAGCTGTCGTCAGGAGGCGTTCAGCGCGGTGTCGTCGATCACGAAGCTGGTCTGCAGCGAGGAGTCCTCGGTGCCGGTGAACTTCAGGGTCACGGACTTGCCCGCGTAGCTCGACAGGTCGAAGGTCTTCTGCACGTAGCCCGAGTTGGCGTTGACGTTGGAGTACGTCGCCAGGTTGGTGCCGTTGGCGGTGACCGCCAGCGTGTCGTAGGCGGTGCTGCCGGTCTCGGCGGTGTCGATGTGCAGCCAGAAGGAGAAGCTGGCCTTGCACCCGGCCGGGATGGTCACGGTCTGCGACAGGGTGTCGGTGTGGGTGGTGCCGTAGCCGTCCAGCCAGGCCTTCCAGGAGCCGCTGTGGGCGGGCTCGGAGGAGGAGTTGTTGATCACGCCGGAGGTCGCGGTCCACGGCGAGGCGGAGCCGGTCTCGAAGCCCGGGTTGCCGAGCAGCTGTCCGCCACCGGTGCAGCTGCCGCCGCCGGAGCCGGAGACGGTCCAGGAGAAGGTCGCGCTACCGGAGGCGCCGGTCGAGTCCTTCGCCGTCACGGTCACCGAGGAGGTGCCCGCGGTGGTCGGGGTGCCGGAGATCAGGCCCGAGGAGCTGATCGACAGGCCGGCCGGCAGGCCGCTGGCCGAGTAGGTGAGCGTCTGACCGGAGGCCGAGTCGCTCGCGTTGATCTGCAGGCTGGCCGCCGTGCCGACGGTACCGCTCTGGCTGCCCGGGTTGGTCACCGTGACGGTGTTCTGGCCGGTGCTGCCGCCCACGATCGGGTGCGAGATGGCGCAGGCGTTGGTGTCGTTCGACCAGCTGGCCTGCTCGGCGAAGGTGCCGGTGCCCATGGTCACCATGGCCGCGCCGCCCGCGGTGCCGGGGCTCAGCCAGGCGCACTCGTCGGAGTTCTCCTGGCCGTTGAAGCTGCTGCTGCTGACGTGGTTGGTCCAGCCGCCGGCCGGGAACTGGTCGGACATCGTCTCGTGCCACTCGTGGCCGAGGGTCATCGTCCAACCGTCCAGAGTTCCGGGCGAGTTGACGAAGCCGACACCGCAGCCCGAGCCGGAGTCCATGTTGTACGGCTGGTTGGAGAACGCCAGGTCGCCGTAGGGCGAGCTGACCGCGCCGCCGGTCAGCGAGCTGTCACCGGTGTAGTCGTGCCAGGCGCAGTACTGGCCCTGGTAGTTGTCCGGGTTGCTGCCGGTCGGCGAGAGGATCACGTAGTAGGTGTCGCGGTTGGACGCCGCCGTGGTGTTGCCGAAGTGGGCGGCCGCGCTGACGGCCTCCTGGCCCAGCTGGTTGCCGCTCGCCGCGCTCGGCGAGGCGCCGGAGTTGTCGTACCAGACGCCGGACAGCACACCGCCGCTCTGGTACGGGACGAAGCTGGCGTTGGAGGGGCAACTGGTCGCGCCCGCCGCGACGTTGGGGCCGTCGCACCACTGGGTCAGGTCGGCCGACCACAGCTCGTTGCCGGTACCGATGCCCTTGAACATCTCCTGGGCGACCGGTGCGGCGCCGTCCGGGTCGCCGGAGAAGGTCGCGTCACCGCTGCTGTTGGTGCTCTGCGAGCCCCACTGGTTCCCGTAGAACACCAGGTAGACCTTGGCGTGGCCGTCCAGGACGCCGACGCCGTTGGTGCCGCCGCCGTAGGACAGCGTCTCGGGCCCGGTCGCGGCGTTCGGTGTGGCCTGGGCCGCGGCCCAGGACTTCATCTTGGCGTTCTGCTGGATGGTCGGCACCGCACCGTGCCGGTAGCTGTGCCCGTACTGGGGGCTGTACGGGTTGGCGACCGAGTGCTTCGAAGCCTGCTGCGCCGGTGCGGCCGCCGCCTGGGATGCGGTGGCGGTCATCAGGGCGCCGGTGACGAGGGACAGTGCCGCGAAGCCGGTCAGCGCGGCTCTGGCCGCGCCGCGGCTGTGGGGGTTGCCCATGTGTGGGGAATCCTCTCGGACTGCAGGTGTCGCCCGGCGCCGGTCGGCGCGCGGGCGGTCGGGGCTGCGTGTGGCAGACGGCGAGGCGCACGCCAGTGGTGCGATGGCCCGGTGGGCGGGCCGGACGCCGGAGTTGTCGCACGGCAGGGCGGGAGGGCGAAGGTCACGCAGTGTCTGCGCAGCGGGGATCCTGGCAGTAAAGGTGTTTCAGGGCACGGCGTAGCGATCCGCGTAGGGCTCTCGTCCTGCTCCGGCGGTGGGGGTGGTGGAGCTAACCGTGAGAACTGACACGGGGTCTGACTGCCTGACATGTGGTGCGCCGTCGCTGCCGTGAAGCAAAGCAGAGCTGGCGAAGGCGGGTCAACGGAGCCGACGCGGACCTGACGCGTTCTTTACCTCCCGACCGATCGATCGGGAGGGCGGTGCCGGGGTCGGTGAAGTCAGGTGCGATGGTGCCCGGGATGCAAGGGCCGTCCATCGCCCCTGGTGCCGCGTTCCGCCCGACCCTGGCCCGACCCCTGGCCCGACCCCTGGCCCGACCCCTGGCCCGACACCTGGCCCGACCCCTGGCCCGACCCCTGGCCCGACCCCTGGCGCGGCCCGCGGCCGGACCCGGCCCACGCGGCACACACGTCCGCCGCGGTGGCCTCGGCCACCGCGGCGGGATCGTCCGGGGTTGGAAGCGGCGCTTCCGGGGGATGGGGATGGGGCTGGAGGCGGTCTCCTAACTCATCGTGAGCCGCTTCGGCGGCCCGACTCGACGGCTCAGCGCAGCGGCCACACCGGAAGCACCGTCCGCTTCCAGGTGCTGTTGGCCACCATGGCGAAGGAGGCGTACCACGCGACCAGCGCGGTGACCAGGCCGGTCCACCCGCCGACCCTGGTCCAGGTGAGCGACTGCGCGAACGCCCCGATGGTCAGGAACAGGAAGGTGAGGCTCAGGGTCACGAAGACACCGAGCACGGCGCCGTTGGTGCGCAGGGCGGCCATCGTCATGTAGACGGTGAAGACGGTCCACGCCAGCAGGAACAGCCCGGTCGCCTGGTACAGCTCGGGCTCCTGCATCAGCTGCGGCACCACGCCGCCGACGTACCCCCAGTACGCGAGCCAGAAGGCCCCGAACGAGCCGAAGGCGGTGGCGGCGAAGGTGTTGCCCCGGCGGAACTCCCACATCCCGGCGAGCACTTGCACGATGCCGCCGTAGAAGAAGGCCAGCGGCAGCACCACGTAGCCGACCGCATCGTTGATCAGTCCGGCGTTGAACCAGCTGAGTACGAAGGTGGTCATGGCGAAGGCCGCCAGGCCCAGCGGTCCCGGATCCCCCGTGGTGGGAGCCGGGGCGGGGGCGGTGACCGGCGCGGCGGCGGGCTGCGTACCCGTTCGGTCGGCGTCTGCCACGATGACTCCTCTCCGCGGCGCGGACGCCCGCCGCCCGGGCGGACCGTGGGGCGAGTGACCCGGGGCGGGCGCGGCGCCGAAAGGCGACACGAAGGCCGGGCTTCGTCGCCCACCGGAGCTGATGGACGTCGGCACGGCCACCACATTTCAGGGTAAGCCGGGGCGTTGCGGCCCGCCCGGCGGAGCGGAGCCGGGCCCCGCACACCCCGACGGCACTCCGTTGCCGTGTCGCCCGGCAACGCCGGGAGTCAAGTGCCGTGCCAGGCCACGGCCGTTGGCGAGCGGCCCCCATCAGGCGGACGGTGGCGGCCCGGCGGGCCGGGAGTCCGGCCGTCCGGGGCGGTCGTCCTCACCCGGAACCCGGGCGAGCGCCAGGAAGCACCGGCCGTGCGAGGCCCAGTGCTCCCGCTCGGCCAGGCCCGCGCGGGCCGCCCTGCGAACGGTCGCCTCACCGCCGAGCCGCGCCCACCGGAAGGGCGGGCCGCACCGGCCGTCCGGCCCCTCCACCCGCACGGTCAGCCGCTCGTCCACCGCCGTCGGCTCCACCTCGACCAGTAATTGGCCGCCGGGTGCCAGGAGTTCGGCGACCCGGCGGAGCAGAGCGTCCGGGTCGCCGCCGATCCCGAGGTTGCCGTCGGCGAGCAGGACCACGCCCCAGCGACCCTCGGCGGGCAGCGGGTCGAACACCGAGCGGCAGAGCGCGGGACCGCCGAGACCGAGGGTCCGGGCCACAGCCGTCAGTGTCACGTCCACCCCCATCGCGGGCACTCCCAGCGCCAGCAGTTCCGCGACCAGACGGCCGGCACCGCAGCCCAGGTCGAGCACCGGGGCGCCGAGCCGGACACAGCGCCGCAACAGCTCGTGGTCGGCCCCGGCGGCGGGCGCGCACCAGCGCTCGACGTCCAGCCGCAGCCGCCCGCCGTCCGCGCGGCGCAGCCAGAGCGGACCCCGCCCGGACCGCATCGCCTCGGCGAACGGGTCGTCGACCCACGGCCGGGCACCGGTCATCGGCCTGCTCCGCCGTCCCGAGCCGGTGCGGCCCGCCCGCTCGTGACCGACCGCCAGCAGCGGGCGAACCGCCCGCCGGGTGCGAGTGCGGCGACCTCGACGGCGTCCCGGACGCCGTCCACGTCCGTCAGCGGCGGAAGCCGGCCGACCGTCATACCGTTCAGCCGTTCCAGCAGCACCGCCCCGGTCCGATCGCAGGACATCGGCACACCCACCAGCAGCCGGCGTGCCAGCGCGGCCGTCGGCCGGGCCAGACCCAGCGCCCAGAAACCGCCGTCGGCCGCGGGTCCGAACCAGGCGTCCACCCCGGCCCGCCGTGCGGCGGACAGCGGTTCGGCCAGCATCCGCGCGGTGACCTGCGGGGTGTCCATGCCGACCAGCAGCGCGGGCGCACCGGGCGCGGCGTGGGCGAAGGCCGCCGCCAGCCGTACGTCCAGACCGCCCGCGGACTGCGGGACCACCTCCCAGCCGGGCGGCAGCCAGCGGCCCGGGGCGCCGTCCAGGACCAGCAGCCGGCGCCCGGCCGGGACGGTGGACAGCGTGCGCAGGGTGTCCGCCAGCGCGGCCTCGGCCAGCGCGGCGGCCTGCTCGGGTGTACAGGGCGGGGTCAGCCTGGTCTTGACCCGGCCGGGCACCGGCTCCTTCGCGATCACCAGCAGGGTCGGCGGCGGCGCCGCGAGCACGGCCCGCATGTCCCTGACGGCCTGCCGGGCGCCGCGCAGGGTGCCGGTCACCTTGGAGCGGCCCGCGCGCGGACGGTACGCCACCGGGCGTTCGCTGATCCGCATCCCGGCCGCCGCCGCGGCGAGCACCATCTCCAGCGGGTAGCCGGAGCGCCGGTCGCCGAGTCCCAGTGCCAGCAGGCGCTCACGCCTGGCCGCGCGCATCGGGCCGAGATCGTGCAGCGGCGCCCCGGTGCGGGCCCGCAGGCGCCGGGCCAGCTCGGCGTTGGCGAGCCGGGCGTGCAGCGGCCAGGACCGGGCACAGGTGGGGCGTCGCCATCCGAGCACCAGGTCGGCCGAGCCCGCCAGCACCGGCCCGGTCACCCGCGGAAGCTGGGCCGGGTCCAGCGAGCCGTCGCAGTCCAGGAAGCAGACGAGCTCGGCGCCGGCCGCCAGCAGACCGGCGTGGCAGGCCGCGCCGAAGCCCCGACGCGGCTCGTGGACGACCGTCGCGCCCAGCGAACGGGCCAGCTCGGCGGAGCCGTCCGTGGAGCCGTTGTCCACCACGATCGCGCGCCAGCCGTACGGGATCCGGCCGAGCACCCAGGGCAGCGCCTCGGCCTCGTCCAGGCAGGGCAGCACCACGTCGACGGCGGCCGCCGGGACGGCCGGCGGCAGAGGGGTGGTCACGCGGTTCACGCTTCCAGCGTGAGCCGGGCGGCAGTGGTTGCGCGACCTCACGTGAGCGGCGGCGGCTTCGCGCCCTCACGGCCGCCGTACGCGGCGGCGCCCGGCGACCGGGCCGAGCGGACGGCGAGGCCGCCGAGCCACCCGATCGCCGACTACTGCTCCGCTCGGGTCTTTACCGGTCTTTTCAACCGTTTTAACGATCCTTGAAGGGGCTGGCGCTAACCTCCCGGTGGGCGGTACAGGACCGCCCGGCGAACGGGGGAGGAACCGCGATGCAGGCGGTGGTCAAGGGCAGCACGATGCCGGTACTGGAGATCCAGCTGAACCAGGGGGAGAAGGTGATCTCCCACCACGGCGAACTGTCCTGGATGTCGGCGAACCTGCACATGTCGCAGACCACCAACACCGGCGGTCCCGGCGGCGGCGGTCTGCTGAACACGCTCAAGCGCGCGGTCAGCGGCGGCGGCATCTTCCTGACGCAGTACGAGGCGCAGAACGGCCCCGCCATGGTGGCCTTCGCGGCCAAGGTCCCGGGCCACATCCTGCCGGTGGACGTCACTCCGGGCCGGAGCGTCATGGTGCACCGGCACGGCTGGATCTGCGGCACCCCCGGGATCACCCCGACGGTGGCGCTGCAGCAGTCCTTCCGGGGCGGCCTGTGGGGCGGCGAGGGCTTCGTGCTCCAGAAGCTGCAGGGCCAGGGCCGCGCCTGGATCGAGCTCTCCGGCGAGCTGACCGAGTACTCCCTCGCGCCGGGCCAGACCATGCTGGTCCACCCCGGACACGTCGGGATGTTCGACGAGTCCGTGCAGTTCTCCATCACCAGGGTGCCGGGCATCGCGAACAAGATCTTCGGTGGTGACGGCCTCTTCCTGGTCGCGCTCACCGGCCCGGGCCGGATCTGGCTGCAGAGCATGCCGCTGTCCGGCCTCGCGCACGCCCTCGAGCCGTACCTGGCCAGGGACGGCGCCGTCGCCGGCGCGGAGGGCGCCGGTATCGGCGGCATCGTCGGCGGCATGCTGCGCGGCTGACCCGGGCTGTCCGGGGGCGCCTCGCCGCGACGAGGCGCCCCCGGACAGCGGGCCTGTCAGCGGTGGCCGGGGAACTGCACCACCTGCTGGTAGGTCGGCCGGTTCTGCCAGCCGATCTTGTCGTCGGTCACCCCGCCGAGCGGGCGCTGGATGATGGTGTCGGCACACCACTGGTCGCCCGCCGAGCAGTTGGCGTCA
The DNA here is from genome assembly GCF_051374625.1 of Kitasatospora sp. HPM-01-4. NCBI lineage: Bacteria > Bacillati > Actinomycetota > Actinomycetes > Kitasatosporales > Streptomycetaceae > Kitasatospora > Kitasatospora sp. HPM-01-4. Next base: position 1,128,211 of record NZ_JBPQGP010000005.1, on the reverse strand, counting down.
CCGGGGTAGACCTGGGCGGGAGTCTGGGCCAGCGCGCTCCCCAGCGTGTCGAGCAGCACCGTCCGGCAGGCCGTCAGGTCGCCGCCGCCGCAGTACGGCTGGGCCAGCGGACCGGCCACCTGGTCGCCGAGGACACGGCGCAGGTCCTTGTCGAGGTAGCTCCACCACCCGTACTGGAAGGACGAACCCTTGTGCGGGATGGACTCGTTGGCGCTCACTCCGCCGCTGGTCGGGCCGGTCTGCCCGCCCGAGGGGGACTCGTTGATCTGCAGGGCCCCGGTCAGCGCGGTGAACAGCCCGTCCCCGAGCCCCGGCCGGAACACCCCGTCGGCCAGCAGCGGCCACCAGGCGTCCATGGTGCGGACGGCGTCCGCGTCGGCGTAGGTGTGGCTGCCCGGAGAGGTCTCCTTCCGCTGCCCGCCGTCGGCCCGCCAGTTCGCCAGCTTCTGCACGGCGTCCGCCAGCGCGGGGTCGGTCACCGGCGCGCTGTCGATCACCCGCAGCAGGTCCGGCAGGACGTCCTCCGCCCGCAGGTCGGTCAGCGCCGCGCTCTCCATCGCCTGGGTCAGGGTGACCCTGGAGACCTTGTCACCGCTGCTGATCAGGGACTTGACCCGGGCGTCCAGCAGGTTTGCCCGGTGCACCGAGCCGTCCCCGAACCCGGCGGAGGCGTAGTCGTCGGCCTGCTTGTTGTTCCAGGAGACGTAGTAGTCCTGGTCGACGGACTGGGGGTGCTCGGAGGGCGGGGTGTACCGGGCGGTGTTGGTGGCCGGGTCGAAGCCGGCCCACTCGTAGGCGGGCTGGGCCGTGACCGGCAGCCCGGGGTCCACACCGGGAGCGCGGACCGGGTTGCTGCCCGAGTTGTAGTACGCCGTGTGCTGAGCGTCGGCGTAGAACCAGTTGAAGGTGTAGCCGATCTGCTGCGCGGCCTGCTGGAAGCTCGCCGGATCGTGCACCGCACCGGGGTCGTTGAACATCTGGAAACCGATGATGGAGTCCACCTCGTGCCGGTAGGTGGAACGCAGCGAGGTGAAGGCCACCGGCGTGCCGCCGACCGTCCCGCGCGCGGTCACCAGACCGTAGTTCGAGCGGTACATCACCAGTGTGTACGAGCCCGCCGCGGTGGAGTCGGCCGTGGTCGGGTTCCAGGCGTCGTGCTGAGCCAGCCGGTCGAAGGGCAGGCACTGGCCGTGCCAGAGGTAGGAGTTGCTGGCCAGGGTCACGGGGGAGCCGTCGGTGGTGCACAGCGGGACGGCGTAGGTGTCGGTGATGTCCTGCCCGGCCGAGGTGGCGCTCCAGGCGTAGTCCTGGCCGCGGCCGAGTTCGACGTAGAAGCTCAGCCCGGCGAAGGCCGCGCCGCGTGCGCTGATCCCCGGGCCCTGCAGCTCCTCCAGCATCAGCAGCTGCGGGGCGAAGTAGCCGGTCTGCGGGCCGAAGACCGCGACCGGGTGCCCGTCGTCGGTGTAACGGCCGGACACCACCAGGGCGTTGGACATCCCGTGCTTGGCGGTGAGCAGGTTGCCAGGCAGTACGCCGGCCGCCTTGGTGGTGCTCTGGTTCGCCGAGCCGGTGGCGTCGTAGATCATCCGCTCCGGCACCACCGACCCGGGATCGGGCATCGCCACGCCCTGCGGATCGGCCGGCGGCTGCGCGTACGGGAAGCTCTGCCCGTCGTGCAGCGTCTTCACCGCCTCGGGGTCGTCGGCCTCGCGCAGCGAGCTCCACACCGCGTCCCCGGCGGCCTTGCCGTAGCGTGCCTCGGCGGCCAGCTTCACCTGGGCGGAGGCCAGTTCACCGCCACCGCCGGAGCCGAACAGCGCGCCGATCACCGAGGCCAGCGCCACCAGGTCGGTCAGCTGGAACGGCTCGATCCCGCCCGCGTTGGTGATCGCGTCCACATGGCCGGTCAGGTCGTACTCACCCGGGAAGTACCGTCCCTGGTACGACTCGTTGATGTACTGGTTGATCCCGTCGACGTACGCTCGGGCGTCGGCGAGTGCCTGCTGGGCGCGCGGGCCCTGGGCGGCGACCGCGTCGATCTGCTGCTGGAGTTCCTGCTCGGTGTAGGGGGCGGCCTGCCAGAAGCTCTGCTCCAGCTGCCGGTTGGCCGCCGCGCCGCCCGCGAAGCCGGACAGCTGCCCACGGCCGACGTGCCGGAACAGGTCCATCACCCAGAGCCGGTCCTGCGCCGCGGCGTAGCCCGCGCCGAACTCGGTGCCGTAGCGGGTGGTTCCGGTGATGTGCGGGACCCCGGTCGCCTTGTCACGCACGATGGTGACGTCCGGGCGGGGTGAGGCGGTGGAAGCGACCTGGTCGGCCGGTACGCCGAAGGAGGCGTCGTTGAAGAAGGAGTGCAGGGTGCTGTCGGTCAGCCCGGGGTAGGCGGCCGCCAGATTGGCGTACGGCCCCAGCTGGTCGTCGGTGTGCCCGGGACGAGTGCCGAAGACCCGGTTGGCGAGGATGTCGGCCAGTGTCGCGTTGCCGTTCTCGCCCGGCGGCAGGATGTCCAGACAGCGGCCGCCGCAGAGGTCGCCCGCCACGGCGGACGCGGCCTTGGAGGCCGCCGGTGCGGCCGGTGCGGCGGCCAGGGTGAACGCCGCCAGGAGAGCCGCGGTGAGTAACGCGGCCTGGAGTCTGAGCGTGTGGATGCGTCGGTGCATGCCAGCTCCTCCGTTGGGAATACGGGGAGTTGACGGTAGGTCGGCTACCGGCCGGTTGCCTAGACTCCGGACGCGCCGTTGTGTACCCCGGGCCGCCGCAGGGCGCCCGACGCGCGGTGAACCAGCCAGGCGAACGCGGCACCCGCGACGTACCAGAGCAGGTCGGGACCGTTGAAGGTCGTCCCGAGGACGAGCCGGGCGAGAACGCTGTGCCGGGACAACTCGGCGGGGATCCCGGTGGCCTGGAAGAACTCCACCGCCCAGCTGACCGCCAGGGCGACCGCGGCGGCCTTCGCGGGCCTGACCCGGGGAGCGGCCAGGACCACCAGGGTGTACACCAGCACGGTGTAGAGCACGTCACCGGCGACCTTGGCGGTGTCTCCCGGCAGTACGCTCCTGCAGCCCAGACCCGCCACGACGGTCAGCACCGCCGCGACGAGCGCCGACAGCCGGGTCATCAGGGGCGGGCGGCGGTCCTTGGGAAGATCATCCATGCCGGACACCGTAGTACCCCCGCCGTAGCAGCCGTCCCGGGGAGGCGGAGGGACACGCTCCGGCAGGAGCGGTCGACGACTGACGGTCCCTCATATCGGTTTCCGGCCAGGTTGGTGATGTGTCCCTTCTGTGATGAACGGAGGTATCGGTTCCCACTAGGGTCATTCCAGCTCCACAGTCCGGCGCCGTACGGCCGTCGTCCGGCGCTTCGTGGACCCGTCGATTGGACCGGTGTGAAGTGAACATCAAGTATCGCCAGTTGCTCGGCCGTTCATTGGCGGCGATGGTCCGGAGCCGGCTCGCCGCGGCGGTGGGTGTGATCGCGCTGCTGGTGGCCGTCCTCACCGGCACGGCCGCCGGCGCGGCCAGTGCGGCGCCGGCCGCCACCACCCACGCGGCCCCCGGGTGGGTCTGCCCCGGCACGCCGATACCGCCGGGTTACGTGGTCACCGGCCGTGCGCCGAACGGGTGCAACGGCGCCGGCTCCTGGCTGCTGCAGCCCGTGCGGGACGGGATCTGGACCTGCGCCACCTCGCCGATCCCGCCCGGCTACGTGATCACCCTCCACAACGCCGTCGGCTGCAGCGGTATCGACGCCTGGTACCTGCAGCTGGCCCGCAACGGCCAGTGGACCTGTGCGGGTTCGCCGATCCCGCCCGGCTACGTGCTCACCGGGCACATGAACTCCGGCTGCGGCAACATCGGTTCGTGGTTCCAGCAACTGGCCCGCGCCGGCGAGTACATGTGCCCCTACCAGCCCGTGCCGGCCGGATTCCGCACCGGCACCTACATCGCGAGCATGTGCAGCGGCCTCGGGGGCTGGTTCCTGATCAAGGCCTGATCCGGTCGGAGCCGCCGGAAGGCACCGTGTGGTGCGCGTGTCGGAAGCAGCACCGGCTTCGGGCCGGTGCAGCCGTCCTCGTACGCTGATGCGAGGTCCGACCCCTTCCCGAAAGGCTCCGCCGTACATGATTGTCCGCTCCGCCGACCCCGCCGTGACCAACGGGTACGCGCACCTTGAGAACCCGCCTTCGGCCTGCTGGGTCGCGGAGGAGGGGACGGAGGTCGTCGGCCGCGTCGCCGTCGACACCGTCCCCGAGGTCTTCGCCTCCACCCCGGGTGCCCGCGTGCTCGTGGGCCTGTGGTGGCAGACGGACCGCCTGGACGCCGCCCGCGCGGTACTGCGTGCCGCCGTCGGCTCCCTCGCACCGGGCGAGACCCTGGACCTGCGCACCCACGCCGAGGTCCACCCGCACCTCCCGGAGCGCCTCGCCCTCGCCCGGGAGTGCGGGTTCACGCTGTTCCAGGAGAAGCAGGGGTACCTGTGGACCGACGAGGGAGAGCCCCTCCCCGCGCCGGAACACCTCACGACCCGCCCGCTGACCGAGATGGGTGCGACCCGCTTCGCCGAGGTGCTGGCCGCCTGCCAGGCCGGCACCCTGGACCGCGCCGACCGGGCCCACGGCCAGGACGTCACCGCGCTGATGGAGCTGTACGACCCGGCCGAGGACGGCACCTCCTGGCTGGTGGCCGAGAACTCGCAGGGGCGGACGGTCGGCGCCGTCGCCGTCAGTGCCTTCGACGAGGAGGGCATCGCCACCATCGTCCACATCGGCGTCCTGCCGGAGCACCGGGGCCGCGGTTATGTCGACGACCTGCTGCGTGCGGCCCAACTTGCCGCGCGCCGACGGGGGTTTGGCGGCATGCTGTCCGACACGGACGTGGAGAACCACCCGATGCGCGCGGCCTTCCTCCGCACCGGGCACCGCGGCGACGCGCGCCCCTGGCACGTCTGGCACCACACCGTCACCGCCGGATGACGGTCGGTCTTCCTCGCACCGCCGGCCCGGGAACCTGCCGGCCGATGTGGTGATCGCGTGGCCACCGGTCGTCGGGAAGGCCGCGGCCATACCCCCTGGGTCAAGGCATGGACAAAATTCCTGACTGATCGTCAGTTACGCGAAGTGCTGGGATATCTTGCCTGGTTGGAACACGGAGACCGGAAACCCGCAGCTGAGTGGACGGAGAACTCCACGCGTCGGACGCGGGACGGACGAACGACCACGAGCAGCGGCGAGCGACCGCTGAAAGGGCATCATGGACCGGACGACACAATCAGGAACCTCGCGGAACGACCAGGTGGGCAGCGGCCCGTCCGCCCCTCAACCCTCGGGTGCCACCGGCCCGTTAGTGGTCGCGGTCGCCTGCCTGGGGTTCTTCATCATCACGCTCGACACCACGGTGGTCAATGTGGCGCTGCCGGCCATCGGCCGGCAGTGGGGCAACCAGGTGTCCGGGCTGCAGTGGGTGGTGGACGCCTACACGCTGGTCTTCGCCGCCCTGTTGCTCTCGGCCGGCTCGGTGTCCGACCGGATAGGCGCCTCCCGGGCCTTCGGCGGCGGGCTGGCCATGTTCACCCTGATGTCCGCGTTCTGCGGCTTCGCGCCGAACCTGGGCACCCTGATCGCCGCCCGTGCGGTGCAGGGTGCGGCGGCGGCCGTGATGCTTCCGGCCTCGCTCTCGCTGGTCCGGCAGGCCCACAGCGACCCGGCCGGCCGGGCCCGCGGCATCGCGCTGTGGACCGCCGGCGGCGGTGTCGCGGTCGCCGCCGGGCCGGTGGTCGGCGGTGCGCTGACCGACGGTCTCGGCTGGCGGTGGATCTTCTTCATCAACCTGCCGGTCGGGATCGCCGCACTGGCCGGGCTGGTCAAGGCGCCGCGCTCGCGTCCCGGCACCGCCTCCCTTGACCTCGGCGGCCAGTTCACCGCCGTGGCGGCCCTGGCGGCGCTGGTCTTCGCGGTGATCAACGGCGGCGCGCACGGCTGGGGTGCCGTCGGCACGCTGGTCGCGCTCGCGGTCTTCGTGGTCAGTGCGGTGTCGTTCGTGCTGATCGAGAGCCGGCAGGAGCGCCCGGCGGTACCGCTCAACCTGTTCCGCGACCGCTCCGTGGCGGTCTGCACCTTCACCGGCTTCGCGCTCAACTTCGGCTACTACGGCTTCGTCTTCGTGCTCACTCTCTACTTCCAACAGCTGCGCGGCGCCTCGCCGTTGAGCGCCGGCCTGATGTTCGTGCCGATGACCGCCTTCACCACCGTGGTCAATGTGACCGCCGGGCGGATGACCAACCGGTACGGGCCGCGACTGCCGATGCTCATCGGCGTGCTGATCCAGGCCGCCGGCCTGCTGGCGCTGCTGGTGGTCGGCAAGCAGACCGCGCTCGCCCTGGTGCTGCTGCTGCTGGTGCCGCTGGGCATCGGCGGTGGGCTCGCGGTGCCGCCGCTGACCACCGCGATGCTGGAGGCGGTGGACCACGAACGGGCCGGCCTGGCCTCGGGCATCCTCAACTCCGCCCGGCAGATCGGCGGCGCCATCGGGGTGGCGGTCTTCGGCGCCCTGGCGGCCGGCGGGTCGGGCTTCATCGCCGGCATGCACCTCTCGATGCTGGTGTCCGCGCTCTCGCTGGTGCTGGCCGCCGCCGCGGTGGCCGCGCTGCTGCCGGCCCGGCTGCAGCGCCAGAACGGCTGAACCCGGCGGCTCAGGCCTGGGGTCCTGCGCGGCCCACCGCCCGGTGGCGGCCCGGCGTCCTGGTGGGCTGCGCGCGCACTCCCGCAGAACGGGCTGAACGTGACCACGAACCAGACCGCCATGTACCGCCAGGCCCCGGCCGAAGTGAAGAAGGCCGGAAGCCGAGAACGCGGAAGAGCAACGCCAGGACGTTCAACCGTCACCGAGAGAGCCGAAAACACGGGCGGCCGGTGATCGGCTCCACCACACGCGCAGTGTGGCTTCCCGATCACCGGCCGCAGGGCACGCGGTAGGTGGTGGACATCAGCCGCCGGAGGACCGGACGGTGTCGCTCCCGCCGTCCGGGGCGGGAGCCGCTCACATGTAGCGGTCCCAGAGCATTCCGCCGTTGGCGTCCCGGACGATCAGATCGCCGCCGGAGCTGTTGGTGAATTCGAGCGTCGCGTTCTGGTGGCCGTTGGTCTTGGTGCTCCACAGCGGCGCGTTGGGGGATTGGTAGACGACCAGGTTGCCGTCGAGCTGGAACTTCGCGTAGGCACCGCTGTGCCCCCAGGTGCCGCTGCTCCAGAGCGCGCCGCTCTCGCTGTAGATGACGAGGTTGCCGTCGTTCTGCATCGCCAGTTCATAGCCGATGACGCAGTAGGTCGTTCCGGGGTCGATCCGCGTATCGGGGCCGATGCGATAGCTGCTGGCGGGGCCGCCGTAGCCGCAGGCGTACGGGAAGCTGTGCGGCGAGACGGACGCCGCATCGGCGGCCGGGGCGGCGACCATCGCGAGTGACGCGGCAGCAGCGGCCGCCGCGATCAGGTTCCTGAACTTCAAGGATGGCTCCCTTATCGGGGTGCGGGACATGCCCTGTCGGCATGAGCGGCACGCTCGGGCCTTGTGAACTGCCGTCGTACCCCTGACAATTCACGATCCACCAGGGAGAGACTCGTATCAATGCCCGATCCTGAAAGGCGCGTTGAGCCCCGCTTAACGCGCCTCGTCCAAGGGGGGAATGCCATGGACCGTCTCGAACTCGACGCATTCCTGATACTCGCGGAGGAGCTGCACTTCGGCCGCACCGCCGAACGGCTCCACCTGTCGACCGCGAGGATCAGCCAGGTCATCAAGAAGCTGGAGCGCCGGATCGGGGCGCCGCTGTTCGAGCGCTCCGGGCGCGGCGTCGCGCTCACGTCCATCGGTGGACGTCTGGAAGCCGAGCTCCGTCCGGCCCACGAACGGATCCGGGCCGCTGTCGATCGCGCGATCGAGGCCGGGCGCGGACTGACGGGAACGCTGACCTTCAGCACCGTCGAGTCGTCGTTCCATCTGTTCGGCACCGCCATCCACGACTTCCAGAACCGCAACCCGGGCTCGTTCATGAAGTTCCGCAACTCCGGGGTGACCGACCCCTTCGCACTCCTGCGTCAGGGAGAGGCGGACGTCCTCGCCTCCTGGCTGCCGGTCCGCGAGCCCGACCTCGTCGCGAGCGCACCGGCTTTCCAGGAGTCGCTCACGGTCGCCGTCCCGGTCCGGCACCCGCTCGCCGCCCGGCCGTCGGTGGAGCTTTCGGACCTGACCCGCGACGCCGTCATCCGCATCGCGGGCACCACGGCGCCGCACTACTGGACCTCCGCCGTCTCACCGGACAGGACGCCCGACGGCCGGCCGATCCCCCACGGCCCTTCGGCGGAGACCCTGCTGGAGGCACTCGCGTTCGCTTCGGTCGGGCAAGGGCTGGCCCTGGTGGCCGAGCACGTGGCCCGCCGCGTGCCGCGCCCCGACCTCGTCTACGTCCCGGTGGCCGACGCGCCGACTCTGGAATGGGGGCTCGTCTGGCTCCGGTCCGGGGAGACCGCCCGGGTCCGTGCCTTCGTCGGCGCGGTCCAGCCCTCCTTCCCGAACTGAGACCGACCGGCAATAGGGCCTGCGGCGTCGCGTGGTGGTTCACCAGACCGGCCGGAGGCCGGCGGGGTGGCTGCCGGGCAGGTGGTCCAGGTAGGTGCGTAGGTCGTGGTGGATGGCGTCGAGGCGGTCGATGCCGATGAGTTCGGCCCATCGCTGCTCGGTCTCGCTCCACAGCTGGTCGGCGAGTCTGAGGTATTCCTGTCCTCGGTCGGTCAGTTGCAGGATCTGCGCGCGCCGGTCGGTGGGGTGGGGGTGGCGTTGGAGGTAGCCCCAGTCGGCGAGTTCGGCGACGGTCTTGGATGTGGATTGTTTGGTCACGCCGAGGTGGGACGCGAGGTCGACCGTCGTGGCTCCCGGGTGGTCGGCGAGGTAGCGGAACGCGTAGCCGTGGGCGGGGCGGAGGGGCTCGCGCCCCGACTCGGCCAGTCGGGCGTGCAGATGGTCGGTCATGGCGCGGAAGGTCATCGCGAGCATCAGCGGTACCTCGCCAGGTCTGCGGTCCGCGCTACCGGCGGCTGGGGCAGTGTGGCTCTGCATGGCGTCCCTCCTGGGCGGGTGAGGCGTGTTCGACCATCATAGTCAGTTTGGTTGACCTTTTTGGTGGCCTGACCTATCGTCAAACAAGTCAGTCCAGTTGACTACTTCTGGAGGAATTCATGCCCTTGTCGACCATCGCCGGCGCCAAGGTGTTCGACCGCGACGGCTTCACCTTCCGCCCACTGGCCGTGCCCTCCCGTGGGAGCGTGGAACTCGCGATCTGGGCGCTGGAGATCGCCCCGGGGGCGGCCAGCGAGGCGCACTCGATGGACCGCGAAGAAGTCTTCGTGGTCGTCAGCGGCAAGGTCTCGGCCACCGTCGCAGGAGTGGAGGTCAACGCGGGGGACGGTGACGCGATCACCGTCCCCGCCGGTGCGCAGCTGCAGATCCGCAACACCTGCACCGAGAGCCCGGCCACACTCACCGCGGTGACCTCGGCCGGAATGAAGGCCACGGTCGGCGACGCGACTTTCCCCCCGCCGTGGGCCCAGTGAACTGACATGCCCGGGGTGACCGGCGGCGCCGGGCCAGGGGTCGCTGCCGATTACCGCGCCAGCGGGGGTCTTCCAGTCGGTTCAGCGATCACGGCAGCGGTGACCGGCCGGAAGCCGGCGCGGGTCGGGGTCGAAGCGCGGCGCCCGGCTTCCGGTGGGGCCGATGGGCCGGCAGGCCTGGTGGCGGGGGCTGGCGCAGGGGGTGAGCCGCACGGCTCCGGACACAGTGAAGGCCCGGCGGAAGCCGGGCCTTCACGTTCGTAGCGGGGACAGGATTTGAACCTGCGACCTCTGGGTTATGAGCCCAGCGAGCTACCGAGCTGCTCCACCCCGCGTCGGTGATCCTTATTCTACGGCATCAGGTGGAGCGCTCCCTACCGTCTTTCGCGGTGCGCGTTCGTCGGATGGGCTTCGCGGCCACTTGGTCGCGGGGAGGTCCGAGCGCTCACGGCGGCCGATCCCAGGTGGAAGCCGGTCTCCCAGTCCGCCGGGGCGTCCTCACCGGTGGCCACTGACTTGTCGATTATCGATATGCTCCTCTAGTCTAGGCATATCGATAATCGATGGGGAGGTATGCGGTGAACACGCGACTCACGAGGATCCTGGCCTCGGTGACTTTTGCACTGGCGGTGCTCTGCGGGCTCGCCTTCATCGGGAAGGCGGGCACGCACATGCTCGACAGCGGGGCGGTCTGTGTGCAGACGGACTTCTGGCGCAATGCCACACTGGCGCCGGAGAGCCTGCCAATGCGCAAGGGTTTGGAGGCGTCCAGCAGTGCCATGCGCCTTTGCCAGGACAACCCTTCCGCGGGCCAGCGCGCCGCCGACCTCGGGGGCGAACTGCCCTGGCTGCTGTTCGGCTCCCTTGCGCTGCTGCTCTTCTCCCGGGTGCTGAAGGCCGTCTTGCTGCAGGGGCCGTTCACCGACGCGGTGTCGCAACGGCTCTCCGTTCTCGGCTGGTTCGTCGCCGTTGGTACGCCGCTGGCCGGCCTCGTCGTCGGCTGGTCGCAGTCCTGGCTCGTCGGGAGCATGGCACCGGTCGCGGGTTCTGGGCCGACGGTCGCCGGGCCGCAGGTGCTCATCCTCGCCGGCCTCGCCGCAGTGATAATGGGGAAGATCATGCGCGACGGCGTGCGAATGCGAGAGGACCTCGAAGGGACCATCTGATGCCCGAAGAGGAACTCCATGCGATCCGGATCCACCTCGACCGGCTCCTCGCCGAGCGCGGCATGACGCTCACCGAACTGTCCGCGCAGGTGGGCATCACCGTCGTCAATCTGTCCGTGCTCAAGAACGGGCGGGCCAAGGCCATCCGCTTCTCGACCCTGTCGAGGATCTGCGATGTCCTCCAGTGCCAGCCAGGAGACCTGATCACCCATGACCCCGCCGAGTCGGCCTAGGAGCGTGAGTCGGTAACGGGCAAACGGCCAGCTGGCTGTGGTCGATGGGATCGGTCGGTCGTGCGCTGGTTCCGGTGTGTCGGAAGATTCTGTGGAGGTTGTGGCAGGTGGCGAACAGCATGGAGGCGACGCCACGCTGAAAGAACGGATGGCCCGTAAGCTGAGGACCAAGCGCGGGCGGGCCGCCTACCGCCGCCGCAAAGCCATCGTCGGACCCGTCTTCGGACAGATCATGACCTGCCAGAACGACCGCCAGCTCCTCCTGCGCGGCGAGGACGGCACCCGCGGCGAGTGGCGATCATGCGTGGGGTCGCCGCTCCGGGCGGAGGTCCAGCATGTAGAAGACCTTGTCGAAGCGGCGGGTGCCGACGGCGACGAAGTCGGGCAGACGGCCGTATTCGCTGAAGCCCAGCGACCGGTAGAGGTGCAGGGCATTGCTGTTGTCGCCACGGGCGTCCAGGGTCAGGACCTCGATTCCCGCCCGCCCGGCGTCAGCGATCAAGCCGGCGGTGAGTGCCCGACCGATGCCACGCCCATGAGCGGAAGCATCCACCGCGATCTTCTCCAGATCGGCGTGCGGACGATGGGTCGGTCGCGCGTAGCGCAGCCAGTACCCCAGCCCGACCAGCCGACGGTCCACGTATGCGACACGCAGAGCCGCATCACCGGCGTGCACCGAGGAGAGGACGTGGTCGAGGAACTCCGCCACCTCAACGGGCGAGGGAGGTTCCACCCAGCCGAGTGCGGCACCTCCACGGACCAGGTCTGCCAGGATCTGATGGGCCGACTCCGCAAACCGGGCCCAAAGGTCCGGATCGGACGTCAGCCCGGTCGCGTCAAGGATGACGGGCTCACCGGTTCCGCTGCGGGTCATGGCCGTATTCATGCCCGGCAGCCTAACCAGACCGAGCCCCAGCGCAGGCCCTCCACCCCAGCGCCGGCCTGGACCGAGCCACGTTACTGACCCGCGCTCCCGACTGGTGCTGTGACCGCACAGGTTCGCCGGTACGGCAGAGGCGAACCTGAAGCCGGCTGTGTCGGTAGGTGCTCCGTCTGCAGGGGTGGGGACGGCGGCGGACTCAGTCAGCTGTGACGAGTGCTCGGTCCGCCCATCCGGGTCGGTGCGTGAAGCTACGAGAGGTTCTTGCGGTGGTTGACCGCAACCTGTACACCGGACAGAATCCGGCGTCCTCCGGCCCCCTGGCTACGATCATGCTCACCAGAGGTCCTCCATCGGGCCGTGGCCTCCCGGGTAGTAGACCGCGTCGTAGTCATGGAGGTCGACGTCCTTGATCGGGACGGCGTGACGAAGCTGCTCGGCCTCCTCGATGATGCCTTCCTGCCTGACGGATGCACCGTCCTGGAAGGTGCCCGGATGCTGGTGAGCGACGCGGCGGACTCACTCCGGGTGTGTGCGGGGGATGAGTGATGCAAACCGTGCGCGTCGGTCCTGGTCGAGGGTGCTCTGGAGAGTGGAGGACTTCAGGCCTCCGGGGTGCGTTCACTCGGACGGCCCGTACGCGGGGACGAGCCGACCGGTGTCCTCGACTCTGGAATCCCGGGTGTCGCCTGACGCCCTCGCGCCGAAGGAGTGGCATGCGAATATCGTGCAAGTCGCGCCGCAACTTGAACATCGTCCGTTGGGCTGCGGCATTCATAGCGCTGTCGGGAACCACCTCGGCCCTGGCGGCCGTAACGGCGCAGGCCGGTGGTCCGAGCGGTGATCCCGGCAGGGAGAAGCCCACCATCGTGCTCGTACACGGTGCCTTCGCCGACGCCTCCAGCTGGAACGGCGTCATGGAACGGCTCCAGAAGAACGGCTACATGGTGGTCGCACCGGCCAACCCCCTCCGTGGCATTCCCCAGGACTCGACCTACCTGGCGAGTTTCCTGAAGTCCGTCAAGGCACCGATCATTCTGGTTGGTCATTCCTACGGCGGAGAGGTGATCTCGCAGGCTGCCGTTGGAAACGACAACGTCAAGGCCCTCGTCTACATCAACGCGATCATGCCCGATGTGGGAGAGTCGTTCTCCAGCCTCTCGGCGAAGTTCGCTCCACCCGAACTCACCAAGTCTTTGAAGCAGGTGCCCTTCCGCAATGGCGACGGCACCACCGGCACGGACGTGTATGTACAGCCGGACAGACTGCACCTGGTCTTCGCCGGGGACCTGCCCACGAGTCGGACCGACATTCTGACAGCCGCACAGCGGCCGATCGCGCTGTCGGCGTTCACGGACAAGCTCACCGGTGCCGCGTGGCGGAGCAAGCCCGTTTACGTCCTTGTCGGCAAGAAGGACCAGGCGATCAATCCGAGTCTGGAGCGATTCGAAGCGAAGCGGGCGAATGCCCGCAAGACGGTGGAGATCGACTCCTCGCACGTGTCCCTCGTCTCCCAGCCGGAGGCGGTCAAGAATCTGATCGTCGACGCCGTCAAGGACTACAGCCGGAAATAGGGAACCCTCGAATTCTCCCGCAACTGCTGATCCCCTAGGTGCGGCGTCAGCCCCGGCCGAGCACTTGGCCGGGGCTGCATGGTCGCCGTGCGCCCAGCCCCAGTGTGGTCAAGTCCCCGGCCAGTCCGGCGCATTGACTGGCTCGCACCCCGTCCGGCCGGAGCGCCGGGCTGCGGCATGTCGCTGGCCCGGGGCGACGGGGGAGTGCCCCTTGTGGCCCGGTCACGCTCATTCCGTGTCCCGGGCTCACGAGCGCGTCAGCTGCTCCTGGGCGGGTTCGTCGCTATCCCGGACTGCCCTCGGCGCTACGGCCGGGGCAGCGGCCGGGCGCCGGGGCCGTGGACCAGTTCCACCTCGGCCAGGCCCGTCACCGGGTGTCCGCGCTCGCAGACCAGGGCGAGACGGACGTCCGCGCCGCAGTCCGCGTGCCGGTGCCTGGTGGCCGGGCCGGCCGGGTCTCCCCGGTGGCGGTCGCCCCACTCCTTGAGTGAGAGCAGGATCGGGTACAGCTCGGTGCCGCGCGGGGTCAGCCGGTAGCCGAAGCGGGTGCGCCGGCCTGTCTCCTGGTACGGGAAGCGCTCCAGCAGCCGGGCCTCCACCAACTCGTCCAGCCGCCGGCTCAACACCGCGGCCGAGACTGACAGATGGCGCTGGATCTCGTCGAAACGCTCCAGGCCGCGTGAGACCTCCCGGACGACCAGGAGCGCCCATGGTCGTCCCACCACTTCCAGCGCGCGGCCGATGCCGCAGTTGCTGACGTCCTGTTCACCCCACTCCACAGGTCCACTGTAGCCGCCCGCGGATGCTGGCTTTCGATCTGGAAGTCAGCTGCGTAGACTGCTGACCATCCATCAGGAACCCGACCGTCCGACCCGTGGACGGCCGGTCATCGGTCCGGCCGGGCGCCGGCCGCCGTCAGGAGGTATGTGCCATGCCCCTCGTCCGCATCACCCTCAGCTCCGACCGGCCCGCCGAGCAGCGGCCACGGATCGCGGCGGCGGTGCACCGCGCGCTGGTCGATGCCGTCGGTATCCCGGAGCAGGACCGCTTCCAGATCGTCCAGGCCGTGCCCGCCGAGCAGCTGTTCTTCGATCCCGAGTACCTCGGCGTCGACCGGCGCGATGTCGTCTGCGTGGAGATCACGCTGCGCCGGGGGCGCCCGGAGGAGACCAAGCGCGCCCTGTACCGGCGGATCGCCGAGGAGGCGGGCAAGGCCGGAGTCCGGTCCGAGGACGTTCTGGTGGTGCTGACCGAGAACGGTTCGGCGGACTGGTCCGCCGGCCGGGGTGAGGCCCAACTGCTCGACCTGGAACAGCGGATGAGCTGATCCCGGGCGGCGGCTGTGCGGCCGGTCGGGTCACGGCAGGGTCAGGATGCGCGGCCCGTCCTCCGTGACGGCGACGGTGTGCTCGGCGTGGGCGGCCCGGCTGCCGTCGGGGGTGAGCAGGGTCCAGCCGTCAGGGGCGGTGCGGTAGTGGTCCTGGCCGCCGGCGAGGAACATCGGCTCGATCGCGAGGACCATGCCGTGCCGCAGGACCATGCCGCGTCCGGGGCGCCCGTCGTTGGGGATGTGCGGGTCCTCGTGCATGCCGCGGCCCACGCCGTGGCCGCCGAAGTCGGCGGGGATTCCGTAGCCGGCCGCGCGGCCGACGCTGCCGACGGCGTGGGAGATGTCGCCGATCCGGGCGCCGACCACGGCCGCCGCGATGCCTGCCGCGAGGGCGCGCTCGGTGGTCTCGATGAGCGCCAGGTCGGCCGGGTCGGGCGTGCCGACGACGAAGCTGACGGCCGCGTCGCCGGCCCAGCCGCCGAGCTTCGCCCCGCAGTCGATGCTGACCAGGTCGCCGTCGCGCAGTCGGTAGTCGGTCGGTATGCCGTGCACCACGGCGTCGTTGACCGAGGCGCAGATCACCGCGGGGAACGGGGTGTCGGCGAAGCCGGGACGGTAACCCAGGAACGGCGAGTCGGCCCCGGCCTCGCGCAGGACCTCCCTGGCCACCTGGTCCAGTTCGCGGAGCGACACCCGGACCGCCGCCGCGCGGCGTACCGCGTCGAGCGCGTCGGCGACCACCCGCCCGGCCTCCCGCATCGCGTCCAACGCCGCGTCAGTCTTGATCTCCACCATGTCCGGCAGCCTCCCCAGCAGAGCCGTACGGCACCCGCGGCCGACCCGCGGTGTGCCAATTCTTATACCGGTATTAGTATCACGTCCATGGTGCGCACCCCTCTCACTCCCTTCGAGCGCGAACGCGGCGAACGCCTCGGTGCTCTGCTCCGGCAGGCCCGTGGCGAGCGGAGCATGGTTCAGATCGCCGCTGCGGCGGGCCTGTCGGCCGAGACCCTCCGCAAGATCGAGACCGGCCGGGCCCCGACTCCCGCCTTCTTCACCGTGGCGGCTCTGGCCGGGGCACTCGGTCTCTCCCTGGACGACCTGGTGCGGCTGTGCGCGCCGGAGGGCCAGGACGGCGCCGAACAGCTCTCGGCTTAAGACCGGCCGGCACGCGAGGCCGCTGGCCCTGTTGCCGGCCGGTCCAAGGCCCTGGCCGGTGGATTTCCGGTCCTGTCGGCACTTCGCATGGCCGGTGGTTCACAGCCGGAGGGTGAACCAGGTCGTCTTGCCCTGGTTGCCGGGGCGGACACCCCACCTGTCGGCGAGGGCGTCGACGAGGAGGAGGCCGCGTCCTGATTCGTCGTCGGCGGCGGCCGGTCGCGGCTGGGGCAGTCGGGGGCTCTGGTCGCTGAGTTCGACGGTGAGCTCGGTGCCGGTGCGGCGCAGGTGCAGGCCGAGCGGTCCCCGGGCGTGCTGGACGGCGTTGGTGAGGATCTCGGAGAGCAGCAGCCGGGCGTCATCGGCCGTGTGGGCGCAGTCCCAGGAGGTCAGGACCTTGGTGAGGAAGGCGCGGGCCTCGGACACGGCGGAGGGGACGGCGGGCAGCTCGGTTCCGGCGGTGCTGGCCGGCAGGTCGGCGGGGAGCTGGGCCAGGAGCAGCGTGACGTCGTCGTTGTGGCCGTGGACGTCGGGCAGCACGGCGGCCAGTACGTGGTCGGTGGCGGTCTCCAGGCTGCTGGTGGTGGCGAAGGCGTCGGTGAGGGCGTCGGCGAGCTGGTCGAGTTGGTGTTCGATGTCGCTGCCGGGGGTTTCGACCAGGCCGTCGGTGTAGAGGGCGAGGGTGGTGCCGGGCGGGACGGTGGTGGAGGCCTGCTGGTGGATGATGTCGCCGACGCCCAGCGGCGCGTTCACGGGGGCGGCCAGGGTACGCACGCCGTGGTCGGGGGTGACGGCGAAGACCGGCAGGTGCCCGGCCGAGCAGAGGGTCACCTCTCCGGTGTCCGGGACGACGACCAGATAGCAGCAGGTGATCAGCTGGTCGGGGAGGTCCAGGTCGGCTATGACCGCGTCCAGGGCCTGCATGAGCTGGCACGGCTGCATGCCGGTCTTGGCCAGGGCGTGGGCGGCGGAGCGCAACTGTCCCATGAGGGCGGCGGCTTCCAGGCCGCGGCCCATCACGTCACCGACCAGCACGCCGACCCGGCCGGCGCCGAGCGGGATGAGGTCGAGCCAGTCGCCGCCCACCCCGGCGCCCTGGGTGGCGGGCAGATAGCGGTGGGCGGCGGCCAGGCCCGGAATGGTGGGCGGGGTGCCCATCAGGCTGCGCTGCAGGGTGAGCGCGATGTGCCGCTGCTGCTCGTAGAGAGCGGTCAGTTCGGCCTCGGCCCGCTTGCGGTCGCTGATGTCGCGGACGATGGCGCAGGCTCCGATGACCGTGCCGTCGGCGGCGCGGGTGGGCCACAGGGTGACGTCCACGTCCACCAGCTCGCCGGCGCGGGTGGCGCGGAGGGTCTCGAAGTGCTCGACCTTCTCCCCGTTCCGCAGGCGCTCCAGCAGCGCGGTGATCTCGGAGTGGTGGTCGGGCGGGGCCAGCAGGGCCACGTGCCGGCCGATGGCCTCCTCGGCCGTGTAGCCGTACATGCGGTGGGCGGCGGCGTTCCAGTAGGTGATCTGGCCGTCGAGGGTCTTGGCGAGGATCGCGTCCTGGGAGGACTCCACCAGTGCGGCAAGCTCGTTGATGCGCTCCTCGGCGGCTTTGCGGTCGCTGACGTCGCGGACGGCGGCGGAGATGAGGAGTCCGTCGGTGGTCTCCAGGGGGCTGAGGCTGATCTCGACAGGGAACTCGGTGCCGTCCTTGCGCAGTCCGTGCAGTTCCAGTCCGGCGCCCATCGGGCGGACCTGGCGGTTGGCGGCGTAGCCGTCGCGGTGGGCGGTGTGGTGTGCGCGGAAGCGGCCTGGTACCAGCAACTCGACGGGTCGGCCGAGGAGTTCCTCGCGCCGGTAGCCGAAGAGTGCCTCGGTCTGGGCGTTGACCAGGGTGATGGTCCCGGTGTCGTCCACGATCACCATGGCGTCCGGAGCGGCCTCCAGCAGCCCCCGGAACCGCTCCTCGGCGGCTTTGCGGTCGCTGACGTCGCGGACGGCGGCGGAGATGAGGAGTCCGTCGGTGGTCTCCAGGGGGCTGAGGCTGATTTCGACGGGGAACTCGGTGCCGTCCTTGCGCAGTCCGTGCAGTTCCAGTCCGGCGCCCATCGGGCGGACCTGGCGGTTGGCGGCGTAGCCGTCGCGGTGGGCGGTGTGGTGTGCGCGGAAGCGGCCCGGTACCAGCAACTCGACGGGTCGGCCGAGGAGTTCCTCTCGCCGGTAGCCGAAGAGTGCCTCGGTCTGGGCGTTGACCAGGGTGATGGTCCCGGTGTCGTCCACGATCACCATGGCGTCCGGAGCGGCCTCCAGCAGCCCCCGGAACCGCTCCTCGGCCGCCCCCGGTCTGCCCGCCCGGGATGCCGCCCCTGAGTGGCAGGGCATCCGGTCGGCGGAGAAGCCTCCGCCCCAGGACGCCGCATCAGCCGTGTCTCCCATCGCCGCCCCCTGACTTGCAGTTCACCGCGTTTCGCTCAGCCCAGCACATCCGGACCGCAGCCGCCCGCGCATGTCCGCAACTGACGCACCGCTGTCGCATATGCCCAGTGAAAGTGCCGGAAAACGATGATTCCGTCATGTGCTGATCGGCAGTGTGCGGGTCTCGATCACCGACCAGGGCCGCGATCACCGAGTCCGGAAGTCCTTCGGGGGCCTGACTTCCTGAGCCTCAGGCGGAGGCGGCTTCGAGGAGGGTTTCGGCGGCAGAGGTGCGGGCGTAGAGGACGGAGCGGCCGGCACGGTGGGCGCTGACCAGACCCGCGTTGCGTAGCGCGGTGAGGTACTGGGACACCCCGGCCGGGGAGAGCCCGGTGCGGTGGGCCAGTTCGGTGGTGGAGGCCGGGGTCGCCAGCTCGGTCAGCAGCAGGGTCCGCGAACGGCCGAGGACGGGGGTGAGGACGGCGGCTCCGGTCACGGGCCGTGTCTCCCACAGTGTGCCGATTCCCCGTGCCGGGTAGGCGAGTTGCGGCGGGTCCGGCGGTCGCACCCTGGTGCGCAGGTCGGGTCCGGTGAACGCCGAAGGGATGAGCAGCAGTCCCGTGCCCGTGGACCCTCGGGGCAGGTTCCGTTTCCAGCGGTCCAGCCTCAATACGTCGTCGTTCCAACTCACCGAGGTGTGCAGGTCGTTGAACAGGCGGCCCGCGCCGTGCTCGGCGACCGTGCGGGCCCGGTGGAAGACGTCGGCGTCCAGCGCCACCCGGAGCCGTGCCCAGTAGGGGGCCAGCGCCAACTCCCAGTACCTTTCGATCTCTTGTGTGACCTCGGCCAGGCCGGAGGCCGGGTCGGCGTGCAGGGTCCGCAGCCGGGGGCCGAGGCGCCCCTGGTGACGGGCGAGGTGATCGAGGTCCTGGCGTACCCGGTCGGCGGGCGAGGCCCGGATCGCATCCCACTCCGTGGTCGGCGCGGGGGCCGGTCCGGCAGGGGGAGGGGTGAGGAAGTCGGGCACGTAGCCGGTGGGCGGGATCAGCTCGGAGAGCCATCCCCGGTCCAGCCCGGCGGCCACCAGGCGCGGCCGTACCTGGTCGGCCCAGGGCCGGTGGACCGGATGTGCGGTGTGGGACGTCAGCAGGCGGTAGCTGGGCGCGACCTCCCACATCGCTGAGACGGCGAACCGCACCTGCGCCAGATCGCTCGCCGAGAACGCCAGCTCCGCCACGATCACCCCTCCACGGATTCAGCCATGTCTTAGACCGACCGGCAATAGGGCCCGCGGCGTCGCGTGCCGATAGCTCTCGCCTGGACGCACATCCCTCGTCGCGCGCAGCGCCGCTGCGCTCTCCTCACGATGCACGCCCAGACTCGGCTCTCGCCCCGCTCCTTGATCCACGCTCCCTATTGCCGGTCGGTCTTAATCAATGGCGGGGCAGCCTACCGTGCGTAGATCATCCCGCCATGACCTCACAGATGATCTCCGCCGCGGAATCGGGCAGTTGGAAGCTGGGCGAGCGCACGGTCAACCGGATCGGTTTCGGGGCGATGCGCCTGACGCAGCACGGCGAGGCGTTCGCGCCCGACGCCGTCCCGCGCGACCGCGACCAGGCGGTCGGCGTGCTGCGTCGCGCGGTCGAGCTCGGCGTGAACCACATCGACACCGCCGCGTTCTACTTCTCGTCACTGCGCTCCGCCAACGAGCTGATCAACCGGGCACTGGCCCCCTACCCGGACGACCTCGTCATCACCACCAAGGTCGGACCGGGCCGCGACTCCTCGGGGAACTGGCTGCCCCATGCCACCCCCGGACAGCTGCGCGGCCAGGTCGAGGAGAACCTGCGCCAGCTCGGCCGCGACCACCTCGACGTCGTGAACCTGCGCATCGTCGGCACCGACTCCATCGCCGAACGCTTCGCCGCACTCGCCGAACTGCGCGACGCCGGACTCATCCGCCACCTGGGCCTGTCCAACGTCCGCCCCCACCACCTCGCCGAGGCCCAGACCATCGCACCGGTGGTCTGCGTCCAGAACATGTACGGCATCGGCGCATCGCCCGAGCAGGAGGAGTTCCTGCGTATCTGCGGCGAACAGCAGGTCGCGTTCGTGCCGTTCTACTCGATCGCCGGCCGCGGACGCACGGCCGGCGCGAGTACCGGCGACAGCGGCGAGGTGCACGCCATCGCCCGCGCCCGCGGGGTGAGCACGGCCCAGGTCCGGCTGGCGTGGACGCTGCACCGCGGCCCTCACGTCCTGGCCATTCCCGGCACCGGCGACCTCGACCACCTCGCCCAGAACGTGGCCGCCGGCTCGCTGCGCCTCTCCGAGGACGAACTCGCCGTCCTGGACTCCCTCCACCACGAATCGGCGTGAACAAGGCGCCGCGTTGACGCGCCGATGCGCCCATCGCCCCTGAGACATCAGGGATTTGTCGGGGATCCACCCGGATGCCGGGCCGGGCGGCGGAGGAGAGAATCGCCGTCATGAAGGCAAGGCGGCGAGCAGCCGGGTACGCGGGCCTGGTGAATTGCCCGGTGTCAGGCGACCGTTACTCCGCCTTCGGTGGAGTCGGTGGAGCGGCTGAGTTCCTCCCAGGCGTCGAAGTCGTCCTGGACGCGCCGGCGCCCGGCGGTGACCAGGCGCAGCGCGTCCGAGCCGAGCAGGATGTGCACGGGAGGCTTCTCCGCGTCCAGGAGGGTGAGGATGGCGTCGCCCGCGCGGTCGGGGTCACCGATGCCCTGACCCGCGAGGGCCTGGCGACGGGTCCGGATCGGGTCGAACAGTGCGTCGTAGTCGGCGATGCTGCGTGGTGCGCGGACCAGTGACCTACCTGCCCAGTCGGTTTTGAACGCGCCGGGAGCTACGGCGGTGACCCGCACGCTGAACTGGTTGACCTCTTGGGCGAGGGTGTCGGTGATGCCTACCAGGGCGTGCTTGCTGCCTTCGTAGAACGCCAGTCCGGGGAAGGTGGTGTGCCCGCCCATCGAGGTGATCACGAAGATGTGGCCGCCGCGCCGTTCCCGCATGCCGGGCAGGACCGCCTTCACGGTCGCTACCGTGCCGAATACGTTGACCTCGAACTGGCGGCGCAGATCGGCCATCGATGACTCTTCGAAGGTGCCTTCGAGCCCGTAGCCCGCGTTGGCGACGAGCACTTCGATCGGGCCCAGTTCCGCTTCGGCGGCCCGCACCGTGGGGTCGATCCGGTCCGCGTCGGACAGGTCGAGGACGAAGGCCCGGGCGCGGTCGGGGTCCAGCGCCCGGAAGGCGGCCGCGTGCCGCTCGGTGCGCACGGTGCCCGCGACCCGGTGCCCGGCCGCCAGGGCCCGCCGGGCGATGGCCAGTCCGAGGCCGGTGCTGACGCCGGTGATCAGGAATGTCTTGCTCACTACGGGTGTCCTTCCGTGGATGAGTGTCAGGCCGCGGGCGTGCGTGGGCACGGCGGCATCGACCCCGTGGGTTCGGCGGGGTCGTGTCCGGGTGGTGTCGGTGCTGGATCGCCCGGTTCGGGCGGTGGTCAGGACCCGGCGGCGGTGTCCCGGGTAGTCGCGGTGGCGGGTTCGCTGCCCCAGCTGGCCAGCAGTCGCAGGCGCTCCTGGGACGGCGAGCCGGACGGCGCGCAGTAGACGACGAGCGATTGGCCCGGGTCGGCGACCGAGGTGAAGATCTCGTACTGCAGTTCCAGGTCACCGACGACAGGGTGGTGGAGGCGTTTGAGGCCGGTGCTGCGTTCCTGGACGCGGTGTTCCGACCACCACGCCGGGAACTCGGGTGAGCGCATCATCAGCTCACCGATCAGGGTGGCGATGTGCTGGTTTCGCGGCTGGGCGGCGGCGGCCAGCCGCAACCCGTGCACGTAGTCGCGGGCGACGCGTTCCCAGTCGCACCACACCAGGCGAGCGCGCGGATCCAGCAGCGTCCAGCGCGCCATGCTGCGTTCCCGGCGCGGCAGCTCGGCCACACCGGGAAACAGCAACGCCCACATCGTGTTCCCGCCGACGACAGTGAGGTTCCGGTCGCTGACGAAAGCAGGAGCCGGATCCATCGACTCCAGCACCTGTCGCAGCGCCGGTCGTAGCCGTGACGAGTGCTCGGCCCGGTCCTTGTGCCCGGCTGTGGTGCCCGCGAGGGCGAACAGATGCCGCCGCTCGATGTCATCGAACCGCAGCGCGTCGCAGAGGGCATGCAGTACCTGTTCGGACGGCTGCCGGGCGCGGCCTTGCTCCAGACGGGTGTAGTACTCGGTGCTCACCCCGGCCAGCCGCGCGACCTCACCGCGCCGCAGACCGGCGACCCGGCGACCGGCGCCGAACTCGACCGGCAGACCGATCTCATCCGGCGTGAGTCCGGCACGGCGGGCCCGCAGGAAGTCGCCCAAGTCGTTGTCGCCCATGCCCCAAGTCTGCTCTTCACCCAGTCGATCACCAAGGGTGTAGGTGGTCCTGCCAGTACTACGCACCAGGTCGTGCGAGGCCGCGGGACTCGGCAGGGTCCGCCGAGGGCGGCCAGGTGCTCCGTGTCAGCCGTGCGACTTCCCGTACTCGGCGGCGAGTTCGGCGGCGATGGCGTCGCCGCCCTGGCTCTTCCAGCGCTTCACCACGCCGTCCCAGGCGGAGATCGGTTGCTTGCCGGTGACGATGTTGTTGATGCCGGTGTTCACCATGTTCAGCAGGGTGGGCCACTGCTTGTTGCGGGTCGCGGACTGGATGCCGAGGGAGGGGTCGGCGACACCCTTCGGCACGATGTCCACCTGCGCCTGGTAACAGCGCTTGGCCGCCTCGGGCCGGCCGGGGATGTAGTTCACCATCGGCGGTGAGGCGATGTACCCGAAGGGCAGGTTGACGCTGTTCTCGACCTTGCCGAGCTCGGTCGGGACCGACGGGCCGCCGTCCTTGCCGCGCGTGAAGTGCACGCCTTCGATGCCGTACGTGATCAACTCGTACTCCTTGGACCCGAACGGCGAGGCGAAGAAGTTCAGGACGCGCAGCAGCATCTTGATGCGCTCCGGCGAGGCCTGCTTCAGCGCGGTGTAGCCGAAGTAGCTCTGCGCGAACCACGGCGTCGGCGTGGTGCCGGCGTCGTACGGGCGGAGGAAGTCCACCTTGAACGTGTCGCCGATGTTCTGGGCGTAGGTGGTGAACCCGCCGAAGCCGGCGGTGATGCTGAGGTACGTGCCGTTCGTGAAGAAGTTGTTCGCCTGCGCCAGCGACGTGGTCAGCGCCGCCGGGTCGTACAGGCCCTTGCCGTACCACTCGGCCATGGTGGCGATGGCGGCCTTGAACTGCTCGGTGCCGTAGGTCGCGGTGAAGGTACCGCTGTTGAGGCTCCACACGTTCGGGGCGCCGTGCACTCCGGCGTGGGTCAGATAGCCGAAGTTCGCGGCGGTCGACGTGCCGAGCGCGTAGTGGCCCTGGGTGTTCAGCGAGACGAGGCCCTTGGTGAGGTCGTCCTTCTTCAGACCGCCCACCGTCGGCTGCCAGATACCGGCCGCGGTGAACCTGTCGGAGTCGGCGAAGACCGAGTGGCCCAGGAGGGGCCGGTGGATCGGCACGCTGTAGATCCGTCCGCCGACCCGGCCCATGGCGTCCCAGGCGTAGCCCGGGATCGCCGCGAGGTTCGGGTAGTCCCTCGCTCCGGCATCGCCGGACAGGTGTTCGCTCAGGTCCGCGCACTTGGCCTGGAGGAACTGAGCCTCGTTGGGCAGCGGAGACCTGCCGAGCATCATGATGTCCGGCAGATCTCCGCTGGCCATCATGGTGGAGTACTTCACCATGAAGTCGGCGTCTGCCAGCATGGTCAGCTCGATGTTCACGCCGGCCGCGTCATTGACGGCCTTCCACATCCTGTTGCTGTCCGGCCCCTTGGGCGGGGCGCCGTAGGTGATCATCATGACCTTGACCGTCGAACCGTCACCGGGCTTGGACGGCACCGCCTGCACCAGGTTCGACGGGTAGGTCAGGAACGTGTCCAGCACACCGGACGCCGTCGCCGGCAGGTCCGGGCGGAGGCCCTTGACCGGGGTGTAGGTGGGCCAAGGGGCCAGCGTCTTACCGGCGTTGCCGGCCGACGTGGCGGACGTGCCGCTGCCGCACGCCGCCAGGGACGGCAGGGCTGCCGCACCGACCGCCACGCCGGCGATGGTGCGGAGGAGGCTCCTCCGGGAGAATTCGGAGTTCATGGCGAAAGGCTCCTTGCGGGGTGGGGACAGCGCATTCCTTCGACTCGCGTCCAAGCGGCTGGCATCGAGTCCGGTCACAGCGGGCAGGTGGTCTTGGGCCGTGCGTGCCGACGGGGTGTCAGCTCTTCACGGCGCCGGTGAGAACACCCTTCGCGAAGAAGCGCTGCAGGAACGGGAACGCGGCCGCGATGGGCAGCACACCCATGACGACGATGGCCGCGATGGTCTTCTGCGGTGCCTGCGTCAGCATCGCCTCGCCGGTCTCGGACTGGGCGTTGGTGCTGGTCAGGTACCCGCGCAGGACCGTGGAGAGCGGCAGCTGGTCCGCGCTGCTGTTGTTGAGGTAGAGCATCGCGCGGAAGTAGTCGTTCCAGTAGGCGACCGCGTAGTAGAGGCCGACGACGGCGATGATCGCCTTCGACAGTGGCAGCACGATGCGCAGCAGCGTCCTGAGTTCGCCCGCGCCGTCGAGCCGGGCCGCCTCGTAGAGCTCCTCGGGGATGCCCTGGAAGAAGCCGCGCATCACCACCAGGTTGAAGACGTTGATCATGACCGGCAGGAACAGGGCACCGAGATGGCCCGTGAGCTTCAGGTCGGTGACGATCAGGAAGCTCGGGATCATGCCGGCGGGGAACAGGAAGGTGAACAGGATGGCCAGCAGGACCGGCTTGCCGCCCAGGACGTTCGGCCGTGACAGCGCGTAGGCGAGCAGGGTGGTGGAGGCCAGGCTCAGGACCGTGCCGATCGCCGTCACCATCGCGGAGACCAGGATCGCGTGCCCGATGATCCCGCCGTTCAGGACGTCCGCATAGGCGTGCAGGTCGATCCGGTCCGGCCACAGGGACCAGCCGCCATCGGCCATCACCTGCCGGTCGGAAGAGATGCTGGTCGCGAGGACCAGCCAGAAGGGGATCGCCACCAGCAGCAGGATGACGACGACGGCCACCGCTTTGGCCGCGCTGACGACCGGCTTGGGCTTGCCCGGCCACGCCGGGCGGGCGGTGGTAGCTGCACTCACTGGTAGATCCCCTGCTCTCCGAGCCTGTGCGCGATCCTGTTGGCCCCGATGACGAGGATCAGGGCGATGACACCCTTGAAGAGTCCGGCCACGGCTCCGGTGGAGAAGTTCCCGTCCTGTACGCCGTGGTAGTAGACGTAGGTGTCCATGACTTCCGAGGCTTGCGGTCCGAAGGTGTCCCGCTGCTGCATGACCTGGTCGAAGCCGACGCTGAGGATGTCGCCGACCCGCATGATCAGAAGCAGCACGATGACCGGGCGGATCGACGGCAGCGTCACGTGCCAGTGCCGCCGGCCCCAGCCCGCACCGTCCAGCGCGGCGGCCTCGTAGAGGCCGTCGTCGACCTGGTAGAGCGCGGCGAGGAAGATGATCGTCCCCCAGCCGCAGTCCTTCCAGATCAGCTCGATGATCATCATCGGCTTGAACATCGCCGGGTCGGTGAACAGGGTGACCAGGTGGTGGTGGCTGTCACGGGAGAGCAGCCCGTTGGCCATCCCGTTGGGGCCCAGCACCTGCACGAACAGGCCGACCACGATCACCCACGAGATGAAGTGCGGCAGGTAGACGAAGCTGACCACCAGCTTGCGGACCCAGTCGCGGGTCAGACTGTGCAGCAGCAGCGCCAGGGCCAGCGGCACCGGGAAGAAGAAGAGCAGCTGGAGGGCGGCCAGTTCCAGGGAGTTGACGACCGCCCGCCAGAAGGCCGGGTCCTGCCACAGCACCGTGAAGTTCTGGAAGCCGACCCAGGCGCTGTCCTTGATGCCGACGAACGGCACGTAGTCCTTGAACGCGATGACGTTCCCGAGCTGCGCGAGGTACTGGAAGATCGCGAAGTAGAGCACGCCCGGAAGCATCATCAGCAGCAGGACCCTGTCCCGCCGCAGCCGCGTGCGCCAGGAGGTGCCGCGCCGTGCTGGGGGCTCGGCGGCGCGCTCCGCCGGCGACGACCTCCCCGTCACTGCGACAGCCATGTGGCCAACCTCCGTCTTGTCATGTCGATGGATCGGGAGCCCGGGGCGGCAATGAGCGTCCTCTCGCAGCGTAGACGCCGTGACTGCAGGGGAAGTTGAGAGTCATGGCAGACAAGAGGCGGAAGTTCGCCGCGGAGCTCCGTGAGGGGGCTGTGTGCGATGTTTCCCATCAGTTTTGCCGCTGATGTCGTAGCAGGCCGGGCTTCGACGATCACGATGTCGATGCGGGGTGTCTGCCGGCTCTTCGAGGGGCGCTGGTCGTTGGACGGCGCGCGGAAGCGGGGCACCGGCCGTTTGACCCTGCGGACGCTCAGCCGGATGTGACGAGGAGGCAGGAGGCTGTCCAGGACGGCCTTTCCGATGGCGCCGACCAGGGGGGTTTGGGTGAGTGTCCAGTACTCCGGCCGCTGTGATGATCTGGTCGGAGGCGGCTTGGTGCAGCTGCGACCGCGGCGATGAGTGGTGGACATGACTCGGCTTCCGTGAATGGGGGCCAGCGCACCCGAGGGGAACACCGATCGCCGAACTGTAGCCAGCCAGCGAGGGATGCGGTCATCTTGCAGCCAGCTTCGATCATAGTCAAGGGATAAGTATCAAGTGATCCCATGCGATCATACGGGAACAGCGGTGCATCGTCAGTTTTCCTCGGGATACCCGGCCGATGACACCAGGCTCTCAAGTCACTTGACCATTCGTTCGGCATATTTGACTTTCGATCTCTGGATCTCTAGGTTCGATCCGCCGACCGGACCGAGGAGCATTCACCATGTCCCTGATCCACTTACTCTCGGAAGACCACGCGCTCAGCCCCCGCACAGGCTGGACCAGGGTGCACTGGGAGGCGGCTGCTGACGGCCTGCTGGCTGCCGTCCTCCGCCACGCAGGGTCAGAGCCGCGGCGGACGTGACATCGCCCGTCTGCTCCAACTGGTCGCGCATCCGGCCGTCGGTGCCCTGTGGGACCTGATGCACACCCCACCTGGCCGACGAATCACCCACCGATTCATACGCCGCGCTCGCCCCCCACCTCGGCTACGTCCAGGTCAAGGGCATCGCCGGGGCTCATGACCTCGCCCCGCTGCCGCTCGGCGCGGGGCTGCTGCCGATCGCCGACTGCGTGCGGTTGCTGCCACCGGACTGCTGGGCTTCCTGGGAGTACGAGGCATCGTGGCACCCGGACGCCGCCCCCCTGTCGCCCCTGCTGGAGCCGGGCTGCCCGAACTACCTCACCCGGCCTACCTGACGCCACGTCATACTGCTTCGCCGCCGCAGGAGGCGCGGACCTTCAGCTCCGGCAGCAGCTCCACGTGGTGGACGGGCAGCTCGCCGCCCCCCAGGCGCCGCAGCAGCAACTCCAGCGCTGCCGCTCCCACTGCACGCTTGGGCGGTGCGACGGCGGTCAACGGCGGGGCGGCCAGGGCCGCGAACACGTCGTCGTACGAGATCAGGGCAACGTCGTCAGGCACGTGCAGGCCTCGGGCGCGCAGCACGGGCACCAGTTGGATGGCCTCTTGGTCGTTGTGTACCAGCACTGCCCGCACGCCCGCCGCAACGCCCTCGGCGATCCGTGCCGCGACGGCTTCCGTCTCCCGCCCCGGTCGCTCGATGTCGATCACCGGCTGTGGCTCGAGACCGAGCAGCCGGACGCCCTCGGCGTAGCCGGCCCGCACCTGGAAAGCCGTCCAGCTGTTCTGGCGGGCTGCCAGCGCCACTGAGCCGTGCCCGAGCTCGGCCAGGTGGCGAAGCGCCAGCATGACACCGTGGCGGTGGTCGGAGCTTACCGAGTCCAGGGCGACGCAGACGCTGTCGACCGGGGCACGGCGCTCCACCAGGACTGTGGGAACTGGGAGTTCGCGCATCCAGGAGCTGTGCCCGTCAGGACGCTCCGGTGTCCAGTTCGGCGTGACCAATAGACCGTCGACTCCGGACTCCAGCAACTGGTCCACCTGCGCGCGGTCGTCGCCCGCCTCGTACGGCGCGATCCCGAGCACCAAGCGCGCGCCGACCGCGATCGCCGCGGACCTCGCACCGTCGATGATCTCGTCGAAGTACTGACGGACCGTGGGAACGAGCATGCCGACGACTCGCTCGCGGCCTTCGGGCACAGTCGGCGAGGTCCCGCCCGCGGGCATCGAGACCGCGCCGTGCGAGCGGTGCAGCGCCCCGTTGTCAGCCAGCGTCGCGACGTCCCGGCGCACGGTGACGGCGGCAAGTCCCAGCCGCTCCGCGAGGTCCACCACGCGAACGGTCCCGAGTTCGCGGACAAGCTCCACGATCTTGGCTCGGCGTGCCTCAGCCGTCATAATCATTCTCTTCCTCGATCGGGCTCGGAGCGCTACGCGCATGGTCTGGCAAGGATCAATTTGTATCATTCGATCGATACCATGCGAAGTCGGCGGGGATGGCCTGCATCTGATGGCACACATGGCGCTGAGGTCAGTGAGACGGTGGTTGTCGGGTGCCGGGTGGTTTGCCTCACCAGGCACCGCCTTGGGACCGCGAACCGCTGAGCGGGCGGTCGCCCACCTGGCGCGGTGCGATTCTCGGCCCCGATCTCGCCTGGCGGTCCGATCACTGGGTGTGCGATCGGACCGCTTCCCGAGGCCCGGCCTTCAGGAATTCCATCAGCGACGCAGATGTCGACCTGCCCCTCTCTGCCGGCCTTGGGTGAGACATCCCGCTTTGTCGGGTCAGCCTGAGAGGGCCCGAGTAGGAGTTCCACCCCTGATGACCAGTGCCAAGCCATCCGCGTCCGACCCGGCCCCCAGGCCGAAGCGCCGCACGTTCAGCCCCGAGTACAAGCTACGGATCGTGGCCGGGTACGACGCCGCGCCCGAGGGCGAGAAGGGCGCGAACTGGTCGCCACCGCGCCATCTCAGGTGTTCACCTGGGACATCGCCAAGGCGGCCGGCCCCAGGAAGGGCATCGGGTACCACGCCTACGTCATCATCGACATCTTCAGCCGCTACATCGTCGGCCACACCGTCGAACCGGCCGAATCGGCTGAACGGGCCGAGGAGTTGATCCGCGAGGCCATCGAGCGCCCTACACCGCGGTCAGCAACCTCGGCTCGCTGGGCTGCTCTGCGACCGCCCTCCATAGATGTCACTCGTGGCGCCCTCTGACCTGGGCTGGTGTCAATTCTCTTCGATATGACGGCATCTGGACTGCCAAGTCTTGTTGTCACCTACGTACAGGGCCGCACTTCGGCAAGGGCAAGGGACAGAGCTCCCAGCATCGCCTGCGTCTACCGAGCCCTCGTCGAACACGAGTTGGCGCAGGTGTACCCAGAGGGCATCGAGGCGATCCACACCGACTTCGCCGCCCGGCGCGCTGACGCTAGCAGTACGTGGCGTCTACCGGGTCAGTTCGCGTAGGACCGCCGAGGCGACGGCGGCGTCGAATGCGCTGACGCCAGTGAGGTCTGCGACGTGATCGCCTCGTCCGGCCGTGCGGCGGGGCTTTCGAGCGGGCGGCCGATGGGGGTGTCGCTGGTGCCAGTGGTGGTCCCTGTGCGCACCGCGTGGCCGATGTCGCCGCTCATTCGTTTGTGCTCGTCGAGTGCGTTCGTCATTGCTCTGCTGTTGGTTCATCAGATTGTGCGAACTCCCGGTTGGCACAAGGTCGGGCTGGACTGCTGCCCATACGCTCTTTTGCGTCGCCCGGGAGAGGGCGGCACTCGTCGCGTGCCGCATGCGCGTCCCGCTCGCCCCAGCCGCAGTGCGCTGTTCGGAACGCGTGCGGGCAATTCAACTTGGAGTGAACATGGCCTCTTTGGCTCGTAAGACTGTCACGGTGATGGCAGCGGCTCTGGTGTCGCTGGGTGTGGGGAGCGGTGCCATCGCGTCGGCGGCGACCCCGCCGGCCTCGCCGTGCAGCGGCGCGGAATGCCCCAGCCTCCAGCCGGTCAACATCGCCGCCGGCCAGGGCTCGTTGAACGTCACGCAGATGCAGCTGGAAAACATCAGTGCGACCGTCGTCGACGCCGTCTCCGGAGAGCCCGTCCGCGGTGTGCAGGTCCAGTTCTACAGCGCCGGAGGTCGACTGCTGGGGGCGGCTTACACGAACCACAGCGGTATCGCCGCGATCGCCGCGTCGGAGAACCTCGGCCCCGGCACGGCCCAGGAGTTGCTGGCCGGCTATGACGCGGTGCTGCTCGGTGATGGCGTCCACACACCGGCCAGCGCGCATGGGGCGATCACCGTCGGGGACGATTTCGTTCCCCTGGGCAGCCTTCTCTTCAGCGACCGTGGGCTCAAGCAGGGTGTCGTTCCGGTCGACTGGAGCCGTTAGAGGTGCGTGTCTTCCGCCGCCGCTCCCGGGCGGCTGACCACAGTGCCCCGGCCCGTCGTTCGGCCGGCGCGCGGGAGGGTGACGCGGTGGCCCCGGGTAGTGCGGTCAACGGCTATGCGGTCCTGGAGACCGTGGCCGCGCTGCCCGTCAGTACCTGGCGCTACCTGTGGGAGC
The DNA here is from genome assembly GCF_051374625.1 of Kitasatospora sp. HPM-01-4. NCBI lineage: Bacteria > Bacillati > Actinomycetota > Actinomycetes > Kitasatosporales > Streptomycetaceae > Kitasatospora > Kitasatospora sp. HPM-01-4. The sequence goes on along the minus strand of NZ_JBPQGP010000005.1, from coordinate 1,097,224 downwards.
CTGAAGACGTGCGCCACCTCGGGCCGATGGCCCAGGACTGGCACGCCGCCTTCGGCTTCAACCGGGACGACACCACCATCCCCGTCGTCGACGGTCTCGGCGTCTCCCTGGTGTGTATCCAGGCCCTCAACCGCCGTATCGACGAGCTGACCGCCGAAGTCGACCGCGTCCGCGAGAGCGCCGGAGGCTCGCCGCAGGAAAGTGCGCCCGCCGACACCGGCCCTGCGCGTCCTTCGTCGACCCGCCCACGTTCTATCATCCCGTTGGAGACACCGTGAGGCTCCCCGCAGGCAGGGCCGTCTCGGCCGTTGTCGTCGCGCTCGCGTCGCTGAGCCTCGGGCCCGTCGGCGCGGTGGCGGCATCCGCCGCTCCGGAACAGGCGTGCGACGGCGCGGACTGCCCCGGCAGGGTACCCGTCAGCCTCGCGGCGAACCAGGGCACCCTGAACGTGACTCAGTTGCAGCTGGAGACCTCAGTGCGACCGCCACGGACGCCCGGACCGGGGAGCCCCTGCCTGGCCTGAAGATCCAGTTCTACACCGTCAGAGGCCGCTTCCTCGGCTTCTCCTACACCAACCACGACCGCATCGCCGGAGTCAGTGCCCCGGAGAAATGCGGCCCCGGCATCGCCCAGGAACTCCTCGGTGGTTACCAGGTCGTCCTGCTAGGCGACGGCCTCCACGTCCCCGTCACCGCCCACGCCGCCATCACCGTCGGCACGGACTGCTTCATCGCCAACTGCCCACCCGGAAGCGACCGCAGACTGAAACTCGACGTGCTCCCGGTCGACTGCCGACACTCGGGTCGACTGAACCGTTTCGGCGGGAATCACGGCGCGGCGAGTACGCGCCGAACGAGGGTCGGGAGCGCGGACAGGTCCGTGGGGCAGGTGCCGCGCCAGGCGATGTGCCCGTCGGGGCGCAGCAGGAGTGCGGTGTCCGCGTGGGCGGCGCCGATCAGGCGTGCCCACTGCCCGGGCTCGGCCTCCCGCTGTGTGGCGATGCGGACGGCCCGGAAGGTGAGGGGGATCCCCGCCTGTCGGACGGCTTCGGCCTGCACCTGCCACTGTGGGGCGTCGTCGGTTGTGAGCAGGGTGAAGCCGGGGCCAACGAGGTCGAGGGTGGATGTCACGTCTGCGGGGCCTGCGGTGAGGCGGACGTGGGGTACGCGCTCTCCCGGTCGGCAGCCGGGACGGTAGCCGGACGTATCCAGGGGGCTGGGGTGATCGGCATGCTCTGGGTCGGGGATGACGGCGGCGGAGCGGTAGGCGGCGGTCAGGAGGAGTTCGTCGTCGATGCGGTAGCCGGCGCGGTTCGCCGCGTTGGCCGTGGAGATGTCGATGATCTGGCGTGCGACGGGGCGCCGCTCGGTCTCGTAGGTGTCCAGGAGGGCTTCGCCGGCGTATCCGGCGGTGACGGCGGCGAGTTTCCATGCGAGGTTGTCGGCGTCGCCGATACCGGTGTTCATGCCGTGCCCGCCGGTCGGCGGGATGACGTGGGCGGCATCGCCTGCCAGCAGGACGCGTGAGTGCCTGTAGGAGTTGGCGAGCTGTGCGTCCATCCGCCAGGTCATCGTGTCGCGGACCGTCACGTCCAGGTCCGGGATGCCGGCTGCCGTACGAATAAGGCCGGCCAGGAGCCCGTGGTCCGTCGGATCCGCTGCCGCACCCGCGTCCGTACCGAGAGGGTGCTGGTAGATCCAGTGACGGTCGTTGTCGACGGCCATGAACCCGCCCCGCCCAGGGACGGTGAGGAAGTAGGAGGCGCTGACCCGGTCGGCCACCACCTGTCCCAGGGGCGCCTCGAAGCGAATGCTCAGGTACCGCCCCAGACCGGTCGGGCCCTCCATCTCGATCCCGGCCCCGGCACGCACGGTACTCGCGGCGCCGTCGCAGCCGACGAGCCAGTCCGCCCGCAGGCGGTACCGGCGGCCGGTCGCCTGTTCCTCGATGACGGCCTGTACGCCGAGGCCGTCATCGGCGAAGGAGACCAGACGGGTGCCGAACCGGACCGGGGAGTCGGCCAGCTCCTCGGCGCGCCGCAGCAGCAGGGGCTCCAGGATGTCCTGGGAACAGATCAGGCCCGGTGACGGCGTGTGCTCAGGGCCCTCGCCGGGCTCATGGGCGAGACCGGTGCGGATGTAGTCGGGGTCGACCAAGTCGCGGCCCCGGTAGAAGTAGACCTGCTCGGCCGGTAGCCCTGCGGCGCGGACCGCTTTCTCCAGTCCGACGCGCCGGAAGATCTCCATGGACCGGGCTGAGATGCCCCGGGCCTTGGGGTGGCGCGAGGTGGCGGGGTGGGACTCGATCAGAACGTGGTCCACGCCCTGGCCCGACAGCAGACAGGACAGAGCCAGACCGACGGGGCCGCCTCCGACCACCAGCACGGACGTATGCGACACGGTGAGCCTCCTTCTACCTGCACGGTCGACGAGGTAACGACTAACCTTAATTTAGACGTTACCATGACGGGGTGATGCAGCCCACTGAAGCGGGAGAAGCCCATGGACCAGCGGTTCGCCGATGACAACCCGCGCGGCCTGTACTTCCTGGCCGATCTGGTCAACGCCGTGCAGGACGGGAACGGAGCCACGCCGGAGGGACTCGAAGCCGTGGTGGAGGCGCACGGCGGCCCGCCCCTACGACTGACCGAGACTACCGCTGAAGAGATACGGGAGGCCGTGGCGGTCATCGCCGGCATTCTGGACATCAAGGACGAAGGCAGCGCCGCCGAAGCGATCAACACCCTGCTCGACCGGTACCCCGCCCGGCCTCGACTGGTTCGCCTCCCGGAACGCCGCTGGTCGCTCCACACCCCGGCTCCCCACAACGCACCGCCCGCCCAATGGCTGTTGTCCACCGCCGCGCTCGCCCTGGCCCTCTGGCTCAGCGAACGCGGCTACTGCGCATGGGGCCGCTGCGCCGCACCCGGATGTGACCGCTACTTCATCGACACGGGGCGCCGCGCCCCGCAGCGCTACTGCTCGACCCGCTGCGGAACCCGGGTCCGAGTCGCCGCCCACCGTAATCGGAGCCAATGAATCCAGCCCATCCGCATCGGCTTGCGCGGCCCGCACGGAGTGCGCAAGCCGATGAGGAACCCCTCCCCACCACGTCGCCGCGGTTCACCGTAGGGAAGGCGCGCGGCCGCTGCTTGTCGGCGCCCTCTCCTGCCGATGAACGTTTCATCGATGCCCGGGCGTTACGCCCGGCGGGCGTTGCGGATCTGGGCGGGGACGGCGCCGAGCCACCAGGTGGGGTTGGCGGTGCCGTCGGTGGTGCGGCCATCGCTGTGGACGTAGTGGCGTACGTCGCGGCCGGGCTCGGCGAACTCGCCGTTCAGGGCCCGCTCGACCCACTCGGCGCCGAAGCGGAAGACCTCGGCGGCGGCCCCGCCCAGCGGGTGGAACTCGTTCTCGTAGACGCGCATCTCCTTGGGTGCGCGGACCCGCTCGTAGTTGGCCAGCGCCTGCTCCAGCACGGTGAGTTCGTCGAACTCGCCGATGCCGTAGAGGACCGGGCAGGTGATCTCCCGGACCAGGTCGCCCAGCGGCATCCGGGCGACCAGCTCGGAGTCGAACGCGTCCTCGTCGGTGTAGCCCGCCATGAACATGTAGTTGTTCTTGAAGGTGGGCTGGGCGCGCTCGAAGATGGTGGTGAAGTCGCCGGTGACGGCCTCGAAGGCGGCCAGTGCGGCCAGGCGGTGGTCGGTGGCGGCGGCGCGCGAGCCCCAGTAGCCGCTCATCGAGATGCCGAACATACCGATCCGGGCCGGGTCGACCTCCGGAAGCGAGGCCAGGTGGTCGAGGTAGCGGCTGATGGCGCGCTCGTAGTTGGTGAGGTCGACGGTCAGCCCGTTGGCCCGGCTCTCGCCCTGGCCCGGACCCTCGATGGACAGGGCGACGATGCCGCGCGAGGTGTAGTACCGCTCGGCGGCGTGGATGTAGTCCTCCTTGATCATGTCCATCCCCGGGCCGAGGATCACCGCGGGGGCATTGCGGACCTCGCCGGCCGGCAGGTGGAGGAGGGCGAAGATCTGCTTGCCCTCGAAGTCGAGGACGACGCGGCGCACCCGGTTGTCACGCAGCGCGCCCAGGCGCTCGACGCAGTGGTTGGCGTGCTCGCGGAAGGCGTGCTTGCGCGGGTCGGTGGCGTCGAAGATCGAGTACTGGGCGCGGCCCCACATCACGGCGGCGCGCACGTACAGGTCGGCTGCGGTCTGCGCGAAGCCGCCCTGCTCGTGGTGGGCGGCGCGCTCCTCGGCCTGTCCGGCGATGGTGGCCCAGGCCTTGGGCAGCATCACGCCGCTCTGCACCAGGTCGAAGACCTTGTCGAAGTCGGTGTGGTCGTGGCCGAGCTGCTCCAGGGTGCCCTTGGCCTGGGGGTGCAGGGCGTCGAAGCCGCCCTGGGCGAGGGCGATGTCCAGGGCCCAGCTCTGACCGGTGGAACGAACAGTCATGACAGGTGTCCTCACTTGAAGGGGAGTGTCAGGCATTCCGTTCGGGCAATGCCTAAGTACTTAATCATTAAGTACTTAGGCTAGACTGGTTGTCAACCCGCCCACCGATCGGCGACACGGAGATCCACCGATGCCCGACCCCACCCGCGATGCGGCCCTCGACCAACTCGCCCGCGCCGCCTACAGCCTCAGTGCCGCCGACTCCCGCCTGCGCGGACGCGCCACCCGCACTCCCGGCGCGCTCTCCCTCACCCACGCCCGCGCCCTGCGGGTACTGGCCGAGGCGGGCCCGCTGCCGATCGGCCGGCTCGCCGCCGCCACCGAGACCACCGGCGCCGCCACCACCCAACTGGTCAACGGCCTGGCCGCGGCCGGCTACGTCACCCGCGAACGCCCCGCCGACGACAAGAGATCCGTCCTGGTCACCCTCACTGACGCCGGCCGCCGCCGCCACCACGAACGCCAGGCCGCCTTGACCCAGGCGCTCGATGCCGCACTCGCACACCACGACACCGCTGCCCTGGGCACCGCGACCGACGTCCTGCGGCAACTCGCCGCCATCTACGACCAGCTCTGAAGCCCGCCCGGAGCCGGTCGCCGACCCCGGGTCTCAAGTCCGGTGGCTCCGAGTCGCGTGCGGCGCATGTGCTCCTCCTGCTCGGCCGCGTCGTAGCAGGACTCCATCGGTTGGAGTGCACCCGGGGTCGAGTCGTCTCTGACTGGCAGTCAGGTACCTGACATTGGCCGACTGTTCATCTGGCACCCCCCGCGCAAGGGAGCGCCGGTGCGGCAGAGTCGTATCCGATCTGACACCACCAGACCTCAGGACACTCTTGTGCGAGTGGCGGAGAGGGAGGAACTGATGTCCGGAATGACCCGACGCAGGCTGCTGGGTTCGGCGGCCGGGGTGGCGGGTGGAGCGGCGGCGATGAGTCTGCTGCCGCCGAACGTCCAGCGTGCGGTCGCGGCCGGGGTGCCCCGGCGCGGCTCACTGCGCGACATCGAACATGTGGTCCTGCTGATGCAGGAGAACCGTTCCTTCGATCACTACTTCGGTACGCTGGCCGGCGTCCGGGGCTTCGGTGACCCGGACGCGCTGCGGCTCGACAACGGCCGCTCGGTCTTCTACCAGCCGGACAGCGTCAACCCGGACGGTTATCTGCTGCCGTTCCACCTCGACACCCGTACCACCAGCGCGCAGGCGATCCCGTCCACCAGCCACGCCTGGTCCGTCCAGCACCGCGCCTGGAACGGCGGCAGGATGGACCAGTGGCTGCCCGCGCACCGTGCGGCGGACGGCGTCAACGGCCCCTACGTGATGGGCTACTACACCCGGGACGATATCCCCTTCCAGTTCGCCCTGGCCGAGTCCTTCACCATCTGCGACAACTACTTCTGCTCCGTCCAGGGCCCGACCTGGCCCAACCGCCTTTACTGGATGACCGGTTCGATCGACCCCGACGGCACCGGCGGCGGCCCGATCATCGAGAACTCCGCCCCGAGGCCGCTGACCTGGACCACCTACGCCGAGCAGCTGGAGGCGGCGGGCGTCAGCTGGCGGGTCTACCAGGAGACCGACAACTACGGCACCGACGTGCTCTCGCTCTTCGCCAACTTCCAGCAGGCGAAGCCGGGTGACCCGCTCTACGACAAGGGCATGACCGCGCGGCCCGCCGGGACCTTCGAGGACGACGCCCGCAACGACCGGCTGCCGGCGGTCTCCTGGATCTTGCCGACCAGCTACCAGTCCGAGCACCCGGCCTACCTGCCCGCCGCCGGTGCCGACTACGTCGCCTCCAAGATCGAGGCGATCGCGTCGAACCCGAAGGTCTGGGCGAAGACCGCCTTCATCCTCAACTACGACGAGAACGACGGCCTGTTCGACCACGTCCCGCCGCCGGTGCCGGAGGACGGCACGCCCGGCGAGTTCATCCACGGACTGCCGATCGGCGGTGGCTTCCGGGTGCCGTGCATCGTCATCTCACCCTGGACCGTGGGAGGTTGGGTCGCCTCGGAGGCGTTCGACCACACCTCGGTGCTCCAGTTCCTGGAGCGCTTCACCGGGGTGCGCGCGGCCAACATCACCGACTGGCGCCGGGAGGCCTTCGGCGACCTGACCTCGGCCTTCCAGTTCCGCCAGAGTGCCCACCGCCCGCCGCGGCTGCCCGACACCGCGGCCCAACTCGAGCTGGCCAAGCGGGAAGTGGCGACCCTGCCGCCGCCGCGGCTGCCGGGTGCCGAGCAGGAGTTCCCGCACCAGGAGCGCGGCCACCGCCCCCGCCGCCCGGCGAGGGATTCCTGAGGCAACCCCTGCGGGCCGGTTGCCTCCGGCCTCCTTCGGCCGGGCCGCAGCGGGTCGTGCGGAAGCGGCTCCGTCAGGGCCCGAGTACGCGCGCGGAGCCGATCGGCCATGGTGTCCGGGGGGAGCCGGTCCCGGCGGCGAGGTCGAAGTAGTGGCCGTCGCAGTCACCGCCACGGTAGAACCGCACGGTGTGGCCGCTGTTGTTCCACAGCGAACGGAACGGGCCCAGGTCGTCCTCCACCAGGCAGGTCTCGCTGTTGAACGGGGGAGACCAGAACACGGGGGGACCCGGCCAGTTCGCCTCCCGCCAGCCGCAGACGGCGCCGTCGGGGCACCGGCTCGGCTCGCGGTGGCCGCCGGGTGCGGCGGCGGCCGGTGCGGCCAGTGCGACGGTGGAGAGCGTGGCGACGAGGGTGGTGGTGAGTCGGCGCATGCGCCTGTCCTCCAAGTTCGCGGCGGAGCCGTCATCGGCACTTCGAAGAGTAGGAATGCCGGGCTCCGCACAGTACCCGCGCGCGGGGGTGAGCCACCGCCGCGAGGCAGGAACTCGCGTGCGCCGCTCTGCACAGGCGCCCGGCGCTCGACCCGGCACTCCGGCGCGCGGCCGCCCGGTCAGCGCCCCAGATCAGCGCCCCAGGTCAGCGCCCCAGGTCAACACCCCGCAGCCGGGCCCCCGGGCAGCCGGCGGAGGAAGTCGCGGACGGCCGTACCCTGCCGGCAAGCGGCGCCCAAACCGACGGCGGGGCCGATCGGCCGCCGGTTGTGGCAGCCCGTCGGCCCCGCCGGGTTCGAGCCGGCCGGCTCGGCTACGAGCGGGCCCGGTTGACCGCGATGAGCAGGATGGCCAGGGAGAACCCGGCCGTGCCGCAGGCCGCCGTGGCCAGGGCCGGACCGGCCGGGGTGTCGGAGCGCGCCGACAGCACGATGGACACCGCGGCCACGGAGGCGGCGGCGACCCCGGACACCAGCCAGGCCAGCACCAGGACTTGGGGCCGCTGGCGGTTGGCGGAGGACGGAGCGCCGGGCAGGACCTCCGCCCAGTACCGGTTCTCCTCGCGCTGCTCGCTGTGGTGGTCGACGGCCGCGGTCAGCCGCAGCGCCGTACCCGCCACCGCGCCGCCGGCGGCGAGCGCGGCGGACAGCTGCCAGGAGAGGGGGGTGAACAGGACGAGACCGGCGGCGGCCACGCTCAACCACCAGGACAGGCAGGCGATCGCGGACAGCCGGACGGACCGGGGACGGTCGTCGCCCGCCCGCAGATCCACCACCGCAGGGATGTACCAGACGCAGCCGGCGGCGGTGAGTGCGATGGCGCCGATGGCAAGAACGGTGTGCGACATGGCCGTTGTCCTCTTCAGGGCTCGGTACGGGTTCGGAGGGGACCGCCTCCCGCCCGGTGGGAGAGAGCCGGGCGGGAGGCGGAATCTGTCAGTCCGTCGAGGGCCTGCCGGACTGGGCGGGCACCACGCCGGCGAGGTGCTTGGCCGGCTCACCGTGGTTGTGCAGGTAGTCCATCGCGGCGATCTCCGGGTGGTGCAGGTCGAAGGCCGGGGATTCGGAGCGGATCCGGGGCAGGGAGGTGAAGTTGTGCCGGGGCGGCGGGCAGGAGGTCGCCCACTCCAGCGAACGGCCCCAGCCCCACGGGTCGTCGACGGTGACCTTCTCGCCGTACTTGGCGGTCTTCCAGACGTTGTAGAGGAACGGCAGCAGCGACAGGCCGAGCAGGAAGGAGCCGATGGTGGAGACGGTGTTCAGCGTGGTGAAACCGTCCGAGGCCAGGTAGTCGGCGTAGCGTCGCGGCATGCCCTGGGCGCCCAGCCAGTGCTGGACCAGGAAGGTGGCGTGGAACCCGATGGTGAGCGTCCAGAAGGTGATCTTGCCGAGGCGCTCGTCGAGCATCTTGCCGGTCATCTTCGGCCACCAGAAGTGGAAGCCGGCCATCATCGCGTACACCACGGTGCCGAACAGGGTGTAGTGGAAGTGGGCCACCACGAAGTACGAGTCCGAGACGTGGAAGTCCAGCACCGGAGCGGCGAGCAGCACACCGGTCAGACCGCCGAACAGGAAGGTGACCAGGAAGCCGACCGTCCAGAGCATCGGGGTCTCGAAACTGAGTGAGCCCTTCCACATGGTGCCGACCCAGTTGAAGAACTTCACCCCGGTCGGGACCGCGATCAGGAAGGTCATGAAGGAGAAGAACGGCAGCAGCACCTGCCCAGTGACGTACATGTGGTGCGCCCAGACCGTCAGGGACAGGCCCGCGATGGCGATGGTGGCCGCGATCAGACCGGAGTAGCCGAACATCGGCTTGCGGCTGAAGACCGGGATGATCTCCGAGACGATGCCGAAGAACGGCAGGGCCAGGATGTACACCTCGGGGTGGCCGAAGAACCAGAACAGGTGCTGCCACAGCATCGCCCCGCCGTTGGCGGAGTCGAAGACGTGCGCCCCGAACTTGCGGTCCGCCTCCAGCGCGAACAGCGCGGCGGCCAGCACCGGGAAGACCAGCAGCACCAGCAGCGAGGTCAGCAGCACGTTCCAGCAGAAGATGGACATCCGGAACATCGTCAGACCCGGTGCCCGCATGCAGATGATCGTGGTGATGAAGTTGACCGCACCGAAGATGCTGCCGAAGCCACCCATCGCCACGCCCATGATCCACATGTCCGCGCCGACGCCCGGCGAGTGGACGGCGTCCGAGAGCGGCGCATAGGCGAACCAGCCGAAGTCGGCGGCGCCCTGCGGGGTGAGGAAACCGCCCGCCGCGATCAGCGCCCCGAACAGGAACAGCCAGTAGGACAGCATGTTCAGCCGGGGGAAGGCCACATCGGGGGCACCGATCTGCAGCGGCATGATCCAGTTGGCGAACCCGGTGAACAGCGGCATGGCGAACAGCAGCAGCATGATCGAGCCGTGCATCGTGAACGCCTGGTTGAACTGCTCGTTCGACAGGATCTGCGTCCCCGGCCGCGCCAGCTCCGCACGCATCACCAGCGCCAGCACACCGCCGACCAGGAAGAAGCCGAACGCGGTGACCAGATACATACTGCCGATCGTCTTGTGATCGGTGGTGGTGAGCAGTCGCACCAGTGCCGAACCCGACCTCCTCCCTGGGGCAGCGGCCGCAGCCGGCTCTTCCTTCACCTCGATGGCAGCCACCGGCCGCCCTCCTTCGCATCCACCGAACATGGCTCAGGCGCACCCGGATGGCTCCCGGGCGGGCGATTCATCCTCGGCGGGCGGCGGGTGGTGCCCACAGGGCCGATGGTCCCGGCGGCCGCAGCCGACCGGTCCACGGCCGAAGTGCCGTTCGTCCGGGCCGGCTGACCCGCCGTGACCAGGGCATCCACGCAGGTGAACGGGGGCCGGCGCACTCGCGCGGGCACGCGGCCGGTACCGTTGGGCGGGTACGCACGACAGCGCCGGCGGAAGCGGAACCAGGAGGAACCACGTGGGTGGGGACGGGATGCCCTCGCGGCTTCCGCAGCTTCGACTGGACGAACTGCTGGCGGAGCTGCACGCCCGGATCGACGACGTCCGCGGTACCCGGGACCGGGTGCACGGCCTGCTGGAAGCGGTCCTCTCGGTCGGGCGGGAGCTGGACCTCACCCAGGTGCTGCGCCGGATCGTGGAGGCGGCCGGTGTGCTCTCCGACGCCCGCTACGCCGCGCTCGGCGTGATCGGGCCCGACGGGCACACGCTGTCGCAGTTCCTGACGGTCGGGCTGTCGGACGAGGAGATCTCCGTCATCGGTCCCTACCCGAGCGGCAAGGGCATCCTCGGCGAGCTGATCCGCCACCCCGAACTGCTGCGCCTGGCCGACCTCTCCACGCACCCCGCCTCCTACGGCTGCCCGGCCCACCATCCGCAGATGCGCACCTTCCTGGGGGTCCCGGTCCGGGTCCGCGAGGAGGTCTTCGGCAACCTCTACCTCACCGACAAGCGCGGCGGGCAGGAGTTCGACGCCGACGACGAGGCGCTGATCTCCGCCCTCGCCATGGCGGCGGGCGTGGCGATCGACAACGCCCGGCTGTACGAGGAGGCGCAGCGCCAGCAGCGCTGGCTGCGGGCCAGCGGCGAGATCACCCGCAGTCTGCTCTCCGGCGTGCCCCGCCAGGAGGTGCTGGCACTGATCGCGGAGCGGGCCCGTGAGATCACCGGCGCGGAGCTGGCGGACCTCTCGGTCTCGGTCGGGAACGGCGATCAGCTGCGGGTCGAACTGGCCCTCGGCGGCGACAGCGCCGGACGGCTCGGGCTGACCGTGCCGATGAACGGGACGATCTCCGGTGCGGCGATCGCGGCGGGCTCGCCGGTGACCACCGGGGACCTGTCCTGTGACGACCGGTACGCGGCCGGGCCGCGCCGCTCCGACGGACTGAGCCGCTTCGAGGGTCTCGGCCCGGCGGTGGCGGTGCCGCTTAGTACGGCGGCCGGGAAGGTCCAGGGCGTGCTGCTGCTGGCCCGGACGGCTGGTCAACTGCCGTTCGGCACCGAGGAGATGGGAGCGCTTCTGGGCTTCGCCGACCAGGCCGCGCTCGCCCTGGAACTGGACGAACGCCGCCGGGACGCCGAGCAGTTGGCGCTGTTCGAGGACCGCGACCGGATCGGCCGCGACCTGCACGACCTGGCCATCCAGCGGCTGTTCGCGACCGGTATGACGCTGCAGAGCGCCGCGCGGCTGATCGAGCAGCCCGCCGCGTCGGAGCGGGTGGTGCGGGCGGTGCAGGACCTGGACGAGACCATCAAGATCATCCGCTCGACCATTTTCGGCCTGCGGGCCCGCGACGGTGAGGACCGCGGCCTGCGGGCCCGGGCGGCCAGAGCCGTCGCCGAGGCCAGGGCCACTCTCGGCTTCGCGCCCCGGCTGAGCATGGAGGGGCTGCTGGACACCGACGTGCCGCCGGCCGTCGCCGACCAGGTGACGGCGGTGCTGGCCGAGGCGCTGAGCAACGCCGCCCGGCACGCGCACGCCACCCGGGTCGAGGTCACCCTGCACGCCACCGGCGGTGAGGTGGTCCTCTCCGTCACCGACAACGGCATCGGCCTCCCGGCGCAGGAGGGGCACCGCAGCGGCCTGCGCAACCTCCACGAGCGCGCCCGGCAGTTCGGTGGCGCCTTCACCCTCTCCACTCCCGCCGGCGGCGGCACCCATCTGCAGTGGTCGGCCCCGCTCTCCGGAGCCGCGGTCTCGGGCGGCTGACGCGCCGTTCGGCGGCATCGTGCCGCCCGGCCTCAGAAGTCACCGGTGTCGAGAACGAGATCGAACGGCTCCGGCAGGCGCACCGGGACACCGAACGGGTGTGGGCCTTCCACGCGGGTGTAGCCGAGCCGTGCGGGCTGGGAGAACAGGGTGCAGGAGCTCTCCTGTCGGTCCACCAGCAGGTAGAGCGGGGCACCGTACTGCGCGTAGCGGCGGCGTTTGACCGTACGGTCGGTGTCGCTGTCGGAGGGGGAGGTGACCTCCACCACGAGCACGGTCCGGTCGGGCAGGAGTGCGCCTTCGGTCCTGGCGAGTTCGGCGGGGACGACGGCCAGGTCGGGGATGTACCAGTTCTCGCTGCCGGGCAGATCGAGGTTGCCGGAGCCGGCGCGTAGACCGAGTTCGCGCATGCGCGGGCCGATCCGCTCCCGGATCAGGTCGGTGGCGTTCTCGTGCGCCCAGGACGGGGACACGAGGGTGATGACTCCCTCGATGATCTCGGCGCGGTCACCGGCGATGTGCTACTTCAGCGCGCGTTCCGGATCCGACACACGGCTGTAGTCACCAGGCGCGGCGGGGGCGTTGTTCACGAGCCGTCTCCTCTCCTCGGCGCAGCGTAGGCGGTTCGGGAAGGCGTAGGGGCCATCCCCGCGAGTGCGGGGCCGACCCGAGTTGACGATCATCCTCCTCTCCATCACCCTTCCACTAATCTAATAGTGAAAGGGTACTTTGCCATGCGCTTGTTCCCTCCGTCGCGCCGACCCGCCGTCCTGGCCTGGGGCCTGGCCGCGGGATTCGCCGCGCTCTACACCTGTGTCGCCGTCAACCGGCACCGGCGGGGCCTGACCAAGGCCTACGACCTGGGCATCTTCGAACAGGCCGTCCGCGCGTACGCGCACGGCCAGGCGCCGATCGTGCCGCTCAAGGGGCCCGGGTACAACCTGCTCGGGGACCACTTCCACCCGTTGATCGCCGTGCTCGCCCCGGCCTACCGGGTGTTTCCGGGGCCGGTCACCCTGTTGGTCGCGCAGGCGCTGCTGATGGCGCTGGCCGTCGTGCCGCTCACCCGGTGGGCACACGAGGCGGGCGGGCCGCGGGTCGCCCTGGTGGTCGGGTGCGTCGCCGGGGCGTCCTGGGGGATCGTCCGGGCCGCCTGCGACGACTTCCACGAGATCGCCTTCGCCGTCCCGCTGCTGGCCTTCGCGGCCACCGCGCTCGGCCGGCGCCGCCACCTGGCCGCCGCGCTGTGGTCGCTGCCGCTGTTGCTGGTCAAGGAGGATCTCGGCCTGACCGTGGCCGCCTTCGGCGTACTGATCGCCTGGCAGGCGCGTCAGGACCGGCACAGCCCGCTGCCCGGGCTCGTACTCGCGGGCGTGGGGGTCGCGGCCACCGCGCTCACCGTGCTCGTGGTGCTGCCCTGGTTCAACCCGCACGGCGGTTTCGACTACTGGCAGCAGCTGGACGGCGGCGGCCCTCGGCCCTCGGCCTGGTCGCTGGCGGCCCGGATCGGCTGGCCCCCGGTCAAGTGGCTGCTGCTGTTCCTGCTCGCCGCGACGGCCGGCTTCCTCGGGCTGCGCTCGCCGCTGATCCTGCTCTGCGTGCCCACCCTGGGCTGGCGGCTGCTCTCGGCCAACCCGCACTACTGGGGCGTCAGTTACCACTACAGCGCGGTGCTGATGCCGCTCGCGCTCGCGGCCCTGGTGGACGCCCTCACCCGCACCGACGCCCGCCGCGCCCGGCGCGCGCTCGCCGTCAGCGCCCTGGTGGCGGCCGTGACGCTGCCGCTCTATCCGTTGCACGAGGTGGTGATGCCCGAGGCGTGGCGCACCTCTCCCCGGCTCACGCACACCCGGGCACTGCTCGGCTCGATACCCGACGGCGCGACCGTGGCCGCCTCCAACCGGCTCGCCGCACAGCTGACCAGCCGGGCCACCGTCACCCTGGTCTGCCAGGAACCGACCGGGCCGGGGCCAGAGTGGGTGGCGGTCGACCGGACGGACCCGAGCGTGCGGGTCCCGTGCGCGACCGCCGCCACCGCCCGGATGCTGGCCGAGTACGAGCGGCGCGGCTACCGGCGGATCCTCGACCGGGACTCACTCCTGCTGCTGCGGCGGCCCTGACCGTCGAGATCGCCCGACACCCCCTGGTCCGGGTTGACCCGTGCGCCGCCGCAGGCCAGAATTCCACTATTGAACTAGTGAAAGGCCGAATCGCGTGTGATCGAGTACCGCATCGAGCGGCGCAGCGGCGTCTCCACGTACCAGCAGATCGTCCAGCAGACCAAGCAGGCCCTGCGGCTCGGACTGCTCCAGCCCGGGGACAAGCTGCCGACCGCGCGGGAGGTGGTCGAGCTCACCGCGATCAACCCCAACACCGTGCTGAAGGCCTACCGCGAGCTGGAACGCGAGGGCCTGGTCGAGCCCCGGCCGGGGCTCGGCACCTTCGTCCGGCGATCGCTCGCCCGGCCGGAGGCGGCCGCCGACGGGCCGCTGCGCGCGGAGCTGGTCGGCTGGGTGGACCAGGCCCGGAAGGCCGGGCTGGAGCGTGAGGACATCGCCGCGCTGATGGCCTCCGTCCTGGAGCAGCGATTCGACACCGGGGTCTCCCCGGCATCACCGAGTTGAGAACAGCGGGGGGACCGGGTGGACGACCCGACGAACACACCGCCGGTACCGGCGGCGCTCGCGGCCGACGGCCTGGGCAAGCGGTACCGGGGGGACTGGGCGCTGCGCGACTGCAGCTTCACGCTCCCGGCCGGGCGGATCTGCGGGGTGGTCGGCCCCAACGGCGCGGGCAAGAGCACCCTGCTCGGCATCGCCGCCCGCCTGCTCACCCCCACCGAGGGTGAGCTGCGGGTGCTCGGTGAGCCGTCCGCCACCGAGGAACTGCGCGCCCGGATCGCGTACGTGGCCCAGGACAAGCCGCTCTACCCCGGCTTCACGGTGGCCGAGACGCTGCGGATCGGCCAGGAGCTGAACCCGTCCTGGGATCAGGACCTGGCCCAACAGATCATCGACCAGGGCGAGTTGAGGTCAAAAGCGAAGATCGGCTCGCTCTCCGGTGGTCAGCGCACCCGGGTCACCCTCGCACTCGCCCTCGGCAAGCGCCCCGACCTGCTGCTGCTCGACGAGCCGATGGCCGACCTCGACCCGCTCGCCCGGCACCAGCTGATGGGCACCCTGATGGCCGAGGCCGCCGACCGCGGCACCACCATCGTGCTCTCCTCACACATCCTCCCCGAGCTGGACGGTGTCATCGACTACCTGCTGCTGGTGCAGTCCGGGCGGATCCGGCTCTCCGGCGACCTGGAGGACCTGCTGGACGGGCACCAGCTGCTCGCCGGCCCGGCGGGCACCGAGCTCCCCGCGGACGTGGTGGTCGAGCGGCGCTCCGCCGGCCGCCGGGTCGAGGTGCTGGTCCGCACCGAGGAGCCGCTGAGCGGCCCGTGGGAGGGCGGCAGGCCGAGCCTCGAAGAGCTGCTGCTCGGCTACCTCCGGACCCCGGGGACCGCCGGGCCGGCCGTGCAGGCACAGCCGACCGAGAACGGGATCGCCGCATGAGTACTGACGTTCTGCCCGACCGCGCCGCCACCGCGCCGTCCGCGCCTGAGCGGCAGACCCGGCGCCGCCCGAGCGGGCTGATCTGGCTGGCCTGGCGCCAGAGCCGCACCGCGCTGTGGACGATCGCCGGCCTGCTGGTCGCCGCCTCGGCCACCCTGCTCTGGCTCCACCTCCGCCTCCAGCAGATGACGGCCGATCTGAGCCGGGCCGGCTGTCACAGCCCCGACAGCTGGGGCGCCCCCCACTGCTGGTCCCTGATCGAGCCCATCGACAGCCTCTCCCTCGTGTACACCCTGTGGCTCCAGCCCGTCACCGCCGCCGTCCCGCTGCTGATCGGCATGTTCCTCGGCGCCCCGTTGCTCGCCCAGGAGTACGAGCGCGGAACCGTCCGCCTGGTCTGGACCCAGTCCGTCAGGCCGCTGCGCTGGCTCACCGCGAGGATCGCCCTGCCCGGGCTGGCGGTGCTGGCTGCCAGCGGAGTACTCGCCGTGCTGATGACCTGGGTGTGGTGGGTGGACATCGTCCACGGCCCGGTCGCCTTCGATCCGCCGTTCCAGGGCCTCACCTACCCCGGCCTCGGGGTGATGCCGGTCGCCTGGTCGCTGTTCGCGCTCGCGCTCGGCCTGCTGGTCGGGCAGTTGCTGCGCCGCGCCGTGGCCTCGGTGCTGGTCACCGGTGTCCTGGCGGCGGTCGTCTACGGCCTGCTCTGGTGGGCCCGCCCCTTCCTCTACCCGGCGGTCAAGGAGGTGGTCCCGCTCAACGCCGCGCAGCCCGTCAACGCCTGGCTGATCGACCGCGGTGCGGTGCTCGCGGACGGCCGGTGGGTCTCGACCGACTACTGCCAGGCCGACTCCCAGCGCTGTGCCGGGGCCACCAACAGCTGGATCACGTACCACCCCGCCGATCACCTCGTGCCGGTTCAACTGGTCGAGGCCGGGATCCTGGTGGCGCTCACCGCCGTGGCGCTGGCGGTGGTCTTCCACCGGGTGCGGCGGGACGGCAACTCGCTACGCGCGACCCCGCGGGCCTGATCCCCGGCCGCGGTACCAGCCGGTCCCGGCCGCCCGACGCCGGTCGTCTCGACCCGCCCTCGGCCGGCCGGGACCGGCGCCTCCGCAGGGTTCGGGGGGCCGGGCGTACGCCGGGCACGGCTGACTGACGGTCCGTCACCAGCCTTACGCTTTGCGGCCTCAGTCCCTCTCGCGCCCCGCCCGCCACCAGATCACCGCTGCCCCGAGTCCGAGAACGACCAGCGCCGTGACCACGATGGCGCCCTTGACGGCGTAGTCCACCAGCAGGTGGTGGACGAGTGGCGAGGACTCCCGTGCGAGGCGGATCATCGGCGACCGTCCCGCCGCCGGTCGCGGGAGGGCCCGTCCTCCAGCCGCCGGGCGGCAGCACGTAACGCCGCTCGCACGGCGGGGTCCGCATAACGGCGCGCCCGATCGAGCCCGCCCCTGCGCCTGAGGCTCAGGGCCACGGTGAAGACCACCAGGGCCAACACCACCAGACCGCCCGCCACCAGGCCGAACCTGATGAGCATGAGATTGAGGTACCTCTCCACCCGAGCCTCCCCGTCGTTTATTTATCACAGGCGTGATGGCAAGCAAGTTATCACAGGCGTGATACAACGAGGGCATGCCGAAGCTCGTGGATCCCGAAGCCCGCCGCCGCCATGTCGTCGACGCCCTCTTCCGGGTCGTCATCAGGGACGGACTGCAGCGGACCTCGCTGCGCGCGGTCGCCGACGAAGCCGGGCTCAACATCGGCTCCCTGCGCCACTACTTCGCCAGCCAGCAGGAGTTGATGGACTTCGCCATGCAGTCGATGCTCGACCGCCTCGACCACCGGCTGAACCGGCACCTCGAACGCATCGGGGACCTGAGCAGCCACCGGCGCTCCGAACAACTGCGGCTGGCAGCCGACTTCCTGTCCGAGCTGCTGCCCCTGGACGAACAGCGGCGCCAAGAGGTCACCGTCTTCCTGGACTTCAGCGCCGCCGCCCGGACCAATCCGGCCTTCGAGGCCCTGTCGCACCGGACCGCCGCCGACACCAGAGGGCTGACCCGCCGTGTTCTGACCAGGCTCGGCGAGGCCGGAACCCTGCGCGCCGACCGCGATCCGGCCATCGAGGCCGAGCGTCTGGCCGCGCTCCTGGACGGACTCGGTCTCAGCGCCGTGCTCCACCCCGACCTGCTCAGCGCGCAGACCTGCGCCGCGGTGCTGCGCGTCCACCTGGACGAGCTGTGCGGAGCCGGATAGGCGGTGCCGACGCGGGTCAGGCGGGGACGGCCGGTCCGCTCTGCTGCAGGAGCACCGGGATGCCGTCCCCCGCCGCCCGGGCCAGCCGCTCGTGCAGGGCCTGCGAGGCCGCGCCCTGGGCGGTGGTGGTCACCTGGACGCCGGAGGCGTCCGCGACGGGTGAGTAGGTGTGGAGCGGGAAGCCGAGCACCGTGGGCCCGAGCGCGACGATCCGCCTGATCGCACCGTCCAGCGTCCGCTGGGAGTACCGGCACGGATAGAGGTCGAGCCGGTCCAGGTCGATCTTCGGGTCGGCCTTCTTGGCTGCGGCCGCCAGGGCCTGACCGCGACTCAGGTCCGTGACGCAGAGGGCGACGCGCCCCGCCGGGTAGTCGGTGATCTGCGTGCCCCACACGTCGGCGAAGGCGCCGCGCCCCTGCGTACCGACCGCCTGGGACAGCTCCGTTGCTTCGGGAGTGTTCGCGGGTGTCCCGTCGAAGGCGGTCGGCGGAGCGGTGGGCTGCCCGTGCTGTTGCTGCGCCCACGTCGGGCAGGGGCGCGCACCCGCGCTCCGCGAGGGCAGCGGTTGTCCGGGAACGGTCGAACTGCCGCAGCCCGCAAGGGCGGTGACGGCGAGCACGAGGACGGTGGCGCGGAGGGGCCGGGGCATTTCGACTCCAGGGAATACCGGTTGCGGTGCGCGGTCGTCCCTGTGACGTGCCGGTGCGCCGGACGGTTCCCCCTGCGCTCCTCGGCGCGGTGGCGGATCGGGGCCTGCGCCGCGGCTCGTGCGGCGAGGGCGGCGGCGGGCGGCGGCGGGCGGACCGGTGACGGTCCGCACCGGCAACTCGTCGACAGCGGTGCGCGGTTCACGGCCCGCGGTACACGTCGCCCGAGGACCCACGCTGATGCCCGGCGCCGGCGAGAGCGATCAGCGGAGGGCGCTCAGCGCGGCCTTCGTGCTCTCTGCGATCAGGGCGTCGTCGGAGGTGGCGTCGGCCTTGCCGCGGTCGGACAGGACGGCGATGACGACGGGGCTGCCGCCACCCTCCGGCCAGGCGATCGCGATGTCGTTGCGGGTGCCGTACCCGCCGTTTCCGGTCTTGTCCCCGACCTTCCAGCCGGTGGGGACGCCCGCGCGGATGTAGGGGCCACCGGTCGTGTTGCCCAGCAGCCAGTCGGTGAGCAGCTTGCGCCGGTCCTCGGTGAGGAGGTCGCCGAGGACGAAGCGGCGCAGGTCGCCGGCGAGCACCCGGGGCGTGCTGGTGTCCCGGGTGTCGCCGGGGGTGGCCTCGTTGAGGGTCGGCTCGGTGCGGTTGACGTTGGTGGTCGAGTCGCCGACGTCGCGCAGTGCCTGCTGCACGGACGCGGGCCCGCCGAGCCGGTCCATGACGAGGTTGGCCGCCGTGTTGTCGCTGTGGTCGATGGCGGCGGCGGCCAGGTCGCGCAGCGGCATGCCCGTGGCCACGTGCTGCGAGGTGATCGGCGCCCACTTCTGCAGGTCCTCGGAGCGGTAGGTCACCACCGTGTCCAGGTCCGCGTCGGAGACGCGGCGCAGCAGGGTGCCCACGGTGAGGGCCTTGGAGGTCGAGGCGAACGCGAAGCGTTCGTCCGCACGGTAGGTCACCTCCCGGCCGGAGCCGGTGTCCAGCGCGTACACCCCCAGCCGGGCACCGAAGCGCTTCTCGAGCTGGGTGAAGGAGGCGGCCGCCGGGTCGGCGGAAGCGGTGGCGCGGGGCTGCGGCGGTGTGCCGGCGGCGTGGGCGGAGCAGCCGGTCAGCAGGGCGGCCGCGATCAGCGGGACGGCGAGTACGGCGGAACGGGTCTTCGTGAAGAGCATGGCTGACAGCCTGCCGCCGGGCGTCTTATGCAGGCAAAGACCGTTCTGTGACATTCCATGCGTTTTATGCATACGATGCGGTCGTGGACCTGGTCGGAGCATGCCGTGTGTTCGTGCGTGTCGGTGAGCGGGGGAGCTTCACCCTGGGCGCCGAGGCGGCCGGAGTGCCGCAACCGGTCGCGAGCCGGCGGATCGCCGCTCTGGAGAGGCACCTGGGCAGCCCCCTGTTCGACCGGTCCGGCCGCCGCGCCGCACTGACTCCGTTCGGGCGGGACCTGCTGCCCTCCGCGAAGCGGCTGGTGGAGCTCGCGGACGCGATGGAGTGCGATGCCGAGCGGGCCAGGCTCAAGCCGCTGGCGTTCGCGGTCCCCGACATCTGTCCGGTCCGGGAGCTGGCCGTGCTCGACGCCGCCGCCCGCGAGCTGGGCATGGTCCTCGGCCTGCGCGCCGCGGGCCCCGCCGCGCGGGTGGAGCTGCTCAACGGCCACGAGGTACGGCTGGCGCTCGTCGCCGTCCCCCCGCACGAGGCTACCTGGGCGGTACCGCTCGGGGTGGCCACCGCGGTCAGGACGGGCACGCGGCCCCTGCACATCGAGACACTGCGGCAGCGGCAGCCACGGCGGCCGTTCCAGCGGATCTGGATCCAGCCCGAGGACGACCTGCCCCACGTCCGGGACCGGCTGGAGCAGCTCGGCCACCGCGCCGCCCTGCTGCCCGCGCAGATCTCGGTGACGGCCTCGCTCACCGTGGCCGTGTCCGAGACCCTGCGCACCGGCGACCTGCTGCTGTGCTCGGCTGCGCAGGCGGACGAACTGGGGCTGTACTGGCGCGCGTTGGCGGGAGCGCCCGTTGCCCGCGGGTACCAGCTGCGCGCCGGCAGCGGCGACGACGTACGGCACATCAGCAGGGCGCTCCGGGAGCCGATCGCGCGCTGCCTGGGGGTACCGACCGACGGAGGGGAGCAATCGTGAACGCGCAGCGGGTCGTCCGGGAGCAGCGGGACATGCTGAGGGACGCCGGGCTGTCCGGCTCGTTCCTGGTGCGGGACCTGGCCACCGGTGACGAGCTCGGCATCGACCCGGACGTCGAGCTGCCGCTCGCCTCACTGGTCAAGGTGCCGCTCGCGACGGCCGTGCTGGAGCGCGTCCAGGACGGGCGGATCGACGGGGCCGCCATGATCGACGTGCCGCCCGGACGCCTCACCTCGCCGGGGCCGGTGGGGCTGAGCAGGTTCCGCCACCCGGCCCGGGTCGCCGTCGAGGACCTGCTCTACCTCAGCACCGCGCTCAGCGACAACACCGCGGCGGACGCCCTGTTCGGCCTCGTCCCGCCCGCCGAGGTCAACCACGCCCTGGCGGACGCCGGTATCACCGGCATCACCGTCCGCCACCTGATGCGGGAGCTCACCGAGACGCCCGCGGAGCGGTTCGAGCCGGGTGACGTCCGGCTGGCCCAGGCCCTGGCGATCGGCTCCCGCACCGCGCGGCGCGGGCACCCCGTACCCCAACTGGACGTCAGCCGGGCGAACTCAGGGACCGCCAGGGCCTGCGTCGATCTGCTCCAGGCCCTGTGGGTTCCCACCCGGATCCCGGCCGCCGTCGCGGCGCGGGTGCGCTCGCTCATGGGCGAGAACGTCATCCTGCACCGGCTCGCGCCCGACTTCCGCTCGGACGCCTCCAACTGGTCGTCCAAGACCGGCACGCTGCTCAACCTGCGCCATGAGATCGGGGTGGTCGAGCACGAGGACGGATCGCGGTACGCCGTCGCGGCCCTGACGGAGTCCACCGTGCCCGCGGCCGTCCAGCCGACGGCGGAGGCCGTGATGGCGCATGTGGCCCGCGCCCTGCACGATCGTCTGCGGGCGTGGTGAGCACGGGCGCGGGCCTCGACGGCCCGCGCCGACCGCAGGGCTCCCGCCCGGTGAGGGGCCCAGAGCCGGTCAGGTGCTTCGCGAGGCGGACAGGGTACGGCCGGTGACCAGCTCGGGCCGGATGCGGATCACGACCTGCCCCGAGTGCGTCGTGTGCTCCGCCGACCCGCTGTCCGATGGCGCGATCACCCGGGCCGGTCCGAGGACGGTGACCGACCAGCCGCTGCCGTCCGCCGCGCTGACCTCGTCCGCCTCGAAGGCGACCAGTGAGCCGTCCACGGCCCGTACCAGCGCCTCGCCCCCGTCGGTCCGCAGGACCACCCCGTGCTCGTCCAGCCGGAACCGGGCCGGCAGTACGGCGGGCAGCGCGCCGACCGTGTAGACGACGCGTCCCACCGACGCGCTTTCCAGCAGGGCGAGGCACTGCTGCTCGGCCAGCCAGGGGAGTTCGGATTTCATGCGGTTCGATCCTTGGGGCGAAGGGCGCGCGGGCCGGTGGGTGTCCCGCCGGCGGACGGGTGCCGAACGCCTCGCCTACGGAACCAGCGCGGGTCCGAAGGATCAGCGGCGCGCGAAGCCTCCGGCCGGTGCGGGACGAGAAGGACGTTCGGGGGTGCTCCGTCCGGCGGAGGACGGAGGCTGGGTGCTCTGGGTGGCGATCACGGCGGCCTGGACCCGCCGCTCCACGCCCAGTTTGGCGAGCAGCCGGGAGATGTGGTTCTTGACGGTCTTCTCGGCGAGGTAGAGCCGGGCTCCGATCTGACGGTTCGTCAGACCTTCTCCCACCAGGGCGAGGATCTCCCGCTCCCGGTCGGTCAGGGCGGGGAGCACCGGCTGTCGGGGCGCCTCGCTCTCGCCGCGCAGCCGGGCCATCAGACGGGTGGCCGCGCCGGGGTCGAGCAGGGACTGGCCCGAGGCCACGGTCCGTACGGCGGAGACCAGATCGGTGCCGCTGATCTGCTTGAGCACGTAGCCGGCGGCTCCAGCCATGATCGCGTCCAGCAGGGCCTCCTCGTCGTCGAAGGAGGTGAGCATCAGACAGGCCAGTTCCGGCATGGTCGAGCGCAGCTCCCGGCAGACGCTGACCCCGTCGCTGTCGGGCAGTCGGACATCGAGTACCGCGACGTCCGGGCGGAGTGCGGGCACCCTGGCCAGCGCCTGCTCGGCCGTGCCGGCCTCCCCGATGACGGTGAGTCCCGGCTCGGCGTCCAGGAGGTCCTGTACGCCTCGGCGCACCACCTCGTGGTCGTCGAGCAGAAAGACCCGTACGGGCCTCTCGGCACCAGTCCGCTCAGTGCCGTCCGACATGGCCCAACTCCGTTCCCTGCGTGTGCCCGCCCTGGTGGGGGCCACTGCATTGTCTCCGGAGCCGGATACCGTCGCCAGGGCCGGACGGCCCTATTCGCTACCGGCCGGCGGCCTGGGCACGATCAGCCCGTAGTGCCCGTCGTACCTTCGGTAGAGGAGCCGGCCCCGGCCGTCCTCGGCGGAGGTGAAGAACACGAACGGCCGCCCGCCGAGCCACAGTCGACGGGCCGCCTCCCGAGTGCCGATCCGGGGCGCGGCGTGCGGATCGCCGAGGGCCGGCGCACAGCTGCCGCCGGCGGCGCGGAGGATCCGGTAGCCGCCCGCCTGCTGCTGCCAGTAGGCCACGCAGTCCCGCCCGGTGGCGGCCTCGCTGAACAGATGGAAGTCGAAGTCCATGGCGGCCATGGCGAGAACGGCCTGCCGCGGCGTCAGCCGGGCCGGGACCACGCACTTGCGCCGCGCGATCTCCCGCTCGCCCAGGGGCCGGCGGGCGTATTCGGGCCGCTGTGCCCGTTCACGCCCCGGCCGGTACAGCTCGGCGACCGCCACCAGCTCCGCCGTGTCGAGCCGATCCGCCGTGTCCAGCAGCTCCGCTGTTTCCAGCCGATCCGCCGTGTCCAGCCGATCCGTCGTGTCGAGCCGCTCCCCGAACAGGCCCTCATCGCACGGGTCCTCGCCGTACGGACCCTCGCCGTACGGACCTTCCTCGGACGGGCGCTCAGCGCACGAGTCCCGCGAGAAAGGGCCGTCCCAGTAGGGCCGGAGCCGCGCGGCCCGGTCCAGCAGCCGGTCCTGGAGCAGCCGCACGGCCTGCTGCATGCCCGGTGCGGCGACCTGGGCCCGCAGCGTCCGTTCGCCGAGTCCGACGGTGGCCTGGGCCATGGCGGTCCGGCCGACCTCGCCGCCGTGGACCCGGGTGAGCTTCACCCGGACCGAGTGCGCGGTCGGTCCCAGCCGTGCGATCGTGCCGAGCATTCGCCGTCGGGCGTGTTCGGCCGCCTCCCGTGGCAGCTCGCCGCGGAGTTCGACCTGGACATCGACGGTGGGCCTGCTCGGCAGACTGGTCATCAGAGTTCATCCTCCTAGGTTCCCGACCAGGCTGACCCACCGGGAACCACGAGCCGAGGGCCGAACGTCCCTTACCCGCCGAGCCCTTCGCCCCCGGCAGGACGCCGGCGGCAGCGACACCCGGCCCGCCGCACCGGGACCTCCGACGCCTGCCGCCGCCGAGCGAGGGGCCGGAGAGTGGTACCGCCATCCGGACCGAGAGGACTGACGCCACCATGGTCAACCGCCACCTGTACTGGCCCCTGCGCCGCCTGCTGATGCGGATGCTCTCCCGGCAGCACTGAAGCGTCAGTCCCGGGCGGCGGAGACGAGCGGGTCGTGGCGGACCCGGTCGGCCGGCATCCCCGTGGCGAGCAGCCGGGCCCGGACGCCGCCGACCATGCCCGGCGGGCCGCTGACGTAGGCGATGTGCTCGGACCAGTCAGCGGCCCGCCCCACCGCGTCCGGCAGTGAGCCCGCTCCCGGTTCGGCCCCCACGTGTCCCGGCCCGTCACCGAGCACCGGAACGACCTCCAGCCAGGGGAACCGCTCGGACAGCTTCGCCAGTGCCTCCCGGTCATAGAGGTCGGTGCGGCTGCGGGCGCCGACGAACAGATGTGCCTGCTGCCCCCGTCCCCGCTTCTCCACCAGCTCCCCGAGGATCGCCTTCAGCGGGGCCAGCCCCGTGCCGCCGGCCACCAGCAGCACGTCACGGAGGCCGTCCACCATCGTCATCGCGCCTCGTGGCGGTCCGATCCGGACCGTGTCCCCGGCCCGCGTGCGTTCCACCAGGGCCTCGCTCACCCCGCCGACGGCCGTACGGCGGACGTGGAACTCCAGCACCCCGTCCGGCCGCGGGGCGCAGGCCATCGAGTACTGCCGCCAGGTGTGCGGCAGCAGCGGAGACTCGATGGTCGCGTACTGCCCGGCCCGGTACGGGTACGGCTCTCCCGTCCTGATCCGCAGCACCGCGACATCCGGCCCGCGGCGCTCGTGCCCGACCACCTCGCCCTGCCAGTACGGCGGTTCGGTGATGGCGGACTCCGCGCCCTCGACCATCGCACCGACCGCGAACCGGAGCATCCGCAGCCAGGCCTGCTCCAGCTCCATGGTCCACGCGCCGCCGGCCCGCCGGCGCAGCGCGTAACTCAGCGCCTCCTCGAACGCGTGGTAGTGGGCCGGCCACACCCCGAGCTTGCGATGGTCGCCGCCGAGCTGGCGCAGCACCGCGAGCACATGGTCGGGGCGGTGCAGGTTGTCGATCAGATACCTGAACATCCGTGCCAGATGGTCCTGTTGGAACTGCATCGACTCCGGGAAGAGGTCGCGCAGATAGGGCCTGCGCTGGAACATGAACTCATAGAGCTGCTCGATGAGAGCGTCGAACGGTACTACCAGGTCCAGGTGGCTCCTGATCAGCTGCTGGTCGCCGTAGCCGTCGTACGGGACCGCACCAGGGCCGATGGCGGGGCGTGCGGGGGAGGAGCTCTCCGGGCTGAGAATCTGCCGACGCAATCGCATCGCATGGTGTCGGGCGAGCAGTCGGTCGTACTCGGCGGTCCTGGTGATCTTCATGAACGGGAGCCTAACTCCACGTCAACTGTCAAGAATCCATGGCCCGTTGGGCCGACTTCCTCAGGGACCTTCGGCCCTTGACAGCGGCCGTGGCACCCTCATCGCCGGCCCCGAGGGTCGGTGCGGGGTTCAGGCGCGGGCGGCGATCCTGTGCGGTTCGCTCGCGGGGGCCTCGGTGGAATCGGGCGGTGCCGGCCGGGTCCTGGTGGTGGCCGCGGCGGTCACCGTGGCGCCGAGGGCCAGGACGACGGCCCCGAGCGGGAACCAGCGTTCGCCGAGGAAGGCGATGAAGGCGCTGCCCGCGGCGCCGCCCGCGGCCGTACCGAGGTAGAGCGAGCTGCTGTTGAGCGAGATGAGCAGGGGAGCGTTGGCGGGGTCGACGGAGGCGAGCCGGTGGGGGAGGGCGACCGAGACCGCCCAGCCCGCGAGCGGTGTCACGACCGCGTAGGCCAGTGCCCCCGGCATGGTGGCGGCGAGCCAGGGCAGCGCCGCGAAGGCGACGGCGGCGATCGCACTCCCGGTGAGCAGCACCCGGCGCACGCCGAGCCGGTCCACCAGCCTGCCGCCGAGCCAGCTGCCGGCGACCGACGCCAGGCCCGTCGCGAACAGGATCAGGCTGAGCCGGTCCGGATCGCCGCCGGTGGCCGGGCGAACGGCGGTGGCGAGGTAGATGTAGACGGACTGGAAGGCGAGGAAGAAGACCAGGGTGGTGGCGGCGGCGCCCAGGACACGGCGGTCGCCGAGCGGCGCGAGCCGGGCCCTGAGGCCGGGTGCCGCGGCGGCGGGGGCGGGCAGGCCGCGCAGCATCAGTGCGAGCCCGGTGAGCGCCGCGACGCCCAGGGCGACGACGAGCCACATGGTCAGCCGCCAGTCCCCCCGCCCGACCCAGGTGCCCAGGGGAACGCCGAGCGCGGTGGCGACCGTCATGCCGCCCAGCACCGTGGCCAGTGCCCGCCCCCGGCGCTCGGGCGGGACGATGGCGGTGGCGACGGCGTTGGCGGTCGGGGTGTAGAGCGCGGCTCCGGCGGCGGCCAGCACCCGGGTGGCCAGCAGGAGTCCGTAGGTCGGGGCGAGCGCGCTGAGCGCGTTGGCCGCGGTGAACACGGTCAGCGCGGTGAGCAGCAGCCGGCGGCGCGGCCAGCGGGCGGTGAGCGTGGCGAGCACGGGCGCCAGCAGGGCGTAGGTCAGCGCGAAGACGGTGACCAGCTGGCCCGCCGCCGAGACGGAGACCCCCAGGTCGTCGGAGACACGGCCGAGTATCCCGGCCATCACCATCGAGTCGGTGCCGACGGCAAAGGTGCCGAGGGCCAGCAGGAGCAGGCGAAAGCGCACGGGTTCCCTCCCGGAGTTGGTGCGGGCAATCGTTTGATACTCGTCAAACAATATGAACTGGTGGATGATTGTCAAACAGTTGTCCTGAAGGAGGAGCGCCATGGCGGACGAGCGGCTGCCGCAGCCCGAGACCGCGGACATCGAACTCGTCAGGGTGCTGCACGCCCTGGGCGATCCGGTCCGGCTGCAGTTGCTCGCCATCTACGCCGACGGCGCCGAGCACACCTGCGACCCCCGGGGGCTCGGCCTCGACCAGCTCCACAAGTCGACCGTCTCGCACCACATGCGCGTACTGCGCGAAGCGGGCGTCACCACCACCAGGACCGCCGGCCGCAACCGCTTCGTCCGCCTGCGCCGCGACGACCTCGACGCCCGCTTCCCCGGCCTGCTGGACGCGCTGCTCGGCTCCCTCGGCGGCTGAGCCGACGGCCGGAGCCTCGGCCGGGCGGCCCCGTGGAGCGGTGGGCTCCGGCGATTGTGACCAAGTCGTCAGGTCGTGTTCGTCCTGCCGTTAAGGCCGCGACAACGAAAGGCCGTTCGAGTACCGACGCTTCCGTGGGAGCTCCCGGAGCGCGTCCGCCGAGGAAGCCGGAGTGGCTTTCGACTACCGGGGATCCGATCGGTGGTCGCATACTCTGACCTGACCGTCTGTCCGGCGGGAAGATCTTTGAACAGGTACGGGAGTACACGGTGGTCACCCCAGCCCCGGTCGGTCCTGACTCCGCGCCGTCGGCGCGGCAGCGCTTGCGCGCGTGGTTGCTGGAAGGCCTGTCCGACATGGCCAAGCACCATCCTGGGCCGCACGCCCAGGCCCCCGCCGCCCACAAGGGCCAGCGCTGGTGGAAGGTCATGTGCCTGACCGGCCTGGACTACTTCTCGACGCTCGGCTACCAGCCGGGCATCGCGGCGCTGGCGGCCGGCCTGCTGTCCCCCGTGGCGACCATCGTCCTGGTACTGGTGACCCTGTTCGGCGCGCTCCCGGTGTACCGGCGGGTGGCGCAGGAGAGCCCGCACGGCGAGGGTTCCATCGCCATGCTGGAGCGGCTGCTGTCGTTCTGGAAGGGCAAGCTGTTCGTCCTGACGCTGCTCGGCTTCGCCGCGACCGACTTCCTGATCACCATCACGCTGTCGGCCGCCGACGCCACCGCCCACCTGGTGGAGAACCCGCATCTGACCAGCACCCTGCACGGCCACCAGGTGCTCATCACCGTGCTGCTGATCGCCCTGCTCGGCGGAGTGTTCCTCAAGGGCTTCACCGAGGCGATCGGGCTGGCGGTGGCCCTGGTCGGGGCGTACCTCGCCCTGAACGTCGTCGTCGTGGCGGTGGGCCTGTACCACGTCATCGCCGCGCCGCACGTGATCACGGACTGGTCGAACGCGCTGACCGCCCAGCACGGCAACCCGGTGCTCATGGTCGGGGTGGCCCTGGTGGTCTTCCCGAAGCTGGCCCTGGGCCTGTCCGGCTTCGAGACCGGTGTGGCGGTCATGCCGCACATCGAGGGCGATCCCGACGACACCGAGGACCGGCCCACCGGGCGGATCCGCGGCGCCCGCAAGCTGCTGACCACGGCGGCGGTCATCATGAGCGTCTTCCTGATCACCACCAGCTTCATCACCACCCTGCTCATCCCGGCCGACGAGTTCCAGGCCGGCGGCAAGGCCAACGGGCGTGCCCTGGCCTACCTGGCCCACCAGTACCTCGGCGGGGCGTTCGGCAGCATCTACGACCTCTCCACCATCGCCATCCTCTGGTTCGCCGGCGCCTCGGCCAT
This sequence comes from Kitasatospora sp. HPM-01-4, assembly GCF_051374625.1. Taxonomy (NCBI): domain Bacteria; kingdom Bacillati; phylum Actinomycetota; class Actinomycetes; order Kitasatosporales; family Streptomycetaceae; genus Kitasatospora; species Kitasatospora sp. HPM-01-4. Next base: position 1,068,721 of record NZ_JBPQGP010000005.1, on the reverse strand, counting down.
GGCCGGCCTGCTGAACCTGATGCCCCGCTACCTGCCGCGCTACGGCATGGCCCCGCACTGGGCCCGCGCGGTGCGCCCGATGGTGCTGGTCCTCACCGCCGTCGCCTTCCTGGTGACCTGGATCTTCGACGCCAACGTGGACGCCCAGGGCGGCGCCTACGCCACCGGTGTCCTGGTACTGATCAGCTCGGCCGCCATCGCCGTGACCATCGCCGCCAGGCGGGCCGGCCAGCGCGGCTGGACGGTGGCGTTCGCGGTCATCTCGCTGGTCTTCGTCTACACGACGGCGATCAACGTCGCCGAGCGCCCCGACGGTGTGAAGATCGGCGCCTGCTTCATCGCCGGGATCATACTGGTCTCCCTGCTCTCCCGGCTGGCCCGCGCCTTCGAACTCCGGGTCACCCACGTCGACTTCGACGACACCGCGGAGCGCTTCGTACGGGACTGCTCGCACCGGACGATCCGGCTGATCGCCAACGAGCCCAACAGCCGCGACATGGCGGAGTACCGCGACAAGCTCCGCCAGATCCGCGCGGACAACGACATCCCGGCCGAGGACGACCTGGTCTTCGTGGAGGTCACCGTCCGGGACCCGTCCGACTTCGAGGCCGAACTGAAGGTGCGCGGCGAGGTGCTGCACGACCGCTACCGCGTGCTGGCCCTGGAGAGCTCCAGCGTCCCCAACGCCCTGGCGGCCCTGCTGCTGCACGTGCGGGACCTCACCGGCCAGCAGCCGCACATGTACTTCGAGTGGACCGAGGGGAACCCGTTCGCCCAGTTCCTGCGGTTCTTCCTGTTCGGTCAGGGTGAGGTGGCCCCGGTCACCCGCGAGGTGCTCCGCGAGGCCGAACCCGACCGCAACCGCCGCCCCCGCGTCCACGTCGGCTGACCCGGCGAGCCGCCGTCCCCTCCTGTGAGCCGTCCGGGCGCTCCGGCGCCCGGACGGCGCCGCCCGGGCCCGGACGCTAGGGTGGAGGCAATCAGCCGGGCCTGGTCGGGGACTGGTGGTGGGCGATGTGATCCGCTGGGTCCACCTGGAGTCGCAGTGGCGCAGAGAGGCGCTGCGGACCAATCTGTGGGTCGTGCCGACACTGGAGGTCGTGCTCGCCGGCGGCCTCTTCCTCGGCACCTGGTACCTGGACCGGGCGGCGTACCGGGGTGCCCTGTCCCTGCCGCCCTGGGTGATCAGCGGAACGGCCGACGCGGCCCGGCAGATCCTCGCCGCCATCGCCGCGGCCCTGATCACCGTGGTCGGCGTGGTGTTCTCGATCATGATCGTGACGCTGACGCTGGCCTCCACCCAGTTCGGACCGCGGATGCTGCGCACCTTCATCCGCGACCGCACCACACAGCTGACCCTGGGCACCTTCGTCGGGACGTTCGTCTACGCGATCCTCTCGCTGGTGGCCATCGGACCCGGCGCGCACGGCGACTTCGTGCCGCACCTGTCCATCACCGTGTGCATGGTGCTGGTGCTGGCCGACCTGGCGGTCCTGATCTACTTCATCCACCACATCGCCACCTCCATCCAGCTCCCGCACGTCATCGCGAGCATCGCGGCCGAGCTGTCCGAGGCGATCGAGGCCGGCGCGGGTGAGCCGGAGTGGGAGGGCGAGGTCGAGCGCGGACCGTCGGCGGCCGAGCTGCACGCCCGGCTGGACGCCTCGGGAGCTGCGGTGCCCGCGCCGGCCAGCGGCTATCTGCAGTTCATCCGGCACCGCACGCTGGTGGGCATCGCCACCGAGCTCGACGCCGTCATCCGGCTGGACCACCGACCGGGGCACTTCCTGGTGCAGGGGCACCCGCTGGCCACGGTGTGGCCCGCCGAGGCGGCCCCCGAAGTGGCCCGCAGCTTCGCCCGGGCCCACATCACCGGCCCGTCCCGCACCCTCGCCCAGGACATATCCTTCGCGGTCGACCAGCTCGTCGAGATCGCCATCCGGGCGCTGTCGACCGCGGTGAACGACACCTTCACCGCACTGACCTGCGTCGACTGGCTCGGTGAGGGCCTGTGCCGGATCGCGGCCGGCTGGCAGCCCAACCCGGTGCACCGGGACGAGGCCGGGCACATCAGGGTGATGGCGGTGCCGGTGAGCTACGAGCGCCTGGTCCAGCGCTCCTTCGAGAAGATCCGCCAGGCGGGCCACGGCATGCCGGCGGTGCTGATCCGGCAGCTCGACGCCCTCGCGCAGATCATGACGGAGACCACCACCCAGGAGCAGCGCCGGGTCCTCCTGGAACAGGCCGAGATGATCGACCGGCTGAACACGGAGACCGTCACGGAACCGGCCGACCGCGCGGACGTCCACCGCCGCTACCTGGCCGTCCTGGCGGCTCACACGGCCGTCGTCGCCGGGTACTGACCCCTGGTGCCGGGGCGGTCGCGTACCGGCCGGGGTGTGCGCTGCCTGCCGTGCGGCCGTGCCACATGCGCCGTGCGGGGCCGCCACTCGCCGCAGGAGGAGGCATCGGAGAGGTTCGCCGCCCTGCTGACCGAGTTCGCCGAGGACCTGCCGCCGCGTTCCTGACCGCGGCTCGCGGTCACCGGCGCCGGACCACGGGCACCGGCACCGACGCCGGCCCGCTCAGCCGGCCACCCGGTCGGCCGGACCGGCGGGAGGGGCGGGCCAGCTCTCCAGGGTGCGCCGACTGCGGAAGCTGTGCTGCCGCCCGGTCAGCGGGTCGGTGAACTCCAAGGTCCGCGCCAGCAGTTGCAGCGGGGCCCGGAAGTCGTCCAGGGCTATGCCGGGGACGACTTCCGGGTAGAGCGGGTCGGACAGGATCGGCACACCGAGGCTGCACATGTGCACCCGCAGCTGGTGGGTGCGGCCGGTCACCGGGGTGAGCCGGTAGCGGCCGAGCGCACCCCGGGTCTCGACCAGTTCGATCCGGCTCTCGCTGTTGGGCGGCCCCGGCACCTCCTGGGCGGCCAGGACACCGTGCTCCTTGATGATCCGGCTGCTCACCGTGCGGGGCAGGTCGAGCGCCGGCTCGTAGGGTGCGACGGCCTCGTACTCCTTGTGCACCCGCCGCTCCTGGAACAGCCCCTGGTACGCGGCCCGGTGTTCGGGCCGGATGATGAACATGGCGAGCCCCGCGGTCAGCCGGTCGAGCCGGTGAGCGGGGCTGAGCGTGGGCAGGTCGAGCTCCCGGCGCAGCCGGGCGAGCGCGCTCTGGGTGACGTGCTGCCCGCGCGGTGCCATCGCCATGAAGTGCGGCTTGTCGGCGATCACCAGGTTCTCGTCGCGGTGCAGCACCGTGATCGGGAACGGCACCGGGGTCTCGTCGGGGAAGTCGCGGTGGTACCAGAGGAACGCACCCGGGACGTACGGTGCATCGGGCGCGATAGGCCCGTCCGTCCCGACCACGGCGCCCTCGCCGAGCATGCCGTCGATCACCGACGCCGGCACCGGCAGCCGGTCGACCAGGTGGTCGCGCACGGTGGCCCACCCGCGTTCCATGGGCAGGCGGAGGCGGACCGGGTCGATGCCCAGCCGTTGCGGCAGGGGTGCGGGCGGCACCTTGGTCTTGCGTCTCATCGCGGGTCAGCGTAGCGGTCGGCCGGACGTACGGGCGAACCCCTTCAAATAGCAGTCCGATTGAACACCTACTTGCGAATGTAAATAAGACTATTTCGGCATGCCGGAAAAGGTATTGCGTGGTCGATCTGAGTGGATATTTAATTGTCCCGCCCTGCTTCTCATGGAAGGAAACACGGTGACCAAGTTCCGGAATTACTTCTCCGTCGCGCTCGCCAGCACCGCACTGGCCGTCGGCGGTGTGCTGGCCGGCAGTGCGTACGCTGCCGCGCCCTCCGCCACCACCGGCCACACCGCGAGCGCGACCAAGAGTGTCAGGAGCGATTCCCACTTCTACCCGCCGGCCACGCTGTACAAGAACCAGGCGTGGACCTCCGGGAACGGTCGGACGGTCCTCCGTGTCCAGGAGGACGGCAACTTCGTGCTGTACAAGGACGGCCGGCCGGCCTGGCAGGCCCCCAACGCCTGGCCGAACGGCAACGCCGCGGTGATGCAGGAGGACGGCAACTTCGTGCTCTACGACGCGGGCGGCCACGCGCTCTGGGCTTCGGGCACCTGGCACCGGGGCGCCTACCTCTCCGTGCAGGACGACGGCAACGTCGTCGTCTACGACCACAACAACCGTCCGGTCTGGGCCACCAACACCGGAGACTGACGTCGACTCCCCGCGTCGGTAACCAAACGTCGGCCTTCGCTCCCGGTTGATTCGGGTGCGAAGGCCGACGTTTCGGTTTCCGGATTTCCGGACCGGCTGGCCGGATCCCCGTCGGCAGCCGCCGTGCGCCCGGAGGCCGCGGGCTCGGCTGTCGCGCGCTCGGTCGCCGGACTCAGGCGTTGCCTACTCAGATGTCGCGGAAGGTCTCGATCTTGGCGCCGATCGAGTTAAGCCGCTCCGCCAGGTCCTCGTAGCCGCGGTTGATGACGTACACGTTGCGCAGCACGGAGGTGCCCTCGGCCGCCAGCATCGCGAGCAGGATCACCACCGCCGGCCGCAGTGCGGGCGGGCACATCATCTCGGCCGCCCGCCAGCGGGTCGGCCCCTGGACCAGCACCCGGTGCGGGTCCAGCAGCTTGACGTCGGCGCCGAGGCGGCCCAGCTCGGTGAGGTAGATGGCGCGGTTGTCGTAGACCCAGTCGTGGATCAGCGTGGTGCCGTGGGCGGCGGCGGCGATCACGGCGAAGAACGGGATGTTGTCGATGTTGATGCCGGGGAAGGGCATCGGGTGGATCTTGTCGATCGGCGCGGTGAGCTTGGAGGGGCGCACGGTCAGATCCGTCAGCCGGGTGCGGCCGTTGAGCGCGGCGTACTCGGGGCTGCGGTCGTAGTCCAGGCCCATCTGCTCCAGCACGGCGAGTTCGATCTCCAGGAACTCGACCGGCACCCGGCGGATCGTCAGCTCGGAGGAGGTCACCACGGCGGCGGCCAGCAGGCTCATCGCCTCGACCGGGTCCTCGGCGGGGGCGTAGTCGACGTCACAGGTGATCTCGGGCTTGCCGTGCACGGTGAGGGTGGTGGTGCCGATGCCCTCGATCCGCACACCCAGCCGCTCCAGGAAGAAGCACAGGTCCTGGACCATGTAGTTGGGGCTGGCGTTGCGGATCACACTGACCCCGTCGTGCCGGGCGGCGGCCAGCAGGGCGTTCTCGGTCACGGTGTCGCCGCGCTCGGTCAGAACGATCGGCCGGTCCGGCGAGGCGTCCGGCGAGACGCTCGCGTGGTAGCTGCCGCCCGTGGTGGCCACCTCCAGGCCGAACCGGCGCAGTGCGGTCAGATGCGGCTCGACCGTACGGGTGCCGAGCTCGCAGCCGCCGGCGTACGGGATCTCGAAGCGCTCGGCGCGGTGCATCAGCGGGCCGAGGAACATCAGCACGCTGCGGGTCCGCCGGGCGGCCGCGACGTCCATCGCGGCCAGGTCCAGCTCGGCGGGCGGGGTCAGCTCCAGGTCGCGGCCGTCGTTCAGCCAGCGGACCTTGACACCGATGCTGGTCAGAACGTCAAGGATGCGATACACCTCCTCGATCCTGGCGACCTGTCGGAGGGTGGTCCGACCGGTGGTCAGCAGCGAGGCGCAGAGCAGTGCGACACAGGCGTTCTTGCTGGTCCGGACGTCGATGGCACCCGACAGCCGGGTGCCGCCGGCCACCCGCAGGTGCATCGGACCCGCGTAGCCGAGCGAGACGATCTCGCTGTCCAGGGCCTCGCCGATGCGGGCGATCATCTCCAGGCTGATGTTCTGCTTGCCCTGCTCGATCCGGTTCACCGCACTCTGACTGGTGCCCAGGGCCTCGCCGAGCTGGGCCTGTGTCAGGCCCCGGTGCTGACGGGCGTCACGGATGAGCTTGCCGATGCGCATGAGGTAGTCGTCGGTCACACGGCAGACCATATCTCATATCTGAGATAAGACCGACTCGGGGTGGCTTCGGGTCAGATCGGAACACGGCCGCGCGGCCTCTAGGCTGACCCCCATGGCGACCACCCTTCCCGAGCCCGCACCGGCCACCGTCGGTGTCACCGAACTGCTCCAGGACCTGTACGGCGGCTACGCCGCACTCCGCGCGACCGCCCCGGTGCAGCGGATCACCGGCCCCGACGGGCTGCCGTTCTGGCTGGTCACCAGGTACCAGGACGTCAGAGAACTGCTCGCCGACCCGAGGCTCTCGATCGACAAGCGCAACGCCCTCCCCGGCAACTACCGTGGCCTCGCCCTGCCGCCGACCCTGGACGCCAACCTGCTCAACATGGACCCGCCCGACCACACCCGGATCCGCCGTCTGGTCTCCCAGGCGTTCACACCCCGGCGTGTCGAGCGACTGCGCGCCCCCATCCAGCGGACCGCCGACGACCTGCTCGACCGGATCGCACCCCTCGGCCGCGCCGACCTCGTCGCCGACTACGCTGGCCCCTTCCCGATCGCCGTCATCTGCGACCTGCTCGGCGTCCGCCCCGAGGACCGGCGTGACTTCCGCGCCTGGACCGACGCCGTCATCACCCCCGACCCCGCCCGTCCCGAGCGGGCCAGGGCGGCCCTCGCCGACATGCTGGAGTTCCTCACCCGGCTCATCGCGCGCAAGCGCGCCGAACCCGGCGAGGACCTGCTCTCCGCGATGATCACCGCCCGGGACGAGGGCGACCGCCTGAGCGAGGACGAGCTCACCTCGCTCGCCTTCCTGATCCTCTTCGCGGGCTACGAGAACACCGTCCAGCTCATCGGCAACAGCGTCCTCGCCCTGCTCGACCACCCCGAGCAGCTCGCCGAACTGCGCCGCGACCCCGCGCTGCTCCCCGCCGCCGTCGAGGAGCTCACTCGCTACGACACCCCCGCGCCCTTGGCGATCCGCCGCTTCCCGCTGGAGGACCTCATCATCGGCGACGTCACCATCCCCGCCGGGGAGACCGTCCTGCTCTCCCTCGGCTCCGCCAACCGCGACCCCGGCCACTACGAGCAGCCCGACCGGCTCGACCTGCACCGCCGCGACAGCGCCCACCTCTCGCTCGGCCACGGCATCCACTACTGCGTCGGAGCGCCCCTGGCCCGGATGGAGACCGGCATCGCCATCGCCACCCTGCTGCGCCGCTTCCCCGACCTGGCCCTGGACATCCCGCGCGAGACCGTGCGCCGACGGCCCTCGATCCGGGCCCGGGGGCTGCTGGCCCTCCCGGTGCGGTTCTGAACTCCCGTGCCCGACCGGTCGCCTGGCGGACCAGGACGCCGCCGGTCCGGTCGGGCGGCCGACACGCCGGGGTCGGCTTGAGGCCCAACTCACAAGCGCCGCTGCGAACATGACGGGATGAGCGACGAGTCGGCCGGTGCCAGGGAGATGCTCCCCGCCGTACTCATGGTCCTGACCGTGGTCAGCGGCTTCCTCGACGCGGTCAGCTTCCTGGGACTCGGCAGGGTCTTCACGGCCAACATGACCGGCAACGTGGTCGTGGTGGGTTTCGCGGCGGCGGGCGCCCCGGGCTTCTCCGCCGCCGCCTCGCTGACCTCGCTCGCGGGCTTCCTCACCGGCGCCGTGGCGGCGGGACGGTACGCGGTGGCGATGAACTCCCGCCCCGTGCACCGGTGGTTCGGCGGAGCGCTGGTGGCGGAGGCGGCCCTGACCGGCCTGGCGGCCACCGTGGCGGCCCTGGTCCCGGGCGCGGCAGGCCGCTTTGCGGTGATCGCCGTACTCGCGGTGGCCATGGGCATCCGCAACGCCTCGGTCCGCCGGACGGGGGTCGCCGACCTGACCACCACCGTGCTCACCACGACGCTCACGGGTCTGGCGGCCGACTCGCCGCCGGCCGGAGGCACGGGCGCCCGTGCCCGGCGCCGGGCCGGTGCGGCGGCCGCGATGGCGGGCGGAGCCTTCGTCGGCGCCTGGTGCTACCTGCACCTCGGGGTGGCCCTGCCGCTGCTGATGAGCGCCGCCACCGTCACGCTGGTGGCCGCCGGCTACGTCGCCCGCGGCGAGCTCATCGCGCGGTAGAGCTCCTCGGGTGCGAGGCGGCCGGTGCTCACTCCTCCGGCTCGGTCTGCTCCTTCCGGTGCTGCCGGTGCTCCCAGAAGGCATGGCCGGCCAGGGCGCCCGCGAAGACCGTGAAGCCGACCCCGACCAGCCAGGACTGCACCACCAGCACGGTGCCGATCACACCGTAGGAGAGCGCGTTGGAGATGATCAGCGGACGGAAGACCATCTGGGAGAAGAACCGCAGTCCGACCAGGGCCAGGACCGTCAGTGCCGAGCCGGGGAAGAGCGCCCGCCACGGCACCCGGCCGCCGAGCAGCAGCCACTTGGTCCACCAGAAGAACAGCACCCCGCCGCCGAGCGCGGTCGTCAGCCGGAGTGCGGGCTGGACCGGGCTGGACTGCCAGGGCTCCCTGGACCAGGAGGCGACGAGCAGGAAGCCGACCAGTCCGGCCAGCCCGATCGCCTGCCGCCAGACGGAGTGCCAGGCGGCCGGGGGCAGGCGCCAGACCCGCTCGTAGCCGGTCTGCACGGCCGCCATGAACGAGATGCCGAAGACGCTGGCGACCGCGAGGCTGAGCCCGGTGGTGGTGCTGAGCGCCTGGGTCGGCGAGGAGAACAGGTCCCGGACCTCCTGCGCGGAGCGGCCGGAGAGCCCGAGGCCGTTCACCACCCAGCCGGCGAACCCCGCACCGTGCACGGGGGAGGCGGCGGCGACCACGATCAGCAGCGGGACCAGGGTGACGAAGCCGAGCGCCGCGAAGCCCATGGCCCGGTGCATCAGTTCCAGCTCGCGCCCGTGGCGCCAGACGCGGTGGACCGCGATCCGGAACCGTCCGTGCGGGGGCAGGGGCCCGGTGAGTGCGCTCGCCCCGGTCGGCCGGCCGCCCTGGGGGCCGGGCCCGACCGGGCGCTCGGGTGCTCCGGTCATGGTCACCGATCACCTCCGCTCCCAGGCTCTCATCCGGCACCGGCCCGGGCCCGCCCGGACACGGCCGGCCGGTGACGGCCTGACCGCGCGTCACCGCACCGGCTGCCCCCGCGGACGGCGCGGCGGTCGACCGGGCGGTCGAAGCGGCGCCTGCCCGGGCGGCGGGTTCCGCGACTCCGCCCGGGGGCGGCCTGCGTCACCGGCCGTCCGGTGACGGCCCGCCGCACCGCACCGCAGGCGGCCGGTCACCACAGGTCGAGACTGCGGTCGGTGACCAACTCGCCGATACGGCCGAGGACTTCGGCGACCGCGAGCGGGTCGATCCGGCGGCCGTCCCGCAGGCGCAGCGCGACCTGGTCCGCGGCGGCCTCACGGGCGCCGATGACGGCCTGGTACGGGACCAGGCGGGCGGACCGGATCCGGGCGCCCAGGCTGCCCTGCTCGGGATCGGCCAGCTCGGCGCGCAGCCCCCGGTCCAGGCAGTGCTCCACGAAGGCCGCGGCCGCCGGAACCTCGTCGGCCGAGACCGGCAGCGCCACCAGCTGCACCGGTGCCAGCCAGGCCGGGAAGGCGCCCCCGTGCAGCTCGATGAGGTGGGCGACGGCCCGTTCGACACTGCCGATGATCGCCCGATGGACCATTACCGGACGGTGCCGCGAACCGTCCGGGCCGATGTAGCCCAGGCCGAACCGCTCCGGCTGGTGGAAGTCGACCTGGATGGTGGAGAGGGTCGACTCCCGGCCGGCCCCGTCCGCGATCTGCACGTCGATCTTGGGACCGTAGAAGGCGGCCTCGCCCGCCACCGCCTCGTATGCGAGGCCCGAGCTCTCCAGTACCTCGATCAGCAGCGCGGTCGAGCGCTCCCACAGCTCGGGCGCGGCCACGTACTTCCCGCCCTCGCCCGGCAGCGACAGCCGGATCCGGGCCGGGGTGATCCCCAGTGCCCGGTACGCCCGCCGGATCAGCTCCAGGGCGGCCCGCGCCTCGTCGGCGACCTGGTCGATGGTGCAGAAGACGTGCGCGTCGTTCAGCTGGATCGCCCGCACCCGGGTCAGCCCGGCCAGCACCCCCGACAGCTCCGAGCGGTACATCCCACCCAACTCCGCCATCCGCAAGGGGAGTTCACGGTAGCTGCGGGACCTGGAGCGGAAGATCAGCGCGTGGTGCGGACAGAGGCTGGGCCGCAGCACCAGCTGCTCACCGCCCAGGTCCATCGGCGGGAACATGTCCTCGCTGTAGTGCGACCAGTGGCCCGAGATCTCGTACAGCTCGCGCTTGCCGAGGACGGGCGAGTAGACGTGGCGGTAGCCCGCCCGGCGCTCCACCTCGCGGATGTACTCCTCCAGGCCGTGCCGGACGTCGGCGCCCGCGGGCAGCCAGTAGGGCAGTCCGGAGCCGATCAGCGGGTCGGTGTCGAAGAGGTCGAGCTCGCGGCCGAGCCTGCGGTGGTCGTGCATGGGGGTGGTCTCCCTGCGGTCGGGCGGGGCGGGCGACCAAGGGAGCCACACGACGAAGCCCCGGGGCACTCGCCCCGGGGCTTCGTGATGCGAACACGGATCAGCGCGCCGGGACTGTGTCCGGCGTCGTCGTGACGTTCGCAGCGCGCTTCATGCGATCAACGCTAGCAGCGGTCATGGCGCGGGCACAACGGTGTTCGGTCCGCACGCACTTTGGCGGCCGGGCGTTCCACCCGTGCGGTCGCGGTGTGCCGGGGAGTCGCATGGATCCGGCACCGGTCTCAGCCGACCGCCGCGCCGAAACCGACGAAGAGGCAGATCAGCACGGACAGCAGCGCCAGCAGCGGCCAGACGAACCGCAGGTACCGGTCGTAGCGGACCTTGGCCAGGGAGACCCCGCCGATGGTGACGGCGGTGGTCGGCACCCACAGGTTCATCAGACCGCTCGCCGACTGCCAGGCGGTGACGACCACCGCGCGCGAGACCCCGGCGAAGTCGGCGAGCGGCGCGAGGATCGGCATGGCCAGCGTGGCGTGACCCGAGGTCGAGGGGATCAGGAAGGCCAGCGGCAGGTTCACCACGAAGACCATGACCGCGAACACGATGGACGAGCTGCCCGCGATCACACCCTCGATGGAGTGCAGCACGGTGTCGGTCACCCTGGCGTTGTTCATGATCACGGTGACCCCGCGAGCCAGCACGATGACCAGCGCGGGCGCGATGAACTCGGCGGCGCCCTGCACGACGGTGGCGCTGAGCCGCTGTTCGCCCATCCGTCCGACCAGTCCGACCAGCACCGAGGCCACCAGGAACAGCGCAGCCAGCTCGGCGAAGGACCAGTCCAGCTCCCAGCGGTAGGGGGGTGCGTCCGCCCTCCCGGTGAGCGCGCCGGACCAGGGCACCACCGAGAAGATCATGAACGCGAAGACCAGCCCGACCAGTACCAGCACCGCCCTGTGCAGCGAGGTCAGTTCCGGGGCCGCGCCGGTCCTCGCGACGGCGGCGTGCTCCCGGTCGCCGGGCAGGAACCCGACGATGGAACGGTCCGGGTTCCGGCGCACCAGGCGGCCGTAGCGGATCACGTACCCGACCGTGACGGCCGTGAGCACCAGCCACATCGCGAAGCGCAGGGCGAGCCCGTCGCCGAGCGAGACATCGGCGGCGGAGGACGCGACGCCGGTGGCGAACGGGTTGACGGTCGAGCAGAGCACGCCGATGCCCGCTCCGAGGATGATCGTGCCGGTCGCCACCAGCCGGTCGTAGCCGAGGGCCAGTATCAGCGGCACGATCAGTCCGTAGAAGCCGAGGGTCTCCTCCGCGAAGCCCTCGACCGTGCCCAGGACCGAGAAGACCACCATGATCCCGGCGATCAGCAGCGCACCCCGGTCGCGCAGAGTGTGCGCCAGGCGCTCGATACCCCGGTCCAGTGCGCCGGTCGCGAAGACCACCGTGATGAACGCGCCGATGGCGAGCACGAAGAGGAACACTCCCGCGCTGCCGTAGAGCGTCCCGCTGAGCGTCGGGCCGACCAGGCCGGTGTGCGGGTCGCGGATGCCGTAGAGACCGTTGACGGGGGAGAGGAACAGCTGCTTCACCCGGCCGGTGAGGCCCAGCCCCGCGGCGACCCGGTGGTACGTCCCCTGGATCGGGGTGCCGTCCGCGGTGCGCCGGTACTCGCCGGGCGGGATCAGGAAGGCCAGTGCCCAGACCGCGACGGTGACCAGCACCAGGACGGTGAGCGCGCTCGGAAAGGTGAACCGGCGCCTCTTCCCCGCCCGCGGCGGCTCGGGAGGTCCCATGCGACCGGCTCCTCACTGCTCTCGGTTCGGTGCTGTCCTCCCAGCACCATGCGCGGTGGAGTCGGCGCGGCGCCGCCGCTGCTGGGCCGTACGGGCCGGAGCGGATCACCCGCGGGCGGACACGGCGAAGGGGCCGGGCGGTGGCCCGACCCCTTCGCCGTGGGTGTACCGGTCAGCCGAGCTTGGCCTTGAGGAAGCCCGCGCCGTTGTAGGTGCCCCAGCCGGTCACCTTGTCGTAGCCCTTGGCCGCGCTGTAGGCGCCGTTGGAGCCGCTGGTGACGTCGTGGAAGGCGGTGCCGTAGTTGGCGGAGGAGGCCAGCGAGTAGATGGTGCTGTTGGCGAAGCCGAAGGCGGGCTTCGACTTGGCCTTGGCCTCGCTGTTGTAGACGGCGGTGAACGCGGCCCAGTTGGGTGCCGCCGCGCTGGTGCCGCCGTAGGTGTACCAGCCGCCCCCGGTGTAGATCGCCCAGCCGGTGGCGGGGTCGGCGACCGCGGCGACGTCCGGCACCGTGCGCTTGGCACCGGTGTTCACCTTGGTCTGGTAGCTCGGGGTGGCGAAGTACGAGGAGACCCCGCCGCCGCTGCCGCTCCAGGCGGTCTCCTTGCTCCAGGCGCCCGAGGAGGTGGTGGAGAGCGTGCTGCCGCCCGTGCCCGTGACGTACGGGTCGGAGGCCGGGAAGTCCACCGAGGTGCCGCCGTTGCCGGCGTCGTCGGAGCCGCTGTCACCGGAGGCGGCGTAGACCGACTGGCCCTGGGCCGCGGCCTCCTTGAAGTCGGTGTCCACCGCGACCCGGTTGGCGGGCGTCTCACCCGCCTCGTAGGTGCCCCAGCTGATCGAGATGACCGGGACCTTGTCGCTGACCAGCTTGGAGTAGAGGGCGATCTCGCCGGCGTCGCTGTTCGGCGCCTCGTAGACCTTGACCGCGGCGCCGGGCGCCAGCGCGTGGATCACCTCGATGTCCAGCTCGACCTCGCCCTGGCCGGACAGGTCGGTGGTGCCGCCGCCGGCGCTGACCACGGTCGGGGTGGGCGAGGTGAGGCCGTAGTACTTGTCGTAGGTGGTGATGTTCGACTGCTGGAAGGCGGAGAACTCCGCCACCGCGACCGTCTGGCCCTTGCCGGTGTAGCCGGCGCCGAGCGCGGAGGTGAGGTTGTACGCGCTGCGGGCCTTGGTCGGGTTCAGGCCGGACGGGGCGTGGCCGGCGGCCTCGGGGGAGAGCTTGCCGGAGCTGAAGTGCCGGTACCTGGCGTAGTTGTTGAGCCCGGAGACGTCGCTCACCGCGGCGGCGATCTCGGGGGGCAGCACGGGGTTGGCGGTGTTCGCGTAGAAGTCGCGGTCGCTTCTGGCGTCGTGGAAGTTCGCCAGCTTGGTACCGAACGCCTTCTGCACCTGCGCGGCGGTCCCGGTCGCCTCCAGGGTGAGGTGGTTGGCGGTGACCTGGCCGACGGCGAGGCCCTGGGACTTCAGGTAGGCGGAGACCTCGGCCACCGTCTGCGGGGTCGCGCCGAACCGGTCGGCGAACTGGTCGACCGTCAGATAGTGCTGGTAGTCCGGCGACTTCGGGTCGGTCACCCGCGCCAGGAAGGCGTCCAGGCCTGCCGCGTCGCGCTGGTTGAGGCTGACCGCGACGGTTATCCGCTGGTCCGCCGCGACGTCTCCGATCCGGGTCGAGTGGCTCACCGCCGGTACGACGCTCCCGTTCAACGCGACCGGCTGGGCGGCGGCCGGCGCCGCGAAGGCCGGCACGGCGGCGAGCGCGATGATCGGCAGCGGTGCGGCGATCAGCCCGATGAGGGGCATGAGTCGGGACTTCACTGAGGTCCTCCTGGGACGAGGGTGCGCCGGACCGTCCCCGCCGGGGTCGGTGAGGACGGTGCCGCGAAGTGGATGACCTCAACGGTAGGAGTGTCGATCCGTCGTCAAAAGGGGGATAGCCCTTGCCAGTTCTGTAAACCGGCGGTGTCCTCGGATGTCACCTTCATGTCAGCGCCCGGGCCAGTGAGGTCCGCGACCGCACCCCGAGCTTGCGGTAGACCCGGGAGAGGGTGCCTTCCACGGTCTTCACGCTGACGAAGAGGGTGGCCGCGACCTCGCGGTTGGTGGCGCCGCCGGCGACCAGTTCGGCGATCCGGTGCTCACTCGCCGTCAGTTCGGCGGGAACCGGAGCGCTCCGGTCCCCGGCGCCGGTTCCCGGTTGTGGCAGGTCCTTCGCGCCGAGCCGGGCCAGGTCCCGCTCGACACGCTCCAGCAGCGGTCGCGCCCCGTGCGTGCGGCAGATCTCCCGCGCCTCGCCCAGCACGGCCCGGGCGGCCGCCCGTCGGCGGGAGCGCCGCTCGACGCCGCCGAGCGCGACCAGGGTCGAGGCGGCCTCCAGCGGCATCCGCAGCCCCTCCAGGCGCTCGGCCGCGGTCCGCAACAGCCGGGTGGCTTCGGCGACCCGGCCCAGCGAGGTGAGCAGCAGCCCGTCCGCGCGGTCCAGTACCGCCGCGGCACTGTGGCCGGCCACCGGTCCGGGCGCGCGGGCGAGCAGGGCCCGACCCTCGGCGATCACGGCGGCGGCCTCGGACCCCTCGCCGAGCGCCACCAGCCCCTCGGCCAGCGCCCCGAGCCGGCACACCGTCGCCGGGTCGGCGAGGCCCGACTCCCGCCCCAGCGTGCGGGCCCGCTGCAGTGTCTCCACCGCCTCGGCCACCGCGGCGGGTTGGCCGGTGAGGAGCCGGACCCGGCCGAGGACGTCCAGGGCGTGCACCAGGGAGAGCCGGTCGCCCGACCGGGTCGCGGCGAGCACCGCCGCCCGGGCCCGCTCCATGGCGTTCGGCAGTTCACCGCCGGCGAGTTCGGCCAGTGCGAGGGCCGTCAGCACGGGGGCGGTGGGGGCCGCGGCGGCCAGGGCCGCGGCTGTCTCCCGCGCCGCCGTCAGGGCCGGCCCGCAGTCCCCGAGCCGGGTGCAGAGCCGGACGAGCGTCAGCAGCGCGGCCGGGGCCTCGTCGGCGTCGGACCAGTCCGGGGGCCGGTCGCCGCCGTCGGGGCGGCGGGTGCCCAGGGCGGTCGCGGCAGCCGAGCGGAGCGCGGCCAGCAGCTCGGGGATCGCGCGGCGGGCGTGCTCGGGGCGGTCGGCCGCCAGGTCGAGCAGCGCCCGGTGGCGGAGCAGGAGCCCCGGTGCGGCGGTAACGGCGGGATTCCGAGCGCGGTCCAGCGAGCGCTCGGCAAGGCCGGGTTCGCCTCGCAGCGTGTGGAGTTCGGCGAGCAGGACCAGGCAGGCGGCCCGGGTGGCGGCGTCGCCCGTCCGCACGGCCAGTCCGGCCGCCCAGCGGGCCTGCCGGACGGCCTCGGCGGTACGGCCGCCCAACAGCTCGCACCTCGCGGCCCAGAGGCGCAGCGGCGCCTCCAGCACCGGATCGTCCGCCGCCTCGGCCAGCCCGGCCGCGACCAGCCCCGCCGCGGCACCGGGCTCCAGGCCGCCCGAGCGCAGCAGGACCAGGCGGGCCCGGATCCGCTGCCGCGCCGCCGAAGTGCGGTACGGGGGCCGGTCGGTGGCCTCGGCCGGCCGCGGCGGCTCCGCTGCGCCGGCTCCGAGCGGCCACTCCAGGTGGTCGCGGACGGCGGCGCCGAAGGTCCGCACCCGGGACGTGGGGCAGGGCGATCGATCCGCCCGTTCGGCCGGCGGGGGCAGGACGGTCCGGCGGACCTCGGGCAGGGGCCGTGCACCGCGCGGGGAGTCCTCGGCGACGATCGGCCGGCAGCGGCCGGGCGAACCGCCGTGCCACGGCTGGTCCGTGGGCTCGGCCAGCAGTGGCAGCACCGCGAGGCGCGCCTCCTCCCAGAGGCCCGCGCCGCAGGCGAACTCCCCGGCGGCGAGCAGCCGTTCACGTCGGGTCCACACGGCCCTGGCGGGGGTGCGGTCGACCGCGAGTGCCGCCAGTCCGTACGCGGCCCGGGGACTTCCCCGGCGGGCGGCGGTGGCGGCGGCGTCGAGCAGCAGCCCGGCCTGCCGCTCGTCAGCGTCCGGGCAGGCCAGGGCGAGTTGGCGGATCCGCTCGACCGGGTCGGTGGTGGCGGCGGCCAGGGCGCGGTGGGCGGCCAGACGGTCACGGGTGGCGGCTGCGCCGAGCAGGGCGACCCGCACCAGCGGGTGCCGGAAGCGGACGGTGCCGTCGGGGTCGGTGTCCAGTACGGCGGCGGCCCGGGCCTCGGTCAGTGCCGCCACCGGATCGGGCGCCCCGGCGTCACGCAGTCGACCGACCGTCGGACGGGTGGACGCGGCGGCCAGCAGCAAGGTCCGGGTGGCCTCGGGAGACAGGCCGCGCACCGGGGCGAGCAGCAGGTCCCGCAGTCGCTCGGGCAGTTCCGGCGGGGAGAGGGCGTACGGCGGTCGCGGCGAGGCGGCGGGCCGGGTCCTGGCCAGTTCGAGGGCGTAGAGCGGGTTGCCCGCGGCGGCCTGCCGGATCTCCCGGAGCCGGCCGGCGGTCAGCGATCCGCTCGCGCCCCGGGTGAGCAACTCGGTGACGGTGAGCGGCGGGAGCGGTGTGACCTGCAGTTCGGCCGCTCCGGGCGGGCAGAGCTCGCGCAGCCGCGGTGGCTCGCCCTCGGGTGTGCGTTCGGTGGCGAGCACGGCCAGCCCCAGCGAGCGGGCGCGGCGGGCGAGGAAGGAGACCACCACGGCGCTCGGCCCGTCCAGCCACTGCAGTCCGTCGAGCACGAGCAGCACGGGGGAGCGCCCGGCCAGTGACCGCAGCACCTCGGCCACCGCGACCCGCAGGGCCAGTCGGCCGCGGTCGTCGGCCGGTCCTTCGCCGCGCAGCAGTGCGGCCCGCAGGACGGCGCGGGGCCCGCTGGGAAGGACGTCGAGGCGGGAGTCCGGGACGGTGGAGAGCAGATCGATCAGTCCGACGAACGGCAGCCCGGTCTCCTGGACGGCCGGGGTGCAGCGCAGCACGGTGGCACCGCAGGCCGCCGCCCGGGCGGCAAGGGCCGTGGCCACGGCGGACTTGCCGATCCCGGCCGGGCCGTACAGCAGCAGTGAGCCCGGTTCGCGGAGCAGCTCCCCGGCGGTGGCGAGCAGTTCGTCCCGGCCGAGCGGTTCCTCCGGGTCCGTCCGCCGGTACGGGGGCGGTGCCGCAGCCGGACCGGAAGGCTCCCGGGAGCGGGCGGCTCCGCTCCGGCGGGGACGTCCTTCCACAAGGGGCTCCGGGTCCCGGGAGGGCGGCGTGCCGCCGATCCCCAGCGCCGCGATCTCCAGCATCGTCCGCCCTTCCCCCGGAGGCCACCGGCGGTGCGCTCGGACCGCCCGCCATGGACCTGACACGCAACCCGGCACGGTCTGCCGGACACGGGACCCCATCCCAGCCCCGACCTGCTGCCCCGTCAATATCGGAACCGGGGCGCGGGCACCCGCGAAACCGAATGTTCACAGCGGGTTGACCTACCGTCATGGCACGAACGGTCCGGCGGCCGGCTCCGCGGTCGGTGCCGGAGCCGGCCGCCGGGCGGGGCTCCGTCAGCCGCGCGGCTTCCGGTTGACCTGGTCGAGGCGCTCCAGCATGGCCGTGAACTCCCCGTCCTCGTCCCAGAGCACGAAGCCGTCCCCGTCCCGCCCCGTCAGCGTGGTGAGCCGGCCGTCGCGCCACCAGTGGACATCCGGGCTCAGCGCACCGGTCGACCGCGCGTGGGTCGCCTCCGCGTAGCGGGCGATGCCGTCCATCGCGGTGAGCACCGTGACATCCCGGATCGGGTGGAACAGCAGCTGGTGCCGGGCCGGCATGGCGACCAGCGCGCCGTCCGGCGGAATCGGCTGGCCGGTGGTGGCCCGTACCAGATCCTCCAGGACCAGTACCAGACTCGCGATGAACGGCGTCGAGCCGGTGATCACGTGGAAGACACCGCCGCCCGGGTGCTGCAGGACCTCGTACTCGTCGACGCCCATCGACGCGACCAGGTTCGCCCGGGCCCGGGCCCGCACTTGGCCGATCTCGCCGAGGCCGGCGATGCCCTCCGCCGAGAGCGTGTGGACGCCTTCCCGGGAGTTGAGCGCGATCTGCTCCCGCAGACCCGGCAGCACCTCGGGGCCGATGCCCTCCCCGGCCCGCTCGTACGTCTCCGGCAGGGTCTCGTCCGCGACCAGCATCGGGTACAGCGCGGGAAGCAGCTCGTCACGGCTGAGCCGCTCGACGCCCAGCGGGCCGCTGAACGCCATCAGCAGCTGACCGACCTGCAGGTTCACCTCGTCCGGCCACTCCGCGCGCCCGCCGGGCCGCTCCGCGCACGCCCGGGCCAGCTCGGAGAGGCCGAACTGCCGCCCCTGGGTGTCGGTGGCGACCTCGCCGCGTACCGTCACCGTCACGTCGTAGGACGCGAAGGACTCGCGCACCAGGTCCCGGAAGTCCCGGCCCTGCTCCGCGCTGAACATGGGCAGGGCGGCATCCCGCCCGGACGCCCCCCGCCCCGAAGGCTTCGCGGCGGGCCGGGCTCCCCGCAGCGCCTGGGCCCGCCGGCGCAGCGCCTCGGCCTCCGGCGCCCGCCGCGGATCCCCGGAACTCAGCAGGACCTCGGCCAGGGCCTCCTGCGCGGCCGGGTCGCCGCCCTCGGCGGGGATCCGCAGCAGGGACTCGGCCTCCTCCCAGTTGCCGGCCTCGATCAGCGGTGCGACGGCCTGCCGCGCGCCGACCCAGGCGCGGTCGAGCAGCTCCCACATCTCGTCGGTCATGCCTGAGGGGGCGCCCGGCTGCACACCGGCCCGGTGCTGGATCACCGCCAGCAGGTTGTACCGGGCCACCCAGTTGCCGGCGTCGGCGAGCGGCCGCAGCGAGGCCTCCGCGCCCTCCTCGTCGCCGTCCGCCAGCAGCCACAGCCCCTCGATCGCCGCCGCCCGCGCGTGCCCGCCCCCGGCCGCGATCCGCAGCAGCTCGAGGGAGCGGGCGCGCGCTCCGCGCTCACGTTCACGAAGCGCCAACTCCCAGGCACAGTCGGCGTTCCCGCGCTCGGCGCCGACGGCCATCCAGTGCTCGGCCGGCTCCTCCTCCAGCAGTTCGAGGTACCCGATCGCCGCCTCGTGCGCGGCCGCGGCATCCCCCTGTTCGGCCCGCGCCACCGCCTGAGCCACGGCCTCCCGCATCGCACGGATCCGCCCGGCATCGGTGTTCAGGGCCTTGCCCGCTCCCTCGTGGCCCGCCTCGGCGGCCCGCAGCAGCCACTTGGCGGCCTCCTCGGGCTGGTTGGACGTCGCCAGGATCATGCCGAGGTTGTAGGCACACGAGATGTGCCCGCCACGGGCGGCTATCCGCAGGTACTCCACCGCCTCGGCGTGCTTGTTCTGCTTCAGCAGCCGGTCGGCCAGCCAGGTCGCCGCGTCGACCTCTCCGAGGCCCGCCGCCCGCTCCCGCCACTCGATCGCCTCGGCCAGGTTCCCCTGGTACTCCAGGAACATGGCGAGGCGCTCCATGCTCCCGGCGTCACCACCCTCGGCCCCGGCCCGGAACTGCTGCGTCAGCTGCCGGATCTCGGCCGGCGAGGCGTCCAGGACCAGTCGCGTCCCGCCGCCGAGATCGATCCCCTCGGCGGCTCCGCGCTCCTGCTCCTGGCGCTTCTTCCGGCGCCCGAATATCCCCATCCCCGACTCCTGTCCGACGGTGCGCTCGAATTCACCACGATCGTGCACATCCTGCACCGGGGGTCGGACACTCGCACAGCCCGGACGGGCATCAATTCCCCGTACCGGTACGGTTGTTACCGAGCGAGCCGGTCGAGTGCGGCCCTGACCACGCCGTCGGCGGCGGCCAGCGCGGCGCGGGCGGCCTCCGGGGTGGCGCCGCTGAGCAGCCCGACCAGCGCCGGCTTCAGCTCGCCGTCGGCGGCCCGCAGGGCGGCGCGGCAGGTCTCGTCGTCGGCGCCGGTGGCCTGGACCAGGATGGTCAGCTTCCGGCCGACCAGCTTGGCGTTGGTCGCGGCCACCTCCGTCATCAGGTTCGACCAGGTCCGGCCCAGCCGGACCATCACCGCGGTGGAGAAGCCGTGCAGCACCAGCTTCTGCGCGCTGCCCGCCTTCATCCGGGTCGAACCGGTCACCACCTCGGGCCCGGTGTCGGTGCAGACATGGAGGTCGGCCAGGTCGGCGAGCGGCGCCTGCGGGTTGCAGCTCACCAGCACGGCCGTCGCCCCGGCCTCCCGCGCGGCCGCGAGCGCGCCCGCCACGTACGGGGTCCGCCCGCTCGCCGCCAGCCCGAGGACCACGTCGCCCGGCCGCAGCCCGGCCAGCGCGCGCCGCCCGTCCGTCTCACTGTCCTCCGCACCCTCCACCGCCCGGGCCAAGGCCTGCGGGCCGCCCGCGAGATGAGCGGTGAAGCGGCCCGGTTCGAGCCCGTAGGTCGGCGCGAGCTCGGCGGCGTCCAGCACGGCGTAGCGGCCCGAGGAGCCGGCGCCGACGTAGTGCACCCGGCCGCCGCCGAGCAGTGCCGTCACCGCCGCGTCCACCGCCTCGGCCAGCACCGGCAGGGCTCGGGCGACGGCGGCCGGAACCCCGGCGTCGGCCGCGTTGACGGCGCGCAGCAGATCGAGGGTCGGCAGCAGATCGATCTCGGTGGTGGCCGGGTTGCGGCGCTCGGTGGGCGGCAGGGCGGTCACGGTGCCTCCGTCGGTGGGCGGGTGTCCCGCACGATACTGCTGACATCACGTCAATCCGGCCAGACCCCCGCCCGGTCTCCGGCGAGCCGGGAGGCCGCCGAGGTCCGGGCCCCCGGCGGAGGCGGTCCTGGAAGAGATCCGCCGGGGGGAGCCTCTCGTGCCCGAAGTGTTGCAACTTTCCCACGGTGGGCTTGAGATGAACGGACGTGCGAACGAAAGCGGAGGACGAGCATGTCGACAGTCGAGCGGGCGCGGGAACTCCAGGACGAACTGACCGAGTTGCGTCGCGCACTGCACCGCGAGCCCGAGCTCGGGCTGCACCTGCCGCGCACCCAGGAGAAGGTGCTGGCCGCACTGGACGGCCTGCCGCTGGAGATCAGCACCGGACGCTCGCTCAGCTCGGTCACGGCCGTCCTGCGCGGCACCGGCGGCCCGGGCGGCGCGGTACTGCTGCGCGGCGACATGGACGCGCTGCCGATCCAGGAGACCACCGGGCTGGACTACGCCTCCCGGACCGACGGGCGGATGCACGCCTGCGGCCACGACCTGCACACCGCGGGACTGGTGGGCGCGGCCAGGCTGCTGTGCGACCGGCGCGAACAGCTCAGCGGCGACGTGGTGTTCATGTTCCAGCCGGGGGAGGAGGGCTTCAACGGCGCCGGTCTGATGATCGAGGAGGGCGTACTGGACGCCGCGGGGAAGGAGCTCGACGCCGCGTACGCGATCCACGTGTCCGCGGGCCTGCTCCCGAGCGGCCTGGTCTACGCCCGCCCGGGTGCCATGATGAGCGCCTGCGACGAGCTGCGGGTGACCGTCCACGGGCTCGGCGGCCACGGGTCCTCGCCGCACCGCACCAAGGACCCGGTGCCCGCGGTCTGCGAGATGGTCACCGCTCTGCACGCCCATGTGACCCGTACCTTCGACATCTTCGACCCGGTGGTCGTCTCGGTCGGCCGGCTGAGCGCTGGCGTCAAGAGCAACATCATCCCGGAGAGCGCCGAGTTCGCGGCCACCGTCCGCAGCTACTCGGAGGAGAACCGGGAACTGCTGCGCACCGGACTGCCGGCGCTGGTCGAGGGCATCGCGCGGGCGCACGGTCTGGACGCCGAGGTGGAGTACGACGTGCTCTACCCGGTGACCGTCAACACGCCCGAGGAGACCGGCTTCGCCCTGGACGTCGCGCGCGAACTCTTCGGTCCGGAAGGGGCGTCCCTCGCGCCCAACCCCATCAGCGGCTCGGAGGACTTCTCCCTCGTGCTGGAGCGGGTGCCCGGCGCCATGCTCTTCCTCGGCGCCATCCTCCCCGACCTCGATCTGCGGACCGCCCCGGGGAACCACGCGCCGTCCGCCGCCTTCGACGACGGTGTGCTGTTCCGGCAGGCCGCGCTGCTGGCCGATCTGGCCACCCGCCGCCTGGCGGGCACCGCCGTGTGACGGGGCGACGGGTGCGGGGGCGCCGGCCAGGCGGTGAGGGGCGGCTCCGCACCCGGTCAGAGCGTGTCGACGAGCCGGAAGCGTTCCAGGACCACCGCAGTGGTGTCGTCCACCGTGAAGCCGGGATCGTCCAGTGCCGCCCTGAGCTCGGCGCTGTGCCAGTACTCCTCGTGGGCCGCCCGCCACTCGGCGACCGTGGTGTGGCCCTCACCCTCGTCCACCGCGTGCGCCAGGTCCACCTCGGCCAGCGGTACCACCCGCACGTCCGTCACCTCGATCACGGCCACCGGGCGGTCGGCGGAGTCGACCACCGCGAAACGCCGGCCCGCCTGCGGCAGTGGCTCGTCCTCGTGCTCGTAGTCGGCCAGCAGACCCGTGGTGGAGGTCTTCGAACCGTCCAGGATCGCGCCGACCAGGCGGTCGCGGAGCGGGCCGGGGAAGGCGAAGTACGCCCTGGGCAGCGCGGAGACGTCCGGAGGGAGCGGCTGATAGTTCGTCACGTTCGCCACGGTAGCCCCCGGGCCGCCGCAGGTCCGAGCGGATTTCCGCGTGACCCCGGCGCGGTCCGCTCGTTGGGGAGGGCATGAAGAAGCGCAGCATGCTCGCCGTCGCCTCCCTCGCCGTCGGGGTGGTCGCCTCGCTGACGGCACCCAGCGCCCACGCGGG
The DNA here is from genome assembly GCF_051374625.1 of Kitasatospora sp. HPM-01-4. NCBI lineage: Bacteria > Bacillati > Actinomycetota > Actinomycetes > Kitasatosporales > Streptomycetaceae > Kitasatospora > Kitasatospora sp. HPM-01-4. The sequence continues at coordinate 1,045,829 of NZ_JBPQGP010000005.1, read as the reverse complement.
CTCGGCCGAAGCCGCCGCCTCCGGCGCCCGCGGTACCGGCATCACCGCACCCGACAGCGCCCCGCTTCCGGACCGGCCCGCCGACGGCGAGGCCGAAAGTGGTACCGGTCGGTAGACGGAAGGGCGGTACCGTACTGCAGCTGACGTACAGTCGGATCGTACCGATCACGCTGACGGCAGGGAGACGGACCATGACGGCACTCACGGTGGGTTTTGTCGGGCTCGGTGGGATGGGGCGCGGTATGGCCGCCAACCTGATCCGCTCGGGCTTCTCCGTGCAGGTGTGGAACCGCTCGCCGGAGCCGGTGAAGGTCATGGTCGAGCAGGGTGCGCGGGCCGCCGCCGACCTGGCCGAGGTCTTCGACAACGAGATCGTCATCTCGATGCTCGCCGACGACAAGGCGGTCGAGTCGAACCTGCTCGACCCGGGACTGCTCGGAGGCGCCCGGGCCCGGCTGCACATCAACATGGCCACCGTCTCGCTCCCGCTGGTCCGCCGCGCCGCCGAACTGCACGCAGAGCACGGGATCGGCTACCTCGCGGCCCCCGTCCTGGGGCGCACCGACGTGGCCGAGGCCGGCAAGCTCAACATCCTGGTGGCCGGCCCGGACGAGCTGGTCGAGCGGGCCGAGCCGCTGTTCGCCGCGATGGGGCAGCGCACCTGGCGCTTCGGCAGTGAGCCGCACCAGGCCAACGCCGCCAAGATCAGCACCAACTTCCTGCTCGCCTGCGCCATCGAGTCCATGGCCGAGGCGACCAGCCTCGGCGAGGCCAACGGTGTCAAGCCGGCCGACCTGATCGAGCTGATCACCAACACCGCCTTCCCCGGCATGGTCTACTCCGGCTACGGCTCGATGGTCGCCGAACGCCGTTACGAGCCCGCCGGGTTCCGCCTCGTCCTCGGTCTCAAGGACGTCAACCTCGCGCTTGAGGCCGGCGCCGGGCAGCACGTCCCGCTGCCCTTCGGGAGTGTGCTGCGCGACGCGTTCCTGGACGCCATCGCCCACGGCGACGCGGAGCGCGACTGGTCGGCGGTCGCCGAGGTCGCCCGCCGCCGGGCCGGCCTGGACTGACCCACCGCCCAGGCGCGGTCGAGCGGCGGCACCGCGCCTGGCCCGCACCCGGGCGCCGCTGCGGGAGCTGGGAGGCGACCACTGTGCACGGCTTCACGTCACGGCGGACACTGTTCACGGCCGCGCTCGCCTCGGCGGCCGGTACCGTCGTACCAGCGCTCCACGCCGCCCCCGCACTCGGCAGGACCATGACCCGCTCACCGATGCCCGAGCCCGAACGCCCCAGGTACCCGGTGGAGTACCACGCCTGGACCACCGCCGCCGACTGGTGCCGGGGCGGCGGTCCGGGAGTCGGAGTGATGGACGGAGACCGTCCGGGCGTGGCCATCACCACCCCGGTCGGCACCGTCGACTACCAGGACCCGCACACCGGCACCTCCTCCCCCTGGGAGTACGCCACCTGGACCTCCCCGGTACGGGAGTTGGCCACTCCCGCCACCGAGCTGGTCGCCGCCTGGAACGCCCACACGCCCGTCGGCACCTGGATCGCCGTCGAACTGCGCGGCGGCTACAGCGACGGCGGGACCACCCCCTGGTACGTCATGGGCCGCTGGGCCGCCTCCGACCAGGACGTTCGCCGCACCTCCGTGGACCACCAGCAGGACGGCCGGAGCCGCATCTCCACCGACACCTTCGCCATCGACGCCCCGGACAGCGGTCTGCGCCTGGTCTCCTACACCCTGCGCCTGACCCTCTACCGCCGACCCGGTAGTGAACTCACGCCCACCGTCCGGCGGTTGGGCGCGATGGCCTCGGACCTGCCCGACCGCTTCGAGGTGCCGGCCTCCGTGCCGGGCGTCGGCCGGGGCCGCGAACTGGCCGTCCCGCGCTACTCGCAGGAGATCCACAAGGGGCAGTACCCGCAGTACAACAACGGGGGAGAGGCCTGGTGCAGCCCCACCTCCTCCCAGATGGTCATCGAGTACTGGGGCCACCGCCCCACCGTCGCCGACCTGTCCTGGGTCGACCCCGCCTACCCCGACCCCCAGGTCTGCCAGGCCGCCCGCGCCACCTACGACAACCAGTACCGGGGCTGCGGCAACTGGCCCTTCAACGCCGCCTACGCCGCGACCTACCACGACCTCCAGGCCGTCATCACCCGCCTGGCCTCCCTGACCGACCTCGAACGGCTGATCCACGCCGGGATCCCGGTCATCACCTCCCAGTCCTTCCTCAAGTCCGAACTGGAAGGCGCCGGTTACGACACCGAAGGCCATCTGATGGCCGTGATCGGCTTCACCGGGGACGGCGACGTCATCGCCAACGACCCCGCCTCACCGGGTGACGACCAGGTGCGCCGCGTCTACCGGCGCCGCCAGTTCGAGAACAACTGGCTCCGCACCAGGCGCTACGACGCGAACGGGCAGGTCGCAGGGGGTTCGGGAGGCGTCTGTTACGTCTACTGGCCCACCAGGTCGACACCAGGTCAGCAGCGGGCGCTCAGGGACGTGGGGATCAGCTGACGAGGTGTCGGCCGACCGCCGTCCCGACGACCGGCGGCAGCGGTCGCCGCCGTCCCGGGTGAGGTGGCCGTATCGGTCCACGGTGACCGTGATGACAGGCTCTTGCGGCCAAGGTGCGGAACCACGTGCAGGCGCATGGTGCGCTCGTAGGACTCTGTGGTGCCGGCGGACATGCTCTTCGCGTTCAGCCACTCGGCAGCGTAACGGTGCAACGGCACCTTGCCGGCGGTCGGGTCGACATAGACGTTCTCGCGCTTGTCGTTCTCGACTTTGATGGCGAAGTCCGTCGCGTCCTTCTTCCGGTCGAAGGACTTCTCCCGTTGCCGAGGGGATACTGGCTGCCGCGCTGCCGCTGGCCGAGCGGCTGACGATCGAGCGGGCGCTGCTTACCTGCGAGGATACGAACACCACGTCGCCACGCGTGATCAAGAGCGATGGCCGGTGGTACATCGACCGATTGGGAAGCAAGCGAAGGTACCGGGGGGCGACTGCATGCTGACCGTACGAATGAACGACCGCGCGGCGGGGCTGTTGCGCCCGCCATTCGGGGTGGACTTGGCGCCAGAGCTGAGGCAGTTGGCCCGACGCGGAATCGTCCAACGAGCAGGCGCCGTGATGTTCGCCGGCCGACAGGAACGGCCAGGGCCGCAGCAACTGGGCGACCTCACGGGGTGGGAGTGCGGGGTCAACTGCTTCCATCTGGAGGACCTGGTGCCGGTGCGGGTGCGGGTGGCGGACGGGCAGCCGGCGATCGACGCCCACTGCCAGCGCGAACTGCTGCAGCAGGGGCTAACCCTGGGGTGGGAGCTGTGTGACCTGGGCCGGGGGCTGCCGGAGCCGGTCGCGTTGCGGTGCATCGCGAGCGTCAGTGGCAGCAGTGGGACGTTCCGCTTCCACCGGATCCGGCCGGGGGAGGAGTGGCTGCACCCGGATCTGGACGGGTACCTGCTGGATCGGTTGGTCGTGGTGGAGAGCTCGCCCTGACGGACGGTGAGTCGGCGGGCATGATGATTCGGATGAACCGGCACATGGGTCACGGCCCACCAGCGGCGATCAGCAAGATCGTGTTATGAGTTCGAAGGGAACGCCAGCGTGTTCACAGTGGTGACCGCCGAGTGACCACTGACACGCTCCTCCGCCGGCGGCGATGGCAGCCGGCAGCGCTGGAGCGGGGGCGCAGGGCCGCGGGCTGAGCGGCGTCGAGAGGGTCGCCCGGGAGCGGAGTCCGCTGCAGGGCCGTGGAGCACTTCGAGTGCGGGGAGAGGAACCCGGACCGCGAGAAGCCCGCAATCTCAGCGCTTCCTGCGCGGATGGCGACAAGTGCCCTGCATCCCTTGGCAGTTCACTCACATGACGCTCAATGACCCAGAACCCCCTGGTGTTTCGGATCAGTAGCACGCAGGTCGGTATGCCCGTGGTAGAACGAGAGTGGCTGTGCAGGTCATCCAGCATTACAGGGCCCGCGAGTTGATGCGCAATGTCGACAACCTGTGCGCAGTGACTGCGCGAATCCGCGTCGTGGTGCGCACTGGCCGCGGACCACGACGGACGGTTGGTGTTCCGGCTGCTGCGGCGACGCATTGGCCCGCTGGCTGGTGCGCGTCGCGTTCGAAAACCTGAATGCGTCGGCTTGGGCGGTTCTGGAATCATGCCTGGATGCCTCACCATCTGGAATCCCTGGTCGTCCGGCACGCTCACCGCCTCCCTGTGCCCTCCGGACCCGCCGGCCAGGGCGGCGTCGCAGCGCGGCAGTTCGACGCCGCACTGATGTCTGTAGGCTTCAAGCTGTCGACCGCCCTGCTGGAGCACCTGCCGAGCCTGTCGGAGGAGACGGTGCTCGACATCGCCGCGCGCACCCTGGGCACCGTCCGCGAGATGGTGGGCGACCATGTCCGGCACAACGTCTACTTCATCGACTTCCCGCTCAACGTGCCGGACACGTTCGAGTTCTGGACACAGTGCATCGCCGAGGCGCTCGCCGACGACGCCTCGCGCGAGGGCACGCTCGCCCGGCTCCGCACCGGGGTGGTCGACCTGCTGGCCCTCCCCTCGTACGGCGACTACCAGCACACGTACGCCGAGATGCTCGCCGCGCACGACGAACTGATCGGTGCCGTCGGCGACCGCCTGACGGTCCTGCACCTGGGCGGCACCCCGGAGAACGAGATCACCGCCCTGTACCTGGCCCTGGCGGGCAGCCCCACCCCGCTGGGGGAGGGGGGCCTGCGCGACCTCGGCTCCCTCGCCGAGCACTGCGTCGACGGTCCCCAGCCCGAGGCAGTCCCCGTCCGGGAGAACCGCGCCATCGTCAACCTTGCCCGCCTCCACGCCGGCGCGGACCTGCTGCTGGACACCGTCACCGATGTGCTCCGCCTGGCCTGCGCACTGTCGGGCGGCGACGTGACCCTCGCGGCACCGACCCGGTTCCGGGTGCTGCCCCGACCGGTCCGCCGCGCCCTGCTCGCCGGCCTCGACGCGGTGGTCGCGGCGGCCCCCGCCAAGCTCGCCGACGTCACCGCGCACCGTGAGGCCTTCAAGCGCCTCGGCGAGCGCCTGCACCCGCACGAGTACCCGCGCTGGCCACACGCCTGCGACGTGTTCGCCGTCGCCCGGGGCGAGAAGAAGGCTCGGTCCCTCGACAGCCAGGTCGAGGAACTACTCGGCGCGAATGACGTCATGGCGGCCACGAAGCTGCTGACCACGGCCCCGGGCAGGCTGTTCCGTTCTCTGGACCGCCTGCTGCGCGCCTGCCGCACCCAGGACGAGCGCGACGCGGTCTCGGCCGCTGCCGAGCAGGTCGCCCCGCAGATCTCCGGCCGAATACTGCTGTCGGCCCGCGAGCACCTCCAGAACCGCACCCAGGGGCGCGGTGCGCGCCGCGTCTTCGTCAACCGCCGCGCCCGCGCCTGGGTCACCGCCGACACCCGCCCACCCATGCCGGGCGCCGAGCGCAAGCGCCTGATCGCCGCCCTCGACGCCGAGACCCGCCGCCGACTTCCGGAGCAGCCCGGGCATCTGCTGATCGACCCGGACATCCTCGATGTCGCGCTCCCGCTCAGCGGCAAGGCCACGGCCGCCGGCCTCGGCGTGCTGCCGCGTGGCTCGCTCTCCCCGGTCGACGGCGAACTGCTGCGGTTCTTCGTCTACTGGAAGCAGGCGAGCCAGCGAACCGATTTCGACCTGTCAGCGCTGATGCTGGACGCCTCGTACCGGAACCCCACCTGGCTGTCGTACACCGCCCTCACGTCGGTCGAGGGCGAGCACTCCGGCGACATCACCGACGCGCCCGACGGCGCCTCGGAGTTCATCAACCTGCGTCTGGGCGCCGTGCGCCGTACCTTCATCGTCCCGCAGGTCAACATCTACGCGGGGGAGGGCTTCGAAGAGGTCGAGGAGTCGTTCTTCGGCTTCATGCTGCGCGACGCCGAGCAGCAGGGCCGCCCCTTCGAGCCGCGCACGGTGCGTATGAAGTCCGAGCTGCGCGGGCCGGGCCGGGTCGCGCTGCCGCTGGCGTTCCTGCGCGGGCGTGACGGCAGCTGGCGCGCCAAATGGTTGCACCTGTACCTCCAGGGCAACCCGGACGCCAACCGGGTCGAGGGAAACCGTGTGTCGGTCGCCACGCTGCTGCGTGGCATCGTCGAGCGCGACTACCTCACGGTCAGGTACCTCGTCGACTTGATGGCTGACCGCGCCACGGCCACCACACTGTGGGACGGCGAGACGGTCCCGGCCGGCCCGGTCACGTACATCGGCCTGGACCGCCCGGACGGACTGCACCCGGATTCCCTGACCATCACTCCAGAAAATCTGCGCGACCTGATCCCCGGCTGACTGCTACCGTTGGCCCCGGCGAGGCCATGAACGGACTTCCTTCTCATTCCTCTCTGAAACTAGTCCCTTCGCTTTCCTCGCCCTCGAGATCACGCCGGGGTGCCATTCGGCATCCCGGCGTCGTCGTCTCCCGGTCCTCGCGTGGCCCCGACCTGAGACCCGAGCCTTCGTGGGCCGCGAGGTCAGCATCGGTGTCGGAGGGTGAGCAGGTCGCCCTGGAGGCAGGCGAAGGCCTTGCCGTGGGCCTTGAGGGCGCGTTTGCCGAACATCGCACTGGCGGTGGTGCCGCGTGGGGTGTTCACTCACAGCGGCACTTTGACGCTTCAGCAGCCCTGATTGCGCGCTCAGCACCGACGTAACGAGTGCGTGTCAGGCGGGGATTCATGAGTTTCCCCAGGAAGCGTTGCGATTCAACTCGTTGACCCTACAAGCAGTCACTTGGCGTCGGTCAGGTAGCACGACACCCCCGAGGGTCGGTCGGGCTCCCGCAGATAGGTGCGGTGGATCGCGCCGGGGATCCATTCGTCTCGTAGGTCGATTCCGCCGGATTACGGGCGGGAGCCGCCGGTCGTGGCTGTCATGTCTCGGAGGAGGCCGGGTCGTGCGCACCCTGGCGCGGGATGGCTGTAGGCCCCGCGCTTCGATGGGCACTGGGTCCTGTGGGAACGCGCGATTCCACGCCCGATGGGCACTGATTCTGTCGATGCCGCATGGGCAATCGGCGCGCTCCGACAACGGCAGCATTCGTCGGGCCGGGGTCGGCCGAGTATCGCGGACGGTCAGGCTGGGGGCTCGGATGCTCCACGGCGTTTGGAGCGCCGGTGGAGGACGGCGGCAGCGGCAAGGGCTGCGGCGATGCCTGCGGCGATCGCGGCGGTGACCAGGCCGGCGCCCTGGAGGTGGGCGGTTGGCGCCCGCGGGGCGTCGGTTGTGGTGGGGGCGGACGTGGTGGGGGCGGACACTCGCGGTGGAGGAGCTGGCGGGGTCATGCTGGCTGAGGCGGTGCTTGCGACGGCGGAGGCGTCTGTTCCCGGCGGGGTGGTGGCCGGGCTTGCGGAGGATGGGGCCGGGGCGGACGGAGGGGCAGTGGGGGACGGAGGGGCGGTGGGGGACGGAGTGGGAGAGGCTTTCGCGGGGGTGACCTCGAAGGGGGCGACGGTGTTGTCCTGGCCTGCGTTCAGGGTGCAGGGGACGTCGACCCGGCCGGGCCCGGCCAGGTTGCCGTCGGCGTCCTTGGGTACGAGGTGGAGGGTGAAGTTGCCGGCGGTCACGCGTCCGGTGCCGGGGCGGGTGAAGGAGAGCCGGGGCGCGTTGCCGGTGGCGGGGATTTCGAAGGCGCCTGAGGCGGGGACGGCGGTGCGGGTGATGGTGAGGTGGACGGGGACGGCGGTCTCGTCCTGCGGGGCGAGGACGCGGGTTTCGGCGTCGACCGAGCCTTCGATGGTGCGTACCCCGAGGACGTAGCGCAGGCCGAGGGTGAAGGGGGCCTCGACGGTGGCGGCCGCCTGGATGGCGAAGGCCGGGCTGGACTCGCCGGCCGGCAGGGTGGCCGGGATGTCCGCGGAGATCCTGGCGGTGATGGCCTGTCCGCCGATGGTCGGGAAGACGCAGGTGTAGTGCAAGGTGGGGGTGGCGGGCCGGGCGGCCGCGGGGGCGGTGGCGAGGGCGCCGACGAGGGCGGTTGCGGTTGCGGCAACGGCCGCCCGCCGGGTGCGCCTGCTCGGGCGGTGCGTACGGGATTCGGCGCTCATCGTGCCCCTTCCGTCGAGTGGTTGCGTCGGCGCTGTCCGCGGCCGTGGCGCTGCTGGTGGCTGCGGCTCAGGTGGCTCTGGATCCAGGCGTGGCGGAACTGGTAGACCGCGCCGACCTGGCGGAGCACGCCGCGCTGGTGGGCGTCGTCCAGGAAGGCGATCAGTGCCCAGGGCAGTTGGCCCGTGAGCGGCAGCCAGATGCGGGCCAGTGCCACCCACTGGCCCCAGGCGGTCAGGCTCAGTCCGTAGCCGAGCCCGGCGCCGAACGCGCCCTCCAGCCCGAACACCAGGCCGACCTCGAAGCCGCGCAGCGGCCCGTACACGATGCCGTTGAGCAGGCCGACGCAGATGCCGAGGACGAGTGCCCAGGTGAGCAGGTGGTAGGCGACGTTGCGGCGGTCGATGTGCAGCAGGTCGGCGGGACTGACGACGGATTCGGTGCGGACCGGGGCCTCGAACAGGGCGATCAGGCCGAAGACCAGCCCGGTCGCGAGGGCGATCGGCGGAATGAACAGTAACCCGGCGGCGGCTCCGGCGCCCTGTCCGTCGGCGAGTCCGATCGGGGTGACCAGGCCTTCGTCGACCAGGATGAGCAGCGCCATGCCGGCTGCTCCACCGCACAGGCCGATCAGGAACCGGGTGCGGGCGTTGCGGCGGGTTGTCGGGGTGCCGGTGCTGAGTCGCATGCGGACCGGCGAGGGGCTGAGGGCGGCGCGAGCGGAGGCGTGCCAGTAGACGAGCCCGAAGAGCGTGCCGGCGGCGAGGCCGTGAAGGACGCCGACCAGCAGGCCGCGGACGACGGCGAACCGGAAGCTGTGCGTGGTGGCGACAAGGTCGACGGGGAGGTTGCCGATCGCGGTGGTGACGCCGAAGGCGACGCCGGCCAGAACGGCGATGATCACGGTGCGCGAGGTGCGGCACATACTGGTGCCGACCTCCCACCAGGTGAGGTCCTGTCGTTCGCGGCCGAGCCGGGTCAGGTGGTCGGCGAGGTGTCCGAGCCAGCGTTCGGCGCGTTCCGCGTCCCACGATCCGGGCGGGCGGTGGGCGGTGTCGAGCCGCTCGGTGGGACGGGGGCGGTAGACGGCGGGTACGAACCCGGCCAGCAGGTGCTCCTCGATCGCCTCGGGGTCGGGGAAGCGGGCGGTGTCCAGGAGTTCACCCGGCCGCCGTTCGGGGTGGTCGCTGTACATGGTGCGGGCGAGGGCGATCATCAGCGGGGTGCTCAACGCGGCGGCGAGGTTGGCGCGGCCGGCGCTCTCCGCCGTCCGGGCGGGATCGAGGACGGCCTCCCAGGTCGCGTCCTGCCCGTCGGTGTCGGCAGGCCCGGGGAAGGCCGGGTCGGTCCGGGGCAGGTAGCCGCGCAGATCGTCGATGTCGAGGTCGCGCAGTTCCAGGACGACGGCGGCGGCCAGTGGGGCGTGGGCCGTTCGGACGGCCGCGGTGAACTCGGCGTGCCGGCTGGTCAGGACGAGCGGCAGCCGGGTGAGGTTGAGTGCTTCGAGGGCCGGGGCGCGCAGGCCTTCGGCGAGTTCGTCGAATCCGTCGAGGACGGGAAGGACGAGGTCGTCGTCGAGCAGGTCCGCGGCCAGTGTCTTGCCGCTGGGGACCCGGCGGGCCAGGTGCGGGTAGTCGCGCAGCAGTCGGCCGATCAGCCAGTCGCGCAGGGCCACGGTGGTCGGGTCCCAGGCGCCGAGGCTGAAGATCACCGGCACGCGTTCGTTGCGGGTGCGGGCGTCCAGCAGGTCGAGGGCGAACCGGACCGCCAGGATCGACTTGCCCGATCCGGCCCGGCCGAGGACCACCAGCCGGCCCGATGGCACGCGCCGGTAGATCTCGGCGACCCGCCGCAGGTCGCCGCTGAGGTCCGGTTCGGTGCGGGCCTCCCCGGGGGCAAGCAGGTGGGCGTTCGCCGACTGGTCGGCCACCCCCGTCGGCACCTGCTGCCAGCGTACCGGCAGCGCGAACGGGTGGTGCACCCGGTGCTGGGCCTCCTCGCGGCGCCAGCGCTGCCGGCTCTCGCGGGCCAACTCCTCGGCGGCGTCGGCGAGCGGGCCATGGTCCCGGGGCGGCGGCGGTGGTTCCGGTGGGGGCGCTGGGGCTTCCGGCGCGGCCGGGCCGGTGCCGCCGCCGAGGGCGCTCAGCCGGCGCCGGTCCTCGGGGCTGGCGTCGAGCGCGTCCGCGATGCGGTTGATGGTGCCGAGCCGGTGGTCGAAGGATCGGTCGGTCTCGATCCGGCGGACGGTGCTCTCGCCGAGCCCGGCCCGCTCGGCGAGCTGGAACTGCGTCAGACCGGCCTGCTTCCGTAACTGGCGTACCAGTGCTCCGAGCGTCTCCGCCACGCCCCACCCTTCCCCCGGGGATCCGAATACAGCCTACCGCTGACGACCGGTCATATATGACCGGCGCTGTGACCTGTGCATTTGCCTGACGCGACGCCAGCATCGGCGGTGCGGACAACGGTTCCGCGGCCCCGTGGCGCACCCCGTTGCGTGGCCCGGGCCGCCCCGTCCGCGACACCAGTTGCGTGAACTTGAGGGAGGCGGTGTTTGCGATGGCGGAGACGAGGGGCGTCCTGCTGCCGGCCTACGTGGTGGCAGACGAGTCGGGCTCGATGGCGCCGTACCAGCGTGAGCTGGGGGACGGGGTGGCGTCGCTGTGCGAGGGGCTGCGGGCGGAGCCGATGGTTGCGGCCAAGCTCCGGCTGGCCGTGCTGGGCTTTTCCGACGACGTCCAGGTCCGGCTCGCGGTGGCGGACATGCGCACCGAGACCGCGGTGCCCCGGCTGGTGATCCGCGGGGTGACCAACTACCGGGCCGTCTTCGAGGACCTGCTGCAGCGGATCCCCGGCGACGTGAAGTGGTTGCGCGGCGAGGGCTACCGGGTGCACCGCCCGGTGGTCTTCCTGCTCAGCGACGGTCAGCCCACCGACGGCTCGTCCTGGCACGCGCCGCACGCGGAGCTGACCGACCGGGACCGCACGCCGACCGCGCCGAACATCATCGCCTGCGGTCTCGGCGATGCCCGGGCGCAGACCATGGTCGACGTGGCGACCCGCCCCGAGTTCGCCTTCCTCGCCAAGTCCGGAACCGACGTCGGCCGGGCGATCTCGGAGTTCTTCCACTCGCTCACCATGAGCCTGGTGGCCTCCGGACACGCCCTGAACTCGGCCAACCCGCAGCTGGTGGTGAATCGGCCCGACCAGTTCACCATGGCCATCGACGAGGTCGGCCGGTGACGCCCGCCCGCCGGGGCGACCCGGACTCCGTGCCGCCGGCGGCGCCCCCAAGGCCCGCCGGGCCGCCCCCGGCGACCGGGCCGGACCCGGTGCCGTGGCAGCGGATCACCGTGGACGTGCCGGGCCTGGAGTTCGAGGCCCGGCCGCCCAGCCAGTACGCCTTCGACTTCCCCGACAGCGAGTGCGAGGGCTGGTCGACCGACCGGCTCACCCTGCGGTTCGCCTCCGTCCGCGGCGCCAAGCACCGCTACTACCGGCAGCCGCGCCAGGACGCGGCGCGCGCCGCCGTGCACGAGGCCACCGGCAGCATCGTCTTCGCGGTCGCCGACGGCGTGTCCAGCGCCGCCGAGTCCCACCAGGGCGCCGTCGAGGCGTGCCGGGCCGCCGTCGAACGCATCCTGCACCTGCTCGACCGGGGCGCGGAGCGGCTGGACGGCGCCGACGTCGCGGCCCACGCCGCGGAACGGCTGTGCGAACTGGCGCGGTGGCGGCTCGGCGTCGCCGCGCCGCAGGCGGCCGAGGTGGCCCGGCTGTACGCGACCACCCTGGTGGCGGGGGTGGTCCGTGCCGCGGGCGACGCCCTGGAGGTCGAAGTGTTCCGGATCGGCGACTCCGGGGCGTGGCTCCTCGACCGGGCCGGCGGCGGCTATCACCCGCTGTTCGGCGGCAAGGCCGTACCGGGCACGCCGCTGGTCGGCAACGAGGTCTCCCCGCTTCCCCTGGTCCCCGACCGGCCGGAGACCGCCGTCGGACGGCTGGCCGAGCCGTGGACGCTGCTGGTCGCCACCGACGGGTTCGGCGACCCGCTCGGCGAGGGCGACGGCCGGGTCGGGGAGCTGTTCGCCCGTCAACTCGCTTCGCCGCCTCCGCCGTTGTGGCTCGGCCACGTGCTGGACTTCACCCGGGAGACCTTCGACGACGACCGTACCCTGCTGGCGATCTGGCCCCGGGCCGAGGGAGCGAGGTGAGCGCGCGGCCGGCCGCCCCGGTCGAGTTCGCCACGCTGGCCCTGGACGGGGAACTCGGCCGAGGAGGCCAGGGATCGGTCCACCGGGTGCGCAACAAGCGCATCAACGAGTCGGCGGCCGACGGCGGTTGGGAGGTCGTCTACAAGGAGTACGCCCCCACGGTGCTGCCGCAGGTGGACGCCGCCGCGCTGGCCGCCGCGGTCGCGCTGCCCGGGCGGCTGACCGGCGAACAGGGGCGCTGGCTGTGCGAGAAGACCGCCTGGCCGGCCGCCGTGGTCCGGCGCGGCGGACGGACGTGCGGGTTCCTGATGCGGGCCGTCCCCGACCGCTTCCGCTTCACGCTCCGGACCCTGGCGGCCGGCAACCAGGGCTCGCCCCGGCTCGCCACCCTGGAGTACCTCCTCAACGAGGACGCCTACGTCGCCGGGATCGGACTGACCGTCACCGACCGGGACCGCCTGCTCCTGCTCGCCGACCTGGCGACCACCCTCGACCGGCTCCACCGCTTCGGCGTCGCCGTCGGCGACCTCTCGCCGAAGAACCTGCTCTTCGCCCTTGCACCGCAGCCCGAGTGCTTCCTCATCGACTGTGACGCGGCCCGCCTCGACGGTGCGACGGTGCTGCCGCAGGCCGAGACCCCGGACTGGCAGGTCCCCGCGGGCGAGGAGCGGGCAACACGGCACAGCGACACCTACAAGCTCGCCCTGCTCGCCGTCCGCCTCTTCGCCCGCAACCAGAGCACGACCGACCCGACCGCGCTAGCGGCGATCGACCAGGCCCTCGGCGACCTGGCCCGTGACTCGCTCGGCCCCGACCCGGTCGCCCGGCCGACGCCCGCCGCATGGGCCGAGCAACTGGCCTCGGCGTCCGGCAGGTTGAAGCCCGGCGGCGGGCCGAAAGCCGCAGTCGGCGCGTCCACCAGCACCGCACCGAAGCACCCCCGGCAGACCAGGCGACCCCCCAGCCAGCAGGGCAGCGCCGGTTGGCCACCCACCATCACCGGGCCACAGAAGCCGCCCCGCACCGCCGCGGCCAAAGCCGCCAAGGTCCTCGGCACACTCGCCGCAGCCCTGGTCCTGCTACTGGTGATCTTCAACAGCCAGCACTCCTCACAGCCCGACGCCACCACAACCGCCGACGGTGGTCAGACGGCGGTCTCCCCAGTTGTCGTCCCGTCCGACACCTGGACGCCCGCTCCGGATCCCACGACCGACTCACCTCTCCCCGAGCCGACGACCGCGATCCCGACCACACGGGTGCCCCCGCCCCCACCCCCACCCCCGCCCCCACCCCCACCCCCACCCCCACCCCCGCCGCCGCCTCCTCCTCCGCCGCCGCCTCCTCCTCCGCCTCCGCCTCCTCCTCCGCCTCCTCCGCCTCCTCCTCCGCCTCCTCCGCCTCCTCCGACGTACTACTACGGGGCCATAGCCGTGTCGCAGGACGGCAGCAACGGCAGGTCCTGGGACGCCGGTTCCCAAGCTGCCGCCGACCAGAAGGCGCTGGACGAATGTCCTCGCTCCAACTGCAAGATCCTCGCGCGCTTTGTCAACGGCTGCGGCGCGGTCGCGTACAACCCGCAGACCAACATGTACTGGGGCGGGTTCGGTGCCACAGCGGTGAAGGCGGAGGACAACGCCATCGCACAAGCTGGAGGCGGCCACTGGATCACCTATGTGTGCACCACGCGGCAGCGGGCGCAGTGAACCCATGTTCTATGGCTAAGAGCCCGTCTCGCTGGCCCTTGCTGTCTACCGCAGCACCGCCGAACCACACGAAATGCGACAACTGGCGTGGATCCAACGTTTACGTCACGGGACGCACCAGCACGCCGAACTACCCCGCGTTCTGCGGCCAGGACGCCTCTACCTACTGGCGCTCCAACGAGTTCCCCGACCTCGGCTACACCGTCTGCTGGCGCTGGCGCTGACCCCGCCGCGCGGCGACCGATCCACCATTCCACCGAGTTCAAGGATCCGACATGGCATACCGCTACCGGTGCGGCGAGTGCGGCTTCAAGACCTCCTGGGGCACCGAGTCCCAGGGCGAGCGGGCGCAGATCGCGCACTACACCGACCGCCACCCCGGCCTGCACCCCGGCGGAATCGTCGAGGCCAACACCAAGAACCCGGAGGGTGGTGGCTGCCTCAGCTGCCTCGGCATCCTCGCCGTGCTGTTCCTGCTGTTCGTCCTCGCCGCCTCGTGCAACCGATGAACGGCGCTGACCCCAACACCGCGACCAAGAGGACCTCATGACGAAGCACTACTGGAACCAGGACGCGGCCGCACCGGCACCACCCACCTGGCAGCAGACGCCACGAGCGGTGCCGCCCCAGCTCGGCCGCGGCGGCGGCGCGGCACCGTCCGTGCCCGTGCAACCGACTGCCGCCGGTCCCGCCGCGCAGCCGCCGGCCGCGTCGGTGACGCCGCCCGCCGCGCGGTCGGCGCGCCGGGGAGCGGGGATGCTGCGCCACTGGCGGCTGCTGGTGGCCGCAGTGGTGCCTTGCCTCCTGCTGGCCGGCATCGGGTGGTGGTTCTGGCCGCAACAGCCGACGAACCTCCCTCCGCACATCGCCGAGGGGACGGTCCAGGCGCACCTGCTCGGCCCCGACGACGTCAGCAGACTGGCCGGAACGACGGTGGTGGCCGGACCCCAGTCGGACCGTCCCCATGCCCCGCTCGCCGCGGCCCCGTCAGAGTGTGCCGTCGCTGCCGGACCGACGACGCAGTCGGTCTACGGGCAGGCGTGGAAGGCGTTTCTGTCGGCGACCTACCAGGACGCCGCAGGGTCGGGCAGCTACACCGTCAACCAGGTGATCGGCGTGTTCCCGGACAGCGAGAAGGCGACCGCGGCCTTCCGCACGCTCACCGACGGCCTCACCAAGTGCCCGTCCTCGACCCTCACCGACCAGGCCGGACGCACCTCGAAGTGGACCTACGCGACGCACCCCGCCACCGAGGACGCGGTGGCGTGGACCGCGACGCAGGGCGACACCGCGAACTGGGCCTGCTACCACCAGGCCAGGGTGAAGAGCGCCAGCCTGATACAGGCCTCCGTCTGCCAGGCCGGTGACGGCGAGCCCACCGCCTTCCTGATCGCCGACGAGCTCACCGGCAAGGTGACCGGATGACCGCGCCCTCACGTTCGGCGGCCGCGCGCCGCCGACGGACGCTGCCCTGGATCCTGCACCTCGTGCTGATGGCGCTCCTGGCGCCGATCGTCGCCGCGGGCGCGCAGACGATCGCGGCGACCGAGGCCGTGGCGGTGACAGCGCAGGCCGGAACGCTCGCCCCCGCTCCGCTGGTGGCGCCCGGGGGTTTCGACGCCGCCATGGCGACCCTGATGGCGGAGATCAATGAGGCGAACCGTCAGGCGGCCGAACAGGTGCGGCAGGAGAAGGAGGTGGTCGCCGAGGCGGAGCGGATCACCAAGGAGGCCGCCACCATCCGCGACAGCAAGGCGGCGCTCAACGCCAGGGTCGCGGAGGTGAACCAGGAGATCAGCAGCCACAACGCGCGCGCGAAGGCCGTGGACGGTGAGATCGCCGCCCACAACGCCAAGCCGAACACGTTCCAGCTGCCCGCGGAGGCGGGCGCGGCCGCTGCCTTCGACGCCGAGGCGCGCCAACTGGAGGCCGAGAAGGACCAGGAAAACGCCGTGGAGGACAAGATCCAGGGCGAGGAGAGCCAGATCGGGCAGGAGGCTTCCCAGGTCGACGCCAGGTCCTCCCAGCTCGACGCCGCCTCCAGGACCAATGACTCGAAGGCCTCCGATCTCAAGACGAAGGAACAGCAGCTCCAGTCCCGGCGCCAGCAACTGCTCGGGCAGATGGCGCAGGTGATCCAGAGCTTCTCCTCCGTTCCGTCGAACCCGGCGGCCGCCATGGACCAGGGCGGCGACGCGCCCGCTCCGCCTCCGCAAGCCGGCAACCGGCTCGCCGACCAGGACGAGGACACTGGCGACAGCCCCTACCGGCAGCCCCGGGCCGCTGCGCTGACGCAGTACGCGAAGCAGCACGGCACCACCGTCGACGCGCGCCCGGGCACGGCGTACCTGACGCCCGACGCAATCCGGCGGCTCCCGGCCGCGCAGGCAGCCACCCTCGGCAGCCCTGCCATCAGCTACGACGGGCTGGTCCGCAAGCCCAACGGCCACTACACGGCGCTACGGGTGCAGGCCCCGTCCGCCGCCACTGCCCCGGCCCCGGCGGTCGTCGGATCCGGCGGGCTGGTCGTGCACCGCAATGGCGAACAACTCCCCGTCGACGAGGTCACGACCGTCGAGGAAGCTCCCGTCTCCGCGGACCCCGCTGCGGGACACAGCAGCCCGCCCTCCGGGGAGAACGGCAACCGCAGCGTCCCCACCTGCAAGGACCGGAAGCCTTCGGGGGCCACGGACCTGAACCGCGGAGGATGGGTCGACTACCTGCCGTCGGACGCTCAGGGCCGTAACCGGGGAGTCAGGGCATGTCTCGAAGGGAAGCCCAGCTCCAAGAGGGGGCAGTCCGCGACCAGTGCCGGCAACATCCGGGGCTGGATCGACGCTCAGGCGCGGGTGGTCGCCCTTGGATTCAGTTCGACATTCGACCTCGCCCGCTGCCACTCCGTGCCGCGCATGGCCGGCGGGACGGCGGACGAGCGGAACCTGACGCCGTGTTTCCAGCGGGGGGCCAACACCAACCAGGCAACCGGCGGCACCATCACCAACAGCATGCGGACCTTCGAGAGCAGAGCCGAGAGCGGCATGAAGCGGGGCTACGTGCTGTACAGCGTGCGTCCGCAGTACAACAACACCAGCAGCACCATTCCGAGCAAATGGGATATGGCGCTCTATGCGTGGGATGCCACCACCGGGGCGAGCACGGACATCGCATGGACGGTCGTGGACAACGCGAGCTACGGCCCGACCGGACTTGTGAACCTGGGAAACTAGCCTCCGGCGAGAACGGGCGGCCGACGGGAGTGGACATGAACGTCGAGGAGATGCTGGACCGGCTGGGCGCGGTGATCGGGCCGCCGCCTGCGGGCGGAGTGGTGCCGGTTCCGTGGGAGCTCGGGCGTGAGGTGATCGGTTTCCAACTGCCCGCGGACTACCGGGCGTTCGTCGACCGGTACGGGATGGTCAGTATCAGGGGCGAGCTGCACATTTGCACACCGTCGGCAGTGCCTAGTCCCAAGAGCGAGCAGCCGCTCGGCTTCGAGGGATTCCTGCACTACACGACGGACCCCTACGGATACTGCGCCATGCTGGCCCAGGCCTACCGAGACGGGGATTACAAGGAGTGCCCGTATCCGTTGTTCCCGGCCGAGGGCGGGCTTCTGAAGTGGGGCAACAACTGGAGCTCCGACCACTTCTTCTGGCTGATGCGGGGCCCGGACCCGGACCGGTGGCCGGTCGCCGCCAAGTTCGACTCGATGCGGGAGTGGGACCTGTTCGAGGGCGGCTTCCTGGAGTTCCTGCTGGCGGCGGTGACGGAACAGTATCCGTACCATGGGGACGTTGTTCCCGGCGGGATGAAGCAGGTCGGCGATGGCCGTGATTATCGCCCTCGGGGTGACTGGTCGAAGCAGCTGCGGCAGTGAACCCACGAACATGGTCAACGACCATGCCCGGGGCGATCCTTGGGGGTTGCCGGGCGGCTTCGGACGAGCGGTGGGAGCAGCGGGAGCGAACGGCTTGGAGCGACGGGGCGTCCGTCGACTGCCGCCGGGCCGACGTCGACAAGCTCGTCCATCGGGAGGCCAAGGCGGTCGAGCGGCACCAGCCTGCGGGGTCAGTTCACCATCGGCCTGTCGGGGCGCGGCGTCCAGGGTCGGTGAGATGTTGTCAGGCGGTGCTCGGGGTGTCGGGTCGGGGGTTCGCCCGTGTCCCGGCACGCCGGCCGATCCCCTGTTCCTGTGTCGTGGGTGCGCCTTCGGCTTGTCGTCTCAGTGCGCGCCGCAGCTCTTGTACCGAGTCTTTCGCTCGGGCGTGGTCTTGTACGGCGAGCTCCAACGCGCGTTCCGACTCTTCGAGGGACCCCTGGCGCCCGGCGAGGCCGATTATTGTGGACTTGCCGGCGCTCGGCAGACCGGTCAACCACACCGTTGCCCCGCAGGAGCACGTGGGACACGTCTGGTCGTGTGGGATGGTCACAGCTGCACCGCTCGCGGGTGCCCGAGGGTCTTCCCCCGCGTGTCGAAGAGCAGATCTGCGCGATCGGCGAGCTTGATGACGTCGATGTCGCTGTGGGGCTGTAGCAGGATCGTGAGGTCGGCCGTCTCGGCGTCGGCCAGGTAGTCCGTCACCCGCTCCACCGGTGTTCCGGCCACGCCCCAGGTCGCGACCTTGGGATCGTAGTACCGGACGTCCGCCCCGCGTCGTCGCAGTTCGAGCACGAGCGCGGTGGCCGGCGTCTCGCGCTGGTCGGAGATGTCGGGCTTGTAGGTGACACCCAGCAGCAGCACCCGAGAGCCGTTCATCGCCTTGCCCCGGCCGTTGAGCAGATCGACCGACCGCTGGACGACGTGCACCGGCATCCGCCGGTTGATCTCCTGCGCCAGCTCGACGAACCGGAACGGAATGCCCAGCGACCGGACTTTGTAGGAGAGGTAATTCGGGTCGATGGGAATGCAGTGGCCGCCCACGCCGGGCCCGGGATAGAACGGGGCGAATCCGAACGGCTTTGTCGAGGCGCAGCGGATGGCGTCCCACAGGTCGACGTCGATCTCGCGGCAGAACATGGCCATCTCGTTGACCAGCGCGATGTTGACGTGCCGGTAGGTGTTCTCAAGGAGTTTCGCCATCTCTGCTTCCCGCGGGCTCTTGGCCTCCACCACCTCCCCGACGAAACGCTCGTAGAGCCGGCGGGCGGACTTCGTGCAGTCCGGAGTGCACCCCCCGACCACCTTGGGGGTGTTCTCAAGTCCGAAGTCGGGATTTCCCGGGTCGATGCGCTCGGGGGAGAAAGCGAGGTGGAAGTCGATCCCGACGCGCAGTCCGCCGGCCTCCAGCGCCGGCCGGACGACGTCATCGGTCGTGCCCGGGTAGGTCGTCGACTCCAGCACCACCAGCGTCCCGGCTCGCAGGTGATCGGCCACCATGGCGACCGCGCTGTTCACCGCGGACAGGTCGGGAGCCCCATGCTCGGTCAACGGCGTCGGCACGCAGATCACCACCGCCTTCGCGCTGGCGATCACCGAGGCCTCGGTGGTGGCCCTGAACCCGTGGTCCAGCATCGCCGCCACGTCGGCGTCGGAAATGTCATCGACGTGGGAGCGCCCCGCGTTGAGCCCGTCCGCCACCGGACGGCTCAGGTCCAAGCCTGCCACCCGCAGGCCCGCCCGAGCGGCCCCACGGGCCAGCGGTAGGCCCACATAGCCCAGGCCGACCACGACCAGATCAATATTTGTACGGGAGCTCATTGTGCGCACAACCCCCCAGAGCGACGCTTGGACAATATTCATTCGATCCACCGCCGGTGCGGCGACTACAGAGACTGCCTCCACTCGAAAGGAAGGGCCTCTGTGCTGTCAACCCATTGACGAGAGGTACCTGCGAATTCCGAAAGGATGGTCGTATACGGCCCTTTGGTGACGACGGCGTAATGCTACGAAATGCAGTGGCGTCCAGCACGTCGAAATGCCGGCAGTGGAGCCGGCGTACGAATTCCGGTACTTGTCGGACATAGTTGAACCAGCACAACGGGCATCGTGAAGCAGGTTCTCCCCGTTCGTGCCAGCGTCACGAAGGCGTCTCCACTGTGCGCCTGGCCAGCGCGGATCGGGCGGGTTCACCGCCGATGGCCTCCGCCCGGCGTGCCTCGGCGAGGACATCGGCGGCGGTCAGGCGGGCGGCCCCGGCACGGAACCGGTCCAGCAGGTGCTCGGCGTCGTCCAGCAGCTCCTGCTCGGTGCGGGGGCGGTGGTTGAGCGGCATCCCGTCCAGCAACAGGCGCTCCAACGCCGAATACAGCTCGGACCGGCCGACCTCCCGGATCGTGAACGACAGGTGCACGGACAGCTCGTCCTGCTCTCCGACCGCCTCGTGTGCGTATCCGCGCGGGATGTAGAGCACCTCGCCCTCGCGCACGACCTCCGTCAGCAGCGCCGGGCCCACGTTGCCGGCCCGGCCCGGCGACCAGGCGGTGTTGCGCGGTCCGTCGTAGACCTTCCAGCGCTTGCCGCCCTGGATCTGCACCAGCAGCACGTCGGCGTCGTCGCGGTGTACGGGCAGACCCTGCTCGCCGGGCGGGGTCGCGAACAGGAACGCCTCGACGCGGTGCCCGAGCTTCCGTTCGAGCAGCGTGGCGGCCTCGCGGGTGGCCATGTGCCAGTGCTCCACATTGCGCAGCAGCAGGGTCACGCCGTCGTCCATCATGCGCCTGATGCCCTCGGCGTCCGCGAAGCCCTCGGCGAGCACGTTGTTGACGGTGCGAGCCTTCGTGTAGTCGCCTGCGTCGATCGTCGTGGACTTGCGCACCATTTCCACGTAGGGCACGCGCAGCAGTCCCGAATCGATCGCGTCGTCGACCTCCCGCAGGCTGATCGGGCTCGGCGACCCGATCGGGCCCGTCGAGTCGGGCGCCTGCTCCCGCTCCCGCGGCCTGAACACCGCCGGAGCGGTGCGCCAGTGTTTCGCGTAGAAGTCCGAGACGTCGCCGACCAGGCTCGGCAGTACTTCCCGACTCGTCATCGTATTCCTCCCTGTCCGGCCGGTGGGCTCAGCCCAGCCGCCCGTCGCCGTTCAGCTCGGCGAGCGCGGCGGCGTCGAGCTCGATGTTCAGGGCACCGAGCGCGATCGCGGCCTCGGCCGGGTCGCGGGGCCCGATGATGGGGAAGGCCGCCTGGTGCGCCAGCACGTAGGCGAGGGCGACGTTGATCGTCTCGACGCCGAGCCGCGCGGCCAGCCGCTGGGCGCGCTCGCGGCGGCCGCGGTTGGCCGGCGTGTCCCAGCAGCGCACCATGTTCGGGTCGAGCAGGCCGGGGTCGACGCTGGAGAAGAACCCGCGCGCCTGACTGGACCAGGGGATCAGTGCCACGTCATTCCGGGCGAACCAGGCGAGGTCGTCCTCATCGGCGGCGATGCACCCCGGGTACAGCGGCTCGGCCATCTCCGCCAGCGCGAAGTGGTTGCTCACCGCGGCGAAGCCCTGCCCGCCCGTGGAACGCGCGTACGCGGTGGCCTCCTCGACGCGGGCCCGTCGCCAGTTGGAACCGCCGTAGGCGCCGATCCGGCCGGCGCGGACCTCGGCCTCCAGCGCGTCCACCCATTCGCCGACCGGGACCTGCTCGTCGTCGCGGTGCAGCAGGTACACGTCCACACACTGGACGCCCAGGCGCTCCAAGGAGATCGAGAGCTCTTCGGTGATCGTCTCGGGCGCGCACTTCGGCGGGTGCGCCCCCTTGGCGATGATTACCGGCGGCTCGTCCGGCGTGTTGCGGGCCAGCCACGTGCCGAGGACCTCCTCGCACACGCCGCCGCCGTAGGCGAAGGCCGTGTCCAGGAGATTGCCGCCCTGCCCGAAGAAGTGCTCCAGCAGGGGTGCGGCCTTCTCGTACGTCCGCATGCCGGACGTGCCGAGCGTGATGCGCGAGACCTCGCGGTCCACGCCGGCGATCTTCCCGTACTTCATCGTCATCGCTGTGTCCCTCTCATCGGCTCTCGGCGCTCAGGCCGACTTGTTCGAGTACGGACCGGCTGGGCAGGTTCGCCATCACCTGCCGGACCTTGGTCCGCGCGAGCTCTCGGTGTTCTTCGTGCGCGTCCGCCGCGATCGCGACCGACGCCTGCGTGTACAGGTTGTTGAGGACCGTGCCCAGGTACCCGGAGAAGCACGACAGGTCCCTGACGCGGCCGGGGCCGCCAGCCCGTGCGTACGCGGCCGCCGTGGCGGCGACGCGGTCCGTCCGCGCCCGGCCGTCGGGCGCGTGCCAGGCCATCAGGGCCGCGGCGAGCTCGTGGTCGGCCGAGCCCGGTCCGGCGTTGTCCCAGTCGACGAGCACGAACCCGCCGGTGCGCTCACGCATCACGTTCGCGGGCGTGAGATCGAGGTGGCACATGACCAGGGCGTCCCGGTCCAAGGGGACGACGAGCTCGGACAGCTCCCCGACCGCGGGCATCAGCCGTTCGAGCCCGTCGGCCCACTCGACGCGCTGTGCGCGCAGCGCGTCGAGCAGCTCCTGCCAGTGATCCGCGGTCGGCACGCGCTCGAACCTGCTGTCCGGCGCACCGGCGCCCGGGTCCCGCAGAGCCAGCCGGTGCAGCCGGGCCAGGCAGTCGCCGAGCCAGTCCGCGGCGTGCCCGGCGGCATGGTCCGCGGGAGTCAGGGGCCTGCCGTCGATCCAGCTGTAGAGCCGGACGTAGACGTTCCCGAGTTCGGGGGGAAGCCGGCAGAGGTAGTCGCCGTCCACGGTGGGCAGGCTCTGCGGGCACGCGACCCCGGTGGCCCGCGCCGCCGTCTCGAACCGGACCCGGCCGCGGATCTCCTGCTCGTCCTGGTCGTCGTCCCAGAACAGCTCCTTGAGCGCGTGCCGGGTGCCGGCGGCCGTCAGCTCCCAGATCCGGCCGCAGAGCCCGCGGGCCGTCGGCTCCGCGCCGAGCGCGGTGCCGGCCAGCCCGAACCTTTCCCCCACGTAGGCCGCGGCGGCCGGTGTGGGGGCGAACGCCTGCCGGGTGCTCATCGGCCCGTCCGGCCCAGCTCGGCCGTCATCGACCGCACCGTCGGGAAGTCGAACACCGTGTCCACGCTGATCGCGCCGCCCAGCTTCGCCCGGACCCTGGACACGAGGCGCAGTGCCAGCAGGGAGTGCCCGCCGATCTCGAAGAAGTCGTCGTCGGGCCCCACGGCGACACCGCCGAGTACCTCCGACCAGAGCGTGGCCACCTCCCGCTCGGGCCCGGTCAGCGGGGCGCGGTCGGCCGGGTCCGCGGTCCCGGCCGACGGGCCGGGCTCCGGCAGCGCCGCCCGGTCCAGCTTGCCGCTCGGCGACAGAGGCAGCCGATCCAGGTCGACGAGTGCCTGCGGCACCATGTAGGCGGGCAGCGCGGCCGCGAGGTGCTCGGTCAGTTCGGCGGAGGTCACGGCGGCGTCGGCCTTGACGACGTAGCCGATCAGTCTGGCCGGGTCGCCCTTCGGCTCGACGGCGCAGTCCGCAACGGCAGGGTGGGCGAGCAGCACCTGCTCGATCTCGGTCGGCTCGATCCGGTAGCCCCGCAGCTTCAGCTGCCGGTCCGCGCGATTCAGGAACTCGAGCCCGCCGTCGCTCCGCAACCGCACCACGTCGCCGGTCCGGTAGAACCGGCCGTCCTCGCCTGGCAGGGTGGTGAAGCGCTCCTCGGTGAGTCCGGCGGCGGTGTAGCCGTCGGCGACTCCGGTACCGCCCAGGTAGAGCTGGCCCGGCAGGCCCGGCGGCACCGGCCGCAGCCGGTCGTCGAGGACCCGGGCCAAGGTGTTGGCCAGCGGCGTGCCGATCGGCACCGGCGACTCGCCGCCGTGGAGCCGGTACGCCGTCGACCAGATGGTGGTCTCGGTGGGGCCGTACAGGTTCCAGCACACGGCGGCCCGTTCGACCAGCTCCGCCGCCAGGTCTGCGGGCATCGCCTCCCCGCCGCACAGCGCGGTGAACCGGTTGGCCGGCCACCACTTCGCGGCCACGAGCATGCGCCAGGTCAACGGTGTCGCCTGCATGACCGTCGCCGAGTGCCGGGCCAGCAGGCCGACCA
Organism: Kitasatospora sp. HPM-01-4; assembly: GCF_051374625.1. Lineage (NCBI taxonomy): Bacteria > Bacillati > Actinomycetota > Actinomycetes > Kitasatosporales > Streptomycetaceae > Kitasatospora > Kitasatospora sp. HPM-01-4. The sequence continues at coordinate 1,021,804 of NZ_JBPQGP010000005.1, read as the reverse complement.
GCGCTTCCCCGTCCGAGGCCGACCTCTCGTCGGCGATGACCACCTGGCCGCCGGACACGAGCGGGAGCAGCAGTTCCAGCAGCGAGATGTCGAAGGCCAGCGTGGTCACGGCCAGCAGCGTGTCGGCCTCGGTGAAGCCGATCCGGGCCCGTATCGAGGCCAGGAGCCCGGCCAGCGCGCGCCGCGGCACTCGCACGCCCTTGGGCCGACCGGTCGAGCCCGAGGTGTAGAGCACGTACGCCTCGCTCCCGGGGTCGGCGGCGTGCTCGGGAGCCGGCCCGGGTTTGCCGTTGACGAACTCCTTGTGACGGCCGGGGAACCGGCCGCCGATCTCCGGAGTGGTCACGATGACCTTGACGTCGGCGTCGTCGAGCACATACTCGTTCCGAGCCGCGGGGTGCCGGTGGTCCAGCGGCACGAAGGCGGCGCCGGTCAGCAGCACGCCCACCAGTCCGACCACGGTGGAGACGGAGCGGTCGACGCACAGGCCGACCCGGTGGCCGGGGCCGATGCCGAGCGCGGCCAGTCGGCCGGCCAGCCCGTCGGCCCGGGCCCGGAGTTCGGCGTAGGTCAGCGTCCGCCCGCCCGCCGTGACCGCCGGGGCGTCGGGGCGCGCGGCGGCCTGGCGCGCGATGAGCGCGACGACGTCGTCCTCGACCGGGAAGTCCCGCGCCGTCCCGCTGGAGGCGGCGATGGCCGTGCGGTCCTCGGGCACGAGCATGTCCAGGGCGTCGACCGCCCCGCTCGGATCGTCCACCGCCGAGCTCAGCAGCCGCAGGTAGTGGTCGACCATGCGCTGCGCCGCGTCCTGGTCGATCAGATCGGTGTTGAATTCCCACATCAGGGCGAGCTTCTCCCGCTCGCCCGGGTCGCCCGCCCGGCGCAGCTGCTCGGCCCGGGGGATGACGACGACGTTGAGGTCGAACTTGGCACTGCCGTTGTTGTGCTCGACCAGCGTGCCCCGCGCCCCCGGCCAGTCGAACGACGGCACCGGCGAGTCGTGGAAGCTGAAGCAGGTCTGCACCAGCGCGTTCCGGCTCGGGTCGCGCGGCAGGTCCAACGAGCGCACGACGTCCTCGAAGGGGGCCTCGCCGTGCGCCAGCGCCTCCAGCACGGCGTCGCGGGTCTGGCCGAGCAGCTCCTGGAAGGACAGGTCCTTGTCCAACCGCAGCCGCATGCCGACCATGTTGACCAGCATGCCGAGCAGGTTCTCGGTCTCCGGGCTGTCGCGGTTGGCCAGCCAGGAGCCGATGGTCAGGTCGCGGGCCCCGCTGTAACGGTTCATCAGCACGGCGAACCCGGCGAACATGACGACGAACAGCGACACGCCCTCGTCCCGCCCGCACTCGCGCAGCCGGGCATAGAGGTCGTCGGGCACCGCGACCCGGATAGCCGTGCCGCGGAAGGTCTGTTTGGGCGGGCGCTGTCGGCTCACGGCCAGGTCGAAGGTGCCCGCGCCGGCCAGCCGATCCGTCCAGTACGGAAGCACCTGCCCACGCCGGACGGCGTAGCGCCCCCGCTGCCAGGCGGCGTAGTCGGCGAACTGGACCGGCAGGTCGGCGAGCTCGGGTTCGCGCCCGTCCGCCCACGCCGAGTAGAGCTCGCCGACCTCCCGCCAGAACACCGAGACCGACCAGCCGTCGTGCACCAGATGGTGCTCGGTCTCGACCAGGGCCCAGTCGTCCTGCGCCAGCCGGATCAGGGTCCACACGGCCAGCGGGCCGGTGGCGAGGTCGAAGTCGCGGTCGAACTCGGCGCGGAGCGCCGCGGTCAGCGCCGCTTCGCGGTCGGCGTCCGCGGCTCCGCGCAGATCGCGTTCGTGCAGCGGCACCTCGGCCGGGTCGTGCACCACCTGGATCGGGCCGCTCTCGGTGAGGTGGAAGGTGGTGCGCAGGATCTCGTGCCGCCGGGTGACCTCGGTCAGGGCCCGCTGGACGAGGTCCGGCCGGAGCTCGCCGCGGAAGCGGACGACGCATTGGAAGTGGTAGGCGCGGTCGCCCCCGGCCAGCTGGTCGAGGAACATCACCTGCTCCTGGCCGAAGGAGACCGGTGCCGGCCCGGTGTCGGCGCGCGGAGCCAGCCTCGGCTCCGCGGCCTCGCGCACGGCGGGCAGGCCGGCGAGCGCCTCGGCCATCCCGGCGATCGTGCGCCGCCGGAGCGGCAGGCCCAGGGGGATGTCGAGCCCGAGCCGCCGACGCAGCCGGGTGACGAACTGGACGGACAGCAGCGAGTTGCCGCCGAGCTCGAAGAAGTCGGCCGAGCGGTCGGCGACGGGGCGGCCGAGCAGTTCGGTGAGGATGTCCGCGAGCTGCTGTTCGGTACCGGGCCGCGGCGGCTCGGCGTCCGGGCCGGTCCGCGCCGCGGCCGTCGCGGCGAGCGCGGCCCGGTCGACCTTCCCGTTCGCGGTGAGCGGGAGTGCCGCGACCACGTGGATCCGCTGCGGGACGAGGTGGCCGGGCAGCCGTGCGGCGAGCTCGGCGGTGATCGCCGCCTCGTCGGGCACGGCGTGCGGGCCGGGGGTGACGAAGGCGACGACGCGGTCGCGCGCCGTCTTCGGGCCGAGCGCGACGGCGACCGCCTGGTCGACATCTGCGGCGCCGCGCAACGCGGCCTCGATCTCGCCGAGCTCGACCCGGAATCCGTGGATCTTGACCTGCAGGTCGCTTCGCCCGAGGAACTCCAGCGTGCCGTCGGGGCGGACCCGGGCCCGGTCACCGGTGCGGTACATGCGCACGCCGAGCTCGGAGTGCCGGACGAAGGCGGCCTCGGTCTGCCGCGGGTCGTCCCAGTAGCCCCGGGCGAGACCGGTGCCGGTGATGCAGAGCTCGCCGGCAGTCCCGGCCGGGACCGGCGCGAGCGAGTCGTCGAGAAGGAGGCAGCCCTCGCCCGGCAGCGGGTCGCCGTAGGGGATGCTGGTCCAGGACGGGTCGACGTCGCCGATCTCGTAGATGAGGGAGTTGATCGACGTCTCGGTCGCGCCGCCCATGCTCACCACGCGGGCCGCGGGGTACCGGTCGCGCACCCGGTCCGGCAGGCCCACCGGGATCCAGTCACCGCTGAGCACTGCGAGGCGCAGCGGCCCGGGAGCCGGCGTGCCTGATTCGCCCAGCCAGGACACGAGCATCTCCAGCAGCGCCGGCACCGTGTGCCAGAGGCTGACCCCGTGCCGCTCCATGAGCTCGGCCCAGTGCGCCGGGTCGCCCGCACGCTCCGGGTCCGGTACGACGACCGCGCCGCCGGCGGCCAGGGGACCGAAGATCTCGTAGACCGACAGGTCGAAGCTGAGCGAGGTCAGCGCGAGGGAGCGGTCCCGCGGCCCGACGCCGAAGCGCCGGTTGATCTCCAGCACGGTGTCCGCGACGCCGCCGTGCTCCACCATCACGCCCTTGGGCGTGCCGGTCGAGCCCGACGTGAACATGACGTAGGCCAGGCTGTCCCGGGTGCCCGCGGCCGGTCCGGCCGGCGCGCGGTCGATGCCCTCCAGGGTGGAGACGGCCGCGTCCGCGGGCCAGGCCGCGGACGTCAGCAGCGAGGCCTGCGTGAGCACATGGGAGCAGCGGCCGAGCTCGACCAGCTGCCGGAGCCGGGCCTCGGGCAGGTCGGCGGAGAGCGGCAGGTAGGCCGCCCCCGCCTTCAGGACGCCCAGTACCGCGACGATCTGCTCCCAGCCCTTGTCCAGGGCCACGGCGACCAGTTCTTCGGGGCGCACCGATCCGCGCAGCCGTTCGGCCACGGCCTCGGCCAGGCCGTCCAGCTCGGTGTAGCTGAGCGTGCGGTGCGAGGTGATCACCGCCGGTGCCTGCGGGTCGCGCCGGGCCGCCGCGGCGACGAGTTCGTGCAGTGTCATCGGTCTTCTCGTTTCTCGTTCGGGAACTTCAGGCGTGCTCACGGGCCAGGTCGGCGATCCGGTGAAGACCGCTCAGCACGGCCTCGGGCTCGACACCGAAGTCGATCAGGCAGGCCACCTCGTCGACCCCCATGTCCTCGAAGGACCGGAGTGTGCGGCGCGCGGTGTCCGGGGACCCGAACAGGCCGCTGTCGCGCGAGTAACGGTCGAAGGCCCGGCGCAGCAGGGCTTCGCGGTCCGCCTCGGTCAGCTCGTCGATGCCTTCGACGGTCGGCCCGGACGTGCCGGTCAGGTCCAGAGAGCTGGCCAGGTAGCCGCTGAACGGCTCCCGGATCAGCTCCAGCACCTCGGCGTCGGAGCGGCCGAGCAGGGTGTGCAGCATCAGCGTGACCCGGCCGCGCGCCGAGCTTCCGTGCCGGGCGGCCAGGGTCTCCCGGTAGAGCGCGATGTTCCGCTTCAGCACGTCCGGGCGCTGGCCGAGCAGGTGGGTCAACAGATTGCCGCCCAGTTCACCGGCCAGCCGGAACGTGTCCGGGCGGCCGGAGCTCGTGATCCAGAACGGCAGGTCCGGCTGCACCGGTGCGGGATAGATCCGGACGCCGACCCGCTCGCCGCCGCCGTCCAGCCGGATGACCTCCTCGCCGGCCCACAGCCTGCGCACCACCTCGATGTGCTGCGCCAGCGTGGTCTTGCGCTCCCGGTAGGCGGTCTCGGGTTCGGGGGTCAGGGCGAAGTCCACCGCATGCCAGCCGGACGCGAAAGCGAGCGCGGCGCGCCCGTTCGACAGGTTGTCCACCATGGCCCACTCCTCCGCGACGCGGATCGGATCGTGCAGCGGCAGCACGACGCTCCCGGCCCGCACCCCGACCCGGCGGGTGACGGCCGCGACCGCCGCGCCGGTGACCGCCGGGTTGGCGTAGAGACCCCCGAAGGGATGGAAGTGCCGCTCCGGTGTCCACACCGCGTGCAGACCCGCGTCGTCGGCCAGCCGGGCCCCGTCGAGCAGCAGGTCGTAGCGTCCCTGGTCGGTGCGCGACGCGTCGTCGGCGAAGTAGAAGAGGCTGATGTCCACAGGATCTCCGTACGAGGTTTTAGGCTGAGGCACCCGAGTAGCGCCGCAGACCGCGCCGCCACAGGAACCGGGTGAAGGCGAGGCCGGCGGCGGCGAATGCGGCCAACGCGGCCGGGCCCGCCCCGGTCGCCCGGGAGGTGAGGACTTCGGCGGGCAGCGTGACGGCCAGGCCGATCGGGATCAGGACCGTGAGCCCGATCCGCATCCACCCGGGGTAGAGGCCGACCGGCCAGCGTGCCGCCTGGAACAGGCCCGAGAACAGTTCGGCGACGTTGTCCAGCTTCACGAACCAGAACGCGCTGATGGCGATCGACATCAGGAAGCTGTAGATCAGCGCGGCCCCGCACAGCAGCGTGACGGCGAAGACCGGGACCGCCGACAGGTCCACGCCGCCGGAGAGCACCGCACCGGTCGCCGTCGTGGCCAGGCCGATCGCCACGTCCAGCCCCTGCCACACCTTCGAAGAGCGCACGCTGACGGCCAGCAGGGCACCGGCGGGCTTGAGCAGCACCGCGTCGAGGGTGCCCTCCTGAATGTCCGTCAACAAGGCCAGTGCGTTGGGCATCACCAGCATCTGGGTGAAGCCGCTGAGGGTGGTGTAGACGCCGGCCAGGACCACCAGCTGGTCCAGGTCCCAGCCGTCCAGCCGCTGGACCTGGCGGAAGACCAGAGCCAGTGTGATCACCGCGGTGCCCAGGGACAGCACGGAGGTGACGATGCGCAGCAGGAAGTTCGCCCGGTACTGCATCTCGTTGAGCAGCAGCAGGCGCAGGTACAGCGCGGCCAGTCGGATGTTCACGCGCCCGCCCCGGTGAACCGGCGCACGGCGCGCTGCCAGACCACCGCCACGAGCAGCGCTCCCACGCCGATCCACAGCGCCTGGACGCCCAGCCCTGCCAGGAGCCGCGGGGCCGGGCCGGGGGCGATCAGTGCGTTGATCGGGAAGCTGAACGTCCACTCGAACGGGAACCACCCGGCCGCGCTCCGCATCCACTGCGGCAACAGTGTGAGCGGCACCAGCCGTCCGGACAGCAGCAGCTCGAACAGGAGGTAGAGCTCGAACAGCGCGCTCGCCCTGGTGGTCCAGAACGTCACCAGCCCGATCAGCCACAGGAACAGCGAGCGGATGACGAACGCCGCCCAGATCGACACCAGGAAGACCAGCACACCGGCCGGGGTCGGATGCACCGTCGGGTGGAACAGCAGGACGAGCACGGCGGCGACGGGAAGCCACTGGGCGATCCAGACGATCTTGGCCCCGCCGAAGCCGGCCAGGTCGTAGTGGATCGGATGGATCGGCAGCAGCATCCGGCCCGACATCCGGCCGGTGGTGATCCGGTGCTCGAACCCGGCCGGCGCGTAGCCGACGTTCATGTTCCGCACCAGGGTCCAGGTGATGTAGTAGGCCGCCAGGGTGCCCGGCGTGTATCCGTCGACGGATCCGCCCTGGGAGCGGGCGATCGCCGACCACACGACCAGGTAGATCACCGGCTCGGTGAGCATGCCGACCATCAGCAGCAGGCTGCTGGCGCGATAGGTCAGCTGCTGGGTCATCGACTGCCGGCCCGCGGCCGCGTAGAAGGCGCCCAGCGCCCGCACGCGGCCCGCCGCGCCCCCGGCCGTCATGGAGCCTCCGCCGTGGCCGGGGCGCCGCGGCCCGCAGGGTCGGCGCCGTCGACCCGCAGGTCGACCGCGTCCGAGGTGAAGATGTGCTCGATGACGTCCTCGATCGCGGGCCGCGTCACCGTGAGGTCCGTGACCCCACCCCCGGCCAGCAGCCGGGTCGTCACCTCCGGCACCCGTGCCGCCTCGACCCGGACCCGCAACCGCCCGGCGGAAGCGGGCCGGCACTCGCCGAACCCGCTCAGGTCCACGCCGGGATCGGTCGGCGTCACCTCGATGTCGCGGTGCGCGGCGAAGCGCTCGCCGAGCCGCGACAGGTCTCCGTCGTAGAGCACCCGGCCGCAGTGGACCACCACGACCCGTTGGCAGAGCGCTTCGATGTCGGCCATGTAGTGGCTGGTCAGCAGCACGGTCGCGGATCGGGTCCGGTTGTATTCGGCGACGAACGTCCGGATCCGCCGCTGCATGGCGACATCCAGGCCGAGGGTCGGCTCGTCCAGGAACAGCATCTCCGGCCGGTGCAGCAGCGAGCCGACCAGCTCCATCTTCATCCGCTCGCCCAGCGAGAGGTTGCGTACCGGCTTGCGCACCAGGTCGCCGAGGTCCAGCAGTTCGACCAGTTCGTCCCTGGTCTGCCGGAAACGCTCGCGGGGGATCCGGTAGATCGCCCGGTTGAGCTCGAAGGAGTCGACGGCGGGCAGATCCCATTGCAACTGGTACCGGTTGCCCATGACCAGCGCCATGCGGCGCAGGTAGGCCGGCTCGCGCCGGGCCGGATCGTGGCCGAGTACGCGCACCGATCCCGCCGAGGGGTGGAGCAGGCCGGAGAGCAGCTTGAGCAGGGTGGTCTTTCCTGCCCCGTTCGCGCCGAGGATGCCGACGATCTCTCCCGGCTCGACGCGGATGCCCACGTCCTGCAGAGCGTGCACCTGTTGCTTGCGCCGGCGGACCAGGACGCCGACCGCCGAGCGCAGCCCGGCGTCCCGTTCCGCCACGGTAAACGACCGGCCGAGCCCGGACGCCTCGATGGCCGCAGGGGTCACAGCCGGGCTCCCTCGCTGCCGAGCGGGTCGACGAGCACCATCCGGAGCTCGGCCGTGTACGGCGCGCCGGCGGCGTCGGTCAGCCAGGTCTGGCCGAGGTCCGGCAGCATCTCCGAGATCGTCACGCTCCGGCGTTCGGCGGTGTCCGCCGCGGCCCGGCGCACCGCGCGCGCGGTCTGCTCGAGCATCAGGACGCTGCTGAAGTCGGTCAGGGTCGGCTTGCGCTCCGTGTGCACGCGGCAGAAAGTCCGCACCGGCATGTCGTGCGCCTCCCGGAACTTCTGCGCCTCCCGGAACCGCCGGGCCGCGGTCTTGGCGAACGCCCACTCCAGCTCGGCCGGCTCGAAGCTCCAGGCCTCCCGTTGGACCACCAGGCGGCCGATCGAGATCCGCGGCAGGTGCCGGGCCGGCGCCAGCGGGCGGAAAGCGCCCACGATCGCGGCGGAGACCTGCTCGGCGAGCACCTCCAGCAGGTCCCACGGTCCCTCGCCGGTCTTCGAGACCACCACCAGGCGCCCGTCCTCGCGGCACACCTCCAACGCGGCGGACGGGAACACCGGGCCGGGCGCGCCGGTGTCGCTGTCGTGCAGGCACCAGTACCGGAAGTGCGGCGAGAGCAGCGCGGCCGGGTAGCTGCGGGAGTTGACCAGCGGTGAGTCCTTGCTGGGCACCGAATACCAGCGGCGGCCGGCGTGGTCGCGCTCCGCGGCTTCGAGCAGCCGGCCGACGTCCGCGTGCCGCTCCACGAAGGGGCGGGCCTCGAGCGTGTTCGTGGCCAGATGCAGCTCGCCCATCACCGCCGTGAACCGCCCGAGGCGCACCGCGTCCAGCCCGGCCGCGGCGATCATCAGGTCGGGGGAGTGGTGCCGCGCCGCGGACCACAACGGGGCGGTCGCGGGGAACTCCCGGCGGACCGCGTCCCGGATCGACTCGACGGTCGGTTCGTGGCGCCGCACGCCGTGCGGTAGCTCGAGGATCCGCGCCCACTTGGCCTGCAGCCGGGACACCGCGTCTGCCACCGGCTCCGGCGGCCCGCCGCGGGCCGTCAGCTGCCGGGTGGCCATCCCCAGCAGCTGGGACAACGGAAGGCGGTCGCGGCCGGTGGCGCGGCTGTGCCGGTCGAGCAGGGAACCGAACAGGTCCAGGTAGTTGCGGCCGGCGCGGTCGGCGAACCACCGGGCGCTGTCGGCCACCAGGCCGAGCGGCCCGCCGATCGCCGCCTGCACCGGTCGTCCGATCTCCAGACCCACGTCGCGCCTGGTGTCCTCGTAGACCAGGGTCCGCCCGGCGTACATCTCGCCGTGCCTGCGTACGGCGTCGCTGCCGGTGATCCGCAGGAACGCCTCGTCCAGCGCCGCGGTGGCGGCCATCAGCTGGTCCGGCCGGCCGGCCGCCGCGGCGACCGCGTCCCGGCCGCGCTCCAGCTCGTCGAGCGCGGCGAGCGCGCGCTCGCGCGGCTCTCGGTCGCCGACCAGGGCGAGCCGTTCCCGCAGCGTCCGTTCGGGATGCGTCTCGATCGGACCGCTCAGGTCCATCCGTACCACGCCGTCGTCCAGCCACGGCCGCAGCTCCTCGACGATCGAGTCGACCGTCGAGGTGTCCCGCCGCGCCGCCAGCTCGGCGAGGGTTCGCGATCCGTCGCACATCCGGAGCAGGGACAGGACGCCGGGCGGCAGCTCGACGGGTTCCCGGTAAGGACGCAGGAGCCGGTCGTCGTCCACGAACACCCCGCCGGAGAGCACCGGCCGCAGCCATGGACGCATGCCGGGCTGGTCGGACAGTCGCCGGGCGAGCGTGTCGATCGCCCAGTTCTCGAAGTAGACCGTGCGCTCGGCGAGCAGGCCGGGCCCGCCGGCACAGTCCATGGGCCGGTCGGACTCGGTCAACCGGCCCCAGGCGGCCGGGCCGAAGAAGCCGATGGTGTCGTTCTTGACCGTGTACCGCTGCAGGTAGTTGGCGACGAGTTGCAGATGCTTGAGCTCTGTGGTGCGGCCCGGCTCGGCCGGGCGGCCGACCTTGTCCACGGCGCTGCGCACCGCGGCGGGGTTCTGCCAGGCGACGGCCTCGCGGAACCGCGGGTCGGCCGCCACCTCGCGCAGCGAGTTGGCCAGCCGTTCGAGCTCCGCCTTCCACAGCTCGTCGAACTCCTGGTCCGGAAGACCGGCGGCCTGCGCCAGGCCGGGCGCCGAGAGCCGGCGCGCCTCGGTCACCGGGAAGCCGGCGCCGCGCAGCACGACGTCACGCCACACGGCCCAGTCGGAGCCGGCCAGCGGAAGCAGGTGGGAGCGCTCGTCCGTCTCCGGCCACGCGGGCCGTCGCGGCGCCGTCACTGGTCCCCCTCGGCAGCGGGCGCCGGGTGGACGGACAACGGCAGCAGCCGGCTCCCCGGCGGCGCGATCGCCGGACCGGGCACGAAGGACGCGCACAGGGAGCGGGTCAGCCGCGTCCGGTGCTTCTCGTACGGTTGGTACGACTCGTGGTCGAAGTCCAGGTAGCGGTTGCGGTAGCACCAACGGCAGTCCTCGAACTTCGGGTCGATGTGCTCGCGGCCGGCGCCGTGCTGGGCGCGCAACGACAGGTACTGCTCGTTGTTCCAGATCTCGCGCACGCCGGAGGTGTTCAGATCGCCGACCAGATGGTGCTCCGCGGGCGAGCCGATCAGGTGGTCGCAGAAGCCCACGCCGCCGCGGTAGTTGACGTACAGGTACATCCACGGATGCGTGCAGGTCTTGTTCGCCGTGTCGTCGTCGGCCCACAGCTCGTCCAGCGCGGTGTTGAGCTGAACGTCCACCTCGGTCGACTCGGTCACCTCCGCCAGTTCGGCGAGCGCGCGGAGCACGTCGGGACGGTGGTTCAGCAGCTGGTCCGGATGCCCGTCCGGGAGGGTGATCGGGCTGAGGTGCATACCGACGCCGAGCCGTGCAGCATGCTTGGCGATGGTGGTCAGCTCGTCGAGTGCCGCGGGCTGCACGGTCACGTTGAGGTGGATGTTGCCGGTGCCCACTCCGCTGGCGTGTGCCTCGTCGACCAGCACCTCCAGGTTGCGCAGCACCACGTTCATGTCGGCGCCGCGGCGGACCTTCCCGAACGTCTCGCGCTCGCCGGCGTCGAAGGACACCGAGATCAGGGCGCCGGAACGCACGAGCTTGCGCCACGTCGCCTCGTGGAACGCCGTCAGGTTGGTCACCATGCGGACCCGGCAGCCGTAATCGAGGGTCTGGTCGACGAACCGGGGGAAGTTCTTCAGAATCGTGCTCTCGCCCCAGCCGCGCAGGTCCACGATCTCGGCGGTGGGGAACAACTCGCGCGCGATCCGGTCGAACAGCTCCTGACTCATGTTGCGGGAGCGGTCGAACTTGCCGGCCGAGCGGCACATCGGGCAGGAGAGGTTGCAGTTCTCGGTCAGCTCCACGAACAGCACCCGGGGCAGGCTGTGCAGGAGCGTTGCCCGCTGCTCGAACTCACGGAGGTTCAGCTCGTGGTTCTCGACGCGGGCCTCGGTCCACTCGACGTGGCTGCTCAGACGCTGCTGCGCGGGCGGTGCGGACGGAGTGCTCTCGATCATGCCTGTCACGGCCTTTCTGGCAAGGCGTCGCGGACCGCGTCCACGAACTCGGTGCGGAATCCCGGGTCGGGGAAGATCGAGTACTCGTGGTGGTCGGCCTCGACGCGGTGGCGGATGACGCGCCGGGCGTGGGGCTCCCAGTTGCCGACCAGGTCGTCGGCGATGTGGGCGTTGAAGTAGTGCAGGTCTCCGGCGTAGTAGCCGGGGTGGTAGAACCGGTCGGCGCGCAGGGTGCGGGCGAAGACCTCCAGCTGGCGCCGCAGGACCTCCGGTCCGACCGTCTCCGCGAGCACGCGGGCCTCCTTCAGGCTGCTGACGACGCCCGCGTCCCCGACCGTGATGGTGTAGGGCACGTCGACGCCGATCCGGCGGAGCAGCTCCTGCAGTCTGCCGCCGATCAGCACCTCCTCCGAGGACACCCCCGCGGCGAGCGAGGGGTCCGGCGGCTGGCTGTCGATGAGGGCGAGCATCGCGACGCGCCGACCCTCCGCCAGCAGCCGGCAGGCGACCTCGAAGGCGATCGCGCCACCGGTCGAGAAGCCGCACAGCAGATACGGCTGCTCCGCCGGCAGCCGCAGCAGCTCCTCCAGGTAGATCGAGGCGAACTCCTCGATGCTGCGGGGCACCTCGCGTTCGCCCTCCAGCCCGGCGGCGCGCACGCCGACCGACTGGACCGGCAGCACCGAACGCAGGGTCCTGATGGCCATCGCCGTGCCGGAAGCGGAGTGGAAGTAGAACAGCGAGGGAGCATGTGGATCGAAATCGGCCGGCAGTTGGAGGCAGCGGTCGGACGGCGCGCGCTCGCGCAGGTACGCGGCGACCCGTTCGACGGTGTCGCGGGCGATGAGTTCGGCCCGGGGCAGCCGGGCGCGGGTCGTCTCGAACAGCCGGTCGGCGATGCGGTCGGCCGCTTCGTCGTCGCCGGATGCGCTGAACGCGGTGTCGATCGAGACGTCGGCGACGTCGAGCTCGTCCGCGTAGGCCTCGGCGACCGCCGCTTCCCACTGGTCCCGGTAAGGCCGCCTCGGGCCCTCCGGCACCGGCGCAAGTCCCTGCTCCACGAAGCCGCCAATCTCTCGGATGTTTGGCGAGAACGTTAGGGAAGTCCAGTGATCAAGCTCTGACCGCGCTCTGAACGCCGCCGACAGACGGCGTTCATTCCTCCGCCAGTGCCCGTGCCTAAGCTCAGCGGCCGGGACGGAGCCGGTTGTGAACTGTTCCCTTCTCACCTTCGAACCCGCTGGGAGAGACGTGTCCGCCGTACGTACGAAGAACTTCCCGTCGTGGCCTCAGCTGGGCAAGCAGGAGGTGGACGCCGCCGCCGCCGTCCTGCTGACCAACGAGCTGTCACAGAACTCCGGCCGTCACGTCGCCGAGTTCGAAGAGGCTTACGCGCAGTGGCATTCGGTGCCGCACGCGATCGCCGTGAACAACGGCACCAGCGCCATCCACCTCGCGCTCGCGGCGCTGGGCATCGGCCCGGGCGACGAGGTCCTGGTGCCGGCCTACACCTTCGTGGGGTCCGCCTCTCCCATTGCCTACCTCGGCGCCACCCCCGTCTTCGTGGACATCGACCCGGACACCTACTGCATCGACCCGGCCGACGCCGAGGCCAAGATCAGTGAGCGCACCAAGGCCGTCATCGCCGTGCACCTCAACGGCTACCCGGCGCCGGTCGGGCAGTTGGCGGAGATGGCGCGTCGGCACGGGATCAAGCTCATCGAGGACACCGCCCAAGGCCACGGCGCCGAGGTCGACGGCCGCCGTGTCGGCTCGGTCGGCGACGTCGGCTGCTTCAGCTTCTGGCAGGACAAGACGATGACGACCGGAGGCGAGGGCGGAGCCCTGCTGACGGCGGACGCGGACCTGGCCGCCTCGCTGCGCACGCTGCGGGACCACGGCCTGGTGCCGGCCGGCCCCGGGCTGTTCCATCACGCCGTGGTCGGCTACAACTACCGGCTGACCTCGCCGCAGGCGGCCGTCGGCCTGGTGCAGTTGGGCAGGCTCGACGATTTCGTCGCCGCACGCCGCCGCAACGGCGCCCTGCTCGACGAAGGCCTCGTGCAGCTGCCCGGCCTCTCGCTGCCGAAGGTCGTACCCGGCGGGGTGGCCGCGCCGTGGAAGTACACCCTGCGGCTCACCACCGACCCGTCCGTCCTCGACGTCGTCACGCTGGTCTCCGAGTTGCAGCAGGCGGGGATCCCCGCGCAGCGCCGCTACCCGATCCCGCTCACCCGCCAGCCCATCTTCGCGGGCAACCCCTCCAACGAGACCTGCCCGAACTCCGACCTGTGCGCGAACACGGCGTTCTGCCTGCCCGTCCACCCTGCGGCCGAGCCCGAGGACATCCAGGACTGCGTCGACGCCCTGGCCAAGGTGCTCTCCGACCTCGCGGTGAGCGCGGCGTGACCACGGCCCCCGAGATCGCCGTCATCGTCACGGCGGACGCCGGTGGTACCGGCGGGCTCGGCGCGGTGCTGGCCGCGGTCGACGCCCAGGTCCCGGCGCCCACCGAGCGGATCCTGCTCGGCTTCGGCGCTCAGGCCCCCCTCGAGGCGCCCGAAGGTTGGACGGTCCTGGCCGGTGACTGGCCGAGCCGGGCGCAGGCCCGCACCGCGGGCTGGGCCGCGACGGACGCCCGCTGGGCGGTGTTCGTCGACGCGGTCGTCCCGGCGGGTCTGCTCGCGGCCGCCCAGCAGGCCGTGTGCTCTGCGCCGTCCGACGTCGCGGTGCTGTCACCCGGCAGCGAGGACGGTGAGCGGGACTACTGGGCGCTGCGCGTGGCCGACGGCATCGAGCCGGCCTCGGTCTGGCGGCGTGCCGCCGCCGAGCTGGTGGGATGGTGGCCAAACCGGTGCGACGGGCCCGCGTCGCTCGACCACGCGCTCTGCCTGGATCTGACCGCCGCCGGCTGGCGCTCCGTCAGCTTCGCGGCACCGCTGCTGCCGCGGTCCGAGGCCGACGCCACGGCTGACGCCTGGCAGAAGCGCTCCCTTGCCATCGTCTCGCTGCACGCCGGGCGCGAGAGCACCTTCTCCCGGTGGGAGGAGGTGCTGCTGAACACCGAGCTGCCCGCCCGGACCTCGCTCTACGTGGTGGACAACAGCCGCGATCCGGAGTTCACCGAGCGGCTGCGGGCCGCAAGCGTCGGGATCCAGGCCGCCCGTGGGCTCGAGCACCTCGACTTCACCGTCGACGGCACCGTGTACCAGCCGTCGCCGGACGAGTGGTACCTGAAGCGGGAGCGGAATCTGCACGTGGCCCGCCTCTACGCCTCGGTCCTGCCGAGGATCAAGGAGGACCTGATCCTGACGCTCGAGGACGACATCGACCCGCCGGCCGACGCCGTGCGCCGGCTCGTCGAGGAGTACTCGCGCCCGAGCGGCACGCCGCTCGCGGCGATCTCTGCGGCCTGGGACCGGGTCGAGGGGCGCTACGTCTGCGGCGGCAAGGCAGGGCCCGAGGGCGGCTGGGGCGCGCCGATCCCGTGGGAGGAACTGCCGGACGAGCCACTCGACGTGGGCTGCGTCGGCGGCGCCTGCACCGTGTGGGCCAACGCCGTCGTCTCGCAGACACCGGTGTTGTTCGACTGGGAGGAGACGATGGGCTGGGACGGGCTGCTGTGCACGGGGGCCCGGGAGCGCGGGTTCACCGTCCGGATCCACGGCGGAGTCAGGTGTGTCCACCACACCTGGGGCGTGCTGCGCGGATCGGAGTGACCGTGGCGCAGGGGCAGGCCGGCCCGGTGCCCGGAATCGAGGTGCACGGCGTGACCGGACCCGAAGGCCTGTGCCTGGTCACCCTGCGGGACGGCGCACCGCTTCCGGCACCGGGCGAGGTGGCCGCGCTGCTCCGTGAGCACGGCTACGCGGGCTTCGAGGTGTGCCTGGCCGCCTCCGGTGTGGAGCCGGGGTGGGCAGCCGAACTGGCGGCGCGGTTGGGCGAATCCGTGCACGTGCCCGCGCCTGGCTACGTCGTCGCGGACCTGCGCCGCGGCGTCCGGCTCAAGTGGGCGGACGGCGCCGACGAACGGGCCGACGCGTGGCGGTCCCACCCGCCGCACGCCAGCGCCGTCCCCAGGTTCGCCGATCACCAGGACCGGCTGCTGCCCCGCGGCCTGCCGCCGCATCTGGAGCCGGCCGACGGCCGGTCGGCCATGATGACGACGGCAGAGGTGCGCGATCAGCTGCGCCGGCTGCTGCCCGCCGGGCCGACCTCCGCCTACCTGGGCGACCACCGGCTGTTCGACGAGGCGGCGCACCGGGTGGCCCGCCGGCTGCGGGCCGGGCTGCCGCCGCTGGAGACCGAGTACCGGCGGCTGCTCGGCGGCGTCGGGAGGCTGGTCACCCGCGGCGTGGAGATCGAGTTCCACGCCGGCCGCGGTGCCCGGGCGGCGGACGGAACGCTGCTCAGCACCCCGCAGATCGACGCGATCGCCGCGCTGCTGCGGGCACGCGGGCTCGCCCGTGACGCCCGGGTGCGGCAGCACGGCGCCGACCGAGGGCCCGACGGTGCCGAGCCCTACAGCGAGGACCGCCGTACCTGGCGGGTCGAGCTGGAGGAGGCCGAGGGGGACGGCGAAGTCGTCTCGCCGATCCTGCGGGACACCCCGCAGGCGTACGAAGACCTCGTCGCGGTGTGCGCGATCATCCGCGATTGCGGCGGCTACACCAGCGTCCGGGCCGGTGGCCACGTCCACGTCGGGGTCCCCTTCGGCACCGACACCGCCCTGCACGCCGGCCACCTGGCCCGCTTCCAGGCCCGGCAGTGGCTGCACTTCCGCCTGGGCACCTCGATCCGGGCCGAGGCGCACCGGGGCACGCGGTTCTGCCAGCCGCTGCCCGGGCCGCCGCCGGTGGACGCGACCCGGATCAGACAGCTGCGGGACGACCTCAAGCGCCGCTTGGAGCACCCGGCGCTCAAGATCGCCAGGTCGGTCGGCCGGGCCGGCGACTCGATCGAGTACCGGCACGGTGACGCGAGCCTGGACGCGGCGGAGTGGTGGACCCGCGCCGCGGCGTTCGCCGCCGACGTCGTGCTGACCGTCACCGCCGACCGGCACACGCCGTCGCCCCGGGCGTGGGTGCCGGCCGGCGACGGCTGCACGGTGAGCGACCAGACGGTGCTGGCCGCCCGCGACGGGGTCCAGGTGTACCGGCCCGAGCCGCCCGGTGACACCGTCGAGGTCCGGTGCGTGCTCGACGAGTACCCCTGGCCGCGGTTGCGCCGGCACCTCGCAGAGCTCTACCACCTCACCCCGCCGTACTGGCGGCGCCGGCCGGACCCGGATCCGGCCGCGCTGCCGGTGCCGTACGACGTGGCCGCGCTGCTCGGCCGACCCCGCGACGCGCGGGTCGACGAGGAGTCACGGCGGCGGCTGGTCGCGGTGCTCGACCACATGCACGCCGTCGGGGCGCTCTCCACCGGGACACCCGAGACGCCCGCGGCCCTGCGGGCCCACGCCGTCGCGGCGGTGGGCCCCGGCCCGGAGCCGGTGGTCGAGCTCGGGCGCCGGCTGCGCGCCTGGGACGCGCTGACCGACGAGCCGGACACGCCGCCGACCTTCGAGGACCTGGCCGCGCTCGCCGCCGTGGGGCCCGAGCCCCTCGCCGCCCTGGCCGGCCTCCCGTTCGTGTCGACCACATCGATCAGAACGCTGCTCGCCGACGCCGCCGACGGCACCGGGAGCCCTGACGGCGACCCCTCCGGAACGCGGGCGTGGCCGGGCGACAGCGACAAGGAAAGGAGCCGGAACCGTGAGGAATTTCGATAGCGTGCTGGTGCTCTCGCCGCACGCGGACGACGAGGTGCTCGGCTGCGGAGGGCTGCTGTCCTCGGTGTCCGCGGCAGGCGGCGAGGTGCACGTGGTGTACCTGTCGGTGGACGGGATGGCGCACTACGGGCTGGACGAGCCGGTCACCTACCAGGCGCGGCTTGACGAGATCGAACAGGTCAGTGCGCTGCTCGGCTTCGGCTACACCGTCGTCCACGGCGACCGGCAGCTCAACGAGCGGCTCGACACGCTTCCCCGCAGGGAACTGGTCGACCTGTTCCAGGAGCAGATGGACCGGCTCCGCCCGGACCTGCTGCTGCTGCCCAGCGGCCGGGACTACGACCAGGACCATGCGGCCACCTTCGCCGCCGGCTTCGCCGCGGCCCGGCCGATCGGCTCCCAGTTCGGCAAGTGGCTCGTCCCGCATGTGATGAGCTACGAGTCGTCCAAGATCCAGTGGGCGTCCGAGCCGCTGCCGCTGTCCACCGCGTACGCCGACATCACCGGCCGTCTGGACGCCAAGCTGGCGGCGATGCGGGCCTACCGGTCCCAGCACCGGCCCGCTCCGCACATCCGCAGCGAGGAGTCGATCGCGGCGCTCGCCACTCTGCGTGGTGCCGCGATCGGCGTGCGGCACGCGGAGGCGTTCGAAGTCCACCGGACCGTCCTGTAGCCATCGGACGGGATCGACCTGATCCGAGCCCGGGCCGGTGTCGTGTCCGACACGCACGGCCCGGCCCGCGCCGCCGACGCCGACCGGCTCCGAGAGGAGCCGACGGCCCCGACCGGAAGGAACCCCAGGCATGGCAGAACCCGAAATCACCGTCGTCATCCCCGCCCACAACCGGACGCGAGCCCTGCGGCACTGCCTGGCCAGCCTGCGGCGCCAGACCCTGGACCCGGGTGCTTTCGAGATCATCGTGGTGGACGACGGGTCCGACGAGCCGGTTGGTGAGACCGTCGCGCAGTTCGCCGACGGTGACCGGATCAGGCTGCTGCGGCACGAGCGCGCCCGGGGCGCGGGCGCGGCCCGCAACACGGGCGCGGCGGCGGCGCGCGGCGGGCTGCTGGTCCTGCTCGACGCCGACTGCCTGTGCCACCCGGACCTGCTGCGCGCCCACCTCGACGCCCAGGCCGGTGGCCCGGTCGCTGTCTGCGGATACGGCGCCGGGCGCGAACTGACCCCGGCGGCATGGCGACTGAAGCTCGGAGCGGACTGGGACTTCTCCGATCCGGACGCCGTCTTCGCACGGCTGGCCCGGACCCCCTCGCTGCACGATCCCCTCACCGAGCTGCTGGCCCGGCCCCGCCCGGCCGACTGGGCGTTCTTCTGGACGCTCAACGCCGCCGTGCCCAAGTCGTTCTTCGACCTCGTCGGCGGATTCGACACGCGGTTCGAGGTCAAGGGCATCGAGGACATCGAACTCGGCTACCGGCTCGCCCGGGCCGGCCTGCCCACGGTCTTCGCCCCCGCGGCGATCACCCTGCACCAGCCGCACGAGCGCGACCGGAACCGCGAGGTGGTGCGCGACCGGCGCAACGAACACATCCTCGTGCGCGAATACCCGAGCCTGGACGTCGAGGCGGTGTGCAGCTACGACATCGCCCACTCCCGCGACCTGATCCCCGCGCTGGAACGGTTCTCCGACCGCCTGGACGCCGCGACCGCGGACTGCGGCCGCCTGGCCGCCCTGGACCGGCTGACCCGCCGGATCACGGACGCGGACGGCCCCGTCCTGTTGGTCGGCGCGCCGCAGGGCTGGCCGGCGGGCCTGCCCGCCCCGGACGCCGTGTGCTACCCGGCCGACCTGCCCGACGGCCCGGGACGCTGCCTGCGGCTGCTCGGGACCCGGCTCCCGGGTGCCGGGAAGCACTACGCGCTCGGCGTGATCACCGACTACTGGCGCCACTTCCCGGACGGCACCTTCAGCCGCGTGCTGGCCGAGATGGACCGGGTCTGCCGGGAGGTGTTCGTCCTGTCCGGCGTGAGCACCGCGCCGGTGCCCGCGCCGGACCCCGAACTGAGCGAGGCGCTGGCGGCGTACGACCGCCCGTACTGGGAGTTCACCACACCGCTCCGCCGGGAACTGCACCAGTTCGACCTGACCGAGGACGAGGCCGGCACCTCCGGACCGGCGGCGTTCCGCTGCACACCGATTCCCTGGCCGATGACCGAACTGACCGATGTGGGCGTGCCCGCGGGTGAGGAACTTGTTCCGCGATGAGAAGCCTCGTGACCGGAGGAGCCGGATTCATCGGCTCCCATCTGACCGAACACCTGCTGGCGGCCGGGGACGACGTCGTCGTCCTCGACAACCTGACCACCGGGAGCATGGCCAATCTGGCGTCGGTGCGCAGGCACCCGCGCCTGCGCACCGTCACCGGCTCCGTCTGCGACGAGGCACTGGTGCGGCGCGAGGTCGCCACGGTTGACCGGGTGTTCCACCTCGGCGCCCTGGTCGGGGTGTTCAACATCCTCGAGGACCCGCTCGGCGGACTGCGGACCAACATCCGCGGCGCCGAGAGCGTCCTCGCCGCCGCGCACGAACACGACGTGCCGATCCTGATGGCGTCGAGCAGCGAGGTGTACGGCAAGAACAGCAAGCCGCGGCTGACCGAGCAGGACGACCAGATCCTGGGCCCGCCCCAGCTGAGCCGCTGGACGTATGCGCAGGCCAAAGCTGTCGCGGAGTCGCTGACCTACGGCTACGTGGCCAAGCACGCGCTGCGGGCGGTCACGGTGCGGCTGTTCAACACGGTGGGGCCGCGGCAGACCGGACGCTACGGCATGGTCGTCCCGCGGTTCGTCGGCCAGGCGCTGGCGGGCGATCCGCTGACGGTCTACGGAGGCGGGGCGCAGCGGCGCTGCTTCTGCCACGTGCTCGACATCGTCCCGGCGCTCGTCGCGCTGCTCGAGGACGAGACCGCCCACGGGGGGACGTTCAACCTGGGCGGCCTCGAACAGGTGGACATCGCCGAGCTGGCCCGGCGGGTCGTCGCCGTCACGCAGTCGTCGAGCGAGATCGTGCATATCGAGTACCAGCAGGCCTACGAGACCTACGGCCCAGGCTTCGAGGAGGTGCCCAGCCGCGCGCCCGACTGCGCCAAGGCCTTCGCGCAGATCGGTTACCGGCCGCGCCACGACCTGGCCACGATCGTCGCCGACGTGGCGGCGTATCAGCGCGCGGCGTCGGTGCTCGTGTAGGGGACCGGTGCGACGTGCTTCGTCCGCCCAGCGCTCCGGCGCGGCCCGGGGATCTCCGCGCGGCCGCGCCTGGCGCCGGCTCGGGCCGGCGCCAGGCGCGGGAGAGGCGGTTGCCGCAGCGCGTCAACCGGACGACGGAGCCGCCAGCCGGTGGGCCGGGCGGCGGGCGGGCGCGGCGCGGTGCCAGGCGCGGCCGCCCGTGCAGTCCGCCTGCGCGACCTGTGCCGCAGGCGATTCGACGCGGTGCTCGGCTTCGAGCGCGTAGTCGGCGACGAACCGGTGCATCTCGAAGCAGCCCGGTGACGGCTCGGAGATCAGGGACTCGGCGACCATGCCGACCAGCAACTGCCGGCAGCGCACCACCGGCAACCCGGCGAGCGCGGCTGCGGCCTCGACCCGGACACGGCGGTCCGCGCCCTCGCCCAGGCGCCGGAAGAGCCGGGCCGTTGCGTCGTCGAGCACCCGGTACGAGCAGGTCAGGGCGCGGCGCAGGTCGAGGTCGGGATCCGGGGAGAAGAAGGCGTCGAGGCTGTTCGCCGCGGTCCGCAGCTCTCCCGCGATCGACTCCAGCGGCCGGCCCGGGTTCAACGACGCGCGTGCGGCCGCGACCGCCAGGGCGATCGGCACCCCGCGGCAGGACTCGACGATCGCCTCAAGGGCCCGCGCCTGGCCGGCCGTCCGGGACGGCCCGATGTGCCGCTCGAGGACGACACGGCCCTCTCCCACGCTGAACGGCGGCACGGACACCGGATGGGCGTTGTGGGTGACCAGCAGCTGTTCGAGCACGTTGCGGCTCGTGACGAGGGCCATGCAGCCGGGTGCCGACGGCAGCAACGGCTGGACCTGCTGCGCGTCCCTGGCGTTGTCGAGCACGATCAGGACCTTGCGGTCGGCCAGAAGGCTGCGGTATTTGCCGGTCAGCCCCGGAAGGGTCGAGGGCAGGTCCCTGGCCGGCAGGCCGAGGCATTCGAGCAGGCAGCGCAGCGCGTCGGCGGGCGCGAGGGCCGCGGCCGAGTCGTCGAAGCCGTGCAGGTTCACGAAGAGCTGCCCGTCGGGGAAGCGCTCGGCCAGCAGGTGGGCCGCGTGCACGGCCAGCGCGGTCTTCCCGATCCCGGCCATACCGTTCATCGTCGCGATGACCTGGCCGGAGGCGTCGGCCGCGAGGGCCAGGATCCGGGCCAGCTCCTCGTCCCGGCCGACGAACACCGGCAGGCCGGGCGGAAGCTGGGCCGGGGCCGGGGCCGGGGCCAGGGCCGCAGCCGGGTGCGAGTGCGGGGCCGCGGCGGTCGGCGCGGGCGTGGTGTCCTCCGGATCCGCGGTGGCGTCCGTGCGAACGCTCTGCCGCAACACCGCGGTCTGGGCGGCGCGCAGCGCGTCGCCGGGCTCGATGCCCAGCTCCTCCGAGAGCGTGGTCCGGATCCGCCGGTAGACGTCGAGCGCCTCGACCTGGCGGCCGGCCGCGCCGAGTGCGCGGACCAGGGCGGCTTGGAGCTGTTCGTCCAGCGGATAGCGCTCCGCGGTCAGCCGGAGCAGTGGGAGCATCCAGTGCCCGTGGCCGATCCAGTGGTGGATCTGCGCGGCCTCCACCACCGCCTTGGCGTACTCGCTCTCGGCGGCCTGGAACAAGGCGGTGCTGACGACGTTCTGCGGGCTGCCGGTGCCTACGGAGCCCCGCCGCAGCGTGAGTGCCTCGCGGTACAGACTCGCCGCCTGCTCCCAGTCGGATCGGGCGGCGCGGTCGCGGCCGCGTTCGACGAGCCCGCGGAACACGTGCAGGTCGACGGAGCCCGGATCGACGTCCAGCCGGTAGCCGACGCTGCTGCGCAGCAGCCAGCGTCCGGCGTCGCGCCGGCCCAGATCCGGTTCGAGCATGCGTCGCAGCGCACTGATGTGGTGGTGTATGACGTTCGCCGCGGTGGCCGGCGGGTCGTCCTGCCAGAGCAGATCGCTGATCTCGTGGAGCGGGACCGACTCTCCGGCCCGGATCAGCAGCAGCGTGAGGACCGCGCACTGCTGCGGGCCGCCCAGGGGGAGCGGGGCGCCGTTCAGAGCGGTGCGGATCGGTCCCATGATGTCGAACGTGAAGGGGCCCTTGGACATGTCCCGTCCCAGTCGTGCGTCGGAGCCGCGGGATTCCGTGGCGATACCCGGTGCTGTCATCCGACACCCGCGCCGGCCTGCGAGCGGGCGTGCAGCGGATCGGTCGGCACGAGCCGGGCCGCACGCCCGCGGGGGGCCGCGCGCCGACCCGACCCGCTCTCAGCCAACGGATGCCCCGGCGTGGGCGCCCGCCGGACTGAGCGCCTCGTCGATCCGGGCGCAGACCGTCTCCGCGGCCACCGCGTCCCGCCAGTGCGGCAGCTCGTCCGGCCCGCCCTCGACGAACGCGAGGAAGGCCGCCATCTCGGCGCGGTACGCCGCGGCGAACCGGGACCGGAAATCGGGGTGCGGGCCCGGGGCGGTGAGCGGCCGGGTGTCCAGCAGCGTGCGGGAGCCGATGAGCTCGGCATAGGCCTGGCAGCCGCCCGGACTGGCCCGCTTGCTCACCACGGAGCAGACCGTCCCGGAGGCCAGCGTCAACGTGGTCACCAGGAGGTCGGCCGCACCGCTGGCGTCGCTCTGGGACGCCGAGACCTCGACGACCTCGGACCCGAAGAGCCACAGGACCAGGTCGATGTCGTGGATCTGCAGGTCGAAGGCGAGGCTGCCGCCGGCGACCTGGTACCCCTGGGGCGGCGGGGCCCCGTCCAAGCTGGTGAACACGGCGAACCCGAACTGGTCGGGCTGGGCGCGGTACTCCCGTCGCAGTACGGCGTACTCCGGGGAGAACCGACGTTGGAAGCCGATCCGCAGGGGCACCCCGGCCTCTTCGGCGAGCGCGCCGAGGCGTGCGCTGGCCTCCGGCTGTGCCGTGCACGGCTTCTCCAGCAACACCGGGATCCCGAGTGGCAGCAGGCCGGCGACCACGGTCGCATGGGTATCGGTCGGCGTGCACACCACGGCCCCGTCCGCATCGGGCAGTCCGGCCGCATCCGGGACGACGCGGCAGCCGAGTGCGGCCGAGAGCGCCGCGGCGCGTGCCGGGTCGGGTTCGACCACCGTGACGTCGGCTCCGAGCTCGACGAGATTGCGGGCGTGGGTGCTACCGATCCTTCCGCCGCCGACGACGGCGATGCGGGGTCGGCCGGTCTGGGTGCTCATCGTGAGGACTCCAAAGCTTCTCGGAACGTTCGGGTTCGATCGGCCGGCGCCGGCCGGCAGTGCTCTGCCAGCGGGGCGGGCCGGCGTACCGCCGTGTGCAGCGGTTCCGGCCCCGTTGCCGAAGGCAGAACGGGTGACGGCGTGGCGCAGGCCCCAGATGACCGGCTCGTGGAGGAGGTTGAAACAGGCGTAGGTGCCCTCGGTCCGCCGGTGGTCGAAGCCGACTGTGCGGAGGCGGAGGGTTGCGCCGCGGCGGGAGGCCAGCTGCATGCCGACCGGGGCGCCGTCGGAATCGGCCGGACAGCGCACGCCGCTCCCGGGCCGCCGGTCGCAATTGCGCGGCCACGGCACGCCGTCGTGCGGTGCGGGCCGGGGAGCGAGGCGCTGGTATTCCTCCGCGACCTCGTCGACACGGTGGTGTCGATCACGTATCGGCGTACGTCCATCCCTCTTCGTCCCCGCTGTTGTTGTCGTGAAGGTGGCTTTCCCGTAGCCAATCAGCCGCCGATGGATGGAATATCAATTCCGGATCTACAGCTTGCGTACACGTTGTCGATCTGACGTTGATCCCTGGCTGGTGTAGTGGCTCCGTCCAGCCGGAGCCACTCTCTGCGACGCAGGCCGGCGGCACAGTTCAAGCAGAAGATTGTCAATCGCGATATTGACGTCGACGAGGTCGGCAGTTCGCCGATGGCCGGCGCATCGTCATCCCCACGCAGACGTCTTGCGCTGTATTCACCATCCAGATGGATAGGACCTGACGCCGATGAACAATGCACCATCTCCGTCGTCCGGGCGGAAGGTCTCCTGCTGGCCGCGCTGGCCTGAAGCGGACGAGGACACCGAGCGGGCGGTGATCAGGGCACTGCAGAGCGGGCGGCTGGCCGTCAGCGGCAGCAAGAGCATCTGGCAGTCGCAGAACGTCGCCGCCGCGGCCACCGTGGCGCGGATGTCCGGCCGCCGACACTGTGTCCTGGTCACCAGCGGATCGAGCGCGATCGTGACCGCGCTGCACGCCCTGGGTATCGGGCCCGGTGACACCGTGGCCATGACCGCGACCACGTGGGTCAGCTGCGCCACCTCGGTGTTGCGCGTCGGAGCCACGCCCGTGTTCTTCGACGCCACCCCCGAATCGCCGTGCGGCGACGTCGCGACCCTGGCCGAGACGCCGTCGGCGATCCTCGGCATCCATCTGTACGCGCAGCACTTCGACGTGGATGCGGCCCGGGCGCGGTTCCCCGGGGTGCCGGTGGTCGAGGACGCTTCGCACGCCCAGTTCGGGGCGACCGCCGACGGACGCAGGATCGGCTCGCTCGGCGACGTCTCCATTCTGAGCCTCCAGGCCACGAAGATCATCACCAGCGGCGAGGGCGGCGCGGTCCTCACCGACGACCCGGAGACGGCGGCCCGGCTGGAGTCGCTGGTCATGGACTCGCGCCGGCGCACCGATGCGGTGTCGCGCACCTCTGCCAACGAGCTGGAACCGGCGCACCTGCTCCACGGGGCCAACCACTCGCCGCCCGAGTTCGCCGCGGCGCTGCTCGTCGACCAGCTGGCCAGGTTCGACCGGCAGGCGCGGCGCCGTTCGGAGGGAGCCGCGATCCTGGCCGGGGCCCTCGACGGGAGCCGGTGGTCGATGGCCGCCGACCGGAGCGCCGTCGCCGGCGGAGCGTTCTACGGCGTCGCGGTGCGCGTCCCGGCCGGTGTCGGTGGTCCGGCCGAGGTGATAGCGGCCGTGGAGGAGCAGACCGGCCTGATCCTCGACTCGGTGTACCCGCCGGTCGTCGAAGGGCCGCTGTACCTGCCGGAGACCATCAAGCAGTACGCCGCCCTGCGGGCCCCCGAAGTACCGCTGCCCCACTCCCGGACCTGGCACCGCGAATACGTGGTGGTGCCGCACCACGCCTTCCTCGCCGACGAGTCCCGGCTGGTCCATCTGGCGGCCACGCTCCGGGGACTCGACCGGGAGCCGGCCGCTCTGCGGCCCGCACTGCCGCGGGACCGTCCGACCATCGAGGTCGTCATGGTCACCAGGGGAGATCGGGACACCCTGGAAGCAGCCCTGGTCGGCGTGGCGAAGCAGGATGTCGATGCCGAGGTCAGGCTGACGGTGTGGGTGGACGCGGACCGGGTCCCGGCGGCCGTCGCGGACACGGGCTGTGCCGTGGTCACCCTGGGCGCCGACGGCATGCTGCCGAACGAGCCCTTCGCGCGGATCGCGGCCCTCCGGGAGCTGGCGGCCGCCGGGTGTACCGGGGACTTCATCGCCTTCCTCGACGACGACAACGAATGGGACCCCGACCACTTGTCCAGCCTGCTGGCCGTCGCCGACGCGGGCTATCCGGCGGCGCACTCGTGGCGGACCTTGATCGATCATTCCGGCTCGCCCGCCACCGTGGACCGTTTCCCATGGCTGCCGCCCTCTGAGGCCGCCGCCGAGCTGTTCGAGCAGCTGTCCGCGGTCCGGGTGCTGGAACCCGGCAGCCCGATCGTCCGGGACCGCGCCGTGATCCCCGCGGCGGGCCTGAACGGCATGGTCGACATGGGGGCATGGCTGCTGCGCCGCGATCTGTTGCGCCTGCTGACATTCCGGCGCGCCCGGAGCGAAGCGGAGATACAGGCGCGGGTCGGCGAGGATGACATCCTGCTGGAACAGATCCGCCGGCTGGACATCCCCGTCGGATGCACCGAGACGCCGACCCTGAGATACCGGCTGGGCGGCATGTCCACGCCGGAGTACCGAAAGCCGGAATCGCCTGTACCGGACGCGACGTCGGCCGCCCCATCCACGTCGGCCGCATCGGTCGTGACATCAGAGGTGTCGTCGTGACCCAGCACGTTCTCTCCCCCCGCCAGCTCTCCTCCTACCGGCAGTTCGGCTTCCTCAAACTGGAAGGCTTCTTCGACGCCGGAACCGTCGCCTCCCTCGAAGCCGAGGTGACGGCGCAACTCGCCAGTGCCTACGATCTGCCCACCGAGATCCCCGACGTGGTCACCGGCTCCATGGGGTACTACCTGCCGTTGATGGGGGAGGGCAGCGCCACGAGCCGGCGTCTTGTCGCCGGACCCCGTCTGGTCGAGCTCGGTAAGGCCCTGCTCGACGGCCCGGTCATGCCCAAGCCGGCCAAGGGGATGCTCTACAACGACGCCTCCCCATGGCATCGGGACGCCGCTGATCCTGTGCTGCGCGCGGTGAAGATGATCACCTATTTCAGTCCGTTGACCGCGGACTCCGGCGCGCTCCAAGTGATTCCGGGCTCTCATCGCGACGAGTTCAGCGACCAGCTCGCCGACTACCGGGCGGCTTGGCCGGCGGGCAGCCCCCTGGACGAAGCCGGTGAGGCCGACTGGTGGCCGGGGACGAGCCTGGACTGCGGTCCGGGCGACCTCATCGTGTTCGACGTGCGACTCTGGCACGCGTCCCTGTTCGGAAGGCTCCGGACGCAGTGGAGTGTGTCGTACGTCGCGGTCCCGGAGACCGAAGTCGAGCGGCGGGCCGCCCACGACTACATCGACCTCTTCCTGCAGGCTGGCCACGAGTACGATGCCGAGCGGTTCCCCTACTACGACCCCGACTGGAGCAAGACGGACGGCCCGGCTTTTGCGGAGGCCATGGCCGATCTCGGCCTGATCCGGGTGGACGGCGCCGCGGCGGCCGACTGACGAGGGCCCGAGCGCTGCCGAGCTGCTGGGTGTCGGCCCGGACGGTAGGTCTGGATGGCGTCCGGGGGAGTGGTGCAGCAGGGATCCTGGAGCAGCCCTGGTCATCGGGCAGCCATCGCGCAACTCTCTGAGCGGAACGGCGAGTTCGTCAGGGAGGTGCGCGATGACCTTGAGCGTCGGATCAGCATGCGGAGTGTGACGAGAGCGGCGGCGAGGTAGAGGTCCACGACCTCGCCGCTGACCTTGGCATCAGCCGGGCGATGTACCCGGCGCCGAAGGGCCCCACCGGCCGACCGAAGCAGTACTGCTCCCGCTCGTGCCGCAGCAAGGTCGACCGCGCCAAGGCCAAGGCCCGCGAAGCAGCGGCGGCCGAGGCCGCTGCACCCGTTGCTGCTGCGCCCGAACCGGTTGCCGCACCCGCTGCCGCTGCGCCTGCGGCCGCCCGTTCGTCGACGGGTACATGTCCGCGAACATCGACCCCGGGAACAGCGTCTCCCGGTGCTCGGCCAGGAACGCGAACACGCTCCCCACCGGGATCAGCTCCCGGCAGGTCTCCCAGACATCCAGCCCGACCAGTTCCCCACCCACTGTCCCCGCACACCAGCAGTCTGGCCCCACGCCGAGTGACGCAGGGCCAGAACCCGTGATTTTCAGTGAACTTCCAGATCAACGCCGTTGCGTTTGGCTGTTCGGCGGCTGGTCAAGTCCCTGACGACGAGGAACGGGACCTCTGGAGGGCGAACTTCCCTACGCCCGCCGCCTGCTGAGCTGCCTGAACGACTCGATGCCGCTACTCGGGGACGCCGCCTTCGATGCGGTGGAGTTCCTGCGCGAGGTGACCGCGACCGGCGCACAGTTCCTCGTGCGCTCCTCTGCAGGCCGCCGCCGGTAAACGCAACGGCGTTGGTCTCCGGCTGCTGAATCGATCACCTGCTCGGGCTGCCCATCACGCCTTGGGTGACTTGTAGATGGTGGCGGCCATCGCTCCCAGTTGCTTGTTGGCCTTGAGCGCGAGGTCGATGGCATCGCTCACGGAGTCACTGGGCACCGGAATGTTGTTCACGTAGATCGCGAAGGCGTAGCGGCGGCCGTCCTTCGCATCGATATAGCCTGCGAGTGCCTTCGTGCCGAGAGCCAGCTTGCCCTGGTAGGAACTGACCAGGGTGCCAGTCTTCGCACGGATGTGTCCTGCGGCGGGATCGGTGCGCTCGATGACGTCGGCAAGCGAACCGTCGACGCCCATGCTCGGCATGGAGTCGTAGAAGACGTCGAAGTCGTCCTGTCGTGCCAGGTGCCGCAGCAGCGCCACCTGGGCAGTCGGCGTCGCCTTGTCGCCGGGGAGGCCCTGGGCATCGACGAGGCTCACTGAATTCGGATCCACACCTGCGTGAGCGAGGAACTCCTTCTCGATCTTCATGCCGTCCGCATAGGTTCGTTGCCCGTTGTGTGCTGCCATCAGCGGCGGCAGAAGGTTCGCCCCGAGATTGTGGCTGACCTTGTTGATCAGCTTTGCGTACTCCTTGAAGGGCGGAGAAGTGTAGGTCGCCGATACGGGCAGCGAGCTCACTTCCGCCGACGGAGGAAGCTTGCTGTCGGGGTTCGCTCCCAGCGAGGGGGCGGATACGCTGACGCCGTTTCTGGCGAGTGCCTCGATGAGGACGGTGCGGGCGAACGCCGCCGGGTCGGGAACCTGGTAGGTCGTCACGAAGGGAGCCTTCACGTCCGCGGGCACGGAACCTCGCACCCGAATGTGACCAGGACTCACGCTTTCGGTCGTCACCGTCGGCTTGCTTCCGGCGGGCGTGGTCGTCACCTGCGCGTCGACGCCGAAGGCGGCCGTCTTCGGGCGCCAGTCGACCTTGGCCGGCTCGCCGGGTGCGCCCGGCGTGATGAGCACGTCGATCAGGTTGTCGTTGACGATGGTCGGAGTGACCGGCACCCCGCCGATCGACACCGGGTCCCAGAGTCGGTTGTCGATCACCACGTCGCCGTCGACATGGCGGACTCCACTGGCCGCGACCTGTCGAGCCAGCTCGTTGACACCCGCCAGCGGATCCTCTTCGGTGATGGCCGCCATGCCGGGTACGGCGTTGGCGTCATAGTGGTCGAAGTCGGGGACGTCCAGTCCGCCTGACGCGGTGGTCCGCCCACCGAGTGCCAGATCGCCGCTCCCGACCAGGATGAGATCGCCGGAGAGCCGCCCGTCCGCGGAGACCGTACCCGAATGCACCACGGGCGTACGGAAGCGATGGTCGTCACCCAGGACATCGAGCGCGGCACTGACCGCGAAGGTCTTGGCCGTCGAACCGGTCATGAACTGAGAATCGGCGCCCTTGGATTGGACGACCTTCCCCGTCTGCAGATCGGCGACCTGCAGGCCCCACTGGCCCGACGACCACGGCGCGGTACTCATGAGCTTCTGCAGGTCGGCGCTTACCCGTGTAGCACCCGGTGCCGGAGAGGCTGAGTTGTCCGCGGAGTTGTGGGAGCACGCCGTCATCGCCACGGCAGCCGTCATCGAAGCGGCGAGCGCCAGGGCTGTACGCCGCCGTACCCGAGGTGTCCTGATTCCGGAGAGGGAGTTGCTTGACATTCGTTCTTTCCTGTTCGACTTTCGCGCTCGATCGAACGCTTCCGGCCTGGTTGCTGCGCGGCGGCTAGGACTGCCCGCCCTTGCCGATGGCGATGCTGCCGTTGCGGGTCCGGACGGCCACGGAATGGCCGCTCGCGTCGTCCTTCGCGACGTTCACGGTGACGTCGCCCTTCTTCGCGGCCGTGCGGACCGCGTACTTCGATTCCGGCAGGCCCAGCTCGACGTTGCCGTCCCTGCTCTGCACGTCGACCAGGTCGGGCACGGCGGCCAGGCCCAGGTCGACGTTGCCGTTCCGCGACGTGACGCTGACGGACCGGGCGGAGATCCCGTCGCCCTCGATGCTTCCGTCGCCGCCTTCCAGGGCCAGCTTGGCTCCGTGGAGGTCCGACAACCGGACGTCGCCGCCGGCGGTCCTGGCCGAGAAGTCCGCGGTGAAGCCGGTGGCCTCGATGCGCCCCTTGCCGCTCTCGGCGGTGACGGCGACCGCGCGCGGCACCTTCACGGTGTACTTCGCGCTGCAGTCCACCGAGATCCCCGTGCAGTCCAGCGAGAGTGTGAGCGTGCCCCCTTCGAGCTGCCAGCCGGACCCCACCTCCCCGCCAACCTTCCTGCCGCTGACCCGTCGTTCCACCTGAACGCCCTCGATGTCGGCGGCCACCAGCGCGAGGTCGGCGGAACCGGACTTGACGGTCAGGCTGCCGCCGGCGAAGTCGAAGGACTTCGATTCCACGGTCGCGTCGGCCGATGCGCCGTCCGTGGTGCAGGCCGTGGCGGCGAGGCCGAGGAGCGCGGCTCCGCCGAAGGCCAGAAGCGTGCGCGTGGTCAGTTCCATCGAATTCTTCCTTCGTCAACGAACATGGTGGTGTGGATTCCCGCACCCCGGTTCACGAGCGCAGCGCCCGGACTGCGACCGTGCGCGACACCCGGGCCGCCTGCAGGACCAGCGCGAGGCAGGTGGTGACCAGCGTCCCGGCGGCGAGCGCCCCGAGCGTGGCCCAGGGGAGGCCCGCCAGGACCCGGACGACGTCGATCCGGGCTCCCAGGGCGATGGTGAGACTCGACACGGCGACGAACAGCGCGCCGAAGACGATCGCCGTCCCCGCGTAGATCGCCCCCTCGTAGACCATCGACCGGGTGACCACGCCCGGCCGCGCACCGGCCACCGTCACGACGGCGGAGTCACGGGCGCGCTCCCGCCCGACGAGGGCGATCACGGCGAGGCCCCCGACCCAGGACACGACGAAGACCCAGCCCAGCACGACCAGGATGTTGTCCAGCCCGGCGCTGCCTCCGGGCATGACCTTCCCCATCACCATGAAGAGGCCGACGAACGACAGGGAGAGCGCGAAGGGCAGCACCGTGGTGACGCTCCTCGTCGCGCGGGCCCGGCACGACTGCACGGCAAGGTGCCAGGCGACGCCGCGCGAGGGCACCAGCGCCGTCCAGAGCTTCATCAGCGGGGTGAGCACCCACGGCCCCATCAGCAGCAGCAGGCAGACGAGGAAGAGGTTCCCGGCGAACGCGAAGGCCGTCCGCTGGGCGAGCCCGCCCTTGAGTTCGAGGCCCAGGCCGGGGACCCACATCCCGACCACACCGGCGAGCAGGCACAGGGCGAGGCCACCGCGGGCGACGCCCGGCCGCGCCGGGGGATCGGAGAAGTCCCGGAAGGCGCGCATCTCCGGCGTCCTGGCGGCCCGCCGGGTGACGCCCCAGCCCCCGATCAGGCACGGAACCAGTCCGAACAGCACGCTCACGCCGACGTACCAGAACCGGAACCCGACCGAGGCCCCGTGCAGTTCGAGACCCGTCCCCTTCCACTGCGCGAGGGTGACACCCGCGACCAGCAGGGCGAGCGGTGCGGCCAGCGCGCCGGCCACCGCGCCCAGCACCACCAGCTCCGTCCGCAGGATGAACCTGACCCGGTGGCGCGGAATCCCGAGGATCACCCACAGGGCGTGCTCGCGCCGCTGGGTCGTCAGCGTCAGACCGACCGCGGAGGCGACGATGCCCACGGCGGCGAGCACGGTGAAGAAGACGATGTTGCCGCCGAGGGCGATCGACGCGGAGACCATCCGCGCGTCACCCGCCGCCCGCGCCGCCGAGACGGCGGTGAACATCGCGATGGCCGAGCCCGCCGAGCACGCCGCGCCGACCGTGGCGCACAGGAGCGTCCACCACCACATCGACGCCTGCAGGCGGATGTCCGACAGCACGAGCCGGATCACGACTCCTCCCCGCCCGCCTCGTCCGCCGACTGCGCCGCGAGGACGGCGTCGCCCACCGCGCGGGAGTCGCCACCGGGGATGACGGCGTGTACCCGCCCGGACCCCATCACCACGACCTGATCGGCCCGCGCGGCCGCATGAGGGTCGTGGGTGACCATGAGCACCGTGCTCCCCTGCGCGGGAAGCGCCTGCAGCCAGTCGAGCACCACATGCCCCGACTTGAGGTCGAGCGCACCCGTCGGCTCGTCGGCGAAGACGATCCGCGGCTGGTTCGCCACCACCCGGGCCACCGCGACGCGCTGGCGCTCGCCACCGGAGAGGCGGTCGGGGCGTCGCCGCGCGTGCTTGGCGATGCCGAGCCGCGCCATGGCGTCCTCGACCCGCGCCCTGGGCACCCGGCGGCCGGCGAGCCGCGCCGGGAGGGCGATGTTGTCCTCGACCGTCAGCGAGCTGACGAGGTTGTACTCCTGGAAGACGAAGCCGATGTTCTCGCTGCGGAACGCGGCCTGCTTGCGGGGGCTGAGTGAGCGGACGTCCGTCCCGAGGATCTCGACGGACCCCGCGGTCGCCCGCTCCAGCCCGGCCGTGCAGAGCAGGAGCGTCGACTTGCCCGAACCGGAGG
The DNA here is from genome assembly GCF_051374625.1 of Kitasatospora sp. HPM-01-4. Classification (NCBI taxonomy): domain Bacteria; kingdom Bacillati; phylum Actinomycetota; class Actinomycetes; order Kitasatosporales; family Streptomycetaceae; genus Kitasatospora; species Kitasatospora sp. HPM-01-4. The sequence continues at coordinate 989,372 of NZ_JBPQGP010000005.1, read as the reverse complement.
GGCCGACGACGGCGGTCAGCCGGCCTTCGGGAATCTCCAGGTCGATGTCGTGCAGGACGCGCGTCGTCTCGCCCCGGCGGCCGGGAATGGGGAATTCCGTCCGAAGGCCGCGCAAACGAATGCACGGCACGGGAGCGGTAGTGGAAAATGGCATGAATCAAGGAAAGCAGGGCCGGGCAGTGCAGTGCACGGGTGCCTGCACTGCTATTGGAGGTAGACTTGGGTCTACCGCCCGACCGATCCGAACTGTGCGAAAATGTTGATCATGGCGCAGATTCGTGTTGCCCGGAGGCTGCTGACCGAATTCGTCGCAGCGACCGCCTTTCCGATTCTCCTGATTTCCGTTCTCGCTGCGCCGGTCTCGGTTCCGGTGGTGGCCGAACTGGACCGCTCCAGGGCGCAGTGGTGCGGAGTCCGGACGATGCCGCTGCGACCCGCCGACCGCAGCTGGCCGCAGTGGGTGGCCGGTCGGCTGCGGGCACGGTCGGTGTGGAGGACCGACCTCCCCGTGTTCGTCACCGCCGCGCTCCTGTCCGCGCTCTCGCTGTTGGTGGGCTTCTTCGGATTCTTCGGCGCTCTGGCGCTGGTTTTCTCCCCCGTCTTCTGGGGTTTCGGCATCGCCGCGAAAGTCGGCCCGTTCACCCCGGCCGCCCTGTGGGAAACCCTCGTGGCGGTGCCCGCGGGAATCGCCCTCTGTGCGGTCACCGTGGGCGCGCTGGCCGGCATCTCCCTGCTCCGCGACCTGCTCCTGCGGGCCTTCTCGGGGAGCCGGAACCCCGACCTGCTCGCGAAACTGGAGGAACTCCGCGCCAGCCGGGCCTCGCTGACGGCGGCTTTCGAGAACGAGCGCCGGCGCATCGAGCGTGACCTGCACGACGGCGCCCAGCAGGAACTCGTCGCCCTCGTCATGCGCCTGGGAATCCTGGAAGCCACAGCGACGGCCACCGACCAGGAACGGATCGTCCAGCTGGCCCGCCAGGCCCAGGCCCAGGCGGAGCGCGCGCTCGAACGGCTGAGGGAGACGGTGCGCGACATCCACCCCAGCGAACTGAGCGATCTCGGTCTCATCGCCGCCGTCCGGGAACTGGTGGCCAGATCACCGTTGCAGGTCGAACTGACCAGCACCGGTACGGACGCCTGGCTCTCCTCGCCGATCGCCACGGCCGTGTACTTCACGGTCTCCGAGGCCCTGACGAACATCGCCAAGCACGCGGGCGTCGGGAGCGCCCGGATCGAGATGCGGTGCACCGAGAGCGGCGTCCGCGTCCGGGTGGACGACGACGGCGCCGGCGGCGCGCGGATCAGCACCGGATCCGGACTCTCCGGGCTGCGTGAGCGGATGCGAAGCGTCGGTGGGAACCTCGAAATCATCAGCCCGCCGGGCGGCGGAACGGAGGTCGTGGCATCCGCCCCGGCCCAACCCCCGTGGTGACGGAATTCGACAGGGAAAAGCGATGGGAAATCGATTGTGAGAATCATTCTGGCGGACGACAGTATGCTGATACGCGCCGGAATCCGGGAGATCCTGGTTTCCAGTGCCCACGACGTGATCCGCGAATGCGAGGACGCCGACGAACTGGTCGCCGCTGTCGACGACCTCGCCGCCGCCGGAGCCGCCCCCGACCTGGTGATCACGGATGTCCGCATGCCGCCCGGGAACACCGACGACGGACTCCGGGCCGCGATCGACATTCGGTCGCGGCACCAGGACCTGCCGGTACTGGTCCTCTCCGCCTACGTCACGGGCCCGTACGTGCGCGAACTCCTGAACGGCCCGGGCGCCGACGGGGCAGTCGGCTACCTGCTCAAGGAGAAGGTGGGCAGAGTGGCGGACTTCCTGCGGGCCGTCGAGACGGTCTCCGGCGGCGGAGTGGTGATCGACCCCGAGGTGGTTCGCCACGTCACCCGCGCCGACCCGCCGCGGGGCCCGCTCGCCCGGCTCACGGCCCGCGAACAGGAGGTGCTCGCTCTCATGGCCGAAGGCCGCTCCAACGCGGAGATCGCGGCAGAGCTGTTCCTCTCGGGCGCCGCCGTGGCCAAACACGTGGGGAACGTCTTCCTGAAACTCGGCATGCCCTCCGGCGAGGACAACCGCCGGGTGAAGGCCATCCTGACCTGGTTCGAATACAACTAGGACTTCAACGCCGTTGTGTTTACCGGCGGCGGCGTGATGCAAGTCCGTCTTCCATGACGTGGATCTCGACAGAAAGGGCGTAGGTCTGGGTGGTTTGCGGGTGTTTTCCTGCGTTCGGCCCGTACTTGCTCGTTGGGTTCTTGCGGCTGCTGGGCTTTGACGCGCTGGCGCCGCGCGGTGGGCAGCAGGTTGTCCAGGACCATCCGGCCGATCGGTCCGAGCAAGGGGTCGGGTCCGGCGGCGTGTATGCCGGTGGCGGTGGTGACCTGATCGGTGGCGGCCTGCAGCAGAACGGTGAAGCTGATCCGCTCCATGGCCAGACCCGGCCGGGTGGTGACCGCGTCGGCCGCGGTGCGGATGAGCGCCTGGTAGGTCGCCAGAAGCGCGTAGACCTCTTGATCCAGGCCCGGGACGCTTCGCGAGCGCAGGACGCGGCCGTCGAGCATGGTCGCCTTGAACTTCCCTACGCCCGCCGCCTGCTCGAAGAGGGCGAGTGCGCGGGTGAAGTGGACCACGACGCGGGCGGGCAGCAATCTCAGCCGCTTCTCACGAGCGCCGGTCTCCTGCGGCACGAGGTCCACCAGGTCGAAGTCCACGATCTGGGTCAGCTCGCCCAGGTGCCCCGGCGCGTACACCCCCGGGGCTGTCGTGATCGTCCGGGTGATGACAGACTTCTCCTGCAGCGGGACCCCTGGTTCTTGATCATCTTGCTCGACACAAGTGATCCACCAGAGGTCCCGTTCCTCGTCGTCAGGGACTTGACCAGCCGCCGAACAGCCAAACGCAACGGCGTTGACTTCCAGATGCCTGCGAACAGGGCCGGCATGTCGCCGATCGGGCCGCTGCTATCGGTGCGGAGCCGCGACCGGATGGATCGCGAAGTCACGCCGGAGTATCAGAAGGTGAACGCCATGTGCTCCTCCGCCGCGATCACCTCGCCGGAGAAGCTGCTGCGGGCGTCGGCGGTCGAACGAGCGCGGTCACTGCCGGGCCAGAAGTGGGTGAGCATCAAGCGCTTGGCCCCGGCGCGGGTGGCCCAGGTTCCGGCATCGACGGCGCTCATCAGATAGGGGTCGCCGCTCTTTGCTGATGTGCTCTGGAGTGTGGCTCCGGCGATGAAAAGGTCGGCGTCTGCAGCCAGTTGGGACAGGGCCGGGTCCGGCCCGGCATCGCCGCTGTAGGCGAGGGTCAGGCCGGGGGCGGTCAATCGTACGCCCGCGTGCGGGACATGGTGCGGCAGCGGCGCGGAGTCGAGCCGGAGCGGTCCCACCCGGTGGTTCGACGGGAGTGGGTGCACGTCGAAGACGTCGAGCAGATCCTCCGTCGGTTCCATCGCCTGGACGCGTCCGATCACCCCGGGAGGGCAGTACAGCGGCAGCCGGGCGCCCCGCTCCGTCGCGAAGTAGCGCGCGCGGCACAGGGCGCTGAGGTCGGCGCAGTGGTCGGGGTGCTCATGGGTGATCACCACGGCGTCCAACTGCCCGTCCGCGCAGTGCTCCAGCAAGCGCGGGAAGGCCGCGTAGCCCAGGTCCAGCACCAGTCGGAACCCGTCGTACTCCAGCAGGTAGCCGCTGGCGGCCTGGCCGGCCTCGGGCCAGGCCCCGCACGTCCCCAGTACCGTCAGTCTGCGCACCGGCTGATGTTCTCATGAGCGGTTCCAGCGTCCGGACTTGCGTGGACCGGGCGCACGGCGGTCGGTGCGCGGTGAAGCGATGGACCCGTCACGTGGCCGGGAAGCGCGGCGGACATCGCGTCCACCCATACCAGCCGGCCGTCCAGCCGGACCGCTCGCCCCGGTCCGCGCGGGCCCGCGCCGACGGGCGCGGTCCCGGCGCGCCGGAAGACGGGCGCCGACACTCAGATCGTATGCGCCCTAACCGTTGCATCCTGCTCACCCGTCATTAATATGACCGAACTGTTTCCGTACGGATGTGCCGCGCGATCGGCCGGAGGCCGGCCCGGTCGCGCCGGGGAAGGGAATGTGGCTTGGAGGGGGCGGTGCGGTTCAATGTGCTCGGCGCCATGCAGATCCGTCTCGACGGGGCCGACGTCCCGGTCGGGCCACCACAGCAGCAGGCCACGCTCGCCGCGTTGCTGCTCCGCTCGGGGCGAGCTGCCTCGCTGCACGAACTGGTCGGCATGGTCTGGGGCGAGGAGGCCCCGGACTCCGCCGTGACGAGTCTGCGCACCTACGTCTGGCGGTTGCGGCAGCGATTGGAACAGGGGCGCGCCACCCCGCAGTTGCTGCTCTCCGCCGGGTCCGGCTACCGGCTGGCGGTGGCGCCGGCCGGCGTGGACGCCCACCGCGCCGAGGAGCTGGCGGCCGAGGCGGCACGCGCCCGCGCGGCGAGGTGGCACGAGGAGTGCGCCCGGCTGCTCGCCGAGGCGGTGTCGCTGTGGCGGGGCGAGCCGCTGGCCGGGGTGCCCGGACCCTTCGCCGAGCAGCAGCGCTCCAGGCTCGCCGAACTGCGGCTGATGCTGCTGGAGGAGCGCTTCGATCACGACCTATTGCTGGGCCGGTACCCGTCCACCATCCCGGACCTGACCGCCTTCACCGGCGAACACCCGCTGCGGGAGCGGCCGTACGGCTTCCTGATGGAGGCCCTGTACCGCTGCGGACGGCAGGGAGAGGCGCTCGCCGTCTTCGCCAGGGCGCGGCAGCTGCTGGCCGACGAGCTCGGTGTGGACCCGGGGCCGGAACTGCGCGAGCTGCACCGGCGGATCCTGGCCAACGACCTGGCGCCACACACCGGGGCGCCCGCGCCGGTACGGATCGGCGCGGGGCCCGCCGCGTCCCCGGCCGCCCTGCCCCTGACCTCGCCCGCCCTTGCCCGCCCCGCTCAACTCCCGCCGGACACCGCGGACTTCAGTGGCCGCGAGGAAGCGGTGGCTGAACTGCGCGAGGCCCTGCTCGGCGCGGACCGGACCGCCCTGACGGTCGCCTCGGTCAGCGGGATGGGCGGCATCGGCAAGAGCACCCTGGCGCTGCGGGTGGCGCACCAGGTCAAGGAGCGCTACCCCGACGGCCAGCTCTACGCCGACCTGCGGGGTACCGGGACGGACGCGGCCGAACCCGGTGTGGTGCTGGGAAGCTTCCTGTCTGCGCTGGGAGTGCCGGGCCAGGAGATCCCCCGTTCCCTGGAGGACCGGACCCGGCTCTTCCGTACCGTGCTGGACGGCCGGAGCGTCCTGCTGCTGCTCGACGACGCCAGGGACGCCGCCCAGGTCAGGCCGCTGCTGCCGGGCTCGGCCGACTGCGCGGTCGTGCTCACCAGCCGGGCCCGCCTCGCCGGGCTGCCCGCCACCGCCCACGTCCGGCTGTGCGTGTTCGAGACCGAGGAGGCGCTGGCCCTGCTCCAGCGGGTCATCGGCACCGAACGCGTCGCGGCGGAACGGGCCGACGCCGTCGAGGTGGTCACCTCCTGCGCGAACCTGCCGCTCGCCGTGCGGATCGTGGCGGCCCGGCTGGCCGCCCGGCCGGGCTGGACGGTGGCGAACCTGGTGCGCAGGCTCGGTGACGAACGCCGGAGGCTGACCGAACTCCAGGCCGGCGAGCTGGCCGTGGCCGCCGTGTTCGAGCTCGGCTACCACCAGCTGACCGAGTCCCAGTGCCACGCCTTCCGGACGCTCGCGCCCGTCACCGGGGGGAGCATCGGCCTCGGCGCGGCGGCGGCCGCCCTGGGCCTCACCGAGGACGAGGCGGAGCCGCTGCTGGAGTCGCTGGTAGACACCGCGCTGCTGGAGTCGCCGTCGTCGGGCCGCTACCGGTACCACCAGCTGGTCCAGGCCTTCGCCCGGCAGCTGCCCGCGCCGGCGGGCCGGGAACAGGACGGCGGGCTCACGGGGGTGGCCCACCGGCTGCTCAACTTCCTGCTGGGAGCCGCCGGATCGGCCTTCCAGCAGATGGTCCCGGGCGACCCCGTGCACACCACGCTCACCCCGGGAGACCCGAGCGGACCGCGCTTCACCGGCCTGGCGGACGCCCGCGCCTGGGTGGCCGAGGAGTTCGACCTGGCCGTCCACATCATCCAGCTCGCGGTGCAGGGTGGCACCGCGACACCGGAGCTGCTGGACACCGCGGCCGACCTGCTCATCGCGCTGAGTCCGTTCGGCCGGGACATCCCCTACAGCCAACTCGCCTCCGCCGCCGGGGCGGTGGCCGAGAAGGCCGTCCGCACCGGCAACGACCGCGCCGCGGGCCGGGCTCTCTTCGTGTGTGGCAATGCCGCGCTGCAGACCACCCGGCTGGCAGCGGCGAGCGCCCACATCCGGCTGGCGACCGAGGCCTGCCGCCGTGCCGATGACACGGTCATCCTGCGTCAGACCTTCAACGACCTCGGTGTGATAGCGCAGTTCGAGCAGCGCTACGACGAAGCCGTTCACTACTTCGACCAGGCGCTGGCCCTGGCCCGGCAGATGGGCCACCGCTCGGGCGAACTCGTCACCGTGCTGAACGCGGCCATGGCCAGGCTGCGCAGTGGCCGGGTCGACGAGGCCGTGGCGGCCTGTGACGGCGCACTGCCGTTGCTGCGCGAGGTGGCCGACCACCACGGCACCGCCCACGCGCTGTGCGTGCGGAGTCTGGCCCTGCACGAGCTGCGGCGGTACCCGGAGGCGCTCGCCGGGTACCGGGAGTGCCTCGAGGTCTGCGCGAGCTCGGACATCCCCGGCCAGGCGGCCCAGGCCCGCTACCGCGGTGCGGCCACGCTGCGGGCGCTTGGCCGGCTGCCGGAGGCGTACCGGGAGGCGGAGCGGGCCCTGGCCCACTACCGCACCGCGGTCGGCAGCGAGCGCGACCGGGGCCACGCACTGCTGATCCTCGCCCAGGTATCGCTGGACCTCGGCCGTGTCGAGGAAGGGCTGGCCCACGCGGCCGAGGCGCACTTGGTGCTCGGCGGCATCGGGCTCCCCGAGGCCGCCGAGGCCGCGGCGCTGGCGGGCCGGGCCCGCTCCCTCACGCTCGCGCAGGCCACGGACGGACCGATCCCGCCGGCCTGAGCGGGAACGGCCCGATCAGACCTTGGAGTTCCACTCGGTCACGTCGCTCGGCGGCTGCGGCCCCGAGCCGCCGCTGGCGACGGCGTGACCGGTGGACACCTCGTGGGTGACAGCGGAAGCGACCGTACCGGCGGCGGCCAGCACGGCGGCTACGGTGGCCGGGACGAGTACCGCCGCACGGAATCGGCGGAACACTGCAGATCGCTTCATGAGGAGACTCCCGGTCGGTTCAAACGGTGTGCTCAGGCCTTATCCTCACCGCTCGCGATCTACGTCTCATATACGAGCTGGTCACAGGGGTTCGGTGACCGGCCCGGTGCTACGGCCGGGGCACCGGGCGGGCGCCGGGGCCGTGGATCAGTTCCACCTCGGCCAGGCCCGTCACCGGGTGTCCGCGCTCGCAGACCAGGGTGAGGTGGACGTCCGCGCCGCAGTCCGCGTGCCGGTGCCTGGTGGCCGGGCCGGCCGGGTCTCCCCGGTGGCGGTCGCTCCACTCCTTGAGTGAGAGCAGGATCGGGTACAGCTCGGTGCCGCGCGGGGTCAGCCGGTAGCCGAACCGGGTGCGCCGGCCGGCCTCCTGGTACGGGAAGCGCTCCAGCAGCCGGGCCTCCACCAACTCGTCCAGCCGTCGGGGGCGGTGCGGCCAGCCGAGAGATCGAAATCGGCCCGGGCTCGTGATGCAGACCCTGACCTCACGCTTTCATGGAGCGGAGCCGTCCGACGGGTGGTCGGAAAAGCAGAGAATGCCGTTGAGCTGGGACGACAGGGTTTCTCGTTCGTACTCCGAGAAGCAGGACGCCGCTCCGGCCCGGGAGAAGTCCTTCGGGTACCATCCGCTGTTCGCGTTCGCTGACCGTGGCGCCTGCGGTTCCGGGGAGCCGCTGGCGGGGCGCTCCGGCAGGGAAGAGCAGGCGGCAACACCGCCGCCGGCCACATTGAAGCCGCCCGTCTGGCCTGGCCCAGTCACCGAAGAAGTACCGGCGCGGACGGCGGACCCTGGTCCGAACGGACTCCGGCGCCGGCACGCACGAGTTCGTGAACTGGCTTTCCGTGTATGGCAGGTGGCTTTCCTGCTCAGTAGGGACGACCATCACCGACCAGGTCCATCAGGCCGTTCTGAAGGTCCCGGCCCCGGCCTGAATTCCAGCCGTCGAGCCAGCCGTCGAGCCGGGCGGCGAGATCCGCGACGGCGCCCGGGTCGCCGAATTCGCCGACGACGTCCTCAACTTGCCGCCGGAGTCGAAGCGTTCCGTCTTGGACATCTTCTGGGAGGATTCCCAGGGATTCACCTATGCGGAACCCGCCTCGGAAGGAGCAGTGGTGATCCAGGTAGCGGTATGCGGGCCCTCAGGGTGCGGTGCGGCCGAGGAAGCGCTGGCCCGGGAGGTCGGCACTCTGTTGGCGCGAGCGGGTGCGGTTGTGCTCTGCGGGGGATATGGCGGCGTCATGGCTGCCGCGGCGGAGGGGGCGGCGGGGGCGGGCGGCCTCGTCATCGGCATCCTGTCGGGGGCCGACCGGTCCGGGGCTTCGGCCCACCTGACTGCTGCCGTCGCCACCGGCATGGGCCAGGCCCGTAACAGCATCCTGGTCGGTTCCGCGGATGCGGTCATCGCCGTCGGCGGGTCGTGGGGGACGCTCTCCGAGATGGCGATGGCGGTGCGCCGAGGCGTCAAGTCGGTCGTCGTTCTCGGTGGTTGGCAGATCATCGATGCGCGCGGCGAGGCCGTCCCGGGCCTTGTCGTGGCCGACAGCCCGGCGGCTGCCGTACGGCTCGCCCTGGCAGGCCAGGGTTGACACAGCGGCGGTCGGTCGGGCGGGCGGCCCGTTCTGGCGGGCTTTTGGCCGTGGGCGCGTTATCGAGTCACTCCCGGCGTAAAGGCCGGCTCGGTCCGGCGGGATGCCGGTAGCTTCGGTCGCGATGCGCTGTCTGGACCGAGGGGTGGATGTCTGATGGCCGAGCGTGAGCCGGGATCCTTGGACTGCGGTCGTCAACCGGCCCTTCAGGAGGCGACGTTCGATATTCCGTCTCCTCCTCGGATCAACGCCCACGCGGAGGTGGTTGCCGTGCGGCATCTGCATTGGGCAGAGGAGTTCGGCCTGATCCGCAGTGCGTCGGCGATCGAGCGCTACCGGTCCTGGCGGCCTGCCGATGTCGCGTCGATGTGGTACCTCCACGCCAAGGGCGACGACCTCGCGCTGGGAGCCGACATCTCTGACGGCTCCGCAGGACCTCCTCGACTGGCAGCACATCCCCTGGCCGCGTTCGTGGCGTGCACCCCGCTGACCCTGCGGACAGGCAGCCACCTGCACCGCAGCGCAGCTGCCGTGACGTGCCGGGGTTCATTCACCGGACACGTGGTGGCTTCCCGGGCGGTACCGGAGAGTCCGGGCGGCGCGGGCTGAGGCCGTCCGTCAGCGTGCCCCTGGGTGATGGGGTGGGGCCTGCCTACCGAAGGGACGGGAGTCGGCGTCGAAGCCAGGATGCCCGATCGCTTGGTTGGAACCGTACCCGCTGTGCGCCTGCTGAGCCGTAACGAATGTGCGGCACCGTGCACGGAGTCCCGGCACGGATGTCATGATGTGCCCGCCATGTCTGTCCCCGGAACCGTGAACGTGCCCGCTCCGGCGCGTCTCGCCGCAATCGACTTTCGCGTACTGCGCGCCGTGCCGTTCGCGACGGTCTGCGTCGTGCTGGCCGCAGCCGGTCACGCGCTGGCCGCCGGCGCCGGGATCCCGATCGGCACGGTGTTTCTGGCCTGGGTCCTGACCTGCGGCGTTGCCGTGCTCGGCGCACGGCGGGAGCGGTCGCTGTCCGCAATCACCGGGGGACTGGCCCTCGGCCAGCTCGGTCTGCACCTCCTCTTCCACTTCGGGCGGATGCCGGCACCGGCCCGGGCCATGCACGACCCGGGCGGCAGGGACAGGATGGACGCCATGCCGGGAATGCCCGGCATGGCGCGTACGGGAACGGCCGACGACGCCCACTCTCGGGCCGTGGCCACCCACCTGGCCGGGCCGGCGGGCCTCGGCGCCCACACCTCGGCGACGGCTGCGCCGCACGTCGCGGTGTGGTGCCACGCCTTCCTGCTCGGGTTGAGTCCCGCGATGTTCGCCGGACACCTTGCCGCGACCGTGCTGGCGGGGTGGTGGCTGCGACGTGGCGAGGCGGCCGTGTGGACGTTGGTCCACACCACGGCCGAGGCGGCCTCGGCCACAGCGCACGCGTGCGCGGCCCGGCTGCGCGAGGCGGTCGCCCGGCTCGACGCCGTGCTGTCCGGCGACATCGGGCGAGGGCGGCGGCCGCTGCTCGCATGGTTCACGAGGACGAGCGGACGCTGGCGGCTTCCGTCACCGGTACTGCTCCGGCACTGCGTGATCAGGAGAGGCCCACCGGCAGCCGCCACTGCCTGACCGGACGGACGAGCGCACCCCACCACCCTCCGGACCAGTGGCAGCCCTGCGCCCCTGACCACACCAGCACGCGTCATCCAACCCACGGCGGACGGTCGTCCCTGCCCAGAAGCAGGCCCTCCCGCCGACGCGTGTGCGTGCACGTTCCCACACGGAGAACAGACAGCTATGAGACTGTCCCCCAGAAACCGCCTTGCCGCCGCCACCGCCCTGGGCGGCGCCGCCGTACTGCTGATCGCCGGCCCCGCGTCCGCGCACGTCACCGTGCAGCCGTCCAGTGTGGCCAAGGACGCGACCGACCAGACCTTCGCGTTCCGCGTGCCCAACGAGCAGGACAACGCCAACACGGTGAAGGTCGAGATCGACTTCCCCACTGACCACCCGATCCCCTCCGCGCTGGTCGCGCCGGTGCCGGGCTGGACCGACCAGATCCAGACCACCAAGCTCGCCACCCCGATCCACACCGACGACGGCGACATCACCGACGTCGTCTCCCAGATCGTCTGGACCGGCGGCCAGATCGCCCCCGGCCACTTCCAGGACTTCACCGTCGACTTCGGCGCGCTCCCCGACGGCACCGACAAGGTGGTCTTCAAGGCGCTGCAGACCTACAGCGACGGCAGCGTGGTCCGCTGGATCGAGGAGCCCAAGGACGGCCAGCCGGAACCCGAGCACCCGGCCCCCGTCCTCCACCTGACCGCGGCCGCCGCGGAGAGCGACCCGGGTGCCAAGGCGAGCACCGAGGCGAGCGCGAGCCCGGCCCAGCCGAAGGACCAGGCGAGTTCGGCGGTGAAGAGCAGCGACACCACCGCCCGCGGCCTCGGCATCGCGGGCATCGTCCTCGGCCTGGCCGGCGCAGTGGTGGGCACGGTGCTCGGCCGTCGCGGCCGGACTGACAGCAGTCCCAAGGCCTCGGCCTAGCGAATCAGGGCTGGTGTGGGACACAGCCGGTGTCCCACACCAGCCCGTAACGGCTCATGGACGCGAAGGCAGCGCCCTGACGCGGTGGAACCCACATCGACGTCTCGATGTCAGGGCTGCATCGGAGGTCAGCGCTCACGCCCTGTACAGGACCCGTACGACCCTGCCCGATCCTGGTGGTATCCCGGCCACCCGCGAGCGCCGTCGACGGACGGCGGCGCCGCGGCCCCGGGTGCTCACGGGAGGAATGTCACCGCCGGGAAGGCCGGGGACGGCCCGTCGAGCAGGTGCCCCCGATGGTGGCGCAGGTGCTCGTCGAAGAACGCGAGCGGGTATGCCTGCTGGATCTTCACCGCCTGGTCGGGATCGAGGGTGCCGATCGTGCCCTGGAGCTGCTGCCCGGTCCATCCAAACAGCTTCGCCACCTGCGGGAACAGCGCCTCGTTGTCGCCGTACGACACGTGGACGGCGCCCTGGGCCTGGATGTTCAGCCGCCACCCGCGCAGGTGCGACCAGAACGCGGCGGCTTCGGGATCCGTGGCCCGGGTGAACACGGCGGACATCATCATGAACGGCCGGTCCAGGTCGCCGGCCAGGGCCGGCTGCATCACCATCGGGCCGTCGAGGCTCAGCCCGGCGCGGATGCGCTCGTCCGCGAGCGTGGCGCAGGCGGTGGCCGTCCCGCCCTTCGACCAGCCGAACGCGCCCATGCGCTGGGGGTCGAGGGAGCCGAGCAGCCCGGCCGGCAGCTCCCGCTGCTCGACGTCCGGATTGCACCCGGCGGCCAGCTGTTCGACGCAGTCGAGGACGAAGCGGAGGTCCGCGGCGTAGTCCCCCGGGGCGGCGGGGGCCTTCGGGTCGTGGAGCGGGACGGCGACCCGGCCGTCGGGGAACTCGGTGTACGTGTCGTACTGGTGGGCGATCGTCACGACCGCGTACCCGTGGCTGGCGAGCTCCTGGACCATGATCGTGTGGTCGCCCTGGTGGCTGTGCGCACCGTGCGAGTACACGAGGACGGGGAGCCGCCGGCCCGACCGCCGCACCGGAGCGCCCACGTGGCCGGAGGTGAGCGGCGCCAGGTCGGCCACGGCGCTGAACCCCACGTCGGCGAGGAACGCCTTCAATGCGCCGGCCGGCATCCAGGGCGCCACCGGGTACCGCTCGACGTCCCGGGCGGGGTACCAGACGGTGGCCATCAGCTCGCGGAAGTGCCCGGGGCCCGCGATGCCGTCCGGGCGCGACCGGTCGACGAGGTGCAGCTGGACCGTGCCCACCGGGTGCGGCCCGGTGGGCTCGGGCAGCGTGAGCCGCGTCGGGGCGGGGGCGGGCGCGCCCGGAGCGGCCGGGTCGCCCGGGTCCGCCCACGCGGGGCTGGCGACGGCGGCGAGCGGCACGGCGGCCCCGGCGGCCAGCGCGGCTCCCAGCATGCGGCGGCGCGTCATGGCCTTCCGGCCGATGAACGGCGTGGCGGTCACGGTCCCTCCCGTGGTCACGGATCGTCAGTCGTGCCGCGACGGCCAGTCCGTGGGCACAGGGGAACGCTGTCACGTGCCCCTCCCGTGCGGCATCAACCCACCGATTGATCATCCGCGCTGGCATCGGCCCACGGATTTACAACCCGGGGCCGATGCGGTCGGCGGTGTCGTCCTCCCGGTGGTCTGTCACCTCTACTGGCCCACCAGGTCGGCACCAGCCCGGCAGCGGGCGCTTGGGGACGTGGGGATCAGCTGACGAGGTGTCGGCCGACCTCCGTCCCGATGACGCGGCGGCAGCGGTCGCTGCCGTCCTGGTCCGCCTGCGGGGACGGGCCGGAACAGGGCTGCTGGGCGGGCCCACGCATCACGGCAGGCGGCGCACCCAGGCTTAGACCGACCGGCAATAGGGCCCGCGGCGTCGCGTGCCGATAGCGTCGAGATCCTGCAGGCGGCCCTCGCCCGTGACCGGCTGGGCGAGTTCCAGGCCCAGGCCGCCATCGCGGCACTCCACGCGGACGCGCCCACCGCCGAGGAGACCGACTGGGTGCAGATCGTCGAGTGGTATGACGAGCTCACGTGCCTGACCGACAGCCCGGTCGTCCGGCTCAACCGCGCAGTCGCCGTCGGCGAAGCCGACGGACCGCGCGCCGGGCTGGCGGCGCTCGCGGCACTGGACGCCTCACTGCCCCGCCACACCGCGGTGGCGGCGTACCTCCACGAGCGCGACGGCGACCTGGCGACGGCAGCACGGCTGTACGCCGAGGCGGCCCGGAAGGCACCCGACCTCGCCGAGCGCGACCACCTGACGCGCCAGGCCGCCCGGCTCAACGCCCCGTCGGCGTCGCTGACAGGCTGCATTCGGATCCGCTGGTGGGCGGGCAACGGAGGACAGTGCGAAGCCGGCGCCGGCCGGCCTGGGCCCGGCATCCGCTCGGGGCGATGCGCCGCCCCGGAACCCGTGCCGGGGTACCAAGCCGTACGGACCACAGGGCACTTGCCCGGTGCCCCGCTACCCGAGCAGACGGTGCTCGATGAGCTGCTTCCGGGCTTCCACGAAGAGTTCTTCCGCCACGCCGGCGTACTCCGTGCTGGCGAGCGAGTGCAGCGCGACCGCCTTCCTGAAGTCCGCCTCGTCACCGACCGTGGCGAGCCCCCAGGCCAGACCTATGTAGGGCTTGACCAGGAACTGCCTGGCCAGTTCGTGGTTGAGGCCGATGCCGTTACTGAAGCGGAGCGGGATGACGGACGGATCCCGCCGCATTCCGCTCGGAGGTTCCCAGGCACGCCACTGCCCGGCATGGGGTTGCGACCACCCGGTGGACGCGGCCGCGATCAGCATCGTCTGCGCCAGATGGACGAAGTCCTGGTACCCGTCGGGCGATTCGGTCCAGCGACCGGACACCATCTCCCGGAAGTAGTCGATCGGGAAACGCGTCACCGACCTGGCCAGTTGGCGGTAGACCCACTTTTCGCCCATGTAGACATCGCCCGCACCGGCAGCCAGGGCTTTGCCCGCGCTCATCAGCACGTTCACACCGACGAGGGCGGCGGTGTCCAGATCGCCGTCCTGGTAGAGGCCGCGGAAATCCTCGAAGTGGCCGTTGGCCTCCAACGCCCAGCGCAGGATGGCCAACTGGCGGATCGCGTCGCTCCGACTCTTGACCGTCTGGTGGAGCTCCGAGAGAGCCGGGGAGGGACAGACGATCTCCGCGTAGGACAGGCGCACCGCGAAGTCGAGCGTGGTCCAGGGCACCCAGGCCTCGGTGGCCCCCGTGTTCTCATGGTGCCAGTCGGTGACCTCGGCGACCATCGCGTTCGCCTGTGCCATCCGTACGAACTCGACGTCGGCACGCATGCCGTCCCTGGCGATCTGCTGCATCTTCGGCCGCTCCGGGGCATCGTCCCTGAGCAGGACGAAGACGTCCGCGTCACTGGTCGCCGACCCAAGACCAGCGGTCACGCTTCCGCCGATGTAGACCCCGGCCACAGCCTCGTCCGCCCCGAACTCCGTGGCCAGCTCGCGCGCATACCGGAGCAGTTTCGAATTACGTTGTGAGTTCACTCGGTGGAGGATATTTCCCCGTCCGGGGACGGTCAACCATACTGTGAAGGGCCGGGATTGACGACCAATCCGCACACGTCCCACACATCAGACATACCGGGCCGACCGATGGCAGTCGCCTCTCGGCCGCATGCACGACAGCGGTCCTCCTCCCTTGGGGGCGGGCGCCGCCGGACTTTCCGGGAGGCAGTCCGGTTGTTGATCAACTGGCAGCGGCCGCACAGAATCCCAGGTCAGCCAGTACGTGAACACTTTGTCAAGGAACAAGTGGCCGAGATGGCAGCGGAACTGCTTGACAGTCAGCTGTCAAAAAAGTTACGGTCAATCTCAGTCTCATTAGGGAGGAAGAGCAATGCGAATTACTGCAAAGCGAATCGGTGCGGCTTCCATGGCGCTCGGCGCCGCGGGTTCCCTGGCCAGCGCCGCCGCCCTGGCGTCGGCCGCTCCGGCTCAGGCCGCCAGCCGCCCGGCCGGCAACTGCGTGGTCGCGGACCAGGCCGCGCCCGCCGCACAGGTGGGTTCCGACATCTCCATGGTCGTATCGCCGATGAACTGCGTCTGATCCGGTAGGCGCGAGAGCGCGACGTTGACGGCCGGCCGCCTGCCAGGGAGGGGCGGCCGGCCGTCGGCAGAACAGGCCGGCTTCAGCGGCGGGCCCCGTACGCCGACCCGAAGACGAGGCGCCGGCTCACTCCGGTGAGACCGGAGGATTCCGCGCTCAATTCCGCTCAACTGTCGCGTTGCCGGAATGACGGATCCTCGTCGTCGAAAATGTCCTCGACGGCGAAATCGTCCGAACCGTGAACCAGCTGATCGGCGAGCAGGTTGAACTCTCCCGCGAGGTCGGCGGGAAAAACGGCATGTTCGACCTGGAATGGGGATATTCCCATGAGCGCGCTCCCGTCTCCGGGGTTTGCGCGACCCGCTTGCGATCCACCCGATTTTCCGGAAACGCCGGCCGGTGTGAATGCCCGCCACGAGCTGTCATTCGTCAACACCAAGTCGGCCGGCTACGGTGGCCCGGCCCAATGACATCAGGATTTCGCCATCCTTCTGTGGAGGGCGCCGCGCACGGCCGAGGTGGTGGCCTCCGAGCCGGGGTGGTGCACCTACTGCAGTGCTCTTGCCGCCTCCGCTGCCACCGCCGCGGCGACGGCTGCCAGCGCGGGGGAGTCGAGGCGCCACTGCTGCCAGTAGAGCGGGACCTCGACCGTGCGGTCGGAGAGGAACCGCACCAGCGCACCGGTGCGCAGCCGGGGCTCGGCCTGGCTGCGCGGGACCAGACCCCAGCCGAGGCCGGCCGTCACCGCGTCGGCGAATCCCTCACTGGAGGGGACGTAGTGCCTCAGCGGACTGGCACTCTGACCATCCGTCAGCTCACGGGTGAAGGCGTCCTGCAGCTCGTCTCGGCGGTCGAAGCAGACCACGGGGGCCGCCGGCAGCAGCAGGGCCGTGTCGCCGTCGAGCCAGCGAGCGGCGAACTGCGGTGCGGCGACCGAGAGATAGGTCATCGCGCCGAGCCGGCGCACCGAGCAGCCCGCCACCGGATCGGGCGTGGAGGTGACGGCCGCCATCACCTCGCCCGCACGCAGCAGGGCGGTGGTGTGCGCCTCGTCCTCACGGCGCAGGTCGACGTGGATCCGCGCGTCCCGCGCGAGCGAGGCCAGCGCGGGCACGAACCAGGTCGCCAGCGAGTCCGCGTTGACCGCGATCGGCAGCCAGGAGGGCTCCGACGGCTCGGTGCCCTCCCCGCCCTCGGCCATCCCGAGGGCGGTACGCGCGTCGCCTTCCAGGCGGGCGAGCTGGCGGCCGAAGCGCACCACGATCTGCCCGGACCCTGTCGCCCGGACCGGCCGGGTCCGGGTCAGCAGTACCCGCCCGGTGCGCTGCTCCAGTGCCTTGATCCGCTGGCTCACGGCGGAGGGCGTGACGTGCAGGGCCGCCGCGGCGGCGTCGAAGGTGCCCTCGTCGACGACCGCGAGCAGGGTCCGTACCAGGTCGTGGGGCAGGTCGTTCTTCACAGGCGCTAATGATACGTAAAAATGTTTAGCTGGCCTTATGTGAAATCCGCTGCCTACGGTGGCACCCATGGGAAACACGCTCACCGCCACCGCGGCCGGTTTCGGGACCGGCCTGTCACTCATCGTCGCCATCGGGGCGCAGAACGCCTTCGTCCTGCGCCAGGGCGTCCGCCGGGAGGCGGTACTGCCGGTGGTCGCGATCTGCGCGGCCTCCGACGCGGCGCTGATCGCCTGCGGCGTGGGCGGACTCGGCGTGCTGGTCGCGGCGTGGCCGACGGCGCTGACGGCGATACGCGTGGTGGGCGCGGCCTTCCTGCTCTGCTACGCCGTGATCGCCGCGCGCCGCGCCTTCCGGGCCTCCAGCCTGGACGGCGGCGGAGCGGCCGTCCGCTCCCGCCGCCGCGCGGTGCTCACCTGTCTCGCGATGACCTGGCTCAACCCGCACGTCTACCTCGACACGGTTCTCCTGCTCGGCGCCGTCGCAGCCACCTACGGCGCGCTGCGCTGGCAGTTCGCACTCGGCGCCGCCCTGGCCAGCCTCTGCTGGTTCGCCGCGCTCGGCTTCGGCGCCCGCCTGCTCACCGGCTTCTTCCGCCGCGCCTCCTCCTGGCGCGCTCTGGACGCCCTGGTCGCGGTGACGATGCTGTTCACCGGTCTGTCCCTCGCCGCGGGGGTCTGATCTTGGCCAGTGCTCCGCTCTTCAGGGCGGGGGTGAAGGCCATCCGTGGGTCGGAGGCGCGAAGCGCCGGAGGGCTCTGCGTCTCCGTGGTGACGGTCAGACGGGGCGCTGCTGGTTCTCGATGTACTGCTTGACGACGGTCAGGGGTGCCCCGCCGCACGATCCGGCGAAGTAGGAACCGGACCAGAAGTGTCCGCCCGGATGGGCCTCGCGCTCATCCCGGCTGCCGGAAGGGCAGTCGTCAGGCGTGCGAAGCGCGTCAAGCCCGCTACCGCAAGGTAAGCAGGAATCTCCCGGCTTCAGCCGGGAGAGCACTTCAACTCCGCTGCAAATTCCTGAAGAAGGCCCGTCTCGGGCTCGGACGAACCGGATTCACCGCGAGCCGATCACTCCCCGAACTCCGGATAACGGCCAAGCTCGGCCCGTTCAACCAGAGCCGGTTCAGGCTCGCCGTCGAGACGCCCGCCGCGACCTGACCGACGCCAGCGATGCGAACCGCGACGGGAGGACTACCGCTTCGCGGCAGCCCGGCGCAGGTGGCGGCTCACATCGCCGACCAGGTTGATGTGGACCCGTCGCTCCACGAAGCGCCACTGCCCGTCACCGCGTTCGAAGCGGTCGTGGTACCGGCCGCCGGCGATGGGTTGCAGCGGCAGGTCGGGCAGAGCCTGCAACACGGTGACGTATGAACGCGAGAGCGCCGTGCCCGCCTGTTCGTCGACCTCGATGGCGACATTGGTGGTGACATGCTGGGTTCGCGGTGTGCCGTCGGCGTAGACGATCAGAGTGTCCTGGAACATCTTCTCGATCGCGTCGCGCCCGCTCACCGGTTCGCCGCTGCCGGTGAAGGTGGCGTCGGCGAGAAGGGCGCCGAGGCCCGCGAAGTCGCCGTCGTCCACGAGCTCGGCGTAGCGTGCGATCAGGTTCTCGATGGCCCGGTAGCTCGACGTCGGATCGGCGGGCATGCGGGTGGATGTGGACATGGTCTCCCCCAGGTGGGACGGGCGGTCTTCGGTGGGCCGGCCGCGGCGACAAGGCTGTGAAACGGCCGGTTGCGACGCGCGGCCTGCCACGGTGGTGGCAGCTGGATCCGGATGACTTGGCGGCACCGGTCGCGCCGAGAGACCGGACCTCGTCCAACGTACAGCCGGACAGCGACAGTTCACCTCCTTGAGCCGAGAGCCGCGGCGGAACGGCGGCCACAGGTCCGCGTCCCACCGTCGTCGCTACTCGGTACGCAGTGCGGCCGCGGTCGGCATCCGGGCGGCCCGCCCGGCTGGGAGCAGTGCCCCGGCCGTCGCCAGCACCAGGCCGCCCGTCTCACCCGAGCAACTGGTCAACGCCGTACGCCAGGTGCGCGCCCGTGACGCGCTGCTCGCGCCCAGCATCACCCGCCGCCTGGTCGAACGCTTCGCCGAGCGGAGCGAGCCGGGCCAGGCCCCGCACCGTGACCTGTCCGCACTCACGCCGCGCGAGCTGGACGTGCTGAGGCTGCTCACCAGGGGCCTCAGCAACGCGGAGCTCGCCGAACGCCTGGTCCTCGGCGAGACCAGGCGGTCGATCGTCATCGCTACCGTGCCGCCGCCAAAGACCCGTCCCCACCGGCCGGAGGGCTTGCCTTCGGTCATGAGTTCACCGCGCCCCGGCGGCATGAGGGGCTCAGAGCTCCTTGGTCATGAAGACGCGACTGGTGCCGGTCGGCACGCACGGCACCTCCCCCATGCGGCGCCAGCCGTTGCGCTCATAGAACCCGGGCGCCTGGAAGCTGATGGTGTACAGGACGGCAGCCCGGCAGCCTCGCGCCCGCCCCTCCTCCTCAGCCCGGCGCAGGATCTCGCTGCCCAGGCCCGAGCCACGCAGCTCGGGCGGCAGGTGGAAGAGGTCGATGAACAACAGGCCGAGGGAGGTCCGGCCGGTCAGGCCGCCGAGGATGCGGCGGGTGCCCGGGGCGCGAACCAGGACGGCCAGGGGACGACGGTCGTCGATGCCGGTGATGTCGATGTTGAAACGGTCCAGGGCGTTCGAGATCACCGCCGTGTCAGCAGGGCGGGGCGCATCGGTGAGGACGAGTTCCGGCGCGGGCCTGCCCGGCAGATCCGGTGCGTGCGAGGGCGTGCGGGCCATGGCGAGAGCGGCGGTCGCAACCGGGGCCAGCGGACTGGCGGCGTGGGCACCGGGAACCGTGCAGTGCCGCAGGTACTGCTTGATGAGTCGCAGCATCGGGCGTTCGTGCTCCTTCGGAGGGCGGTACGGGGCGATTCGGGACGGGGAGCGTAGAACGCCGCCGATTCGGTTCCGGCCGAACCGACGCTCCGGAATACTTGGGGCATGGCGGCTCACAGCGCGGGCAGGTCGGACAAGGCACACAACGATGTCGGCATTGACCTCGCCGCAGTGGCGCGGCTGCTCGCGGAGGACACCCGCGCCGACATCTGCCTGGCCCTGCTGGACGGCCGGGCCTGGACGGCGCGCGAGCTGGCCCGGCACGCCGGGGTGGCACCCTCGACGGCCACCGAGCACCTGAACCTGCTGGTGAGCGGCGATCTCCTGACCGAGGAACGGCACGGCCGTCACCGCTATCTGCGGCTCGCAGGCCCCAAGGTGGCGGCACTGATCGAGAGCCTGGCCGAACTCGCCCCGCGCCGCCCCATCCGCCCCACGTCACTGGGCGCCACCGGCCGGGCCCGCGCCCTGGCCCGCGCCAGACTCTGCTATGACCACCTCGCGGGCACCCTCGGCCTGGCCGTCACGGACGCCATGGTCGCGGATGGCCTGATCACCTGGGAACCGGAACCACGGCTCACCCCGACAGGAGCGGCCCGCCTCGCCGAGCTCGGCATCGCACTACCCACCGTCACCCGGCGCCCGCCGGTGCGCTCGTGCCTGGACTGGACCGAGCGCCGCCCCCACCTCGGCGGCGCTGTCGGAGCCGCGATCTGCTCCCACGCCCTGGACGCGGGCTGGGTCAACAGGATCGGCACGGGCCGCGCTCTGGCACTGACAGAACCCGGCCGCCAGGCATTCCGCGACCGCTTCCACGTCCCCGAGGACCGGTTCCCCATCTAAGACCGACCGGCAATAGGGCCCGCGGCGTCGCGTGCCGATAGCTCTCGCCTGGACGCACATCCCTCGTCGCGCGCAGCGCCGCTGCGCTCTCCTCACGATGCACGCCCAGACTCGGCTCTCGACCCTCCCCCAGCCTTCGGCCGGGGGGACCCCCTTCTTCACCCACGCTCCCTATTGCCGGTCGGTCTAAAACGGGACAGCCCTCAGTCACGGTGGGCGCGGACGGTGCCGTGCGGTTCGTGGACGTCGTGTGCGGTGGGGCGGTGGTTCGGGTGCTCGTCGGTGCCGGGGTGCGGAGTCGACGCCCACCGCAGGAGGAAGCGCAGGCCCTCCTGGGTGGGGGAGTCGGCGGGTGCGGTGTAGGCGACGAGTTGCTGGTCGGGCTGTGTGTCGACGGTGAACTGCTGGACGTCGAGGGTGAGGGGGCCGGCGAGGGGGTGGAGGTAGGTCTTGGTGAGCTGCCGCGGGCCGCGGACCCGGTGGTCGGCCCACCAGGTCCGGAAGTCCGGATCGCGTGTGCTCAACTCGCCGATCAGCGCCACGAGTTCGCTGTCCTCGGGATGGCGGCCGGCCTCCATGCGCAGAACGGCGACGCACTCGCGTGCCGCCCGGGGCCAGTCTGCGTACAGCGCGCGGTAGGCGTCATCGAGGAAGGTGAGCCGGATCAGGTTGCGCTCCTCGGCGGCGAGCGCGTCGAAGTCGGTGAGCAGGGCGGTGGCCGCGCGGTTCCAGGCCAGGACGTCCATGCGCCGGTTGAGGACCATGGCGGGGATGTCGTGCATGGTCGCCAGGAGTTGCCGCAGTTGGGCGTCGACGTGCGGCCGGCCCGGCCGCGGGGTGGCGGGTGCCGGAGCGACGTCGGCGAGGGTGAACAGGTAGCCGCGTTCGTCCGGGGCCAGGTGCAGCGCGTCGGCGAGTGCGGCGAGGACCGGCCGGGAGACCCGGCGGGTGCGTCCCTGCTCCAGGCGCACGATGTAGTCGACGCTCACATGGGCGAGTTGGGCCAGCTCCTCGCGGCGCAGACCCGGCACCCGCCGAAGCCGTCCGTCGTCGAGGAAGCCGGCCCGGCGGGGGTCGAGCGCGGCGCGGCGGGCGCGCAGGAAAGCGCCCAGTTCGCTGTCGTCGGCTGGAGTGTCCTGGGGTCGCATGCTCCCAGTGTCCTCGTGGGCGCGGCCTCGTGCCTGGTACCGGTTTGCATAGGCAGAGCTCTCCCTGGCCGCCGCCGCACGGCGGGGCCACCGTGGATGCCTGGCCCACCCCAGGAGGCCACCGGAGCCCGCCCCAACTGCGGGCCCGTCCCCCTCATGCACCCGGAGCATCCCATGCGGACCGACGTCTCCTTTCCCAGTGCCGGCCTCAAGCTCGCCGGCCACCTGTACACCCCGGACGGCGCGCCGGACGGTCGACGCCCGGCGATCGTGGTGGGCCACCCCGGCGGCGGCGTGAAGGAGCAGGCGTCCGGCCTGTATGCGCGGCGCCTGGCCGAGCGGGGCTTCGTCACCCTGGCCTTCGACGCCGCGTTCCAGGGCGAGAGCGAGGGTGAGCCGCGCGGCCTGGAAGACCCTGCCCACCGGATCGAGGACCTCAAGGCCGCCGTCTCCTTCCTCACCACCCGCGACGAGGTCGACCCCGACCGGATCGGGGCGCTGGGCATCTGCGCCTCCGGCGGCTACGCCCTGGCCGCCGCCTCGACCGACCAGCGCGTCAAGGCCGTTGCCACCGTCAGCGCCGTCGACATCTCCCGCCAGTTCCGCAACGGCGCCGACGGCGCCCAGGACCCCGTCGTCCTCCGCGGCATGCTCGACGCGGCCGCGGCGGCCCGCACCGCCGAGGCCCGGGGTGAGGGCGTCCTGACCTTCCCGCTCTTCCCCGAGACCGAGGAGGAGGCGCGCCGTGGCGGTCCGCACGTCTACGAGGGCTGGGAGTACTACTGCACCCCGCGCGCCCGGCACCCCCGGTCGGCCAAGGCGCTGACCTGGTCCAGCGTCGACCGCATCGCGGCCTTCGAGGCCTTCGCCTCCCTCGGCCTGCTCGCCCCGCGCCCGCTGCTGACGGTCGTCGGGCGTGAGGCGGTGACCTCCTGGATGAGCGTGGAGGCGTTCCGGAGGGCGACCGGCCCGAAGGAGCTGTTCTGGATCGACGGCGCGGGGCACTGCGACCTCTACGACAAGGACGAGTACGTCACCCCCGCGGTCGCGAAGCTGGCCGGCTTCTTCGACGCCAACCTCCCGACGTCCGCGTAGCGTTCGAGCGGACCACCCGCGCCCCACCCCTGGGGAGCGCGCCGGTACCCATGCAGAACCCGCACCGGGTTCCCCGCAGCGAGGAAGCCGGTCAACCGGCCCGCCTCCTCACCCTGCCCGGCACCGGCCACGTCGCCATGCGGGAACGGCCGGCCCCGTGGCCATGGCGCTGCGCGCCCTGATCACCGAATCGGACCACGCACCGCCGGGCACCACCCCCATGGCCGCGACCGCCGCCGGCCGGGGCTGAGCCCACCGTCCGTGCCGCGTGGGCCGGTTACCGGGGGAGGGGCCTCAGGTCCAGAGCTGTTCGCCGAGGGTTCCGCCGGGTGCGGCCCCGGGCAGGACGTAGGCCACGGCCGAGGCCTGGTGTTCGATGAACGGGGTGAGGGCGTCGCGGGTGGCGAGGCGGTTCTGGACGCGGCTGAACTGGGCCGCGTCGCGCATGAAGGCGCAGAAGAGCAGGCCGCGGTCGTCCGGGCCGTCGTCGTAGCTGTAGCCGCGGCGGAGCATGCGGGCGCCGCCGTCGAGGCGGGGGCTGCTGAGGCGGACGTGGGCGGTGGCGGGGATGACGTAGGAGCCGTCGGGGTTCTTGGCGTAGATGTCGGGGTCGTCGTGTTCGGCGGTGCCGGTGAGCGGGGCGCCGTCGTCGGCGCGGCGGCCGATCACCCCCTCGCGCCGGTCCCCGGGGAGGGCCGCGAAGCCGGCGACGTCCATCCGGATCCTGCGGTAGACGAGGACGGTGCCGTTCCGGTGGGTTCCCGGCGGGCCCCAGACCCACTGCTCGGCGGCCTGGTCATCGGGGTTGGCGGTACCGTCCTTGAAGCCGAACAGGTTGCGCGGGGTGGTGCCCGGGGCCGTGTGGGGCAGGAAGCCGGACTGGCCCCAGCGTGGGACGGCGCCGGCCGCGTGTACGGCTGTGCCGGTGAGTTCGGCGACGACGGTCAGGGTCCAGCGGTCGACGGCGCACAGCTGGACCAGCAGATCGCCGTCGCTGCGCGCCGGGTCGAGGCGGTCGCCGGGGAAGGACGGCAACTCGGTCAGCCCGGCGGGGACGTTGAGGCCGAGCCGGGCGGCGAGTGCGGGGCCGATCCCGACCAGGGAGGTGAGCCGGGTCGTGGCGCCGCCCTGCAGGCGCGGATCGGGCGGAGCGTCGGCGGCCGCGGCGGAGAGGGTGCGGGTCAGTGCGGCGAGGACCTTGCGCAGGGTCTCCCGGTCCGCGGCGGCGGAGGTCTGCGGGAGGTCGAAGGAGAGCAGGTGCGTGGCCGGTTGCTGAGGCGCCGTCACACCAGCCTGCCGGACGCCGTGGAAGGGGATCGCGGCCACGGGCGGCGGGGCGCCGGCGCCACGGCTGGACTTCCGGTCGCCTCCGGCCAGTTCGTCGGCCGCCGCGCCGATCCCCGCGGCGAGCACCGCCCCGGCCGCCAGCAGTGCCCTGCGCCGCCCGAGACCGATCGCGGCAGGTCGCGCCGGATTCTGCGGATTTTCCGGTTCGGTAGGCATGCGCGCTATTGGAGACGATAGAACACCTCTCATGCAAATCCTGCCTTCTGACGGACTGTCTCCTCGTGTGACGCATCAACCGGCGGTGCTCGGGGCGGCGGCGCTGCGGTGCCTCCCCCTGCTCCTCGTCTCGCTCGCGATGGTTGCCACCGGGTGCTCCTCGACGGGTTCGAAGTCCGACGACGCCAAGCATCCCGCCGGGAGCGTGCTGCGGGTGCCGGAGGACTTCCCCACCATCCAGAAGGCCGTGGACGTCGCGCGTGAGGGCGAGACGGTGCTGGTCGGCCCGGGCACCTACCGGGAGAGCGTGCACATCACCAAGGAACGTGTCGTGCTGCGCGGAACGGACCGCAACAAGGTGGTCCTCGACGGCGGGCTGCGGCTGGTCAACGGTGTCACCGTCACCGGGCCCGGTTCGGTGGTGGAGAACCTCACCGTGCACGACTACCTGGCCAACGGTGTGCTGTTCACCGGCGTCACCGACGAGAAGCTGCAGCAGCACGGCGCCGGCGGCTCGGCGTACAACCCGCTGGACACCGCCCGCTTCCCGGCCGTCCAGGGCTTCCGCGCGACCCGGGTCACCGCCTACGACAACGGCCTGTACGGCATCTACGCCTTCGACGCGCGCGGCGGCGTGATCGAGGACTCCTACACCTCCGGGCAGGCCGACTCCGGCATCTACGTCGGCCAGTGCAAGCCCTGCGACACCCTGGTGCGCGGCAACACGATCGAACGCAACGCCGTCGGCATCGAACTCACCAACGCCTCGGACGGACTGTCGGTGCTGGGCAACCGAGTTGCCGGAAACCGGGTCGGCATCACGGTGAACTCCAACGACCTGGAGTCCCTCGCCCCGCAGCACGGCGCGGTGATCGCGGGCAACGTGGTCGCCGACAACAACGCCGCCGATACGCCCGAGCAGGCGGACGGGGGCTTCGGCATCGGCATCGGGATCGGCGGCGGCACCGGGAACCGCGTCCAGCGCAACCTGGTCCGGGGCAACCAGGCGGCGGGGGTCGTCGTCACCGATCCGCCCGGGCACCCGGCGAGCGGCAACAGCGTCGAGGGCAACCGCACCGTGGGCAACGGCACCGATCTCGTGCTGGCCTCGGCCGACCCGGGCAACTGCTTCACCGGCAACCAGCCCGCCACCCAGAGCCCGGACGGCCTGGAGGGCCTCGCGGGCTGCGGCATCCACGGCCGCGGCGCGCTGCCCCCCGGTCAGACGACGCCGGTGCAGGCGCCGCCCGGCATCCCGTTCAGCCGGGTGCCGGCCCCGCCCGCCCAGCAGTCCATGCCGGACCCGAAGTCCCCGGGCCGCCCGGCGACCGACCTGCCGGGGCCCGTCGACACGGACGCGTACCCGCTTCCCGCGGACGCCGACGCCGTGCCGCAGCCGCGATGAGTACCGCGCTCCGTGGGCTCGGACATCACTTCAACCGTCCAGATTCACAAGTGAGTTGAGATTGGCTACAGCCGGGAACGGAAGCCGGGAGGCCGCGTTGGCGCGAAGACGTCAGCCGGTGATCCAGGGCGCGTCGGGGAGCCTCGCATCGCCGTCGCGCCCGGAGAACTCCACGGTGGTCGGGGTGCCCAGGCCTGCCATTCGCATGGTGACCCTCCGCAGCGTGCCGTCGCCGTCGACCCAGTACGTCAGCGGCGACCGCCCGCCGTCGGGCCCCGGACCGGGGGTGGCGCCCTGGGCGCGCGGTCCGGCGAAGCGGTCGTAGCTGCGGCCGTCGATGCGGTCCCGGCCGAGCCGGCGTGCCCCGGACTGGGCGAGCAGCAGCGGGTTGTCGGGGCGGTCCGCGCCGAGCTGGACCAGTAGCTGGAGCCCGGCGTCCAGCGGATCCGCCGTGTAGGAGCGCGGGGACCAGCCCGCCCGGGGGACGTGCTCGGCCTGCTGCCAGGGCGGGCCGGCGTCGCCCTCCGGTGCGGGGGCCAGGCCCAGACCGCCGCTGTCCCAGACGACCAGGCCGTGATCGAGCTGCCCGGCTCCCGCCCCGGCGGCCCCAGCCGCCCCGGTGACCTGGTAGCTCCCCACACCCCGGTGGGTGCGGTAGTCCACGACCCCGCTGACCCGCACCACCTCACCGCCGCCCTCGGTGGTGGTGAGGGTCACCGCGACCGGACTGGCCTGGTACAGGTTCAGCCGTGACAGGGCCAGTCGTGACGCCTCGTCAACCGTCACCGGCCGCTCGGTGGCGTCGTCGGAGACGGTCCGGTAGACGGCCAGGCCGCCCGCGGCGGTGCCGCACACCGCGATCGCGATCAGTGTCCTGAACCAGAAGGTCCGGTGCGGCGTACGGCCGTCGGTCTTCGTCTTCCGGGCCATCGCAGTCGCCTTCTCTCGTCGGTCGGTCACGGACAAGGGCGGGTTCCCGGACCGATGGTCCGCGAACCCGCCCGATCCGGCCCGGAGGGTCACCGGTGCCGGCCGCCCCGCTCAGGGGCTACCGCTGCCGGGCCCCGCGCCTGCGCAGGAGCGTGATCAGCGTCGCGCCGAGGGCGGTGAGTACGGCGCCGCCGGCCAGGAGCGTCGGAACCGCTTGACCCCCGCCGGTGTACGCCAGGCGTGCGGCGGCCGGTGCGGGGCCAGGTGCGCTCGACGCGCTCGGAGTGCTCGGCGCGGCCGGTGTCGTCGGTGACGATGACGGTGCCGGCGGCGACGAGGACGGTGCCGGTGGCGACGAGGACGGCGACGGTGTGGGCGTCGGCGGGTGGCTGTGCGACGGCCAGTTGACCACCCTGATGCAGACTCCGCGATGGAGGTTGGCGAAGGTCAGCACCAGCGGGCCGAACACCCCTCCGTCCGGGACGGTGTAGCCCGGGGGCGGGCTGATCTCCTGCCAGTAGTACGTCCCCGGTGTGCCGGTGCGCTCGCAGACGCCGTCGTCCCCGGTCGTGCAGGGCTTGCCGACCGGCGTGTCCGGATTCGGCCCGGTGGTCTGCAAGCCGTCGGTGCCGTCGGTCTTCTTCCACAGCTGGAACTCCGCCCCCGCCAGCGGCCTGCCGTGCGGGTCGCGCTTGACCACGCGCAGCACACCCTTGTGATGCTTCTTGCAGTGGCGGAAGCCGAAGTCGTAGGTGTGGTTGTTCTCGCCCGGTCCGCCGGTGGTCAGTGCCCGCTCGGGGAACTTGGCGCCGGGCGGGACGATGCCCTTGGAGTTGATGAAGGGGTTGTCGCCGACGTCCGCGTCGGTGGGCACCCACTCGTACAGCGGGCCGCCTTCGGCGTAGTCGGCCGGGTTGTCGAGCCGGATCGTGTAGTTCGTCCTCGGCTTGAGGCCGCCGGTCACGTCGGAGTCGTCGAAGTAGTACTCACCACGGGCCGTCGTCTTCGTCGTGCCGACCAGTTTCCCCGACTCGTCGTACAGGTTGACGGTAGCGCCCGGGACCGGGCTCTGGCCCGGGTTCTGGATGCCCGTGCGCTCGGGGTCGTACCAGACCCGGTTGCCGATCTGCAGCGGGGCCTGGTCGCACAGCACCTCCAGGTCGCCCATCGAGGCGCCCTTGCCGAACGGGGCGATGGCCCCTGGCGGGTTGAGGCGCAGGCCGAACTTCGGGTCCTGCTTGCCGTCGCGCTGGACGAAGGCGGTGCCGTAGCCGAAGGCGGTGCTGTTCGGGTCGAAGCTGGAGACCGCGATGGTGTTCTCGACCCTGGAGAGCGCCATGCCCGCGTAGGCCGCGTTGTGGTGGACGCCCATCCGGCTGGTGTCGAAGAAGCGGGTGCCCCGGGGGGAGAGCCCGCAGCCGGTGTTGGTGTCCATCACGTACACCCCGCCCGCCAGGCACGCCTTGTTCAGGTCGCCGCCCGACAGGACTCTGGCAGTCGAGTCGGGGGTGGGGGAGGCCGGGGAGCGGTCGGCGAAGCGGTCACGGAAGGCCAGCAGCATGGAGCCGTCGGTCTCGAAGCCGATCTCGCCCAACTCCGGTTCGGGCTGGGCCAGATACGTCTGGCAGACCTGGCCGTTCTGCGAGGTGGGGAAGGTGTCGGTCCAGGGGAACCAGCCCGCGCCGCCGCACGGGTCCGAGCCGACGGTGGACTGGCGCGGGTAGTCCAGCGGCTGGTCCAGCACCGGCTTTTGGAACGCTCCGGTGCGGAGGTCGAAGGGCAGGACCACCGCACGCAGGTCCGACACCTTGCCGGTGGACTCGCCGGAGCACACCCCGCCGAGGTAACCGGTGCCGTCCCGCAGGCCGAGGCCGAAGGGGCGCCAGTCCCCGGCCGCCGGACAGCCCGGGTCCGGGATCGAACGGATGGACTTCGGCCTCGCGACGGTCGGCTTGGTGGCGTCGTAGCGGTACAGCTTGCGGTTGTTGAGGTTGACGACGAACAGGTCCCGGCCGTCATCGGTGATCTTGATGCCGCCCAGGCTCTCCCTGCCCGGCACGGTGAGGAAGGCGTCGTCGGTGCCCGGCCCGTGCGCGGTCGTCCCGGCGTCCGGGACGACGGTGAACAGTGTGGTCTTCTTCTGCGCGAGGTCGGTCACGTAGATGCCCCCGGCGCCGCCGGGGCCGTAGTCCGTGGTGCGCTTGGCCGCCGCCGAGGAGAACACCCGCCTGTCGGCCTTGTTCCAGGCGATGCCGAACAGCGTGCCGGTCTCCGCGTCGGTGGCGATGTTCGTGACGTTGACGTCCACGCCGTCCTGGCCGCGCGCGCTGTACGGGAAGGACACCAGCGTGCGCTGCGACCCGCCCTCGCGCGAGGCGGACTGACAGGTCGTCACCAGTGGGGCGTTCTTCTGGCAGTAGTCACCGGGGTTCCACAGCCCGGTGGTGTACGCCGCGTTCTTCCCGCCGGAGAGGTCGACGAACTCCTCGTTGCTGCTGAGCTGGTTGGGCGCGCCGTCCAGCCCCTGCCGCGAGGCGAAGGCCGGAAAGAGCACGCCCGGCTTCGGATTCACCACCTGGACCCGGTACTTGCCGCCGGTCGCCTTGCTCGTGGCCGGGGCCAGGGTCACCGTGCCGTCGGCCGCCGTGAGCCCTTCGATGCCGACCCCGGCGTCGTCGGTGAGCGTCACCTTGACGCCCGCGATGCCGGGTTCCAGCGCGGGCGTCCACACCCCGCTGGCGTCCACGGCCCGGATCACCCGGACCGTCACCGATCCGTCCCCCGCCTGGGAGTACGCTGCCGGCGCCGCCGCCAGCGAGCAACTGCCGATCCCCATGGCGAGCGCCGCGGCCAGGCCCACGCCGCGGCGGCCGAGCACACCCGGCCGCCGTCGATCCGGCACGCGCGCGGCGCCGCTCGATTCTTCATTCGTAGCTGTCATCCCCTGCTCTCATCGTTCAGAAGGGCCTGCGGCCCGACAGCGTGAGGGAGTACACAGAGATTGGTGGAGAACCACCTTGACAGCGAATCTTAAAGGGGATTTTCACAAGCCCGTGGCAGAATAGCCAGTTTGACCCCGGATGACCCTTGGCTCAACGATCCGTGCTCGAACGCAAGGGCAGGTTCGCGAAATGGCGTGCGATTACTCGCGGGATTGCGGTGATGCTGCCGCCGTCAAGTCGACGAAGTGAACTGTCATACCGATCTGAGCGGATGTCCGGACCAGACGCGCCTCCGTCGCCATTTCGCAGGATCCGCGAGTTCGCAGAGCGACCGTGTACGGATTCCGCAGATTGGCAGGCTGGCCCGTTCACCGACGGAGGGGCAGTCTTGATCACACAAGGCCCCAGAACACCCTCCGACGTTCCAGAGGAGTCCCGTGATCGAGCACCACGTCCGTGTCCATCCGAGCGCCGACCGGCTTCCGCGCGAGGAACAACTCGCCTGGAAACTCGCCCAGGTCGCCACCGGCACCGGGGAACTCGAACCCGCCGCGGCGGCCATGGCCGTCAACCGGGTCATCGACAACGCCGCCGTCGCCACCGCCTCGCTGCTGCGCCGCCCGGTCGCGGTCGCCCGCGCCCAGGCCCTGGCACACCCGCCGGCCGCCCCCGGCGCCTCGGTGTTCGGCGCCACCGCCCAGGTCTCACCCGAGTGGGCGGCCTGGGCCAATGGCACCGCCGTACGCGAACTGGACTTCCACGACACCTACCTGGCCGCCGACTACTCGCACCCCGGCGACAACATCCCGCCGCTGCTGGCCGTCGCCCAGCACACCGGCCGCACCGGCGCCGACCTGCTGCGCGGCATCATCGCCGGCTACGAGGTGCACATCGCCCTGGTCAAGGGCATCTGCCTGTACGCCCACCGGATCGACCACGTCGCCCACCTGAGCGCCGCCACCGCGTGCGGCCTCGGCGCGCTGCTGCGGCTGCCGACCGAGACCGTGTACCAGGCCGTCCAGCAGGCGGTGCACACCACGACGGCGACCCGGCAGTCCCGCAAGGGTGAGATCTCCAGCTGGAAGGCGTTCGCCCCCGCCTTCGCCGGCAAGGCCGCCATCGAGGCGGTCGACCGCGCCATGCGCGGCGAGAGCTCGCCGTCGCCGGTCTACGAGGGCGAGGACGGCTTCCTCGCCTGGCTGCTCGACGGACCGCGGTCCGACTACACCGTGCTGCTGCCGGACGGGAACGAGCCCCGGCGGGCGATCCTGGACACCTACACCAAGGAGCACTCCGCCGAGTACCAGGCCCAGGCGGTCATCGACCTGGCCCGCCGGCTGCGCGAGAAGACCGGGCCGCTGGCGAAGGTCCGCTCCATCGTCCTGCACACCAGCCATCACACCCATCACGTCATCGGCTCGGGGGCCAACGACCCGCAGAAGTACGACCCGCACGCCAGCCGCGAGACGCTCGACCACTCGGTGCCGTACATCTTCGCGGTCGCGCTGGAGGACGGCGGCTGGCACCACGAGCGGTCCTACGCCCCGGAACGCGCCCAGCGCCCGGCGACGGTCGAGCTGTGGCGGAAGATCAGCACGGTCGAGGACTCGGAGTGGACCCGCCGCTACCACGACCCGGACCCGGACCGCCGGGCCTTCGGCGGGCGCGCTGTGATCACCCTGGACGACGGCTCGGTGATCGAGGACGAGCTCACCGTCGCTGACGCCCACCCCGCCGGGGCCCGCCCGTTCGACCGCCCCGCCTACGCCGCCAAGTTCCGCACCCTTGCCGAACGTACCGTCAGCCCGGCCGCGCAGGACCGGTTCCTCGATGCCGCCGAGGGCCTGGCCGGGCTGCGCACCGAGGACCTGGACCGGCTCTTTCCGGAGGCCGACACCCGACTGGTGCGGGAGTACGACGCCAACCTGCCGAAGGGCCTGTTCTGATGCTGCACACCCGTACCACCGCCGCCCAGCGCCGCCGCGCACTGCGTGAACGGCTCGCCAGCGGGCGCCTGCTGGCTATGCCCGGCGCGCTCAACCCGCTCTCCGCGCGGCTGATCCAGGACCTCGGCTTCGAGGCCGCCTACCTGTCCGGGGCGGTGCTCGCCGCCGATCTCGGGCTGCCCGACATCGGGCTGACCACCGCGACCGAGGTCGCGGCGCGCGCCCAGCAGACCACCCGGGTCACCGACCTGCCCGTCCTGATCGACGCCGACACCGGCTTCGGCGAACCGATGAACGCCGCCCGCACCGTCCAGCTGATGGAGGACGCCGGCCTGGCGGGCCTGCACCTGGAGGACCAGGTCAACCCCAAGCGCTGCGGCCACCTCGACGGCAAGTCGGTCGTGCCGCGCGAGGAGATGACCCGCCGGCTGCGCGCCGCGGTCGACGCCCGCCGCGACCCGGACTTCCTGCTGATGGCCCGCACCGACGCCCGCGGCGTCGAGGGCCTGGCCGCGGCCATCGACCGTGCCAAGGCCTACGTGGACGCCGGCGCCGACGCGATCTTCCCCGAAGCACTCGCCGACGAAGCCGAGTTCGAGGCCTTCCGCAAGGCCGTCGACGTCCCGCTGCTGGCCAACATGACCGAGTTCGGCAAGGGGCCCCTGCTGGACGCCCGCACCCTGCAGGACCTCGGCTACGACATCGCCCTCTACCCCGTCACCCTGCTGCGCCTGGCCATGGGAGCCGTCGAGGACGGGCTGCGCACCCTCGCCGCCGACGGCACCCAGGCCGCCCTGCTGCCCCGCATGCAGCCCCGCTCCCGGCTCTACGAACTCCTCGGCTACCAGGAGTACTCGTCCTTCGACACGGCCGTCTTCGACTTCACCCTCCCGCCCGGCACCTGACGCACCGGAGGCACCACCATGTCCACCACCGGACCCGAGATCCACCGCGGACTCGCCGGTGTCGTCGTCGACACCACCGAGAT
The DNA here is from genome assembly GCF_051374625.1 of Kitasatospora sp. HPM-01-4. Lineage (NCBI taxonomy): Bacteria > Bacillati > Actinomycetota > Actinomycetes > Kitasatosporales > Streptomycetaceae > Kitasatospora > Kitasatospora sp. HPM-01-4. The sequence continues at coordinate 956,648 of NZ_JBPQGP010000005.1, read as the reverse complement.
CTCCACCGTCATCCAGGAGACCAACTCCCTCACCTACCGCGGCTATCCCGTGCAGGACCTCGCCGCCCACCGCTCCTTCGAGGAGGTCGCCTACCTGCTGTGGCACGGCGACCTGCCGAACGAGGCCGAGCTGCGCGAGTTCCGGGCCACGGAGCGCGCCCTGCGCCCGCTCGACCGCACCACCGCCGAGCTGCTCGCCAAGCTGCCCGAGACCTGCCACCCGATGGACGTACTGCGCACGGCCGTCAGCTTCTTCGGCGCCGAGGACCCCGCCGAGGACGACGGCCGGCCGGCCCCCAACCTCGCCAAGTCCCTGACCCTGCTGGCGAAACTGCCCACCGTAGTCGCGGCGGACCAGCGCCGCCGACGGGGGCTGGCCCCCATTCCGCCGGACCCGGAGCTCGGCTACGCCGAGAACTTCTTCCACATGTGCTTCGGCGCGGTGCCCGCTCCCGAGGTGGTGCGCTGCTTCGAGATCTCCCTGGTGCTGTACGCCGAGCACAGCTTCAACGCCTCCACCTTCACCGCCCGGGTGGTCACCTCCACCCTGTCCGACCTGTACAGCGCGGTCACCGCGGCGATCGGGGCACTGAAGGGCCCGCTGCACGGCGGCGCCAACGAGGCGGTGATGCACATGCTGGAGGAGATCGGCGACCCCGCCCGGGCCACGGACTGGCTCGACGAGGCGCTGGCCGCCAAGCGGAAGATCATGGGCTTCGGCCACCGCGTCTACAGGCACGGCGACTCCCGCGTCCCGATCATGCAGGACGCCCTCGACGGACTGGTGGCACGCGCCGCCGATCCCGGGACGGCCCGGTTGGCCGCCCTGCACACGGCGCTGCGCGAGGCCATGCTGGAGCGCAAGGGCATCCATCCCAACCTGGACTACCCGGCCGGCCTGGCCTACCACCTGATGGGCTTCGACACCCCGGTGTTCACCCCGATCTTCGTGATGAGCCGGATCACCGGGTGGACCGCCCACATCACCGAGCAACTCGCCCACAACGCGCTGATCCGGCCGATGGCCTCGTACGACGGCCCGGGGCAGCGGCCGGTGCCGGCCTCTCCGTAGCAGGACCGGCACCGGGCCGTCCGGCAGCTCAGCGCGGGTTTCCCGGTCGGGCCTCGCGCCCGTCGACGAGGACCGGGTAGGGCACCCTGGTGCGGCGGTCCGGGTTCACGACGAGCCGCCCGCCGGCCGGTGGGCGCGCTCGCTGGGCGCAGTCCGTGCGCTCGCAGATCCGGCAGCCCAGGCCGATGGGCGTGGCCGCCTGCCGGCCGTCGAGGGCGACGCCCTCGGCGTAGACGAGGCGGTGGGCGTGGCGGAGCTCGCAGCCGAGCGCGACGGCGAACTCGCTGCGTGGCGCACGGTGGCCGAAGCCGCCGTGCGTCACGGTGCGGGCGATCCAGAAGTACCGCTTCCCGTCCGGCATCTCGGCGACCTGGGTGAGGATCCGCCCGGGGGCGGAGAACGCCTCGTAGACCGTCCAGAGCGGGCAGGTGCCGCCGAGGCGGGAGAAGTGGAAGTCGGTCGCGGACTGCCGTTTGGAGATGTTGCCCGCCCGGTCGGCGCGCAGGAAGGAGAACGGCACGCCACGGTGCCCGGTCCGCTGCAGGGTGCTCAACCGGTGGCAGACCGTCTCGAAGCCGACGCCGAAGCGGGCCTGGAGGAGTTCGATGTCGTAGCGCAGCTCCTCGGCGGCGGCGTGGAAGGCGGTGTAGGGCATCAGCAGGGCTCCGGCGAAGTAGTTCGCGAGGCCGATCCTGGCCAGGTCCGCCGCCTGGGGGGAGGTGAGAGAGAGCTGGGCCGCGAAGACCAGCGCGTCGAGCAGCGGCCGGTGCTCCAGCAGGGCCAGCTGGGTGGCGAGCTGGAACGCCCGCTGGCCGTCGGTCAGCCACGGGGAGAGCCGGAGCGTGCCGCTCGCCGCCTCGAACCGCCGCATCTCGGCCCGCTGTTGGTCGGCATCGACCACCCGCACCCCGTGCCGCTCACCGAGTCTGGTCACCAGTGCGGCGGCGATGCGGCCGGCCGTGGTCGCCGCGAGGCAGGACGCGGTGCGTTCGGCCTCCTCGTCCAGGGCGGCTATGTGGTTGTGGTGCGCGTAGAAGAAGTCCCGTACCTCGTCGTGGGGTTCGGCCGTACCCAGTGCCGCGTGGCCACCGGGAGCGCCGAGATCGGCGACCCTGGCGGCCGCCTCCCGATAGCTGCGGTGCAGCGTGATCAGCGCCCTGGCGACGTCGGGATGGTCGCGGCTCACCTCCGCGATCTCCTGGGCCGCGACAGGGGATCCGCATGCCTCGTCGGCGAGGGCGGCGCGCAGGTCGGTGGCGAGCCGTTCCTCGTCGGCCTCGGAGAAGAACTCCGGGTCCACACCGAACACTTCGGTGATCCGCAGCAGCACGGCGGCGGTGAGCGGGCGCTGACTGTGCTCGATCTGGTTGAGATAGCTGGTCGAGATGGACAGCTCCTGCGCCAGCTCGACCTGGTTCATACCGTGCTCGCGGCGCAGCCGGCGCAGTTTGGCGTGGGCGAAGATCTTGCGCCCGGCGGGACGTGCCATGGTGCGACGCACCCCTCTTCTCTTCCCCGGATGGTTGCGAAGGTACCACCGAAGCGGATTCGCAGAATTCGCGGATATGGCGCCGTGAGTGTCGGAAATCCGCAGGTGCGCGCGGGGAGGACGCGAGTGCGAGGGGCGGGCACCGACCTGGTCCCGTGCCCGCCCCTCGGCCCTGCGCGCCGAATCAGCCCGCGAGTTCTTCCCGCAGCCGGCGGGCGGCGCCCACCAGGCTGTCCAGCGAAGCGCGGGTCTCACTCCAGCCGCGGGTCTTCAGACCGCAGTCGGGGTTGACCCACAGGCGCTCGGCCGGGATCGCCGCGAGCCCGGCACGCAGCAGTTCCACGGCCTCGTCCGTGCTCGGAACGCGCGGTGAGTGGATGTCCCAGACGCCCGGGCCGACCTCGCGGGGGTACCCGGTCCCGGCGAGCTCGCCGGCCACCTGCATGTGCGAGCGGGTGGCCTCCAGGGAGATGACGTCCGCGTCGAGCTCGTCGATCGCCGTCATGATCGCGCCGAACTCGGCGTAGCACATGTGGGTGTGGATCTGGGTGTCGGCGCGGACGCCGGAGGTGGCGAGCCGGAACGCCTCGGTGGCCCAGGCCAGGTAGGCGGGGCGGCCGGCGGCGCGCAGCGGCAGGGTCTCGCGCAGGGCCGGCTCGTCCACCTGGATGACGGCGGCGCCGGCGGCCTCCAGGTCGGTGACCTCGTCGCGCAGGGCGAGGGCCACCTGGCGGGCGGTCTCGGCGAGCGGCTGGTCGTCGCGGACGAATGACCAGGCGAGCATGGTGACCGGACCGGTGAGCATGCCCTTCACCGGACGGTCGGTCAGGCTCTGCGCGTAGCGGAACCAGTCGACCGTCATCGGGTGCGGACGGGAGATGTCGCCGGCCAGCACCGGCGGGCGTACGTAGCGGGTTCCGTAGGACTGCACCCAGCCGTGCCGGGTGGCCAGGTAGCCGGTCAGCTGCTCGGCGAAGTACTGGACCATGTCGTTGCGTTCGGGCTCGCCGTGCACCAGCACGTCCAGCCCGGCCTTCTCCTGGAAGGCGATCACCTCGCGCACCTCGGCCTCGATCCGCCCCCGGTAGGCGGTCCGGTCGATCCGACCAGCCGTCAGGTCTGCCCTCGCGAGCCGGAGTTCGGTCGTCTGCGGGAAGGAGCCGATGGTGGTGGTCGGCAGCAGCGGAAGCCCGAGGCGGGCGCGCTGGGCCTCGGTGCGAACGGCGTAGGGCTGGGAGCGGCGGGCGTCGTCCCCGGTGACGGCGGCGGTGCGGGCGCGCACGGCCGGGTCGTGGGTGATCGGCGAGTTGGCGCGGGAGGCCAGGTCGGCCCGGTTGGCGGCCAGGTCGCTGGCGATCGCCCCGGTGCCCTCGCGCAGGGCGCGGGCCAGCAGCGCGGTCTCCGTCGCCTTCTGGCGGGCGAAGGCGAGCCAGCGGGCGATCTGCGGGGCGAGGTCGCGCTCGGCGGTGGCGTCCAGCGGCACGTGCAGCAGCGAGCAGGACGGCGCGACGTCGACATGGCCGGCCAGGCCGAGCAGGGTCGCCAGGGTGGCGAGCGAGGCCTCCAGGTTGTTGATCCAGATGTTGCGGCCGTCGATCACCCCGGCGATCAGGCGCTTGCCGGGCAGCCCGCCGGCCGCGGCGAGGTCGTCCAGGTTGCCGGCGGCGGGGCCGGTGAAGTCCAGCGCGAGGCCGTCGATCGGGGCCTTGGCCAGCACCGGCAGCGCCTCGCCGAGGCGGTCGAAGTAGCTTGCGACGAGCAGCTTCGGCCGGCCGGTGAGGGCGCCGAGCTCGCGGTAGGCGCGGGCGGCGGCGTTCAGCTCGGCCGGGGTGCGGTCCTGCACCAGGGCGGGCTCGTCGAGCTGCACCCATTCGGCCCCGGCGGCGCGCAGGGCGGCGATCAGCTCGGCGTAGACCGGGAGCAGCCGGTCGAGCAGGGTGAGTGGCTGGAAGTCGGCGGCCACCCCGGGCGCCGGCTTGGCGAGCAGCAGGTAGCTGACCGGGCCGACCAGTACCGGGCGGGCGGCGTGGCCGAGGGCGAGCGCCTCGCGCAGCTCGCCGACCTGCTTGCCCGGGTCCGCCGTGAAGGCGGTGTCGGGACCGAGTTCGGGTACCAGGTAGTGGTAGTTGGTGTCGAACCACTTGGTCATCTCCAGCGGCGCGACGTCCTGGGTGCCGCGGGCCATGGCGAAGTAGCCGTCGAGCGGATCGGCGTCGACCGCCGCCCGGTGCCGCTCGGGGATCGCGCCGACGGCGACGGTGGTGTCGAGCACGTGGTCGTAGAGCGAGAAGTCGCCGGTGGGGACCTCCTGGACGCCGGCCTCGGCGAGCTGCGCCCAGTTCTCCCGGCGCAGGTCGGCGGCGGTGGCCCGCAGGGCGGCCGAGGTGACGGTGCCCTTCCAGTACCCCTCGATGGCCTTCTTCAGTTCCCGGTTGCGGCCCTGCCGCGGGTAGCCGTGCGCGGTGGCCCGGGTGGCCACGGCTGCGGACTTCGCTGTCAAGGGACTCTCCTTCGCGAGTCTTTCTCCTCAAGTGCCCGGCGACGGCACGGGAGCGCGAAGGGGTGACGAACCGGACGGACACCCGCACGCGCGCGGCCCCGCCTGGTATGTACGCCGACCCGCCCTCGTGGTCACCGGGACAGCCGCCCGCGATCGGTCGCGCGCGGGCAGCGGGCAGGTCTTCGGACTCGCGGGCACGGCCGCCCGGGAAAGGCGGTCACCTACTGGCCGTCGCTTCCCGGACCCGGATGGGCCCAGTGCGTATGACGGCGGTCGTTCCCACTCACCGCTGCGGGGCAGTCCCGGATTCCCACCGGGTTCCCTCTTACGACGCGCCTACCTGGCGGGCAGGGCGAACCAGCTGCCCGACCAGCTTAGAGCGGAACCGCCGACGGGGAGAACACCGAATCCCCGCAGTCCACTTGCTGAGACGGCATCAGGACCGGTCCCACTTCGGTCAGGCCCGCTGGGGTGAGCCGCTCCTCGGGGAGCTCACCCCAGGCGTGCCTTGAACTTGTCCCTCCAGCGCCGGAGACAGGAGATCGCCAGCCCGACGGTGTTGACGGAGTCCCGGATCTGGTCGCGGGCCTGGTGCCGGCCGACGCGCTCGCTGAGGTGGTCGCGGACTTCGGCGACCAGGTCACCGACCAGGACGAGGACGGTGGCCGTCGTGACCTCCCTGCCGGTCACCGAGGTGATCTCCCAGTGGGCTTCGACGCCCAGTTCCGCCAGGAGGACCAGCAGTATCAGAGCGGCCCAGATGGCCGTCTTCTCCAGGAACGCGACCAGGTTGACGTTCTTCAGCCGCATCGCCAGGCCGGTGCTGGCCAGGAGGACCACACCGGCGGCGATGGCCAGGACCCGCCAAGACTGGTGGGCCATGTCCAGCCCCAGAGCCAGGAGCACCAGGACCCACGCCGTGCCCTGGATCAGTGCACGCTCGGTGTACGCAGGTGCCACGACCTGCTCGTCGACCTGTGCCATGCCATCCCCCTCCGACCGCATGATGAGTGCCCTCGACAGCTGAACGTCGAGCGTCTCGGTATCGCAGCCGCGGTCGGCGTTAGAGGGTTGTCAATCCGGTCGGCAGCACACCGGCGCGCGCCGGTATCGCCACACCCCGGGGCGGCGAGGAGGTCAACGCTTCCAGGGCCGGGCGAACTCGTGCAGTGCCGCGACGGCGGCCGGGGCGAGCATCCGGTCGTTGACCGGGGTGCCGGACGGGTGGAGGTAGTGGTCGAGGCCGTCCAGGGTGCGCAGCCCGGGACCGGTGGTGTGCGCCTGGTCCAGCGCGGCGAGCAGCGGAGGTGTGGTGGCGCAGGGCACGTTGTGGTCGGCGGTGCCGCACATGACGGTCACCCTGGTGCCGGGGCGCAGCCCGCGGGCGGCGTCGGGCGGGTAGACGGCGTCGTCGCTGCGTACGAAACGGGCGTTGTTCGGGCCGAACAGCGCGTTCAGCAGCGTGGCGAGCGGCGGCAGCAGGCTGCTGGTGTCCGCGGGGCGGCCGGCCCGGAAGTCCGCGATCGCGGCGGCGACGCCTGCCTTGTCGGCCTGGGCGACCGCCTCGGTGAACTGGCCGGCTGCCGCGCCCTCGTCGAGCAGGGCATCGAGCTGGAAGCCGAGCAGGTCCAGGAAGCGTTCGTCCTGCGGTGCGACCAGGGCCAGTCCGGCGGGTGCGGGCCGTACGGTGCGTGCGAGCAGGAGCGCCTGCATTCCGCCCTCGCTGTGACCCAGGATCAGCAGGGCGTGCGGGTCCGCTTCCGGCTGCGCGCCCAGGGTGGCGTAGGCCGCCGCGGCCTGGCGGGTGAAGGCCGCCAGGTCGACCCGGCCGGGGTCGCCCTGGTAGGCACCGGCGCCGGTCCGGCCGGTGAAGTACTTGTCGAAGCGCAGCGTCATGACGCCGTCGTCGCCGAGGGTGTCCGCGAACAGCGCGAGGGTGCCCGGTGTGATCGAGGGCGGCTGGTCGCCGTCGCGGTCCGTGGTCCCGCTGCCGGGCAGCAGCAGGGCGGCCGCCAGTCGGTGGCCGGCCCGGTGGGCGGGCACGTGCACGGTGCCGTACGCGGTGGTGCCGTCCACGGTGAACCGCACCTCGCGGTCGGCTGCGGGGACCACCGCCGCGTTCTGCCCGGCGGCGCTCGCGGCCGGGGCGGCTAATCCCGCCGCCGCGGTCGCGGCCACCAGTGCAGCGGTTGCCCGGATGCGCCAACGCATGTCTGTCTCCTTGGAGTTGGGGTTCGGGTTCGGGGGTTGGGAGTGAGTTCGGATCAGAGGCCGGATCCGCGTTCGCGTGGCCGTCAACGGCCGATCAGCTGCATCACCAGGATGAACCCGATGAACACGCCGAACGGCAGCAGGCTGCGCGGGTTGCCGAAGTTGACGGTCCAGCCGATGCCGAACCGCTTGGCGACGAAGACCGCCGGGTCCTGGCGGTTGACGTAGACCAGGCCACCGCAGCGCCAGTACCGGTCGTCGTCCCGGTGGACCACGCCGGTCCCGGTATCCTCCGCGTCCTGCTCGCCCTCCGGCACCGGCAGCCGGCTGCCGTTCTGGCCGGTGCGGATCGCGACCGCGAGGACGGCGACCAGGCCGGCCCCGGTCGGCGCCAGCACGGGCAGTGGTGCGAAGGTCCTGTCGCCGTCCCAGACCTGCCAGGCCGCGAGCAGGACCGTCAGGTCGGCACAGGCCGTCAGTACCAGCAGCGCCGCCGCGAGACGCACGATGTACCGGCGGTGCCGGGCCGCGCTCGCGGCCGGCCCGGCCGGGTCGAGGTCCGCACGGGAGCGGAAGACCTGCCAGGTCACCAGTACCAGCAGAGCGGTGAGCGCGAGTTGCACGAAGACGGGCGTGAACGCGGTGCCGACGGACTTCGCGGCGTACCGGTCGACCGCCCCGCCGTCCCCGTAGTGCATCGGCAACTGGTCGGGCATCGACGGGTAGCGGACGGCGGCCGCCACCGCGGTGGCCGCGAGGACGGCCACCGACGGGACGGCCCACGGCCACGGGAACCGCTCCGGGCGGGTGCGCAGCGAGGTGTCCGCGACCACGGCCTGGCGCAGTCCGGCGTACCAGTCCTCGCGCCGCTTGACGGCCTGGATCGCACGCCGGGCACGGAGATACCCGGCCCCGGCCACCGCGAGGACCGCGAGCGAGGCGAGGGCGGACAGCGGCGTGCGCGGAGAGGCGAGCGCGAGCAGCACTTCGGCCCCGACCAGAACCCCGCCGGCCCCGCCCACCCACCAGCGGTAGGCGCGACGCTGTTCCGCCACCACCGGGGCGTCCACCCGGTCGGGCGGGGTCCGCACGCCGAAGGGGAGGGTCGGCCCGGTGAGGGACGGCATCAGCCACGCCGTCAGCAGGACGACGGAGGATATGACCACTTGAACCACTGCTGCTCCGGTCGTCATGCCGGTCCTCCCTGGCCTTGTCGGTCCACGCCGAACGACCCGATCGTCTGCTCGCACGCCGCCAGTAGGGCCGCCCGCTCCGCCCCCTGCGCGACGGCCTCGGCGAGCAGCGTCCGCAGGCGGGCCGACCACTCCTCGACGAAGCCGGGCGGTGGCGGCCCGGAGCCCGCGTCGCGCTGCACGACCGCACCGCTCTTGCGGTTCAGCCGCAGCAGGCCCTCCTGACGCAGCAGGTCGTACGCCTTGTTGACGGTGTGGAAGTTGATGCCGAGGTCGCCTGCCAGCTGCCGTGTCGAAGGCAGGGCGCTCCCCTCGACCAGATCCCCGGCGGCGACGGCCTCGACGACCTGGTTCCTGATCTGCTGGTAGATCGGGACGTCGCTGCTCAGGTCGATGCTCAGGATCACACGGCCTCCCGCCGGGTATATCTGCTCTATTACTTATAGAACAGACCATCAGACGACGGCAAGTGAACCACCGGCCTTCCGGTCGTGACCTCCGGGGCTGAGCACCGTTGAACCACCACCGCCGGGGTCGGCGGGAACGGACCCTGCCCCTGAGAGGGGACACATGACACACGCCCCACCGGAGTTGTGTCTTCCCACTCCGGACTTGCTGGCCGATCCCTTCACCGGGTACGGCCGGGTGCGCGAGCAGGGCCCGGTCGCCCTGGCAGGCTTCCCGACGGCTCCACGGTCTGGATCGTCACCCGGCACCAGGACGTCCGGGACCTGCTGCGCGACCCCAGGTTCGTCAACTCTCCAGAATCGGTCGCCGGTTACTCGGGCCCGGATCTGAAGGCCGCGCGTATGGAGGCGATGGGCCTGCCCTCCCGCGTCCACCGGTACTTCTCGGACACCCTCCTGGACATGGATCGGCCCAGGCACGCTCGCATGCGGGGGCTGGTGGCGCGGGCGTTCACCGCGCGGCGTGTGGACGGCCTGCGGCCCCGTATCGAGGGCATCGCCGAACGCCTGCTGGAGGATCTTCGCGTCCAGGCCGGCGAGTCGCGGACCGTCGACCTCATCGCGCACTTCGCCTATCCGCTGCCGATGGCCGTGGTGTGCGAACTGATCGGCGTGCCCGAAGCCGGCCGTCCCCTGTGGCGTGCCTGGAGCGCCCAGTTGCCGGCGCGCGATGCCGCTGGGCTGCGTCGGTCGTCTCCTGAGCTGATCGACCACGTCCACGGCCTACGTGGTCCTCAGTCCGCCCCGGCCGGTAGCGGGCCAGGTCGAGCTGCTAGGGGGCGCGGTACCGGCGGGGGTCGCGGTTGGCCGCGTCGTCGATCAGCGGCGCGGCGGCTTCGGCGACGATCTGCTGGGTGCCCTCGGGCGGGTCAGGGACTCTGACGGCGCGCGGCGGCACCCCGGTGCTGCCCTCCGTTCTATCGACACAGAGCGCCGAAGAGCGGTCCGTACGACCGATTAGGCCCGTTCGAGGGATGGGCACCGGGTGGTGTCGGAAGGTGCGCGGTGCGCTGGAGCGCCGGGCGCCCGGGAATTGAGCAGGTCTGTGAGGGAACGCTCGCGCGGGGCGGCGCCACCCCTGGACTTACTAGGACGTCCAACTATATGGTCGTGGCAGGTCCGCGGTGTCAGGGAAGCCGGTGTGAGTCCGGCACGGTCCCGCCACTGTGACCGGGGAGCTCGTCCTCGCAGGAGTCACGGCCACTGGCAGCCAGCCGGGAAGGCCCGAGGGCGGGTGGTGATCCGGGAGTCAGGATACCGGCCGCGGATGGTTCGTGTTTTCCACGAGGATGGAGACGACACGCATGACTCCGGGCCGCCCGCTGTTCGCCGACCCTGGCTGTGCTGTGCCGAAAACCCTTGGTGCACACCGCTCCTGAGGGTATGTCAGCCTGAACCGCCGAGCCGGTCCGCGGCCGCACCACCGTGCGCCGGGCCGTCGGCGGTGCTCTCCATTCCTCCTCTCCCACCCCTGTCGAGAGAAGGAACCGATGGTCCGAGAACTGAGCCACTTCGTCGCCGGAAAGCGGATCCCCGGCGCCTCCGGGCGCTTCGGCGACGTCTACGACCCCAACACCGGTCGGGTGCAGGCCCGGGTGCCGCTCGCGAGCCGTGCCGAGGTCGAGGCCGCGATCGCCGATGCCGAGCAGGCCCAGCCCGGCTGGGCCGCCTGGAACCCGCAGCGCCGTGCCCGGGTGCTGCTGCGCTTCCTGCAACTGGTCGAGGAGCAGAGGGAGGAGATCGCCCGGCTGCTCTCCGCCGAGCACGGCAAGACCATCGCCGACGCCCATGGTGACCTGCAACGCGGCCTGGAGGTGGTCGAGTTCGCCGCCGGGATCCCGCATCTGCTCAAGGGCGAGTTCAGCGACAACGCCGGTACCGGCGTCGACGTGTACTCGATGCGCCAGCCGCTGGGCGTGGTCGCGGGCATCACCCCGTTCAACTTCCCGGCGATGATCCCGCTCTGGAAGGCGGCCCCCGCGCTGGCCTGCGGCAACGCCTTCATCCTCAAGCCCTCCGAGCGCGACCCCTCGGTGCCGCTGCGGCTGGCCGAGCTCTTCCTGGAGGCCGGGCTGCCGCCGGGGGTGCTCAACGTCGTCAACGGTGACAAGGAGGCCGTCGACACCCTGCTGGAGGATCCGCGGGTCCAGGCGCTCGGGTTCGTCGGCTCCACCCCGGTCGCCCAGTACGTCTACGCCACCGCGGCCGCGCACGGCAAGCGCGCGCAGTGCTTCGGCGGGGCCAAGAACCACATGATCATCATGCCGGACGCCGACCTCGACCAGGCCGCCGACGCTCTGATCGGCGCCGGGTACGGGTCGGCCGGCGAGCGCTGCATGGCGATCTCGGTGGCCGTCCCGGTGGGTGAGGAGACCGCCGACGCCCTGGTGGCGAAACTGACCGAGCGGATCGCGGCACTGAAGGTCGGCCGCTCGGACGACCCGGCCGCCGACTTCGGCCCGCTGGTCACCCGGGAGGCACTGGACCGGGTCCGCGACCACATCGAGCTCGGGGTCCAGGAGGGCGCCGAACTCCTGGTCGACGGCCGGGACTTCCGGCTGGAAGGCCACGAGGACGGCTACTTCCTCGGCGCGTCGCTGTTCGACCGGGTCACCCCCGGCATGCGGATCCACCGCGAGGAGATCTTCGGCCCGGTGCTCTGCGTGGTGCGCGCCGCGGACTACGAGGAAGCCCTGCGCCTGCCCAGCGAGCACGAGTTCGGCAACGGTGTGGCCATCTTCACCCGGGACGGCGACACCGCGCGCGACTTCACCCGCCGGGTGAACACCGGCATGGTCGGAGTGAACGTGCCGATCCCGGTGCCGATCGCCTACCACACCTTCGGCGGCTGGAAGCGCTCGGGATTCGGCGACCTGAACCAGCACGGCCCGGACTCGATCCGCTTCTACACCCGCACCCGGACCGTCACCTCGCGCTGGCCCTCGGGGGTCAAGGAGGGCGCGAGCTTCACCATCCCCACGATGGAGTGAGCACCGTGCACGACCTGACGAACGATCAACTCGCCATCGCACAGACCACGCGGGCCTTCGCCGACGAGTACCTGGCTCCGCACGCGGTGGAGTGGGACCAGTCCAAGTACTTCCCGGTCGACGTGCTGCGCAAGGCGGCGGAGGTCGGCCTGGGCGGCGTGTACGTCCGCGAGGGCGTCGGCGGCTCCGAACTCACCCGCCTGGACGGCGTCGTGGCGTTCGAGGCGCTCGCCACCGGCTGCCCGTCGATCGCGGCCTACCTGTCCATCCACAACATGGTCGCCTGGATGATCGACCGGAACGGCACCGACGGGCAGCGTGCGCGGTGGCTGCCGCGACTCTGCTCGGCGGAGTACCTCGGCAGCTACTGCCTGACCGAACCGGGTGCCGGCTCCGACGCCGCCGCGATCACCACCCGTGCCGTACGCGACGGTGACCACTGGGTCCTGCGGGGAGTCAAGCAGTTCATCTCGGGGGCCGGCTCCTCGCAGGTCTACGTGGTGATGGCGCGCACCGGCGGCCCCGGCTCGGAGGGGATCTCCGCCTTCGTGGTGGAGCACGGCGATGCGGGCCTGTCCTTCGGGCCGAACGAGCGGAAGATGGGCTGGAACGCCCAACCCACCCGGCAGGTACTGCTGGACGGCGTGCGGCTGCCCGCCGACCGGCTGCTCGGAGCGGAGGGAGACGGCTTCCGGATCGCCATGGGCGGGCTCAACGGCGGCCGCCTCGGCATCGCCGCCTGCTCGCTCGGCGGCGCCCAGAGCGCACTGGAGCGCACCACGGCCTACCTCGCCCAACGCGAGGCGTTCGGCGCCCCGTTGAGCAACGCCCAGGCCCTGCAGTTCCGGCTGGCCGACATGGCCACCGAGCTGGAGGCGGCCCGAGGCCTGGTGTGGCGGGCCGCCGCCGCGCTGGACCGCGGCGACGCCCGAGCGCCGGAACTGTGCGCCATGGCCAAGCGCTACGCCACGGACACCGGCTTCGCCGTGGCCGACCAGGCCCTCCAACTGCACGGCGGCTACGGCTACCTGGCCGAGTACGGCATCGAGAAGATCGTCCGCGACCTGCGGGTGCACCAGATCCTGGAAGGGACCAACGAGATCATGCGCGTCATCGTCGCCCGCGGCCTGACCGGAGCCGCCTGATGAGTACCGGGACCGACGACGTCGTCCTCGAACGGAACGGCCGGCTGGCCCGGATCGTCCTGAACCGGCCGAAGGCGCTCAACGCCCTCACCCACGCGATGGTGCTGCGGATCTCCGAGGCACTGGACTCCTGGGAGCACGACGACGGTGTGGCGACGGTGGTGATCACCGGCGCCGGTGAGCGCGGCCTGTGCGCGGGCGGCGACATCGTCGCCATCCACCGGGCCGCCACCGGCGGGGACCCCCGTGCCGCCGAGGAGTTCTGGCGTGACGAGTACCGGCTGAACGCCCGGATCGCCCGCTACCCCAAGCCGTACGTCGCGGTGATGGACGGCATCGTCATGGGTGGCGGTGTGGGCGTCTCCGCCCACGGCAGCGTCCGGATCGTCACCGAACGCACCAGGATCGCCATGCCGGAGACCGGCATCGGCTTCGTCCCCGACGTCGGCGGCACCTACCTGCTCGGCCTGGCGCCCGGCGAACTCGGCACCCACCTCGCCCTCACCGCCGGATCCGTCGGCGCGGGTGACGCCCTGCTCTGCGGCCTGGCAGACCACTTCGTCCCCGCCGACCGGATCCAGGCGCTGCTGGACGACCTCGCCGAGCTGGGCGTCCACCACGCGCTCGCCCGGCACGTCGCGGACCCGCCGCCCGCACCGCTCGACGGCCGGCGCGCCTGGATCGACGCGTGCTACGACGCGCCCACCGCCGAGGAGATCGTCGAGCGGCTGCTGGCCGTCGGTGACCCGGCCGCCAAGGAGGCGGCCGACCGGATCACCGCCAACTCGCCGACCGCGGTGAAGGTCACGCTGGCCGCCCTGCGCCGGGCCCGCAGGCTCGGCCCGCTGGAGGCGGTGCTCGACCAGGAGTACCGCACCTCCTGCGCCGCCCTCTCCACGGCCGATCTGGCCGAGGGAATCCGCGCGCAGGTGATCGACAAGGACCGCAACCCGCGCTGGGCCCCCGCGGGCCTCGCGGACGTCGCCGACCGCGAGGTCGAGCGGCACTTCGCCCCGCTGGGCGAGCAGGAGCTCGGCCTCGCCGCCACGACACCCATGGAGCGCTGGTGACCGCCACGATCGGATTCGTCGGACTGGGCAACATGGGCGGCCCGATGGCCGCCAACCTCGTGAAGGCCGGACACCGGGTCACCGGCTACGACCTCTCGGCCCCGGCCCGGGACCGGGCCGCCGGCCAGGGGGTGGCGACGGCGGCCTCGGCGGCCGAGGCCGTCACCGGAGCCGATCTGGTGATCACCATGCTGCCGACCGGGCGGCACGTCCTGGAGGCGTACGAGGAGTTGACCGCGGCCGCGGCCGGGGCGCTGTTCGTCGACTGCTCCACCATCGCCGTCGGTGACGCCCGGGTCGCGGGCGACCTGGCGCGGGTCGCGGGGCACCGCGCCGTCGACGCCCCGGTCTCCGGAGGCGTGGCCGGAGCCGAGGCCGCCAGCCTGACCTTCATGGTCGGCGCCGACGAGGCCGACTTCACCGCGGTGGAGCCGGTGCTCTCGGCGATGGGCCGCAGGGTGGTGCACTGCGGGCCGTCCGGGGCCGGGCAGGCCGCGAAGATCTGCAACAACATGATCCTCGGCATTTCCATGATCGCCGTCAGCGAGGCCTTCGTGCTCGGGGAGAGCCTCGGGCTGAGCCACCAGGCGCTGTTCGACGTCGCCGCCACCGCCTCCGGGCAGTGCTGGGCCCTCACCAGCAACTGCCCGGTGCCCGGCCCCGTGCCGACCAGCCCCGCCAACCGCGACTACCGCCCCGGGTTCGCGGCCGCCCTGATGGCCAAGGACCTGGGGCTGGCCGTGGACGCGGCCACCGCCACCGCCGTCCCGGCCGAACTCGGCCGGAAGGCCGCCGAGTTGTACGCCTCGTTCGCCCAGGGCACGGGCGCCGGGCTGGACTTCTCGGCCATCATCACCACCCTGGGAGAGCAGAGCGCATGACCGACACCTATGAGACCGTCCGGGTCGAGCGCCGGGACCGGGTGGGCCTGATCACCCTGGACCGTCCGAAGGCGCTGAACGCGCTCAACACCCGGCTGATGAACGAAGTGGTCGCGGCCGCCCAGGAGTTCGACCGGGATCCGGCCGTCGGCGCCATGGTGATCACCGGCTCCGAGAAGGCCTTCGCCGCCGGCGCCGACATCAAGGAGATGCAGTCGCTCACCTTCGTCGACGCCTACCTCGGTGACTGGTTCGCCGCCTGGGACCGCTTCGGCGCGCTGCGCAAGCCCGTGGTCGCGGCCGTGGCCGGCTACGCGCTCGGCGGCGGCTGCGAGCTGGCGATGCTCTGCGACGTGCTGCTGGCCGCCGACACCGCGCGGTTCGGCCAGCCGGAGATCAAGCTCGGCGTGATCCCCGGGATCGGCGGCTCGCAGCGGCTCACCCGGGCGATCGGCAAGGCCAAGGCGATGGAACTCTGCCTGACCGGTCGGATGATGGACGCCGAGGAGGCCGAGCGGGCCGGTCTGGTCTCCCGGATCGTGCTGGCCGCCGACCTCCTCGACGAGGCCCTGGCGGTGGCCGGCACGATCGCCGCGATGTCCGCCCCGGCGGCGATCATGATGAAGGAGAGCGTCAACCGGGCCTTCGAGACCACCCTCGCCGAGGGCGTCCGCTTCGAGCGCCGGCTCTTCCACGCCACCTTCGCCACCGCCGACCAGAAGGAGGGGATGACGGCCTTCGCCGAGAAGCGGCCGCCGAACTTCCGGCACCGGTGAACCCGCTGCGGGGCGGCCGGCGTCATGGGACCGGTCCACGGGTGCGGCGGGCCGGCCGGCGGGTCCACCCGCCCTCCTGCGGCCGCCCCCCCCGCGTCCGCACCGGCCCACGGCACGAGGGTGTCGCCACGGCCATGGGACCTTGGACCCTCGGACGAAGGTCCCGGAGCCTCTCGTGACGTCCCCCGGCCTGGGGCATCGTGGAAGCGACACACTGTGGCGAGCGTGCCGGGGCAGGCCGTAGGAGAGGTGACGAGTGATGGAGCACCGCAGCGTTGCGGACGTGATGACCCACGAGGTCGTCCGGGTGGCGCCCGGGATGGGCTTCCGGGGGATCCTGGCCCTGCTCACCGAGTTCGACATCACCGCCGTGCCGGTGGTCGACGGCGACGACCGCCCGGTCGGCATCGTCTCGGAGGCCGACCTGCTGCGGATCCAGGCCGCCCAGGCCGACCCGGCCGGCCTGGCCTTCGCATCCGCGGCCGGCGATGGACGGCAGGCCGTCACCGCAGGGGAGTTGATGACCAGCCCGGCCATCTGCACCTCGCCCGGAACGAGCGTGGTGGCCGCCGCCCGGCTGATGAACAGGCACCACGTCAAGCGGCTTCCGGTGGTCGACGACGACGGCCGCCTGGTGGGCATGGTCAGCCGGAGCGACCTGCTGCGGGTCTTCCTGCGCGACGACCACTCCATCCGCAGTGAGATCGTGGAGGACGTCCTCGCCCAGGTGACGGGCGTCAGCCCGGCGGAGGTCGGTGTCGAGGTCGACCAGGGCAGAGTGACGCTCAGCGGCACGATCGCGGCACCCTCCCTGGTACCGATCGTGCTGCACCTGTGCCGTTCGGTGGACGGCGTGGTGTCGGTCACCAACCGCCTGGAGTGCTCTGCCGACTGAGAACGGGGCGCTGGGAGAGAGATGCACACCCGGCTACGGGGCGGGGGCCGACCGCCCCTCCGGCCCGGCCCGGGTCACGGGCCCGGAGGGGACCGGCAGGCTGGGCCTCCCGGCGCGCGGGGAGGCCCGAAGGGCCCTGTGGACTCCGTACGGCCGCCGAGCAGACTGGGTGGCACGAGCCCGGCGGCTCCGAGCGGGCGCCGGTGCCGACACTTCCGCCCTCCGGGTCCAGGAGACGTGCCATGTCCGCCGTCAGTGCTCCCCACAGCTGCCGGATCGCGCTCGCCACGCTCCGGCGACACCTGCGCCGGGCCCTCGGCAGGGATCCCAGCCCGCTGTGCCGACGAGTGGACCGGGCGCGCAGCCGACTCGTCGTGGCGCTGCTGCTCGCCTGCGCCGGAGCGCTGGCCCTCGCAACGGCGGTGGGACTGCTGGCGGCTCAGCACGGGCAGAGCACGGCACTGCGGACGGCCCGCCACCGCCACCAGGTCGCCGCGGTCACCGTCGGTCCGGCGCTGCCCATCGGGACCGCCTCGACGGCGGAGGCCACCTGGACCTACCCGCTCTCCGATCGGCACCGCGGGTTGGTGGTCGTCCCGGACGACATCCCGGTCGGCGGGACCGTGGCGGTCTGGGTGGACGACCTCGGACTGCTCGCGGCGCCGCCCCGGCCGAGCGCGGACATCGTGGCGGACGCGGTCTCCCTCGGGCTGATGACGCTGGCCGGAGTGTCGCTGAGCGCGGGGGCGCTCTACACGGTGCGCCGCCGCGGACTCGACCACCGGGCGGGGGAGAGCTGGGAGTCGGACTGGGAGCGGGTGGAGCCGCTGTGGTCCGGCCGTGCGCGCGGCCGGGGCTGAGCCGCCCCGGGCGGGTGCGGCGACCCGGCTGGTCGGCCCCTTTGACGCCGCTCGGGCCATGACCGGGCCGCCCGGTCTGCCCGGTTGGCCCTATCGGCGCTGTGTCGGGCCCGAAATCCTGCCCATCCGAGCGGTTCTGTGCAACAGATGGGCCGGTGGCGGCCGGGAAGGCGGCAGAGGTCCACGGCACCGAAACGGCTGGAGAGGGAGGTACACCGCCATGGAGTGGCCCGGCTCGGATCCGGCCGGTGGAACCCCGGCGCCCGTGGGCGGACGGGAGACCCCGAGTGACGGAAGGCTGCCGTGATGAACGGATCGACGACTCCCTCGGCCGACGAGGCCGTGATCGACCGGGAAGGTCTGGCGGCCCTGGTCGACGTCCTGCGGGCCCGCGGCTTCACCGTGATCGGCCCGACCGTACGGGGCGGCGCCATCGTGCTCGACGAGCTGGAGTCCGCCGCGAGCCTGCCCTACGGCTGGGGCGTCGAGCACGAGGCGGGGCGGTACCGGCTGCGGGAACGGACGGACACGGCGGCCTTCGCCAACGCGGCCGGCCCGCAGTCGTGGAAGACCTTCCTGCACCCCGCCAGGGTCCGCCAGTGGCGGGCCGAACGCATCGACGGACAGCCGGTGTTCGAGGCGGACGACACCCCGCCGCCCCGCTACGCCTTCCTCGGTGTCCGCCCGTGCGACCTGCGCGCCATCGCCGTCCAGGACCGGGTGCTCACCGGAGGCCGGCACGCCGACCCGACCTACCAGGGGCGGCGCTCGGGAGCGTTCCTGGTCTCGGTGGAGTGCACCGAGCCCGGCGGCACCTGCTTCTGCGTCTCGATGGGCACCGGACCGGCGGCCGGCCCCGGCTACGACCTGGTACTCACCGAACTGGTCGATGACGAGGGCGGACACCGGTTCTGGATCCGCAGCGGCAGCCCGGAGGGCGCCGAGGTCCTCGCCGAGCTCCCCGGCAGGAGTGCCGACGACGCCACCCGCGAGGCCGCCCACGAGCGGGTCTCGCAGGCCGCCGGGCGGATGGGCCGCACCATGCCCGAGGCCGACCTGCACCAGCTGATGGCGGGCACGCTGGATGCACCGCGCTGGGACGACGTCGCATCCCGCTGCCTGACCTGCGGCAACTGCACCATGGTCTGCCCGACCTGCTTCTGCACCACCACCCAGGACATCACCGACCTGACGGGCGACCACGCCGAACGCTGGCGGCTGTGGGACTCCTGCTTCGACCTGGACCACTCCTACCTCCACGGCGGTACGGTGCGCGCCTCCTCGCGCAGCCGCTACCGGCAGTGGCTCACCCACAAACTGGGCACCTGGTACGACCAGTTCGGCTCCTCGGGGTGCGTCGGATGCGGCCGGTGCATCGTCTGGTGCCCCGTCGCCATCGACATCACCGAGGAGGCGGCGGCCCTCCACGACTGGGCCAACCGGCCGGCGGACGAGGGCGAGGCACCGGCATGACCGAGTCGTCACCCCTGCTCAGAGCCCTCCCCGAGGCGCACCGGGACCGGCTGCTCGCCCTCGCCCTGGAGCGCTCCTTCCCTCCGGCCAGGCGGCTCTTCGACGAAGGCGGGCCGGCCGACCGCTTCTGGCTGATCCGCTCCGGAGAGGTCGCCCTCGACCTGTACGCACCGGGCCGCCCGCCGCCGGTCGTGGAGACCATCGGACCGGGCCAACTCCTCGGCTGGTCCTGGCTCTTCCCGCCGTACCGCTGGCACCTGGGCGCGCAGGCGATCGGGCCGGTGGACGCCTGGGAGTTCCCCGCCGACCAGGTCCGGGCGCTGTGCACGGCGGACCCGGTTCTCGGGCACCAGCTGACCCTGCGCTGCGCCGAGGTGATCGCCGAACGGCTCCAGGCCACCCGGATCCGCCTGCTCGACCTCTACGCACCCGGCACGGGAGCGCCATGACCACCGTCGCGCCACCGTTCCCGTACCGGGTGTCCGCCTTCCGGCCGGAGACGGCGGACGCCGTGTCACTCGAACTGCTGCCCGTCGAGGCCGCGTTGCCCGCCTTCCTGCCGGGGCAGTTCGCCATGGTCTACGCCTTCGGCATCGGCGAGGTGCCGATCTCGGTCAGCGCGATCCGGGACCGGGACGGCGCCCTGGTGTTCACCGTCCGCGCGGTCGGCGCCGTCTCCGGAGCGCTGTGCCGACTGCGCCCCGGCGATGCCGTCGGCCTGCGCGGACCGTACGGAACCGCCTGGGAGCTGGACCCGGCGACCGGAGACGACCTCCTGGTGATCGCCGGCGGCATCGGACTGGCTCCGCTGCGCCCGGTGGTGCACCGGGTGCTGGACCGCCCGGACCGGTACGGCACTCTCAGCGTCCTGGTGGGCGCCCGCACCGCCGAGGACCTCCTCTACCGGGACGAGCTGGAGACCTGGCGCACCTCGGCCCGGGTGGAGGTGACGGTCGACCGCCCCACCCCCGGCTGGCAGGGGCCCGTCGGCGTCGTCACCGCACTGCTCGACCGCATCCGACCGTTCGGCGACGACATGCGGGCACTGCTCTGCGGGCCGGAGGTGATGCTCCGTCACACCGCGCACGCGCTGCTCGCCCGAGGTGTGCCCGCGCGCCGCATCCAGGTCTCGCTGGAGCGGAACATGAAGTGCGGCACGGGCCACTGCGGCCACTGCCAGCTCGGACCGCTCCTGCTGTGCCTGGACGGACCGGTGATCGACTACTCCCGGTCCGGGCCGCTCCTCGCCGTACGGGAGCTGTGACATGGACGACAGGACTCCCACCCTGGCGGTCTGGAAGTTCGCCTCCTGCGACGGCTGCCAGCTGACCCTGCTCGACTGCGAGGACGAACTGCTGGGCCTCGCCGACCGGGTGCGGATCTCGCACTTCTTGGAGATGTCCAGCCTGGAGATGTCCAGCTCGGAGATGTCCGGCGCCGAGGGCCAAGGTGGCGACGGACCGGCCACCCTGGAGGGCGTGGGGCCGTACGACCTCTCCCTGGTCGAGGGGTCCGTCACCACGGACGAGGACGTCCGGCGGATCCACCGCGTCCGGCGGATCTCCCGCCGCCTGGTCACCATCGGAGCCTGCGCCACCGCCGGCGGCGTCCAGGCCCTGCGCAACTTCGCGGACGTGGCGGAGTTCCGCGCCGCCGTCTACGCCCACCCCGAGTACATCGCCACGCTGGCCACCTCCACCCCTATCTCGGCCCACGTACCGGTCGACTTCGAGCTGCGCGGCTGTCCGATCGACCGCCGCCAGCTACTGGAGGTGATCACCGCCTACCTGGCCGAACGCAAGCCGAACATCCCGGCGCACAGCGTCTGCTACGAGTGCAAGAGGCGTGGCACCACCTGCATCACCGTCGCCCACGGCACCCCGTGCCTCGGCCCCGTCACCCACGCGGGCTGCGGCGCCATCTGCCCGGCCTACGACCGGGGATGCTACGGCTGCTTCGGCCCCTCCAACACCCTGAACATGCCGGCGATGGTGCGCCGGCTCCAGCACGACGGCATGAGCGAACGGGATGTCATCAGGGTCTTCCGGACCTTCAACGCGGCCTCCCCCGAGTACGCCGAACTACCCGGCCTCGTCGACCAGGACGACCCCACCGACAGGGAGGCCTGATGAGCCACCGGGGAGAGCGGATCCTGCGCCTGGACGCACTCGCCAGAGTGGAGGGCGAAGGCGCCCTGCACCTGGCGATCAGCGGCGGCGAAGTCACCGACACCCGCCTGCGGATCTACGAACCGCCGCGCTTCTTCGAGGCCTTCCTGATCGGCCGAGGACACACCGAACCACCCGACATCACCTCTCGGATCTGCGGAATCTGCCCCGTCGCCTACCAGATGACCGCCTGCCAGGCCATCGAGGCCGCCTGCGGGGTATCCGTCGACGGCCAACTCGCCGAGCTGCGCCGCCTGCTCTACTACGGCGAATGGATCGAGAGCCAGTCCCTGCACATCCACCTCCTGCACGCCCCCGACTTCCACGGCCACCCCAGCGCCGTCGAGCTCGCCCGCGAGCAGCGCGAACCCGTCCAGCGGGGACTGCGGATCAAACAGGCCGGCAACGCCGTCATGGAGCTGCTCGGCGGCCGCGCCATCCACCCGGTCAACGTCCGGCTCGGCGGGTTCTACCGGGTGCCGTCGCGAGGTGAACTCTCACCTCTGGCCGAACAGTTGAGCCGAGCGCGGGACGACGCGCTGGAGGCGGTGCGCTGGGTGGCCGGCTTCGACTTCCCCGACGCGGAGACCGACTGCGAACTGCTGGCCATGCGGGAGAGCGGCCGGTACGCCATCGACTCCGGTACGCCCACCGTTCTGAGCCCGCCCGACGGCACCGCTCCGGGCCAGGCGACCTCACAACACCAGTTCGCTGTCGGTGAGTTCGAACGGCATGTGGTCGAGGAACACGTTCCCCACTCCACCGCCCTGAGATCGAGCCTGGACGGCGGACGCCACCTCACCGGCTCACTGGCCCGCTACGCCGTCAGCGGCCGCTGGCTGCACCCGACCGCCGCCGAAGCCGCCCGGGCGGCCGGACTCGGTGACCCGGCCGCCGGCGCGGTGTGCCGGAACCCGTTCCGCAGCATCATCGTCCGCGCCGTCGAAGTGGTGCACGCGGTGGAGGAGGCCCTGCGGATCATCGACGCCTACGAACCGCCGCCCCGGCCGTACGTCGACGTGCCGCCCCGCGCGGCCGAGGGCTGCGCCGCCACCGAGGCGCCGCGCGGCCTGCTCTACCACCGCTACGCGATGGACGCGGACGGCACCCTCACCTTCGCCAGGATCATCCCGCCCACCGCCCAGAACCAGGCGGCGATCGAGGAGGACCTGCGGCGATTGGTCCAGTCCCGCCTGGACGACTCCGGCGACCCGCCCACCGACGCGGAGCTGACCGCCCTGTGCGAACGGGCCGTGCGCAACCACGACCCGTGCATCTCCTGCTCCACCCACTTCCTCGACCTGACCGTGGACCGGGCGTGACGGGCCGGGTCGTCGTGATCGGCGTCGGGAACCCCTACCGCCGGGACGACGGAGCAGGGCCGGCCGTCGTCGAAGCACTGCGCGGACAGGTGCCCGAGGACACGCTGCTCACCGTCAGCGACGGCGAGCCCGGCCGGATGCTCGGCCTCTGGGACGCCCAGGACACCGTGGTCGTGGCCGAGACCGTGCACGCGCACCCGGGCAGCCCCGGGCGGCTGCACACCCTGGACGCCGAGGCGACCGCCAGGTGCGCGAGCGGCCCGGCCAGCAGCCACGGCCTGGGCCTCGGTGAGACCGTCGCCCTGGCCGCCGCGCTCGACCGGATGCCCCGCGAACTCGTGGTCCACGCGGTCCAGGGCGCGGACTTCGGTCTCGGCCCCGGGCTCAGCGCCCCGGTCCTGGCGGCACTTCCGGAGCTGGTCCACCGGGTGGCCGCAACGGTCCACGCCGCCCACCTGCGCCTTCGCTCACCGAGCGGCTGAGCCGAGCCGCTCTCCTCAGGCCTTGGCGGGAAGGTAGTAGGGCCGGTTGTGGGCGGCCACCGGGGCGGACTGGTAGGTCCACACACCGGCCGCCGGGGTGTCGCCGACGAGCCGGTCGAGGTGACGGCCGACGTCGCCGGCCGGGTCGGTGACGGTGAGCCGGACGCGGTGGGCGGTGGCGGCGGTGATGCCGTGGTACTGGTACGGGTGGTAGACGTTCATCGGGCCGGCGAGCAGGCCCGCCCCGGGATCGGTGCCGTAGCCGGTGATCGGCGTGTTGTTGACCGGCTCGGAAGTGAGGCCGTCCAGGTCGGCGTGGAGCGTGAACAGGGTGCGCTCGTCGCGTTCGATGCCCGCGCCGTCGGGGGTGAACCGGGCCCGCTTGCAGGCGATGGACCAAGTCCTCCGGTCGGCGGGGCCGTTGAGGGAGGGCATGGTGGTCTCGAACCAGCCGGGGTACTTGGGTTCGGCGTAGAGGCGGCGGCCGGCGTCGATGGCCAGCGGGTTGTCGCACAGGACGTGGATGCGCGCGATGCCGAGGAGCTTGGTCTGGTCGAAGCCCCGCGCGTACTGGTCGTAGTCGAGGGCGGGCAGGCGGTGGGCCTCGGCGGCGGGGTGGGCGATGATGTTGACCTCGATCTCCTGGGTGATCCCGCCGCCGTTCGGGTACTGCGCGAAGTACAGCTGGTAGTTGAGCGAGACGCATGCCTGCCCGTCGAACTCGGTGACCACGAGGCCGGGGTGGCGTTCGGCGAGCAGGTCGCGGGCCGGTCCGGGGTCGACCAGGTAGTCGAGGCCGATGTTGTGCAGCGCACCGTAGTGGAAGGGGAGCAGGTACGGCGCGGGGACGGGTGGCAGGGGCTGGCGCTGGTCCGGGTTCACGGGTGGTCGGCTCCTTCGAAGGCGCGCTTGACGTGGATCGGCCGGTGGCGGGTGAGCAGGTCCTGGTGCATGCGGTCGGCGCTGCGCAGGGCGAGGGCCGCCATGGTGAGCGAGGGGTTCGAGGTGGCGACCGTGGGCATGGAGCCGCAGCCGACCGTGTAGAGGTTGGTGTGGTCCCAGCAGCGCTGCCACTGGTCGACGACGGAGGTGGTGGGGGAGTCGCCCATGATGTGGGTGCCGGCGCCGTGGCCGGCGGCCCGGTAGGCGTACGGCCGGCCCTCGTGTTCGAAGTAGCCGGGCCAGGCGGGACCGGGTTCGAAGCGGGTGTGGTCCTCGGCGCCGAGCATGGCCATGAGCTGCTCGGAGACGTTCCCGGCGGCGGCGATCCCGCGTCTGACCCAGTCGGACAGGTCGTAGTGGAGGACCGGGCGGGGCAGGCCGAGCCGGTCGCGGTGGCGAGGGTCGAGGGTGACCCGGTTGGCGGGGTCGGCGTCCTGCTCCATCTCGAACTGGAACGCGAACTCCCGCCCCACGCGGTCGCCGACCGTGCGGCGCAGCTCGGCGCCGAACAGGCCGCGGCCGTCCGGGCCGCCGGTGCGCAGGAGCTCGGCGACCCGCAGATCGGGTGGGCCGAGCGCCCAGGTCCAGCCCCAGTTGCCGATCTCGACGCGGAACGGTGCGCGGTGGGCGCGGGCGGGGCCGAAGCGGAAGCCTTCCAGGCCGGACGTCGATCCCGGTCCCCGGTACGGCCCGACCTGGTCCGGCATCAGGCCCCAGGTGAGCAGGACGGGGTGGTCCATGAGGTTGCGCCCGACCTGGCCGCTGGTGTCGGCCGCGCCGGAGAGCAGCAGGAGCCTGGCGTTCTCGATCGCGTGCGCGGCCAGCACCACCAGGTCGGCGTCGACGGCGTGCGTACGGCCGGTGGCCCCGCCGTCGTGGGGTACGTAGTCGACGCCGGTGGCACGGCCGTCGGCGCCGATCCGGACACGGGTGACGACCGCATCGGTGATCAGGGTGACGGACGGCGCCCAGCGGGCCTGGGTCCTGAGCGGGGTGTACTTCGCGCCCGACGGGCAGATGGGCACGCAACTGGCGTGCCCGACGCAGAGTCCGCCGTCCGGCCGGTATCCGGCGCCGCCGGCGTACCCGGGATGGGGTACGCCGTTGCGGGCATGGGGTGTCGTGGTGACGCGGAGCCCGACCCGGGCGCCGGAGTCCCGTACGGACCGGCCGTCCAGTGCCTCGGCCATGGCCCGGTCGAGCCGGCTGCGCGGGATCGCCCGCATCGGGAACCGGTAGCCGTCCGGGAACGGGAGCCCGACGGCCTCGCGCTGCTCCTCCGCGTCGGCGGCGACGCCCAGCTCCGACTCCGCCGCCCGGTAGTACGGTTCCAGATCCCCGTATCCGATCGGCCAGTTGCGGCCGTGCCCGAAGTCGCCCGCCCGGAAGTCCTCGGGGTGCATGCGCGGCGCCAGGCCCGTCCAGGCGAGTCCCGTACCGCCGTTGGCCCGCAGGTAGCCGCTGGCGTACGGCAGCGGGCCGCGTTGCACGAAGTAGCCCTGCGCCTCGTACGTGCCGTCCGGGCGGCCGGTGAGGTCGGTGACGTCCGGCGAGGGTGCGGCGGTGTTCGTCGGGTAGGGCGAGTTCGGTGACTTGACCAGCGCCGTCCGGTACGCCTCCAGCCGGCGGTCGGGCCCGGTGGCCGTGGAGCCCGATCCGGCTTCCAGGACCAGAACGCGCCAGCCGCGGTCGCCGAGCACCCTGGCGACCAGGCTGCCGGTGAAACCGGCACCGACCACGACCACGTCCCAGCGCCGAGTCCCGGACGCGCTCATGCCGGGCCCGCCGAACGGTCCCGCGGGACGGCCGGCGCGTGCGACCAACTGCCGTGCCCCGGTGAGCCGGTGCTCGGGGCGTGCCCGCCGAACGTCCGCCACACCAGGCCCTCGGTGTAGGCGCGAGCGGAGACCACGAACGCGGCGTCCTCCTCCGGGAACGCGGAACCTCGAAGCCCTGGCCATGTGCCGAGGTACCACAGGTGGGTGATCGCCCGGGCCAGCTCCCGTTCCGGACCGTCACCGAGCGCGGAAGCCGCGGCCCCGGCCACCGCGGCTGCGAGCCGGTCGAGGAGCTCCGAGCCCGCCCGCTGGACCACCAGCGACCGGTAGACCCCGGCCATGCCCGTACCGCGCAGCTCCGCCGGGGTGAAGCCGGTCAGAGCGGAGGACAGTGCCGTGAACTCCGCCACCGTCGCCATCCCGCCCCCTCCCTGTGATCGTCATGCTCACGGCAGACTCGCCTGGGCGATCATTCCTCCATCCGGCCGTCTTCATGCACCGTCACGGGGATCGGCTGGAGGCGCGGGCCGCCTCGGACATCGAGTGCGCCCGCGCCGGTGCCGGCTCGCCCGGCTCCCATCCGTCAGCGGCTGTGGGGACGGGCGAGACTGTCGGGGCGGAGGATCTCGCTGAGCTCCGCCTGGGTGAGCAGTCCTCTGCGGAGCACCAGGTCGTGCACGGAGGCGCCGGTGGTCAGTGCCTCCTGCGCGATGCTGGTGGCGTTCTCGTAGCCGATGTGCGGGTTGAGGGCGGTGACCAGGCCGATGGAGTGCGCGACCAGATGGGCGAGGTGCTCGCGGTTGGCGGTGATACCGGTGACGCAGCGCTCGGCGAGGGTCAGGCAGCCGGCCCGCAGGTGGGTGAGGCTCTTCAGCAGGCTGTGGGCGATGACCGGCTCGAAGGCGTTGAGCTGGAGCTGGCCCGCCTCCGCCGCGAAGGTGACGGTCAGGTCGTTCCCGATGACCTCGAAGGCGATCTGGTTCACCACCTCGGGGATCACCGGGTTGACCTTGCCCGGCATGATGCTCGAACCCGCCTGCACCGCGGGCAGGTTGATCTCCCCGAGACCGGTGCGCGGGCCCGAGGAGAGCAGCCGCAGGTCGTTGCAGGTCTTGGAGAGCTTGACGGCGATCCGCTTGAGCACGCCGGACAACTGGACGAACGCTCCGGCGTCCTGGGTCGCCTCGACCAGGTCGCCCGCGACCACCAGGGGTATGCCGGTGATGGTGCCGAGGTGGGCGCAGGCGGTGGCCGCGTAGGCGGGGTGTGCGTTGAGGCCGGTGCCGATGGCGGTGCCGCCGAGGTTGATCTCGCGGATCAGCTCGCAGGCCTCGGCCAGCCGACCGCGGTCCTCCTCCAGCATGACCGCGAACGCGGCGAACTCCTGACCGAGCGTCATGGGCACGGCGTCCTGGAGCTGGGTGCGCCCCATCTTCAGGACGTCCGCGAACTCCGCCGCCTTGGCGGAGAAGGCGTCCCGCAGCTCGGCCATGGCCTCCAGCAGACCACGGGCCGCGAAGTGGAGGGCGATCTTGACGGCGGTCGGGTACACGTCGTTGGTGCTCTGCCCCGCGTTGACGTCCTCCAGCGGGTGGACCAGCCGGTACTCGCCCTTGGCGTGTCCGAGGAGCTCCAGGGCGCGGTTGGCGACCACCTCGTTGGCGTTCATGTTGGTGGACGTGCCCGCTCCGCCCTGGATCACGTCGACGACGAACTGGTCGTGGAACCGTCCGGCGCGGACTTCCTCGCAGGCCGCCACGATCGCCTCCGCCTTGCCGTCCTCCAGCAGGGCGAGGTCGCGGTTGGCCATCGCCGCCGCCTGCTTGACGCAGGCCAGCGCGGCCACCAGATCCGGGTACACGCAGACCTGGGTCCCGGTGATCGGGAAGTTCTCCACCGCCCGGAGGGTGTGGATGCCGTAGTACGCGTCGGCCGGTACGTCGCGTTCGCCGAGCAGGTCGTGCTCGGTTCGGGTCCCGAGGCCGTTCGGCGTTCCAGGGGCAGGCTGCATGGAGGTGTCCGTTCCAAGGGGGGTGTGGGGAGTGGCGAATGCGCCGCGCGCAAGATTACGGTGAAACCGCCGCAATCGGGTTGCCAATCCCTGCAGGTCAAGCGCGCCCCCGTGGCAGATAATCGCGGTATGGATCAGATTGACAGGGCTATCTTGCGTGAGCTCCAGAAGGACGGGCGGCTGACCAACCAGGAACTCGCCCAGCGGGTGGGCCTCACGGCATCTCCCTGCATGCGGCGCGTGAGGCAGTTGGAGCAGGACGGCGTGATCGAGGGCTACCGCGCGATCGTCAACCCGCACGCGGTCGGCCGGGGCTTCGAGGTGCTCGTGTCGGTCGAGCGGGACACGAGGTCGGTCGCCGCCTTCGAGGACGAACTGCTGGCAATTCCCGACGTGGTGGAGGCGTACCGGCTGATGGGCAGCCCCGGGTGCCTGCTGCGTGTCGCCGTCGCCGACCTGGCGGCCTACGAGAAGCTGTGGATCGAAAGACTGACCACGCTGACCGGGGCCACCGCCGTCAACTCCCAGATCATCATGAAGCCGATCAAGCAGCAGGGCGGCCTCCCCGTGGACCGCTGATTCGCGGACCGCTGATTCGCGGACCGCTGATTCGCGCACCCGACCTGTTCGGCCGAGTGAGAGGGAATCAGGAGGGAGAGGCCGCCCTCGCCGCTGGCTTGGGTGGAGTCGGTGATGCTGCCGGTGAGGGACGGGGTGACGCAGGCGCTGACCACGGACGCACTGGATGGGATCTTCACCGGAGCCGAGGCGCATGACCGCCGGCAGCCGCCGTCGGCCGTCAGCGGCCAGGCCCGTCCTCCCGTTCCCCGTGCCGGGCGAAGGCCGTTCAGCAGGGCCCGGAGCCGGGGCCGCCGAGGCGGAAGGAGGTGGGGGTGATGTGGCCGGCGTCGTAGAGGGCGGGGCTGGTGGCGGTGACCGTGAGGTGGGAGCGGTCGGTGGCGCCGAGCAGGCGGTAGTCGGATATCCAGCCGGAGCCGCCCTTGGCGCCGAAGCGGCCGTCGCCCATCTGCTCGCAGGTGCTGCCGGCGGCGTGGGCCACTTCGCCGAAGGCGGTGACCACCTGGGCCCGGGTGTAGGTGCCGCCCCAGAGG
Source organism: Kitasatospora sp. HPM-01-4 (assembly GCF_051374625.1). Taxonomy (NCBI): domain Bacteria; kingdom Bacillati; phylum Actinomycetota; class Actinomycetes; order Kitasatosporales; family Streptomycetaceae; genus Kitasatospora; species Kitasatospora sp. HPM-01-4. The sequence goes on along the minus strand of NZ_JBPQGP010000005.1, from coordinate 927,811 downwards.
GAGCCGGGGAAGTAGCCGACCGCCTGCTCGTTGTAGAACACCCACCAGTCGCCCGCCACGTTCTGGATCGCGAAGCGGGCGGCCGTGCCGGGCCGCAGCGCCATGCCGGCCTTGGCGGTGCGCGAGACCTGGACGAAGCCGCAGCCGTTGTAGCAGCTCTCCGCGCCGTCCACCCAGTGGTAGACGAACAGGTGCGGCAGCAGGTCGCCGTTGAGCCCGTAGTCGACGGTCCAGCCGATCTCCACGGTGGACTTCTTGTCGGCGGACTGCAGGGCCAGCTCCTGCAGCGAGTGCGATTCGGTGTCGCCGGGCTTGATCGCCGGTGCCGCCTGGAGCATCCGGACCGTGGCGCCGGCGGTGTCGGTGATCTGACGTCCGGACACGTAGTCGTAGCATGCGCCGAACCAGCAGATCGGGCCGCTGCCGGCGGCCACGCGCGGTGACCCGAGCGGGGCCGGTGCGGGCGCGGCGGCCCGTCCCGCGCGGGCGGGGCCGTCGGCCGTGGCGGGGGCCGCGGGGGCGGCGGCGAGCAGGCTGAGCGTGGCGGCGAGCGTGGTGGCGCCGCTGACCAGGGCCTGGCGGATGCGCATGGGGGTTCCGTTCCGGTGCATGGGTGGGGGAGCGGTGAGTTAACCGCTGATGTAAGTGAGATTAAGTGCCTGACTTACATAAGCGGTTAAGCTAGTGGCGCCGGCGCGGTCCGGCAATAGCCCCTGCGGCATTAGCCTCTGCGGATGTGACACCAGTGAACGAGCCGACCGATCGGCTGGCCATCGGCCGCCGGGTGCTCCGGCTGCGCACCGAGCGCGGCCTGACCCAGCGCGCCCTGGCCGAGCCTGACTACACCGCCGCGTACATCTCCACGCTGGAGGCCGGCAAAGTGCGCCCCTCCGAGGCCGCGCTGCGCTACCTGGCCGACCGGCTCGAGGTGAGCTACGAGCTGCTGACCACCGGGCGGCCCCCGCAGCTGGCCGGCGAGCTGGGGCTGCGGCTGGCCGAGGCTCGCCAACTGCTCTGCGCCGGCGAACCGGCCCGGGCGGCGGAGGAGTACCGGGAGCTCGCCGCCGAGGCCGAGCGGCACGGCCTGGCCGAACAGCAGGCGGCCGCGCTGCTGGGGCTCGGTGACTGCGCCCTGGACCTCGGGGAGTTGGACCGGGCCATCGAATCCTTCCAGCGCTCCGAGGACCTGCTGCGGCAGGCGCCGCTGCCGCAACGGGTGCCGGCCCTGCGCGGCCGGGCCGTCGCCCACCTGCTGGCCGGCGACCTGCGCTACTGCTGCTACCTGCTGGAGAGCGCGATCGACCAGCTCAACACCGGCGGCCTGGCCGACCCGCACGCCCTGCTGCTGCTCTACTCCGCGGTGATCGCCCCCTACATGGACCTCGGAGCGCACCGCCGCGCCGCCCAGGCCGCCGACCTCGCGCTGGCGCTGGCCCCCCGGGTCGACGACCCGGCACTGGTGGCCCGGTTGCACCGCGGGGTGGCCCGCACCCTGCTGGCCGAGGGCCGGGCGGCCGAGGCGGAGGCCTCGCTGGCCAAGGCCGAGGAGCTCTACCGGCAGCTGCGGATCGGTACCGAACTCGCCCACTGCCACTGGATGCGCGGCTACCTGCGGGCCCAGGACGGGGACCTGCCCGCCGCCGAGCGTGAACTGCGGCTCGCCCGCGAGCTGCTGACACGCGGTCAGGCCGCCCTCTACACCCAGCAGATCGACGTCGAACTGGCCGATGTGCTGCGCCGCGCGGGCCGCCCCGAGGAGGCCGCGGCACTGCTCACCGACCTGCTCGACGCGCTGCACCCGGGCCGCGGCGCGGTGCACGCCGGGGCGGCACACCGGCTGCTCGGCCGGATCGCCGAGCAGTGCGGCGACCCGGCCGCGGCCGAGGCCCACTACCGGGCCGCCCTCGACCTGCTGGCCGGCGCCGGCGCGGCGGCCGACCTGGCCGACCTGTGCCGGCTGCTCGGCGACCTGCTGCGCCGCACCGGCCGGTTGGAGGAGGCACTGGACACCTACCGCAGCGGACTGGGCCACCAGGCCGCGCCGGGCACCACCACCCTCGGCCCGGCCCCGGCCGCACCGCCGTTCTGAGTCCTGCCGGGCCCGGTGCACCGGAGTCTGCGGGTGCCGATTGATCCGGCCTGGTCGAGCGGCAGGTCGGTACTCGCGGAGTGTGCCGCCGGGTCGATCTCCATGGGGGAGTCCATGCGAGGCATGCGGACCTCGCTGAGCACGGCCCGCGACGGGGGAATTCGGGACCGTTCGGCGGTGCGCCCGGCGGGCCATGGGGCAGTCGGGGGCGTCGGCGCGTTGTGGTGGGCGGCTCCGCGGCGACCGTCGACTTCGCGTGAGGAACGGTTCAGTGGGTGTTGAGGTGCGCCAGTGCGGTGATGATGCGGTCGGCGATGTCCGGCGGCCATGGGAAGGCGACGGTCACCGCCCGTTGGTGTGCCAGTCCGTGCAGGCCCAGCCAGAGTGCGACGGTGTCCGCGTCCAGGTCGGTGCTGGTGGCCTGGCCGGCGGTGACGCAGTCGTTCAGTGCCTCGCTTAGCAGTCGCAGGCATCCCTCGCCGAGATTCGCCATGTCGTCCGCCGTCACGGAGGTGTCGTGCAGTGCGGGCATCCAGAGGCCGCCGAACATGGTGCGGTACCGCTCGGGATGCTCCTGTGCGAACCGCAGGTAGGCGTGGCAGAGGGCGAGCAGCCGCTGTCGGGGGTCGCTGCCGGCGGCGTCCAGGGCAGTGCGCAGTTCCGTCTCCAGCTGGGCGAAAGCCTGCTTCACCACGGCCAGCATGATGGCCGGTTGATCGGCGAAGTGCCGGTAGATCGAGGGCGCGGCGATCCCGATGCGGCGGGCGACGGACCGCAGCGTGATGGCGGCTTCGTTGCCGGTCTCATCGAGCAGTTCGACCGCCGCGGCCACGATCTCGTCGTGCAGGCGGGCGCCCTCCCCGCGGCGGTTGCGGGGACGGGCGGGTGCTGCGGTCGACGTGTTGGTCATGGCGTGAGCTTTACATACGAGAACTTACAGGTGCAAGCTCTTGTGCGATCTAAGATTACGTGTGTAACTTTACGGCCGTACCCACAATCACCGACAAGTGATCCGACATGGAGTGCGCAATGAACGGCACAGCTGTCACCCTGGCTACCGAGGTCGTCCTGCCGGGCAGCGTCGACGCGAGCGGCCTGCAGGTCCGCACCCGCGACATCCCTCAACCCGCTGCGGGCCAGGTCATGTTGAGGATGGACGCCACCGGCGTGTCCTTCGCCGAGCAGCAGATGCGTCGCGGCAAGTACTACGACCAGCCGCCCTTCCCCTTCGTGCCCGGGTACGACGTGGTCGGCACGGTGGCCGCTGTCGGCCCGGATGTGGACGCCGCGATGATCGGGCGCCGGTTCGCCGCTGTCACCAAGACCGGCGCCTGGGCCAGCTTCCTGCTGCTCGACGCCGCGGATCTGGTGGCCGTGCCGGACGGCGTGACGGCGGCTGCCGCGGAGACCGTCGTGGTCAACGGGATCACGGCCTGGCAGATGCTGTACCGGACCGCCAGGGTGACCGCCGGCGCGACGATCGTGGTGCTCGGCGCCAACGGTGGAGTCGGGTCGACGCTCGTACAGCTGGCCCGGCACGCGGGGATCACGGTGATCGGCACGGCGTCGACACGGCACCACGACACGGTGCGTGAGCTGGGCGCGATCCCGGTCGACTACCGCGACCCGGACATGTACCGGCGGATCCGGGAGCTCGCGCCGGACGGCGTGGACGCGGTGTTCGATCATGTCGGTGGCGCCGGACTGCAGGAGTCGTGGCGGCTTCTACGCCGGGGCGGGGTGCTGGTGTCCTATGGCACCGCTGCCACGAAGAACGAGGACGGCAACGCGCGACTGCCGGTACTGAAGTCGTTCGCGTGGCTGATGTTGTGGAACCTCCTGCCCAACGGCAAGGCCGCACACTTCTACAACTTCTGGGCGGGCAAGCGACGCCCGGACGCCTTCCGGGGCCGGCTGCGCGAGGACCTCACCCAGGTGCTGACGCTGCTGGCCGACGGTGTGCTCACCGCACAGGTCGCCGCGGAGTTCCCGCTGGCCGACGCCGCCGCAGCGCTCGCACTGGCCGAGTCGCGCACCGTCGCAGGCAAGGTCGTCATCGTCCCGTAGGCGCGCCGGCCGTGGACACGCCGAGGCCCGCGCGGCGGGATCGCGGTGTCTTCGACCCCTCCGCGCCTCCTCGACCGGTCGGTCGGCGTGCCCGCCGTCGCTCGGTCGGATCTCACCGAGTCGGCCTGCCGGAGCCCTGAGGATCCGACCGCCTCGGGTAGTACGGACGCCGTTCCGGTGTCGGCGGACCGGCGACTCTCTCCTTCTCCCGTACGAGTATTGGAGTTCCTCGCATGTCCGATGAATTCAAGTCGCCGCCCACACACTGTCGTTGGTGGTGGTCCTTGTGGGGCCTCATCCAGCCGACATCGTTGGTCAGTGGCCCTTTCGCTGCCTGGGTGGGTGCGGCGTGCGGGCGGCCCAGAAGGAGGCCAGGCCGCCTCCGCCCGGCCTTGCCGCCGCGTCTTCGTCGGAGGCACGGTGGCCCATTTCTGCTGCTACTCGGTCGGCGACGACAGCCTGTAGGGCGTCGAACGGGCACGGCAAGGGCAGCGCGAACACCCTTGCGGCGCCAGGTGAGCCGTCGATACGCTCCTTGCGCCACGGGGGGAGGCAGAGAGTCCGCCCCTCTTGATGACTGTGGGGCTTCATGCAGATCAAGCGCCCGAAGATGATCAGAGCGGTTGCGGTCGGCGTCCTCGGAACCGCACTTGCCCTGAGTACAGCCGGATCGGCCTATGCCACGCCGCTGACGTGGCAGGGATTCACGAGGGACAGTTCCTGGGACTGCGGCCAGGCCGGTAGCACCGTCAACATCAACGGTCTCTATGTGCTGCCCTGCATGAAGGTCTCGGGCAGCTCCTGGCAGTCGATTCTGATCGTCACCGGTGGCGGTTCGACCACAGCCGTTCAGGCCCACGTGACCCCGGAACTCAACTGGAACCAGTGGGGATACGGAGACTGCAACAACGCCGGCCAGTACAACATCGCCCCGGGTCAGAGCCTCGCCTGCTTCGACAGCACGCGAACCAACTCCGGCAGCGAGGTCTCGGCGTACTGGAGCGTCACCGTCTGGAACAACGGCGTCGGCTACAACCAGAACCTGAGGGCACCGGTCGACTTCACCCACTGATCCGGGCGTTTCACTTGCCGCGGTGTCCGGATCCTGATCGGAAACGCGAAAGTGCCTTCTGAGCCGGGACGATGAGGCTTGTCCGAGGCCTCCGTCAGCCCAGCAGGAAGGCGCTTTCCGTCAGGGTGTCGGTGGCACCTGCCGCGATGAAACGGACGAAGACGTCTTCGCGGTACCTGAGGGCCGCCCCCTCCGGACCCTTGCGGTCATGAGCCGCAACCTCGCCGGGCAAACCCGCGCACTCGACGCAGTTGCCGTTGTTGCCGCTGTGCTTGGACTTCTGGCTTCATCGACGCTCACTCCATCGATGGCCAACCGATGCCATGGACGTCCAGGCCCAACTCTGCACCGGACAGCGGACAATCCGGCTCGCGGACGGTCCGGATGGGGTGCACCGCCCGCCGGATCACCGGGGGCCTCGACGCTACCAGCGTTGATCGAACGTAACTGACTGGTAATCAAGAATTCCATGGCGGAGGCCTGTCGGGACCACCGGGTTGATGATGCGATGAACATACCCGCCCGGCTGTCATGTTCGGGCCGATATTTCTGGAGCTCACCCCACATGTCCTCCGCCAGACGAATCGTCACGTCCGTCGCCGCGCTCGCCCTCACCGCCGGCGGTCTCGCCCTCGGTACCGGTTCGGCCGGCGCCGCTCCGCTCGCTCCCGCCGCGAGTGCGAACACCGTCTCCTGCTCGCAGGACTACCTGCCGCTGCCCGACCCCAACTGCACCCCGGGTGCGGTCAATCCGGACGTCACCCAGGACACCATCGACTCGACGATCTGCGTCTCCGGCTGGACCGCGACCGTCCGCCCGCCGACCTCGTACACCAACAAGCTGAAGATCCAGCAGATAGCCGAGTACGGCTACTCCGACACCAACCCGTCGGACTACGAGGAGGACCACTTCATCCCGCTGGAGCTGGGCGGTTCGCCGACCGACCCCGCCAACCTGTGGCCCGAGCCGCACTATGCGACCGACACGAGCGGCGGGACCTCGTACACCAAGGACTCGGTGGAGAACAAGCTGAAGCGGGCCGTGTGCGGCGGCCAGGTGCAGCTGGCGGACGCGCAGAACGCCATCGCCACCAACTGGACCACCGCACTGCAGAACCTCGGCCTGGCATAGCCCCTGCCCGGTCCTGGTGGCTGGTTCCAAGCTCCTTGTGCATACTCCGAGTTGGGGTGTTCTGGGGCGACGGCCCCAGCCTGATCCGCAGATCGCAGCGGCCATCCGGGCGGTGTGCCGGGGTGGGCGGGAGACCCCGCCGGCGGTGCAGGTCCGCGACCGGTTCGGCGGGACGTTCTCGCTCAAGGCCGATATCTGACGGATCGTCGACCCGTGTCGCCCGTGCCGCGAGGGCACGGAAAAGCACTGACGGCGTGCCGGCCACCGCCCGAGGCGGGGCCCGCACGCCGTCAGTCACCGGAGCGTCAGACGCCGATCACGATCTTCTCGATCGTCTCCGACAGCTCGTCGAAGGCGGCCGTGTGAACGGTCGCCTTCGACGGCTCGATCCGGTAGCGGGCGAAGCGCGGCCAGTCGTCCGGCTCCACCGGGCCCTCGGCCCGGGCGGTCCGGCGCAGCTCGGCCGGCAGGTCGGCCCAGTGGACGGCCTCGTCGAACCGCAGCCCGAACCGTTGCTCGACCCGCCCGGCCAGGCCGGGTGACGAGGCCAGCCGGTGCAGCTGCACCGAGTACCAGCGGCACGCCCAGTCGGGCTCGCCGCCGAAGGTGAACTCCACCAGCCCGTAGTCGATCCGGAGCAGGCGCGTCCCCGGCTGCGTGCCGTGGACCTCGCTCACCCCGTCGCCGAACCGGCTCGTCACCTCGTCGGCGGTGGATCCCGGGCCCAGCCCGAGGAACCTGCCGGTGGACAGGACCTCGGCGATCACGTCGAGTCCGCGCATCACGTCATCCCATCCGCTTCAGGGCATCGATCAGGAACTTCATCTCCACGGCACGATTCTTCTCCGCGCCCCAGCTGCCCGGCTGACCGGGCGGGATGTTCATCTGCTCCATGACCTCGGTCGCGATCGTGATGAACCGCGACCGCAGCTTCGCGTCCGAGCGGACCGCGTCGACGGTCGCGTTGATCTCGGCCTGGGTGGGCAGCCCGGCCTCGGTCAGGATGCCGGCGCCACCGATGCCGCCGTCGGCGGACGGGAAGATCCGGACCTCCCGGCCGTTCTTGAGGTTGATGTGCGCCCCCTTCGAGACCCAGTCCGGGTCCTTCGGGGAGACCCACTTGATGCCGCAGAACTTCTTCGAGGCCCGCGGGGCCGCCAGCATCGGGTGAGCCGCCGCGACGCCCGGGACGGCGCGCAGGTTCGCGCGGCCGGCGACGGCAGGCACGGGGGCGAGGTCACAGGCCTCGTTGGCGGCCTGCCTGGCCTCCGTGATGATCTCACGCAGTCGGTCGAGGGCCCGCTTGGCCATCTCCGACTCCTCGATGAACTTCCCGATGCCCTCGCTGATCCGGATGACGGCCTTGCTGACCGCGGGCAGCTTGCCCGCGACCGCCACCAGGCTGGCGATGTTGAGGGCCGTCCACAGGCAGCTCTCGACGTCCGGGTCGGTGAAGCACTTCTTCGCGTCGGTCACGCCGAGCACGTCGAGCAGGATCTGCCCGCCGTTCTCGACCACCCAGTCCAGGACGGACTTCCCGGCCTCCGCGCGGTCCCGGCGGAACTCGTCCACACAGGTCTGGCCGCACTGGGCGAGCAGCAGCTTCTCGTCGTCACCGCCCAGGTCCGGGCCCGGGTCCTGACCGGCGCTCGAGGCGTTGGCGGCCGCGGCGTCCGCCTGGTCCTTGCGGTCCTGGGCCTCGGCCGCCGCCGCGGCCTGGTCCGCCTGCGCGGCGCTGGTCTGGGCGTTGGCCGCGGCCTGTTCGGCGGCGGTCGCGTCCTGGTCGGCGTTCGAGGCGGCGCCCCGGGCGGTGGCGGCGTCGTTCTCGGCGCTGGTGGCCGCCTGGTGGGCCGCCGCCGCGTCCTTCTCGGCGTCGGTCGCCGAGGCGTTGGCGGCGTCGGCGTCGCTCTGTGCGTCACGGGCGGCCATCGTCGAGGCGAGCGCGTCGGCGTTGGCCTGGCGGTCGTACTCGGTGGTGGCGGCCTCGGCGGTCTTCGCCGCGGCGGCTTCGGCCGCGGCCTGCGCGGCCCAGTCGCGGGCCCGCTGCACGGACGCGGCGGCCTTCGCGGCGTCGGCGGCCGCGTTCGCGGCGAGCTGGGCCGCCGCCTTGGCGTCGGCGTTGGCCTTGTCGGCCAGGGCCTGCGCGTCCTTGGCGGCCTTCGCCGCCTCGTCCGAGCGGGCCTTGGCGACGTCCGCCTGCTGCTGGGCGATGGTCTTGCTGTCCTCGCCGACGAGCACGGCGAGACCGGCCGAGATGTCCGTCTCCCGGTACGGCGTGCCGAGCGAGACCGCGGTGTTGCCGGCGGCGATCGCGCCGGAGGCCGCGTCCCGGGCGGCGGCGGCGTACTGCGCGGCCGCGTACGCCTGACCGGCGGTGCGGGCGCTGTCGGCCGCGGCGTGGTCGGCCGCGATCCGCGAGGCGAGGGCGTCCTGGCGGGCCTTGACGGCGTTGGCGGCCGCGACGTGGGCCTGCTGGTCGGCGTTCTTGACGTTCTGCGCCGCCTGCGCGGACGCCGCGATGGCGTCCGCGGTCGCGGCGTGCGCGGTCGCGGCGGCGGCACTGGTGGTCGCCGCGTCCGCCTGGGCCGCGTCCGCGGCCGCACGGGCCCGCTTGGCGGCACCGGCGGCCTGGGTGGCGGCGGCGCGAGCACCGACCGCGTCCTGCCCCGCCTGGTTCGCCGCGGCCCGGGCGCTGCCGGCCGCGTCGGTCGCCTGACCGGCTGCGGTCTTGGCGTCGTTGGCCGCCTGCCGGCTCTCCTGCGCGTCCGAGGTGCCCTGTGCGGCAGCCGCGGCGGCCTCCAGGGCCTTCTGCCGGGCCTGCAGCGAGTCCCGCTGGTTCTCGGCGGCGACGGCGGCGTCCCGGGCCAGGTAGGCCTGCGCCTCGGCGGTCTTGGCGGCGTTCTCCTTGTCGGCCGCCGTCTGCTCCGCGGTCTGCGCCGTGCCCATCGCGGTGGCGGCCGCCGCCTGCTGCTCCTTGGCCCTGGCCTCGGCCGCCTGGGCCTCGGCCCGCTTGGCGTCGGCCTGGCTGCGGTCCGCCGCCGCGTTGGCGCGCTCCTGGTCGGCGATCTTGCGCTTGGCGTCCGCGTCCGCGGCGGCGGCCTTGGCGGTGGCCTCGGCCTGCTCGGCGGTGATCCGGTCGGCCTTGGCCCTGGCCGCGTTCTGCGCGGCCTGGTCGGCCTGCGCGGCGGCCGCGGCGGCGGCGTTGTGCGCCTGGTCGGCGGCGGCCTGGGCGGCGGCCCGCTGGAACTCCGCCTGCGCGGCGTGGTTCTGGGTGTCGATCAGGGCGTACAGCGCCCTGGAGTCGGCCTGGCCGGCCGAGACCGTGTTCAGCGTGGTCTCGATCGCCTTGGCGGCCGCCTGCGCGGCCGCCGCCGAGGCGCTGGTGACCTGCGCCGACTGCAGCGCGTAGGTCAGCCCGCGGCCGTACGGGGTGCCGTTGGCCAGCGCGGTCTTCCCGGCGTCGGCCTGCGCGGCGTTCGCCTTGTCGGCCTGCGCCTTGGCGGAGGCGGCGGCCTTCTGGGCGATCGTCAGCTGAGCCTGGATCGCCTTCTTGGCGGTCGCCATCGCCGCGGTGGCCTGCGCGAACCTGTCCGGCTTCGGGTAGAAGATGTTGCTCTTCGGCTGGCCCTGCCAGTACTTCTGGAAGAACAGCATCCGGCCGACGATGTACGCCTGCCCCTGGGCCTCGTTCATCGCCGCGGCGGCGGTGCGGACGTCCTGGTTCGCCTGGGTGTCGGCGGCCACGATGTCGGCGCGCTGCTTGGCCATCGAGGCCTGCTCGGCCTGCCACTCGGCGCTGGCGGTGGCGACCACGTCGTCCAGCACGTGGTTCGGGTCCTGCGGGTCGCCGCCGTCACAGGCGGCCCACTGGGTCTTGAGGTCCTCGACCTCCGTGCGGAACTCCAGCGAGTCCTTGGCCGGCGCCTGGGTCGGGAAGCCGCCGAACCGGATGAACCGCGCGACCTCGTACGCCGACCACTTCTTCACCACGTCGTCGCCGGCGTACCAGTGGTACGTGGCCCAGCTGCTCTGCTCGGTGGCCTGGTGCTGGTGGGCTATGGTCAGCGCCTGGTTGAGGGCGGCCTGGGAAGGCGTGGTCGGGCCCGGGCCGTCGAAGTTCTTCTCACCCGTGTCCAGCAGGAACTTCTGCATCGGGTCGAAGTAGTTCGGCACGTTCAGGAAGGCGTTGTAGTCGTCGCCGAACGTGCCGTCGCCGAACGGCTTGGTCACCGCCGCCCAGGCCGCCGGGCGGGCGTTCTGGGCGTTGTCGACCGTCCGGGCGTCGCTCTGGTCCTCGCGGCGGGCGATGCTGAGCGGGCCGTAGCCCCACACGGTGTTCGCGGTGCGGCGGACGTCGGCGGGGGTGCCGTTCAGGGCCTGGGCGGTCAGCGCCTTGACCTTCGGACCGCCCGCGTGCAGCCAGCTGCCGACCGTGCAGCGGTCCTCCCGGACGGTCCCGTCGGGGATCGCCGTGTTCGACGCCTCCAGGTCGGACTGCGCCCGCTGCCAGACCCGCACCTCGGCGATGTTGCCCGGGAAGTACTCGGCGGGCGCGCCCGCGGCCATGCTCCGGCCGACCTCGACGTCGCCGCCGGCATGCCAGGCGGAGGTGTGCGGGGCACGGCCCGCCAGGGTGCCGTTCACGTACAGCCGGATCTCGCCGGCCGTCGCGTCGAAGACGCCCTCCAGGTGGGTCCAGCCGCTGTCGGTCTGGCCGTCCAGCGGGAGCACCGCCGAGCCGGTCACGGTGTCCCAGCCGGCCTGGTCCGCGTCACTGGCCGGGATACCGAACTGCGGCTTCCCGGAGGCGTCCAGGCGCAGCGCGAAGCCGCCGACCCGGCTGCTGTCCTGGCTGATCACCGTCTCGGCGCGGCCGATGCTCTTCGGCTGCACCCAGGCCGCGACGCTGAACGACTGGTTGGTCGCCAGCGGCACCGGGACGGACATGAACTGGTTGGTGCCGTCCAGCACCAGGTGCCGGCGGGTGCCCGAGGTGATGCCCCAGATCGTGCCGTTGTCGGTCGCCTGGTTGGGGTGCGCGCCGTTGTGGTGCACGCCGCGCGGGCCGTTGTCGATCAGGTTGGGGGTGTAGTCCTGCTCGCTCCACTGGAAGTCGTAGTGGGCGAGTTCGCCGTTGACCGGGCCGGACGCCGGTGCCGGGTCGGCCGCCGGCCTGGCGGACGGTGCTGTCGGTGCAGCCTGGGCCACCGACATGGTCAGCGAGGTCGCCGTCACCAGCGCGGTGAGCGACAACGCCCTGGCCAGGTTCCTGCGCGCCCGGCCGGGCCGGGGTGGAACTCTCCTGTGCATGCTGCTGCCATCTCCTGGATGAATGATCCGATTGCCCCAGGAGGAGGCGATCTGTCCACAGCATGGTTATTTCTGACGCAGCGTCAGTTTTCGCGCAGGCCGGTCTGGCCGCCCCCCGTAGGCGACGAAATCCTCACACGCCTCCACAGGTCCATGACACCCCCGATCGGCGGGGTGTCGCCCCCGCCGGGTGGCGGGGGGCTCGGCCGGCGGTGCGGGCGTCCGCGTGGGCGGGTGAGCCGGAAGCGGTCGACCGGCAACGGGTCGCCGCTCACGGCCTGGTGACGGCACGGTAGGTGACGTCGATGCTGCCGCTGCCACGGTCAGCGGGGCCGTCCGTGACTGCGGTGCGCGTCCTCCACCACGGCAGGATCTGAGCAACGCCGAACGCCACCTCCACGGCGAGGAAGGGCCACAGCAGGCGGGGAGCGCCATGGGCCATCGCGAATGCTTCCCATGCGGCGAACAGCGTGCGCGCCGCGCCGTCGAACAGTCCGTGCATCGGCAGCGGCCTGACGATCCGCAGCAGCGCCCAGACGACCACGACTGAGCCCATCAGATTCGCGTACAGGCCCTGCACCGGGTCGAGGGGTGGCAGCACGCCCAGCCCGAACGCGTTCCCCAGTGACGAGAGCGTGTCGTGCATCAGCGCGTAAGTCCACGGCGTCGCGAATCCTGCTGTGGCGATCAGGTCGTACCAGGCACTCGCGCGTACGACGCGAAGGTAGGCGCGGTGGGAAGGGGCGAGAAAACGGGTCATGGCGAGGCTCCTGCTGGTCTCACGGCAGCGACGCCTCACGGTAAACAGTGGAGTATGGTCCAAGGTCAAGCCCACAGCCTGACGGAGGACCATGCGCATCGGAGAACTGGCCGGGCAGGCGGGGGTCAGCAGGGACACCATCCGGTTCTACGAGAAGATCGGCCTTGTGGCAGGCCGACGGCAGGCGAACGGCTATCGGGAGTTTCCGCCGGAGACAGTGACCTGGCTTCACTACGTCCGTACCGCGCGGACACTCGGTTTCTCGCTGGCCGAGATCGCACGGCACGGTGAGGAACTACGCGACGCGGCGGACAGCGCCGGGGCATTGTCCGCACTGTTCGAAGAGAAGATCCGGCTCATCGACGCGCGCATGGCCGAGCTGGCCGCCCTGCGGGCCGACCTCGAAGCGCGTGCCGGTACCGGCTGCCCGTTGCGGGCGGACAGCCAGGCTGACCGGGACGCCCGTTCGACGGATGCGGTGCCACCTACTGCTCCCGGTGATCCGAGGTGAAGACGGCCAGCACGGTGGCGACCGGCGCCCAGGCGGCGAGGGCGGTGCAGACGCCGGTCGCCGTCCACGGCCATATCGCCGTGGTGGCCTGCTTGTAGCCGATGCGCCGCCAGGCCTGAAGGACCGGCCGCACCGAAGGAGATCAGCGCCAAGGCCACGCCGAGGACGGTCGTGGTCGCGGTGATCAGCGCCACCTTCGCGGCCATCACCGAACGGCGAGCCGGGACGGCCGTGAAGGATCTCGTGCACGAGTGCGGCCTCGGCCGCCGACCGCTCGGCGCGGCCCCGAGCCCTGGCCCGCCAGGCGTAGTAGGTCTTGAGACGAGGCCGTCTCCCTGGCAATGACTACGTACAGTGATGTCGGAGGGGGTGGATGGGCCGCACGGTCGGGCGACTTCTGGCGGTTGGGAACGGATTCGTGTGGCGCTGCGTCCCCATAAGAGATGGATGAGCATGGATGTCCCGAAATGGCAGTATTACGCCCGGTGGCCTGCACGAGCAGAGGAAGACACTCAATGGATATACGGCCGAGTCGGCGTGGGGTTCTCGCCGGAGCCGCCGCGGCGGCTCTGACCGCTGCTCTCCCCACCGGAGGAACAGCCTTCGCGCAGGGCACGGTCGGCGACGGGATCGTCGGGCAGTTGCGGGCTCTTGAGCGGGCGCATTCCGCGCGGTTGGGGGTCTTCGCACACAACGCGGCAACCGGTCGATGTGTGCGGTACTGTGCGGGCGAGCGCTTCCCCATGTGCTCGGTGTTCAAGGGCGTCGCCGCCGCGGCCGTCCTGCGGGACCTCGACCGGGACGGCGAGTTCCTCGCCAAGCGCATCCGATACACCGACGCGGACGTCGCAGGGCAGTATGCCCCGATCACGGGTACGGCCGAGCACCTTGCGAACGGTATGACGGTCGAGGAGCTGTGCGCCGCCGCGGTCAGCTACAGCGACGGGACCGCCGGGAACCTCCTGCTGCGGGAACTCGGCGGCCCGACGGCGATCACCCGGTTCTGCCGCTCGCTCGGCGATCCGACGACCCGCCTCGACAGGTGGGAGCCGGAACTGAACTCCGCGGAGTCCTGGCGCGTGGAGGACACCACCAGCCCAGGAGGGATCGCACGGACGTACACCCGGCTCGTCCTCGGTGACGCGCTCACCCGCCAGGACCGCCGGCGGCTGACCGGATGGCTGCTGGACAGCACCACCAGCGGAGAGCGCTTCCGTGCCGGAGTCCCCGAGGGTTGGCGGACGGCGGACAAGACCGGATCCGGCGACTACGGCACTGCCAACGATGTCGGTGTCGTCTGGACCGCGGACGGCTCACCGATCACCCTGGCCGTCCTCACGACCAAGCCCGACGCCACCGCCGACACCCCCTGGGACAACCCTCTGGTCGCCGACGCCACCAAGCTGCTGGTCGCAGCGCTCACCTGAACCGCACCGCCACGAGCGTATGAAGCCGACACGGCTCAGTCGGCTCGATTCCGGCCGAGCCGTGTCGATGAGACCCGGTCTGCGTACGGCCGTGGGTGGCGCCCATGCCAGACCCGGCACTGAGGAGTAGTAAGCGACGATGATGGACGACCTTTTCGGTTCCCGCGGCTCGGCGAAGCCTGCCGTGTCGGCAGACGGGGCGGGTCCCGGGTGGACGACGCGCCGGACCACACGGCGCGGGCTTGTGCGGAAGGCCGCGATCTGGGGCGTGCCGGCGGTGGCGCTGAGTACCGTTTTCGGTGTCGTCCAGGAAACACGGCCGCTACCGGCCCTGACCTTGGTACGAGGCGACGCGGAGCCGTCGTTCTCCTTCCCCGGAGGCACGTTCTCCCCGCCGTGGCCGGACCACGGACAGGCCGCGGTCACCGTCGCCGGATCCGGCGCGGTCGGAGTCTTCGGCGAGCAGAAGCCCGTGCCCACCGCCAGCGTGGCCAAGATCATGACGGCCTACGTACTGCTGCGGGACCACCCCCTGAATGACAGGAACGACAGCGGGCCGCAGATCACCATCGACGCGAAGGCAGTACAGGACGGCACCCTCAAGGACGAGTCGCGCATCGAGGGACTCACGGCGGGACAGCAGTTCAGCCAGCAGGACATGCTCAAGATGCTGATGATTCCCTCGGGCAACAACATCGCCCGGCTGATCGCACGATGGGACACCGCATCCGACTCCGAGGCGGCCTTTGTCTCCAAGATGAACGACGCCGCGCGGGAGCTGGGACTGGAAAACACGACCTACACCGATCCGAGCGGCCTGGACGAAGGGACCGTCAGCACCGCGGTCGACCAGCTGAAGCTCGCCGAGGCGGTGATGAAGTTCGACGCCTTCCGCCAGGTCGTCGCCATGCCCAACGCCGACATCCCGGGCCTTCCCCAGCGGATCAACAACAACAACGACCGCCTGCTCCTGGCCGGCCTGAGCGTGCGGGGGATCAAGACCGGCTCGAACACCGCGGCCGGCGGAGCCCTCTCCTGGGCGGCCTACAAGACGGTGGGAGGGAAGGACCAGCTGATCCTCGGCACCATGCTGGACCAGCACGTCCAAGGAGCAGACCCCTACGGTTCCAACAGCCTGGTCCTGGTTCAGGACAACAGCAAGAAGATCATCGAAGCCGTCCGCAACGCCCTCGCGTCAGCCACCGTCATCAGAAAGGGCCAGGTCGTCGGCTACATCGACGACGGGTTGGGCGGTCGGACGCCGGTCGCGGCGGCCGAAGACCTCAACGCGGTCGGGACTCCCGGTCAGCAACTGGACATCACGCTCGGCAACCAGGGCGCACCCCTGTCGCACGGAGCGAGAGCCGGAACCACAGTGGGCACGGTGAAGGCCGGCAGCAGACCGGACGCCCCGTCAGTACCGATCGCCTTGGTGAAGGACCTTCCCGCACCGTCCTTCCTGGCGCGGCTGACCCGGGTGACATCCTGATCCCGGCGTCGGCAGCGGTGGGGCGATGTCAGCTGACGCAGCGTCAATCTCCGCTACCCGGTCCTGTAATGGCGTGGACTGTGGGGTTGTAGAGGGGTGGTGGTCGGTGGAGCGTGCCCTTGTCAGATACGGATGATCGCTGCGATTGGCAGGAGGGTGGCGCCCAGGTACTGGACGGATTTGCCGGGACGTGGCGCGTGGATGATCTGGCCGCCTCCCACGTACATGCCGACGTGGCTGTGGTCGTTGAAGTAGATGATGAGGTCGCCGGGGCGGGCGTTGGAGATGTCGGTTCCGATGTTGTTGCCGGCCGAGGCCTGTTCCTCGGAGGTGCGCGGCAGGGCGATGCCGGCTTTGGCGTAGGCCCATACCATCAGACCTGAGCAGTCGAATGAATCCGGGCCGACGCCGCCCCGTTCATAGGGTTTGCCTTCTTCGGCCTCAGCGGCGGCGACCGCGGCTGCCGCGTACGAGCCCGTGGCGGTGCCGGCGCCTTTGGTGGTCCTGGAGTTCTCGCTGCCGCCGTTGGGGCCGGTGCGGCTGTCGCTGCGTGAGGCGCGGGTTTGGGAGGCGGTGTCGGCGGCGGCCTTGGTTTTGGCATCGGCGGCGGCTTTGGCGTCGGCCTGGGCCAGTTGGTCGCGCTCCTGCTGTGTCAGGGAGTCGAGCAGGGCTTGTGCTTTGGCCAGTTTTGCCTGGACCTCCTCCTTGGCCGCTTTCAGGTCCCTGGCGGTGGCGTCCAGGTCCGTCAGTTTCTGCTGTGCTTCGGCCCTTTGCTGGTCGAGCCTGCTCTGCTCGCTCCTGAGTGCCTTGAGCGCATCGGCTTGTGTCCGGCCGGCGGCCTGGGCCGACTCGGCCTTGGAGAGGAAGGAGTCCGGGTTGCTGGAGAGCATGAACTGAACGGTGGGGGATATGCCGTTGTTGCGGTACTGGTCGGCCGCGATCTCGGCGAGACCGTTCTGGACGGTGCTCACCCGCGCCTGCTGGCGTGCCATCTGGTTCTGCAGGTCGTTCGCCTGCTTCTGCAGGGTCTGCTGCTTCTCGGTGGCCGCGTTGTACTTCTCGGTGGCGGCCTCGGCCTGGTGGTAGAGCTGGTCGAGCTGGATCTTGACCTCGTCCTTGGTCGGGTTCGGGTCGGCGTGCGCACCGGTCTGGGAGGAGAGGGCGACCGCGGTTGCGGCAGCGGCGGTCACGACCGAGACGCGTGTGCGGCCTGCGGGCTTGGGGCGGCGGTGGGATGCCACGGAGACAGGCTCCTTTCAGGGAAGGTGTAGATGGTGGAGGTTTTGGCAGCGGCACCGTGCTCGGCCTGTGTGTCGCCCCTCCTGTGGCGAGGTCTCAGGCGATGCCTGAAGGTCAGGGTCACTTCTCGTTCGGTACTCGCCCGCATCGGTGGCGGTGCGAATGCCGCTGTCGTGGCTGCAGGCCCGCCCTACCGCGGCTGCGGCAGTGGCGGCCAGGATCATGACGCGTGCGCGGCTTGCGGACTCGGCGCGGTGGTGAGCAGTGAGGCGAGTCCTCCGTTGGTGATGTCGGTCGCGTCTGTGGCCAGTCGGTAGGTGGTGCTGTCGTCTGGTGCGTCGCATCCCACCGTGACCGTATCGGTGACCTCGAGCGGCGTGTTGATGAGCAGCACGCCGGGGGGCCGTTCCTGCCAGCGGAGCGGTTGGCCGTACGGGCCGAGGCTCAGCTGTCGCTCTCCGGTGCAGGGCGGGGCCATGACGGTCACGATGCGCGCGGGTGTCGTGCCGATTCCGGCGTCGGTGGAGAAGGCGATCGGTGCCCTTGGCGCGGTGGGGGCCGGCTGGTCGGTGATGAGATGGAGCCCGGCCCAGGACCAGGTGCCCGCGGCGTCCGGCGGGTAGCCGGATACGAGGGCCAGTCGCTGTTCACCGTCCGGCTGTCGGCCGGCGAGCAGGTAGACGGTCTTGGTCCCAACCGCGCCTTGGTGCAGGAGGTAGACCTCGGTGTGCGGTCCTGACCCCTGGGCGTTCCAGAAGGCGGTCAGCGCGGTGGGGGCGGCCGGGGCGGTCGACTGCCACCAGGGCGTGGCGCTGGGGGCCGCTGCTGTCCTCCGATCAGCAGCGGGAGCCGTCACGTGGGCTGGGCCGGTGGAGACGGTGATCAGGGCGGTGGCCAACAAGCCCGCGGCGCAGGTCGCGATGCCCGCGGCGAGTACGGCCCGACGACGGTCGCGCCGCGCGGCGATACGGACTCGAACCTGATGGTAGAAGTCGGGCGAGGGCGCCTCCGACTGGGCGGCGAGCGCCTCCAGACCCGCTTGCAGTCGCTGTTCGAACATGTCGCTCATCGGGTCGCCTCCCGGCCCAGTCGCAGCACAACGTCCACGGCCGGCGTGGCCGCGCTTTGCCGTTCCAGCGCGGCGCGCAGTTGGTTCAGACCACGGGAGGCCAGGCTCTTGACATTGCCTACCGAGCAGCCGAGGGTCTGGGCCGCCTCCTCGAGTGTGAGCCCGACGTAGTGCCGCAGCACCACTGCCGCCCGGGTACGAGGGGCGAGCTCGGCCAGCGCGCGTCGCAGCAGATCACGGTCGTCGACCGCATCCGAACCCCCTCCATGACCGGTCTCCGGCGGGTGCAGGGTGAAGAACTCCTGGAACCTGCGCAGGCGCATCGCACTGATGTGGGTGTTCACTATCGCGGTGCGCACGTAGGCCTCTTCCCGTCCTTCGGACGTGGCCCTGTCCCAGTGCCGGTAGCAGTTCGCCAGTGCGGTCTGCAGCAAGTCCTCGGCGTGACCGCGGTCGTTGGTGAGCAGGCGACACATGCGCAGCAGCGCCGCGGAGCGCGTCACGACGAATTCCTCGAACAGTGCCTCTCGTTCGGTCCGTCGCACGCTGTTCCTCCATGTTCCCGCGGTGCCGGATTGCCACCGCACCCCTTGTCAACGCCACTGCCGCTGAGCGGGTTGTACTGACATAGTGTGATCACCGTCACGCGACTTGCCGCGCGGAGCGTTGACAGCTGAGCGGCGGACGGGGCGGGAGTACGCCGCCCGCGGCCCTGCCGGGCGTCTGTGGCCCTGGGGCGACGACTGGAACCCGCACCGGGCCGCCAGCGCCGAGCACCGGGCCGGCCGCGCGATCACCAACGGGCCGACATGGCGCACCTGGTGGGCCGAACACCACGCCGCCGCGCAGCTGCCCAGCACCTCGGCAGTCGGCACCCCGGCCGGAGGCGAGTCATGCTGCGGCGCCGCCGACATGGCCGGCAACGTCCAGAAATGGACCGCCAGCACCTACCAGCCCTACGACCCGACCCGAACCTGCGGCGAGCTCTACGACCACCTCTTCGGTATCTACAAAATCCTCCGCGGAGGTGGCTGGACGGCCTTCCGCTTCCAGATCCGCGCCGTGGAACGAATCGCCGCAGGTCCCCAGTACAGCAACTTCACCACCGGATTCCGCTGCGCCGTAGACCTCGCCCCCGCGAAGTCCGCGGTGTAGTCAACGCGCCAGCGCAGCAACCCGGTTGAGCGATCGCAATGGCGGCGACCCCTCAACACGCTTCGATATGCTCACGGATGGTCGCTGCCCGGCCGGCGCGCCTCGCGCCGTCGGGCACACCCACCGACAGGGAGGAACACACCATGAAGGTCCTGATCGCCGGCGGAGCCGGATTCATCGGCAGCACCATCGCCTCCCTCCTCATCGACGAAGGGCACCATCCGGTCATCCTGGACAACCTCGTCACCGGCCGCCGCGAGTTCACCACCGGCCGCACCTTCTACGAAGGTGACATCGCCGACGGCGACCTGATCGACCGGATCTTCAACGACCACCCCGACATCCACGCCGTCGTCGACTGCGCCGCCCTCATCGTCGTCCCCGACTCCGTCGCCGACCCGCTCGGCTACTACCAGGCCAACATCGCCAACGGCATCCAGTTCATCGGCCACCTCGTCCGCAACCGCTGCACCCGGCTGCTGTTCTCCAGCTCCGCCTCGATCTACCAGACCAGCCCCGACTTCACCGTCGACGAGAACTCCGCCATCGACCCACTCAGCCCCTACGCCCGAACCAAAGCCATCTTCGAAACCATCCTCAGCGACATCGCCACCGCCGGACAGCTCAACATCATCTCCCTGCGCTACTTCAACCCCATCGGCGCCGACCCCAAGCTGCGCACCGGCCTTCAGATCCGCAAGCCCACTCACGCTCTCGGCAAGATGATCGACTGCCACCACAGCGGCGAGGCATTCACCATCACCGGCACTGACTACCCCACCCGGGACGGATCCGGAATCCGCGACTACATCCACGTCTGGGACCTCGCCCACGCCCACCTGGAGGCACTGTCCGCCTTCGACACCGTCACCGGCGCCGCCGGCTATCAGGTCATCAACCTGGGCACCGGTACCGGCACCACCGTGCGTGAACTCGTCGCCGCCTTCGAGACCGTCACCGGCCGGCCCCTGCGAACCGTGGAAACCGGCCCGCGGCCCGGTGACGCCGTCGGCGCCTACACCCGCAGCACTCGCGCCCTCGACCTCCTCGGCTGGAAGACCGAACTCGCCGTCGAGGACGGCATCCGCGACTCCCTGCGCTGGATCGACCAGCGCGACACCATCCTCGGCACCATGTAGGAGTAGAAGGAGCGGCCGTGGCCGACACATCAGGTAGCGGCCAACGCCCAACTGCTGCTGGACAGTCGAGGCGTCATCCCGCGCCGTCGAGGAATCGAAGCACTATGGGATGCCGCGGATGTCGCCGTGTGCAGGAAGCTGTCAGTGCTGCCGACGGTCTCCAGATTCAGCCCTGGGCTGGGTCACAAGGTCGGCGCTCGCGAGGCCGGCTTGGAGGTCGTCGGCGCGACGCACGGGTCGGTTGTTGATGAGCCAGTGCTCGACGTAGGGACGCGGCCGTAGGCGCGGTGGTTCTGCAACAGGATCAGGGTCGCGGTCGAGGCCAGTGACCTGCCGTCCGGCCCTGCCGGCCTCGCGCGCGAGGGGTAGTCCGACGTATCCGAGCCCGATGATGACGAGTTGAAGCGAGGGTGATCCACGTGGAGGACTGGGCTGAGATCCGCCGGCTGCACCGGACCGAGGGGCTGTCGGCGCGGGCGGTGGCCCGGCAGCTGGGGATCTCCCGGAACACGGTGGCGGGGGCTCTGGCCTCGGACTGGCCGCCGCAATACCGGCGGGCGCCGAAGGGCTCGGCGGTGGACGCGGTGGAGCCCGCGGTCCGCGAGCTGCTGAAGCAGACCCCAACGATGCCGGTGACCGTGACCGTGATCGCGGAGCGGATCGGCTGGGAGCGCGGACTGACGATCCTGCGTGATCGTGTTCGCGAGCTGAGGCCGGCCTAGTGAGCAAATGTCTGTTTTGTCGTTGCAGTTGGGCAAGTGAGCCGGTCGTGGGCTTGCTGGATGGTTACGGCCCCGGCCGGGTGAACAATCCGAACTTGGTCTCGTCAGCATTCCTGTGGCCGGCTGGGCACTTGCGCTTGGTGTGCCTGCGATGTGCCAGCACCTTCCAAATCTGCGGATTCCTGCCCGATATCGGGCAGGAATCTTGGCTTCTTGCTGCTTACTCCCCTAATTTTCCCCGTGTGCAGGAGAAGACCGAAGGGAGCATGAAGGTGCGTTTGGGCACACGGCGACGGGTGGTAGGGCCGAAGGCTTCCGCGAGCCTCGACCGACCTGCTCGTCGACCACAATCGATGTCGGGGATGGCTTGGCTCGCGCTCGCAGTCGTCTACATCGTGTGGGGTTCCACCTACTTGGGCATCCGGATCGCCGTCGAAACCCTGCCTCCGCTGCTGTCGGCCGCCGCCCGCTTCATCACTGCGGGCGCCATGCTCATCGCCGTGCTGGCGTGGCGACGGGGTACCGCAGCACTCTACGTGACGCCGCGTCAGCTCGCTTCTGCGGCACTCATCGGCCTGTTGCTCTTGACCGGCGGTAACGGCCTGGCTTTCCTTGCGGAGACCCAGCTGCCCTCCGGCCTGACTGCGCTGCTGGTGGCACTCACGCCAGTGTGGATGATCCTGTTGCGGGTCGGCAGCGGGTACCGGCCCAGCGTCATGGCGTTCGTCGGCGTTGGACTCGGAGTGTTGGGGCTGCTTGTCCTCACCGCACCGGGCCTGAGTGGTCGGACAGCGGTAACCGGCGTCATCGTGATGGTCGCCGGTACACTGCTGTGGGCGCTCGGATCCGTCCTCTCATCCCGAATTTCGCTGCCTGGCGATGTGTTCGTGGCCACTGCCTACGAGATGGTGACAGGCGGCATAGGTTGTCTGCTTCTTGCGATCCTGCACGATGAGCCGTCAAGCTTTCACCTGCACGCCGTCTCGGGCCGCTCCTGGGCCGCGCTCGCGTACCTCGTCGTATTTGGCTCCCTCGGCGCCTTCACCTGCTACGTGTGGTTGCTGCAAGCGGCGCCTCTGTCGGTTGTGTCGACCTACGCCTACATCAACCCCGTCGTTGCAGTCATTCTCGGCGCCCTCGTCCTCCACGAGCCTCTCACCCGGAACCTCATCATCGGCGGTTCGGTAATCGTGGCTGCCGTTGTGTCGATCGTCACCGGCGAACGCCATCGCAGCAGGTAGCCAAAAGCGAACCTGTGCTCCCAAGAGGTGGTACGTGTGTTGACTCGCGGAGCTACGCGCGAGCTGATGCCCGGTGTCTGCGACGGGGGTTACGGCCGTGGCAGGGTGAACAGCCCCTGCTCGGTCTCGGCCAGGAACCCGCGCTCGGCGAGCCGCTTGGGCTACAGACGGACGTTGTTGATATTGCTCGGACCGATCTCCACGTCCATCGCCTCGCACACCGCCCGCGCCCGCAACGGTGCCGCGGTTGCGGCGAACACCGCCATGATCTGCTGGTAGACAGGATGGTCCGGCAGCCTCGCGGCCGACGGCTCGGATGGTGGTCGATCGGCCAGCTCCAGCAGCGTCTTGCGGGTGATCCGATCTCCTCGGCGGCGGTGTCGAACCCCTTCAGCAGTGCGGTCAGCTCCGCGATCTTCTCCCGGGCTGTCTCGGCCTGCGCGACGAGCTCCCGCTCCCGCTCCTCCAATCGAACCAGTACCGCCCCCAACGTCAGCTCTCCGCCGGTCATGCTCCACGCCATGCGGGAGTGGAGGTGCCGGTCAGCATCCGCGACATCCGGTCGCTCATCGCCCGGTGCACCCGGGACTCGGCCGACGCGGTCCGGTGCTCGTAGTCGCGCACCAGCCTGCGGTGCAGCATCAAGATCCCGTTCGTCTGCTCCACGATCCACCGCTTGGGCTGGGGGACGAATCCGGTGTCGGCCGGGTTGCGCTCGACGACTTCGACCTCGATGCCGACCTGCTGCCCGTGGTCCACGACGGTCTTCTTGAACTCCCGGTCCACAGGGCCTTCGCCACGGCGCCGCCGGCGCTGGCTGCGACCTTGTCGAGCAGGGCGGTGCCGAAGGCGTTGTCGTGGACGGAGGCGGCCAGCACCACCACCGCGATCACCAGGCCCAGGACATCGACGGCAAGGCCCCGCTTGCGGCCCGGGACCTTCTTGTTCGCGTCGCGCCCGGCGGTGTCGGCCGGGACCCCGGCGGCGGCGTGCAGGCTCTGGGTGTCCAGCACCACCAGGCTGGGGTCGGCTAATCGCCCCTTCTTCTCCCGGACCTGCCAGCGCAGCAGGTCGTGGATGGTCTGGTCGGTGCCGTCGTCGCGCCACTTGTAGAAGTAGTACTTCACCGCCCCGGCGGGCGGCAGGTCGTGGGGGAGGTAGTCCCACTGGCAACCGGTACGGGACTGGTGGAGCAGGGCATTGACGATCTCCCGCATGTCGTAGTTGCCCTGGCGGCCGCTGACGGAGGGGTGCCGGGCCTTCCATGAGGTGATCACAGGCTCGATCAGGGCCCAGCGCTCGTCGGATAGGTCGCTCTTGTAGGAATGACGGTCGCTCACAGGTGACACTCCAGCACCCCCGTGCCTCCCAGGCAGCGGAGATGCGGCGATCCCACACGTTCCGGTGACGACAGATGCGACATCACGTCATATGCCGCCCTCTCATAGGTGATCTGCCGGTTCTCCCGCGATGACCAGGCGATACCCGTAGTCCATGCTCGTCCGGTCGAGCAGGTCGGCATGGCGGCGGTGCCAGAGACCCGACCTGAGGTCGTCGTGGAGCCGGGTGATCGCCGGCTCCACGATGGAGGGCGGCAGTTGGGCGAAGGTGGAGCTGGCCTGTCGAATGACCGGATCGAGGTAGAACTCGGGTCGACGCCAATAGGCGGTCTGGAAGCCGTCGGTGAAGTCGTGAGGGATCGGGAAGGGTACGACGGTGTGCGCGTCGAGCGCGTCGACGACTGTGGCGAGGGGCGTGAAACGGGCGTGCTCCAGGTCGCGGATCTCCGGTAGGTACTCCTCAAGCAGCCACAACTCAGGCTGGTGGGTCGGGTCCCATGTGAAGACGACCTGCCTGCGGGCCACCCGGCGCAGCTCGCGGAGCCCGCGGAGCAGGTCGGGCCAGTGGTGGACGGTCATGACGGCCATGGCCGCATCAAAGGATGCGTCGTGGAATGGGAGTGCCTCCGCGCCGGCTTTGACCTTCGTGGCGCCCGGGTGCTGGTCGAGCATGACCTGGGACGGATCGACGGCGGTGACCTCGGAGCGTTCGGGCTCGTAGGAGCCCGCGCCGGCACCGACGTTCACGACCATGTGGGCGCCTTCCAGCGCCTGGCCGATCAGGGCGTGCAGGCGAGGGTCGGGGCGTCGGATGCGGCTGTAGTCGATCCCGATGCGGTCATAGGTGGCCGACAGCCGGCCGGAGGCGATGTCCATCAGGCAAGCCCACCAGACCGATCCGTTGCTGGCCAGAGATTCAGCATGGGCCGAATGTTGAGGTTCCGTCTGAGCGCGCCGGACCCTGGCCTCGGTCAGGTTTGCCGTGTCACCGCTGCAGGCGCTGGTCGGTCTGCGCCGCTTGCTGCCCGACTTCCTCACCCCTCACCCCCGGTACCGCCCCCGACATCGACGACGAGTGCCGGCCCTGCGGGCGACCCAGTCGGAGCGGGTCGTCGGGGCGTTGTACCTGGCGGCCAGCGGACCCCTGACCTGCTGTTTTACCGAGGCGCCGGGCCGGATCTATTCGCTTGGTCTCGGGCCGCAGCAGCCGGGATCAAGGCTACGGACCGCCGATGATCCTACCGACCCACCGTCACCTACGAACCACGACGTGATGGATAGGCGGGGCGCACGTACGCATGTTCAAACAGGGTCGAAGGACGGACCAGACGTCAGATGATCAAGGCTCTACAGAGCCTTCGCATGCCCCTTCCGTGATCGAACAGCGGCGGCCCCCGGTCGGCGTGCGAGGACCAGTGCGCGCCGGTGGAGTGCCGCATGCGCGGGGTGTACGGCGCCATCTGCGTCCGTGGATACTGCTGGTCATGAACAGACCAACGGCTGCACGGCTCCTCGCCACACTCGCCGCATGTGCGGCCAGTGCCTCCCAGCTGGTGGGCGTCCAAGCCACCCCCGCGTCCGCGGAAACCTTCTGCGGCTCCCACTCGGTCGATGGCGCCATCTGGACCGAGTACACCCAGACGCCCGGTGTGCAGCAGTCCCTCGGCTGTCCCACCAGCGATGAACTCGGCCTTCCCGACGGGGTCGGCCGCCGTCAGGTCTTCGACCACGGCTCGATCTACTGGAGCCCGAACACCGGGGCGCACGCCGTGTGGGGTCTCATCGGCCAGGAGTGGAGTCAGCACGGCTGGGAGGGCGGCTACATGGGGTACCCGCTCACCGACGAGCTGAAGAACCCCGACGGGGTCGGCGTCCGCCAGCAGTTCCAGAACGCTACGGTCTACTGGTCCCCCAACACCGGAGCGCACGCGGTACACGGCAACATCGGATGGTGGTGGGGACAGTACGGGTACGAAAAGGGGTCGTACGGCTACCCCACGAGCGACGAGTACAACACCGAAAACGTCGGCGGCAACGTCGATGACAACAAGGGCATTCGCCAGGACTTCCAGTCCGGCAAGTACATCTTGTGGAGCGGTGGTCAGGCCGACGCCTTCGAGGCCTGCCAGAGTGCGTGCATCGGCTACGGCGGCATCACCAACACGAAGTGGGTGAAGAAGACCGAGGTCTACGTCAATTGGACCGACAGCCGCTTGACGTCCGTCCACGTCACCCCGACGGCCGCCGCGTTCAAGACCGTCACAGGCAACGATGACGCCGCCAGTGACGTGAATGACGACTGGAGGCAGGTGTGGTCCAACACGCTCATGTTCCCCGGCGCCACGCAGACCAAGCAGAACTCGACCTACCAACAGCTGCTGTGCCACGCGGAGTTCTCCTACCCCAACCCCGGCGGTGGGCACTTCGGTGGTCCGACGTGGGATCTGGAGACCTGGCGCCCTGAACTCACCGGGGATGCTGAAACGAAGCTCAAGAAGATGCTCGCCTCCAAGTGCAACTGGGACACGGACTCGTAGCACCTGCCTCCCAAAGCCCCTCGTCAGCCTTCGGGCCGGCGGGGGGCATCTTGTATTTTCGGACCGGATCGTCGTCACAGCGGGCCGCAGCAGTCTGTCGTGACTGTCCCGGGGCCGCACCTCTCGCTGCCCGCCTTCCCCGAGTCCGCCACGGACCCGCCTCTTCCTGCCCGCCCCGGCGGGCGACGGCTGCTGCCGGTCGAGCAGGGCGCGGCCTTCTGCCAGCCGCCCGGCGAGACCGTGCCCGTACCCGCCCCGGCTCGTCGCCCGCTCGCGGCCTGCGGCCTGCCTTTCTCCGACCCGGACCACCGGATGTGATGCGTACCGACTCCACGGGGCCCCGACTTCGGTGGGCGACGTAGGCGGTGGTGACGTCGGTGTAGCCGAGGGCCACGCCGGCCGGGCAGCCGAGGTGGGCGGAGAGTGATGGCCGGTCGTTGAAGGGGTGTTCCTTTGGGGGAGTGGGTCAGAGGCTGCGGGCGGTGATGTCGCCGTGGGAGGTGGTGGCGTGGATGTCGAGTTCGGTGGTGCCGTCGTTCCTGAGGGCGTTGCTGATGCGGCCGTGGGCGGTGCCGGCGTCCAGGGCGGCCGAGACTCCGGCGGCGGCGCCGATGGTGATGTCGCCGGACTGGGTGCGGAGCTGGACCGTGCCGCGTACGGCCTCGGTGATCCGGATGTCGCCCCGTGCCGTGCTGATCTGGGCGGGGCCGGTGAGGCGGCCGACCTCGACGTCGCCGTCGGTCGCCGTGAGGCGGACGCTCGCGGCCTCGTCGATCCTGATCCGGCGGTACGCGCCTTCGAAGACGACCTCGCCCAGGCGGCCGACGCCGCGCAGCTCGCAGGCGGCGGCCCTGGTCTCGACGCGGGAGCCGGCGGGCAGTTGGACGGTGACCTCCACGGATCCGTTGCCGAGGAGCGCGTTCTTGGGTTCGGGGGTGTGGATCCGCAGGACGCCGTCGGTGTAGGCGACGGTGGTCTGCTCGGCGGTCTGGACGTCGCGGCTCTTGGAGGGGTCGGCGGGCAGGATCTCGACCGTGGTGTCGGCGCGGTCGGCGGCTATGAACTGGATGCGTCCGGCGGGGACGGCCAGGACGGCGGAGATCGGGGTGGGGGTGTCGAACTTCTGCATGATGCTCTCCTGTGCTCGCTCGTTGCTTTCGATGCGTTGACGATCCCCTGCCGTCCTGACACAGGACAGCCACCGCACTGACACCGCCCCTGACACGGTGTCACCTCAGCGAAACGGCAGGCGCCGACGGACACCACCACCGAATCACGTGACCGACACCCCGGTCATGACCTGGCGCAGCTGACCGAAAAGGTCAGGACACCGCACCGGCCCGCGCTCGTAGCCCTTCGGCGAACGCGCGCGCAGCCGCCAGATCGCCGGCGTCAGGCCGTGCCTTGTTGATGCCGCCGACGAGCCTGAAGGGAAGCCAGGTGTCGAACCCGCGGCACGAGAAGGCGTCGACCACCTCGAAGCCCTTCTGCTCGAGAAGCCGCGCAAGGGGGCGGGTGAAGGGCCGGAACCGCGGTTCCGGCAGTCCACTGGTGGCGAACACGAACGCCCTTCGCCGCTCCCCCTCGGGGACCGACCGGACGAAGTGGCGCAGCCGCGGGTGGAACTTTCCCGAGAAGATCCCCGAGCCGAATCCCACGAGGTCGTAGGTGGCGAGTTCTGCCAGGTCAACCTGTTCAGGCTCGACGACCGGGGCCGACAGGACCTGCCCCATGACGTCGGCGATCCTCTTCGTGTTGCCGTGAGACACGGAGGCGCACACGATGACGACCTTCATGATCGTTCCCCTTTCGCTTCAGGATTCCCGGGCAGTGCTGGTCGGATCGGGCCACGAGCCGACGCGTGGGCACCGCGGTGTCCCGCTCGTCGGCTGCGGCCCCACAAGCGGAACGGCCGCACCCAACGGGTAGACGAGGCAGGGCTGGAGAATGTGACATCGTCGCCCACCGCGGCTGGGACCTGGCCGCCGCCGGCGGAACCGTCCTGGACCGGTGGGCCGACTGGGTCGCCCTCGCCCTCGTCCTCGTCCTCGTCGACGGCGCCCGCCACCAGTTCGACCTGATCGCCGACCGCCTTGACCTCACCGGCGCCCGCCAGGGCCTTCACGGAGCCGAAGCCGTCAGAGGGTGTGTCCAGCCAACGGCGACCTCGCCCCCTACCGGCGCTTCCATGCCGCCCGCGAGCACGAACGCCGCTACCCCGCGCCCGACCAGCGCACCTACGCCCTCACCACTTGAGCACGGACGAGACGAACCGCACCCATTGCCGCTTCAGCGTCAGCAGGGCATGCGGAGCTGGGAGGGGAACCCGGTCCAACGCAGGTCGTCTGGGAGATGGCTCATGTCGTTGTAGACCAGAACGGTCGCCGGCCGGGCTGGGGAGTAGCGGATGACGGTGAGTGCCGCGTTGCCGTGGTTGAGTCCCATCCAGCGCCAGGCCGGGGCGTCCATCGCGGCGCGAACCAGCCAGGCGATGAGAAACGCGTGGGTGACGACAAGGTCGTGACGAGGTGCATCCCCCTGGTTAGTCGGCCCGGTGAAGTCCCTGACCGCCTGACGGGCCAGCTCCGCACCGCGTGCACTCTCCTCCGCCGACACCGAGGCGAAACGCGCCGACAGGGCGTCAGCGACCTCCGGTGGGAACTCGTGCCGCTCCGGGATGTACGGAACGTAGTCGCCGGCCGCCTCGGACTCGCGGAGCGGCACCCCACCCAACTGCGCTCCGACCAGCCGCGCTGTCTGCGCTGCGCGGGGCAGCGGACCGTGATGGATGGCCGTCAGTGGTACGCCGTGCAGGCGCTTGCCCAGCAGCTCCGCTTGCCGTCGCCCAGCCCCGGTGAGCTCTCGCTCGTCGGGTGTGGCCTCACCGTGGCGAGCGAGATAGAGGTATCGATCTTGCATGCCGAGACGGACGCCTCCCCACAACCCCTCGGTTCCCGCCCTCCTCCTCACAATCCCTTCAGAAGAGCTGAACCCGAAGGCGTTCCAGCGGAACACGGCACCGCGTTGCTCATCGGTGGATCCAGGCTGAGATCGCGCGCATGGCCTCGTACTCGCTCGCGCGGAGCTCTCACGGTGAGATCCGGCGGACCTTGAGTACCAGTCGTGGCGACGGTGTCACGGACTTGGCGTTACGAGACCTGGCCGCTGCCGTTGACGGCCTCAGCGGCGGAGTCGAACGCGTAGTCGCCGGGCACGCCGAAGACGTGCTCGATGCCGAGCGCGGCCAGCCGTTGTACTGCGTACTGCGCCACGGTCGGCTGCCCCGTCCGGCTGGACGCGGCCACGGCGGACGCTGCCGACGGGGCATCGGTGGAGTCCTGGCCGCCGACGCCTTGGTTGCCTGTCATCAAGTCCTCCTGTCGCGAAAACCAGCAGCGTGACCCCCGGCCCGGTGGCCTGGTCAGCCCCGGTGGTCGGGATCGTGGCTCACCGCCTGCCCACGCCCGTCGCGACAGCGACGGCCGGAACCTGCCGTTTCCTCCGCTGAGCCATGTCGTTGTCCAAGCCATGCATGCCCGTTCGCGGGGAGATTCGTCAAGAGGTGCCGCACAGTGCTGAAACTCGTGGAACGCGAAGGTGTCCGGCTCGCACTCATCCGGCGTGACGGTTCGGGCAGACCGTTGCTGATCGTGCCGGGGGTCATGTCCGATGCCGCCGCGTGGCAACCAGTTGTGAACGCGCTGGACGAGGCCGGACCGGTCTATGTACTGAATCGACGTGGTCGGCGGCCCAGCAGTCCCCTCGGCCCGGACTACTCGATGTCCACGGAGATCGACGACTTGGTCCGCGTCCTCGACGAGCTCGTCGCCGATGAGAGCGCGGAGCAGGGGGTGGACCTGTTCGGCTGGAGCCTCGGCGGGCTCGTCGCGCTGGAGGCCGCGGCGCGACGCGCGAGGGCCGTCCACTCTCTCACTCTCTACGAACCCGTTGCACGGCCCTTCGGCCGTGGAGCGCTGGACGCCTTGCGGGAGGCTGCCGCGGCGGGCGACCTGGATCGCGCCGTGGAGATCGTGAACCGGGACGTGTCGGGATTCTCCGAGGAGTACGTGGCGCGGTTGCGCCGGAGCGCCGCTTGGGAGGTCCTCAGACTGCTGGCCGCCCCGTTGGTGAGGGAGCTGGCGGCCCTCAACGACCACCTTGTCGACCTGTCGGCGTTCGAGAGCCTCGACCTGCCCGTCACCCTCCTGCTCGGAGGCGACAACGAAGGCGTACCGCCCTACGGCGACATGTTCGCCGGCTTCGCGGCGGCTCTGCCCCGTGCCCGCGTCGTCACCATGCCGGGGCAGGGGCACCTCGCGCACGCGGAGGACCCCGAGGGTCTGGCCCGCCAGATCGAGCGGGTGCTTCACCGGGTCGGCCGCTCCGACGCGGGAGCCGGTCCGTCGTAGTCGCAGGGCGGAACGCCCCGGGCGCAGCCGCGTCGTACGCCCGGACCGGGCCTTCGGCGTTCCCACGCGTCGTGCCGTCGAGCGGCGCGTGGGCGGCTGCCGGTCATCCTGCCGAGTCGCCCGCTCCGTCGTCGGCCACCAGGGGGCTGCGGGGTGTCGTCGTCGGCAGACCGGGAGTCAGCCCTGGCAGCGTGGCCTGCCAGAAGCGCTCCAGGACGTGGGACGTCTCCTGTGATGGGCTCGGTTGGCGCGCGAGTATCTGGACGCCGATGGTGACAGCGAGAACGCTGGCGACGACGCCGTCGACGGCGACGTCCGGCGCGAGGCTCCCGTCGCGCCGCGCATCCTCCACCAGCCGCCGGAGGAGGGCGGTCAGCCGACGGCGCAGGACGGGAACGCCTCCTTCGGCCCGGTCGCAGCTGACCTGGAACCCTGCCCGTACCACCACGTCATGGTTGAACAGCTCGGCCAGTTCACGGGTCATGTCCACCAGGGCTGTCAGTGCCGGCCCGGGCTCGTGTGCCCGGGTGGCGGCCAGCCTGTCGAGCGCTTGGCCCGCCTCCTGCTCCAGTGCGGAGGCCAGCGCCTCCTTGCCGGCGAAGTGGAAGTAGACCGCGCCCGTGGAGAGGCCGGCCGCAGCGCTCACCTTGGAAAGCGTCGCGGCCCTCAGACCGTGGCGGTCGACCACTTGGGCCGCGGCCCGGATGATGGAGTGACGTGAGCGAATGGCGCGTTCTTGCGATACCACAGGAGGTCGGTTTCCCCTTCTGCCAAGCGTGTGATTCGCCCCCTC
This sequence comes from Kitasatospora sp. HPM-01-4, assembly GCF_051374625.1. NCBI lineage: Bacteria > Bacillati > Actinomycetota > Actinomycetes > Kitasatosporales > Streptomycetaceae > Kitasatospora > Kitasatospora sp. HPM-01-4. Next base: position 896,310 of record NZ_JBPQGP010000005.1, on the reverse strand, counting down.
CCGACGGGAGGGGGCCGATTCAGGCAGTGGACGGAGCCGCCAGCACGGCGGCGGCGATCAGCAGCGCCGCTCCGACTGCTGCCGTTCCCTGATGAGTCAGTGGTTCCCCGGTCAGCGGCCCCAGGACGAGTGAGGTGAGCACCTGACCGGTGATCATCCCGAGCCCCGCGGCCAGGACACCGATGCGGCGCACGGTCAGCACGGCGGACAGTACGACCACACAGCCGAGCAGGCCACCGATGTAGTGCCAGGGTGGGCCGGAGTGGGGCCGGGGCAGCCGGTCGAACGACGCCAGTGCCGCCACGGCGGCGGCCATCAGGGCGGTGCCGGTGGCGAAGCTGAGGAGGACCGCCGGGTACGGGTGGTTCCCGGCGGCTTCATCCACCCTGCCGTTCACCGCCATCTGCCAGGACAGGGCGCAGCCTGCGAGGAACGGCAGGACGGCGAGCACGAGCGTATGGCGCGCGTTCGGGGCGGTCAGTGCCGGCGTGGCCACGGCGCACACGGCGAGGAGCCCGCCTGCCAGACGACGCCGGGTGGCCCGGCGCGGCGTGCCTGGACCCACGCCGAAATGGTCCATCACCACTCCGGACAGGGTCTGACCCGAGACGAGTGCCAGCGTGTACGGGGCGGGACCGAGCGCTGCGGCGGTCAGCGCCTGCGTCAGGACCATGCTGCCGCCTGCGGCGCCGCCGAGGCAGTGCCACGGCCGCAGCCTGCGGGACCGCACCGCGGTGAGCAGTGCCGTGGACGCCGGCCGCAGTCCTGTCAGGAAGAGAGCGGCCGCAGCGGCGACGCACAGGCTGAGCGTGTTCGACCAGGCGGCCGCGGCCACGGCCCCGGCGTGTCCACCGAGCCTGCCGTTGACCACGGACTCCAGAGCAAGCGCCGAGCCCCCGGCGACGGCGCCTGCCAGTGGCAGGGCGCCGGATCGGGCCGAACCCGGAAGGCGCGCGGGCTCGTCGTGCGGCCGGTATGGTGGCGCCGCGTCAATGTCATGGGTCCGAGTGCGCGATGTACGCGACAGCATGAGGCTCCCGGTGGTGAAGATCGACGGATGGCTCGCGGTCGGTGGCCGGCGGCGTGTCGGAACTCTCGGCGTCCGGGGCTGAGACCGACCGGCGACAGGGCCCGCGCCCGCCGCGCCAGCGGCCGGTGTCTGCGTGCGTGCCGATGGCTCTCTCCCTCCTCGCCGCCTCCGGCCGGGGCCCGTCCCCCAGCCTCCGGCCGGAGGACTCCCTTCTTGATCCGCGCTCCCGTCGCCGGTCGGTCTCAGCCGGGCGGCGGGAAGGCTTCCAGGACCCGGATGATGTCGCGGCGCGACACGTCGCAGTGCGTCATCATGCGGACGCCGTCGTCCGTGGGCACGGTGAGCACGCCGCGCCCGGCGAGTGCGGCCACGGTGTGCGCCGGGTCGTCGACCCGCAGCATGACGACGTTGGTCTGCGGGGCGTCCGTCTTCCATCCGCGGTCGGCGAGCCCGGCGGCGAGCAGCCGGGCGTGCTCGTGATCCTCGGCGAGCCGGTCGATGCGCTCCAGGGCGACAAGACCGGCCGCCGCCAGGACTCCGCCCTGCCGGACTCCGCCCCCGAGCATCTTGCGGACCCTGCGTCCCTCCTTCACGACTTCCGCGCTGCCCGCGAGCACGGAACCCACCGGCGCGCCCAGCCCCTTGCTCAGACAGACCTGGACGGAGTCGACGCCCTCGGCCAGATCCGCTGGTGGCACGTCAAGGGCGACCGCGGCGTTCCAGAGGCGGGCGCCGTCGAGATGCACGAGCAGCCCGGCGGCGTGGGCGGCGCCGACCAGTTGACGGTGCTCCTGCGGCCTGGTGACCGTACCGCCCGCCGCGCCGTGTGTGTTCTCCAGGCACAGCAGCCGGTCCCGCAGTGCGAAGTACGGTCCGCCGCGGGCGACCGCCCGGGGCACGTCGGAGGGGCTGGGCACGCCGGGGCCGGCGGTCCAGGGCAGCGCACGGGGCATGCCTCCGGCCAGCCAGGCGGCTGTGCCGGCCTCGAGGTCGAGGATGTGTGCGCGGTCCGGTGCGAGGAAGCGGTCGCCGCGTTCGAGATGTACACAGAGCGCGATCAGATTGCCCATGGAGCCGCTGGGTACCCACAGGGCATCCTCCGTGCCCAGGAGCGGGGCGACCTTCTCCTCCAGCATCCGCATGGTGGGGTCGCCGTCGAGGACGTCGTCGCCGACCTCGGCGCGGGCCATGGCCTCCCGCATCCGCGCGTCGGGACGGGTGACGGTGTCGGACCGCAGGTCGACCGGCGGTCCGGCCGGGGGTGGTGTCATGGATGCCTCCGAAGGGGGGTGCCACCGGCAGCGGGGACGTCCGCGCTCGCCGGGGCGGCGGCTACTGAGACCGCGTGACGCGGTACCGGGTCATCAGCAGGGCGGAGAGCACGCTGAATCCGGCGCCGAGGAACATCACCGCGGACGGGCCGGACGCGTCCACGAGCCAGCCGCCGGCCAGCGCACCCAGCGCGATGGAGACGTTGAAGGCGCAGATGTACAGCGAAGTCGCGGCCTCGGGAGCCTGGGGGGCGCTGGCGAAGACGAGGGTCTGCAGGCACACGGGCAGCGCCGTGTACGCGATGCCCCACACCACCAGCAGAATCACCGTGCCGACGTGCCATCGGCCGTTGGCCACCAGCAGGCTGACGGCTGCGGCGAGCAGGAGGATGCAGGCGAGCGTGGTCGCGCGCAGCGCACGCGCCGCGGCGGCGCCGCCGGCGAAGTTGCCGACGACACCGGCCACGCCGTACAGCAGCAGCAGTGCGCTGACCCAGTGGGACGGGATGCCCGCGTTCTGTTCGAGGAACGGTGCGACGTAGGTGTACGCGGCGAAGTGGCCGGTCACCATGGCGGCCGTGACGAGTGTGGCGATGCGGAGATTGCCATCCCGCAGCAACCTGGGCAGTTCGGCCAGGCGCACCACCGTGCGGGGCGCGAGGGGAGGCAGCAGGAAGGCCGCCGCGGCGAGGATCAGGACGCCGCTGCCGGCGATCGCCCAGAACGCGGTACGCCAGCCGGCCAGGCTGCCGATGAAGGTGCCGAACGGCACGCCGATCACGGAGGCGATGGAGATGCCGCTGAAAACGACCGCCGTGGCCCGGACGGTCTGGGTCGGCGGCACCAGACGGATGGCGATGCTCGCCGCGATCGACCACATCACGCCGTGGGCGAAGCCGGTCAGCAGCCGCGAGACCATGAGGACGGCGTATGAGGACGACAGTGCGGTGAAGGCGTTGCCCGCGACGAAGACCGTGAGCACCAGCAACAGGAGCAGGCGGCGGTCGAGGCGGCGGGTCGCCACCGTCAGCACCGGGGCGAAGAAGCCCGCGATGGCACCGTACAGGGTCACCGACAGGCCGACGGTGCCCTCGGAGACGCTCAGGTCGCGGCTCATCGCGGGGAGCAGCCCGATGGGCACCATCTCGGTGGTGGTGAAGGCGAAGACGCCCATGCCGACGGCGATGACGGCGAGCCAGCTGCGTATCGGGCCGAGGTGGGCGACGGATGCGGCGGGCCGGTCGGTACCGTCCGCGGTGGGGACCGCGGACGCCGCGTTCGTGTCCTGAGGGGCGGGGGGCGAGGGTGTCACAGTGGATCTCCGGGTCGTGCTGGGGTGTCGGTGGTGGTGGCAGGCGACGGCGCGGTCAACAGCCGCGCGGCTTCCTGGAAGGGCGCCTGCGGGGGTAGGAAGAGGACGGCGCCGGCGTGCCCGCCGTCGCGCAGCGTCGCGCCGAGATGGATCGCGGGCACGATCCCGGTCTCGGCGACGCGTATCACGTCGATGCCGCACGGCACGCCGCGGTAGGCGAGGGAGGGGATGCGGTACTCAGGGTGCTCGGCCAGCGTGATCCGGTACATGCGCTCGGTGAGACGGATCATCTCCTGCGGCGTGCCGGCGGAGTGGTCCTGCAGCGGCATGGCGGCCGCGGCCGCCATGCCGCCGAGGCCGACCGTCTCCGTGATCAGGCTCTCGCCGCCGACGTACGCCAGGTCGTCGGTGGTCCAGCCGTCGTACAGCCGGCCGCGCAGCGTGGACACGGGCGGGAGCGGAGCGGTGAACCAGCGGTCGCCGAGACCGGAGACCCGTAGGCCGAACTCCTTCTCGTTGAGGTTCATCGCGGTGACGAGCGTGCTGCCGGTGATCCCGGAGGCGCTGTCGGCGGCCGCCTTGGACGCCGCCATCACGAAGTGCAGGAAGAGGTACTCGGCCGAGCTCAGATACGCGGCCAGGGCCCGGTGGTGTTCGGCGACCCCGCTGCGGGACATGTCCAGTACGGCGTTCAGCACCGTGGTCCGGAACATCGCACCGGCGGCCCTGTGCCGGCTGTGCAGGTCGTCGCCCATGGCCAGAGCCCGCCGGATGAGCGGGCCCAGCGGGATTCCGCCCAAGTGGTCCAGGACCTCGGCGAGGGCGGGCGACACGACGTCACAGACGTGCCGCAGGCGGGCGCCGACTCCGTCGTCCCAGACCCCGAAGGTGAGCGAGGCCCGGTCGGGACCTTCGTTCATCCGGCAGAACGCGCGGCGGCCGGAGGCCTCGTCCCGGACGACGGCCACCGGCATCGACGCAGTGCACACGCCGGTGAGTGATCCGACGGTCGCGTGGTCGTGCGAGGGACGCACCGCGATCGTGCCGTCCGCGAGCAGTGCCTCGGCCTCGGCCTCGTTCCGGGCGAGTCCTTCGTAGAGGGCGGCGCCGATGACGGCTCGGCGCTGGCCGCCCTCGTACCGCTCCCACGGCATCGGCGGCCCGGAGACGAGGATCGTCCGGGCCGTCATGCCGGGGACGACCCTGCCGGCGGGGGCGACGGTCTCCAGCACGGGACGGGCCTCGACGAGGCGCGCCAGGGCCTGAGCGTTCGCCGCGTCGTGCACGGTGCGGTCGGTGACGGGCGCCGTGGTGGGATGCCCGGTCACCGTACGGCCTCCCCGGCGGTTCCCGCGGGCGCGGACCGCACGGTGGTGTGGATCGTCACCCGCCGGGCGGCGTCCTGTGCGGCGCTGTCGAGGTCGGTGTCGAGGGGGCCGTCCAGGACGACGGAGACCGAGCGGCCCTGGGAGTCGGACTGCGCGCCCAGCAGGTCGCCCCGGTGCCGGCTCACCAGGACCGCGTGGTCCCGGGGCGGGGCGCCCTCCGCGACCGGCGGCAGGTCCGGCCATCGGCCCTGCTCACTGACCCAGTGGACCGGTGTGTTCTCGGCCGTCACATCTGCCAGGAGACCCTGGGGATGGTCGAGGTAGATCTGCCGGGCCCGGCGCCGTGGCCGTGTGGTGGCCGGCTCGGCGCCGAGCGCCAGGTCCAGCAGGGCGGCGTCCAGGTCCATGCCGGTGGCCAGGCGCCACAGGCGGGTGATGGCGTCCCCGGGCGGACGCGCGGCGGCCTCCATCAGCACCACCCGGTTCTCGGCGGTCAGCCGGAACTCCGTGTGGCTCATGCCGGTGCCGAACCTCACGGCTTCGAGGAATTCCGTGTTGGCGTCGAGCAGCAGCTTCTCCTGCTCGGGGGTGAGGTGCGGTGCGGGAGAGGTGTGGCCGACCTCGGTGAAGAACGACGTGTCGGATTCGTTGGTGTCCTTGGCCGTGATGCCTGCCCAGAGCACGGCTCCGTCGCGTACCAGCGTCTCCACGGAGAACTCCCGGCCGGCGATCCGCTCCTCCAGCAGAAGCAGTTCGTCGGGACCGTACTGAGGCAGGAGCGGGGGGATGGCGTGCGGTCCGGTGATCGCGCGCACGCCCGAACTGGACATGCGCGAGGCCGGCTTGAGGACGGCGGGGAAGACGTCCCAGTCCTCCGCCCCGGTGACGCGGGTCGGGTCCAGGAGGGTCCAGCGCGGTGCCAGGGCGGGGGCGGCCAGCCGCTGCAGCAGCTTGTTGCGGCAGACACGCGCGGCGTGGGTGCCGGGGCCGGGCAGCCCGAGGGTCTGGGCGAGGGCTCCGGCAGCGTCCACGAAGACCTCGCCGACGTTCAGGACGGCGCGTACCGGGCGGTCGCGCAGCCAGGGCGCGACGGTGCGCAGGAGGGTGTCGAGTGAGGTGTCCGCGATGTGCCGGAGGTCGTCGTCGGCGACCCGGGACAGCGCGTGCTTGGGGTCGCGGCGGTGCCGGGCCAGCTCGTCGGCGGGTGTCTCGGGTCCGAAGACGAACAGGGGTGCCACTGAGCGCTGTTCGGCCGCGTCGAGCAGGCGCAGGTGTTTGGAGAGGACGACCAGGTCGGTGATGACGATGACGGCGGGCCGGTCGGTTTCGGCGGCGTCCGTCGCGGGTGGTGCGCTGCTGGCGCGGAAGGCGGTCATGGTTTCCCTAGGTCGGGGCGGGGCGCGGGTCTGCCGCGCCCCGCTCGGCGGTGGCTCAGGCGGCGAGGCGTTCGGCGACCACGGTCAGCTCGTGGACCCGGCCGCCCTCACGGGTACGCAGGACGACCCTGGGGTCGGGCCCGTCGGGGAAGACCTGGAGTGTGCGCTCCTCGCTCCAGCCGGCGAGGCGGTACTCGTTGTCACCGAGGTGTACCAGTGCGAAGACGCGGTCACCGGGCAGCCGGAGCGTCATCCGGTCGCCGTCCTCGGCCAGCGTCGCCGTCTCCCGGGGCAGGTCGGCCAAGAGGGGTGTGTCGTCCTCCCACAGGTGGAACGTGGCCGGGACGGGGAAGCGGGTGGCGAACCGGCGCCGTTCGCCGGCGGTCTGCGGGCACTCCTGGCGGTTGAAGAGGATCTCGCCATCGCGGAAGTACGCCTGCCAGGCCTGCGGGAACAGGGTCGCGAGGCCGGGAGTGACCAGGACGTCGACGACCAGGTGCACGCGGGGGTCGGTCCCGGTGTTCTGCACCCGGTGGGTGCGGCTGAAGTCGCCGAACCAGAACTCTCCCGGCTGCCACCGGTGCTCCACGCCGTCGAGGACGAGCACGGCGTCCGGGTTGGTCACGACCGGCACGTGCAGCCGGGCGACGCCCCAGCGCGGCCCGTACTTGGGGTCGGTGTGGTCGATGCCGACGGTGTCGGGGCCGAGGGCCATGAACCGGACGGCGTGCAGCGGGGCCGGGATGGACTCCAGCACCTCACGGACGTACGGGATGCGGTCGAGCCACACGGTGTCCGCGAAGTCCTGCGGGCCGGGGCCGCCCGGGTCGGTGCGGTCTCCGTCGCCGCCGGGGCTGCGCAGGGCCAGGCAGCGCCAGTCGACCTCGGTGGCGGCGCCGACGCCGTCCTCGGTGTAGACGCGCTGCTGGTCCCAGGTGTGCTCACGTACGGAGGTGAGCTCGCGCAGGAGGCGGTCGGCGTCGAAGACGGGCTTGAGGCGGACGGCCTCGGCCGGCATGGGCGGGGTGTTCAGGACTAAGGCTGGTGATGACATGAAAACACTCCTTCGCGGGTGTCGCGGTGCGAGCGTGCGGGGGTGCGCGGGGCCGCCTGAGCAGCGGACACGGTCAACGTTTCATCAGGCGTGGGCGACGGCCGCCGTCTCACGGGCCTCGCTGTCCTCCTGGAGGTGGTGCCAGCGCTCCAGCATGTAGAGCGTCCAGAGCGCGTAGCTGTGCTCCGGGCGGAACGTCCGGACCACGGAGCGCAGCGCGTCCGGGTGGAAGTAGCCGCGTTCCAGGGAGGCTTCGGACAGCAGCGTGTCGGTGATGGTGGTCCGCAGCTCGGTGCCGAGCCAGCTCTCCAGGGGCACGGCCAGCTCCTGCTTGCGGCGCTGAAGGATCTGGCGGGGCAGGTAGCGGGCTGCCACACGCTTGAGCGGGGCCTTCTCCTGGGCACCGATCAGCTTGCGGGCCGCGGGGATGCGGGCGGTGTAGTCGATGAGCCGGTGGTCGAGCAGTGGGCTGCGGGGTTCCACGGAATGTGCCATCGACATCCTGTCGATCTTCACCAACTGCGCGTCGGACAGCCAGAATCCGCTGTCGACCTGCATCGCTCGGTCCAGGTCGGGAACCGAGGGGTCCGTGCGATCGAAGCGGGCCCGGAGGTAGTTGTGCGGATGCCCCGGGATCCGGTCGGCGAAGCCGGCCGTGTACAGCCGGTTCTTGAGAGCCTGGGGCACGCCGTCCACGAGGACGCGCTCGTAGCGGTCGGCGAGGTCGCCACCGCCCCGCAGGTCGCGCAGGCGCTGGTAGCGTCCGTACCCGCAGAAGATCTCGTCGGATCCGTCGCCGGTCAGCACCACGGTGACGTGCTGCCTGGCCAGCTTGTACATGCAGGACGCCGCGATCGCGGAGGGGAACGCGTAGGGCTCTCCCATGTGGGTGAGGATGGTGTCGACGGCTTCCTTCGCGTCCGAGGCACCGATCCGGTACGTGTGGTGCCGGGTGCCGCAGTGCTCGGCCACGGCGCGGGCGTGCACGGACTCGTCGAACGCGGCGTGCTCGAAGCCGACGGAGAAGGTGTGGATCGGCCGGCCGAGCTGCCGGGTGGCTATGGCGACCACCAGGCTGGAGTCGAGCCCGCCGCTGAGCATGGCGCCGAGCGGCACCTCCGACTCCAGCCGGTCGTGCACCGCCTGCTGGAGCAGCGCGTCGATCCGGTCGTCGATCTCCTGCTCCGGCATGTCGGCCAGCTCGGCGGTGAAGGCGAACTGCCAGTAGGTGCGGCGGCGTTCGGGGCGGCCCGGCTCGAAGACGAGCGTCGTCGCCGGCTCCAGTCTGCGCACCTGCCGGTAGACGGTGTGCGGCGCGGGGACCACCCGGTAGCTCAGGTACTGGTCGATCGCGACGGGGTCGGTGTCCCGGCTGATGCCGGGGTGCAGCATCAGAGCGGGCAGCTCGGAGGCGAACGCCACCCCGCCGTCGGCCGGCGTCGCGTAGAACAGGGGCTTCTTGCCGACCCGGTCGGTGGCCAGGACGAGCCGGCGCAGGCGGGTGTCGTAGAGGGCCACGGCGAACATGCCGTGGAGCCGCTCGACGAACTGCTCACCCAGCTCCTGGTAGAGGTGGGGCAGCACCTGGGCGTCGCTGCCGCCCCGCACCGGGCGGCCCCGGGCGGCGAGGAAGGCGCGCAGCTCCTGGTGGTTGTATATCTCGCCGTTGAGGACGCACACGACACTGCGGTCGTCGCTGAAGACGGGTTGGGAGCCGTCATGCAGGCCGATGACCTTCAGCCGGCACATCGCCAGGGCCGCCTCGGTCGTGACGAAGGAGCCCGTCTCGTCGGGGCCTCGATGCGCCATGGCAGCGCAGGCGGCCGACGCGTAGGGAGCGTGCACGGGAGCGTGTCCCAGGGACACCGATCCGGCGATTCCGCACACGGGTCAGCCCTCCTTCAGGTCGAGGCGGCGCTTGGCGTGGCCGGACCGCAGCCTGTCCGGTGGGACGGCGGTGACGCGGACCGGGCCGACCAGGCCCGACGCGATCATCTGCGCGACGTCCGGGGCCTGCCGGTCGACGGCTGCGCGGACCGCGGCGAGTTGCTCGGCGCCGACCGCGTCCGCGACGACCCGGATGACCAGACCCTCGTCATCGGCCGCTTCGAAGGGGTGGCCGGGGAAGACCTCGGCCATGATCTGGGCGAGGTCGTGGTTGCTGATCCGTTCGCCGTGCTTGAGGTCGCCGGAGAGGCGTCCGTCGATGCGTTCGAACGCGAACACCTCGCGGCCGGCGTGCCGGATGCGGCGCAGTCCGGTGATGGAGTCGCCGGTCACGTAGCGGACGGCGGGGAAGTAGCCGCGGGTGAAAGAGGTGAGCAGGAGCGCTCCGCTGCCTTCCTGCCGGGCCGGGACCCGGTCGTTCGCGGAGAGACCGGACAGGTCCCCGGGAGGCAGAACCTCGGGAAGGATGTGGTCGTGGAAGTGGTAGAGGCCGGTGTCCGCGCACGAGTACGCGATGGCGCCTATCTCGATGGAGCCGAACACGTCCAGGACGTCCTGTGGGAGCAGGCCGAACCGTTCGGCGACATGGGCGCGCCAGGCCGGGGGCGCGACATCACCCACGACCATGATCTTTCGCGGCCGGATGTCGAGGCCGGGACGGGCCTGCAGCAACCGGTCGAGGATCATCGGCATCGTGAAGAACACCTCGGGGCGCCACGCGTTGAGCTTCGCCACGTGCTCGTCGACAGGCCGGGTGAAGTCGATGTCGTGTGCCTCGAAGCCGAGTTGCACGAAGACGCGTCGCGCCGAGGCCGCGGCGTGGCCGGTACCGAGGTCGGCGACCGCGACCGCGCCACGCGGTACGGTCCTGGTGAACTCCGCGAACAGCTCGCGACGTTGGGCCACGTAGGCGTCGTCGTCTGAGGGGGAGTAGAGGATGCGCTTGCGCCGTCCGCCGGAGGTTCCCGAGGTGAGGTAGGCGGAGGCGTCCGGCAGATGCGGGTGCTCCGCGGTGTAGTAGTGCGCGCCGAGCAGGTCGGTGCCGATGAGAGGGAGGTCGGAGAGGTCTCCGGAGCCCAGGGCGCCGCGGTGCACGAGCAAGTCGCGGTACCAGGGGAAGCGCTGGGCGTGGCCGGCGGCGAGGGCGGCGAGAGCCGCTTCGCGTGCGGGGGCGTGGGCCAGGGTGGTGGTGGCGGTGCTGTGCGGCATGACGGGTGCCTTTCGTCGGGCAGGCGGGTGAGCGCGTGCGTCAGCTCCAGCGCTGTGTCTCGCCGAAGAAGCCCGGCACGGAGGTGGCGAGCCCCTTCTCTACGGCCTGCTGGTAGAGGCGGTGTCCCACCGCGAGATCGAGGATGCCGAGCCCGAAGGGCGAGAAGATCCGCGGCCGGTCGGCCGCCGGAGTGACCTTGCCGCGCACCACCTGTGCGAGAGTGCCGTCGATGAAGTCGCGGTGGCCGAGCTGCTGTTCGGCCAGGTGCGGGGAGGTGTTGGCGGTCAGGCAGTGGTCGATGTCGTCGAGGATGTTCTGCGCGCCGGCGATGAGTTCGGGGCCCAGGTCCCGCAAGGAGATGTTCAGCACGGTCTGCCCGGGGGCGAAGGCGTCGGTCCGGGTGACCCAGGGTTCGGGTGCGGTGGTGGCGAAGACGACGATGTCGCTGTCGGCCGTGGCCCGTTCGAAGGAGTCCTCCTGCTCGGCCCGGTAGCCCAGTTCGGTGATGCGCCGGGTGAGGGCGGCGGCGTAGGACGCTTCCTGGTCGTGGACGACGAAACGGCCCACGGACCATGACTGCGCGGCGAAGAACTCGGCGATGTTGCGCGCGATGACTCCCGCACCCACCAGGCAGATCCGGTCCGCCACACGTCCGCCGGTGATCTCCTGGGCGCCCAGGACGGCGGACGCGGCGGTGCGGGCCGAGCTGATCTGGGACGCCTCCAGGCAGGCGAAGGGATAGCCCGTCTCGTAGTCGTTGAGGAGCAGCGTGGCGGAGGCGCGCGGAATGTTCCGTTCTATGTTGCGGGGATAGCTGGCTATCCACTTGATGCCACTGACGCCGTGGTCTCCGCCGAGGTGGGCGGGCAGCGCGATGATGCGGGCGTCCGGCTTCCCGGGGAAGCGCAGGAAGTAGCTGTTCGGGTTGACCGAGTCACCGGCGTCGTGGGTGAGGTAGGCGGAGCGGACCGTCTCGACGATGTCCGGGCGGGAGACGTCGATGAGGGAGCGCAGGGCGGTTCCACCCACCACGTGGAAGTCGAACATGTGGGTTTCCCTTCTCTCGGTTACTGGTTGGAGCGGGATCGCCGACGGCTGGTCACACGGCAACCGGGTGTGTGCGGGAGCCGTCGAGGACGTCGGTGCCGAGGGTCTCGGCCACCCACATGTCGTCGTAGATCGTCTGGACGTAGCGGTCGCCCATGTCCGGGGAGACCGCCACGACGCGCGAGCCCGCGGGGATCTGATCCGCGATCGCTTCCAGCGCCGCGAGAACGGAGCCGGTGGAGCCTCCGGCAGGCAGCCCGTGTTCCCGGGCCAGGCGCCGGCACATGCGGACGGCGTCGGGCTCGTCGACGAGGACGATGTCGTCCACCCGGTCGGGGCGGCACAGTTCGGGTCGTCTGCTGGTGCCGAGACCGGGGATGTAGCGCGGAGCGGGAGGGCCGCCGAAGGTGACCGATCCGGTGGTGTCCACCGCGATGATCCTCGTCCGGGGTGAGAACGCCCGGAAGTGCCGTGTGCAGCCCATGAGCGTGCCGGTGGTGCCGGCGCCAACGAGCAGGACGTCGACCTCTCCGATGTTCTTCAGGATCGAGGTTGCGGTCCGCCGCGCGTGCGCTTCGGCGTTGGCGGGGTTGGCGTACTGGTTGAGCCATACCAGGGCCGGGTCCGCGTCGAGCATCCCGTGGATGTGGGCGATCCGGGTGCCGAGGAAGCCGCCGTTGTGGTCACGCCGCGTGACCTGGACGACTTCGGCTCCGAGGGACCGGATGAGGACCAGGCTCTGGGGGGAGATGTTCGGGTCGGTCACGCAGGTGAAGTGGTACCTGCGGGCGGCGGCGATGACGGCCAGGGCTATGCCGAGGCTGCCGGAGGAGGATTCCACGATCCGGCCGCCGGGCAGGAGCCTGCCCTTGCGTTCCGCGTCCTCCACCATGCCCAGCGCGGACTTGAGCTTCACCGACCCGGCCGGGTTCATCCCCTCCAGCTTCAGGAAGAGCTGGCTGTCCGGTAGAAAGCCGTCCAGCTCGAGGAAGACCTCGTCGGTGACGATGTCGCAGGCGCGTTGATAGATCATCGGTCCTCTCTACTGTCCGGTTGACGGAGTGCGGGTGGTACCGTCGCTGCCCGTTTCGCGCGTGTCCGTCCGGACGGCGGCAAGACGGTGCAGGAAGAGAGCCTCGGCGTGGGCCAGCGAGGCGATCTGCTGCGGGCTCACGCTTTCGTCGGTGCCGTGGATGTTCGACGGCGGGTCCTCGACGCCGCACAGGATGATCTCGGCGTCGGGGTAGAGCGTCCGGAAGGCGGAGCAGACGGCGATGGAGCCGCCGGCCCCCACCTCGCGAGGGGGGACCCCGAAGGCGTCCCGCATGGCCTCGCGCATCACGGCGTGGGCGGTTCCGCCGGTGTCCGCCAGGAAGGACGAGCCGCTGGTGACGCGTCGGATGTCCAGGCGCGCGCCCCACGGAACACGGGCCCGCAGATGGGCGGCGAGCGCCTCGTGGGCTCGGGAGACGTCCGCTCCGGGCGGGGTGCGGACGCTGACCAGTGCCTTCGCCGACGGCAGGAGCGCAGGTACGGCGTCGTCCAGCGGCGGCGACTGCACGGCGAGCACGGTGATGGAGGGCAGGCGCCACAGCCGGTCGGCGATGGTGCCCACGCCCAGGAGTCCGACGCCGTCCAGAACGCCGGCATCGGCGCGGAAATCCTTCTCGGCGTACTCCGCGGGGTCCTCGGAGGTCCTGTGCGCGGACGCCCCGTCGATCTCCGGTCCGGGTACGCACGGTGTGCCCTGGCTGTCGTGCAGCGTGGCCAGCAGGTGGATCAGAGTGGTCATCGCATCGGGCGCGGGCCCGCCGAACTGACCGGAGTGCAGCGCCCTGTCCAGGGTGGAGACCGTGACTTCCGCGACGGCCATGCCGCGCAGCGAGGTGGTGACGGTCGGGGCGCCCGAGGCGGCGTTCCCCGTGTCCGCGACGACGACGACGTCCGGTACGGGGAGATCGGGGTGCGCACGCAACAGCTTCTCGAGGGCCGCGTCGCCGGGCTCCTCGCATCCGTCGACGAGGACCATGACGTCGAGGTCCGGACAGGGCTCGCCCGGCAGGGCGTTCGAGAGCGCGCGCAGAGCGGTGAGGTGCATGACGACGTTGCCCTTGCAGTCCGCGCTGCCGCGGCCGTACCAGCGTCCGTCGCGTTCGGTCAGCTCGAACGGGGGTGTGCTCCAGACCGTCTCGTCCTGGGCGGACACGACGTCGTAGTGGGCGTAGAGCGCCACCCTGGGCGCTCCGGGCGGTCCGGGGCGGCGGGCGTAGACCGTCTCCGGGCCGTCCTCGGCACGGAGCAGACGGATCTCGGGAAGGCCCGCGTCGGTGAGCAGCGAGGCGATCCGGCGGGCCGCGCGATGGAACTGGTCCGGGGGCGAGGCTCCGACGACGGTGCGCAGCGCGACCAGTTCGGCGAGATCGTCGCGGGCTCTGGACATCAGTGAGTGCACGGTCGCGGCTATCGGTGCAGCAGACATGGGTGTCTCCGGTGAGCGGGTGCGGTCACTCAGGCGGCGGTGGGTGCGGGAGCGAGCAGCGGTGCCAGTTCCGCGAGAACCTTGCGGACAGCCTCCTGCCCGGCCCTGAGCTGGGCGTCGTGCGTACTGGCTCCGAGGTGCGGGATGCCGAGCACGTTCGGCAGGGCCAGCAGCGGTGAGGGCCCCGGGGGTTCGGTCGCGAAGACGTCCAGCGCCGCACCGGCCAGCCGGCCCTCACCCAGTGCGCGGGCCAGAGCCTCCTCGTCGACGATGCCGCCGCGGGAGGTGTTGACCAGGTGCGCGGTCGGCTTCATCAGGGCCAGTTCCCGGGCGCCGACAAGTCCTTCGGTGCGGGGTGTCTTCGGCAGGTGGAGGGTGACGACGTCGCTGGCGGCGAGCAGTTCGTCGAGCCCGGTGGCGCGGATGTCGTCGCCGAGGGTGTCCGCGTACGGGTCGTGCACGAGGATGCGCATGTCGAAGGCCGCCAGTCTGCGCGCCACCTGCCTGCCGACACGGCCGTAGCCGATGATGCCCAGCGTTCGGCCGGCCAGCTCGACGCCGACGAAGTCGGACCGACGCCACTCGCCCTCCGCGAGGGAGCGTGCCGCGGGCGCGATGTGGCGCATCGAGGCGACGATGAGGCCCACAGTGAGTTCGGCGACGCTCACAGTGTTGGAGTCGGGGGCGTTGACCACGGTGATGCCGCGTGCCCGGGCCGTGGCGGTGTCCACGTTGTCCAGACCGACGCCGGCGCGTGCGATGACGCGGAGCCGTGGCGCCTGATCGAGCACCTCGGTGTCGACCCGGGTACCACTGCGGACGATCAGGGCCTCCGCGTCGCGCAGCGCCGTGAACAGCGCCGGGCGGTCACGGCCGTCGACATGCCGCACATCGCAGGTGCCCTCCAGGGCGGCAACGGTGGCGCCGGGCAGTGCGTCGCTCACGATCACGATCGGTAAGGGCACGGTTTCTCTCCTTGTGGGGCGGGCCACGATGGAAGCGCACTAAGCCGAACGTTTGGCTTGTTTTTTGAAACCCTAACGTTGGATCGGTTTCGGCGGAAGAGTGTCATGTGTGACCCATGTCACATGATGTGCGTGCCGGTATTCGGTGCCCGGGCAACCGCTCGCGATGCCGGGCGGCACGGGCTGTCAGGCCTGTCGAAAGTCAGATCCCCGGCCCGTCATCGCCCGTCGGCGGGCCGGTCCCGCACGTACTCACGCAGCCGCTCGTCGGACGCGAGCTTCGCCGTCCTCGGCTGGCGCGCGGTCAACTCGGCCTTCCACGGCGCGATCGAGGCACGATGGTCGAGCCGGCCGCCCCGCGTGGCCGCGTTACGCCGCAGCTCTCGAGGGATCGTCGACGGTGATCGCCCCGGCCTGCGGGGCGATCTCCCGTGTGCCGGCGTCCTGGGCTCCCAGCAGGGCGGTCTCCTCCCGTTCGGTGAAGGAGAGATACCTTCCCGAGGGAGGGCTGAGCCGGATCGAGGGCATGCCACCACGTTCCCGGAACCGTCGCGTACCGACCCTCCCGGACACGCCGCGCGCGAGCGCGGCATCCTCGCTCGTGAACCCTTCGGCGATCTTCACCCGGCGCGCTCGGTGTCCCGACGGACTGGTGGCCTGCCCGGCCAGGGTCAGACCGTGTCGGACAGGCCGAGTTCCGGTGACCCGGCAGGCAGGGCCTTGGCTGCGGCTTGTGGAGTCGCGATGCCGGGGAGTATCTGCTGCCACCACAAGGCCAGGCGCTGGTGGAGGTCACGGCGCCCGCAGGTGACGTGGGAGAGCATCTGGATGCCGGTGAAGGAGGCCACCACGCTCGCCGCCACCTCCTCGGGGGCCAGTTCCTTGCGGAGTTCCCCGGCATCCTGGGCGCGCGCCAGCTCACGGCCGAAGACTTGCAGCCACCAGTCGTACATGCCGGAGTCGTTCACCTGGAACGTCCCCTGCTCCACGGTGAGTCGAATACTCGCACGGAACAGAACGTCGGTGATCAGCCGATGGGCCAGCTCGTGCGTGTGGTCGACGACCTCCTGCAACGGTGACTCGGAGTGGCTGCGCACCTGGACCGGGACCTCGGTCTGGGCGGCGATGACGCCCTTCGCGATCTCCTCCTTGGACTTGAAGTGGAAGTACATGGCCCCCTTGGTGATGCCACTGCGCTCGTGGATCTCGTTGATGCTCGCGGCCGCATAGCCGCGCTCGTCGAAGACTTCGGCCGCCCCTATCAGCACCTTTCGTCGTGTTTCGATCCCGCGTTCCTGTTGGGCCACCGTGTTACCTCCTGGTTTCAGGGACGTTTCTGTTCGATAAGTGTGATCGATAGCTTCAAAACCAAACCGTACGTCAAGTACTGTACGCCGTGCCCGGTGGCGGCCGAGTGCCGCCTTTGGAGAGCACTGCAGACAGGAGCCGTGACGTGTCGGTCGATCTTTCCCCTCCTTGCGTCCTCGCCGCCGAGGCCGGTACTCCTCCGCCTGCCGAGGAGCCTTTGAATACCCTCGCCTTCGAGCGGACGGCACCACGCGCCCTGGTCCACCGGAGGGCCATAGGTGAAGTGCTGCTCACCGACGACTGGTTACGCCTCGGTCCGCACCGCTTCAAGGTGGGAGCCCAGTGGCCGCGCGGGCACGGCTTCTACGGCCCGATCGGTGACCGCTGGCACAACCCCCTACTGGCCGCGGAGAGCATCCGGCAGGCATCTTCTCTGGTCAGTCACGTCTTCTACGATCTGCCCCGGGATCACCCGACCCTGATGACCGAGCTGAGCATCGCCCTCGACTCGCATGCTCTCCGCCTCGACGATTGGCCGGTCAACGTCGAACTGACCATCTCCTGCAGTGATGTGACGGTGCGTGGGAACCGGCTCGCGGGGATGACCATGCACGTGGGGCTCGCCCGGGGCACGGTGAGCCTGGGGCATGGCCGGATGACGCTCAGCTGCATGCGCAACTCCATCTACCGACGGCTGCGAGGCGCGTACGCCGAGGTACCCGCCAGCCTGCCCGATCAGCCCGCACCCCTGCCTCCGCACGAGGTGGGCAGGGCTGTCGAGGCCGACGTGGTGCTCGGCCGGCCGCTGGACGGCACGGGCGCGACGGATCCGCGCGAGGGGGTCTGGCCACTGCGCGTCAACTGGGCGCACCCGACCCTCTTCGACCACCCCACCGACCACGTGCCCGGGATGCTCCTGCTGGAGGCGGCGAGACAGGCTGCCCAGTGCCTCGCGGGACCCGGTGTGGTGCTGCCGGCCACGATGGTCAACCGATTCCACCGGTACGTGGAGTTCGACGCACCCTGCCTCGTCCGGGCGCGGCTGTCGGACTCCCCGCGTGGCGCCGACGCGTACGAGGTGCTGGTGGCTGTCGAACAGAACGGTGTGGTCGCCTACGAGTGCGCTCTGACGGTCCACTGCGCGCCGGCCTCCCCGGGAGGTCCCCGGTGAACCGCTCCCGCATCCTCGTCACCGGCGGGTCCGGATTCGTCGGCAGCGCGGTGGTACCGCTCCTGAGGTCTGCCGGGGTCCAGGTGCGCGTGCTGGCTCACCAGCGCTCCGTGGCGCCGGGTCCGCATGTGGAGGTCGTGGACGGCGATCTGACGGACCCCGCTACCTTGCGCGGCATCTGTCGCGATGTGGACGGTGTGCTGCACCTCGCCTCGTACATCGGCAAGGACGAGGAGCGGTGCGCCGCCGTGAACGTCGACGGCACCCGCCGCCTGGTGGAAGAGGCCGGCCGCGCAGGCGTGGGCAGGTTCGTGCAGCTGAGCACCGCCGCCGTGTACGGCAACGGGCCGTTCCGGAAGGTGTCCGAGGACGCCGTGGAGCCGCGTCCCGTCTCGCCGACCAGCCGCAGCCGCCTGTCCGCCGAGCGGTTCGTCCTCGGGGCGGGGGGCGCGGTCCTGCGCCCGTACCTCGTCTACGGCAGCGGCGACCGGTGGGTGATGCCGGCCCTGCTGCGCATGCTGCGCGCCCTGCGCTCGGGGCTGCCCGAGCGCGGTGCCGCAATGCTCTCGCTCACCGAGGTCGGCAGCCTCGCCAGGTCCCTCGCGCGCATGGCCGTGACCGCGCCGCCGCAGCGGGCGAGCGGCGTCTTCCATGCCTGTGCGTCCGAGCCGGTCAGCCTGCGCGAGCTGGTGGTGGCGACGCACCGACACCTCGGCTTCCCACTCGTGGGCGGCGACCAGCCGTTCGAGCGGGCTCGGGAGGAACTGGTGGCCGCCGGGTGCGACAGCCACCTGCTCGACCTGTTCGGCGTGGACCACTGGTTCGACGCGACCCGGCTCGGCACGGTGGGCGGCTGCGCCTCCGGGAGCGGCCTTTCCGCAGGCCTGGCGGCCCATGCGGCCTGGTACCGCGAGGAGTTGTTGCCCGACCCGAGTAGTGCCCACTCCGGCGAACCCGCTGGAACATGACACAGGTCAGAACGGGAGTTGCTTGCCTCACCCCGGCCGGCGCCCGGATGCGCTGGAAGAGCCCCTGTGTCAGCCGCAGGGCCGCCGGGTACGGGGCGCCGGTTCTCCCGCGCGGCGGGAGTATGAGAGGGCCCCGGCTGGAAAACTGGTCAAAAACCAGCTCTGACCTGCGAAAAAGACCACTTTGCGGTAGGCATTGTTTGGCCGTTCCGGTAGGGCCGAACCAGCGGGCGTATCCACGGACCCGCGGACTGACACCGGGTGCAGCCAGGCGACTCGCCGTGGCGAGCTGCCGCCCGGCCTCGGCGCGCAGGTGTGCCGCCTCGCCGGCCCAGGCGGCCTTCTCCGCTGCCATCGGGGGCTGGTCGCTCCGGGTGAGCTCGCGGTAAAGGTACTGGCAGGCTTCATGCTCGGTGGCGAACTCTCGCAGCACGGTGGGCCATCCGGGGACGGTCTTCTGCCCGCCCTTGATGTACCAGCGGCCGGTGCGAGCGCTGCCAGTGAGCAGGACTGCGTCGTCAGCCGTCTCGGCTGCGGCCCGGGTTCCGCCGCCAGCCGGAGCGGCGAGCTCGAACCCCGTCACGGGCTGTCGCGCCAAGGTCCATGCGCGCCGGTGTAACGCGCAGCGGGTCGGGAGACTCTGCGTCCTTGTCGGCCGCGATGTGGCGGCCTTGCCGAACGGAGGCCAGGGATGCGGTTTTCCGCTGATGGGAGCCGTCTCAGAGGGAGGGGCGCAGGGACCAGGCTGGCCCGCCTCGTGGCGGGTGTGATGGCGGTGGTGTTGACCGCCATCGGGTTGGCGGTCCTGGGGGCCGGGCCGGCGACGGCGGCGCCCCCTCCGCCGAACAGCCTGGAGGACGTCCAGGCCGCCACCTACAACCTGCAGGGTGCGGGCAGCGGCAACGACGTCAACAAGTGGACCAAGGACCTGCCGCAGCTCCTTGCCCTGCACTACAACATGGTCGCGATTCAGGAGGCCGGCCCCGGGCAGGCGGTGCCGGGGACGTCGCTGGGGACCATCGCGACCGGCGGCCCCCAGCCGGTGGAGGTCTTCCAGTGGAACGCGGGCAGCCAGGGCCGCCAGGAGATCGTCTACATCTACTACCTGCGGACCGACTTCGGCGGTAACCGGGTCAACCTGGCCATCGTCACCCCGTGGTTCACCAACCAGATCCTGTACGCCCCGAACGCCGGGTCGCGTCCCGCCTTCGGGATCCGGCTCGGCAACTCGTCGTACTGGACCGCGCACGCGGACTCCATCGGCGGGCTGCCGAACAACGCGGAGTCCACGCTCAACGCCATCCAGGCGGCTTCGCCCAACGCCAACTGGCTGGCGATGGGCGACTGGAACCGCGATCCCGACGTGCGGCCGGTCACGGCGCCGGCCGGAGCCGTGCAGTACCGCAGCGCCGAGTACACCGTGGGCCTGTACACCGACAACCCGTCCGAGGCGGACTACTTCTTCACTGGTAGGCCGCTGACCGCGGCCGCGCTGTACGAGGGGGTGCGGCTGAACGCGATGAGCAGTGACCACACTCCCGTCGGCCTGCTGCCCCTCGCGCTGCGCGGCGGCGCCGAGCCGATCGAGCTGCGCGGCGACGGCAACGACCGGAACCGCCTGGCGGTCCCGGGCGGATCGACCGCCGACCAGACCGACCTGATCACCTATCCCCCCTCCAGCCGCACCGGCGGAGCGGCCGCGGTTCCCGCCGCGGGCCCTGAGCAGACGTGGCGCCTCGAGCCCTTCCTGGGCAAGTCGACCTTCGTGCTGGTCAACCAGAGGACCGGCAAGTGCGTCGACGTCCACAACGGCAACGGCGAGTTCTACGTGGTCGATCGGACCACCTGCTCGGGCCAGGCGACCCAGGACTGGTCCTACCACCCGAACCCCGACGACTCGGCCACGGGCGTGCTCGTGAACGGCGGCCACACCACCAGCTGCCTCGACGTCATCGGTTTCACCGACAAGTTCGGGATCCCCGGCATCCTGCCCTGTGACGGCTCGCGGGCCCAGCAGTGGGAGATCGCCACCCGGGAGTCGTCCGCCATCGCCAGCGTCAGCAACGGCAACCGGCTGCTCGATGTCGAGGGCGCCTCGCAGGACGACTACGCCCACGTGATCACCCAGACCGACAACGGCGGAGCCAACCAGCGCTGGCACCTCGACTCCAGCGGCCCCGGCACCTTCACCGTCGTCAACGAGGAGTCGGGCAAGTGCCTGGACATCCGCGACGGTGTCCACTCGCCCGCGGGTGACTGGGCCGACCAGTACGACTGCGCGGGTCAGGTCACCCAGAACTGGGAGTTCGCGACCGGGACCAACGGCAGCGTGCGCCTGGTGAACGCCTACTACGGGTGGGATCTGGACGTGCTGCGCAACCTGACCGGCGACGGCCGCTGGGTCGGCGTCTACCCGGACAACGGCGGGGCGAACCAGCTCTGGACGTTCCTGGACTGAGCCGCACCCCGACGCCGTAGCGCACCGTCAGGCCCTGTATGCAGTCCGAGGCCTGACGGTGTGCCGCTGTTTCCGGCCGCGGACCGCCCCTGGTGCCCGGACTCGTGCCTGTGGGACGATGCGGCATCCGTGGCCGACGCGGCCGCACGGGTCCCGGGGGCACTGAGCGGCGGGGGCATCATGGCGACGAACGGCGGGCTGCCTGCCGACGATGTCCTGGTGGAACGGCTCCTCAACAAGGACGAGGATGCCTTTCGCCTGGTGATGAGCGCTTGGAGCCCGGGGATGCTCCGCCTGGCCCGCGCCTTCGTGCCGACCAACGCCACGGCAGAGGATGTCGTCCAGGACACCTGGCTGGCCGTGCTGGGCGCCTTGGGCCGCTATGAGGGAAGATCCTCGTTGAAGACCTGGGTGTACCGGATCCTGGTGAACACGGCGAAGCGCCGTGTCGCCAAGGACAGCGGCACAGTGCTGTTCGGCAGTGTGCCGCCCGAGGACGACGGGCCGACCGTGGCACCGTCCCGCTTCCGGCCCTCCGACGACCCTTACCCCGGCCACTGGGCGCCGGGCCGGCAGCCACAGCCGTGGCCAGGGCCCGAAGAACACGTCCTGGCGGGGGAGGTCAGCCGGATCGTCGCCGCGGCGCTGGCCGAACTTCCCCAGCGGCACCGCCTCGTGGTGACCCTGCGCGATGTGGAGGGATACGGATCCGAGGAGGTCTGCGTACTGCTGGACATCTCGCCGGGCAACCAGCGGGTGCTGCTGCACCGCGGACGCGCCGCCATCCGGGGCAAGCTGGAGGAGTACTTCTCCTCGTCCCCGGACACCCCGACGACGAAGAAGAGCAGGCGGCGATGATCCGGATGAAGTGCGAAGAATTCGTTGAGCTGGTCACCGCTTTCCTCGACGGAGCGCTGGACCCCGCGACCGAAGCCCGATTCGTCGAGCACATAGCCGCGTGCGACGGCTGCGACCGCTATCTCGACCAGATACGGCAGACCGTTCAGGAACTCGGCGAACTACCCCCGGACAGCCTCTCCGACGAAGCCCAGGACCGGCTGTTGACCGCGTTCCGCACGTGGCAGCGATGACCATGCGTTCTTCCGCTCGGCGCGTACAGTGCCGCAGTGGTGACGCTGAGTCCGGGGCGCGGCCGGCTGTCAACACCGCCGCGAGCGGAGCACTGACTGTTGCGTGGCAGCCGTCACCGTGTCGATGCGCCCCGCCGGCCAGGTCGGGTCCGCACGACCCGCTCACCCGCAGCCTGGCCGAATTCGGTGTCGCACAGGTGTTCGCGCCTCAGCGCGGGTCACCGGTTCGTGGCCGAGGCGGTGGACCGCGACCGGCTGTGGCCCCGGGGGCGCCGGGCCAGCCACCCTGTGAGCACCGCGAGGCCCGCTAGGCCGTAGGCCACGGTGCCGAGTCGCCTGTGTGGAGGGATGGAGCCGGTCGGCGCGCTGGTCGGGCGTACGGGTGTGCGACCTGATGGACCGTGCGGGCGCCCCGGAGGGGCCCTGATCCGGGTCACGTCGCTGGAGCGGCACGGTGCCTACCGGGTGATGGTCATGCCGCACACGTACGCCCGCGACCCCCTGACGCTGCTGGCCCTGCGCCTCAACGGGGAGGAGCTCCCGCCCGACCACGGGTACCCGGCCCGGATCATCGCCCCGAACAGGCCCGGTGTCGCGGATGGAGGCGCTGTGATGCGCGGGAGCCGGGCACTGCCGGTGATCCGCGTGGTCGCCGGTGCGTGCGGAGTCGCCTTGATGGGGGTGGGCCTGTGGGTCGTGCGGCACGGAGATGACCCGCAGGACCCGTGGCCGGTCCTGCGGTGGCTTGTCGCCGGGGTGCTCGTGCACGACGGGGTCGTCGCCCCGCTGACGCTCCTGGCGGGGCTCGTGGTGGCACGGCTGCGGGCGCGGCGTGCGGTGCGCGGCGGTGTCCTATCCGGTTCTGTTCCGGCCGGGTGTTCCCCGGAATCCGTCGGTGCTGCCGCTGGACTACGTCCGCAACTGGCTCTTCGTGCTGGCGTTGACAGCCGCGGCGACCACCGTGATCGCCCTTGCACGGGCATGGGCGCGGTGGCCGCGGACACGGAAGGGGAACCACGGACGGAAGTCGCCGCAGGGCTTGTGACACGAGGGTGGGGTGTCGGTCGGCCGGGCTCGTCGGGACGCTTCCCGTCCGGCCGGCGGCCCCGGTGCTTCCGCAGCACAGTCCGGGACGGTGGGCGGGCGCGCCGCAGACCTTCTGATGCCAGGGTGGGGCTCTCCGTCCGGAGGAGAGCCCCACCCGCTACCGGTCCCCGCTCTCAGCGGCGCAGGGCCACGAACTCGCGTCCGGACACGGTCCACCGTTCCGCTGCGCGCCACCCGGCCCGGCCTGCGTGGCGCGTCAGGGCGGTCACTCCGACGCGGGCCCACGGGAAGGGCGGGCCGGTCCGGCCGCGCCCGTCGTCGACATGTACCTTCACGCGCTCGTCGACGTCCGTGGCCGCGGCCTCGGCGAGGAGGAGCCCCCCGGGCGCAGTGACACGGGCCAGACGGCTGAGCAGCGCGGTGGGGTCGCCGCCGATGCCGACGTTGCCGTCGATCAGCAGCGCCGTGCCCCAGCGCCCCTCGCCGGGGAGGGGAGCGAACACGGACCGGCACAGGGCGGTGCCGCCGCCGCGCCGGGTGCGGTCGACGGCGGCCGGGCTGACGTCCACGCCGAGAACCGGATGGCCGCGGGCGGCCAGCGCGGTGACGAGTCTGCCGGGGCCGCAGCCGATGTCGATGACGGGTCCCCGGCACCGGTCGAGCACGGTGAGGTCGGACGAGTCGGCGGCGGCGCACCACCGTTCGACTTCGAGGGGCAGCATCCAGCCGTCCGCCCGGCGCAGGAACAGCGGCCCGCGTCCGGCGCTGACCGCGTCCGCGTACGGGTCGCTGTGCCAGGGGGACGGTATCCGGGCCGGGGACGTCAGTTCGCGGGTCGGCACGGCCGGCCACCTCCGCCGGGGGAGGGAGCGGAGGCGGGCCGTGCTGCGGCCGCCGGTTCCCGCAACGCCGGTTTCCGAGGGGCCTGCTGCCGAGGCACCGGCGGTACTTCCCCTGAACGGGCACAGGCCGACACCGCGGCTGCGGAGCATCCGGCCGGCCCCGTCGTACGCCGCCCCAGGCGGTCCACCGCCGCCGCGAAGCGGCTGCCGGGTGCCGCCGCGGCGACGCGCAGGGCGTCTGCCGCCGTGTCGACGTCGAGCAGTTCCGGGAGGTCGCGGACGCGGAGCCCGGCCGCCACGAGGCGGCGGCGCTGCGCGGCGCCGGTCCCGGCCGTGGACATCGGGACGCCCCGCAGGAGATGGGGCTGAGGTTCGGCCAGCCCCAGGGCCCAGAAGCCGCCGTCGGCGGCGTGCCCGAACCAGGCGTCGCAGCCCTGCCAGCCCGCCGGGCCCAGGGCCGGGGCCAGCAGGCCCGCCGTGAGCTGTGGGGTGTCCATGCCGACGAGCAGGGCGGGGCCCGTGCAGGCGGCGAAGGCAGCGGCGAGCCGTTCGTCGAGACCGCCCGCGCACTGGGGCAGGACCTCGAAGCCCGGCGGCAGCCACGGACCGGGCTGACCGTCCAGGACGAGGACCCGGCGGCGGGCGGGCATGGCCTGCACGGCCCACAGGGTGTCCGCCAGCGCCGCTTCGGCCAGCACAGCGGCCTCGGCAGGCGCGTACGGCGGTGTGAGGCGCGTCTTGACCCGCCCGGGCAGCGGTTCCTTCGCGATGACGAGCAGGGTCGTCGGCCCGTCCGGCGCCGGGCTGGACGCGGTGGTGGCGCTCACCCGGCCGTCACCTCCCGTGGCGCGGCGGGCGACGCCGTCACCTCCCGTGGCGCGGCGGGCGCCCGCAGCACGGCCCGCATGTCCCGCACCGCGCGCCACGTGCCGCGCCAGGTGCCCGTCACCTTCGAGCGACCGGTGCGGGGCAGGTAGGGGACGTCGGTCTCCGTCACCCGCCACCCGGCGTCGGCGGCACGCACCACCATCTCCAGGGGGTAGCCGCTGCGGCGGTCGGTCAGGCCGAGGCCCAGCAGGGCCTCCCGGCGCGCGACGCGCATGGGGCCCAGGTCGTGCAGCCGCAGCCCGGTGCGCCGGTGGAGCATCCGGGCCAGGGCCAGGTTGCCGAGGCGGGCGTGGAGCGGCCATGCCCCGCGCAGCTGCGGGCGGCGGCGGCCGAGCACCAGATCGGCGTCGCCGGTGCCGACCGCCGCCGCGAGGCCCGGCAGCAGCCCGGGGTCGAGTGAGGCGTCGCAGTCGCAGAAGCACACGAGATCGGCCTCGGTGGCGGCCAGCCCGGCGTGGCACGCCGCGCCGAAGCCGCGGCGTGCTTCATGGACGACGGTCGCTCCGAGGGAACGGGCCAGGTCCGCCGAGCCGTCCAGGGAGCCGTTGTCGACGACGATGGCCCGCCAGCCGACGGGCACCCGTGCCAGGACCCAGGGCAGCGCCGCCGCTTCGTCGAGACAGGGCAGCACGATGTCCGCGGTGGGAGTGGTGGAGTGAGTCACGCCGCTCACCCTACGGATCGAATTCCGACATTTCGGATGTCGGGTTCTTACGAAACGAGGACACCGTTCCGCGTACGGGGACGCTCGGCTCCGCCGCCTCCCGGCCGGTGCGAGGCTGGAGAAATGCACAACGAATCTCCTGCCCGGGTCCTCGTCGTCGACGACGACCCGACCGTCGCCGAGGTCGTGTCCGGCTACCTCGGCAGGGCCGGCTTCGCCGTCGACCGGGCCGCGGGCGGCACGGCGGCGCTGGAGCTCGCCGCCGCCGTGCGCCCCGACCTCGTCCTGCTCGACCTGATGCTGCCGGGCATGGACGGCCTGGAAGTCTGCCGCAGGCTGCGGGCCGAGGGGCCAGTACCCGTGATCATGCTGACGGCACGGGGCGACGAGGAGGACCGCGTCCTCGGGCTGGAGACCGGCGCCGACGACTACGTCACCAAGCCCTTCAGCCCCCGGGAGCTGGTGCTGCGCGCGGAGGCCGTGCTGCGCCGCGCCCGGTCCCGGGCCGACACGCCGACGCCCGTCCCGGCGCTGCGCGCCGCCGGGATCGTCCTCGACTCCGTGGCGCGGCAGGCCACCAAGGACGGGGCGGCGCTCGCCCTGACCCTCCGTGAGTTCGACCTCCTCGCCTTCCTCCTGAGGCACCCGGGGCGGGCCTACGGGCGCGAGGAACTGATGCACAAGGTGTGGGGCTGGGAGTTCGGGGACCTGTCCACCGTGACCGTGCACGTCCGCCGGCTGCGCGCCAAGATCGAGGACGACCCCGCCCGGCCTCGTTTCATCCGGACGGTGTGGGGCGTCGGCTACCGCTTCGATGCCGATGCCAGCGCCGAGGCCGGAGGCGAGGGCGGCTTCGACGCTGCCGCCGGGACCGCCGGCGCCGCGCGGGGCGGGGAGGCCGGGACCGATGCGTGACCTCGTGCTGATCGCCCTCTACGCCCTCGCTGGAGCGATCACGGCAGGGGCGTTCGGAGCACTCGCCCTGCGGCTGCTCCGGCACCGCTCCGTCGCCGTGTCCCTGCTGGTCGTGGCCGCCGTCTCGGTGACGGCGATGCTGGCCGGGACGCTGAGCGTGGCGTGGGCGATGTTCCTGTCCTCGCACGACCTGGCCGTCGTGACGACGGTGTGTGCCATGGCCGCCGTGATCTCCCTGGGCACCGCGCTGCTGCTCGGCCGCTGGGTCGTGGCCCACAGCAAGGCCCTGACCCTGGCCGCGCGGGACTTCGGCCGCAGCGGCAGCTTCGCGGCCCCGGACGGCAACGCCACCGCCGAACTGGCCGCGCTCGGGCGGGAACTGGCCGCCACCAGCGCCAAACTGGAGCAGTCCCGGGAGCGGGAGCGAGCCCTCGACGCCTCGCGCCGCGAACTCGTGGCCTGGATCTCGCACGACCTGCGCACGCCGCTGGCAGGGTTGCGCGCCATGGCGGAGGCACTGGAGGACGGCGTCGTCGAGGACCCGGCGCGGTACCACCGGCAGATCCGCACGGAGACCGACCGGCTCAACGCGATGGTGAGTGACCTCTTCGAACTCTCACGCATCCACGCGGGCACGCTCTCCCTCAGCCCGAGCCGGATGTCCGTGTACGACCTGGTGGGAGACGCGCTCGCCGGGGCCGAGCCGCTGGCCCGCGAACACGGCGTCAGACTGGTCGGGGAGAACATCGGGGAAGAGGCGGACGGCGTGCCC
The DNA here is from genome assembly GCF_051374625.1 of Kitasatospora sp. HPM-01-4. NCBI lineage: Bacteria > Bacillati > Actinomycetota > Actinomycetes > Kitasatosporales > Streptomycetaceae > Kitasatospora > Kitasatospora sp. HPM-01-4. Next base: position 869,167 of record NZ_JBPQGP010000005.1, on the reverse strand, counting down.
GTCGAGGTCGACGGCCGGGAGATGACCCGGGTCCTGGGCAACCTCCTCGTCAACTCCATCCACCACACCCCCGCCGACGGCACCGTCGCGATCGCCGCACGGTACGAGGAGGCTACGGGCACGGTCGTCCTGTCCGTCACCGACGCCTGCGGTGGCATCCCCGAGGAGGACCTGCCGCGTGTCTTCGACACGGGCTGGCGGGGCTCCGAGGCTCGTACGCCACCCGCCGGCGCGGGCCTCGGCCTGGCGATCGTGCGCGGCATCGTGGAGGCCCACGCGGGACGCGCAACGGTCCGCAACGTCCGGGGCGGCTGCCGGTTCGAGGTCGTCCTGCCGGCGGCGCCGTAGTCACCCGCTCGCCGGCTGCCGCTGCGGGGCGTGCGCGAACTCCGCCATGCCCTCCGCGAAGCCCACCCGCGGACACCAGCCGAACTCCTCGCGCAGTCGGTGCGAGGTCGCCGTGATGTGCCGGACGTCCCCGAGTCGGAACTCGCCGGTGACCACGGGGTCCGGCCCGCCGTGGGCCCGGCTCAGGGCACGGGCCATGTCACCGATCGTGCGAGGCGTGTCGCTTCCACAGTTGTATGCCCGCGAGCTTCCGGCGGGACGGGCACCGAGCCCCTCCAGCACGAGGACGTTCGCCATGGCCACATCGCGGACATGGACGAAGTCCCTGCGCTGGCCCCCGTCCTCGAAGACGCGCGGCGCCTCACCCCGCGCGAGGGCCGAGCGGAAGATCGAGGCGACACCCGCGTACGGGGTGTCACGCGGCATCCCCGGCCCGTAAACGTTGTGGTAGCGCAGCGACACGGCACGGCCGCCCGCCATCCGCGCCCACGAGGACGCCAGATGCTCCTGGGCGAGCTTCGTCGTCGCGTACACGTTGCGCGGGTCGGCCGCGGCGTCCTCGCCTACGAGCCCCGGGGTGAGCTGCCTGCCGCAGCGCGGGCACAGGGGCTCGAAGCGGCCCGCTTCGAGGTCCCCGGCCAGCCGGGGCCCGGGGCGGACGGGGCCGTGCTCCCCGCAGTCGTAACGCCCCTCACCGTAGACCACCATGGACCCGGCCAGGACGAGACCGCGCACCCCCGCCGCGGCCATCGCCGCCAGCAGCACGGCCGTACCGTGGTCATTGCAGCTCACGTAGGCCGGAGCATCGGCGAAGTCCTTGCCCAGACCGACCATCGCCGCCTGATGACAGACCGCGTCGACACCACGCAGCGCCCGCGCGACACCAGCGGGATCGCGTACGTCGGCCTCGTACCAGGCCACGCCCTCGGGCACGGGAGGCCGCACCGGGTGGGCGGCGGGCAGCAGGACGTCGAGGACGACGGGGTCGTGGCCCCGGGCGAGTAGGGCGGAAACGATGTGCGAGCCGATAAAGCCCGCTCCTCCGGTGACGAGTATGCGCATGCGTCCGACGTTAGGGCCGTCGGCAGTCGCCCGGCCCGGCCGGGCGCGGTACGTCACCACTCCGTAAGGTCAGGTTCTTGGCGGCCTGTGTGATGATCTTGGTGAGTCGTCATGGGTGCAGCGCCTCGGCGAAGTCGTGTACCCGCCGGTCCGCGCGATCAGCCCGGTGACCAGGGTGGCGAAGGTGCGGAACGTCGACGGTGAAGCAACCCCGCACGAACTTCAACACGGCGAGCAGGGAAGCGGGTACGGTCGGATCCGGTCGCATCCGCGGGTCCCTCACAGCAGGTGACGCAAGTACCGCCGATGCTTCTTTGCTCTCTCCGGCCCGCGAGGCGAGATGACGCCACACCACCCGCCTGAGTGACCAACATGACGATCAACGAAAGCGTCGAAAGTCGAGTTATCGGCACCTGCGGCGTTGATTATCTGCATGCCCTGACTGCCTTGGGATCCACGGTACTTCGACCTCAGCCCGCCGCCGTCCGCACCAGACGCCGGCGGGTGGAGGTCATCGTCGCGGCGTTCACCCCACCACGGGACCGTCCGCCGTCACCTCGGCGCTCCTGGGCGTACGGGCGGTCGGCGGTCACTGGTCCAGCCCGTAGTAGAGGGCGAAGTAGTTCCCCAATCGGAGGTGCGGTAAGGATGCTCCTATGGGAACAGGAGGTTGACGGTACGTCGGGTTGTTCCACGAGGACGAGTGAGCCATGCTGGGCGGCCTTTGGTTCGGGGCGCCCGGGTCGGCAACGTCTCCAAGCGCCGGCTCGCCACCGACTTCCGTGACCAGGCGCCACCTCGGCAGGACCTCGGCGGTCGGCCGGTTACGTATCTCCAAGCCGGCTGGAGCCACCAAGTGGGTGAGCCCCGCCCCCCTCCCGGACGGAGAGCGGCGACGGGGCTCACACCGAGCGCCGGTCAAGGTGGTGATCAGGGGTTCTTGAGCTTGGCCTGGAACTCCGAGTAGTCGACGACCTCGTCCGCCCGGGGCGCCGTCACGGTGACCGGCTTGTTGAAGTCACTGAAGTCCAGGCGGCTGTGATGGCCCGCGAAGCTGCGCTCCATCCGGACCATGTACGGCTCGCCCTCAGTGGCGACGTAGAACGAGCTGCTCCCGCTCTCGTCCTTGGCCGCGAGAAGGACGCTCCTGACCGGGGTGAGGAGGGTGGTGACGTCGCCCTTGACGACCCTGCTCGGCTTGCCGGCGACCTGGGTGAACATGCCCATCCAGCCGCACACCTCATCGGTCACTCCCATGACGCTCTTGTCGTCCTGCGCACCCGCCAGGTAACGGCCCCTGAAGAGCTCGGCCAGCACCGGACCGGCCTTCGGACTGCCGTTCTTGGTGGCGATGGTCTTCCAGTAGGTGCGGTCCGGCTTGATCCAGGTCCCGGCTTCGTTGCGAAGGATCTCGAAGCCCCCCTCGAGGGGCACAGTGACAGTTCCGGTGCAGTTCTTCTTCTTGTCCATCGCAAGGTGCACGGTCACCTTCGCGCCGTCTTTCTCCACGGTGCCGTCGAGCGTCTGCGCGGTCAGCCCGGCCATCGCGGCCTTCGCCTTCTCCAGGAGCTGCTCTGCGTCGGCGTCGGCCGCGGGTACGGCGCTGGTGGACGGCTTGGCGGAGGTGGAGGCGGGGGTCGGCGGGGCGGCGGACTTGTCCTTGCTGCTGCCGCCACAGGCGGTGGCCCCGACCGCCAGGAGCACGCAGACGACAGCGGAACGGACAAGACGCTTGGAGAGCATGGGACTTCCCTCTTGCTGGAGTGGTCGAGCACACCGCCACCACAGATGTGCGGCAATGGGGCAAGTATGAAGCCAAAAGATCACAAAGCAACCGAACCTATCGGCATGAATCCGAATTATTCGGAAATGCATGACTCAAAGCTTGTTGCTCATGCCCCAAAAAATCCGAATACTTCTACTTTTAGATTCTATGGGGTGATATTTGCCACTTTTTGACATCGCCGACCTGACCTCCAAGCAGGCATCGCCCCAGCGCCTGGGCAGAAGACCCCGGTCGATGCCACCAGCGGAGCTTCATGGGTCCAACCTGCTCTGGGTCGCGTGCAGGAGGGCGGCGTGTGAGGCTGTGCGGCCAGGTCAGCAGGTCAGCAGGGAGGACTGTGCACTGGTGATGGTCTTCTGGCCTCCACTCGTGCACTCGTAAAGGTGTAGCAAACGTTCGGTCATGGATAGCCTCATGGCATCGAGGTGATCCACTCGTAGCGGTTTCACGGGTCGCCGCTTCTCGCAAGACCCGGCATCGGCGGAAGGGTTCACCGAAATGACCAAGGCTCTGACTCGGATCGCCGCCACCGCCGCGGGCCTCATGCTCGCGGCCGGCGCCGCGCTCGTCAACGCACCTTCCGCCTCGGCCCTCGCGAGCGGACCGCAGCACAGTGTGGCCACGGACAAGTGTCTTGGTGTCTACGGGGACGTCCCCTACGACGGCACGGCCGCCGTCATCTGGGGCTGTAACGGCAACGCCGACCAGAACTGGCAGTTGACCGGTACCGGTGGCGGCTACTACCAGCTGCAGAACGGCCATAGCGAGTGCCTGGGCATCTACGCGCCCGACGGCAGTGTGATCCAGTGGAACTGCAACGGCCATGACGACCAGCAGTGGTACATCGACCGCCCCGCGGGTTCGTCGTCGGCCATGCTGCGGAGCAAGACCAACTGGACCCTGTGCCTGACCGTTCCCGGCAACGTTGACGGCTCCCGCGTGGCCCTGGCCACCTGCGCCGGGCAGGCCAACCAGCTCTGGTACTGACCGTCTCCCCGCGGAGGACCCGCCTCGAACGGCGCACCGCCACCGCCTGAACTCCGACCCGGCCCGGCAAGCACCTTGCCGGGCCGGGTCCTTCGTGTGCTCGTCGATCAGGAACGCGTTCGGTCGGCGGGGTGGCAGTGCCTTCGTGGTACCAGCCGCAGCGGGGGCAGAGCCTGGCCCGCAGGGCAGCGATGAGCTTGAGCATCACTGGCCGGCCTCCTGCTGAATCCGGAGTTCACCCCGCTCCCGTGCCGGTGGTCGTGATCAGTCGTCGTGGTGGTCTGCCTGCTCCCTCTTGTGGCGTGGGAGTCGGTGGGACTCGACCGGTCGTCCGCCGGCGAGGTGCTCGGTGACGATGCGGCCGGCGACAGCCGGGTCGATCTTCCCGTACCAGATGTCGTCCGGCTGCACGCTGGCGACGGGCGCCTGGTTGCAGGGGAACTGGCACCCCGTCTGGGTAACGAGCACGTCGTCGTCGCCGAGGCCTTGCTCGGTCAGTTCTTGTATCAGGGCGCGTAGTCCCTCCTCCGCGCCCTTGGCCGCGCAACGCGGGCCGCGGCACACCAGGACCTGGTGCCGGTGGCCGGTGACTTCCTCCCAGGCCGCGGACGTGAGGCCGGGCTCCTCGCCGGTGATGGCCCTCGTCACCGCGGCCACGGCGGCGACCGCGTCCGGCGAGTCGGCGAGGCGGGTCGCGACGAGGAGTTCGGGGCGGTGGTCCGCGCGCTCGCGCCACCAGTACGCCGCGATCCGCCGTAGCCAGGACTGGGCCGGGCCGGAAGCCGCGAGGCGGACGCCGATCACGACCACGGTCTCGGTGCCCTCGTCGGCCAGCCTGGTCAGCTCGGCCGACAGGGAGGGGTCCGCCTGCTGCAGAAACGCGATCGAGGCCCCGTGCGACGCTGCTGTCCGGAGGAGTTCGTCACGACGGACGGCTTCCCCGATCGACATGCCGACCAGGAGCATGGCACTGCGGCGGGCGAGGGCATCCGGGACGGGGGAGGTCATGGCGTTGTCCTTTCGTGGAGCAGTCCGTTCCACCGAATGTGCGGTCTGTCGTGCTGGGGGTGTCGTTCCACGGTGACGTCGACGCCGTAGACGTGCGCGATCAAGGGTGAGGTGAGCACGTCGGAGCTGGGCCCGTGGGCGACCAGTCGGCCGTCGAGCAGGACGGCGACCTCGTCGCAGTAGGCGGCGGCGAGTTCGAGGTCGTGCAGCGCGGCTACCGTGGTGATGCCCAGCCCGCGTACGGTGCCGAGGAAGCCGAGTTGGTGGCGTAGGTCGAGGTGGTTGGTGGGCTCGTCGAGCAGGAGCACGCCGGGCTCCTGCACCAGCGCCCGCGCGAGCTGGACCCGCTGCCGCTCGCCACCCGACAGCGTCGGCCAGGACCGGTCGAGCAGGTGGCCGACGTCGGCCGCGGCAACGGCATCGGCGAACACGGACCGCTCGTGGGCGCCGGCGGCGGAGTTCGTCGGCACGGGCCAGCGACTGCGGTGCGGCGTGCGTCCGAGCTCGATGACCTGACGGACCGGCAGCGACAGCCGGGTGTCCGCCTGCTGCTCCATGAAGGCCACCTGTCGTGCTCGTCGGCGGGCCGTGAGCGCGTGGAGATCCTCTCCGTCCAGGAGGACCCGCCCCGCGCTCGGCCGGGTCAGTCCGGCGACCGCGCGCAGCAAGGTGGTCTTCCCGGCGCCGTTGGGCCCGAGCAGGCCCGTGATCCGGCCGGGGCTGAACGCGAGCGAGACCGCGTCCAGCAGCGTGGCTCCGCCGATGCGCACACGGAGTCTCTCCGCGCGCAGTTCGACGGGAGGCGTCACCGTCACTGCCCCCTCCCCTCGGCCCGCCCCTGGCGCCACAGCAGCCAGGCGAAGAAGGGCGCTCCGAGCCCGGCCGTGATGACGCCGACGGGGATCTCCCGGTCGGGGAGGACCGTGCGTGCCACGATGTCGCTGCCCACCAGGAGGGACGCGCCCACCAGTGCCGACACGGGCAGCAGGAGGGCGTGGCGCGGGCCGCAGACGAGACGGACCACATGCGGTACGACCAGGCCGAGGAACCCGATGACGCCGGTGTTGGCGACCAGGCACGCGGTCACCAGCGCAGCGGTGGCGACGAGGACCCAGCGGGTGCGCTCGACGTGGACGCCGAGGGAGCGGGCGGCGGTCTCGCCGAAGGCGAAGGCGTCCAGGTCGCGGGCCGAGGAGGCCAGGACCGTGACACCGGCCAGCGCGACCGCGGTCAGGAAGACGGCGGTGGGCCACCGCACGCCGGCGACCGAGCCCAGCGTCCACTCCATGACACCGCGCGCCGCGTTGCGGTCCCCGAGGACCAGCACGACGAACGAGGTGTAAGCCCCGCACATCTGTCCCACCGCGATGCCGGCGAGCACGGTCCGGGCGGTCGGTAGCGACCGGGTGCGCGCGCCGGCCAGTGCCAGGACGACGACAGCGGCCAGCAGGGCACCGGTGAAGGCTGCCGTCGCCACCGCGCCGGTGCCCACGGCGCCGGACACGCCGACGCCGAGGACGATCACGGTGACCGCGCCGGCGGCGGCTCCGTCCGAGATCCCGAGCAGGAAGGGATCGGCCAGGTCGTTCCCGGTCAGCGTCTGCAACACCGCACCGCAGACCGCGAGGCCGGCGCCGGTGGCAGCCGCTCCCAGAACCCGGGGCAGCCGCAACTGCCAGACGATCTGGTCGTCCAGCAGCGTCACGTGCGGGCCGCCCAGCCCGAGACGGCGCACCACGACATCGATCACCGTCCGGACCGGCTCGTGTTGTGAGCCCACGGCCAGGCCGAGGAGCACGGTGGTCAGTAGCAAGGCCACACCGATGGCCAGGGCCGCCGTCGCGTGGCCCGGACCAGAGGGCCGCACGGCGGGGTGGGGTGCGGTGGTCATGAACCCGGGTGCAGTCGGCTCAGTCCCGCGGACACCCGGGCGGCACCGTCAGCGAGCAGCACGCCGGGAGTCGACTCCGAGAACGGCACCACCACGAAAGCCTTGTGCTGCACGGCGGTGAGCTTGCTCAGCACCGGGTCGTTCTCCAAGTAGTCGATCTTGGACTGGGCCGTGTCCCAGCCGGCGTCCGCGACCACGATGGCGTCCGGGTCCGCCGCGACGACCTTCTCCCAGCTCACGTTCTGCCAGCCACCGGGCAGGTCCCCGAAGACGTTGCGGGCGCCCACGGCATCGAGCACGAGTTGAGGTCCGCCGTGGCCGGCACCGACGAACGGCGTCTTGGTGTCCGAGTCGTACCACAGGACCTTCAGGCCCTTGCCCGCGGCCGTCGCCGTGAACTGGGCCAGCTTCTGCTCCTGCTGCTGCTGGATCGCGGCGGCCCGCTCCGTGACACCGAAGACCTTGGCGACGTCGTTCAGTTCGCCCCACACCGCCTGCCAGGTCGTCGGCGGCACCTGGCTCTTGTCCGAGCAGCCGAACGGGGACAGGTACGACGGGATGCCCTGGCCACGCAGTTCCTCCCGGGTGCCCGCGACCTTGTCGGTGAACGCGCTGGAGTAGGAGGCGTACAGGAAGTCGGGACGGGCCGCGAGGAGCTTCTCCTTCGTCGGGTAGTCCTTGGAGAGCACCGGGACGGAGTCGTAGGCCGCCTTCCACTTCTCCGGGACGGAATCGTCGAGGTAGGCGGTACCGGCCATGCGGGACTGCAGGCCAAGGGCCAGGGCCACCTCGGTGGCACCCTCGTTGAGCGTCACCAGCCGGTCGGGCGGCGCGCCGACCGTCACGGTGGTCCCGCAATTGGCCACGCTGACCGGCTCGGCACTTCCGGTCGTCCCGCCGGACGCGACGGGCGCGGGGGCGCCCGTGCAAGCTCCGAGCGCGCCGATGAACAGCAAGGCCGCGACCGCGCGGCCGACACGTATCGGACCTGCGGGACGTACGGAACGTATGGATCGGAACGGATGCGGCAGACCGCTGGGCACGTGTTCTCCAAAACCCTCGTGGAACATGTCGCGCCGTGGCCGGTCTCCTGGCTTCCGCATCGACGCGCCGCGGCCGACCTTCCCGAGCGGCTCTTCCAGCCCGCCCAGTGGCCCTGACCGCTGGGAAAGCCGGTCAGCGAGGGCCGCGGTACTCCGCGGCAACAGTGGCGAGGGCCGCACCGGACTCCGACCGGTTTCCCGAACACCACGGCGATGGCAAGGTATCAGGCATGGTCAGATTGGTGCTGGCCAGCTCGTGGGATGATCGTTTGGATCGTTCGTGGGGTTGTGGGAGGGATCGGCTGTGGGGGCCGGGGAGGGGGTCGTACAAGGGGTTTCCGGTTCCCGGCGGGGATCATCTCCCACGCGGTATGGCTGCACCACCGCTTCCCTCTGCCCTGAGCCGAGGCCGAGGCCGACTTCGCCGTACGGGCGTATGTGGCCCGAAAACGGCGAGGTCAGGCCGTGCCGGTCGGCCGACTTGAGGACGTCCACCGGCCATGCGAAGTGTCGGCAGCCGACTGCGGACACCACGAACCCAACCGCTTCCCGTGTCCCGCCCGCGTTTGTGCAGGTGGGACACGGTGCCACTCGGACTACCGCACGACGTTGAGGTAGCTCATCATGCCGTTGTCCTCGTGCGCGGCGATGTGGCAGTGGAACATCCACCTGCCGGGGTAGTCGGTGAAGGCGACCCGGATCACCACCCGGCCGGGGGTCCCGTTCACCGCGTGCGGCACCGAGACGATGTCCTGGCGGTGGGTGTAGGGCTGCGCCGCGCCGTTGATCGAGGTCACCTGGAAGGCGTTGGTGTGCAGGTGGAAGGGGTGGTCTTCACCGGACTGGTTGACGATGGTCCACTCCTCGACGGTGCCGAGCCTGGCGGGGGTGTCGAAGACGGAGGAGTCCATCGAGAACCGCCTGCCGTTGATGTAGAAGACGGTGCCGTCGGCGTTCTCGGACAGGACCAGGGTGCGGTGCTGTGCGACGGGGACGGCTGAGAGGTCGGCCGGGGCGGTCGGCATCGGGCCGCTCACACCGGGAAGGCGCGGCGCCTCGTCGCCGGTGACGTCGATGGTGGCCAGTGGGGTGTCGGGGTAGGCGTCGCCCTGCGGTCCGTTGCTGTACGCGGTGGTGCGCAGCACGGTGGTCCCGGGGCTGGAGCAGGCGGTGACCAGGACGTCGTAGCGCTTGCCCGGTGGCAGCAGCAGGGTGTCGGCGTCGCTGGTCCGCGCGACGGGGGAGCCGTCCTCTCCGATGACGGTGAAGTGGTGGCCGTCCAGGCGGAGTTGGTAGAAGATGTCGGCCCCGATGTTGGCCAGTCGCCACAGTTGGGTCTCGTCGGGCCTCATCGTGAGTACCGGCCGCAGTTGGCCGTTGACCAGGCGCACCGTCGGGTTGTCGGAGTCGATCGAGGTGGTGGCGGTGTTCTGCGCGATGTGGCCGCTCGCATCGAGCTGAACGTCCTTCAGCGCGAGGGTGTGCGTGGTGATCTGGCGCAGTGCGGGCGGCAGCAGGGTGCGGTCGTCACCGACGATCAGCACCCCGGACAGGCCGGCGAAGATCTGGTTCTCCACGTCGCCCGGCATGAAGCCGCTGTCGTCCATCGCCGCCATGTCCGCCGTGGCGCCCGAGCCGGGCGCGGGGCAGGCGGTGCCCATGGCGTGGCTGTGGTACCAGAACGTGCCCAGCGGGTGGTCGGCCGGGATGGCTAACCGGTAGGTGGTGGAGGCGCCCGGGTCCACGCACAGGAACGGGTCGTCCGACAGGCCCTCAGGGGAGATGTGCAGGCCGTGGAAGTGCAGGTTGGTGGCGACCGTCAGGTGGTTGACCAGATGGACGGTGACGCTCTGGCCCGGCCGCACCCGGATGGTCGGGGCGACGAGCGAGCCGGTGTACGACTCGCCGTAGACCTCCTTCCCGGCCACGTCGAAGCGGGTCCGGTCGGCGTCCAGCGTGATGCTCAGGTCCGGCTGGGAGGCGCTGTCGGCGTCGGCGTCCACGGGGTCGTGGAAGGGCAGGCCGGCGTGCATGCCCTTCTCCTGCTGGGCGGTTGACGGCGGCTGCGGCTGATCGGCCGGGGAGACTGCCGTCGCCTCGGTGCCCACGGCCGCCGAGATCAGCAGAGCGACGGCCGTCATCGCATGGAGCATGCGCCTGGTACGTCGTATGTGCAGCCGGTGGATGTCGGCCGTGGTCGCGATGTCTTCGGACATCAGGTCTCCGCTTCGTGAGGGTCGGTGAAGTGCAGCCCAACCCTGCTCGATTGGCCTGACACAGACAAGATTTGACACTGACTCCGGCCGCCTGCGGGCAATGGCGGTCGCCGGGCCGGGTTCGGGCGTGTGAACGCGCGCCCGGAGACCGGTCGCCGGGCTGGGTGTGTGCTGGATCGAGGGTGACGGCGACCGGCAGCTGATCGGCGGCCATCTGGGTCCCTTGATGTCGTCGGCGATCACCGTGCCCGTCAGCCTGAGGCTGGCGGCTGGCGAGTTGACGGTGTTCATGTCGAGGACGCCATCCTGCGGCAATGAGTCCCTGTCCGCGGTTCGGATTGTCCGGATTTCGCCACGCATGGCCATCGTTGCGACACGTTCGGCAATCAATCTCGTCTCGCTTTGATCGCGAACAGTCTTGAGTAGTCATCGGATACGGCAAGCTTCGCTCTCATATTCGTAAAGTTTGAATAAGGCTCAGGTGTTCAGTGGTCAAAGTGAGATCGAGGCTGGGGTGGTCCGCGCGCCGATGGCTGGCGGTGGTCCTGGCCGCCGGGACGTTTGCCGGAGCGGGGGCGGTGCCGGTCGCAGCGCAGACCCCGGCCCTCGAAGCGGCGGCGGACGGCGGCGTGGTAACCCAGCCACCGGTGGAGTCGTCGGCCCAGTCGCCGGAGAGCGCGGCGGTCGCGGAGGCGAAGCGGACGGGTAAGCCGGTCGCGGTCGAGGCGATGCGGACCGAGACGTCCGATGTGGTCGCGCAGCCGGACGGGAAGCTGATCGCCACCGAGTATCTGCAGCCGCAGCGCACCCGTCGGAACGGTGCCTGGGTGGACATCGATCCGACCCTGCACGCCTTGCCGAGTGGTGCGGTGGCGCCGGGTGCGGCGACTTCGGAGGTCGAGTTCTCCGGTGGCGGTAGTGGGCAGCCGTTGGTGCGGATGGCGCGGGCGGGGCGGGAGTTGAAGCTCTCGTGGCCCAAGGCGCTGCCGAAGCCCGTTCTGGACGGCGCCACTGCCGAGTACCGGTCGATCCTGCCTGACGTGGACCTCAAGCTGACGGCGACCGCCACCGGGTTCACTCAGCTCGTGGTGGTCCGTACGGCGGAGGCCGCGAAGAACCCCGAGCTCGATCAGCTCCGCCTCGGCCTCCAGGGGGACGGGCTGACGATCAAGACCGAGACGAACGGATCACTCTCGGCGGTCGACAAGGGCGCGGGCGGGACGGTCTTCCGGGCCCCGAAGCCGCTGATGTGGGACTCCTCCAAGGGGACCGAGCCTTCCGGTGCCGCATCCCGGTCCGCCGTGCGCGCCGCTGCCTCCGCAGCTGCCGACGACCCCGCCCAGCCCGGTGTCGCCGGGCGCACCGCGCAGGTGGCAGTGGCGGTCACTCCGGCGCAGGACGCCATCGTGCTGACGCCCAACCAGTCGCTGCTGAAGGATCCGTCGACGGTCTTTCCGGTGATGATCGATCCGTCCTGGGACACTCCGCATCCGGCGGAGTGGGCGGGTGTGTCGCAGTACTACTCGTCCCAGTCGTACTGGCACTTCTCCTACAACAGCGACTACGTCGGGCAGTTCGGTGTCGGGTACTGCGGTGACACCTCGCGCTGCGCGCCTCGGGATGTCCAGCGGGTCCTGTACCGGATGCCGACGGGGCAGTTCGCGGGCAAGCGCATCCTCTCGGCGACCTTCTTCGCGCAGGAGGTGCACTCCTACGACAACTGCGATGACCCGCACCACCCGGTGGAGTTGTGGTGGACGAGCGGCTTCGACAGCGGGACGAACTGGAACGACACTCAGCGGTCGGGTTTCTGGGAGCGGCTCCTGCAGACGGTCAACCCCACCAAGGGGGCGGGCTGCGGTTCCGGGGATGTGGAGTTCGGTGCGTCCGCGGTGAAGAGCATGGTCCAGCAGGCTGCGGATGGCGGCTGGGACTACCTGAACCTGGGGCTTCGGGCCGGGAACGAGTCGGACCTGTACGGATGGCAGAAGTTCAGCGCGAATGTGGGCTTGCGCATCCAGTACAACCTGCCGCCGCGTCAGGCCGCTATGAGCGAGCTGTCGATGCAGCCGGGTTCGGTCTGCCAGAACTCGACCGTGCAGGTCAATAAGATGCCGCAGATCACGGCGCTGGCCTCGGACCCGGACGGTGATCCGGTCGCGGTCCAGTTCAGCGCGGCCTGGGACGCCGGTGACGGCGCGGGCTGGAAGCGCCGCTGGTGGTCGACCAACAACAACGGCAGCGAGACGCCCACGGACTTCAAGGCCTCGGGCTCGCTCTTCAGCTACACCCTGCCCTCCTCACTCCCGCTGAACACCAGGATCGCCTGGGACATGCGGGTGTGGGACGGCGCCCAGTGGGGCCCGACCTCCTCCTCCGGCGACGCGACCGGCTGCTACTTCCTGGTCAACACCAGCACGCCCGACGGGCCCACCGTCAGCGCCTCCGACTACCCCGTGACGAAGGATCTGTCCAACTCGCTGGCCTGGTCCGACGGCGTCGGCAAGTACGGCGCCTTCACCATCGCCTCGGCCTCCAAGGACGTCGTCAAGTACCAGTGGGGACTGGACACCAGCCCGTCGGCCGCCAACGAGACCGCCACCACCGGCGGCGCGGCGCGCACCATCAACGTCCTGCCCGACAAGCCCGGTGTGCACTGGCTCTCCCTGCGCTCGATCAACGCGGCCGGCACCGCCTCATCCCAGGACGAGACGTACTACTTCGCCGTCCGCACCGGCCAGCCCCAGCGCGCGGGATGGACCATGGACGACCGACCCGGCTCCACCACCCTGGCCGGCAGCGCGGGCGGCTTCGACGCCACCCTCGGCACCGGCGCCAAGAGCGGCACCACCGGCCACAAGGGCAACGCCCTGCAGTTCGACGGCACCGCCGACGGCTACGCACAGGTCCAGGGCGGCGTACTGGAAACCGCGAACAGCTACACGGTCTCGGCCTGGGTCAACCTCACCGACAACAGCCGCAACCGCTCCGCCGTCAGCCAAGGCGGCCAGTACATCGGCGCGTTCAGCCTCGGCACCCGCAGCGGCCAGTGGGCCCTGCAGACCAGCACCCGCGACGACAGCACCTACGCCTGGCAGATCGCCACCTCCACCGCCCCCGTCACACTCAACCAGTGGACCCACCTGGCCGCCGTCTACGACAACAAGGCCAAGACGATCACCCTCTACGTCAACGGCACACCGAGCGCACCGGTCGCCGCCCCGTCGGCATGGTCCGCACGCAACACCTTCGACCTCGGCCGCCTGCGCTACCGCGGCGACTACACCGACCCCTGGAAGGGACAGATCGACGAGGTCAAACTCTTCGACCGCGCCTTGACCACCACAGAGGCGGCCGCCCTGGCCGGCGGCACCATGCCCACCACCGGCACCGGCGCCAAAGCCGTCTGGGAACTCGACGAGACCGGCAACACCGTCACCGGCAAACCCGAGACCTCACCCCTCACCCTGAACGGCGGAGCCGGCAACACCACCACCGGCGTCACCGGCCAAGCCCTCCACCTCGACGGCACCACCGGCTACGCCCGCACCGACCGCCCCCAGATCGACGGCGCCCGAAGCTTCTCCGTCTCCGCCTGGGTCAAACTCCCCAAACTCGCCGAAGGAGACACCTCCGCACACATCGCGATCAGCCAGATCGGCGAGCACAACAGCGAGTTCTCCATCTACTACTCCGCCTACTACAAGCGCTGGCTCTTCAGCCGCTACAAGGAGGACAGCTCCGCCGACACCCTCGTGCGGGTGATGCAGCCCGACTGCGCCCCCGGCACCCTGATCAACGGCGTGCCCTGCATGGGCCCCACCGACAACCAGTGGACCCACCTGGCCGCCGTCAACGACACCACCGCCAGGAAGCTCCGTCTCTACATCAACGGCTACCTGGTCGGCGAGTCCGACTACACCCAGAACGCCCCCTGGGCCAAGCCCGGCCCCCTCCAACTCGGCGCCGTCAACCGCGAAGGCGCCAACGGCGAGTACTTCGGCGGCGACATCGACGACGTCCGCATCTTCGACCGCGTCCTCACCTCCACCGAGGCCAAGGACATGGTCCGCCAGCGCCCCCAGCTCGCCGGCCGCTGGAAGCTGAACACCGCCACCGCCAAGACCACCCCGGACGAGAGCCCCTTCGCCGCCGGCGCCACCCTTGGCGGCGGCGCGACCATCAACGCGACCGGCGGTATCTTCGGCGGAGCCCTCAACCTGGATGGCACCACCGGATACGCCGAAGCACGCAACACCCCGCTACGCACGGGTGAGAGCTTCACGATCGCCGGCTGGGTCCAGCCCGCTGCCACGCCGACCCGGGACATGACCGTCCTCTCCCTCGCGGGGGCTAATGGCAACAGCGCGGTCGTAGTCCGCTGGAACACGGCCAAGGGCCGCTGGCAGGTGGAACTTGCCGACAGCGACAGCGGCACATCCACCAGGTCGAGCGTGACCAGCACACCGGCGCGGGGCTGGACCCACCTTGCGGTGGTCTACGACGCGTTCGCCTCCCGGGCGACCCTGTACGTCAACGGCCGAGTCGAGAACTTCGTCTGTGCCGAGGGCGATTCCACCTGCACCAACAGGGTGGCCACCGGCTTTGCTGTCCGTCCCTTCGAGTCGTACGCGGTCACGCCGCACACGTACTCCGGTCTGCAGTTCGGCCGGCGGGCGGCCGCAGGGACCTGGGGAGAGTTCTTCTCCGGTGAGCTCGACGACGTCTGGGCATACCAAGGCGTTCTGACTGGCTCCCAAATTGCGATCCTCGCGGCCAAGGACGGGGAGCTTCCCACCCAACCCGGCGTCTGACAAGCACCGTGGGGGTCGACCGTGCTCTGGTCGACCCACACGGTGCTTGGCGACGCCAGATCGGCCTTCGATCTTCGTTTCCCTCGGCAGCCGACATTCGGCGCCGCACGAACCCCCGTCCCTGCTAGTGGGACGGAACCCGAAGGAATCACATTGAGTTCATCCATCACAAGGAAACGACGGCCAAGGACCAGAGTGGCTGCCGTAGTCGCGGCAACCCTGGTCGGCTCGCTCCTACCGACCATCTCCGTCGCGGCGGCAGTGGCGGCCCCGTACCACAAGCCCGCTGTCTCCTCACAGGAGAAGCCGGTGAAGGGCTCGCCGGCGAAGACCAAGCAGCGCAAGGCCGACGCCACGGTCAGCGATCCGGCGGCCTCCCGCACGGCTTGGCCGCAGCCGGGCAGCGCGATCGTCTCCCTCGGGTCCGCCGGAGCTCAGGCCACCGCGACCAGGAACCTGCCCATCGCACTGTCGGCTCCCTCAACTCCCAAGACACGCAGCGCAGTCGCTGCCCAAGCGGCCACTGATCCCATCCATGAGGCAAAGGTCTCGGTCCTCGACCAGAACGCGGCACGCAACGCCGGTGTCAACGGAATGCTGTTCACCCTGGCCGGCACCACGGCCGCTGGGCAGGCCAAGGTCACACTGGACTACAGCAGCTTCGCGCAGGCAGGCGGTGGCGGATTCGGCTCACGCCTCCACCTGGTCCAGCTCCCGGCCTGTGCTCTGACGTCTCCTCAGAAGCCCGAGTGCCGCACGCAGACACCGCTCGCGGGTAACAACAACACCGAAGAGCAGACGGTCACCGCCGATGCTGTCGCGGTTGAGGTTCCCAGCACGCTTTCCTTGCAGGCACCCTCACCCGGGGAGATCGGTGCAGGGGCCGGCGTGACGCTGCTTGCGGCCACCGCGTCCTCCGCCGGCCCGTCCGGAGATTACAAAGCAACCCCTCTCTCGGCGGCTTCCACGTGGTCGACCTCACTGAACAGCGGTTCCTTCAACTGGTCGTACGAGATGCCGGTTCCGGCGATGCCGGGAGGCCTATCCCCCAAGCTCAGCCTCTCCTACGACTCGGGCAGTGTCGACGGGCGAACCGCGAACAGTAACAATCAGGCGTCCTGGGTCGGTGACGGCTTCGACCTCAGCCCCGGCTTCGTCGAGCGCTCGTACAAGCCCTGCGTCGATGAGGGGGTCAAGACCAACGGCCTGGACCCCGGAGACCTGTGCTGGGCGTACGACAACGCCACGATCAGCTTCGCCGGGCACTCGGGCGAGCTGATCCCGGTCGGCCCGAATGAATGGCGGATCAAGGGCGACGACAACACCAAGGTCACCCGCGGGCACGACACCAACCGAGGCAACGGTGACGACGACGGAGAGTACTTCCGCGCCGTCACCCCGGACGGTACCCGCTACTACTTCGGCTACAACCGCCTTCCCAACTGGAGCTCGGGCAAGCCCGAGACCAAGTCCGTCTACACGGTCCCGGTCTACGGCAACAACGACGGCGAGCCCTGCCACAAGGCGGACTTCGCCTCCTCCTGGTGCCAGCAGGGTTGGCGGTGGAACCTCGACCTGGTGATCGACGCCAACGGCAACGACATCACCTACTGGTACCACCCCGAGACCAACAACTACGGCCGCAACCTCAAGGCATCCGACCACACCCAGTACATACGCGGCGGCTACCTGGAGCGCATCGACTACGGCCAGCAGCAGTCGGACATCTACTCGACCACCATCAAGCCGATGGCCCAGGTCACCTTCACCCCCGCCGAACGGTGCCTGGAGACCACCACGGGCCGCTGCGACCCGTCGAAGATCGATGCGAACCGGCAGTACTGGTACGACACTCCATGGGACCTGAACTGCAAGGACAACACCGACTGCGAGACGGTCTACGTCCCGGCGTTCTTCACCCGCACCCGTCTTGCCAGTGTCGCCGTCAGTACGCTCCAGGCCGACGGGGCCTATCGCACCACCGACACCTGGAAGCTCAGCCACAAGTGGGGCACCGCCGACTTCGACTACCAGCTTCTGCTCGACTCGGTCGAGCACGACGGCGGCACCGGCGCTGATGCCATCCCTCTGCCCAAGACCACATTCGCCTACACCCCGCTCGCCAACCGCCTCGACAAAGACGGGGACGGACGCGCCCCGTTCATCAAGCAGCGCCTCAGCACCATCACCGACCAACTCGGCGCACAGGTCGACGTCGGCTACAGCCAACCGGCGTGCGCCTGGAACAACCTGCCCACTCCGCAGAGCAACACCACCCGCTGCTTTCCGCAGATGTACCAAGCGTCCTCCAAGGACCTGGTAACCACCGAGTGGTTCAACAAGTACGTCGTCAACTCCGTCACCACAACGGACCGCACCGGCGGCGCGCCGAACATGATCACCCGCTACAGCTACCTCGGTGACGCGGCCTGGCACTACGACGACGACAACGGCCTGACCCAGGAGAAGCTCAAGACCTGGTCCCAGTGGCGCGGTTACGCCCAGACCCGGGTACAGAGCGGCGGCACCGGCGGAATGTCGACCCAGACCGACCACTTCTTCCTTCGCGGCATGGACGGTGACCGCACGGACCCGACTGACAAGACGAAGAAGCGCGTCGTCAACAACATCAGCGACGGCGAAGGCGGCACCCTCACCGACGACCCGGCCTGGGCCGGCTACGAGTACCGCACTGAAGAGTTCGACAAGCCGGGCGGCAAGGTCCTCGCCAAGACCGTCCACACGCCGTGGAAGAAGGAGACCGCCAAGCGGGTCATGGACTGGGGCACCACGACCGCCAATCTGACTGGTACCAGCACGGCTCGTTCCTTCACCTCCCTCGACGACGGCGCAGGCGCCAAGTGGCGCGAGACCCGAACCAACACCACCTTCGACGGCTACGGCCGCCCAACCCAGGTCGAGAACCTGGGAGACGTCTCGCTCGACACCGACGACACCTGCACCGCCACCACGTACGCCGACAACACCGCCGCATGGATTCTCAAGGGCGCCATCCACACCGAGACCGTCGCGGCGAAGTGCACCGCCACCGTCAACCGCGACACCCGGCCTGACGGAACCTCTGCCGTGCTGTCCGACGTCCGCGTCCAGTTCGACGGCCAGGAATACGGCGCGGCCCCGACCAAGGGCGACGCATCGGTCACCCACATCCTCAAGTCGCGGACAGGCAACAGCGCCACCTACCTCGACAGCACTGCCGCCTACGACAAGTACGGACGCCCCACCGCCACGACCGACCTGGCATCCACCACGGTCTTCGACGTCACCGACGCCACCGCCCCGGTGACCACCCCGGTTGCCAATCCCCGCATCGCCTCCTCCTCCTTCACCCCAGCGACCGGCCGGCCGACGAAGTCGACCGTCACCGGACCTCCTGCCACTGTCGGCAATGCAGCCACAGCACAGACCGTCACAACCGAGTTCGACCTGCTGCGCGGCCTTCCCACGGCCACGGTCGACACCAACGGACGGCGCACCGACGTCCTGTACGACAGCCTGGGACGCACCCTCAAGGTCTGGCTTCCCAACCGCTCCAAGGGCAACGGCGACACCCCCAACAACGAGTACCAGTACTTCCTCGACGACAAGAAGATTGCGGCAGTCGCCACCAAGACACTCAACGAGGACGGATCCCAGGACACCGCCTACACCCTGTACGACGGCCTTGGCCGGGTACGGCAGACTCAAGCCCCTGGCGACAAGGGTGGCCGCGTCCTCACTGACACGTTCTACGACGAGCGCGGCCAGTCCGCTCTCGCATACGCCCCCTACTACTCCACCGGCGCTCCGTCCACGACCCTGCTCAAGGTCGAGGACGCCACCGGCGTCGAAACGCAGAGCGCCAGCACCTACGACGGCCTCGGCCGGGTGATCAAAAGCACCCAGCTCTCCGGCAATGGCACCGGAACCCCGCTGGCAACCACAACCACCACCTACAGCGGCGACCGGGCCACAGTCATCCCACCCAGCGGCGCAACCCCCACCACCACGATCACCGATGCGGCCGGACGCACCACAGAGTTGCGTCAGTACAAGGACAGGACACTCAGTAGCTACGACACCACCACCTACGGCTACGACACGGCTGGACACCTCACCACGCTGACCGACCCGGCGGGCACCCAGTGGAGCTGGAAGTACGACCAACTCGGCCGCCAGGTCACGGCCATCGACCCGGATTCGGGAACGGCCACCAAGACCTACAACGACCGTGGTGAACTCGCCAGCACGACCGATGGACGCGGCAAGACCATCGCCACCGTCTACGACAACCTCTCACGTGTCATCGAGACCCGGGACACCTCGCCGACCGGCACCCTTCTGACCTCCCGCACCTGGGACCCCGCCGGCGACAAGGGCGCGCTCTCCTCGAGCACGCGATACGTCACGGTCTCCGGCGCCACCTACCAGTACAAGACCACGTACTCGTTCTTCGATGACCTCGGCCGACCGGAGCGCACCACCACCACCGTGCCCTCCGTCCCCGGACAGGAGGCCCTGGCAGGCGATTACATCAGCGGCGTCAGCTACCGGTACGACGGACAACCCCGGACGATGGGCTACCCAGCCGCCGGGAGCCTGTCCAACGAGGTCGTGGCCTTCACCTACGACGGTCTCCACCGCGCCACCGCTGTGACCGCCAGCGGCCAGGTCACCTACCTGACCGACCAGAAGTACAGCCTCACCGGCAAGCCCCTGCAGGCCACCCTGTCCAACGGCACCGCAGGCAAGGACGTCTACGTCACCAACACCTACGAGTGGGGCACGCAGAGGCTCGCCACGAGCAGGACCGACCAGTACGGTGTCCCGACCCCGGCCCGCGGCGTGGCCTACACCTACGACCAGGCAGGCAACGTCACCTCGGTGACCGACACGTCCCGGTCGGGTACCGACCGGCAGTGCTTCCAGTACGACTACCTCGCCCGCCTCACCGAGGCCTTCACCCCCGCAGGAGCCAGCTGCCCCGCCACACCTGACGCCACCGCCCTGGGCGGACCCGCCCCGTACTGGACCAGCTACACCTACAACACCAACGGCACCCGGGCCAGCGAAACCCAGCACGACCCGACCGGCAACAGCGCCCAGGACAGCAAGACCACCTACACCTATCCCGCAGCCACCGCCGTCCGCCCGCACACCCTGACCAGCATCAGCCGCGTCACCGGCGCACTCGGCACCCCGGTCGTCGAGTCCTACGGCTACGACATCAGCGGCAACACGACGGCCCGCCACCTCACCCCCGCGGCGAACCGGTCCAGCGACCAGATCCTCACCTGGGACACCGAGGACCACCTGGCCAAGGTCACTGAGACTGTCAAGAACACCGCCGGCGGCACCACCACAACCACCAGCAAGACCACCGAGTACCTCTACGACGCCGACGGCAACCGCCTCACCACCCACACTGTCGACACCGCCGACCCATCATCGGAGAACTGGACGCTCTACCTCGGGAACACCGAGGTCAAGCTCCTCAAGGGAGCCGGCAAGGCCGCCGCCACCCGCTACTACCCCCTCGGCGCCGCCACCGCGGTGCGGACCGACGACAACAAGGTCTCCTTCCAGGTCGCCGACCACCACGGGACCGCCGAACTCAACATCGACGCCGCCACCGGCACGGTCAACCAGCGCCGGACCACGCCCTTCGGCGATGTACGCGGCGCCAACCCCTCCACCTGGGCAGGCAACCGCAGCTTCCTGGGCGGCACCAGCGAACCGACCGGCCTGATCCACCTCGGGGCCCGAGACTACGACCCTAAAACCGCCCGTTTCATCAGCGTCGACCCGATCCTCAACCCTTCCGACCCGCAGTCCCTGGCCGGCTACACCTACAGCGGCAACAACCCGCTCACCTTCAGCGACCCCACCGGCCTCGCCAAGATGTGCCTCGACACCTGCCGTGGCCCCGGGGACCCCATCCGCACCGGCCCCAACGACGGCCGTGGCGGCGGACCTGCCTACAACTCCAGCGACGACTACGACTACGACGACGGCGACGGCTACGCCCACCCCGTCAGCAGGAAAAAGCTAGAGAAGCAGATCGAAGACCTCAAAGACAAGTGGGACGAATATAACACCAGGATCATTTGCAAGGGCAGGGGAAATTCGATCTGCCGCACTCAGCGCCAGTGGGATAACGCCGAAGAATTCGGCAAGAATGTCCTGAAATTCCTGAGCGACCTCACTGTCATTATTCCGAACATTAAATGCACGGCTGGAGGTGGCTTTGGCGGAAAGAACGACGATGACTGCCAGACGGTCGGACTAGCCTTGTCCTCGTGGGAACTTGGGGTTGTGCAAAGGGATTTTAAGATCCTGGAAGATGATATCTTCAGTGCAGCCGCAAAAGCCTGTTTGCATCCTCACAGCTTCGAAGCCGACACTCTAGTCCTCATGGCCGATGGATCGGCTAAGAAGATCCAGGATGTTGAGGTAGGTGACGAGATATCCAATGCTCAGCCTGCAGTCAGCAAGAGCGAAAAGCATCGCGTCGACGCCAGGCATATAACGGTCGACGACAAGAGCTTCGTCGATATAACTGTGGAAACCGCAAGCGGCCCGCAGGTCATCACGGCTACGGGCAACCATCCGTTCTACAGCATTACAACCGCAGCATGGGCTGACGCAGGATCAATCCGCGCTGGTGACAAGTTGCAAACCGCCGATGGTCGAACAGTAACAGTCGGACAAGTCCGGCACTACCGGGCAGCGAAGACTACGTATGACCTGACAATCGATGGCCTCCACACGTACTATGTACTGGCGGGGACTACGCCAGTACTCGTGCACAATTCCAACTGCCTGACGATGTCGTCAGCTATCGGGGATGACCCCCTGCTGACCAAGGCGGCACAGCAGGCAGGGAAGAATCAGGCAGTCCAGCGAGACCTGGATAATCTCTTCAATCAGCTGTCTCAGGGGAATATGAATCCGGGAATTGGCAGCAAGGCGCTCGCTGGGACCGACGTGACCTATGCGCGTGGGGCTAACGGCGGACGACTTTTCTTCCGAAATGTCGACGGCGGCATTCAAATCGTAGGCAAGTCCGACAAGGGTAACGAATCCAAGGTCATCGGAAGGCTGATGCAGCTCTATGGACAGTAGCCCCTTCCCGGTCGTCAAGAAGGCCCAGTTTGAGGCCGTCTTCATGCTCGGCGCCGACGATCGGGTCGAGACGGTGGAGAACGTTGATGCTGAGATCACCGCGTCTGACGGAACCCGGTGGAGCGCAACTTTCATGACGCTCTCCGAGATCGCTCGTGTCATGGATCGATGGGTTGGGACGGGCGAGAACAAAAGCGGCCAGTATTTCCAATGTCCGGATCTGGTGATCGTGCGCGGCGGGGGAATTCCGGCCATGACCCTGGCCCTCGAAGGAATCTTCGAGAATGGGGGCCCGGGAGGAATCCTTGGTGATTTGAATTAGCGGATCGAATCGTTAAGGAATCTCGCCTCGCGAGATAGGAGAAGCCCCGCCGGAGGATACTCCGGCGGGGCTTTTTGCCGTCTTGACGGCAGTAGTTGACGGCAACGTCAGCGGACGGGTGCTGCACAAAGCGGCGGTTCGTCGCCGTCGTTGGGTCGGGTGGCGGTCTCGTCGGCGTTGTGAAGGGCCTTGCCGAGGAGGTCGATGGCGTCGCGCTGGAGGCGGAGGCGAACGTGAGCGTAGACGGTGGCGGTGACTCCGATGTGGGCGTGGCCAAGGAGTTCCTTGATGACAACGAGTTCGACGCCCTGTTCCAGCAGGAGGGTGGCCGCCGAGTGCCGGAGGTCGTGGAAGCGGATGCGGCGGAGCCTGGCCCGGCGGAGCAAAGCGGTGAAGTGCCGGGTGAGGGTGGCTCCCTCGATCGGGGCACCGTCCGGGCGGGTGAAGACGTAGCCGCTGTCCTTCCACCCGGTGCCTGCCGCTTCGCGTTCCTGGCGCTGCTGGTCGCGGTGTTGTGCGAGCGAGCGCAGGCATGGGGTCGGCAGGGCGATGCGCCGCTCGGAGCTCCGGGTCTTGGTCGGCAGGGCGGTCAAGCCGCTGGAGTTGGTGCGCTGGAGGGTGCGGCGGATGCTCGCGGTGCCGCCGGCCAGGTCGAGGTCTTCCCAGCGCAGGCCGAGGAGTTCGCCCTTGCGGAGCCCGGTGCGCAGCGCGAGTTCGAACAGCGCGTGCAGACGGTGGCCGTGGGTGGCGGCGAGGAACGCGCGGGCCTCCTCGGTGGTGAGGGGTTCGAAGCGGCGGGGTCGGGGTGTGCCCATGCGGACGTTGCGGGCGACGTTGCGAGGGATCTCCTTGGCCAACGTCACCTCCGGCACGGAGCGAGGCTCCCCGCCGACCCGCCGACCCGCCCACGCACGAGCCGCGCTGTGCGCCGAGACACCGACCGCAGCAGTTCGGGTGGACCCCCGTGCGGGCGCGATGGTCAGGACGCCAGCAGCTCGGCGACCTCAGGGACGTCGCGGAACGCCCGCAGCCGGTCCAGCACGATCCGCGTGCGCTCCGTGGTGCGCTCGCTGCCGCTCTGCCCCAGGGCGAGCATCCGGCCAGCCATCCCCGCCGCCGCCTCAGGCTCGTTCGCATCGGCGTAGGCCACGGCCAGCCAGGACAGGTACAGCGCCAACTCCCTCGCGTGACTGGCGTCGTAACGACCCAGGACGTCCGTCAGCAGCGGAACGGCGCGAAGCGGCCGGTGCAGCTCGGTGTAAACGCGGGCCTCCATAACCTGCAGTTCCCCGGCGTCCATCCAATACAGGTACGACGGTGACTCGGTAGCGGCCGAGTCCTGAGCCAGGGCCTCGCCGGCCTCCCCGAGGGCAGCCATCGCCGGGCGGTCCTGGCCGGCGCGGGTGTGCGCCCAGGCCACCCGGTCCAAGTACAGCGCGCGGGCCTTGGCCGGAGCAGCGGGACCGGCCTCCTGGACGGCGGCGGTGGCGAGGGTGACGGCGTCGTGGGGGCGTCCGGTGTTGCTCCACTGGTAGGCCAGCGAGCCCGCCACGTTCCCCGACAGCACCCCGTCCCCGGCGGCACGGGCGGCACTGATCCCGAGCCGGTAGATCCGCTCCGCCTCGGCATGTTCGCCCGCATCGGAGGCGACCCAACCGGCAATCTGCGCCAATTCGCCAATCGTCCGTAGCAGTTCGCGGCCCACCTGCTCGCTGTGGGTGCCCTCGCGGTAGATCGTGACCGCCGCCCGCAGTTCCCGCAGGGCCGGGCCGATCAGGTCCTTCCCGTACACCACGTCGTCTGCCAGCCGCAGGCCGTGCACCCGCCGGGCCAGGTCGGCGACCTGCCCGGCGCCGATCCGCCGGCCGGTACGCGCACTCAGCGGGGCCAGGGGGTCGTCCTTGAGGAGGAAGTCCGCGACGGTAAGCACCCGAGGCGCGGGCTCGGGAGGGCGGACGGCCTTGGCGGCCTCCAGCATCTCCCGCGGGACCTCCAGCACCTGGGCGAGGAAGGGCAGCCACTCGCGCGGGGACCGCGTGCCGATCTCCCAGCGGGACACGTCATTGCGCGTCGGCGGGACACGCCCGGGAGCGGCCTGGGCCAGCGCGTCAGCGAGCCGCTGCTGACTCCACCCCCGAGCCTGACGCAGCCGCCGCACCAGCTCCCCGACCGATTCCCTTGCCACCTGGCCAGCTTGGCAGACAACAGGGCTGACAGGCTGGCTACTCCGAGATGTTCAGGCCAACGAGACCCTGAATCGACAGAGCCGGACCGAGGAAGGGACAGCAGCATGGCCGAGGAGGCGACACGTCTGTTCGACGCGAGCACGGTGGAGCTTGCAGTGGAGGAACTGCGTCTGCTGCCGTGGGCCAACCCGGATGGGCTTCCCTGCTACTTGAGCACCGACGGCGGTGGCTACCTGGCGAGGCTCGCCGACGGCATCGAAGTGGTCCAGCTCACCATGGGCCAAGAACTGCTGGACTACGCCCGGGGCGTCCTGGCTCCCGGAGCGCGGGCGCTGACGGACGCTGAGTACCGGTGGCTGGCGTGCCGGCTGACCGAGGCCCTGTCGGACGCGCTCAGGGTCGCGGACTCGCGCGGGCAGCGCATCCCCGTCCCGCCGGGCACCGCCGAGGCCGACGGCTCTGACGAGCAGGGAGCGCGCTGATGGGCACGACCACCCGCTACCGGTTCCGCGAATACACCGTCACCACCGTCGTAGACCCGATGGCACTGCCGACCTTCGAGGCGGTCTGCGTCACCGGAGAAGAGCAGGACTGCGGAGCCGCCTCCGACCAGACGCACACTCCCGAGGAACTGACCCGCTGGATCGCCGCACACTGCGCCCAGACCGGCCACACAACCTACGAGCGACCACCCGCGCCACCCTCCGTGCCGAGCCCGGAGAGTGGAAGTGAGGCCGCCGACCGCCAGCACCTCACCGAGAGCAGCATGCGGGCGCCATTGAGATCAAGTGGTCTACACCTCTGACGGCAGTAGTGACGGCAACAACCACGTACGCCAGCGCACAACCACGGACACCGACGGACCGTCAAAACGCCGCTGACCTGCGAAAAAGCAGGTAGGGCAGGCCGCCGTGCCACACGTACTATGTGCTGGCTGGTAACACGCCGGTGTTGGTGCATAATTCCAACTGTGGCTCCTTTGCGCAGATGTATGAGGGAGGCGGTGGAGTTATTGCAGACCTGAACAATGGTGCGTTGAGCATGGCGGTGGAGCGGGGTGGGAGCTCCGTTTCGGGTGGGCAAATGTTCGCCGATGTCATGAATCATTTTGGCCCCGAAAATGTCACGTCGTTCCAGGCTAAATGGGTTCCCGCAATGCCGAGTAACCTTGATGCCTTCAATGCAAACCTCAGGGCTGGAATGTCCTACGAGGATGCGGCTGCAAATACCTTCACTGGTCACATGGCCGGAAAGTATGGAATGACTGCTGTGGCGGTTGACAGAAGCAGGCTCGTGGGTGAGTTCGGCAACTACACCAATGTTGAACCCGTATTTTCGCGACCTGCAGGGTAGGTGAGTGTCTTGGATGGCGAAGTCGTGCTGCTAGACCTTGTGGCTGAGGGGGCAACTTTTTTGGAGGTGCTCGAATTCCTTTCTCAACGAGGCCCTCGGACCCTTACTCCGCTTGAGTTTCTCAGAGTATTCCAGGAGGAGCTTGGAATCTCGTTCATCGAATCACGGAACATGCTGGAGTATTTCGACCCCCACATGAAACCGATTGTCGATGTGGAGCTCATTAACGAGCGCGGGCGTCTCCTCCTTCAGAGGTTCGCCCGATTGACTGACGGACCCTAGAATTGGGGTGAGTCACAAGAGAAGGGCCTCGCCGAACGTTTCGGCGAGGCCCTTCTGAGCGTCTTGACGGCAACGCTGACGGCAACGTCATCCCTGAAGGGGCGGGGCCGGTCAAGTCCCCACAGGCTGCTTTCCCGGGCGCTCCGGCTGGTTGCGGGCACAACCGCGAGCGAGGCGTCCCGTGGGTCAAGGCGGAGCGCCCGGAGGCGGAGCCGAGGACGAACGGCCTTGAGGCCGGGGCGCCTCGCTCGCGACGATGTTGATGCCGGAAGTCCGGAAGTGCTGGTGTGGCGCTCCTGGTGGTGCGTGCGGGTGGGGGTCTGTTGCTGAGGGTGTCGATGGCCTGTCGCTGGAGGCGGAGGCGGGCGTACACCGTTGCGGTGACGCCGATGTGGGCGTGTCCGAGGAGCTCCTTGAACACGACGAGTTCGACGCCCTGTTCCAGCAGAAGGGTCGCCGCCGAGTGACGGAGGTCGTGGAAGCGGATGCGGCGGAGCCTGGTTCGGTGGAGGAGTGCGTTGAAGTGGCGGGTGAGCGTGGCAGGCTCGATGGGGTGACCATCGGGCCGGGTGAGGACGTGGCGGCCGTCCACCCAGCCCGCGCCGGCCTTGTCCTTCTCCTATGTCTGCTGCGTCCGGTGGGCGCGGAGCGACAGCAGGCAGGGCGCCGGGAGGGCGATGCGGCGTTTCGGAGCTGACTGTCTTGGTGGGGAGGGTGGTCAGGCCGCCGGTGCGTGTGCGCTGGAGGGTGCGGCGGATGCTGGCGGTGCCGCTGCCGTGGTCGACCTTCCCAGCGAAGGCTGAGGAGTTCGCCAAGGCGGTGGCCCTGGGCGGTGGTGAGGAGGGTGCGGGCCTCGTCGGCGGTGAGGGGTTCGAAGCGGCGGGGCCGGGGGGTTGCCGGTGCGGGCGTTGCGGGCGACGTTGCGCGGGATCTCTTCCTCGCGGACGGCGTGCTCCAGGGCGGACTTGAGCACGGAGTGGACGTAGGCCAGGGTCAGCGGGGACAGCCGCTTGCCGCACCACCTGCCGACGGCGCAGCACTGGGGCCGGTCGCGGGCGGCATCGAGGCCACGGGCGCAGCACAGGCAGGTGGTGCAGAGTTGGTCGGGCCAGGTGCGGACATCCTTGGCTGAGAGCTTGGCGAGCCTCTTCCGGCCGAGGCCGGGGATGAGGTAGCGGTTGTTGCAGGAGGTGTAGCGGGTGTGGGTGGTCTCGCGGAGGCGGTGGATGGCGACATTCTCCAGCCAGTACGTCAGGTACGCGCCGACGGTGCCCTGCGCGGAGGGGGCGGGCACGCAGCGGTTGCTGGCGGCAGATCTTCTCGGTGAGTTTGGCGGCGGCCTCGGCGCCGGTGGCACCGTAGACGCGGACACGCTTGCGGGTGTTCCTGGGCGAGAGGACGTAGCCGGCGGCCTCCCAGAGGCCGTCCTTGTGCTGGTAGATGGTGCCGTTGCCGTTGGCACGGGTCTTGCGGGTAATGGGGCGTGGCGTGGTCATCAGGCTGCCTCTTCGAAGTGGTGGATGTAGTCGGTGAGGGTCCGGGCGGGGATACGGCGGGCGCGGCCGATGGTGATTGAGGTGAGCCGCCCGGTGCGGATGAGGTCGTAGACGGTGGAGCGGCTGATCTTGAGCCGGGCCATGACCTCGGGAACGGTCAGGAGTTCGTCGTCGCGCATCGGAAGCCACCCGCGTCCGCTCGATCGGCGGTGCCACGGCAGCAGCCAGTCATGCGAGTTCCGGAGTGAGGCCGATGCCGGAGAACGCCCAGTGGGAGAGGACGAGCGTTGAGGTGTTGTCCGCTCCGGTGGCCGAGGGTCCCGCCTGCAAGCGCTGCCAGTCGGCCCGTGCCCACCGGAGCTCAGCGAGCACGATCACCCGGTCGGCTACGGTCTCCCGCTGTTCACGCTGGGGTTTTGCAGGGCGGCGTACCGTTGGTGAGGAACGAAGTCAGGTGCGGGGGTGGCCATGGCGGAGAGCATCGGGGACCGGATCGGGCGGTTGCGCCGACGCCGGGGCATGACTCAGGAACAGCTCGCCGAAGCGTCCGGGGTGTCGGTGGCGACCATCCGGAAGCTGGAGCGCAACGACCGCGAGAGCGCCCGGATGGGTACGTTGCGCCAGCTTGCCCAGGCGTTGGGTGTGAAGACGACGGATCTGATGCAGACCGGTCCGATCGAAGCTCCGGTTGCCCCGGAGGTGGATCCGGCTGGGATTCTGGCGATCCGTCGGGTGATCACACCCGCCAGGGGCCTGGGCCGGGTGGCCCATGCTGATGACGTTCACGATGCCCCGACCATCAGCGGGGTCCGAGCATCGGTACGCGAAGGCAACCGCCTTTACCAGGGTGACGACTACGCGGCCACACTCGGAGCACTGCCGAGTGTGCTGACCGAGGCCGCCCAGGTCGCCGAACTGGTGGATGGCGAAGCCAGGTTGGCGGCATTGGAGATGCAGGCGCAGGCGTACCAGCTCGCGGGGTCCACTCTGATCCACCTTCGCCATGACGATCTCGCCTACCAGGCGCTGAGCCGGGCCATCGACCTGGCCGAGCGGAGCGGAAACCAGGTGCTCGGTGCGTCGGCCGTGGTCTCGCTGTGCTGGCTGCTGCTTCGCCAGCGCCGCTTCGATGAGGCCGAGGACGTGGCCGTCGCCACGGCGGACGCCATCGAACCGTCCTTCCGGCACTCAACCGCCAGCCACCTCGGCACCTGGGGCTGGCTGCTGCTGCGGGGATCGGCTGCGGCTGTCCGCAACAGCCGGACCGCGGAGGCGGACGAGATGATCCGGCAGGCCAAGGCCGCCGCCATCCTGGTCGGCCGGGACGTGATCGACTACCACGAGTACTGGACGACCTTCGGCCCCAACACGGTGGTCATGAAGGAGGTCGAGAACGCCATGGTCCTCCGCGAGTACGGCAAGGCCCTCCAGCTCTCCGGACAGGTCACCGCCCCCGCCCGCTCCACCTCCAACAACCGTAACCGCCACCTGCTCGACCTCGCTGCCGCGCACACCGAACAGCGCGACTACGCCCCGGCCACCGAGATCCTGATGGGCATCAAGCAGGCCGCACCCGAGTGGCTGCGCTACCAGCGATACGCCCGGGACATCGCCACCACCCTCGTCACCCGACGCAAGCGCGGCCTGTCACCGCAACTGGTCGAACTCGCCGACTTTCTCGCCGTCGAACTCTGACCAGCCCGGTAGAGACACTACGCATCAGATCCATACCGAGTGGTGGGCGAACTGACCCCGCACTTTCCTGGGCCACCCGGCGCCGACGCCCGACGATCTCAGTAGCCGCACGAACGGCACGGACCGACACAGCTTTACCAACGGTCCTGTGTCGCACCGAACTGAGATGGATCGAAGAGATGACCAAGCCAGCGCAGCCCACCGCCGTCGTCTACCTGTGCACCGCCAAGGACGAGCCCATCGTCACCCGGCGAGCGATGTGCGAGCGGATCGCTCGTGAGTCGGGCCTGCACCTCGCGGGCGTGATCCACGACGATGAAGGCGCCACCGAACCCGACCAGCGCCGAGGGCTCGCCTACGCGCTCCAGATGCTCCTTGACGGCGAGGCCGACACCATCATCGTCCCTACCGGCGAGATGCTTTCCGTCCTGCCGGACGAGAAGGCCCGAGTCAGCCGCTCCGTCAGGAAGGCCGGCGGCCGGATCATCGTGGCCAGCGAAGTGAGCGCCAGGTACTGAACTTGATTGGGTGATATCCGAGTTGTTCGTCTGACAGCGTCCGGTCCGTTCCGGTGGCCCTGAG
Source organism: Kitasatospora sp. HPM-01-4 (assembly GCF_051374625.1). NCBI lineage: Bacteria > Bacillati > Actinomycetota > Actinomycetes > Kitasatosporales > Streptomycetaceae > Kitasatospora > Kitasatospora sp. HPM-01-4. The sequence goes on along the minus strand of NZ_JBPQGP010000005.1, from coordinate 838,971 downwards.
GTCGTGAGATACGCACAGGGCGGCGGGTTGACCGGCGTTGGGACGGCTGCGTGGGAGCGGGTCCGGCTGCAGGCCGTGGAACGCTTCGAGGGCGGGGAGAGAAACCGGGAGATCGCTGATGCCTTGCGGGTCAGCGAGTGGTCGGTGGAGCAGTGGCGCTGTCAGTGGCGCGAGCGCGGCGAGGCCGGGTCCTGTCCAAGGGGCCGCCGGGACGGTCGAGGCTCAGCGAGGGGCAGATCGCCAGACTGGTGCGGGAGTTGGAGCGCGGCCCGTTGGTCCACGGATGGGAGGGCCAACGATAGACGCTGGCTCGGGTGAGGATGCTGATCGGCCGACTGTTCCACGTGAGCTACACGGTGGAGGGTACGTGGCGGCTGCTCCCGCAGTGGATGACGCCGCTGCGCGCGGGAACCTGCCGGGGTGGGCAGGAAGGAAGGTAGCTGCCCCGTCGCCGGGCCAGCGTGCGACCCGCCTCGCCATGCCCGACCCCAACCCGGGCAGGACACCGAGCAAAGCCCGCTCCACCGCACCGGTCTCGAGCCTGCGCGCGCTGCCAGTCGGCCCGTGCCTGTCGTAGGTCGGCGAGGGTGGTGGAGCCCTGGCGGGTCTTGGTGGAGAAGTGGCCTCGGAAGTCGAGCATGTGCGGGCAGCCGCAGAGTTTGAGGTCGGCGGGTTCGGGGCGTACGCCGAGTTCCCGGGCGGTGCGGATCGTGTGCCAGAACTCGCCTAGGGCGGTGAGAGGTTGGGCCGACCTGGGCAACCATCGGTGAGGGTCGGCAGGCCGACCGATGTGGCAGTGCATCAGCCGTAGATCAATTCACGCGTAGGCTCTCGGCTGATCGTTTAGGGGCAAGAGAGGAAGACATGGGCCAGAAGATCATCCGGTTCTCGGATCTGACCGGTAAGCACGCGGAGGACGACGGCGACCTGGTGCGCATCGTGGTCCGTCAGCACCCTGACCTGGAAGGCGGTCCGGTCGAGATCGAGGCGCTTGCCGGGGAGCTGACGGAGGTGAAGGATCTGGCGCTGGACCTGGTGACGATCGAGCTTCACCGCCCGGACGCGGATGAGCCGGAGACGGTCGTCATGGAGGCCGAGGCGTTCGACCGGCTGGCGTCGGCGGCGCCGATGGCCGAGGTGCTGCGCGGCGCCAAGCGGGTCGCGCGGAGCATCCCGGGCCAGTCCGCGGTGCCGGCCGGTGCCAGGGAGCGGGTCAACTACGCCAGCCTGGAGCACGCCGGCAAGCCGCACAAGGGCCGTATCACCGACGCCGAGAAGAAGCTCGTCCAGCAGCACCTGGAGGAGATCAACGAGCGGCTGGCCGCCGAGGGTATCCGGACGATCGACCTGGGCAACGCGGAGCACGTGGCCCGGTACGGTCTGGAGGCTCTGGCGCAGGAGCGCGGCGCGACGATCGCCTGATCGAGCCCTGACAGCGGGCCGGCCGAGCGCAGGACAGGCCGGCCCGCGGTCGTGGCCGTCACCGGGCCACGTGCAGGTCGCAGGCGACCGCGCACACCGCGGCGAGGTGGGGGTTCTCACCTGTCATCCGGGCGGGAGTGGGGGGCATGCCGGGTCGTGGTCGCGAGCCTCGTCGATCGCCCGGTTCCGCGAAGTCGCCGCTCAGAGTCACCGGTTGAGAACTCCCGGACGATTGCACTGCCCACCGTGAACGTCAGAGGGGCGGACGGCCAAGGCGCGGACGAAAGAGGGCGAATGACAAAGGCAAGGAGGGAATCCACTCCTTGCCACTCTCAACTTATAGCGCACCGGGGGCCTTGCGGCAAGGCCCCGGTCATGCCGCAGAATCGCTCGCCGAAGCCAGAACATGCGGAAACGAAAGCTTCGCGAAGTGCGTGTGGTGTTGCCGGTTCACCGGTCGTGCGGTGACGTCCGGCGGGTGGTCGGGACTCGCGCCGCGGGCGCGGGCAGCCGGCGCGGTGGCGCGGGTGTGCGCCGCCGCCCGACTTCGCGGCAGCGATCTCGGAACGGAGCTGATGACATGAATTCCCAGACGGCCGGTGCGTTCCACCTCCCCGACCACCTCTCCCTCAAGGCTGACCCGGCGCTGATCGCCGCCGACGAGCGGCACTTCACCGCCATCGAGAAGAGCCTTGGGCAGGCGATCGCCGAACTGTCCGACCGCCTCGACGCGGCGCGCAGGGCGCCCGGCGGTGCCGGCCGGGAGGCGATGGACCGGGACGCGGAGATCCACCGGCTGACCGGTCGCCTGCGGGCCCTGCGTCGCTTCGGTCTGGACCTGTGCCTCGGACACATCGTGGGTGCGGACGACCCCGAGCCCGTGTACATCGGCCGGCTCGGCCTCACCGACAGCGCGGGTCGTCGGCTGCTGGTCGACTGGCGCTCTCCCGCGGCCGAGCCGTTCTTCGCGGCGACCCACGCCAACCCGATGGGGCTGGCGAGCCGCCGCAGGTACCGCTGGACCCGGGGCCGGATCAGCGACTACTGGGACGAGGTGTTCACCGCCGACGGGTTCGAGGGGCACGCCGCGCTCGACGACCAGTCCGCCTTCATCGCCACTCTGGGCAGCCACCGTTCGGCCCGGATGCGAGACGTGCTCGCCACCATCCAGGCCGACCAGGACACCGTCATCCGGGCCGGCTCCCGCGGCGCCCTGGTGGTCGACGGCGGTCCGGGTACCGGGAAGACCGTCGTCGCCCTCCACCGCTCCGCGTACCTCCTGTACTCCGATCCCCGCCTCGGTCAGCGGCGCGGCGGCGTGCTGTTCGTCGGTCCGCACCAGCCCTACCTGGCCTACGTCGCCGACGTCCTCCCCAGCCTCGGCGAGGAGGGCGTACAGACCTGCACCCTGCGCGACCTGGTCGCCGAGGGCGCCGCGGCGGGGGTCGAGACCGACCCCGACGCGGCCCGGTTGAAGTCGTCCGCGGACATGGTGAAAGCGATCGAGGCGGCCGTGAGGATCTACGAGGAGCCGCCCGGTGAGGGGATGACCGTCACGACCGACTGGTCCGACGTCTGGCTGAGTGCCGACGACTGGGCCGACGCGTTCGACGCGGTGGAACCGGGGACGCCGCACAACGAGGCGCGTGAGCAGATCTGGGAGGAACTGGTCACGATCCTGACGGACAAGCACGAGGACGACGGCGAGGTCCCGCCCGAGCTGTTCCGGAGGTCGCTGGCGCGGGACAGAGAGCTGGTCACGACCCTCAACCGCGCGTGGCCGCTGCTCGAAGCGGCCGACCTCGTCTCGGACCTCTGGTCGGTACCCGCCTACCTGCGGATGTGCGCACCCTGGCTCGGCCCCGAGGAGGTCCGGAAGCTGCAGCGCGAGGACGCCCAGGCCTGGACGGTCTCCGACCTGCCGCTCCTGGACGCGGCACGGCGGCGGCTCGGCGACCCGGAGACGGTACGACGGGAGCGCCGGCGCAAGGCCGCCGTCGCCGCCGAACGCGAGCGCATGGCCGACGTCATCGACCATCTGCTCCAGGCCGACGACGACGGTGAAGGTGCGGTGACGATGCTGCGCGGACGGGACCTGCAGGACAGCCTGATCGACGAGACCGCCCTGCCGGCCGTCGACCCGGACCGGCTCGCCGGACCGTTCGCGCACATCGTCGTGGACGAGGCGCAGGAACTGACCGACGCCGAGTGGCAGATGCTGCTGCTCCGCTGCCCGTCCCGGAGCCTCACCATCGTCGGGGACCGGGCCCAGGCCAGGCACGGGTTCACCGAGTCGTGGGAGGAACGGCTCCGGCGGATCGGCCTCGACCGGATCAGCGTGGCCGGCCTGAGCGTCAACTACCGGACGCCGGAGGAGGTCATGGCGGAAGCCGAACCGGTCATCCGGGCCGCGCTCCCGGACGCCAACGTGCCGGTCTCCATCCGCAGCAGCGGCGTCCCCGTCGTCTGCGGATCCGTCTCGGAGCTGGACCCGATCCTCGACACCTGGCTCGCCGAGCACGCCGACGGGACCGCCTGTGTCATCAGCGCCGGTGACATCGCGGGTGAGACGTTCCGGGCACAGCCCCGGGTCCGCTCGCTGACTCCGGAGCTGTCGAAGGGACTCGAGTTCGACCTGGTCGTCCTCATCGACCCGGAGACCTTCGGCGAGGGGGTCGAAGGAGCGGTCGACCGCTATGTCGCGATGACCAGGGCGACCCGGCAGCTCGTCATCCTCACCAGCTGACGGGAAGAGCGAGCGGTGACTTGCTCGGGGATTCGTCGTCCCAGGTGGGGCCGCGGCCCTCGGGCACGCGCAGGTGCGGGAAGCGGTCGAGGAGCGCCTCCAGCCCCACGGTCATCTGGGCCCGGGCCAGGTGCGCGCCGATGCAGTTGTGGGCACCCCGGCCGAAGGTGAGGTGGGGGTTGTCGGCCCGGCACAGGTCGAGCCGGTCGGCGGAGGCGAACACCCGCTCGTCGCGGTTGGCCGAGGCGAGGACGGGCAGTACGGCGTCCCCGGCGTGGATCCTGTGGTCGTGCAACTCGATGTCCTCGACGGCCTGGAGGACCACGACACCGTTCATGACCGGTACGTAGCGCAGGAGTTCCTCCACCGCGCCGGGCATGAGGCCGCGGTCGTCGCGCAGTCGGGCGTACTGGCCGGGGGTGGTCAGCAGGGCCACCACGGCGTCGGCCAGGAACATGGTGCTGGTCCGGTAGCCGGCGACCAGCATCGAGAGCCCGAAGTTCACCACGCTCTCCCCGTCCACGGTGCCGTGCTCGCACGCCCGGACCAGCTCGGTGAGGATGTCGTCGGCAGGCTCGCGCCGCTTGCGGTCGAGCAACGACGCGATGTAGCCGCGCAGTTGGGAGGTGACCCGGCGGCCCTCGTCCAGGGTGAGCATCGCCCCGAGGGCGGCGTCCGCCCTGGGCAGGAAGTACCCGCGGTCCTCGTAGGGGATGCCCACCAGTTCGCACATGGCCAGCAGCGGAAAGGGCTCCAGGAAGCCGCCGACCAGGTCACCGGGCTGCCCGCCGGCCGTGAACCCGTCCAGCAGCCGGTCGGCCGACCGACGCAGGAGCGGCAGCCGGCCCCGGATGGAGCGGACGCTGAACGGCTCGGCCAGGGCGCGGCGCAGGGCCGCGTGCCGGGGGCCGTTCAGCTCCATCATCGTGACCAGTCCCGGCTCGCCGCCGGCGGCCGCCCCGGGCCGGGGCGGCCAGTCGTTGATGGTCGGCCTGATCAGCCGGGGGTCCGCGATCAGGTCCCGGACGTCCTCGTACCGGGTGGCGTACCAGGCGGTGGCGCCGATCGGCAGCCTGACCTCCGCCAGCGGGCACCTCCGGCGCAGCCACCCGTACTGGGTGGGCGGCCCCATGGTCCCCGGTGGCGGGAGGGGCAGATCGATGACGGGCCGGTCGGTGGCGGGCTTCGGCGGTGTGCTGTCCACTGGCAGTGCTCCCTGGTCGCGTGCGAGGTGGCCGGGTGGGCCTCACCAGCCGACCGGGAGGGTCAGCGGTGACTTGGTCACGGATTCGTCGTCCCAGGCGGGTTCCTGCCCTTCGGCCGGGTGCAGCCGTGGGAAGAGGTCGAGCAACGCCTCCAGTCCCACGGTCAGTTCGGCGCGGGCCAGGTGGGCGCCGAGGCAGTTGTGGGTGCCCCGGCCGAAGGCGAGATGCCCACCGTGACCCGTGACCGCGTCGGTCCGGCCCAGGTCGATCCGGTCGGGGTCGGCGAAGACCCGCTCGTCGCGGTTGGCGGAGGCCGGCACGGGGATGACGGCGTCGCCCTCGCGGATCGTCCGCCCGTGCAGGTCGATGTCCTCGGTCGCCAGGAGGATCACCGTGCCGTTCATCACCGGCATGTAGCGCAGGAACTCCTCCACCGCTGCGGGCATCAGCTCCCGGTCGTCGCGCAGGCGGGCCCACAGGTCCGGCCGGTGAAGCAGGGTGTGCACCGAGTCGGCCAGGAAGAAGCTGCTGATGCCGAAGCCGACGGTGAGCATCGACAGGCCGAAGGCCATCACCTCGTCATGGGTCAGCGCCCCGTCGTCGCACTGGCGGACCAGCAGGGTCAGGACGTCGTCGCCGGGCCGCATCCGCTTCCGGACGATCAGTTCGGCCACGTACCCGCGCAGCAGGCCGGTGACCCGGCGCCCCTCCTGCGAGGTCACCATTCCACCGAGCGCCGCCTCCAGCACCGGGAGGAACCGGTCCCGGTCCTCGAAGGGGATGCCCACCAGGTCGCACAGCACCAGCAGGGGGAAGGGGTCGGTGAAGCCGGCGACCAGATCGCCGGGCGGGCCGCCCTCGCGGAACTCCCGCAGCAGTCGCTCGGCGAGCCGGCGGACGTGCGGCAGGCGGTCCCGTACGGCCCGGGCGCTGAACGGCTGGGCCAGGGCCCGGCGCAGGGCCGCGTGCCGGGGGCCGTCGAGCTCGGCGATCGTGACCAGGCGCGGCCCGTCGTCCGCGGGCTGCCCGGGCCGGGACGGCCAGTCGTTGATGGTCGGCCTGATCAGCCGGGGGTCCGCGAACAGCACCCGGACGTCCTCGTACCGCGTGGCGTACCAGGCGGTCGCGTCCATCGGCATCCTGACCCTGGCCAGGGGGCAGCTCTCGCGCAGCCGCGCGGTCTCCTCGGGCGGCCCCATGGTGCCCGGCGGCGGGAGCGGGAAGTCCAGGACGTCCGCCTCGGGGCCCTCCCGTCGCGCACCGGGTGGCTGTGCGGTCATGCTCGCCCCTTCCGGGTCGCTCCGGCTACGGGCGCTCGATGTAGCCGGTGGCATAGAAGTACTCCAGGTAGCGGTCGAGCAGCTCCGCGTCGACCGGAGGGCACTCGAGGCCCGAAGTGGCCAGGTCCCGTTCGACGTTGGCCCGTCCGACGGTCGGGAAGGTGCCCTCGAAGTACATCTCCTTGACCGACATGTCGGCCTGCTTGCAGCGGTCCACGCACAGTGAGACGAACGGGGCGGTGGGGCTCGTGGGGTGCTGCGCGACATGGCGGACGAGTTCGCCCACCCACTCCTCGTAGGGCAGCCGGCGGATCCGGTGGCCGGCCGCGTCCATCCGGTCGAGCATGTCGCGCAGGCTCGCCGCGCGGGGATTGGTCAGGTGGTAGGTCCGGTGGGTGGCGCGGTGCGTGGTGGCGATGTGCACCAACGCGTCGGAGAGGAAGTCCACCGGGACGAAGTCCAGCGGCAGCGGGATGTCGGGGGCCAGCCCGGTCTCGCTGATCGTCTTGAACAGCGAGCAGATCGCGGTGTCGGTGTTGCAGGCGCCGGTGTGCCGGTCGCCGGTGACCTCGTACGGACGGTAGACCGCCACCGGCAGGCCCTGGCCCGCGGCGTCGCGCAGCACCTCCTCGGCGACCCACTTGCTCTCGGCGTAGCCCATGGTGAGCCGGTCGGCGTGGTCGAGCGGCAGGTCCTCGTCGACGTGTCGCACGCCGGCGGTTCCGAAGCCGGCCAGCACCGCGATGGTGGAGAGGAAGTGCACCGGCACGCCACGCCCGGCCGCCAGCCGTACGAGCTCCCTGGTGCCCTCCACGTTGGTGCGGCGCAGCGCGTCGTACGGATAGAGGAAGTTGACCTGAGCGGCCGAGTGGATCACCAGGTCGAGGGTGTCGGCGAGCTCCCCGGCGCGGCCCGGTTCCAGACCGAGGCCGGGCTCGGCGAGGTCGGCGGGGAAGCACTCGGCGCGGTCGGCGGCCTCGGCGGTGGCGAGGTCGAACCGGTCCAGGGTCCGCATCACCTTCTGCCGGGCGTGGGCGCGGTCCCGGCTCCGCACCGGGCAGTGCACCCGGGCGCCGGTGCGGCGCAGCAGCGCGGCCAGCAGGAACGCGCCGACGAAGCCGGAAGCGCCGGTGAGCAGCACCTCCCCGGGGTGCCGCCAGTCCGGTTCCGGGCCGCGCTGCGGCGGCAGGGTGAAGCCCAGCCGCGCTTCGGCGCCGAAGTCCACCGGGCCGGTGTCGGCCCTCGCCCCGCCCGGCCGGTCCCTCACGGCGGCGACGGCGGCGGTGAAGTCCGCCAGGGTGGGGGAGCGCAGCAGACCGTGGACCAGGGTGCGGCCGTACCGGGCGTCGAGGTCGAAGGCGGTCAGCGTACGGGTGACGGCCTCGGCCGCCAGCAGGGAGTCGCCGCCGATGTCGAAGAAGCTGTCGTCCGGTGCCGGGTGCACACCCAGCACCACCTGCCAGACCCGCGCCAGGGTGTCCTGCGGACCGGGCCCGGGGCGGTCCGCCGCTTGGGCGGCCGCTTCGGTCGCCGCCAGCCTGTGCAGCCGGTGGCGGTCGACCTTGCCCCCGGAGGTCACCGGGAACCGCGGGACCTCCACCAGCCGCGCGGGCACCGCGGCCGCGGGCAGCCAGGTGGCCAGAGTGCCGCGGATGCGGTCCAGGGGCAGCGCCCGACCGGGGCTGGCCGGTGTCAGGTATCCGATCAGGGTTTCGCCGTCCCGTTCGACGACCGCCTCGCCCACCGCGTCGTCCGCCCGCAGCCGCGTCTCCACCTCGTCCGGTTCGATGCGGTGCCCGCGGAGTTTGATCTGCCGGTCCATCCGGGACCGGTACTCCAGCAGGCCGTCCGCGCGCCGGACCACCCGGTCACCGGTGCGGTAGAGGCGCGTACCGGGCTCGGCGGGGTCGTCGACGAAGCGCTCGGCGGTCAGCTCGGGGTCGCCGAGGTACCCCAGCGCGAGCCCGTCCCCGCCGACGAGGAGTTCACCCTCCTCGCCGGCGTCGGCGGGCGTGCCGTCCGCACGCAGCACCCGGCAGGTGGAGTTCTCCAACGGGTGGCCGATCGGCACGGCCGCCGTCCCGGGTGGCAGGTCGTGCACCAGGTGGGCGGTGGAGACCACGCTGTTCTCGGTCGGACCGTAGAAGTTGACCACGGTGGTGTCCGGGCAGGCCGCCTGTATCGCGCGGGCCAGCTCCGGGTCCATCGCCTCACCGCCGGCCGAGGCGAACCGCAGGGACCGCAGCGCCGACGGCCTAGTGCGCGCGATGTGGTGGAACACCCCGGTGGTCAGATAGGCGATGCCGACCCGCTCGGAGAGCAGCAGCGCCTCCAGATCGGCCGGGGACAGCAGCTCCTCCTGGTCGGCGATCACGATGCAGGCACCGGCGAGCAGCGCGGGCCAGATCTCGATCGTGGAGGCATCCGAGGAGAGTCCGTAGGCGTGCAGCACCCGCTCACCGGGCCGCGGCCGCTGGCCGACCAGGTCGGAGGCGGCCAGCCGGACGATTCCGCGGTGCGGGATCGCCACCGGTTTGGGACGGCCGCTCGAGCCGGAGGTGAACATCACGTAGGCGCAGTCCGTGGGCAGCACCCGCACCCGCGGAACCGCGTCCGGTGCGGCGGGCGGCAGGCTGCCCAGGTCGATGCGGGTACGCACGCGCCGGATGCGGCGGGCGCTGCCGGGCAGGGTGACGACGGTGTGCACCCCCGCGTCCTCGGCCATCGCCTGCAGACGCGCGGGCGGTGAGGTGTCGTCGAGCGGGACGTACGCCGCACCGGTCCGCAGGATGCCCAGGAAGGCGGCCAGCGCCTCCGGCGACCGGGCCCCGCACACTCCGACCCTGTCGCCGTGGCGCACACCGGACTCGTGCAGCCGGGCGGCCAGCGCGTCGGAACGGGTCCTGAGCTCGCCGTAGCTGATGCCGCGGCCGTGCTGGACGGAGGCGGTGGCCTGCGGGCGGCGCGCCGCCCAGGCGTCGAACAGGTCGTGGAGACAGCGATCGCGTGGATACCGCACCGTTCCGGCGTGCTCGGCCGCCGCCTGATGAGTCGTTGTCCGGGTGTCCATCGGGATGTACCGCTCTCTGCTGCGCACGGTCCACGTGGCGCGGGAGGCTACTGCTCGAACTCCTTGGCGAAGGCGGCGAAGTCGGCGGTCCGCCATCGCTGGGGCCTCATGCGGATGAGGACGTCGTCGGCCAGTTGCGGTTCGTTGGCCGCCAGGTACGCCGCCGCCGTGTCCGCGTCCAGGTACCGGTGGGCCAGCTCCTCGCGTTCGGCCGGCGGCAGCGGGTCCTCCACGGCCACCACCGGCCCCTCCACGCTGACGTAGCGGTAGGGCGCCGACTCGTCCTGCGCGCAGAGGCTGAACCGGCCCGCGTCGCGGATGAGCCGGGCCTTGATCGTCTCCCGGCCCGTCTGGATCGTCACCAGCCCGCCGGGCCGGTAGGAGTACCAGAGCGGGACCAGTAACGGCCCGGCGCCGTCGCGAGGATCGTCGACCCCCAGGATCCCCACGTGCGGGCCCGCGAGGAACTCCTCCCGGTCTTCGACCGACATCCTGAGATCCACTGCTACCGCCTCGATTCGGCAGGGAACGCATCCGGTGTTGACCACGGTGCGGAGGACGGGCCGACGGGGTGGCCTCCGGTCGGCCGGCGCGCGGGGCTCAGCCCGGGGCCGGGGCGCACCACTCCCAGACTTTCATCACACCCGGGTGGCTCGCATCCGGGCGGGCGCGGACCCCGGGAGCCTCCGCCTCCGGGGGGCTCGGCGCGCGCGGACCGTGCCGGGGAGCGCGGCCGCGCTCGGGCCGCACCGGCCGTGATCCGACGCGGGCGGCCCGTGGGGCGCGTGGGCTACCGGGCCGTTCCCCCGCCGGAAAGCAGAATGAGAGGTCCTGTCAGTGCCGGTCGCCAGGTGGTCCACCGGGAGGAGGAGAAGCACATGAGGGCAGCCATCCGGGCCGAGGGCCTGGTGAAGACCTTCGGCGACGTACGGGCCCTGGACGGGGTCGACCTGGACGTGCCGGAGGGGACGGTGCTGGGTCTGCTCGGCCCCAACGGAGCCGGCAAGAGCACCATGGTGCGGGTGCTCACCACCCTGGTGCGGCCCGACGCGGGCAGCGCCGAGGTGGCGGGGGTGGACGTGCTCAGGCACCCCGACCGGGTCCGCAGCCTGATGGGCCTGTGCGGCCAGTACGCGGCGGTCGACGAGTACCTCACCGGCCGGGAGAACCTCCAGATGGTCGGCGAGCTCTACCAGATGCGGACCAGGGACGCCAAGGCGCGCGCCCGGGAGCTGCTGGACTGGTTCAACCTCGCCGAGGCGGCCGACCGGCTGGCCAGGACCTACTCCGGCGGTATGCGCCGCCGACTCGACCTGGCGGCCGCACTGGTGGTGCGGCCCCCGGTGATGTTCCTCGACGAACCCACCACCGGGCTGGACCCGCGCAACCGGCTGGCGCTGTGGGAGGTCATCGAGATGCTGGTGACGCAGGGCACCACCCTGCTGCTCACCACCCAGTACCTGGAGGAGGCCGACCGGCTGGCGCACGACATCGCCGTGGTCGACCACGGCCGGGTGATCGCACGCGGCTGTGCCGACGACCTCAAGGCCGGGATCGGCGGCGAGCGGGTGGAGGTGGTGGTCCACGAGCGCGGGCTGATCGGTGCGGCCGTCGCGGCGCTCACGCCCTACGGCAGGGGCCGGCTCAGCGTGGAGCGGCACACCCGGCGGATCACCCTGCCGGTGAGCGGGGGCGCCCGGGTGCTCGCCGACGTCATCCGCGAGCTGGACGGGCGGGGCATCGTCATCGACGACATCGGCCTGCGCAGGCCCACCCTCGACGACGTCTTCCTCTCCCTCACCGGCCACGCGGCCGAGGAGAGCGGATTCGGAAAGGACGCATGACCATGGCGATCGTCACCAACGGGGCACAGGGACACGGGATCCCGCAGCCGCGCGGCGGAGTGGTCCAGATGGTGCGCGACTCCTGGGTGGTCGCGAAACGCAACCTGCGCCGTATGACCCGGATACCGGAGATCGTGGTCTTCGGCCTGCTGCAGCCGGTGATGTTCGTGCTGCTCTTCTCGTACGTGATGGGTGGCGCGATCAAGGTACCGGGCGGCGGCTACCGGGAGTTCCTGATGGCGGGGATCTTCGCCCAGACGGTCACCTTCGCGGTGGCCGGGGCCTCCGCCGGCATCGCCGAGGACATGACCAAGGGTCTGGTGGACCGCTTCCGCGCGCTGCCCATGGCGCGCTCGGCGGTGCTCGCCGGGCGGACCCTGGCCGACGCGGTGCAGAGCGCCTTCATCCTGCTGGTGCTGGCGGTCGTGGCGCTGCTCGTGGGCTGGAGGGTGCACCACGGGGTGCCCGAGGCGCTGGGGGCCTTCCTGCTGCTGCTTCTGCTGGGCTACGCCTTCTCCTGGATCGGGGCGCTGATCGGCCTGTCGGTGCGCAGTCCGGAGGCGGCCACCTCGGGCGGCCTGATCTGGCTCTTCCCGCTCACCTTCCTCTCCAACGCCTTCGTGCCGGTGAACACCATGCCGGGCTGGCTGCAGGCGATCGCCTACTGGAACCCGTTCAGCGCCACGGTGCAGGCCTGCCGGAACCTGTTCGGCAACCCCGGGGCCGACGGCGCGTCCGCCTGGCCGATGCGGCATCCGGTCGCGGCGTCCGCGCTGTGGTCGCTGCTGATCCTCGGGCTGTTCTCCTGGCTGTCGGTACGCAAGTACCGCAACTCGGTGGGCTGACCGGCGGACGGCCGGCTCGGGAGCGGCCCCGCTCAGGCGGGGACGATGACCCCGAGCGCGCGCGGGGCGATGCTCACCTCGACGGGCAGGCGGGCGATGAACTCCCCGTCGGCGTAGGCACTGATGCCCGGGCACTCGATCCGCAGGGTGGAGCTCCGCACCGTGTGCACCTCCCGGTGGCCGATGTGGGTGCCCTTGAACACGCTCGGGAAGAACCGCACCAGCTTCAGCCGCGGCATGCTGCCCACCAGGGTGGCGTCGAACAGCCCGTCGCCGTGGTCGGCTCCCGGGCAGACCAGCATGCCGCCGCCGTAGCTACGGGTGTTGCCGACGGCGGCCAGGGTGAGCGGACGCTCGATCACCGTGCCGTCGTCCAGGGTGATCCGGAACGGCAGCGGTCGCAGGTTCGCCAACTCGGCCGCCATGGCCAGGCTGTAGCGCATCCGGCCGCGCGGCCACCTCATCCGGTTGGCCCGGTCGGTGACCAGCGAGTCGAAGCCGGTGGCGAGCACCGAGCCGAAGTAGCGGCTGGTGCCGTCCTCGGCGGAGATCAGACCCAGATCGACGGGGGCGACGTGCCCGGCGGCTATGACGTCGGCCGCCGCCTCCGGGTCGCCGATCGGCACGCCGTACTCGCGGGCCTGGTCGTTGCCGGTGCCGGCCGGGACCATGCCGAGCGGCACATCGCCTCCGGCAAGCACCTGCAGCGCCAGGTGGATCATGCCGTCACCGCCGACGGCCACCAGGGCGTCCACCCCGGAGGCGACCGCCTCGCGGGCCAGGCGGAGCGCGTCGGCCGGGTCGGCGCCGGTGATGCCGAGCACCCCGATCCCGTGCTCGCGCAGGCGGGCGGCGGCCCTGGCCGCCGCCCGTTCGGCATGGCCGTCGCCGGCGGCCGGGTTGGACAGCAGTACCACCTGGCGACTCATGCCCCCGCCCCTCGCTTCGCTCGCCGGTGGCTTCGCCAGACGCCCCTGCTTTTGATTCGCTCGCTACGCTCGCTCATGCCCCCGCCCCTCGCTTCGCTCGCCGGTGGCTTCGCCAGACGCCCCTGCTTCTGATTCGCTCGCTACGCTCGCTCATGCCCCCGCCCCTCGCCTCGCTCGCCGGTGGCTCCGCCAGGCGGCCCCGCTACTGATCCGCTCGCTCATGCGCACCCCCCAAGTCACGGGCCCCCGGCCCGGGTTCATGGAATCAGCTTGCCGGGGTTGAGGATCCCGGCCGGGTCGACGGCGTCCTTGACGGCCCGCAGGATGCGGACGCCCACCTCGCCGATCTCCTGGTCCAGCCACGGGCGGTGGTCGGCGCCGACCGCGTGGTGGTGGGTGATGGTGCCGCCGTTGGCCATGATCGCGTCGCAGGCGGCGCGCTTGACGGCGGTCCACTGCTCGATCGCGTCGCCCTGCTGGGCGGCGACGACGGTGAAGTAGAGCGAGGCGCCGGTCGGGTAGACGTGCGAGATGTGGCACATCACCATCGACTCGGTGCCGCTCGCCCGCAGTGCGCTCTGCAGCGCCTCGGTCACCGCGGCCTTGAGCCGGCCGAGGCCCGCCCACTCCGTCGCCGTCTCCAGCGTCTCGCACAGCGCGCCGGCGGCGAGCAACGAGTCGCGCAGGTACGGCGCGTCGAACCGGCCGTGCTCCCACGCCTCGGCGGGTTCGGCGCCGAGCGAGGTGCCGCCCGCGGCCAGCAGTGCGGTACGGGTGGCCTCGTGCCGGGCGGCGACCTGTGCGGCCGTGCCCTCGAAGACCGTGACGGCCAGGCAGCCGCCGGTGACCTGACCGCCGCCGATCTTCTCGGTCATGGCCAGGTTGACGAAGGTCTCGGCCTCGTCCGAGAGCCGGATCACGGTCGGTCCGGTGCCCTGCTGCTCGACGGCGCGCAGCGCGGCCGCGCCGGTGGCGAAGTCCGGGAAGCTCCACGCCTCGTGGGCCTTGGCGGCGGGCAGCGGGTGGACGCGCAGGCGGACGGCGGTGATCACACCGAAGGCGCCCTCCGAGCCGAGGAACAGCTCGCGCAGGTCGGGTCCGGCCGCCGAGGCGGGGGCGCGGCCGAGGTCCAGGGTGCCCGCCGGGGTGACCACGCGCAGGCCGCGGACCATCTCGTCGAACCGGCCGTAGCCGGCCGAGTCCTGGCCGGAGGAGCGGGTGGCGGCGAAGCCGCCGATGGTCGCGTACCGGAAGCTCTGCGGGTAGTGGCCGAGTTCGAAGCCGCGGGCGGCGAGCAGCTCCTCGGCCTGCGGGCCGGTCAGGCCGGCGCCGAGCACGGCCTCGCCGGAGACCTCGTCCAGGGTGTGCAACCGGTCGAAGCGGCGCAGGTCGAGCGAGATGACGGCGTTGAAGCCGCCGCGCTCCGGGTCGACGCCGCCGACCACGCTGGTGCCGCCGCCGAAGGGGACCACGGCGATCCGGCGTTCGGCGCAGAGTGCCAGGACGGCCGCGATCTCGTCCTCGCTGCCGGGCAGCACCACGGCGTCCGGCGCGTTCTGCACCTCGCGGCTCCTGCGGCGCAGCAGGTCAAGGGTCGACTTGCCACCGGAGCGGGGCAGCCGGTCTGCGTCCGCCGTGCTCAGCCACCGGGTGCCGACGATCCCGGCCAGGGACATGCGGTCGTCCTCGGTCAACGCCGACGGCCGCAGGCTGATCTGATCGACCGTCACCTCGTCCAGACCGTCGCCCGAGACGCCGAGCGCGGCGGCCAGCAGCCCCTTGATGTCGTCCGGGAGCGGCTTGGCGCGGGCCGGGTCACCCCAGGCGTCCCACTTCATCGGGGGAGGCGGCAGGATCGCGGGGTTTGACTGTGCTTCAGGTGCCATGCGTTACAGTATTACGCATCATGTCAAGTCGTAACGATGAGCCCCGCAGCACCGACGACGCCATCCTGGACGCCGCCGCCGACCTGATCGTCCAGCTCGGCGTCCAGCGCACCCAGCTCTCCGAGATCGCCCGCCGCGCCGGAGTCAGCCGCCCCACGGTCTACCGGCGCTGGCCCGACGTACGCGCGGTGATCGGCGCACTGCTCACCCGCGAGATCGCCGGGACCTACCAGCACGTCGAGCCCGCGGGGGAGGATCGGGAGTCCTTCGTGGCCGGAGTGGTCGAGGTCGCCGTCCGGCTGCGCGACCACCCGGTGCTCGGGGCGTTGCTGCACTCCGACTCGGACACGCTGTTCGAGTACGTCTTCGACCGCCTCGGCACCAGCCAGTACCGGATGCTCGACGCCCTGCGCACCGCGATCGAGGCCGGCCAGCGGCACGGCTCGATCCGGGCCGGCGAGCCGGCCGAGCTGGCCGCGATGGTGCTGCTCATCGCCCAGTCCACCGTCCAGTCCCACCGCATGGTGGCGCAGCTGCTCCCCGAGCAGGCCTGGCGCCGCGAACTGGCCACCGCCCTGAACGGATACCTCGCGCCATGACCGCACCCAGCACCACCCTCGACGCGCGCCGCCGCGCGGCCGACCTGGCCGCGCTCGCCGAGAGCGCCGACATCGACGTCCTCGTCATCGGCGGCGGCGTCACCGGCGCGGGCGTCGCCCTCGACGCCGCCTCCCGCGGCCTCAAGGCCGTCCTGGTCGAGGCGCGCGACCTCGCCTTCGGCACCAGCCGCTGGAGCTCCAAGCTGGTGCACGGCGGCCTGCGCTACCTGGCCTCCGGCCGGGTCGGGGTGGCCAGGGAGAGCGCCGTGGAGCGCGGCATCCTGATGACCCGCACCGCACCGCACCTGATCCGCGCGCTGCCCCAACTGGTGCCGCTGCTGCCCTCGGTGAGCCGGAGCCAGGCCGCGCTGGTGCACGTCGGCTTCCTGGCCGGCGACGCGCTGCGCCTCAGTGCCGGTACGCCCGCGCGGCTGCTGCCCAGGGTGCGGCGGATCGGTGCGGCCGAGACCGCCCGGCTGGTGCCCTCGGTACGCACCGGGGGCCTCGGCGGCGCGCTGGTCGCACACGACGGCCAACTGATCGACGACGCCCGCCTGGTGCTCGCCATCGCCCGCACCGCCGCCCAGTACGGCGCCCGGGTGCTCACCAGGGTCCGGGCCGAGGACGTCACCGGGACCTCGGCCCGGCTCACCGACACGCTCAGCGGCGAGTCCTTCACCGTCTCCGCCCGTGCGGTGGTCAACGCCACCGGTGTCTGGGCCGGCGAGGTGGACTCCTCGATCCGGCTCCGGCCCAGCCGTGGCACCCACCTGGTGTTCGACGCCGCCGCCTTCGGCCACCCGACCGCCGCGCTGACCGTGCCGGTTCCCGGCTCCACCAGCCGGTTCGTCTTCGCGCTGCCGCAGCAGCTGGGCCGGGTGGTGCTGGGTCTGACGGACGAGGAGGCGCCCGGCCCGATCCCGGACGAGCCCCGCCCGACCGAGGACGAGATCGACTTCCTGCTGCAGACCGTCAACACCGCCCTGAAGGTCGGGCTGACCCGGGACGACGTCCGCGGCTCCTTCGCCGGGCTGCGGCCGCTGATCGACACCGGTGGCGGCAACACCGCCGACATCTCCCGCCGCCACGCCGTACTCGAGGCGCCGTCCGGCGTGATCACCGTGGTCGGCGGCAAGCTCACCACCTACCGGCGGATGGCCCAGGACGCCGTGGACAAGGCGGTAAGGGTCCGCGGCCTGGCCGCCGGGCCGTGCCGCACCGACCGGCTGCCGCTCGTCGGCGCCCCCGCGCACCGGGAGAGCGCACCGACCACCGGCCTGTCCGCCTCCCTGGTCGCCCGGCACGGCGGTGCGGCCCGGAGCGTCGTGGAGGCCGCGAGCGTCGACCGCCCGCTGGAGCCGATCGCCGAGGGAATCGACGTCACCCGCGCGGAGATCGAATACGCCATCACCCATGAGGGTGCGCTCGACCTGGCCGACATCCTCGACCGCCGCACCCGCATCGGCCTCGTCCCCGAGGACGCGGCCCGCGCACGCGAGGCCGTCGAGGAGATCCTCATGGCGCACGAGCTCTGAGCGGACGTCCGCCGAGCGCGCAGTCGCTCCATCGGACACGGTCGGCCGGCGGACGCGGTCGGCGGACGGGCGAACCGCCCCTGGGTGCACGGCATCCCGGGGCGGTTCTTCGCTGTGCGGGTCCTGGCCGGGCGGATCCTGGTCTCTGGCAGGTCCCGGTCAGGGACGGTTTGAGCGAGGCGGCCGCAGGCAAAGTCTGTGCGAGTGTGCACGGGCGCCCGTCTGCCGACTCCCGTCCCCGTGACGGGTGCTGATTGGGCGTAACGAGACGGTTTCGAAACGGCTTGGTTGGGATTCAAAGCTTGACTGAGGTCTGAACTGGGCGTTTCCTTTTGGTTCGTTGCGTTTGATCGCGATGCTTTCTGATCGGTTGTGTTGCTTCTAATAGATCGTCCAACACCCCAGGAGCCCCAGCATGCACCCCTCCCTCCGTAGCCGCCTGACCCAGACCGCCGCGTTGGGCCTGGCCACCGTCCTCGGCCTGACCGCCTGTTCCACCGGGCAGACCACCTCCGGCGCCGAGGCGTCGGTGGCGCCGGTGTCCGGCAAGATCTCGATCACCTACCTGCAGAAGCAGGGGGACCAGCAGTACTTCGTGGACGAGGCCGCGGGGGCGAAGGCCAAGGCGGCCGCACTGGGCGCCGACCTGAAGGTCGTGGACCTCGGCAGTGACGCGAACAAGACGGTCAGCGAGGTGCAGTCCGCGATCGCGCAGAAGAGCAACGGCCTGATCATCGTGGTGCCCGACCCGGCGGTCGGCCCGCAGGTGGTCCAGATGGCCCGGGACGCGAAGACCGCGCTGCTCACCTCCGACGACCAGGTCTGCGCGAGCGGCCCGTCCCCGGCGCAGTGCGCCGCGTCCGACCTGGTGCCCCGGATCGGCTTCTCCGGCCAGCAGATGGGTGCGCAGGTCGGCCAGCGCGCCGCGCAGGAGTTCAAGAAGGCGGGCTGGAACCCGGCGGACACCCGGATCATCTCCGCCTGGAAGCAGGACGTCACCGTCTGCGGCGACCGGGTGAAGGCCGCCAAGGACGCCTTCGACCAGGCCGTGCCGGGGGTGCAGAGCATCGACGTCGCGACCGACAACACCCCCACCGGCGCGCAGGACAAGGTCGCCGCCACCATCACCGCCAACCCGGGCGTCAGGCACTGGGTGGCATGGGGCTGCAACGACGAGAACGTCCAGGGCGCCGTCACCGCCCTGCAGAACGCCGGAGTGAGCCCGAACGACATCGACGGCGTCGGCCTGGGCGCCTACCTGGCGTGCAAGGACTGGGCCTCCGGCAAGCCCTCGGGCATGAAGGCCGCCCTGTTCATCAACGGCAAGGACGTCGGCGCCCTGGCGGTGCAGACCATGTACGACAGGCTCAAGAGCGGCAAGGACTTCCCCAAGGAGGCCTTCGCCCCGACCAAGATGGTCGACGCCGCCACCTGGCAGTCCGCGGGCGTGTCCTGCAGCTGACGGTGCTCCGGGCAACCGGTGCGGCTCACCGGTACCGACCTGCCGCACCGGCTCCGTTCACCGAAGACCGTACGCACCGCACGCACCGTCAACGAGGCCCCGATGACCGCACCCCAGCCCTCACCCACTCCGCAACCTGACGCATCGTCACCGCCCGGCAGCTCTCCGGACACCTCGTCCGGCCTGAGCGCAGAGGGCATCTCCAAGCGCTTCGGTACCGTCCAGGCGCTGGAGGACGTCACCCTCACCTTCCCGCCCGGCCAGGTCACGGCCCTGATGGGTGAGAACGGCGCCGGCAAGTCGACCCTGCTGCGCATCCTCACCGGAGACCACCGCCCCACCGAGGGCAGCGTCCTGCTGGACGGCCGGGTTCTCGACCTGGACTCCCCGCAGGACGCCCGCCGCGCCGGGATCCGCATCATCCCGCAGGAACCCGAGATCATCCCCCATGTCGCGGTCGCCGAGAACGTCTACGCCGGATCCCTGCCCCGCACCGGACTGCGCCGTCTGGACCGCGCCGAACTGCGCCGCCGCATCACCGCCGACCTGCAGCGCCTCGGGTTCGACAAGGTCCTCGCCCCCGACCTGCTCGGCTCCGAACTCACCGCCGCCCAACGCCAGCTGGTCGAGATCCTGCGAGCCCTGACCGGAGAGGTCCCACCCCGCGCGATCGCCTTCGACGAACCGACCTCCTCACTCTCCGAGCACGAGGTCGAGGCCCTGTTCACCCTGATCCGGCGACTGCGCGACGAGGGCATCGCCGTCATCTACGTCTCCCACCGGATGAAGGAGATCTTCCAACTCGCCGACCACATCGCCGTACTGCGCGACGGCAAGGTCGCGGGAGTCGTCCGGGCCGCCGCCACCGACGAGAGCGAACTCGTGCGCCTGATGGTCGGCCGGGACCTGTCCTCGCTCTTCGTACGCCAGCAGGCCGCCACCGACCGCGTCGTCCTGGAGGTGGAGAACCTCACCACCGACGACGTGCACGGCATCAGCCTCCGCGTCAACGCGGGCGAGGTCGTCGCCCTCGCCGGACTCATCGGCGCCGGGCGCTCCGAACTCGCCCTCGCCCTCGCCGGTGACGCCCCCATCCGCTCCGGCACGGTCCGGATCGACGGCCGCCAAGTCCGGCTGCGCACACCGCGCGACGCCATCCGGGCCGGCATCGGCCTGGCCCCCGAGGAGCGCAAGGCCCAGGCCCTGTTCCTGCAGCGCACGATCCGCGACAACACCTCCCTCGTCAGCCTGAGCCGACTGCGCCGCTGGCGCCTGGTCAGACACCGCCAGGAAAAAGCCCTCGCCCAGGAGTACGCCGACCGGCTGCGCGTACGCGCCCCCTCCATCGAGACGGAAGTCCGTACCCTGTCCGGCGGCAACCAGCAGAAGGTCGTCCTCGCCCGCTGGCTCGCCCGCAGGCCCGACCTGCTGATCCTCGACGAACCCACCCGCGGCGTGGACATCGGCGCCAAGGCCGAGATCTACCAGATCATCGCCGACCTCGCCCGCGAAGGCACCGCCATCCTGGTCGTCTCCTCCGAACTACCCGAAGTCCTCGGCCTCGCCGACCGGATCGTGGTGATGCAGAACGGCCACACCACCGGCGAACTCACCCGCGACCAGGCGACAGAAGAAGCCATCCTCGCTCTCGCCATGGCCGACGACCTCGCCACCGGCACCACCACCGCCCCGACCGGAGACCCGATGACCGGAGAGACCCGATGACCACCACCTCCCCGAGCCCCCAGCTGCCGAAGACCAAGCCGCAGCCCGGCCGGCCCAGCGGCCTACGCGCCCTGCTCGCCGCGATCGGCGGACAGAACCTCAGCCTCATCGGCGCGCTCATCGCCGTCACCGCCCTCTTCGGCACCCTCAACCCCAACTTCCTCGGCTGGGACAACATCCAGGTCATCGCCGAAGCCGCCACCATCTCCGGCCTGCTCGCCGTCGTCCAGACCGTCGTCATCATCTGCGGCGGTCTCGACATCTCCGTCGGCTCCCAGGCCGGACTGGCCTCCGTCACCAGCGCCATGATCTTCACCAGCACCGGCGCCAATCCCTACCTCGGCATCGCAGCCGCCCTCGCCATCGGCGCCGCCATCGGCCTGCTCAACGGAACCGTCATCATCTACGGCCGGGTCAACCCCACCATCGCCACCCTCGCCGGACTCGCGGCCTACAAGGGCGTCGCCCAACTCGTCTCCGACGGCCGCGCCCAGGGCTACGTCCTGGGTGACCCCGTCTTCGTCTTCCTCAGCCGGGGCAAGATCGCCGGCCTGCCCACCATGGTCTGGCTCCTCATCCTCACCGCCGCCGCCGTCCACACCCTGCTCACCTACACCGACATCGGCCGCAACATCTACGCCATCGGAGGCAACGACACCGCCGCCCGCCTCGCCGGCATCAACCTCAACAAGTACCTGATCTCCGCCTACGCCCTCTCCGGCACCGTCGCCGCCCTCGCCGGCGTCCTCCTCACCGCCCGCACCGGCAGCGGCCAGCCCGTCTCCGGCAGCGAAGGCCTCGAACTCCAATCCATCACCGCCGCCGCCCTCGGCGGCTGCGCCCTCAAGGGCGGCAAGGGGAGCATCGGCGGCACCCTCCTCGCCGTCGCGCTCCTCGGCGCACTGCAGAACGGCCTCACCGTCCAAGGCATCAACGCCTTCTGGCAGAACGTCGCCCAGGGTGCCCTCCTGGTCGCCGCCGTCATCATCCAGCAACGCCGCAACCGTGAACGCGCGGTCGGCCTTCCCGCCTGACCGCACTTCCGGCGGATGTGAACGGTGTGGATCCGGTCAGCGGCGGAGGGCCGCGTCGAGCTGGTGGTAGAGCGTCTCCAGCCGACTGCGACCAGGGCTGCGAGCCGGAAACCGCCGTACGAGCTCGCGTACTGCGGGCGGGACGTGCTCGATCGCCCACCGGATCTCCTCGTCACCGGCCCCGGCGTCATCGCCCGCCGCCAGCTCGCGGGCGCGTGCCTGGTAGACCGCGGGCGCGAGGGCGTGCTTCGACTGGTGAGGGGTGGCCAACGGGTGGATGTAGGGGGCCGCCGCCGCGTAGCACGCGGCGCGGGCGGCGGCTGCGGCAGCCGGATCGCCGACTTCGCGTGCGGCCGCGTGAGCCGCCCAGGAGAGGGAGCGGAGTCGGCCTGTCCGCCTCCCGTCGAGGGTGAAGGCACGGATGCCCTCGATCGCCTCGCGAGGGCGGGTGTCGGAGGGAGCCTGAGCCTCGAACAGCGGGAGCACCCGCTCGACGCAGTCGGCGGCCCAGAGGCCGAGGAGCCGGCGGTCCTCTTCGCTTATGGTCACCTTGTCCACCCGTACATCCTGCAGGTTCCGACGCTCCCTGTCGCTGTCGGCCGCGGCTCCGACAGGGCCGGCCCATCCGGGTGCGGTCGCTCAAGTCGGCGCCCTGTGAAGGGAAGCGGGGGATCGAGCGGCGGGCGTGCAAGCCACGGCCCGGGTTCCCGGCGCTGAGGCCCGAACCCGGCTGGCGGAACGTCACGGCTCAGGCCGGGACGGGCCGGTCCGAGCGGCGCCTGCGGGCGTGCAGGAGGCTGCCGTCCAGTGGCAGGCCGGAGATCGCGACCAGGTCGAAGCCCGCTGTCGCCAGCAGCCGGGCGTAGTGCTCGGCGGTCCGCTCCCGTCCGCCCACGTTGCAGAGCATGTGCAGGTCCCAGGCCGTCGTCAGGGACGGCGTCCCGTCGGTGGGCACCAGGCGTTCCACGATCAGCAGTCGGGCGTCCTCCCGGACGACGGCCGCGCATCGGCGCAGGATCGCCAGGCACTGCTCGTCGTCCCAGTCGTGCAGGACCCGGGAGAGCAGGTAGACGTCCCCACCCGTCGGCACTCCCTGGGTGAAGTCACCCGCCACCAGGTCGCAGCGGTCGGCGTGCCCGTCGTCGGCCAGTCGCTGCCGGGCGCGCTCCAGCACATGGGCGCGTTCGAAGAGGACGCCGCGCAGGTGCGGCGTGTGGGTGAGGAACCGGCTGAGCAACTCGCCGTTGCCGCCCGCGACATCCACGACGACGCGGGCGTCGGAGAGGTCGACGAGCCCGGGCACCGGCTCGAACATCTCCGCGCTGGCGGCCATGGCGTCGTCGAACAGCTCGGCCAGGGCCGGGTGTTCGGCGAAGTAGTCGAAATGGCCCTGGCCGAAGACGGTCGGGAACGCCTGCTGTCCGGTGCGTACGGCGTGGGCCAGCGCGCCGAAGGAGCGGTAGAACGGTCCGCCGTAGAGCTGCGCCAGCGGGCGCAGCGAGTGCCGGGCATCCCGTCGCAGCGGTTCGCCCAGCGCGGTGAGCCGGTAGGAGTCCCCGGCGGGGGTGACCAGTTCCTTGGTGCTCAGGTAGCGCAGCAGGCGGGCGAGGCCGTCGGGGTCGACGGCGAGCCGGTCGGCCAGCTCCCCGATCGGCTCCGGCACCGCCGGTGTGCCCGGGCCGGGCAGGTGGTCGGCCAGTCCCAGGTCCGCGGCCACGGCGATCGCCTGTGTCGTCCAGGCCCCGGTCATCAGCTCCAGCAGCCGCTTCGCCGGATCATCCGCCGCGGTCGGACCGTGCTCGGCCAGCGCGCCGGGGTGGTGGCCGCGGGCACGCAGCTCCAGCCTGCGGTAGTGGTCGGGGCCCTGGTGCGCCGTTGCGGGGCTGCGGAAGTACAGCACCGTGCAGTCCTCCAGGGCGTTGTAGCCGCCGCCGTCGACCGCCAGGCCACCCGGCCCGAGCAGCAGGGTGCGCAGCCCCGCCAGAACCACGTCGTCCGGTGCACCGACGTCCAGCGCCAGATGGGACTCGTTGCGCTCGGCGCGCTCGCGCGCAGCCATCCCGGAGAACTCCGAACCCGGTGGTACCTCCAGGACGAAGAGCTCGACCACGCCAGGACCGTGGTCGGTCGAGGGGAGACGGACATGCACGATCCGAAGGTCCAGCGCGGCGGCCGGCACACCGTACCGACGGCTGAGCCGGTCCCGGACCACCACGCTCGGCACCGGCCTGTCGACCGAGTAGCCCGCTGAGCGGAAGCCCGCGATCAGCCGGTCGAGCGAGGCCGGGAAGACCAGAGCGGCCGCGTGCGCCATCGCGCTGTGCGCGGCCACCGAGGCCCGCTGCCGCTCGGTCAGTCCGGGAACCAGGCTCGCCAGCACGCCCTCGGTGTCCGCGCCGCGTACGAAGGCGAGGGATTCGTCGATCGTCCTCCGGTCGTCCGGGTCGAGTTCGGCCGCCCACGCCTGCCGGACATCCACGTCCACTCCTTTGATCGGAAAAGCAAAAACTATGACGACACGTCACAAATCCTACGAGTCAAGCGTATTGGCCGTTGAGGCCGGGTCGCCAAGCGCAGGGGAGTGCGGCATCAGCAACCTCGGACGCGGGCGTCCGGAGAGCGCCACCGGGCCGGGCGCGTCGGCCCCGGGAGTCGCGCCGGGGCTTCACCTGATCGAGGGCAGTTTCGACCGGACCGTCACCGATGACGGCGGCGGCCGGTGACGTTCTCAACTCCCTCCCGGCAGAAGGGGGATGACTGCGGGAGGGGCCCCTTCGGTTGTGAAGTCGGCGGCCGGCCACCGTGATCGTCCTTCCGCCGGTCGTCACCCGGCCCCGTCACCGGGACGGGCACGGATGCCGGAAGGGGATTCCCGGCGCGTAGTCCTGCCACTGCTCGGCGGTGATGGAGCCGCCGGTGTAGGAGCACAGCCGGTCGGCGAGCCTGGCGGGGTCGGTGTCGATCAGATAGACGCCGCCGGCGCCGGTGACGAAGAGCGTCGAACCCGACGGGGAGAACACGGTCTCATTCACCAGGGCCTTGTTCGGCAGGCTGAAGGAGACCAGGAGTGCCGGAGCGGATGGCCTGCTGACGTCCCAGAGCTGCACGGTGTCGCTGCTCCAGACGGCCATGAGGTGGTCGGCCCGGTCGAAGGAGATGCCCGTGACGTTCTGCACGGTATGCATCGAGGCCCGGTGGTTCGGGTGCTGCGGATCGCCGGTGTCCCAGAGGGCGACGGTGTCGTTGCCGGATCCCGTGACGGCTACCAGACGGCCGTCGTCGCTGATGCCCAGTACATCACCGGGGGAGCCGGTCAGTCGGACATGGGATTTCATCCTGCCGGCGGAGACGTCGGTCAGGTACAGGTGGCCGCACTGGTCGCCGGCCGTGATGACGAAGAGGTTGCCGGCGGACCTGGCACTGCACCCGATCGCGCCCTTGGCGGGCCAGAGGACGCCGTGGACCGGATGCGCCGGGTCACTGGTGTCCCACCAGTCGAGTCCGTCCTTGGTGAAGAGGAGGGCCGTGCGTCCGTCGGGCAGGACCCCGGCGTAGCCGGTGGCGGCATCGGGGTGGGGTATCGACCCGACCTCGGTCGCACCGAGCGAGCTGCCGACCCGCCACAGATGAAGCCTCTTGTCGCTCCCCAGGACCGCCACCAGGTCGCCCTCCTGGTCCCAGCTGACCCCGTAGCTGATGATCCCCCCGTCCACCGAGGTGGGGAAGACGGCGGTGCCCAACGAGGCGGCCCGGACGGGGTGGTGCGGATCGCCGATGTTCCAGAGCTGGACCGCACCTCCGCGTACGACGATCACCAGCGCGGTCGGACTGAGGAACGCGACGAGGTCCGGCGCGACCGGCAGCGTGGAGACGAGGCCGGGGCCGTCGGGTGCGGAGAGGTCCCAGAGTCCGGTGGTGGACGGCAGGTCGGAGGTCCGGGAGTCGATCGGCGCGACCATCAGGTGTCCGTCCGGGCTGAAATCCCACGAGGAATGGCCGAAAGTCGCTGCTTCGCCGATCTGCGTCAGCGGTGAGCGCCACAGCCGTACCAGGCCGTCGTACCCGCCGGTCAGGAGGGCGCCGCTCGCCGTATAGGCCAGCGAGTAGATGGAGGTGCCCAGTGTGGAGCAGACCGGTTCCGCCTGCCCCGAGGCGTCCGCCGGGGGCAGGCTCTGTACGCACAGTTCGCCCTTGTTGTTCTCGTTCTCGGCGGTGCCGTAGGCGAGCCGCTTGCCGTCCGGACTGAAGGCCACCGCCATCAGCGGGTCGATGATCCCCGTGGTGAGTCTGACCTGCGCGGGATGGGCGGCGTCCTTGAGGTTCCACAGCCCGATGTCGGTGTCCCCGACCGCGGCCAGCTCACTCCCGTCAGGGCCGAACGCCACGCTCTGGTACCCGGTGTCGATCATGGCCACCCGGGTCGGGGCCGCCGGATCGGTGACGTTCCACAGCCGGGTCGCACCGCCCAGAACGGTGTCGGCGAGCAGGTCGCCGCGCGGGGCGAAGGCGACGCCGGCCAGCGCGGTGTCCGTCCCACGGCTGCTCGGGTTCGGCAGCTCGGCGAGCAGCCGTGGGGACGAAGGCTGGGCGATCGACCACACCAGGGTGAACCCGGCGGTGAGCGCGGCGGCCAGCAGCGTGCCGTCCGGGCTGGCGGTCATCGCGGTGAAGCGCCTGTCCTGCGGCAGGTCGCCGGGCAGCGGGAGCTGCGCCGCGACCGAGGGCCGCCGGGGATCGGCGATGTTCCACAGGCACAGCCCCTTCACGGCAGCGCATCCACCGGCCAGCAGGCGGCGGTGCGGTGCGAAGGCGATCGCCGTCGTCGCCGCCTTGACGGTCGCCTCCAGGACCGGGGAGAGGGGATCGGTGAGGTCCCAGATCCGCAGCGTCCCTTCCGGGCCGCCGGTAGCCGCGCTGCTGGCGGCGGCCAGCGGCCCGTCCTGCTGGACGGCGACGCGCATGACCTGGCTGCCGGTGTCGCCGACGACGCTGTCCAGCAGGGGAGCCTCGGGCGTGGCGTACAGCTGGGTGGTGGCGGCCTGGGTGGGGGAGTAGCGGTACGCGGCGATCGCCAGCTGGCCGGCCAGGCCCGGATCGAGGGTCCGGTAGGCCTCCGCGTCGGCGGCCAGGTCGTTGGAGTGCACGATGGCGGTCTGCCGCGCTGCGTCGCGCCGCTGCTGTACCGCGATGCCCCCGACCAGGGCGGCCAGCAGTGCCAGTACGCAGACCAGGGCGAGGGCGGTGCGGCCTCGGCGGCGCCGGCGGAGTGCCGCTCGCTGTTCGGCCCGCTGCTGTTCCAGGCTCCGGTCCAGGAACTCCCGGGCGAGGGGGCCCAGCGCCTCGGCGATCCGGGGCCGTTCCCGCACCATATGGGCGGCGGTCTCCACCCGCACACCGCGGTAGAGGTCGGCATCCAGGCGCCCGGCCTGGTCCCAGGCCCGGGCCGCGTCGGCCA
Organism: Kitasatospora sp. HPM-01-4; assembly: GCF_051374625.1. Classification (NCBI taxonomy): domain Bacteria; kingdom Bacillati; phylum Actinomycetota; class Actinomycetes; order Kitasatosporales; family Streptomycetaceae; genus Kitasatospora; species Kitasatospora sp. HPM-01-4. The sequence goes on along the minus strand of NZ_JBPQGP010000005.1, from coordinate 811,934 downwards.
GCTGCTGCCCCGTCAGCAGGGCCGCACGGTCCTCGTCGATCCAGGCCCGAAGGCGCGGCCAGGCGTAGAGCAGTGCCTCGTGGGTGATCTCGGCGCCCTCACCGTCCACCGTGACCAGGCGCGCCGCGGCCAGCGCGTCGAGTACGCGTCCGGCCGGATCCATGTGGCCCGGATCGGCCAGGTCGGCCAGCGGAAGCCTGCGGCGGGTGTCCTCGACCCCCTCGCCGAGACGGACCAGCCGCAGCAGCAGGGCCCGTACGGCCGGCCGGTCCCCGACGGCCACCTCGGCGTACACCTGCTCGGCCGTACGGGCCACGGCCTCGTCGACACCCCCCGCGGACCGGTACCCGGCCAGGGTCAGCAGGTCGCCGGAGCGCTGCTGCCAGGTGACCAGCAGGGCATGGGAGAGCAGCGGCAGCACGGCGGACTGCTCCCCGCGGTGGCGTACCCGGGCCTCGCGCAGCAGCGTCTCGGTCAGCCCCTCCTCAAGACGCAGCCCGGCCGCCCGCGCCGGCTGCTCGATCACCGTCCGCAGCTCATCGGGGCCCATCGGCCCCACGACCACCTGGCGGCCTTCCAGTGCGCGCACCAGCGGCGCGTACCGGGTGCACGCCTCGTAGAAGTCGGCGCGTACCGCGACCACGACCACGGCCGGACCGGCGGCGAGTGCGGTCAGGTCCCGGATGAACCGCTCGCGCTCGTCCTCGGACGCCCCCGAGGTGAACAGCTCCTCGAACTGGTCGACCAGCAGGACCGCGGATTCGTGGCCGGCCAGGGCCGCCGCCCGCTCGGTGAGGGTCTCCACCGGGTTGGATCCCGGCGTCATGAAGGCCACCCGCCAGCCGTGCGACAGGCCCTCCAGCGCCGGGACCACACCGGCCCGCAGCAGCGAGGTCTTGCCGCAGCCCGACGCGCCGACCACCGCGACCAGACCGCCGTCGGCGACGATGCGCCGGGTCACCTGCGAGACGACGCCGGCCCGTCCGAAGAAGAAGCGGGCGTCCTCGGGCCCGAAGGAGGCGAGTCCCCGGAACGGGCACGGCGCCTGAACACCGCCCCGCTCGCCGGAGGCGTCCGCGTCGTCCAGGCCCCCGGTCACGGGCGACGTCACCGGACGGACAAGGTAGGCCGGGTTCCGGGCCAGTACCAGCTCCCCGGCCTGATCGCTGCTGTGCCGCCGCGGCCGCGGCGCGCCCTCCTGCGGAAGGACCCGGGACAGGTACCGGTGGACGTGATCCAGCGTCAGCTGCTCGGGGCCGGCCGGATCGCCCTCCCGCAGCAGCCTGATCAGAGCCCCGGTGAACGCGGTGTGCGCCGCCCCCGGTGCGGCCAGGCCGTGCTCCTCACGAGCGGTGGACGTCAGCAGGAAGCCGCCGCGCACCATGGTCTGCTCGAAGACCGAATCCAGCACCGGTGGCCCTGACGGTGTGTCCGCACGTCCGGAGAAGCAGCAGTCCAGGACGACCACGACGGTACGGGCGCGGCAGTCCCGGATCACCTGGCGCAGGGCCGGGTAGGGCAGCGCGGTGTAGGAGAGGCCGTCCACCAGGTCGTCGGTGGCGCGGGTCGCCAGGTACAACTCCCCGTCCGGCCCGACCAGACCGTGTCCGACGTAGTGGATCACCAGGGTTTCCGTCGCTTCCGCCGCGACCTGCGCCGCGGTGCGACCGAACTCCAGCGGGCTGGCCGGGTCCAGGAGGATCCGCAGGTTCCCGTCCGGCACGCCGGCCTGCTCGCGCAGCGCGGCGGCCAGGTCGTTCAGCGAGGCCTCGACCGCTTCGACGGCCGGCAGCGGCGAGCCCGCCGGATGCCGGCCGGTCCCGACCAGCAGGACCCGTGAACCAGGCCGGGCCAGGGCGACCGGGTCCACCGGCTGGCCGAACCCGTCATCGGGCTCCGGTAGCGACATCGTCAGGCTTCCGTGACGGTATCCGGTGTCGCGGCGGCGGGGGCGTCGGCGGCGGGGTTTCCGGCATCCGGTGTCCCGCCCTCCACCGCGCCCGGCTCACCACGGTCGGGCCACGCCACCGTCACCAACTGGCCGACCTGTTCCCGGATCCCCGCCGCGTCCAGCGTGCGCACCTGCTCGGCGCGCAGCTCGACCATCGAGCCGTCCGGACGCGAGACGCGCAGCGTCAGCGTGCTCTTGCGCCGCCGCAGCCAGGCCACGATCACGCTGGCCATGGCAGTCGCCGCCCCGCCGGACCCCAGGCTCACCGCCAGCTGGGAGAGTTCGCCTCCCAGCGCTCCCCTCGGTACCGGCCCGCTCTCACGCCGGACACACCCGCGCAGGATGTCCTCCGCCTCCAGCCAGGCGGCCAGGTCCGATATGTCCCCGCCGTCGTCCACCGACAGTGCCACGCTCACCGGCAAACCGGCCTCCCCGGACCGCTGTTCACAACCCCGTTCGGTGCGACCCAGGCTATTCGGCTTCGAGGAGGGGAGCAGGCCTTTATACGCAATCGTCATATGCGGACGGGGACGCCCGGCGGTGACGACGGGAACGCCGCTCTCCGGCCACTGCGGCCGCGGCGGCGTTCCCCGCTCCGAGCCCCGCACTCAGTCCGGTGGATCACGCGGGCACACCGGAACCGCGCGCGGCTACGACCTCTTCCTCAGGCGTACCGGGGCGGACGGGGCCTCCGGCCGATCGAGGTCCGTCGCCGCCCTGACGGCCTCCATGGCGGCGGCCTCGTTGGGTACGCGGGGCCGGGCGCCCAGGCCGAAGAAGCCGCCCTCGTTGTTGGCGTCGGCGACGGTCGCGGCGATGTCCAGCAGGAAGGCGCGGAAATCGGCGAGTTCATCCGGCGCGGTCCGGGCGACGATACCGGTGGCCGCACGGATCGTCCGCAGTGCGGGCCCCTCGTAGTCGGCGTACCTGGTGTTCGGCCGGAGACCGGTGTCGAAGGTGGACGCCGCCGCGAGCTCGCGGATGAACCGCCTGGGATGGGTGACTCCGGCCTCCCGCAGCAGCTTCACCAGCGCGAAGATCTCCTCGGGATCGGCGACACCCTCGGCGAGTGACACCAGCACACCCGAGGCCATCAGGGACCTCCCCAGCGTCGCCCAGTCCTCGGGGGTGAAGTCCAACTCCCCGGGCCCGTCGGCGCCCTGGGCGGTGCGCAGGACCTGGAAGCCCACGTCGCCCAGTACGGCGGGAAGGCGCCGGACCGACTCCACGGCCTGTGCCCGGGCCCGCTCGGAGAGCTCCTCCCAGGGCGCCATGCCGGACTTGAGGCCGTCTCGCTGGCCGGGCAGGTCCGCCGCCCCGGGCGTCCTCGTGCCGAGGTCCTCCTGCTCGCCCAACCGGTGCTCGTGCTCCAGCCGGGCCAGCACCTGGGCCTCCTCATCGGTGAAGGTCACGGTCAGCGCCGGAGCGGAGGCCGGGACCATCAGGCAGCCGATCGCGGCCAGCCGCTCGCCGAGCTGCCGCGCCCTGAGCCGGCCGGCCTCCCTCAGCTCGTCCTTCAGCTCGTTCCAGGGGGGCGGCGCCGGCCGCCCGTCCTCGACGGCGGCCTCCAGCCTGCTCTGGTGGATCGCCCGTGCCAGGTGCTCGGTGACCTGGGCGCTGGTGTAGTCGGCAAGGCTGTCGATGACCCGGTCCTGCGCCACCAGGCGCGCCTTCATCCGGCGGCACTCGTGGAGAACGGCCTCGGCGTCGAGGAGGGTCTGCTCCGAGCGGCGGTCGCCGGCCTGGCCCAGTACGTCCTGTCCGACCATGATCACGATCATGAAGATCAGCTGGGCCAGCGTGGACAGGAAGCTCATGAAGGCGAACGGGTACGGGTCGAACCGCTGCAGGCCCAGCAGCGCCATGCCGATCCAGACCACCTGCGTCCCGGCGGCGATGTAGAAGGCCCACATGCTGCCCAGCCGCTGCGTCAGCCAGGCGGCGATCCGGCCGTTGACACCCGTGACCTGGTCGATGGCCTGGGGCGGCGGCTGCACCCGGTGCCGCTCGATCCACGGGTGCGGACTCGACTCCAGCAGACTGACCCCGCGGCCGAGTGCGCGGTCGTGCCGGTCCAGGTGCGCCTGCAGGTCCGCGACCCGCTCGAAGATCGCCTCGGCGCTCTCGTACGTCTGGACCGCCCGGCGGTCGGCGGCCATGCCCAGCACACGCTGGCCGACCAGGATCACCAGGCAGAGGACGAGCTGGACCACGTTGTCCAGGAACAGCAGGAACCCGAAGGGGTAGGGGTCCACCCGGCGCAGCGGGCCCCAGGTCGCCAGCGCCATCCACCCGCTGACGACGGCCAGTGTGACGTACAGGGCGGGCATCGAGCCCACGACCCGGGTCAGCGCGGCCGCTAAGGCGCCGTTGAAGCCGACCCGCTCATCCGCCATCGTCACCGGCTGCTGGTGCGGTGAACCGGTCACCGTACCGTCTGCGCTCACGCCTGCTCCCCACGATAGATTCCGAGACCGCTGCCGCAGCCCCGCACATGATGGCACCCGTCCGGCCGGGCTGGTGTGAGCATGCCCGGCCTTGGGCAACGGCCGTCCGGCGAATCGGCGTCCGGCCACCCCGCCGCCGAACTGTCCGAGTACGTAGGACCGTTGTGCCGTCCCCAAGGTTCGCCCATCGCGGTTTTGGCTCGCACCTCCCGTACCCTGGCATGATCGGTGCATGATCGAACGATTCATCGCAGCTTGTGACGGAGCGGCCAAGGGCAACCCGGGGCCCGCGGCCTGGGCCTACGTGGTCGCGGACGGCGCCGGGGTGCCGCAGCGCTGGCAGGCCGGTCCCCTCGGGCACAGCACCAACAACGTGGGTGAGCTGACGGCCCTGCAGCAACTGCTGCTCGCGACCGATCCCGCCGCGCCGCTGGAGGTCCGCCTCGACAGCACGTACACCCGCGACGCGGTGACGAAGTGGCTGGTGGGGTGGAAGCGCAACGGCTGGAAGACCGCCGCCGGCAAGCCGGTGGCCAACCGCGAGCTGATCCAGAGCATCGACGGGCTCCTGGAGGGGCGGGACGTCACCTTCGTGTACGTTCCCGCCCACCAGGTGGACGGTGATCCGCTGAACGCCATCGCGGACAAGGCCGCCAGTGACGCCGCCCGCACCCAGGAGGGAGCCGGCGGGACCGCCGCCGACCTCCCCGTACCCGAACCGGTCTCCAGTTCCTCGCCGCGCGGCAAGCGCCCCTCCTCCCCGTCCGCGACGAAGCGCAGCTCCTCGGGCGGTTCGCGGACCCTGTCCGCGCGCTTCCCCGGCACCTGCCCGTGCGCCCGCCCCTACGCCAAGGGCGACAAGATCACCAAGGTGGGCGGCAGCTGGGGACACCCGCAGTGCGCGGACGCCCACGCGTGAACACCTCCGTGATCCGCCGTCCGCCGGCTGTTCAGCCGGCCGGCACATTCGCCGCGTAGCGTCGGACTGTCGGCGGCCGGCGGATCGAACGGCCGGTGGTGGCCGCCGTGACGCTCCTCCGTCAATTCGCCCGCAGCCGGGGAGAAGAGACCGGCGGACGGATCACGGTGCTGTACCACCAGGTGTGCAATCGGGATCCTTCAGGACGGGCCGCCCGTGACCTGCTCCGGCGCGTCGAGGCGGGCGAGCAGACGGTAGGCGTTGGCCAGGCGGGTGCGGCCCGCGACGGGGGCGAGCAGGCGGTCGAGGGCTGCCGCCGCCAGCAGGACCGGTGCGGCGGCGAGGAAGAGCGTGCCGCGCAGGAGTCGCCGCCACCGCCCGGGGGACGAGCCCGGAAGCCAGGGGGAGTCCTCGCGCGGGGCGATCGAGTCGAGCAGCAGCCAGCAGGCGGCGAGCAGGTCCACCGGGTCGTGCGGTTCGCCGTGCTGTTCCAGCAGGACGGTGAAACCCAGCTCGGACAGGCGGCGGCGCAGGTTGGCCGCGGGCAGCAGGTGGAGGTGCTGCGGCTGGAGCCAGGGCAGCCACCAGCGGCCCAGCAGGCGGGCGTAGCGCGACCGCGGGTCGGGGACCTCGATCAGCAGCAGACCGCCGGGGCCCAGCGCCTGGCGCGCGGCGGCCAGCTCCCGGTGCGGATCGGTGCTGTGCTCCAGGTAGTGGAACATGCTCACCAGGTCGTACTGCCCGGCCAGGGCGGGCGCCAGCTCGGGGAAGGAGCCGCGGAAGGCCCGGACCACCCGGCCCTCCCGCCGGGCGAACTCGACGCCCTCGGTGAGGTCCAGACCGTCGAAGGCGGTATCCGGGAAGACCTCCCGGGCACTCTCGCAGAAGTGCCCGTGGCCGGTGCCGACGTCGAGCCAGCGGGTGAGCGGTCCGGCGGCGTACGGAAGAACGGACTCGGCGCGCCGGCGGTAGACCCGGGACCGGGTGCCGAACACTCCGCCGAGCCGGTGCTCGCCCAGCCCGTCGTAGAAGTCGCGATAGTAGAACTCCAGCCCGGCGGGAGTCAGTTGCGGGTTCTGGAAGATGTGCCCGCAGTCGCGGCACTCGTCGAGGACGAACCGTCCCGGCTTGTGCTGCAGCAGGTCCGAGGTGTGCAGCCGCCCCCGCAGCCCGGTGGCGCCGCACCACGGGCAGTCGGTGCGGCGGACCCCGAAGAACCGGTCGGTGCCCTCCGCGAGGTCGGCCTGGTAGCCGGGGCGCAGGGCGGCGATCCGGGCGGTGCGGGAGGCGGCCTCGGCGGCGGCCGGCCTTGCGGCGGTGGTCACTGGCGGCTCCCTTCTGTCAACGGCCGCTCCGCTGCCAGCCGTTCGAGGTGGTCGGCGGCCGCGGCGGCGCCGCCGGCGGCCCGGAAGGAGGCGCCGACGCGCTGGGCGGCGGCGCGGTACGCGGGGTCGTCGAGGACGGCGTCCAGCGCCTGTCCGAGCCGCTCCGCGGTGGTCCGGCCGAACCGCAGCCGTACGCCCGCACCGGCCGCCACCACCTGTGCGGCCACCACGGGCTGATCGTCCCGGATCGGGGCGACCACCAGCGGCACTCCGTGCCACAGCGCTTCGCAGACGGTGTTGTGCCCGGCGTGGCAGACGACGGCCGACGCGCGGGCCAGCAGGTCCAGTTGCGGAACGTGCGGGAGCACCAGTAGGTCCGGGTCCGGCGCGGGCCGCCCCAGCAGGCCGGCCGGGTCGACGATCACCGCCTGAAGGAGTTTCGGCCTTGCTCGCAGTGCGTCATGACTCAGCGTCAGAAAAGCTTGCCCGACATCCGAGTTGGCGGTTCCGAGGGTGACCAGGACCAGCGCGCGGTCCGGGTCCAGCCACTCCCAGGGGAACGCGGCGTCGCCGCCCGGGCGTGCCGCCAGCGACGGGCCGATGAAGCGGACCGGTCCGCCGGACGTTCTGGCGGTGGGGGCCAACTCCGGTGTGGTGAAGGCGAGTACAAGATATGGGGAAAAACGTGGGTCGCTGTTAACAGCCCGCTCGCCTGGCGGCAGACCGTCCGGGCCGCCGAGGCGTCCGCGCAGATCGGTGAGCCGGTCGCGGACCCAGGCCTCGACCAGGGGCATGCCGTCCAGGGCCCCCGTGAGCTCCGCCGAGGTGGTCGCCGAGGTGGCCCAGGGCAGGCCGATGCGCTCGGCGACCAGCGCGCCGGCCACCGCCTGCTGGTCCACCACCAGCACATCGGGTCGGAACCGCTCGACGGCCTCTGCCACGCCGGGGGCCATCGCGTGGGCGAGGGGGATCAGGAAGTCCTCCCAGAGGAACTTCAGTGCCGCAGGGCCGCGCAGCTCGGGCGGGCGTTGCGGAGCGGCGTCAGGGTCCAGCGCGACGGCACAAGGGAACACCTCCGCCTCGGGGCCGGCGAGCCGGCCGATCAGCTCGGGCAGTCCGGCCCAGGCCGTGGCGTGCCCGCGAGCCGCCAGCTCGGCCGCCACGCCCACCGCCGGGTTGACGTGCCCGACCAGCGGCGGGACCACGAACAGATAGCGGCTCACCGGGCGCTGCCCTCCAGCTCCCGCCCGGCGGGCAGCGGGGCGACGGCCGGCTCGCGGAGGCGGACGCCGCACCCGTGCAGCCAGTCCAGGGTCAACGCCCTTACGGTTTCGGGGGCTTCGACCAGGACGGAGTGCTCCTGCCCGGGCACGAAGACGCTGCGGCAGTCGGGCAGCAGGCCGTCCAGCCAGGCCGCCTGATCGGCCAGATCCGAGTCGGTTCCGTAGACGGCGAGCACCGGGCAGGAGATCGAGCGCAGTTCGGCCTCGGCGGGCAGCCGGCTGGCCGGGATCTCCCGGGCGAGTGAGGTCTGGGCGAGCAGTCGGCCGGCCGACCGGGCCAGCCGTGCGGTGTGCGCACCGCGCCGCTCGGCGACCCAGGCCAGCGTGGTCTCCCGGACCAGCTCGTGTTCGGCGCGGTGCAGGATGCCGTCCAGTTTGGCCGCCCAGGCCCGGGAGGCCGGTTCGGACTCGATCGCCAGGATGCTCGCCACCTGTGCGGGACGGCGGAGGGCCAGGCCGAAGGCCACCGTGCCGCCGAAGGAGTTGCCCACCAGGTGCAGTGGACCGGTCAGGCCGAGCCCGTCCAGCAGCGCCGCGAGGTCGTCGACGAAGTGCTCCAGGTGGTAGCCGGTGGCCGGCCGCGCGCTCCGGCCGTGGCCGCGCTGGTCGTACATCAGCACGTCGAGTCCGGCGGCGGCCAGCGCGGGGCCCAGGGTGAAGTAGTAGCTGGCGAGGCTGTCGGTGAGCAGGCCGTGCACCAGCACCACGGTGGCCGAGGGCGGGCCACCGTCCTGCGGGGCGAGGCGCTGCACGTGCCGGCGCAGTCCGCCGAGGTCGAGGAAGGCCATCGGTCAGCTCCGCGCCGCGCTCTGCTCCGGAGCCGCGCCGTGCAGCCGGTCCAGCACGTACTCGACCAGTCGGCCGACCGTCAGACCGATGATCTCGTCCAGCTCCATTCCGGCGATGAACTCGGCGAAGTTGACGTGGTCGCCCCAGCGTTCCTGGAGCCGGCTGCTGAGGGTCACCAGGTCGATGCTCTCCAGTTCGAGGTCCTCGGTGAACCGGGTCGCCATGGTGACCTCGACGTCGGCGAGGCCGTACTCGTCGAGCACGGCGGCCAGCATGCCGGTGATCTCGCGAAGGACCTCCTCGCCGGTGGGCGGACGGCGGTCGACAGTCTGCTGATGCATCGTCATTTCGTCGCTCCCGTGGGTGGTTGTGGCGTGTCGGCTACGGTCCAGGCCACCACGTACCGGCGTTCGGGCAGGCCGGGAAGGTTGCCCGTCTCGGCGTGGTGGACACGATGGGTGCGCGGTCCGTCCGGCCCGGCGACTCGGACCAGCAGGGTGCCGGGCCCGGCGGAGACGATCGCGAACTCCCTTGGCCGGCCGCGCAGTCCGGTGCCCTCGGCCTTGGCCACCGCCTCCTTGGCGGCCCAGAACCGGGTGAACCAGAGCGCCTCGGAGCCGGCGTCCGGATCGGCCGCGCGGCAGGCGGCGAGCAGGTCGAGTTCGGCCGGGCCGAGTGCGACCCGCAGATCTCTCGGCGCGCTGTCGGTGACCTCCTCCAGGTCGATGCCCACTCCGCCCGAGCCTTCCCCGGCCTCCCGGACCAGCGCGACGGCCGCCTCGGCGCTATGGGCGAGCGAGACGTCGAGAGCCGGGAGCGCGCGGCCGTGCGCCCCGGTGACGCGGGGACGGCCGCTCGCCTCGTTCCACACCTGGATCTCGGCGGGGAACACCGGGCCCTCGCCGTGGTCCCAGAGCCACCGCCGGACGGCGTCCTTGACGGCGATCCGGCCCAGCAGCCAGCCGCGCCGGCCGCGCGGCGGCTGGCGGTGGTAGCGCTCCCGTTCGGCGGAGCCCAGGTGGTTGCGCATGATCAGGTCACGGGAGGCCAGGTCGGGCCAGTGCTCGTGCAGCAGTGTCCATCCGCCGGGCTGTGCGGTGGAGAGGGTGTTGTGTCCGGGGCGGCGTTCCACCGGTCGGGTGATGGGGTCGCTGTCGAAACGGCGGTCCTGCCAGCCGCTCACCTCCGCCAGGACCGCGCCTTCGCTGACCAGTTGGGCGTCGGCTTCGAGGATGGTGTCGCTGAGGGCGGTGATCCGGATCCGGCAGTCCAGTTCGGTGCCGGGCGGCGGAGGAGGTCCGTACCACCGCAGCCGGCGCATGCCGACGGGGAAGACGACGGTGCGCTCGGTGCGGGTGGCCATGATCCAGTAGCCGAGCAGCTGGCCGACGTTGTCCAGCAGCGCGCCGGGGGCAGCGGGGGCGGTGATCACCCCTCGGACGTGGGTGTCGCCGATCGCCGTCAGTTCGGTCAGGCCCTGGAACGCCGGGCCGTGGAACATCCATCGCTCCTGGTACAGCCCGGCGGCGGTCAGTTCGGGCCTCCGCTCGTCCGCCGGGTCGATCGGCCAGGGTTCTGGGGAGCCGCTGTGACTGTCCGTCAATTCCACTGTTCCCTGGGCGTATTCGCCGAAGTTGCCGGTGAGACGGTCGGGTCCCAGCTCCTGGAGGGTGATCTCCACGTCCAGTGGTTCCGCGGCCGGTACCCACTGCCCGAACCGCAGGTCGTGGACGGCGACGGCCACCTGCCCCGGCCGTGCCCGCTCGGCCGCGTCCATCAGGTGCTGCACGATCGTGGTGGCCGGGACGACCGGCCAGCGGTCGGCCACGTCGGGCCAGCCGGGGCGCTGCTGGAAGAAGCAGTGGTCGAGCAGGTAGGGCATGGTGAGGGTGCAGACGCGCAGCCGACTGGTGTGGCGGCCACCGACGGGGCGGGCGGGCGCGGGCGGCGACGCGTATGCGTGGTTCGGTGGGGCGGACAGGCCGGATGGTGGCGTGGACGCACGGAACGGTGGCGCGGACGTGAGTGATGGCGGCGGTGGCGCGGCCCGTCCGGCGTGCCGCGCGGCGGTGATCAGGTCGGCGGCGGTCCGCGCGGTGTCCCGCAGCAGGGCGTCGAGTTCGCCCGCGAGCGGGAAGCGGTCGGCGAGCGCCGTGAGGTCCGCCGCCGGGCCGGCGGGCATGGGAGCAGCCGGGGGAGCGGGCGGGCCGGCCGGCGTCGGGACGGCCCCGCGGGACCGGGCGAGTTCGGCCCGGAGTGAGCCCAGCGTGGCCGTGTCCAGCGACACCAGCGCGCCGCTCAGGTCCAGCGGGACCGCGGGGTGCGACCGGGCCGCCGCGGAGGCGCCGGCCCGCGCTTGCGCGCGCAGCACCGCCGGGTCGGGCTCCGCGCCGATGCTCCACAGCGCCGCGGCCACACAGCGCAGTTGGGAGATCCCCGGGCGGTGCGGCACGTTGGCGGCGACCACCAGGTGGTCCCGGCCGTGCAGCGTGTCGCCGACCAGCGAGCCCAACTGCCCGGTACCCACCTGGACGAAGGCCCGGAAACCGTCCGCGTACAGCGCCTCCACCAGTGGCCGGAACCGCACCGTCTCCAGCAGATGGCGGACGAACAGCGCCCGGATCCCGTCCTGCCCGGCCGGGAACGGCGCGGCCGTGGTGCCGGACCAGACCGGAATGCCCGCTGGGTGCAGGGTGAAGCGCTCCGCGGACTGTCGGATCGGCTCCAGGTAGGGGCTCAGCATCGGGGTGTGGAATCCGGACCGGAACGGCAGTACCTGGCCGAGCACACCGCGCGCCCGGAACCACCGGACCAGTCGCCCGACCGGTTCCTCGGGCCCGCAGACGATCGACTGCTGCGGCGCGTTGTCGTGCGACAGCACGATCTCCGCCAGGCCGTCCACGGTCGCCAGCGCCTCGAGCACCCGCTCCGCCGAGGCGCCGAGCGCGGCGAAGGCGAGACCGGGAACGCGCAGTGCGTCGGGGTCGAAGGAGGAGAGGAAGGAGTCCACCTCCGCGCCGGAGAAGAGGCCGCCTGCGATCATGGCGGTCCACTCGCCGACACTGTGCCCCGCGACCGCGTCCGGTCCGATGCCCATGCGGCGCAGCGCGGCGTCGAGCAGCCGGCCGACGCCGACCACGCCGACGCCGTGCCGCCCGATACCGCCCGCCGGGTCCGATCCCATGGCGCCGCCGGCCGCCAGGTCGGGGAGGGGCAGGGCGAAGTGTTCGGCGACATCGTCCACGCGCGGCGCGAACTCGCTCTCCAGGCCCGGGAAGAGGAACGCCACCCGGCCCAGCGCCTTCGCTTCCTCGCCCAGCAGCGGCTCGGGTGCGAACCAGACGTCACCGCGCCCCCGCCAGGCCCGCCCCCGGGCCACCGCACGGCGGGCCAGCGCCAGCCGCTTGGGAGTCGGGTCCACGATCGCCAGCCGGCAGCGCGGCGCGGGCACCGCCCGATCCGGCAGGCCGGCCGCCAGCACGACCCGGTCGTCCTCCGTCAGCAGGGCGGCCAGCTGCTCAGGGCCGTCGGCGGCCAGCCGCAGCACCCGCTCGGGTTCGGTGACGGTGACGGTGGCGGGGGTCGGGCCGGCCGATCCTGTCGGGCCCGCTCCTTGCGGGCGGTCGGGTTCTTCGGCAGGGGCTCGGGGAGCGGCGAGGGCATCCCCGGACGGGGCCGGCTGTCCCTGGACGGACGGCCGGTCACCCAGATGCCCTCGTACGCTTCGGTCAAGCGGAGCCCCGATCCCCTGGGAGTCTCCCCGGCCGCCCGAGGCGGAGGTCCGCCGGACGGGCCCCGGCGGCGGAGGCGGGGCCGAACCGCCGCCGGGCGCCTGTTCCAGCACCACATGGGCGTTGATCCCGCCGAAGCCGAAGGCGTTGACGGCCGCCCGGCGCGGCCGGTTCACGGTCTCCCACGGCCGGGCGGTGTCCACGGTACGGAACCGGGTGGCCGCCAGCGCGGGGTGCGGGTCCTCGCAGTGCAGGGTGGGCAGCAGCATCCCGTGGTGGACCGCCAGCGCTGCCTTGACCAGTCCGGCCACACCCGCCGCGGGCATGGTGTGCCCGATCATCGACTTGACCGAGCCGAGCACCGCCCGCCCGCCGCCCGCCGGGGTCGGGCCGAACACCTCTGCCAGGGTGGCCAGTTCGGCCGTGTCACCGGCCGGGGTGGCGGTCCCGTGCGCCTCCAACAGGCCGATCGACCCGGGCGCTGACGGATCGAGGCCGGCCGCCTGCCAGGCGGCCCTGACCGCCCGGCTCTGACCACCGGGATCGGGGGCGGCGAGGCCCGCCGTGCGGCCGTCGCTCGCCACACCGGTGCCACGGATCACCGCGTAGATACGGTCGCCGTCGCGCTCGGCGTCGGCGAGCCGTTTGAGCACCACCACGCCGGTGCCCTCGCCGATCAGGATGCCGTCGGCGCCCCGGTGGAAGGGCCGGATCCGCTGGCTCGGTGAGAGCGCCCGCAGCTGCGCGAAGACGCTCCACAGCGTGACGTCGTGGCAGTGGTGCACGCCGCCGGCCAGCACCAGATCGCAGCGGCCACTGGCCAGTTCACCGACCGCCTGGTCCACCGCGACCAACGAGGAGGCACAGGCGGCGTCCACGGTGTACGCGGGGCCGCGCAGGTCCAGCCGGTTGGCCAGCCGGGAGGCGGCGAGGTTGGGGACCAGGCCGATCGCCGACTCGGGCCTCACCGGGCCCAGCCGCTCCGTGAACGCGGCGCGCACCCGGTCGAGTTGACCTGGCGTCAGTTCCGGGATCAGCTCTCCGAGGGTGCGCACCAACTGGTGCGCGCCGCGCACCCGTTGGTCGAGCCGGGCCAGGCCCGGAGTGAGATAGCCGCCGCGGCCCAGCACCACACCGACCCGGTCGCGGTCGGGCAGCCGGTCCGCTCCGCCGGCGTCGGCGATCGCCTCGGCGGCGACCTGCAGCGCGATCAGCTGGTCGGGCTCGGTGCCCGGCACCGAGCTGGGCATCAGACCGAACCTGGTCGGCTGCACCTCCGCCAGGGCGTCCACGAAGCCGCCGCGCCTGCAGTAGAGCCGGTCCGCCGAGGCCGGTCCGGCGGCCGCCGCCGGATCGTAGTAGTCCGCGTCCCAGCGCCCCTCGGGGACGTCCGTGATCGCGTCCACCCCCTCGACCAGGTTCCGCCAGTAGGCTGCCAGGTCGGGTGCGCCGGGCAGCAGCACCGCCATGCCGACCACGGCCGCCGGCGGCCGTCCGTCGACCCGCATCGCGTCCCTCACCAGCCCGAGGCAGTGTAGACCACGGACTGCACCGACGGTTCGCCCCAGGCGAGTTCACGCAGCAGGGCCCGCGTGCCGGCCTCCGGGTCGATCAGCCTGACGCCGCGCCTGGCGTAGTCCTCGGCGAGTTCGGGCGAGACCATCCCGCCGTGCGGGCCCGACGGTGCCCAGGGCCCCCAGTGCACGGTCAGTGCCCGCAGGCCGGTACGGTCCGCCCAGCGGGCGCCGAGCTCCTCCAGTGCGTCGTTGGCCGCCGCGTAGTCCGCCTGCCCACGGTTGCCCAGGGCGGCGGCGATACTGCCGAACAGGACGGTGAACCGGGGCCCGCCGGGCAGGTCGGCCAGCGCGTCCAGCAGCGCCCGGGCACCGTCGGCCTTGGTGGCGAAGACCCGGCGGAAGGACTCGGGGTCCTTCTCGGCGAGGATCCGGTCCTCGATCACGCCGGCCGCGAACACCACGCCGTCCAGCCGGCCGTACTCGGTGTAGGTCTCCTTGACCGCCTGGCGCAGCGCGGCCCCTTCCGCCGCGTCCACCGAGCGGTACCGGGCCTGGGCGCCGAGTGCGGACAACTCCTCCAGGGTGGAGGCGACTTCACGTGCGGCGAGCAGGCCGGAGGCGGTGCGGTCGACCTGCGACAGCGGTACGCCCTGCCGGGCCAGCACGGCGCGCAGCGCCGCCCGGTCAGAAGCGGCGGCGGTCGCAGGGTCCTCCGGGCCCTCGGGCACCGCGGTGCGGCCGAGCAGCTCCAGACGGCAGCGGGCGGCGGAGGCGAGCGTCGCCGCGAACCGGGCGGCGATGCCCCGCGCGCCGCCGACCAGCAGCACCACGGAGTCCCGGTCGAGCCCGAGCGCCTCCGCCTCCGCCGCACCCTCCCCGGCCGGGCCCGCACCGGTGCTGCCCAGCACGCCGAGGCCGGACTCCGTCAGGGCCGGCGCCGCCCGGCCGGCCGCGCGCAGCACGACGGGCTCGGGGTCGTCCGCCCGCAGCTCGGCGAGCAGCAGGTCCGCCGCCTCCTCGGCGGATCGGCCCTCGCCGAGCTCCACCAGCCGGGTGACGCAGCGTGGGTACTCCCGGGCCAGGGTGCGGAAGAGCCCGCGCAGTCCGGCCGCCCGGGAGGTGTCGGCCTCGGGCGAGGTGCGGGCGGCGAGCAGCCGGGCCGGGGCGGTCGCCAGCGCCGCCCGCAGCACGGGAACCTGATCGGGCAGCACCGGAGCACCGTGTGGGGAGAGCGGGTCGAGCAGCACGACTGAGTCCAACGGCCCGTCCGCATCGGACAGTTCGTGTCCGGCGCCGAAGGTCAGCGGCTCGGCCCCGGCCGAGGCGAGCCGGGCGGCCAGGGCGTCGCGGACCCCGGTGCCGTCCTCGCCGAGCAGGGCGAAGCGGCGGCCGGCCAGCGTGCCGGGTGCGGAGGGAGGCTCCGCCAGCTCGGTGGTGGTGAAGACCAGCCGGACCGGCTCGTGGCCGGGGACGGCGGTGAGCGGCGCCTCCTCGGCCGGTGCCGGTGCCGGTGCCGGAGTCGGAGTCGGAGTCGGAGCGGGGCCGGTGAGCCGGGTGGAGAGCCAGTCGGTGATGGCGGCGGCGGTGCGGGCCCGGGAGAGCTCTTCCAGTTCCTCGTCGGTGAGCTCGGCGAGCTCGCCGTCCGCCTCGCCGAGCCGGCGTGCCAGCCGGCCGATGATCTCGGTGCGCTTGATGGAGTCGATCGAGAGATCGGCCTCCAGGTCGAGGCCGGGTTCGATCATGTCGGCCGGGTAGCCGGTGCGTTCGCTGATCACGGACACCACGGCGGCCATGAGGTCCACCGGTTCACGCCCGGCCGGCTCTGTGGCCGCCGGGGGCTGCGGGGCGGCGTCGGCCGGCTCGGGCGCGGTCACGGCCGCCGGCAGTGCGTACGCCGGTGCGGGCAGGGGTGCCTGCGCGGGCGCGGCCGGTGCGGCGCCGGGCCCGCCGAAGTAGCTGAGCAGGACGTCCCGCTGGGCCGCGATCAGCTCGCGGCTGCTGCGCAGGAAGTCGGCGATGAGCGCTTGTGCGTCGTCGGGCTGCGGTACCTGCGTGGTCACGAGGGTCTCCGGTACGAGTCGGGCCGGTGCGAGCGCACCGGGCAGCAGTTCTCCGGCAGCGGTCCGCACCAGCTGCCCGTCCACCGTCCAGCCGGGCCGGCGCGGCGCCCGTGCCCGGCCCGCGTCCACCGCGTCCCGGCCGCGCAGCAGCCGGCCGGTCCGCACCGGCACGCCCGCGACGGCCAGCTCGGCCAGGGCGTCCAGGAATCCGGGCAGTCCCCGGCGGCGGCCCTCGAGTGGTACGGCCCGGTGCGGCCGGTCCCCGAGGACCGACGTCACCAGCCCCGTCAGCACCGACCCCGGTCCGGCCTCGACGAAGACCCGGGCACCCGCCCGGTACATCGCCTCGATCTGCTCCGCGAACCGCACGGGTGCGCCGATCTGCGCGGCGAGCCCGGCCCGTACCGCGGCCGCGTCCGCCGGGTAGGCGCTCGCCGTGCGGTTCGACCAGACGGGGAACTCCGGTGCCCGCACGGTGTGGCGCGCCAGTGCCGCGGCGAACCGCTCTCCGGCCCCCGCCACCAGCGGGCTGTGGAAGGCGCAGGCGACCGGCAGCCGCTTGGCGCCGTACCCGGCCCCGCGCAACTCCTCGACGGCGGCGAGCAGTTCCCCGGTCGGCCCGGAGACGACCGTCTGCCGGGGCGCGTTGCGGTTGGCCGCCACCACCCGGCCGGACAGCCCCGCCGCCCGCAGGACGTGCTCCACCTCCTCGGCGCCCGCCGTGACCGCGGCCATCGCCCCGGGATCGGCACCCGCACCGATGCTGTCCACGATCGCCCGCGCCCGCTCGGCGCTGAGCACCGGAAGGTCCTCGGCCGCCAGCGCCCCCGCCACGCACAGTGCGACCAGTTCGCCGTAGCTGTGGCCGCCGGCCAGCTGCGGACGCACCCCGGCCAGCCCCAGCAGCTCGTACGCGGCCAGCCCGGCCATGCCCAGCACCGGCTGGGCGACCACGGTGTCGGTGACGGCCTCGCGCCGCCGCTCCCGCGCCTCGGGGGTGAAGGCCGCCGGGGGGTAGAGCACCCGCGCGTAGTCCCGGTGCAGATGGCGCTGCACACCCGGGAAGGCCGCGAACAGCTCCGCGAACATCCCCGGCCGCTGACTGCCCTGCCCGGGGAAGAGGAAGGCCACCGCACCCGGGTCCGCCTCGCCCCGCTCGGCCAGGTGCAGCCCGGCCGCCGGATCGTGCTCCCCGGCCAGCGCGCGGCGCAGCAGCCCGGCCAGCTCCGCCCGGTCCGCGGCGACCACCGCCACCTGCACCGGCCCGTGCGCCGACTCCGCCCGGCGGGAGGCGGCCAGGGCGAGGTCGCGCAGCCGCCAGGGCGCGTCCTCGGCCTCGGCCAGCCGGAGCAGTTCGCCCACCCCGCGCAGCGCGCGCTCGCGGTCGGCGCCGTGGAAGGTGAACAGCTCGGCCGGCCACTCCTGCAGACCGTGCACCGGCGGTGGTCCGCCGTAACCGCTCAGCACCGCATGGAAGTTGGTGCCGCCGAAGCCGAACGCGCTCACCCCGGCGACTCGTTCGGCCGGCGGCACGGCCCACGGGCCGGCCTCGGTGTGGAAGCCGAACGGCGTCCGCCCCTCCTGCCAGGCGGGGTTGGGCCGCGTGAGGTGCAGGGTGGGCGGCCTGACCCCGGTGTGCAGAGCCAGCGCGGTCTTGATCAGCCCGGCCAGTCCGGCGGCGCACTTGGTGTGTCCGATCTGCGACTTCACCGAACCGAGTGCGCAGCTCTCCGGCGCCGCCCCGGCCTCGGTGAACACCTGGACCAGGGTGGTCAGTTCGGTGCGGTCGCCGACCACCGTGCCGGTGCCGTGCGCCTCCAGCAGCCCGACCTCGGCCGGGCTGACCCCGGCGCCTCGGTACGCGCGTTCCAGCGCCGCCCGCTGGCCCTCCGGGCGCGGCGCGACCAGGCCGAGCGAACGGCCGTCACTGGCGCTGCCGATGCCCTTGACCACGGCGTAGATCCGGTCGCCGTCCCGTTCCGCGTCCGCCAGCCGCTTCAGCACCAGGCAGGCCACGCCCTCGCCGAGCGCGATCCCGTCCGCCGAGGCGTCGAAGGGGCGGGACCGGCCGGTCGGAGAGAGTGCGTGCACCGAGGAGAAGAGCAGGAAGTCGTTGATCCCGTTGTGCAGGTCGGCGCCGCCGCACAGGACCAGGTCGGCGGAGCCCTGGACCAGCTCCTTGCAGGCCACGTCCAGCGCGGCCAGCGAGGAGGCGCAGGCCGCGTCCACGGTGAAGTTGGCGCCGCCGAGGTCGAGCCGGTTGGCGATCCGGCCCGAGATGACGTTGGCCAGCATGCCGGGAAAGGAGTCCTCGGTGAGCCGGGGCAGCTGGTCGGCGAGCGCCTCGGGCACCGTGCCGAGGTAGGACGGCAGCACCGTCGTGAGCACCCCGGCGTTGGACAGGTCACTGCCCGCCTCCGCGCCGAACACCACGCCCGTCCGGGACCGGTCGAAGGGCCGGCCGCCCGCACCCGCGTCGTACCCGGCGTCCGTCAGGGCCCGGCGCGCCGCCTCCAGCGCCAGCAGCTGCACCGGCTCGATGCTGCCGAGCGCGGACGGCGGGATGCCGTAGCTCAGCGCATCGAAGGGGATCGGCGGCAGGAACCCGCCCCACTTGGACGGTGTGGTGCCGGGCGCGCCGTCCGGCGAGTGGTACAGCGCCGGGTCCCAGCGCTCGGCCGGTACCTCGGTCACCGCGTCCACCCCGGCCAGGATGTTGGCCCAGAACGCGGGCAGGTCGGGCGCCTGCGGGAACATCCCGGCCATCCCGATCACCGCGATGTCCAGCGGCTCCGGCTCCTGTGCCGGGCGGGGCCGCGGGTCGAGCCGTCCGCTCACCTCCTCGGCCCGGTCGGCGAGGAAGGCGGCGGCACCGGTGCTCACCGCGGTGTGCAGCGCGGCCAGCGTCGTGGTGGCCGAGCGCAGTACGGCCACCTGGCCGGCCATGAACATCCCCCGGGCCAGCTGCTCCCGCTCGTCCACCCCGACCAGATCACCCGCGACCCGGTCCACGCCCTTGGCCGCGATCCGCAGCCGCCCGACGTTCAGCCGCTCCAGCCGCTCCCAGCTCTCCCGGTCCGGCACACCCCGGGCCCGCAGCCGCTCCCGCTCCCGGGCGAACTCGGCGGTGAACGGGCTCGGTACGCACCGGGTGGCGTGGCCGGGCGCGGTCTGCAGCAGCTCGGTCCCGCGCGCCGCCAACACCTGCCGCTGGAACGGCGGTTGCACCGCCCCGCAGTCCACCGCCTCCTCGGTGAACAGGTAGGCCGTTCCCATCAGGACGCCCGCGGCCACCCCGCGCCCGGCCAGCGGCGCGGCCATCGCCGCCACCATCGCCGCCGAACGCTCGTCGTGCACGCCGCCGGCGAAGAGCACCTCGAGCTCCGGCCGGGCACCGGGAGCCGCGCCGTCCAGGAACTCCGTCAGCACCGCCAGCTGCGCCTCCCACAGCGGAAAGCTGTGCCGTGGGCCGACATGGCCGCCGCACTCGGCGCCCTCGAAGACGAACCGGCGCGCGCCGTCCGCCAGGAACTGGCGCAAGAGGCCGGGGGAGGGGACGTGCAGGAAGGTGCGGATACCCGCCTCCTCCAGTGTGCGGGCCTGGGAGGGGCGTCCGCCGGCGATCACCGCGTGGCTGGGCCGTGCCGCCAGCACCTCGGCCAGCTGGGCGCCTCGCACCTCCTCCGGGGCGAAGCCCAACACCCCGACCCCCCACGGGCGTTCGCCGAGGGCACCGGCGGTCTCGGCGAGCAGTTCGCGGGCCTGCTCCGGGCCGGCCAGGGCCAGTGCCACGAACGGCAGCGCACCCGCCCCGGCCACCGCGGCCGCGAAGCCCGGCTGGTCGCTGACCCGGGTCATCGGGCCCTGGGCGACCGGCAGTTCGGTGCCGAGAGTCCTGCTCAGCGGCGCGTCCGCTCCGAGCAGTGCCGTGGTGGCACCCGGTGCCGCCAGTGCTCGCAGGCCGTCGAGTACCGCGTCCCGTACGGCGGCCACGGCGCGTCTTGCGGTGCCCCATCGGTCGGCGAATTCCGCTGCGAGAAAGCCGTCCTGACCTACAGTCAGATAAGTGGGATCCGAAGCCGGACCGAGCGGGCCCGGCTGCCTTCGGCGCAGGACGCGGCGCCCGTCGACCAGGACCGTCTCGGAGCCGTCCATGCCCCGCACCGCCGCGGCGGCCTGCTCGCCGACCGAGGACTCTTCGAGCAGTGCGAGCTGGCTGTCCAGGACCACGCCGACCGCACCGCCGGCCACCGCCGCCACCGCGGTGTGGACGCCGATACCGCCGCAGGCCCACACCGGCAGTTCGAGACCGGGTTCGGCCAGCAGCTGCTGCAGCAGCACGAACGTACTCAACTCGCCGACCCGGCCGCCGCTTTCACAGCCTCGGGCGATCAGTCCGCAGGCCCCCGCCTGGACGGCCTCCCGGGCCTGCTCCAGGTCGGTCACCTCGACCAGCACCCGGTGGCCGCGGGCCGGCAGGGCGGCGGACAGCCACTCGGGAGGTGCGGCGGCCAGCAGGACGGTGTGCGGAAGGCCGCCGCAGGTGAGATCCAGCTCCTCGGGGGAGATCCGGCAGTCCTGGCCCACCCGGATGCCGAACGGGCCTGGCGCCCACTCGCGCAGGCGGGCGAGCTCCTCCCGGGACCGGCGGTCGCCGGTGCCGAGATCCAGGACCCCCGTCCCGCCCGCACGGCACACCGCCGCGGCGAGACGGGCGTCCGGCTCCTGGAACGGGGTGATCCCGATGATGAGATCGGCAAGTTGAGAGGTGGGCCGCATGGACTCTCCGGTGGGGGTCGCGGAGCAACAGAGGACGTGCGAGGACGATCCGTACTCCGGACATGGCGTTCCGGAGCTGCTGAGCTGCGGACTGCTGAGCGGCGGGGCTACTGAGCGGCGGGGCTACTGAGATGCGGGGCTACTGAGCGGCTGGGCTGCTGAGCGGCTGAGCTGCGAAACGGCTCCCGAGGACGCAGGGAGGTGCCGGTGCGGGCTTGCGGCGTTCCGGCTCACCGGCGACGATAGCCGGTGTCACTGCGTGCCAGGTTAAGCTCACATTTCGTGCGCATGCCAATGTAGCGCACACCAGGTTGCCTCTGTCACCCCTTCAACCGCACTGCAAGGAACATGACGCCGAGTCAGGTATTCCGGAACGCGGAGAGGACGCGTGTGCGCGGTCGCGGACAGCCGGCGCGGGGTTCCCCGGACTACGGGCCGCCGCCCTCCGCCTACCCCCGTCCGAGGCAGGCGGTGGCCGCCGAGAGCAGCGCGGAGATACCGGTCCTGAGGGTGAGACCGACATGGGGGCGGAACTCCGGCGAGTGGTTGGCGGGCAGCGCGGCCAGCTTCTGTGCCGCTCCGGTACCGGGAGCCGCCGCCCACTGGTCGGGGCCCACCATCCCGAGCATCCAGTACGCCGTCCTGATGCCGGCCACCCCGTGCAGCTGTTCCCCGGCCGCTCCGAACAGCGCGAAGTCCTCGGTGGCCAGGGCCGGCGGCCAGTCGGCGACCCGCTCCGCCCCGAACAGCTCCTCATGCGCCGTACGCACGGCCTGGGAGAGCAAGGGGTCGGGAGTGTTGACGCCCGAACGGGAGACCTCCTCGATCTCCGGCTCCCGGGGGCAGCCCGAGGCCGCCGCCTCGCCCCGGACGATCCTCTGCACGGCCGCCGTGGCCCGCTCCAGGATCTGATCGGTGAAGCCCCGCACGGTCACGCTCAGGGTGGCCCGGTCGGGGATCACGTTGCCCTGGCCACCCGCCTCCAGGGAACCCACGGTGACCACCAACTGCTCGGCCGGGCCGGTCTCCTGGGAGACGATCGACTGGAGCCGAAGGACGACCGAGGCGGCGGCCACCACCGGGTCCACCGCCAGCTGGGGCGCCCCGGCGTGGCCGCCCCGGCCGTGGATCACCACCCGCAGGGTACGGCTGCCGGCCGTCACCGGACCCCGCCCGTGGGCGACCATCCCGGCGGGCAGCGGCGCGGTGTGCTGGGCGAGGACCACCGAGGGCGGATCGAAGCGCCGGTAGAGCCCGTCCGCCAGCATCGCCCTGGCACCGGTCAGGGTCTCCTCGGCCGGCTGGCCGACCACCAGTACGGTGCCGCGCCACCGGGTCCTGGCCTCGGCCAGCGCGGCCGCGGCCCCGGCGGCGCAGGCCAGGTGGACGTCGTGGCCGCAGGCGTGCATCACCGGGACGGTCCGGCCGTCGGCCGTCCTGCCCGTCGCGGTGCTGGCGTAGGGCAGACCGGTGCGCTCCGCCACCGGTAGCGCGTCCAGCTCAGCGCGCAGCAGCACCACCGGTCCGTCGCCGTTGCGCAGCACCGCGGCCACGCCGTGGCCGCCGATGCCCCTGGTCACCCGGTAGCCGACGGCGGCCAGCCGGTCGGCGAAGCGGCCCGCGGTGCGCTCCTCGGCGCCGGAGAGCTCCGGATGGCGGTGCAGGTCCAGGTAGAGCTCGGCGGCCCGGGCCAGGTCGGCGGCGGTGGGGACGAGGGAGGTCATCGGGCGGGGCTCCTCGGGGATCCGTCGGGTTGTCAGTGAGTTGTCAGTACGGCGCACCCGGAACCGCCAGCGGCACGCGATAGAACTGGTGTCCGGAGGGCGGGGGTTCGCGTGAGCGCCGCCCGCTCCGCTCCGCCGGTTTGGCCGTCGTGGCCGGGCCGGTCCCCTGCGCCGGAAGGAATTCCCATGGCTGACACCTCCCTTGCCTCGCTCGCCGAGGAGATCCTGAACCTGGAGTCGGAGACCTTCGAGATCAGCGACTACTCGGACACCAGCGAGGTCATGCTGGGCTCCTCCACCAGCTGCTCCAGCACCAGCACCTGCTCCAGCACCACCAGCACCACCAGCTGCACCGCCTGATCCGGCGAGCGGTTCACCGGTGGCCCTCCGCCCTCGGGGCGCAGGGCCACCGGCCGTCACGGGAACGGGTGCGGGACCAGGCGCAGTTCGTCCTCGGTCAGGTCCCTCGCGCGCAGACCGCCCCGCCGCAGCGCGGTGCGCAGCCGGGGCATCCGCAGGGCGCGCTGGCGCGGCCAGCCGAAGTCGATCGGCAGCAGGCCGGGCACCAGCGTGCAGACCGTGCGCAGGCCCAGGCGCCGCTGCTCGGGCGAGGTCTGGTCGACGACGATCACGTCGAACCCGGCCCGGACCAACTCGTCGCGGCAGAACAGCAGATCGTCGAGCAGGTCGAGGGTGCGCGGGCGCCGCTCGGTCCAGTCGGCGTAGAGCTCGGCGGCGGGCCGGGCGGGTGCGGTCGGCTCCAGGTAGCTGCGGGCGTGGCGGGCCATCCGCGGCAGGCCGAACAGTGCCGCGTGGTCGGGCAGTCGGCGCACCAGGTCGAAGTCCTCGGCCATCGCGGCCAGTTCGGCCGGCCGCTCGCGTACCTGGCCGGGCAGGTGCGGGATGTAGGTGAGGATCTCGGCGACGGCCGACTCGACGGTGTCCTCCGGCTCGAAGCCCGCGGCCGCCGCGAAGGCCAGCGTGCCGGGGCCGCCGTCGCGGCGCACCGCGAGCGCGGTCACCACCGGGACGGCCAGGTCCACCCGGTTGTCGAAGGCATGGACGTCGTAGCCCTGCAGGGCGGCCCGGTCCAGCATGGCCCGCAGAGCGGGGCCCGCGCTGGAGGCCAGGTCGATCTCGGGCAGCGCCGCGTTGCCGTACCAGCCGAGCAGGAAGGCGTCCCGCTCGATCAGTTCGAGCAGGCCGAAGAGGACCGCCTCCTCCAGACAGCTGCCGATGGCGCAGCCGTTGGAGCACTCGAAGACGAAGTTGTCGGCCGTCACCCCCGCGCTGTAGTAGCAGAGCCGGGCGGGGACCAGGATGGGACGCTCGTCCCGCAGCGAGTAGCCCCGGACCCACGGGATCGGCCGGTCGGGGTCGAAGGGGCCGAGCATCGGGTCCTCGCGGTAGGTCCGCGGTGCGTACAGTCCGCACTCGCGCGGGTCGAGCGCGGCGCCGGCCAGGTTGGTGTAGGAGTCGGTCAGCATCGGTGCGCCGCTGCGGCGGTGGGTGCCGGCGTAACGCTCCAGGCCCTCCAGGAAGGCCAGCGCACGGCTGGCGCGGAAGGAGTTGGCCTGGCCGCTCCAGGTGACGTCGGTGAGCCCGGCGTAGCCGCGCATGAAGACACTGCCGGCCACGGGCGCGGTGGTCGGCGAGACGACGTCGGACCAGGTGCCCGCGCCGAGCACCCCGCAGACCGGGTTGGCCAGCGCGGCTTCGGGCAGCGGATAGGAGGACGCCGGGCGCAGCCGGCGGGTGTCCGGGGCCGGCTTGGGCCGGGGGACGAGCGGCAGCACCGGCTCCTCCCCGGGCCCGTCGCCGCGCGCGGCCGCGCAGGACGGGCAGAGCGGTTCGGCGAGCAGCGGTACGGTCTGCACCCGGAGCGTCTCCAGATCGAGCCGGGAGACCTGGGGAAGTGCGGTATTTCGGGCACTCGCCTCCGAAGCGGCCAGCCGGTGCAGTGCCCAGACCGCGTCGACGGCGTAGTCCGGCAGCGGCGGCAGCTCGGGGCCGACCAGGGTGGTCGCCAGGCCGGTCTCCAGGGCCTCGCGTTCGGTGCGGCTGCGCAGGCGCTGCCAGCGCATGGCCAGACAGGTGCCACAGGCCTGCGGGGCGTCGGGGCCGCCGCCCCAGGGACCGACCAGGACCGCCTGCGCGGTGAGGTGGACGGTGGCCCCGGCGCGGTGCCGGGCCCTGTCGGCCGGCTCGGGACGCAGCAGATCCCTGCCGCCGAGGACGGCTACCAGGGGTGGGGGCTCCGCACAGGCCGCGGCACGCTCGGCGAGGCGGCGCTCCAGCCGCTCCCCGGCCGCCCCGAAGGAGGCTTCGGCGGTGGTGGGAGTGGTCATGACCGGTTGCTCCAGCGGAAGGTCTTGGTGGCCAGCAGGGCGAAGAGCAGGGTGAAGCCGGCCAGTGCGGCGCAGTCCAGGGCGGGGAGGCCGATCCCGCCGCGCCCGCCGATGGCGTCGGTGACCCCTTCGTCGAAGTAGCGCAGCGGCAGCGCGCGGGAGAGGCTCTTCAGCCAACCGGGCATCAGGTCGATCGGGTAGAACGCGCCGGAGAGGAAGGCCATCGGGACCATCACGCAGTTGGCGATCGCGGCCACCGCCTCGGGCGTGTTGGCCAGGGTGCCGACCACCAGGCCGAGCGCGGCGAAGGCGGTGATGCCGAACACCAGCACCGGCAGCGCGAGCGGCCAGGAGCCCGAGAGGTGCAGGCCGAAGGCGGCCAGGGCGACGGCGGTGAAGAGCAGCGCCTGGATCAGACCGGTGCCCAGGGCCACCGCGTAGCGGGCGCCGAGGACGGTGGGCAGCGGGGTGGGGGTGCGCCAGATGAGCCGCAGCAGGTCGTCGCGGCGCCAGTGCATCAGGGTGAAGGCGACCCCGAACAGCGCCGCGTTGCCGATGCCCCAGGAGAGTACGCCGGGGGCGATGTAGTTGATGTACGACAGACCGCCGTTGACGGACTGGCCCTGGAAGATCAGCCCGAAGACCACCAGGAAGACCAGGGGGAAGGCGAAGGTGAAGATCACCGAGGTGCGGTCGCGGACGTAGGCGAGGTAGCTGGCCCTGGTCATGGCGGTGTAGGCGGTCACGAGTGGTGCTCCGTTCCGGTCAGTTCCAGGTAGGCGTCCTCAAGGGTCGCGGTGCGGGTCTGGATCTCCTCCAGGTCGACCAGACCGCCGAGCGCGACCAGCACCTGGTTGACGGTCCTGGTGGAGATCACCACCTCACCCGCCTCGACGGTCACCTGGTCGACACCGGCCAGGCGCCGCGCGTCCTCGACCGTGATCCGGTGGGCCGGGACCAGCAGCCGGGTGGGGGCGGCCAGCGACCTGACCAGGTTGTGGGGGCTGTCCACCGCGAGCACGGAGCCCCGGGCGATGATCGCCACCCGGTCGCACAGCGCCTCGGCCTCGTCCAGGTGGTGGGTGGTGTAGACGATGGTCCGGCCGTCCCCCTTCAGGGCCCGGAGCACCTCCCAGAGCGAGCGCCGGGCGGCCGGGTCGAGGGCGGCGGTCGGCTCGTCCAGGAAGATCAGCTCCGGCTCGTGGATGAGCGCGGTGGCCAGAGCCAGACGCTGGCGCTGGCCGCCGGAGAGGTTGTCCACCCGGCTGTCGGCCTGCTCCCCGAGGTCCACCAGATCGAGGGCGCGCCGCGCGGCGGCCGCCTCCAGGCGGTAGAGCGCGGCGACCGTCCGGAGGTGTTCGAGGGCGGTCAGCCGGGTGAAGAAGGCCGAGCTCTGGGTCTGGATGCCGAGGCGCCGCAGCAGGGCGGTGTTCCTGGGCCAGGGGCTCTCGCCCAGCACGCTGACGCTGCCGGCGTCCGGTGTCCGCAGACCCTCCACGATCTCGACCAGTGTGGTCTTGCCCGCGCCGTTGGGGCCGAGGATGCCGAAGAACTCGCCTCGCTCCACCGTCAGCGACACTCCGTCGAGCGCCTGGACCTTCCCGTACCGCTTGCGCACGCCGTCCAGCGCCACAGCGGCGTTCGACCGGCTGTCACCTGTACTCATCGGTGTTCTCTCTCCGTTGCTGACATCAGTTCACCCGCCGCTTGCGGTATGCCCGCAGTGCCCGGCCCGCCATCCACAGCACCAGCGCCGCCGCGGCGGCCAGTGCGGGCGCGTACCCGGCGACCGGGCCGAACCGGGCCGGCAGCAGCCGGGCGCCCAGCGGGCCGAGGGCGGCGAGCACCGCGGCGGCCAGGAGCGCGCAGCCGAGCGCGTAGCCGCCGTAGACCAGACGCAGCCGCACCGGGTAGACGCGCAGCGCGGTGGCGTCGCGGCGCAGCGCCGCGACGGCCAGCAGTGCGGTGAACCGGCGGCTCTCGGTGGCCAGTTGGAGGCAGTCCAGGGCGTACCCCAGCGCCTTGTAGCCGTCCAGCGGGGGCAGCGGGAGGAGGTTGGCGAGCGCGAGCGCGGTGCCCAGCAGCAGCAGGCCGCCCAGAAAGGGCCTGGCCTGGGCGTGTGCGGGCAGCAGCGCCCAGACGGGGTAGAACGGCAGCAGGAAGACCAGGTTCATCAGGGCCCCGGCCATGGCGGTGGCGATCTGCTCGCGCCGGCGGGCGAAGAACCGCACGTCCTCCACCTCGCAGTACAGGTAGGTCACCGGCAGCCGCCAGCGCAGGCCGATCTCGCCGACCCGCCCGCCGAACGCCCGCCCGACCAGCCCGTGCGCGAGCTCGTGCAGTGCGAGGCTCGCCCACAGCAGGGTGCCGACCGCCAGCAGGGCGACGGGCTGGCGGGTGAGTCGGGCGGTCTCGTCGGTGAGGGTGCCGAGGTGGCCGGCGACACCGGCCAGCAGCGCCGCCACCAGCGCCGACAGCGGTACCAGGAACAGGCGCCGGCGGGCGAGTCCGCTCGCCCGGTGCAGCCGGTCCAGCACGGCGGGCGCGTCGGCCACCAGCCGGACCCGGCCGGCCAGCACGGTCGAGGGGGCGGGCTCGGGCGGCGCCTGGGGCACAGGCGGCGGGGCGCCGTCGAGCAGTCCCCGGGCGTGCAGCAGGCCCAGCAGCTGCTGCCACTGCGGTTCGCCGAGCCGGGCCCTGAACCGCAGGGCGTACTCCTCGCCGATCTCCGCCAGCGACCGGGTGCCGTCCAGCCGGGCGATGATGAAGTGCTCCTTCGCCCCGATCTCCATCCGGCGGTCACCGGCAGGGTCCCGCAGCAGGTGGACCTCGGCGGCGCCGCGCCGCAGCGGCCGTCCGAACCGCAGCCCGGAGCGGACCTTGGGACGCAGGGCCAGGAGTTGACGCTCGCTCACGGCGCCGCCGAGGGTGCCGGCTCGCGCAGCGCGCGGCCCAGGACGTAGGAGAGGAACGCCTCGTCGCGCACCGTGACCGAGAGCCGGTTGTTGGTCATGTGCGCGTACGGGAAGAGCAGCATCGGCAGGGCCTGCGCCGGGTCGGTGACGGTCAGGTCGCGGTTGCCGTCCCAGGAGCGGAAGACCAGCTCGCCGCGGCGGGCCAGGTCGCCGGCCCGCTCGCGCAGCTCCAGGCAGTGCTCGGCCCAGCCGCGCAGCAGGCTCGGCAGCCGCTGTGGTTCCTGGTCCGCGACCGCCGAGCGGATCGCCCCGAACCGTTCCGGCAGGGTGTCGCCCATGCTTCGGTAGGCACGGTCGTAGCCCTGCCGGGCGGTGTAGTTGGTGCCCTCGAACGCCCCGTCCCAGAAGGCGTGGTAGCGGTCGAGGAAGGCCAACAGGTCCTCCTGCTCCGGCAGGAAGCAGGCGGACATGGTCATCATCAGCTGGGCGGCGAGGCCGAGCACCACCGTGCGCAGATGCAGGTTCATCGTCCGGGTGGCCTCGATGACCAGATCGCTGGAGCGCTGGAAGTGCCACTCGGCGAGGGCGACGCCGGCCGGGCCGCCGTACTTGCCCAGCTCGGGCTCGTACACCTCCAGACTGAAGGTGTTGTTCTCGCGCAGCCGCATCCGGCCGTCCGGGCCGAGCAGGCGCTCGCGGTCCTCCTCGCGGTACTCCAGCTCGAAGAGGGTGTTGTAGAGCTCGGCGAAGAAGCTGTCCTTCACCTCGTAGAGGGCGGGGCGACGGCGCAGGAACTCCGCGACGGCCGCCTCCGCGCGCATCCGCACCTGCTCGGACGCCTGCGGTGTGGCGGGCCGCAGCCGCAGGCGCAGATGCGGGCCCTCCAGCCAGTAGTTGATGAAGAAGTACCCGGCGAGCAGGCCCTGTTCCGTCAGCTCCGCGACCAGTGGCCGGACGCACTGGAGCAGCAGCGGGCGCGGGCTGGCGGCGTAGAAGACGTGCAGCGCCAGCCAGTCTCCGGGGACGGCCTCGGGCGCACTCTGGTCCATCCGCTGGTCAGTCAAGGTTCGGCTCTCCCTGCCTCGGCTCGGGCGCGGTGGCCTCCGCGCGGGGCATGATCTCCAGGGCCAGTTCGGCGACGTGGTGCCCGTGGTCGGAGCGCACGTGCAGGGCCTCCTCGTCCGGCAGCATCTCCTCCAGCACGAGCCGCGCGGGCCCGCCGGCCAGCAGCCCCTCCAGCGCGGTGAGCGAGAGCGGGCTGGCGAAGTCGACGTACTGCGGTTTGCCGGCTCCGAGCGGGGTGGCGGCTCCGAGCGGGGTGGCGGCTCCGAGCGGGGCGCCGGCTCCCTGGGCCTCGGGGTGCACCCGGGCGAAGACCCGGATCGGCAGAGCGTGCCGGCGGCGCCAGCGCTGCCACTCCAGGAACCGCTCGGACTCGGGTATACCGGGCGGGAGTCGGGGCAGCACCGAGGGGGCGGCGGTCCAGCTGCGCCGGTGCAGGACGAGGCTGCCGTACCGGACCCTCGGACGGCGCGAGACGCCGTCGGCCGCGGGGGAGGCGGGCACCCCGCGCCACAGCTGGGGGCTCACCCGCGAGGTCGGGGAGAAGAGCAGCAGGCTGCGCGGGATCTCGGGCAGCACCATCGGGACCAGGTAGCCGAGGTAGACCGGGATCACCTCGGCGTCCAGCCGGCGCGAGCGCAGGACCAGCCGGTCGGCGGCCGGATCGTGCTCGACGTACAGGTCGTCGAGGTGGATCCGGGCGGTGGCGGGCGCGGTGCTGGTCTCACCGGGGCAGACGAGCTCGTGGTCGGTCAGACGGGCGTGCAGGTTGAGGTTGGTGGTCGCCGAGCCCGCGGTGACCTCGGCGAGGACCGCGCCCTTCGGCTGGATCTCCCGCAGCGTCGCGCGCAGCTCGGCGGGCAGACCGCCGCCCTCGGCATCTTCGAAGCAGTGGGTGAAGCGGGTGAAGGGGAAGCAGAGGCCGCCGTAGGAGTGGTTGAGCACCACCAGTGGATCGCCGGTGCGGTGGGCCAGCTGCAGGAAGTGGCTGTGCGGCGCGAAGGTGTCGCCCAGTGGGGCGAGTTCGGCCGCGACGGCGGCGAGGTCGGCCTCGCCGAGCGTCAGCTCCTCGGCATCCTCGGGCAGCCGCTCCCACAACCCGCGCATCCGCCTGGCCAGTTCGGCGCGGGCGCGGTCGAGGGCGGTGAGTTCCGGCAGGCCGAGCCAGTTCTCCTCCGGCGGGTAGCCGCCGTGTTCGGTCTCGGCCGGCTTGGCCGAGGTGAACTGCAGGTACTGGTTGAAGATGTCCTCGTGGAAGTCGTGCACCAGCTGGAGCAGGTCCTCGCAGCGCCCGCCCCGGCCGTGGCGGGCGAGGAAGAACCCCTTCAGGGTGAGCCGTTGGGCCAGTGCGAGGTCGAAGACCGGCAGGATCCGGGTGAGCGCCGCCAGCGGCCGGGCCGCCAGCTCCGCCCAGAGCCGTGCGTCGGCGGTCAGCTCCCCCGCGGAGACGTCCTCGTAGAGCAGGGTCTGCGGGAGGGCCGCGTGCTGATCTCCCAGGTCGCGCTGGACGGCGAGGAGACCGCCGCGGATCTCGGCCAGCAGTGCCCGGCGGGTCGGTACGTCGCCCGCCGGATAGCTCTCGATCGCGGCGAGCGGTGCGGCGAGCCGGTCGGCGACCGCCTCGGCCCACGGGCGGTCGAGCGAGCGCAGGGCCAGCTGGAAGGAGCGCAGCGGATCGACGGTGTGCACGTCGGTGGCGAGCAGGGGCAGCTGCAGGATGCCGATCTCCAGCAGGGCGGAGAGGTAGCGCTCGGCGTCCTCGGGGCCGGAATCGGCGCCGAGCTCGGCCGCGAGCTCGCCGTGGCGGATCAGCGGCCGCTGCCGGAAGAGGTCCAGCAGGCGCTCCAGTACTCCGCTCAGGCGCAGGAAGAACAGCCGGTCCCGGGCCGCGTCGAAGCTCACCGGGGCGCTGTCGTCGCCCGCGGTCACCGAGCGCCGCACATAGCGGACCCGGTCCTCGGTCAGCTCCCAGCCGGAGGCGAGGGCGAGCGGCAGATCACGCCTGCGCTCCGGGTCGGCGGCGATCAGCTCGGCCAGCCGGGCGAGCACCACGACGTTCAGCCTCGGGTGGCTGCCCCGCTCGGCACCCAGGCGCAGCTCCGCCCGGCCCTCCCCGGTGCGGAAGGCCCCGGCCGCGACCGGGGTGAAGGTGCTGAACGGGCTGGTCTTGCAGGCCGTCCGGTACAGGTACGACAGCAGCGACCGCTCCATCTTGCGGGTCCGCTTGTCCGGGGCCGCGCCCGGCGTACCGAGCCCGCTTAGGCGCCCCTCCAGGGAGGGTGAGGCGAGCAGCAGGCCGAGCCGCAGCTCGTCCAGGCCGGCGAGGCGGCGCAACTCGGCCCGGGTGCGCCCGAGTTCCCGCTCGAAGGTGGCGGCCCCGGTGTCCCCGAGCTGTGCGAGGCGCTGTCGGGCGGGCAGCCACTGTGCGAGCAACTCACCGGCAGCGGCGTCCAGTTGGCGAACCAGGGCGAGGGCGTCGGCCGGCCCGTCGGGCAGCCGGTTGTTGAACACCCGGCGGCGCAGGTCGAGCAGCCGGCGCCGGCGGGCGGCGTCGGGGGCGGCCTTGACGAGGGCCGAGAGCGGTTCGCTGAGCCGGGCGCCCAGTTCGGCGAGGCGTTCCTCCTCGGCCAGCAGTTCCTCGGCCCAGTCGAAGGCCTCGGCCGAGCGCAGGCCGTGTACGGCCTCGACGGGCAGCCCGGCGACGCGCAGCATGAAGCGCGGTCCGAGACCAGGGTGCGATCCGCTCCGTGTACCGGGCGGCGCCGTGTGCTCGGCGCCCGGCGCACCGGGCTCTCGGGTCACGGGGGATTCCGTGGTGGTCAACGTTCCTCCGCCCGGTCAGGCGATCGTGTGGTCGAAGTCGGCCGGGCTGCGGTGCTCCTGTCCGACCATCATGATCAGCAGCGGCAGCTCACCGTCCGTGAGGCCGAGCCGCTCGGTGTAGGAGACGGCGTCGAAACCGAGCGCCACCCCGCAGGCCAGCCCGGCCGCCGGGGCCGCCGTGTAGAGGGCCTGCGCACTGGCGCCGACGGCGGCGTTCACCAGCCGCAGGCCCCGGTCGCCGACGGCGTCCAGCACGGCCGGGGTGGGCGCGGTGACCGCGATCACCGCGCCGGCCTGCTCCAGGTTGTAGTTGGTCAGGAAGTAGTTCCGCTGCAGGAACCAGCCCTGCGGACCGGGCCGCACCGGCCGCAGCGAGCCGTCGGACGGCTCGTACGCGTAGGCTCCGGCGGGCACGCCGGCGACGTGGTTGACGAACACGTGGAGCCGGGTCAGCGAGGCCTCGCCGGGGCCTTCCGCACAGCCCGCCAGACGGCCCGCCGAGGCGGCAGCGGCGAGTGCGGTCGACAACTGCGCGGCGGTCATCGGCGGCTGCGCGGTGAACCGACCGAAGCTGCTGCGTCTGGCCCGCAGCGCGTCCCGCACACTCAGGGTCAGCGGCTGCGGAGCGGGCAGCGGGACCGGTGCGCCGGCCGCCTGGTCCGGCGGCTCGGCCGACGCCTCGGCCCAGGCGGCCTCCAGCGCCGCGTCCAGGGCCCCGGCCGCCGGGCGGTCGGCGGCGCCGTCCAGGGTCGCCTCGTGGATGCGCCGGACGGTCTCGAAGGCGATGACCGTCCGAGAGCGCTCCCGGTCGGCCGCCCGGACCCGCGCCTCGGTGGGCCCGGCCGGGAGCCGACCGTCCCGCGGCCGTGCCCAGCGCAGCGGGACGACGGCGAACACGCCCTCCTGCTCCGGCCCCAGGCCGAGCAGCCGGCCGAGCCGCTCCTCGTCGAACCAGAGCGCGGCGCCGAGGTGCAGGCCCTGCGCACCGGCCCAGATCCGCCAGGTCTCCAGCAGCGCACCGATGTCCATGGTGACCACGTGGTAGGCGAAGCTGTTGTACTTGAAGGTGTTCTGCCAGAACTTGACCGTGAGCACCAGGAACTGGTCGCAGTCGGCGGCGAAGCCGCCCAGCGCCGCCCGCACGTCGGCCGTCACGTCGCCCGTCAGCAGCCGCCGCATCGAGTGGTGCGGCGTGGCGTAGTGGTAGACGCCGGGGGTGAGCGGGCCGCCCGCCCCGCAGACCCAGTGGATGCCGATCGGGTACAGGCCGCCGCCCGAGGCGGTGCCGCGCGAGAAGTTGGCGTGCGGGTACAGGGGCAGCGTGCCGAGGTCCGAGTTGGCCTGCACGGCGAGCCGGCGGCCGGTCAGCCCGTAGGAGTCCCTGAGCATCCCGCCGAGCAGCGGCAGGGTGAACCCGCCCTCACCGCGCGGTCCGAACAGGCCGCGGCGGACGGCGGCCGCCGGGTCGGGCGGACAGTCCGGCAGCGGGAAGTGCGGTGCTGCGGGGAAGTACCTGTCCTTCCTGGGGCGGTCGGCCCAGTTGGGCACGAAGTCGGCGGGCTCCATCGGGACCCGGCCCCGCCACAGCACCGCGGACGCGTACTCGCGGGCGTAGCCCATGATCGTTCCTCTCTCGTGTGCCCGGCACGTCCCGTCTGTCGGTCACGTCTCGTGCTCGGGCCGGGCGGGGCTCAGGGGAAGGGGTGCGGGGCGGGGTTGAGCTCCTCCGCCCGAAGGTCGTGCTCGCGCAGCCCGGCCACGCGCGGCGCGGTCCGCAGCCGGGGCATGGTGAGCGCCCGCTGGCGGCGCCAGCCGAAGTCGATCGGCAGCAGACCGGGGACGAGCACCGCGACCGTGTGCAGACCCGAAGCGCGCTGCTCGGGCATGGTCTGGTCGACCACCACGACGTCGAAACCGGCCGCCGCCACCGCCTCCACACAGCGCCTCAGGTCCTCCCGGAGGTCGTCGGAGGGACCGAGCGATCCGGCGGCGAGGCTCGCCAGCGGGGCCGGCGCGCCGTGGTCGCCCGCTCGCCTCCGGGCCCTCGTACCCGGCGGCTCGGGGCGGGCGTCGTCGCGCAGCAGGAAGTCGGCGTACCGGGCCATCTCGGGCAGCCCGTACAGCAGCGGATGGTCGTGCAGCACCTGCACCCGGTCGAAGTCCTCGGCCATCGCCCGCAGTCGGCGCTCCTCGCGCGCGGTGCGGCGGCGCAGGTTGACCGCGTCGGTGGCGATCTCGCACAGGCCGGCCCAGAGTGCCGCCTCCGGGTCCAGGCTCGCGCCCGCCCCGAAGCAGAGCCGGCCGAGCCCGCCGTCGATCCGTTCCGCGACGGCGGTCACCACCGGGACCGGGAAGCCGATCCGGGTGTCGAAGAAGCGGGCCCGGTAGCCGTACATCTCCAACCGGTCCACCATCGCCCGGGTCTGCGGCCTGGTGCTGGTCCCGGCGTCCAGCTCGGGCAGGGCGAGCCGGCCGTACCAGGCGAGCAGGAAGGCGTCCCGCTCGATCGCCTCCATCAGCCCGAAGTAGACGGCCTCCTCCAGACAGCCGCCGGAGGCACAGCCGTTGGAGCTCTCCTGGACGAAGCGGTTCTCGATCCCGCCGGGGGCGTGGTAGTAGGCCAGTATCTCGGGGACCAGCAGGGGCCGTTGGTCACGCAGCGACCAGCCCCAGACCCAGGGGATCGGCCGGCCCGGCGAGAACGGCCGCACGCCCGGCTCGCGCCGGTGGAACTCCTCCGGGTAGAGGCCGCAGACCCGGGGGTCCAGCGCCCGGTCGCCGAGCTCGTCGAGGGCCGCGACCACCGTGGTCCGCTTGCCGCGCGCCCGCATCCCGGCGAACCGTTCCAGGCCCTCCAGCAGGCCGACCTCGGTGCTGGTCCGGTACGCGCCGGTGTGGCCGCCCCAGAAGCACTCCCGCAGGTAGTCGCCGGAGCGCATGGTGAAGCAGCCGACCGTCGACGAGGTCGAGGCGGAGACCAGATCGGGGACCACCGAGGGGCCGAGCATCCCGGCCACCGGGTTGACGAACGCCGCCAGCGGCAGCCGGTACTCCTCGATCGCGCGTAGCCGGAAGTCCTCGCGCGAGCGCTTCGGCCGGCTCGCCGGCTCGATCCGGGCGGCTTCGGCGCTGTCCTCGGTACGGCGGCCGCACCGCGGGCACTCCGCGTCCGGCAGCAGCGGAAAGCCGCTGACCCGCAGCGTCTCCAGGTCGAGCAGGTGGACGAGGGGAAGCCGCTCCCCGCCGGGGCCGGAACGGTCGCGGCGGGGGACCGTACCGGAGCGGTCGCCCGCCGGCCGCCGGCCGCGCTCCGCGCGGGCCGCCAGCAGTGCGGCGAGCGCGTCGGTGAGGAAGGGCACCGCCCACGGCGGGCTGCCCGCCGCGCTGGTGACGGAGCCCAGTTCGAGCGCGTCGCGCAGCGGTTCCGAGCGGACCGCCTGCCAGCCCCGGGCGAGACAGCGCGGACAGGGCGGTGCCGTGCCGTCAGCGGTGGGCGATCCGTCCTGAGCGGGCGAGCCGTCGGCGGCCGCGCCGTCCGGGCCGACGATCGCGTGGTGGCTGTAGAGGTGCACGGGCACCGCCCACCGCGCACCCCGGGTGCCCTCGTCCACCGAGAGCTCGTCGCGCGCGCCGAGCATCGCCAGTTCGACCGAAGGAATCTGACGTTCAGTCAACTCATCTGCCAGCGTGGCGAAGAACTCGCCCCACGGGCCGGTGTACGCCGTGCCCGCCCGGCCCGGCGGCCGTGACCCGGCCGCCGGTACCGGGGCGCGGCGCCCGGAGTCCAGCGGGCGGCTCAGGACGTCGTCAGGCATCCGAAGTCCCGTCCGTGAGCAGGACCTTGACCACCTCGATCTGACCGGCCCGCAGATCGGCCGGGCCGCACGGAGCCAGCAGGACGTCGCGCCCGTCGGCCCGGAGCCGTTCCAGCACCTGCGGCCAGTCGAGGTCGGCACCGGGCGCGGCCGGTGCGCCGTCGGCCGCGGCCGACAGCACGGCCGGATCCAGCTCGCCGATCAGCGGGTCGCCCGAGTCGACACGAGCGGCGCCGAGGCCCTGACCCGCGTCCGGAGCCCGACCGGCGTCCGGAGCCCGACCCGCGTCCGGACCGGTGCCGGCAGCCGGGTCGCGGTCGAGCTGCACCGCGCCGAGCAGGTCGCGGAGCGCCTCCAGTACGGCCTGCCGCAGGCTCAGGCCGCTGCCGAGCGTCCAGTGGAACCGGTCCGTAGCGGGGTCGGCAGCCCGGGCCAGCACCACCGGCAGCGGCCCTTCGGCGCCGTCGAGCCGCAGCAACTCCGGCTCCAGGCCGAGGTTTTCGGCCGAGCGGGCGAGGAAGACGAGCTCGACGTCCTGCTCGAACAGATCCAGCGGTACGGCGGCCGGTGCGGAGTGCCCGCGCAGCGCCCGGCGCAGCGCGTCGTACCCGAGCGCGGTGCGCAGCCCGCGCGCGGCCGCCTCGGCGGACGAACCGCCGGCGCCGGTACCGGCGGCCGTGGCCTCGAACGCCCGGTCCCGGTTGTGCGCGCCGAACGTGCGCAGTGCGGCGGTGGGCACCAGCACCCGCTCGCCGGTCAGCAGCGAGGTGGCCGGGCTCCAGTCCCGCACCGCGTCGACCGGCAGGCCGCTGGCGGTGCTCAGCGTTTCCGGGCGCACCCTGCGCAGGCCCGTGCCGTGGCCGGCCGGCGCGGGCGGGACCACGTGCTCGGCGTAGACCTCGGCCGCCCGGTACAGGGCGCGCAGCCGCGCCCCCGCCACATGGTGCACGTCGGCGGCCGATATCTCCCGCCGCAGGCCGGGGCCGAGGTCAAGGCTCACCGTGCCGAGCTTCAGCGGGGTCTGCTGCCAGGCGTCGTCGGAGTAGCCGGCGAACACCCCGGCGTACGGGCCGACCAGGACCGCGCGGGCGTCCAGCTCGGCCAGGGCCGCCTTGGCCGCCTCCTCCTCGGCCGCGCCATCGGCCGGCAGCCGGCCGCCGGTCTCTGCCGCCGCGAGGTCGGCCGCGGTGAGCTCGACGGTGGCGGCGGCCTCCCGCTCCGCGGCATCGGCCGGCAGCGCGGCACAGCGCGGGCAGCGCGGGTGGGGCAGCAGCGGCTCGTTGACGACGTCCAGCGAGTCCAGGTCCTGCACGAGCAGCCGGCCGTCGGTCTCGGCCCGCAGCGCACCGGTGGTGAGCCGGAAGACCTCGTAGCCGAGCAGGTTGCCGAGCATCGCGGCGAGCGGCCCGCCGGGCTCCCGCCCGCCCGGGGTCAGCGGCGCGAGCGGCGCGAGGCCGCTCCACAGGGCGGCCGCGTCGCCCGGGAGGGCGCTCGCACCGAGCCGCAGCGCCGCACACACCCAGCAACCGGTGCGGTCACGGGACATCAGCGGGCCGATCACCGCACTGCCGCCGACCGTCCAGGCCGGCAGCAGCCGGCGGCCCGCCGGGATCCCCGCCTCCAGCAGGCTGACGGTCCGCCGCGAGCCGTCCGGGCCGGTCACCAGCACCACGTCGAACCCGTCGAGCTCCGCCCAGTCCGGTCCGGGCCGGGCGGCACCACCGTGCACGGGGCCGGCCGCCAGGGTGGTGACCGTCACCGGGCAGCCGGCCTTGGCGAGCGCGGCCGCCTCGGCCTCGACCTCGGCGAAGCCGGCCCGCTCGGCCAGGCGCGGCAGCACACCGATCGTGGCGCAGCCGTTGCGCACCAGGCTGAGCACGCTCCACCGTGCGAGTTCGTCGTCGCCGAGGACGGCGACCCGGATCTCCCGGAAGCGGCGGAAGCGTTTCTCGGCCTCGCCCACGTAGTGGTCGATGTACTCGATCTGCGGACCGAACCGGGCGGTGACCTCGGGCGCGAGTACCGAAGGGCCCTCGGGCGCGGGCCCGGCGTCGCGGGCCAGGCCCCGGCCGTAGAGGGCGCGGACCAGCTCGACGACCATCGTGCGGTGCTGCTCGCCGAACCCCTGGCAGATCTCCGCGACGCTGTGCCGCCCGTTGAGGTGCGGCACGATCAGCGAGGCGAAGCGGTAGGCGTTCTTGGTCGTGAGACTGAAGCCGCCGTGGGCGTTGTGGAAGAGCACCCCACTGGGCGTCTGGGTGTACAGCACGTCACGGCGGATCCGTGGACGGCTGTCGGCGATCTCCTCGTACGGGGCCATGTCCCTCACACCTCGGTGGTACGCAACGGGGCGGCTGACTGCCGCGGGGATGGGAGCGGGTCGGTGCGGGCGGCGGGCTGCGCCGGGCTCGGCCCTCCCGGGGCGCGGGCCCAACTGCCCGCCGCCGCACGGGTGAAGGAGCGGAGCAGCTCGTGTATGCGGTAGTGGCCGCACGGGCCCTCCTCCAGCAGCCCGGCCTGCACCAGGCCCGCGAGCACGACCTCCCCGGTGGCGGGTCCGGTCATCGGGTCCGCCACCGCGGCCGGGATGGGATCCGGTTCGAAGCCGGTGGCGGAGGCGAGTTCGCCGTGCGCTGCGGCGCGGGCCGGTACGACGGTCGCCGCGGCGGCCGGTGGCCGGACCGGCGACGAGGCGGCGGCCGGTGTCAGCGGTCCGCCGCGCAGGACCGCGAGTTGGAGGCGCTGCAGGGCCGGCCCCGGCTCGACCCCGAGTTCGTCGTGCAGATGGTCACGGACCCTGCGGTACTCGGCGAGGGCCTCGGCGCGCCGGCCGGTCCGGTACAGCGCCTCGATGAGCTGCTCCCAAAACCGCTCGTGGACCGGGTGCGATCTGGCCAGCGACCAGAGTTCGGCCAGGACCTCGCGACAGTGCCCGAGGGCGAGTTCTATGTCATAGACGCGTTCGACGGTTCTCAGCCACTCCTCCGCCAGCCGCGGCACCTCCTCGCGGTGCAGGGCCTCGGAGTGCACGTTGCCGAGCACCGGCGGCTGCCACAGCGCCGACGCCGCGCGCAGCAAGGCGAGTTCGGCCACCGGGTCGGCGGTGCGGTCGGCCCGTGCCAGTAACTCGCGGAACTCCAGCAGGTCGAGGGTGAGCGCGTCGGCGGCCATCCGGTAACCGCCGGGCAGCGCCTCGATGGTGCTGCCGGAGATGCCGTACTTGGCGAAGAGCCGCCGCAGCCGCAGCACACAGGAGTGCAGGGCCGCCTTGGCCGTCGCCGGAATCTCCTCGCCCCAGATCACGCGCTGGAGCGACTCCACGGACACCACGGCGTTGGGGCGCACCAGCAGTGCGGCGAGCAGCGTGGCCGGCTTGGAGGGCTGGAGCACCGCCGTCTCCCGGCGGTCCGCGATGGCCAGCAGGCCGAGCACGGTGAACCTGGCGCCGCCGGTCTGTCCGGTCTGTGCTGCCACGCCCACGCTGCCCTCCCTATGGCCACTGTGCCGAGGTATGCCACCGGCACGCCCTGACGAAGGATGGGTACCGACCCGCACCGGCATCGCGAGGACGCGACATGCCTGCTCGGCGCACTTCTGTCGGCGCCTTCGGTTCTGCCCGGCCCAGAACGTACGGGCTGATGTTCGATCAAGTCAATGGGGCGGATCGGCATTTCGGTGAACAATGCACGACATGTCGACAGCTGTTCGCGGCGGTGGTAAACCCTTGCCCGGGTGTGGACCAGGA
Source organism: Kitasatospora sp. HPM-01-4 (assembly GCF_051374625.1). Taxonomy (NCBI): domain Bacteria; kingdom Bacillati; phylum Actinomycetota; class Actinomycetes; order Kitasatosporales; family Streptomycetaceae; genus Kitasatospora; species Kitasatospora sp. HPM-01-4. Next base: position 772,701 of record NZ_JBPQGP010000005.1, on the reverse strand, counting down.
CGGCACCATGGAACGGCAATGATCGTCCGTATGCCGACGCTCCGTTCTCGGGTGTCCGGCCCGTGACGGGCCGGTGACCTGGGCTGTCGGCCCCGCAGAGCCTCTTTCGGTCTGCGGTCCTCCTCGCCGGGCGATGGCGCCCGCCGGCGCCGACCCCGGCGACGGATACCGCTGCTGGGACCGAGCTGGGGCTGCGCCGTCGGTGATCCGTGGCCGGCTCTCGGGCGGCCCCGCTACTGGATCGGGCGGGAGACCTCGCGGGCGCCCGTGCCGCTGGCGCCGTCATCGACCCAGGCGGACTGGACGGCGTGGCCGGCCGCCGAGTCCGGGGCGACCTGTGCCCGGGCCGGACCGCTGCCGGCCAAGACCCCGTCGACCGGGGAAGCGGACGAAATCACCGCCAGGGAAGCGGCCTTGGCAGGGTGCGAAGATCTGGCACCGAAAAGCTTCGGCATGCTGTGGGGGTCCTCTCCGTGCAAGTGCGTGAGGGTGGGGGCAGCCGGGTCCGGCATTCCGCGGCCCGGCCGGTTGCACGGTTCAACGGACGGGCCCGAGTGGGTCCGCCCAGGGGATCGCCGCGTTCGGCGGCGACAGCCATGATGGCGGGCCGTCAAACTCAGCGCCAGACTTGTGCAATCATCTTACGAATTGCAGTCCTGGGGCGGCTGCCGAAGCAAGGCCGGTGGAGGAGTGGGGCCACCCGGCGGATACGGCATGGTGAAGCGCCGCGTCTGCTGAAGGCGGCGAGGCGGTCCGTCGAGGCGCCGCGTGTGGAGGCGGTCGCCGGACCGGACGGCAGGGAACCCGGTTCGATGCCAGGTGTGTCCGCCGCCGGCGGGCCTGGCCTGATCTGCCGCCACCGGCTCGGTCTCCCAGCAGCCCGTGACCGTCGTCGTTCCCGGATCAGTGGTTCAGGACGGGGGCAAGCAGGCGCAGGTCCTTGAGCTGCTGCTCCGGGGTCGCCGTGATGGGCTGTACGGCGACATGGTCGGCACCGGCCCGGTGGTGCTCCCGGACGCGCTCGCCCAGCGTCTCGGGGTCGCCCCAGGGGACGATCGCGTCGATGAGCGCGTCGCTGCCTCCGTTCTCGAAGTCCGAGTCGGAGAAGCCCAGTTCACGCAGGCTGTTGAGGTAGTTGGGCAGCCTCAGATAGAGCGCCGCGTACCTGCGGGCGGTGGCTCGCGCCCGCCCGGGGTCGGTGTCCACCACCACGGCCTGCTCGGGGGCGAGGAGGGGGCCGGGGCCCAGGGTCTCCCGGGCCATCCGGGTGTGCTCGGGCGTGACGAAGTAGGTGTGGGCCCCCTGGGCCCGGGTCGCGGCCAGCCTCAGCATCTTCGGGCGCAGCGCGGCGAGTACGCGTGGCACCGGCTCGGGCAGCGGTGCGGCGAACGACGTGGCGTCCAGGGCGTCGAGGTAGGCCAGCATGGCGGACACCGGCCTGCTGTAGTCGTGCCCGCGACCGCTCACCAGCGGCAGGTGGCTCACGCCGAGACCGAGCACGAAGCGGCTCTGCCACGCTTCGGCGAGTGTGTTGGCACCGTTGGCCGCCGCCGTCGCGTCCCGTCCGTAGATGTTGGCGATCCCGGTGGCGATCATCAGATGCCGGCTTGCGGACAGCAGGAGGGCCGCATGGGTCAGCGCCTCCCGGCTGGTGGAGGTCTCGCCGAACCACAGCGTCCGGTAGCCGAGATCCTCGATCTCGGCCACCGCACGCCGCTCCTCGTCCGCCGTCACCGCGGACGACGGGGGGATCCACACTCCCGTGCGGCCCAGGCGCTGCTTGAGCGCGGGCAGGTCCACGGGCAGGGACGCGGCGCGTTCGGCCATGGGTGCACTCCTCGCTGATCCTGTCTCGGGTACCCCGGCGCGGACTTCCCCGCCTCCGTCGAGCCCGGATGCGGTGCCCGGCCCTGGTCACCGTAGACGCGCTCGGGGCGGGCGGAGGCGGAGGCACGCCGCTCCACGGCCATCATCCGGTGGCGCTCCGTTCGCGCCGCCGGCGCCTGGCGGACACGGCGAGAGCGACCAGGCCAGGGCACCGGCTTCCGGGTGACCGTCACGCCCCGGCCGACCCGCGCCCGTGTTCCCCTCCGCAGTGCGGCATAACCGCCGTCAGCCATCCGGCCGTCGGGCACAATTGGAAAGTCATGGCGTCGCCACCGGAACAGCCGAAAGCGCGGAGCCGGGCCGAATGAATTCGGCATAATATCGCCTGTTGGCAAAATATCACATTCAAGGCCTCTCTCTTTCGAGTTTTCACTGACGGTGCGTCGGGTACATTCACGCGCGGGATTTTCCCGGATCGAAAGAAATTCACGAGAGGGTGAAGACCTTGTCCCAGCTGAAGAGAGCTGCTCTCGTCGGAGCACTGGCAACGGCCCTGGTGAGCGGGCCGGCCTCGCTGGCCCAGGCGGAAGGAAACGTGTATCAGATCTTCAACCTGGCCGTCGGCGGAAACCTTGACTCCGACGGGAGCGGGCCGAACGCCATCACCTTCCCCACCAACGAAGGCCCCTTCCAGCGGTGGAACATCGAACCCGCCGCCCAGGGATACCGGTTCAGGGATGACGCGAAGCAGGAATGCCTGCAGGCTCCGGCCGTGAACTGGCGGGTGGTCACCATGCAGCCTTGTGACTCGCAGAACCCGCTCCAGCAATGGGCGATTCTGTCGGCAGGGGAGGGGCAGTTCTACATCGCACGAGAGGCCGACCACGAGGACGTCGTCACGACCACCGGCCTGGGCAACGGCCTGCGGGTTCAGCCCAACGGCGACCTGCCCACCCAGCGCTGGGAAACGCTGCCCGCGTAGCCCGCTGCTCCGGCGTCCTCCCCGGCGTCGGCGGGGGAGGACGCCCTTCGGTGGAACGCCGGCGGGCAGCGGCGGACGGCCGTCGGCGGCCTGATCCGGTGTGCCGCACACCATCACTGACCCCACGAAGGGCAGGGCTGCCGGGACGGGCCGCCAATCGGCGGAGTGCGCCCGAAGGAGCCGAGCGGCGGAGATCAGAGCCGGCGAGGCGGACGGTGCGCGACGAGCGGGCCGTCGAGGCCGTTGCCCCGGCCGCCTCGGTGAGGATCGTCACAGCGGCGTGTCGCCGGTGGTTCGCGATGCACCGGGTCCGGGAGCGCGGTGCCGGTGCGGCCGTCGGAGGTGAACGGGCGGCCGGGTGGAGGGGCGGCGTGCCTGGTCGGCGGGGCGGGCCGGCGCCCGGCCGGGCGGCACGGAATCGGCTTCCCGGATCCCCCCGCGAACTTCCCGGAGGGACCGGCGCCCTGACGGTGGAACACCGGTACGCACGGCGGAGCGGAGTGCCGCCCGGTCGGACGGGAAGGTCCGGCCTCCTCGCTACTTCTCCGTACTCATGAGGTGACTCCACGCAGTACTCATCGGATGACTTCACGATCCGGCCTCGAACGGCGCTCCCGCCGTTCCGGGTTCCGATGCCGATCTTTGCCGGTACCTGGGGCGTTTTTGGGTGCGTCCAGGTGCATACTGGCTGGTCAAACATCGGATCAGTGGGAGGTACTGGCGTGGCTGTCACCGACGAGGCCATCGAGAAGATCAAAGCGATGATCCTCTCTGGTGCCCTCAAGCCCGGGGATCGGTTGCCCAAGGAACCCGATCTGGCGGCGGAGCTGGGGCTCTCGCGCAACTCGCTGCGCGAGGCGGTGAAAGCGCTGTCGCTGCTGAACGTGCTCGACGTACGGCAGGGCGACGGCACCTACGTGAGCAGCCTGGAGCCTCCCCTGCTGCTGGAGGCGCTCGCCTTCATCCTGGACCTGCACCGCGACGAGTCCGTGCTGGAGCTGTTCCAGGTACGCACCATCCTGGAGTCGGCCGCCGCCGCGCTCGCCGCCCAGCGGATGACCGACGAACAGCTCGCCGAGCTGCGGGAGACCCTCGACCGCCTCGGTGAGAACCCGACGGTGGAGGCCCTGGTCGCCAACGACCTGGAGTTCCACGGCCGGATCGCGGCGGCGGCGGGCAACAGCGTGCTGGCCTCGCTCATCGAATCCCTCTCCAACCGGACCGCCCGCGCCAGGGTCTGGCGCGGGCTGACCCAGGAGGACGCCGTCCGGCGGACCATCGCGGAGCACCGGGCGATCGTCGAGGCGATGGCCGCCCATGACGTGGAGGCCGCCCGTGCCCTGGCGACGGTGCACATCACCGGTGTCGCCGAGTGGCTCCGTCAGGCGCTCTGACGGGCGCTCTGCCGGACGGCTCCGCCTGGCACCCGCCGTACACCCGGCCGGTCGCGCTGACGGTCGTTCCGACGCGCAGCGCGACCTGCTCTCACGCCGCCAGGCGGTACACGCGGGCCGCGTTCCGCCGGAACACCGCGTCCTTCTCGGCCGCACTCAGCGAGCCGGTGAGCCGCTCGGCCACCTCGACGGTGGTCCGATAGGTCGTCTCCAGCGTCGACACCGGCCAGTCGGAGCCGAACAGCACGCGCTGCGGGCCGAAGGCGTCCAGGACCGTGTCCGCATAGGGCTGGAGGTCCCCGACCCCCCAGGCACCGGGCGCCGCCTCGGTGACCATGCCGGAGAGCTTGCACACGGTGTTGGGCAGCGCCGCGAACCGGCGGACCTCGGCCGCCCACGGGCCGAGCAGCCCGGAGGCGATCGGCGGCTTGCCCAGATGATCGAGCACGAAGGTCGGCCCGGTGAGCCGCTCGGCCACGGCGACGGCCGCGGGTAGCTGGTGCGGCTTGACCACGAGGTCGTAGGCGAGGCCGGCCTCGGCGACGGCGAGCAGACCCCGTCGCACGTCCGGTCGCAGCAGCCAGTTCGGGTCGGGCTCGTCCTGGACCTGGTGCCGGATGCCCACCAGCCGGTCACCGCCCGGTCCCTCGCGCAGCGCGGCGAGGGTGTCCGCGATGCCGGGGTCGGTCAGGTCGGTCCAGCCGACCACTCCGGCGACCAGGGGACTTTCGGCCGCGAGGGCCAGCAGCTCCGGGGTCTCCTCGGGTACACAGACGGTCTGCACCACCACGGTGGCGGTGACCTTGGCCGCGCGGGCCTGTGGTGCGAGGTCCTCCAGGGAGAAGGAGCGGTTGAGCGGTGCGAGCGCCTCGCCGGTGATCCAGCTCTGCGGGCGGACCGTCAGGTCCCAGACGTGGTGGTGGGCGTCGATGATCCCACGCCCGGTCACAGCTCCCACACCTTGGGAAGGCCCGCGGCGGCGCCTTCGGCGGAGTAGTCGTGGACGACGTCGAGCAGCTGAGCCATCCGGGCCTGCCAGGCGATGTTGACCGGGAGGTGCTCCAGTTCGGCGAGCAGCCGGGCGTAGTCCTCGCACTCCAGCAGGTGGAAGAGCTCGGTGCCGCTGCGCCAGATGGTCCAGGAGGACACACCGGCCGACCGGATGGCGGCTGTCAGCTCGGCGGGGACCTCGCGATGGGCGGCCTCGTACTCGGTGATCCGGTCGGCTCGGACGCGGGTGTGCAGGGCGACTTTCACGGCTCCTCCGTGGTGACGATGATGACGTCCAGGGTGCGCGGGCCGTGCACGCCCTCGACGCGGTCGAGTTCGATGTCGCTGGTGGCGGACGGCCCGGAGACGAAGGTCAGCGGGCGGGACGGGTCCAGGCGGGAGAGGGCCTCGGGGACGTCGTCGCAGATCCGGTCCGCATGGATGACGCACAGGTGGTAGTCGGGGACGAGGGTGAGGGCACGCCTGCCCTGTCCGGGCCCGGCGTCCAGGACCACGGTGCCGGTGACGGCGATGCCGACCGCGGCGAGGGTGAGCGCGCCGTCCAGGGCGTCGAGCGCGGCAAGGTCCAGCGCGGGGTCGTCGTGCCGCCACTGCCAGTCGCCGGCGGGCAGGTACCCGGCCGGGAATCCGGCCGGGAGCCCGATGGTCCGGGCGCCGCGTGCGGTCAGCGCGCGGGCGATGGCGTCGGGCAGGCCGTCCGGGGTCGTGCGGGTGACGCCCGCGCGGTAGTCGGCGACGCGCTCGGCGAAGAGCGCCACCAGGTCCTCACCGGGCGCGGTGTGGCTGCGGCGGTAGGCGCGGGGTACCGGGACGTCACCGGGTTCCTCGGCCGCGGGGACGTCGGCGAGGGCGGCGCGGATACGGCGCAGGACGGTGTCGCGGCTGCTCATTCGGCACTCTCCCGGTTCTTGCGCCACCAGCTTCGGAAGGACTCGGGCGGGGGCGCGGGGGTGTCCCGGGAGTCGGACCAGCCGTGCAGCGGGCCGGGCAGGCGGCCGATCCGGCCGTGCCTGGAGAGCGGCCTGGCACCGAGCGCGGCGGTCTTCTGGGCCGCGCTGAGCAGCGCGGGTGAGTCGAGGACCTTCGCGGCCGCCTTCATCGCCAGGGCCTCGGGGGTGGGGAGCCGGCTTTCGCGCTGCCTGGCCTGGACGACCTCGGCCCGCAGGTGGGCCAGCAGCCGGGGGATGTCGATCTTCACGGGGCAGGCGTCGTAGCAGGCGCCGCACAGGGTGGAGGCGAACGGCAGGGAGGCGGCGGCGCTCTTGGCGTCACCGCCGACGCCGACCAGCTGCGGAGTCAGCACGGCGCCGATCGGACCGGGGTAGACCGAGCCGTAGGCGTGGCCGCCGGTGCGCTCGTACACCGGGCACACGTTGAGGCAGGCCGAGCAGCGGATGCAGGCCAGCGCCTCGCGGCCGACGGTGTCGGCGAGGGTGTCGGTGCGGCCGTTGTCGAGCAGGACGAGGTGGAACTCCTGCGGTCCGTCACCGGGGGTGGTACCGGTCCAGGTGGAGGTGTAGGGGTTCATCCGCTCGCCGGTGGAGGAGCGGGGCAGCAGTTGGAGGAACACCTCCAGGTCGGACCAGGTGGGCAGGACCTTCTCGATGCCCATCACGGTGATGAGGGTCTGCGGGAGGGTCAGGCACATCCGGCCGTTGCCCTCGGACTCGACCACACCGACGGTGCCGGTGTCGGCGATGGCGAAGTTCGCACCCGAGACGGCGACCCTGGCGGTCAGGAACTTGTCCCGCAGGTGCAGCCGGGCGGCTTCGGCGAGTTCGCGCGGGTCGTCGCTCAGGTCCCCGGGGGCGGGGCGGCCCCAGCGGGCCATGGCGGTGGCGAAGATGTCGCGGATCTCGGCGCGGTTGCGATGGATCGCGGGGACCAGGATGTGGGAGGGGCGGTCGTCGCCGAGCTGGACGATGAGCTCGGCCAGGTCGGTCTCGTAGGCGGTGATCCCGGCCTCGGCGAGGTGCTCGTTGAGGCCGATCTCCTGGGTGGCCATCGACTTGACCTTGACGACCTCGCGCTCACCGGTGGCCCGCACCAGCTCGGTGACGATGCGGTTGGCCTCGGCGGCGTCCGCCGCCCAGTGGACGGTCCCGCCCTCGGTGGTGACGGAGCGTTCCAGCTCGGTGAGGTAGCGGTCCAGATGGCGGGCGGTACGGCGTTTGACGGCGGCGGCGGCCTCGCGCAGGTCCTCCCAGTCGTCCAGCTCGCCGGCCGCGTGGATCCGCTTGTCCCGGATCGTCGTGGTGGCCCGCTTCAGGTTGCCGCGCAGCTGGGTGTCCTTCAGGGCCGTACGGGCCGCGTCGGGGAAGGACGGTGAGCCCAGCCACACCACGCCGCGGTCCTCGGGGGCGTTCATCGCGGATCTCCTTCCGTGGCGGCGAGGATCTCGGCCAGGTGCATGACCCGCACCCCGCTGCCCCGGCGGGACAGGCCGCCGCCGATGTGCATCAGACAGGAGTTGTCGGCGGCGCACAGCACCTCGGCACCGGTGGCGAGGACGCCGTCGGCCTTGTCGTCGAGCATCGCGCCGGAGGTCTCCGCGTTCTTGAGCGCGAAGGTGCCGCCGAAGCCGCAGCAGGAGTCGGCGGCGGGGAGGTCGACCAGCTCGATGCCCCGTACCGCGCGCAGCAGTCGCAGCGGCCGGTCGCCGAGCCGCAGGCCGCGCAGCGAGTGGCAGGTCGGATGGTAGGTGACGCGGTGCGGGAAGCAGGCGCCCACGTCGGTCACCTCCAGGACGTCGGTGAGGAACTCGGTGAGCTCGTACACCCGCGGCACCAGGCCGGCGACCTGGCGGCGGAGGCCGTCGTCGCCGTACTGCTCGGCCAGCACCGGGTGGTTCTCCCGCACCATGCCGGCGCACGAGGCGGACGGCGTGACCACGGCGTCGTAGTCCCGGAAGGTCCGGGCGAAGCGGGCGACCAGTGGTACGGCGTCCGGGCGGTAGCCGGTGTTGAAGTGCATCTGGCCGCAGCAGGTCTGCTCCGGCGGGAACTCCACGGTGTGGCCGAGCCGTTCCAGCAGGCTGACGACGGCCCGGCCGGTGCCGGGGAAGAGGGTGTCGTTGAAGCAGGTGATGAAGAGCGCTACTCGCATGGAAGATGGCTTCTCTGCGGAAGGGGCAGGTGGTCGGGGAGCAGGCCTTCGCGCACCAGCTGCTGCCAGAGCGCGTCCGGGATGTCCAGGTCCAGCAGCCGGGCGGCGTCGGTGATCTCCTCGGCCGAGCGGGCTCCGACCAGGACGCCCGCGACGGCCTGCGGGGCCAGGGCGAAGCGGACCGCGGCGGCACGCAGCGGCACGCCGTACCGTTCACAGACGGCCTGCATCCGCAGGGCCCGCTCCACGAGTTCCGGCGCGGCGGCGGCGTAGTCGAAGGTGGCTCCGGGTCTGGGAGCGGCCAGCACACCGGAGTTGAAGACACCGCCGACGATGACGGAGACACCGCGCCGGGCGGCCTCGGGCAGCAGCTCGGCCAGCGCGCCCTGGTCGAGCAGGGTGTACCGACCGGCCAGCAGTACGGCGTCGATGTCCGTGTCGCGCACGAAGCGGGCCAGCATCCCGGCCTGGTTCATGCCGACGCCGATCGCGCCCACCACGCCTTCGGCGCGCAGCCGTTCCAGGGCCGGGTAGGCCTGGCCGACGGCCTCGGCGAAGTGGTCGTCGGGATCGTGCAGATGGACGATGTCCACCCGGTCGAGGCCCAGCCGTTCCAGGCTGGCCTCCAGGCTGCGCCGGACGCCGTCGGCGGTGAAGTCCCACAGCCGGCGGTGGGTCGCGGGGACGGCGAAGCCGTTCGCGAGGTCGTCGCCCGCAGGGTGCGGGAGGGGGTCGAGCAGCCTGCCGACCTTGGTGGCGACGGTGTACTCGGCGCGGGGGCGGCCGCGCAGGGCGGCGCCCAGGCGGCGCTCGGAGAGACCGAGGCCGTAGTGGGGTGCGGTGTCGAAGGAGCGGATGCCGGCCGCCCAGGCGGCGTCCACGGCCTGGGCGGCGGCCTCGTCCGTCACCGGTGTGAAGAGGTTGCCGATCCCGGCGGCCCCGAAGGACAGCCGGGTGACGGCGGCGGTGCCGCGGCCGAGCCTGACCTGGTGCACGGCGCTCCTCACCGGGCCTGCGGCCGAAGCCGCAGGCCGGCCATGCCGCCGTCCACCGCGAGCGCGGTGCCGGTGACCGAGGCCGCGGCGGGCGAGGCCAGGTAGGCGATGGCGGCGGCCACCTCCTCGGCGGTCACCAGGCGGCCGTGCGGCTGGCGGGCGTTGAGCGCGGCGCGTTCGGCCGCCGGGTCCTCGGCGGCGTCGAGCAGGCGGCCGACCCAGGGGGTGTCCACCGTACCGGGGTTGACGCAGTTGACCCGGATGCCCTCGCGGATGTGGTCGGCCGCCATGGCGAGGGTCAGGGACAGCACGGCGCCCTTGCTCGCCGAGTACAGCGCGCGCTGCGGCAGCCCGGCGGTGGCGGCGATCGAGCAGGTGTTGACCACCGAGGCGTGGGCCGAGCGCCGCAGGTGGGGCAGGGCGGCGCGGGTGGTCCGGACGATGCCGAGCACATTGACGTCCAGGACGCGGTGCCACTGCTCGTCCGGGTTGTCCTCGACCGTCCCGGCGGCGCCCACACCCGCGTTGTTGACCAGGATGTCGATGCCGCCCAGGGCCTCGGCCGCCCCGGCGACGGCGGTGCGGACCGAGGCGTCGTCGCCGACGTCGGCGAGGAAACCGGCCAGCGGCGCGTCCACCTGCCCCGGGTCCAGGTCGAGCACGGCGACCTTGGCGCCGCGCTCCGTGAGCAGCCGCGCGGTGGCGAGGCCGATGCCGGATGCCCCGCCGGTGACCAGCGCTGCCAGGCCTTCGAGATCGTTCGTCATGCCATGACCTCCGGTTCGTTCTGACGCTGTGCCATGTCCGCCGCCCAGAAGTGTCCATGGGGGTAGCGGTAGGTGTCGATGGAAGCACGGTGCATGGCCGCCGAGAACCCCGGCGCGGTGGGGACCCGGTAGTGGCCGGCGTCGATCACCACCGGGTCCACGAAGTGCTGGTGGAGGTGGTCGACGAACTCGATGACGCGGTCCTCGGTGGTGCCGGAGAGCGCCACGTAGTCGAACATCGAGAGGTGCTGGACCAGTTCGCACAGTCCCACGCCGCCCGCGTGGGGGCAGACCGGGATGTCGTACTTGGCCGCGAGCAGCAGGATGGCGAGGTTCTCGTTCACACCGCCGACCCGTGCCGCGTCCAGCTGCAGCACGTCGATGGCGCCGGCCTGCAGCAGCTGCTTGAAGATGATCCGGTTCTGCACGTGCTCGCCGGTGGCGACCCGGATCGGGGCGACCCGCTCGCGGACCGTCGCATGCCCCAGCACGTCGTCCGGGCTGGTGGGCTCCTCGATCCAGTAGGGCTCGAACTCCGCGAGGGCGTTGGTCCAGCTGATGGCCTCCGCCACGTTCCAGCGCTGGTTGGCGTCGATCGCCAGCCGGATGTCGGGGCCGATGGCGGCGCGGGCGGCCCGGCAGCGGCGGATGTCGTCCTCCAGGTCGGCCCCGACCTTCAGCTTGATCTGCCGGAAGCCGTCCGCGACCGCCTCGCGGGCGAGCCGGGTGAGCTTCTCGTCGGAGTAGCCGAGCCAGCCCGGCGAGGTGGTGTAGGCCGGGTATCCGCGGCGCCGCAGCTCCAGGGTCCGCTCGGCGGAACCCTCCTTGCCGAGCCGCAGCAGGCTGAGGGCCTCCTCCGGGCTGAGCGCGTCGGCGATGTAGCGGAAGTCGACCTGGGAGACCAGCCATTCGGGTTCGGCGTCGGCGAGCAGCTGCCACAGCGGCTTGCCCTCGCGCTTGGCCGCGAGGTCCCACACGGCGTTGACCACGGCGCCGATCGCCATGTGCATCACGCCCTTCTCCGGGCCGAGCCAGCGCAGTTGGCTGTCACCGACCAGATCGCGGTGCAGCGAGGCCGGATCCGCGCAGAGCCCGGCGACGGAGCGCCCGACGACGTGGTCGCGCAGTGCGTTGATGGCGGCCACCTGGACGTCGTTGCCGCGGCCGATGGTGAAGGTGAACCCGTGGCCCTCCAGGCCGTCCTGAGAGGTACGCAGTACCAGGTAGGCGGCGGAGTAGTCGGGATCGGGGTTCATCGCGTCGGAGCCGTCCAGCTCGCGCGAGGTGGGGAAGCGGATGTCGTAGGTGTCCAGGGCGACGATCCGCGCGGTCTCTGCGGACAACTCGGTGCCTTTCACGCGTTGGTGAGGATCTGTCGCTGCGTACCGAGGCGATCGATCGACAACTCGACGGTGTCGCCCGCGCGCAGGTACGGGTTGTCAGGAAGACCCAGGGCCACCCCGGCCGGGGTGCCCGTGTTGATGACGTCGCCCGGGTTCAGCACCATGTACCGGCTCAGGTACTGGATCAGAAAGGCTACATCGAAGATCATGTTCTTGGTGCTGCCGTTCTGGCGCCGCACTCCGTTGACGTCGAGACGCAGGCCGAGCGACTGGGGGTCGCCGACCTCATCCGGCGTCACCAGCCATGGCCCGAGCGGGTTGAAGGTCTCGCAGGACTTGCCGAGGTCCCACTGGCCCGAGTACTCCAGCTGGAACTCGCGCTCCGAGACGTCGTTGCTGATCGCGTAGCCCGCGATGCACTCCGCCGCCTGCGCCCGGTCGGTCAGGTAGCGGGCGGTGCGGCCGATGACGACGGCCAGTTCGACCTCCCAGTCGGTCTTCACCGAGCCGCGCGGGATCAGCACCCCGTCGTAGGGGCCGACCACCGTGGACGGGTCCTTCATGAAGACCACCGGACGCTCGGGGACGGGCGCGCCGGTCTCCGCCGCGTGGTCGCGGTAGTTCAGACCGATGCAGACCACCTTGCCGGGCCGGGCGACCGGGGCCCCGACCCGCCGGTCCGCGGCCTCGATCTCGGGCAGCGTGCCCTCGGCGAGGGCACGGCGCACCCGCTCGACACCGCCACCGGCGAGAAAGGCCCCGTCGATGTCGTCGGTGACGCCGGATATGGCGAAGGTCCGGCCGTTCTCGTCCTGGACGGCCGGCACCTCCTCGCCGACGGCGCCGATACGCAGCAGCTTCATGCTCATGCCTCTCGGTCGGGAGGGAGTGGAACCCCTCGCGTCATACATCGGATGACTTGAAGGTGGCTTGAACCATACGAGTGGCAGGGGTCGAGCGCAACAAGTCCTCCGATGTTTCTCCGAAGCTCTTGGAAGTCGGAGCGAAAGGGTGTATCTCGGTGGTGAGTGCCGGACATTAACGGATAGTTAGGGGACTGAGAACCCAAATGTCACGGTTTGGATTCATCCGAGGTCTGCACTTGTCGAGTGATCAGCGGGGCTCGTAGTCTCCTCGTGCCCGCAACCCATCCGATGACTCTCGAAGAGTCGGAGAGGGCCGGGACTTGCGGACCGGGACCCCCGACCCGGACCGTCGAGCAGGTGCCGGCCTCCCCAGGGACGAGGGCCCACGGAGGCGGTCGGCATCCGCGTACCTCCCGGCGGGGCTGAGCGCCCCTTCCATAGTGCCGAACGCTTATGTCCCGCCCCCCGCCGGGCGTCTCGGCCATGTCATCCAAGGAGATCCCACCATGAAGCTTCGTACCTCCCAGACCGTGGCAGTGGCCGCCTCGGTGGTCCTGCTGGCGGGCTTCGCCACCGCTTGCAACCGCGGGTCCTCGTCCGACGCCGCCTCAGGCGGCAAGCCGGCCATCGGTATCGACCTCCCGCGCGCCGACTCCGACTTCTGGAACTCCTACGCCCAGTACGTGAAGCAGGACGCCTCCTCGGAGGGCCTCAACACCCTCCCGGTCAGCAACTCGCAGAACGACGTGACCAAGCTGGTCGCCAACGTCCAGGTCTTCCAGAACACCGGCGCCAAGGCCGTGGTGATGGCCCCGCAGGACACCGGTGCCATCGCCTCCACCCTCGACTCCCTCGCGTCGAAGAAGATCCCCGTGGTCAGCGTCGACACCCGCCCCGACACCGGCAAGGTCTACATGGTGGTGCGCGCGGACAACAAGGCGTACGGCACCAAGGCCTGCGAGTTCCTGGGCAAGCAGCTCGGCGGCAAGGGCAAGGTCGCCGAACTCCAGGGCGCGCTCGACTCCATCAACGGCCGTGACCGCTCCGAGGCCTTCGCCGCCTGCATGAAGAGCGAGTTCCCCGACATCCAGGTGATCGAGCTCGCCACCGACTGGAAGGGCGACGTGGCCTCGGCCAAGCTCCAGAGCACACTCGCCGCCAACCCGGACCTGAACGGCGTCTACATGCAGGCCGGCGGCGTCTTCCTCCAGCCCACCATCGCGCTCCTGCAGCAGAAGGGCCTGCTCAAGCCCGCCGGCGAGCCCGGCCACATCGCCATCGTCTCCAACGACGGCATCCCGCAGGAGTACGACGCGATCCGCAAGGGCGACATCGACGCCACCGTCTCCCAGCCCGCCGACCTGTACGCCAAGTACGCCCTCTACTACGCGCAGGCCGCCGCCGACGGCAAGACGTTCCAGGCCGGCCCCACCGACCACAACTCGACCATCATCTCCCTGCCCAACGGCCTGGAGGACCAGCTCCCGGCACCCCTGGTCACCAAGGACAACGTCGACGACAAGAGCCTGTGGGGCAACAACGTCGGCAAGTAGTTCAGACCGACCGGTGAACGGCGGCCCCGGCCGGCCGCCGTCCGCGGCCCGTACCGCCGCTCGCCGATCCATCCAGCGGAAAGGACCCCCGCCATGGCGGACTCCAGTCCCCCCAGGAGCCCTGTCGTCGAGGCCGATGGGATCAGCAAGCGCTTCGGCGCCACCGTCGCGCTGAGCGACGCCCGCATCTCCGTCGCCCCCGGCGAATCGCACGCCCTGGTCGGCCGCAACGGCGCGGGCAAGTCCACCCTCGTCTCCATCCTCACCGGCCTGCAGGCCGCCGACACCGGCACCCTGAGGTTCGACGGCGAACCGGCCCCCGCCCACGGCGACACCGACGCCTGGCGCGCCAAGGTCGCCTGCGTCTACCAGCGTTCCACGATCATCCCCGCGCTGACCGTCGCCGAGAACCTCTTCCTCGACCGCCAGAGCGGCGGCAGCCTCCGCCCCATCAGCTGGCGGCGGCTGCGCCGCAGCGCCGGCGACCTGCTCGCCGAGTACGGCGTCGAGGTCGATCCGACCGCGCGCGCCGAGGATCTGACGGTCGAACAGCGGCAGTTCGTCGAGATCGCCCGGGCACTGTCCTTCGGCGCCCGGTTCATCATCCTGGACGAGCCCACCGCCAAACTCGACGCCAGGGGCATCGAGCGGCTGTTCACCAAGCTCCGGGAACTCCAGGAGCAGGGCGTCGCCTTCCTGTTCATCTCGCACCACCTCAAGGAGGTCTACGACCTCTGCAGCACGGTCACCGTCTACCGCGACGCCCGGCACATCGTCACCGCCCCGGTGGCCGAACTCGACCAGCACGCCCTGGTCGAGGCGATGACCGGCGAGCGGGCCGGCACCGCCGGGGCCGCCGAAGCCGCCACCGCCCCGGTGGCCGCCGACGCCCCCCGGCTGCTGGAGATCGACGGCCTGACCCTGCCCGGCGTCTACCAGGACGTGGTGCTGAACGCCCGGGCCGGTGAGGTCGTCGGCCTCGCCGGGGCCACCGCCAGCGGCAACGTCCAGCTCGGTGAGACCGTCGCCGGCCTGCACCGCCCGCGCGGCGGCACGATCACCGTCGCGGGCCGGCCCGTCCGTACCGGCAGGGTCCCGGCCGCACTCGCCGCCGGCGTCGGCTTCGTACCCGAGGACCGGCACATCCAGGGCCTGGTCCCGCAGCGCAGCGTCGCCGAGAACGCCACGCTCACCGTCACCGGCCAGCTCGGCCCGTGCGGCACGGTACTGCCCTCGCGCACCCGGGCCTTCGCCCAGCGCGTGATCGCCGACCTCGACATCAAGACCCCCGGACCGGCCACCCCGGTATCGGCGCTGTCCGGCGGCAACCAGCAGAAGGTCGTCATCGCCCGCGCCCTGGCGACCCGACCGCACGTCCTGGTCGCCATCCGTCCGACCAACGGCGTCGACATCAAGTCCAAGGAGTCCCTGCTCGGCACCGTCCGCCAGGTCGCGGACGAGGGGAAGACCGCCCTGATCGTCTCCGACGAACTCGACGACCTGCGGGTCTGCGACCGGGTCGTGGCCATGTTCCACGGCCGGGTCGTCGCGGAGTTCGACCGCGGCTGGAGCGACGAACAGTTGGTCGCCGCCATGGAAGGCGTGGCCGACGCACCCGAGGGAGCCGACGTACCTGACACGAAGGAAAGCCATGGCCACCACTGAACTCAGCGAGCACAGCGCCGTCGCCACCGCGGGGCCGGGCGGCCGCCGGTTCGACCTCGCCCGCTACCGCGACCTGTCCCTGCTGCCGGTCCTCCTGGTACTCGGCATCATCGGCTTCGCCGTCTCCCCGGCCTTCCTCACCGCCGACAACCTCCTGGGCGTCGGCCAGCAGGCGACCGAACTCAGCCTGCTGGTCCTCGCCGAGGCGATGATCCTGATCGCCGGCCGGATGGACCTCTCCCTGGAGTCCACCATCGGCGTGGCGCCGGTCATCGCGGTCTGGCTCGTCCTACCCGACCACGGCGCCCGGTTCAACGGACTCGGGCTCTTCCCCGGATGGGCCGCCATCCCGCTCTGCCTGCTGACGGGCGCTCTCATCGGCGCCGTCAACGGCTTTTTGATCCTCAAGCTGCGCCTCAACGGCTTCATCGTCACCCTCGGCGGGCTCACCCTGCTGCGGGGTCTGCAGGTCGCCATCTCCCAGGGCCAGTCGATCATCAATCTCCCCGGATCGTTCAGGTACCTGGGCAGCGCCTCCTGGCTGGGCGCTCCCGCGGCCATCTGGATCTGCGCCGTGCTCTTCCTGCTCGGGGGCTCCGCGCTGGCCTGGCTGCGGCACGGCCGGGCGCTGTACGCGATCGGCGGCAACGCCGAGGCGGCGCGCGCCGCCGGGATCCGGGTGGACCGGATCACCTGGGCCGTGCTCATCCTCGGCAGCGTGCTCGCGGCCTTCGCCGGAATCCTCTACGCCGGCCACTACGGTTCCATCTCCGCAGACCAGGGCAGCGGTTGGATCTTCCAGGTCTTCGCCGCTACCGTGATCGGTGGCGTCAGCCTCAACGGCGGGCGGGGCACCCTCTTCGGTGCGCTCACCGGTGTCCTGACCCTCCAACTGGTGGTCAACGTGATGACGCTGGCCGGTGTGCCGCCGCTGTGGAACCAGTTCCTCAACGGCGTGATCATCATCCTCGCGCTGATCGTCTCCCGATTCGCCTCCGGCGAGAAGCAGGAGTAGCGGTCTCGGCCGAGGGCCAGAGTTCGAATCTCCCAGCCGCGCGGCGCCGCCGCCCGAGGTCCTGGGGCCTGTCCGACGATTCCCGCCAGGCGCGCGAGTCGTCGGACAGGCCCTGGCCACGGGCGGCGCGCCGCAGACCTGTATGTACCGTCCGTCGTCCGACCCCCGCCGATGAGGAGCTCCTGCCATGAGCGGACATCCAAACCCCGGTGCCCGGAAGGCGATCCCGACCGCGGTCACCGATCTGGCGATCGAAAAGATCAAGAATATGATCGTCTCCGGTAGGCTCGCTCCCGGCTCCCGGCTGCCGAACGAGTCCGTCCTGGCCGAGCAGTTGGGCCTGTCGCGCAGTTCCCTCCGGGAGGCGGTCCGAGCGCTGACCGCCATGCACATCCTGGTCCCGAAGCAGGGAGCCGGCACCTACGTGTCCAGTCTGGAGCCCCATCTGCTGATGGAAACGATGGCCTTCGCCTCCGACGTCTCCGACGGCGAGAGCGCCCGGCAGCTCCTGCACGTAAGACGGCTGTTGGAACCGCAGGCGACAGCCCTGGCGGCGGGTCAGCTGACCTCGGATCAACTGGCCGATCTCGGAAGGATCCTCGAATGCTCGATGGGGGACATCAGCGTCGAGAGGTTCGTCGAGCTGGACATCGAGTTCCACCGCATCATCGTGGACTCCGTCGGCAATCCGGTGCTGTCCACGCTGCTGGGGATTCTGTCCACCCACACCCAGCGCCTGCGCATCGTGCGCGGCACCCGCGACGCCCCCGCCCGTGCCAGGACGTGCCGGGAACACCAGGCCATCCTGGGTGCGCTCGCCGCCCGCGATGCCCAGCTTGCCGCATCCGCGGCAGCCGTCCATGTCGCAGCCGTGGAGGAGTGGCTGGACCGCAGCACCTCCACGGCTTCTCCCGCGACACCACCTCTCCCATGACGAAGGGTCAACAATGCATCACGGCAAGTCCCGGGCTATGGTTACCGGTACGGCAGCAGGAGCCGTCCTGATCGCCGGGACACTGACAGGCTGCACGGACGATTCCTCCGGCGCCGGAACCCGAGACGCGAAGACGGCCATCGGTATCGACCTCCCGCGTGACGACTCCGACTTCTGGCGGTCGTACGCCGCGTACCTGAAGGCGGGCCTCGCCAGCCAGGGGCTGAACACCGTGAAGGTCACCGAGTCCCACAACGACGACGCCCAGATGAGGGCCAACCTCAGGGAGTTCGAGAAGGCCAACGCCAAGGCCGTGGTGTTCGCGCCGCAGTCGACGCAGCACACCGAGGAGATCTTCTTCGACCTCTTCGCCCACAGGATCAACGCGGTCAGTGTCGACACCGAGCCCGAGCACGGCGAGGTGTACATGGTCGTCCGGGCGGACAACGTCGCGTACGGCACCAAGGCCTGCGAGTTCCTGGGCAAGCAGCTCGGCGGCAAGGGCAAGGTCGCCGAACTCCAGGGCGCACTCACCTCGATCAACGCCTACGAACGGAGCCGGGGCTTCGCCGCCTGCATGAAGAGCAAGTACCCCGGCATCCAGGTGATCGAGCTCCCCACCGAGTGGAAGGGCGACGTGGCCGCGACCAAGCTGGCGAGCACGCTCGCCGCCAACCCGGACCTGAACGGCATATACATGCAGGCCGGCGGCGTCTTCCTGCAGCCCACCCTCGATCTCCTGCAGAAGAAGGGACTGCTCAAGCCCGCCGGGCAGTCCGGCCACATCGCCATCGTCTCCAACGACGGCATCCCGCAGGAGCTCGACGCGATCCGCAAGGGCAGCATCGACGCCACCGTCTCCCAGCCCGCCGACCTGTACGCCAAGTACGCCATCTACTACGCACAGGCCGCCGCCGAGAACAAGTCCTTCCACACCGGGCCCACCGACCACAACTCCACCATCATCTCCCTGCCCAACGGCCTGGAGGACCAGCTCCCGGCACCCCTGGTCACCAAGGACAACGTCGACGACAAGAGCCTGTGGGGCAACAACATCGCCAAGTGACCGGGCCCGTGCGCGGCTGACTCCGGCCACGGAGCGGGCAGTGCACCGGATCTCCGGCGGGAACCCTCGACGCCCTCCGACCCGGCGGGACCTGCCGGAGGCGGTTCGGCGGTGGCGTGGCTCCAGGGCCGCGACCGTCATGGTGCGGGCGCCGACGGCGAAGCAGGGCAGACGCCCGCCGTCGGCGCCCGATGGGCCTGACCACCGTGGCGGGGCCGGTAGTGCGGGAACCGGCCCCGCCGTGGCGGTCTCGGCGCGGAGGCGGGCGGTGGCGAAGCACGGCGACGGCCTAACCCGGTCGGCCGCACGGGGCGGGTGCCTACTGGCGGCGGACGGCGAGCCCGCCGACACTGGCGGTGGCGGGCAGGCGAGCGCGCCGACCGCCGTGGAGCCGGCGCCGGAACCAGGCCTGAAAGGATGACGCCGATGCACTTCGGGGTCTCGACCTTCGTCACCGACGAGGGCATCGCACCGGTCGCACTCGGCCGCGCGCTGGAGGAACGCGGGCTGGACTCGCTGTTCCTGGCCGAGCACACGCACATCCCGGTCAGCCGGGAAACCCCGTACCCCATGGGCGGGGACCTGCCGCGGGTCTACTACCGCACGCTGGACCCGTTCCTGGCCCTGGCCGCGGTCGCGGCCGTCACCAGCAGGCTGCGGTTGGGCACCGGGATCGCCCTGGTGATCGAACGCGACCCGATCACCACCGCCAAGGAGGTCGCCACCCTCGACCTGATCTCCGGCGGGCGGGCGGAGTTCGGCGTCGGCGCGGGCTGGAACCTGGAGGAGATGCGCAACCACGGCACCGATCCGCGCACCCGCGGCAGGCTGATGGACGAACGGATCCGCGCCATGCGGGAGTTGTGGACCAAGGAGGTCGCCTCCTTCGACGGCGAGCTGGTGCACATCGAACCGTCGTACTGCTGGCCCAAGCCGGTGCAGAGGCCGCACCCGCCGATCTGGATCGGCGGTGACAGCGCGCACACCTTCCGGCGGGTCGCCGAGTACGGCACCGGCTGGCTGGCGGTCGGCCTCCCGCCCGGGCAACTGGCGAAGCGGATCGAGGAGATGCGGAGGGTGGCCGGGCCCGACAAGCAGGTGATGGTGTACGCGGTGCCGCCCGAGGAGAGGCAGGTCGACGAGTACCTGAAACTCGGTGTCGCCGGGCTGCTGTTCGGGCTCCCGACTCTGCCCGAGGACCAGACCCTGCCGCTGCTCGACCGGTTCGCCGAACTCGCGGCCGCGCGCCGCTGATCCGCCCGTGCCCGAGCTGACGGCGGCGGAGGCCCGGCGGCGGTTCACGGCCGCCCGGTTCGCGGTGCTGGCCACCGTGGACCAGGGCGGCCGTCCGCACCTGGTACCGGTGACCTTCGCCGCCGCCGGCGACCTGGTGGTGACCGCCGTCGACCGCAAGCCCAAACGCACCCTGCGGCTGAAGCGGCTGGCGAACATCGCGGCGAACCCGGAGGTCTGCCTGCTGGTGGAGCACTGGGACGAGGACTGGCAGCTCCTGTGGTGGGCCCGCGCCGACGGCGAGGCCCGGCTGCTGCCCGACCCGGCGGCGGCCGAACACGCCGCCGCCGTCGGCTGGTTGACCGCCAAGTACCCGCAGTACGCGGATCTGCCGCCGGAGGGCACCGTCATCCAGGTCACCGTCCGGCGCTGGCTCGGCTGGTGCGCCCGCCCGGACTGACGGCGGCTGCGGGGGCGGCCCGGCCGCACCGCGGGGGCGGTGTGCGGTGAGCGGACACAGACGCTCGCCCACCGGCGGACCGGCTCCGCGGCGGTTGCGGCGATCACCGGCCCGGGCCCCTGGGGCGGACGGGGTTTCGCCCCTTCTTCCCGGCCTCTAGGATCACGCGAGCAGGACCGAAGAGCCGGGGAGGGAACGTGGGCGAGACGGTCTGGAAGCGATGTCGGTCCATCGCCGCCGACACGACGAGGACGCGGAAGTGGCAGACGGCGCCCGGCCGTTCCCCTCGGCGAGGCGGCGCCCGGCATGGGTGATCAGCTGGCGAGCGCGGCCGCCTATCTCACCTGCGGACTCGCCATCGCCGGGACCGGGTTGAAGGCCCGGCTCGACCGCCACCGCGGAAACGATCCCGCGGTGCGCTTCGCCTATGTCTTCGGCCTGTGCATAGGTACGGCGATGGCGGTCACCGCTCCGGCGACGGCGGTGGCGGTGCGTCATCTGCCGCCTCTGCCCGACCTCCTCACGCTGATCGGCGACCAGCTGAAGCTGGTCTCGGCGGGCTCGCTGGCGATGATGGCGCACTGCCTGAACGCTCCCGGGCGCGCGCGGACCGCGGTACGGCGCCAGGCCGTGCTGCTCGGGGTCGTGGTCGTGCTGGAGATCGTCGCCTACCTCGCCGCCGGCGTCACCCGGGTCGGGGACGAGGTGACGGTGCACGGCACGGGTCGGCCGATCCTGCTCGGGTACATCGCCTTGTTCACCGTGTACGGCGTCTGGTGCCTGGGAGTACTCAGCCTGCTGATAGGGCGCCGTGCGTGGGACGTGCCGCCGGGCCTGCTGAGGCTGGGGCTCCTGCTGATGTCGGTGGCATCCGCGGTGGGGCTGGCCTGGCTGGCCGACAACGGCCGCGACATGGCGCAGGTACTGTCCACCGGTGGCGAGGACGCCGCCGAGAGCCCGTTCTCCGCCCTGGCGGCGCTCGTCTGTGTGACCGTGGGATTCACCGGTGCGACGTTCTCGTCCTGGGTGGGCGGCCGGCCCGGTACCGCGGCGGTGGCCGACCGGTTCTCCGGCCGGCCGGGTACCGGAGAGTGCCCCGACTCCCTTGAGCGCGACCGACGACCCGACCTGACTTTGCCCACCCGCCCTGACTGACGGCACCCGGTCCCGCGAGCGCCGAGGGCGGCTCATACGGTTCGGCGCCGTCCGAGGCACCGGGCAGCCGGACCGGGCGTACGGCGCGAGCGTCACACCGCACGGGGCGGGGAGCGGATCGGCCTTGTAGGCGGTTGCCTATGCGCCCCGGCGGGGCTTGCGCCCGTACGCGAGCAGCAGAAGTTCCTGAGCGGGGCCGACCACCGGGGTACCCGTGCCGTACGACCACTCCAGATCGGTGGCCCGCAACTCGACGCCTTCGAGGTCCGCCCCGAAGAAGCGAAGCGTCCGCGGCCGGACGGCCTGCAGGACGATCCGCAGGTGTTCCTCGGGGACCTGCCGCCCGAGGTCGAGCGCGACGGTGATGTCCAGGCCGTGGACCACGTCATGCCCGAGCGCCGCCGTCACCCCGCCGACCGGCGGTGTCCAGGGGTGACGGGCGTTGTCCCGCAGCGCCGCGGCGAGTTCGCGCGGGGACAGGGCGGCGGCGTCGCGGCGCGCGAGGCGGTCGGTCATCCGGTGGAGGCTGCCGCCCGCCCGGGCGAGCTCCAGCGCGGTCCTCCCGAAGGAGTACCGGAACCCCGTGCTCATGTGGGCGGCGACCTCCCGCACCCGCCACCCGTCGCACAGGGACGGCGAATTCCACTGACTCTCTGTCAAGTTGTCCAGGACATCGGCGAGTTCCCGCCGCTCGGCCGCGATGGCCGCACTCACATCCACCGTCGCACTATCCATGATCCAAGCCTGTCCGGCCGACCGTCAGAAGTCCAACAGCGGGCACTTCTCACAACTAGAATCACCGCTTATGGAGCTTCGTCAGCTGCAGTACTTCCTCACCGTCGTCGAGGAGGCCAACTTCACCCGCGCCGCCGCCCGTCTCCATCTCGCGCAACCGGGGGTGAGCGCCCAGATCCGGCAGCTGGAGCGGGAGCTCGGGCTTCCTCTGCTGGACCGCTCCGGCCGGACGGTGACCACGACCGCCGTGGGCGAGGCGGTCCTCCCCTTCGCGCGGGCGGCACTCGCGGCCGTCGACGGGCTGCGGCAGACGGTGGACGAGTTCGCCGGGCTGGTCCGCGGACAGGTCACCATCGGCCTCGTCTCGGGCGCGGCCACCGACGAGTTCGACGTGGCCGCCCTGCTGGCCGACTTCCACGACGACCACCCTCAGGTCGAGACGGCGCTCACCGAGGACACCTCGGAGCGGATGCTCGCCGCCCTGCGCCGGGGCGAACTCGACCTCGCCGTGGTCGGCCTCACCGACGAGGACCCTCCGCCGGGTGTCAGCCTCCAGGTCGTCATCGACACTCCGCTGGTCGCCGCCATGGCCCCGGACGACCCGCTGCTCACACCCGTCGGCCGGACCGGGATCCCGCTGGCCGAGCTCGCCGGCCGGCCGCTGATCAGCCTTCCGCGCGGCACCGGCCTGCGCGGGGTGCTCGAACGCGCCTGCGCGCAGGCGGGGTTGCGGCCCCGGATCGCCTTCGAAGGGGCCTCGCCGACCCTGCTGGCACGCCTTGCCGCCCGCGGCCTGGGGGTGGCCGTCCTCCCGGAGGTTCCGCCCGAGGCGGCGGCCGCGCTGGGCCTTCGCACCCTCCCCGTCACCGCCCCCCGCCTGCGCGGCCGGATCGCCCTCGCCTGGCCGGCGAACGGCCCCGTCACCCCGGCGGCCGGTGCCCTTCTCGCGCGCATGCGGAAGGCCTTCCCGCCGGTCTGACCGCCGCCGGCCGCCTCGCGGTCACCGCCCCGGCGCCAGATACCGGCGGCCGACCAGCTGCTCGAATATCAGGTTGGTCCGGGTCTGCGCCACTGCCGGATGGGTGGTGAGGTTGTCCACGACGAAGTCGCGAAGGGCCTCGGGGCCGGCGACGCCGACGTGGAGCAGGTAGTCGTCGGATCCCGCCATGTGGAACACCGCCAGGACGCCGGGCAGGTCGGGGGCCGTACTCCGGAAGCTCTCGTTCTGCTCACGGGTGTGCGCCCGGAGCCGGACCGAGATCATCGCCTGCAGCGGCAGTCCGATCGCGGCGGGGTCGACCTCCGCCCGGAACCCGCGGATGATCCCGCGCTCCTGCAGCGCGCGCACCCGGGCCAGACAGGTCGAGGGGGCGATGCCCACCGCCTCGGCGAGGGCGTTGTTCGGCACCCGGGCGTTCTCGGTGAGGGCGCGGATGATCGCCCGGTCCACGTCGTCGATCGGCCCCCGGCGGGCCTGCGGATTATTCGGCACGTCCCCCATGATCCTCATCGATGCCGTCGATTCGCAAGACGGAACGCCGCTGCACCGAATTCTGTTCGGAGGGCCTTCCGCAGACCGTCGAGAAGTTCCATCCTGGCCGCGAGCGGCGAACGCCCCTCCGCCGTTCCCCGCTCTGCGGACCGGCCGACCAGTGACCCCGGAGTACCGCACCCATGAGTCCGACCGCCACCTTCGCCGCCGCGCCCACCGTCGACCCGGGCCCCGAGCTGGACGGCCGCGACTTCGCGCTCCCCGCGAGCGGACTGGACGACGCCCGGCGCCTGCGCGTCCTCGACACGGTGGACGAGTACCTGACGAGGAAGCGCCGCCACCTGGTCGGCTACCAGGCCACCCAGGACATGCAAGGCTGTGCGCTGGACCTGGCCCGGTTCATGCCGAACAACATCAACAACCTCGGCGACCCGTTCCAGAGCGGCGGCTACAAGCCGAACACCAAGGTCGTCGAGCGCGCGGTACTCGACTACTACGCGGCACTGTGGAACGCCGAGCGGCCCTACGACGCGGCCGACCCCGAGTCGTACTGGGGCTACATGCTGTCCATGGGCTCGACCGAGGGCAACATGTACGCGCTCTGGAACGCCCGGGACTACCTGAGCGGCAAGGCGCTGATACAGCCGCCGACGGCCCCGTTCGACGCCCTGCGGTACGTCCAGGCCGCGCCCGACCGGAGCAACCCCAACGCCCACCGCCCGGTGGCGTTCTACTCCGAGGACACCCACTACTCCTTCGCCAAGGCGGTCCGGGTGCTGGCCGTCGAGACCTTCCACGCCGTCGGCCAGGAGAAGTACCCGGGCCAGTGCCCGCTGGTCGACCCCGCCACGGGGAGCCGCGAGTGGCCCACCGAGGTGCCCTCCCGCCCCGGCCCCTCCGGCCGGTCCTGGGACGGCCCGGGCGAGATCGACGTCGACGCCCTCGCGGTGCTGGTCGAGTTCTTCGCCGCGAACGGGCACCCGGTCTTCGTCAACCTCAACCTCGGCAGCACCTTCAAGGGCGCCCACGACGACGTCCGGAAGGTCTGCGAACGCCTGTTGCCGATCTTCGAGAAGTACGGCCTGGTCCAGCGCGAGGTGGTCTACGGCACGGACCCGCACACCGGTGAGCCGCTGGTCGACCTGCGCCGGGGCTTCTGGATCCACGTGGACGGCGCCCTCGGCGCCGGGTACGCGCCGTTCGTGCGGATGGCCTCCCAGGACCCGGCGTACGGCTGGAGGCCCGAAGTGGAGCTGCCGGAGTACGACTTCGGACTCACCCTGCCCACCCGGGAGTTCGGCGACCTCGACATGGTCTCCTCGATCGCGATGAGCGGCCACAAGTGGCCCGGCGCACCGTGGCCGTGCGGCATCTACATGACGAAGGTCAAGTACCAGATCTCGCCGCCGTCCCAGCCGGACTACATCGGCGCGCCGGACACCACCTTCGCCGGGTCCAGGAACGGGTTCTCCCCGCTGGTCCTGTGGGACCACCTGTCGCGGCACTCCTACCAGGACCAGGTGGACCGGATCCGCAGCGCCCAGGAACTGGCCGACTACCTGGAACGGCGCCTGCGGGCCATGGAGCTGGAGCTGGGCGTCGAGCTCTGGCCGGCGCGCACCCCGGGCGCGATCACGGTGCGGTTCCGCAAGCCCAGCCCCGAGCTGGTGGCGAAGTGGTCGCTGTCCTCCCAGGACGTGCTGATGGTCCCGGGCGACGAGTCCACCCGCCGCAGCTATGTGCACGTCTTCCTGATGTCCTCGGTCGACCGGACGAAGCTGGACGCCCTGCTGGCGGAGCTCGCCGAGGACCCCGCCGTCCTGGGCCTGCCCACCCGGCTGCCGTGACGTTCCGACACGGCCCCGCGGACCGTGCCGGAACGTCAGCGGTCAGCCGTCCGTGCGGCGCAGCAGGTAGGTGTCCATGATCCAGCCCTTGCGGGCGCGGGCCTGCCGCCGGAGCTCCGCGATCCGCGGGGCGGTCTCGCCCAGCGGGCCGGCGGCCAGGATCTCGTCGGGGGTGCCGAGGTAGGCGCCGTAGTGGATGTGGACTCCCTCAGGGTCGAGCCCGGTGAAGGCCGCCTGCCCGTCGAGCATCACCACCGTGTCCTGCGAGTCGGCGGGGAAGCCCTCGGCGGCCAGGCGGCGGCCGGTGGTGATGTGTAGCGGCCGGCCGACCCGGGTGAGGGTGGTGCGGTGGCGTGCGGCGAGGGCCGACACGCTGCTGACGCCCGGTACGACCTCGTAGCCGAACGTGGTCCGGCCGTCGGCCAGGACCTGGTCCAGGACGGCGATGACGCTGTCGTACAGGCTCGGATCGCCCCAGACCAGGAGGGCACAGGTCTCCTCGGGGCCGACCTGCTCGGTGACCAGGCGCTCCACCAGGCCGGCCCGGCGGTGGCGCCAGTCGTCCACCGCCTCCGCGTAGGCCTCGGTGGTGCGGTCGCGCTCGGGGTCCGGGGCCTGGACGATCCGGTGGCCCGGCCGGGCGTGGTCCTCGATCATTTTCCGGCGCAGCCGGATGAGGTCCTGGCGCTGCTCGTTCTTGTCGAGGAGGAGGAAGACGTCGGTGCGGGCGATGGCCTTGACCGCCTGCAGGGTGAGGTGGTCGGGGTCGCCCGCGCCGATGCCGATGACGATGATCTGCCGCATACCGATGATTCTGCCTGGTCCGCCGCCGCTTTCCGGTAAACCGGAAACGCCCTGGCACGCGAGCGGCAGCGCGATGCGCCCCGTGCCGGCCCCCGGCTCCAGCGCCCTTGTGCCACCGGTGAGTTCAGCGGGAAGGTCCATGGCCTGCTCGACAACTAGCCGCTAAAACAGCCGACTTGAGGACCGGCCGCACCGTGCTGCCGAACGCTCTTTGAAGTACCCGTCTTCATCGATCGTCGACGGACCGTACCCGGACAGGCGGTGGACGAGTCGGCGATCCGGCGGAACGGGCACGGCTGTGGATGACGGGTGATCATATATGCTGGCCGGGCTGTCACAACATTATCCATCGGTCATCACGAGGCGACCACTGATGTCAGATCCGTATGCACAGCAGCAGCCCGGCGACGGCGTCCCTTACGGGGCTTACCCGCATTCCCCCTACCCTCAGGGCCCCGGCTACGGCATGCAGCCCCCGGCCGGCAACAACGGCCTGGCCGTGGCCGCCATGGTGCTGGGCATCATCGGCCTGATCACCTCGATGGTCTTCATCGGCGGCCTGCTCGGCGTCATCGGCCTGATCCTGGGCATCGTCGCCCTGGCGAAGGCCAGGCGGGTCGGCGCCGGCCGGGGCATGGCCATCGCGGGCGTGGTGACGTCGTCCATCGCGATCGTGGTGTCGATCCTGCTCGTGGTCTTCACCGTCTGGATCGCCCACAAGGCGGAGAGCTGCGAGCAGTACCGCGGGACCGATCAGTACCAGCAGTGCGTCCACCAGCAGCTCACCGGAGGCTGACCGGCGAACCGGCCGGTCAGGCGCTCGCGGTGTGGTCGTAGAACCCCTGGCCGGTCTTGCGTCCCAGCAGGCCGGCCTCGACCATCCGGGACAGCAGCGGGGGAGCGGCGTACAGCGGCTCCTTGTACTCCTCGTAGAGGGAGTTCGCGATCGCCTCGACGGTGTCCAGGCCGATCAGGTCGGCGAGCCGGAGCGGGCCCATGGGGTGGCCGCAGCCGTGGACCATGCCGGCGTCGATGTCCTCGGGGCCGGCATGGCCGGCCTCGGCCATCCGGATGGCGGAGAGCAGGTAGGGGACCAGCAGCGCGTTGACGACGAAGCCGGCCCGGTCGCGGGAGCGGATGACGTGCTTGCCGAGGGCGGTGGAGGCGAAGCTCTCCACCCGGTTCAGCACGGCGGGGTCGGTGTGCAGCGAGGACACCAGCTCGACCAGCGGCATGACGGGCGCGGGGTTGAAGAAGTGCAGGCCCAGGACGTGGGAGGCACGGCCGGTGGCGATGCCGAGGCGGGTGACGGGGATGGCGGAGGTGTTGGTGGCGAGGACGGCGTGCTCGTCGGCCAGGATCTTGTCCAGCGTGGTGAGGACCTCGGTCTTGACCCGTTCGTCCTCGACGACCGCCTCGACGACGAGTTGGCGGTCGGCGAGGGCTTCGAGGTCGTCGGCGAACAGCAGGTGCGCCCAGGCGTCGGTGCGCTCCTGCTCGCTGAGCCGGCCGCGGTCGACCGCGCGGTGCAGGGAGCGGTCGATCCGGCCGCGGGCGGCGCGCAGGGCGTCCGGTCCCGCTTCGCAGACGATGGTGTCCAGGCCGGCGCGGGCGAAGACCTCGGCGATGCCGGAGCCCATCTGTCCGGCGCCGACGACGGCGACACGGCGGATGTCGTTCAAGGACGTGCCCTTCTGACGGTGGGTCGGGTCAGGCGGCCGGTGTGGTGGTCCTGACCAGGTAACGGGCGTAGGCGTCGACGGTGAGGAAGGCCGGGAGCCGCTCGCCCAGGGCGGTCTCCTGAAGGATGCGGACGGCGGCGTCGACCAGTTCGGGGTCGTTGCCCTGCCGGCGCAGGATCGCGCTCTCCGAGGTGATCAGGGCGCGGACCAGTTCGGGGGTGACGTGATCGCCGCCGACCAGCCGGGAGCGGTGGTGGAGCCACTGCCAGAGCTGGCAGCGGGCGATCTCGGCGGTCGCCACGTCCTCCATCAGCCCGAAGACGCCGACCGCCCCGGTGCCGCCCAGCCAGGCGACCAGGTAGCGCAGGGCGACCGCGATGTTCGAACGCAGCCCGGTGGGCGTCGGATTGCCGAAGGTGCGGTGCACGGCGAGCAGATCGGCCGCGGTGACCTCGACGTCCTCGCGGGTGCGGTCAAGTTGGTGGGGCCGGTCGCCGAGGACGCCGTCGAACACGCTGCGGCAGGTGGCGACCAGTCCGGGGTGGGCGACCCAGGAGCCGTCGAAGCCGTCGCCCGCCTCGCGCTCCTTGTCGAGCCGCACCTTGGCGAGGGCGGCCTCGTTGGCGTCGGGGTCGCGCTGGGGGATGGCCGCGGCCATGCCGCCGATGGCGTGGGCACCGCGGCGGTGACAGGTCCGCACCAGCAGTTCGGTGTAGGCGCGCAGGAACGGCTGGGTCATGGTGACCTGTGCGCGGTCGGGCAGGACGAAGCTCCGGCCGTGTGCGGCGAAGTTCTTGATCAGGCTGAACAGGTAGTCCCAGCGGCCGGCGTTGAGCCCGGCGGCGTGCTCGCGCAGCTCGTGGAGGATCTCGTCCATCTCGAACGCGGCGGTGACGGTCTCGATCAGGACGGTGGCACGGACGGTGCCGTGCGCGATGCCCAACTCGGCCTGCGCGAAGGTGAAGACGTCGTTCCACAGCCGGGCTTCGAGGTGGTTCTCCAGCTTGGGGAGGTAGAAGTACGGACCGCTGCCGCGCTCGATCTGCCGTGCGCCGCAGTGGAAGAGGTAGAGCCCGAAGTCGACCAGCGCGGCGGCGACCGGGCGGCCGTCGACGAGCAGGTGGTGCTCGTCCAGGTGCCAGCCGCGGGGGCGGACCACGATGGTGGCCGGGGTGTCGCCGACGCGGTAGCGCTTGCCCTCCGGGGTGGTGTCGTCGATCCGGCGCTCGATCGCGTCCAGCAGGTTGAGCTGGCCGGAGACGATGTTGTGCCAGGTGGGCGAGGTGGCGTCCTCGAAGTCGGCGAGCCACACCTTCGCACCGGAGTTGAGGGCGTTGACGGTCATCCGGCGTTCGGGCGGGCCGGTGATCTCCACCCGCCGGTCGGCCAGCCCCGGGCCCGCGCCGGCCACCCGCCAGGTGGGGTCCTCCCGGACGGCGCGGGTCTGGGGGAGGAAGTCCAGGGTGCCGCCGGCGGCGAGCGCGTCGGCTCGTCGCCGGCGTTCGGCGAGCAACTCGGTGCGTCGCCCGGCGAAGGCGTCGTCCAGGCGGACGAGGAAGGCCAGCGCCCCGGGGGTGAGGATCTCCTCGAAGCGGGGCTCGTGTTCGCCGGTGATCCGGACACGGCCGGTGGTGGGTGTCATCACGGTCCTTCGGGGTGGGGCCCGGGGCCTCGCCCCTCAACGAGGCCCCGGGCGGGTGGCGGCGGCCGTGGAGCTCCCCTTTCACGGGGCGGCCGCCGGGTGTGGTCAGTGGAACTGCTCGGCCTCGGTGGAGCCGGCCAGGGCGAGCGTCTCGGCGTTCGGGTTGAGGGCGGTGGAGACCAGGTCGAAGTAGCCGGTACCGACCTCGCGCTGGTGCTTCACGGCGGTGTAGCCGTCCGGGGCGGCCGCGAACTCGGCCTCCTGCAGGTCGACGTAGGCGGTCATGCCGTGCTCGGCGTAGCCGCGCGCGAGCTGGAACATCGAGTGGTTCAGGGAGTGGAAGCCGGCCAGGGTGATGAACTGGAAGCGGTAGCCCATCGCGCCCAGCTCCCGCTGGAACTTGGCGATCTGGTCGTCGTCGAGGGCGGCCTTCCAGTTGAAGGACGGCGAGCAGTTGTAGGCGAGCAGCTTGTCCGGGTACTCGGCCTTGACCGCCTCGGCGAACTCGCGGGCCTGGGCGAGGTCCGGGGTGCCGGTCTCCACCCACAGCAGGTCCGCGTACGGGGCGAAGGCCAGCCCGCGCGAGATCACCGGCGCCATGCCGGGCTCGACCCGGTAGAAGCCCTCGGCGGTGCGCTCACCGGTGCAGAACCGGGCGTCGCGCTCGTCCACGTCGCTGGTCAGCAGGTTGGCCGCGAGCGCGTCGGTACGGGCCACGATCACGGTCGGCACGTCGGCGATGTCGGCGGCCAGCCGGGCGGCATTGAGGGTGCGGATGTGCTGGGCGGTGGGGACGAGCACCTTGCCGCCGAGGTGGCCGCACTTCTTCTCGGAGGCGAGCTGGTCCTCGTAGTGGATGCCGGCCGCACCGGCCGCGATCATGCCCTTGGTCAGCTCGAAGGCGTTCAGCGGGCCGCCGAACCCGGCCTCCGCGTCCGCGACGATCGGCACCAGCCAGTCGGGGCCGTCATTGCCCTCGATGGCGTCGATCTCGTCCGCCCGCAGCAGCGCGTTGTTGATCCGGCGCACCACCTGCGGAACCGAGTTGGCCGGGTACAGGCTCTGGTCCGGGTAGGTCTGCCCGGACTGGTTGGCGTCGGCCGCGACCTGCCAGCCCGACAGGTAGACCGCCTGCAGCCCGGCCTTGACCATCTGCACGGCCTGACCACCGGTCAGCGCGCCGAGCGCGTGGATGTAGTCCTGCTCGTGCAGTTGCCGCCACAGCCGCTCGGCACCGCGCCGGGCCAGGGTGTGCTCCTCGCGGACCGTGCCGGAGAGCCGGACCACCTCCGCCGCGGTGTAGGTGCGCTCCACACCGGCCCACCGTGGATCCGTGGCCCATCGGGCGGCCAGCCGTGCCGCCTGCTCCGCCTGCTGCCGCCGAACCGACTGCGTCATGATCCGCTCCCGGGGATGCTCGTTGACTCGTTGTCTCGCTGACTCGTTGCGAAGGATGTGATGCCACTCGCCTCGCGGATGGTGCGCGGCCGGGTACGCCGGGCGGCGGTGGGGAAACCGCGGGACGTCATCGCCCGGACGGCGAGCCGCCGGGGATGACCGGCCCGGCGGCCCGGCCCTTTCGGAGGTGCTCCGCCCGGCCGCGTCACCGACTCTGGCAGCTTCCTGACGTCCGGTCACCGGTGGACGGGTGCCAACTTCTGCGAACCTTCCGCTGTGAATCCGCGAAGGTTGCGAATGATCGGCTCGGCGGTGTCCGGCTATGCTGCGGGACGACCGGACGGCCCGAAGGCCGGACCCACCCGACGGGCCGGATACGGGCCGGATGTGATCGGAGGCCGTTCGATGGGCAAGACCTTCGCCGGTGCCAGGCTCCGCCGGCTGCGCGAGGACCGCGGACTCAGCCAGGCGGCGCTCGCGCGGATGCTCGACCTGTCACCGAGCTACCTCAACCAGCTGGAGCACGACGCCCGCCCGCTCACCGTCCCGGTACTGCTCCGCCTCACCGAGGCATTCGGCGTCGACGCCGGGTACTTCGCCCCGCCCGACACCGCCCGGCTGACCGCCGAGCTGCGCGAGGGCCTCGGCGGCGAGCTCGCCGCCGGTCGCCTGACCGCCGGTGACCTGGACGACCTCGCCGCCCGCCTGCCCTCGGTCGCCCGGGTGCTGCTGGACCTCCGGCGCAGCCAGCAGGAGACCACCGAACAGCTGGCGGTCCTGGCCGGCGACCGCGGACTCCTCCCGGGTACGGAAGGCACCCGCACCCCGCACGAGGAGGTCCGCGAGTTCTTCTACCGGCGGAGGAACTACATCCACGAACTCGACACCGTGGCCGAAGAGTTGGCCGAAGCCATCGGCCTGCGGCGCGGTGAGGTGCGCAGCGTGCTGGCCGAGCGGCTCGCCACCCGGCACGGCGTACGCCTGGCCACCACCGATGACGACCGCACCGGACCCGACCGGCTGCACCGCTACGACGCCGGTGCCCGGGTGCTGCACCTGTCCTCCCGGCTGCGACCGGGCCAGCAGGCCTTCCGGATGGCCACTCAGCTCGCCTATCTGGAACACGACGGCCTGCTGTCCCAACTCGCCGCCCAGGACGGCCCGGACGGCTCGACCGCCTGGTCCCTGACGCGGATCGGCCTGGCCAACTACTTCGCCGCCGCCCTGGTGCTGCCGTACCGCGTCTTCCATGCCGAGGCCGAGGCGACGCGCTACGACATCGAACGCCTGGCGGACCACTTCGGCGTCGGCTACGAGACCGTCTGCCACCGCCTCAGCACCCTGCAACGGCCCCGCCTGCGCGGGGTGCCGTTCTCCTTCGTCCGGGTCGACCGGGCCGGCAACGTCTCCAAACGGCAGTCCGCGACCGGCTTCCACTTCTCCCGCGCCGGCGGCACCTGTCCGCTGTGGAACGTCTACGAGGCGTTCTCCGCTCCGGGGCGCGTCCACGTCCAGATCGCCGCGATGCCGGACGGGCAGCGCTATCTGTGGACCGCCCGCGCCGTCACCCGCTCACCCGGCGGCTGGGGCAGGCCCGGCAAGACCTTCGCCGTCGGCCTGGGCTGCGAACTGCGCCACGCCGCACGGCTGGTGTACTCCGCGGGCCTCGACCTCACCGAGGAGAGCGCCGCCGCCCCGATCGGCCTCGGCTGCAAGACCTGCGAACGCCCCGCCTGCCCGCAGCGGGCCGCTCCGCCGATCGGCCGCCCGCTCACCGTGGACGAGCACACCAGCACCTTCGTCCCGTACCCGGTCCGCCCGACGACCGGCGACGAGGTGCGGTGACGGCGGGGGAGCGGGTACGCGAAGGGCCCACCCGTGCGCGAGCGCACGGGTGGGCCCGACGGCCTTCTCAGCGGCTGGGCCAGCGGCTCTCGACCTTGGCCAGGCGCCAGTACGCCAGTGCACAGGCCCAGACCACCACGAACAGGCCCACGATGATGAACCCGACGTTGTTCAGGTCGATGCCGGAGATCCAGCCGGTCACCGGATCGGTGAGGTTCAGCTGGTCGTGCAGCACACCGACGAGCTCGATGGTGCCGATCAGGAAGGCGACCGCGATCGACAGGCCGGTGATGGTGAGGTTGTAGTAGACCTTGCGGGCCGGGTTGGAGAACGCCCAGTGGTAGGCGAAGTTCATGAAGGTGCCGTCGAGCGTGTCGAACAGGCTCATCCCCGAGGCGAACAGCAGCGGCAGGCAGAGGATCGCGTACCAGGGCAGCCCGGCGGCGGCACCCGAGCCGGCCATCACCATCAGGGAGACCTCGGTCGCGGTGTCGAAGCCGACGCCGAACAGCAGGCCGATCGGGTACATCTGGCCGGGGCGGCTGATCGACTTGGTCAGCCGGCCCAGGATGCGGTTCATGAAGCCGCGGTTGTCCAGGTGCTTCTCCAGCTCGTGCTCGTCGAACTCGCCGGCCCGCATCGCCTTGAAGACCCGGTAGATCCCGGCCAGGGAGACCAGGTTGAGGGCGGCGATCAGGTAGAGGAAGCTGCCGGAGACGCTGGTGGACACCACCCCCAGCACCTGCTTGGTGCTGGAGTCGTCGCTGGTCAGCGTGGTGACGACATGGGCACCGGTGGCGACCAGGCCGGCCAGTACCACCACGATGGTGGAGTGCCCGAGGGCGAACCAGAAGCCGACCGACACCGGCCGCTTGCCGTCGGCCATCAGCTTGCGGGTGGTGTTGTCGATGGCGGCGATGTGGTCGGCGTCGAAGGCGTGCCGCATGCCCAGGGTGTAGGCGGTGATGCCGAGGCCGAGGCCGAAGACCTGGTTGCCGACGGCGTAGTGGTGCGGGGCGACCATCGCTATCAGGATGCCGAAGGCGGTGACGTGCATGGCGAGGATCACCGCCATCAGTCCGCCGGTGCGGATCCAGTCCTTCCGTTCCCAGCGCAGTGACGGGGCGGCGGTGGCCGCGGCGGGCGCCGGGGCAACGGTTCTGGGCATGGTCATTTCGGGCAGCCTCTCCAGCACCTCGTGGACAGTTCTCAAGCGGTGCCGTGGCCGGTCTCCTGGCTGACGGGTCAAACGCCTCCGCACCCGGCCTTCCCGGACGCACAGCGCCCAGTGACCACCCGCCGGCTCGCGGCGGGACGGTACGGAGACTCCCCGATCACAGTGGCGAGGGCCGCTCCGGACTTCCTGTGACAAGGCACAGGACACCGGTCTTCCCGAACACCACGGCAGCAGTCACCGTAGGGGGCGGGATCACCAGCGCACAAGCCCGCTCAGCTGCGCATGTGTTCGACATCACCGGCGCACGGTAGTGAACCGACGGCGTACTCAGGGCGAGTCGCGGGCCGCGTCGGGGAGTTGACCCGACGCGGCCCGCGACTCGCCAGGTCCTCGGACCCGGGGCGTGCGACCCGGACCTGTCCGGTCGCCGCCGGTCGTCACGCGGTTCCCGGTGCTCCCGACACAAGGGCCACCGCGGCCTCGGCGGTGTGGACCAGGAACGTCAGCGTCTCCTCCAGATACAGCCGGATGGTCCGCTCGTCGTGCGACAGGTAGCCGATCGACACGTCCTGGCCGATGCAGAGTTCGAAGTCGCCGCCCCGGGTGGACAGCAGGAAGGCTCCGTCGATGGCGGGCGCCCAGACGATCTCGCCGTCCAGGAGCCGGGCGAGGTGCTTGATGACCGGGTAGCCGTAGTCGGACGTCTCGCTGACCGCGGTGTACGCGTCGGCGCTCAGCGCCAGCGTGTACGGTTCGCCAACGCCGGCCAGCCGCAGTTCGGTCACGGCCCGGCTGATGCTGTTCGGGTAGTCGCGTGTCTCAACAGGCAGCCTCACGGGCGGATTTGACGAGCTCTCACGGATCCCCGTGATGCCCGCGGCCGGGTAGCCCTCGAACACCGCGCGGTCCTCGGCGAAGGCGATCCGCCGTGCGGCGTCCATCACCGGCTGCCAGTCCGCGTCCTTGGCGCCGCGCGCGACGTCGTCGACCTGCTCGCGGTCGACGGTGAACGGAACGCGCAGCTCCACGATCGGCTGGAAGTGGCGGGTGTGGGCGATGATCCCGTCGGCCGGGGCGTCGGCCGCCTCCAGGTGCCCGGTGCCCACCCCGGCCAGGTGAAGACCGCCTGACGTGGAGACGTCCACGAGCCGGCGGGCGGCCACATGGCGCTCGAACGTGCGTCGCGCCTCGTTCTCCAGGTCGTCCCAGGCGGCGGCGGAGACGGGCGCCAGTTCACGGTGCAGATTGTTCATTGTCGAGACCTCTTCATGTCGCCGATCCCCAGGGACTCATCGGCCGGCGACCGGACACCGGGTGCCGGGTCGGCCTCCGGCTCCCGGTGGCTCGCGCCGGGCGGATCGGGAAGGCCGTCGAGGAAGTCGGCCGTGGGTACGAAGAACAGGGAACCGGTGACCGCGGTGGAGAAGTCCAGGATGCGGTCGTGGGAGGCCGGAGGGTCGCCCAGGAACATACGCGTCAGCATCGTCTCGGTCACCGCCGGGGATCGGGAGTACCCGATGAAGTACGTGCCGAACTCTTCCTCACCCACCCTGCCGAAGGGCATGTTGTCGCGCAGGATCTCGTGTTTCGTCCCGTCCGGATCGACGAGCGTGTTCAGCGCGACATGTGAGTCGGGCGGCTTGATCTCGTCGTCCAGCTCGATGTCGGTCGCCTTCCGACGTCCGATCACCAGCTCCTGCGCCTCGGTCGGAAGGGCTTCCCAGGCGGGGAGGTCGTGCAGGTACTTCTGCACGATCACATAACTCCCGCCGGCGAACCGCGGGTCCTCGTCGCCGATCAGGACCGCCGCACTCGCCGCCCGGCCCACCGGGTTCTCCGTCCCGTCGACGAAGCCGAGGAGGTCGCGCTCGTCGAAGTACCTGAATCCATACACCTCGTCACATACCGTGACAGCGCCGCGGAGACGGTCCATGAGCTGGGAGGCCAGCGCGAAGCACAGGTCCATCCGTCCGGCCCGGATGTGGAACAGCAGGTCACCGGGCGTCGAAACGGCGCGGTGTCCAGGCCCCGCCAGCTCGCGGAACGGGTGCAGCTCGGCCGGGCGCGGCCCGCTGAACAGCCGTCCCCAGACCTGTGACCCGATGCCGGTGACACAGCTCAGCATCCCGTTCGGCGCCCGGAAGCCGACGGCCCGCTGCAGCCCGGAGAGATCGGACAGCAGCCCTCGTACGACCGGCTCACCGCCGGGATCGACCGTCACCACCAGAAAGATCGCCGCCGCCGTCAGCGGGGACAGCACCGGCTGCGGTACGGGCTCCCGGGAGAGTACGGCCATGGCGACACCCCTCCCCAGTCGTCGTGAGCAGGGCACGGAGAGGCGGCCGGGACGGGCACCTGTCCGATGGGCGCTCCGCACCGGCCCGGGGACGGAAGCACCGGCTCGGGGCGGACGCGCCGGCCGACCGGCGGGAAGCGGACCCGGCCGGAGGCGCCCTCTCACCATAAGGCGGCCGGTGCGGCAGCTGCCACCGGTGGACCAGCGCTGCGACGGCAGGCCCGACGGCCGCCCCCGCACCCGCCCTGAATGGGACTTCGCGGCCGTCCTCTAGAGTTCTTCCGTCCCGTACGCGCGTCTGTGGCCCCGGCTCGGCGGCGCGTGCCCAGTCTGCCCACGGGCCCGACCGAGGAGCGACCGTGACCGACGCGGCGTCCATATCCCTGCAGCAGGAGATCGCCCGGGATCTCCAGGTGAGCCCGTCCTTCGACGCACATCAGGAGATCGAACGCCGAGTGGCCTTCCTCGCCGACCGGTTGACCTCCACGGGCCTGCGCTCGTTGGTGCTGGGCATCAGCGGCGGTGTGGACTCCACGACCGCCGGCCGGCTGTGCCAGCTCGCGGTCGAGCGGGTCCGTGCCGCCGGGCGGGAAGCTACGTTCTTCGCGATGCGGCTGCCGTACGGCGTGCAGGCCGACGAGAAGGATGCGCAGCTGGCCCTGGAGTTCATCCGGCCCGACCGGGTCCTGACCGTCGATGTGAAGCCCGCCGGCGACGCCGCGATGGAGGCGGTGTCGGCCGGTGGCACGGTCTTCCGTGACGCGCACCACCGGGACTTCGTGCACGGCAACATCAAGGCCCGGCAGCGCATGATCGCCCAGTACGCGGTGGCGGGCGCGCACGAAGGCCTGGTGGTGGGCACCGACCACGCCGCCGAGGCGATCTCCGGCTTCTTCACCAAGTTCGGTGACGGCGCGGCCGACGTGGTCCCGCTCACCGGCCTCACCAAGCGGCGGGTACGGGCCGTGGCACAGGCTCTGGGTGCGCCGTCCGAGCTGGTCTGGAAGACCCCGACCGCGGACCTGGAGACACTGGACCCGGGCAAGCCCGACGAGGACGCGCTCGGCGTCACCTACGACGACATCGACGACCTGCTGGAGGGCAAGCCGGTCGGTGAGGCCGCCTTCGAGGTCATCGTCCGCCGCTACCGGCTCACCGAACACAAGCGGCAGCTGCCGATCGCCCCCTGAGCCGGCCCCCCTCGTTCCCGGGCAGCGTTCCCGGGCAGCGGCAGCGCACGGGAACGGCCGGGCACGGCGTCGGGGATCGGGGCAGACCGCCCTCGTCAGGACCGGAATACCCCGGTCAGGACGTCCCACCAGCTGCGTCGCTCCTGGCGGACGGCGGCAGGTGGGACGGGGGGTTCCGGCGCGGGCGCTTCCGTGGCGGGCGCTGCGGAAGCGGGCGCCTCGACGGTGGCCGACTCGGGTGACTCGGCGGCCGCAGGCTCGGCGACGGGCGCTGCGGCCGTGGGTGCTGCGGCGGCAGGCGCTGCGGAAGCGGGCGCCGCGGACGGCGTCGCCGGCTCGGTCGTGGGATCGGCGGGTTCGGCAGGTTCGGAGACCACCGCCTCCGCCTTGGCCGTCCGCGGGGTGAAGTCCACCGGGATATCGACCAGATGCCGGGACAGCCAGGCCGAGGTCCTGGTCAACTCGTACTCGGGAACCGAGAGTTGGAGGTCGGGCAGGCGCGTCAGCAGGATGTCGATGCCGGTCTCCGCGATGGCCCGGCCGATGTCCTGACCGGGGCACTCGTGCGGGCCGCTGCCGAAGGACAGGTGCGAGCGGTTGCCGAAGAGCGGCTTCGACGGGTCGGGACGGACGGCCGGATCGACGTTGCCGGCCGCGAGACCGAGCAGGAGCATGTCGCCGGCCCTGATCCGCCGGCCGCCGAGTTCGGTGTCGCCGGTGGCCCAGCGGCCCGCTACCAGCGACATCGGCGGGGCGTCCCAGAGGACCTGGTCCAGGGCGTCGGCCAGGGTCATGTGGCCGCCGGACAGGTGGGCGCGGAACCGCCGGTCGGTGAGGACGAGCTTCAGGGTGTCCGCGATCAGGTTGACGGTCGTCTCGTTCGCGGCGAGCAGCACCACCCGCAGGTGTTCCAGCACCTCGTCGTCGGTGAGCCCGGCGTCGTGCCGCATCAGCCAGGTCACGAGATCGTGGCCCGGTTCCTCCCGCTTGCGCTCCATCATCCGGCGCAGCGTCGCCACGACGTAGTCGTTGCTGGCGATGGCCGTCTCGGTGCCCTTCATCAGGTCCCGGGCGGCGTCGACCAGCCGTGGCCCGTAGTCCTCGGGCATCCCGAGCAGCTGCGTCATGACGAGCATCGGCAGGCGTTCGGCGAACTGGGCCACCAGGTCGGCCTGGCCGGTGGGCCCGAACTCCTGGATCAGCTGGTCGGCGTAGCGGGTGACGTAGCGGCGGACACCGCGCCGGTCGAAGCGGTTCAGACCGTCGGTGACCGCCCCGCGCAGGCGCTTGTGCTCCTCACCGTCCGCGAACACGCACAGCGGCTGCCAGGCGATCACCGGCATCAGCGGGGAGTCCGGTGTGACCAGGCCGTTCTGGAAGGCGGTCCAGCGGCGGGAGTCCCGGGAGAACCGGGAGGGCGTGCGCATGGCGGCGAGGTTCGCCGAGTGGCCGAGGACCAGCCACGCCGGGAGGTCGCCGTGCAGCAGCACGGGCGCCACCTCGCCGTGCTCGGCGCGCAGCTTCTCGTACAGGCCCGCCGGGTCGGCCTCGGCCTCCGGTCCGTACAGGCGCCGCAGGCCGTTGGGGCCGAGCCCGTGCGCGGGGCACCCGGGCGGCGGGGTGAGGGAGGCGTCGTCAGGGAACGGGGTGGTCACGGTGTCTCCGGGGTCGGGGCGGGGCAGTCGTCGGGGGAGCGGTGGAGGTGGTCGCGAGGCGTCGTCGGTGCGGCCGGCGCCTGGTCGCCATCGGCGGGCGGTGGTCGGCCGGGTCCCGGCCGGGCGCCAGCGGGTGGAGCGCGACGGGCGCCAAGTCGCCCTGGCCAAGCGGCGGTTGGCCAGGGGCGGCGATCACCCCACGGGCGGGGCCGAGAGCTGGTACAGATAGCGCATCAGGGTCAGCAGGACGTCCCGGCTGGACTCGCGCGTCCGGGCGTCGCACGCGATGATCGGCACCTCGGGCGGCAGGTCCAGGGCGGCCCGCAGCTCCTCGGTCGGGTAGGCCGGGGACTCGGGGAAGTCGTTGGTCGCGACGACGAAGGGCACGCCGCGGTCCTCCAGCCGTCCGATCACGTCGAAGCTGACTTCGAGCCGGCGGGTGTCGACCAGCACGACCGCGCCGAGGGCTCCCTCGAACAGGCCGTTCCAGAGGAACCAGAACCGCTCCTGCCCGGGCGTGCCGAACACGTACAGCACCAGTTGGTCGCTGATGCTGATCCGGCCGAAGTCCATCGCGACCGTGGTGGAGGTCTTGCGCTCGACCCCGGCGGTGTCGTCGACCTCCGCGCCGGCCTGCGTCATCGTCTCCTCGGTGGTCAGCGGGCGGATCTCGCTCACGGAACCGACCAGGGTCGTCTTGCCGACGCCGAAGCCGCCCACGATCACCACCTTGACCGCCGCGGCGGCCGAGGCCGGGAGCAGGTCCGCGGCCTGCGGCCCCACCACGGTCTCAGAGCCTCTGAAGTCCATGGATCACTGCCTCCAACAGGGCTCGGTCGGGAAGGACTGCCTGCGGGACGGGGGCGCGGGCCTCGATCCGTCCCTCGGCGAGGAGGTCCGCCAGCAGTACGGCGACCACGCTCGCCGGCAGCCGCAGATAGGCGGAGATCTCGGCCACGGAGAGCGGCGAGCCGCAGATACGCAGGATCGCCGCGTGCTCCGGCTGCATCATGGGCGTCGGCTCCGAGCGGGAGACGACCAGCGTGACCAGGTCGAAGGTGGTCTGCTCGGCCAGACCGCTGCGGCCGCGCGTGATCACATAGAGACGCTCGGGGGCGCCTTCGTCCCAGTCCTGGTCGGCCGCACTCATGCGCCCGCCCCGCTCCGCTCGGCGGCCGCCCGGCACAACGCGCAGGTCTCGACGACTCTGCCCGGGCCTTCTGCCGGGGGGATCCCCGGGCCGCGCTCGCTCATGCGACCTGCTCGCCGTTGCGCGGAGGCGTGCTGAGGTGCTCGCCGATCCGTGCGACCAGGTCCCGCATCCGCTGGCCCACCAGCCCCGCGTCGACGCCCTCGTCGGCCAGCACCGCGAGGTAGGCCCGGGGGCCGGCCGCCATCAGGTAGAAGAAGCCGCCGCTCACCTCGATCACGACCAGGCGCATCCGGCCGTCGCCGTGCGGGAACTCGTGCCCCACCGCCGTGGCCAGGCTCTGCAGGCCGGCACAGGCGGCGGCGAGGCGGTCGGCGGTGTCGGGGTCGGTGCCGTACTGGGCCATCCGCAGGCCGTCGGCCGACAGCACGACGATGTGACGGGTGTACGGGACGCCGTCCGCCAGCTCCTTGAGCATCCAGTCCATGTTGGTCCGCTGCTGAATCACTGCTCGCCTTTCCCTGCCGACTCTTCACTGGTGTGGTCGGCCGCACCGGTGGATGGCGCATGGCCGTTCACCCCCTCGTGGAACGCGGCCAGCCACATTCCGGGCTGCACCGGCTCCTGGGCCGACTCCGGAACCGAGGGGGCCTCGGGAGTGCCCTTCCAGGAAGCCTGGGCGCGGCGGCGGCGCTGTGGCAGGCCGTTCGGGGTCCGCTCGCTGACCACCGGAATCTCGCCGCCCGCCGGGTCCGACCCCGCGAGGGCCCCCAGGGAGGATCCGAAGGACGACCCCCTGAAGGAGGCGGATGCCGTCGCCGACCCGCGTGACCGCAGCCCGGTCCCCGGCCGAGGACGGGCGGCCGGGATCGGACGGGGGCCGGAGGCGACGCCGATGCCGTGGGCCCGGCCGGTGGCCGGCGCCGTGGTGATGAGCTTCTGCGGCACGATCAGCACGGCGCGCACACCGCCGTAGGCGGAGGGGCGCAGCGAGACCTGGAACTCGTACGCCCGCGCGAGCCGGCCGACCACGGCCAGGCCGAGCCGGGGGGTCTCGCCGAGGTCGTTGAGGTCGATGCCGGACTGCGCCTCCCTGAGCATCCGCTCGGCGCGCTCCCGGCCCTCCTCGCTCAGGCTGAGGCCGCCGTCCTCGATCTCGATCGCTATGCCGGTCTGCACCTCGACGGCGGTCAGGTGGACTCTGGTCTGCGGCGGCGAGTAGCGGGTGGCGTTGTCCAGCAGTTCGGCGACCGCGTGGATGA
Source organism: Kitasatospora sp. HPM-01-4 (assembly GCF_051374625.1). Taxonomy (NCBI): domain Bacteria; kingdom Bacillati; phylum Actinomycetota; class Actinomycetes; order Kitasatosporales; family Streptomycetaceae; genus Kitasatospora; species Kitasatospora sp. HPM-01-4. The sequence continues at coordinate 731,155 of NZ_JBPQGP010000005.1, read as the reverse complement.
GCGGCTCGACGGCGGGGCCGATCACGGCGACCTGGGACACCGGGTGCAGGTCGACCCGCTGGTAGTCCAGGATGCGCGAGATGCCGCCGCGGAGCACGCTGTACAGCGGTACCGACCTGCTCCACTGCCGGCCGGGGCGGGCGCCGCCGAGGACGGCGATGCTGTCCGCGAGGCGGCCGATCAGCGCGTTGCCGTGGTCCAGCAGCAGCAGGTCGTCGAAGACGGCCGGGTCGTTGCCGTGCCGGTCCTCCATCTCGCGCAGGTCCTGCGCCTGCCGGTGGACGATCGCCTGCACACGGCGGGCGATGTTGACGAAGGCCCGCTGGGTGGACTCGCGCATGCCCTCCTCGTTGTCGACCGCCTCCAGGACGGCGCGCAGCACCGAATGCCGGGCGGCCAGGAACTCCGGTCCCACGGTGGGGTCATGGGAGTCGTAGGTCTTCAGCACGTCCTCGGTGAACTCGCCGTGCTTGAGCCGGGCGATCGCGTCGGGCAGCGCGGCCTTCGCCAACTCGGCCGTCTCGACCGCCTGCCGGGCCAGCCGGCGGCGCAGCTCGTTCTCCTGCTGCGCGTACCGCTCGCGCAGGCTCGCCAGTGCGCGGCCCCGGCGTGCGGCCTCGGCGGCCACCACGGCCACCGCCACGGTGGCCGCCAGCCCGCAGCAGGCGACTGCCGCGCGGGCGTCGGCGGAGACCAGCGACGCGGCGAGGACGGCGGCGGCCGCCGTCACGACCGAGGGCAGGAGCCACACGAGAACAGGCGCGGAGGGCCGGCTTTCTGGTGACGGTCCAGCACGAAGCATCAGCATCCTCAAAGGATCGAAAGACTTAGGGGGACGGACGGGCGGTGGCCGGCTCCGGAGGCGTGGGGCAGTGTTCGGCATACGGCCCGGTGCCTGCGGCGACCCTCATGACCTGGTGCGACGGCGATGCGGTGGGCTGAGCCGGAAGTAGCATAGCCGGTTTCACGAACTATCTGACAAAGAGTCAAATATGCTTCCTTATCGCTGACTTGATGATTTTCGGATCGAATGTCACGGGTATTCCGGACGCCGTTGGTAAGTGTCCGGACAACGTCCCTGGTCCGCAGGCCGGGCCCGGCGTCGGCACCAGGCTTGCCCGCCCCGGGGTTGTCCCACCGGAGTCCGAGGCCGGATTCGCTCATGAGGTGGGTCCCCCGGGGAACTTTCCGCGCAGCGGGGTGATCCGTGGTATTGCGGGATCCACGGTCCGGCTCGGGCGCCGGTGGCGGGCGCCGGTACGGACGTACGGCTTCACCGTCCGCGCTGCGCCGTGCCTATGCCGTGCCTGTGCCGTCATCGAGGCCTCGACCCGGCTGGACGCGGGGACCGTCGAGCGGCGAGTGGAAGGGGTGTTGGCGGTGCCGCCGGTGCCCTACGGCCCTGCCGGGACCTGCTTGCGTCCGGCCTGCGTACGGCTGACGTCTCGATGACGCGGACGGGAGCCGCCGTGCCGCGCCGCCCGAAACCCCGGCCGGGTCGGCGGTGTTGTGCCGATCACTTCGCCCTGGAGTTGTCGGCCGCCCGCAGAAATGATCAGATGAGCCGGCCCGGCGCCGTCAGGAGGGCACGATGCGCCTGCTCAGTCTGATCGAGGGAGAGCCTCGACTCGCCGACGGGGACGTACTGATCCGCCGTCCGATCACCGAGGACGCGGCCACTCTGCTGGCTGGGACCAGGGATCCGCTGGTACGCGAGTTCATGCAGGCCGTCATCCCGCACCGGGACCTGGCCGCCGCCGAGCGGTGGATCGAACAGGTCCCGCCCATGCTCTGGACGGAGAACCGGGCGGCGTACTTCGCCGTGGTGGACGGCGGCGGATCGGCGGTAGGGTGGGCCGAACTGGTCGACCTCAGGCCCGAGGAGGGCAGCGCCGAGGTCTCGGTGTGGCTGCTGCCCGCCGCGCGCAGCCTGCGGGTCGCGACCAGCGCGCTGCGTCTGATCTGCCGTTTCGGCTTCGAGTGGTTGGACCTGCGGCGAATCGACGCCTACGCTGCGGCCGAGAACATGCCGAGCCAGGTGACGGGGGCTTACATCGGGTTCCGCCGGGCGGGATACCGGCCGGGCCTGTTCCGGAGTTCGCGTACCCACGAGCTGCACGACGCGGTGTACGCCACCCTCGTTCCGGAGGACCTCTGCTGACCTCCGGTCAATCACGCTTGTTGACAAGGGAAGTGGGCCACATGCCGGAAACAGTGGGATCAGCCGAAGCCGTGCCGCAGCACGGTCTCCAGCTCAGCCATGGCACCGAGCAGACTCCGGGCGGCCGGTGCGAACTGGTGCTGGGCTTCGACGGTGCGTTCCGGGTCACCGCCGGGGGCGGCAGCCGCAGCGGACGGGTGGATCCCGCGCTGGTCCAGCGGATCCTCGGCGGACTCGGCCCGACCGGCACCCCCGTGACCACCCGGGACGAGGCCGACCCGGCGCGCCGACTGACCGTCACCGGCCCGCCGGACGGCGCCGACCGCTCCTGGACCGACGGCACCGGGCATCCGGTGCCCCAGACCGCGCGGCTGCTCGACGCGCTGGCCGTGCAGGCCCTCGACCCCACCGCACCCGCCGGCCTGCCGGGAGCGCTGCTGACCCTCGACCCGGCCGAGGCCGGCGCCCGTACGGTGGCCGCCGTCGGCACCGTGGCGGGCCGCCCGGCCTACGCGCTGGCCAGGCGGAACGGGTCGTTCGGACTCGCCGCACTCGACAACGCCGAGTCCCTCGGCGGCTCGGACGCGGAGGCGGGTCTGCTGCCGACCGCCGTCGCACTCGGCAGTGCGGGCGGCCGCTCGCTGTTCGCGGTCGGCGGGACGGACGGCTCGGTGCAGGCCTGGGACGCCACCACCGGAGAGGTGCTGCACGGCACCACCGGCGGGGAGGGCGCGCAGGCGGTGGCCGCGAGCGTCACCCGGGGCGTGCCGGTGGTCTTCTCGGCCGGACGGGAGGGCGATCTGCGCGCGATGCGCGCCGACAACGGCCGGGTGCTCGGAGCCCTCCCGGTGGGCGGCCGGGGCGCGGCCGTCCTGTGCGCCGCCCGCTGCGCGGAGCTCGACCTGCTGGCGGCGGGCGGAGAGGACGGCACGGTCCGGGTGTGGGACGTCGCCTCCGGCGAGCAACTGCACCTGCTGGTGGGCCACCTGGGACCGGTCCGGGCGCTGGCCGTGCTGAGCCTCGGCGATCAGGCCGTGCTGGCCAGCGGCGGTGCCGACCGGCGGATCCGTCTCTGGGACCTGGCCACCGGGCAACCGGTGAGCGAACTGGACGGACACACCGGGACCGTCACCGGCCTCGACTTCCTCGACCTGGACGGCAGGCCGACCCTGGCCTCCTGCGCCCTCGACGGCACCGTCCGCACCTGGGACGTCTACCAGGGGAAGGCCCTGCACGGCTGGCCGGCCGGAGAAGGCTGGCTGACCGGCCTCGTCGCGGTACCGTCGGTGGCCGGCGCGGTCCTGGTGGCCGGTCAGGAGGACGGGCGGCTCAGCCGCTGGGCCGCCGCCACCGGCGCACCCCTCGGCGTCTTCGGCGCAGCCGACTCCACCGCGTCGCCGGTCTCCGCGCTCGCGGCGGGCGAACTCCTCGGGCGGCCGGTGATCGCGGCCGGCCACGGTGACGGCACGCTGCGCCTGTGGGACGCGGCGGTGGGCGCCGAGCTGTACACGCTGGCGGCGGAGGGCGGGCCGGTCTCCTCCCTCTCCGTCACCGGGGAGGGGCCCGAGGGACCGGTCCTGGTCTGCGGGACGGCAACGGGTTCGGTGCGCTGCCACGCACTGCGCGACGGAACGCCGTTCGCCGTGCCCACCCCGCACGCCGCGGCGGTGGTCGGTCTCGCCTTCGGCCCCGGCCTCCTCGCGGACGACCCGGCGGTACTCGTCTCGGCCGGCCGGGACGGCACCGTACGGGTGCGGGACGCACTCGGCGGCGGACCGCTGCTCCGGCTGACGACCGGTCAGCAGGGCGTCACCGCACTGGCGCTCGGCGAGGTCGACGGCCGCCGGATCCTGGCGACCGGCGGAGCCGACCGCACCGTACGGCTCTGGGACGGCGGCAGCGGCCAGGCCGGACCGGTGTGCGACGGTCTGGCGGCACCCGCACAGGCACTGGCCTTCGCGCAACTCTCCGGCCGATCCGTGGTGATAAGCGGCGGCGCCGACGGAACGGTAGCGGTCTGGAACGTCCACGACGGCAGCCGGATCACCACCCTGACCGGCGGCAGCGCACCCGTGCGGTCGGTGGTCAGCCGCGAGTTCGACGGCGAGGCGCTGCTCGCGACCGGGGACACCGCGGGCACGCTCCGGCTGTGGCACCTGGCCAGCGGTGAGCTGCTGAACGAGGCTCCGCTCGAGCAGGCTCCGCTCGCCATCGCCTTCGGCGAAGCCGGACTCCAGGTGGTGGGCCCCGGCGGGGTCACCACGGTCTGAGCCGGCATCCGGCCGGATGCCGCGAGGACCGGGCGGGCCGTCCGACACGCGCGGCGGACGGCCCGCTTCGCCTCCGTGAACGCCCAAGTCACAGCCGTGATCGAAGAATCGGAGGACGAGTCGGACGCCAGGCCCGGAGCTCGGCGGGGAGACCGCCCGCGATAGCCTTGCCCACTGGATGCGCATGCGACCCAGGGGGAGGGCCCAGTGATATTCCGGCTGCTCGGAGCTGTCGTGGTGGACGGCGAAGCCGGAGAACTCCCGCTCGGCCCGGAGAAGCGGCGCAGCCTTCTCGCACTGCTGCTGCTCCGCCGCGACCGGGCCGTCTCGGTGGCCCAGCTGACCGCGGCGATGTGGGCCGACGAACCGCCCGCCAACGCCCGTTCGGTGGTGCAGAGCCATGTCTCCCGGCTCCGCGCGCTGCTCACCGAAGTGCGTGCGGGCCGGTACGGGGTGGTGCTCGCCACCGAGGGCGACGCCTACGTCCTGCGCGTCCCCGACGGACTGCTCGACACCGACCTGTTCGAGGAACTGGTGACGGCGGCCCGCCGCGAGGAGCGGTCCGCCGAAGCCGTCGACGTCCTGCACCGGGCCCTTGCCCTGTGGCGGGGGCCCGCCCTCACCGGCACGGTCGCCAGCCGGACGCTGGAGGCCTGGCGGCAGACCCTGGAGGAGCGCCGGCTGACCGCCGTCGAGGAGCTCGCCTCCCGCTACCAGGCACTCGGGGAGCACACCCGAGCCGCCGAACTGCTGCGCGGCGAGGCCGTCGCCCACCCGATGCGCGAGACGCTGGTCGCGGCCCTGGTACTCGCCCTCTTCCGGGCGGGCCGGCAGTCCGACGCGCTGGACTGGTACCACCACACGCGGCGCCTGCTCGCCGAGCAGCTCGGGGTCGATCCCGGCCAGGCGCTGAGCGCGGCGTACGCGAGCATCCTGCGCGGCGAGGACGAGGCGACGGAGCGCGGACAGCCCGCCGCCGCTCCGTCCGCACCCGAAGCCCACCCTTCCCTGCCCGCCGTCAGCCCCACGGCCGGCTCCGCGGCGTCAGGGGCCGGCGGTCCGCACGGTGCGGAGCCGATCGTGGACCTGCTGCCCCGGGCACCCCGGGGGTTCTTCGGCCGGGCCGACGAACTCGAAGCCCTGGCCGAGGACACGGCCCCCGGCCAGGACGGAGCGATATGCCTGGTCACCGGTCCGGCCGGGGTGGGGAAGACGGCGCTGGTCCTGCACTGGGCGCACCGGCAGACCGCCCGGTTCCCGGACGGCCTGCTCTTCGCCGACCTGGGCGGCTTCAGCGACCAGCCGGGCCGTGAACCCGCCGAGACGGTCGGCGAGTTCCTGCTCGCCCTCGGTGTGGCACCGGAGGACCTGCCAGGCCCGCTCGCGGCCCGCTCCGCGCTGTTCCGCCGCATCACCGCCGACCGCCGGATCCTGGTCGTCCTGGACAATGTGCGCGAGTCCGCACAGGTCAGGCCGCTGCTGCCGGGCGGCACCGCCTCGGTGACCGTGGTGACCAGCAGGAACCGTCTGCTCGGACTCGTCGCCTCGGACCTCGCCCGGCCGTTGCCGCTGAGGGCACTGGACACCGAGGAGGCGACCGCCCTGCTGGCCCGGGTGCTCGGTGCGGCCCGGGTCGCGGCGGAGCCGGACGCCGCCCGCGCGGTGGCCGCACTCTGCGACGGCCTGCCGCTGGCACTGCGGATCGCCGCAGCGAAGATCGCCTCCGACCCGCGCCGCCGGATCAGCGCCATGGCGGAGCAACTCGGGCACGCCCAGCGGAGGCTGGCCCGGCTCGCGGCCGAGGAGGTCAGCGTCGCGACCGCGCTCAGGTTCTCCGTCGAACAGCTCCCGGAGCCCGCCGCCGACCTGTTCCGGCTGCTCGGCCTGCACCCCGGCCCCCGGGTGGACCGGTACGCGGCCGCCGCACTCGGCGACATCCACCCGGACGCGGCCGCCGAGGTGCTGGAACAGCTCGCGGCGACCCACCTCGTCACCGAGACGGACGACGACTGCTACACCCTGCACGACCTGGTACGGCTCTACGCCCGGGAGTTGGTCGGCCAGGCCGCGCCGGCCGACCGGCGCCGCGCCCTGGACCGGCTCACCGACCACTACCTGCACACCGCCCTGGCGGCGGCGGCCGCCGCCGAACCGGGAAGCCGGCTCTGCTGCGACCCGCCGATGGACGGCTACCGTCCGCCGCTGGTCGCGGAGTTCGCGGATCCCGGGGCCGCGCTGTCCTGGTTCGCGAGCCGGCGGGAGACGCTCGCGGCCGTGAGCTCGACCACGACGCCCGAACGCCTGTGGCGTCTGGTCCTGTTGCAGTGGCCGCTCATTCTGCGCCGGGTCAGGGACGGCTGGGTTCCCCAGCTGGAGAAGGCGCTGCGGGCGTCCGTCGAGGTCGGTGACGCGGATGCCGAGAGCCGGGTGCGCGCGCTGCTCGGCTGGGTGCTGACCGCCGAGGACCGCCTGCCGGAGGCACTGGAGTGCGTGGCCCCGGCCCCGGAACTGGCCCTGCGGGCCGGGAGCGCGCCCGGGCAGTCCATCGCCCTGATCAACCTGGCGGTGGTCCAGGCCGCGATGGGTGACACCGAGGGGGTGGGCGCCGGGCTGTCGCAGGCCCTCGAACTGGCCCTCGCCGCCGACCACCGGCACACGGCGGCGCTCGCGATCCAGCACCTCTCCCGCTACCTGCTCGACACCGGCCGTCCGGAGGAGGCGCTCGAACGGGCCCTGTACGGGCTGGAGCTGATCACCGGCGAGGTGCCGGCCGTCCGACGGGTGCTGCTGCACACCACCTGCGGCGAGGCGCTCCTCACCCTGGGGCGCCCGGCCGAGGCGGAGGACCGGCTGCGGGCGGCCTTCGCGGAGGCCGAGCGCGTCGGGCAGGACGAGGGCGCGGCCGAGGTGCTGCTGGCGGTGGCCCGAGCGGCGGAGGCGGCCGGGCAGCCGGCCGCCTCCGCCGGCTACCGGCGCTGTGCGGAGCTGCTCACACCTCGTTGACCTGCGCGGATCCGGTATCGGCGGCTGGCGGCGGTTGTCAATGGCTGACGGTGGTCCGTCAGTGGAGCGTTAGCCAGGCGCATGCGGGATGCAAACGGGCCCCCGGAGCATGGGCGAGTACGGCAGACGTGAAGTTCTGCCTTCGGCCCCGCATGTCCGTGCGGGAGCCGTCGCGCGCGCGAGCGTCCGGGGCCGGTCCTGTTCCGTAATCGGGGGTTTACGGCGTGACCGACCCGGTCCGGGTGTGTCCTTGCGAGGTGCCCGGCCACGGCCTGAGGCGCCTGCGCCTCAGACCGTGTGCAGGCCGGTCCGGGCTGCGACGGAGCCGGGGCCGGGTGGTTGACGTGAGGGGGCGTGGGCAGATGGCTGGCGATTCGGTCTGGATCGACCTGGACGAGGTCGAGGCGGCGGCGAAGTCGATCCGGGGGATGCTGGAAGAACTGACCGGACCGGCCAATCACCTGGAGGCGGTGGCCAAGCAGGTCAAGGCCACCGTGTACGGCACGGATCTGCTCGGCAAGGCGCTCCAGGGCGGAAGCTCGTCGGTGGGCGGCCTCGCGGAGCACCAGGAGCAGGTGCTGGCGGGTATCCGGACGTTCCTGCAGAACTCTGAGGCGATGGCGCAGAACCTTCTGACGATGTGTCAGAGCCACCGGGCCAACGACGAGTTGCACGCCGCGGATCTGAACCGGGTCCACCCCGGCAGCGCCGCGCCGCCGGCCGGCCCGATCGCTCCGGTGTCGGGTGCCGCCGAGCCGTCGCGGATGCCGTCCGAGCCGGCCACTCCACCGGTCTCCGCACCGGCTCCGGCCGCCGAGACGAGCTACCACAACCCGCAGGCCCCCACGCTGGACTACGACAAGCCCGCGCCGAAGCCGGAGCCGGGGCCGCGCGGCGGCGGTGGGCGTCAGCCGTCCCTGATCTGACGCGTCACCGGTCCTCCGTCCCAGTCGCTGTGTGATTCCCGGGTAGTCCGCCCAAGAAAGTGATTTGTCATGATCGAGCTGCCGCCCGACCTCGCCGAGGTGCTCAAGACCGTCCAGAGCAACGAACACGGCGGGGACATCGCCTTCCCCAACGGCAACGAGGATCTGCTTGCTGACCTGGCTGCGGCCTGGGACAAGTGGAACTCGGTCGCGGACAGCCACATCCAGGGGATCGTCGCGAGCGCCCAGCGGGCGATGGAGAACATGTCGGGCCAGGCGGCCGACACGTTCCAGCAGTACCTGGAGAAGTACTCGGGGCGCGACGACTCGCACGCCGCGACGACACTGAGGGCGGGCCACACGGTGGCGCAGTCCTTCCACGGTGCCGTGGAGGCGGTGACCGGCACCAAGAGCGAGATGATCCGCGAACTCGAGTACGCGAAGGAGTACCTGGCCACCCACCCGGGCGGCAAGCACGACGACGTGGCGCAGTCCGCGGGGGTCAAGCAGGCCGCGCAGACGTACCACACCTACATCGGTGAGGTGGGCTCCAACGTCGACTCGATGCTGCGGCAGAGCGCCGGTCACATCGAGGACATGGCGGGTGCGGGGAAGAGCTGTGCGCTGCCGGGAGCGGGCGGGGGCGCAGGTGGTGGCGGTACCGGTGGCGGCGGTGTCGGCGGCGGTGCGGGGACGATGTCCGCGCCCGGTACGGGGCTGGACAGCGTGGCGCTTCCGCGCGTACCGGGAGTGGGCAGCGAGGGCTACGGTGTCGGCGCCGGGATCGGTGTCGGTGTCGGCGGTGGTGCCGTCGGTGCCGACGGCATGCCGCTGCCGCCTGGAGTGCCGACGGCGCCGGGGATGCCCGGGATGCCGGGAGTATCAGCGGTGCCGGGAGCGCCGGTGACCCCGGGGGTCTCGGCGATGCCGAGGGTGTCGACGGTACCTGGAATGCCTGGAACGCCAGGGATGCCGGTGATGCCGGGGATGCCTGGGGTATCGGGGACGCCGGTGATGCCGGGGATGCCCGGGGTATCGGGGACGCCGGTGATGCCCGGGATGCCTGGCGTATCGGGGACGCCGGTGATGCCCGGGATGCCCGGGGTATCGGGGACGCCGGTGATGCCCGGGATGCCGAAGGCGCCGGATATGCCTGCGATGCCCGAGGTGCCGGTGATGCACGGCGGCCAGGGGGGTGTGAAGCCCCAGTGCCTGCAGCCGTTCGTGCCGCCGGCGCCGATCGTGCCGTCCATCGGATCGGTCGACCAGAACGGGCTCCCGGTCTTCAAGCCGCTCCCGGTCCACCCGACTTCGGGTCCCGGACTGAGCCTGGCGGGTCTGCCCGGCTTCGATCCCGGTACGGGGCCGGGCGGTTCGGGCAGCCTGTCGCCCTTCGGTGGCGGTGGGGGCGCTGGTTCGCTGGGCCTCGGTGGCGGTGGCGGCGGCGGTTCGCTGGGTCTCGGTGGTGGCGCCGGGCTGGGCGGGCTCGGTGCCGGTGGGCTCGGCGCACTCGCCGGTGGCGCGGCCAGTGCCGGCGCCGCGCTGGGCGGTGCGGCCGGTGGCAGTGGTCTTGCGGGTGGCCTGTCGGCCGGTGGCAGTGGACTCGCCGGCGGAGCGGCCGGGTCCGGTGCCGCGCTGGGCGGTGCGGCCGCAGCAGCCGGGAGTCGGTCGGTCGGCAGCGCCGGCCTCGCGGGCGGTTCCCGAGGAGCGGCCGGCTCGGCTGCGACCGGGATCCAGGGCGCGAGCATGGGGCACATGCCGGGTGTCGGTGCTGCCGGTCGAGGTGGGTCCAAGGAGCGGAAGAGCGGCAACCGGTTCCTCCGGCCGACCCGTTTCGGCAGCGAGCACGAGGAAGACGAGCAGCTTCCGCGCGGCGAGGCCGGGATCCTCGGCCAGGCGGCGGAGATGGAGACCGGGGACCGCAAGTGGCAGCAGGCGCGCAGGCGTTGGATGGACGACGCTCGTACGGAGGCCGGTGTCCAGAGCGTGGCCCCGCACGAGGAGGCCGCAGCGGCCGAGTCGCAGTCCGCCAAGGAGAACACGCTGCTCACGCAGCTGGCCGGAGCGATCCTCGGGACGGACGCGGTGGCAGCACCGGCCGGCGGCACCGAGACCGAAGCGGCCGCCAACGGCTCCGACGCGCCGTCCGTCAGGTCGGGCAGGAGCGACAAGGGTGACAGCTCGGACGGGGCCGGGAGTCCGGCGGCCTCGGAAGACTCCTACCTGGACCGTGCGCGCCTGGCGGCCGCCCGCAGGGGCCGTCCCGACGAAGCGGCCACGGCGGCCACAGCGGCCGTGCCCGGCTCCGCCTCGGCCGGTTCGGCCGGCTCGGCCGGTTCCGCTGCTCCGGCGGTTCCGGCGGCTCCGGCACCCATCCGGGAGGAGGGCGGGTACCAGGTGCCCAGTCCCTTCCTCCGCGCGGCCCTCACCCGGCTGGCCGCAGCCCAGACATCGTGACACTTCTCCCGGCCGGAGGAGCGGGTGCCAGGTGCCCGGCCCGGTTCGCCGTGCGGCTTCCGCCCGGCTTGACGCAACCCGGCGCCTGACGGTGACGGCCCACACGCCAGCCCCGAACGGCCGGTCCCCGGACCGGCCGATGACCATCTCGACGAGGGAACACCATGACCGAAGACGCGCAGGCGGAGTTCCGTGCCACCGAGACGCCGGTGACACCGAGGTTCCGGCAGGGAACGCGGGTGGGGGAGTTCTCGCCGTTCGAGACCGCGACGCCAGCCCAGACCATGCCCACCAGGCAGAACGTGGGTGAGGCGTTGCCTGAGGACGTGGTGCCCGCCCAGCCGATGCAGAGGGGAGAGCCTCTGTCCGACGGTGTGGTGTCTGCTCAGCCCATGTCGGTTGGGGTCCCGTTGTCCGACGGTGTGGTGTCTGCTCAGCGGATGTCGGTGGGAGCCCCGCTGTCAGACGGTGTGGTTCCGGCCCGGCAGGCGTCGAACATCCTGCGGGCCACGCCGGCCTCCAGCCCGCGGACCCCCGCTTCGAGTGCCTCGGACTCCTCGGGTGGCGGTGGCGCGGGGCAGGGCTTCAGCGTGAATCCGGAACAGTACCGCGCGGCGGTCTCCCCGATGCTGGCGGCGGCCGAGCAGGTCGCGGCACTGGCCGCGAGTCTGAGCGCGTACCTGCCCGGCCTGGAGGCTCAGGAACCGTGGGGCAAGGACGAGTCGGGCAAGCAGTTCGCCGAGGGTGAGAAGGGCTACCTGAAGTACAGCGCCGACACCCTGAAGGGGCTCAAGCGCCTGCCGGACGGCCTGAAGCACATCGCCGACGGCCTCAAGGCGATGGCCGAGGGCTACCAGGGCGCGGACGAATCGATCACCTCCGACTTCAACGAGCAGGACGGTCAGGGGCAGCAGCCGGGCATGGCTTCGTCGCCGCGCTACACCCCGCCCCTCCACATCCCGATCACGCCCCGCAGCAGCTACGAGCACGTGAACACGGACGGAAGGTCCTGACTCGATGGCTGTCGAACTTCCGGAGCCTCTGCAGTGGGTCCTTCTGCTTCTCGCCGGCACTCGTTGGCCGGAGGCGGACGAGGGCCAGCTGCGGGACATGGCCGACCACTGCCGCAAGACCGCGACGAATCTGCTGGACGCCACGCACGCTGCGGACGCCGCGGTGAAGAACGCGCTGGAAGGCCAACAGGGCGTCGCCGCAGAGGGGTTGGCCAAGTACTGGGCCGAGTACTCGGTCGGCAAGGGTACCGAAACCGAACCGGGCTACCTGCCCGGCGTCATCAATGCCCTGAACGGCATGGGCGACATGCTGGAGGCGATGGCGAACTCCGCCGAGACCGCGAAGATCCAGATCATCGCCCAACTCGGAATCCTGGCCTTCGAGATCGCCACCGCTGAGGCCGAGGCCGTGCCGACGTTCGGCGCTTCGATGGCGGAGATCCCGGTGTTCATCACCATCTCCCGCGAGACTGTCCAGCAGGTGCTGAAGAAACTGCTGATGGAGGCGTTGCAGCACGCGGTGAAGCAGGCGGTGCAGATGGCGGCGATCAATCTGATCGCCCAGACCATCGAGTTGGCGGAAGGCCACCGCAAGAGCATCGACATGAAGGAGGTGGGCCAGAACGCCCTGGGTGGCGCGGTGGCCGGTGCCACCGGCAACCTGCTGGGAAAGGGCATCGGCAAGGCCGGCGAAAAGGCCGGCCTCGAGGGTGCCATGGGCTCGACCGTGGGCAAGGTGGCCACCGGTGCGGCGGTCGGTGTCGGCACCGACGCCATCACCCAGCTCGTGACCACCGGCAAGGTCGACAGCAGTTCCCTGCTCGGCTCGGGCCTCAGCGGCGGTGCGGGCGTGGGGGTGCACGCGGGTGCGAGCGCCCTGAAGGGGCACTCCGAAGTCCCCAAGATCCCCTCGGCCGGCGAGATCCCCGGCGCGGGCGGCAAGTCGATCGACGCGCCGACCTTCAGTCCCGTCAACAAGCCGACCGGCGTCGACAGTTACCACGGACCCACCGGCTCCAGTGAGAGCGCCGGCAGTGGCGGCTCCAAGTTCGACCGCCCGACACCCGGCGGCGGCGACGCACCTGCTCCCCGTCCCACCGGCCTGGTCCCCTTCGGCTCCGACCGCCCCTCCTCGACCCCCCTGGAGACCCACTCCACCGACGCGCCGCGACCGTACGAGGCGGTGGGCGGCGCGGGCCATGACGCGCCGCCGGCTTATCAGCCGGTTGGTGGGAAGTCGGTTGGGCGTGACGCGCCTCCGGCGTACGAGCCCATGTCGGGGAAGCCGGTTAGCCACGATGTGCCCCCGGCGTATGAACCGGCCTCGGAGCGGCCGGTCAGTCATGACGTGCCCCCGGCGTATGAGCCGGTTGATGGGAAGTCGGTTGGGCATGACGCGCCTCCGGCGTATGAGCCGGTGTCGGAGCGGCCGGTCAGTCATGACGCGCCCTCGGCGTATGAGCCGGTTGGTGGGAAGCCGGTCAGCCACGATGTGCCCCCGGTGTATGAGCCGGCCTCGGATCGGCTGGTCAGCCATGACGCGCCTCCGGCGTATGAGCCGACCCCCGAGCGGCCGGTGAGCCATGACGCGCCTCCGGCGTACGAGCCGGTTGGTGGGAAGTCGGTTGGGCATGACGCGCCCCCGGCGTATGAGCCGGCCTCGGAGCGGCCGGTGAGCCATGATGCGCCTCCGGCGTACGAGCCCATGTCGGGGAAGCCGGTTAGCCACGATGTGCCCCCGGCGTATGAACCGACCCCCGAGCGGCCGGTCAGCCATGACGCGCCCCCGGCGTATGAGCCGGCCCCGGAGAAGCCGGTCAGCAGCCACGACGCACCCCCGGCGTACGAGGCCGGCCCCGGGCCGTCCGACGGTGTCGGCGGGACGAGTTCTCATGTCTCGTCGGGTGGTGCGGCGTCCTTCGGCGCCCATCTGCCCGGAGCGGTACCGACCTCGGGTACGGGCAGCACCCATCTCGACGGGACCCGTCTAGCCAGCGGTCCGGCTCCGACCCGTACCTCCCCGGACCGCGCGCCCGGCTTCCCTGACGGCACCACCGAGCAGGTGCCTCCTGCGGACAACACCACGGGTACGGGGCCGGCGCAGACGCCGACCTCCGCTCCCCTGCCGGCCGGCGGATTCACGCCCGGTCCGGTTGCGTCCGGTGGTGGTGGTGGCGGCGGTGGTGGGCGCCAGAGCGTCCCCACTCACATGCCGTCATCGGCGCCCTCCGCCAAGCCGGTTCGTGGTTCGGACTTCGCATCCGCGCCCGGTGCCGGGCTGCGGTTCGGGCCGGTCCGTCCGGCCCGTACCGGGGAGACAGCGGGCAGCGGACGTGGGCCCGCCACGACGCCCCGGGGTGAGACCCCCGGCACGGGCGGCAAGCGTTCCCACGACGAGGCGTTCCCGACCGCGCACGGGACGCAGCACGAGAACCAGCACGAAACGCAGCACAGGACTCAGCAGGAGAACCCCCAGAACCCCCAACACACCACCAACCGGGAACACGAGGGCGCGGTCGCGCCGGAGCGCCCGATCCGCAAGGCCCGTGGGATCGGCGAAAAGCCGACCCTGGACGGCCACTTCTCCGAGTCCGCGAAGGAGCACGCCACCGGGGCCGGGCACGAGCCGGACCCGAAGGCCGGCGACAAGCACGGACGTTCGGCGGACGAGCACGAGGACGGTAGCGGGCCCGCGAAGCGGCAGCGGACCCCGGAGTACGAGCGGTCCGACGCGGTCCTCCAGGGCCGTGGGGTGGAACGCGTCACCCGCGAACAGCACGAGAAGCTGAAGGAGCATCTGCGGGGGACGGGCGAGGGACGCTTCCCCGAGCTGACCACCGAGTTGCTGGAGCACGTCAATCCTCACGAGACCAGTGTGGACGGCACCAGCCTGCACAACTGCCTGGAGGCCACCGGCGCGCTGCGCGACACCCACTACGGCAAGCCGCGTCCCGCCGACCGCCCGCTCGAAGGCCGTCCCGAGGACGACGCCGGCTGGTCGGTGCTCAAGCAGCAGGGCGCCCCTGCGCTGTTCGGCGAGGGCCAGCACGGCATCGACGCCCTCCACGAGCAGGTGAAGAAGGCCGGCCCCGGCAGCTTCTCCACCGTCCTCACCGGGAAGCCCCCGCAGGAGGGCCACGCCCTCGCCCTGGTCCACGGCAAGGACGGCACGCTCCACTGGGCCGACCCCACCACCCACCGCACCTGGGAGGCCAAGCCCGGCGAACTCCCCGGCCACATGGGCAAGGACGACAAGGTCTGGGCCGCCACCACCGGCCCCCACGAGGAACCCGTCTCCGGCGGCACCCACGACCACAGCCTGTTCGAGCCGGACGCCCCCCACTTCGGCACCACTCCGGCCGAGGCGAGGGCCAACGGGGAGTACGTGCACACCATCAAGGCGGAGCACGCGCTCAACGCCATCGACGAGTTCCTGGGCCCCGACTCGGGCGAGTTCACTGAGCTGCGTTCCAAACTGGAGGCTTACAAGCGCGCTGATCTCATCGACAGGGATACCTACGCGATGCTCGATCAGCATCAGGGGTACAAGAAAATGACCCTGAAACTGCTGAGCCGGGAGGCCTCGAACCTGGAGAAGGCCGCCGCCGAGACGAAGTCCAAGCTGGACGACGCCGAGCGTGCCAGGGCCGACCTGGAGGTGCGGGCCGAGGCGGACCCCAGTCTGGAGCCGACTCTCCGAAAGAAGACGGAGGAAGTCGCCATCCTGGAACAGAAGTTCAAGGCGGTGTCGAGCCTCAGGGACAAGGCCCGGAAAATTCCCGCCGACTGGGAAAAGAAGGTCGACAAGGTCTACGAGGACAACTTCAAGGACTCGCCGGGAGGCCGACTGCGCACCGATCCGCACTCGGAGAACGTGGAGCAGGCCTGGGACAGGAAGAGCGGAGACAAGCCGCCGCTGCAAGCCGAGTCCGTCAACCGTAACCACATCGTCGCCGATACCATGCTGCACAAGTACATGACGTCTGCCGTCCTCAAGGCTCGCGCTCTGGATGATGTGGGCAAGCGCGAGGCGACGGAGGCATTCGGCAGGTTCACCGAGGCCGTCTCGCCCGACGGCCACCGTGTCCTGGACAAACTCGGCCGGGAGGCTCAGAAGCGGCTTGTCGAGGGGCACGGCTTGGACGTCCTGGCATCCCATGACCTGAAGAGCCTAAAGGCCGGAAAGCCTGACCTGGAAACCCTCTACGGCACCCCCGACCTGGCGAAGGAGCTTGAGGGCGCGAAGGGCGTGACCGACCAGGCGACGGCTCAGGCGGCGCTGACAAAGCTGCGGGAGAGCCTTGGCAAGGCAGGACTCGACGGGGGAGAGGTCAAGCAGCACCTCGACGACCTCGACGGGAAGACAGCCGCGCTGAAGCCCGGTGATGCCGCCGGACTCGCCCACATCCAGGGCGAGTTCGGGAAGTTGGAGAAGACGGTGAACGAGAAGGCGCTGGACGACCTCGCCCTCGTCAACGGAGTCGTCGGCCGTCACCAGCTGAACGATCTCTCCCCCGTACTGCACAACGTGGAGACGGGGCACCTGAGCGATCCGGGAACCCGCAAGCACCTCGCCGACAAGCTCGACGCTCTCGCGGACACGGCCAACCGGGTCGGGTATGACCCCGGGCTCGCCGCTTCGCTGACCAAGCACGCCGAGGCGCTGCGCAAGGGGGAAGTCCCCAAGGAGGAGGAACTCCGGCACCTCGCCGACACGCTCGACGCCAAGCGCGACGGCCTCCACACGGCCGAAATCGACCATGCCAC
The DNA here is from genome assembly GCF_051374625.1 of Kitasatospora sp. HPM-01-4. NCBI lineage: Bacteria > Bacillati > Actinomycetota > Actinomycetes > Kitasatosporales > Streptomycetaceae > Kitasatospora > Kitasatospora sp. HPM-01-4. Next base: position 714,558 of record NZ_JBPQGP010000005.1, on the reverse strand, counting down.
GGCCAGGAACGACGAGGAACTCAAGGGATATTCGTCGAAGTTCACCCGGGCTAATGTGTCCAAGCTGGTGACCAGCGGCCAAAAAGCCGTGGCGACCGCCGAAACCGCCGTCACGGATGCGGAGAACGCGGTCAAGAAGACCGCCGCCGACCTGAAGACGGCTGACCGGGAGGCCGCCGATCTGAAGGACCAGGCCGAGAAGGCGAAGGCCGCTGGCGCCCCCCGCGCCGACGACTTGGCGAAGGATTCCGCCGAGGCGGACGAGAAACTGGCCCAGGCGAAGAAGGACGCGCACGAGGCGACCAAGTCGCTGGAGGAGGCTCGGGAGATGCTCAAGGAGAAGAAGAGCGCCTACGAGCCGAACAAGTACGCACTCGACCGGATCGACCGCGAGTTGGCCGGCCTGACCGGCCTGTCGCGGAAGGAAGCGGCCGCCAAGGGACGGGAAGCGGTCGCCAAGGGCCGGGCCGAGGCTGACCTGAACCTCGTCGGGGCACAGTACGGCGGGGCGTTCGCCCACGCGGGCCCGGGGAAGAACCACCCGGCCACCCTGTTCGAGGAGGCGCTCAGGGCTCCGAAGGACGAAGTCCCTGACAGGATCGCCGAGATCACCACGATGCTTTCCAACAGCACCGACAACCTCCGGCTCGGTGACGAGGACACCAACAAGTGGATCCAGAACTTCCTGGACCCGCAGATCACCCCCGACGAGCAGCTGCTCACGGCGGTCGCGCACGGCCAACTCCCGCCCGAGGTCCTGTACACGCCCCACACCCAGCAGGTGCTGTCCGGGCTCTCGATCCTGGAGAACGCGCAGCTCGTGCCCACTGCGCTGCGCGAGATGATGGCGCCCAAGACCCACGAGGACCTGCACAACTCGCCCGGCAACGGAGATGGTGTGGGGAACGTCAGGACGCAGCTGGGCGTCCCTGGGCCGAAGGACACCACCACGCCCGTCTACGGCAGGATCCCGGTCTCCTCGTCCGGAGAGTTCACGGGCCGTCCCGACGCGACTCCGCTCCCGGACGACGTCGTCGACATGCTCAATCCGGAGGGCCCCCGGCGCCGCCCCGGCACCCCAGCGTCCTCGGACGACGCCATGGACATCGATGTCACCCCGGTCACCCCGGTCGCGCCGGTCGCCTCGGCTGAACCCTCGGCTCGCCCGCCGAAGCGCTCCGCCGACGACATGGACATCGACGAGCCGTCGACGGCGGACTCGGGGGACATCCCGATGACGGACGAGGTGGACGAGCTGACCGGTCACCTGTCCAAGAAGGCCAGGGTCGCCGCCGAGTAGCAGCCGTTACCCGGACGCCCCAGCTCACCCTCACGCACTCGGGAAGTGCGTGGGGGTGTTCGGCTTGCGGGCGCACGGCCGAGGCGCGCGTTCCTGCCGGTCTTGACGGGTGAGCCTCTTCGCAACCTCGGGGACGGGGAGCCTCTGCCCCCGGGGTGCGATGTCGAAGAGCTGACCCGGCCCATGCGGGTCCACCCCGCTCGGCCCGGTCCACCGAGCCGACTCGACCCCGGCACCCCACCCGCCGCCCGCCTGGAGGACATCGCCCGCTTCGTCGACTTCGTCTCCGAGAGCATCTCCCGCCCCGCGGACCAGGCCCGCGAGATCCTCCAGTCGAAACCCGGAACGGCCTCGGACAGCACTACCTGATCGACCGTCAGATATCGGCCAGGCAGCCTCGGCGGCCGCCGCCGGCCCATCGGCGGGCGGCCGGGCGGTTCCCTGCGGTGGAGCCGGGAACCCTTCCTGTGGCGCTGCCGGACCGGAGCCGGTTGCGCGGGATTTCCCCCGAATGCGCCTCTGCCCGGGTTGGCCCGCCTCGGACTGTGTCCAATAGGGGTTGACGGCGGCAGCGAGGTTGCGGAGGCCTGAGACGGAGGTCCGATGCGTCGGGACGGGCGTGTTGTGAACGGCCTGCTCGCGTGGGTCAGCCGCGACTGGGCGGGGCTGCCGGTCGCCCTGGTGCTGGGAGCCCTGGGCGCGGCGGGTGTCGCCCTGGGCGCGACCTGGGCCCGGGTGGTCGGCGGGATCGTGGTCGGTGCCGCCGTACTGCTGGCGCTGGGGTCCGTCCGCCATCTGGTACACGTCGCCCGGGTGCGCGCCGAGTACCCGCCGCCGGGCCGGCTGGTCGATGTGGGCGGATACCGGATGCACGTCCTGGCCGAGGGCGAGTCCGCGACGAAGCCGACGGTCGTGTGGGTGCCCGGCGGGCACGCGCCCGGACAGGAGTTCCACCAGCTGCACACGATGCTGCGGGAGGAGACCCGGTCGGTGCTGGTCGACCGTCCAGGGTCGGGGTGGAGCGACGCCGGCCCGTTCCCGCGGACGACGGAGACCGAGGCCCTGGAGCTGTTCGCGGCTCTGGAAGGCGCCGGCCTCAACGGACCTTTCGTCCTCGTGGGGCACTCCTTCGGGGGGCTGCTGGTCGCCAACGCGGCCAGGCGCCGACCGGACTTGGTGGCAGGGCTCGTGCTGCTTGATCCGACCCCTCCCGACGTGGTCGTCTACGGTCTGCCGAACCCGCTGCTGACGCGGTCCCGGAGGAGTCACCTGTGGTCCGCGCTGCGCCACCTGTTCGGTGTGCACCGCGACGGGGGTGTGAGCGCGAGGCCCGCCGACGCCGGGCAGTCGCAGACACCGGCCAAGCGCACTGTGCGGGTCGATGCGTTCAGGACCAGGTCGGACTGTGCCGCCGCCTCCATCTTCGGTGAGCTGCTGCCGACCGGCATGGCCCGGGCGGGATGGCAGACCGTGGTCTACGACGGCGATCTGGCGGACCTGCGCGTACTGCTGGTCACCCCCAGGGACCTGGCCGGTGGCGAGGAGGTGCTGAACGCGGTCAGCGAGCCGGTCGAGGCCGACCGGCTGCGCCGCTTCTACCTCAGCACCAGGAGCCGGTTCCTGGCGACCTCGACGAGGGCACGGCGGATCTACTCGCCGGAGGGCACCAGTCACAACTTCCCTCACGAGGTGCCGGAGTTCGTGGCCGGGGTGGTACGGGCCCTGGTGGAGGAGCTGGCCGTGGAACTGCGATCGCAGTCGAACCGTCCGGCTGATTAGTGGTTAAGCCTAATTAGCAAATGTTGCGCCGCCCGCGCCCTGAAACACTCTAACGGGTGAAATCTGGCGTTGCTATTAGGGAAATTGGGCCAGGAGTTGCCATGTCTACAGTTGATCTTGCGGTAGGTTCGTCGGAGCAGAACGTTCAAGAGAGGGACGTGAGATCATGCCGCCTGTTGTTCCCCCGTTTTTGGTCGGACTTATTGTTGCCCCGCTGGCAAAGCGAATTGCGAAGCCGCTGCTCCGGGGAATTGTCAAGACCTCGGTCGGGTTGGTCGTCGAGGTGAGGAAGGTCGCCCAGGAGGCGGGCGAAGGGCTTCAGGACCTGGCCGCCGAGGTGACCGCGGAGATGGGCGGTACGGACCTCGCCCCCGATTCGGCCGGCGGTATCAGGAGCGCGAAGCCGCGCCCGGCGACGCCCGTGCCGGCCGGCAGCGGCAGTAAGTAGGACGTAGTGGTCCCGCCCGCGGTCTTTGCCCGGGTCATCGTGTTCCGGTAAGTATTCCTCCTTCTTCTCCGAAAACCGGTGGTGGTTATCCGTGCCGTCTGTCGTGGATGCGGTGGCAGAGCGTCGTCCCGTGGATTCGGATCCGCAGCCGCGGTCGGTTCTGCCGGGCCGGCAGCGGTGGGATGTCCCGGTGGTGCTCGGCAGGCCCCGGGCCGCGGAAATCCTGGAGACCGCACTTCGGGGATCACCGGGTATCACGATGGCGCGTGCGAATCCGGTCACCGGGCGGGTGCTCATCTTCCACGACGGCTCCGTGCTGGGCCAGGGGGAGGTCGGCCGGATTCTCCGGCAGGCCGTCTCCCGGCTGGTCGAGCGGCTCACGGGGGCCGTCCGTCCGGACCCTGCCGAACCCGGTGAGCGGCCGGCCGGGGACCGCGGACCCACCCCCGCCCGGCTCGCCCTTGCCGGGGGAGGGGTGGCGCTGGCCCTGGGAGGCTGGAAGATCCTGGTCCGACCGCTGGTGAGCCTGGGGGCCGTGGTCACGGCGACGGCGGTCATCGTCCGCCGCGCCTGGCGAAGATCCGGCGGTGAGCCGGACGCCTCGGCATCCGCCACTCGACAACGGCACCCGCTGCTGCAGATCATCGGTCCGCACAAGCGCCGACTAGGCCTGGCCTCGGCGCTGTCGGCGGCCGCCCAGCTCATGGAGATGACGCTCGGCCTGTTCATCGGCTGGATCGCCCTGGTGCTGATCAAGGGCGAGAGCGCCGCTCTCGTCCGCCTCGGCCTGGTCGGCGCCTCCACCCAGCTCTGGGCACTGGCCGGTGCGGCCGCGGTGGTCTGCGGTGCCGTGGCGGCGCTCTCGTACGCCGCCGGTGTGACCTGGCGCAGGCTCGGCCAGACCATCCAGCACGACTGGCGCAGCGAGACGTACCCGCATGTGCAGCGCCTGGAACTCGCGCAGCTGGAGGGCGAGCGGACGACCAGGGTCGCCGGGGTGCTCGGCGGGGACATCAGCCAGATGGGCGACTTCGTCGGCCACTCGCTGCACGAGGTGGTCCAGCTGGCCACCAGCTTCGCCGTCCTGGTGCCGGTGTTCCTGCTGATGGCGCCGCAGATCGCCTGGATCGCCTTCCTGCCGGTTCCGCTCATCGCCTGGCTGTCGTTCTACTACCACGACCGCACGTCCGCCGACTACGCGGCCTCCGGAGAGCACCGGGCCCGGCTCCAGAGCCAGTTGATCAACAACCTGGAGGCGAGCGCGACGGTCAAGAGCTTCTGCACCGAGGACTACGAGGCCGAACGCGTCGACCGGCTGAGTGAGGCCTGCCTGGAGAGCAACCGGCAGACCGACCGCGGTGTCGTCCGGTACATCGAGAACGTCCGGGTGTGCACCACCGCTTCGATGGCGGGCATGCTCCTGCTGGGCGGCCGCGCGGTACTCAACGGCACACTCCCCTTCGAGGTGTTCAGTCCGTTGATCGGCCTTCCCCAGCAGGTCCTGTGGAAGCTGACCCGGCTCGGCGGCACCGCCGACCAGTACCAGCGGACGCTGGCCGCCTTCGACCGCGTCCAGCACCTGCGCAGCCTTCCCGTCGAGCCGGTGGAGGAGGGGAGGCCGCTGGACGTGAGCGGCGTCAAGGGCGAGGTCGTGCTCGACGCGGTGACCTTCTCCTACCCGGGGCGCCCGCCCGTCCTGCGGGAGCTGTCGCTGCGTGTCGCGCCCGGGCAGGTCACCGGCATCGTCGGTGCCACGGGATCCGGGAAGACGACCGTCGCCAGGCTGCTGATGCGCTTCCACGAGCCCGACTCGGGGCGCGTCCTGCTCGACGGCCAGGACATCCGGGAGCTGAACCTGGGGGACCTGCGGAAGGCGGTCGGCTTCGTCGCCCAGGACGCCCACCTCTTCGACGGCACGATCGGCGAGAACATCAGGTACGGCAGCTTCGACGCCACCGCCGAGAGCGTGCGGGACTCGGCGCGCATGGCGGAGGCCGAGGGCTACATCGGCGCGCTTCCGTCGAGGTACGACACGCTGGTCGGGGAGCGCGGCACCGCCCTCTCGGGCGGGCAGCGGCAGCGGATCGCGCTGGCCCGGGCCATGCTGAAGGGCTCTCCGATCGTCATCCTCGACGAGGCCACCTCGGCCGTGGACAACGAGACCGAGGCCGCGATCCAGCGCGCCCTCAAGAGCTTCGCGGCCGGTCGGACCCTGATCGTGATCGCCCACCGGCTGTCCACCATCCGCCACGCCGACTGGATCTACGCGATGGACCAGGGCGGGGTCGCGGAGGAGGGTACCCATGCCGACCTGGTCAGACGTGATGGGCTGTACGCCTCCCTGTGGCGGCTGCAGTCCGGCGTGAAGCAGTACGCATAGCACCGAGGCCGAGGCTCCCCCCGGTCCGTCAGCCCATGACGGACCGGGGGGAGTCCGTGTCGACGGGACGCCTGCGGGAGAAGGCGCTCAGGTCGATGACGTTTCCGGTGTGCTCACAGGTGTAGCGCACGGGGTCGCGATCGTGGTCGTGACCGGCCTCGACCCGGTCGACCAGGGCGGCGAGGAACCGGCCGGCCAGCGGGGCGTTCTTGAACTGGTTGCCGCTGGTGCCCATGGCGACGTAGTAGCCGCCGAGATCGGTGCGGTCGTAGATCGGCGTCCAGTCGTCCGCGACGTCGTAGACACCGGCGATGCCGGTGGGCCGGTTCGGCACGGTGAGCCCGGGGAAGCGGCGCGCCGCCCTGGTCACCTGGGCCTGGAACCGGCGGACCGTCGGATACGGCTTCGCGGTGTCGGGATCGTCGATCCACTCCCGGGGATCGCACTCCGGGTCGGTCCCGCCGATCAGCAGGTTCCCGCCGGTGGCCGGGCGCAGATAGGTGCCGAGGTCGAGGTCGGCGACGACCGGCCCGGGGGTGTCGTCGGTGCCGTAGCCGCCGGGAGCGGCGACCTGGTGCACCTCTTCGCGCAGCGGCCGTACCCCGACGGTGAACTCGGCGCCGACGCCCGCCAGTCGGTTGAGCGCACCCGACCAGGGACCGGCCGCGTTGACCACCACCGGTGCCGTCACGAGCGTGCCGTCGGAGAGCCGGACGCCCGACACCCGGTCCGCACGGCGGTCGACGCCGACCACCCTGCGGTGGAACAGGAACCGCACTCCGAGGCCGGCCGCGGCGTCCGCGAGGTTCTGCGCCGCGAGCTGCGGGTCGTCGACGAAGCCCGCCTCGGGCATGAACAGGGCACCGAGTTCACCGGTCGGCCCGGCGAAGAAGGCGTCGTCATGGACGGGCCTGGGCGGCCAGTACCGTCCCGGGTCGATGCCGGGCATCCGGTCGCGCAAGGTCGCGGCGTCCCAGCGCTCGTACGGGACGCCGACCTCGTCGAACAGGGCGACGAAGGCCGAGGCCGGGGGGAAAGGCGCGTCGAGCGCGACGGCCCCGGTGCGGTGGAACCTGGCGAGGGGGCGCCGGTCGGAGCAGCGCAGGTACGCCGCCCAGTGGGACCAGTAGTGCTGCGACTCCCAGGAGGTGGCGACGCCGTCCCGGGTGGAGTAGGTGAACCGGATGATGGCGCTGGAGGCGCTGGTCGACCCGTGCCCGGCTCCGCCCGCCTTGTCGAGGACGATGACGCTGCGACCGGTCCTGGCCAGCTCGTACGCGACGGCGGCGCCGATCACCCCGGCTCCCACCACCACCGCGTCCGCGCCGGCTGCCTCGGGAGTCGTCATGGCGTGTCCGTCCTTCGTGGCGGGGTGTGCAGGCTGGGTACGGCGGCGAGGAGCGAGCGGGTGTAGGGATGCCGCGGGTCGAGCAGCAGTTCCTCGGTCGGGGCGATCTCGACGATCCGGCCGAGGTACATGACCGCGATGACATCGCAGACGTAGCGGACCGCGGCCAGGTTGTGCCCGATGAACAGCACGGACAGGCCGAGACGGTGCCGCAGTTCGCGGATCAGGTTGAGGACCGAGGCCTGGACCGAGACGTCGAGAGCCGAGGTGATCTCGTCGGCGATCAGGATGCCGGGCTCGGCGGCGAGCGCACGGGCGATGGCGACGCGCTGGCGCTGGCCGCCGGACAGCTGCCGCGGCAGCCGGTTCGCGAGCAGGTGGTCGAGGCCGACCAGGTCGAGCAGTTCGGCGACACGACGCTCGCGGGCCTGGCGGTCGAGCCCGCGGAAGGCGGTCGCCGCCTCGGTCAGCGTCCGGCGGACGGTCATCCGTGGATCCAGGGCGGTGTCCGGGTCCTGGAAGACGATCTGGACCTGCCGGCCCAGCCGGCGCCGGTCGCGGACCGTGCGGCTGAGCGCGGCGCGGCCGCCGACCAGGATCTCGCCGCCACAGATGGGCGCGAGGCCCACGATCGCCCGGGCCAGGCTGGACTTCCCCGAGCCGGACTCGCCCACCAGGCCGACCGTGCTGCCCTCGGGCACCTCCAGCGAGACCCGGTCCACCGCCGTGACCGGGCCGCCCGGGCCGTGGTACCGGACCGTGATGTCACGTAGCGTCAGGCCGGTCATGTCAGTACCGGCCCGGGTCGGGGCGCCGACGGCGGCAGCGGATGCCAGCAGGCCGCCTGATGGCCGGTGCCGAGATCGGACAGGGGCGGGTTCTGGATCGCGCACCTGTCCTGCCGGTGGGCGCAGCGCGGCTGGAAGGGGCAGCCCGGGCCCGGTGAGAGCGGATCGGGCGGTGCGCCGTCGATGGTCCGCAGCGGGCGGTCGCGGCCGGTGGACAGGTCGGGCACCGACTCGACCAGGGCCCGGGTGTAGGGGTGCCGGGAACCGGTGGCGAGGTGCGCCGCCGGGAGGCTCTCGACGATCAGCCCTCCGTACATGACCAGGACCCGGTCGCACACCTCCGCGACCAGCGCGACGTCGTGGCTGATGAAGAGGACGGCGGTGCCCGCCTCGCGCCGGATGCCGTCGAGCAGGTCCACGATCTGGCGCTGCACCGTGACGTCGAGCGCCGTCGTCGGCTCGTCGGCGATGATCAGCTCGGGCGCCGTCATCAGGCCCGTCGCGATCATCACGCGCTGGCGCTGCCCGCCCGAGAGCTGGAAGGGCCGGGAGCGGGTGAGCCGGTCCGCCGACGGCAGTGCGACCCGGGTGAGGGCGGTTCGGGCCCGTCTGTCGGCGTCCGCCCGGCTGGTGCCGAGATGAGCGCGTACCGCCTCGGTCAGCTGCGTGCCGATCCGAAGCGACGGGTTGAGGGCCGATGCCGGGTTCTGGAAGACCATCGCCAGGCCGGTCGCGAGCTGTCGGGCCCGGGCCTTCGGTGTCAGGGCGCCGGCGTCGGTGCCCAGGAAGCGGTTGGTCCGCCAGGTCGCCCGTGCGTGCTCCGGCAGCAGGTCGGCGAGCGCCAGCGCCGTCAGTGACTTGCCGGAGCCGGACTCACCGACCAGACCGACGATCTCGCCGCGCCGCAGCGTGAGGCTGATGCCGCGGACCGGGTGGATCACCCCGTCGGGGGTGGGGATGCGGACCGTGAGGTCCTCGACTTCCAGGACGGCGCCGTTCCCGTCCGGGGCCGCCGACGGGGTGGGGCGCACCGCCTGCTCGGGCAGGCGCGGCGGGCCGGCGTGCCGTCGGGCGGCGGCCTGGGCCAGCACCTCACCGAGCAGTTGGAAGGTCAACCCGGCGTAGACGATGGCCAGGCCCGGCGCGATCGCCGGCAGCGGCTGGGCGTAGATGCGGTCCAGTCCCTGGTCGAGCAACTGCCCCCAGTCGTAGGCGGGGGCCTGCACGCCCAGCCCGAGGAAGCTCAGCCCGGACAGTGCGACCAGGGCGGAGCCCGCCGAGATGGTGGTGTTGAGCAGCAGCGGCTCGGCGATGTTGGGCAGGAGATGACGCCACAGCAGGCGGTGGCGGCGCAGGCCCAGGACGCGGGCCGCCGCCATGAAGTCCATGCCCGCGACGCGGGCGGAGAGGGTCTGGGTGAGGCGCGCGAATCCCGGGGTGCTGCCGATGGCCAGCGCGAACACCGCACCGGCTGCTCCCGCGCCGAAGATCACCGCGAAGAACATCGCCACCAGCAGCCCGGGGAAGGCCAGCAGGAGGTTGATCAGCGACCCGATCAGCCGACGGCTTCGGGGGCCCAGGACGGCGGTGAGGGAACCGAGCGCCACCCCGGCCGCCGCGCCCAGCAGGGTCGCCGCGAGCGCCAGTGCCAGGGACAGCCGGGTCGCGGTGAGGACCCGGGCGAGCAGGTCGCGTCCGAGACTGTCGGTGCCGACCGGGTGCGCGGAGGACGGCCCCTGCAACACGGCCGACAGATCGAGGCGTTCGGCCGCCGCTCCCCACAGGAGCGGTCCGGCGGCGGCCAGGAAGGCCAGCGAACCGGCCATGGCGACGGCGAGGACGAACGTCGGCGAGCGCCGGGCGGTACCGGGCCGGCGCCCGGCGCCGGCGCGCGGAGCCCGGGGGAGCAGCGAGGCCGTCATCGTCACATCTCCCGGATCGTCGATCGGGGGTCGAGCAGCCCGAGGAGCAGATCGACCAGGAAGTTCGCGACGAGCACCGTCGTGCCCAGGACCAGCACCATCGCCTGCACCACCGGGTAGTCCTGGGCGACGACGGACTGCGCGAGTGCCGAACCGACGCCGGGCCAGGCGAACACCTTCTCGACGAGCACCGTTCCGGCGATCATCGCCGGCAGCAGGCTGCCCGCGACCGTCAGCGAGGCGGTCAGCATGTTCGGTGCCACATGGCGCAGATAGAGCGCGGCGGACGGCAGCCGTTTCGCCCGGGCGGTGCGGACGTAGTCCTCCGCGAGCACCCTGAGTGCCTCGACCCGAACGATCCTGGCCAGCAAGGCGGTTGGCGCGAGCGCCAGGGCGAGTACGGGGAGGACGAGCGAGGCCGCACCGGTGGCACCCGCGATCGGGAACAGCTCCAGGCCCACCGCCAGCCCCGCCGTCAGACCCGCGGCGAGCACGAAGTCCGGCAGCCCGGTCAGGGTGGCCGTCACCGCGGTGAACACCAGCTCGCCACGGGGACGCCGGCCCTCGCGGGTGTGGATCGCGGCGAGCAGTCCGGCCGGGAAGGCGACGAGGACCGTGGCGAGGAAGGCCGGCAGCGCGATCTCCAGGGTGGCCGGCAGGCGGGTTTCGAGCAGCTCGGCGACGGGCGTGCCGGTCACCAGCGACGCACCCAGGTCTCCGTGCGCGAGAGCGGACAGATAGTGCCGGTACTGCGCCACCAGCGGCTGGTCGAGGCCGAGTTGGTGTCTGCGTGCGGCCACGAGCGCGGGGGCGGCGTCGATGCCCAGCGCGGCGCGGACCGGGTCGCCGGGAATCAGGTGGATCATCGCGAACGAGCCGGTGAACACGGCGCACAGGGAGACGGCCAGCCGTAGGAGGCGCCGGCCGCAGAACGCCGTCCACGGGTGACGCCGTGCCATCGCGGTGAGGCGGCTGAGGGGGGCGGTCATCGTGCTCCCCCGTGGAGCCGGATGCTGGTCGGGACCACCTCTCCGCCGAAGCCGGCGGAGAAGGTCGTGCGGTACCCGTAGACCGTGCTGGTGCCGTCCGCGATCGGCAGGGCGTCGGCCGAGCGGAACAGTGCCGCGGCCGCCTCGTTCCAGGTCGCGCACCCGGCGGTGTCCGGTTCCCGGAGGGCCTGCGCGACGAGCCGGCTGTACTCCGGATTGTCGACGCCCGCGAAGTTCAGTCCCCGGGCCGGGGGCGGGCCGGAGAAGAACGGGATGAACGAGGCCGGGAGCAGGAACCCCGGGGAGGTGCCGACCACGACGTCGAAGTCGGCCTCCTGGTACATGGCGTTCACCAGGGCGTTGAGGTTCTCGCTGACGAGCCGGACCTCCGCGCCGAGCGCGGTCCAGGTCCGCGCCATCAGCTCCGCGACCGAGGGCAGAGTCGAACCGAGGTCGGGGCTGGTGACCAGGCGGAGGTGGAGGGGGCGGCCGTCCTTGGTCAGCCTGCCGCCCGCCGTCCGCGTCCAGCCCGCGGACCGCAGCGCCTGTGCGGCGTCGACGGCGGGCAGGGCCGTCGAGGCCAGATCCGCGTGGCAGACGGCGTCGGTCGCCGTGAAGTGGGTGGCGGGCGTGCCGGTGCCCCCGGCCGCGACGTTGGCGAGCCCCGCGCGGTCCAGCGCGGCGACCAGGGCCCGGCGCACGGCCGGGTCGGCCAGCGGACGGCCGCCGCGCTCGTTGAAGAAGGTCAGCCCCACCACAGTCGGCACCCCGGCCGCCGTCAGACCGCGGCCGGCCAGCCGGGAGCGGTCCGGTCCGTTGACCGCGGCGATGTTCACCCCGCCGGTGAGCAGCAGGTTGGCGGCCGTGGACTCCTGCGGCACCACCGAGAAGACGATCTTCGCGGGCTGGCCGGGGGCCCCGCTCCCCGCCCCGTCGGGCCCCCAGGCGTAACCCCGGCGCACGGTGAACACGTACGGCCCGCCGGGGGCGTAGCCGCTCAGCACGTAAGGGCCGGTGCCCTGGCTGGCCCGCTCCAGCGACTTCGGGTTCCGCAGGCCGGCCGGGCAGACGATGGGGAGCAGGCCGATGGTCCGGGTGATGAAGCTGTACGGAGCGGCCATCCTCACCGACACCGTGCCGGCCGTGTCGTCGGCCCCGGTGGTGAACGGGACGCTGGGCAGCGCCGACTGGGCGCCGGCCAGCTGGTGCTCCGGGTCGCCCGCGTAGGTCAGGGAGCGGGCCACGTCGGAGGCCCTGAGCGCGGTACCGTCGGAGCAGGTCACGCCCGGACGGAGGGTGAAGGTGGCCGAGGTGGCGTCGGCCTGCCAGCCGGTCGCGAGGCCGGAGACCAGGTTCCCGCCGGCCGACACGTTGATCAGCGAGTCGTAGGCGTAGCGGGCCACCCTGGTGCCGAAGGCGGAGTAGGGGTCGAAGCTGGTGATCTCGGAGTTCACCGCCACCTTGACCGTCCCGCCGATCACGACCGGGGAACTCGCCGACGGCGTGGGAGCGTTGCCGGTGCACCCGGCCGAAGCGGCGACGGCGGCGAGCACGGCTGCCATCCGGATCGGGACGGTTCGACGGCGCATGGCCGCCATCGTGCCACCGGAAGCCGGCCGGCTCGGAGCCGTGGCGTCTGGTTTCGCCCTTTCGGGGGAGTTCGCACAACGGCGCTGCCGCGACGGTGGGTTGCCGTGCGTTCGGCGACCACACTTGCCTCATGACGATGCTGAGGTCGGATCCAGGTGATGGGGAAGCGAGTCGGGAGATCGGCGAACTGGCCGATCGTTACTGGGAGTTCCTGCTCTCCCGTGATCCCTTCCTGCGGGTGCGGCGGGGGCTGCCGGTCGAGTCGCTGCCGGGCGTGTCCGCCACCGAGGCCGAGGATCGCGCCCGGTTCGCGGCAGGCGTCCTCGAACGGATCGGTGAACTGGGCCTCGGAGCAGCGGAGATCGCGGACCTGCCCGGGGCCGACGCCGACACCGCCGGCTTCCTCGCGGCGCTGGCCGAACAGGACGTACAGGCGGGCCGGTTCCACTGGCTGACCCCGACCGCCACGCCCTACCAGCTGTTCCGGCTGTCGCAGTACGGCGACGCGGTGTTCCGCCCCTTCGTCCTCGCCGATCGCGACGGCGTGGAGCGGTACCTGACGGTCCTGCACGAACTCGCGGTCTCCGTCGGCAGCGTGGGGGACAAGACGGCGGAGCAGGCGGCGCGCGGCTTCCGGATCCCGGCCCCCGCCCTGCCAGGTGCCCGCGCCACGATCACCGCGCTGCGTGCCTCCCTCGCGCGCTGCGTGGAGGTGGACGGGGACCGGCTGGAGGGGCTCGACCGGGCGGGCCGGGGCCGGTTGCAGGCCGGGATCGCGCACCTGGTGGCCACGGAGCTGGAGCCCGCCTTCGACCGGCTGCTCGCCGTCATCGAGGATCCGGCCTACCGGGAACACGCCCCCGAGACGGTCGGGTGGGCCCACTACCGGGGCGGCGAAGAGGCCTACCGGTCCTTCGTCCGGTCCTGGACCACGAGCGGCACTCCACCCGAGCGGCTCCACGAACTCGGCCTGGCACACTGCCGTGAACTCGCCGAGCGGATGCGACAGGTCCGCTCCGCGCTCGGCTTTTCCGGGACCGAGGCCGAGTTCCACCGGCGGATCGCCGACGATCCCCGTCTCCACGCGCGCACACCCGAGGACGTCGAAGCCCGCTACCGGAAGCACCTCGACCGGCTCTCGCCGCTGCTGCCCCGGTGGTTCGCTACCCTGCCCCGCGCTCCGTACGGTGTGGCACGCCTCGATCCGGCGCTGGAAGCGGGCATGACGTTCGGCTACTACGAACAGCCCACCGCCGCGCGGCAGGTCGGGCGGTACCGCTACAACGGCTCGGACCTGTCGCACCGTTCACTGCTCGGGGCGGCCTCGCTGATCTACCACGAACTGGCGCCCGGACACCACTTCCACCTGGCCCGCCAGGCCGAGGACGAGACCCTCCCGGACCTGCGGCGGGAGGTGGTCGAATTCGGCGCGTTCAACGAGGGCTGGGCCGAGTACGCGGCCGGCCTCGGCTGGGAGATGGGCCTCTACGACGATCCGTGGGACGCCTACGGGCGCCTCGCCCAGGAACGGTTCACCGCGGGGCGGCTGGTCGTCGACACCGGGCTCAACCTCGGGACGATGACGTTCGAGCAGGCGCGGGCGTTCATGCGCGCCAATTCGACGGAGTCCGATGTCCAGATCTCCTCGGATCTGCTGCGCTATTCGAGTGACCTTCCCGGGCAGGCACTCACCTACCGCGCCGGTTACCTGGAATTCAGCGGATTGCGGGCGAGAGCCGAGACACACGCGGACTCCGGGTTCGATGTACGCGCCTTCCACGAAGCGGTGCTGGACGGCGGTGCCCTTCCTTTTCCCGCGCTGCGCAGGAGGGTGGACCGGGAGCTCGGGATTGGCTGAGCGAGACCAAACGGGTGAAGCATTCCAAGCCGATTGGAATCGCCAGCAAGAGACCCACTACGGTACAAGGGCATAGGCAGTAATCTCTCGGTCGGACTTGTTGTTGGCTCTAGTTCTCCTGAGAGGTACCGATGACCGTGCCACCCGCCGTTCCCTCCTTTCTCGTCGGACTGGTCGTGTCCCCACTGGCGAAAAGAATCGTCAGGCCACTGGCACGGGGCGTGCTCAAGACATCCGTGGAAGTGGTCATGGACGTGAAGAAGTGCGCCAAGGAGACCCGCCAGGAGCTTCAGGGAATCGCTGCCGAGGCGGCCGCCGAGATGAGGCCCAGAAAGGCCACCAACGAGGCGGTCAGACCCGAGAAGGTGGAGGTCGACAGCGGGGACGGCGGCAAGACGCACTGAGTGACGGCTGCGGAGATCTGCTGCGCCGGCCCACCTCCACGTCGCCGCGGCATTCACCCGAGCGGCGGTTCGGCTGATCCGCTGAGCGGACAGCTCTCATAGCTCATTCCCCAGCCGTGCGGCCGGGCGGGAGACACCCGTCCGCGCCGAAATCTGACGTGCAATTCCCGTGGAGGTCCTCAGTTGTCCCGTCGTGACGGTATCGCCTTTCCCCTGACCGCTGCCCAGCGCGAGATCTGGCTCGCCGAGCAGCGGTCGGGAACGGCGAGTGCGGCCTATCGGATCGGCGAGTACCTGGAGATCCACGGACCGGTCGATCCCGGGCTGTTCGAGAACGCGCTGCGGCAGGTCGTCGACGAGGCCGAGGCGCTGCACGTCCGGTTCGAGGACGAGGGCGACGGTCCGGTGCAGGTGCGGTCGGTCAGGGACTGGCGGCTGCCGTTCGTCGACCTCGGTGCGGAGCCCGACCCGCGCGCCGCGGCCGAGGAGTGGATCGCGGCGGACATGGCCAGGCCGATGGACCTCCGCGACGACCTGCTGTTCGGGTTCGCCCTGGTCAGGCTGGGGGCCGAGCACTTCCTCTGGTACCACTCCTACCACCACATCGTGATGGACGGGTTCGGGTACTCCCTCATCGCGCGGCGGGTGGCGGAGACCTACACGGCCCTGGTGGAGGGCCGGCCCGCGGGACCGGCCGCCTTCGGCTCCCTCCAGGACCTCCTGGACGGCGAATCGGCCTACCGCGCCGCACCGCGGTTCGCCGCGGACCGCTCCTACTGGATGGCGCGCCTCGCCGACCGCCCGGAGCCGGCCCCACTCGCCGGAACGTCGCCGGGCGGGCGGTGCACCGGTGTCGTCCGCAGGACCGGGCCGATGGCGCCGACGACACCGGGGGCGCTGGAGGCGGCGGCCCGGCGGCTCGGCGTGCGCTGGACCCGGCTGCTGATCGCGGCGACCGCGCTCTACGTGCACCGGCTCACGGGTGCGCGCGACGTCGTGGTCGGCCTGGCGGTCGCCGCCCGCCCGGATCCGCTACTGCGATCCGTGCCCGGTACGGTGTCCAACGTGGTGCCGCTACGGCTGGAGGTCCGGCCGGAACTGACGCTCGCGGAGCTCGTGGCGCAGGTCGCCGCGGAGGTCGGTGACGCGGTGGAGCACCAGCGGTACCGCAGCGAGGAACTCCACCGGGATCTCGGCCTGCCGGGCACCATCGGCACCGCCTTCTCTCCCGTCGTCAACATCATGTCGTTCGACTACGACGTGCGGTTCGCCGGGCACCGCATCACCGCGCACAACGTCTCCCACGGGGCGGTGGCCGGTCTCTCGGTCACCGCGTGGGACAGGCGGGACGGCTCCGGACCGCGAATCGCGCTCAAGGCGGACCCGGAGCTCCACGGCGACGCCGACCTGGCCGATCACCAACTGCGCCTGCTGCGGCTGCTGGACACCATCGCGGCCGCCGGAGGGGACCTGCGGCTCGGCCGGATCGACCTGCTGTCCGCCGCCGAGCGGCACGAGGTGCTGGTTGCCCGCAACGACACGGCGGCGGCGGTCCCGGCGGGCACCGTGGCGGAGCTGTTCGAAGCACGGGTCGCCGGGACGCCGGACGCGGTGGCGGTGGTGTCGGGTGAACTGTCGCTGACGTACCGGGAGTTGAACGCCCGGGCGAACCAGTTCGCGTACTCGTTGATCGAGCGCGGGGTGGGCCCGGAGCAGGTGGTGGCGCTGGTGCTGCCGCGTTCGGTGGAGTTCGTCGTGGCGGCGCTGGGGGTGCTGAAGGCGGGGGCCGCCTATCTGCCGGTGGACCCGGACTACCCGCCCTCACGCGTCGAGTTCATGCTCACCGACGCGCGGCCGGTGCTGGTGGTCGACGACCCGGAGAAGGTCCGGTCGGCGGTCGGCCCGCACCGGCCCGATCCGGTGGTCGGGTCGGGTCCGCGGCAAGCGGCCTACGTGATCTACACCTCCGGGTCGACCGGGCGGCCCAAGGGGGTGGTGGTGAGCCACGCCGGCATCGCCGGGCTGGTCGCCGCCCAGGTCGAGCGCTTCGCGATCGAACCCGGCAGCAGGGTCCTGCAGTTCGCCTCGCCGAGCTTCGACGCCTCCGTCTCGGAGCTGTGCACGGCGCTGCTGTCCGGCGCGACCCTGGTGCTGGCGACGGACGGATCGCCGCTCACCGCGCTGACCGACGGCGCAGCGCGGGTGACCCATGTGACCCTGCCTCCCTCGGTGCTGGCGACCCTGGCCGAGGACGGCCTGCCCGCCCTGTCGACCGTGATCGTGGCGGGCGAGGCGTGTCCGGCGGATCTGGTGGCGCGCTGGTCCACGGGCCGGCGGATGATCAACGCCTACGGCCCGACCGAGACGACGGTGTGCGCGACGATGAGCGACCCGCTCGCACCGTCGGACCGGGTGCCGCCGATCGGCCGGCCCATCGTCAACGCCCGCGTGTATGTGCTCGATCCGGCGCTGCGGCCGGTTCCGCCGGGCGCGGCGGGGGAGTTGTACGTCGCCGGGTCCGGTCTGGCCCGTGGCTATCTGAACCGGCCGGGGCTGACCGCCGAGCGGTTCGTCGCCGACCCGTACGGGCCGGCCGGCTCCCGGATGTACCGCACGGGCGACGTGGTGTGCTGGAGGGCGGACGGATGCCTGGAGTTCGCGGGCCGGTCGGACCAGCAGATCAAGGTCCGCGGCTTCCGGATCGAACCCGGCGAGGTCGAGGCGGCGCTCGCCGACCACCCCGGGGTGGCGCAGAGCGTCGTGCTGGCGCGCGGTGACCGGCTGGTCGGGTACGTGGTGCCGGCCGGGGAGGGTGCGGTACGGCCCGCGGAGCTCCGCCGCCACCTGCGGGAGCGGCTGCCGGACCATCTGGTGCCCTCGGCGTTCGTGCTGCTGGACGCCCTGCCGCTGACGCCGAACGGGAAGCTGGACCGCGGTGCGCTGCCGTCCCCCGAGCCCGCCGCCGGGAGCGGCCGGGCACCGAGGACGCCGCAGGAGCACCTGCTCGCCGAGCTGTTCGCCGAGGTGCTGGGGGTGCCCGAGGTCGGCCTGGACGCGGACTTCTTCGAGCTCGGCGGGCACTCCCTGCTGGGCACCCGCCTGATCTCCCGGGTGCGGGCCACCTTCGGCGTCGAGCTGGGGCTGCGCGGTCTGTTCGAGGCCCCGACGGTGGCCGAGCTGGCCGCCCGGCTCGGCGACGCGGGCCGGGCCCGGCCCGCACTCCGGGCCGGGCAGCGGCCCCAGGTGGTGCCGTTGTCCTTCGCGCAGCGCCGGCTGTGGTTCCTCCAGCAGATGGAGACCACCGGTGCGATGTACAACATCCCGATGGCGCTGCGGCTTTCGGGCGGCCTGGACCGGTCGGCGCTCCAGGCGGCGCTGGCGGACGTGGTGGCGAGGCACGAGGCCCTGCGGACGGTCTTCCCGGCCGTCGACGGGGTACCGCGGCAACGCGTGCTCGACCCGGAGGCCGCGCGCCTCGGGCTGCGGGTGACCCGGGTCCTCGAGCCGGACCTGCCGGCGCGGCTGGCGGAGGCGGCCGCCCACCGCTTCGACCTGGCGGCACAGCCGCCGGTACGGGCCGAGCTGTTCACGGTCGGACCGCAGGAGCACGTGTTGCTGCTGGTGGTCCATCACATCGCCGGGGACGGCTGGTCGACGGGGCCGCTCTCGCGCGACCTGGCGACCGCCTACACCGCGCGGTGCCAGGGCCGGGAGCCCGGCTGGGCGCCGCTGCCGGTGCAGTACGCCGACTACACGCTGTGGCAGCACCGGCTGCTCGGCGACCGGGACCAGACGGACAGCCTGTTCGCCGAGCAACTCGCCCACTGGACCTCGGCGTTGACCGGACTTCCGGAGCAGCTGGAGCTGCCCTTCGACCGGCCCCGCCCGCTGGTGGCCTCCAACCGCGGCGGACGGGTGTCGGTGCGACTGGACCCCCGACTGCACCTCGGTCTGCGCGAGCTGGCGCGAGCGGGCGGGGCGAGCCTGTTCATGGTGCTGCAGGCCGGGCTGGCCGCCCTGCTGAGCAGACTCGGCGCCGGCAGTGACATCCCCTTGGGGACACCGGTCGCCGGACGGACCGACGAGGCCATGGACGAGCTGGTCGGCTTCTTCGTCAACACCCTGGTGCTGCGCACCGACACCTCGGGCGATCCCACCTTCAGCGAACTGCTGGGCCGGGTGCGCGAGGGCGCGCTCACGGCGTACGCGCACCAGGACGTTCCGTTCGAGCACCTGGTCGAGGTGGTGAATCCGGCCCGCTCGCTCTCCCACCACCCGCTGTTCCAGACGATGCTGGCCCTGCAGAACGCGCCGACGGGGGCCTTCGAGCTGCCGGGCCTGAGCGTGTCACCCGTTCCGGTGTCCACGGGCAGTGCCAAGTTCGACCTCTTCTTCGCGCTGACCGAGCACCGCGATGCGAACGGCGGTCCCGGCGGTCTGACCGGCACCGTCGACTTCGCCGTCGACCTGTTCGACCCGGCCACGGTGGAGGCGCTCGTCGCGCGCTGGCTGCGACTGCTGGAAGCCGTGGCCGCCGATCCGGGGCAGCGGATCGGCCGGATCGACGTGCTGTCGAAGGAGGAGCGCCGTCAACTGCTCGCCGGCCACCGGGACACCGTGGCCGAGGCCCCCGCGAGCGGCATCCCCGAGCTGTTCGAGGCCCAGGCCGAGGCCCACCCGGACGCGGTGGCGGTGGTGTCCGAGGACACCGCGCTGACGTACCGCGAGCTGAACGCCCGGGCGAACCGGCTGGCCCACGCGCTGCTCCGACGCGGCGCGGGACCGGAGCGGTTGGTGGCCCTCGCCCTGCCCCGCTCGGCCGAACTGGTGGTGGCGGTCCTCGCCGTGCTGAAGACCGGAGCGGCGTATCTGCCGGTCGACCCGGACTACCCGGCCGCCCGCATCGAGTTCATGCTCGGTGACGCGCGGCCCACGCTGCTGGTGACCGACAGCAGGACCGCAAAGGGCCTGTGCGGCGGCCTTGACGGGACCGACCGGCTGCTGCTGGACGACCCCGCCCACGCCGCCCTGGTGGCGGCCTGCCCCGCCACCGATCCCGGCATCGCCGTCGATCCTCGGCACACCGCCTACGTCATCTACACCTCGGGATCGACCGGCCGGCCGAAGGGCGTACTGATCCCGCACGGCAACGTCGTGCGCCTCTTCGAGAGCACCCGCGAGCTGTTCGGGTTCGGCTCCGAGGACGTATGGACGCTCTTCCACTCCTACGCGTTCGACTTCTCCGTGTGGGAGATCTGGGGCGCGCTGCTGCACGGCGGACGCCTGGTCGTCGTCTCCCATGAGACCAGCCGCTCGCCCCGGCGGTTCCACGAGCTGCTGGCCCGCGAGCGGGTCACCGTGCTCAACCAGACGCCCTCGGCCTTCTACCAGTTGATGCAGGCCGACAAGGAGAGCCCCGAGGCGGCACGGCCCTCGGCGCTGCGCACCGTCGTCTTCGGCGGCGAGGCGCTGGAGCCCGCCCGGCTGGCGGACTGGTACCGGCGGCACCCGGACGACGCGCCGCTCCTGGTGAACATGTACGGCATCACCGAGACCACGGTGCACGTCACCCATGTCGAGCTGAACCGGCGGAGCACCACCGGGACCACCGCCAGCGTCATCGGACTGCCGATCGCGGACCTGTGCGCCTATGTGCTGGACGCCGCGCTGCGGCCGGTGCCGCCGGGGGTGGCGGGGGAGCTGCACGTGGCCGGTGCCGGGCTGGCACGCGGGTACCTGAACCGGCCGGGGCTGACCGCCGGGCGGTTCGTCGCCGATCCGTACGGGGCGGCGGGCACCCGGATGTACCGGACCGGGGACGTGGTGCGCCGCCGGGCCGACGGTGAGCTGGAGTTCGTCGGCCGGGCCGACGAGCAGGTCAAGGTCCGCGGCTTCCGGATCGAGCTGGGCGAGATCGAAGCCGTCCTCGCCACCCACCCGGACGTCGCGCAGGTCGCCGTGGTCGCGCGGCGGGTCCGGGCCGACGACACCCGGCTGATCGGCTATGTGGTGGCCGCCTCCGGCCGCACCCCGCAGCCGGAGGAGCTGCGCCGCCACCTGCGGGAGCGGCTGCCGGAGTACCTGGTGCCGTCGGGGTTCGTCATGCTGGACTCCCTGCCGCTGACGGCGAACGGGAAGCTGGACCGCCGGGCACTGCCGGCCCCGGAGCCCGGCACGGCGGACGCGGGACGGGCACCGAGGACGCCCCAGGAGCAGCTGCTGGTCCAGCTGTTCGGCGAGGTGCTCGGGGTGTCCGGGATCGGGGTCGACGACAGCTTCTTCGATCTCGGCGGGCACTCCCTGCTGGCGACCCGGCTGATCGCCCGGGTGCGGTCGGTGCTGGGAGTCGAGACCGAGCTGCGGGCACTGTTCGAGGCACCGACCCCGGCCGGACTCGCCGCCCGGCTCGGCACCGCCGGCCGGGCCCGGCCCGCACTCCGCGCCCGGCCGCGGCCTCAGACGGTGCCGCTGTCGTTCGCGCAGCGGCGGCTGTGGTTCCTGGACCGCCTGGAAGGGGCGGGTGCGACCTACACCATCCCCTTGGCGCTGCGGCTCTCGGGCGGGCTCGACCGGTCCGCACTGGAGGCGGCGCTGGCGGACGTGGTGGAGCGGCACGAGAGCCTGCGGACGGTCTTCCCCGAGGTCGACGGTGTGCCGTGCCAGCGGGTGCTGGACGCCGGGGAGGCCTGGCCCCGCCTGGAGGCCACCGCCGTCGAGGAGTCCCGGCTGACCGAGGAGCTGGTAGCGGCGGCGCGGCTGCCCTTCGACCTGGCGGCACAACCACCGCTGCGGGCCAGGCTCTTCGAGGTCGGGGCCGAAGAACACGTACTCCTGCTGACGGTCCATCACATCGCCGGGGACGGCTGGTCGATGGGCCCGCTGGCGAGTGACCTCGCGGCCGCCTACGCGGCCCGGTGCGGCGGCCGGGAGCCCGGCTGGGCGCCGCTGCCGGCGCAGTACGCCGACTACACCCTGTGGCAGCGGGAGCTGCTGGGCGAGGAGGCGGACCCGGACAGCCTTTTCTCGCAGCAGAGTTCGTACTGGACCGGGGCGCTGGCCGGGATCCCGGAGCAGCTGGAGCTGCCCTTCGACCGGCCCCGTCCCGCCGTGGCGTCCGGCACCGGCGGCCAGGTGGCGCTGAGGCTGGACCGCGACACCCATCGAGCCCTGTCGGACCTGGCCCTCGGAAGCGGAAGCAGCCTGTTCATGGTGGTGCAGGCCGCTCTCGCGGCGCTGCTGACCAGACTCGGCGCCGGCAGTGACATCCCCGTCGGCAGCCCGATTGCCGGGCGTACCGACCGGGCGCTGGACGACCTGGTCGGCTTCTTCGTCAACACCCTGGTGCTGCGCACCGACACCTCGGGCGACCCCTCCTTCACCGAACTGCTGGACCGGGTACGGGAGACGGCGCTGGCCGCGTACGCGCACCAGGACGTCCCGTTCGAGCACCTGGTCGAGCTGCTGAACCCGGCCCGATCGCTGTCCCGGCACCCGCTGTTCCAGACCATGCTGGTGCTGCAGAACGCCCCGGCGGCCGAGTTCGACCTGCTGGGCCTGCGGGTGAGCGACGTCCGGGTGCCGATCGGGACCGCCAAGTGCGACCTGGCCTTCAGCCTCTCCGAGCGGCGGGCGGCGGACGGCTCTCCCGACGGGCTGGAGGGCATCGTCGAGTACAGCGCCGACCTGTTCGACCCGGCCACGGTGGAGGCGCTCGCCGCGCGGTGGGTGCGGCTGCTGGAGGCCGTGGCGGCCGACCCCGGCCGGCGGATCGGCCGGATCGACCTGCTGTCGGACGAGGAACACCGCGAGGTGGCCGCCGGGCAGAGCCCGACCGTGGCCGAGGTCCCCGCGACCGGCATCCCCGAGCTGTTCGAGGCCCAGGCCGAGGCCCACCCGGACGCGGTGGCGGTGGTGTCCGAGGACACCGCGCTGACGTACCGCGAGCTGAACGCCCGGGCGAACCGGCTGGCCCATGCGCTGCTCCGACGCGGCGCGGGGGCAGGGCGGCTGGTGGCCCTCGCGCTGCCCCGCTCGGCCGAGCTGGTGGTGGCGGTCCTCGCCGTGCTGAAGACCGGAGCGGCGTATCTGCCGCTGGACCCGGACTACCCGCGAGAGCGCATCGAGTTCATGCTCGACGACGCGCGGCCGGTACTGGTGATCGACGACCTCGACACCGTCCGGGCGACGGATGGCCTTCCGGAGGGGAACCCCGGCATCCGGCTGAGCCCGCGGCAGCCGGCGTACGTGATCTACACCTCCGGATCGACCGGCCGGCCCAAGGGGGTGGTGGCGAGCCACGCGGGCGTGGTGAACCTGGTGACCCAGCACCGCAGGACGCTCTGGTCCGCGGACCGCCGGCTGCGGGTCGCCCTGACGGCGTCGGTCTCCTTCGACGCCTCGCTGGACCAGCTGATGTGCCTCCTCGCCGGGCACGAACTGCACGTGGTCGACCGGGCGACCTGGTCCGACCCCGACCTGCTGGCCGACTGGCTCGTCCACCGGCGGATCGACCTCCTCGACGCGACGCCGTCCTACCTCCAACTCCTGCTCTCCAGAGGGCTGTTCGAGGATCGGGACCGGCGCCCCTCGGTGGTCGTGGCCGGCGGCGAGGCGATCCCGGATCCGCTGTGGCGACAGCTGCGGTCGGTGGACGGGATCGAGTGCTTCAACTTCTACGGGCCGACCGAGTGCACCGTGGACGCGCTCGTGGCGCCGCTGGCGGGCTCGGACCGTCCGGTGATCGGACGGCCGATCGTCAACACCTCGGCGTACGTGCTCGATTCGGCGCTGCGGCCGGTGCCGCCGGGGGTGGCGGGGGAGCTGTACCTGGCCGGTGCCGGGCTGGCGCTCGGCTATCTGAACCGGCCGGGGCTGACCGCCGGGCGGTTCGTCGCCGACCCGTACGGAGCGGCGGGCACCCGGATGTACCGGACCGGGGACGTGGTGCGCCGCCGGGCCGACGGCGAGCTGGAGTTCGTCGGCCGGGCCGACGAACAGGTCAAGGTCCACGGCTTCCGGATCGAGCCGGGGGAGATCGCGACCGTGCTCGCGGCACACCCGGCGGTGGCACAGAGCGTGGTGACCGCCCAGGACGGCCGGCTGGTGGGACACGTGGTGCCCAGGCCCGACCGCACCGTCAGCCCGGCCGAACTGCGCCGGTACCTGCAGCAGCGGCTGCCGGAGTACCTGGTCCCGTCGGCGTTCGCCGTCCGCGACGCCCTGCCGCTGACCCCGAGCGGCAAACTGAACCGCCGGGCGCTGTCCGCCCCGGAGCCCGGCACGGCGGACGCGGGCCGGGCACCGAGGACGCCGCAGGAACAGCTGCTGGCAGAGCTCTTCGCCGAGGTGCTGGGGGTGTCCGGGGTCGGGGCCGAGGACAGCTTCTTCGACCTGGGCGGGCACTCCCTGCTGGCCACCCGGCTGCTCGCCAGGGTGCGGTCCGTGCTGGGTGTCGAAGTGGAGCTGCGCACGCTCTTCGAGGCTCCGACGGTGGCCGGGCTGGCGGCCCACCTCGACGGCGCGAAGCCGGCCCGGCTCGCGCTGACCCCGCAGCCCCGGCCCGGCGCGGTGCCGCTGTCGTTCGCGCAGCGGCGGCTGTGGTTCCTGCACCGCCTGGAGGGGCCCGGCGCGACCTACAACATCCCGATGGCGCTGCGGCTCTCGGGCGGGCTCGACCGGTCCGCACTGGAGGCGGCGCTGGCGGACGTGGTGGAGCGGCACGAGAGCCTGCGCACGGTCTGCCGCGAGATCGACGGTGTGCCCTACCAGCGGGTCCTGGACGAGGTCCGCATCGGGCTGCCGGTCACCGAGGCCGCTGAGCCCGACCTGCCGGCGCGGCTGGCGGAGGCGGCCGCCCACCGCTTCGACCTGGCGGCACAGCCGCCGGTACGGGCCGAGCTGTTCGCGATCGGGCCCGAGGAGCACCTGCTGCTCGTGACGGTGCACCACATCGCCGGGGACGGCTGGTCGAGCGGGCCGCTCGCGCGTGACCTGGCGACCGCCTACACCGCGCGGTGCCAGGGCCGGGAACCCGGCTGGGAACCGCTGCCGGTGCAGTACGCCGACTACACGCTCTGGCAGCACCGGCTGCTCGGCGACCGGGACGAGGCCAACAGCCTGTTCGCCGAGCAACTCGCCCACTGGACCACGGCGTTGGCCGGACTTCCGGAACGGCTGGAGCTGCCCTTCGACCGGCCCCGTCCAGCGGTGGCCTCCAACCGCGGCGCCCATGTGAGCGTCGAGCTGGACCGAGCGCTGCACGCCGGGCTCGCCGAGCTGGCACGCCGCCGCGGTGCCAGCCTGTTCATGGTGCTGCAGGCCTCTCTCGCGGCGCTGCTGACCAGGCTCGGTGCCGGTGGCGACATCCCCGTGGGGACGCCGGTGGCCGGCCGTACCGACGAGGCGCTGGACGACCTGGTCGGCTTCTTCGTCAACACCCTGGTGCTGCGCACCGACACCTCGGGCGACCCCGCCTTCACCGAACTGCTGGGCCGGGTACGGGAGAACGCGCTGGCCGCGTACGCGCACCAGGACCTTCCCTTTGAGCACCTGGTCGAGGTGCTCAACCCGGTCCGCTCGCTCTCCCACCACCCGCTGTTCCAGGTGATGCTGGCGCTGCAGAACGCGCCGACCGGTGAGTTCGAGCTGCCGGGACTGCGGGTGTCCGCCGTTCCGGTGCCGACGGGGACGGCCAAGTTCGACCTGTTCTTCGCCCTGTCCGAGCGGTACGGCCCGGAGGGCGGTCGTGCGGGGCTGAGCGGCGCCGTGGAGTACAGCACGGACCTGTTCGACCAGGCCACCGTGGAGACGCTCGCCGCGCGGTGGGTGCGGCTGCTGGAGGCCGTGGTCGCCGACCCGGAGCAGCGGATCGGCCGGATCGACCTGCTGTCCGCGGCGGAACGCCGCGAGCTGCTGGCCGCGGGTGAGGCCACCTCCGCCGAGAGCCGGGGGCTCGCCGAGCTGTTCCGGGCCCAGGCACAGGCGAGCCCGGACGCCGTCGCGGTGGTCTTCGAGGAGACCGCGCTGAGCTATGCGGAGCTCGACGCACGCGCCAACCGGCTGGCACACGAACTGATCCGGCGGGGCGCCGGTCCCGAGCGCATCGTCGCCCTCGCCCTGCCGCGTTCGCCGGAGTTCGTGGTGGCGGTGCTCGCGGTGCTGAAGACGGGGGCGGCCTACCTGCCGGTGGACCCCGGCTACCCGGCGGCCCGGATCGCGTTCATGCTCGACGACGCCCGGCCGACCCTGCTGCTGACCGACACCTCGACCGGCGCCGGCCTGCCGGAGGCCGAGCCGTCCGTCCGGCTGGTACTGGACGACCCCGGGAGTGCCGCCTCGGTGCGCTCGCACCCGGACAGTGACCCCGCGGTGCGGGTCGACCCCCGGAACCCGGCCTACGTCATCTACACCTCCGGTTCCACCGGCCGTCCCAAGGCCGTCGTGATGCCGGTCCTCGCCCTGGTCAACCTGCTGGGCTGGCACCATCGGGCCCTGGGCGGAGGCACGGGGACCAGGACCGCCCAGTTCACGGCGGTCAGCTTCGACGTCTCGGTGCAGGAGATCCTCTCCGCGCTGCTCTTCGGCAAGACGCTGGTGATCCCCACCGAGGAGGAGCGGCACAGCGCGGAACTGCTGGCCGAGTGGCTCGACCGGCACCGCGTCGAGGAGCTGTTCGCGCCGAACCTGGTCCTGGAGGCGCTCGCCGAGGCCGCCAACGAGCGCGGGCTCGATCTGCCGAACCTGAGGGAGATCGCCCAGGCCGGTGAGGCGCTGCGCCTGGGCGGCCAGGTCCGCGAGTTCCACCGGCGCAGGCCCGGCCGGCTGCTGCACAACCACTACGGGCCGGCCGAGACCCATGTGGTCACCGCCTGCACACTGCCGACCGGGCTCGACGACTGCCCGCTGCCGGTGCCGATCGGCCGGCCGATCGCCAACACCCGTGCGTATGTGCTGGATCCGTCTCTGCAGCCGGTACCTCCCGGTGTCGTCGGTGAGCTGTACCTCGGCGGTGCCGCGCTCGCGCGCGGCTATCTGAACCGGCCGGGACTGACCGCCGAGCGGTTCGTCGCGGACCCGTACGGTGCGGCCGGTTCGCGGATGTACCGCACGGGTGATCTGGTGCGCCGGAGGGCTGAGGGGGAGCTGGAGTTCGTCGGCCGGGCGGATGACCAGGTGAAGGTGCGCGGCTTCCGGATCGAGCTCGGCGAGATCGAGGCGGCACTGGCCGCCTGCCCGGGCGTCGCGCAGAGCGCGGTGATCGCGGACCGGGCCCGGGCCGGTGACCTGCGGCTGGTCGCCTACGTGGTGGCGGCCGGGGAGGGTGAGGGCCTGCCGGAGGCGCTGCGGGCACAGCTTGCCGACCGGCTGCCGGACTACATGCTGCCCGCCGCCTTCGTCTCGCTGGACCGGCTGCCGCTGACGGCGAACGGGAAGCTGGACCGGGGTGCTCTGCCGGTGCCGGAGTTCGGTGTGGATCAGGTCGGCCGGGTCGCGAGGACGGCGCAGGAGCAGGTGTTGTGCCGGTTGTTCGCGGAGTTGTCGGGTGTGGCCGAGGTGGGTGTCGACGCGAACTTCTTCGAGTTGGGTGGGCATTCGCTGTTGGCGACGCGTCTGGTGTCGCGGGTGCGTGCGGTGCTGGGTGTGGAGTTGGAGTTGCGGGCGTTGTTCGAGGCGCCGACGGTGGCGGGGTTGGTGGCGCGGCTTGCCGGTGCGGGGCGGGCGCGGCTTGCGCTGGGGGCCTGTGAGCGGCCTGCGGTGGTGCCGTTGTCGTTCGCGCAGCGGCGGTTGTGGTTCCTGCACCGCCTCGAAGGCCCGAGCGCGACCTACCACATGCCGCTGGCCCTGCGGCTCTCGGGCCGGCTGGACCGGGCGGCGTTGGAGACGGCGCTGGCGGATGTGGTGGGTCGGCACGAGAGTCTGCGGACGGTCTTTCCCGAGGTTGACGGTGTGCCGTGCCAGCTGGTGCTGGACGAGGTCCGCGTTGGGCTGCCGGTCACCGAGATCGGTGAGTCGGAGCTGTCGGAGCGGCTCGCCACGGTGGCCCGGTACCACTTCGACCTGGCGGTGCAGCCGCCGTTGCGGGCCGAGTTGTTCGCGGTGGGTCGGGATGAGCATGTGCTGATGCTGGTGGTGCATCACATCGCTGGAGACGGGTGGTCGTTGGGGCCGCTGTCGCGTGATCTCGCGGTGGCGTACGCGGCCCGTTGCCGGGGTGGGGCGCCCGAGTGGGCGGCTCTGCCGGTGCAGTACGCGGACTACACCCTGTGGCAGCGGGAGTTGCTGGGGGAGGAGTCCGACCCGGAGAGCCTGTTCGCCCGCCAGTTGACGTACTGGTCGGAGCAACTGGCCGGCTTGCCGGAGCAGTTGCAGCTGCCCACCGACCGCCCACGCTCCGCCGTAGCGTCCAACCGGGGAGAGCTGCTCGACGTCTTCGTCGATGCCGGGCTGCATGCGGGGTTGGTGGAGCTGGCCCGGCGGAGCGGGACGAGCCTGTTCATGGTGTTGCAGGCGGGGTTGGCGGCGTTGTTCAGTCGTCTGGGTGCGGGGACGGACATCGCGGTGGGCAGTCCGGTGGCCGGTCGTACGGATGAGGCGCTGGACGATCTGGTCGGGTTCTTCGTCAACACGTTGGTGCTGCGGACGGATCTGTCCGGGGATCCGGGCTTCGTGGAGCTGCTGGGCCGGGTGCGGGAGGTTTCCCTTGGTGCGTACGCGCATCAGGATCTGCCGTTCGAGCATCTGGTGGAGGTGCTGAACCCGGCGCGGTCGCTGTCGCACCATCCGCTGTTCCAGGTGATGCTGGCGCTGCAGAACGCCCCGCTGGGCGACTTCGACCTGCACGGCCTGCGGGTGTCCGGTGTCGGCGTGCCGACCGGTACCACCAGGGTCGATCTCACCTTCAGCCTCACCGAGCGGCGGCGAGCGGACGGCAGCCCCGGGGGAATCGGCGGTCTGATCGAGTACAGCACCGACCTGTTCGACGCCGGGACTGTCAGTACTCTCTTCGCCCGCCTGATCCGGCTGCTGGCGTCGGCGGTGGCCGATCCCGCGCGGCCGGTGAGCAGGCTCGACATCCTCTCCGCCGAGGAGCGCCGGCAGCTGCTGGCGGAGTGGGGTTCCACCGCCGGGGCCGGGGCCGGTCCCGCCTTCCCCGCGCTGTTCGAGGCGCGGGTGGCGGAGGTGCCGGATGCGGTGGCGGTGGTGTCGGGTGAACGGTCGCTGACGTACCGGGAGTTGAACGCTTCGGCCAACCGTTTCGCGCATGCGCTGATCGAGCGCGGGGTGGGCCCGGAGCGGGTGGTGGCGCTGGTACTGCCGCGTTCGGTGGAGTTCGTGGTGGCCGTGCTCGCGGTGCTGAAGGCGGGGGCGGCCTATCTGCCGGTGGACCCCGGGTATCCGGCGGAGCGGATCGCTTTCATGCTGGACGATGCGCGGCCGGTGCTGGTGGTGGATGATCCGGCCACCGTGTTGCGTTCGGACGGGTATCCGGAGACGAACCCGGCGGTCGCGCTGAGGCCCGGGCATCCGGCCTATGTGATCTACACCTCGGGTTCGACCGGGCGGCCCAAGGGTGTGGTGGTGAGCCATGCGGGCATCGCCAACCTCGCCGCCGCGCAGGCCGAACGCTGGGGGATCACCGCTGACAGCCGGATCCTGCAGTTCGCCTCGCCCAGCTTCGACGCGTCGTTCTGGGACCTCTGCGGTGCCCTGCTGTCCGGTGCGGCCCTGGTGCTGGCACCGTCCGAGGATCCCGTATCCGCGTTGACCGACCCCGCTCTGCGGGCGACGCATGTACTGGCGCCGCCTTCGGCGTTGGCGGCGGTGTCCGAGGGCGCCGTGCTGATGCCGACGCTGGTCGTGGGAGGCGAGGCCTGTCCGCCGGAGCTGGTGGCGCGGTGGGCGCCCGGGCGGCGGATGATCAATGCGTACGGTCCGACCGAGGTCACGGTGTGCGCGACGATGAGTGATCCGCTCGTGCCGTCGGGCCAGGTGCCGCCGATCGGCCGGCCGATCGCCAACGTCCGTGCGTACGTGCTGGATTGGGCGCTGCAGCCGGTTCCGCCGGGGGCGCCGGGAGAGCTGTATGTCGCCGGTGTCGGGCTGGCTCGTGGCTATCTGAACCGGCCGGGGCTGACCGCCGAGCGGTTCGTGGCCGACCCGTACGGTCCGGCGGGTTCGAGGATGTACCGTACGGGCGACGTGGTGCGCCGGAGGGCTGAGGGGGAGCTGGAGTTCGTCGGCCGGGCGGACCAGCAGGTGAAGGTGCGCGGTTTCCGGATCGAGCTCGGCGAGATCGAGGCGGTACTGGCCGCCTGCCCCGGCGTGGCGCAGAGCGCGGTGATCGCGGACCGGGCCCGGGCCGGTGACCTGCGGCTGGTCGCCTACGTGGTGGCGGCCGGGGAGGGTGAGGGCCTGCCGGAGGCGCTGCGGGCACAGCTTGCCGACCGGCTGCCGGACTACATGCTGCCCGCCGCCTTCGTCTCGCTGGACCGGCTGCCACTGACGGCGAACGGGAAGCTGGACCGGGGTGCTCTGCCGGTGCCGGAGTTCGGTGTGGATCAGGTCGGCCGGGTCGCGAGGACGGCGCAGGAGCAGGTGTTGTGCCGGTTGTTCGCGGAGTTGTCGGGTGTGGCCGAGGTGGGTGTCGACGCGAACTTCTTCGAGTTGGGTGGGCATTCGCTGTTGGCGACGCGTCTGGTGTCGCGGGTGCGTGCGGTGCTGGGTGTGGAGTTGGAGTTGCGGGCGTTGTTCGAGGCGCCGACGGTGGCGGGGTTGGTGGCGAGGCTTGCCGGTGCGGGGCGGGCGCGGCTTGCGCTGGGGGCCTGTGAGCGGCCTGCGGTGGTGCCGTTGTCGTTCGCGCAGCGGCGGTTGTGGTTCCTGCACCGCCTCGAAGGCCCGAGCGCGACCTACAACATCCCACTGGTGCTGCGGTTGTCCGGCGGGCTCGACCGGGCGGCGTTGGAGGCGGCGCTCGCGGATGTGGTGGGTCGGCACGAGAGTCTGCGGACGGTCTTTCCCGAGATCGACGGTGTGCCGTGCCAGCGGGTGCTGGACGAGGTCCACGTAGGGCTGCCGGTCACCGAGATCGGTGAGTCGGAGCTGTCGGAGCGGCTGGCGGATGCGGCCGCCCACTGCTTCGACCTGGCGGTGGAGCCGCCGCTGCGGGCCGAGTTGTTCGCGGTGGGTCGGGATGAGCATGTGCTGATGCTGGTGGTGCATCACATCGCTGGCGATGGCTGGTCGCTGGGTCCGCTGTCGCGTGATCTCGCGGTGGCGTACGCGGCCCGTTGCCGGGGTGCGGCGCCCGAGTGGGCGGCTCTGCCGGTGCAGTACGCGGACTACACCCTGTGGCAGCGGGAGTTGCTGGGGGAGGAGTCCGACCCGGAGAGCCTGTTCGCCCGCCAGTTGGCATACTGGGCAGATCAACTGGCCGGTGTTCCCGAGCAGTTGCAACTGTCGACCGATCGGCCGCGCCCCGCCGTCGCGTCCTATCGCGGTGAGCGTCTGCTCATGGAGCTGGACCCCGGGTTGCATGCGGGGTTGGTGGAGCTGGCCCGGCGGAGCGGGACGAGCCTGTTCATGGTATTGCAGGCGGGGTTGGCGGCGTTGTTCAGTCGTCTGGGTGGGGGGACGGACATCGCGGTGGGCAGTCCGGTGGCCGGTCGTACGGATGAGGCGCTGGACGATCTGGTCGGGTTCTTCGTCAACACGCTGGTGCTGCGGACGGATCTGTCCGGGGATCCGGGCTTCGTGGAGCTGCTGGGCCGGGTGCGGGAGGTTTCCCTTGGTGCGTACGCGCATCAGGATCTGCCGTTCGAGCATCTGGTGGAGGTGCTGAACCCGGCGCGGTCGCTGTCGCACCATCCGCTGTTCCAGGTGATGCTGGCGCTGCAGAACGCCCCGCTGGGCGACTTCGACCTGCCCGGCCTGCGCGTCGTCAACATGTCGGCACCGACCGGCACCGCCAAGTTCGACCTGGGGTTCAGCCTCTCCGAGCGGCACGGCCCGGACGGCGCTGCGGCAGGCATCGTCGGGGTCGCGGAGTACGCGACGGACCTCTTCGATCCCGAGACGGTCGAAACCCTGGTCGCGCGCTGGATCCGGCTGCTGACGTCGGCGGTGGCCGACCCCGAACGGCCACTGAGCAGACTGGACATCCTCTCCGCCGAGGAACGCCGCCATCTGCTGGCGGGCTGCGATGACACCCCGGTGACGGCCCAGGACCGCACCGTGCCGACGCTGTTCGAGGCGCGGGTGGCGGAGGTGCCGGACGCGGTGGCGGTGGTGTCGGGTGAACGGTCGCTGACGTACCGGGAGTTGAACGCTTCGGCCAACCGGTTCGCGCATGCGCTGATCGAGCGCGGGGTGGGCCCGGAGCGGGTGGTGGCCTTGAAGCTGCCGCGCTCGGTGGAGTTCGTGGTGGCGGTGCTGGGGGTGCTGAAGGCGGGGGCGGCGTATCTGCCGGTGGACCCGGACTACCCGCCCTCACGCGTCGAGTTCATGCTCGCGGACGCACGGCCGGTGCTGGTGCTGGACGATGCCGCGACCGTGCTCAGCGCGGACGGGTACCCGGAGACCGATCCGATGGTCGCGGCGAGGCCGGACCACGCCGCCTATGTGATCTACACCTCCGGCTCGACCGGGCGGCCCAAGGGCGTGGTGGTGAGCCATGCGGGCATCGCCAACCTCGCCGCCGCGCAGAGCGAACGGTTCGGGATCGACGGAAGCAGCCGGATCCTGCAGTTCGCCTCGCCCAGCTTCGACGCCTCCGTCTCGGAGCTGTGCACGGCGCTGCTCTCCGGCGCGACGCTGGTCCTGCCGTCCTCGGGTTCGCCGGTGGAGGCTCTGACGGTCCGCCGGCTCGGGGTGAGTCATGCGACGGTGCCGCCCTCCGTTCTGGCCGCGCTGGCCGAGGACGGTCTGCCCGAGGGTATGACCCTGGTTGTCGCGGGTGAGGCCTGTCCGCCGGAGCTGGTGGCGCGGTGGGCGCCCGGGCGGCGGATGATCAATGCGTACGGTCCGACCGAGGTCACGGTGTGCGCGACGATGAGTGATCCGCTCGTGCCGTCGGGCCAGGTTCCGCCGATCGGCCGGCCGATCGCCAACACCCGTGCGTATGTGCTGGATTCGGCGCTGCAGCCGGTGCCGCCGGGGGTGCCGGGGGAGCTGTATGTCGCCGGTGTCGGGCTGGCGCGTGGCTATCTGAACCGGCCGGGGCTGACCGCCGAGCGGTTCGTGGCCGACCCGTACGGTCCGGCGGGTTCGCGGATGTACCGTACGGGCGATGTGGTGCGCCGGAGGGCCGACGGGGAGCTGGAGTTCGTTGGCCGGGCGGACCAGCAGGTGAAGGTGCGCGGCTTCCGGATCGAGCTCGGCGAGATCGAGGCGGTGCTCGCCACGCACCCCGCCGTCGCACAGTCGGCCGTGATCGCCCGGCAGGACCGGGCGGAGGCGGACCGGACGCTGGTCGCCTATGTGGTGGCAGGCGGTGACCGACGCCGCGACTCGCGGCTGGAGGACGAGCACGTCGGCGAGTGGCGGACCATCTACGACGCGCTCCCCGTCTCCCCCGACGACGCGGCCCTCGGCGAGAACTTCACGGGCTGGAACAGCAGTTATGACGCGCGTCCGATCCCGGTCGAGCAGATGCGGGAGTGGCGCGACGGGACCGTCTCCCGGATCCTGGCGCTCCGCCCCCGGCGGGTGCTCGAAGTCGGCTGCGGTACCGGGCTGTTGCTGGCCAAGGTCGCGCCGCACTGCGATGCGTACTGGGCCACCGACTTCTCCGCCACCGCGATCGACGCGCTGGCCGAGCAGGTGAGCCGGGAACCCGGACTGGCAGGGCGGGTCACCCTGCAGACCCGTCCCGCGCACGACACCGACGGGCTGCCGTCCGGTGCCTTCGACACCATCGTGGTGAACTCCGTCGTCCAGTACTTCCCGACCGCGGACTACCTCCGAGACGTGGTCGACCGGCTGATGGCGCTGCTCGCGCCCGGCGGCACCCTGTTCATCGGTGACGTGCGCAACCTGCGGCTGCTGCGACCGCTGGCCACCGCGGTGCAGCTGCACAGGGCGGGGCCCACGGCCGACCTGCCGGCTCTGCGCCGAGCGGTGGAGCAGGCCGTACTGGTCGAGAAGGAGCTCCTGGTCGACCCGGAGTTCTTCACCCTGCTGCGGGAGGGGTGCGGCGACATCGCCGGAGTGTCCGTCCAGGTCAAACGCGGCACCCACCGGAACGAGCTGACCCGCTACCGCTACGACGTCACCCTCCACAAGGGCCCAGTCACCCCGGTCGCCCTCGACGAGGCGCCCGAACTCGCCTGGGGCGGGCAGGTTAAGGACCTCGCCGAACTGGAGCGGATCCTGGCGGCTGAGCACCCCGACCGGCTCCGTGTCACCGGTGTGCCGAACGGCCGGGTGGTACGCGAGGCGGCGCTGGCGCGCGCGGTACAGGCCGGTGACACCCCGCTCGCCGACCTGCTGGAGCGGTTGCACGGCACCGAGGAGGACGGCCCCGTCGAGCTCGAGGCCTTCCACGGGCTGGGGGAGCGGTCCGGCCACTGGGTGGGGATCACCTGGTCGGCCACTGCCGCGGACACCGTGGACGTGCTCTTCGCCGATCCGGCGCGGCACCCGGACTTCCTGCCCGTCGGCCTGTACCGGCCCGCCGGAGCCGCCGGGGTGCCACTCTCCCCGCTGACCAACAACCCGGCGGGCACCCGCGAAACCGGCGCACTGGCCGGTGAGTTGCGCGAGTACCTGGGTGAGCGGCTGCCCGAGTACCTGGTGCCGACCGCGTACGTCCTGCTGGACCGGCTGCCGTTGACGGCCAACGGGAAGCTGGACCGCGGCGCCCTGCCCGCCCCCGACCTGGGGTCGGCCGGAGCCGGCCGGGCGCCGAGGACCCCGCAGGAGCAGCTGCTGGCCGAGCTGTTCGCCGAGGTGCTCGGCCTGCCCAGGGTCGGTGTCGAGGACGGCTTCTTCGCCCTGGGAGGGCACTCGCTGCTGGCGACCCGGCTGGTGTCCAGGATCCGCGCGACCCTCGGCGCCGAACTCGCGGTCCGCACCCTGTTCGAGGCACCTACCGTGGCGGCGCTCGCCGAGCGGCTGCCCGGCGCCGGGGAGGCCAGGCCGGCGCTGGTGTCCCGGCAGCGGCCGGACACGCTGCCGCTGTCCTTCGCCCAGCGCCGGCTGTGGTTCCTGCACCAGATGGACGGGCCCGGCGCGACCTACACCATGCCGCTGGCGCTTCGCCTGCGCGGCCGGCTCGACCGGCAGGCCCTTGAGGCGGCGCTCGGGGACCTGGTCGGCCGGCACGAGAGTCTGCGCACCGTGTTCCGCGAGGACGGCGGCGTACCGCTCCAGCACGTCCTCGGCGCGGGTGAGGCACGGCCGTCGCTGCCCGTCGTCGAGAGCGGAGCGGCGGAGCTGCCCGCACGGCTGGCGGAGGCGGCCCGGCGCGGATTCGACCTCGCCACCGAACCGCCCGTCCGGGCCGAGCTGTTCGCCCTCGGCCGGGACGAACACGTGCTGCTGGTCGTGGTCCACCACATCGCCGCCGACGGCTGGTCGATGGGGCCGCTCGCCCGCGATCTCGCCACCGCCTACGCCGCCCGGTGCCAGGGCGGGGAACCGGCGTGGGCACCCCTGCCGGTCCAGTACGCGGACTACACGCTGTGGCAGCGGGAGGTCCTCGGGGAGGAGTCCGACCCGCAGAGCCTGTTCGCCCGTCAGCTGGCCTACTGGTCCGGACAACTGGCCGGACTGCCCGAGCGGTTGCAGCTGCCGACCGACCGGCCGAGGCCCGCGACGGCCTCGCACCGAGGCGACCAGCTGGCGGTGCGCATCGACGCGGAGCTGCACGCGGGCCTGCGCGAGCTGGCGACGGCGAGCGGTACGAGTGTCTTCATGGTCCTGCAGGCCGCACTCGCCGCACTGCTGACCAGGCTCGGCGCCGGCACCGACATCCCCGTCGGCAGCCCGATCGCCGGCCGAACCGACCAGGCGCTGGACGACCTCGTCGGCTTCTTCGTCAACACGCTGGTGCTGCGCACCGACACCTCGGGCGACCCGAGCTTCACCGAACTGCTCTCCCGGGTGCGGGAGACGGCGCTCGCCGCGTACGCCCACCAGGACGTGCCGTTCGAGTACCTGGTCGAAGCACTCAGGCCGGCCCGGTCGCTGTCGCACCACCCGCTGTTCCAGATCATGCTCGCGCTGCAGAGCACTCCGGACGGCGGCTTCGAACTGCCCGGACTGGTGACCGGCTTCGAGTCGGCGCCGACCGGGACCTCCCGGGTCGACCTGACCGTCAGCCTGTCCGAGCAACTGGGCCCGGACGGGCGTCTGACCGGGATCCTCGGTGCGGTCGAGTACGCCACCGACCTGTTCGACCGGTCCACCGTGGAGGCGCTCTTCGGCCGCTGGACGCGGTTGCTGCGGGCGGTGGTGGCCGACCCGGACCGGCCGATCACCGGGATCGACGTCCTCTCCGCCGAGGAACGCCGGCTGCTGCTGGTGGAGCGCAACGACACGTCCGTCGAACTCCCCGACGCCGGGCTGCCGTCGCTGTTCGAGGCGCGGGTCAGGGCGACACCGGACGCGGTGGCCGTGGTGTGCGGGGACGAGGCCGTCAGCTACGCGCAGCTCAACGCGCGGGCCAACCGCCTCGCGCACGCCCTGATCGCGCAGGGGGCGGGCCCGGAGAGCGCGGTGGCGGTGCTGCTGGAGCGCTCGGTCGAGCTGGTGGTGGCGATCCTGGCCGTCGTCAAGGCGGGCGCGGCCTACGTACCGCTGGACCCGCGCTTCCCGTCCTCCCGAGTCGATCTGATCATGCGGGAGACCGGGGCCGGGGTACTGCTCACGGAGGACGTCCTCACCGCGCTGACCGGGTGCGAGTCCGACACCTCCGACCCCGAAGTCGGCTGCCACCCCCGGCAGCTCGCCTATGTGATGTACACCTCCGGATCGACGGGGAAGCCGAAGGGCATCGGGATCACCCACGGCGACGTGGTGGGCCTGGCCCTGGACCCGTGCTGGGCCGGCGGCGGGCACCGGAGGGTGCTGCTGCACTCCCCGACCGCGTTCGACGCCTCCACCTACGAGATGTGGGTGCCGCTGCTGGGCGGCGGACAGGTGGTCGTCGCGCCGGCCGGCCAGCTCGACGTCGACACACTGGCGGAGACGATCCGCCGCCACGAGGTCACCGGGCTGTTCCTGACGGTGGGGTTCTTCCACCTGGCGGCGGAGCAGCGGCCCGGCTGCTTCACGGGCGTGCGCGAGGTGTGGACCGGCGGCGACGTGGTGTCGCCCACCGCCGTCGCCGCGGTGCTGGCGGCCTGCCCGGGAACGACGGTGGTGCACGTCTACGGGCCGACCGAGACCACCACCTTCGCGGTGTGCCAGCCGCTGAGCGCACCGCCCGACCCCGCACGGACCCTGCCGCTCGGACTCCCGATGGCCAACACGCGCACCTACGTGCTCGACGTCGGGCTGCGGCCGGTACCGCCGGGCGTGGTGGGCGAGTTGTACCTCGCCGGGACGGGGCCGGCCCGGGGCTACCTGCACCAGCCCGGTCTGACCGCACAGCGGTTCGTCGCCGACCCGTACGGCCCCGCGGGGTCGCGGATGTACCGCACCGGCGACCTGGTCCGGTGGCGCGGTGACGGGAGGCTGGAGTTCGCCGGCCGGGCGGACGCCCAGGTCAAGCTCCGGGGCTTCAGGATCGAACCGGGCGAGATCGAGACGGTGCTCACCGGCCTCGCGGACGTCGCGCAGGCCGCCGTCGTCGCCCGCGAGGAGCAGCCGGGGGACAAGCGCCTCGTCGCCTACGTCGTGCCCGCGCCGGGCGGCACCATCGAGGTGTCCCGGCTGTCGGAGGAGCTTGGCCGGCGGCTGCCGCAGTACATGGTGCCCTCGGTGTTCGTGCCGCTGGAGGCGCTGCCGCTGACCGCCAACGGGAAGCCGGACCGCGGCGCCCTGCCCGCCCCCGCGTACGGGGCGGCGGCCACCGGCCGGATGCCGAGGACGCCGCAGGAGCAGCTGCTGTGCACCCTGTTCGCCGAGGTGCTCGGCCGCGAACAGGTCCGGATCGACGACGACTTCTTCGAGCTGGGCGGACATTCGCTGCTGGCCGCCCGCCTGGTGGCACGGGTACGGGAGACCCTCGGCCTCGGACTGGGGCTGCGCACCCTGTTCGAGGCGCCGACCGTGGCCGGACTGGCGGAACGGCTCGGCATGGACGAGCCCGCCGACGCCTTCGACGTGGTCCTGCCGCTGCGGCCGAAGGGGCGTCACACGCCGCTGTGGTGCGTCCACCCCGGCGGCGGGATCAGCTGGTCGTACTGCGGTCTGCTGAACCATCTCGGCCCGGAGTTCCCGATCTACGCGATCCAGGCCCGCGGCCTGGGCCGTCCGGAGCCCCGGCCGGCCTCCATCGAGGAGATGGCGGCCGACTACGTCGACCAGATGCGCAAGGTCCAGCCGGACGGCCCGTACCAGGTGCTCGGCTGGTCCGTCGGCGGCCTGGTCGCCCACGCGATCGCCACCGAACTCCAGAAGCGGGGCGAGAGGACCTCGCTGCTCGCCGTCCTCGACGCCTATCCGGTCGGCGACGTCGCGTTCGACGAACCGCCGGTCCCCACCGAACGGGACGTCCTGGTCGGCATCCTGGACTGCGATCCGCAACTGCTGGACGAGGGGCCGCTCACCTTCGCCGAGGTCTCCCAGGTGCTGCGCAGCCGGGGCAGCGCGCTGGCGAGCCTGGAGGAGCGCCACATCGCGGCCGTCGTCGAAATCATGATCAACAATGCCCGGCTCGCACTGGACTTCGTCCCCGGGCTGTTCGAGGGAGACCTGCTGCTCTTCAACTCGACGATCGACCGGGAGGAGGGCTCCCCGGACGCCCGTGTCTGGCAGCCGCACATCGGCGGCCGGATCGAATCCCATGACGTCACCACCCGGCACGACCGGATGACGCAGCCGGGATCGCTGGCCCAGATCGGGCCGGTCCTGGCCGCGCGGATCACCGAACTCCACCAGTAACGCCGAACCACCTGAGGGGACTTGACCATGACCAACCCGTTCGAGGACACCGACTCCCGCTACCTCGTACTGGTCAACGACGAGGGCCAGCACTCCCTCTGGCCCGCCTTCGCCGACGTGCCCGCAGGATGGACCGTCGCCCTGCCCGAGGACACCCGCCAGGCCTGCCTGGACCACATCGAGCAGAACTGGACCGACCTGCGGCCCAAGAGCCTGATCGACGCGATGAGCGTCCGGCAGTAGACGTGGTGCCCATGACCGACACCCGGGTCGCCGAGCGCCAGGAGGCGCCCGGCGACTTCACCGAGACGATGCGGAC
This sequence comes from Kitasatospora sp. HPM-01-4, assembly GCF_051374625.1. Lineage (NCBI taxonomy): Bacteria > Bacillati > Actinomycetota > Actinomycetes > Kitasatosporales > Streptomycetaceae > Kitasatospora > Kitasatospora sp. HPM-01-4. The sequence continues at coordinate 675,388 of NZ_JBPQGP010000005.1, read as the reverse complement.
GCCCGAATTCCGCCGGGATCCCTATCCGTTCTACGCGCGGATGCGCCGTGAGGACCCGGTCCACCGCAGTTCGGCGGGCATCTGGTACCTCACCCGCTACGCGGACGTCGAGACGGCGCTGGGCGATCTGCGGCTGTCCAACGACCGGGAACGGATGACCCGGGCACTGGCGGCCCGCGACGGCCGCCTGCGCGACCTGAGCAAGCTCACCGCCAGGCTGGGCCGGGTCATGACCAACACGGACCCGCCGGACCACGCCAGACTGCGCAAGCTGGTCAACAAGGCGTTCACCGCCCGGCGGATCGAAGCGCTGCGCGACCGGATCCAGGCGATCGTCGACGACCTGCTCGACACCGCCGTGGCGGCCGGGCGCTCCATGGACGTCATCACGGCGCTGGCCGCACCGCTGCCCAACGCCGTGATCTGCGAGCTGTTCGGCATCCCCGACGGCGACCGGGAGCGCGTCACCGCCTGGTTCCGCCGGCTCGGCAGCCTCGCCGAGGACATGGCGCACGCCGAGAGCGTCGTCGACGAGTTCGAGGAGTACCTGTCCCAGCTCGTCCACCAGCGCCGCCGGGACCCGGCCGACGACCTGATCAGCGCACTGGTCACCGCACAGGCCCGGGGTGACCACCTCTTTGACGAGGAACTGCTCGCCACCGTCTTCATGCTCATCACGGCCGGAGACGAGACGACCACCAATCTGATCGGCAACGGCACCCTCGCGCTGCTGCGCCACCCGCAGCAGCTGCACCGGCTGCGCGAGGAGCCCGCGCTGATCCGCTCGGCCGTCGACGAGCTGGTGCGGTTCGACACCCCGACCCAGGCGATCATCCGGGTCGTCGCCGAGGAACTGACCATCGGCGGAAGGACCCTGGGCGAGGGCGAACTGGTGTACCTCGTCCTCGCCGCGACCAACCGGGACCCGGAGCGCTTCACCGAGCCGGACCGGCTCGACCTCGGCCGGGCCGGCAACCGCCACCTGGCCTTCGGCAACGGCCCGCACTTCTGCCTCGGCGGCCCGCTGGCCAGGCTGGAGGCCGAGCTCGCGATCGGGAGCCTGGTGCGCAGACTGCCCGCGCTGTCCCTGGACACCGACACCCTTCGGTGGCGGGACAACCCGCTGCAGCGCCGTCTCGTCGAACTGCCCGTCCGCTACTGACCACCACCCCCACGTCCCCGACACATCCCGACATACGAAGGAAACCCCGACCATGGCCAGGGAGTTCACCGTCAACCGGCAGTACGAGCTGTCGGCCACACCCGAGCAGGTCTGGAGCGCGGTCGCGACCGGCCCCGGAATCATCGGCTGGCTCTACCCGATGGAGGTCGAGCCACGAGTCGGCGGCGTGGTCTCCCGCGGGCCCTGCACCGTTCTGGAGTGGGACCCGCCGCGCCGGTTCGTGTGCCGCTACGCGAACGACGAGGGCTTCTCCAACACGCTGCACTACTACATCGACGGCCGCGGGAACGGTACGTCCAAGCTGGACATGGGGATCCACTGGGTCCACGAGGGCGTCGTGGACGACCGCTGGGACACCAAGGCCGACGCCGCACAGAAGCACGTGGACTTCTACCAGCACAGCCTCCAGCAGTACCTGAGGTACTTCGACGGACGGCCCGCCGCCTACATCAGGGCCGAGCAGCCGAAGCCCCCCACCGGGCCCGAGGTGTTCGCGACGCTGCGCCGGCGGCTCGGTATCTCGGAGGACACCGCGGTCGGCGACGCGCTCCACCTCGAACCGCGCGGTATCCACCCGCTCGACGTCGTCGTGGACTACCTGAGCGAGGACTTCGTCGGCCTGCGCTCCGACCACGGGCTCTACCGCTTCTTCAACGGCAGCGCCTGGAACTGGCCGGTCTGGCTGGGCCACCACCTCTTCGCCGCCGACGTCGACCAGGAGCGGGCCACCCAGGCGTGGAGCAAGTGGCTGGAGGACGTGTAGCCCCTCTGCCCATCCGCAGGTGCGACAGGGAAAGGGGCCGCGATGGAGACGGCGACCGAGCGGACGACGGTGCTGTGCACGGCCGAACTCATCGAGGAGAACGGCAGGTTCACGCTGGTCGTGAGGGATTTCGTGCGGGACACCGTGCAGCGGGCCGAAGTCTCCGGGGGAGCCGTCGACAGGCTCCCGTACTTCCTCTCCCTGCTGCGGTCGAAGCAGCGGGCCGGCTACTGAACCGAGCGTGAAGTCCGGCCGCCCGGCCCGTGCGATGCCGAGCGGCCGGACAGCGGCCGACCGGGGCGGCGGCGTGGGGCGGGCTCCGCCGCCCCTGGCGCTACCGGGGTGGGGGAGTGCGCCACCCCCCGCCCCGGCTACCCGCCGCCCGAGCGCCGCACCGTGTCGATACGGGCCTGCACCGCCGTGAGGCTCCGGTCCGCTTCGGTGAGCTCGTTCAACGACGTCGTGAAGAGGCTGGAGCTGTCCTGGGTGAGACCGAGCAGGCAGTCCCGGCTCCCCGCCTGGGCCTGGGTGACGAACGACTTCCACAGGGACTGGGCCTGCGGATCCGGGATCGGGAAGTAGTGTCCGGTATCCCCTGCGAGCCGTCCGAAGTCCGAGCAGACCGGAGTGAAGGCGGACTCCTCGATCCGGCCGCCCGCGTCCGCGGCCTGTTGCAAGATCTTGCCGAACCGGCCGTCGATGCCGGCGTAGCGCAGGATGAGGTCCCGCCCGCCGAAGGTGTACCAGGCGGACATCTGCAGCTGCCTGATCACAGCGGTGCCGGCCACGGACGGGGGGATCTGCGTGTAGAACACCTCGGACTGCGAACCGCCGGACCGGTTCTCGAACCTCGCCGCCGAGGTCGTGGCCGCCACGGCGACGGCGCACAGCACGCCGACGGCGACACGGCGGGCGCCCGGCCTCCGTCGTGGTGCGAACGGCCCTGCGGGTACGGAGTGTTGGCGACCTGCTTCCCGTAGCCGGTGGACCGCGGCGGTGATCGAGGCGGCGACGGCGGCGAGCAGCGCGGTGGACACCAGGACCGGACCCAGGACCAGCTCGACCATCGGCCACGCCGCGGAGGGGAGCCAGTGGCAGGTCGACCCGAGTGTGCTCAGCGGTTGCGCACAGCCGTCGGCGGACATCAGCACGAAGTCTCCGAGCAGGCCGATCAGCGCGCAGACCTGAGCGGCGATCAGCGCCATGAGCAGCCGGTGCGCACGGTTCCGCGCGGCGGTGGCGACGGCCACCGCCGTCGCCACCGTTACCACGGCGACGAGCCCCCAGGCGGCCACGGCCACGGCGTACAGCCCTCCGCGCTGACCCTCCGGCGGCTGCCAGGTGTGCAGATAGGCCTTGGCGAGCGCGATGGCGGCCCAGCACGCGATCCCGCCGAGCGCCGAGGCGGACAGTACCCGGCGCAGGGACGGCGGTGTCGCTCCCGGCGGTGTCGGCGGTGTCGGCGGTGTCGGCGGTGTCGTCCCCGGATCCGGCGAGCCCTCCGGAGCCCCGGCCGCCCGGCGGCGCGGCCACGGCAGCCGGCCGGCCGTCCAGGAGAGCAGGGGTACCACCCACAGGGCGCAGACCGCGGCCAGGACCAACGGTCGGACGAGCCCGGAGAACACCTGGAACCACACGCCGATTGCGGACACCAGGACCTGGTGCGACCCGGTCGGTCCGGGGAACGTCGTCTCCACCATCCGGCGCTCCACCGCCAGATCGATCCAGCCGCTCGCCAGCCGTGTGCCGTCGAGCTGCCACCAGTCGAACCACGCCGTCATCAGCAGGCAGGCGGCCGCCATGACCGGCAGCATCGCCCCGACGCCGGCACGTCGTGGCCATGCCGTGAACCACAGGTGCGAGCACTGCGTCGTCCACCAGGCGAACAGTGCGCCGGCCACCACGACCGTGACCAGGAGCTCGGGCCGGGCCGGCAGCCACCGGGTGACCGACATCTGTGCCATGTCCAGTTCGCCGACGGCCATCCCGGCGCCCAGCCAGAGCCCGGCGCGCACTCCCGAAGGGACGCGGCCACCGGTGAGCAGGGCGTGCGCGACCGCCCGCCACAGCGCGACCCCGGCGACGCCGGTCACCGCCACCGCCGCGAGCAGGGCGATCCAGCCGTTGCTCGGGGCGCCGGACCCCAGGTAGCTGCCGGCCTGAGCGCCGATCAGCGCGGCGGCGGCCCCGGTCAGGAACATCGGCAGGGCCGGGACACCGAAGAGCGGTCCCGGATCGGCCAGAGCGCGCCGCCGCAGCTCCCAGCGGGGATGGGTGCGCCACAGCTCGACGAAGGACGCCAGCGCCCGCCCGAGCCCGCCGCCGGCGGGTCCGGGTGCGGTGACCGCCCAGCCGCGCGGGTCGGCGCCCCAGCGCACCGCGGCGAGGTCGGCGTACACCTCGCGCATCCGCAGCACATCCGAACGGGCCAGGTAGACCAGCGCGGTGAGGAAGACCGGGAGAACGAACACCCGTGCCACGAAAGGCTGTTCACCGTGCCAGTACGGCGAGTGGTGCGAGGTCGGGATCACGCTCGCGCACCACACCAGGTAGGGCAGCAGGACCAGGGCGATGAAGACCCGCCACACGGCGATGGTGGCGTAGGTCAAGGTGACGTCGCCGTTGCGGACATGGGCGAACTCGTGCAGCAGCACCGCCCGGAAGCCCTCCGGGTCGTGCGACCGGCGGGCCAGCAGACCCGCGTGCAGGCAGACCGTCGGCCGGCGGTTGCTGCCGAACACCAGGGCGCCGGTCGAGAACCTGGTCGGGTCGACGACGATCCGGGGTGTACGGGCCAGTCCGGCGGTCGCCGCCAGCTCGTCCAGCGTGTGCCCGATCGCCCGGGTGTGGTCGATGGTCTCCAGCGGGACGACGCGACCGCGGCGGGCCTTCCAGCGCGGCAGGACCATGAACAACCCCGCCGCCGCGACCAGCGCGAGGCCCGGCCACACGAAGGCGAGCCACCGGGGCGGCCCCGGTTCGTAGCGGGCCATACAGGCACTGAGGGCGTCCGGGTGGGCGAACATGCTCGCGGAGTTGGCCAGGTCGTCGCCCCGGTTGGGATCCACCCCCGCGGCGAGGTGGCAGCCGAAACCGCCGAAACCGTCGTGTCCGTAGCGCAGGCCGGTGATCGCGGACATCATCGATCCGCTGCTCACCAGCAGCAGGATCACCAGCAGTGCGAAGCGCATGGTGGTGCCGGCGCTGACCGCCCGTTCGTCGACCCGGTGCGGTGCCTCGGTCGCGGCCATCGGACCCTAGCCCCGGGCCGCGGTGCCCTCGCCGGCCGGACCGGTCGGATCCGGCGGGCCCGCCGCCGGTTCCTGGTCCGGCGCGGTGAGCGCCAGTCTGGCCACCACCGCGTCGGCGATGGCCGAGGCCCGCTGTTCGCCCAGGCCCCGCTGAGCTGCGGTCTCCAGTACCAACTGCCGTACCTGGACGAGCTGTTCGCGGGTCAGGGCGGGGATGACCGTCTCCTCCCGCCGGTGCAGGAGCCGGCGTGCGACGGCTTTCGCCCCCTTGGCGGCGCCGCTCGCCGCCTCGCCGCCGAGCTGGCGAGCCGCTTCGTTCACGGCGAGCCAGACCACCGGGGTCACCAGTGCGGCGACCTCGCCCAGGCCGAATCCGAGCGGGTCCTGCCGGGTGCTGGGGCGGGCCAGCCGCCGCAGTGCCGCGGCCTCGTCCAGTGCGGCCAGCGCGGCCACCAGGGGGAGCTCCTCGGGGGCGACCTCGGCCACCACGTCGCGCACCACCTCGGGCAGCCCGGTCTTGCCGGCAGTCGTTTCCGCGCCCACCATGACGCCTCCTTGTCACCGGGCAGCGTGCCCGCAACACCGTAGCGCGGACGGCCGATTCACCGCGGCCGAATACGGGGGTTCCGGTTGGCCGGAGGCGCCCGGGGTCGGGGGGCGTACGCCCGGCGGCCCGACAGGGTCGGGGTCCTCCGTGCGCGGTCGAGGCGGTCCGCCCTGGCGGACCGGCCAGGACCGGGCCCCGGACCACGGTGCAGGGGGCATCCTGTGCTGTTTGGTTATGTCACGACGGCCGTAAATCTGCGTTGAGTATTGACGGTTTCTGTTGACTTTGGTTCGCTTGGCCACGCCCTGCGCAAGGCACTTGCTCCGCCGTACCGTCCGCCCCCCTCTCGGACTCAGGAGAACCGATGCGCAAGACGTGGGCCGCGCTGGTCGCGGCCGCGCTGACGGCCGCACCTCTGGCCGCCGTCCCCCTCACCGCCACACCCGCCGCCGCGGTCGACAACGGCCTGGCACTCACCCCGCCGATGGGCTGGAACGACTGGAACGCCTTCGGCTGCGACGTCAGCGCGAAGCTGGTCGAGCAGACCGCCGACCGGATCGTCTCCAGCGGGCTCAGGACCGCCGGCTACCAGAACGTCAACATCGACGACTGCTGGCTCACCAAGACCCGGGACGCGAGCGGCAACCTGGTGCCCGACCCGGTCAAGTTCCCCGACGGCATCAAGGGCGTCGCCGACTACGTGCACGCCAGGGGTCTCAAGCTCGGCATCTACGAGAGCGCCGGCACGATGACCTGCGCCGGCTACCCCGGCAGCCTCGGCCACGAGCAGCAGGACGCCGACTCCTTCGCGGCCTGGGGAGTCGACTATCTGAAGTACGACAACTGCTACAACCAGGGCGTGCCCGCCAAGCAGCGCTACCAGGCGATGGGCGACGCGCTGGCCAGGACCGGCCGCCCGATCGTCTACAGCCTCTGCGACTGGGGCGAGGAGTCCGTAGCGGACTGGGGCGGCTCGGTCGGCAACCTCTGGCGCACCACCGGCGACATCGACGCCTCCTACGGGCGGATGCTGGACATCGTCCACCAGAACATGCCGCTCGCCGCCGCCGCGAAGCCGGGTGCCTGGAACGACCCGGACATGCTGGAGGTCGGCAACGGCATGACGCCGACCGAGGACCGCACCGAGTTCTCGCTCTGGGCCGAGATGGCCGCGCCGCTGATCGCCGGCACCGACCTGCGCAGCGCGAGCGCCGACACCCTGGCGATCTACGGCAACCGCGAGGTCATCGCCGTCGACCAGGACAGGCTCGGTAAGCAGGGCGTGCCGGTGAGCACCACCGGCGGGCTCGACGTCCTGGCCAAGCCGCTCGCCGACGGCAGCGTCGCGGTGACCCTGTTCAACGAGAACGCCGCGCCCGCCGTCATCTCCACCACCGCCGCCGCCATCGGGCTGCCGCACGCCAAGGGCTACACGCTGCGTGACCTGTGGGCACACCGCACCACCGAGACCGCCGGCACGGTCAGCGCCGCCGTGCCGGGCCACGGCACGGCGATGTACCGGGTCAAGGCCACCGCGACCCCCGAACGGTACGCCCCCGACCTGACACTGCGCACCAGCACACCGAACTGGTCGGCGGGCAGCACCGCCACGGTGACCGCGACGCTCACCAACAACGGCGTGGGCGCCGCGTACGACGCGACCGTCGGGATGGACCTGCCGAAGGGCTGGACCGCCACCCCGCTCAGCGGCACCACGTACCGGCGTTTCGCCGGCGGTGAGCAGGCCACCGCCCGGTTCAGCGTGACCGCACCCGCCGTGCTGCCCGCGCCGATCACCCATGCCACGGTGACCGGCACGGTGACCGCCCGCACGCCCGGCGGACCGGAGAAGGTCAGCTCACCGAACCAGGTGGAACTCGCCGCGCCCGTCCAGGCGCCGCTGCGGACCTTCACCGACAACACGGCCGTCTTCGGCGCCCAGAACGGCAGCATCGCGATCGACGGCGCCGGGGCCGACCTGTACTACGACGTCGACCAGTACAGCGCCGTCTACCAGCCGGGCGCCGAACACGACGGCTCCACCACCGTGGTCAGGCTGACCGCCCAGGCCCGCACCAGTGACTGGGCGAAGGCCGGGATCATGGTCCGCGACGACATCACCAAGCCCAACAGCTCCCCGGGCTACCTGATCCTCGCCGAGGCGCCCGGCAAGGGCTACGTCCTGCAGTGGGACAGCACCGGCAGCGGCCGGCTCGACTCCAACAGCGCCCCCGCCGACCAGGGCAGCGGCACGGCCGCGTACCCGAGCTGGCTCAAACTGGTCCGCTCCGGCTCGACGTACACCGGCTACTACTCCACCGACGGCACCGCCTGGACCCAGGTCGGCACCGCCACCCTGCCGGGGGTGACGGCCACCCAGGACGTGGGCGTCTTCACCAGCTCGCACAGCGAAGGCACCAGCGGCGAGGCCGACTTCACCGGCTTCAGCCAGAACTGACACCCCCACGGCGGAGCGGCCCCCCGGCCGCTCCGCCGTCCCGCACCCCTCTTGGAGCCCCCATGCGCGTCCTCCCGCGCCTCCTGCTCGCCCTCAGTCTGTCCCTGCCCGCCCTCGCACTCCCGCTGCTCGCGGTCGAGCCGGCCCACGCCCTGGACAACGGCCTGGCCCGCACCCCGCCGATGGGCTGGAACAGCTGGGACACCTTCGGCTGCAACGCGAACGAGCGGATCGTCAAGGACACCGCCGACTTCATGGCCGCCAGCGGCCTGCGCGACGCCGGTTACCAGTACCTCACCATCGACGACTGCTGGATGAGCCGCACCCGCGACGCCGGCGGCAATCTGACCCCCGACCCGCAGAAGTACCCCGACGGCCTGGCGGCGCTCGCCGCGTACGTGCACGGCAAGGGGCTGAAGTTCGGCGTCTACGAGAGTCCGACCCTGCACACCTGCCAGGGCTTCCCCGGCAGCCTGGACCACGAGCAGCAGGACGCCAGGACCTTCGCCGGCTGGGGCGTCGACTTCCTCAAGTACGACAACTGCCTTGCCAGCGACCCGAACCAGCGGGTCGGCGACGAGCGGCTGCCGCTGCAGACCCGGGACGGCTGGATGCGCGACGCGCTGGCCGCGACCGGCCGGCCGATCGTCCTCAGCCTCTCGCTCCAGCCCGCCGCGCAGGGCGAGACCCCCTGGGTGTGGGGGCGGAGCGTCGCCAACATGTGGCGGATCGACGGCGACCGGGACGCCTCCTTCGCGGGCCTGACCCGGCTGATCCACACCGACCTGGACAAGTCCCGCTACGCCGGACCCGGCGCCTGGAACGACATCGACATGCTGGAGACCGGCAACTACTCCTCCGCCGCCGACAACCCCGGGCAGCGGCTCAGTTACGACCAGGAGAAGACCGAACTCTCCGCCGCCGCCGTACTGGCCGCCCCGCTGATCTCCGGCGCCGACCTGCGCACCGCCGCCACGGCGGGCGGCTCCGGCTACCCGATCAGCCAGCAGGACCTGAGCGTCTACCTGAACAAGGACGTCATCGCCGTCGACCAGGACAGCCTCGGGCAGCAGGGCACGGCGGTCTCCACCGCGGGCGGCCTGGACGTGCTGCGCCGCCCGCTGGCCGGCGGCGACGTGGCGGTCGCCCTGATCAACGAGACCTCCGCGCCGGCCGTGGTCTCCACCACCGCCGCCGCGGTCGGCCTGCCCGCCGGCGGTGGCGGGTACTCGCTCAACGACCTGTGGGCGCACACCACTTCGGTCAGCACCGACGGCGCCATCAGCGCCACCGTGCCGGCCGGCGGCACGGTGCTGTACCGGGTGTCCGCCCGACCGCTCACCCAGGGCCCGGCTGCGAAGCTGGTCTCCGCCTCCTCCGGCCGCTGCCTGGACGCCTGGGACAACCAGACCGCGCCCGGTACCAGGATCGAGATCTGGGACTGCAACGGCGGCGCCAACCAGAGCTGGTCCTTCACCTCCAACGGTGACCTGCGCAGCTACGACGGCACCCAGTGCCTCGGCGGCGCCGGCGGCAGCCTGGCCTGGGGTACGCCGGTGGTGATCCAGCCCTGCGACGGCAGCACCGCCCAGAAGTGGCGGCCCGGCCCCGGCGGCACCATCACCACCCCGAGCCAGTCCGGCCTCTGCCTGGACGTCACCGGCGGCAACCTCCCCTCCGGCAACGTCAACGGCACCACGGTCGAGGTCTACGGCTGCAACGGCGGCGCCAACCAGCGCTGGACCGCGCAGTAGGCCGGCCCCCGGTTCCGCCGCACCATGCGGTCAGCGAAGCAGGCGGCGCTCCTTGGCGACCGCGACCGCGCCGGCCCGGGTGTCGACACCGAGCTTGGCGTAGATCCGCCCGAGGTGGGTCTTGACGGTGGCCTCGCTGATGAACAGCGCACGGGCGATCTCGCGATTGCCGAGGCCCTGGCCGAGTTGCTCGAGGATGTCCTGCTCGCGGCCGGTGAGCTGGGGCGCGGATGAGCGCATCCGCGCCATCACCCGGGAGGCGACCGGCGGGGAGAGCGTGGTGCGGCCGAGCGCGGCGGCACGGATCGCGGTGAACAGCTCCTCGGGCCGCTCGGCCTTCAGCAGGTAACCGGTGGCACCGGCGGCGATGGCCCGGGCGATGTCCGCGTCGGTGTCGTAGGTGGTGAGGACCAGGACGTGCGGCGCGGCGGGCTGGGCGGTGATGCGGGCCGTGGCCTCCACCCCGTCGATGCCGGAGCCGAGTTGGAGGTCCATCAGGACCACCTGCGGTCGCAGTCCCGCCGCCAGCGCGACCGCCTCCTCGCCGCTGCTCGCCTCACCGACCACCTCGATGGATTCGGTGCTGGCGAGCAGGGCGAGCAGCCCCGCCCGTACCACGGCGTGGTCGTCGCAGACCAGCAGCCGGATTTGCGCGGGCGGCCCGTCGGACGGTGCGGGCGTGGTCACGGGGCCTCCAGGGGGATCGCGGCGGACAGCACGGTGCCGTCGCCGGGAGAGCTCTCGATCGTCAGGGCGCCGCCGAGCTGGTGCAGCCGGGCCCGCATCGCGGGCAGCCCGTAGCCGCGACCGTCCGCCGAGCCACGGTGGCCGGCGTCCGCAGCGGCGAGACCGCGACCGTCGTCGGTGATGTCGAGGACCGCCTGGTCGTCGAGGAAGGACAGGGTCAGCTCGGCGGCCGAGGCGTCGGCGTGTTCCCGTACGTTGGCGAGGGCGCCCTGGGCGATCCGCAGCAGCGCCGACCGGGCCGCGGCCGGCAGCGGCACCGGGGTGCCGTCCAGGTGGAAGCGCACCGGCAGTCCGCTCTCGGCGGTCTCCCGCTCGGCGAGGGCCCGGAGCGCGGCCTCCAGCGGACGGCCGTCGGCGAGCTCGGCCGGGGCCAGGTCACGGACGAAGCGACGGGCCTCGGCGAGGTTGCGGGCTGCGACCTGGGCCGCCGTGTGGACGTGGCGCCGCGCGGTCGCCGGGTCGCCGTCCCAGGTGCGGTCGGCGGCCTGCAGCAGCATCCGCTGACTGGACAGGCCCTGCGCGAGCGTGTCGTGGATCTCACCGGCCAGGCGCTCGCGCTCGGCGAGCGTGCCCTCGCGCCGCTCGGTGGCGGCCAGCTCGCGGCGGGTGCGGACCAGGTCGGCGATCAGTTCGCGTTGCCGGGCCGCCTGTCGCTCCATGTGGCGGAAGACCGCGGTTGCGAGGCCGGCCACGGCCGACGGCACCAGCAGCACATTGGGGTCGATGCCATGGGCCAGCCGCAGCTCGGCGACCACGACCAGCGAGGTGAGCGCCGCCACCAGAGGGATCGCGGCCCGGGCCGGGAGGATGCGCAGTCCGGTGTAGATCAACGGGACCGCACACCACGCGAAGCTGGGTGCGAGCAGGACCAGCACCACCCACAGCGCCACCACGCCGACCAGCCACGCCAGTTGCCGCCGCCGTGCGCCGAGCAGGTGCACCGCCGCCAGCGCACCGCTCAGGGCCACCACCCAGGGGGCGCGCGGTGTCCCGCCGTGATGGCTCAGATAGCGGGTGAGCGAGGCGGTGAGCAGCAGCAGGAAGGCGGTGTGCAGCGCCGCGCGCAGCCATCGCTCGTCGGGGTCGCGGCCGGTGACCGCGTTCGGGGGGTGCTGCACTGCTGCTCCTCGCTGACCTGCACTTCCTTCGCATCCTGACCTGCCAGGAGCCCGGGCGCATCAACCGATCGGCTGACCCGCCGGTCATCCATCATGCCTTCCGGCCGAAGCCGGAACGCCGATCCCCGAACCGGTGCACCACGTCGAGGATCGATCCGGGCGGTCGGCCTTCGAACCCGGCCGGGACGCAACCGAGCACAAGGAGTGAGAGATGACCATCGCAACCATGAGCGTGCGCACCAGGGTGCTGACCGGCGCGGCGGTGGCCGCCGTGGTCGGCGCGGCCACCGTCGGCGCGGTCTCGGCCAGCGCCGAGCAGCCCGGCACCGCGGCCACGGCGGCCGCGGCCAGGACCGGCACGGCGGGGCAGAACCTGACCCAGTCGACCGGTCTGACCATCGAGGCCGCGACCAGGGCCGCCCAGGCCGCGCTCGCCGCCGCCGGGAAGAGCGGGCAGCACGTCTCGGTCGCGGTGGTCGACCGGGACGGCATCACCCGGGTCCTGCTCAAGGGGGACGGCGCCGGCCCGCAGTCGGTGGAGTCGGCCGAGCGCAAGGCGTTCACCGCGGTCTCCTGGAACGCCCCGACCTCCGAGCTGGCCAAGCGCCTCGCCCAGACCCCGGGGCTGAAGGACATTCCCGGAACCCTGTTCCTGTCCGGTGGCGCCCCGGTCCAGGCCAAGGGCGCCCCGATCGCGGCGGTCGGTGTCGCGGGCGCGCCCAGCGGCGACCTGGACGAGCAGTTCGCTCAGGCGGGCGTGGCCTCGCTCGGCGGGTGACCGGGCCCAGGCGGCGACGGCGCCCGGCGGCGGCCGGCTCGCGGTGCCGGCAGGGACGGCGGTGAACCCGCCGTCCCGGCCGTCGCGGGGTGGGGATCATTCTCATCCGCCGCCGACACGCCGACCGGATGGACCCTCGTCCGCGGCCCGGTACTGATGAGCTGTCTGCCGGCGTTCGGCGGCGGCAAGCGGTCGGACGCCGGCTGGGCCCGACCGGTCCCGGCTGGAGGTGTACGCGGGCCGCATCGACCGCCGCCCCACCGAGATCGGTCGGAGCCCACTTCCTCCCGTACCGACGAGCACCCTGGCCGACTCCATGACCGTCTCCATCGCCCTGCTGACCCAGGACCTCCGACTGCACGACAACCCCGTCCTGCGGGCCGCCTGTCACGAGGCCGAGGAGGTCGTGCCGCTCTTCGTCCTCGATCCCGGCATCGAGGCCGCGGGCTTCGCGGTGCCCAACCGGCTGGCGTTCCTCGCGGACTGCCTCACCGATCTGGACGGTTCGCTCCGGCGGATCGGCGGCAGGCTCATCCTGCGCCGGGGCCGCCCGGCGACGGAGACCGCCAGGCTGGCCCGCGAGGTGGGCGCGGGCTCCGTGCACCTCGCGGCGGGGGTGAGCGCCTTCGCCCGGCGCCGCGAGGGCGAACTGCGACGGGAGCTCGGCGACCGCCTGCACGTCCACGACGGGTCGCTCACCGTCGTCCCGCCCGGCGCCCTCACCCCCGCCGGCAGGGACCACTACGCCGTCTTCACCCCGTACTTCCGCGTCTGGCGGCAGGTCGGACGGCGCGCCGTCCACCGGGCTCCGACGGCCCTGCGCACGCCCGCCGGGATCGCGAGCGAGCCGGTCCCCCGGGTCAGCCCCGACTCGCCCGGGCTGCCGCAGGGCGGCGAGTCGGCCGCCCGGCGGCTGTGGCGGGCATGGCACGTCGACCGGTACGAGGAGCAGCACGACGACCTCGCCGCCGACGCGACCTCGCGGCTCTCGCCCCACCTCCACTTCGGCTCTCTGTCCGCCGCCGAACTCGCCGACCGCGCCGGACACCACGGCGGGCCGGGTGCCGAGGCCTTCGTCCGGCAGCTGGCCTGGCGGGACTTCCACCACCAGGTGCTCGCCGCCAGGCCGCAGGCGGCCTGGGAGGACTACCGCTCCAGGCAGGACCGCTGGTGGCAGGACGACCGCGAGGCCGAGGCCTGGCGCCGGGGCCGTACCGGCTTCCCGATCGTGGACGCCGGCATGCGCCAACTCGCCCACGAGGGCTGGATGCACAACCGGGCCCGCCTGGTGACGGCATCGTTCCTGACCAAGACGCTCTACCAGGACTGGCGGATCGGCGCGCGCCACTTCCTGTCCCTGCTGGTCGACGGCGACATCGCCGACAACCAGCTCAACTGGCAGTGGGTGGCCGGCACCGGGACCGACACCCGCCCCAACCGGGTCCTCAACCCGCTCGCCCAGGCGGACCGCCTGGACCCCGACGGAAGTTACGTCCGCCGCTGGGTGCCCGAACTGGCCGGCCTCCCGGGCCGGACGATCCACCGGCCCTGGCGGCTGGCGGAGATCCCCGGCGGATACCCGCGGCCGATCATCGATCCCGAGGACATCTCGACCCGCCTCCGTGCCGCCCGCGGTCTCGACCGGAAGTGACGAATAGTCAAGTCTGCCGTGAAGGGCGGAAATTGATCCGTCCATCCCGGCTCCCGGGGGCGGCACGGCCGGACGGTTCACGGGCGGCAGCGTCCCCACCGGGGCGCCGAGGACCGGCGCGAGTCGTCAGATCCGGGTGTACCGCTCGATGTCCTCGGTGAACTCCGCCAGGAGCGCATCGGTGACCGACGGCCGGGTGCTGCCGATCGCGGCGAGGTAGTCGTCGGTGCCGGCAGGCCTGCCGCAGCGCTCCACGACCTCGCGTTCGAAGGCCGCCTGGGCGCCCTTGCGGGCGGCGAACTCGATGTCGGCCGGGGTGAACATGTCGCTGGCCGCCACCAGACGTGAGAGGTCCACCACGGCGAGGGCGGGGCCGAGGTAGCGGGACCAGATCGCGCGGCGGGCTGCCGGGTCCGGCGGCCCGATCGGGATCACGTAGTCGAACCGGCCCGGACGCAGGAAGGCCGGATCCAGTGAACGGACCGAGTTGGTGGCGCAGACCAGCAGCCTTTCGTCGCGTTCACGGAAGCCGGGGATGCTCTTGAGGAGTTCGTTGGTCACGCCGTGCCCAGGGTCCGCCGCGATCCCGGAGCGCACCCCGGCCACCTCCTCGACCTCGTCGATGAACACCACCACCGACTCCAGCTCCGCCAGGTCGGCGAAGACCTCCCGCAGGGCGCTCATGAGTCCGCCGTCGGAGAGGTCCGCGAGCCGGGAGGGGAAGATCTCGACGAACGGCCAGCCCAGCCGTGAGGCGACCGCCTTGGCGAAGCTGGTCTTGCCGGTTCCGGGAGGGCCGAACAGGATGACCGCCTTCGGCGGCTGCACCCCGTACCGGTCGGCCAGGTCCCGTTCCGACAGCGGCAGCACGATCTGCCGCTCGATGACGCTCTTCTCCCGCTCCATCCCCGCCATCGACTGCCACAGGCCGGGAGGCAGCACCCGGCCGCCCAGCGCGGCCAGCACCCCCGCGTCGTCGGCCGCGAGATGCTCCACCTTCTCGTAGTAGACCAGGCCCTCCCGGGGGTGGAATCCCGAGTTCTCCAACGCCTTCGTGCCGGTGGCCCGGTCCGGCAGCAGCGCGCTGATCCGGTGCACCCCCAGGGCCCGCAGCCGCCGCTCCAGCTCCGCGAGAAGGGAGCTTCCGATCCCATGGCTGCGCCAGCGGGCGGCCAGCGCCACCAGGATCACCCAGCCGCGCTCACCCTGCGCCTGGGCCACGGCCATGCCCACGAGTTCGTCGCCGACCACCGCGACCACCGCCGGCTGGCCCGCCCGCGCGGCGGACATCACCTCGGAGACGGGGAAGACCGGGAGCGGTTCGTCGCTCTGGCGGCTCTGGTCCCAGATCTCGATCGCCTGATCGAGATCGTCATCGTGGAAATCCCGCAACCGCCATGCCGACATGGCCACCTCCTCGCCACTGCGGCCAGGATCCCACCAGCGGCTGACGACGGCGACCACTCGCGCCACGCCGACCCGGGCGGGCGCGGCGGTCGTTCCTGGGGCCGGGCCCTTGCGGGGGCCGGTATTCGGCGGTCGCCACCTGGGAACTGTCCTCGGAGCCGGCCGTGGTGTCCCGGGCCCGCGCCATGGCGGACCGCCAGCTCGAGACCTGGGATCTGGCGGAGATCGCGCCCGTCACCGAACTGATCGTCAGTGAACTGGTGACCAACGCCATCCGCTACGGGCGCAGCCCGATCCAGCTGCGGCTGATCAACGACCGCACCTTGACCTGCGAGGTCTCCGACGCCGCCAGTACCTCGCCGCACCTGCGGCTGGCGGCCGCCACCGACGAGGGCGGCCGCGGGCTGTTCATGATCGCCCATCTTGCGGACGCCTGGGGCACCCGGTACACCCCGACCGGCAAGACCATCTGGGCCGAGCAGGCCATCAGGCCCGCGGAGTTCGCCGCCTTCGGGCAGGCACTCGCTCCGGCCTCCCATCCTTCCTGACCGCCTACCGCGCTCCGGCGCGCCCGGCCGTCCGCCGCTCGCACCCGCCCGCCGCCAACTCCTCGGCCCGGCCACGGGATTGAACGCGGGCGCGAGGAGCACCGCGGCTGCTCGGGACCGCGCGCACTGTGCACAAATCATTGATCGCACATGATGCTTTGGGCTATAAAGAAAGCATCTTTGAGCATCATCGTGCAGGATTGCGCATCGGGAGGGCTGTCGTGCGCCATGTCGAGCGGGAGACCGCCAGCCGGCCGATGATCCTCACCGTCACGCTCAACGCCGCGCTCGACATCACCTACCGCCTCGACCGGCTGCACCGGCACGGCGGCAACCGGGTCGGCGCGGTGGCCGAACGGGCCGGCGGCAAGGGCGTCAACGTCTCCCGGGTGCTGCACGCGCTCGGGCAGCGGACCGCCGTGACCGGCCTGGCCGGAGGCCTGACCGGCGCCGCACTGCGCCGCGACCTCGCGGCGGCCGGCCTGCTCGACCACCTGCTGCCGATCGACGGCGAGAGCCGCCGCACCGTGGCGGTGGTCGAGGAGCAGGCCGGCGACACCACGATCCTGCTGGAGCCCGGACCGGTGGTGCGGCCCGGCGAGTGGGCGCGCTTCCTGGACCACCTCGGCGGGCTGCTCCCCGGCGCGGCGGCGGTGGTGTTCTCCGGCAGCCTGCCGCGCGGTGTGCCGGGCGACGCGTACGCCCGCCTGGTGCGGCTCGCCCACGCCCACGGCGTCCCCGCGGTGCTGGACGCCGACGGCGAGGCGCTGCGCGCCGCACTCCCGGCCCGCCCCGCGGTGATCAAGCCGAACGTGGACGAACTGGCCGCGGCCACCGGCCTGGCCGATCCCGTGGCCGCGGCCCGCTCCCTGCAGGCCGCCGGAGCCGGTGCCGTGATCGCCTCACTCGGCCCGGAAGGCCTCATCGCCCTGACATCGCACGGCGGTTGGCGGGCCCGTCCGCCCGAACGGCTGGCCGGCAACCCCACCGGCGCCGGGGACGCGGCGGTGGCCGCGCTCACCCTGGGGCTGGTCACCGGCGCCTCCTGGCCGGACCGGCTGGCCGAGGCGGTGGCACTCTCCGCGGCCGCCGTCGCCGCACCGCTGGCCGGCGACTTCGATCCCGCCGTCCACCACCGCCTGCGGTCCCTGGTGGACGTCCGACCCCTGAGGAGCCAGCAATGCCCCTGACCGGTACCGGCGCCATCGTCACCCCCGCGGCGAGCGCCGCGCGCGGCGTCGGCGCGTTCAACGTCATCCAGCTCGAACACGCCCAGGCCATCGTGGCGGGCGCCGAGGCCGCCGGGGCCCCGGTGATCCTGCAGCTCAGCGAGAACGCCGTCCGCTACCACGGTGCGCTCGGCCCGATCGGCGCCGCCACGCTGGCCGTCGCCCGCGCGGCCGGGGTGCCGGTCGCAGTCCACCTGGACCACGCGACCTCAGCTGAACTCGTCCACGAGGCCGTCGAGTTGGGATTCTCCTCGGTCATGTTCGACGCCTCCGCGCTGGACTACGGGACCAACGTCCGCACCACGGCGCAGGTGGTGGAGCACTGCCACGCGGCCGGCGTCTGGGTGGAGGCCGAGCTCGGCGAGGTCGGCGGCAAGGACGGTGTGCACGCCCCCGGCGTCCGCACCGACCCGGGGGAGGCCGCCGCCTTCGTCTCGGCCACCGGAGTCGACGCGCTCGCCGTCGCGGTCGGGACCTCGCACGCCATGCCGACCCGGGACGCCGTGCTCGACTACGAGCTGATCGGCGCCCTGCGCGCGGCGCTACCCGTGCCGCTGGTACTGCACGGCTCCTCGGGGGTGGCCGACGAGCATCTGACCCGCGCCGTCGAGCGCGGTATGACCAAGGTCAACATCGCCACCCAGCTGAACCGGGTCTTCACCACCGCCGTGCGCCGGATCCTGGCCGAGGACGGAAGACTGGTGGACACCCGCCGTTATCTCGGTGTTGGCCGAGCGGTGATGGCGGACGAAGTCACCCGACTGCTAGGTGTATTGAAGGCGGCGGCACCCGTGACCTGAACGCGACGCGGACAGCACGCGGACGGCGCCGGATCGACCCCCTGCACTCAGCACACGGCGATGACGCCTGTTCACACCGATGGGATGGAATAGCGGAGATGAGACCACTCTGGCGAGCGCTCGGCGGCGTTGTCGCCCTACTGGGAGCGCTTCTCGTGGTGACGCCCGCACATGCGGCCGCCACCAGCGGGAACCTGATCGTGAACGGCGACGCCGAAGCGGGCTACTGCACCACCGACTGGACCGCGGCGACCACCATCCCGGGCTGGACGGTGCTGTCCGGCAGCCCGGACGTCGTCTGCTACTCGGCGGGCTCCTTCGGCCATCCGGCGAGCCCGGCACCCGGCACGGCGTTCTTCGCCCCCGGCAACCAGGGTGACGGTGCGATGGAACAGGCCGTCGACGTCTCCTCCGCCGCGGGTGCGATAGACGGCGGCGGCGTGAGCTACAACCTGTCCGGCTGGCTGGGCGGTTGGACCACCTACGCGGGCCACGTCCAGGTCTCGCTGCAGTTCCAGGACGGTTCGGGCCGGCAGCTCGGCGCGGGCGCCGTCCTGCCCACCGTCTCCGCCGCCGACCGGTCCAACGCCACCTCCTTCCTGGCCCGCAGCAGTACCGGCGCCGTCCCGGCCGGTACCCGCTCGATCCTCGTCGAGGCGCAGTTCCTGCAGAGCTCCGGCGAATCCGGCTACCTGGACAACCTGTCGCTCACCCTCTCCACCCCCGTCACCGCGGCCGGCCTCACCCCGCCGGCCTCCAAGGTGCCCGGCTACGACCACGTCTTCACGGTCATGATGGAGAACACCGACTACACGGCGGTGATGGGCGACCCGGCGGACACCCCCTTCATCCACAGCCTGATGGCCCAGGGCGCGTCCATGGCGAACTACCACGCCGTCTACCACCCCAGCGACGAGAACTACCTCGCCGTCGCCGGCGGTGACACCTACACCACCGGCGCCACCTACTGGCCGCACATCAACTCCCCCGGCACGCACCTGGGGGACCGGATCGAGGCCGCAGGCAAGACCTGGAAGGCGTACGAGCAGGGCATGGGCACCCCCTGCAACACCACCACCCAGTACGACTCGTACTACGAGCCGGACGACGCGCCGTTCATCAACTACACCAACGTCAGCGGCAATCCGGCCCGCTGCGCCGCCCACCTCTTCGACACCACCCAGCTGACCACCGACCTGCAGAGCGCGGCCACCACCCCGGCCTTCTCCTGGATCGCCGCGGACGACTACTACGACGGCGAGGCCTCCGGCAACGGCAACTCCACCAGCCTCAAGACCCAGGACGGCTGGCTCAAGCAGACCCTGGCCCCGGTCATGCAGTCCCCGGCCTGGACCACGCAGAAGTCCCTGCTGATCCTCACCTGGGACGAGGACACCAGCAACCCCGACAACCAGGTCGCCGCGATCGTCGTCGGCTCCCAGGGCACCGTGCCGGCCGGAACCACCAGCGCCACCCGCTACGACCACTACAGCACCGCCCGCACCATCGAGGCGGCGCTGGGCCTGCCCGGTATCACCGCCAACGACACCTATGCGACACCGCTGAACGACGCCTTCGTCCCCTCCTCGACCCCCGCTCCGACCAGCGCCCTGACCACCGCCACCCCGACCGTCCCCAACGGGTCGAGCGTCACCTTCCAGTACTCGGCCCCGGCCGCGAGCACCAGCTCGACCAACTGGATCGGCATCTACCCGACCGGTGTGACCCCCGGTCAAAAGGCATCTCTGACCTGGCAGTACGCCCCGAACGGCAGCGGCAGCCTGACCTTCGGCACCGGGAGCCTCTCCGGCCCCGGCACCTATGCCGTCTGGTACCTCTACAACAACGGCTACACGGCACTGGCGGGCCCGCTGACGCTAACCGTCAGCTGAAGCACCGTAATTGACGTAACATCGGACACGCGTTGTGCTCAGCCCCCGGTCGCCCGCGGCCGGGGGCTTCGCCGTACCGGCCGGCCGCCGTCGCCGGGCACGGCTGGTCTCCGGGAGGCGGGCGAGAGCGCCGCGACCGGGTGCGGGGAGCTTCGGCGTGGCGGACCGACGAGGCGCCCTCCCGTCGGGGGCCGGGAGAGCGCCGTCATCGACCTCCGCCGAAGTCTGCCGGGGGAACCTGAGGAATCGATGAGGAGAAGGCGGAGCGCCCCCGGAGGAAGGGGTGCCGAACGCCTCGCGCTCCGTTCGGAGCCCCGGTGCCGGTAGCCGTTGAGGCACCGGAGCGCCGCCGGGTACCAGATGCTGTGACGAGGGTGCCGCAGGCCCCGGAGGCGGTCGGGCCCGAGCCGTCCCCGCGCGGGCCGCGTACGGCTCGGCGGGCGGAGTCCCGGGCGTTCCGCCGGACGTCGTCCCACGCTGCCGGGGCGGTGGCAGCCCGTGCGCAGGTCCTGCGGATGATCTTCTAGGATGTCGGCCCATGACGGAGACACGGGGAACAGGGCCGCAGTGGAGCGGTGAACCGCTGGTGACCGCGGTACCGCAGCCGGACTGGGCGGCACTGGCGGAGCGTCATGAGCAGGAGGTCCGGCGCCGCAAGCAGATCCGGATGGTCGCGGCGGGTGTCGCGGCCACCGCGGCGGTCGGCGGCATCATCGCCACCGTGGTCCAGGTCAGCGGTACGGGGGAGAAGACGGCGCACGCCCCCGCCACGGCGGTCAACCGGATCGGCGGGGGACAGAGCGCCTCGACCGGCCCCGGCGCTTCCAGCACTGCCCCCGGTGAAGAAGTCTCACCTTTCGCCGCCGTCTCCGCCTCGGCCACGGCCGGGGGTCCGAGCACCGGAGCGTCGCGGTCGGCCGCTCCGGCGGCGGGGGCCTCCTCGGCCGCACCACCGCCACCGGCCCGGACCCCGAGCGCCACCCCCAGCCCGAAGGAGTCGCAGACACCGCCGCCGGCCGCGGCCAACCCGTACAGCGCCGCCAAGGTGTGCGGTGGCGGCTACCGGGTCGTCGACTCGCACAGCCTGGGCGGAGCCAGCGTGTACCTGCTGTTCAACGCCGCCACCGGCAGCAACTGCGTCGTCACGCTCCCGGACCACCCCGGTGGCTCGGTCGCGATGAACGCGACCCTGGCCGTCCAGGGCAAGGGATCGGCGAGCGACCCCGGCAGCTTCACCTACTACGCGGGCCCGGTCACCGAGAACGCTCCCAAGAGCTGCGTCCAGTGGGGAGGTTCGTACCAGGGCGCTTCCTGGACCAGCGGCTGGAGCCACTGCGGCTGACCGAGCGGACCGGCCGCCGACCCCGCCCGGGCGAGCCGGACCGGATCCGGCGTTCGCCGAGACCACCGATCGGGCCAGGGTCTGCCGGGGACACGACCGTTTGAGCCCGTGCGGCACCGCGCCCGGCATATGTTCGGGGGACCGACTGACCGACCATCAACGAGGTGACCCCATGAGCGACCCGCAGACCGTCCTGCTCACCGGCGCCGCCGGACTCGTCGGCACCTTCCTCCGCGCCCGGCTGCCCGAACAGGGCCACCGGCTGCGCCTGTTCGACCGGGTCCCGATCCCCGGGGAGCCGGACGCCGTCACCGCCGACGTGCGCGACGCCGCCGCACTGGCCGACGCCATGCGGGGGGTGGACGCCGTCGTCCACCTCGCCGGGATCGCCACGGAGGCCCCGTTCCCCGACATCCTCGGCAGCAACATCGAGGGCACCTACCACGTGTACGAGGCCGCCCGCCGGACCGGGGTGCGGCGGATCGTCTTCGCGAGCAGCAACCATGCCGTGGGCTTCACCGGGCGTCCGCCCGCGGGTGAGCCCGTCGGAGTGGACACGCCCCAGCGCCCCGACACCTACTACGGCCTGTCCAAGTGCTTCGGGGAGAACCTCGCCTCGCTCTACGCCGACCGGCACGGGATCGACACCGTCTCGCTGCGGATCGGTTCCTGCTTCCCCGAGCCCACCACCGTCCGGATGCTCAGCACCTGGCTCAGCCCCGACGACTGCGCCCGCCTGGTCCACGCCGCACTGACCGCCCCGGTCTCTGGCCACCAGGTGGTGTACGGCATCTCGGCCAACTCCCGCGCCTGGTGGGACCTGGAACCCGCCCGGCGGCTCGGCTACCGGCCGCAGGACGACGCCGAGGAGTACGCGGCCGGGCTCCTGGCCGAACACGGCGAGCTCGCCGAGGACGACCCGGACCACCGCTACATCGGCGGGGCCTTCACCCGGATGTGACGGACGAAGACCCCGGGCCGCCGGGCCACGGCCACGGCTACGGCCGCGGGCACGCCACGGCGAGGCCGGCGGCCCGGGCCGGGCGGACGTCGGGTCGGGCCGCGGCGACCGGTGCGCCGCGGACGGCGAGGAAGGCCGCGACCGCCTCCCGGGCGAAGCCCGGAGGCGGTGCCGTCCGCGGGCCGGGGATGCCCGGACGCCGCCCGGGAGCGCTCTGCGCGGCGCAGCCGCCGGAGCCGCCGGAGCCGGCGAAGCGGTGCCGGTCCACCGCGGCCTGCGCGGCACGGGCCAGGGAGCGCCGGGTGGAGTGCCGCCCGGCGGGGATGCGCGGCAGCGGGACCACCTCCGCGCACAGACCGCGGACGGCGACCACCCGCCGCAGCGACGAGAGCAGCCCGTCCTCGCCCACGAACGCCGGTGTGGTGGTCGGCGCCCCGTCGGCCAGCCGGTAGCGGATCACCACCGGCTGGACGGGCACCCCGGCGTCGATCGCGGCCTGGAAGAGCGCGGGCCGGAACCGGCCGCCGCTCCGTCCGCACCAGGTGCTGCCCTCGGGGAACACCACCACCCGCTCGCCCCGGCGCAGCGCGGCCGCGACCTCCCCGACGGTGCCCGGCAGCGCGCGCAGCCGGTCCCGGTCGATGAAGACCGTGCCGCCCCAGGCCGCGAGCGGGCCGAGCACCGGCCAGCTCCGTACCTCGGTCTTGGCCAGCATGCGGCCGGGAAACGCCGTCGCGATCAACGGGACGTCCAGCCAGGAGACATGATTGGCCACCAGCAGCTCTCCGCCGCCGTCCGGGGGCGGGACGGCGGGCCGGATCCGGACCCCGAGGGTGGTGACGATCGTGCGGGCCCAGCAGCGGACCAGCCGTTCTCCCGCCCCTCGGCCCCGGCCGCGCAGGACCGGGGCGAGGGCGACCCCCACGACGAGGACGGACGCGCAGCCCGCGACCCGGAGCAGCCGGCGCGCGACGCCCACCACCGGCCACGGCGGGGCCACGCACGACTCGGGCGTACAGGGCGGGCACGGCAGCCAGACACCCGTGTCCTCGTGCTCGCTCACGCGGGCGCTCCGGACAGGAAGTGCCGTAGGTAGCGCGGGTCGGTCCGCTCCAGTGACAGCAGCACGTACAGATCCGCCACGCCGAAACCGGGATCGTGCGCGGGCATCCCGCAGACCTGGGCACCCAGCCGCAGGTAGCCGCGCAGCAGCGGCGGCAGCCCGGCCCCGGCGGGCCGGGGAACGCCGGTGGGATCCCACGGCCGGTGCGGGGTCACCCGGTACTCCTCGGGCCCGAGGTACCTGGCCCGGACGGTGTCCCAGACCGACGCCGCCAGGCCGCCGCCGTCGGCCAGCGGTACCGAACAGCAGCCCGCGATCCAGGTGTTGCCGCTGTTCACCAGGTACCGCGCGATTCCGCCCCACAGCAGGTTGACGACCGAGCCGTCGCCCCGGTGGTCCGGGTGGATGCACGAGCGGCCGGTCTCGACCAGGTCACCGCGGATGCCGGCCAGCCGCGAGAGGTCGAACTCGGTCTCCGCGTACAGCCGGCCGGCCCGGACGGCCTGCGCCGGCCGCAGCAGCCGGTAGGTGGCCACCACCGTCCCGGTCTCCAACTCCCGTACCAGCAGGTGGTCGCAGTACTCGTCGAAGGCGTCCACGTCCAGGCCGGGCTCCGGGCTGTCGAGCACGGCTCCCATCTCCTCGGCGAACACCTGGTGGCGCAGCCGCTGCGCGGCACGGACATCGGCTCCGTCCTCGGCGAGGGAGACGGAGTAGCCCGGCAGTCCCCGGCGCCGCGACGCGGCCGGGACGCCCTGGGCGGGGGTCGACGAACTGGTGGAGGGCACAGCGGTCATGGCGAACTCTCCGGGGCGGTAAGGACAGAGGAGATCGAGTCCGGTGGTGGTCGGGCTCACGACGGCTTGCTCTGCTATGTGTCCCCGCCCCGGCCGGCATCGAGATGGCCAACTGACGGAGCCGAGATGTGCACCCGTTGAACGGCTGCCGCCGGCGGACCGGGCCCTCCTCCGCGGGCCGTCCTTCCCGGACCGGCGGCCCGGTCCGCCGGGTTCCCGGTGGTGCCGGAGGGGCTGGTGGGCGATGGTGGGACGCGGCTTCCGGCGCGGCCGCCGCCTTGCCGGCCGGGCGGTCCGGAACGGGAACCATCGTGCTCCGCATGGCGTGTACATCGCGTGACGGCTACCGACACGAACCTGCGTCTGCGTGCCTGTCCACTGGGCACCTGGGAGATCGCGCACGCACTTCCGCACCCCGCTCTGCGCCCCGGGGTGATCGGATACCGGGGTCTGAGGATCGCCCTGGACCGCCCGCGTCGTCGGCTGGAAGCACCCGTCGGCGCGGCGACGCTGTTCCTCGCCTTCGAGGACCATCCCATCACCGTGACCCGGGTGGGGAGCAAGCGGCCGCCGGTCACCCTGGTGTCCGTGCTGGCCGGGCTGTACACGGGCGCGCTGCTGGCCGTGCACGGCGGGCGGCTGTGCGGCGTCGAGGTCAACTTCGCGCCCTGGATGGCGTTCACGCTCTTCGGCGTGGACCAGTACGAGCTCTCCGGGGGCCCCGTCGACCCGCTCGGGCTGCCCGGCAACCGCATCCGTACCCTGACCGACGCGCTCGCCGGGACCCCGGACTGGGCGGCCCGGTTCGAGCTGCTCGACCTCACCCTCCGCCGGTGGGCGCGCATGGGCCCGCCGCCGTCACCGCAGGCCGTACGGGCCTGGGCCGAGCTCACCCGGACCGCCGGAACCATGCCGGTGCCGCAACTGGCCGCTGAAGTCGGCTGGAGCGTAAGACAGTTGGAGAACGGTTTCCGGGAGCAGATCGGACAGCGGCCGAAGGCGGCCGCGCGTGTGCTGCGGATCCAGCGCGCCCGGCGACTGCTCGTCTCCGGTGAGCGGGCGTCGATGGTCGCGGCGCGCTGCGGTTTCTACGACCAGGCCCATCTGTG
Source organism: Kitasatospora sp. HPM-01-4 (assembly GCF_051374625.1). Lineage (NCBI taxonomy): Bacteria > Bacillati > Actinomycetota > Actinomycetes > Kitasatosporales > Streptomycetaceae > Kitasatospora > Kitasatospora sp. HPM-01-4. The sequence goes on along the minus strand of NZ_JBPQGP010000005.1, from coordinate 649,990 downwards.
CGGCGAGTTCAAGACGATGACGGGGTGCACCCCGAGGACGTTCACGGCGGAGCGGGCCAGGGGCCGCGGCGGCCCGCCGGTGGTGGACCGCCTGCCCGGGGAGGTCACCAGCCTGGTGCTGGCGGGCTGAGCCCGGTGCGGGTGGGCGGCGCCGGGCAGGGGACCGGTGGGCCGGGCTTGAGCGGACGAGTCTGTTCGGATGCGATCAGTCCGCTTCTGTGCGTTTTCTTCCAATACGGCGTGGGGGGCGGCAAGGCAGGCTCTTCGGCAGGGCGTTGTCCGCCACAACGTCGTCAAGGAACGGGGGAAGACGACATGTCCGTACGCAAGCGCACTCTCGTCGCGACGGGCGTCGCCGCCATCAGCGCGGCCGCGCTCCTCATGGCGCCGGCGGCCCAGGCCGCGGAGCACCGGGCGCCCCTCAAGGTGCCCACCAAGCACAAGACCGTCTACGTCTTCGGTACCAACGTCCACCTCAGGGAGGCCCCGCGGACCAGTGCCATCGTGCTCGCCACCGTCTCGCACAAGCACCTGTGGGACTGGTGCCAGACCGACCGGAACACCACGCCGGTGAAGACCCCGAAGGGCGGCACCAACCGGTGGTGGAGCATGGTCACGCTGGTCGGCGGCAGCGACTTCGCGTACGTCAGCAACGTGAACCTGCAGAGCAGCAGCCAGAAGATCGCCGGCGTTCCGGACTGCTGAGGGAGGCCGACGATGTTCCGAACCGGTCGCACACCGGCGGCGGCGGCGGCCGCCCTGCTGTCCCTGGTCTGCTTCGCCGGGGTGGCCGACGCGGCCACGCCGAGCGCCGCCACGACCACCGCACCCGGCGCCGAGTCCCCGCGGGCGGCCTGCGCCTTCTACGACGGTCGCGCGCTGACCGTCTACGGGGACCACGGGCCCAGGGTCTCCCAGGTCCAGTGCCTGCTGGCGAACCGGAAGTACCTCCCGTGGCGCGACGTCAACGGTGTCTTCGGCAAGACCACGCTCGCCGCCGTGAAGAAGTTCCAGGCCAAGCGCGGTCTGCCGGCGAACGGCAGGGTCGACGCCGGAACCTGGGCGGCGCTGTACCGATGACGCCCGCCGGCAGGGCCCGCTGACGGGGTTGCGGGAGAACGGGTGACGGGCCGGGCTCCGGTCCGTCACCTCCGCATGCCCGGGGGCGAGGAGCGGAGGCGGATGCCCGTCCTGCCCGGTACCGGGCAGGGGAGTTGCCGGCCTCCGGGGCTTCGACGGCGGATGGGCAGAGCCGCGGCCCCGTCCGGAGCGGGTCGCCGCGTCAGCGGCCGGGCCGCCTTCGGTGCGCCTCGGTGCGCGGAATCGGCGGGAACCCAGGTATCGCAGGGCGCGTGGGACGGCGGAGCGGGCGGCGGCAACGGCCGCGGAGCAGCTGCTGAGGGCAGGGGCGGCGCTTCAGCGGGCGGCGGCCACGCGTGATCTTCGGGTCGTCCGCCGGGTCGACCGGGAGGTGCACCGATCGCGCGCCGTGCGCGGTGGCCCGGCGGCTTCCCGCCGAGGGTGGCGGACGGTGCGCTGATCCCGGCCGGGCGGCACGCCGTCGCCGACCGGTCGGCCCCCGGGCGGCGGTTCAGGGGGTCGGCAGGTCGGCGTACGGCTCGAGGGCGGGTTCGTCCGCCGCCGTGATGAGCGCACGCAGCGCCCGTACCAGCTCGGAGCGCTGATCGGGAGACAGCCGCGCCACGATCTTGGCGATCTCGCGGTGCCGGTGGGCCAGGACCTCGTCCACCAGCTCGTGGCCCTTCGCCGTCAGACGGAGGATGACCTCACGCCGGTTGTCCGGATTGGTCTGGCGGTCGACCAGGCCCAGGGCCTCGACCTTGTCGATCGTGCGCATGGCGGTGGACGGGTTCACCGCCAACGCGCTTGCCAGAACGGCGAGTTTGACCGGGCCCTGGTTCTTCAGGACGACCAGGGTCCGCAGCTGGGGCAGGGTGAGCGGAGCGTCGGTGTCGGCCAGGGTGCGGGCGGACAGCGCCACGAAGAGCCGCGACGCGGTCATGACCGCGTCGATGACCTCTTCCGTGTCGTGGGAGAGACCGTCTCGTCCGCCCTCGGGCCGGTCCGGGTGAGAGTGCGCGTCCTGTCCCATGCCGCCCTTTATATCGCTTGTGTCGCTTGCGGCGAGCGGCCGCTGGGGGCGCACCGCGCCGGTCGGGCGGGACGGCCTCGCTGAACTTCGCATTGGGCAATCATGGAACAGGCCCTGGTCCTGGCGGGCCCCCGGGCCGGTGCCGCGGTGCCGCGGTGCCGGAGCGGCCCGGGAGGGTCGGCCGGGCCGGTACCGGTATCAGGCCGGTTCCGGGAGGGTCGGCCGGGCCGGTACCGGTATCAGGCCGGCGGCTCCGCTCACCGAGCGGGCTGGACGCTCGCGATGTCGTGGATCCCCGCCGCCGCGAGGCCGTCGAGGATCAGCGTGCTCGCCGTGGTGGGGGCGATTTGGATGATCTCGTACCGGGCCAGGCCGGAGTCGGCGAAGGGGTCGGTGCGAGTGATCTCCCGTAGCTCCTCCAGACCGTCTCCCAGGGCCAGGATGAAGCCGCCGGTCCGGGGAACCTGCCGGCCGGAGAGGAGGAAGCGCCCTTCGCGGTAGTGGCGTTCGAGGTACTCCCGGTGCGCCGGCAACAGCGCGTCGATCTCCTCCAGGCTGCCGAGGTAGGTGAGGGTGAGGATGAACACCGCGTGCTCCGTTCTACCGTGATCGGTCGTCGTCAGGGCCGTGCCCGACCCCAGCGAACCTCCCGGAGTGCCGGGACGTCCATGAGTTCCGGCCGAAGGGGCGGTAGGCGGGAGCGAACGCCGCAGGTCATCGCGGGTTCAGGGGTCAGTAAGCTGCCGAGGACACCGACCCGCCGCCCAGCTCGGGGAGCACCGTGGAACTGCGTCAGCTTCGCTACTTCCAGGCCGTCGCCGAAGAGGGCAATCTCACCAGGGCGGCCCAGCGGCTGTACCTCAGCGGGCCCACGCTCAGCCAGCAGATCCGTCTGCTGGAGAAGGAGCTGGGCGCCGCGCTCTTCGAACGCGGTGCGGGCGGAATGGCCCTGACACAGGCCGGGCTCGCCCTGCTGCCGGAGGCGAAGGCCGCGCTGGACGCGGTGGAACGAGCGCGTCGTGCGGTCGAGTCGGCCACCCGTACGGAGCCCGTGGTCCTGAGGGTCGGGGTGCCGGCGGGTGTACCCGCAGCGCTGGTCAGGTGCGTGCGGGAGGCCGGTGCGGCCCTGCGGCAGGCCGGTTCGGGCGAGCTGCCGCCCGTGCGGATCCGCTTCCTGGACGCCTCGACGGCCGAGCAGCTCGACCGGCTCGCCGACGGCGACCTGGATCTCGGCCTGCTCACCGCCCCGTTCCCGACGGCGGGCCTGCGGACCCTCACCGTGTGGCAGGAGCCGATGGGGGTGGTGATGGACCGCCTCCACCCGCTCGCGCGGTTGGACGCGGTCGGCTTCGGCGATCTGGAAGGGCAGGAACTCATATGGTTCCCAAGGGAGTTCGCGCCTGGCCACCATGACGAGGTGCTGGCCGTCTGCCGTCGCGGCGGGTGGGATCCGCGGCTGCGCCCGGGATCGGGACGCCGCTCGGTCTTCCAGACCCAGCTCACCTGCGGCGAGCCGGTCGTCGCCGTACAGGCCGCCTCGACGGCGGCGGACGACCCGGCCCTCGTCTGGCGGCCGTTCGTACGGGACGCTCCCAGCCTCACCCTGGCCGCCGCCTGGCGCGCCGCGAACACCGATCCCGTCCTCCTGGAGCTGGTCGCCGCACTGCGGCGGCACCGGTCGGCGCCAGGCCGGGCACTCGGCGCCGCACCGGACGAGCGGGCGTACCCGGCCGGTGGCCGACCCTGATCACTCCCGAGCCCTCGGCCCGTCCCCGGGGGAGGCCGGTGGACCGCGAGCGCCGAGACGGCAGCGCCAGGCGGTCCCGCGGTGCCGGGACGGCCGCGTAAGCCTCAGGGCGGCACCGGTCGGGCCGGCCGGTGAACGAATTCGCCGTCGGGGGAGCGGACGGCGGCTGCGCGAGCCGCCGGGCGGCCCCCGGCGCAGGTCCGGTCGCCTGCCGGAAGGCGGGGCGATGACCACTCGGATACAGTCGGACGGAACACCGTGATCTCCGCCCGGGGCCGCCCGCACCGGCAGCCCGTGGACGCGGACCGGTACCGCGACGTGGCCGGTCCGCCCACCCGTCGGCGTGTGCGACCTCGGGCACACCGCAGGAATCCCGGCTCAGGCGCGGCCCGTACCGGGACCTGCTCCCTCCGATGAGACAACCGTCGATCCGCGCTCATCACCCGATCTCCACCGCGCGGTGACATGGTCAGAGGTGGGCACTATGGGCTGGCTCGCGTTCGCGTACCCCGAGGCCCGCGACACCGGCGCGGAGCCGTCGGCCGCCCCAGCCGGGCGGGCCGTCGTGGTGACGGGACGAACCCCGCGGGCACCGCTGCGGACACCGCGGGCGGCAGCCGACCGGGGCGCTCCCGCGCGCCGGTCCGATCCACCGCCGGCCCGCCGTACGGAGTACCGGCGGTGTCACCCATGAGCGCGTCGGCCACCGGGCGGTACGGCACCGGGCGGCGGGCCTCACTGGTGGCCGTCGTCGCGACCGCCGACGACCTCGATGGTGCCCGGCTGAGCGGCCTCGCCCCGACGGCCGACGGACTGGAGATCCGCGCCGACCTGGTGGGCGACCCCGAACCCCGGCGGCTGCGGAGGCTGTTCAGCGGCCCGCTCACCTACACCCTGCGCTCCCGCCGTCAGGGCGGGAGCCACGACGGGACACCGGTGGAGCGGCGAGCCCGGCTGCTGCGCGCCGCCGCCCAGTACGACCTGGTCGACCTGGAGTGGCCCGACGACCTGGTACCGGAGCTGACCAGCCGCATACCCCCGCGGCAGCGCCGGATCTCCTGGCACGGACCGGAGCGCGCGACCGGCGGCCCGCACGCCCTGTTCGGCGCCATGGCGGTCGTACCCGCGGCGCTCTACCTGCTGGTCTTTGAGGGCCCGGCACCGGCGCCCGGCCTGCTCGCCGCCCTCGGGCGGTCCGATGTGACGGCCTTCGGCACCGGTGAGGCCGGTCTCTGGACCCGGGTCCTGGCTCCGTGGCTGGGCGCTCCGGTGGCCTTCGGCAGGGTGGGCGGAACCGGCGCGGACGGGATGCCGCCCCTGCGTCGGCTCGTCGCGGACTACGGCCTGCCCGCGCTTCCCCGACTGGACGCCCTCTACGGCATCGCCGGCCCCTCGTCCGGACGCTCACTCGCGCCCCGGCTGTACAACGCGGCCCTGCGCGAGCTGGGGCTGCCGGCCCTCTACCTGCCGTTCGCGACCGACTCGCTGCCCCGCCTGCTGCGGAGCGCGGCCGTCCTCGGCCGGTGGACCGGCCTGCCGTTGCGCGGACTGACGGTGACCGCCCCGCACAAGGAGGACGCGGTGGGCCTCGCCGACCGGGTCGCCCCCTCGGCACGCGGAGCCGGAGCCGCCAACGTCCTGCGGCAGCAGGACGGCCGCTGGTACGCCGACACCACCGACGGCGCCGCCGTCCTGCACGCCCTGGCCTGGGCCGGGGTCGACCCGACGGGGCAGCGCGCGGCCGTGGTCGGCTGCGGGGGCGCGGGCCGGGCCGCCGCCCTGGCGCTGCACCTGGCCGGAGCCTCGGTGACCCTGGTGAACCGAGGCCGGGCCCGGGGCCGCCAGGCCGCCGCGCTTACCGGCCTGCCCTTCGTACCGCTGGCCGGCTTCTCCGCCCGGGGCTACTCGCTGCTGGTCCACGCCACACCGCTGGCCGACCGCGTGCCGTTCCGGCTGGCGGCCGCGGCCCCCGACACGGCCGTCCTCGACCTGGTCTACCGGGACGGGCCCACGGCGCTGGCCGTCTCCGCGAGGTCCCACGGCCTGCCGGCCATCGACGGCCGGGAAGTGCTGATCATGGAGATGCGGGAGCAGTTCCGCCTGCTGACCGGACGGCAGATGCCACTCGGCCCGGAGCTCTGCGCCCTCGGCACGCGCCGGCGGACCGAAGCCCGTCCGCCCGGCAACCGGTGAGATGAGGAGTCCCCATGACGCCCGATACGGGAACCCGGCACACCGGACCGACCAGCCCGCTGCTGGGCGACTGGCTCAGCACCGAGGGCCACTCCTCGCCGGGCATCGCCCGGCTGGAGGTGCGGGAGCACGACGGCGCGACCTGGGTACGGGCCTTCGGCGGCGGCTCCCGCGACTGGGGGGTGGCCCCCGCCGTGCGGTACACGACGCTGGGCGTGCCGGCGTCCGCACTCACCGTGGCCTTCGACTTCGGCTTCCTGCGCACCGTCGTCTCGGCCCACCACAAGGGCGGGATCCTGGTGGTCACCACGTCCAACGTCTTCAGGGACGGCAGCTCCCGCGCCGACTACTGGACCCGCGAGTTCTTCCACCGGACCGGGCGGGCCGAAGGGTGCGCCGGTGCCGGAGAGAGCCGTCCCCGGGCCCGGCCGGAGCCCGGCGGCGGGGGAACCGGGCCAGGATCGCCCGGGGGCGGGCGGGGCGAAGCGGCGGTCATGACGGAGGTCAGCCGTGAGGAGGACCGCCCGACCGGCACCGGGCCGACCGGGCCGCTCGACGTCCTGCCGCTGCTCGGCCGGTGGACCAACTTCGACCGCGCCACCACCGGTGTGCTGGACGCACAGGCGGAGCAGCGGGCGGACCGGCTGCGGCTGCGGCTCCTGGAGGCCGACGGCAGCGCCTGGGGCCCGCTGCCCGTCCTCCCGCTGGCAACCGGCGTCGACGGTCGTCGGGCCATCGGATTCAGGGCCGAGGCGCAGCTCGGCCCCGAGCCCGGCCCACGGCAGGTCTACCTCTGCGGCTACCTCAACCGCGGCCTGCTGACCATCGACGTCCACGCCGCCGTACCCGGCGACCCGGCGGCGAGCGTGATGTACCGCGCCCACTTCCACCGTCCGGAGGAGGCGGCCAAGGCATGACCACAACCGCGCACACCCCCGCGACCACCGCCCTTCGGCAGGCGGAGAGACTGGCCCGCGACAGTTTCGCCGCCCGCGCCGACGGCTACGACCGCGACGCCGTCTTCCCGGCCGACGACTTCGCCGACCTGTTCGCGGCCGGCCTGCTGGCCGCCGCCGTACCGACGGACTACGGCGGCCTCGGCCTTGGACCGCAGCAGCGCGAGACGCTGCCGCTGTGGCAGCTGACGACGCTGCTCGCGGGTGCCGACCTGTCGCTGGCCCGCTGCTGGGAGGGCCACGCCAACTCCCTCGTCCTGATCGACGCCCTGGGCAGCGCCGAACAGAAGCGGCGCTGGTTCGGCGGAGTGGTGGAGCGGGGCGAGATCTGGGCCGCCTGGAGCGGTGAGCCGCGGGCCCCCAAACCGGGCGAGGTTCCCCGGTTCGGCACCACCGTGGCAGCCGCCGACGGCGGCTGGGTGCTCCACGGCACCAAGGCGTTCGCCACCAGCGCCACCGGCGCCCGTTGGGCGATCCTGCTGGTCGACCGGGCCGGGCCGGGGGGAGCCCGGCACTCGCCAGGGACGTCGGACGGAGTGCTGCTGCTGGCCTGCGATCTGGGCGACCCGACCGTGACCGTCGACACCTCGTGGTGGAACCCGGGCGGCATGCGCGCCACCGCCAGCCACGCGGTGCGCTTCGACGGCACCTTCCTCCCGTACGACCGGCTGATCGGCGAGCCGGGCAGCTACCTCGCCGGATACTGGCAGTGCGCGTTCGTCCCGCACTACGCCGCCAGCTTCCTCGGCGCCGCCGAAGCCGCCTACAGGTACGCACTGGGCTACCTGAAGCACCAGGGCAAGAGCGGGGACCCGTACGTCCAGCAGCGGGTGGGACGGATGGCCGTCAACATCGACACGGCACGCCTGTGGCTGCGCCATGTCGCCGCACTGTGGGACGAGGGGAGGCTGGAGGAGGCGAGGATCGCCGGGAGCCAGGCACGGCATCTGATCGAGCATCTCGCCGAGGAGACGGTTCACCACTGCATCCGCGCCTGCGGCGCCCGCAGTCTGATCCGGCCCTCACCGGTGGAACGGATCCTGCGCGACCTGACCTTCTACCAGCGGCACGACAACGACGATCACATCCTGGCCACCATCGGCCGGGCGGCGCTCGGTGAGAGTTACGACCCCGCGTTCCACAGGCTCTGAACGTTCCACACGCTCTGAAGGGAGAGCCGGATGTCCGCCAGGCCCTTCCCCTTCCGCTGCACCGACCCCGCCGGGACGCACGCCGAGCTCGCCCGGCTGCGGGAGAGCGAACCGGTCAGCCGGGTCGTACTGGCGAGCGGCCACGAAGCCTGGCTGGTGACCAGGTACCAGGACGTCCGCCTGGTCCTCGGCGACCCCAGGTTCAGTGCGGCCGAGGCCGCGCGGCCCGGCGGCCCCAGCCTCGACCGGGTGCCCATGACACTGCCGGACGTGGTCCAGCTGCGGGAGACCGACGGACAGGACCACCAGCGGCTGCGCAGGCTGGTGGCACCGGCCTTCAGCGCCGGCCGGATGGAGCGGCTCGCCCCGATGGTCGGGCGGACGGTCGACGGACTGCTGGAGGCGATGGCGGAGGCGGGCCCGCCGGCCGACCTCGTCCCCGCCCTGACCGATGTGCTGCCGCTCAGCGTGGTGTGCGCCTGGCTGGGACTCCCGCGGGCGGACGTCCCCCGCCTCCTGGCCTGGAACGCCGAGATCACCGGTGCCGGACCCGTCGACGAGGTGATCGCGATCCAGCGGAAGATGTGCGACTACCTGGCGGGGGCGCTGGCCGAGCGCCGGGCCGCGCCGGGCGAGGACCTGCTCAGCGCACTGGTCGAGGCCCACGACCAGGAGGGCGCGCTGGACGAGCGGGAACTGGTCGGCCTCGGCCAGGCCATCGTCTTCGCCGGACACACCACGACGTCCAACCTGATCGCGGCCTCCGTGCACGGCCTGCTGCACCACCCCGAACAGTGGTCGCTGCTGCGCCGCCGCCCCGAGCTGCTGCCGGACGCGGTGGAGGAGATGCTGCGCTGGCACCTGCTGCTGACGGACGGCCGCCTCCGGGTGGCCACCGAGGACGTCCGGCTGGCCGACGTGCTCATCCGCGCCGGCGATCCCGTGGTCGCGTCGATCAACGCCGCCGACCGGGACGCCGCCGTCTACCCCGAGCCCGACGTGTTCGACCCTGAGCGCTCCGGCGCGCCGAACCTGGCCTTCGGGTACGGCATCCACCGCTGCCTGGCCGCACACCTCGTACCGGTGGAACTCCGGGTCTGCCTCGCCCGGTTGCTCGACCGCTTTCCGGAACTCCGGCCGGCCGCACCGGAGTCGGGACCCCGCTGGAAGGACCTGCCCAGGATGCAGGGCCTGGCGGAGCTGCCGGTGACCTGGTGAGACGCCCGGCCGCGCGCGGCTCACCGACCGGTCGGGGGAGCCGAATCGGGCCTTGCGGTCGGGCGCACACTCACCTCATGCTCAACTGCCGTGCCTGACAGGCGGGCTTCCCGGGGTCTCACCGGCCGGTGAGCTGCCAGGGGAAGGGCGAGAGGTCGGGTTCGACCCAGGTGGTCCTGGCCCGGTCGCTTGCCAGGGTCTCGGGCCGGTAGTAGCGGTCGAGCAGCTGCTTGTCGAGCAACTCGGCGTGCTGCTCGGCGAACGCGTCGAAGTCACGGGTGTCCGTCCGGTCCGCCCGGTGGCCCACCAGCTCGACCCAGGCACGGGTGACGGTGGCGTGGTACTTCTGCGGCGCCCCCGCGTCGCTCGCGGCCTGCCGGATGCCCTCGCCGACCAGGTCCAGCGCGGCGGCGGTGCCGTAGCGCCGGACGGCCAGCCAGGTCAGCCGGACGTGCTGGCGGTGGCCGAAGTGGTCGGCATCCGCCATCACCTCCCGCATCAGTGTCTTGAAGGCCGTCTCGCCCGGGTTCGGGGCGTGCTGGGGAACGTTCACGGGGACACCTCGGTCAAGGCCTGCAGGACGGCGTGGAAGCCGGCCACTTCCGTGGGGGAGAGGCCGCCGAGCGCGCGGTCCTCCAGATCGGTCAGGGTCTGCCGGACCGTGTCGGCGGTCAGACGGCCGGTGGGGGTCAACTCGATGAGTACGGACCGGCGGTCGCCCGCGCGGGCGCCGCGGGTGATGTGGCCGCGGCGTTCGAGCCGGTCCAGTACGCCGGTCAGCGTCGTCGGGCGGGTGCCCACGGCCGCGCCCAGTTCGGACACGGTGCGGCCGCGTCCGTCGGCGAGGTTCGCCAGAGCGTTGATCTCGGAAGCGGTCAGATCGAGGTCGACCAGCTCGGCGGCGATGATCTGGAGCGTGGCATGGGTCGCGCGTTGCAGTGCGAGCAGCGCCGACGGCTCCGACGGAACGGATTCGGACTTCACGATTTCGGATATTACGGTTTCGTAGTATCGCCTGCAAGTCGAACCGGCCATGTACGGAGGGCGCGGACCCGCGCGGTGCCGCCCCCTCTCATCGGGGCTGTGGGTGCGGCCGACCGGCGGCTGTCGCTCTGCGGCCCCGTCCGACCGGACCGATCCTGGGGAGCGTGGGACGTCGAGCTGCCAGGGGCGGCGGTGCGGACGGCGAGGCGCCGAAGCCGCCCGCCGTAACGCGGACCGACTACGCCGGGGCCGTCTACGGCTCGATCCTCGCGGCCTCGGTCGTGGCCACCGCCGGAGCTCTCGGCCCGTTCCCGAGAATCAAGCTGGTGCTGCTCCTGCTGGTCACCGGGGTGGTCTTCTGGGCGGCGCACGTCTACGCGCGGATCGTGGGGGAGCGGCTGCTGCGGCAGCCGCTGACCGGCAGGGACGTCCGCAGGGTGGCCGTCGGTGAATGGCCGATCGTCAAGGTGGCCGTCCCGCCGGCCGCCGCCGTGGCGATCAGCCCGCTGCTGGAACTGGGGGCGGAGGGGACCGCGTGGTTCGCGCTCGCGGTGGCTCTGGCCGAGCAGGTCGGCTGGGCGACCGTCCCGGTCCTGCGGGCCGGTGCCCCGCGTCGCATGGTGCTGGCCGGCGGCGTCGCCAACCTCCTGCTCGGAGTGATCATCGTGATGGCCAAGGCGGCGCTCCACTACTGACGCGGTCCCGGACGCGTGGCACGGCACCTGGCACGGTGGGTTTCACCCGTTCGGGTGTGTGCCGCGACCGGGTCGCGCGAGACCGCCGCCCCGGTGTCAGCCCTGGTGGTGACGGGTTGCGCCGGTTGGGTGCCCGCCGACCGAGGGGGCGGGGCCGGACTGCGCACCATAGAGTTTGTATGCGGATAGATCGGCGGGTCGAGCGAACCGTGACCGTCCCTCCCGGAGGCTCACATGTCGGTGCTCGTGCTGTTCATACCCCCTGCTCTGCTCGGTGCCGTGCTGCTGCTCGGCCGACTGGAGGACCGCCTCACCGCGCCGCCGCCGGACCGGCAGGAGACATCGCCGGCCGAGGAGGAGCCACAGGTACGCGAGGCGATATCAGAGCCCGCCGACCCCGGCGAGTCGCAGACCTGATCCGGCGGGTGCCCCCGGCGTCGCCATGCGGAGACCGAGCCCGGCCGCGCACCCGCGCGGTGCGGACGGGCTCCACGGCGGACCGGCCGGACGCCCCGCTCCGCGGCCGGAACATCCGGTCCCGGGTCAACCGGCCGACGGCCCGGCCGTCGTCGGGAGCCGCCTGGCGGCGAGGGCGGCGATGTCGTCGTGGAGAGTGCCGTTGCTGTAGGTGACGAGGTCCTGGTGGAGGAGGTCGAGGAGCTGGCCGGGAGGGGCGGCGAGCCAGGAGCGGACGCGTTCGACCAGGGGGTAGAAGGTTCCGCCGAGGTCGCGGGTCTCGGTCACGCCGTCGGTGTAGAGCAGCAGTTGGTCACCGGCCGTGAAGGGGACCACGTCCACGTGGTAGCCGCCGTCCTGAACGAGCATCCCCAGGTTGAGGGGCGGCGAAGGGGCGGTGGCCTCGACCTCGCGGACGTGCCCGTCGTGGATGAGCAGCGGGGGCGGGTGGCCGCAGTTGACGATGCGGACGGCCGGTTCGTCGTCGGGGATCTCGACGAACACCGCGGTGACGAAGCGCTCGGCGACGTCGCCGCCCGGCAGCTGGGCCGCGGTGCGGATCATGCTGGTCTCCACCCGGTGTGCCAGGTGGGGGAGGTCGGGTTCGTCGTGTGCGGCCTCGCGGAAGGCGCCCAGCATGATCGCGGCGGCCTCGACGGCGAGCAGGCCCTTGCCGCGCACGTCGCCGATGAGCAGGCGTACGCCGTGCGGGGTGCGCATCGCCTCGTACAGGTCCCCGCCGATCCGGGCCTCCGCGGCGGCGGCCATGTAGAGGGTGTCGACGGTGACATGGCCGAGGTGGTGGGGAACGGGGCGGAGCAGCACCCGCTGGGCGGTCTCGGCCACCGAGCGGACGTCGGCGAGGGTGCGTTCCCGCCGTTGCCTGAAGCCGCTGGCCAAAGCGGCGGCCAGGGTGACGGCCGCGATGGCTCCCACGGTGAAGAAGTGCCCGGGGCGCAGGAGCAGCCCCTGGCCGGCGGCGAGGCTGACGTTCACCACCAGGGTGAGCAGTCCGATCCACAGAGTCCCCGAGACCGAGTAGGTGCAGGCGGCCAGAGCGGGGACGGCCGAGAGCAGACGGTCGAACTGCAGATCCACCGGGGTGGCCAGGTCCAACACAACCGTCAGCGCCATGAGCACGAACGGCATGAGGTTCACGTAGTCGGACGGAGTGATCCGTTTCCGGCCTTTCGGCGTCAACCGCGTCGGACCGGTCATATGGGCAGTATATGAAGTCCCTCCGGAGGCGCGCCGGGCGTCGGGCGCCTCCGGGAGCCCCGCGCGCGGCGCCACGTCAGGACCCGAAGACCCTGGTACGGGCGGTACCCCACCAGCGGAACACCCCGTGGGACCCGCCTTCTCGGCCGCGGTCCGGACCGGTCCGGCTCACCGGTCCGCCCGGGCCCGTCCGGTACGGTGCGGTGGGGCTCCGCCCGGTCCTGGCGGAGCAGGGTCCACCCCGTGGAACGGTGGCGGGACGGCTGCCAGAAGGCCCCGGATGCCGACGGCGGCGGCCGTCGCCGGCACCCCGAGCGGGTCTCGATGGCGCGACCACCAGGCCACCAGCCGATCGAGCGCGGCGGGTGGCGCGGACGACGGGTCGAGGCGGAACGGCCGACTCCACGCCTGCGCCTGCCGGGCCAGCCCGTGGAGCATCGCGGTTCCGTCATAGTCGTTTGGCATATGCACAGCTTCCCGGCCGGGCGTCACCATGGCGTAGTCGGCGGAGTCGCGAGACCGCAGGTAACGCTTCTGCGGAACTCCGCTACACCGGACCGCCGTTGAAGCCGTCGCGGTCGGGCCCGGCCTGGTGTTCCGGCCGCGGCCGCACCACCCGGGCCCGACCAGGACGCGGCGCCCTGTCCTCCCGGTCCCGCGCCGTAGCGGCGGCGTCACCCCGGAAGGCCCAGCGGCGTTCCCCCGGATGGCCCAAGCATGTCGCACAGCGGTCCCGGCGTGGCCACACTATTCCCCGTGCTTCCCCGCCCCGGCGCGAGCCCAGACGACAGAAGGACGTACTCCATGCCCACGGACGCTCCCCCCGGCCCGCTGCGGATCCTGGTCTTCGGCGCCGCGCTGCGGGCCGAATCCGTCAACGCCCAGCTCGCCTCCCTGGTGGCCCACCTGATCGCGGACACCGGTGCCGCCGTCGACCTCGCGGCCATGCGCGAGTTCGAGATGCCGATGTACGACGGCGACATGGAGGCCGACCGAGGCCTGCCGGCCGGCGCCCTCGCACTGCGCGACCGGATCGAGCAGTGCGACGCCTTCGTCATCTCCTCGCCCGAGTACAACGGCTCGGTGCCGGGGGTGCTGAAGAACGCGATCGACTGGGTCTCGCGGGTCCGGCCGCAGCCGTTCAAGACCAAGCACGCGTTGCTCGTCTCCGCCTCCCCGTCCCTGGTCGGCGGCAACCGCGGGCTGTGGGCACTGCGGGTCCCGCTCGAGCACCTCGGCACCCGCGTCTATCCGGACATGTTCAGCCTGGCCAACGCGTACGAGGCCTTCGCCGACGGGGCGCTCAAGGACCCCGGGCTGCGGCAGCGCCTCACCGAGACCGTGGAGGGCTTCCTCAGCCTCGTCAGAGCCGATGTGCGCTACGTCTGCCTGGAGCGCCGCTGGTACGAGTTCCTCGGGGACCGGACCGAGGCGGCCATCACCCAACGGGCCGAGTCGTAGCCGCTCCACGGGCCGGACCGGTGACGGCCGACGGCGGTGTCGACGGCTGTGGAGGTCCGGATGCCCACGGCAGCCGACAGCGCTCCGCGGCCGCCCGGCCGGTTCCCCCCACTGGCCGGTCCCCGGGGCACGCGGACCGGGGCCGTTCTCGGGAGTCCTGTCGCGGGAGGGCGGCAGGCGATTGACTGTGGAGAGGGGGAACGGCTCGGCTGAGGGGGCGAGCGGGACAGAAGGGCAGTCCGGTGTCTGAGGTCTTCAACGGCGGCGGATCGTGGCGCCGACCGCGACTCCTGCCCAAGTGGTCACGCAGGCTCACGGCCGGTGGCTACCTGCTGGTGGCGGCGGCCGTGGCGGTGGACTTCGTCACCGGAACCGACACCACGTTCGCCCCGGTCCTCGCCGCCCTCCCGGTACTGGCCGGTGTGGGCACCCGTCGAGTGCTGCTTCCGTTGGCGGCCGGAGTGGTCGCCAGCGTCATCGTCGTCCTCCTGGCGCTCTACGATGTGGGCGTGCCGAGCGGTGTCATGGCGACCGCGGCGGTGACGGTGGTCATGATCACCTTCTTCACCTGCGCCAACGTCGTGGTGGTGCGGGCCCAGGAGCGGGAGCTGGCCAGGGTCCGCACGGTCGCCGAGGCGGCGCAGCGGGCGCTGCTGCGGCTGGTGCCCCGGCGGCTGGGACCACTGGTGGTGGCGGTGCGCTATGTGGCGGCCGAGGCCGAGGCGCGGATCGGCGGGGACCTGTACGAGGTGATGCGGACCCCGTACGGTGTGCGGCTGCTCCTCGGGGACGTGTGCGGCAAGGGGCTGGCCGCGGTGGAGACCGCCGCCGACGTGCTCGGGGTGTTCCGGGAGGCGGCGCGGGCCGAGCCGGACCTGACGGAGGTCGCCAGACGGCTGGACTCGGCGCTCGCCCGCCGCCCGGCGAGCGAGGAGTTCGTCACGGCGGTGCTGATCGGCATTCCCGACGCACCGGGCCCGGCGATCACGGTCAACTGCGGCCACCCGCCACCGCTGCTGTGCCACGAAGGCCGGGTCGGCGAGGTGGAGCCGCCCGTCGAGGCACCCCCGCTGGGGCTGCTCGGTCTGGTCGGCGGGGACTACCGGGCCTGGTCGTTCGCCTTCGACCACGGCGATCTGCTGCTGCTCTACACGGACGGCGTGTCCGAGGCCCGGGACTCGGGGAACCGGTTCTACCCGCTCGCCCAGCGCCTGGCCGTGCTGGCGCACGGGGATCCGGAGGCACTGCTGGACGAACTGCTCGTCGACGTCCGGGCGTTCGTCGGTTCCGGACTGACGGACGACGCTGCCCTGCTCGCCGTTCGCCGGGACCGGTGACCCGGTCCCGGGAGGACCCCGCCCGCGGCCGTGATCGTGCCCGCGTGGCCGTGAGGCGGATCCGCCGTCTCGTGATGCGGTGACGGCCCGGGGTCGCCCCGGACGTCCCGGTGAGCGGCGCGGCGGGGGCCGCCGAACGGGTCGCCGCCCTGCGGCAGGGGCGGGACGCTCCACCAACTCCCGTACGGATCCCGGCCGCTGATGTCGCCGAAACCGGCCGGGGTGATGCGGGCCGGCCGCGGACCCGCGGGGCGTCAGGCCGCGTGCGACAGCTCTCGGAGGTCGAGGCTGCGGGTGATGCTCCGCAGCTCCGTGTAGAGCGCGGACGGCGGAACGGCCATGACGGGGCAGCCGGCGTGAGCCAGGCAGTACCGGCCCACCGAGCCGCGCAGGAGGCGCTTCAGCACGCCACGGCGGCCGGTGCTGATGACCAGCAGGTCGCCCGGCCGGTCCGCGATCTCGACCAGCGCGGGACCGGCCTCGCCGCGGATCACCAGCGGCTCCACCCGGACCCCGACGGGGAACCCGCCGAACGCCTCCTCGAAGGCGCGCTCCAGTCGCGCACCGGCGGCCGCCTCCCAGGCCCGCATCAGCGGCGGACACGGGTGGGCGCGGTAGTTGCGCTCGCCGCCCACGGGTGTCCAGGCCAGTACCGGAACCAGCACCGCCTGCCGGGCGCGGGCCTCGTCGACCGCGCGGTGCAGTGCGGTCATGCTGTTCAACGAACCACTGACACCGACGATGACGCGCGCGCCGTCCGACATGGGTCCTGGCTTCTTTCCGCTCTTGTCCGCCTTGGCGGATCATTCCTCTTGATGCCTGTGATTATGCTGCCATGTTCCTCGATCTGCCTGCAAATCGAAAGAGTTTTGCGAACTTTCCCTTGCATGATGCGGGCGGTTCTGAGGCGGGCAACCCACCCAGCGGGCGCGGCCGGACCGTGGCGCACCACCGCCCTCACCAGCGGCGCAGCACCCGGGGGAGGAGGAACCACAGGACGGCGAACATCACGGCGGTCACGGACACGATGGCGATGGCGGCCGTGCGGCCGAGGACGACGTCCATCAGCAGCAGGACCGCGCCGTTGAGCGCGAGTGCGAGAAAGGCGAGGCCGACCTGGGTGAGCCGGGTGGACAGGTCCACGATGCGGCGCTTGGCGCCCCGGTGGAACAGGCCGCGGTGCAGTGCCACCGGTGTGGACAGGACCGCGGCGGAGGCGACGGTCAGCAGGAAGGTGGTCACGTAGACGGCCTTCTGGGTGCCGTCGAGCCCGGTGAAGCGCTCCGTGAAGGCGATGCCGAGGAGGAAGGCGAGGAGGATCTGCACACCCGTCTGCAGCACGCGCAGTTCCTGCAGAAGCTCGACGAGATTGCGGTTCGCCCGCTGCTGCGGTGTCTCGAAACGCGTCTCGAAACGCGTCTCGGCGGGTTCCGGCTCCCGTTTCGGCCCAGGTGTCGGCTCCGGTGGCGGCGGCCCGGGTGGCGGCTCTGGTGTCGGCATGACCCCACTGTCCACCCCGACCCCGGGTGTGCGGCTGAGCCGCGCCGCCCACCGGACCGGGCCACCCCGGTCTCGAACGCGCCGCGGCGCCCTGGCCGGCGGACCGCTCCGCATCGATGGCATGAGTGCTTTCGCGCCGAGCCATGGGCGGTTTCGCGCCGATGCCGGCCCTGTCGGCGGGCGGCCGAAGAAGGCCTGTCGCGTTTCGTCGGCGGTTGGGTACTGTCGGTGGTGGTGTGCCGGGAAGTCTGGTCGGCGTGAGGGTCGCGGCTGCCCCGCCTGGCCTCGGGGGCGCCGTCGACACGGTATCGACCCGTGGAGGCGCCATGCGTGTCATCGTCCCGATCGTCCTCCTCCTCGGCCTGGCCGCTCTGGTGCTGACCGCTCCGCGGCTCGGCCCGTACCTGGACCGGCGCCGTGCCAGGGCGATCGCCGATGAATTGACCCGGCGTCATGGGTTCATCGCCCGGCCGGAGTTCGGCCTTGAGCGGCTTCCGTCCGCGCCGCCCTTCCACTACGGCACGTCGCGGCGGCTGGTCGATCAGGTGACCGGCGAGCTCGACCGGTCGGTGCTCACATCGGCCGGCTACAGCTGCCGTGAGAACGGCTCGACCCATGTCTACGGAGTCGCGCTGGTGGAGCTGCCGGTTCCGCTCGGCGAGGTCGAGGTGCGGCACGAGCCGGCGTTCCACTCGGTGAGGGTCGTCGAACCCGTCCCCGACGCTCCGGTGCCCACCGGGGTGGCCGACTTCGACAGCCACTACCGGATCTACGCCCGAGATCCGCACCACGTCAGGACGATGCTGCCGGCCTCCGAGGTACACCAACTGCTGGCCGCGCCAGAGCCGTTCAGCTGGCGGGTGAGCGGCGGCGAGCTGCTGCTGTGGCGTTCCGGCGGGTGGTCGTCCGCAGCGGCGCTGGCCGGCTGCGTACGGACCGTGACCGCCGCGCTCCGCCCGGCGATCGAGAGTGCCGCCGCGTTCCAGGTCGAGCGGCCGAACCGGTAGGGGCCCTGGCGCCGCTCCCGGCGGACCGGTCCGGACCGGTCGCGTCGCATTCCCCGCCGCTCGGCGCCGTCGAGTTCCCGGCGAAGCCCCCGGCCGGCTCGGGCGACGTCCGCCGCTGCGACCGCACCGCCCACCGCTGTCGCCCGGGTGTACACCGGGCCTCCACCGTGACGACGTGGCCCGGCGGCCGGTGCCGCTCCCCGGCCGCCGCCCGGCGGATCGCCCCCCGGGCGCGCGCCCGCACGGCCGCCGCACCGGCCGCCATGGTGCGGCGGTCGGCGGGCGAACGGGGGCGATCCGGCACGAGCCTGCGACCCGGGCCAGGGCGTGGGACGCTGGTAGGGACGTCCGTTGCACGGGCGGTCACCCGCTGCCTGGCGGGCGTCCGCCACCGTCGAGGAGCTGCGTGGCGGCGGTGCCGGTTGCGGCCTCTCCGCGCGGCCCTGCCGGGGTGCGGCGGACGCCCTGGCAGCGCCGCCACCCGTCGGCCCGCACGGCTGGTGGCGGACACCCCGGCCACGCGAGGGGGCCATGGCCAGCGAAGGAGAGTCTCATGCCGGGCGACGAGTTGATGGGTGACGAGGTGTACCAGCCCGACCGCTCCGAAGTACAGGACGACATCGGACCGTTGGAGCCGGAGGACACCCTGGTGGACCGAGGTCTGGAGTCGGCGCTCGACGAAGGCTACGCCCCGCCGGACCGCCCGCTCGCGGTGAACCGCCACGGGACCACCGCGACCGAGCAGCGTGAACGCGAGAGTCTGGAACGGCGGTTGGCGGCGGAGCTGCCGGAGGTCGCGACACCCGAGGGTAACGGGATCGGCGACACCTACGGCACCGACGCGGAGCTGATCGACACGGAGGTGGGCGAGCGGCGGTCCGGCAGGCTGATCGCGGCCACGGACGCGCGCAGCGACATGATCGCGGAGGACGTCGGGATCTGCGGCGGCGCGGCGACGGCGGAGGAAGCGGCCATGCACACCACCGACGACCCCGAGGCGCTCGACTGGTGACCGACGCCGTGCGCGGCCGAAGGCCGCTCGCGGCCCGTGTACCGGGCGCCGGATCCTGGCGACGTACCCCGCTCGGTTCTGCGCGGGGCCCGGCGGGCATTCCCCATGGACGGGCCCCGCTGGAGATGACTGGCCGTCAGAAGTCCTGCTGGGAAACCACGGTGACCTTCGAGTGCCGGAGTGCGGCCGGGGGCCGGTAAGCCGGCCGGTGCCCGGCGCGGGTACCGCCGGGACGCGTCCGAGTCCGCGCCGATCACCGCTTCCGGCCGGACGGAGCGCGGGCCGGGGACCGCCACACGCCCTGCGGGACATTCCACGCCGTCGGCGCGACTATGGGAACGAAGCCGTCGCGGACGCACCTCGTCGGCTGGAGGCAAGGTGATCGAGGTGGTGGGCACGTCGTCGTCCGCACTCTCCCGGCCCCGTCCCGGTGGCGGGGCGAGGCCGGTCGTCGAGGGCGGCCTCGGGGTGCTGGCGCCGATCCTGCGGTCGGCCTCGATCGGACTGGGCGCCCACATCGGCGGGCTGTACCTGCTCTCGGACGACCTGCACGTGCTCCACCTGGCGATCACACTCGGATCGGGACGCCAGTTCATCCGGCCCTGGGAACGCATCGGCCTGGCCGCGCCGATCCCGGTGGCCGACGCGGTGCGCGAGGACCGCCTGGTCTGGGTGGGCGGCGCGCCGGAGATGGCACGGCGGTATCCGCGGCTCGCGGTGGCCCTGCCCTATGCCTTCTGCCTCGCGGCCATCCCGCTCACGGCCGGGCAGCGCACGTACGGCGCCGTGTTCCTGCTCTGGCCCGCCACCCACCCGGGCGAGCTGTCCTCCTGGGAGCGCGGAGGGCTCACCGCGCTCGGCCGCAGCCTGGCCGAGGAACTGGAGCGGGCGGAACGCGCCGGCCGGCCGGTCCGCCCGGGACCGCGGCCCCTGATGGTCGGCACGGAACGGCGCAGCGCGCTCGACGCGATGATGGCGCGACTGCCCGAGGGCATCTGCGCCATCGACCAGCGCGGTGTGCTGACCGTCGTCACCGAGACCGCCGCCGAACTGCTGGGCGAGAGCACCGACAGGCTGCTCGGCGTCCGGCCCTGGGTGCTGCTGCCGTGGCTCCGCGATCCCGTGTACGAGGACCGGTACCGGGCGGCGGTGATAAGCGGGCAGCCCATGGCGTTCGTGGCACTGCGACCGCCGGACCGCTGGCTGTCCTTCCAGCTCTACCCGGACAAGTCCGGGCTCACCATACGCATCACCGGCGCCGAGGTCGCCCAGCGGGACCTGCCGGACGCCCGGGCGGTCGCCGGTCCCGCCGTACCCACCCGGGCCGGGGTCCTGTACCACATCCTGCACCTCGCGAGTGCGCTGACCGAGGCGGTCAGCGTGCACGACGTGGTGAGCATGGTCTCCGACCAGATCGTGCCGGCCTTCGGCGGCCAGGCGGTGGCCGTGCTGATGACCGAGAGCGGCCGGCTGCGCATCGTCGGCCACTGCGGCTATCCGCCCGGCCTGGTCGAGCAGTTCGACGGCACCCCGCTGACCGCCGCCACGCCGGGTGTCCAGGCCCTGATCAACCCGGTACCGGCCTTCTACGAGAACCGTACGGAGCTGGAACGGCTCTACCCGGGCCGCCGGGAGACCCAGGACGGCATGGCCGCCTGGGCGTACCTGCCGCTGGTGGTCTCGGGCCGGCTGATCGGCACCTGTGTGCTGGCCTTCGCCGAGCCGCACCTCTTCACCCTGGACGAACGGGCCGTACTCACCGCGCTGGGCGGCCTGATCGCCCAGGCCCTCGACCGCGCCCGGCTGTACGACACCAAACTCGGCCTCGCCCAGGGGCTCCAGGAGAGCCTGCTGCCGCACGCCCTGCCGGTGATCCCGGGCCTGGAGAGCGCGGCCCGCTACCTGCCGGGCACCGACGGTATGGACATCGGCGGCGACTTCTACGACCTCATCCGGATCGACCGCGACACCGCGGCCATCGTCATCGGCGACGTCGAGGGCCACAACGTCAACGCCGCCGCCCTGATGGGGCAGATCAGGACCGCCGTGCACGCCTACGCGACGGCGGACGCCGATCCGCGTACCGTGCTCTCCCGCACCAACCGGCTGCTGTTCGAACTGGGGACCACCCTGCTGGCCAGCTGTACCTATCTGCGGGTCGACCTGTCCCAGCGGGAGGTCTGGCTGGCGAACGCCGGGCACCCGCCGCCCCTGCTGCGCGGGCGTGACGGCCGGGCGCGGGTGCCGATCCTGCGGGGCGGCCTGGTGCTGAACGTGGAGGCCGACGCCGAGTACCCACTGACCCGGATCGGACTGCCGGTCGGGACCGTCCTGGCCCTGTTCACCGACGGCCTGATCGAGCGGCCGGGTACCGACATCGACCGGGTGCTGGACGGCCTGGCCGACACCTTCGCCCGCTGCGGCGACGAGCCGCTGGAGCGGGTGGCCGATGAGCTGATCGGCCATGCCGAGCAGACCGGCCACCGCACCGACGACATCGCGCTGCTGCTGGTCCGGTCCGTTCCCCGGTGAGGCGGACGGGCAGGCCGAAAGGGGCCCGGTGCGTGTGCACCGGGCCCCTTTCGGGTGAGGCTGCGGGGAGCCGTGGGTCGGTTTAGTACCAGTGGTGGGCGGCCCAGAAGGACCAGGCGGCGTTCGGGCTGCCGTAGCGCTCGCACATGTACTTGTAGGCCCACTTGATCTGGGTGGTCGGGTTGGTCTTCCAGTCCGCACCCTCGGAGGCCATCTTGGAGGCCGGCAGAGCCTGCCCCAGACCGTAGGAACCGCTGCTCGGGTTGGTCGCGGTGACGCTCCAGCCGCTCTCGTGCGAAATGATGTTGCTGAAGGAGGCCAGCTGGTCCGCCGGGACGATGCTCGCGGCGATCTGCTGCGGAGTAGCAGCGGACGCGGCGGTCGGGGCGACCACGGCACCGATGGTGGCCACACAGGCGGCACCGGCGAACAGGGCAGCGGACTTACGCAGACGAGCGGTGAACGAAGCAGACAAGAGCGGTCCTAACTCAGGGGACAGGAATACACACCCGCACAACCCCCGAATCAGGGGGATGGTGCACCCGGTGTGGCCCGGCACCTGGATCGTTTGGTTCAGGCGAACTGAATCCGCGTGATCCGAGCCGGTCGGCCACGAGCCGGGCGAGAAGCCCGATGCGTCGTGGCGACTGAAGCCATTGTTAGCGGGCCGGGCGGCGCTCTCCAAGGCCCCGGAAACGCCCCGTCCACGACGCGGCGTCGTAGCACCACCACCGACCGCCGCCCACAGGCCGCACCCGCGTACCCCCCGACCCGCCCCTCAAACCCCACCCCCGAACTCTCTCCCGCGCACCGTGATCACGGCCCTGAGGTGCGCCGATGCCGCACCGGTCGACCGGTGGGGCGTCTGGTGTCCCCGAGGCGGTGACCCCGGCGGGCAGGGCGCCGCGCAGCCGGTGGGAGTGGGCGACTATGCCTGGTAGTGGACCCTTGGCCGGCTGTGGCCACCGTCACGGGCGATCTAAACCTATTCGCCGCATTTCATCCGTTTTGGGCACTCGTGGAACCCGAAAGCTCCCAGACAAAAGGTGACCCAGGCCACCGGAAAGCGAGTGACCCGGGTCACGAACAATGCTGTGGCGCAGACCACAAATAGCCGTGTGGCGCGGGGTACAAATGGCGGTGCAGAGAAACCGGCCCCGATCGGCGGCCTTGACCGTCCGGCATGCGCGGTGGGGGAGTGAGTCGGACGGCTCGTATGAATGTGCCGACTCCGGCCCGATCAGGACCAGTCGTCTCCGAAGGCATCGAGCAGGTCGGCCTCACTGGTGGTGGCACCGGCGCCGGGTAGGAGCTGCTCGGCCCAGATGATCTTGCCGTCGCGGGTGTAGCGGGTGCCCCAGCGTTCGGCCAGCTGGGCGATGAGGAACAGGCCGCGGCCGCCCTCGTCCTCGGCGGCCGCGTAGCGCAGGTGGGGCGCGGTGCTGCTGGTGTCGGAGACCTCGCAGATCAGGGTCAGGTCGTACAGCATCCGGACCTTGATCGGCGGAGTGCCGTAGCGGATCGCGTTGGTGATCAGCTCGCTGAGGACGAGTTCCGTGATGAACGCGGCCTCGTCCAGGTCCCAGCGGGTCAGCTGCCGGGTGACCTCGGCGCGGATCCCGGCCACCGCGGAGGGGTCGGAGGGCACGTCCCACTCGGCGATCCGGTCGGGCGGCAGCAGGCGGGTGCGGGCGACGAGCAGGGCGATGTCGTCGGTCTGGCGGGCGGGCAGCAGCGCGTCGAGGACCGCGTCGCAGGTCTCCTGGGGCGTCCGGCCGGGGTGGGAGAGCGTGGCGGTGAGGATGTCGAGACCGGTGCCGATGTCGCGGGTGCGGTCCTCGACCAGGCCGTCGGTGTAGAGCACCAGGCCGCTGCCCTCGGGCAGCTGCAACTCGATGGCCTCGAAGGGCAGACTGCCCAGGCCCAGCGGTGGTCCCGCGGGGAGTTCGGGGAACTCCGTACTGCCGTCGGGGTGGACCAGGGCGGGCAGCGGGTGGCCGGCCCGGGCGAGGCTGCACCGGCCGGTGGTGGGGTCGTAGATGGCGTAGACGCAGGTGGCGCCAGTGATCGAGGGCTCGCCCTCGGTCGCGGCGGTCTCCTGGTCGATCCGGGTGACGAGCTCGTCGAGGTGGCCGAGGAGTTCGTCCGGCGGGAGGTCGAGCGTGGAGAAGTTCTGCACGGCGGTGCGCAGCCGGCCCATGGTGGCGGCGGCGTGCAGGCCGTGTCCGACCACGTCGCCGACGACCAGGGCGATCCGGGTGCCGGGCAGCGGGATGACGTCGAACCAGTCCCCGCCCACACCGGCCTGGGCGGGCAGGTAGCGGTAGGCGAGGTCGAGGGCGTTCTGCTCGGGCAGGCCGCGCGGCAGCAGGCTGTGCTGCAGCGTCACGGCCATGGCGTGCTCGCGGGTGAAGCGGCGGGCGTTGTCGATGCAGACCGCGGCGCGGGCCGCCAGCTCCTCGGCGAGCGACAGGTCGTCCTCGTCGAAGGGCTGGCTCTCCTGGCCGCGCCAGAAGTTGGCCACCCCCATCAGCACGCCCCGGGCGTGCAGCGGGACGGTGATGAGCGACCGGAGGCCGTAGTCCAGCATCACCTGGAAGCGGTCGCCGCCCGGGGAGCGCGGATCGACGGTGGCGCGCAGGTCGGGCACCAGCACCGGGCGGCCGGTGACGAAGCCGACCGCCATCGGGGTGGCCGGGGGATAGCGGTGCACCCCGCCCTCCAGGTACAGCGGGTGGTCGTCCCGGACGCTGCTGACCGCCACCCGGCGCAGCTCGGGTGCCTCGTCGTACGCCCCGGCCGGCGGCTCCTCACCCCGTAGGACGGAGTCGGCGAGATCGACCGTGACGTGGTCGGCGAACCGGCCGACCGCGACCTGGGTGAGCTCCTCGGCGGTGCGCCGGACGTCAAGCGTGGTGCCGATGGCGACGCTCGCCTCGTACAGCAGCCGCAGCCGGCCCTGGGCCACCTCGGCCTTCCCCGCGAGGGCCCGCAGCTCGGTGGAGTCCCGCAGGGTTGCTACGCTGCCGGGCGGGCCGCCGGCGTGGTCGGTGGGCCGGTTGTTCACCGCCAGCAGCCGGTCCCCGATCGGCACCACCTCGTCGGTGGCGACCCGGTGGGAGCTCAGCAGATCGGCCATCCGGGAGTCCAGGCCGAGCTCGTCGACCAGGCGGCCCTCCACCTCCGGGGGCAGGTCGAGCAGACGGCGCGCCTCGTCGTTGACGAGCAGGACCCGGCAGTCGCCGCCGACGATGACCACGCCCTCGCGCACCGCGTGCAGCACCGCGTCGTGGTGCTCGTACATCCGGGTCATCTCGGCGGGACCGAGGCCGTGGGTCTGCCGCCGCAGCCGGCCGGTCACCAGCGCCGTACCGCCGGTCGCCAGCGCGAGCGCGGCCGCACCGGCGCCTAGGACGAGCGGCAGCTGGCGGTTGATCGCACTGCTCACCGCGCTGACCTGGAGTCCGGACGACACCACGCCGACCACCGCCCCGCTCGCGTCCGTCACCGGGACGACCGCCTGCACGTCCTCGCCGGTCGGGCCGCCGACGCTCTCCACGGTGGTGCCGCCCGCCAGCGCAGGGGCGATGTTGCCGATGAACTTCTTCCCGATGTCCGCCGGCCGGGGAGCCGTGTAGCGGATGCCCTTCGGGTTCGTCACGACGATGAAGTCGACCCCGGCGTGCTTCCGTGCGGCTTCGGCGGCGGGCTGGAGCACCGCGGAGGGGTCAGGCCCCTTCAGGATGGCCGCCAGCCCGGGGCCCTGGGCGAAGGTCGCGGCCACGGCGAGTGAACGGCTGCGTGCGGACTGGAATCTGTCGCTGCGCGCCTTGAGCAGCAGCGTGGTCACCGCGGAGACCACGAGCAGCAGGACGATCAGCACCTGCAGCAGGAACATCTGCCCGGCGACGCTGCGGATGTTCACCATCGACCGCAGACGCCTCACTGACGGCTCCCTCCGAACTGGGCACGGCTGTCACCGCCGCGGCGGCCACCCGGTCGGCGCCGGGGGCAGTCGAAAGCAGCGGCCCAGGACTCGGGCCATATGCCTGTTTTAGCCCGATTACGTCCTGAGTGCGGAGGCGCCACGCCTGCGGGTGCGTCGGTCAGACCTGTTCGAGGTGGGGCCCGTTCGAAGCGGAGGGCCCTGATGAAGCATCCGTCGGGGGATGGAGCGGTCACGGGACGGGCCGATCGCGAGGGCCGCGAACCCCGCCGCGGATTGGGCCGTCAGAGCGTACCCGGGCCCTCTGCGCGGTCTGTCCCTGCCCGCGGGCGGTCCGTCGGAGTCCGGCGGCCGGCGCGGGACGGCGTGGCGCTCTGCGGGACGGCGTGGTGCCCGGCGGGCGGGTGCGGCCCCGGCGGTACGGCCGCTTCCGGCGCCCGACCCGGTGGACGGGCCGACCCGGCAGTCGGCGACCCGGCGGACGGCGACCCGGGGGGAGGGCCGACCGAGCGGTAACCGTCCGGCGGCGGACCCCGGTGGCGGTACGGACCACAAGGCGGCACCGTCATCGAACCGGAATTCTCACAGTCCGCAAATCCTGCACAACTCGAATACACAGCCGAACACTTCGTGGCACCATGAGTGCCCGCGACCATGCGCCGTGATCACGCCGGCAAGGCTGAACGGGGGACAGGAGCGTGCCCGACAGACCGCTGCGCCCGCTGGGCGTCCAGGCCATCGAGGACCTGGTCCGCGACTGCTGGGTGCGCGAGAGCGGCCCGCCCGGTCGCCGCCCGGACCGGAACCTGCCGGTCATCGTGCTGCTGGGACGGCACGGCAGCGGCAAGACCACGGTGCTGCGCTACCTGTCGCGCCGCGCCGCCACCGCACCGCAGGCCGGGCACGACTTCGCCACCGGGACACTGCGCCCCCACGAGGTCGTGGCACGGCTCGCCTTCCGGCTCTCACTGACCTCCCGCGGGCTGCACTTCCCACGACTGATCCACGGCCTGGTCGCCGTCGATCCGGACCTGCTCCTGGACGTCAACAGCCCCGACCGCGCCAGGCGGCAGCTCGACAAGCGGATGCGCGAGGCGAGGCAGCGCAGCGCCGGGCTGATCCCGGACGCGCTGTCCGAGGGCGTGGGGCTGCTCAACGACCTGGGCATCATTCCGGTACCGGGTGCCGGGCTGATGGCCGCGCTCCTGTTCCGCGGCCTCGGCCCGCGACTGCTGAACGCCGTCTCGCGCTCCGGCCTGGAGTGGTACGGCGGCGACGGCGCACAGGCTCCGCTGGACGCCCTGGTCGCCCTCAACGAGCGCAGCCGGAGCGAGGATCCGGCCGACCAGGACCGGGTGGACCGGCTGCTGTGCGAGGCCTTCCTCGCCGATCTGCGGGCCGCCTACCACCGGCGCCTGGGCTCGGGCCGGGACCGCAACTGCCTGGTGGTGCTGGACAACATCGACCAGGGCGGCGGCAGCCGCTTCCTGTCCCTGCTGCTGGAGGTGCGGGAGTCCCTGGCCCGCAGGGAGGGCGGCGGCTGCGACCCGCTGCTGACAGTGGCCAGCGCGTCGAGCGCGCGGGCGGTGCCGGGGCCGTTCGACCCCGGGCCCGCCGGCCTGCGCATCCGCGACCCGCACCAGACCTCGTACGACGACTGGCGGGCCGGTACCCCGCAGTCCCCGGCGGACTCCGCCTGGTGGTACGCCGTCCAGTTACCCGACCTGACGGCAGGTCAGGTGTCCAGGCTGGCCGAGGCGATCGCGCCGAGGCTGCCGGAGGCGACACCGCTGGTACACCGGCTGACCTACGGGCATCCGTGGAGCGTGATACGGATGCAGCAGGCCGCGGCCCGGATGATCGACCGCCCGGACGCCGACGTCCGGCTGCGCGGCATCCTCGACTCCGGCCCGCCGGCCGGCGGCGTCACCGACGCGGACCCCCGGAGCGGGCGCGCGACGCTGCGGCAGGAGGCGCTGCGCTACCTGCTCCAGGACATGGAGAGCGACCAGCTGGCCGGGCTGGTCACCTGTGCCGCCTCCCGGGACATGGAGTCGGCCGTCAACTCCCCGCTGCTGGCGGACTTCTCCCCGCGGATCCGGGAGACGCTGCTGGAGGAGACCGCCCAGCGCCTGTGGCTGGTCGCCCCGCTGACCGAGGACGCGGGCACCCGTGGCGGCCGGGGCTCCCACTACCTGCCCACCACCGGACCCACCAGCCATCCGGACCTGTTGCCCGACTCGCTCGTCCTGCAGCCCTGGCTGTGGCTGCTGCTGCTCCGCGAGCTGGCCGCCCGCCCACCCGGCGGCCCCTATCCGGACTGGGACACCGCGCACCAGCGCCTGCACGCCTGGCACGCCGAACGCAAGGGGCACCTGCCGAACGCCTACTACCACCGGCTCTCCCTCGGCCGGGTCGAGGAGGTCGTCGCCCGCCTGGAGGCGGGACTGCACACCCTGCCGACCGAGGCCTGGCTGTACGAGCTGTACGCGATCACCGCGGCGCCGATGCGCGAGCCGGTGGACCTCTCGGACTCCGCCACCCACCGGGCGGACCTGCTGGCCCGCGAACTCGCCCCGGACGCCTTCCGGCACCACCGGGCCCTGGCCCTGCTGGTCACCTCGCTGTGGCTGGCCGTCGATCCGCGCAACCGGCTGCCCAACGCGCGGCCGGAGCTCAACTTCACCATCAGTGCATCGTTCCGGGACCTGGCCTGGCACACCGACGACGCGAACAGCGCCGTGCTGCGCTCCGAGGCCGCCCGCTACGAAGCACACACACCGTGAGCCCGGGAGGCCGACCGCGATGACGCCGCTCTCCTCGCCCGAGACATCCGACCCGGAGCCCTGGGACCCGCCGCGCCCCTGGTGGCGGGGGTGGCTCGGGATCACCGCGCTGGTGGCCGTACTCGCCCTGGCCGGCGGAGGCCTCCACCTCGTCCTGCGTCCGGCGAGCACCCGCTGCGCCGACGGGGTGGCCAGGATCGGCGCGGACCGGTCGTGCGTCGGGCTGACCGACGGGAGCTACTCCTTCACTCCCGATCTGGCGCAGGTCTCCGCGCTGATCCGCGACGAGAACAGAAGCGTCCTCGACGCCGCGGCGAAACCGGGCGGAGCGCCCTGGGTCGGGGTGGTCTACCTGCTGCCGATGGCCGCCGGCCGGGGCGGCTCCTCCACCGCCGACTCGATCCGGCACGAGATCGAGGGCGCCTACACGGCCCAGTGGATGGCCAACCACAGCCACTCCTACGGGGACTCGCCGCAGATCCGGCTGCTGCTGGCGCACCGCGGGGGCACCGACGACCAGCAGGACTACACCCTCGGGCAGATCGAGTCCCACCGCGCCGCGGACCACATCGTCGCGGTCGCGGGACTGGGCACCAGTACGGAGTCGACCAGGGCCGCCATCCTGCGCCTCACCCACGAGGACATCGCCACCTTCGGATCGGTGATCACCGCCGACGACCTCGCCGACATCCCCGGCCTCGTACGGGTGGCACCGCCCAACTCGGACGAGGCGGCCGCCGCCGCGAAGTACCTGACGCAGGACCACCCGAACGCCAAGGTGCTGCTGGTCCAGGACCGCAAGGCCGACGACCTGTACAGCCGCACCCTGGCGGACCAGTTCCGCAAGAGCTACCCGGCGGGGCAGCTGATCGCGCAGCCGATGGAGTACGACTCCTCCAAGTCGGACGTCTCGACCTACTTCACCCAGCAGATGGCCAATGTGTGCCTCTCCGCCCCCGACGTGGTCTACTTCGCCGGCCGGGGCGTCGACCTGCCCCGGTTCCTCGCCCCGCTCTCCCAACGGCAGTGCATCGACAAGGAGTTGACCGTCATCTCCGGGGACGACGCCTCGCAGGTCGAACAGTCCGCGGGCGTCGGCGAGGTGAAGAGCGCGCTGCGGCTGGGCAACATCAAACTGCTCTACACCGGACTCGCGCACCCGGACGCCTGGCAGCTGCGGCCGCAGTCCTACTCGCCGACCGCGATCGCGCCGTTCGTGAGCGGCGGCGAGTTCCCACGGGCCTTCCCGCACGAGTCGCTGGCCGACGGCCAGGCCATCATGGCCCACGACTCGGTGCTGACCGCGGTGGCCGCCATCAGGGCCGCGGCCACCGGCGGGAGTGACCAGGTCACCGGCCAGGACGTGGTGCAGATGCTGACCCTGCTGTACGGCGCGAAGGCGGTCTCCGGGGCCAGCGGCCTGATATCGCTGGACTCCCACGGCAATCCGATGGACAAGGCGATCCCGATCGTCGAGCTGAGCCCGGACGGGCAGGTGCGCACCGTCGCGGTCTCCTCCCGCACCGGGAACCCGCCGGACGGCCGACCCTAGCCCCGGGGCAGGTCGCCCCGGGCCGGGGGCAAGTTCATAACAGTCCATCAGATGTCCTTTGATCCGCCGGAGTTGCGGGTAGGTTGGCGACCCGGTCCAGCTCTCGTGCGCAAGGAGACCCTCGAATGACCACAGTTGAGACCAAGCGCCGTCGTGCCCTGCCGGCCGCGCTGCTGGCGGCGGCCGTGGCCACCGGCCTGACCGGGTGCGGCGGGTCCTCGGACAAGCTGCCGCCCGCGGCCGGTTCCTCCGGCTCCGGTGAGACCTACCAGCAGGTGGTGGACGGCGCCCCGGTGGCACCGGACTCGGCGATCCCCGCCGGGAGCCTGATGGCCAAGATCAAGAGCCGTGGCACGCTGAACGTCGGCGGCACCGACGCGGCGGCGCTGTTCTCGCTCAAGGACCCCGTCACCGGCAAGGTCACCGGCTTCGACGCCGGACTGACCGACATGCTGGCCAAGTACATCATCGGCCAGCCGCACGTGAACCGGGTCCAGGTGGACGTCACCACCCGCGAGGCACTGCTGCAGAACGGCACGGTCGACGCGGTCCTGGCCACGTACACCATTACCCCGGCCCGGGCGAAGAAGGTCGCCTTCGCCGGCCCCTACTACTCCTCGGGCGACGCCATCCTGGTCAAGGCCTCGGACAACACGATCACCAAGGTGACCGACCTGAACGGCAAGTCGGTCTGCACCGAGTCCAACTCGACCGCCGCCAACGACATCAAGCAGTTCGCGCCGAGCGCCAAGGTGGTCCTCTTCCAGACCAACGCCGAGTGCCAGCAGGCCGTCGAGCAGGGCCGCGCCGACGCCTACGTGCTCGACCAGGCGCTGCTGCTCGGCGACGCGGCCCGGGACAAGAACGTCAAGGTGGTCGGCCAGCCGTTCACCACCGAGCCCTACGGCATCGGCGTACCGCTGGCCGCCCCCGAGATGAAGACCTTCGTCAACGACTGGCTGAAGCTCATCGAGTCCGACGGCACCTGGGCCAAGCTGTGGAAGGCGACGATCGGCACCGAGCTGTCCGGCGACGCACCGACCCCGCCCGCCATCGGCTCGGCGGACGGGAGCTGAGCGGCGTGTCCGCCGAAACCGGTGCCGTCGCGGGCCAGCTCGGCCACGGTCTGCTGCTCACCCTGGAGATGACCGGGCTGGCCTTCGCCGGAGCGCTGGTACTGGGCGTGGTCCTGGCGGTGTTCCGGATCAGCCCGGTGCCGCCGCTGCGGCTCGCCGGCGCGGGGTACGTCACGGCGTTCCGCAACATCCCGCTGCTGGTCCTGCTGGTGCTGTTCGTGTTCGGGCTGCCCGAGATCGGCCTGCTGTACCCGCTGCTCACCACCGTCACCCTGACCATGGCCCTCTACTGGGCCGCGTTCGTGTGCGAGGTGGTGCGCTCCGGCATCCGGACCGTGCCGGTCGGCCAGGTCGAGGCGGCCAGGGCGCTCGGGCTGACCTTCTTCGAGACCCTGCAGTACGTCGTCGTGCCGCAGGCCATGCGCTCGATGGTGCAACCGCTCGGCAACGTGTTCATCGGCCTGGCGCTGGGCACCTCGCTGGGCGCCGCCGTCGGGGTCCCCGAACTGACCGGGCAGGCCCAGTTCGTGACCCTCAAGTACGACAACCCGCTGACCAGCTTCGCCGCGACCACGGCCGTGTACGTGGTGATCACCCTGAGCTCCGGCCTGATCGCCGGGCGGATCGAACGGAAGGTGGCGATCAGGCGGTGAACGAGGACCTGCTCTTCGACGCTCCGGGCCCCCGGGCCCGGCGGCGGATCCGGATCGCGACCGCCCTCTCGCTGGTGGCCCTCGCGGGGCTGCTCTACCTGGCGATCCGCCAGTTCGCCGACCACGGGCAGCTCGCCGCCGACCAGTGGCGGATGTTCACCTCATGGCCGATCATCAACTTCCTGCTCGGCGGGATCGGCCAGACCCTGCTGGTCACGGCGGTCGCCGCCGCGATCGCCGTCCCGCTGGGCGGGCTGATCGCGCTGCTCAGGCTCAGTCTGAACCGCCCGCTGCGCGCACTGGCCCGCGGCTACACGGAGCTCTTCCGCGCCGTCCCGCTCCTGCTGCTGCTCTACGTCTTCCTGTTCGCGCTGCCGAGGGCCGGGCTGACCTTCCCGGTGTTCTGGCAGCTGGTGATCCCGATCGTGCTGGGCAACGCCGCGGTGCTGGCGGAGATCTTCCGGGCCGGGGTGCTGGCCCTGGACCGGGGCCAGTCGGAGGCGGCGTACAGCCTCGGCATGACGTACTGGCAGGCGATGGCCTGGGTGGTGATCCCCCAGGCGGTGCGCAGGCTGGTACCGACGCTGGTGAGCCAGCTGGTGCGGCTGCTGAAGGACTCCACCCTGGGCTATGTGGTCAGCTATCTGGAGCTGCTGCACAAGGCCCAGGTGCTCGGCGAGTACTACCACAGCGTGCTGCCCAGCTTCCTGGTCGCGGCGGCCTGCTACGTGGTGATCAACACCGCGCTGTCCGGGATCGCGAACCGGCTGGAACGCCGCCGCCGGGCCTGACCGCGCGGGCCCCGGGAGCCCCCTCCCGGACACCGGAAGGCGCCTTCCGGATGCGGAGTGCGGCCCGCACCCGCCTAGACTGGCCGTATGGCCCGGCTGAACGACGAGGTCGAGGCCCTGCTGCAGGAGTACTCCGACCTCATCCTGCTGACCGGCGGGGACGCCTACCGGGCGCGTGCCTACGAGAAGGCCGCCCGGGCGGTCGGCGGCTACCACGAGGACCTGGCCCGTCTGGACGCCAAGGCCCTGCTGGAGATCCCCGGCGTCGGCAAGTCCACCGCCGAGAAGATCACCGAGTACCTGACCGCCGGGCACATCGGCGCCCTGGAGGAGCTCCGCGCCAAGGTCCCGGCCGGAGTGCGCGAGATCATGGCCATCCCCACCGTCGGCCCGAAGAAGGCCGCACTGATCCACCGGCAGCTCGGCATCTCGACCGTCGCGGAACTGCTGGAGGCGGCCAGGGACGAGCGGCTGAACGACCTCCCCGGACTCGGGGCGCGCACGGCGGAGAACATCCTGCACGGCATCGAGCAGCTGCGGCAGAGCGGCGGCCGCACCCTGCTGAACGCCGCACTGGAACTGGCCGAGGGGCTGGTGGCCGAGCTCTCGAAGGTGCGCGGCTGTGTGCGCTGCGACTACGCCGGGTCGCTGCGCCGGATGCGGGAGACCATCGGGGACGTCGACATCCTCGCCGCCGCCAAGGACTCCACCGCGCTGATGACGGCCATCACCGAACTGCCGTACACCGCGGAGGTCATCGCCCACGGCACCACCAAGACCTCGATCCGCACCACCCAGGGCATGCAGGTGGACCTCCGGGTGGTCCCGCCCGAGGACTGGGGCGCGGCACTGGTCTACTTCACCGGCTCCAAGGCGCACAACATCCGGCTGCGCGCCCGGGCCGTCAAGGCCGGACTCAAGCTCTCCGAGTACGGCCTGTTCGAGGTGGAGAGCGGAAAGAAGCTGGTCTCGCGGACCGAGGAGGAGGTCTACCGGGCGCTCGGCCTGCCCTGGATCCCGCCCACCCTGCGCGAGGACCGGGGCGAGCTCGACGCCGGGCTGAACGGCGAGCTGCCCCAGGTGGTGACCGAGCGTGACATCCGCGGCGACCTGCACACCCACACCGACCTGACCGACGGCCTGGCACCGCTGGAGGAGATGCTGGCGGCCGCGGCCGGACGCGGCTACTCCTACTACGCCGTCACCGACCACGCCCCGAACCTGTACATGCAGCGGATGACCGACGAGAAGATGCTCGCCCAGCGTGAGCAACTACGCCAACTCGACGGAAAATTCGGCAAGTTGAAGCTGCTGCACGGAACCGAGCTCAACATCGACGCGGACGGCGGTGTCGACTGGCCGCCCGAGTTCCTGGCCGGATTCGACCTGTGCGTGGCCTCGATCCACTCGCACTTCAAGGCCGGCCGCGCCGAGCAGACCCGTCGGCTGATCCGGGCCTGCGAGAACCCGTACGTGCACATCATCGGCCACCCGACCACCCGGCTGCTCGGCCGGCGGCCGGCCATCGACGTGGACCTGGACGCGGTGTACGCGGCCTGCGCGCGCACCGGCACCGCGCTGGAGGTCAACGCCTCACCCGAGCGCCTCGACCTGAGCGACGAGCAGATCCTCGCGGCCCGCCGCCACGGCGTCCGCTTCGCCATCAGCACCGACGCGCACTCGACGGTGCACCTGGCCAACCTCCGGTACGGCATCGGCACGGCCCAGCGCGGCTGGCTGACCAAGGACGAGGTCGTCAACGCCTGGCCGCTCACCAGGCTGCGGCGCTTCCTGCGCGCCCGCACGGACCAGGGCTGAGGTGATCACAAGCCCGCTTTGCTAGGGCGCGCCATATTGTGATCTGTGCCACGTTCCGGGACTCTTCTACGGTGTGCGGCTCCGAGGAGGTCCAGTCGTGAGCGAGCTCAGCAGGAGGGTCCGCCCGGCCCAAGGCCGGGGGCGGACCATCAGGAGGTGCGCGTGGTGCGACGCACGCGCCGAGCGAAGCGAGGTGCGGGCATGAGCGGGCGAGTCGTCCAAGGGTGCGCATTGCGCGGAGCGGCCGACGCGCGAAGCGGGGAGGGCGCATGAGCACCGGAACGGAACGCCCCACCGGAACCGGTGTCCGAGGCCCGGGCCGCGCCGCCATCGCGCAGGGCCGGCTGCGCACCGACCGCTGGTGGCTGCCGCAGCTGGCCACCGTGGCCGGGCTGTTGGCCTTCATCGGCTACTCGACCTGGCGCGCGTTCGACGGCACGCACTACTACGCGGCCCCGTACGTGTCCCCGTTCTACTCCCCGTGCCTGGCGGCCAACTGCGTGGACATCCGCGGCGGGGCGGACTGGGCACTGTTCGGCGACTGGTGGCGGCTGTCACCCGCGCTGATCGTGCTCATCTTCCCGCTCGGCTTCCGGGTCACCTGCTACTACTACCGCAAGGCCTACTACCGGGCGTTCTGGCTGGCGCCCCCGGCCTGCGCCGTCGCCGAACCGCACACCCGCTACACCGGGGAGAGCCGCTTCCCGCTGATCCTGCAGAACCTGCACCGGTACTTCTTCTACGTCGCCGTCCCCTTCGCCGCGATCCTGACCTACGACGCGGCGCTCGGCTTCCGCAACGCGGCGGGGGAGTGGGGGCACGCGGGGCTCGGCAGCTTCGTACTGCTCGCCAACATCGCGCTGATCTGGGTGTACACGCTCTCCTGCCACTCCTGCCGGCACATCGTCGGCGGCCGGCTGAAGCACTTCTCCAAACACCCGGTGCGGTACCGGATGTGGCACCTCGTCAGTCGGCTGAACGCCCGGCACATGCTGCTGGCCTGGTGCTCACTGGCCTCGGTCGCGCTCGCCGACCTGTACGTGTACCTGGTGGCCTCGGGCGCCTTCGCCGACCCGCGCTTCTTCTAGCCGGGCACAGCCACCGAAAGCCGGGCACAGCTACTGAAAGGACGTATGCATGGCCGAGATCGAGCGGCACTCGTACGACGTGGTCGTGGTGGGTGCCGGCGGGGCGGGGCTGCGGGCGGCGATCGAGGCGCGCGAGCAGGGCATGCGGGTGGCGGTGGTCTGCAAGTCGCTGTTCGGCAAGGCGCACACCGTGATGGCCGAGGGCGGCATCGCGGCGGCGATGGCCAACGTCAACAGCAACGACGACTGGCAGGTGCACTTCCGCGACACCATGCGCGGCGGGAAGTTCCTCAACAACTGGCGGATGGCCGAACTGCACGCCAGGGAAGCCCCGGACCGGGTCTGGGAGTTGGAGACCTGGGGGGCGCTGTTCGACCGGACGAAGGACGGCCGGATCTCGCAGCGCAACTTCGGCGGCCACCAGTACCCGAGGCTGGCGCACGTCGGCGACCGCACCGGCCTGGAACTGATCCGTACGCTGCAGCAGAAGGTGGTCTCGCTCCAGCAGGACGACCGGAAGGTCGGCGGTGACTTCGAGGAGGGCCTGAAGGTCTTCCAGGAGTGCACGGTCACCCGTGTGCTGAAGGCGGACGGCCGGGTCGCCGGCGTGTTCGGCTACGACCGGGAGAGCGGTCGGTTCTTCGTGATCGAGTCCCCGGCGGTGGTGCTGGCCACCGGCGGGATCGGGAAGTCCTTCAAGGTGACCTCCAACTCCTGGGAGTACACCGGTGACGGGCACGCGCTCGCGCTGCTCGCCGGGGCGAGCCTGCAGGACATGGAGTTCGTCCAGTTCCACCCCACCGGCATGGTCTGGCCGCCCTCGGTCAAGGGCATCCTGGTCACCGAGTCGGTGCGCGGGGACGGCGGGGTGCTGCGCGACAGCGACGGCCGGCGGTTCATGTTCGACTACATCCCCGAGGTCTTCAAGGGCCAGTACGCCGAGACCGAGGAGGAGGGCGACCGCTGGTACGCCGACCCGGAGAACAACCGGCGCCCGCCCGAGCTGCTGCCCCGGGACGAGGTCGCACGGGCGATCAACTCCGAGGTCAAGGCCGGCCGCGGGAGCCCGCACGGCGGGGTCTACCTGGACGTCTCCACCCGGCTGCCCGCCGAGGAGATCGTCCGCCGACTGCCCTCGATGTACCACCAGTTCAAGGAGCTGGCGGACGTCGACATCACCCGCGAGGCGATGGAGGTCGGTCCGACCTGCCACTATGTGATGGGCGGGGTGCGGGTGGATCCCGACACCTCGGCGGCCCCCGGGGTACCGGGGCTCTTCGCCGCCGGTGAGGTGGCCGGCGGGATGCACGGCTCCAACCGCCTCGGCGGCAACTCACTCTCCGACCTGCTGGTCTTCGGCCGCCACGCCGGCCACCACGCGGCCTCCTACGCCGCCGGGCAGGCCGATCGAAGGCCGGTCGACGAGGCCGAGTTGGAGCTCGCGCTCCGGGAGGCGGTCGTGCCCTTCGACGACACCCGGGTGCGCGGCGGGCCGGCCGAGAACCCGTACACCCTGCACCAGGAACTCCAGCAGACGATGAACGACCTGGTCGGCATCATCCGGCGCGAGGCGGAGATGCGGGAGGCGCTGGAGCGGCTGGAAGGGCTCAAGGCCCGGGCCGGCCGGCTGGTGGTCGAGGGCCACCGGCAGTTCAACCCCGGCTGGCACCTCGCCCTGGACCTGCGGAACATGCTGCTGGTCTCCGAATGCGTCGCCCGGGCCGCCCTGTTGCGGAAGGAGAGCCGGGGCGGGCACACCCGGGAGGACTACCCGGCCATGGACCGCGAGTGGCGCCGGGTCAACCTGGTCTGCACCGCGACCGGGGACGGCGTGGAGGTCACCAGGCGGGAGAACGGGACGATGCGAGCCGAGCTGCTGGCCCTGTTCACCCGCGAGGAACTCGCCAAGTACCTGACCCCCCAGGAGCTGAACGGAGCGCAGCAGTGACGTACCAGGCCGAATTCCGGGTGTGGCGCGGCGACGCGGCGGGCGGCGGCTTCGCCACGTACCAGGTCGAGGCGCACGAGGGCGAGGTGGTACTGGACCTGGTGCACCGGCTGCAGGCCACCCAGGCACCGGACCTCGCCGTGCGGTGGAACTGCAAGGCGGGCAAGTGCGGTTCCTGCAGCGCCGAGATCAACGGGCGGCCCCGGCTGCTCTGCATGACCCGGATGTCCGCGCTGCCGCCGGGCGAATCGGTCACCATCACCCCGCTGCGGGCCTTCCCGGTGATCCGGGACCTGGTCACCGACGTCTCCTTCAACTACACCAAGGCCAGGGAGATCCCGGGCTTCGCCGCACCGGCGGGACTGGCGCCCGGCGAGTACCGGATGAGCCAGGAGGACGTGAACCGCTCCCAGGAGTTCCGCAAGTGCATCGAGTGCTTCCTGTGCCAGGACACCTGCCATGTGGTGCGCGACCACGAGGAGAACAAGTCCTCCTTCGCCGGCCCGCGCTACCTGATGCGGATCGCCGAGCTGGACATGCACCCGCTTGACGCGGCCGACCGCCAGACCGCGGCCCAGGAGGTGCACGGGCTCGGCTACTGCAACATCACCAAGTGCTGCACCGACGTCTGCCCGGAGTCCATCAGGATCACCGACAACGCCCTGATCCCCCTCAAGGAGCGGGTCGCCGACCGCAAGTACGACCCGCTGGTCTGGCTCGGCAGCAGGATCACCCGCCGTCGGGGGCGGCTCCCGGGCGAGCCGGGCTGACGGACCGCTCTCCGGGCCAGTCCAGGCGCAGGCGCTCCGCGCGGGGAAGGCTCGCGACCACCAGGTCGTAGGAGTCCTCGATCATCTCGCGGACCAGGCGGTCGGGTACCGAGCCGTCCAGCCGCACGGTGTTCCAGTGGCGCTTGTTGAGGTGCCAGCCGCCGGTGATCGCCGGGTACCGGCCGCGCAGGCGCAGCGCGAGATCGGGGTCGCACTTCAGGCTCACGGAGAGCGGGAGGGAGTCCAGTGCGCTGAGGGCGAACATCTTGCCACCGACCTTGAAGACCGAGGTCTCGGCGTTGAAGGGGAAGGTCTCGACCGCTCCGTTCAGTTCCAGGCAGGCGGCTTTGAGATCATCGGGCGTCATACGGCCAGTGTGCCCCGTCCGGCGGCGGCGTCGCAGCTCGGGGTACGGCCGGTGGGTATCCGAACGCCCCGCCGGGCAGGGCGGCGCGCACCTCGGGCGGTGGAGATCCGTTCCACCGGCCGCAGGGATTCGCTACTGTGCGGAAGATGGAAGCCCATGAGTCTGTGACCGAACTGATCGGCAACACACCGCTGTTGCGGCTGCGCACCTCCGGCGGGAGCCAGAGTGCCGTCGTCTACGGCAAGTTGGAGTACCTGAGTGCCGGCGGCAGCGTGAAGGACCGGATCGGTCTGCGCATGATCGAGCAGGCCGAACAGGACGGGCTGCTGGGACCCGGTGGCACGGTGGTCGAGGCCAGTTCGGGCAACACCGGTCTGGGGCTCGCCATGGTCGCGGCCAGCAGGGGCTACCGGATGGTGGTCGTCCTCCCGGACCGGACGAGCAGTGAGAAGGTCGCGGCGCTGCGGGCGTTCGGGGCCGAGGTGGTCCTGCGGCCCTCCGGGCTGCCGCTCGAGGATCCCGAGCACGTGCTCAAGACGGCGGCTCGGATCGCCGAGGAGACGCCGGGCGGCTGGCTCGCCGGGCAGTACGACAACCCGGCCAACCCGCAGGCGCACTACCTGACCACCGGGCCGGAGATCTGGCGGCAGACCGGAGGCCGGATCACCCACCTGGTGTCGTGCATCGGCACCGGCGGCACCATCAGCGGTACCGGCCGCTACCTCAAGGAGGTCAGCGGCGGCACCGTCCAGGTGATCGGAGCGGACCCGGCCTCCTCCGTCTACTCCGGGGGCGACGGCCGGCCGTACTTCGTCGAGGCGGCCGGGCACTGGCGGCACCCGGAGACCGTCGAGGACGTCTGGCCGCAGTCCTACCACCAGGACGTGGTGGACCGGGTCCTGCCGATCGAGGACCGCGAGTCGATCCTGACGTCCCGCCGACTCGCCCGTGAGCAGGGGCTGTTGGTCGGCGGCTCGGCCGGCACCGCGGTGGCCGCGGCCCTCAGGGTCGCCGCCGAGGCTGGGCCCGAGGCCGTCGTGGTGACGATCCTGCCGGACTCCGGACGCCAGTACCTCACCAAGTACTTCGACGACGACTGGCTGCTGCGGCTGGGCTTCCTGGACGGGGACCCGGCCACCGTCCGGGTCGGCGACGCGGTGCCGGCGGCCACCAGGGAGCGGCCGCTGCCCTACCTGAACGGGCGCACCACCGTCGCCGACGCCCTGACGGCACTGCGAGAGCTGCGCGAGCGCGGCGAGCGGGCCGTGCTCCCCGCCGGCCCCTGCCCGGTCGGCCCCGAACGCCGGCCCACCGCACCCGAGTTGGCGGGCTCGGTGGCGCTGGACCGGCTGGCGGAGGCCGTGGCGAGCGGAGCGGCCGTGCCGGGAGACCCGGTGGCGGGGCACCTCGCGGTACCGCTGCCCCAGTTCGGCACCGGTCAGCCCGCCGAGAAGGCGCTCGCCGAGCTGACTGAGCGCGGCCTGGAGACGGCGGTCGTGCTGCACGACGGCCATGCCATCGCCCTGGTCGGTGCGGCCGAACTGCGGGCGTGCCTGCCGGCCTGAGCCCGGTGGACCGACGTGGGCGCGCGTGCCTGCCGGCCCGACCCGGTGCGGTGACCCGCCGCGCCGGGTGGGACGGCCGGGCTCAGCCCCGGGAGGCGCTCCGCGGGTGCTGCGGACGGACCACCTCGACGTCGGAGGACTTCAGGAACGCCAGCCGGTGGTTGTAGCGGATCGGGTAGTAGGTGACCGTGCCGACCACCAGGGTCCGGTCGTCGGGTGCGTCCCCGTCGATGTTCCGATCGTAGAAGTAGTCGCCGGGCGCCGGTGTGCCGTCGACGGCCAGGTAGGCCTGCCCCGCCGGAACGCTCGCGTCCAGCGCCACCACCGGCAGCGGTTTGATGGCCGGGTGGCGGGCGTATGCGGCGGCCTCGGGATAGGCCCGGCCGTACACCGGGATCGAGGCGAGGCCGGGGCGGGGGGTCAGCACCGTCCGGGCGGGAGGACCCGCGGGGTCGGGCAGGCCGGCGGGCGCGGGCTCGGTCCGGGCGGCTCGTCCGTTCCGATTGGCGAACCAGCACTTCTTGCCGTCGTACCAGATCGCCGTCCAGTCGCCCTGCTGGTCGGCGACCACGTACTCGGTACCGGTCACCGCCTTGTCGCTCCAGTCGTCCGCCCTGGTGGTGCCGCCGTTGACCAGCGGTGCGTCGGCGGCCGGCCGGGTGCGCAGATAGACGAAGTTCTCCGGCCGGGCCGCCACCCCGGTGACCGGGGGCTGGTTGGAGGAGAAGGCCGGGGCGATCACGACGGTGTCGCCGGCCCGCGGCGGGACGTCGGCGCCGGGCCCGATCGGCGCCCCCAGCAGTTCGAGGTAGTGGCCCCAGTCCCAGAACGTTCCCGGGTCCCAGTGCATCTTGGGGACGTCGGCCTGGGTCGGCCCCGGTACGTCGTCGTGGCCGATGATGTGCCGGCGGTCCAGCGGGACGCCGAACCGCGCCGCGAGGTAGCGCACCAGCTCGGCCGAGGACCGGTACAGCTGCTCCGAGTACCAGGTCGGCCGGTCCTCGGGGAGCGCGAACCCCTCGTGCTCGATCCCGACGCTGTGCATGTTGACGGTCTTGTTGCCGGAGTGCCAGGCGATGTCCCGGGTGTGCACCAGCTGGGTGGTGTGCCCGTCGGAGGCGCGCACCAGGTAGTGCGCGGTGGCCTGGTCGCGCGGGTCCTGGAAGGCGGCGAGCGCCCCGGCGTAGTCGCTCTCGGTGTCGTGGATGACGATCCAGCGGATCCGCTGGCCGTCCTCGGGACGGTTGGCCGGGTTGTAGTTCCCGTAGGAGGTCGGGTCCTTGGGGTCGGTCAGGGCGTACGCGGCGGGGACGAAGTCGCAGCCGAGGTCCTCCGGGCACTCGGCGGCCTGCCGCCCGGCTCCCGGCACGGGCCGGTCCGGGGGCCGGGCCACCACCAGGTCCGGGTCGGCGGGCAGGGTGAGCCGCTGGCCCTCGGGGGTGGTGCGCGAGGCGCCGGTGCGAACGGTCCGGAACACCCGGTCGGCGAGTACCCGGCCGGCCGTGGCGTCCTGCCCCGTCGCGCCGCCCGCGCCGAACCGGGCCACCGCGCCGTACCAGGCACCCGGGTCGGCCGACCGGGGGGCGCCGAGGGCCCGCTGGTACCGCGCGAGCAGGGCCGCGCCGCCGCGGAGGTTCTGCGCGGGGTCGCTCCTCAGCTGTCCGGCCGGGCGGTGGAGCAACCCGGCGGCGGCGTCCAGGGTGTGCAGCGCCGGGGAGTCCACGAGGCGGGCGGCCGGGCCGGTGGTGCGACGCCCCGGGAGCCGGTCGTCGCCGCGTCCCCGTGCCTCGGGCTCCCGGTGTCCGGCGGCGGCGTTCACGGCCGCCACGTCCACCTGGGTCAGGCCGAGTACGCCGTAGTTGCCGGTGGTGCTCGGCCGTCCCCGGTGGGACTCCCAACGGGTCTGCTGGTAGGCCAGCGCCAGCAGGACGGGCTGCGGCACCCCGAACTCCCTTGCCGCAGCGGCGAACTGGTGCTGCAGGACCCGGTCCGCCGGGACGGCGGTACCGGCCGGCGGCGTGAAGCCGGTCGCGCAGACGGTGGCCACGGCGGTGGCGACGGCGACCAGGGCGACGGGCCGGGGCAGGCTTCGGGCGGCGCGGAGGACCGCAGGGCGGCGGATGGCCGGAGAGGCCCCGGAGTTCCGGGTGGCGGTGGCCGGAGTGTGGTACATGCCACGGTTCTACAGCAGTTGACGGTGCGTCATATCGCCGACACTCCCGGGGGCCGTTGCGGCCGGGCGGCTGTTCCCATCGGCGCCGGGTGTCGCCACGGGCGCCGGTGGTCAAGTTCTGGCAAAGTGTTCGGGCCCGTCCTGGCGGAGGGACTATGCTCTCTGTGGTTTGAAGAGGGCACCTCGTTCGGTGAGGCGTCTTCACGGACACAGGCCACTGATCCCACCCGTCGAGAGAC
The DNA here is from genome assembly GCF_051374625.1 of Kitasatospora sp. HPM-01-4. NCBI lineage: Bacteria > Bacillati > Actinomycetota > Actinomycetes > Kitasatosporales > Streptomycetaceae > Kitasatospora > Kitasatospora sp. HPM-01-4. The sequence continues at coordinate 607,638 of NZ_JBPQGP010000005.1, read as the reverse complement.
GCTCCGGATCAGGACAGATCCTCCCGACCTAAGGGTTGATCCCAAGTGGCTTCCGGCTCGCGGGCCGGATCACGCCGTGGAGTGCCAAAGCTCTGACGAGTCGGGGTGAACCGGCCGATCGGGCCGGTCCGCTCATGGCCGTGTCGATTCGGCGCGTTTCCGCGCCCCGGCCGGGAGGAGGCGAGAGACATGGATTGCAGTAGTCCGGGCCACAGTCGCCCTTACCCCAGTCTGTCCTCGTTCCTCCTTGGCATGCGGTAGCCGCCCGTTCTGCGCGCTTCTCCTGCGTTCGCGTCACCGGGTGCAGCCTGCCAAGGGCGCGGCGGTACGGCGTCGGCCGACCGTCGAAAGCCCCGGCCGCGGTGTGTCTTCGCATGCCCATCGGCCCGTCCACGAAGGTGAGTTGACGTGTCCGTCTTCGCCACGTTCCACCAGGTCGAGTTCGTCTCCAGCAGCTCCCCGCGCCGTCGCGTGCGCGCCGTTCTGGCCGAGGTGGCCGGGCGGCTGGCCGCGAGTCCGCTCGATCACCCCGTCCTGAGTGCCGTCGCAGCCCAGCGTCCCGCCTGCCCGCCGCAGCGGATACGGGCCCGCTGGGAGGCCGCCGTCGCCGCCGACCAGGCCGCCCGGCACTCGGACGGCTGAACCCGCCCACCACGGCCAACCGACAGGGGAATCACGATGATGACGAGGACCAGGCTCCACCCGCGTACCGCGGAGGGGACGATGCTGATCGGCGTGCTCGGCCTGCTGCTGCTCGAGGCGGTCGTGCTCACCGCTGTTCCGGCCGGGGTGCGCGCCGTGGCCGGCGCCGCCCGGCGGCGTGCCGCGGGAGCGGACCTGCCGTCGGTCCGGCCCACCCGAACCCGCTGAGACCGACCGGCGACAGGGCCCGCGGCGCCGCAGGCCGCGCTCCCCGTCGCCGGTCGGTCCGGACCGGCCGGATCCGACCGGCCCACCAAGACCATTCGTCGAACCGAGAGGAGCCCGTTCCATGATCACGGCTCTTGACCACGTCCAGCTCGCCGCGCCGCCCGGCAGCGAGGAGCTGCTGCGCGCCTTCTACGCCGATGTGCTGCAGATGGCCGAGATCCCCAAGCCGCAGCCGCTGACCGACCGGCGCGGCTGCTGGTTCGCGGCCGACGGCGGCCGGGTCCGGCTCTACCTGGGGATCGAGGAGAGCTTCCGGCCCACCACCAAGGCCCACCCGGGGCTGGCGGTCAGCGAGATCGACGAGTTCGCCGCCCGCCTGGCCTCGCTCGGTGCGCTGGTGGTCTGGGACGAGAGCCTGCCTCCGTCCCGCCGCTTCTACACCCAGGACCCGGTCGGCAACCTGCTGGAGTTCGTCGAGGCCCAGCCCTCGGCGTGAGGCCCGGCCCGCCGGGCGGGCCGACTCCCCGGACGAGGGCCCGCCGTGGATCTCAGAGTGCCGCCTCCGCGCCCGGTTCCAGCGTGAACCGGGTGTCGTGGGCGTCGTAGTCGTAGAGCTCGCCGTAGCGGCCCCAGTCGATGGCGATGTCCAGCTGGCGCTGGGCGTCGGCGGCGTCGAAGCCCCGGCGCAGCAGGTCGAGGAAGAAGTCCCGGCGCATGGTGCGGTCGTCGGTGGCGGTGAGGGCCTGGACGACGGCGCGGACCAGAGGGGCGTTGCGGGCGGCGGTCCGGGCGAACAGCTGCTTGCTGGTGAGGATGTCGGCGACGGTGAACTCCCGTCCGGAGTCGGTGATTTCGATCCGGGCGTTGGCGGTCCTGGCGAAGCCGAGCAGTACCGCGGCGTCCACCAGCGGCAGCAGGTCGTCCACCTCGAAGTTGAGCTCGTCGGCGATCTCCGCCAGGCCGTCCTCGCCGCCCCGGCCGACCAGGATCTCCAGCAGTCCGGCGAGTCCGCCGACGCTGGCCTCGGGCAGCGGGACGGTGATCGGGGTCGCGGTCGGCCGGCCGGCGGCGGGCCCGGACGCGGCGGCGGTGGCCTCGGCGCGACCGGTGAGGATGCCGTAGACGGTGTCGACCAGCGCCTCGAACTGCGGGGTCCGGCGGTCGCGGGGGCGGGGCAGGTCGACGGTGAGCTCGGCGCGGATGCGGCCGGGGTTGGAGGACAGCACCAGGATCCGGTCGGCCAGCAGCACGGCCTCCTCGATGTTGTGGGTGACGATCAGGATCGACTTCACCGGCGCCTCGTGGCCCTCCCAGAGGCCGACCAGTTCGGTGCGGAGGTTCTCGGCGGTCAGCACGTCCAGCGCGGAGAACGGCTCGTCCATGAAGAGCGCGTCCGGTTCGACCACCAGGGCGCGGGCGAAGCCGACCCGCTGGCGCATGCCGCCCGAGAGCTCCTTGGGGTAGGCGCCCTCGAAGCCGTCCAGGCCGATCAGGTCGATGGCTCTCAGGGCCCGCTCACGCCGTTCGCCCTCGGCCACGCCCCGTGCCTGCAGGCTCAGTTCGACGTTCTGCTGGACGGTGAGCCAGGGCAGCAGGGCGAAGGACTGGAACACCATCGCCACGCCGGGGTTGGCCGCGGTCAGGGGGGTACCGCGGTAGGCCACGGTGCCGGCCGAGGGGGCGATCAGCCCGGCCAGGCAGCGCAGCAGGGTGGACTTGCCGGAACCGGACTTGCCGAGCAGGGCGACGATCTCGCCCTCGGACAGCCGCAGGCTGATGTCCTCCAGCACCGGAAGCGCGCGCCCGTCCGGTGTGGTGAAGGTCTTGGTCACCGCCTCGGCCGCGACGATGGTGGAGCGGGTGCTGGTGGTCATCGGGCCCTCCGGTCAGGGGAGCGAGCGGGTCTCAGAGTGCGTAGCGGGTCTCGGCCATGCGGTAGAGGCGGCGCCAGAGCAGGCGGTTGAGGGCGACCACGTAGAGGCTCATCACGGTCACGCCGACCAGGATCCGGGGGAAGTCGCCGATGCCGGTGGCGTCGGCGACGTAGGCGCCGAGGCCGGTCGCGGTCAGGTGGTGCGAGCCGTACTCCACGACCTCGGCGACGATCGAGGCGTTCCAGGCGCCGCCGGCGGCGGTGATCCCTCCGGTGACGTAGTAGGGGAAGACGGCCGGCAGGATGAACGAGCGCCAGCGCAGCCGCCCGCGCACCTGGAAGCCGGTCATCGCCTCGCGCAGGTCGGAGGGGATCGCCGAGGCGCCGGCGATGACGTTGAACAGGATGTACCACTGCGCGCCCAGTGCCATCAGCAGGACCGAACCGAAGTCCAGCGAGATGCCGAGCGCCACGAACGCCGCGGTGGCGAACGGGAAGAGGAAGTTCGCCGGGAAGCTCGCCAGGACCTGCACCACCGGCTGGGCGAACCGGGTGACCTTCGGGTTCATACCGATCCACACCCCGATCGGCACCCACACCGCGGTGGCCGCCACCAGCAGCACCACCACCCGGCCGAAGGTCGCCGCGCCCAGGGCGAGGGCGTGCCCGAACTCGCCCAGTCCGACCGTGCGCTGGACGTAGTCCAGGGCCTGCCAGGCCCCGAGGATCACCAGCACGGCCACCGCGCCGGCGAAGAACACGTCGCCGGTGCGCTCGCGGGCCGCCGGGCGGGCCAGCGGGTGCTCGGCCAGCCCGAACGCCCGCATCCCCCGGTCGAGTCGGAGTCCGAGCGGCCGCAGCGGGCGGCCGATCAGCTCCGGCACGCTGGAGCGGCGCAGCACGTCGAGCACCACGCTGCGCGGGCGCTCGGCCGCCTCCGACTCCTCCACCCGGAACCGCTCGGCCCAGGCGGTCATCGGCCGCCAGAACAGGACGTTCGCGCCGATCACCATCACCACCATCACGGCGATGGCGATGCCGACCTGGCCCAGGTCGCCGTCGGCGATCGCCGCGGCGGCGTAGGAGCCCATCCCGGGCAGTGCGTAGTGGTGGTTGAGCACGCTGATCGACTCGGAGGCGGCCAGGAAGAACCAGGCACCGCCGAAGCTCATCATCCCGTTCCAGACCAGTGGGATCATTCCGCTCGGCACGTCGAGCCGCCAGAACCGCTGCCACTTGGTCAGCCGCATCACCCGGGACGCCTCGTCGAGCTCGCGCGGCTGGCTCGTCAGGGAGGCGTAGAAGGCGAAGGTCATGTTCCAGGCCATCGCGGTGAAGATGGCGAAGATCGAGGCGCACTCCAGGCCCAAGGTGGAGCCCGGGAACAGGTTGATGAACGCCGTCACGGTGACCGAGAGGAAGCCCAGCACCGGCACCGACTGCAGGATGTCCAGCACCGGGAGCAGCACCTTCTCCGCCCGCCGCAGCCGGGCGGCGGCGGTGGCGTAGGCGAAGGTGAACAGCACCGAGGCGACCAGCGCGGCGAACATCCGCAGCAGCGAACGCACCGCGTAGTACGGCAGGTTCGCCGGATCCGTGGACACCGTCGGCGGTGCCTGGTCCGGCAGGAACGGTGCGTTCAGGCCGGGCGCGAGCCGCAACAGGCCGTACAGCAGTGAGATCAGCGCCGCTGCCACCAGCACGTCGACCCAGCGCAGGGCCGGCCGCCGCCACACCCCGCGCGAAGGGAAGCCGCCCTCACCCGCCACCTGTCCCACCACCCGACGCCCGTGCCGCAGTCGTACGGTCGCCACTGAACCATGCCCGGGCGGCCCGCGGACCCGCCTGGATGACCGGTGCGGGAACACTCACCGGCATGGCCCAACGCGCCGGGCCGCCGCACTCCGCCCGGTCGCCCGGCGGCGCGCCCGACGCGCCCGACGCGCGGGCGGGACGGGCGCCGGCCGGGTGCGCGGCGTCCGGGCACCCGGCCGCGGCCTGGCCGGCGCTGTGCCGGGCCTAGTCGAGCTCGACCTCGAAGTCCCAGGTCGCCAGGGGCTTGCCGGAGACCCGCCAGCTCAGTGTCGAGTGCCCGGCCTCGAACACCGCGGTGAGTGTGAGGACCGCGTCCTGCGCCGGGGTCGCGGTCGCCGAGGGCCGGTCCGCGGTGAACGGCACGGCATGGCCGAGCTCGTCGCTCAGTACCAGGGCGTCCGCGGTGAGGTCGACGCTGCCCGCGGTGGTGTGCAGCCGCACCTTGACGGTGCCCTTGGAGCGGTCGGGCGGGGCGGCCCCGGCCGAGGGGGCCGGCAGGTCCAGCTCGGGGCCGGTGGCGGTGATCCGGCCCTGGCTCGTACCCAGGTCGAGTGCCACGGCATCGCCCATCGCGACCAGTTGGGCATGACCGGCGGACGCGGTGGGCACGATCGGCGACGCCGGCGCGCTGGGGATCGGCACCCGGCCCAGACGGCTCACGTCGTCGGAGGTCTCCGAGCCCGAGCAGCCGGTCGCACCGGCGAGCAGGCCCAGCAGCAGGAGGAGGCCCGCGGTACGGCGGCGGCCGTGGCCGCGCCCACGGAGGGCGCGGCCACGGCCGGTGGAGCGGTTGCTCACCTGCCGGCTCCCGGCTTCAGGCTGTCCTGCGCGGCGCTCGCCCCGGTGAAGTCCGGTGCGAGCTCGGCGGGTTGGTCCTGCGGCTGGCCCGAGGTGGCCGAGTAGACGCCGTTGCTGCCCATCGCGGCGGGCTGCAGCGCGCGGCCGCTGGGGTTGTTGTAGACGTCGGGGCCGAAGGGGCGCAGGCCGGGGGTGCCGGCGTAGCCCAGGTGGCCGTGGCCGTCGGCGCCGCCACGGGTGATGTGGAACAGGTCCTCCATGCTGCGCAGCCAGGAGTAGTGGTTGTAGGGCTGGTCGCTGATGGTTCCCGGCTTGATGTAGCGGGACAGCAGGACCGAGCCGGTGATACCGCCACCGGGAGTGGTGTCCTGGCCGAAGGCCTGGTCACCGGGCTGGGTGGTGTTGGGCCCCGGGAGCTCGTTGCAGCAGGCCACCACGGACTGCGCGGTGTCGGTCGGGGTGTTGAGCTTGGGGTCGGTGTTGCCGGTGTAGTCGCCGGTGGAGTTGCCGTACGCCTTGTACGGGGGGAACGCCTCGTCGAAGGTGATGTCGATCAGGCCGCCGTCCTGGAAGGCGGGGGAGGCCATGATCTGGGGGATCCACTTCTGCAGGAACAGGTCGGAGGCGTACAGGCCGCCCTGGTGGTTGTTCGGGTCGCCGGAGCCGTTGTCGCCCTTGCAGGTGGAGTCGTGCGCGTCGGAGCAGTTGTCGGGCGTGATCCAGGAGAAGGCGGGAGTGGTCTTCTCGCTCTTCAGGTCCTGGGCGAGGCCGCTGAGGGCCGGGTGTCCGGCCTCGGCGGGGCGGCCGTCCAGCGGGACGACCCTGGCGCAGTCCTTGGGGTGGTCCATCGTCGCGTGGAACCAGGCGGTCGGGTTGTGCTTCGCCACGTACTGGTCCTGCTCGGTGGCGCCGCCCGGGTCCGGGACACCGCCGCCCGCGGGGTTCCCCGGGATTCCGCAGCCGTAGGGGTCCTCACGGCCCGGCGTGTTGCCCATGTCCTGCATGTAGGCCTTCCAACCGAGCCGCTTCTGGTCCAGCTGGTTGAACAGGGTCTGAACCGAACTCGGGTACACGCAGCCGGAGTTCGCGTGCACCTGGCCGTCGGCCGCGGGCGTGCCCGGGGAGACGTCCTTGTACTGCGGGCAGTCCGCCTGGGTGTCCGGTGCCGGAGCCTGCCCGCTGGCCAGGCTGATGTAGTTGTCCAGGCTGTAGTGCCCGGTTCCGTAGTACTGGCGCAGCAGTTCACCGTGCTGCGGCAGTGTCTTCCACAGGTAGCTGTTCTGGTTGAGCCCGGTGAACGAAGCCTCGTACGACTTGTTCTCCAGGACGATCAGCCAGACGTGCTTGATCTTCGGTGGGTGGAAGGCATGGGAGCTCGCGGCGGCCGTGTCCGCCCCGCTGCCCCCCACCAGCCCTGCGGCTGCCAGTACCCCCGCACCCGAGAGCGCCGCCATCCGGAACAGTCGGTGCGCGCTCGTCCGGCTCGGCCGGATTCCCCTGAGTTTCATGAGGGACATGCTGGCGGTGCAGTCTACGCGCGTTCACCCTTCTTAAGGCAAAACTTGTCTGAACATTGACCATGTGGAAGTTTGACGTGGCCTCACATCGGGTTGACTAGTCGTCTGCGGCATGCGATCCGGGCGGGTTCGTCCGTTTTCGTGCCGGTGCCGTCTCCACTGCCGCTGGAGACGGCACCCGCGATGTCGGGCCGACGGTGGCGCCGGGGTGTTACTTCCGCCACCGGGAGAACGCCTCCTGGACGTCGTGGGGCGAGTGGGCGAGGGCGTCGTCGTCGGGCTCGGCCGCGGTGACATGCGGGAGGTGGACGACGAGGTCGAAGGCGTCCAGCGGGTTCTGGTCGAAGTAGAAGTCGCCGATGCCGGCGCGCTGCCGGGAGGCCGCCTGGACGGTGGCGGTGTCGGCGGGGGAGAGCCGCCGGAGGTCGGTGGCGAAGGGCCGGTCACAGCTGGCGGCCATGAGCGCGTCCAGGCTGCCGGGCTGAGGCGGGTCCAGCGGTGTGAAGAGCGTGCCGGTGTAGAAGTCGTCGCCGTTGTTGAGCATCTGACCGGTCCCCGACGTCGTGCCGATGACCAGGTAGTCGTCGCCCAGCCGGTCGGCCAGGTGCATGCCCATCGGTGTCACCGAGGCCATGCCGGGCATGGCGATGGGCCGGCGCTGCACATGGCCGTTGTGGGCCGCCAGCACGATCCGGCCCTCCCGGCGGAGGATCCACTCGACCGTGTCCGCCATCGCGGTATCGCGGTTGAGCATCAGTCCGCGCCTGTCGCCGCGGGCCATCTCCCGGTACCCCGAGTCGAGGGTGACCGTGACGCGCAGCACCTGCAGTGCGCGCTCGTAGGCCTCGGCGGTGGCCTGCCGCAGGTACTCCAGGCGCCGGCCCGTCATACGCGCGAGGAGGTCGGCCAGGCCGGCCGTCAGCGCGTCCCGGGACTCCGGCGTGAGCTCGCCGTAGGCGGCGACGGCCGCGGGCGCGGAGAAGGACGAGGGGGCGGCGATGGACGAGGCCGTCTCCCGGAGGGCCGGGTCGGGAAGGAACTCGGGATCGGCCTGCGCGAGGTAGGCGGTCACCAGGTCAAGACCGGGCAGCAGGGACACCATCGAGCCGGGCAGGTCGAGCCCGTAGAAGCCCACGGGGTGTGCGGCGGTGCGGTTGTGCTCCCGGATCCACTCCAGCTGGGCGCGCATCGGCGTCCACAGCCCCATCAGCGAGGTGATCCCGTTCGCCTGGGCGTGGCCCGGCCCGCCCTCCCCGCCTCGGACCCAGTCGTCGGTCAGCCATCCCTCGGCGAACCCGGTCTCCATCGCATAGGCGCTGAACCCGTGCCGCTCGGCCAGGTAGCGCAGCAGGCGGTGGCGCAGCCGGTAGAACTCGCCGTTGTAGTGCGCGCTTTCGCCGATCGCCACCACCCTGGCGTCGCCGATCGCCTCGTCCAGCCATTCCAGGTCGTCCAGCGGTCCGGCCGGGTCCAGTGTGCGCAGCGGCTTCACCGCCCCCTCGCTCAGCCGGGCCGACGGGGCCGACGGGGCCGACTCGGTCGACGCGGCCGGCGTGTTCGGCGTGTTCGGTGCGTCCGGTGTGTTCGCGGGCATGCCAGGGCTCCCCTCCCTCGTATTTTCCCAACTTTGGGAACGTTACCAGATCTGGGAACATCAAGGGATGGACCAGCTTGACCTTCTCCTCCACCCGGTGCGGCTGCGCATCGTGCACGCCATGTCCGGTTTTCGCACCCGCACCACGTCCGAGCTGTGCGCGGGCCTTCCCGACGTGCCCAAGACCACCGTGTACCGGCACGTCGGCCTGCTGGCCGAGGCGGGAGTGCTGGAGGTCGCCGAAGAGCAACCCGTGCGCGGCGTCGTCGAGCGCCACTACCGGCTGCGCCGGGACCGGGCGGCCGTGGGCGCCGACGCGGCCGAGGCGATGTCCCTGGAGGACCATCGTCGCGGGTTCACCGCCGCCATGGCCGCCCTGCTCGCCGAGTTCAACGCCTACCTCGACCGGGACGGAGCCGACCCGACCGCGGACTCGGTCGGCTACCGGCAGGGCGTCCTCTGGCTCAGCCCCGGCGAGCTGGCCGAGCTGATCGGCGAGGTGCGCGCCGTCCTCGCGGCCCGGTCGGGCAACCGGCCGGAGCCCGGCCGCAGCCCCCATCTGATGAGCGCGATCCTCTTCCCGGCCGGGCAGGCGGCAGAGCCGGAGGCGGACGAGGCGAAGCCCGCCGGGTGACACTGCGTCAGATCGGCTGCTGGGGACGTCGGTTGCCGGTTTCGGGGACGACGGCGACCGGCCTTGTCGCCGATCACGGTGGGACGCGGTGGACGGAACGGTCAGCGGAGGGCGTCCCGGTCGCCGGCCGGGTGCTCCATGAGGTCGACCGCGAGCAGGGGCAGGCTTCGCCCGGGGACGGAACCCGATGGGGCCGTCCCGATCCGGGTGGCGCCCATGGCCAGGTAGAAGGGCTCGGCATGGGGGTCCGCCTCGACGGTGAGGCGGGTGAAGCCGAGGCCTCTCGCGGTCGCGGCGGCATGTTCGAACAGACGCCGGCCGACGCCCTGCCCGATGGCGTGCGGCTCGACGAAGAGCATGCCCAAGTCCCCCGCCGGCGGGCTTCCCTCCAGGGTGACGAAGCCCAGGATGCGGCCGTCCCGCTCGGCCACCGCGGTCGACTCCAACCTTGAGGCGGGGACGGTCAGTTCGTCCCGGCAGGCGGCCAGGAACGCCTCGTCGTAGCCCCAGTAGGCCTTGGACCGAAGCGCCAGCTCGCCCAGGAACCCGGCCTCGTCCGTTCGCGCGGCCCTGATCAGCACGATCGCCCCCATCCCGCGGCGTCACCGCCACCATTCCCTCGCTCCCGGCCCGATCGGTCTACCGGACCGCGCCGGCCGCCGCAACGGATTTCCGGACCACGACGGTGAACGGGCGCGGCAGCCTGCTGCCAGGGTCGGACGCGGGGCTGCCGGGTCCGGGCGCGGCACCCTGCTACCGGGGGTGGGCGAGGGGCCCGCCGGACCGAGGCGGTACGGGGACACAGGGTGCGCCGAGGCCCGGGCTTGCCCGCCCCGCCGGGCGGGACCAGGCTGGAAGAACGGGTGGGGCGCGCACCGGGGGCCGGGGAACGGACGGAGAGGCGCCGATGGTGGAGAGTCGGGAAGCCGCTGAGCGGCAGCACCCCGGGAGCGGCCACCGGACCGTGCCGCACACGGCGGACCTGTGCGTCGAGGCGTGGTCGCCGAGCGCCGAGGGCTGTATCGGCGAGGCGGTGCGGGCCCTGGTGGAGGGCTTCGCCGACACCTCGGGCGCCGAGGCCGTGGGCGACCGCGAGTACGCGGTCACGGCGAGGACCGAGGAGGACCTGCTGGTCTCCGTCCTGGAGGAGGTCATCTACCGGATGGACGCCGACGGCGAGGTGCCGCTCGCCGCGGAGGTGGGCGGGATCCGGCCGGCCGGGGACGGCCGTTCGCTGTCGGTGAGCTTCCGGATGGCGGACATCGGCGCGGCCCGGCTGGTCGGCGCCGTGCCCAAGGCGGTCTCGCTGCACGGCCTCCAGCTGCGGGGCGGCCCCGGCGGCTGGCGCTGCCGGGTGACCGTCGACGTCTGAGCGGGGAACGGAAGGCGGACCGAGGCGATGGCGCTCACGGTGGCTCTGGCCGGTGACACGATGCTCGGCCGCGGCGTGGCCGAGGAGCTGCGGCGTTCGCCCGGGCCCGGGACGCTGTTCTCCCAGGCGGTCCGGGTGGCCCTGGCGCGGGCCGACCTGGTCGTGCTCAACCTGGAGTGCTGCGTCTCCGGCCGCGGGCACCGCTGGCCCGACCCGGGCAAGGCGTTCTTCTTCCGCGCCCCGCCCGCCGCCGCCACCGTCCTCGCGGAGCTCGGCGTGGACTGCGTGACGCTCGCCAACAACCACGCCCTGGACTACGGCTTCGACGCCCTGGCGGACACCCGCGAGCTGCTGGAGAAGGCGGGCCTCCGCGCGGTGGGCGCCGGCGCGGACCTGACGGCGGCCCGCGAGTTCGCGGTGCTGGAAGCCTGCGGGGTGCGGCTCGCCGTGGTCGGTGTCACGGACGACCCACAGGAGTTCGCCGCCCGCGACGACCGCCCGGGGGTGGCCTTCGCGGACCTCTACCGGGGCGTCCCCGGCTGGCTTACCGAGCTGGTCGCCCGGGCCGCCGCCGAGGCCGACGCCGTGCTGGTCACCCCGCACTGGGGGCCCAACATGACCACCCGGCCGCCCCGCCATGTGCCGCCCGCGGCGGAGGAGCTGCTCGCGGCGGGAGCGACGCTGGTCGCCGGGCACTCGTCCCACGTCTTCCACGGGGTGACCGACCGGATCCTGTACGACATGGGCGACTTCGTCGACGACTACGCCGTCGACCCCGTGCTCCGCAACGACCACGGACTGCTCTTCCTGGTGACCCTGGACGGCCCGGACCCCGCCCACCTGGCACCGGTGGCGCTGGAGGCGCTGCCGCTGTTCCTTGACTACTGCTACACCCGGGTGGCCCGCGGCGGTGAACTGGAGTGGATCCGCGAGCGTTTCACCGGCGCCTGCGCCGAGTTCGGCACCGCGGTGGGCGAGCGCGGCGGACGGCTGACGGTCGACTGGAGGTGAGGGACGTGGAGGTCGTACTGGTGGAGGAGAGTCCGTACCGCCTCCGGATCGAGCAGCGGGAGCAGATGCGCGTTCCCGGGGTGGTGTTCGCCTCGAAGGCGCTGGTGCCGCAGGCGGCGGGGGACCGGGCACTGGAGCAGGTGGCGAACGTGGCGACGCTGCCCGGTATCGTCCGCGCCTCCTTCGCCATGCCCGACGTGCACTGGGGCTACGGCTTCCCGATCGGAGGGGTCGCCGCCACCGACGTCGACGCGGGCGGGGTCATCTCACCGGGCGGTGTCGGTTTCGACATCTCCTGCGGGGTGCGGCTGCTGGCCGCCGGGGTGGTACGGGCGGACCTGGGCCGCGACCGGCTGCGGCGGCTGATGGACATCCTCGACACCGCTATCCCGCGCGGCATGGGGCGCGGCGGCCTGTGGAAGCTCTCGGGCCCCGAGGAGATGGACGAACTGCTGGTCGGCGGCGCCCGGTACGCGGTCGAGCACGGCCACGGCGTGCCGCGCGACCTGGACCGCTGCGAGGACTACGGGGTCCTGGACGGGGCCGCCCCCGGCCAGGTGAGCCGGAGGGCGGTCGAGCGGGGGCTCCAGCAGGTCGGCAGTCTGGGCTCGGGCAACCACTTCCTGGAGGTCCAGGCGGTCGACCGGGTCTACGATCCGGACACCGCGGCCGCGTTCGGGCTGCGGGCCGGCCAGGTGTGCGTCATGATCCACTGCGGCTCGCGCGGCCTCGGCCACCAGGTGTGCACCGACCACGTCCACGCCATGGACCGGGCGCTGCACCGCTACCGGATCTCCGTCCCCGACCGGCAGCTGGCCTGCACCCCCGTCGACTCCCCGCCCGGCCGCGACTACCTCGGTGCGATGGCGGCCGCCGCCAACTACGGCCGCGCCAACCGGCAGTTGCTCTCCGAGGCGGCCCGCCGCGCCTTCGCCACGGCGGCGGGGGTCGGACTCGACCTGGTCTACGACATCTCCCACAACATGGCCAAGCTGGAGACGCACCGGATCGACGGCGCACACCGGCGCCTGTGCGTCCACCGCAAGGGCGCCACCCGGGCCCTGCCGCCCGGCGACCCCGGCCTGCCGGCGGACCTCGCCGGGGCCGGCCAGCCGGTGCTGGTCCCCGGCACCATGGGAACCGCCTCGTACGTGATGGTCGGTCTGCCGGGCAACGACGCCTTCAACTCCGCCTGCCACGGCGCGGGCCGGGTCTGGAGCCGTCACCACGCGCTGCACATGGTCCGCGGGGAGCAGCTGCGCGGCGAACTGGAGGCCCGCGGCATCGCGGTGCGCCCGTCGTCCTGGCGGGGCCTGGCGGAGGAGGCACCCCAGGCGTACAAGGACGTCGACGAGGTCGCCGCCGTCACCGAGGGCGCCGGACTCGCCCGGGTCGTCGCCCGCCTGGTCCCACTGGGTGTCGTCAAGGGCTGACCCGGCCGTGGAGGGTGAGCGCGGTGGAAGCGGCGGACGGCGGCGAACTGGTGCGCGCCGCGCGTGCCGCGGGCGTACGGGACGAGCGGCTGCTCGCGGCACTCGGCGCCATCCCGCGCAGTGGGTTCGTCCCGCCCGCGCAGCGGCACTCGGCCGGCCGGGACCGACCGGTGCCGATCCCGCACGGACAGGTGACCACCCAGCCGTCGCTGTCGGCACGGATGATCGAAGGACTGGCCCTCACCGGTACCGAGCACGTGCTGGAGGTCGGTACCGGGTTCGGGTTCCAGACGGCGCTGCTCGCCTGCCTGGCGGCCGACGTGGTGAGCATCGACCTGTGGCCCGACCTGGTGGCTCAGGCACGCCGGAACCTGGACCGGCAGGGCGTGCGCAACGTCGAGCTGCTGGTCGGCGACGGCAGCCTGGGGGTACCGGAGCGCGCGCCGTTCGACGCGGTGCTGGTGTCGGCCGCCTACCCCGAGGTGCCCGCGCCGCTGGTCGGACAGCTGAGGCCGGGCGGCCGCCTGGTCCAGCCGATCGGACCGGGCGGGCGGGACGACGTGGTGTCCTTCCGGCGGACCGCCGACGGGCTGGAGCGCGAACGCATCCTCGCACCGGCCTACTTCGTCCGCCTCCACGGCGCCTACGGCTACCCGCGCGGACCCGACCGGCCGTGATGCCGCCACCCACGGCCGCGGCATCCGGCCGGCGGCCCGGTCGTCCGACCGGGCCGCGGAACCTCCGGTCCGTCAGGAGAGCCCGTCCGTGACCGGCTCGGGGTGTGGCGCGGGCCGGTGCCGGCGCTGCCAGAAGACCCGGTCGCTCCAGCGGCTCTCCCGGCGGTAGACCGAGTGGTGGTCGCGCCGGTAGGCGGTGAGGATCGCGGCCACGCCGGCGCGGTACTCCTCCAGGGCACCGGCGTCGCCGTCGAGGTGGGCGGCCAGGGCCAGGGCCCCGGCCATACCGGTACGGAGGGCGGTGAGGATGCCCTGGGAGGAGATCGGGTCGAAGGCGACGGCGGCGTCCCCGACGGCGATCCAGCCGTCACCGGTGGGCCGGTCGAGGTGGGAGGAGTGGGCGGGGGCCCGTCTGGGCAGTGCGCCGGCGGGCAGTGGATGCACGCCGGCCCGGGCGGCGATGTGCCGGGTCCGCCGCAGCAGCCGGCCGAAGTCCGCGCGGTCACGGAGCGCGGGCGGGGCGAGGTCGGCGTCGGTGAAGTAGGCCACCAGGCGCCGGCGGTCGGGCAGCAGCGAGGTGTACCACCAGCCGTCCTCGGCGGACTCGACCAGTGCGGTGGTCTCGGCCGCCCGGCCGGTGGGGTCGGGGGCGAGTTCCAGGCAGGCGGCGATCAGGTGGTCCGTGCGGCGGACGGTGGCCCGGCCGACGGAGGCGATCGCCCGTCGGCGGCCGCTGGCGTCCACCAGCCAGTCGCACCGCACCGTCCGTTCTCCGGCCGGACCGCGTAGCGAGACCAGCCAACTCCCGTCCGGCAGACGGAGCTTCACCCTCACCCTGGTGTGCTCGGCCGACTCGGCGCCGGCGGCTCGGGCGGCCTCGCGCAGGCAGTGGTCGAATCGCGCACGGTCCAGGTGCCAGCCGGGACCGTGCGGGTCACCGGCGAGGTCCGTACGGCCCAGTGCTGTCGATCCCCAGCAGGAGAGGTTGGCGTGGCGGGTCAAGTGACCTGCGGCGACCGGCCGTTCACCGGCGCCCAGGTCGTGCAGCAGCGCCCGGGCCGCCGACGGCAGGGACTCGCCGACCTTGGGCGGCCCGCTCCCGGCGTCCGCGAGCAGGATCCTGCGGCCCGCGCGGGCGAGGGTCAGGGCGGCGGCCGAGCCGGCCGGCCCGCCGCCGGCGACCACCACGTCGTAGTGGCCGTCGCCGTCGGAGCGCCGCTCGGTCGCCAGGCCCTGTCGCAGCGGACTCTGGTGCAGCACGCGCTGGTGCATCGGACGGTGGCGCATCAGACGCCGCCGCCACAGGGCGCGACACCGTCGATGCGGCCGGCCGTCGCCGGATCCTTGCGGGGGCCGGCGGTGATCCCATTGCCGCGTGGTCCGGAGGGCATTGCCCCATACCACTCGGAGAGCCTTGCGCCATTCCATTCGGAGGGCCTGGCGGGCACCGGTCCGCAAGCATCCGCGGCGGGCTGGAACCGGCGCCGGGCCGTCATTCCGTTCGCCGGGTGTGCGTTCCGGTCGGTGCCGGATCCGCCGATGGCAAGTTTGGATACGATCCGATTGGCCGCGCTGTGGCACTGGATCCTGAAAGGCGCCATCGCGCGCCTGGTCGCGCCGGCGGATTCCTCGTGGAAACCGGGATTCCGTGGCTCGGGTTCGGGGGTCTCGGGGGAGGCGAGGTGCTTCGCCGGCGGGTTTCCGATCCGGGTGATCTTGATGGCGGGATGGACCGCGGTGCGGGCGATCTCGTCGGTCATCTGGCTCGGTGCTCCAATTCCGTTGACGCGGTTCAGAGATGAAGGTTCGTTGGCGAAACGCTATGGCAGGCGGCCCTGCTCCGATTGGAGGGACACGGACTATCACTCGCACGAGTGAGGTGGACGGCAGGGCGCCGGTTTCCGGGCGAGAGCCGCGCGCGGCGGTGCGGTGTGAGCCTGGTTACGGCGCACCCCGGATTGTTGCGAGGGCCTTGACGGTCCGCTAACAATGAGGGCTCATCGCTGAGCGCCGACGGTCCCGTGACCGACGGCGCTTGCCCGGAGGCGGGGGTCCGGGAGCTCAGGGGGCCAGACGTCCGGAGGTCCCTCATGTCAGCCCGCCCACGACATAGCCGCCGTGCACCCACCCGCCGGTACCGGCGCCACCTGGTCCGGGGTGCGGTGGCCGCGCTGCTGGTCGGCGGGGCGGCGGTGGCCGGGGCGGAACTCCTCGGGGCGGTGGGCGGCCCGCTCGACGGAGCACTCACCGTGGCGGCGGCCCGGGCGATGGCCTTCCTGGACTACTTCGCCGGGGTCTTCACCCTGCTCGCGCTGACCGCCGCCGTGGTGTGCGGGCTGGCCGCCACGGACCGGCTGGTGCTCACGCCACGGCTGCGGGTCGCCGTCCAGTCGGTGCACCGGGCCACCTCCGTCGCGGCGCTCGGGTTCCTGGGCACGCACATCGCGGTCAAGGTCGCGGAGCGGCACGCCGGAGTGTCCGCCGCGGTGCTCCCCTTCACCGGCGGCGCCGCCCTCGCGGTGAGCCTGGGCACCCTCGCCGCCGACCTGCTGGTCCTCGTCGCGGCCACCGGCGCGGTGCGCGGCCGGTTCGCCGGCAGCCGCCGCCCCTGGCTCTGGCGGGTGCTGCACACCACGGCCTACGCCTGCTGGCCCGCCGCCCTGGTGCACGGGCTGACGGCGGGGCGGCCGGCACACGCCTGGGTACTGTGGGGCTACGGCCTGTGCGCCGCCGGCCTGGCACTCGCCCTGCTGGTACGCGGCCTCGGCTTCCTCGGACGCCGGGGCAGCCTCGGCCGGCTGAGGCGCGGTGCGAAGGCCTACCAGCCCGCGACCCCGTCCCCGGCGGCGCTCGCCGACCTGTCGGTGCCGCATGTGGGACACGCCCGGCAGGCCCGGGGCTTCGGCGGCGCCAGGCCCGTACCCTGGGCCGACCTCGCGCAGCCGGGCCGGGTGGTGCCCAGGCCGAGGTCCGGGCAGCAGGGCCCGCAGTGGTCGGGAGGCAGCCGATGAGCGCCGTCCTGGAGATACCGGCGGTCCGGCATCTGGGGACCGCCCGGCTGACCGCCGGTCTCGACCGGCTCCAGCGCCTCGACCTCGCCGCGCACACCCGCGTCCACGGGCCGCTGCCGCACGCCACCCGCGACGCCCTGATGGCCCTGGCCGACGGCATCGACCTGCGCGGACGCGGCGGTGCGGGCTTCCCCTTCGCCCGCAAGGCGCGTGCCGCGCTGGCCGGTGCCGACCGCACCGGCGCCCCGCTCGTGGTCGTGGTGAACGGCACCGAGGGCGAGCCACCCAGCGCCAAGGACCGGATGCTGCTGGCCCGCCTCCCGCACCTGGTGCTGGACGGCGCCTGCCTGGCCGCGGCGGCCTTCGGTGCCGAGGAGCTGGTGATCGGTGTCGCCGCGGGCGGACCGGGAGAGGTCTCGATCCCCGCCGCCCTCGCCGAGCGGCGCGATCTGCCCTGCCCGGCCCGGACCGTGTGCCTGCCCGAGCGGTTCGTCTCCGGCCAGGCCGGAGCGCTGATCCGCGGCGTCAACGGACTGCCCGCCGTGCCGCCGCCGCTGAAGGCCCGCGCGGCCGACGGCGGGACGGGCGGCGTGCGCGGGCGTCCGACCCTGCTGTCCAACGCCGAGACCTGGGCGCAGCTGGCCCTCGCCGCCCGGCTCGGCCCGGACGCCTACGCCGCCGCCGGCACCGCCGGTGAGCCGGGGACGCTCCTGCTGACCGTCAACCGGCCCGAGGCCGAACAGCTGGTGGTCGAGGCGCCCGTCGGGTCCCGGCTGGGGACGGTGCTGGCGGGCTGCGGCGCCGCGCCGGGCACGGGGGTGCTGGTGGGCGGTTACCACGGCGCCTGGCTGCGCCCCCGGGACGCCGTGGACGCTCCGCTCTCCCGTGCCGGGCTCGCCGAGCTCGGCGGGACGCTCGGCGCCGGCGCGATCGTCCCGCTCCCCGCCGACACCTGCCCGCTCGGTGAGGTGGCCCGGGTGGCGGCCTGGCTGGCGGCGGAGTCGGCCGGGCAGTGCGGGCCGTGCAAGCGGGGTCTGCCCGACGCGGCCGAGGCACTCGGCGCCCTGGCCGCCGGGGCCGCCGATCCGGCCGCGGCGGAGGCGGCACGGTACGCCCTCGCGGCCGCCCAGGGCCGAGGGGCCTGCGCGCACCCCGACGGCACCGCCCGCTTCGTGCTGTCGGCGCTGGACGTGTTCGCCGACGACGTGGCCGCGCACTTCTCGGGACCGGGCTGCGGACGCCCGGTGCGCGGGGTGCTGCCGCTTCCGCGTGAGGAGGGCATGCGGCTGGAGGTGGACTGGTCCCGGTGCGCAGGCCACGGTCTGTGCGCGGTCCTGGCTCCCGAGCTGATCCGGCTCGGCCCGCACGGCTACCCGGAGCTGAACAGCATGCCGGTCGCCGGCTGGCAGGAGCACGGGGCCCGCCGGGCGGTGAGCCAGTGCCCGGCGCTCGCGCTGCGGCTGCGGCGCCGGGACTGACGCCGGAGCCTTCCGCCCGGTGCGCGCCGGGTCAGCCCGTCGTGCCGCAGAGTTCCGTGAACTGGTCGTCGCGCCACTCCCGGCCGAGGACCGTGCCCGCGTCCGCGGCCTGCTGCTCGCGCCCGCGCAGCTCGACCCGGCGGATCTTCCCGGAGATGGTCTTGGGCAGCTCGAAGAACTCGATCCGGCGCACCCGCAGATACGGCGGAAGGTTCTCCCGGGCGTGCCGCAGGATGGCGAGTGCGGTCTCCCGGTCGGGTTCCCAGCCCGGTGCGAGGGCGATGTAGGCCTTCGGCACGGCGAGCCGGACCGGGTCGGGGGCGGGCACCACGGCTGCCTCGGAGACCGCAGGGTGCTCGATCAGCACGCTCTCCAGCTCGAACGGCGAGACCTTGTAGTCGGAGGCCTTGAACACGTCGTCGCTGCGGCCGACATAGGTGATGTAGCCCTCGGCGTCCCGTACCGCCACGTCGCCCGTGCGGTAGTAACCGCCCGCCGTCACCGCGGAGTCGAGTTCGGGGTCGCCGAGGTAGCCGGTCATCAGGTTGCGCGGGCGCTCGCCGCCGAGGTCGAGGCAGAGCTCGCCCTCCTCGGCAGGCCGGCCGCTGACCGGATCCACCAGCACCACCGGAACTCCCGGCAGCGGACGTCCCATCGATCCCGGCTTGACCGGGGAGCCGGGGGTGTTGCCCACCACCAGGGTGGTCTCGGTCTGCCCGAAGCCGTCCCGGACGGTCAGCCCCCAGGCCCGCTCGATCTGCGCGATCACCTCGGGGTTGAGCGGCTCCCCGGCCGCGGCCAGTTCGCGCAGCGAGCCCGGCCCGGCGGACAGGTCGGTCTGGATCAGCATCCGCCACACCGTCGGGGGAGCGCAGAAGGTGGTGACCTCGGCCCGGTGCAGCTGCCGCACCATCGCGGCGGCGTCGAACCGCGAGTAGTTGTAGACGAAGATCGTCGCCTCGGCGATCCACGGCGCGAAGAAGCTGCTCCAGGCGTGCTTGGCCCAGCCGGGGGAGCTGATGTTGAGATGGACGTCGCCGGGGCGCAGGCCGATCCAGTACATGGTCGTCAAGTGCCCCACCGGGTAGGACACCTGGGTGTGCTCGACCATCTTCGGCCTGCTGGTGGTGCCCGAGGTGAAGTACACCAGCAGCGGGTCGTCCACCGAGGTCCGCGTCTCGAACGGGGCGGGCGAGGCGATCCGGTAGGCCTCGGCGTAGGGCGCCCAGCCGGGGGCCGTTCCACCGACCACCGTGAGCGAGCAACCCCCGGGCACCGCCGCGAACTTGGCGGTGTCCGCGGCGTTCGCGACCACGTGGCGGACGCCGCCGCGCCCGATCCGGTCCGCCAGATCGGCGGCGCCCAGGGCGGTGGTGGCCGGCATGATCACCGCGCCCAGCTTCATCACGGCCAGCACCGACTCCCAGAGCTCGACCTGGTTGCCGAGCATCAGCAGCACCCGGTCGCCCTGCCGCACGCCCCGGGCGGCCAGCCAGTGCGCCACCTGGTCCGAGCGGTGGGCCAGTTCGTCGAAGCTGTACCGGGCCTCGCGCCCGTCCTCCTCGACGATCCACAGCGCCGTGCGGTGGTTGCGGCGGGCGATGGCGTCGAACCAGTCGACGGCCCAGTTGAACCGGCCCCCGAGCGCCGGCCATTCGAACTCCCGGACCGCGGCGGAGTGTTGACCGGACAGCCGGAGCAGCAGGTCACGCGCTGCGCGGTAGGACTCGGTGGCGGAACTCGTCGGCACGGCTATCGGCTCCCGGTGCGGTTGGCCGCCCACTCGTGAAGTGGCCGGCGAGGGTCCGTACAGGCTTGCGCGATGACCGTAGCCGGTGCGGGTCCGGTGCGACCAGTCCGCTGCGGGGACGCGGGGTTCTCGCGTCCCCGGGGCGGGAGAGCGCCGTGGGCCCGCGGTCGCGCCGTGCGCTCAGGCCCCGTCAGTTCACCCCGGTCCCTCCGGGTGACGCCAGCGCGGCCGTCCTGCGGACCTCGCGGGCGACGGTCGGCCAGAGGGCGGCGGGGAGGTCGTGGCCGACACCGGGGAGGGTGAGCAGGCGGGCGCCGGGTACCGTCCGGGCGGTGGCCCGGGCCGCGCTGAGGCGCAGGATCGGGTCCTGCTCGCCGTGCAGCACGAGGGTGGGCCGGCGAAGTTCGCGCAGCCGGGGGCCGTGCCACTGGGCGCCGATCTGCCGGCTCTGGGCCTGCTGGTCGCGCGGCCCGGTGTCCGCTTCGGCTTCGACCCAGGCGCGGGCGGCCTCCTCGTCGAACGGGTAGCCGGGGGAGGCCACCCCGCGCCAGACGGCGAGCGAGGCCTCGATGTCGCCCTCGCGGCCCTCGGGGAACCTGGTCCCGACCAGCTTGGCGAGCAGGCCGTACCTGAGGTGGCGGAGCACCCGCAGACCGGAGACGTCGCTCGGCAGGGCGGCGGAGGAGGTGACGCTCAGCACCCGGTCGGGGTGGCGCAGTGCGATGCGCTGGGCGATCAGCCCGCCGAGCGAGTGGCCGAGGACATGGGCCCGCTCCCAGCCGAGCGCATCCATGACGGCGATCGCGTCATCGGTCATGTCCTCGGAGGTGTAGGCCTCGCCGCGCCTGCCGAAGAGCGCCTTGAAGGGGTTGCCGGTGGGGGTGGCGGGCATCCGGGTCGAATCGCCGGCGTCGCGCTGGTCGTAGCGGGCCACCGCGAAGCCCGCGTCGGCGAAGGCCTGGCAGAGCCCGGCCGGCCACCAGTAGCGGGACACGGCCAGTCCCATGACCAGGAGCAGCGGTTCGCCGTGCGAGCCCTCCAGGCGGTCGTAGGCGAGGTCCACGGCGCCGTTGTGCGCGTACCGGGTCGGCGTCCAGTGCGCCGATCGCCCTGCGGTGGACGGCGGTTCTGCGGGCATGGCTGACTCCTCTCCCACTGCGAGCATTGTTCGCAGTTGTTGGTGCCTAAGATACTGCACACGGCGTTCGCAGAAGTGGAGAGGTGCAGTGAACGAGGGCAGCGGCGACAGCATCTGGCTCCGTCCCCCGCGTGCGGGACGCGGCCCGGCACCCGAGTTCACCCGGGCGGGGATCGCCGCCGCCGGCATCGCGCTCGCGGACGCCGACGGGCTCGCGGCCGTCACGATGCGGGCGGTGGCCGATGCGCTGGGCACCGGACCCGCCTCGCTCTACCGCTACGTGGCCACCCGGGACGAACTGATCGAGCTGATGGCCGACGGGGTCAACGGCGAGTTCGAGTACTCGGCCCTGGCCGGCCGGCACTGGCTCGACGACCTGCTCCAACTGGCCCACCAGGCCAGGGGTATCTACCGCCGCCACCCCTGGATGCTCGACATCACCACCACCAGGCCGCCGCTCGGCCCGAACGCGGTCGACTATCTGGAGCAGGCCCTGGCCGCCCTGGCCGGCCTCGACCTCGGCCCGCAGGCCAAGCTGGAGGCGGTCGCCGTGTTCAACGCGACCGTCGCCCTGCTGGCCCGGATGGAACTCACCCAGGAGCTCGCGAGCGACGGCCTGCGGCAGTGGCAGCGGGCGCAGGCCGGCTACCTGGCCTACGTCGCCGCGGAGGGAGGGCACCCCCATCTGGCGGGGGCGCTGGCGGCCGGCACCCCCGGGGCCGGGGAGCCGGTCTTCGACCGGGTGCTCACCCGGGTGCTGACGGGGCTGCTGCGGCCCGCCGACGGACCGCAGCCCTTCGGTGAGCCCCGGTAGGACCCGCCACCGCCACCGCTAGCGGCGCCGGGCCGGCCGACGCGAAGACGCGCCGCGCCCGGCCGGGCGGGCCCGCGGGGTCGGCGGACGCGGGATCAGCGGAGCAGGAACCCGGTGACATAACCCAGCGAGTTGACCGCCCAGTGCAGTCCCGCCGGGGCCAGCAGGCTGCCGCTGCGCCTGCGCAACTCGCACAGGAGCACCCCGGCCACCGCCGTGAACAGCACCGCTCCGGCATCCGCCAGCAGCGCGCTGGCGGAGGAGCCGCCGAGCAGAGTGCCGAGCGCCGGCTTCTCACCGGCCAGGTGCAGCGAGGGCAGGATGTGCCACAGGCCGAAGAGCAGTGAGGAGAACGCCGTCGCCCCGCGGTGCCCCCAGCGGCGGCGGCCCAGCCCGTAGAGCACGCCCCGGAAGGCCAGCTCCTCCAGCGCGACGGTGCCGACCGGGACCGCGACCAGCACCCGGTAGGCGATGTCCCCGCCGCTCAGGCCGCTGTTGCGGGTGTCCTGGAACAGCGGCCGGGTCGCCGGAAGCAGGGCGGCGGCCAGATAGACCGCCGCGACCACACCGACGCAGGCGAGCGCCCAGCGCGAGCCGCGCCCCAACGTCCCCGCACCGAGGCCCAGTTCGGCCCGGCCGCCGCCGCTCCAGTACTCGACGGCCAGCAGAGCGCACATCGCCGCCACCGCCGTCGGCAGCTCACGGCCGGGCGCCCACCGGTGGACGGTGAGGTTGACCAGCACCAGCAGCACGACGGTGACCCCGAGGGCGAGCCGGACGTCCGCCGGCCGCCGCCACCGCACGCGGGCCGGCCGTGTGCCTTCCACGTGACGATGCTGCACCGGCGGACGCGGCCGGACCACTCGGCAGGACGCCGATGCGCCGTGCCTCACCGGCGCGGGCCTTGAGCGTCCCTATCCTCGGCGGAGAACACGGAATCCGCCATCCTCTGCGGAGAACACGGAATCCGCCGCGGAGGACGCTGACCGCGAACCACTGCGGACAACCGCGACCACTGCGCAGAACACGGACCGCGACAGCTGGGGTGAAAATGGGCAGTTCAGCCATCGGCCGGGTCGCCGCCTGATGCCCGGACCCGCCGAGCAGGGCCACCTCCCCGAACCCTCGCACCGGCCGGTGGTGCGCCGCCCGCCGACCTGGAGCGCGCTGGTCGGCGCCGTGATCGGCTATGTGCTGGCCTTCACCCCGTCCCTGCTGCCGCGCCCCTGGTGGCTGCAGGCCGCCGCCTGCGCGATCACCGCGGGAATCGCCTACGGGGTCGGCGCCCTGATCGGACTGATCGCCCGGCACTGCGGCCTCCGCCCGGACGAGCGGCTGCGCCGGACGGGCTGGCCGGCGCTGGCCGGGGCGGGCGGCACGGCGATCGTGTTCGTCACCGCGTGGAGCGTCCGCTGGCAGGGTGACCTGCGACGGGCGGTGCGGCTGGACCCGCGGGTGGTCTGGTGGCAGTGGGCACTGGTGCTGCCGGTGGCCGTCCTGCTGTTCGCGTTGTTCGTGCTCGTCGCCCGGGCACTGCGGCTGGGCACCAGGCAGTTGGGCCGGCTGGCCGCCAGGGCGCTCCCGGCGCGGTGGGCGGCGGCGGTGGCGCTGGTCCTGGCCGTGGTGCTGGTGGTCGGGTTCGTCCAGGGGTTCCTGCTGCGAGGGCTGCTGGCCGCGGTGGAGAGCGGCGCCTCGGCGACCGACCTCGGTACCTCGCCCGGCATCGTCCGGCCGACGCTGCCGACCCTCTCGGGCAGCCCGGCCTCGCTGGAGAGCTGGGACAGCCTCGGCTCCAAGGGCCGCGACTTCATCGGGAAGGCGCCCGCCGCCGCCGAGATCACCCGGTTCACCGGGCAGGCGGCCAAGGACCCGGTGCGGGTCTACGTGGGCCTGCGCTCCGCCGGCACCCTGCGCGAGCGGGCCGCGCTGGCGGTGCGCGAGCTGGAGCGCACCGGTGCCTTCTCCCGCCGGGTCCTGGTGGTGATCAGCACCACCGGGACCGGCTGGGTCAACGAGCGGATCGCCAAGCCGCCGGAGTACATGTACGGCGGCGACAGCGCCCTGGTCGCGATGCAGTACTCGTACCTGCCCAGCTGGGTCTCCTTCCTCACCGAGGGCGAGGCCAGTGATGCCGGGGTGGCTCTGATCGACGCCGTCCGGACGCGCTGGGCGCAGCTGCCGGCCGACGCCCGTCCCCGGCTGCTGGTGGCGGGGGAGAGCCTCGGCTCGTACGCCACCGAGCGGGCCTTCCCCGGCGGGGTGGCCCAGCTGGCCCGCGAGGTGGACGGCGCGCTGCTGGTCGGGCCGACCCCCGACAATCCGATCCGGCGGACCGTCACCGACGGCCGCGACCCGGGCAGCCCGGTCTGGCTGCCGGTCTACCAGGACGGCCGCACCGTAAGGTTCGCCCGGCGCCCCGGTGACCTCCAGCGGCCGCCGGCACCCTGGGCGCCACCGCGCGCGGTCTACCTGCAGAACGGCGGCGACCCGGTGACCTGGTGGGAGCCGAGTCTGATCTGGCGCCGTCCGGCCTGGCTGGACCGGCCGCGCGCCCCGGACGTCTCCGACGCCATGCGCTGGTATCCGCTGGTCACCTTCTGGCAGGTGACCTGTGACCTCGCGGCCGCCGACAGCGTCCCCGACGGGTTCGGCCACCGGTTCGGCACGCTGCCCACCGGCGCGTGGGCGCGGATCGCCCCGCCGGCCGGCTGGAGTGCCGACGAGACGCGGCGGCTGGAGGAGTTCCAGCGCGCCTGGTCCTGAGCGGCGCCCGACGCCTGGTCCTGGTCGCCGTGGCCGGGCCCGGTTCAGTAGCGCTGGGCCTTGGCCACCTTGGCGGTTGCGACCGTGGCCTGCTTGGTGCCGTGTGCGAGGACGGTGCGGTTCTCTCCCGGCGCCACGTCCTCGGTGCCCACCACGACCGACTCGGCGGTCTTGCCCGCGCTGTCGAGGAAGTCCACCTGGGCCGCGTAGTTCGCCTTGGCCGAGGTCGAGTTGTGGACGGTCAGGACCACCGCGGGGAAGCCGTCGGAGGCGGTGGTCGGCACCCCGGTGAGGGTCACGTCGCCGAGTGCGTTGCCGCTGCCGGAGACGCCCGCCAGGGCGGTGGTCGCCATCTGCCTGGACTTCGACACCTGGGCGGACACCGAGGACTCGAAGGCCGCCGCCCGGGACTGCACCGCGGCCGCCGCCGACGCGGCGGAGGCCGAGGCGGCCATGGCCGCCTGCGAGATCAGGGCCGCCGCGTTCGAGGCCGCCGAGGTCGCCTGGGGCCCGCCCAGCTCGGAAGCCTCCGCGGCGGCCGAGGCGGCCCGCCGGGAGGCCTCCGCGGCCGCCGACACCACGGTCGGGCTGATACCGCCCTTGGTGTGCTCCGAACCGCACGCCGCCGCACCCGCGGTCAGGGCGCAGGCCACCGCGAGCAGCGCACCGGCCCGGACCTTCGGGCCGACCACGGCGCGGAGCCCGGCCGCGGTACGGGGGCCGGTCGCGGTGCTGGGGCGGGCCGCCGTCCGCCGGAGCGGGGGGCGGCTTGCGCGCGGCTCGGAATTGTTCATGACGGGCTCCTGTGATCGCTCGGCTGATCCCTCGGCCGGGTACCTGCTCGCGGCTCCAGGCTGCGTTCCCGTGGCGCGGACGGCGCGGCGGGCTGAGCCCAACGAGTGCACGCGGGCACCGGGCAGGTGGCCGGGTGCACCCGGTCCGCCCGCCGGCCACCGAGCGTCCCACCCCTCGCGGGTGCGGCGGCCGGCCAGCTCCGGCGGCCGGGCGGATCCGGGGCGTCCGTGGCGGCTCGCCCGGGCCCGGCGACATCGGTGGTCGGTACACCCGGGCCCCGCCCGACAGCGCCGGTCGGCCGACTGCGGCCGGGCGTCTCCCGGCCCCGGGCTCTGGTCCAGACCGCTCGGCCGTGGTATCAACTCGGCTGCCGGGCCATTGGATTCACGTCATTCGACGGTGGCGCAGCGTCAAAGATTGGTCATATGCCAGACGGGTTTGCCGGAACTCGCATGTTCGGCTGCCGCACACGATAGCGTTTTGTGCCGTCGGGGCTACCGCAGGTGACCACGGTGGTTCCGGCTGTCCTCATGCGGTGGTCGCGCGTGCCTTCGTACGAAGAGGTGAAGCGAGTTGGCGGGAATCGACGAGTGTCTCGTCGAAGCGATGACCATACCCGGAGCGCTGGGCGTCAGCCTGGTGGACTGGACCAGTGGCCTGACCCTCGGCGCGGCCGGGGAGGGCCCGTCCGGCGACCATGACGCGGGCGCGGCCGACGCCACCGAACTCGCCCGCGCCGTCGTCCAGAACCCGTCCTTCGCCGACCCGGACTCCGCCGCCACCCTCGCCGAGGACGTCATCGTCACCTCGCCCGGCCGCTACCACCTGCTGCGCTTCGTGGAGGCCGGCTTCGAGAGCGGCACGTTCCTCTATCTCAGGCTGGACCGTGGCACCGCCAATCTGGCCATGGCCCGGCTGCGGCTGCGCGGCATCGCCGAACGGCTGGTGCTGGCCTGATGGATCCGCAGACCCGCTCGCCCCTGATGCCCCGTCGGCGTCCGGAACTCCTGGCGCCGGGCCGCACACTGGGCGACGTGGTCGCGGCGCTCGCCGCGGAAGGCCGTACCGGGGCGGTGCAGAGCACCACGGGCGTGGTCCACCTGGTCGAGGGCGCGGTACTGCAGGTGGAGAGCGCCTGGGCACTCGATCTGCCGACCCTGCTGGTCCGCTCCGGGCGGATCCCCGCGCAGGACCTGCTGGAGCTGTCCAGGAACTGCGAACAGCCGCTGCCGGAGGCCCTGTTGGGCTCGGGTTGGGTGGGCCGGGGCGTACTGGAGCTCTGCCACCTCACCGCGCTCTCGGACGCCGCCTTCCTCGCCTTGCCCCAGGACAGCGGCCCGTTCCGGTTCCAGCCGGACGTACGGCCGCGGACCGGTGCGATCCGTTCGGTCGAGGTGCGGACCCTGCGGGCCGCGGTGGCCCGGCGGCGGGCGCTGCTCGACCGGGTCTGGCCGTGCCCGCGACTGGACGGTTCCCCGCTGCGGCTGAGCGCGGGCGCGGCGGATCCGGCCCCGGTGCGGTGGAGCCGGGCACAGCGCGCCATCGTGCAGGCCGCGGACGGGCGGCGGACACCGCTGGAGATCGCCCGGCTGCTGGGCCGTCCGGCGTTCGCCACGCTGCTGGACGTCCGCAGGCTCGCCGCCGCCGGGCTGGTCCAGAGCCCGTCCGACCCGGACGACCTCGGCCGCCCCGGCGCGCAGCCGAGGGCCTCGGCGGCCGCCGTGCCGGTCGTGCGGCCGACCGCGCTCCCCGCCGGACCGGTCCGGCTGGACGGTGGTTCGGCGAACCCGGAACTCGCCCTGCTGATCCGACTCCGCGCGGCTCTGGAGGCCCGTCTGTGACCGCTCCGTTCCCCCGTCCGGCCCGGCCCGTCCCGCGCACGGTGGCCGCCGAATGAAACGCGCGTTTCGCCAACTCACCGGAAGGAGGCAGTCCGTGATATCCGAGCACGAGGTGCTGATCGAACTCCGCGGTCTGCGCGCCAGGATCCCGCACCTGGCCGGCGGGCTGGTCGCGACCACGGACGGCCTGGTGGTCGCCCACGACACCACCGACCTTGAACCGGAGGGAATCGCGGCGCTCACCGCCGCCGCGCTCGGCGTCGGCGCCAGACTGACCGAGGCCACCGGGCGCGGTGGCTTCCGCGAGCTGCTGACCCGGGGCGAGTTCGGGTACACCGCGACCTACGCGGTCGGCGCCTTCGTGGTGCTGACCCTGCTCGCCGGGCCCGAGGCCAACGTGGGCCGGCTGCACCTGGAGGCGCGCAAGGCCGGTGCCCGGATCGCGGCCCTCGCGGACACGGCGCTCGGGCGCCTTCCTTCCTGACTTTCCCCCTCCCGCAGGCCGGCCTCCTTCGGCAGGCCTGTCCCGTCCGCCCGGTCGGGCGCGGATCCGCCCCACACCACCTACGACGTAAGGAAGACCAACCGATGGCGAACACCGAGACCGCCCTCAAGGACGTCATGAGTTCCATCGAAGGCGCCATCGGCGTCGCGCTCGTGGACTACGGCAGCGGCATGGCGCTCGGCACGCTGGGCGGTGACGGCACGCTCGATCTCAACGTCGCGGCGGCCGGCAACACCGACGTGATCCGGGCCAAGGCCAGGGTCATGGAGATGCTCAACCTGAACGACACGATCGAGGACATCCTGATCACCCTCAGCGCCCAGTACCACGTGATCCGGCCGCTCACCAGCCGCTCCGGCAAGGGCCTCTTCCTCTACCTCGCGCTCGACCGCAACCGTGCGAACCTGGCCATGGCGCGGCACCAACTCAAGCGCATCGAGGCGGAGTTGGAGGTCTGACCCGCCCGGCACCAGGACGCCGTGCGGCCCGCGACCGGTGGACGGCCCCACCCGTTGCGGCCCCACGGGCCGGCGCCTCGCACCCCGGCGCTCCGGCCCGGCCCAAGGCGTTCGGAGGTCACCCGCGCGGTTCCCCGTGCTCCCGATCGACGCTCACCGCGCTGAGCGGTGCGGCCAGCGACTCCAGGCTGCGGCGTTCCGCGCGGACGCCGATCGCGGCCTCGACGCATCCCGCCGCCGCCATCAGCGCGGCGCCGACGCAGAACGCCAGCGTGGTGTCGGCCGGAGTGCCGCTGCTCACCAGGCCGTTGAAGAGCAGCGGGCCGCTGATCCCGCCGATCGCCGTCCCGACCGCGTAGAAGAAGGCGATGCACAGCGCCCTGGTCTCCAGCGGGAAGATCTCGCTGACCGTCAGATAGGCGGCGCTCGCCCCGGCCGAGGCGAGGAAGAGCACGGCCGTCCAGCAGGCGGTCATGGTGACCGCGTCCAGCCACCCGCGCTGGAACAGGTACGCGGTGCCGAACAGCAGGACCCCTGAACCCAGGTACGTTCCGGCGATCATCGGCTTCCGGCCCACCGAGTCGAAGAGGTGGCCCAGCAGCAGCGGGCCGAGGAAGTTGCCCACCGCGATGACCGCGAAGTAGTAGCCGGTGTCGCCGGTGGGCACGGAGAAGAAGGTGGTCAGGATGACGGCGTAGCCGAAGGTGACAGAGTTGTAGAGGAAGGCCTGGCCGACGAAGAGGGCCAGGCCGAGCACCGTCCGCCTGGGGTAGCGCCGCAGCACCGTACGCGCGACCGTCAGGAAGCCGAGCGGCGGCCGCTGCCGGATCACGATGGTCTCCCCGGGCGTGCTCAGCGGCTCGCTGGTCTCGGCCTCCACCCTCCGCTCGGCATCGCGGACGATCCGTTCCGCCTCCTCGGCCCGCCCGTGGACGAACAGCCAGCGCGGGCTCTCCGGCACGTGCCGCCGCACCAGCAGGATGACCAGACCGAGTACAACGCCGATCGCGAAGGAGAGCCGCCAGCCCACGTCCGTGGCGAACAGCGCGGTGTTCAGCAGTGCGATCGAGGCGAAGGCGCCGAGCGCCGCGCCGATCCAGAAGCTGCCGTTGATGATCAGGTCGATCCGGCCGCGCAGCCGGGCCGGGATCAGCTCGTCGATCGCCGAGTTGATGGCCGCGTACTCGCCGCCGATGCCGAAGCCGGTGAAGAACCGGCACAGGAAGAAGAACCAGGCGGTCCAGGAGAGGGCGGTGACGGCCGTGGCGGCGAGGTAGACCGACAGCGTCACCAGGAACAGCCGCTTGCGGCCCAGCCGGTCGGTGAGCCAGCCGAAGTACAGCGCCCCGCAGCAGGCGCCCGCCACGTAGAGCGCCGCCGCCCAGGTGGTGACCTGCGCGGAACTGATGGCGATGCCGCTGCCCCGCTCGGACAGCCGCCCGGCCATGTTGCCGACGATCGTCACCTCGAGGCCGTCGAGGATCCACACGGTGCCCAGGCCGATGACGATCCGCCAGTGCCAGCTCGACCAGGGCAGCCGGTCCAGCCGGGCCGGTACGCCGGTCCGGAGGTCGCCGCCCGCCGCCCTCGCCGCGCCCACCGGCCCCGAGCCGGATGTCCCGCCCCGCCGCTGCCGACCGACCCCCTCGGGATCCGCCATCGCCGCCTCCCTCATCCCTCCGGTACCGCTTCGGGCGGCCGTGCGTGTACCCCGTTCCCGCCGGACCACAACGGGAGAGCGGCCGGATTCCCCCGGACGTGTGAGGGTCCAGACCGGTCTGTCCGGGGCACATGGGCAACCCACTCCTTACAGGTAAGGCGAGCCTTGCTATGCTTCCGGTGCGTCCCGAGGGGGAAGTTCGGTGAGAATCCGGCGCTGACCCGCAACGGTGAACGGAGCCACGGCCCCGTAAGCCCGATCGCCCTCGGCGGCGCATCGACCTCCCGTCAACTCGCCGCGGAATGCGAGGGGGAAGCCGCACGACGCCGCCGTGCGCGGATGCGTGCCGTCCGCGCCGCCCCGGCGCCGGGTCGCCCCTGCCCTCAGGACGCGGCCCGACCCGAAGGCGCCCTCCCCTTGACCACGCTCGCCGCCGACCCTCCCGCGCCCTCCGGCCAGGAGCGCCCCCGGCCCGCAGCCCCGCCCCCACTGCGCCGGGTCCGGGTGCTGCCGCCGGCCCTCGGCCTCCTCGCCGCCCTGCTGGTCTCCCTGGCCTGCGGGGTCGGACTCGGCGCCGCCGAACTCCCCCTGAGCCACACCCTGCACCTGCTGCAGGCCGGGCTGACCGGAGGCCGGATCGAGGCCGACGAGCTCGCCGCCTACACCATCGTCTGGGAGATCCGCCTGCCCAGGGCCGTCCTCGCCGCCACCGTCGGCGCGGGCCTGGCCGTCACCGGCGTCGCCGTCCAGGCCATGGTGCGCAACGCCCTCGCCGACCCCTTCGTGCTCGGCATCTCCTCCGGCGCCTCGGTCGGCGCCAACGCCGTCCTGCTGCTGGGCGCCTTCGCCTCGCTCGGCGTCTGGGCGCTGTCCGCCTCCGCCTTCCTCTCCGCCCTCGCCGCGATGACCCTGGTCTACGCCGTCGCGCGCACCGCCCACGGCCTCACCCCGCTGCGCCTGGTGCTCACCGGAACCGCCCTCTCCTACGGCTTCTCCGCCGTCACCGCGCTGATGGTCTTCGGCGCCGAGCGCGGCGAGGCGGCACGGGCGGCGATGATGTGGCTGCTCGGCAGCCTGGGCGGCGCCACCTGGAGCTCGGTACCGATCGCCGCGGCCTGTGTGCTGGCCGGGACCGCCTACCTGCTCTGCTCCTCCGGCCGCCTGGACGCCCTCGCCATGGGCGACGAGACCGCCGCCGCCCTCGGGGTGGACGCCGGCCGGCTGCGCCGGCAGCTCTTCCTGGTCACCGCCGCCGTCACCGGCACGGTGGTGGCCGTCAGCGGCGCGATCGGCTTCGTCGGACTGATGGTCCCGCACCTGGTCAGGATGCTGGTCGGTGCGGGCCACCGCCGGGTGCTGACGATCGCCCCGCTCGCCGGGGCCGTCCTGCTGGTCTGGGTGGACATCCTCTCCCGCCTGCTGCTCGCCCCCGCCGAACTGCCGGTCGGCGTGATCACCGCGGTGCTCGGCGTGCCCTGCTTCCTGCTGCTGATGCGCCGTCGCGGCTACTCCTTCGGAGGTCGCTGATGCGTGTCGACATCGAGGAGGTCTCGGTCGAGATCGCCGGTGCCCGGCTGGTCCACGAGGTGACGCTGCGGGCGGGCAGCGGCAGGGTGCTCGGGCTGGTCGGGCCGAACGGCAGCGGCAAGTCCACCCTGCTGCGCTGTGTCTACCGGGCGCTGCGGCCCGCCTCGGGCGCCGTCCGGCTGGACGGGGACGACCTGCACACCCTGTCGGCGCGCGAGGGCGCCCGCCGGGTCGGCGCGCTGCCGCAGGAGAGTTCGGCCGAGTTCGACTTCACGGTCGCCGAGGTGGTCGCGATGGGACGCCTGCCGCACCGCGGCGGCTTCGCGAGCGGCGGGGACGAGGAGCTCTGTGCGGCCGCCCTCGCCAGGGTCGGGGCCGCACACCTGGCGCAGCGCGGCTTCCTGCAGCTGTCGGGCGGCGAGAAGCAGCGGGTGCTGATCGCCCGTGCCCTGGCGCAGCAGCCCCGGGTGCTGGTGCTGGACGAGCCGACCAACCACCTCGACATCGCCCACCAGTTGGAGGTGCTGGCGCTGGTCCGCGACAGCGGGCTGACCGTGCTCACCGCGCTGCACGACCTCAACCTGGCCGCCGCGCACTGCGACGAGCTCCATGTCATCGCGCAGGGCCGGATCGTCGCCTCCGGCACTCCGGGCGAGGTGCTCCGGCCCGAGCTGCTCGCCGAGGTGTTCGGGGTCCGCGCGCACCCGGTACGGCACCCGGAGACCGGCGCCGTCCAACTGCTCTTCGACCGCCTGACCGACCCCGTGCACCCGTGAGGACCGTCCTGATGCGTTCTGCTCCCGCCCGTTCCGCCGCCGTCCTGCTCGCCCTCGGCCTGCTGACCGGCTGCGGTGCCGAGGTCGCCACCACCTCCGACGCCGCCACCGCCTCGGCACACTACCCCGTCACGGTGGAGAACTGCGGCAGCGAGGTCGGTTACCAGCACAAGCCCGAACGGGTCGTCACCAACGACATCGGGCTCACCGAGATGATGTTCGCGCTGGGACTGGCCGACCGGATGGCCGGCTACGCGATGCCCGACGAGAAGGGCGACCTGTCCGGCATCCCGTGGCGTGACGGCTACCAGCAGGCCAAGTGGCTCTCCAAGGACCGGATCACCAAGGAGGTGGTGCTGAACGCCAAGGCCGACTTCGTCTTCGGCGGCTGGAGCTACGGCTGGGACGAGGCCTCCGGCCTCACCCCCGAAGGCCTCGGCAAGCTGGGCATCGCCGCCTACACCCTCACCGAGTCCTGCCACAACGGGCGGGAGAAGGCGCGCGGGGTGATGCCGCCGCTGGACGCGCTCTACACCGACCTCGCCAACCTCGGCGAGATCTTCGATGTCCGGCCCAGGGCCGAGGAGTTGATCGCCGGCTTCAAGGCGGAGGTGGCCAAGGCCGAGGCGGCGGCGCCGAGTCGCAGGCCGAGCGTCTTCCTCTACGACAGCGGCCAGGACAAGCCGTTCACCTCGGGCCGGTTCGCCGGTCCGGACGAGATCATCGCCAAGGCCGGCGGGACCAACATCTTCGGCGATCTCGCCGACTCCTGGACCACGGTCGGCTGGGAGGCGGTCGTCCGGCGCAGCCCCGAAGTGATCGTGATCAACGACTACGGCGACACCGGCGCCGAGGCCAAGAAGCGGTTCCTCAAGTCCTACCCGCCACTGGCCGAGGTCCCGGCGGTCAAGAACGACCGGATCTTCGTGCTGCGCTACGCCGACCTGGTGGAGAGCCCGCGCAACCCGGCGGCGATCACCTCACTGGGGGCGTACCTGCGGACGGTGGCGGCGCAGCCGGAGTAGGAGCGAGCGGCCGGTCGACCCCGGCTAGCCATGGGAGGAGTCGGCCGGGCGGCAGCCGGTCTCGCAGCGGTCCGCGTAGCGTTCCCGGTCGCCAACACCCTTACACCGGGCCCCGGTTGGCGGACCGGGGCGCTGGCGTAGACTCCCCGCATGGCGAACAGCATCTGGGACGAGCGAGACCTGCCCGACCTCACGGGGAAGACCGCCGTGGTCACCGGCGGCAACAGCGGGATCGGCTACCACGAGGTACGGCGCCTGGCCGCCAGGGGCTGCCAGGTGTACCTCGGCGCCCGCAACCCCGCGAAGGGCGAGGCGGCGCTCGCCGCCCTGCGGGCCGCCGTCCCGGACGGCCGGATCGAACTGCTCCAGATCGACCTGGCCGACCTCGACTCGGTACGGAGCGCGGCCGAGAAGGTCGCGGGCACCCTCGACGGGCTCGACCTGCTGATCAACAACGCCGGAGTGATGGCCGTCCCGACCCGGCAGACCACCGCCCAGGGCCTGGAACTCCAGATCGGCACCAACCACTTCGGCCACTTCGCGCTCACCGGGCAGCTGCTGCCGCTGCTCACCGAGCGCCCCGGCAGCCGGGTGGTCACGGTCAGCAGCCTGGCCCACCGGTTCGGCCGGCTCGACTTCGGCGACCTCCAGTGCGAGCACCGCTACCAGGCCTGGGAGGCGTACGGCGCGTCCAAGCTGGCCAACGCCGTCTTCGTGCTGGAGCTGCAGCGGCGGCTCGCGGCGGCCGGGCTCGCGGTCGGCAGTTTCGGCGCCCACCCCGGCTTCTCCGCCACCGAACTGGGCGAGAAGGGCCCGAGCCTCGGCGGTGGCAACCTGCTGTCGACCCCGACCGCCTGGGGGACCCGCCTGCTGGGCCAGCCCGCCGAGCGCGGCGCACTGCCCGTCCTCCGCGCGGCCACCGACCCCTACGCGATCGGCGGAAGCTACTACGGGCCGCTCGGCCCCGGCGAGCTGCGCGGAGCACCCGGGGTGGTCGCCTTCCGGCGCAAGGCCTACGACACCGGGCTCGGCCGCCGGCTCTGGGCGGAGTCGGAGCGGATCACCGGGGTGACCTTCGCGTTCTGACCAGCCGGGCCGGGACTCGCCAAGGGCGCCGTGCGGCCACGAACCCTTGTCCGGTTCCAGGGCTCTCGATACGCTTCCGCACGTTCCGGGGAGCGGAAGCAGGGGAGCAGCGGGTGGCGGACTGGGTCGGGCGGACGGCTGTGGAGATCGCCGAGGCGGTCCGGCGGCGTGCGGTGGCACCGCGTGAGGTGGTGGCCGAGCATCTGGCCAGGATCGAGCGGGTGGATCCGCGGGTCGGGGCGTTCCGCAAGGTCCTCGCGGCGTCGGCCCTCGCCGAGGCGGACGCGCTCGCGCGCCGGGCGGACCTGGCGGCGCTGCCGCTGGCGGGTGTTCCGGTCGCCGTCAAGGACAACCTGCCGGTGGCAGGAGAGGCGACCAGGAACGGCTCGGCCGCGACCCCTGATACCCCCGCCGCCGCCGACCACGAGACCGTCCGCCGGCTGCGGGCGGCCGGAGCCGTGGTCGTGGGTCTCACCAACGTGCCCGAGCTGTGCGTCTTCGGCACCACCGACAGCGTCTTCGGCACCACGCGGAGCCCCTGGGACCTCACCCGGACCTCCGGCGGATCCTCCGGCGGCAGCGCCGCCGCCGTGGCCGCGGCGATGGTGCCGGTAGCGCTCGGCAACGACGGCATGGGCTCGATCCGCATCCCGTCCGCCGCCTGCGGTGTGCTGGGCCTGAAGCCGGGCCGCGGCCTGGTGCCGGTGGATCTCGGGCGCGACGGCTGGCTGGGTATGTCGGAGAACGGGCCGATCGCCACCTGCGCCGCCGACGCCCGGCTGATGCTGGAGGTCCTCGCGGGCCGTGACCCGGGGGGAGAGGACCGGGGCGAGGAACGTCCGCTGCGGGTCGCCCTCTCGGTGAAGTGCCCCACCGCCGGGATCCCGGTCGCCCCGCAGCTGGCCGCCGCCGTCCGCGACACCGGACGCCACCTCGCCGAGGCCGGGCACCGGGTGGCCCGCGCCGAGGCGCCCTATCCGTGGTGGCTGAGCGCCGCCTCCGTCGGCCGCTGGCTGGCGGGGACGGCCGCGGACGCACACGGGCTGGACCCGCGGCTGCTCGCTCCGCGCACCCGTCGCCATGCGACGCTCGGCCGTGCCGTCACCCGGGCCGGACTGGTCCGCCAGTCCCAACGAGCCGACTGGCAGCGGCGCTTGGAGCAGTTCTTCGCGTGGCACGACGTGCTGGTCACCCCCGCCCTGGCACAGCCCGCGCCACCGGCGCGCCGCTGGCACACCCGGGGCTGGACCGGCAACATCCTCGCCAACACCAGGTACGCGCCGTTCAGCCACCCGTGGAACCTCGCCGGCTGGCCCGCGCTCGCGCTGCCGGCCGGACACCACCCCGGTTTCGCCGAGCACCTGCCGCTCTCGGTCCAGCTGGTGGCACCGCCCGGCGGTGAACGGCGGCTGCTCGCGCTGGCGGCGGAGCTGGAGGAACGCCGCCCCTGGCCGCGAACGGCGCCGGACCTGTCGCGCTGAGCCGTACCCGCAGCGCCCGGCGGGCCCGGAACCGGCGGCTGACCACGGAGGTGCGGCCCGCGTGCTCCGCCCAAGCCCATAGCCAGCCGCAGCCCCCGTCGTACGCCACCGTTTCCCGTCCGGACGGCGGAGGCGTACGGTGACGAGACGGCGCCGTACACCGCCCCGCAGCGGCAGGAGAGGCGGCTGGGCCCGGTGTCGTGCGCGCAGGCGCTGGAGGCGGACCGATGGGCGATCCGAAGGCATTCCTGAACAACCCCCGCCGACTCCGCGAACAGCGGGCGGTGGCGGAGCGGATCCGGGACTGGGCCGAGGTCTACCGGGAGCGGGCACTGCTGCCGATCATCGGCGGGCAGGCGGACCGCTGCATGGACTGCGGCATCCCGTTCTGCCACAGCGCCTGCCCGCTCGGGAACCTGATCCCCGACTGGAACACCCTGGTCGCGGCCGAGGACTGGCAGGCGGCGAGCGCCCGGCTGCACGCGACCAACAACTTCCCCGAGTTCACCGGCCGGCTCTGCCCGGCGCCCTGTGAGAGCGCCTGCGTACTGGCCATCGACTCCGAGGCCGTCACCATCAAGAACATCGAGCTGGCCATCGCCGACCGTGCCTGGGAGGCCGGATTCGAGCAACCGCAGCCGCCGGAGAGGCTCTCCGGGCGCACCGTGGCCGTCGTCGGCTCCGGTCCCGCCGGGCTGGCCGCCGCACAGCAGCTGACCAGAGCCGGTCACACCACCACCGTCTTCGAGCGCGCCGACCGGATCGGCGGACTGCTCCGCTACGGCATCCCGGACTTCCGCCTGGAGAAGTACCGCCTTGACCGCAGGATCGAACAGATGCGGACCGAGGGCACCAGGTTCCGTACCGGGGTCACGGTCGGCGGTGAACTGCGCGCCGACGAACTGCGGGCCCGCTACGACGCGCTGATCCTCGCCGTGGGGGCCACCGCGTGGAGGGAACTCCCGGTCCCAGGAAGCGAACTGACGGGTATTCACCAGGCCATGGAGTACCTGCCGCAGGCCAACCGGGCGGTGGCCGGCGACGGCGGACCGGAGATCTCGGCCGAGGGACGGCGGGTGGTGATCGTCGGCGGCGGCGACACCGCGTCCGACTGCCTGGGTACGGCATTGCGCCAACAGGCCTGCGAGGTATGCCAGTTGGACATCAACCCGCGCCCGCCCGGGCGGCGCGCCGAGGACCAGCCGTGGCCGGTGCACCCCAAGGTGTACCGGGTCACCACCTCGCACCAGGAGGCGCGGGAGCTCGCCGGGACGGACGACCCGCGCCGCTTCGACGCCACCACGCTCCGGTTCGAGGGGGACGGTCAGGGGCGGGTGCGCGCGGTGTGCCTGGCCGAGGCCGAGCCGGGGACCAGGCATCCCCGGCCGGGCACCGAGCAGGTGATCGCGGCCGAACTGGTGCTGCTGGCACTCGGCTTCTCGGGCCCCGAGGTCGGCGCCGGTCTTCTCGACCAGCTCGGCCTGGGTCTCGACGCCGCCGGGAACCTCGCCCGGGACGGCTGCTTCGCGACGGGAGCGGACGGTGTGTTCGTCGCGGGCGACGCCGGGCGCGGCCAGTCGCTGATCGTCTGGGCGATCGCCGAGGGCCGCTCGGTGGCCGCCGCCGTCGACCGCTATCTGACCGGCGCCACCGCCCTGCCGGCACCCGTCAGTCCGGTGGACCGCCCGCTCGCCGCCTGGTGAAAAGCGGGCTGCCCCGAGGGCCATAGGGCCCCCGGGGCAACCCGGCCGGCTGGAGTGGCCCCCGCCTACGGGATCAACTCGGCAGCTTCCACTGCTGGTTGGCGCCCCCGGTGCAGTCCCAGATCTCCACCTGGGTGCCCGGTGTGGTGGACCAGCCGGTGTCGTCCAGGCACTTGTTGGACTGGGGGTTGTAGAGCGAGCCGTTGGACTGCGGGATCCAGACCTGGGCCGCGGTGTTGTTGCAGGTGTAGAGGTCGACGGTGGTGCCGTTGGCGGTGCCGCCGCCGTTGATGTCGAGGCACTTGCCGAGCGCATGCAGCGTGGTACCGGCCTGGACGAAGGTCCACTGCTGGGCGGGGGTGCCGTTGCAGGTGTAGACCTGGACGGGGTTGTAGTCGGCGGTGCTCCCGCTGCGGTCGTCAAGGCAGAGCCCGCCGTAGCCCACCACCGGGCCGCCCGAACCGCCGTTGCCGGAACCGCCGTTGGTGGTGTAGGCGGCGACGTAGCCGACGCTCATGGTGCCGCCCGAGGCGGTGGCGGAGGTGGGCGTGGTGCAGCCGCACACGCCGTTGGGGAATCCGCCGCCGATCGCCAGGTCGAAGATGATGGACAGGTTGTGGTCGAAGGCCTGCTGCCACACCGCGGTGCCGACCTGGCTCTCGTTCACGCTGAAGTAGGCGGCCCCGTCCAGGTACCAGGTGATGTTCTCGGCAGCGGTGTTGGTGCGGTCCAGGATCATCGAGTAGGTGTGGAAGCCGCTCTGGCAGCCGGCGCAGGCCCGCAGCCCGCTGCCGATGCCGTTGCCCTCGTTGCAGACACCGCCGGGGGAGGTGCCGCAGTGGATGGTCCCGGCCACCTCGGAGAGGGAGTTGACGTCCTCCATGATGTCGATCTCGCCGTTCTCGGGCCACTGCCCCGGGCCCAGCATCCAGAACGCCGGCCAGTAGCCGGGGCCGCCGGTCGGCTGCCGGATGTCGGCGGTCACCTCCAGCTTGCCGCCGGCCGGTGCGCCGACCAGCGCACCGGGGGTGTGGATCCGGCCGGACGTCCAACCTCCACCGTTGTTCAGCGCGGTGATGTTCAGATGGCCGTTGCCGTCCAGGTGCACATTGTCGGTCGAGTTGGTCATGGTCTCGATCTCGCCGGTACCGAAGTTGGAACCGGGACCGGTGTCATAGGTCCAGTTGGCGCTCGACGGTGCGCTGCCGGCCGGACCGGAGAAGTCGTCGCTGAACACGGTCGTCCAACCGGCCGGCGGGGGTGGCACGGAATCCGCCTCGGCCCGCGTGGCCGGGGTGACCAGGACGGCGAGCGCGGCCAGCAGCGCGGCGACCGTCGAACCGGCCGTCCAGCGGCGCAGCTTGCGGGACGGGGCGTGGGGGATGGTTCGGGAAGGCATGAGCGGCTCCCTGAATCGACTGACGCGGATTCAACTCCTGTGGTGCGGGACACGTCAATGCCGGCCGGTGCCACCGGCGCGCCGGGCGTCGCGGAGTTCGGCGTCGGCGCGACCCGCCCCGTCGGCTGGAGGCCCTGTGTGCGAGGTCCGGGACAAGCCGATGCTGGCCACGCCCGGAAAGGCATGGCCAGCATCAGTGCCGAGCGCTAGCAGATTCACGCTATGGGAAATCCGATTCCCGATCGGGAGGCGGCGGCATCCGGGAATGGACGGTCAGTGGAAATGGCCACCCCGGGAAATCGGCCGACGGCTCGTCACAGGATTTCGATGGCGTTGACCTTCGGCGGACGGTTCGGGAAGGTGATCTCGTGCCACCGTTCGATCTTCACCGAATCGCCGTTGTCGTCGTAGTAGATCAGGTCGTTGTTTCCGGTGGAGATCTTGTCGACCCACCATCCGCCGAAGTCGGTCCTCCCGCGGTTTGCGTAGCAGTCCACGCTCTGTGAGCCGCCGTTGTGCGACCAGATCTTCAGGAAGTTCTCCCCGCCGCGGCAGGCGACGTGGTCGATGGCGTAGGCGTTGCCGGTCGGCACGGTCATGGTGAACGCGGCGGCTGCGGCCAACGCCACGGCCACGGAACGCGCGGCCCTCTTCGTCCTCGAAATCACGGGTTCCCCTTAATTCGAATGTCGAACTGGGAGTTCGCTTCGCAACCGCCGCGGGTGGCACCGTGGTGAACGGGCATTCGATGGCCCCCGCGGTACGGACATTGCGTCGCCACGTGCCTACCGCAATGGTGGTCCGGTAAAACTGCTGCGCATGGAAATCTTCTCCGCAGTTTCCGGCTGGAATGCGTTTTCGAATATTCGGAGCGGATCCACGCCGGGGGAGCCGACGGGTTCGAGTCTCTGACCGGTGCTCGGGGGAACCGCGCACTGCCCGCGGCTCCCCCGAGCGACTGGGTCAGCCGTTGCAGAGGCCCTTGGTGTAGTCCACCGTGGCGGCGTCCTGGGAGTACTTCCACTCGGGGCTGAGCAGCCCGGCGTCCAGCTGGGCCGCGGCGGTCTTGTCCTCGACGATGTAGCCGAAGTCCTGCAGCCAGGCCGGGTACAGGTTCTTGGAGCCGATGAAGAAGGCGGAGCCGTCGACCGAGACCAGCTTGTGGTGCAGCGCGAAGGGCTTGCCGTCGGCCCAGGTGGCGGTCGGCGCGGCGCGGAACGAGGCCAGCTGGAGGTTCTGGCACATGGTGGTCCGCGCCGCTCCGGCGTCGCCGCCGTTCAGCTTGCCGAGCCGGGCCAGCAGGGTGTCGCTGATCTCCGACAGGGACTTGATCTGCGAGTAGCCGCCGCTGCCGACCGCGCCCCGGTTGGCCGGGTCGCTGACCACGATGCGGACCTTGACCCCGGCGGCCAGCTTGGCGGCGAGGGTGTCGTAGAGGCGGACGTCGTAGCGGGGGAGCGGCGGGCAGGTGCCGTTCACGTCCTGCTGGGAGATCTCGATGTGGCTGCCGGCACTGCCGATCAGCGCCCGCAGCGCGTTCTCCTCCGGGTTGACGGTCTCGTAGTCGCGGTCGCCGTTGGTGTTGTCGTGCAGGTTGATCGGGCCGCAGGTGGTGTCGCCGGAGGCCTGCGGGCCGGGCTGGTAGGTGGAGAGCGGGTCCTTGTCGCGGATGCCGACGCCCAGGCCGCCGACCGCGATCACCGGGGTGCTGCCGGTGGCCGGTGCGACGTCCGGGTTGCGGTCCTGCTCCATGGTCGGCATGCAGGCGGCGCCGTTGGTGGAGGCGAACCAGGCGGCCGAGAACACACCGGTGTTCTGGCAGGTCCAGCTCCACAGGGTGTCCAGGTAGCGGCCGGCCGAGGTGGCGGCCGGGCCGGTGAGCGCGAGGTCGACGTCGGACACCGGGTGGGTGGTGTCGATGTAGTCGTCCTTCCAGCCGTTGATGCCGCCGGTGACCACGCTGCGGCCGTCGACCACCAGCAGCTTGGAGTGGTTCCAGGAGAAGGCGGTCTTGGCGGTGGTCATCGAGGCCACCGTCAGGGTGATGTTCGGCGCGGCGCTGCCGAGCTTGCGGACCAGCTCGTCGCGGTAGGAGGTCGGCAGGACGTTGATGTTGTACAGCGGCGCGGCCCCGACCAGGATGCGCACCTGCAGCTTGTTCCCGGCCGCCGCCGAGGCCTTCAGGCCGGCGACGATGGCGTCCTGGAAGGCGCCGTTCGGGAACGGCGCGAGGCTGGAGATGTCGACCGTACGGGTCGCCCCGGCGATGTTCTCGGTCATCTTGGCCAGCAGCGCCCGTGTCCCGGGCCGGTCGGCGCAGTTGGCGTCGCCCCAGCAGCCCGGGGTCTGCAGCAGCCAGCCGCCAGGGTTCCCGGCCGGCGCGTCGAGTGCGTTGCCGCTGGTGCGCTGCCAGACCGAACCCTCCAGGCCGGGCGAGACCTGGCGCAGCGTCGATTCGACGGCGTCCAGGTGCGGGGTGGCCGAACCGGCCGCGGCCGACGGGGCGTCATCCGCGAAGGCGGGGGTGGCGGCGGCGGGTATCGCGCCGAAGATGGCGGCACCGGCCAGCACCGTCCCGGTGAGGCGGCGGAGGCGTCGGGGCTGATGGCGGAACAAGATGTGGTCCTTCGGGGGAAGATCTGAGAGTTAACTGTGCATTTACTTTAAGCTAAGTTGATCTTCAGTCAGTACCCGCCGACTGGCGGGCTCATGACATGGCGCTCGGCTGCTCAACTGATCGGACCTGCGCGGGAATTGGCGGAGTGGCCCGCCGTTCGACGGGGGTGGGTGATGCCTGCCGCCCATGTTTCCTCCGCCTTCGTCGCTTCTGCCGTCGCCGTCGCCGCCTTCGTCGCTTCTGCCGTCGCCGTCGCCGTCGCCGTCGTCGCCTCTGCCGGCGTCCGGCCGGATGGGCTGTCAGTGTCGCGGTAGCGCGGCCTGATGGACGGTCCTTCAAAAACTTGCCGATCCGGAAATCTTGCCGTGACGGCAATATTTTGCCTACGCTACTCGCATGGCACCCGCAGGCGAGACCCGTACCACCGGACAGCCCGGACTCCGCGAGCGCAAGAAGCGGGAGACCCGGGTCGCGCTGAGCCAGGCGGCGATCCGGCTCTGCGTCCTGCACGGCTGGGACAGTGTGACGGTCGATCAGATCGCCGCCGAGGCCAATGTCTCCGTCCGCACCTTCCGCAACTACTTCGCCGGCAAGGCCGAGGCGATCGCAGCCAGCCACCTGGAGCGGATGTTCCTGGTGGCCGAGGACCTGCTCGCCCGCCCGGCCGGTGAGCCGCTCTGGGACTCGCTGCTCCACGCCGTCCTGGGCCGGTTCGCCGGTTCGGAGAACTCCGGGATGGACAACTCGGCGCCGGAGAACCGGCGTTGGCGCGAGGGGGTGCGACTGATGCTGGCCGAACCCGCGCTGGCCGGTGAGATCGTCAAGGCCAACGCCGCCGCCCAGCGACAGTTGGCCGAGGCCGTCGCGCGGCGCACCGGCACCGACGCCGAACGCGACGTCTACCCGAAGCTGGTCGCGGCCGTGGTCGCGGCCGGCAGCGGAGTGGCCGTCGAGCACAGTCTGCGCGCCGGTGAACCCGAGCCGCTCGGCGCGATCCTGGCCCAGGTCTTCGAGCAGCTCGCCGCCGGCCTGCCCGTCCCGTAGCGAGGAGCGGCGGCCAACTCGCTTCCGGTGCCACCCTTTCCCGTTCGCACCAAGGAGACGTGACCGTGACAGCCGATGTGATCATCGTGGGAGGCGGCCCGAACGGGCTGATGCTGGCCTGTGAACTGAGCCTGGCCGGTATCCGCCCGATCGTACTGGAGCAACTCCCGCGGCCCAGCACCGAACCCAAGGCCAACGGCCTGCTCGGCCAGGTGGTGCGATTGGCCGACCACCGCGGCCTGTACGAGCCGCTCAGCGGCAGCCCGGAGCCCCCGCAGCCGAACTCCGCCTACTTCATGTTCGCCGCCATGGGTCTGGACCTCGGCCTGCTGGACGCCAGCCCGGTCTTCGCCCTGGCCGCCCCGCAGCACCGCATCGTCCAGGTCCTGGAGGAGCGGGCCCGCGCGCTCGGCGTCGACCTGCGGCGCGGGCACCGGGTCGGCGCGGTGGCCCAGGACGAGGACGCCGTCACCCTCGACGTCACCGGCCCCGACGGTGAGCAACGGCTCCGCGCCCGCTACGTGGTCGGCGCGGACGGCGCGCACAGCGTGATCCGCAAGCTCTCGGGGATCGGGTTCCCCGGGGTCGGCTATGACCGCCGTACCAACCGCAGCGCCCACGCCACCGTCCCCGCCGACTGGGTCGACCCGGTCAACGGCGCCCTCACCGTCCCCGGCTACGGGCCGGTCCTGCCCTTCCTGCCCCACCGCACCGACCGGGGCGGCTTCTCCTACGCGCCGTTCCCCGGCCTGCCGCCGCTGGTCAGCACCACCGAGTGGGACCAGCCCGCGACGGACGAGCCGATGACCCTGGCCGAGATGGAGTCAAGTATCCGCCGGGTCCTCGGCGTCGACCTGCCGCTCGGCCCGCCGGACGGAACGGGCCCGCATGTGCTGCGGCGGCTGGCCGGCGGCAACACCCGGGTCGCCGAACGGTTCCGCGACCGCCGGATCTTCCTGGTCGGCGACGCCGCCCACGTCTACGCCTCCGGAGGAGGCCCCGGGCTGAACCTCGGCCTGCAGGACGCCGCCAACCTCGGCTGGAAGCTCGCCGCCGCGCTGCGCGACACCGCCCCGCCCGGCCTGCTCGACAGCTACGACACCGAGCGCCGCCAGGCCGCCCGCCGTATGGTGCTCAACGCCGAGGCGCAGTCCGCGCTCACCGCGCCGGGGAGCGACACCACCGCGCTGCGCGAACTCTTCACCGAGCTGCTCGCGCGCAAGGAGGTCGTCCGGCACCTCGCCGACCTCACCGCGGGCACCGACGTGCGCTACGAGATGGGCGTGACCGATCCCCATCCCGCGGTCGGCTACTTCGCACCGGAGTTGGAGCTGACCACGAAGGAGGGGAAGGTCCGTCTCGCCGAACTCGCTAGGAGCGCCCGGCCGTTGCTGATAGACCTGACCGAAGACCACTCGCTGGCGGCAGTGCTGGCGGAAAGTCAGAACGCCGTCGACCCCGTCGTCGCACAGGGTGGCCCGGTCGGCCTCACCGGCCTGCTGATCCGTCCCGACGGCTATGTGGCCTGGACCTGCGGCTCCATGCGCCCGGAGGCGGCCGAGCTGGCCGCCCTGCGGGCGGCGGTCG
The DNA here is from genome assembly GCF_051374625.1 of Kitasatospora sp. HPM-01-4. Lineage (NCBI taxonomy): Bacteria > Bacillati > Actinomycetota > Actinomycetes > Kitasatosporales > Streptomycetaceae > Kitasatospora > Kitasatospora sp. HPM-01-4. Next base: position 563,586 of record NZ_JBPQGP010000005.1, on the reverse strand, counting down.
AGCGCTGGTTCACGGTCTGAGCGGCCGCCGCCCCGCCCTGCGGGCCTGGTGCGACGGATCGTGCCGTGAGTGCCCAGGGGCGGGCGGTGCTCGTCAGTCCTCGGCGACCGGCAGCTCGCGGACCGCCGTGTCGGCGGGCGTGAGCAGCCGGCTGTCGGTGGAGCGGATCTCCAGCGGGGCCAGGGGCAGACCGTCCCGGCGGTCCGTCAACTCGGAGAAGGGCTCGTCCGGTTCGAAGAAGTGCGCCTCCCCACTGGCACAGTGCCACCACGACGGGGAAGAGGGCCTCGGGGTGGTGGTGCAGAGCATGGTCGCCTTTGCGGCCTCGGCCGCCAGGCCCGGCGAACAGGGGCGGATCACCGGCCTGGTGACCAGTGGTGTGGTCACCAGGCATCCTGCTGGCCCGCGCGCTGTCCGGAGCCCTGGCCGACCTCGCGGGCTGGCGGTCGGTCTACCTGGTCTCGGCCGTGCTCACCCTGCTGCTGGCGGGCGTCCTGCACCGGGTGCCGCCGCGCCGTCCGGATGCGGAAGCGGGGCTCTCGTACGGGAGGTCGCTGCTCTCCACGGTGGCGCTGTACCGCCGGGAGCGGCCGTTCAGGCGGCGGGCGGTGCTCGCCCTGCTGATCTTCGCGGCCTTCAGCACGCTGTGGAGCAGCGTCGCCCTGCCGCTGAGCGAAGCTCCGCTCTCCCTCCCGCACACCGGGATCGGCGCCTTCGGGCTGGTCGGTGCGGCGGGCGCGCTGGCCGCCGTACCCGCGGGACGGTGGACCGATCGGGGCCATGCGCGGTGGGTCACCGGCGGCGCGCTCGGCCTGCTCACTCTCTCCTGGCTGCCGATCGCCCTCATCCGGCGCTCGCTCTGGGCCCTGGCAGTCGGCGCCGTCCTGCTCGACCTCGCCGTGCAGGCGGTGCACGTCACCAGCCAGACCCTGATCCAGGGCATCCGCCCGGCGGCCGTGGGCCGGCTGATCGGCGCCTACATGGTCTGCTACTCGATCGGCAGCGGCCTCGGCGCAGTGACCTCCACCACCGTCTACGCGGCGGCCGGCTGGCCGGCGGTCTGCGCACTGGGTGCGGGGATCAGTCTGCTGGCGCTGCTGTACTGGGCCGTGCGTACCCGATCGGAGGTGAAGCGGCACCCAGCCGGCGCCGGCGCGGCAGACGTCCGGCTCGGACACCGGGAAGAGAACCGCGGCCCGGGTGCGACCGAAGCGGCCGCCTGACCCGTCCATAAGGCCGGGGCCCGTAGCCGAGCGGGTCGGCTGGGCTGCCCGACCAGAGGGTCGGAGGACGCGACTGGGGAGTGAGATGGACGATTTCCGTCAGATGCTGAGCGGAGAGCTGTCGCTCGAACCGACGCCGCCCGCGCTGGGCGGGCTGGTCGAGGAGGCTGCCCGGGCCGGGCGGCGTACCCGGCGGCTGCGGAGGTGGACCGCCGTCGCGGGGTCGGTCGCCGCGGTCGCCGTGCTGGCCGGGCTGTGCGGCATGGTGGTGAACCGGGAGCCGGCGGGCCGGGGTGCGCCGGTGGCGCTGGGCGTGGCCGGGGCCGCCCCGGCCACGGCACGGCCGTCCGGCGCCGCCACCGCCCCGGGGGCCTCGCCCACCCCGGCGGTTCCGGCGGACACCGTCCCGAAGGCCGGGGCGACCGGCGCACCGTTCTCCGGCCCGAGCGAGTCCCCGGCCGGTGCCGCCGGCGGATTCAAGGTCCCCGCCACACCCGCCGGTCTGCTGGAGCAGCTGCTGCGGCTGCTGCCGGCCGGTGAGACCGGTCACTACGGGGGGAACCCGGCGGAGGGCGAGGTGCAGACATATCTGACCACGGCGGCCGGAACCGGGATGATCCGGCTGAGCGTCTACGCCGGGGGGAGGGCGCTGACCTGCGACGGGGCAGCGCAGCAGTGCCTGACGGACACGTCCGGCCGCACCGTGCGGATCGACCACCTGGCGGACAACTGCGTACAGAGCACGGTGGTGACGGCGGATCACGGCGACGGTACCGGGGTACAACTCGATCTCGGGACCTGCCTGGCGTACCAGGACGGCGGCAACCGGCCCGGAGTGCGGGTGCTGACGGACGAACAGGCGGCCGCGATCGCCGGGAACCCGGCCCTGGGTCCGCTCCTGGACCGGGCCGTGGTCCAGGCGGGCGAGGCCAGGTTCCCGAACCTGCCCACCTTCTCGTAGTGCCGGGCCGGACGTATCCGGTCCGGCGACCGACCGGCCGCGCTGCGGTCCCCGAAGCCACCGGGGGCCGCAGCGCCTATATCGTTTCCAGGCCGGTGAGCCGGCCAGATCGGGGGGACAACTCATGCGCGGTGAGTCCGAGTTCACTGCCTTCGCCGAGGCCAACGTGGTGCGGTTGCGGCAGATCGCCTACCTGATGTGCCGTGACTGGCATCTGGCCCAGGACCTCACTCAGAGCACGCTCACCAAGATGTACGTCGCCTGGAACCGGATCGGCCGCAAGGGCCCCGAGGACCCGTTCCACTACGCCCGCAAGGTGCTGCTGAACACCCTCCTGGACCACCGCCGGCTGCGCAGCAGCAGCGAGATCGCCGTCGACCTGCTGCCGGACCGGGCCGCCGACAGCGACCCCACCGCCGTACGGCTGACGCTGCTGGACGCGCTCGGGCGGCTGGCCCCGCGTGACCGGGCGATCCTGCTGCTGCGCTACTGGGAGGACCACAGCGTGGAGACGACCGCCGAGATCCTCTCGGTCAGCCCCTCGCTGGTGAAGTCGCGCAGCATGCGGGCGCTGGCCGTGCTGCGCGAACAGCTCGGCAACGACCGCGGGCTGTTCTTCGAGGACTCCGCCGGCGACGGGGGCCTGAGGCTGGGGAGCATCGCGGCCGGCGCCCGCTGACCGGGGAGGCGGTCAGCGCGCCCGGTGGGCGTCGTGGTAGGCGAGCGCCCGCTCGGCCGTGACCGGGGTGAAGGGGTCCAGCGCGGTGACGGCGAAGCTCCGCAGGCGCAGGTAGCGCTCGCCGGTCTCGACCAGGGTCCACTCATGGCGGGTGCGGGCGGTCATCGGCTGGCCGGTGCGGCCGATGCCCACCCAGCCGAAGTCGGTGGTGAACCGGTGGATGCCGTCCGCCCCGGGGGTGATGACGGGGTCGATCAGATGGTGGACGCTGATGTCGACCAGTGCGCCGGCGCCCGCGTACCAGGCCGAGACCTCGTCGAAGGTGTGCAGGACCCGGCCGTCCGAGAGGGTCATGGCGAGGTCGTCGGCCAGGAGCTCGCGCAGCGGCTCGGCGTTCTCGGTGACCTGCTCCAGCAGCGAGCACCAGTAGTGGACGAAGGCGAGCACCCGGTTCTCGGCGTAGGCGTCGGCGAACGGCGCCTCACGGTGGCCGAGGACCCGCTCGGTGAGGGCGCTGATCCGCGGCAGCCACTCGGCCGGGTCCCGCACCAGCTCGAGGTCGTAGCGCAGGTGAGCGGCGCCGTTCAGGCTCGGACCGAAGGTCTCGAAGTCGTGGGTGACCTGGGCCCGGGCGGTGTGCCCGCCGGTGTGCTCGACGGTGACGCCACGCAGGTGGTGGGCGTTGCGCTGGCCCGGGTAGGCGGTGGCGAGGCCGTCCAGGTAGGCCTGGCGTCCCCGCACATCGGGCAGGCCGCTCTCGGCCGGGCGGCGCAGGGCGAAGTCCTCGGTGACCAGCTCGCCGTGGTGGCCGAGGTTGTGCTGCTCGGTCTCGTAGCCGGTGTACCAGCGGTGCACCACGGTGAGCGCGCGGTGTTCGAAGGAGCCCTCGGTGAGGGCGGCGCGGAGCCGGTCGAGGGTGACGTCGGTGGTGGTCTCGGACATGGTCGGTACTCGTCTCTGCTGGGAGGGCGGGGCGGTCGGCTCTTCGGGGAGCGGTCGGTGGTCCGGGGGAGGAGTCAGCGGACCCAGTCACCGGTGAGGGCGAGGACGGCGGAGCCGTCGAGGTCGGAGAGCTTGGTGGCGGCGAAGGTGCGGGCCCGGTCGGAGGTCTGGATCCGGAAGGCGGGGCGGTCCGCGTCGAGGGCGGCGATGACGGACTCGGCGGCCCCGGCCGGGGACTGGGCGTCGCCGAAGGACTTCAGCGTGCGGTCGATGTAGGCCCGAAGGGCCGGGGCGTAGGGGCCGACCGCGGTCAGCAGTGCGGGGATGTCCAGCTGCTGACTGGCGACGAACTCGCTTGCCACCGCGCCCGGTTCGACCACGGTGACGCTCACCCCGACACTCGCCGCGACCGGCGCGAGCGACTCCATGAAGCCCTCGACGGCGAACTTGGCCGCACAGTAGGCCTCGTTGAACGGCTGGCCGACCACTCCGCCGACGCTGGTGACGGTGATGACCCGGCCTCCGGCGGCCCGCAGGTGGGGGAGGGCGGCGCGGGTGGTGGCCACCGTGCCGAAGAAGTTCACCTCCATGGTGTCCCGGACGTCCTGCATGCCGCTCTGCTCGATGGTGCCGACCTTCCCGGCGCCGGCGTTGTTGACCAGCGCGTCCAGGCGGCCGTGCTCGGCGATGACCTCGGACAGGCAGGCGGCGATGCTCTCGGGGTCCACCACGTCCAGGCGCTTGACCTGGATCCGCTCGGTGACGCCCGCCTCGGCGGCGGCCGCGAGCAGTGCGTCGGCCCTGCCCGGATCGCGCATGGTGGCGACCGTGTGCCAGCCCGCCCGGGCGGCCGCGACGGCGGCGGCCAGCCCGATGCCCGAGGACGTGCCGGTGATGAGGACGGTCCGTGTGCCGGCGGGAGGAGTCATGGGAAGCCTCATTCTGGAGATCCGTGTGCGTGCACACACATAGTTACACGTGTGTGTGCGTGCACACAACTGAACGCTAGAATCGGTCCATGACTCGCGCCGACCTGACTCTCGGAGAACTAGCCGCCCGCGACCACGCTTTCTACGGCCTGGTCTGGGCCGGGACCACGCTCAGCGCACGGGTCGACCGGGCGCTGCTCCGTGCCCACGACCTGCCGCTGTCCTGGTTCGAGGTGATGCTCTGGCTGAACGGCCAGTGTGAACCCGTCGCGGCCTCCGATCTCGGCGCCAAGACGCTGCTCAGCCGCAGCCAGGTCTCCCGGGTGGTGGACTCCCTCCAGAGCCGCGGCCTGGTCGAGCGCAGCGCCGCGCCCAACGACGCCCGCTCGATCCGCATCGCGCTGACCGCCGAGGGCCGCGCGGCCTTCGCCGCCGCGAACGCCACCCGCCGCGAGGCCCTGGCCGAGGTCTTCGACGACCTGCTGGACGAGGAGGACATCGCGGCCCTGGAGACGGTGTGGGCGAAGCTGAAGCGCAAGCCGACCGCCTGAACAGGGGCCGTGATCGCGCGGGCCCGGCGGCTACCGGCCCGGCAGCCGCCGCAGTGCCAGGATCGCGGTGTCGTCGCAGAGCCGGCCGCGGGTGTGGTCCAGGACCATCCGCTCGACCAGCGCCACCAGTTCGGTGACGCCGAGCCGATCGCGCACGGCCTCGGTCCCGGACAGCCGGGCGAGGACCGGCAGGAACGCTCCCTGCCGGTCCCTGGCCTCGCTCACCCCGTCCGTGAACAGCAGCAGGCTGTTGGCCCTGCCGAACGGCACCCGCATCGCCTGCGGGGCTCCGCCGACCAGCCCGCCCAGGCCCAGCGGAGGGTGGACGCCCTCGGGGAGCACCCGCACGCCGTCGGGTCCGATGGCCAGCGGACCTTCGTGGCCGAGGTTGACCAGCTCGATCCAGTCCGGGGTGAGACCGTCCCGGGGCGGCGGGAAGCCCACCAGGACGGCGGTGGCGAAACGGTCGTCGGGGCGGCCCATCGCGGCCGAGTAGTCGTTGCTGCGGACCATCCGGCTCTCCAGGCGCTCGGCCACGGTCGCCAGCCGCGGCTCGTGGTAGCCCGCCTCCCGGAAGGTGCCGACCAGCGCCGAGGCCGCCGAGACCGCGCCGATGCCCTTGCCCTGCACATCGCCGAGCAGCGCGCGGGCGCCGTAGGGGGTGGCCAGCACCTCGAAGAAGTCGCCGCCCACCCGGGCCTCGGTGTCCGCGGCGAGGTAGACGCCGGCCACGTCGAGACCACCGGTTCCGGGCGGGATCGGCCGCAGCACCACCTGGCGGGTCGCGTCCGCCGCGCTCTCCACCCGGAGCAGGTGGTGCTGGGCGCGGATGCGCAGCCAGGACACCAGAACGGCGACCAGGCCGCCGACGATGACCAGCGCGTGGTCCATCGGGCCCATCTGGTCGGGATGCGGCCAGGCGTTGTCGAGCCAGGGGTAGCCGACCGCCGCCGCCAGCGCGAACAGGGCGGTGACCACCGGGCCGCACATGGCCGCCGCGATGCCCGGTACCAGCACGATCCAGGTGACGATCCGGAACTCCCCGGAGGAGTTCCAGTCACCGAGCGCGATGACCGCCAGCAGCACGGCCGGCAGCACCCAGGAGACATCCCGGCCCCGGAAACTCATGACCGGCTTGGCACTGCGCGGGGGCGCCAGCGCCCGCAGGCCCGGCGCGCGACGCGGGATGCTCCGGTCCTCGGCCGTGTTCATCGTTCCTCGCGCGCTCCTCTTCCCCTCCTTTATGGCATATCCGCGCCTGGTTTGACCTGCTCTCCGCCGATCCCCCCGGTGCGGTCCAGATCGAGCTGCCAGCGGATCTCGCCGTCCGGCCGGGGACCGGTCGGACGAAGGCCCAGGGCGGCGGCGACGGCGGCCGAGGCGTGGTGGTCGGGGTGGATGTGCGCCACCACGCCGGTGAGCGGCTCCGCGTCGGCGAAGGGCTGCTCGCGAAGGCGGGCGAGCAGCGCCCGGGCGGCCTCGGTGGCGTAGCCGCGCCCCTGCCAGGGGGTGCCGACGACCCAGGCGAGTTCGGCGGTGGAACCGTCGACGGTGGCCTGGACGGTACCGACCAGCCGGCCCTCGTCACGCAGCCGCAGCACCCAGTTCAGCCACAGCACCCCGGCCTCGGGGGAGCCCGCGGTCAGCCGCTGGTAGCGGGCGCGCAGGGCCTGCGGATCGTACGGCTCGCCGCCGGTGAAGTCGTGCAGCCGGGGATCGCCCAGTACCCCGGCCATCTCCTCGGCGTGCTCCACCCGCAGCGGCAGCAGGTCGAGCCGCTCGGTCGACGGGACGTCGAGTGCGGGCGCGGGCCGCCGGCCAGCCAGTGAGCGCGCCTCGACGTGGGCCATCCGCTCGGCGAAGACCTCGCGGGCCTCGGGGGTGAGGGTCCGCAGCGCCACCAGCGCGGCGAAGACCACGTCGCAGAGTTCGTGCTGCACGTCCTCCCAGGAGTGCGTCACGCCCTTGCGCGGGTTCTGCCCGGTGGCGCCGATCACCGCCTGCCCGACCTCACCGACCTCCTCCGAGAGCTTCATGATCCGCAGCAGCCGCTCGTCCCCGGCCGGGAGCCGGCTCTCTCCGTCGAGCCAGCCGACCAGGCGGTCGACGCTGTCCCAGATGCTGCTGTCCATAGGTGTCAGGCTCCTTCGAAGGCGAGTGCGCCCCCTACGGTACGGGCGCCGCCGCACGGGCCGCCCCGGCGGCCGTCACCGTACCGAGCGCCGCCACGGCCCTCACGCGCCGACGGGCACCGGACCGCAGGGGCTGCCCGTGGTCGCGGGGGAGCGGCCTCGCGGCCGCACCGCCCGGTCGACGGGGCGAAGCCGGGAGTCCGGCGCCACCGTGGCGAACCCGGCCGGCCTCCGGGCGCTCGGGCCGGCCGTGGCGTCGAACTACGGCCGCCGTTGCGGCTTTTCGGGCTCGCGGTACCGCCGTGGGCTACTCGCCCCCGTGCGGTGCCGTGCTCCCGGCCGCAGCCGGAGAGGTGGCACGCCTGCGCCGCAGCCAGAGCGTCAGCGGCACGGCCGAGGCCAGGCCCAGCAGTGCGGGGGACTCGGCACCCGGTGCGCCGGAGGCCGCGTTCGCCGTGAGCCGGGGCTGGCTGAAGGTGTCGGGCTCCGGCAGGGTGGCCCAGTGCGTCACCGGCCAGGCCACCACGAAGGCGCGTCCGATGACGTTCTCCTGCGGCACGAAGCCGTCGCCCGCGGCGCTGAGTTGGTGGAAGCGCGAGTCGGCGGAGCCGTTGCGGTGGTCGCCCATCACCCAGAGCTTGCCCTTGGGCACGGTCACCGTTCCGACCGGGTCGTTGTCGCAGGGCGTCGCACCCGGGTAGAGATAGGGCTCGTTCAGCGCGACTCCGTTGACCGAGACCGGGGCGCCGGCCGTGCAGGTGACGGTGTCCCCGCCGACCGCGATGACCCGCTTGATCAGGTCCTTCTCGTCGGCCGACGGCATCAGCCCGACCAGGCTCAGCGCCTTCTGCACCGCGCCGACGTGCGGCGTGGGCTCGTCCTTCAGCCAGTCGCCCGGATCGTGGAAGACCACCACGTCACCGCGTGAGGGCTTGGAGCCGAACCACGGTGTCAGCTTGTCCACCAGGACCCGGTCGCCCACCCGCAGGGTGTTCTCCATCGACCCGGACGGGATGTAGAAGGCCTGGACGAAGAAGGTCTTGATGACGAAGGCCAGCACCAGCGCGATCACGACCATGGCCGGAAGCTCCACCCACATCGGACGCTTGGCCCGCTCCCGGCCGCGCGCTGTCCTTTTCCGTCCCCATCTGCGGCCCATCCGGTCCCCCGAGTCGATACCCGTGCCTACGGGGGCGCGCTGCACGCCCCCGATCTGTAACGAACGAAGGTTCCCGGACATACGCCGGGCCGGAAAGTCCGGTGTCCGCGCACCGCACGCTTCCCGGACCCGGGCCCAGCCGCCCCAGGGCGTGACCCGCACCGCCGGGCCGAACAGCACGGCCTCCGGCGGCCGTTGGACGACCGCCGGAGGCCGGCGACACGGTATGTGCGCGGTTCGACCAGGCACGTTCGGCCTGCCGGAGCCCGCCTTGCCGGAGCCCGCACCGGGTCAGCGTGCCAACCGCCCCAGCAGGGCGGAGGCGACACCGATGCCGGCGAGGGCGGCGACGGCCAGCACCAGGAAGTCGAGGCCGAGATGCGCGGGCGTGCCGAGCAGCAGGCCGCGCAGCGCGTCGACCTCGTAGCTGAGCGGATTGCCCTTGCTGATCGCCTGCAGCCAGCCCGGCATCAGCGCCACCGGGTAGAGCGCGTTGGAGGCGAAGAAGAGCGGCATGGTGATGGCCTGGCCGATGCCCATCAGCCGGTCCCGGGTGAGCACGATCCCGGCGATCGACACCGACAGGCAGGAGAAGAACGCCGAGCCGAGCATCACCACCAGGGCGACTCCGGCCAGGTTCAGCGGGTTCCAGCTGAGTGAGACACCCAGCGCGGCGGCGATCAGCAGCACCACCACCGCCTGGATCAGCGCCTTGACCCCGGCGGCGAAAGCCTTGCCGGTGACCAGCGCGGAACGCGGAGTCGGTGTGACCAGCAGCTTGGTCAGCACCCCCGAGTCCCGTTCCCAGATGATCATGATGCCGTAGAAGATGGCGATGAACATCGCGGACTGTGCGATGATCCCGGGCGCCAGGTAGTCCAGGTACGGCACGTCGCCGGTGGGGATGGCCCGGAGCCGGGTGAACGTCTCCCCGAAGATCAGCAGCCAGAGCGCCGGCTGGACCGCGCGGGTGTAGAGCTCGGTCCGGTCGTGGCGCAGTTTCTGCAGCTCCACCAGGCACATGGCGAGCATCCGGTTGACCACCATCCGCCAGCTGTGGCGGGGTTGCGGCGGATGCAACAGCAGCTCCGCCGGGAACGGCTCGGCGGCGGACGCTGCCGCGCCCGGATCCTGGTCAGCCGACGCGGGACGCGGTGTGGCGGGTACGGCGGACATCTCGGAAGTCGCCTCCCTCCTCGGTGGATTCCCGGCCGTCGAGGCCGCGCCCGGCGTAGTGCCGGAAGACGTCCTCCAGGGTCGGTGCTGTCGACGGGCCCTCGGCGGCCTGATCGCCCGACCGCTCCGTACGGGCGAGCCCGGTCCGCAGCTCCTCGGGGGAGCCGACGGCCCGGATCCGGCCGTGGTGCATCAGGGCGACCCGGTCGCAGTACTGCTCCGCCTCGTCCATGTAGTGGGTGGTGACCAGGACCGTCATCCCGGTGGCCAGCCGGACCCGGGTGATGTGCTCCCAGACACTGGTCCGCGCGATCGGGTCGAGCCCGATCGTCGGCTCGTCCAGGATCAGCAGGCGCGGTGCGCTGACCAGGGCCTGCGCCAGTTCGAGACGGCGCACCATACCGCCGGAGTACGTGCCGGCGAGCCGGTCGGCCGGCTCGGTCAGCCCGACCGCCGCCAGCACCGCGTCGACGCGGTCGGCGCGTTCGCGGCGCGGTACGTCGAAGACCCGGGCGAAGAGCGCGACGTTCTCCCGACCGGTCAGCCCGCTGTCCGCCGACAACTGCTGTGGCACATAGCCCAGTAGACGCCGTACGGCCATCCGCTCCCGGGCACAGTCGTGGCCGAACACCTCGACCATCCCCGGTGGCACCGGCAGCAGCGTGGTGATCACCCGGATCGCGGTGGTCTTCCCCGCGCCGTTCGGCCCGAGCAGCCCGAAGACCTCGCCGGGCAGCACGTCCAGGTCCACCCCGTCCACGGCCCTGGTGCTGCCGAAGGAGTAGCGAAGTCCGGTACAGCGCAACGCTCTCGACCCGATGGTCCCCGGAGGCCGATCGCGCTCCGCCTGCTCTGCAACCGTCGTCATGTCGGTATCCCTTCTGACTGCGGTGCTCCTCGACATCGGGAACCCGGCGGAGGCACCCGCTCCCGAAGGCGGGGCTCCGGAACACAGGGCTCCAGAGCATCGGGCACCGCGGCCGGCGCGAAGTCCGCGCGGCACCCCTCCCGTAATACGATCTCGTCCCGCCACAGGCTCTCGGTGAGCCTGTGCAGCGCCGGGAGGGCCGCCCTGAGGGCTGCCCGGTCCTCCTCGGACAGTGCGGCCAGCCGCTCCCGCACCAGGGCGCTGCGCCGGGCGTCCCAGGCCCGCAACCGCTCCACGGCCGCGGGCGTGGTGTACAGCAGCGCCGCGCGGCGGTCCAGCGGGTCGGGTTCACGGCGCAGCAGCCCGGCCCGGACCAGCTGGTTGACCAGCGTGGAGACGGAGTTGCCGGCCAGGTACAGCTCCGCGGCCGCGGCCGAGACCCGGAGCCCGGGCCTGGTGTCGGCCAGGCGCAGCAGCTCGATCTGCGCACCGCGCAGCCGTGGTGCGGTGAGCCCGCTGCGGAGCCTTCGCCGCAACACCCGTTGGAAGCCGGCCAGCTGCTCGGTGAGTTCGCCGGCGAGATCCCTCGGCGCCATGCTCCCGATTTTAGCTCTCAGTGAGAGCTAACGGCAGGGTGCGTGCAGACAATCCGACAGGATGAGTAGGCCGGACTCACGGGTAACTCCCAGGCGGTTCCGGCCGATCCGGTTCCGCCCGGTGCCGCTGCGCCCGCGCCTGGCGCCTAAGCCTCTCCGCCCGGTGCCGCGGCGGCCCCGACCTCTTCCGGCGCGGCCCTGCCCGGGGTCGGGGCGGTTGCTTCCGGCGCCGGAGCGGCCGCGCCCGTGGCCGATCCGGCTCGGACGATGGCCGCCTCGACCCCGTCCAGCAGGACGGTGAGCCCGATGTCGAAGGTCTCCTTGGCCTCCCGCTCCAGATAGGGGATGCCGTCGTCGGCGGGCTGGACCGCGCCTTCGGTCTCCAGCCGGACCACCGTCGGGAACCGCTCGGCGAAATCGGGTGCGACCTCCCGCAGTACGGCCGACCTGGCCGACCACCACTCCGCGTCGCTCACCCCGGTGGCGGTCGCGGCCTGGCGCGACTCCGCGATGGTCTGCGCGGTGGCGCGGACGAGGTGGAACAGCGACCCCACCAGGCGCCGCAGCACCCCGGCGGGCAGACCGGTCCCGTAGAGGACGCGGACCACGGCCTCCAGTACGCCGTACTCGTTCGGCCCGAGAACCGGCCGGGCCTGCGACACCTGGAGCACCCAGGGGTGGCGCAGGTAGAACGCGCAGGCGTCACCGGCCCAGGCGGTCACCGCCGCCCGCCAGCCCTGGTCGAGCCCGTACTCGCCGGTGAGCTCGCCGAGCACCCGGTCGTGCATCAGGTCGAGCAGCTCGCTCTTGTTGGCGACATGGGTGTACAGGGCCATGGCCGTGCACCCCAGCCGGTCGCCCACCGCGCGCATGGACAGCGCGGCCATCCCCTCCGCGTCGGCAAGTCGGACCGCCGCTTCCACGATCAGGTCCACGCTCAGGCCGGAGCCGCGGCGCGGTTCGGCGGTGCGCCAGAGCAGAGCCATCGAACGGCTGGCGTCGCCCCTCCCGGCGAAAACGACCAACGCACAACTCCTTACGGTGTAAAGTCCATTCAGCGTCTCGCTTTACGGCGTAAAGACTACCATTCGACCAGGCTTCGCCGATGACTTCAGGGGAGTGTCATGGAAGAGCTGCTCGTCTCGTTCCTCACGGTGGCGGCGGTCCGCCGCCTCTCGCCGCACATGATGCGAATCACCTTGACCGGTCCAGGACTTGAAGGCCTCAGGAGCTGGCCGGACCAGCAGCTGAAGCTGATCCTCCCGAGGCCCGGCCAGACCGTTCCGCGGATTCCGGAGCCGAATCCGGACGGTGACGCGATGCGTTGGTACCAGGCCTATCTGGCGATTCCCGAGAGCGAGCGGCCGTGGCTGCGCAGCTACACCGTCCGCGCGCACCGTCCGGACCGGGGAGCGATCGACATCGACTTCGTCCTGCACGGGGATCCGCACGGCGACGGGCTCGGTCCGGCGACGCGCTGGGCGCTCACCGCCAAGCCCGGCGACGTCATCGGCCGCTACGGTCCGTCGGCCGCCTATGCCCGGCCGCTCGGCAGGGCCGACTGGTATCTGCTGGCCGGGGACCAGACCGCACTGCCCGCGATCGCCACCCTGATCGAGTCGCTCCCGGCGGGAGTGCGGGCGCTGGCCTGGATCGAGGTCGGCGGACCGGCCGACGAGCAGCGCATCGACACCCGCGCCGAGGTGGCCGTGCGCTGGCTGCACCGGGGTGACACTCCGGCCGGGCGGAGCGACGCGCTGCTGGAAGCCGTCCGGGCGGCCGAGTTCCCCTCCGGCGAGGTCGCCGCCTGGCTGGCCGGCGAGTCCTCCGCCGTACGGGCCCTGCGTCGGCACCTGGTGGACGACCGGGGTCTGGAGAAGCGGTCGATCGAGTTCGCGGGTTACTGGCGGCTGAAGCTGACCCAGGACGACGCCCCGACCCCGGAGGACCTGGCCGAGGCGCAGGAGCGTCTGGCCCAGGCCGGGGAGTCCGGGCGGGAGTAGCGCCCGGCGGACCGCACCCAGGTAGGCCAACGGCTCGGCACGGACCATCCGTGTCGGGCCGTATGCGTTTGGTTAAGTAATACTTAATCGGCGGATAAATGCCGCGATCGGGACAGGGATCCCGGTTTGCTTCCGGCGAGTTGCCCTACTATTGGCTTCTATGTCCAGTTTGATCAGGCCGCCGAGGGAGTCCCAAGGCGCCACGAAGGGGTACAAAACCCGTCAACTGGTCAGATTTTGGTCGAAGTAGGGTAGTTGCAGCGCGTTGACGCGCGTAGACTCCCACCGTACCTGTCCGGCGCTGTGGCCGGACCCGATTCACGTACGGAGCCCCTCTCATATGGACACCTTGTCCACCGCCGACTCCGACGGCGCCATCGAGACCCGAGGTATCGAGCCGGTACCGGACAGTGAGCGGCACGGCCGCGTCCGCGAGCTCTTCCCGACCTGGGTCGCGGCCAACATCAGTGTGCTGTTGCTCACCATGGGTGCGGCCCTGGTGGTCTTCAACCAGCTGAACTTCTGGCAGGTCCTGATCGTCGCCGCCTGCGCCGCGGTCGCGTCGTTCGGCATGGTCGGGCTGCTGTCGGTCTCCGGCAAGTGGGGTGGCGCGCCGGGCGCGATGCTCTCCCGGGCGACCTTCGGTGTGCGAGGCAACCTCTTCCCGGGCTCGATCCTGTGGGTGGCGCGCTTCGGCTGGGAGACGATCAACGCGGTCACCGGCGCCTACGCCGTACTGACCGTCCTCGACCTGCTCTTCGGCATCAAGAGCAACACCGTGCTCATCGTGGTCACGCTGTTCCTGTTCGTCGCCAGCACCTTCCTGGTGAGCGGCATGGGCCGCAAGGCGCTGAACGTGTGCAACAAGTGGTCGACCTACCTGTTCGGCGTCTTCAGCATCATGGTGCTCGGCTACCTGGTCGCCAACGTGCACTGGAGCGAGGTCTTCGCCAAGCCGGCCGGCACCACCGCGATGATGATCGCCGGTATCGGCACCATCGCGGCCGGCGGCATCAGCTGGGTGCCCACCGGCCCGGACTTCGCGCGCTACCTGCCGCACAAGGCCTCCGGTAAGAAGATCGTCGGTGTGACGGTCTCCGGCGCCGGCATCGTGGTGGTCCCGATGGTGCTGATGGGCGGCGTGATGGCGGTCTCCACCCCGGACCTGGCCAAGGCGCAGGACCCGGTGTCCTTCCTCGGTGACATCCTGCCGACCTGGCTCGCCGTGCCCTACCTGCTCACCGCGATCGTGGGCATGCTGCTGATCAACAGCCTGTCGATGTACTCCGCCGGCTTCACCGCGCAGACCATGGGCGTGAAGCTTCCGCGCGCCATGGCGGTGAGCATCAACGCGGTGATCTCCCTGGTCGGCGGTCTGCTGCTGATGCTGGTCGCCACCAGCTTCCTCGGCTCCTTCATCACCTTCCTGGTCCTGCTCGCGGTCTCCTTCTCCGCCTGGATCGGCGTCTACACGGTCGACATGCTGCGCCGCCGCTCGCGCAAGGTGCGCTACGACGCCGAGGGCCTGATGGACACCACCCCCACCAGCCGCTACTGGTACTCGGGCGGCTTCTGCTGGCAGGCGATGACCGCCTGGAGCATCGCGCTGATCGCGGGCATCTGCTTCACCAAGTGCGACTGGTTCACCGGCCCGTTCGCCTCCACCCCGGTCGGCGAGTACGGCCTCGGCTGGGCCGCCACCATCGTCATCTCGGCGGCGATCATGGCTCTTCTCCCGACCCCGCAGGAGAACACCCCGGCCCCGGCGGCGACCGAGGCCGAGCCGGCCACCGCGGAGGCTGCCACGGAGCTGGAGACCGCGACCGTCTAGCCTCCCGCGACCCCGTAACACCGAGAGGTCCCCTGCACCGCCGTGCGAACGGTGCAGGGGACCTCTGCGTTTATGTGGACCGGTCCGGTGTTCCGGGGCCGCTGCGGCGCCTCATCGCGCAGTCTCGTGGCGCTACTTCGTGAAGCTCCGTGGCGCTTCTGCGCGCAGCCTCGTGGCGCTTCTGCTCGTAGCCTCGTGCCGCCGCTTCGAGCAGCTCCGCAGCGTCTCGCCTAGCAGCCCGCGTCCGCTGTTCTCGAAGCCGGCCAGGGAACTGGAGCTCGCCGTCGGTGCGGCCGCTCCGGAGGCGGGGCGGGATGACGGACGCTGACGCGCTCCGGCTCCCGTCGGGGCGGTCGCGCGGAGAGGGCCGGATCCCGGGCACACCGGCCGGCCGAGTGGCCGGTCCACACCGCTGGCCGCATCCGCTGTCCGCAGCCGCTGTGCACATCCGCTCCGCCGAGCCCGCAACGCGAAGGGGCGGCAGGGTGTCGACCCCTGCCGCCCCGATCGGCGTTCCGGTTCGTCGGATTACGAGGCCGAGGCCTCGCGGGCCCGACGGCCGGCCATCCAGACGTAGACCAGGATGCCGGCGAACAGGAACAGCACGCCCTGGTAGACGGCCGCGTAGCCGGCGCCGGCGAGCAGCCAGAGGGAGAACGCGAAGGCGCCCAGGCCGAGGGCGGCGTCCCTGGCGAGGCGGCTGGGGGCCACCTTCCCGCTCTCGCCGCGGACCAGCCAGTAGAGCTGGGCGGCGGTGGAGAGCAGGTAGGGGACGCAGGCGGTGAAGGTGGTGACCAGCACCAGGATGTTGAACGCGTTCTGGGCGCCCGCGGTGAAGTTGAGGATGGTCAGCAGCGAGGCGAGCACGACGCTGATCAGGACTCCGAAGACCGGCACCCCGCGGCGCTTGGTGGCGAAGGGAGCCGGGAAGAGCCCGTCCTGCGCGGCGGCGTACGGGGCCTGCGCGGCCAGCAGGGTCCAGCCGTTGAGCGCGCCGGTCATCGACACCAGCGCGGCGACGGCGATCACGGTGCCGCCCCAGGCCCCGCCGAACATGGAGTTCACGGCGTCGGAGAACGGCGCGGTGGAGTGGACCAGCTTGTCGTGAGCGACCGTCCCGAACACGGCGAGGGTGCCGAGCAGGTAGACCACTGCCGCGCCCGCCGTCCCGAGGACGCTGGCCCGGCCGACGTTGCGCTCCGGGTCGCGGACCTCGCCCGCACTCATCGCGGCGGACTCCACACCCAGGTAGCTGAAGAGCAGGATCGCGGCGGCGGCGGTCATCCCGCCGACCCAGCCGTGTCCGGAGGCGTCGAAGGGACCGGGCTTGGCCGGGTCGAAGAAGAACAGGCCGCCGACCGAGACCAGCGCGAGCGGGACGAGCTTCAGCACGGTGGAGATGAGCTGCACCGCGCCCACGTACCGGGTGCCCGCCAGGTTGGCCAGCGCGGGCAGCCACTGGACGGCCAGTGCGGCGCCTATGGTCAGCCACTTGGAGTGCTGGATCGGCAGCAGCACGTCGAGGTAGCCCACGGCGGCCACCGCGAGCGCGGCGTTGCTGACCAGGGTGGTGATCCAGTAGGACCAGGCCGACAGGAAGCCGGCGAAGTCGCCGAAGGCCTCGCGGGCGTAGACGTAGGGCCCGCCGGTGCGCGGGTTGCGCCGTGCGAGCTGGCCGAAGACCAGCGCGAGCGCGATGGCCCCCACCGTCAGCACGGCGAACGAGACCAGGCTGACCGTCCCGTAGGGGGCGACGGTGGCCGGGATCATGAAAATTCCGCCACCGATGATGTTGCCCATGACCAGGGCGGTGGCGGTCGGCAGACCGAAGCGTCCGATCCTTCCGGGGGCCGGGGCGGCCGAGTCTGCGGTGTCGGGCGTGCTCGGCGGGGCTGCCTGCCGTCGTGCGGCCGGGCTGGTCTGCATGAGGGGGGTGTGCCTTTCCTGATCCTGCTCGCGCTCTGTGGAGCGAACCTCAATGCTCGCGTAGCGGACACCTCTTACCAAATCACCAGGATTTGTGTCGCAAGGCCGATATCGCACCGGAAAACTTGCGGTCACCGGGCTGCTTCACCGGTACTCGTCCTGCGCCGCTTCACGCCTGCGGTCCGGGCAATGGGCTGCGCGTTGCGGGTAATCCCCAACACCAGCTTTCGAACATCTCACCGCGGCTTATGGGTCAATTCACTCTTTTGCGTGAGTTTCATTGAGTCGATGCCCAGTGCTGTGCACCGGAATCAAACGGTGTAATCGAACATGCTCACGCCCGCGCAATGGAGTGGCAACAATCGATGGCGAATGCACGAAGAGCGGATCTTCCGCCTGTACTACGTTTTCTGACGTCCCGTCAGGCCTTCGGATCGAGGACAAGGACCAGGACCAGCCATGACCACCGAGACCGCCCAGCAGAACCAGCAGAGCCTCAGTACCTCCGCCGCCAGGAACCTGGCCACCACCACCAAGACCGCGCCGCAGATGCTCGGGATCACCCCCCGCTACCTGCTGCGCGCGCTGCCCTGGGTGGACCTGGAGGCCGGTGTCTACCGGGTCAACCGCCGCCGGGGCTTCATCCTCGGCGACGGGCTGATCAGCACCTATGTGGACGGCGGCGGTGTCTCCCGGGTGATCGCCGAGGACCTGCGCGAACTGGCCTTCCTGCGCGAGCAGGAGAGCCCGCTGCTGACCGCCCTGGCCAATGCCTTCGTCCAGCGCGAGATCGGGCCCGGCGAGCTCATCGCCGACGCGGGCGCCCCCACCGAGGCGCTGCACGTCATCGCGTTCGGCCGTGCCGAGAAGCGTGCCACCGGTCAGTACGGCGAGGACGCCCTGCTCGCCGTGCTCGGCGACGGCGACTTCTTCGACGCCGGCGCCTGGGTGCGCGGCGAGGCGATGCCCTACCAGGTCAAGGCGGTCACGCCGTGTACCGTGCTCTCCCTCGACCGCCGCACCCTCACCGAACTCGCCGACCGCGAGCCCGCGTTGCGCGCCGGGCTGGACGCCTTCGCCGCCGACGGCCGGGGCCCGGCCGACCGCGAGCACCCGATCAGCCTGACCTCCGGCCACAGCGGCGAGCCGCAGCTGCCGGAGACCTTCGTGGACTACGAGGAGAGCCCGCGCGAGTACGAGCTGAGCATCGCGCAGACCGTACTCAAGGTGCACACCCGGGTCTCCGACATCTACAACTCCTCGATCGACCAGGTCCAGGCCCAGCTGCGGCTGACCACCGAGGCGCTGCGCGAGCGCCAGGAGTGGGAGATGCTCAACAACCCCGAGTACGGGCTGCTCAACAACGTCGTGCCCAGCCAGCGGGTGCACACCCGCAAGGGCGCGCCGACACCGGACGACATGGACGAACTGCTCGCCCGGGTCTGGAAGCAGCCCGCGTTCTTCCTGGCCCACCCCAGGGCGATCGCCGCGTTCGGGCGCGAGTGCACCAGGCGCGGGGTGCCGCCGCAGATCGTCGAGCTCTTCGGCAGCCCGTTCATGACCTGGCGCGGCGTACCGCTGCTGCCCTCCGACAAGCTGGACCTCAAGGGCTCGGCCGACTCGGCGCCCGGGACCACCAACATCCTGCTGATGCGGGTCGGCGAGGCCGAGCAGGGCGTGGTCGGCCTGCGCCCGGCCAAGGTCCCGGACGAGGTGGAGCCGGGCCTGTCGGTCCGCCCGATGGGAGTCGACCGCCAGGCCATCACCTCGTACCTGGCGACCTGCTACTTCTCCACCGCCGCGCTGGTGGACGACGCCATCGCGGTGCTCCAGAACGTCGAGGTGTCGAACTACTATGACTACTCCTGACGGATTCGGGCGCGGCACCGGGATGAGCCGACCCACCGCTGCGGTGGGTGAACCGGCCATCGGGCCGGGCCAACCCACCGCCGGGATGAGCCGACTCTCCACCGCCCCGGCGGGGTTGACCGGTGCCACGGCGCCGACGACCGGGATGTCCGGGGGGCTCCCGACGCAGGGGATGCCGCCGGCCCCGGAGCTCTGCCCGCTGCCCGCGGCGCTCGCCCACGCGGCCGGAGGTGCCCGCTACTGGCTGCCGCAGCAGCCGGTCCGGACACCGGCGGCGACACCGGCCGTGACACAGCCCGTGAGCCCGCCACCCCCGCCCTCCCCGACGTCGAGCGGCTTCGACGTCGAGGCCGTCCGGCGGGACTTCCCGCAGCTGCACCGCGAGGTGAACGGCCGTCCGCTGGTCTGGCTGGACAACGGCGCCACCACGCTCAAGCCCCGCCAGGTCACCGAGGCCGTCGCCGAGCACTACTCGATGGGCACCTCCAACGTCCACCGCGGTGCGCACAGCCTCGCCAAGCAGGCCACCCAGGTGTACGAGGAGGGCCGCGAGGAGGCGGCCAAGCTGCTCGGCACCCAGGACACCGGCGAGATCGTCTTCGTCCGGGGCACCACCGAGGCGGTCAACCTGGTGGCGCAGACCTGGGGCCGGGCCAACCTTGGGGTGGGCGACGAGATCCTGGTCTCGGCGGCCGAGCACCACTCCAACCTGGTGCCCTGGCAGCTGATCGCGGCCGAGCGCCGGGCCCGGATCAGGCCCATCCCGCTGCTCCCCGACGGGCAGTTGGACCAGGACGCGTACCGCGACCTGCTCGGCTCGCGGACCAGGCTGGTGGCGCTGACCCACGCCTCCAACGTGCTGGGGACCGTCCCGCCGGTGGCCGAGATGACCGCGCTCGCCCACCGGTACGGCGCCAAGGTGCTGGTGGACGGCGCGCAGGCGGTGAGTCACTTCCCGGTGGACGTCACCGCACTGGACGCCGACTTCTACGCCTTCTCGGGGCACAAGATCTTCGCCCCGACCGGGATCGGCGTGCTCTTCGGCAAGCGCGAGCTGCTGGAGACCATGCCCCCGTGGCAGGGCGGCGGCAACATGATCGACTCGGTGAGTTTCGAGGAGACCACGTACGCCCCGATCCCGCACCGGCTGGAGGCGGGCACCGGCCATATCGCCGGGGTCGCCGGGCTGCGGGCGGCGCTCAAGTACCTTGCCGGCCTTGACCGGGAGGCCGCCACCGCGCACGAGGAGCAGCTCACCGCCTACGCGATGGACGCTCTGGCGACGGTCCCCGGGCTGCAGCTGATCGGCAACGCACCGGGCAAGATCGGGGTGCTGACCTTCCTGCTCGCCGGAACCGATCCGATCGCGGTGGCCGGGGCGCTCGACCAGCAGGGCATCGCGGTGCGCGCCGGGCACCACTGCGCGCAGCCGGCGCTGGCCTCCTACGGTCTGCAGAGCGCGGTCCGCGCCTCGCTCGCCGTGTACAACACCGTGCAGGACGTGGACGCCCTGGTGGCCGCGGTCCAGGGGATCCAGGCCCAGGCGCGGTGAAGACGGTGTGGGGCGGGTGCCGGTACCGGCACCCGCCCCACCGGCTCATCCCGTCGGCGTCGGCTGCAGCCTGCTCGCGAGCGCCGAGGAGAACGCCGAGACGCACTGGGCCAGTTGGGCGGTGGTCAGCTTCGCCGGATCGCCCCCGCAGTCGGTGGCGGCGGGCGGTGTCGCCGAAGGCGCGGTCGTGGCCGAGGGTGAGGGGGACGGGGTGCCGCTGCCGGGTGAGGGCTGGGTGCCGCCCGGTGGACTCTGCCTGAGGTTGACCAGACTGGGCGTGGTCCGGCCGTCACCCGAGACGTCGATGTAGTCCTGGGTCTGCCCGTTGATGTCGACGAAGCCGCGCCACATCCCCTGCCCGAACGGGATGATCTCCTGCAGGTTCCCGCCGTCACCGGTGGACACCGTCATGTTGGCCTGCTGGGCGATCCAGGCGACCATCCGGCTGGAGAGCTCGGTCAGGTTGACGGGCCTGCTGGTATCGCTCTGCACGTACACATGGAGCTCGTTGAGATCGGCGTCCACCTCGTCGGCGCGTACCACCGCGAAGGCGACGATCGCCTCCGAGGTGCTGTTCCTCGGGACCAGCGGGGTGACGTAGTAGTAGTGCCCGTCGGTGGCCGAACGCAGCAGGTACTCACCGGGGTTGGTGGCGTTGGTGTCGGTCGAGGTGTGGGAGAAGCCGAAGCCGTCGCGGTTCTTGGCGCCCCGGCCGGCCAGCCACTGGACCGCGCTGATCTGGTCCTTGACGACGGACCCCGGGTAGACCGTGCCCGGCAGCTCGCCCGGGCGCACCGTGCTCCGGTGCTCCAGCACCGGCTTGCCGCTGGGCGAGCCGGTCAGCAGCAGGACACCGTCCGGACGCAGCACCGTCCGCTTGTGCCAGGCGATCTGCTTGGTCACCGCGATGACGATGACGGGCTTGGCGGTGGCGAGGTCGGCGCCGTCGCAGTACCCCCAGATGTCCTGGTCCTGGTAGACGAGTTGGGGGAAGCGCTCGGCGAGCAGGTTCCGCAGGCTGTTCGCCCGGTTCCCGCCGAAGGCCCGGTCGAAGGAGTGGTCGCCCTTGAACTCGCAGGCGCCGTTGCTGTTGGAGGTGCCGTCCCAGACCGCCACGCCCTCGGTGGGCTGGGACCCGGAGCCGTCCAGTACGCCGGTCCAGACGCCGTGACCCTGGCCCTTGCCCGGCAGGTAGTGGATGCTGTGGCCCATCAGGCTGACGCCGGAGGCGAGTGCGGAGCCGGTCTTCAGCGCGGTCGCGGCCGCGGCGTAGGAGGCGGTGCGGGGCTCGAAGTCGAAGTTCGGCATGGGCCGCACCTTGACGCAGGCCGGGACGTCGGCCGCACCGAGGTAGTCGCAGCGGCTTCCGTCGCCCTTGCGGGCGTTCTTGGTGAGCGGGCGGGCGGAGGCCGGGGCATCGGCCGCCGCGGCCGGGACGTCCAGTACGGTCGCCCGCGCGTAGTACCGGCCGACGTCCTTGTCGTTGTCCCAGAACGCCATCACCGTGCACCCGATGGACGCCAGCAGGGTCAGCGAAGTGGTCCATGCCAGCAGCCGGTTGAGCCATCGCGGCAGGTCGCCCTCGGACGCCAGGTCCGCCACCAGCACCAGGGTGCCGATCAGGCCGATCGTCGCCCAGATCCAGAACAGCGCCGTCGCGTGCACCGGACCGCCGTGCGGCAGGAACTGCGACTGGAGGAACAGCCGGTAGCTCTGGTCCTGCTGGCCGAAGCCGCCGAAGACGAAGTGCTTGACCGCCCAGACCAGCAGCGCCAGGACCGGCAGCCACAGCCACCACACGGCGAGGACGGCCAGCCTCCCCCAGAGAAACCTGCTCCGTCTCGTGCGCGCCATGGCTCCCCCCAGTTCGTGATGTTCGTATCTACGCCCCTGAGTCTGCCCTCGATCAGCCGATCATGTAGTGGATCCGTCGAACTGTCAGTAAGAGGCTGCGCAGATAGGCGGCTGGTCATGGGCGGCGTCGGGGGCGGGTGTCCCAGCGGTGGGTGGTCCAGGCTCGGCGGATCAGACTGCGGACGGTGATGACGGTGTCGGCGAGGTCGAAGAAGGCTTCGATGACGCTGGTGCGGCGCTCGTAGCAGCGGGCGAGGCGGTGGAAGGCGTTCTGCCAGGCGTGGGTGCGCTCGACATGCCATCGCCGGGTGGCCTGGACCGGCGCCTTGGTCCCCTTGCGCGCGATCTGACCGCACAGCTTCCGCTCGTCGAGCACGGCACGGGACTTGTCCGAGTCGTAGCCGGCGTCGAGGTGGACGGTGATCTCGTCGGGCAACGGCCCAAGTCCCTCCAGGAGATCGAGAGTTGGCGCCAGGAGCGGCGAGTCGTGGCGGTTGGCGCCGGCCAGGACGCGGCCGAGCGGGATGCCGTAGCCATCGGTCATCCCGGACCGTTTCATGCCCTGCTTGCCCCGGTCGACGGGTGAGCGTCCGGCCGCTTCGCCGCCGCCGGGGGCCTTGGTGATGGCGCCGTCCACGGCAATCTGGTCGAGGACGAGGCCGACGACGCGGTCATAGGCCTGGAGGGCGATCTGCTTCAGGCGGGCGAACAGGCCCAGGCCGATCCACTCGTCGCGGCGGCCTCGGATCGTGGCGGCCGAGCAGGTCGAGTCCGCTATCGCCTCGTAGGAGCAACCGAACCGCAGGACTTGGAGCAGCTTGTCGAAGACGATCCGGTCGCTGATCCGGCGTCGGTGGCAGCCCAGCGGGTGGGCTGGATCGAACTGTGGCCGCTGCGGCAGCAGGGCGGCGAATTGGTCCCAGAGCGGTTCGGTCAGCCAGAATGGCAGCACAGGCACAGGTCTCCCCAATGATCACAGAGCGTCGCAACTCCATGATCAAGGAACCTGTGCCTGTCTCGTCCGCCGACTGGTCCCACCAACCGCCTATCTGCGCAGCCTCTAAGTCGCGAGTTCGTGTGAGCTCACCGGCGGCCCAGCGCCTGCCCGCCGAAGCCGCTGCCGCCGCCCGCGTCCTGCCACCACTGCTCGATCGCCCGCTGATCCATCGCCGCCCACTCCGGCGTCTCCTGGACCTGGGCCCGCCCGAGGCTCTGGCCGAGCTGGACCGTGGACCGCCCGACGGGTGCCCGCTCGGCGTCGTAGGAGTGCAGCGCCTCCTCCCAGCTGTCGGCCGAAGCCAGGGCGCGCTCCAGGGCGGCGGCGTCCTGCAGTGCCTTGATCGCGCCGCTGCCCGTGGGCGGGCGCGCGATCGAGGCGGCGTCGCCCACCACGGCGAGCCGGCCGCGCGCGTAGTGCGGGGTGGCCATGTCGTACATGGGCTGCACAAAGCGGGTCCCGACCGGAGTGAGGTGGATGACCTCCTGCCAGTAGGGCGGGAAGTGCTCTGCCACCAGGGCCAGTTGGTGTTCCGAAAGCTCGGCGGTCAGCTCTCCGGGGTGCACGTTGGTCGGATCGCCGAACCGGAGGCCGTCGGCGGGCGGCGGGCTGGTGTAGAAGACCCAGTTGACGTCGATGCCGTGGCCGCCCGGGCCGGGGATGCGATAGACGATCATGTGTCCGCCGGGGAAGACCACCGTCGAGGCGTCCTGCTCCGGGAACGCCGAGGCCGGGCCGGGCAGCCGGTCCGCCGACAGCGTGCCGCGCCAGGCGACGAAACCGCCGTACCGGGCGAGGGCGTCCGGGAACATCGCGGCCCGCACCACGGAACGGTAGCCGTCCGCCCCGACGACCAGGTCGAAGCGCTGCTCGTCGCCGTCCGCCAGCCGCACCACCGCGCCGTCGGCCCCGGAGACGACCTGGGTCACCGTGGAGCCCGTGCGGTAGTCGACGCTGTCCGGGATGCGGCTGCGCAGCTCCTGCCACAGCGAACCCCAGTTGTACGAGCGGAACGGGAACGGCAGCACGCCGATCTGCCGCCCCGCCCGTACCGTTCCCTCGCGCACCACCCAGGGCCGCCTGGCCAGTTGGACCCAGGGCATCCCGGCGTCGAGGTACCCGGCCGCCGCCAGCTCGGTGTACCGGTCGTTGTGCAGTGCGAGGCCGACGCCCCGGTCCTGCAGCCGTCCGGCGGCCCGCTCGAAGACCACCACCTCGTCCGCGCCGGTCCGTTCCGCCGCGAGTGCGGCGGCACAGCCCGCGATGCTCCCGCCCACCACGGCCACCCGTCCTCCGCGCACAACCGCCTCCTCTTTCCGCCGGTCCTCTGCTCGCCGATGATCTCCGGCGATCTCCGGTCCTCTCCGGTCCTCGCCGGTCCTCGCCGAACGAGTATGACGGTGTGTCGCAGGCTCAGCCGTCGATTCGGTGCAGTTCCCAGAACCCGGTCAGGTCGGTGCCCGCGGCGGCCCGTGCGGCGGACTTGAACTCGGCCGTGGTGGAGACGCCGTACCAGTGGTCGCGCGCGTAGTCGCGAAGGAGCGCGGCCATCGCGGTGTCGCCGATCAGACGGCGAAGGTCGTGCAGGGCGCACTTGCCGTAGTCGTAGACGACCGTCCCGTATCTGGTCGGGTGGGCATCCCAGTACCGCATCGAGCCGGTCAGCCGTTCGTCCGCCGACGTCCAGGAGACCGCGTTCCAGCAGCCCTCGCCAAGCCTGCCGAGCGCCAGGTCGGTGGCGTAGTCGCTGAACGCCTCGTCCAGCCAGGGGTCGTTGTACTCGTCGTCACCGACGATGCCGTACCACCACTGGTGCGCCAGCTCATGGACCAGCGCCGAGGTGCTGACCCGGTCGAGGACGAAACCCGGGTACTCCATCCCGCTGAACCAGAAGTCGTCGTCCAGCACGGCCGCCAGCTCACCGTAGGGGTAGGCACCGAACCGCCGGGCGTGCGCGTCGATCGCCGAGGTCGCCAGCTCCAGCATCGACCGGGCGTCCGAGGGGCCGACGCCCGCCGCCGAGTAGACGCTGACCCGCACCCCGGCGTGGGAGGTGGCGGAGATCTTGGCGAACGGGCCCGCCGCCCAGGCGAAGTCGCGCACCTTGCTCGCCACCGCGGTGGTGACGGTCCGTCCGGCGGACCCGGGCGTGTCGTGCGAGCTGCCGGTGGCGGGCACCAGGAGGTCGGAGGGGTGGTCGAGGGTGACGGCGAAGTCCGCAGCCTGGGAGTAGAACGACTCGCCGTTGTCGGTGTACGGATCCAGATGCCAGCCGGCGGCGTCCCGGACCGCCAGCACCGGCAGTGCGTTGCCGAGGAAGCTGTACCGCCCGTCGTGCCCGAACCGGTCGGCGCCACTCGGGACTCGGATGCCCAGATCGAAGCCGATCACCCCACTGGCGCCCCGGCCCAGCGGCGAGGGCAGCGCGACCCGCAGCGCGGTGCAGCCCACCGACGGCGCATCCGGGGTGCCGCCGGTGAGGCCGTGCACCGTGATGGGCGATGCCGGGCAACCGCCGTGGGCGTTGTCCCACAGCCGCAGGTACACCTCGCGCAGCGGCTCGGCGGAGGCGTTGGTGAAGCGCACGCTCTCATGGCCGTGCCAGCCGGTCCCCGCGCTGTCACCGGTGAGCCGGACGGTGTAGACGGGAGCCGCAGGGGTCCGGACCGGGTCGGCCTGCGGGCCGGGAGCCCGGGAGGGCGTGGCGGCCGCCGTGAGAAGCACGGCGAGGGTGGCGAGCAGGGCCAGGGCGCTTCGCATCGGATCCTCTCGGCGCGGGCGCGGGCGCGGGCGCGGGCGTCGACGCCGGTGCGGTCGGAAGGGGCGGGCCGGGAGGTATGGGCCGGGAGGTATGGGCCGGGCTGGGCCGGGCCGCCCGCTGGGCGGCCCGGCTCCGGGACGGTGCGAGGTCAGGCCGTGCGGTTCGCCGCCCGATGGCGGGTCACCGCCCGGTGCACCGCCTTGTCCACGGCGGACAGCGACGCGGCGATGTCGGTGTACACCACGTACTCCACGGTCGCCACGGTGTGCAGGCCCTGGATCAGGAAGGTGTACTCCCGGCCCCGCTCCAGCAGCAGCACGATCGGCTTGTCGAACGCGCTCGCCCAGCCCACCTCGATGTGGGTGCCGGGGGAGGGCGGGAAGCCCGGAATGGCGACGAAGACATCGGCCTTGCGGATCTCCTCCTGGTCGAGCCCGGTGCACTGCTCGGGACGCATCAGCTGCGCGCCCCACGCCTCCCGGCGGTGGGCGTTGTGCACGGAGATCCCCTGCGCCTCGAAGTGCTTGATCAGGAGGTCGAACGGAGCACGGGCACCGTCCGGCATCTCCCCGGTGGCCGGGTCGAGCAACTGGATGAAGGGACCGGCCAGGAAGAGTGACCGGACGTCCGGCGACTTCGGGTCCTCCGGTGGACCGGCGGCCGGTGCGGTGGTGAGCGCGCTGGTCTCGGTGGTCATACGGGTACCTCCGGAACGAGGCCGCATGGCGGCGTCGGGTGAGGGCCGACCGACGGGGCGGTCGAGGACTGGCGGGGCAGTACCGCGGTCAGCTCTTGCGGAAGCACTGGATGTACGCGTCGCCGCTGGTGCCGTACGTGTACTCGGTGGTGTCGTAAGCCGTGTACGGACGGCGCTCGACCCGGATGGACCTGAAGTGCGGCAGGTACTGCCAGCGCAGCTCGGGCTTGGTGCTGAAGAACGGGATGAACACCCCGCCGGGACGCAGTACCCGGACCACCTCCGGCATGGTCCTGGCCCACAGGTCGGCGTCCTTCCAGACCTCCATGTCCAGCGCCGGGTCGAAGAACATCCCGTCGATGCTCTCCGAGGGCAGGGTGAAGACGCGCTGGAAGAAGTCGCCGCGCTCGATCGTCAGGTTGTCGGGCAGCTTCGGGTGCCGGGCCTGGAAGAGGTCCTCGACCTCCCCGAAGAGCTCCAGGACCGTATGGCTGCGGGTGGCGGGGTTGCCGGCGATGCGCAGCGCGGACAGCCCGAGGCCGAGGCCGACCTCGTAGAAGTCCTTGCCGTACTCGCACAGCATGTCGGCGCTGGCCCACATCAGGTCCCGCTCCCAGGCCTGCATGGCCTGTTCGCCGCCGATGCTCAGTGTCACCTCGCCGTCGCACTCGATCAGTTCGATCTCTGGCTTGGCCTGCGTTTCCATGGCAACCGTCCTTCATTCCATCGGTTGGGGGTGCGGTGGGGCTGTCGGCTGGTCAGCTGGGGCGCGGTAGGACCCCGAAGTGGCGCCGGGCCGTGGAGACGGCGAGGTCCTGAACCGCGAAGACCGTGAAGTAGTAGGCCTGCGGCGCCGTGGCGGAGGCGAACCGCAGCCGGAAGGCGACGTCCACCTGCCGGTGCTCCACGGCCCGGACCTTGGTGATGGCGGGCTCCACGTTGGTGTCCTCGCGCAGATAGGTGGGGACGAACAGACCCAGCCGGACCGGCCCCGGACGTGCGGCGGTGAGCGAGGCGCGGACCTCCAGCACCCCGCCCTGCGCCACCTCGTCCGCGCTGTGGGCGAGCAGCGCGGGCGCCTCGGGGAGCCGGAAGGTGACGTCGCCGCAGCGCATGCAGACCGCGCAGGTGGTGTCCAGGATGTGCGGAAGCAGTCCGCGCCGGGTGAACTCCTGGGCGGGGCGGCCGCAGTGGCAGGTCACCTCGCGCACCTCGGGGTCGAGGCGGCTGCGGTCCCCGAAGTGCGCCGGGTAGTTCATGAGCTCGGTCTCGGGGTTGGCCGCGACCTGCTCGGCGATCGCATGGTCGAGCGACTGCAGATCGGCGGTGAGCGAGGAGCGGATCTCCTCCGGTGACTGGTCGGCGAGATGGGTGGGCCGGGACACCCACAGGTCGACCTTCCTGGCCAGCTTGGTCAGCCGGGGGCGCTGCGAGTGGTTGTGGGGCAGCAGATCGGAGCCGAGCAGGGCGGTCAGGCGGCGTCCCACGGTGATGACCAGGGGGTCCGGGCGGTGCTCGGACGGCTGCGGGGTGTGCTGGGCCGTGTCCGGCAGGCCGGTGCGCTGCGGTGAATCCGGCAGGCCGAAACGCATGAACGCCGGGTAGGGGTGCGAGCCCGCGAGGCTGGCGTTGAGGGTGTCCACAGAATCCGCGCCGGTGAGCGCGGCCCGCATCCAGGCGACGTTCTCCGGCCGGTCGGAGTCGTGCACCGAGACGGCGGAGACGACCGTACGGGCCGGGCCGTCAAGCGCGTTGAGCAGCAGCTGGTACTTGGGGTCGTACAGCGCGAGGTCGGCGAGCGGACCGCTGTTGCACGCGCTGAGCACCAGCTCCACGGCGGCCACCCGGCTGAGCGGCACCAGCTTGTCCTCCGGCTTGTAGCAGGGCAGCCCGTACGCGCACCGGGGACCGAGCAGCCCGGGCCGGGCCGCGACCGACCGGTTGAGCCCGCAGATGGTGAAATCGCCGAGGTTGACGCTGTCGTCCTTGCCATGGCCCTGGAAGGCCACCCGGCGCCAGTGGGTGCCCAGGATCTCGCCCCGGATGTCCACACGTTCGAAGTCGCGGTCGTCGAAGACCCGTACGCCCGGTAGGTGCGGCGGCCGGTCGGTGTCGGTGAACAGCCCCAGCGCGTCGACGCCGGAGGCGGGCCGCGCGTACTGCTTGGCGATGTTCCAGGCGAGCGAGGCGGCGTCGCGGCCGCTCAGCAGGGTCAGTCCGTGCCGGTCACTGCGGTAGGTCGCCAGCAGCAGAGCGCGCACCGGGTCGAGGTTGAGGCGGTCGTAGCAGCCGACCAGCAGGAGCCTTCCCGGGTACCGGCGGTGGAAGGCCGCGATGTCGGCCAGCTGCTCCTCCGCCACCCACTCGCGGGCCAGGGGGCGGGCCAGCTCCGTCACGCCTTCGGGGAGCCGCTCCGCACCTAGAACGACTCCCAGGTCGAGCGGGTTCGGCCGCCGCACACCGGTGTAGAGGCCGGACGCCAGCTCCACGCTCCGCACCAGGTCGGCACGGCCCTCGACCGGTACCGGCACGGGTACCGGCTCGTCGGTCTCCAGGAACTCCTTCACCGCCGAAGGAAGTTGGCCGAAGGTGACCGGGCGGAAGAGCGGAGCGGCTGCGTTCATGAAGGATTACCTCGCTGGCGGAGAGGAGGAAGGAGGAGCGGGGGCTGCACACCCGGCTCAGCGGATGCGCTCAGGGGAGTGGGCGTCCCGTCAGGGGCGGGGCGCGGGGGGCTGTACGGCCGGTGGCACAGCGGAGCGTTCATGCCGGACACTCCGCGGGGGCGGGCGAGCTTTGGGCCAGCAGGCCCCGGCAGACGAAGGCCAGGCCGGCCCCGGCCAGGGCGGTGGCGAAGGCGGCGGCGAAGACCCCGCGCGGGCCGATCAGGTCCATCAGCAGTCCGCCGGTCTGCTGGCCGACCGCGTCTCCCAGAACGGTGGCCAGCGAGGCCCAGGTGAACGCCTCCGCCAGCGAGCCGCCGTCCGCGACCGCGCTGACCAGCGTCATCTCGCACGCGGACACCAGCGCGATCGGCGCGCCGCCGACCGCGAGGGCGATCCCGAGGACCGGTTCGGAGGTCGCCGCCGACGCCAGCCCGGTGCCCAGGGCATAGGCGAGCACCAGGCGCGGGAAGCGCACATGCGCCGGAACCCGGGACTGCGAACTCCCCAGCCACAGTGCGCCCAGCGCGCTGCCGACGCCCCAGCAGGCGTACACCGCACCGGTGTTGCCCGGCGAGCCGTGCGCGGCGACGAAGGCCGGGATGGCGAGTGTCATCAGGCCGATGGGCACGGCGCAGGTGGCCATGACGCCGGTGAGCGCCAGCATCGCCTGGTCCCGCAGCGGGCCGAGCAGATGACGTGGCCCGGCAGCCTCGGCACCCACCGCCTCCGTGCCCGGTGGCAGCCGGACGAAGGCGAGCCCCAGCGCCCCCGCACCGCCGACCGCCGCGACGGTGGTCAGCGCCAGCCCGGCGGAGCCGGCGAGCATCAGCACCGCGAGCATCAGCGGCGCCCCGATCACCAGGACCTCGGTCAGCAGCGCCTCCCAGAGGTAGGCGGTGTCCCGCTCCTCCGCCTGGAGCGGCAGCCGGGCCCACAGCGACCGCATGCAGGCGTTCGCGGGTGGCAGCGCCACTCCGGCGAGCACCGCCGCCAAGGGCTGCCCCCAGCCGCCCGGCCGAGTGGCCCACACCAGCACGGCGAGGGCCGACGGGTAGAGGACGCCGGTCGCGGCCAGCACCACGCGGCGTCCATGGCGGTCGAGCCGCCGGGCGATCAGCGGCCCGCCGGCCGCCATACCGGCGGTGTACAGCGCGGAGGCCAGGCCCGCCTGGACGTAGCTGCCGCCCTGCTCGCGGACCACCAGCACCATGGCCAGCGACATCAGGTAGACGGGCAGCCGGGAGACGACGCTCCACCAGGCCACCGCACCGACCCGGCGACGTGTCAGCAGGACGAGGACGCGGCGGGAGAGACCGTTCGTCACCGCACCGGGCCCCGTTCCGCGGTCGCGGCGGGCACCAGCTCGATGGTGAAGGCGTCGAGTACCTCGCGCATACGCTGCTCCACCTCGCCGATCGACGCTCCCACCACATGGACGTGCCCCGACGCGTTGTGCGAGGCCCGCCGGGCCGACACCGAGTCGCCGGCACCCACCTTGAGAACGGCCGCGACGACCCCGGGGACACGCAGCAGTTCCTCCGCCGGGGTGATGCGGCGTACCGTCCCCGAACCGGGCAGCGGCAGCAACAGGTCGCCCGCGCACCGGCGTTCGCGGTACCGGAGCTCGGGGCGACGGCCGCGGTACACGTCCAGGGTGGCGCCGAAGACGTCGAAGCCGTGCGAGTACCCGTGGTTGGCGGGGATCTCGCAGCCTGCCAGCCGGACCCCGATCTCGCCCGCGTACACCTCGCCGTCGATCAGGAAGAACTCCATGTGCGCGTAGCCGTGGTCGATCTCCATTCCGGTGACGATCCGCTGGAGCACGGCGCGCAGGTCGACCGGCGGGGCCTCGTCGGTGCCGACACTGATGTTGGCGTTCATCGCGCCGTCGACGATGTCCAGGGGGCGGCAGGGCATCGCGCTCGGCCAGGCGTCCAGTACCTCGCCCCGGTGGATGACGGCGCACACCTCCCACTCGGTGCCGCCGAGGAACTGCTCCACCATCCAGTCCCGCGCGCCGAGGTCGATCGCGGTCAGTGCGTCCGGCCCGGTGAGCCGGTGGGTGTCCACACAGGCGAAGGAGTCCACCGGCTTGAGCACCAGGGGCCAGCCGTGCCTCTCGGCGAACCGCTCGATCTCCTGCACCCGGTGCACCCGGGTGAACTCGGCGGTCCGCAGCCCGAGTTCACGGAACCGGTGCTTCATCTCGGCCTTGTCGCGCACCCAGGTGACCTGGCGCTCCGTCAGATGGGGCAGTCCGGCCAGCGCGGCGAACCGCTGGGCGACGGCCTGGCGCGGTTCGGACGGGTTGCAGAACCGGGTCGGCCGAAGGGGGAGTTCGGCGGCCCAGGCCCGGTAGCGCCCGGCCTCCTCGGCAAGCGGCACCCCCTCGCGCACCCAGAAGGCCGGCAGGTGCGCGGTCTCCCGCAGGTAGTCCTCCGTCAAGTCCCGGCGGAACTCGGCGAAGCGCAGCAGCACCAGCTCGTCAGGCAGCGTTCGGGCCGCGTACCGGGTGAACGACGAGGCGCGGTCGTCCACCAGCAGCAGCGCCGGACCCCGGGAGTTCACACCGCCTCCAGGACCCGCCGCACGGCCTTGGCCGCGAGGACCTGCTCCGGCTCGGGGAGCTCCGGGGACAGCGGCACGCACAGGGTGCGGTCCAGCAGGTCGCGAGTGCGGGCGAAGCCGTCGCGGCTGAGGGCCAGCGGCCCCTCGGGCGCGTGGTTCCACGGGAAGCCGTCGGCGTAGAGGGAGCGCCGGCCGGTGAGCACCGGGTGCTCGGGCAACAGGTACTTGCCGAGCGTCCAGTTGGCGATCCCCTCGGCGGTGAGGGCGGCCACGGCCGCGTCCCGCAGCTCGCGGCTCTCCCAGCACAGGCGCAGGCTCACCTTCACATCGCCCTTGGTCCTCGGCCGGACCTCCAGGTCGGGGCGGTTCGGCAGCTCCGTCATGGCGACGGTGTACATCCGCTCCAGTCCGGCGAGCAGTTCGTCGAGATGGCGGAACTGCTGGCACTGGACGGCCGCCACCTGCTCACTGGTGACGAAGTTCTCGCCGTAGTGGGCGTCCTGGTTCCAGGTCGGGTAGTGGCCGGGTACGCGGGCCGAGCCGTGGTCGTGGTAGCGGCGCATGGTCGACCAGGCCTCGTCGTCGTCGGTGACGACCAGCCCGCCCTCGCCCGAGGTGAGGACCTTGTTGTGGTGGAAGCTGAACGTCCCGGCGTAACCCGCCGTCCCGACGGACCGGCCGTCCGCGAACCGTGCGCCGAGCGACTGGGCGCAGTCCTCGATCAGGTACGGCACGCCCTCCGGCAGGGCGGCCACCGCGCCCTCCATATGGGCCACGACCACCCGCCGGGCGTCGGACGGCAGCAGGGTGCGGTCCAGCGAGAGCGAGTCGTCGGCGTCGACCAGGACCGGGATCAGCCCGCAGGACAGGACCGCCCCGGCCACGGCCACGAAGGTGACCGCCGGGATGTACACCGGGTCGCCGATGGACGGCCGGGTGGAGATCAGCGCCAGGCGCAGCGCCTCGGTGCAGTTGTGGACGGCCAGGGCGTGTGCGGCACCCAGGCGCCCGGACACCTGACGCTCCAGACGGGAGGCCATGCTCTCGGTCTCCGTCTGGTAGCGGAACAGTACCTGATGGTCGATCACTTCCTTCAGCTCGGCCATGTCGGACCAGGCGAGGTAGTTGGCACCGTAGGGGAGGAAACGCTGGCCGAGCCGCTTGTCGAGGGTCATGGGGTGTCGGACTCCGTGATCGGGTGCACCGCGCCGTCGACGGCCATCTCCTGGCCTCGGTAGTTGCGGAGCAGCAGGCCGTCGGGGGTGGGGGTGAAGTACGGCTGGGCGATGGGGATTTTGCCGATCTTCGTGGTGAGCACGTACTGCGGCACCCCGAACCCGGTGATGTGGCCCTGCAGGCCCTCCATGATCTCCCAGCCCTTCTCCACGGAGGTCATGAAGTGCGAGACACCGGTGACGTTGTCGCAGTGGTAGAGGTAGTAGGGCCGCACCCGGATCCGCAGCAGCTCGGTCATCAGGGTGCGCATGGTGGCGACGTCGTCGTTGATCCCGCGCAGCAGCACGGTCTGGTTCCCGACCGGGATTCCGTGCCGCAGCAGGCGGTCCACCGCGGCCGCCGCGTCCGCGGTGATCTCCTTGGGATGGTTGAAGTGGGTGTTCAGCCAGACCGGGTGGTACCGGGAGAGCATCGCGCACAGCTCGTCGGTGATCCGCTGCGGCAGCAGCACCGGGAAGCGGGTGCCGATCCGGATGATTTCGACGCTGGGGATCGCCCGCAGGCCGGCGACGATCTCCTCCAGCTTGCCGTCCTGGTAGGAGAGCGGATCCCCGCCGGTGAGCAGTACGTCCCGGATCTCGGGATGTTCGGCGATGTACCGCAGGTCCTCGTCGAACGAGCCGCCTTCGTCGTCACGGAAGTAGGTGCCGTTCACATCCGTGGTGTGGAACTTCCTGGTGCAGTGCCGGCAGTAGACCGGGCACGCCTCGGTGATCAGCATGATCACCCGGTCCGGGTACTTGTGCACCACCCGGTTGGTCTTGCGGTAGATGGTGTCCCCGACCGGATCGACCTCGGCACCGGGGAACTCGACCAGCTCGCCCGGTGCCGGGACGGCCTGCTGGCGGACCGGGCAGAGCGGATCGTCGGGATCCATCAGCGACGCGTAGTACGGGGTGATGCTCCAGCGGTACTTTCCCGCCACCCCGGCGATGGCCTTCTCCTCGTCGGGACTGACGTTGATCCACTGTCGGGCCTTCTCGACGGTGGTGATCCGTCGGCGCATGTGCCAGCGCCAGTCGTTCCACTGTGCGTCCGGGACGCGGGGTCGGATGAACGTGGGGCCTGCGGTAGTCCCGGTTTCGCGGGGTGTGCCGGACATGGCGGCTCCAGGGGCGACAGGTCTTCGATGGCTCTGGGGGGATCACCAGGGCGCGCGGCCGTGGTGTCGATGCTTCACAACGGGTGCACGACGGGTTCACGGGGCGGACGGGGCCGGGGGCGGACGGGTTCGGTGCCGCGGACGGGCCTACCGGGTGGACGGGTTCGTGGCTGGTTCACGGTGGGACTCGCAGCGGGGGTCAGCGGTCAGGGCGGGGCTGCGGCGGGAGTTCGGACGGGGCGGTCGCAGGTGGGTGGGCGGTCGCGGGCGGGTGGGCGGTCACAACGGCGCGAGCGAGAGCTGACGGAGGGTGCGGGCGACGCGCTGCGCACCGCGCAGGTCGTCCAGGGCGGGGTCTAGCGCGCTCCACTGGCCGGAGGTACCGGCCTCGGGCGGCACCCACAGCGACGGGTCGCCGGGGTCGGTGGCCGACGGCACCGGGACCAGCCGTGTCACCCGCGCGGCCAGCTCCCGCTGGGCGGCCCCGAGCGCCGGCAGGAACACCAGTGGCGCGCGGCGGGAGTGGGCCAGCGCGAGTGCGCCCAACGTCGGTGAGGCCAGGAAGACTTCGGTGGCGGCGTGCAGCGCGTCCACATCCACCTCGGCGGCCCGGCTCACCCGGACATCCTCCGGTCCGGCGAGGCCGTCCAGGGCGGAGCGGAGCCGCGTGAGCCGGGTGTCGCAGACCACTTCGCACCGTCCGGTACGGCGTACCGCCTCCTGGACCAGCGCCCGCAGCGGCCCGGCGGCGAACGCGTCCGTCTCCTCTGGCGGGACGTCCCAGAGGGAGAGCAGCAGCAGCGCCCCCTCGCGTACCCGGTTCCTGGTCAGCCGGGCGGGTGCGAGTGCTCCCGTGGGCCGCGCACCGCCAGCCGGGCCGGGCAGCCAGCCGGGCCGGTGCAGACGGCGCAGCGTCCGCCCGCCCGGGCCGGCGCTCGGCGCGCAGCCGTAGCCCGAACTCAGGTGCACCACCGGGATACCCAGCTCCAGCAGCCGTGCGGTGGCCGCCTCGTCGTCGCAGACCAGCGCCGCATCCGGCATCTCCGTGTCGGGCAGTCCAGCGTCGGGCGGCCCTGCGTCGGCCGGTGTCGAATCGGGTGGTGCGGAATCGGATCCCGCCGGATCGGGCGGCGCCGACGCGCGTGGTGCACCGCCGGCCGGTGACCGGACCGGACGGAGGTCACCGAGATGGGCGGCGACGCGGCGCAGGGCGAGCAGTGAGTCCAACTGCTCCTCGCGGGAGACCAGCAGGACCCGGCGGCCCGGTGCGGTGGGCCCCCCGTCGGCCGGAGTCAGTACTGCCACGGCGCCACCACCCCGAGGCGGGCGACGTCGTCGCTGTACCCGGCGGCCGTGGTGGAACAGCCGCTGCACACCTCGGGACCGCGCCGCCGGAAGTAGTCGGCGTGTGTTCGGAAGGCCGGTGTGTCCAGCAGGATCACGCCCTGCTCGCGGATGGGGGCACCGCCGGGGCCGGTGTCGTCCTCGCGGTGCGGGATGCAGCTGCACGCGTACATCCGCCCGTGCTTGCCGTCGATGTAGATGACGTCGTCCGCGACGTGGCAGAGCGGCTTCGAGGCACGCGGCGTGATCGACTCGGTGAAGTAGCGCTCCTGCTCCTCGGGGGTGTCCCCGTAGAACCGTTTGCCCATCGGGACCAGCAGGGAGCCAGGGTCGGCGTCGTAGACCGGATCGCACACCTCGCGCACCAGGGCGGGGTCGGGGTAGTGGATGGTGCGGTCCAGCTTGAGCGCGGACAGCTCCCACTGCCGTACCCCGGCCTCGGTCAACACCTGCTGCAGCGACGGCATTTCGGCGTAGTTGTGCGGACCGACCACCGTGTTGACCCTGGGCAGGATGCCGAGCGCGGCGGCCGCGCGGAGCCCGCGCAGACCGCTGTCGAACATGCCGGGGGAACGCCGGTAGGTGTCATGGGTCGCGGCCGAGGCGCCGTCCAGGCTGACGATCACCTGGGCCAGCCCGGCCTCGGCCAGGCGCTCCACCATCTTCGGCAGCAGCGAGCCATTGGTGATCAGGGACATCTTCATACCCGCCGCCGTGCCGGAGCGCACCAGCTCCACCACATCCGGATGCATCAATGGCTCCCCGCCGGTGAACCGGACATAGCCCACCCCGGCAGCCCGGGCCCTCGGCAGCAATTCGGTGAAATCCTCGCGCGAGAACCGGAATGTGTCACGGGAGAGCGCGAACTCACACATGAAGCAGTCGGCGTTGCAGGCTTCCAGAATTCTGATGAACAGGTAGCGAGGACGCTCGTGCGCACTGGAGGACATATCCGCGCCGTTCGTGGGAAGGGACAGGACGGGCCGGGGGTCAGGAGGGTGGGGCGGCACCTCGCAGGGTGACGAGCAGGGCGTCGGCGACCTGGGCCGCGCCGCCGGTGCCGACGGCGGTGGTGAGGGCGCCCCAGTCGATGCCCCCGGCGGTGGAGCGGCGCAGCGCGGTGCGGATTCCCTCGCCCAGTGCCCTGGCGGTACCCCGGCCGTCCGCGGCCGCCGCGCCGATCGCGGCATAGATCAGCTCCAGGGCGCGCTCCTCGCCCTGCGACCGCAGCGACAGGGCCTCCTCCTCGGCGAGTACGTCCTTGGGCCAGACCACCCGGACCTCGGCGCCGACCGCCTGGCTGTGGAAGCGGCCGTTGAAGATCTGGCTGAGGTTCTGCGGGGGCAGGCAGACGGTGGGCACGCCAAGGCTGCCCGCCTCCAGCAGTGTGGTCAGCCCCGGGGAGGTGAGCAGGACGTCGCAGTCGGAGAGCCGGTCGAGGAACTCGCCGTGCGTGAGGGCACCCGAGGTGGTCCGCGGCGGCGCGACCGAGGAGTCGACCAGGCGCCCGGCGAGGCCGGCGGGGAGGTTGCCCGCGAGGTGCACCTCCTGGACGCCGTGCGCGGCGAGTGCTTCGAGCACGGCGGGGAGGACCACCGTGGGGTAGTCGGTCCAGTCGGCGAGCCGGGGTGCCCGCAGGCCGCCCACGCTGACCAGGGCGCTGCGGTACGGCCGGGCCGGGCGGCGGCCGACGGCGGCCTGAGGTGTGCCGATGACCGCGTCGACCCAGTGCAGTGCGCGGACGGCCGCCAGCACATCGAAGCACTCGGGCGGCAGCTCGACGCACTTCTGGGCGCAGTAGACGGCGGCGTCCAGCGGCAGGGCGGGGCGATCCCCCTCCGACCACATGAACGGCAGGCTGTCCACGAACACCGTGGGAACGCCGAGGGCGCCGAGCGCCCTGGCGGTGGAGCCGTCCAGCACGACCAGTGCGGCCCGCACCCGCTCCGAGTGCACGATCTTCGCGAGGGCGTCGGGCGGGCCGTCGGCCGGCAGGTCGTACCAGCGGTCGACGGGGTGCCCGGAGAGCAGTGGCCGGCCGAGGCCCGAGGCCAGGCCGATGAATCTCAGTGGGGGCCCGGAACGCTGCCGCAGCGCGGACAGGACCGCACTGAGCTTTCCCGCGCTGCCCCAGCCGAATTCCGCCCCGGCGATGGCGACGGTTTGCGCAGCTGAATCAGTGTGCATCGGATCTGCCTCGACTTCCTGGGCGGATCGGCTTCGACCGGGCACAACTTTTGCGTGTTCGGCTGAACGGCGCAAGGGATTAACAGGGCTTTCCGGCTCAGGAGTGAATATTCAGAATGGACATATCCATATTCGATGTGATCGATGGTTGGTGTGAAAAGTTTGGACGTGGCTGAAACGGGCCGAACCCGAGCGGGCCGGCGGCTAGGCTTCCGGGC
This sequence comes from Kitasatospora sp. HPM-01-4, assembly GCF_051374625.1. Taxonomy (NCBI): domain Bacteria; kingdom Bacillati; phylum Actinomycetota; class Actinomycetes; order Kitasatosporales; family Streptomycetaceae; genus Kitasatospora; species Kitasatospora sp. HPM-01-4. The sequence continues at coordinate 525,559 of NZ_JBPQGP010000005.1, read as the reverse complement.
CATGGGCTACCTCGAAGCCAGCGGCCTCGGTCACACCCTCGCCGACGGACGTGAGCTGTTCAGTGATGTGTCGTTCCGCGTCCCGGCCGGCGAGACCGTCGCCCTCGTCGGCGACAACGGTGCCGGCAAGACCACCCTGCTGCGGATGATCTCCGGTGAACTCCCCGTCCAGCTCGGCTCGGTGCGCAGGCAGGGGGCCGTCGCCGTGATGCCGCAGTTCATCGGCAGTCTCCGTGACGACCGCACGGTACGGGACCTGCTGCTCAGCGTCGCGCCCCCGGCGCAGCAGGCGGCCGCGGCCGCCGTCGACGCCCTTGAGCTGGAACTGATGGAGACGGACGACGAGGCCGTCCAACTCCGTTACGCGGAGGCCCTGTCCACCTGGGCCGAGGCCGGCGGCTATGCGGCCGAGGTGCTCTGGGACACCGTCACGGTCGCGGCGCTCGGCCTGCCGTTCCGGCTCGCGCAGTACCGCACCGTCAGCACGCTCTCCGGCGGCGAGCAGAAGCGCCTGGTCCTGGAGGCGCTACTGCGCGGCCCGGCGCAGCTGCTGCTGCTGGACGAGCCGGACAACTACCTCGACGTCCCGGGGAAGCGCTGGCTGGAGGAACAGCTGGCCCGCACCCGGCAGGGGGTGTTGCTGATCACCCACGACCGCGAGGTGCTGAGCCGGACGGCGACCCAGGTGATCACCCTGGAGGGCGGTACGACCTGGACCCACGGCGGCGGGTTCGGCACCTGGCACGGGGCGCGCGAGGCCCGCTGGAAGCGGGCGGCGGAGCTGCGGCAGCGCTGGACGGAGAAGCACGAGCAGCTCAGGGAGCTGGTCCGCACGCTGCGCCAGCAGTCCGCGATCAGCGACGAGATGGCCTCCCGCTACCACGCCGCGCAGACCAGGCTGGCGAAGTTCGAGGCGGCCGGGCCACCGGCCGCGCCTCCGCGGGTGCAGCGCGTAGCACCGGCGCTGCGCGGCGGCCGTACCGGTGTGCGGGCGATCACCTGCCGGAACCTCGAACTCGTCGGCCTTATGCGCCCGTTCGATCTCGAGGTCTTCTTCGGTGACCGGGTGTGCGTACTCGGCTCCAACGGCTCCGGGAAGAGCCACTTCCTCCGGCTGCTGGACGAGTCCGGAGCCGCGGCCGCGCCGACCGTCGGGCACACCGGCGAGTGCCGCCTCGGTGCACGGGTCCGGCCGGGGCTGTTCGCCCAGACCCACCGGCACCCCGAGTGGCACGGCCGTACCCCCGTGGACATCCTCGGCCGCGGCGAGGGCGACCGGGAGGGGCTCGGCCTGGAGAGCGCGATGTCCGCCCTGAGCCGCTACGGGCTCGCGGGGGTCGGCCGGCAGAACTTCGAGACGCTGTCCGGCGGTCAGCAGGCGCGCTTCCAGATCCTGCTGCTGGAACTCGCCGGATCCACCCTGCTGCTGCTGGACGAGCCGACCGACAACCTCGACCTGATCTCCGCCGAGGCACTGGAGCAGGCGTTGGACGGCTTCACCGGAACCGTGGTGGCCGTCACCCACGACCGCTGGTTCGCCAAGGTGTTCAGCCGGTACCTGGTCTTCCGGTCGGACGGCCGGGTGGTGGAGAGCGACGGGCCGGTCTGGGACGAGGGACGGGTCAGCTACGCCCGGTGACCGCCGGAGGAACCCCGAAGGGCCCGGTGCGGGTGCACCGGGCCCTTTCGGGTGAGGCTGTGGGGAGCCGTGGGTCGGCTTAGTACCAGTGGTGGGCGGCCCAGAAGGACCAGGCGGCGTTCGGGCTGCCGTAGCGCTCGCACATGTACTTGTAGGCCCACTTGATCTGGGTGGTCGGGTTGGTCTTCCAGTCCGCGCCCTCGGAGGCCATCTTGGAGGCCGGCAGAGCCTGGCCCAGACCGTACGAGCCGCTGCTCGGGTTGGTCGCGGTGACGCTCCAGCCGCTCTCGTGCGAAATGATGTTGCTGAAGGAGGCCAGCTGGTCCGCCGGAACGATGCTCGCGGCGATCTGCTGCGGAGTGGCAGCGGACGCGGCGGTCGGGGCGACCACGGCACCGATGGTGGCCACACAGGCGGCACCGGCGAACAGGGCAGCGGACTTACGCAGGCGAGCGGTGAAAGTGGACAAGAATGACTCCTTGGTCAGGGGACAGGGCTTCACGCCGAGGCAGGATGCGCGGCCGGATGAATGGCTCTGGCATCAGGCGTGATGTCGGTGCGCCGCATTCGCGGTGATGCGCCGACTTGTCTGACACGGGGCGGTGGACCACCGGTGTGTCGTTGCGACTGAAGCCATTGTTAGCGGGCCCCGGGGCCGGTTCCAAGGGGTCGAAATCGCTAAACCTACGAGGCTGGATCGTAGTTCCCGGGCCTGGGGGTGGCGTCGGTCCGCCCTCGCGTACCCCCCTCTTCAGGGCCGAAACCTTGCCTGCGAACTTTCCTCCGATTCCCATAAACACGCTTCTGACCTGCGCGGATGCGGAAGGTGGGGGAGGGGGCTCCGGCGGGGCCACCTGGGGTGGCGGGTATGCCGGGCAGGCGGCCGGTGACCCCCCGGCCGTGACCCACTATTCGGAGTAGTGGACCCTTCGGCCGATGTGCGCACCATCACAAGGGCATCTGCACCATTTGCCCGATTTAGGAGGTTTTGCGGCGTTGCGAAGCAAGGAGAACTTCGGATAAAGCGCGGTGCGGCCGGTGGAAATGGTGTGACCCAGGTCATGGGAATTCGAGTGGCCCGGGTCACATATCGGGTGGACATGTGACCCGGGCCACTCGAATTCGGGGCGTCAGTGCAGCGGAAGCACCAGTTCGGCGGGATCGGTGGCGCTGGAGCCGAACGAGACGCCGCTGCCGAGCGGGGTGAGACCGCCGTACAGCGGGTCCTTGGTGTCCATGACCAGCGCCAGCCGGTGCCCGGCGGGCAGGTCGTAGGCGGTGGCGAAGAGCTGGACGTCGAGTGGGAAGGCCTTGCCGGGCTGCTCGCCGGACCAGCTCTGCGGAGCGTGCGAGATCAGCTTCCCGACCCCGAGGGCGTCCACGTCATAGAGGTAGGCGAACGCCGTGCCCTGCGGTGCGGAGGCGGTGATGCTGGTGTGCAGCCGTGCGGCGCCCCGGATGTGCTGCGCTTCCGGGTAGGGGTCGGACTGCCAGACGGCGCCGGCCGAGCGCGGCAGCAGCGGGAGGACCACGGTCGGCGGCAGGCCGATGGCCTGGTCGAGGCCGCCGGACAGTTCGACGATGCCGCCGTCCGCGCCCGAGTCGGTGCCGCCGACGACGGACGCCCGCCAGTCGCTGCCGGCCGGACCGCCGAGCGTCCCGGTGCCGAGCCGGTTCGGGGCGCCGAGCCGCAGCCGGTCGGTCCGGGTGCTCGCCGCCTCCCAGCTCGGGTAGCTCTCCTGGGCGCCGGTCGGCCGGACCTCCAGCTGTACCGACTCTCCTCGGTCGCCGCTGCTCTTGAGGTGCTGGTCGAGCCAGCCGCGTGCGCTCGCCCAGGTGGCGTTGGGCAGTCCCAGCAGGCTGGTCAGCTCCTGGGTGGCGTGGTCGCCGGGGCGCAGTTCGAGCCGCTTGGGCCCGGTCAGCCGCTGGTAGAAGGAGGTGATCTGGCTGGGGTTGAAGATGCCGTCACTCCAGGCGCTGGCCAGGAAGACGGCCGTGCCGTTGGCGTTGATCCGGTCCAGGTAGGTGGCGGGGGACCTGGTCTTCGCCCACTGGACGACCTCGGGCATGTCGCGGTCGGCGAACAGGTCGGACAGGATCCGGGCGAACTCCGGGCTCTTGCGGCCGGTCGGCGCCTGGATCGCGGCGAGCAGTCCGGCGGCGCCCAGGTGGCGGGTCTGCCCGCTGTAGAGCGAGTCGACCAGGTCGCCCCAGCCGCTCAGCGCGGCCACCGCCTTGATCCGCGGGTCGAAGGCGGCGCCCATCAGGGTGAGGCCGCCGCCCAGGGAGAGTCCCACCATGCCGATGCGCTGCGGGTCGGCCGGAGTGTGGGCCAGTGCCCAGTCGATGACCGAGGAGATGTCGGCCACGTCGGTCGGGCCCGCGACGTCGATCTCACCGCCGGAGAGCCAGAAGCCGCGCACGGTGTAGGTCACGGCGACGTACCCGGCGGCGGCGAGCTGCTTGCCCTGGGCCACGTACTCGAGGTCGTTCTGCCCCCAGCTGGCGGGCTGCACGACCACGGGGTAGCGGCCCTGCGCGTCGGCGCCGGGTGTGCCGGGGGCGGGCGTGAAGACGTCGGCCTTCAGGACCACGCCGTCCTTCATCGGTATGTCCACCAGCCGGAACGGCGCCGAACTCGCGGTTGCCGCCACCGATCCGGTCTGCGGGGCCGCCGAGGCTGGGCCCGCGCTGAGTGTGCCGCCGAGGGCAAGTGCCGTGACGAGCACGGTACTTGCCGCTCGGTGTGCGCCGATTCGGTGGGATCGCGTCATTGATGCTCCATCAGATCTGACGGTGCCGCAGCGGCACCGTCGGTCAACTGATCCGGAGCGTACGGGCTGATCACCGGCCCTGACGAGACGGTGATCAGCCAAACTTACTGGCGAGTAATGTTCGCTACACCAGTCCGACCCAGGCATGGGTGCCGAGCAGGGTCTTGATGTCCGAGGCGAGGCCGTTGTCCGGGTTCACCTGGAAGCCGAGCTCGTACAGGGTGTTCTTGTCCCAGTTGGTGGTCAGCAGGCGGACCGGGGTGTCGCCCGGGTGGGCCTGCAGCGACCGCTTGAGTTCGCCGACCAGCTCGGGGTTGATCTTCCCGGCCGGCAGGGTGATCTGCACCGGTGGCTTCCGGCCGAGTTCGGCGGAGGAGACGTCCAGCGTGGTGATCTCCTGGCCGAAGATGCTGAGCGAGCCGTCGCGCTCGTTGAGCCGGCCCTTGGCCGAGATCACGTTGTCCTCGACCATCTGGTCGGCCATCAGGTTGTAGGTCGCGGGGAAGAACAGCACCTCGACCGAGCCGTCACGGTCGGCCAGCGTGATGATGGCCCAGGCGTTGCCCGCCTTGTTGATCCGGCGGTCCACCGCGGTGATCAGACCGGAGAGCTTGACCTCGCCCTCGGTGCGGCCCGAGCCCAGGAGTTCGGCGATCGAGACGTCCCGGTTGCGTGAGAGCAGGTGCTCGGCGCCGTCCAGCGGGTGGCCGGAGACGTACAGGCCGAGCATCTCCCGCTCCAGGCTGAGCAGTTGCTTGCGCGGCCACTCCCGGTCGGTCAGTTCGAAGTCCAGGCCGATGGTCGGGGTGTCGTCGCCGCCGAGTGCGCCGAAGAGGTCGTCCTGGCCGATCGCCTGCTGCTTCTTGACGCCGGTCACCGCGTCGATCGCGCTCTCGTGCACGGTGGTCAGCGACAGCCGGGTGTGGCCGAGGGAGTCGAACGCCCCCGCCTTGATCAGCGAGTCCACGGTCCGCTTGTTGCACGCGACCAGCTCGACCTTGTCCAGGAAGTCGGCGAAGGAGGCGTACTTCCCCTTCTCCTTGCGGGTCTTGATCATCGACTCGATCACCGGGACACCGACGTTGCGCACGGCCTTCAGGCCGAAGCGGACGTCGCTGCCGACGGCGGTGAAGTCGACCACGGACTCGTTCACGTCCGGCGAGAGGATCTTGATGCCCATCTGGCGGCACTCCGCCAGGTAGACCGCCATCTTGTCCTTGTCGTCGGCCACCGAGGTGAGCAGCGCGGCCATGTACTCGGCCGGGTAGTTGGCCTTGAGGTAGGCGGTCTGGTACGAGACCAGGCCGTACGCGGCGGAGTGCGACTTGTTGAACGCGTAGCCGGCGAACGGGACCAGTACGTCCCACACCGCCTGGATCGCCTCGTCGGAGTAGCCGCGCTCCTTGCAGCCGGCGTGGAAGGGGACGAACTCCTTCTCCAGGACCTCCTTCTTCTTCTTGCCCATCGCGCGGCGGAGCAGGTCTGCCTGTCCGAGGCTGTAGCCGGCCAGCACCTGTGCGGCTCGCTGCACCTGCTCCTGGTAGACGATCAGACCGTAGGTGGGGCCGAGGACCTCCTTCAGCGGCTCCTCCAGCTCCGGGTGGATCGGGAGGATCTCCTGCTGGGCGTTCTTGCGCAGCGCGTAGTTGGTGTGCGAGTTCATGCCCATCGGGCCGGGCCGGTACAGCGCGGAGACGGCGGAGATGTCGGCGAACTCGGTGGGCTTCATCAGCCGCAGCAGGGCACGCATCGGGCCGCCATCGAGCTGGAAGACGCCGAGGGTGTCACCGCGGGCCAGCATCTGGTAGGTGGTCGGGTCGTCGATCGGGATCTTCTCGATGTCGACGTCGATGCCCCGGTTGGCCTTGATGATCTTGATGCAGTGGTCGATGATGCCCAGGTTCCGCAGACCCAGGAAGTCCATCTTGATCAGGCCCATGGCTTCGCACGACGGGTAGTCGAAGCCGGTGATGATCACGCCGTCCTTGTCCCGCTTGTGCAGCGGGATCAGGTCGAGCAGCGGGGTCGAGGAGAGGATGACCGCCGCCGCGTGCACGCCGGTGCCACGGATCAGGCCCTCGATGCCCATGCCGGTGTCAATGATCTTCTTGACGTCCGGCTCGTTCTGGTAGAGCGAGCGGATCTCGGTGCCCTCGTTGTACCGGGGGTGCTTCTCGTTGAAGAGGTCGGCCAGCGGGACGCCCTTGCCCATCACGTCCGGCGGCATCGCCTTGGTGATCCGGTCGCCCATCGCGAAGGGATAGCCGAGGATCCGGTTGGCGTCCTTCACGGCGGCCTTGGCCTTGATGGTGCCGAAGGTGTTCACCTGGGCGGTGTAGGCCGCGCCGTACTTCTCGGTGACGTAGCGCACCATCTGGTCGCGCTGGCGGTCGTCGAAGTCGATGTCGACGTCCGGGGGGTTGATGCGCTCGGGGTTGAGGAACCGCTCGAAGAGGAGGTCGTGCTCCAGCGGGTCGAGCTGGGTGATGCCGGTCAGGTAGGCCACCATCGAGCCGGCCGCCGAACCACGGCCGGGGCCGACCGGGATGCCGTTGTCCCGGCCGTACTGGCAGATGTCCGCGACCACGAGGAAGTAGGCGTCGAACCCCATCGGGGTGATGACGCCCATCTCCAGCTCGATCCGGTCCAGCACCTCCTGGCTCGGGTTGTCGCCGTAGCGGTGCTTGAGGCCGGCATCGATCTTCTTGCGCAGGTACGAGGCCTGGGTCTCGCCCTCGGGGACGTCGAACTGCGGCATCCGGTCGACGTAGTCGAAGACCTCCTTGTACGACTCGACCCGCTCGGCGATCGCCAGGGTGTTGTCGCAGGCCTCGGGCAGTTCGCGGAAGAGCTCGCGCATCTCCGCGGCGGTCTTGATGTAGTAGCCGGTGCCCTGGAACTTGAACCGGTTCGGGTCGTCCTTGTTCTTGCCCACGCCGACGCAGAGCAGGCTGTCGTGCGCGTCCGCCTGGTCGGCGGTCACGTAGTGGGAGTCGTTGGTGGCCAGCAGCGGGATGTTCAGCTGCTTGGCCAGCCGGAGCAGGTCCTCGCGGACGTCGCGCTCGATGGACAGGCCGTGGTCCATCAGCTCCAGGAAGTAGTTCTCCTTGCCGAAGATGTCCTGGTAGGCGGCGGCGGCCTTGACCGCCTCGTCGTACTGGCCGAGCCGCAGCCGGGTCTGGACCTCGCCCGAGGGGCAGCCGGTGGTGGCGATGATCCCGGTCGCGTTGGCGGCGATCAGCTCGCGGTCCATCCGGGGCTTCATGTAGTAGCCCTCCATCGACGCGAGCGAGGAGAGCTTGAACAGGTTCCGCAGGCCGGTCGCGTTCTGCGCCCACATGGTCATGTGGGTGTAACGGCCACCGCCGGAGACGTCCTTGCCGCCCTCGCCGTCGGAGTTGGCCGGCCGCTGGCCGCCGGGGGACCAGAAGACCTGCTTCTTCTCGAAACGCGAGGCCGGGGCGACGTACGCCTCGATCCCGATGATCGGCTTCACACCGGTCTTCGCGGCGGCGTGGAAGAACTCGTAGGCGCCGAACATGTTGCCGTGGTCGCTCATCGCGATGGCCGGCATGCCCTGCCGTTCGGCCTCCGCGAACAGCTTGCCGTTCTTCGCCGCCCCGTCCAGCATCGAGTACTCGGTATGGACGTGCAGGTGGGCGAACGTGTCAGACACTGCGGTGTGGCTCCTCGCGGATCGGCCCGGACAAGAACTGCTCAACCCTAACGGGCCCGGAGAGGCGGTCTGCCACGATCACGGGAGAAACGGGTGTTCTCGGTGCGCTCGCTACGTGAGGGTGATACGGATGCCGACGGTGCCGCCGTCGCCGCGGCGCAGCCGGCTGCCCAGCAGGGTGAGCACGCCGAGCAGGCCGTACTTCTGGCGGAGCAGGGTGCGGTACGCTGCGGTGCGCTCGGGGGCGCAGATCTCGGCCGTGGCCGGAACCTGCTCGCCGGTCGGGTTGCCGCGGACGTCGCACGGGCCGACCAGGACGTCGGCGCGGTTGCGGATCCGCCGCACCTTCCAGGAGTCGGCCACCGTCCAGATGCCGAGCGCGTCGCCGTCCCGGACCACCCAGACCGGGGTGGGTACGCCCGTGCCGTCCTTCCGGAAGGTGGTGACCAGCAGGTAGCTTCCGGCGGCGAGCCGGACCAGGCGTTCGAGCCGGTCCTGGGGCGTGTCGTTCATGCAGCGCAGTTTAGACCGACCGCCGACAGGCCCCGCGGCGTCCATGCTCCCCATCGCCGGTCGGTGTTTGCCGGCCCGGCGCCGCCCAGGGGCGCGAGGAGCCGGGCGCCGACCGGAGCGGTGAGGGCCGCACCCCTGGGGGCGGTGCGAAGGTGGGTGTCTACCGGGGGCCGGTGCGGCCGGTCAGGCGGGAGAGCGCAGCGGGAAGTGGCAGGCGGCCAGGTGGTCCGGGCCGAAGGAGGCCAGCGGGGGTTCGGCTTCGGCGCAGAGCCGCTCGGCGGCGGGGCAGCGGGTGCGGAAGCGGCAGCCGGAGGGCGGGTCGATCGCGGACGGGAGTTCGCCGGTGATGCCGCGGCTGCTCTTGGCCCTCTCCACCACGGGATCGGCGACCGGAACGGTGTCCAGCAGGCCGCGGGTGTAGTGGTGCACCGGGCGGGCGTACACCGACCGGGCCGGCCCGACCTCCACCAGCTTGCCCAGGTACATCACCCCGATCCGGTCGGAGAGGTAGCGCACCACCGAGAGGTCGTGCGAGATGAACAGGTACGACAGCCCGAGTTCGCCCTGCAGGTCCCTCATCAGGTTGAGCACCTGCGACTGGATCGACACGTCCAGTGCCGAGACCGGTTCGTCGGCGACCACGAGCCTGGGCCGCAGCGCCAACGCCCGGGCCAGACCGATGCGTTGGCGCTGACCGCCGGAGAACTCGTGCGGGTAGCGGTCCAGTGCGGTGTGCGGCAGGCCGACCAGGTCGAAGATCTGCCTGATCCGCCGGTCGCGGTCGGCCTGGCTGCCGACCTGGTGGATGTCCAGCGGCTCGCGCATGATCGACTGGACCGGCATCCGCGGGTTCATCGCCGCGTAGGAGTCCTGGAACATCAGCTGGACGTCCCGGCGCAGCCTGCGGCGCTCGGCCCGCGGCAGCGAGGCCAGTTCCCGGCCCTGGAACTCCAGGCTGCCGCTGGTGGGCCGCTCCAGGCCGACGATGAGCTTGCCGACGGTGGTCTTGCCGCAGCCGGACTCGCCGACCAGGCCGAGCGTCTCGCCCTGACGGACCGTCAGGGACACGTCCGCCACCGCGCTGACCGAGCCCACCGTACGGCGCAGGACCAGGCCGCTGGTCACCGGGTACTGCTTGACCAGCCCCGTCACCCGCAGCAGCGGTTCGCCCTGCGCGGCCTCGGGCGCTGCGGGAGGCCGGGCCGCTTCTGCCGGGTGCGGGGCCGCATCGCGCGCCCCGACCGGGAGGATGCCGCTCGCCCCGACCGGGAAGAAGCAGGCGTACCGGTGCCCCGGGAGCTCCCCGGACAGCGGCGGCTCCTCCGCGCGGCAGAGTTCGGTGGCATAGCGGCAGCGTGCGGCGAACCGGCAGCCGGGCGGGGGAGCGGCCAGGTCCGGCGGCAGGCCGGGGATCGAGTAGAGCCGTCCGCCGGTCTCGGCGAACCGTTCCGGCAGTGAGTCGAACAGCGCCTCGGTGTACGGATGGCGCGGGTTGGCGTAGAGCGCCTCGGTGCCGGTGGTCTCGACCACCTTGCCGGCGTACATCACGGCGATCCGGTCGGCCCGCCCGGCGATGACGCCGAGGTCGTGGGTGACCAGGATGACGGCCATGCCGAGCCGTTCCCTGAGGTGGTCGATGAGTTCGAGGATCTGCTTCTGGACGGTGACGTCCAGGGCGGTGGTCGGCTCGTCGGCGATCAGCAGCTTGGGCTCGTTGGCCAGTGCCATGGCGATCATGGCCCGTTGGCGCATCCCGCCGGAGAGCTCGTGCGGGTAGACCAGCGCGCGCCTGGCCGGGCTGTCCATACCGACCAGGGAGAGGACCTCGACGGCGCGCTCGTGCGCCTCCTTCCGGGAGGCCCGGCGGTGGATCCGGACCGACTCGGAGATCTGCCGGCCGATGGTCATGGTGGGGTTGAGCGAGGTGGTCGGGTCCTGGAAGATCATGCCGATCTCGTTGCCGCGCACCCGGTCCATCCCGTCGGGGCCGAGGGCGAGCAGGTCGCGGCCGTCGAGCCGGATCCGCCCGCCGACGACGCTGCCGCCGTTGGGCAGCAGCTGCATGATCGACATGGCGGTCATGGTCTTTCCGCAGCCCGACTCACCGACGATACCGAGGGTCTCGCCGCTGTCCACGGTGAGGCTGACGCCGTCCAGAGCCTGCACCACCGAGTGCTTGAGCCGGATCTCGGTGCGCAGGTCGGTCACTTCGAGGAGTGCCACTGCCGGTCCTCCGTTGGGTTCACCGCTTCTGCAGGCGGGTCTCGAAGGCGTCGCGCAGGGCGTCGCCGATCACGTTGAAGCACAGGATGAGCAGGATGATCACGGCCGCGGGCGGATAGATCATCCACCAGTAGCCCTGTCCGGCGTAGTTGGTGCCGACGTCGAGCATGCCGCCCAGGTCGTTGTCGGGCGCCTGCAGTCCCAGGCCGATGTAACTGAGCGTGGACAGCGCGAAGATGGCGTCGGCGATCGAGAAGGTGGTGTTGACGATCGTGGTGCCGATGGTGTTGGGCAGGATGTGCCGCAGCACGATCCGCGGGCCGCCGGCGCCCATCATCCGGGACGCGGCCACGTAGTCCCTCACCTTGATCGCCAGGGCCTCGCCGCGGACCAGGCGGGTGATGCCGAACCAGGAGGTGAGGCCGACCTCCAGGATCAGCATGGACTTGCTCTTGCCGTAGACGGTGCTGAGGTAGATCAGCAGGAAGATCAGCGGGAAGGACATCAGGGAGTCGATGACCCGCATCATCAACGCGTCGATCCAGCCGCCCAGATAGCCCGCGACCGCGCCGTACAGCGCGCCGGCCACGGCGGCGATCAGCCCGGCGGCCAGGCCGATCTCCAGGCTGGTCTGCCCGCCGGCCATCACCTTGCCGAGCTCGTCGATGCCGTCGTTGTCGGTGCCGAGCGGGTGCCCGGCGCCGGGCGGCCTGGTGACGGCGGAGAGGTCCACCACCGAGGTGTCGGAGTGGTAGAACAGCGGGCCGAGGAAGCACAGGGCGGTGACGGCGACCAGGACCGCCACCGCGACCAGCGCCAGCCGGTTCTCGGCGAACACCTCCGCGCCGCGCCGGAACATCGAGCGTGGCCGGCCGGCCGTCATGTCGGTGGTCAGTGCCATCAGGTGAGCCTCACTCGCGGGTCAAGCGCGGCGTAGCCGAGGTCGGCCAGCAGCGAACCGATCACGGTGGCCAGGGCGGTGAGCAGGGTGGCCGCCAGGGTGATGCCGTAGTCGTTCTGCAGCGCCGCACGGGTGGTGAGCAGGCCGATGCCCTGGATGTTGAAGACGTACTCCACGATCAGAGCGCCGCCGACCAGCGCGGGCAGCGAGAGGCCGACCAGGGTGACCATGGGGATCAGGGCGTTGCGCAGCACGTGCCCGTAGAGGGTGCGGCGCCGGGAGGCGCCCTTGGCCTGGGCGGAGCGGACGTAGTCCTGGGTGATCTGGTCCAGCACCCCGGACCGCATGTAGCGGCTGTAGCCCGCCACGGTGGTGAGGGTCAGGGTGAGGACGGGCAGGCAGACCGCGCCGGGGTGGGTCAGCGCGTCGCCGAAGGAGGCGACCTGGTTCTGCACCGAGACCCAGCGCAGGTCGTCCTCGAACCACTGCTGGATCAGGAATCCGATGAAGAAGGTCGGTACGCCGTAGGCGACGAAGGAGAACACCGTGAAGGCGTGGTCCAGCCCGCTGTTGCGACGGGTGGCCTGGAGCAGCCCCATGGGCACCGCGATCAGCAGGGCGAGCAGCAGCGCGGCGCCGACGATGTACGCGGAGGCGCCCAGAGCGTTGAACAGCAGGTCGGCGACCGGGCGTTGCTGGATGTAGTCGAAGCCCAGGTTGCCGTGGAGCAGGCCGTCCAGCCAGGTCCAGTACTGCACGTAGAGGGGGCGGTCCAGGCCCATCTGCCGGGTCAGGTGGGCGATGTTGGCCGGAGTGGCGTGGGAGCCGAGGATCGCTCGGACCGGGCCGCCCGGCATGAGCTGCATCAGGCCGAAGGAGATGACGGTGACCATCAGCACCGTCACGATGGCCTGGATCAGCCGCCGGATCAGGTAGGCCGTCACCGCGGCCCCCCGAAGGGGGCGGCGGCGTGGGGGTCGGTGGCCGTCACTTGGTGTAGTACCAGTACTCCGGCTCGTACCCCTGGAACGGATCGCCGGGGTCGAGGTGCAGCTTCTTGGTGATCTCGTCGACCGGAAGCAGGTTGGGGTTGTAGATCACCGGCTGGTCGCCCGCGAGGTAGTCCTCGTACGCGTACTGGTCGTTGACGTCGTTGCCGGTGGTGGTCCTGACGATCAGCTGGTCCAGCTTGGGGTCGGAGAAGCTCCAGACGTTCGGCCCGGCTCCGGTGGCGAACAGCGCGTCACCGGTGGGGTAGTAGTCGGGCGAGTAGACCCAGCCGCCGTAGAGCAGCGCCTGCCACTGGCAGCCGGCCGGCTGGGCGGCGGTGCAGGCCACGCCCTCGTTGCCGATGGTGTTCTGGGTCTGGCTGACCATGGTGATCGCGATGCCCGCCTTGGCCGCGTCGGAGCGCATGTCCGCCGCCATGGTGTCCAGGTTGGCCTGGCCCGACGGGTAGTCCAGCGTGAAGGCGGCCTTGGTGCCCGCCGCGATCCCCGCGCCGCACTGGTTGGGACCGGTGCCCGGGTCGGTGCAGACGGCCGGGACGCTGTCGGTGTTCCAGCCGTGGCTCCGCAGCGACTGTTTGGCCGCCGCCGGGTCGTAGACCGCCTTCTCGGACTGGCTCTTGGGGGAGAGCGGGTTGCCGGCCGGGATGCTGGGCACGGCAGCGGTGCTCGGGTAGCCCCAGCCCTTCCAGATGCCGTCGATGATGCCCTGCTGGTCCACCGTGTCCTGGACCGCCTTGGTGAAGTAGGGCTGCTTGAACAGCGGTCCCGCGGCCGGGTTGGCGAAGTTGATCTGGTAGTACGAGATCTCGTCCAGGTAGGTCGGGGCCGGGACGTAGTAGCCCGCACTGCTCAGCGGGTTGCCCGCGTCCGGGTTCTTGGCGTTGAACGTCGGGGCGTCCTCGACGGGCAGGTAGCCGACGTCGATGGCGTTGGCGCCGCCGCTGCCCGCCTTGAGGTCGGCGTACTCGGTGGTGTCCGAGGTGTACGGGACGAAGTCGACCTCGTCGAGGTACGGCTTCTGCGGCCCCGAGTAGGCGGAGTTGGGGACGATGCCCCAGGCGCCGGAGGTGCCGTTGTAGTCCTTGAGTTTCCACGGGCCGTCGACCACGGACCACAGCGGGCTGCCGGCGAAGTCGGCGCCCTTGGTCGACTGCGCGCTGAGGTAGGTGTAGTCCGCCGTGCAGTCGCTCCTGGCCGCGTCCGAACCGAACGCGTCGCTCGCGCAACTGCCCTTCTTCCCAAGGCCGGTGACGTCCCAGGCGAGCGGCATCGGGGTGATCTGGCTCAGCTCGTCGTCGGTGAACCAGGTCTGGCCGACCGCGGTGTTGAGGGTCATCGTCAGGGTCTGGCCCGAGGCGGTCGCGGTGGCCACGTTGTCGGGGAAGTACTTGGCGCCGATCGACGGGTTGGGCGGGGTGTAGTAACCGCTGTTGGACGTCTCGGCCTTGGCCATGTTGATCCAGAACAGCGCGTCCTGGGCGGTGACGCTCTCGCCGTCGGACCACTTCCACGGTTTGAGCTGGACGGTGACGGTCCTGCCGTCGGCGCTCCAGGTGGGCGCGTCGGCGAGCGAGACGTCCGGGTCCAGGGACACCTTGTCGTTCAGGCCCCAGTAGTACAGCGGACGGTAGAACAGCTGCTGGAACTCGCTGGTGTTCACCGTGCTGACCTGGGCCGGGGTGTCGAAGGGCCAGATGGCGTCCGGGAAGGTGGACGGCGCCTCGGCGACCCGCACCACGCCGCCCTTCACCGGGGTGCCGGCCGCGCCGTTGCCGGCGGTACCGCCGCCCTGGCTGCTGCTGCAGGCCGTCGCCGCCGCGATGGCCGTGACCAGCACCACCGCTTTCGTCAGCCCGCGGGCGACGGGTTTCGCCGCTGCCGGCTTGGGACCTACGGGTTTGGTCTTCCTGGACATGCCCCTCTCCCCTCACGTGAACACCGGGTGTGCCGGTGCCGTGCGTGACCCTTGTGAGGCCCTTGCGTGAGCCGCCGCCTCGTGAACGCGGGCATGGTGATGCCCGGGACCGAGTACGCGAGTGCCTTTCGCGGCGCCGGGAGGGCGCCGTGTTTCCGGGCTCAGCGGCATAGTGCTCGCCCCACCCGCCTGCTGCTACCAGTAGGACCGATTTCTCAGACAGGGAGAAGGCTCGGGATGGGCTCCGCTTAGTCAAACTTCCATCAAGAAATGGATCTTGAGATGGCAGATGATCCTTCCGGTAGGGTCGTGAAATCAGGGTGTGAACCGATCCGCGGAATTCTGTTCCCAGGTAATCCGAACCGTTCGGCGGGTGATTTCCGGACCGAAATCCGAGTTCACCGGCGGCACGGGCCCTAGGGGGCGAATAGGGGTTGTGGGGTCGTTGGCGCCGCTCCTAGCGTGACGCGGGGAGAGCAGCGTCTGCCAGCGCTTTTACGGCCGCCAATGCGGCGGTCACCGGCGAGACGCCGCCCACGGCACACCGCCGCCCGGTCGGAAAAACCTCCTGCA
Organism: Kitasatospora sp. HPM-01-4; assembly: GCF_051374625.1. NCBI lineage: Bacteria > Bacillati > Actinomycetota > Actinomycetes > Kitasatosporales > Streptomycetaceae > Kitasatospora > Kitasatospora sp. HPM-01-4. Next base: position 510,335 of record NZ_JBPQGP010000005.1, on the reverse strand, counting down.
CGGGCGATACCCCGCTCGCAGCTGCAAAGCCGTAAAGAGGGCACATCAAATGGCGAATGAAGAGACACTCCGCGGCTACCTCAAGCGGGTGACGGCCGATCTGCACCAGACCCGGCTGAGGCTGCGCGAGGCGGAGGCCAAGGACCAGGAACCGATCGCCATTGTCGGAATGAGCTGCCGCTTCCCGGGCGGGGTCGGCTCGCCCGAGGACCTGTGGCAACTGGTCGTCTCCGGCGGGGACGCGATGTCCGAGTTCCCGGCCGACCGGGGGTGGGACGTCGAGGCCCTCTACCACCCGGACCCGGACCACCCGGGCACCAGCTACACGCGCGAGGGCGGCTTCATCCACGACCTCGCGCACTTCGACCCGGCCGTCTTCGGCATCAGCCCGCGCGAGGCCCTGGCCATGGACCCGCAGCAGCGGCTGCTCCTCGAGGCGTCCTGGGAGGCGTTCGAACGCGCGGGCATCGACCCGCTCTCACTGCACGGCAGCCGTACCGGCGTCTTCGCCGGCACCAGCGGTCAGGACTACCTCGCCGTCCTGCTGAGCTCGACGGACGACGTCGAGGGCTACCTGGGAACCGGCAACGCGGCCAGTGTGGCCTCCGGCCGGATCGCCTACAGCCTGGGCCTGGAGGGCCCGGCGGTCACCGTGGACACCGCCTGCTCCTCCTCGTTGGTGGCTCTCCACCTGGCGGTCCAGGCACTGCGGAACGGCGAGTGCACGCTGGCGCTGGCCGGCGGTGTCACCGTGATGAACACCCCCGGCACCTTCGTCGACTTCAGCCGCCAGCGCGGACTGGCCGCCGACGGCCGCTGCAAGTCCTTCGCCGACGCCGCCGACGGCACCGGCTGGAGCGAGGGCGTCGGCATGCTGCTGGTCGAGCGGCTCTCCGACGCACGGCGCAACGGCCACCCGGTGCTGGCCATCGTGCGGGGAAGCGCCGTCAACCAGGACGGCGCCTCCAACGGTCTCACCGCGCCCAACGGGCCCTCGCAGCAGCGGGTCATCCTCCAGGCGCTCGCCAGCGCCAGACTCACCCCCGACCAGGTCGACGCGGTCGAGGCGCACGGTACCGGTACCCGGCTGGGCGACCCGATCGAGGCGCAGGCGCTGCTCGCCACCTATGGCCAGGACCGGGACGAGTCCACGCCCCTGTGGCTGGGTTCGCTGAAGTCCAACCTCGGGCACACCCAGGCCGCAGCGGGTGTCGCCGGAGTCATCAAGACGGTCATGGCGATCCGGCACGGAGTGCTGCCGAAGACCCTCCACGTGGACCAGCCGACGGGGAACGTGGACTGGTCCGCGGGAGCGGTGGAGCTGCTGACCGAGGCCCGTCCGTGGCCGGAGACCGGACACCCGCGCCGGGTCGGCATCTCCTCGTTCGGTATGAGCGGCACCAACGCGCACACCATCATCGAGCAGGCACCGGAGGAGGCCGAGGCCGCAGCCGGCGCCGAGCGGTCCCCGGTCCAGGCCGTCGTCCCGTGGGCGCTCTCGGGGAAGGGCGAGGCGGCACTGCGCGGGCAGGCGGCGCGGCTGCTCTCCTGGGTGGAGTCCGCGCCCGAACTCGAACCGCTGGACGTGGGCCACTCGTTGGCGGCGGGACGAGCGGCGCTGGAGCGCCGCGCCGTGGTGCTCGGCACCGATCGTGCGGAGTTCCTGCGGGGCCTGGGCGCACTGGCGGCCGGTGAGGCTGCGGCGAACGTGGTGCAGGGGGCGGTGGTCGAGGGCCGGACGGCGTTCCTGTTCACCGGGCAGGGGAGTCAGCGGGCTGGTATGGGCGCCGAGTTGTATGAGGCGTTCCCGGTGTTCGCCGATGCTTTCGACGCGGTCTGCGCTGAGCTGGACCCGCACCTGGAGCGTCCGCTGCGTGAGGTGCTCTTCACCGGCGAGGGGCTGGATCAGACCGGCTACACCCAGCCGGCGTTGTTCGCGGTCGAGGTGGCGCTGTTCCGGCTCACAGAGTCCTGGGGTGTGCGACCGGAGTTCCTTGCGGGGCATTCGATCGGTGAGATCGCTGCCGCGCATGTGGCGGGTGTGCTGTCGCTGGCGGACGCTGCTGTGCTGGTGGCGGCTCGTGGTCGGTTGATGCAGGCGCTGCCGGTTGGTGGTGCGATGGTGGCGGTGCAGGCCTCGGAGGATGAGGTTCTGCCGTTCGTCAGCGGTGAGTTGGGGATCGCGGCGGTCAACGGTCCGTCGTCGGTGGTGCTTTCGGGTGCCGAGTCGGCCGTGCTGGCGGTTGCGGAGCGGCTGTCGGCTGAGGGTCGTAAGACGAAGCGGCTGACGGTGAGCCATGCGTTCCACTCGCCGTTGATGGAGCCGATGCTGGCCGAGTTCCGTGCGGTCGTCGGGGGTCTGACCTTCGGCGAGCCTCGGATTCCGATCGTGTCCACCCTCACCGGTGGGGTCACCGAGGAGCTGCGCACTCCCGAGTACTGGGTGCGGCATGTCCGTGAGGCGGTCCGCTTCCGCGACGCGATCCAGGCGTTGGAGGCCGAAGGCGTCCGCACTTTCGTGGAGTTGGGCCCGGACGGGGTGCTCTCCGCGATGGGGCAGGAGTGTGTGACCGGGGACGCGGTGTTCGCGTCGCTGCTGCGTTCCGGCCGTCCGGAGGCCCAGGCGCTGACCATGGCGGTGGCGCAGGCGTATGTGCGCGGTGCGGCGGTGGACTGGCGGGCGGTGTTCGCGGGGCGGGGCGCTCGTCGGATGGACCTGCCGACGTACGCCTTCCAGCGGCAGCGCTACTGGCCGACGCCCGCGGCATGGGACGAGACCGCTTCGACGGCCGCAGCCGGCGACCCGGTGGACGCCCGGTTCTGGGAGGCGGTCGAACGCGGCGACCTGGAGATGCTCACCACGACCCTGGAGCTGGACGGCGACCAGCCGCTGAGCTCCGTGCTGCCCGCTCTGACGGCGTGGCGCCGGCAGAGCCGGGACCGGTCCACGGTCGACAGCTGGCGCTACCGGATCAGCTGGCGGCCGGTCGCCGAGGCGCCGTCGGCCACGGTCGCGGGTGACTGGCTGCTGGTGGTACCGGCCGGCCGGGCCGGGCACGAGTGGGTCCCGGCCGCGGCCAGGGCGCTGGAGCAGCGCGGCGTCCGGGTACTTCAGGTCGGGTACGACCCGGCGACGGCGGACCGTACCGAGCTCACCGAGCAACTGCGCGCCGCCCTGCCCGAGGACGGGCGGCAGATCGCCGGTGTACTCTCCCTGCTCGCCCTGGAGGACGGTCCGCACCCCGGGTTCCCGTCGGCACCGCTCGCGCTCACCGGCACGCTGGCGCTGGTTCAGGCACTCGGCGACGCCGGTGTCGAGGCACCGCTGTGGTGTGCCACCCGCGGCGCGGTCTCGACCGGGCGCTCCGACCGGCTGGAGAACCCGAGGCAGGCTCAGGTCTGGGGTCTGGGCCGGGTGGTGGCCCAGGAGTACCCCGAGCGCTGGGGCGGCCTGATCGACCTCCCCGAGACCCCGGACGAGCGCGCGCTGAACCGGCTGGTCACCGTGCTGGCCGGCCTCGGCGACGAGGACCACCTGGCGGTCCGCCCCTCCGGGATCCTCGCCCGCCGACTGGTGCGGGCGCCGCAGGGCGAGGCGGTCGCCCAGGGCTGGTCCCCGCGCGGCACCGCGCTGGTGACCGGCGGTACGGGCGCGCTCGGTGCCCATGTCGCCCGCTGGCTCGCCCGGGCCGGTGCCGAGCACCTGGTGCTCACCAGCCGCCGCGGCCGGGATGCCGAGGGGGTCGCCGAACTGGAGGCGGAGCTCACCGAGTCGGGCGCCAGGGTGACCGTGGCCGCCTGCGACGTCGCCGATCGCGAGGCGCTCGCCGCGCTGCTGGACTCGCTCCCCGCCGAGTACCCGCTGAACACCGTGGTGCACGCGGCCGGCGTGCTGGACGACGGCGTGCTGGACGCGCTGACACCGCAGCGACTGGCGGGTGTGCTGCGTCCCAAGGTGGACGCAGCCGTCAACCTGCACGAGCTCACCCGGGAGCTCGACCTCTCGGCGTTCGTGATGTTCTCGTCCTTCGCCGGTACCTTCGGCGGACCCGGCCAGGCCAACTACGCCGCCGCGAACGCCTTCCTGGACGCGCTCGCCGAGCAGCGCCGCGCCGCCGGACTCCCGGCCACCACCATGGCCTGGGGAGCCTGGGCCGAGGGCGGCATGGCGGTGGACGAGGTGGTCACCGAGCGACTGCGCCGAGGCGGCGTGCCCGCGCTCGCCCCCGACCTCGCCATCGCCGCCATGCAGCACGCGCTGGACCGGGACGAGACGTTCTCGATCGTGGTGGACGTCCTCTGGGACCGCTTCGCACCCCAGTACACCGCCATCCGCCCGAGTACCCTGTTCGCCGAACTCCCCGAGGCCCGGCAGGCGATGGCGGCGGCCGAAGCGGAGGAGGCCGCCCAGCCGGACACCTCCTCACTCCGGCAGCGGCTGGCCGCCGCCTCGGAGAGCGAGCGCAGCCGGCTGGCCCTGGACTTCGTCCGCGCCCAGGTCGCGGCCGTGCTCGGCTACGCGGGCCCGGACTCCGTCGAACCGTCCCGGGCCTTCCGGGAGTTGGGCTTCGACTCGCTGACCGCCGTCGAGCTGCGCAACCTGCTGGCCGCGCTCACCGGCCTGCGCCTGCCCGCCACGCTGGTCTTCGACTACCCCAGTGCCACCGCGCTCGCCGAGCACCTGTGCACCGAGCTGCTGGGCGCCGCGCCCGCGACCGTCCCGGACACTCCGGTGCCGGTGCGGGCGACGGAGGCCGTGGACGACGACCCGATCGCGATCGTCGGTATGAGCTGCCGCTTCCCCGGCGGGGTCGGCTCGCCCGAGGACCTCTGGCGCCTGCTGGCCGCCGGGACGGACGCCCTCGTCGGCTTCCCCTCCGACCGCGGCTGGGACCTCGAGACCGTCTACCACCCGGATCCCGAGCACCCCGACACCACCTATGTGCGCGAGGGCGGCTTCCTGGGCCAGGCCGGGCACTTCGACCCGGGCTTCTTCGGGATCTCTCCGCGTGAGGCGCTCGGCATGGACCCGCAGCAGCGCCTCCTGCTCGAGGTGTCCTGGGAGGCGTTCGAGCGGGCCGGCATCGACCCGGCCGCCCTGCGCGGCAGCCGTACCGGCGTCTTCACGGGCACCAACGGCCAGGACTACCTGCCGCTGATCCTCAGCGCGCCCGACGGCTCCGAGAACTTCCTGGGCACCGGCAACGCGGCCAGTGTGATGTCCGGCCGGGTGGCCTATGCGCTGGGCCTGGAGGGCCCGGCGGTCACCGTGGACACCGCCTGCTCCTCCTCACTGGTCGCGCTGCACTGGGCGATCCAGGCACTGCGGGCGGGAGAGTGCTCGCTGGCGCTGGCCGGTGGAGTGACCGTGATGTCCACCCCGGGTGCGTTCGTGGACTTCAGCCGGCAGCGCGGGCTGGCCGCCGACGGGCGCTGCAAGGCGTTCGCGGCGGCGGCGGACGGCACCGGCTGGGGCGAGGGTGTGGGCATGCTGCTGGTGGAGCGGCTCTCGGACGCGGAGCGCAACGGCCACCCGGTGCTGGCGATCGTGCGGGGAAGCGCCGTCAACCAGGACGGCGCGTCCAACGGTCTTACCGCGCCGAACGGTCCGTCGCAGCAGCGGGTGATCCGGCAGGCGCTGGCCTCAGCAGGCCTGTCCGCCGGCGAGGTGGACGCGGTCGAGGCGCACGGTACGGGAACCGCCCTGGGCGACCCGATCGAGGCGCAGGCCCTGCTCGCGACCTACGGCCAGGAGCGCTCGGAGGACCGTCCGCTGTGGCTGGGTTCGCTGAAGTCCAACATCGGTCACACCCAGGCCGCCGCCGGTGTCGCCGGTGTGATCAAGATGGTCATGGCGATGCGGCACGGCATCCTGCCGCAGACCCTGCACGTCGACGAGCCCACGCCCCAGGTCGACTGGTCGGCCGGTGCGGTGGAGCTGCTGACCGAGGCGCAGCCGTGGCCGGAGACCGGCCGTCCGCGCCGGGCGGCGGTGTCCTCCTTCGGTGTGAGCGGCACCAACGCCCACACCATCCTTGAGCAGGCGCCCGCCGCCGTCGGTGCGGACGAGGGCGAGAAGCCGGCCGGATCCCCGGTGGTGCCGTGGCCGCTCTCCGCCCGGACGGCGGAGGCGCTACGGGAGCAGGCCGAGCGGCTGCACGAGCGGCTGGAGAGCGAGCCCGGTCTCGAACCCGTCGACATGGGCTACTCGTTGGCGACCGGCCGCTCCGCCATGGAGCGCCGTGCCGTCGTGGTGGCCGAGGACCAGGCCGGCTACCTCCGGGGCCTGGCCGCGCTTGCCGCCGGAACCGACGCACCCGGCCTGGTCGAGGGGACGGCGACGCTCGGCCGGACGGCGTTCCTGTTCACGGGGCAGGGGAGCCAGCGGGCCGGTATGGGCGCTGAGCTGTACGAGGCGTTCCCGGTGTTCGCGGATGCGCTGGACGAGGTGTTCGCGCACCTGGACCAGCATCTGGAGCGTCCGCTGCGGGAGGTGGTGTTCGCGGGCGAGGGGCTGGATCAGACCGGGTTCACGCAGCCGGCGCTGTTCGCGATCGAGGTGGCGCTGTTCCGTCTGGTCGAGGCGTGGGGTCTGCGGCCGGATGTGCTGGCTGGTCATTCGATCGGTGAGATCGCTGCCGCGCATGTGGCGGGTGTGCTGTCGCTGGCGGACGCTGCTGTTCTGGTGGCGGCTCGTGGTCGGTTGATGCAGGCGCTGCCTTCGGGTGGTGCGATGGTGGCGGTGCAGGCCTCGGAGGATGAGGTACTGCCGTTCATCACCGACGAGTTGGGGATCGCGGCGGTCAACGGGCCGTCGTCGGTGGTGCTTTCTGGTGCCGAGTCTGCGGTGTCGGCGGTTGCGGAGCGGCTGTCGGCTGAGGGTCGGAAGACGAAGCGGCTGACGGTCAGCCATGCGTTCCACTCGCCGTTGATGGAGCCGATGCTGGCCGAGTTCCGTACGGTCGTCGAGGGTCTGACCTTCGGCGAGCCTCGGATTCCGATCGTGTCCACCCTCACCGGTGGGGTCACCGAGGAGCTGCGCACTCCCGAGTACTGGGTGCGGCATGTCCGTGAGGCGGTCCGCTTCCGCGACGCGATCCAGTCGTTGGAGGCCGAAGGCGTCCGTACGTTCGTGGAGTTGGGCCCGGACGGGGTGCTCTCCGCGATGGGGCAGGAGTGTGTGACCGGGGACGCGGTGTTCGCGTCGCTGCTGCGTTCCGGCCGTCCGGAGGCCCAGGCGCTGACCATGGCGGTGGCGCAGGCGTATGTGCGCGGTGCGGCGGTGGACTGGCGGGCGGTGTTCGCGGGGCGGGGCGCTCGTCGGGTGGACCTGCCGACGTACGCCTTCCAGCGCGAGCGCTACTGGCCGAACGTGCCGCCGCTGGGCGCGGGTGATGTGACGATGGCCGGCCTCGGTGCGGCGGACCACCCGCTGCTGGGTGCGGCGGCCGAACTGCCGGACTCGGGCGGGCTGGTGTTCACCGGGCGGCTCGCGCTGTCCACGCACCCGTGGCTGGCCGACCACGCGGTGCTCGGCAGGGTCCTGCTGCCGGGCACGGCCTTCGTGGAGATGGCCATCCGGGCCGGCGACCAGGTGGGCTGCGACCTGCTGGAGGAGCTGACCCTCGCGGCGCCGCTCGTGCTGCCCGAGCAGGGCGGGGTGCAGCTGCGCCTCACCCTGGGCGCGGCGGACGAGTCCGGCAGCCGGGCGCTGAGTCTGCACTCGCGCCGTGAGGACGCCCCGGCCGAGGAGCCCTGGACCCGGCACGCGACCGGCCTGCTGTCGGCCGGTGCCCGGCCGTCCGGGTTCGACCTCGCCGAATGGCCGCCGACCGGTGCGACCGAGGTCGGGCTGGACGGGCGGTACGAGGCACTGGCGGGGATCGGCTTCGACTACGGTCCGGTGTTCCAGGGCCTGCGTCGGGCCTGGCGGCGTGGTGACGAGGTCTTCGCCGAGGTGAGCCTGGAGCAGCAGGCCGAGGCCGGTCTGTTCGGCCTGCACCCGGCACTGCTCGACTCGGCGCTGCACGCGCTCGGGTTGGCGGCCCCCGAGGGGACCGACTGGCAGGGCAGGCTGCCGTTCTCCTGGACCGGGGTGTCGTTGCACGCGGTCGGCGCGTCGACCCTCCGGGTGCGGCTGGCCGCGGCCGAGTCGGACGGCGTATCGCTGGAGCTGGCGGACGAGGCCGGCCAACCGGTGGCCTCGGTGGCCGCGCTGGTGCTGCGCGCGGCGTCGGACGAGCAACTGCCTTCGGCACAGGGCGCGTTCCATGAGTCGCTGTTCCGGCCCGAGTGGGTTTCGCTGCCCGTCGGCGCGAGCGACGACGGCGAGCGCTGGGCGGTGCTGGGCGCCGACGCGCAGGCGCTCGGCGACCTCGGCCGCAGCGTCGAGAGCTACCCGGACCTGGCGGCCCTGCCGTCCGACGGGGACCTTCCCGACCTGGTGCTCGTTCCCTTCTTCCCGCAGGAGGAGCAGGACACCGTCGGCACCGTCCGGGCGACCGTGAACCGGGTGCTCGACCTGGTCCAGTCCTGGCTGGCCGAGGACCGGTTCGCCGGTGCTCAGCTGGTACTGGTGACCCGGGGCGCGGTGGCGACCGCCGCCGACCCGGATGTCACCGACCTGGCCGGCGCCGCCGCCTGGGGCCTGGTGCGCTCGGCGCAGACGGAGAACCCCGGACGGATCGTCCTGGTGGACCTGGATGCCGAGGCGTCCTCGGCCCGGGCACTGAGCGCCGTACTCGGCGCTGAGGAGCCGCAGTTGGCCGTCCGGAAGGGCGTGCCGCACACACTCCGGCTCGCCCGGGTGCCGGTCGCCGCCGAGGAGGCCGTCGTGCCCTTCGGCCCTGAGGGCACCGTCCTGATCACCGGCGGTACGGGAGCGCTGGGCTCGCTGGTGGCCCGGCACCTGGTGACCGAGTACGGTGTCCGGCACCTGCTGCTGACCAGCCGCCGTGGTGCGCAGGCGCCGGGCGCGGAGGAACTGCGGGCCGAACTGGCCGAGTCGGGCGCAGAGGTCACGCTGGCCGCCTGCGACGCGGCCGACCGGGAGGCACTGGCCGCCCTCCTCGCCGCGGTGCCGGCCGAGCGGCCGCTGACGGCGGTCGTCCACACCGCGGGGATCACCGACGACGGTGTGCTGTCCTCGCTGACTCCTGAGCGGATCGAGCGCGTCCTGCGGCCCAAGGCCGAAGGCGCCTGGAACCTGCACGAGTTGACCGCAGGCCTCGACCTCTCGGCGTTCGTGCTGTTCTCCTCCGCCGCCGGCGTCTTCGGCGGCCCCGGGCAGGGCAACTACGCCGCCGCCAACGCCTTCCTGGACGGGCTGGCGCACCACCGCGCGGCCCGTGGCCTGGCGGCCACCTCGCTGGCCTGGGGCCTGTGGGCGCAGAGCAGCGGAGTCAGTGGGCATCTGGACGACAACGACCTGGCGCGGATGGAGCGTTCGGGCCTGAGCGCGCTCTCCTCGGAGGAGGGCCTGGAGCTGTTCGACGCCTCGATGAGGTCCTCGGCCGAGGTGCTGGTCCCGATGCACGTCCGGACGGCCGCGCTGCGGACGCAGGCGGCAGACGGGCTGGTGCCCCCGCTGCTTCGCGGGCTGGTCCGCACCCCGGTGCGGCGGGCCGTCCGGGCGGCCGCGCGCGGCGCGGGATCCGAGTCCGAACTGGTGCGCAGGCTCGCCCCGTTGGCAGCCGCCGAACAGGAGCGTGCGCTGCTGGACCTGGTCCGTGGCCAGGTGGCGGCGGTACTGGGCTACTCGGGCGCCGAAGCCGTGGACGGCGAACGGGCCTTCAAGGAACTGGGCTTCGACTCGCTGACCGCCGTCGAGCTCCGCAACCAGCTGAACTCGGCCACCGGTCTGCGGCTGCCCGCCACGCTCGTCTTCGACTACCCCAACCCGGCCACGCTGGCAGGTCATCTGCGCACCGAACTCCTGGGCGCCGAGCAGGAGTCCACCGTATCGGCGGCGGCCCAGGCGGTGGCGGCCGACGACGACCCGATCGCGATCGTCGGAATGGCCTGCCGCTACCCCGGCGGGGTGACCAGCCCCGAGGGGCTCTGGCAGCTGATCGCCGGGGAACGCGACGGGATCTCCCTGTTCCCGACCGACCGAGGCTGGGACCTGGACGCCCTGTACGACCCGGACCCGGACCACCCCGGCACCTCGTACACCCGCGAGGGCGGTTTCCTGCACGACGCCAACTACTTCGACCCGGCGTTCTTCGGGATCTCGCCGCGCGAGGCCCTGGCCATGGACCCGCAGCAGCGGCTGCTCCTGGAGACCACCTGGGAGGTGTTCGAGCGGGCCGGTATCGACCCGGCCACGGTGCGCGGCAGCCGTACCGGCGTCTTCGCCGGTGTGATGTACCACGACTACGGCACCCGGTTGCGGACCGCGCCCGACGAGGTCGAGGGCTACCTGGGCACCGGCAGCTCCAGCAGCGTCGTCTCCGGCCGGGTGGCCTACACCTTCGGCCTTGAGGGCCCGGCGGTCACCGTGGACACCGCCTGCTCCTCCTCGCTGGTGGCGCTCCACCTGGCGAGCCAGGCGCTGCGCAACGGCGAGTGCACCATGGCGCTGGCCGGCGGTGTGACGGTGATGTTCACCCCCGGCACCTTCGTCGAGTTCAGCCGTCAGCGCGGCCTGGCCGAGGACGGACGCTGCAAGTCCTTCGCGGCGGCGGCGGACGGCACCGGCTGGGGCGAGGGCGTCGGCATGCTGCTGGTGGAGCGGCTCTCGGACGCGGAGCGCAACGGCCACCCGGTGCTGGCGGTGGTCCGGGGCAGTGCGATCAACCAGGACGGTGCGTCCAACGGTCTGACCGCCCCCAACGGCCCTTCCCAGCAGCGGGTGATCCGGCAGGCCCTCGCCAACGCCGGGCTCTTGGCCGCGCAGATCGACGCGGTGGAGGCGCACGGTACGGGCACCACGCTCGGCGACCCGATCGAGGCGCAGGCGCTGCTCGCCACCTACGGTCAGGACCGCATCGGCGACCGCCCGCTGTGGCTCGGTTCGGTGAAGTCCAACCTCGGCCACACCCAGGCCGCCTCGGGTGTCGCAGGTGTGATCAAGATGGTGATGGCGATGCGGCACGGAGTGCTGCCGCGCACCCTGCACGTGGACCAGCCTTCACCGCATGTGGACTGGTCGGCGGGCGCGGTCTCGCTGCTCACCGAGGCGCGGCTGTGGCCGGAGACCGGTCAGCCGCGCCGTGCGGCGGTGTCCTCGTTCGGTATCAGCGGCACCAACGCCCACACCATCCTTGAGCAGGCGCCGTCCCCGGAGGAGGAGTCGGCCGCCGGCGGGCCGGAGCCGAGCGGGGCTCACCTCGCCCTGCCCTGGCTGCTGTCGGCCAGGAGCGAGCCCGCCCTGCGGGCCCAGGCGGCACGCCTGCACTCCTGGTCCATGGAGCAGCCCGAGCTGAGCCCGGTCGCTGTCGGCCACTCGCTGGCGACGACGCGTTCCGCGCTGGAGCAGCGTGCCGTGGTCATCGCCGAGGGCCGTGCGGAGTTCCTGCGGGGCCTGGAGGCGCTGGCGGCCGGTGAGGCTGCGGCGAACGTGGTCCGGGGGACGGTTGCCGGGGGACGGCTGGCGTTCCTGTTCACGGGGCAGGGGAGCCAGCGGGCCGGGATGGGCGCCGAGTTGTACGAGGCGTTCCCGGTGTTCGCGGAGGCTTTCGACGCGGTGTGTGCGGAGTTGGACTCGCATCTGGATCGTCCGCTGCGCGAGGTGGTCTTCGGTGGCGAGGAGCTGGATCAGACCGGGTTCACGCAGCCGGCGCTGTTCGCCATCGAGGTGGCGCTGTTCCGTCTGGTCGAAGCATGGGGTCTGCGGCCGGATGTGCTGGCCGGGCATTCGATCGGTGAGATCGCTGCCGCGTATGTGGCGGGTGTGCTGTCGCTGGCGGATGCGGCCGCTCTGGTGGCTGCTCGTGGTCGGTTGATGCAGGCGCTGCCTTCGGGTGGTGCGATGGTGGCGGTGCAGGCCTCGGAGGATGAGGTTCTGCCTTTCGTCACAGGTGAGTTGGGGATCGCAGCGGTCAACGGGCCGTCGTCGGTGGTGATCTCGGGTGCCGAGCAGGCCGTCCTTACGGTCGCGGAGAAGCTGGCGGCCCAGGGCCGCAAGACCAAGCGGCTCGTGGTCAGCCATGCGTTCCACTCGCCGCTGATGGAGCCGATGCTGGCCGAGTTCCGCACGGTCGTCGAGGGTCTGACCTTCGGCGAGCCGAGGATCCCGATCGTCTCCACCCTCACCGGTGGGATCACCGACGAGCTGTGCACTCCCGAGTACTGGGTCCGTAACGTCCGCGAGGCCGTGCGGTTCTGCGACGCGATCCAGGCGATGGAGCGTGAAGGCGTCCGTACCTTCCTGGAGTTGGGCCCCGACGGGGTCCTGTCCGCGATGGGCCAGGAGTGCGTGACCGAGGAGGCGGTGTTCGCCCCGGTCCTGCGACGCGACCGGCCGGAGGTGCGGACGCTGACCACCGGTCTCGCGCAGGCGTACGTCCGTGGCGCGGCGGTGGACTGGCGGGCCGTGTTCGCCGGTCGCGGCGCGGCGCGCGTGGAACTGCCCACGTACGCCTTCCAGAAGGAGCGCTACTGGCTCGATACCGGTCTGTCGGCGAGTGACATGGCGTCGGCGGGACTGGACCTGGCCGGGCACCCGCTGCTGGGTGCGGCGGTCGAACTGCCGGACTCGGGTGGGCTGGTGTTCACCGGGCGGCTGGCGCTGTCGACCCAGCCGTGGCTGGCCGACCACGCGGTGCTGGGCAGTGTGCTGCTGCCGGGGACGGCCTTCGTCGAACTGGCCGTCCGGGCGGGCGAGGAGGTGGGCTGCGACCTGCTCGACGAACTCACGCTGGAGGCACCGCTGGTGCTCCCCGAGCGTGGCGGCGTGCAGCTGCGCCTCACCCTGGGGGCGGCGGACGAGTCGGGCGCCCGGGCGCTGAGCCTGCACTCGCGCCGGGAGGACGTCCCGGCCGAGGAGCCCTGGACCCGGCATGCGACCGGCCTGCTGGCGCCCGGCGCGCAGGGCCCCGACTTCGACCTCGGCGAATGGCCCCCGGCGGGTGCCGAGCCGGTCGAGGTGGACGGGCTGTACGAGCGGGCGGCGGGTGCCGGTCTGGACTACGGCCCGGTGTTCCAGGGCCTGCGCCGGGCCTGGCGGCGCGATGGCGAGGTCTTCGCGGAGATCCGACCGGAGGTGGACGGGCCGGGCCTGGACGGCACGCCGTACGGGCTGCACCCCGCGCTGCTGGACGCCGCCCTGCACGGGGTCGGCCTGGGCGGACTCGTCCGTGACGCCGATCAGGACGCGGGCCGGGCCCGGCTGCCGTTCTCCTGGGGTGGGGTCCGGCTGCACACCGCAGGCGCCGGTGCGCTGCGGGTGCGGCTGGCCCCGGCCGGTCCGGACAGTGTGTCGCTGCAGCTCGCGGATGAGACGGGCCGTGCGGTGGCATCGGTGGACGCTCTGGTGCTGCGGGCCGTGTCGGCCGAGCAACTCCGGTCGGCGCAGGGGGCGTTCCATGAGTCGCTGTTCCGCCCCGATTGGGTGGCGCTGTCCGCCGGTCCGGCCGATGGCGCCGGGCGCTGGGCGGTGCTGGGCTCCGACGCGCGGTTGGGCGATCTCGGGCGCGCTGTCGAGACCTACCCGGACCTGGCGGCACTCGCGGTGAGCGGGGACGTCCCCGAGGTGGTGCTGGTACCCCTCTCCGGGACGGACACCGCTGGTACGGACCTCGCCGCCGAGGCCCGGTCCGCGACCCGGCGGGCCCTGGAACTCGTCCAGTCCTGGCTGGCCGAGGACCGGTTCGCCGACGCGCGTCTGGTGGTGCTCACCCGTGGCGCGGTGGCGACCGCCGCCGACGCCGGCATCACCGATCTGGTGCACGCCCCGGTCTGGGGCCTGCTGCGCTCGGCCCAGGGGGAGAACCCCGGCCGGATCGTTCTGGCCGACCTGGACGACGAGGCCGGCTCGACTCGTGCGCTCCCGGCCGCACTGGCCCTCGATGAGCCGCAACTGGCCGTCCGGCAGGGCGTTCCGCACGCCTTCCGGCTGGCCAGGGTCCCGGCCGCTGCCGAGGAGGCCGCCGAGCCCACGGCGTTCGATCCGTTCGGCACCGTCCTGATCACCGGCGGCACGGGCTCGCTGGGCGCACTGGTGGCCCGGCACCTGGTGGCCGAGCATGGTGTCCGGCACCTGCTGCTGACCAGCCGCCGTGGTGCACAGGCGCCGGGCGCGGAGGACCTGCGGGCCGAACTGGCCGAGTCGGGAGCCGAGGTCACGCTGGCCGCCTGTGACGCGGCCGACCGGGAGGCGCTGGCCGCCCTCCTCGGCTCGGTGCCCCTCGAGCGGCCCCTGACAGCGGTCGTCCACACCGCGGGAGTGCTCGACGACGGGATCGTCTCGGCGATGACGCCGGAGCGGCTCGACGCGGTGCTGCGCCCGAAGGTGGACGCGGCCTGGAACCTGCACGAACTGACCGATGGTCGGAAGCTGTCGGCCTTCGTGCTTTTCTCCTCCGCGGCCGGTGTGTTCGGAGGTCAGGGGCAGGCCAACTACGCCGCCGCGAACACCTTCCTGGACGCACTGGCACAGCACCGCAAGTCGCAGGGGCTCGCCGCGAGTTCGCTCGCCTGGGGTCTGTGGGCTCAGCCCGGCGGTATGGCCGGCGGTCTGGACGGGGCCGATGTGGCCAGGATGGCCAAGGCCGGTCTCGCCCCGCTGTCCCCGGCGGAGGGCCTGGCGCTCTTCGACGCGGCCATCGGTGGCGCCTCGGACGAGGCGGTGCTGGCGCCGATGCGGCTGGACGTGGCCGCGCTGCGGGCGCAGGGGGATCCGGATCTGGTGCCGCACCTGCTGCGTGGACTGGTCCGGGTCCCGGTGCGGCGACCGGTGTCGGGAGCGAACCCGGCCGTGGCCGGACAGCGCACGCTGGCAGAGCGGTTGACCGGCCTGCCGGACGCCGAGCGGGACCGTCTCCTGCTGGACGAGGTGCGCACCCAGGTGGCCGCGGTGCTCGGGTACTCCGGTGCCGAGGCGATCGAACCGGGACGCGGCTTCGTCGAGCTCGGCTTCGACTCGCTCACCGCCGTCGACCTGCGCAACCGACTGGGGGCGCTGGCCGGGGTGCGGCTGCCGGTCACGCTGATCTTCGACTACCCGACCCCGGCCGCCCTGGCCGCCTACCTGCGGGAGCAGACCCGCCAGGACGAGGCGTCGGCCGCGCCGGTGCTCCCGATCGGTGCGGAACTCGACCGCCTGGAGTCGATCCTGTCCACCCTCGACGCCGGCGAGGAGGAGCGGCGGCGCGTCACCACCCGACTGCGGGCGCTGCTGTCGATGTGGACCGAGAGCCAGGGTCCGGCTGCCGAGCCCGCCGCCGACACCGAGCTCGAATCGGCCACGGCGGACGAGATCTTCAGTCTGCTGGACGAGGAGCTCGGCCTGTCCTGACCCGTGCCGCCGGGGGCCTGACGACCGCCCGGTCGCCAGGCCCCCGGTGTACTCGGCTCCCGTGACCGCCGTCCGGGGACGGAGCACCGTCCCTTCTCCGGACGGCGGTCACGGCGTTCACGGTGCCTCCCGGCGGCCGCCGGAAGGGGAGCGGACAGACCTCGGGCCCCGGGAGTGATCCCGGGGCCCGAGGCCGTGGAGGCGAGGTC
The DNA here is from genome assembly GCF_051374625.1 of Kitasatospora sp. HPM-01-4. NCBI lineage: Bacteria > Bacillati > Actinomycetota > Actinomycetes > Kitasatosporales > Streptomycetaceae > Kitasatospora > Kitasatospora sp. HPM-01-4. The sequence continues at coordinate 494,669 of NZ_JBPQGP010000005.1, read as the reverse complement.
AGAGGGTGCGCAGGTCCGGCCAGATCCGGGACCACGGGGTGTGCGGGCCTTCGCAGAGCCAGACGGCCTTGCCCTGGTTGGTGTTGTTCACGTCCAGGCCGTTGTCGACGGTGGCCACCTGGCGGACGCTGCCGAACCGCTCGCGCAGCTTGGCCTCGTCACCGCCGACGTACAGCACGGCACCGGAGTCGTCCGGCGGGGCGCCGAAGTACCAGGCGCCGCGCTGGGGGCTGTAGGCCTGCGGCAGCCCGTGCCCGGGCCCGTAGCGGTCCAGGGCGCCCTGTGCCCAGAAGGTGTCGGTGACGATCACCGCGTTGTGCTGCTGCTCGGCGGGCAGCGCGTGGTAGGCCTGCGACACGGTGGCCGCCAGCTGAGGCCAGCCGATCGTCTCGGTGGTCGAGAAGTTGGCGCCCTGCGGGGTGCGGCCGACCGACGAGGCCGGGTACACCGGGAGGCCGGCCAGTGCCACCGCCGCGCAGATCACGAAGGCGGGAACACCGAAGCCCCAGCGCCACCCGCGGGCCGCCGGACGGTGCTGGAGGGAGACCGCGCCCGCCGCCCAGAGCATCGGGAACAGACCGGCGACGTAGTAGGCCCGGCCGTCGGTGAGCAGGAAGAACGCGGTCACGGCGAGGGCCGCCCAACCCAGGAAGCGGTATCCGCGCAGCGCCTCCATCCGCAGCAGCCGCCACAGCCCCGCGCACATCAGCAGCACCAGCGGGAAGCCGGAGAGGATCAGCGCCAGCGGCAGGAACAGCACCCGGCCGCCGAACAGCGCGTCGTCCTCGGCCGCGATGACATCGGTCATCTCCGCCTGCGGCCAGCCGTGCTGGGCCTGCCAGACCAGGCTGGGCACCGTCACCAGCACCGCGATCGCGGCCGCCGCCCAGAGCGCGGGCCGGGTGAGCAGTTCGCGCGGACCGACCGCGGCCACCGCGCCGACCAGCGCCAGCAGGAACACTCCGACCAGGTACTTGTCCTGGAGGGCGAGGGCCGCCGCGATCCCGAGCCACAGCAGCAGCCGGTCCTCGCGGAGCCGGATCCAGCGCACCAGCAGCCAGCTGATCAGCGTCCAGAAGAACACGTCCAGGGTCGGGGTGATCAGCAGGTGCCCGAAGACCACCACGATCGGCGAGACGGCGAAGGCTCCCGCGCTGAGGATCTGCGCACGCCGCCGACCGCCCAGCTCCCGTGCGATCAGCGCGCACAGGACGACCCCGGCGCCGGTCAGCAGGGTGGCGGGCAGGCGCAGCACCACCAGGTTGCCGGGGGCCACGGTGTCCATGGCGCGGGCGAGCAGGGGCAGCAGCGGCGGCTGGTCGATGTAGCCCCAGTCCAGGTGTCTCCCGGCGGAGAGGAAGTACAGCTCGTCACCGAAGTAGCCGTAGCGGCCGCTGGTCAGCAGCAGGGCCAGGGTGAGCACGCCCGCGATGACCGCGACCGGCCGCCAGGCGATCGGCGCGGTATCTGGTCGGTCGGGTTGCTCGGAGGCTGTCGGCGGTGCGGCGTTCTCGATTGTCTGGCTCACGGTTCTCTCCGGAGGGGTAGCGTCGCGGATTTCGGTCGAAATCTCGAATGGATTCGCAGGGCCCGCGATTTCCGTGCCTGTTCGGCTCGCCGTTCAGAGGGCGTCAAGGTCTGCTGCGGGCGCCTTGATCCTATGGCAGTCTCCTTGCCGGACAAGGGGGTTGGTCACACAGCGGGGTAGGGGTGGGGTCGGCGCCGGATAGGGGTCGAATAGGAGGTGGACAAGGGTTCGGATGATTTTTCGGCGCCACTAGGCTGGTGCCGCAGCGAAATATGTGAACCAACCGACTGCGGAATGCGCCGTAAACGTCCACCGAGGAGATGTGTGTGAACGACAAGCCTCAGACGCCCGAGTTCCGCCTGGAGATCGACCGGTCGGCGGCGCCCGGCCGGGAGCCGGGGCCGATCGACCTCCGCCGGTACTACGCGACCCCCGCCCACTCGGGCATCCCGACCTTCATGGGCGTCCCGCTCTGCCTCAACCAGGAGGACCTGAGGGCCGGGAGCGCCGACGTCGCCGTGCTGGGCATTCCGCTGGACTCCTCGATCGGCCACCGCGGCGCGGCGTACGGCCCCCGGATGATCCGCGCCGACGAGCGCTACATCTTCAACACCCCCGAAGCGATGATCAACGCCAGCACCCGGATCAACCCGTTCGACGTGCTGAAGGTGGTGGACTACGGCGACGCGGCGGTGGACGCGTTCAGCACGCCGAACTCGATGGACCACATCCGCGGGCTGGTCCGCCAGATCGCCGAGGTCGGAGCCGTCCCGGTGCTGCTCGGCGGCGACCACTCGCTGCTGTGGCCGAGCGTCGGCGCGCTGGCCGACGTCTACGGCCCGGAGAAGATCGGCGTCATCCACTTCGACGCCCACCCCGACTGCCACGACTCGCAGTTGGGCCACCGGGCGACCCACAGCACCCCGATCCGGCGGATCATCGAGGACGAGAGGATCCCGGCGGGCAACGTCGTCCAGGTCGGCCTGCGGACCGTCACCGGCCCCGACAACCAGCTGTTCAACTGGATGCGCCGACAGGGCATGAAGTCGCACTTCATGGCGGAGATCGAGCGGATCGGGTTCCACGCCGTCCTGGACAAGGCGATCGCCGAGGTCCAGGAGAACGCCGAGTTCGTCTACCTCTCGCTCGACATCGACGTGCTCGACCCCGTCTACGCCCCCGGCACCGGCACCCCCGAGCCCGGCGGCCTGACCAACCGCGAGCTGTTCCCGGCGTTCCGCCGGATCTGCCACGAGACCAAGGTCATCGGCATGGACGTGGTCGAGGTCGCGCCGCACCTGGACGCCGGGTACTCCACCACGATGAACGCCCGCCGCGCCATCTTCGAGGGCCTCACCGGCCTGGCGATGAACCGGCTGAAGATCGCCGGCCCGAACTACCTCAACCCGATCGTCTCCGGACAGGTCAAGTTCCCGATCGGCTGAGGCCGTTGGACGGGAGAGCGGCGGCGCATCCGTGATGCGCCGCCGCTCTCCCTTGTGTCAGGCCGACTTGCCTCTAGTCCAGCGCCCGCTTGCGGAAGCCCCGGATGCCGATCAGCCCGAACAGCACACAGGCGGCCGCGAGCGCGGCAAGGTCGACCCAGAGCGGGATCGACCTCAGCTCACCGCCCGGCAGCAGCACCGCGCGCATCGCCTCACTGACGTACGTCAGCGGGTTGAGCGCGCAGATCACCTGGAACGGCCGTACCGAGGACAGGCCGTACCACGGGAACTGGGTGGCGCCGGTGAACATCAGCGGGGTCAGCACGACCGCGATCATGATGCTGATGTGGCGGGACTCCACCGCGGTGCCGATGGTCAGCCCGACGGTCGCGCCGGCCAGCGAGCCGAGCGCCAGCACCCCGGTGACCGGCAGGATGGCGGAGGCCGGCCAGTGCACACCGTCCAGTACCAGGAACCCGAGCGGGATCATCACGGCGGCGGCCACCAGACCGCGGATCGCCCCGAACACCACCTTCTCGACCGCCACCAGGGCGAGCGGGATCGGGGACAGCAGCCGGTCCTCGATCTCCTTGGTGAAGGAGAAGTCGACGATCAGCGGGAAGGCGGTGTTCTGCAGCGCGACCAGGAAGCTGCTCAGCGCCACCACACCGGGCAGCAGCACCTGCTGGAAGCCGTGCCCGGTGTAGCCGAGACCGGACAGGATCTTGCCGAACACGAACAGGATGAAGAACGGCTCCACCAGCACCTGGGCCAGGAACGGCACCAGCTCACGGCCGGTGACGAAGACGTCCCGCCAGAGGATGAAGCCGAACGTCCGAGCCGCCAGGGCGCCGGAGCCGGTCCGGGGAACGGTTGCGATTGCGCTCGTACTCAACGGAGTTCTCTCCCGGTCAGTTCGATGAAGACGTCTTCCAGGGTCAGTTCACCGAGCGACACGTCCTCCAGGTCGCAGCGCAGTTCGGTGAGGGCGCCCACGGCGGCGGGCAGGGTCGCCGAGGGCTGGCCGCTGGTGTAGAGCCGCAGCTTGTCGGGGCCGTCGCCGTCGACCTCGACGGTCTCGACCCGCTCCACCGTCTCGATCTTCTCCAACACCCGTACCAGATCGGTCGGTTCGGGCCTCTCCGGCCGCCCTTCGGTCCGCAGGGTGAAGGTGAGGGTGCCGGTGCCGCGCAGGGACTCGGTCAGCGCCCGCGGCGAGTCGAGCGCCAGCAGCTTGCCGCGGTCGATGATGCCGACCCGGTCGCAGAGCTTGGCGGCCTCGTCCATGTCATGCGTGGTGACCACCACGGTGACGCCCCTGCCGCTCAGTTCGGCCACCCGGTCATGGATGAACAGCCTGGACTGGGGGTCGAGTCCGGTGGCCGGCTCGTCCAGGAAGAGCACCCGCGGCCGGTGCATCAGCGCGCGGGCGATCATCACCCGCTGCGCCTGGCCGCCGGACAGCTCGTCCACCCTGGCCTTCCCCCGGTCGCCGAGGCCCACCCAGTCGAGGCTCTCGTCGGCCAGCCGGTTGCGCTCGGCCCGGCCCATGCCGTGGTAGCCGGCGTGGAAGACCAGGTTCTGGCGGATGGTCAGCGAACGGTCGAGGTTGTTGCGCTGCGGGACGACCGCGAACACCCGGTGCGCGGCGGCCGGCCGGCCCACCACGTCGACCCCGAGGATGGACACCCGGCCTGAGGTCGGAGCCACCCGGGTGGTCATGATGCCGAGGGTGGTCGACTTCCCGGCGCCGTTGGGGCCGAGCAGGCCGAACACCTCGCCGGGCCGGACCGTGAAACTGAGGTCGTCGACGGCCGGCTCCGGCCGGTTGCGGTATCTCTTGACCAGCCGGTCGACGACGACGGCGGCGGAATCGGAATCCACGGCCTGCGGTGCGCGTGCTGTATTCATTGCTTCCTGCGAATCGAGCGGGACGCGGGAACGGCGGAACGAGGGAAGCGAGGCGGGAGTTCACACGCATACCGGTACGCCGTCGTGATACGCCGTCATGCGCGCCGACGGAAAGGGGAAAATGAACAGTCAACTGTGCCGGACCATGTATAGCATGGGCCGCGCCCACCTGGGTGGGACAGGGGGGATAGGGGCAGGGTAGGGGATGTGTACCGGCCCGGCCCGCTGCTAGCTTGAAAGGGCGCAAGTATTCCCCGTAATCGCTTCTCCGCAATTGCGCGCGAATACTGCCGGGCAGGATTTCTCCCGCACGGGCGGGGAGTTGTGGGCGCAGGCCATTAAACACGAGTCATTGCGAGTCATTGGCGGTCATGCCCGACCTTCCCGACGACGTGTTCCGACTCGGACGTCCGGAAGCGGCCGGCACGGCCCTCACGACCGGTTCAAGGGTGGGACGGAACAAGGCGTGGAGAACGAAGCGAAGCTCCTCGACTACCTCAAGCGGGCCACCGCCGATCTGCGCGAGACGCGCCGGCGGCTGCGCGAGCTGGAGGAGCAGGAGCCGGAACCGATCGCCATCATCGGTATGGCCTGCCGCTACCCCGGCGGGGTGACCTCGCCCGAGGACCTCTGGCGGCTGGTGGCCGACGGCACCGACGGCGTCTCCGGCTTCCCCGCCGACCGGGGCTGGGACCTCGCCTCCCTCCATGACGAGGACCCCGACCACCCCGGCACCTCGTACACCCGCGAGGGCGGCTTCCTGCACGACGCCGCGCAGTTCGACCCCGACTTCTTCGGCATCTCGCCGCGCGAGGCGCTGGCGATGGACCCGCAGCAGCGGCTGCTCCTCGAGACCTCCTGGGAGGCCTTCGAGCGGGCGGGCATCGACCCGGGGTCGGTGCGCGGCAGTGCGACCGGTGTCTTCGCCGGGGTGATGTACCACGACTACGCCTCCCGCCTGCTGGACGTCCCCGAGGAGGTCGCCGGCTACCTCGGCAACGGCAACTCGGGCAGCGTCGCCTCCGGCCGGGTCGCCTACGCGCTGGGCCTGGAGGGTCCGGCGGTCACGGTCGACACCGCCTGCTCCTCCTCGCTGGTCGCACTGCACTGGGCGGTCCAGGCGCTGCGGGCCGACGAGTGCTCGCTGGCGCTGGCCGGCGGCGTCGCCGTGATGTCCACCCCCAACGCCTTCATCGACTTCAGCCGCCAGCGCGGCCTGGCGGCGGACGGCCGCTGCAAGTCCTTCGCGGCGGCGGCCGACGGCACCGGCTGGGGCGAGGGCGTGGGCATGCTGCTGGTCGAGCGGCTGTCGGACGCGCGGCGCAACGGCCACCCGGTGCTGGCGATCGTCCGGGGCAGCGCCATCAACCAGGACGGCGCCAGCAGCGGGCTCACCGCTCCGAACGGCCCCTCGCAGCAGCGGGTGATCCGGCAGGCGCTCGCGGCGGCCGGACTGACGGCTGGTCAGATCGACGCGGTCGAGGCGCACGGTACGGGCACCACGCTGGGCGACCCGATCGAGGCCCAGGCGCTGCTGGCGACGTACGGGCAGAACCGCGACGGGTCCGCGCCGCTGTGGCTGGGCTCGCTGAAGTCCAACATCGGCCATACGCAGGCGGCCGCGGGTGTCGGCGGCATCATCAAGATGGTGATGGCGATGCGGCACGGAGTGCTGCCGCAGACCCTGCACGTGGACCGGCCGACGCACAACGTGGACTGGTCGGCGGGTGCGGTGGAGCTGCTGACCGAGGCCCGGCCCTGGCCGGAGACCGGCCGTCCGCGCCGGGCGGCGGTCTCGTCCTTCGGAGTCAGCGGTACCAACGCGCACACCATCCTGGAGCAGGCGCCGGCCGCCGAAGCGGCGGTGGCCGAGCAGCCGGCCGGCTCCCCCGCAGTGGTGCCGTGGGTGCTGTCCGGCCGGACGGCGGAGGCGCTCCAGGCACAGGCCCAGCGACTGCTGGACTGGCTGGCCGCCGACCCGGAAGCGGAAGTCGCGGATGTCGCCTTCTCGCTGGCCATCTCCCGGGCGGCATTCAAGCAGCGGGCCGCACTGGTCGTTCGCGACCGGTCCGAGGCCCTGGCCGGACTGGCGTCGCTGGCGAGCGGTGAGCCGGCGTCGCGGGCGGTGCTCGGTGCTGCCGGTGTTGCTGGTGTTGCCGGTGCGGCTGGTGCGGCTGGCCGGGTGGCGTTCCTGTTCGCGGGGCAGGGGAGCCAGCGGGCCGGGATGGGCCGGGAGTTGTACGAGGCGTTCCCGGTGTTCGCCGAGGCCTTCGACGCGGTCTGCGCTGAGCTGGACCCGCATCTGGATCGTCCGCTGCGCGAGGTGGTGTTCGGTGGCGAGGGGCTGGATCAGACCGGGTTCACGCAGCCGGCGCTGTTCGCGGTTGAGGTGGCGCTGTTCCGTCTGGTCGAGTCGTGGGGTGTGCGACCGGATGTGCTGGCTGGTCATTCGATCGGTGAGATCGCTGCCGCGCATGTGGCGGGTGTGCTGTCGCTGGCGGATGCGGCTGCTCTGGTGGCGGCGCGTGGCCGGTTGATGCAGGCGCTGCCGGTTGGTGGTGCGATGGTGGCGGTGCAGGCCTCGGAGGATGAGGTTCTGCCGTTCGTCACCGGTGAGTTGGGGATCGCGGCGGTCAACGGGCCGACCTCGGTGGTGATCTCGGGTGCCGAGGATGCCGTTCTGGCGGCGGCCGAGCAGTTGGCGGCGCAGGGTCGCAAGACCAAGCGGCTGACGGTAAGCCACGCGTTCCACTCGCCGTCGATGGAGCCGGTGCTCGCCGAGTTCCGTACGGTCGTCGAGGGTCTGACCTTCAACGAGCCGCGCATCCCGATCGTCTCCACCCTTACCGGTGGGATCACCGAGGAGCTGCGCACTCCCGAGTACTGGGTGCGGCACGTCCGCGAGGCGGTCCGGTTCTGCGATGCGGTTCAGGCTCTGGAGCGCGAAGGCGTCCGTAGCTACCTGGAGTTGGGGCCGGACGGCACGCTCACCGCAATGGGTCAGGAGTGCGTGAGCGAGGAGTCGGTGTTCGTGCCGGCTCTGCGCCGCGACCGTGCCGAGGCCGAGAACTTCGTCGCAGGTCTGGCCCAGCTGCACGTACACGGGGTGGCCATCGACTGGAGGAGTGCCTTCGCGGGCACCGGTGCGCGGCTCGTCGACCTGCCCACGTACCCGTTCCAGCGGGAGCGGTACTGGCTGGACAGCGGTGCGCTGCAGAACGGTGATGTCACGGCGGCCGGTCTCGGTTCGGTCGAGCACCCGCTGCTCGGCGCGGTCCTCGGTCTGCCGGACTCGGACAGGCTGCTCCTCGTCGCCCGCCTGTCGGTCGAGACACACCCGTGGCTGGCCGACCACGCGGTGGCGGGCAGAGTGCTGCTGCCGGGTACGGCCTTCGTGGACCTCGCCGTGGCCGCCGGTGACCAGGTCGGCTGCGGTCAGCTGGAGGAGCTGACGCTGGAGGCGCCGCTGGTCATCCCGGCGGAGGGCGCAGCGCAACTGTGCCTCGCGGTGGGGGAGCCCGACGACGCCGGACGCCGCCCGCTGAGCATCTACTCGCGCCCGTTGGACGAGGCCAACGGTGGGACCGTCCGGTCCGACCGTCCCTGGACCGTGCACGCCGCAGGCTTCCTGTCGGCCGACGAGCAGGCTGCCTCGTTCGATCTGGTGGAGTGGCCGCCTGTGGGTGCCGAGCCGGTGTCGGTTGACGGGTTGTATGGCGGTTTTGTGGCTGCCGGGTTCGGTTATGGTCCGGTGTTCCAGGGGTTGCGGGCGGCTTGGCGGCGTGATGGTGAGGTGTTCGCCGAGGTCGCGCTGGACGAGAGCAGCCGGGACGAGGCGGGCTTGTTCGGTCTGCATCCGGCGCTGCTGGATGCCGCGTTGCACGCGGTTGCGCTGGGTGGCCTGGTGGAGGACACGGGTCGGGGTCGGTTGCCGTTCGCGTGGTCTGGGGTGTCGCTGTTCGCGGCGGGTGCTCGCGAGTTGCGGGTGCGTTTGTCGCGGGCTGGTGCGGATGCGGTGTCGTTGTCCGTGGCGGACGGTGCGGGTGTGCCGGTCGCGTTGGTGGAGTCGCTGGTGCTGCGGGCTTTCGACGCCGAGCAGCTGGCGGGCGCGAGCGGCGAGGACTCGCTCTTCCGTCCGGAGTGGACGGGTGTCGGGCTGCCGGTCATCGAGTCCATGGATGTCCTGACCGTGCTCGGGGCGGATGATCTCGGGCTGGACGATGCCGAGCAGTTCGGGAAGCTGGCTGAGCTGCGGGCTGCGGTCTCGGCCGGGCTGTCGGTGCCGGGGACGATCCTGGTGCCTGTCCTGTCGGAGCCGGCTGAGGCTGAGGATGTGGCCGCTGCGACGCATGCCGCTGTGCGTGGTGTGCTCGCGGTGGTGCAGGAGTGGCTGGCCGAGGAGCTGCTGGCGGACACCCGTCTGGTGGTGGTCACGCGTGGTGCGGTGGCGGCCGGTGGCGATGGTGCGGTGTCGGATCTGGCCTCGGCCGCTGTGTGGGGTCTGCTGCGTTCGGCGCAGTCGGAGAACCCGGGCCGGATCGTGCTGGTCGATGTCGATGAGGACCCGTCCTCGCTGGGTCTGCTGTCGGCGGCGGTCGAGAGCGGTGAGCCGCAGCTGGCGCTGCGTACGGGCGGTGCGTTCGCGCTTCGCCTGGCCCGTGTGCCTTCGACCGATGAAGCCGAGCGGCTGGTGCTGGACCCGGAGGGTACGGTGCTGGTGACGGGTGCGACGGGCACGCTGGGTGCGCTGTTCGCCCGGCATCTGGTGACTGAGTACGGTGCGCGCAGGCTGCTGCTGGTCTCGCGGCGCGGGGCTCGGGCCGAGGGTGCTGAGGAACTCGCCGATGCTCTCCGTGAGTTGGGCGCTGATCCGGTCTTCGCGGCGTGTGATGTCGCGGATCGTGAGGCGTTGGCGGCGCTGCTCGCCGAGCACCGTCTGACGGCGGTCGTGCACACGGCCGGTGTGCTGGACGACGGTGTCATCTCCTCCCTCACCCCCGAGCGGCTGGAGAGCGTGCTGCGCCCGAAGGTGGACGCGGCCTGGAACCTGCACGAGCTGACCCGGGACCACGACCTCACCGCTTTCGTGCTGTTCTCCTCCGCCGCGGGCCTGTTCGGCGCGGCCGGACAGGCCAACTACGCGGCCGCCAACAGCTTCCTGGACGCCCTCGCCCAGCAGCGCCGCGCCGCCGGACTCCCGGCGACCTCGCTCGCCTGGGGCCTGTGGGCCGAAGACGGCGGTATGGCCGGCGAGTTGGACCAGGCCGACCTCCAGCGGATGGCACGCGGCGGAGTCGCCGCGCTGACCGCTGCCGAGGGCCTGCGCCTGTTCGACGCTTCCGCTCGTGCGGCCCAGGCCGTACTGATGCCGATCCGTCTCGACCTGGCCGGTCTGCGCGGGCAGGCCGAGGCCGGGATGCTGCCCCCGCTGCTGCGCGGCCTGGTCCGGATCCCCGCGCGCCGGGCCACCGCGACGGCCGCTGCGGCTGGCGCCGACCGGTCGGATCTCGGCCGACGACTCGCCGTCCTGTCCCGGGCCGAGCAGGACCAGGTGCTGCTGGAACTGGTCCGCACCCAGGCGGCCGCCGTCCTGGGGCACAGCCGTTCCGAGTCGGTCGATCCCACCCGCGCCTTCCGCGAGTTGGGCTTCGACTCCCTCACCGCGCTCGAACTCCGCAACGGCCTCAACACGGCCACCGGCCTGCGTCTCCCGGCGACTCTGGTGTTCGACCACCCCAACCCGCTGGTACTGGCCGAGCACCTGCGCGCCGAGCTGGTCGGCGGGCGGGAGCCGGAGCTGCCGGCGATCGCCGCGAACACGTCCACGGACGACGACCCGATCGCGATCGTCGCGATGAGCTGCCGGTTCCCGGGCGGCGTGCAGAGCCCCGAGGATCTCTGGCAGCTCGTCTCGGACGGGCGCGACGCGGTCTCCGCCTTCCCCGAGGACCGTGGCTGGGACGTCGAGAACCTCTACCACCCGGACCCGGACCACCCCGGCACCTCCTACACCCGCCATGGCGGATTCCTGCACGACGCGGCCCAGTTCGACCCGACGTTCTTCGGGATCAGCCCGCGTGAGGCGCTGGCCACCGATCCGCAGCAGCGGCTGCTCCTGGAGACCTCCTGGGAGGCGTTCGAGCGGGCGGGTATCGACCCGGGTTCCCTGCGCGGCAGCCGTACCGGCGTGTTCGTCGGCGTGATGTACCACGACTACGCCACCCGGCTGCAGGACGTGCCCAGCGGAGCGGAGGGCTATCTCGGCAGCGGTGGTGCGGGCAGTATCGCCTCGGGCCGGCTGTCCTACACCTTCGGTCTGGAGGGCCCGGCCGTCACGGTCGACACCGCCTGTTCCTCCTCGCTGGTCGCCCTGCACTGGGCGATCCAGGCACTGCGCTCCGGTGAGTGCTCGCTCGCCCTGGCCGGTGGTGTCACGGTGATGGCGACTCCGGGGACCTTCGTGGACTTCAGCCGGCAGCGCGGTCTGTCCGCCGACGGGCGCTGCAAGGCGTTCTCGGACGACGCCGACGGCACCGGGTGGGGCGAGGGTGCGGGCATGCTGCTGGTCGAGCGACTGTCGGACGCGCGGCGCAACGGGCATCCGGTGCTGGCGATCGTGCGTGGCTCCGCGATCAACCAGGACGGTGCGTCCAACGGCCTGACGGCGCCGAACGGGCCGTCGCAGCAGCGGGTGATCCGGCAGGCGCTGGCCTCGGCCGGACTGTCGGCCGACGAGGTCGACGCGGTGGAGGCGCACGGCACCGGGACGAAGCTGGGTGACCCGATCGAGGCGCAGGCGCTGCTGGCGACCTACGGTCAGGAGCACTCGGACGACCGTCCGCTGTGGCTGGGTTCGGTGAAGTCCAACCTCGGCCACACCCAGGCCGCCGCCGGTGTCGCCGGTGTGATCAAGATGGTCATGGCGATGCGGCACGGTGTGCTGCCGCAGACCCTGCACGTCGGCGAGCCGTCCACCCATGTGGACTGGACGGCCGGTGCGGTGGAGCTGCTGACCGAGGCCCGGCCCTGGCAGGAGAGCGGCCGTCCGCGCCGAGCGGGCGTGTCCTCCTTCGGTATCAGCGGCACCAACGCGCACACCATCATCGAGCAGCCGCCGTCCGCCGTACCCGACCCGCGCCCCGAGGGGAACCAGGTCCTTCCGCTGGTGCTGTCGGCCAGGACTCCGGCCGCGCTGCGCGGCCAGGCGCAGCGACTGCTCGAACACCTGGCGGGGCGGCCGGAGTTGGAGACCTCGGATCTCGCCTACTCACTGGCCACGGCACGGGCGTCCTTCGAGCACCGGGCCGCGCTGGTGGCACGGGACCGCGACGAGCTGCTCACCGGGCTGGCCGCGCTGGCGGCCGGGGAGACCCCGGTGGACGCCGCGGCGAGCGTCGGGACGAAGACCGCGTTCCTCTTCGCCGGGCAGGGCAGCCAGCGTCCGGGCATGGGACGGGAGTTGTACGAGACGTACCCGGTGTTCGCCACCGCCTTCGACGCGGTCTGCGCCGAGCTGGACCGGCACCTGGACCGACCGCTGCGCGAGGTGGTCTTCACAGGCGAGGAGCTGGACCGGACCAGGTACACCCAGCCCGCGCTGTTCGCCATCGAGGTGGCGCTGTTCAGGCTGGTGGAGTCCTGGGGCTTGCGGCCGGACTTCCTGGCCGGTCACTCGATCGGCGAGCTGGCCGCCGCGTACGTCGCCGGAGTGCTCCCGCTCCCCGATGCGGCCGCACTGGTCGCCGCTCGCGGCCGACTGATGCAGCAACTGCCCTCCGGTGGCGCGATGGTGGCGATCCAGGCGAGCGAGGGCGAGGTGCTGCCGCTGCTGATCGGCCTGGAGGACGAGTTGGGCATCGCGGCCGTCAACGGCCCCGGCTCGCTGGTGGTTTCGGGTGACGAGCGCTCGGTGCTGGAGCTGGCCGCGGACTGGGAGGCGCAGGGCCGCAAGACCAAGCGGCTCGCCGTCAGCCACGCGTTCCACTCGCCGCTGATGGAGCCGATGCTCGCGGAGTTCCGGACCGTCGCCGAGGGGCTGTCCTTCGCTCCGCCCCGGATCCCGATCGTGTCCACCCTGACGGGCCGGACCGCTTCGGCGGAGGAGCTGTGCTCACCCGACTACTGGGCGCGGCACGTCCGTGAGGCCGTCCGTTTCCATGACGCGGCGCAGACCCTGGAGCGGGAGGGAGTACGGGCCTACCTGGAGCTCGGACCGGACGGCACGCTCACCGCGATGGCGCAGGAGTGCGTGACCGGGGCCGCGGTGGCCGTACCGCTCCTGCGGCGGGACCGCCCGGAGCCCGAGGCGGTCGCCACCGCACTGGGCCGGCTGGACGTCGTCGGCACCCGGGTGGACTGGGCCGCGCTGTACGCCGGAACCGGCGCGCGGCTGGTCGACCTGCCCACGTACGCCTTCCAGCGTGAGCGTTACTGGCCGCAGACCGGGACCGGCCCGGTCGGCGATGTCGCCTCGGCCGGGCTGGATGCGATCGGTCATCCGCTGCTGGGTGCCGCCGTGGCCCTGGCCGACGGTGACGGCCACCTGTTCACGGGCCGGCTGTCGACGGTGACGCACCCCTGGCTGGCCGACCACGCGGTGGCGGGCAGTGTGCTGCTGCCCGGCACGGCCTTCGTGGATCTCGCACTCGCGGCCGGTGAGCAGGTCGGCTGCGGCCTGCTGGAGGAGCTCACCCTCGAAGCGCCGCTCGTGCTGCCCGAGAAGACGCCGATGCAGCTGCAGCTGCGCCTAGGGGCCGCCGACGGGACGGGCCGGCGTACCGTCAGCCTGCACGCCCGCGGCGCCGGCGCGGCGGACGACGATCCGTGGACGCGCCATGCGACGGGTGTCCTGGCCGAGGACGGTGCGGACACGCCGACCGGACAGGTGCAGTGGCCGCCGGTGGGCGCCGAATCCGTCCCGGTGGACGGGCTGTACGACGGCTTCGCGGCTGCCGGGTTCGGTTACGGTCCGGTGTTCCAGGGCGTCCGGGCGGCCTGGCGGCTGGGTGACGAGCTGTTCGCCGAGGTCGCACTGGAGGAGAGCAGCCGGGACGAGGCGGGCCGGTACGGTCTGCACCCCGCACTGCTGGACGCCGCGCTGCACGCGGTCGGCCTCGGCGGCCTGCTGGCCGACACCGGTCAGGGCCGGCTGCCGTTCGCGTGGAGCGGCGTGCGGCTGTACGCCACCGGTGCGCCGGAGCTGCGGGTACGGCTGGCGCGGGCCGGCGATGACGCGGTGTCGCTGACCCTGGCGGACGGTGCGGGTACGCCGGTCGCGTCGGTGGAGTCGCTGGTGCTGCGGCCCTTCACCGCCGAGCAGTTGGCGGGTGCGGGCGGTCAGCACGAATCGCTGTTCCGTCCGGAGTGGACGGAGGTCGCCACGCCGTCGACCGCCTTGTTCGACCGTGCGGTGATCCTGGGCACGGATGTGCTCGGGGTCGGTGGGATCGAGCGGTTCGAGGACCTGGGCGCGCTGGTGGCCGGCGGTGTGCCGGGGACGATCCTGGTGCCTGTTCTGCCGGGGTCGGCTGAGGCTGAGGATGTGGCCGCTGCGACGCATGCCGCTGTGCGTGGTGTGCTCGCGTTGGTGCAGGAGTGGTTGGCGGAGGAGTTGCTGGCGGACACCCGGCTGGTGGTGGTCACGCGTGGTGCGGTGGCGGCCGGTGGCGATGGGGCGGTGTCTGATCTGGCCTCGGCCGCTGTGTGGGGTCTGCTGGGTTCGGCGCAGTCGGAGAACCCGGGCCGGATCGTGCTGGTCGATGTCGATGAGGACCCGGCCTCGCTGGGTCTGCTGTCGGCGGCGGTCGAGAGCGGTGAGCCGCAGCTGGCGATCCACTCCGGGGCGGCTTTCGCACCGCGTCTGGCCCGGGTCCCCGTGGCCGCCGAGGCCGAGCCGGTCGAGTTGGACCCCGAGGGCACGGTACTGCTCACGGGCGCAACCGGTTCGCTGGGCCGCGTGGTGGCCCGGCATCTGGTGACCGAGTACGGGGCGCGCAGGCTGCTGCTGGTCTCGCGGCGCGGGGCTCGGGCCGAGGGTGCTGAGGAACTCGTCTATGCTCTTCGCGAGTTGGGTGCCGAGCCGGTCTTCGCGGCGTGTGATGTCGCGGATCGTGAGGCGTTGGCGGCGCTGCTCGCCGTGCATCGTCTGACGGCGGTGGTGCACACGGCCGGTGTGCTGGACGACGGTGTGATCTCCTCCCTCACCCCGAAGCGGTTGGAGAGCGTGCTGCGCCCGAAGGTGGACGCGGCCTGGAACCTGCACGAGCTGACCCGGGACCACGACCTCACCGCCTTCGTGCTGTTCTCCTCGGCGGCCGGTGTCTTCGGCAATGCGGGTCAGGCCAACTACGCCGCCGCCAACAGCTTCCTGGACGCCCTCGCCCAGCAGCGCCGGGCGGCCGGACTTCCGGCGACCTCGCTCGCCTGGGGCCTGTGGGCCGAAGACGGAGGTATGGCGGCGGAGTTGGCCGAGGCCGACGTCCAGCGGATGGCACGCGGCGGCGCGATGGCACTGACCATCGACGAGGGCCTGGCCCTGCTCGATGCCTCGGTCGCCCTGCCGGACGCCGTCCTGGTGCCGGCGCGGCTGGATCTGGCCGGACTGCGCGCCCGAGCGGCTGAGTCAGGCCATGTCCCGGCCCTGCTGCGCGGACTGGTCCGGCCGCCCGCCCGGCGGGCCGTGGCCTCGCCGGCGGAGGCCGACCCCGCGGCCGCGCTGCGACAGCGGCTCACCGGCCTTCCCGCCGACGAGCAGGAACGCATCCTGCTGGAGCTGGTGTGCGGGCAGGTCGCGACGGTGCTCGGCTACCCGGGTGCGGCGGCCGTCCAGCCGGCGCACGCCTTCCGCGACCTGGGCTTCGACTCGCTGACCGCCGTCGAGCTGCGCAACCGGCTGAACGCGGTCACCGGAATGCGGCTCCCCGCCACGCTGATCTTCGACTACCCGAGTCCGGTCGACCTGGTCGGCCACCTGCGGACGGTGATCCCGCAGGACGGCGCGGCCGCGCCGAACGTCTTCGCCGAGCTGGACCGGCTGGCCGAGACGCTCGCCGCGGCACCGACGGACGAGGAGACCGGGACCAGGGTCACGCTGCGCCTGCAGGCCCTGCTGGCGCGGTGGCGGGAGACCGTGGCTCCCGACGGGGCCTCCGACGACGACCGCGATCTCGAATCGGCCACCGACGACGAGCTGTTCGACCTCCTCGATGACGAGCTCGAAACCTCCTGACCGACCACGCGCGACCCCATTTCTCTGCCGCAAGGAGCGGACGGACATGCTGAACGAGGACAAGCTGCGCGACTACCTCAAGCGCGCCACCGCCGATCTGCGGAACACCCGCCGACGCCTGCGGGAGATGGAGGAGCGCGACCAGGAGCCGATCGCGATCGTCGGCATGGCCTGCCGCTACCCGGGCGGCGTCTCCTCGCCCGAGGAGCTGTGGCAGCTGGTCGCGGCAGGCGGCGACGCCATCAGCGGCTTCCCCGCCGACCGCGGCTGGGACGAGTCCTCGCTGATCGACGCCGACCCGGACGCCCAGGGCACCAGCTATGTCAACCAGGGCGGATTCCTGCATGACGCCAGCGAGTTCGACCCGGCGTTCTTCGGGATCTCACCGCGTGAGGCGCTCGCGATGGACCCGCAGCAGCGGCTGCTCCTGGAGACCTCCTGGGAGGCCTTCGAGCGGGCGGGCATCGACCCGACCACGCTCAAGGGCAGCCGGACCGGCATCTTCGCCGGCCTGATGTACCACGAGTACGCCAGCCGGCTCGGCGCGGTGCCCGAAGGAGTGGAGGGCCACCTGGGCACCGGCAGCTTCGGCAGCGTGGCCTCGGGCCGGGTGTCCTACACCTTCGGCCTTGAGGGCCCGGCGGTCACGGTGGACACCGCCTGCTCGTCCTCGCTGGTCGCGCTGCATCTGGCGGTCCAGGCGCTGCGCTCCGGCGAGTGCACCATGGCGCTGGCCGGCGGCGTCACGGTGATGGCGACCCCGGGCACCTTCGTGGAGTTCAGCCGCCAGCGCGGCCTGGCGACGGACGGGCGCTGCAAGGCGTTCTCGGACGACGCGGACGGCACCGGCTGGGGCGAGGGTGTCGGGATGCTGCTGGTGGAGCGGCTGTCGGATGCGCGGCGCAACGGGCACCCGGTGCTGGCGGTGGTGCGCGGCAGCGCGATCAACCAGGACGGTGCGTCGAACGGTCTGACGGCGCCGAACGGCCCGTCCCAGCAGCGTGTCATCCGGCAGGCCCTGGCGGCAACGTCCCTGACGCCGAGTCAGATCGACGTGGTCGAGGCACACGGCACGGGCACCACGCTGGGCGACCCGATCGAGGCGCAGGCCCTGTTGGCCACGTACGGTCAGGAGCGCGCGGCCGACCGTCCGCTGTGGCTGGGCTCGCTGAAGTCGAACATCGGTCACACCCAGGCGGCGGCGGGTGTCGGCGGCATCATCAAGATGGTGATGGCGATGCGGCACGGTGTGCTGCCGCAGACCCTGCACGTCGGCGAGCCGTCCACCCATGTGGACTGGTCGGCGGGTGCGGTGGAGCTGCTGACCGAGGCGCGGCCGTGGCCGGAGACGGGTGAGCCGCGTAGGGTGGGTGTGTCCTCGTTCGGGTTCAGCGGGACCAACGCGCATGTGGTCATCGAGCAGGCGCCGGAGGTGGCGTCCGACGAGGCGCCGGCGGTGCCGGTCGGTGAGCCGGTCGCGCCGGTGGTCGGTGCCTCGGTGGTGCCGTGGGTGGTGTCGGGCCGTGGCGAGGGGGCGCTGCGCGGGCAGGCGGCCCGGCTGCGGGCCTTCGTGGCCGGTGCGCCGGAGCCGGATGCGCTGGGCGTCGGGCGTTCGCTGGTGACCGGCCGTGCGGTGCTGGAGAACCGGGCCGTGGTGCTCGGCGGGGACATCGACGAACTCCGGCGCGGGCTGGACACCTTGACCGCCAGTGGAGTCGCGGCCGAGGTGATCGAGGGCGTGGCGACCGGGTCTGTGGGGAAGGTGGCGTTCGTCTTCCCGGGGCAGGGGTCGCAGTGGGCGGCGATGGGGGCTGGGCTGTGGGATGAGTCCGAGGTGTTCCGGTCGCGGATCGCCGAGTGTGCTGCGGCGTTGGCGCCGTTCACGGACTGGTCGTTGGAGGATGTGCTGCTCGGCCGTGCCGGTGAGGCGTGGCTGGAGCGGGTGGATGTGGTCCAGCCGGTGCTGTGGGCCGTGATGGTCTCGCTCGCCGAGGTGTGGCGTGCTGCGGGTGTCGAGCCGTCGGTGGTGGTCGGTCACTCGCAGGGTGAGATCGCGGCCGCTGTGGTGGCGGGTGCGTTGTCGCTGGAGGACGGCGCGCGTGTGGTGGCGCTGCGCAGCCGGGCCATCGCCGGTGGGCTTGCGGGTCGTGGCGGGATGGTCTCCGTCGCGCTGCCGGTGGAGCAGGTGCGTGAGCGGTTGACGGTGTGGGGTGAGGCGCGGATCTCGGTCGCGGCGGTGAACGGGCCGTCGTCGGTGGTGGTTTCGGGTGAGCCGGCCGCGCTGGATGAGCTGATCGCCTCGTGCGAGGCGGACGGTGTTCGCGCCCGCCGGGTGCCGGTGGATTACGCCTCGCACTCGGCGCAGGTGGAGTCGATCCGCAGTGAACTGCTGGATGTTCTGCAGGGCGTGACCCCGCGTGTGGGCCGGGTGCCGCTGCTGTCCACGGTGACCGGTGAGCTGGTCGACGGTTCGGGTATGGACGCCGAGTACTGGTACACCAACCTCCGTGCCACGGTGGAGTTCGCGGACGCGACGCGCGCACTGCTGGAGGACCACGGCGTCGGCACCTTCGTCGAGGTCAGCGCGCACCCCGTCCTGGTGACCGGCGTCCAGGAGACCGTGGAGGCGGCCGGCCGCGAGGCCGTGACCGTGGGGACCCTGCGCCGCAACGAGGGCGGCGCGCGCCGGATCCTGTCCTCCTTCGCCGAGGCCTGGGTGCGCGGTGTCGCGGTGGACTGGCAGGCCGCCGTCTTCACGGGTACCGACGCGGCGCCCGTGGACCTGCCCACCTACGCCTTCCAGCGCCGCCGCTACTGGCTGGACGCGCCGACCGCTCCCGCCGTCGAGCGCGACGCCGCCCTCGACCCGGTGGAGGCGGAGTTCTGGGCGGCCGTGGAGAGCGAGGACCTGGCCGCTCTGGCGGGATCGCTGGACCTGGCCGACGACGCCCCGCTGAGCGCCGTACTGCCCGCGCTGTCCTCGTGGCGGCGGCAGCGCCGTGAGCAGTCCACCGTGGACGGCTGGCGCTACCGGGTCACCTGGCAGCCGCTGGCCGACCTCCCCGCGCCCGCCCTCTCCGGCACCTGGCTGCTGGTGGTCCCGGCCGAGGACACCCCGTGGACGGCGGCCGTCGCCCAGGCCCTCGCCCGACACGGCGCGGAAGTCCGCCAACTGCCCTTCGCCGTCGCCGACCTGGACCGGGAGGCGCTGGCCGCGCGGCTGCGGACCGAGCAGGGCGAGGCGCCCGCCGGTGTCCTCTCGCTGCTGGGACTCGCCGAGCAGCGCTGCGCCGACCACCCGGCCGTTCCGTTCGGGATGGCGGGCTCGGTGCTGCTGCTCCAGGCACTGGCCGACGCCGGGTTCGAGACCCCGGTCTGGACCGCCACGCGCGGTGCCGTGGCGGTGAACCGCGCCGAGCGTCTGGCGAGCCCCGCGCAGTCTCTGGTCTGGGGTCTGGGGCGGGTCGCCGCCCTGGAGGACGCACCGCGCTGGGGCGGCCTGGTGGACCTTCCCGAGCGGGCGGACGAGCGTGCCCTGGAGCGGCTGGTCCGGGTCCTCGCCGGAACCGGCGGCGAGGACCAGCTCGCCGTACGCCCGTCCGGGGTGTTCGCCCGCCGCCTGGTGCACGCGCCCTCGGGGCCCGCGCCGGTGGAGAGCTGGCGGCCGAACGGCACCGTCCTGGTGACCGGCGGCACCGGCGCCCTGGGTGCTCATGTGGCCCGCTGGCTGGCCCGAAGCGGCGCCGAGCACCTGCTGCTCACCAGCCGGAGCGGCCCGGACGCGGAGGGTGCGCAGGAGCTGCGCGCGGAGCTGACCGCGCTCGGTACCGCCGTCACCATCACCTCCTGTGACGTGTCGGACCGAGCGGCACTCGCGGAACTCCTCGCCGGGATCCCGGCGGACCGGCCGCTCACCGCCGTGATGCACACCGCGGCGGTGCTGGACGACGCGGTGATCCAGGCCCTGACGGTCGACCAGCTGGAGCGGGTGCTCCGGGTCAAGGTGGACTCGGCCCTGCATCTGCACGAGTTGACGAAGCATCAGAAGCTTGAGGCGTTCGTACTCTTCTCCTCCTTCGCGGCCACCTTCGGTGCCCCCGGGCAGGGCAACTACGCGCCCGGCAACGCCTTCCTGGACGCCCTCGCCGAGCAGCGCCACGCCGACGGCCTGCCCGCCACCTCGGTGGCCTGGGGGCCGTGGGGCGAGGGCGGCATGGCCGAGGGCGGCATCGGCGACCGGATGCGCCGGCACGGCATCCTGGAGATGGCGCCCGACCTGGCGGTCACGGCGCTGCAGCAGGCCCTGGACCAGGGCGAGGCGGTGCTGACCGTCACCGACATCGACTGGCAGCGCTTCGCGCTCGCCTTCACCTCGGGCCGGACCAGGCCGCTGCTCTTCGAAATCCCCGAGGCCCAACGGGCCCTGGAGAGCGCAGGTGGAGCCGAGAACCAGGAGGCCGGCGGCGGTGCGCTCGCCGTGCGGCTGGCGGGAGCGTCACCCGCCGAGCGAGAGCGCGTTCTGCTGGACCTGGTCACCTCGCACGTCGCGGCCGCGCTCGGCTACCCGGGGCCGGAGGCGGTGGACACCGGCCGGGCGTTCAAGGAGCTCGGCTTCGACTCGCTGACCGCCGTCGAACTGCGCAACCGGCTCGGTGCCGCAGCCGGGATCAAGCTCCCGGCCACCCTGATCTACGACCACCCCAACTCCCTCGCGCTGGTACGCCACCTCGACGAGGAGCTCTCCGGTGCCGCGACCGGCGTCGCCGGTCCGGTCGTGGTGCGGGTGGCCGCCGACGAGCCGATCGCGATCGTCGGCATGAGCTGCCGCTTCCCCGGCGGCGTCCAGAGCCCCGAGGACCTCTGGCAGCTGCTGGTCGCCGGCGGTGACGCCCTGTCGGAGTTCCCCGCCGACCGTGGCTGGGACCTCGACACGGTGTTCAACGCGGACCCCGGCCACCAGGGCACCTCCTACATCCGGGAAGGCGGCTTCCTGCACGACGCCAGCCGCTTCGACGCCGCGTTCTTCGGTATCTCGCCGCGCGAGGCGCTGGCGATGGACCCGCAGCAGCGGCTGCTCCTGGAGACCTCCTGGGAGGCCGTCGAGCGGGCCGGGATCGATCCCACCGCACTGCGCGGCAGCCGTACCGGTGTCTTCGCGGGCACCAACGGCCAGGACTATCTGGGCCTGCTGGCCACGGCCGCGCACTCGGCGGAGGG
This sequence comes from Kitasatospora sp. HPM-01-4, assembly GCF_051374625.1. Lineage (NCBI taxonomy): Bacteria > Bacillati > Actinomycetota > Actinomycetes > Kitasatosporales > Streptomycetaceae > Kitasatospora > Kitasatospora sp. HPM-01-4. The sequence goes on along the minus strand of NZ_JBPQGP010000005.1, from coordinate 473,341 downwards.
CCATGTCGCCACCGGTACGGCGGCCAGCGTCGTCTCGGGCCGGGTCTCCTACCTCTTCGGGCTCGAAGGCCCGGCGATGACCGTGGACACCGCGTGCTCGGCCTCCCTGGTCGCGCTGCACCTGGCCGTGCAGTCGCTGCGCAACGGGGAGTGTGATCTGGCGCTGGCCGGCGGTGTCACGGTGATGTCCACACCGGGTACCTTCATCGAGTTCAGCCGGCAGCAGGGCCTCGCCTCGGACGGGCGCTGCAAGCCGTTCTCGGCCGCCGCCGACGGGTTCACCCCGTCCGAGGGCGTCGGGATGCTGCTGGTGGAGCGGCTGTCGGACGCGCGGCGCAACGGGCACCCGGTGCTGGCGGTGGTGCGTGGCAGCGCGATCAACCAGGACGGTGCGTCGAACGGTCTGACGGCGCCGAACGGCCCGTCCCAGCAGCGCGTCATCCGGCAGGCCCTGGCCGATGCCGGTCTGACGACAAGTCAGGTGGACGCGGTCGAGGCGCACGGCACCGGGACGAAGCTGGGCGACCCGATCGAGGCGCAGGCCCTGCTCGCCACCTATGGCCAGGGGCGCCCCGAGGACCGGCCGCTGCTGCTCGGCTCGGTGAAGTCCAACATCGGCCACGCGCAGGCCGCCGCCGGGCTCGCGGGTGTGATCAAGATGGTCGAGGCCCTGCGGCACGGCCTCCTGCCGGAGAGCATCCACCTCGACGAGCCCTCGCCGCATGTGGACTGGTCGGCGGGTGCGGTCTCGCTGCTGACCGAGGCGCGGCCGTGGCCGGAGACGGATGGGCCGCGTCGGGCGGGTGTGTCCTCGTTCGGGTTCAGCGGGACCAACGCGCATGTGATTCTCGAGCAGGCACCGGAGGAGTTGCCCGACGAGGCGCCGGCGGTGCCGGTCGGTGAGCCGGTCGCGCCGGTGGTCGGTGCCTCGGTGGTGCCGTGGGTGGTGTCGGGCCGGGGCGAAGGGGCGCTGCGCGGGCAGGCTGCCCGACTGCGGGCCTTCGTGGCCGGTGGGCCGGAGCCGGATGCGCTGGGCGTCGGGCGTTCGCTGGTGACCGGCCGTGCGGTGCTGGAGGACCGGGCCGTGGTGCTCGGCCGGGACGTCGCTGAACTCGGCCTCGCGCTGGGAGAGTTGGCGTCCGGTGAGCCGGGTGCGGGTGTGGTCCGGGGTGTGGCCGGTGCTGCGGGGAAGGTGGCGTTCGTCTTCCCGGGGCAGGGGTCGCAGTGGGCGGCGATGGCGGTGGAGCTTCTGGAGAGCTCGGTGGTGTTCGCGGAGCGGATGGGGGAGTGTGCGGCCGCGCTTGAGTCCCACACGGACTGGTCGCTGCTGGATGTCGTGCGTGGCGAGGGGGGTGAGGCGTGGCTGGAGCGGGTGGATGTGGTCCAGCCGGTGCTGTGGGCCGTGATGGTCTCGCTCGCCGAGGTGTGGCGTTCGGCTGGTGTTGAGCCTTCGGTGGTGATCGGTCACTCGCAGGGTGAGATCGCGGCCGCTGTGGTGGCGGGTGCGTTGTCGCTGGAGGACGGTGCGCGTGTGGTGGCGCTGCGCAGTCGGGCCATCGCCGGTGGGCTTGCGGGTCGTGGTGGGATGGTGTCGGTCGCGCTGCCGGTGGAGGCGGTGCGCGAGCGGCTGACGGTGTGGGGTGAGGCGCGGATCTCGGTCGCGGCGGTGAACGGGCCGTCGTCGGTGGTGGTTTCGGGTGAGCCGGCCGCGCTGGACGAGCTGATCGCCTCGTGCGAGGCGGACGGCGTCCGGGCTCGCCGGGTGCCGGTGGATTACGCCTCGCACTCGGCGCAGGTGGAGTCGATCCGTACCGAACTGCTGGATGTTCTGAAGGATGTGACCCCGCGTGCGGGTCGGGTGCCGCTGCTGTCCACGGTGACCGGTGAGCTGGTCGACGGTTCGGGTATGGACGCCGAGTACTGGTACACCAACCTCCGTGAGACCGTCCGGCTGCGGGAGGCCATCGAGGCCCTGCTGGCCGACGGGTACGGCACCTTCATCGAGGTCAGCCCGCACCCCGTCCTGGTGATGGCGGTGCAGGAGAGCATCGAGGCGACGAGCCGGGACGCGGTGGCCTTCGGGACACTCCGCCGCCAGGAAGGCGGCCCCCGCCGTCTGCTCACCTCGTTCGCCGAGGCCTGGGTGCGCGGTGTCGCGGTGGACTGGCAGGCCGCCGTCTTCGCCGGTACCGGTACCGCTCACACTGACCTGCCCACCTACGCCTTCCAGCGCCGCCGCTACTGGCCCGAGGCGGCCCAGGCCGACGATCTCGCGGCCGAGCACGGCAGCGACCCGGTGGAGGCGGAGTTCTGGGCGGCAGTCGAGAGCGAGGACCTGGCCGCGCTGACGGGATCGCTGGAACTGGCCGACGACGCCCCGCTGAGTGACGTACTGCCCGCGCTGTCCTCGTGGCGGCGGCACCGCCGTGAGCGGTCCACCGTGGACGGCTGGCGCTACCAGGTCACCTGGCGGCCGCTGGCCGACCTCCCCGCGCCCGCCCTCTCCGGCACCTGGGCCGTCGTGCTGCCCGAGCACCTCGCGGAGGACGCCTGGGCGGAGCAGCTCACCCGCACTCTCGGTCAGCGCGGCGCCGAGGTCAGGAAGCTCACCGTGCCCGCCGGGGACCTGGACCGCGCCGCCCTGGGCGAGCTGGTCCACAAGCAGCTGGACGACGTGGTCGAGCCGGCCGGGGTGCTGTCGCTGCTCGCACTGGACGAGCGGCCGCACCCGGACCACCCGGGCCTGCCGTCCGGCCTGGCGGGTACCGTCGCGCTGGTCCAGGCGCTCGGTGACGCCGGGTTCGAGGCGCCGCTGTGGTGCGCCACGCGCGGTGCCGTGGCGGTGAACCGTGGCGAGCGGCCCACCGGCTTCACGCAGTCGCTGGTCTGGGGCCTCGGCCGGGTGGCCGCCCTGGAGCAGCCGCAGCGCTGGGGCGGCCTGGTGGACCTCCCCGAGCAGGCGGACGAGCGGGTACTGGACCGACTGGTCGCCGTGCTGACCGGAGCCGGGACCGAGGACCAGCTCGCCGTACGCGCCTCCGGCGCCTTCGCCCGCCGCCTGGTGCACGCGCCCTCGGGGCTCGCGCCGGTGGAGAGCTGGCGGCCGAACGGCACCGTCCTGGTGACCGGCGGCACCGGCGCCCTGGGTGCTCATGTGGCCCGCTGGCTGGCCCGAAGCGGCGCCGAGCACCTGCTGCTCACCAGCCGGAGCGGCCCGGACGCCGAGGGCGCGCGGGAGCTGCGCGCGGAACTGACCGCCCTCGGTGCCGCCGTCACCATCGCCGCCTGCGACGCGGCCGACCGCGACGCCCTCGCGACACTGCTCGCCGAGCACCGCCTGACCGCGGTCGTGCACACCGCCGGTGTCCTGGACGACGGTGTACTCGACCAGCTGACCCCGGACCGGATCGCGACCGTCTGCCGTCCCAAGGTGGACGCGGTGCGCAATCTGCACGAACTGACGATCAATCAGGACCTCGACGCGTTCGTGCTGTTCTCCGGTATCGCGGGTACGCTGGGCGACCCCGGGCAGGGCAACTACGCGGCCGCCAACGCCTTCCTGGACGCCTTCGCCGAGTACCGCAGGGCCGAGGGCCTGCCCGCGACCTCCGTCGCCTGGGGCCGCTGGGGCGAGAGCGGAATGGCCGCCCACGGCGCGATCGGCGACCGGCTGGACCGCGCCGGACTGCCGGGCATGGCCCCCGAGTCGGCGATCGCCGCCCTCCAGCAGGCGCTGGACCTGGGCGACACCGTGATCACGGTCGCCGACATCGTCTGGGAGCGCTTCGCGCCGGGCTTCACGGCCGTCCGCGCCTCCGCGCTGCTGGACGAGCTGCCCGCCGTCCGCCGGACCACGGTGGCCGCCGAGGCCGCCGCGCCCGCCGCCACCGACGCCTCGGACCTGCGGCAGCGGCTGGCCCGGATGGCCGAACCGGAGCGCGAGCAGACGGTGCTGGACCTGGTGCGGGCCCACGCGGCGGCGGCGCTCGGGCATGCGACGGTGGACGAGGTGGGCGCGAGCCGGGCCTTCAAGGAGCTCGGCCTCGACTCGCTGACCGCCCTGGAGCTGCGCAACCGCCTGGGCGCCGCGACCGGACTGCGCCTCCCGGCGACGCTGGTGTTCGACTTCCCGACCCCGGCCGAGCTGGCCGCCCGCCTCCGGGCGGACCTGCTGCCCGACGACGGCGGGCCGGGCGGGGCCTCGCTCGCCGACCTCGACCGCCTGGAGGCGGCGCTGTCGACGGTCGCCGAGGACGAGGACACCCGCGCGGACGTCGCCGCCCGGCTCCAGGCCCTGCTGGCCCGGTGGAGCGGTACCCCGCGCGAGGCGGCGGCCGAGGCCGAGGTCACCGACAAGCTGCAGTCCGCCTCGGCCGACGAGGTGTTCGCCTTCATCGACCAGGAGCTGGGCCTCTCCTGACCGGCCGCCGGCAGCGGCCACCCGGACATCGCTCCGCCCGCAACTACTCGCAGTCATCGACATTTTGGTGAGGTTCCAACAGTGGATCAGGAAAAGCTCCTCGACTATCTGAAGCGCGTGACGGCGGATCTGCACCAGACCCGCCAGCGGCTGCGCGAGGCCGAGGCGGGGGACTCCGAGCCGATCGCCCTGGTGTCGATGAGCTGCCGGTTCGCGGGCGGGGTGAACTCCCCCGAGGAGCTGTGGCAGCTGGTGGCCGAGGGCCGGGACGCGATCGGCGACTTCCCCACCGACCGGGGCTGGGACATCGCCTCGCTCTTCGACGAGGACCCGGACCGGCAGGGCACCAGCCACACCCGGCAGGGCGGCTTCCTTTACGGCGCACCGGAGTTCGACGCCGCGTTCTTCGGCATCTCGCCGCGCGAGACGCTCGGCATGGACCCGCAGCAGCGACTGCTGCTCGAGGCGTCCTGGGAGGTGCTGGAGCGGGCGGGGATCGACCCGACCTCGCTCAAGGGAAGCCGGACCGGCGTCTTCGCCGGTACCAACGGCCAGGACTACGGCGATCTGCTGTTCGACGTCCCCGAGGGCGTGGAGGGCTACACCCTCACCGGCAACTCGGCGGCCGTGCTCTCGGGCCGGGTGTCCTACACCTTCGGCCTCGAGGGCCCGGCGGTCACCGTGGACACCGCCTGCTCCTCCTCGCTGGTCGCGCTGCACCTCGCCGTGCAGGCACTGCGCCAGCGGGAGTGCTCGCTGGCACTGGCCGGCGGTGTCACGGTGATGTCCAGCCCCCGGGCGTTCGTCCAGTTCAGCCGGCAGCGCGGGCTGGCCGCCGACGGCCGCTGCAAGTCCTTCGCCGCCGCCGCCGACGGCACCGGCTGGGGCGAGGGCGTCGGCATGCTGCTGCTGGAGCGGCTCTCCGACGCCCAGCGCAACGGCCATGAGGTGCTGGCCGTGATCCGGGGCTCGGCGGTCAACCAGGACGGCGCTTCCAACGGCCTCACCGCCCCCAACGGCCCCTCCCAGCAGCGGGTCATCCGCCAGGCGCTGGCCAACGCCGGCCTGACCCCCGCCCAGGTGGACGTGGTCGAGGCGCACGGCACCGGTACGGTCCTCGGCGACCCGATCGAGGCGCAGGCGCTGCTCGCCACCTACGGTCTGGAGCGCCCGCAGGAGAGGCCGCTGTGGCTGGGCTCGGTGAAGTCCAACCTCGGCCACACCCAGGCCGCCGCCGGGGTCGCCGGCATCATCAAGATGGTGCAGGCGATGCGGCACGGCGTCCTGCCGAAGACCCTGCACGTGGACCAGCCCTCGCCGCACGTGGACTGGTCCGCCGGCGGCGTCGCCCTGCTGGAGGAGGCCCGGCCGTGGCCGGAGACCGGAGAGCCGCGCCGCGCGGGTGTCTCCTCCTTCGGCGTCAGCGGCACCAACGCCCACACCATCATCGAGCAGGCCCCCGCGCCCGTGGCCGGCACCCCGGAGCAGCCGCCCGCCGCCGGGCTGCTGCCGCACCTGGTCTCGGGCCGGACCGCCGCGGCGCTGCGAGCCCAGGCCGCCCGGCTGCGCGCCCACCTGGACACCGTCCCCGAACTCGCCCAGGCCGACCTGGCCCACTCACTGGCCACCACCCGGGCCGCCCTCGACCACCGCGCCGTGGTCCTGGCCGCCGACCGGGCCGAGCTGCTGGCCGGACTGGACGCCCTCGCCGCCGGTGAGAGCGCCCCCCAGCTGGTGCAGGGCGTCGCCGCCGCCGAGGGCCGGACCGCCGTCCTGTTCACCGGGCAGGGCAGCCAGCGGGCCGGCATGGGCAAGGAGCTGTACCAGGCCTTCCCGGTCTTCGCCGCCGCGTTCGACTCGGTGTGCGCCGAGTTCGACGCGCACCTGGAACGCCCGCTGCGCGAGGTGGTGTTCACCGGCGAGGAACTCGACCGGACCGGCTACACCCAGCCCGCGCTGTTCGCGATCGAGGTGGCGCTGTTCCGCCTGGCCGAGTCGTGGGGCGTACGCCCCGACTTCCTGGCCGGACACTCCATCGGCGAACTGGCCGCCGCCCACGTCGCCGGTGTCTGGTCGCTCGCGGACGCGGCCGCCCTGGTCGCCGCACGCGGCCGCCTGATGCAGCAACTGCCCGACGGCGGCGCGATGGTGGCGGTCGAGGCCACCGAGGACGAGGTGCTGCCGCTGCTCACCGGGCAGCTCGGGATCGCGGCGGTCAACGGGCCCACCGCCGTGGTGCTCTCCGGCGCCGAGGACGAAGTCCTCGCGGCCGCCCGGCACTTCGAGGAGCTCGGCCGCAAGACCCGGCGCCTCACCGTCAGCCACGCCTTCCACTCACCGCTGATGGACGGCATGCTGGACGACTTCCGCAAGGTCGCCGAGGGCCTGGACTACCAGCCCGCGCGCCTGCCGATCGTCTCCACCGTCACCGGCACCTCGCTGTCCACCGAGGAACTGGGCTCACCCGACTACTGGGTGCGCCACGTCCGCGAAACCGTCCGCTTCCTCGACGCGGTCCGCAGGCTCGACGACAGCGGCGTCACCACCTACCTGGAGCTCGGCCCGGACGGCGTCCTCACCGCGATGGCCCAGCACTGCCTCGCCGAGGACAGGGACGAGGCCGCCCTGGTGCCCGCGCTGCGCGCCGGCCGCCCCGAGGCGCAGTCCCTGCTGGCCGCGCTCGCCCGGATCCACGTCCACGGCGCCACGCCCGACTGGCAGGCCGTGGCCGCCGGCTGGGGCGGCAGCCGGGTCGCCCTGCCCACCTACGCCTTCCAGCGCCGCCGCCACTGGCCCGAGCCGCCGACCGGCTGGCTCGGCGACCTCACCTCCGCCGGACTCGGTGCCGCCGACCACCCGCTGCTCGGCGCCGCCCTCGCGCTCGCCGACGCCGACGGCGTCCTGTTCACCGGGCTGCTCTCGCTGCAGACCCACCCCTGGCTCGCCGACCACGCCGTCATGGGCACCGTCCTGCTGCCCGGTACCGCCTTCGTCGAGCTCGCCATCCGGGCCGGCGACCACGTGGGCTGCCACCGGCTCGCCGAGCTGACCCTCCAGGCCCCGCTGGTACTGCCCGAGCACGGCGCCGTCCAGCTCCAGCTCGCCGTCGGCGAGGCCGACGCCACCGGCAGCCGCACCTTCACCCTGCACTCCCGCCCGGAACCCGAGGACACCGCTACCGGCGCGGCCCTCACCACCGAGCACGCCTGGACCAGGCACGCCACCGGAACCCTCACCACCACGGCCGACCGCACCGGCGAGCGGCTCGGAACGGACAGCTGGCCGCCGGCCGGTGCCGTCCCGGTCGAGACCGAGGGCCTGTACGACTACCTGGCCGAGGCCGGGTTCGGGTACGGGCCGGTCTTCCAGGGACTGCACGCGGCCTGGCAGTCGGGCGACGAGATCCTCGCCGAGGTCCGACTGCCCGAGCAGACCAAGGCCGACGCCCACCGGTTCGGCCTGCATCCCGCGCTGCTCGACGCCGCCCTGCACGGCGTCGGCATGGGCACCCTGCTGCGGCCCAGCGAGTCCGGGCGGCTCCCGTTCGCCTGGAGCGGCGTCACCCTGCACGCCTCGGGCGCCGACACCCTGCGGGTCCGGCTCTCCCCGGCCGGTGAGGACGCCGTCAGCGTCACCGTCGCGGACACCACCGGCGCACCCGTCGCCACCGTAGAGAAGCTGCTGCTGCGCCCGGTCTCGGCGGCCCAGGTGCAGGCCGCGCGGGCGGCACACCACGAGTCGCTGTTCACCGTGGAGTGGCAGCCCGCGCCCGCCACCGGCGCCCACGCCTCCTTCGACCGCTGGGCGCTGCTCGGCGAGGACGCCCTCGGCCTCGGCCTTCCCGGCCACACCGACCGTGCGGCGTCCGTCGACACCGTACTGACCGTGATCCCCACCGAGCCCGGCGAGGGCGCCGAGGCCGCGCACACGGCGGTACGGCGGGCACTGGCCCTGGTGCAGCAGTGGCTGGCCGACGACCGGTTCGCCGACGCCCGCCTGGTCCTGGCCACCCGGGGCGCGATGGCCGTCACCCCCGGCGAGGACGTGGCCGACCTCGGCGCCGCCGCCGTCTGGGGCCTGGTCCGCTCCGCGCAGTCCGAGCACCCGGGACGCCTGGTCCTGGTGGACCTCGACGGCGACGAGCTCTCCACCCGGGCCCTCCCGGCCGCCGTCGCGGACGGCGAACCGCAGCTCGCGCTGCGGGCCGGCGCGGTCCACGTCCCCCGGCTCACCCGGGTCACCGCCGCCGACGCTCAGGCCCCGGCGTTCGCGCCGGACCCGCAGGGCACGGTGCTGGTCACCGGCGCCACCGGAACCCTCGGCGCCCTGGTCGCGCGCCACCTGGTCACCACGCACGGCGTACGGAAGCTGCTGCTGGTCTCCCGCCGGGGCCTCGAAGCCGCGGGAGCCGGCGAGCTGGTCGCCGAACTCACCGAGTCCGGTGCCGAGGTGACCCTCGCCTCCTGCGACGTCGCCGACCGTGAGGCCCTCGCGGCCCTGCTCGCCGAGCACCGCCTGACCGCGGTCGTGCACACCGCGGGCGTCCTGGACGACGGAGTCGTCTCCTCGCTCACCCCCGAGCGCGTCAACACCGTGCTGCGCCCGAAGGCGGACGCGGCCTGGTACCTGCACGAACTGACGAAGCATCAGGAACTGTCCGCCTTCGTCCTGTTCTCCGCCGCCGCCGGCACCCTCGGCGGACCCGGCCAGGCCAACTATGCCGCCGCCAACGCCTTCCTGGACGCCCTCGCCCACCACCGCCGCGCCGCGGGTCTGCCCGCGACCGCGCTGGCCTGGGGGCTGTGGGCCGAACGCAGCGGCATGACCGGCACCCTGGACACCGCCGACCTCGACCGCATCACCCGGGCCGGTGTCGCCGCGCTCACCTCCGGCGAAGGCCTGTCCCTGCTGGACACCGCGACCGCCCTCGGCGGCGCGGCCTACGTCCCGATGCGGCTCGACCTCGCCGCGCTGCGCGGCCAGGCCGCCTCCCCGGCACTGCCCGCCCTGCTCAGGGGACTGGTCCGGGGGCCCGCCCGGCGCAGCGCACAGGCGGCCGGGGCCACCGATGACTCCTTCGCCCAGCAGCTGGCCGCCGTTCCGGCCGCCGAACGGGCGAAGGCGCTGCTCGCACTGGTCACGGCACACGTCGCCGGAGTGCTCGGCCACGCCGGAGCGGACGCCATCGAGCCCCAACTGGCCTTCAAGGAACTGGGCTTCGACTCGCTGACCGCCGTCGAGCTGCGCAACCGCCTGGGCGCCGCGACCGGTCTGCGGCTGCCCGCGACGCTGGTCTTCGACTACCCGACCCCGGCCGCGCTGGCCGAACAGCTGGGCGGCGAACTGACGGGCGCCGTCGAGGCGGTGGCCACCGTGGCCACCACGGCCACCGACGAGGACGACCCGATCGCCATCATCGGCATGGCCTGCCGCTACCCGGGCGGAGTGACCTCGCCCGAGGACCTGTGGCGGCTGGTGTCCGAGGGCGGCGACGGTGTCTCCGCCTTCCCCGCCGACCGCGGCTGGAACCTGGACGCGCTCTACGACCCCGACCCCGAGCGCCAGGGCACCTCGTACGCGCGGCAGGGCGGCTTCCTGCACGACGGCAGCGCCTTCGACCCCGCCTTCTTCGGCATCAACCCGCGCGAGGCGCTCGCCATGGACCCGCAGCAGCGACTGCTGCTCGAGGCGTCCTGGGAGGCGTTCGAGCGGGCCGGCATCGACCCCACCAGCCTGCGCGGCAGCCGCACCGGCGTCTTCGCGGGCGTGATGTACCACGACTACGTCTCCCGGCTGCCCGCCATCCCCGAGGGCGTCGAGGGCTACCTCGGCACCGGAAGCTCCGGCAGCGTGGCCTCGGGCCGGGTGTCCTACACCTTCGGCCTGGAAGGGCCGGCGGTCACGGTCGACACCGCCTGCTCCTCCTCGCTGGTCGCCCTGCACCTGGCGAGCCAGGCGCTGCGCTCCGGTGAGTGCACGCTGGCGCTGGCCGGCGGCGTCACGGTGATGTCCACGCCGGACACCTTCGTGGACTTCAGCCGGCAGCGCGGACTGGCCGCCGACGGCCGCTGCAAGTCCTTCTCCGCCGACGCGGACGGGACCAGCTGGGCCGAGGGCGTGGGCATGCTGCTGGTCGAGCGGCTGTCCGACGCGCGCCGCAACGGCCACCCGGTGCTGGCCCTCGTACGCGGTACGGCGGTCAACCAGGACGGTGCGTCCAACGGTCTGACGGCGCCGAACGGTCCGTCGCAGCAGCGGGTGATCCGGCAGGCCCTGGCCAACGCCGGGCTGTCGGCCGACCAGGTGGACGCGGTCGAGGCCCATGGGACCGGTACGACGCTCGGCGACCCGATCGAGGCGCAGGCGCTGCTCGCCACCTACGGGCAGGAGCACTCGGAGGACCGGCCGCTCTGGCTGGGTTCGATCAAGTCCAATCTGGGCCACACGCAGGCGGCCGCCGGTGCGGCGGGTGTGATCAAGATGGTGATGGCGATGCGGCACGGTGTGCTGCCGCAGACGCTGCACATCAGCGAGCCGTCCCCGCACGTGGACTGGTCGGCGGGCGCGGTGGAGCTGCTCACCGAGTCCCGCTCCTGGCCGGAGAGCGGCCGTCCGCGCCGGGCGGGTGTGTCGTCCTTCGGCGTCAGCGGTACCAATGCCCACGCGATCATCGAGCAGGCGCCGGCGCAGGCGGCCGAGGAGGACCGGGCCGAGGCCGGATCCGGCGTCGTGCCGTGGGTGCTGTCCGCGAAGACCCGGGAGGCCCTGAGCGCCCAGGCGGCCAAGCTGCACGAGTATCTGACCTACCGTCATATCGATGCCACCGACATCGGCTGGTCGCTGGCCACCACCCGCGCGGGCCTCGAACAGCGTGCCGCCGTGGTCGGCGACGACACGGTCGAGCTGCTGCGCGGCCTGGAGGCCCTGGCGCGCGGAGAGTCGGCAGGCAGCCTGGTGGAGGGGCTGACGGCGGGCGGCTCCGGCCGGACGGCGTTCCTGTTCACCGGGCAGGGGAGCCAGCGGGCCGGGATGGGCGCCGAGTTGTACAAGGCGTTCCCGGTGTTCGCCGAGGCCTTCGACGCGGTCTGCGCTGAGCTGGACCGGCATCTGGAGCGTCCGCTGCGCGAGGTGGTCTTCGGCGGCGAGGAGCTGGATCAGACCGCCTACACCCAGCCGGCGCTGTTCGCGATCGAGGTGGCGCTGTTCCGGCTGGCCGAGGCGTGGGGCCTGCGGCCGGACTTCCTGGCCGGCCATTCGATCGGTGAGATCGCCGCCGCGCACGTGGCGGGTGTGCTGTCGCTCGGCGACGCCGGTGCTCTGGTGGCCGCTCGTGGCCGTCTGATGCAGGCGCTGCCGGTTGGTGGTGCGATGGTGGCGGTGCAGGCCTCGGAGGATGAGGTTCTGCCGTTCGTCACAGGTGAGTTGGGGATCGCGGCGGTCAACGGGCCGACCTCGGTGGTGATTTCCGGTGCCGAGTCGGCGGTGCTGGCGGCAGCGGAGCAGCTGGCGGCCCAGGGTCGCAAGACCAAGCGGCTGACGGTGAGCCACGCCTTCCACTCGCCGCTGATGGAGCCGATGCTCACCGAGTTCCGTACGGTCGTCGAAGGTCTGACCTTCAACGAGCCCCGCATCCCGATCGTCTCCACCCTGACCGGAGACCTCACCGACGAGATCCGCACCCCCGAGTACTGGGTCCGCCACGTCCGCGAGGCCGTGCGGTTCTGCGACGCGATGCGGACCCTGGAGCGCGAAGGCATCCGCACCTACCTGGAGCTGGGCCCCGACGGGGTGCTCTCCGCGATGGGCCAGGAGTGCGTCGAGGGAGCGGTGTTCGCACCCGTCCTGCGCCGCGACCGGCCCGAGGCCCGGAGCTTCACCGCTGCCCTGGCCCAGGCCCACGTCCGGGGGGCCGCGCTCGACTGGCAGGCCGTCTTCACGGGCACCGGCGCCCGGCGCGTCGACCTGCCCACCTACGCCTTCCAGCGTGAGCGCTACTGGCTGGAGGCACCCGCCCTGTGGGCCGCCGACGTGGCCTCCGCCGGGCTGGTCGCCCCCGGGCACCCGCTGCTCGGTGCCGCCGCCCCGCTGGCGGAGTCCGACGGCTGCCTGTTCACCGGGCGGCTCGGCCTGCACACCCACCCGTGGCTGGCCGACCACGCGGTCTCGGGCACCGTACTGCTTCCGGGCACCGCCTTCGTCGAACTCGCGATCAGGGCCGGCGACCAGGTCGGCTGCGACCGGCTGGAGGAACTCACCCTGGAGGCACCGCTCGTCCTCCCGGAGACCGGCGCCATCCGTTTCCAGCTGTCGGTGAACCCGGCGGACGAGGGCGGCACCCGGCCGTTCGCGCTGTACTCCCGCGCCGAGGACGCCGACCCCGACGAGCCGTGGACCAGGCACGCCAGCGGCGCACTCGCCACCGGCGACCCGGGTACGGAGCCCGTCGACCTCACCGTCTGGCCGCCCGCCGACGCCACGGCCGTCGAGGTCACCGGACTGTACGAGCGCCTGGCCGGCGGCGGATTCGCCTACGGCCCCACCTTCCAGGGCCTGACGGCCGGCTGGCGGCGCGGCGAGGAGGTCTTCGCCGAGGTCGTCCTGCCGCAGCACGCCGAGTCGGACGGCAGCATGTTCGGCCTCCACCCCGCACTGCTGGACGCCGCGCTGCACGGCACCTTCCTCCAGGAGACGGGCGCCGAGCAGGGCCGCCTGCCGTTCGCCTGGAGCGGTGTCACCCTGCACGCTACCGGCGCCACCGCCCTCAGGGTCCGGATCACCCCGCAGGGGGCGGACTCGGTCGCGCTCGCGATCGCCGACACCACCGGCGCACCGGTGGCCACGGTGGAGTCCCTGGTACTGCGCCCGGTCGCCACCGAGCAGCTGCGCGGCGCCCGCAGCGCCCACCACGAATCGCTGTTCGAGGTCGAGTGGGCCGAGCTCCCGGCGACGACGGACGCCACGGCCGGCCGCTGGGCCGTGCTCGAAGGCGGCGAGCTGTCCACGGAGCTCCGCAAGGCGGGCATCGAGACCGAGGAGTACGCCGACCTGGCCGCACTGGCCGCAGCCGTCGCCTCCGGTACGCCCGTCCCGGACACGGTGCTCGTGCCGTTCGCTCCGGCTGCGCGGACCACCGCCGACGCCGTACGCGCCGCCACCCACCGTGCCCTGGCACTCGCCCAGTCCTGGCTCGCCGACGGCTCGTTCGCCGACGCGCGCCTGGTCCTGGTGACCCGGGGAGCCGTGGCGGCGGCCGCCGGTGAGGAGCTCGCCGATCTGTCCCAGGCCTCGGTCTGGGGTCTGATCAGGTCGGCCCAGTCCGAGAACCCGGACCGCTTCGTCCTGCTCGACCTGGACGCCGCCGGGTCCTCGATCGCGGCCGTCCCCGGGGCCCTGGCCTCGGCCGAGACGGAACTGGCGGTCCGCCAGGGCGTCTGCCACGCCGCCCGCCTGGCCAGGATCCCCACCGACGCCGCTCTCACCCCGCCCGAGAACGCGGTCGCCTGGCGGCTGGGCATCCCCGTCAAGGGCACGCTGGAGAACCTCCGGCTGATCGAGTTCCCGGCCGCCGTGGCACCGCTCGACCCCGGACACATCCGGATCGGCGTCCGCGCCACCGGGCTCAACTTCCGCGACGTGCTCAACGCGCTGGGCATGTACCCGGGCAACGCCGGACTGCTCGGTCTCGAAGGCGCCGGCGTGGTCCTGGAGGTCGGCCCCGGAGTCACCGACCTCGCCGTCGGCGACCGGGTGTTCGGCATGCTCTCCGGCGGCTTCGCCCCGGTCACGGTCACCGACCGGCGCATGGTCACCCGGATGCCCGAGGACTGGACCTTCGCCCAGGCCGCGTCCGTCCCGGTGGTGTTCCTCACCGCCTACTACGCCCTGGTCGACCTCGCCGGCCTGAAGGCCGGCGAGTCGATCCTGGTGCACGCGGCCGCCGGTGGCGTCGGCATGGCCGCCGCCCAGCTCGCCCGCCACCTCGGCGCCGAGGTGTACGGCACGGCCAGCCCGGGCAAGTGGGGCACGCTGCACGGCCTCGGCCTGGACGACCGGCACATCGCCTCCTCCCGTGACCTGGACTTCGAACCGAAGTTCCTCGCCGCCACCGCGGGCCGGGGCGTGGACGTCGTCCTCGACTCGCTCGCCCGGGAGTTCGTCGACGCCTCACTGCGCCTGCTGCCGGGCGGCGGACGCTTCATCGAGATGGGCAAGACCGACGTCCGCGACCCCGGGCAGGTCGCGGCCGAGCACCCCGGCGTCCGCTACCGGGCCTTCGACCTGATCGAGGCCGGTCCGGACCGGATCAACGAGATGCTCACCGCCGTGATCGACCTGTTCCGGCAGGGGGCGCTCCAGCACCTCCCGGTCACCAGCTGGGACATCCGGCGCGCACCGGAGGCCTTCCGCTTCGTCAGCCAGGCCAGGCACATCGGCAAGGTGGTCATCACCGTCCCCGCCCCGCTCGACCCGGACGGCACCGTCCTGGTCACCGGTGCCACCGGGACCCTCGGCGCCCTGGTCGCGCGCCACCTGGTCACCGAGCACGGTGCCCGCCGCCTGCTGCTCACCAGCCGGCGCGGACTCCAGGCCCCCGGAGCCCCCGAACTCGCCAGCGAGCTGGAGGAGTTGGGAGCCGAGGTCACCGTCGCGGCCTGCGACGCCGCCGACCGCGAGGCCCTCGCCGCGCTGCTCGGGGACCTCGAACACCCGCTCACCGCGGTGGTGCACACCGCCGGAGTGATCGACGACGGCGTGGTGGCCTCGCTCACCCCCGACCGTGTCGACACCGTGCTGCGGCCCAAGGTGGACGCCGCCCTCAACCTGCACGAGCTCACCGCCTCCGCCGACCTCGCGGCGTTCGTCCTCTTCTCCTCCGTCGCCGGCACCTTCGGCGGCGCCGGACAGGGCAACTACGCGGCCGCCAACGCCTTCCTCGACGCACTGGCCAGGCAGCGCGGCGCGTCCGGCCTCCCCGGCCTCTCGCTGGCCTGGGGCCTGTGGGCGGAGAGCAGCGGTATGACCGGCACCCTGTCGGAGGCCGACCTCCAGCGGATGGCCCGGGGCGGCATCACCCCGCTCGCCTCCGCCCAGGGGCTGGCCCTGCTGGACACCGCCGCCACCGTCGGCCGGCCCGCCCTCGCCCCGATGGGCCTGGACGTCGCCGGGCTGCGCGACCACGCCGACCCCGCCGCCGTCCCGCCGCTGCTGCGCGGCCTGGTGCGCACCCCCGCGCGCCGCGCCGTGCGAGCGGCGGCCACCGGGGCGGCGGAGGGGCCGAGCCTGGAGCAGCGGCTGGCCGGACTGGGGGAGGAGGACCGCCGAGGGCTCCTGCTGGAGCTGGTCCGCACCCAGGTCGCGGCCGTGCTCGGACACTCCGGACCGGAGGCCGTCGAACCCGAACGGGCCTTCAAGGAGCTCGGGTTCGACTCCCTCACCGGCGTCGAGCTGCGGAACCGGATGAACGCGGCCACCGGGCTGCGGCTCTCCGCGACCCTGGTCTTCGACCACCCGACCCCCGCCGCCCTCGCCGAGCTGCTGCTCACCGAGACCGCACCGGTCGCCGGGGAGCCGCTGCTGACCGAACTCGACCGCCTGGAGGCCGCGTTCGACACCGCTCCGATGCCGGACGGGGAGGCCCGTACCGCGCTGGCGGCCAGGCTCCAGGCCCTGCTCGGCCGGCTCTCCGGTACCGGAACCGAGCCGGCGGCTCCGGCCGTCGACACCGAGCAGCTCAAGGCCGCCTCGGACGAGGAGCTGTTCGCCTTCATCCACGAGCAGCTCGGCCGCTCGCAGGGCGACAGCTGACCGGTCGCCGCCTCGCAGCGGGTGCGGCCCCGGCCGGGATGCCATCGGCGTCCCGGCCGGGGCCGGCCGTCGTAAGGGGTGGGGCAATTTCCTTTCCGGCTATTACCGATCAGGTGGCCCCTAGGGGCCGGATAGGGGTTGAGGGCCGATCAGGCCGAACCATAATCTCGGATCGCGAATTGCAATAGGCGATCTTGGCGAAGCTCCTGGTGCCCGAAGTTGCCGACAACTTCGCCCAGGGGCTTTCCCGCATGTCGTCGGCGTTTGCCGAGAAAGCTGCGAGTTCCTGCCGGTGAAATCCGTCGAAACGACGTGAGCCGACTGGATGCGTTGAAGAGGTGGGCATTTAATGGCGAATGAAGAAACGCTTCGTGACTACCTCAAGTGGGTCACGGCCGATCTGGCCCAAACCCGCCAGCGCCTCCAGGAGGTGGAGGCGGCGGACCACGAGCCGATCGCGATCGTCGGAATGAGCTGCCGGTTCCCCGGCGACGTCAGCTCCCCCGAAGAGCTCTGGCAGCTGGTCAGCCAGGGCCGCGATGCCGTCGACGGCTTCCCCGTCAACCGGGGCTGGGACCTCGAGGCCATCTACCACCCGGATCCCGAGCACCCGGGCACCTCGTACGTCAACGAGGGCGGATTCCTGCACGGGGCAACCGAGTTCGACCCCGCCTTCTTCGGCATCTCACCGCGCGAGGCGCTGGGCATGGACCCGCAGCAGCGCCTCCTCCTCGAGACCTCCTGGGAGGCCTTCGAGCGCGCGGGCATCGACCCCGCCACGCTCCGCGGCAGCCGCACCGGCGTGTTCGCCGGTGTCATCTACCACAACTACGCCGCCCGGCTGCACTCCGTCCCCGAGGGCGTCGAGGCGTTCCTGGGCACCGGCAGCTCCGCCAGCATCGCCTCCGGCCGGGTGGCCTACGCCCTGGCCCTGGAAGGCCCGGCCGTCACCATCGACACGGCCTGCTCCTCCTCCCTGGTCGCGCTGCACCTCGCCGTGCAGTCGCTGCGTTCCGGGGAGTCCACGCTGGCGCTGGCCGGCGGTGTCACCGTGATGTCCACCCCCGAGGCGTTCGTCGACTTCAGCCGCCAGCGCGGACTGGCCGCCGACGGGCGCTGCAAGGCGTTCTCGGCCGAAGCCGACGGCACCGGCTGGGGTGAGGGCGTCGGCATGCTCCTGCTGGAGCGGCTGTCCGACGCCCGCCGCAACGGGCACCCCGTGCTGGCCCTCGTGCGCGGCACGGCGGTCAACCAGGACGGTGCCTCCAACGGCCTGACCGCGCCGAACGGTCCGTCGCAGCAGCGGGTGATCCGGCAGGCCCTGGAGAACGCACAGCTGACGGCGCGCCAGGTCGATGCGGTCGAGGCGCACGGCACCGGCACGGTCCTCGGCGACCCGATCGAGGCCCAGGCGCTGATCGCCACCTACGGCCAGGACCGCTCCGAGGAGCGCCCGCTCTGGCTCGGCTCGGTCAAGTCCAACCTCGCCCACACCCAGGCCGCCGCAGGTGTCGCCGGTGTGATCAAGATGGTGCTGGCCATGCGGCACGGAGTGCTGCCGAGGACCCTGCACGCCGGTGAGCCGTCCCCGCACGTCGACTGGGCCGAGGGCTCGGTGCGGGTGCTCGCCGAGGAGCAGCCCTGGCCGGAGACCGGTGAGCCGCGCCGCGCCGGCGTCTCGTCGTTCGGCTTCAGCGGCACCAACGCGCACGCGATCCTGGAGCAGGCGCCGGTCGCCGAAGCGGCGGTGGCCGAGGAGCCGGCCGGGTCTCCCGCGGTGGTGCCGTGGGTGCTGTCCGGCCGGACGGCGGAGGCGCTGAGCGGGCAGGCCGGCCGGTTGCTGGCCCGGCTGGACGCGGAGCAGGACCTTTCGCCGGTCGATGTGGGCCTCTCGCTGACGGCCACGCGATCGATGTTCGAGCACCGCGCGGTGGTGGTGGGGGCAGACCGTGACGAGCTGGTTGCCGGGCTGGCGGCGCTGGCGAGCGGTGAGCCTGCGTCGCGGGCGGTGCTCGGTGTCGCCGGTGCGGCCGGTCGGGTGGTATTCCTGTTCGCGGGGCAGGGGAGCCAGCGGGCCGGGATGGGCCGGGAGTTGTATGAGGCGTTCCCGGTGTTCGCCGATGCTTTCGACGCGGTCTGCGCTGAGCTGGACCCGCACCTGGAGCGTCCGCTGCGTGAGGTGCTCTTCACCGGCGAGGGGCTGGATCAGACCGGCTACACCCAGCCGGCGTTGTTCGCGGTCGAGGTGGCGCTGTTCCGGCTCACAGAGTCCTGGGGTGTGCGACCGGAGTTCCTTGCGGGGCATTCGATCGGTGAGATCGCTGCCGCGCATGTGGCGGGTGTGCTGTCGCTGGCGGATGCCGCTGCTCTGGTGGCGGCTCGTGGCCGTCTGATGCAGGCGCTGCCGGTTGGTGGTGCGATGGTGGCGGTGCAGGCCTCGGAGGATGAGGTACTGCCGTTCGTCACCGACGAGTTGGGGATCGCGGCGGTCAACGGCCCGTCGTCGGTGGTGATTTCTGGTGCCGAGTCGGCGGTGCTGGCGGTTGCGGAGCGGCTGTCGGCCCGGGGTCGTAAGACCAAGCGGCTCACGGTCAGCCACGCTTTCCACTCGCCGCTGATGGAGCCGATGCTCGCCGAGTTCCTTACGGTCGTCGAGGGCCTGACCTTCAACGAGCCCCGGATCCCGATCGTCTCCACCGTCACCGGCGGGATCACCGACGAGCTGCGCACTCCCGAGTACTGGGTCCGCCACGTCCGCGAAGCGGTCCGCTTCTGCGACGCGATCCAGAGCCTGGAGGCCGAAGGCGTCCGGACCTTCCTGGAGCTCGGTCCTGACGGCACGCTCACCGCCATGGGCCAGGAGTGCGCGGCCGAGACCGCACTGTTCGCACCGGTCCTGCGCCGTGACCGTGCCGAGGCCGAGAGCTTCACCGGTGCTCTCGCGCAGCTGCACGTGCGTGGTGTGAAGCTGGACTGGCAGGCCGTCTTCGCGGGCACCGGCGCCCGGCACGTCGACCTGCCCACGTACGCCTTCCAGCGCGAGGCGTACTGGATCGACCGCACCACGCCGCTGGTCACCGACGCCCGCGCGATAGGTCTCGGCTCGGCCGACCACCCGCTGCTGGGTGCCGCGGTCGCCCTTGCCGAAGGTGACGGCTTCTTCTTCTCGGGCCGGCTCTCCCTGCAGACCCACCCCTGGCTCGCCGACCACGCCGTCGGCGGCACCGTGCTGCTCCCGGGTACCGCCTTCGTCGAGCTGGCCGTCCGGGCCGGCGACCACGTGGGCTGCGACCGGCTGGCGGAGCTGACCCTGGAGGCGCCGCTGGTGCTGCCCGAACACGGCGGTGTACAGGTGCAGTTGTGGATCGGCCGGCCGGAGGCCTCCGGTGCGCGCCAGCTGACCGTGTACTCCCGCGCGGAGGACGCCGACGAAGAGGAGCCCTGGACCCGGCACGCCGACGGCCTGCTCACCTCATCGCGCGGCGCCGCCAGGACCGAGCGCGTCGGCGACTTCGACCCCGCGCACTGGCCGCCGGCCGACGCCCGGCCGGTAGAGCTGTCCGGGTTCTACGAGGGCCTCGCAGCCGCCGACTTCGGCTACGGACCCACCTTCCGGGCTCTCGGCGCGGCTTGGTCGCGCGGTGACGAGATCTTCGCGGAGGTCTCGCTGCCGGACGAGGCGGCCGCCGCCGCACCCGGCTTCGGTCTGCACCCGGCGCTGCTCGACGCCGCACTCCACGCTACCGCGCTGGGCGGTGCCATGGGCGAAGGCCAGGGACGGCTCCCGTTCTCCTGGACCGGTGTCGCACTGCAGGCCGTCGGCGCCGCCGCGTTGCGGGTGCGCATCGTGCCCGCAGGCCCGGAGTCCGTCTCGCTGGCCGCGTTCGACGCCTCGGGCGAGCCGGTCTGCACGGTGGAGAACCTGATGCTCCGCCCGGTGGCCGCCGACCAGCTCCGGAAGACCGACAACCGCGTGGCCGCTGCCAAGGACTCGCTCTTCGGCGTCGAGTGGACGGCCGTCCCGCTGCCCGAGTCCCCCGACGGCACCGCCGAGCGCCACACCGTGGTGGGAGTCGACCAGCTCGGGCTGGCCGTCGCCATGCTGGTAGCGGGACACGGCGTCGACACACCGCAGGACCTGGACGCCCTGGCCGCACGCCTCGCCACCGACGGCCAGGCTCCCGGTTCGGTGTTCCTCCCGCTCGGGTTCGGTGGTGGAGCGGAGCAGTCGGCCGACGACGTCAGGGCCGCCGTGCGCAAGGCGCTCGACCTGGTGCAGCTCTGGCTGGCGAAGGAGGCGTTCGCCGGTTCCCGGCTGGTGGTGGTCACGCGTGGTGCGGTGGCGGCCGGTGGCGATGGTGCGGTGTCGGATCTGGCCTCGGCCGCTGTGTGGGGTCTGCTGGGTTCGGCGCAGTCGGAGAACCCGGGCCGGATCGTGCTGGTCGATGTCGATGAGGACCCGGCCTCGCTGGGTCTGCTGTCGGCGGCGGTCGAGAGTGGTGAGCCGCAGCTGGCGCTGCGTGCGGGCGGTGCGTTCGCGCTTCGCCTGGCCCGTGTGTCTTCGGCCGATGAAGCCGAGCTTCCGGTGCTGGATCCGGAGGGTACGGTGCTGGTGACGGGTGCGACGGGCACGCTGGGTGCGCTGTTCGCCCGGCATCTGGTGACCGAGTACGGTGCGCGCAGGCTGCTGCTGGTCTCACGGCGCGGGGCTCAGGCCGAGGGTGCCGAGGAACTCGCGGACTCCCTGCGTGAGTTGGGCGCCGAGCCGGTCTTCGCCGCCTGTGATGTCGCTGATCGTGAGGCGTTGGCGGCGCTGCTCGCCGAGCACCGCCTGACGGCCGTGGTGCACACGGCCGGTGTGCTGGACGACGGTGTGATCTCCTCCCTCACCCCGGAGCGGATCGATGCGGTGCTGCGCCCGAAGGTGGACGCGGCCTGGAACCTGCACGAGCTGACCCGGGACCACGACCTCACCGCCTTCGTACTGTTCTCCTCCGCCGCCGGCCTGTTCGGCGCGGCCGGACAGGCCAACTACGCGGCCGCCAACAGCTTCCTGGACGCCCTCGCCCAGCAGCGCCGGTCGGCCGGACTCCCGGCGACCTCGCTCGCCTGGGGCCTGTGGGCGGGCGGTATGGCCGACACCCTCGACGAGGCCGACGTCCAGCGGATGGCGCGCGGTGGTGTCGCCCCGCTCACCACCGAACTGGGCCTCGCCCTGTTCGACGCGGCCCTCGCACAGGACGCCGCCGTCGCCGTGCCGATCCGTCTCGACCAGGCCGGACTGCGGGTCCAGGCCAGGGCCGGCCGACTGCCCGCCATCCTCACCGGACTGGTCCGTACCCCGAACCGCCGTGCGGCCGAGGCCGGCACGTCCGCAGCGGGCGCCTCACTGCTGGCCCGACT
Organism: Kitasatospora sp. HPM-01-4; assembly: GCF_051374625.1. Taxonomy (NCBI): domain Bacteria; kingdom Bacillati; phylum Actinomycetota; class Actinomycetes; order Kitasatosporales; family Streptomycetaceae; genus Kitasatospora; species Kitasatospora sp. HPM-01-4. The sequence goes on along the minus strand of NZ_JBPQGP010000005.1, from coordinate 451,713 downwards.
GCTCGGTCTGACCGAGGAGGAGCAGCAGCGGGCGCTCCTGGAACTGGTCCGCACCCAGGTCGCCCTCGTCCTCGGCCACGCCGGCCCGCACTCCGTCGAGCCGGGGAAGGCGTTCCGGGAGACCGGCTTCGACTCGCTGACCTCGGTCGAGCTGCGCAACCGCCTCAACGCCGCGACCGGCGTCCGGCTCCCGGCCACCGTGGTGTTCGACTACCCCACCCCCACCGCGCTCGCCGACTACCTGCTCACCGAGGCGTTGGGACTGCGCGAGGCGGCCGCCGAAGCGGCGCCGGTCCTGGCCAACCGAGCCGACGATCCGATCGCCATCGTCGGAATGGCCTGCCGCTACCCGGGCGAGGTGCGCTCGCCCGAGGACCTCTGGCGCATGATCAGCGACGGTGTGGACGGCATCTCGCCGTTCCCCACCGACCGTGGCTGGGACGTCGAGAACCTCTACCACCCGGACCCCGACCACCCCGGCACCTCCTACACCGCCGAGGGCGGGTTCCTGCACAACGCAAGCGAGTTCGACCCGGCGTTCTTCGGTATCTCGCCGCGCGAGGCGCTGGCGATGGACCCGCAGCAGCGCCTGCTCCTGGAGACCTCCTGGGAGGCCTTCGAGCGGGCCGGTATCGACCCGGAGTCGGTGCGCGGCAGCCGGACCGGTGTCTTCGCGGGCGTGATGTACCACGACTACATCTCCCGCCTGCCCGCCATCCCCCCGGGCGTCGAGGGCTACCTCGGTACCGGAAGCGCCGGGAGCATCGCCTCCGGCCGGGTGTCCTATGTCCTGGGCCTGGAGGGCCCGGCCGTCACCGTGGACACCGCCTGTTCCTCCTCGCTGGTCGCGCTGCACTGGGCGATCCAGGCACTGCGTGCCGGTGAGTGCTCGCTCGCCCTGGCCGGCGGTGTCACGGTGATGTCCACGCCGGACACCTTCGTGGACTTCAGCCGGCAGCGCGGACTGGCCGCCGACGGCCGCTGCAAGTCCTTCTCCGACGACGCCGACGGCACCGGCTGGGCCGAGGGCGCCGGCATGTTGCTGGTCGAGCGGCTCTCGGACGCCCGGCGCAACGGCCACCCGGTGCTGGCGATCGTGCGTGGCTCCGCGATCAACCAGGACGGTGCCTCCAACGGTCTGACGGCGCCGAACGGCCCCTCGCAGCAGCGGGTGATCCGGCAGGCGCTGGCCTCAGCCGGACTGTCGGCCGACGAGGTCGACCTGGTCGAGGCCCACGGCACCGGTACCACGCTGGGTGACCCGATCGAGGCGCAGGCGCTGCTGGCCACCTACGGCCAGGAGCACTCGGACGACCGTCCGCTGTGGCTGGGTTCGGTGAAGTCCAACCTCGGCCACACCCAGGCCGCCGCCGGTGTCGCCGGGATCATCAAGGTGGTGCAGGCGATGCGGCACGGCGTGCTGCCGCAGACCCTGCACGTCGGCGAGCCGTCCACCCATGTGGACTGGACGGCCGGCGCGGTGGAGCTGCTGACCGAGGCCCGGCCCTGGCCGGAGAGCGGCCGTCCGCGCCGAGCGGGCGTGTCCTCCTTCGGTATCAGCGGCACCAATGCGCACACCATCATCGAGCAGCCGCCGGCATCCGACGCCGCACCGTCCGTGCCGCCGGCCGGGCCGCTGCCGCTGGTGCTGTCGGGTCGGACGGCGGAGGCACTGCGGGCGCAGGCCGGACGGCTGCTGGAGCACCTGGAGGAGCGGGCCGAGCTGTCGCTGGTCGACGTCGGCTTCTCGCTGGCGACTACGCGTTCGGCGTTCGAGCACCGCGCGGTACTGGTGGGTTCGGACCAGGACGAGCTGTGCGCGGGCCTGGAAGCCCTCTCGCGGGGCGCGTCAGCCGGACGGGCGGTGCTGGGCGTCGCCGGTGCGGCCGGTCGGGTGGCGTTCCTGTTCACGGGGCAGGGGAGCCAGCGGGTCGGCATGGGCGCCGAGTTGTACGAGACCTTCCCGGTGTTCGCCGAGGCTTTCGACGCGGTGTGTGCGGAGTTGGACTCGCACCTGGATCGTCCGCTGCGCGAGGTGGTCTTCGGTGGCGAGGGGCTGGATCAGACCGGGTTCACGCAGCCGGCGTTGTTCGCCATCGAGGTGGCGCTGTTCCGTCTGGTCGAAGCATGGGGTCTGCGGCCGGATGTGCTGGCCGGGCATTCGATCGGTGAGATCGCTGCCGCGCATGTGGCGGGTGTGCTGTCGCTGGCGGATGCGGCCGCTCTGGTGGCGGCCCGTGGCCGGTTGATGCAGGCGCTGCCGGTTGGTGGTGCGATGGTGGCGGTCCAGGCGAGCGAGGCCGAGGTACTGCCGTTCGTCACCGATGAGTTGGGGATCGCGGCGGTCAACGGACCGAACTCGGTGGTGATCTCGGGTGCCGAGCAGGCCGTCCTTACGGTCGCGGAGAAGCTGGCGGCCCAGGGCCGTAAGATCAAGCGGCTCGTGGTCAGCCATGCGTTCCACTCGCCGTTGATGGAACCGATGCTGGCCGAGTTCCGTACGGTCGTCGAGGGTCTGACCTTCGGCGAGCCCCGGATCCCGATCGTCTCCACCCTCACCGGTGGGATCACCGACGAGATCCGGACCCCCGAGTACTGGGTGCGGCACGTCCGCGATGCGGTCCGGTTCTGCGATGCGGTTCAGGCTCTGGAGCGCGAAGGCGTCCGTAGCTTCCTGGAGTTGGGCCCGGACGGCACGCTCACCGCGATGGGTCAGGAGTGCGTCAGCGAGGAGTCGGTGTTCGTGCCGGCTCTGCGCCGCGACCGTGCCGAGGCCGAGAACTACACCAGCGCTCTCGCGCAGCTGCACGTCCGTGGTGTGAAGCTGGACTGGCAGGCCGCCTTCGCCGGTACCGGTGCGCGGCGCGTGGACCTGCCCACCTACGCCTTCCAGTACGAGCGCTACTGGCTGGAGGCCCCGCCGGTCCTGATGGGCGACGCGGCGGCGGCCCAGCTCGGCCTCGACCTCGCGGAGCACCCGCTGCTGGGAGCCTTCGTCGCTCTGGCGGACGCGGACGGTGTCCTGTTCACCGGGCGGCTGTCGCTGGAGGCGCACCCGTGGCTGGCCGACCATGCCGTCGGTGACGCGGTGCTTCTGCCGGGAACCGCCTTCGTGGAACTGGCGGTCCGGGCAGCCGATCAGGTGGGCTGCGACCGGCTGGAGGAGCTGACGCTGGAGGCGCCGCTGGTCCTGCCCGCAAAGGGAGGGACGCAGGTCCAGGTGTCGGTCGGGGCGCCCGATTCCACGGGCCGCCGTCCGGTGTCCGTGTTCTCCCGGGTGGAGGGCGCGCCGGTGGACGAGCCGTGGACGCGTCATGCGACGGGTCTGTTGGCACAGGGTGGTGCCGAGGAGTCCTTCGATCTGGTGGAGTGGCCGCCTGCGGGTGCCGAGCCGGTGTCGGTTGACGGGCTGTACGGCGGTTTTGTGGCTGCCGGGTTCGGTTATGGTCCGGTGTTCCAGGGGCTGCGGGCGGCTTGGCGGCGTGATGGCGAGGTGTTCGCCGAGGTCGCGCTGGACGAGAGCAGCCGGGACGAGGCGGGCTTGTTCGGTCTGCATCCGGCGCTGCTGGATGCCGCGTTGCACGCGGTTGCGCTGGGTGGCCTGGTGGAGGACACGGGTCGGGGTCGGTTGCCGTTCGCGTGGTCTGGGGTGTCGCTGTTCGCGGCGGGTGCTCGTGAGTTGCGGGTGCGGTTGTCGCGGGCCGGTGCGGATGCGGTGTCGTTGACCGTGGCGGACGGTGCGGGTGTGCCGGTCGCATTGGTGGAGTCGCTGGTACTGCGGCCGTTCGACGCCGGGCAGTTGGCGGGTGCGAGCGGTGGCCATGAGTCGCTGTTCCGCCCGGAGTGGGTCAGCGCTGCCCTTCCGCCTGTCGCGGCCCCGGACGTGGTGACCGTGCTCGGGGCGGATGATCTCGGGCTGGACGATGCCGAGCAGTTCGGGAAGCTGGCTGAGCTGCGGGCTGCGGTCTCGGCCGGGCTGTCGGTGCCGGGGACGATCCTGGTGCCTGTTCTGCCGGGGTCGGCTGAGGCTGAGGATGTGGCCGCTGCGACGCATGCCGCTGTGCGTGGTGCGCTCGCGTTGGTGCAGGAGTGGCTGGCCGAGGAGTTGCTGGCGGACACCCGGCTGGTGGTGGTCACGCGTGGTGCGGTGGCGGCCCTTGACGCGGATGTGCTGGACCTTCCCTCGGCCGCTGTGTGGGGTCTGCTGGGTTCGGCGCAGTCGGAGAACCCGGGCCGGATCGTGCTGATCGATGTCGATGAGGACCCGGCCTCGCTCCAGGCGCTGCCCGGTGTGCTCGCCTCCGGTGAGCCGCAGCTGGCCGTAAGGACCAGCGGTGGCTACGCGCCACGTCTGGCCCGGGTCCCGGCGATTGCCGAGACCGAGCGGCTGGTGCTGGACCCGGAGGGTACGGTGCTGGTGACGGGTGCGACGGGCACGCTGGGTGCGCTGTTCGCCCGGCATCTGGTGACCGAGTACGGTGCGCGCAGGCTGCTGCTGGTCTCACGGCGCGGGGCTCAGGCCGAGGGCGCTGAGGAACTCGCGGACTCCCTGCGTGAGTTGGGCGCCGAGCCGGTCTTCGCCGCCTGTGATGTCGCTGATCGTGAGGCGTTGGCGGCGCTGCTCGCCGAGCACCGCCTGACGGCTGTGGTGCACACGGCCGGTGTGCTGGACGACGGCGTGATCTCCTCCCTCACCCCCGAGCGGCTGGAGGGCGTGCTGCGCCCGAAGGTGGACGCGGCCTGGAACCTGCACGAGCTGACCCGGGACCACGACCTCACCGCCTTCGTCCTGTTCTCCTCCGCCGCGGGCCTGTTCGGCGCGGCCGGACAGGCCAACTACGCCGCCGCCAACAGCTTCCTGGACGCCCTCGCCCAGCAGCGCCGGTCGGCCGGACTCCCGGCGACCTCGCTCGCCTGGGGCCTGTGGGCCGAAGACGGCGGAATGGCCGCCGCCCTGGTCCGGTCCGACGTGGAACGGATGGCACGCGGTGGTGTCGCCGCGCTGACCGCCGAGGACGGCCTGCTGCTGTTCGACGCCGCGATCGGTTCCGGTGCCCCGTTCCTGGTGCCCATCCAGCTCGAACTCGCAGCTCTGCGCGCCCAGGCAGCCCGTGGCATGGTGCCGCCGCTGCTGCGCGGCCTGGTACGGGCCCCGATGCGCCGCGCGACCGAAGCCGGCGGCAGTGAGGGTCCCGGTGCTGTCAGCGGATCGGCGCTCGGCCGGCGACTGGCCACCCTCCCCGAGGCCGAGCGAGCGTCGGCTCTGCTCGACCTCGTGCGCGCGGAGGTGGCGGCTGTCCTGGGCTACCCGAGCGCCGCCTCGGTCGACGCCGAGCGGGCGTTCAAGGAGCTCGGCTTCGACTCCCTCACCGCCGTCGAACTGCGCAACCGCCTCAACACGGTGACCGGTCTTCGGCTGTCGGCCACCCTGGTCTTCGACTACCCGACCCCGGGTGCTCTCGCCGAGCTGCTCCGCAGCGAGCTGCTGGGCGCGTTGCCGACCACCGACCTCCCGATCCCGGCAACCGTCGCCACGGACGACGACCCGATCGCGATCGTGGGTATGGCCTGCCGCTTCCCGGGCGGTGTCTCCTCGCCCGAGGAGCTGTGGGGCCTGGTCGTCGGCGGGCGGGACGCGGTCTCCTTCTTCCCCGACAACCGTGGATGGGACCTGGACAACCTCTACCACCCGGACCCGGACCACCCGGGCACCTCGTATGCCCGTGAGGGCGGGTTCCTGCACGACGCGGGCCTGTTCGATCCGGGCTTCTTCGGGATCTCGCCGCGTGAGGCGATGTCGATGGATCCGCAGCAGCGGCTGCTGCTGGAGACCTCCTGGGAGGCGTTCGAGCGGGCGGGCATCGATCCGGCGACGCTGCGGGGCAGCCGGACCGGCGTGTTCGTCGGCGTGATGTACAACGACTACGGCATGCTGCTCCAGCAGTCGGCGGAGGGCGCGGAGGGTCACGTCGGTACCGGCACCTCGGGGAGCATCGCCTCCGGCCGGGTGTCGTACACGCTGGGCCTGGAGGGTCCAGCGGTGACCATCGACACCGCCTGCTCCTCCTCACTGGTCGCCCTGCACCTGGCCTGCCAGTCGCTGCGCCAGGGAGAGTCCACGCTGGCGCTGGCCGGCGGTGTGACCGTGATGCTGACACCCAGCACCTTCGTGGAGTTCAGCCGTCAGCGCGGCCTGGCGGCGGACGGGCGCTGCAAGGCGTTCTCGGACGACGCCGATGGCACCGGCTGGGGCGAGGGCGTCGGCATGCTGCTGGTCGAGCGGCTCTCGGACGCCCGGCGCAACGGGCACCCGGTGCTGGGCATCGTGCGCGGCTCCGCCGTCAACCAGGACGGTGCGTCCAACGGCCTCACCGCCCCCAACGGCCCGTCCCAGCAGCGCGTCATCCGCCAGGCCCTGGCCAACGCCAATCTGACGGCGAGCCAGGTGGATGCGGTGGAGGCGCACGGTACGGGTACCCGGCTGGGTGACCCGATCGAGGCGCAGGCGCTGCTGGCCACCTACGGTCAGGAGCACTCGGAGGACCGTCCGCTGTGGCTGGGTTCGGTGAAGTCGAACCTGGGGCACACGCAGGCTGCTGCCGGTGTGGCGGGTGTGATCAAGATGGTGATGGCGATGCGGCACGGTGTGCTGCCGCAGTCGCTGCATGTGGGTGAGCCGTCCTCGCACGTGGACTGGTCGGCGGGTGCGGTGGAGCTGCTGAGTGAGACGCGGCCGTGGCCGCAGACCGGTGAACCGCGCCGTTCGGCGGTGTCCTCGTTCGGGTTCAGCGGCACCAACGCCCACATCGTCCTGGAGCAGGCGCCCGAAGCCGAGGCCGCGGCCGCCGAGCCGGAGGGCCCGTCGGCGACCCCGTGGGTGCTGTCCGGACGGACGCCCGAGGCACTTCACGGGCAGGCGGGCCGGCTGCTGGCGCGACTGGACGCCGAGCCCGGCCTCTCGCCGGTCGATGTCGGGTTCTCGCTGGTGGGCACCCGCGGTTCGTTCGAGCACCGCGCCGTGCTGGTGGGCTCGGACCGGGATGAGCTGCGCGCCGGGCTGGAGGCGCTGGCGCAGGGAGAGGCGGCGGCGCGGACCGTGGTCGGGACTGCCGGCTTGGCCGGCCGGGTGGCGTTCCTGTTCACCGGCCAGGGGAGCCAGCGGGTCGGCATGGGTGCCGAGTTGTACGAGACCTTCCCGGTGTTCGCCGAAGCTTTCGACGCGGCATGTGCGGAGTTGGACTCGCACCTGGAGCGTCCGCTGCGCGAGGTTGTCTTCGGTGGCGAGGAGCTGGACCAGACCGGGTACACGCAGCCCGCGCTGTTCGCCATCGAGGTGGCCCTGTTCCACCTCGCGGAGTCCTGGGGCATCCGGCCGGAGTTCCTGGCCGGGCATTCGATCGGTGAGATCGCCGCCGCGCATGTCGCGGGTGTGCTGTCGCTGGCGGACGCCGCAGCTCTGGTGGCCGCTCGTGGCCGGCTGATGCAGGCACTGCCCGCCGGCGGTGCGATGGTGGCGGTCCAGGCGAGCGAGGCCGAGGTACTGCCCTTCCTTACCGATGAGTTGGGGATCGCGGCGGTCAACGGGCCGAACTCCGTGGTGATTTCGGGTACCGAGCAGGCTGTGCTGGAGGCCGTGGAGAAGCTGGCCGCCGAAGGCCGCAAGAGCAAGCGGCTGACGGTGAGTCATGCGTTCCACTCGCCGCTGATGGAGCCGATGCTGGCCGAGTTCCGGACCGTCGCCGAGGGTCTGACCTTCAACGAGCCCCGGATCCCGATCGTCTCCACTCTCACCGGAGAGGTCACCGACGAGCTGACCACGCCCGAGTACTGGGTCCGCCATGTCCGCGAGGCCGTCCGCTTCCAGGACGCCATCCGGACCCTGGAGCGCGAGGCCGTCCGCACGTACCTCGAACTGGGGCCCGACAGCACCCTCTCCGCGATGGCCCAGAGCTGTGTGACCGAGGACGCGGTGTTCGCGCCCGCCTTGCGCCGGGGCCGCTCGGAGAACCGGACCTTCGTCAGTGCTCTCGCTCAGCTGCACGTCCGTGGTGTGAAGCTGGACTGGACGGCCCTGTTCGCGGGCACCAGTGCCCGGCGCGTCGACCTGCCCACCTATGCCTTCCAGCAGGAGAACTACTGGCCGCGAGTCCACTCCGGCCAGGTGGGGGACGTGACGTCCGCCGGTCTGGGGACGGCCGACCACCCGCTGCTGGGTGCCTCGGTGGCGCTCGCGGATGCGGACGGCCACCTGTTCACCGGACGGCTGTCGCTGGACTCCCACCCGTGGCTGGCCGACCATGCCGTGGCCGACACCGTGCTGCTGCCCGGAACCGCCTTCGTGGAACTGGCGGTCCGCGCGGGTGACCAGGTGGGCTGCGGCCGCGTCGAGGAGCTGACACTGGAGGCGCCGCTGGTCCTTCCGGCCAAGGGCGCGGTTCAGGTCCAGGTCTCGGTGGGCACCCCGTCCGACTCCGGCCGGCGTACCGTCAGCCTCCACTCCCGGGTGGAGGGCGCGCTGGTGGATGAGCCGTGGACGCGTCATGCGACGGGTCTGCTGGCGGAGGGTGGTGCCGAGGAGTCCTTCGATCTGGTGGAGTGGCCGCCTGCGGGTGCCGAGCCGGTGTCGGTTGACGGGCTGTACGGCGGTTTTGTGGCCGCCGGGTTCGGTTATGGTCCGGTGTTCCAGGGGTTGCGGGCGGCTTGGCGGCGTGATGGCGAGGTGTTCGCCGAGGTTGCGCTGCCGGAGGTGGCTCAGGCGGAGGCGGGCTTGTTCGGTCTGCATCCGGCGCTGCTGGATGCCGCGTTGCACGCGGTCGCGCTGGGTGGCCTGGTGGAGGACACGGGTCGGGGTCGGTTGCCGTTCGCGTGGTCTGGGGTGTCGCTGTTCGCTGCGGGTGCTCGTGAGTTGCGGGTGCGGTTGTCGCGGGCTGGTGCGGATGCGGTGTCGTTGACCGTGGCGGACGGTGCGGGTGTGCCGGTCGCGTCGGTGGAGTCGCTGGTGCTGCGGGCCTTCGATGCCGAGCAGCTGGCGGGTGCGAGCGGCGAGGACTCGCTCTTCCGGACCGAGTGGACGGGCGTCGGCCTGCCGTCCGCCGCCTCCCTTGCCGGTGCGGTGGTCCTTGGTACGGACGATCTCGGCCTCGCCGGTGTCGAGCGGTTCCCCGACCTGGGCGCGCTGGTGGCCGGTGCCGTACCGGAGACGATCCTGGTGCCTGTTCTGCCGGAGCCAGCTGAGGCTGAGGATGTGGCCGCTGCGACGCACACCGCCGTGCACGGTGCGCTCGCGCTGGTGCAGCAGTGGCTGACGGAGGAAACGGTCGCGGAAACCCGTCTGGTGGTGGTGACCCGTGGTGCGGTGACGACCGCCGGCACGGAAGCGCCTGATCTTCCCTCGGCCGCTGTGTGGGGTCTGCTGGGTTCGGCGCAGTCGGAGAACCCGGGCCGGATCGTGCTGGTCGACCTGGACGAGGACCCGGCCTCACTGCGCGCTCTGCCGAACGCCATCGAGAGCGGTGAGCCCCAGCTGGCCCTGCGCGCGGGCAAGGCCCTCGCACCGCGTCTGGCCCGTGTGCCTTCGGCCGATGAAGCCGAGCGGCTGGTGCTGGACCCGGAGGGTACGGTGCTGGTGACGGGTGCGACGGGCACGCTGGGTGCGCTGTTCGCCCGGCATCTGGTGACTGAGTACGGTGCGCGCAGGCTGCTGCTGGTCTCGCGGCGCGGGGCTCGGGCCGAAGGCGCTGAGGAACTCGCTGATTCCCTGCGTGAGTTGGGCGCTGAGCCGGTCTTCGCTGCCTGTGATGTCGCTGATCGTAGGGCGTTGGCGGCGCTGCTCGCCGAGCACCGCCTGACGGCCGTGGTGCACACGGCCGGTGTGCTGGACGACGGTGTGATCTCCTCCCTCACCCCCGAGCGGATCGATGCAGTGCTGCGCCCGAAGGTGGACGCGGCCTGGAACCTGCACGAGCTGACCCGGGACCACGACCTCACCGCCTTCGTGCTCTTCTCCTCGGCGGCCGGTGTCTTCGGCAATGCGGGTCAGGCCAACTACGCCGCCGCCAACGGCTTCCTGGACGCCCTAGCCCAGCAGCGCCGCGCCGCCGGACTCCCGGCGACCTCGCTCGCGTGGGGCCTGTGGGCCGAAGACGGAGGTATGGCAGGGGAGTTGGACACGGCGGACGTCCAGCGGATGGCGCGGGGCGGTGTCGGTGCGCTGACCGCCGAGGAAGGCCTGAGGCTGTTCGACACCTCGCTGCGTTCGGGCGACCCGGTCCTGGTGCCGATCCGGCTCGACCTCGCGGGTCTGCGTGGCCAGGCCGAGGCGGGCATGCTGCCCCCGCTGCTGCGCGGCCTGGTCCGGGTCGCCGCACGCCGCTCGGCCGCAGCGGCCACCGAGGCGACCGGTCCGTCTCTGGCGCAGCGGCTGCTGGGCGTGCCGGAGACCGACCGCGAGGCGGTCCTGCGCGAGGTGGTGTGCTCGGAGGTCGCGGCCGTCCTCGGATACCCGGGCCCGGACGCGGTGGACGCCGACCGGGCGTTCAAGGACCTCGGCTTCGACTCCCTCACCGCCGTCGAACTGCGCAACCGCCTCAACGCGGTGACCGGTCTGCGGCTGCCGGCCACCCTGGTCTTCGACTACCCGACCCCGGCGGCCCTGGTCGCGCTGCTCCACGCCGAGACCGTCCCCGACCCGGCTGCCGTACTGGTGCCGCTGCTGGCCGAGCTGGACCGACTGGAGGCCGCCCTGCTGGAGACCGCGCCCGACGACGAGGGGCACCTCCGAGTCGCCAACCGCCTGCAGTCCCTGCTCGCGAGGTGGAACGACCAGCAGACCCCGGCCGAGGAAGCCACCGTCGCCGAGGAGCTCGAAGAGGCCACCGATGACGACCTCTTCGACTTCATCGGCAAGGAGTTCGGCATCTCCTGACCGCAGTCCGACCTGCCTGATCGCCCGATTCTTCTGCAACATCCCGAGAGGTGACCTGACATGCCGGCTGAGATGGCGGCTGAGGAAAAGCTTCGGTACTTCCTCAAGCGAGTGACGGCGGATCTTCACGAGACCCGCCGCCGACTCAAGGAGATGGAGGACGGCGAGCACGAGCCGATCGCCATCGTCGGTATGGCCTGCCGCTTCCCGGGTGGTGTCTCCTCGCCCGAGGACCTGTGGCGGCTGGTGTCCACCGGCAGCGACGCGGTGTCGTACTTCCCGGAGGACCGTGGCTGGGACGTCGAGAGCCTCTACCACCCGGACCCGGACCACCCGGGGACCTCGTACGCCCGTGAGGGCGGGTTCCTGCAGGACGCGGGAGCGTTCGATCCGGGCTTCTTCGGGATCTCGCCGCGTGAGGCGATGTCGATGGATCCGCAGCAGCGGCTGCTGCTGGAGACCTCCTGGGAGGCGTTCGAGCGGGCGGGCATCGATCCGGCGACGCTGCGGGGCAGCCGGACCGGTGTGTTCGTAGGTGTGATGTACAACGACTACGGCATGCTGCTCCAGCAGTCGGTCGAGGGAGCCGAGGGGCAGATCGGCACGGGCACCTCGGGGAGCATCGCTTCGGGCCGGGTGTCGTACACGCTGGGCCTGGAGGGTCCGGCGGTGACCATCGACACCGCCTGCTCCTCCTCGCTGGTCGCCCTGCACCTGGCCTGCCAGTCGCTGCGCCAGGGAGAGTCCACGCTGGCGCTGGCCGGCGGTGTGACCGTGATGCTGACGCCGGGCACTTTCGTGGAGTTCAGCCGTCAGCGCGGCCTGGCGGCGGACGGGCGCTGCAAGGCGTTCTCGGACGACGCCGATGGCACCGGCTGGGGCGAGGGCGTCGGCATGTTGCTGGTCGAGCGGCTCTCGGACGCCCGGCGCAACGGGCACCCGGTGCTGGGCATCGTCCGGGGGTCGGCCGTCAACCAGGACGGTGCGTCCAACGGTCTTACCGCTCCCAATGGTCCGTCGCAGCAACGGGTGATCCGGCAGGCGCTGGCCAACGCCGCTCTCACCAGCGACCAGGTCGACGCGGTGGAGGCGCACGGGACCGGTACGACCCTCGGTGACCCGATCGAGGCGCAGGCGCTGCTGGCCACCTACGGCAAGGAGCGCGCCGAGGACCGTCCGCTGTGGCTGGGTTCGGTGAAGTCCAACCTCGGCCACACGCAGGCGGCCGCGGGTGCGGCGGGTGTGATCAAGATGGTGATGGCGATGCGGCACGGTGTGCTGCCGCAGTCGCTGCATGTGGGTGAGCCGTCCTCGCACGTGGACTGGTCGGCGGGTGCGGTGGAACTGCTGAGTGAGACGCGGCCGTGGCCGCAGACCGGTGAGCCGCGCCGTTCGGCGGTGTCCTCGTTCGGGTTCAGCGGCACCAACGCCCACATCATCCTGGAGCAGGCGCCCGAAGCCGAGGCGGTGGAGGGCGAGGAGCACCAGGAGAACACCCGGAAGGCGCCGGTGGCGCTGTCCGGCCGGACGGCGGAGGCACTGCGCGGGCAGGCCGAACGGCTGCTGGCCCATCTCGAGGCACAGCCCGAACTGTCGCCGCTGGACATCGGTTTCTCGCTGGTGAGCACGCGCGGTTCGTTCGAGCACCGCGCGGTGGTGGTGGGCTCGGACCGTGACGAACTGCGTGCCGGGCTGGCGGCGCTGGCGAGCGGTGAGCCTGCGTCGCGGGCGGTGCTGGGCGTCGCCGGTGCGGCTGGCCGGGTGGCGTTCCTGTTCGCGGGGCAGGGGAGCCAGCGGGCCGGTATGGGCCGGGAGTTGTACGAGGCGTTCCCGGTGTTCGCCGAGGCCTTCGACGCGGTCTGCGCTGAGCTGGACCCGCATCTGGATCGTCCGCTGCGCGAGGTGGTGTTCGGTGGCGAGGAGCTGGACCAGACCGCCCACACCCAGCCGGCACTGTTCGCGATCGAGGTGGCGCTGTTCCGGCTCACAGAGTCCTGGGGCATCCGGCCGGAGTTCCTGGCCGGGCATTCGATCGGTGAGATCGCTGCCGCGCATGTGGCTGGGGTGCTGTCGCTGGCGGATGCCGCTGCTCTGGTGGCGGCTCGTGGTCGGTTGATGCAGGCGCTGCCGATTGGCGGTGTGATGGTGGCGGTGCAGGCCTCGGAGGACGAGGTGCTGCCGTTCGTCACAGGTGAGTTGGGGATCGCTGCGGTCAACGGGCCGTCGTCGGTGGTGATTTCCGGTGCCGAGTCTGCGGTGTCGGCGGTTGCGGAGCGGCTGTCGGCCGAGGGTCGTAAGACCAAGCGGCTGACGGTGAGCCACGCGTTCCACTCGCCGTTGATGGAGCCGATGCTGGCCGAGTTCCGTACGGTCGTCGGGGGTCTGACCTTCAACGAGCCGAGCATCCCGATCGTCTCCACCCTCTCCGGCGACCTCACCGACGAGATCCGGACCCCCGAGTACTGGGTCCGCCACGTCCGGGAGGCCGTCCGCTTCCACGACGCGATGCGGACTCTGGAGCGCGAAGGCGTCCGCACCTTCCTGGAGCTCGGTCCGGACGGCACCCTCGCCGCCATGGCGCAGGACTGTGTGACCGAGGACGCGGCGTTCGCCCCCGTTCTGCGTCGGGGCCGCGCCGAGGCCGAGAGCTTTACCAGCGCTCTCGCTCAGCTGCACGTCCGTGGCGCGAAGCTGGACTGGCAGGCCGTCTTTGCCGGTACCGGTGCGCGGCTCGTCGACCTGCCCACCTACGCCTTCCAGCGCGAGCGCTACTGGCCGCGCCCACTCACCGGATGGATCGGCGACGTGGCGTCCGCCGGCCTGGGATCGGCCGATCACCCCCTGCTTGGAGCGAGCGTCGCTCTCGCGGACGCGGACGGCCATCTCTTCACCGGGCGCCTGTCGCTGGACTCCCACCCCTGGCTGGCCGACCATGCCGTCGGTGACACGGTGCTGCTTCCGGGAACCGCCTTCGTGGAACTGGCGATCCGAGCGGGCGACCAGGTCGGCTGCACCCGGCTGGAGGAGCTGTCGCTGGAGGCACCCCTGATCCTGCCGACCAAGGGCGCGGTTCAGGTCCAGCTCTGGGTCGGCACTCCGGACGACTCCGGCCGGCGCACCGTCAGCCTCTACTCCAGGGCCGAGGACGCCCCGGCCGAGGAACCGTGGACCCGGCACGCCGCCGGTCTGCTCGGTCCGGCCACGGGCGCGCCCTCCGCTGCGCCGGACCTGGCCGAGTGGCCGCCGGTTAACGCGGAGACCGTTCCGGTCGACTCGCTCTACGAGGGTTTCGCCGCAGCGGGGTTCGGCTACGGACCGGTGTTCCAGGGGCTGCGGGCCGCCTGGCGGCGCGACGGCGAGCTGTTCGCAGAGGTCGAGCTGCCGGAGAGCAGCTGGGCACAGGCCGATCAGTTCGGGCTGCACCCCGCGTTGCTCGACAGCGGGCTGCACGCGATCGGCCTCGGCGGCGTCCTGGCGGACACCGGGCAGGCCCGCCTGCCGTTCGCCTGGAACGGTGTCGAACTCCACGCCGTCGGTGCCACCGCCCTGCGGGTGCGGATCGCGCCGCAGGGTGCGGACGCGGTATCGCTCGGCATCGCCGACGGCACGGGAGCGCCCGTGGCCACCGTGGAGTCGCTGGTACTGCGACCCGTGGCGGTCGAGCAGCTGTCCACGGCCCGGGCGGCTCACCATGAGTCGCTGTTCCGCCAGGAGTGGACCGGCGCTGTCCTGCCGTCCGGCGCCGCCTTTGACGGTGCGGTGGTTCTTGGTGCGGACGCATTCGGTCTCGCCGGTGTCGAGCGGTTCGAGGACCTGGGCGCGCTGGTGGCTGGCGGTGTGCCGGGGACGATCCTGGTGCCTGTTCTGCCGGGGTTGGCTGAGGATGTGGCCGTTGCGACGCATGCCGCTGTGCGTGGTGTGCTCGCGGTGGTGCAGGAGTGGTTGGCGGAGGAGTTGCTGGCGGACACCCGGCTGGTGGTGGTCACGCGTGGTGCGGTGGCGGCCCTTGACGCGGATGTTCTGGACCTTCCCTCGGCCGCTGTGTGGGGTCTGCTGGGTTCGGCGCAGTCGGAGAACCCGGGCCGGATCGTGCTGATCGACCTGGACGAGGACCCGACCTCGCTGGCTCTGCTGTCGGCGGCGGTCGAGAGTGGTGAGCCCCAGCTGGCCCTGCGCGCGGGCAAGGCCCTCGCACCGCGTCTGGCCCGTGTGCCTTCGACTGATGAAGCCGAGCGGCTGGTGCTGGACCCGGAGGGTACGGTGCTGGTGACGGGTGCGACGGGCACGCTGGGTGCGCTGTTCGCCCGGCATCTGGTGACTGAGTACGGTGCGCGCAGGCTGCTGCTGGTCTCGCGGCGCGGGGCTCGGGCCGAAGGCGCTGAGGAACTCGCTGATTCCCTGC
Source organism: Kitasatospora sp. HPM-01-4 (assembly GCF_051374625.1). Lineage (NCBI taxonomy): Bacteria > Bacillati > Actinomycetota > Actinomycetes > Kitasatosporales > Streptomycetaceae > Kitasatospora > Kitasatospora sp. HPM-01-4. Next base: position 436,387 of record NZ_JBPQGP010000005.1, on the reverse strand, counting down.
GTGAGTTGGGCGCTGAGCCGGTCTTCGCTGCCTGTGATGTCGCTGATCGTGAGGCGTTGGCGGCGCTGCTCGCCGAGCACCGCCTGACGGCCGTGGTGCACACGGCCGGTGTGCTGGACGACGGTGTGATCTCCTCCCTCACCCCCGAGCGGATCGATGCGGTGCTGCGCCCGAAGGTGGACGCGGCCTGGAACCTGCACGAGCTGACCCGGGACCACGACCTCACCGCCTTTGTGCTGTTCTCCTCGGCGGCCGGTGTCTTCGGCAATGCGGGGCAGGCCAACTACGCCGCCGCGAACAGCTTCCTGGACGCCCTCGCTCAGCAGCGTCGGTCGGCCGGTCTTCGGGCGACCTCGCTCGCCTGGGGCCTGTGGGCCGAGGACGGCGGTATGGCGGGGGAGTTGGACACGGCGGATGTGCAGCGGATGGCGCGGGGCGGTGTAGGTGCGCTGACCGCCGAGGAAGGCCTGAGGCTGTTCGACACCTCGCTGCGTTCGGGCGACCCGGTCCTGGTGCCGATCCGGCTCGACCTCGCGGGTCTGCGTGGCCAGGCCGAGGCGGGCATGCTGCCCCCGCTGCTGCGCGGCCTGGTCCGGGTCGCCGCACGCCGCTCGGCCGCAGCGGCCACGGGCAGTCCCGCCGTCTCCTCGCTGATGCAGCGCCTCGCCGCGCTCCCCGAGGCCGAGCGTGATGCGGCGCTGGTGGATCTGGTACGGGCCGAGACGGCCGCGGTGCTGGGCTACGCCGGAGCTCACGAGGTGGACGCGGAGCGGGCGTTCAAGGACCTGGGCTTCGACTCCCTCACCGCCGTCGAGCTGCGCAACCGCCTCAACGCCACCACCGGCCTGCGCCTGCCCGCGACGCTCGTCTTCGACTACCCGAGCGCGCGTGCGCTCGCCGGGCTGCTACATGAGGAACTGGTCGGCTCCCTTCCCGACACGGCTGTCGTCGTCCGAGCGGCGGCCGACGACGAGCCGATCGCGATCATCGGCATGGCCTGCCGCTTCCCCGGCGGGGTCCAGAGCCCCGAGGACCTGTGGCACCTGGTGGCCAACGGCATCGACGGCGTCTCGGGCTTCCCCACCGACCGTGGCTGGGACACCGAAGCGCTCTACGACAGCGACCCGGACCAGCAGGGCACCACCTACACCCGCGAGGGCGGGTTCCTCCACAACGCCAGCGAGTTCGACCCGGCGTTCTTCGGGATCTCCCCCCGCGAAGCCGTGTCGATGGACCCGCAGCAGCGGCTGCTGCTCGAAACCTCGTGGGAGGCCTTCGAGCGGGCGGGCATCGACCCGGGCAGCCTGCGCGGCAGCCGGACCGGCGTCTTCGCGGGCGTGATGTACAACGACTACGGCATGCTGCTCCAGCAGTCGGCGGAGGGCTTCGAGGGCTACGTGGGCACGGGTAGCTCCGGCAGCGTGGCCTCGGGCCGGGTGTCCTACACCTTCGGCCTGGAGGGCCCGGCGGTGACCATCGACACCGCCTGCTCCTCTTCACTGGTCGGCCTGCACCTGGCGAGCCAGGCGCTGCGCTCCGGTGAGTGCACGCTGGCGCTGGCCGGCGGTGTGGTGGTGATGGCCACCCCGGCGTCGTTCGTGGAGTTCAGCCGGCAGCGCGGGCTGGCGGCGGACGGCCGCTGCAAGTCCTTCTCCGCTGACGCGGACGGCACCAGCTGGTCCGAGGGCGTGGGCATGCTGCTGGTCGAGCGGCTGTCCGACGCGCGCCGCAACGGCCACCCGGTCCTGGCCGTCGTCCGTGGCTCCGCCGTCAACCAGGACGGCGCCTCCAACGGTCTGACCGCTCCCAACGGCCCGTCCCAGCAGCGGGTGATCCGGCAGGCGCTGGCCAACGCCGGGCTGTCGGCCGACCAGGTGGACGCGGTCGAGGCCCATGGGACCGGTACGACGCTCGGTGACCCGATCGAGGCCCAGGCGCTGCTCGCCACCTACGGCAAGGACCGTGACCAGGACGCGCCACTGTGGCTGGGCTCGGTGAAGTCCAACTTCGGCCACACGCAGGCTGCTGCCGGTGCGGCGGGTGTGATCAAGATGGTGATGGCGATGCGGCACGGTGTGCTGCCGCAGACGCTGCACGTCAGCGAGCCGTCCCCGCACGTGGACTGGTCGGCGGGCGCGGTGGAGTTGCTCACCGAGTCCCGCCCCTGGCCGGAGACCGGTCGGCCCAGGCGCGCTGCGGTCTCCTCCTTCGGCATCAGCGGCACCAACGCCCATGTGATCGTCGAGCAGGCCCCCCTACAGGACGCCGAACAGCGCCGGAGCGCTCCCGCCGTGGTGCCATGGGTGCTGTCCGCCCGTTCCGCGCAGGCGCTCCAGGGCCAGGCCGAGCGGCTGCTGGCCGCACTGGATGTGGAGCCGGAGCTCAATCCCGCTGACATCGGCTGGTCGCTGGCCACCACCCGTGCCTCCCTGGGCCACCGGGCCGCCGTGGTGGGCGTCGACCGGACTGAGCTGCTGGACGGCCTGAAGGCACTGGCGAACGGCGAATCGGCGGCGAACACCCTCCAGGGCGTGGCCGCCCCGGGGGCCCGATCGGCGTTCCTGTTCACCGGGCAGGGGAGCCAGCGGGCCGGTATGGGCGCCGAGTTGTACGAGGCGTTCCCGGTGTTCGCCGAGGCCTTCGACGCGGTCTGCGCTGAGCTGGACCGGCACCTGGAGCGTCCGCTGCGCGAGGTGGTCTTCGGCGGCGAGGAGCTGGACCAGACCGCCTACACCCAGCCGGCACTGTTCGCGATCGAGGTGGCGCTGTTCCGGCTCACAGAGTCCTGGGGTGTCCGGCCGGACTTCCTGGCCGGGCATTCGATCGGTGAGATCGCCGCCGCGCACGTGGCTGGGGTGCTGTCGCTGGCGGATGCCGCCGCTCTGGTGGCCGCTCGTGGCCGGCTGATGCAGGCGCTGCCGGTCGGTGGTGCGATGGTGGCGGTGCAGGCCTCGGAGGATGAGGTGCTGCCGTTCGTCACCGGTGAGTTGGGGATCGCGGCGGTCAACGGGCCGACCTCGGTGGTGATCTCCGGTGCCGAGCAGGACGTCATGGCGGTCGCGGAACAGCTGGCGGCCCAGGGTCGCAAGACCAAGCGGCTCACGGTGAGCCACGCCTTCCACTCGCCGCTGATGGAGCCGATGCTCGCCGAGTTCCGCACGGTCGTCGAAGGCCTGACCTTCAACGAGCCCCGGATCCCGATCGTCTCCACCCTCACCGGTGGGATCACCGACGAGATCCGCACCCCCGAGTACTGGGTCCGCCACGTCCGCGAGGCCGTCCGCTTCCACGACGCCGTCCAGGCACTGGAGGCCGAAGGCGTCCGCACCTACCTGGAGCTGGGCCCCGACGGCACCCTCACCGCCATGGCCCAGGACTGCGTCACCGAACCGGCGGTGTTCACCCCCGTCCTGCGCCGGGACCGCGCGGAGGCGTGGAGCACCACCATCGCTCTGGCCCAACTACACGTCAGAAGCGTCAAGTTGGAGTGGACGTCGGTGTTCGCCGGTACCGGTGCCCAGCACGTCGACCTGCCGACCTACGCCTTCCAGCGGCAGCGCTACTGGCCCAAGCCGTACACGGGTTTCTTCGGCGACGTCGCCGCGGTCGGTCTGGGGGCGGCCGACCACCCGCTGCTGGGCGCGAGCGTCGCGCTGGCCGACGCCGAGGGGCAACTGTTCACCGGACGGCTCGGCCTGGACACCCACCCGTGGCTGGCCGACCACGCCGTGATGGGTGCGGTACTGCTGCCGGGAACCGCCTTCGTCGAGCTCGCGATCCGGGCCGGCGACCAGGTCGGCTGCGGCCACCTGGAGGAACTCACCCTGGAGGCCCCGCTCGTCCTGCCCGAACGCGGCGGGATCCAGCTGCAGGTGGCCGTGGGCGCACCGGACCAGGAGGGGCGCTGCCGCCTCACCCTGCACTCGCGGCCCGAGGGCGCGGCGGGCGATCTGCCCTGGACCAGGCACGCCACCGGTGTGCTCTCCGCCGCCGCCGGTGGTGCGGGCCCCGACCTGGCCGAGTGGCCGCCGCAGGGCGCCGAACCGGTCCAGCTGGACGGCCTGTACGAGGGATTCGCCGCGCTCGGCTTCTCCTACGGTCCCGCGTTCCAGGGGCTGCGGGCCGCCTGGCGGCGCGACGGCGAACTGTTCGCCGAGGTCGCGCTGGAGGAGGAGGCCAGGGCACAGGCCGCGGCCTTCGGCCTGCACCCCGCACTGCTCGACTCCACCCTGCACACCCTGGGCCTCGGCGGTCTGCTGGCGGACACCGGGCGCGGACGGCTGCCGTTCGCCTGGAGCGGTGTCACCCTGCACGCCACGGGGGCGGCCGAACTCCGGGTACGGATCCGCTCGTTGGGTGATGACGCACTGGCACTGGAGCTGGCCGACCCGGCGGGCCGACCGGTGGCGGAGATCGAGTCGCTGGCGCTGCGCCCCCTCTCGCCGGAGCAGCTCGGTACGGGCGGAGGCACGGACGACGCGCTGTTCGGACTGGAGTGGGTGACCGCTCCCGCCACCGACACCGCCGGCACCGGGAGCTGGGCCGTACTCGGCCCGCACACACCGGAGCTCGCGCCCGAGGGAGCGATCGCCTACCCGGACCTGGACGCGCTGGCGGTGGCGGTCGCGGCAGGTGCCGCCGTGCCGGAGAACGTGCTCGTGTGCTGTCCGCCCACGGCAGTTGGCCAGGACGCCGCGCAGGCCGCCCACCGGGCGGCGGGCTGGGCGCTGGAGCTGCTCCAGGCCTGGCTGGCCGAGGAGTTCACCGCGAGCGCGCGGCTGATCCTGGTCACCCGGGGCGGCGTGTCCACCCGGGCGGGAGAGGACGTACCCGACCTGGCCGCCGCCGCGGTCTGCGGTCTGGTGCGCTCGGCCCAGACCGAGAACCCGGACCGGATCGTCCAGCTCGACCTCGACCGGGACGACCGCCGGGCACTGTCCGCGGCGGCAACCGGGGCCGAACCCCAACTGGCACTGCGTGACGGCCGGTTGTACGTACCCAGGCTCACCCGGGTGGCCCGTCCGGCGGATTCCGCCGCCGACCTGGACGCGTCCGGCACGGTGCTGCTCACCGGAGCCACCGGCTCGCTGGGCCGACTGCTGGCCCGCCACCTGGTCGCCGAACGCGGCGTACGCCACCTGCTCCTGGCCTCCCGGCGGGGCGGCGAGGCGGAAGGCGCCGCCGAACTGCGCAGGGAGCTGGCCGAACTGGGCGCCGAGGTACGCCTGGCCGCCTGCGACGTGGCCGACCGGGACGCCCTCGCCGCGCTGCTCGACACCGTGCCGGCCGAGCACCCGCTCACCGCCGTGGTGCACGCCGCCGGCCTGCTGGACGACGGCGCCGTCGCCTCGCTCAGCCGGGAAAGGGTCGACCGGGTGCTGCGCCCCAAGGCGGACGCCGCCTGGCACCTGCACGAACTGACGCGGCGTCACGCCATCTCCTCCTTCGTGCTGTTCTCCTCGGTGGCCGGCGTCTTCGGCGGCCCCGGACAGGCCAACTACGCCGCGGCCAACGCCTTCCTGGACGCCCTCGCCGCGCACCGGCGGGCCCACGGGCTGCCCGCCGTCTCGCTGGCCTGGGGCCTGTGGGAGCAGCACGGCGGAATGGGCGGCGAGCTCGGAGAGGCGGACCTGCAGCGCCTCGCCCGCGGCGGGGTGGCGCCGCTCTCCGTCGCGGACGGCCTGGCGCTGTTCGACGCGGCCGATGCACCGGACCGGGCGCTGCTGGTCCCGGCCAGGCTGAACCTCGCCGGTCTGCGCGCCCACGCCGCCGCGACCGGACAGGTGCCGGCGCTGCTGCGCGGACTGGTCCGCGGGCCGGCCCGCAGGTCCGCGACGGCCGTCCAGGAGACGGCCGGCGCCCTGACCGCGAAGCTCGCCGGACGGGCCCCGGTCGAGCAGGAGGAGATCCTGCTCGACCTGGTGCGCGGCCACGCCGCCGCCGCCCTCGGCCACCCGGGCCCGGAGGCGGTGGAGGTCGAACGCGGCTTCCTGGAGCTGGGCTTCGATTCGCTCACCTCGGTGGAGCTGCGCAACCGGCTGGCCCTGGCCACCGGTCTGCGGCTGCCCGCCACCCTGCTGTTCGACCAGCCCACCCCGAAGCTGCTGGCCGCCCGCCTGCGGGAGCAGCTGGCCGCCACCGCCTCCGAGCCGGGCACCGGGGACGCCCGCCCGCTGGGCACCATCGGTACCCTGCTGCGCGGCGCCGCCGAGACCGGCCGCAGCCGGGAGTTCATGGAGCTGCTGATCGCGGCCTCTCGGTTCCGGCCGTCCTTCGACGTGGGGGAGGCGAGCGGCCTGGTGCCGGAGCCGGTCCGGCTGGCCGACGGGCCCGAGCAGCCCGTACTGGTCTGCCTGCCCTCGCTGCTGGCGATCTCCGGCCCGCACCAGTACGCCCGGATCTCCGCCGCCTTCCGGGGCCGGCGAGCGGTCCGCGCACTGCCGCTGCCGGGATTCCGGGACGGGGAGCCGCTGCCCGCCACCGCCGAGGCGGTCACCGAGGCCGTTGCCCAGGGCGTGCTCCGGGCGGCCGGGGGAGCCCCCTTCGTCCTGCTCGGGCACTCCACGGGCGGTCTGGTGGCCCAGGCCGCCGCGGCCCGTCTGGAGGGACTGGGTTCCGCTCCGGCCGCGGTCGTCCTGGTGGACACCTACTCCTTCGAGGCCGATGGCGGGGTCGGCGGCGGGGTCGGCGGCGGGGTCGGCGGCGGGGTCGGCAGTGAGTCCGACGTCAGGACCGGCGGCGGGAGCCCGGGCGGCCGGGCCGAGGACCTGCTCCCCGCTCTCACCGGTGCGATGCTCGCGCGCGAGGGCGCGTACGTCCCGATGGACGACGCCCGGCTCACCGCGATGGGCGGCTACCTGCGGCTCTTCGCCGAGCGGCGACCCACCGCGATCGCCGCGCCCACCCTGCTGGTCCGTGCCGTGGACGCACTGACGGCCCCCGGGTCGGACGGTGTGGCCGAGGCGGACGTACGGGCGTCCTGGCCGCTGGAGCACACCGCGCTGGACGGACGGGGTGACCACTTCACCGTGATGGAGGAACACGCCGCCGCCACCGCCGAGCTGATCGAGAACTGGCTGCGCGAGGTGTGCTGAACGCGCCGGGGTGGTGGAAGCGCCCCCCTTGCCGACCGCTGTCCCGGCCCGGCCCCCGGCGGGCCGGGACAGCCCCGGTGGATCTCCATCGGGTCATACTTGACCGACCGTCATGTACCAAGAGATGAGGAACCGATGACCACGCCCACCGCCGCCGAGTACGACCTGTGGATACGCCGCTTCCACCAGGCACCCGACAGCAAGGTGCGCCTGCTCTGCCTGCCGCACGCCGGCGGCTCGGCCAGCTTCTACTTCCCGGTGTCCGCGGCGCTGTCGCCGAGGATCGAGGTCCTCACCGTGCAGTACCCGGGCCGTCAGGACCGCCGGAGCGAGCCGGGCATCGGCACCATCGCCGAGCTGGCCGACCAGGTCCACCGGATGGTCCGCACCCTGGACGACCGGCCGCTGGGGATCTTCGGCCACAGCATGGGCGCGATCCTCGGCTTCGAGCTGGCCCGGCGGCTGGAGGCGGACGGGCGCCCGCCCGCCGTGCTCTTCGCCTCGGGCCGGCGCGGCCCCGGCACGCACCGGGAGGAGAGCGTCCACCTGCGGGACGACGAGGGCCTGGTCGCCGATCTCAAGGACCTCAGCGGGACCAACACGGCGCTGCTCGGCGACGAGGAGATCCTGCGGATGATCCTGCCCGCGATCCGCAACGACTACCGGGCCATCGAGACCTACCGGCGCACCCCGGGTGAGCCGCTGAGCACCCCGATCGTGGCCCTGACCGGCGACGACGACCCCAAGGCCACCGTGGAGGAGGTCAAGGCCTGGGCGGAGGAGACCACCGGCGAGTTCTCGCTGCGCGTCTTCGCCGGCGGCCACTTCTACCTCGCCGCCCACCAGCAGGCGGTCCTCTCCGAGATCACCGACCAGCTGGGCGCCCACGCCGGCTGACTGCCTCCGGGCGGCCGGGAGAACCACCAGGGGCGCGGGGAACCGCGCGACCGGTCCTGCACAGTGTGGCAGGCCGGTCGTTCGGTTCCCCGCGCCCCGGGAGAACGCCGGTCGAACGCGCCGGACGGAACGTCGAACGCCCCGGACGGAACGGAGCGTCAGGCGTAGGACGCGCTGTTGCCCGTCGACACCAGGCACAGCTCGCCCGGCAGATCGCTGCGCCGGGTGACCTTGAGCTTGCGGTAGACCCGGGTCAGGTGCTGCTCCACCGTGCTGACCGTGATGAACAGCTCCCGGGCGATCTCCCGGTTGGTGTGGCCGAGCGCCGCCAGCGAGGCCACCCGCCGTTCGGCGTCGCTCAGGTCGCCCGCGAGCGGAGCGGCGGCGGCGGACTGCGGCGCCTCCTCGCGGACGTCGCAGAACATGCTGGACAGGCCCCGCAGGATGGGCTCGGCGGAGTGCTCCTTGGCCAGTTGCCAGGCCCGGTTCATCATGGTCCGGGAGCGCTTGTGGTCACCGAGGTTCTGGTAGGCGTAGCCCAGATCGGCCAGCGCCAGGGCCAGTTCGACGGGGGAGTCGCAGCGCTGGAGCTCGTCCACGGCCTGGCGCAGCAGCGAGGGGCGGTAGCGGAGTTCGGCGACGGCGGCACCCAGCCGCAGCGCGATGCCACGGGAGCGGGAGGGCCCGGGCCGAAGCCGCTTGAACTGCTCGTCGATCAGGACCTTGGCCTGCTGGTGGTTGCCCGTGCTCAGGTGGACCCGGGCGGCGGCGGCCCGCCACTCCACCAGGGTCGGCAGGTCGATGCCCCACTCCTGCATCATCTCGCCGCAGATCAGGAAGTCGTCGAGGGCGGCATGCGGGTTGTTGGTGGCCAGCCGGTACTCGCCCCGGGCGTACAGGTAGTGCAGTCCGTAGCGGGACTTGTAGATGGCCTGCGGCACCGGCCGGCTCAGCAGCTCCGCCGCGTCCTCGTACTTGCCCATCGCGGTCTGGGCCATCAGCAGGACGGCCATCGGCAGACCGATCGTCACGCCCCAGCCCTGCCAGGGCATCTCCTCGAGGGCGGTCTTGGCGAAACGCTCCGCTTCGACCAGCCGGCCCTGGCGGAAGGCGATCTGGCTGCGCAGCGCCAGCAGCGGCGGCCGCCATCCCTCCGCGGCGCGGCCGATCCGGCTGAGCAGCTGGTCGCAGCAGACGGCCGCACGGTCCAGCTGGTCGCCGTAGATCAGGGCGAGCAGGGCGAACTCGGCCTGCTCCCAGGAGCGGTGGCTCAGCCGGATGGTCCGCAGGACCTGCTCCGCGCCGAGGAAGGTGTTCTCGCCGGCGCAGCCGCTGAGCACCTCGTCGAGCACGGCGGCGGCCTGCAGCTGAGGGTCGGCCCGGACCGCGGCGGGGGCGCGGTCCGCGTCGACGGTGCAGGGACCGAACGGGGGGAGTTCGGCCAGCGCGCCGGGGTAGGAGCTGGTCAGCAGCATCCTGACGGTCTGCAGTTCGGCGGTGGTGCGGCCCTCGACCGGGCGGCCCCGCGCGGCCAGCAGGTGGTCCAGTACGGCCGTCGCCTCGGTGATCCGGCCGTGCCGCAGCAGGTACTTGACGACCACCACGCTGTGCCGGTCGCCGAGCTCGCCGGCGCGCAGGGCCGCGGTGAGCTGGGGCAGGTGCCGGGTGGCGTTGCCGGCCTGGAGCTGCCACTCGACACCGGCCAGCAGGGTGAGCACCTCGCCGCGCTCGCGGCGGTCGGTGCAGACCCGGTGGGCGTGCTCGACGCAGCGTCTGGCCAGGTCCGCGTCGCCGTCGAAGAGCGCCTGGCGGGCGACGTCGCACAGTACCCGGGTGCTCCAGGCCTCGCCGGGCTCGTTGGAGGCCAACAGCCGCTCGGCGATGGCCCGTTCGGGAGCGCCCTGGGTGTACAGCAGGTGGGCGGCGCGGTGCTGCAGCCGGCTGAGGTCGAGCGCGTCGGCGTCGTGCAGGACGGCGGTCCGCACGGCCGGGTGCCGGAACTGCCCGTGTTCCAGCAGGCCGGCCGACTCCAGGCCGCGGATGACGCACTCCACCGTGGCGGGGGAGAGGTCGAGCAGCTGCCCGAGCAGGTGGGTGGTGCAGCTCTCGCCGAACACGGCGATCCCGCGGGCCACCGCGAGGGCGGAGGGTTCGCTGCGGTGCAGGCAGCTGACGACGGCCTGGGAGAAGGCGTACCCGGCGCCCAGTGTGGACGGGCGCTGCTCGGAGGGCAGCCGGGTGCAGGTGCGCAGATCCTCCAGCAGGGCGTGCATCAGCAGCGGGTTACCGCCTGTCAGAGCATCGAAACGGGCCGCCAGTTGGTCGGCTCGCTCGGCGTCGAGTCTGGACTCCAGGAGCTGGACCACACCCTGGCGGGTGAGCGGGCCGAGCAGGATGCGCAGGCAGTTCGGCTGGCGCAGCAGTTCGGCGTGGAAGGCGGGATGGGGGTGCTGCGCGGAGGTGCGCTCGGTGAGGACCACCGTGATCGGAGCGGTGCCGAGCCGACGGATCAGGAAGAGCAGCCACTGGAGTGAGAGCGCGTCGGCGTGGTGGACGTCGTCCACGCAGATCAGCAGTGGTCGGACGGTGGAGAGCTCGAAGAGCACCGCGCACAGTTCCTGGACCAGATCGCTCGGGAGCAGCCACGGCTCCTGCCCGGGCCCGACCGCTGCCGGGTGCTCCGCCACGGCGCGTTCGCACATGGCGAGCAGTCGGCGTACCTGTTCGTGGCGTTCGGTGGTGATCGGGGCCTGCCGCAGCAGCTGTCCGACGATACTCAGCGGCGTATGGCATTCGGCCTGTGCCCCGATGGCCCGGAGCACGGTGACGCCGGAGCGGCCGGCCTCCTCGCACAGGGCGTTGAGCACTCCGGACTTACCGCTGGCCACCGGACCGACGACCAGGCCGACGGAGCCCGGGCCTTGGAGCGGGTCGCCGGTGAGCCGGGCCAGGAGCCGCAATTCCTCGCTGCGTTCGATGAGGCCGGAACGGGCCGTCATGTGGTGGACTCCTTGCTTCAGGTCCCGATTCCCGCCCGGGGAATGTCCGTGAAAAGGGAGGACTGCACCGCGGGCAGGGGTCTGTTCTGAGAGTGAGAGTGGTGCCGATCTGCCGTCGTCTCAGGTGAGTGGGCGACAGGACGCTGGCAGATCAGGCTGCAGGAGCGGTTCGCCGTCTGGAGACGGGAAGTGATGACACGTCAGTGTTCCCCCGGATGAGCTGGCAAGTCGCCACGACGGTTGAATACTGGACAAGCGGACAAGAGTTATCCGAGCTTCAACCATTTATTTATGGCGAATTTACGCCCCGCACTCTACGGGCGTAGGCGGTCCTCAGCCGGCGCCGATCAAGTTGCGGGACAACGGGTCTGAACATAACACTTTTGCGGCCCGCCGGACGATGGCTGCCGTCAGGAACCGATCAATAATTGAAGGGGCTAGGAGCAGTAGGGGTGGCGATAGGGGGTGCCAGGGGCGCGGGTGCGACTGGCGAAGCAGGGCAAATCGGACAGAATTTGTGTGTGGCAACGGTGTGGAGCGCGGCACGTGGAGTTAACCTTCGCGACTTGGCTGCGGTCATCCGGTCAAAATTCGTTCATCGCTGCGTCAAACCTGCTGGATTCAGCCATCTTGGTAGCGGAATCAGACTGTCCCGTAATTGTCGCCGTACATACGCGAACGGCCGGTCTGCCACCGCGTTCCGCGGTGGCAGACCGGCCGTCAGGCCAGCTTAGGAGCGTTGGGCCGGTACTGAGGAGGGACCTTCGGCCTCGTTCCGGTCGCACCTGAGGGAGAGCCGGCAGCGCCGGCGGCCAGGTGAGGAGAGTTCCAGGTGGGCGCCGAGATGGCCGACGATCCGGTCGGCGGCCGATTTCGACACCCCGAACACGGTGGCGACCTCACGCATGGTCAGCTGGGTCCGCCAGTAGGTCGTGACCAGCAGTACCCGGTTCTCCAGGGAGAGCGTCCAGCGGCGCCCGGCCCGGGGGCCGTCGGTCTCGGCCCGGGAGCGCAGCGTCTCCAGCAGCTCCTCGAAGTCCTCCTCGGTCAGACCGGTGAGGAGCTCCACCCAGGTGCGCTCCGACGCGTTGATCAACTGTGTCATGACCAGCCCAAAGGTGCCCCGCCCGGCCGCACACGGCCCGGCTTTCCCCCGCCCAACACCAAATCTCCCCCGTCGTGCGACCTCGACCCCGCACCCCTACCCCCGTAGGGGGCGCTCACTCCTCCGGCAGGAGGACAGGGGCGATCTCGTCGAAGACGTCACCGGGCCCGGGATTGGACGGATGACTGGCACCCCCGAGGGAGTCCACCACACCCCAGACCGCGTTGAGCGCCGTCGTGACCGCCCCCTCGGCGAACCCAGCCGTCCATGACACATCGTCACCGGCCAGGAAGAGACCACTCGGCCCGTCCCCGGCGCCGCGCTGCACGAACTGGGTGAAGAGCCGACGCTGGTAACGGTACTGACCAGGAAGGTTCGCCTTGAAAGCACCCATGAACAGGGGCTCCGTCTCCCATGTTACCGAGACCGGCGGCCCGCTGATGTGCTTTCGGATGTCGACCTCTGGGTAGATCCTGTGGAGCTCTGCGAGCAGCCGCTCCAGCCGCTGGTCGTCGCTGAGAGTGGCGACCTTCAGCGAGTCGTCGTTCCAGGTGTAGGAGAGGCAGATCACCCCGGGCCGGTCGGGGCCGTCGTCGAACAGGTAGACCCCGCGCGGCATCCGGTCGGTGAGCGTCATGCTCATCAGGTCCCGGCCGGTGCGCGGGTCGCGGTCCAGCCAGAACGGGCGGTCGGTGAGCACGAACAGCTTGGAGGCCCCCATGTAGTGGGTCCGCTCGACCGCGGTCCACTGCGGCGCGGTCAGCAGCTCGGGGTCGCAGTCGATCCGGTTCAGCAGCGTCCACACGTGCGGTGTGAACACCACCGCCGGGTACGTCTCCAGCACGCCCCGCGCGTCCTCCACCGCCACCCCGTCGGCCACCCGCCGCAGCGCGGTCACCGCGGGGCGGGGCCGGCCGTCGTGCAGCCCGGCGAGCGAGGTGCCGGCCGGCCAGTGTACCGCCTGGTCCGCGGCCAGCGTCCAGAGCCCCTCGATCAGCCCGCCGGTGCCGCCGACGATGCTCACATGGTCCTGGTCGGCACCGGTGAACACCACCCGCAGCACCTCCAGCACGGAGTTGGGGAAGTCGGTGTCCCAGCCGCCGCTGCCGAAGCCGACCTGCCCGAAGATCTCCCGGTGCCGGAAGGAGCGGAAGTACGGCGAAGCGGCGAGAAAGCCGTGGAAGGACTGGTCGTCCAGGGTGCGGACCATCCGGTTCCACACCGCCTTGAGCAGCGCCGCGTCCCGTCGCCGGACCGCGTCCTCCATCACCGCCAGCTCGGCCCCCTCCCGCAGGGTCTTCTCCCAGGCGGCGGCCACCTCCTGATAGACCGCCGGGAGGTCCTCGACGGTCCGGGCGAAGTGGCGCTCGCCGCCCAGGTGCACCAGGGTGCTGGGCGTGTGCGGGGAGAGCGGGTTGGGGAACGGGCGGGTCTTCAGCCCGAGCAGGTCGATGTAGTGGAACAGCGTGGTGGCCGAGACCGGGAATCGCATCGCCCCCATTTCGGCCACGTGGGTGGGATCCGCCTCGAACGGCACCGCGCGCATCCGGCCGCCCAGCTTCCCGGCCTCGTAGAGCACCGGGCGCAGCCCCAGCCGCATCAGCTCGTACGCCGCGACCAGGCCCGCGATCCCGCCGCCGACCACCGCCACCGGTGTGCCGTGCCGCTCCTCGGGCACCGCGCCGAGCCCGGCCGGATGGTGCAGCCAGTCGTCGTACGGGAAGGGGAAGTCGGGGCCGAACATGGTCAGCGGAGCGGTCGTGGGACGCATCGCCGACCGCCCGGCACGCGGTGCCGGGGGTTCGGGCTGGGCCGCCGGGCGCGTGGTACGCGCCGGCGGGCGCTCCTGGGAGCCGGAGGGAATCTGGGACATCTGGGACACCTTTCGGGGCCCGGTCCGCGAGAGCCCAGCCGCTCAGCCCAGCCGGGCGGCGGGCGGGCCCTCGTAGAGCTCGGGGCGCCGGTCGTGGAGATAGGGGGTGTCGGCGCGCGCCTTCGCCACCACGGCCGGGTCGACCTCCGCCAGCAGCAGGCCCTCGACGGGCTCCGCCAGCGTCAGCCGGGTGCCGTCGGGGGCGGCCACCGTGGTCAGACCGCAGAAGTCCAGGCTGAGCCGCTCGCCGATCCAGTTGGTGTAGGCGACGTAGAGCTGGCTCTCGAACGCCCGGGCGGGAACGATCGTCCGCGCGACGAACTCCCACGGCCGCATCAACGCGGTCGGCACCACCAGCAGTTGGGTGCCGGCCAGCGCGTGGGCACGCACCGCCTCGGGGAACTCGACGTCATAGCAGACCAGCAGGCCGACCCTGAGGCCGCCGAGCTCCGCCTGCACCACGCCGTGGTCACCCGGCGCGAACCGGGAGGTGTCCACCTCGCCGAACAGGTGCGCCTTGCGGTACGCGGCGAGGGTGGCGCCGTCAGCGGAGACCAGCCGGGCCGCGTTGAAGACCGCGGATCCGGTCGCCTCCGGCCAGCCGTGCACGATGGCGATGCCCTGCTCACGGGCGATACCCGACACCGCCGCACAGAGCGGACCGTCGACGGGCTCGGACACCTCGGCCAGCGTGCCGGGCCGGAGCGGGTACCCGCCCAGGGTCATCTCGGGAGCGACGAGAAGTTCCGCCCCCGCCTCCGCCGCGCGGCCGGCCGCCTCGCGCAGCCGCTCCAGCAGCTGCGGGACACCGGGGGAGCCGGTCGCGGCCTGCCAGCAAGCAATCCTCATGGCGAGCAATCTCCCGGTAGCGGCGGAGTCATCCGGAACGGTCATTTCCGGGCCGAAACTATGGCCCTGCGGTAAGTCGGACAACCCCTAACTCGCCCCTACCCCAACGTATTTGCGCTGTCCAGAAGCGTTGGTCCGCACCCGAAGGGTGCCGACGGCCGTGCGGGCGGCGCGCCCAGCCGGGCACCCGACGTCACGTGCTGATCCGACGTGAACCGTCGGACATGCCCTTAGGGGGGCCTAGGGGAGCGGACAGGGGTAGCGGAAGGAGCGCGGCTGGCTAGGCTCGAACGCGATGACAACCGCTGAGAGAACGGGCTGAGATGACGACCGGAGAGCCGCGGAGCAGTGCGACCGTCTTCCCCGCCATGGGCCCTTCGCGGTTCGCCGACTTCGGCAGATTCATGATCGTCAACGCCGAGGCCAGGGAGCGCTTCGCCGTCGCCGACGAGGTCCTCGGCTACAGCGTCTTCGACGCCCTGCGCGAGAGCGACGACGACTACGCCGAGGTCGCCCAGGTGACCTCCTTCGTCACCTCGCTCGCGCTGGTCGAGTGGAACCGCAGGTCCCGGCCCGAACCCGACGGCTACTGCGCGGGGGTCAGCTTCGGCAAGATGGCCGCCGCGACCCACGCCGGCGTGCTCCCCTTCGACCGGGCCGTCCGGCTGGTCGCCGAGACCGCCCGGTGCGAACACGACTACTTCACCGAGCAGCACAGCGACATCGTCACCCACTCCTTCGTCAAGGTCCCGCGTGAGACCCTGGACGAGCTGCTCGCCGAACTCACCGCCGCCGACGAGTGGTTCGAGATCTCCTCGTACCTGGACCACGACCTGTACATGGTCTCGCTGAGCGAACGGGCCCTGGACGGCTTCAAGGGGCGGATCGGCGCGGTCGGCGGCTACTCCCTCTACACCATGCGCCCGCCCGCCCACGCGGGCATCTTCGGTCCGCTGCGCGACCGGATCGACGAGGTCCTGCGCGACCACGAGTTCAGCGACCCCGGGATCCCGATCGTCTCGGACCAGGACGGCACGCTGGTCACCACCGCCGAGCAGGCCCGCGAGTGGATCCTCGGCGGCTACGTCCACCCGATGCGCTGGCCCGGGATCGTCGACACCCTGGCGGCCCAGGGCGTGGAGCGGATCAGCGTGGTCGGCCGGGACCGGTTGCTGCGCCGCCTCAAGTGCACCGTGGACAACTTCGCCACCACGACGATCGCACCAGAGTCGGCCCTTCGGCCCATCAGTTGACGGCCCGCGACCGGAAGGCAGCACCCTTGTCGAACAGCTCCAGTGGACCGGGTGGCACCCTGTTCGCCACCAGTGACCTGCACATCGGCTACCAGGAGAACCGCGAGATCGTCCGCGCCCTGCACCCGCGCGGCCCCGAGGACTGGCTGATCGTCGCCGGTGACATCGGCGAACTGGTGGCGGACATCGAGTGGGCGCTCGGCGTGCTCACCGAACGCTTCGCCACCGTGGTCTGGGCGCCCGGCAACCACGAACTGTGGACCCACCCCAGCGACCCGGTGCAGCTGCGCGGAGTGGCCCGCTACCGGCACCTGGTGGAGCTCTGCCGGGGCCTGGGCGTGCACACCCCCGAGGACCCGTACCCCGTCTGGCAGGGCGAGGCCGGGCCGCTCAGGATCGCCCCGCTCTTCGTCGGGTACGACTACAGCTTCCGGCCCGTCGGTGCCGTCACCAAGGAGCAGGCGCTGGCCCGCGCACACGAGTCCGGTGTGGTCTGCGCCGACGAGTACCTGCTGCACCCGGACCCCTATCCGAGCCGGGAGGCCTGGTGCCGGGCGCGGCTGGCCGAGACCGAGGAGCGCCTGGCGGCCTGCGACCCGGCCGTGCCGACGGTGCTGGTCAACCACTACCCGCTGGTCCGCCAGCCCACGGACGTCCTGTACTACCCGGAGTTCGCGCAGTGGTGCGGCACCACCGCCACCGCCGACTGGCACACCCGCTTCAACGTCGCGGCGGTCGTCTACGGCCACCTGCACATCCCCCGGGTCACCCACTACGACGGCGTCCGCTTCGAGGAGGTCTCGGTGGGCTATCCGCGGGAGTGGCGCCGCCGGGGCGGTGCCGCCCCGAGCGGTCTGCGTCAGATATTCCCGGAGGTGGCACGGTGATAGAACGCATTCTCCCGGCACAGGTGGCCTCGGCCGAGACGAGGGCCGAGGACGAGCCGATCGAGCTCTTCCCCGAGGAGGCGGCGCACATCCGGCAGTCCGTGCCGCGCCGGCAGGGCGAGTTCCGCGCGGTACGGGCCTGTGCCAGGCGGGCGCTGGCCGAGCTCGGACATCCGGCCGCCCCGCTGCTGCCCGGTGAGCGGGGCGCACCGCGCTGGCCGGAACAGGTGGTGGGCAGCATGACCCACTGCCTCGGCTACCGGGCCGCCGCGCTGGCCCCGGCCGCCGAGGTGCTCACCATCGGCATCGACGCCGAGCCCAACGCGCCGCTGCGCGAGGGCGTACTGGAGGCGATCGCCCGCCCCGAGGAACTGCCCCGGCTGAGGGAGCTGGCCGCCACCGACCCGGCCGTGTCCGTGGACCGGCTGCTGTTCAGCGCCAAGGAGAGCGTCTACAAGGCGTGGTTCCCGCTGATGGGCGTGATGCTCGACTTCTCCGAGGCGACCCTCGCCTTCGGTGCCGACGGCACCTTCACCGCCCGCCTGCTGGTACCGGGACCAGTGGTCGAGGGCCGGCGGCTGCCGGGGTTCGAGGGCCGCTGGCTGGCCGAGGACGGCCTGGTGGTCACGGCGATCACCGTACTGCACTCCTGAGGTGCGCCTCGCCGCGCCCGCAGGACTCGAAAACACAGATCTGCTCGTCGGATGCCGCGACCGCGACTGTCGGCGCCGGCCGCCGGGCACGAGAAGGAAGAGAAGCCGATGGCGGCAAAGATCCTTGCGGAGACGTCGGTCATGACGCTCGCCGAGTTCGAGCGGGACACCCTGCGGATAGCGCAGGTGCTGCGGGAGCGGGGAGTCGGGCTCGGCGAGCGGGTGCTGTTCAAGGCCGGGAACTCGATCGCCTACGTCTCGGTCCTCTTCGCCCTGATGCACGTGGGAGCCTCCATCGTCCTGGTGGACCAGCAGGAGAAGCAGGACACCACCGCCGCCATCATCCGGCGGGCCGGGACCAAGGTGGTGCTGGTGGACGACGACGCCCCGGTGCCCGCCGACGCCGACCCGGTCTACCTCTACGAACTCCTCGCGTCCGCACCGGACTTGGAGGTGACCGACCGCAAGCTCTGCTTCGACGCCTGGTGCGCTCTGGACGACGCCCTGATCATGTGGTCCTCCGGATCCACCGGTGAGCCCAAGGGCATCGTCAAGAACGGCGGCCGGTTCCTGAAGAACCTCGAGCGCAACGCGCACCACATGGGCCACAACGCCGACGACGTGCTGCTGCCGCTGCTGCCGTTCTCGCACCAGTACGGCCTGTCCATGGTGCTGATCGCCTGGATCGTCCAGGGCTCGCTGGTGGTCGCCCCCTACAAGCGCGCCGACCGCGCCCTGCGGATGGCCGGGCACTTCGGCGCGACCGTCATCGACGCGACCCCGGCGACCTACCGCAGCATCCTCACCATCCTGGGGCAGCGCCCGCAGCTCACCTCCTCACTGGAGGCGGTCCGGATGTTCTGCAGCGGCGCGGCCCCGCTGGACCAGGCGCTGGTGGACCGCTACGTCGAGCGCTTCGGCCTGCCGCTGCTGGACAGTTACGGCAGCACCGAGGCCGGCAACGTGGCCTTCGCGACCTGCGACAACCCCGTCTCCTGCGGCCAGGCCATGGACGGCCTGCGGATCAGGGTGGTGGACGACGAGGACCGCGAACTCGCGGCCGGCGAGGTCGGCGAGCTCCTGGTGGAGACCCCCGACGTGATGATCGGCTACCTCACCCAGGACGGCGGCATCGACCCCGTCGACCAGCAGGTCTTCCGCACCGGCGACCTCGGCTACCTCGACGCCGAGGGCAACCTCTTCGTGCTGGGACGCAAGTTCGCGGTCCACCGCAACGGCTACACCCTCTATCCCGAGATCGTCGAGCGCAAGGCCGCCGCCGGAGGCTGCTCCACCCGGATCGTCCCGCTGCCCGACGAGCGCCGGGGCAGCAGCCTGGTCTTCTTCGTGGAGGACGAGCAACTGCGCGAGGCCGGCTACTGGCGGGAGTTCCTGGCCGAGCTGCTGCCGGTCTACGAGCAGCCCAACCGGGTGGTGGTGCTGGAGCAGTTCCCGCTCAACCGCAACGGCAAGCCGGACAAGCGGAAGATGACCGAACTCGCGCAGGCCGCCGCCTGACGATCCGTCAGTCCAGCAGTCCGCGCTCCATCGCGGCGAGCACCGCCGCCGTGCGGTCCGAGACGTCGAGCTTCTTGAAGACCCGCAGCAGATGAGTCTTCACGGTCGCCTCACCGATGTGCAGTTGACGGCCGATGTCGGCGTTGGTCAGCCCGCGTCCGACCAGTAGCAGCACCTCGCGCTCCCGTCCCGAAAGCGCCTGCGGCTCCTGTGCCTTGGCGCGGAACAGCCTGCCCGCGACGGCGGGGGAGAGCACGGTCTCGCCCCGTGCCGCGGCCCGGACGCCTTCGATCAGGTCGGAGCGCGAACTGCCCTTCAGCAGGTACCCGGCGGCACCGGCCTCCACCGCGCGCAGAATGTCGGCGTCGCTCTCGTAGGTGGTGACCACCACGACCTTGGGGCGCCGCGAGTGCGCCAGGATCCGGGCGGTGGCGGTGACCCCGTCCATCGCCCCCATCCGCAGGTCCATCAGCACCACGTCCGGATCGAGCGAGGCGGCCAGCACCACCGCCTCCTCCCCGCCCCCCGCCATCCCGACCACCGAGATCCCCGGGGCGGACTCCAGCATCGCCGACAGCCCCTCCCGTACCACGGGATGGTCGTCGGCGATCAGGACGGTGATCGGCTGCGGGGTCATCGGCTGCCTCCGGGGGCTCGGTGCTGTCCAGCCGCATCCTTCCGTACCCGGCGACCGGGCCACCGGCCGGGCCCCGGCCCCGGCAGGGGTGCCGAGGTGCGGGGCCGGGGGAGGCGTGCAAGCGTGGAAAACGCCCCCGAACACCACGGCATTGGAGTGATCATGGGGATTGGCGACAAGTTCAGGGACAAGGCCCAGCAGCTTGAGGAAGAAGCCAAGGAGATGCTGGGGAAGAGCCCGAAGAAGGACGAAGCCCAGCAGAAGGCCTCCCAGGCACAGCAACAGGGCCAACAGAACCTGGACGACCTCAGGGACGACATCGACGACGAGCAGTAGGCGCAAGCCTGCGGACGGTTGCGACCACGCTGCCCCCGTACCGGCCGGAGCGGGCCGGTACGGGGGCAGCGGCCGGTCCGGCCCGTGTAGGCGGCCGGGATCGCCGCCCGCCGCAGGGCGTATCCGAGCGGTGGCCGGGAAAAGGACCGGCGCCGGGTGAGCGGTGCCCCTAGGCTCACGCCCATGCACGCACAGGACGACGAATCATTCCTCGACCACGTCACGGCCGAGCTGGCGGCGCTGCCGACCGTGGAAGCGGTCGCGCTGGGCGGCTCGCGGGCCGCCGGAAAGCACCGGCCCGACAGTGACTGGGACTTCGCGGTGTACTACCGAGGGGCGTTCTCCCCGCAGGACCTGAGGGCCGTGGGCTGGCCGGGAGAGGTCTCCGAGATCGGCGGATGGGGCGGCGGAGTGTTCAACGGCGGTGGCTGGCTGGAGGTCCGCGGCCGGCGCGTCGATGTGCACTACCGGGATCTGGACGAGGTCGAGCACCACCTCGCCGAGGCCCGCGAGGGCCGTTTCCACGTCGAGCGGCTGCTGTTCCACCTGGCCGGTGTGCCGAGCTACATCGTGGTCGCGGAGCTGGCCGGCAACCAGGTCCTGCACGGTGTGCTGCCCAGGCCCGGGTATCCCGAGGCGCTGAAACGGCAGGCGCCGGGGCAGTGGTGGGGCGGGGCCAGGCTCACCCTCGACTACGCGCGGGCCGCCCACGCCGGGCGGGGGCACCTCACCGACTGCGCCGGGGCCATCGCCTCGGCGGCCTGCCAGGCGGCGCACGCGGTCCTGGCGGCCCGGGGCGAGTGGGTCACCAACGAGAAGACCCTGCTGGACCGTGCCGGACTCCGCGGCATCGACCGCATCCTCAGCGCCCTGAGCCCCGACCCGCAGGCGCTCACCGCCGCGATCGACGCGGCGGCGGAGCTGCTGGGGGAGGCCGCCGGCGGAGCCTGAACGGGCGGTCAGCCCAGCGGGACGCGGACATCGACCACGGTGCCCCGGCCGAGGGAGCTGTCGACCTCGACCGTGCCGCCGATCTCGGCCACCCGGGCGCGCATTCCGCGCAGCCCGTAGCCGTGGTCGTCCTCCCGCTCCGGGGCGAAGCCGCGGCCGTCGTCCTCGACCAGCAGCCGTACCGAGGCGTCGGTGAACTCGGCCGTCAGCGAGACGCGTTCGGCTCCGGCGTGCTTGCGGATGTTGGCCAGCGCCTCCTGGGCGGTGCGCAGCAGTACCACGCTCACCGCGGTGGGCAGCGGGAACTCGGTACCGCTGACGCGGTAGTCGACGGCGAGGCCGGTCTCGGCGGCCAGGGTCTCGCCCTGGCGGCGGACGGCCTCGCCGAGGGAGTTGCCGCGCAGGGCGACCGGCGTCAGGGCGGCGACGAAGCCGCGGGTCTCGGCCAGGTTGTCGGTGGCGGAGCGGGCGGCCAGCGCCAGGTGCCGGCGGGCCAGTTCGGGCGAGTCCTCCAGTTCCGAGTCGGCGGCCTGGATCAGCGCGATGATGCTGGTCAGTCCCTGTGCCAGGGTGTCGTGGATCTCCCGCGCCAGCCGCTCGCGCTCGGCCGCGATCCCGGCCTGGTGGGAGAGGTGGGCCACCCGCTCCCGGCTCAGCTCCAACTCCTCGATCAGCCGCGCGCGGTCGCGGCTCTGCTCCACCACCCTGGTGATCCACAGCCCGAGCAGGACCGCGAGCGCGATGCCGAGCAGGGTGGTCGGCAGGATGCCGAGCACGGCCGACCCCGGGTCGCCGCTGGTGGCCCAGACCATCACCAGCGGAAGGAGGTTGGCCAGCAGCACCACCACGATCCCGGGCGCCGACGGCAGCGACATCAGCAGCATCGGGCAGATCGCGAACAGGGCGAAGGCGCTGCTGACGTCGAGCGCGGTGGCCAGGCCGAACAGGGCGATCAGCCCGAGCGCGAACCACCGGCCGCGGCGCCCGGACTTGGTCCCGCCGAGCATCAGCGGCCGGCCGAACCCGGCGTACCAGGGGACGATCAGGGTCAGCGCGGCGATCGCCCCGGCCAGGCGGCCCGGCGGGCCCGGGGAGGTCAGCAGCAGGCCGGTGGTGACCAGGTAGGACAGGCCGAAGTAGGCGTCCCAGAGCCCGAACCAGCGGACCACCGGGTCCAGGCGTTCGGTCGCTTCCGAGACGGACTGATCGGTGCCGGACTGATCGACGGCGGACCGATCGGTGGCGGACCGATCGGCGGGGGACGGACCGGCCGAGGGCCGATCGAGCGGGGGCTGGTCAGGGGCGGTTCGGGACGGCACGCTGACCAGTCCTACCACGGCCGGTCCGCCGGCCGCACCGCACGCCCGGGGCCCCGGCCGCCGGCGGCTGTCCACCGATCGGTGGACAGCCGGTTCAACTGGCAGGTTGTTTCGGGCCGTCCGCTCGCTGCCTAGCCTGAGAACAGCCGGAAACAGCGGCGGAAACCATCGGCTGACAAGTCATCTGGAGCGCGGGCGCGATGAGCGGATTCATGATCACCCTGGTGGTCAGCGGCACGGTGCTGGTGGTCATTCTGGCCAGCGACCTCGGCCGCCGGCGCATCACCACAATGCGGCTGATCCGGCCGCTGATAGCGGTGGCGGTCGTCATGGTGCTGTTCTTCCACACGCCGAAACTCGACGGGAACGATCTGTCGCTGCAACTCGTCGGGGTCGGGATCGGCGTCATTCTCGGGCTGACCGCCGGTGCGATGCTGCCGGCGCACCGGGATTCCAGCGGTCAGGTTTACACCAGGGCCGGAGTGCTGTATGCACTGTTCTGGCTGGTGATGTCGGCGGCCCGGGTGCTCTTCGTCTACGGAATCGAGCACTGGTACACCGCCGACATCATCAAGTTCGCCGTCAAGTACCGGATCAGCGGCCCCGAGGTGTTCTCCAACTCGCTCGTACTGATGGCTCTCGCAACGGTGCTCGCACGGACGGTGGTCGTGATGAACCGCCGCCGTCGGCTCCGGATCACCGCCCGATAGCACTCGTTAGGATCTGAGCGTGCGTCATTTGGAAACCCTCCGGCTTCGACCGCCACGGCATCGGGTGGAGCGTCGTGCCATCGCCTGGTGGACCGTCCAGGCCTCGCTGATCCCCGTTCCCACCATGCTCGTCGTGGGCCTCCTGTACCTCCTGATCCCGCCGGCCCGCTTCGTCTTCGGCTGGATCTTCCTGGCGGTCGCGCTGCCCGGGATCGCGTACATGGTCGTCATGCCCCTGTGGCGCTACCGGGTCCACCGCTGGGAGACCACCGACCAGGCGGTCTACACCGCCACCGGCTGGCTCTGGCAGAAGTGGCGGGTGGCGCCGCTGTCCCGGATCCAGACCGTGGACACCGTACGCGGCCCGCTGGAGCAGCTGTTCGGGCTCTCCGGAATCAAGGTCACCACCGCCTCGGCCGCCGGCGATCTGAAGATCCGCGGGATCGACCACCGCAAGGCCCTGGAAGTGGTGGAACACCTGACCCAGGCCACCCAGGCCACCCCGGGGGACGCGACGTGAGTACTGAGACCGAGGCGGCCTGGCAGCGGCTCAGCCCGCGACTGATACCGGTCCACCTGAGCTGGCTGCTCGCCCCGGTGGTCACCGGCACCGGCACCCTGATCGGCACCGGCGGAAAGCTCAACCTGCAGGCCCTGATCACGCTCGGCTCCTTCACCGTCGCCTTCGCGATCGTGGCCGGCCTCAACCTGATGCGCTTCCTCACCACCGGCTACCGGATCACCGATCAGCGCCTGGAACTCCGCTCGGGCCTGCTCTTCCGCAGCCGCCGCTCCATCCCGCTGGACCGCATCCGCAGCGCCGACATCACCGCCCGCCCGCTGTACCGGGTCTTCGGACTCGCCTCGGTCAGCATCGGCGCCGCCGCCCACGGCGGCTCGTCGAACCGCAAGTTCTCCCTGGACGGCGTCACCCGGGGCCAGGCCACCGCACTGCGGCAGGACCTGCTCAACCGGCGCGCCGCCCTGCTCGCCGACCCGGACGCCGCCGCGCCGGAGGAGAACACCCCGATCGCCGAACTCCAGCGCTCCTGGCTGCGCTACGCACCCCTGACCATCTGGGGCGTCGGCGGGCTCTTCGCCGTACTCGGCATCAGCTACCGCACCCTGCACGAGATGCAGATCGACCCGCTCGAACTCGGCATCGTCCACGACCTGGTGGCCGCCTTCAGCTCGGTCCCGCTGTGGCTCGGCATCCCGGCCCTGCTGCTCGCCATCGCCGTCCTCGGCACCATCGGCGCGGTCGGCCTCTACGTCGAGGGCTGGTCCGGGTTCCGGCTGGAGCGCGAGGACGGCGGCATCCTCCGGGTCCGCCGGGGCCTGCTGATCCACCGCTCGGTCTCGATCGAGGAACGGCGACTGCGCGGCATCGAGGTGGTCGAACCCATGATGCTGCGCTGGGGCGGCGGCGCCCGCCTGCACGCGGTCGCCAGCGGCCTCGGCTCGGCCGAGGAGAACCGCAAACGAGGCGCCCTGATGCCGCCCGCGCCACGCGCCGAGATCATCCGGGTGGCCGCCGACGTCCTCGGCGAGCAGGACTCCCCGACCACCCTCGCCCGGCTGCGCCCGCACCCGAGAACGGCGCTGCGCCGCCGCGTCAACCGGGGGCTGCTGGTGACCGCCCTGGCCGTGGCGCCGCTCGCGGTGCCCGCCATCTGGCTGCCCGGCGCCTGGCGCACCGGCTTCCTCACCGCGGCCGGGATCACCGCCGCCGTCCTGCTGCCCGCCGGCTGGCTGCTGGCCCAGGACGCCTACCGCACCCTGGGCCACGGCCTGTCAGACGGCTACCTGGTCGCCCGGGCGGGCACCTTCGCCCATCGCACGGTCGCGCTGCGCCGCGAGGGCATCATCGGACTGACCGTCAGCCGGTCGGTCTTCCAGCGCCGCTCGGGTCTGCTCACCCTCACCGCCACCACGGCGGCCGGCAGCGGCGCGTACCGGGTCCGCGACCTGGCCGCCGAGGAGGGACTGGCCTTCGCCGAGGAGGCGGTACCCGGGCTGCTCACACCCTTCCTGGAACGCGACTACTGAAGCGGATTTCCTGGAACGCCCCGACGAGGTATTGTCGGGCGATTCCCGGGAACAATTCCCAGGGATTGATCCGCAGAATGACCACGCCGACCGGCGGCCCCGGAAAACAGGGGTCGCCGGTCGAAATCGTAGGGGTGCTTAGGGGTCCCTTAGGGGCTTTCTGGTGCTTGCCGCCCATGACAGGCTGACCAAAGGTCTTGGATACCGTCTGCCGGGTAGTGGAGCGCGTGATGATGAACCAGTCCGAGGGTTTCATTTCGGAGCCGGACGGTGCGGATGCCGGAAAGCCGGAAGAATTCCCGTCCTGGCGGCAGAAGCTGGCCGAACTGCCCGAGGCGGAACAGCGGCGGCTGCTGCTGAACCTGGTGCTCGACCAGGCGAGGGAATCCCTGCGCGGAAAGTCGTCCGCCGCCGTCGGAGCCGACCGGCCGTTCCTGGAACTCGGATTCGACTCGCTGGCCGCCGTCGACCTCCACAGCAGGATCACCGCGGCCACCGGACTGAGCCTCCCGGTCACCCTGGTCTTCGACCACCCGACCCCCGCCTCGCTCTCCAGGCACCTGCGCACGGAAATCCTCGGAATCACCGCCGAAACCGGCCCTGACGAATTCCACACACCCGTTCACGACGAGCCCGTCGCGATCGTCGGAATGGCCTGCCGGTTCCCCGGCGACGTCCACTCCCCGGAGCAGCTGTGGCAGCTGGTCGCCGACGGCGTCGACGCGATCTCGGCCTTCCCGGCCGGCCGCGGCTGGGACCTCGGCAGCCTCTACGACCCGGACCCGGACCACCCCGGCACCAGCTACGCGCAGCACGGCGGCTTCCTGCACGACGCCGACACCTTCGACCCCGGATTCTTCGGCATCTCGCCGCGCGAGGCCCTCGCCATGGACCCGCAGCAGCGGCTGCTCCTGGAGACCTCCTGGGAGGCCTTCGAGCGGGCCGGCATCGACCCGGGCACCCTGCGCGAGTCCCGCACCGGTGTCTTCATCGGAGCCGAGGCCCAGGACTACGGCCCGCGCCTGCACGAGGCCGGCGAAGGCATGGAGGGCTACCTGGTCACCGGCAACGCCGCCAGCGTCGCCTCCGGCCGCATCTCCTACACCTTCGGCTTCCAGGGCCCGGCGGTCACCATCGACACCGCCTGCTCCTCCTCACTGGTCGCGCTGCACCTCGCCGTCCAGTCGCTGCGCCGCGGCGAGTGCGGCATCGCCCTGGCCGGCGGCGTCGCCGTGATGGCCAACCCCGGCTCCTTCATCGCCTTCAGCCGCCAGCGCGGCCTCGCCCCCGACGGCCGCTGCAAGCCCTTCGCCGCCGCCGCCGACGGCACCGCCTGGGGCGAGGGCGTCGGCATGCTGCTGGTCGAGCGGCTCTCCGACGCGCAGCGCAACGGCCACCCGGTGCTGGCGATCGTGCGCGGCACCGCGATCAACCAGGACGGCGCCTCCAACGGCCTGACCGCCCCCAACGGCCCGTCCCAGCAGCGCGTCATCCGGCAGGCCCTGGCCGACGCCGGACTGACGGCCGACCAGGTCGACGCGGTCGAGGCGCACGGCACGGGCACCCGTCTCGGCGACCCGATCGAGGCGCAGGCGCTGCTCGCCACCTACGGCCAGGAGCACCCGGCGGACCGTCCGCTGCTGCTCGGCTCGCTGAAGTCCAACATCGGCCACACCCAGGCCGCCGCCGGTATCGGCGGCGTCATCAAGATGGTCATGGCGATGCGCAGCGGCGTCCTGCCGCGCACCCTGCACCTGGACCAGCCCACCCCGCACGTCGACTGGACCTCGGGAGCCGTCGAGCTGCTGAGCGAGGCCCGGCCGTGGCCGGAGACCGGTCAGCCGCGCCGCGCGGGCATCTCCTCCTTCGGTATGAGCGGCACCAACGCGCACGCCGTGATCGAGCAGGCCCCGGCGGTCGACGAGCCCACGGCCGGGCCGGACCACGACGACGCGCCCGCGCTGCTGCCCTGGGTGCTCTCCGCCAGGACTCCCGAGGCGCTGCGCACCCAGGCCGAGCGCCTGCGCGCCCACCTGGACGCCCACACCGAGCACACCCCGGCCGACCTCGGCCACTCCCTCGCCACCACCCGTGCGGGCTTCGAGCACCGCGCCGTCCTGGTGGCCGGCGAGCGCGAGGAGTTCCGGCACGCCCTCGACGCCCTCGCCGACGGCAACGCCGCGGCGGGCCTGGTGCAGGGCACGGCCACCGACGGCCGACTGGCCTTCCTGTTCACCGGCCAGGGCAGTCAGCGCCTCGCCATGGGCCGCGAACTCTACGAGACCTTCCCGGTGTTCGCCAAGGCACTGGACCAGGCCTGCGGCTACCTCGACCTCCAGCTCGAACGCCGGCTGCGCGAGGTCCTGTTCGCCGCCGAGGGCTCCGCCGAAGGCGAACTGATCCACCGGACCGCCTACGCCCAGCCGGCGCTCTTCGCGATCGAGGTCGCCCTGTTCCGCCTGGTCGAGTCCTGGGGCCTGCGGCCGGACCTGCTGGCCGGACACTCGATCGGCGAGTTCGCCGCCGCGCACGTGGCGGGCGTGCTGTCACTGGAAGACGCCGCACTGCTGGTGGCCGCCCGCGGCCGCCTGATGCAGCAACTGCCCACCGGCGGTGCGATGGTGGCACTCCAGGCCAGTGAGGCCGAGATCCTGCCGCTGCTGACCGGCGAGGTCGGCATCGCCGCCGTCAACGGCCCCGCCGCGGTGGTCGTCTCCGGCGCCGAGCAGGCCGTCCTGGCGATCGCCGAGCAGCTCGCCGCCCAGGGCCGCAAGACCAAGCGGCTCACGGTCAGCCACGCCTTCCACTCGCCGCTGATGGACGGCATGCTCACCGAATTCCGGCGCTGCGCCCAGGTGGTGACCTACCGGGAGCCCACCGTCCCGATCGTCTCCACCCTGACCGGCGACATCATCGCCGCCGATGAGATCCGCACCCCCGAGTACTGGGTGCGCCACGTCCGCGAGGCCGTCCGCTTCCACGACGCCGTCCAGAGCCTGGAGCGTGAGGGCGCCCGCACCTTCCTGGAGCTGGGCCCGGACGGCGTGCTCACCGCACTGGGCCAGGAGAGCGCCGGCGAGGACGCGGTCTTCGTACCGCTCCTGCGCGCGGGCCGCCCCGAGACCAGGACGCTCACCACCGCCGTCGCCCAGGCGCACGTCCGGGGCGCGGCCCTGGACTGGGACGGCGTCTTCGCGGGCCGGTCCGCCCGCCGCGTCGACCTGCCCACCTACGGCTTCCAGCGCGAACGGTACTGGCTCGACGCCGGCAGCCCCACCGGGGACGCCGCCTCGATCGGCCTCGGCACCGCCGACCACCCGCTGCTCGGCGCCGTGGTCTCGCTCGCCGACGTGGACGGCTTCCTGTTCACCGGCCGGCTCTCGCTCGACAGCCACCCCTGGCTCGCCGACCACGCGGTCATGGGCACCGTGCTGCTCCCCGGCACCGCCTTCGTCGAGCTCGCCGTCCGGGCCGGCGACCAGACCGGCTGCGACCTGGTCGAGGAACTCACCCTCGAAGCACCGCTGCTGCTGCCCGCACAGGGCGGCGTGCAGCTCCAGATCGTGGTCAGCGGCGCCGACGAGAACGGCAGCCGCTCCTTCAGCCTGCACTCCCGGCCCGAGGGCGCCCAGGCCGAGGAGCCCTGGACCCGGCACGCCACCGGCGTACTCACCACCGCGGGCCCCCGCGCCCCGTTCGAACTCGCCCAGTGGCCGCCCGCCGACGCCCACCCGGTGGACGTCCAGGACATCCACACCGGCCTGGCCGAGACCGGCTTCGGCTACGGACCGGCCTTCCGGGGCCTGCGGGCCGCCTGGCTGCGCGACGGCGAGATCTTCGCCGAGATCGAACTGCCCGAGCAGGCACAGGGCGACGCCGACCGCTTCGGCCTCCACCCCGCCCTGCTGGACGCCGCACTGCACGCGCTCGGCGCCGACCGCTCCGACGGCGCGGTCCGGGGCGGTCTGCCGTTCGTCTGGAACGGCGTCACCCTGCACGCCACCGGAGCCCGGGCGCTGCGCCTGCGGGTCACCCCGCTGGGCCGCGGCGAGGTCGCCCTCCAACTCGCCGACGGCGCCGGACAGCCGGTGATGACGGTCGACTCCCTCACCCTGCGCGAGATCTCCGAGGAGCAGCTCCAGGACGCCCGCGGCGGCCGGATGGACTCGCTGTTCCGGGTGGAGTGGATGACGCTGCCGGTCTCGGCCGCGACCGGCGGCGGCCGCTGGGCCGTGCTCGGCGCCGACCCGTTCGGTACCGGCATCGAGAGCCACACCGATCTCGCGGCGCTCGGCGCGGCCGTGGACGCCGGACTGCCGCTGCCGGGCGAGGTGTTCCTCGCCCTGGACGGCGCCGACTCGGCCGCCGACACCGCCTCAGCCGTCCGTACCGCCCTGCACGGTGTGCTCGATGTGGTCCAGGAGTGGCTGGCGGACGAGCGGTTCGCCTCCTCGCGCCTGGTCCTGGTGACCCGTGGCGCGGCGGCCGGCGGCGAGAACCTCGTCCACGCGCCGGTCTGGGGCCTGGTGCGCTCCGCACAGCTGGAGAACCCCGGCCGACTGGTGCTGGCCGACCTGGACGCCCAGGGCATGCAGGTCGAGGTCCTGGCAGGCGCGCTGGCCTCCGGAGAGCCGGAGTTCGCGGTCCGCGAGGGCGTCGTACGGGTGCCCAGGCTGGCGCGCGCCGTCGTGCCCTCCTCGGTGGCGCGGCCGGTGTTCGACGCGGACGGCACGGTGCTGATCACCGGTGCGTCCGGGATGCTGGGCGCCCTGGTCGCGCGTCACCTGGTGGCCGAGCACGGAGTGCGCAGTCTGCTGCTGGTCTCGCGCCGAGGTGCGGATGCGCCGGGTACGGCCGAACTGGTCGCCGAACTGGCCGAGTCGGGTGCGTCGGTGGCGGTGGCGGCCTGCGACGTCGCGGACCGGGCGGCGCTGGCGCAGGTGCTGGCGTCCGTTCCCACCGAGTTCCCGCTGACGGGCGTGGTGCACACGGCCGGCGTGCTGGACGACGGCATCATCACCGCGCTCACCCCCGAGCGGATCGACACCGTGCTGCGCCCGAAGGTGGACGCCGCGCTCAACCTGCACGAGCTCACCACCGGTCTCGACCTGACCGCCTTCGTGCTCTTCTCCTCCAACGCGGGCACCTTCGGCGGACTCGGCCAGGCCAACTACGCCGCCGCCAACGCCTTCCTGGACGCCCTCGCCGCCCACCGCCGCGCCGCCGGCCTCCCCGCGACCGCCCTCGCCTGGGGCCTGTGGGCCGAGGGCGGCATGGCCGAAACCCTCGACGCCGCCGACCTCCAGCGGCTCGCCCGCTCCGGCATGACCGGCCTGTCCGACACCGAGGGCCTCGCCCTCTTCGACGCCGCCACCGGCAGCGACGAGGCCCTGCTGGTCCCGATGCGGCTCGACCTCGCCGCGCTGCGCCCGCAGGCGGCCGCCGGTACCCTCCCCGCCCTGCTGCGCGGACTGGTCCGCACCCCGTCCCGCCGGGCCGCGCGTGCGGCCGCCGCCGGCGGCTCCGAACTGATGCGCCGACTGGCCGGGCTGTCCGAGGCCGAGCTGGACCGCGAGATCCTCGAACTGCTGCGGGTCCGCGTGGCCGCCGTCCTGGGCCACGCCTCGCCCGAGATGATCGAGGCGGGCCGGGCGTTCAACGAGATCGGCTTCGACTCGCTGACCTCGGTCGAGCTGCGCAACGAGCTCAACTCCGTCACCGGTCTGCGGCTCCCGCCGACCCTGATCTTCGACTACCCGACGCCCGCCGCACTGGCCGAGTACCTGCGCTCGGAGATCGCCGGCGCCGACCACACGACCGCCTCCGCCCAGCTCCCGGCGCCCAGGGTGGACGACGAGCCGATCGCCATCGTCGGTATGAGCTGCCGCTACCCCGGCGGCGTGACCTCGCCCGAAGAGCTGTGGCAGCTGGTCACGGCAGGCACCGACGCGATCTCGGAGTTCCCGGCCGGCCGCGGCTGGGACCTCGACCACCTCTTCGACCCGGACCCGGACCACCCCGGCACCAGCTACGCCGACCAGGGCGGCTTCCTGCACGGTGCCGGCCTCTTCGACCCCGCGTTCTTCGGTATCAGCCCGCGTGAGGCCCTGGCCATGGACCCGCAGCAGCGACTGCTGCTGGAGGTCTCCTGGGAGGCGTTCGAGCGGGCCGGCATCGACCCGGCCACCATGCGCGGCAGCCGTACCGGCGTCTTCGCCGGTGTGATGTACCACGACTACGCCACCCGGATCGGCGCGGTGCCGGACGGCGTCGAGGGCTACCTCGGTACCGGCACCTCGGGCAGCATCGCCTCCGGCCGCCTCTCCTACACCTTCGGCCTGGAGGGCCCGGCGGTCACCGTCGACACCGCCTGCTCCTCCTCGCTGGTCGCGCTGCACCTCGCCGTGCAGGCCCTGCGGCAGGGCGAGTGCACCATGGCGCTGGCCGGCGGTGTGACCGTGATGGCCACGCCCGAGGCGTTCATCGACTTCAGCCGCCAGCGCGGCCTGGCCAAGGACGGCCGCTCCAAGTCCTTCTCCGCCGTCGCCGACGGCACCAGCTGGTCCGAGGGCGCTGGCATGCTGCTGGTCGAGCGGCTGTCCGACGCGCGCCGCAACGGGCACCCCGTGCTGGCGATCGTGCGCGGCAGTGCGATCAACCAGGACGGTGCGTCCAACGGTCTGACGGCACCGAACGGCCCCTCCCAGCAGCGGGTGATCCGGCAGGCGCTGGCCTCCGCGGGCCTGGCGGCCGACCAGGTCGACGTGGTCGAGGCGCACGGCACCGGCACCACGCTCGGTGACCCGATCGAGGCGCAGGCCCTGCTCGCCACCTACGGCCAGGAACACTCGGACGACCGTCCGCTGTGGCTGGGTTCGCTGAAGTCCAACATCGGCCACACCCAGGCCGCCGCCGGTGTCGCGGGCGTCATCAAGATGGTGATGGCCATGCGGCACGGCACCCTGCCGAAGAGCCTCCACCTCGGCGAGCCCTCGCCGAACGTCGAATGGTCCTCGGGCGCGGTCGAGCTGCTGACCGAGGCCCGGCCGTGGCCGGAGACCGGACAGCCGCGCCGCGCCGGCATCTCCTCCTTCGGCTTCAGCGGCACCAACGCCCACACCATCATCGAGCAGGCGCCGGCGGCGGAGGCGACCGAATCCGCCTCGCGTCCGGCGCCCGCCGTCCAGCCGTGGGTCATCTCGGCCAAGACCGAGGACGCCCTGCGGGACCAGGCGCTGGCGCTGCTCTCGCACCTCGACGACGAGCCCGGGTTCGCCCCGGCCGACGTCGCCTACTCGCTGGCGACCGGCCGGGCGGCGCTGGAGCACCGCGCCGTCGTCGTCGCCGGTGAACCCGAGGACTACCTGCGGCAGTTGGGCGCGCTGACGGCCGGTGAGCCGACCGCCGACGTGGTGCGGGGATCGGTGGCCGGAGGACGGCTGGCGTTCCTGTTCACGGGCCAGGGCAGCCAGCGGGCCGGTATGGGCGCCGAGCTGTACGAGGCGTTCCCGGTCTTCGCCGAGGCGTTCGACGCGGCCTGCGCCGAGCTGGACCGGCACTCGGACCGTTCGCTGCGTGACGTGGTGTTCGGCGGCGAGGGGCTGGACCAGACCGGGTACACGCAGCCCGCGCTGTTCGCGATCGAGGTGGCACTGTTCCGCCTGGTCGAGTCGTGGGGCCTGCGGCCGGACGTGCTGGCCGGGCACTCGATCGGTGAGCTGGCGGCCGCGCACGTGGCAGGTGTGCTGTCGCTGGCGGACGCCGCTGTGCTGGTGGCCGCTCGCGGCCGCCTGATGCAGGAACTGCCTTCGGGTGGTGCGATGGTGGCGGTGCAGGCCTCGGAGGACGAGGTACTGCCGCTGCTGGACGGTGAGGTGGGGATCGCCGCCGTCAACGGGCCGACCTCGGTGGTGATCTCCGGTACCGAGCAGGCGGTGCTGGCGGTTGCGGAGCGGCTGGCCGCCGATGGGCGCAAGACCAAGCGGCTGACGGTGAGCCACGCCTTCCACTCGCCGCTGATGGAGCCGATGCTCGCCGAGTTCCGGGCGGTGGCCGAGGGGCTCACCTTCGCCGAGCCGCGCATCCCGGTCGTCTCCACGCTGACGGGCCGAGCGGCTTCGGCTGACGAGTTGCGTTCGCCCGAGTACTGGGTGCGGCACGTCCGCGAGGCGGTCCGCTTCCACGACGCGGTGCGGACACTGGAGGGTGAAGGCGTCCGTACCTTCGTCGAGTTGGGCCCCGACGGGGTGCTCTCGGCGATGGGCCAGGAGTGCGTGAGCGAGGCCGCGGTGTTCGCACCGCTGCTGCGCGGCGACCGCCCCGAGGTACACGCACTGACGACCGCTCTCGCGCAGGCCTACGTGCGTGGTGTCACGGTGGACTGGCAGGCGTTCTTCGGCGGCCAGGGTGCCCGCCGGGTGGACCTGCCGACGTACGCGTTCCAGCGGCAGTGGTACTGGCTGGAGAACACGGTTGCCCCGGTCGCCGGAGCGGCCGTCGTCGACGCGGTGGACGCGAGCTTCTGGGAGGCCGTGGAGAGGGGCGACCTGGAGGCGCTGTCCTCGGCGCTCGACCTGGACGGGGACCAGCCGCTGAGCTCGGTGCTGCCGGCTCTGTCGGCCTGGCGCCGGCAGAGCCGGCAGCAGTCCACGGTGGACGGCTGGCGCTACCGCGACAGCTGGAAGCCGGTGGGTGAGGCCGTCTCCGGTGTGCTGTCGGGGACGTGGCTGGTGGTGGCTCCGGCCGAGGACGCCGCTGCGGCGGCCGTGGTCGGGATGCTGTCCGGCCGTGGTGTGGACGTGCGCCGGGTCGAGCCGGTCGGCGCCGATCGCGGTGCGATGGCCGAGCTGCTGCGCGGCGCGGTCGCGGACGGGACGGCGGTCGCGGGTGTGCTGTCCCTGCTCGCCCTGGGCGAGGACGGGACTGCCGCGCTCACGGCGACTCTTGTCCAGGCGCTGGGCGATGCCGGTATCGCTGCTCCGCTGTGGTGTGTGACGCGTGGTGCGGTGTCGACCGGTCGCAGCGACCGGCTCGGCAGCCCGGCTCAGGCTCAGGTCTGGGGGCTTGGCAGGGCGGTGGCACTGGAGCACCCCGATCGCTGGGGCGGACTGGTCGACCTGCCGGAGGTGCTGGACGAGCGTGCGCTGTCGCGGCTGGCGGGTGTGCTGGCGGGTGGCGAGGACCAGGTCGCGGTGCGGGCGTCGGGTGTGTTCGCCCGTCGTCTGGTGCGGGCCGCGCGTGGTGAGTCCGTGGCCTGGAAGCCGTCCGGGACGGTTCTGGTGACGGGTGGTACGGGGGCGCTGGGTGCGGAGGTCGCGCGCTGGCTGGCCCGTAACGGAGCCGAGCACCTGGTGCTGACCAGCCGCCGGGGCCTGGATGCTCCCGGTGCGGTCGAACTGCGCGATGAGCTGGCCGAGTTGGGCGCAACCGTCACGGTGGCCGCGTGTGATGTGGCCGACCGTGAGGCGCTGGCGGAGCTGCTCGCCACCGTCGAGGTTTCGGCGGTGTTCCACACCGCCGGTGTGCTGGATGACGGCATGGTGGACGGTCTGTCGCCCGAGCGGTTCGCCAGCGTGGCCCGTCCCAAGGTGGACGCCGCGCTCAACCTGCACGAGCTGACCTCGGACCTCTCCGCGTTCGTCCTGTTCTCGTCGATCGCCGGTTCGGTCGGCAGCGCGGGTCAGGGCAACTACGCCGCCGCGAACGCCTTCCTGGACGCGCTCGCCGAGCAGCGCCGCGCGGACGGTCTGGCCGCCACCTCGATCGCCTGGGGCCCCTGGGCCGGGAGCGGCATGGCCACCGACCGCACCCTCGAAGAGCGGCTGCGCCGCGAGGGTGTCCCGCCGATGACCCCCGAGCTGGCGATCGCCGCCCTCCAGCAGGCCCTGGATCAGCGCGACTTCGCGCTCACCGTCGCCGACATCGCCTGGGAGCGGTTCCTCCCCGCGATGACGGCCGCCCGGGCGAGCGAGCTGTTCAACGAGATTCCCGAGGCCCGCCAGGCGGTGTCCGCCGCCG
This sequence comes from Kitasatospora sp. HPM-01-4, assembly GCF_051374625.1. Lineage (NCBI taxonomy): Bacteria > Bacillati > Actinomycetota > Actinomycetes > Kitasatosporales > Streptomycetaceae > Kitasatospora > Kitasatospora sp. HPM-01-4. Next base: position 401,240 of record NZ_JBPQGP010000005.1, on the reverse strand, counting down.
GCGGAACGGACGCCGCCGCGACCACCTCGCAGGCCGGACGCCTGGCCGGCCTGTCCGAGGCCGAGCAGATGCGCCTCCTGCTCGACCTCGTCCGGACCAACGTCGCCGCCGTCCTCGCCCACTCCGGCGCGGAGTCGGTGGAGGCCGGGCGGGCGTTCAAGGAGCTCGGCTTCGACTCGCTGACCGCCGTCGAGCTGCGCAACCGACTCAACGCCGCCACCGGCCTCCGCCTCCCGACCACACTGGTCTTCGACTACCCGTCGGCCACCGCCCTCGCCGAGCACCTCCGCTCCGAGCTGCTGGGCGGCGCCTCCGCCACCGCGACCCCGGCCGCCGCCCTCGCCGTCGCCGACGACGAGCCGATCGCGATCGTCGCGATGAGCTGCCGATTCCCGGGCGGTGTCACCACACCCGAGGAGCTGTGGCAGCTGCTCGTCTCCGGCGGCGACGCGATGGCCGGTCTGCCGACCGACCGGGGCTGGAACGTCGAGACCCTGTACGACCCGGACCCCGACCAGGTCGGCAAGATCTACACCCGCGAGGGCGGATTCCTCTACGACGCCGCCGAGTTCGACCCGGCGTTCTTCGGGATCTCGCCGCGCGAGGCCCTGTCGATGGACCCGCAGCAGCGCCTGCTGCTCGAGACCTCCTGGGAGGCCTTCGAGCGCGCGGGCATCGACCCGGCCACGCTGCGCGGCAGCCGTACCGGTGTCTTCGCCGGCACCAACGGCCAGGACTACCTCGCCCTGCTGATGAACTCCCCGGAGGAGCTGGAAGGCCAGCTCGGCACCGGTACGGCGGCCAGCGTGGTCTCCGGCCGCCTCTCCTACACCTTCGGGCTTGAGGGCCCGGCGGTCACCATCGACACCGCCTGCTCCTCCTCGCTGGTCGCGCTGCACCTCGCGGTGCAGGCGCTGCGCAACGGAGAGTGCACCCTGGCGCTGGCCGGTGGTGTCACCGTGATGGCCACCCCGGACACCTTCCTCGACTTCAGCCGCCAGCGCGGGCTCTCCGCCGACGGCCGCTGCAAGGCGTTCGCCGCCTCGGCGGACGGTACCGCCTGGGGCGAGGGCGTGGGCATGCTGCTGGTGGAGCGGCTGTCGGACGCCCGTCGCAACGGTCACCCGGTCCTCGCGGTGGTGCGCGGCTCCGCCGTCAACCAGGACGGTGCGTCCAACGGTCTTACCGCGCCGAACGGCCCTTCGCAGCAGCGGGTGATCCGGCAGGCGCTGGAGAACGCTGGTCTGACCGCCCGCCAGATCGATGCGGTCGAGGCGCATGGCACCGGTACCGCGCTGGGTGACCCGATCGAGGCGCAGGCCCTGCTGGCGACCTACGGCCAGGAGCACTCGGACGAGCAGCCGCTGTGGCTGGGTTCGGTGAAGTCCAACGTCGGCCACACGCAGGCCGCCGCAGGTGTCGCCGGCGTCATCAAGATGGTGCTCGCCATGCAGCACGGTGTGCTGCCGCAGACCCTGCACGTCAACGAGCCCACCCCGCACGTGGACTGGACGTCCGGTGCGGTCTCACTGCTCGCCGAGCTCACCGAGTGGCCCGAGACCGGAGAGCCGCGGCGTTCCGCCGTGTCGTCCTTCGGCTTCAGCGGCACGAACGCGCACGCCATCCTGGAGCAGGCTCCGGTGGTCGAGACGGTGGCTGTTGAGGCGGCTGTGTCGCCGTCGGTGGTGCCGGTGGTGTTCTCGGCGAGGGGTGAGGTGGCGCTGCGGGCGCAGGCGGAGCGGTTGCTGTCTGCGGGTGATGCCGAACTGGTGGATGTGGCTTATTCGTTGGCGACTGGGCGGGCGGCGCTGGAGCGTCGTGCGGTGGTGGTCGCGGGTGAGCGCGCGGAGCTGGTGAGCGGGCTGGGTGCGCTGGTGGCCGGTGAGTCGGCCGCGAACCTGGTGCGGGGCACGGTGGTTGATGGTCGGGTGGCGTTCCTGTTCACGGGGCAGGGGAGCCAGCGGGCTGGTATGGGCGCTGAGTTGTACGAGGCGTTCCCGGTGTTCGCGGATGCGCTGGACGAGGTGTTCGCGCACCTGGACCAGCACCTGGACCGTCCGCTGCGTGAGGTGGTGTTCGCGGGCGAGGGGCTGGATCAGACCGGGTTCACGCAGCCGGCGCTGTTCGCGGTCGAGGTGGCGCTGTTCCGGCTGGTCGAGGCGTGGGGCCTGCGGCCGGATGTGCTGGCCGGACACTCGATCGGTGAGATCGCTGCCGCGCATGTGGCGGGTGTGCTGTCGCTGGCGGATGCCGCTGCCCTGGTGGCGGCTCGTGGTCGGTTGATGCAGGCGCTGCCGGTTGGTGGTGCGATGGTGGCGGTGCAGGCCTCGGAGGATGAGGTTCTGCCGCTGCTGACCGAGGAGTTGGGGATCGCGGCGGTCAACGGGCCGACCTCGGTGGTGATCTCGGGTGCCGAGGATGCCGTTCTGGCGGCGGCCGAGCAGTTGGCGGCGCAGGGTCGCAAGACCAAGCGGCTCACCGTCAGCCACGCGTTCCACTCGCCGCTGATGGAGCCGATGCTCTCCGAGTTCCGTACGATCGCCGAGGGTCTGGCCTTCGGCGAGCCGAGGATTCCGATCGTGTCCACCCTCACCGGTGGGATCGCGGAGGAGATCCGCACCGCCGAGTACTGGGTGCGCCACGTCCGCGATACGGTCCGCTTCCACGACGCTATCCAGAGCCTGGAGTCTGAGGGCGTCCGTACGTTCGTGGAGTTGGGCCCGGACGGGGTGCTCTCCGCGATGGGCCAGGAGTGTGTGACCGGGGACGCGGTGTTCGCGTCGCTGCTGCGCGCGGGCCGTCCCGAGGCGCAGACGCTGACCACCGCTGTCGCCCAGGCGTACGTTCGTGGTGCGGCCGTCGACTGGCAGGCGGTCTTCGCCGGTCAGGGTGCCCGTCGGGTGGACCTGCCGACCTACGCCTTCCAGCGCCAGCGCTACTGGCCGCGTACCCCGATCCTGGCGATGGGCGATGTCGCGTCGATCGGGCTGGGTTCGGCCGGGCATCCGCTGCTGGGTGCGAGTGTGGAGCTGCCGGATTCCGACGGTGTGGTGTTCACGGGTCGTCTGTCGGTGCAGTCGCACCCGTGGCTGGCCGATCACGCGGTGATGGGCAGTGTGCTGCTGCCGGGTACCGCCTTCGTGGAGCTGGCCATCCGAGCCGGTGACCAGGTCGGCTGCGGGCTGCTGGAGGAGCTGACGCTGGAGGCGCCGCTGGTGCTGCCCGAGCGTGGTGGCGTCCAGTTGCGGCTGGCGCTGGGCGCGGCGGACGAGAGCGGTCGACGTTCGCTGAGTCTGCACTCGCGGGCCGAGGACGCGCTCGCGGAGGAGCCCTGGACGCGGCACGCCACCGGTGTGCTCGCACCGGGTGCCCAGGCTCAGGCCTCGTTCGAACTGGCGGAGTGGCCCCCGGCCGGTGCGGTCGCGGTCGAGGTGGCGGACCTGTACGAGCGCCTGGCCGCCGCCGGGTTCGGCTACGGTCCGGTGTTCCAGGGCCTGCGCGCCGCCTGGCGCAAGGGCGAGGAGGTGTACGCCGAGCTCCGGCTGCCCGAGAGCGAGCACGAGGACGCCGAGCGCTACGGCCTGCACCCCGCGCTGTTGGATGCCGCACTGCACGCCCTCGGCCTCGACATCACCGGCCCCGAAGGCGCGGACGGCCCCCGGCAGGCCCGCATCCCGTTCTCGTGGAACGGCGTGACGCTGTACGCGACCGGTGCCGCCGCACTGCGCCTGCGACTGTCCGAGATCAGCGAGGACACGGCGTCGCTGCTGCTCGCGGACGAGTCCGGGCAGCCGGTCGCCTCGGTCGAGTCGCTGGTCTCGCGTGAGATCGCCGCAGAGCAGGTGCGCGGTACGGGCGGGCTCGTGGACTCGCTGTTCCGGGTGGAGTGGACCTCCCTGCCGGTCTCGGCCGCGCCCGCAGGCCGCTGGGCGCTGCTCGGCGCGGATTCGCTCGGAGCGGTCGGCACCGGCGCCGAGAAGTTCGCCGATCTGGCCGCGCTGGGTGCGGCCGTGGACGGCGGCGTGGCGGTGCCCGATGCGGTCTTCGTCTCGCTGGCGGACTCCGCCTCGACCGACACCGCCTCGGCTGTCCGGGCCGCGCTGCACGGTGTGCTCGGTGTGGTGCAGGAGTGGCTGGCGGATGAGCGGTTCGCCTCCTCGCGCCTGGTCCTGGTGACCCGTGGCGCGGCGGCCGGTGGCGACAACATGGTCCACGCCCCGGTCTGGGGCCTGCTGCGCTCCGCGCAGTCCGAGAACCCCGACCGCCTGGTACTGCTGGACGTCGACGGCGGCGAGTTCTCCCGTGAGGCGCTGTCGGCCGCGCTGGCCTCCGGTGAGCCCGAACTGGCCGTACGCGAAGGCGCGTTGCGAGCACCTCGTCTGGTCCGGGTGGCGGCGGTGTCCGATGTGGCACGGCCGGTGTTCGACGCGGACGGCACGGTGCTGATCACGGGTGCGTCCGGGATGCTGGGTGCTCTGGTCGCGCGTCATCTGGTGGCCGAGCACGGAGTGCGCAGTCTGCTGCTGGTGTCGCGTCGTGGTGCGGATGCGCCGGGTGCGGCCGAACTGGTCGCCGAGCTGGCCGAGTCGGGTGCGTCCGTGGCGGTGGCGGCCTGTGATGTCGCGGACCGTGCGGCGCTGGCGGAGCTGCTGGCGTCGGTTCCCACTGAGTTCCCGTTGACGGGTGTGGTGCACACGGCGGGTGTGCTGGACGACGGCGTCGTCTCCGCGCTGACGCCGGAACGGATCGACACCGTTCTGCGTCCGAAGGTGGACGCGGCGCTCAACCTGCACGAGCTCACCGCCGGTCTGGACCTGAGCGCGTTCGTGCTCTTCTCCTCCGCCGCCGGCACTCTGAGCAGCCCCGGGCAGGGCAACTACGCGGCCGCCAACGTCTTCCTGGACGCCCTCGCCGCCCGCCGCCGCGCCGCCGGCCTCCCCGCGACCTCGCTCGCCTGGGGTCCGTGGGCCGACAGCAGCGGCATGGTCGGCAGCCTGGACGAGCTCGACGTCCAGCGCATGAGCCGCAGCGGTATCCACGGTCTGTCCTCGGCCGAGGGCCTGGCACTGCTGGACACCGCCGTCGCCATGGGCGACGCGGCCCTGGTCCCGATGCGGCTCGACCTGGCGGCGCTGCGCCCGCAGGCCGCCGCCGGTACCCTCCCCGCCCTGCTGCGCGGACTGGTCCGCGTCCCGGCCCGCCGCGCGGTGCGGGCAGGCTCGACGGGCGGCTCGGAGCTGGCCGGCCGACTGCTCGTGCTGCCCGCCGCCGAGCGGGAGCAGGCAGTGCTGGACCTGGTCCGCAGCCGGGTCGGATCCGTCCTGGGCTACGCCGACGTCGCTGCGGTGGAGTCCGGGCGGGCGTTCAAGGAACTCGGGTTCGACTCGCTGACGGCGGTCGAACTGCGCAACGAGCTCAACGGCGCGACGGGCCTGCGACTGCCCGCCACGCTGGTCTTCGACTACCCGAGCCCGATCGCACTGGCGGCCTTCCTGGTCACCGAGCTGCTGGGCGAGGCGCCCGAGACCTCCGTCACCGGCCCGGTCGCGGTGCTGGACGACGAGCCGATCGCGATCGTCGGGATGAGCTGCCGCTACCCGGGTGGTGTGGAGTCGCCGGAGGATCTGTGGCGGCTGGTGTCCGAGGGCAGGGACGCGATCTCCGGCTTCCCTGCCGGCCGCGGCTGGGACCTCGACGGCCTCTACCACCCCGACCCGGACCACCAGGGCACCACCTACGCCCGCGAGGGCGGCTTCCTGCACGACGCCGGTCTGTTCGACCCGGAGTTCTTCGGCATCAGCCCGCGCGAGGCCCTGGCCATGGACCCGCAGCAGCGCCTCCTCCTCGAGACCTCCTGGGAGGCCATCGAGCGGGCGGGCATCGACCCGGCCACGCTGCGCGGCAGCCGTACCGGCGTGTTCGCCGGTGTGATGTACCACGACTACGCGACCGGTATCAGCGAGCTGCCGGACGGTGTCGAGGGCTACCTGGGCACCGGTGTCTCGGGCAGCATCGCCTCCGGCCGTGTCGCCTACACCTTCGGTCTGGAGGGCCCGGCCGTCACGGTCGACACCGCCTGCTCCTCCTCGCTGGTTGCTCTGCACTGGGCGATCCAGGCACTGCGCAACGGCGAGTGCGGCATGGCTCTGGCAGGTGGCGTGACCGTGATGGCCACGCCCGAGACCTTCGTGGACTTCAGCCGCCAGCGCGGTCTGTCGGCCGACGGCCGCTGCAAGGCGTTCTCGGCCGGAGCGGACGGCACGGGCTGGGGTGAGGGTGTCGGCATGCTGCTGGTGGAGCGGCTGTCGGACGCGGAGCGCAACGGGCACCCGGTGCTCGCGGTGGTGCGCGGCTCCGCCGTCAACCAGGACGGTGCGTCGAACGGTCTGACGGCGCCGAATGGCCCCTCGCAGCAGCGGGTGATCCGGCAGGCGCTGGTGAACGCGGGTCTGTCGGCCGATGAGGTCGATGCGGTGGAGGCGCATGGTACGGGTACCACGCTGGGTGACCCGATCGAGGCGCAGGCGCTGCTCGCCACCTACGGTCAGGAGCACCCGGAGGACCGTCCGCTGTGGCTGGGTTCGCTGAAGTCGAACATCGGTCACACCCAGGCGGCGGCGGGTGTCGGCGGCATCATCAAGATGGTGATGGCGATGCGGCAGGGTGTGCTGCCGCAGACGCTGCATGTGAACGAGCCTTCGCCGAAGGTGGATTGGGCTTCGGGTGCGGTGTCGCTGCTGACGGAGTCGCGGCCGTGGCCGGAGACGGGTCGTCCGCGTCGTGCGGCGGTGTCGTCGTTCGGTATCAGCGGTACCAACGCGCACACCATCCTCGAGTACGCCCCGGTGGCTGTTGAGGAGCCGGCGGAGACCGACTCCCGCACCGTCCCGCTGCTGCTCTCCGCGAAGAACGACAAGGCGCTGGCGGGCCAGGCGACGCGACTGCTGTCCCTGCTCTCCGAGCAGACCGAGATCGGCCTGATTGACCTGGGGCACTCGTTGGTGGCGTCCCGGGCCGGGTTCGAGCACCGGGCGGTGGTGGTCGCGGGTGACCGTGAGGCTGCTGTTCGGGGTCTGGAGGCGTTGGCGTCCGGTGAGCCGGGTGCGGGTGTGGTCCAGGGCGTGGCGACCGGGTCTGTGGGGAAGGTGGCGTTCGTCTTCCCGGGGCAGGGGTCGCAGTGGGCGGCGATGGGTGCCGGGCTGTGGGATGAGTCCGAGGTGTTCCGGTCGCGGATCGCCGAGTGTGGTGCTGCGTTGGCGCCGTTCACTGACTGGTTGTTGGAGGATGTGCTGCTCGGTCGTGCCGGTGAGGCGTGGCTGGAGCGGGTTGATGTGGTCCAGCCGGTGCTGTGGGCCGTGATGGTCTCGCTCGCCGAGGTGTGGCGTGCTGCGGGTGTGGAGCCGTCGGTGGTGGTGGGTCACTCGCAGGGTGAGATCGCCGCTGCTGTGGTGGCGGGTGCGTTGTCGCTGGAGGACGGTGCGCGTGTGGTGGCGCTGCGCAGTCGGGCCATCGCTGGTGGGCTTGCGGGTCGTGGTGGGATGGTGTCGGTCGCGTTGCCGGTGGAGGCGGTGCGTGAGCGGCTGACGGTGTGGGGTGGGGCGCGGATCTCGGTCGCGGCGGTGAACGGGCCGTCGTCGGTGGTGGTTTCGGGTGAGCCGGCCGCGCTGGATGAGCTGATCGCCTCCTGTGAGGCGGACGGCGTCCGGGCTCGCCGGGTGCCGGTGGATTACGCCTCGCACTCGGCGCAGGTGGAGTCGATCCGTACCGAACTGCTGGATGTTCTGAAGGATGTGACCCCGCGTGCGGGTCGGGTGCCGCTGCTGTCCACGGTGACCGGTGAGCTGGTCGACGGTTCGGGTATGGACGCCGAGTACTGGTACACCAACCTCCGTGAGACCGTCCGGCTGCGGGAGGCCATCGAGGCCCTGCTGGCCGACGGGTACGGCACCTTCATCGAGGTCAGCCCGCACCCCGTCCTGGTGATGGCGGTGCAGGAGAGCATCGAGGCGACGAGCCGGGACGCGGTGGCCTTCGGGACACTCCGCCGCCAGGAAGGCGGCCTGGAGCGGCTGTTCACCTCGCTGGGCGAGGCCCATGTGCGGGGCGTTCGGGTGGACTGGCAGTCGTTCTTCGCGGGGCTGAACACGCGCCGGGTGGAGCTGCCGACCTACGCCTTCCAGCGCGAGCGCTACTGGCTGGAGTCGGACGGATCCGTCACGACGGTCGAGGTCCCGGTCGACGCGGTGGACGCGAGCTTCTGGGAGGCCGTGGAGAGGGGCGACCTGGAGGCGCTGTCCTCGGCGCTCGACCTGGACGGGGACCAGCCGCTGAGCTCGGTACTGCCCGCTCTGTCGGCCTGGCGCCGGCAGAGCCGGCAGCAGTCCACGGTGGACGGCTGGCGCTACCGCGACAGCTGGAAGCCGGTCACGGACGGCGGTGCGGGTGCGCCGTCGGGGACGTGGCTGGTGGTCGCTCCGGCCGAGGACGCCGCTGCGGCGGCCGTGGTCGGGATGCTGGCCGGCCGTGGTGTGGACGTGCGCCGGGTCGAGCCGGCCGGTGCCGATCGCGGTGCGGTGGGCGACTCGCTCCGGCAGGCGCTCGCCGACGGTGTGTCGGTGTCCGGTGTGCTGTCGCTGCTCGCGCTGGACGAGACCGTGCTCGCGGCCGGTGGCGGAGTCACCGGCGGTGCCGCCGGGACGCTGGCGCTGGTCCAGGCGCTGGGTGACGCCGGTATCGCTGCTCCGCTGTGGTGTGTGACGCGAGGCGCGGTGTCGACCGGTCGTAGCGACCGGCTCGGCAGCCCGGCTCAGGCTCAGGTCTGGGGGCTTGGCAGGGTGGTGGCGCTGGAGCATCCGGAGCGTTGGGGTGGTCTGGTCGATCTGCCGGAGGTGCTGGACGAGCGTGCGCTGTCGCGGCTGGCGGGTGTGCTGGCGGGTGGCGAGGATCAGGTCGCGGTGCGGGCGTCGGGTGTGTTCGCCCGTCGTCTGGTGCGGGCCGTGCGTGGCGAGGGCGTCGCCTGGAAGCCGTCCGGGACGGTTCTGGTGACGGGTGGTACGGGTGCGCTGGGTGCGGAGGTCGCGCGCTGGCTGGCCCGTAACGGTGCCGAGCACCTGGTGCTGACCAGCCGCCGGGGCCTGGAGGCTCCCGGTGCGGTCGAACTGCGTGATGAGCTGGCCGAGTTGGGTGCTGCTGTGACGGTGGCTGCGTGTGATGTGGCCGACCGTGGGGCGCTGGCGGAGCTGCTCGGCACTGTCGAGGTGTCGGCGGTGTTCCACACCGCCGGTGTGCTGGATGACGGTGTGGTGGACGGTCTGACGGTGGAGCGGTTCGCGACCGTGGCCCGTCCGAAGGTGGGCGCGGCGCTGAATCTGCACGAGCTGACGTCCGACCTCTCCGCGTTCGTGCTGTTCTCGTCGATGGCGGGTTCGGTCGGCAGTGCGGGGCAGGGCAACTATGCCGCCGCGAACGCCTTCCTGGACGCACTCGCGGAGCAGCGCCGGGCCGATGGCCTGGTTGCCACCTCGATCGCCTGGGGTGCCTGGGCCGAGGCCGGCCTGGCCACCGATGACGTGGTCGCCGAGCGACTGCGCCGCGACGGTGTACCCGGGATGGCGCCCGGTCTGGCGATCAGCGCGATGCAGCAGGCCCTGGACAGCGGCGATGTGGCACTGACGATCGCCGATATCGTCTGGGACCGGCTTGCCGCCGAGTTCAACGCCATCCGGCCGAGCGCCCTGTTCAGCGAGATCCCGGAGGTCGTACGCTTCCTGGCCGCCGCCGAGGCGCAGGCCGAGGACTCCAAGAGCGCGACCGGCTCCTCGCTGGCGCAGCGGCTGGCGGGTCTGTCGGAGGTGGAGCGGAGCCGTGCGCTGCTGGAGCTGGTGCGTGCGCAGGTCGCGGCTGTGCTGGGTTACGCGGGTTCGGATGCCGTGGAGGCGGGTCGGGCGTTCAAGGAGCTCGGGTTCGACTCGCTGACCGCTGTCGATCTGCGTAACCGTCTGAACGCGGCCACCGGTCTTCGGCTCCCGGCCACGCTGGTCTTCGACTACCCGTCGGCGACAGCGCTGGCGGAGCACCTGCGGTCCGAACTACTGGGCCAGGAGCCCGAGATGGCCGCACCGATCGCGGTAGCCGCCCCGGTGAAGGACGAGCCGATCGCGATCGTCGCGATGAGCTGCCGCTTCCCCGGTGGTGTCCGTTCGCCCGAAGAGCTGTGGCAGCTGCTGATGGCCGGCGGAGACGCGGTCGTGGACTTCCCGACCGACCGTGGCTGGGACCTGGACGGCCTCTTCGACCCGGACCCGGACCAGCTCGGCAAGATCTACACCCGTAAGGGCGCCTTCCTCCAGGACGCGACCCGGTTCGACTCCGCGTTCTTCGGCATCAGCCCGCGTGAGGCGACCGCCATGGACCCGCAGCAGCGGCTGCTGCTCGAGACCTCCTGGGAGGTCTTCGAGCGGGCCGGCATCGACCCGGCCACCCTGCGCGGCAGCCAGTCGGGTGTCTTCATCGGCACCAACGGCCAGGACTACATCTCGCTCCTGACCGAGGGACAGGAAGGCGCCGAGGGCCACCGTCTGACGGGTACGGCGACGAGTGTCGTGTCGGGTCGTCTGTCGTACACGTTCGGGCTCGAGGGTCCGGCGGTGTCGGTGGACACGGCGTGTTCGGCGTCGTTGGTGGCGTTGCATCTGGCGGTGCAGGCGCTGCGCAACGGTGAGTGTGATCTGGCGCTGGCCGGTGGTGTGACGGTGATGTCGACGCCGGATCTGTTCGTGGAGTTCAGTCGTCAGCGTGGTCTGTCGGTGGACGGCCGGTGCAAGGCGTTCGCGGGTGCCGCGGACGGTACGGGCTGGGGCGAGGGCGCGGGCATGCTGCTGGTGGAGCGGCTGTCGGACGCGGAGCGCAACGGCCACCCGGTGCTGGCGATCGTGCGTGGCAGTGCGATCAACCAGGACGGAGCGTCGAACGGCCTGACGGCGCCGAACGGCCCGTCCCAGCAGCGGGTGATCCGGCAGGCGCTGGCCTCGGCCGGGCTGACGGCCGGTGAGGTCGATGCGGTGGAGGCGCACGGTACGGGGACGCGACTGGGCGACCCGATCGAGGCGCAGGCCCTGCTCGCCACCTACGGCCAGGAGCACTCGGACGACCGTCCGCTGCTGCTCGGCTCGGTGAAGTCCAACATCGGTCACACCCAGGCGGCTGCCGGTGTGGCGGGTGTGATCAAGATGGTGATGGCGATGCGGCACGGTGTGCTGCCGCAGACCCTGCACGTCGACGAGCCGACCCCGCACGTGGACTGGGCCTCGGGCGCGGTCTCGCTGCTGACCGAGACCACGGACTGGCCGCAGACCGGCCGTCCGCGCCGGGCGGGCATCTCCGCCTTCGGCGTCAGCGGTACCAACGCTCACACGATCCTGGAGCAGGCTCCGGCCGTCGAGACGGTGGCCGTTGAGGCGACCGTGTCGCCGTCGGTGGTGCCGGTGGTGCTGTCGGCGAAGGGCGAGGCGGCGCTGCGGGCCCAGGCCCAGGAGCTCCGGTCGCGAGTCGATGCCGACTCCGAGCCGACCGTGACGGACCTCGGCTACTCGCTGGCGACCACGCGAGCGGACTTCGAGTACCGCGCAGCCGTTGTGGCGGGTGAGCGTGCGGAGTTGGTGAGCGGGCTGGGTGCGCTGGTGGCCGGTGGGTCGGCCGCGAACCTGGTGCGGGGCACGGTGGTTGACGGTCGGGTGGCGTTCCTGTTCACGGGGCAGGGCAGCCAGCGGGCCGGTATGGGCCGTGAGCTGTACGAGGCGTTCCCGGTGTTCGCGGATGCGCTGGACGAGGTGTTCGCGCACCTGGATCAGCATCTGGACCGTCCGCTGCGCGACGTGGTGTTCGCGGGCGAGGGGCTGGACCAGACCGGGTTCACGCAGCCGGCGCTGTTCGCCATCGAGGTGGCGCTGTTCCGTCTGGTCGAGGCGTGGGGTCTGCGGCCGGATGTGCTGGCCGGGCATTCGATCGGTGAGATCGCTGCCGCGCATGTGGCGGGTGTGCTGTCGCTGGCGGACGCGGCTGCTCTGGTGGCCGCGCGTGGCCGGTTGATGCAGGCGCTGCCGGTTGGTGGTGCGATGGTGGCGGTGCAGGCCTCGGAGGATGAGGTACTGCCGTTCGTCACCGGCGAGTTGGGGATCGCTGCTGTCAACGGGCCGACCTCGGTGGTGATTTCCGGTGCCGAGCAGGCCGTCACGGCGGTCGCGGAGCAGCTGGCGGCGCAGGGTCGCAAGACCAAGCGGCTGACGGTGAGCCACGCGTTCCACTCGCCGTTGATGGAGCCGATGCTCGCGGAGTTCCGTACGGTCGTCGAGGGGCTGGCCTTCGGCGAGCCGAGGATTCCGATCGTGTCGACCCTCACCGGTGGGATCGCGGAGGAGATCCGCACCGCCGAGTACTGGGTGCGCCACGTCCGCGAGGCGGTCCGCTTCCACGACGCGATCCAGGCACTGGAGTCTGAAGGTGTCCGTACTTTCGTGGAGTTGGGCCCGGACGGGGTGCTCTCCGCGATGGGTCAGGAGTGTGTGACCGGTGACGCAGTGTTCGCGTCGCTGCTGCGCGCGGGCCGTCCCGAGGTGCAGACGCTGACCACCGCTGTCGCCAAGGCGTACGTCCGTGGTGCAACCATCGACTGGCAGGCGGTCTTCGCCGGCCAGGGCGCCCGCCGGGTGGACCTGCCGACCTACGCCTTCCAGCGCCAGCACTACTGGCCGGAGCGGTCGGCCGTAACCACCGGTGATGTCACGGCAGTTGGTCTGACTGCGGCCGGGCACCCGCTGCTCGGTGCGGCGGTCTCGCTCGCCGCCGTCGACGGGTTCCTCTTCACCGGCCGGCTCTCCGTGCAGTCGCACCCGTGGCTGGCCGATCACGCGGTGATGGGCAGTGTGCTGCTGCCGGGTACCGCCTTCGTGGAGCTCGCCATCCGAGCCGGTGACCAGGTCGGCTGCGGGTCGCTGGAGGAGCTGACGCTGGAGGCGCCGCTGGTGCTGCCCGAGCATGGCGGAGTCCAGGTCCAGCTCTCGGTCGAGGCGGCCGACGACTCCGGACGGCGTTCGCTGAGTCTGCACTCGCGGACGGATGACGCCTCCGGCCAGGAGCTGTGGACCCGGCACGCCACCGGTGTGCTCGCGCCGGGTGCTCAGGCCCAGGCCTTGTTCGAGCTGGCGGAGTGGCCCCCGGCCGGTGCGGCCGAGGTCGGGGTCGAGGACCTGTACGAGGTGTTCGACGAGGCCGGCTTCGGTTACGGTCCGGTGTTCCAGGGCCTGCGCGCCGCCTGGCGCAAGGATGAGGACGTGTACGCCGAGGTCCGGCTGCCCGAGAGTGCCCGTGCGGATGCCGCACTCTTCGGTCTGCACCCGGCACTGCTCGACGCCGCGCTGCACGCGGTGGGCATCGGCAACCTGCTGGAGGAGAACGGCGGCGGACGCCTCCCGTTCGCCTGGAACGGCGTGACCCTGTACGCGGCCGGCGCCTCGGCGGTGCGGGTACGGATGTCCCCTGCGGGCAGCCGGGACACGGTGTCGGTGCTGCTGGCGGACGAGTCCGGGAAGCCGGTCGCCTCCGTTGAGTCGCTGGCGATGCGCGAGGTGTCCGAGGAGCAGGTCCGGGCCGCCCGCGCTGGCTTCGTGGAGTCGCTGTTCCGGGTGGAGTGGACCGCGCTGCCGGCGTCTGCGGCCTCCGTGGGCCGTTGGGCGGTCCTCGGGACCGATCCGTTCGGTACCGGGATCGAGAGCTTTGCCGACCTGGCCGCGCTCGGTGCGGCCGTGGACGGCGGCGTGGCGGTGCCCGATGCGGTCTTCGTCTCGCCGGCGGACTCCGCCTCGGCCGACACCGCCTCGGCTGTCCGTACCGCGCTGCACGGTGTGCTCGGTGTGGTGCAGGAGTGGCTGGCGGACGAGCGGTTCGCCTCCTCGCGCCTGGTGCTGGTGACGCGTGGTGCCGTCGCCGGCGGTGACGACATGGTCCACGCCCCGGTCTGGGGCCTGCTGCGCTCCGCGCAGTCCGAGAACCCCGGCCGGTTCGTGCTGCTCGACCTCGACGGTGCGGAGAGCTCGTACCGAGCCGTGGCCGGTGCCCTGGCCTCCGGAGAGCCGGAACTGGCAGTCCGGGAAGGGGCCGTACGGGTCCCGCGTCTGGCGCGGGTGGCGGCGGTGTCCGATGTGGCGCGGCCGGTGTTCGATGCGAGCGGCACGGTGCTGATCACGGGTGCGTCCGGGATGCTGGGTGCTCTGGTCGCGCGTCATCTGGTGGCCGAGCACGGTGTGCGCAGTCTGCTGCTGGTGTCGCGTCGTGGTGCGGATGCGCCGGGTGCGGCCGAACTGGTGGCCGAGCTGGCCGAGTCGGGTGCGTCGGTGGCGGTGGCGGCCTGTGATGTCGCGGACCGTGGTGCGCTGGTGGAGGTGCTGGCGTCGGTTCCCACCGAGTTCCCGTTGACGGGTGTGGTGCATACGGCGGGTGTGCTGGACGACGGCGTCGTCTCCGCGCTGACGCCGGAGCGGATCGACACCGTTCTGCGTCCGAAGGTGGATGCGGCGCTCAACCTGCACGAGCTCACCGCTGAGCTGGACCTGAGCGCGTTCGTCCTGTTCTCCTCCGCCGCCGGCACCTTCGGCGGCCTCGGCCAGGGCAACTACGCGGCCGCCAACGTCTTCCTGGACGCCCTCGCCGCCCGCCGCCGCGCCGCCGGCCTCCCCGCGACTTCGCTCGCCTGGGGTGCCTGGGCGGACGGCGGCATGGTCGGCAGCCTGGCTGAGGTCGACGTACGGCGGATGAGCCGTGGCGGCGTACAGGGCATGCTCGCGGCCGAAGGTCTGGCGCTGTTCGACGCGGCGTGCGCCGCGGACGAGGCGACGCTGGTGCCGATGCGGCTCGACCTGGCGGCGCTTCGTGCCGAGGCGGTGGCGGGCACTCTCCCCGCCCTGCTGCGCGGACTGGTCAGGACGCCCGTTCGCCGGGCCGTCGAGGCCAACTCGTCTGGTGCGGCGGCCGGTTCGGGTCTCGCCGGACGTCTGGCCGGGCTGTCCGTGGCGGAGCGGGATGCCATGCTGCTCGATCTGGTGTGTGCGCGGGTGGCGTCGGTGCTGGGTTACGCGGATGCGGCTGCGGTGGAGGCGGGTCGGGCGTTCAAGGAGCTGGGGTTCGATTCGCTGACGGCGGTCGAGCTGCGCAATGAGCTCAATGGTGTGACGGGTCTGCGGCTTCCGGCGACGCTGGTGTTCGACTACCCGAGTCCTGCCGCGCTGGCCGCTTTTCTGCGGTCGGAGCTGGTGGGCGAGGAGGCCGGGGCATCGGTTGCCGCTCCGGTGGTGGTGCTGGATGACGAGCCGGTCGCGATCGTCGGGATGAGCTGCCGCTACCCGGGTGGTGTGGAGTCGCCGGAGGATCTGTGGCGGCTGGTGTTCGAGGGCAGGGACGCGGTTTCGGGGTTCCCGACGGGTCGTGGCTGGGATCTCGATGGTCTCTATCACCCGGATCCGGATCACCAGGGCACCTCGTATGCCCGTGAGGGGGGGTTCCTGCATGACGCGGGTCTGTTCGACCCGGCGTTCTTCGGGATCTCGCCGCGTGAGGCGATCGCGATGGACCCGCAGCAGCGGCTGCTGCTTGAGACTTCCTGGGAGGCGTTCGAGCGGGCGGGGATCGACCCGGCGACCGTGCGCGGCAGCCGTACCGGTGTGTTCGCGGGTGTGATGTACCACGACTACGCGACGGGTGTCGGTGAGCTGCCGGACGGTGTGGAGGGCTACCTCGGCACGGGTAACTCGGGCAGCATCGCCTCCGGCCGTGTCGCCTACACGCTCGGTCTGGAGGGCCCGGCCGTCACGGTCGACACCGCCTGCTCCTCCTCACTGGTTGCCCTGCACTGGGCGATCCAGGCGCTGCGCAATGGCGAGTGCACCATGGCACTGGCCGGCGGTGTGGCGATCATGTCCACCCCGGAGGTGTTCGTCGACTTCAGCCGTCAGCGGGCGCTCTCCGTGGACGGCCGCTGCCGGGCGTTCTCGGCCGGCGCGGACGGCACGGGCTGGGGTGAGGGTGTCGGCATGCTGCTGGTGGAGCGGCTGTCGGACGCGGAGCGCAACGGGCACCCGGTGCTCGCGGTGATCCGTGGTTCGGCGATCAACCAGGACGGTGCGTCGAACGGTCTGACGGCGCCGAACGGTCCGTCGCAGCAGCGGGTGATCCGGCAGGCGCTGGTGAACGCGGGTCTGTCGGCCGATGAGGTCGATGCGGTGGAGGCGCACGGTACGGGTACCACGCTGGGTGACCCGATCGAGGCGCAGGCGCTGCTCGCCACCTACGGTCAGGAGCACCCGGAGGACCGTCCGCTGTGGCTGGGTTCGCTGAAGTCGAACATCGGTCACACCCAGGCGGCGGCGGGTGTCGGCGGCATCATCAAGATGGTGATGGCGATGCGGCAGGGTGTGCTGCCGCAGACGCTGCATGTGAACGAGCCCTCGCCGAAGGTGGATTGGGCTTCGGGTGCGGTGTCGCTGCTGACGGAGTCGCGGCCGTGGCCGGAGACGGGTCGTCCGCGTCGTGCGGCGGTGTCGTCGTTCGGTATCAGCGGTACCAACGCGCACACCATCCTCGAGTACGCCCCGGTGGCTGTTGAGGAGCCGGCGGAGACCGACTCCCGCACCGTCCCGCTCCTGCTGTCCGCGCAGAGTGCCTCGGCCCTGCGGGGGCAGGCTGCGCGGTTGAGTGTGCACCTGGTGGAGCGGTCGGAGCTGTCGCTGGCGGATGTGGGTTACTCGTTGGTGGCGTCCCGGGCCGGGTTCGAGCATCGGGCGGTGGTGGTCGCGGGTGACCGTGAGGCTGCTGTTCGGGGTCTGGAGGCGCTGGCGTCCGGTGAGCCGGGTGCGGGTGTGGTCCAGGGCGTGGCCGGTTCGGCGGGGAAGGTGGCGTTCGTCTTCCCGGGGCAGGGGTCGCAGTGGGCGGCGATGGCGGTGGAGCTCCTGGAGAGCTCTGTG
The DNA here is from genome assembly GCF_051374625.1 of Kitasatospora sp. HPM-01-4. NCBI lineage: Bacteria > Bacillati > Actinomycetota > Actinomycetes > Kitasatosporales > Streptomycetaceae > Kitasatospora > Kitasatospora sp. HPM-01-4. Next base: position 384,231 of record NZ_JBPQGP010000005.1, on the reverse strand, counting down.
GTGTTCGCGGAGCGGATGGGGGAGTGTGGCGTCGCGTTGGCGCCGTTCACGGACTGGTCGCTGCTGGACGTTGTGCGTGGCGAGGTGGGTGAGGCGTGGCTGGAGCGGGTGGATGTGGTCCAGCCGGTGCTGTGGGCCGTGATGGTCTCGCTCGCCGAGGTGTGGCGTGCTGCGGGTGTGGAGCCGTCGGTGGTGGTCGGTCACTCGCAGGGTGAGATCGCGGCCGCTGTGGTGGCGGGTGCGCTGTCGCTGGAGGACGGGGCGCGTGTTGTGGCGCTGCGCAGTCGGGCCATCGCTGGTGGGCTTGCGGGTCGTGGTGGGATGGTGTCGGTCGCGTTGCCGGTGGAGGCGGTGCGTGAGCGGTTGACGGTGTGGGGTGAGGCGCGGATCTCGGTCGCGGCGGTGAACGGGCCGTCGTCGGTGGTGGTTTCGGGTGAGCCGGCCGCGCTGGATGAGCTGATCGCCTCGTGCGAGGCGGACGGCGTTCGCGCCCGCCGGGTGCCGGTGGATTACGCCTCGCACTCGGCGCAGGTGGAGTCGATCCGCAGTGAACTGCTGGATGTTCTGCAGGGCGTGACCCCGCGTGCGGGTCGGGTGCCGCTGCTGTCCACGGTGACCGGTGAGCTGGTCGACGGTTCGGGTATGGACGCCGAGTACTGGTACACCAACCTCCGTGCCACGGTGGAGTTCGCGGACGCGACGCGCGCACTGCTGGAGGACCACGGCGTCGGCACCTTCGTCGAGGTGAGCGCGCACCCTGTGCTCGCCATGGCGGTGCAGGAGAGTATCGAGCGGACCGGCCGCGACGCCACCGCCTTCGGTACCCTGCGCCGCCAGGAGGGCGGCCTGGAGCGGCTGTTCACCTCATTCGCCGAGGCCCATGTGCGGGGCGTTCGGGTGGACTGGCAGTCGTTCTTCGCGGGGCTGAACACGCGGCAGGTGGAGCTGCCGACCTACGCCTTCCAGCGTGAGTGGTACTGGCTGGAGGCGGCGGCACCGGTGGCCGGTGCCGCGCCGGTCGACGAGGCGGATGCCCGCTTCTGGGAGGCCGTGGAGAAGGGCGACCTGGACGCACTCGCCGCGACCCTGGAGGTCGAGGGCGGCAGCGAGCTGGGCGCCGTGCTCCCGATGCTGTCGGCCTGGCGCCGGCAGAGCCGTGAGCAGTCCACGGTGGACGGCTGGCGCTACCGGGTGAGCTGGAAGCCGGTCACGGACGGTGGTGCGGGTGTGCTGTCGGGCGCCTGGCTGCTGGCGGTCCCGGCGGGGTACGGCGAGGACGCGGCCGTTGAGGGTGTGGTCCGGATGCTGTCCGGCCGTGGCGTGGACGTGCGCCGGATCGAGCTGGACGCGGCCAGTGCTGACCGTGTCGCGGTGGCCGAACTGCTCCGCGAGACGGTCGCCGCCGGTGACTCCGTCGCGGGTGTGCTGTCCCTGCTGGCACTGAACGAGGCCCCGCACAGCGAGAGTTCGGGTGTGCCGTCCGGAACCGCCGGGACTCTGGCGCTGGTCCAGGCGCTGGGTGACGCCGGTATCGCTGCTCCGCTGTGGTGTGTGACGCGGGGTGCGGTGTCGACCGGACGCAGTGACCGGCTCGGCAGCCCGGCTCAGGCTCAGGTCTGGGGTCTGGGCCGGGTGGTGGCGCTGGAGCACCCGGAGCGTTGGGGTGGTCTGGTCGATCTGCCGGAGACGCTGGACGAGCGTGCGCTGTCGCGCCTGGCGGGTGTGCTGGCGGGTGGCGAGGATCAGGTCGCGGTGCGGGCGTCGGGTGTGTTCGCCCGTCGTCTGGTGCGGGCCGCGCGTGGTGAGTCCGTGGCCTGGAAGCCGTCCGGGACGGTTCTGGTGACGGGTGGTACGGGTGCGCTGGGTGCGGAGGTCGCGCGCTGGCTGGCCCGTAACGGTGCCGAGCACCTGGTGCTGACCAGCCGCCGGGGCCTGGAGGCTCCCGGTGCGGTTGAACTGCGTGATGAGCTGGCCGAGTTGGGTGCTGCTGTGACGGTGGCCGCGTGTGATGTGGCCGACCGTGGGGCGCTGGCGGAGCTGCTCGGCACGGTCGAGGTGTCGGCGGTGTTCCACACCGCCGGTGTGCTGGATGACGGTGTGGTGGACGGTCTGACGGTGGAGCGGTTCGCGACCGTGGCCCGTCCGAAGGTGGACGCGGCGCTGAATCTGCACGAGCTGACCTCGGACCTCTCCGCTTTCGTCCTGTTCTCGTCGATGGCGGGTTCGGTCGGCAGCGCGGGTCAGGGCAACTACGCCGCCGCGAACGCCTTCCTGGACGCACTCGCCGAGCAGCGCCGGGCCGATGGCCTGGTCGCCACCTCGATCGCCTGGGGTGCCTGGGCCGAGGCCGGCCTGGCCACCGAAGACGTGGTCGCCGAGCGACTGCGCCGCGACGGCGTCGTCGGCATGGCGCCCGGTCTGGCGATCACCGCGATGCAGCACGCCCTGGACAACGGTGACGTCGCGCTGACGATCGCCGATGTGGACTGGGACAAGGTGGCGGCCGAGACCGCCGCAGTCCGCCCGAGTGCGCTCTTCGACGAGATTCCCGAGGCGCGCAAGGTCATGGAGGCGGCGCTCACACCGTCTGGTGGCGCTGCCGACGGAGCATCCTCGCTGGCGCAGCGGCTGGCGGGTCTGTCGGAGGTGGAGCGGAGCCGTGCGCTGCTGGAGCTGGTGCGTGCGCAGGTCGCGGCTGTGCTGGGTTACGCGGGTTCGGATGCCGTGGAGGCGGGTCGGGCGTTCAAGGAGCTCGGGTTCGACTCGCTGACCGCTGTCGATCTGCGTAACCGTCTGAACGCGGCCACCGGTCTTCGGCTCCCGGCCACGCTGGTCTTCGACTACCCGTCGGCGACGGCGCTGGCCGAGCACCTGCGGTCCGAACTGCTGGGCCAGGAGCCCGAGACGGCCGCGCCGGTGGTCGTGTCGGCCGCTGCTGACGACGACCCGGTCGCCATCGTCGCGATGAGCTGCCGCTTCCCGGGCGGTGTCACCACACCCGAGGAGCTCTGGCAGCTGCTGGTCGCGGGCGGTGACGCCATCGCCGAGTTCCCGACCGACCGTGGCTGGGACCTCGACGGCCTCTACCACCCGGACCCGGACCACCAGGGCACCACGTACGCCCGCGAGGGCGGCTTCCTGGACGAGGTCACCAAGTTCGACCCGGCGTTCTTCGGCATCTCGCCGCGCGAGGCCCTGTCGATGGACCCGCAGCAGCGGCTGCTGCTCGAGACCTCCTGGGAGGTCTTCGAGCGGGCCGGCATCGACCCGGCCACGCTGCGCGGCAGCCAGGCGGGTGTGTTCGTCGGCACCAACGGCCAGGACTACGCCAACCTGCTGGTGGACGGCCTGGAAGGTGTCGAGGGCCACCGTCTGACGGGTACGGCGACGAGTGTCGTGTCGGGTCGTCTGTCGTACACGTTCGGGCTCGAGGGTCCGGCGGTGTCGGTGGATACGGCGTGTTCGGCGTCGTTGGTGGCGTTGCATCTGGCGGTGCAGGCGCTGCGCAACGGTGAGTGTGATCTGGCGCTGGCCGGTGGTGTGACGGTGATGTCGACGCCGGATCTGTTCGTGGAGTTCAGCCGTCAGCGTGGTCTGTCGGTGGACGGCCGGTGCAAGGCGTTCGCGGGTGCCGCGGACGGTACGGGCTGGGGCGAGGGCGCGGGCATGCTGCTGGTGGAGCGGCTGTCGGACGCGGAGCGCAACGGCCACCCGGTGCTGGCGATCGTGCGTGGCAGTGCGATCAACCAGGACGGTGCGTCGAATGGTCTGACGGCGCCGAACGGTCCCTCGCAGCAGCGGGTGATCCGGCAGGCGCTGGCCTCGGCCGGGCTGACGGCCGGTGAGGTGGACGCGGTGGAGGCGCACGGTACGGGTACGCGGCTGGGTGACCCGATCGAGGCGCAGGCCCTGCTCGCGACGTATGGCAAGGACCGGGATGAGTCCTCGCCGCTGCTGCTGGGTTCGGTGAAGTCGAACATCGGCCACACGCAGGCGGCTGCCGGTGTGGCGGGTGTGATCAAGATGGTGATGGCGATGCGGCACGGTGTGCTGCCGCAGACCCTGCACGTCGACGAGCCCACCCCGCACGTGGACTGGACGTCCGGTGCGGTCTCACTGCTGACCGAGACCACGGACTGGCCGGAGACCGGCCGTCCGCGCCGGGCGGGCATCTCCGCCTTCGGTATCAGTGGTACCAACGCTCACACGATCCTGGAGCAGGCGCCGGTGGTCGAGGCGGTTGCTGTTGAGGCGGCTGTGTCGCCGTCGGTGGTGCCGGTGGTGTTCTCGGCGAAGGGCGAGGCAGCGCTGCGGGCGCAGGCGGAGCGGTTGCTGTCTGCGGGTGATGCCGAACTGGTGGATGTGGCTTACTCGTTGGCTACCGGGCGGGCGGCGCTGGAGCGTCGTGCGGTAGTGATCGCGGGTGAGCGCGCGGAGCTGGTGAGCGGGCTGGGTGCGCTGGTGGCCGGTGAGTCGGCCGCGAACCTGGTGCGGGGCACGGTGGTTGACGGTCAGGTGGCGTTCCTGTTCACGGGGCAGGGGAGCCAGCGGGCCGGGATGGGCCGTGAGCTGTACGAGGCGTTCCCGGTGTTCGCGGATGCGCTGGACGAGGTGTTCGCGCACCTGGACCAGCATCTGGACCGTCCGCTGCGGGAGGTTGTCTTCGGCGGCGAGGAGCTGGACCAGACCGGGTTCACGCAGCCGGCGCTGTTCGCGATCGAGGTGGCGTTGTTCCGGCTGGTCGAGGCGTGGGGCCTGCGGCCGGACTTCCTCGCTGGTCATTCGATCGGTGAGCTGGCCGCCGCGCATGTGGCGGGTGTGTTGTCGCTGGCGGATGCGGCCGCTCTGGTGGCGGCTCGTGGTCGGTTGATGCAGGCGCTGCCGGTTGGTGGTGCGATGGTGGCGGTGCAGGCCTCGGAGGACGAGGTACTGCCGCTGCTGACCGACGAGTTGGGGATCGCCGCTGTCAACGGGCCGACCTCGGTGGTGATCTCGGGTGCCGAGCAGGCCGTCACGGCGGTCGCGGAGCAGCTTGCGGCCCAGGGTCGCAAGACCAAGCGGCTGACGGTGAGCCACGCGTTCCACTCGCCGTTGATGGAGCCGATGCTCTCCGAGTTCCGCACGATCGCCGAGGGGCTGACCTTCGGCGAGCCGAGGATCCCGATCGTGTCCACCCTCACCGGTGGGATCACGGACGAGATCCGCACCGCCGAGTACTGGGTCCGCCACGTCCGCGAAGCCGTCCGCTTCCACGACGCGATCCAGGCACTGGAGTCTGAAGGTGTCCGCACTTTCGTGGAGTTGGGCCCGGACGGGGTGCTCTCCGCGATGGGTCAGGAGTGTGCCACCGAGGCGGTCGTCTTCGCCTCGGCACTGCGCGCAGGCCGCCCCGAGGTGCAAGCGCTGACCACCGCTGTCGCCCAGGCGTACGTCCGTGGTGCGGCCGTCGACTGGCAGGCGGTCTTCGCCGGTCAGGGTGCCCGTCGGGTGGATCTGCCGACCTACGCCTTCCAGCGCCAGCACTACTGGCCGGAGGCACTGCCGGCCGCCGCCAACCAGGCGGGCACGGGCTCGGACTCGACCGACGCCCGCTTCTGGGAGGCCGTGGAGAGCGAGGATCTGGCTGCTCTGGCCGCGACCCTGGAGCTGGACGCGGCGGACGCGCAGTCCCCGCTGAACGCCCTCTCGCCCGTACTGCCGGTGCTCTCCGCCTGGCGTCGCCAGCAGCGCGAGCAGTCGGTGGTGGACGGCTGGCGCTACCAGGTCACCTGGAAGCCGGCCGCCGAGAACCACGCCCCGGTCCCCGGCGCCTGGCTGCTGGCGGTACCGTCCGCCGAGGCCGAGGACGGCTGGGTGTCCGAGGTGGCCCGCACCCTCACCGAGAGCGGTGCCCGGGTCCGGCGGATCACCGTCGACACCGCCGGTTGCGACCGTGGCGCACTCGCGGCCGAGCTCCGCACCGCACACGCGGAGACCGAGGACCTGACCGGAGTGCTGTCGCTGCTGGCCCTGGACGAGCGGGAGCACCCGGTGTACCCGGCTCTGTCCGCCGGACTCGCCGCGACCACGCTGCTCACCCAGGCCCTGGGCGACGCCGGGATCGACGCACCGCTGTGGTGCGCGACGCGGGGTGCGGTCTCGACCGGCCGCAGCGACCGGCTCGGCAGCCCGGCCCAGGCCCAGGTCTGGGGTCTGGGCAGGGTGGTGGCCCTGGAGCACCCGGAGCGCTGGGGCGGTCTGGTCGACCTGCCGGAGGCCGTGGACGAGCGTGTCCTGGCCAGGCTGGCAGGGGCTCTCACGGGCGCGGACGGTGAGGACCAGCTGGCACTCCGCCGTTCGGGCGTGTTCGTCCGCAGGCTGGTCCGCGCCACCAGGCCGAGGACGGCCGGCGCCGCCTGGACACCGCGCGGCACGGTCCTGGTCACCGGCGGCACCGGTGCGCTCGGTGCCGAGGTCGCGCGCTGGCTGGCCCGGAACGGCGCCGAGCACCTGGTGCTCACCGGACGCCGGGGCGCCGACGCCCCGGGTGCGGCCGAACTCCGTGCCGAACTGGTCGAGTCGGGCGTCCAGGTCACCCTGGAGGCCTGCGACGCGGCCGACCGCTCGGCGGTGGAGGTCCTGGTCAAGCGGCTCGCGGCCGACTCCGTCACCCCGCTGCGCGCGGTGGTGCACGCGGCCGGCGTCACCCAGGACACCGCGTTGATGGACAGTGACCTGGCCGAGCTGGCCCGGGTCGTGGACGCCAAGGTGTCCGGAGCGGTCCACCTGGACGCCGCGCTCGGCGACACCGAACTGGACGCCTTCGTCCTCTTCTCCTCGATCGCCGGGGTGTGGGGGAGCGGCGGCCAGACCGGTTACGCGGCGGCCAACGCCTTCCTGGACGCCCTGGCCGAGCGGCGCCGCGCGGCCGGACTCGCGGCCACCTCGGTGGCCTGGGGACCGTGGGGCGAGATCGGGATGGCGGCCGACGACGACGCCGCCGAGCAGCTGCGGCGGCGCGGGCTGCGGGTGATGGCCCCGCAGCTCGGGATCGCCGCGCTCCAGCAGGCCCTGGACCACCAGGACACGGCGCTGACCGTCGCCGACGTCGACTGGGCGCTGTTCGCGCCGGCCTTCGCCGCCGCGCGCCCCCGCCCGCTGATCACCGAGCTCCCCGAGGTCCGCGAGGCGCTCGCGGAGGCCACGGCCGAGGCGGGTACCGAGGACCGGGCGGCGGCGTTCCAGGAGCGGCTGCGCGGCCTGGCCGCCGCCGACCAGGGACGCGCTCTGCTCGACCTGGTGCGCACCGAGGTGGCCGCCGTGCTCGGCTACGCCGGGGCCGGGGCGGTCGAGGCCGGACGGGCCTTCAACGAGCTCGGCTTCGACTCGCTCACCGCCGTCGAGCTGCGCAACCGCCTGAACGCGGCCGCCGGACTGCGCCTGCCGGCCAGCCTGGTGTTCGACTACCCGAACCCCGCCGCTCTGGCGGAGCACCTGCGGGCGGAACTGGTCGGAGAAGGCCCCGCCGACACGACTCCGGTACTCGCCGAACTCGACGCGCTGGACCGGACGCTCTCCGCCATCTCGCCCGACCACGCCGAACGCGCCCGCGTCACGGCCCGACTCCAGGCCCTCCTCTCGAAGTGGAACGCCGCCGACGGCCCCGCCGACGGCGCCGACGAGGACGAGCTCGACGACGTCTCGGCGGACGACCTCTTCGACATCATCAACAAGGAATTCGGCAGGTCCTGACGTGACGACCGCAATCCACCACGCGACGAGCGTGACGACCGCACTTGTCCCGGCTTCCCGGAAGGCAGCCCACTGATGGCAGACGAAAAGAAGCTCCTCGACCACCTCAAGTGGATGACCACCGAGCTGCGCCGGGCCAACCGCCGACTGCGCGAGGTCGAGGAGGCCGAGCAGGAGCCGATCGCCATCGTGGCGATGAGCTGCCGGCTCCCCGGCGGCGTGCGGTCGCCCGAGGACCTGTGGCAGCTGGTCGCCACCGGAGCCGACGCCATCTCGCCGTTCCCCACCGACCGCGGCTGGGACATCGACGGGCTGTACCACCCGGACCCGGACCACCAGGGCACGTTCTACGCCTCCGGTGGCGGATTCCTGCACGACGCGGCCGAGTTCGACCCCGAGTTCTTCGGGATCTCGCCGCGTGAGGCGCTCGCCATGGACCCGCAGCAGCGCCTGCTGCTCGAGGCCTCCTGGGAGGTGTGCGAGCGGGCGGGGATCGACCCGGCCACCCTGCGCGGCAGCCGTACCGGCGTCTTCGTCGGCGGCAGCTACCAGGGCTACGGCTCGGAGCTCAAGGAGGTGCCGGAGGGCGTCGAGGGCCGCCTGCTGACCGGCAACGCGACCAGTGTGCTCTCCGGCCGGATCTCCTACACGCTGGGCCTGGAGGGCCCGGCCGCCACCCTGGACACCGCCTGCTCCTCCTCGCTGGTCGCCCTGCACTGGGCCTGCCAGGCGCTCCGGCGCGGAGACTGCACGAAGGCGCTGGTCGGCGGTGTGACCGTGATGGCCACCCCGGACGTCTTCGTCGAGTTCAGCCGTCAGCGCGGACTGGCCGCCGACGGCCGCTGCAAGTCCTTCGCGGCCGCGGCGGACGGCACCGGCTGGTCCGAGGGCGTGGCGGTACTGCTGGTCGAGCGGCTGTCGGACGCCCGTCGCAACGGGCACCCGGTGCTGGCCGTGGTCCGGGGAAGCGCCGTCAACCAGGACGGCGCCTCCAACGGTCTGACCGCCCCCAACGGCCCCTCCCAGCAGCGGGTGATCCACCAGGCACTGGCGGACGCCCGGCTGACGGCGGACCAGGTCGACGTGGTCGAGGCGCACGGCACCGGCACGGTCCTCGGTGACCCGATCGAGGCGCAGGCGCTACTCGCCACCTACGGCAAGGACCGTCCTGAGGACCGTCCGCTCTGGCTCGGCTCGTTGAAGTCCAACATCGGCCACACCCAGGCGGCGGCGGGTGTCGCCGGTGTGATCAAGATGGTGCTGGCCCTCCAGCACGGAGTGCTGCCCAAGACCCTGCACGTCGACCAGCCCTCTCCGCACGTGGACTGGTCGGCCGGCGCCGTCGAGCTGCTCACCGAGGCCCGCCCGTGGCCCGAGACCGGCGAACCCCGCCGCGCCGCCACCTCCTCGTTCGGCGTCAGCGGTACCAACGCCCACACCATCCTGGAGCAAGCACCCCCGGTCCCGAAGGCCGACGATGCCGTGGAGGACGTTGCCGCCCCCGTCGTGAACACGGCGCTCGTCCCCTGGTTCCTCTCCGCCAAGGGCGCCGAGGCGCTGCGGGCCCAGGCCCGGCAGCTGCTGGACCGCCTCACCGCGGACCCCGGACTCGACCCGGCCGACGTCGGCTACTCCCTCGCCACCACCCGCTCGGCGCTGCCGCGGCGCGCGGCGGTCATCGCCGGCCAGCCGGCCGACTTCCACCGCGGCCTCCAGGCGCTGGCCTCCGGCGAGAGCACACCGCAGTACGTCGTCGAGGGCTCGGTCACCGACGGCACCCTCGCGTTCCTGTTCACCGGGCAGGGCAGTCAGCGGGTCGGGATGGGCGCCGAGCTGTACGAGGCGTTCCCGGTGTTCGCTTCGGCTCTGGATGCGGTGTGTGCGGAGCTGGACCGGCATCTGGGGCGTCCGCTGCGTGAGGAGATGTTCGCGGGCGAGTTGCTGGATCGGACGGAGTACACCCAGCCGGCGCTGTTCGCGGTCGAGGTGGCGTTGTTCCGTCTGGTGGAGTCGTGGGGTGTGCGTCCGGACTTCCTGGCGGGTCATTCGATCGGTGAGATCGCTGCCGCGCATGTGGCGGGGGTGCTGTCGTTGGAGGATGCCGCTTCTCTGGTGGCTGCTCGTGGCCGGTTGATGCAGCAGCTGCCCTCTGGTGGTGCGATGGTGGCGGTCGAGGCGTCCGAGGGTGAGGTACTGCCGTATGTCACCGATGAGTTGGGGATCGCCGCGGTCAACGGTCCGTCGTCGGTGGTGATCTCGGGTGATGAGCGGGCGGTGCTGGAGGTCGCGGCGGACTGGGAGGCCCAGGGTCGTAAGACCAAGCGGCTCACGGTGAGCCACGCGTTCCATTCCCCGCTGATGGAGCCGATGCTGGCGGAGTTCCGCACGGTCGTGGAGGGGTTGATCTTCGGTGAGCCGAGGATCCCGATCGTCTCCACCCTCACCGGTGACATCACCGAGGAGATCCGCACCGCCGAGTACTGGGTGCGCCACGTCCGCGAGGCCGTCCGCTTCCACGACGCCGTTCAGACGCTGGAGCGTGAAGGCGTCCGTACGTTCGTGGAGTTGGGCCCGGACGGTGTCCTGTCCGCGCTGGGTCAGCACTGCGTGACCGAGGACGCGGCGTTCGTACCGCTGCTGCGCGCCGGCCGTTCCGAGGCCGAGGCGCTGACCATCGGCCTGGCCCGGGCACATGTGCGTGGCGTCGCCGTGGACTGGGAGGCGTTCTTCGCCGGTCGCGGTGCCGGCCGGGTCGACCTGCCGACCTACCCCTTCCAGTACGGGCACTACTGGCTGGAGTCGGGCGGTGGGTCCGCCGCCGCGACGGCGACGCCGGCCGACGAGGCGGACGCCCGCTTCTGGGAGGCCGTCGAGCGCGAGGACCTGGACACCCTGGCCGCGACCCTGCAGCTGGCGGACGGCGACGAGTTGGGCGCGCTGCTGCCTGCTCTGTCGGCCTGGCGCAGGCAGAGCCGTGAGCAGTCCACGGTGGACGGCTGGCGCTACCGGGTCACCTGGAAGCCGGTCACCGACGCTGCCTCGGGTGCGCTGTCGGGGACTTGGCTGGTGGTGGCTCCGGCCGAGGACGCCGCTGCGGCGGCCGTGGTCGGGATGCTGACCGCTCGGGGCGTGGATGTGTGCCGGGTCGAGCCGGTCGGTACCGATCGCGGTGCGATGGCCGAGCTGCTGCGCGGCGCGGTCGTGGACGGGACGGCGGTCGCGGGTGTGCTGTCTCTGCTCGCCCTGGGCGAGGACGGGACTGCCGCGCTCACCGCGACTCTTGTCCAGGCACTGGGTGACGCGGGCATCGCTGCCCCGCTGTGGTGCGTGACGCGGGGTGCGGTGTCGACCGGCCGTAGCGACCGGCTCGGCAGCCCGGCTCAGGCCCAGGTCTGGGGACTTGGCCGGGTGGTGGCACTGGAGCACCCCGACCGCTGGGGCGGTCTGGTCGACCTGCCGGAGACGCTGGACGGGCTTGCCCTCGCCCGGCTGGCGGGTGTGCTCACCGGCGGCGAGGACCAGGTCGCCGTACGAGCCTCGGGTGTCCATGCCCGGCGCCTCGCCCGGGCCCCGCGAGGTGAGTCCGTGGCCTGGAAGCCGTCCGGCACGGTCCTGGTCACCGGCGGGACGGGTGCCCTCGGTGCGGAGGTCGCGCGCTGGCTGGCCCGTAACGGAGCCGAGCACCTGGTGCTGACCAGCCGCCGGGGCCTGGATGCCCCCGGTGCGGTCGAACTGCGCGATGAACTGGCCGAGTTGGGTGCAACCGTCACGGTGGCCGCGTGCGATGTGGCCGACCGTGGGGCGCTCGCCGAGCTGCTCGCCACCGTCGAGGTGTCGGCGGTGTTCCACACCGCCGGTGTGCTCGATGACGGCATGGTGGACGGCCTGACGCCCGAGCGGTTCGCCACCGTGGCCCGCCCGAAGGCGGACGCCGCGCTCAACCTGCACGAACTGACCTCCGACCTCTCCGCCTTCGTCCTCTTCTCCTCCACCGCAGGCACGATCGGCAACGCCGGCCAGGGCAACTACGCCGCCGCCAACGCCTTCCTGGACGCGCTCGCCGAGCAGCGCCGGGCCGACGGCCTCGCCGCCACCTCCATCGCCTGGGGTCCCTGGGCCGGGAGCGGCATGGCCACCGACCGCACCCTCGAAGAGCGGCTGCGCCGCGAGGGTGTCCCGCCGATGACCCCCGAGTCGGCGATCGCCGCCCTGCACCAGGCGCTGGAGAACGGCGACACCACGGTCGCGGTCGCCGACATCGCCTGGGAGGTACTGCTGGCCGACCCGGGTGCCTCGCCCCGTGCCACCACCCTGTTCGACGAGATTCCCGAGGCCCGCGAGGCGCTCGCGAAGGCCGCGCCCGAGGCGTCCGCCCAGCGCAGCCCCCTCGCCCAGCGCCTCGCCGCCCTCTCGGAGACCGAACGCGGCGCCGCTCTGCTCGACCTGGTCCGCACCGAGGTCGCCGCCGTGCTCGGCTACGGTGCGCCCGAAGCGGTGGACGCGGGACGGGCGTTCCGCGAGCTGGGCTTCGACTCGCTCACCGCCGTCGAGCTGCGCAACCGCCTGGGTGCCGTCACCGGACTGAGCCTCCCGACCACCCTGGTCTTCGACTACCCGACCTCGAACGCGCTGTCCCAGTACCTGCGGACGGAGTTCTTCGGTCAGGAGACCGTGGCCGCGCAGCCGGTACCGCAGAGTGAGGCCGATGACGAGCCGATCGCGATCGTCGCGATGAGCTGCCGCTTCCCGGGCGGTGTCCGCACTCCCGAGGACATGTGGCAGCTGCTGGCGACGGGGACGGACGCGATCTCCGGCTTCCCGACCGACCGTGGCTGGGACCTGGAGGCGCTGTACAGCGGTGACGCGGAGCAGGCGAACACGGCCTACACCCGGGAGGGCGGGTTCCTCTACGACGTGGCCGAGTTCGATCCGACGTTCTTCGGTATCTCGCCGCGCGAGGCGCTGGCGATGGACCCGCAGCAGCGCCTGCTGCTCGAGACCTCCTGGGAGGCCTTCGAGCGGGCGGGCATCGACCCGGAGTCCCTGCGCGGCAGCCAGGCCGGTGTGTTCGTCGGCACCAACGGGCAGGACTACCTCACCGTCGCGGCGAACTCGCCGGACGGACTGGAGGGCCAGCTCGGCACGGGCACCGCGGCCAGCGTGGTCTCCGGCCGCCTCTCCTACACCTTCGGGCTTGAGGGCCCGGCGGTCACCGTCGACACCGCCTGCTCCTCCTCGCTGGTCGCGCTCCACCTCGCGGCACAGGCGCTGCGCAGCGGCGAGTGCTCGCTGGCGCTGGCCGGCGGTGTCACCGTGATGTCCACGCCGGGCGCCTTCATCGAGTTCAGCCGCCAGCGCGGCCTGGCGGCGGACGGCCGGTGCAAGCCCTTCGCCGCCGCCGCCGACGGCACGGGCTGGGGCGAGGGCGTCGGCATGCTCCTCGTCGAACGGCTCTCCGACGCCGAGCGCAACGGCCACCCGGTACTGGCCATCGTGCGGGGAAGCGCCGTCAACCAGGACGGCGCCAGCAACGGCCTCACCGCCCCCAACGGCCCCTCCCAGCAGCGTGTCATCCGCCAGGCGCTCGCCAGCGCCGGGCTGTCGCCCGACGAGGTCGACGCGGTGGAGGCGCACGGTACGGGCACGGCACTGGGCGACCCGATCGAGGCGCAGGCGCTGCTCGCCACCTACGGCAAGGACCGTCCTGAGGACCGTCCGCTCCTGCTGGGTTCGGTGAAGTCCAACATCGGCCACACCCAGGCCGCCGCCGGTGTCGCGGGCGTGATCAAGATGGTGCTCGCCATGGAGCACGGCACGCTGCCGCAGAGCCTGCACATCGACGCGCCGTCCGCCCAGGTCGACTGGTCGGCGGGTGCGGTCGAACTGCTCACCGAGGCCGCCCGGTGGCCGGAGACCGGCCGTCCGCGCCGGTCGGGCGTGTCCTCCTTCGGGATGAGCGGAACCAACGCCCATGTCGTCCTGGAGCAGGCACCCGTCCGGCCCACCGAGCCGCGCGACCCCGGAGTCCGTACCGTGCTGCCGCTGCTGGTGTCGGCCCGCAGCGAGGAGGCACTGCGGGCGCAGGCGAGCCGGCTGGCGTCCTGGGCGGCCGGAGCCGGGGACCCGTCCGGGCTGCTCGATCTGGCGTACTCGCTGGCCACGACGCGTTCCGCACTGGAGCACCGCGCCGTGGTGGTGGCCGCCGACAATGAGGGGTTTGCGGGGGGTGTACAGGGGTTGGCCTCGGGAAACCCCGATGCGAACGTGGTCCAGGGCTCGGCCAAGGGCGGCAGGTTCGCCTTCCTCTTCACCGGCCAGGGCAGTCAGCGGCTGGGCATGGGAGCGGAGTTGTACGAGACGTACCCGGCGTTCGCGGAGGCGATGGACGCGGTGTGCGCGGAGCTGGACCGGCATCTGGAGCGTCCGCTGCGCGAGGTGATGCTCGTCGCGGACGGCGAGGGCCTGCTGGATCGGACGGAGTACACCCAGCCGGCGCTGTTCGCGATCGAGGTGGCGTTGTTCCGTCTGGTGGAGTCGTGGGGTGTGCGTCCGGACTTCCTGGCGGGTCATTCGATCGGTGAGATCGCTGCCGCGCATGTGGCGGGGGTGCTGTCGTTGGAGGATGCCGCTTCTCTGGTGGCTGCTCGTGGCCGGTTGATGCAGCAGCTGCCCACTGGTGGTGCGATGGTGGCGGTCGAGGCGTCCGAGGGTGAGGTACTGCCGTACGTCACCGATGAGTTGGGGATCGCCGCGGTCAACGGTCCGTCGTCGGTGGTGATCTCGGGTGATGAGCGGGCGGTGCTGGAGGTCGCGGCGGACTGGGAGGCCCAGGGTCGTAAGACCAAGCGGCTCACGGTCAGCCACGCCTTCCACTCCCCGCTGATGGAGCCGATGCTGGCCGAGTTCCGCACGATCGTGGAGGGGCTGGCGTTCCAGGCGCCCCGGATCCCGATCGTCTCCACCCTCACCGGTGACATCACCGAGGAGATCCGTACCGCCGAGTACTGGGTGCGCCACGTCCGCGAGGCCGTCCGCTTCCATGACGCCGTCCAGGCGCTGGAGCGTGAAGGCGTCCGTACATTCGTGGAGTTGGGCCCGGACGGGGTGCTGTCGGCACTCGGCGAGCACTGCGTCACCGAACCGGCCGCCTTCGCCCCGACGCTGCGTTCGGGCCGTGGTGAGGTGCGGACGCTGACCGCCGCGGTGGCCCGGGCCCAGGTGCGCGGCGCGGCCGTGGACTGGGAGGCGTTCTTCGCCGGTACCGGTGCCCGCCGGGTGGACCTGCCCACCTACGCCTTCCAGCGCCACCGCTACTGGCCGAAGGCGGCCGAAGCCCCCGTCGCCGCCCCGGACTCGGTGGACAGCCGGTTCTGGGAGCTGGTCGAGCGCGAGGACCTCGACGCCCTGACCACCACCCTCGGCCTCGACGGCGACCAGCCGCTGAGCTCCGCCCTGCCCGCCATCACGGCCTGGCGCCGCCAGAGCCGTGAGCAGTCCACGGTGGACGGCTGGCGCTACCGGGTCACCTGGAAGCCGCTCACCGAGACCGGCGCCGCCGCGGTCTCCGGCACCTGGCTGCTGGTCGTCCCGGCCGGGCACAGCGAGGACGCCGCCGTCCTGGACGCGGCCACCACGCTGACCGAGCGCGGCGCCGAGGTACGTCAGCTGACCCTCACCCAGGCCGAGGACCGCGCCGCCGTCGTGGCCCACCTGCGCGGGGAACTCGACGCCGGCGGCGCACCGGCCGGTGTCCTCTCGCTGCTCGCGCTCGACGAGACCCCGCACCCGGAGCACCCGGGGATGCCCGCCGGTCTCGCCGCCACCGCCCTGCTGGTGCAGGCGCTCGGCGACGCCGAGGTGGGTTCCCCGCTCTGGTGCGTGACGCGCGGCGCGGTGTCCACCGGCCGGTCGGATCGCCTGCCGAACCCGGTACAGGCGCAGGTCTGGGGCCTCGGCCGAGTGGTCGGCCTGGAACACCCCGAGCGCTGGGGCGGCCTCATCGACCTCCCGCCGACCGCCGACGAGCGCACGCGGGAGCTGCTGGCCGTCGCCCTGACCGCTGCCGGAGCCGAGGACCAGCTCGCGCTGCGGCCGTCGGGCCTGTCCGTCCGCCGGCTGGTCCGCGCGACCCGGGGCGACGCGGTCGCCTGGAAGCCGCGCGGCAGCGTGCTGGTCACCGGCGGTACGGGGGCCCTCGGCGCCCAGGTCGCCCGCTGGCTGGCCCGCAACGGCGCCGAGCACCTGGTGCTCACCAGCCGCCGCGGCCCGGACGCGCCCGGAGTGGCCGAACTGCGCGCCGAACTCGCCGAGTCGGGTACGGACGTCACCGTCGCCGCGTGCGACGTGGCCGACCGTGCGGCCCTGGCAGCCCTGCTCGCCTCGATCGAGCAGCCGCTGACCGCCGTCGTCCACGCGGCCGGAGTGGTCGCGGACGCCGCCCTGACGGACAGCACCCCGGCCGACCTGGCCGCCGTCATCGAGGCCAAGGCGGCCGGAGCCGCCCACCTGGACGCCCTGCTGGCCGGGACCGAACTCGACGCCTTCGTCACCTTCTCCTCGATCGCGGGTGTCTGGGGCAGTGGCGGCCAGGCCGCCTACGCCGCCGCCAACGCCTTCCTGGACGCCCTGGTCGAGTCCCGCCGGGACCGCGGCCTGGCCGGGACCTCGATCGCCTGGGGCCCCTGGGCCGAGGCCGGCATGGCGGCCGGCGAAGCCGCGGAGGAGCACCTGCGCCGGTTCGGACTGCCCGTGATGGCGCCCGGCTCCGCCCTGACCGGACTCCAGCGGGCGCTGGAGAGCGGCGAGGCCACCGGCATCGTCGCCGACGTCGACTGGGCACGCTTCGTCCCCTCCTTCACCGCGGCCCGCCCGCGCCCGCTGATCGGCGAACTGCCCGAGGTCCGGCAGCTGTCGGCCACCGGTCCGGACGCCGCCGGGAGCACCGGGGAGAACGGCGAGGCGGCCGGAGTGAAGGCCAGGCTGGCCGGACTGTCCGAGGCCGACCGGGACCGCGCGCTGCTGGAGCTGGTGCGCGGCGAGGTGGCCGGAGTGCTCGGCTACCCGGGCGCGCAGTCGGTCGAACCGGCCAGGGCCTTCCGGGCACTGGGCTTCGACTCGCTGACGGCGGTCGAACTCCGCAACCGGCTGAACGCGGCCTGTGGGCTGCGCCTCCCGGCGAGCGCGGTGTTCGACTACCCGACGCCCGGAGCCCTCGCCGAGCACCTGCGTGACGAGCTCTTCCCGGACAGCGTCCGGGAGGCGGCCCTCGACCCGCAGGAGGCCGAGCTGCGCGCGGCACTCGAGCGCATCTCGCTGGCCCGGTTCCGGGAGGTGGGACTCCTGGAGACCCTGCTGAAGCTCGCCGACCCCGACGACGACAGCACAACTCCCAGCAGCGGCGATGAGTTGGACCTGATCGACACGATGGACGTGGCGAGCCTCATCGACATCGCCCTCGACAGCAACGAATCCTGACACGTTCGAAGTGCGGAGCTCATGATGACCACGCCCAACGAAAAAGTCGTTGCAGCGCTGCGGGCCTCCCTCAAGGAGACCGAGCGGCTGCGCCGGCAGAACCAGCAGCTGATCACGGCTTCCAGGGAGCCGATCGCCATCGTGGCGATGAGCTGCCGGTTCCCCGGCGGCGTGGAGTCGCCGGAGGCCCTGTGGCAGCTGCTCGCGGCCTCCGGCGACGCCATCGGCGAGTTCCCCACCGACCGTGGCTGGAAGCTCTCCGACCTCTACGACGCGGACCCCGACCGCCAGGGCACCTTCTACGCCCGCGGCGGCGGATTCCTGCACGAGGCGGCCCGGTTCGACCCGGCGTTCTTCGAGATCAGCCCGCGTGAGGCGCTGGCGATGGACCCGCAGCAGCGCCTACTGCTCGAGACCTCCTGGGAGGCCTTCGAGCGGGCCGGTATCGACTCCACCTCGCTGCGCGGCAAGCCGGTCGGCGTCTTCGTCGGCGCCTCCGCGTCGGGCTACAGCGCGGTGACGGACGAGCTGCCGGACGGCGTCGAGGGCTACATGCTCACCGGGAACGCGGCCGCCGTGGTCTCCGGCCGCCTCTCCTACACCTTCGGGTTCGAGGGCCCGGCGGTGACGGTGGACACCGCCTGCTCCTCCTCGCTGGTCTCGCTCCACCTCGCGGTGCAGGCGCTGCGCAACGGTGAGTGCTCGCTCGCGCTGGCCGGCGGTGTGACCGTCCTCGCCACGCCGGACGTCTTCGTGGAGTTCAGTCGCCAGCACGGCCTGGCCTCGGACGGTCGCTGCAAGGCGTTCGCCGCCTCGGCGGACGGCACCGGCTGGTCCGAGGGCGTGGGCATGCTGCTGGTGGAGCGGCTGTCGGACGCCCGTCGCAACGGTCACCCGGTGCTGGCCGTAGTCCGTGGCTCCGCCGTGAACCAGGACGGTGCGTCCAACGGTCTGACGGCGCCCAACGGCCCTTCCCAGCAGCGGGTGATCCGCCAGGCACTGGAGAACTCCGGCCTGACGACCGGTCAGATCGATGCGGTGGAGGCGCACGGCACCGGCACGACGCTGGGTGACCCGATCGAGGCGCAGGCGCTGCTCGCCACCTACGGCAAGGAGCGTCCTGAGGACCGTCCGCTCTGGCTGGGCTCGTTGAAGTCCAACATCGGTCACACCCAGGCGGCCGCCGGTGTCGCGGGCGTCATCAAGATGGTGATGGCCATGCGGCACGGTGTCCTGCCGCAGACCCTGCACGTCGACCAGCCCTCTCCGCACGTGGACTGGTCGGCGGGCGCCGTCGAACTTCTCACCGAGGCCCGTCCGTGGCCGGAGACCGGCGAGCCGCGCCGGGCCGGCATATCGGCGTTCGGAGTGAGCGGCACCAACGCTCACACGATCCTGGAGCAGGCTCCGGCCGTCGAGGCGGTTGCTGTTGAGGCGAGTGTGTCGCCGTCGGTGGTGCCGGTGGTGCTGTCGGCGAGGGGTGAGGTGGCGCTGCGGGCGCAGGCGGAGCGGTTGCTGTCTGCGGGTGATGCCGAACTGGTGGATGTGGCTTACTCGTTGGCTACCGGGCGGGCGGCGCTGGAGCGTCGTGCGGTGGTGGTCGCGGGTGAGCGCGCGGAGCTGGTGAGCGGGCTGGGTGCGCTGGTGGCCGGTGAGCCGGCGGCGAACCTGGTGCAGGGCACGGTGGCCGAGGGGCGGACGGCCTTCCTGTTCACCGGTCAGGGAAGCCAACAGCTGGGCATGGGAGAGGAGTTGTGCGCCGAGCTTCCGGCGTTCGCCGCCGCCCTGGATGCCGTCTGCGCGGAACTGGACCGGCACCTGGACCGTCCGCTGCGCGAGGTGATGTCCGCGGGCGAGCTGCTGGACCAGACCGGGTACACGCAGCCGGCGCTGTTCGCGATCGAGGTGGCGCTGTTCCGTCTGGTCGAGGCGTGGGGCCTGCGGCCGGACTTCCTCGCCGGTCATTCGATCGGTGAGCTGGCCGCCGCGCATGTGGCCGGGGTGCTGTCGCTGGCGGACGCCGCTGCCCTGGTGGCGGCTCGTGGTCGGTTGATGCAGGCGCTGCCGGTCGGTGGTGCGATGGTGGCGGTGCAGGCCTCGGAGGATGAGGTTCTGCCGCTGCTGACCGAGGAGTTGGGGATCGCGGCGGTCAACGGGCCGACCTCGGTGGTGATCTCGGGTGCAGAGCAGGCCGTCACGGCGGTCGCGGAGCAGCTGGCGGCCCAGGGTCGCAAGACGAAGCGGCTCACCGTCAGCCACGCGTTCCACTCGCCGCTGATGGAGCCGATGCTGGCCGAGTTCCGCACGATCGCCGAGGGGCTGACCTTCAACGAGCCCCGGATCCCGATCGTCTCGACCCTCACTGGTGACATCACCGAGGAGATCCGCACCGCCGAGTACTGGGTCCGCCACGTCCGCGAAGCGGTCCGCTTCCACGACGCCGTCCAGGCACTGGAGCGTGAAGGCGTCCGTACCTTCGTGGAGTTGGGCCCGGACGGGGTGCTCTCCGCGATGGGCCAGGACTGTGCCACCGAGGCGGTCGTCTTCGCCTCCGCACTACGGGCAGGCCGCCCGGAGGTCCGGACGCTGACCACCGCCCTCGCCCAGGCGTACGTCCGTGGCATGAACGTCGACTGGCAGGCGGTCTTCGCCGGCCAGGGCGCCCGCCGGGTGGACCTGCCGACCTACGCCTTCCAGCGCCAGCGCTACTGGCTCGAAGGCGGTGGCTCGATGGGCGATGTCGCGTCGATCGGGCTGGGTTCGGCCGGGCATCCGCTGCTGGGTGCGAGTGTGGAGCTGCCGGATTCCGACGGTGTGGTGTTCACGGGTCGTCTGTCGGTGCAGTCGCACCCGTGGCTGGCTGATCACGCGGTGATGGGCAGTGTGCTGCTGCCGGGTACGGCCTTCGTGGAGCTGGCCATCCGGGCTGGTGACCAGGTCGGCTGCGGGCTGCTGGAGGAGCTGACGCTGGAGGCGCCGCTGGTGCTGCCCGAGCGTGGTGGCGTCCAGTTGCGGCTGGCGCTGGGCGCGGCGGACGAGAGCGGTCGGCGTTCGCTGAGTCTGCACTCGCGGGCCGAGGACGCGCTCGCGGAGGAGCCCTGGACGCGGCACGCCACCGGTGTGCTCGCGCCTGGTGCCCAGGCTCAGGCCTCGTTCGAACTGGCGGAGTGGCCCCCGGCCGGTGCGGTCGCCGTCGACGTGGCGGACCTGTACGAGCGCCTGGCGGAGCTCGGCTTCGGTTACGGTCCGGTGTTCCAGGGCCTGCGCGCCGCCTGGCAGTTGGGCGACGAGGTGTTCGTCGAGGCGGCACTGCCCGAGGACGCCCACGACACCGCCGCCTCCTTCGGCCTGCACCCGGCGCTGCTGGACTCGACGCTGCACGCACTGGGCACCGTCGACCTGCTGGAGGACACCGGACGCGGCCGGATCCCGTTCTCGTGGAACGGCGTGACCCTCCACGCCTCGGGCGCCGCCGTCCTGCGGGCCCGGCTCTCGCGCACCGGCACGAACGCGATCTCGCTGGCGCTCGCCGACGAGACGGGTCAGGCCGTCGCCTCGGTGGAGTCGCTGGTGCTGCGCGAGATCGGCGACCAGCAGGTGCGTGGCGGGTTCGTGGAGTCCCTGTTCCGGGTGGAGTGGACCGTGCTGCCGGTCCCGGCCGCACCCGCGGGCCGCTGGGCGGCTCTCGGCGTGGACCCGACCGGTACCGGCACCGAGTGCTTCGCCGACCTCGCCACCCTGGGCCGTACCGCTGAGGAACGCGGATCCGTGCCCGAGGAGGTCTTCCTCGCGCTGGCCCCCGTGGACAGCGACGACCTCCCGTCAACCGCCCGTGCCACGCTGCACGGTGTGCTCGGCGTCATCCAGGAGTGGCTGGCCGACGAGCGGTTCGCCTCCTCCCGTCTGGTCCTGGTGACCCGTGGCGCGGCCGCGGGCGGTGAGAACCTCGCCCATGCCCCGGTCTGGGGTCTGGTCCGCTCCGCACAGGCGGAGAACCCCGACCGCTTCGTGCTGGTGGACCTCGACGCCCAGGGTGCCGCCGCCGAGCTCCTGGCGGGGGCACTCGCCTCGGGCGAACCGGAGTTCACGATCCGCGACGGCGCCGTACGGGCCCCTCGTCTGGCACGCGTCGAAGCATCCGCCGCCGCACCGGGGTTCGACGCGAGCGGTACGGTCCTGGTGACCGGTGCGTCCGGCACCCTCGGCGGTCTGGTCGCCCGCCACCTGGCGGCCGAACACGGCATCCGAAGCCTGCTGCTGGTCTCGCGCAGCGGTGGCGAGTCGGAGAGCGCGGCACAACTGACCGCCGCGCTGCGCGAGTCGGGTGCCGAGGTCCACTGGGCGGCGTGCGACGTCGCCGACCGGGAGGCGCTGGCGGAGGTGCTGGCGTCCGTCCCGGCGGAGTTCCCGCTGCGGGGAATCGTGCACACCGCCGGTGTGCTGGACGACGGCACCGTCCCCTCGCTGACCCCCGACCGCATCGACACCGTGCTGCGCCCGAAGATGGACGCGGCCTGGAACCTGCACCGGCTCACCGCCGGTCTCGACCTGACCGCCTTCGTCCTGTTCTCCTCCGCCGCCGGCACCTTCGGAGGTCCGGGCCAGGCCAACTACGCCGCCGCCAACGTCTTCCTGGACGCCCTCGCGGCCCGCCGCCGGGCTGCCGGACTCCCGGCGACCTCCCTCGCCTGGGGTCTGTGGGCCGAAGGTGCCGGAACGGCGACCGGTATGGCGGCCGGCCTGGGCAGCGGCGATGTCGACCGGATGACCCGCTCGGGAGTACAGGGGCTCTCCACCACCGAAGGCCTCTCCCTGTTCGACGCCGGAACTGCCGCCGCCGACGCGTCCCTGCTGCCGATCAGGCTCGACCTGGCCGCGCTCCGAGCGGACTCCGGCAGGGAAGTCCTGCCACTGCTGCGCGGACTGGTCCGTGTCCCGGCCCGCCGCGCGGTGCGGGCTGGCTCGACGGGCGGCTCGGAGCTGGTCAGCCGTCTGGCCGGGCTGTCCGCTGCCGAGTGCGAGGAAGCGCTGCTCGATCTGGTGTGTGCGCGGGTGGCGTCGGTGCTGGGTTATGCGGATGCGGCTGCGGTGGAGGCGGGTCGGGCGTTCAAGGAGCTGGGGTTCGATTCGCTGACGGCGGTCGAGCTGCGCAATGAGCTGAACGGTGTGACGGGTCTGCGGCTTCCGGCGACGCTGGTGTTCGACTATCCGAGTCCTGCCGCGTTGGCCGCTTTCCTGCGGTCGGAGCTGGTGGGTGAGGAGGCCGGGGCGTCGGTTGCCGCTCCGGTGGTGGTGCTGGATGACGAGCCGGTCGCGATCGTCGGGATGAGCTGCCGTTATCCGGGTGGTGTGGAGTCGCCGGAGGATCTGTGGCGGCTGGTGTTCGAGGGCAGGGACGCGGTCTCGGGGTTCCCGACGGGTCGTGGCTGGGATCTCGATGGTCTCTATCACCCGGATCCGGATCACCAGGGCACCTCGTATGCCCGTGAGGGGGGGTTCCTGCATGACGCGGGTCTGTTCGACCCGACGTTCTTCGGGATCTCGCCGCGTGAGGCGATCGCGATGGACCCGCAGCAGCGGCTCCTGCTTGAGACTTCCTGGGAGGCGTTCGAGCGGGCGGGGATCGACCCGGCGACCGTGCGCGGCAGCCGTACCGGTGTGTTCGCGGGTGTGATGTACCACGACTACGCCACGGGTGTCGGTGAGCTGCCGGACGGTGTGGAGGGCTACCTCGGCACGGGTAACTCGGGCAGCATCGCCTCCGGCCGTGTCGCCTACACGCTCGGTCTGGAGGGCCCGGCCGTCACGGTCGACACCGCCTGCTCCTCCTCACTGGTTGCCCTGCACTGGGCGATCCAGGCACTGCGCAACGGCGAGTGCACCATGGCACTGGCCGGCGGTGTCACCGTGATGGGCACCCCCGAGACCTTCGTCGACTTCAGCCGCCAGCGCGGCCTCTCGGCCGACGGCCGGTGCAAGTCCTTCGCCGCTGCGGCGGACGGCACGGGCTGGGGCGAGGGTGTCGGCATGCTGCTGGTCGAACGCCTCTCCGACGCCCGGCGCAACAACCACCCCATCCTGGCCGTGGTCCGGGGAAGCGCCGTCAACCAGGACGGCGCCTCCAACGGGCTGACCGCTCCCAACGGCCCCTCCCAGCAGCGCGTCATCCGCCAGGCCCTGGCCGGCGCCGGGCTCTCGGCCGACGAGGTCGACGCGGTCGAGGCGCACGGCACCGGCACCACGCTCGGTGACCCGATCGAGGCGCAGGCGCTGCTCGCCACCTACGGCCAGGACCGTGACGGGGCCTCGCCGCTGTGGCTGGGCTCGGTGAAGTCCAACATCGGCCACACCCAGGCCGCCGCCGGTGTCGCGGGCATCATCAAGATGGTGATGGCCATGCGGCACGGCACGCTGCCGCAGACCCTGCACGTGGACGAACCCTCGCCCAACGTGGACTGGTCGGCGGGCGCCGTCGAACTGCTCACCGAGGCCCGTCCCTGGCCCGAGACCGGACGCCCGCGCCGAGCCGCGGTCTCCTCCTTCGGCATCAGCGGCACCAACGCGCACACCATCATCGAGCAGGCCCCCGAGCCCGCCGAACAGCCGACGTCCACAGACGTCGATCCGGTACGTTCCGCCGTGCTGCCGTGGTTGCTCTCCGCGAAGAGCGAGGACGCCCTGCGAGCACAGGCCGGCCGGCTGCTGTCCTTCGTCGAGACCCGGCCGGAGGCCGAACTCGCCGATATCGCCTACTCGTTGGCCACCACCCGAGCCACCCTGGACCGCCGGGCACTGCTGGTGGCCGAGGACCGCGAGGAACTCACCCGCACGCTGCGGGCGCTGGCAGCCGGAGACCCGGCCGCCGGGATCGTCCGCTCCGCCGGGACCGGCGGAAAGCTCGCCCTGCTGTTCACCGGCCAGGGCAGCCAGCGGGTCGGGATGGGCCGGGAGCTGTACGAGGCGTTCCCGGTGTTCGCCTCTGCCCTCGACGCCGTGTGCGCGGAGCTGGACCGGCATCTGGAGCGTCCGCTGCGCGAGGAGATGTTCGCGGGCGAGCTGCTCGACCAGACCGCCTACACCCAGCCGGCGCTGTTCGCCATCGAGGTGGCGCTGTTCCGTCTGGTGGAGGCGTGGGGCGTACGGCCGGACTTCCTGGCCGGTCATTCGATCGGTGAGATCGCTGCCGCGCACGTGGCGGGTGTGCTGTCGTTGGCGGACGCCGCCACTCTGGTCGCCGCTCGCGGCCGGCTGATGCAGGCACTGCCCACCGGTGGCGCGATGGTGGCGGTGCAGGCCACCGAGGACGAGGTACTGCCGCTGCTGACCGACGAGTTGGGGATCGCCGCCGTCAACGGCCCGACCTCCGTGGTCATTTCCGGTGCCGAGCAGGCAGTGCTGGCGGTTGCGGAGAAGCTGGCCGCCGACGGTCGCAAGACCAAGCGGCTCACCGTCAGCCATGCCTTCCACTCGCCGTTGATGGACGGCATGCTGGCCGAGTTCCGTGCGCTTGCCGAGGGGCTGACCTTCGGCGAGCCGAGGATCCCGATCGTGTCCACCCTCACCGGTGAGGTCACCGGTGAGCTGCGCACCGCCGAGTACTGGGTGCGCCACGTCCGTGACGCCGTCCGCTTCCACGACGCCGTCCAGGCACTGGAGGCCGAAGGAGTCCGTACCTTCCTGGAGTTGGGTCCGGACGGCGTCCTGTCCGCGATGGGCCAGGAGAGCGCTACCGAGGACGCGGCCTTCGCGCCGGTGCTGCGCGCGGGCCGTCCCGAGGTGCGGGCGCTGACGACCGCCCTCGCCCAGGTGTACGTCCGTGGTGCGGTCATCGACTGGCAGGCGGTCTTCGCCGGTCGCGGCGCACGGCGCGTCGACCTGCCCACCTATGCCTTCCAGCACGACTGGTACTGGCTGGAGTCGGCGGCCCGGCCGGCCGCTGCGGTGGACGAGGTGGACGCGCGGTTCTGGGAAGCCGTGGAGCGCGAGGACCTTGACGCCCTGGCCGCCACCCTGCAGGTCGACGGTGACGGCGAGCTGGGCACGCTCCTGCCCGCTCTGTCGGCCTGGCGTCGGCAGAGCCGTACCGAGTCCACGGTGGACGGCTGGCGCTACCAGGTCAGTTGGAAGCCGATCGCCGACCCGGCCCCGAGCGGGCTGTCGGGTACCTGGCTGGTGGCGGCTCCGGCCGAGGACGCCGCTGCGACGGCCGTGGTCCGGATCCTGGCCGAACGCGGTGCGGACGTCCGCCCGGTCGAGCTCGGTACGGATCGCGCGGAGACCGCCGTGCGCCTACGGAAGGCAGCGGACGGAACTCCGGTCTCCGGGGTGCTGGCACTGCCGACGGTGTCCGACGGTGTGGCAGGGACGCTGGCGCTGGTACAGGCGCTGGGTGATGCCGGTATCGCTGCTCCGCTGTGGTGTGTGACGCGGGGTGCGGTGTCGACCGGTCGCAGTGACCGGCTCGGCAGCCCGGCTCAGGCTCAGGTCTGGGGGCTTGGCCGGGTGGTGGCGCTGGAGCATCCGGAGCGTTGGGGTGGTCTGGTCGATCTGCCGGAGGTGCTGGACGAGCGTGCGCTGTCGCGGCTGGCGGGTGTGCTGGCGGGTGGTGAGGATCAGGTCGCGGTGCGGGCGTCGGGTGTGTTCGCCCGTCGTCTGGTGCGGGCCGTGCGTGGCGAGGGCGTCGCCTGGAAGCCGTCCGGGACGGTTCTGGTGACGGGTGGTACGGGTGCGTTGGGTGCGGAGGTTGCGCGCTGGCTGGCCCGTAACGGTGCCGAGCACCTGGTGCTGACCAGCCGTCGTGGTCTGGAGGCTCCCGGTGCGGTCGAACTGCGTGATGAGCTGGCCGAGTTGGGCGCAACCGTCACGGTGGCCGCGTGTGATGTGGCCGACCGTGAGGCGCTGGCTGAGCTGCTCGCCACCGTTGAGGTGTCGGCGGTGTTCCACACCGCCGGTGTGCTGGACGACGGTGTGGTGGACGGTCTGACGCCCGAGCGGTTCGCGACCGTGGCCCGTCCCAAGGTGGACGCCGCGCTCAACCTGCACGAACTGACCTCCGACCTCTCCGCCTTCGTCCTGTTCTCCTCCGTGGCAGGTGTCATCGGCAGCGCGGGTCAGGGCAACTACGCCGCCGCGAACGCCTTCCTGGACGCGCTCGCCGAGCAGCGCCGGGCGGACGGTCTGGCCGCCACCTCCATCGCCTGGGGCCCCTGGGCCGGGAGCGGCATGGCCACCGACCGCACCCTCGAAGAGCGCCTGCACCGGGGTGGACTCCCCGCCATGGCACGGGAGTTGGGAATCGCCTTCCTGCACCGGGCACTGTCCGCCGACGACGTGACCGTGACCGCGGCCGACTTCGTCTGGGAGCGCTTCGCCCCCTCGTTCGTCGCAACTCGCCCCAGCCGGCTGCTCGACGAGCTGCCGGAGGCCCGCCGGGCGATCGACGAGGCCGTCGGCGACCGGTCGGCGACCGGCGGCCCGACCGCTCTGACGCAGCGGCTCGCGGGCCTCTCCGAGGCCGAACGGGACACCGCGCTCCTTGACCTGGTGCGCACCAATGTGGCGACCGTCCTCGGCTACGCCGACCCGGAGGGCATCGAGGTCGGCAAGGCGTTCAGGGAACTCGGATTCGACTCGCTGACCGCCGTCGAGTTCCGCAACCTGCTGGCCACCTCGACCGGCCTGGCGCTGCCCGCCACGGTGGTGTTCGACTACCCCTCGGTGCGCGCGCTGGCCGACCACCTGCGGTCCGAGCTGCTCGGCGGCGCCGACGACCGGTCCGGGTTGCCCGTACTGAGCGGCCTCGTGGACGACGAGCCGATCGCGATCGTCGCGATGAGCTGCCGTTTCCCGGGCGGGGTCCGTACTCCCGAGGACATGTGGCAGCTGCTGGCGACGGGGACGGACGCGATCTCCGGCTTCCCGACCGACCGTGGCTGGGACCTGGAGGCGCTGTACAGCGGTGACGCGGAGCAGGCGAACACGGCCTACACCCGGGAGGGCGGGTTCCTCTACGACGTGGCCGAGTTCGATCCGACGTTCTTCGGGATCTCGCCGCGTGAGGCGCTGGCGATGGACCCGCAGCAGCGCCTGCTGCTCGAGACCTCCTGGGAGGCTTTCGAGCGGGCGGGCATCGACCCGGAGTCCCTGCGCGGCAGCCGGACCGGTGTGTTCGTCGGCACCAACGGGCAGGACTACCTCCAGCTCGCCATGGACGCCTCCGAGGAGCTCGGCGGTTTCCTCGGCACGGGCAACGCCGCGAGCGTGGTCTCGGGCCGGCTCTCGTACACCTTCGGCCTGGAAGGTCCGGCGGTGTCGGTCGACACCGCCTGCTCCTCCTCACTGGTCGCCCTCCACATGGCGGTGCAGGCGCTGCGCGGCGGCGAGTGCACCATGGCGCTGGCCGGCGGTGTGACGGTGATGTCCTCGCCGGGCGCGTTCGTCTCCTTCAGCCGCCAGCGCGGCCTGGCCGAGGACGGCCGCTGCCGGGCGTTCTCGGCCGACGCGGACGGTACCGGCTGGGGTGAGGGTGTCGGCATGCTGCTGGTGGAGCGGCTGTCGGACGCGGAGCGCAACGGCCACCCGGTCCTGGCGGTGGTACGCGGGAGCGCGATCAACCAGGACGGTGCCTCGAACGGTCTGACGGCCCCCAACGGCCCCTCCCAGCAGCGCGTCATCCGCCAGGCCCTGGCGAACGCCCGCCTCACGGCCGAGGAGATCGACGCGGTGGAGGCGCACGGTACGGGGACGCGACTGGGCGACCCGATCGAGGCCCAGGCCCTGCTCGCCACCTACGGCCAGGACCGTGACGCGGCATCGCCGCTCTGGCTGGGATCGGTGAAGTCCAACATCGGCCACACCCAGGCCGCCGCCGGTGTCGCGGGCGTGATCAAGATGGTGCTCGCCATGGAGCACGGCACGCTGCCGCAGAGCCTGCACATCGACCAGCCCTCGCCGCACGTGGACTGGTCCGCCGGTGCCGTGGAACTGCTGGCCGATTCCCGGCCGTGGCCGGAGACCGGCCGCCCGCGCCGCGCGGCGGTGTCCTCCTTCGGTATGAGCGGCACCAACGCCCACACCATCCTGGAGCAGGCGCCCTCGGTTCCGGCGGCTGACACCCCCCGGGCCACCGACACGGTCGCCCCGCTCCTGTTGTCGGGTCGCACCGAGTCCGCCCTGCGGGGGCAGGCTGCGCGGTTGAGTGTGCACCTGGCGGAGCGGTCGGAGCTGTCGCTGGCGGATGTGGGTTACTCGTTGGTGGCGTCCCGGGCCGGGTTCGAGCATCGGGCGGTGGTGGTCGCGGGTGACCGTGAGGCTGCTGTTCGGGGTCTGGAGGCGCTGGCGTCCGGTGAGCCGGGTGCGGGTGTGGTCCAGGGCGTGGCCGGTTCGGCGGGGAAGGTGGCGTTCGTCTTCCCGGGGCAGGGGTCGCAGTGGGCGGCGATGGCGGTGGAGCTTCTGGAGAGCTCTGTGGTGTTCGCGGAGCGGATGGGGGAGTGTGCGGCCGCGCTTGAGTCCCACACGGACTGGTCGCTGCTGGACGTTGTGCGTGGCGAGGTGGGTGAGGCGTGGCTGGAGCGGGTGGATGTGGTCCAGCCGGTGCTGTGGGCCGTGATGGTCTCGCTCGCCGAGGTGTGGCGTGCTGCGGGTGTGGAGCCGTCGGTGGTGGTCGGTCACTCGCAGGGTGAGATCGCCGCTGCTGTGGTGGCGGGTGCGTTGTCGCTGGAGGACGGCGCGCGTGTGGTGGCGCTGCGCAGTCGGGCCATCGCTGGTGGGCTTGCGGGTCGTGGTGGGATGGTGTCGGTCGCGTTGCCGGTGGAGGCGGTGCGTGAGCGGCTGACGGTGTGGGGTGGGGCGCGGATCTCGGTCGCGGCGGTGAACGGGCCGTCGTCGGTGGTGGTTTCGGGTGAGCCGGCCGCGCTGGATGAGCTGATCGCCTCCTGTGAGGCGGACGGCGTTCGCGCCCGCCGGGTGCCGGTGGACTACGCCTCGCACTCGGCGCAGGTGGAGTCGATCCGCAGCGAACTGCTGGATGTTCTGCAGGGCGTGACCCCGCGTGCGGGTCGGGTGCCGCTGCTGTCCACGGTGACCGGTGAGCTGGTCGACGGCTCGGGTATGGATGCCGAGTACTGGTACACCAACCTCCGTGCCACGGTGGAGTTCGCGGACGCGACGCGCGCACTGCTGGAGGACCACGGCGTCGGCACCTTCGTCGAGGTCAGCGCGCACCCCGTGCTCGCCATGGCGGTGCAGGAGAGCATCGAGCGGACCGGCCGCGACGCCACCGCCTTCGGCACCCTGCGCCGCCAGGAGGGCGGCCTGGAGCGGCTGTTCACCTCCTTCGCCGAGGCCCAGGTACGCGGCATCGCCATCGACTGGCAGCCGTTCTTCACCGAGCACGGCGCCCGCCGGGTGGACCTGCCGACCTACGCCTTCCAGCGCCAGCGGTACTGGGTGGAACCGTCCGGCACCGGGACGGCGGACGTCGCGTCGGCCGGTCTCGCCTCCGCCGAGCATCCGCTGCTGGGCGCGGCCGTCGAACTCCCCGACTCCGACGGCTTCCTGTTCACCGGTCGGCTCTCGCTGCGCACCCACCCCTGGCTGGCCGACCACGCGGTGGGCGACACCGTACTGCTGCCGGGCACGGCCTTCGTCGAGCTGGCCGTACGCGCCGGGGACCAGGTCGGCTGCGGTCTGGTCGAGGAGCTCACCCTCGAAGTCCCGCTGGTCCTGCCCGAGGAGGGCAGCCTCCAGCTGCAGCTCGTGGTGGGCGGACCCGACGCGTCGGGACGCCGCGCACTGAACCTGTACGCGCGGCCGGAGGACGCCACCGGTTCGGCGCTCTGGACCCGGCACGCCGGCGGCACCCTCAGCGCCGCCACCGCCCCCGCCGCACCGCTCGATTCCGGCAGCTGGCCCCCCGCCGACGCCGTCGAGCTGCCGGTGGCGGGCCACTACGAGCGGCTGGCGCAGGCCGGGCTGCTGTACGGTCCGGCCTTCCAGGGGCTGCGCAGGGCCTGGCAGTACCGTGACGAGGTGTACGCCGAGGTCGGCCTGCCGGAAGGCCTGCTGGCCGAGGCGGGCGGCTACGGTCTGCACCCGGCGCTCCTGGACGCCGCCCTGCAGTCCCTGGCGCTCGCGACCGGTGACACGGCCGGCAACACGGCCGATGAGGAGCCCCAGGCCCGCCGGCCGTTCGCCTGGAACGGTTTCGCCCTGCACGCCACCGAGGCCTCCGAACTGCGGGTCCGTCTGACGCCGTCCGGGCCGGACGCGGTCTCCCTGGCCGTGGCCGACGGCACGGGCGCGCCCGTCGCCTCCGTGGAGTCCCTCGTCCTGCGTCCCGTCTCGGCGGAGCAGCTCGCTGGGACCAACGCGGCCGCCCGGCATGATGCTCTCCTCCGGGTGGAGTGGACGCCGCTGGCCGTCCCGCAGCCGACGGCGACCGGCGGCCACTGGGCCGTGCTCGGCGCCGACGACTTCAAGCTCGGCCACGCCCTGGAAGCCGCCGGCGCCCGCGTCGACTCCTACGCCGACCTGCCCGCGCTCTCGGCGGCGGTGGCGGACGGCGGTCCCGTACCGGACACCGTCCTGGTGGCCTGCACGGCGGCCGACGGCGCCGCGCAGGACCTGGTGCCCGCCGTGTACGCGGCCACGCACCGCACCCTCGCCCTGCTGCAGGACTGGCTCGCCGACGACCGGCTCTCCGCCGGCCGACTGGTCCTGGTGACCGAGGGCGCGGTCGCGACCTCCGAGGACACCGAGGCGGATCCGGTCCACGCACCGCTCTGGGGCCTGGTCCGGGCGGCACAGACCGAGAACCACGACCGGTTCGTCCTGCTGGACCTGGACGACGACGAGGCCTCCCGCCGACTGCTGCCGGGACTGCCGACCGCGGTCTCCGCCGGGGAGAGCGAGTTCGCCCTCCGCGCGGGTACCGCCCTGGTGCCCCGACTGGCCAGGATCCCGGTCGTGGAGGACACCGACACCCCGGCGGCCCGGCCGCTGGACCCGCAGGGCACCGTGCTGATCACGGGAGCCACCGGCGGACTGGGCGCCCTGCTGGCCCGCCACCTGGTGACCGAACACGGAGTCAGGCACCTGCTGCTCACCAGCCGCCGCGGCCCCGCTGCCGAGGGGGCCACGGAACTGGTGGCCGAACTGGCCGAGTTGGGCGCCGAGGCGACCATCGCCGCCTGCGACACGGCCGACCGGGAGGCGCTGGCCGCCCTGCTGGCCGGGGTTCCCGCTGAGCATCCGCTCACGGCGGTGGTCCACACGGCCGCGGTACTGGACGACGGCGTGATCGGCGCGCTCACCCCGGAGCGCGTGGACCGGGTGCTGCGTCCCAAGGTGGACGCGGCGGTCAACCTGCACGAGCTCACCGAGCACCTGGACCTCTCCGCCTTCGTCCTGTTCTCGGCCGCCGCCGGCACCCTCGGCGGCGCGGGCGTCGGCAACTACGGTGCGGCGAACGTGTTCCTGGACACGCTGGCGCGTCACCGCCGCGCCCGCGGTCTCACCGCGGTCTCCCTGGCCTGGGGCCTGTGGGCCGAACGCCGGGGAATGGCAGGCCGGCTGAGCGAGGTCGACCTCGCCAGGTCGGCGCGCGGCGGGGTGCTGGCGATGACCGCCGAGCAGGGCCTGACGCTCTTCGACACCGCCCTGACGGTGCCGGGTGAGCCGGTACTGGTGCCCATGCACCTGGACGTGAAGGCACTGCGCGCTCTCGCGGCCACCCCGGGCGCCCTTCCGACGCTGTTCCACGGCCTGGTCCGGGTCCCGGTACGGCGAGCCGCAGCGGCGGTCGCCGCCACCGCGGAAGCCGAACCGGCCAGCCTGGCCCGGAAGTTGGCGGACCTCTCGACCGCCGAGCAGGAGCGCGTGCTGCTCGACCTGGTCCGCGGCCACGTGGTCGCCGTCCTCGGCTACTCCTCGGTGGACCTGGTCGGCGGCGGGCAGGCCTTCCGCGAACTGGGCTTCGACTCCCTCACGGCCGTCGAGCTGCGCAACCGCCTCAACACCGCCACGGGGCTGCGCCTGCCGGCGACGCTCGTGTTCGACTACCCGACGCCCGCCCTGCTGGCCGAGTACCTGCGGGGCGAGGTGGCCCCCGGCGCCACCGGGGCGGAGCCGCAACTGATCGAGGAACTGGGCCGTCTGGAGACCTCGCTCGCGTCGCTCGCGGCCGCCGGGCTCTCCGACGACACCGCCCACACCCGGATCGCGGCCCGCCTCCAGGCTCTGCTCACCACCTGGAACGAGGCCAACGCCCAGGCCGGGGAGGCGGGTTCGGCGGCACTCGACGAGGACGCCTCCGACGACGAGATCTTCGACTACATCGACAAGAAGTTCGGCAGGGGCTGAGCGCATTGGACGCACTCCTCCGCAACCCCCTCAGCCTCCAACCCGACGATTCGAATGGGCAGCGTTCCGATGGCCAATGAAGACAAGCTCCGTGAATACCTCAAGCGTGTCCTGAAGGACCTCGACGATGCCCATGACCGGCTGCGCGACCTGGAGGACAAGGCCCGCGAGCCGATCGCGATCGTCGCCATGGGCTGCCGCTTCCCCGGCGAGGTGAACTCCCCGGAGGACCTCTGGCAGCTGCTGGCCTCCGGCGGTGACGCGGTCTCCGGCTTCCCGGCTGACCGTGGCTGGGACATCGAGGGCCTGTACGACCCGGACCCGGACGCCCAGGGCACCGCCTACACCCGCGAGGGCGGCTTCCTGAACGAGGCCGACCGGTTCGACGCCGCCCTGTTCGGTATCTCGCCGCGCGAGGCGCTCGCCATGGATCCCCAGCAGCGGCTGCTGCTCGAGGTCTCCTGGGAGGCCTTCGAGCGGGCGGGCATCGACCCGGAGTCCCTGCGCGGCAGCCGGACCGGTGTGTTCGTCGGCACCAACGGCCAGGACTACGTACCGGTCCTGATGCGGTCGGCCGAGAGCTTCGAAGGCCACCTCGGCACCGGCAACACCGCCAGCGTGATGTCCGGCCGACTCTCCTACACCTACGGCCTTGAGGGTCCGGCCGTCACCGTGGACACCGCCTGCTCGGCCTCGCTGGTCGCGCTCCACCTGGCGGTGCAGGCACTGCGGACCGGCGAGTGCACGCTGGCCGTGGCCGGCGGCGTCACGGTGATGCCCAACCCCGGCACGCTGATCGAGTTCAGCCGCCAGCGCGGCCTGGCGGCGGACGGCCGCTGCAAGTCCTTCGCCGGTGCCGCCGACGGCACCAACATGGCCGAAGGCGTCGGGCTGCTGGTGGTCGAGCGGCTCTCCGACGCCCAGCGCAACGGGCACCCGGTGCTGGCGGTCGTCCGAGGCTCCGCCGTGAACCAGGACGGCGCTTCGAACGGTCTGACGGCGCCGAACGGTCCGTCCCAGCAGCGCGTGATCAAGCAGGCACTGGCCAACGCCGGACTGACGTCCGACCAGGTGGACGCGGTGGAGGGCCACGGTACGGGCACCACCCTCGGCGACCCGATCGAGGCGCAGGCGCTGCTCGCCACCTACGGTCAGCACCGCCCCGAGGACCAGCCCGTCTGGCTGGGATCAGTGAAGTCCAACCTCGGCCACACCCAGGCCGCCGCCGGTGTCGCGGGCGTGATCAAGATGGTGCTCGCGATGGAGCACGGCATGCTTCCGCAGACCCTGCACATCGACGAGCCCACCTCGCACGTGGACTGGTCGGCGGGCGCGGTCTCGCTGCTGACCGAGGCGCGGCCCTGGCCCGAGACCGGCCGTCCGCGCCGCGCGGCGGTGTCCTCCTTCGGCATCAGCGGCACCAACGCCCACACCATCCTGGAGCAGGCCCCCGCCGAGACCCCCGCCGCCCCTGCGGCGGACGGCCACCTTGCTCCGGCGGTCCTGCCGTGGCTGCTCTCCGGTAAGAACGACGCCGCCCTGCGCGCGCAGGCGGCGCGGCTCCGCGACCGGCTGGCGGCGCAGTCCTCGTCGGTGCCTTCCGACGTGGCCTACTCGCTGGCCACCAGCCGCGCGGCCCTGGACCACCGCGCGGTGGTGATCGCCGAGGACCGGGCCGAGGCGCTCCGCGCTCTGGACGCGCTGGCCTCGGGCTCCTCCGATGCCCAGCTCGTCGTGGGCAAGGCGGCCGAGGGCAAGACCGCTTTCCTGTTCACCGGGCAGGGTAGTCAGCGGGCTGGGATGGGCGCCGAGCTGTACGAGGCGTTCCCGGTGTTCGCTTCGGCTCTGGATGCGGTGTGTGCGGAGCTGGACCGGCATCTGGGGCGTCCGCTGCGTGAGGAGATGTTCGCGGGCGAGCTGCTGGATCGGACGGAGTACACCCAGCCGGCGCTGTTCGCGATCGAGGTGGCGCTGTTCCGTCTGGTGGAGTCGTGGGGTGTGCGTCCGGACTTCCTGGCGGGTCATTCGATCGGTGAGATCGCTGCCGCGCATGTGGCGGGGGTGCTGTCGCTGGAGGATGCCGCTGTGCTGGTGGCTGCTCGTGGCCGGTTGATGCAGGCGCTGCCTTCCGGTGGTGCGATGGTGGCGGTCGAGGCGTCCGAGGGTGAGGTACTGCCGTACGTCACCTATGAGTTGGGGATCGCCGCGGTCAACGGTCCGTCGTCGGTGGTGATCTCGGGTGATGAGCGGGCGGTGCTGGAGGTCGCGGCGGACTGGGAGGCCCAGGGTCGTAAGACCAAGCGGCTCACGGTGAGCCATGCGTTCCACTCGCCGTTGATGGAGCCGATGCTGGCGGAGTTCCGCACCATCGTGGAGGGGTTGGTGTTCCAGGCGCCCCGGATCCCGATCGTCTCCACGCTCACCGGTGACATCACGGACGAGATCCGCACCGCCGAGTACTGGGTGCGGCACGTCCGCGAGGCCGTCCGCTTCCACGACGCCGTCCAGACGCTGGAGCGTGAAGGCGTCCGTACCTTCCTCGAACTCGGCCCCGACGGGGTGCTGTCGGCACTCGGCGAGCACTGCGTCACCGAACCGGCCGCCTTCGCCCCGACGCTGCGTTCGGGCCGTCGTGAGGTGCGGACGCTGACCGCCGCGGTGGCCCAGGCCCAGGTGCGCGGCGCGGCCGTGGACTGGGAGGCGTTCTTCGCCGGTACCGGTGCCCGCCGGGTGGACCTGCCCACCTATGCCTTCCAGCGCCACCGTTACTGGCCGGAGGCGGCCGAGGTCGAGGCTGCGGGCGCCCAACTCGGCACGATGGACGCCGAGTTCTGGGAGCTGGTCGAGCGCGAGGACCTCGACGCGCTGACCACCACCCTGGGCGTCGACGGCGACCTGCCGCTCAGCTTCGCCCTGCCCGCGATGTCCGAGTGGGCCCGCCGCCGGCGCGCGGAACAGCCGAGCGCCACGGACACCGGTGAGTCGGCCATCGACGCGGCGAGCCCGGCCGAACCCCAGCTGCGCGAGCGGCTGGCCGGACTCTCCGAGACCGAGCGCGAGAACCTCGTCCTCGCTCTGGTCAGGGCCGAGGCGGCAGCGGTCCTGGGCTACCCGGGGCCGGAAGAGGTCGATCCGGGGCAGGCGTTCCGTGACCTCGGCCTGGACTCACTGACGGCCGTACAGCTGCGCAACCGCCTCGCCGAACTGACCGGCCTCACGCTGCCGGCCTCGCTGGTCTACGACCAGCCGACGCCCGTGCTGCTCGCGGCCCACCTCCGCGGCGAGCTGGCCTCGGACGGTGCGGCGAACCCCTCCGCCGCCGTGATCGAGGAGCTGGACCGGCTGGAGGCCGCGCTCGCGGCGAGCAGCCCGGACGGTGTCACCCGCGCCCGGATCCAGATGCGCCTGCATGCGCTCGCCACCCGCTGGAGCGAGTCGCAGCCGCTGGTCGATTCCGTACCGGCCGAGCCGGGTGAGCTGGTGGACGTGGAGAGCCTGGACTCGGCCTCGGACGAGGAGCTGTTCGCCTTCATCGACGACAGTCTCGCCTGACCTCCGGCTCCCTGACGGTGGGAGTCCCCGACAGTGGGCAGGGGGTGGCGGCCGACACGGCCGCCACCCCCTGCCCACTGTCCGTTCCGGCCCTGCCACGGCCGGGGCAAACAGCGGAATTGGGATGTCCCGGGCCGGCGTACCGCTCTGTGCGTCGCGACGCCGCTTCGGGAAGAGGCGGCCCGGTCACAGCGGACAACAAGTCGTCCACAGCGGACAACAAATGGCAAAGGCAAGGAGGTTATCCACTCCTTGCCACTCTCAACATATAGCGCACGGGGGGCCTTGCGGCAAGGCCCGGGTCGTGCCGCAGAATGGCCGGCCAGGGCCAGAACCTGCGGAAATGACAGCTGCACGACGTGCAAGCGCATCTGTCGACGCATGGGTTCGCGCGGGACGTCGAACCGCGGACTCGCGCTTCGGTCGCGGGCACTCGGCGCGGAGGTGCGGGTGTGCGTGCCGCCGGACCGCGCGGAGCGGTCGGCCCAAATCCATCTCATTGAACGGGCGTTCTGATGATTGACGTGATCGTGGTCGGCGGCGGACCGACCGGCTTGATGCTGGCCGGCGAGTTGCGGCTGCACGGCGTACATGTGGTCGTACTGGAGAAGTTGACCGAGCCGACCAGGCAGTCCCGAGGGCGCGGCCTGCACGCTCGAAGCGTCGAGCTGATGGACCAGCGCGGCCTGCTGGACCGGTTCCTCGCGGTCAGTGAGAAGTTCCAGGTCGGCGGCTTCTTCGGCGGCGTCCACAAGCCGTGGCCGGAGCGGCTGGACACGGCTCACCCCTACGGTCTCACCACCCCGCAGCCGGTCACCGAGCGGCTGCTCAACGAGCGTGCCCTCGAACTCGGGGCCGAGATCCGGCGCGGCTGCGAAGTGGTCGGACTGAGCCAGGACGAGGACGCGGTGACCGTCGAGCTGGCGGACGGCACGCGGCTGCGCTCGCGCTACCTCGTCGGGTGCGACGGCGGCCGCAGCACGGTGCGCAAGCGGCTCGGGGTCGGTTTCCCCGGCGAGCCCGCCAGGGTCGAGACGCTGCTGGGCGATATGGAGGTGACCGAGGACCCGGCGACGGTTGCCGCCGTCGTCGCGGAAGTCCGCAGGACCCAACTGCGGTTCGGCGCCATCCCCAACGGGGACGGGGTGTACCGCCTCGTCGTGCCCGCCGACGGCGTGGCCGAGGAACGTGCGACCGCGCCGACCCTCGAGGAGTTCAAGAAGCAGCTGCGGGCCTTCGCGGGCACCGACTTCGGCGCTCACTCGCCGCGCTGGCTGTCCCGGTTCGGCGACGCCACCCGGCAGGCCGAGCGCTACCGGGTCGGCCGGGTGCTGCTGGCCGGCGACGCGGCGCACATCCACCCGCCGACCGGAGGGCAGGGGCTCAATCTCGGTGTGCAGGACGCGTTCAACCTCGGCTGGAAACTGGCCGCCGAGGTCAACGGCTGGGCTCCGGAGGGGCTGCTGGACAGCTACCACGCCGAACGGCACCCCGTGGGCGCCCGTGTGCTGGACAACACCCGCGCGCAGATCACGCTGCTGGGTTCCGAGCCGGGTGCGACCGCGCTGCGGGAACTCTTCTCGAAGCTGATGGACTTCGAGGAGGTGAACCGGTACGTGACCGAGATGATCACCGCGGTCGGGGTCCGCTACGACCTCGGCGAGGGCCACGAACTGCTCGGCCGGCGGCTGCGGGACGTGAAGCTGAAGCAGGGCCGCCTCTACCAGCTGATGCACGGCGGCCGCGGACTTCTGCTGGACCAGACCGGCCGGCTCACGGTGGCCGGCTGGGCGGATCGGGTCGACCACGTCATCGACGTCAGTGAGGAGCTGGACGTGCCCGCGGTGCTGCTGCGGCCGGACGGCCACGTGGCATGGGTCGGTGAAGACCAGCAGGACCTGCTCAGCCGGCTGCCACAGTGGTTCGGCGTGGCCGTCGACTGAGCACGCGGTCACGGTCCGAAAGGGCGGGGCCCAGGCCTCAGCGCAGGTCGAGCCACATGGTGACCTCGTCCCGCTCGTCGTCCGGGGCGACCCGGATCGCCCGGGGAGCCCGCCCCACCTCGGTGTAGCCGCAGCGGCCGTAGAACTTCTCAAGGCCGTGTCCGCCGCGCAGGTTCAGCCGCAGACCGCTCAGCCCCCAGCCGCGGGCGATCCGCTCCGCCTCGCCCAGCAGCTCCCGGCCGTACCCCAGGCCCTGGAAGTCCGGGTGGACCATGACCGCCGTGAGCAGCCGCCAGTGGTCCATCAGCGCGAAGCGCATGTCCTTGAAGAAGAGGGAGCCGACCAGCCGCCCGGTCTCCGCCTCGCGGGCGACCAGCAGACGGTCCGGCAGGCCGGGCCCGACGCCCGAGAAGCTCTGCTCCGCGACGGGCCGCACCTCGTCCACCGTCACCCGTGCGGCGAAGCCGACCGCACCGCCGGCGTTGCTGGCGTCCGTCCAGAGCCCGACCAACTCCTCACGCAGTGCGTGGTCCAGCAGAGGGTCCAGAGTGAAGGTCAATGCCATAGGTGCAGATGTCATAGGCGCAGAGCCTACTTGCCTATTACATCTGAGGCAATGGTGTTCTCTGCGGAGACTCGGAGGGCATGGCGGGCTGCTCCCTGCCGGCGGGTGAGTGCGTCCTCCCGTGTCGCTGGGCGCGTCCTCTCGCGCCATTGAACAGGGGAAATACGGTCTCTCGCCGTTAATAGGGGAGCCCTGCGCTCTTCGTCCTGTGTTCGTCCGCGCGCTGTCCGCCCCGCCGTCCGGAGGGTCCGCCGCCAGGCTGTCGTCAGTCCGCCTTCCGGCGGGCCCGTCACTCGCGTCCGGCCTCCAGAACCGGCTCTGCCGAGGTGGCGGATTCGTCCCGGTGTTCCTCGCGAACCGGCCCGATCCGGTGAGGGTCGTCACACCGCCCCGGCGTCCACGACTGCCGATAGTTGATCGCCGAAGGTGCGATGTCCGCCGAACCCCGCCAGTTGACCATGGTCACGCCATTCCGGGTCCGAACCATGTCTTCCGGCCACCCCTGGGCGCTGTCCGCCCAGGTCAGAGGGCATGTCAAAGCTCCGGGAAAATGTCCGATATGTCAGGTTTAGGGATTGGCTCGGTGGGAAACGACGGCTGATCCGCGCCCGTCAAGGCCCCTTCGCCACTACGACGAGGCGTCGTATCAGAGGGTCTTGGCCGCCGAGCCGCAGCTCGCTAAGAATGGCCGAGTCGTCAGAGACCGCGGCTCCTGTCCCGCCGCGGAACAACCCCCTGGCACCGAACGCAGACGCGTCGTCGTGCCGCCGTGGCCCCGCCCAGGCCTACGTGAACCCCTGTCCGGTCACGTGAGCCCTGGAACGGGCGAGGACACGGCCAACCCGATTGAGGTCTCTATCTTCATGCCCGCTTTCCCCGCTCGTATGCGTACCGGTGTCGCCCTGCTCGCTTCCGTCGCCGGTCTGACCGCCCTCGGTGCCGGTCTCGCTCCCGCCGCCTCGGCGGCCACCCCGCAGCAGATCGCCGCGCAGCTGGTCCCCGCCAACCAGCTGGCCTCCTTCAGCCAGATCATCTCCCACGAGTCCAGCTGGAACGTGACGGCCGTCAACCCGTCCTCCGGCGCCTACGGCCTGGCCCAGGCGCTGCCGGGCTCCAAGATGGCCTCCGCCGGTGCCGACTGGCGTACCAACCCGCGGACCCAGATCAAGTGGGCCCTGGACTACATGAACACCCGCTACGGCAGCCCGAACGCCGCGTGGGCCTTCTGGCAGACCCACCACTGGTACTAAAAACCCCGGTACCAGCACCGAAGGGGCCCTGACGGCACTGCCGTCAGGGCCCCTTCGGCCTGCTCTCAGACCTGCAGCCGCGCGATGGCCCCCGTCTCCAGCGCGACGTAGAGCGCTCCGTCCGCGCCGATGGCCAGGCCGTGCGGCTCGGAGCCGGGGCTCGGCAGGGCGTACTCCTCGATCCGCCCGCCGGCGGTCAGGGATCCGACGCTGTTGCCGCTCCACTGGGTGAACCAGCAGGTGCCCGCCGAGTCGACGGTGATCGCGTGAGGGCGGGCCGAGCGGTCCGGCAGCGGGAACTCCTCGATCGTGCCGTCCGGGTCGATCCGTCCGATCTGGCCCGCGCCGATCTCCACGAACCACAGCCCGCCGTCGGTGCCGGCGGTGAGGCCCACCGGGGCGGCCTGCGGAGTGGGCAGCGGGTGGAGCGTGACCTCTCCGCCGGGCTCCATCCGGCCGATCGCGTTCCCCTGGTTGAGGGTGAACCAGAGCGCACCGTCGGGACCGGCGGTGATCGCCGACGGGAAGACGTGCCGGGCGGGGAGCGGGAACTCCGTGACCTGGCCGTCCGTGGTGATCCGCCCGATCCGGTCGGCGTTGGTCAGGGTGAACCAGAGAGCGCCGTCGGCGGCGGCCGTGATCCCGAACGGGCCGCCCTCCGGGGTGGGGAGGGCGAACGAGACCGACTCGCCGTCGGTGGTGATCCGCCCGATCCGGTGGTCCCGGTACCGGGTGAACCACAGCGCGCCGTCCGGGCCCGGCGTGATCACCGTCGGCCCGCAGTCCGCCGAGTCCAGCTCGAACTGCTCGCACACGCCGTCGGGAGTCAGCCGTGCGATCCGGCCGGCGTGGACCAGGGTGAACCAGAGCGCGCCGTCCGGACCGGCGATGATGCCGTAGGGCCCCGCCGTCGCCTCGGCGACCGAAATCTCGGTGATCACATGAGTTTGAGTGGACGTCATACGGTCTTCCTCCCGATCGGTCGGCCGCCCCCGAGTCGGCCGTGTGCCGAGCGTAGCCCCTGCCCAGGCCACCGCCCCGGCCGGGGCGTGCGGCGGTCCGGCCGTGGGCTCGTGCCGTTACACGGTCCTCACAATCGGCCTAGAACCGTGGTGGCGGATAAGGCGTGGGTAAAGGGCGAGTGCTGAGCCGATCAACTCACTGGAGGGGACCATGAATCCGCGTCCGTCCCGATTCGCCGCCGCCGTCGTCACGGTGGCCCTGCTCGGTCTGGGGGCCACCGCCTGCTCGGGGGA
Source organism: Kitasatospora sp. HPM-01-4 (assembly GCF_051374625.1). NCBI lineage: Bacteria > Bacillati > Actinomycetota > Actinomycetes > Kitasatosporales > Streptomycetaceae > Kitasatospora > Kitasatospora sp. HPM-01-4. The sequence continues at coordinate 343,100 of NZ_JBPQGP010000005.1, read as the reverse complement.
GAGCGCATCAGGCGCCACACCGGCGGGCGGCTCCCAGCCGCCTGCTCCCGCTTCCGCCGGCGGCCGGAGCACCGGTGAGGCGGTGGAGAAGACTGGTGCGGCCAAGGCGACCTCCCCGGCGGCCACGCACCCGGGCGCGCGCGGCGCGAGCGGGACTCCGGCCGCCACCCAGCGGTGCCACACCGACGAGCTGCGCGCCGACGTCCAACTCCAGCCGGACCGGCCGGGATCCGCGATGGTGATGCTGGTGAACAAGGGCTCCCGGACCTGTACCGTGTACGGCTATCTCGGCTACGGCGGGCTGCTGGCCGACAACAGCAGGGTCGAGGTGCCCACCACCCGGGTGCCGTACCCCGGTCCGTCGGTCCAGGCCGTCCTGAAGCCCGGCACCACCGCCTTCTCCGGCCTGGCCTGGTCCGCCTGTGACAAGGCCGACCCCAGCTGCAAGGTGCTGGCCGGCCTGGTGGTGACCCCGCCGAACGAGACCACCCAGCTCACGGCCCAGGTGATCGGCGTGGACGGGCAGCAGGTCCCGCAGCTGCTGGTCTCCTCCGCCGGCCTGCGGGTCGGCTCCCTGCAGCCCTCCAACGAGGGCGTCCTGCTGCCGTAGCACCCGGCAGGGGAGGCCCCGGGAACACCACCCGGGCCTCCCCGTTCGCGGTCGGCGACTTGGCGGGTGTCCCCTCGGGAGCGCCCAACCCGGCCTGCCGGCTGAGGATTTGACGGATCCGATGCCAGCCTGGCGCCCGGTCGCTTCGGGCGGCCGGTGCGGTCGCAAGCCCGCGTCGAAGTCCGTAACACCGGGTGAACCGGTCCGGATGTCGGCGGCCGGCCGCGCGTACAGCCGGGCCGCGGTGGAGCCCTCCGAGCCCGGGGCGATGCCGGATGCCCGGTGGTTCCGCTCCGGTGCGGCGAGCTCCCGGTAGGTGCCGTCCGGGCCTACGCGCAGGCCGAGTTCACCGATCCGGCAGGTGACGGAGACGTTCCCGCGGATGGGGTCAGGCTGTGACGGCGCCGGTGCGAAGGCGGGCGGCGGAGCGGGCGAGCCGAAACGCCGCGAGGAGGGGAAGGCAGAAGCCCGCCGGCCAGGCGGAAAGGAGCATGGACGGGGTCAGGCCGGCCGAGGACGCGGCGAGGGCGGCGGCGGCCAGTGGCGTGACCACTACCGGTGAGACGAAGAGCAGGGTCGCCCACTTCTTGTCCCGCCTGGTCCATTGCGGGGACTTCCAGACCCGGATCAGGGCGGTGACGGCCGTGGCCAGCGCGAGGACGGGCCCGAGGACCGGGACGAGGAGCAGTGGTAGCGGAAGGAGCGCGAGGGCCAGGGTGAGGGTGGTGCGGCCGGAGCTCTCCGGCTCGGGGCACGCCTGGCCCTCCTCGGCGAGCGCGGCGGCGGCGATCTCCCGCGGGTGGCCCAGGCGGTTCAGGACCTGTCGTACCGCCTCCTCGTCGGCGGGGTCGAAGTCCGCCAGTGTGACCTCGATGTGCTCGCGAAGGTCCGCCAGCAGTTCGCGGCGGCGCTCCTCGGGCAGGGGGGCGGTGTGCCGGGTGAGCTCGTCGAGGTAAGCGCGGACCAGCGGGTGCTCGATGGGGTTGTTCACGGGTTCTCTCCTGGGGCGAGGACGTGGTCGACGGCTGCGCGGAAGGCGGGCCACAGCGTGGTGAACTCCTCCAGCGCACCGCGACCGGCGGCGGTGAGGGTGTAGTAGCGGCGCGACGGGCCACTGGCCGAGTCGCGCAGGAAGGTGTCGGCGAGCCCGGCGCGGCGCAGTCGGGACAGCAGGGGGTAGATCGTGCCCTGGCTGGTCGCCAGCATCGGGAACCGGCCCAGCTCCTGCAGCAGCTCCACCCCGTAGCGCGGGCCGTCCCTCAGCAGCGCCAGCACGCAGTACTCCAGTACCCCCTTGCGCAGCTGAGTGGCCACCGACCCGTCCGCCGCGCCGGGGCCGTCAGTGTCTGTTGTGCCAGGTACCATGCAAAGCAAGATAGCATGCGGAACAAGATAGCTCGACGCTTTCGGGCGCGCGGTGACTCGCGCCGCTACAGCCAAGTGACAGGTGGGGCGCCATGGTTGGGAAGAAGTGACGGGCTGTCCGGTAGCCGCTGCGCCTCTTCGGCAGGCCGCAGGGCCACGGTCGGCCGGGCGCCGGCCCCGGTCGGTCGGCGCACCGTGCGGTGCGCACCGGCCGCCATGACCGGACGTCAAGGCGGCTTGACTCTCACGTAACGTGAGGTCCTACGGTCCCGTGTCATGAAGATTGTTGTTCATGACACGGCGTCAGCGATGATTGATCTCCTGCAGCGGCCACTGGAGCAACGGCCGGACGCCCTGAGGGAGATGCTCAGCCCGCTCCAGAGTGTGATGTCCGAGGTCATGGGTGATGTCGACCTGGTCCGGACGCACCAGCAGCTGGGCAGCGGCTTCCGGCTCGACCGTGAGGACGAACGGTATCTGCCCGCCGTGCGGCGGATGCGGGACGCGGGCGTGTGGAGCCGGACCGAGGAGTGCCTCGCCGCCGCGTGGGAGCGGATCGGCGGTGCGGTGCCCGGCATCAGGCACGCCGAGACCGTGCACGTCGTCGTGGTGCTCGGCAACCCCGACGACGACCACCTGACGGGCCGAAGCGCCGGATATTTCGGTATGGGCGGCATCCCGGGCGCGATCCACCTCACGATGTGGCCCACCGAGACGTCTCTGGAGAAGGCCGGCTACGCCGCTGCGCACGAGCTCCACCACAACGTGCGCTACTCCAACGTGGTGTGGAACCCGATGACCGTCACGGTCGGCGAATGGGTCGTCTCCGAGGGACTGGCCGAGGCGTTCGTCCGGGAACTGGCCGGCGAGCAGGCCATGGGACCGTGGTCGAAGGCGCTGACCGGCGCCGAACTCGACCGCGTCCACGCGAGGATCACCGCCGACATCGACGTGGCCGGGATGCACAACGCGACCGCTTACGTCCTCGGCGACGCCACCGCGCAGATCATGGGGCAACAGCCCCTGGGACTGCCGGACTTCGCCGGGTACGCGGCGGGACTGCGGATCGTGGACGCGCACCTGGCGGCCACCGGGCTGACCGCGGCCGAGAGTACCGCGCTGCCGGTGCGCGAGATCCTCATGAACGCGGGTGTGCCGACCAGCGCTTGACCCGTCATCGGCGGAGAGGGGCACCAGCCGGGCGCGCGGCAGCCGTCAGGCGCCTCGATGGCCGGGGTCAGCCGGACAGGGCCTGCCGGATCCGCTGGGAGAGGGTGTCCCACGGGCGGCAGTTCACCACCGGCAGCGCATGGAGTTCGGCCTCCCCGGCCAGCCAGCGCGAGTACCGGACGCTGACGTCCGCCCGACGGCTCTGGTCGCCGCCCTCCGGCTCGCGTTCGGCGTAGTTGGCGGTGACCCGGGCGGTGTCCTCCTCGTGCAGGAACACCGCCCGCACGCTGCGGCCCGCCGCCGCGCTCTCCCGGATCGCCCGGACCGCGGCGGCCGGGGTGAGGTAGTCACCCTCGACCACCGCGGGCACGTCGATCGTCAGCCGGTTGCGGACGACGCCGAGTACGGCGGGCTCCAGTGCGTTCGCGGTGGCGATCTGCAGCTCCACCACCCGCTCGGAGTCGAGCCGGGAGGCGTCGGAAACGTCGTCGAAGCGGTGCAGGCCCGGGTGCTGTTCGGCGGTGGTGATGGTCTGGACGGCGCTCACCACGTCGTCGAACTCCACGATGAACGCCCCGGACTCCCGGGCGAGTTGTGCGGCCACCCGGCTCTTGCCCACACCCGAGGCACCGCCGAGAAGAAGTACGTCCCACTGCGTGTTGCTCACGCGCTCGACGCTACCGCACCGCCGCAGCGCGCCTGCCGCCACCCCCGGACCGCAAGACCCGGGGGACGACCGCAGCTCGGCCCACCCGAGCCGCTTCGGGCCGCCCGGCTACGGGCGGGGACCGGACTGGCTCAGTGGCCGGTCGGTCCGGGCGGGGGACAGGGGCCTGCCCCACGGGATCGGCGCATGGGCGCCGATCCGCCGGTAGTCGCGGTCACGGACCCAGGAGCGCTGCTGGCCGTGTGCGACCTCGCGCTCACCGTGCGGACCGGCGAGCACCGAGCAGCGCGGGCGGCCACCGGACTCACCGGGTGCGCCCACCGCCGATGTCTCCAACTCCCGGACCTCCACCGGGTTCTGCTCGTGCTGCGCGGCGGCGGCGTGCGGAGCGGGGAGGTGGGGGTCGCCGGCCGGCAGGTAGGCGGACAGGAACAGGCGTTCCGCGTGGCTCAGCACGCGCGATCGGCCGGAGGCCCGGTCACGCGCGACCACGACCGTGCGGGCGGTCATATAGACCATCGGACCCCGGCAGACATCCACCCGGACGTGCGCGGAACTGCGTCCCAGTCGTTCCACCGTCAGCCGGACCTCCAGCGGCTCGGGTCGGTGGTGCAGCTGCTCCAGGTAATCGATCTCGTGGCGCGCGATCAGGAATCCGGCCGGGAAAAGCGATTCCCGGGCTGCCTTGGCATGGTGGTGGAACAGGTCGTGAATTCCCTCCTGGATGTACGAGACCAGGCGGGCGTTGTTGATGTGGCCGTTCTCGTCGACGTCACCCCAGCGGGTGGGGCAGCGCAGGACGTGAGCGTTCGGGCTGGGGGAGAGAGTGCTCACTGCTTCTTCCGCCCGGCATTGCCGTGGCCCCCGGCCGACGAGGTGAGCAGCGCCCGCCGGAGCCGGGCGTGGTACCCCGAATGCTCGGCGGCCATCTCCCCGGCGGTCCAACCTTCTTCGGCTGCCTCGGCCGCAGTGCGGACGACCAGGGCGTCGAGCGCTCCGTCCACGGTCCGGCAGAGCTCGGCGACGGCGGCGAACCGCTCACGTACGCCTCCACCCGCGGCCCTGGACCTGCCAGGGAACGCCGTGAGCGCGTCCACCGCGAACTGCAGACCGTCAGAGGCAGTCGACCCAAGTCCGGGTCGGCAATCGTGCACAACATCTCCTGAAGTGATGGATAGCTGGAACGGCTGGACCCGGTCGCTGCACTGGATTCCCCCGGACCCGCCCTTGCGGGAATTACGTTATCCCAATCCGGCACTCTGTCGGGAGTTCTGTGCGAGGATTGGACAGATTGCCTGCTTCTGGAGTAGTGGAATAACGTCCGGGCTGGCCTTCTTATGGTCTGATCCGATGCGACTATCGGCAAGTGGACTGCTTTTCTGGTTTTCCGCTCCGGGAATCTCGAACATATGCCGGATATCTTTGAGGAGCGTTCGAAAACCCCGTTTCGATCGCGCCCGGGATCCTCCGGTGGTCGGACGTGCCCGGCTCGGCCGGTCCGGTCAGCCGGCGGTCTCACACACCGCGTCGTAGTCCAGCCACGGGTCCTGCAGGAAGTCGCGCCAGCGAGGGTCGTGGCCGGTCCGCTTCACCCGGAAGTAGACCGCGCGCCGCGTCGTCTCGGAGGTGTTGCCCCCGACGTTGTGGCCGAGCAGGAAGTGCGCCAGCAGGAGGTCCCCGGCCCGGCCGTGGACCTGCTCCGGCTCGGGCAGCCGGATCGGCGGGTAGCCGCCCGCCGCGAGGAACGCGTCCGGTCCGTGCTCGCGGAAGTACTCCGCGTGCGTCAGATGGGTCCCCGGCCACACCCACAGGTTTCCCCCGTCATCGTGGAGCTGGTCGGACATCAGCACCCCGGCGAGCATGGTGAACGTCCCGGGGCGGCCGTCCGGCTCGGGCGGGAACCCGTCGAGGTGGTGCATGCCCGGGCGGTGCGGGAACGGCGGGATGTTCAGTGACACCTGCACCTGCCAGGGCACCTCCAGCGTTCCCGGCCCGGTGAGCGACTCCGCGATCCCGAACGCCGGACTGTCCGTCAGCAGCGCTGCCAGCGCCGGTGTCCCGACGGTCTCGCGGAAGTAGAAGTGCGACCCTCGCACCTCGGGACCCGGCGGCTCACCTTCGAGAAGTTCGTCGATCACCCGCGACGCCGAGTCCACCAGCTCCCGCGGCACCACCTTCGGCAGCACGAGAAAGCCCCGTTCGGCGAACTCCGCCAACTGCTCCTGATTCAGCACGGCCGCCACCGTAGACCGGCCCGCCACCCGTCAGCCATCCGTTTTCCCGGTGCCGGCGGACGGGGCCAGCCGCCACAGCGAGGTGACCTCCGCGGCACGGGCCGTATGCAGTGGGTCGGTGGTGTCCCGGGAACGCGGATGCCGAGGGCGGGTGTCGATCCGGTCCAGTATCCGCAGGCCGGCCGAGTCGAAGGCGGACAGCAGCTCGCCGCGCGTCCGCAGCCCGAGCCGCTCGGCCAGGTCCGACAGGACCAGCCAGCCCTCACCGTCCGGTTCGAGGTGGCCGGCCAGCCCGGTCAGGAAGCCGCGCAGCATCCGGCCGTCCGGGTCGTAGACGCCCTGCTCGACGGCGGATGTCGGACGGGCGGGGAGCCAGGGCGGGTTGCACACGACGAGTGCGGCGCGACCGTCCGGGTACAGGCCGCCGTCCACCACCTCGACCCGCCGGGCGAGGCCGAGGCGGTGGACGTTCTCCCGGGCACAGGCGAGGGCACGCGGGTTGATGTCGGTGGCCGTGACCCGGTCGAATCCACGGCGGGCCAGCACCGCCGACAGCACACCGGTCCCGGTGCCGAGGTCGAACGCGGTACGGGGCGCGGTGCCGCGTACCACCGCCGCGGGGAGCGGCGCCCGGGCCACCAGATCCACGTACTCGCCGCGGGTGGGGGAGAAGACCCCGAAGTGCGGGTGGATCCTTGAGCCGAGAGCGGGTATCTCCACCCCCTTGAGGCGCCACTGATGTGCCCCGATCACCCCCAGCAGCTCGGTGAGCGGGACCACGGTCGGCGCGTCCGGAGGGCCGTAGGCCTCCGCACACGCCTGGCGGACGTCCGGGGCCCGGCGCAGCGCCAGGGAGTGGTCCTCCGCCAGCGGGACCAGCAGCCGGCCGAGCACCCGGGCGCGGTGACCGCGCGCCCGGCGGTGCAGCCGGAAGGCCTCGGCGGCGGAGGCGGCCGGGGGCAGGGGTTTCCGGTCGAGGCGGCGGCCCATGGCCCGCAGCAGCTGCCGGGCGCCCGGAAAGTCGCCCTGCCACAGCAGCGCGGTGCCCTCGCAGGCGAGTCGGTGGGCGGTGGCGGCCTTCATGCCGTCATCGGCCACCGCTACGCGACGGGGGAGCGGCATTCCGCTCTCGGAGTGCCAACGGGCGGATCGTGGTGCGTTGTTGACGTCGGTCCTGTGGATCGTGGACATCGAGGACTCCTCGTGATCGAACGTGCGGGGCACGAAGAGCACTTCGACGAGGAGCGAGGAGCGAGCAGAACAGGCAGCAGGGCCCGAGCCGCGACTCGGGTGGACACCTCAGGCAGACAGGGCTACCGCTCCCGCGTCGAAGTGCGCGGGGAGGAATCGCCGAGAACCATGCCGAGTGTCATGAGCTGCCCTTTCACAGGAGACGGCGAAGAGAGTGGCACACCGGTCGATCCTCCGGCAAGCCGAAAGGCGCCGTGGCCCGCAGCTCGCTGACTCGGCGTCACTCGCGGTCCGTTCGCTGCTGAAACCTGCCACGCCTCCCTGTGGGTGGAGCCGGGGGTGTGAGCGTCGCGCCTATTAGTGGTGCCATATGGTTTTCAGCACAGTGACCCCATGAGGCCCGTCCCCCATGCCGCTGCCGCCTTCCTGTTCGTCGTCCTGAGCACGTCCCTCGACCCGCTGCCCGTGCCGCTCCCCTCGGCGGACGGTCGGGTGGTCTCGTCCGGGCCCGCCGCTGTGCCGCTGGCGCTACCCGTACCGGTCGCCGCGCCAGCCGCCGCGCCCGCCAGGCCGGCGCCGGAGGAGCCCTACACCGCCCCGGACGAGGGCCGCTTCGGAGCGCCGGAGCAGGTGGTGCCGGGTGTGGAGTACCGGTCCTTCACCGCACCGAGCTCCCATGGCGGCACGCGCGTCCACCTGCTGACGGTGGATCTGCGGCACCCGGGGGTCCGGGCCGGGCTGCTGTTCCCGGGCGCGGTCTCCTCCGGGTCGCCGGTGGCGGGGATGGCGGCGGAGCGGGGCGCGGTCGGCGCGATCAACGGCGACTTCTTCGACATCAGTGAGGAGCAGCACCCGGGGGTGGAGGCGACCGGCGCCCCCTCGGGCCCGATGGTGCTGGACGGGCGGCCGCTGAAGGCCGCGGTGCCGCAGGGGCAGCGGTTCGGCTGGACGCCGCCGGAGGGGGACAGCAGCGAGGACGTGTTCGGGGTCGGGACGGACGGCCGGGCGCGGACCGCCCGGCTCACACTGCGCGGCCGGGTTAGTACGCCCAAGGGCACGCTGGACCTCCGCGGGCTCAACCAGTACGCCCTGCCGGTGGACTCGATCGGCGTGTTCACCCCGCAGTGGGGGTCGGCCTCGCGTGCCCGCGCGGTCTGCGGGAACGACGAGAACCGTGCCGCGCCGTGCACGGGGGAGGTCTACGAGGTGACGGTACGCCAGGGGAAGGTCGTGTCGGTGTCCGAGGCGCCGGGCCGGGGTGCGATCCCGCAGGACGCGGTGGTGCTGCTGGGGCGGGAGGCCGGCGCCCGAGCGCTGCGCGGGCTGGCACCCGGCACCCCGGTCACGGTGGACTACGCCCTCGAGTCCAGCGCCGGGGTGCCGTTCGCCTTCGCGCTCGGCGCTTACCCGCTGGTCCGCGGCCACGCGCCGCTGCCGGGCCTGGACACCGAGGTGGCGGAGCCCCGTACGGCGATCGGGATCGCCGCGTCGGGACGCGTACTGCACCTGCTGTCCACCGACGGGCGGGAGAACGCTTCCAGTGGCCTGACCGTCGGTGAACTCGCCGAGCTACTGCGGTCGTTGGGCTGTGCGGACGGCGCCTATCTGGACGGCGGCGGGTCCGCCACCCTGGCGACCCGCGACCCGGGCGGCGGCCGGGTGCGAGTCCGCAACAACCTGGACCGGGGTCAGGAGCGATCGGTGCCCAACGGCATTGCGGTATTCGCTGGTTGACGGTCCGTCAGTCCGAGGAGTGCGCTGCGGGGAGGTGGGCCTCGGTGGCGGCCTTGGTGAGGCCGAGACCGCTGAGCGGGCCGGTGCTGTGCTCCAGTTCGAGCAGGGCCAGCAGGATGTGCTCGGTCCCGACGTGGTTGTGGCCGGTCCGCAGGGCCTCGCGGAAGGTGAGTTCGAGGGCCTTGCGCGCCTGGCCGTCGTAGGGGATGAGGTCGGGCACCCGGTCGGCGGCCGGGGGCAGTGCGGCGGTCACGGCCCGGCGGACGGCGTCGAGTGCGACGCCCTGCGCGGTGATGGCCCGGGCGGCGGGTGCCTCGGGCTCGCCGAGCAGGCCGAGGGTCAGGTGGAGGGGGCCGATCTCGTCGTTGCCCGCGGCGTGGGCTTCGTTCTGGGCCGAGATGACGACGTTGCGGGCCTCCTCGGTGAACCGGCTGAAGCCCTGGCTCGGATCGAGGTCCGACGGCTCGCCGGGGTCCTTGGGGACGAAGCGCTTCTGTGCGGCCTGCCGGGTGACCCCCATGCTCCGGCCGATGTCGGTCCAGGAGGCGCCCGAGCGCCTGGCCTGGTCGACGAAGTGGCCGATCAGGTGGTCGGCGATGTCGCCGAGGTGGTCCGCCGCGATGACCGCGTCGGACAGCTGGTCGAGCGCGTCGGAGTGGGTCTTCTTGATGGCCTCGATCAGGTCGTCGAGGCGGACGGGAACGCTGGTGCGGATCGGATTGCCCATAGTGTCAACCGTAGGTTGACGCTTCTGTGCTGTCAACCAGAAGTTGACACCTCTTCGGGGAATCCGTTCCTCGGACTGCCCCGTAGTAGATACAGACGTTGCCGGATCACGGCTTCCCTCCTCGGAGGGTTAGCGATGAGACGCGCGGGTTCCTTCGGTGAGGCGGTGTCAGTCCGGCTGTTCCGAACCCGGTCGACGGCGGCCCGAGCCGCGCCCGACCGACCCGATCTGCGCGTCGGCGCCCCTGGAGACGACCGCCGCTCGCGGCGGTGGCGGCGCGCGGGAGGAGTGCTTCGCCATGAAACCGAGTGTCGAGCGGCTGTGGGCCGCTCCGCGCCCCGCCGCCGTCTCCGCGCACGCGCCACCGGTGTCCGCCGCCGATCTCGCCCTGCTGGTGCTCCGGCTGGCGCCGCTGCTGGTGGCCGGCCACGGCGCCCAGAAGCTCTTCGGGCTCTTCGGCGGGCACGGCCTGGGCGCCACCGCCAAGAGCTTCGAGGCCCTGGGCTACCGTCCCGGGGTTCTCTTCGCCGCGCTGGCAGGCGCTTCGGAGCTCGGCGGCGGCCTGTGCCTGGCCCTCGGGCTGTTCACCCCGCTGGCAGCCGCGGCCGTGGTCGGGGTGATGGTCAACGCGATGGCCGTCACCTCGGGGCACGGCCTGTGGGACGACGAGGGCGGTCTGGAGTACCCGCTGTGTCTGTCGCTGATCGCGATCGCCCTGGCCGGCACCGGCCCCGGACGCCTGGCGCTGGACCGCCCGTTCCGCTGGGGCCAGGGCGGGTGGTGGGGCATGGCCACCGCCCTGGGGCTCGGCGGTGCCGGCGCCGCCGGGGTGCTGGCCCTGCAGGGAGTGACCCTCTAGCCGCGCACGGGGACTCCGGGCAGGTGACTCGCCGCGGTGCGGGAGGATCCGTAGGGGGAAGATCCGTGCGGGGAGGATCACAAGACCCGGCCGACGCCCGGAAGCTCGCGGGCGTCGGCCCGGCCCAGCCAGAGGATGCGGTCGGCGGTACGCGCGAACACCAGGTCATGCGTGATCAGGACCGTGGTGCGCCCGGCCATCAGCTGCCGCAGCGGTGCGATCACCTTTTCGGCGGAGCGGTCGTCCAGTCCCGCGGTGGGTTCGTCCAGCACCAGCACGGGCGTGCCGCGCAGGAAGGCCCGGGCGATCGCGATCCGCCGGTACTGCCCGCCGGAGAGCTGGAAGCCGTCACGGCCGATCTCGGTGCGGTAGCCGTCCGGCAGTTCGGTGACGAAGCCGTGCGCGTCGGCCGCCCTGGCCGCCCGTTCGATCTCGGCCTGCGAGGCGCCCGGCCGGCCGTAGGCGATGTTCTCGCCGATGCTGCCGTGGAACACCGCCGTCTGCTGGGGAAGCAGCGTCACGGCCCCGCGCACCGAGTGCAGGGTCAGCTCCCGGAGGTCCACCCCGTCGAGGCGCACCGTGCCGTGGTCGGGGTCCAGGAAGCGGACCATCAGCTTGGCGAGCGTGGTCTTGCCGCAGCCGCTCGGTCCCATCACCGCCAGAACCTCGCCCGGGCCGATCTCGAAGCTGAGGTCCGCCAGCAGCGGCGGGCCCGAGCTGCCGGGGTAGGAGAAGCGGAGGTGCTCGCAGGAGAGCCGCCCGGCGACCGTGCGCGGCTCGCGGGCACCCGGGCGTTCGAGCACCGGACTCGGGGTGTCCAGCAGTTCCAGGATGCGCTCGGCCGAGGCGCCGGCGGTGCCGAGCACCGATGCCAACTCCGAGAGCTCCCTGGCCGGTTCGAAGAGCTGGGCGGTGAACGCGGCGAAGGCCAGCAGTCCGCCCAGGCTCAGTACACCGCGCTCCAGCTCGTACGCGCCGATGCCCACCACGGCGAGACCGGTGAGCACTTCCAGCACATTGAGGAACGGCGGGTACAGCTCGGCGAGCCGCGCGCCGGCCAGCTCGGCGTCCATCAGCGCCCGGCCCTCGCGCCGGACCCGCTCGACCTCGCCGGCCTCCTGGCCGCAGGTACGGGCGAGTTCCGAGTTGCGCAGGCTCTCCTCGATCACCGCGCTGACGCCGCCCGCCCGGCGCTGGGCCACCCGCTCGCGCGCCAGCAGCCGTCGGCCGAAGAAGCGCGCCGAGGCCCAGAACAGCGGGGCCATGGCCAGTGCGGCGAGCGCGAGCGGCCAGCTCAGGTACACCGCGGCCGCCGCGAACAGCAGCAGCCCGAACAGCGCCGAGCCGCCCTCGACCAGCCCGGAGACGACCAGCTGCTCCACGGCGGCGACGTCCCGGGTGAGCCGGGAGACCACATCGCCGGGCCGGCGCCGCGCCAGGGTGTCCGGCGGCAGGGTGTGCAGATGGGCGACGGTCGCGGTGCGCAGCCGCAGCATGAACCGCTCGGCGGCGCGGCAGGCGCCGTAGCCGCCCGCGAAGGTGAGCAGCGCGGCGCCGCTGGCCGTGCCGAGCATGGCCAGCGCCAGCGGCCAGAAGCCCGAGAACCGCCGTGGGACCAGGACCTGGTCGATCAGGTCCTTGAACAGCCAGACCGACACCAGCTCCCCGAAGCTCCCCGCCACCAGCAGCAGGGCGCTGACCGCCAGCAACGGCGCGTCGGGGCGCGCCCACGGCCAGAACCGACGGAAGACCACTCGCGCGGGGACCGCGGGCGAGGGCGCGACCGGTCCGTCCGCAGCGGACGCGGGTGCCGAAGACTCCAAGACGCCGCCTCCGTCGCAGCGGGCGGGGGCCGGCCGGCTCGCGGTCGGCCCCCGGTCGTAGGGGGTCCTGCCGCCCCGCTCAGTAGCGGTGGTGGCGACGGTGCCGGCGGTGGTGGCGGTGCCTGCCGTGCCGACCGAAACCGAATCGACCGAAGATGCTCACCCTGGTCTCCTCTCTCGCTCTCGGGTTTAGACCGACCGGCAATAGGGCCCGCGGCGTCGCGTGCCGATAGCTCTCTCCCTCCTTGCCCGCCATCGGGCAGGAGGGGCCCTCGGACGCACATCCCTCGTCGCGCGCAGCGCCGCTGCGCTCTCCTCACGATGCACGCCCAGACTCGGCTCTCGCCCCGCTCCTTGATCCGCGCTCCCTATTGCCGGTCGGTCTTAGTCGGGGCCACCAACTACTACGTGGAACCCGGCGGCAGGGATTGCCGACGCGATCCCGCCGGTGCGGCGAGGGGGCCTTGGCGGGCGACATCCCCCCAGGGCGCGGGGTCCATGGCGGGCGATGTGCCGCGGCGTGAGCGGCTCCTGCCGGGCAATCCCTCCCGCACGGTGGTACGTAGTGAAGTTATGCACCGGATAGGCGCCTCCCTGGAGCGGATGCCTGACGAGGCACTGCTGGCGGGTCTGATGACCGGCGACCCCGAGATCGCCATGGCCTTCGTGCGCCGGTTCCAGCACAAGATCTTCGGTGTGGCGCTCGCGGTGACGGGCGACATCCAGCTGGCCGAGGACATCGCCCAGCAGACCTTCGAACGGGCCTGCCGCTACGGCCAGGTGTACGACTCGCGCCGCGGGTCGGTCCGCACCTGGCTGGCGGCCATCGCCCACAACCTGGCGGTGGACACCATCCGGACCCGTAGGACCGTCCCGCTCGAACCCGAGGAGCTGGCGCACTTCCTGGAGGCCGTCACGCGCACCCCCGAGCGGCAGGCGATCGCCGAGGAGACCTCGGAGGAACTCCGCGGCGCCCTGGCCGAGTTGCCGCGGGAACAGGCCAGGGCGCTGGTGATGTCCGGCATCTACGGGATGACCGCCCAGCAGATCGCCGAGTTCGAGAAGGTGCCGCTGGGCACCGCCAAGACCCGGATCAGGGCAGCGATGGGGAAACTCCGCGCCTCCCTGGCAGAGCAGAGGAGGACCGGCCATGAGTGACGCCGGCGGACTCAGCTGCGCGCAGCTCCGGGAGATGGGGGCGGAACTCGCACTCGGCGTGCTGCCCGCCTGCGAGCGGGCCACCGCCATCGCCCACCTGCAGTCCTGCCCCGCCTGCCACGAGGACATCCGCGAACTGGCGCTCACCGCGGACCGGTTGGTGGATCTGGTCCCGGGGAGCGAGCCTCCGGTCGGCTTCGAGGCCCGGGCACTGCGGAGGCTCGGACTGTCGCCCATGCGCAGGATCAAGCGCCGTGTCGCCCGTTACCGCTTCGCTCTCCCGGTGGCCGCGGCGGCGACGGCCCTGGCCTTCGGCGGTGTGGGCGGCTGGGTGCTCGGTGCCTCCCAGCAGCCGAATCCGCCGGCGGTGACCGTCCCCGCCCCGTCGGCGGGCCATGCGCTGGTCAGCGCCAAGCTGGTCGCGGCCGGCCGTACCATCGGGCGGGCCCTGGTCTCCACCGGGCCGTCGCCCTGGTACTACGTGACGCTGGACGCCGCGGGGACCTCGATCGCCGGCAAGGTCAAGTGCGAGATCGAGCGCAGCGACGGCTCAAGCATCACCATCGGCCCCTTCGCCGTCCCCGGCGGGTACGGGTACTGGGACGGCCCGTACCCGCAGGGCTCGGCGCCGGTCTCCGCGATCCGGCTGCTCGCCGAGGACGGCACGGTGCTGGCGGCCGCCGCGTTCGTACCGATGTACCCTCCGCCGGAGACATAGCGTCGGTGGTGACCGTTACCAGTAGTGCTTCCGGCCGGCGACGGCGTGGCCCAGGGCGCCGAGAACCCACAGGATGAGCCCGATGGCGACGAGGATGATGCCGATCGTCCACACGATGGCGATGCCGGTGATGAATCCGATGATCAGAAGGATGACTCCGAGGACGATCACGACGACCTCCCGTTGGGTGACCCCCCTCGTCCTGGCGTGTGCCCTCACGCGCGGGGCCGTAATCGCCCGGTCGGGCGGGCCCACCGGGGGTCACCGGCCTCTCGCGCTCCGTCGTCGCTCGATCAGCCCGTGGATGCCGCGGGCGAGCAGCAGCACCGCCGTCGCGGCCCAGATCAGTGCGAACACGGTCAGCGCGGCGGTCGAGCGCAGCTGGACACCGACCGACAGCAGCCCGAGCGAGCAGGCCGCCAGCAGGACCAGGACGGACACCGGGACCCGGCACAGCGCCTGGAAGGCGGACCGCAGCCGGCCGGGCCGCATGGTGCTCAGCCGGCGGTCCAGTCCGGTGTTGGTGCGCAGCTCCGCCTCGATCTCGGTGAGGATCTGCCGCTCCCGCGGGGACAGGCCGGGATCGCCCATCGTCGTCACCTCCATACCAGCCGGTGACCGGTTCCCGCCGGGCTGTAGCCCGGTGGACGCCGCCTTTGACACCGCCGCCCGGTCAGCGCGTGCGGCGTCCAGAAGGTCACCACCATTGTCGCCGTCCACGGCCGGCCGAAGCGCCGCGGCGGGTTTCGGTCCCGCGAGCCGGCGCACCTCTCGGTCTCGTAACGCCTTGTCTCCACTGTCGAGCGGGCCTCGGCCCGCGTCCAACCGGGGGATGCGGACCGGCGCCGGCCGCGGGGTTTCCGAGCGGCCGCGGCGGAGAGACGCTGAGCAGTGACGACCGGCGCGGAAGGAGAACGCCATGAGCCACGGTCTCGCGCTGGATGTGAACCGGATCCGCCGGGAGGCCCTGCAGACCATGTCCGCGGGGCCGGCGACCACCCGGTACGGGCTGGACACCGAGCGGGTGGTCAGCGTCCTGAACGACGTGGTCGCGACCGAGGTGCTCGGCTGGCTCCGCTCCAGCCGGCAGGCGCTGGCGATCCGGGGTGAGAACCGGTCCGAGGTGCGGGCCCTCCTCGACCGGCACGCCGAGCAGGAGATGCGGCACGCGGTCGCCATCGCCGGGCGGATCAAGCAGCTCGGCGCCCAGCCCAACTTCGACCCCGCCACCCTCGCCCAGCGCGCGCACACCGACTACTCCACGCCGAACGACGGTGAACTGCGCGGCATGCTGGAGCAGGACCTGGAAGCGGCCAGGATCATGGTCTCCACCTACCGGGAGGTCGCCGACTGGCTGGGCGACCGGGACCCCACCACCAGGCGGCTGGTCGAATCCGTCCTGGTGGACCAGCGGGAGAACGCGGACGCCCTGGGTGAGCTGCTGGCCGTGTGAAGCGTGCCGCCCGCACGCGCCCGGTGTGTCCCGGAGCCCGCGCACGGCCGGTGCCACCCGTGGGCGGTCGGCGTGTCCGTGCACTCGGCCGGTCCCGAACCACCGGAGGGCCCGAGTGCCGAGGGTCGCGAGTGCGGGCACCGGATCGCCCAGAACCCTTCAGGGAACGGTCAGTTCCGCCAGCGCGTCCACCACGTCCCGCAGCCGGCCGCACCGGTGGAAGGCCCCGCGCTGGCGGCTCGCGCCGGTTCCCGCGGCCAGCAGTCCGGCCATCAGCCGCTCCACCAGCGCGTGGTCACCGCTCACCCGCAGTCCCGGCGCCGCACGTACCGCGAGCTCCTCCAACAGGGCCCGTAGCGGCCGCGCCCGCCCGGTGAACGGATCCACCCCGTCTCCCTCCAGACCGCCCCGGGCGGCCTGCCAGTGGGCGGCGCGCAGCAGCGGCCCGGACACCTCGGGCGGCGCGGCGTCGTCCCGGACCTCCGCCAGCAGAGCGGTCGCCAGGCCCCGCAGCAGCAGCGCGAGCAGGATGGTGGTGTCGAGGTCGGCGTTGACGTCGGCGACCCGGAGTTCCAGGGTCGGCACGTGCTCGGAGGGCCGTGCGTACCAGTAGATCATCCCGCGGTCGAGCAGCAGGCCGGAGTCGACCAGGGTGTCCGCGAGCCGTTCGTACCCGGCCTCGTCGAGGATCGGAGCGGGGCCGACGGTCGGCCAGCGGTTCCACAGGATCGCCCGCCAGCTGGCGAAGCCGCTGTCCCGGCCTTCGTTGTAGGGGGAGTTGACGGCGAGCGCCTGCGCGGCCGGCAGCCAGGGCCGCAGGTGGTTGGCCAGCGCCAGGGCCTGGGCCCGCGAGGCAGTGCCCAGGTGCACGTGGCAGCCGCACACACCGCCGCCGTTGCCGTCGGCGACCGCGCCGAAACGCTCGGCCATCCGTCGGTAGCGGGGGATGTCGGTGACCTCGGACGGAATCCGGCCGGGCAGCACGGGGGTGCCGCTGGCGACCAGCAGACAGCCCGCCTGCCGGGCCGCGTCCGCCACCGTCCGGCGCAGGAAGACCAGTTCGGCGCGGAGCTCGTCGGCGGAGCGCACCGGAGCGGTGCACACCTCGACCTGGGTGGGGTAGAACTCCGCCTGGACGCGCGTGTCCAGGGTGAGACCGGCCTCGGCGATCACCTCGGGTGCCCGTGGCACGGGCCGGCGGGTGCGCCGGTCGACCAGCAGGAACTCCTCCTCGACGCCCAGGCTCAGCGGCTCGGACAGTGCGTCCGTACGGCGTGCGGCTACCACGCGGGTGGCGGGGGAGGCCCCGGGTCCGGACCGGGGTGCGGCGGCAGTGCGGCCGGATCGCCGGACCCGGGGCCGGGATGCGGGAGGGGGCCGGGGCCCGGCGGGTGGCGGTCCGGATCCGGCAGGACGGAGATCGTCATGGGGAGTCCTCTCAGCGGCCCGGCACGTCGGCCGGCTGCCCCCCGTCCATTCTCCAACGGGAGTCGCTGTTCCGGCTCCGGACGGTACGCCGGGCCGGGGGTGGACGCCACTGGAGCGATCGGACGGGTGGCCCGGCCCCCTTGACCCTCACGCCGATGAGCGCACCCCGCCGACCGGGCCCCCGGAGCCGGCGGTGGCTTCGGTGATGGCGTCGAGGAGGATGGTGCAGGCGGTGTCGACGGTGTCGGGGGTGACGTTGAGTGGGGGCATGAGGCGGACGACGCAGTCCTCGCGGCCGCCGACTTCGACGATGAGGCCGTGTCGGAGGGCGGTGGCCTGGACGCGGGCGGCGAGTTTTCCGGCGGGGCGGTGGCTGGCGGGGTCGGCGAACTCGATGCCCCACACCAGGCCGCGGCCGCGGATCTCGGTGACGTAGGGGTTGTCGTCGAGGGGGGCGAGGCGTTCGGTGATCTGCCGGCCGCGTTGGACGACGTTGGTGAGGATGTCGTCGCGGCGGATGATGTGGATGGCCTGGGTGCCGGCGGCGAAGGCGAGTTGGTTGCCGCGGAAGGTGCCGGTGTGGGCGCCGGGGGCCCAGGTGTCGAGGTCGCGGTCGTAGAGGATGAGGGCGACGGGGGTCCCGATGCCGCTGAGGGCCTTGGAGGCGATGATGACGTCGGGGTCGATGCCGTACTCCTCGAAGGCGAACCAGGTGCCGGTGCGTCCGCAGCCGGTCTGGACCTCGTCGACGATCAGGGGGATGCCGAGTTCCCTGGTGAGGGTGCGGATGCGGCGGACGAAGTCACGGCGGGCGGGGATGATGCCGCCCTCGCCCTGAACCATCTCCATGATGACGGCGGCGGGCAGCGGCACGCCCCCGTTGCCGTCGGTGAGCGCGCGTTCGAGATAGGCGACGCAGTTGGTCGCACAGCTGTCCGGAGTCAGACCCAGGGGGCAGCGCGCGCAGTAGGAGTAGGGGAAGAAGTGGACGCCGGGGACGGGGTTGGCCACCGGCTGCTTCTGGGAAACGAGCCCGGTCAGCGCCATCGCGGCATGGCTGCTGCCGTGGAAACCACCCTGGAAGGTGATGATGTCACCGCGCTTGGTGGCGGTCTTGCACAGCTTGACGGCGGCATCGACCGCGTTCGCACCGGTCGGCCCACAGAAGTGGATCTTCATACGGTCCCGCAGATGAGGCGGAAGCATCGACAACTGCGCCTGGGTGAAGGCGTCCTTGGCCGGCGTGGGAAAGTCCAGACCATGCGTCAGGACACCGAGCTGCGCGGTGATCGCCGCAACCAACTCCGGGTGATTGTGACCCAGCGACAGCACACCGGCACCGGTCAGGAAATCGATGAACACATTGCCGTCCACATCACGCACCAGGCTCCCACAGGCCTCCGCGATCGCGATCGGCAACCGCCGAGGATAACTACGCGCATTCGACTCATGCTGCGCCTGGCGGGCGAGCAGCTCGGCGGAGCGGGGCCCGGGCAGATCACCGTGGACCTGTGGGCCGGACCAGGTGCGGAGTTCGTCGAGCGAGGTCATGCGTTGCCTCCAGAGTGGTGGGTGGGGTTGGTACGGGCACCCGGTAGGGCGGTTCAGCACGGACGGGCGGGGATGCCGCGCCACCGGGTGTGCGGGGGAAGGTGTTCGCCCTTCATGACCAGGGACAGTCCGTCCAGCGAGGTGCCCGCGCCGACCTCGGCGTCGTACAGCACGGCGCAGCGCAGGCCGATCGAGCTGGCCTCGCCGACCTTGACCGTGGACATCTTCATCACCCGGTCCTCGAACAGGTGGGTCTGCAGTGAGGTGAGCTCCCCGACGGCCGCGTCGTCGCCGACCTCGACCAGGTCGAACTCGGTCAGGAAGGTGGTGTTCAGCCAGACCCGCCGGCCGATCCGGGCCCCGAACAGCCGCATCACCCAGGCCATCAGGGGCGTGCCGGTGAGGTAGGCGACCAGGCTGGGCACCACCAGGTTCTCGAACAGGCCGGTGATCAGTTCGGTCCGCCGGACCCAGACGCCCCAGAGCGGTTCCACGCGCGGCCGGTAGCGGCCGATGACCAGCCACTTGAGCACCACCACGACCAGGGTGGAGAACACCCCGGCACCGAGGATCAGGGCGGGGCCGAGCAGGAAGACCGGCAGCGGCGAGGTGGACCGGGCCAGCGCGACCCCGGCGTAGACGGCCAGCAGTACGGAGAGCATGCCGACGGTCGAGGGCAGCGTCACCCGGAAGTACTCGATGGCCAGGCGGGCCGCGATCAGCCCGGGGCTCGGCTCGTAGGTGTACTTCGCGGGGAAGTTCCGGCTCTCCTCCCGGCGGGGCAGGAAGAGCGCGGGCGAGCCCAGCCAGGTGGTCTCGGGCCCGATCGGGCGGCTCGGCGCCACCGAGTGCACGCCCAGCAGGCTGTTGTCGCCCATCCGGCAGGCGCCGGGCAGCAGCGCGCCGTTGCCGACGAAGCTGCGCTTGCCGACCTCGGCCGGAGCCAGCGCGATCCGGCCCCGGTGGAAGACGGCCGGTGCCACCACGCTAACGTCCGCCACGAAGCTGAGCTCGCCGATGATCAGCATGTCCGGGTCGACGAAGCTGACGGTGGCCACCTCGGACCAGCGCCCGGTGCGGGCACCGAGCATCCGCAGGAACGGCACCAGGTACAGCGTGGAGTACAGCGAGTGGATCATGGCCAGGCTGATGGTCAGCATGCTGTCGGCGATCCACTTGCGGACTCCGAAGGCGCTCCGCTCCGCATGGATGCCCGCCCGCGCCCTGGGCAGCACCGCGCGCTTGACCAGGACGATCAGGACGCAGGTGGTGAGGACGATCACCGGGCCGGTCACCAGCGTCGACAGCAGCGCCCAGGCGAAGCCGTACCGCTGGGCCACCAGGACCACGACCGTCGCCCCGGCGGCGAGGACGGCGGCCGGGAGCAGGGCCGGCAGCGTCGCCCCCAGCGTGTAGCCCGCCAGTACCCGCGCGGGCCAGGGGCGGTCGTCGGGCTGCTCAGCCAGGGACTGCAGCACCAGTGGCACCGCCTCCCGCGGAGCCGCCGGTGAGCCCGACCAGTGCTCACCCGCCGGCACCACGTGGTCCGCGGCCACCAGGGACTGCTCGCCGACCAGGGCGCCCGCACCGATCACCGCACCGGGCAGCACCACGCTGTTGGTCCCCAGGAAGCTGCCGTCCTCCAGTCGGACCGGTGCCAGCCGCAGCCAGCCGGCCTCGACCGCGTAGGCCTGCAGCCGCGCCCCGTAGCCGACGCTCACCTCGTCGCCGAGCTCCACCAGGCACGGCAGGGGGACCGGAGCCGAGACATGGCAGCGGTGCCCGACCCTGGCGCCGAGCAGCCGCAGGAAGGCCGGCAGCAGCGGAGAGCCCGCCAGCAGCCCGACCGGTGTCATCGTGAGGATCTTGGTGTACAGCCAGAACCGCAGGTAGGTGACGCCCCAGAGCGGATACCAGCCCGGCCGGACGCCTGCCAGCACCACCCGGCAGCCGATCACCGGGAGTACCAGCAGGTCCAGGAACAGCCAGACGATCGCCACCGGCACGAACAGGCCGTAACCGAGGTGGGTGAGCGCGCCCAGCGGTCCGCTGCCGCCCAGGTCGGCCGCGTGGACGTCCCAGGAGGCCAGTACCCGGTAGAGCACGACCAGCGCCGGCAGTCCGAGCAGCAGCAGCCACCCGTACAGTGCGGCGAGCTGGGCCGCTCCGCAGAGCGCCACCCGGAGGGTGGAGTGCCGCCGCGGCGGCGGGCCGGTGGCCTGCTGCTGCGCCGCGGCCGTGGCCCCGTGCTCGACGAACGCCGCGAGCGAGCGCACCGTCGGCTGGAGGTACAGGTCCGCCATCGCGAGCCGCTCGAGGCCCGGCAGGTGGCGCAGCCGGGACATCAGCCGGGCGGCCGCCATGGAGTGGCCGCCCAGGTCGCAGAAGAAGTCGTCCTCGACCGAGAGCTCCCGGCGGCCGAGGACCTCCTGCCAGACCGCCGCCATGCGCTGCTCCAGTGGCGTTCCGGGGGCCGCGTGCGGCCGGGTGCCACCGGCCAGGGGAACCGAGACGGGGGCGGGCAGCGCCTTGCGGTCCACCTTGTCGGCGGTCAGCAGCGGGAACTCGGGGAGTACCTCGACGTAGGAGGGGATCATGTACTCGGGCAGCCTGCGTCGCAGGGTGGTGTGCAGGCGCTTGCGCAGCCCGTCGTCCTCCTGGTCCGGGTGGTTGGTCAGCGTGACGTACCCGATCAGGTCGTGTACGACTCCGTCCTGCTCCCGGGGGGTGACCACCGCGTTCTCGACCGCCGGGTCCTCCCGGAGCACCTCCTCGATCTCCGCCAGTTCGATCCGGTAGCCGCGGATCTTGACCTGGGTGTCGATCCGGCCGAGGAACTCGATCTCGCCGGCCTGGTTCAGCCGTCCCAGGTCGCCGGTGCGGTAGATGCGCGGGCTGTCGGCCAGGTCGGCCCGCACCGGGTTGGCGACGAAGCGCTCGGCGGTGAGCTCGGGCCGGTTGAGGTAGCCGATGGCCACCCCGGGGCCGCCGACGCAGATCTCGCCGCTCTCGCCGTCGGGGACCGGCCGCAGCCGCTGGTCGAGGAGGTAGACGCGGTAGGTGGGCAGCGGAACTCCGATGGTGACCGGTCGGTTGGGGGACAGCTCGGTCCAGGTCGCGGTGACCGTCGACTCGGTGGGGCCGTACACGTTGAGGAGCCGTCGGCCCTCCCGTGCCCAGCGGCGTACCAGGTCGGGCGGGCAGGCCTCGCCGCTGACCAGCAGGCTGCGCAGGGAGGGGACTTCGGGCTCGATGGTGGACAGCAGGGTCGGCACGCAGCACAGCACCGTGATCTCCTGCTCGGTGAGGAAGGCGGCCAGCCCGTCGCCGACCCGGCGGTCGTCGGTCGGCCCGGCCACCAGTACCGCACCCGAGGCCCAGGCCGGCCAGATCTCCTCCAGGGAGAAGTCGAAGGCGATGGAGAGGCCCTGGTAGACCCGGTCCTCCTCGCGGACCCGGTAGACCGGGGCGGCGACCCGCAGGAAGTTGACGATGTTGGCGTGCGAGACCGCCACGCCTTTGGGGCGTCCGGTGGTACCGGAGGTGTAGATGACGTAGCAGACCGACGACGGGTCCACCCCGACGCCGGGGCGGGTGTCCGACTGATCGGCCAACTCGCCTTCCAGCAGGTCGAGTTCGATGACCTGGCAGTCGAGTCCCTGGGTGCGCTCCCGGGTCGAGGTGGTGGTGAGGAGAGCGCACATCCCGGCGTCGCGGGCGATGAACTCCACCCGCTCGGCCGGGAACGAGGGGTCCAGTGGTACGTAGGCCGCGCCCGACTTCAGCACCGCGAGCAGGGAGACGTAGGTGTGCAGGGACCGTTCGAGCAGGATCCCGACCGTCCGCCCCTGTGCCGCGCCCCGCTGCCGCAGCAACCGGGCCAACCGGTTGGCCCGGCGGTCGAGTTCCGCGTACGTCAGCCGATCGGGACCGCAGACGACCGCGATGTTCCCCGGCACGCGGTCACAGGTCCGCTCGAAGTACTCGACCAGCTGCCGCGCCTCGGGCAGGGCGAACCCCTCCGGCGCGACCGAACCCGCGGTTGAATCCGTACGTGGCAAAGCTCCTCCTGGCCGGTCGGCAGGGAAATTCCCGAATTCGCGCTGAATCCTCCGGACAATACATACCGTCAACCGGCCTCCGCGGTACGGCGCGCAACGACTGCTTTCACCGTGAAGGCGGTCGGCGGTACGGCCTGAGCAGGCCCGTTTTCTCAGACTGCTCATATACGTATGACCGGTATTCCGCCGGGGAAAGGCGTCGGCTGTCGGACACCTTGATGGCGTAATGGAATCTCCGATTTCTCCGGTGGGCGCGGCAGAATCGGGAACCGGACGGGGCGCTGCCGCCGGTCCATGCCGCTGACGGACTTCGGAGGGTGACCATGGGTGTGAACGAGACGGGCGCCGGTGCGGACGGGCTGCCGCTGTCCGGCTGCGCGGCGCTGGTGACCGGCGCGTCCAGCGGGATCGGCGCGGCCACCGCGCTGGCGCTGGCCCGGCAGGGTGCCGGGGTCGCCCTGGTCGCGCGCCGGACCGAACGGCTGGCGGAACTGACGTCCGAGATCGAGGGGTTCGGCGGCACCTCGGTCGCGATCACCGCCGACCTGATCGACGCGGGCCAGGCACGGCAGGCCGTCGGAGACGCCGTCCGCCGCCTCGGGCGACTGGACGTGCTGGTGAACAACGCGGGCTACGCGGCGCTGGACACCCTGGAGGACGGTGATCCGAAGGACTGGGAACGGATGATCGACCTCAATCTCAAGGCGGTCCTGCACACTTCGCACGCCGCGCTGCCGCACCTGCTGCGGGCGGCCGCCGAGGGGCCGCGCGGAGTCGCCGACCTGGTGGCCGTCAGCTCGGTCGCCGGGCGGGTGGCGCGCCGGGGCAACGGCGTCTACTCGGCGACCAAACACGCGGTGGGCGCGTTCGGCGAGGCGCTGCGCCAGGAGGTCGGCAGGCGGGGGGTGCGGGTCGGCCTGGTCGAGCCGGGCGTGACCGCGACGGAGATGACGTCCGAGGACACCAGGCTCGCCACCGCCTTCGACCTGCCGAAGAACCTCTGGCTGAGGGCCGAGGACATCGCCCGCGCCATCCTGTTCGTGGTCACCCAACCCGCGCACGCGGCGGTCAACGAGATCATGGTTCGCCCGACATACCAGGACCGCTGACCGGCGGTGCGCGGGAAGGGCCGGGACCGAGGCGGGTTAGACTCTCGATCGTGATCTTCATTGTCGTGAAATTCCCGGTCAAGCCCGAATACGTCGACTCCTGGCCGTCCCACGTCGAGGCCTTCACCCAGGCGACCCGCGCGGAGGAGGGCAACCTCTGGTTCGAGTGGTCGCGCAGCATCGAGGAGCCCGACACCTATGTGCTGGTCGAGGCCTTCAAGGACGGCGCGGGCGAGGCGCATGTGAACTCGGATCACTTCCGGGCCGCCCTGGAGACGATGCGTCCGCTCGTCCAGCGGGCGCCGCAGATCGTGAGCACCACCATCGAGGGCGCCACCGGCTGGAGCAAGATGGGCGAGCTCGGCATCGACTGACACACCGACGGTGTGACGCTTCACCGACTGTCCGCTGCCCCGACCACGGCCGTTCCCGCCGTGGTCGGGGCAGTGGTGTGGGATGGGTCGCGAGGCGGGACGCGGTCGCGGCCTCCACTGCCACTCGATCGGGTGATACACCGACCGCGGCGGGTCCCGCGGATGGCAGGCTTTCCGTCAGCAGCGGGCCCGACGGACGGGCCCGGTGGGGGAGGACTCTCATGAAGGCTCGTTGGATCGGCTGCGCGCTGACCTCGGCAGTGATCATGTTCGGTGCCCCGGTGGCGGCATCGGCGGCCTCCGGGCCCACCACCTCGACCGCCCCGCCCGGGCCGGAGGCCGACAGGGTGGGTGCGCTCTTCTCGGGCACGGTCGCACCGGGCAACCACTTCTGTACCGCCTCCGTGGTGCACAGCGACACCGGGAACCTGCTGGTCACCGCGGCACACTGCCTGTCCTCGCCCGGTAGCGCCGTCTTCGCCCCCGGATACCGCAACGGGGCGGCGCCGTACGGGACATGGCGAGTCGTCAAGGTGTTCGAGACGAGCGGCTGGAGCCGGAGCAGCGATCCGGACCAGGACTTCGCCTTCCTGCAGGTGGCTCCCGACGACGGTGGACGGCAGATCGAGAGCGTGGTCGGCGGACTCCCCCTGGGCGTCGGCGAGAGCCTGAGCGAGACCGTCCGGCTCTACGGCTACCCCGACCGCACCGACCTGCCGCTGCTCTGCACCAACGCGACCACCGCCTTCAGCGCCCACCAGCGCAGGATCGTCTGCCCCTCCTACACCGGGGGAACCAGCGGCGGGCCCTTCGTGAGCGAGTCCACCGGCAGGGTCGTCGGAGTCATCGGCGGCTACCAGCGCGGTGGCGACACCGCCGACGTCTCCTACAGCGCGGCCTTCGACGACACCATCGAAGACCTCTACGAGAGCGCGGTGTCCTCCGCCTCGTGAGCCTGCCACAGGTCTGATGCCCAGTCAGCCTCAGGTAGGAGAACCCTTCGCGCGAAGTACCGCCGCAGGTCGATGTGGGGCCTGCGGCGCGCGGATAGCGTGCTGGTTCGTACACGAGAACCAGCGACAAGGGTGCGCATGCAAGACCGAAAGCTGATCCGTATGGCGCTGTCCGCTCTCACGGCGGTGGCGGCGTTCGCTCCCCTCCCGGTGGCCAGGGCGGCGTCCTCGGCGCCGCCGATCGCCTGGGAGCGGTGCGCCGGGGCGGGAGAGTCGGACACCGTCCGGTGCGGCCGGATCTCCGTGCCGCTCGACTGGTCCAGCCCCGGGGCGTCGGAGCGGACCGAGATACAGGTCGCGCGGCTGCCCGCCGCCGACCCGGGCCACCGGGTCGGCACGCTCTTCTTCAACCCCGGCGGGCCGGGCGAGGGCGAGGCCGGCTACCTGCGCTCCACCCAGGCCAGGCAGCAGTACTTCCCGGCGGCGCTGCGCGAACGCTTCGACATCGTCGCGGTGGAACCGCGCGGCACCGGCACCAACCCACCGCTCCACTGCCCGCCGCCGATCGACCCCGCGGTGAGCAGGTTCCCCGCCGACCGGGCCGCCGCCGCCGACCTCGTGCGCAGCAACCGAAAGCTCGGGACGGCGTGCGCCCAGGGCAGCGGCCCCCTGTTCGGGCACCTCGACACCGCCACCGTCGCCAGGGACATGGACGCCGTACGCGCGGCACTGGGCGAGCAGCGGATCAGCTTCCTCGGCATCTCCTACGGCTCGATGGTGGCGCAGAGCTACGCCGAGCTGTTCCCGGGGCGGGTCCGGGCCATGGTGGTGGACGGCGTGGTGGACCGGTCACTCTCCTGGCAGCGGATGGTCCTCCTCGACGCCATGGCCGTGGAGGACGGGGTGAGCCGGTTCGCGCAGTGGTCGGCCGGCCACCCGGAGAGCGCACTGCACGGCCAGGACGTCTCCGGCTTCCTGACCGCGCTGCTGCGCCGCGCCGACGCCGGGGAGATCGTGGACGGCGAGCGCCGGGTACGTGCCGAGGAGATCGCCCAGGCGGTGAACAACGGCCTCCAGACGCCCGCCTTCTACCCCGCGCTCGCGACCGCGCTGCGCCAGACCTCCGAGACGGCGAGCCTCGCACCCCTCGGCCCCCTCACCTCCGCGCAGAATCCCGAGTACGCGCCGTACCGCTCGATCATCTGCCAGGACGTTCCCGTGCCGGCCGCCGCCGAGGCCGGGCTCCCGGAGATGGTCCGTCAGGTGCGCCGAGCCGCGCCGACCCTGCGCGGGTACTCCGAGTTCTGGGACATCGTCAGCGGCTGCGCCGGCTGGCCCGCGCAGTCGCGCTGGACACCGCACAGCTGGCGGGTGCCCGCCGGCTTCGCCCCGGTACTGCTGCTCTCCGGAGCGCACGACGTGTCCACTCCGCCGGCCTTCGCCGAGTCGGTCCGGCGCTCCCTGCCCGGCAGCAGGCTGCTCCGCTGGGACGGTGACGGCCACACCGCCTGGCTCAACAACCCGGCGGCGGTCGACGCGGCGGTCGGCTTTCTCACCGATCCGGCCGCGCCACCGGCCGCTTCCTAGAGCCGCTCTCCGCCGGGCCGGGTGCCGTTCGAGCGTCGTCTGCCGGACCACCCGTTCGAGGTACCCGTGAACGGGGCACCCCCGCCGCACCGGGAGTGACCGAGGAGAGGCGACGGGCCGGCGGCCGACTGGGGCCCGGGGCGGGTGATCGGGGTGCCGCCCGGGGAGAGACCGCCGACGGACGCCCGGAAGAGTGATGCGAGGGATGTGGTCACGGCCCGGCCGGGCACGGGTGGTGCCGCCCGGCCTCCCCGGCCGTTCGGTGACGGCGGAGGCGGCGGCACCCGGGTGCCGGGGAGGTCAGGAGGCGTGGCGCTCCTGGCCGAGACGCGGCCGGGCGGGGACGGGGAGTTCCGCGACCTGCGCCGGTGCGACGGCGCGGACCGGGCGGGACGGTGCCACCGGAACCGCCGCAGCCGCGCCGGCGGCCTGGGCTTCGCGGATCCAGCGGGTGAAAGCCTGGGCGAAGTCCGGTCCGAGGCCGGCGGCGAGCCGGAGCTGCTCCAGGTCGCCACCGCGGATGGGGATACCGGCCTGGTTGAGCGCGGTGAGCATAGGGTGCACCAGCGACCAGTCGGCACGGGCGGCGGACGGCTGACAGCGATGTTCGGGATCGATCACACCTTGATCCAACCACCCGCGCGGCCGCAGGTCACGGCGTGAAGCGGCTTTGGTACGGAGGCGGGACAATGTCCCGCCGGCCCCGCCCCCGCCCGGCGCCGGGGAGCGCCTCGGAAGCGGCCGGTGTGTGACGTAGCGACAGGGCGCCGGCGCGTACAGCGACCGACGCCGGGTGCGTACAGCGACCGCCGCCGCCCGGTGTCACCGGTGCCACAGAAGATCGCATCGATCATCCCGATCTGACCGGCCATCAGCAGTCGGAGCAGCCGGACCGGCGTCCGACGCACCGTCAACCCGGCTCACGGCGACCGGAACAGGACTCCCGACGTGCCGGGGACGGGACCGGTGGCCGCGAAGACAGGGACTTACGGCCCCTGGGCCGGGCGCCCCGGAACCGCGAGGATCTACTTGGGCAGGGCAGCGAGCACCACAGTCCCCGTCCCGCCCGGTCCGACTGTCCGAGAGGAAGCCCCTCATGTCCGAACACGGCAGCAGAAGACCCCCGACCGCCGCGTCGAGGGGACGGTACGGCTGACCGGCCGTTCACACCGTGGATCCGGCGCGCCCGTCCCGCCGGCGACTTCGAAGCCCGCCATGGGCCCGAACCGCCGCCCCTGGTCCTGGAGGTGACCGGTCAGGACGGACCGGCAGCGACCGGGGCGGCGCTCTTCATCACCGATACGACGGCCATCGTGGCCGCGATGCTCCCGCGCTGTGGGGCGCGGGCCGTTCCGGCCGGCTGTGGGGGCCGGCCGGAACGGATTGCAGGACCGGGGGCGGGTGGGGCCGCCCCCGGACCGCACCGTACGCCCGCCGCTCCGATGCCGGAGCAGCGGGCGACCAGGCCTCCGGACAGGCCTGTTGATGTCGATCGTCCCGAAGTCTCCTGATCTTCACGCCGCCCACTCGATCAGTCTGCGATCGAGTGACCATCACTGCGGAGGAACGGCGGGCCCGCATCCTGGAGGTCGTCCGCGAACTGGGCACGGTCCGGGTGATGGAGCTGGCCGCCCGGATCGGAACCGCGCCGGTCACCGTGCGCCGGGATGTGGCGGCGATGGCCGACAGCGGCCTGCTGCGCCGCTCCCACGGCGCCGTCTCGCTCCCGCGCGACACCTCCTCACCCGGCCCCGAGGGCCGCCCCCTGGTCCTCGGCATGCTCGTGCCCGCCGTCGGCTCGTACTTCGACGAGGTGATCGGCGGAGCCCGCGCCGCCGCCGCGGCCGCCGGGGCCACGCTGGTGCTCGGGATCGCCCCGTATGACGCCGCGGACGACCGCACCCAGGCGGAGCAGCTGCTGGACGCCGGCCCCGACGGCCTGCTGCTGACCCCCAACTGGCACCCGGGCGTCTCACCCGGTGACACCTCCTGGGTGCGCGATCTTCCGGTGCCCGCCGTCCTGGTGGAGCGCATCGCCCCCGCGGACAGCGCCGCCGCCGAGCTGGACTCGGTCGGCTCCGACCACCGTCACGGCGTCCTGCTCGCCCTGCGCCACCTGCGGGCGCTTGGGCACGAGTCGGTGGTGCTGGCCGCGCGCGAGGACACCTGGACGGCCCACCAGGTGCGAGCCGGCTATGCGGACGGCATCCGGCTGCTCGGGCTCAAGCCCCGGCCGGTGGTCGACATCCACCGCCCCGGGCTCGACTCGGAGGCGATCGCGACGCGGATCGCCGAGGCCGTCGGTCAGGGCGTGCGCGCCGTGCTGGTCCACAACGACCAGGAGGCGATCCAACTGGCGCCGCTGCTGCGCGCCCGTGGGCTGCGCGCGCCCGACGACCTGGCGCTGATCTCGTACGACGACGTGTTCGCGGCCCTTGCCGCGCCGCCGCTCACCGCCGTCGCCCCGCCCAAGCGGGGCGTGGGCGCGACGGCGGTCGAGCTGATGCTGCGCCGCATCGGCAGCGGGTCCTAACTTCCGGTCCACCACGTCCAGTTGCTGCCGGAGCTGAAGGTCCGTACCTCGTGCGGCGGTGCGCGGGAGGGGCGGGCCGGCTGACCGGACTCAGCCGGCGGGCCGGCCGAGGAAGCTCGCCGCGGGCCCGAGCAGACCGTCGAGCGGGGCGGCCGAGGGGAACCATGCCGCCTCGTACTCCCACGACACCCAGCAGCCCGGGGGCAGCAGGCCCGTGCACTCGGTGATGGGCAGCACGCCCGCGCCGAGCGGCAGCGGGGTGCGGTCGTCCGGGCCGGCGATGTCCTTGACCTGGACGTAGCCGAGGTGCGGAGCGAGGGCCGCGTGGGACTCGACGGGCGTCTCGCCGGCCAGGTGGGTGTGCATCAGGTCCCACAGCGCACCGACGGACGGGTGGTCCACCAGGTCGAGTACCCGGGCGACGTCCCGTCCGCCACGGTGCGAGTCGTGGGTCTCCAGCAGGATCCGCACGCCCAGGGCCCGCGCCGTTTCGGCGACGGCCGCCAGCCGCCGGGCCGCGCGGGCGTCGGCCGCGGCGATGACCCCGTCGCCGCCGCGCGGGAAGACGCGCAGGTACCGGGTGCCCAGATCGGCCGCGAGCCGGAGCCCGTCGCGCAGCCCGGCGATCAGTTCACGGTCGTCACCGGGGGCCGCGACACCCAGGTAGGTGGCGAGGGTCAGCGGGGTGATACCGGCGTCGGCGAAGTCCCGGACGGCCTTCGCCCGTTCGTGGGCGGTCATCGCCGGGTGGACCGGCTCGCCGGTGCGGCAGCGCAGTTCCAGGCCGGCCCAGCCGTGCAGGGCGGCCAGCCGGAGGGCTTCGGCCAGCGGACGGCCCGGCAGACCCAGGGTGGAGAAGGCCAGTCGCATGGCGCTCACATCCCAGGGCGGACGGTCGTGACGGTGACGTCACCCGGGGCGAGGACGGCCTCGTCCTCGTCACCGTCCGGCCGACGCACGCGGATCCGGTTCCCGTCGACGCGGACGTGGAGCTCCCGGAACGGCCGGGGCGCGGCTCGGGCGAGCCTGGCCGCGCTGACGAACAGCGTGGCCTCGGTGCCAGTGCTGCCGGTCAGCACCGGCACCGCGGCCATGGAGCCGAGGGCGGTACCGCTCGGCAGCCCGTGCGACTCGGCGGCGGTGAAGCCGCTGATGTTCTCCAGCGCGGAGGTCAGGCGGAGACCGTCCGGTCCGGTGGCGGTGGAGTACGCGAGCCGGGCGTAGAGCGGGCTGTCGGGCAGCACCCGGTCACGGGGCTGGTCGTCGCTGCCGTGGTTGTGCAGGCGGACGATACCGTCGGCGGCGGTGGACTGGATCAGCCATCCGGGCCGGGGCAGCGGGACGGCCGCGGCCGCGGTCTCGGCCGGGCCCGGCTCCGCGACCGCCGTCCACATGGGGTGGTCGGCCGGCAGCAGCAGGCCGAGGAAGCCCTTGCTCGCCCAGTACGGCGAGGCCGGGCGGGAGTACGCCTGGACCATCGGGTCGTACGGGCCGAACCAGCCGAGTGAGAGCAGGCCGTTCGCAGCGACGGCCCCGCCGTCGACGAAGTACCGCAGGGTGCCGGAGGCCAGCCGGCGGGTGGCGCCGGGCGTCAGCCGGGTATGGCCGGTGAGGGCGCCCGCCCAGAGCGGCGCGGCGGCCGCGAAACGGTAGATGAGCGAACGGCCCTGGTGCATGGGGGCGCCGTCGCCGCCGAACGTTCCGGCGTAGCCGTCGAGATAGGCGGCGAGGCGGGGCCCGTAGGTGTCGAGGAGGTCCTTCGACCCGCTCAGCCGGGCGTGCAGGAGCGGGTACAGGTGGAAGGCCCAGCCGTTGTAGTGGTCGATGGCTGTGCTCCTTGGTCGGGACTGGCTGATCGAATCTAGAAATCGCCGGATCACCCGTCAAGACGGTCGACCGAATGATCAGCTTGCAGGAGAGAGATCCCGCCACCGTGGCGGGTTCGGCGACCAGCCATCGATCAAGTCGGATCAATTGATCCGGAACCGTTGACGCTGATCGGAGCCGGTCGCAGGATGGCCACACCC
Source organism: Kitasatospora sp. HPM-01-4 (assembly GCF_051374625.1). Lineage (NCBI taxonomy): Bacteria > Bacillati > Actinomycetota > Actinomycetes > Kitasatosporales > Streptomycetaceae > Kitasatospora > Kitasatospora sp. HPM-01-4. The sequence continues at coordinate 311,768 of NZ_JBPQGP010000005.1, read as the reverse complement.
CGGTCTCACCGCAAGCAGCGTCAGGTGACCGCCCACCCGGGCCACTTCGAGGAGCCCCTGGAGAACCGAGTGTCCGACACGCAGACCACCTCCACCGGTGCCCCAGGCCCGAGCCCCGCCGAACGACCGCGGCCGCGGGCCCTGCTGGCGATGCACCCCGCGCTCGCACCCCACCTGATCGACTCCCGCACACTGGCCCGGCTCACCGGTCTCGCCCGCCTCGACCCCGCGGTCGTCATCGACGACTTCGGCACCCGCGAAGCCCTCGCGGCCCTGGCCGAGGTCGAGGTCATCGTCAGCAGCTGGGGCTGCCCGCCGATCGACCGGACCGTGCTCGCCGCCGCACCCCGGCTGCGCGCCGTCCTGCACGCGGCGGGCTCGGTCAAGCACCACATCACCGACGCCTGCTGGGAGTGCGGCATCCAGGTCACCTCCGCCGCCTGGGCCAACGCCCTCCCGGTCGCCGAGTACACCGTCGCCGCCATCCTGTTCGCCAACAAGCAGGTGCTGCGGTTCAGCGCCGAGTACCGCCGGCGCCGCGCCCCGCGCGACTGGCAGGCCGCCGGTTCGGGCGTCGGCAACTACCGCCGGACGGTCGGCATCGTCGGCGCCTCCCGGATCGGACGGCGCGTCATGGAGCTGCTCCAGCCGTACGACCTCGAACTGCTGCTGTACGACCCGTACGTGGACGCCGAGGAGGCCGCCGCGCTCGGCGCCCGCGCCGTGGCCCTGGGCGAACTCTGCGCCCTCAGCGACGTGGTGAGCGTCCACGCCCCTGAACTCCCGGCCACCCACCGCATCATCAGCCGCCGGATGCTGGCGCTGATGCCCGACGGGGCGACGCTCGTGAACACCTCGCGCGGCTCGCTGATCGACCAGGACGCGCTGACCGAGGAGCTGGTGGCCGGCCGCCTGAGCGCCGTCCTCGACGTCACCACCCCTGATGTGATGCCCGCCGACTCGCCGCTCTACGACCTGCCCAACGTCCTGCTCACCCCGCACATCGCCGGCTCGCTCGGTGGCGAACTGCACCGGATGGCGGCAGCCGCCGTCGACGAACTCGCCAGGTACACCGCCGGCCGGCCTTTCGCACACCCCGTCCTTCCGCAGGACATCCACCACACCGCCTGACCGGTCGCCACCCCCCGAGGGATTCGACCGACCCGTCGGGGCGAGGGGGTGCACAGCTCGCGGCGCTCTGCGGGGTGCCGCCGCTTTCGTTCCGGCGCCGGGCCATACTACGCGGCGTGTAGTACGCAGTGTGTACTATCGGATCATGCGAGAGAACATGACGAGCAGTCATATGGACTTCCTGCCCGCAGGACAGCGCGCGGCGGCGGCCTCCTGGGCACACGGCCCGCGGGCCGCCGTCGCACGCAGCAGGGGAGGCGTCGATGCGCACTGACCGTCGATGGCTGCGCCGAACCCTTAGGACCCTGCTCGTTCTGGTGATCGCGCTGGTGACGACGCTCGGCGGCTACATCGGCTATGTGGCGGTCCGGCAGGGGCAGCAGGTCACCCTGCCCGCCCCGACCGGCCGTTATCCGGTCGGCCGGACCACGGCCGACTGGACCGACCACACCCGCACCGATCCGCTCGCCCCGAATCCGGGCATGCCGCGGGAGCTGTCCGCGTGGCTGTGGTACCCGGCCGCACCCGACCCTGGCGCGCCACCCGCGCCCTACGCCCCGGGCGCATGGTCGGGGCTGCACGTGGGCGGCCTGCCCGGGCTGGGCGAGACCAGCTTCGACGACATCCGGGTGCACGCCGTCGCCGACGCCGCCGTCGCTGCCGGCCGGTTCCCCGTGGTGGTGCTCGAACCCGGGCTGGGCCTGGCCGCGCCGCAGTACACCACGTTCGCGGAGAACCTGGCCAGCCACGGATACCTGGTCGCCGGGATCACCCCCACCTACAGCGCGAAGCTGACCGTGCTGAACGGACGGCAGGTGGCCTCGACACCCACCGGCGACCCGCAGGAGTCCGACACGGCGGCCATGCGCCCGGTCCACGACCGGTTGGTCGGCGTATGGGCGGCCGACGACCGCTTCGCCGCCACCCGGGTCGCCGCGCTGGACGGCTCCGGCCGGTTCGCCGGGCACGTCGACGCGGCCACCACCGTCTACCTCGGCCACTCCTTCGGCGGAGCCGCCGCGCTGCAGGCCTGCCACGACGACCCGCGCTGCGCCGGCGCCGCCGACCTGGACGGCACCCAGTTCGGCGCGGTCGTCCACACCGGACTCGACAAGCCGATGATGCTGCTGGCCAGCCAGAGCTCCTGCGTCACCGGAACCTGCCGTCCGGGCAACACCGACGAGCAGTCCGGACGCGACGCCGCCCGCGCCTTGCTGGCAGCCAGTACCGGGCCCGTCTGGAGCTACCGGATCAACGGGGCCGAGCACTTCAACCTCAGTGACTACGGCGCCTACTACCTGGCCGCGCCGATCCGGCTCGCGGTCGGGCTCGGGCCGATCGACGGTGACGACGCGCTGACCATCACCGACGCCTACCTGGCCGCGTTCGTCGACCATGTGGCCCGCGGCCTGCCGGAACCGCTGCTGGCCGACCGGTCCTCGCCGTACCCCCAGGTCGACGTGGAGCGCACCGCGTCGTGAGCCTGTGTACAGGATTCGGTCAGCGACCTGTCGCGCCGTACCCACGCACGCACGCACGGCCGGCCTCGGGATCGCGGAGCCCCGGCCGCGGTCGAGGACCTCCCTGTCCGGGCGTGATACGAAAGCGTCTGTCGAAAAAAGTGGTCCATGTGCGTCTGGCATGTCGATTCGCGATCACGCCGTTCGACCTGGGGATGGAGAGGGTCGAGAGGCGACCCCCGATCAAGGAGACCGAAGATGGCGAAGTACATGCTGATCATGCGAGGAACGGACGAGTCCGTCGCGAAGATGATGCAGACGCCCTTCGAGGAGATGCTCGAGACGGTGGGCCGCTTCAACGAGGAGCTGATCCGGGCGGGCGTGCTCGTCGCCGCCGAGGGACTGGACGACCCGTCCCAGGGCGTGGTGGTCGACTTCAGCGGGGAGACGCCGGTGGTCACCGACGGTCCCTACGGTGAGACGAAGGAGCTGTTCGGCGGCTTCTACGTGATCGACGTCGCTTCGAAGGAGGAAGCCGTCGAGTGGGCCAAGCGGCTCCCGGCGGTGGCCGGCTCGAAGTGCGAGATCCGCCGCGTCCCGGGCATCGACGAGTTCCCGCAGGACAACGAGTGGATCGTCAAGGAGCGGGCGTGGCGCGAGCGGACCGGCCAGCTCTGATGGTCGCGACCCCCGACGGCCCGCCGCGCGCCGAGTCGGCGCGGCGGGCCGTCGAGGCCGTATGGCGGATCGAGTCCGCACGGATCGTCGGTGCACTGGCCCGCTACACCGGGGACTTCGCGCTCGCCGAGGACGTCGCACAGGAGGCGCTGGCGGAGGCACTCGTCACCTGGTCGCGCGACGGTGCGCCGGCCAACCCCGTGGGCTGGCTGCTGGTGACCGCACGGCGGCGGGCCATCGACGCCTTCCGCCGCAGGTCGGCGCTGGACGAGCGGTACGCCGTGCTCGCGGGCCGGCTGGCCGAGGGCGAGTTCAGCTCGGGCGAGGTGGCCGCGCCCGGCCGGCCGGACGACCTGCCGTGGGACCCCGACCGGGTCGACGACGACGTCCTCGCGCTGATGTTCACCGCCTGCCATCCGGTGCTCTCGGCCGAGGCCCGGGTGGCGCTCACGCTGCGCGTGGTGGGCGGTCTCTCCAGCGAGGAGATCGCCCGGGCGTTCCTCGTGCCCACCCCGACCGTCCAGGCCCGGATCACCCGGGCGAAGAAGACGATCGCCGCGGCGCACGTCCCGTTCGAGCTGCCACCGTCCGAGGAGCGGCGCGAGCGGCTCGGCGGGGTCCTGAGCGTCCTGTACGTGATCTTCACGGAGGGCTCGACGGCGACGACCGGCGACCGCCTGCTGCGCCCTGATCTCGCGTACGAGGCTGTTCGGCTGGCCCGGATGCTGGCCGCCCTGCTGCCCGCTGAGCCGGAGGTGTACGGGCTGCTCGCACTGTTCGAACTCACCGCCGCGCGCTTTCCGGCGCGTACCGGGCCCGACGGGGAGGCGGTGCTCCTGGAGGACCAGGACCGGCGGCTGTGGGACCGGTCGGCGATCCGTCGCGGTCTGGCCGCGCTAGGCCGGGCCACGGCAGCCGGGCGGGGCCTCGGACCGTACGGTCTGCAGGCCGCGATCGCCGCCTGCCACGCGGCCGCGCCCTCGGTGCGGGAGACCGACTGGGAGCGCGTCGTGCTCCTCTACGAGGCGCTCGGCCGCGTGGCCCCCTCACCCGTCGTCGAGCTCAACCGGGCCGTGGCCGTCGCGATGGCGGCCGGACCGCAGCAGGCGCTGCGCATGGTCGACGAACTGGCCGTCTCCGGCCGCCTGTCGGGGTCCTACCTGCTCCCGAGCGTGCGCGGCGAACTGCTGGTCCGGCTCGGCCGGACCACCGAGGCCCGGGCCGAGCTGGAGCTCGCCGCCCGGCTGTGCCGCAACGCCCGCGAGCGGTCGGTGCTGCTGCGCAAGGCGGCCGCGCTGGAGTGATGTCCACCCGCCCGGTGCGGCCGCCTCGCCTCATCCGAACCGCTCCACGACGGCCCTGACCCGTTCCGTGCAGTCGCCGTGCGTCAGAACGGCAGGACGGGCGGGACGCGCACGGTAAGCCGGGGGCACATCCGTTCCAGCGCGGCCCGGTCGGACGCGTCCGGCGCCGGCCGCACCCCTGGCCCGGTCAGGTAGCGGAGGATGCGGTGCTCCGCGAGGAAGCGGTGCCCGCCGGCGTCCCGGGTTCAGGCTGCCGAGTACCAGATCTGGGCCGCGGTGCCGTTGCAGGTCCACAGGTTCAGGGGGACGCCCGGCACGGCGGTGGACTTCGGGTCGTCCAGACACTTCCCGGACGCGGGGTTCAGCAGATAGCCGGTCGGTGACAGCAGCCACTGCTGCGTCGTCGATCCGGAGCACGGGGCGAGCTGGACCGTGCTGCCCGAGGTGCCGGCGGTACCCGCGTCAAGGCAGGAACCGGTGGAGACACGGAGGGTACCGTCGTTGACGAGCTCCCAGTTCTGCGGCGGGGTGGGGCTGGTGCTGCAGGTGTGCAGGCTGACCGAGGCGCTGTTCTCGACTCCGCCGCTCAGACAGTAGTTGGTCACCTTGTTGATGAAGGAACTCCAGATCGGCTGCCCGCTGTACGGGTGGCGCCAGTCCTGTCCGCTCGCGCCGCAGGTCCAGAGGATCAGCTGGGTACCGTTGGTGGTCGAGGCGGCGGGGTCGGCCAGGCAGAGTCCCGATTGCGGGTTCAGCAGGCCCTTGGCGTTCTGCGTCCACACCTGGGAACCGGTGCCGTCGCAAGGGGAGAGCCGGACCGGGGTTCCGTTGGTGAGTCCGCCGTTGGTGACGTCCAGGCACTTGCCGAGGGCCTTGACGGTACCGTCGTTGCCGACCGTCCAGGTCTGGCCCGGCGTCGCGGCGCAATCCCAGATGTCCGCGGGCATGCTGGAGTTGTCAGGGTCGGCCGCGTTGTTCCCGGCGTCGAGGCACTTGCCGGGAAGACCGGATGTCACGTTTCCGGTGGGGAGGCCGGCGGCGGGCTGGTAGGAGAAGGAGGTGGTGGCCAGGCCGGCACCCCCGTTCCAGATCTCGAAGCCCGCCTGCACGGAACAGAGTTCACCGTTGGCGGGAACATAGCCGCGGACCACGGCGTCGGCGGTGACCGTGCGCAGGTTCAGGTCGTAGACGGAGTTGCCCGGTGTGGTCATCAGGTAGCTGATGACCTGTTTGCCGCTGGTGGCGTCCTGGTGCTGGTAGACCTGGTACGTCCGGCCGCCGAGGGTGACCTGCTGGGTGGCGGTGCCCAGTGGGACGGGCCCGCCCTGCCGGTTGAGCCAGATCATCAGCTCGTGCGACGTGGTCGGGCCGCACCCGTCGGCCGCGTCCGCGTACCAGAGGTCGTAGGCGATGTCGTACTGTCCCGCGACCGCGCTGGTGGTCTGCCAGCTGGTCAGGGTGTCGCCCATCGTGGCCACCGGCATGGGGAGTTCACCTGCCCGCGGCACGTACTCGATGCGCGCGTACGCGCCCGGTGCCCCGGGCCTGGTGTTCGAAGCGCTGGTGAGTGCGCTGCTGGTGACCGTGAAGTTCGGGCCTCCGTCACTGCGCATACACACGTCGGCCGAGGAGTTCCACTCGTCCGGCATGATCCGGTATCGACCGTTGCCCACCGTCGCCGAGCCGAACGGCCCGTTGACGGAGGTGCACAGTGACACCGCCGGATCGGCTGCCGCCGCCCCCGCCAGTCCACCCTGCAGCCCGCCGACCAGCGCGAGCGTCACGACGACGGATCGCGCCCGCTGCCGGCGCGAGCGGTCGCGCCGGCGATCAAGACGGTGATGAAGCTTCAAGTCTGCTCCCCCTGTGAAAGAGACGGGTGTGTCCCGCCGGGATCAGACTGTAGTGCGAGTGGATTGCTCGACTCATGCCGAAGGCATCGAATACGTGACCGCCTCGCGGACCGGCGGTCACCCCGGCGGCGACGATCTCGTCGCGGGTCGGCCCCTTGACCGTCGGCACCCGGACCACGACCGGGTCAGCGCGGCGAGGGCTACCAGGTCAGGCCACCGAGCGTGTACCGGTCGAAGGCGTCGTACAGGTCCTCCTCGTCCGGTACGGCGGCGTCGACCGAGGGTGCCGCGGCCGTCGCGAGCAGGGCGGCGAGGCGGGCGAGCGCGGGGTAGTGCGCCTCGGCGTCGGGATGTACGGCCTGGGCACCGGCGAGGAAGGGGAGGGCCGACGGCTCCCCGATCGGGTACCCGCCGGTGACGTAGACGGCGTGCGGGTGTGCGGCGACCTCGGCGAAGGGGCCGCCGGCGGCGAGGCTGCGCAGGCAGTCGCCCAGGGGGGACGAGGAGAGGCCGGGGGCGCGGTCGTGCTCGGTGTGGTCCACCGCGTGATGGGGCACGGCGCGCACCCGGGTGACCGTCTCCCGCCGGGTGGACGGTGCCAGATCGAGCCAGGCTGAGGCGGGTGCCAGACCGGCGAGCGCGGCCGCCGCGCGCTTCTCGGCCTCCCCGAGGCGTTCGGTCTCCACGGCGAGCGCGGTGACGGCGAAGGCCGGATCAGGGCGGGAGGTGCGGTCGGTGACCGCGAGGAAGACGGTGTACCGGTTCATGCTGTTCGCCTCGACGTTGGACGCGGGTGGCCGGGCCGGAGTGGTGTCCGGTCCGGCCACCGTACGCTTTTACTTGATACAGATCTTGCCCTGGCTGTGGTTCGTCAGAGTGGTGGTGTGCGCCTTCCCCTCAGCGGTGATGGTGAACGTCGCGGTGGCCGTGTACGAGTGGCACTGCCCCTTCGGTGGCGGCCAGTTGGCCACGACACGCGCCTTGAACTTGTTCTTGCCGGAGCCGGTGTTGTGCGCTACCTGCTCGCCGTCCTTGGAGAGGGTGACGGAGATCGAGTACTCGGGCATCTTCTGCTTGCAGCCCTTGATGTCGGCATGGACGTTGATGACGTCCGGGTTGGTGTGCGACTCGTGCGGCGAGTCGAGCGCGGCTTCGCACTTGTCCCACAGCGCGTTCGCCAACTGCGGGCTGGCCACGCCCGGTTGGGCCATGGCCTGGGCCTGGAACGGCAGGAGCAGACAGACGGCGGCAAGCGCGCCGGTGACAGTTCGCCTTCGCATGGCGTACCTCCGGAAAGTAGGGATGCGGAGGAACGCTATGCGCTGACGTGGAGTCACAACTACGCGGTATCAAGCCAGTCGCTGGAGAAGGGTGTCCCGCCGCCGGCCGGAGGACGAAGGCGGGACAGGGCTCTCCTACCGCCCGGCCGGCAGCCCCCGTTCCACGGCGTCGAACGCCCGGTGCACCCGGAGGCGGTGGTCCTCGACCAGGTCGTCGGCGCGCTCACCCGCGAGCAGGCGGCGGGCGGTGGCGAGGTAGACGGTGCGGTAGGCGGCGATGGCGAGGGCCGCCGTCATGGCCGGATCGGCCTCCTCGGGGCCGGTGGTCCGGCGGATCGCGGCTTCCACGGCGTGTTCGATCTCATCGAGACCCTCGCGGGCCCGGGCCCGCAGTGCGGCCGAGTCGATCACGACCTGCCAGTGGCGTGGAAAGGTGTCGCCGACCGCGGCCAACGGGCTTCGCTGGTCGAGCAGTTCGAGTGCCAGTCGGCGCAGTGCGGCGAGCGGCGTCTCGCCGTCCGGGCGGTTCAGGACGGCCGATGAGAACAGTTCGACGGCCTCGGGGATGCGGTCGAGGAAGAGATCCTCCTTACGGGGGAAGTAGTTGAACACGGTCATCGCGGACACGCCGGCGGCCTCGGCGATCTCGGCGACCGTCACGCTGTCGAAGCCGCGGGCGATGATCAGGGCTGTCGCCGCGTCGGAGATCCGCTTCCGGGTCTCCCGTTTCTTGCGCTCGCGCAGGGTGGGTTCCGCGCGGCCGCTTCCGTTGGTGGCTGGCATGGGAAAAATTGTAGCGACCATAAAGTTTTAGTGACTATAGTCAGCCGTATGGAGCAGAGCACAGGCAGGGGCCTGGACTACGACGTGGTGGTGGCCGGGGGCGGTCCGGTAGGACTGATGTTCGCCGGCGAGCTGGCGCTGGGCGGGGCACGCGTGGTCGTGCTGGAGCGTCTGGCGTCGATCGATCCGACGATCAAGGCAGGTGCGGTCAACACCGTGACCGCCGAGGCCTTCTACCGGCGCGGGCTGCTGTCCGCGCTGGCAGAGTCACAGCAGCGGGCCCTGGAGCGGTTCAAGGTGTTCGCTCAGCACAACCGAGCACAGGAGGGGCCCGATCGCACGGCTCACAAGGTCGCGGGGCACTTTGCCGGGATCATGCTGAGCGCCGACCGGGTAGACCCGGCGGAGCCCGACTTCGCCGACCTCGGACCCGCCGCCGGCATCAGTCTGGTGTCGCAGCAGGAGATCGAGCGCATCCTCGGCGAGCGTGCGGCGGAGCTCGGTGTCGAACTGCGGCGGGGTGTCGAGCTCACCGGCTTCGACGAGGACGCCGAAGGGGTGACGGTCCACGTCGCCGACGCGGTGGACGGTGCGTCAGGTGGGCAGGGGAGCGAGGGCATCCGGGCTGGCTGGCTGGTGGGGTGCGACGGCGGCCGCAGCATGGTCCGACGGCTCGCCGGTTTCGCCTTCCCGGGGACCGATCCGCAGATCACGGGCCATCAGGCGATGGTCGAGATGACGGGGGCCGAAGCCCTGGTCCCGGGGTGGAACTGGACGGAGACCGGTGTCTATGTGCACGGCCCGGTCCCCGGCCGCATCCTGACCGTCGAGTTCGACGGACCGCCCGCCGACCGGGACGCCCCGGTCACCGCCGAGGAGCTGCAGCAGAGCCTGCGCCGCGTCTCGGGCGTGGACGTCACGGTCACCGGAGTGCGGACCGCGACGCGGTTCACGGACAACGCCCGCCAGGTGAGCGAGTACCGCCGGGGCCGGGTGCTGCTGGCGGGTGACGCCGCCCATGTGCACTCGCCGTTCGGCGGCCAGGGGCTGAACCTGGGCATCGGGGACGCGATGAACCTCGGCTGGAAGCTCGCCGCGGTGGTCGGCGGCCGGGCGCCCGAGCAGCTGCTGGACTCGTACACGGCGGAACGGCATCCCGTGGGGGAGTGGGTCCTGGACTGGACCAGGGCGCAGGTGGCGCTGATGGCTCCGTCCCGGCACGTCCGGGCGCTGCGCGAGGTGGTCGCCGACCTGACCGCAAGCGTTGCCGGGACCACCTATGTCGTCAAGCAGCTCTCCGGTGTCCGGCAGCAGTACGGCCCTGCCGGTGGCCATCCACTGGTCGGCCGCAGTGCGCCGGACCTCCTGCTGGCGGACGGCAGCAGGCTTGCCGGCCACCTCCACGGTGGCCGGGGCGTGCTGTTCGACCTGGCCGACGACGAGGATCTCCGGGCGTCGGCGGGGAGGTACGACGGCCGGATCGACGTGGTCACCACGCGCTGTCCGGACCGTTCCGGGCTGCGTGGGCTGCTCGTGCGTCCGGACGGCTTCACCGCGTGGGCGAGCGACCTTGCCGACGACCACGTCGCGAGCGCGGAAGCACTCACCGCCGCGCTTGTCCGGTGGTTCGGCGCGCCGTAGGGCGCGGTGGGGCCGGCACCCGCGTGCCCCCGACCCCGGCGGCGCGGGCCGGGTCGCCTCGGCACCGCCCGGGCGACCCGGTGGCCCGGGCCGTTCCCCGCGGCGGGCCCGGGGCGAGGCCGCCGGGAGGGTCAGGAGCGGGCGGCGGCCGTGATCCAGGGGCCGAGGCGGTCGACCGCCTGGTCGAGGATGCCCAGGTGGCTGGCGCCCGGTACGGTCTCCAGGGTGGTCGCCGCGCCGGGCGGGCGGTTCTGCCGGGCGTAGGCGAGCACCTTGTCCGGGCTGAACACCTCGTCCTCGGCGCCGATCCAGACGGCCAGCGGTGCCCGGATGCCGCGCAGATCGGTGGAACTCCCGTCCGGGTTCTGGGCGAGGGCCATGTTGACGGTGTACCGGGCGACCAGGTGGGCGGAGCGAACCTGGGCCTGCGAGTACGCGAAGCCGAGTGCCGGAGCGTGGCCGTCCAGCACATGGTTGCTCAGCGCGTTGACGACGAACGGGCGGGTGCACACGGTGGCGAAGTTCGAGGCACCGCCGACCAGTTCGGTGTCGGAGTGCAGGCCGAAGTCCGGGGCGAGGAAGGCGTAGCCGGCGATCGGCGTGTGCACGTGCGCCAGGCTGTTCAGGACCAGCCCGGCACCGGCGGAGTGCCCGCCGAGGAACTCCGGTACCCCGGGCTGCCGTTGATGGACGAAGTCGGCCACCGTGCCGACGTCGTCCCACACCTGCTCCGGGGTCGGGGCGTCGCCCCGGGGGCCGCCGGAGGCGCCGTGGCCGCGGATGTCGACCAGGTAGGTGGCGATGCGGTACTTCGCGGCCAGGTCGCCGAGGGGCAGGTAGCCGGCGGCACTGTTGGCGCCGGAGCCGTGGTAGAAGACCAGCGAGGCCACCGGGTGGGCCGGAAGGTAGGCGTAGTAGGCCAGCCGGACCCCGTCGCTCGCGTCGACGTGGCCGGTCGGCGCGGCGGAAGCGGCGCCGGCCGTGGTGGTGTCGAGTGCACCGCTGGTCGGCTGCGGAAAACTGCAGGGCCAGGCCGCCGTCGCCGTACCCGCCGCGGCTAGCGTGACCAGGGCGGACGCGGTGAGGCCGACCGCGCCGAAGAGGGCCAGTGCGCGTCGCGCGGGTGCCGTGACCGGGCCGTCCGGCCGCAGCCAGTCGCGTGCCGCGGGTCGGCGCAGTCGCCAGAGGACCAGTGCGGGCAGTACCAGGCCGAGTGCGGCCGCCGCGCTGCTGAACTCCACTGCCTGGTAGATCCGGGTGAGCGCCAACACCACCAGTAGGACCGGGAGTTCGCGCACTCCTCGCCTTGGGGAGCGCAGTCGGAGCACCGTCAGCCAGCAGGCGGCGCCGAGGGCGATCAGCAGCCAGCCCAGCCAGTGGGTGGATGCGCGGTAGGTCGGGTTGAGTTCGAGCAGTCCGTTGACGGCGGTCGCCGCGCCGGTGAGCAGCAGCAGGACCCGGACCACGGTGATGTCGCGCGGTGGCCGGCCGCCGTTTCGGCCGAGGGCCCGGCTGCCGGGGTGGTCAGGCGTCATGGCGGAGCTCCGGGGGGTGGTCGGCGAGCGGCCCGCGGTGTTCGGCGACGAGTTGTTCCGCCGTGTCGCACCAGGCGAGTTCGGCCTCGCACAGGGTGAGGGTGTGGGCGAGCACCAGGCGGGCCGCCAGCAGGCTCTGCGGGCGGCGGTCGGTGGCCTTCGGCCAGTGCGCGCCGGGGACGATCTGCTCGGCGAGTTCCTTGCGGAGCAGCACGTCCGCGCGGCGGCGGGCGATGAGCTCCAGCATCGCCGTGGGCCCCGCCTCGTCGCTGAACAGCAGCTTGACCAGGCCCTCGTCGCGCAGCTGCCGCGGCTCCGGCGGCCGGCGCAGCCAGCCTCGCAGCGCTTCGTTGCCCCGCTGGGTGAGCCGCCAGGGCGCGGCGCTCCGGGACGACCGCCCGCCGGCCGGACCGGCCGCCCCGGCAGCGGCCGGTTCGGGATCCGGTTCGATCAGACCGTCCTCGGCGAGGAGCTTCAGCTGGGGGTACAGCTGACCGTAGCTCACGCCCCAGAAGTGGCCCACCGAACGCTGGGCGGCCTGGCGCAGCTGGTAGCCGTTGCGGGGATGCAGGGAGAGGAAACCGAGGATGGTCCAGGCGGTCGGGGTGAGGTCGGCGGACGTCATGGGCGGGACCTCCGTCGCCGGATGGCGGCCGGTATGTATCTGCCAGATACGTTCATGCGGCTAGTCTACTGCAGCGCGGGTGGCCTCGGTTCTCTGATGTGCCGTCATCTCCGTTGCTGCCGCCCGGAGCTGTCCGGGGAGGAGTTCCGGCCGGTCAGGGGGGGAGCCGCTCGCCGTGGGCCGGGTGGTCGTGGACGGGAAGGCGGCGATGCGGTGGTGCGGCGGTGCGACAGATCGGCCGGCCGGGGCAGCGGAGCGGCCGCACGCCGAGGCGGGCGCATGCGGCGCGATGCGGTCGGTTCCGGTACCAGGACTGCCGTGCGGCGGCACGGTGGTGGTCCGTCAGATCCGCGACGACACGGTGATACGCGTTCCGACGGCGGCGGCCATCAGCAACGGCGACAGGACGAGCAGGGGCCTGCCGGTGCAGGCGGCCGGCCGGCGGCCGTACCCGTGGCGGGGGGTAGCTCTATCTCTAGTGGGGGCACACCGGGGCCGCGCCCGACGTCCGCCCACACGCCCGGAGAGCCGCCCCACAGGGCAGAGGGCCGGAACGGGTGGACAGCCCGGGGCCGCGGCGAGCCCCCGGCCGCACGGAGACGGCGTGCGGCCGGGAACCGCGCTGCGGACGGCGGATCAGGCGGCCGGCTCGGCGAGACGGTCGCTCAGGTCGGCCAGGACGGCGGCCGCCTCGGAGAGGCCGGCCGCGCGGCAGCGCTCGACGGCGGCGGCCAGGCGGGCGCGGGCGGCGTCGCGGCGGCCGAGATCGGTGCCCTCGATCACGGCGGCCAGCCGTACCGCCTCGGCGCGCGGCGACTCGGCCTGCTCGCCGCCCGCCTCGTAGGCGGCGATCGCCAGCTCCGCCGAGGCCAGCGCGGTCTCGAACCGATCGGCGACGGCGTAGACGCGGGCACGCTCGTAGTGGGCGGCACCGCTCAGGTACCAGTCGGTGTGGTCCTCTCCGTGCGCGGCCGCCCGCTCCCGTACGGCATCGGCCTCGGCCAGCCGCTCCAGCGCGGCCTCCAGGCCGTCCGGGCCCTGCGCCCGCATGGTGAGCCGGGCGAACTCCCGCAGCGTGGCGGCGACCTGGTCGGGACGGGCGGCCCTGGCGTGGGAGGCGAGAGCACGCTCACGGGCCGCGTGCGCGGCCTCCCAGCGGCCCGCCTGGGCCAGGGCGACGGTGGCCTCGCACGCGACCATGGTGTGGGTGTCCTGCTCCTCCCAGCCGGCGACCGCGTCGGCGAGCCGGAGGAACTCCTCCGCCGCGTCCCGGAACTCCGTCAGCTCGAACAGGCCCCGGGCGAGGTCCAGCCGCACCTGTGCCAGCAGCCGCTCGTCCAGCTCCGGTGCGCCGGTATCGAGCAGCACCGACTCCAGCACGGCGACCGCGTCGGCCGCCCGGCCGTTCTCGCGCAGCATCTCGGCGAGCTGCAGCCGGACCCTGGCCGCGTCCTCGGCGCCCTCGCTTCCAAGGCGGTCGAACCGCGCGGCGGCCTCGGACAGCGCCCGGACCGCCGCGCCGGTGTCCTGGAGGTGTGTGGCGGCGTGGCCGAGCAGCATGTAGGTCGCCCCGAACGGATAGGAGTCGTCCGCCCACCGGGCGGCCGCGGCCAGCGCCCGGTGGAAGACCTCGGCGGCCTCGGCGTGTGCGCCCTGCTGGAGCAGCACCTGCCCGAGCAGTCCGAGCACCCGGGGCGTCTGCCACGGCAGTTCGGCGGCCTCCAGCTGCTCCAGGGTCTCCCGCAGCTCCGCGGCGGCCTCGGCCAGCCGCCCCCGGCGGGCGGCGGCGTCGGCGGAGTACTGGCGGGCGAGCGCCGTGCGGCGGGCCGAGCCCCGCTCGGAGCTCTCGCGCCGGTAGGCCTCGACGGCGTGCCCGAAGCGCTCCAGGGCCTCGGCGGACCGCTCCTCGGAAGCGTGGAGCAGTTCGTGGTGGGCGGCGAAGGCCCGGCACTGGAGGACCACCAGGTAGTCGTCGGTTGCCATGCCCTCCTCGGTGGCGAGCAGTTCCCGGGCACGGCGCAGCGCCTCGTCCAGCGCCGGCCAGTCGGCCGCCGTACCGGTCTCGCCGGAGAGTCCCACCACCAGGGCGCGGGTGCGCAGCATCAGGGCCTTACCGGGCAGCCCCTCCCGCTCGAACAGCTCGGCCGCCGCCAGCAGCCCGGCCTTCCCCTGGACCAGGTCGTCCCGGTCGAGCGCCTCGTGCGCCCGCTGCTCGGCGATCTCCGCGCGCAGCCGCCCGACGCTGCCCGCCGGGGTGCCCTCCGCGTGGACGTAGTCCTCGGAGGTGAAGCGGTCGATGACGCCGCGCCAGAGCCGGTCCGCGTCCGGGTGGCCGAGCAGGTCGAGCTCACGGGCCCGGACCACCAGGGCGGCGAAGTCCTCCGGCTCCGGCTCGGTCTCGCGCAGCGGCACCGGCGGCGTGGCCGGCGCGCTCACGAGCTCCGAGGAGGCCGGGGCGCGGACCCCGAGGGCGAGCGGCTCGGCGAGCAGCGGCCGCTGCGCCAGGCGGGCCCGGCGGTTCTCGCCGACCTCGCCGGTGCCGTTGCGGGCGTCGAACCGGGCGGCCAGCGCGTCCGCCTCGGAACGCACATGGGCGAGCAGTGTGTCCACGGTCCAGCCCGACCCCGGCGGGCCGCTCACGGTGAGCCCGCCGTGGCCGCCGCGGGCCAGAGCGGCGATCAGCACCTCCACACCGGTCAGGAAGTCGAGGCGGGCCAGCGGGTCCCCGCTCACGCCGAACAGGTCGCGGTTCTCGGAGAGGATCTCCAGCCCGCGCGGCTCGTTCCCGGAGAGCGCGCAGAACTCCAGGTGCAGGCCGACCGCCCGTGCCATCCCGGTCTTGCCGCGGGCGAAGCGGTAGCCGACCAGGTGGCCGGAGCGGGCCTCGTCGAGGCGGCCCTGGCGGAGCAGCGGCAGCAGTGCGTACGCCTGGCTGAGGTAGGGCTCCTCGGTGCAGGTGCTCGCGCCGTCGAGCACCGGCCGCCAGGCGTCCAGGGCCCGTCGGTCGTCCCCGGCACGCAGGTGGTGCGCGGCGCGGGAGCGGATCTCGCACGCGGCGCAGTCGCTCAGCTCGGTGCGGGGACGGGCGGCCCACAGCTCGAAGGCGTCCTGGACACCGGCACCGGTGTGCGCGGCCAGGTGGTAGCGCTGGGCGTAGTACGGCTGGAGGCCGTGCCCGGCGGCCCGGTAGCGGTCGCGCAGCTCGGTGTGCCACCGGCGGATGGCGTCGAGTGGGACGTCGGGTGTGCCGAGCAGGGCGGTGGCGACCCACTTGAACCGCCACAGGACCTGGTGGCGGGCCCAGTCGCCGAACCCGTCCGGGTCGGTGTCCCACAGCTTCAGCACCCTGGCGAAGACGACCGGGATCTTGTTCCGTTCGCCGTCGTACTCGTACGCCTCCATCAGCTCCAGCAGTGCCATGGAGCGCACGTCGGTGTCGTCGAACTGCTCGGCGGCATCGACGAGTTCCTCGGCGGTGACGGTCCGCTGCCGGCCGTAGGGGCGGGCGTCGTTCTCGCGCAGGGCGGTCATCACCGCACCGATGGTGTCCAGCATCACGACTCCTTCCGGGGGCCGGCCGACTCGTGGCCGAGCATGGCGTGGTCGAGCAGGCTGATGAACGACCGGTTGAGCAGGGCGCTCTCGCTCGACCGCAGCGGGCGGCGGGTGAGCAGCACCGCCTGGCCGTACAGGGCCTCCACGGCGGTGACGGCGAGTTCGCGGTCGGTGATGGAGGCGGCGCGGCGCACCAGCGGGTTGAGGTGGTTGAGCACCAGCTGGGCGCGGGGCGCCTCGGCGCGCAGCGAGCCGAGGATGTCGGCCCACAACCCGTCCGCCTCATCGGCGAGTTGGGCCCGGGTGCGCTCGTGCCTGGCCTCCCGGTTGTCCAGCAGCAGGGCCGGGGCGCTGGTGGGGTGGAAGCTGCGCAGGGCGACATCGCAGTCGAAGCGCCCGATCACCTCGCGGGCGATGCTGAGGAAGCCGGCGGCGGCGAGCTCGGCGGCCGGGTCGACGGTGTCCAGGTGCGCGGTGACCGTACCGGGGTCGAGGTCGGACACCGAGACGCCGGAGCGGATCTCCGGCAGCCGGTGCACCAGATCGCGGTCGTAGGTGTAGCCGCCGTTGACGACGCCGAGACCGGCGGCGCCGGCGATCGGGGCGACCTGGCGGAACTCCTCGACGGTACGGGTGACCAGGACGACCGGGTGGGCACGGGCGAACTCGTCCAGGGTGACGTTGCCGTCGGTGGTCTCGAACGGGAGCCACGGCAGCAGCATCCGCAGCAACTCGTCGTCGTAGCGGGCCAGTTCCTTGACCGCCAGGTGGTGCACGCCGATGAAGCGGTGCAGCAGCGCCGGGTCGCTGGCGGACAGGCCGGTGAGCCAGTCGCGGATGCGCGCGCCGAGGGCGTCGCGGACGGCGGCGAGCGTCTCGTCGGCGTACAGGCCCTCGCGGGAGGCGGTGGGGCGCAGGCTGTCGGTGTCGACCACGCAGCGGACGAAGAACGCCCACTCGGGCAGGAGTTCGTGGGCCTGGTCGGTGAGCAGCATGCCCTTGAGGTGGACCCGGTGCCCGGCCCGGCGGGAGGGCGGGGCGGCGTCCGGCAGGACGTAGGCGGCGCCGCGCAGCCCGACCACCGGCAGGTCGAGCTCGATGGTGTCCAGCGGGGTGAAGTCGAAGGTGCTGCGGCAGTACTCGGCCAGCGCTTCGCGGCGGGCCGACGGGGAGCCGTGCCGGTCGGCCCACGGCGGGGTGCGGTTGACCAGGGTGGCGGTGCCCCGGTCGTCGACCACGGTCACCTCGTGGCGCAGCAGGCTGCCGAAGTCCCGGGCGAGCGAGAGGACCCGGTCGGAGCGGGTCCACTCGGCGGCGTCGGCGCGCGGAGCCAGGCGGATGGTGGTGCCGGGCTCGGGCTTGGCCTCCGGCGGCAGGGTCCTGATGGTGTACCGGCCGTCGGAACCGCCGCGCCACTCGATGACGGGCGCGTCGGCGGTGGCGGCGGAGCGGGTGACCACGGTGATCTCGTCGGCGACCACGAAGCAGGCCAGCAGACCGATGCCGAACTGGCCGATGAAGTCACCGCGGGCGCGGGCGAGCCCGGCACCGTCGAGCCGGCCCTCGGCATCGCGCTTGGAGCTGCGGCCGATGGTGGCGAGGAAGGTGTGGACGTCCGCCTCGGTGAGGCCGACGCCGGTGTCGGTGACGGTCAGTCCGCCGTCGGTCCTGACGGTGATCCGGGCCGGTGCGGCCGGATCGAGCGCCTGCCGCGCGGAGATCGCGTCGACCGCGTTCTGCAGGAGCTCCCGCAGGTAGACGCGGGGGCTGGAGTAGAGGTGGTGGGAGAGCAGGTCCACCAGGCCGCGCAGGTCCACCTGGAAGGTGTGCGCGCTCGTCGGGTTCTCGGATGGGGACACCGGAGGTTCTTTCGATCGCATGGGTGAAGGTGGGGAACGGCGGTGCGGGCGGCCGTCAGCGGGCACACAGGTCGCGGTGGCCGCGGTAGCTGTCGACCGGGTCGCCGGAGAGGTAGTACCAGGGCGACTCGGTGACGACTCCGTCGAGTTCCTGGAACAGTCGGTGCGCGGTCTGCGGCTCGTCGATGAGCGAGAAGACCATGGCGAAGGTGTTGTGGGCGCGCTGCCAGCCGCGCGGGCGCCCGTACGCCGGGTGCAGGACGGACCGCTCGGCGGCCTCGTGCAGCTCGGACCGGACGGCCCGGCTGGTGAGGTAGGCGTGGTCCGCGCCGTCGGCGAGGTCGAGCCAGTGCTCCAGGTGCGCCAGGGCGACCAACTCGCCCAGCGGGCTGCCCTCGGGGGCGGAGAGCATCGAGTCGCGGGCGAACTCGTGCATCTCCTCGTGCGAGCCGCCCCACTTGGCGCACAGCTGCTGCAGCCGCTGCCGGTGCGAGTCGAGGTGCCCGGGGCGGCGCCGCAGCGCGGCCTCGAAGCGGTAGCGGCCGATGTCCCGGCCGAGTGAAGCACCGCGCCCGCTGATCTGCAGGAAGTACCACGGGGCGAGCCACTCCGGCTCCCGCTCGGCCACCTCGAACAGCTGCTCCTCGGCGATCTCCAGCCGTTCGTGGAACAGTCGCCACTGCTCCTCGGACACCTGCGCGGCGCGCTGCCCGGTGCGGGCCTCCCACGCCCAGGAGACGTGCCGGGCACCGGAGAGCAGCAGCGCCGGCGAATCGTCAGGTCCGTCGGCGATGGCCTTGGCCGTCCACTCCTCGACCCCGCCGACCTCGGACAGCGCGGACAGGAGCCAGGTCAGCTCGGAGGCGTCCTCGACGGCCGCCAGACCGGGCCGCAGTGCCGCCCAGTCCCCCTCGGCCGCCTGGGCGAGCAGCAGCCGCAGCTCCTCGTCCCCGCAGGCCGGGTCCAGCACGAGGGTGTCCGGCCTGTGCGCGGCTCGCCGCCGGAAGCCGAACCCCCGCCGGCCCGCCCCGCCCCCCGATGCGTCAGCACCGGTGCTGCGTCGGAAAAGCGGCATATGACCCCCAGAGCATCATCGTGATCTTTCGAACGGCCGTGCACCGGCCGTCCCAGTCGCAGTACATATCACGTGCCGCTGACATCCAGGTCGCCCAACCCCAGGTCAGCGCCGGTGCCGACCGGGGCCCGCGTGGCCGACGGGCAGTCAGGATGTGAGGGCCGGCTCAGCCGCTGTCGGCGAGGATCGCGCGGAACCGCTTGACCAGTGGGCTGGGGTCCTCCGCGCGCCAGACCAGGTGCAGGGTGGTGGAGGTTTCGGCCAGCGGCCGCGCCGCGACTCTGACCCGGCGCAGCGCGCGGTGGGAGTCGGCCAGGACGGCGGCGCCGAATCCGGCCGCCACGAGGGCCAGCAGGGTCTGGACGGTCCTGCCCTCCGCCCCGATCCTGGGGGTGACCCCGGCGCGCAGGCACAGGTCGTGGATCTCGTCGTACGAATGGGGTGAGACTTCGCGAGGCCAGATCACCAGCGGGATCTGCCCCAGTGAGGCGAGCGGTGCCGGTCCGGCCGCGTGGGCCAGCGGATGGGCGGCGGGCAGGAAGAGGGTCAGCGGCTCCCGCCACCAGGGCGCGGTCGCCAGCCGGGCGTCGCGCCGTGGAAGCCGCTGGACGGCGATGTCGTAGCGGCCGTCGAGCACGCCGTCGGACATCTCGGCGTCGTTGAAGCTCTCCTCCAGGCGCAGGTCGACACGGGGCAGTTCCCTGCGGACGCGCCCCAGCGCCTCGCCCAGCGGCCCGTTGATACCGGAGCCGGAGAACGTGACGGTCAGCCGACCCGTCAGGCCCTGTGCCGCCAGCCGGACCTCGTCCAGGGCGGTCCGCATCTCGGCCTGCACCGAGCGGGCCCGGTCGACCAGGACCCGGCCGGCCGAGGTCGGGGTCAGACCCCGGCCTTCACGGGTGAACAGCGCGACGTCCAACCGCCTTTCCAAGTCTCGAAGTTGACGGGTCAGGGTCGGCTGGGTGAGATGCAGGCGGCGGGCCGCCGCGCTGATGCTCCCCTCTTCGGCGATCGCGATGAGGTAGCCGAGTATCCGCAGGTCCATCCATACCTCCCAGGCATGGAAAGGATAGATCACGATGCCTCATGGGCAGTTCCGGGTCCGCGCCGGGCCACTCTGGTCACACACCGGCGAGCGGCGGAGCCACTCGCCCCGATGACCCTGGAGGGCACCCATGACCCGTGAGCACCGCTACACCCACGGCCTGGAGGTACTGGAGCGGATCGACGGCGAGGCCGGCCGGCGCGTGGTCGACACGCTCGCCGACACCTCACCCGAGCTGGGCCACCAGATCGTCGCCTGGGCGTTCGGCGACATGTACGCCCGTCCGGAACTGGCGCCCCGGGAGCGGCAGTTGGTCACCCTCGGGATCCTGACGGCGCTCGGTGGCTGCGAGATCGAGCTGGATGTGCACATCAACGCCGCGCTCAACGTCGGCCTTTCCCCGATGGAGATATCCGAGGCGCTGCTGCACTCCGCGGTGTACTGCGGGATGCCGCGGGCGATCAACGCCACCCTCGTCGCCAAGAAGGTCTTCGGCGAGCGGGGACTGCTTCCGCTGACCAATGTCTCGTGACACCGTGCCGAGCCGCCGGCCGGCAGCCGTGCTCCGGCGGCCGGCCGGCGGCAGGGAGAGCGGGCCCGGCGGCCGGAGCGGACGCTACGACCCGGCGGGTCCCGGGAGTTGCCCGGCGGCTGCCCGCAGCAGCTTCTTGTCCGGCTTGCCGGCGTCCGTCAGCGGCAGTGCCTCGGCGAAGGCGATGCGGTAGGGCTCGTGGGTCGCGCCCCGCCGCTCACGGACCATGGCGCACAGCTGTTCCGCGTCGATCCGGCTGCCCGGTACCGGCACGACGACGGCATGCACCCGCTCCACCCGGTCGGCGTCCGGGACGCCGAACACGGCGCTCTGCCGCACCTGGGGGTGGGAGTTGAGCAGATCCTCCAGTTCGGAGGTGTACACGTGACCGCCGCCCGTGTTGATCAGGTCCTTCAGCCGGTCGACGATGGTCAGGTAGCCGTCGTCGTCCAGGTACCCGATGTCGCCGGTGTGCAGCCAGCCGTCCCTGAGGACCGAGGCGGTCAGCTCGGGCTGCTTCCAGTAGCCCTGCATGAGGGTGTCGGAGCGCACGCAGACCTCGCCCGGCGTGCCGGCGGGCAGGTCCAGGCCGGACTCGTCGCGGATCGCCACCCGGTAGCCGGGTGCCGCCCTGCCGACGGAGCGCAACCGCTCCGGGCGGTTCGGATCGTGGTCCTCGGCGGCGAGGACGCTGATGATGCCGGCCTCGTGCTGGCCGTAGAGCTGGACCAGCACCGGCCCGAAGCGCCGCAGCGCATCGGTGATCCGGGTCGGGGACGCCTGACAGCCGCCGTAGCTGAGCCGGCGCAGGCTCGAGGTGTCCGTGCGGCCGGACAGCGGGTGGTCCGTCAACTGGTAGAGCAGCGGCGGCATCAGGAACAGATCGGTGATGCGTTCGCGCTCGATCGCCTCCAGCACGGCGGCCGGGTCGAAGTCCTCCAGCAGCACCGCGCTGCCGCCCGCGCGCAGCACCTTGTCGGTCATCTGGCCGGCGGCGTGCGCGATGGTGGTGCACACCAGCAGCCGGGGCGGTTCCTGAGGGTCCTCGGGCAGGTCGGGGCCGAAGGGGCGGACCTGCCCGTAGCTGACGCAGATGCCCTTGGAGTGGCCGGTGGTGCCGCCGGAGTGGCGGATGGTACGGACGTCCTGCGGGCGGGCCCGGCAGGGGAAGGGGTCGGCCGGCTGCTCGGCGGCCAGCGCCAGCAGGTCCCGGCCCGCCCTCCCCGGGCCGAGGACCAGCACGCTCTCGACCGGGACCCGGTCGGTGATCTCCGTGGCCCGGTCGGCGAACCGGGGATCGACGATCAGCGCATGGGTCTCGACGTCACGGACCATCACGGCCTGGGTGGCGGCCGACAGCCGGGTGTAGAGCTGGTTGACCCGGCAGCCGAGGAGGTTGGCGGCGTAGCGCGCGGCGAGGGCCTCCGGGAGGTTCCCGCTCAGCAGGGTGACGGTGTGGCCGCGGTCGATGCCCAGGGCGCGCATGGCCCGCGCGAGGCGGTGGGTGAGGTCGCGCAGTTCACCCGCGGTGACGCTACGCCCTTGGTGGACGAGGACTTCCCGCCCGGGGGAGGAGCCCAGGGCGGCGAGGATCTGCTCCACTTCGGTCCGGAAGGGTGGTGTGGTGGCGGGCATGTGCCTTTCCTTGCGGCCGTGGTGCGGAGGTCACCGTCACCCGGCCCGGCTGGTAGGGGAGTTGGCGGGCGGAGCCCCGGCCGCCTCGGCCTGGAACCGCGCCGGCACCGGCCGGGGCGGCGGGGGAGTTCCGCTCGGTGTTCAGTGGTGGGCGAGGAGCCCGGCGCCCTCGGCCTGCGGGCTTTCGGCCCGCGCGCCCTCGGTCAGCAGGGAGTGCGCCAGGACGCTGTAGAGCGTGTCGTTGGGGCCGTCGGCGATGCGCAGCCCGCGGATGTCCCGCAGCCGCTTCTCCATCGGGGTGTGCCGGGTGTACCCCTCGCTGCCGTGCAGCTGGAGGGCGAGGTCCACGGCACGGTAGGCGACGTCGGTCGCCAGTGCCTTGGCGGCCGAGCAGGCGGCCGCGTCGACGTCGCCCCGGTCGATGCGTTCCAGCAGGGCGAAGCACCAGGAGGTGGCGGCTTCGACCTCGGCGGCGGCCGTCCCCATCCGGGCGGCGACGGAGGGGATGGCGGCCAGCGGCGTACGGCCCACGCTCCGCCCACGAGTACGGGCCGCGGACTCCTGGATCGCCGCCGACGCGGCACCGAGGCAGACCAGCGACATCATCAGCCGCCAGGCGGAGAAGTGGGTGTCGAAGATCCGGCGCCCGTCGCCGGGGGCCCCGAGGAGGAGGTCCTTGTCCAGGCGGACGTCGACGAAGTGCAGGTGCCCGAAACTCCAGCCCCGCATGCCGAGGGGTTCGGTGGTCTCGGTCAGCACGCCCTTGGTGTCCATCGGCACCCAGACCGCCGACAGCGGCACTTCCCGGAGGTCGACACTGCCGGCCTCCTCCCGGCTGACGATCTTGCCGAAGACGACGAACCCGTAGGCCTCCTCGACCCGGCTGATCAGGCCCTTCGTACCCGACAGCACGAAGTGGTCACCGTGGTCGACCAGGACGGTGGTGAAGCCGCGCAGGTCCGATCCCGACTGCGGCTCGCTGGACGCGACACCCGCCAACCTCCCCCGGGTGAGCACCTGTTCACGGGTGTCCCGGGCGAGAGCGGGCGAGCCGTAGTGCAGGGCCATGGCGGCGTGGCCGGTGCTGAAGATCTCGCGTGCGTCGCAGTCCCGCCGGCCCGCGAGGAACATGGCCACCCCCTGGGCCACCCGCCCCTCCGCACCGGGCCCGGCCGCACCGGGCCCCTCCGCACCGGGCCCATCCGGGGGAGCGATGTCGATGCCGGTGAGTCCGGCCTCCGCGGCCAGCCTCCGCAGGGCCAGCCAGTCGGGGCGCGGGTCCGCCTCGCAGAGCGGCTCGGGCAGGTGGGTGTCCAGGAAGGCCGTGAGCCGGGAGTGGAGATCGCTCAGCTCGGGACGGCCGTTGAGTAGCGAAAGGATTCCGTTGGCGGACAAGGGAGATGACTCCTCGAAGGATGTGAAGTGGTGACGGTGTGTCGGGCGGTGCCGCGGTCAGAGCACCGGCGGCTGGGTGCGCACCACATCGTTGAGCTTGGCCTTGTCATGGCGCTCGCCCTTCTTCAGGTGCTTGATCACCAGAAGGCAGGGCAACCCGAAGGTGCCGCCGGCGAACTCGCGCGGGCGGTTGGCGGGCACCGCGACCGTCCACGGCGGGACGACGCCCCGGCTGAGCTCCTCCCCGGTGGCGGCGTCGATGACCGGAATGGTGTCGGTCAGCAGTGCCCCGGCGCCCAGCAGCGCGCCTTCACCGACCCGGGCGCCGCTGTAGATCATCGACCGGGCGCCGATGAAGGCATCGTCCTCGATCACCACCGGCTTGGCCATCGGCGGCTCGATCATGCCGCCCAGCCCGACCCCGCCCGAGAGGTGGACCCGCTTGCCGATCTGGGCGCACGAGCCGATACCGACCCATGAGTCGACCAGGGTGCCCTCGCCGACGTACGAGCCGATACCGATGTGACTGGGCATCACCACGACTCCGGGTTCCTGGTAGCTGCCGCGCCGGATCACGGCCCCCGGCGAGACCTGGACGCCGGAGCCGCCGATCCCGGACTTCAGCGGGATCTTGTCGGCGCACTCGAACGGGCCGAACTGGGTCTCCACCGGCCTGGCCTGCTTGTACAGCAGGAGAATGGCGGACTTCAGCCACTCGTGGACCACGATCTCGCCGTCCACGAGCTCGGCCACCCTCGCCCGGCCCGTGTCCAGCAGATCGATCGCCGCGTCGACGGTGGCGACCACCTCGGCGGAGTGGAGCGGGACCTCGTCCCGCCGCTCCCAGAGTTCCTCGATCTCGCTACGGAGAATCGCCACATCGGCAGCACGGTTTCGCATTGCGCTTCAACGCTTCCTGTAAGAACGGAGGGCCCTCCGGTAACCACCGGGGCCGCTTGCCAGGCGGCGCGGACGAACCGCGCCCACCGCGTGATCCCCGGCTACGGCGATCGGCTTCCCCCTGTATCCACGGGGTGTCAGCACAGCGGTGTGCGCAGCGAGTTACCTCGCGGTAACGGCCTGGCTGACTCAGTCTCACATGCTGGGAATCGCAGATCAAATCGCCCGTTAGGTATGGATATGAAGGCTGAAAAGTGGATTTTGGCTAACTTGAAAGGTCCACTTATCGGCAGTGAGGGCCGATGGTGGCATGGGAAAGGCCCGTTTCCACGCCGACGATCTTGCCGAAGACGACGAACCCGTAGGCCTCCTCGACTCGGCTGATCAGGCCCTTCGTGCCCGACGGCACGAAGTGGTCACCGCGGTCGACCGGGACGGTGGTGAAGCCGCGCAGGTCCGATCCCGGCTGCGGCTCGCTGGATGTGACACCCGCCATGGCCCTGCACTACGGCTCGCCCGCTCTCGCCCGGGACACCGTGAACAGGTGCTCGCCCGGGGGAGGTTGGCGGGCTTCGCGTTTCCGGTCTTTGGCTGCCTCAGCCTCGCGTCGTGCCTCGTTTCGGGCTAGCCGTTCAGCCTTTCCAAGCGAGCTTCGGCAGCCCTTGCACCAGGGATGCCGACCATCCGGTTGCCCTCGGTGCGCATGAAATTCTGTCAGCGCCTTTGCGCCGGAGCACCTTGTGCAGGTCTTTAAGAGATCGGTCGCTCCCATGAAGCGCGCCATGTCTCCGGACCCACGATCCCGTCCGCAACAAGCGGCCAGCCATGGGCAGTTGAGTCATTCTGGAAGGCGCGAGCGGTCGCTGCGCTCTGCGGACCGTACCAGCCGTCCACGGCGATGGGCCAGCCGCGGTCGGACATCCGCTGCTGCCAGGCCCGCACATTGGAGCTGTGCATCATCGGGGACTGCAGGCTCAGGTACTCGCCGGGCCACACCTGGCCGGACGGCACGAATGACAGCGCCCAGGAGCGCAGCGCGCCGGTGCTGTCGAGGTGGCAGTAGTCCCGGTCCACGCCGCCCGAGTCCGAGTACTGGTGGAAGAGCCAGGCGGCCTGGATGCCGGGCTGTCCGGCAGGCAGGCCGGCGGTGGCTATCCAGAGGAAGTCGGCGAAGTAGCTGGTGGTGTCGACGTGCCGCCAGTAGTCGAGGTTGCAGTACATGCCGACCGGATTGTGCGGCATCCGCTGCTTGACGTACCGCAGCCAGGCCTCCTTGTACGCGAGCTGACTGGCCTTCGGTACCGAGGAGTTGGCGTTGTCGTACCCCTCCCAGTCCAGGACGAGCGGGTCACCGGGCTGCGGCTGGGCCACGGAGAGGAAGTGGGTCGCCTCCGCCGGTACCGGGTTGGCCATGTGGGGGTAGTGGTAGTAGCCGACGACGAGGCCCGCGGCGCGGGCGTGGTCCCGCTGCGCGGTCCACACGGGACTGGCGTACGTCAGACCCTCGGTCACCTTGATGAAGGCGAAGGAGAGACCGCTGGTGTCCGGGGTGGCGGACTGGTAGCTCGACCAGTCCTGACCGTAGATACCCATGTCCACTGCTCCTTAGGTCGGGTGTTAGCGGGGTGGAGTGCGGCGGCGGTGCGGGCGGCCCCGCCTCCTCACGGATCGCTCGGCGGCCCTCTAGGACGGCGTTACGGGTCTCGCGGGCTCGGTGCCGCGGCCGAGTACTACGGTGCCTGCCGCGAGGAGGGGAGATGTACTGTGCCCGATCGGTACCGAAGGCCCGTCACAGCCACCGGCCTGAATCCGTGGCGGAAGTACAGGTATGTCGTCGATGCTGTCGAAAGTCCTTGCGGCCGGGGCGGCCGGGGCGGCCGGGCGTCGGTCGAGCACGGTGACCCGGCTCAGGGGATCGGTTCGTACGTAGCGCGGTTTCGATGTCCGAAGCAGAAGCATGGTGCGTGCCGCCGCCCCTCGCGGTGCTTCGCGCACCACCGGAGCGGAATGCCGGCGGATTCGGTCCGGACACCTGCCTCGTCCGGATTGCTGATACCCGGATACCCGCCTTCCAATAGCGTTGGGTCACCTCCCTTTTGCGAAGTGAACTCAACGCCCGCGAGGCGGAGTTCGAAGACGACGGCGCGGGGGAGCGCTCGCGGTCGCCCGCCCAGGCCGGGTGCGCGCTTGAGTGGGCGTCAAGAGGAACAGAACATGGCATCCGCCACAACTCACGGCGTCCGTACGGGCGGAGAGCCGCCCGGACCCCTGCCGGCCATGGCCGGACCGTCAGCGAAGGAAAACGCCTGGACAATGGATCACATGAGCGAGACACATGATCTGCGGGCACGCCTGGAAGCACTGGAGGCGGAAGTCGAACGCCTCCGGAGGGAATCGGCGGCCATCCGCACCGCCGCGGCGGCCGGACACCGCGGCGCCGAGGCCCGCGCCGTGCCACGCGAGCCGCTGCAGCCGCTCACCAAGCTCGCCGAAGCGGTCGGTGTCCTGGTCACCGGGCAGTCCGGAGCCGCTCCGATCCCGGGGTCCGTCCTGGAAAGCAGGACCGTGGCTCCGGCCGGGACGCACCGCGGGCACGGAGAGTCCGGCGACCGGGAGGCCGACGCCTCCGCCGAGCAGGGCCAGGGCTGAACGTGTCGAGTGGCGGGCGCCGACGGGGATCCCACCGGCGCCCGCCACTCGCCGGGGCCGGGGTCGGCCGGGTTGGAGCTCCGGGGACTTCGCACGGACACGCGGTCGTGACGGGCCGGCCGGCGCACCCGCCGCACCAGGCCGGGCCCGCAGGGCTCAGCCCGCCGCCACCTGGCCCGTGAGCGCATCGGTGGCCGACAGCGGGGCCGCCACCTCGGACGCCAGTCCATGGCGGGCCGCCAGCCAGCCCGGGGCGAGATAGCTCATCCAGGTGACGGCGGAGTCGTCCCGCCAGACCAGCACCTTGAGGGGAAGATCGAGGGCGCTGAGCGGCGAAGCGACCATCGCGGGGGTGCCGCCCACCGGACTGCCGAAGACCAGCAGCTTGGTGTCGCGGAGCACCAGCCCGGCGTGCTCCGCCTCGCCACTGTGGTCGACCAGGCAGAAGAGCTTGGCCCCGGCCCGGTGGATCGCCCGGGTGAGCCGTTCGACCGTCTCGTCGACACCGTACGGGCTGCGCCGGTGGGTGATGCCGTCGGTCGGGCGTGCGCCCGCCGGGGCTTCCTGCGGGGGTGCGTTCATCGTCCGTCTCCCGGGCCCGTTGATCCGTTCATGCTGCGAGCATCGGTTCCCGGAAGGCGGGAAGCGGGCTCTGACACGGTGGATTCATCCCGTCGGACCGGGCCGGGGCACGGCGTTCACCTGGTGTCCCCGTCAGGCGGGGACGGGTGTTCGGCGGCGGCGTCGCGGGCTCGTTCCTCACGGTGCCTGGCGGCGATCCGCTCGGCGCGGGCGGCGGTACGGGCGAGCCCGCCGATCAGCAGGACGAGGAACACCGCTGCGGCCACCGCCGCGATGATCCCGGCGGTGGTGGTGGCGTCGGCGAGTGGGCGCATGGCGGGTCTCCCGGGCGGGGGTGGTCGTTGCGCCGGGTCAACGCCGTGGCGGGCCCGGGGTCATGGCCTGGTCAGCATGGCGCACTGATTCACCCGTGCGGCGTAGGGGTGGACTGGGCGCACCCGGGCGAGCACCGTCCGCGGTCCGGCCCGGTCGCGGCCGACCGGGCCGCCGGGTTTCCGTACGCGGGTTCCGTACGAGAGTCCTGTGCCGGTTCTGTACAGGGGTTCCGCACAAGGGGGGAGGCCCGGTAACAGCCGGGCCTCCGGGTGCTCCGCCGCGGCGGAGCGGAAATCAGGATCTGTCGATCCGCCGCTTTCAGCGGCCTGGGCTCCGTCGATGTCTGCATCGACGCGGAGCCTGTGATTCAGGTATCCGAAGATACGGTTCACGGCGCCTGACCACAGGGACGGGCTCGGCCGAGCTCCGTCCGTGTGGATGCTGTGCTGATCAGCTGCAACAAGTGTGCGCCCGCTTCGCCCCGTCCGCCACTGTGCGGCGGCCGGCGCCCCGCGTGCCACGGGCGCGGCAGACGAGGCGCGGGCCGGTCCCCGGTGTTTAGCTGGCGCCATGAACGATTCCCTGAGCGCCGGGACCATCATGATCACTGGTCACGGCGGTGACGAGATCGAGGCGTATCTTGCCCGTCCGCAGGGTGAGCAGCGGCGCGGTGGCGTCGTCGTCATCCACCACATGCCCGGTTACGACCGGGCGACCAAGGAGATCGTCCGCCGCTTCGCCGAGCTGGGCTACGACGCGATCTGCCCGAACCTGTACTACCGGGAGGCTCCGGGGGCGGCGCCGGACGATGCGGCCGCCGTGGCCCGGGCCGCCGGCGGAGTTCCCGACGCCCGGCTGCTCGGGGACGCGGCCGGCGCCGCCGCCCATCTGCGCGCCCTGCCGGGCTCCAACGGCCGTGTCGGGGTGATCGGCTACTGCTCGGGCGGGCGGCAGGCGGTGCTGGCGGCCTGCAGTCTGGACCTGGACGCCGCGGTGGACTGCTACGGCGCCTTCGTCACCGGGACCCCGCCGGAGGGCTTTCCACTGCGGATTACCAATCTGGTCGCCCAACTGCCGCAGCTGCGTGCGCCGTTGCTCGGCCTGTTCGGCGCCGAGGACAAGATCCCCGGCCCGGAGGAGGTCGCGGAGCTGGAGCGGATCCTGACCGCTCACGGCAAGGACTTCGAGTTCCACAGCTACCAGGGCGCGGGCCACGCCTTCTTCTCGGTGGACCGCCCCTCCTACAACGTTGCCGCGGCCAACGACGGCTGGGAACGGATCACCGCCTTCTACGCCAAGCACCTGGGGGCATGAGCCATGTGCACCTACACGACCCTCACGGACACCGTGGACGGCAGCGCCAAGGGGCCGGGCGGCCCCTGGTTCCGGGTGACCGATGTGACGGTGTACTTCGACCACCCCGTGCACGC
Source organism: Kitasatospora sp. HPM-01-4 (assembly GCF_051374625.1). Taxonomy (NCBI): domain Bacteria; kingdom Bacillati; phylum Actinomycetota; class Actinomycetes; order Kitasatosporales; family Streptomycetaceae; genus Kitasatospora; species Kitasatospora sp. HPM-01-4. The sequence goes on along the minus strand of NZ_JBPQGP010000005.1, from coordinate 282,506 downwards.
GATGGCCGAGCACACCCTGAACATCGACCTCTCCGATCCGTCCAAGGGCCCCTCGGCGCGGGTGGCGGTGGAGCTCACCGCGGCGTCCGCCCGCCGGCTGGTGGCAGCGGTCCAGGAGGTGCTGGCGGAGGTGCCGGCCGGACTGGCCGGCTGAGGGAGGCTGACAGCTGGGCGATGGGGTCGGCTGAGCGGGACCGGCGGTGGGGCGGTGGGGCCGGTCACGGCACCGCCCACGGCACCCGGGCTGGGCGGGCAGCGCGGTACCGGACGGCGTACAGTCGGCTGAACGGGTGGTTTCCCGTACCGCCGACGCGTCCCGGCCGTAGAACGCCCACCCGTCCAGCCGGAGTTCCCGGGCACTGACGTCGGACCGATCCCCGCTGCACCCGGATGGGGTTGGTTTGGATGACGGACAAGCCCATGCCGAGGCCCCGGCGGACCGCCGGTGCGCCGGCCAGGCCCAGGGACCGCCGCAGACGGGTCGCCAGGTGGATCGCCCTCACGCTAGGCCTGCTGCTGGTCCTGGCGGGGGCGGCGGGCGGATGGGTGTACCTGCACCTCAACGGCAACATCCGGCACTCCGCACTGTTCCTGGGGACCGGGTCCCCCGGGGCGGAGCGGAAGGACGGCACGGGGCAGCGCCCGATGAACATCCTGGTGATCGGATCCGACACCCGGGAGACCCCGGCCGACTGCGAGCTCGGTGGCGACTGCGGGCCGGGGGGAAACGCGGACGTCGAGATGCTGGTCCACCTCTCCTCGGACCGCGGCAGCGCGACCGTCCTGAGCATCCCACGGGACACCGTGGTGGACCTCCCCGAGTGCACCGACCCGGCGACCGGGCAGACCTACCCCGCGCAGCGCCGGGTGCCGATCACCGGCAGCCTGCAGAACGGCGGCCCCGGCTGCACGGTGGCCGCGGTCCACCAGCTCACCGGGATACCGGTCGACCACTTCGCGATGGTGGACTTCGCGGGCGTGGTCAGCCTGTCCGACGCCGTCGGGGGGATCGACGTCTGCGTGGGCGACGACGTCTACGACCCGTACTCGCACCTCAAGCTGGCCAAGGGGACGCACACCCTCAAGGGCGTGGCGGCGCTGCAGTTCCTGCGTACCCGGCACGGCTTCGGCGACGGCGGGGACCTGGGGCGGGAAGCCGCTCAGCATGTCTACCTCGCCGCGCTGGTACGGAAGTTGAAGAACGCGGGTACGCTCGCCGACCCGGCCGCCGTGTACAGCCTGGCCGACCTGGCCACCAGGTCGCTGACCGTCGACGACGGCCTGGGGGGTGTCTCCGACCTGATCTCGCTGGCCTACCAGCTGGACCGGGTGCCGACCGACCGGCTCACCTTCCTGACCATGCCGAGCGTCCCGGACCCGGCCGACGCCGACCGGCTCAGCCCGGCCCCCGAGGCCGCCGCGGTGTTCCGGGCCATCGCCGACGACCAGCCGCTCACCGCCGCCATGGCGGTGCCCTCGGACACCGCGCCTTCGGCCGGTCCGCTGTCCCGGCCGATGGCGCGGCCCCCGGCCGGGACGGGCAACCGGCTGTTCGAGAACCTGACCGGCGGCGCCACCGCGCCGACCGCACCGCCGACCGCCGCGGACCCGCTCAACGCGGCGGCGGCCCCGGGCTGCGTCGCGGTCAGCACCGACGACACCACCCCGTTCGGGCCGCCCGCCCTCGCCTACGCGCGCAATCCGCAGATCCCGGACTCGGCCCCCTGATCCGGTCAGCGGAAGTCGTCCGCGTGGTCGGCGGCCCACTCGTCGAAGGTGCGCGCCGGGCGTCCGGTGATGCGCAGGACCTCGTCGGTGAGCTGGGGCTCCGTGCCGGCCGAGGAACCGAGGAGGCCGAGGAACCGCAGGGCGCCCTCCCTGGGGAAGCCGCGGGAGACCAGCTCGTCGGCGGCCGTCTCGACCGGGATCGTCTCGAAGCGGACCTCGCGGCCGATCGCGCGCCCGATCGCGGCGGCCTGCTCCGCCAGGGTCAGTGCCTGCGGCCCGGTGACGTAGGGGGCGGTACCGAGCAGCGCGCCGCTGCGGTCCAGCAGGGCGCGGGCGCTGACGGCGGCGAGGTCCGCCTCATGGACGGGCGCGGCGACCGCCTCGGGGAACGGCCCGCGCACCACGCCCTCGGTCTTGATCCCCGGGGCCCACTGGAGCGCGTTGGTGTCGTACATACCGCCGCGGACGAAAGTCCACTCCAGCCCGGAGGCCCGGATCAGGCGCTCCACCGAGGCGTGCATCCGGGAGATGAAGAACTCGTCGTCGGCGGGGGTGTCGGTCACCGACAGCGAGGAGTTGAGGACGATCCGGCGCACCCCCGCCTTGACGGCGGCGTCGACGACCTGTTCCGCCGCCTCGCCGCCGCCGGCCGCGAGGTTGAGCCAGAGCGACTCGGCACCCGCCAGCGCCGTCTCCAGGGACGAGGGGTCGGTCAGGTCGGCCCGCACCGACTCGGCCGCGGCCGGCAGCCCGGCTCGCTCGGGGTCGCGGGTCAGGGCGCGGACGGCCGCGTCCTGGGCGAGCAGCAGGTCGACGAGGTGGCGTCCGATGTTGCCGGTCGCTCCGCTCACAACGATCACAGGGTGTCCTCCGGATGGGGTCGGGAACCGGGGCGTCGACGATCGCGGTGACCGTGGCCGACCCGGATGCGGCTCCGCTGGGCGCTGGTCGGCCGCACGCGGGTACAACGGACTCGCCGATGGGTTGTTTCCGGCCAGGGGAGGGAGGCGATGGTTTCCGGCCATCTTCGAGCGGTGCGCAGGGGCTCACCCCGGCCGGGCGGCCGGGCGGTCCGCCACGTCTGCCAGGCGGGGACGGGCTCAGAGCGACCAGCGGCGGCGGCGCCGGGTCGCGCCGAACCCGGTCTCGTGGTCCCAGACGTGGGTGCAGGCGGGGCACTGCAGGTGGAGGAGGCTGCCGGTGTTGGAGAGGAGATAGCGCCAGTGCTCGTCGCAACCGCGCTGCCCCCCGCACGGGGCGCAGTCGCGGGCGTCGTCGCAGTTCGGGCAGGCCACCCATGCCCGGCGGCCGATGTCGGCCTGCGGATCGATGGGCAGCGAGGCCGTCCCTCGGCGGTCCGAGCGGGTGGACGGGCCGACCGAGTCGGCTTGGTGACGGAACATGCCTGCAGAACTTAGGTAAGCCTTGCCTATCTGTCAAGCACGCCCCGGCGCCGGATCGGCCCCGGAGCACGGGCGAGGCGGAGCGGGGGCCCGTCGCGGACCGCCACCACGGCCGGGTGCGCTCCGGGGCCGCCCTCACTTCCCGGACTGGCGGGCCGCCGGCTGCTTCGGCTCCGCGGGCAGGACGTCGATCCGGCCCATCTGGCCGTGCGAGGAGTGCACCAGGTGGTGGCAGTGGTAGACGTACTCGCCGGGGTAGTCGTTCCAGGTCATGGCGATCCGGACGGTCTGGCCGGGGTAGATGGCGATGGTGTCCTTCAGGCCGGCCTCGCCCGGGGAGGGCGGCCGGCCGTCGCGGTCCAGCAGCCGGAACTGCACCAGATGGGTGTGGAACGAGTGCGGGGCGTGGAAGACCCCGGCCGGCCGGCGGTTGGGCCAGTTGTGGATCGTCCAGATCTCGCTGGTGCCGAGGGCGGTCTCGATGTCCGGCCGGTCCGGGTCGTACTTGCGCCCGTTGATCCTGGTGTCGGGAAAGGTCTCCATGAAGAACTCCCGCTCCACCGTGGCCTTCGGCACCGGTGGCAGGGTGGCCAGCACGCTGGGCACCCGGCTCGGGTCCTCCGCCTTGCGGGTGATGTCGAAGCGCAGCACCTCCGGCCGTTCCGAGTCCAGCGCGGCCGTGTTCTCCAGCACCACCGAGGTGCCGACCGGGTAGCGGGAGAAGTCGACGACGATCTCGGCCCGCTCCGCACCGGTCAGCGTCAGTTCGTCCAGCGCGGTCGGCGCGGCGAGCAGACCGCCGTCGGAGGCGATCTGGGTGAAGTGGGCGCCGTCCGCGAAACGCAGTGAGAGGTGGCGGTTGGGCGCCACGTTGTAGACGCGCAGGCGGTACTTGCGGGCCGCCACCGCGAAGTGCGGCCGCTCCTTGCCGTTGACCAGCATGTGCGGGCACTCGTACGGCGAGACGTAGCTCAGGGTGCCGTCGGCCTCGATCCGCGCGTCCCGGATCAGCAGCGGGATGTCGAACTCGCCGTTGGGCAGCGGCAGGCTGCTCTCGTGCGGGTCGCTGAGGAGATAGGCGCCGTGCAGGCCGCGGTAGACGTTCTCGGCCTCCAGCTCGTGCGCGTGGTCGTGGTACCAGAGCGAGGCGGCCACCTGGTTGTTGGGGTAGCGGTACTCGCGCGACCCGCCGGGCTGGATCAGGTCCATCGGCAGGCCGTCGGAGAGGGAGGGGGTGTGGCCGCCGTGCAGGTGGACCGTGGTCGGCACGTCCAGGGCGTTGGTCTGCTGGATCACCACCTCGCGACCCCGCAGCGCCCGGATGGTCGGGCCGGGGAAGCAGCCGCCGTAGGCCCGGACCGTGCTCTGCAGCCCCTTGACGATCTCCACCCGGGTCTCGGCCATCTGGATGCGGTACACCTCCGAGGACGCCGACGTCGACGTCGGGCGGAGGACCGGAGGGATCGGCATGGCCTGGGCGAACGGGACGGCATGTGCGAGTGACCGGTCCTCATCTCCCGCGTGGGCCGGAGCCGCAGGCGCCTCGGGCGGGGCCTCGGGCACGTGCCTCGTCTTCGGCGGGTCCATCATGCGGCCCAAGGGGAACAAGGCCGCCGCGCCGCCGATGGTGGCGGCCGTCAGAATGTGGCGTCGGTTCAGCATGCCCCGTGTCCCTTTCCATCCGAGTCCTGGCGGTGGTACACCGCCGGGCGGGTGACCGGTCGCGGACACGAAGGCCAGAGCACCTCAGATCGCTGAACGTGATTCGGCTGAATCGCTCCGTTACCACCCGTCGGCCCAGTATCAGCGGGGTCCGCACGGCGTGCACGACGGCAGCGGCGGGGAAGTGCCCTGCCCGCACCGGGGCGGTGCGGGCAGGGTTCGTCCGCAGGTGTCACCGTTGGCGGCTGACTGGCCGACACCGAACCCGTCCCGGGCCCGCCCTTGCCTCCTTTGCCGCCCTGCTGGTCCCTGTGCCGAACCGCCGGCCACCGCTGAGCCGGCCAGGTGATGCGGCGTCAGGCGCGTCGGCCCATCCGGAGCGGGCGTCAGCGGTCCTCGGCGGACTGGGCCGGCTGGATCGGTTGGGCCGGTCGAGTCGGCTGGGCCGGTTCGGGCTCGTCGAGGAGGAGTTCGAGCACGGGGACGGCCGCCTCCAGGTCCCGGCACTGCTGCGGGGTGAGCCGTCCGCTGCCGTGGGCCAGCAGCTCGGACCGTTCCTGGCGGATCCGGGTGATGGCGGCCAGACCAGCCGGGGTGAGCTCCAGGAGCTGGCACCGGCCGTCGTGCGGGTCCGGGGTCTTGGCGACCAGGCCGTCGGCCGTCAGCGGGCCGATCGTCCGGATCAGGGACGGGACCGCGACCCGTTCCCGGGCGGCGAGTTCGTTCAGCCGCAGCGGCCCGTACTGCTCGATCCGCGCGAGCGCGGAGAGCTGGGCGAAGGTCAGGTCCTTGGCGCTGGAGGCCTGTGCCATCTGGCGGTTGAGCCGGGCTATGACCAGGCGCAGGCGGGCGATCGTGCCGGGGGAGAGCGTGTCACGGCCGGTCTCGGGCGGTATTCGGGGAGTGCTGGTCATCGTCCCTCGGGCTCCCTGGGGTCCGGTTGCCCGGGCTGTACCGTGTGCTTCCCGGCGGCGAGCCCGGTCGGTGTGTCCATGGTGATCCGTTCCACCGGCGCGGTCCCCTCGGGGAGTCCGGCCGGCGCGGCGGGCCGCGCGGCGCGGTCGCGGCCCTGGACCAGCGAGGCGGCCGCGGCGACCAGGGACATCGCGATGGCCAGCCAGAACACCACGACCAGGCCGTGGTGGAAAGGCCCGGAGATCAGCTGCGGGAAGTACTCGCGGCCGGTCAGGGTCTGCGCACTGGCCGGGGGGAGCTGTCCGAGCACCCGCGGGCCGAGCAGCTGCTGGATCGGGTTGTAGCCGAGGAACGCGGCGAACAGGGTGCCCACCGGTGGCAGCGCGGCGATGGCACGGGCGTCCGCGGCGGGCACGCCCTGCGCGGTCAGTCCGGCGCTGAGCGTGTGCGGCAGCGACCCGGCCAGCCCGGCGATCATCAGTGAGAAGAAGACGCCGATCGAGAGGACCATGCCCGCGTTCTGGAAGGTGGCGCGCATACCGGAGGCGGCGCCCCGGACGTGCGCCGGAACGCTGGACATGATCAGTGCGGTGTTGGGCGCCGCGAACAGGCCGCCGCCGAGGCCGTTGAGGAACACCAGGAGGGCGAAGGCGGGGTAGCCGAAGTCGGTCGGCAGCAACAGCAGTCCGGCGAAGGAGAGGGCCATCACCACCAGCCCGCCGGAGGCGAACAGGCGGGCCCCGGCCCGGTCCGAGAGATAGCCGGCGACCGGCCCGGCGGCCAGGAAGCCGAGGGTCAGCGGCACCAGGTAGATGCCGGCCCAGAGCGGGGTGTCGGCGTAGTCGTAGCCGTGCAGTGGCAGCCAGATGCCCTGCAGCCAGATGATCAGCATGAACTGGAGGCCGCCGCGGGCGATCGAGCCCAGCAGGGTGGCCGCGTTGCCGCCGGCGAAGACCGGATCACGGAACAGCGCCAGCGGGAACATCGGCTCGGCGACCCGGGACTCGACCAGGCAGAACACCGCCAGCAGCACCACGCCGCCGATCAGCCCGGCCAGCACCCACGGGTCGGTCCAGCCCATGGTGTGGCCGCCGTAGGGCTGGATCCCGTAGGTGATCGCGGCCAGCAGGGCGGTCAGGCCGAACGCGAAGGTGACGTTGCCCCACCAGTCGATCCGGGCCGGCCGCCGCACCCCGGTGTCGCGCAGCGAGCGGTACGCCCAGACGGTGCCGACGAGGCCGATCGGCACGTTGACCCAGAAGATCGTCCGCCAGTCCCACTCGGCCAGCAGCCCGCCCAGCACCAGTCCGACGAACGAACCGGCGATCCCGGCAACGATGTTCACCCCGAGCGCCATGCCGCGCCGGTCGGCCGGGAAGGCGTCGGTGATGATCGCCGCCGAGTTCGCCATCAGCATCGAGCCGCCGACCGCCTGGAGCACCCGCCAGCCGATCAGCCAGAGTGCTCCGGCCCCGCCGTGCAGGGGGTCGAGCGAGAGGGCGACCGAGGTGACGGTGAAGACCAGGAACCCGGCGTTGTAGATCCGCACCCTTCCGTGGATGTCGCCGAGCCGCCCGAGGGTGACCACCAGCACGGCGCTGACCAGCAGGTAACCCATCAGCATCCACAGCAGGTAGCCGACGTTGCCCGGCTGCAGCGGATCCAGGCCGATGCCGTTGAAGATGGCGGGGAGCGAGATCAGGACGATCGAGGCGTTGATGGTGGCGATCAGGGTGCCGAGCGTGGTGTTGGAGAGTACGACCCACCTGTAACGCGGGTGCTCGGGGACCGCGGCCCACCGGGAGCTCCCGCCGCCTCCGCTGCTTCTCCCAGTACTTCCGGTTCTTCCCCTGGGCGTGTCGTCGACCGTCACCGCCGCCTCCTGCTGTGGCCGGCGGTCATCCGCCTGCCCTGGTCCGGAGAATTCGGATAGCTCTCGTCAGCTAACGATAATCCGCTCATCCGATGAGCGGCAGGTGCTCTGGGATTGCGGGCGGCGCGCGGAGGTGGACGGGGCGCGGGAGCAGACGGGCGGGCGCCCCGCGCGCTCACCCGGTGGCATTGCGCGGGGGTGCGGTGGTTCTCCGCCGGACCGTCGGCGGCCGGGGAACGAACGTTCTCCGCCCGGCCGCCGTTTAATGCTCTGGACGGCCGAGACCCTCTCCCGTCACTGTGGCCGGTGCCGCCGATGGCCGGTGGCACGAACATCCGCTGGAGGTCGTATGACCGTTCATCACCTGGACTGCGGCAGCATGTGCCCGGTCGGAGGCCGGTTACTGATGGGGTCCGGCGGCCCGCTGACCGCGCGGATGGTGACCCACTGCCTGCTCGTGGAGGGCGCCGACGGACTGGTCCTGGTCGACACCGGTTTCGGTACCGAGGACGTGGCGGACCCGGCGCGGCTGGGGCGGAGGTTCCACGCGGTGAGCCGGCCACGGCTGACGCCCGCCCGTACGGCCCTGCACCAGATCCGCGCGCTCGGCTACCGCCCGGAGGACGTCCGCCACATCGTACTCACCCATCTGGACCTCGACCACGCGGGTGGTCTTTCCGACTTCCCGCACGCCGAGGTGCACGTCCTCGCCGACGAGCTGCGGGCCGCCCGAGCCCTCGCCACCCGGGGCGAACGCGACCGCTACCGCCCGGCGCAGTGGGCGCACGGCCCGAAGTGGGTCGAGCACGAGGCCGCCGGCGAGTCCTGGTTCGGCTTCGAGGCGGTCGGGCCGCTGACCGACTCGGAGCCCGAGATCCTGCTGGTACCTCTGCTGGGGCACACCCGGGGCCACTGCGGCGTCGCCGTCAGGCAGGGCGGCGGCTGGCTGCTGGACTGCGGCGACGCCTACTTCTCGCACACCGAGATCGATCCGGCAGGCCTGCGCTGCCCGCCGGGACTGGCCGCCTTCCAGCGCCAGATCTCCGTCGACGACCAGGCCCGCCGGAACAACCAGGAGCGTCTGCGCGAACTGCGGCGCACCCACGACGGTGAGATCGAGCTGTTCTGCTCCCACGACGCGGTGGAGTTCGTCCGCGCCCGCGGCACCCGGCCGGTCCGCTAGGCGGGAACAGCCCGGAACCGGGCAGGGCCGGGCCGATGTCGCTGCCGGCCCGGCCCTGGCCAGGACGCCGGGACCGTCCCCGCAGACGCGGGGCCGACCGACCTCGGGTGTGTCCGTCCGGCCCGTACGCGCGCGGAGCGACCCAGCGGAGCCCGGGACCTTGGGCGGGGGTCCTGGGCCGAGCGGTGGTGTGTGGCTGAGCGATGGTGTGGTTGAGCGGTGGTGCGTGGCCGAGCGACAGGCCCGCTCAGTACCCCGCGGTGAAGCGCTCACCGATGTGCCGGGGCGTCTCGATCTCCTCGAGCAGGGCGACCGCGTAATCCTCTGCGGAGATATGGCTGTTGCCGTCGCTGTCGATGACCAGGTCGTCCAGAGCGGTGCGGTAGGCGCCCGTGCGCTCGCCCGGTTGGATCACGGCGGCGGGACTGAAATTGGTCCACCTCACGTCGGTGACGGTGCGGAAGAAGTCCAGGGCGTCACCGTGGGCGTGCATGATCTGCAGCACGAACACCGGCAGGCCCTCCGCGTCCCAGACCTGCGTACCGTCCGGCTTGCGCAGTGAGCCGGCTCCGCCGACCGCGATCAGGCGCGGAGCCCCGTCACCGAGCGTACGCAGTCCGGCGACCAGGGATTCGGCCGCGGGCCTGATGGTGGCGATGTGCCCCGGGCCGTCGCCACCGCCGACCGCGCTGACGACGACGTCGTGCCCCTTGGCCACGGCAGCGACGGACTCGGGGTCGAGAACGTCACCGGTGACAACGGTCAGGTTCGGGTCGGACCTGGTGAGCCTGGCAGGGTCACGCACGACTGCGGTGGCCTGGTGGCCGCGGCGAAGGGCCTCGTCCAGGATCCGGCTGCCGATGGTTCCGCTGGCTCCGAAGATCACGATCTTGGCCAAAGCGCTCTCCTCCTGCGGGTGATGGTGATCGGGCATCAGGAGAGTATCCGGACAGATCCGTTGCATCCCGCAGAAACAAGTCGAATTCCCTCACATCCGCCTGGGCGGCCCGGGGCGGTGCCGACCAGCCAGGGATCCCCTGGGCGTCGGCGAGCCCCCTTGCGGAAGGCGGCGGCCTTCTCGGCGGAGAGGCACCACCGAGAAGGCCGCCGCCTTCGACGGGAGGGCACTGCGGACGATCCGAGAACTAAGACCGACCGGCAATAGGGCCCGCGGCGTCGCGTGCCGATAGCTCTCGCCTGGACGCACATCCCTCGTCGCGCGCAGCGCCGCTGCGCTCTCCTCACGATGCACGCCCAGACTCGGCTCTCGCCCCGCTCCTTGATCCACGCTCCCTACCGCCGGTCGGTCTAAGCCTCGGGCCTTTCCGGGTCACCCGGCTCATCCAGTGACTCGGTGCGCTCACGGAGTCGACGCCGACCCCGCTCTCATCGACCGGCGCGATGTAGCCGAAGCCGACGCGTCACGATGTCGGTCATCCGTCCCTCCCATCGCTTGTCGGTTCTCGATACCGGATCTGCGGCCTGGCACATACAGCCCATGGCGCTGCCGCCGCAGCTCTCGGGGCTCACCGGGCTCGCGGCTTCCACCGCGGCGTGCGGGTCAGACCAGGGTGACTTCCACGGGGAGCTTCTTGATGCCGTTGACGAAGTTGGAGCGGACCCGGGGGACGTCGCCGGTGAGGCGGATGTCGGCGATGCGGGGGATGAGCTCCTCGAACATGATCCGCATCTCGGTGCGGGCGAGCAGATTGCCCAGGCACAGGTGCGGGCTGCCCTTGCCGAACGTGACGTGGTCGTTGTTCCGACGGGTCACGTCGAAGTCGTAGGGGTTCCCGAAGACCGCCTCGTCGCGGTTGCCGGAGGCGTACCACATGACGACCTTGTCGCCTTCCTTGATCTGCTTCCCGCCGAGCTCCACATCGCGGGTCGCGGTGCGGCGGAAGTGGTAGACCGGGGAGGCCCAGCGGAGGAACTCCTCGACCGCGTTGGGGATCAGCGACGGGTCCTGCCGCAGCCGGTCGAGCTGCTCGGGGTGCTGGATCAGCGCCAGCATGGAGTGCGAGATCGCGTGCCGGGTGGTCTCGTTGCCGGCGACGACGAGCAGCAGGAAGTAGTTGTCGAAGTCCCGGGCGGACAGCGGCACACCGTCCCTCGGGGTCTCGTTGACGAGCCTGGAGACCAGGTCGGCGCCGTCGCCGCCGCGCCGCTGCCGCGCCAGCTCCCGGCCGTACTCGAAGACCTCCAGCGCGGCGGGGGAGCGGAACGGCAGGTCGCGGTACTTCTCGCTCTCCTCGCTGTGCAGCAGGACATCGGCGTAGTCCGGGTCGGTGTTGCCGATGATGCGGTTGCCCCAGTCGATGAGCTGCTGGGTGTCCTCCTCGGGAACGTCCAGCAGCCGGGCCAGGACGTTGATCGGGAAGTCGGCCGAGACGTCGGCGACGAAGTCGAAGCCGCCCTTGGCGAAAGCCGCGTCGAGCGTCCTGGCGGTCAGGCCGCGCAGGAAGTCCGCGTACTGGTTGATGACCCCGGCGCCGAACTGGCGCTGCAGCAGGCTGCGCATCGCACGGTGGCGGACGCCGTCCAGTTCCAGGATGGAGGCGCGCTTCTTGATCTGGTCGTCGTCGACCTCCTCCAGGTTGACGAACCGGGTGGAGGTGAAGGTCTCCGAGTCGCGGTCGACGCGGGCGATGTCGGCATGGCGGGTGACGGCCCAGAAACCGGAGTTGGGCTCGGGCTCCGGCTGCCAGTGCACCGGGTCCTCGTGGCGCAGGGTGTGGAACATCCGCCAGGGCGTGACGCCGTCGAGGAACTTGTCGTGGTCGGCCAGGTCCACCTCGTCCAGGGGGAGGGGCTCGCGCACGTCGGCGGTCTGGGCGGGGGTCGTCATGGTGCAGCTCCGTGGGATGGTCGTGCGGTGGGTCACAGGTGGTAGGAGTACTCGGTGAACTCCCAGTCGGTGACGTGCCGTTGGAAGCGCTGGAGTTCATCGCGCTTGTAGCAGAGGAAGGATGAGGTGAAGTCCGCGCCCAGCAGCTCGGTGAGGTCGCCGTCGGCGTCCAGGGCGTCGAGCGAGGCGTCGAGGCTCATCGGCAGGACGGGGGACTTCGCGGTGTCGTAGCCGTAGCCCTCCAGGGGCGCGGGGGGTTCCTCGGCGGCCTGGATGCCGAGCAGGGCCGCCGCGAGGGTGGCCGCGATCGCCAGGTAGGGGTTGGCGCTGGCGTCTCCGAGGCGCACTTCCAGGCGGGAGCCCGAGCCGCGCTCCGGCGGTATCCGCACCATCGCGCTGCGGTTGTCCAGGCCCCAGTCGATGAGCCAGGGGGCGAGGGTGTCCGGGCCGAAGCGCTTGTAGGAGTTGATGGTCGGGTTGAGAAGCGCGGCGAGGGCCGGGGCGTGCGCGAGGATGCCCGCGATGGCCCACCGGGCGGTGTCGGACAGCCCGTAGCGGTCCGAGGGGTCGTCGAAGGCGTTGCGTCCCAAGGCGTTCAGGCCCGAGAAGTGGAGGTGGAAGCCGGAGCCGCCCTCGTCGTTGAAGGGCTTGGCCATGAAGGTGGCGAGCCGCCCCTCGGCGCGGGCCAGCTCCTTGACGGCGGCCTTGAAACGGAAGGCGCGGTCGGCGGCGTCCAGCGCTTCGGAGTGGTTGAGGTTGATCTCGAACTGGCCGCTGCTGAACTCGTGGTTGCCCGCGGTGACGCCGAGGCCGAGGTCGCGCAGGTGGCGCAGGGTCCGCAGCAGGTGGCGGTCCGGGTCGCCGCGCAGGCCGGCGCTGTAGACGTTGCCGGACGCGTCGGCGTAGCGCCGCCAGCCGGCCGGCGTCTGGGGGGCCGCGTCGCACAGGTAGTACTCCAGCTCCGGTCCGACCACCGGGCGCAGTCCCAGCGCCGACCAGCGGTCCAGCACGGAGCGCAGCAGGTCGCGCGGTGACTCGGGACAGGGGAGGCCGGTGACCGGGTCGGTGGTGTCGCCCAGGCACCACGCCACGCCCGGCTCCCAGGGAAGCGGGAGGAGGGTGGACAGGTCGGGGCGGACGCACACGTCGGGCAGTCCCGCGTCCAGACCGCCGGCGACGTCGACCACGTCGCCCTGGGGGCTGGTGTGGTAGACGGCGCGGCAGAAGGCGAGACCGTGGTCGCAGGCGGACGGCAGGTGCTCCAGCAGGACGTCACGGGCCCGGTCGACGCCGATGAGGTCCGGGTAGATCACGCGGACCACGTCGACGCCCTGGGCGGTGAGCCGGTCCATGTGGTTCCGGATCTGGGGGGTCTCTTGAGCGCTCACCGACTGGCTCCTCATACGGGCGGGTCCCCGGACTCCGGGGCCCGGGGGAGGGGTGGGGGAGGGGGTGGCAACGAGGTCCGGTGCGGGATCGCGGCTCAGCCGTGGGCGGCGGGCCAGAGCTTCTCGTTTGGCTCCAAACAGTAGGGATCGGCCCACCGCCTGACAAGAGGGCCGTCCAGGATTTCTATCCGCCTGGATGACTATTGACCGGAGGTGGTCCGCTCCCTATGTTGTTTGGAACCAAACGACACCCCCATGTGACCCCAGGAGGACCGGCCATGAAGGTCGTCGTCGACATGAACAAGTGCCAGGACCACGGCCAGTGCGTCTTCGCCGCACCCGACGTCTTCCGGATGAACGAGAACGGGCACCTGGTGTTCGTCAGTGAGCCGGACGAGGCGCTCCGTGCGGACGTCGAGGACGCCGCCGACGTGTGTCCGCTGCAGGCCATCTCGGTCGAGGACTGACCGCCGTGGCCGCGAGCACCGGCACCGGCCGGATCGTGGTCGCCGGCGCCTCGCTCGGCGGCCTGCGCGCCGCCGAGCAACTGCGCAGCGCCGGCTGGACCGAGGAGATCGTCGTCGTCGGCGACGAGCTCCACATGCCCTACAACCGCCCCCCGCTCTCCAAGGAGGTGCTGGCGGGCAAGGCGCCCTTCGAGTCGCTGGCGTTCCGCCCGCGCGCCTGCGCCGCCGACGTGGTCTGGCGGCTCGGTACCGCCGTCGTCTCCGCCGACCTCGGCGCCCGCGTGGTCACCCTCGACGACGGTGGGCAACTGGCCTTCGACGGACTGGTGGTGGCCACCGGCATGCGCCCCCGGCGGCTGCGCTGCCCCGGCCCCGAAGGTCCGGGCAGCGGCCGCTGCACCGTACGCACCCTGGCCGACGCCGAGGGCCTGCGCGCCGAGCTGACCCGGCCCGGAGCGCGGGTGGTCGTGGTCGGCGCCGGCTTCATCGGCTGTGAGGTCGCCGCCACCGCCCGCGGGCTCGGTGTCGCCGAGGTGACCGTGGTCGACCCCGAGCCGCTGCCGATGCTGCGGCCGCTGGGCGAGCTGCTGGCATCCGCGCTGCTGGAGCGCCACCGGGCGCGGGGCGTCCGCTTCGCCCTCGGGCAGAGCGTCGCCGGCTTCGAGGGGGAGGACCGGGTCAGTGGCGTGGTCCTCTCCGACGGCACCGTGCTGCCCGCCGACGTGGTGGTGGAGGCGGTCGGCTCGATCGCCAACACCGAGTGGCTGGACGGCAACGGCCTGGACCTCTCCGACGGCGTGCTCTGCGACGAGCAGCTGCGCGCCGAGGGCCTGCCGCACGTGGTGGCGGTCGGCGACGTGGCGCGGTTCCCCAACGCCCGCTACGACGGCGTTCCCCGCCGCGTCGAGCACTGGTCCATCCCCGGCGACACCGCCAAGCACGCCGCCAGGACCCTGGTGGCCGGGCTCCTGGGGACACCTGTCGAGACGCCGCCGTTCGCCCCGCTGCCGTCCTTCTGGAGCGACCAGTACGAGTACCGGCTGCAGTCCTTCGGCGCGCCCGCGCTCGGTACCGCGGACGCCCGGGTGCTCGACGGCGACCCGGCCGGCGACCTGCTGGTCGGCTACCACGTGCAGGACCGCCTGGTCGGCGTCGTGGCGCTCGGTGGACCGGCCGCCGCCGGCGCCGCCCGCTACCGCGCCCGGCTGATGGCATCGCCGGCCGGCGCGGCCTGAACGCCGAGCCTCCCCAGCGACTCCGCGCCCCCAGCAGCGACTTCACGACCCCTGAGAACCGAGGAGAGCAACCATGGCCGGCGTCCGCGGCTACTTCCACCCCAAGACCGCCACCGGCGGGTCCTCCCTGATCCCCTCGCCGCCGTGGCACTACTCGGGGGACCTGATCACCATCGAGTACCGCACCGACCCCGCCAAGGTCCGCGAGCTGCTCCCCGCACCGCTGGAGCTCGCCGAGGAGGACCCCGGTGCGGTCGCGCTGATCTGGGCCGACTGGCAGTCGTGCTCCGCCTCCCGGCAGGAGCTGCTGGACCCGGTGCGCTCCCAGTACAAGGAGGCGTTCGTGGTCGTGCGCTGCTCCTACCGGGGACGCACCTACTCGCGCTGCGTCTACATCTGGGTGGACAAGGACTTCGCCATCGCCCGCGGCCTGCACCAGGGCTACCCCAAGAAGCTGGGTTCGATCCACATGACCCGGCCGCACCCGTACGGCCCGGCGCCCCGGATCGAGGCCGGCGCCCGGTTCGGCGCCACCCTCGCCGCGGCCGACCGGCGCCTCGCCCAGGCCGTGGTGACGCTGCGTGAGCCGTCCGGGACCAACGGCTTCGTCAACGGCCACCCGATGGCCCACCACCGCTGGCTGCCCTCGATCGAGAAGGGCAAGGGCCTGGCCCTGGACGAGCTGATCGAGAGCGGCGCCGCGTCCTTCGAAGCCGGGCAGCCGTGGGCGGCCGACGCCGAGCTGGAGCTCTTCGAGGCCCCCACCGAGGAGCTGGCCCGGCTGGAGATCCGCGAGCCGATCGGCGCCTACTACCGCCAGGTCGGTGTGGTGTGGGACGGCGGCACCCTGCTGGAGTCCGGCACCTCCGGCGCCGAGTAGCCCCCGCCCACAGCGCCCCGCCACCGAACAACCGTCACCTGGAGCACAGGACATGTCCGAACAGCCCCGCACCGCAGCGGTGACCGCCACCGTCGCCGGCGTCCCCGTGGACACCCGGCACTGGATCGGGGGCCGCCGAGTGGCCTCCGCCGAGACCTTCACCGACCGCTCGCCGATCGACGGCAGCACCCTCGCCGAGGTGGCGCGCGGCGGCGCCGCCGAGGCCGAGGCCGCCGTGGCCGCCGCCAAGGCCGCCTTCCCCGGGTGGGCCGCCACACCGCGCGCCGAGCGCGCCCGGCTGCTGCACGCCATCGCCGACGGTGTGGAGAAGCGCATCGGGGAACTCGCGCAGGTGGAGACCGCCGACAACGGCGCCCTGCTGCGCTCGCACCGCCGCGGGGTCATGCCGCGCGTCGCGCACAACTTCCGCTTCTTCGCCGACTGGCTGCTGACGCTCGGTCACGAGGACTTCGAGACACGAGGCCACACCAACCACGTCACCTGGGACCCGGCCGGCCCCTGTGCGCTGATCACCCCGTGGAACGCGCCGCTGATGCTGGCCACCTGGAAGGTCGCCCCGGCACTGGCAGCCGGCGACACGGTGGTCCTCAAACCGGCCGAGTGGTCTCCGCTGACCGCCTCCCTGCTGGCGGACATCGCCGCCGAGGCGGGCCTGCCGGACGGCGTCCTCAACGTGGTTCAGGGCTACGGAGCCGAAGCCGGCGCCGCCCTGGTCTCCCACCCGGACGTCAGCCGGATCAGCTTCACCGGCTCGGTTCCCACCGCCCGGCGCATCGCCCAGGCCGCCGCCGCCAACCTCACCCCGGTCAGCCTGGAACTGGGCGGCAAATCCCCGTTGCTGGTCTTCGCCGACGCCGACCTCGACCTGGCCGTCGACCTGGCCGTCGAGCAGTACGACAACGCCGGGCAGGTCTGCCTGGCCGGAACCCGGCTGCTGGTGGAGGACTCGATCGCCGAGGAGTTCACCCGCCGGTTCGTCGCCAAGGCCGCCGGCCTCACCCAGGGCGACCCGCGCGAGGAGGCCACCGACCTCGGCCCCAACATCCACCAGCGCCAGCTCGACAAGATCGACGGCTTTGTCCGCCGCGCCCTCGACGCCGGCGCCCGGGCCGTGCTCGGCGGCGGTCCCAACTCCGGTCTGGGAGGCCTCTACTACCGCCCGACCCTGCTGACCGGCGTGGCGCAGGACAGCGAGATCGTCCAGGAGGAGGTGTTCGGACCGGTCCTCACCCTGCAGACCTTCGACACCGAGGACGAGGCGGTGGAGCTGGCCAACGGCACCCGCTTCGGCCTCGCCGCCGTCCTGGCCACCGGGGACCGGGAACGCGCCGACCGTGTGACCGCCCGACTGGTGGCCGGCACGGTCTGGGTGAACTGCTTCTTCGTCCGCGACCTGCAGGCGCCGTTCGGCGGCTCGCGCCACTCCGGCATCGGCCGTGAGGGCGGCACCTGGAGCTTCGACTTCTACTGCGACGTCAAGAACACCGTCGCCGCTCCGAAGGGATGGCGGGACCATGGGTGAGATCGTCGGTGCGGGACTGCTGGCGCACGTCCCCACCATCATGCTGCCGGAGGAGACCCGCAAGGAGCTCAACGAGGGCAAGGAGCTCACCCTCGTCACCGGCCTTCGGGAGCTCCGCAAGGACGTCTTCGAGACCCTCGACTACGACACCGTCGTGGTCCTGGACTCGCACTGGGCCACCACGGTGGAGTTCGTGGTCACCGCGCAGGACCGAAGGGCCGGGCTGTTCACCTCCGAGGAGCTGCCGCGGGGGATGTGCCGGCTGCCCTTCGACTACCCCGGCGATCCCGAACTGGCCCGGAACATCGCGTCGTTCGCCGAGAAGCACGGCACCTGGATCACCGCGATCGACGACGCCTACCTGCCGGTCTACTACGCCACCATCAACCTGTGGAAGTACCTCGGCGAGGGACTGCCCGACAAGCGCTGGGTCACCATCGGGGTCTGCCAGACCGGCGACATGGAGGACCACCTGCGCCTGGGCCGGGCGCTGGCCGAGGGCATCGCCGCCACCGACCGCAAGGTGCTGCTGGTCGCCTCCGGCGCCCTCTCGCACACCTTCTGGCCGCTGCGGGAGCTGCGCGACCACGAGGCCAGCGACCCCACGCACATCTTCACCCCGCAGGCCCGCGAGGCCGACCTGGAGCGGATCGACTGGTTCAAGCAGGGCCGCCACGGCCGGGTGCTGGAGACCATGCCGGAGTTCTGGCGGTACAGGCCCGAGGCCCGGTTCTTCCACTACCTGATGATGGTCGGGGCGCTGGGTGGGGAGAGCTGCACCGCACCCGCCCGCCAGTACGGAGAGTACGAGAACTCCATCGGCACCGGCCAGGCCCTGCTCTGGTTCGACCGTCCCGAGGCCGGCTGGACCGGCGCCGACCACTCCCGCACCGCCCCCACCGAGACGGAGTCCGCAGATGCCTGAGTACCGCCGCATCCTCCTGGACGGCGCCGCCGTCCTGGTCGTCCGCGAGGACGACGACCTGGTCGCCGGCGACGGCCGCCGGGTCAAGGCCGAGGAGGCCCACCACCTGCCTCCGGTCGTCCCCAGCAAGGTGGTCGCGGTCCACCTCAACCACCGCAGCCGGGTCGAGGAGTTCCAGATCAGGCTGACTCCCACCCCCACCTACTTCCACAAGCCGACCTCGGCGCTCAACTCGCACCGCGGCGCGATCGTCCGCCCCGAGGGCTGCAAGTACCTCAACTACGAGGGCGAGGTGGCCATCGTCATCGGAAGGACCTGCCGCAACATCTCCCCGGCCCAGGCGGGCGACTACATCGGCGGCTACACCGTGGCCAACGACTACGGCCTGCACGACTTCCGCGACACCGACGCCGGTTCCATGCTGCGGGTCAAGGGCTCCGACACGCTCTGCCCGCTCGGCCCCGGCCTGGTCACCGACTGGGACTTCCACGGCAAGTACCTGCGCACCTACGTGAACGGCGAGATCGTGCAGAACGGCTCCACCGACGAGATGGAGTGGGACATGCACTACCTCGTCGCCGACATCGCGCGCACCATCACGCTCCACCCCGGCGACGTGCTGCTGTCCGGCACCCCCGCCAACTCCCGGCCGGTGCAGCCCGGTGACGTGGTCGAGGTGGAGGTCGAGGGGCTGGGGCGGCTCACCAACCACATCGTCACCGGCCCGATCCCGGTCCGCGACGACTGCGGTGCGCAGCCCACCGAGTCCGAGGAGGTCCTGTCCACCGCGCTCGGCGGGGACTGGGAGTTCCGCGGTATCCGGGCGCCCAAGCGCCCCTGAGCGGTGCGGCGGGACAGCGCCGCGCCGGGCCCGCGCACAGCGGCCCGGGGCGGCGCAGCCGCCGTGACACCGCCCGTCAGGATCCCGCTGTGACCAGACCAGGCGAGGTGGTCACGCAGCGGCGGCTGAACTACGGGGAGGGGCGCGAGGCGCTGCTCGCCGCCGCCGTGCGGGTGGTCGCCCGGGGCGGCCTGCGCAATCTGACGTACCGCGCCGCGGCCAAGGAGGCCGGGGTCACCCATGGACTGGTCGTCCACCACTTCGGCGCTGCCGAACGGGAGTGGGCCCGGATGCTGCCGCGCGGCGGCCGACCGCTGGCACGGCTGGTCTTCGCCGCCCTGGACGGACTGGTGCTGCATCAGCTGACGTTCGGTGAGCAGGACGTCACCGATGCCGCGCTGGGCGAACTGCGGTCGCTG
Organism: Kitasatospora sp. HPM-01-4; assembly: GCF_051374625.1. Lineage (NCBI taxonomy): Bacteria > Bacillati > Actinomycetota > Actinomycetes > Kitasatosporales > Streptomycetaceae > Kitasatospora > Kitasatospora sp. HPM-01-4. The sequence goes on along the minus strand of NZ_JBPQGP010000005.1, from coordinate 263,196 downwards.
CTGCGACTGCTCGGGGTCGCCGCTCCGGCCGACGAATCCTGACGGAGCGGGTCTCTCCTTCCCTCTGCCTCCGTGCCCGCCATCAGGCCTTGGGGATGGGCGTTCCGGCTTTCACGGTGACGCCGGGCGGCTCCATGGCGGGGGCGTGCCCTTGGTCCGTTCAGGCGCGGAAAGTTGCCACCGCAACCCCCTTGTCAGGCCGCTGTCGCGGATCCACGATGGGGAAACTCGTTTGACTCAAAACGATCCTCCTTCCCCCGCGAACGACAGGTGAACGGCGTGGACACGCAAACGATCGGCCCCAAGGGGGCCACGGACGAAGCCCGCAGACCGAGCAGATCCCTCAAGCCCGACGCACTCGGAGTCCTGGGCATCGTCTTCTTCGTCCTCTCGGCGCAGGCGCCGCTCACCGGCATCGCCGGGGCCGCTCCCATCGCGATCGCACTGGGCAGCGGCCCCGGCACCCCGGCCGCCTATCTGGCGGCCGGAGCGCTCGTCCTGCTGTTCTCCGTCGGTTACGTCGCCATGAGCCGCCACGTGGTGGACGCCGGAGCCTTCGCCGGCTACATAGGCAGGGGCCTGGGAGACGTGGCCGGGACGGGCAGCGCGGGCGTCGCGCTCTTCGCCTACAACGCCGTGCAGGCCGCCATGTACGGGCTCTACGGGTCCCTCGTGAGCGGCCTGTTCTCCCACTACCTGGGATGGAACGTGCCCTGGTGGGCCTGCGTCCTGGTCACCATGGCCGTCGTCCAACTGCTCGGCGCGGCGGGCATCGAGATGGGCGCCAAGGTGCTCGCGGTGTTCGTCCTCGCCGAGGTGAGCATCCTGCTCGCGTTCGCCGTCGTGGTCCTGGTGCGGGGCGGCGGACCCGAGGGGCTCGCCCCGGCGCACACCTTCTCGCCGTCCGCAGCCCTCAGCGGCGCCCCGGGCGTGGCCCTGATGTTCGCCCTGGCGTCGATGCTCGGGTTCGAGGCCACGGCCATCTACGGGGAGGAGGCGCGCGAGCCCCGCAAGACCATCCCGCGCGCCACCTACCTGGCCGTCAGCGTCATCACGCTGTTCTTCGCCCTCACCACCTGGACGCTGGTCTCCGCGTACGGTCCGTCGAAGGCAGCCGCGGCCGCGGACGCCGCGCTGAAGAGCGGGGACGCCTCCGTCTTCGTCTTCGCCCCGATCGCCGACCGGCTCGGCGGCTGGACCGGCGACGTGCTCCCCTTCCTGCTCGCCACCTCGCTCTTCGCGGGCATCCTGGCCTTCCACAACTCGGCCAACCGCTACCTCTTCTCGCTCGGCCGGCGGCGGCTGCTGCCCGGCAGCCTCAGCAGTCTGAACCGGCGGCAGTCCCCGGGGGTCGCCGGAGCCGTCCAGACGGCCATCGCCCTGGTGCTCGTGATGCCCTTCGCGCTGACGGGCAGGGACCCCGTGATGACGCTCTTCTCCTGGGGCAGCGGCGTCGCGGTGCTGGCGATCATGCTGATGTACTTCCTCACCTCCGTCTCGGTGATCGTGTTCTTCCGCCGGGAGCGGCTGGACGACCGGGTCTGGAACACCGTGATCGCCCCCTCCCTCGGAGTCCTCGGCATCGCGGCGGCCATCTGGCTCATCGTGGCGAACTTCACCACGCTGATCGGCGGTGACGCGGTCACCGCGGCGGTGCTCGCCGCCGCGGTCCCACTGGTGTTCCTGGTGTGCGCCGGGCTCTCCCGGCTGCCCCGGGTCAGAGCGGCCGTCGGCGCCGACGGCTGACGGGGCCGTCCGACCCCGGGGTCGAGCCTCCGAACAGGGGCTCGACCCCTTACAATTTGACCCCGAATGATCGATTCGCCGCAGCCGCAGCCGACGGCGATCCGTTGCGCTGCGAAAGGAGGGGGACCTTTGCCGGGCCAGCGTTCCATCACGGAGGCCGAGAAACTCGTCCAGGCCAAACTCGGCGGCATCCCCATCCAGCACGACCAGATGGCGGTGGTCGCCAACATCCACCGTGCGGCGTCGGCCGTGCGGCAGCACTTCGAGAACTCGGTGCTGCGCGGCTCCGACCTCACCTGGACGGCGTTCGTGGTGCTCTGGGTGATCTGGATCTGGGGGGAGTCGGAGACCCGCCACGTCGCGGAGGAGGCCGGGATCTCCAAGGGCACCCTGACCGGTGTCTCCCGCACCCTCCAGTCGCGCGGTCTGGTCAGGCGCGCCGACCATCCCTTCGACGGCAGGCTGGTGCTGCTGAGCCTCACGGAGGAGGGCGAGTCCCTGATGCAGCGCCTCTTCCCGGAGTTCAACGCGGAGGAGGCGTTCGTGGCCGCTCCGCTCAGCACCGAGGAGTGCCGGAGCACGGCCGATGCCCTGCGCCGGATCGTGGTGCAGGTGGAGACGAACGGCGAGGAGCGCCGGCTGAGTCTGCTGGCCGGGGCCGAGCCGGCGCCGCGGCGCAGTGGCCGGCGGCCCAAGGCCTGAGCGGACAGCACCGAACCGGCGACCGCCGGGCCGTGGAGGGTCGGCCCGGCGGTCGCCGGCGTTTCTTCTCCGGGGAGTGAACTCAGCCGTGCCGGGCGGCGCGGACGAGCGCGTCGAAGAGGCCCTGGTTGGCCGGGTCCCGATGGGCGGTGTCCTCCGGGTGCCACTGGACGGCGGCGAACCAGCCGGCCGCACCGGGTACTTCCAGCGTCTCCGGGGTGCCGTCGGCGGCCCGGGCGGTGACCTCGACTCCGGCCCCCAGCCGGTCGACCCGCTGGTGGTGGTAGCAGGACGCCTCGACCCGCTCCGCCCCCAGCGCCTCGGCCGCCGTGGAGCCCGGCCGCACGGAGACGGGGTGCACGAGGTGTCGGTGCTCCCGGTCGGGGCCGCCCATGTCCTGGTGCAGGGTTCCGCCCAGCGCCACGTTCACCACCTGCAGACCCCGGCAGATCGCCAGCAGCGGAAGTCCGGCGGCCAGCGCCCGGCGGGCCACCTCCAGGTCGAAGCCGTCCTGCTGGTCGTCGACGTCGTAGACACTCCGGTGGGCCTCGTCGTGCCCGTAGCGGTTCGGCGCCAGGTCGCCGCCGCCCGGGAGCAGCACCCCGTCGAACCGGTTCAGCCGGGCGGCGACCTCGGCCGGGTCGGCGGTGCCCGAGGGGGCGTACGGGTGGATGGTGGCGGGCTCGCCGCCCGCCCGCCAGACCGCCTCGATCAGAGCGCGGGCGTTGACCTCCGCCGCGTAGCGCAGCGCCGAGGCCGTGGCGGAGAACCGGGCGGGGATCGCGATCAGCGGCCGGTGCGCGGTCAAAGCTGGATCCAGGTGGTCTTGAGTTCGGTGTACTTCTCCAGCGCGTGGGCCGACTTGTCGCGGCCGTTGCCGGACTGCTTCATGCCGCCGAACGGCACCGTCAGGTCGCCCTCCTCGTAGCAGTTCACCCAGACCGTCCCGGCCCGCAGGGCGCGCGAGACGCGGTGCGCGGTCGTCAGGTCGGAGGTCCACAGCCCGGCGGCCAGGCCGTACTCGGTGTCGTTGGCGAGCGCCACGGCCTCGTCGAGGTCGTCGAAGGCGAGTACGGAGAGCACGGGGCCGAAGATCTCCTCGCGGGCGAGCCGGGAGTCCGGGGCGACCCGGTCGAAGACGGTCGGTTCGAGGAAGCTCCCGCCGCTCCCGGTGAGGGTGCGGGAGCCGCCGGTGCGCAGCCTGGCGCCATCGGCGCGGCCGGCGGCGATGTGCCCCAGCACCCGCTCCAGGTGGCTCTCGCCGACCAGCGCACCCATCTCGGTGGCGGGGTCGAGCGGGTCGCCGATCCGCAGGGCGCGGGCCCGGGCCGCCACGGCCTCGGTGACCCGCTCGGCGATCGAGGTGTGTACCAGCAGGCGGGAGGGGGCGGTGCACATCTCGCCCTGGTTGAAGAAGATGCCCCAGGCGGCGGTGGCCGCCGCGGCGTCCAGGTCGGGGGCGTCGGGGAGGATGATGTTCGGGGACTTGCCGCCGAGTTCCAGCCAGACCCGCTTCAGGTTGGAGTCGGCGGCGTAGCGCAGGAAGTGCCGTCCCACGGCGGTGGAACCGGTGAACGCCAGCACGTCCACGCCGGGGTGCAGTCCGAGGGCCCGGCCTGCGGTGGGACCGTCGCCGGAGACGACGTTGAGCGCTCCGGGCGGCAGCCCGGCCTCGGTGGCCAGCCGGCCCAGCATCAGTGCGGACAGCGGCGAGGACTCCGAGGGCTTCAGCACCACCGTGCAGCCGGCCGCGAGCGCCGGGGCGACCTTCCAGGAGCCCAGGGTGAGCGGGAAGTTCCACGGCACGACCGCGCCGACCACCCCGGCCGGCTCCCGGGTGATCAGGGCGAGCGCGTCGGGGGAGACGTGCGGCGACTCGTCGGTGAGTTTGTCGGCGAGCTGCCCGTACCACCGGAAGGTGGTGATCGCGGCGCGCAGCTCGATGCCGTACGCATCGCTGATCGGCTTGCCCATCTCCAGGCTCAGGGTGAGGGCCAGCTCGCTGCGGTGCTCCTCCAGGAGGTCGGCGAGGCGCAGCAGGACGCGCCCGCGCTCGGCCGGTGCGAGCCTCGGCCAGGGGCCGGAGTCGAAGGCCCGGCGGGCGGCGGCCACGGCGAGGTCGACCTCGGCGGGCGAGGCGTCGGCGACCCGGGTGAGTGTCTTCCCGTCGCGGGGCGAGACCACGGCGTAGTCGCCGCCGCTGCCCGGCTCGTCCGTGCCGTCGATGTGGTGTGCGGTGGGCGGACGTAGCTCGTCGGCGCGGCGCAGCCACTCCTCGTGGGTGACGACCTCCGGCATCGGGGGACCTCCGTGTCTGGCAGAGTCATTTGGCTCCAAACAATAGGTGCCCCATTCGGCCCTCACAAGGGGGATGTGCGCATGTTTCCCGCTCCGTGGTGGGCTCTTGTGGTGCCGGAAGTCCGCGTCGTACGCTTCCGCTGCCGCCTGTTCGTACGGCTCCAAACGACAACCTGCGGCGTCCGTGTACGGCCTGTGTCCGCCGCGGCGGGACCTCGACTCGCGGGCGCCGCTGAGCACGGCCCCTGAGCAGCCGAAACCATGGAACGCAGGGCCCGCCCCGCGGGCGGCCCCCGGAACCGGAGGACGTCTCGCGTGCGCGCGCTCATCATCCAACACGACCACATCTCGCTGCCCGGCCTGATCGGGGAGCGCCTCGCCCAGCGCGGCTACGAGCTGGAGGCCGTCACCATCGTCCCGGCCGGACGGCGCCATGCCCCGACGGTCGACTTCTCCTTCCCCGATCCCGGCGGTTACGACCTGATCGTCCCGCTCGGCGCCCCCTGGTCCGTCGACGACGAGGCGATCGGTGGCTGGGTCGGCGGCGAGCTGAAACTGCTGCGCGAGGCGCACGCGCTGGGAATCCCTGTGCTCGGTGTCTGCTTCGGGGCGCAGGCGCTCGCCACCGCGCTCGGCGGCTCGGTGGAGCGTGCCGCGCACGCCGAACTGGGCTGGCTGGGCATTGAGACCGACGTCCCGGAGCTGGTGCCGCCAGGCCCCTGGTTCCAGTCCCACTACGACCGGTTCACCCTGCCGCCCGGTGCGGTGGAACTGGCGCGGAGCACGGCCGGCCCCCAGGCGTACCGGATCGGCCGCTCCCTCGGCGTCCAGTTCCACCCCGAACTCACCGAGGAGATGCTGCGGATGTGGCTTGACCACGGCCTCGCGCAAGAGGCACGGGATCAGGGCCTGGAGCCGCAGGACCTGCTGACCCGCACCCGTGAGCTGGGCCGGGGGGCCCGGAGGCGGACGTTCGACCTGGTGGACGCTTTCCTCGACCGGGTGGCGCGGCCGTGACCGGGCGCCGTTGCCATCGGCCGGAGGCGTGGGTCCGGCTCGGCTCCGTCGGGGGGCGGGGGCGCAGGCTGACGGCGCTACCGGTCCTTTCGGTGTTCGGTGTTTCCGTCGGTGTGCTCGCGCAGGAGATCGGCGTGGCCGTTGTGCCGCGCGTACTCCTCGATCATGTGGGTGAGGACGTAGCGCAGCGAGAAGACGTCGTCCCGGTACCGCCCGGTGACGTCGAGGGACTCGGCGGCGTCCACGATGGCGCGGGACCGGGCGCACTCCTCGTGCCAGATCTCGAACGCCTCGGCCGGGTCCGCGGTGTCGACGTCGAAGGCGCCGCCCTCGCTCCGGGGCCAGTGGGCGCTGCTGTTCTCGCCGTTCAGCACGTTCCGGAACCAGGTCCGCTCGACGTCGGCCATGTGCCGGACGAGACCGAGCAGGGAGAGGCCCGAGGGCCGCAGGGCCCTCTCCTTGAGCTGCTCGGCGGTGAGCCCCGTACACGCCATGGCCAGCGTGTCGCGCTGGCGCTGGAGGAAGCCGGTCAGCGTGGTGCGCTCATCGGCCACCCGCGGAGGTCCGAACCTCTTCTGGTCGCCCATCGGACCATCATGACAGCGATGGGCGTGCGGGCGAGAGCCGCGCATCCCGGGTCGGGGTGAGCCCGGACAGAACGGCGACCTTGGGCGCGTCGGCGTCGGAGGGCACGCCCCTGACCTGTGCGGATCTCCCCCTTTATGCGGACAGTCGGCGCAGGGCGGCGGCCAGCAGATCGGCGGACAGGTCCTCGTCCTGGCTCGCCCTGGCCAGCAGTAGGGCGCCGACCATCGTGGACAGGTCCGCGAGCGCGGCCTCCCGCTCGGCCGGCTCGGGCAGCCGGGCGTAGCCGTCGACCAGCTCGCGCAGCCCGTCGGTGAAGGCGGCGCGCAGTGGGGAGCCGGGCTCGGCGCGGGCGGCGTCGGCGGCCAGCGCGGCGGCGGCGCAGCCCTGGCCGGGGTGGTCGCGGTGGGGCGCGGACAGATAGCGGTCGAGGAACTCCTGGCGCGGCGAGCGCTCGCCGGAAGGCTGGTCGGCGAGCTGTTCCATCGCCTCGCGCCGTTCGGTGAAGGCGGCGGTGAGGGCCTGGGCGAGGAGGTCGTCCTTGGAGGCGAAGTGCCGGTAGAAGCCGCCGTGGGTGAGTCCGGCGGTGGCCATCGCCTCGGGGACGCTGACCTGGTCGGCGCCTTTCTCACGGATCAGCCGGGCGGTGTGGTCGATCACCTGGCGGCGGTTGCGTTCGGCTTCGGCGCGTGACACGCGGGGCATGGCGCGACTCCCTCTCTCTCGTACGGCCCGTGCCTGTCCCGCACGGCCTGTGTGCTCAACGGCGGCGCCCCTACTTTCCCATCCCATTTAGATGATGGTAATAATCTAAGCATGGAGGCGCGGCCCCGCCACACCCCAGCGGCGGGGCCGCCGTGCCTTGAGAGAGCGAGGAGACACACGCATGACCGTGATCGAAGGCTCCACCGCCCTGGTCACCGGAGGCCGCCGAGGCCTGGGCCGGGCGTTCGTCGAGGAACTGCTCGCCCGCGGCGCACGGAAGGTCTACGCCACCGCCCGCATCCCCGACACCAGCGAGGACCCGCGCATCGAGGTCCCCGCGCTCGACGTCACCGACGACGCCTCCGTGGCCGCCCTTGCGATGCGCGCCGTCGACGTCGACCTCGTCGTCAACAACGCCGGCGTGCTCCACCCGGAGCCACTGCTGAGCGCCGACCTCGCCCGTGTCCGGGACACCTTCGAGACCAACGTGATCGGCCCGCTGCGCATCGCCCAGGCCTTCGCCCCGGTGCTGGCCGCGCGCGGCGGAGGCGCGCTGGTCGACATCCACTCGGTGCTGTCCTGGGGCGCGGGGGCCGGGGCGTACGGCGCCTCCAAGGCCGCCCTGTGGTCGCTGACCAACTCGCTGCGCCTGGAACTGGCCGCGCAGCACACCCAGGTCGTCGGCGTGCACCTGGGCTTCGCGGACACCGAGATGGTCGCGGCCGTCGACGTGGACAAGCTCCCGCCCGCCGCGGTCGCCCGCGCCGTCCTGGATGGCGTGGAGCGCGGCGAGCACGAGGTGCTCGTCGACGACCTCGCCCGCTCCCTGAAGGCCGCCCTGTCGGGCCCCGTGGGGAACCTCACCCTGCCCTTCCGCCGCTGAGAACCCCACCACCGGGCACCCGTTGCCGGGAGCCCGCCCAGGACCACCGAGGAGAACAACCACCATGCCGCTGTGGCACGTCTACCACCCTCCCGGCGCCTACACCCCCGGGCAGAAGCAGCAACTCTCCACCGACATCACGCAGTTCTACACCAGCTTCGGGCTGCCGCCGTTCTATGTGATGGTCCTCTTCCACGGGGTCGCCGCCGACTCCTTCCACGTCGGCGGCGAGCCGAACGGCGCCGCCGTACGCATCGTGGTCGAGCACATCGCCCGCCACACCGAGGATCCCCGGCTGCGCAAGCGCACCCGCGAGGCACTCGCCACCCTCCTCGCGCCCCACACCGCCGAACGCGGCCTGTACTGCGAGTTCCACATCGACGAGACACCGCGGGACCTGTGGATGATCGACGGACTCACTCCTCCTCCGCCGGGCAGCGACGCCGAACAGCAGTGGGCCCGGGACAACCGCCCGACCCCCTACTGACCCGGCTGCCGTCCCCGCCCGCCCCACACCGACGTACCGCCCGGCCGGCTCCCGGCCGGGTGGTGCCGGTCGCGCGGGCAGGGGCCCGGCCCGGCAATCCCGCAGGACGCACCGTCAGAGGGGGAGCGATCGCACGATGGGCCTCGGCGCCCTGGTGGAGCGGCAGCGCGGACCGCGTCGTAAACCACTGGCCGACCGCATCTCCCGGAGGGAAGCTGTGCCCATGACGACAACCTTAATCACCGGAGCCAACAAGGGCCTCGGCCACGAGACCGCCCGCCGCCTGATCGCCGCGGGCCACACCGTCTACCTGGGAGCGCGAAGCATCGAGCGGGGCACGGCGGCCGCGGCCGAGCTCGGCGCCCGGTTCGTGCAGCTCGATGTCACCGACGATGCGTCGGTCGCCGCCGCGGTGGCCACCGTTGAGGCCGACGGCGGCCTGGACGTCCTGGTCAACAACGCCGGAATCGAGGTGCGGTCGCCGGAGGGCGACATCATCGGCGCCGCGGAGCTGACCGCCGACGTGACGCGGGAGGTGTTCGAGACCAACGTCTTCGGCCTGGTCCGGGTGACCCACGCCTTCCTGCCGCTGCTGGAACGCTCCGCTGCCCCGGTCGTGGTCAACGTCAGCAGTGGCCTGGCCTCGCTGGCCCGGGCCGGCCAGGGGTACCCGGGGGCCGCCTACCCGGCCTCCAAGACCGCGGTCAACATGCTCACCGTGCAGTTCGCCAAGGAGTTCCCGCAGATGCGGATCAACGCCGTGGAGCCCGGCTACACCGCGACGGACCTGAACCGGCACGAGGGCACGCAGACCGTTGAGCAGGGCGCCGAGATCATCGTTCGGATGGCTCAGCTGGGGCCGGACGGCCCGACCGGCGGCTACTTCGGCGCGGCGGGCCGGCTGCCCTGGTAGGCGACGGGGTTCACGACGCGGTCCACGATTCCGCTCGACCAGGGGCGTGACGTGATGACGGCCGCACAGGTCCTTTGAGTGTCACCGAGAAGTGGGCCTGTGCGGCCCTGGCCCGTCCTGCCTTCCGTTGCGTCCCATGTGCACAACTCGGCGATCTGATAGATGAGTTGGCGAGTGCCCGGTCAGGATCAGGATGTCCTCGGCGTGAGCGGGCCACCGGCGTTCCGAGGTCAGACGCGGGCCTCGTAGACGGTATTGAACGGGGTCTTTGCCGCCCGGCGGAAACGGGTCAGGCCGGCCTCCGACGCGACCTGGCGGGTGCGCTCCTCGCCCGCCTGGGCGCCCAGAGCGCGGCCGACCTCCTGGGACTGCGAGACCGGTGTGCAGATCAGGGTCGAGGCGCCGTAGAACGCGCGGCCCAGCGGGTTGAGGTTCTCCTCCAGCCGATCGCCCGCCAAGGGCTCCACGATCATGATGCTGCCGCCCTCGGCCAGCTGCTCCCTGCTGTGGGCCAGGGCACCGACCGGGTCGCCCATGTCGTGCAAGCAGTCGAAGAACGTGATCAGTTCGTACGGCCCGCCCGCGAAGTCCTTGGCACCGGCCACCTCGAACGAGACCCGGTCCTTGGCACCGATCTCCGCGGCCAGCTTCCGGGCCGCGTCGACGGACGGCCCGTGGTTGTCGAAGCCGGTGACCAGCGCGGCCGGGAACGCCTCGCCGATCATCACGGCGGAGTGGCCCAGTCCGCAGCCCACGTCGGCCACCCTGCCGCCGGTGCGTAGCTTCTCCACCACACCGGTCAGCGCGGGCAGCCACTCGCCCACCAGGTGCGCGGCGTAGCCCGGACGGAAGAAGCGGGCCGTCCCCGTGAACAGGTCCGGGTGGTGCTCGTGCCAGCCGACGCCGCGGCCGTCCCGGAAGGCGCGCTCCAGCCGCTCCCGCTCCCCGGCCGAGCCGCAGGACAGGAACGACTGGTACCCGCCCAGCACGAAGACCGGGCTGTTCTCGTCGGCGAAGACGGCACTCTGTTCCGGCGCCATGCGGAAGCGGTCACCGCCCTCGTAGGTCAGGTATCCGCTGGCGGCCATCGTGGCCAGCCATTCGCGGACGTTGCGCTCGGTGGTCTTGGTGCGCTCCGCGAGCTGTACCGGGGTGACGGCTTCGCCGTCCACGAGGGCCCGGAAGAGCCCCAGCCTCTCGCCGAGGAGGGCCAGGGGCACCGCCGCGACCGCGCCCAGGTCGGTCACGACCTTCCCGAGCAGTTCGTTCAACTTCGCTTCGTCCACGGTACTCATGTCGACCGACACGACCACACCTCCGATCGACCCGGCCGAGCCCCGCGGAACCGAACCCGACTCACGGTTTGTGGCGGAGGGAACCTCCTCTCGCCGTTCGCGCGAACGACGATACTCCGGGTCTATCGGGAGGTCATGGAAGGCGGAGGACCGTGTAGGGCGCGGCGGCGCCGGCAGGTGCGGCGGTCGCAGCGCCGGTGGTGCCGAGGGTACCGACGCGCACGCCGAGGCGTCCGGTGAGTTTCATGGCGATCCCTTGGGAGGAGGAGACGATTCCGGGAGGGGACCGAAGGCCACGGGCGGCGGGGTGTGCCCCGAACTGCCCCGCGCGGGAAGCACGGACTCCGGCCGGCCGCTGCGGGCTTGCCGACCGGCGGAAGACGCAGACGCTCCGGTGTCGGCGTCAGCTCCTCGCCATGATCAACATATAACGCACCGGGGGCCTTGCGGCAAGGCCCCGGTGGTGCCGCAGAATCGTCGGCCGTGGCCACAATCCTTGGCCGCCGGAGTCTACGGAAATGGGGATTCGCGAAGTGCGTGTGTTGTTGTCGACGTATGGCTCGCGGGGGGACGTCGAACCGCTGGTGGCGCTCGCGGTGGAGTTGCGGGCGCTCGGTGCGCAGGTGCGGGTGTGTGCGCCGCCGGATGAGGACTTCGTGGAGCTGCTGGACCGTTTCGGCCTGCCGCTGGTGCCGGTCGGCCAGCCGATGCGCTCGATGGTGCGGCCGTCGTCGGCGGCGGAAGCGTCAAGGCGCGCGGCCGAGTTGGCCGCGCAGTTCGACGCGGTGGCCGCGGCGGCCGAGGGATGCGACGCGCTCCTGGCAAGCGGCCTCGCGCACTTCTCCTCGCGCTCGGCGGCGGAGAAGCTGGGCATCCACTACGAGTACGCGACCTTCGCCCCGTACCTGCTGCCGTCACCCCACCACGCGCCGCCGCCGATGGTGCTGCCGGGCCAGCCGCTCCCGCCGGAGAGTGCCGACAACGGGATGCTGTGGGACCTGAACGCCCAGATCTTCAACACGCTGCACGGCGAGGCGCTCAACGCCCACCGGGCCTCGGTCGGCCTGCCACCGGTGGACGACGTCCGGACCTTCGTCTTCACCGACCACCCGTGGCTCGCGGCGGACCCGACCCTGGCCCCGTGGCAGGAGACCCCGGAACTCGACGTCGTCCACACCGGCGCGTGGATCCTGCCGGACGAGCGCCCGCTGCCGGACGACCTGCTGGCATTCCTCGACGCCGGCGAGCCACCGGTCTACGTGGGCCTGGGCAGCAGCCGTCGGGTCTCGCAGGACGTGGCCAGCGCCGCCATCGAGGCGATCCGCGGGCAGGGCCGCCGCGCACTCGTCTCCGGCGGCTGGTCCGGCCTGGGCCTGATCGACGATCAGGACGACTGCTTCGCCGTCGGCGAGGCCAACCACCAGGACCTGTTCCGCAGGGTGGCCGCCGTCGTGCACCACGGCGGTGCGGGAACGACGGCCACGGCCGCCAGGGCCGGTGCCCCGCAGGTGGTGGTGCCCCAGGCGGCGGACCAGCCGTACTGGGCCGGCCGGGTGGCCGACCTGGGCATCGGCACGGCGCACGACGGCCCGCTCCCCACCGTCGAGTCCCTGTCGGCGGCGCTCGGCACGGCGCTGGACCCCGAGACGCGTGCACGGGCGACGGCCTTGGCCGGCACGATCCGAACCGACGGCGCGGCGGTGGCCGCGAAGCTGCTGCTCGACGCGGTCGGCCGGGGAAGGGCGCAGGTGTCCGCGTGAACCCCCGCGGGATCGCTTAGGCGACCGGCTCAACGCCGGGGACGGGTGCCCGTCCTCCGGCGGTCGGCGGTGTTCCGCCGCGAGCGCCACCAGGCGGGGGCCGCGGCGCGGGCGCGGCCGGCCTCGGTGGCCAGCAGTGCGAACCACACTCCGGCCGAGAGCAGATGGATCCGCTGCACCAGGCCGTGCCCGCCCGGGTGGCCCAGGAACGGGCCGGTCGTGGCGATCGCGGCCGCCATCGAAAAGGGGAGCAGCCAGGGACCCCAGCGGCGCACCAGGGTGAGGGACGGTACCGAGTGCCGGGACGCGGCGATGAACAGCGCCATCGAGGCGAACAGCACGAAGTGGACCAGGCCGCTGGTCGTGGTGTGCCAGGGGTTGCCCTCCGGGCAGCCGTGTTCGATCGAGGGCGCGCAGTGCATCGGCAGCAGGACATCGGCCACCGAGAACACGCCGAGCGCGGCCAGACAGGCGCACCCGGCCGCGGCCAGCCGGCCGGGGAACAGGCCCCGGGCGAGCACGGCGCCCGCGGTGATCAGCCCCGCGCAGACCACCTCGACCGAGCCGAACAGCAGCCGGTACGGCTGGTCGGCCGCGAACAGCTCGCTGACGTAGGAGTCGCGCTGGGCCAGCCCGGTGGGCAGGAAGAACTGCAGGACCCAGTCGTTGTAGACCACCGACGCCACTGCCAGCGTCCCGGCGGCCGCGATGCGGCGCACACCTGCCGGCAGCGCCCGGGCCGGGGACTGTGCTGCGACCGAAGCGGGCACCGCTGTCTCCCTTGACGTATCACGCGGACGGATCACCGGAACTGGACGGATGCGCGCCGTCCGGCCGCTGCGCCGTCACCGGACGGGCCGCCGTAGCCCCGGTCTTGATTGGTGCCCGCCGTCGTGCACGCGCGTGTCCCGCACCGCCATGCTTCACCCGAACCGGTGACCCCGGTGGTGGCGTACCCCGGCGCCGGCGGGCGTCACGCGGGCCCTGGCCGGCCTCTCGGCGGGGGTGCCCTCATCGTCCGGGAGCTCAAGCCTCCCGGCGGCGATCTTCCGGTGCTCGCAGGCCCGCTGATATCGCCCACCGGAAAACGGGACTGACGCCGCACCGGAGGAATGAGCACTCCGATGCCGCGGCTGTGGCCGTCGGGCGGCCGGTCGCGGGGGAGTCCGCCGTCCGGCCGGGGGTCAGGGCTTGCGGAGGCCGTAGGCGCCGGCTCGGGCCGCGGCCGCGGCGGCCGCCGCGGCCTGGTCCGCGGCGGCGGGGTCGAGCGGCTCGCCGCTGGCGAGGAGGCGGTAGTAGAGGGGGGCCGAGACGGCGCGGACGACCTCGTGGGGGTCGGTGTCCTCGGGGAGTTCGCCGCGGTGGATCGCCTGGGTCACGCAGGGCGCCCACTCGGCGATGCGGGTGCGGTAGAAGCGGTGCAGGGCGTCGGCGGTCTGCGGGTCGCAGGTGGCGGCCGCGATGACCGCCTTGAACAGCGGGCCCTGGCGGGGGTCGGTGAGGGTGCGTTGGACGAGGCGGGCGTTGGCCCGCAGGTCCTCGAGGAGCGAGCCGGTCTCGGTGCGCGGCAGTGACTGCTCGGCCATGTCCAGCAGCAGGTCGGCCACCAGCGCGGTGGGGGTGCCCCAGCGGCGGTAGACGGTGGTGCGGCCGACCTCGGCACGGCGGGCGATGTCGCCGAGGTCCAGGTGGGCGAAGCCGTGCTCGGCAAGGGCGTCGCCGGCCGCCCGCAGCACGGCGGCGCGTACCCGTGCGGTGCGTCCGCCGGGCCGGGTCTTCCCCTGGTCCTGGCTCTCGGTGGCCGGATCTATCGCCATAACGGGATTCCTGTTCCATTAGTCGTGCCGGGGCTGCTAGATTGGGGCCATCTTAACGGAACTGCAGTCCCTTTAGTGGGTCTGCGGTGGCGAGAGGACCAGCCATGGAGTACAGGCAGCTGGGGGCGTCCGGGCTCAGGGTGCCCGCGTTGAGCCTCGGTACGGGAACCTTCGGCGGACAGGGGCCGCTCTTCGGCTCCTGGGGCACCACCGACGCCAAGGAGGCGCGCCGCCTGCTGGACATCAGCCTGGACGCCGGGCTCACCATGTTCGACTCGGCGGACGTCTACTCCGACGGCGCCTCGGAGGAGGTGCTCGGCCAGGCCGTCAAGGGGCGCCGGGACCAGGTGATCATCTCCACCAAGGCGGGGCTCCCGACGGGGGACGGCCCCGGTGACGCGGGCACCTCGCGATCGCGCCTGATCAAGGCCGTCGAGGACGCGCTGCGCCGGCTCGGCACGGACTACATCGACCTCTTCCAGCTGCACGCCTTCGACGCCACGACACCGGTCGAGGAGGTCCTGGGCGTGCTGGGCGATCTCGTCCGGGCGGGCAAGATCCGCTACACCGGTGTCTCCAACTTCTCCGGCTGGCAGGTGATGAAGTCGCTCGCGGCGGCCGAGCTGCTGGGTGCTCCCCGCTATGTCGCGCACCAGGTCTACTACTCGCTGGTCGGCCGGGACTACGAGTGGGAGCTGATGCCGCTCGCGGCCGACCAGGGCGTCGGCGCGGTGGTCTGGAGCCCGCTCGGCTGGGGGCGGCTCACCGGGAAGATCCGGCGCGGCCTGCCGCTCCCGGAGGGCAGCCGGCTGCACGACACCGCCGACTACGGCCCGCCGGTCGAGGACGAGCAGCTCTACCGGGTGGTCGACGTCCTGGAGGAGATCGCCCAGGAGACGGGCCGGGGTATCCCGCAGATCGCGATCAACTGGCTGCTGCAGCGCCCGACGGTGTCCTCGGTCATCATCGGCGCCCGCAACGAGGAGCAGCTGAGGCAGAACCTCGGTGCCGTGGGCTGGAGCCTGACGCCCGACCAGGTCGCCCGGCTGGACGCGGCGAGCAGCCGCACCGCGCCCTACCCGTACTTCCCCTACCGGCGGCAGGAGGCCTTCGCCCGGCTGAACCCGCCGATCGCCGGCTGAACCGGTCGATCCGGGGTGGGGCGAGCGGCTGATCGCCAGGTGGCGCGGCCGTACCGCCGTGGGCCGTACGACCAGGGGTGTTCTCCCGGCTCAGCCGGAGAACACCCCTGCGTACCCCGGGTCACCGGAGATCTTCGAGGTCGTCCTGGTCGTCGAAGGAGGTTCCCTCATCGGCCGGAGCGCTGCGCCGGGGTTCCTGGCGGTGCTGCCGGAGCTGGCGTTCCTGCTCCTGTTCGGACTGGGTCTCCTCGGTCATGTCGGCCATGTAGTGCGAGTCGCCGTACGGTTCGCGTGCTCTGTCGTCCATGCTCCTTCCCTCCTCAGGCGAGGGCGGGACGAGGGGGCGGACGTCCCCAGAACAGCGTGGCACTCACCCGGACGGCCCGCATATCGGTGACCGCGCCGCCGACGGGCACCGGTGGCCGGACGGTGCCACGGGACCGTCACCGGACCGTCGTCGGAGTGGCGCCGGAGCCCCGTGCCGTACAGCGGATGCCCCGGCGCCGCCTCACGTGCCGACGGTGTGCAGCCGGTCCTGTGCCCTGTTCAGGCCGTGGGTGACCAGCGCCTCGACGGTGTCCGCGCAGCGGTCGAGGAGTGCGGGCAGTTCCGTCCGCTCGGCCTCCGAGAACTCCTTCAGCACGAAGGTCCCTATCGTTTGGCCCTTCGGCGGACGTCCGATGCCGAAGCGGAGCCGGATGTAGTCGCGGGTCCCCAGGGCCTCGCCCACCGAACGCGCCCCGTTGTGCCCGCCCGGACCGCCGCCGCGCTTCAGACGGACGGCGCCGAAGGGGAAGTCCAGATCGTCCTGCACCACGAGCAGCCGCTCGGCCGGAACGCCGTACATCCGCATCGCGGTGCGGACGGGGTTGCCCGACAGGTTGATGGACCACTGCGGCTTGGCCAGCACCACGAGCCGGCCGTCGATCTCGATCTCCGCGACACGGCAGCGGGCCGCGCGCAGCCTGAACTTCGCTCCATGGCGTTCGGCGAGCCGGTCGACGGCCAGGAACCCGGCGTTGTGCCGGGTCCCGCGGAACCACGGCCCGGGGTTGCCCAGGCCGGCGACCAGCCAGCGCTCATCGGACTTCAAGGGCTCACAACCTCCGGATAGCGGTACCGAGCCGGCCATGGACCGGCCGGCGCGGAAGGTATTCTGCACCACCGCCCGATCGGCGCGTCGGTGGAGGAGGTGCCCGTCACGGGCCGGTCCCGGCCGGGGAGGCGCCCGGGGAGCCGGCCGCCGATGGCCGGAAGGGCACTGACCGCCGCCGCACCGCGGGGAGCAGAATGCCCAAGGGCCCGTCCGCACCGAGCGGTTGGGACACCGTCCGACATCCTGCGGGAGGCTTCGAGGCGATGGCACTCACCATCGGTGTGGACATAGGCGCCAGCAAGATCGCGGCCGGGGTGGTCGACGACGCGGGGCGGATACTGCGCCGGGTGCGAGTGACCACCCCTCAGGAACCCGGCCGCGTCGCAGCCGCCGTCTGCGGTGTCGTCAGGGCGGTACGCGGCGGCCACCAGGTGGCCGCGGTGGGACTGGGCGCCGCCGGCTTCGTCGACGAGAAGCGCGCCACCGTGCTGTTCGCGAAGCACATCGGCTGGGAGTTTGAACCCCTTGGGGCCGTCGTCGAGAAGGAGCTCGACCTGCCGGTCACGGTGGAGAACGACGCCAACGCCGCGGCCTGGGGCGAGGCCCGGTTCGGCGCCGGCCGCGGTGAGGATCCGGTGGTCTGTGTCACGGTCGGCACCGGGATCGGCGGTGGCCTGGTCGTCAACGGCGGTCTGTACCGCGGGCGTTACGGTGTCGCGGCCGAGTTCGGCCATCTGCCGCTGGTGCCCGGCGGGTTGGTCTGCGGCTGTGGCAACCGGGGCTGCTGGGAGATGTACGGCTCGGGGACCGCGCTGGTACGGGAGGCGAGGGCCCTGGTGGCCGCCGGGGCGCCGACGGCCGCGCCACTGCTGCGGCGGGCGGGCGGCACCGCCGACGGGCTGACCGGCCCGCTGCTCACCCAGGCGGCCAGGGAGGGGGACCAGGCGGCACTCGGGCTCTTCGCCGCACTCGGCCGCTGGCTGGGCGTGGGCCTCGCCGCGCTGGCCGGCGCGCTCGATCCCGCCTGCATCGTCATCGGCGGCGGTGTGGGTGCGGCGGGGGACCTGCTGCTGGACCGGGTCCGGGAGTCGTTCGGCCGGCACCTCACCGGGCGCGGCCACCGGCCCGAGGCGGCCGTCCGGCCGGCGGAGCTGGGCAACGACGCCGGCCTGGTGGGGGTGGCGGATCTGGCCAGGCGGCCCCAGGGGTGAGCCTGGGGAGCGACCGGCCGGTCACCCCGCCGGTGAGCGGCCGGCGAGCTCCTCGAGCGCCAGCAGGGCCGCGCCGATCGCCCCGGCCTCGTTCCCGAAGCGGGCGGGCACGATGGGCACCGGAGGACGGTCGGCGGGGGAGTACAGCCAGCGGTCGAACGAGGCACGGGCCGGGCCGAGCAGGAGCTCTCCGGCGGAGATCGGGCCGCCGCCCACGACCAGGACCGACGGGTCCAGCATGTTGGCCAGCGCGGCGAGCCCCCGGCCGGTGAGGGCGCCCACCCGGGCCAGGATCCCGGCGGCCTCCGGATCGCCCTCGCCGGCCGCCCGGGTCACCGCCTCACCCGCGCCGGACGGCTCCGGGCCGATCAGACGGGCCAGCGGTGACGCCGGACGGGCCGCGACGGCCTCGCAGCCGAGCCGGGCGATGGCACGGCCCGACGCGGAGACTCCCCAGCACCCGTACGCACCGCACTCGCACCGGGGCCCCCGCGGATCGACGACGAGGTGGCTGACCTCGGCCGCGTAGCCGTGCGAGCCCCGCAGCAGCCGCCCTCCGACCACCATGCCGCAGCCCAGTCCGCTGCCGATCGTCACCAGCACCATGTGGTCGTGGCCCCGGCCGGCACCGAGCCGGTACTCGGCCCAGGCGGCGGTGTTCGCGTCGTTGTCGGTGCGTACCGGCAGGCCGACCGCTTCCTCGATCAGCTCCCGCAGCGGAGCCCGGGCGAAGTCCAGGCCGGGGGCGAAGACCAGCGCCCCGGTGCGGGCGTCGACCATTCCGGGCAGCCCGGCCCCCACCGCTGCGACCCGGTCGCCGCGCACCTGCTTCACCAGGTCGGCGAGGGTGGCGACGAGGTCCTGCGCGCTGCCGCGAGGAGTGTCGCAGCGGGCTCGGGCCAGCACCGTGCCGTCCCGGGTGATCCTCAGTGCCGCGATCTTGGTGGCGCCGACGTCGAGGCCGACGGCCTCCGCCTCCCCGGCGCCCGATGGCCGCGGCGGTGTCGTCCCGAGCGGCGGTGTCGTCACAGTGCCTCCGGCAGGGTCATCCGCTGGTTCCGTGGCCCGCCGGCGGTGCGGAGGTCGAAACCGCTCGGCCGGCGCACCGCGGAAAGGTCGCACGGGTGCTCCGAGGTGAGCAGGTCGTCACCGACCCGCACCCTGACCGGCGATCCCTCGCCGGTCTGCTCGTTCAATCCTTTCACATAGCAGGCGTGCAGCCGGCCGTGCGAGATCCGGACGGCCGCGCAGCCGCCGGGCGCCAGGTCGGCTCCGACGAGCCGCCCGCGCCACTCGGTGCGGGCCCGCCGCGGCTCTCCCGACCGGTTGAACAGGAAGACGAAGCACTCCTCGGGATCCGCCGTCGTCGTCCGGAACTCCAGCCATCCGCCCGGCTCCGGACGGGCCGTCAGTCCACCCGGCGCCTGCCAGTCCGCCAGGGCCGCGCCGACCGGCCGGTCCTCGAGCGCCACCGCGCGGACCCGGGACGAGCGCCCGGCGGATGCCGCCAACCGCCGCACCGCATCGGCAAGTTCGGTGAACGGCCGGAACTCCTCGTCCAGCCGCGGGAGTTCGCCCAAAAGGAGGAGGGACCCGCCGCCCTCGGCGAAGCGGGCGAGGCGCCGTTGCAGGGCCCGCTCCATGAAGAAGCCCGAGACGGTGACCAGCGGTCCGTCCCCGGGGCCGGGTACCGCCTCCCCGGTCAACTCGGCCAGGCGGAACGGCAGATTGTGCTCCAGGCAGTGGACGGCGAACGGCACCAGGGTCCGAACGGCCGACGGGGGCGGCGGGTACCCGGCCGGGGTGACGGGCCTGTCGGTCCCGGTGTCCCACGCCCCGATCGCGGCGTACGGCGGGTGGACGCCCCAGGTTATCCCGGGCTCCGGACGGGAGCGGACCAGCGCCTCCCCCTGCCCGGCGAGGAAGTGGGTCAGCACGCCAAGCGCGGCGAAGGCCGGGCCCCGGGAGCCGTCCGCCCGGATCGGTGCCGCCTCCCCGTACGGCGGGTCGAGCTGTGCCGGATCGCCGGTGGTCTCCGCCAGGTGGCCGCGGTCCACCACGAGGTGTTCGCCCCAGCCCTCGGTGGCACAGGCGGGGTAGACGTCGATGCCGGTCGCCCCGCAGGCGACTCCGAGCAGGGCGTGGTGGACCGGAACCACCGGGAAGGCACAGGCGGGATCCACCCAGCTCAGTCCCCAGTTCTCCTCGATGTTGGGCCCGCGCCCCCGCTTGGCCGCCAGGACGTAGTTGACCAGGGCCTCGTCGTCCGAGAGCACGTTCCCCGCCCAACTGGTGTACGCGCGGGGCGTCGTGGTGCGCCGACCGGGCCGGTTCCTGGCCAGCCAGGCGTCGTACCGACCGGCCGCCCGGCGGGGAACCCGCTCCGCCCGGGCGGGCGGTGAGCAGGTGGCGAACACCGGGACGTCCAGCCCGAGTTCCTCCGCCAGGGCCGTCATCCCCGCGTCGAGCGCTTCGGCCGACCACTCGCCCCAGCGCAGCAGCAGGCTCAGCCGGTCGGCGGAGAGCGGGCCGTGGGGTGCGGGTGGAGCCAGGCCGGGGGCGAAGGCACCGAAGCCGCGCACCCCCGACGGTGAGTAGTCGAGGGCGTCGATCGCCAGGGCCGTCTCGCCGTAGTGCCCTTCGTTGCCGATCTGCACCGCGACCACGGGGCCCTCGGGGTGGAGCAACGGTCGCAGGGCCCGGCCGACCGCGCGCAGCCAGGTCGCGGCATCGTTCAGGAAGGCCGGGTCCCCGGCCGAGGGAAGGGCGAGCCGCTGGGGTCGGAGTTGCTCCCCGGTGGCCGAGAGCGCGGCCTGGCGGCCGGGGTCGACCGTGGGGCTGACCCGGTCGGGCAGCCCGCCGAAGGGCAGTTCGGCATGGACGAACGGTCCCGGCTTCGGCACCGCGAGCAGTCCGGCGGCGGCGACCAGCTCCAGGAATCCGAGGAGATCGCGGTTGCCCTCCCCGTCGAAGCTGAAGCGCCGCCCGTCGCGGTCGGCGACCTCGTGGTGCCGCCAGGGCACGTAGCAGGTGACCACCTCGATCCCGGCCTGCCGGATGGCCCGTAGCTTGGCCGGCCACCGCTCGGGAGGATCCCGGTAGTAGGGGTACTCGCCGGCGATGAGGAACCGTGGTGCGCCGTCCAGCCACAGGGCTCCGTCCACCATCGCGGCCCGCGCGCGGGGACGGGCGGCGCCGGTGGCCCGGCCGGCGTCGCGCCTCAAGACGCCATCCGCTCGTTCGAGGCCAGCAGCACCTTCAGCGCGGCGTATCCGGTGGCGGGCCCGGCGGGCGGTTGGAGCGGGTGCGGACCGGCGAGCGGAACGGCCAGCAGCGCCAGGGCCTCGGCGTACCGGTCCAGCGGGAGCACATGGGTGACCAGGGAGTCGAGCGGCAGGTCGGCCGCCAGATCGAGGGCGAGCTCGAAGTCCGCGGGGCGGTACGGGCCCGCGCCCACCAGTCGGACACCCCTGGTCACCAGGGACCGCAGGGGCACCTCGGCCACGGCCGCCTCCCGCTCGCCCATCACCACCACGGTGCCCGCCGCCGCCAGGGTGCTCAGGATGCCGCCGGGCAGGGTCCCGGTGGTGTCGATGACGGTGTCGGCCGCGGGCGCGCCCCGACCCGCCCCGTCCGCGGCCCGCACCCGTACCTCGCGCGGCAGCAGGGTACGGGCCAGCTCCAGACGGACCGGATCCCGGTCGGCCAGTGCCACCCTGGCGCCACGCCGGGCCAGCACCAGGGCGCACAGTGCGCCGATCGGGCCGGCGCCGAGCACCAGGATCCGGTCGTCCCAGCGCGGCCCGGCCGCCCTCAGGTTGTTCAGCACACAGGCCAGCGGCTCCACCAGCGCGGCCCGCCGGTAGGACATCGAGGCCGGCAGGCGATGGACGAACCGGTCGGGCACCACGACGTACTCGGCCATCGTTCCGTCGAGGTCGACCCCGATCTCCCGCCCGTCCTTCGCCTCGCAGTGGGCGGGGAGCCCCCGGCGGCAGGTGCGGCACCGCCCGCAGTAGAAGGTCGGGTTGACCACCACCCGGTCGCCGGGCGCGACCGAGGCGACCGCGGGCCCGACCGCGGCCACCTCGCCGGCCGCCTCATGGCCCAGCACCACACCGGGCTTCGCGGGGAACTCGCCGAGCACGATCGCCCGGTCAGTCCCGCAGATGCCGGTGACCGCCACCCTGACCAGCACCTCGTCCACCGCCGGCACGGGCACCGGGCGGTCCTGGAGGCCGATCCGGCCCGGCTTCCCGAACGTGAGCGCCTTCATCCCGCTTCCTCCCCCTCTTCCCCCAGGACTGGTCCGCATGGTGTCATCGCCTTCCGCGATGGTGCACACGATGGCCAACATCCGTGGTGAAAGCTATATATGACAGATGGTCAGGTTTCCGTATGAGGATTCTGCTGCTCGGTGCGTCGGGGTTCGTGGGAGGCGGACTGTGGACCGCGCTGTCCGCCCGGCACGAGGTGGTCGGCACCTTCGCCGCCCGGAGGGTCCCGGGGCTGGTTCCGCTGGACCTGCGGGACGAGCGGGCGCTGGCCGGGCTGGCGGGCGGAGGCGGATTCGACCTCGTCGTCCACGCGGCCGGGCTGGTACCGCTGGAGGCGGCGGAGGGCGATCCGGGGCGGGCGCACGCGCTGAACGTCCGTCCGGTCGAGGTGCTCCTGGACGCGGTGCGCACCTCGGCGGCCAAAGTGGTCTTCCTCTCCAGTGACTACGTCTTCGACGGCACCCGGTCCCAGTACACCGAGGACGACCCGAGGTCCCCGGTGAACGTCTACGGCCGGACCAAGGCGGCCGCCGAGGACCTGCTGCTCGCGGACGGCACCCATCTGGTGGTGCGCATTCCGATGGTCTTCGGCCGCAGCCCCTGGGCGGACACCTTCCTGGCGCGGATGGCCGCGCCCACGACCGCCGCCCAGACGGACCTGGTGTGCGCGCCGCTGTACCTGCCGAGCCTCGGCCCGGCGCTGGCCGGACTCTGGGACCGCGCCGGGGTGGTGCACTACGGCGGCGGCGAGGTGGTGACCCGGTTCGAGCTGATGACGAGGGTCCAGCGGGCGCTCGGCCTGCCGACCCGGGTGGTCCCGGTGCGTGATGCGGACATCCACCCCGACTGCCCGCGTCCGCCCCGGCTGGTGCTCAGGAGTATCCGGCACGCCCTGCTGGGACCGGATCTGGACACCGCACTCGCCCACCTGGCGGCGGATGTGCGCGGCTGACCGGAGCGCGGGGAGCACCGCGGGACTCGTCATCCGTTCGGCAGGTGGTCGGCCACCAGGGCGAGGTGGCGGTCGGCGTCCAGCTCGCCCGGGTGGCCGAGTCGGGCGTCCAGATCGTTGATCAGCAGCGTGCCGAGGAGGTAGTGGCCGAGGGCCAGCTCAGCCGGCGTGGAGTTGACGCCCCGAAGGTCCGGCTTGGGTTTCGGGTCCGACAGCCGGCACGGGGCCTCCGCGAGCACATGGAGGTCGTGGATCAGCAGCAGCCGCTCCGGCCAGTGCGGATCGTCCCGGAACAGCTCGGACAGGCCCTCGTCCGAGCGCAGGAACGGCAGGAACCGGTGGACCGCCGCGCGGTACCCCGGATAGCAGGGCTGCCGGAACCCCACCTCGTAGCCGTGACGCCCCGAGCGGCGCACCGCGAAACCGAGCCGCAGCCCGGGATCCCACACGCTGAGGCTGAACAGCGTCTTCGCCAGGTCGTACACCGGATCCCAGGGCTCGGTGGCGCCGCGCGGGTCGATGATCCGGAAGTCGGCGCCGGCGCCCGGAAGTTCGCGGAGCAGGAGGTTGCGGGTGTTGGCGTCCCCGTGCGCGGGGAGCATCAGCCGCGGCGGCGCCATCCTGGCCAGCCGCTGCCGGTGACGGACCGTCAGGCGTTCCAGCACCAGGTGCGGGGCGTCGCACGGGACGCCGTTGACGACGAACCGGTCGGCGGTGAACAGGTCGGCCGGCAGCGCCCCGCGCAGGACGGGCAGGCGTCGCAGGAAGCGTCCCACCGTGACCGAGGCCAGGTGGCCCTCCGGGGTCGGGAAGGCCCGTGCCGCGTATCCGTCGAGGACCAGGGTCCGGACGACGGCCGGGTAGTGGCGGAAGAACGTCTCCACCCCGTCGGGAGACCCGCGCAGCGGGGCCGCGAGGTCCGTGGAGGCGAAGTAGGGCGTGGTGCAGGCCGACCAGCCGTCGGCGTCCAGGGAGTGCAGGACCGGCAGGTAGCGCGCGGCCAGCCGCGGTGCGCCGGCGCGGATCAGCTCGACCTGGCGCAGCTTGTGCCGGAAGGAGGCCAGGTCGTGGCCGTCCACGGCACCCTCCCCGGCCACCAGGACCTTGACCACCAGGGCGTCCCCGGCCGCCGTCGTGGCCCGGTGTACCCGGGCGGGGGAGCCGCCGTCGAGGATCTCCTCGCCGATGCTCAGCCCGAGGGTGTCGGCGACGGCCGCCAGGGCCCGCTGGTCGGTCCACTCGCCGGCCCAGGGACCCTGGGGCAGGTCGATGTGCTGGACCTCGTTGTGCTGTGTGCCGGTCAACGGCGTGGCCTCCTTGTCCCGGAGCCGGGGCGGCGTGGCCTCCGCCCCGGCCGTGCGGTCGGGTGCTCTTCCGGGGGCGCCCCGGCTCCCGGCACGCTGGAGCCCCGGCGCTACCAGCGGATGGACTCGATCAGCGCCGCGTGCAGTTTCGGGGTGCAGGCGGCGATGCACGAACGCTGGTTGCCCGGGCTGATGTCCAGCAGCAGGGTGTCGTGCAGCGAGCCGCCGTAGGCGTCGGTGATGGTGACCTTGGCCCGTTCCGCCAGGAAGACCGAGGCCGCGATGTCGTACGGGAACAGGTGCAGGATGCTGCCGTGGCCGACCCGGCGGAAGTCCGGTTCGGTCTCGGGGCGGTCGCGCAGCAGCCGGTTGCCGATGTCGACGTAGGCGTCCATCTGGCCGGTGATGATCCGGGAGATGGAGAAGGAGGCGCTGTTGAACACGTAGACGCCGCCCCGGTTGGCCGAGGCGTCCACCAGGTGGCCGTAGGCGTCGAGCATCAGCCGGGCCGGGTGGCCGTTGAACTCCAGTGACCAGAACATCCGTTCAAGGTCCGCGGTGGTGGAGAGCCGGGGCACCGGAGCGTGGTAGCCGCCGCTCTCGATCCCGTCCCCGTGGACGTCGGCGTACAGCCAGTTGCCCGACTTCAGCTCCTGGAGCATCGCGTACTCGATGTCGCCGATGACGGGCGAGTCGGTGAAGCGGGCCGCGGCGATGGAGACGCAGGCCATCTCCAGGTCGGCGGCGGCGCCCCGGGTGCCGTCGATGGGATCGATGACCAGCACGTGCCGGGGGTTCGAGCCGATCGTCCGCAGGCCTTCGCTCTCGGTGTAGACGGCCACGGGTGCGCCCACGTCCCGCAGGTAGTCCCAGGCCGCCCGTTCGGCGAGGACGTCGACGGGGAACTCGGCGTCGCCGCCCATCGCGGTACCCGTGACATAGCGGCTGCCGACACTCTCCCGGCCGCTGTTGACGGCGGCCCGGATCCGCTGGGACAGGCCCTGGACCAGCGCCCTCATGCGACCGAGAGGAACAGTCGCTCCAGCAGGTCACACATCTCGTCCGCCTCTCGCATGGTCATGATCAGGGCCGGTCGTACCTTCAGCACGTTGCCGTGCCCGTACAGCGAGGTCCGCAGCAACAGCCCCTGCTCCAGGCCGAGTTCGGCCAGGTGGTTGGTGAGCCGGGCGTCGGGCTGCCCGGCGCGGTCCACGATGTCGATCCCGATCATCAGGCCCACCCCGCGGACCTCCCGCACGAACGGCACCCGGGTGGCCAGTTCGCGCAGCCGGGTCGTCACGTGCGCGCCCACCGCCCGTACGTTCTCCAGGAACCCGGGACGGCTGATCACCTCGATGGTCTTCACGGCCGCGGCCGCGGCCAGGACGTTGCCGCCGAAGGTGGAGTTGATGTGGTGCCCCTCCACGCCCGTCAGCCGGTCCTCGGTGAGGATGCCGGCGATCGGCATCCCGGAGCCGCCGAGCCCCTTGCCGAAGGTCATCATGTGCGGTGCGACGCCGAAGTGGTCGGCGGCGAACATCTGCCCGGTGCGGCCGAATCCGGTCTGGATCTCGTCGAAGACCAGGATGATCCCGCGCTCCTCGCACAGCTCCTTGAGCGCCTGGAGGTAGCCGTCGGGCGGCACCACGTTGCCGCCGTTGCCGCTGATCGGCTCCAGCACCACGCAGGCCACCCGGCCGGTGCTGGCGTAGTCGATGAAGTCGTTGATCCGCTCCACGCAGAGCAGGCCGCAGGTGGCCCGCTCCTGCTTGTAGAAGCAGCGCAGGCAGTGCGGGTCGGGGACGTGCACGACGCCGGGGAGCATCGACGGGAAGGGCGTGCGGCGGAAGGCCGCACCCGAGGCGCCGATCATGGCCAGGGTCTGTCCGAGGTGCCCGCGGAAGAGGGTGACCACATCGGACTTGCCGGTGTGCGCCTGGGCGATCTTGACGGCGCTCTCGTTGGCGTCCGATCCGCTGGCCGACTTCAGATGCACCCGGGTGAGGTTCGGCGGTGAGACCTCGGCCAGCTTCGCCACCAGCTCGTTCAGCGGCCCGGTCTGGAACTTGGAGGTGACGTGGATGAGGTTGGCGGCCTGCTCGCGCACGGTCTCGACGATCTCGGGGTGGGCGTAGCCCAGGCTCAGGTTGAAGGTCCCCGCGGAGCAGTCGAGATAGCGCCGCCCGTCGTCGGCGTACAGGTAGACGCCCTCGCCGCCGACCACCCGGAGCTTGTCCGGAAGGTAGTAGTAGTGGTCCAGGACGTTCCCGACGTCCTGTTCCGACACGGGAGTTCGGACCGTTGCGCGGGTGGCGGGGTCGGCATGCGTCATGAGCCCTCCTGAGACGGGTCGGCGGTGCGAGGGTCGGGCACGGTCACCTGGCGGTCGGAACCGCTGCGGTAGCGGCCGGGCGGCGGGCGGGGTCCCCGGGGAACGCTCCGAGGAGCGCGGGCAGATCGAGCTGTTCGAGGGAGTCGAACCGCAGATCGGCCTCGCCGAGGTCGAGCGCGGCGGTGATCTGGTTCGGTACCGCGACGCACCGGATCCCGGCCCGTTTCGCGGCCCGCAGGCCGCTGGGCGAGTCCTCGAAGGCCACGGCCTGCTCCGCGGGGACGCCCAGCGCGGCGAGCGCCGCCACGTACAGGTCCGGTTCCGGCTTCGCACGGGCCGGGTCGCCGTCGGCGCACTGCACCGTGCTCCACCCCTCCCAGAGGCCGCACTGCCGCGCGTACTCGGCGATCCAGCTCCGGGTCGAGTTGCTGACGATGGCCCGGGAGATGCCGAGGGCGTCGACCGTCCGCAGCAGGGAGTGCACCCCGGGCCGGCCGCGCAGAGAGCCGAGCAGCTGGCGCTCTCTGCGGCGGACCCGCTCCTGGGCCGCCCGGCGGTCCACCGGCGCTCCGGTGAGCCGTTCCAGATGCGCCCACAGATCGAATCCGATAGTGCCGACGACCGAGGACCACAGATCGGCGGAGAGCCGGTGACCGAATTCCAGGAAGATCTCGGAGTGGGCGCGGAAGATGTCGGGTTCCGGGTCCCACAGTGTTCCGTCGAAATCGAAAAGGACCGCTCGGATCGTAGGCGAAGTGGAGGATTCCGTTACGGGCAGCACAAGGGGAGACTTCACGCAGCCCTCCGGACAACTGGGTACGGACTGTCGGGTGTGCGTCGGTGCGGCCTTCGTTGTGCGGGTGTCCGGCCGTGCGGGAACCCCAGGGGCCCGCCGACCGGCGAGTGACAGGCTAGGCAGGTGCGCCACGGGATGGGAAGAGTGCGTTGCCGTCCGGTCCGCCGGGAGCCCGCGGCGATACCGGAACAGGTGTCGGCCCGGCAGATGGAGATTCTGTCGATTTGCCGCGACGTCCTTCCCGGCCGCGCACCGGAGTGCCACACTCGGACGATGTTTCCGACGGCGTCGTGCCCTGGGAGCAGACGTGCGGAAATCCCACGCCCGGTTCTCCCGGGTCCAGCACGGGAGTCGACGAACTGATGGACGAGAACGTTCTTGGTGAAACGCTCTTCCGCCGGTCCGGCGGATCCGACCGGCTCCGGGTCGCGGTGGTGGGACACGTCGAGTGGACCACGATCGCCCGGGTCCGGAAGGTGCCGGCCCCCGGTGACGTGATCCACGCGGACCCGCTCTGGCAGGGTCCGGCGGGCGGCGGTGCGGTGGCCGCCGTGGAGTTGGCGGAACTGGCCGGCGGCTGCACCTTCTTCACCGCCCTGGGCGACGACGAGGCCGGGCTCCGCTCCCGTACGGAGCTGGAGCGGCGGGGAGTGCGGGTGCTGGCCGCGCCGCGCCCGGGGCGGACCCGCGAGGCGGTGAGCATGGTCGACGACTCCGGAGAGCGCACCACCGTCACCCTCGGCGAACGGCTCCAGCCCGCCGGGGGAGACGCCGTGGACTGGCGGGAACTGGCCGGTTTCCACGCGGTGTTCTTCACCGCCGGGGACACCGCCGTGCTGCGGGCGGCCCGGGAGGCGGGCGTACTGGTGGTGACCTCGCGCGAGCTCGCGACCGTGTCGGGGTCCGGTGTGGCGGTCGACGCCATGGTCGGCAGCGCGCACGACCCGGCCGAGCGCTACGACGGCACCCTGCTGTCGCGACCGCCGCGGCTGCTGGTCACCACCGACGGAATCCGCGGCGGACGGTTCGTCCGGCACGGCGAACCACCGCGCCGCTACCACGCGACCGAGGCCCCCAGCCCCCTGATGGACACCTACGGGGTCGGCGACAACTTCGCCGCCGCCCTGACCTACGCGCTCGCCGGGGGTGCGCCTGCCCCGGAGGCGCTGGAGTTCGCGGCGCGCCGCGGTGCGGCCTGCACCGCGCGGAGAGGGCCGTTCGAAGCCCGGCCCCCGGTCGGTGCCCGTTCGCGGGAGGCCGCCGCATGAGCGCGACCCTGCTGCTGTGGGACATCGACGGCACCCTGATCTCCCAGGCGGCCGCGTGCGCCGAGATCTACCCGCGCGCCTTCGAGCGGCTCACCGGCCGCCTCCCGGCCCATCAGGTGGACATCTCGGGCCGGACCGAACCCGACATCATGGACGAGCTGTTCCGCCGGCACGGCGTCAGCCCGTTCGCCCGGCACCGAGTGGCCGAGGTGCTGGTCCGGGAACTCGCGCTTAAGGCCGCCGAACTCAGAGCCTCGGGACGGGCCCTGCCCGGCGCCCGCGAGGCCCTCGCCGACCTGCGGACGCGGGCCGGCGTCGTCCAGTCCGTACTGACCGGGAACCTGCGCGCGAACGCCGCCCTGAAACTCGCCGCCTTCGGACTCGACCCCTTCGTCGACCTCAGGATCGGCGCCTACGGGGACGACGCGGTCGAACGGGCCGCCCTCGTCGCCGTCGCCCAGCGCCGTGCCGCGACCGTCCACGGCCAGGTCTTCGACGCCGGCAACACCGTCCTGATCGGCGACACCCCACGGGACGTCGCGGCGGGCAGGGACGGCGGGGCCCGGGTGGTCGCCGTCGCCTCGGGGGCGAGCGGCGTGCGGGAGCTGCGGGAGGCGGGAGCGGACTCGGTCCTGCCGGATCTGCGGGACCTGACGGCACTGATCCGCGCGGTGTGGTCCCGGGCCGGAGCGGACGATGGCTGAGCCCGCCGGGGGCCCGCCGCGGGCAGGGCTGGTCTCGGTCGTGATCCCCGCTCGCAACGCCGAGGCGACGATCGCCGTGCAGCTCGACGCCCTGTACCGGCAGACCTACCCGGGGCCCTGGGAAGCCGTCGTGGTCGACAACGGTTCGAGCGACGGCACCCGGGCGGTCCTGCGGTCCTGGCAGCGGAGGATGCCGCAGCTGAGACCGGTGAGCGCCCCGGAGGCGAGCGGCGCCAACCACGCCCGGAACATCGGCTGCCGGCTCGCCAGCGGCGAACTGGTGCTCTGCTGCGACGCGGACGACATCGTGGCGCCCGGCTGGATGGCCGCCATGGTGGAGACCCTGCGGACCAGCCCGGCCGCCGGCGGCGCACTGGAGCGCCGCTCCCTCAACGGAACCGTGGCACTGGCCGCGCGCCCTCCGAAGGAGTCCGACTCGCTGCTCGACACCTTCGGCTTCCTGCCCTACCCGGCGGGCGCCAACTGCGGGTTCCACAAGGAGCTGTGGAGGCGGCTCGGCGGCTTCGACGAGAGCTACCGCTACGGCTCCGACGATGTCGAGTTCTTCTGGCGGGCCCAGCTGGCCGGGTACGAGCTGGGCTTCTCACCGCACGCCGTCGTGCACTACCGGCTCCGCGACGGGCCGCTGGCGATCGCCCGCCAGCTCTACTGCTACGGCAGGTCGCACCCCCGGCTCTACCGGGACTTCCGCGCCTACGGGATGCCCCGCTCCCGGATCGGCGAGGCCGTCCGGGCGTGGTGGCGACTGCTCGTCCACGCGGGGGACCTGGCCGCCACCCCGGAACGCCGCAGCGCCTGGCTGGCCGGCCTGGCGCTGCGCGCCGGCCGGGTGGCCGGAAGCGTCCGCCACCGACGGCCCTACCTGTGATCGGGCCGGCCACCCGCCGTCCACCGCGGGCGGCGGGTGGCCTGCCCGGGGACCGGACCACCCGCTCGAAGCGTGGACGGGAGGGCACCCCGCGGGACTGCGGGCCCGCGGTGAGGGTCACCCGTCCGGCGGGGCCCCGTCGGGGTGCTCTCCCGGCGCGGTGGGCGGGTGCTCGCGGTGGGCGGGCCCAGCGGGCGGGCACGGCGGGCGGTCGTGGCGGGCTCGGGTCCTGATGCGGTGCGGGGGCGGTCGTGGGAGTTTGGTGTTCTGGGGGCGGACGACCGCGCTGAGCAGCCGTCCAGGGTGCGGCGGTGTAGCAGCCCGCCGTGCCGTCGAACCGGTTCGGAGGTGCCCGATGACCGTGTCGATGGGAGTCGAGGAGGAGTTCCACATCGTCGATGTGGAGAGCCGGATGCTGGTGGCACGAGCCCGCGAGGTGCTGGACCGCTTACCGGGCCGCGGCTTCACCACCGAGTTCCTGCAGTCGGTCGTCGAGTCCAACAGCGGAGTGCACGTCTCGCTGGACGCTCTCCACGCCGACCTGGCCCGGTCCCGGCGGACCCTGGTCGACGCGGCCGCCCCGCTGGGCCTGGCGGTGGTCGCGGCCGGAACCGCGCCACTGGCCCGGATGGGGTCGGTGTACGCCACACCGCACCCCCGGTACCTGCACATGGCCGACGAGTACCGCCTGGTGGCCGACGAGCAGCTGATCTGCGGCGCGCAGTTCCATGTGGACGTGCCCGACCGCGACACGGGCATCCGGGCGATGTGCGTGGTCTCGCCCTGGCTGCCCACCCTGCTGGCGCTGTCCGCCAGCTCGCCCTTCTGGCTCGGCGCGGACACGGGTTACGCCAGTTGGCGCACCCTGCTGTGGCAACGCTGGCCCACCACCGGTCCGGTCGGCTGCTTCGGCTCGGCGGCCGACTACGACGCGACCGTGACGGCGTTGATTCGTTCCGGAGTGATCACTGACGCCGGGATGGTCTACTACGACATCCGGCCGTCCGCGCACCAGCAGACCCTGGAGCTGCGGGTCTGCGACGCCTGCCCCCGCGTGGAGACGGTGGTGATGATCGCCGGGCTGTTCCGCGCGCTGGTGGCCGATGCCTGCGAGGCGGTGCGGGGATCAGACGGCTGCCGGCACTTCCGGCAGCACTGGCTGCGCGCCATGACCTGGCGTGCCGCCCGCTCGGGGCTGGCGGGCGACCTGGTCGATCCGGCCACCGGCCTGGCGAGGCCGGCCCGCACCGTGGTCCGGTCGCTGCTGGCGCGGTTGCGGCCGCCCCTGGAGGAGTTCGGCGACTGGGAGATGGTCTCGGGGCTGGCCGAGGAGACGCTGGGGCTCGGCGACGCCGCCCACCAGCTGCGGCGCGTCGCCGCCGACGGCGGCCTGACGGCGGCCGTCGACTTCCTGGTCGCCCGGACCCGGGCGCACCCGGTGGAAGCCGGTACCCGTGCGCGGATCGACCGCAGGGGCCTGTCGGCCCGCTACCGGCAGAACCGGGCCACCCGGCTCGCGGACCGCCGGTCGGGCGCCGTGCCGCACCGGACGGGCCGGACGGCGGTCGCGCACGGACAGCCGTTCGCCGGCGGCTGCGACCCGACGATCGCCGCAGTCCGCCGGTCGGCCCTCCGCCACCGCTCGAACGGGGGTGAGACGGCATGTGCGGGCTGAGCGGAGAGATCCGCTTCGACGGCGGGCGCCCCGACCTGGCCGCCGTGGAGCGCATGACCGACCGGCTGGCGGCTCGCGGGCCCGACGGCCGGGGACTGTGGTCGCAGGGCGCCATGGCGCTCGGCCACCGGCGGCTGAAGATCATCGACCTGTCGGAACGCGGCGCCCAGCCGATGACCGACTCCGAGGGCCGGCTCACCGTCGTCTTCAACGGCTGCATCTACAACTACCGGGAGCTGCGGCAGGAGCTGGGCGACCTGGGCCACCGCTTCTTCTCCACCTCCGACACCGAGGTGCTGCTCAAGGCGTACCGGCAGTGGGGCACGGCTTGTGTCGAACGACTGTTCGGCATGTTCGCCTTCGCCATGGCCGAGCTGGACACCGGTCGGCTGGTGCTCGCCCGCGACCGGCTCGGAATCAAACCGCTCTACCTGGCGCAGCGGGCGGACCGGCTGCGTTTCGCCTCCTCACTGCCCGCCCTGCTCGCGGGCGGCGGGGTGGACACCTCCATCGACCCGGCCGCACTGCACCAGTACCTGACCCTGCACGGTGTGGTGGCGGCACCGCGCACCGTGCTCACCGGAGTCCGCAAACTTCCGCCCGCCACCGTGCGGGTCGTGGAGCCGGGCGGCAACCAGCACGACCAGTGCTACTGGCAGCCGTCCTACAGCCGTCGGCCCGAGCACGCGGGCATGGACGCCGCCGACTGGCGGGAAGCCGTGCTCGAAGCGCTGCGCACCGCTGTCCGGCGCCGCACGGTGGCGGACGTACCGCTCGGAGTGCTGCTCTCCGGTGGCCTGGACTCCAGCCTGATCGTGGCGCTGCTCGCCGAGGCGGGCCAGGACGACCAGGCCACCTACAGCGTGGGGTTCGAGGCGGAACGCGGCGAGCAGGGCGACGAGTTCAGCTACTCGGACCTGGTGGCCCGGGAGTTCGCCACCGACCACCACCAGATCATGGTCACCTCGGACCGGCTGCGGACCGCCGTGGACCGGGCGGTGGCGGCCATGAGCGAGCCGATGGTCAGCCACGACGTGGTCGCCTTCCACCTGCTGGCGGAACAGGTCTCCAAACACGTCAGCGTCGTGCAGAGCGGGCAGGGTGCCGACGAGATCTTCGCCGGGTACCGCTGGCACCCCGCTCTGGCGGCCGTGCCGCGCGAGCGGGAGCCCGAGACGTTCGCCCGGGTGTTCTTCGACCGGTCGCACGCCGAGTTGGGCCGGATCCTCCAACCGGAGCTGCTGGTGGACCACGACGTCTCCAAAGAGCTGGTCCACGCGAACATGGCGCCCGCGGGAGCCGAGACCGCCCTCGACGCCGCCATGCGGCTGGACACCCACGTCCTGATGATCGACGACCCGGTCAAGCGGGTCGACAACATGACCATGGACTGGAGTCTGGAGGCACGCGTGCCGTTCCTGGACCACGAGCTGGTCGAGCTGGCCGCCGCCTGCCCGCCGCAGTTCAAGCTCGCCCACGGCGGCAAGGGGGTCCTCAAGGACGCCGCCCGCAAGCTGCTGCCGCGCGAGGTCATCGACCGGCCCAAGGGCTACTTCCCCGTCCCGGCGATCCGCCGGATGGCCCCGCCGGTGCTCGACCGGATCCAGCAGGCCCTGTCGGCCCCCGAGGCCCGATCCCGGGGGATCTTCCGGGAGGCGTACCTGGCCGAGCTGCTGGCCGCACCGGACGCCCATCGCACGGCGCGCGGGGCGAACGCCCTGTGGCAGGTGGCCCTGCTGGAGATGTGGCTGCAGTCCCACGGGATCAGCTGAGCGGGAGCCGGACCGTGGTGGACCAGCGCGCCGATCCCGTGGCCCCCGGGCCGGCGGCCCCCCTGGCCGTGGCCCCGGGCCTGGCGGCCCCCCTGGCCGTGGCCCTCCCGGACGCCCACGACACCCGGGAGGGCCACAGCCCGGTGACCGCCCACGGCTGCTGGTACCCGTCGGCGGACCCCACCGGCGGGCGGGTGGCCTTCATCTGCAACCGCGGCGGCGTACCGCAGCTGTGGACCGGATCGGCCGACGGCGACGACGTGCACCTCCTCGACACCGGGACCGACCCGGTCATCGAGGTCTCCTGGTCCCCGGACGGCCGCTGGATCGCCTACACCACCGCCCCCGGCGGCGGCGAACACACCCGCGTGCTCTGCGTCCGGCCGGACGGCAGCGACCGCCGGGTGCTGGCCGGCGCGGTGGCGGGCAGCACCGCCTACCTCGGCCGCTGGACCCGCGACGGTTCGGCCCTCGCCATCACCACCACCGATCCGCTGGTCGGCTTCCCCGTCACGGAGTACGGCGGCACCACCGCTCCCGCGCCGTACCAGGAGGTGCCCCCGAGCGAGTGGACCAGCCGGGACGGGCGCCCGGTGCTGCTCGGCGGCGCCCACCACGGCGAGGTCGGGACACCGTTCCCCAGTGCCGGAGTGCTGCGCCCCCCGAAGCCGGCGCCCTACGAGCCCGCCCCCGAGCCGCACCTCACGGGCGGGGGCCTGGCCGCCTACCTGGCCGATCCGGCCGGCGTGTGGCCCCCCGAACTCATCGCCACCGAACCGGCGGGCGCCACGCTGCGGGTGTGCGACACCACCCCGGACGGCCGGCTCGCCCTGCTGCTGCGAGGGCCGCGCGGCGGGCGTGAGGCGGTGGTGCTGCGGACCGGCACCCGCGAGACGGCCTACACGGTACGGGTGGCCGACGGCGACCCCTGGATCGGCCGGTTCTCGCCCGACGGCCGGAGGCTGTACCTGCGCAGCGACGCCGACCGCGAGTTCGCGGCCCTGGTCACCGCCGAGCTCGGGCCGGACGGTGCCTGTCTGCGCCGTCTGGTGACCGCCCAACGCGAAGGCGCCGACCTGGAGTTGCTGTGGATCCAGGACGACGGCCACAGCGCCGTCCTGGCGTGGAACATGCACGGCCGCACCGAGCTGGAGACCATCGCCCTGCCCGCCACGCTCCGGCGCTGGGCCGGCGGCGGTGACGGCGTCGGGGCGGAGGTGGACGGCGGGGTGGAGGTGGCCGGCGGGGCGGAGGTGGACGGCGGACACGCTCCGCCCGAACTCCCCGTGCGTTCGGTGCCGTTGACGCACGAGGTGGTGACCCGGATCAGTCCGGCAGGCCCTCAGGGACTGGTGCTGGCCGTGTCCGGTTCCCTCCGCCGGCCCGGCGTCTGGCATACGGCGGACGGCGGGTCACCCCTGCGTACACCGTGGTCCTCGCGTGACGAGGACGCCGTCGCACCCGGCCGCCCGCCGGTGCGGCCCGTGCACCTGCGCCTGCGGGCCCGCGACGGGCTGGAGCTGGGCGGCTGGTACTACCGCGCCCCCGGCCACGACTCCGACCTCCGGACCCCGTGCGTCGTCCATCTGCACGGCGGGCCGGAGCAGCAGGAGCGACCGGTGTTCGATCCGCTCTACCACGAGTTGCTCGGCCACGGCCTGGCCGTCTTCGCGCCCGACGTGCGCGGCTCGCTGGGCGCCGGCCGCTCCTTCGTCAACGCCGACCTCGGAGCCGGGCGGTTCGCGGCGATCGACGACGTCGCGGACTGCGCGGCGCACCTGATCACCCTCGGACTCGCCGACCCCCGGCGGCTGGCCGTGATGGGTCACTCCTACGGCGGCTACCTCACGCTGGCCTCCCTGGTCTGGCATCCGGAGCTGTTCCGCACCGGTGTCTCGGTGTGCGGCATGTCGGACTTCCTGACGTTCTTCGCCGGCACCGAGCCGTGGATCGCGCGATCGGCCGCCGCCAAGTACGGCCATCCCGAACGCGACCGTGACCTGCTGCACGCGCTCTCCCCGATGAGCCGCATCGACGCCCTTCGGGTACCGCTGCTGGCCGTCCACGGCGAGCACGACACCAACGTCCCACCGGGCGAGTCCGAGCAGATGGTCCGGGCGGCCCGCCAACGGGGAATCCCCGCCGAACTGCTGGTACTGCCCAACGAGGGCCACGAGTTCAGGAACACCCGCAACCGGGTCCTGTTCCGCCGTACCGCGGCCGCCTGGATCGAACGCCACCTCGTCGGCTGAGGCCACCGTTCCCCGTTCGGCGGCGTTCCCCCGGAGAGTCACCCCGTCCGTGCCCCCGCCCGTGCCCAGGGGCCCGCGACTCAGCGGAACACCGCGGCCAGGCGGTCACCGCCGCGGCCGGGCAGGGCGGCGCTGACGCGGCCCACGGGCAGGCGGGGGTGGAGGTAGGCGTACTCGCCGCGGAGTTCGACCGCGGCGCGGACCTCGTTCAGGGTGGCCCTGGCCTCCGTGAACCGCCCGGCACGGTGCTGGGCCTGGGCGAGCAGGCCGAGGTGCAGCGGGAGCCTGAACACCGTCCGGGAGGCACGGAGTTCGGTGAGCGCGGAGCGGATGAGGCGGATTCCGGGCTGCTCCTCACCGGTGTGCCAGCGCCCAGCCCTGGCACACCTGCAGCATGGCCTTCCAGTAGCGCAGGCCGTAGCGGGCGGAGAGCTCGACCCCGCGTGCGCTGGAACGCTCCACGGTGGGGACGTCGTCCTCGAAGGCCGCGAGTACGGCGTCCATGTAGAGGGCGAAGGCCTGGTCCAGGTCCGCCTCGCCGACCAGGTTGTTCACCGCGT
This sequence comes from Kitasatospora sp. HPM-01-4, assembly GCF_051374625.1. Classification (NCBI taxonomy): domain Bacteria; kingdom Bacillati; phylum Actinomycetota; class Actinomycetes; order Kitasatosporales; family Streptomycetaceae; genus Kitasatospora; species Kitasatospora sp. HPM-01-4. The sequence continues at coordinate 226,758 of NZ_JBPQGP010000005.1, read as the reverse complement.
CGTCCATGCACAGCACCACGTCGTGGTCCGCCGTCCCGAGCTGCCCGGGAAGGTCGCGCATGTCCGCCTGGTGGAACTCGATGCCGCGGTTCTCCGGCTTCGCCCGCGCCTCGGCGATCATCGCCGCACTCAGGTCGCACCCCAGGACCCGGTAGCCCCGGTCGCGGAAGGCGGCGGTGCTCTTGCCGGTGCCGCAGGCCACATCCCACAGGCGCCGTCCGGGCACGATATGACGCTGCATCAGATCATCCAGCAGGCCGCTCCAGCGGAGGTAGTCGTCGTAGCGGGTGAAGCGGTCGTAGAAGGGCGCGAGCGACTCGTACGTCGTCAGCGCCGGGTCGACCGTCTCACTCCGCGCGGCTGCCATGGCTCTCCTCTGCCCTGTCCCGTCATCGGTCGCCGTCGCCCACCGCTCGGCCGGCGGTCCTGGCGACGGCTCCCACTCTGGCCGGGCCTCCTTGCCGATGGCTTGCCGTAGCGCTTGCCACCGGCCTTGCGCGACCTTGCCGTCGGCTTGCCCGGGGCCGCCTCGGGCGGGTGCCGTGCTGCGAGGCGTCTCCGGGAGGCTGTTCGATCCGGGGCGGGTTCGCCGGGTGCAGCGAGCCTCTCCGGCGCCGCCGTCAAGGGCGTGGCCGCCGTTGGTGGAGAGGTGGCCGTGGCCGCCGACGGCGATGAGCAGACGGACGCCAGGTCACCCTCCGGCCCGGGAGAAGGGGCGGGGGTGACCTGGATGAGGGGGTGGCCGGGGCGGTGCGCCCCGGTCGCGGTCAGAACGCCGAGTGGGTGAACCAGTGCGCGAGCAGTTCCTGGTCCCCGTCCGTGCGGACGGTGTCGGCGGTGCGGTCCAGCCGGCCGTAGAGCAGCAGCAGGAGATCGGCAGCGGTGGCCTCGACGGTGGCGTCGGGGCGGTCCGAACCGGCGGGGTCGAGCCCGAAGCCGTCGGGGCGCAGCCGGACCAGCCAGTCGCCGTCCGCGTCCGTGCAGGTGAACCGGATGGTCCGGTCCGGGCCGCGCAGCTGGGCGGTGCCCGGGGCGAAGACGGCCGCGAACGGCAGGTTGACCAGGAACTCGTCGACGCCGTCCACCGCGAGCGCGCGGTCGATGTCGGGGCGCAGCCCGAGGGCGAGTTCGGCGTCGGCCCGGTGCACCAGGGTCTCGAACAGCATCCGGCGGGCCCAGAAGCGGGCGTGCTGGTCGGCTCCCCAGGCCCACATCGGCGCGTTCGGGTCGGTGGCGGCGAACGACTCGGCGGCCACCGCCGCGCTCTCGGCCAGCCAGTCGGGGTAGTCCGCGAGGTCGGCGGGCAGCTGGAGGTCGACGTCCCGGCTGGTCGGCCGCTGCTGGATCCGCTGCCGCAGCAGGGTGGCGAACATGCGCTGCACGCTGCCGGTGTGCCGGATGAGGTCGGTCAGTGTCCAGCCGGGGCAGGAGGGTACCGGTGCGGCCGGATCGGCGGAGCGGACGGTTCGGACGAGATGGGCCGTCTCGGCGGCGACGGCGGCGCGGTGGTCCACGGCGGTGCTCAACGTGGTGGCTTTCTGGTCTTGTCCGTCGGATCGGAGCGTCAGCCGAGCGGCTTGGCAGCGGCCCAGCGAAGATGCGGCAGGGCAGAGACTTGATGACCTGAATGGTTGAGATCTTCAAGTAATGATGAAGATAGGTTCAAAGGGTGAGGGTGTCAATCAACGGTGCGACCCGCTGAGTGGGCCCGTCCGAATCGCTTTGGTGCCGCAGGGGGATCCGTTCGGCGCCAGGTGGCCTGCCTCTGCCGGACGCCGGCAATCTGCGCGCCGCTCGGGCCCCGTGGGCGGGCGTCTGATCTTCCTGTGCCGACCGGACCGCTGACGGAGCCTCCTGGTTCGGCCTGCCGGAGTTTCGGCGGTCCCGGGCCGAGTGTCGTCGGACCCTAGGATCCGGCCGGTTGCCGGTCGGAGTCGATGTTGTCGAGTACGGCGCCGAGCAGGCCGGGGAAGCGGGCCTCGAACTCGTCGGTGCGGAGCCGGGCGCTCTGTCGCTGCCCCTGGTGGGTGCGGCGCAGCAGTCCGCACTCGCGCAGGATCCGGAAGTGGTGGGAGGCGTTGGACTTGCTGATGCCCAGCTCCTGGTAGATCGCCGAGCACTCGGTCTCACCATCGCGGGCCAGCAGAGCCACGATCCGCAGGCGGAGCGGGTCGCTGAGCCCGTTCATCGCGGCCGCCAGGGTCACGGTCGCCGGATCGGCATGGAAAGCGTCACGCATGCGCCCAGAGTACTCCGATGGTTCAATGATTGTTGTACCGTTGGATCTATGTCGATGCTGAATCCACGGATCCATCTCCTCGCCCTCGGCACCTTCACCGTCGGCACGGAGGGCTATGTGGTCGCCGGTGTGTTGCCCGCCGTCGCCCACGACATGCACACCTCGGTGGCCCTGTGCGGCCAGTTAGTGACCGTCTTCGCCGTGGCGTACGCGCTCGGCGGGCCACCGCTGATCAGGCTGTTCCACAGTGTCCGGCCGAAGCGGCTGCTGATCGGCGCCGCAGTGTTCTTCGCGGCCGCGAACCTGCTCGCCGCGGTCGCACCGGACATCGGCGTGCTGATCACCGCGCGGATCCTGGCCGCCGGTGGCGCGGCCCTGTTCCTGGCCCCGGCCGCCGCGGCGGCGGCCGCGCTGACCCCGCCCGAACTGCTGCCGCGGGCGATATCGGTGACGGCCACCGGTAACGCGCTGGCGTTGACGGCGGGCGCGCCCATCGGGACGGTGATCGGGTCCGCGTTCGGCTGGCGGGTGTCCTTCCTGCTCGTCACGGGCCTGGCGGTGCTCACCGCGCTACTGGTGGGAGTGTTCCTGCCCGAGGTGCCGCTGTCCCCGGCGCCCGGCGGCGGCCGGCTCGCACTGCTGGGGAACCGGTCGATCCGGTGGGCACTGGCCACCACCTTCGGGCTGTTCCTGGCCTCCTACACCCTCTATACGTATCTCTCCCCGGTCATGGGCGCCGCGACCGGGGCGGACAGCACCGGCGTGGCCGTCCTGATGGTGGTCTTCGGCGCGGGCGGACTCATCGGCGGCCGGGTGATCGGACGGGTGCTGGCGCGCTTCGCACTGGCCCGGGTGCTGCGGATCGCACTGCTCGTGGTCACCGCCGTGATCGCGCTCATCGCACTGCTGACCGGCGTGCACGCGCACACCACGGCCGGCAGTGCCGTCACGTTCCCGATCATGCTGATCTTCGGGGCGGCCTGGTGGTCCGGTGGCATCAGCCAGCAGACCCGGGTCGCGACCCTCGCCCCCGACCAGCGCTCGCTGGCTCTGGGCCTGCACTTCTCCGCGCAGTACCTCGGTGTCGCCGCGGCCGGCGCCGTCGGCGGACTCGCCCTCGGGGTCTTCGGGCCTCTCGCAGTCCCCATCGCCGCCGGTGTCATCGCCATCGCCACCATCGTGACCGTCCGACACATCGCCACGCCGGTACGGCAATCGAAGGGCTCGGTACCCCACAGGCAGCCGGCTGCCCGCTGACGGAGCTCGCGCACGGCCCGCTGAAGGGGCCCGCGCACGGCCGCTGGCGGGGCCCGCGCACGGCCCGCACCGATGGAGTTCGGCTGCGGGCCGTGCGCGGCGGCGACCGGGTGCCCGTCGCACTCGCAAGTACCGTCACACTGCGGTCAGTTCGGCACTCGGCAGCACGGACGACCGCGGGGCCGGTGCGGTCGCCCCGGTGGCAGGGAACGCGTGACCGATCGCCAACTCCGGCCGAATCGGCCACCGTCCACCACGGTCGGCGAGCAGGCGGCCCGGCTGCCAGGCGTGTTCCGCGGTCGGGGCCGGGAGCAGCTGGCAGCATGGGCCGAGGCGGTCTCCCGTCCGGGAGCACCGAGCGAGCAGGGAGGTCGAAAGTGACGGAGGAAGACGCCGGTCGGTACTACGCGGCCGGTGAGGTCGACGGCTTCTACTCGGCGGTGTGGGGTGGTGAGGACATCCACACCGGGATCTACGCCCACGCCCGTGAGGCGGTCGCGGACGCCTCCCGCCGCACGGTCGCGCACACCGCCACCCGGATCGCCGACCGCCTCGGGCCCGGAACCCGCGTGCTGGACCTCGGCTCCGGCTACGGCGGTCCCGCACGCTACCTGGCCCGGACCTTCGGCTGCCGGGTGACCGCACTCAACATCAGCGAGACCCAGAACGAACGCCACCGCCGGACCAACGCCGAGCGCGGCCTGGACGACCGCATCAGCGTGGTGACCGGCTCCTTCCAGGACATCCCCTTCCCCGCGGCGCACTTCGACGTCGTCTGGTCCCAGGAGGCCTTCTGCCACAGCCCGGACCGCGACCGCCTGCTGGCCGAGGCGGTCCGTGTGCTGAGGCCGGGCGGTGAGCTGGTCTTCACCGACGTGATGGCCGCGGAGACCGCCGGTTTCGGACAACTGCGCGACGTCCTCGCCCGGTTGCACGTCACCACCCTGGCCACGCCCCGCTACTACCAGCGCGCGCTCACCGAACTGGGCCTGGACGGTGTCGACTTCGAGCAGCTCGACCAGCACCTGCTGACCCACTACATCCGCATCGAGGAGGAGACCCGCAGCCGCGCCGCCGAGCTCGAAGGCCTCCTCGGCCCCGCCTACCTCGAAAGCCTGCTCGCGAACCTGCCCCTGTGGGTCGAGGCCTGCCGCTCCGGCCTCCTCCGGTGGGGCGTCTTCCACGCCCGCGCCGGCTCGCAGGACGGCATCGCGCCCCCGGACAGCTCCGACAGCGGTGACCCACCACCCGCGCGATCACCCCTCGGATCGCCGGAGACGTGAGGGCCGCCTCAGACGCGTGGGAGTCGGATCCTGAAGGTGGCTCCGGAGCCGCCGTCCGGCACTCCGCCGTCGCCGGTGCCGCCGTCGGAGCACGGGCCGGCCAGCCGCAGGGTGCCGTGGTGCCGGGTGGCGATCTCGCGGGCGATGGCGAGGCCGAGGCCACTGCCGCCGCTGTCGCGGCTGCGGGCCTCGTCGAGGCGGGTGAACCGTTCGAAGATCCGCTCGCGGTCCTCGGGCGGGATCCCGGCGCCGTCGTTGTGGACGTCGACCACGGCGGTGTCGCCCGTGCCGCGGACCGTGATCCGGACCTGGCTGCGGGCGTGCCGGACGGCGTTGTCGAGCAGGTTGCGCAGCAACCGGTGGAGCGCGAGCTGTCGGCCGTGCACCAGGACGGGCCCGGCGGCGTCCAGTTCCACGGTCGGCCCACCGGGCAGCAGATGGCGGGTCTCGGTGACCAGGTCCTGGGCAAGGTCGGTGAGGTCGACCACGGTCGCCGCGGACTCCGCCGTGCCGGGGCGGGTGAGGTAGAGCAGGTCCTCGGTCAGCTGCTGGAGGCGTTTGACGGCGCGGAGCGCTTCTCGGGTGCCGGTGGGCCAGTCGGTCCGCTCGGGGTGGGCGAGCGAGACCTCGAGATTGGTGCGCAGGGCCGAGATCGGGCTGCGGAGCTCGTGCGAGGCGTCGGCGACGAACCGGCGCTGCTGTTCGGCGGCCCGCTGCAACCGGTCGAGGGTGTCATTGGTGGTGACCGCCATCCGGGAGATCTCGTCCCTGGCGGCGGGTACCGGCACTCGCCGGTCCAACCGCTGCTCGCCGATCTCGGCGAGTTCGGCGCGGATCGCCTCCACCGGCCGCAGCGCCCGGCTGGTGGAGGCCCAGGCGATGGCCGCGACCAGCAGTGCCGCGACCGGGACGCCGACCAGCAGGGCCGGGTCGACGGCGGCGACCGCATCCTCGGCCTCGAAGGGGGTGACCAGAACGTACACGGTGTAGTCACCCTCGCCGGTGAAGGCGCTCCTGCCCTGGTCGGCGGGCATCGGCAGGACGTGGCTGTAGGCGCCGACGGCGGTGAAGGTGCGTCCGGCGTAGCGTCCGCCGCCGGGACGGTGGCCGATCCTGACGGTGCGTACGGTGCTCCAGCTGGGCGGAGCGAACTTCGGGGCCGGAGTGAGCTCGTCCCGGATCAGGGTCTGCCCCACCAGCGGGCCGCCCACCACGACCATCCGCCCGGTCGGGTCGAGCACGACGTAGGGGAGTCCGACGGTGTCGGCGTGCCGGACGGTCGTGGCGCCCTGATCGGCCGCGTTGTCCCGGGCGATGGTCCTGGCCTGGTAGAGCGCCTGTGACTGGTTGGCGGCGAGCCGCGACCCGTAGACGTGCTCACGCAGCCACCAGGCGCCGCCGCCGAGCAGCAACAGGGCCGCCGATCCCGCCGCGACCGAGGTGCGCAGCCGGGTCGGCATCCGGCCGGACCACGGCGCCCGCCCCGGCAGCACCCGGTGGGCGCGGGGCACTCGCCTCTCCTTCCGGTCGTGCCGCGACCGCCGCGGGCGCGGGGGTTCCGGTGTCGGTTCAGCCACGGTCGTCGACCAGCCGGTAACCGGCGCCGCGTACGGTCTGCAGGCTGCGGCGGCCGAACGGAGCGTCGAGCTTGCGGCGCAGATTGCTCACGTAGACCTCGACGATCGAGCCGTCGCCTTCGTAGGCCGTGTCCCAGACCTCGTCGAGGATCTCGCCCTTGGAAAGGACCTGGCCGGGGTAGCGGGCCAGGCAGTGCAGCACGTCGAACTCGCGGGAGGTGAGGGCGACGGTCCGCTCGCCGCGTCCGCAACGGCGGGCGAGCGGGTCCAGCCACAGATCGCCGAGGCGGATGACGGGGTCGCCGCAGCCCTGGCTGCGGCGGATCAGTGCGCGCAGCCGGGCGATGAACACGACGTACGAGAACGGTTTGGTGAGGTAGTCGTCAGCGCCCGTGTCCAGGCCCTCCGCCTCGTCGTACTCGCCGTCCTTGGCGGTGAGCATCATGACCGGGGTGTCGACTCCGGCCCGGCGCAGCTCCGCGCAGACCCGGTAGCCGTTGAGGGCCGGCAGCATGATGTCGAGGACGATCGCCCGGTAGGGGTGACGTTTCGCCAACTGGAGGCCGGTCAGCCCGTCGGTGGCCAGGTCGACGGTGTAGCCCTCCGCCTCCAGACCGCGCCGGACGGCGGCGGACACGTCGGGGTCGTCGTCCACCAGCAGGATGTTCATGCGCTCCAGCATGCCAGGGAGGGAAGATTGCCCACCAAATGGTCCTTAAAGCTTCTTAAGGTTATTAAGCCGTCATTCAGGGTGATTCCGGCAGTCTGCTTGGTGTCCAGCCCGGTCCGCGTTCCCCGTGACGCGTCCGCCGTTTCGCGTTCCCGCAACGCGTCCGCCGAGGAGGCCAACTTCCTTGTATCGCAGGCTGATTCGCATCATGCTCGGCGCGGCCGCGCTCACCCCCGTGCCCGTGCCTGTGCCCGTGGCCGGCCGCTCGGACCACGGTCCTCCGGTCGGGTCCCGGCCGTCTGCGTTCCGCCCGGCCGCCGCGCCTGCCGAGGGTGCCGACCGAGGTGGACCTCCCGGTGCGCCGCACCTGTGCCGGAGTCCACGGCCCTCGGAGGCCGGACGAGCGACCTTCGGTGTCACCGGCGGACCGCCCGGCGACTGAGAAGGCCGGCCGGGCGCCCGTGACCACGTGGGTACGGCCCGGCGTGCCGTTGTCGGCAGCGCCTGTCCGTCGCGGACGGCGCGCCGAGTGAGCCCTGGTGTGGAACGGTGGAACCGGGGGCGAAGGCACGATGGTGAGAGGAGTGGCCATGTCATCGAAGCGGCGCCGTAAGAAGAAGACGCGTTGCAAGCACGGGGCCAACCACGGTAAGCGGCCCCAGTGCTGAGTGCTGACCGACCGGTCGGCGGTTCCTGGTGGCGCCGCTTGTGACCGTCGCCGCCGGCGGGGCCGAGACCGGCCCCGCCGGCGGATGCGCGTCGTCGGCGGGGCGCGCTGGCCCCTGAGGGCGGGGCCGGGCGGCATGCGGCGGGGGAGCAGCGGTCGGTGCCGATGGCAGGTGGCGGCGCGGCGTCCGGTGCGGGGATCAGCAGCGCGCCCGGGACGGCGGGTGTGCGGGCGTGGTGGCGGGGGGCGCGACGCGGGCCGGCGGGCGCGGACGGCCGAGCAGGACGCTGGCCAGCACTAGGGCCAATCCGAGGGTCTGACGGAGCCCCGGCTTCTCTCCCGCCACCGCCACGCCCAGCAGGACACCGGCCAGTGGATTGAGCAGGCCGAGCAGACCGACGCTGCCGGCGGGCAGGTGGCGCAGGCCGGCGAACCAGAGGGCGAAGGCGAGCGCGGTGGCCACCAGGGTGGTGTAGCCGAACGCCAGGAGTACCGGGACGCTCGGCGTGGGCGGCGGGCCCTCGACGAGGGCGGCCGCCGGTAGCAGGACCAGGCCGCCGCAGGTCAGCTGCCAGGAGGTGGCGGCCAGCGGGTCGGCGCCCTCGCGCCAGCGGGCGGCCAGCACGTAGCCGACGGACGAGACCAGCATCGCCGCCGCCGAGGCGAACAGGCCGGCCGGGCGCACCGGGCCGGATCCCCCGAGCAGTGTGAGTGCGACCCCGCCCAGACCCACCAGCGCGCCCGCCAGGTGGGCGCGGGCGGGGCGCTGCCCGGCCAGGGCCCAGGCGGTCAGGAGCATCGCCAGCGGGGAGGCGGCCATGACGGTGGCGGCCACGCTGGTGGCCAGCAGCTGGGAGGCGGTGTAGAGCAGCACGAAGAAGGCGGCCGTGTTGAGCAGTCCGAGCACAGCCGAGCGCCACCACCACGCCCCGCGTGGGCGGCGCCGGGACAAGGCCAGCAGCACCAGCCCGGCCGGCAGTGCCCGCAGCGCGGCGCCCCACAACGGGCGGTCGGCGGGCAGGAACTCGCGGGTGACGTAGTAGTTGGCGCCCCAGGCCAGCGGCGCGATCGCGGTGAGGGCGAGCCATCGCAGATTGGCTTCCATGGAAGCCAATATAGCTTCCTGGGAAGCTAATGGCGGTAGGGTGGTCTCATGGAGCAGCACCACACGCCGGAAGCCGCCGCGGGACCGGCCGACCACGTAGCCCTCATCCAGGCCCAGTGGCGCCGTGAGCGCCCCGACCTCGACGTCTCGCCGCAGGCGGTGATCGGCCGCCTGCACCGCCTGGCTGCCCGACTGACCGACGAGCTGTGCCTGGTCTACGGTCGCTACGGGCTCGGTGAGGGCGAGTTCGACGTCCTGGCCGCGCTGCGCCGCGCGGGCGAGCCGTACGAGCGGGCCCCCGGCGAGCTGGCCGCGCACACCATGGTCACCACCGGTGCCATGACCAAACGGATCGACCGCCTGGAGCGGGCCGGACTGGTCACCCGCCGCACGGCCGAGGACGACCGGCGCGGCCGGGTGGTCGCCCTCACCGAGGCCGGGCGCCGGTTGATCGACGAGGCGTTCACCGCCCACATGCGCAACGAGCACCGCCTGTTCGGCCTGCTCAGCCCGGACGAGGCCGCCGCACTGGAGACGCTGCTGGCCACCTGGCAGCGCCGGCTCGACGGCCTCGACCACGGCCCCGGCGACGACCACGGCCCCGGTGACGACCGCGGCCGCTGAGCGGCGCGGGCCGCCCCGCGCGGTGCCTCCGCCCCGGCGGGCCGGTGGCGGCTTCGGCCTGTCCGGCAGGGCTGTCCGTCGGTCCGGGCGGCGGTTTCCGGTTTCGGCAGGGTCGCCGGTCAATCCGTTCGACGGTCTCCCGCGGTGCGTGGTAGCTTCGCTGGGTTCGTGCTGATCAGGGTTCGAGGACAGGAAAGGGAGGTGGGGCTGATGACCGCGCTCAAGGCCACTGCGACGAGCAGCGCCCGGACCGCCCTCACGTCCCGGGCGACGGACTGACCTGGTAACCCCGTGCCTCGCTGAGAGCGTGAGCTCGCGAGGTCGTTCCCGCACGAATCCCGTCTGAAACGGATCTTCATCCCGTCATGCGTACACGCAACCAGTGGATCACTCGCGCCGAGACCGAGGCCGACATCCCGACCATCCGCGACATCAACCTCGCAGCGTTCGACACCCCGCTGGAGGCCGACCTCGTCGACGCCCTGCGCGCCGACCCCTGCTGGATCGACGGCCTGTCCGTCGTCAGCACCGAGGACGACGGCACGCCCGTCGGCCACGCCCTGCTGACCCGCTGCCACATCGGTGACTCCCCGGCCCTGTGCCTGGCCCCCGTCGCCGTACTCCCGGAACACCAGAGGACCGGCGCCGGGTCCGCGGCCATCCGCGCCGCCCTCAAGGCGGCGAAGGAGATCGGCGAGCACCACGTGGTCGTCCTCGGGCACCCGGAGTACTACCCGCGCTTCGGCTTCACCCGCGCCTCCACCCACGGCATCGGCCTCACCATCGACGTTCCGGACGAGGCTCTGATGGCCCTCACCTTGGACGAGGCCCACCCGCTGCCCGGCGGCACCGTCCGCTACGCGGCGCCTTTCGGTATCTGACGGACCCGGCCGGCCGTGCGGTGGCCTTGGCCCCGCGCGGCCGGTGCCCCCTTTCGGTCCAGGACCTGCTGACGAGCACGGCCGACCGCGCCCGCGGGCCGAGCGGCACGCCGCCGGAGCACCAGGCCGGGCCGCACCCCGGGCAACGGAACCCGGCCACGGGTACGGTCGGCCCGCCACCGGGGCCTGCGGCGTCCCGCCCCAGCAGCGGACGGCGACCAGCGCACCCGGCCGTGCCTATCCCGCACACCACGGCGGTCGGCAGTCGGGCGGAAGATAGGGTTCCGCTGCGGGTGGGGCACGCCGTCCCCGCCCGCGGAAACCACCGAAGGGACCCTCGCCATGCCGGCCGCACCCGCCACCGGACCCTCCGTCAGCCCGTCGCTCGCGCGCTTCGGTCTGGGTACGGCCGCCGTCGGGCGGCCCGGCTACATCACGCTCGGTCGCGACCTCGACCTGCCTGCCGAGCGCACCGTCGAGGCGATGCGCGAGCGGACGCACCAACTGCTCGACGCCGCCTACGCGGCGGGCGTGCGGTACTTCGACACGGCCCGGTCCTACGGCCGCGCCGAGGAGTTCGTCGCCGAGTGGCTGGCAGCCAGGCCGCAGGCCGCGGCCGACGCGGTGGTGGGCAGCAAGTGGGGCTACACCTACACCGCCGACTGGCGGGCCAGCGGGGTGCCCGTGCACGAAGTCAAGGAGCACTCCGTGGCGGTGTTCGACCGTCAGATCAAGGAGACCAGGGCGCTGCTGGGCCGGCATCTGGACGTGTACCTGGTGCACTCGGTCACCCCGGACAGTCCGGCGCTGACCGACCCCGTGCTGCACGCGCGGCTGGCGGCGCTGGCCGCGGAGGGCGTCCGGGTCGGGATCTCGACCAGCGGTCCGGCGCAGGCCGAGGCCGTCCGGGCGGCACTGGAGGTGACGGTGGAGGGACAACCGCTGTTCGCCGCCGTCCAGTCCACCTGGAACCTGCTGGAGCCGTCCGCCGGGCCGGCACTCGCCGAGGCGCACGCGGCGGGATGGCTGGTGGTGGTGAAGGAGGCCATGGCCAACGGCCGCCTCGCCGGCCGCAACGCCACCGGCCCCGACACCGCCGCGCTGCGCTCCCTCGCCACCCGGACCGGCGCGTCCTGCGACGCCCTCGCGCTGGCCGCGGCGGCAGCCCAGCCCTGGGCGGACATCGTGCTCTCCGGCGCCGCGACCCCGGAGCAGCTGGCCTCCAACCTCACCGCCGCCGGGCTCGACCTCGTCCCCGACGAGCTGCCCGGGCTCGCAGAGCCCGCCGAGGCGTACTGGCGCACCCGCTCCGGGCTCCCCTGGGCGTGAGCCGTCCCCGGCCGGGTGGCCGACACGTTGCCGAGGACGCCCGAGCACTGGCGGGTGACTAGATGATCTATTCCAAGGGAGCAGTGATCGTAGGCGACCAGTGAGCACAGGACGGTTTGTCCCGTGGCGTTGTTGTGCCAGATCGCGGCGGTCAGCGCGAGGATGCGTTGCATGACGCGGGCTACGACACCTCCGGGTGTGCGCCCTCGGTGCCGTTCGAGGTCAAGCTGCCCCTTGAGGGTCTCGTTGATCGATTCGATGACCTGTCGAAGCGGCTTGAACAGGGCTGCGCCAGGCCGTTCCCGTTCACCCTTACGGGCAGGCCGCAGCAACTGGACTCCATACTCGGACAGTTCACGTTCGAAACCACGGCCGAAGTAGTTCTTGTCGCCGATGTGAGTCTGTCGGGGACGTTCTCGGAGAAGCTCGCATTCGGCCGCCAGGAGGTCAAGGAGGGTCTCGCGTTCGTCGGCCTTGGCCCCAGTCAGAGCGAAGCGATGGGCAGGCCCTGAAAGGGTGCAGACCAGGTGCAGGCGCAGGCCCCAGAAGAAGCGGCTGTGGCTGGCGCAGTAGCCGTATTCGGCCCAACCTGCCAGGTCGGAGCGTTTGACGGTCTCGCGGGAACGGCCGCATTCCACCGGGGTGGAGTCCACGACCCATACGTCGTCGCACCACACCGAGGTGGCGGTGGCCAGGATCCGGTTGATGCTTCGCATCAGACCGGCGGGCTTGCGCAGCCGCTTGTTGTAGCCGGGCTGCTGGGGCAGGTAGGGGAAAAGGTGCCGCAGGTGGGCACGGGCATGGCGGAGCCATTTGGCCTCGGAGGTGTAGCCGGGTATGGCCTGCATCGTGGCGAGGGTGACCAGTTCGGCATCGCTCAGGCTGGGCGTGATGCCGACCGGCGGGCGCCACGGCGCCAGGTCGGGATGTTCCTTCAGCATGTCGTCGGTCGTTGCATAGAGTGCTGTCGCGAGGGTGTCCACGTCGTTCGTCACAAAACGATCTTGGACGCCCTCGTTCTCGTCTCCGCAGGCACCCCTTGGACCACACCACCAGGAGGAACCAGTGTCATACCCGCAACTGCTCACCCCCGAGGAGAAGCTCGCCAACGCGAAGAAGCTGTTGATCCTCCCGCGTATCGTCGTGATCTGCGGCTCCACCCGCTTCATGAGCGAGATGACCGAGGCCGATCTGCGAGAGACCAAAGCCGGAAAGATTGTCGTCAAACCGGGCTGTGACATGAAGTCGCCTCACGAACTTTGGTCCGATCCTGTCGAGGCCGAGGCACTGAAGGTTCGACTCGACGACCTGCACCGGGCGAAGATCCGGCTCGCTGATGAAGTGCTCGTAGTCGGCGACTACATCGGGGACAGCACCCGAGCCGAAATCGCCTACGCCCGGTCGCTGGGCAAGCCCGTCCGATTCACGCACCCCGAAGTCGACCCTGACGCCTGACCGCCCGTTGCCACCTCGACAACCAGGGCCGGCAGCCCGCCGCCTGACCGTCTTGCGGTGGCTTCGGCCGCCGCCCACCCCACACCCTCCGTAGGCATCCCTTGGAATTGATCATCCAGTGCCGCATCGGGCAGTGTTCGCCCCGTCGATGTGTCGTCCGGTTGCTGGGTCGGGCGGCGCCGGGCGGTCAGAATGATCACGTGGCTGAACGCGTGCAGGTCCGTGAGATCGATGACGACGAGGGCAGACGGTTGTTGCGGATCGTCCGCAGGGGTACTGGGTCGGTGGTGACCTGGCGGCGGGCCCAGATGGTGCTGCTGTCGGCTCAGGGTATGCCCGTGGCGAAGATCGCCGAGGTCACGTTCACCAGTACGGACCGGGTCCGGGACGTGATCCACAACTTCAACGCCGACGGTTTCGAAGCGCTCTACCCGAAGTACCGGGGCGGGCGCCCGAGGACGTTCACGCTCCCCGAGCGCCGGGAGATCAAGAAGATCGCCGAGTCCAAGCCGGCCGAGCACGGCCTGCCGTTCTCGACCTGGAGTCTGGCCAAGCTGGCCGACTTCCTGGTCGCCGAGGGGGTGGTCGACGACATCAGCCACGAGGGCCTTCGGGTCCTGCTCCGCGAGGAGGGCGTCTCGTTTCAACGCGTGAAGACCTGGAAGACCTCCCGCGACCCCGCCTGCAATCTCCAGCAGGCCCTGGCACTCCTGCCCACAGGCGAGAGCTGAACCGCTCGGAATCCCCGAGGGAGCGCCAGAAGCCGCGCACCCCGTCGGCCGCACACTCGCGGGAGTGCTCCCTCACGTGAAGCGACGTGTTCAGCGCCACCGAGCTGGTGCTCGGCCTGCGGCGAACCTCCGGGCACTGCGGAACGGGCTCCGTCGGCTCGGCGTTCCGACCGGACTCGGTCGCACCTTGACCATCCGACGCCTCGTCCTCTGAACACCCGCGCCGGTCGTGGCCAGCGGGCCGCCGTGGGAAACGAGTTGACGGGTGCCGCCCCGGAACGGTCCCATTGCCGTCGGCCGACAACGGCCGATCCGTGGCGACCGTGCCGTCGGCGTCCGTTGACGTCCAAGGCGCACCGGTGGACCGGTCACCGCTTCAGGGAGGTACTCATGCGCGCCGGCAGGATGCACGCCGACGAGGCGGATATCGACGTACCGCTCGTGCGTCGGCTGATTGGCGCGCAGTTCCCGCAGTGGGCCGGGCTTCCTGTCGAGGCGGTCGAGTCCGCCGGTACGTCCAACGCCATGTACCGGCTGGGTGAGGACATGGTGGTGCGGCTTCCCCGCATCGCCGGAGCCGCCGACGACGTCGAGAAGGAGCACAGGTGGCTGCCGCGGCTTGCCCCGCCGCTTCCCGTCGCCGTCCCCACGCCGCTGGGGAAGGGGATGCCCGCCGAGGGCTATCCCTGGCGCTGGTCCGTTTACAGATGGCTCGACGGCACGAATCCCGTCGTCGGGCGTATCGCTGAACCAGGCCTGCTCGCAGGGGACTTGGCGGAATTCGTCGCGACGTTGCACCGCATCGATCCCGCGGGCGGGCCCGCCTCCTACCGCAGTGAGCCTCTGGCAGCGCGGGACACCGCCACCCGCGCCGCGATCGCGGATCTGCGTGGAACGGTCGACACCGACGCGGTGAGTGCCGCCTGGGAGGCGGCACTGCCGGCCCCCGGGTGGCCCGGTCCGGCAGTCTGGATCCACGCGGATCTGCAACCGGGAAACCTGCTGGTGGCCCAGGGCCGGCTCAGCGCCGTCATCGACTTCGGCTGCCTGGGGCTGGGCGATCCCGCCGTCGACCTGATCACGGCCTGGTACGTGTTGCCGGCCGACGCTCGGGGCGCCTTCCGGGCCGGAGTGGAGGCCGATGACGCGGCCTGGGCGCGAGGTCGCGGCTGGGCGCTGTCGATCGCGCTCCTCGAACTGCGTTACTACCGTGACACCAACCCGGTGATGGCGGCGATCGCACGGCACGTCATCCGCGAAGTCCTCGCCGACCATGAGCACGCAGTGTGAGGCCGGTCGTGGGAGAGCCGGTCGCGTGAGGCCGGTCGTGGGAGGCCGGTCGTGGGAGAGTCGGAATCCGCCGGTGGCGGCCCCACCGCGGAAAGGCGATCGGGTCACCACCGGCAGCCCGATCGCCGTGCGACCCCATCGGCCCGGGGCCACCACAGCGGGTACCTCGCCCGGGCTGAGGACCTACCGCCGCGCGACGGACGCGAGTACGCCCCGCACGGCCGTTCCGTCCGGCCAGCTCCACCCGGCGACGAGGCCCACGGGCGACCCCTCCGCGGTCTGCGTGGACCGCAGGACACGGTTGACCCGCACGTCGAGCCCGTCGGCAGGGACGGTTCCGTGCACGGTGACGGTCGGGTCCGGGGTGTCGCTCTCGCTCTGCCGCTGCGGCGTCGCCTCGCCGCGCAGGAGCGCGCTCAACTGCGCCAGCACCACCGGGTCGTGGACGCCGTCGTAGATCCAGCGGGTGCCGAGCACCCCGTGCTCGGAGGTGCCGATCAGCGCCCCGCCGGGGGCGCCCTCCAGCGCCGCACCCCGGTAGCCCATCGGCACCAGGTACGCCACCGGATCCTGTGCGGTGGTGTCCACCACGACCATGAACTCGATCCCGACCTCGCCCTCCGGATCGTCCAACCGGAACCCACCGGCCTTGACCAGCACCGGTGTTGCCGCGTCGCCCAGGTACCAGTCCTGCTTGGGCAGCCACTCGGTGAGCAGCTCCAGCTTGGTGGGCGTCATGGTGGTCTGGTGGATGGTGGCCATACAAGCTCCCCTACGCGTGCTTCCGGACTAGTCTTCTGACCGGCTGTCAACGAATCCAGCGGAAACGGCGGTCTTCCCGAGCGGGCCGGCGGTACCGGGTCGCTGCTCCGGCCGGACAGGTCCGCCGGTCCGGGCCGGTCTGGCCCGGCGGCCGCGATGCTGCCATATTGTGATCATGAGAGCGCATGTTCTGGAGACCGGCGACGCCGAGTCTCCGGCACTGGTCCTGGTGCACGGCGGTGGCCACGGCGCACGTATGTGGAGACGTCAGCTGGAGGCGCTGTCCGATCACTTCCATGTCGTCGCCCCCGACCTGCCCGGATTCGGTGGCACGCCGGGCCCGTTCAGCCTGACGGCGGCAGTCGAGTCCGTGGTCGAGACCGCCCGACGGCTGCGGCCGGTTCACCTGTGCGGCCACTCGCTCGGAGCGATCGTGGCGGCACGAGTCGCAGCCGAGTACCCGGACCTCCTCGCGCGCCTGGTGCTGGTCGGCGGTCCTGAGATCGCACCGGGCCGGACCTCGTCACGGCGGATTCGGACCGAACGGCACCGCCCCGGCTGGCTGGTCCGGGCGATCTCCGACGTCCCCGGCCGCCGCGGCTGGAACGACGTGCTGGACGCGCTCGAAACGAGCGACCTCTCCGACGCGCTTCCGCGGATCGCCGCACCCACGCTCGTACTGTGCGGTCAGCGGGATCGCACCAGCCTGCCGGATGCCCGCCGGACCTCGGCGGCCATCCCGGGAGCCCACCTGATCACCGTTCCGCACGCCGGGCATCTGCTGCCCATGACGGCACCGCACGCGTTCAACGCCACCGTCCGGGGCTTCCTGATTCCGGACACCGGCGGACCGGCCGATGCCGTCGCCATCGACCGGGACCGCTCCGGCCCACGACCTTGAGCCCGCACCGGTGGAGGCGCATCCCGGCGCGGGCGCGAGCACCGCGAACCGGTGTGCCACAGCGAGGAGCGGGTGAGGCGATCGTCCCGTCAGACGCCGGTGGAGTCACTCGGGTTGCATCCGGCGGATGGCGTGCTGCGCCGCGGCGTGGAACTCACCGGGCGTCACGGAACCCTCCTCGCGGGTCACCGCACCGGCGGCGGTGGAGAGCTCGTCGGCGGCGGTGCTGAGCGCACCGGCGTGCTCGGCGAGTGCGGCCCAGTCGGCCTGGTGGCTTGCCTCGCCGCAGCGGCCGAGGAGAACGACGGTGCGCGCGTAGGCGTCGGCGGCTCGCTGGGCGGCGGGCGTGAGGTTGGCCTCGCTCATGCTGATCACGATAGGCCGGGACCGGTGGTGGCGCAGCTCGGTCGGCGGTCCTCGAGTGGCGGGGCGCCGGAAGGATACCGGGCGGACGTCAGGCCGGAGGCCGAGTGGGACGCAGCGCGGTCACCAGCAGGACGGCTCCGGTGAAGGCGGATCCGGCGCCGGCCCGTTCCAACGGCAGGGCGCTCATGAGTCCTGCCGTCACCGGGCCGATCACCATGCCGATCGAGAGGCCCTGGACCAGACACACGGTCTCGTTCCAGATGAGCGGGGGTGCGCAGCCCGAAGAACATGCTGGCGCCCATGGCCGGACCCGCGGTGGTCAGCGCCGCCGCCTTCGCCGGCGGTTCGGCGCCCTCAGACGAAGATGACGTTGGACGCCGCCGGGACTGACAGCGAGCCGGTGCGGTGCGGGAGGCCCGTCGTGAGGTTGAGGTCGAACCGGGTGACATCGCCCGAGCGCTCGTTCGCCGCGTACAGGCGGGTGCCCGAGGGGTGCAGTACCAGGTCGCGTGGCCAGTGGCCGCCGCACGGCACCGACGCGACCGGCTCCGCCGTCTCACCGGTCTCGTCGAGGGCGAGTACGGCGATGGTGTCCGTGCCGCGTACCGCCGCCCACAGGTAGCGGCCGTCGTGTGAGACGACCGGGGCCGAGGGAAGGGCGGGGACGTCCTCGCCGCCCGGGACCAGCGGGGTTTCCCCCACCGGCTCCAGCGTGCCGGCCGCCGGGTCCCAGCGGCACACGGTCACGGTGGGCCGCAGTTCGCCGAGCACGTACACATGACCCCCGGCCGGGTGGAAGGCGAGGTGCCGTGGCCCGGTGCCGGGCGGCAGCGCGGTCTCGCCGTGGAGTGCCAGTACTCCCGTCTCCGGGTGCAGGGAGCAGATGCGTACCGAGTCGGTGCCGAGGTCGACGCTGAGTACCCAGTGCCCTGACGGATCGGGAAGTACCTGGTGGGCGTGCGGGGTCAGCTGGCGGTCGGGGTGCGGTCCGCTGCCCTCGTGGTGCAGCACACTGCTCGGGTGGTGCGGGGTGCCGTCGGCGGCGAGCGGCAGCACGGTGACGCTGCCGGAGCCGTAGTTGGCGGTCAGCAGGTGGCCGTGGACGACCGTGAGATGTGTGGGCCCGTCTCCGCACACCGCCACGGGCGCGCCGAGCGGGCGGGGCACCGGCCCGGAGATGTCGTAGGCGGCGACCGCCCCTGCCGCCGTCTCCGACACGGCGTAGAGAACCGGGCCGGCCTCCGTGTGCGCGACGGCGAGATATGACGGGTCGGCGACGGAGTCGACGGCGCCCGTCACGGTCAGGGCACCGGTGTCCGGATCCACGTCGGCCACGACGATCCCGCGTCCGCCCGCCGAGGTGAACGATCCGATGAAGGCCCGCCCCATGCCCTTGTGGTCCACAGCGTCCTCCGCCCTGCGCGCACGGGGCCGGTAAGGCGGGTCCGGGGCGATCACGACCGGCTCACGCAGGCCCCGTCCCACACGGATCGGCTTTCACTGGAAAGCCTAACCGCCGAAGCGGCCGGATCGCGATGCCGCCCGGCCGGTGAGAGCGTGGGAACCGGCGGTCGGCCATGGCGGGCACGGCCAGGACGCTGCCGGTCAGGCGGGCCTCGGCGCCGCTTCGGTGACGGTGGTGGACGGCAGGAGGGACCAAGCAGTTGAAGGCGTTCGTGATGAAGGAGATCGGGCGGGTGGGTTTCATGGAGAAACCCGTTCCGAAGCCGGGTCCAGGCGACGCCGTCGTCCGGACGACCCGGGCCCTCATCTGCACCTCGGACTCCCACACCGTCCGGGGCGGCATCGGCCCTCGGAACGACCTGACGCTGGGACACGAAGCGGTCGGCGTCGTGCACGCCGTGGGGAGCGAGGTGAGGGACTTCCGGCCCGGCGACCGTGTGCTGGTCGGCGCCATCACTCCCGACTGGGGCGACCCGGCCTCCCAGAACGGCTATCCGTCGCAGTCCGGCGGACCGCTCGGCGGCTTCAAGTTCGCGAATTCCAAGGACGGGGTTTTCGCCGACTACTTCCATGTGAACGACGCCGACGCCAATCTCGCGAAGATCCCTGACGGGATCTCCGACGCAGCGGCGGTCTACTGCGCCGACATGCTGTCGACCGGATTCATGGGCGCCGAGAAGGGAGACATCCCGATCGGCGGGACCGTGGCAGTGCTCGCGCAGGGGCCGGTCGGCCTGATGGCGACGGCCGGGGCCAGGCTCCGCGGCGCAGGCCTCGTCATCGGAGTCGAATCGGTTCCCAGCCGGCAGAAGCTCGCGCGGACCTACGGCGCGGACCTGATCGTGGACTTCACCAGCGAGGACGTCGTGGAGCGCATCCTCGAGCTCACGGACGGCCAGGGAGTCGACACCGCCATCGAGGCGCTCGGCGCGGACGTGACCTTCCAGACCGCAATCAAGATCACCAAGCCCGGAGGCACGGTCTCCAACATCGGCTACTTCGGCGAAGGGGAGTTCGTGCGCATCCCCCGCGTCGAATGGGGCGTCGGAATGGCGGACAAGACGATCGCGACGGGTCTCTGCCCCGGGGGAAGGCTCCGCATGGAGCGACTGCTGCGGGTGCTGGAGACGAAACGCGTCGACCCGTCGCACCTGACGACGCATGAGTTCCACTTCGACGACATGGAGCGGGCCTTCGAGGTCTCGGACAGGAAACTCGAGGACGTCGTGAAAGTCATGATCGCCTTCTAGACGCGCACCTCAGGTGGTGCGGTCGTCCCGGCGCCGTGAAAGCGAGGAGGAATGCACGATCCCGATCCACCGTTCCGGCCGGTCCGCAGGCAGGAGGGCTACCTGCCGCTGAAGGACCACGGCCTCATCGGGGACGGCACGACGGCCGCGCTGGTCGGCCTGGACGGCTCCATCCCGTGGATGTGCCTGCCCAGGCTCGATGCCGAACCCCTGTTCTGCGGCCTGCTGGACCAGGCTCGGGGCGGGCACTTCACCCTGGCACCGGAGCACCTGGTGGAGGCGCGGCAGCGCTACGAACCTGACACCGGCGTGCTGACCACCGAGTTGCGCAGCACCACCGGACTGGTCCGGATCACCGATGCGCTGGCCCTGCGCTCCGGCGCCGATCTCACCGATGACGCCCCGGCCGACCGGGCCGAACTGGTGCGTTCGGCGGTGGTCCTGGCCGGGAACGTCCGCCTGCGGGCCGACCTGGAGCCCCGCGGCGGCGGGCAGGCGAGGGTCATGTTCAGCGGACTGGAAGTGCGTCCGTCCCGGCGGCCGGACCTACGGCTCCACCTACGGTCCAACCGTCCCCTCACCGGCATGCACGGCACGTACGACCTGCGGCAGGGCGATCGCCTCGACCTCGTCCTGTCCTGGGGCCGCTTCCACCGCCACCACCGGTTCGACACCGATGCGATGCTGCGGGGAACCGCGGACGCGTGGCGCCGCTGGATGAACCACTTCGACTACGACGGCCCCGAGGAGGCCCTGGTCAGGCGCGCCGCGATCACGCTGAAGCTGTGCGACGACTGGGCCAACGGCTCACTGGCCGCGGCGCCCACCTCCTCCCTGCCGGCACCGATCGGCGGGATCCGCAACTGGGACTACCGCTACGCCTGGATCCGCGACACGGCCTTCGCCGTGTTCGCCCTGCGCCGGATCGGCTTCCGCGGCGAGGCCGACGCCTTCCTCGGCTGGGTCCTCGACGCCTTCGAGTACAGCCGGCGGCCCCGGATCATGTACGACCTCCACGGTGGCCCGGTGCCGGACGAGGTCGAGGACAGCGAGCTGGAGGGCTACCGGCGCTCCGCCCCGGTGCGATGGGGCAACGGCGCGGCCGACCAGCGCCAGCACGACGTCTACGGCGAGATCCTGGACTGCGCCGACCAGTGGCTGCGTTCCGGCGGCGAGATCCAGCCCGCGCTGTGGGCCAGCCTGGCCGGGCTGGCCGACTCAGCCGGCCAGGCCTGGCGGCAGCCGGACCAGGGAATCTGGGAGGTGCGCAGCGAGGGCCGGGTGTTCACCTACTCCGCCGGGATGTGCCAGGTGGCCCTCGACCGGGCGGCGGCCATCGGTGAGCGGCTGAACCTGTCCGGGCGGATCGCCGGCTGGCGGACCTCGGCCGACCGGCTGCGCGAACTCATCCTGGAGCAGTCCTGGGACGAGGACGCACGGACCCTCAGCGCCCACCTGGACGGCGGCGGCGTCGTGGACGCGAGCCTGCTCGCGCTGCCGCTGCGCCGGGTCGTGCCGGCCGATCACCCCCGGATGGTGGCGACCACCGCCGCCATCGCCGAGCGCCTGTCCGCCGGTGACGGGCTGCTCTACCGCTACCTGCACGAGGAGGCGCCCGACGGTCTGGCCGGCGACGAGGGCGCCTTCGTGCTGTGCAGTTTCTGGCTGGTGGACAACCTGATCGGCCAGGGCCGGACCGAGGAGGCCGAGGAGCTGTACGCCTCGCTGTGCGCCCGGGCGAGCCCGCTGGGGCTGCTGTCGGAGCAGATCGACCCGTCCAGCGGAGAGTTCATGGGCAACTTTCCGCAGGCGTTCAGCCACATCGGGATCATCGCCAGTGGCGTGAACCTCGCCCGAGCGAAGGCAGGCACTCAGACATGATCGACCGGCTCGCCATCTTCGGTGCGACAGGTGACCTCAGCGCGCGCTACCTCCTGCCGGCGCTGGCCGCCCTGCGGGCGGGGGGACACGTCGGCGACCGGCTGCGGTTGACCGGCGCGAGCCGGCAGGACTGGGACAGCGAGCAGTACCGGGAGTGGATCGCGGCCCAGCTCGACCGCCATGGCGGAGCCTGCGCGGCCGAGGTGAAGCAGGCGATCGCGGCATCGGCCCGCTATCGACGGGCTGATGTCACCGACCCCGCCGACGTCGCCTCGGCCATCGGCGGTGAAGGGCCGGTCGCCGTCTACCTCGCCCTCCCGCCGGCGCTCTTCCCCCGCGTGGTCACCGCACTGCACCGCGCGGGACTGCCGCCGGGCAGCCGGATCGTGCTGGAGAAGCCGTTCGGCGAAGACCTGGCCAGTGCGCGGGAGTTGAACGGCCTGCTCGCCGAACTCCTGCCGGAGCAGGCGGTGTTCCGGGTCGATCACTTCCTGGCCATGACGTCCGTCCAGAACGTGCTCGGCAGCCGGCTCGCCAACCGCGTGCTGGAGCCCGTCTGGAACGGCACCCACATCGCCGAGGTGGAGATCGTCTGGGACGAGACGCTCGCCCTGGAAGGCAGGGCCGGCTACTACGACACCGTCGGGGCACTGAAGGACATGGTGCAGAACCACCTGCTCCAGCTGCTCTGCCTGGTGGCCATGGAACCGCCGGCCACCCTCGGCGAGCGGGACCTGCGCGACCGCAAGGTCGACGTACTGCGGTCGGTACGGCGCCTCAGCGACGAGGACGTGGTGCACCGCACCCGCCGTGCGCGCTATCTGCCCGGTCGGATCGGCGACCGTGACATCCCCGCCTACGTCGACGAGGAAGGCGTGGACCCGAGCCGCCGTACCGAGACCTTCGCCGAGGTGGAACTGGAACTGGACAGCCCGCGTTGGGCCGGAACGAGGTTCCGGCTCCGCAGCGGCAAGGCACTCGGAGCGGACCGCAAGGAGGTCGTGGTGCGCTTCCGTCCCGCCCCTCACCCGCCCTTCGGCCGCAGCGCAGAAGCCCTGCCCAACGTGCTCCGCTTCGGACTCGAGCCGGAAGAGCTGGCCCTGGAGCTGACCGGCGCCGGCTTCCAGGCCCATGGCCTCAACCCGCTCTCGCTGACCGCCCGGATGGAACCGGCCGGGCTGCCCGCCTACGGCCGGCTCCTGCTGGATGCCCTCAAGGGGGATCCCGCCCTGTCCATCCGGGGCGACGAGGCCGAGGAGGCGTGGCGGGTCCTCACACCCGTACTGTCCGCCTGGGAACGGGACTTGGTCCCGCTGGAGCAGTACCCGGCGGGCTCGGACGGGCCGCCTCGGCGTCGGCCGGAGCACTAGCGTCAGGCCCGGGTCACAGTGCGGCGGCCCGTCCGCGGACCAGAAGGTTCTGCGTCCCCAGGCCGATTGCCAGGTACGCGTACAGCGACGCGGTCCCCAGCACTCCGGTCCCGGCCGCGTGGTCGATCCACAGGCCCAGCCCGAGGTGCACCGCCAGCGAGGTCAGCCACAGCCCGGTGGTGGCCGCCGTCCCCTTGCGCAGCACCTCACCCTGGGGGTCGCGCCAGACCCGCACGGTCCGCGCCCTGGCCGCGCCGAGGCCGGCCGCGGCGGCCAGGCTCACCACCAGGAGGACGACGGGAAGCGCGGTCAGCGGATGGTACTTGACGACCGAGGCCGCACCGAAGGCGATCCCGAGGATGCCCAGGACACCGAAGACCGCCGGGGTGACCAGCGATCCGACGGGCCGCACCGGACGGGTGCGCAGCTGTCGGCGCACCACCAGACCAATGATCACCACGGCTATGAGAAGAGCCGGCCCACTGTGAGAACTCTGCACGTCAACCCCCCGGTTTCGGCGCCGCACCAGGAAGGCGGCGCGGCACCACCATAGGGTATGGACACCCGACGGGTCGTGACGGAAGGCGGGTTCGGATGCCGGGTCACGCGGCGAGGCACGCGCGAGGTCGCCGGATCGGTGAACCGTCGGTGCGATGCCCGGAGACCGATGGCGTCGTCCGGCACAGCCGTCGGGGACTCTGGTCGGGGCCTTCGGGCGAGGGCCCTGAGGCCGGCTGTCGCGGCGACCGCGTTGATCTCCGTTGCCCGCGCCCCGTGTGACCAGGGATGATCATCCGCTGTGACGTACTTTCTGATCCTGCTGCTGGCCGTTCTCGTCATCGCTCCGCTGAGGGGCGCCAACCGTAGGGGCAGGGCCGTCACATGGGCCCGCTCGGGGTTCTCCGCGGCCGCGTACGGTCTGGTGCCGCGTGACGGGCTCGATCCCCGGCGGGCCGGACCGCCGATATCCGCCGAACGACGCGCGCGGTCGCAGGCGGTGGCAGACGCGGCCTGGGGCGGGAACTGGCGGCCGGCCGCCGCACATGTGGAGGCGGCCGGCCGGGACTGGGACGAGCGCTGGTCCCGGCTGGCACTGCTGGCCGAGATCGCCGAACAGGACGACGCCTGGCTGACGGCCTGGCGCTCGGCGGACCCGGGAAGCTGCGATGCCGCGACCCTGGAGGCCCAGCGGATGGTGCACCGGGCCTGGGAGATCCGGGGCTCCGGGTACGCGCACGAGGTGCCGGCCGAGAACATGGCGGAGTTCCGCGAGCTGCTGCCCGCCGCGATCGAGGCGGCGCACCGGGCCGCGCTGCTGGCACCGGAGGACCCGGGGCCGTGGGTGGTCATGGTGACGGCGGCACGTGGCGCCCAGTACCGGCCGGACCGGTTCCAGCCGTTGTGGGACGGACTGGTCTCGCGTGCCCCGCACCACTACGAGGGGCACTGGCAGGGCATGCAGTACTGGTGTGCCAAGTGGTTCGGCACGGACGAGGAGATGATGGCCTTCGCCGAGCGCGCCGCGGACGGTGCTCCCGCGGGCAGTCCGCTGGCCGGGATCTACCTGCACGCGCTCCACGAGCTGGAGAAGCGCAACGGCCCCCGCGCGGTGCCGGCGAACCGGGCGGCGAGGCGACGGCTGAAGGCGGTCGCCGAGGCGCTGGCGGCCGTTCCGGCGGACGACTCACGCCTGCCGGTGCTCCGGCACCTGCTCGTCGACTACCTCGGCCGGGCCGGGATGTACGCGGAGGCGCTGGAGCAGTACCGGGTGATCGGGCCGTGGTGCGGCGCCCACCCCTGGGTGGACCAGGCCGACCCGGTAGTGGCCTTCGACCTCGCCCGCGGCGTCGCGGTGAAGCTGTCCAGGACGCGGCCGCTGCCGACCGAACTGCGACCCGTCAAGAACACCGCCAGCCAGCACAGCCGGTAGCCGGGAGCCCGGCACCGCCGTCCGGGAGCAGGCGGTCGGTGTGGCGTGCCGCGCAGCCGTCCGGGGCCGGGGTGGGCACCGCAGGTGGGGCTCGGGGAGGGCCGGTACATCGGCCACTGCCGGGTCTCCCACCTCGGTCACCTCACGAGCTGCAAGCCGGAGCACCAGGCCATGGCGTCCGCATCGGCTAGCGGCTGTTCCGCCCGCGCTCGCTCAGCCCGCCCACCGCGACGCCCAGCGCGATCATCACGCCGTATCCGTAGATCTCATAACCGCCGGGGACCAGGTATCGCATGAAGCCGAAGAGGCGGAGCCAGTCGAACCACTCGTGCAGCAGACCACTGACACCGCCCACGATCAGAACGAAGCTGACGAAGCCCAGCAGCTTTCTCAGGGGCTCATTCATGGCTCCAGGCTAGTCGGCGCGGCGGGACGCGACATCAGCCGGAAGGCCACACCGCCTTCGACGAAAGTTGACATCCACCGGGCGGCGCACCGGAGTTCGTGGCCGGAAGCCGGATGGGGAAACCGTCGGCGGGTGGTGAGGCCGCGGGGGCCGTCGCCACCGATCAAGCCGGGGCGCCCCGGCCCGGCGGGACGGGCTGTGGAACCTGGTGCACGGAACGGGACCGGCGCCGAGTGAAGAGCGTGCGGAGCACCTGATGGTGGTGCGGACGTCGACGGCCGCCCCGGCACGCCACTGAACGCCTGATCAGCCGCTTTGGCGCCTCTGGCACGGGCACGACACGGCAGGCTAGCTTCGGTGACGACGCCGGTCCCACCCGCGCGGCCTGGGCCACGTGTCGCCCGATGACGGGCAAGCGTGCGGCGTCCTCTCGACAGGAGGCACCATGGGATTCCGAAGGTTGCTGGCGGGCCGTTCGGCCCGGCTTGTCACGGCGCTCGCGACGAGTGCGACCCTCATGATCGCCGCATCCGGTACGGCCTCGGCCGTGAACACCGCAGGCTCGTCCTCGCTCCCGGCGGACTCGCAGCCGGCCGCCGTCCTGCACCCCGGCGCCCCGCAGCTCAACGACACCGGGGCCATCAGGAACCTCAACACCGGCCGCTGCATCGACGACAGCTTCGCCTACGGGCTCCGCGCCTTCGGCTGCAACGGCCTCAACTACCAGCAGTTCACGGGTCAGTAGCCCGGAGCCGTCGGGGCCGGCCGCGCGGGGTGGCCGGCCCGCGGCCCGGTGGGTGCCGCGGACAGGACGGCGGCCTCCCGGCGCAACCGGAGCGGCCCGGGGGAGTCCGGCCGACCCCGACTCCGCCCCTGAGATGTCGTCGGCCGATGTCAGGGGCTTTGCAGGGTTGTTCCTGATGCCCCGTCCGGTTCCACCGGAGCAGGATGTCCGAGGTACGACCGATGTGCTGTCCTGGAGGGGAAATCCGTGTCCACCAATGTCCGTTCCCGTACCGCCGTCCACGGAAGGACGTGGGCGGTGGCCACCGCGGTAGCCGCGGTCGCCTTCGCCGGCGGCTGCTCGGCCGTCGAATCGAGGACCGATTCCCAGACCTACGATGTGGCGGATGCGGTCAAGTCCCTTCGGGTCGAGGACCGCGGCGGCAGCATCGAGGTCGTCGCCACCGACCGGAGCACGGTCAAGGTGGTGGAGACCTACATCTACTCGGAGGGCAGGCCCCGCACCTCGCACTCCGTCCAGGACGGCGAGCTCACCCTCAGGGCGACCGGCTGCGGCTCCACGGGGCTGGGTGCCAAGTGCGACGTGGCGTACCGGGTCGAGCTGCCCCGGAGCGCCGCCACGCACCTGGAGAACAACGGCGGGAGCATCAGCGTCGAGGGGCTGTCCGGTGCGACCTACGCGCACACCGACGGTGGCTCCGTCGAGATCAGCCACTCCGTGGCCAAGGACGTCACCGCCCGCACCGACGGCGGCAGCGTAAACGTGGGGTTCGACCAGACGCCGGACCAGGTCGACGCCCACAGCGGTGGCGGCGCCGTCAGTGTCAGGCTGCCCAAAGGCTCCTACGCGGTGGATCTCGGCGGCAGTGTGACGAACCGGTCCGTCGGTGTGGCGGTCGACCCCGCCTCCCCGCACCGGATCAAGGCCCACACCGACGGCGGCAGCGTGTCCGTCACGGACGACTGAGCCATGGCGGTGCGGCGGCGCTCCGGTGTGCCGTCAGTCGCGACCGGGGCCATGGCGGCGACCGACCATACCGACAGCGACACGTAGTTGACGCCAGGTCAGTGACGGGATCGCCCGAGTGTGAGAAGCCGCACTTCCAAGATCATTTCCTGGTCGCGGAATGGCACACTGCAGCCATGACCGAACCTGTGAAGGGCCCCGCGAGCTACTTTCCCTCGATCGAGAAGAAGTACGGCCGTCCGATAGCGGACTGGAAGGACCTCATCCGTTCCTCACCCCTGACCAAGCACATGGACATCGTCTCCTGGCTCAAGACCGAGCACGGACTGGGGCACGGTCACGCCAACGCCCTGGTCGCCCACACCCTTGCCGAGGAGAGCGGCAAGTAGGCCCGTGAGTTCCCCCTGGTACCAGTCGACCATGTCCTCGGGCGTGGACGGGGTGTACCTGGATACACCCCAACTGGGTAGCTAGCCGCAATGACCGCGGGTTCTCGGACCGGCACCGTGGACGGTGACGCGAACGGACCGAGCGACCAGGAGGCCAGGCGGCATGCGGGAATCGAAGCGGGAGTGGAAGGCGGAGGCGGGGGTGTACCTCGCGGTCGCCTTCGTGGCGGCGGGGGCGCTGGGGGCGGTGCAGCCCGCGACGGGGATACCGCCCGAGGTGGTCCAGCTGACGCAG
This sequence comes from Kitasatospora sp. HPM-01-4, assembly GCF_051374625.1. Lineage (NCBI taxonomy): Bacteria > Bacillati > Actinomycetota > Actinomycetes > Kitasatosporales > Streptomycetaceae > Kitasatospora > Kitasatospora sp. HPM-01-4. The sequence continues at coordinate 198,925 of NZ_JBPQGP010000005.1, read as the reverse complement.
TTCGGCCCCGCCGCCGGGGTGGTGACGGTGGCCCTGCTGTGGCCCTCCCGGGTACGGAGCAGGCTCGCCGGGGCCCTGCCCCGGAGGCGGGAGGCAGCGCGGGCCGTGCGGGGCGGGCCGAGCCGGGGGCTGCTGTTGCTGCTCACGGCACCGCTGATCATCGCGCTCAGTGCGGGTGGGTACGCGTGGGTGGAGGGCGGCCTCCGGATGACCGATCCGGGTACGCTGAGCGACCCCTTCGCGCTGATCGTGGTGGCACAGCTGGTCGGCGCGTGCGGCGAGGAGATCGGCTGGCGCTGCCTGCTCCAGCCCCTGCTGCGCACCCGGTTCGGCCCGCTCACCGCGTCGGCCCTGGTGGGTGCGGTGTGGGGCGTGTGGCATGTGCAGATCTTCGCGCACGCTCCGGCGTACGCGGCCGGATTCCTGCTGGCCACCGTGGCGATGTCCGTCATCCTCGGTCTCGCCCTGGAGCACGTGCGGGCCAACCGGCTGCTGCTGGCGGGCGGTTTCCACACCCTGGTCAACCTGGGGATGCTCCTGTTCATGGACGACGAGTCCGGCACGGCGCTGCCCATGGTGCTGTTCGGCGGCGCGTGCCTGCTGGCGGCGGTGCCGTGGGTGCTGAGGGCACCGGCGGTTAGGATCCCGGCGGCGCACGGAGCGCGCTGACGTGAGGGAGCGACGGGTGGTCATGGTGCGGGGGGACAGGCGCCCGGGAGTCGGCGGCTGGGCTGCCGTCGGCCGGTGCCAGCTGCTGTCACTGGCAGCGTTCGCGGTGTCCGCCACCGGTGCCCTGGTGGTGTGCGCGCTGCTGCTGCTCCCGATCGCCGCGGGCTTTCCCCTGCTGCCACCCGCCGCGGCGGCCCTGCGCAGGCTCTCCGACCGCTACCGGTCCTGGACCGTCCGCTGGACGGGCACACACATCAGCCCACCCGAACCGCTCGTCCGCGAAGCCTCCGGGAGCTTTCGCGGGCGGGCGGCCGCCGTCCTCGGCGACGAGGGGTTCTGGCGCGACCTCGGCTGGGCGTGGCTGGAGCCGTGGATCGGCGGAGTGCTGGTCGCGGTGCCGCTCGCGCTCGTCGACTACGGGGTGTTCGGCGTGCTGGTGCAGCCGTTCATCTGGCGGCTGATCGACGACGGCAACTGGTACGCCTTCATCCCCGTCCACTCCACCGCCACCATGCTCGCCGCCCTCCTCCTCGGGCTCACGTTCATCGCGGCGGGGCTGCGCCTCGCCCCCGTGGCGCTGAGGCTGCACGGCGGCTGGAGCCGGCGTGCGCTTTCCGCGCCGTACACCACCGAACTCGTCCGCCGCATCGAGCACCTCACCGACACCCGCGCCGACGCACTCGATACCCAGGCGGCCGAACTCCGGCGCATCGAGCGGGATCTGCACGACGGGGCGCAGGCCCGGCTCGTCGCCCTCGGCATGACCCTGGACGAGGCGACCCGGCTCCTGGACACCGAACCGCAGGCCGCCCGTGAGCTGCTGCTCGAAGTACGCGCGACCTCGGCCCGGGCGCTCCAGGACCTCAGGGACCTGGTCCACGGCATCCACCCTCCGATCCTCGCCGACCGCGGTCTCGGCGACGCCGTCCGGTCCCTGGCGCTCGACAGCTTCCTCGACGTCCACGTCGAGACCGATCTGCCCGGACGGCTCCCGGCACCCGTGGAGTCCGCCGCCTACTTCGCGGTCGGCGAGCTCCTCGCCAACGCGACCAAGCACTCCGGCGCCCACGAGGTGCGCATCCTCCTGGAGCACGAGGACGGCACACTGCGAGTCACGGTCACCGACGACGGCCGCGGCGGTGCGGACGCCTCCCGGGGAAGCGGACTGCACGGCGTCCAGCGCCGGTTGAGTATCTTCGACGGAACTCTCGCCCTGCACAGCCCGCAGGGCGGACCTACCACCGCGACCCTGGAGATACCGTGCGCGTCGTCCTCGCCGAAGACCTCTTCCTGCTCCGGGACGGGCTGACACGGACCCTGCGGGAGCACGGCTGTGAGGTGGTCGCGGCCGTGGACAACGGTCCGGCCCTGCTGCGCGCACTGCTCGACGAGGCGCCGGACGTCGCCGTGGTCGACATCCGCCTGCCGCCGACCTTCACCGACGAAGGCCTGCAGGCGGCCCTCCAGGCCCGGCGGATACGCCCGGCCCTGCCCGTCCTGATCCTCTCCCAGTACGTCGACCAGCTCTACGCCCAGGAACTGCTGGCCGGAGGCCAGGGCGCGATCGGATACCTGCTCAAGGACCGGGTCACGCACACCGCGCAGTTCATCGACGCGGTACGCACCGTCGCGGCCGGCGGCACGGTCATGGACCCCCAGGTCATCGCCAGACTCCTGGCCCGCAGCGACGCCAGGGGAAACACCGCGCAGCTGACCCCGCGCGAACACGACGTGCTGGAACTGATGGCGGAGGGCCGGTCGAACGTCGCCATCATGAACGCCCTGCACATCGGTGAGAGCGCGGTCGCCAAACACACCGCGAGCATCTTCGCCAAGCTGGGGATCGAACCGTCCGCCGACGACAACCGCCGTGTCCTGGCCGTCCTGGCCTACCTCAAGCGGTAGCGGCCGGACGCCGAACCGAGGTGCTCGACGGACCGCTACGCATCGGAACCGTGCAGCCAGACCCGCAGCGGACCGATCGCCTCAAACCCCTGACGGAGCGCGGCATCCAGGTCCTGACCGTGCTCGTAGCCGACCACCGGCAGGGTGGGGAAGAGCCGGTGCACCGTGTCCAGCACCCCCGGCCAGGCCGCCTCGGCGCCGCCCTCCAGGTCGAAGACGTTGGAGATCCCGACCACGTGGTCACTGCGGCTGGCCACCGCGCCGGCGGCCACCCGGCCGTCGGCGGAACGGCCGGCCAGCACGAACGTGGCCGGGGCGTCGAGAAGTTCGGGGCGGAAGAGGTCCGCGTTGCCCTCCCCGCCGTCCCAGGCGAGGGCCCAGGCCCGCAGTGCGTCCGGGCTGCCGGCCACGTCCCAGGTGAGATCCGGCGCGGTGGCGGGAGGGAGCGGCGGGCGGTGGATCCACTGCGCGTCGAACAGCACCCGGAAGCCGGCCTCTGTGAGGTCGAGGTCGGCGAAGCTGTCCTTGACGCTGGCGCCGGGCACGGCGGTATCGATCCGGTCCGCCAGTGCGGCCGCTCCGGCGCCCGGCGCCAGTGTCACCGCGTCGGGGTAGTAGAGCGGCGTCCGGGCCGGGGCGGCCCAGGCCTGCGGCCCGAACTCGCCTGCCAGGCCGTGCGACCGGCTCATCGTCGCGCACCACTCGGCGTTGTTGCGTGCGGCCGCCCGGACCAGGAACTGCTTCGTCATCGTCACGAGTGACCATGCTGGTCCGTCCCGGCCGGTTCCGTCGACCGGTTTCGGCGACCGGTTCCGGCGGGGCCGGGCACGGTACGGGCGGGGCCCGGCAACCGGTGGTCCGCCCTCAGGGCTACCGTGCCGACCCGGTCAGCGGACCGGCACGGTAGCCGTGGGCTCCGTCGGTGTCAGCGTCCGCGCCGCAGCGCGGCGGTCGCCGAACGGCCGAGCCAGACCCCCAGCAGCGAGGCCCAGGAGTTCTTCGGCATCCCGGTGACCGGACTGACCCTGGTGGACCCGAAGTTCTACCACCTGGACACCGCGATCGCCGTCCTCGCCGAGAACGAGGTGATGTACTACCCGGCGGCCTTCACCCCCGGCAGCCGCGCGGTGCTGCGCGAGCTGTTCCCGGACGCGATCCTGGCGACCGACGCGGACGCCGCCGTCTTCGGCCTCAACGCGCTCTCCGACGGGCGCCACGTACTGCTTCCCGAGTCGGCCACCCACCTGATCGGCGAGCTGCGCCGACGCGGCTTCGAACCGATCGGAGTGGACCTCACCGAGCTGCTCAAGGCGGGTGGCAGCGTCAAGTGCTGCACCCTGGAGCTCCGCGACCGGTGACCGGCCGGGGATCCGGTCCGCCTTCGCCGCCTGCCCGGCGGCGAAGGCCGCATCGGTGCGTGCGGGACGGCTAAGACCGACCGGCAATAGGGAGCGTGGATCAAGGAGCGGGGCGAGAGCCGAGTCTGGGCGTGCATCGTGAGGAGAGCGCAGCGGCGCTGCGCGCGACGAGGGATGTGCGTCCAGGCGAGAGCTATCGGCACGCGACGCCGCGGGCCCTATTGCCGGTCGGTCTAAGCCCGGTTCGGCGCTCCGTAGGACGAGCTCGGGTCCCTAGTGGTCGAGTGCTCTGCCGAGGAAGGACCGGATGTGCTCGGCGACCGTTTCGAGATGGCTTTCGAGCAGGAAGTGGCCGCCGTCCAGGAGGTGGACCTCGGCGTCGGGAACGTCGTCCCCGAAGGCGATGGCTCCGGCCGGTCCGAAGATTCCGTCGTTGCGGCCCCAGACGGCGAGCAGCGGAACCCTGCCGGCCCTGAGGTACTCGTGCAACCGCGGGTAGACCGCGAGGTTGGTGACGTAGTCGCGGAACAGCCTGAGCTGGACCAGGTCGTTCCCGGGACGCTGGAGCAGCGCGGCATCGTGGTACCAGGTGTCGGGGCTGACCAGGCTGGGATCGGGGACGCCGTGCAGGTACTGCCACTTGGTGGCCTCGAGCCCGAGCGCGGGCCGGATCGCGGCCTCGGTCCGCGGATTCGGGTCCTTGGCGTAGGCCCAGACGGGCTTCCAGAAGTCCTCGACGAAGCCGGCCTCGTAGCCGTTGCCGTTCTGGGTGATGATCGCGGTGATGGCGTCCGGGTTGTTCAGCGCGAGCCGCCAGCCGATGGGTGCGCCGTAGTCCTGGACGTAGATCGCGTACCGGTCGATGCGGAGCTGGTCGAGCAGTCCGGCGGTCAGCTCCGTCAACGCATCGAAGGTGTAGTCGAATTCGTCGACCCCCGGAGCATCGGACAGGCCGAATCCGAGGTGGTCGGGGGCAATGACGTGGTACCGGTCCGCGAGGGACGGGATGAGGTGGCGGAACATGAACGAGCTGGTCGGAAAGCCGTGCAGCAGCACGACGTGCCGGGCGTCGCTCGGTCCGGCCTCCCGGTAGAACAGCTGCCGCCCCCGTACGGTGGCGTAGCGATGGTGAACGGCCATCCGATCCGACCTCCTGCCGGGGATTCCGAAGCAGTTCCGGGCCACTTCGCAGGCTAAGCGAATCTCCCGCCGGCAGCCATTCATGACTCCGGGCGGTGCGCCGCGGCAGGAGCCGGCCGTACCCGGCGCATCGGGTACGGCCGGCCGTCGGCCACCGCCGTGCGGTGCGCTGCCGCCGGGGCGGGCACTCAGAGGTGGCGTGCCACGAAGTCGGCCACCCGCGTGCCGAGTTGCTGTCCCGCGCGGTTGTCGATGGAGGTGTGCTGGCCGGTCCAGATCCGGCTGAGCCACGCTTCGGTGGCGGCGTCCTGGAAGCCGGCGAAGGTCCGGGTGACGCCCTTCGAGGTCACCGAGAGGCGGTGCTGCGCGCCGTACAACCCGGCGAGCGTCGTCGCCGCCGCCTGGCTGAGAGCGCCGTGAGCACCGGGGTAGGACGGATCCGGGGCGGTCGGCAGCAGAGGGGACCAGCCGGGATCGCCGACGATGCGCGGGTTGTAGTGCGTGTTACCGAGCCGGATGGCGGTCACGGGCCGCCACACACGGTAAGCGTACTTGGCGTCGTACATCGCGATCGCGGTGTCGGCGAGGGACAGGTCCAGCCGGGCGAAGACCTTCACCGCCTTCTCCAGGCCGGTGTTCTCGGAGATGACGAGGTTCTGCGCGATCTGGTTCCAGACGTTCCAGACGGGCGCTGCCGCCCAGAACTTCCCGGCCGCGGTCTGATCGGGGGTGCGGGTGGTACTGGTTTTGCTCCCCAGGCTCTTGACCTCGTTCAGCGCGGTGGCGTACTCGGCGCTGCCCACGGCCGGCGGCGCCGCCGGGCGGAACTGGCTCCCGCCGGTGAGCACGAAGGGCTTGACCGAGCCCCAGTCGGTGAACACCGGGGTGGGGAAGTCGGTCGGCGTGGGCCGGTAGTCGCCGGCCATGGTGCCGGGGCTGAACCGCGGCGGCGTGGCCGAGGACCCGTCATGGGACCGCAGGGCGACGAGCCGGCGGGCGACCTCGGCTCCGACGCGAATGCCCGCCTGTTTGCCGGAGCCGTCGGGAATCGCGGACAGCTGGCCGCTCAGCCGCTGGTCCACACCCGCGCGCTTGGCCGGGTACAGGGCGGCCAGCACATCGTGGGCCGCCTGGTCCGCCGCGGCATCCGCACGGGCGCCCCGGGGCGCGGACACCGAGAACAGGTAGGCCGGGCCGGACCGGGTGATCGACACCACCGCGTCGTACTCGGCGGCCTGGAGGAGCGCGAAGCTGCGCGTGGGGTGGACGGTGGACGGTTGGGCCTTCGGATCGCCCAGGATGGTGATGAGCTCGCGGTTCCACTCCACGACCGGCATCCCGGACCCCGGGGCGGCGGCGGGCAGCGAGGGCGAGTGCGCCGCGGTGGTGGCGGTGGACCCGAAGGCCGGGCCGGTGAGTCCGGCCGCCAGCGCGGTTCCGATCAGTACGGCGAGTGTCTTCTGCTTTCCACCCATGGCCTGTGGCTCCTTGTCGCGGGTGGCGGGCCGTGGCAACCGGTGGTCATACGGCTCGACCACTTCGACCACGTGGGCCACTGCGGGCCAGACGGTCGGCGGACACCGCGGATCGAGCGGGGAGTCCGCATCGCGTGCTGGAAGGAAGTACCCCGGATGCCTGCTCCGGAGTTCGACGGGAAGTGTGAAGCCGGTTCCCGTACGCCTGATTCCTGTGCTGGAAAAGGGTCGTCGGAGAATCGCGACCGGACTCGCCGGGATACCGGCCCATGAGGCGGCACGCGTCATCCGTACCAAGGTCTCGGTGTTGACCGGGCTTGAACGGTCAGGCGGCCTGATCGCCTTTCCGCGTCGTCAAGGCCGCTTGCCAGGTACAGAGTGCGGGTACCCGGCCCATGCCGCAACCCGGGCCCGGCGGTCATCGGCCTACCGCCGGGCACCCGGAATCCCCGGAACCCAGGACGGCGAAGGGCGGCCCCTCCCGGCGGGAGGGGCCGCCCTTCGCCGTCCGCGCCGTCAGCTCACTTCTTGGCCCGGCCGATGTCCCAGAAGCGGAAGACGCCCGTGGCGTCGACCGTGTTCTCGACACCGGTGACGTTGCCGCGGGAGACGTAGAACGACTTGCTCTGGAACAGCGGGACCAGCGGCACCTGGTCGGCGACCGAGTTCTGGATCTGCGCGTAGACGCCGCCCGCCGCACGGTCGATCTGCTTGATGCCGTCCGGCACCAGCTGCTGCGAGACCTTCGGGTCGTTCCAGCCGGTGTGGAAGGTGCCGCCGTCGACCAGGAGCGGGCTGATGAAGTCGTCCGGGTCCGGGTAGTCGGAGCTCCAGCTCACCAGGTAGGCCTGGTAGGCACCGGACGCCCAGCCCTGGGTGTACTTCTGGAAGTCGTTCTCCTGCTGGAGGGTCACCTGGAACAGGCCGCTGTCCTCCAGCTGCTTCTTGAGGGTGTTGATCTCGCGGTCGGCCGAGCGGCTGCTGGACGAAGCGAGGTTGAGCTTGATCGGGACCGGGGTCTGGACCTTGGCACCGGCGAGGATCTGCTTCGCCTTGCCGACGTCCGGGTCTCCGTACTTGTCGAAGAAGGCGGTGTTGTGCCCGGTGATCCCGGCCGGGATCAGCGAGTAGAGCGGATCGACGGTCTCGGCGTACGCGTCACGGGCGAGCGCCTTGCGGTCCACCAGCTGCGCCACCGCCTGCCGGACGGCCAGGTTGCCGGCCGTGGCGTCCTTGGTGTTGAAGGCCAGGAACCGGGTGTCGCCGCTGTCCCCGGTGGTCACCTTGAAGTCGCCCTTGCCGGCCAGCTGGTCGTCGTTCAGCTTGGCGGTGGTGGCCGGGGGGAGGCTGTTGCTGTCGACGAGGTCGAGGCCGCCCTTGTCCAGGTCCGCCTTGATGTCCTCGGACGCGTTGTAGTAGCGCACCACGAACTTGTCGTTCTGCAGCTTGACGTCGCCGCCGTACTGGCTGTTGGCGGAGAGGGCGACCTTGCCCAGGGCGTGGGTCTGGCTGCCCGCCAGGTCCTCGATCGAGTCGATCTTGTAGGGGCCCGAGCCGACCATCTTGTCGTTGGAGAGCAACTTGTCGGCGGGGAAGACCTGGTGGTCCACGATCGACCCGGCGGCGGAGGCCAGCTTGGCGGGCAGCACCGCGTCCGGCGACTTCAGATGGAAGACCACCCCCCGGTCGCCCTTGGCCTCCACCGACTTGACGGTGGAGAACAGCATGGCCGGACCGTCCGGGTCGTTGATCTTGAGCATGCGCTGTATCGAGAACACGACGTCCTCGCTGCTCAGCGGGTCGCCGTTGGAGAACTTCAGCCCGTCGCGCAGTGTGCACTCGTAGGTGAGCGCGTCCGACCCGGTGAAGTCGCAGGACTTCGCCGCGTCGGGCTGCGGCGAGGTGGCGTCCTCGGGGAACTTCAGCAGCGACTGGAAGACGTTGTCGAGCAGCAGCCAGGAGCCCGAGTCGTACGCACCGGCCGGGTCGAGCACGTTGGTGGTGTTGACCGTGCCCATCGTGATCGGGCCGTTGTTCGACGAGCCGCCCGTGACGGCCTTGGTGGCCGAGGCGCAGCCGGCCACCGTGGTCGCGACCAGCGCGGCACATCCGAGCGCGGCCAGTCGATTGGCTGAGGTCATGCGGATACGTTCCTTCTCCTGCGGGTCCGCCCGGATGCCGATGACTGCCGCCCGGTGCGCCGGGATACGGCGAACGCCTGCGGTTCCGTCCGACCGCACTGTCGGAACGTCAACGGGGTCTCCCGTGACAGCGATGGCACGGCGGGGATTGTCGATCATATGTTCGTGCTAGGCACTGGTCGGGATGTAGCGTGCCATATGGACATTTCCGAATTGCACCGGCAGGTGAACAATGCGAATTGGCGGCGGCCGCTCGGCGCCCTGTAGCCGAAAAGTTGTCAGCTAATGTCCGGTTTATTCATCTTCGGTGAGAGAGCAAGCTCACAGTGCGCCAGAGGGCGTGGATCCAGCGGAAGGCCCCTGCTCGGCAGCCCTCGTCCTCGCCGTCCTGCGGCAGGTCGGTCACGGGACGGCGGCCACCACGTCGGACCCGGGCGGCGAGCACCGAGCGCCGCGGCTCACCGGATCGGCCTGCTCCGGTCAGCTGGGCACGGTATGTTCCGGGCCCGGTCCGCGGCTACGGCGGCCGCCGTGGTGAGCATCCCGGCGCCGCTGCGGTGGACAGCTGCGCCGCAACCGGCGAGGAGTGCGGCCGGTGGGATCCACGGACCGCGGATCCGCGCCGCATGATCCGGGATTCGCTCGCGCCGCGGCTGGCGTTTGGACGATGATGTGGTCCGTCTGGCGGGCCGGGTGGCTGGGCCGGGTGGGGGAAGGGAGCGTGTATGGAGATGATCAGTACCGGCTTGGACGGTCGTCCGTGGCCGGAATTCCTGTTCGACCGCCGCCCGGTCCTGGTCGTCCCCGCCGCCCCCGGCCGCCTGCCGGCTCCCGAGGACGGCTGGGCGGACCGTGACACCGCTCTCGCGTTGACCGCCGGTCCCCGGCCGTCCTGGTCGGCCGTCCTGGACGAGTCCCGTCTGGTCATCCACCGGCCCGGCGGCGAGGCCTGGTTCGACGGCGAGATAGGCGTCACTCGCGAGTGGCGCCGCGCCGTCCGCGCGCATCGCACCCTGCTGCTGGTCACCGGTCCGTTCGCCAACCCCTTCGAGTTCACGGCCGCGGTCGGCGCCGGCCGGCTGCTCCTCCTCACCACGCCGATCCGGCTCGACAGCGGTATCTGAGCGACAGCGGTATCCGAGGCAGCGCCCCTCGAACCGTCGGCCCGGCCGCTGCCCTCCGGCCGCTGTGCTCCGGCTGCGGCCGACTGTTCGGTCCCGGGGTGATCCCGCCCTCCCCGGCGGGCCCGAGGGGACCGCGGAGGAAATCCGGCCGGCGGATGTCGAGAAGCGGCTTCCGGCTCCGACAGACCGGGTGAGCGGTGCCCCACAGGCACCGCGGCCACCGATCGGGAGGGTTTGAACATCATGCGGAAACTCGTGCAACAGGCCGTCGACCAGCTGGTCGAGTCCGGGGCCGAGCAGGGGCTCCAGGTCGCGGTGTACCGGCACGGCGAGCTGGTGGTGGACGTGGTGGCGGGTCTCGCCGACCCCGGGACCGGCCGTCCGGTCACCTCGGACACCCCGATCTTCAGCGCCTCGACCGGCAAGGGCGTGACCGCGACCGTGGTGCACGTCCTTGCGGAGCGCGGCGCCCTCGCGTACGACACACCGATCGCCGAGCTGTGGCCGGAGTTCGGTGCCCACGGCAAGGAGAAGGCGACCGTCCGGCACGCCCTGACCCACTCGATCGGCGTCCCGGCCCTCCCGGGCGGCATCACGCCCGAGGACCTGGCCGACTGGGAGGGGATGTGCGCCCTGATCGCCGGCACCGAGCCCTGGTGGGAACCCGGCACCAGGACCGGCTACCACGCCGTGACCTGGGGTTACGTCATGGGTGAGATCGTCCGCCGGGCCACCGGCAAGCCGATCTCCCAGGTCCTGCGGGAGGAGGTCGCCGAGCCGCTGGGGATCGCCGACGAGCTGTTCCTCCGGGTGCCGGACTCCGAGCTGAAGCGGCTGGCCCGGATGGAGGACGCGCCCGGCAGCGCCGAGGTCCTGGCCTCGATGCCCGCGGACCTGCCGCTGTTCAAGGCGACCCCGCCGGCCGTCCTGCCGAACGCCGAGTACGGCAACAGCACCGTGGTGCTCACCTCCGAGATCCCGGCCGGCGGCACCATGACCGCCCGCGCGGTGGCCAGGATGTACGCGGCACTGCTCGGCGAAGTGGACGGCGTCCGGCTGATCTCTCCCGAGCGGCTGGCCGAGGTCTCCGCCCTGGCCACGTCCGACGTCGACCAGATGGTCGGCTTCCCGCTGCCGCGCGCCCTCGGCTACAACCTCGGCCGGCCCGGCGCCGACCCGCACGAGACCCCGCGCGTGTTCGGCATGGTCGGCATGGGCGGAAGCGCGGCCTATGCGGACGTCGAGAACGGTCTCTCCTTCGCCCTGACCAAGAACCGCTTCTTCCCCGGCCCCTCCGCCGCCGTCGACCGGATCAGCGAGATCGTCGCCAAGGCGGCCGCCGCGAGCTGACCCCCCCAGTCTCAGTAGCCGCTCAGGAGGGTCCGCACCCGGCGCAGGGCCTCGGGCCCGACTGCGCTGTGCCAGCGTGACGGGTCCGCGGGGCGCCGTCCCCACAGGAGCAGGACCCGCACAGCCGCGTCGCTCTCGATCGTGGCCGGGCCCTCGGGGGCGGCCAGCCGGATGCTGCCGCCGTCCGGGCCCGAGGTCACCACGACGTCGTCCGTGCCCGGGGTGCGCAGGCGGTCCTCGAACCGTCCGGCGGGCCCCGGGTCCAGGGCGGCGGAGCCCCGCGCCAGCAGTGGCCGACCGACGGACACCACGCTGTGCTCCGTCATCCACGGCTCGTTGAGCGCCTGCAGGGCTGTTCGGTCATCGCCGGTCAGGTCCCAGCGGTGCAGGATCAGTTCCTCGCGCATGTGTTCCGCGAAGAAGGGAGCCTTCACGGTCCGGCCGGTCCACCTCACCTCGGTCTCCGGTGACAGGTCGGTCGCGGCGGCCGCAGTGACCTCGGTGAGCTGCTCGCACCGGGCGATGAACGCCGACCAGAGCTCCGCGTCGGACATCCGCCGGTAGGGGGCCTCCCGATCGAAGCCCCGGGTCTCGACCGGCGTTCCCGCGAGGAAGGCCTGGAGCACCCGGGCCAGTTCCTCGGCGTTGCCCGCCAGGTGGGCCACGACGTCACGTACCGTCCACGCCTCGCACCAGGTGCCGTCGTCGGGTCTTCGTGCCTGTACCGCGTGGAGGAAGGGGACCAACTCCGGAAGGGTGCCGCTGACATGGGATGGGATCATGCGCCATGGGTATCCCTGCGGAGCGGGCGGTCAAACCACCGTCGGTACCGGTCGCCCTCCCGCACCGCTCCGGGCAACCGGGCCTCGAACCTCGCAAGGGCCGCCCGGGCCTCGCCGCCTCTCCACCGTGCCGACTCGCACCGGCCTCAACGATGCACCGGCCTCAACGACGAACCGGCCTCAACGACGCACCGGCCTAAAAAGAAGCCCCGCCCTCAACGGCGGCCCCGGCCGTCCATGCCCGGGCGCGCGGGCTCATCCACCCGCCGCCGGGGTGGAAAGCCGCTCACGCCACCACTCCACCGTGGCCTTGAGCTGCTCCTCGACCGGGGTGGCGCGCACCGCGAACGCGGACTCGTAGGCAGACGAGTCGATCACGAACGGCCGGTCGAACTGGTAGCGGACCTCCCGCAGTTCGCGGATCAGCGGTGAGAAGACCGACGCCAGGCCCAGCACCGCCGACGGCAGCCTCCGCACCGGGAGAGGACCCGAACCGGCCGCGACGGCGATCCGCTCGACCATCTCCCGGATCGACAGGGCGGGGGCGGTGGGCACGTGCCATGCCCGTCCCCAGGCCCGCTCCTCGCCCGCGAGCTCGACCAGCGCCCTGGCCACATCGGGGAGATAGGTCCAGCTGTGCGGCGCGTCCGGGTCACCGAGCACCGCGACGGGCTTGCCGCCCAGCAGGCGCGGCATGACCCGCGAGGCCAGGTGGCCCCCCTCGGTCACTCCGGGCCCGAAGAAGTCCGAGGCGCGCACCTCGACCGCCCTGATGCGACCCGCCTCGTGCAGTGTCCGCGCCTGCTCCCAGGCCGCCGCCCGCACCCGCCCCTTCGGGCCGGTCGCCGCGAGCGGCAGGTCCTCGGTGAGGGGACGGTCCACCGGGCCGTAGCCGTAGAGGTTGCCCAGCATGACCAGGACGGCTCCGGTCGCCTCGGCCGCCGCGCAGAGCGACGAGGCCAGCGGCGGCCATTCGGTCGCCCAGCGATGGAGGGGCGGCGCGGCGCAGCCGTAGATGGCGGCAGCGCCGCGGGCGGCCTCGATCAGCTGCTCGGGAGTCCTCGCGTCCAGCGCCAGATGCTCGATGCCGGGCGTCGGGGGACGGCCCGACCTGGTGACCACGCGGACCGAATGTCCTTGCTCGGCCAGCAACCGCGCGGTGGCCGCCCCGGCGGGCCCGTATCCGACAACCACATGAAGACTCACCCGCACACCTTAACCCGGCCCCTGGAGCTCGTAACACGGCCATGATCAAGGGCTGTTGATCCGATGTCGGCAGAACGGCCCGCGTCGGCGGGCGAAGAGCGCCGATTAGGGGGAGAAAGTCGACGAATCGCCAGAAGCGTCCTATATCACAGCATAGTTGAGGCACGTTCAGCCGCATCGGGGGCCGGTCGGCGACGGCCGTGCTTCCACGGCGCGCTTCGCGATGCGCCGCCGAGTCCGCGGCCGGGTGACCGTGACGGCCGCCCGGCCGCGGTCGGCTATCCGCCTCGGACGCGCCGGGATCACCGTCCGCGGCGGCCTGCGGCGGGCCGCGTCAGAGCGCGCGGTCGAGCAGGGCGAGCAGCTCGCGCCAGTGGCGCTGCTCCGCTTCGGCGTTGAACGCGGCGGTGTCCGCCTGGGTGAAGCCGTGCTCGGCGTCCTCGTACACCTCACTGCGGTAGCGGACACCGGCGGCGTCCAGGGCCTTGTCGAGGCCGGCGATCTGCTCGGGCGGGAGGGCGTGGTCGTGGTCGGCGTGCCCGAAGTACAGCTCGGCGGTGATCCGGTCGGCCAGCAGGTGCGGGCTGTCCGGGGCCTCGGTGGCCAGGCGGCCGCCGTGGAAGCCGGCCGCGGCGGCGACCCGCTCCGGGAAGGTGCCGGCGGTCCGCAGCGCCAGCCCGGCGCCCAGGCAGTAGCCGGTGAGGCCCACCGGCCCGTCCGCGACCAGCGGGGAGTCGGCCAGCCAGTCGAGGTAGGCCTTGGCGTCGGACATCGCCAGTTCCGGGGTGAGCGAGCTGAGGATCGGGCCGAGGGCCCCGAAGAGCTCCGGCCGCTCGGAGACGTCGATGAACTCCGGCAGGTCGATCACCGGCGCGCGTCCGTGCCGGTAGAAGACGTTCGGGACCAGAACGGTGTAGCCGGCGGAGGCGATGCGCTCGGCCATCTCCTTCAGCCGTGGGCGCAGGCCGAAGGCGTCCATGTAGAGCAGGACTCCGGGGTGCGGGGTGTTGTCGTCCGGGTGGGCCAGGTAGGCGTCGGCCAGGCCGTCCCTGGTCGGCAGGTCCAGGGAGGTCGTGCGTACCAGCGTCATGAGCGGGTGTTGCTCCTTCTGCCTCCGGCCCTGCCCGATGTCGAGGGCAGGGCCTTCGTGTCCTGAGCGGTCGGGATCAGCATGTCATCTTTTTGACGCTCCGCCAGACGGTTGAACTCGATGCCCTCACACCACGAGGGTCGACGGAACGTTCCGGCCTGGCTCAGGGCGGGCGCGGCCGGGCGGACGTCCGGCTCGGAGGCCGGTCGGCCGTATGTCCGTTGCCTAAAGATTTTAGGCAAATGCATAATGACTGTCGCCGGATGGGAGAAACGTTATGGTTCGAGCAGGGCTGACCACGGAACGCCTGACCAGGGCGGGGGCGGAACTGGCCGACGAGGTCGGCTTCGATCAGGTGACCGTCTCGGCGCTCGCCCGGCGGTTCGACGTCAAGGTCGCGAGTCTGTACTCGCACCTGAAGAACTCCCAGGACCTCAAGACCAGGATCGCCCTGTTCGCGCTGGAGGAGCTCGCCGACCGGGTCGCCGTTGCTCTGGCCGGGCGGGCCGGCAAGGACGCCCTGGCCGCCTTCGCGGACGCCTACCGCGACTACGCCCGGGAGCACCCGGGCCGCTACGCCGCCGCCCGGCTCAGGCTCGACCCCGAGACCGCGGCTGCCAGCGCCGGAGTCAGGCACGCACAGATGACGCGGGCGATCCTGCGCGGCTACGACCTGGCGGAGCCGGACCAGACGCACGCGGTCCGGATGCTGGGCAGCGTCTTCCACGGCTACGTCAGCCTGGAAATGGGCGGAGGCTTCAGCCACACCGCCGTCGATCCGCAGGAGTCCTGGTCCTGGATCGTGGACTCCCTCGACGCCCTGCTGCGGAACCGGGCCACACCCTGACCATCGGGCCGCACCGCCATCGGCGGCCCGCCGCGCCGCGCACCGGCGCATCCGAACAGACCGCAAGATCCGACCGACAGGCTGAGGCGATGAACACCGAGCACCACCGGATCACCACACCCATCACCGAGGACATCCTGCGCGGCGCCCTGGACGTGGAACGCACCGCGCACGGTCTGCTGCCGCACCGGCTGCCCGCCTGGGCCCGTCGGCAGATCCCCGACGACCAACTGGCGGTGGCCGAGGCCCAGCCGTCCGGCGTGCGGTTGGCCTTCCGTACCCAGGCCACCACCGTCGAACTGGACACGCTGCCCACGAAGAGGCTCTACCGGGGGCTCCCGGCCCAGCCGGACGGCGTGTACGACCTGCTGGTCGACGGCCGTCTCGCGGCCCAGTCCACGGTGACCGGCGGGAACGTCCGTGTGATCGACATGACCACCCAGTCCGTCGAACTGCGCGAAGGGCCTCCCGGCACCGCCTGCTTCACCGGTCTGCCCGGGCGTGACAAGGACGTCGAGATCTGGCTCCCCCACACGGAGATCACCGAGCTGATCGCCCTGCGCACCGACGCCCCGGTCGAGCCGGCGGCGGCCGGCGGACGCAGGGTGTGGCTGCACCACGGCAGTTCCATCAGCCACGGCTCGAACGCCGCCAGCCCGACCTCCGGCTGGCCGGCCCTGGCCGCCGCCCAGGGCGGAGTGGCCCTGGTCAACCTGGGGTTCGGCGGCAGCGCGCTGCTCGACCCGTTCACCGCCCGCGCGATGCGGGACACCCCCGCGGACCTGATCAGCCTGAAGATCGGCATCAATGTCGTCAACACCGACGCGATGCGCCTGCGCGCCTTCGTCCCCGCGGTCCACGGCTTCCTCGACACCATCCGCGAGGGACATCCGACCACGCCGCTGCTGGTGGTGTCGGCCCTCCTGTGCCCGGTCCAGGAGGACACCCCCGGCCCCCTCATGGCCGACTTCGGCGGGGGGACCTTGCGGTTCAAGGCGACGGGCGACCCGGCCGAACGCGCCGCCGGGCGGCTGACGCTCACCGTCATCCGCGACGCACTCGCCCGGATCGTCGAACAGCGCGCGACCGACGATCCGAACCTGCACTACCTCGACGGCCGTGAGCTCTACGGCGAGCGGGACTACGCCGAACTGCCGCTGCCCGACGAGGTCCACCCCGACCCCGCGGGACACCGCCGTATCGGCGGGAACTTCGCGCGAATCGCGTTCGGCGCCGGCGGCCCCTTCGCCGCCGAGACCGGCTGACCGGGCGGCGGACGCGCGGGGGCGCACCGCGACGCGGTCGTGCCGGCACCGGGCTCCGCGACGGACCCGGGCCCCGGCGGCGTGGATGCGGCCGGTCAGGACAGGGGCGGCACGCCCACCTCCCCGACCCGCCGGGCCACCTCGCTCAGCGCGGCGCCCAGGGGCAGGCTGATCCTGGTCGAGGCCAGGCCGTCCCCGCGGGTCGCGCCCTGGTTCACTATCGCCACGGGCGTGCCCGCGCGGGCGGCATGGCGTACGAAGCGCAGGCCCGACATGACGGTCAGGGACGAGCCGAGGACCACCAGCGCCCGCCCGGCGTCGACCAGTCGGTAACAGCGCTCGACCCGGGGTTTGGGCACGCTCTCGCCGAAGAACACCACGTCGGGCTTGAGGACACCGCCGCACGCCCGGCACGGCGCGACCCGGAAGGCGTCCACCAGCCCCGGCGGCAGCTCCGCGTCGCCGTCCGGGCGCAGGACGGCTCCGGCGTCCCGGAAGCCGCCGTTCAACTCCTCCAGACGCCGGTCGAGTTCATCGCGCGTACTGCTGCGCCGGCACCCGAGGCAGACCACCCGGTCGAGCCCGCCGTGCAGTTCCACCGCCCCGCGGGTGCCGGCCGCGCGGTGCAGACCGTCCACGTTCTGGGTGATCACCGCCGACACATGGCCCGAGCGGCGCAGTTGCTCGACCACGCGGTGCCCGGTGTTGGGCTCGGCCCGGGCGATCGTGTGCCAGCCGGCGTGGCTGCGCGCCCAGTACCGGCGGCGGGCCGCCTCGCTGCCCGTGAACTCCTGGTACGTCATCGGCGTGTGGCGGCGTCGGCTGCCGGTGGCACCCCGGTAGTCGGGAATGCCCGACTCCGTGGAGAGTCCAGCGCCGCTCAGCACCACCACGCCCCGCCCGGCCAGCAGCCGTACGAGCGTCTCCAGGCCTGCGGTGTCGGCACCGTCGAGCGTTGCGGTCACACTCATGCCGCCAGCGTAGCGCCATACCCGACAGGGCCCACCGGTCACGGAGTCCGGCGTCTCGGACCAGGGGACGGGGTGATGCCGGACGGTCCGGCCCCGGCAGGTGTCCGACGTCCCCCACGTCCACTCAACGGCCGAGTCCGGCAAGCCCGTTGCCCAGGACATTGGCGCCCAGGACGAGAAGTACGACCACCACGATCACGGCGCTGTTGGCCACCATGAACCGCCGTACACCGTCCAGGAATGACGCCGCACGCGCTCCGCCCACGGCGTGGAGGAGGACGGCGCCCAGGACGGTGCCGGAGCCGAGGAGCACGAACACCAGCACGGCCTCCACGGTCCCCACGCCGTGCTCGCGCGCTTCCGCGATCGATGCGGCAGCCGACGCGGTCAGGACGAAGTTCTTCGGGTTGGCGCCCGACAGCAGCGCACCGAGGAGCAGCGCCCGCCCCGCGGTCGCGTTCTCCAGTGACGCCGCCCACCGGGGCGTCCTGACCTCGTCACCCGACCGCGGACGCAGCCACCACTTGCGCGCGCCCAGGACGATGAGCCCGGCCCCGGCGAACACCCGCCCCCAGTCAGCGATCGCCGACGACGTGCTGTCGGGGTCGGCGGCTCCACCGAACGCCACCACGACGACGGTGGCCACGACCGTGAGCCCGAGGATCCAGCCGACCGAGAAGAGCAGGCCGTTTCGGCCGCCGTGCCGGCCGGCCAGGATCAGCACGACGCCGATCAGTGGGAAGGGGCTGAGCGCAACCGCAAGCGCGGGCGGCAGCACGGCCCCGATCGCCTGGATGAGCACCGCCCGCCCTTCCGCCACGCACGTCCGGCCGCTCCGGGACGTCCCTCCTGGACGGTACCGAGCCGCCACCCTTCCGGCACCTCTCGCCTGGCCGCCCAAACGGGTCATCGTCGGCCGGCGCCGGCAGGTTCCCACCCGGTCCGCCGGGACGTCGCACCCAGGGTGAGCGCTGCGAGTCGAACGTCATGGCGGCCGCGGCTGTGCCCGGCGCCGGTCAGGCCGACTCCTTCCTTCTGAGGCGGCACTCCGATGCGAACGCGGTGAGGATGGGGAGGGCCACCGCCGTCAGCCCCAGCCCGAGGACCGCCGGGGCGACATAGCGGGGCGCGCTGTCGGCGGTGAAGCTGCCGCCGCCCTTCTCCAGGTGGCAGACGAAGCGGACGGGCAGGTAGTCGATGCGGTATCCGTCGACGTGGGCCGCGTTCCCGACCCCTCCGGCCCTGACGCATGCCGGAGCCGGGCTCGAGTCCGCGCCACCGCTCTCGGCCTCGATGAGCGCACCGACGATGTGGAGCGCGCCCCACACGTACATGGCGACGGCGGCGGCTCCCGCGAGGGCGGCCAGGCCGCGGGAGGACCTGCCCGTGCCGGTACGCCCGGGGCGGGGCCGGGCCAGGGCGGCCAAGCCGAAGCAGGCGAGCCCGATGGCGACGATCCCCCCGGCCAGGATCATCAGTAGGAGGATCACCTCGCCACTGTAGTCAACTGCCCGCGCCGGCCGGATCCTTGGTGTCCGGTCGGCGGTTCGCGGATGTGCCCGGGCCGGAGGGTAGGGTGCCCGAATGATCGGGATTCCAACGGAGTTCGCGCGGAGCACCGTCCGGCGTGAAGGGGCACCCGGGGCGGCATGGCTCGCGGAACTGCCCACCATCGTGGACGAGTTGCTGGAGCGCTGGGCGTGTCTGCCGGACGGCGAGGTCATGCACGGCGGTGTCGGGGTCATCGTCCCCGTACGGCGGCGGGTCGGAGGGGCCGCCGTACTGAAGGTGTCGTTTCCGCATCCCGGCAACGTCCATGAACCGGACGCGTTCGCGGCGTGGGGCGGGAGAGGAGCCGTTCTGCTGCACGAGCGGGACGACGAGCGTTTCGCGATGCTGCTGGAGCGGGTCCGGACGTCGACCCTGGCGGAGGTCGAGGACGGCGACGAGGTGGTGAGGGTCGCGGGTCGGATCAGTCGCCGGCTGGCCGTCCCCGCGCCGCCCGGCCTTCCCCGGCTGCGGGAGCGGGCCGACGACTGGGAGGAGCGGCTGCGCAAGGACGCCGATGAGCTGGCACACCCGCTGTCGCCTCGCGTGGTGGACACCGCCGTGGTGACCGTCCGCGAGCTGGGGCGCGTCCAGCCGGACACCCTGGTCCATGGCGACCTCCACGCCAGGAACATCCTGCGTGCCGACCGCGAACCATGGCTGGCCGTCGACCCCAAGGGGTATGCGGGGGACCCCGCCTACGACGGCGGCACGCTGCTCAAGTCGCGCGCGCTGACGCTGCTGGAAGCGGACGACCTGTGCAGGGCCGTCCACCGTGCTCTGGACGTGTTCGCCGAGGCCGCGGAGGTCGATCGGGAACGCGTCAGGCGTTGGGCCCAGTTCCATGCCGTCCAGGCCGCGTTCTGGGGCCGCCGGCATGGATTCCGCGTGGCCCGCAGCGGGCCACGGCTGGACTGGATCATCGAATTCGCGGACCGGCTGGCGGAGTTGCTCACGGAAGGCCGTTAGGCCGTACGGGTCGGCGGTTCACGGGGGGCCGGTCCGGAGGTCCCGTCCGATCGGCGTGGTGGCGCTTTCCGTGCCACCGCGGCGGCTCGCCCGTCGGCAGTCCTGATCTGACCGGGTGGATGACCCGCGCCCGGAGAGTGTCGTCGCCCGGACAGCCGGACATCTACGCCAGTCTCGTTCCGGAAGAGAGGCGGGAACATGGCCGTGGACCGTATCGGATCCTCCGTGCGCAGCGCACCCGAGGGGCACCGGAGTACGAGCAGTGTCAGGACACATCGGCGGTGCCGGGCCACGGGCCTGACACTCGGCAGGACGGTGCTCCTGGCGGTCGTGGCGCTGACCGCCGCCACCTCGTGCTCCGGCGGCTCGGCCCCGGCTCCGGGCAAGAGTCCTGGCGCGAGCGGGAGCCCGGGCGCGAGCAAGAGTCCGGGCGCGAGCGGGAGTCCGGGTGCGAGCACGCCGGCGGCCGCGACGATCACCGTGACGGAGAAGGAGTTCTCGGTGGCCCCTTCGAAGACCGAGGTGGCACCAGGTACGTACACGCTCCTCGTGGAGAACGCCGGGGCCGTGGCACACTCGCTGGCCGTCTCCGGGCCCGGCGTCTCCGCCGCGCACACTCCGACCATCTCTCCCGGCGGCCGGGCGCAGCTCACCGTCACGCTCCAGACGGGCACCTACGATCTGTGGTGTCCCATCGACGACCACCGGGCGCTCGGCATGGACACCCACCTGAAGGTCGGCGGGGGCGGTGCGGCAGCCCCGGCCTCCAACGGCGCCACGGCGAGCACCTCCGGGCGGTAGCCGTGACTACCCGTTCCGGCGGCCGCCCGCGCCGCACCGCCTCCGGCGCGCGGATCGCCACCCTGCGACTGCTCCAGGTGGTGACCGCCGCGGCGCTGGCCGTGGACGCGTACATCCACGCCGACCTCGCCCCCGCCTACGACCCCGTCGGGCAGCAGATCAGCCAGGGCACGCTGTTCCGCATCGAAGCCGCCGCGGCGTCACTGGCGGCGCTCCTCGTGCTGCTCCTCGGCCGGCGGCGGCCGGTGTGGGCGTTCACCTTCCTGGTGTCCATCAGCGCTCTCGGCGCCGTGCTGCTCTACCGGTACGTGGACGTGGGCGCGATCGGTCCGCTGCCGGACATGTACGAGCCGACCTGGTTCCCGGAGAAGATCGCCTCCGCGGTCGCGGTAGCCGTCGCCGCCGCGGCCTCGTGCGCCGGATTCCGGATCGCCGGCCCGCCGCGGCGAGTACGAGGCTGAGGCCGGCCCCTCGGCGGGGCCGGGGCGCCAGGTCCAACCGGCCAGTTGGCATCCTCCTATGCTGAGCGCATGGCATGGGACACCGCTAAGACCAAGAGACTGCTGCTCGACGCAGCCGTGGACGAGTTCGCCGCGCACGGGCCCGAGGGTGCGCGGGTGGACCGCATCGCGGCCGCGGCAGGGGTGAACAAGGAACGCATCTACCCCTACTTCGGCGGCAAGCGAAGCCTGTTCGAGACGGTGGTCCAACGAGAGCTGGAGCAGCTCGCCGCCGCTGTGCCATTGGAGGGGCCGGACGGCGGGCCGGTGGACCTCCCCGAGTACGCGGGCCGGGTCTTCGACTACCACCTCGCCCATCCGCACCTGCTGCGGCTGCTGCAGTGGGAGGCCTTGCACGGTGAGGCCGCCGGTCCGGTCGCGGGAGAGGAGCGGCGCGCCGCCTACTACGAGGAGAAGGTCGCCGCCGTCTCCCGGGCCCGACAGGCGGCCGCCGGGGCGCCGCTGGCGCCGAGGGAACTGCTCTACGCCATCGTGGCCCTCGCCGGCTGGCAGTTCGCCGTGCCACAGCTGGCCCGCATGATCCTCGGTGGAACGGCCGATGAGGATCCGGTGGCGCGGCGTGCCGCCGTGGTGGAGATGGCGCGCCGGCTCGCACTCTGACCGCCTCTCCGGCGAGATCTCCAACTGACTGGTTGGAGATCTCGCCGACGCGCGATAGAGTCCAACTCGTCAGTTGGAATTGCTCCGGCCAAGGAGGCCGTCCATGACCGTCACCCCCGCACACCCGAACGCCGCCCTCGTTCTGATCGAGTTCCAGCGAGAGTGGCTCGACCCCGAGCATGGCCGCCTCAACCACCTCGTCGAGGACCGCGACCTGCTCGACACCGCCGTCCACGCCGCCGCCACCGCGCTGAACGCCGCGCGGGCGCACGGAGTCCCCGTCGTGCACGTCCCGCTCGTGCTCACACCCGGCGCGCCGGAGCTGGAGAGCTGGACCCCGGCCCGGCTCGGCCTGCGGGCCGCGATCCCGAAGGCGGGCACCTGGATCGAGGGCAGTGAGGGCGTCCGGTTCGCCGAGGCCTTCCGGCCCGCCCCCGGGGAGCCGGTCGTGCGTGGCCGGGCCGGCGCCAGCGCCTTCGCGGGCTCCTCCGACTTCGACCTGATCCTGCGCCGCCTCGGCGTCACCGACCTGTACCTGGCCGGCTTCGCCACCCATGTGTGCGTCGAGTCCACGCTGCGCGAGGCCCACGACCGCGGCTACGCCGCCCATGTGATCCACGACGCCTGCGCGGCCTTCACCCGTGTCCAGCAGGAACACGTCCGCGAGCACGTCATCCACCACTTCGGCGACGAGCTCGACGCGGCGGAGTTCGCCGCCGCGTGCCCCGGTCGAATCGCCGCCTCACCGGCCGGCTGACGGGAGATCGGGCACCCACCCCCGTCCTCATATCGGCGCTGACGTACCGCATGAGCCGGCCGGGTGCCGCCCCGGCATCCGGCGAGGGGCGTGAACGGCCCCGCCTCGCCACCCTGAGTGCATGTCTGGGTACAGTGAGTTACTCATTTCTGCGACCGAAAGCGATTGGGCATGTCGGCAGTGGAGAGACCCGGAATTCCGGCGGCGGTGGTGGACGACGATGCCCCTGTGCGGGCTGAGGACCACCCGTGATGCCGACGCCGCCGGTCACGACCGCGAAATCCCCCGTTTCGCCGGTCAGTTCGCACAACGAGTGGGACCCGCTGGAGGAGATCGTCGTCGGGCGTCTCGACGGCGCGAGGATCCCCTCCAGCCATCCGGTCGTGGCCTGCAACATCCCCCCGTGGGCGGCGCGGCTGCAGCGGCTCGCCGCCGGCTACCGGTATCCGCGCATGATGATCGAGCGGGCGCAGCACGAGCTCGATCAGTTCGTCACTCTCCTGCAGTCCCTCGGCATCACGGTGACGCGCCCGGGCGAGGTGGACCACGGGAAGCGCTTCGGTGCCCCTGACTGGTCGTCACGTGGCTTCTGCAGCACCTGCCCGCGCGACAGCATGCTCGTGGTCGGCGACGAGATCATCGAGACGCCGATGGCATGGCCGTGCAGGTATTTCGAGACCCATTCCTACCGTGAGATCCTCAAGGACTACTTCCGGCGCGGTGCGCGCTGGACGGCGGCGCCGAGACCGCAGCTGACCGACGCACTGTTCGAGGCGGATTTCCGCGCCCCCGAGGCCGGCGAGCCCATGCGCTACATCCTCACCGAGTTCGAGCCGGTGTTCGACGCAGCGGATTTCGTACGCGCGGGACGCGACCTCTTCGTCACGCGGAGCAATGTCACCAACCGGATGGGCATCGACTGGCTGCGCCGCCATCTCGGACCCGGCTACCGAATCCACGAGATCGAGAGCCGCTGCCGCACGCCCATGCACATCGACACGACGTTCCTTCCGCTCTCGCCCGGCAGGGTGCTGGTCAATCCCGAATACGTCGACATCGACCGCCTGCCCGAGATCCTGGGCTCCTGGGACATCCTGATCGCCCCCGAGCCCGACCCGATCGACGACCGCCTGCTCAGGATCACCTCGATGTGCGGCAAGTGGCTCAGCATGAACATCCTCATGGTCGACGAAAAACGGGTGATCGCGGAGCGGCACCACACCGGCATGCTGCGCGCGCTCGAAAAATGGGGGTTCGAGCCGATCCCGTGCGACCTGCTGCACTACGCGCCGTTCGGTGGCTCGTTCCACTGTGCGACGCTCGATATCCGGCGTCGCGGCGTGCTGGAATCGTATTTCCACTGACCGGTCCACCGACCGCCGGTAGCGGAGGTCCTGACACGGTGTCCTGGCCGGGGCTGCCAGGAAGGGTCCCCGGGTGCCCCGACAGGCACGGGGGAGCGGGAGGAGCCCGACATGCCCGCAGCAGACGCGGAGGTGGCGGTACTGATCGTCGGTGGCGGGCCGGTCGGGCTCACCGCCCGAGCGCTGCTGGAACGCTGGGGCGTGCGGACACTGCTGGTCGAGAAGCACCGCGAGCTGTCACCTTTTCCCCGGTCCCGGCTGGTCAACGTGCGCTCGATGGAGATCTTCCGCCAGCTCGGGATCGCTGCCAGGGTCAGGGCCCGGGCGTTCGCCCCGGAGTACGGCCGCATCCGCTTCCGCGACACCATGCGGGACCGCGACTTCGCCACAGCGGCGATGGTCGGGGTCAACGCGCCGGTACCCGAGAGCCCCGTGACCGGTGCGGTCACCTCGCAGGAC
The DNA here is from genome assembly GCF_051374625.1 of Kitasatospora sp. HPM-01-4. NCBI lineage: Bacteria > Bacillati > Actinomycetota > Actinomycetes > Kitasatosporales > Streptomycetaceae > Kitasatospora > Kitasatospora sp. HPM-01-4. Next base: position 174,583 of record NZ_JBPQGP010000005.1, on the reverse strand, counting down.
CGGCTTGAACCCACCCTGCTCTCCGCGGCGGACGCACAGGTGCGCTTCGGAGTCGAGCTCATCGGCCTGGCCGAAGGACCCGAGAGCGTCGCGGCCCTGCTCGTCGACCACCGGCGCGGCGAGGAGAGCCGGGTCCGTGCCCGTTACGTACTCGCGGCCGACGGCGCCGACTCCACCGTCCGGCAGCGGCTGGGAATCGACACCGCCGGTCCCGGGGCGATGGGGGGCTTCACCACCGTCGTGTTCGACGCCGACCTCGACCGCTGGTGCGCTCACCGGCCCGCCGGGGTCTACTTCACCGCGCACGGGCTGTTCGCCCCGCTCTACCCCGAAGGAGGCTGGGCCTGGTTCGTTCCCACACCCGAAGACGCCGCGGGCGCCGACTGGCCCGGCCTCGTCTCGCACGCCCTCGGCCCCGGTGGCGGCCCGCAGGTCGAAGTGGTGCGGGTTCAGCACTGGGTGATGAACGCGTTCGTCGCCGAACGCTTCCGCCGCGGCCGGATCCTGCTGGCGGGCGATGCCGCACACGCGATCCCCATCGTCGGCGGCCTGGGCATGAACGCCGGCATCGCCGATGTGCACAACCTGTGCTGGAAACTGGCCGGTGTTCTCCAAGGGTGGGCCGGATCGGCCCTGTTGGACACCTATGAGTCGGAACGACGACCCGTCGCCCACCGGACTCTCGGCCAGGCGGTGGCCAACGCGCGACTCATGCTGCAGGTACAGAACCGGCGCCGCGGCCGGCCCCGGAGCGGCGAGGCGGCGTCGGCCCGGATCGAACTGCCGTGGTCGGAACGGTACTTCGCCCAACTCGGTCTCGTGCTGGGGGTTACCTACCGCTCCGACGCCGTCCTCGCCGACCACGGCACCCCACCGGAGCCGTCCGACGGTACGGACTACGTTCCCACGGCAGAGCCGGGCCGCCGCATGCCGCACCTCTGGCTCACACACGACCGCTCCACGCTCGACGCCGTCGGCGAACGGTTCACCCTGCTCACTCCGGAGCCCGCCCACTGGGAGCAACAGGCCACCGCAGCATGGCCGCTGCACATCGAGGCCCTTCCCGGGGCGCACGCCGAGCTCTGCGGCCTCCAGTCGCACGGAGCACTGCTCATCCGGCCCGACGGCCACATCGGTGCCCGCTGGCGCGACCGGTCACCGAGCGACTCCGCCCTCCAGCACGCCCTCACCGCGATCACCCGCTCGGCACCCCGCTGATCCGGCGGAGGAACCCGAACGGTACAGCCGGTGTGAAATGCCGGCCGCCACCACGGCGGACGCCATTTCCACGCTACGCGGCGGCTGGACCGAACTGATCACCCGCCAGGACGGTCGGCCCCACGCCCTGTGGGAGCGCGAACAGCAGGCCGACGGCCTGGTCACCACCGCCGACGCTCCGGGTGATCCACGACCCGGCCCGGAGCCGGTGGTATACACCCGATATGCCCAGTTCGCGACCTCGCCTTCCCGCCATGACCGGGAGCGGTTGGCGGCGCTCGGCGGCCGCCGTGGCGCGCGTGCTCTCCCCGCGAGGTGCGCTCGCCCTGAACAGGGTCGAGGGTGCGGCGCCGTTCGCGCTCCGCGCCGCACTGGCCATGGCACTGCCGGCACTGCCGTTGGCGCTGGCCGGGAAGGTCGATCTGGCCGTCTACGCCATGCTCGGCGCCTTCACCACCACGTTCGGGCGCAACATGCCCTACCCGCGCCGGGCCCGGGTACTCGCGGTCGTCGCGCTGGCGATGACGGCGTGTGTGGGCGGCGGTTCCGCGCTGGCCGTGGCAGCCGATCCACGGGCGGGGGGCGCCGGCGCGGCCGTGGTGGTCGTGGCGACGGCCGTGGTGGCGGGGACGGCCAAGTTCACCTGTGACGCCGCGGGGCTTGGCGGGCTCGGTGCGGTGCTGCTGCTCTTCTCCTTCGCGGTGGCGGCCAACGGCTCGCCCGACCCCGCCGACATCCTTCCCCAGACCGGGGTGGCCGCGGCGGGCGCGGCCCTGGCCTGGGGCCTGGCCATGGCGGGCCGGTTCGTGCACCCGGACCATCCCCGGCGGCTCGCCGTGGCCGCCGCCCTGCACGAGCTCGCCGATCTGCTGGAGGGCACCGGCACCGGGCACCCCGGCGGGCGCACCCGGGCCCGGGCGACCGCGGCCGTCCTGCAGGCGTACCAGTCCCTCGGCATCGCGCCGCCGACGGCCGCCGGCCTGGACGACCGGACCGGGCTGTGCGTGCACCTGACCGATCTCTCGTGGTCGCTGCTGATCGGCTCCGCGCGCCAGCCGGCCGAGGACTTCGCACCACTGGCGCCGTACCTGCGCCGGCAGGCCAGGCTCCTGGCGGACCGGCGCCGCCGGGACCCTCCGCTCGTGCCCCAGCTGTCGTCTCCGGTGACGGCGGCACGGGCCGGGGGAGTGGACTTTGCCGCCGGGACCGGGCCGCGCCCGGCCGGTCCGGCCACCCGGCGCGCCGCAGAACTGCGCGCCGCCGAACTGCTGACGGGGAAGCACCACAGACGCGAAAGCCGCCGGGCGGTCCTTCTGGTCCCCGCGCTGCGGATGGTCCTCGGCACCGGCGTCGCGGGCGGCCTCGCCGTGGCCCTGCACCTCGGACACGCCTACTGGGCCGCGATCTCGGCCGCCGCGGTACTGCACTCGGTCGACATCCGGACAACGGCGCACCGTACCGTCCAGCGCACCCTCGGCACGGTCGCCGGACTGGCCATCGCCCTCGGTGTCCTGGAGCTCCAGCCGACTCCCACGGAGCTCGTCCTCGTGATCGTGGCGCTGGAGTTCCTGCTGGAGGACATGGTCGCCCGCAACTACGGCCTGGGCGTGGTCTTTCTCACGCCGATGGCGCTGCTGCTCACCGATCTGACCCTGCCGGCTCCGGCCGAGCGGCTCATCCGGGACCGGGCGCTGAGCAGCGTTCTGGGCATCGCCATCGGGTTGCTCTGTGCACTGCTGGTGGTCCACGACCGGGCCGCGGTCCGGGTGGAACGGGCGCTGGCGGCATGCCTGGAGGCGACCGCCCGTGCGGAGCGGGCGCTGGAGGACCGTGCGGAGCAGCTGCTCCCGGCCGTCCAGGCGGACCTGGCCTCGGCGGTGGTGGAGCTGCGGGCGGCCGACGACGCCGCAGCGGGCGAGTTGTGGCCGGCGGGGATCGATCCCGCCAGGCTCGCGGCCGCGGAACAGCGCGCGTACCTGCTGCTGGACCGGCTCGGCCGATGACGGTGACCGCCGATCAGGTGGCGGCGGTGATGGTGACCTTGAGGTGCTTCATGATCGGCTGGTCGCTCTCCGTGCTGTAGTCGCAGAGCGCGAGCAGCACGTTCATCTCGGGCATGTAGCCGAGTGCGTTTCCGCGCGGGATGTCGTACGGGATCGCGAGGAAGCCGTTGCGGGAACGGGTGCTCCCGTCCCGGGCGAAGGCGGTGATGTCGACCGGGGCGAACTCCTCGATCCCGCGCTCGCGCATGTCGTCCCTGTTCATGAAGACGAGTTCGCGCAGGTTCCTGATGCCGCGGTAGCGGTCGTTGTCGGAGTAGATCGTGGTGTTCCACTGGTCGTGGGACCGCATGGTGCCCAGCGCCAGCATGCCGGGTTGCGGGACGACGTCCGGAAGCGGGGCGTGGGAGAACTCCGCGCGCCCGGACGGGGTGAGGAAGACCAGTTCACGGGCGGGCTGCTTGATGCGGAAGCCGAGTGGCAGGCGCACCCGGCGGTTGAAGTCCTCGAAGCCGTCGAGGACCCGGGCCATGGTGTCGCGGATGCGGTCGTAGTCCTCGATGTACCACTCCCACGGGGTCGTACTGCCGGGGAGCGCGGCACGGGCCATGCCGGCGATGATGGCGGGCTCGGAGAGCAGGTGCGGCGAGGCGGGCTTCTTCATGCCGACCGACAGGTGCACCATGCTCATCGAGTCCTCGACGGAGGTGCTCTGGAGGCCGCCGCGCTGGTGGTCCTTCTCGGTGCGGCCCAGACAGGGCAGGATCAGCGCCTGCCTGCCGTGCACCAGGTGGCTGCGGTTCAGCTTGGTGCTGACCTGGACGGTGAGGTCGCACCCGCGCAGTGCCTCGTAGGTGTGCGGGCTGTCGGGTACGGCGAGGGCGAAGTTGCCGCCCATGCCGATGAACACCTTCAGGTCGCCGCGGTGCATCGCCTGGAGGGTGCCGACGGTGTCCAGGCCGTGCTTGCGCGGCGGGTCGATCCCGCAGACCGCGGCGAGGCGGTCCAGGAACTCCTCGGTGGGACGGTGGTCGATGCCGCAGGTGCGGTTGCCCTGGACGTTGCTGTGGCCGCGCACCGGGGAGGGGCCCGCGCCCTCGCGGCCCAGGTTGCCGCGGAGCAGCAGCAGGTTGATGATCTCCCGGGCGGCGCTGACGCCCTGCTCGTGCTGGGTGACGCCCAGGCACCAGCTGAAGATGGACCGGTCGGCGTCGCGGTAGATCCGGGCGGCCTTGAGGATGTCCGCGCGGGAGATGGCGGACTGGCGCTCGATCTCCTCCCACGAGGTGGCCTCGCAGAGGGCCTTGTACTCGTCGAAGCCGGCGGTGTGACGCTCGATGAACTCGCCGTCCAGCGCCTTGGGGTCGGAGTGCGACTGCTCCAGGACGGCCTTGGCGATGCCTCGGATGAGCGCCATGTCGCCACCGATGCGCACCTGGAGGTTGAGGGTGCTGGTCCGGGTGGACTTGAAGAGGGCCATGTCCATGAAGTCGTGCGGCACGATGGCACGACGGGCGGCGGCCTCGACGATCGGGTTGATGTGCACGATCTGCGCGCCGCGGTGCTGGGCCTTGACCAGCGAGGTGAGCATGCGGGGCGCGTTGGAGGCGACGTTGACGCCGATGATGAACAGCGCGTCCGTGGCCTCCCAGTCCTTGAGGTCCACCGTGCCCTTACCGGTGCCCAGGGAGGCCTGGAGGGCCCGGCCGCTGGCCTCGTGGCACATGTTGGAGCAGTCGGGCAGGTTGTTGGTACCCAGCTCACGGGCCATCAGCTGGTACAGGAAGGTCGCCTCGTTGCCCAGCCGGCCGGAGGTGTAGTAGGCGGCCTGGTTCGGGTCGTCCAGCTCGCGCAGGGTACGGCCGACCAGTTCGAAGGCGTCCTTCCAGCTGATCGGGACGTAGCGGTCGGTGCCCGGGTCGTAGACCATCGGCTCGGTCAGCCGGCCCTGGTCCTCGAGCGCGAAGTCGCTCCACCCGGACAGTTCGCTCACCGTGTGGGCCGCGAAGAACTCGCGGCCGACCCGCTTGCGGGTCATCTCCCAGGTGACGTGCTTGATGCCGTTCTCACAGATGTCCAGCTTCAGGCCCTTGGTGTCGTCGGGCCAGGCGCACCCGGGGCAGTCGAAGCCGGTGTTCTCGTGGTTCATCTTCATGACGGCCCGCGGGCCGTCGACCAGTGCGCCCTCGCGAACCAGCACGTTGGTGACGCTCTTGGCCGCTCCCCAGCCCGCAGCGGGGTGGTGGTACGGGTCGAACTGCGGCTCGCCCGTGGAGACGGGGCCCACCCGGAGTTCCGGCCGCTCGCCATCGGAGGCACTCAAGATCCTCACCCTTCCGCCGCGTCGACGTGGGCCGAAAATCAGACTTCGGTCAGGCTATGCCGGTTGATCAATGCCCGCCACGCGGCTCACCCGGCTCGTAGCGCAGAGCGGGTCGACTGACGGATCCCGTGCGGAGTGCCGAGGTGTGGCCGTTCCTGGCTGCGGTTTCACGGTCATCCGTGTGCGATGTACTTCTGTGGGCCCGGTCGGCCGAACGATGCTCCGGCTGCGCCCCGGAGTCGGCCGACGGGACTCCGGCAAGCCGGCCGGGGCTGGTGAGCCCCGGCCGAACCGGTCGGCGGGCACGACCGCGCCCCACTTCTCGCGCCGGGCCGTACCTCTCGCACCGGGCTGTCGCCGCCGCCCCGGCGGTCTGGGCGGCGACGACCGCATGATCAGGCCAGTGCCGCCTCGATCAGGTCGGCGGCCTTGGCCGAGCTGCCGCCCGCGCGCACCTCGCGGCTGATCTCGGCCAGCCGGGCCGCCACCGCCGGGTCGCCGGTCAGCTCCAGCACGGCGGAGCGCAGCGCCTCGGCGGTGGCCTCCGCGGTGTCCAGCCGGCGCCCGACGCCCAGCTCGACCAGCCGGTCGGCGTTGATGAACTGGTCGGCGGCCTGCGGTACCGCGACCATCGGCAGCCCGCAGTACAGACCCTCGCTGCATCCGCCCATCCCGGCGTGGGTCACGAAGGCATCGGCCTGCTGGAGCACGGCGAACTGCGGCACCCAGCGGTGCACCTCGACATTGGCCGGGATCTCTCCCAACCCGGCCAGGTCGGTCGCCTTGCCGACCTGGAGAACGACGTGCCAGCCGGGCAGGTCGCCGAAGGCCTTCAGGCACTCGCGGTAGAAGCCGGGCTGGTGGGTGAAGGCCGAACCGAGCGAGATCAGCAGCACCTTCTCCGCGCCCTCCGGACGGGTCCAGCCGCCCTGGTACTCGCGCGGGCCGAGGCAGGGCCCGGCGAAGGAGAAGACCTCCTGATCCACCAGGTCGATCCTGGGCTGGAGCGCCCTCGGGATGAGCGCGACCCCGCGATCCGGGTGCAGCATGTACGCGAACGGGTCGCGGGGCTCCAGCCCGTTCTCGACCAGCCACTGAGCGAACCGCTCCGGGTACCGCTCGGCCGCCAGGGAATCCCGCGCCACCTGGAACTGGTCAGCCATGTCCTTCTCGAACCCGTCCCAGGTGACCATGGACGGCGAGATCGCCATGGACGGCACGCCCCAGCCGTCGGCCATCACCCGGCCCGCGTACGCCATGAAGTCGTACAGGACGAGGTCGGGCCGGTCGTCCTGGAAGGCCTCCCGCAGTCGGGGCAGCATCGCCTTCGCGTCCTCCAGGATTATGCCGTGCACATTGGCCGCGGCCTCGGGGTCGACCGCGCCGTTGAGGAACGGCAGGGTCGTGTCGTAGGGCACGAGCCGGGCGCCGGTGGACTCGATCTGCTCGGCGAACGACGGGTCGTTGACGTAGCTGACCCGGTGGCCGCGGTCGACCAACTCCCGGATCACCTCCAGGCTGGGGTTGACATGGCCGTGCGCCGGGACGTTGACCATGGCGATGTGTGCTGGGCGGGACATACCGGGTCCTCTCCTCGTACGTCGTTACGCATCCTGCACCTGGCAGCCTGACGCGCCGTCAGCTCACCTGTCAAAACAATACGTATCGTCTCGCCTGCCATGGCGGCGCGGACCGGGCCGACATCGGTCGGCGGCCCATCCAGGGCGGGCCCTCGCGGTGGACTCGAGGTCACCCGCCCGGGGTGCCGGTGGTGCGCTGTCCGATCGCACCTGAGGGTGAACTCCCGGGTGGGACTGCCGGGTTGGGTCGGACGAGATGCGGTCGTCAAGCCCGGCTGACCGTCCCGGCGGGAAGGCCGGGTGCTTCCAGAGACCCGGCTTCACCGCCACCCTCGTCGATGCGTCGCCCGCGGAGCTCACCTTCCGGTCAGCGCTGCCACGGCCTCCACCGCCGCGAGACCGTCCTCGTAGCCGAGTACGGCGGCCACGCCCCGCACATCGGGGTCGAACGGATCGGAGCCGAATCCGACACGGGCCCGCTCGGACGGCTCGATCACCACGGCGCGGTCCAGGACTTCCTGACGCTCCGCGCTCGCGTACGCCGGAAGCTCCGGCATCGGCTGGAACACGATCACCTGGTCGGCGTCACGGGCGAGTTCGGCGTTGGTGAGGGAGAACGTTCCACCGTCGATGTAGTCCTCGCCGTCGATCCGGACCACCGGCCACAGCCCGGGCACGGCGCAGCTGGCGGTGAGGGCGTCCACCAGGCCGACCCCCGATCCGCGGCTGAAGACGGTCCTGCTGCCGTCAGCGCGCACGGCGGTGATGTCGAACCGGCCGTCGGGCCAGCAGTCCCTCTCGACCCGCCGGGCGACCGCGTCACGGCGCAGGGACGGATCGACTCCGGATCGCTCCCGGGACAGCCGGATGAGACGCTCGGTCTTCACCGCCACGGAGTCCTCGCTGCCGTGGACGGCCATCACGTCCGGGAACACGTCGGCCAGGGCTACCGCTGGGGCGAGTTCGCGGTTGCGGCGGGTCTTGCGCACCGCCCTGTCGTACTCGGCGCCCGCCGATCCGGCCTGGAGCACGGCGGCCGCCACGGCGGCACCGGCGGAGGTCCCGATCACGTGGCCGACGGAGTCCAGCCGGAGCACCCCGCACTCCTGGAGCGCGGCGAGCGCCCCGATGGTCCAGCCGATCCCGGCGAGGCCGCCACCTCCGAGCACCACGGCCGTCGATTCCTGAGCCACCAGCGTTCTCCCGTGTGTCGGTCCTGTGGGCCGTCCATGTCCGGCCCGGTGTCCGGGCCGTTCCCGAGAAGACGTCGAAGTCGTCCTGCTGGACTGCCTGTTCGTATCTCGCGCCTCGCAGGTTAGACCTTGAGACCGGTGTCGGGGTCAAGTCGTCGTAACGCGGTCCCGCATATGCGGATCAAGGGCATGGTCCGGCACATCGGCTTGCACGAACGGGTGTCGGCGCCCGGCTGTGGCGGCGAAGCCGGGCGGCTACTTCCCGTCAGTCGGCGTGTGAGGTGCGGAGATGGCGAGTACGGCCTGTGCGATGGCGGGGCGGAGGCGGTCCAGCGACTGGTCGGGGCCGAGGATCATGCGGCGCAGCTGGGGCATGGCAAGGCTCCAGCCGACCAGGCCGAGGGTGAGGAACAGGCGGGTCCGGGCGTCGCCGTCCTGGTCCGCGGCGGCATCGGTCGCATCGGCGGCGGCCTGGATCTTCTCCTCGTAGTGCCTGGTGCGGGCCTCCTCTCCGGGGACGGGCTGGTCGCCGAGCTCGAGAGCCTCCCACAGGAGCAGGCGCAGCGCCTCGGGGTGGGCGCGGTGGTAGTCGAAGAGCCGCTCGGCGTAGGCGGGGAGGTCGTCGCTACCGGGCGGGACGGCCTGGGCGAGGTCGGCCATGAGGTGTTCGAGGACTGCTGCGAAGAGCTTGTTCTTGTCGCCGAAGTAGTCGTAGATCGCGCGCTTGTTGGCCTGGGCCTGGGCGGCGATGCGGTCCACACGCGCGCCGGCGACGCCGTGTGCGGCGAATTCGGCGGCCGCCGCCGCAAGGATCCGCTCTTTGGTTGCCGTCGAGTCGTAGGCCATGGAGGGATTGTAACGAACTGGTTCGTTTGACGAGCGCCGGGCGGTCTGCAACGCTCTTCCCCGATCCGAACTATCTAGTTCGTTCGATTGGAGCTGTGATGCCCCGGAACGATCCGCCCGCCCCACCCGCCTCTCCCACCCTGCTCACATCACCCGTCTCACCCGCATCGGCCACCCCGTCCGCACCGGCAGGGCCGGGCCGCCGGCTTCCGCTGGTCATGGCGCTGGCCTGCGGCGTCAGCGTGGCCAACGTCTACTTCCCGCAGGCCATCACGCCGCTCATCGCCCACGGCCTGGGCATCGCGCCGGACGCGGCGGCGAAAGTGGCGACACTGACCCAACTCGGCTACGCCGCCGGGATCTTCCTGCTGGTTCCGCTGGGCGACCGGCTCCCGCGCCGCCCGCTGATCACCGCGCTGCTCGCCGCGACCAGCCTCGCCCTGCTGGCCGCAGGGCTCGCCCCGGCCACCGGCCTGCTCCTCGCGGCGAGCACGGTGGTCGGCGTGACCACCGTCGTACCGCAGCTACTGCTGCCCATGGCGGCAGGCCTGGCCGCAGACGGCCGGCAGGGCAGCGTGATCGGGACCCTCCAGGGCGGTCTGATCGGCGGAATTCTGCTGGCCCGCACCTTCGGCGGCGTGCTCGGCGAACAGCTCGGCTGGCGCGCTCCCTATCTGATCGCCGCCGTGCTGACCGCACTGCTCTCCCTGGCCCTCGCCAAGGCTCTGCCCGCCACCACCCCGGCCGTACGCGACCGCTACGTGTCCCTGCTCGCCGCCAGCGCACGGATGCTGCGCACACAGGCGGAGCTGCGACGCTCCGCGCTGTACCAGGCCACCCTGTTCGGCGGCTTCAGCGCCGCCTGGACCGCCCTCGCCCTGCTGATCACCGGCCCGCTCTACCGCATGAACGGACAGACGGTCGGCGCGCTGGCGCTGATCGGCGCGGCCAGCATGTTCTGTGCCCCGGCGGCAGGACGCTGGGTCGACCGGCACGGCGCGGACCGGGTCAATCTGTGGTGCATCCTCGGGACCCTCGCCGCGGCGGCCGCGCTCACCGCGGGCACCCTGGGCGGCACGGCGGGGCTGATGGCACTGGCGGGTGGGCTCCTGCTGCTCGACGTCGCGGTGCAGTGCAGCCAGGTCGCCAACCAGGCCCGCATCTTCCGGTTGCGCCCCGAGGCCCGCAGCCGCCTGAACACCGCCTATATGACCTGCTCGTTCCTCGGCGGCAGCGCCGGGTCCTGGCTGGGTATCCGCGCCTACGCCCTTCGCGGCTGGCCGGGTGTGTGCGCGGTCCTCGCGTTCGCCGCCGCCCTCGCGCTCGCCGTACACCTCACCGGCGGCGGCAGGCGCCGCCAGCCCCCCGCCGCTCAGATCGAGCCGTGGCCGCCCCGGCCCGGGGCGGCAGCGAGGTGAACGGTGGCCGAGCCGCGACGCGGGCACCTCCGGCCGCCCAACTCCCTTGCTGCGCCTTGCGTTTCCCTCCTCCCTCTCCGTGACCCGAAGGACCTCCCATGACGTTTCCGGCCATGCCCCCGGCAGTACTTCAGTTCTTCCGCGCCTCCCAGGCAGGTGATGTCGATGCCTGGGCCGGGGCGTTCGCCGAAACCGGCGTCTTCCACGACCCGGTCGGGACCCCGCCCATCACCGGACGCGCCGCGATCCGCGACTTCATCGCCTCCGTCCTGCCCAACTTCCAGCCCTTCCTCGGGCTGACCCCTCACGAGGCGCACACAGTCGGCAACCAGGTCGCCGTTTCCTGGAGTGGCGCCGCCGTCACTCCGAGTGGCACGCCGGTCAACTGGTCCGGCATCAACATCTACGAACTCGACGACGCGGGTCTCATCAAGGACGCCAAGGCCTTCTTCAACCAGGCCGTCTTCCAGGCCCAACTCATCGGCTGAGCTCCCGAAGGGCAAAGGTGCCGCCGTACCCCGGGGTGCGGCGGCACCGACCGCAGGCGCGGGGCGGTTCTCGGGCGGAGCTTTCCGTGTCCCGCGTCACATGGCTATTTGTGGTCTGCGCCACAGCATTGTTCGTGACCCGGGCCACTCGCTTTCCGGTGGCCTGGGTCACCTTTTACCGGGGGTCCTTCGGGTTCCGCAGATGCCCAAAACGGATGAAATGCGGTGAATAGGTTTAGATCGCCCGTGACGGTGGCCACAGCCGGCCAGGGGTCCACTACCGGGCATAGTCGCCCGCGCCCACCGGCTGCGCGGCGCCCTGCCGGCCGGGGTCACCGCCTCGGGGGCACCCGACGCCCCACCGGTCGACCGGTGCGGCATCGGCGCAGCTCAGGGCCGTGATCACGGTGTTCGGGAGAGAGTTCGGGGGTGGGGTTTGGGGGGCGGGTTGGGGGGTAGGCGGGTGTGGCCTGTGGGCGGCGGTCGGTGGTGGTGCTACGACGCCGCGTCGTGGACGGGGCGTTTCCGGGGCCTTGGAGAGCGCCGCCCGGCCCGCTAACAATGGCTTCAGTCGCCACGACGCATCGGGCTTCTCGCCCGGCTCGTGGCCGACCGGCTCGGATCACGCGGATTCAGTCCGTCTGAACCAAACGATCCAGGTGCCGGGCCACACCGGGTGCACCATCCCCCTGATTCGGGGGTTGTGCGGGTGTGTATTCCTGTCCCCTGACTTAGGACCGCTCTTGTCTGCTTCGTTCACCGCTCGTCTGCGTAAGTCCGCCGCCCTGTTCGCCGGTGCCGCCTGTGTGGCCACCATCGGTGCCGTGGTCGCCCCGACCGCCGCGTCCGCTGCCACCCCGCAGCAGATCGCCGCGAGCATCGTTCCGGCGGACCAGCTGGCCTCCTTCAGCAACATCATTTCGCACGAGAGCGGTTGGAGCGTCACCGCGACCAACCCGAGCAGCGGTTCCTACGGTCTGGGCCAGGCCCTGCCGGCCTCCAAGATGGCCTCCGAGGGTGCGGACTGGAAGACCAACCCGACCACCCAGATCAAGTGGGCCTACAAGTACATGTGTGAGCGCTACGGCAGCCCGAACGCCGCCTGGTCCTTCTGGGCCGCCCACCACTGGTACTAAGCCGACCCACGGCTCCCCGCAGCTTCACCCGGAAGGGGCCCGGTGCACACGCACCGGGCCCCTTTCGGCCTGCCTACCCTCGCTTCTCCGGCTCGGCCCCGTGTGGCTGGAGGACGTCATGCCGTAGGGCCGACGGTGCGTGGCGTCGGGGGGGAGCCGAGGTGGCGGTCGAACCATGCGCGGGTGCGGCGGAGCAGGTCGAGCCGGTGGGCTCGTTCGCTGATCATGTGCCCCTCCCGCGGGTAGACGACGAACTGGTGCTCGACGCCGAAGTGCCGCAGGGCTCGGTGGAAGAGCACGGCCTGGCTGAGGGGGACGTTGGTGTCGTCCTCGCCGTGCAGGATCAGCACCGGGGTGCGGATGCGTGCGGCGTAGGAGAGGGGGCTGACCCGGTCATGGGGGTGAGGGCCCGGTCCCTCCCAGCCGCAGCTGCCGCTCAGCGCGGACTCCCGGTCGGCTCCTTGGTCGCCGACCGCGTTCTGAATGCCCCAGTCGCTGATTCCGGCGCCCATCACAGCCGCCCTGAACCGGTCGGTCTGCGCCACCGCCCAGGCGGCCATGAAGCCGCCGTGGCTCCAGCCGCCGATCCCCAGCCGATCCGGGTCCGCGACCCCTTCCGTGACGAGCAGATCGATGCCGTCGGTGATGTCGTTCCACTCGGCTCCGCCGACCGCGCCCGCCACCGCCGCGGCGAAGGCGTGGCCACGGCCCTGGCTGCCGCGCGGGTTGGGCAGGAAGACGGCGTAGCCCGCGACCGCGAGCCACTGTGCCGGTGGTAGTTCGATGTGGAACTGGAACTCGTCGGCGTACCGTCCGTAAGGCCCACCGTGGACCAGGGTGATCAGCGGGAACGGGCCGTCCTGACGACTCGTACCGGGCGGCAGGAGCAGCAGCCCGTCCAGGGTGAGTCCGTCCGAGGCCTGGTAGGACAGGCGTTCTTGGTGGCCCCACCGGACCTCTCGCACTTCGGGCCGGGTGTCGCTCACCCGGGTCAGGGGGCCGCCGGGCGGCCCGGCGTGGACGTTCTTCGGTTCGTCGGCTGCGCCCGCGAGCATGGCGACCGTCTCGCCGGTCCGGCTGGCGGTGAGGGCGTGGGCGATGCCCTGCCGGGTGGCCACCGGCCGAAAGGCCGTACCGGCCGGGTCCAGTCGGTACAGCGCGGTGTCCAGCCCGTCGGCGAACAGTGCCAGCGGCGTGCCCTCGGCGACCTGCACGAGCTCCGTCGGGCAGACGGACATCCCCGCGGTCAGGTTGCGGTGCTCCGGCGCCGGCCCGGCATCCGGCACGGTGATGTCGAAGACCGCCGTTCCGCCGACCGGCCCGGGCGGCGTGGTCGCCAGACAGGACAGGTGCCACACCTCCTCGGCCCGCCACCAGGTCGGTGAGCAGGCGTCCATACCGACCGGGCCCAGGTCGTGCACCGCGGCGGTGTGCGGGTCGACCAGGTGCAGTTCCGCGGCGAAGGCGCCGGAGTCCTCTTCCGGGTCCGCCCAGCTGAGCACCGCCAGCGGGCCGCCGTCCGGCCGCTGCACCACCTCCACCACGTGCCGCTCACCGAGGGCGGCCACCAGGCGCATCCGGCGGCTGTCAAGGTCGAGTAGTCGCAGGCGTGCCGGGTGCGCACGCTCGTCCCACACCACCGCGTCATCGCCCTCAGCCCGCCTGCGCTCGTCCTCGGCGTCCGGTTCGTCGACGGCGACCACGGCGACCGCCCGGCCGTCGGCCAGCGGTCGGAAACCGGCGACGCCGCCGCGCCAGGCGGTCACCGCTTCCGCCGACCCGTCATCGAGCCGCAGACGGTGCAACTGCCGACCGGTGACGAAGTACAGAGACCGCGAGTCCGGAGCCCACTGAGGAGCCCCGACCCATGCGCTACCGTCAGTCAACTGACGCGGAACCGGACCACCGGCGGCATCCGCCACCCACAGCGCACTCACCAGACGCTCTCTGACGCCGACGGTCTTCACCGCGTAGGCGACCAGGGAGCCGTCCGGCGAGACCGCGGGGTACAGCGGCGCCGCGCTGTCGACCATCAACTCGGCCAGCAACTCCATTGACACCTCGGTCACTTGGTCCCCCATCCACAACAACGTGTCCGCATATCCTGCCGTGCGGCACAGAACCCGGACGCCGTTGGGGTGTGTTCAGCACCCACGGGGGTTCGGGAACAGGTACTGACCTTGTTCCTTAACCTCTCACCCGGTTCCAGAGGCTACGTGGCGTCTGCGTATGCGAGGTGGGTGCCACAGACTCGGCACTGGAAGAGGTAGGCGGTCGGCTGGCCGTTCTTGGACAACGCCATGAGGTACTGCTCGGCCTGCGACGAGGCCCAGGGGCCGTGACTGAGCTCTTGCCGCACTGATGCCCATGCTTCGGGGTAGTTCACGAGCTCGGCTGCTCCGGCGCTTCCGAGGAAGGCCGCGCCGTCGCCGCAGTGGATCATCCAGTGTTCCTGCTGCCACCCGCTGAATCCTGGCGTACGTTGCGTGATCGCGAACAGCCGGTCCAGCGGAACATCGTCGACCACGTCTGTGAACTGGGCCTCGAAGCGTTCGGCCGCACTTCCGTCCGCTATGCACCAGGGACACAACCGATCGCGGAGGTTCTCCGCTGCGTAGACGGGTCCGGTGTAGATGTAGCCGCGGGCCCGACTGCAGCAACTGCACTCCGTGGGACGGGACGACGGCACCGGTGGCCGCCGGGTCGGGGTGATACGGGAACTCTGGAAGCGGCTCTGTCACGGCCAGCGACCGTATCACCGTGGTTCCGGCCACTCAGCTGTGCTGCCCCGCCAAGGTTCGGTTGATCACTGCCTCGGACGAGGTCACTCGATCGTGTGATCGCCGGACGTGAGGGCGGCCCTGTAGTGATCCTGAACTCTGCGACGAGATCAAGGAATCGACGACGGGGCCGTGGCGATGAGTGTGCTGCAGCGGATTAGCGAACGGGACGCGTTCGCGCAACTGTCACACTTCCGGATGGACTTCTACGGCTGCCTGTCCGCACGGGCTGACGCGTTCTTCGAGCTGACCGACGCGCTGCTGTGCGCGGACGGGCCGGTGAAGACACCGGTGGAGCTGTCGTTGACCGCCGAGCACCGCCGCGGCTACGGATCCCTCTACGCCGCCCTCAACCACGGCCGCCTGGACGCGGACCGGCTGCGTGAGCTACTGGCCGGCCTGCCGCTGCCCCGCTTCGACGGGCGGCTCGTGCTGACCGTGGACGTCTCGCCGTGGCTGCGTTCGGACGCCGCGTGCTCGCCCGAGCGGCTGTTCTGCCACGTCCACGGCCGCTCCCGCGCGGCAGCGCAGATCATCCCGGGCTGGCCGTACTCCTTCATCGCCGCCCTATCGCCGGGCCGCACCTCGTGGACTGCGATCCTGGACGCGGTCCGCCTCGGCCCCGAGGACGACGCCGCAGCCGTGACCGCCGGCCAGCTGCGCGCGGTGGTCGAGCGCCTCATCGCTGCTGGCCAGTGGCTGCCTGGGGACCGGGACATCCTGATCGTGATGGACGCCGGCTACGACGTAATGCGCCTGGCCTGGTTGCTGCGGAACTTGCCGGTCGAGCTGGTCGGACGCCTGCGCTCCGACCGCGTTCTGCGGCTGCCGACCCCACCGCGGGTCTACCAGCCGAAGGGCGGCCGGCCGCCGAAGCACGGGCCGGAGTTCCGCCTCGCCAAACCCGAGACCTGGCCCGAGCCCGCGGTCACCACGGCGAACGACACCGGCCGCTACGGCAAGGCCGAGGCCCGCGCGTGGGACCGTGTCCATCCCAGGCTCACTCACCGCTCCGCATGGATCGACCTGGACGGCGAACTCCCGCTCGTCGAGGGCACCCTGATCCGCCTCAAGGTCGAGCACCTGCCCGGCGACCGCGACGCGCCCCCGGTGTGGCTGTGGTCCTCGCGTACCGGCGCCACCGCCGCTGACGTCGACTTCGTCTGGTCTTGCTACCTGCGGAGATTCGACCTGGAGCACACCTTCCGCCTGTTCAAGCAGACCCTCGGGTGGACCCGCCCACGGCTGCGTAACCCCGAGGCGGCCGACCGCTGGACCTGGCTGGTCATCACGGCGCACACCCAGCTCCGCCTCGCGCTGCCGCTCGCAAGAGACCAGCACAAGCCCTGGGAGAAGCCGCACCGTGCGGGCACACTGACCCCGACGCGCGTCCGCCGCGGGTTCCGGAACATCCGACCCCAACTGGGCTGTCCGGCCCGTGCACCCAAACCGTCCCGGCCAGGACCGGGACGGCCATCAGGAAGCCGAAACCGCCGCCCTGCCACCCGCTACGACGTAGGCAAGACCGTCAAACGCCCCGAGACACTGACCGAACGCGATCAAGCTCAACGTTAAGGAACAAGCTGACCTTGTTGTTCAACGCCCGGTTGTGTGCGGGGCGGCTTCACCAGCGTGCGGTTCAGGACGCTGCTGGATGCGGCCGCTCAAGGAGCCCGGCAGCTGAGTGGGTTCCCACATGACCTCGAGAGCGGTTCCGTGGAACTCGCGCCCGAGTTCCAGCAGCATCGCGGCGGCGCCGTCCTTGGCCTGCTCGGCATCAGCCTCGACGGGAACCCTCGACAGTCGGCCGCAGAAGAGGGCGCCGTCTGTGGCGGTGATGCTGTGGCGCCAGCCACTCGGTGTTGCCAGCAGAACGATGTCCTTCGGCAGGCCGAACGGAATCCGCTTCTGGCCTCGGTCTCTTCCCATGTGTCCATTCAACCGGACCAGTTGAACGTGCGGCCTCCACGGGTGGCCTCATCTCCCGGTGCGCACACCGGGGAAGCGGTCTTCGAGGGAAGGTTCCTGAACGCGCGTCGGACACGGGCGGGGTGAGCCTGTTCGACTCCGAGCAGGGTTGCGGCCGTCAGTTGACTGACTGAGTCAGTCAATCTACGCTCCCGGCATGCGTGGAAGAGTCCCTGCCCGGCCGTTGAGCCAGATCGCGGACGCCGCGGTGAGAGTGTTCATCACCAAGGGTTTCCGCCCGGCCGGGATATCCGATGTGGCCGGCGCCCTGGGGCTGAGCCACGGTGCCGTCTACACCTACGCCGACAGCAAGCAAGCACTCCTGTACCTCGCATTGCTGCGCGTCCTCGATCCGCAGGCCGTCGAGTCCCTGCGGCCGCCCGTCACGGCGCCCCCTCCCGAGCGGATCGTCACGGAGGTCAAGGCGTGGGCGGCCGCCCACAGCGGGTTCGCGGATCTCGCCCGGTCCCTGGGCCGGCCGCCGGGGCCGTCGGCCGGCCGGGAGCTGGCCGAGATCGTGGAAGGGATCTACGGGTTCGTCGAACAGAACAGGACCGTCCTCGCGCTGTTCGACCGCTGCTCCGCCGACCTGCCCGAGCTGGCCCAGTGGTACTTCGTCGAGACGCGGCGCGGGATGCTGGCCCGGCTCGGAGAGTTCCTGAGTGCACGCATCGACGCGGGGCTGCTGCGCCCGGTGCCCGATGTGCCGGCCGCGGCTCGCTTCATCGTCGAGACCATCGCCTGGTTCGCCATGCACCGGCACGGCGACCCGGATTCGGCGATGCTCTCCGACGAGGACTGCCGCCGCACCGTCCGTCATCTCGTGCCGGCCGCGTTCCTGCCGGCCGGCGCTTTCCTCACCGACCCGCCACTCTTCGGAGCACCTGAATGACTGAGACTTCTGCGTTACCGGCGAACGCGGCGGCTGAGCCGGCCGCCCGCAGCCGTCGAGCTCCGCTCGCGTGGAGGCCGATCGCCGCGGTCCTGGCGATCGCCGTCGCCGTGCACCTGGCCGTGGCCACGCGCTACGGCTGGGACGGCGACGAGTTCTACTTCGTGATCTGCGGCCGCCACCTCGCGTGGGGCTATGTCGACCAGCCGCCGCTCACCCCTGTGCTGGCGAGGCTGGCCGCTGCGCTTCCCGGCGAGGGCGGACTGGTGCCACTGCGCGTGCTCGCGGTGGCGGCACAGGGCGGCTGCACCCTGCTGACCGCGCTGCTCACCGCGGAGCTCGGCGGACGCGGACGCGCGCAGGCGATCGCCACCGCGGCGATCGCCACCTGCCCGATCTTCGTCGGCGGCTCGTCGTTCTTCGGCCCCACGGTCATCGACCAACTGGTCTGGGTGGCCCTGTTCGTGCTCGTGGCGCGGGCGCTGCGACTCGGCACCGTGCGCGCCTGGCTGTGCGCGGGTCTGGTGGCCGGGATCGGTCTGGAGAACAAGGACACGGTCGCCGTGCTGCTCGCCGGGATCGCCGTGGGCCTGGCACTGTTCCGGCGGGAGGTGCTGCGTACGCGTGGGCCCTGGCTGGCGGGGCTGCTCGCGGTGCTGATCGCACTGCCGAACGTGCTCTGGGACGCGTCGCACCACTGGCCGAACCTGGACATGGCCGGCCAGCTCTCACGGCAACAGGGCGGCACGCTCGGTTCGCTCGCCAAGCTCCCGGAGCTACCGCTGTACCTGGGCGGGATGCTGCTGATCGGCCTCTGGGTGATCGGCATACGGCACCTGTGGTCACCACGGGAGCGTGGGCACTGTTGGGTGCTGGCCGTCGCCACCGTCGCCGTGGTCGTCTTCACGCTCAGCGGCGGCAAGCAGTACTACGCGGCCCCGGCCCTGGCCGGCCTGTTCGCGGCGGGCGGGGTGCGCGTGGAGGCGGCCGACACGCCGCGCGGCAGACGGGCCTGGCCGACGCTGCTCACCGCGTCCGCGCTCAGCACGGCCCTGCTCTTCCTGCCGATACTGCCGGTCAGCACGGCCGGCGCGCTGCGTGCGCTGGACCCCGTCCCGATGGAGACGTACGGCTGGCCCCGGTTCGTGGACATGGTCGCAGAGGCCGCCGGGCCGCTGCCTCCTGACACACCGATCTTCACCAGCGACTACGGGGAGGCCGGCGCGCTGACCGTCCTCGGGCCCGCGGCCGGGGTCGACAACCCCGTCTACAGCGGGCACAACAACCACGCGCTGTGGGGGCCGCCGCCCGGATCGCCGTCGACCGCGCTGTGCGTGGGAAGCTTCACCGCTGATGACCTGCGCCGTGGCTGGGCGAAGGTCACCAAGGTCGCGACCTACACGCTGCCCGGCGGCCTGAGCAACAGCGAGACCATCCGCGGCACCGCGGTCTACCTCTGCCAGGACCCTCGCGCCGACTGGGCGCAACTCTGGCCGCATCTCAAGCACTTCGACTGAGGAGGCCTCCCGTGACCTCGGCGGCGCGCGCACGGTCGGCGGGTCTTGTCGTGGATCCGTGATGATGCCGGGCGGGGCGCAACCGGGCGGTGCGGCCGGCTCGTCTGGGTAAGTAGCGAGGCGCAACCGGGCGCTTTCGCGAAGGGGGTGGGTCTCTCAGCATGCGGGGGAGATCCACGGGAGGGAAATCCATGACCAGGACGAAGAAGGCCGGGATGAAGGCGCGGGGCGGCCGTGTGGCCGTGATTGGTGCGCTGGGTCTGGCCTCGGTGACTCTGGCCGCCGTACCGGCGTTCGCCAAGGGGGGTGTGGACATCACGGCGCCGCACACGGCGAAGGTCGGCAAGACCTTCACGGTCACGGCGCACGGGGACGACGACGCTGCCAGCTACCTGCGGGTTTGCCTGGAGGGCCGCAGCGGTGGGCAGGCGTGGCACCAGGTGACCTGCGGCGCCGTGGTCGCCACGGGTACCGACGCGCAGGCCACCGCACACGTCAAGGCCGCGCACAGCGGCGCCCTGGAATACCGTGCGGTGGTGTACGGCCTCACCGGCCCGGTCGACCGTCAGCCCGTACGGGAGAGGACCTCTGACCTGGTGACGGTCGAGGTTCGCTGAGTCCGGCAGCGCGGCCGCGGACAGCCGGTACAACCACTGTCCGCGGCCGCGCTGTTCCAGGCCTGTTCCGTGGTTTCGTCCTTGGCGTCCAGCTGCGCAGGCCGGCCCGGCAGCTTGCGGGCGGTGCGGTGCGCCTGGACCAACTACCGTGTGATGCTTGGCCGATGACAAGAGTGAGTGATCACGCCAAGGTACGTCAGGATGCGGGCGGCCTTCGAGGAGATGCGGCGCGTGCTGTGTCCTTCCGGCGTGGTCCTTGTCTCGTTCCACGTCGGCACCGAGATACGGCACCTGGCCGAGTGGTGGGGGCACGAAGTCGATGCGGACTTCCGCTACTTCGAGACCGGGACGGTCATCGGCTGGCTGGAGGAGGCCGGTTTGATCGTGGAGGCGAGGCTTGAGCGGGCGAGCTACCCACAGGAGGTGGGGACCCGTCGCGCCTACGTGATGGCTCGCCGTCCCGGCTGACGCCGGGCGCATCGCTCCGACGCAATCCTTGAGCGGAGCCGACACAGCTGCTGCCCGGGGTCATGTCTCCTGACCCGGCCGTTCGTTGGAACCTCCGCGGGGAGGGGGAGGAGCCCGCCGTGGGCGGTGACGGATGATCTGCGGGAGCGGACAGGGCGGGTTCCGGTGCGGGCGGTCGCCGCCGGACGGCCGGCGGCTTCCGCGGCGGATCGGGCCCGTTGTCAGACCCCCGTATCAGAATGGGCCCGCGTCCGTTCGTTCGGGCGCCGGTCCGACAGCAATCAGGGCGGGAGTGGATGCATGGCAACAGCGGCATTGAACGGCAAGGTCGCACTCGTCGCGGGAGCGACGCGCGGGGCGGGCCGGGGGATCGCGGTCGAGCTCGGCGCGGCCGGGGCGACGGTGTACGTGACCGGGCGCACCACCCGCGAGCGCCGCTCGGAGTACAACCGCCCGGAGACCATCGAGGACACCGCCGACCTGGTGACCGCGGCCGGCGGGCGCGGGATCGCCGTCCCGACCGACCATCTGGTTCCGCATGAGGTCCGTGCCCTTGTGGAGCGGATCGACGCCGAGCAGGGCCGCTTGGACGTCCTGGTCAACGACGTCTGGGGCGGCGAGAACCTCTTCGGGTGGGACACCCCCGTCTGGGAGCACGATCTCGACAACGGGCTGCGGCTGCTGCGGCTCGGGGTGGACACACACGCCATCACCAGCCACTACGCCCTGCCACTGCTGCTACGGCGTCCGGGCGGCCTGGTGGTCGAGATGACCGACGGCACCGCCGAGTACAACCGAGACCACTACCGCAACTCCCTCTTCTACGACCTGGTGAAGTCATCCGTGCTGCGCATGGCCTTCGCTCTCGGCCACGAGGTGGGGCCGCGTGGCGCGACCGCGGTGGCGCTCACCCCCGGCTGGATGCGGTCCGAGATCATGCTCGACCACTTCGGCGTCACCGAGGAAACCTGGCGCGACGCGGTGGAGCGCGAGCCGCATTTCGGTATCTCCGAGAGCCCGTACTACGTCGGGCGCGCCGTGGCCGCGCTGGCGGCTGATCCCGAAGTCAGCCGCTGGAACGGGCAGTCGCTGTCGAGCGGACAACTCGCCCGGGTCTACGGCTTCACCGACCACGACGGCAGCAGGCCCGACTGCTGGCGGTACCTGGTCGAGGTCCAGGAGAGCGGAAAGCCGGCCGACCAGACCGGGTACCGCTGACCGTCACCGTTCGTCCAGCGGTACGAAGAGCTGCGCCGTGACCGCCCCGACGGCTTTCGACTGAGCCGGGAGAGTACGGGGAAGGCGTCCGCACCTGACCCATCCGGACCCGAAAGCACTCGGTAACTGACGGCATCCGTGCGGCCGTTGCGGCGAGGGAGCGCCACGTCGGCCGCATCGGGGGCACCCCGGGCGGGCGGCCGCACGGATGCCGGGGCGCGCTGCGGGGTCGGGGCGTCAGCGGGGGAGTGCCTGGTAGAGGCCGCGGCCGGTGCGCTGTGCCTGGGACGCCTTCACCGCGCGTTCGAGGCTGGTGCGTACGGCGTTGACATTGGCGGGGGTGGTCTCACGGCCCAGGGCCCGGGTGACCTGCGCGGCCCGGACCGGTTCCTTCACCTCGGCCAGGTACGCCAGGACACCGGCACTCAGCCCGGGGGTGCGCCTGCGTGCCGGGACAGCCTGGGACGCGACGCCCGTGGCCGTCTTCGCGTCGGCGGTCTTCGCATCGGCGCTCTTGCGCGCCTTCGTCGTCGTGGCCGTCTTCGCCGGAGCCCTGCGGCGCGCCGCGTTCCGCGGTTCCACCGGAGAGACGGCCTTCGTGCTGGCGGTGGCCTGTTCGCCATCCGGCTCCGTCGCCGACGTCGCCGACGTCGCCGACGCCGCTGATGGCGCCGACAGCGCGGCTGGGCCGGCCGTCTGCCGGGGCAGCGGGGCCGTGGACAGCGACTGCAGGGCGCGCAGTGCGTCCCGCACCGCTTCCAGCCGGCCGGTGACGGCGGCCAGTTCCGCTTCCAGCCGCATCTGGTGCTGTTCGAGTTCCGGAAGCTCGGTACGCAGGGCGGCGACGGTGGATGTCACGCTGAGATGGATGTCTGCGTTGTGTGCCAAGGGTGCTCCTCTTGGTGTCCCGGACGCGGCCAGTAGTGTGAGTTCTGGTCAAACTGTATGGCAGCACGGCCAGTTCAGCACAGTGAAGCTCGAACGCACTCCCTTGGAATCGGACACGTGGTTGACGGCGTGTGCTACGTGCCCCGTGGCCGTCTCACCGGAGCGGCCCTGTCGCCGGCCCCGGCGCGGCACCGCCGGGGCGGACGCGGAGCGTGCGGCCGGAGGCCGCCGAACGTCGTCGGCTTGTTTTCCGCGGGCGGTGGGCCATGGTTACAGGAGGCTGAAGTCCGCCTCGTAGTCTCCGGTGATGGCCGTGATCCCCGTGTCGGCGCAGGATCCGGTGATGTCCGTCGGCGCGAAGCTTCCCCGGTAGGTGTTCAGCGGCAGCAGTGTGCTCGTGACATCGATGGTGCCGGTCTCGTTGTTGGGCAGTCTGTCGGATCCCGGGCTTCCTCTCTCCCCTCCCTGGTAGGAGACGGTGGTGAACCCCAGCCAGGTGTTGTCGCTGTCGTACCAGTCGAAGACCGCCTGGCCGGTGAAGGAATGGAAGTCCACACAGTCGAAAGTCCCGCTCCCGCTTGCCGTCATGATGCCGTGGTCGACATTCGTGTGGGAGCCGTCCTGGCTGTAGCAGGTACCGAGGGTGCCGGAGGCCTGGTAGGAGTTGGCCGACGCCACCGAGGTGACCGGTTGGGCCAGCGTCAGCGTGATGCCGGTGCCCTCGCAGGTGAGGTTGTCGGCCACCTCCATCGCATGGGCCGACCCTGGGACAGGACTCATCACTGCCAGACAAGCGCCGACGATTCCCACGGCTGCGAAGCGTTGCATGACACCTCTCCGAGTGGTCAGGAAGAAAACGACCTTCCCCGGTCGTCGCGGCATCGAGCCTGCCAGTCCCGTCACTGTCCGTCCGGTTCCAACCCGCAACGCATTCTTCCTGTCGCCCACCGGGATGCAGCCGCTGTCGCCGGTGGGGGCGCCCGTTCGCCACCGACTCCGAACGCCAGCGGCACGCACTGCCCGCACGACCCGCGCGCCGGTCCGCGGGTTCCACCGACACCGCCGGCCCCTCGATGGCAGGCTCGAACCCGGGACCGCCGGCGGCAGACCCGATCACCCGGACGTCGGGGGCGGGGTCGTGGTGGCGCTCCAGGCCTGCGGCGCGGTGTTCATGGTGAAGGCGAGCTCGCCGCCGCCCGTCAGGTCCCTCTGGCTCAGGAAGGGCTTGGTGATGCTCCTGCCGTTCACGCTGAGTGCCTGGACGTACGGGCTGGACGGCGCGTTCGGGGACGAGATGACCAGCGGGCGCCTCGCACGGGGGAGGTCGAGGGTCACCTTGTCGAAGAAGGGGCTGCCCACGACGTACTGGCCGGAGGCCGGGTTCACCGGGTAGAAGCCCATCGCGGAGAACAGGTACCAGGCCGACATCTGGCCGCAGTCCTCGTTGCCGGAGAGGCCGTCAGGGGCGTTGTGGTAGTTGGCGTCGGCGATCTGCCGGACCAGCTGCTGGGTCCGCCACGGGCGGCCGGCGTAGTCGTACAGATAGGGGACGTGGTGGCTGGGCTCGTTCGTCTGGTCGTTGTGGCCGCCGGCGAAGTAGCTGTCGAGCCAGGCGCTGTAGGAGGCGTCACCGCCCTTGAGGGCGATCAGGCCGGGGACGTCGTGCAGCACGTCGTTGGTGTAGATCCACCGGTCGCCCTCGGTCCAGGCGCCGTCGGCCCAGGAGCCGTCGAGGTTGCGGGCCTGCATGAAACCGGTCGCGGCGTTGTACAGGTTCTTGTAGTTCGCGCTGCGGTTCAGGAAGTACGCGGCGTCGGCGGTGTGGCCGGTGGCCTTGGCGACCTGCGCGACGGCCCAGTCCTCGTAGGAGAAGTCCAAGGTGCGCGACCCCGCCTCGGCGGTGTGGTCGGCGGCGACCCAGCCGTTCTCCAGATAGGTGGTCAGGCCCGCCCGGGCCTCGACGGGAGTGCCCTGTTGCCGGTCGCCGTACCACAGGGTGGTGTCGTCGTCCGGGGGTGTCATCGCGTCCTTGCGCACGGCCCGGTAGGCGAGGGCGAGGTCGAAGCCGTGGAAGCCCTTGACGATGTCCTCGGCGATGACCGAGTCGGCGTTGGTGCCCTCCATGATGTTGGTCTCGGTGATGTTCTTCCACAACGGCAGCCAGCCGCCCTGCCGGTAGTCCTGCAGCATGGAGGTGACCATGTCGTCGATGCGTTCGGGGGCGAACAGGGTCAGGAAGGCGTTCTCGGCGCGGAAGGTGTCCCACAGCGAGTAGCCGGTGTAGCTGACGCCGTTGTGCACCCTGTCGTCGTAGGCGCTGTAGTAGCGCCCGTGCTCGGACATCTCGGACGGGTACTGCAGGGCGTGGAACATCGCGGTGTAGAAGATGGCGAGCTGGTCGGCCGTCGCCCCCTGGATGTGGACCCGGTCGAGCTTGTCGGCCCAGGCAGCCCTGGTCCTGGCTGCGGTGGTGCCGAAGCCCTGCTTGTCCGGCACCTCCTCGTCGAGGTTGGCGCGCGCCTGGTCCACGGAGATGAACGAGGTGGCGATCCGCACGGTGACGGTCACCGTGCCGGCCGGGAACCGCACGTAGCCGGAGACGTTCTGGTCGGTGCGGTCGGCCTGGCCGTCGTACTGGGTGGCGCCGCCGGCGGTGCCGTAGCCGGCGAAGGCGGTGTCGAAGCGTGCGACGAAGTACCCCTTGAAACCAGGCGCTTTGAACGGTCCGAGGTCGCTGTCCTGGCGGTTGGGGTTGTAGCCGCTGATCTCCCGCCTGGCGGGGTCGATGTGCACGTTCCCGGCGATCCCGGAGCGCGTCGCCTGCATCACGAAGTTGGTCGCCGTGTTCCGCGGGTAGGTCACTCGCAGGACACCGACCCGGGAGGTGGCGGTGAGCTCGGCGCGCAGGGTCCGGCCCGGCGCGGGGTGCATGTCCACCGTGTACCTGTCGGGCGCGGAGGTCTCGTCGCTGTGGCTGTACGGCAGGCCGCGGTCCGCCTCGGCGGTCTTGACGGGACCGATCCCCGGCATGCCGACCACGTAGCCGGAGTCGCCCATCCAGATCGCGGGCTGGTGGGTGCCGATGAAGCCCGTGATCTTCGGGTCGCCGAGGTGGTACGGCAGCCGCCCGACGCGGTTGTCCCGTGTCATCGGCGACCACCGGGTCATCGCGAAGGGCGGCGCCGTGCTCGGCAGCATGCCGCCGTACTCGGTGGCGCTACTGCCCGTGGTTCCGATGAACGGGTTGACCAGGTTCACGTTCGACTGCGCGGAGGTGCTCCGCGCGGTCGCAGCCGCCGGGCCCGTGGTGGCGAGCGGGGGGATCAGTACGGCGAGCAGGGCGAGAAGGCCCACGGTCGCCCGGCCGCGCAGTGCGGGTCGCGCCGCTCTCGGCAACGGACCAGGCGCCCTGAACGCGCCGGGGCCCACGATGACAGACACGGAGCTCTCCAGAGGGTGGGGAGGGGGAGAAGGGCGACGGCGTCGCCGTGTTCGACAGCGGTCACAGCAGTCACAGCGGCTCAGAGCCACCGCCGGGTGATGAGGCCCTCACCCGGTCTCCCCCGGACAGAAGGGCTGCGCTCAAGGCGGTGCGACACGTCGGAGACGTGCATCTGCGACCCATGGGTGGTCTCCGGGACGGAGGAGAGAGCGGGGGATTCAGGTCGAATACAGCTCAATATGAACGCGAATTGACCAATAGTCAACAATTTCCAACAGGCGCTCGAGGGCGTGGCGGACCGCAGCCGGGGCGAGGGGGCGGGCGGCTGCGGGCATGCTGTCGGATCGGCTCCGCGATGTGGGACGGGTGCCGGTGGGCGTGGCCGACCGGTCTGCGGCTGAGGTGCCGGGGTGCTCCTGGCGGATGAGGTCATCGTGCTCGCCGCCTTGGTCGTCGTGCTGTTCGACCTCAAGAACCCCAGCTCGACCGGCTGCCTGACCCCCGCGCCTGCCGGGTGACACCACCACCGCGCGGCCCCCGTCGTCGGGAGGGCCAGGGTGTATCGGAGTGCTCAAGCAGCGCCAGCGCCTCCGCATCGTGCTCACGGTCGACGCCGCCGGGGCGGTTCTCGGGCGGAGCTTTCTATGTCCCGCGTCACATGGATGGCTATTTGTGGTCTGCGCCACAGCATTGTTCGTGACCCGGGTCACTCGCTTTCCGGTGGCCTGGGTCACCTTTTGCCGGGGGTCTTTCGGGTTCCACGAGTGCCCAAAACGGATGAAATGCGGCGAATAGGTTTAGATCGCCCGTGACGGTGGCCACAGCCGGCCAGGGGTCCACTACCGGGCATAGTCGCCCGCGCCCACCGGCTGCGCGGCGCCCTGCCGGCCGGGGTCACCGCCTCGGGGGCACCCGACGCCCCGCCGGTCGACCGGTGCGGCATCGGCGCAGCTCAGGGCCGTGATCACGGTGTTCGGGAGAGAGTTCGGGGGTGGGGTTTGGGGGGCGGGTTGGGGGGTAGGCGGGTGTGGCCTGTGGGCGGCGGTCGGTGGTGGTGCTACGACGCCGCGTCGTGGACGGGGCGTTTCCGGGGCCTTGGAGAGCGCGGCCCGGCCCGCTAACAATGGCTTCAGTCGCCACGACGCATCGGGCTTCTCGCCCGGCTCGTGGCCGACCGGCTCGGATCACGCGGATTCAGTCCGTCTGAACCAAACGATCCAGGTGCCGGGCCACACCGGGTGCACCATCCCCCTGATTCGGGGGTTGTGCGGGTGTGTATTCCTGTCCCCTGAGTTAGGACCGCTCTTGTCTGCTTCGTTCACCGCTCGTCTGCGTAAGTCCGCTGCCCTGTTCGCCGGTGCCGCCTGTGTGGCCACCATCGGTGCCGTGGTCGCCCCGACCGCCGCGTCCGCTGCCACCCCGCAGCAGATCGCCGCGAGCATCGTCCCGGCGGACCAGCTGGCCTCCTTCAGCAACATCATTTCGCACGAGAGCGGTTGGAGCGTCACCGCGACCAACCCGAGCAGCGGTTCCTACGGTCTGGGCCAGGCTCTGCCGGCCTCCAAGATGGCCTCCGAGGGTGCGGACTGGAAGACCAACCCGACCACCCAGATCAAGTGGGCCTACAAGTACATGTGTGAGCGCTACGGCAGCCCGAACGCCGCCTGGTCCTTCTGGGCCGCCCACCACTGGTACTAAGCCGACCCACGGCTCCCCACAGCCTCACCCGAAAGGGGCCCGGTGCACACGCACCGGGCCCCTTTCGGCCTGCCTGTCCGCCCGGGAGTGGCCAGGTGCGCACGGCCGGTGCACGCATCGCCGGCCGGTTGCCGGACCGGCCGATGGTGAGCATCGGGACGGCACCGAGCCGGAGGCGCTGACGGGTGTCCGGCATCAGGATCACGGCCGCATCCGGATCCTGCTGGCGGTCGTCAGCTCGATTCACGACGGTCGGAGGCGGGCTGGTGGGCCGCGAAGCCGGTGGCGAGGATGTCGAGTCTTTCGAGCAGGGCCTCGGCGAGCGGGAAGGCTCCATCTGCGCGAAGCCAGCGGCTCAGGGCGGTCACATAGCCGTCGAAGACCAGGTCTGCGATGGTTTCGGGGTCGAGATCGCGGCGGATCTCGCCGCTCTGCCGGCCGCGGATGACGGCGGCGAGGATCGAGCGGGGCGTTTCGGCGCCGACGGCGAACGCGGTGTGCAGCACCCCGCTGTCGTGCAGCTCCTTGGCCAGCGCATAGTCCCGCTCGTTGAGTTCCGCGAGTACGCGCAGCTCGTCCGCCAGTGCCTCGACGGAGGATCCGCCGTTGGACGCGTCCTCCCTGTCCAGTACCTCGTGCCGCCGCTGCACCCAGGCGGTCACGAAGTCCTCCTTGCGGCGGAAGTGGTTGAACGCCGTCTGGCGCCCCGTGTCGGCGCGCTCGGCGATGTGGTCGTACGTGGTGGCCGCGTACCCCTGGGTGGCGAACAGGTCCAACGCGGCGGTCAGCAGCCGCTCCCGGGTCGCGCTGCGGCGCTGTCCGCGCCGGTCCGTTCGGTCCTGCGACTGGCCCGGTCCCTGCGGTGCTGTCGATCTCATGCCATAAGTGTACTTGAATCCATTATTGGATTGAAGTACTTATTGGTACTCAAGTACACCAGGTGCGCCCAGTACACCCAGTGAGGAGATCCAACGATGGACGTCCCCTACACACTCGGTCTGCACGAGATCGCTCCGGACACCTACGCCTACCTGCAGCCCAACGGCTCCTGGGGCTACAGCAACGCCGGACTGATCGTCTCCGGCGGCGAAGGCCTGCTCGTCGACACCCTGTTCACCGTCCCGCAGACCCATGCCATGCTCGCGGCCATCACCCGGGCCCTGCCCCGGCTCTCCATCGGCACCCTGGTCAACAGTCACAGTGACGGCGACCACTGGTGGGGCAACCAACTGCTCCCGGATGCCGTGATCGTGGCCTCCGAGGCCGCCGGGGCCGCCATGCGCCGCGACCGCCTGCACGAACTGCTCGCCTCGCCGGGCGAGACCCCGCTTCCCCGGGTCGCCCAGCGCATGCGAGGGACCTTCGACTTCACCGGCATCACCCCGACCCCGCCGACCCGGACCTTCAACGGCGAACTGGAGGTCACGGTGGGCGGACGCACCGTCCGCCTGATCGAGGTCGGTCCGGCCCACACCGACGGGGACGTGCTGGTCCATGTGCCGGACGCGGCCGTGCTGTTCGCCGGGGACATCCTGTTCGCCGGCTGCCACCCAGTGATCCACAGCGGTCCGGTGGAGAGCTGGATCGCCGCCTGCGACCTCATCCTCGGCCTGGATGTGGAGAAGATCGTGCCCGGGCACGGCCCGGTCGTCGGCAAGACCGGGGTCCGCACTTTCCGCGACTACCTGGAGCGGGTCCGCGACCACGCCGTCCGCGCGCACCAGGCGGGCGTACCCGTACTGCGGGCCGCCCGGGAGATGGACCTGGACGGCATCGCCGACTGGGTCGACCCGGAACGTCTGCTGCTCAACATCGGCGCCGTCTACCGCGAGCTCAACCGCGACGGCACTCCCACCGAGGCGGAACTGCTGGGCCGTCTCGACCAGTACACCGCACCGCGTCCCGCCGACCCGACTCCCCGCATAGCGCCGCGGCCCGCGGCCGAGATCGCCGCCCTGGCCGGACGCCTGGAAGGCCCGGCGGCGCAGCTCTTCGACGAAGGAGCCGGGCCGCTGGCCGGCCGTCCGGTGCTCAACGTCCTGGCGACCATCGGCCACCACCCCGACCTGCTGGTCGCCCTGGTTCCCCTGCTCACCCGGCTCAACCAGGGGCTGATCCCGCCCCGCGAGAGGGAACTGACGATCCTCAGGACCGCCCACCGAACCGGCTCGACGTACGAGTGGCGCCACCACGTCCGCCTCGCCGCTGTCGCAGGGCTCACCGAAGACGAGATCACCCGCGTCCCGGACGGGCCGGACCACCCTGACTGGAACGAGGCCGACCGTGTGCTGCTGCGGGCCGTCGACGAGCTGTGCGAGGTGCACACGCTGTCCCCGGCGACCTGGCAGGAGCTGACCACACGTCACTCCACGCCGCAGCTGCTGGAACTGCTCGCTCTGGTCGGCACCTACGTGCTGGTCGCCGGCATCCTCAACTCCTGCCGGGTCCCGCTCGACGGCTGGCTCGCCGAAGCCGAAGCCGTGGGAGCGGGGAAGCCCGACGCGGCCGACGGTGCCGACGAGGCGAACGCGGTCCGCGCCTGAGGCGTCGCCCGGAACACGGACGTCCGCCACGGCCGCCCGGTGCCGTCAGTACCCCCGGCGGTGCGGCGCCCGCCGTGACGGCGAGGTCATGAGCTAACGGCTGGCGGCCAGTTGGCGGGCGTGTTCCTCCCAGGCGGCGGTGAGCCGGTCGACGGCCGACTGCAGGGTGTGCGGCGATTCGGCGAAGGACAGCCGCAGGCCGTCGCGGTGGCGGCCGTCGACGCAGGCCGTGGCACCGGGGGAGACGAGCACGCCGTAGCGGGCGGCCAGGTGGGCGAAGGAGTCGCTGTCGGCCACCGGCAGCGTCACCCAGAGCGAGGGCCCGGCCTGCGGCACATGCGCCTGCCAGGCGGGCAGCTGCTGTTCGAGCAGAGTGATCAGCAGATCCCGCCGCTCGCGCAGGGCTCGGCGCAGCTCCTCGTGCCAGGCGGTGTCGGCGGCGTGCAGCAGGCGGGTGGCGAGGAGTTGGGCGGGCACGCCGGGGGCCAGGTCGTGGGCGGTGCGCAGCCGTAGCAGGTAGCCGTGCAGCGGTCCCGGGGCGCGCAGCCAGCCGATGCGCAGTCCGGCCCAGAACGTCTTCGACAGGGAGCCCAGGGCGATGACGGAGTCGTCGTCGGCGGCCAGGGGGAGGTGTGGCGGCTGTTCGGGGTGGAGGCCGAGCCCGGCTTGGGCGAGGTCCTCCACCACCACGGCATCGTGACGCCTCGCCACGTGGAGGAGTTCAGCGCGGCGGGCGGTGCCGAGGATCGCGCCGGTGGGGTTGTGGGCGGCCGGGTCCAGGTAGATCAGCGGAGCGTGCAGCCGGGCGGCGGCCCGGGCGACGGCGGGTACCTGGAGACCGAGCGCGTCCACGGGGGCCGGTACCAGTCGCCCCTGACGTGCGGCCACGGTGCCGACGAGCCCCGGGTAGGTCGGACAGCCGGTGATCACCGGGCGCTGCGGGGAGATGAGTGCCTCGGCGACCAGGGAGAGCGCCTGCTGGGCGCCTGAGGTGACGATCAGCTGCTCGGGCGTGGTGGGCAGGCGAAGGCGGTGGGTGAGGTGGTCGGCGAGGGCGGTGCGCAGCTCGGGCAGTCCGGCCGGGTGCAGTCCGTGTCCGTCGAGGTCCGCGGCCTGGAGTGAGGTCTCGACGGGCGGCAGATGGCCGGTTCCGGCGGGGACCGACAGGGAGAGGTCGATGGTGTCGTCGTCATCGGCCGTTCGGCGCTGGAGCGTCGCGGCACCCGGGGTCTCGCGCGAGGTCCATGTCCAGCTGGGCCTGGGGCGGACGAAGGTGCCGGCGCCCTGCCTGCGTTCGACGAGCCCGGCCTGGGCCAGTTCCTCGTAGCCGCGTACGACCGTGCCCCGGCTCACGCCCAGGGCGTCCGCGAGTACGCGTTCGGCGGGCAGGCGGTCCTCGGCGTCCACCCGTCCGCGTTCGACCGCCTCGGCGAGCATCGTGGCGAGGCGTCGGTAGTGCGGGCCGGGCTGCTCTCGCCAGCCGTCCAGGGCGATCCGCACCCACCACCCCAGATCCTGGTCCATTCCGCCATATTGGCACTGTCCCGGAGCCCGGACAACGAGCAGGCTGATCGATGACGGCAGCCGAGGTTCCTGCGGCCCGGCCGTCGGGACATCCGCCGGGAGAGCCGTCGGGACATCCGTCAGGACATCCGTCGGGAACAGGAGGGCATCGTGGAACCCAGTCCCACGCTGGCCAGGCGACTGTGGGAGGCGATCGAGCCGATCCACGCGGTGGCGTACTTCGCGCCCGAGCCGGCCGAGGCGTCCCGGGCGATCGGGCTCGTCGGCTTCTGGATGGGCTACTTCGCGGGCCGCATCGCCCCGGTCGGCCCGCTGCGCGCGCCGGCGGCGAACGCCCTGTGCTTCGCCTTCGCACCCGCCAGGGTGGCCCGGGCGCTGCCCGACGCCTGGGCGTACGCCACTCCCGAGAAGGTGCTGGACGTCCGGCTGAGCGCGGTGCGGGCCGCCCTGGAGCGTTCGCTGCCGCCCACCGGCCGTGCCGACCTGGAGCGTCTGGTGGCGCTGCTGGAGCGTGCGGTCGAGGGTTGCGGCTACGAGGGCCGGACGCTGGCCGCCGCCTGGTCCGCCGTGCCGCGCCCCGGCGACCTGGTCGGACGGCTCTGGCTGGCCGCCACGGTGCTGCGCGAGCACCGCGGCGACGGCCACGTCATCGCGGTGGCTCACGCCGGGTTGACCGGGCTGGAGGCCACCCTCACCCACGTCGCGACCGGCCGGCTCTCCCGGGAGCTGCTGCAGACCAGCCGGGGCTGGTCGGACACCGAGTGGGAGCAGGCCCGCCGCCGTCTGACCGGCCGGGGGCTGCTCGACCGGGATTCCCGGCTGACCCGTGGCGGCGGCACGCTGCGGCGGGAGATCGAGCACGCCACCGACCGGCTGGCCGGTGATCCGGTCACCCTGCTCGGCACCACCGGAGTGGAGGAGGCCATCCGCCTGGCCGCTCCGCTCAGCCGCCACCTCGTCGACACCGGTGTCGTCCCGGTACCCAACCCGATCGGCGCACCCCGGCCCTGAGCCATCTCCCCTTCACCGACCGCAGGAGAACACACACGCGTCTCCCCTCGAACCCCACCGCAAGCGCCCTCACTCTCGACCCCGATCGGAGCCTTCCACCCGTGACCACCGCCCTGCCGACCGTCCGCCGTACCCGGGACGGCGCCGTCGCCACCCTCACCATCGACCGTCCGCACAAGCTCAACGCCCTGGACTACCCGACCATCGACGCCCTGCTCGCGGCGCTGTACGAGGTGGAGGAGGACGACACGCTGCGCGCCGTCATCCTCACCGGCGCCGGAGAGCGCGCCTTCAGCGCGGGCGCAGACATCCCCTCCCTCGCGGTCTCCATCGCCGGCGGGACCGAGCGGGCGCTGCGCGAGATCGTCGCGCGCGGCCAGGGGCTGACCCGCCGGATCGAGACCTTCCCCAAGCCGGTGATCGTCGCCGTCAACGGCCTTGCCTACGGCGGAGGCTGTGAGATCACCGAGGCCGCGCCGCTGGCGCTCGCCGCCGAGCACGCCACCTTCGCCAAGCCCGAGATCACCCTCGGCTTCCCGCCGCCCTTCGGCGGCTCGCAGCGCCTGCCCCGCCATGTCGGCCGCAAGCTCGGTCTGGAGCTGATCCTCACCGGGGATCCGATCGACGCGGCCCGCGCTGCCGAACTCGGCCTGGTCAACCGCGTGGTCCCCGCCGCCCGGCTGCTCGACGAGGCGGCGGCGCTGGCCGAGCGCATCATCCGCCACCCGGCCTCAGCCGTCACCGCCTGCCTGAACGCCGTCACCCGGGGCATCAACCTCCCCATCGACGAGGGCCTCGCGGTCGAAGCCGCCTGGTTCGCCAGCACCGTCCCCACCCCGGGCGTCACCGACGGCCTCGCCAGGTTCCTCAGCCGTCACTGAACCGATCCGGCCGGGTCGCCGTGCGGTCTCCTTGCTCAGGAGGGCCCTGCGGCGGTCCAGCCGGGGACCTGGAAGCGTGGGGTGAGGGACCGGCCGCGGACCTCCTCGCCGCAGGCGCGGCAGACGGCGACCGGGTCGAGGTCCGCGCCGCAGGAGTGCTCGAAGACGGTCGGCGGAACGTCCTTCAGGTGGCGATCGCCCCAGCGCAGCAGCATCAGCAGGACCGGGCGCAGTTCCTCGCCGGCCGGGGTCAGGCGGTACTCGTACCGCGGCGGGCGCTCGTTGTAGCGGACCTTCTCCAGGACTCCCGCGTCGACCAGGCGGCGCAGCCGTGCGGTGAGGACGTCGCGTGGCGCGGCGGTGTTGCGGGCGATGGCGTCGAACCGGTGCACGTCGAAGAAGACCTCGCGCAGAACCAGGAGGGAGTACTTCTCGCCGACGACGCCGAGCGCGTCGGCGATGGAGCAGGGGCGCGGTGTCGCGGGAGCGGTCATGGCACCCACGGTAGGGCAGGTGGGTTTGCTTTTCCAACTCATCGTCCTATCGTGGGTTCACTTTCCCAACTTACTGTGGGAGGTGGGTGCGAACACGCCGCGGCGATGCCGCCGACGAGAAGTGCGGTGTGCACGCCGGAGGTGAACCGGTTCCGGGCACATGTCTGACCCGCACACGCGCGACGGCCGGTCGGAAGCCGATGCGGGGAGCGCCGGACGAGTCCTCAAGTCCCGCCCGCACAACACCTGTTGAAAGGAGGCGGTCGCCGTGCGCGACGCCGTCATCGTGGAAGCCGTCCGGACTCCGATCGGCAGGGGGAGGCCGGGCGGCGCCCTGGCCGACGTCCACCCCGTCGAACTGCTCGCCCACAGCCTGCGCGCCCTCGTGGAGCGAAGCGGGATCGACCCCGCGCTCGTCGACGACGTGATCGGGGGCTGTGTCGACCAGGTCGGGGAGCAGGCGATGAACACCACCCGCTACGCCTGGCTGGCGGCCGGATTCCCGGAATCCGTCCCGGCGACCACCGTGGACCGGCAGTGCGGGTCCTCGCAGCAGGCCGTCCACTTCGCCGCCCAGGGAGTGATCTCCGGGGCGTACGACGTGGTGGTGGCGTGCGGAGTGGAGTCCATGAGCCGCGTACCCATGTGGTCCAACGTCCCGGCCGGGGCGGACCCCTTCGGGCCGTCCGTCGCCGCCCGGTACCCCGACGGCCTGGTCCCGCAGGGCATCAGCGCCGAACTCATCGCGGCCAAGTGGTCCCTCACCCGCGGACAGCTGGACGCCTTCGCCGCCGCCTCCCACCGGAAGGCGGCCAAGGCGCACGCCGACGGCCTGTTCGCCGCCGAACTCGCCCCCGTCGAGACGGCCGCCGGCGTCGTCGCCATGGACCAGTCGGTGCGCCCCGACACCACACCCGAGATCCTCGCCCAGCTCCGGCCCGCCTTCGCCGACGCGGCCTTCGCCGAGCGCTTCCCGCAGATCGACTGGTCCGTCACGGCCGGTAACAGCAGCCCCGTCAACGACGGCTCCTCCGCCGTCCTCATCACCAGCGGCGAGACGGCCGCCCGCCTCGGCCTGCGGCCCCTGGCCCGCCTGCACAGCTTCGCCGTCACCGGAACCGACCCGATCCTCATGCTCACCGGCGTCATCCCGGCCACCGAAAGAGTGCTGCGCCGCGCCGGGCTCCGGCTGGACGACATCGACCTGTTCGAGGTCAACGAGGCCTTCGCCAGTGTGGTCCTCGCCTGGCTCCAGGAGACCGGCGCCGACCCGGCGAAGGTCAACGTCAACGGCGGCGCCATCGCCCTCGGCCACCCCCTCGGCGCCAGCGGCACCCGCCTGATGACCACCCTCGTCCACGCCATGCGGCAGCGCGGCGCCCGCTACGCCCTGCAGACGATGTGCGAGGCCGGCGGCCTCGCCAACGCCACCGTCCTGGAGGCGCTGCGGTGAGCCCCGCCGCCGGGCCGCTACGGCGACGTGCTCGCGCGTCATGGATCCGCGCGACGGTCAACGGCGGCCCGGCGGGCTGGGTTCAGAGGTGGTCCGCGTCGACGACGGCCTGGGCGAAGGCGACGGGTGCCTCCTGGGGGAGGTTGTGGCCGACATCGCCGAGGGTGCGGTGGAGGTAGGGACCGGTGAAGTACTGGCGGTAGCCGCTGCCGTCGCCGGGGGCGGTGAAGGGGTCGAGGGCGGGGTCGAGGGTGACGGTGGGGACGTGGATGAGGGGGCGGGCGGCGAGCCTCTTCTCGTAGGTGTCGTAGCGGCGCTCGCCGGCGGCGAGTCCGAGGCGCCAGCGGTAGTTGTGGATGACGATGGCGGAGTAGTCGGGGTTCTCGAAGGCGGTGGCGGTGCGTTCGAACGTGGCGTCGTCGAACTTCCAGGTGGGGGAGACGAGTTCCCAGACCAGGCGGCACAGTCCGGGGCGGTGGGCGGGGTCCTCCATGGCGAGCCGGCCGCGCTCGGTGGCGAAGTAGAACTCGTACCACCAGGTGTGTTCGGCGGCGGGCGGCAGAGGACGTGCCTGTGCCTCGACGTCGGTGATGAGGTATCCGCTGACGGAGACGAGCGCCTTGACGCGCTCGGGCCACAGGGCGGCGATGATGTCGGCGGTGCGCGAGCCCCAGTCGAAGCCGGCCAGGACGGCCTGGTGGATCTTGAGGGCGTCCATGAGGGCGATGATGTCCAGGGCGATGGCGGACTGCTGGGCGTTGCGGAAGGTGCGGGAGGAGAGGAACCGGGTGGTGCCGTGCCCGCGGAGGTAGGGGACGATGACGCGGTAGCCCTGCGCGGCGAGGAGCGGGGCGACGTCGACGTAGCTGTGGATGTCGTAGGGCCAGCCGTGCAGGCAGATGACGACGGGGCCGTGGGCGGGACCCGCCTCGGCGTAGCCGACGTCGAGCAGTCCGGCGCGGACCTGCTTCAGCGTGGTGAATTCGGTGTGGGCCCCGGGAGTGACGGCCGGCGCGGGCGCGGTGTCGCCCCGGGGTGCGGCCGAGGCGTTCGCGTCCGTCCGGAGGCTGGTCAGTGACAGCGCGGTCGCGCCCATGCCCACCCCGATGGCCTTGTTGAAGCCGCGCCTGTCGATCATGTTCATTCCTCCGTCGTGTGGTTTGCCGGTCGTGTGGGGCTGTGGCGGGAACAGCGTGATCAACGGGTGGGCCGGACGGAGAGTTCACGGTTCCGGGTTTCGCTTTCCTTCCCGTACGGCAAGAACTCGCGCCGCGACGCGGCGAGTTGGACATGGCCGTGGTGCACGCTGGTGCGCCACCGTGCGCGGGACCGTCGGCGGTGTGGCCCGGCAGGGGATCAGCGCAGCATGCGGAAGGTCCGGCGGAGGTCGTGGATCCACGCCTCGGGGTTCTCGTACGGGCCGAAGTGGCCGCCCTTCTCATGGACGTTCACATCGCGGATGTCCGCGTAGAACCGTCCGCCGCCGGCTTTGGAGATCTCCACGCGTTCCTCGGGTGTCTGCGCACCGGGGGGAGGAGTCGCTCAGCAGGAACGTGAGTCCGGCCGGGGCCTGGACGTAGGGCTCCAGGTCGTTGACGGGCTTCGGCGGGTAGAGGCTCGCGTTCTCGTACGCGCGGATCGAGGAGCCGATGGCCTGGTTGACCCAGTAGATGGTGGCGAAGGTGAGGATGTCGTCGACCGGCCAGCCGGCGCTGAAGTCCGCGTTCCGGTCGCTCCAGGTCTTCCACCGCTTGAGGATCCAGGCCGGCGCTTCTCCGGCCCACAGGGCTGATCCACAGGCGGACGTTCGGCGAGGAGGCGGCGGGACTGGACGGTGGTGCAAGGGAGTTGACGGTGGGGGAGGTCGCCGCCGTGATCGGAGGGTAGGCGAGATTGGGCGACCCACTGGCGCTCGCGATGGCTCAGCCCGGCCCCGGCCTGACCGGCGTCAGTAGCGGCCGGCAGCGGTGCGGGCCGTGGCCGGCCGCACCGAGGGGTGGCCCCGGCCCGGCGGCTCGGACATCTACGGTCGGCTACGACCGCCGGAACCGGGTGATGGACTTGTGCTCGACATAGCCGGTGAGACCGACCTTGCCGTACTCGCGGCCGAGGCCGCTGGCCTTGTAGCCGCCGAACGGGCCGTCGAAGCTGACGGGCGCGCCGTTGAGGGTGACGGTTCCGGTGCGCAGTTCGCGGGCCACGGCCAGGGCGCGCTCGGGGTCGGCGGTCCAGATGCCGCCGGAGAGGCCGTAGTCGGAGTCGTTGGCGATGCGGACGGCGTCGTCCTCGTCGTCGTAGGCGATGACGGCCAGGACCGGACCGAAGATCTCCTCCTGGGCGATGCGCATGGAGTTGTCGACATCGCCGAAGAGGGTCGGGGTCACGTAGTTGCCCTTCTCCAGGCCCTCGGGGACCTGCGGGCCGCCGGTGACCAGGCGGGCGCCCTCGGCTATGCCGATGTTGATGTAGTCGATGACGCGCTGCTGCTGGTCGGGGCGGATCATCGGGCCGATGAAGGTGTCAGGGTCGGACGGGTCGCCGACCTTGAGCGATTCGACCATCTCCTTGAGCGCGGCGACGACCTCGTCGTAGCGGCTACGGGGAGCCAGGATGCGGGTCTGCAGGATGCACGCCTCGCCGTTGTTCCCCAGGGAGCCGAAGCGCAGGCCCTGTACGGCGGCGTCCAGGTCCGCGTCCTCCAGCAGCAGGGCCGCGGACTTGCCGCCCAGCTCCAGGCTGACCCGCTTGAGGTGCTGGCCCGCGATGGCCGCGATACGGCGGCCGGCCCGGGTGGAGCCGGTGAAAGCGACCTTGTCGATGTCCGGGTGGGAGACGAGGTACTCGCTGGTCTCGCGGTCGGCGGGAAGGATGCTGAGTACACCGGCGGGAAGCCCGGCCTCGTGCCAGAGATCCGCCAGCAGCATCATGCTGAGCGAGTTCTCCGGGGAGACCTTCAAAACGACCGTGTTGCCGGCCAGCAGGGCCGGGATCAGCTTGGCGGTGGCGGCGGAGAAGGGCGAGTTCCACGGGATGACGGCGGCGACCACGCCGATCGCCTCACGCCGCACGATGGTGTCGAAGGCCACCGACGGATCGGAGGGCTCGATGACCTCCTCCCAGCCGAACTCCTCGGCGGCCTTGAGGTATGCCTGGACCTGGCGGGTGAGAAAGGGCTGGCCGGCCTTGGTGAACCAGCCGGCCGAGCCGTTCTCGACGGAGATGGCCGCGGCGACCTCGTCGGCGCGGGCGGTGCGCAGCGCGTCGTAGCGTCGGATGATCTCCTGCCGCTCCTCGGGGGTGGTACGCGGCCAAGGGCCGTGGTCGAAGGCCTCGCGGGCCGCGGCGACGGCCGCGTCCACATCGGCGGGCGCGGCCTGGGCGACGCGGCCCAGCACTGACTGGTCGTGAGGAGAGAGCACGTCGAGCAGCAGGCCCGGGTCGCTGGGGGTGGTCCAGGAGCCGCCGATGTAGAGCTTGTCTCGGACAGTCATGTCTTCGGGTTCCTTCGTGTGAGACGTGATGGGTGCAGGGGGGCGGGGCGCCCCGGCGATGTCGCGATGGCGGAAGAGACCGTTTGAGCGGCTGGGAGCCCGTACCGTCGCCGGTGTCGTGGCCTCCGGTCGCTCCACCTTCAGGCCAGTCGGAGCCGCCGGTTCGAGCAAAGCCTCGACGACTCGATCACCGGGGTGACGAGCCTTGGGGGCCCGGGCTCCGTCCAGCCCCTGGGAACACCGGTGATCAGCCAAGTCCGGGTCATGGCGCAGGCCTCATCGTCTCGTCGTCGGGTCTTGCTGTCCCCTGGTTCGCAACTCCAATGTAGTCATTATCCACAGAAGTGCAACATCAATGTTGCAGTAGTTGCGTGGGATGCGGCTCACGGCGGGATAATGTCGCTGTAACCGCCACTGCGCGTTAGGATCGCCGGACCATGAGAGCCGATGCCGCACGCAACCTGACGTCCGTCCTCCGCACCGGGGCCCGCCTCCTGGCGGAGGATCCGAGCACATCGATGGCGGCCATCGCCGCCGCGGCCGGTGTCGACCGCACCACCGTCCATCGCCGCTTCGCGAACCGCGAGGCTCTTCTGCGGGCCGTCTTCCAGGCCAAACTCGACTCGGCCGAGCGGGTCCTGGACGAGGCACGGCTGACCGAGGCCCCGGTGCCGGTCGCCCTCCACCGCTACCTGGAGGGGATCGTCCCCGTCAGCCGCGAGTGGCCCGTCAACACCCGCCGGATGATGCAGCAGGACCCCGAAGCCAGCGCTCGCCGCGAAGTGCAGAGTGCGCGACTGAGCGCCTTCGTCCAGCGTGCTGTGGACGAGGGCCATCTGCGCGCCGGCACTGATGTGGCCTGGGCACGCGCGGTCCTCGACGGACTTGTCGACAGCGTCGCCCACCGGTTCCCCGCGGTGGAGCCCCCGCAGGCGGCCGATCTCGTCGCTGACGCTTTTCTGCACGGTCTTGGCACGGCCTGACCCTGGCCCTGCGCTTCGCCGGCGGAGCGTTTCGGGATATGACGTTCCGTCAGCCGGAACTCTCCGCACGTGACGACGATCTGAGCGCCCTTACCTGACGGTTCGTGAGTTCTGCGGTGAGGCTGCCGAGGGAGTAGCGCTGCCCCAACTCCGTGTAGTGGGGGTGCCGGTAAGAATGCTGTCACCAGCCGCAAACGGCGAGGGTCACGTGCGCCGACGTGCGGCGGGGTCGCGTTCGGCGACGTGTCGGGCAACCGAGTCGACGGGCGGGGCGGACAGGGGCACCACCCGGCGCGCGGAAGTTGAAGCGCGCCCCCGCTCCCGAGTTCGGTCACTGGTTCGATCGTCACGCCCGCCCTATCGTTCCGGATCTGCCGCAGTAAATGCGTACACCTCGCCCTGGCGACCGGTATGCCCCGCCTCAGGTCGCGGTGATCACCGTAGGGGCTCTGCCGCAGTAGATCCGGCATTTACTGCGGCAGAGCCGTGACACACGGGGTTGCTCATTGCCTTGCTACCTCGAAGTAATCGGCTCCGGTTGTCTAATGCGGTTTGTCATGATTCTTCGTCAGGTGTCCCGTGTCGCTTGTGCCTTGTGGTGTGGGGGGTGCGGGGCGCTTTGCTGTGAGGAGAGGTGAACTCGCGGATGAGCGCTCGTGCGCGTAGACAGGGCGATCTGTCGTGGTCTCGGGACGGCCGTCGGTGGCCCGTGGCCGTGTTTCGGGCCCTGGGCGCTGGGATGCTCCCGGTTCGTGCCGTCGGCGCGTCCGGTCCGCTCGGCTCGGGTGGACGGCGTGGGGAGCGCGGTGTGGGGGTGGTGTCGGTGGGGAGCGTTTTGCTGTCCGGTATGGCGCTGCTGGCGGCCACGGCTCCACCCGTAGCCGCCGCACCGACGGGAGCCAAGCCGGCCACCGCCCCGGTACGGGCACGAGGAACTGACCCATCGTTCACCTTCGGCTTCACCGGGGCCCCGCAGAGCCTCACCGTCCCCGCGAACGCGGTGGTCACGATCACTGCGGATGGCGCCGGGGGCGCCGACGACACCGGCAAACCTTGTCTTGTCACGGCGTCGGGCGGGACGGGGGCGCGGGTGGTGACCACTCTGCCGCCATCCGCCTCCCCGACGACCTACACCGTCAACGTCGGCGGCACCGGCGCCGCCGGCTGCAACCAAAGCGGCGCCGGCGGCTTCAACGGCGGCGCCCCAGGAGGCAGTGCGAGCGGCCCCAATGGCGCTCGCCAGGGCGGTTCCGGCGGAGGCGGGGCGTCCAGCGTCAGCACCGGCACCAGCCTCCTCGTCGTCGCTGGTGGTGGCGGCGGTGCCGGCGGATCCAACGCCAGCGCCGGAATTGCAGGGGGAAGCGGGGGCAACGGTGGCACACCGGACGCCACCGCCGGCACCACCGGAGCATCCCTTTTTGGCGCTTCGCCGGGAGGTGGCGGGCAAGGCGGCAGCACCACCACCATGACCGGCGGCACCGGCGGTGCGCCCGGCAGTTCCCATTCCGCTTGCACGGCCACCGCGGGTGGCCCGGGGAGCGGTTTCACCGGCGCTACGGCCGGCACCGGGGGCACCGGCGGCAACAGCACCGCGTGCATTACTGCTGGGGCCGGGGGAGGCGGCGGAGGAGGATACTTCGCCGGCGGCGGTGGCGGCGGAGCCACCGACCTCCTAAACGGCGCTAGCTTCGCCAATGGTGGTGGCGGTGGTGGGGGCAGCAGCTTCGTCACCCCGTCGGGCACCGGAACCAGCTTCAGCGCCTCGACGATCGGGACGGCGAACAGCAACGGCCAGGTGACCATCTCCTACACGGTCCCGTCCTTGACCATCACCAAGACCCACACCAGGCACTTCACCCAGGGACGGGACGGCACCTACACCATCACCGTGGGCAACGCCCCCGGGGCCGCCCCGACCAACGGCACCCAGGTCACCGTGCAGGACACCCTCCCTGTCGGGCTCAGCGCCGACAGCATCCGCGGCACGGGATGGAACTGCACCCTGAACACCCTCACCTGCACCCGTAGCGACGTCCTCGCCGCCGGAAGCAGCTACCCCCCCATCACCCTGAAGGTCGACGTCTCCTGCACCACCCCCCGCCAGGTCACCAACACCGCGACGGTCACCGGGGGCGGCGACACCGCCACCCACACCGCCACCGACCCCACCAAGATCAAGAACCACCAGCACCACGAGCACCACGAGCGCGACGAGTGCCGCGAGCACCACGACCACTCGTAACCCAACCGACCCGTGTCAACGGCGGGCCCTGGGCTGCCTGTTGATCCGACAGGAAAGATCCCGCAGCCGCAGGTAGCGGGCCACGAAGATGGTTTTCTGAGCGCCGCCGACCTCCAGCATGGCCGCGTAGGTGGGGTGGGAGGCCGTGCGGGTACGGATCGCCGTGGCGTATTTGATCATCTGGCCGTACTGCTGGGCGATGAGTTCCCAGCGGATCGGGCGGGTCAGCGCCGGGCCCAACTGCGGGTAGGCGTCCGGGTCGCCGGCGGTCGGCCGGTACAGCTTCACCTTGTTGATCCGCTTGATCCTGGGCAGCAGGTCGAAGTTCAGCAGCCTCGTGATGCCGAACCCGATCTCCGACTGGCCATGGCTGTCGGTGTAGTTGGCCTCGACGTCCATGGTGGTGCCGTGCCGCATGGCGCCCTCGACCATCACGGCGACCTCGGAGGCGGTGCAGTTGATCAGCTGGGAGTGGATGGCCAGGGACTTCTTCTCCACGTGCCAGTAGATGAGCACCCCGCGGCCGCCGTAGCGCGAGTGCCACTCGGCGAACAGGTTCTGGTCGTAGGCGCGCACGTGGGTGGAGTCGGAGGCGACCGCGGTCGAACCCTGGCCCCACAACTCGGTGCTGCGGGCGGTGAAGGTGGCGTTCGCTATGTTCACAGCGATGGAGCGTCAGCTCGGTGGTCATCTGCTCGCGCAGCTCGTCGACGAACACGGCGGCATCCAGGGGCTTGCGCAGCTCGCGGTAGTTCTCCTCGCGCCGCTCGGCGAAGTCCTGCGGCAGGTCCTCATCGGGGTTGCGCCACTTGTCGGCGACGACGACCCAGATCTCCTTGCACTTGAGCTGGTCGCGCAGAGCCTGGAACGCGACGACCTCATAGACCATGCGCACCACCCGGCGCCGACCGCGCTTGTCGGTGCGGTGAACAACCTCGGCCCAGTCCCCGCCCATCGC
Source organism: Kitasatospora sp. HPM-01-4 (assembly GCF_051374625.1). Taxonomy (NCBI): domain Bacteria; kingdom Bacillati; phylum Actinomycetota; class Actinomycetes; order Kitasatosporales; family Streptomycetaceae; genus Kitasatospora; species Kitasatospora sp. HPM-01-4. The sequence continues at coordinate 131,313 of NZ_JBPQGP010000005.1, read as the reverse complement.
CGTGTGCACCGGCACCGTCTCGCCCAGCGGGTAGTACGTGGTGTTGCCCGCCGCCGCGTACCGGGCCACCAGCGCCAGCGCCTCGATCACCGGCCGGTGGGTGTGGTTGGACGAACGGAACTCCAGCACGTCCAGCAGCTTGATCAGCCCGCGCCGGTAGTGGTTGGTGTACGACGCCTTGAGCGCGGTCTGCACGGTGCGCCGGTAGACCGGGCCGCGGGTCTTGAACTCGTGCACCAGCTCCCGCAGCGTCTGCTCACCGCCGGACACCGCCGGGTGGACCACCGCACGGACCGCGGGCAGCTTGTCGATCTCGGTGAGCATCGTTTCCAGGCTGACGTTGCCCGGCGCTTCCTTGACCTTCCCCAGGACCGGCGGCCCGTCCTCGCCCTCACCAGCACCGGCGTCACCGGGTTCGGCGTCGTCCTCTTGGTCGGCGCCGGCGACCAGGGCCACGATCCGCTCGATGCTCTCCACCGTGAGCTGCGCCGAGATCCTCGCCGTCAGCGTCTCCTCGGCGACTCGCAGCGCCGCCCCCACGATCCGGTCACACCGCCCCGGGGTGGGCGGCTCGATGCACTCCGTACGACAACGGGCCAGCAGTTCCACCCGCACCTGCTCCGGCCGCCGCTCCTTGCAGGCGACGTGCTCGGCGAGCCGTGCCGTCAGCTTGTCCGCGTCCGCGACACTGCACTCCCGGAAACCCAGGTGCCCGCGGATCTGCGCACGGTGGTACTCGACCGTCCGGCCGCTCCACTCATACCCGTCCAGTTCGGACGCAGGCACCCGCACCTGCCGGGCGACGAACTCCACCGCCTCGCCCGGCAGCTCTGCCCGGCTCCGGGGAGACCGGCCGTACTGCGTGTAGAACTTCAGCAACACCGCGAAGCCCAGTCGCGTCGCACCGCGCTTGCCGAACACGAGCGGCTGCTCGTCCCTCAACAGCGTCCAGTGCTCGACCAGGTCGTCCAGGTCCAAAGGGGTACGGGCCGCGGTCGTCGATCGTCCTTTCGGGGCATCACCCCGCGCAGCTGTACGACCCCGGACTCACCCACACGGGTGACACCCCCGCAAGATCACCGCCGTTTGCGGCTGGTGACAGCGTTCTTACCGGCACCCCTAGTGGTCGGCCACGGCCTTCCGCCACCCCTGCCCCGACTCCCCGTCGAAAGGTCGCGGAGGTAGGGCTGCTGTGACTCCAGGACCTGGCCCGCCTCATACTCGGCGACGGCGGGGAGGAGGTCGGACCTGCCGTCAGGGAAGTAGTGGAAGAGTTGGCTCTTGCTCGTGGCCGTCGCCGCGCGTACGTCGTCGAGAGTCGTGTCGGCGGCCCCCTTCTCCCTGGTCAGGTGGGCGGTGCCGACCACGATCCGATGCCGGGTCGCTCTGCCTTTCGTGGCCGCCACGACCCGAACCCGCACAGGACTGTTGACTGACGGTGGAATCCGTCCGGGGCCGGCTGGCGAACGGATCGGTCCCGTTGACCTTCACCTTTGGGGAAGGCCCAGCATCGATGGGGCCGGGCACCGCGTCCGGCACGAGGAGGGGTGAGCGTGGAGCTGCTGACGATCGGGGCTTTCGCCCGTGCGTCTCGGCTGTCGCCGAAGGCACTGCGGCTCTACGACGAGCTCGGACTGCTCCGGCCCGCCGAGGTCGATCCCGGCTCCGGCTACCGGTTCTACGACCCGGGACAGCTGGAACGGGCCAGGCTCGTCGCCTGGCTTCGCCGACTCGGCATGCCCCTGGCGCGGATCAGGCTCGTCCTGGACCTGGAGCCCACTCGTGCGGCCGACGAGGTCGCCGGGTACTGGGCACAGGTGATGGCCGAGACGGCTGCCCGGCAGGACCTGGCCACCTTCCTCGTGGATCACCTGTCCGGGAGGGACACCGCCATGACCGAAACACCGATGAACCTGCAGATCCGCTACGCCGCGCGTTCCGACGCCGGATTGGTCCGCGAGCGCAACGACGACGCGGCCTACGCCGGTACCCGTCTGCTCGCCGTCGCCGACGGCATGGGCTCCCAAGGCGGTGGCGACCGCGCGAGCGCGGCCGCGATCGAGGCGCTGAAACACCTCGAGGGCGAGCTGCCGGCCGGCGACCTGCTCAACGCCCTTGAGGAGGCGGTCGCCCAGGCCGATGCGGACGTGCGTGGCCTGACCGAGTCCGAGCCGAGCCTGCCGGGACTGGGCACCACGCTCACGGCGATGCTCTGGTCGGGCTCGCAACTGGCGCTGGTCCACATCGGCGACTCTCGCGCGTACCTGCTGCGCGACGGCGAGCTGTTCCAGATCACCCACGACCACACCCTGGTGCAGTCGATGGTCGACGACGGCCGGCTGGCCCTCGACGAGGCGGCCTCGCACCCGCAGCGCGCGCTGTTGATCCGTGTCCTCACCGGCTCGGGTGACAACCGCCCGGACCTGTCCCTGCACACTGCCCGCGCGGGCGACCGCTACCTCCTCTGCTCCGACGGCCTGTCCACCACGGTGCCGACAGCGAGCCTGCACACCGCACTGAGCACCATCGCCGAGCCCGAGCAGGCCGTCCAGCAGCTGGTCGAGCTGGCCAACCGGGCCGGCGGCCCCGACAACATCGCCTGCGCGGTCGCCGACATCGTCGAAGCGCAGGGCTGATCGCAGGTCACAGCGTGGGCCGCCCGACGACGAGCGGCCCACGAGCCCAGCCGTCCTTGCGCCGGTGGATCTCGGAATCCACCGGCGCCATGGGCAACCAGCGGCGATCATCCGGCGGTGGCGGCCGGGGCGGGTGGACGAGTCGACACCGAGACGGGCGATGCGTGCGCTGAGCCGCCGTCGTCGCCGGCTGAACAAGCGGCTTACCAGGTCCAGGAGTTGGCGGCATCGCCGTGGCTGACCGGCGCCACAGGCTGACCCTTCGGTGGTCGGTCAGTGACCGGGCAGCTCGAACCCGAGGGTGGTCAGAGCCTCCTCGGCGGCGAGGAAGGGCGCGCCGTCGGCCCGGTCGAACGCCTTCGGACGTCCGCCCTGGGTCGGTGACGGCGACGGGCGACGATTCCACACGAGGACAGAGGAAGCGTCAGCCAGTTGGAGGGTCAGACCTCCGAGCGGTGCCATTCACATCCTCACAGTCAGTCGGCGACGGTGAGGACGAGCTTGCCCCGGGTGCGGCCGGACTCGCCGCGGGTATGAGCGGCGCCGGCCTGCTCCAGCGGGAAGGTCTCCTCCACCTCCACCACAACCTCACCGGCGTCGATCAAGTCGGCGATCGTCGTCAGTGCGGTGCTGTCCGGCTCGACCAGGAACGGGGTGACCCGCACCCCGGCGGCCTCGGCGGCCGCGGCCAGCTCCGGGGAGACGCCGGCCGGAACGGCGACCAGCAGGCCGCCAGGGCGCAGCACCTTCAGCGAGCGGGTACTGGTCCGGTCATGGGCGTCGCCCACCAGGTCGATGACGACGTCGATGTCCTTGATGCCATCCTCGAAGCGGGTGGTGGTGTAGTCGACTGCCTCGTCGGCGCCGATCTCCTTGAGCCAGGGGTGGCGGGCGGCGCTGGCGGTGGCGATCACGTGGGCACCCAGGTGGCGGGCGAATTGGACGGCGAAGTGGCCGACTCCGCCGGCGGCGGCGGTGATCAGGACACGCTGGCCGGCCCGCAGGTGGGCGGTGTCGACGACGGTCTGCCAGGCGGTCAGTGCCGCCAGCGGCACGGCGGCGGCGTGCACGTGGTCGAGGGTGGCGGGCTTGCGGGCCCACTGACGGGCCGGGGCGGTGACGTACTCGGCGTAGGCGTTCGCGACGCGCGGGAACCACGGCATCCCGTACACCTCGTCACCGACCTTCAGCGTGGTCACGCCGAAGCCGACCTCCTCCACCACGCCGGAGACGTCCCAGCCGAGGGTGAACGGCGGCTCGCCCAGCAGGCCCGCCATGCCGGTGCCGCCGCGGGTCTTCCAGTCCACCGGGTTGATCCCGGCGGCGTGCACCCGCACCAGCACCTCGGTGGGCAGCGGCACCGGCCTCGCCACCTGCTGGACCCGCAGCACCTCCGGGCCGCCGAAGGTGTCCTGGACCACCGCGCGCATCATGTCTGCGGACATGCGTCATCTCCTGAAACGACGTTACCGGGAGAGCCGTTGGCGGCCTCCCCCTTGACGTCGACGACGCTATCCCCAGGGGTACAGTTACCTTCAAGGTCTTCTACTTCCCATCGGGAAGTGACCTGGTGAGGAGAGCGAGCATGACCACCACCTGCCCCAGCGGCGAGCACTCGCACCACGACGTCTACGCCGCCCAGTGCCCCTGCCGCACCCTCCTCGACCTGCTCGCCAACAAATGGTCCGCCCTCGCCATCGGCGCCCTGGAAGGCGGACCCCAACGGTTCGGAGCACTCCAGCGCCGCCTCCAAGGCGTCAGCCCCAAGGTGCTCACCCAGACCCTGCGCCGCCTGGAGGAGTTCGGCCTCGTCGACCGCACCGTCTACCCCGCCGTCCCGCTCCACGTCGAGTACTCCCTCACCCCGCTCGGGGTCAGTGCCGCGGTCCCGCTCAACGCGCTCCGCGCATGGGTCGAGGACAACATCGACCAGGCCTTCCCGCCCGAGCCGGCCGTGCGGTGAACACCGCCCCGCGAGATCCGCTGCTGCCTGCCTCGGGCGCGTCGCGCCGACGTCCCGCGCACGGATATTCAGGACACTGACGTGGGTGGCAGGGCTACGCTGACCCAATGATCGAGGACGGCGCCACTGACAAGGGCAGCGTGACCACGGTGCGGCGGATCGGCGAGACGATCCGCCGGCCGGTCGGCGAGTGGACGCCCGCGGTGCACGCCTTGTTGACCCACCTGGAAGCGGTGGGTTTCACCCGGGCTCCGCGAGTCCTCGGCATCGAGGGCGCTGATGAGGTGCTGTCGCTGCTGCACGGCGAACCCGCCTTTGCACCTTGGCCGTCGGCTCTGCGGTCGACCGCCGGGATCAGCGAACTGGGGCGCTGGCTGCGCGAGTACCACGACGCTGTCCGGGGCTTCCGGCCGCCGACGGGCGCGCGATGGCGGGGCCAGGAGGACGAGTGGAGGCCCGGCATGGTCATCCGGCACGGCGACCTCGGCCCGTGGAACTCCGTCTGGAACGGCGATCGACTGGTCGGTTTCATCGACTGGGACTTCGCGGCGCCCGGCCATGCCCTCGACGATCTCGCTCAACTCGCCTGGTACGCCGTGCCGCTGCGCCCCATCGAGCAGCAGAAGAGGGCATCGATCGCGGGTGGGCACACCCTGCGAAGTCGGCTCGATGCCCTTTGCGCCGCCTACGGGGCATGTCCGGCAGCAGTCCTCGATGCACTGGATGCCGTCCAGTCCCGCGAGGCCGAGCGCATCGAACGGCTCGGCGGGCGCGGCGAAGAACCGTGGGCGACGTTTCTCGCCCGCGGCGATGCGGCCGAGATGCTGGCCGAGCGGTCCTGGCTCCGATCGGAACGCACCACTCTCCTCGGTGGTTCGGGCGGCTGAGCATGCCCGTCCCGGTCGGCTCCGACCAGGACGATCTCGCAATGGCTGCCCGGCCGATCGCGCGACCGCTATGTGATCGGCCACGGTTGACGGCTGCTCCGCCTACTGAGGCGGGGCCTCCAGGGGGAAGTTGATCGGACTCAGCAGGTGCTGCGCCCGCTCGGGGCTCGGACGGTTGGCCAGCCTGGGCACGATGGCCGCGCGCAACTCGCCGATCAGCTCGTCCAGTTCCGCGGGGCTGAGCCAGAGCGAATGCTGCCGGTAGCCCACCCGGTCGGCCACCGGATCGGCCTGCTCGCGGTCGAGATAGGCGTCGAACTCGGCCAGCAGGGCGGTCATCGCGGTCGCGAAAGCCTGCCGGTGGTCCTCGGTGCCGAGCGAGTGGACCACCTCGGAGCCGATCACTGCCCGGTCCTGGCGCAGCCGGTAGTGCCGCTGCACCGCGCCTCGCACCCTCCGTTCCTCGGCCACTTCCAGGATCCCGCCGTCCACGAGCAGATCGATGTGCCGGTAGACGGTGGCCTTGGAGGCCTCGGGGATCCGTGAGCAGAGCTGAGCGGTGGTCAGCAGCCTTCCGCCGCCCATCGCATGCACGATCCGCAGCCGGATGGGGTGGGCGAGCAGCTCCAGGGAGTTCATGTCCAAATCTTCTCATGCCTGCTACTGTTCTCAAGTATGAGAATGGATGGGGGAGGGGCACCAGAGGTGGCGCAGGGCTTCGCCGCGCTGCTTCGGGCGGAGGATTTCGCCGAGATCGTGAAGCTGTTCGCGCCACCGCTGCGCGCCGCGGTCTCCGCCGAGGCGCTGCGGCTCGCCTGGGCGGCCGAGGCCGGCGGGCAGGGCGGGGTGAGGAGGATCGGGGAGCCGGTGAGCGAGCCCGGAGAGGCCGGCCTGGTGCGAGTGCGCATCCCGGTGGCCTGTGCGAACGGCGGCTTCACCGTGGTGACGTCGGTTGGCGATGACGGCCTTCTGCACGGCCTGCGGCTCGCCCCGGAGAACGAGGCCGAGTGGCAGCCGCCGCACTACGCGGATCCGGCCCGGTTCACCGAGCGGGAAGTCCTGCTCGGTACCGGTCCGCTCGCCGTGCCCGGCACGCTGAGCCTGCCCGTCGGCCCCGGACCGTGGCCCGCCGCCGTGCTGCTCGGCGGCGGCGGTGCGTTCGACCGGGACGAGAGCAGCGGCCCGAACAAGCCGCTCAAGGACCTCGCGTGGGGGCTTGCCTCCCGACAGGTGGCCGTGCTGCGCTTCGACAAGGCGACCTTCGCGCACCCGGACCGTCTGCCGCCGGACTTCACCATGGCCGACGAGTACCTGCCGCATGCGCTCGCCGCCGTCCAACTACTGCGGCAGCAGCCCGAGGTGGCCGCGGACCGGATCCACCTGCTCGGCCACAGCATGGGCGGCAAGGTGGCGCCCCGGATCGCCGCCGCCGACCCGTCGATCGCGGGGCTGGTGCTGCTGGCCGCTGACGCCCAGCCGATGCACGAGGCGGCCGTCAGGGTGGCCCGCCATCTCGCGGCGCTCGCCCCCGGTCCGAGTACGGACGAGGCGGTGGCGGCGCTGACCCGGCAGGCCGCGCTCGTGTCAGGCCCCGAACTCACGCCTGACATACCGTCAGAAATGCTGCCGCTCGGCTTCTCCGCCGCCTACTGGCTCGACCTGCGCGGGTACGACCCGGTGGCCACGGCGGCCGGACTGGCCTGCCCGATGCTGATCCTGCAGGGCGGACGGGACTACCAGGTGACCGTCGCCGACGACCTGACGCACTGGCAGGCCGCACTGGCAGACCGGCCCGAGGTGGCGATCCGGATCCACCGGGACGCCAACCACCTGTTCATCCCCGGCAGCGGCCCCGCCACCCCGGCCGAGTACGCGCTACCGGGGCACGTCGAGCCGGCGGTGGTAGCCGAGATCGCGACCTGGCTGGCACGGCGGTAGGGGGCCGACCGGCACCATGGGATGGGATGAACACAGGCGATCCCATGGATGCCGAGCCCGTCGGGATCCCACGTCTGGCCGTGCGTCCCGGGCTCGGCATCCCGGTGCCCGGCGCCGCCGGCCCCGAGGCCGACGACTACACTGCCCGCACCGACCCGCCCGCCGATACCTCCCGCAAGTCGCCACCGGCCAACCGGCCGCCGCCCCCGAAGGTCCCGCCCGTGACTGAGTCCAGACCGTCGGTGCTGTCCGTCCGCGTCCACAACGCCGACCGCTCCCGGACGGCCGCCGCCTTCCTGACCCACCTCGGCCGCGACGAGATCGAGACCCGCGTCCTCGGCCTGCTCGCCGAGCTCGGCATCGAGGCCGCCGCGTGACCGCGGCGGTGACCGTCACGGCGATGCTCCCCGAGCATGCCGGGCAGGTGCTGACGGTCTACCAGGCCGGCATCGACGGCGGCGACGCCACCTTCGAGACCACCGCGCCGGCATGGGAGGCGTTCGACGCCTCCCGCCTCGACGAGCACCGCCTGGTCGCCGTCGACGGCGACGGCCGGGTGCTGGGCTGGACCGCCGTGGTGCCGGTGTCGGATCGGCGCGCGTACGCCGGGGTGGTCGAGCACTCCGTCTACGTCGACCCCGATGCCCAGGGCCGGGGCGTGGGCCTCGCGCTGCTGCGGGCGCTGCTGGCCTCCACCGACGCCGCCGGGATCTGGACCGTGCAGTCCGGCATCTTCCCGGAGAACACCGCCAGCCTCGCCCTGCACGCCAAGGCCGGCTTCCGCACCGTCGGTACCCGTGAACGTCTCGGCCGCCACCAGGGCCGCTGGCGCGATGTCGTCCTCGTCGAACGCCGCTCTCCGGCGGTCGGCTGACCGGGGGCCGGGCGGTCCTGACGGCGCGCGGATCAAGTGCCGGCCGCCCGGGCCGGTGCGGCAGCCGGTGCGCAGGCCGGCGACTACCGGCGGGAGGTGGTCGTTCCCACCGCGCACTTCCGGTCCGCGTCGTTTGCCCGCCCCGCAGTCCTGGACCCTGCCCGGGGCCGATCGCGACGGCCTGCCGGATAACGACTTGCTCCGTCCCGGCCAGGCCAGGACACTCCCCGCCATGCCCCTCTTCGCGCGCGACCTTCTGCTGGAAAACTTTCGATGGATCGATGGCCACGCCGACGTCTGGGCGATCTTCAGACACCCCGCGGCTCTGGCCGCCGTTGTCGCCGGCGTCGTCGAGCCGTTCAGGGATTCGCAGATCACCGCGGTCTGCGGTATCGAGTCGCGGGGGTTCCTCCTCGGTGCTGCCGCCGCGGTCGAACTGGGTGTCGGCTTCGTTCCGGTGAGGAAGCTCGAAGGTCTCTTCCCGGGGGACAAGCTCAGCGCCCGGACTGAGCCGGACTACCGGCAACGCAGTCACACGCTCCGGCTCCAGCGTTCCTCGCTCGGCCCGGGCGACAGGGTCCTGATGGTGGACGACTGGATCGAGACCGGCAGCCAGGGGATCACCGTCAAGCGGATGGTCGAGGAGTGCGGCGGCACTTGGATCGGCTGCAGCGTCCTCGTCGACCAACTTCCGGACGAACGACGGGAGTTGTTGGGTCTCGTGACGGGGTTGGTAAAGGCCCATGAGTTGCCGGCCTGCGCCCCCTCACCCTCCGAAGCTCGGGCTGCGACGCGATCGGCCAAGTCGCGTCCGGCGTAGGTCTGATACCTGGGCGGGTGCGGGCAGTCGGTCGTTCCTTACCGTTGGCCGGCTGCCAACGGTCCCGGTGGGAGGGCGCGCAGACGGGCGATGCCCAGATCCAGGGCGGCCTCCAGGTGGGTGATGTGGCCCGTGGACAGGAGGATCAGCACGCCGCCCTGGACGCCGGCCAGCAGGGCCGCGGCCTCGCGGTCGGCATCCAGGGCGGGGGCGATCTCGCCGCTGCCCTGCATGTGGCGGATGCCTGCGGCGAGTTGCTGCTGCCACTGCCGCAGCAGCTCGCGGGCCACGGTCCGCATGGCGTCGGTGGCCGTGCCCAGCTGGGAGAGGGCCGCATGCAACGGGCAGTTCTCGCCCTGTTCGCGGTAGCGGGCGACGACCTTGTCGCGCCACTGCTGCCAGGCGGCCCAGGAGGTGAGGGAGCCCAGCTCCGGCTGCTGGTCGTCGATCACCCGGGCCGCCTCGTGCCGGGCCACGGCGAGCAGTAGGTCGTCCTTCCCGCCGGGGAAGTAGTGGAAGAGCTGGCTCTTGCTGGTCGCCGTGAGGGCCATGACGTCCTCCAGGCGCAGCGAGAACACGCCGTGTTCCCGGATGTGTTCGGCGGCGCCCTCGACGATGCGCTGCCGGGTCGCGGCGCCCTTGCGGGTCAACGGCATGTGTCCTCCCGGTGCGAGCTGTCGCGTCCCATTGAAGCGGGTCCGGCCGGGCGGGGTCGCGGCCGGTCAGGGCAGGAGCAGCAGTTTGCCGGTGGTCCTGCGCGACTCGATGTCCGCATGGGCCCGGGCCGCGTCCGCGAGGGCGTAGCGGCCCGTGACACGCGGGGCGAGCCGCCCGTCCAGGACCATGCCGAACACCTCGCTGGTCCGCCTCAGCAGTGCCTCACGGGTGGGGACGTGGTGGTGCACCACGGGGTACGACAGCAGGATGCTGCTGGGCAGATCGGTGGGCCGCAGCGTCGGGACGCCCATGAAGGGGCCGTAGTAGGCGTGCACCCCGTGCGGGCGCAGGGCCAGCTGAGAGGAGCGGAACGTCCCGGTGCCGCCGCCGTCGTAGACGACGTCGGCTCCCTGCCCGCCGGTCAGTTCCCTGATCCGCTCCTCGAAGCCGCCGCCGGAGTGGACCAGCACGTGGTCGGCGCCGGCCTCCTTCGCGACGGAGACCTTCTCCTCACGGGAGACCAGGCCGATCACACGGCCGCCGCGGGCCCTGACCATCTGCGTGAGCAGCAGGCCCACCCCGCCCGCCGCCGAGTGCACCACGGCCGTGTCGCCCGGGCCGATCGGGTAGGTCTCGGTGCTCAGGTGGTTGGCGGTCAGGCCCTGGAGCAGCACGGCGGCGGCTGTCTCGTCAGTGACGCCTTCGGGCACCTTGACCAGTGAGTCCGCCGGTACGGCGAGCAACTCGGCGTAGCTGCCCGGGTGGTAGAACCAGGCCACCCGGTCGCCGACGGCCAGGTCCCGGACCCCTTCGCCGAGGGCGGTGACGTAGCCCATCCCTTCGGCGCCGAGGACCGTTGGTGCCGCCCAGCCCGGGCCGCCCTGTGTGCGGGCGCCGGTGTCCAGGTAGTTCACCCCGGCGGCGCCCAGCCGCACCAGCACCTCGTCGGGGCCGGGGGACGGGTCCGGCAGCTCGGTCCAGCGCATGACCTCGGGGCCGCCGTGCTCTTCGATGCGGATCGCGTACATGGGTGACACCTCTCTGGGTGAGCGGGCGCGTCGTTGTGAGAACGGCAGCACGGTAGGCGGCCAGAATTGGACCAGCAAGTCCAAACTCTGTCCGGTGCAGGCGAGTTGGTCTCTCCGGCGTCCCGGCCCGAGGGTCTGCGGTGGTCTGGGATCCCGTACCCTGACCCGATTCAATGCGCGCTGGAGGACGGCACGACCGGCGGGGTGGAGATCATCCGCAAGCACGGCGAGCCGTGGATCAAGGTCGCGCCGCCTGGCGAGAGCAGGAGCGGCCGGAGAACCTGGTCGTCCTCAAGGACGAGATCGAGCGTCGCGGGGGGCCGTTCTCCGAACTACGCGAGGCGGGCTCACCTGACTGGCGCCCCTCACGGGGATTCACGCAGATAGAGGGCTCCGCAGCTGTGGCAGATCCGCAGCTCCCCTGTACCCCAGGCGTCAATGGACCGCTCCGCTGAGTCGGGTAGCAGGTCGCGCCCGCACATTGCCGTGAGGCCGTCGCGGCGCACGACGTGCCAGATCTTGACCCGCGCATCCGGGGAGGCGGAGGAGCTGTCGTATTCCGCCCGAAGCTGGTGTTCCACTGACATGCTCCTTTATCGCTTGCTCCTGCCTGGGGACGGCAGTGGGCTCTGCTCCCAGCCTCAAGGATGTGCCAGCCGACCGGCCGCTGCCCGCCGGGACGGTGTTCGGCGCCTACCGCAAGAGTGACGACATCCGCGACGCCCCTGTCCACCCCGGCAGCCCCACCCCGGCAGCCTCACCCTGGACAGGCGCCCGCCTGCGTGAAGGCAGTGGCGTCCTGTTGTCGAGCGGCCGGCCGCGCGCGCTCACAGCCGGCCGATGGCCCCCGCCTCCAGGAGGCTCCCGGTCCGGGACCCGCTTGAGTGCCCGGGGAACCGTTACGGAGGATCGGATCCCTGGCGACGGGCGACACCCCACGCCCGTCCTGGAGCGGGTACCGCGAGGGCAACGGGCCCCGTCAGCTGCGCGAGCCGATCGGCACTCGCCTCCCCGCTGCGGGGATCTCTCACCACTGGCCGCTATGGGACAGCGCGTACTGCATCTCCTCCGAGAAGGAGGCCAGGTAGTCGGTGACGGCTGTGGCGGGCAGGTCGCCGGTGCCGCAGGCCCGGACCTCTGCTGTCAGAGGGGTGTGTCAGGGTCTGCGCATGCTCGAGATCGTGGTGAAAACGGAGAACTGGGAGCGGCACGTCCGCGTGTCCGCCGAGGAGCTGGCCGGGTTGGTCCGGCGAATCGGTGGTGACGGTGACCGGTTCCTGGTGATCCAGCGGATACCCGACCTGCCCGACGTCTTCGCCCAGGTCTGGCACAAGGCCGGTGGCGACTACACGCTGGAGCACCGCGACGGTGCCGCTGACCGGCACTTCCAGGCGATGGCCGACGGTCCGGAGGCCGTGATCGCGGCGATTACCGGCTGGGCTCGCCAGGAGGCCGCTTGGGAGGCCGGCCTGGCTTGGTCGCTGCTGGACATGGGCCCTGCCCGCGAGGTGCCGCCGCTCGACCTCGACGAAGACGAGCACGCGGAGTTGGAGAGGCGCGTCCGTGAGGTGCTGGTCGGCGGCTACGCCTCGCGCGCCGAACTGGCCGAGCTCGCTGAGGAGTACCCGGTCACCGAGGACCGCCGGCCCGTCTCGCGCGAACAGGCGGAGGTGCTGGCCGACCGGTTGTGGCTGGAGCGGGTCGCGGAGCAGGCCACATGGCGGGGCGAGACCGACCCTGAGCGGCTCACTCGCGCGTTCACCGCCCTGCAGGAGGCCGGTATCACCGCCCGTGAGAACTTCACCTGTTGTCGTAGCTGCGGCCAGTCCGAGATCGGCGGTGAAGGCGGGCCCGACGCCCGCGGTTTCGTCTACTTCCACACCCAGTGCACGGACTCCGCCGCTGCCGGCCACGGACTGACGCTCCTCTACGGCGGCTTCGACGGCTCGTCCGCGACCACCGCAGCCATCGGTCACGAGGTCGTGGCTGCCATGGAAGCAGTCGGCCTCCACACCGAGTGGGACCATGACCCCGGCCGGGCCATCACCATCACCCCCCTGGACTGGCGGCGCCGCCTGGTCGGATAGGGGCCGATGTCAACGGTCACACCCACAGGAAGTTCCGGGGGGAGGACTTCTCCCCTACCAGGTGATGTACGTCGGTGGAGTCGCTGCCTCTCAAGAAGGATGGACGCAGGTGAATCCAAAGACCTACCAGGGCAAGGGAGATCCGGCGTCGTGCCCTCGTGTCAGCCGGGGTGAGGCGCAGGTGGAAGCGCGAGGGGCCGACCGGCCATTTCCGGGTCGCGGGGTCTTGTGGCCGGCGTAGTCGGCACAGATCAGGTGGACGTCGACTACGCTGGCGGCAGCTGGCCTGGGCAGGTTGGGGGAGGCGATCGTGAGCCATGATGAGGGGCAGGGCTACAGCGCGACCGAGGCGCTGAAACGGAGCAGTTTCGGGAACCGTGGCAAGCGGCTCCTCGGCGGCACGCTCGGCGTGCTGTTCGCCCTCGTCGTCGCCGTTGCCTTGGTGGGCGCGGTGGTGGTCCTCGACTGGCGGGCATTCCAGATCGCCCCGTGGCTCGGCGTGTTGCTGCTGGTGATCGAGGCGACCGCCGGCTGGATTTCGCGTGGCCGGGTTCTCGCCGAGGGCCGTGCCGAGAAGGAGGAGCGGCGGCGCCGGGACCGGCAGGCCAGAAGCGGCACCGCGAACAGGTAGTGGCTCGGCTCGACAGGTCGATCGGGAAGCTGATCGGTCGCTGGTGGTCTATCAGGCTGTCTCCGATCTCGGATCTTTGAGGTGGTCGAGGGGCGTCGGGTGGCGAGGTCGGTGGTGCTCAGCGGTTCGCCGAGTTCGGCGAGGAACTTCTTGAACTCGACAGCGCGGCGGCGGTGGAGTGAGCCGATGACCTCACCGTCGACCGCGTCGAGAGCGGCGAACAGGGCGGAGAGCGGGGAGCCGGTACCAGTTGGCCTGCCCGGCGGCGACGTACGGTAGCGTGCCGAACGCTCAAATGATCGAATTCTGTACGGCCCGCACGGGCGGACCGGGGGGAGACCACACCACGTGTACGGCCAGAACCAGCAGCCCCAGCCCTACCCACAGGGCCAGCCGCCGCAGTACGGCTACCCGCAGCAGCCTCCGCAGCCGGGATTTCCGCCGCCCCAGCAGCCGGGATATGCCTACCCGAAGCAGCCTGCGCAGCCCGGATTTCCGCCGCCCCAGCAGCCGGGGTACGGCTACCCGCAGCACCAGCCCGGATACGGCGGCTTCCAGCCGCAGCCCAAGCAGCCGATGCGCGGCCTGAAGGTGGCACTCATCGTCGTCGGTGTGGTCGCGCTGATCACCGTAGGCGGTGGCGTCCTGGCGGTCGTGAGCCACTTCAACCAGCGCCCGGTCGGCAACGGCGGTGACCACAAGATCGTGCTGCCGCAGCAGTTCCAGGACATGCCGCAGGACCCTGCCAACCCGGTGGCGCTGAAGCTGCAGAACGGCCTCAGGCAGGCGTTCGCCCCGGGCGCGGACAAGTACTCCTGGACGCCCACCCCGGTCAGCGCGGTCTACCACGCCAAGGACGGCAACAGGGCCGTCATCGCGTGGGGCGGCTGGGGCGATGTGGTGGTCCCCGCTCACGAGGTGGACGCGATGTTCACCGGTATCGAGGGCCCCGGGCGGACCAACGGCGACACCTTCACCGGTCGGCAGTACTTCAACGCCGGCTCGCTCGGCGGACAGCTGGCCTGCGAGAAGATGACCACGTCGACCGAGACCGACAGCATCTGCGTCTGGGCCGACGACAGCGCCGTGGTCGGCGTGATGACCAACGCGGTCGGTGACGCGGGCGACGTGGACCTCCAGGCCGCCGCGAACGCCGCCCTGGAACTGCGGCAGGCCGCCGAAGTGCCGAAGTAACGCGAAGAGTTGGGTGGCCCGCCGCAATCGGGCCACCCCCTCGCGCGTCAGGAGGGCGGTGAGGCGGGGTAGGCGGTGGACTGGATCCGACCTCAACATGGCTGCGGCCGCCTACCACTGGCAGGTCAACAGGTCGGAGAATCGGGGGCCGGACTTCCGTTCGTGGGGCGGCAGCCGGGAGCGGGTGCGTCCCGGCACGGGGAGTGGGACGTCCGCAGAGGCGGTGCGACCTGGGAGACGGCCGGAGCCGTGCCTGCCGGCGACGCACTGCTCCGGGGGGGCGAGATCTGCTACGCCGGTATTCCAACGGCACGGCGTGGGTCTTCTGAGGAGGGAACAGTTCTGATGCCGGCAGTGTCGGGCGCACCGTGGTCGGTCAACCTGGACTATTCGCACGACCTGGCTTTCGCTCTGGCCATCCGTGATGCCTTCGGCTTCGCCGACCCGCTCGGTCTGCCGCGCATCGACCCGCCGCTGACGCTGGCAGTGGGCCAGGGTGTGAGGGGAAACGCCGAAATCGAGCGGCAATGGCGATCGTGGTGGGACCTGGCGATGGCCTCGCCGGGGCACGAGTCACACGTCGCGCCGACGCTCGACGGGCCACTCGGTGAGGTCGTCCGGGGCAACTCCGCCGAGATTCTCCGGTGGAGTTCCGACCGTAAGCGGGAACTCGCAAGGTCGGGCACGCCCGTGGCTGGCCAGCCGCGTACGCGTCTCGCCGACGTGCTGCGAGAGCACGAACAGGCCACGGGTGTCCGCATCGACGGATTCCGGCTGAAGGTGATTGCTCTTCCCGTGGCAGGGCTGACCTTCCTCCCGGTCGAGGCCGGCCTGATCGCCGCCAGCATCGGACTGATCAGCAACCGGTCTTCCTACTTCGGAAAGATCATCAGCTACCTCGCGCAGTCGCCGGGGTAGCGCGTGGGCGGCAGTGCCGTCCTGGGCCGGACGCTGTGTGTGGGCAACGCTCGCCGCGCCGCCAACACCCAGGTGAGAGACTCAAGTTCATCTCATCGGGATGTCACCGGCAAGACGGGAAGAGTGCGGGAAACAGCGCCTGGGCCTTCTTTGACCAGGTGCCACCGAACCGTGTCTGACAGCTCGTGAGAAGCCGCAGGTCGACGCCGTCCAGTGCGGTGCGCACGTAGCGCTGGGACAGCTCGCCTCCGCGTTCGCGGTGATCCGTCGTCTGGTCCAGCACAGCGCTCTCTCGTGGAGCCGTCCGGTGCGATCTCCCAGGCGCCCTTGATGATCTCGGTTCGGATGCCGCCGGGGAAGGCGATCTCTTCTTTCGTAGGCGTGGTGGTGGCCGGGCATGGATTCGTTGACGTCGATGCCGCCGGGCGCTTCGGCCTCGCCGTCACCGCGATGGACAGCGGCTCTGGCCGGACGGACCCGCCCAGCCGCTCCAACCGCGCTGAGAGGGGAGCTGCCGACACGTGTCCCCCGTGCGAGGGAGGCGGATCCGACCGTGGGCCGATCCGCCTGGGCGCGCCGTCGCACAGCATGAGAGCCATGGTCACTCGCCGCCTGACGCAGCCCGCCACGGGCCCACGCACCGCCTCAACGGCCCACTCGGAACCCCCGCCCCGCTGGGCGGTACGAGCCGCGCACCTCGCCGCCGCCACCGCCCTCCCGTCCGGCCTCTGGCGGATAGTCATGGGCCTTGGTGTCCCGGTCGGCTTCGACACATCCAACCTCAGTGTTCCCGGCTGGTTCACCGTGGTCTGCATCGCGATGAGCCTCGGCACCGAGGGCCTCGCGCTGCTCACGCTCGGCCTGGTGAAGTCCTGGGGCGACGTCGTGCCGCGGTGGATCCCGCTACTCGGCGGCCGACGGGTACCGCCACCGGCCGCGGCTGTCCCGGCCGCCCTCGGCGCTGCGGCGCTCATGGCACTGACGATCCCCAACGCCCACGGTTTCGGCGGCGCCAAGGGAGCCCCCACCGGCATGGCGCTAGCCGTGATGGACGCCTGCTACGCACCGCTGCTGCTCTGGGGCCCGCTACTCGCCGCCGTCACCGTCTCCTACTGCTACCGCCACCGGAGTTGGAGGCCGGCCTTGACCAAAGGCCGGGAAGGACGATGACTGCATGACGACACCCCGACCAGAAGCCCCCGGCGGCGCCATCCGGCCGCACCCGCCGTCTCCGCGCCCGCTGTTCCGGTCCACGCCCGAGAGCCGTCGGCCGCGGCCCGGACAGGCAGCAGTGGTGGGTGCTTCCGGACCTGGTTCAGTGAGCAATTCGAGTACGGGGAGAAACCCATGGGGTCGGGACTGACGGTGGCGGTGTTCGGCGCGTACGGGCACACCGGGCGCTTCGTGGTGGCGCATTTGCGGGAGCGCGGGTTCGTCCCGGTCCTCTCCGGCCGTGACGCCGACAAGCTGCGCGCCCTGGCGTCCGCGTCGGGACTCGACGCCCGCCCGGCGACGGTCGACGACCCGGCCTCGCTCGACCGTGCACTGGCCGGAGCGGCAGCCGTGATCAACTGCGCCGGGCCGTTCGCCACGACGGCCGCCCCCGTGATCGAGGCCGCGCTGCGCGCCGGGATCCCGTACGTGGACGTGGCGGCCGAGATCGAGGCCAACGCCGACACGTTCGCGCACTTCACCGAGCGCGCTCGCGCCGCAGGGGTGGCGGTCGTCCCGGCGATGGCCTTCTACGGCGGCCTCGGCGACCTGTTGGCCACCGCCGCGATGGGCGACTGGACGGCGGCCGACGAGGCCCACATCGCGTACGGGCTGAGCAGTTGGCACCCCACCACCGGAACGCGCACGGCCGGCGCGGTGTCCCGGCAGCGGCGGGGCGGCGGACGCGTCGTGTACAGCAACGGGCGGCTGCAGTACCGCCACGACGACCCGCCGGCCCTCCAGTGGCCCTTCCCCGACCCGATGGGCTCCCGGGCCGTCATCGGGGAGTTCACGATGGCCGACGTCGTCACCATCCCCAGCCACCTGTCCATCCCCGAAGTGCGCACCTACATGACGGTCGAGGCGGCCAGGGACGTGTCATCCCCCGACACCCCGGCACCGGCCGCGGTCGACAAGCACGGGCGGTCCGCGCAGACCTTCCTCGTCGACGTCGTCGTGCGCTCGGGCGGCACCGAACGGCGCGCCGCGCCAAGGGGCCAGGACATCTACGCCGTCACCGCGCCACTCGCGGTGGAGGCGGTCGACCGCATCCTCACAGGACGGACCAGGACGGTCGGCGTCGCCTCCGCCGGAGAGATCTTCGACGCGCCCGACTTCCTGCGTGCGCTGTCCCCGCACATCACCCTGGAACCGCACGCGTAGCGGGCCGACCGACCCGTCTCCCCGGAGCCGCTTCGCGACGACATCAAGGTCACACCGGCCATGGCCCGGCGGCCGGGGCCGGCCCGAGTGAAGGGCGTCCGGCCTCGCTTCAGAGGGTGGGCACGATCATCGCCGTGAACGGGACGGTGGCCGCGAGGCGTTCTTCCAGCAGTTCCCGGTAGCGGTCGGACTCGTAGACGGCACGCGCCTGTTCGGCGTCGGCGAAACGCAGGACGACCGTGTGGGTGCCGCCGGCCGGACGGCCTCCCTCGGGCAGGTGGACGGTCTGGTCGGTGCTGGCGAGCAGTTCGCCTGCGCCCGGACCCAGCAGGACGGGGGCAGCGGCCTGGCGGTAGGCGTCCAGGCGCTGCGGGTCGGTCACGTCGTAGTTCAGGATGAGCAGTGCGGGCATGATGACTCCTCGGCAGTTCGTGAGAGACAGGTCGGGCGGGCGGGGCCCAGGGCAGCCACCGTGGTGGTGACCGGCTGGGCGGCCCGCCCTCGCAGCGCGGAGCTGCGGATACCGGCCGGGTGAGTGCACCCGCGGTGGACGCCGCGGCCGGCACCGGTGGGCCGGCCGCGGACGGTTCCTACCGGGCGACGGGTGCGCTCATCCGGACCTCGTCGCCGCAGATGGTGATCTCGGCCGGCTTGCCGTTCTGGTCCACCACCGGGACCCGGACTCCGGTGCTGTCACCGGGCGCGGTCACATCGGCGGCACTGGCAGTGACCTGGCAGTTGCCGCTGTCCGGCCCCTTGCCGTTCAACTCGGAGTAGCGGAGGGCGATCACCGCCTTCTTGCCCGCGCCCAGCGTCACCGGAGCAGGGCTGCCCTTCCCGACCCCGAGGGCCTCCGGCCCCTTGCCCACGTGGAACGCAAGCTTCGGGTAACCGGCCAGGGTGCAGCTGTCGGAGCCGGAGTTGACGGCGACGAGTTCGGCGTTCGCCGGGTCCTTCGCGCCGGTGCCCGAGTCGGCGAGGCGGGTGAGCGTCCACCTCAGGTGCTGCGTACGGCACTTGGCGGTCTGTGAGCCGCCGGAACCCGTCGATTCCGTGGTCACGCCGGAGACCGGAGCCGTGGCCTTGGCCGGTGCGGCGGACTGGCCCGCGATCGGTGCGGCGGATGCCGGTGCGGCCCCATCGGCCTTCGGCGGGCTGGTGGTGGAGCTGGAACTGCAGGCCGTCAGGCCGAGCCCGGCCAGCAGCGCGGATACGGAAACCGTCAACAGTGAGCGCGAGCGCATGGATCCCCCCGGATCGTCAGGACAGCCGCCGACGGGCCACTTCCGCCCGGCCCGGCTGTGCGTTACTCGGGAGTAAGGATGCAGGGGAGGCGCGGCCGGTTGCGTCCGGATGAGATTTTCCTGAGAGGCACTCATGAGTGGTTGACGTCTTCTGCTCCACCGTCAGTGCCCGTCTTCCTCAAGTACGGGCGGCCGGCATCTGCGGCCCCAGGCCGGAAGGCGTTGTCAGTGCCCCGCCGTAGCGTGGAAACAACCTTGGAGGGGGCGCCGGAGGGCGTCGGAAGAGTGTTGGAAAAGGGGTAGAACCATGTCTGCGAACAGGATCAGGCACAAGGTCAACCACGTCTCGCTCGTGGTCGACAAGTCCGGCTCGATGTACCAGCACGAGGCGCAGCTCGTCCGCGTGGTGGACGAGTTCGTGAAGGGCCTTCAGGAGGAGTCCGACCGGCTCGGTCACGAGACCCGCATCAGCCTCTACGCCTTCGATCACGAGGTGCAGAACCTGGTCTGGGACATGGACGTCAAGCACCTGCCGTCGCTGCGGGGCCTTTACGAGGTCAACAACGGTGCGACGGCGCTGATCGAGGCGGCGGTGAAGTCCGTCGACGACCTGAAGAACATCTGGGAGGGGTATGGGGAGCACTCCTTCCTCCAGGTCGTCGTCACCGACGGCGAGGAGAACGCCTCCGGTTGCTCGGAGACCGGCCAGATGCACACCCGCATGGACGGCGGCCGGGGCACCGCCGTCCTGCGCACGTGGATAGGCCGCATCCAGGGCGCCATGGACGACCTCCCTGACCACTGGACCTCGGCGATCCTGGTCCCGAACTCCCTGGCCAAGCGCACCGCTCAGGAGTACGGCTTCCCGGCGGGCAACATCGCGATCTGGGATGCGGACTCCAGCAAGGGCGTGGAGGAGGCCATCGGTACCGTCAAGACGGCTGCCACGAGCTTCCTGCGGGGCCGCGAACAGGGCGTGCGCGGTACCAGGAACCTGTTCGCGATGGGCCAGGATCTGAGCACCGCCGAGGTGAAGGCCAATCTCGACGCCCTGGACACCGGCAAGTACATCCTGATCCCAGTCGACCAGCAGATGCAGATCCGCGACTTCGTCACCAGCGCCGGGCACCAGTACAAGACCGGGTGCGCGTTCTACGAGCTGTCCAAGCGTGAGAAGGTCCAGGGCAGCAAGCAGCTCGCCGTGGCGGAGAAGGACCCGGCCACCGGCCGGATGACGGGCAGGGTGTTCTCGGGTCCGGCGGCCCGCCAGCTCCTCGGCCTGCCGGAGTCGGAGGTCACGGTGAAGCCGGGCGACAACCCGTCGTACACCGTGTTCGTCCAGTCGACGTCCGTCAACCGGAAGTTGGTGCCGGGCACCAAGCTGCTCGTCATCCTGTAGGTGAGAACCGCGATCCGGTCACGGAATCGGCGGGGCACCACGGTGGCGATCGTTTCGCGGCGGGTGCCGAGGCGGTTGTCGCCGCGCCGCGTACGGAGGAGCAGCCGCTCGTTGAGGCGCCCGGCTTCGAGGAGCTCGACGGCGTGTCCGGCGGGGGAGTGCCGGGCTCTGGCCGCCTCGGCTCGCGCGGAGTGACGAGCGAGCACCTCAACGACTCGCGCGAGCACCTCAGTTGAACGCCCTGTCAGAGGAAGCGGCGCAGGAGGCGGGACTTGAGGGGAGTGAAGGGCGGGTACGCGAGGCGGAGGGGGTCGGCGAGGAGGGGCTTGTCGAGGACGGCCTTGCGGTGGCTGAAGGTGTCGATGGAGTGGGTGCCGTGGTAGCGGCCGAGGCCGCTTTCGCCGACGCCGCCGAAGGGGAGGCCGGGGATGGCGATGTGGGCGTTGGGGGCGCCGAAGGAGAGGGCGCCGGAGGAGGTTTCGGCGGTGAGGCGGCGCTTGGTGGTGGTTGAGGCGGTGAAGGCGTAGAGGGCGAGGGGCTTGTCGCGGGCGGTGATGAAGGCGATGGCGGCGTCGAGGTCGGGAACGCGGACGATCGGGAGGACGGGGCCGAAGATCTCCTCGCGCATCACCGGGGCGTCCGGGGCGACGTCGGCGAGGACGGTGGGGGAGAGGTAGCGGGTGGCGCGGTCGTGGTCGCCGCCGGTGACGATGCGGGCGTCGGCGAGCAGCGCGGTCAGGCGGTCGAAGTGGCGTTCGTTGACGATGCGGCCGTAGTCGGGGCTCCGGGCCGGCTCGGCGCCGTACAGCTCGCGGATCGCGGTGGTCAGGTGGCCTTCGAGGGCGGTGGCGGTGTCGCCGATGGCGAGGACGTAGTCGGGGGCGACGCAGGTCTGGCCGGCGTTCATGAACTTGCCCCAGGCGATGCGGCGGGCGGCCGTCGCGAGGTCGGTTCCGGGTTCCACGACGGCGGGGCTCTTGCCGCCCAGTTCCAGGGTGACCGGGGTGAGATGGCGGGCGGCGGCGGTCATCACGATACGGCCGACGGTGCCGTTGCCGGTGTAGAAGACGTGGTCGAAGCGTTGCTCCAGCAGGGCGGTGGTCTCCGCCACTCCGCCCTCGACGACGGCGACGGCCTGCCGGTCGAGCGTGCGGGGCAGCCAGTGGGCGAGCAGGGCCGAGGTGGCCGGGGCGAGTTCGCTGGGCTTGACCACCACGCAGTTGCCGGCGGCGATCGCGCCGACCAGCGGGGCGAGGACCAGTTGCAGCGGGTAGTTCCAGGGGCTGATGACCAGCACCGTGCCGAGCGGCTCGCGGACGGTGCGGGCCCGGGCGGGCTGCAGCGCCAGCGGGACCGGCACCCGGCGCGGGCGCAGCCAGCGGTCGAGGTGGCGCAGGGTGTGGTCGATCTCGTTGATGGAGAAGCCGATCTCGGTGGTGTACGCCTCGGTGGCGTTCTTGCCGAGGTCGGTGTGCAGAGCGGCCGCGAAGGCGTCCTCCTGTTCGACCAGCAGGCGCCGCAGGGCGCGCAGTTGGGCCTTGCGCCAAGCGAGGGGCTTGGTACGGCCGGTGGCGAAGGCGGCGTTCAGGCGGGTGACGGTGGCGGCGGCGTCGGCGGCCGCGGTGGTGGTGAGGGTGTCAGTGCTCATGCCCTCGAGCATAAACGAAACGAAACAATTTCGTTTCTGGTTTCGGTAGGATCTGTGGCATGACACACGGCACGCCCCCGCCCCACCCCGCCGAGCAGGCCGCCGGGCCCGCGCCGCGCCGGGGCCGCCCCCGCGACGCCGCCCGGGACCGGGCGCTGCTGGGCGCGACGCTGGCCGTCCTTGCGGAGAGCGGATACGGCGGGCTGACCACCGCCGCCGTGGCGGCCCGGGCCGGGGTGTCCACCGCGACCCTCTACCGCCGCTGGTCCTCCAAGGAGGATCTGGTGATCGCCGCCGCCGCGCTCTACGGGGAGGGGTCGTACGAGCCGCCGGACACCGGCAGCCTCGAAGGCGACCTGCGGGTGGTCCTGCGGGACAAGGCCGCCGCGATGACCGGCGAGGGCGGCCGCCTGATCCGTGCCCTGATCGGCGAGGCCGCCCACAACACGGTCCTGGCCGAGGCGCTCGTGACGGCTTTCCTCCAGCCGGTGTACCGCAGGGTGGCGGAGGTCGTCCGGCGGGCGGCCGAGCGGGGCGAGATCCCGCCGGTCAAGGACGTGGACCTGCTCGGCGAGGTGGTGGTCGGCCCGGTGATGAGCCACTTCCTGCTCACCCCACAACCGCCCGAGGACGTCGACGAGGCCACGGCCCGAAAGACCGCCGACCGGCTGCTGCCCTTCGTCCTGCGGGCCATGGGCGGGCGGTCCGCCTGAACGGTCAGGTCCCGGGCGCCGACCCGCCCCGCTGCCGTGGTCGAGCAGCCGGCCCCGGCCGGGGTGACCACCATACCGAGCACACCGTCTGAACCGGCCTGCCGTCGTTCGGGCTCGGGCTACCGGCTACCTTGGGTGGTGAACACCGGCCCCGGGCACGGGTCTTGGCCGGCCGAGGTCCCCGTCGTTGTCGCGCGGACGCCGGCGGGTGTCGGCGAGTTCGACGGCCGGGCGAGACGACGGAACCGCAGGAGGAGCGCCAATGAACGTCAACACCCCCGGACCGGACGACGCGAGGCCCGCCGTGGAGGCCGCCCGTACCGACGAGGAAGCGGCGGCCTTGGCCGCGCTCGGCAGCCGGGTGCTCGCCGAGGCCGGGCAGGGGGACATGGTCTGGGGTCACCTCGCGGTCCGCGACCCGGCCGGACGCGGGGTGTGGATGAAGTCCGCGGGATGGGGCCTGGAGGAGGTCCGTCCGGACCGCGTGCTGCTGGTCTCCTGGGATGGCCGACCGCTCGCAGGCACCGGACGGGTGCACCTGGAGTACCACATCCACACCGAGGTGATGCGGGCCCGCCCGGACGTCCAGGTCTCCCTGCACACCCACTCGGCCGCCGCCAACGCCTTCAGCGCCCTCGGGGTGCCGCTGCGTCCGCTGAGCCATGACGCGGTGGTCTTCGCGGAACACGGCCTGCCGAGCTATCGCGCGACCGCCAACCTGGTGCGCACCAGGGAGCTCGGCCAGGCCCTCGCCGCCGACCTCGGCCAGGCCAGGGCCTGCCTGATGCCGCAGCACGGCCTGCTCACCGCAGGCCGGGACCTCGCCCACGCCGTGATGTACGCGATCCTGCTGGAACGGGCCTGCACCCTCCAGCTGACCGCCCAGGCGGCGGGCGAGCTGCGGCACTGGACCGACCGCGAGGAGAGCCTGGAGAAGGACGCGACCGTCTGGCCGCCCAGCCAGATCGAGGCCGGCTGGCGCTACTGGGTACGGCGCGCCGAACGCCGGGTGGAGCCGGAACGTTAGGACGCCCCCGTTCCACCGGCCGGGCGGCCGGGACCTGACCGGCGCCGGCCCGCGCGGCCTGAGTCACCGTCCGGCCGTCGTCGGATCGGAACGAACGGGCGCAGGAGGTGATCAGGTACGGCTTGGCCGCGTTGCCACCCCAGCAGCGGCCGACGGTCAGCACGCCCGGCTGGCCGCTCATCCGGGCCGCGTAGGCGAACGAGGTGGCGGCCACCCGGCCGCCCAGGGCGCTGAGGACGACGGCGGCCACGCCAAGCGTGAGCAGTGCCACGAAGCCCGCGACCCAGTTCCGTCGCGGCCGCCCGGCTGCGGCGGGTCCGGAGCAGACGGTGGGGAGTCGGTCGGCGAGGTCGCCCAGGACGACGACACGGAGAAGGCCCACCGCAAGGGCACCGAACGTCTCCGGATAGCCCGCACCGCCCATGCTGAGCTTCCGGTTCAGGTGACTTGCGTGGCAGCGTAGTTACTCAGGCAGCCGGCGACTCGGCCGGACGCATCGACATCGAACCCCACCCCAAACGACAACGTCGGTCTCCAAGACCACAACTGGGCCTTGAAGACCGACGTCGCTCGGAGCCCCCGAATCGCCGACGGCATCGGGCGGTGCGGGGCTCCGCTACATCCAGGGCAGCCGCCGGGTGACGGCCCGGTGTGCACGTCCCCTCCGGGCGCGCCAGAGAGCCCGACGCGGAACCAGAGCGGAACCAGCAGGGACGCCCTACCCCCGCGTCATGCGCGAACTCCTCGGCGTGCCACCGGAGTCAGGCGCCGGGTGAGGCGCCTGCGCACGCCCTATCAGAAGTGCCACACCTGGGAGAAGTCGCTGGGATTGCAGGCGGCGACCGAGAGGTAGGCGGCCAGACCGTTGGACTTCAAGCACTGCCCGGTCGCGACGTTCTGCAGCACACTCCAGCCGTTGCTGCTGTAGTACCTGTGCCACCGCTGGTTGGCGGGCAGCGCACCGCCGTTGGCGGCGCCGAGATCGGCCCCCGGACCGGCGTCCCAGATCTGCACCGTGCCGGTCGCGACGTCCAGGTCGAGGACCTTGCCGGACGTACCGGGCATGATGGCGAAGGTGTCACCGTCGAAGCCGCGCCAGTTGACGAGCTGCGCCTCGGAGAAGTTGGTGCCGTAGGTACCCACGCGGGTGCCGTTGGCCTGCCCGTTCCCCTGCACGTCGAGGCTGCCGTTCTGGTACGCGTAGTTGTTGACGGAAACACTCCCGCCCGCCGACGAACCGAGCCCGGGCCCGTCGGCTTGGGCGGTGCCGGCAGCGACACCGGCGAGGGCGACGGCGGCGACGGCCGCCACGGCGACCCTGCGGACGATGGACATGGATGGCCTCCAGAAGGTGGGGTGCCCGGGACGGCGTCCCGGACTGGTCACCAACGTCGTAGAGGGTGGTCGACAGCAGATATACGTCCGGTGAATGCGCCGTACATACCGGTCCGGTGTGGGTCAGGGCGGCGGCCAACACCTGGAGTTCCCGCCGTCCCGTCATGGACGAAGCGGCTGGCCGTGCCGGACTCCGGGACCCCGGCCCGCTCGAAGGTGACGATCGACCGGCTGATCGCTCGCCGGGAGGGTACGCACCTCGTCCTCGGGAGGTGCTCGACGCCGCCCGCGCGTCGGCCCGGCAGACCTCGTAACGCCATCGCTCAGGCCTGCGCGTTCAGCAGGATCGCCATCACGCCCACCAGCGTCGCACTGCTGACGATTTTCCGGCGGGCGATCATGCCGGGGATTCTGGTCAGTGGGATCCACTCCAGCTGGTCCGACTCGTTGCGTTCCGTGGGTTCACTGACACGCCGCGCCCCGTCTGCGCGGAACACGAAATGCTGGGAGTCGGTGATACCTGCTGCCGGCTGCGCGTAGATCAACTCCCGCATCGCCTCCGGGCGCCATCCGGTCTCCTCTTCCAATTCCCGGGCGGCGGCGGCCGCAGGTGTCTCACCATCCTCGATCAGCCCCATGGGCAATTCCCAGGCCCAAGTGTCCGTGACGAATCGGTGGCGCCACAGCATCAGAACTCGCCGTTGGTCGTCTACGGCCGCCGTGACGGCGACGTCCCGGAGCCGTACGACGTGGTAGTCGGTGCGAACGCCATCCGGTTGTCTCACGTCGAGCGAGCGCAGTCGAACCCACGGGGTGTCCAGGAGCGTCCGCTCACCATGGACCGTCCATCGCATTCCGCGCCTTCTTTCAGCGAGCCTCTACTGAGGTTGACCTCGTGATTTCGTGACCGGCCCGATGGTCAGGCCGGTCTGAGCAACGACACGGCATCACGAGTGGGCGGCAGCCGGGCCTGTGGGGCGCATACCGCCCAGCGTGGCGGTCAAGGTCTCGTCGTCACCTGGTGAAGACGAGACTGACGTTGTGCCCGCCGAACCCGAACGAGTTGGCCAGCGCGGCAGACCACTGACCGGTGCGCCGCTCACCTCGCACCACGTCCAGTTCCACGCGCGGGTCGAGTTCGTCGAGGTTGCGCGTGGCCGGCACCGCGCCGTCCCTGAGCGCGAACAGAGCGGTCATAGCGCCAACCGTTCCGGACGCGCCCATCATGTGACCCGTCATCGACTTCGTCGCCGTCACCGCGGCGTGGCCGCCGATCACTCGTCCGATCGCCTCGGCCTCCGCCAGGTCACCGGACTCCGTCGAGGTGGCGTGGGCGTGCACGACCCCGATGTCCGCCGGGGCCAGGCCGGCGTCGCGCAGCGCCAGCTCCATGGCGAAGGCCTGGCCTTCCGCGTCGGAAGCCGTGATGTGGTTGGCGCTCGAACTCACGGCACTGCCGGCCAGCGCGCCGTAGGCACGTGCTCCTCGGGCCCGGGCGAACTCGGCGCGTTCGAGCACCATCATCCCCGCGCCCTCGCCCATGACGAACCCGGACCGCTTGACGTCGAACGGGCGGGACACGGTCTCCGGGTCCACGGACTGCGTCGAGAGGGCCTTCATCTGGGCGAACGCCGCGATGGTGAAGGGGTGCAGGCACGCCTCCACCCCACCTGCGACGACCACGTCCGCCCGCCCGCTGCGGATCAGATCCTGCCCCAGGGCGAGGGCCTCCGCCCCGGACGCACAGGCGCTCACCGGAGTCCTGGCGCCTCCCTTCGCGCCCAGGTCCATGCTCACCCAGGCAGCCGGCCCGTTGGGCATCAGCATGGGGACCGCGAACGGCGACAGTCGGCGGATCCCGGCGCGTTCGAAGGCATCGTCCTGCCCCAGCGTGCTGAGGACACCACCGGTCCCAGTGCCGATGACGACGGCGAACCGTTCCGGCTCGACCTGCGGCGCACCGGCGTCCTGCCAGGCTTCGCGCGCACTGAGGATGGCGACCTGCTCACCGCGGTCCAGCTTCCTGGCCTCGGCCCTCGGAAGCAGGGAGGCAGGGTCCACCGTGAGCCCGGCCGCAACGTGCACGGGCAGGTCCGCGGCCCACTCCTCCTCCAGGAAACGCACCCCCGACTTACCGTCCAGCAGCCCCGACCACGACGACGGCGCATCGGCTCCCAGCGGCGTCATCGCACCGACGCCCGTCACCAGCACACGACCGTTACGGGTCACACGAGCCTCCTTGAATTGTGTGGATGCCACATAGTTCCTGACTTGCTCTCATGGGGATCCTGCCAGCGTTCAGAAGGGAAATCAGAGTTGGAGTCGACCGATTCGAAAGCGAGAGATTGTCCTAATCCAACAACTAACGTAGGCCGGCGCGGCGGCGCCCGGATCCGCGCCCGGACGGCGGGGCGTGGGTCCGTCTTGGTGCATCCGCTCGGGCAACGGGCTCCGGCGGTACTGCCGGACACGGCGGCCGAACCGTGCGTCGTGTCGCTGTCTGTCAGGGCGTCGACGGGCGGGCGGCCGCCGTCACGAGAGCGGAGAAGGTGAGCGGGCGGCCGCGGGCGGCGTCGGTAGTGGCGTCCGCGGCCAGGCCGTCCAGGTCCAGGTGGCGGTGCAGCAGTTCGCCGTCCGGGTACAGCCTCGGCGAGGGGACCGGCCAGCGGATGGGCCAGCCGGATCGACAGCTCGTAGGCAGCCGATCACGACCTGCGGACTTCGCAGTCAAGTGGTGGTCGGTCGGCTGCGCGGATCGGTGGCTGGCTTGTTCAGCTTGTTCGGGTGGTGTGTGGTGCGCCCGTCGTCGCGGTGGCGGTGGCAGCCTGGAGGATCAGGTCGGCTACGGCGTCGGGACGGGCGATCGGGGACACGTGGCAGGTGTCGATCTCCACGGTGTGGGAGTGGGCACGCTTGGCCTCGAAGCGTTCCTGGTCCGGGTTGATCGTCATGTCCTGTCTGCTGACAAGGGCCCAGGACGGTATGGACTTCCACGCCGCGACCTTGGCCTTCTCCGAGAACGCGGTGGTGGCCACGGGCCGCTGGGTGACGGCCAGCAGATTCGCTTCGCTGACAGGCAGACAGGCGGCGAAAACCGGGTGCACCTTGTCGTGCTTGAGGTACAGGTCGGTCCCGGTGACCCCTCCGCCCGCCTGATAGGGCACGGACCTGGTGGCGGTGTTCAGGACACTCGGGAACCGGGCGGACAGCGACATGCCGCTCTCACCCACGTCGGGCATCAGCGCCGAGATGTACACCAGGGACTTGACCTGGGGATTGCCGGCCGCGGCCGTGCTGATCACGGAGCCGCCGTACGAGTGGCCGGCCAGCACGATGGGCCCCTTGACACTCCTGAGCACGGAGGCGATGTACGCGGAGTCGCTGTACAGCCCGCGCAGTGGGTTGGCCGGGGCCATGACCGTGTAGCCGCGGCGTTCGAGCCGTTGGATCACCCCGTTCCAGCTGGATCCGTCGGCGAAGGCGCCGTGCACCAGCACGATGGTCGGCTTCCCGCCGCCCGCGCTGCCAGCCGCGACAGCCGGGGCCACCGGAGCCGAGCAGAACGCGGCCACGGCACACCCCGCCGCAGCAATGTGGAGACGCCGTACGCGGCGTCGGATGCCATGGGTCACAGATGCCGTCATGCTGTCCTCGCATTCCCTTGGGAGCTACAGCACGCATCAGCGTTCACGAGCTGCTGCCACCGCGCCCGCCCTTCGGCGCAACCGGGTGAAATCGGCACGGCATCAGAGTGACAGTGACACCATTCACGTGTGTCAGCGGCCAAGATCCAGATGGTCGCTGAAAGCTCGACCAGGTCGCCACCGCGATCGGCCGACGCCGCAGGGGGACCATCCGATCCACACACCTGCTTCGACCACATGTTGCGGGCCGCGGTAGCTACGTATTCGCGACGTCGTGGGGGTTCAGCTCAGTCACAGCCGCGGCGGGCGGGTTCGGTCGCTCACCGCGTTACGTGGAGTGGAGCGTCCCGAGGTGCTCGTGCATCCGGTTGGCCAGCGGCGGGGCCGCGTAGGTGTCGGTCATCACCTCGATGTAACAGCCCGTTGTCGCCCGTTGCGCGGTCTCCATGGCCTCATCGAGTTCGGCGCAGGTGGATACGCGCGCGGTGAACCAATCCTCGCAACCCAAGGCTCTCGGCAACTCCGAGTAGCGCCAGTTCGCAGGGTCGTTTGTGCGCCGCTGTGGGTTTTCGGCCTGATGGCGTAGGTGCTGTGCGCTCCGGCGTGCTGCCCTGCTCTCCGTCACCACCGAAAGTGAGGCAAGGGCGGTCGGGAGCCGGCCGTCGAGCGGCACGCACCAGGTCGTTAGGGTGACCGGATGGAACTCACCTCGCGCCTGCTGGAACAGTTCGTAGTGCTCGCCGAGGAGAAGCACTTCGGGCGTGCCGCTCATCGGCTGTCGATGAGTCAGCCGCCGTTGAGCCAGGCGATGCAGCGACTGGAGCGCCGACTCGGTGTGCCGCTGCTGGAACGCGCGGGGCGGGGTGTGCAGTTGACGGCGGCCGGTGTGGCGTTCGCCGCGGATGCCAAGCGGTTGCTGGAAGCCCAGGATGCGGCCGTGGCGCGGGTGCGCCGGGTCGGCCGGGGCGTCGAGGGCACGGTTCGGCTCGGCTACGTGAGCAGCCTGGGCTACTGGCACCTGCCCCAGCTGCTCACGCTGGCCGCTCGGGAGGTGCCGGGGATCCGGCTGGACGTTCGCCAACGGGACTCCGCCGAACTGGCCGAGCAGGTCCGGCAGGGAGCGGTGGACCTGGCGCTGGTGCGGCTGCCGGTCACCGATCAGGCGGATCTGGCGGTGCAGGAGGTGGCCGAGGAGCGCACCGTGCTGGCCGTGCCGCTCGGCCATCCGCTCGCCGACGCCGGCCCGGTGCCGCTCTCCCGGCTCCGCGACGAGGAGTTCGTCACCGCCGCCCCGTCGGCGATGGCCCGGATGCACGATCTGATCCAGGAGGTCTGCCGGGAGGCCGGCTTCGTTCCGCGCAGCCGGGCCCAGGCCGAGGAGCTGACCAGCATGCTGGGCTACACCGCGGCCCGCGTGGCGGTCTGCTTCGTGCCGGAGCGGATCGCCGCGCTCGGTCACCCGATGATCCGCTTCGTCCCGCTGGCGGAGGCCCACCGGCTGGTGACTACGGTTGCGGCGCTGAGCCGCCCGGCGGCCGACCCGGCCGTCGAGACCCTGCTGGAGTTGATGAAGCGTCACCGTCAGGAGATCGAGGGGCCCGCGGCGGCCGCCGGGCCGGAGGCGTGACCGTGACGGCCCAGCCGGTGGCGGGT
The DNA here is from genome assembly GCF_051374625.1 of Kitasatospora sp. HPM-01-4. Taxonomy (NCBI): domain Bacteria; kingdom Bacillati; phylum Actinomycetota; class Actinomycetes; order Kitasatosporales; family Streptomycetaceae; genus Kitasatospora; species Kitasatospora sp. HPM-01-4. Next base: position 100,641 of record NZ_JBPQGP010000005.1, on the reverse strand, counting down.
GCCGTCACCAGGCGAACGGCGAGGCGCCCAGTGGCTCGGCGGTGCGGGTCAGCCGCGGCGCCAGCGTTGAGTAACCCACCTGGGTGGGCAGGTAGCACACCTCGCCGAACGGGCCGTGCACGGTGGCCAGTTCGACCTCGTCCTGGTGCGGGTCGGGAGCCGGCAGCCCGGCCATCCGCGCGTGGGGGAGCAGGCCGAGGTCCTGCACCCACATGCAGACCTTCGCCAGGTTGACGTGGACCCGGTAACTGCCGCCCTCCCGGGCCCGGCGGCGCAGCGCCTCCAGGGCTCCGGCGGCGCCCAGCACGGCGGCGAGGTAGTCGTTGAGCAGATAGGTCGGGGGCAGCCGGGGCGCGTCGAAGGAGCCCTCCTCGGCGGCGAAGCCGGTGGCGGCGGAGGCCAGTTGGTCGAAGCCGCCGCGCTGGGCCCACGGGCCCTCGGTGCCCCAGCCGAGGAAGTCCAGCACGACCAGTCCGGGCCGGTACTCGGCCAGCGCCGCCGGGCCGAAGCCCTTGGCGTCCAGGTTCAGGTAGTTGCAGACGTAGAGATCGGTGCCGGCCAGGACGGACCGGAAGGCGGCGGCCTGGGCCGGGTCGAGCAGGTCGCAGAAGGCGGCGCGCTTGCCGATCCCGGTCTCGACGATCATCCCGACCGGGTCCGGGTGGCTGGGAGCGGACATGTGCAGCACGTCGGCGCCCAGCTCGGCGGTGATCCGCGCGGCGATCGGGCCGGCGATCACATGGGTGTTGTCCAGCACCCGCACCCCGGCCAGCGGCAGGCCGCCGTCCGCCGCCGGGAGCGGTTCCGGCGCACTCTCCCCGAGCCTCTCGATCCGGATCAGCGGCCCTTCGTCCAGCAGCCGGCCCTGCGGATGCGCCCGCCACTCCTGCCGGGTCCGCACGGCGATCGCGGTGCCGCCCCGCGAGCAGATCGAATCCTCCAGTTCCAGTGCGTCCCACTGGGCAACGGCAGCGGCGATCCGCCCCCGGTCCGGCGGGCAGTCCAGCACCTGGCAAGCGATGTCCCGCAACTGCGGGTAGGAGAACAGCACGTAGACGAAGCGGCCGTCGGCGGCACGGTAGAAGTCGCTGTTGCCGAGCAGGTTGGGGTCCTCCTGCAGCTGCGCGACCGGGATGCCCCGCATCCGGGTGAAGAACACGGCCATCAGCTGGCGCACCGCCGCCTCGACGGACACCGTGACGTCCTGGATCGCGCCACCGCGCTCGCGGTGGACGGCCGCGACCTCGCTGCCCAGTGCGGCCAGCGCGGCCGCCGCGGCGTCGCCGATCCGGTGCACCGAGGGCGTCACCGGATCGGCCCCGCTGATCACCACGGTGCCGACGGCGTCCGCCGCCGTGAACCCCAACTCGCGGTACAGGCCCGCAAGGGCACCGTACGCGGCGTCGGTGTGCTGTTCCTGCTGGACTGTCATGTCCGAATTCTCCTCCGGGGACGACGAACCGCGTCCGACGCGGCGGCCGACCCGACCAGGGCGGCCTCCACCAGAACAGCCGATCCGGCTCAGCGCCGTCCAATACCAGTTCCCCGAATCACCGATATCCCCAGCCATATGATCCGAGCTGGCGCCGCGGAAATATCCTCCACGCTATCGATTCGGTTGCCATCCCGTATTGGACGGAGCCAAATTCCGCAGGGTTTTCCGGATACCGGTGCGAGGCGGCACAGCGCTGATCGTCCGGCGCCACCGTCCACCGTTCCCCCGCCATCCCTGGAGGCACGGTGATCCCGCGCCCGTGCCGGGCACGCGACTGCGCGGCGATGGCCTCGGCGATCACGCGTTCCAGGACCGTGCCGCCGTCCGTGGGCCGTACGGGTCATCGAGTGCCGCCGTTCGATGGATACGACGGTCGGTCCGATGCGGCTTTCGTCCGGCTGGGACACCTTCCTTGGGGGCGCAGCGGGGGATACGCCCGGCTCGAAGAGGAACCCGGTGTCGTGCGGGTTCCGAACCGCCTACCCGTCGTTCATCCGGGTGATTACAGGAAGGACCATCGACGTGTCTGATCCCGTCGTCCTCATCACAGGCGCGCTTACCGGTATCGGCCGCGCCACCGCCTTGGCCTACGCCCGTCAAGGCGCGAGCCTTGTCGTCTCCGGCCGCCGGGAGGACGTGGGTGAGAAGCTGGCCAGCGAGCTGGCCGACCTCGGTGCCCAGGCCGAGTTCGTGCGTGCCGACGTCCGCTTCGAGGCCGATGTGAAGGACCTCGTCGACCGTGCGGTGGCGAGGTTCGGGCGGATCGATGTCGCCTTCAACAACGCCGGCACCGAGGGAACACCCGGCCCTGTCACCGAGGTGACCGACGAGGGTTACCAGCTCACCTTCGACACCAACGTCAAGGGGACGCTGCTGTGCCTGAAGCACGAGTTCCGGGCCATGAGGGAACAGGGCGGAGGCAGCATCGTCAACGTCAGCTCCGGCTACGGTCTGATGGGATACCCCGGCGCGACCGTGTACGTCGGGAGCAAGCACGCCGTCGTCGGCATCACCAAAGCGGCCGCACTCGAAGGCGCCGCCCACGGTATCCGGGTCAACGCGGTCGCGCCCGGCTACACCCGGACCGCCATGTACGAGCGGTTCACCGGTGACGACACGGCGCGTGACGCGGTCGATTCGGTGCTGCCCATGCACCGGGCGGGTACCCCGGAGGAGATCGCCGAGGCCGTCCAGTACCTGGGTTCCGACAAGGCGAGCTACGTCACCGGGCACATCCTCCTTGTCGACGGCGGCCTCCTGGCGGGCGGGCCGCTGTTCCCGAGCACGTGAATCCCCTCCTGGCCTGAGGAGATCCTGTCAGGCGCCGCGGAGCCGGATCAGACGGCCCTACAAGATCAATTATCGGATGTGGCCCAGCTTGATCCTTAAGCACTCGCCTCGAGCGAGCTGCCGAACGGGATCACTCGTAACGCACAGGGCCCTGCAGTTTGGAAGGCCGTTCCACGGGAGCGTCAGCGAAGCCGATCGGGGGAGGGGAACTGTGTGATCTGCTCGTCGAGCCAGGTGTAGGTCTCCAGATAGGACAGGTAGCCGGCATGGGCGAAGACGAGCACTCCACCGATGGGCTGCCCGTCGGCATCGAGGACTTCGCTCTCGGCGACGACGGGACTGTCGGCGACGGGAGCGGCATGCACGAGAGTCTCGTCCAGGCCGAGCTCAATGCTGGCGCAGGAGCACGCGCAGCGCCCGGTCACCCGCAGATACGGGATCTGGGCCCGCAGAACGCGATGAACAGGGTTGTCGCTCTTGAGAAGTGCTTCAAGGAGCCTGACCGCTTCTGCGGGTACTCGATCACCGGTTGTGCTGGTTTCCATGGCTTGACCTGACCAGCCGACCAGGCTGAAGGTCAAACCGGATTTCCAGTACGTACCGGTGCCCGGGGCTGATCAAAGGCGAGGAAGCGGAGAGGCTGATGGGCCGCCATCTCGGCCAGGGACCCGGCTTGGCCGACTGCGTCAACGCCGTCCCCGCCTGGCGGCTGACCCGGCCCGCACTGCTGGCCTTCGACCGGCACTACCACGCGGTCCTCGCCCCGCGCCGCCCCGGCGGGAGGCCGCTGGACGTGGGTGGCCGGCCGGCCAGTGCCCGTTCTCGCCCGAACATCGTCTTCCGGGAGGGGATCCGGCCGAAGTCCGCGTGGTGCCGGGCAGGGATGGTGCACGTGATTCAGGCGGCAGTTGGGTCCAGCGTGCCGCCGCGAGGGCGAGCTCGGCGACCGGGGCGGTGACGGCGCGACTGCGGGGCCGCCGGAGGCTGGGCGCGGCGAACAGACCGTACGAGGTCTCCTGCAGGTCGGGGGTGTGCCGGGTGGGCGCGCGCCGGCGGCTGGTGCGGGCGCGGTCGGCAAGGGCAGGCCGGACCGTTGGGAGAAGCCGATTTCGTGTTGGCACGATCGCCGTATAGGGTGGTCTCACCGACGCGGGGTGGAGCAGCTCGGTAGCTCGCTGGGCTCATAACCCAGAGGTCGCAGGTTCAAATCCTGTCCCCGCTACGATGAGGGCCGGGGCTGGCGCATGAGTGCGCTGGCCCCGGCCCTGTTCGTTGGTTGGCTGACGGCGCGGGCGGGCCCGCGTTGAGGGCAAGCTGACCGTCCGGCAGATCGCCGTCTGAGTGCGAAGGCCGCCGTCAGTAGCAGCCCCTTGGCCGGAACGGCGACGAGTATTTCGGCGGTGACCGGGTTTTCCTCGGTGACCCGGCGCAGGTCCGCCAGCGCCCGACGCAGGCCGCCTGCCTTGCTGCGGACCAGGACCACCAGGAGCTGCGGGAATACCTTCCAGTGCCGCTTCCACGCCCGCCCCTGACAGTTCGGGCCCGCCCGCTCCCCACAACCCGGCGAGCGGATCGGGTTGTACGCGGTGATCGCGAACCGGACAACGGGCAACTCTGCCGAAGCCCTGCCTGTCCAGCCCTGATGTTGTGGCGCTGAGTCAGCAGATCTGCGACATCACCATCGCCTCACAATGGTGATGTCGCTGTACCGCCAGCCTTCCCCGTGCGGAGCCTGCTGCACTGATCACGAAACGGCAGGCTCTTCACAGGACGGAATTCATGGTCTCAACAGACACCGCCACCACACACCACGCCGGCGGAGCCGGTCTGCCGACCCGATCTCCATTGATCGGGTGGCTGGCCGTGGTTGCGGTGATGCTGGGAATCTTCTCGATCGTCACAACCGAGATCCTGCCGATCGGCCTGCTCACCAAGATCGGCTCCAGCTTCGCCGTCTCCGACGGCATGGCCGGGCTCATGATGACCATGCCCGGGTTCCTCGCGGCCGTCTCCGCACCGGTGGTCACCGTGGCGACAGCACGCATCGACCGTCGGCTGATGCTGTGCGTGTTCATGCTCCTGCTGACCGTGGCGAACTTCCTGGCCGCCGTGGCACCCGGCTACTGGCTTGTCCTGGTCTCCCGTGTCGTCGTCGGCGTTGTCATCGGTGGCTTCTGGTCGATCGGCGCGGGATTGGCCGAGCGTCTGGTGCCGGCCGAGGCAGTCGGCCGCGCCACGTCAGTGATCTTCTCTGCGGTACCGCTCGGTTCCGTGCTCGGCGTACCGGCTGGCATGTTCATCGGAGACCTGGCCGGCTGGCGCACCGCTTTTGTCGTGATGGGTGCCCTCACGGTCGGTGTACTGACCATGTTCGTGCTGGTCGTGCCGCCGCTGCCGCCCATTCAGACGACCCGCCTGAGTGTGCTGCGCGGCATGCTCAAGAGTGTCAACACGCGTTTCGCGTTGCTGCTGACCTTCCTCATCGTGTTGGCCCACTTCGGGACCTACACCTACGTCACGCCGTTCCTGGAGCAGGTCACCGACGCCAGCTCGCAACTGACCACCGTCTTCCTGCTGCTCTACGGTGCCGCAGGAATCGTCGGCAACTTCCTGGGCGGTGCGGTGGTCACGCGCTATCCCCGACTTACGTTCGGTCTCGCCGCTGCCATGATCGCGGCTGTCACCCTGCTCCTGCCGATCCTGGGAAGCCGGCAGGTCGGCGTCGTGGCCCTTCTCATTGTCTGGGGCACCGCCTACGGCGCCGTTCCTGTCTCCTCCCAGGCGTGGTTCGCCAAGGCGACGCCAAATGCACCCGAGGCAGCATCGGTGCTCTTCACCGCCTCCTTCCAGGCGACCATCTCGGTTGGTGCGCTGATCGGCGGTCTCATCGTGGACCGAACCTCCCCGTCCACAGTCATGACGCTCGGCGGCCTCACCGCCACGCTCATGGTCCTGGGCACCTGGGCCCACTTCGCTCGCCGCCTCACCTGGCCGAGCTGACACCGCTCAGGTGCGCCTGGTCGCCTCGGCGATGGGGGTGATGGAGCGGGCGGTGCGGGGGCCTGTCGGCGGAGGAGGCGGGGAGGTGGCCCGCGGGGTGCACGACGTGTTCGGGAAGTGGCCGGCCGCGTGGCGGAACGCGTGCTGGGAGGGCAACCGCAGGCGCGTTCCGGTGCAGGCGGATGTCGATGGTGAGCCGGTGTGTCCGTGCCGGCGCGCGGCCGAAGCCCGGACCAGCCCCTGACCACATGTCTGTCCGCGTGGCCTCCTAATATCAGTCGCGTTCTTCGACGGACGCTGACGATCCCTCGGCTGTGCCCGTCGCCCAACGCCCACAGGACACCACGACGTTCACCGCCTGGTGATGGAGTCGTGCATCGAGGAGGAACGTTCATGAACGCCCGGAGGATCGGTGCGGCCGCCGCCACGGCGGTGGCGCTGGTGGCTGCCCGTGATCTTGTCCAGAAGAGGCACGCACTGCTGCGGAACTTCCCGGTGATCGGGCACGCCCGGTACCTGTTGGAGACGATCGGGCCGGAGTTGCGGCAGTACATCGTGACCTCGAACGAGGAGGAGCGCCCGTTCAGTCGTGACCAGCGCACCTGGATCTATGCGTCGGCGAAGGAGGAGAACAACTACTTCGGGTTCGGAACCGAGGTCGACGTCGAGCACGTGCAGGGGCACGCCTACCTGAAGCAGCGCACGTTCGCCGGCACCCTGCCCGACGCGCACGACCCGCAGGCCCCACTGCCCTCGGCCAAGGTGCTGGGCGGGCCGCGCGGGCGCGCCAAGGCGTTCCGGCCGGCGAGCGTGGTGAACATATCGGCGATGAGCTTCGGATCGCTCTCCGGCGCGGCCATCACGGCGCTCAACAAGGGGGCGGCGCTTGCGGGCACGATGCACAACACGGGAGAGGGCGGCCTCTCGCCGTACCACCGCAGCGGTGGTGACCTCGTCCTTCAGATCGGTACGGCGTACTTCGGCTGCCGCAACGAGGACGGCAGCTTCAACCTGGACAAGCTCAAGGACGTGGTCGCCGGCGCCCCGGTCAAGGCGATAGAGATCAAGCTTTCCCAGGGCGCCAAGCCAGGGCTGGGCGGGATGCTTCCGGGCGCGAAGGTGACCGAGGAGATCGCAGGGATCCGCGGCATCCCGGTCGGCAAGGACTGCGCCTCCCCGTCGCGGCACACCGCGTTCAGCGACGTCGACTCGATGCTCGACTTCGTCGAGTTGCTCGCCACCGAGACCGGTCTGCCGGTCGGGGTCAAGAGCGCGGTGGGGGAGATGGGCTTCTGGCAGGAGCTGGCCACGCTGATGGCGCGTGGTGACCGCGGTGTCGACTTCGTGACCATCGACGGCGGCGAGGGCGGCACCGGGGCGGCGCCGCGGATCTTCGCGGACTCGGTGTCGCTGCCGTTCCGGATGGGTTTCTCCCGGGTCTACGGCACCTTCGCCGAGCTGGGGCTGACCGACGACCTGACCTTCATCGGCTCCGGCAAGCTCGGCCTGCCAGAGAACGCCGCGGTCGCCTTCGCTCTGGGTGCCGACATGATCAACGTGGCTCGTGAGGCGATGCTGTCGATCGGCTGCATCCAGTCGCAGAAGTGCCACACCGACAGGTGTCCCACCGGCATCGCAACCCAGAACCCGTGGCTGGCCCGCGGCCTCGACCCCACCTCGAAGGCCACCCGGGCCGCTGTCTACCTGCGCACCCTGCGCAAGGAACTGATGAAGGTCTCCTCGGCCGTCGGCGTCGCCCACCCGGCACTCATCACGGCCAACGACATCGAGATCATGAACGGCGACTACGAGGCCCGCACCCTGGCAAGTGTCTACGGCTACAAGGACGGCTGGGGCGAACTCGGCCCGCACCTCGCCGATGAGATCACTGCGCTGCTCACCACCAAGCCGACCTCCGTCGAGAAGCCGGCCGTCTGACGCGCCGACAGCGGCCAACACCGCGCTCAGTACTCCCTTGCTCGCGGCAAGGTGTGTCCGGGCGCGGTGTGAAGGGCGCGGTGTGGCGGGTGCCGGAAGTCGGGGCGCCGGTGCTGATGGCGGAGGTGGACCGGGCCACGATGGCCCCGGCGAGGGCGGCGGGGAGGTTCGGCCGGCTGCCGCGCGTTGTTCCGTGGCAAGGTGAGGGACAGCGACCCGGCCGGGCGGAGGAGAGCGCGGCGGAGCGGATCGCGCGCTGGTGACGCCGGGCCCGGCCCGGTCACGCCCGGGAGGAGACCGGGCGTGACCGGGCCGCCGGCGTCCGGGCGCGCTGCCGGCCTGCGCGGGGTCCCTGCGCCGCCTGGACCTCACCGGGATCGTGATCGTGGACGGGCTGTGCCCGGTCCTCAAGGTCGATCACCCGGCCGACGATCAGGTGATCGAGGTACTGATCGCCAACCAGCTGTCCTCGCCGACCCGTTGTTCAAGGTCGGCGAGTGGGCCAGGACCTGGGCAGTGGATGGGGGTCGCGCCGACGATACCGACATTCGGCGATCGCCGCGCCTCCGGCCACAGCATCATCGGCCTGGCGGTGTTCGAGCAGTCGGCTCTGCGCGCCGAGGCCGTTGGCCGCTGCTGGTCGCAGGGCCGCCTGCTGTCCTGGCTGGCGGACTCCTAGGCGTTGCGGGAGTTGACGCCTGGACAGGTCTTCACTTCGTCGAGGGTGCTGGAAGATCGTGGTGTTCCTGGACGTTGCCTCCAGGTATGAGGATCAGTGAAGCTTCCAGAGTCAGCGGCGTGAGTGCGAGATCGTTGCGGCACTACGAGGATGAGGGCTTGATCGTCCCTGGCCGTTTCAGCAATGGGTTCCGCGACTACTGCCAGTCCACGATCGACCGGGTGCTGGTCATCCGCTCGCTGCTGGAGTCCGGGCTGCCCGTGCGGTTGATCAGGGAACTCCTGCCCCGCCTCACTGACGGATCCGAAGCCGGCACCGACGCGGTGTGCTCGGAGTTTCTGCACGAGGTGCAGAGCTATCGCGATCGGCTCGCTGCTCGCATCGCCGTTCTCAGCGATCAGCAGGCGGCACTCGACGCCTACCTGCGAGAGACCCGCCGTACTGATCTGTAGCCGCCGCTTGACCTTGACGTAAGTGTCAGAGTCCTACGTTCGGTGCATGGAGATCAACGAGCAGCAGCACACCGCTGAGCAGACGGTACGAGCACTGGTCCAGCGATCGAATCGGGGACCGAAGGATCTGGCCCTCACGACCGATCATCACCGCCCCACCCCGGGGCCCGGCGAGTACCTGATCCGGGTAGGCGCCGCCGGGGTCAACTTCGCAGACGTCATGCAGGCCCGTGGAACTTATGGAGGAGGCCCGCAGGCCCCCTATGTGGCGGGCTTCGAGGCCGCCGGCGAGATCGTGGGCGTCGGTCCGGAGGTCGAGAGCCCGCTGCAGCTCGGCACCCACGTCGTCGGAGTCGGCCCGGGAGCCTTCGCGCAGTACATGACGATGCCAGCCGCGGGTGTACTGCCCGTGCCGTCCGGCTGGAGCGACGCCGCAGCCCTCGGCCTGGTGCTGAACTGGGCCACCGCCTTGGCCGCACTGAAGCCGCTGGGCGAGATCAGGACGGGTGAGACAGTCCTCGTCCATGCGGCGGCCGGAGGCGTGGGGCAGGCCGCCGTCCGCCTCGCCCGCCACTACGGTGCCCGCGTGATCGCCACGGCGTCACCGGCGAAGCACGACACCGTCAAAGCGCTCGGCGCCGACGAGGTCCTGGACAGCCGACGCCCCGATCTGGCAGAGGAGATCACCCGCCTGACCGGCGGTGTCGACCTGGTCCTGGAGTCAGTGGGACAGGCCACGTTCAAGACCAGCCTGTCGGTCACCAAACCCATCACCGGACGCATCGTCGTGTTCGGTGCCGCTTCCGGCGATGCCACCCTGACCACGCACGACCTGGTCTTCACCCACCAGGTCCAGGTCAAGGGGCTGCACATCGGTGCACTGGCGGTCGCGGCCCCGTCCCTCTACCAGTCGTTGCTCGTCGAGATCGAGGCCCTCATCGCCCACGGCGTGTACCCGCCCGGCACCCCCCGGGTCCACCCCCTGGCCGAGGGGGCCAAGGTGCTGGAGCAACTCGAAGCCGGCCAGACCCGGGGCAAGCTCGCCCTCGATCCCTGGCGTTAGGAACGCCTGTGCTTCACCGCAACCTCGCCGCCCGCCCGCCCGGGCCGCGCCGCCGTGGCCGGCCGGGCCGGGCCGGCGACCGCGACCACGGCGGCGCACACTCGTGGCGTGGACACGGGTGCTCCCACCGGCGCGCCGACCGGCGGTGAGATCCGGTGCGTCAACGGGTGACCGCCCACCCCGGCCGCTGCGCCGCGGGTTCGGATTCCTGGCGCGGGACAAGCCGCCCGGCACCCGTCGAACATCACCCGTCGAAGTTGGACCAGAAGATCCCGACGCCCGTACCGTTCTCGTTCCGGCCGACCAGGATGCTGTTCGACGTGAAGTCACACGTGGGGAAGACCAGGGCGTTCGCGCCGCTCGCCGGGTCGACGACGACATCGAGCACCGGGGTCCGGGAGCCGGCCTGCTGCTGTGCCTCGAACTCGGCCACGGCATGGGCCACGGGGTCCTCGGCCTGAGCGAACCCGGCGGTCCGGTGGAGGGCCCCGCCGATGACCAGGTTGTCCGGGGTGCTGGAGCAGATCGCCGAGGCGTCCTCGCTCAGCTGGTTGACGTCGTCCGACGCCTCCTCCCAGCTCGCATCCGTCAGCGCCTGCGGGGTGGTACCGCTCGCGACCAGCGCGACCGCCGAGACGGTGGCGCCCCGCTCGTCGTCCCAGTCGTACGCCAGGTACACCTCGTGCAGCCCGTCGGCGACGTCGTCGAACGTGAAGAAGTCCCCACCGTCGAGCCCGCACACCGCGATCTCCCCGCGGCTCAACAGCCGCCCCGCCAGGGTGAACTCGCCGAGATACCCGGGCTCCCCCTCCGGATCGTTCGCCTTCAGAACCGCTTCGATCGCTTCGGTCATCTTCATGCCGCCGAGTGTGCCACCTCCCTCCGACAGGCCCGACCCCGCCACCTCCCCGATGCCCTCACCTCGCGGGCGGTTGCCGGAGTCCGGGAGCAGGCCGATGAGCCGTCACGCAAAGGCGGCGGCCACGTTGTCGGTGCCTCGATCTACCCTGGCCCGGACCATGCGACGAAGGGCCACTCACGATGGATGAACAGATGCTCGACGAACGCTCTGTCGGCAGTCTTGCGGGCACGGTGGAGGAGATCATCCGCCACGCGGCCGCTGCGGAGATCATGCCCCGGTTCCGGAAACTCGCCGCCGACCAGGTGGCCGAGAAGAGGGGACCGCATGACCTGGTGACCATCGCGGACCGGAGCGCGGAGGAGTACCTTTCCGCTGCCCTGACCGATATCCTCCCGGGTTCGGTGGTGGTCGGCGAGGAAGCGGTCCACGCGGATCCCGGTGTGTACGACGCGCTCCGCGGTGACGTCGCGGTATGGATCATCGATCCGATCGACGGTACCCGGCCGTTCGTCCAGGGTGAGGCCGGCTTCTGCACCCTGGTAGCCCTCGCCCACCGCGGCGAAGTGCTGGCGTCGTGGACGTACGCCCCGGCCCTCGGCGAGATGGCCACCGCGATCCGAGGCCGCGGCGCGCGGCTCAACGGCACTCCGCTGCAATCCGGTTCCCCAACGCCCGGGGCGACTCTGGAAGTCGCCACCTCGCATCCCGACTACACGACGCCCGAGCAGAAACGCTCCCTGCTCAGGCTGAAGGTCGACGGGATGAACACACGGCCGTGCGCAGGCTCCGCAGGGCTCGAGTACGTGGCGATCGCTCGCGGTGACCTCGATGCCACCGCCTTCTGCTGGGAGAACGCCTGGGACCATGCGGCCGGCCTGCTCCTCGTCACCGAGGCGGGCGGCGCCCAGACCACCGTCTCGGGCCGACCGTTCCGGATCGAGGGCGGCAACGAACTGCCTCTCGCGGCGGCCCGCGACGCCGACACCGCCGCCCGCGTGCGAAAGCTGCTCGCCGGAGTGTGAGACGGCCCGGACACCGACCGGGACCGCGTTCTCGCCGTGCAGCAGCGCGGCGAGAGCGGCGGTGGTGCGGGATGGTGCCGTGGCCGGCCGTGTCGTCCCGGGCCTGCGGGACCGGCACGCCGCACTGTGCCTATGCCCACTGGGTCGGCACGGTGATCCCGGCCCTGTGGGCGGCCGGCGCGGCTCTCCTCGGCCTGCGGCGCTTCCGCAACGCCGCGTACTGACATCTCGCGGGAGACCGGCCTCTGCGGCACCGGAGTGCGTTCCCGCCCGGGAGCAGGCCGCCGACGCTCCTGGTCGGAAATCGTTCTGACACCTTCGCCGTGTGCACGACTGGCCAGGTAGGTGTGCCAGTCGCGGCCAGCGCGCCGGGGCCACTTCAGCGCGCTGGTGAGGCTGCTGCCGAGGAGTGGGAGTAACGAGCACGTCTACGGCCGTCCCGGAACATCGCGGCGGGGGAGTGGCGGTGATGATCCGTCACGGGTGTGGTAGTGGTGTTCCGGGGGGCTGTGTGGATTTCCCAATCCCTTTGTCAAGGCCGTCAGATGCGACATTCGGGCGAGTCGTCTGTACCAGGAAGACCCGGGGATGACCTTGGTGGTCAGGCGCTCCATGGTCACGGTGCGGCGTGCAACTCAAAACTTTTGGGTGATCTTCGGCATGATGGGCGCCCGGAGCGGGTGCCGGAGCGGGAAGCTGCTGATCATGGGCTTCCTTGCACAGCCGCAGTTCCACATGCCGTTCCGGTCCCGTCTCAACCCGCATGTCGATCAGGCCCGCGCACATGCCAAGGAGTGGGCGGGGCGGATGGGCATGTTCGATGTGGAGTACCTGGCATGGCCGGAGAGGTGGAGCGAGGAAACCTTCAGCCGGGCTGACTTCCCGCTGTTCATCGCCTTGACCCATCCGGACGCCGGCGCCGGCGAGTTGGACCTGGTGACCGCTTGGCATGTCGCACTGTGGTTTGTCGACGATCTTTTCCTGCCGCTCTTCCGGCGCGACCACGACCAGGCGTCGGCCGAGGCCCAGGTGGAGCGGTTGATGCGGTTCCTGCCGTTGGACGGCCTTCCGCGGCCGCTCGTCCCGGACAACCCCGTGGAGCGGGCCTTCGCCGATCTGTGGTCCGGTACGGCCGCGACCATGACCGTGCTCTGGCGTGACCGGTTCATCGGCAGCGTGCGGCGCTTCCTGGACGGGGTGTTGTGGGAGCTCGAGCACGTCGACCATGCGGTGGCCGACCTGATCGAGTATCTGGGGGCCCGCCGCGACTTCGGCGGTCTGCAGTTCACCGCCGTGCTGATGGAACACACGATGGGTGAGCTCCCGCAGCACGTGTACGGCCGCCGGGAGTTCCGCACCGCCCTGGACGCGTTCGTGGACTGCGTCAGCCTGCACAACGACATCGTGTCCTACGACCGGGAGGTCGACGAGGGCACGGTCGGCAACAACGGTGTGGAGGTGACCCACAAGGTCCTCGGGGTCGACCGGCGTGGCGCCGGGGACGTCGTCAACGCTCTGCTGACCGCGAGAGTGAACACGCTGGCCGAGGCCCCGGGGGCCGTACCGCCCGACGCGGTGGAATTCGTCGAGGCCCTGCAGGAGGCACTGGCCGGTTCGTACCGGTGGCACGAGCTGACCGGCCGCTTCGGCCGGACAACCTTCGGAGCCCTCGCGAAGCCCCGCGGGCTGGGCACATCGGCAGCCTACGTCTTCTAGGGGCGTGCCGGGACCACGCCGTCACCCCTTCGTGCTGCTGTGGTGTGTCAGTTCGGGGAGGGAAGAGGGATTCCTGGGTGGCCTGGTAGCGGTAGGTCTACGCCCGCGAGCGTGTCATCGGCCTCCTCCAGTACCGCGCCGGGCCGTTCGCCGCCCCGTGCCCCACCTGGAGGCCCGACCCCGCGTGGCTGGGACCCGGGCTGCCTGACGGTGCTGACCAGGCACGGTGTGTCCGCCCCAACCGGTGGCTGGACTGGTCGTGTTGATCTGGCTCCGGTCGGTCGTGTTCCGTGGTGCGAGGGGTTCTGCCCCGGTTGCTCGTTACTCGGCCGAGCCGGTAGCCGGGGGCACCTCCAGGACGAAGAACAGGAAGCCCATGTTGGTCGAGAGGGCCTGGAAGTCGTCGGGGTAAAGCTCGCGGGCGGCCGGATCGGGTTGTGGCTCGCTGATGACGGCCAGGCGGAAGCCGGCCGCGGTGAAGGCATCGGTCATCGCGTGAAGTGGCCTGCGCCAGAAGCTCATCGGGGCGGGCCGGCCCACCAGGTCGGTCCATTCGTCGGTGTAGCGGGTGGTCGCGTGGTAGTCGGGCCGAGGATCCTGGATCGCGTAGTCCACGAAAGGGTGCTGCACCGACGCGATCAGTCGGCCGCCGGGCCGGAGCACCCGACGCATCTCGGCCAGCGTCGGCCCCCAGTCCTCCAGGTAGTGCAGCACCAGCGACGCGGCGACATCGTCGAACGCACCGTCGGCGAACGGCAGCGGGTTGCTCAGGTCGGCCACGTGCAGGGCCGCGTCGGCACCCAGCCGCTGCCGCGCGAGCTCCAGCATCCCGGCGCTGGCGTCGATGCCGGTGACGAGGGCACCCCGATCGCGTAGCGCGGCGAACAGCGGGCCAGAGCCGCAGCCGGCGTCGAGGATCCGGCGCCCGGCCACGTCTCCGGCGAGGGACAGCATCGCGGGCCGCTCGTAATAGGCGTTCAGGAGGCTGGTCTCGCTCAGGGCCGAGTAGGCTTCGGCGAAGCCGTCATAGTCGTTCACCCGGGCCAAAGGTGCGGGCTGGGCACGGTTTTCGGCGGTAGGCATGCTGCGCTCTCCGTCTTGTCATCGCGGCATATCGCACTGGCGTCGTCCTGGTGCTTGACGCCGATCCGGTACGCCCCGGTTCCGGCGTCGTCCTCCAGGAGTTCGTCGACGCAAGCGCCGGTGCTTCGGGAACCCGGCGGCCGCCAGCAGACCGGCTCTGCTGACCGGTCGTCCTTTGCGGCTCGGCGCGCGTGGTCGGGACAACCGGCTTTGGCGACTCGAAGGACGGCCATGTGCCGATGCGGCAGGCGTTACGCGGCCGCCGACGCGGCGTCAGCTTCCGACTCCGGGTGCGTGGCAGCCTCGAAGCGGGCGGCTTCGACCTGTTCCCGCTGTGGCGCCGCGGTGAACCGGTCGACCTCGCCCGCCGGCGCCTCGTCGGGATCCGCCCGGACCCCACCGCAGGCCGCGCGCCGCGCGACCGCTTCCTGCCCGCCTACGAGGCCATCGCCGACCTGCTGCCCCGGTCCGTCCGCATCGATCCAGATCATCCATGCGGATCCGCGCACCCGCTCTCCCGGCCTGACCTCGGTGGATCCGGCGAAGTTGGCTGAACAGGATTTGGCCGAACGCTCATACGGCGTTCGCCTCAGGACCACGTACGCCCCGGTCGCGGCGCCTATGTTCAGACCTCCTCGGAACCCAGACACTCACGACAGAACGGGACATCACGTGGCCTCCATAGACCGGCGCCGATTCCTCCAGTTGAGCGGCGCGTCCGCGGCCGCCGCGGGCCTCGGTGCGTTTCCGCCCGTGGTCAGCAAGGCCCTGGCGCTGCCCGCGATCGGCAGGACCCGTTCGATCAAGGACGTCGAGCACGTCGTCATCCTGATGCAGGAGAACCGTTCCTTCGACCACTACTTCGGCACCCTCCGCGGCGTGCGCGGGTTCGACGACCCGCGACCCGCGCCGCTGCCCGACGGCCGGCCGAACTGGCACCAGCCCGCCGCCACGGTGAAGACGGGCCGCTACCACGACCGCGGCCTGCCGGCCTCCGAGCAGGAGGTGCTGCCCTGGTACATCGACCCCAGGAACACCACCGAGCACCAGGCCGGCACCGACCACGGGTGGAGCAGCGGCCACCTCGCCTGGAACGAGGGGCGCCACGACCAGTGGGTGAACCAAAAGCAGGACGTCATGACGATGGGCCACCTCAAGCGCCAGGACCTGCGGTACCACTTCGCCCTGGCCGACGCCTTCACCGTCTGCGACTCGTACTTCTGCTCCGTGCACGCCGACACCGCCCCCAACCGCATCTACCTGTGGACCGGTACCAGCGACCCCCGCAACGTCTACGGCCGCAAGCCCAACGGCCCCGGCCTGTGGGAGCGCAACAACACCAACGGCTACACCTGGACCACGTACCCCGAGCGCCTGGAGGCGGCCGGGGTGAGCTGGAAGCTGTACCAGGGCGGTTCCGGCGAGCCGGGCACCCCCACGGACAACTACACCGACAACTCGCTGATGTTCTTCGAGCGGTACCAGACCGCCGAGGGCGCGTCAGGCCCCCTCGTGGACAAGGGTGCCACCGACCACACGCTCAAGGAGTTCCGCGCCGACGTCGAGCAGGGCCGGCTGCCGCAGGTCTCCTGGATCGTCCCGCCCTACCAGTACAGCGAGCACCCCTCGGCCACGCCCACCGACGGCGCCTACTACATCAACCTCGTGCTGGACGCGCTCACCTCCAACCCCGAGGTCTGGGGCAGGACCGTCTTCCTCATCAACTACGACGAGAACGACGGCCTGTTCGACCACGTCGTCCCGCCGATGCCGCCGGTCGCCAGCGGCCCGAACGGTCAGGGCATGGTCTCCCGCGACCTGGAGGCGAGCCTCGGCGACGAGCTGCTCGACCTCGGCAAGTACCCGGGTGAGATGAGCCCGCTGGTCCCCGGCGCCGATCCGGGCGGCCTGCAGCCGATCGGCCTCGGCCCGCGCGTGCCGCTGCTGGTCATCTCCCCGTGGTCGCGCGGCGGCTGGGTCTGCTCGGAGACCTTCGACCACACCTCCGTACTGCGGTTCCTGGAGGCCAGGTTCGGCATCGAGGAGCCCAACATCAGTGCCTGGCGCCGATCGGTCTGCGGCGACCTCACCTCGGCTCTCGACTTCTCCGGTGCCGACCCGAGGCCGGTCGCGATCCCGGTGCCCGCGCCGATCGCCTCCAGCGGCAAGCCCTACCAGGTGCCGCTGCCCCAGCAGATGCCCACCCAGGAGCCGGGCACCCGACCGGCCCGCGCCCTCCCCTACGACCTGCGGGTCAACGAGAAGGAGTCGCACGAGGCGGGGCGGTTCCGACTCGAGCTGGACAACCAGGGCCGGGCGGGCGCGTGGCTCTACGTCTACGACCGGACCGCGCCGAAGGCCGCCCCTCGCCGCTACACGGTCTCGGCCGGCGACACCCTCGGCGACGTCTGGCCGCTGACGGAATCCGGCGGCTACCACCTCATCGCCCACGGCCCGAACGGGTCGGTGCAGGAGTTCGAAGGTCAGGCCCAGGCCCACCTCGTCGCGCACTTCACCCCGTCCAGCACCAAGGTCCACGTGACGGTCCGCAACAACGGGCCGGTGACCCGGACGGTGACCGCCGTCAACGCCTACGCGAAGGGCTCGAAGCTGAGCCGTAGCATCCGCCCCGGAGCGTCGGCGCAGTTCACGCTGGACGTGCGCGCCGACAGCCGCTGGTACGACATCACCATCGCGGCCGCGGGCGGACCTGCCTTCCGCCGGCGCTGGGCCGGGCACCTCGAGAACGGCCGCCCCGGCACCAGTGACCCCGGCCCGCGCTGACCGGTCCGACGCGCTGTGCCCCGCCGGAGAGCGGCTGGGTACAGCGCGGGTGCGGAAACGACGTTGACGGCCTGCGGGCCCGTGGGGCCCTGTTCGACCCGGTACTCGACCGGTTCGCCCTCCGTCAGGGTCCGGTACCCGGACCCGCCGATGGCCGTGTAGTGGACGAATACGTCCGGGCCGGATGTCCGGCGTGATGAAGTCGAACCCCTTCTCGGCGTTGAACCACTTCACGGTGTGCCGAAGTCGACCAGGGCGTGAGGGCTCTCCACCGGTTGTCGGGGCGCCGCCCGCCCGGTGTCCTCCCACCCCGGTACACACCCGGGCGTACCGCCGCCACCTGCGCCGGTCCGGCTCGCGGCGGCGTCAGCATCCCGGGTGTGTACCGGAGCCGGCCGCACACTGCACGGGTGGGCCCGATGCGTCTGCCGGGGCAGTGGCGGCGGCCATACTCTGGCAGGATCGGGGTGTGCAGACCGACGGAGAGACGGCGCGAGGATTCGTCATCCGCGAAGGGTACGCCCGCTACCAGGGTCCGCTGGCAGACAGTCGGCTCCACCGGCACGCCGCCTTCCAGGTCGCCCTCGCGGTGGCGGACGGCAGCGAGGTGACGATCACGGATGCGACGGGGGCCGCACATCGCGGCGTGGCGCTGCTCGTGCCGCCCATGGTCCGGCACCGGATGGCACCCACTCCTGCCGCGCTCAGCTACTTCGTCGACCCGCGCTGCGCGTTTGCCGACCGGCTGCGCGCCGCCGCCTGCGGTGGCATCACGGTCGTGCCCCACCTGTGCGACCTCGCCGAGAGCGAGCTCCGCCCGGCAGGCGTGCTCCCGTCGGCCGAGTTGGACGAGCGGCTGAGGGCGGCCATGGACGCGCTGACGGTGCAGCACGAACTCCCGCTGCACCTCCTTGCCGCGCGGCTGGGGTTGTCACCACAGCGCCTGCGCGCCTTGGCGCAGCAGCAGTTGGGCCTTCCCCTGACCCGCTGGCGGATCTGGCTCCGGCTCGCCCGGGCAACGAACGCGCTCGGTCGGGGCCGCACACTCGCCGAGGCGGCCCTGGACGGCGGCTTCGCCGACCAGGCACACTTCGGCCGACAGATGCGCGAGATGATGGGCGTCACCCCGTCCGCGGTGCGGTCACTGCTGCGGGAGCGAGTGGATCAAGCGCGGCGGGCGACGTAGACCGAGAGCGAGCCGGTGATCGTCGACACCACTTCCGCCTCGCGCACGTCCTGGAACCCGACCTCGGTCATCAACTGCGGCACCACTCCGTCGGCGTTCGGCTGGGTGTCCGGCTTGCCGTCCGCCAGCTGAACGGCCCGGAACGCCAGCCGCATGGCCGCCGACCGCTGCACTCCGTAGTCCGCGATCACCACCTTGCCACCAGGCCGCAGGACCTCGTGAACGGACGTCAGGATCGCCCGTTTCATCGCGACCGGACACTGGTGCAGCACCAGGCTGGAGACGACCGTGTCCGCCGAACCCGCACCCAGGATCCGTTGCCACGGCGTCCCCCATCCCCACCCGCCACTCGACCGCCGTACCTGCTGTGGGTCCGCTCCTCGCCTTCCGTCGCGCCGCCGCCAGCACCTCCGGGTCCGGATCGACGCCGATCACCTGGGCCTGCGGCTCGACCCGGCCGAGCAGCAACGCCAATGACCCGGTGCCGCAGCCCACATCGACGATCACCTCATCCGGCCGCGGTGCCACGTGCATGGCGACCACGCTCCGCCACAACCGCTCGCGGGTCAGGGAGACAACGGCATCGTAGAACCGGGCGGGGGCGAAACGGCCCAGTGCGGGAGTGAAGGTCGCATCCGTCATGGCGACAGTCTCGGACCGGGTAGCCACCGCCGTCTTGAACGAACCGCTTGCTCCGGATACGCGGCCCGGATCCCAGGCCGGCGATGGGGGAGGCCGACGGCACGTCACGCCCGTGGAGCGTGCGCCGACCTAATTTCTTGTACCACCCGCACATGGGACATCGGGCCGGTCCGGCAGAGGCCGCAGGATCTGCGCGACGCCGAATTCGAAGCGCTCGTCGAAGGCGGTCTCCTCCAGGTGCGGGGCGACCCGGCGCAGCGCCGGGTAGTCGCCGTCGAGCACACCGGCGAGGGTGTGCTCGCCGCCCTGGGCGGTCATCGCCTGCTCCTCCTGGGTGAGGCCGAGGGCCAGGTACTGAATGCTCCAGAACACCCAGGTGGCCCGGCGCTCGTCCAGGCCGCCGACAAGGAGGGCGGCGACCACGGTGTCGGCGAAGCGCAGGGTGGCGGGTTCGGCGGCGTAGGTGCCGGCGACGACGACTGATCCGTCGCGGTGGGCGAGCAGGGCGCGCCGGTAGCGGCGGGCCAGTTCGCGCACGCGCTCCTCCCAGGGCTCGGGCAGGCCGGTCAACGGGATCTCGCCGACGATCGCGTCGGCCATCAGCTCCAGCAGGCGGGCCTTGGTCTTGGCGTGCCAGAGGACCGTGTTCATCCGGACGCCGAGGCGCTCGGCGATGCCGCGCAGCGAGAGGGCGTCGGCGCCCTTCTCGTCCAGCAGGTCGAGGGCGGCGCGCACCACGGCGTCGGGATCCAGTCGGGGGCGGCGGGCCACTGGGGCTTGCTTCTTGGTCACTGACCTAGTCTACTGAATTCAGTAATTGGTCAGCGACCAAGGAGGTCTGTGATGGAACAGGTCGTCATTGCCGGCGGTGGTCCGGTCGGGCTCTGGCTCGCCGCCGAACTCCGACTGCACGGTGCGTCGGTGACGGTGCTGGAGACCCGGATGGAGCCCGACCCGCACTCGCGGGCCCTGGCCGTGCACCCGCGCACCCTGGAGCTGTTCGACTGCCGCGGGGTGGTCGAACCCTTCCTCTCCGAGGGGCTGCGGATGCCCAGCGGGCACTTCGCGGCCCTGCCCTCCCGGCTGGACTTCAGCGGCCTCGACACCCCGTTCCCGTTCTCGCTCGCCCTGCCGCAGGCCCGGACAGAGGCGCTGCTGGCCGAGCATGCCCGCTCCGTCGGTGTCCGCCTGCTGCGCGGGCACCGGGTCGCCGGACTGACCCAGGACGCCGAGGCGGTGACCGTCGACGTCGATGGCCCGGACGGCCGCTACCGGCTGCGCACCGCCTACCTGGTCGGCTGCGACGGCGTCCGGAGCACCGTACGTGAAGCGGCCGGCATCGCTTTCCCCGGCTCTCCGGCCACCGTCTGGGCCTGGATGGCGGACGTGCTGCTCGACGAGCCCCCGCAGCAGGCGTCGGTCGGCAACGAGCACGGTGCCGTGATGGTCTTCCCGCTGCCGGGCGGCACCTATCGGGTGGTCGGCAACGATGCGGCGAGCGTGCGCATCCGGCCCGGCACCCTGACCATCGAGGCGCTGCGGGCCAAGGTGCGCTCGATCGCTGGCACCGACTACGGGATGCGGGAGCCGAGTTGGCTCTCCAGCTTCGGCAACGGCACCCGGCAGGCAGCCGAGTACCGCAAGGGGCGGGTGCTGCTGGCCGGCGATGCCGCGCACATGCACTTCCCCTCCGGTGGCCCGGGCCTCAACGTCGGGCTCCAGGACGCCTTCAACCTCGGCTGGAAGCTGGCCCGGACAGTGGCGGACACCGCGCCGGCCGGGCTCCTCGACAGCTACCACGCCGAGCGCCACCCGGTCGGCGTCGAGCTGCTGCGCATCACCCGGGCACAGACCGCCCTGATGACCGATCACACGCCCGAGACGCTGGCTCTGCGTAGCCTGTTCTCCGAACTCATCAGCGAAGTCGACGATTTCAGCGCGGAGTTGGCCGTCCGAACCGCCGGGTTCGCGGTCGCCTACCCGGCCCCCGAGGGCACCGTCGCACATCCGCTCGTCGGCTCGCGAGTACCGGACCTCGCACTGGCGGGCCCCGCGGGTGCCCAGGGTCCCCGCCTCTTCACCCTGCTGCGGCCGGGCCACCACGTTCTGCTCGACCTCACCGGCCGGGCCGGCACCGCCCTCAGCTCACTCGCCCGTACCAGTCACCCGGGGCTCGCCGTCCACAGCGCACCGCTCGTCGGCAGGCGAAGCGAGTGGCAAGCCGTCACGGCGGCCCTGGTCCGCCCCGATGGCCACCTCGCCTGGGCCAGCGAACTCCGCGACCACTCGGCCTTGGTCGAAGCCGCCCGGCGGGCCGTCACCGCCACCGCGGCCTGAGTGGCGCGGGGCCGGTGGGCGGGGGCCGAGCCCCAGCGGCCCCCACGAAGCCCTGCGGCAGCAGTAGCAGCGGCAGTCGGCCGAACGCCTCCCCGGCGGGACCCTCCGAGCAGGCGTTCACGGTACGCGGTTGCCGGCGATCACCGGCCAGCGATCACCGGCCAGTGGCCGCGGCCCGAACTGCCCGACGGCGCCGACCAGTCCACCGTGTAGCACCGCCTGCTCCCAGGCGGGCACCTGGCGATCCCCGCGACCGTGAAGCCGGACGACTGCGCGGTGGGTGCGTGGATGCGCCGTCGGCGCAAGGCGGAGAACTTCACCGACGATCAGGCGGCGAAGCCGGACGCGCTGGACGAGTGTGGCGGCCGGAGCCGGACGCATCAGCGGAGCGCCTGCCCCGCCGGGCATCGCGCCCGGCGGGGCAGGGGGATTCACTTCCGGGTGAGAACGATGCGTGTCCGCCCGGCAGTAGGCCGAGCCGGGCGGACAGCGGTGGAGCCGGAACCCGGCACCTTCAGGCTCACACAAGGGTCACGGGCAATCCCACGGCGTGGTGACGTCGTGTGTCACGGTGTCCACCGCCACCGTCTGGTTTTCGCCCGGGATGCAGAACCAGTAGGTGGGGTGCGCTTGGACCGTGACGGGCTCACCGAAGTACAGGGCCTTGAACTGACCGGTGTGCCCGTGCTCGAGAGCCAGAGCGTGGGCCTGCTCCTCCGTCATCTTGAACGAGGAGACGGCCTTGATCCCAAGAGGGAGTTTCCATGGCTGCGTGGCCTGGTACCGACCGTCGGTCGCGTACTTGTACTGGAAGGAATTCGACGTGTCCCTGGCTCGGAAGCGGACCCACCAGGACTGAACGTCCTTGGGATCGCTCGTGGGACGCGGCAGGACAGCGTCCGCCCCGTAGAACTGCGCTCCAGGGTGCTCCTGTTGCGCTCTGTTCACGGCCTCCTGCACAACCTGCGGGAGCGTGAGGCGGCCGGGAGCCGCCGCACTGGCGGAGGACGGGGCGATCGGCAACAGCGACAATGCCGTGACGGTCGCCGCGAGCCCGATCCGCCGGGAGGCTCCCCGAAGGTGGTGGCGCGATCTCCTGGACCCGTCCAGTGTCGGAGTTACGGGATTGCGGGCGGCATGCGTGGCGTTCATCTTCTTCATCTCCTTCGACGCGGACCCTGTCGTGGTCACGGTGGAAGTCGACTCACAGGTTCGGCGCGAGTACGCGGCCGACGGTCGAGATGTCTTCGGGCCGGACTCCGCTCGGCTGCAACCCCCAGGGTCCACGGTAGGGAGGTCTCCGGGCGCCGTCGTCCCTACTGAGCCGAACAGGCGAACATGCCACTCGGAGTGGTGCCCGCCCAGGATGCCGCCGCGCGGCCTCAGCCGACTTGCCCGATCCTACGGACGGGCCCGCTGCCTCGCCCGCACGTCTCCAGCCGGGGCGATCGGTTGCGTGACGGTGTACGGCTGACGGACCGAGTAGGAAATCGGTGGATTCGGCCCCACGCCGACCGGGAGCGGTCGACAGCCCCGCTGACTGGGCAGCGCGGCCACAGCCATCTGGAACACCTCGCAGAGGCAATGGGTTCAGTTGACCGGCGGCTCGTCATTCTCCCGTCGGGAGGCTGTGCCGAGCAATGTACGTGCGACGTCTTCCAGCGATCCGAGCAGCGGGTTGGGGTCGTCAGCGCGCGTGACGAGCACGACCTCGCAGGGATCGATGTCGATGACGGGCACCAGGGCGATGTCCTCGCGCACAGCAGCGCGTCGATCGCCGGCAGGGAAGATCGCGACACAGTGGCCGGTGGCGATGAGTTCCAGCTTGTCCTCGAAGCTGTCGTCGATCGCGGGAGGGGGCGGTGCCGGGCGGTTGCCGACGGGCTTGGGTGTCCCCCAGAGGACCGGAGTGCTGGCGCAGGCGACCAGTTCCTCGTCCGACAGAGCCCGCAGGCTGACGGTTTTCTCGTTCGCCAGATGATGATTTGCCGACGTGACCAGTACCCGCGACTCCTCATGGAGTCTGGTCACCCGGAAGCCGTCCGTCGGCAAGGGCAGGGGCCTGTACGCGACGAGGGCGTCGACCCGCCCCTCGGCGAGGGCGACCGTGTCCCGCCAGTCGAGGTGCCTGGTGCGGACCTGGCTGTCGGGGTGCCGGCGGCGCAGTTCCTGCACGCAGACGGTGATGACCTGTCCTTCGGCGCAGCCGACGGTGATGGTACGGGGCTGGACGGCGGCTCTGGCCGTATGAGCGGCTTGCTCGGCCTCTTGGAGAAGTATCCGGGCCCCGGGAAGGAAGGCCTGACCGGCGTCGGTGAGGCTGCTGCCTTGCGGCGAGCGGTCGAACAGCCGGACACCGAGCTGAGCCTCCAGCCGCTGGATCTGACGGCTCAGCGACGGCTGCGCCAGGTGAAGCCTGGTGGCGGCCCGGCCGAAGTTGCCGTACTCCGCCACGACCGTGAAGTAGCGCACGAGTCGCAGGTCGAGGTCCATCCGCCCAGGGTACGTCGTGCGCCGTCATGCGCCTGGGGCATGACGGCATGCGGACCAGGTCTTGGACAGGGTGTGCGCGTGGATATTTGACTTGAGGACATGACCACTTATGACGGCAAGAAGATCGTGATCACGGGCGGGAGCAGCGGTATCGGCCTGGCTGCGGCCCGGTTGTTCGCGGACGGTGGGGCGCACGTACTGATCACCGGCCGTACCCGATCCACCCTGGACGCCGCGCTGGAGCAGTTGGGGGACAAGGCGATCGCCGTCCGCAGCGATGCCGCGTCCCTGGAGGACATCAAGGCGCTGGCCGGCACGGTCCAGGAGCGGTTCGGCATGGTGGACGCGCTGTTCGTCAACGCCGGCGTCACCGCGTCCGCGCCGTTCGACTCGACGACGGAGGAGATGTACGACACGCTGTTCAGCGTCAACGCCAAGGGCCCGTACTTCACGGTGCAGGCGTTGGCGCCGCTGTTGCGCGAGGGAAGCGGCGTGGTCCTCACCACGTCGGTGGTGAACGTCCTGGGCCAGGACGCGCTCAGTGTCTACTCGGCGAGCAAGGCAGCCCTGCGGTCGATGACCCGCACCCTGGCCCGTGAGCTGCTGCCACGCAAGGTGCGCGTCAATGCCGTGAGCCCCGGGCCGATCGACACGGGCGTCCTGAACCGCTCCTTGCCTGCCGACGTCGTCGAGATGATGGAGGACACCTACCGGAGCATGATCCCGATGCAGCGGCTGGGGGCGTCGGAGGAAGTGGCTGCCGCGGTGGCTTACTTGGCGTTCGGTGCGACCTTCACGACGGGAGCGGAGTTCCCTGTCGACGGAGGGGGTTCGCAACTCTAGGTGCTCTGACCGCATAGGTTCGCCGGGTCGTTCAGGCCGCGGTGGCGAGGGGGCGTCCGCCCCAGCGGATGCTCTTCTCGCTGCTGATGCGGATGCGGATGCGGATGCGGGCGCGGGTGCGTTCCTTGCGTGCCGCAGCGGTCCGAAGTGGGCCTCGATCGGGTTGGCCCGGGAGGCATGGGTCGGGGTGAAGCACAGCTCGACCTTGTTCTTCTTCGCCCAGCGGCGAGTGTCGGCGCCTTTTTGGGCGGACAGGTTGTCCATGATCACGTAGACGGGGCGCCGCCGTCGGGCCGGGCGGCACGGATCGACTTCAGTGCGGCTGGCGTGTTCGCGGCACCCTTGCGGCGGCGGTTGACGCCCCACAAGGTGCTATCGCCCATCGAGTAGCAGCCGTGAAAGTAGCGCACCCCGTGGGTGCGGTGGAAGGTCGCGGGATGCCGCTCGGGCTGACCCTGCTCGGCCCAGCACGACCCGGCGGTGGGCCGGATGCCGAGCGGCCCGAACTCGTCGAACGCGAACGTGCGGTCCGGGAAGTGTTCCAGGACGTGCTCGATCCGGTCGAGCTTGGCGTCGTACCCGGGACCGGTGGACTCCTTCCAGGCCTTGGTGCGCTGGAAGGTGACACCGCGTCGTGAAAGTGGACAGCGCAGGGCCTCACGGCCGATCCGGATCACCCGGCCATGGACGTTGCGCGGGTAGGCGACGAGTTTGCGGATTGAGCAGCGGGTGAAGGGCTGGCCAACTTGGCCGGGTGGGTGGTGGCCGTCTGAACGACGAAGTCCTCGTCGTCAGGACTGAGCGGGCGGGGACGGCCTCCCGCCCACCGAGGGTCCAGAAAGGCCAGGCCGATCTCGTTGAACCGGTGCTACAGGGTGCGGGGGTGTGCCCCGCGGTCCGGCGTGTGCCGTGTCCGGCCGCGGGCCGGGTAGCCGGCCAGGAGTGCCCGGAAGCGCCGGTAATCGCGCAGCGCGCGCAGGAGCCGTAGCTCGCCCGTGCCGGGCGCGGGCGGGGCGGGCTGGCCGAGTTGGCGGGCACGGTGGGTGTCGAGGAGGTACTGCTGGGTGAGGCTCATGGGGGATCGCATTCTCGGGACGGATGGTCGGGCTCCGCGGCTGCCCCGGTGGTCCCAGCCTGCGCCTGTGCGGCACGCAAAGTCCCGTCGTTTGACGGCTGCCGTCAAACGACGGCGGCTTTGCCGGTGGGGCTGGTGCAGCATGGACGCATGAGCGTGCGCATCGACATCGCGGGTTTGCGGCCGGAGAAGGTCGCCGCAGTGCCCTCCCCACTGGCCGAACTCGGCATGGCCCTGCACGCACTGGCCGAGCCGGGGCACCACCCGGGGCTCCAGGGCTGGGCGACCGGCGTGAGCGCCCGCCTCGACCCGCATCTGGCCGACCGGATGTGCGAGGCCGACTTCCTGTGGCGGACCACCTTCTCCGACCTGTTCCTCCCCTACGCGGGCATCCCCGGCGGGACCACCCACCCCGGAACCACACTCGGCGAGGAACTCGACCTCCTGGACAAACTGACGGACCAACAGTTCGTCGACGCGGCCATGGAGTTCAACTGCCCGATGCCCTACGGCGAGCCGAGCCCCGGCCCGCTCGACGACCCCGAACAGCGCCGCCGCGCCCTGGAACTGGCCGCGATGCGCGGACCCCGGCAGATGCGCTTCAGCGAACGGCTCCTGACCGACCCGCCCCAGATCCGGCACTGGCTGCGCCAGCTCCTGGAAGACTGCGAGGAGGCGTTCTTCGCCGACACCTGGGCCCGCCTGCGCCACCAGCTCGCGGCCGACACGCGCCACAGAACGGAGCTGCTGCGCCGCAAGGGCGTGGCCGAGGCGCTCACCTCCCTGTCACCGGCCGTCACCCTGGACGAGGCGGCGGCCCGGATCACGGTCGACAAGCTCGGCGACGGCCGTACGGCCACGGCGGGAGGCGGCCTGCTGCTCGTACCGACCAGCCTGGGCTGGCCGCACCTGATGGTGCTGCACCGCGACGGCTGGCAACCGGTGGTGCACTACCCGGTCGGCTCCCCCGAGCTCGCGAAGCCGCCCTCGGTCGAACAGCTCACCCTGCGCATGACCGCCCTGTCCCACCCCGTCCGCATGCGCCTGTGCCGCAATCTGGCCCGCGGCGCGTACACCACGAGCGAACTGGCCCAGATCCACGGCCTGACCGCCCCGGAGATATCCCGGCACCTGAGCGTCCTGAAGAAGGCGGGTCTGGTGGCCACACAGCGCCGCGGACGGTACGCGCTGCACCAGCTGGACGTCACGGTCGTCGCCCGCCTGGGCAGCGACTTCCTCGAGGGCATACTCCGCTGACCGGGCCACCTGCCCCGGGCCGCCTCAGTCGAAGCGGACCATTGCCGCCGGCACGGGACCTGGACCACGCCTGGGCGGCTGACCGCCGGCGCTCCCGCGCCGCAGTCCGTTCGCCGCCGGGTCGGCCTGAGTCACCTGCGCGACTGAGCCGGTCCCGACCGTTCGGGAGTACGGACTGCCGGTCCGTCTGCGGGTGCAGGTGCCGTATGGAAGATCGCAGAAACTCGGCTGCCGACGGCGTCCAGGCTGGCTAGCCTGGCTTCGTGGAAGATCGAGAAGTGCTTGTTGGCGGTGTGAATCGAGTCGTCAGGGAAGGCAGTCTGGTCCGGCGCCCGGCCGGCCCCTGGAGCGTCACCGTCCAGCGCCTGCTCGCGCATCTACGCGATGTGGGATTCACTGGAGCTCCGCGCCCGTTCGGGCTCAGCGACGACGGTGCTGAGGAATTGGTCGAGTACCTTCCTGGAGAGGTTGGGCACGACTTCGCCGCACCCGAGGTGAGGAGCGATGCTTCGCTGGTAGCCGCGGGGCGCCTGCTGCGCGGTCTCCATGACGCCTCCGCCGGCTTCGCTCGGGAGCGGGGCGATGTCTGGCAGCTTCCCCCGCGCGAGCCGGCGGAGGTGATCTGCCACGGCGACGCGGCGACGTACAACACGGTCTTTGGAGAGCGGCTTCCTGTCGCCTTCATCGACTTCGACACGGCCCACCCCGGCCCCCGAGTGTGGGACGCCGCCTACACCGCCTATCGCTTCGTCCCGTTGTACGCCCCGGACGAGGTGGAACACACCTTGCCGATCCCGGAGGCAAAGCGCCGTCTCTCCCTGTTCGCCGACTCCTACGGCCTGTCCCAGGCGGAGCGGGCCCAGCTGCCGGCCACGGCTGCGGAGCGGCTGAGAGCTCTTGTCGCTTGGATGCGCCGGCATGCCGCAGCGGGCCATCCGGCGTTCAGCCGACACGTGGCGGAGGGCCACGACCGCCGCTATCTGACGGATGCCCAGTGGATCGAGGACAACTTCGCCGCCAGTGTCCCTGAGGTCCGAGGTCAGCGTTGGTAGTCATGGCGTGCTGACGGCCGGGAGCTTGTAGAGCTCGAAAACGCGGCCCGAACCCGAACGGACTCCTGATGCAGGACACCAACACCCGGCATCCCCCGGAGGCACACTCTGGCACTGGAGCGAAGCCTGCTGACACAGTAAGCGCCGTGCACGAAACAGACTCCGACGCCAGCGACGTGACAGTCCGACAGCTCATCCGGGAACGGTGGGGGAGCGACCTGCCCGAGGAAGGACTGCTGCAGCGGTTCACCGAACCGGGCTGGACCTACCAGGAAGAGCTACCCCGCCCGTGCCCCGAATGCGCCGGCCCACTGCACTCACTGCGCCGCCCGTACGAGTCCGGCGGACGCCAGTACCGCTACGTCGCCGTGGTCTGCCCCACCTGCCCACGCGCCTTCACCCTCGCCGACCTCGGCGTGAAGACCTACGACAGACTCCTGCGCACCGCCGCGGCCGCGGCACCCGCAGCACCCGCAGCACCCGCTGCTCCCGTCGCCCCGCGTACGCAGGCCGCTCCCGCGATGACGGTTCGCGCCGCGGCGCGGCTGCTGGCAGGACTCGAGACGGGACCGTGCCCGGCCGGACCGGGGGTCACGGTGACCGCGATCCGACTGCCACGCCCGGCCGAGGAGCCCGTATCCGCCGGCCCGGTATGGCCGGAGGACCTGCCCCTGCCCGCGCAGAGGGAGACCCGGGCGCTATGGTGGGGAAAGGTCACCGACCCGGCCTGGAGCCCGCCAGAGCAGACGCTGCGCGCGGCCGACGACGTACGGGTCATCGTTCCGGTGGGGGAGCGGTTCGACGACCTGCGCCACGCCCTGACCGGTCTCGGTGCCCAGGTGCGTACCGCCGAGCACTGGGCGGAGAGCGAGTACGTGACCACCGTGTCCGATCTCGGCGCGCGCACCGAGCTGACCGCCTGGCCGGCCGGGGCCCAGACGCCGGCCGCGGGGCCTGCGGCTTACGCGGCCCGGGACGCGTTCGCCGCCCAGTGGGACGCCCTGGACGAACTCCCCGCCGACGACGCCTCCGCCTTCGTACCCGTCCGGCAACTGGTGCCCGAACACTGGACGGCCCTGCTGCCCCACCCCACGTTCAACCCCGTCCAGGCCGCCACCGTCCCCGCCGTCATCGACGGCGACGACCACGTGATGGTCGTCGCCCCCACCGGTGCCGGCAAGACCGCCATCGGCATGGTCGCCGCCCTCACCGCCCACGACCGCGGCCGCAAAGCCGCCTGGCTCGTCCCGCAGCGCTCCCTGACCGACGAACTCGACCGCGACCTCGCCGCATGGCGCCGCGCAGGCCTGCGCGTGGTCCGCCTGACCGGTGAAGCGGCCGTCGACGCCGACCTCATCCGCGACGCCGACCTGTGGGTCGCCACCACGGAGAAGTTCGAGGCGATCTGCCGCGCCGGCTCGCTGCGCACCGCGCTCGCCGAAGTCGGCTGCCTGGTCGTCGACGAGATCCACCTGCTCGGCGACCCGGTCCGCGGCCCGGTCCTGGAAGCACTCCTCGCCCGGGTCCGCGAGGACGCGACCCGCGTGCGCATCGTCGGCCTGTCCGCCACCGTCGCCAACGCCGACCAACTCGCCGCCTGGCTCGGCGCCCGACTGATCCGCTCACCCTGGCGACCCACCCGCCTGACCTGGCAACTGCCCGACATGCCCGACGAAGCCGACGCGGCCGACTGGGCCACCCGCAACCGAACTCGCACCGGCCACACCGTCCACCTCGCCCGCCGCCACACCGCCGACGGCGGCAGCGTCCTGGTGTTCTGCGGCAGCAAACGCTCCGTGCGCACCACCGCCCTCGCCCTGGCCCACGAACGCGGCGTCGACACCACCGGCGCCGACGCGGACGACAGCGACCTGGTCGAGCGGCTGTGCACCAAAGCCGGCGTGCGCCTCCACTACCGTGACTGGCCCCACAAGCGCGACGCCGAACAGGCCTTCCGCACCCGTCAGGCCGACACCCTCGTCCCCGCCATGCGGCAGGCGGCCCGAGCCCGGAACATCGACGCCCCGGACTGGCCCGGCACCACGGCGCCCAGCACCTGCCGCCTCACCCCCGCCGACTACCGAACCCTCCTCGCATCCCGTACCACCGGCACCGAGATCACCCTTCACACCGACCGCGTGCACATCCGGGCACCTCGCGGGGCCACCGTGGTCACCTGGAACGGGACCGCCACCGCACGGCACACCGGCACGGCACTCGAAGTGCCGTATCCGGCACCGCAGTACGAGGATCCGTCAGCGGGACGCACCGGGGCCGCAGTCTTCACCCGAGGCGACCGCATCGCGGCCGGCTGGGCCGTCGCCTACAACCACGTGGCCTGAGCGGCTGTGCCGCGGAGCCGTTCGTCGCAGGAGGGTGCACTCGCGGGTCTTGGCGGCGAAGCCTGGAAAGGGTGGTGTCGGAGCTGTCCAGCCGCCGTCAGCCGAACAGCTCCGACATCACCCTTCCAGGTTCAACAGCCGTCGACCTCCGTCGAGCCCAGCTTCGCGTACTGCTCGGGACGGCGGGCCCGCATCCGCAGCGCCAGCCCGACGCCGGCCAGGAAGACCACCGGGACGATGGCGATCAGTGACCAGTTGACGGCCGCCGAGGCGTCGGTGAAGAGGTCGAGGCGCCAGCAGACCAGTGCCGTGGCGCCGATCAGCAGGACGCCCGCCAGCACCGGGGCGACGGCCGTGCGCAGCGGCGAGGTGCCGGCCGCGGCGGCGGGGTTGCGGCGGAAGAAGGCGAACACCGCGAACGCCGCCAGCGCCTGGAGCAGCAGGATGCCGACCACGCCGGGCGAGTTCACCCACAGGAAGAACTGGGTGTAGGGGTCGGCGCCGGTCACCGCGGCGGCGACCACGCAGAGGGCGGCCAGCGCGGACTGCGCGGTCCCGCCGATCCACGGGGAGCGGTGCCGGGGGTGGATCGCGGCGAAGGCGGGTGGCAGCACCTTCTCGCCGGCCAGCGTGTACCCGTACCGAGTGATCGTGTTGTGGAAGGCCAGCAGGGCGGCGAGCAGGCTGGTGATGATCAGGACGCGCTGGATGTCGGTGGCCCAGGCGCCGACGTAGCGGGTCATCTCGGTGAAGAACATGCCGGCCGGGTCGTCGGTGGCGGCCTGGACGGCGTTGTCGCTGCCGACCGCCTGGATGATCATCCAGGTGATGAAGGTGTAGAAGAGGCCGAGGAAGGCGATCGCTAGGTAGGTCGCGCGGGGGACGGTCCGGTCGGGGGTGCGGGCCTCCTCGCGGTAGATGGCGGTGGCCTCGAAGCCGATGAACGCGGCGGCGGCGAGGCCGAGCACGCCGGCCATGCCGCTGTTGGCGGCGTTGGTGGGGGCGAAGGAGTCCAGGCTGATGCCGTGGGCGCCGCCCTTGGCGAGGACCGCGACGGCGAGCAGCAGCAGGATGCCGGTCTCGGCGATCAGCAATGCGGCGAGGACCTTGGCACCGAGGTTGATCGAGCGGTAGCCGAGTAGCCAGACCACGGCCACGCCGGCCAGTGCCCACAGCCACCAGGGCAGGTCGAGTCCGAGCAGGTCGGCGGCGGTGGTGTGGGCGAAGTACCCGAACGCGCCGAACATGCCGATCTGGATGGCGTTGTAGGAGAACACCGCGAGCAGCGCGGCGCCGAGCCCGACGGGTCTGCCGAGGCCGCGGGTGATGTAGGAGTAGAAGGCGCCGGCGTTGCGGATGTGCCGGGTCATCGCGGTGAAGCCGACCGCGAAGACCGCGAGGACGGTGCCGATGGCGAGGTAGGCCATCGGGGCGCCGATGCCGCCGAAGCCGATGGCGAACGGGGCGACGCCGGCCATGACGGTGAGCGGGGCGGCGGCGGCCACCACGAAGAAGACGATGTCGCCGACGCCGAGGACGCCGCGTTCGAGGGTGGGGGTCTCGGTGGGTCCGCCTCTGGCGGTCTGCTGGGTGGGGAGGGTCATCCTCGTTGCCCTTCGGACGGTGTGGGGGAGGGGCGGGGGTCAGCCGGTGTGGGTTTGCACGCCGCCCAGCCAGGTGCCGAGGACGGCCACCCGCGGTAGGTCCAGCGGCGCGACGCGGTGGGGGTCGGCGGCGAGGTGGACCAGGTCGGCGCGGGCGCCGGGGCGGATGACACCCCAGTGTGCGTCCTCGAAGGCCTGGTGGGCGACGCCGGCCGAGTAGGCGGCGAGGGCCTGGGCGGTGGTGATCCGCTCCTCCGGCAGCCAGCCCTCGGCGGGTTGCCCGGCAGGGGTCTGCCGGGTGATGGCGGTGGCGATGCCGGCCAGCGGCTCGTAGCGGGTGACCGGCCAGTCGCTGCCGAAGGAGACGGGTGCGCCGGAGGCGAGCAGCGCGGCGATCCGGTACTGGTGCCGGCCGCGCGCCGCGCCGATCCTCGGCAGGGTGAGCTCGGTCATCAGCGGATCGGTCTGCGCCCAGAGCGGCTCGAAGTTGGCGATCACGCCCAGGGCGGCGAAGCGCGGCAGGTCGGCGGGGTCGAGCAGCTGGACGTGGGCGATGACCGGGCGGCGGTCGCGTGGGCCGTTGCGCTCGGCGGTGGCCTCGATCGCGTCCAGGGCCTGGCGGATGCCGGCGTCGCCGATGGCGTGGATGTGCGCCTGGAAGCCGAGCCGGTCGGCGGCGGCGACGGCGTCGGCGAGCTGCTCGGCGGTCCAGTTGGCGACGCCGTGCGAGTGCGGGCAGTCGCTGTAGGGCTTGAGCAGCGCGGCGGTGCCGGATTCGATGACGCCGTCGGCGAAGAACTTGATGCTGTGCGCGGTGAGCCGGCCGGCGGCTTCGGTCTCGACCCTGGCACGAAGCGCGGGCAGCGCGTCGAGTTGCCCGCGCCAGCCGTCGGGTTGCAGCAGGAGGGCGAGGTTGGCGCGCAGGGGCAGCTCGCCGGTGCGGGCGGCGGCGAGCCAGGGTTCGACCTGTCGGGGTTCGACCCAGGCGTCCTGGACCCAGGTGACGCCGGCGGCGGCGAGCAGCCGGGCGGCGGTGAGCAGGGCGTCGACCTGCTCCTGAGGGGTGGGGTCCGGGATGAGCGCGGTGACCGGGGCCATCGCGCCGAACTCCCGCAGGGTGCCGAGGGGGCTGCCGTCCTCCCGGCGGACGATGACGCCGTCGGCGGGTTCGGGGGTGTCGGCGGTGAGTCCGGCGCGGCGCAGTGCCTCGCTGTTGACCCACAGGGTGTGGTGGTCCATGGAGTGCAAGACCACGGGGCGGTCGGCGACGGCCTCGTCGAGCCAGCGGGCGTCGAAGCGGCCGTCCTCGGCGAGCCAGGGGTCGAAGGAGTCGCCCTGGATCCACTCGGCCCCGGGGTGGTCCGCGGCCCAGGAGGCGACGGCGTCGACGATCTGCCGGACGCTGGTCAGCCCGCGGACGGGGACGCCGTTCAGGCCGAGTCCGCCCATGAGCGGGTGGACGTGGCCGTCGCCGAAGGACGGGAGCAGTGCGCCGCCGGCCAGGTCGACGCGGACGGTGTCGGGCCCGGCGAGGGCGAGTGCTCGGGCGTCCAGGGCGGTGACGGTGCCGCCGGTGACAGCGACGGCGTCGCCCTGGGGGTGGTGCGGGTCGCCGGTGTACACGGTGCCGCCGGTGAACAGCAGCTCGGCTGCGGCATGAGTGGTCATGGGGGAAGCCTCCGCAGTAACTGAACTGGGTTCGGTAAACTTAGACCTGGCCCGCCGAGGGTCGGAAGAGTTTTACTGAATCAAATTCAATTACGTTTCGATAACCCCGGGGGGATCCGTGGCGCGCCCGCGCACTCCGCTGCTCGACCGGACGAAGATCGCTACCGCGGCGCTGCGGCTGGTCGACGAGAGCGGCGAACTCACCATCCCCGGGCTGGCCGCCGCCCTCGGTGTGCGCCCTTCCGCGCTCTACCACCATGTGGACGGGCGCGCCGGGGTCATCGCACTGCTGCGCGAGGACCTGTGCGAGGTGATCGGCGCCGGCGACTACTGGGAACTGCCCTGGGAGGAGGCGCTCGCCGCCTGGGCCCGCTCCTACCGGGACGCCTTCGCCGCCCACCCCGGGCTGGTCCCGCTGCTGGCCACGGCCCCGCTCACCGAGCCCTTCCTGCACGTGATGTACGGCCGCGCGGTGGCGGTGCTGGTGCAGGCCGGCTTCGCCGAGTCGGCGACCCTGTCGGTGATCACCGCACTGGAGAGCTTCGTGCTCGGCTCGGCCCTCGATCTGGTCGCCCCCTCGGTGATGATCGACTTGGTCGACCCCGTCGCCACCCCGCACCTGGCGGGCGCACTGGACGCACTCCCCTCCCGCCCGGCCCGCGCCGACCAGGCCTTCGAGCTCGGCTTGCGTGCCCAACTCACCGGTTACCGGGCCCTGTTGGCCCCCTGAGCCACTACTTGACGGTGGCGGGCGGCAGGTCGGCGGGGTGTCCCGAGTGAGCGCCACGATGCGCCCGGCCGGCGACTACCTGGCTCTGTCCACGAGTAACGACAGCACATGCGCTCGGGGTTGCAGCAGCCGGGTGGGCTGAGGGTCTACTGGCCGGCGATGGTGACCGGGCGGCATTCGCCGAGGAGAATCGCTCCATGCGCATTCTGATCGTCACCGCCGGTTCACAGGGAGACGTCGCGCCCTTCACAGGCCTGGGGCGCCGTCTGCTGGACGCGGGCCATCAGGTCGCCGTGGCCGCCCACCCGTCCTTCGCCGCGCTCGTCCGCGGGTGCGGTCTCGAGTACCGGCCTGTGCCGGGAGACCCGCAGGGGCTGATCCGAGACTGGTCCCGGGCGGCGTCGCGGGAGGAGGTCCAGGCGATGACAAGGGCGTACGCGGACGGGCTCGCCGACGGGGTGGCGGAGGCCGTGGCGGGCGGAGCCGACCTGCTGCTCACCGCCTTCGGCCCGGCGCCGCTCAGCCGGACGGCCGGCGAAGCGCTCGGCGTCCCCGTCATCGGCACCTACCTCGCACCGTCGTTCGCCACCGGACAGTTCCCGCTGCCCAACGCGCGGAACACCGACGACCTGGGGCCGGAGGACAACCTCGCCGCGGGCCGGGAGGTTCTGAGGCGCGCGGAAGGGGTCTTCGCGGACGCCGTGACCCGGCTGCGTGCCCGCCTCGGGCTGCCCGCCGGCGTGCCCTCGGCAGCGGCGTACATCCGGCCGGTCTTCCACGGCTTCAGCCCACTGGTGGTGCCGCGCCCCGAGGACTGGCCGTCCCGGGTCGAAGTGGCGGGCTACTGGTGGCCCGTGCGGCCGGACCGCTGGCAGCCCCCGACCGAACTGGTCGACTTCCTCCAGGCCGGTCCGCCCCCGGTGTTCATCGGGTTCGGGAGTATGGCGGTGGGGCAGGGGGAGCGGCTCAGTGAGCTGGTGGCCGCGGCGGTGAAGCGGGCAGGCGTGCGCGCGGTGGTGCAGGCGGGGTGGGCGGGCCTGAGCGGCTGCGGCGACGACGTCCTGGCCATCGGCGACGTCCCGCACGACTGGCTGTTCCCTCGTGCCGCCGCCGTCGTCCACCACGCCGGGGCGGGTACCACCGCAGCCGGACTGCGGGCCGGAGTACCCGCCCTGCCCGTACCTGTCATGGCGGACCAGCCGTTCTGGGCGTCCCGGCTGCACCGGCTGGGAGTCGCCCCCCGGCCCCTGCCGTTCCAGGACCTCACCGCCGAAGCCCTCGGCGACGCGATCAGCGGCTGCCTGTCCGAGCCGGCCCACCGCCACCGGGCGGCCGAACTCGCCCGCGGGATCGCCGCAGAGGACGGCGCCGCTCCGCTGCTCGCCCACATCGGCTCACAGGGCGCCGGGTGACCCAGGGAAATGCTTCATCGCCGTGCTGCCGTGCCGGGCTGTCCGAGACATGGGGCAACGGGCTTACGTCTGTGCTTACTTGACCAGTAGCCGGTAATGCTCCGTGATCTCTCCCCCCCGGCGTCTCGCTGTCCGGCTCCGCCCCGGTCCTCGCCCTCTTCATGGCCGTCCCGCTTCACCGCCGCCCTCGCCGGCACCACGTCCCGAGGAGAATCGATGTCCGGCGCGGGTGGCGCGGCGCCGATCACGGCGGATCAGTCATGTCGTTGGGACAGTCGCTGTTGACTGGCGATGGCCTGGTCGGAGAGTTGGACGATCACTATCGGTCGTGTCTGCGGATATGGGGCCCGTGTTGGTCTGGCTGCAGGTGACGGCCGGGCGCTATGTCTCCGACGACCGTGCGCGCCTTGCCGCCACCGCCTACCTCCACGATCCCGAGCACGAGGCGTCAGCCCGCCACCGCGGGGCGCGTATCGGTGAGATGACCGATGTGCGAGGGGTGGGGGAGCGGCCATAGTCCTTGGGAGATCGTTCGCGGGTGGCCGTGGTGCGCCCGGTTTTCGGAAGGACCTTCAGTGGACACGTATGCGGATCTGGTGTTTCTCGGCGGGCGGGTGGTCACGGTCGATGCGGAGTTCTCCGTCGCCTCGGCCCTGGCGGTAACCGGTGGGGTCATCAGTGCCGTCGGTGGGCGGGACGACGTCGCGCCGCTCGTCGGACCCGACACCCGCGTCGTCGACC
Source organism: Kitasatospora sp. HPM-01-4 (assembly GCF_051374625.1). NCBI lineage: Bacteria > Bacillati > Actinomycetota > Actinomycetes > Kitasatosporales > Streptomycetaceae > Kitasatospora > Kitasatospora sp. HPM-01-4. The sequence goes on along the minus strand of NZ_JBPQGP010000005.1, from coordinate 63,875 downwards.
TGCGGGGGGCGACGCTGCTTCCCGGTATCAACGATTCCCATCTGCACGGATGTGCTTTCGGCATGGCGACGCCGCCGCTCTCCCTCCACCTCAGCCATCCCGCCGTGCTCTCCCTCGTGGACGTGGCCGAGGCGGTGCGGGAGGCCGTCGGGCGGGTTCCGAGCGGGCAGTGGATCACGGGGCACGGCTGGGACACCGGGTACCTCGACGAGTGCGTCGCCGATCCGTCGCGGCTGCCCTCGCGGCGCGATCTCGACGCCGTGAGCCCGGACCACCCGGTCGTCCTGTACTCCTTCTCCGGGCACGCCACCTGGGTCAACTCCAAGGCACTGGAGCTCATCGGGATCGACCGGCATACCGTCGCGCCGCCCGGTGGGGCCATCGTCGTGGACGAAACCGCGGAGCCCACCGGGCTGCTCCACGAGGGGGCCCAGGCCCTCGTCCAGAACGCGCTGCCGTCACTCAGCAGGCAGGAGCGGACCGACGCGATCAGGTCGACCCTCGCCACGCTCGCCCGGCTCGGCGTGACCAGCTACACCGAGCCCGGACTCGGCCCCGGCGGCGCCGGCATCATGCGGGGCGCGCTCGGTGCGGAGACCCTCGACGTCTACCGCCGGCTGCTGGCCGACGGGGAACTGACCGCTCGCGTCGGCGTCCTGCTCCTGCCCACCGGAATGGCGAGCGCCACCGAGGAGTTCGCCCGCGCCCTCGCCGCCCTCGCCCCCCTCGGCGAGTCCGGCGACGCCGATCCACGCCGCCTCGCGATCCACGGCGTCAAGATCTTCGCCGACGGCATAGTCCCCAACAAGACGGCCTGGATGCACGAGCCATACGTCGGCGGCGGCTGCGGCTCGCTGTGCGTCGGCGGCGAGACCGACACCGAGCGGACCGCCGAGATCGACACCATGATCCGTCACGCCCACGCCGCCGGGCACCAGCTGGGCGTCCACGTCACCGGCGACCGGGCCATCGACACCGTCGCGGACGCCTTCGCCGCGGCCATGGCCGACTGCCCGCGGCCCGACGCCCGTCACTACGTCATCCACGGCGACTTCCTCACCGCGCACAGCATGAAGGTGCTGGCCGCGCACGGCTTCGGCGTCAACATGAACCCCACCATCAAGTGGACCGTCGCCGACATGGAGGAGGAGTTCGTCGGCGCCGAGCGGGCCGCGTACGCATGGCCCTACCGCGACGCCATCGACGCCGGCGTGCGGGTCGCGAGCGGGTCCGACGCCCCCGTCACGTACCCGGACTGGCGCCAGGGCGTCGCCACCATGGTGCTGCGCGAGTCGAAGGCCGCCGGCCGGGTCAGCGGCCCCGAGCAGCGCATCGGTCTGGCCGAGGCAATCCGTACGTACACCATCAACGCGGCCTGGCAGGACTTCGCCGACGACTGGAAGGGCTCCCTGGAACCGGGCAAGGTCGCCGACCTCTGCGTGCTCGACGGGGACCTGCTCACCGCCGACCCCCACGACCTCCCGACGATGCCCGTCATCCTCACCGTCATGGGCGGGCAGGTCGTGCACGACGCCCTTCGCGATTGACGTACCACAGGCACATGATCATCCTGGGCTGATGGCAGCGGAGCGGAGCGGGGCGGACATCCTGGATGCGGCGGTCCGCGTCCGTGAGGCCGCCAGGAGAGTGGCGAGCGGCGCGAGCGGCGTCGACACGGTCCTGGCGGCGCTGTCGGAGGTGATGGAGTACGACCACGCCTCCCTGACCCGGTGGGATCCGCTGCGCCGGCGCCACTCCACCCTGGCCGGGAGCTACCCGGACGACGCCACGGCCTACATCGAGACACGCCTCCACCGCGACCCGGTGTTCCCCGTGCTCCACAGCCCGGCCCGGGGCGGTCTCTGGCTCAGGGACGTGCCCCGGCAGCTCCTGGCGGCATCCCCGGGCTTCCAGGAGGTGCTGTGTCCCCTCGGCATCGAGGACGGCGTGGCCCAGTGCCTTTTCGCCGCCGACGGCCGATACGTCGGCATGCTGAACGTCAGCACCCGCCGGCAGCGGCGCACGCCCGATCCGGCGCGCGCCGCAGTCACCCTCCTCACCGAGGCCCTCGCCGCGACCGTCACACCCCACGCAGGCCCGCCAGCCGGGGAGAGCGCCGCAGCCGACCCCGCCGCAGATCCGCGGCGGCCTGGCGGACTTTCGCCACGGGAGCTCCAGGTGCTGGCCGAACTGACCTCCGGCCGCACCAATCGGGAGATCGCCGAGCGGCTGCACATCACGCCGCGCACCGTGGGAACCCACATCGAGCACATCCTCGCCAAGCTCGACCTGCCCAACCGCGCGGCCGCCGCCGCCCGCGCCGCCAGCTGGGGAATCGAACCCTCCCGCTGACACGAGCCGGCAGCACGAATCGCTCGGACCGCGGACATGCCCCCGCAGGAGACCCCGCTTCCTCACCCGCCGAACTCCCCGAGGGGAGACGCCGATCACCGCCTCAGGCCATGGAGCACCTGGTACTCGGAGTAGCTCCCTGCGGGATCGATGAGGAGTACGAGCCGGCGGGGCGGGTGTCCTGACCCGTCGGTCACCCGTGGGGCGGGACTCGCTTTCGGGGGAGCTGGAATCCGGCTCGACCGAACATCTGCCGCTCGGGCTGCCTTCCGGCTCGGCAGCCGGCCCGTCAGCCGACCCCCTCGTCCGCCTGCCCGGGGCTCCGGGTGGACCAGAGTCCAATGATTGACACGACATACATGTCGTGTAATGTATTTTCCATGGAGAAGGTCAAAAAGGTTTCCGTCGTCAGCACTGGCAGCGTCGCGATCCACCCCGAGCACGTGAAGGCCACCCGCAAGCCGCTCTACTGGTGGATCATGACCTCGCGGCGCTGGACCGCGCCGCGGCCGATCAACGTGTACGTGATCGAGCACGAGGACGGCCTGGTGCTGTTCGACACCGGCCAGGACCGGGCCTCGGTCACCGACCCCGGCTACTTCCCCGGCGGGCTCTCCGGGCTGGCCTACAAGCGGCTGGCCCGGTTCGAGATCGGCGAAGACCAGACCCTCACCGCCCAGCTGGCGGCCCAGGGGTACGACATCGCGGACGTGAAGGCCGCGATCATCTCCCACCTCCATCAGGACCACATCGGCGGGCTGCGCGAGCTCGCCCACGCCGACATCTGGGTCAGTGCCGAGGAATGGGCTTCCCTGCACGAGCCCCGGCCGGAACTGCGCGGGTTGCTGCGCGACCACATCGAGCTCCCCGGCCTGCGCTGGCGGCACCCCGACTTCCAGCCCACGCCGGACATCGCGCCCTTCGCTCAGGGCCACGACCTGTTCGGGGACGGCTCCCTGGTGCTGGTCCCCACCCCCGGCCACACCCCCGGCTCGATGTCACTGCTCGTCCGCCGCCCCGGCCGCGACCCGCTGCTGATGGTCGGCGACCTCACCTACGACGACCACCTCCTGGAGGAAGGCCACATCGCCGGCGTCGGCGAGAAGGACCAGCTGCACGCGACCACCGCCCAGGTCAACGAGTTCCGCCGCCGCAACCCCGGGCTGAAGATCCTGGCCGCCCACGACCCGAACGCGGCCGCCGCACTCACCGGCAGGAAGTCGGCCCGTGCGTCCAGCTGAGGAATTCCGCTACCTGGTCCTGGCCGCCCAACGCGAAGGCAACCGCCTCCTCGGCCAGGCACTCAAACCCCTGGGCGTCACCACCTCCCAGGCCGAAGTCCTCCGCCTCCTGCAGGACCGCCAACCGCTCACCCTGTCCGGCCTGGGCGACCTGCTGGTCTGCGAGAGCGGCAACAGTCCCAGCCGCCTCGTCGAACGCCTCGTCCAGGCCGGCCTCGTCCACCGGGCGGTCTCCGAACACGACCGCCGCCACATCGAACTCACCCTCACCCCCGACGGCCGGACCGTCGCTCACCGGATCGCGGGGATCGAAGACGACCTCTACGCCTTCATCGACGCCACCACCGACGACCTCGGACCGGCCATGACCATTCTCCGAGCTTTCGTCCGGGACCTCCCCGCCGGTCAGGCCCTCGCCCTCCGCGCCACGGACCAGGCATAGCCGACCACCCGACACACCGGACGTACCTCGAAGGTATCCGAGGCCCTGAACTGCTGATTCAGCAATCACGGCAACCAGCCCTCCCCATGCCGGCTGAGCACCGCGACAGAGCCGGACCGGGGCGGTCCGCAAAGGCGACATGGCTTTATCATCTGTCGCTCGCCGGGCCGACCCGCTGGAAGGCGCGGGGAGGTTCGCATGGCGTGCGTCGGGGCCTTCGACCACTCCGCGGATGCCCGGCTCCCGAACTGACGGCCTGTCTCCGGGAAGCGACTGAAGGCGGCGCGGGCGTCGTGGCACGGGCGGGTACTCGGGCGCGGGTGTGGTGGGAACGCGACCCGCGAAGCGGGACAGACTCGTTCGGTCGGGCCAAGGTTCACCACGGTTCAGGACGCGAGGACGCGAGGACGCAAGACGGGCCGGTCAGCGTGGCCGCAGCCCGTCGAAGACCACGGCGAAGATCCGTTCCCGGGCCGATACGTCGTTCCCGAGGTGCTCCATCGTCGTGGTCGTACCGACCAGCAGGGCGATGAGCTCCGGCAGGCCCAGCTCCGGGCGGACCGCCCCGGCCCGCTGCGCCCCAGCCAGCAGCTCGGCGAGCCGCGCCCGGATCGCCGAGCTGGACTCTTGCAGCGCCGCGTGCGCGTCCACACCGGCGGCGGCGAGCGCTTGGGCGAATTCGCTCTTGCCGGCGGACTGCTCGACCACCAGGCGGAAGCAGTCGAAGAACGCCTCGGCGGGAGCGGACTCGGCGGGCAGCTGTGCCGCCTGGGTGGCGATCGTCTCCAGCTTGCGCACCATCACGGCTTCCAACAGCGCTTCCTTGGTCGGGAAGTGCCGGAAGAGCGTGCCCACCCCGACCCCTGCGGCCCGGGCGATCTCCTCGGTCGGCACGCCGACGCCGCGGGTGACGAACACCTGCGTGGCGACGTCCAGCAGCCTGGCCCGGTTGCGGGCCGCGTCGGCCCGCAGCGGGCGTTCCTGAGTGCCGCTCATCTCTCCCCACCCATTCCTGTCGGCGGCGAATCCGTTCTAGACAAACGGAGTTGCTAGTCCGTATCGTCGAACCGGAGTCGATAGTCCGATTCTAGCGAAAGATCCCGTTGGGGGTTGATCATGTCCGAAAAGCTGTCACCTCGTGAGGTCTTCACGAAGCTGCTCGAGGGTATCGGCGCGGGACGGTTCGCGGAGCTCGCGGATCTCTACGCCGAGGACGCCGTGGTGGAGATCGCGTTCGCGCCCGTCGGACCGCGGCGGTTCGAGGGGCGGGCGGTGATCAAGGAGCGGTTCATGGAACTCGCCACGAGCGTCCCCGTGGAGCTGACCCCGATGAACGTGGTGATCCGGGAGACCGACGACCCGGAGGTGATCGTCAACGAATGGGACCACCAGGTGCATCACCGCGCGACCGGGCGGACCTTCAGGGCCGCCAACATCCAGGTGCTGCGTGTCCGCGACGGTCTGATCGTCAGCAGTCGGGACTTCCACGACCACCTGGCGCTCGTCGTGGCCGGCGGCAACCTGCCGCAGCTGGTGGAGGCGTTGGAAAGCAACTGACGCGGGTCGTCCGCGGCCGCACCGGCGCAGGCGTGGCACCACCTCTGCCCCTGCGGCCGACGGCGGCCGGCCGTTGTGGGACGCCACCGTTGCCGCCCTCACGGCCGCCCCCGGCATCGATGTCGTCCAGGCCGGGGGCGGCCGTGAGGGTGCGGTACTGCCACCCGGACCGGGTGACCCGGCCGCCGCGGCCCGTCGGCAGCCCACCGACCAGCACCCGCTGCCCGGCGGCGTCCTCGCCGTCAATGCCTGCTCCCGCGACGGCAGCCCGATCAGCGCCGGCCGGGTGTACAACCGGTGCCGACCAGGACCACCAGTAGCTGTGGGCAGGAGCGCCAGCGCCGCTCCCACGCTCGGCCCCGACCGTTCGGGCCCGCCCGCTCCCACAGCCCGGCGCAGGCTGCCAGCTGTGCCGCGGTCTGTTTGGCGCGAGCGCCGGAGCGGTGGCTCTCGATGAACGCCCGCAGCCGGTGGCGCTCGTCTCCGATGCCTGCGGTGTAGGCGAGTTGAGCGGCGGGTCGGGGACCAGGTCGAATGGGCCACAGGCCTCGCCCGCCGTCAGTAGGTCCCGCTGCTCCTGGTCGAGCTCGGCCCAGCCGAACCCCTGCGCCCCCACCACGATTGCGGTGCGGTGTCTCATGAGCTCTGTTGTGGGCAGCCGTGCCGATGAGTTGTGGCGAGGAGTTGGAGGGCTGAGGCGGACGGGGAGTCCGGTTCGGCGTTGAGTACGACGAGGCTCTGTCCCGGGTCGGATGGGAGGTGCATGACCTCTTCGTCGAGGGTGAGGGATCCGATGAGCGGGTGGTGGTAGCGCTCCGTGGTGGAGCCGCATTCGCCGATCGGGTGAGCGGCCCGCAGCTCGGTGAACTCCTCGCTGAGAGTGGTGAGTTGGATGATGAGGGCCAGTAGGTCCCGGTCGTCGGGGAAGGCTCCGGTGGACCGTCGCAGTGCGGCCACCGCATCCCCGGCCCGGCGGTTCCAGTCCGGGTACAGCTTGCGCTGGTGAGGGTCGAGGAACAGCAGGCGGGTCATGTTGGGTCGGCCCTCGGCCGAACCGTGCGGGGCTTCGTAGTCGAGGTGGGCGGCCAGCAGTGCGTGCGCCGGCCGGTTCCAGGCGAGTACGTCGGTGCGGCGGCCGACGATGTAGGCGGGCACCGTGTTGAACGAGTCGAGCATGGCGCAGAGTTGGGGCCTCGGCCGTTCGGGGAGGGGTTCGTGCCGGTGGGCTCTCATCGGCTTGGCGAGGTTGTGCAGGTGGGCGGTCTCGATGTCGTCCAGGCGCAGCGCGCGGGCCAGTGCGTCGAGGACACCGTCGGAGGCTTGGTGGCTCTGGCCCTGCTCCAGGCGGATGTAGTAGGCCACACTGACCCCGGCGAGGTGCGCGAGTTCCTCGCGGCGCAGCCCCGGCACCTGGCGGCGTGCGCCGACCGGGTTCAACCCGACGTCCCGTGGCTGGAGTCGGCTGCGGCGGGAGCGCAGGAAGGCGCCGAGTTCGGAGGTGCGCTGCATGTCGTCACTATGCCCGAACGGCCGAGGCATGGGGTGACCCTGTGAGGGATACGCCCCGGCGGCGTACGAGTGGGGGAGGGCTGGGCAGCGGGCGAGCGTCGCTGCAGGCTGCTCGGCATGACAACCACGTACTACACGCCGCTGCTGGCCGGTGCCCGTGTCCTGGTGGTGGGCGCTGGGAAGATGGGGCTCGCCACCGCACGGCAGGCGCTCGCGGCGGGTGCCGACGTCACCCTGTCCAGCCGTTCCCGGCACCGTCTTGTGGCCGCACCGCCCGGGGTGCGGACCGTGGTCGCCGATCCGGAGGATCCCGAGGACGCGGTCCGGCTGCTGGAGGCGGCCGGGCTGCCGCCGCTGGATCACGTCGCCGTGCTGGCGGGCGGTGCGCATCCCAGCTCCGCCCGCGGCATCGTGGAGACTCCGGCGGCGGTCGCGGGCGAGGCGTTCGCCCGGTTCTGGCTGAGTTACCACCTACTGCGGGCGGCCGTCGGCCGCGTCCGTGACGGCGGGTCGGTCACCCTGCTGTCGGGCTCCAGCAGCCGGCGCCCCTCCGACGGTCGCGGCGTATGGGGAACGCTGCACGGCGCGATCGAGGCGCTGGCCCGCAATGCCGCCTACGAACTCGGCCCGATCCGGGTGAACGCGGTCAGCCCCGGTGGCATCGGAGTACATCCCGGCAACCGTCAGCTGATCGCGCACCCCGGAGAGCCGGACGACGTCGCGGCGATGGTCCTCGCCCTGATGGCCAATCCGGCGGTCACCGCCACCGTGGTCGACGTCGATGGCGGAGAGTTCCTCGGCCAGTCCGCGTGACCAGCACCGCGGTGTTGCCCCGGCACAGGCCTGCCCGGCGGCCGTCCGGTCGCGAAGGCGGCCGTTGCCGGGGCGGGGTGCTGGGAGCGGGTTCGCCGGGCAGGTGGTGGTGTTGTCGAGGAGGCGGTCCTCGACTTGGGTGTCGACGCAGGCGCTGCGGTTCTCGAACTGGCCGGGGTCACCGAAGTGCGCGGGTACCGCCGGGCCTGGCCCGGATACTCCCAAGTCGGACGCCGAGCCGGACTCAAGGAGTCTGGGCGCCGGTTTCTGCCTGGGGTTCACTCGGCGACGCCTGGTTCTCCTGGCGCGCGGCGGCCTTGGCGCGCAGATGGGCGCGGTAGGAGGCGAGTTCCCGCTTGACGATGGGTGCCATGAGGTAGAGGCCGATGACGTTGAAGAGTGCCAGAGTGAACACGAGGGCGTCGGCCAGGTCGAGGACCGATCCCAAGGTCAGCATGGCGCCGATGATGGCGCAGAGGGAGACGACGAGTTTGTAGATCAGCAGGCTCTTCCTGCCGCGGCCGAAGATGTCGGCCCAGCCCTGCTCACCGTAGTACGTCCAGGTGATGACGGTGGAGAAGGCGAAGAGGACGACCGCGACGGTCAGTACGTAGGGGAACCAGGGCAGGACGGTGGCGAACGCGTCCGATGTCAGGGCCACACCGGCTGGTGCGCCCTCGCCGTTGGCGACTGCTTCGCGGGCGGTGAGCCAGCTTTGGGGCTGGGCGATGATGATGGTCAGCGCGGTGATGGTGCAGATGACGACGGTGTCGATGAAGGGGCCGAGCATGGCTACGAACCCTTCGGTGACGGGGTGTTTGGTCTTCACCGCCGCGTGGGCCATCGGAGCGGATCCCAGCCCCGCCTCGTTGGAGAATGCGGCCCGCTGGAACCCGATGATCATGACGCCGATGAATCCGCCCGCGACGCCTGAGGGGTTGAAGGCGCCTTCGATGATGGAGGTCACGGCGGTGGGCACCGAGGAGATGTTGACGGCGATGACGAGGAGGCAGGCGCCGATGTAGATGGCGGCCATGGCCGGGACCAGTCGGGCGGTGACGGCACCGATGACCTTCATGCCGCCGAGCAGCACCACGGCGATCAGTGTGGCGGTGACGATGCCGAAGACGAGGCCCGCGCCGGGGCCGCCCATCCAGCCGTTCTCGCCGCCGGTGACGGTGCGCAGTTGCGCGAGGGTCTGATTGATCTGGAACATGTTGCCGCCCAGGACCGCGAAGATCACGATGACGGCGGCGAAGAGCGGGGCGAGGAAGCGGCCCAGCCGGGGCATCCCGCGGTCCGCGAGCCCGCGTCGCAGGTACTGCATGGGCCCGCCTCGGACGGTGCCGTCCTCGTCCACCTCTCGGTACTTCACGGCGAGGGTGCACTCGACGAACTTGATCGCCATGCCGAGGAGGCCGCACAGGATCATCCAGAAGGTGGCTCCGGGACCGCCGATGGTGACGGCGACCGCGACGCCGGCGATGTTGCCGAGTCCGACAGTGCCGGAGACCGCAGCGGTCAGGGCCCGGAAGGGAGTTACCTCGCCGGGATCGCCAGCGTCGCCGCGGCGGCGGCTGCTGGCCCGAACCAACGTGAGGGCGTGGGCGAATCCGCGGACCTGGATGGCGCCGAAGTAGAGCGAGAAGACCGCGCCGGCGACGACGAGCCACGCGACGATCCAGGGGAATGTGACCCCGAATACGGTGAGTTCGGCAAAGATCACTCCCGAGACGGCCTCGGTGAGCGGATTGAAGAATTCGTTGACTGTTCGTTCGATGCCGCCCGCGCCGTCGGAGGCGAGGAACTGCTGGGCTGATGTCAGCTGGTGCTGCACTGGGCGGATCCGTCTCTCGGCTCGGGTGGCCGGCCCACGCGGGGCCGCGGGGACGTCCGGATGCGGCGCCAGCCACGGCTGGTACCACCGCTCCGTCTTCGTCAAGGAATAGTCAAGGAATTGCCAAGAGGGATCTAGGGACTAAAGTCCCACCCGCCCGTGTGGACCGAAGGGCGTTTCTGTGCCGGTGAATGATTCTTTGGCGAGGGTCAATCTTCTCTGTAGAACTCGTTGGTTCAGGGCCCATCTTCCTTGCGAATGCAAGAAAGGAATCCATTGAAAAAGTTAACGTGACCCGAGTCACACATGCTCCGCGGTCTCGGCGGCATCCCTGTGGGTGTCGTAGGCGTTCCGACTCGCGCTCGCGGGTGGTGTCGCGTTGCGGAATGGAGCCCTCGTGACCGGCAAGCGACTCGAAGGCGGCGAAGCGGTTCTTCCGCAAGCTCCTCAAGAACTGCCGGTGTGTGCCCCGCGTCATCGTCCCGGACCAGCTCCGCCGGGGTGCGCCAAGCGTGATGGCGGTGTGAGCATCAACTGCCGTACTGCGGTACCGAAATGCACTCGAACACCATGGCTCAGGAGTTGCCCGGGGCCGGCGGAGCGGTCGTAATCATTGTCATCCGCCGCGGCGAACTCCGGCTTCATCTGCGGGACATCAGCGTCGGGAACGCCGCTGACCTGTGGCGGTGACTGGTACGCCGCGCACGTTCAGGTGTCGCCTATTCGCTGGCGGCCTGCGGTCCTGGTCACTCCGCGTTGCAAAGTGGCACGGTCCTTGTCCCGACGTGATCGCTTGGCGGTGTCCGGACCCCAGGGCGGCGTCGTTCAGAGGATCTGTCCGACTTGATGCCAGTTCAGGTGACTGACATGGCTGTAAAGTTCGCGGGGCCAGAACGGAGGCAGGCGCGGCCTCCGGGTGATCATGAGGTGTCGAGTCCCTGATCACCACAACGGAAGACCGTGCCTGCCTCGCCCATCCCCGCTGGCCTGAGCCAACTCGCCGTTGTCCGGCCCGTCGAGCCCGAGGATCACCTGGGTCTGCTGGACTGCCTCGCAGCGGTACCAGATCCGCGACGGGCCAATGGCCGCCGCCATCCCCTCGCCTTCATCCTCGCGCTCGCCGCATGCGCGGTTCTGGCCGGCGCGAAATCCCTCGCCGCGATCACGGAGTGGGCCGCCGATACGCCACCCGCCGTGCTCACCGCTCTCGGCGGCCCAGGCCGCGAACCGTCCGGTCCCATCCCCCCGGCCGAGGCCACGGTGCGCCGGGTCCTGCAGTGCGTGGACGGTGACGCCCTCGGCACGGCAATCGGCACCTGGCTCGCTGCCCGCGACCCCGGCCGCCCGCTACCCGGCCAGGGCCGAACCGAGCGACCCCGTCACTCGCTGGCCGTGGACGGCAAGACCGTTCGCGGCGCCCGTCGCGCCGACGGCACCCAGGTCCACCTGCTCGCCGCGATGACCGAAACCGGCCTGGTCGCCGCCCAGCGCGAGGTCGGCTCCAAGACCAACGAAATCACCGTCTTCCGGCCGATGCTCGCCCCGCTCGACCTGACCGACACTGTGGTCACCTTCGACACCCTGCACTCACAAGTCGCACACGCCCGCTTCCTGGTGGAGGAGAAGAAGGTCCACTACATCGCGGTGATCAAGGGGAACCAGCCACTGCTGCAGCAGCGCCTGAAGCAGCTGCCCTGGCGGGACGTTCCACTGCTGGACAAGAGCCGCGCCACCGCACACGGCCGCGACGAGATCCGCCGTGTCAAGACCGCCACCGTCACCTGTGGCCTCGACTTCCCCCATGCCGCCCAGGCCGTGCAGATCGTGCGTCGCCGCAGGATCGTCACCACCGGCAAGGTCGCCCTGGAACGTGTCTACGCAGTCACCGACCCGGGGGGATGCGACGGCCGGGAGAGTGCACATGATCGACGCCGGCACGGCCGCGGGGCCGGGGGCGGTGGAGTCGGCTCAGTAGGCCCTCGCGGGAACCAGGTGGTCGAGTCCCTGCGCACTGCCAGTCGCGGCCTCGATCGAGCGCGGCAGCATGATGTTCTCGTAGGCGCGGATGGCGTCGTCGACGCTGGATTCGGTGACGAGGGCGTGGGCGAGGTCGGAGCCGTCGAGCATGGCGAGATTGGCGCCCAGCCCGACCGGGGGCATCAGGTGCGCGGCATCGCCGAGCAGCGTGACGCCGGGAACGTGCTTCCAGGTGTGCGGGGCGGGCAGGACGAACAGGGACCGGTTGGTGAACCCGCTGTCGCTGTTGCGCAGGATGTAGCGCAGGCTCTCGTCCCAGCCGTCGAACATCGTCAGCAGGTGCGTCCGTACGGCCTGCTGGTCGCCGAGGTCGATACCGGCAGCCACGTGCCAGTCCTCCGGCGCGCGGAGCGCGATGTAGGCGCGGATGTGGCCGTTGCTGTTGCGCTGGGCGACCAGGGACCTGCCGGCGCCCTTCGCCAGCATCGATCCGTTGCCGACCAGCCGCGCGAGGTCGGGATGGCGGGTGTCGCAGTGGTCGAATCCGGTCTCGACGAAGGTGACGCCGGTGTAGCGGGGTACGGCGTGTGACAGGGCCGGGCGGACGCGGGACCAGGCGCCGTCGGCGCCGACCACCAGGTCGAAGTCCTCGGCGGTGCCGTCGGCGAAGTGCAGCCGGCGGGTGCCGTCCGGCAGCGGGGTGACCGCGCTGACGGCGCGGTCCCACCGCACCGTGCCCTCGGTGATCGAGTCCAGGAACAGGCCGCGCAGTTGGCCACGGTCGATCTCCGGGCGGCCGTCGGCGGCGGAAGGCCTCTGATGCGCCAGGAGGGCGGCGTCGGCGAAGTCGAGCACCCGCCACTCCTCGCCTTCGGGGCGGGCGAGGGCTTGGAATCGGTCGACGAGCCCTGCCGCCCGCAGGGCGGCCTGACCGGTGTCGGCGTGCAGGTCGAGGGTGCCGCCTTGCGGGCGGGCGTCGGCGGAGGCCTCGCGTTCGAAGACGGTGACGGGGCGGCCGTGTTGCTGCAGGACTCGGGCGCAGGTGAGGCCGCCGAGTCCGGCGCCGACGATCGCGATGCGGGGGTCGCGGGAAGAGTTCATGGGAGTGTCCCTCGGGAGGTGAATGAGCCGCCGGGAGGTCCGGCCTCACCAAGAAAGCACACTCACCAAATAAGTGCAATGACTCAACTTTTGTAGTTGCTTCACACTGGGGTACGGTAGGCGTGTGACCGAACCGACCGGGCGCCGCGAGCGCAAGAAGGCCCAGACCCGCCAGTCCCTGGCCGACGCCGCACTCGAGCTCTTCCTCGACCGCGGCTACGACCAGGTCGGCGTCAAGGACATCGCCGACGCCGCCGACGTCTCGGTGACCACGCTCTTCAAGCACTTCCCCGGCAAGGAAGCCCTGGTCTTCGACCAAGACGACGACCTGGAAGCAGCACTCGTCGCCGCCGTACGCGACCGCACCCCCGGCCAGTCGATCCCGCAGGCTCTGCGCGAGCACATCCTGCTGACACAGACCCAACTCGCCGTCCACGCCACGGACCCGCGGTTCGCCGACTTCACGCGCATGGTGCAGGAGACCCCCGCGCTGCGCGACTACGCCCACCGCATGTGGACGCGCCACGAAGCGGCCCTGGCGCGAGCCATTACCGAGGCTGTCGGCGCCCCCGAGGACGACGTCAGCTGCACCGCCCTGGCTCACTTCGCGCTTGAGGCCCGCGGCCTCATCCTGCGGCACGCCGAGCCGCGCCGCGCCGCCGACGAGGCCTTCGCGTTGCTCGAACACGGCTGGGCGGCCTCCCATCCGGGCAGCTGACCGATCCTCTGGCCGGGCCGACCGTAGCTCCGCGACCGTCAGCCGGCGGGGTCCTCAGGCAGCGGCGATAGGCGATGATGAGCGGGCAGGCACCCTCATTCGCCATGGTGATCAGGGACTCGCCACCTCGTGATCGCCCGGGAAGCCGCGCTGTCTCCGTTCCACTGCCACGGCAAACAACGCGGCCAAGCAAGCTAACCGGCATCAAGCCGGACAAAAGCTCTGAACGACGCCGCCCTGGTCCGGACCCGAGGCCGCCAGCGGGGAGCTCGAAATTCCGTGTTCCGTTCCCGGGTGGCTTGGAAGGTTCAGGCTTCCTGGCCGGTGCTGGCGAGGACGATCTCGCGGATGGTGACGTTCTGCGGCTGCCGGTAGGCGTAGGCGATGGCCTCGGCCACCGCCTGCGGGTCCAGGGCGCCACCGGCGGACTTCTTCCAGGCTTCGTAGTCGCGCTTGATCTGCTCGTCGCTGGTGTGGGAGAGCAGTTCGGTCTCCACTGCGCCGGGGGCGATGGTCACTACCCGGACACCGGTCGAGGCGACCTCCTCGCGGAGGTTCTCCGACAGGGCGTGCACGGCGAACTTGGTGGCGACGTAGGCGGTGTGGTTGGGGAAGGTCTTGCGGCCGGCGATGGAGCTGACGTTGATGATGGTGCCGGTGCCGCGGGCGAGCATGCCGGGCAGCACCGCGCGGGTGCCGTACAGCACACCCTTGACGTTGAGGTCGATCATCCGGTCCCACTCGTCGACCGGCTGGTCGGCGATGTGGCCCAGCAGCATCGCCCCGGCGTTGTTGATGATCGCGTCGGCGGGGCCGAACCGTTCCTCCGCCTCGCGTACGGCCTCCTCGACGGCGCGGTGGTCGGTGACGTCGACCTTGCGGCACAGCGTGTTCGGCAGGCCGAGTTCCTCCAGCCGCTCGAGCCTGCGGGCGAGCAGTAGCAGCGGGTGTCCCTGTGCGGAGAGCAGGCGGGCGGTGGCGGCGCCGATGCCGGAGCTGGCGCCGGTGATGACGATCAGGGGCTTGGCCATGGAATACCTCTTGAAGCAGGGTGTGGTGTCGCATCCCATGAGACCACCGTGCGGGGCCCCGCACGTGCCGGCACAGGAGGCCGGGTCCACCGGGGGTCCGACAGACCCCCTCTGGCGTGACCGAGGCCCCGTGCACCGCCCTAGCCTGAAGGAATGAGCACGTCAGCGGAGCGCGGACCCAACCTGGAACTGCGGGACTTCCTGCGCTCCCGCAGGGCACGGATCCGACCCGACGAGGCGGGCCTCGGCCCGCACGCCGGCCGGCGCCGGGTACCCGGACTGCGCCGCGAGGAGGTCGCCCAGCTGGCCGGGGTCAGCGTCGACTACTACGTCCGCCTGGAGCGCGGCCGCACCCCGAACGCCTCGGCCGCTGTGCTGGACGCCGTGGCCCGCGTACTTCAGCTCGACTCCGCCGAGCGGTCCCACCTGTTCGACCTGGCCAAACCCAAGCCGGGCTCCGGCCGCCGCCGCGCGGCTCCGCCGCAGCGGGTACGGCCCGGACTGCTGCGGCTCCTGGACGCCCTGACCGACACCCCGGCGATGATCCTCGGACACCGCCTGGACGTCCTCGCCGCCAACCCCCTCGCCAAGGCCCTCTACACCGACTTCGACGCCCTGCCCCACCGCGACCGCAACCTCGCCCGCTTCATCTTCCTGAACCCGGCCGCCCACGACCTGCTCGCCGACTGGGAGATCGCTGCCCGCGGCACGGCGGCGGCCCTGCGCCTGTACGCGGGCCGCCATCCGCACGATCCGAGGCTGAACGGTCTGGTCGGCGAGTTGTCCGTGAGGGACGAGGACTTCCGCCAGTGGTGGGCCGACCACGACGTCCTGCAGTACACCCACGGCATCAAGCTCTACCGCCACCCCCTCGTCGGCGAGCTCACCCTGGCCTACGAGTCGCTCGCCCTCCCGGACGACCCCGACCAGGCTCTCTACCTCTACACCGCAGAACCCGACAGCCCCTCCGAACGCGCCCTCCGACTCCTCGCCGGCTGGTCCGCCCCCGCATCCTGAGCTGCGCGGATTCGAACCGCACGCTCGTGGCACCCCGGAGAAACATCGGGGACTTCGACTGCTCCGGCGAAGACACCGAGCGCGACCGCCTCGCTCGCACCGGCTGCTGGGACCACGTCGAGCGGGGTCCTGCTCACCGACGAACAGCGCCTCGCGTACGGCCTGCCGGTCGCCGAGGGGAAGAAGGGTGCCCCGCGGTGGCCGCGCTTCACCGCCCGCTACGGCTTCGACCCCGATCACCTTTCCGGTGTCGGGTACGGCCCGATCCTGCTGAGCGGCTACCAGCGGGTGCACCGCCTGAAGACGACCGTGGCCCTCTGGCGAGCCGATCTCGACTTCGCTGGTGTCGGCTGGTCGGAAGGGTCCAGAGGGTTGGGTCACGGGGAGACGCCTTCAGGCGTGTCGCAAATAGATCTCTAGACACAACTGGTTTGCGATGCAAACCTTGTCGGCATGACGACTCATCCTGTCCCGTCCCCGAGCGACCCGCACAACCTCCTGGCAATGAGGCGGGCCCTGGTCCGCCATGTCCGTCGTGAGCAGCGGGGTGCCTGGTTCCCTCTCCTCGTCTTCGCCGCGGTGCGGTTCGGCGCGGCGCCGGTGGTCCGCTACGGCCAGGGCGACCACACCGTCGGTGACCTGCCGCCGGCGATGTGGTACTGGCCGGTGGCGCTGGTGCTCGCCTATGTCGCGATCAGCTGGTTCTACCTGCGTCGTTCCGACCGGCTGGGCCTGGGTACCCGGGTCGGACCGTACCTGGCGCTGGGTGTTGTCCTGGCCGTGCTCGTCACCGTCTACGTTGCGTGGACGGCCCTGCACCCGGGGTTCCTCGCCGCTCTCCACGGACCGTCACCCGTCGGCCTGTTCTTCAACACGGTGGTGAGCCCGGCCGGCACGATCGGCCTGGCGTTGCTGCTGCTCGCCCGGATCGAGCGCAGCTGGCCGCTCCTCGCCGTCACCTGCGGATACCTGGTCGTCATGCTCGGTTCCGGCGACCGTCCCGACCCGTCGCCGTGGGGCTTCCTTCCGAGCCTCCTGCTCGGCGGAGGTGTGCTGCTGCTCGGCGGAGTCGGCCTCGGTCTGCTGCAGCGGTTCCAGGGACGGTCTGCCGCATGACCGAACACCCCACCAGCAGCCTCGACGATGTCGTGCACCAGCGCGTCCGCTTGGGCATCCTCGCGGTGTCGAAGGAAGCCCGGCGGGTGGAGTTCACGTTCCTCCGCAGCACGCTCGGTCTCACCGCCGGCAATCTCTCCCAGCACCTCGGGGTCCTGGAGAAGGCAGGTCTGGTCACGATCGACAAGGGCTACGAGGGCAAACGCGCCCGCACCTGGATCCAGCTCACCAGGGCGGGCAAGAAGGCCCTGCACGACGAGATCGCGACGCTCAAGACCCTGATCCGCCAGCTCGAAGGACCCGGAGCGTTCGCAGGGCTTGGAGGATACGAAGGACGCGACGGGGAAGGGGAAGCCGACCCCGGTTCCGCGGCTACTCCCGCACCGGGCTGAGTTTTTTGTTCGACGTTCGGAGGCCGCCGCGCGGGTGGCGGCCTCCAGTATCACTGGGTCCTGTCCGGTTGTCGTGGTTGTGCCCCGCGGCCGTGCTCCGGCTGTCGGAGCGCTGGCTGTGGGGGCCTGGGGGTGTCAGGGCGCGCAGACGGCGTAGGGGGTGACGTCGGTGTAGTTGGTGTTCTGGTTGTCGGCGAGGATCTGCCAGGTGTTGCCGACGGGTCGGCTGGTGGTTTCGACGGGTGGGACGGCGCCGCCGCTCTGCTGGTATCCGCCGCCGGTGATCACGCTGCCGGTGGGGCAGGTGGCGGTGGCCACGACCGGGACTCTGGCGGTGGTTACCCCGAAGGGGTTGGTGCCGGCGGGGACGGTGGCGATGACGGTGGCGGTGGCGGTGTTGATCACCGACACGTTGTTCGAGCCGCCGTTGGCGGTGTAGGCGCGGGTGCCGCCCGGGCTGAACGCCACCCCGTTGGGGTTGGTGCCGACGGGGATGGTGGCGGTGACGGTGTTGGTGGCGGTGTTGATCACGGACGCGGTGTTCGAGGTGAAGTTGGAGGTGTAGACGGTGGTGCCGTCGGGGCTGACCGCCAGCCCGGTGGGGAAGAGGCCGACGGGGATGGTGGCGGTGACGGTGTTGGTGGCGGTGTTGATGACCGACACGTCGTTCGAGCCGCCGTTGGCGGTGTAGGCGGTGGTGCCGTCGGGGCTGACCACCACCCCTCGGGGGCTGGTGCCGACGGGGAAGGTGGCGGTGACGGTGTTGGTGGCGGTGTTGATCACCGACACGGTGCTCGAGTTGCTGTTGGCGACGTAGGCGGTGGTGCCGTTGGGGCTGAACGCCACCCCGATCGGAAAGCTGCCGACGGGGACGGTGGCGGTGACGGTGTTCGTGGCGGTGCTGATCACCGACACGTTGTTTCCGTCGAAGTTGGCGACGTAGGCAGTGGTGCCGTCAGGGCTGATCGCCACTCCGATCGGGGCACTGCCGGCGGGGATGGTGGTGGTGACGGTGTTCGTGGTCGTGTCGATGACGGACACGGTGTTGAAGGGCCCGTTGGCGGTGTAGGCACGGGTGCCGTCCGGGGTGACCGCCACCGCTTGGGGGTCGTTGACGGGGATGGTGGCGGTGACGGTGTTGGTGGCCGCGTTGATCACCGTCACGCTGTTGCCGGCCTGGTTGGCGACGTACGCGAAGGTCCCCGACGTCGCGGCCCGGGCCGGCGTGGCCGCCGTCACCGGCAGTGCCCCAGTCCCCAGCACAACCAGCCCCGCCACCAGGGCGCGTGCCCGCGCCGCCCACCGCGGGGCCCGGCCCCGGCCTGTATCCGGCCGGGCGGGGCCGGGCAGTGGTCGTTTCCCGCAACTGATCATCGCCGTACCTCTCGCTCGAAGAACCCAATAGGGTGGCGACGCAGGCCCCGGGGGGCGGGACGGGCCGTGCGATGACGGCAC
Organism: Kitasatospora sp. HPM-01-4; assembly: GCF_051374625.1. Taxonomy (NCBI): domain Bacteria; kingdom Bacillati; phylum Actinomycetota; class Actinomycetes; order Kitasatosporales; family Streptomycetaceae; genus Kitasatospora; species Kitasatospora sp. HPM-01-4. The sequence goes on along the minus strand of NZ_JBPQGP010000005.1, from coordinate 45,317 downwards.
ACGCGACCGCCACGGCCCGCTCCGCCACCGCGGCCACCACCCGGGCCCACGGCCGCGTGCTGTGACGCCTCACCGCCCCGCGGCGGCTGCGCCACGGCCTGACAGGCCCTCAAAGAGCACAGGCCACCGCGCGTCAGCGTAAGCGCCGCAGTATGAAATATGGTGGTTCGACGCCTTTTCGCCCGAGCGACCAGTCACGGGCTGGCTGGAGCGCACCCGTAGCGCGGCGCTCGCTTTGCGCAGCAGCGAACAGCTTCCGCCCTCCAGGCCGGCGGCGCGCCGTGGGCGGATCTGAGGCCGGGGCAGCCGACCTTGCACCCGCGTTGCGAAAGGGCCGGCTTATCTCGCGGTGGCGTCGGCCGCGGGAGAGGGTGTGGGCCCCGGCTGCCTGGTGGTGAGCCGGCGTCCGTAATCCGGTTACGTTGGTAGAGCACCTGGTCAGAGGGTGGTAACACGTCGTAACCCGTTGGGGACGTTGCATGACTGGTCTGACCGTCATCTTGCTGCTTGTGGTCCTGGCCACGGCGGTGGCTACCGGTGCCCGGCGCTGGAGCTTGCCGGCTCCCTCGCTCCTGGTCATCGCCGGTGTGATCGTCGGTCTCATGCCCTGGGTTCCCGAGGTCCGCCTGCCGCCTCACGTGATCAGTGTGCTGGTGCTGCCGCCGTTGCTCTACGCCGCGGCTGGGGAAATCTCCGTCCGTGACCTGCGCAGCGTGTGGCGGCCTGTGACCGGCTTGGTCTTCGGTCTGGTCCTGGCCTCGGCCGTCGCTGTCGGGTACGTCGCCCGGGCGATCACTCCGCTCACCACCGAGACCGCGTTGATTCTCGGCGCTGTCCTGGCCAGTACCGACCCCGTGGCGGTCACCGCTCTCGGCCGGCGCCTGTCCCTGCCATCGCGCGTGCAGGCCATGGTGCAGGCGGAAAGCCTGTTCAACGACGCCACGTCGCTGGTTCTGTACAAGGTCGCCGTGGCGACCGCGGTTTCCGGCAGCGCCATCACCGTGTCCGGGACCGTCGAGCAGTTCCTGATCCTCGCGGGCGGAGGAGCCCTCATCGGCGCGGCGGTCGCCGCGGTGGTGACCCTCATCCGCAGACGGACCGAGGACCCCGTGCTGGAGACCGTCATCGCTTTGGTCACTCCGTACGCCTCGTACGTCATCGCGGAGGACTCGCACGCCTCCGGCGTGACCGCCGTCATCGTGGCCGGGGTGGTCCTCGGCAGCACCGGCCACAAGCTCAGCAACGCCCCCGTCCGTCTCCAGATCCACGCCGTCTACGACACCGTGACTTTCCTGCTGGAGAGCGTCGTCTTCGCCCTCATCGGTCTCGAGCTCCCCTTTGCCGTCCGTCACCTCGCACACGACGAGCACGGCTGGCTGCTGTGGGTGCCGGTGATCGCCTTCACGGTGCTGGCGATCCGCCTGCTGTGGCTCTTCCCGCTGTCCGCCCTGATCCGGTACCGGCACAAGGAGGGAGATGGTCGCCTTTCCTGGCGCGTTCCGGCCGTCCTGTCCTGGGCGGGCGCCCGGGGCGTCATGCCGCTGGCCGCCGCGCTCTCCATCCCCCTGGTCACCCACACGGGGGAGCCGCTGCCGCACCGGGCGCTCATCCTCACGCTCACCACCGGGACCATCGCGCTCACCGTTGTCTTCCAGGGCTTCACCCTCGCTCCTGTCGTCCGCCGCTCGGGCATCGCACTGGAACCGGAGCACACCGCCCGCGAGGAGGCCAAAACCCGCCGACACATTGCCCACACCGCTCTCGAAGAGCTCAAACAGCTCGGCGATCTGGATGAGCTCGCCGAACTGGGCGCCGCCGCTGAGGCCGCCTTGAAACAGGCCCGTCGCCATCTGGAAGCGCGCATCCACCAAGCGGAAGATGCCCACTACAGCGACCCGGACGCCCGTCCCGCCGACGCCTATCGCGAGATACGCCGGACACTCATCGGCATCGAGGCGGCCGAGCTCCAGCGCCTCTACGACGCAAACATGATCAGCAACGCCACCCGGCGCCGGATCCAGCGCGAACTCGACCTCGAGGAAGCCAGCCTCCGTGCCCGTGACTGACGGGCCGACGTCGTGCCGCCGGCCGCTGTGCACAGGGCTGGTGCCCCGCTGCCCAGGTGCGGCAGGCCTGGCATCGGCAGACCCTGGGAGAGGAGCCGACCGCGGAGGAGAGCGATGACCGGTGCCAACCCTTCACGGGAACCGAGCGCGATGGTGCACATGTCGATCGTCGGTGCGCTGCCCGTTGCGAACGTGGTCGCCGACGCGGTGGGCGAGTCGTTCAGGCTGATCGCTGTCCCAGGTCCTGGCACAGCCGGGGACTATGTCTCACCCGCCGATCAGGTGGCCCGCACCCGCTGGCAGGTGGACACGTCGGCGCCGATCGCCGAACCCGCCGCACGGCCGGTTGCCCTCGCACCTGCCGGTGCCGGCCCGGTGAAAGTGGAGCTCGGCGGTAGAGCCGATGCCGTGGTCAAGGTCGCGGCGCTGATCCGCGACCGCTTCCGTGCCGGACCGCCCGCGGGGGTTTCACAGGCGTTCGAGGTGTGGCCCGAGAGTCCGCCGCCCGCCACAGGCCAGGCGTAGCTGCGGCAGCACGCGCCAGTTGAGGTCTCACACCGCCGTCCACCAGGCCTACTGACCGGTACGCCATCCCCTGCGTTGATCGCGTCCGCGTGGCGACGCCGTGCGCGCATGCGAAGAAACCTGCAAGGTGGGCTCCCTTCGCCGGCATTGTCCGGATCAGGTGATGGAGGTCGCTTTCCGGTCTCACAGACCTTCCAGCCTCTCAGCCCGACCGGCGACAAACGGCCCCGCGCGGAGCCTTCGCCCATCGCCAGGGGCCCATCCGGTCGAACTCCCTCGCTCGCCCTGCAGGCCAATATCCACGGTACTCGTACTCCCGCCCGCCGGCACCGGGATCCTGCCTCCAGGGTTCCGCCCGCCGGGGATGATCTCGTGGTCGGTGGCCCGTCCGATCACGGCGGCGGCCTGCGTCAGGACCCCGGCGTGGCCTCCCGGGGAGGCAAGGTGATCGACGCGCGAGTCGTTGACGACGGGAACCTGGTGACCGCGGGCGGTGTCACCAGCGGAATCGATCTGGCGCTCTGGATGATCACCCGCGAATGTGGAGCATCCATCGCCATCAGCGTCGAATCCGTCATGGAGTACGAGCAGCGCGGCGTCGTCTGGCGAAGCTCCGGACCTCCGTCGCACGGGAACGTCCTCGCCGAACTCGGCGTAGCGCAGCGCCAGCGTGCGGGCCCGGAACGGGCTTGGCCGCTGTCGGAAGTGCCGGATATCCCGGAGAGCAGCAGCCGACCACCACCACCGGGAGCAGCCGTGAGCACCCGTCAGCGCGAGGCCCCGCCCGGCCGCGCCCGACGCCAACCACGGCCAGGTGGCCGGCCCGGCGACTCCGGGGGTGTGGCGCGTCCGGGCCGCACCGCGTACGTGCACGGCGCGGGCAACCCCAACGGCTTGACTACCGCGCTACGTGCCTTCGGATCCGGTCTCCAGCGGCGGTTGCGGGATGCGGCTGGCGCGTGCCGGGCTGTGGCTTCAGGTCACCGAGGCGCACGCGGGTTGTTGGGCCAGCCATGTTCGTGCTGCGGTGTCCGCTTCCTCGGGCGGGGTGGGTTGGTCCGGGAGGAGCGGCCTGTCGGGGTCGTAGCGGTGGCCGGTGCGGTCGGCCTCGGCCGTGCTGGTGATGACAAGTCGGGCGCCGTCACTCAGGGGCAAGACGATGTTGCCTGAGGGGTATCCGCCTGTGGGCGCGCCGAAGAACCGGGTGCGTGGGCGGTCGTGGAAGGAGATCACCGTGGCTTCGGCCGCGCTGGCCGTTCTCCCGTCGGTCAGCACGGCAACGGGAGGGTTGGGCAGACGCAGCCGGTAGGAGGTGGTGCCGAAGGATTCCGTTCGCCCGTCGCGTTGGAGCTCACCGCCGTTGATGCCCCAGGAGTGGTCCGCCGTGCCGTCCGGGTCGATGAAACGGCCGAGGGGTCCGTCTCCGAGAAGGGGTGCTACGGCGGCGACCATCGGGTCCATGCTGCCGCCGGGGTTGCCCCGAAGATCGACGATCCAGCCGCAGACGCCCGCGCGGTCCAGGCGCTCGACCGCATCACGGCCTGCCTGTACGTACTGTCGGTCCCCGAGGTTTGCGCCGAGTGCTCTCTCGGGCAGGACGAGCAGGCCCAGTCGGCCCGGTTCGACCTGGCCGGTGGGCACGGGCAGGTCCGAAGTAGGCGGTGCTTGCTTCGCGCGGACCATCGCGGGCGGTTCCAGACTGCTGTGCTTGTCGAGGAACCTGGCCGCAGTCTGAATGGCCCGGTAGGTGTCGGCGGTGCGCTGCGCCCCGCTGGCGAACGGATAGATCCATTTACGCAGGTCGGACCAGTCGGTGTGGTCGCGAGCGATGGAGTAGCGCTGCAGCAGGTCCAACGCGTGATCCAGATAGGCCCGGGCTTGTGGGGACATGGCAGCCGACGCGGGATCCGAAGTGGCCGCACTGCTGTCCGGAACCACCGGTGCCGTACCCGCTATGTCGAGCAGCACCGTGCAGAGCAGCAGGCTCGCTGTGACCCGGATCCGGCGCAGCCATATCTCCGTGTACGCCATGCGCGTCCCCCCGTTGCGCCACCGCCCCACCGACAGGCAGATGATCTCACCCGGCCCGAACGGCAACAAGGTACGGCGAGGAGTGCGGCATCCTCGCCAACTCCCGCCTCCTGTCGGAAGGGATCGACATCGCGGCCGTGCGGTGTGCCTCGCCGACCCCAAGAGCTCGATCACCGACATCGTCCAGGCCATCGGCCGCGCGCTGCGCCAGGCCTACCGGCAGGGCAAGGTCTCCTGGGTCGTCATCCCGGTCTACCTCTCCTTTTGCACTAGGGCATGAAGGTTGTTGGTGTTCACGAGTTCGGCGGTCCGGAGGGCCTGCAGGTCTTGGAGTTGCCCGAACCGCGGGCGGGTCCCGGTGAGGTCCGCGCTGCGGTGCTGGTCCGGTCCGGCCGGGCGCGGCGTCCGCGTGTGCCCGGTGATGGTGACGGACCTCCGCGAGGAGAATGCCCACCGACAAGGGAGCGCAGGCCGCGCCGGCGCGGCAGGCTCTACGACCGGTGGCGGGAGGTCGGGTGTTGCACGCGAAGCTCTACCCGGCGAAGGACCGCATGTGACCTGGCTGTGCCAGATGGTGCGACTTCTTGGTAGGGGTCAGCTCAAGACGGTTTCTAGAAGAAGCCGCCGTCCATGGGCAGCGTGCGGCCGGTCATGTAGGCGGCGTCGTCGGAGGCGAGGAAGGCGTAGCCCGCGGCGATCTCCTCGGGCTGGGCCAGGCGGCCGAGCGCGCCGTGGACGGACAGCCAAAGGGAGAGCGGCATCGAGTCCCGCAGCTGCGGGTGCAGGTAGCTGGCGGCGTGCTCGGCGGCCATGTCGGTGGCGGTGCCGCCGGGGGCGATGGCGTTGATGGTGATGCCGCGCTGGCCGAGCTCCGCGGACAGGTTGAGGACCATGGATTCCACGGCCGCCTTGGACGAGGCGTACAGGGTGTGACCGAACACCGCGCGGGAGGCGCTTACCGAGGAGGTGAGCACGATCCGTCCGCCCTCGCGCATGTGGGCGACGGCGTGCTGGACGGCGAACAGCTGGCCGCGGGTGTTCACGGCGAAGACGCGGTCGAAGTCGGCCGGGGTGATGTTCTCCAGGGCGTCGAAGTGCTCGATGCCGGCGCACGAGGCCAGCGCGTCGAGCCGGCCGAACTCGGATACGGTCCGCTCGATCAGGGCCTTGGTCTGCTCGGGGTCGGCGACGTCCGCGCGCAGGGCAAGTGCCCTGCCGCCGCCGGCCGCGAGCGTGGCGACCAACTCGTCCGCCGCCTGCTGGTTGCCGAGGTAGCCGATGACGACCGCTGCCCCCTCCGCGGCCAGTCGCGCGGCGACCGCCGCGCCGATTCCCCGGCTGCCTCCGGTCACCACCGCGACCTTGCCCGCGAAGCGGCTGCTGTCTACTGAGGTCATGGGTCTTCTTTCCTTCCCGTGTCGGCGAAGCGGCTCTAGGGACACCCACGCCGGGTGTACCAGCCATGCCACCGTCCCTGTGGAGGAGCGCAGGGGCGGCAGGGGCTCTGGTTCCAGCCGTCAACGTCACGATCTGACGATCCAAGGCTGGAGTACCACGGCTCCAACAGGGCTTCGACGCTCCGGGAGTTGGTGGCCGCGTTGGTGTCCGTCCCGGGCGATCCGTGGTGGGAGGTGCTGGTGTTGCGCGTGCGAAGCTCTATCCGGGGAAGGACCGGAGACTGTGACCTGTTGTGCTGTGGCGGGCCGGCAGGGTGCCCGGGCCGTGTGGCCTGGGGGTCTGTGAGGTCGGCTGAGAAGTGCCGGATGGCACGAGAGGCAGTGGGGTTTCCCGCGGTCTGGATGAGGACCCCGTATGTGTCGGGAGCCGGCTGAGTTCGCGTCAGGCTCGTGGTGCTGTGCCGTGCTGCGTGGGCGGGCTGACCGCCTGGGGGTTCAGCGGGTGTGATGCTGCGTTCAGGCGGTCAGGAGGCTGCCGGGCGGGGTGGTGAGGTGACGCCTCTCGCCGCGGGCTGCGCCTCGGATTCGTCGTCGGGGGCGGCGAAGCGGTCGAGGAAGGCGGTCGGCGTCTGCCCGGTCCGGTGGAGCAGTGAGTAGACCTCGCTGCCGTGCCCCGGTCGGCCGTCGAGGGCGAACGCCTGGGTGAGCGGCAGCACCTCGAAGCTGTTCTCCTTGGCGTACTGCGCCGCGTCCCGCTCGGCTTGCGCCATCGCGGCGTCCAGGTCCGCCGCCTGCCAGAGCGTGATGCGCTCCTCATACGGCTCTTCCTTCCAGGGAGTCCAGCGGTAGAAGGTGCGCACCGCGTACCAGGACTGCTCTTGCTCGGACACTCCGTCCAGCCTCTCTGTCGATCGCGTCAGGCGGGCCAGCGCTGCTCGGCAGCACCGACCGGTGGATGGCCCGACGCTGTGTCCACTCCACAGGGACCCCAGGCCCGGTACCGGGCCGGGAAGCCGGCGGTGCACCGGCCCGACGTCGGGGAAGCCGCACCTCAGTCCCACCAGAGAACCCAGAGCTCCTCGTCGATGAGGTCGGCGGCGTACTCGGCCAGTGTGTCCCTATGGCCTTGCAGGATGTTGTCTGGACAGAGAGCGAGGTGCTCGGCCGCAATCAGCAGGGCGTGGTCCATGTCGGTGGGCGGGGCGGCGACGCTGAGGTAGAGGGTGTCGAAGCCGACACCGACCACCCTGGCGCCGAAGCGGCGCTCCCAGCTGCGGAGCACACTGGCGATCTTCCCGGTGTCGTTCTCGCGGTTCACAGGGCCGCTCCATCCGCAGGCCGCCAGCGCCTCGGCACCGCCGGCGGCAGGGACAAGGCCGATCCGCATGCCCGGGCGAGCCCGCAGCATCTCCGCAGCGATGGAGCACGCCTTCTCGTCGGGATCGCGGATCCTGGCCGGGGCTGGGGCGAGTCCGGGCCAGGCCGGCCCGAACGGCGCGGTGACCGCCAGCCGTTCGTCGGCCTCCTCCGGGCCATCGGCCTCCCAGGAGGCCACGCCCTCCCACCAGTCGCGCAGCAGGGCGACGGCGTCATGTCCGTCGGGGGAGGACATTTGCCGCGGGTACAGCTCCTGGGATTGCCAGGGGCGGAAGTCCGACTCGTCGTGGAGGGGGGCGAGAAGCAGCGGCCACAGGCCGGATCGCTCCCGCTCTCCGTGTAGGACCTCCCACAGCCCTGCGGGGGCCGGTCCATCGCTCATCCACATCACGGGTGCGCTGTCGTCGCCTTCGTCGGATCCGAGGAGGCGGCCCGCCGGGAGCGGGGTCGGCAGGGCGAGGTGGCCGACGGCTGTGGAGGCAAGGAGATGGTGGGGCTCGGTGCGCGGGGGGCTGAGGATCGGTCACGCGGACACGCTAAGGCAGTGTGCTGACAACAAGAGCGGATGGACGGCCGCACTCATCAGTTGTCGGCCGACAGCCGCCGAGGCTTGGCGGCCAGCCCGCCATGGGCGGCAAGTATGCCGATTGCGGCGGTAGGCCGTCGACGATCTCGATCAGCAACTCCGGGCCCGGTGGGCTGAAGGCACGTCATGCCGTACGTATACAGCCTGACCTGCCCTGGCCTCAGCGGAATGCCGATCGCGGTGCCGGCCGCGTGCGGACTCCGGCTTCCTGGACCAAGAGACCTGTGTCGTCATAGCCGGTTGCGCGGCGTACCCGGGGGAGTGGAAGTGGTGCTCGTACCGGAAGACGGCAGCTCGTACCGAGGGAAGCACCGGCGCGCGGCAGCGGGAGCGTTTCAACACCCTGACCATCAACGCGCCCCTCGGCGAGGTCTTCGCCTACCTCGCACGGCCCGAGAACCTCCCACGCTGGAACTACACGCTCAGCCACACCGAGCAGACCTCCCCCGGCCCGATCGGGGGCGGATCCACCTACCGCCAGACCCGCACGATCCCGCGCCCGGCCGAGGAGCACCTCCGCGTCGTCAGGTACGACCCCCGACCCTTCTGACCATGGACGGCGACTTCGGCCCATTCTCCGGAACCACCACCTCCCGGCTGACCCCGCTCGACGACCACACCACACAGCTGGTGAGACGGATTCCTGGACATAATTCGCAGGCGTACGGCAACGGCAAAGACCTATTCTGCCCGTCATGACCGACTGGAAGAGCGTCGAAGCCGCCGACTGTGCCGTGCCCGCTGACCGGCCCATGGGCGACCTCGTCCGCGAGCTGTCCCGTGCCCTGGCAGATCCCGATCCACTGGTCCGGGACGGTGCGCCCTACGCCGTCCTCGCGACCTGGATCGCCCGCGGGGCGATCGGGACGTCCCGGCGGCTGGAGCTGGGGGACGAGATGGCCACCCGGTTCACCGACCCGCGGGTCGAGGCCCGCACCTTCGCGCCCCTCGTGCTCGACATGCTGGTGGCCGCGGGGGACTTCAAGGCCGGCTGGGTGGACGCGTTCGAGCACTGGTACCCGGCGGAGCAGGATCTGCGCGGCCACGACGAGACGCTCGGCTGGCTTCACGCGGTGGCGCACGGCGCGGACCTGCTTGCCAGCTTCGGTCGCCACCCCGAGGTCGCGCCGGTGCGGATGCTGGACCTCGCCGCCGCGCGGCTGACGGCGCCCACCGACCACGTCTGGGACCAGATGGAGGACGACCGCCTCGCCCGGGCGATCGCCCGGGTCCTCGCCCGCACCGACCTGAGCGAACGCGACGCCGTCGGCTGGCTGGAACCGATCGCCGACCGCTTCGGGGCCGACCGCATCAGCACCCCGGTGCCCGCTCACATCAGCAACTGCCTGCGCACCCTGCGCCTGCTCTACATCCTCGCCGACCGGGGCGTGCGCCCCACCAGCGAACTGCCCGCGGAACCCCTCCACCACCGCGACGCGGTCAAGTCCGGCATCGCCACAGCCCTCGACCGGATCGTCAGACGCTGACCGACGGCACCCGGTTCGGCCGGGTACCCCGCCGGCTCTTCCTCAGCCGGCCCGCCCCGACCACCTTTCCGCGCTCATGGGTGGGATCGGCGTCCCGGTCGCAGCCGCCCGCGGCGCCGCCATCCGACAGCGGCTCCTTGAACTGCCCGCCCCGTTGTCACGGACGCTCTCGGCTACCACGACAAGACCACCAGCCGCCTCCTGGAGGAGACCGACGGGGCGCGGAGCCGTACGCGGCTGGCGATCACACGAGGTCACCAGCCGGTTGGACTCCTCGGAGAACTGGCGACAGTTGAATATGCGAGCCCACCAGTGCCGAGGGCCATTCCGGCGGGTGTGCACCTCGCGTGAGGGGCAATCAGCGGTGCTGTCGAGGTGCGCCGAGGTCGCCGTGGCGGTTTTGGTCCGGGGCCCGGTCACTCGTTGAGGCTGTGCGAGGGTGATGGTGGTACTACGCCGCCAGCAGCCGTAGATCGCGCTGCCGGCCATCGGGACGCGATCACGCTGAACGGGAGTGCCGCCGAGCAAGTCGACCCGGGAGGGACCCGGAGAATGGGGGCAACGGCGAGGTGGACGAGCTGCGCGCGGCCGGCAGCTGTCGAGGGGAGCGCGGCCGCCTGCGGGAGGAGTTCGCGGCCACCCGCATCATCGTCGCGTTCGCCGACCGGGACAGCTCCGAGGTCCGTACCTCGCTGCGCGGGCACAGTCAGGTTCGGCAGAGCCGTCGGGTCGGACTACAGTCGAGCTGACCCGGGGGATGGGCTCACCCGAACGGGCAGCGCGTGGTGCTTGTGCCGTTCTGCTGTCCGCCCCAGAGCGTGCCGTTCATGACGTGTGGCAGGCACCTGATACCGCACAACCACCGAGGAGGTCGGGTGAACCGCTCGCTGCTGCGCACCACCGGAGCCGCAACGGCCGTCTACGGAATCGCCGTGGCCCTGCGCCCGGAGCTGCTCGCCCGGCCGTCCGGGCTGGCCGGCCCCGGCGGGGTGGCACCGGAGGTGGCAGCCTCGCTTCGCCCGCTCGGCCTGCGGGACGCCGCCTGCGGTGCGGCGATGGCACTGGCACCGGATGACCGGAGCCTGCGCACCGCGACCCTGTTGCGGATCGTGGCGGACTTCGGTGACGCCGCACTGCTGTCCCGCACCCTGCCCACGGCGCGCCACCGGCGGGCGGCGCTCGCGGTCTCGGTCGGGTGGGGAGCGCTGTCGGTGGCCGGGCTGCTCTGGGGGGAAAGGGGCCGGTGCGGCAGGCTCAACCGGCGGCGAGCGCCCGACTGGTGATGTTGCGGGCCATCGCGCCGAAGACCAGTGCGTGGAACGGGGACACGGCGTGCCAGTAGGCGTGACCGGCGAGCCCGTGGGGGTGGAACAGGGCGCGCTGGTGGTAGACCGATCCACCAGCGGGGTCGGGCACGACGGACAGCTCCAGCCAGGCCAGGCCTGGCAGCCGCATCTCCGCGCGCAGGCGCAGCAGTCGTGGCCGGTCGATGGCCTCCACGCGCCAGAAGTCCAGCGAGTCACCTACCCGTAGCCGGGTCGGATCGCGCCGCCCGCGCCGTAGTCCCACGCCCCCGGCCAGCCGGTCCAGCCAGCCGCGCAGCGCCCAGGTGAAGGGGAGGGAGTACCAACCGTTGTCGCCGCCGATACTCTCGATCACCCGCCACACGGCTTGCGGGTCGGCCGCCACCCGGCGCTCCCGTACGTCCTGGTAGAGGCTCCCGCCGGCCCACTGCGGGTCGGTCGGCAGTGGGTCGCTGGGGGCGCCGGGGATGCTGGCGGAGGACCAGCGGGTGGCGACCTGTGCGTCCTGGATGCGCCGCAGCGCCAGGCGCACGGCGGAGTCGAAGCCGAGCAGCCCCTCGGGCGGGTCAGGGACGTAGCGGGAGATGTCGTGCTCGGTGCAGACCACCTCGTGGCGTAGCGACTCGACCAGCGGCCGGGCGATCGCGTTCGGCACGGGGGTGACCAGGCCGACCCAGTGGCTCGACAGCCGGGGGGTCAGGACCGGCACAGGGATGATGTGTCTGGGGCGCAGGTGGGCCAGCTTGGCGTAGCGCTGCATCATCTGGCGGTATGTCAGGACATCCGGGCCGCCGACGTCGAAGGCGCGGTTGACGTCGGGCGGCAGGGTCGCTGCGGCGGTGAGGTAGCGCAGCACGTCCCGGACGGCGATCGGCTGGATCCGGGTGTCGACCCAGCTCGGGGTCACCATGACGGGCAGGCGTTCGGTCAGGTAGCGCAGCATCTCGAAGGACGCCGACCCGGAGCCGAGGATCACGGCCACGCGCAGTTCGGCGGTGGCCACCGCGCTCTGACGCAGGATCCGGCCCACCTCGGCGCGCGAGCGCAGGTGAGGGGAGAGCCGGTCGGCCGGCACGCCGTCGGGTACCAGGCCGCCGAGGTAGACGATCCGGCGCACCCCGGCCGCCGCGGCGGCTGCGGCGAACGCCCGGGCGGCGGCACGGTCGGTGGCCTCGAAGCCCGGCCCGGTGGTCAGCGCGTGCACCAGGTAGTAGGCGACGTCCACGTCCTGGAAGGCGGGCGGCAGGCTCTGCGGCGTGGTGACGTCTGCGGTGCGGTCTCGACGCGCTCGCGCCAGGGGTGGTCGCGCAGCCGCCCGGGGTCGCGGGCCAGGCAGCGGACCTGGTGTCCGGCGGCGAGCAGCTCCGGTACGAGCCGCCCGCCGATGTAGCCGGTGGCGCCCGTGACCAGGCACCGCAGACCGGTGGGAGCCGGATCGTTCATCGGGACCTCCGGAGGGTGAGGGGTACGGCAGGTCGATGATCGCTTGGTCTGCGGCGAGCGTCGGGCAGGCTGCGCCGGTGATTCGAAACGCCTTCGAGCCGTTGCGGTACGGCGGACGGCTTACGCGCTGCGGCCCTTGGAGCCCCGGACGGCGGCTCGCCCGGGCGCCCACCTGCGCAGCACCGGCACGATCCTCATCGCCTGCGGAAGCCCGTGGCCCGGCACCGAGCTCAAGCTCACCGTCACCGCCGCGACCTGGTCCGGCGTTGGCGGAGCCTGCGGGCAGCCGTCACCGCGCATGCGGTGAAAGCGGTCCTGGAGAAGCCCGCCGTCCCCTCCTGGACGGTCCTCGAATCCCTGATCACCGCGCTGCGCGGCCGGGCGGAAGACATCAGGTCGCTGTGGGAGCGACTCCAGCTCGCCAACGACCCGCGCTGGACACCTGAGAGCCCCACACAGGCACCCACCACCATCCCCACCTTCGGCTGAGCCCGGTTCCGACTCGTACCCACACGACGATCCCGGGAGTTTCAATGACCGAGTCAAGCCGTCTGCTCGGCCGGCTGGGCGGGGGTGAACTCCCGTCCGTCGCGCAGAAGGGCCCACGGAACGTTCACCCGGCGGCGGGCGAGGGCGATGAGGGCCTGGACGTGGTCGCAGCCCTCAGCGCGCTTCTTGAGGTATCGGCGATCGGGTGGTCCATGCCGGGGTCTGCCCGGGGCCGCGCCGCGCTCCTGACCGCCGCCCACCGTGACCACGAGATCGTTCGCAACCCCCACCTCACGGAGGACTGGGCTGAGTTCGCCGTTCGCTTTCTGAACCTGCTCGCCGCGGTCCAGGCCGTCCTCGGGCCGGACGTTGCGGTGGAGAACACGTTCCTCGTCGTGAAGTGGCCGTACCACTCATTCGAGATCCCCTGACGGCTACTCGGTTGGCTGGGCTGGCCGGGGCGGCACGGGCGTGACCATGGGCTCGGCGAGTGTGGTGTGCCTACCCATCACGTCGGGCGGGAAGGCTGACCAGCGGGCCAAGCCGCGTTCCTGCTGGTCAGCGATATCCGTTGTTTTTGCGGCGATTACTACGGGGGCTCCTTGCTCAGTCAAGCCCCCGTCTAGTGGTCGCTGTTGACCCGTTTGACAGTCCAGTCCCAGGTGTTCAAGCTCGTGGCGGCGGCACCGGTGGTGCTGGGCTTGTCTGCGTAGCCGGTCAGCTTGATCTCGTCGTTGGCGCACAGCGGCAGCAGGCTCGTGATCACGCACTGCTTCAGGACGACGTTGCCGTCGAAGTAGTAGGTAGCCTCCGAGCTGGCGGTGGTCCACATGTTGGTGCTGGCGACGCTTACGTCATACAGGGTTGCGGCCGCGCCCTTGGTGGCAGCTTGCACCGTGGCGGTGGTCCCTGAGGCGAGCTGCCCGTTGTTGTCCCAGCACGCGGTGATGTTGACCTGGATGAACGCGCCCTCAGCGCGGGTGAGTGCGGCGTCGTCGACCTCGAAGTAGTACTTGTCGGTGCGGCAGCCCGGAACGGTGCCCGCATGCGCCGTCCCCGCCAACGGGAGGGTGAGTCCGAAGGAAGCAAGCGCGGTGATGGTGGCAAGGGCGGTGGTGCGCAAGCGCGAAGCGATGTTCATCTGGTCCCCCTGATGTCCTTGGGATGCGGGATGCAGGTCACGTCCGCTGGAGTGGTGTATCGACGGCTACTCGGTGATCCGGTTGCAGGTTAGGCGGCGAGTGCGGTCGGGGTGGTCTCGTCGGGGGTTTGTCCCTCGATCAGGTGAAGGCGGCAGCGGCCGAGGATCTCGGAGCCGATGTAGCGTCGCTGTTCGGCCCCGTTCGTCGAGCAGTCGGCGGACGAGACAGGCACAGGTTCCTTGATCATGGAGTTGCGACGCTCTGTGATCATTGGGGAGACCTGTGCCTGTGCTGCCATTCTGGCTGACCGAACCGCTCTGGGACCAATTCGCCGCCCTGCTGCCGCAGCGGCCACAGTTCGATCCAGCCCACCCGCTGGGCTGCCACCGACGCCGGATCAGCGACCGGATCGTCTTCGACAAGCTGCTCCAAGTCCTGCGGTTCGGTTGCTCCTACGAGGCGATAGCGGACTCGACCTGCTCGGCCGCCACGATCCGAGGCCGCCGCGACGAGTGGATCGGCCTGGGCCTGTTCGCCCGCCTGAAGCAGATCGCTCTCCAGGCCTATGACCGCGTCGTCGGCCTCGTCCTCGACCAGATTGCCGTGGACGGCGCCATCACCAAGGCCCCCGGCGGCGGCGAAGCGGCCGGACGCTCACCCGTCGACCGGGGCAAGCAGGGCATGAAACGGTCCGGGATGACCGGTGGCTACGGCATCCCGCTCGGCCGCGTCCTGGCCGGCGCCAACCGCCACGACTCGCCGCTCCTGGCGCCAACTCTCGATCTCCTGGAGGGACTTGGGCCGTTGCCCGACGAGATCACCGTCCACCTCGACGCCGGCTACGACTCGGACAAGTCCCGTGCCGTGCTCGACGAGCGGAAGCTGTGCGGTCAGATCGCGCGCAAGGGGACCAAGGCGCCGGTCCAGGCCACCCGGCGATGGCATGTCGAGCGCACCCACGCCTGGCAGAACGCCTTCCACCGCCTCGCCCGCTGCTACGAGCGCCGCACCAGCGTCATCGAAGCCTTCTTCGACCTCGCCGACACCGTCATCACCGTCCGCAGTCTGATCCGCCGAGCCTGGACCACCCACCGCTGGGACACCCGCCCCCGACGCCGCCCATGACCAGCCGCCTATCTGCGCAGCCTCTAAGAGGGTGTTCGATAGGGGATTCCCCCCAACTGTCCGGCTTTGGTTCTTGCGGCGCGGACTCGGTTCCAGGATCTCGTGGCGGCCGGGTCCGTGTCCGCGATATTGATCAACTGTGACGGAACGACGCCGGTATCCCTCGGACCTGAAGGACGATCAGTGGGAGCTCATCGAGCCCATGCTGCTGGAGTGGCGACGCACCCGCGCCGAAGGACGTGAGCCCACGACCGGGCTGCGCGAGGTGGTCAACGCGATCCTCTACGTCGCGCGGACCGGCATCGCATGGCGCTACCTTCCGCACGACTTCCCACCCCACACCACCGTCTACGGCTACTTCAAGGAATGGGAACGAGACGGCACCACCGAGCGGATCCACGACACACTCCGTGACCAGCTCCGGGCGAAGAAGGGCCGCCGCATCCTGCCCAGCGCCGCGATCATCGACGCCCAGTCCGTGAAAGCCTCACCGAACGCCCCGGCCGACAGCCAGGGCTACGACGGCGGCAAGCGGGTCAAGGGCCGCAAGCGCCACATAGCCACCGACACCCTCGGCCTGCTCCTGGTTTTGATCGTCACCGCCGCCGGCGTCCAGGACTCCGCCGGCGGCAAGCAGGTCCTGGACACCCTCGCCGCCCAGTGGCCCACCGTGACCAAAGCGTGGGTGGACGCCGGCTACAACAACGCCGTCGTCAAGCACGGCGCCGCACTCGACATCGACGTCGAGGTCGTGGCCCGGGACAAGGAGCAGAAAGGCTTCGTCGTCCAGCCGATCCGCTGGCGCGTGGAGCAGACCTTCGGGATCATGTCCCGGTACCGGCGGCTCCACCGTGACTACGAGGAACTGCCGGACCGGTCACGCTCGATGATCCAGTGGGCCATGGTGAACTCCATGACCGACCGCCTGACCGCCAGCCCGGACAGAACCGGGCAATACCTCCGTCCGAAACCGCCTGCGGCAGCCTAAATCGGTATCGAACACCCTCTAAGACCGACCGGCAATAGGTGCTGGCGAGGTGGCCCGGACGGCAGAACGGGCACGGGTCCACGCGATCATGGAGTTCTCTACGCTCAGTGATCACGAAGGACAGCCGTGCCCGCGCTGCCATCTTGCCTGCTCGAACCCCTCTGGGACCAATTCGCCGCACTCCTGCCCACACGACCGGAGTTCGCTGTGGGCCACCCACTCGGCTGCCACCGCCGCAGAGTCCCCGACCGGACCGTGTTCGAACACGTGGTACTCGCACTGGTCCACGGCTCGGGCTACGAGCGCCTCTCCAGCCCCGGATGCTCGGACCGCACCATCCGTCGAAGACTCAAGGAATGGGCGGAACAAGGCATTTCCGAGGCCGTCCACGCTCTCGCGCTCCAGGCGTACGACCGCATGATCGGCCTGGAACTGTCCGAGATATCCGTCGACGGCTGCATCACCAAGGCCCCGTGCCCCGGGTTCGACATAATTCGGCAGCCTGGAGTGGCGAATCCGGGGTCTGACCTGGGCGGACGTGCTTGTGACCGCCTGGAGGGCGTTTCTCTAGGCGGTCGCGTTTCTGCTGGTCAGCGGGTTGCGGGCTGAAGCGCGACGACCTGCTTGGGGACGGGGATCTGCAGCTTCGCGAGCAGGTCCCGCTGAGGCTTCGTCAGGGCGGTGACCTGCTGGAACGTTCCGGTGGGGCCGGTGAAGGTGCCCAGGTGGAGGCGGTCGAGCTCGCGTCGGATGTGCGGCCAGGTGTCGCCGGTGGTGGTCTCGGTGATCCTGATCAGCAGGAGAGCGAGCCAGCACAGGACGACGTGGGCTCGGATGCGTTCTTCGAGTCGGTGGTAGACGGGCCGCAGGTCGATGATCTGCTTCATGTCGCGCCAGCCGCGCTCGACTTCCAGCAGTTGCTTGTTGTCGGCGTACGGCCTTGACTCCCCAACTGCGTACGCCTAAACGTCCCCAGCTATCAGGCGGTCTCTGGCGCCAGATCTTGGCTGCTTGCCAGGAGGTCCCAACCGCTCAGGCCCAGTGCACGCGGGGCCTCCGCTACGCTGTCGACCCCATGGGACAGCTGCCGGAGAGCGTAGACCGCGACATCCTGGATCACCGGATCGTCTTCGCGATCAAGGCAATCCGGGAGGTGTCGGACTGCACGTTGCACGAGGCGTTGGACGCCTTCGTCGCGCGCTACGAGGAGCTCCGCCGTGATCGACCGGACGACTTCCAGCTGAACCGCGAAGAGTACGGCCGAGGCTTCTACTCCTGACGCACACTGACACCGGTCAAGCTCGGCGGACAGTCGACGTCCAACGAGGCTGGATGTCAGGCCACTTCCGCGTCTCGCTCGATGGCCTTGAGGCGGTTCTTCAGGCGGTAACTGGGGCCGTTGATGGAGATCACGTCGCAGTGGTGGAGGAGCCGGTCGAGGATGGCGGTGGCGAGGACCTCGTCGCCGAAGACTTGTCCCCACTCGCTGAAGGTCTTGTTCGAGGTCAGGATGATCGAGCCCTTCTCGTAGCGCTTGGAGATCACCTGGAAGACCAGGTTCGCCTCGGCTCGCTCCAGGGGCTGGTAGCCGACCTCATCGACCACCAGGACGCCGGGCCGCAGGTAGGTGCCGAGTTTGTTGGCCAGGCGACCGGCTGTCTCGGCGGCCTTGAGGTTGCGGACCATGTCGTCGAGGCTGGTGAAGTAGATGGAGTAACCAGCTCGGCAGGCCGCGACCGCGAGCCCGACGGCGATGTGTGTCTTTCCCACCCCGGGCGGCCCGAGGAGGGCGGCGTTGGCCTTGGCCTCGACGAAAGAGAGGGTGGCGAGGTCCTTGACCTTGCGCGGGTCGAGGTCGGGCTGGAAGGAGAAGTCGTACTCGTCGATTGTCTTGTGGTGGGGCAGCTTCGACAGCCGCAGGCCCTGGCGGAAGCGCCGGTCGTCGCGGACGGCGAGTTCCTCGGACAGGACCAGGTCGAGGAAGTCGAGGTAGCCCATCTTCGCCTCGTCCGCCCGCCGGGTGAACTCGTTGATGGTCTCCGCCAGGTGGGGCAGGCCGAGCTTGGCGGCCGTGGTCCGGATGCGGTTGCCGGTCAGCTGGCTCAAGAGGGTTCCTTCGTCGGTCGGTTGGTGGTGAAGGGGCGGGTACCGGTCAGCTCGTCGTAGACCGACAGCGGACGGCGGCCGACTTCGATGCGGGTGATCGCGGCCCGGTTCAGCAGGGATTGCAGGGGTCCGGCTTCCCGGCCGAGAGGCCGCTCGTGGCGGGGCTGGGAGGGGACATCACCCGTGGTGGTCCGGCGTCCCTTGCCGGTGGGCAGGCCGTCCCAGTGCGTCTCCTGGACGACGCGGGCACCCCGGCCGACCGCCCTGGCGTGCATGGCCAGCAGTGTCTCGCCGTCGGTGCCGGGGACGGTGGAGTGCAGCATGATTTGCGACTTCGTGGCCCGGATCTCGACCAGCTGGCGCGGTCGCACCTTGCGGGCCGGCACCGAGTAGAGGTTGCCGCCGAAGGCGACCAGGCAGTCCTTGCCGACGGGCCGCAGGTGCCGCTCGGCCACCAGATACGGGGTGGGTGGCAGCGGTTTGAGGGCCGCGTGGTCGCGGGCCGCCCGCTCGCCGATGACTTCGCGGTGTGTCTTGTGGATCTGAGCGCGCCGGATGGGCACCCAGGCGGCGAACGCGGAGTCCATCTCCTCGATGGAGGAGAAGGCCCGGCCGGACAGGACGTGGTCGCGGACGATCAGGACCTGGCGTTCGACCCGGCCTTTGCCGGTGGGGCGGTAGGCGGCCAGGACGTCGGGGTCGAAGTCGTAGTGGCCGGCGAAGCCGACCGCCTCCGGGTGCAGCGGGACCGCCTCGCCCGGGGCGACGTGGCGGCGGACGACGGTCTTGGTGCGGTCGTAGACGATCGTCATCGGTGCCCCGCCGAAGTGCGCGAACGCCCTGCGGTGGCAGTCGAAGAACGTCTGCAGGTCCTGGCTGGTGGTGAAGCAGCAGAACGGGTCGCGCGAGTACGACAGCGTCATGTGGAAGGAGTAGACCTTGTCGATGCCCATGTGGGCGAGGATCTTGCCCTCGTCCCCCCAGTCCACTTGGGCCTGGGCGCCCGGGATCACCTCGAACCGGCGGTGCATCCCCGCCAGCTCCTTCGGTGTGATGCCGAGTTCTTCGGCGATCCGCGGGCGGGCCTCCTGGAGGTAGAGCTTGACGCGCTGGTAGTTCCCGGTGAACCCGTACTCGGTGGCCAGGCGCTCGTGGATCACGGCGGCCTTCATCAGGACCTCCGCCCGGAGCATCGAGTCGACCAGCGGCGCGAACTCGTCGATGACCCTTGCCCGCGAGCGTCCGTTCGACGACCGGCGTGGTGGGGTGGCCGGGCCCGGGGCCGAGAGGTACTTACGGACCGTCTTCCGGTCCAGCCCCGTCTCCCTGGCGATCTCCGACAGACTCATCGACCCGGAATCGAACAGGCCACGGAAACGCCTCAGTTCCAACCAGCGATGCGGATCCAGAACCACCGTCAGCCGCCCTCCGCACTCTCCTCACCGACCAAGCAGCAGAGTGTCGGGCAACAGCCCACGACGCATCAAGAAGCGGCCACGTTCATCCGTACGTGGCTGGGGACGTTCACGTGTACGCCGACACTTGTAGCCGAGCGCGATGTCCTCGGCGCTCAGGTGAGGGTCCGAGCAGCGCAGGAGGTACTTCCCGTCGAGGTTCTCCTCAGCCTTGATCTTCGCCTGGTCGATGCGGAGCTTGCCGGCCGGGGTGGCGCGAAGGTAGCGGTTCAGGCCGGGCTTGTCGGCGATCCTGCCGCGCAGTTCGCCCCGCTTGAAGTCGCTGAGCTTGTCGGTGTCGGCGATCAAGTCGGCAAGTTGGGCGACGAGTTGTTCGCGCATGTGCCGGTCACGCTCGGCCGCTTCAGGGTTGTGGCAGATCACGAACCGGTCGGTGTCGGATATCCGCACTTCCTTGACGCGCATGTTCTCGCCGACGTCCTGGTAGCGGCCCTGCCGGGACAGGGCGGCCTGCACCTCGGGGCTCCCGGAGCGGAGCTTCTCGCCGATGATGTAGGCGTGGTCGCCCTTGCGCAGGTAGCGGCGGTTCTCGGCGGAGGAGAATCCGCGGTCGGCCACCCACACGATCTTGGAGAGGGTCCAGTCCCGCATCTCGTCCTTGACCTGCCGGATCAGGGTCTGGTCGGAGGCGTTGCCCGGCCAGCACCAGCAGCGCACCGGGATGCCGTCGCGGGTGACGGCCATGCCGATGACGATCTGCGGCAGGTCGTCGCGGGAGTCCTTCGACTTGCCGTAGGTCCGGAACCCGACCGGCTTCGCGTCGCCGCCTGCCTGGCCGTCGCCCTCCAGCCTGCGGCCGGCGTTGTCGCGGGCGACCGGCTCGTCGGGCTCCTCCAGCTCGAAGTAGGTGCTGGTGGTGTCGAAGAACAGCAGGTCCACCTCCAGGTTCAGCAGGTTCGCGACCTCGTCGAACACCTGCTTCTCCAGGTCGTCCTTGACCTCGTGCAGCCAGTCCATCGCCCGGTAGCAGGTCTGTTCGCCGGCATCGGCCAGGCCGTCGATGTGCACGTCGTTCGTGATCCAGTCCGCGGCTGCGAGCTTCGAGGACGGGGCCAGCGCGCGGTTGGCGACAAGGGCGAACAGCACCCGCTCGGTCGCGGCCATGTCCCGGCGGCGACCCCGCTTGGGCTGCCCGACTCGGCCCACGATTTGATCGATCCGCAGTCGGCGCCAGAGGTGGTCGAGTACGTAGGCGCCGCCGAACGGCACCGAGGAGACGAACTCCAGGTCGGAGGCGGCGGTCGCGGCCAGGGTGTCCCCCGGCTCCAGCAGCCTCGATAGAGACGCGACCAGGCGCTTGACCGCGTCGCGGTCCAGGTCGTCCTCGCGGCCGAAGGTGAACAGCACCTTCGGCACCGCCCGCCCCTTCACCGGGTCCCACTCGTTGTGGGCTAGGTGTTCTGACCCGTGAGGTTGGGGACGCGGCTGGCGGGTGGTTTGCCTGCGAGTGCGGTGTGTCCGCGGTGGTGATTGTAGGTGTGGAGCCAGGCGGGGTAGGCGTCGCGGCGTTCCTGTTCGGTGCGGTAGGGCCTGGCGTAGGCCCATTCGTCGAGCAGGGTGCGATTGAAGCGTTCGACCTTGCCGTTGGTCTGGGGCCGGTAGGGCCGGGTTCGCTTGTGCGTGATGCCTTCGGCCGCGAGGGCATCGCGCCAGGTCCGGGAGCGGTAGCAGGAGCCGTTGTCGGTCAGCACGCGCTGGACGGTGATCCCTGCCCGGGCGAAGAACTCGCTTGCCCGGGCCCAGAAGGCGGTGGCGGTCTCCTTGCGTTCGTCGGGCAGGATCTCGCTGTAGGCCAGGCGGGAGTGGTCGTCGACGGCGTTGTGCAGGTAGCTGTAGCCGGCTTTGGAGCGGTTCTTGCGGCCGGCCTCACGGCCCAGGATCTTGTGGCCGCCGCCGTCGGGGATGTTGCCGAGCTTCTTGATGTCGACGTGGACCAACTCGCCTGGCGCGCTGTGCTCGTAGCGCCGCACCACGCGGCCGGTCGCGCGGTCCAGGTGGGCCAGGCGGGCGAGCCTGTAGCGGGTGAGGACGCGGTGCACGGTGGCTGGGTTGAGCTTCAGCAGGTAGGCGATGCGGGCCGGGCCCCAGCGGCGCAGGACGCGGACCTTGATGATCCGCCGCTCGGTGCGCGACGGGGTCCGCCGAGGGCTGCGGTGCGGGCGGCTGGAGAGGTCGCTCATACCGGCCTCGCCGAGCATGCGGTAGCGGTCCGCCCAGCGCTTGGCCGTGGTGGGCGAGACCTGGAAGCGCTCGGCGGCCCGCCGCAACGGCCAGCCGTCGTCGACTACGCAGCGGGCCAGGCGCAGGCGTCCGGTCTCGGTCAGCGGTGCGTTACGGTGTGGCATGAGGGCCTTTCTGGCTGAGGTGCAGATGTCGCAATCCACACCGAGCCAGAAGGCCCTCACTCATTTCAAGATCACCACGCCGTGAGCCCTGTCACCAACCTCCGTGATCAGTACAGCTAGGTGCAGGTACCGGACCGTCCCGGACTTGTTCTCCCGCTTCGTCGTCTTCACGTACACGACTCCAGACGATAGGCCGAAGCAGCAGGCCAGCGCAGGAGAATCAGAAAAGTCGCGTCTCTAGGCATTCTCGGGCGCCAGCACCCACCGCAGCCCGATGACCTGCACGTTCAACCCCGGAGACCCTCTAGAACCCGCGAATTACGTCGAACCCGGGCGTGCGGCGGCGAGCGTGCGGGCCGGTCCCCGGTCGACCGCGGAAAGCAGGGCCTGAAACGCTCGATCGCCACCGAGGCCCACGGCGTCCCGCTCGGCCTGGTCGCCGTGGGGGCCAACCGCCACGACTCGCCTCTTCTCGGACCAACCCTCGAGGCCGCCATCGGGCAGGTCGGGCCCCTTCCTCAGGACGTGAATGTCAACCTCGACCGGGGCTACGACAACAACAAGTCCCGAAGTCTGCTTCGGGAGTTGGGCTTCACCGGTGAGATCGCCCGCAAGGGCGTACCCGCCCCGATCCAGGCCGGCAAGCGGTGGACCGTGGAACGAACGCACTCGTGGATGAACGGCTACGGCAAGCTGCGGCACTGTACCGAGAGGAACGGCGCGGTCGTCGAGTTCTATCTCCACCTGGCCGCCGCACTCGTCACACTCCGCATGCTGATCCGCCGCGCCACCACCCGCTACCGGTGGGGCGACCGTCCCACCACACGCCGCCTCAAGTGATCCATTTGCCGGTCGGTCTTAACGTCCACTCAGAGCTGAGGACTTCGAGTACGATCCCGAAGGCTTCGACCTGGGCTGACCGCCGGCCGTTCTGGGGCATGCTGGCCGGGACACGTCCGGATGGCCGTGATCGGTCGGACTCCTTCACGCCGCAGGAGCCGCGAGAAACGGGCCCTGCCATAGAGCCTGGCGCGCGAGGGGCCAGCCGTCGCCGCCTGGTGTGTGTGGTGCGGAACCCGGGTGGTGTGTCGAAGCCCCGTTGGACGGAGGTGACTTGGAAAGGTCACCTGCCTGACGGGGCTTCGACGTGTGCCGCTGCGGCTCCGGCGGGTATCGTCGCACCGCCGTGACCCGCGCGCTCACAGGATCACCCCGGCTGTGGAGTTGCCTTTGGCCTGGGTGTGCCGGTGTCCTGCTGGTGGTTGCTCAGAAGTGGAGCATCCACTGGAAGTCGGTGTCGGCGTTGCTGACGTGGACGTGGCTGCGGGTGCCGTACGCGGTGCGGTTGTTCCAGTTGTACTCCTCGACGTCGAAGGAGCCGTCGGAGTAGACGGCGTTGACGTAGGCGACGTGGCCGTAGGTGCCGTGGACGTCGTTGACGGCGATGGCGCCGACGGTGGGGGTGGTGTTGACCGTGACGCCGACGCGGCGGGCGGCGTCGTCCCAGGTGTTGGCGTTGCCCCAGGTGGTGCCGCCCCAGGAGTTGCTGAAGTTCGGGACGCCGAGACGGCTGGCGATGCGGTAGGCGGCGAAGGCGGTGCAGTTGTCGGCGGCGAAGCCGCGGGTGCCGTGGTCGAAGTCGTCGGTGGGGGTCTGGTTGCTGCCGTTGCCGCCGCCGCTGAGGAACTGGTGGGAGGCGTTGTTGTTCTTCAGGGTGGCGTTGAGGTTGCCCTTGGCGCCGGGGGCGAAGTCCTGGCTGGCGCCGCCGTAGCCGCTTGAAGTTCCACCCTGCGCTCGGACACTCTCTGTCTACGCCGCGAGGGTGTGACCTTGCCGGTGTCGCTGGCGGATCTCGAGTGGGGTGAGGTAGCCCCACTCGGGGTGCCTGCGTAGACGCCTGCGGTTGTAGAAGGTCTCAATGAACGCGAAGACCTCCGCGCGGGCGGTCGCGCGGTCCGGCCAGATCCGCGTGCCGATCTCCTCCTTCAACACAGCGAAGAAGCTCTCGGCGGCGGCGTTATCGTAACAGGAGCCGACTCGCCCCATCGACTGCCTCATGTCCAACTTGCCTATCTCACTGCGGAATTCATTCGACGTATATTCGCTGCCGCGGTCCGAGTGAAAAATGCAGCCACGTTCCAGACCGCCACGGCCGGCGGCCATCCGCAGTGCGGCCACCGGAAGTTCGGCGCGGTGGTGGTCGGCCATCGCGTAGCCGACGACCTCGCGGGTGGCCAGGTCGATGCAGGTCGCCAGGTAGAGCCAGCCCTCCTCGGTCGGCAGGAAGGTCATGTCGCCGACCAACCGCATCCCCGGCCGGGGCGCGCTGAAGTCGCGCCCGATCAGGTCGGGGGCGAACACGGGCTTGCGGGCCTGGCGGGTCAGACCACGGCGCCGGCGGCGGGTGACGCCCGCGATCCCACGCTCGCGCATGATCCGCTCCACCTTCTTCCGGTTGACCGCCCGCCCCTGGCGGCGCAATTCCGCGTGCACGCGCGGGACGCCGTAGGCGCCGCGGGAGGCGAGGTGGATCACGGCGATCTCGGCAGCGAGCAGATCTTCGGCCCGTTCCCGGGCACGGCGGGCCTGCTCGCCGGCCCGCCAGTCGTAGAACGAGGAGCGGGCGATGCCCAAGACGCGGCAGATCCGCTTGACGCCCCAGGCGCCGTGGTGGTCCTCAACGAAACGGAAGCGGATCACCGTGTCGTCTCGGCCGCGAAATAGGCGGCTGCCTTGCGCAGGATCTCGATCGTCTTCTGCTGCTCGACCGTCTGTCGCCGCAGCCGGGTGAGCTCCTCGCGCTCCGCACTGGTCAGATCCCCGGGCCGGCCCTCGCCCCGGTCGGTGCGGTCCTGCTTGACCCAGCCCCGCAGCCCCTCCGGGCTGACCCCCAGCTCCCTGGCGATCTCGGTGACGTTCCGATGCGGCGACGAACGAACCAGCGCGACCGCGTCCCGCTTGAACTCCGCCGTATACCGCTTACTCATGTTGCTCTTGGTTCCCACCTGAAACTGCTTCCTCCGGGCTCACATGTCCCAGTGTCCAGGTGTCCGAGCCGAAGGTGGAACTTCAGCTGTTGTAGTAGACGCGGACGGTCTGCCCGGTGCGGTTCCACACCGATGCGGCGTTGTTCTTGACGCAGATGCCCTGGCCGTTGCCGGCGCCCTTGAATTCGTAGCAGGTCGGCTGGGTGGCTCCGTAGTCGCTGAGGGAGCCGGTGAAGTCGGAGACCGAGCCGGCCTCGTCGCTGTTGTAGTAGTAGCAGAACTCTCCGGCGTCGCAGACTCCGTCGCGGGACGCGGCGAAGGCGGGGGTGGAGGTGGCGCCGATGAGGGGAACGGCCATGGCCAGTGCGGTGCCGGCGACGGCGAGCGTGGTGCGTATGTTCTTCATGGTTTTCTCTTTTCGTGACGTGTCATCGACGGGTGTTTCGCTCGTGCTGGGGTGGTGCCGTGCGCGGTCAGTGGGTGCGCTGGTACTGCTCCCAGGTCTGGATGGGGATGCGGGGGCCGTCGTCGGCGCCGTGGTTGGCCAGGCCGTTGAGGCCGAGGTAGTAGTCACCGGTCTGGTTCTGGGCCTGGGTGGAAAGATCGGTGTCGTTGATCGCCGCGGCGTGGATGTGCCACGGCCAGTCGCCCTGGCTGGGGTTGCGGACCCAGGCGGCGAATCCGACCTGGCGCAGTGCCTGGGCGACGGCGGTGCGGGTGCTGCTGGACATGCCGTCGACGTTGATGTCCACGACGCCGCCGCCGTCGTGGGTGCCGGCGGAGGTGGGATCGCCGCCGGGGTTGTAGGAGCCCTGGTCCAGGGTGAGGCGGAAGCCCAGGAGGCGTTCGGCCTCGGTGAGCATGTTCTGGGTGCGGGTGTTGACGGTGTATCCGTCGCGTTGCAGGTGCGCGCCGGGCCCGATCTGGTGGGTGAGGGTGTATCGGCCCTGTCCGAGTGCGGTGAGGGAGGAGGCGCCGGGCAGTCCGTTGGCGGCCAGGCCGCTGTAGCCGAGGGAGCGCTGGAAGGCGGCGTAGGCGGTGATGGTGGTGGTGCCGAAGTAGCCGTCCACCCAGCGGGCGTCGAGGAGGCCGCGGGCCTGCAGGGCCTGCTCGACGGCCAGGACCGAGTCATGGGCCCCCGGGGTCAGCGTGTTGTCGGGGCGTCGGGGATCGATCTGGGCAGCCAGAACAGTGGCTTCCATGTCCACCGCGGGCAGCGCGGTGGCGGTGGGCGCCGATGCCTCGGCGGGGGGCGGCGGGGTTGCCGCGTGGGCCTGTGCGGCGCCCAACACCAGGCCGCTCAGGACGGCGACGGCCGTGAGCAGTCGGGTTGCGGCGTTCTGGGTCTTGATGACGGATGCCATGCGGTGCTTCCTTCTGGTTCGGTGGAGGATCGGCCCTGACCTTGTCCCGGTGTCGGGCAGCAGGGCGGGTGGGGGCTCCGGTGGAGGGCTCCCGGCCGGGGCGGCGCTTATCCGCACTGCCGGTCGGTGCGGGCGTCGCTGACGTGGTTGCCGCGCACAAGGGCGGCGCCGGGGCAGGTGCACTTGCCGCTGCCCCGGCGCCGCCGGGCGACCGGTACAAGTTCTGGTGACGGTTCGGGGGGCGGTACTACTCGATGGACATGACCGGCTTCGGGGAATCCGCCGAACAGTCAGCGACAGCCCTTTGGGGACCCGGCGCCGCGATGGTCGCCGTGGGCCGGGCGGTCAGCAGCGTTCGTCGGTCTTGACGGTGATGTCGCCGGAGTAGGGAATGGGGCCGGTCCCGTTCCAGCCCAGGGCCTGGGTGCACTGCGACAGGGTGTCGGCGCCGGAGGACCACAGCTCCACGAAGTTGGAGTCGCACTGGGGGTCCTGGACGTGCCCGCCGCTGGTGACGATGGCCGTGCACGCATTCCAGCTGCTGTGGGTGGAGCGGTAGCCCTCCCACACGTACAGGTAGGAGTAGTTCTTCCCGCAGCCCTTGTACTGCTTCACCGACGCCATCGTCTGCCCGCCGACGTTGAGGTAGGCGGTGCTGCCGATCTGCGTGACACTGGAACAACCAGCCGCAGCGGAGGCAGCCGAGGCAGCGGAGGCGGTGGCGGCATTGGCGGCGCCGGGAACAGCGACGAGCATCGGCACGGCAAGGGCCGCGACGGCAGCGATCTTGGTGAAGACGCGCATGGCGAACAACCTTCTTCCAGGAAACGGGATTGGAGGAGACGCCCGCGGCCGCGGCCGGGGCGTTGGAGTTGGGCTTCTTCCGCGGACGGGCCGCACCGCCCCCTCCCCGGTACCGGGTTGACGGGGGCACTGCGGTTCGATACAGGCCACGTGGTGCCGGTTCACCCCGCCGGCGCGGCCCGGCCGGGGACCTCGGGGCGCGCGGACGCCGGCCGATGAGGCCGAGGAGCCCGGGCGGCCGCTGCGCCGGCCATCAGGGCTGTCGCGCTCGGGTGTGTTTCTTTCCGAGCCCGACGTCATGTGTCCGGCCGATCCGAGGTGTTCGGACGGAGGCGGGCGGGTGGTTCTCGATCTCCCGGCGCGACTGCACTCATGCGGCCGGGAGGGCCGTGGGCTCGGTCCGTGGAGGTCTTATGTGAGGACGAGGCGCCAGCCACGCAGGGCCGGCGCGTGCCGCAGAGCGCGTTCGCAGACGCGGCGCAGGTTCGCGGTTGCCGTATCCGGAGTGTCCGCGATGATCGCGGCGGCGATGCAGTAGCGGTTGAGGTCGACGCGGGCGCGGATGTGTTCCACCCGGTCTTCGCGTTGGCTGTGGACCCAGATCAGATCGGTGACCGCCTCAGCCGTCAGTTGCGATGGCGCCGGGTCAGGACGGACGAGAGTCACCGCGATCAGGTGCACGGGATCCGGTCAACTCTGTGCGGGTGGTGCGGGGGGAGCGATATCCCAGTCGAAACCCGCGGCGGCGGCGGTGCGTTGGGCGGCCGAGCGATCGGCGACGATGCCGCCTGCGGCGGTGGAGCCCAGGCCGACGGTGAATGCGACGGTCAAGCCGGTGCAAACGATGCGTATCGAGTGGGTCACGACTGTTCTCTCCCGTTTCGTAACCATGCTGTGCCCGTGCGTGGTTCGCGGAACTCGTCCCGATTTTTGTGGTGCTTTCCGCTGGCGAGGAAGATCTTGCCGTCCGGGCAAGGCGGTGTCACGGCTGCAGAGGTGGCACCAAGTCGCTCGGCAGCTAAGTGCCAGATCATTTCGTCTGCGAAAGCATTGCGTCTCCGACCACCATGCACCGATGATGATCACCGACATGGGGAGGGGGCGCGGTGTTGCAAGCACTCGGATTGAACGCACTGACGGAGAGCGTCTACAGGACCCTGCTGGCCGAGCCGGACGGGGGAGTCGAGCGGATCGCCGCCGATCTGCACCTCTCGGAGGCAGAGGTACGGGAAGCACTCGACGAACTGCTGGAACTGACGCTACTGCGGCCCGCGACCGACTCCCGTACGCTGCGGGCCGTCAGCCCGCAAGTCGGACTGACCAGGCTGCTCGCCCACAACCAGAACCGGCTGCTCTTTCGCCAGCAGCAATTAGAGAGCGCCCGGACCGCGATCGAAGCCCTTTCCGCCGAGTACATCGACCGACGACGCGATGATGAGATGGTCCTGCGGCTGGACTCCCTCGAAGCCGTCCGTGACCGCCTTGAGGAACTCGCGGCAACCGCGACCGAGGAATGCCTGTCCTTGATGCGCGGAGGAGCCGTTCGCCCCGATTCCATCCAGGCCGGCAAGCACCCCAATCAGCTGGCGCTGGAGCGCGGAGTAGTCATCCGCAGTATCTTCCAGGACAGCTTCCGCAACGACCCCGAAACCCGGCGCTATGCCCGATGGTTGGCCGATCTGGGCGGCTTGACGCGCACCGTGCCGCTACTGCCGCTACGACTGGTGATCGTCGACCGCAGTATCGCCCTGATTCCGAGCGACCCCGATGACGGCCGCCGTGGCGCACTGGAACTGCACGGCGCGGCCCTCATCCAGCCCTTGTACGCACTGTTCGATGAACTGTGGCGCAGCGGAGCCGACTTCGGTCAGCCCGCCTCCCGTGACGATCAAGGCCTGACCGGGTCCGAGCGCGCTCTGCTGCAGCTGCTGGGCCATGGCCACACCGACGAGTCCGCCGGCCGCAAACTGGGCCTGTCCTTGCGGACCGTGCGTCGAATGATGCAAGACCTGATGAATCGTCTGGGCGCCGAAAGCCGCTTCCAGGCAGGGGCCCAAGCCGTGCGGAAGGGTTGGCTATGACCCCGAGGCAGCCGTACCGGCACCATAGGGGTACTCCGAGGGTTTGCCGCCCCCTCGACCGACTGCGAGCCTGCACACCCTGCCTCCCCGGGCCCGCAGCCGCCGGCTTTATACGTGAGTCGTGACAGCACCTGTCGGTCAGCGACGACAGCGTCCTGTGCCGCGGGAGAGTGATCTCGCTGAGTTCTGACAGCACCTGAGTACTTGCTTCGGGACCATGGTTGCGCTCTGCACGACGTGGGGGCATGGGTACTGCCGAAGTCCAAGGTCGATCTGCACGCGGCGATCCGCCGCGACTCCCGGGCAGGCCTGTCCGGCCGTGCGCTGGAGCGCAAGTACGGCGTCGGGCTCCGAACAGTGCAGAAGGCGTTGTCGTCGGCCTGGCCGGAGCCGCGGAAGAAGCTGCGGCCCAGGGCAACCAGGCTGGACCCGTTCAAGCCCTTGATCGACCAGATGCTGCGGGCCGACCTGGACGCGCCGCGAAGGCAGCGGCACACGGTGAAGCGGATCTCCGATCGGCTGGTGGACGAGCACGGTGCGGACGATATCTCCTACCAGATGGTCCGCGGCTACGTGGCGTCGCGGCGCGAGGAGATCCGCATCGAGGCAGGGCGGGGCACGGTGGACGCGTTCGTGTCGCAGACCCTATCGGTCGACGACGCCTTAGTGGACGTTAAGAGGCTGCGCAGATAGGCGGCTGGTCATGGGCGGCGTCGGGGGCGGGTGTCCCAGCGGTGGGTGGTCCAGGCTCGGCGGATCAGACTGCGGACGGTGATGACGGTGTCGGCGAGGTCGAAGAAGGCTTCGATGACGCTGGTGCGGCGCTCGTAGCAGCGGGCGAGGCGGTGGAAGGCGTTCTGCCAGGCGTGGGTGCGCTCGACATGCCATCGCCGGGTGGCCTGGACCGGCGCCTTGGTCCCCTTGCGCGCGATCTGACCGCACAGCTTCCGCTCGTCGAGCACGGCACGGGACTTGTCCGAGTCGTAGCCGGCGTCGAGGTGGACGGTGATCTCGTCGGGCAACGGCCCAAGTCCCTCCAGGAGATCGAGAGTTGGCGCCAGGAGCGGCGAGTCGTGGCGGTTGGCGCCGGCCAGGACGCGGCCGAGCGGGATGCCGTAGCCATCGGTCATCCCGGACCGTTTCATGCCCTGCTTGCCCCGGTCGACGGGTGAGCGTCCGGCCGCTTCGCCGCCGCCGGGGGCCTTGGTGATGGCGCCGTCCACGGCAATCTGGTCGAGGACGAGGCCGACGACGCGGTCATAGGCCTGGAGGGCGATCTGCTTCAGGCGGGCGAACAGGCCCAGGCCGATCCACTCGTCGCGGCGGCCTCGGATCGTGGCGGCCGAGCAGGTCGAGTCCGCTATCGCCTCGTAGGAGCAACCGAACCGCAGGACTTGGAGCAGCTTGTCGAAGACGATCCGGTCGCTGATCCGGCGTCGGTGGCAGCCCAGCGGGTGGGCTGGATCGAACTGTGGCCGCTGCGGCAGCAGGGCGGCGAATTGGTCCCAGAGCGGTTCGGTCAGCCAGAATGGCAGCACAGGCACAGGTCTCCCCAATGATCACAGAGCGTCGCAACTCCATGATCAAGGAACCTGTGCCTGTCTCGTCCGCCGACTGGTCCCACCAACCGCCTATCTGCGCAGCCTCTAAGTCCGTTTCTGGTAGCGGCCTCGTCCGGGTTGGGTGAGGAAGGCTTGGTGGGTGAGGCGTCCGAGGCGGCTGCGGGTGATGTTGACGGACGCCTCGTCGGTGGGCATGCCGAGGAGGTCGTGCAGCTCGCGTGCCCGGAATGCCTGGTCGGGGTGCTGGTTGAAGGCATTCACGATGGCCTGGTAGGTGGTGTTCGTCTCGGGTGGTTCGGATTCGGTTCCCGCCGGCGTGACCTCCGCGATGATCTTTCGGGCGGTGGCCAGGTCTGTGAGCCGCGTTTCGGTCTCGGTCAGGTCGGCGGCGAGCTCTTCAATCCGGGCTCGTAGTTCTGCGGCCCGGGCGGCGGCCTCGTCCTGCCGGGTTCGGAGGTCTGCCAGGAGTTCGGCGACGTTCACGCTGCCAGTCCGAGGGTGTCGCGCCAGGCCGGGGCTGGTGTGGTGAGGCGGCGGGTCATGTTCGCGGTGGAGGCCCAGTAGACGCGTGAGGCGGAGGTGTCGGGCCTGCGGAGGTGTCGGGCCTGTGGTCGTACTCGCGAGCGAGGCGCCGATGCAGCATCAAGGTGCCGTTCGTCTGCTCCACCACCCACCGTTTCGGCTGCGGGACGAAGCCCTTGCCCTGGTCGGCCGGGTTGCGGCGGACGACTTCGACGTCGATGTCCAGCAGTGCACCGTGGATGACGACCTCGTCCTTGAAGCCCTGGTCCACCAGGGCCTTCTCCAGACGCATCCCGCACCGTTCGGCGGCCTGGTCGAGCAGGGCAGTGCCGGCGGTGTTGTCGTGAGCGGAGGCGGCCAGGACGACGACACCGATGATCAGCCCCATGACGTCGACAGCCAGTCCCCGCTTGCGGCCCGACACCTTCTTGTTCGCGTCCAGTCCCGTCGTGGTCTTCGGAACACCGGCGGCCGCGCGGACGGACTGGGTGTCGATGATCACGAGGGACCGGTCCTCTAATCGGCGGGCCCTCTCCCGGACCTGGCAGCGCAGGAGTTCCTGGATCCGCTGGTCGAGCCCGTCCTGGCGCCACAGGCCGAAGTAGTAGAACACCGCTGACCAGGACGGCAGGTCATGGGGCAGGTAGCGCCACTGACAGCCCGTCCGGTTCTGGTAGAAGACCGCGTTCACGATCTCCCGCAGGTCGCAGGACCCCGGGTCCCCAGTCGCCGACCGCGCCACCCGGTCCTGCTTCCAGGCAGTGATCATCGGCTCGATCAACGCCCACTGCTCGTCCGATAAGTCGCTCGGATACGCCCGTCTGTCCATGCGCCGCAGAACATCACCCGAACCCCGACGGGCACGCCAGTACGGTCGAGGTTCATACGAACGAGCGATCACAAGCCGAGAGAAAAGGGACTTAACATCCACTGAGAACGGGCTGACCGGTCGGCTGCGGGGCCCAGGACCTGGTAGCGAAGGAGACCGCGGCCAGCCCGCGGGTCGGCGACGAGGCCCGGGTGCCGCGTGAGGTGGTCGACGTCGCCGAGGGGATGGTGCTGTGTTCGATGGACGACGAGCAGATCTACGGCCCCACCGTCTACACCTGGACCTCTGTGAGGGCAGCGCGCGCGTTCGGCGTCCTCGGGGCGAGCTGAGACACCCCTCGCCGAAGCCGCAGTAAACGATGACCTGCATCCGTTGCGCAGCCACCTTCCCCAGTCGACGCCGCAGGCGCCTGTGGCGCTCGAACGCACGTCGGGATACCACCGGCGCAGCGAACCCCTCCGCTGCGGAGCTGACCGTCCTTCAGGAATCGTCGTCTCCGGCATGGAGCCATCCAAATCAGGGAATGGCTTCTTAGTCGCACCGGGCTCGTAGAGCGGGTGAGAAGGAGCGGGCCCTCGGCAGCAGAGCGGGAGGCGCACGTGGGAATAGTGCACGCGATCCGAATGCAGAGGCTCGTCGCGGATGCCAGGCGCGCATATGCGCAGGGGGACGCCACCTTCGAAGCGTCCATCGACATCGACCCCCGGGGCATGGCCCGGGTCAGGAACCCCATGAAGGCAATCCGCAAGGAAATTGACCTGGTCGTCCGATCCGTCGAAGCCGTCGGCTGGGAGTGCGTGAACGTCGGCCAGTTCATGTACTCGATCAACATGGAGTTCGTCCGCGCGGGCTGAGCTTCAGGAGTCCCTGAACATCCCACTGCGCTGGCCTGAGGACAGCGGGATGACCGCGGCCCACGTCGCCAACATCGCCTCCGCTGCCTCCGCACCGCTGTGTGCTGTGACCTGCGGGATGGGGCTTCCCCCGTGTGTGGTCGGGGCGCGACAGCCGGGTGTTGCTCGGCGACCTCGACCCGCATCTGAGCCCTTAAGCGGTCAGCAGGTAGTTTGCGTCTCCTTCGTCGTCGAGTTCGAAGGTGCCCTCGGGGATGATGCGGAACTCATCGCCCTCGGGGTCCGCCATCACCAGAGAGCATCCGCAGGTTCTGGATTTCCTCAGCCGCAGTCATGCGGACCTCCCTCGTCGAACTGGTGACTGGAAGATCGTGCCATCCGCGCTCTGGCGCCCGACAGGCATTTTGCCTGTGCCGCGTTGACGCACGGTTCCCTGCGTCCGGGGGCGGATTCGTCTGCTGGCGCTCGGGGACGGGGACCAGGTGGTTGCGGCGGAGTCAGCCGATCCGGCCCCCGACGCCGCCCTTCTCGTGGGCGCCGCGGATGCCGGGCTGGCAGTAGAGGCTGTCCAGGCCGTAGTGCGAGCGGAACGCGGTCCACCGCTCGGTCTCAACCCCTTCTTCACTGTCAGGAAGCCGACCCCGTACTTGCGCTGCAGGGCACGCTGCGACAGGCCGGCGCGCGAGTCACGACGGATCGGCGCGTACAGATCGACCTCGGATTCCGGCAGCACCCGGGCCCCCTCGTCGTGCAGAGCACAACCATGGTCCCGAAGCAAGCACCTGGGTGCTCTCAGTGGATGTTAAGTCCCTTTTCTCTCGGCTTGTGATCGCTCGTTCGTGTGAACCTCGACCGTACTGGCGTGCCCGTCGGGGTTCGGGTGATGTTCTGCGGCGCATGGACAGACGGGCGTATCCGAGCGACTTATCGGACGAGCAGTGGGCGTTGATCGAGCCGATGATCACTGCCTGGAAGCAGGACCGGGTGGCGCGGTCGGCGACTGGGGACCCGGGGTCCTGCGACCTGCGGGAGATCGTGAACGCGGTCTTCTACCAGAACCGGACGGGCTGTCAGTGGCGCTACCTGCCCCATGACCTGCCGTCCTGGTCAGCGGTGTTCTACTACTTCGGCCTGTGGCGCCAGGACGGGCTCGACCAGCGGATCCAGGAACTCCTGCGCTGCCAGGTCCGGGAGAGGGCCCGCCGATTAGAGGACCGGTCCCTCGTGATCATCGACACCCAGTCCGTCCGCGCGGCCGCCGGTGTTCCGAAGACCACGACGGGACTGGACGCGAACAAGAAGGTGTCGGGCCGCAAGCGGGGACTGGCTGTCGACGTCATGGGGCTGATCATCGGTGTCGTCGTCCTGGCCGCCTCCGCTCACGACAACACCGCCGGCACTGCCCTGCTCGACCAGGCCGCCGAACGGTGCGGGATGCGTCTGGAGAAGGCCCTGGTGGACCAGGGCTTCAAGGACGAGGTCGTCATCCACGGTGCACTGCTGGACATCGACGTCGAAGTCGTCCGCCGCAACCCGGCCGACCAGGGCAAGGGCTTCGTCCCGCAGCCGAAACGGTGGGTGGTGGAGCAGACGAACGGCACCTTGATGCTGCATCGGCGCCTCGCTCGCGAGTACGACCACAGGCCCGACACCTCCGCAGGCCCGACACCTCCGCCTCACGCGTCTACTGGGCCT
The DNA here is from genome assembly GCF_051374625.1 of Kitasatospora sp. HPM-01-4. Taxonomy (NCBI): domain Bacteria; kingdom Bacillati; phylum Actinomycetota; class Actinomycetes; order Kitasatosporales; family Streptomycetaceae; genus Kitasatospora; species Kitasatospora sp. HPM-01-4. Next base: position 10,733 of record NZ_JBPQGP010000005.1, on the reverse strand, counting down.
CCACCGCGAACATGACCCGCCGCCTCACCACACCAGCCCCGGCCTGGCGCGACACCCTCGGACTGGCAGCGTGAACGTCGCCGAACTCCTGGCAGACCTCCGAACCCGGCAGGACGAGGCCGCCGCCCGGGCCGCAGAACTACGAGCCCGGATTGAAGAGCTCGCCGCCGACCTGACCGAGACCGAAGCGCGGCTCACAGACCTGGCCACCGCCCGAAAGATCATCGCGGAGGTCACGCCGGCGGGAACCGAATCCGAACCACCCGAGACGAACACCACCTACCAGGCCATCGTGAATGCCTTCAACCAGCACCCCGACCAGGCATTCCGGGCACGCGAGCTGCACGACCTCCTCGGCATGCCCACCGACGAGGCGTCCGTCAACATCACCCGCAGCCGCCTCGGACGCCTCACCCACCAAGCCTTCCTCACCCAACCCGGACGAGGCCGCTACCAGAAACGGACTTAACGTCCACTCACTACTCATTTACAAAGCCACTCAGTTGATCTGGTCCGTCTCTACTGCTTCGAACTGGCGCTATGCCTGGTGGTCAGCCAGGACTGGTAGCTCTTGAATGACGATGGAGAGGCCGTCTGCTTGCTCTCTCACATGGACGGGTCACGGGGTGAGCCCAACCCGCCGAGCTGCGCGGTTGCCGCATGCCCCTGGGACCCGGTCCGCCGGTGTCCGGGGGTTGTCCGGGGTCGCGCTCCGGGTTCGGTTCGGGGTTCGGGTCCGCCGCTGTGACGAGGTGGGGTGGGGTGCTCGGTTTCTAATGTCGTCGGTATGACTCGTATCCGTCGCACCGCCGTAGTTGTCGCCCTCGCGCTCGTCCTGCCGTTGCCGATCGTCGGAGCGGGTACGGCGTTCGCCGCCGCCGGACAGGCCCCCGCCGCCACCGCGTCGGCCCCGGCCGGCCAGGGCGTTCAGCTGGAACTCCCACGCCCGACCGGCCCGCATGCGGTCGGCGTCAACACGCTGCACCTGGTCGACCGGGACCGCCCGGACCCGTGGGTACCGAGCGCGGGACCACGACAGCTCATGGTGTCGATGTACTACCCCGCCCGGCCCGGCACCGGCAGGCCCGCTCCCTACATGACCACCGAGGAGGCCCGGCTCTTCCTGAACATGGAGGGTGTCGGCAGCGCGTTCCCGGCGCAGACGCTTGCCGACACTCGTACCTACGCGTCCACCGACGCCCGCCCGGAGCACGGCAGGTACCCGCTGGTGGTGCTCTCGCCCGGCTTCGAACTGCCGCGCCAGACGCTCACCGGCCTCGCCGTGGACCTGGCCAGCCGCGGCTACGTCGTCGCGCTCGTCAATCACACGTACGAGGACTCCGGGACGACCTTTCCCGACGGGCAGACGCTCGGCTGCGCGCTGTGCGACCTGCCCAACGTGACAGACGCCGAAAACGTGCAGAGCCGGACCGAGGACCTCTCGTTCGTGCTGGACCAGCTGACCGGCCACCACTCGGCCTGGCAGTACGCGCAGTTGATTGACCGCAAGCGGATCGGAATGGCCGGGCACTCACTCGGAGGCAACGCCGTTACCGCGACCATGGCCGCTGACCAGCGGGTGCGGGCTGGCGCCGACCTGGACGGCAGGTTCTTCGTGCCGGTGCCGACCGGCGGTCTCGGCGGCCGCCCGGTGCTGCTGCTCGGCAACCCGGCGAACCACGCCGTGGGCGGCGACGAGTCGAGCTGGGCAACGGACTGGCCGGACCTCGACGGGTGGAAGCGATGGCTGACCATCACCGGCTCCAACCACGTCAGCTTCACCGACGTGCCCGTACTCGCCCACGAGGCGGGCATCCCCGGAGTGGACGGCTCGATCCCCGCGGTGCGCGCCGCGCGGCTCACCCGCGACTACGTCGCGGCCTTCTTCGACGAGCAGCTGAAGGGCATCCCACAGCCGCTGCTGGACAGCCCGTCGCCGGCCGACCCGGAGGTGGTCTTCCAGCAGCGGCCCTGACACCGCGGCGCCGACACCCCGCCGGGGTGACCGGCCCGGGTCACCCCGGAACAGGCCCGTGTCGGCGCGGGCCGCTACGCTGCACCTTCGAATCCCGGCGCGCTGGGACAACGCCAGGATTCCGAGGGCGTCGCAGTGGTCGAAGTTCAATGGCAAACGGTCAAACTTCACTGGCAAGGGACAAGTGCCGACCCGATCAGCCGCCGGAAGTTCCACCCTCTACGCCCGTCGCCTGGGCTTCGGGGTACCCCCTCAGCTGCGGGCTCGGAGCTGGACTTCTGCGTTGATGGTGCGGGCCGCGTGCGCTGATACCGGTCGTACTACGGGCAAGAATCGCCCTGCCGACGGCCGCTGAGGCCGCGCGTCCGCCGACGGCCTTTCCGAGGGGTTCGCGACCGCGCTGGCCGCTACCCGCCCCAGAGGGCGCGCACGGTTTCGATGTTCGCCTGCCCCTGCGCGAATCCGGCCAGGCCGGCGGGGGCACGGGTGCTCGGATCCAGTGGGTTCGCTCCGAAGGCGGTCCGGGCGGCCTCGTCGGCGGCGATCACCACCACCCGGGAATGCCGCTCCAGTTCGGCCACTTGCTCGTCGAGGTCGGGTGTGGGGAGCGGGGCGAGGATCAGGATCCGGTCGAAGCCCGTGGCGAGGTCGGCGTTCACCATGGTGCGCACGCCGCCGTCCACATACCGGCGGCCCGCGATCGTGGCGGGCGGCCAGACACCCGGCACCGCACAGCTCGCCGCGACCGCGTCGAGGAGGTCGACGCCCGACTTCCGGGTGAACACCACGTCCTCACCGGTATGGGCGTCCACCCCGGTGATCCGCACGTCGCCCTCCGGCCAGGAGGGCAGGGCCAGCCGGGCGGCGACCGAGGCCCGCCGGGCGGCCTCGTCCACGGTCGACGCCGCCAGCGCGAGCGCGCCGACCCTGCGTCGCTGCTCCTGCGGATCGTCCGTGCCGGTACGCGCCTCGGTGAGCCGCAGCCACAACGCCTGTACGTCGAGTCCGATGGGCGTCAGCTCCGTCTCGGCGCCGTCCGGCCGTGGCTTGATCTGCTGCTCGTAGCGCTCGGGCAACGACACCTCGGACCGTAGCTGCGCCGCCACCACCGAGCCCGCCGACGTCCCGATCACCACATCCGGCGTCCTGACGTCCACTCCTGACGGGCCGTCCGCCAGCCCGGCGAGCACGCCGAACGTCCAGGCGATCCCGGCCACGCCGCCGCCTCCGAGTACAAGAGCCTTGTCCCGCCCCACCTGGTGTCCCCGTTCCTTTCGGTCCGTCCCGACACCGCGAGCCGTTCTCGCGGGTGTTGTACGGGCACAACCTGACGGAGGAGCCGTACGTTCCGGTCCGTACGGTGATCTCCGTCTCAACGGAGCCGGCCGCGAATCGGCCGGCTGACCGGGGCGGCCACCAGGCCCGGGGAGATCACGGACCGTCAGATGTCGCAGCGCCAGCAGCGGTCCGCCAGCCGCTGGGCGATCCCGGCCCGCTTCGGCGTCCGGTCCGGCAGCAACGGTTCCATCCGCCGTCCCGCAACACGCTGCAACGTGGGGCCCGTGCTGAGCCCGTGTGGCAGCGTGTTGCTGACGTTCCGGGGTGGTGTGGTTGGGGTGTGGGGTGGGGTTGTTGGGGGTTCGGTGATTGAAGCCCATCGGGCAGTTCGTTGGTCTTGTCCGTCAGGCCGAGCAGGGGCAGACAAGCGCTGAGTCCGTTGATTGCGACGCTTGCCTGCTGGTGCTCCTCCCACCGCGCGCGCGAGAGCCGCAGTCGGCGCATGACGGTGACCTGGCCGCGCACGGTGAGGTGCTCGATGCCGTCTGGCTCGTAGCCGAGCTTGCTGGACACCCGGAACGATGACGGGTTGTCCGCGAAGGCGCCGGAGGTTGCCTCGGCTGCTTCCAGCCCTACGAATGCCAGGTGGAGGACGGCTGCGCGCATTTCGGTGCCGATGCCTCGTCCCTGGTGTCGAAGGCCGATCCAGGAGCCTGTGTTGACCTCACACAGGGTCGCGTAGTTGCGGGCGGCGATCGTCTGCTGACCGACGATCTGGCCGTGTTCGAAGACCGCGAGGTTCAGCGCCCAGTTGTCCGGGGTCCAGTTGCCGAGCCGGAGCCAGTGGTGCTGAACCACCGAGCGTGCCCGTTCCCGGGGAGGCAGATCTGTCCAGGGGACGGAGAAGGGCATGCGGTCTGGATCGTGGACGCCTTCCGCCGCAAGGTCGGCCAGCTCGGAGAGTTCCTCGTCCTAGGGCAGGCGGAGTTCTAATCGAGGCGTGGTCAGTCGCAGTCCGAGCAGAGGCCGGTGGTCGATGAGCATGAGTCATTCCGTAGGGCCGAGGGGACTCCGATCACCTTGTCTTCTCCGCAGAGAGCGCTGGCCGAGATGTCGTCGCCGCGGCGTGAACCACGATCGACTGGGTCCGTGCCCACGGTGGAGCGCAGACCTCATCCGGGTCGCACCCGACACCGTGGCGTCCGACATCTTCGCCAGCCCGACGACCGTCAAGGCCGCCCTCGCGAAGGCGGTACCTGCGCCACGTCCGCACCCGAGGATCGTGCACTCGGCCGCCCCGCTGCCGAACACGGATGCGTAGCCCGCCACCTCGGCATCAGTGCGTAGCTGGCGATGACCTGCGACGGCCTGGGCCGTCTTTGTTTGGCCTGACCAACCACGTTTGAGTGCGGTGACGGTGCCCCGGCTAGACTTCTGCTGGCGTCCCGGGGCGCCACCCGTCCGCGGACAGGGCCGAGCCCACCCGGCTGTGCGTTGCGGTATCGGCATCGCTCTCTGCCTCCTTTCAGCCCCGCGTAGCGGACCGCGGGCCTTGGAAGGAGGTCGCCATGGCGACTGTCCGTCTTCCCGACGATCCGAGCTTCGAGCAACTGCGCAAGCAGGCGAAGGACCTTCGCGACCAGGCCAGGTCCGGTGCGCCGGACGCGCTGGGCCTGGTGGGCTCCCACCACCCGGACGGGCCGCGCCCGCCATCACTCGCCGGTGCGCAACTGGTCATCGCCCGCCGCCACGGTTTCCCGTCGTGGGCCGCGCTCAAGCGGCACGTCCAGATCATCCGGCACTACCGCCGTACCCCGGACCAGGTCGACGCGGCGAGCTCACCTGCGGACGAGTTCCTGTTGCTGGCGTGTCTGCGGTACGGCCACGACGACGACCCGGCCCGCTGGAGGCGGGCCGCCGCACTGCTCGCCGCCCACCCCGGACTCACCACCACCTCGGTGCCCGCGGCGGCAGCCGCGGCCGACACCGACGCGCTCGCCGGCCTGCTCGCCGTGGATTCGACGCTGGCCACCGCCGAAGGCGGCCCGTTCGCCTGGGAGCCCCTCCTGTACCTCGCGTACGCCCGGCATGATCCCTCCATCCGCGCGGACGCGGTCGTCCGGGCCGCCCGCATGCTGCTCGACCACGGCGCCGACCCGAACGCCGGCTACCTGTGGCACGGCTTGACCTCGCCCTTCACGGCGCTGGCCGGAGCGCTGGGCGGCGGCGAGGGCGGGCAGCCCGGCCACCCGAGGGCCGATGCGCTGGCCCGCACCCTCCTGGCTGCCGGCGCCGATCCCAACGACGCCCAGGCCATGTACAACCGGCAGTTCGGTTCCAGCGACGACCACCTGCGTCTGCTGATCGACCACGGCCTCGGGCACGGCGGCGGCCCGTGGCGGGCGCGGCTGGGCGACGCGATTCCCTCACCCGCCGACCTGATCGCCGATCAACTCTGGTGGGCGGTCACCCACGATCTCGCCGACCGGGTAGGGCTGCTCGCCGAGTGCGCCGACCTGCGCGCCCCATTTCGGTTCCCCGACGATCGCCCGGCGCACCTGCGAGTCTGGAACGGCACCACACCGGCACGCCTGGCCGCGCTGTGCGGCAGCACACGGGCGCTGGGGTACCTGGACGCGCACGGCGCTGCCTGGTCACCGGCTGACGGCGTCGACGCATTCGTCGCGGCAGCCCTGGCAGGCGCACACGCAACCGTCGAGCGATTGCACGCGCACGCCGGCACCGCACGCCGGCGGCGGCCCGGGCTGATCGTATGGGCGGCGGCCCGCCGTGCCTGGCGCGCCGTGCCCCTGCTGGCGGCACTCGGATTCGACGTCAACGCACTGAGCCGTGGCGACGTCCCCCTCGAACAGCCATGGGAGACCGCGCTGCACCAGGCAGCGGCCGCCGCCGACGTGACCGGCGCGAGCCTCCTGATCGATCTGGGCGCCGACCCGAACATCCGCGACGCTCGGTTCGGTGCCACACCGCTGGGCTGGGCCGAGCACTTCAGCCACACCGAAGTCGCCCACCTCCTGCGGCCACTGACAAACCGGTGAACCGGCAACCCGACACCATGATCAAAGACCGAACACGTCAACAGGTGGGGAGGTCGACGAAGAATCGCGGGAGGAGGCGTTGGAGAGCGCGGAGGCCGGTGGGCGGATTGACGCGGCGGTGACCACGCAGCCCGTCGCGCTCACGGACCTGGTCAACGGCGCCTCGGACAACCACCCGGTGACCGTGTACGCGACCTACGCGAGCCTGGAGCGGATCGTGCGGGCGCACCGTGACTTCGGCTTGGCCCGGTGGGACCTGGTCGTCATCGACGAGGCGCACCGTACCGCTGGATCCGATGGCAAGCCGTGGGCGGCTGTCCACAACGACGCGGACGTGCCCGCGCTGCGCCGGCTGTACTTCACCGCGCCCCCGCGGGTCGGCGATGAGACCCGCATCCCAAGGTGGTCGACGTCGCGGAGGGGATGGTGCTGTGTTCGATGGACGACGAGCGCATCTACGGCCCCACCGTCTACACCTGGAGGCTCGGGCAGGGCATCGAGCACGGCTACCTCGCCGACTACCGCGTCCTCGTCCCCGTCGTCACCGACGAAGACCTCCGCGAACTCCTCAACCTCCCCGCCGTCGCCGACCTCCGCTCGCAGCGCTCCAACGAGGACCTGCTGCGCCTGGCGCTGCAGATCGCCGTGCTGCGCGCGGTCGCCGACCTGGACCTGCGCCGCGTGATCACCTTCCACTCGCGGATCGCTTCGGCGCGTGCGTTCGCCGGCGACCTGCTGGCCGCCTCCGAACTGCTGAAGGACCAGGACCGCCCGGAGCGGCTGTGGGCACGCGCCGTCGCGGGGACGGACCGGCTCAAGGACCGCCGCGAGGCCTTCAGGGACTTCGCCGCGCACACCGGCGAGGACGGCGACGGCCTTGGCCGCTTGTCCGGTGAAAGCGCCGAACTGTCGGGTCGCGCCGGTGTTGTCGGTGATGGTGGCTGTCGTCGTGATGGTTGGGGTCCGGGGCTGTTGGCCCTACGGGACCGGAAGAAGACGCTGACCTGCCTGGCTGATGCCGAGCCGAGCGCTTGAGGGTTCGAACCGAGGGGCGGGTTCGGGGCCGGTTCGGGGCGGTGAGTCGGGGGGAGATACCGTCGCCTGGTGCTGTTCCGTATTCTCCTGACCCGGCGCTGGCTGGTCCTGACCCTCGTCTTTTTCGCGATCATCCCGGTGATGGTCCTGCTCGGACGATGGCAGTACCACCGCTATGAGCAGACCAACCGGCAGAACGCCGTGACCGCCGCCGCGATGAAGGCGCCGCCGGTCGCGATGGACGTCATCTCGCACCCCGGCCGGACCGTGCCTGGCACGCAGACGTACCGCCCGGTCACCGCGACGGGGCGCTACGACCCGTCGGACGAGTTCGTGATCCGCCAGCGCACCGCGGCGGGCGGCGGCACGGTCGGCTACTACGTGATCACCCCGCTGGTTACCGACGGGGGCAATCTGGTGCTGGTCAACCGCGGTTGGGTCAGCTCGGGCGCGGACGCCACCGTCTACCCGACGGTGCCGCCGGCCCCCTCCGGCGAGCTGACCGTGACCGGCCGGCTGCGGCCCGATGAGACCTTCAAGAGCACCGGGATCCGCGAGCCCGCCGGCCTGCCGGACCGGATGTTCATGCGGATCGACAGCGGCGTGCAGGCCGCGCGGCTGAAGCGGCCGGTCGTCGCGGGCTACCTGGAACTGGTCTCCACCAGCCCCACCCCACCGGCCGCCGACGAGGCCGAGCTGGTGCCGGCCCCCAACGTCACCACCACCAACGACGCCGCGGTGGTCGGCCAGGGCGTCCACCTGCCCTACGCGATCCAGTGGTGGCTGTTCGCCGCGCTGATCCCGACCGGTTGGGTCGTCCTGCTCCGCCGCGACCTCCGCGAGGCCCGCGAGCAGCAGGCCCCCGTCCCGGCCGCTTAGCTTGGCTCTGTCGGTGATCTTGGGGATTCCCTGGCTGAGTAGCGTGGTCGGTGGGTGGGCTCGTGGCTGTGGTGCGGGCCGACCTGGTGGTGAGGTGCGCGTTGTCCGTTCGTCCCCGTTCCGGTGAGCAGGTTCCCGCTTCGACTGTGCGGGTCGCACGGGCGAGCAATCCGATGCGCCGGGCCATGAGGTCGAGCGTCAGCTCCTCGCCGAGGTGCTCCTCCTGACCGAAGCCCTGGACAACCCGGACAACCGTGCCGCCTGCGACCGGCGCCAGAAGGCCCGCGAGAAGAAGGCCCGCCGGGCCCACCGCGAGCTGATGCGGACCCTGGCCTGCGCCGGCTGCGGCCAGGTCCCCGGGCAGGAGAGCATCTACGAGTATGGGCTCCACGGTCAGTGGACCCGCCGCCCCGGTGGCCGCTCTGCCCCTGCCACCACAAGCACCGGGAACGCCAGGAGAAGGCCGCCGCCAACGCCCGCAAACGCCTGGAGGCGAGGTCGAGCGGGCCGTCTTCCAAGGGGTCGCGTGGTACAACGGTGAACGGCTCCACTCCGCCCTCGGCTACCTCCCGCCCGACGAATACGAACAGGCCTGCTGGACGGGACTGGAGAAAGTCCCGCGGGCCGCTTGATCACACGATCGCGGACTCCACCAAAGCCGGGGCAGCTCATCCCCGGCCCGCCGTGAAGCCCGGAAATCGGACAACCTGCCTTCAACTACCACGAGTCAGTCGAGCACTCGCAGAACACCCACTCAGCTTGACTCTGTCGGGGATCTTGGAGTTCCCGGTGTGCCCGCCTGATCAGCGGGCATGCTCCGGGCTGAGAAGTCGTTGTCGTACCGATCATGGTGAGCATCGGTTCGAATGGGGCGACCCGGTCGGGTGATCTCCAAGTGGTGTGCGCATGAAGGCAGGGCCTCCTGTTCAGTTCGAGGTTGTCGACGCCCCAACCACACAGGAGGCCCTGTGTCGCAGTCTTTCGCTGTCCTGCCGGTTGAGTCCAACTCGGCTGCCCGATCGTGTGATTGCCTCGCTCACCGGTTCGGGAATGCGGGTGACCGTCCGGACCGTGTGCGCCGCTACGACTCGGACATGACGGACGCGGAGTGGGCCGTCGTGAGGGATGTGCTGCCCGTTCCGTCGTGGTTGGAGGGGCGGGGTGGGCAGCCGGAGGGCTACTGCCACCGGCAGATGTTGGACGCTGTCCGATACCTGGTGGACAACGGGATCAAGTGGCGGGCGATGCCGGCCGACTTTCCCGCGTGGGACCGCGTTTACGCGTTCGTGCGGCGGTGGCGTGCGCGGGGCCTGCTGGCCGAGTTGCACGACCGGCTGCGGGGCCTGGTGCGCGAGGACGCCGGCCGCGACCCGGAGCCGACCGCCGCGGTGATCGACGCGCAGTCCCTGCGTGCGGCGGCCACGGTGCTGGCGTCCTCACGCGGGTACGACGGGGCGAAGAAGGTGCCGGGGCGCAAGCGTCGCATCGTGGTCGACTGCCTCGGACTGCTGCTGGCCGTGGTGGTCACCGCCGCGAACGTGACGGACCGGGATGGCGCGATGCCCCTGCTGGAGCGGGTGCGGGCCCGCTACCGGAAGATCGTCCTGGTCTGGGCCGACGGCGGCTACGCGGGCCGCCTGGTCACCTGGGCGAAGCAGGCACTGCGACTCACCCTCGAGATCGTCAAACGCAGCGACGACGCGTCCGGCTTCGTGGTGCTACCCAGGCGCTGGGTGGTGGAGCGCACGCTGAGCTGGCTGATGCGCTCGCGGCGTCTGGTCCGCGACTACGAGACGCTGCCCGCCGTCCACGAGCAGATGGTGCTCTGGTCGATGACGATGCTCATGACGCGCAGGCTGGCCCGGCGGCGAGCGTGAACCGGCCCGGGGACGGCTCGACGGCCCAGCCCCGGTCCGCCAGCCGCTTCATCCTCGACCGGACCCCTTCCACGCTCGCCGGGACCGGCTCCAGCCCGAGCGCGGCGGCGATCTCCTGGCACGTCATCACCGCGTTCCGGCCGGTCCCTCGCTCGGCGAGCGTGGCGAGGATGCGCTGGTAGTCGGGAGCGAGCACGTCCACGGACAGCGCGGGACGCCACACCGGGACGATCGATCCCGCGCGAGCAGCCCTCGGCACGGGAACCTCGGCAGGCGCGTTCGTGGCGGGCTCCGACACTGGAGGCTCACCAGCTGCAGAGCCGGCCTCACCTGCCTCCAGGGGCCGCGGCACGGACAGGACCTCGCCGACGCGCTGCCTGGCGATCAACCACTCGTGCCAGGCCGTCTCCGCTTCCGCAAGCTCGGCGAGCACCCGGTCGGCCACCTCCCGAAGCTCTTCCACGCGCTCCCGCGGGGCCAGTTCCCGCTCCTCGAGAAGACCCACGACCGACGCCATCCCGACACCTCCACCAGCGAGACAACCCAACGGCCCGAGCATGCCTCGCCCATGCCGACATCATGCCTGAGCTGCGAAAACACGCCGATCAAGTTCGGTACGACAACGGCTTC